>NZ_OZ186849.1:0-60703 GCF_964272855.1 Streptomyces sp. enrichment culture | reverse complement strand
GACGATGGCATCCGCCTTGGTGAGGTCCTGAACGGCCGCCCCCGGCTCGGACACCGCTGCACTCAGCTTCTTGAAGGCGTCCCGCTTGGCTTTGAGTCCCTCGATATGAGCGCCGAGTCGGTCACGCTCGAGTTCGGCTTCACGGAGTTCGCGCTCGACGCTGGCGAGGTCCTCGCTGTAGGAGTTCATGAGGAGAAGACTATAGATACCTAGTAGGAGTTGGCTAGGTTTTCTTAAAGATGGACGCTGCTCGACCGGCTGGGTGCCGCGCGAACCCTACGGAGCGGCGATCAGGTTCAGTGAGACGAGCTCAGGCTCGAGATAGGACAGCAGGGCCGTTAGCCGAGGACCCGCAGGGATGTCTCGCGTACGCCGGAACTGGCCAAAGACAACGGGCGGGTGTGAAAGACCTGGGGGAGCAGACGGCCGCTGTGCGGCGGCAGAACGGCTCGGGGGCGGACATGGGGGAGATCGTCAAAGGGCTTGAGCGAGCGCTGATGAGCCGCCCGGTGCCTACTGGTGATGCCGCTGTGCGTTTCCTGCTCAGGGCGCAGAAGGGCTCCACGAAGAACGTGGCTGTCCTCCTGGGGATCTCCCAGCGCACCGTACAGAGGTGGGTCACGACCCGGCCGGGAATGCGTCGCCGTCCATGTGCTGTGCATGCGGGGTTGATCGATGAGGCCGTCAGGGCACGGTGGCAGCCCCTGGTGCGGGCCCGCCGACGGGCCCGGGCCGAGGCCGACGGATTTGTCTTCCACACCAGGGCGCGGTTCGGTTTCGCCGCTCCGGCAGGCTCGTCGGACGATCCGCGGGTACGGCTGATCACCCAGTACCTGTCGGGAGAAGTGGCCCGCGAGCTGTTCGCCGCCCGGGACGCCGGCGGGGGTGAGCAGCAGCAGATGGTGATCCTCGCCCGTGCTTTGGGGCATGCCTACTTCCGGGACGGAGGCCTGCGTGCCCATGGGCTCGGGATCGCCTTCACCGACGTGGAGTTCGCCGATTTCTCCATCGACTGACGTGCACGCGGGTTCGAGCTCAGAGCGAGGGCGGGACCTGGTGCCGTGTCAGCATCGTGTCGTAGCACTGGGCTTCCTTCCGTTCGCGCCAGTCCCACTGGATGCGGCCGACAGGGCCGGTGCGCTGACCGACAGGCGGCTGCGGCGGGCGGAGCCTGGCCGCCTCCGCCATGCGCAGCAGGTGGGTGCGGTCGTGGGGGCCGGCCAGCAGATGCTGGTCCTGGCCGGGTGCGAGCCGGGCGAAGGACACGGCGGCCTTCAAGAAGACGCGTGCCCACGGCGGCACCCGGTGTGAGGCGCAGCCGTCGGTGTAGCGGGCGCGGTCGTGCAGGGCCAGGGTGGCCGCGGTGTCGTCGTAGTCGCCGGGGCGGGCGGTGGCGAGCTGTTGGAAGGAGGCGCCGGTAAAGAGCGCGGCAGCGAGGGCGGCGGCCAAGCGGGGGTGGGCGGTCACGGTGGAGAGACGTCGGGCGACCTCCTGGACTGCCTGCTCGGTGAGGGGTGTCGGTGGCGGGCGGTGCCGGAAGGTGATCGGCGGCGGTACGCACGGAGCGGTACAGGGGGCGGGGCTGTCGTAGGAGACCAGGCGGTCCAGCGCGGGCAGGGTGAGCCACCGATCTGTCGGTCGGGCGGGCTCGTCCGCAGGCGGGTAAACGGCAGCGGTTGTGCCGTAGTAGTGGCGGCGGGCGGCCTGGAAGTCGGCGGTGATGACGTAGTCGGCCGTCTGCAGGGCCTGTTGCAGGGCGGCAGGCAGGTGAGGGCGGTGGCAGACCAGGGTCGGGTGGATACCGGTCAGGGCGCGCAGTTGCAGAAGGCGCATCGTGCGGCGGGCGGTGAGGCGGTGGGCGCGCAGGACGGTCAGCCGGTTCACGGGCAGGGCGTTGATCCAGGCGGTGGCGGCTTCCCAGGCGGGCTGGCGGCCGGCGGGGAAACGGCCCGGGAGCAGGGGCGGTTTGCCAGGGCGGCCAGAAGGTCGTGGGCGAGGCCGGTTTCGCTGGTGGTGCCCGGGCCGGGGTGCAGGGTGATCCGGCCGGACGGCGGATGGTGGGCGGCCAGGGCGCTGTGCGTGTGAACCGCGTCATCGCCCGGGTCGAGGACCACGGCGACGGACGGTGTCACGGCTGGCGGCATGGCGACGTGGTGGTCAGGCGAGGCGGCTGAAGGCCCAGCGCAGCAGCTCCTGATCCACACGGGGGCGCCCGGTGCGGGCCAGGGCGGTGCGAGTGTGCGCGGTCAACTGCGCCCAGGCACGGAAGTTGCCATGCGCGGCGTGCTGGTCGGCGAACGTGATGTCGTCGGGGTCGGCGTCGGCCCAGACCGGATGGAACAGCGGGATGGCCTCGAGGACCTCGCTGGGGGTGAGGCGGGTGAAGTGCTGCCAGATGAAGATGCGGGAGGACAGCATCGGCTCGCGGCGCAGCACGGTGTGGCAGCCCTCCCCGCCGACGAAGATGACCGCGAGCTGGGTGGCCGGTTCGTCCCACAGGTAGCGGAAGTACTCGAATGCCTCCCCGTTGAGCCACTGGGCCTCGTCCACGAGGAAGGTGCGGGGGCGTTCAGCCAGGGCGGTTTTCAGCAGGCGGTCGAATTCACTTGGATGGCGCGGCGGTTCACCGGCCAGGTCGAGCGCGGTGAACAGCTCGTAGCGCACCGCACGGGCAGTGGGACGGGCCCGGAAAGTGATCTTGCGGACGTCCTCGTGCGGTTCGAGTCCGCGCAGACAGATGTTGACGGCGAGCGTCTTACCGAAGCCGGCGCCGCCGTGGATGCACATCATGGCGCGGGCGGCGACGGTGTCGGCGATGTTCTCGCGGGCAGTGAGCAGAGCGCGGGTGGTGACCACGGACGCATCGGGCAGGTCGACGTACTGGTAGGTGGCCGCGGTCACGAGGCATCTCCGTCTTCAGCGTTCTGTGCAGTGGGTTCGAGTGGGCGGTCGGCAGCAGGTTCGGACGGGACGGGAGCAGGCCGGCCGGGCGTGGTCCGGGTGGCGAGGGAGGGCGGGGTGCGCCAGTCGGCTGGGGGCGCGGCGGGCGGGATGAGGTCCGGCAGCGCCAGCTTCGAGGCGTCGGTGTGCTCAACGGTGGCCAGTTCGTGCCCGGCTTGAGCGGAGGTGAGGGCTCCCAGCCGCTGAGCCGGCCCGGCCGTGGTGGCCGGGGCGAAGCGCTGTCGGCGCAGCGTCTCGGCAGCTTTCACCTCGGCGCGCAGACGTCGGGCACGTTCCGCCCGGGCCGTGCGCAGGGCCTCGAGTTGTTCGGGGGTGGCCGCGTCCGCAAGGTGCGCAGGCCCGAGATACCCGCCGCTCGCGTCACAGATGTCGATCTCGTGATCGTGGTGCGGCATATAGCGCACTGTGACGGTACGGCTGGCCTGGCCCGTCATCCATGGGGCAATGTAGGTGCGCCCGCGCCACCGCACGCCGTGGCTGGTCAGCTTCCGCGGGCGGCCGTCGTCCTCGAGGGTGAACGTCCACAGGTCGGCGGCGGGGACGTCCGTGACAGGAGTCGGATCGGCCTGCCATGCCTCAAGCGGCGTACGGCCGGACAGCGCCTGGGGCCGGTGCTCGGTGTTCCACCAGTCTGTCCAGGCCAGCACTTCCGCTGTGAAGTCCTGAAACGACATGGCACCGGACGTATCCGGCTTGCGGCCCGCGCCTTTGCGTCGCCGGCCGGAGCGGGGCTTGGCGGGGGTGAGGGTGTAGCCGGGCAGGGCCGCGAACAGCATCCGGTCGACAGCCCGGTTGAGATTTTCCACCGTGCCCTTGAGATGGGGGCTGTAGGCGGGAAGGTCCTTCACCGTCACGCCCATCGTGCCGAACGCGGCAGTTACGGTGGTCGACAGGAAGTCCTTGCCCCGGTCCACCCTCACCTGCTCCGGTGTCCCTCCCGCGGGGCCGTAGGGCTCCTCACGCAGCACAGCGGCGCGCAGCGCGACCAGCACGGAGGCGCGGGAAGGGACGCCAGGAGTGACCGCAGTGCCGGTGATGACTTTGGTGGCGGTGTCGATGAACCAGGTCACCCACGGGCGCACCAGGTCGCCGTCGGCATCGACCAGCAGCGGTGCCTGGACGTGATCGGCCTCCCACACGTGATTGCGCCAGGAGGCCGCCCGTTTGCCGAAGACGTCGTGCGCGCGTGCCGCGTCCGGTCCCTCGGCAAGACCGGCCCGCTCCCCCGCGGTGAGATCACGACGCACTGCGCGCAGGAACGTCGACAGCGACGGCACCGGGTCCAGCAGCGGCACCGCAGCCGGCGGGGCGCCCGCGGGAGAAGCCGCGGATTCCGACGCCGTCGTCGGCTGACCGTCACGGCCGCCGGTCTCGGCCCGGGCCACCAACTGGCGGTGGACCGCAGAAGCGTTGCCGTGCCAGTACGCCAACAGCACCCGGATCTCCCTGGTGATCTCGAACCGGTCACCGCTGCGTTCCCCGGGGCAGATCGCGGCCCGGGGCGACCGTGAGGCCTCAGCCAGCCACCGCCACACCGTCCGCTCCGACACCCCCAGGCACTCCCCGGCCAGGCGCACATGCTCCCGCGACAGCCGCCGCTCGACGCGCAGCGCCAGCAGACGACGCACCGCCGGCGCCCGCAACGCCGTCAAAGACACCTCCCCCAGAACACCAGCCGGATCCTGCGGCGGTGCCATCGGCTGCCCGTCCACGCCGTGCCCCTCCGTCCCTTCCACTTCCATGGAGAGCGCGTCTTCGTTCACCTCGTCGGAACAGATGAAGGCCCCGTACACGAGCCCTCCGAGCAGCCCGGACCGTCACGGGTAGGGGCCAAGACGCGCGCAGGCCTGCTCGATCAGCTCCCGGTCCACACGCCGTGCGGGGCCGCGCTCGCGGGCCGCGTAGACATGCGACGTGATCTTCGCCCACGTGCGGAAATTGCCGCGCGCCATCTGCTCGTCCGCCCGCGCAAGGTCGTCCGGGTCCGCCTGCGCCCACACGGGATGGAAAAGAGTCAGCGTCTGCGGCACTTGAGACGGATCAAGCCGGCCGACCTGATGCCAGGTCAGCACTCGCGAGCGCAACGCCGAAGCACGGGCGAGGGCCCGCTCGCTTCCAGCCCCACACAGCACCAGCGCCGCCGCACAGCCCGGCGCGTCCCACAACTGCCGCAGATAATCCATCAATGGCGGCGTCAGCCGCTGGGCGTCATCGATGAACAGCACACCCGGCTCGGCCAGCGCCCGCGTCAGAGCCTGGCTGGCCGGCCCGGCCCGGTGCGGCAGCGCCCCCGACGGCAGCCCGAGCGCTTCACACAGCGAGGCCCGCAGCTGCGGCAGACCGGGCGCCACGCCGGCCACCGCCCGCCACACCCGCACCCGGCCGGGCAGAAGATGCAACGACTGCTCGACGGCGACCGTCTTCCCCAGGCCCGTATCCCCGTACACACAGCACATCCCGCGGGCCGCGACCGTATGCCCCACAGCCTCCGCCACACCGGCCACCTGCCGTGTGGACACCAGCCGGGCCCCCGGCACGTACAACCGCACCCCGCCGCCCCGCACCCCCGCATCCGCGGCGCCCTCCGGCACCGGCACGTCGGCGGGCGGCCCGTCGACAACAAGCGGACCACCCGCCCCGTCCACCAAACCCAAATCCGCCAGTGCCCGGTCATACCGGCTCGGCTCCAGCCCCACCCTGGCCCCCGCCGGACGAGCCACTTCAAGAACCCGGCCCGCCCCCAGATCCCGCTTGATCACGCGGTGCAACGTCGGCAGCGAGGGCACACACTCCGCATCCCACTCCTCCAACGCCCCCTCTTGCTGGGCCCGGAGCATCCTGCGCCGCAACTCCGCTACGTTCCCACCCGCCTCAGCGAGGACCTCCCACAAGGCGTCGCTCAGCGAAAACCCGTCCTGCCGCGGCCGCGCCTCGACATGCCCCCGGCGTCCATCGGCCAGCCACCGCCACACCGTCCGCTCCGACACACCCGCCAGCTCCGCCGCGATCCGCACATGCAGCGCCGACAGCGTCCCCTCCCCATCCACCGCAAGAAGCCGCCGTACCACCACACCCCGCGCCAACGACGCACCCCCGGCCGGCACAACAGCAGCCGATCCCACCCCGGCCCCACCCGCCGAAACCCCCTGAACCGTCATACGGCCCAGCCCACCCGACCCCGCCAGCCCCTCACATAGGAACAGCGAAAGCCATGACAGCCAGCAACCAACCTGCTAGCCGCCCCACAACATCTGCTTGGTCACCCCATGACAGCAACCACAACCCCGCCCCACACCCCCTACCAGGACATCCACACCACGAGCCCGCTGACGCCCACCCGCTGCCACCCCACCGCCCAATCACACGCCGAAGCGGAAGCCGAGCAGTGGTGGACGCCTCGCCGTGCACGGGCGATGCACCGGCCGGTGGGTCCCCGTCGACAGCGGACCGGTCTCCCGGTGCTGCGGCAAGCGCCGGCGGCGACGCCCCTGATCCGCAGCCCCAGTCGGTGACCACGTGGGACGGCTTCCAGGCCTTCGCCACCACCCCCGTGGCGGCTCCTCCCCCACCCGGGGCGCCGCGCCGCAGCCTCGAGGAACGCCTGGCCTACCACTCGCGGTTCGTCACCGTGCGCACCCCAGCCATCGACACCCTCGTCAAGAACGTGCGCACCCTGATGATCCTCGGCCGCCACCAGACGGTCACCGCACGGCCATCCCTGATCGTCACCGGCCCCGCCGGCGCCGGGAAAACCACCGCCCTGCTCCAAATCGGGCGCGCCTCCCACCTGGCCCACACCCGACGCCACGGCGCCACGGCAGCAGCCGGGCGGGTCCCGGTCGCCTACGTCCTGGTCCCGCCCGCCGCCAGCGCCAAGACCCTGGCCACCGAGTTCGCCCGCTACCTCGGCATCCCCGTCGCCGTCGGCATGTCCCAGGCCCAGATCACCAACGCCGTCTGCCACACCTACATCGCTGCCCGGGTGCAGCTGGTGATGATCGACGAAATCCACCGGCTCAATCCCCGCACCACCACCGGCGCCCAGAGCGCCGACCTGATCAAAGGCGCGGCCGGGAGGAGCACCGCTCCTTCCGGCCGCACCTCACCGAACGCATCGGCGCCACCTTCGTCTACGCCGGTATCGACGTCGCCACCACACCCCTGTTCACGGGGGTACGCGGCGCACAGCTCGCCGGACGCGCCTCCCTCGTCGACTGCGCCGCCTTCCCCGCCCGCCTCGGCGACAGCGAACCCTTCCGCGAGCTCGTCAAGGCGATGGAGGCCGCGCTCGACCTGCGCCACCACCGGCCCGGGACCCTCCCCAAGCTGGCCCCGTACCTGCACGAGCGCACCGCCGGCCGCATCGGCAGCCTTGCCCGCCTCATCCGCCAGGCCGCCATCACCGCCCTGGTCGACGGCACCGAACGCATCACCAAAACCACCCTCGAAGCCATCCGCCTCGACCACCTCGCCGAACAGCACTACCGACCCCGCACCCGGCCCCGGGATAGCAGCACCCCGTGAGCCGGACAGACGTCGCGGCCCGTGCCCGAGCCGCGACCGTCCCCGCGCAGCCCAGCGTCGTCACCGCAGGGGCGTGGCTGCGGATCCCGTCAGCAGCACCGGGCGTGTTCCGCGTGCGGCCGCTGCTCGGCGAGGCGACCGCCTCATACGGCCAGCGCCTCGCCGACACCTACAGCTGACGTTCCCCCACTCCTCGACAGCGCCGGCGTCACCCTGACCGGCCACGGCACGCTACGGACAGCCGAACTCCACCTCAGCCCTGCCCCCTGCCACCACCTCGCCGCCCTGGCTTTGTTCACGAGTCACGACAGCAGATGTTCACGACGTTGAGCAGCGTCCTTGTGATGTCGTGTTCGATGTTCATGAGGAACGACAGCACCAGTTCAGGGGTGCTGCTGCCTGCCGGCGTCTCCGGCTGTTGAGAGGCGGCCGCTCAGCTCGCGTGGAAGTCGCGGAGGGGCCGGGTCGCGATGTCGCTCGTCGGCATCAGGACGCATGAGGTCGCTGGAGTCCTTGGAGGAGGAGAGCGATCAGGCGTCGGGGGTCGTAGCGGGGGTCGTTGTCGCGGCCGATACAGAGGTTGCCGATGCCGCGCATCAACTCGTACGGCTGCGTGCCGGGCCTGATGTCGCCGGCCTCGACCGCAGCGTCGAGCAGTTGGGCGCAGACGGGCAGCAGGCGGTCGAGGAAGTAGGCGTGCAGCGCGGCGAAGCGGTCGTTGTCGGACTGCAGGGCGTCGGCGAGTCCGTGCTTGGTGACGAGGAAGGCGACGAAGAGGTCGATCCACTGGCGCAGTGCTTCGAGTGGGGAGTCGGCACTGGCCAGCAGGTTCGGGCCGGCCTCGGCGCATGCCTCGATCTGGTGGTGGTAGACGGCTGTGACGAGATCCGCCCGGGTCGGGAAGTGGCGGTAGATCGTGGCCATCCCGACGCCCGCCCGTGCCGCGATCTGGCGGATCGGCGCGTCGACGCCGGAGGTGACGAACACCTCGGCGGCGGCAGCGAGCACCGCCTCCCGGTTGCGCTGGGCGTCGGCCCGCTTGCCCCGGGACGGCGACTTCCCTGCAGGGCTGTCGGTGGTCACCGTGTACTCCTTCCACACCGATTGACAAAGCGGAGCAGTGATCCGGATACTAAGTGGAGCACCGCTCCGTTTCAGCTTAGTCGAAGCGGATGCCCCTGTCCGCCCTGCCCGTCGCCCGTCGCAGCAGACCGGCAAAGGCAGGTGCCACCGGAAGGAAAGCCCCTCGTGAGCACATCCACTGCCACCAGCGCCGACGCCTTTGGCGCGCCCGTCCCGGTCCTGTCCTTCAGCCCCGTAGTGCTCTCCGTGCCCGGACGTCCCGTGGACCTCCAGGTGCGCGTCTCCGCGCCCGCAACGGGAACCGGCCTCCCCGTCATCCTCCTCTCCCACGGTCACGGCCCCTCGAACAACCTCTCCTCGCTCAACGGCTACGCGCCGCTCGCCAACTTCTGGGCCGCTCACGGATTCGCCGTCGTTCAGCCCACCCACCTCACCTCCCGGACACTGAGCCACCTGGTCGCCGACGCACCCGGCGCACCCGACTTCTGGCGCTCCCGCGCCGAGGACATGACCCACATCCTCGATCGGCTCGACGTGATCGAGCGCACCGTGCCGCAGCTCGCGGGGCGGATCGACCCCACCAAGGTCGCCGTCGTCGGACACTCGCTCGGCGGCTTCACCGCCGCCCTCCTGCTGGGCGCCGGGCTCAGCGACCCCGACACCGGCAGCGTGGTGCACCTCGTCGAGCCCCGGATCAAGGCAGGCGTACTGCTCGCCGCGCCCGGCAGAGGTGGCGAAGTCCTCAACGGGCCCATGGCCGAGCAGTGGCCGATCATCGGGGCCGTCGACTTCTCCACCATGACCGCGCCCGCGCTGGTCGTCGCCGGCGACAAGGACGATTCCCGGCACTTCACAGACATGGGGCCAGACTGGCACGCCGACCCCTACACCCTCGCCCCTGGCCCCAAGACCCTGCTCACCCTGTTCGACGCGGAGCACGGACTTGGCGGGATCGCCGGATACGACGCCGCCGAGACGACGGACGAGAACCCCGAGCGAGTCGCCGCCCTCGCCCGGCTCACCGCGGCCTACCTAAGCACCCAGCTTCACCCCGGCACCCCTACGTGGCCGAACGAATGCAAGGCACTGACGACCGGCCCCGACCCGGTAGGACGAGTCGAATCCAAGTAAGCCTCCCACCCCCATAGTCAGCCTGCCGGGCGAGGCGGAAAGGCGCATCGGGACAGTCAGCGGGCTCGTACTCGACGACGGTGTCCGGGCAGCCGGCCGCCATGGTCTGAAGTGCCTCGGCATCCAGGGCCCTCGGCCGCAATCGGCTGCCTCCGCACTGCCCGGACTCCTGCACCGTTCGAATCGCAGCCGACCGCGCACACTGCTCAAACTGGTGAACAACTGCTGCCGGTACTCGCGAACAGAGCCACCGCCCTGACCCGCATCCCACTCCCCCACCTGACGCGCGCCCTGCCCCGCCTCGCCCCCAACGACGACGCCCACCACACCGCAGCCGCCGCACGCTGGAAACGGCTCGAGGCCGAGCACCAGCCCGTCCGCGCCTGCACCCTGTGCACCCGCCACCGCAGTCACGGCACCACCGACACCGCCTGGGGTTCATCGGCCACCGCACCGGCTGGTGTGCCCGCGCCACCACCCCCGACCCACGACTCACCACCACCGTGCGCACCCAAGGCGTGCCCGAACTCGCCACGGCACACCACGCCCACCAGCGCCTCCTACGACACCCCCGCGCCGCCACCGCCTGGACCACAGCACGCGCCATCACCACCCGCTGGTACGACCACCAGCAACACCTCACCCACCGCTGGCGCACCCGCCTGACCCCAGCTCTACGCGACCTACCCGCACCTCACCACCACGGGCAGCGCCTCCCCCGCACTCCTGACCCGCGACCTGATCACCTACCCCGAAACCGTCGCCCTCGCCCGCACCCCCGCCACCCTGCCCAACCAGCCACACCTCATCACCGACGGCCGCCCTCGCCCACATCGCCCGCCGCCTCAGCCTGCCCCGCTTCACCCCCGCCGCCCACGACCCACTCCACGCCTACCTAACCCACACACGCCGCTGACCACCGCCCAACCCAGCGAATACATACGGCCGCCTACAGACGTGCCAACACACCCACCGGAAAAACAAAATCATTCCCACACGACTACAGGACCACAGGCCAACCACCCGAACAGCAAAACCGAACAGCCCAGCAGACCACGCCCAGCACGCACCGACGCGACCGCTCCAGCCGCTCCGAGTCCCAGACCAAAGACAAGACACCAGACCAAAGCAACTCAAAGTCCTGAAGATCCCTGATCCGTCACACCAGCGCTCGCGGGTCGCAACGCTCTCGCCTGAGCGGGTGGAGCAGTTCTGCGTCATCGGGATGCGATGGGCGTAGAACCTTGACCCAGGTCACCCTCACCTTGGGTGCCGATTCCCCCATAACCAAGATGTAAGGGCCAGCGCGCACCGAGGCGCTAACAGTTCTACAAGGTGCGAAGGTCCAGATCAGATGACCTGGACTTCGTCACGGGCGGGGACCGTGCCCAGTCACCGACTCTCTCACCGGTATTCGACCCCCTAGACGCCTACCGACAGGGGCCTGGACCGCTTGGTCCGGGCCTTCGCCGCGCCTTGGAACCCTCTCCCTTCACTGCTGTCGGGCCAACTGCTCCCGGCCCTACGGGGTGAAGAGGCCAACCCCGCAGGACGATGCAAGCACCTGAGACCTGTCACTGTCCGCCCGCCATTCGAACTCGCCTGGAGGCAGTACCAATGACCACTCGCCAGACACCCCGGGCAACCCACGCGCCGGTCGCCGCTACGCTGAGCCCGCCCGCCTGGGCCGGGCCGCGACCCCGCAGGGACACTCTCAGGCAGAGAGCCGCCGCAGGACCGCCGTCCGCGCGGCGCGCGCCACACGGACGGCACGGACGACACCATCGCAGGTGTCCGCTGTCCTCGACCCCTCTGCTCAGGGGAGCAGCATCATGACCCGGGACAACGTTCCCGCGCCCGTCCAACCGCCCGACCCCGCGCCCGCCCCGCAGCAGCCCGCTGTCGCAGCCTGACCGCCGCGACA
Organism: Streptomyces sp. enrichment culture; assembly: GCF_964272855.1. Classification (NCBI taxonomy): domain Bacteria; kingdom Bacillati; phylum Actinomycetota; class Actinomycetes; order Kitasatosporales; family Streptomycetaceae; genus Streptomyces; species Streptomyces sp. enrichment culture. The sequence goes on along the minus strand of NZ_OZ186849.1, from coordinate 49,080 downwards.
GCCCAGGGCGCCGCCCGGTCCATCACGGCCCGGCTGGTCGACAAGTTCCTCACCAACCCGCCCGACTGGCCCAAAGCCCTCTGGCACGCGCTGCCCCGGCCCTGGGAGTAGTCACCGCGGCCGGGCAGGAAGCAGCCCCTGCCCGGCACCGCCGCTCCTGTCGTCAGGCGGCGCTGGACACGTGGGCAGGGCCGCCGCGCCGTTCCACCCGCCGCGGGTCGTCCAGGGTGGCCTCCGGGTCGGCGACGCCGGCGCCCTCGAGGAACACGACCAGGGCGTGGTCGCTGTAGGCGGTGCCGGGGAAGAGCGGCCGCGTCACAGAAGCTGAGCCAAAGCCCCTTGCCGCGTACGAAGCCACCGTCCCGTGGCTCACTCCAGCACCAAGAGCACCGCCAGAGCGAGGAGGAGGGAGTCGATCCGGTCGAGGATGCCGCCGGAGCCGGGCAGCCACCGGCCGGCGTCCTTGGCGCGGGCACCCCGCTTGACCATCGACTCCAGCAGGTCCCCGAGCGGGCCGCCGACCGCCACGGCCGCCGCCGTCTGCCACGTCAGGGAGGACAGCACGGCCAGCGTGAGGAGACCGGCCGCGGCGCCGGCCAGCGTGCCGCTCCACCGCTTGGCGGGCGACAGCGGGGAGAGCCGGGGGCCGCCGATCCGGCGGCCCGCCGCGTACGCGACGATGTCGGCGATCGACACGGCCACGAACAGAACGAGGCCGAGGGCGCCGGACGATACGAGGCCGGCCAGGACGCCCAGCCACACGAGCCCCAGCAGGCCCGCCCCCATGCGGCGAAGTCCGTGCTCCGCGTCGCCTGAGAGCAACGGCACCCCGGCGATCGCAAGCGCCCCGGCCGCCGCCGTCCGAAGCACCTCCCCGGGGGCCAGCCAGGCGGTCAGGACGAGTCCGACGATCGCCGCGCCCAGCACCGTCCGGTCCACCCGCCCCAGCCGGAGCAGCCCGCCGAACTCCGCCACCGCGACCACACCGGCCACGGCCGCGAGCAGCGCGATCCCCGGTGGACCGAGCCAGAACGCGGCGGTCACCAGGGGCACTGCGAACGCCCACACGCACCAGCGGACCATCAGTTCCCCGCGCCGGGTCGCCGCCACCGCGACGCCCCCGACCGCCAGTGCCCCGCCGAGGTACGGCACGAGATGGGCGACCGTCGTCACCGCGAGGCCCGCCCCGGCGCGCCCGGCACCACTGCGGCCGGCGCGCGCAGTGCGTCCAGGGCGCTCCGGCACGCGGCCACGATCCGCGCGTTCTCCGCCGTGTCGCGGACGGCGATCCGGACGGTCCGCCCCTCGTACGCCGGGGACATCGGCGACAGGTCACGCAGGAACACGTCGTGCCGCCGGCATGCACGCACCAGCTGCGCCGCGCTCGGCCCGGCCGGCGGCAGGGTCACCGTGAGGAAGTTCGCCACCCCCTCGTCGACCGAGGAGAACCCGTCCAGCTGTTCGAGGTCGTACGCCAGTCCCCGGCGCAGCACATGGGTGCGGGCCCAGCGCTGCGCGTAGTACGCGGGGTCGCGCAGCGCCGTCACGGCGGCCAGCTGGGCCGGCAGGCTCACGGGCCACGGCGGCGTCCAGCGCCGCAGTTCCCCGGCCGTCCGCGGATCGGCCACCAGGTACGCGGCCCGCATCCCCGACAGCGCGTACATCTTCGACAGCGAGGTGCAGACCACGACCCTGGCGTCGACCGCGGCGAGCCCGGCAAGCGAGTCCGCCGGATCGGCATAGCCCAGGTACGCCTCGTCGATCCACCACCGGGTCCGCACGGGCGAGGCCTCGATCACCGCGCGCAGCGCGTCGGCCGGGGCGTGGCGGCCGGTCGGGTTGTTCGGGTTGACCACCACGACGAGGTCGTACCGTCCGTCGCCGGTCACGGTGGCGAGCCGGGCCGGGTCGAGCAGCCAGCCGTCCTCCCGGCGCAGCTGGAGCCGGTCGACGCGGCAGCCGATCACCCGCTCGGTGACGTGGGCGTACTCCCCATAGCCCGGATCGAGCAGGAGCACCCGGCTGCCCGGCGTGAGCCACCGGCCGAACGCGCGGAAGATCAGATCGGACGAGCCCGCCCCGACGACCAGCGACTCCACCGGCAGCCCGCGGACCTGGGCGATCTCCGCGAGGAGTCCCTCCGCGCCCGTCGGCGGTGAGGTCCGGGCCGCCCACCCCGGATCCTCCGAGAGGACCGCTCGGACCCCCGGGGACGGCGGGAACCAGGCGTCCAGCACATCCGCCGCGACCACATCGTGACGGCGGGTCAGGGTGCGGAAGTCGGTGCCGATCGCCCGGAAGAACGCCCCGCCGTGCTCACAGCCATCCGCACGCGGCGCGAAGGGCACGTCGAGCCGCCAGTCGAGGCCCGTCCGCAGCCGCTGCAGGACCCGGCCATGGCGCTCCGTGACCGTCCTCGTCAGCTCGGCCACAAAGCCGCTGAGCACCTCGAAGGAGACCGCGCCCGAGCGGACCGTGCGTCCCACCGGCCGCAGCCCGGCGGCGAGGTACATGTCGAGCAGCTCCGTGCGTCCCATCCCCACCACCCGGCGGCCGCCCCGCGCCGCGACCCAGCGCAGCGCCGCGTACATGAGCAGTGGCGCCGCCGCGGTGGACCGCCAGTGCTCCTCGACGGTCAGGAGGCGGATCTCGAACGGCGCCTCCTCGGTCAGGACCGGCAGGTCCTCGCGCGTCAGGTACTTGTCGAGGGAGTAGCGGCCGGCCCACGGCGGGGTGAGGCTGACGAAGCCGATCCGCGTCTCGCCGCGCGCGGCCACGAGATAGACGTTGTCGCCGTCGAGTCCGTCACTCAGCCTTCCCGACGGATCCACCGGATGCTGGCCGAGCTCCTTCGCGTACACGCGGTGGCGCAGTTCGTGGATCCAGTCGTGATCCCCAGGCGTGGCAGTGCGCAGCTGCAGGGCGTGGTCCATGCGTTTTATCCCCCTGAGACGGTCCTGTGTTCGCCCCCAGCATGGAAGAGTTGGGCAGGCGGCACCTGAGTACGCGTACTCAGCCGGACAACGCAGGAGTTGGAAGCGGTCCAGGTCAGGGCCGGGTCCATGGAACAGGTGCCGAACCACCGGCGCCCGCCGTGCCCCGGCACGGATCTCTTTGCCCGGGGTGCGCCCGTCGAAGGCCCAGGCCCTGGCCTCGATGCCGCCGCCCAGGTCGATGGTGGCGGCAGCCGCAGTAGGGGTGATCTTGCGCTGCCTGCCGGTGCCGCCCCCGCTTCTTCTCCGCTGCGGCGACGGCGGAACCGGAGGGGTTGACCAGGGTAGGGGTGGTGGAAGCTGCAGCCGGCGAGCGCGCTCGCCCCGACGGTGCCGAGTCCGGCGAGCAGGAGCGAGCGGCGGTTGATGCTGTTCACAGGGCTGAGTCCTCTTGTTCGAGCTGCATGTGGTCACGGCGAAGAAGGCACACGGGTGCCGTGGGCGCGGCCTACGGCCTGTCGTTTGGATCATTCCGGCGTCGCGGAGTCCGGCACGCACTCCCCCAAGCTCTTCGAGCAGGGGGGACCCCCAGCCGCGTTGTCGTCACTCGCCGACGCGCCACGTCGACTCCCTCCTCCGCCTCGCAGCTGCACGCACCAGACCCCGCTCGGCTCGGCCGGGCCGCACCGTCCCTCGCAGCCGGCCTGATCCAGACGACAGGCCTCAGATGCGCAGTTGGGAGAGGACCGCAAGGTCGGGCGGTGCACGGCTGACCGTCCGTGCGGGCAGAGGGTCGGGCTGAGCCAGGTGCGGGCTCTCCGGTGCCTCGGCGTGGCCCGGGGGCGGTACGGGGAGCTTGACGGTGCCGACGTTCGCGGCAGTGCAATGCTGCATGCCGGAGTTGGCGCAGGCGCTGCTGTCGATGCCGTGGAGGAGCACACCCAGCGAGTGGTCCGCGTGGGGCTCGGTGGCAGCGGGCGGGGTCATCGTGCCGGACATGCGGTGTCCGGCGTGCGTGATTGACGGTTCAGCGTGCAGGGCTGACGGCCGCGTTTCATGGTGGGCCAGCACGGTGAGCGCAGTGAGCAGGGCGATGACGGCGGCGTGTGCCCAGTGGGCGGCAGGGGCGCGGGCTTCACGTTCGCCATCGCCTCAGCCCGGGCTCGTCTTGGCCGAGCCCGTCGCAGGGCTCGAGCCGCGCTCAATATACCCCCGCGGGGTTCTGCGTCTTTGAGCTCGTGAAGGCGTTCACAACCGCAGCGTGCGGCGCAGCGCGAGGGCGAGTTCCTCGAGCTTGGCTTCGCCCACGGCGTCGTCGGTTCGGACGGCATCGTGGACACAGTGCCGGATGTGGTCGTCGAGCAGGCCGACGGCGACCTCCTGCAGGGCGCGGGTGACGGCGCTGATCTGGGTGAGGATGTCGAGGCAGTACCGGTCCTCTCCCACCATGCGGGTGATCCCCCGTGCCTGGCCTTCCACCTTGTGCAACCGGGTCAGGTGGTCGTCCTTGTGGTCGGTGTAGCCCGATGGCGGACCACCTGGCGGCGACGGCGGGGTGTGAGCGGTGGCCGTGGTCATCGGCTCTCGCCTCCTTCCGGGGGCCTGCTCCCCGCCGATGCGAGGTAGTGGTCCGGGTGGGCGTCGAAGGCGGCTGCGCAGCGCGCGGAGCAGAAGAAGTAGCTGCCGTGGTCGGTGTCGCGCCGTTCGGCGGCAGTTGACGGGTTCAGGCGCATGCCGCACACCGGATCGACCGCACTGTCCTTGGCACCGGGCTGTGGCTCTTCGCCCACGGCGGACTCGGGCTGGTGGTGTTCGTGTGCTGCGGCAGCGGTGGGGGCCGGGGTGCGGTCGGCTGCGGATTCCACCTGGGGTTCGACTGGCTCTGTGGTGGCGGCCGGCAGCGGGCTGGTGTGCCAGCGGCGCAGACGGAAGGCGTTGGTGACCACGGACAGGGAAGACAGCGCCATGGCGGCGGCGGCGATGATCGGGCTGAGGCGGATGCCCCACAGCGGGTAGAGGGCACCGGCGGCGAGCGGCACGCCGACGGCGTTGTAGATCAGGGCGAAGAACAGGTTCTGCTTGATGTTGCGCATCGTGGCGCGCGAGAGCCGGATGGCGGTGACGACGCCGGTCAGGGAGCCGGAGATGAGGGTGATGTCGGCGGCCTCGATGGCGACGTCGGTGCCGGTGCCGATGGCCAGGCCGACGTCGGCGGCGGCAAGGGCGGGGGCGTCGTTGATGCCGTCACCGACCATGCCCACGGTGCGGCCCTCGGCCTGCAGTCGGCGGATCTCGTCGGCCTTGTGCTCGGGCAGGACCTCGGCCAGGACACGCGGTACGCCTACCTGGGCGGCGATGGCGGCGGCGGTGCGGGCGTTGTCGCCGGTGATGATGACCGTCTGCAGGCCGAGCCGGTGCAGGGCGGCGATGGCCTGGACCGAGTCGTCCTTGACGGTGTCGGCGACGGCCAGAACACCCGCAGGCCGGCCGTCGACGGCGGCCAGGACCGGAGTCTTGCCCTCGGCGGAGAAGCTGGCGGCGACCTCGGTGAGGGCGCCGGTGTCGATGTCGGCATCGGCGAGCAGCCGGGCGGTACCGACGAAGACCGTGTGGCCGTCGACGGTGGCCTTCACGCCCTTGCCGGTGACCGAGTCGAAGCCACTCGCCGCAGGCGGGGCCAGGGCGCGCTCCCGCGCCCCGGCGACGATCGCGCCCGCGAGCGGGTGCTCGCTGTCCGCCTCGGCCGCCGCCACCAGGGCCAGCAGCTCCTCGTCCTGGAAGCCGTCGGCGGTGTGCATGCCGGTGAGGACGGGCTTTCCCGCGGTCACGGTGCCGGTCTTGTCCAGCACGATCGTGTCCAGCTTGTGGGCCGTCTCCAGCGCCTCGGCGGAGCGGATGAGGATGCCTGCCTGGGCTCCCTTGCCGGTGCCGACCATGACCGACAGCGGTGTGGCCAGGCCGAGCGCGCACGGGCAGGCGATGATCAGCACCGCGACCGCGGAGACCAGAGCCAGGGTGAGCGCGGGGGCGGGCCCGACGGTGTACCAGATCGCGAACGCGGCGACGGCGACGGCGATGACGGCCGGGACGAAGTATGCGGACACCGCGTCGGCCAGCCGCTGGATCGGTGCCTTCGACGCCTGCGCCTGCTGCACCAGGCGGATGATCTGGGCCAGCATCGTGTCGGCCCCGACCTTGCTCGCCCGCACCCGCAGGGAACCGGTGGTGTTGACGGTGGCGCCGATGACCGTGTCCCCGGTGTGTTTCGTCACCGGCATCGGCTCACCGGTGACCATCGACTCGTCCACCGCCGAGGACCCGGACAGCACGACCGAGTCGACCGGGACCTTCTCCCCGGGCCGGATCACCACCTCGTCGCCGACCGCGACGTCCTCGACCGCGATCTCCGCCTCGGTGCCGTCGCGGATCACGCGGGCGGTGCGGGCCTGGAGGCCCAGCAGGGAGCGGATGGCCTCGCCGGTGCCGGCCTTGGCGCGGGCCTCCAGCAGGCGGCCGAGCAGAATGAGGGTGAGGATCACCCCGACCGCTTCGAAGTACACCTCCCGTACGTCCTCCGGCAGCAGGGCGGGGGCGAGGGTGACCAGCAGGCTGTAGCCGTAGGCGGCCGTCGTCCCCAGGGTGATCAGGGAGTTCATGTCGGCGCTGCGGTGCTTCAGGGTCAGCCAGCCGGTGGAGTGGATGGGCCAGCCGGTGTAGAACATCACCGGGGTGATCAGCGCAAGCTGCACCCAGTGGTTCAGCAACCAGCCCGGCACCCAGTCCGCGCCGAACAGCTCATGGGCCATGACGGCGAAGAGCACCGGCAGCGTGAGCACCGCGCCGACGACGACCCGGCGGGTCAGATCGGAGATCTCCGCGCGCCGCTCGGCGGCCTCGGCCGCCTCCGCCTCGGCTCCACTGCCTTCGCCCAGCCGCTCCCCGTCGGCGGGGGAGGCCGCCTCGCCCGGGCCTTCGCCGCCCGGCGCGGCCTCGGCGGCGCTGGGGCGGTCTGCGGGTTCGACCAGCAGGGTGCCGTGGATCATGTTCATCCCGCAGGCGAAGCCGAAGGAGCCCGCATGTTCCGGGCTGACCCGTACGGTGGTGCGGGCATGGGCCGGCAGGCCAGCGCTGACCCGCAGGTCGGGGAAGACGACCCGGTTGGTGCACTCCCCGCTCTCCTGCCGGTCGAAGACCAGCTCCACCGGTACCCCTTGGCGGACCTTGATGACGTTGGGGCTGTAGCCACCCCGCACGGTCACCTCGACCCGCTGCACCCCGCCCTCCAGCTGCGCGGTGCGGGCCTTGCGAGGGCCGAAGAAGAACCAGCCCAGCCCTCCGATCAGGACCGCGGCCAGGATCACGACCACGACATCGGCGACACCCATGGCAGATCGCCCTCCTTGCGTGTGCGCTCCCTTCCAGCGTCCCTCGCTCCTACCCGTACCAGGTAGGGGCGGAACGGCCCACCAGTGAGGGACCACATGGCCCTGCACCGTGCGGCTGGGACCGGGTGACCATGATGGTGAACGACCAGGCGGGCAGCGGGGCTCGCAGCCCCGCCGTCCGGGTCACCGGGGAGGCGAACGTGATGATGTTCTGGTTCGACCACGACGTCAGCGGCTGGGGCTTGTCCGCGATGTCGGCCGGCATGAGCGCGTTCCGGGCTCTGATCATCGCCGCCGCCGTCCTGCTCTTCCGGACCCTGAGCCGCACCACCGAGCCCACCCGCAGCCCCGCCGCGCCCTCGCCCGAGCAGCTGCTCGTTGAGCGGTTCGCCCCCGGCGACATCGACGAGGAGGACTACCGGCGGCGCCTGGATGCGCTGCCCGCCTCCGGTCCACCCGCCATCCATTGACCCCCGGCCGACTCGACTGCGCGCGGCCGGACCGGCTGTCTCGGGAAGAAGGCGCCGTGATGAACAACAACAGGAACTACGGTCTGTACGCGATCGCCATCGCCATCGCCTTCGTCGGCGCGCTGGCACTCGGCGTGCCCCTGGGCACGCTCGCCCTCCTGGCCGTCGTCGCCGCCTGCCCGCTGATGATGTTCTTCATGATGCGCGGCACGCACGGCGGCGACGACCGGCCCATGGACGACCGCGACCCGATGCGCAAGCACGACCACCGCCAGCACCCCGGATCCGGCCGACCCTGACCGGGCCGGCCCCCTGCCATAACGGCATGGCGAGGTGAACGCCATGAGCGCGCTGACAGCCATCCTGACCGGCGCACCGATCCAGGCCGTGATCGCCTACGAACTCGCGCGCCTGATCACGCCCGACGAGAGCCGCTTCCCGCCCCTGGCACGCCTTAAGAAAAGGCGGGCGGTCCTGGAGGACGCTGAACGGTGGTGCGTCGGCCTGCGCCTGCACGACCGGATCGACCAGGCCGCCTACCGGCACCGGCTGAGCACTCTCGCGCACGGCCGGCGCCGGCCCCTCTCCGAGCTGTTCGATGCAGGTCGCCGTGCGTCCCGTGCACGGTGGCCGGCCGTGCCGCACTCGCAGATGAGGCGCTCCGGACTGGCAGCGGTGGAAGTGCTGCCGGGGGTGGGGCGGCACTCCGGTTCGTGATCGCTCGCCCTTGAACGACCGGAGTGCAGCCCCGGCTATTGGCTGCGGACGGTGCTCCGCAGGACTCCGTACGGCGTGCGTGCGGGCTCCGCGCCGTACGCGCGGTTGCGGCCTCAGTGAGGAAGGCTCCGGTCCCGGACCCACTGGATCTGGTCGAGGACCCACGTGCGACGAGCGTCGTCAATGTGCGCCTGGTGACTGCCGTCGGCGGAGTCGTGGAGGTGATGGGCGCGTGCGGCGTCATCGCCACGGCCGTGACCGCGGTCATCGCCGTCGAATCGGCTCAGAGCTGGCGCACGTCCCTGGCGGGGGACGGCGGGGGTGGGCGGGTCGGTGAGCGTGCCGTCGTCGCGTGCGACCCCGCCGCCCGCCTCCGCGACCGCCGGAGTTCGCCATCCATCACGACAGCGAGCACTGAGGTGAACAGCCGCCGACCTGCAGCGAGTGGGCACCCTCCACACCGCCGGCCCTCGACGCGCGGTGGCCCCGAAGGCGGCACAGGACATTGGGGACGGCCCTTTTCTCTTGTTCACGGGGATGCGGTTGCGGCTCAACTTCCGTGCAGCGGTTCCGGTTCCAACAGCACGTGACCTCAGTGTGGAGCTTGTTTTGCTCTCCTGGCAGGCTTGGGCACTGGATGGCGACAGTGGGTGCGGTTCGAACGGGAGAAGTATCGAGATGCTCGTCGTTTTCAGGTGTCGGTCGTGCGGTGCTCCCTTGTCGAATCCGCTGGAGCAGTGCGAGTGGAAGCCGCTGCCGTCAGTGAAGGGTAGAGAGCACTACACGTACGGTCCGTCGACAGTGCGGGTGGGTTCCTTCTCCCGTGACCCGGATCCGTACAGTCCTGCCGATTCGGCTGCCACCTGGGTGATCAACCCGCTGGACGGTGTGCTGCTGCGGCCCCATGTGGACCCGGCTCGGCTTTACGGGTGTTGCAGACTGGACGGACTCAACGGGCCGAACTTGTTGTGCGCCCGATGCAATAGCGAGGTTGGCGTCGAGATCTCCGATTGCTGGACCGAGTACGACATCCGATTGCTGCGCTCAGCTGTGTCGGACAGCCCTCAACACGTACCGACGACTCTCGACATCAGCACGACGGCAGGACACGTTTCCGCGGAACCCGGAAGCCTGCGCGGTCGAACATCTGGCGCTTGAGCGTCTCGCGGTCGATGCCGGCGGCCAGGGTGTGGGGACTGGCCTGCCGCTGTTCCTCACGGTGGGCGTCATCGCCGGCGCGGACGTGGTCGGTTCGGAGTTCGACGACGCCCAGCCGACCGGGCGTTGGGTTCCGCCGCCCTGGCGGTGATCCTCGTCGAAGGCGGCCTGAGCACCCACTGGAGCGTCGTACGGCGCCTCCTCGTCCCCGCCGGGGTGCTCGCCGGCGCGAGCGTGGCCGTCTCCGTCGTGGTGACTGCCACAGGCGCGCACTGGCTGCTGGTCACGGACTGGCATCTGGCCCTGCTGCTCGGCGCGATCGTCTCCGCTGCCGCTGCCGTCTTCGCCGTCCTGCGCTCGCTGCCGCTGCCTGGATGCCGCAGTCACCGATCCGGAGAGCAGGAGTCGGCGCAAGCGCCCGTCAGGAGAAGATCGCGTGCAACTGATCGACCGCTTCGGGCCCATAGCCAACGGCGCCGACGGGGACCGCGCCGTCGATCGCCTCGATGACACGCCCGGCCCATACCGGGCCGAACCCCCCGCACAGTTCGATCAGTTGCACGCCTTCGCTCACCAGGCGGCGGGCGGCCTCGATGCCTTCCTCAGGCTTCTCCACCCCGACGAAGACACTGCGGCACGTACCCGTGTCCACGACGCTGACATCGCCACCTGCCGCGCTGCCGTCCGCCGTGTAGATGAACCCCCAGTGCGTGAGTGCCATTTGTACAGACCTCCTGTGATCGTCAGAGCCACCAGCCAAGCAGAGTCGGGGCGGGCATGCCCCGGATCCGAGATGATCTGTGAGTGATCCGCGCCGCACTCCGCGTGCCCGCACCGTCCGAGCACTCCAACGCCCGGCCACACCCGCGCACCACTCGCCGGACAAGCCCGGGCGTGTCCGCAAAAGTCCCGCCTGGCATCCCCTAAGACGCCGCGCACAGCGAGTGACCGAGCCCCGATCGCTGGTAGAAGACCTCGCGACCGCTGCGCTGTCTTGTGACCAGACCGCTTTCGCAGAGCACCTTGAGATGCTGGCTGATCGCGCCCGGTGCCATGGAGAGTCGACGTGCCAGGATGCTGGTGGTCGCCGCTTCGCCGAGCGCGACCAGGATCCGGGCGCGGGTGCGGCCGATGAGAGCGCTGAGCGCGTCCGCGGTGGGGACGACCCCCTGCGACCAGACCGTGCCGACACCGGGGGCGGGGTACACCAGACTCGGTTGATACGGCTCGGCCATCACGGGCGTGTCCGGCCAGTGGAAGACGCTCGGTATGAGGATCATGCCGTCGCCGTCGAGGGGGCCGCTGCGCCGCCAGCCGTGGGTACGCACACGTAGACGGCCCGCCCTCCAGGTGATGTTCGGATGCAGGTCATTGAACATCGCGCCGGCGCCGTCGCGGGCCAGTTGCCGGGAGCGGCGCAGCACCTCCGATTCGAACAGTCCCCGGATCTGCGGCCAGAACGCCTCCAGCGCAGTCTCCCAGTACAGGCGCAGCTCGGCGGCGGCTCGAGCCACACCCGCGGCCGGGTCGGCGAGGAACTCCCGCACGGGAGGGGTGCCGGCGCCCGGCACCCTCGCGGCCTCCCGGGCCGCCTCGTCCGGATCCGCCGCGGCGACCCGCTCCAGTTCGGCCCCGACGTCCGGCAACGGCTGGGTCGGCGGCGGAGTCAGGAAGTCGGCAATGTAGGGGCCGAGTGGAACCAGCGCGAACAGCAACCGCAGATCCAGTCCGGCAAGCCGGGGGCGGACGGTACGGATCCACGGCAGGTGAAGCGTGTGGCGACCGGGGTCCTGCAGCGTGCGCAGGCTCGCCACCGCCTCACCCACGGGTGAGAAGGCGAACCTCAGCCGTGCGAGGTCAGCGGAGGTGAAGTCGAACTCGGCGAACGAGGATTCAGCCACAGATGAAACATTTACGGATCGAGGGGTCTCTGGTCAAACATCGTCCCAGGTCATCCACTACCACCACACACCCAAGGAAACGGCCATGACGAACCCATTCCACGAGCCCCTCACCGCGGACAACGCCGCCCTCCTCCTGGTGGACCACCAGATCGGGCTGTTCACCGGCGTACGCGACATCAGCGTAGGTGAGCTCACGCACAACGTCACCTGCCTGGCCAAGGCGGCCCTGCGCCTGAACCTCCCCGTCGTCGTCACGACCACGGCGGCCGACAGCATGTGGGGCCCCCTCATCCCCGAACTGCGGGCCGCACTGCCGGAAGAGCTCGAGATCATCGACCGGAGCACCGTGAACGCCTGGCACGACGACCGGGTCCGCAGTGCGATCCGGGCGACCGGGCGGGACAAGATCCTCATCGCCGGAGTCTCTCTCGAAGTCTGTGCGGCGTTCCCCGCCATCGCCGCGGCCGCCGAGGGCTACGGAGCGTACGTCGCCGTCGACGCCTCCGGCACCTTCTCCACGACCAAGCGGGAAACCGGCCTGCTGCGGCTCCAGCAGGCGGGCGTGATCGTGAGCGACTACGCCAGCCTCGCTGTCGAGATACTCGCCGACAACGCGCATCCCCTCGCGCGGGACCTGTACGCCGACCTGGACATGCCGTTCGCCACGCTCGTCGGACAACTCGCGGCCGCCCACGGCCGCTAAGCGGTCCTGGCGAAGGCGTTGGATACGGCAGTGGGTGTCAGGTAGGTGGCGACGCCGAGGAAGGCTTCGTGGATGTCGTCGCCTCACTCCCAGCGGATGTGTGAGCGGCGGAAGCCGTGCAGGGCCGATGTCCCGCTGCCAGGGCAGCCGCCGGAACTGGTCGTGGTCACAGCCGAGGTCGGCGAGCGAGGATGTCGGCGCAGGAGTCGTCGTTCCAGCAGCCCCAGGCCCCGACGAGACCCTGCAGGGCGGTGGTTGCGGCGGATCCGCTTCACATGCGGGAGGTCCGGGGCGCGGCGGTGTGTCGATCGGCGTGGAGCTTCCCGTGCCGGGGGCGAGGCGGTCCGCGGCGCGAGCGGACGGGCGGTATCCCGCGGACCAGCTACGTCGCGGTGCTGGAGCGCGCCAGGACAGACCTGCTGGCGGCCCTGCCTCCGACCGAAGTGCCGGGCGCCGACGTCACCCAGCGCCTGGACACACCTTCCTGGCCGAGGTCGGGGGCGCGTTCGAGCGTCATCCGCACGGGCTGCGGCTGCTGCTGGGGCTGGGCATGGTGCAGCAGGACGCCAGTGCGGCGGCCGTGGCCGAGGTGCGTCAGTACCGCGACGCGCTGGTGGTCTGGGCACGGGAATCGGTGAGCGCCGTCTTCGGGTTGCGTGACCGCCCGGAGACAGCGGACGAGTTGGCGCGCTTCACGCTCAGGACGGCGAGCGGAACAGCCGTGGCCCGCTGGTTCGATCCGGGGATCGCCCTGGAGACGGGGCCGTTGCGTGTGGCGTTGCTGGCACTGGCCGCTCACCACGGCGTTCCGGTACGGGGCGTCCCCGGCGAGGACGCCCCGTCGCATGGCGTCACGAACAGGGAATGACGACCCGGTACTTGCCGCCCGGCGACTGCTCGGGTGGCTCGTGGGCGCGCTCGACGCCGACCCGGTCCGCCCCGTGGGCGCCGAGGAGGGCGGTCAACTCCTTCAGCACCGCCATCCACAGCTGGTCCCGATCGGCTCCGGCGGTGGACCGGATCCTCACCCTGAGGGTGGTGGGCGACGTCTGGACGATCTGGAACAGCTCGATGTCCGGGATGCTCTCCAGGAGGGTTTCGAAGACCATGGGCACGATCCGGACGATGCCGCCGCCCCGGCGCGGGAAGGACAGCAGGTCCGCCGCGCGGCCGCGAACCTTGATCGCGGGGAGCGGGTCTCCGCACGGGCACGCGTCCGGGCGCAGCAGGACCCTGTCGCCGAGGTCGTAGCGCAGGATCGGCTGCGCCCATCGGCACAGGCTGGTCAGGAGCACGGTGAAGGACTCCTGCCCCAGCGGGGTGGGGCGGTGGTCGGCGTCGACGGGTTCCAGTATCAGCCAGTCGCTGTGGACGTGGAGCCATCCGAACGCGCAGCCGTAGGCCAGGGCCAGGCTCTCGTTGCAGCCGTAGGTGTTGACCACGTGCGCCCGGAACGCGGAGCGGATCCGCTGGTGGTCCCGGTCACCGAGACCCTCAGCGATCAGCGACACCACGGCCGGAGCGATGCTGAGGCGGCCGGCCAGCTGCTCAGCGGCGAGCAGCGAGAGGACCGTGGCGTAGCCGCTCAGGAACACCGGTCGGTACCGGTTCAGTTGCTCCACCAGATCGGGCAGCGGGCTGTGCGCCGACAGCACCCGGCTGCCCCGGGCGTGCAGGCGGCCGGCTGCGCGGGAGCGGGCGAGGACGGCATAAGCGGCCAGATGGCCGCTGGTGGCGACGATGTGCACCGACCGCTCGCGGTGGGCGAGCATCCGGGCCGTCGCCGAAGCGGTGAGCGTGCGCCGGGCGGCCCGCAGCGACAGGGCCCTGGCCACCGCCGCCGCCCGGTCGTCGAGCAGGAACACGCCGCGGTGTCCGGTGGTTCCGGACGTGGTGGTGACCAGGTACCTGTCCAGGAAGCGCCGGCCTACCCGGTCACGGTCGGCGACGAAGGCACGTACGCGGTCGAGCGTCACCTCCGGGTCGGTGACCCAGTCGTCGAAGCGGGCCATCAGGGTTTCCTTGCGCGTGACCGGCAGTAGGGTCAGGTCCTCGATGCGTTCCGGCAGGGTCCGGTACAGCTCACGGTAGTACGGGGAGTGAGCGCGGGCGAAGCCGGCCATCGCGGCCAGACGTTCCCGCTGACGGTTCGCCAGGGCGTCCGGGCCCTGCCGCAAGGTGCGGCGCCCGTCCCAGGCCAGGGCCCACGTCGACGTCACCGTACCGCTCCTCGGGGAGTGAGGGAGGGGGACCAGAACGCGCAGTGGTGGTCGGCCGCGAAGCCGGTGGTGGGTGAGACCCGGTCCGGTGCCAGCTCCTGGATGCGGTCCTCGGCGGCCGTGTAGCGCGGCCAGGTGGGAGTCCCGGGCCCCCCGTTGGGGTCGCCGGTGGGGGTGTCGACGGTGAACCTCGCCGGCAAGGCCGTGGCGAGGGGGGAGGCACCGGCGGCGGGATGCGCCGCAGTGACAAGGAGAGCGGCGGCGACCGCTGTCGGGACGGTTCTGACCTTCATGCGGTGCACCCTTCTCGCAAGGCGTCTGGGTGTGCCGGGACTCGGCTGCTGCGAGGACTTCGTGTGGTGGACGATGTGCGGCTCGTGCGAGGAACGCGCGCGGCGTGGGCCGACGTGCCTGTGCTCCGTGAGACCGCCGCCGTGGTCTGGATCGAGCGTTCCATTCAGAGGGTCGTGTGTCCACGACCGATGGGGAGAATGGCCGAATGGAGGCGGCGTGGCTGTACGGAGCGGAAGCTCCTCGAACGCCATGGGGGGCCGGCACGACGACGGCCGAGGCGGTTGCCGTCCGCTGAGGTGGCGACAGGTCCACCGGCGCGGCCACCGACGGGCCGGCGGGCCGGCCCGTCGGTGGCGCTCGGTCCCATGAGCGAGCCGGTCGTGGCGGCTGGACGCCCCCCGAGTGGGCGCACACCCTGGGCACCAGTGCCGCCTACGGTTACAGCCTGCTCGTCACCTGCTGATGATGCTCTTCGCACACGATCCGAAGGAACTGGGCAAGGCCATGGCCCTCTACGGCGCCGCAGCCCCCGCGGGTGGCACGGCCGGCGTGTTCCTCGGCGGAGTGTTCACCGAGTGGCTGAGCTGGCCGTGGATCTTCATCGTCTACGTCCCGATCGGCGTCGCCACTCTCGCGGCCACCAAGCTGCTGCCCGCCGTCGGCGGCCGTCACGGTGCCGTCGACGTGCTCGGAGCGGCCGCAGTCACCGCCGGCCTGGCGCTCGCCGTCTTCGCCATCGTCCGTGCGCCCGAGGCGGGTCGGACCTCGAGCGGTACCGTGCTTCAGCTGATCGCTGCCGCCGCGCTGCTCGTCCTCTTCTTCGTCACCCAGAAGACGGTGCGCCAGCCGCTGATGTCTCTCGGCATCTGGCCTGTCCCGCGCCTGGGTTCGGCCAACCTGGCGATGACGCTGCTCGGTGCCGCGTGGATCCCCATGTGGTACTTCCTCAACCTGTACCTCCAGCAGGTCCTCGGCTACGGGGCATTCGCGTCCGGTGCCGCGCTGCTGCCGATGACCGGCCTGCTGATGATCTTCATGACGGCGATCACGGCCAGGCTGATGGCGAGGTTCGGCGCCAAGCCGCTGATCGGAGGCGGTCTGCTGGTCCTCGCGGCCGGGCTGCTGTGGCTGTCCGCCGTCGAGCCCACGGGCACCTTCGCGGTCGACGTCCTGCCGGCCTCGCTGGTCGCGGCGCTCGGCATGTCCCTCGCGTACATCCCGGCGATGATGGCCGCGATGTCCGGGGCCCCGCAGGAGCAGGCGGGTCTGGCGTCCGGCATCGTCAACACCACCTACCAGGTGGGATCGGCGCTGGGACTCTCGGCGCTGACCGCGGTTGCCACGTCGCAGGGCGCGGGCCGGCTGGGCAACCTGCCCGCGCTGACGGACGGCTTCAGCGCGGCGTTCATCTGGGCCGCCGCCATCGCCGCGCTCGGCGGGCTGATCACCCTGCTGGTGATGCGCGGCGATGAGGTCGCCACGCCGTCCGGCGCCGATCCGGTGGCGACCGACGAGCGGGTGCGCGCATAACCGCCCATCCGGTGTGTGAACGCGTACGGCACGACGAGATCATGGGACCGTCCGCTGTCCGGCTTCGGCGCCGGGCAGCGGATGTCTTTTCTGCAGGCCGTCTTGCCACTGGGGAGATCAGCGGCCGGGCCGCCGAAGCAAAGACACCCCCAGGCCACGGCGCGGTGCCGGCTCAGCCGACCGAAGCCCTGCTCAATCGCCTACCGCGGTTGAACGGAAGGCCTTCGGCCACCAGCCGCTACATGTCCTATCGGTCGCGATCAGCCCGGGGCAGACGGTAGGTGAATTCTTTGCCGCCTCGTTCCGGGGCGGCCGCGCGCTCGCGGCGCAGGGCCCCGGCTTCGACCAGGCGCTTGAGCCGGTTGTCGGCCTCGGGCAACGAGATGCCGAGCACCTCAGCCGGCTGGGCGGCTCGGAAGTCGTGCAGGCGGCGCGCTTCGTCGTGAGTACCGGCCAGGATGCTCTTCACTGGATAGGTGAGCGGCGTTTCGCGTTTCTGCGGTTTCGTTTCATTCATTGAAGTACAGCGCGGATGCGTGGCCCGACCCGCTGAGACGCTACCGGCAGCGTCCCCTCACGGAACCAGCGATACGCGGTCTGCGGATGCGCGCCCTGCGTCTTCGCCCATTCCGTGAGATTCACGCTCTCACAACCAGCAGCCGGGTCAGCCCGCTCACCGCCGCGTCGATCTCGCGGGCACAGCCGTGGAGCGCCTGGCGGGGCAGGCCCCGGGGGTCCGCTACGTCGTCCTCGGCCGCCGGGACCGGGGTGGTGGCACCTCGGCGGGCCGCCGCGGCCGCCACCACACCTTCAAAGCTTCCCGTGCTCCCCGGTTTCTCCTTGTGCCCCGTCTTGTCGGCCGTCCCGGCGGCGAGACGCAGGAACTCCTTCAGAGTGAAGCAGCGCCGCATCGCCGACGGTGCAAGGCGCACGGCCGCCTCCCGGTGCTCGCGCGCGAGCCCGAGGACGAGTGTCGCCCCCGCGACCAGCTGTGCGGTGAGCGGACGGGAGGCGAACCCGCGGCCGTCACCGCCCAGTTCTTCCAGTACCACCCTGGTGGCGGCGTCCATTCCGGAGTGGAGCCAGGCTTGCGTGCCGGCGCTCTCCGACCGCACTGCCGAGCCGGGCGGAAGCCGGGCGATCAGCAGCCGCTCGGCGAGCACCGAGCGGTGCACGTTTCCCGTACACACGAACAGGATCCGCGTCATTGCTCGCTCGCGTCGGGCGTCCCCTTGGTGGGGATCGCCTCCTTCTGGGCTAGCGACACACGCGGAGCGGGCAGTTCGCCGTACCCCGAGTAGGAGCCGTAGCAGTCGCCCTTGGGGACCCGAGCCATGTTGAAGACCGTGCCGAGGACCCGGACACCGACGCGGTCCAGCGACTCCATGGAGGCGCGGACCTGGTCCCGTCGGGTTACCGTGGCGCGGACGACGAGCAGCGCGCCGTGGGCCAGTGGGGAGAGTCCGACCGTGTCGGCGACCGGCAGCAGCGGGGCGCTGTCGACGATCACGACCTCGTGGGTGCTCGCCAGCTCGCGCAGCACCTCTCTCATACGCGTCGAGGCGAGCAGCTCCGTGGGGTTGGGCGGTACGGGGCCGCTGGCCAGCACCGACAGTCCCTCACCGAACTGCTGCATCACGTCCTCAAGGCAGACCTGCCCGATGAGCACCGTAGTCAGACCGGCGTCCTGGACGAGCCCGAGGGTCGCAGCCACACACGGACGGCGCAGATCCGCATCGACCAGGCACGTGGAGACGCCTGCCTCGGCGAGCGACAGGGCAAGGTTCATCGCGGTGTTCGTCTTGCCCTCGCCGGGCATCGAACTCGTCACCACGATGATCTTGGGCTGGTCGTCGACTTGCGAGAACTGCAGGTTGGTACGCAGCTTGCGGAAGGCCTCGGCACGCTTCGAGTGCCCGTCGATGCTGACGAGAGGGTCCTGGGAGGCGTTCCTGTCGTACGGGATGCTGGCCAGCCCCGGCAGCGAGGTGAACTCGCCCAGCGCCTCCGAGGACTTGAACGTGGTGTCGAGGGTCTCGCGCAGTACGACGAGCCCCATGCCCAGCAGCAGGCCGGCCAGGGCGCCTACGCCCAGGTTCAGCAGCGGGCGGGGAGAAACCGGGGCGGTGGGGGCGACGGCATCCTGGGTGACGCCCAGGGAGACGGGTGAGGCCGGTGGGGGATGCGGCGCCGCGATGCTCTTCTCCAGCGGTCGCTCCTCTGCCGGGAGCCCGGGTGTCTCCAGTCGTTCGACGACCGTGCTGAACCGCTTCGCCACCGCGTTGGCGATACGGGCCGCGCGCTCGGGCTCGGTGTCCCGCACGAAGATGTCGATGAGCACCGTGTTGAGCGGGGCCCGCGCGGTGATCCTGGACGCCAGTTCCTCCGGCGTGGTCTGCAGTTGCAGAGCCCGCACCACCTGCTCGGTCACCTGGCGGGTGTTCACGATGGACGCGTACGACTGCACCCTCGCCTGGGAGAAGCTCTGTCCCTGGTTGAGCTGGGTGGTGTCCTCGCTGGTGCGGGTGGCGACGAAGAGCTGGGTCCTGGCCTCGTAGACCGGGGTGCTCAGCAGCGTCGAGGCGAGTGCCGCCCCGATCGCTAGAGCGAGGCAGGCCACGACGGTCGGCCGACGTCTGGCAAGCGCCTTCAGGAATCCGTGGAGATCCAAGCTGCACCTCTTGTAGGACCGCGGGAAACATCCCGAAACAGGTCGGTATGACCCCTATGCACGCAGCTGACCATAGGCAGTCCGGCGCGTCACCCGGCGTAGCCGCCCCGGTGTCGCCCGCCAAACGACCCTGACGACGCAAACCTGCGTCGCTTCGCTGCGCGGAGCAGCGGTGTGATTCGTCGAGGTATGCCCACTCCACCATCCGGCGGCTTCTGAACAGAGTCTGGTTAGCCAAGGAGCGTATGTTCAATTTATTCCGTGTATCCGGTTCTTTGGGAGCTTTGGCAGCTGACATCGCAGCCTGACCCCGACTGAAGCAGGGAGAGTGGAGAAAATGACGACAGCGCCGAGATGGCAGGCTGCTCTGGCAACGGCAGCATCGACTGCCGTGCTCGTAGCCGCACCGCTGGTGGGGGCACAACCCAGCTATGCGCAGCCCTACCCTCCCCCGCCCCCGGGCCTCGCCCTGTCCACAACTACCGTGCCCGCCGGAGGAACCCTGAGTTTCGCGGGCTCGGGTTTCGCCCCCAATCAGGCACCGGTCACCGCGTCGCTGCTCTCACGCGAGATCATCCTGGGCACGTTCAGGGCCAACTCGGCGGGCGTTGTCACCGGAACGGTGACCATCCCGGCGTACGTCAAGCCGGGGCCCCACACCTTCAAGCTGAGCGCCCGCAATCCCGACCTGACGCTCTCTGCCCGCATCACGGTGGAGTCTTCGGACGAGGAGCCGCCGGACCACGGCGGCGACCACGGCGGCGACCACGGCGGCGACCAGGGCGGCGACCACGGCGGCGACCACGGCGGCGACCACGGCGGCGACCACGGCGGCGACCACGGCGGCGACCACGGCGGCGACCAGGGCGGCGACCACGGCGGCGACCACGGCGGCGACCAGGGCGGCGACCACGGCGGTGACCAGGGTGGTGACCACGGCGGTGACCACGGTCGAGGCGACGGTGACTACGGCGGCAACCACGGCGGTGACCACGGCGGTGACCGCGGTCGAGGCGACGGTGACTACGGCGGTGACCAGGGAGGCGACCACGGTCGAGGCGACGGTGACCACGGTGCTTCCCTCGCGGACACGGGCGGAGGCAAGGCTCTGGCGCTGAGCGCCGCCGGGGTGGGGCTGGTCGTGGTGGGCGGTGGCACGATGCTGGCCGTTCGCCGTCGCCGCAGTTCATGACGGAGCAACGCATCCGCAGGGCGCCGAAAGGTCGTACTGCCGACGGCCGTGAATTCGTCCGCGGACCTGTACTCCGCCGCGGGCCCCACACGTGGGCCCGCGCGTCGGCACCCCTCGGTGATGCGCTACGAGCCCGGCCCGGCGGTCACGGTGCCTGAGCGCATGCGCCGCCGAGGGCCGGCCGTCCTCGCGGGTGTGCTGCTGCTCGCGTTGAGCACCGCCGCGACCTCGACCACGGCGGGACCTCCCGACTCCGAGGCGGCAGCCGGAATCCGGGCCGCGGGAGTGCGGGAGGACGCCGATCCTGTTATCGAACAACTGCGGGTCGACGTGATGGAGTCCTTTCCCCACGATCCGCAGGCGTTCACTCAAGGCCTGGAAATCGCCGGTGGCACCCTCTACGAAAGCACCGGCCTGTTCGGCAGATCCTCGGTGCGCGCAGGATCCCTGGGCGCACAGCCCAGGGTCCGGGCGGCACTGCCCGCTCTCTTGTTCGGTGAGGGGATCACCGTACTCGGCCGGACCCTGTGGCAGCTCACCTGGCAGAACCGCATCGCCATCGAGCGCGACGCCAGTACTCTCAGGGAGCTGCGCAGAGTCGCCTATCCGGACGACGGCTGGGGGGTGTGCCACCAGCGCGCTCGGGACCGGCTGGTGACCAGCGACGGCTCGGCACGGCTGACATTCCGGGACCGCCGGACGCTTGCGAGGACGGGGCAGGTCACCGTGACCGAGAACGGGCGAGCGGTTGAACACCTGAACGAACTGGAGTGTGTCGGCGGCGTCGTGTACGCCAACGTGCTCTTCACCGACCGGATCGTGCGCATCGATCCCATGAGCGGTGCTGTGACAGCGAGCATCGACGCCTCGGGGTTGCTGCGCGACGGCGAACGCGTCCCCGGATCCGCGCTGAACGGTGTCGCGGCCATTCCCGGAACCGACCAGTTCCTGGTCACGGGGAAGCTCTGGCCCCGGATGTTTCGCGTGGTGTTCGTCCCGGCCGGGCGTGCCGGCGGTTCGGGGGGATCGCCCCGGACGCCGGACGGCCGGTGAGGCTGCCGCAGACATCTCCGTCCGCGCGCCCTTCAGGTACCGCCGCTCGTCCTTTCCGGTGACGACCGGCGAGGCGAGGAAGCGGGAGCGGGAATCCGCCGTGATCCTTCGGGGATGTCAGCTGTCGGTCCGTCAGCCGAGGTGAGGCAACGCAGCGATGCACATCGTGCGAGTGAGCTACCGGGTCCCTCCTGCGCGGGGCGGGATGGAACGTCATGTCGAATGCCTTACGCGTCATCAGGTCGAGGGCGGGAACCAGGTGACGCTCTCGTTCCGCCACGGCGCGATGGCCCCGGCCGGAGCCACGCGGCTGGCCCTGCGGAGGACCGCGCGGTCGCGGATGCTGGCGCCGGTGTCCGACCGGCTCGCGTTCTCGGCAGAAACGGCTGCGGCGGTCAGGGCGCTGTCCGTGGGCTCCGTGCGGCGCGCGGTCGACCTGGTGCATCTGCACGGCGACCACATCGAGGCGGCCTGGCTGGGGCCCGCCTGCCGACGTCTGGGCGTTCCGCTGTTCCTGACGGTGCATGCGGCGCTCGCCGACCGGCACCAGTGGCTCGCCCGGCAGGCCTTCCGCTTCGTGGAGGCGTTCATCGCCCTGGGGTCGGCGGCCGCTGCGGACCTTGTGGCGCGCGGCGTGGATCGCGGACGCATCCTCACCATGTCCAGCGGCCTGGAACTGTCCGCCATACCGTTCCCCGTCGACACCGGAGCCCGCGAGCGAGGCCTGATCGTCAGCGTCGGTGCTTTGGACCCGATGAAGAACCATGCTCTGCTCATCGAGGCGTTCCACGAACTGGCGAGCAGTCGACCGGGGACGCGCCTCGTCATCGCGGGCGAGGGGCCGGAGCGTGAACGCCTCAGCCGGCTCGCGGCGGCGGGTCCGGGCGTCGAACTGATCGGACCCCTGCCCCGGCAGGATGTCTACGACCTTGTCCGGCGGGCCGAAGTGTTCGTGCTCGCCTCACGCAGGCTCCCCGGAAAGGGCGAGGGTGTGCCCACGGCAGCGTTGGAGGCGCTGGCGCTCGGCACGCCCGTCGTGGTCTCCTCGGACGCCCTGCTCGATCCCGTGGTGACCGTCCGTGAGGCCTATCGGATTTTTCCGTCCGGGTCGAAGGCGGGCCTGGTGAACGCCCTGGCAACCGTGCTCGATGACGAGACGAGCCGTCACCGGATGAGTGAACTCGGGCTGCGCGCGGCCGCGGAACTGGACTGGTCCCGGGTCGCCCAGCGCGTCGAGGAGTGGTATCGGGCGTCGCTGGGGCAGCGGCGCTCACTCGCAGAGGGTCGCTGAAAAGGAGCAGGCGTTGCCGACAACAATTCATGGCATGGCCAGAATGGTCTGGGAGCACCCCGCCAATCGCGGCCGCCGGACCCGGGCCTTCGCCGCCATGGCGGGATGGCAGGCCTGGAAGCGACTGGTTGGGCGGCCAGTGAACCTGGCCGTGTACGGCGACATGTTGTTCCGCGCCTATCCCGACAGCAGGCAGCCGGGTCGCTTCGTGTACTTCGGGGGGCTTCCCGACTATGAAGAGATGACCTTCATGCAGCGGTATCTGCGTCCCGGGGACGGTTTCGTCGACGGCGGCGCCAACGAGGGGATGTTCACCCTGCTCGCCGCAAAGCTCGTCGGTCCCGGCGGAGCCGTGCACTCCTTCGAGGCCGTGCCTGCGTTCGCCCAGCGGCTGCGGGACAACGTCGGCGTGAATGCCCTCGACTGCGTGACGGTCCATGAGATGGCGATCGGCGCCGAGCAGGGTACGGTGCCGTTCGTCGTCAGGGGTGAGGGCTCACGTATCCGGACGGATGCCGACGGTGGCAGCACCCTGCGGGTGAGGCTCGGCCGCCTCGACGACACGCTGCCCGAGCGTCCCTTCGCCATGGGCAAGCTCGACGTCGAGGGCACGGAACACCTCGCTCTCCGCGGTGCGGGCCGCCTCGTCGCCCAGGGTGAGCCGGCGGTGTGGATGCTCGAACTCGTCGACAAGTTCCTCCGTCGTTTCGGTTCCACGGTGCGCGACGTCCGCGAGTGGCTCGGTGACCACGGTTACGACGTGCTGCTCTACGACCCGCACCGCAACGGCTTTGTCTCAGCGCCGGATCCGCTGCGTCCGGGCCAGCCCGATGTGCTGGCCGTATGCCGGCAGCGGCGGCGGGAAGTGGAGGCGCGGCTCGCCGACGCGGTCTGACGCGGACGGGAACGCGAGGCCGTTGCCGACGCTCGGTTCCCTCCTGCGGGCCCAATCGCGGAGGTCCTCAGAATGTCTGAGCCGAAAATATCGCCCAATTCGGTAAGAATGTGGCGTTTGGTTCACATGGCGGTCCGTGACTTCGCTGATGCGGCGCGGGCCGTGCCGACGGAAGGGGATCCGTGATGAGTGCGGCGCACTGCGTCGAACGCGCTGTTGTGACCGGGGCGGCGGGCTTCGTCGGCTCTCACCTCGTAGAAGCCCTGCTGCAACGCGGGACCACCGTTCTCGGCGTCGACCGGCGCTCACCCCGAGACAACTCCATGGCGGCGGAGAACCTCGCGAGCGCGCTGGACCACCCGTGCTTTCGGCTGGTCCAGGGCGATCTCGTCACGGACGAGATCAAGCCCTGGGTCGACGGCGCGGACGCTGTCTTCCATCTCGCCGCCATCCCGGGTGTCCGGCCGTCATGGGGGGACGGTTTCGGCGAGTACGTCGCGTGCAACGTGCTCGCGACGCAGCGCCTGATGGACGCGTGCGTGTCCGCCGGCGTCCGCCGCGTTGTCCTCGCCTCATCCTCCAGCGTGTACGGGGACGCCGTGGGCAGGGGACCCCTGCACGAGGGGTGTCTCACCGCGCCTCTGTCCCCTTACGGGGTGACCAAGCTCGCGGCCGAACGTCTCGCTCTCGCCTACGCGCTCGCTCCGGCAAGCCCCACCAGTGTGGTCGCGCTGCGCTACTTCACGGTGTACGGCCCCCGGCAGCGACCGGACATGGCCATCGGCCGGATGCTGCGCGCGGTCCTCACCGGGCAGCCGCTGCGGCTCTACGGGGACGGCCGCCAGCGCCGGGACTTCACCTACGTCACGGACGCCGTCGCGGCCACCATCGCGGCGGCGAGCGCGGAGGCGACCGCCGAAGCGCTCAACGTCGGTGGCGGGGACAGCGTCTCCGTGCTCGACGTGCTGAGCCGCATCGCCGAGATCACCGGCGCCGAAGTTCCCGTGCATGACGACCGTCACCAGCCGGGTGATGTGCAGGTGACCGAAGCCGACCTCACGAAGGCTCGTGAGCTGCTCGGCTACGAACCCTCGGTCTCGCTGAGCGAGGGTATCGAGCGCCAGTGGAGATGGCTGTCCACCTATCACGGCGGCCGCACTCCCCACCCGGCTGTTGTGACGGCGTGACGCGGCAAGAGGTGAGCGGCTGCGCGTCTTCCTCCGTGTCGCCGGGCACGGCGAGACCCTGGACGTCGCCCTCGACCCCCGCTGGGGCTTCGAGCGGATCCACTCGCTCGAGCCGCGAAACCCTGCCGACGCATCCTGGAGGGCTTCCGGGACCCGGGTGCGCGTCGTGCCGACCCCCGACAAGTTCCAGCTGGGCGGCGGGCTGGTGCGGTCGGAGACCATCGACCTCGTGGGGGCCACGGACTGGCTGTTGGGAAGCACGCCGGCCGACGACGAGATCTACCTCAAGCTCCACTGCGAGGGCAGTGAGTGCGATGTGCTCGAGAATCTGCACGCGCTCGCGGAGGACCGGCTGCGCCGTCACCGCGTGCGGAAACGGCTGAGCCGGGTGAGCCCGCAGTCGCCGTCCGCGGCCGGCATGGTGCGTCACCGCCTCGGACTCTGCCGCCCGCCCTGCATCCGGGCCGCTCACGTGGCACGGGCCGTGTTGCCGCGGCCCGTGCACGCGCTGGCGGCCCGTCGGCCCGGCGCGCAGGCCCGGCAGCACCCGGCGGCGGAGCGCGGCCGGCCAACCGCGTTCCGCCGCCGGGTGCTTGCCCCGCGCCGGCGCCTCACAGCAGCGCGTGGAGCATCGCGGCCACGCGCTCGGGCGAGAACTCGCTCTGCGCCCGCTTCCGCAGCCGCAGCCCCAGCTCACACCGTTCCTCGGGGGAGGCGGCCACCAGAGACAGAAGGTGACCGGCCAGCGCGTCGAGATCGCCGACCGGCGCGACGTAGGGATAGTGGGCGCCCACCACGTCCACCGAACCGCCCGCATCGGTCGTCACCACGGGAGTGCCCGAGGCCATGGCCTCCAGCAGCACCCGTGGGAACCCCTCCTCGTAACTCGGCATGACCACGGCGTCTGCGGCCGCGTACAGCCGCGGCAGGTCGCGATTGGGAACCGGGCCCAGCACCTGCATGCCTCCGTCCCTCACCGCATCGGCGGCCTCGCGTTCCAGCCGAGCCCGCTCCGGGCCGTCTCCGGCCACCATGAGCCGGACCCTCAGGCCAGAGTCACGGACCTGCTCGGACGAGGCCACCGCCTTCAGGAGAGGGACGAGGAGGCGGACTCCCTTGCGATAGGACAGCCGGTGCACGAAGAGCGCGACGAACTCGTCGGCCCCCCAGCCGAGCTGCGTCCGTGCCGCCTTGCGGGCTTCGTCGTCCAGCGGGGCGAAGCGCCCCGCGTCGACGTCGTTGTACAGGAGCCGCATTCGCTGCTTGGGCACGCCCCACAGCCCGGACATCAGGGGCACCATGGTCTCCGGACCGGTCACCAGGCAGTGCACCAGCCGTGCCGTGACCAGGTTGACGAACTCCTGGGCCCTCATCCGCAGGGTCCTCGGCTCCTCCGGCGGCCGTACCCCGGGCAGCCCGCTGCGCCACAGCAGGATGCGATGGCGGTACAGCGGACGGGTCAGGATCAGCACGATCAGGAAGAGGGTGGAGTAGCGCAGGAAGTAGGTCCGGTAGCCGGCGCGGGACAGGCGGTGGACCGTGAGAGCGGTCCCGAGCATCCGGCCGATCCGGCTCCCGCCGGGGACGCGCAGCAGGAGGCGGACCCCGGCGAGGCATGCCGGAGGATTGCCGCGTTCCACGGCGGCCGCGATGTCGACGCGCGTTCCCAGAGCCGCCAGCAGCGCCGGGATGTGCGCGAAGTGTTCGGACTCGTCCTCGGACAGGTGCGGGACGACGTAGACCAACCGGGGGCGCGGGTCCGGCACGGTGGTGGTCGGTCTGCCGGATCCGCGGCTCCGCGTCGTGCCGCCCATCTAGCCCACCCGCCGAGCCGGTTCGCCGCCCCGCGGGGCGACACCGATCCTGCGCACCGCTCCCGTGATCTTCCTGGAGTCGAAGAGGAAGGACGGACGCTGACCGTGCTGCCCGCAGAAGTCCAGGAAGGCCCTGCTGGAGTCGACGTCGTCGCTCGCGAAGACCCCGCCCTGGGCCATCCTGGGCCAGGCCTGTCCGTACTCGAACAGCTGGGGCAGATAGAGGTGGTCGCTGTCGTGGAAGAACAGGTCGATGGTGCCCACGCGCTCCAGAGCCCGGCTGAAGCTGTCCTCGGGATTTCTCCGGTCGAGGATCTCCAGCTGCCACTGCGGGTGTTCACCCACCAGCCGGCCGGCGGTGTTGTTGATGTCGAAGCTGTACAGCAGCCCTGAGCCGTTGTGCTCGAGGGCGGCGAGGATCAGCCAGGAGGACCGGCCGTCGGCCACGCCGGTCTCCACCACCGACCGGGGCTTCAGCAGCCGGCTGAGCCCGTACAGCACTGCGCTGGTCTCCGCCTCCACGCCGTGCGTGAGCGGGTAGAAGAGCTGTGTCTCCGCGTAGCGGGCGGCCAGTTTCCCGGCGACCTCCTGGTACTCGTCCAGCACCCGCTCGATCTCGGCCGTCTCCCAGCCCAGCTCCCCGAGGAAGCCGGCCGCCGATGTGGTGAGCTTCCCGCCCGAGCGGGTGAAGTCCATGACGCTTGGCGCGGTGTACCGCTGGATGCCCGTCCCCAGTGTGCGCAGGGCCACGTATCCGCTCAATACGGACGCCACGGGCTTCATGCCAGAGTGCCTGACCCAGCGGCGTACCGTCGATGCTCGACCCACGGCGCCCTCCTCGATGTTCCTCGGTGTCATTGCGTCACATAACGTATCTGGTTATATCGGGGCAATTTAGAGCGAAACGCTAAAACACTGGAGGTCACTTGGCGCTGACGTCCTGGAAGAGCGCGGCCAGCGCCTCGATGTTGATGTCGAAGCCGTAGGTCGACAGAACGTGGTCACGTACCGTGGCGAGTTTCCCCTCCCCGGGAGGGTCGGCCAGGACCCGGCGCACTCCCGTGGCGATCGCGGCGGCATCGGCATCGACCAGCGACACCGTCTCCCAGCCCGCCGCAGCTGCCGGAATCCCGCCGACCGCCGTGGCGAGGACCGGCAGGCCGGCGGCCGCGGCTTCCAGCAGAGTCCTGGGCAGCCCCTCGTCACGGGAGGAGATGACGAAGAGGTCGGCCCGGGAGAGTTCCGAGCGCACCTCGTCGACGCCGCGGGCCCCGAGGAACTCGACATGGTGCGACAGACCGAGCCGTGCGGCCTGGTCGGTGAGGCGGTCGCGCAGCGGTCCGTCGCCCACGACCCGCAGGCGGATCGCGGGCTGGGTCCGGATCAGTTCGGCCAGTGCCGTCAGCAGCAGGTCGAAGCCCTTCGAGGCGACGAGGCGACCGACCGTCACGAGCACCGGGCACGGAGCTGCGAGCGGCGGCCGGTCACGCTTCAGCGGCTCCTGCCAGACGGGGAGCAGCCGCGGCGGGACCTCGGTGCACGGAAGACCGCGTTCCTTCAGCGAGTCGGCGATGGAGCGGGAGACCGCCCGGCGGGCACTGGCACGACGGCCGAAGAAGACGACGGCCACGCGGAGGACGGCTCGGCGCCGACGGCCGAGGGATTCCACCGGCAGTGACAAGTAGTCACCGTGAATGTCCATCAGCCAGGGACACCGCACGATGCGCGAGACGAGCCAGGCTGCGAGCCACCCCCAGGGTTCACCGCCATTGACCACGACTGTCTCGCCCCGGCGCTGGGCTGCTCGTGCGAGCCGGACCCCGATCCGTACCGATCCGGCCACCCAGACGAGCGACCGCGGGCCCGGGCGCCGCGGTCGCCTGTGGACGTGCAGCGGCCCTCGCCGGCACTCCAGGCGCGGGCCGGCCCAGATGCACTCGGCGCGGCCGAGGCGGCCCGCCAGCGCGGCCCAGGTGCGGAAGTCGGCGGAGTCGTCCACATCCGCCTGGCGGAACCCCGAAATCGTCACAGCGGTGAGCCCGATGGGCTGGGGGGCGGTCGTCATGACGCGGTGAGCCGGTAGCCGGACAGCAGCGGCGGCAGCTCGGCGGGGTCCAGCCGCGACCACGCGTCGAAAGCCGACAGGCACGGCACGAAGGGATCGTGGCCCTGGGCGTACGTCGGGTGGTCGAAGTCGAAGAAGCGGACCGCGATCCCGCGTGCGGCGAAGGCGTCGAGGTCCAGGTAGTCGCGTCCCGACGGCCCCGCGAGGTATTCGTCCGCGCCTGCCGCCCGGCAGAGACCGGCGATCAATTCGGACTTGCTTCCGGTGGCGTCGAGCTCCGAGGACCGGACCATGGGCACCTTGACGTCGAACTGCGACAGCAGGTAGTCGGCGAGGTCGAGATTGAGGTCGGCCAGCGAGCCACCGGGCGGTGCCGCGTCGATCAGCGTCAGCAGGTCCTCGATCCGGTCCGCGGCCCGGGTCCCCGACGCAGCCTGGGCCAGACGCCCGCGGTAACGCCGGCGCCAGAAGGGCACCTCGCAGATCCGCACATCACGGATCCGCGTACCGAACGGCGCGGTCACCGGCACGGTCAGCCAGGTGGACCGCCCGTTCAGCAGGACCCGGTTGCGGTTCTGGAAGTAGTTCTTCCGGTATGGCACCGAATCAAGGACGATCCACAGGTCGGACGCGGCGACCTTGGCCAGGAGGCCGAGCCACGGCAGGTGCTCGGGCTGGTGGACGGTGACTCTCATACGAGCACGCCTTCAAGCCGGGACACCTCGAAGGCCTCGCCGTACCGGGCGCGCATCTCGTAGCCGCGGTACCGGGAGCGGGCCTCGACGCCCTCGATCCACTGCTCGCCGTACTTGGTGTACTCCGACTCGTGCTGGCGCAGGGCCCGCAGCTTCTTGTCGATGGTGTTGTCGATGTTGACGTAGAGCTGCGGGCGGAAACCGACGTAGCTGCGCCCCGACGGTGTGATGGGCTCGTACATGACGACGGAGTTGTAGTACCGGCTCGCCGCGATGGTGGCGAGCGCGGTGTTGGCATGGGACCGGTGGGTGTCGAACGGCCAGTGGGTGAAGACCATCGTCGGGCGGAACTCGTCGACGACCCTGTTGATCGATTCCACGACGGTCGAGTGGTTCTCCACGTCCTTGGCGGGGAACGACAGGACGTCGATCTCCTTCACCCCGAGTGTCGCGGCGGCCTCCCTGCCCTCGGCGACCGCCACCTCTGCGTCACGGAAGTGGCTGCCGTCGTAACTGGTGTAGTCCGACGGGCTCATCACGAGGAAGCGCACCTGGGCGCCCGCCTCGACGAGACGGGCTGCGGTACCTCCGGCCGCCAGCTCGATGTCGTCGAGATGAGCCCCCACGAACAGGCTGCGCTCGAACATCGGGTTGCTGCAGAACATCACGTCTTCCTCTCGGGCAACGGTCACCGATGGGTCGTGGCGCCGGTCGCCAGGGACAATTTGCCTTCCGGAGTGGTGCCGGTGACACGGAAACCCGCACGCGTGTAGAGAGCGAGCGCGGGCCGGTTGCCGGCGTCGCAGACGAGGGTGACCACACCGGGCGTCCGCGCAAGGAAAGCGGCGATCAGTCCGGAGGCGACACCGGTACGCCGATGGCGGGGGTCGGTCGCCACGCGGTGCACATGCGTGCCGTCGGGCCGTCGTGACGCGATCAGGAATCCGGCCGGTCTCCCCGACACTGTTGCGACGAGGCTCAGTTCCCGCTTGCCGGGAAGGTCCAGGGCGAAGTTCTCACGCTGCCACGGCGCGGTGTCGTAGTGCTCGCTCGCTTCGTGCGCGCGCCGCTCCATCTCGACGAGAACGTCGAGCAGTTCGTCAGCCACTTCGTCGAAGCGACGCAGCTCGTGGACCGGCTGCGGGACCGCGGACGTCGCCTTCGTACTGTGCATCCAAGCCCCCAGAGTTGCGGTGCTCCCCCGAGCGTTGCAGGGCGGAGACAGCAGGCGACGTCGGCGGGCCGACCATGGGGAATCGATACGCTCCAACGGCGTACGAGGGGTGCGGACTCCCGCGTGCCGGACATCCGGTTTCATGCCGCGCGACCACACTGAGGCCGGTGACATTGCCGAGAATGCGCTTGCAGCCGCCCCGCCGACGGAAGCACGGCACCGGGACCTTGCCCGGGCAGTCCGTCGTGCTCGTGGTCGCCGGCGCAGCTTGCGTACTGCTGATCGCCGGGCTGCTGGTCACGTACGGCTCGGCCTGGCCTCTGGTATCGACGCTGGTCGTCCTGGCCATGCTGGGGATGCTCCTGCCACCCGCACTCGTGCTGGCCGGCGCCGTGGTGCTGGGGCATGGGCTCGGCATCGCCGCGCTGCAGGCCCCACTGGTGGGTCCGCTGCTCATCACCGACGTGCTGTTGCTCCTCCACCTGCTACGTGGTCTCACCCAGTGGCGTACGGGCGGGGAACGCAACGGGTGGACCGGCGCTTGTCTCGCGCTGTTCCTGGCCTGGTCGTTCCTGTCCACTCTCTGCGCGGGCACGTCGGTCACCCCGCTGCTCCGCATCGCCGTCTACGGTGCGGTGTTCCTGCTCCTGTCACGCCGGGGGACGGATCGGAGGCTCGTCTACGTTGGCGTCCTGTGCTATGCCCTCGTCAACGTCGTGGTGGGGATGTTGGGGGGGCAGGCACGGCTCGTCGGGGTGGACATCGACGATCCGTTTCAGACCGGCGTGCTGCTGTTGGCCGCGCTGTGTCCACTGCTCACCTCCGAACTGCGGTTCCGTGGCAGGTGGGCCGTCGGGGCGCTGCTCCTGTGGGGGATCTTCCTGACGCAGACGCGCAGTGTGTGGTTCGCCACGGTTGTCGTGCTCGTCGTCCGGGTGCAGCGGAAAATCTCAGTCGCCAGACTGGTCCTCATTCTCGCGGGTCTCGCGTTCGCGGGGCTGAAGACGGTCGACCTGGTCACGGAGTGGCTGGGCCTGAACAGCTTCAGCGCGGTGCTCCGTCACCAGAGTGTCGTGAACGGAATCCGTGCCGGCCTGGAGAACCCGCTCTTCGGCACCGGGTGGGGCCGTGTGTCGACCATGGAACACTTCCTGGTCTCCGGGTGGGACGCAACGCGGCAGGTCATGCCCTACAACCTCTTCGTCAATGTGTTCGCCTCGGTGGGGCTGCCGGCGCTGCTGGCGCTCGTGCTGTTCCTGGGCGGGCTCCTGCGGCGCCTGGCCCGCCGCCGCGACGCGCCATTGTTGTTCACCGTCGCGGTGCTCGCCATGTCCCTCACGGAGATGACCCTGTACGCGGGGTCGATGCAGACGCTGCTCTTCTTCGTCTACGCGGGGATGGGGATCGGCCGCCCTGAAGGGCCGGCCGGGCCGGCGCGCCCGCGGGCCGAGCCGGACGGGCGAGGCGCGTACGCCGTAGGTGTGTCCGCTGCCCCGGCCGGCGGCGTGTCGATGCCGCCGCTTCGCCCCCGGCGGGTCACCATGAGCGCTCGTCGTGGGCGGGGATCGGTGCCCGACCCAGCGGTCGACCGGGAACGCGGTGAGACAGCATGGTGATTGCCGGACGTCGCATCAACGGCGCCGCCCCTTCGCGCATCCGGGTGATGCGAGTCATCGCGAGGATGAACGTGGGCGGTCCGGCCCTCCAGGTCTCCACACTGATGCGTGGGCTCGACCCGGAGGTGTTCGACCAACGGCTGTACGCCGGGTACGTGGGCCCGGACGAGGCCGACTACGTGGAGCAGCGGGCACGGGACGTGTCGGTCAGCCGGGTGCCCACTTTGGGCCGAGCGGTGCGGCCGACCGACGACCTGCGGGCGCTGTCCGCCCTGGTCGTAGCCATGCGCCGGTTCCGGCCGCACATCGTGCACACGCACACCGCCAAGGCTGGAGCGCTCGGGCGTGCGGCAGCGGTGCTGGCGCGGGTGCCGGTACGGGTGCACACCTTCCACGGCCATCTGCTGCACGGCTATTTCTCACCCGCCAAGACCCGCCTGGTTGTCCGGGCCGAGCAGGGCCTGGCAGCCGTCACCGACCGGCTCGTGGCAGTGGGGCGCGGCGTCCGCGACGACCTTCTGACCGCCGGCATCGGTCGGCCCGGGCAGTACGCCGTGGTACCGCCCGGCACCACACCGGCCGCGGCTCCCACGCGCGCGGAGGCGCGCGAGCGGCTCGGCCTCCCGGACGACGGCCTCGTCGTGGCCTATGTCGGGCGGGTGACCAGGATCAAGCGGCCCGACCGCTTCCTGGCGGTGGCCCGCGAGGTGCGCCGCGCGGTACCGGCCACCCGATTCCTCGTGTGCGGGGACGGAGACCTGCACAACGACCTGCAATCGGCCGCCGATCTGCGCGACGTGCTCCATCTGCTGGGCTGGCGCGCCGATGTGGAGACTGTCTATGCCGCCGCCGACGTGGTGCTGCTCACCTCGGACAACGAGGGGATGCCGGTCAGCCTGATCGAGGCCGGGCTGGCCGGGGTGCCGGCCGTGGCCACGAACGTGGGCAGCGTGGCCGAGGTGGTCCAGGACGGGAAGACCGGTCTGCTGGCCCGCACGGAGGCCGGCGAGCTCACCCGCCACACCGTCACCCTGTTGCGCGACGAGGGGCTCCGCCGCCGGATGGGAGAACAGGCTCGGGCCTGGACAGCGCAGCGGTTCGGGGCCGAGCGCCTGGTGCGGGACACCCACGACCTCTACGCCTCCATCGCCGTGGCGCGCGGCTGGTGGCCAGCCCCCCTACCGAAAGGTGCCGACCGTTGAACGTCGTAGTGACCGGAGGCGCCGGGTTCATCGGAGCGAACCTGTGCCGCGAGCTGGCCGTTCGCCCCTCCATCGGCAAGGTCGTCGCCCTCGACGACCTGAGCACCGGTACCGCGGCCAACCTCGCGGGCACGGACGTGGAACTGGTCGAGGGCAGCATCCTCGACCGCGAACTGCTCGACGACGTGGTGGCCCGGGCCGACACCGTCGTCCATCTGGCCGCGCGACCGTCCGTGCCGCGTTCTCTGGCCGATCCGTTCGCCAGCCACGAGGTCAACGCCACCGGGAGCATGCGCGTGGTCGAGGCCTGTCGCCGTGCAGCCACGCACCTGGTCGCCGCGTCGTCGTCGTCGGTGTACGGCTCAGTCACCGACCTGCCCAAGCATGAATGCCTGCCGACCCGTCCGCTCAGTCCCTATGCCGCCAGCAAGGTCGCGACCGAGTCGTACGTGCTCGCCCACCAGTCGGCTTTCGGTCTTCCGGCCCTCGTCTTCCGCTTCTTCAACGTCTACGGCCCGCTGCAGCCGGCCGGACACGCCTACGCCGCGGTCGTTCCGTCCTTCATCGACGCGGCGCTGCGCGGTGAACCGCTGACGGTGTTCGGCGACGGCCACCAGACCCGTGACTTCACCTACGTCGGCACGGTCGTCCGGGTGCTCGCCGACGCTGTCGAGCGCAGGGTCACGTGCGCTGACCCGGTCAACCTGGCCTTCGGTACCCGGGTCAGCGTGCTGGAACTCGCGCATCACCTCGCCAAGACGCTGGACCTGGCGATCGAGGTCCGCCACGAGGCTCCCCGTCGCGGCGACGTGCGGGACTCCCAGGCCGACGACGGCCTGCTGCGCGGTCTGTTCACCGGTCTGCGTGCGGTTCCGCTGGAAGAGGGACTGACCGAGACCGTTCGCTGGTTCCGCTCGCTGCCCGCGTACGCATAGGGCGTCCGATGTGCGGAATCGGGTGCGTTGTCCGACGAGGGAAGTCGGTCCGCGTCTGGTGCCGGGCCGCGACCGGATCGGCAAGAAGCCGCTATGCCACCGGTGCGACGGCACCGCACGGTACTTCGTCTCTGAGCTCAAGTCGCTCCGGCGGGCTTCGGGGTTGCGCTCGCCGCCTGGCTCAGCTCCGAGCTGCGCGATGGGCGCCCAGACTTGACTCCACCGCCGCCGGACGGGGCCTGTTCCTTGTTCCGCCGCAAACCGCAGCGCTGTCACGTGAGCACCAGGCCGGTCAGAACCATGCGGAGCGGATCCGGGCGCGGCTGCAGTCCGGGCAGTGACACCGCCGGTTCCTCGACGACGGCCGGTCCGAAGCCCCGGCAGTGCCGGTCGGCGGTGACCGGCACGATGCGGTGACGTCTCCTCAGGCTGCGGGGTGAGTCCGGGGCGCACCGAACGCCGGACCCGTCTCCGCTGAGGCACCCGGTCCGGTTAGTGACCGGAGGAGGAACCACAGCACGGCGAACCAGCCCGTCGTGCTCAGCAGAACCAGACCCAGTGAACCCCACGCGAACGCCGTCGTGCCGCACAGCGCACCGGAGCAGAGCTGGATGGCACCGGCCAGTGTCGCGAGCTGGCAGACGCCCTCGGCGCTGAGAAAGACCAGTCTGACCCCCGGGAATCCCAGGGCCGAGGGCAGCACCTTGGCCCAGATCACCGCGCCCCGCAGCGCGGCCCCCATCAGCATGACCACCGCCGCCGTGTACAGCACCGTGTACTCGGGCCCGTACACCAGGTCGAGGAGCGGGCCGAGGAGAGCAGCCGCGACCACTACCGCAAGCACCCCGATTCCTCCGGTGAGCGCGCTGGAGCGGAGGACGTCGCCCACCACCGTCGTGCGGCTCCCCTGGGCCGCGGCCCGGGCCAGGCGCGGATAGAGCTGAGCCGCCACCGGGTTGACGAAGCTCGCGAAGAGACGGCCGGGGGCGCCGGCGACTTTCAGGTACGTCACCAGGGCGGGGCCGCCGAGCAGCCCAGCCAGCAGGGAGAGGCCGCTGTCCGACGCAAGGGAGACCGAACCGGTCGCCGAACTCTTCACCAGGAAGGGCACCAGCTCCGGTGGCACCGGAACCGGGTCGGCGGAGGGCGGACCGCAGGCCCGGCGGACCTGCCGCCAGGCGAGCACCGTGACCACCACCGTGTAGACCAGTCCGGTGATGGCGGTGGCCACCAGGTAGCCCGCCGTGCCCACCATCAGCAGCGCGGTCAGCGTCACCGGGCAGCCGAACACGGCGAGTGCCAGGCGGATCACGCCGAGCCGGGAGAGCTGGTCGGCGATCGCGAACCCGGCCGAAGCGCTCCCCGAGGGCGTGGCCGCGCCGGCCGCCAGCACGGCCGGCAGGAGCAGGGCGAGCCATTCGGCGGAGATCCATCCGACTGCCGCGGCGGCCAGCGCCCCTACGACACCCACGACCGTGGCCAGCAGCCCTGCCGCGACATCCAGCCACAGCAGCCTGTGGTACAGACGGGTTCCCCGGCCGCGGCCGTAACGTTGTTCCAACGGCACGAACCGCTGCTGTGCGTCTTCGAAGCGCGGGTCCCACAGCAGGAACCAGACCGTCGCCACGGACTGGACCAGGAGCACTTTCCCCGCCTCCGCGCCGCCGACGTGCCGGACCAGCGTGGCCGTGGTGGCGAATGACACCGCCGATTCCACCTGGCTGGCGGCGGTGAGTGAGCCGAAGGTGCGCAGATGCCGCCAGCGCCGCAATGTTCGCCGACGCCCGGCGATCTTGTGGTGGTCGCTCTCGGTGTGCTCTCCGCGCGTCACGATCCGTTCACCTGCCGCCGCACCTCCGGGCAGCGCGTACGCGGTCAGAGGATCTCGACACGCTCGCCCCGGCAGCGGTTGCGGGCGTCGAAGACGTAAGCCCCGGCCCGTTCGACGAGCGCGTAGTCGAAGGCATCGTGGTCGGTCGCCACGACGACCGCGTCGGCCACCCGGATCTCCTCCTCGGTGAGTTCCACCCGGGTGATGTCCGGAGGAACGAGATACGCCTCGGCGTGCGGCTCGGCCACGACCAGGCGGGCGCCGAGAGCGAGCAGCGACTGGGCGAGGACGAGGGCCGGCGACTCGCGGATGTCGCCGGTGTTCTTCTTGTAGGACAGGCCCAGTTGCAGGATGCGTGAGCCGTTGACAGCCTTGCCGCGCTGGTTCAGTCCGTGGGTGATCCGCCGAACGACATGGTCGGGCATGTGATCGTTGATCTCACTGGCCAGCGTGACGAACCGGACGTCTCGCCTCAGCTCCCTCTTGACCTGCCACGACAGATAGGAGGGGTCCACCGGCAGACAGTGCCCGCCCACACCCGGTCCCGGTCTGAACGGCATGAAACCGAACGGCTTGGTGCTCGCGGCCTCGACCGCCTCCCAGATGTCGGCCCCCAACTGCCGTGAGATCATGGCCATCTCGTTGACCAGCGCGATGTTGACGTGGCGGAAGGTGTTCTCCAGCAACTTGGTCAGCTCGGCGGTGCGGCAGGAGCTCACAGGCACGGTGCGCTCGACGATGGTGCCGTAGAAACGCTCGATGCTGCTGAGCGAGGCCTCGTCGATCCCCGAGATGACCTTGGGCGTGTTCTCCAGGTGCCAGTCGCGGTTCCCTGGGTCGATGCGCTCGGGACTGTAACCGAGGTGGAAGTCCGCACCGGCCTTGAGTCCGCTGCCCGCTTCCAGCAGAGGGCGCAGCAGGCAATCGGTGGTCCCGGGGTACGTGGTGGACTCCAGGATCACGGTGGCGCCCGGTGTGAGGTGCGGGGCGATGCTCCGCCCGGCGCACTCCACGAAGCTGAGATCGGGTACGCCTTCCCGCAGCGGGGTCGGCACGGTGATGACACAGACGTCGAAACCGTCGATCCGGTCGTAGTCGGTGGTGGCGCGGAAGCGGCCGCTCTCCGCCGCGGCCACCAGGCTCGCCCCGTCGACGCCCTCGATGTAGGAGTCGCAGGCGCCCAGCCGCTTGACGCGCAGCTCGTCGGTGTCCACGCCAACGACGGAACACCCGGCTTCGACCGCGCGCATGGCCAGGGGCAGGCCTACATAGCCCAGGCCGACGACGATCAGCTGGCACCCGTCCGTACGGCTGCTCTGTTGCACCCTCATCACTCCGGATTTTTTCGGCGATCGACAATTTATGCCGAGCCCATTGATACACGTGCGGTCACTCCGGTCGGCACGTACGCGAGGTGTCTGACGCGCATCACTCTAATTCCGTAACGAGAAGGAACGCCGAAGGGCGTGACTGCGGCTGACGATGTTTCAATTACCTCCGTTGATCCCATAGGTGAATCGGCTCAGTGATGTGATCTAGCTGAATCAGGGAACCGAGACCCACCACCCGAACCGGAGTGACGGCGCATGGATCGTTGTTTGAAATACCTGGTCACTGGCGGAGCCGGCTTCATCGGCTCCCATCTCGTGGACGCAGTGCTGGCCGAGGGACACAGCGTGGTCGTCCTGGACGACCTCTCCACCGGGCAGCAGGGAAACCTCGCCCAGGCAGCATCGAATCCGCTTTTCCGATTCGTTCGCGGCTCTGTTCTGGACGCACCGCTCGTTGACAGGCTGGTGCTGGAGTGCGATACCGTCATCCATTTTGCTGCAGCCGTTGGGGTCAAACTCATTGTCGAGCAGCCGCTGACGTCCTTCGTCACCAACACGAAAGGCACCGAAACCGTCATCGAGTCCGCGCATCGTCATGAGCGCAGGATCCTGATCGCCAGCACCTCGGAGATCTACGGAAAGAACTCCTCCGGGCGGCTCACCGAGACCTCCGACCGAATCCTGGGCAGCCCTGCCGTGGCTCGCTGGTCGTACAGCACGGCAAAGGCGGTGGACGAGATCATGGCCTGTCTCTATCACCGGGAGCGGGGCCTGAGGTCGACCGTGGTCCGGTTCTTCAACACCGTGGGCCCCCGGCAGAGCCCGGCGTACGGCATGGTCATCCCACGCTTCGCCCGGCAGGCCGTGCGCGGGGAACCCCTCACGATCCATGCGAGCGGCCGCCAGAGACGCTGCTTCCTGCATGTCGCCGACGCCGTCGCCGCGCTGCTGCTCCTGCTGGAACGTCCGGAGGCGGAAGGAGAGATCTTCAACATCGGCTCCGACGGCGAGATCAGTATCGGGGAGCTCGCCGACCGGATCATCGCCCAGGCCAAGAGCTCCTCCTCCGTGGAGTATCTGTCGTACGACGAGGCATACGGACCCGGCTTCGAGGACATGGAACGCCGGGTCCCGGACACCACGAAACTCCGCGACCTCACCGGCTGGCGGCCCCGCCGGACCCTGGCCGACATCCTCGCGGACGCGATCGCGGATGCCCGATCCGAATGGCATGGCACCCTGTCGGCGCCCATCCCGGCAGCCTCAGGGCCCTTGGGGCAACTTGTCCCCGCGGCCGGCGCACACGCTTCCGAAACCGCCCCGGTGGCAGGGTGGCGGGCGTGAGCACAGCGGCATGGACGGCGGCGGCAGGCGCTGCGGCGCTGCTGCTCGCACTCGTACTGACGGAGCCCTTGCGGCGCTTCGCCCTGCGCAATGGGATCACGGACAGGCCCAACGCCCGCAAGGCGCACCCCCGGCCGACGCCCTGTCTGGGCGGTGTCGCGGTCGCGGTCGCCACCCTTGGCGCGGGCACCGCCGCCGCGTTCGCCCGCGGTGTCCTCGACCCGACGCTCGCCGTGCTGCTCGGCGGCGGGGCGATCGTGTGCGTCCTCGGGCTCGTCGACGATCTGCGCCAGCTCGGCCCGGGAATCCGGCTGTACGTCGAGACGTCGGCTGCCGCGGCGGTGGTCCTGGTAGGGGGGCATCCGACGCTCTTCGGCGGCGCGTTCGACACCGTGCTCGCCGTCCTGTGGATCGTCTTCACGACGAACGCGTTCAACCTGCTGGACAACATGGACGGCGTGGCTTCCTCGCTGTGTGCCGTCATCGGCGGAGTAACCTGCCTCACTGCCGAGGCCGGCGGACTGGGCGTGGTGACGGCGGCTCTGGCGGGGGCCTGTCTGGGTTTCCTCTTCCACAACAGGCACCCGGCACGGATCTTCCTCGGGGACGCGGGTTCGCTCTTCCTCGGCTTCACGCTGTGCTCCGCGGTGGTGGTGCTCCACCGGGATGCCGACGGCCTGTCCGGGCCCGTCGTCCTTCTGCTGGCCACGCTGATCCCGACGGTGGACACCGCACTGGTGATGACGTCCCGCTACCGGGAGTCGAGGCCGCTGCTGCAAGGCGGCACGGACCATATGACCCACCGGCTGCGCCGGACGGGGATGACGGTCCCGCAGATCGTGTGGGCCCTCAGCCTCGTCGCAGCACTGAGCTGCCTGTTCGGCGTACTTGTGACGCACGGGGTGGTCACTCCGGCGGGCGCGCTCGTTGCGGCCATCCTGGTGGCCGTCGCAGCGGTGCGGCTGCTGCTCAAGATCCCGTCCACGGCAGGCCTCTCCCCGCGCACCGTGGTCCGGGCCGGTGCCGCGCAACACGCGAACGCCCGAACGACCGTGCCGGCCAGGCTTGGCGGTACGCTCGGGCGTCGCCTCCGGCCGGCCAGGCCGACGGAAGTGCCGCACAGCCGGGAAGCCGACGAGACCGGCGCGCCGTTCCCGGCGGCGGGCTTTCCGTCGACACCAAAGTCGGGCAGCAGCTGAGCGGCGGCCGCCCGAGGTTCGGTCGTCAAGGAGGGCGGCGTGGTGACCTCGACACGTATCTGCGAAGTGATCAAGACTCTCGATGTGGGCGGCGCCGAGGTTCTCCTGGTGGACCGCCTGCGTCAGGCACCGCGGAAGGGCCGCGACTACACGGTGGTCTTCCTGCGGGCGACGACGGAGGAACTGGTGGACACGCTCCGGGACTGCGGAGTGACGGTTGTCGACCTCCGGTGCTTCCCACGGTGGCTCCGCTACCTCAGGCTCGTCGGCGCGGTGCGGCGGCTGGCTCCCGATGTGGTCAACGTCCACTCACCGTCGCTCGCTGCGGTGCTGCGCCCGGCCCTGCACCTGATGCGCAGGCGGCCGGCGCTGGTCTCGACGGTGCACTGTGTGTCAGGTCACCCGCTGACCCGGCTGCTCGACCGGCCCACCCGCCGTCTGAACGACCTGACGGTGGCCGTCTCACCGCAGGTGGCCGTTTCCGAGACCGTGCGGGGCGCCCGTGCGGTCCGTACCCGCATCCACGGCGTGGACGTCGCCGTCCAGCGCGACTGGGCCACGCGGGCGGACCAGGTGCGGGCTGAGTTCCAGATCCCCGGCAACGCCTTCGTCCTGGCTTTCGTCGCGAACTTCCGCGCGGTGAAGAACCATCCGATGATGCTCGACGCGGCCGAAGTGGTGCTCGGCCGGCGTCCCGGCACGCTTCGTGGCTTCGTCGCTCCGCGCGGTGATGGTCCGATGATGCGCTGCGGGAACAGGTGCTCGGCGGCGTCCCGACGCACTGTTCGTCCTCGACCGACGTGGGCATGCTCGCAGGACCGGGTGCGCTACCTGGGACGGGTGCGGCAGGCAGGCCGGCTGGTGGCGGCGGCCGACGCCCTGGTGCTGTCGTCGCACCACGAGGCGATGCCCGTGGTCGTCATGGAGGCCCTCGCGTCCGGCGTGCCCGTGGTGGCCCCAGCGGTCGGCGGCATTCCCGACCTGGTCCGCGACGGTGTGAACGGCATCCTCGTCCAACCCGGTTGCGCGCAGCGGCTGGCCGGGGCCATTCTGCGCGCCATGCGTCCCGGGGTGCACGCGGCGCTCTCCGCCGGAGCGCGGGCCGACACCTCGTCGGTCGACCTGGCCGCCACCGCCGCGTGGTTCGACGATGTCTACGCGACCTTGGCGGACGGGGCCCGGAAGAGGCGGGGAACAGCCGGAAGAGCGGCCCGGGTCGGCTGACCCCAATCCACGTTCGCCCCTGGCCCCGCTGCCGCGTCCACGCGGTCAGTGACCGCAGGCCGGGTAGGGGGCCACATGGGCCCGCAGTGGTGTGACCAGTGGCTGGCGCCACAGCACGGGGCCCGCGGTCGCTGATCGGCTCGACCAGTCTGAGCGTGAGGGTTCGGGTGCTCTGCGCGGGCAGTTCCACATCCAGCGTGTAGACCGGGTGCTGCCGCTCCACACCGCTTGCGGCCATGACGGGGCGGCCGTCGAGGGAC
The DNA here is from genome assembly GCF_964272855.1 of Streptomyces sp. enrichment culture. Lineage (NCBI taxonomy): Bacteria > Bacillati > Actinomycetota > Actinomycetes > Kitasatosporales > Streptomycetaceae > Streptomyces > Streptomyces sp. enrichment culture. Next base: position 7,788 of record NZ_OZ186849.1, on the reverse strand, counting down.
GCGCCCGTGAGGTTTGCGCCCGCGCTGGCGTAGTACGAGACCAGCAGCCGGTTGTCGCCCGGCCGGGTGCCGTACGACGGCTTGTCGCCCCGCTGGGTCACGTACGCGGGAAGTCCTGACGATGGAGCTGTGTTCGTGAGGGTGATCCGCGCGGTGACGAACCGTCCGCGAGACGTACAGCGGCCGGGGACCCAGCTCAGCTCCCGCTCGAGGTAGTAGTCGAGCTTTCCGCCCGCGGCGTTGTTGACGACGAGTCCCGCGAAGGGCCCCGGCTCCTGGGGGAACGTGCCGCCCCAGGGCCGTGTGGCCAGCAGACGTTGCTCGTCCTCCCGGGCACTCCACATCTTCAGCCGTCCTTCGGCCGCGTCGCCCCGGCTCCTGGGGGAACGTGCCGCCCCAGGGCCGTGTGGCCAGCAGACGTTGCTCGTCCTCCCGGGCACTCCACATCTTCAGCCGTCCTTCGGCCGCGTCGTCGTATGCAGCCTTGACCAGCCCGGGGAGCCGTCGAGGGTCACGGAAGGCGTCCTGCAGGGTGCCGGTCGCCGTGCGCGCCACGTCCAGGAGGAACGCCTTGCGTTCCGCGTCGTCGGGGTAGCGTGCATAGCCGGTGCGCTCCGTGAGATCCAGCACATTGTCCGCGGTGAGCTCGGCGCCGTCGGCCAGTCGTCCCGCACCGGTCACCCGCAGCAGTCGTGACAGCACGGTGGGATCCAGGGCCACCGCCCCGTCCACGTGCCGGCCGCTGCGCTCCTGCCAGGTCGCCGCCCAGATACGGGCCGCGTGGGGGAAGTGCGGGCTGAGATTGGAGTTGGCCCAGTACCGGGTCGGCTCGGCCCGGCCGTAACGGGCGGTGAACTCGGCGCCCAGATCGACTTCGGGGTTCGCGCCCGTCACCGCGTCGTCGTTGCCGAAGGTCTCGAAGGCGAGCTGTCCCCGATCGGCGGTGAGCGCGAAGGCGCCGGGCATGCCGCGGTACCGTCGTTCCGCCGTGTTCCGACGAAGTACCGCCGCGGACCGTGCTGTCCGAGCAACGGCGGCAGTACCCGGGCCGCCACCGCGGCATCCGCCGTGGCGGGCACCATCCGGTCGAGCAGCAGGACGAGTTGCGCGCGCGCGTGACCGACCGCGGGCGGCCAGCTGGTGCGGGGCAGTTCGCCGGCCTCCGCACGCAGCTCCGCGACGGTCCGCGCCGCCCTCTCCAGAGCGGGAGCCTGACCGCTCAACGCGGACAGCAGGGCTCCAAAGCCTTTCCCACCGGAGTCACCGGCGAGTTCGGAACGGAGACGCACGATCGGCGGAGGTACCTCGTGAGTCAGCCGGTCGGCGGCCCTCGTGATGCCGCGCACGGTCCGCGCGGGCGGGCCGAGGAACGGAGCACGCTCGAGGAGATACCAGGCCTTTCCCACTGGTGAGGTGATGCGCTCGGGACGCACGATGCACCGCGGCGGTACGCATCGTGACGTCAGCCGGGTCGGCGGCGTGATGCCGCGCACGGTCCGCGCGGGCGGGCCGAGGAACGGAGCACCGGGAGATACCAGGCCCGGTGAGGTGTGCGCTCCCGGCGTGCCGCGGCGGAACGCATCGACGCCACCGGGTCCGGCGTCCCCGCTGCCGGGCCCGCGTTCCCTGGCACACTCCTGACCGAGTGCCGAAGCGCCTCCAGTGACCGCTGAGCGGCGAGGAGCTCCGCGCGGGCCAGCAGGCCGGTGACCACGATCCAGCCGGCCCCGACAAGGAGCACCAGCGCGGCGGCCGACAGGACGTGCCTCAGACGTGGTCGGGGCCAAACGGCGGAGCCGGACGCCAGGTGTTCTTCGGCTGTGGGCCTGCCAGCCCTCCTCACGGAGAGCACCATGTCGATGACGTCGCCATCACTCTCACCACTCCTTACACATGAGTGCAGCGCCGAACAAGTGCGGCAAATAGCTCGTTACCACGCATATATCTTGCTCAGCCCGACTCCCGGCACCGGAGGGCTCGCACGTCGCCGGATGGCCCATTAAGTCATAACGACCGAGCCGGTCCGTGCATCAGCTCGCCGACGCGCTCTCCGCGGCCATTAAGTCATAACGACCGAGCCGGTCCGTGCATCAGCTCGCCGACGCGCTCTCCGCGGAGTGCCCCCGGAGTGTTTCGTGCGATGTGCCCGACCTGTACGCCGCTGGTGTCGTCGTATCGTCGGCGCCCGGTGGAGCGCGTCCTGCTCGGGGCCAGGGCCACCAAAGGCGGACCAGTGCTAGGGGGCGTCTCGCCGATCATGCCGGGCTCGCGGCGCCTGGCACCGCGCCTCGCCGCGTTGTCGTCGGTCCCCGATGCGCCGCATCTGCTCCCTCCTCCGCCTTGCGATGCACGGCACCAGACGCCGCTCCCTGATCCGGCCTGATCGACGAGACACCCCCTAGGACCGTGCAGTGAGGCATGGGCGGAGAGTTCCGCGCAGGGGGATCGCCGGAATGAGCACAGAAGGGGCCACGGGATGATCTTGAAGCCCTGAGTTCGGGTACGGGGCGATCCGGCTCGCCTTGAGTCCGGCCTCCGCGACTGCCACCGGAGGTTTCCCGGCCGGCTTGACGGCGCTGACCTGTGACGTCGGCATCGTCACCGCGGTGAAGTGGGGCTTTCGTAGGCGAAGATCGAGTAGCCGGCCCGGCAAGCCGCGACGGCGAGGGCGACGGCGATGTGGGGTCTTGCCGATTCCAGGCGGGCCCAGCGTCAAGACGTGTGGGTGTGCCGGCGTCACCGCGGGGTGTCGTGCCGTCGCTCCCGGCGTCCGACGGCTTGTGGTCAATATCACGGCATCTGGCGTACCTACTGGTCGGTATCCTCGCGGAGAGCCGCGACGACAGGAGGCGCGATGTCTGCGACCAACCGCCAGATCCGTCTGGCAGCCCGCCCCGTGGGCGAAGTCAAACCCCAGGACTGGGAGCACGGTGCGGGTTCCGTCGATGAACCGGGCCCGGGCCGGTTCGCGGGCCGGACACGTGTGATCTCCCTGGACCCGGCGATGCGGGGCTGGCTGGACGACCGTCCCTCCTACCTGCCGCCGGTGGGCATCGGTGAGGTGATGCGCGCCGGACGGTCGTCGAGGTGACCGCGTCGAACCACCCCGGCTTCCAGCCGGGTGATCACGTGGTCGGAACGTTCGGCGTCCAGGAGTACGTGGTCTCCGACGGCAAGGGCGCCATGAAGATCGACACGTCCCTCGCCCCGCCCTCGACGTATCTGGGCGCGCTGGGCATGCCCGGCATGACCGCCTACTTCGGCCTGCTGGACGTCGGGGCGCTGAAGGACGGCGAGACCGTAGTGGTGTCGGGAGCGGCCGGCGCCGTCGGCACCATCGCGGGTCAGATCGCGAAGGCCAAGGGCTGCCGGGTCGTGGGCATCGCCGGAGGGCCGGAGAAGTGCGCGCTGCTCACCGGCGAACTGGGATTCGACGCGGCGATCGACTACCGCGCCGAGGACGTCAGGAAGGCGCTGCGCCACCACGCCCCCGACGGCATCGACGTCTACTTCGACAACGTGGGGGGCGACATCCTCGACGCGGCCCTGACCCGGCTGGCGATGGTGCACGCGCGCGTCGTGGTGTGCGGTGCCATCAGCCAGTACAACAGCGCCACCCCGGTCAAGGGCCCCTCGAACTACCTCTCGATGCTGGTGCGCCGCGCCCGCATGGAGGGCTTCGTCGTCTTCGACTACGCCGAGCGCTACGCGCAGGCCGCCCGGGAGATCGCCGCCTGGATCGGCGCCGGCCGCATCAAGGTCAAGGAACACGTGGTCAGGGGGACCGTCGACGACTTCCCCGACACGCTGCAGATGCTCTTCCGCGGCGAGAACGTCGGCAAGCTCGTCCTGGAGCTGGCATGACGGCCGCCGGGAGCGGGGCCGCGCTCCAGGACAAGGTGGCGATCGTCACCGGCGGCGCCAGCGGACTGGGCCGGGCCACGGCGCTGGCGCTGGCGAAGGCGGGCGCGCGTGTCGTGGTCGCGGACCTCGACGCGCGGGGCGGCCGCGAGGTGGCCGAGATGATCGACGGCGGCGTCGACATCGCGTTCCTCAACGCGGGGGTGGCGGCCATTTCCGTGCCTGCGACGTCTCCGACCTGGAGGCCAACCGTGCGCTGGTGGAATTCGCCCAGCAGCAGTACGGCGGCGTCGACATCGCGTTCCTCAACGCGGGGGTGGCGACCGGATGCGGCATCGGTGAGGACTTCGACCCGGCGCGCTACCGCCGTGCGATGGGCGCCAACCTCGACGGCGTGGTGTTCGGCACGCACGCGGTCCTGCCGGCGCTGCGGGCCCGCGGCGGAGGAGCGATCGTCGCGACCGCGTCCCTGGCGGGGCTGGCGGCGGTGCCGCTGGATCCGCTGTACGCGGCCAACAAGCACGCGGTCGTGGGACTCGCACGCTCCCTGGGACCGGCTCTCGCGCCGCACAACGTGCGCTTCAACGCCGTCTGCCCGGGGGTTCGCCGAGTCACGGATCATCGACCACCTGCGCGACATGCTCTCCGAGCAGGAAATGCCGATCATCCCGGCCGAGGCCGTGGCGGACACGGTGCTGCGGATCGTCACCGGCGACGGCACCGGGGAGTGCTGGTTCATCCAGGCAAGCCCGTCGGCGTTTGAGAAGGCCCGGACGCGACCCGGAGCCGTTCCGTTTCCGCCACGTGCCTGGCCCGGGCAAGCCCGTCGGCGTTTGAGAAGGCCCCGGCATCCCGTGCCCGCCACGGGCTGCCGGTGTCACTGCTCGGCGGTGGCCGCCGCATGGGCGGTAATGCGGCTCGGAGGCGAGCTCAGGGTCGCGCGGCAGCGGGCTGCGCGGTGCAAGGTGTGCTCCAGTGATCCTGCGGCTGCGTCACACCTGCCTCACGGCACCCGGCACCGCCGGGTGCTTCTCTCTTTCTCCACCTGATTCCGGGAGCAGACCGTGACCAGCACAAGGCCGCACGGCACACGATCAAACTGCCACGCGGGACCCACGCCCGGACAATGGAAGTGGTGCTCGGCTGCCGGTGAGCAGCGGGCGAGCCGGTGGCGCAGCCGCGCGGCCGGGGGCTGAACCCGCGAACCCGACGGATAGCCGGCGAGCAAGGAGGTCACCATGACCAGCATCACTACTCCTACGAGCAGCAGCTGCAGATGGCCAACGCATCACCACCCTGTTCCCGATCAAGGCGAACAAGGCGCTGGACAAGGCCGAGGACCCGCGCGAGGTCCTGGACTACTCCTACGAGCAGCAGCTGCAGATGCTGCAACGCGTGCGGCGCGGGGTGGCCGACGTGGCGACCAGCCGCAAGCGGGTCGAACTCCAGCTCAGCCGACTCCAGCAGTCCACCGACAAACTGCAGGGCCAGGCCGAGCAGGCGCTGGCCGCCGGGCGCGAGGACCTGGCCCGCGAGGCGCTCACCCGCCGTACCGCTGTGGCCGCGCAGATCACAGACCTCCAAGCCGAGCACACGTCGCTGAAGGAGCAGGAGGACAAGCACGCTCGCCGCACAGCGCCTGGAAGGCAAGGTGGACGCCTTCCGGACCCGCAAGGAGACCATCAAGGCCAGCTACACCGCAGCCGAGGCCCAGACCCGGATCACCGAGGCCGTGACCGGCATCGGCGAGGAGATGGGCGACGTGGGCCTGGCCATGCAGCGCGCCCAGGACAAGACCGAGCAGCTGCAGGCACGCGCCGGCGCCCTGGACGAACTGATCGCCTCCGGTGCACTGGACGACGCCACCCTGCCGGCCGGCCGGGACGACATCCAGGCCGAACTGGAGCGCGTCACCGCGGACCAGGACGTGGAGCTCGAACTGGCCAGGATGAAGGCACAGTTGCCGAGCGGGTCCGCTCCGCAGGCGGTGGAAGCAAGGGAAGGACGGCCGGAACAGGAGGAGAAGTCATGATCATGCGGATTCTCGGCGAGGGCCAGTACGACATCGCCGACGAGCACCTCGACCGGCTCAACCACCTGGACACCGCCCTGCAGAAAGCCGCCGACGCCGGTGACGAGACGGCCTTCGCCACCGCCCTGTCGGCGCTGCTGGACGCCGTACGCAGCCTCGGCACACCGCTGCCCGAGGAGCGGATCACTCCATCGGATCTGGTGCTGCCCGACGAGACGACCAGCCTGCCGCAGGTACGCGAGTTGCTGTCCGACGAGGGCCTGATCCCAGACTGACGGGGTGATGGCGATGCGCAGCCGATTCGAGCCCGACCGACAGCTGACCGCCCGCACGGCGGTCACCATGTTCCTGCTCGGACTGCTCTACGTGGCGTTCATCGCCGCGCTGATCGTGCTGCTCAAGTCCGTCGTCCTCGTAGTCGTCATCGCCGCGGCCCTGCTGGGCGCCCAGTACTGGTACTCCGACCGCATCGCCCTGTACGCCATGCGCGGCCGGCTCGTCACGCCCGAGGAGCAGCCGCGGCTGCACGGGGTCGTGGACCGGCTGTGCGCGAGCGCGGACATGCCCAAGCCGCGGGTCGCGGTCTCCGACATGGACCTGCCCAACGCCTTTGCCACCGGCGTCGACACCGACCACGCCGTGGTCTGCGTGACCACCGGTCTCATGCGCCGTCTGGAGACCGAGGAACTCGAAGGCGTCCTCGCCCACGAACTCTCCCACGTCGCCCACCGCGACGTGGCGGTGATCACCATCTCGTTCCTGGGCGTCATCGCCGGGCTGATCGTCCGCTTCGCCTACTGCTCCCAGCTGTTCGGCGGGCGCAGCCAGCGGGACCAGAACACCGCCGCCGTCTTCCTGGCCGTGACGGCCGTCTCGGCCCTCGTCCACGCCGTCAGCTTCCTTCTCATCCGGGCCCTGTCCCGCCACCGCGAGCCGGCCGTCGACCGGGCCGCGGCCATGCTGACCGCCAAGCCATCCGCCCTGGCCTCGGCACTGACCAAGGTCAGCGGCAACATCGCCCGCATCCCAACCGAGGACCTGCGCACCGCCCAGGCGTTCAACGCGTTCTTCTTCACCCCCGCACTCGGGCCCGGCACCGCGGTGGCGAACCTGTTCTCCACCCACCCCACCCTGGAAAGCCGGCTGGAGTCGCTCGCGGAGCTCTCCGCAGAGCTTGGCGACGGGCGGCGAACCAGGCAGGCACTGAGCGAAGGAGACGCTGGCCCATGGGTTTCTGGGATGTGCTGTTCGGCCGGAGCAAGCCGATCCGGCCCGACCTGGACCAGCTCTTCGCCCTGCCCCCGGCTGCGATCACCTCCAGGCGGCCATCGGCTTCACCCCGACCGGCATGGGACGGCGTACTTCGCAGCGATCGAAGGCGGCGCCTTCGCTCACGTCCAGCAAGAGGTCCGAGCCCTCCTCACCGCCGACTCCGAACGAGGCGGCTCCCCGGTGGAGTTCAGCCGCGACACCTACGGATACTCCTGGCTGCTCTCCCGCCGTCCACCGGACGACCTGCCCGCCCTCGTGAGCGACCTCCACGCGGTCAACACCTCCCTGCAGGACAGCGACTTCGGCCCGCACCTCCTCTGTTCCCTGGTCGCCTTCCACGACGCCGAACTGCGCCCGCTCGCGCTCGTCTACCTCTCCAAGCGCGACACCTTCCACCCGTTCGCCCCGCTGCTCGCCAACACACGCGACAACCCGCTGGAACTTTGGGTCAAGACCGTACTCAAAGACGACCTGCGCATCGAGCAGGACCTGAGCCGCTGGTTCCCGCTCTGGGGCGCCCCCGGCCTGTGACCCGACGCAACCGGCCCACCCGAGCCCGGGGAGGTGACAACGTGAACGAACCCCAGCCCCGCTCCGGGGACGAACCGCGAACCGCCCGCCCG
>NZ_OZ186848.1:0-97485 GCF_964272855.1 Streptomyces sp. enrichment culture | reverse complement strand
GACGCGGGCAGCTCGCCGGCGGGCGGCATCCCCGCGCAGGACAGCTCCTCCACGGCCGACGAGGTGACGTCCACCGCCTCTGTGTGACAGGACCGGGATGCAGAGAAGGGGCCCCGCTTGGCGGGGCCCCTTCGTCATGGTGCGTGCGCCGGTCAGGCGACGGGTGACCGGCTGGTGTCTTGCGCCGGGATGCGCGGGGCGAACAGCCTCCGCAAGAGCACCTGTCGGCCCCTCTCGACCGCCGCCGGGCGGTACAGCTCCTCGACGTACGCCCGCGTCTTGGCCTCCCACTGTCGATCTCCGAGGATGCGGCCGAACAGCGCTGCCGACACCATCGGGCAGACGACATCGGCGGCCTGCTGGGCCTTGTTCCGCACTCCGCGACCGCGGCCGACATGGCGCCACGGGTAGTCCGCCGGGAAGCCGACCAGACGGCCGATGTCCTCCTGCGTGATCCGCTCGCCGGTCTCGGCGCACGTCCAGCCGTAGGCGGTCGCCGTCACGCACGTCGACGGCAGGTCGGCGCTGCGTGCGCTGCCACCCTTGGCGCGGCCGGTGGCCGGGTCCACAGGGCGGTTGCCGCGCGTCAGGTAGGTGCGACCGGTGGACCATCCGACGACCGCGGCGAACGTCGTCACGGGGAACGGCTGGGTGGGCGTCAGGTCGACGAACGGGCGCTCGCCGCGATAGGCGGCCATGAGGCGGCGCTTGCGGTGGGAGGCAGAGCCGTAGTCGACCGCGTCCAGCGTGAACGCTTCGGTGGTGTGCCATCCGGCCTCGCTCAGCCGGTCCATCAGTGCGGCCTCGATGCGGGCGGGCAAGGCGCTCGACTGCTCGACGGCTACCCACTCCACGCTTCCGCCGCGGGCGAGCATCGCCAGGGGCCAGATCACGACCTCCGCCATCAGCCCGGCACGCGCGTCCTCCAGCTGCTCCAGCGGCTCGCGGATCTCGTCCCAGGTCATCTTGAGGCGGGGCGCGTAGCCGTCCTCGCAGCCGGGTGCCACGTCGCCGCCTTCAGGGGTGACGACCGGGCAGAAACCGGCGGCCGCGGCGGCCTCCAGCACGGTGTGCTCGATCAGCTCGATTGCGCCCGCGTAGTGCCCCTTGCGCAGGCCCGACGGGTTGTACGCCTGGCACGGCGGGGTGAGCGCGATACCGCTGACGTGCTGCAGGCACGGGTGCTCGGGGTCCAAGTCGGTGACGTCGGCGTGGATGACGCGGTACCCGGCGGCCGTCGACGTCGCGACGGCACCACGGTCCAGGTCGACGCCGACCACGTCGACGTTGGCCCGCAGGATGCACAGGATGCCGTGGGTGAGGCCGCCCGGGCCGGTGAACAGGACCACGATCCTGGGCCGGATCACGCGGCCCTGGTCGTCCTTCGCCGGCGGGAACAGCCACTCCATCGGCCACGGCGCCGCGTACCACTGCAACAGCTCGTAGGTCTCTCGATCCAGGCCCGCGAGCCGGTCGGCGGCGGTTCCCTCGGACTCCAGTCGGTCCAGCGTCATCGCGGCGCGCTCACCCTTGGCTGCGCTGCCACACTCGGCGGCCTGCACCAGGTCGCCGTCCGCGATTGCGTACGCGCACTGGATGACGCGGAGCATGGCGTCCAGTGCCCATCCGTCGGTCTCCTCGCCGGGGTTCGCCTGGGCAAGGCCGACAAGCAGATCGGCCGTGCGGCGGCACTCGATCAGGTCCGGGTGCCCGGCCGCGCGGTCCAGGACCGCCGCGTCCTCCTCCTGGTCCTCCGCCACGTCGGCGAGCCACTCGGGCAGTGCCGCCCCCTGCGCTGCTTCAGTCTCGATCATGTGCCCGTGGTCCTTGTCGTTGAGGCTTCTCGGTGGCGCCGGTCCGGGATTCCCGCCCCGCTCCGACACTGCTAATTCAATCAAGTTTCGGGGGGTAGGTCAAGGTATCTGCGCAGGTCACATGAGGTTTCCGCCCCGGCGTCGGGACGCCGTACGACCGCCTCGGTCGGGGGACTCCCTCCTCGGTCGGGCAGGCGTCAGCCGACCGCGGGCCGTGTCGGGGTGCCGGGCTCGCCGGAGGCGACCGCCGCAGGCGGCTTGGCCTGGCGGCCCGGCACGGGCTGTGGTCCCCTCCGGGTGCCCGTCCGGGGAGGGAGTCCACCGGCCGCCCACCCCCCTGCACCACCCACTCACCGCGAGGTCGGCACGCGTCCCCCGGCCCCCTCCGAGAGAGGGCCGGGGGGTGTGGGGGGCAGCGCCCCCCGCGTCACCACAAGGCGGCCTGCAGGGCGCTCTCCGCGGGCGCCCGGACCGGCGTCGCGGTCGGTGCAGGGGTGGGCGCGGGCGCCGCCGGCGGGGCGGCTGGGGTGGCCTTCGCCTTCGCCGCCGGACGGGCCGGAGCGGGGCCGTCCTTGGGGCACGCGCACCGGCACCACCACACGCACGGCTCGCCGCCGGGCCGCAGGATGAGCCGGGCGACGTTGCGGCCCCGATGGTCGGTCACCCAGTCCTGGTTGCGGTCGACGTCGGGGCCGCCCTTCTGCCGGTGGACGCAGATGTCGCACCGCCCGGAGAGGCAGTTCCAGCAGGTGCCCCGCTCGCACGTGCTCCAGCGCGCGAAACCGTGCGGGTACTTGCGCTCGATCTCCTGAAGATGCTCGGGCCATACGTGCTCGCGCACCCACGCGCCCGCCTCCTCCGGCATCGGCGAGGCGTTGGGGACCGGGTCGATGATGCCCATGATCAAGGCCCCCTGGAAGTTGAGCGCGGCCATGTCCCGTACCCGCTCGCGCTCCTCGTGGGTGAGCACCCGCTGGGGGCGCCGGATGACCGTGCGGAGGCCGTCCGCGGGACGCTGTTCACGGGCGGCGCGCGGGGCGAACAGGCGCCGCAGCAAGGGCTGCTCGGCACGCACCGCGGCGGCCGCCGGCGGGGCCGTCTCGGCGGGCGCGGGAGCGGCGGCGGGCTCCTCCGGGGCCCCGTCGTTGGCGGGCCGCTCCTCGCCCTTGAAGTAGCGCCCCTCGGACAGCAGCGGGTAGCCGCCGCTGCGCTTGGGGAGCGGGGTGAGCTTGGCGTCCTTCGCGGCGGCCTCGGCGACGCCCTGGCGCTCCGCGCGCCACAGCAGACGGGCCACCCGGCGCCCCGTCGGCGACTTCACCAGACGGCGGCGGCCGGAGCCGTCCAGGTGCACGTTCAGCAGCCCGGCCGCCCACAGTCCGGTCACGCGCGCCCGGGCCACCCGCTTGTTGACGTCCCACCGGTCCGGCACGCAGTCCAGGGCCCAGAACCCGTCTTCGCACTCGGCCAGCTCGGCGTGCTCGGCCCAGTGCAGCACGGTGCGCTGCGCCTCCGACAGCGGCCAGCGCTTCACCTCGGCGATCTCCTGCTCGGTGAGCAGGTCGTCGGCCGGGCGATGGGCCTCGTCGTAGTGCGCGTAGGCGGCGATCCGGGCGTCGCCCTTGTCGTCCCACTTGCCGGGCAGCGGGGCACTGACGCCGGGCACGCACCGGCCGCACTCCAGCCCCCACCAGTCCCGGTAGCGGGTGGACATCAGCGACACCAGCCGCACCCCGGGAGGCCAGGGAAGCTCGTCCACAGCCGGTGCCGGGGCGGGCTCGGCGACCCCCGCCGGCGCGTCCTCGGTCCGGGGTCCGGCGGCCAGGCGGGGCGTGTCGGCGCCGGGCCGCAGTCCGCTGCCAGGGCAGTCCTCGACCGCGGCGCGGGTGGCCTTGTGGGGGGCGAGGACACCGGCCACGGCAACCTTGTGCAGTCCGCAGCAGGGGCACCGGACGGTGTCCTCGACGGCGGCCGCGGGGGTCTCGACGCCGGGGCAGTAGCCGCCCTCGTCCTCCCACTGCTCGACGGCCTCACGCGCGGCGCGGGCCTCCTGCTCGACGAGCGTCACGGGGCGCCGGTAGCGGCCCACCCCGTGCTCCAGGGCGGGCAGACGGCGGGCCGCGGCCTTCTTGTCGTCCATGCGCTTGTACCGCTTCGCGACGCGGGCGTAGCGGGCCTCGTACGCCGCCTTGTCGCTCTCGTACAGGCCCGCCGGGTGCAGCCGGGCAAGCTCCAGGGCGACCTGCCCCATCGGCGTGGCCGCGAGGACACGGGCGCCGTCGGCCGCGTCGACGGCGGCGAGGAACCCGGCGGTGTGCAGGTCCTGCGTCCGCTCCCGGCTGACCTTGCGGCCGCCGCTCCAGGTGCCGTGCTCGGCGGCCTGGCGGACCTGCCCGTCACGCTGGTACAGGCGGCCGGTCTCCGCGGCCTCCAGGACCCGCACGTGCCCGGCGGTCCACCCGAGCAGGGGCACGGCGCTCTCGGCAAGGTAGGTGTTCATCCGGGCCAGGTGCCGGTTGTCGGCGTCCATGCCGGTGGCGGCCCGCTCCTCGGCCTCCTGCTCGGCCTCGGCACGGCGCCGCTCGCTCTCCCGCTCGGCGTGCTCCTCGGGCGTGAACTTGCGCTCCAGCTCGATGCGCAGCGCGGCCGCCGTCGCCTCGACCCCGGCGGCCTCCTGGGCCCGGACGGCGTGGTCGACGGCGCCGCTGGCGCAGTAGCGCGGCGCGCTGTCCGGCATGCTCGGGTCGGCCGCCCACCGCTCCGCCTGGGCGGCCAGCCGTTCGGCCTCGACGGCCTCCCGGTGCACCGCGTGCATGACCTCCTCCCGGTGGGCCTCGGTGCGGGAGGTGCTGCGGCACGCGGCGCTGAGCGCCATGTCGTCGGCTGCGGCGGCGAGTGCGGCGGCCTGGCGGGCCACCCGGACGCAGGTCTCGGGGGTGGGCTCCCCGGAGTCGGTCTCGGTCATCGGGCCGTCCTTGTCGTTGGGGTTCTCGGTGGTGCCGGTCCGGGATTCCCGCCCCGTTCCGACACTGCTAATTCAATCAAGTTATACGGCGCGGGTCAAGGCGAAAGCGCAGCTCAGAGCTACTTTTCTGGACCTTTTCCCGGGCGTTCCACGGCTCGCATTCGCCTGGTCGAAGAGGGTGCCGACCGTGCGCGTCGCGGCCGCCGGTCAGCCCTGCCTGCGGGCCTCGGTGACGGCGCGCTTCCAGGTGCTCAGGCCTCCGCCGTGTTGCTCAGCGAGGGCAGCCGCAGTCTCCCCCGCCTTCCGGTCGGGCGCGGCGGCCAGGGCCTCGACCGCCAGGGCGACCCTGGGGTCCGGGCCCTTCGCCGGCGTGCGGCCGGCCACTCCGGCCCGGGGTCCGGCGTCGGCGTAGGCCCAGAGCTGGCGCCGGGTGCGGTACTCGCGCATGCGGCCGCTCTCCAGCTCCTCCTCGCGCACGGGCGCGGGCCACCCGGGCGGCGGGTTGTCGCGGTAGTGGCTGATCGCGCTGACGCTGATCCCGAGGACCTTGGCCTGCTCCGCCGGGGGCAGCTCCTCGTCGGGGTTGCCGCTGTAGTCGACGCCGTTGCGCTGCCGCCGGTACTCGGTGTGCCAGCGCTCCCAGACCTCCAGGTCCCAGTACAGGGCGCGGTCGATCCGGCGGGCGGGCGGGTGGCCGTTGCTCTCACGGTCCGCCCACAGGTTGCGCAGGGTGGCCTCGCCCTTGTACCCGGCGCGGGCGGACAGCTCGGCTCGGGTGGCGTACGGCCGTCCGTCGATGGTCTTCATGGGTCCTGCTCCTTGGTGTGTGTGGAACGCGTCTACCATGTTGGCGTGCTCGGTTGACGGCCTGTTGAGGGCCTTCGGTGGCCGGGCGTTGCGGCCGACGGGATTCCCACGCTTTTGCGCCCCGTCGGCCGCCTGCATGTCTCGGGCCGTCCGACCGACGGGGAGCGGGGATTTCCGCTCCCCGCCCCCCGCCGGCCGGGCCGGGCGCCGATCAGCAGGAAGCGCGGGCGCCCTGCTCCGGCGGCGTCACCACAACCGTCCGGCGGTCTCGCGCCACTCGGGCTCCTCGCCGTCCTCGAACGGTTCGATCACGCCCTTCGCGCCGACGTCGCCGTCCTGGTAGTGCAGCTCGCCGTCGAACTCGTGGGCCTCGCCCATCCATGCCGACAGGGCCACCAGACGGCGGTTGATCGAGAACGAGTAGGTCTCGGGGTCGTCCACCCGCAGGTACTTGATGGCCTTCGGGCGGCCCTGGTCGTCGCTGCCGCTGTCCGTGTCGGGCACGAGCACCCACGCTTCGCGCTCGACCAGCGCCGTCAGCTCGCTCTCCGGGATGCCGTGGGGGGCGACGTGGAAGTCTCCGCCCTCGGTCAGCCCCCACAACTGGGCGAGCGGGACGGGCGGGCACAGCTCGATGGTTCCCTCGACGCTGAAGTCGACTGCCATGAGGTTCCTCCTGACGGGGGGCGCCGGGCCCGGCGCTGGTCCGGGCCCGGCTGCCTGCGGGTGGGGGCTACTGCTGGTAGGCGGTGATCAGTTCGCGGACCTTCGCGTCACCGACGCAACCGGCGGGCGCCCCGAACTCCTCGGACGCCGGGTGCCGGTAGGTGCTGGGCAGTTCGCCGTTGCGGCCGCGCTGGTGCGACCAGTAGCGCGGGCCCTGCCAGCCGCACAGCTCGCACTCCTGCCACCACGGGTTGTCGCTGCCGGGGAAGCCGGTGTACGGCTTCCAGCGGTGCAGTGCCAGCGCGGCCATGACCTGCTGTGCGGTCTCGACGTTGCGGGGGGTCTCCGGCATCCGCGGGTGCAGCAGCGGCACGTCGCCGTCCGGCACCGGCACGGCGGCCGTCACGTCCGCGAGGGACAGGGCCGTGATGCGACCGGCCGCGTACTCGGCGGCCACGTGCGCGGCCGCCGCCTGCGCGGCCGCCTGGGGGACGCCGCGGCGGCCCTTCTCGGGGCGGCCAAGGTTGCGCTCGCCCTCGCTGGTGAGGGTGAGCCAGTCGCGGTGCCAGCGGAAGACGGCGCCGATCACGGTGGCCTCGCCGATCAGGACGGGGTAGCGGCGCTCCCAGTCCGGGGTGCCGATTCGGAACGCCAGGGTCGTGGTCGTCGTGGTCATGCTCGTGCCTTTCGTTGAGGTTGATCGGTGTCGGGCGGCCGGGCCGGTGGCGCGGGCGGGGATTCCCGCCCCCGCCCGCGTCACCGGCGGCCGCAGGTCAGCGGCAGGTCGGGCGGCCGTGGACCATGCACCCGTGCCGCAGGTGGGTCATGGCCTCCAGGTGCTCCTCGCACATGCGGGGCGTCCACGGCATCAGCGGGGAGATCGGGAAGTAGGTGAACGCCTCGGGGTGCTCCTGGGCGGCGAAGGCCTGCTCGTAGTCGCCGTACAGCTCGCCGTCGCTGCCGCCGTCGGCGATGCGGACCGCGATCCACCCGCGGCCACCGCGCTCCAGGTGCGTGTCGATGACCTCGCCCATCCGGACGGCGGCGTTGCACACGGCGTACTCGTGCCGGGCGATGGCGGCGGCGTGGGCGTGGCTGACGGCGCTGACGGTCAGCAGGCTCAGCGACTCCGATCCGGCGTCCAGGACGGAGCCGGACAGCTCGTCCCACTGCGCCTCGCGCTCATCCGGGTGGTCGGCCTGGCGCTCGACGTGCACCACGCGCCGCTCCGGGAGCCGGTCCTCGCGCATGTACTCAGCCCAGTTGGTGAACGCGTCCCGGTCGTCCGCGATGACGAGGTACCGCCCGCGGCGCTTGACGAGATCCACAGTGATCATGGGTCTTCCGTTCGTTGAGGTGATTCGGTGTCGGGCCCGGGGCCCTGGTGCCGGTCGGGGATTCCCGCCCCCTTCCGACACTGCTAATTCAATCAAGTTTCAGCCCCGAGGTCAAGTCGAAATCGCAGCTCAGGCGGCATCTTTCGGGGGCTCCGCCCGGCGTCCGCACGCCGCACGACCGCCCCGGTCGGGGTGCTCCCTCCGCGGTTGGGCAGGCGTCAGCCGACCGCGGGCCGTGCCGGGGTGCCAGGCTCGCGCTTGCGCGACCGCCGCAGGCGGCTTGGCCTGGCGGCCCGGTGCGGACTGTGGTCCCCTCCGGTGCCCGGCCGCGGAGGGGGCACCCCGGCCGCCCACCCCAAGCCCCACCCACTCACCTCAAGATCATTTCCGGCCCCCGCCCCCTCTGTGGGGGGCCGGGGGGTGTGGGGGGCAGAGCCCCCTGCATCTCCACCGGCGGCGGGAACCCGGCCGGAACGGCGCACCCCCGCCCTGTTGTGTCAGGACAACGGGACGGGGGTGCGGTGAGGGTTGTTGTTGGGTCGACACAACGGGGCCGGTCAGCCACCGTGGTCCTCGCGCCACTCCTTCATCGCCTTGGACACCGTGGCGGGGGCGACACCGACCCGCTCGGCGAACCTCGCCTGGGAGGGCGGCGGCTGTTCGGTCTCCTTGGCTCGGAGGAAGTCCTCCGCCAGGCGCCGGCGCCCGGCCCGGTCCTCGGTGTAGCGCTCGCCGGGGTGTTCGCGCTCCTCCCCCGCCACGGCGCCGGCGGCGGCTTCGCGGTATCCGTTCGCACCGTTCACGGTCCGCCCGGCCGCGTACGCGGAGGTGTTCGCGGTGAGCACCGCGGCGTTCGCGCCCACCAGTTCGCGGTCGTCGTCCGTGACGGGTCCGGCCGGGCTGTAGGGGGCGGGCACCGTGCTCCTGACGACCGAGCGCGCGGGGGCGGCCGCAGGGACCGCCGCGCGTTCGCGGTGCGAATCACGCAGGTCAGCGCCCATCTGGCGTGCCGGTTCGGCGGCCGCGAACGCCGGGTGTTCGCTCGCCGGTCCCCCGGGCGTTCGCACTGTCTCCATGTCGACGAGGTGACCGTTCGCGGCGGCCGCTGCCACCGGCACGTCGTTCGCGGTCGACGCCTCGACACCGTACGCACCGGCGTTCGCGGCGTTCGCGGCGTTCGCGCCACCGTCGTCGGCAGCGGACCGCGCGGGGTCGGCCGGGGCGGCGTTCGCGGCGTTCGCACGGTCGGCGTTCGCGGGGGGCAGCGCAGCGTTCGCGATCAGCTGGGCGGGGATCGGCAGGCCGCGGCCGGCGTCGCGCATGGCGCGCAGCTCGACGGGGCGGGCCTTCTCCTTCCACTTCCTGCCGTACTTCTCGCGCAGCTCGTCGCGCAGGGTGAGCCGGTCGCGCTCCAGGTCGAGCGCCTCGGCGCGGGTGTAGACGTCCCACAACCTCATGCGCCGCCATACCCCGAAGGTCGGCAGGGGCGCGAGGACCCAGCGGGCGATGCCCAGCGGCTCGAACTGACGCCCGTCGGCGATGCGGGCCCGGCGGGCGATGGCCCGGCGCAGGGCCTCGGTGATGACCACGACCAGGCCGGGCATCGTGGCGTGGGCGGCGGCCTCGACGTAGTCCATCCACCCGGCGGAGCCGTCCGGCGGCCACCCGCTGGAGGCGTTGAAGACGACGGTGGCCACGGTCAGCACCCAGGCGAACCAGCGCAGGATCGGGGCCGGGGTGCGGATCGCGCACAGGAACAGGTCGGCGGCGATCAGCCCGATGATCCCGACGTCGATGCCGACGGGGAAGACGTAGGCGAACCAGCCCCATCCCCAGTCCAGGGCGAGGTCGCGCACCGAGCGGTAGGAGCCGGTGAAGCCGATGACCGCGAGGGCGACGGCGGCGAGACCGACGAGAACGGCGGAGCCGAGCAGGCCTCCGCGGATGGGCACCAGGGCGTCACCGTCGGCTGCGGTACGGCTGGCGGGTATCGGCGGTCGTCGCTCAGCGCCGGGCACCGCGTGCGTGGTCACGGCGGGACACTCTCCTCTTTCGGTGGCAAGGGCGATCAGCACGGTACGCCGAAGTGCACGTCGGCACCGTGTCCCGCGGCACCGGTCACGTAAAGCACCCTCGCCGGAATTCCGACGAGGGTGCGAATACCAGGGTGAACCGCACAGGTCAGCCGCTGAAGATCTTCAGGGCACACGAACCACCCCAGGCAGCGGCGGCGACGGCGAACAGCTCCCGCGCCGTGGCGAAGCCCTCCATCGCGAGGGAGGCACCGGCCATGGTGAAGGCGCCGGTACCGATCACGGCGAGCCCCACCGCCCCGGCTTTGCTGGCGAGTCGGACGGCACGCACGCGCAAGGGCTGGTCTCGCCGGCGCTGGCGGCGGATCCGGCGGCGAAGGGCACGGGCCTCACGCCGACGGCAGGTGTACTCGTGCTCGACCTCGGCAAGGAGGTCTTCAACCGTGCGGTTCAGCATCGTGGGGGCCGGGCAGACCTGGCCGTGGTCGCCTCTGCGCTGCATGGTGGTCATGGGCGTTCCTGTGTGTGTGCCTGCCTGCCGCCTGGATCAGGCGGCGGGCCCCGCGCGTCTGCATCGGTACGTGACAACAGTCGGGCCGGGCCTCCTGTGTGAGTGGAGACCCGGCCCGTTCTCAACTGTCGAGCGGCGAATTACTCAGTCGTTGCTGAGACCTCCGCCCGCCTCAAAGGCAGGTGCCTGTTCCGGTCTCGGCGCAACGGCCGGGCGGGCGGCCGGGCGGGCAGCCGCAGAAGAAGCAACTCGGCAAGATTGCGTGACCAGGTCACGGCGACCCACAACCACGCGACCACCGCGATCATGAAGACGCGGATCCTAACGATGAGCCTTTGCATACGAACTCCCCCGACTCCTTCCGAAGTGTGCACAAGCCCATGCGGAGGGCTGGTACAGCGTGTCGGCTTCCTTGTCGCCGTCTGAGACCACGCCCCAGACGATGTTCATCGGTGTTGAAACCTCCTCTCGATCTCTTCAGCCACTCACCCGGCGGTGTCCATACGCCTAGGTAGCAGCCGCCACTCGGAACCGCGGGCCGCGCCGTCGTCGTTGCGTGCGGCCCGTACTTCCTGGAGGCGGCTAGTCCTCGGCGAGGACACCGAGACGGAGACCGACACGCTCTGAGCGCAACTTCGCCCGCGCGTTGCGGAGAGCGTCACGCACGGATTCCTTCGTGGTGGTGCCGCCAAGAAGGTCTGCGATCACCGGTGACTTGAGGTCGTAGGCTTCCGCCAGCACCCACGCTCTCAGCTGCAGGTCGCTCATCTCCTCGGCCAGCACCCGCATCGCCGGCGCGAGATCGACCAAGGCCGCCTCGGACTCAGCGCTGGGATGGGGCTCCTGGCGTTCCAGCAGGTACATGTCGTCGCCGACGAAGTCCTCCGCCCGCTTGGCCAGCTCCTGCAAGTAGGTGGCCGACTTCTCCCGGACCACCTGCCACAGGTACGACTTGACCGTGCCGAACTTCCCGTCCAGCGGGCCTGAGTTCGTGAGGCGGATAAGGATCGCGAGCCACACTCTCGATTCGATCTCATCCACCGTGTCGGTGCTGCGAGTCAGCGCGAACACGGTCTTCCGCACGGAGGGGGCCAGCTTCTGCATGAGGTCCCACTGGCGCTGCGCCTCCGGGCACAGCGCCTCCAGCGGGGGTACGGCGTCTGGGGCCGTGCCGCGCTGGAGCGGGATCCTCCTCTTCTTCTTGTAGCTTGCGCTCATTCCTGGCCTCTCGGCTGGTCAAGATCGGACGGGAACATGGGGATCCCGCGTGCGAGACCTCCGGGGGTCCATCAGTGCAGAGAGGCCGAAGGTGTGAGACAGGAAGTCGGAAAAGTTCTCAGTTTCCGGCTCGCCGAACGGTGAAGGCCCCGCGGGAGTCCCGCGGGGCCTTCACCGTTCGGCGAGGTGGCCGGTCATCCGGCCCATACGACATCGAGCACGTACAGGTACTCGCGCGGCTGGTTGATGAAGTAGACGACGGTGAGCGGGCCGACGTCGGCGCGGCGCAGGTCCGGCCCCTCCGGGTCGGTGGGATCCCACTGCGGCCAGCCCCACGGCTGGCGGGAGGCGATGTCGAGCACGTCGCGCACCATCTCCTGTACCTCCGGCTGGAGCGTGGCCAGCACGGCGGAGGCGTTCGGGGACAGCCGGGCGGGCCAGGCCGGGGTCACCCGCGGGACCCGATGACGTCCTCCAGGGGGACGCCGTCGGAGGTGTCCATGCCGCCCGCGAGGAACGCGGCGACCGCCGGGGCGGTGTCCAGGCGGCCGCTCCACTCCCGGATCGTCTCGTGCAGCGGGGTCAGGTCGAACGTCTGCCGGGCCGTCTCCAGGGCGTGCCCCCAGTCCCGCTCGAAGGCGGGCAGCCAGTGCGCGGCGCGCTGGTGCCGGCTGATGCGCTCGCGCAGCTGCGCGGCGGCCGCGGGGGACGGCGGCGGGGCGGGCTGGTGGACGGGCTGAGCGGTCATCACGGTCCCTCCAGTGTCTGGGTTCGAGTGTGGCGGGCGGCGGCGAGGGAGTCGAGAACGGCGGCGCAGGCCTCGGCGAACAGGGTGGTGAACGGCTCGCCCTCGCTGTCGGCCTGCTGGCACTCCCACAGGGCCATCGCCGCGAGGTCCTCCAGCTCCTGGGCGGCCGCCGTGTCCAGGTGCAGGGTGCCGCCGGGGCCGGTGCCGCACCGGGGCTGCGCCCGGGTGAGCCAGGCGGGCAGCCGCTCAGGGTGGCAGGCGGCGAGGGCGGCGTGCAGAACGCCGGGCGCCGCCACGGCGACGGTCGCCGGGCGGCGGGTGGTGGCGGTCTCGCGCATGTGCTTTGCTCCCTGGCGGGCGCCGGGGCCGATGCCCGCGGCCACGGCGCCCGCCTCGGTCGGGTCGGCCTACGACGCCCCGAGCAGATCGGCGACCTGGGGGCCGACGTAGCTGTTGATGAGCCGGGCGGCGGTCTCCACGGCGAGCTGCGCGTCGTCCACTAGCTGTGCGGCGCCGCCGGATGGGACGAACAGGTCCCAGTCCTTGGCGGGCACGAGCAGCGTGGCGGACGCCAGGACGGCCGGGCGCTTGACGAACGCGGGCCCCCACAGCTTGGGGTACCTCTCGCCGCGGCCGTACGGGGCCTCCCAGTCGCCCACCTCGTAGCCGGGGCGGTGCTCGCGGGCGAGCGCCCGGTGAGGCAACGGCACGGTGACCTTCACGATCGGGTCGCCGTCCTCGTCGCGGTCGAAGGTGACCGACAGGTCGGGGCGGATGTCGACGTAGCCGGGCGACATCACCGGCGGGGTGGCGATGTTCCACGCCCACGCGGTGAACTCGGCGCGTTCGGTGCGGTCGTCCTCGTCGAGCTGGCTCTCGCGGGCGAGGAGGTACGAGCCGAAGCGGCTGCCGCCCGCCCCGGAGTTGTCGCGGTCGACACGGACCAGGGTGGTCGGGGTCCAGTCGGGCATGGTGCTCCTCGGGTGGTGAAGGATCAGCTGCGGAAGGGGTTGCCGAGTTCGCCGCGGGCGACGGCCCGCACGAGGGCGGCGACCTCGCCGGCCCCGGCCTTGGTGGCGGGGGCGGCGATGGAGACGACGGTGGCGCCGTCGGCGTTCATGCTGATGTCCCAGCCGCCGTTGGCGTAGATGCCGACGACCAGGTTGGCGTCGCCGTGGTAGCCGCCGCGGGGCGTCTCGGGAAGGCGCTCGACGACCACCATGTTCAGCCGCGGCCCGTCCTGCACGCTCAGGCCGATCTCAGCGGAGGTCAGGGCCTCGGCCAGGTCGCGGCGCAGGGCGACGACCTGGTCGCCGGTGCGCTCGGGGTCGGGGGTGTGGGTGTAGCGGCTGGCAATGACCTCCAGTGCGCTGGAGGGCAGGTTCACCGCCCAGTCCCACTCCTTGCGCTCGACGCCGTGCCGCCCGCCGGCCGCCCACAGGTCGGTCAGCAGGGCAGCGGCCTCTTCGAGCACGCTCGGCGCGTACAGGGAGCGGAGGGACTTGGCGGCCTTCTCGACGGCGGCGTACGCCTCGGCGGCGTAGGCGGGCCCCTCGGGGGTGTCCGTGGTGGGCATGGGCTCCTCGCTTCCTGTCGGCCCGGTCACGGGAGTGCTGGTCGGCTCCCGGTGCGTGCGGAGTGCGGACGCCTGCCGGTCCACCGCTGCGTGGATGGCCGTGCTGAGGTCGGGCGTCTCCGGCCGGTTGGCGCGGACGATCTCGCGGAGTTCGTCCACCCTGTCGTTGCTCATGTACGTCCCTTCGTGGCTGAGCCCGGGCCGTCGGCCCCGGGCTCATGCTGTCGTGCCGTACGGACCGTGCGGGGCGGGATCGAGTACTTCCGCCCGCCCGAGGCGGTCTCAGGCCTTCTTCGGCGAGGGGATGCACGAGGCACGGCGCGGAGCGTCGTTCCTCGAGCAGGACCGCCCCGTGGTCAGAACCAGCTCGAAGCCTTCTTCGGGACGAGGTCCGAGCCGTGGCCGTTGAGCATGTGGTCCACACACTGCGGGCAGTCCTCTCGGGGCTTGAGATGGCGGTGTGCCTTCGGGTCGTGGGCGTGCCTCCAGCACTGCCTGCACTGGCCGGGAGGTGTCTTCACGCCGGTCTCCTTCCAAGGGGCGGGCGGGTCAGCTGTCGCTGCCGGGCCGTCCGGCGGCGGTCCAGGCGGCGTACTCCTGGCGGACGTACGGGCGCTGGCTGGGGTCGAACTCGATCGACTGGGGTCCGTGCGGCCCGGCGGTCATCGCCGGGTGCTGGCGGTCGAACTGGGCAAGGTCGAACGCGGCCCGCACGGCGGCGCCGCGGGCCCCGGGGCCGGGGTCCTCGACGGCCATGCGGTCCATCAGGGCGGCCCGGCGCAGGAGATAGACGCGCTCGGCGGCCGCGGCGTCGGGCGCAGGCGGCTCGGCGACCACCCCCTCGCGGCGGCCGTCGCGGATGGCGCCCAGCTCCATGACCGCGTGCATCTCGCGGCGCAGGTCGGGGGCGTCGGCGTAGGCCTCGGCCGGGGTCGGGGCGTCGAATCCGTCGCCCGTGTCGGGGTTCACTGCGGTGCTCACACCGCCTCCCGGGCGGTGGCGGCGGCGGTGCAGCGGTCGCACCGCACGCCGTCCTCGGGGAAGTCGTCGTCGTAGACAGCGAGCAGGTCCATCGGGCTGTGCACCGGCACCCAGGCCGGGCCGGAGCAGCCGCCCAGGCAGGGCACCTGCGCCTCGAACCCCCAGTCCATCGGGTCGGGGAACCAGGTGCGGTAGGCGAGGGTGATCTCGTCGCCGCCGACCGCGAGGGCGCCGACGGGGTCGTGGTTGGGGCGCAGGTGCGTCCAGTGGAAGGCCTCCGCCAGGTCCTCGCCGAAGAACCGGCGGGCCAGCACCCGGCGGGCGCGCTCGGTGTGGTCGCCGTCGACCTGGTGGTCGGCGTGGATGCGGTCGACGGAGCGCTGGAGCAGGGCCCGCAGCCGCATCAGCCGGTCGTCGGTGACCACGTGGTCGAAGCCCTCGGCGCGCAGGCCCGGGCGGGCGGCGGCGATCTGCTGGAACTGGTGGCGCACCACGGCGTCGGGCACCCGCCGGTTGCCCGGGCGGCGGGCGTTGCGGGCCAGGCACTGCTCCAGCGGCGCGGTCATCACGATCGCGGCCGCGGGCAGCTGGTGGGCGTGGGCCGCCTCGATCAGCCGCTGCCTGACGTCGAAGCGGGTGTTCGTTGCGTCCACCACGCACGTCAGTCCGCGGGCCAGGCGCCGCTGCAGGACGGCGTCCAGCAGGGCCACGGCGTCCGCGGTGGCCTCCTGGTCGCCCGCGTCGCCGGAGACAGCCCACCGGTAGGAGTCGAGTTCGAGCCGGTAGTCGGCGGGCCACGTGCGGGTGAGGGTGGACTTGCCGGAGCCGCTCGCGCCGATCATCACGATGACGGACGGCTCGGGGATCGGGTTCATGTCGGGATCTCTCCTCGGTCTGGGTTCGGAGGGCCCCGGGGGCGGCCGGCGGGTTCCTGGCCGGGATGGCGGCCGCGCCCCGGGGGGTCGTGCGGTGGTGTGCCAGGCAGGTCAGCTGACGGCGAGCAGTTGCGGGGCACGCTGGCGCCAGGCGTCCAGGACCTTCTTCGGGATCTGGCCCCGGTCCGGCACCTCGTGGCCGTGCGCGCGGGCCCACGCCCGGACGTGGCTGGGCTCGTAGTCCCGTTCCTGCCGCTTGCGCTTGGCGCCGGCGGGCTGGGGCCGGAGCGTGTTCTTGCGAGCGCGCAGTGCGGCGAGGCGTTCCTCCAGCTGGCTCTCCTCGCTGGAGATCTTCTCCAGCTCGGCGTCGACGGTGCGCCGCTCACGCAGCGCGGTGAGGACGGCGGCCGCCTGCTCGCCGTCGGCACGGACCTTGGTGTCGTCGTGGGCGGCGGCCCATGCGAGCAGCGCGGCGACCTCGGGCATGGCCTCGGTGATCGGCTCGGGCGCCGGGGCCGGGTCGGTCTGCTCGGCGTTCTGCTCCGTGCTGTCGATGATCTCGGCGACCTCGTCCTTGGGGACGTTCAGCTCGGCGGAGATCCGGTCGGGGGTGTAGCCGTCCCGGTGCATGGACCGGACTACCGCGTCGTAGGCGTTCACCTGGGTGTTCTCCTTGCTGCGGGGATGGGTTCGACGGGATGGAAGCTGGGGGGGCGGGCGGCCGGACCACGTCCGGCTGCGCCTCGTCCAGGAGGCGCCGGAGCGCGGCAATGGTCATGCCGCGAGGCGCATGCGCTGCGGGAGGGAGCGCAGGGCGGCGAACGCCGGGGCCAGCAGCAGGCGGCGGCCGCGGCGGGTGCGGCCCTTGACCCGGTACATGGCCTGGTCGGCTGCCGCGAGCGCGGCCGCCAGGGTCGGCTCGGGAAGGGCGGCGAGCCGGGCGGCGCCGATGGAGGCGCCGACGGTCAGCGTCACGCCCTGGTGCTCGACGGGCTGGCGCAGCAGCTCGGCGAGGTCGGCGAGCCGGTCCTCCAGGCGGGCGTCGTCGTCGACGATTGCGACGAACTCGTCGCCCCCGAGTCGTCCGGCCACACCGTGGGCGCCGCACCAGGCGGTCAGCCGCTCGCCCGCGGCCGCCAGGACGGCGTCACCGGCCGGGTGGCCGTGCACGTCGTTGACCGGCTTGAAGCCGTCCAGGTCGGCAAGGAGGACCGCGGCCCGCGGTCGGCGGGTGATGATGCGCTCCGCCCGGCGGGTCCAGCCGTCGCGGGTCCACAGCCCGGTCAGCGGGTCGTGGCGGGAGCGGTCCAGGCGCCGGTAAAGGCGGCTGGCGTGCAGCACCCACCCGCCGGCCAGGGCGAGGGCGGCGAGGGCCAGGGTTATGTCCACCGGGTTCGTCATGCCGCCCGCCTCATCGCGTTGCGGCGCACGGCGTTGCGCTCGGTGCGGGTCGTGCCGCCCCAGACGCCCTCACCGGCCAGGTGCGGGTTGGCCAGGGCCCACGCCAGGCAGTCGGCCATGACCGGGCAGGTGCGGCAGAAGGCCTTGGCCGGACCGGCGGTCACGCCCTGCTCGGGGAACCAGAAGTCCGGGTCCTGGAGGCACGGCTCGCCGCCGGTGATCTCCGGGTACGGCACCGACGGGTCGGCCAGCGGAATCGCGATGACCGGAGTCGGGTTTCCGTTCGTCTTCTGAGCCATGATGGGCGGTGCCCTTTCCTCTGTAGGGGGTTCGGGTGGCCCGGGGCGGCCGGTTCGCTTGGCCGTGAGACGGCCGCCCCGGGGCGGATCTAAATGACGTCGTCGTGCCAGACGACCCTTATGGCGTCGATGTCGGCGACCGCGCCGCCGCGGTGCCGGACCGCGGTCGCACTGGCGACGTCCTCGCGGACCTTCTGGACCACGTCTCCGCGGGCGGGGAAGGCCGACGCCGGATACGTGAACCACTGGACGCCGGTCCGGGGGTTCTCGCCGGTGGTGCGGGTGGGGATCTCGACCGCCCAATGCGCCATGAGGTTCACCTCCCTTTCTCTGTGGGTTCCGTCGGAATCCGGGGCTGTCCCGGCTCCCCGTCACCGCCGGTGCTAGACCGGCGGTGCAGGCAGCCGGTCAGCTGCCGGAGGAGGTGAACGTGCTCATCAGGCGGGTGTAGGCGTCGTCGGGGACGTGCCCGGGGCCCGGCTTGCCCAGGTGGGCGATGCGGATGCGGCGCTCGATGCTGGTCGGGTAGTCGGCCAGGTCCTTGGCGTTCAGCTCGTGCAGGTTGCTGATGCAGTCCCGGGCCCAGTCGTCGCCGGCGGCAAGGTCGTCGGCGAGGGTCCGCAGGCCAGTGGCAACAGCGTCCTCGGACACGGCGGGCTGCGTCGGGGGCAGCGTGCGGCGGAGCAGCTTCACGGTTGGCTTCCTCTCTGGGTGATGGAGCTGTCCAGCTCCCCTTGCCGTCCCGCTCCCCCGGCCGGGACGACGCGGGCAGCCGTCAGCTGTGCTTCTTGCACTTGCCGCGGGCGCAGCGGGTGCAGCCGGTGTCGATCTGGTTGCGGACCGGGGCGATTACGGCGTTGGCGATGATGTCCCCGGCCTTGCCGTAACGGCGGTGCAGGTCGGCGGCGGTGTCATCGAGCTTCTGGGCGGCCTTGCGTCCGAACATGAGACAGGTCCTCTCAGAGTTGGAGCGGAAGCGCTGTCGCGATTCCCCTCACCGCCCGTCGGTGACGGGCGGATCGGGCAACCGGCAGGTCAGGCGGTGGGCACGCGGCCGATGACGGAGTCCAGGACCTCCCACACCCGCGCGCCGGGAGCGGCGCCGTACTCGGGGGCGGCGAGGGTGACCCGTACTGCGTGGAAGACGTCGTCCAGAGCGCCGGAGCCGATGCCCGGCCAGATGGTGTGCCGCAGCTTCGCGCCGCCGAGGTAGCCGCCGAAGTCGGTGTAGGGCTCCCCGCCGCGCAGGGTGACGACGATGCCCCTCGCGCCGGTGTCCAACGTGTCGGCGACCTCGGCGTCAAGGCCCGCCTCGTACGCGGCGTCGACTAGGGCGCGCAGCAGGACGCGGTCGCGGACGAAGCCCTCGACGGCGGCCTTCTGCGTCCAGATCAGGCCGTCGAACCCGGACTCCGGGTCGACGCCGGGCTGGGAGGCGATGGTGATGTACCCGGCCCGGTTGGCTGCCGCGAGAGTCGGAATCAGCTCGCGGGTCTCCTCGTCGGGCCCGCAGCCCGGTGCGTATCCGGGCCAGGAAGCGATCTCGCCCTCCAGCCACAGGGCCATCAGGTCACCGAGGTCGGCGAGGGTGGCGGCGGTCTTCCACCGGCGGTCCAGGCGGCGTCCCAGCACGGGCAGTCGTAACTTCACGGGGTTCTCCGTTTCCGGCTCAGGGGCCAACGATCAGGAAGGCGACGACGGGGACGGCCAGCACGACCAGCAGGACGAGCAGGAAGTCGGCGAGTTCCTCGGGCATGACGGATCCTCCAATGCGTGGCAGGTCAGGCGGTGCGGCGTTCGTCGTCGGTGTCGGTGTCCTTGACGACGTGCAGGGGCGGGAGCTGGCCGGTGGCGCGGAGCATGGCGATCGGGTCGAGCGGGCCGTCGGCGAGGGCGGCGCGGTGTGCGCGGGCCTCCTCGATGGCGGCGGCGGCCGCGGACTGCTCGCGGGCAACCTGGATCTGCGCGTTCGCCTCGATCTTGGCGATGGTGATGTCCGCGCTGCGGTCCATCTGGAGCGCCGCCATCTCGTTGGCGTGCGCGGTGGCCACCCGGCGGTCGTCGCGGCGGGAGCGGGCGATCAGGACGCAGGACGCGATGACGGCGACGATCCAGATGATCAGGGCCGGGGCGATCGGGTCGGCGTAGACGCCGACGGACAGGGCGCCGAAGGTCAGCGCCATCGACGAGAAGACGGCGCTGGCCGTCTCCTCGTCGTTCTTGGCTGCGAAGTAGCCGGAGGCGGCACCGAAGGCGAGCATGAGCCCGGCGGCGCTGGGCGAGTGCTCAGCGCCCTGGGCGTTCCAGATCCGGGCCAGGGCCAGCAGCGTGCCGGCGGCCGCGGTGGTGCCCACGTAGGCGCGGTGCTCGCTCAGGAAGTCGATCGGGGTCTTCGGGGCGGGCATCTGGCCAGGGGCCGGGGTCTGCTCGGGCATCGGGGGCTCCTCGCGGGGTGGGTCAGTCGGTGGTGTCGGAGGGGGCGGCTGCGGCCCGGGCCTCGGCCTGGGCCCGGTGCTCGATCAGCTGGCGGCGGACGTACTCGCGCTTGTAGCCGATGGCTTCGCAGGCCTCGGTCTGCTTGACCTCGCCGCTGTCGATCGCGGCGGCGACGTCCGCCCAGAAGTCGAACTCGGCGTCGGCCTTGCGCTGGTCGCGGGTGGTCTTCGCGGCCGCCAGGCGCTGCTGGACCTGCTGTACGCGCTGGGCTTCGGCGGCCTTCTCGGCGTCGGACTTGGGCATTTCTCGGCTCCTTCGGGATGGGGGAGGATGGGTTCTCCTCCTGCTCCGGTCTGGAGCGGGTTCGGAGCCCGGGGCGGCCGGAGTTCCTTGGCCGGGATGGCGGCCGCCCCGGGGCGAAGTCACTCGCTGAGGTCGCGGTGACCCATCGACTCGGCGGCGGCGCGGACCAGGGCGACGGTGTCGCTGAGGGCGGCCGCCTCCTCCATCTCGCCGTCCTGGGCGTACGCGCCGCGCAGGTGCCCGGTCAGCTCGTGCAGTGCGGGCAGGACCTGGCTGGCCTGGAGGGCGAGCCGGATGTCGTCGTAGTTCGCGCCGTTGGTGATGTCCTCGGCGGTGTCCCGGAGGGCCGTGGTGGCCTCCCACAGGTCGTCGCCGTCGCGGCTGTCGGGGTCGATCCGGTCGGCGATGTCGTACGCGAAGCCCTTGACCAGCAGGGCGGCGCCCCACGTGGCCAGGACCAGCAGCATCGCCATGTTGTCGGTGATGGTCAGGACCGGGGCGAACTCGGTGACGTCGTTGACCATCCAGGCGAGGACACCGGCGCCGACGACACCGACGGCGACGGTCGAGACGTGGTCGCCCACCAGGCGCAGGACGTGGGTGGTGCGGCGCAGGGCCCGCAGGGCGCGGCCGTGGCTGTCGGCGGAGTTGAGGTGCATCGCGGTCATGAGCGGGGTTCCTTCCCCTCGGTGTGCGGCCCCCGGTCGGGCGCCGCACTCTTAGAATGCCTACTTTTTGTGGGCCTGTCTAGCGTGTGCCTACTTTTCATAGGCAGCATCTTTTTGTTTCCGCTGGTCAGGCGACCTGGGAGACCGGGACGGCCGGGGCGGGGATCGTGGCGTGCGCGGCGGCCGCGAGGCGGGCGACCAGTTCGTGCGCGGTCTCGCCCGCCTCCCGCAGCGCCTCGACCAGGTCGGCGTCGCCCAGCGCCGTGGCGCTGGTGGTCAGGGCGTCCAGGTAGACGGCCGCGTCGTAGATGTCGCCGCGCAGCTCGATCAGGCCGGGCTGGTAGGCGGGGACGCTGGTCAGGCTCGCCGCGCCGGCCAGGTGCTCCGGCATGTTCGCGTCGCGCAGCTGCTCGACCTGCTGGTCGAGCGCAGCGGCGAGTTCCTCGGTGCTCTCGTGTGCCCAGGTCTTCCCCATGAGGCGGGCGGCCAGGGCGGTGAGCTTGAAGGGGACGTTCACGGTGGCTCCTTCGTCGTCGGGGAATCCGGCCGGGTCGACCGGGCGTTCCCGCCAAATCCCGAACTTCGGCACTGCCGGAGTTACAGAGTTCGGGATTCAGCGCGAGCGCCGGGGCGGGTCACTTGGTGGTACTGGTGCGGCTTTCGTCCTTGCCCTGGCGGGCGCGCTCGGCGCGGCGCTCGGCGGCCGCCAGGGCGGCCGCGGCCGGTCCGTCGCACTCGACGCAGGGGACGGAGATCCCGGGGGCGGTGATCCGGCCGGTGTCCTCGCAGACCAGGCACTTCGGCCCCTTCGCGGGGGCCTGGACGCCGTAGGCCTTGCGGTAGGCGGAGACCGGCGGGGTCTTCGGGGGCTTCGGCTCCGCCGGGCGCCGGCGGGAGGCCTTGACCGGCTCGACGCCTCCGGCCTGCATGGTCCAGGCCGTCCGCAGCAGGGCGGCCACCGGGCGCATCGCCTCGTTGCGCACCCGCTTGCCGACCTTCTTCTTGACCGAGCGGACCTCGCGGCGGACCTTCGCCCTCACCTTGCGCCTGCCGTACTTGGCGACCTCGACCGCGCCCTTGCGGATCTCCTTGACGTAGTCGATCGGCGGGGGCGGCTCCTCGCCGAACCCGGCCTGGATCAGCCACAGCCAGTCGATCTCCTGCCGTCCGGCGCGGTAGCGGCAGTAGGCCATCCACTGTGGGACGTCGATGCGGGGCTCGACCCAGGTGTGCCCGACCGGGCAGGCGGCCTCCACCACGGCGTCCATGCCGCTCTGGTAGGCCAGCCGCAGGCCGGTGTCGATACCGCAGAGCGGGCAGGCGATCACGGTCGGAATCCACACGCGGCGCCATGTGTGCTCGGGGTCCTCGACGACGACACGGAAGCGGCGCTCGAACGAGAGGTAGTGGGTGCCTCCGTCGGGATCAAGGGCCCGCCACGGCTTGATCGGCATCAGATCTCCTCCGGGGGAACATTCGTGATCTTTCGGACGTAACAGCGGCGGAACTGGGAGAAACGTGCAGGTCAGGGCCGTGGAACAGCTCGGGAACGGGGTCCGGGAGGGGGAAACATGTTCCGGCCCGGAGCGGGGGTTCCGGCCCTGTTCCGGGCCGGTTCCCCCCGCTGACCTGCATGTTTCCGGGTGTTCCGGAAGCGGGTCAGCTCCCGTCGGCCTCGCCGACGAGCCTCTTGAGGTCGAGCAGGCGGTAGCCCTTGACCGTGTTCTTGGCGCCCTTGGGCCGGTACGACTCCTTGGTCCACTTCTGGCCGCGCGGGGCCAGGACCTTGTCGAGCACCAGGGCCAGGACCGCGCCCTTGGTCATCGGCTTGCCGCCCTCGGGGACGAAGCGGTCCAGGTCCCACGTCGTCGGGTCGAACCGGTGGAGCTGGTCGAACAGCTCGTCCTCCGTCATGCCGCTCGGGTTGCCGAAGTCCGCGTAGATCGTGCGGATCGTGCGCAGCAGGACCGGGAGGGGCTCCTCCTCGCCCTCGTCGTCGTCCCACGGGTCGCCGCCGCCGGGGTTCGGCAGCTCGATACCGACGACGAAGGCCTGAGTCCCGGCGTCGAGTTCGCACAGACCTGCGGCGACGCGCTCCTCGGCCCGCCGGTCGGCCTCCGCATCGCTGGTGATGCAGGCGCGGTAGGGGATCGGCTCGCAGTAGGCGGCGCCGGCCAACGGGTACACCACGGAGGCGTCGTTGACGGCGTCGCCCATCGCCGGAAGTAGCCGGTCCGCCCGCCAGCCCTCCGCCATAGCCCCCTTACCGACGATCTGAACGATGTCGTCCTTGTCGCAGGCACCCATCACCTGGACCGGCACCTCCGCGAGCCACGTGTTCTCGCCGATCCTTTCCTTGGTGACGCTGTGGGAGGCAATCACCAGCACGTCATCGGACTTCGCCGACGTGATGTGGATCTGCTGGACCAGTTCGTCCAGCCTCAGCGGCTTTGCCTCACCCTCTTCGCCCTTGGGGAAGGTCTCCGCCTTAGCGGCCTTCACCAGGGCCGGGAATTCGTCGATCACCACGGTGATACCGGGGTATTCAGGGCTGGCCTCCCAGTTCCCGCCGGTCATGCCTGCCCGCTGAAACAGCTTGGGCCGGTTCGTTCCGATGGCCAGGGCCCATTCGAGAACAGTGCGCGCCTCGGACGGCGTACGCGCGACGGCGGCCATGCACTTGGCGTACGGGCCGAATCCCGCACCGTACGAGCCAAGGTCGATGCCCACGATGATGCGGTCGCGGGTCGCGGTCAGCGCGTCCAGGTAGGCCCGCAGCACCGTCGACTTTCCCGAGCGGGGCTTTCCGATGATGCTGACGCTGGTCCGCTTGCCCGGCAGCGCCAGGACCCGGCCGGACATGTCGGCACCCATCTGCGCCTTGTGCAGGTCATGCGTGCTGATCGACTTCGGCGCCCGGTAGGGCAGCTCCGGCACCGCCTTCCACGGGTTGTCGCCCGGGATGCGCAGCACGCATTCGTTGCGGGCCTGCTTGGACTGCTGCAGAAGCGCCGAATTCGTGCGCACGCCTGGCAGGCAGGCCTCCAGCAGGCCCAGGTTCTCCGAGAGCTTCTCCGGAGTCTGGTTCTTGAGCACCAGCTCGACCTCGAAACCCCACTCCCGCGGGAGGACCCGCATGGAGTGGACCGCGACCTTGACCTCCTGGACCAGGGCCTCGTGCAGCATCGCCTCGAACGCCCGCGGCGTCATGCCCATCTCGAACCGGTCCGGCAGACCGGCCTCGGTGCGCTCCAGCTCCTCCAGCTCCTCCGGCGCCATGTCCGGCCGGCGGCCGACCCGGGCCAGGACCGCGAGGTTGACCATCACGCCCGCACCCAGACCGAACAGGCCGTCCATGAACACGAACCCGGCAACGTCGATCCCGGCCATCGGCAGGTAGGCGGCGGCGGCGCGCTGGAGGAACTTGCTGCGGGCCGTGGAGACCGCCGCGGTGGCCTGGACCAGGGCCATCGACGACTCCTGCTGCGCGACGTCGGCGGCCTTCTTCTTCGCGTCCCGCTGGAGCAGCGCGAACTGGGCCCGGCGGGCCGCCCGCTCCGCCTCCCGCGCGAGCATCTCGGCGCGGCGCTTGGCGGCATCGGCGTTCTGCCCCTCGACCCCGCGCACCCAGCGGTGGATGCGCACACCGCCGCGGACCGTGGTGGGCACGATGCCGCGCGGCGTCCACTGCCGCGCCGCCCACCGGCGGACCCGGCGCCTGGCCTGGCGCTGGACGTACGCGCGGCGGGCCGTGCGCCCCTCCGGGGTGCGAAGCGCCGGGCTGATCCACGGCGCGTCGCCCTCCGGGTCCTCCCCCAGCTCCCACTCCTCGGCGGTGAACACCGTCCCCTCGACCGGCGCGGGCGCGGGCGGCTCGGGCTTGGCCATGTCTACGCGGGCCGCCGGCGCGGGCGCGGGGGCCTCCGGGGCGTCGGAGACCTCGGGCTTGGTGTCGGCGAAGGGCAGTCGGATCACCTTCGCGACCGCCTCGCCGCGGCCGTTCTGCGCCGTCCGCTCGTCGGTCTCGTTCATGCTGGTCTCGCCTCCTCATCTGGGGTGGTGGCGAGACGGGGACGGCCATCGTCTTGGTCGGTGAGGGACCGGCCCCGTCTCGCTCTGTTCAGTTGGTCCGGGACTCTGTGAGCCCGGGAGTCACGGACTTACAGACTCCGGTGCGGGCCGCGCATGTCAGCTGGTCGCGGCGAGGTGCAGGACTGGGTCGCCGTTGTGCTCGCGCTCGGCTTCCTTGATCCGCTGACGGCACCAGGTCTCCCCGCGCACCATCCGCATGTGCTGCTCCGGCACCTCCTTCTCGAAGTACCGCTGGACGTCGCGCCAGCCGACTTCGCGGCCCGCGCTCAGCTGCTCCAGGACCCACTTGCGGGCCGCCTTCTTCTCGGCCTCGGCCTGCTCCGGGGTGGCCGCGCGGGCGGTCTCCGCGGCCAGCGCGCGGGCCGCGCGGGACTGCTTCGAGCCCTCCTCGTCAGCACCCTTCTGACGACCTCGCGCGGAGGGGGGGTTGTTGGGCTTGACCTGCTCGTTCGCGGCGCGCGTGCGGGCCGCGCGCGGGCCCTGCGCGGGCCTCTCAGTGTGGACCTCGGCGCCCTTTTTGATCTTCGCGACGGATGCCTTCGCGCGGTCCGCGCGCAGAGCGTTCGCGGGGTCCGCGAGGATCTTTCCGATGGCCCCCGGGTCGATCATCCAGCCCTCGCCGGCGGGCACCTCGCGCACCGGCTCGACGGGCGCGTCGAACATCGCGAGCGACGCCGTGGGCCTCAGCTCGTCGTGCTGCTCGACGAGCCCGGCGACCTTGCCCGCGCGCTTCCCGAACCGCTTGAGGATGCCCTTGGTAACGCCCGGCTCGGCACCGTGCACCTGCCGCCACGCCCGGTCCCAGGCGTCCGCCTCCGACAGGGGCGGAATCGTCGCTGTGCGCAGCCACGCGGCCCGGCGCACGACGCGCCAGTGCTTGATCCGCCGCAGCAGCGAGATCCGGATCTGCTCCGCGCTGCGGCCGCCGACCGCGTGGCTCTGGGAGTGCATGTAGATCTCCCAGACCGCCACGCCGAACAGCGAGGAGGCGGCGAACACGACCGCGAGCTGCGGCTTGTCCGCGTGGTGCCAGGCGTTCAGCCCGGCCGCGACCGAGGCGAACAGCCAGGTCATCACCGTGTAGAGGCCCGCAGGCTTGTCGTTGGCGACCGCCCACTTGCGCAGCCATGCCATCGCCCACGTCGAACCCTCGACGAAGACGGGCACCATCAGCGCCAACACCCACATCACACCGAGGCCGACCACCGCCGAGAACTGCCCGGGGAAGGCGAACGTGATGCTGGTGACGACCACGGTCATCACCCACGGCAGGGGCTGGCCGACTGCCTCGGCGAGCCGCTCGTTGCGGGCCTTGCGGGCCGCAGCCCGCTTCTCCCGGCGCTTGGCCTTCTCCTCCAGCCGCTTCGTCTTCGCCGCCTCCTTGCGCAGCCGCTTGCGCTCAGCGGCCTTCTCGCGCTCCTCGGCGATCTGGATGTTCGTCAGGGCGTTGGTCTTGCGCCCCTCCGCCTCGGCGTGGGTGGCCGCCGCGCGGGCCGTGACCTTGTCCAGCTGACGGCGGCCCTCGTAGGTCGTCGTCTCCATCAGCGAGTCCTTTCCTGGCCGTGCCCCTGGCGGGCGCGGGTGACGCGGGTGATCGGGTCGGAGACGTTGAGGGAGGTCAGGACCTCCCAGGAGTCGAAGTCAGCGCCGGTCCAGTCCGTCATGTCCGCGGACTGCGGGGCGGTCGTGGCCTGGCGGCCGCGCTGCGGGGTGGTCGCGGTCTTCATCACGCCGCCTCCTTGTCCCGGAAGCCGCCCGCCACCGTGCGGAAGGCGGGGGAGGCGAGGACGCCCGGCGGGGTGAGGACGGCGTCCAGGGCGATGACCACGAGGGCGATCAGCACCATGCCGACGCGGGCGCCATGACGCCCAGCTCGATCCCGAACAGCCAGGCGCCGCCGGCCAGCGCGGCGAACAGCCGCACCCGGCCCAGCATCACGGGCAGCAGGGAGAACAGGACGGTCAGGCGGGGGTTGGAGGTCGTGAAGTTCATGCGGCCCGACCACCCTTCGCGGTGCTCAGGTCGGCGGTGCCGCGCCGCGGCAGCGGCACCACGTTCGCCGGCGGGCGGACGCCCAGCACACGGCGCAGGTGCGCGATGTTCTCGCGGTCGATGTCGTTGTCCGGGTCGCTGGTGTCCACCAGGAACTCCACGTAGGCGGCCCGCAGCTCGGGGGACGCGGCGCGGAGGGCGGCGAAGTCGCCACCGAAGCCCATCGCGGCCTCGATGTACTCGCTCTCGCTACCGACGATGCGGCCTGCGACGATGGTCCTCATAGGGTCGTGCCTCTCTACTCGGTCGGCCCTTGCGCGGGCTCTCCGGCTTGGCTTCCAGGCGGCCGGGGGGCCCGTTTTTAGGCATGGCGGTGCCCTGAATTGGCAGTGGGGCTGCGCCGGCGGCGAAAGCGCCGAATGAATCGCCCAGGGCATGGCGACT
Source organism: Streptomyces sp. enrichment culture (assembly GCF_964272855.1). Classification (NCBI taxonomy): domain Bacteria; kingdom Bacillati; phylum Actinomycetota; class Actinomycetes; order Kitasatosporales; family Streptomycetaceae; genus Streptomyces; species Streptomyces sp. enrichment culture. The sequence continues at coordinate 70,322 of NZ_OZ186848.1, read as the reverse complement.
CGATGCGCATCGTGAGCTGCACTCACTCTGCGTTCCGGACCCTTCGACAATCCCAGTATTGCGATTCCTTGTCAATCACCCGGCAGACCCTAATCCTGGGACTAGTGAGGTCTGTCAATTAATCCCGAGACTGTGATTCACTAGACCTGCCAGCTACCCAATGGAGGAGATCGCCCGGCCATGCCGCCGAAGTGGAAAGACCTCGCTGAGGAGATCGCCGCAAAGATCAACAGCGGCGAGTACCGGCCCGGGGACCGCCTGCCCAAGATCGAGGAGCTGGCCCGGGCTGGCCGGGGCTCGAAGACGACTGTTCACGCGGCGTACCGAGCGCTGGAGAGGGAGGGCCTGGTGGCGACGTCCCGTGGCCACGGGACCGTTGTGCGCGAGCGCACCCCTCTGTCGACGGGAGCCGAACGCGAGCAGCGCAGCAGGATCACCGGCTCGTCCTGGCGCGACGGTGAACTCTCCGACTCCCACACAGCGGGTGTCGTAGCGGCCCCAGCCGACGTGGCTGAGGCTCTCGGCCTGAACAGGGGCGACCTGGTGCTGAGGCGCTCTCGCACCTACCGCGATGCGCAGACCGGGGACGTGATCTCTTATTCGACCTCGTGGATCCCGGCCTCGTTCGCGGACGCACTGCCCGAGCTGGCGATGGGCAGACGGCTCGCGAGCGGCACGACGATCGACCTGATCACGAACCACACGGGCCGTCCGGTCGCCCGGCGCATCAGCGCCATCTGGGCCCGTCTCACCACTCCGTCCGATGCTGCCCTTCTGGAGATCGCTGAGGACACGCGTGCGGCCGTGGTGGTAATGACCGTGCGCATCATCGACGCCGGCGGGGTCACGATCGAGTACGGCGTCGATGTCGGAGGTCCCGGCCGCCGCTGGACCAGGGAAGAGGCCGTTGCATGACTGCCTCACCCCTCACCGAAGCTGCCTCCCAGCCCACCGCTCGGCGTGAGACGGCCCAGCTGGTGCTGATGGCTGGTCTACCCGGGTCGGGCAAGACGACCTTGGCCCGCGCCCTGGAAGCACGCGGATTCGTTCGTTTCTGTCCCGACGAGCGGGTCTGGCGCACGTACGGCCACTACGGACGGGACTTCCCCCGGGGCGAGTACCTGGTCAGGGAGCGCCCGGTGCTGCAGGAGGTCGCACGAGAACTACGCGGGCTGCTGGAGGCTGGTGGCACGGCAGTCATGGATCACGGCTTCTGGACCGCCAACGAGCGAGCGGAATGGCGCCGACTGGGGGAGGAGGCCGGAGCCGCGGTCACGCTCATCCATCTGCCCGCCACCCTCGATGTCCTCTGGGCGCGCATCCAGGAGCGCAACGAGGCCACCTACGACGACCCCAACGCCATGTTCTTCAGTAAGTCCGACCTGCAGCGTCACGCCCGTCGTTTCGAGGCTCCGGGCCCGGACGAACCGCACGTGACCTACGACGGCCAACTCGAAACCGTGCTCGGGGTGCTCGGCCTGCTCGACACCCCCGACGGCTAGCCCGGCCGCACCGTCAACCCCAGGTACCCGCGGGCACGGTGGCACACAGCAACGAAAAGCGTGTCTGCCCGTTGGGCAGCGATGAGGAAAGAGGAAGATGAGCACCGTGAAGCACGCACTACCTCCCTAGACAAGCCGACGGCCGCCCCTGCGCCAACAGGAACGGCCGTCAATGAGTCGACTCACCCGCCTACCAAAGCTTCGAGTCGTACGTCGGCGGTAACGCCGGGCACCTGACCACGAGGGCCCGGGTACCGATATCAGAATAGCCAGACCTGGCCACAGCAAACAGCACGCGTGTGCCGCGTCACTCCTATCTGGTGATGATCCGCCGCCTGTACGGCTCCCCAATGTCAGGGGAGAACCCAGCACAATGAGCACCACCGCTCGACCGCCGGGCACGGACACCGTGCCGGAGAGGGCCTCCGCCACCCCGAGAGGGGGTGCGCGTTGAGGAAGCGTTCAGGACGGCCGCCACGGTTCGCCGCCGTCCCCAATGAGACCGTCGACGACTCGGACAGCCTTGACCTGGAGGCCTTGGGCCTGCTGACCGTGGTCCTGCGCCACAGGGACGGCTACGAGATCACCCTGCACGAGATCGCAGAGAAGTACGGCTACCACCGGGACGCCCTGGCCGGTGCCTGGGGCATGCTTCAGGTCGCCCGGTACGTCGTCAAGGTGAGGATCCAGTGGGCCGGGGACAACCAGTTCTCGACCGAGGTTGTGGTGTACGACACGCCCGCCACGGACGACGAGGTCAAGGAGCTGTTGGACAGCATCGCGCGCGAGCCGAACGTGCGGAGCGTGAAGCTGGATCCGCCGACGAAGTCGGCACGTGAGCGGGCGGCGAAGCACCTCGCGAAGGTGGAGGCCAAGCGGGAGAGGAAGCGGGAGCGCCGCAAGCTCGACTTCGAGGTGCCGGGGCAGGCGGCGGAGAGCGGCCGGGGCCGGGGCGCCCGTAGGGGAGAGGACCGGGGGAGCGGGGCCGCCGGCGCGGCTGCATCGGCTCCGGCCAAGCCGCCCCGGAAGTCGGTGGCGCCGAAGAAGCCGACGAAGAAGAAGGAGCCGGGCAGGCGGATGACGCAGTCGGAGGCGGCCGCGGTGAAGCTGGTGGAGGCGGCGTTCCCTGAGCAGCTGCGTGCACTGCTGCCGTCGTACCGGCCGCCGGTGCTGCGGGACGCGATCCTGGACGCCCTGGACTCGCGCACGGCGGACGTCCTGGTCAAGCGGGTGAAGCGCCGGTGGTGGAAGCACGGCTACGAGGAAGCGGCCATGCCGGGCGGCAAGGGCATCGGCTCGGCGATCGGCGTCGCGGTGGCGCTGGTGCGTCCGTCGACGGACTGCCCGGAGCCGATGTGCGAGGACGGCGTGATCCTCGACTCCGGGGCGGCGTGCCGGACGTGCGAGCAGCGCATGGAGGACCGGAAGCACCCGGTGCCCGCGCAGCGCGGCGAGCCCGGCGAGGACCAGGGCGGCGGCGCCCCGGCCCCGCGCCGGTGGAAGTGCCGCACCTGCCACACGCCGGGCAAGACCGGCGTGGAGGCTCCCGAGGACGGCTTGTGCGGTCCATGCCGCAAGGAGGAGCAAGAGGCGCACGAGGCGGCGGCCCGGCTGCAGGAGAACCTGCGGCGGGCGGAGGCTGAGCGCGAGCGGCTGGCGCGCGAGCGGTGGAACGAGCTGCTGGAGAACGCCTACCGAGAGCACGCCGAACGCGAGCGGGAGGCCGCTGAGGAGCGCGAGCGCCGGGAGGCGGCGGAACGGAAGCGGCTGGCGGACGCGGAGGAGCGGCGCCGTCTGCAGGAGCAGATCGCCCGGGAGAACCCGGAGCTGCTGGCCTACTCGCAGACCGCCTGACGCAGGTCAGGGACGGCCGCACCCCACCGACGGGGTGCGGCCCCTCGGCATGTCCGCAGTTCGTGACTCTGTGAGTACGGGACTGCCGGACTGCCGGAATCGATGTCTCAGCCGTGCGCATTGCGCACACCGTGTACGGCGCGAGGGGCTGCACGAGGCACGGCGCGGAGCGTCGTTCCTCGAGCAGCGCCGACCGGACGGCGGCCGCGGGTCGTCGTCGGCGCCGTCGGGCACGGCCGGGGCGGGGGAGTGCGCGCCGCGTCGCCGGGCGAGCGGGTCAGCTGGGGCGGTCCGGCCCGGAACCGAGCGGACGTCGTCCGGCGCGCGGCACCACCTGGTGGTCGACGGCGGTGGGGAGCAGCTGCTCGGCGGCCCGTTCTGCGGCCGTGCCGGGCCTGGGCGCGGCGGCGTCCGACGCCGGGGGGAGGTGCTTCGGTCCGGTGCCCAGGGGGCGGCGGGTGGTGCTCACGGGCCTCATCCTGGCAGGCCCGCGCCGACCGGCGGTCTACTCGGCGGCCGCGGCGGGCGGCGTGCTGAGCGGGGCGAGGGCGGTGTAGCAGGGGGCGCAGACCGGCAGGGGATCGGTGATGTCGGCCGGGGAGCCGTGGTCCTCGGCCCCGGGCGTCACCAGGCGCAGCAGGCGGCCGGGGTCGGCGGCCGCGGTGCACGCGCCCGAGCCCTGGTGGTACAGCGCGCACACACAGCGGCAGCCGCCGGGCCGGTGCTGCTCCCAGGTGAACATCCAGGTCTTGGTCAGGTAGAGCACGGGGTGCGCGGGTTCGGGTGCGGGTTCGCCGGCCATGCCCGAGACGGTAGCGGGCCGAACCGCGGCGGGCGCGGTGGGCGCAGGTTCATCCGCCCTCGATGTGCCGACGGCCCGCGTCGTACTGGCGGCGCACGGTGGACTGCTTCTCGGGGTCGCCGTGGATGGCCTGGGCGATCGTCCGCCAGGACTGCTTATGGTCGTCGCGGAGGTGGACGACCAGGACCGCGGCGCGGGCCTCCAGGAGCCGCGCGAGGTGGGTGGTGTGCTCGGCGGCGGCCAGGGCCTGCTCGACGGCCTCGTGCGGGTCGTACCCGGCGCCGTACTCGTCGCCCAGGGCCTGCAGCGCGTGTGCGAGTTCGCCGGAGTCGACGCTGCGGGCGAGGTGGCCGTGGCGGTCGTCGACCCGCGTCCAGCGGATCTCGGCGCGGCACTCGCTGGGGTGGGTGACGGTGACGGCCACCGTGGGTCTCCTTCCGGCCGGGGTGTGCGCTTTGCGCACGGCGATCATGCCCCGTCGGCCGTGCGCATTGCGCACACCGGGGCCCGCCGCCCGCCCGCCGGCGCCGTCGACCCGGTCTCGCGACCCTCCGGGAGCACCCTCACAGCGGCCCGCGGCGGCGTCTCCCTGCGGCACGTCCCGGCCCCCTGAACCGGCCTCCGGACCCCTCTATCGAAGCGTTTCCCCAGGTCAGACCCGACACCCGGTTTTTCGGGTGTCGGGTCCCACCTGCGTAAATGGTTCGTTTCCGCAGGTGGGACCCGGCACCCGGGTTTCCCGGGACCCGGGGAAGGCCGGTGTCCCTTTAGAACACTGGGGTTGTTAGAAGACGAGAGAGAACACAAAAGCGCCTTGCGGCGCGTGCGCCGCTGGTGACGCCCGGAGGGCTAGGTACCGGTAGTAGCGCGCGAGCGCGTGCGAGGCGGCTCCGCCGCGACCGATGGCGCCACGGCGCCAGACAGTTCCCCTCCCCCGAAGAGATCCATCCGGCCGGCCGGTGGCCACCAGCTCGCCCGCCGCCGGGCAGGGCCTCGGTGGGCGACTCCGCCCTATCGAGCCCTAACAGGCCCTCGCGCTCACCGTTCGCGGTGCCCTTCTCCCCCGGTACAGGGACTCATGTCACCCTCACCGCCGTGGCCGGAGGCGACCCCCCGACGCTGAAAGCCCAGGTCGGAGCCGCAACCACGACGAGAGCCGCAGGCTCATGACAAGCGGAGCGACCGGTCACCGCCGATCAAGGGCGCGAGGGCCTGTTAGGGGTTAGAGGAGAGGGGCGCGGGCCCGTCACCCGTGGGGGTGAAGACCGGTGCCGGGGTGACGGCATCCCCGTGGCTGAGGTGATGACGGGCCCGCGCCGTGGGTGGCTGGCCTGAGTGCGTACGTGCAGGTCAACCCATAAAGGGGACGCCCCTCCGGGGCGACTCAACGCAGCCCAATCGGCTCCGCCGGGGGCGCCACGGGCGCCCCCGACTCCACCGATGGGACAGCGGACGCCCTACGGGCGGCAACCACAGGAGGAGGTCGGCGCGTCTCTGAGCGCCCTTGTGCGGCTCTCAGGGCTTGATCGGCACTCCGGGACCTCCATGCCGGGAACGGCGCTCCTGGCGCCGCGCAGGGGTGTTCTCGGCGGTGTTCTGTGGCGGGCGTGGCGAGCGGTTCCACAGGGACGGTGCCGCCGTCCCTCCCCCGCCGCGGGCTCCGGGCCGCTCCGCCGGCGGCCTTCATCCCGGCCTCGACCGCCGGAGCCCAGGTTCCAAGTCCGGTACTCCCGGACTCCGGGACTCTGTAATTTTTGCGCATAGATATGCAGGTCAAAGCCACAGTACAGAGATCGGCGGGAGTGAGTTTCCGGGCGGCCCTTGTGTTGGTGTACGGAAGTCCATACAGTCCTAGGTGTACGAACTTCCGTACAGCAAGCCGAGGAGGAGCACCCAATGGCAGTCGCTCTCTCAACCGCAGTGATCGCCGTCCTCGGCACCCTGCTCGGCTCCATGGTCACCGGCCACTTCCAGCAGCGGGCCACCGACCGCGGTGAGGCCGAGGTCCGCCGGCGCGAACTGCGCAAGGAGCACCTGCACGCCGTCACCGCTCTCGCGGAGGCCATCAGCGCCCACCGCAGCATGATGTGGCGCTGCGGCGACGCGAAGTTCAAGGGCGACCTCGACCGGTACGAGGAACTGCGCATCCGCTCGCACGACACCCGCGCCGCCGTGACCGCGCCCCTGGTAGGCCTGCGCATCCTCATCACCGACCCGGCCGTGCGCACCGCGGCGGACCGGATGGTCGACGCCACGTTCGGCATGCGCCACCAGGACGCCGACGCCGACACCCTCAACGCCGCCCGCGTCGCAGCCCTCACCGCCCACGACGAGTTCGTGGAGGCCGCCGCCCGCTACATGCAGACGGTCTGAGACGACGACCGCCCGTCCTCCGACCACACCCGTTCACACGACACCAAGGAGCACCCGCCCAATGAACGCCAAGGACCCGATCGCCTTCGTCCCGTCCAGCACATCCCGCCTCGGCGGCGGTGACATCGTCATCAGCCTGACCCCGGAGCAGACGCAGAAGCTGGGCATGGACGCCAGCATGCTGGCCGACTGGTTCCACAGCGCGCTGTGGGCGCTGGCCACGCTGCGCACCGTGAACCCCGCCGAGTGCACCGTCTCCGCGAGCAGCTGGCACACGATGATCAACGACGTGGAGCACCGGCTCCTGCCGCGCTTGGAGGGCATCCGTGACGCCCTGGTCCGCGCCCACGACTCCAGTGGCGGCAGCGTCAATGACCTGGCGCTGGCGATGGACGTGCCGCGCAGCACCGCGCAGTACCGCCGTGACGTGCTGCGCCGATCGCAGAAGAGCACGTGGGAGGACTGGGCCGTCTTCGGTGGCCCGCAACAGGGCGGCCAGGCCCCGCAGGACGACCGCGACGGCCAGTAGCCACCGGGCACCCGGGAGGGCGGGCCGGTCCGCCAGCCAAGCAAGAGCGGCCCGTCCCCCGGGGCTCACCCATCCGCCAGGGACAGGGAGACCCTCCTCATGAACCAGCTCGCCCCCGCCGCCGTCTTCGCCGCCGTGTTCATCGCGCTGTACGTCGCGCACAGCGTCGGCGACCACTGGGTGCAGTCCAGCTGCCAGGCCGCGGCCAAGGGACAGCCTGGCTGGCCCGGGCGGCTCGCCTGCGGGCGTCACGTCCTGGGTCTGACCATCACCAAGGGGCTGGTGCTGGCCCCGGTCGTCCTCCTGCTGCACCTGCCGGTCACCGCTCTGGGCCTGACCCTCGGCCTCGGGATCGACGCACTCAGCCACTACTGGGCCGACCGGCGCACCCCGCTCAAGCGGCTCGCCGACCGGTGCGGCAAGGCGGAGTTCTACTCGCTGGGCACCCCCGCCCACCCCGGGCACCCGGTGACCGCGAAGGGCGAGTACGCGCCCACGCTGGGGACCGGCGCCTATGCGCTGGACCAGAGCTGGCACATTCTGTGGATGTTCGTCGCGGCCCTGCTGATCGCCACGGTCTGACGGCTCTGTGCGCTGTTCCGCCCGGACCCGCCGTCCGGGCGGAACAGCGCACAGAGCCGGACAGCCCGGCCCTGACCGACCGAAGGGACACGATGATCCGCAACGCTGCCATCTGCGACCAGGCGGGCTGCCTGGCCCTCTACCTCGACCCCGCCAACCGTCCCGAAGACCAGCCCTTCGACACCGCGTTAGCCGCTGCGGGGTGGGGGCTCGATGACGTCGCCGGCCACAGGTGCCCCGGCTGCACACGGGGCACCGGGCCGGTGCTCGAACGAGGTGAGTGCCCCCGCTGCTGCGGCTCCACCGTCGACCGCCACGACGGGGCGGCCTGCCACTACTGCGGGCACGTCAGCCCGCACCCCGACGAGGAGGACGAAGACGACCTCACCGACGTCGGCTGACGTGATGTGGGTCGCCTCACAGGTCGATGGGCCGTGCCGATGATGGCTGGGCCTCCCGTTCTCACCCGCCACTCGGAGCGGCTGGCGTCTCCAGCTCGTCCAGCAGCCGCTCCAGCTCTACCCAAGAGCGGGCCCGCTGACGGGCGTACACCGGGCTGTCGAAGAACAGCGCGTGGCAGTGCTGTGTGATGTTCTGCAGGGCGGTCAGTTTGCTGTCCTCGCTCCGGTCCGAGATCCACACCCCGCGCGCGGTGCTGGAGTAGCGCACCGCTAGATCCGGGAGCCGCGACCCGGTGTACGCGAAGAGGAGCTGCACGGCGTGGTCGGTGAGGTACTTGGTCGCCTCATCGACCTGGGCCCGCCAGCGATCGCGTTCCTCCCGCAGTGCGGTGCGGACCGCGTCGGTCGCCTCCGGCGCGACCGGTGCGGCAAGCAGATGGGTGACCGCGGACAGGACGTTCAGCATGCTCGCCTGGAACTTCTCGCGGGCCTGCATCTTCGCTTGAAAGCGCCGGTTGCGGACTTCGAGCAGGGGCGAGACGTATCGCCCGGCGACTATCAGGGTGAGCAGGGACGTGGCGATCGAGATCAGGGCGGTCGTGCCCCATGAGGGCATCCAGTCAGGCATGGGCGCGATTCTGGCGTGTCACGAACTGGGGGTCGCCGGGAGTCGAAGGCCAGCGGTGCCGCCGTGCCGGTCTTCGGCTCACGCCCGGAAGTGCGGCACTTGCGGAGTCCGTGACTCCGGGAGTACCGCACTACGGGACTCCGGTACTGCCGGAGTGTGGGTCGGCCCGGCGCTGGTTAGGACGGAAGGGCGTCGAGCGCGGCCTGCCATGGGTAGGCGTCCAGGTCGCCGCGCTTGGGCTTGTGCGGGGTGAAGCCGCCCTCGCCGAGCAGCACGGTCACGCCCGCCTGGCGCAGGAAGTCGACGTGCCGGGAGACGGCCGGATGGGCGGCCTGGGCGTCGTTGAAATGCGGCAGGGCGACGATCGGCAACCGAAGTCCGATGCCCTCGGTGACCAGTCCTAGAGCGAGGGTGTCGCTGATTGCCGACGCCCACTTCGCCAGGGTGTTGTTGGTGAGCGGCGCAACGAGCATCGCGTCCGGCGGCGGCAGCACGTCGGGCTGGCTGGGCAGCTTGTACTGGTGGCGGACGGGGTGGCCGGTGAGCTGTTCCAGGGCCTCTATCTGCCCCTCGGTGTCCTCGGTGAGCCAGCGGTGGGCGGAGGGCGTGAGGATCACGCATACGTCCCATCCGGCTTGCTGGGCGGCCCGGATCGGTATCGGCAGGCGCCGGGCGGGCGGCGCGGCGCAGGCGATGAGGTACAGGGTGCGGTTGGTGGTCACCGGGGAAGTCCACAGCGATCAGCCAGACCGCGCAAGCGCCCCTCGGCGCTGCCCGCTCCCAGTAGTCGCAGGTCCTCGACGAGACGCTTGGTGCGCGGGCGGCACCGCACCTCTTCGGGGGCGAGGGCTTCGGCCTCCAGCAGCGTGTCGACGGCCTTCTCGCGCATCCCGGCCTGGGTCTCACCCAGCGCCCGGTCGGTCAGCAGGTGGGCGCGGCGCTCACGGGGGAGGCTGTGCAGGGCGGCCGCCGGAATGCCTGCGGCGACCGTCACGGCGTCGGCGCCAGCGGACAGGTGGACGTGTGCGGCGACCCGGTAGAGGGCGCAGTTTGTCGGCCCGAAGCTGGTCCACAGCTCGTTGCCGTCCGCCCCGAGCCGGTCGGCGTGCTCGTCCGCCTGGTCCAGGAAGACGGGGACCGCCCGGGCGGCGGTGTCGGGGCTGTGATCGTCCGCCTCGGCGACGGCGGCCTGCGCGAGCGCGGCCTTGAGGAACAGCATCCCGAGCACCGACAGCCCCAGTGCGCCGCGCTGGACCAGGTCGGGGCGCAGGCGTTCGGCGGCCGCCGTGGCGAACGCGACGGCGGCCGCGGCCTGGCCGTGGCTGGTCATCGCGTCGGCGAGGTGCCGGGCGGCGCTGGCCATGATCACGGGATCCTCGGAGCGTTCGGCGGCCGCGACCGCGCGGTGGCCGGCCACGACAGCGAGCTCGGTGTCGCCCCACTTGATGGCTGCAGCCTCGGTCAGCTCCAGGGACAGCGACAGCAGCCGGAACGCCTCGTACTGCTCCTCGCCCTGGTGGCGCTGGGCGGCCCGGGTCGCGTCCACCAGAAGTGCCGGGATCTGCGTGCCGAGCCGGGCGAAGTGCCCGGCCTGGAACCCGGTGCGGGCGTGGACCAGGGCCCGGCGCAGGGCGGCGACGGGGACCGGTTCGGCGCAGGAGTCGTCGGTGTGCCCGGTGATGACGTCGTGGCGCTGCAGGACGGCCCGCACCGCCTCGATCTCACTCTCGGCCGGGCACAGCACGGCCGGGTCGTGCAGCAGCCGGTCCAGGGTGAGGCCTAAGCGTGTGGCGATCTCGGTGACCACCGACAGGTTCGGGTCGGCCTGGCGGCGCCCGCCCTCCAGCTCCTCGACCCAGCGCAGGGAGCGCTGCATCAGGGAGGCGAACTCCTGCTGGGACAGGCGGCGGCGGCTTCGCCAGTAGGCGACGCGGCGGCCGAACTGGATGCGGTCCATGGGGCGCTCCGGATGCGGAGTCGACGACCCACACACACCGTGTGGGCTACGTCGTGTATACCGCCCGTACGGTCGCGATATGGCCCAGTCCGTCAAGCCTTCCGTCTCGACGTGGCACCGACTCGCACAGCCTTCCGACCGGATCCGTGCGCAATGGGTGCGCGGTGGTGAGCGCACCCGGTGGGCAGCGTGCGGGCAGAACTGGGACGCGGTGGCCATCACCCCGATAGCCCTCGGCCTGGACGCACTGGTCGCCCTGCGGATCAGCCCGCGCCGCGGCTACCCGGTGCTCGCCGACCACCTTCGCGACCAGCTGTACGTCCTGGTGCCGCCGGGCACCGGCCGCGCGGCCGCCGGTCTCCCCGGCGTGCGGGTGCTCTCCGACGGTCACCAGCTGCTGGTGCCGCAGACGGCATACGGCACTCCGGCGGCGTACTGGATCAGCCCGCCCCGCGACGGGTCCCCCCTGGTGCGTCCCGACCGGCTCGCCCATCACCTGCGCGTCCTCGTCCGCGCCGACCAGCCGAAGGCGGCCGCCTCATGAACAGCACCCTGCATGTCGTGCACGACTTGGACGGCCGCCTCACGGCGGATCCGCCCGACCGCGCCGTGCACGAGGAGGTCGCGCGTGCGGCACTGGCGTGGTCTTCGCCGCTGGACGTGCCCGCCGACGACGTCGCGCAGATCGGCCTCCTGCTCGCCGGGGCGGTGCGGGTGGTCGCCGACGAGGTACGCGCTCACGCCGTCCGGCTCCCCGAGAACGACGGCCGCCGGCTGTTCGCCGAGCTGATCCTGGAAGAGGCCGACGGGCAGCTGTCGCAGCCGTGTATGAGCCTGCGCGGGGTACAGGACCGGGCCCGGCTGATCCGCACCCTGTACGGCAGGCTGGACCGCCTCCGGGCCGCCACGGCGGTCGACGAGGTGGAGGCCGCCGCCTCCCCCTGAGCCGTCCTGAGCCGTCTCCTGGCGCCTCCCCCCGTGGGCCCGGGCGGACGAGGAAGCCCCTGGCGGCCGCTCCTGCGCCGAGTGCCGCCGGGGGGCTTCTCCATGTCCGGCCTGCGCGCGGTGCAACGGCCCAACGGGTCGGGTGCGTGGGACAGGCGCCGGAGTAAGGCGCCGGAGTAACGAAGCACGTGAGTCCCGGAGTCTGTCACTCCGGGACTCACGTGGGGTCCGACGCAGGTCAGACGGCGACTTTGGCCTTGGACGGGCGCCCCCATCCGGCAGCGCGGTCGATCGCCTTGAGTAGGGGTGGCTCCCATCCGGCGGCCGTCAGGCTGTCGGTGTCGGCCACGCCCGCCTCGGCGAGCACGGACAGCTGCATCGTGTGCTCGATCCCTTCGGCCCACGCCTCCCGCAGGGCTCTGCGGCACGCCAGTCGCGCTTCAAGTTCCTCGGTGGTGCCCGTCTCGCCGAAGCGTCGCGCCGCCGCCAGAGCACGGCCGCACGTGGCGACATCGTCCAGGAGGGCGACCGCCCGCTCGGCGTCCGGCTGCCGGGGGGCCGGGGAGGCCTTCGGGCTGACGCCGCGGCGAAGCTGTTCCATGCGGGTGGGCAGGGGGACCCATGAGGGCTCGCCGGCCATCTGCTGGTTGGTCTGCTCGACGGCCCGGGTCCAGGCGCGGTACAGGCCCCGCGTCTCCAGGGGCGTGCCGGGCGGGACCGGGTGCTCGCCGCGGTGATTAGCGTGCAGACTCACCCACAGTGCCGTTGCGGAGCCCCGGACCCGCTCCAGGAGCGCATCCCGCTCGATGAGCCACCGACGCAGGGCGGCCCGGGTCAGGCCGGACAGGGTGATCAGCTCGACGTAGGCCTCCGCTTCGCTCCACCCCTGGGGCCTGCGCACGATCCGGATCTCTTCGAGCGACGGCGCGAGGTCGTTGATCCGGCATGCGCAATGCTCGCCGGAGCGCGCCCCGGTGTCGATGGCCACCGCACCAATGGCGAGCATCCGAACCTGTCCGGGCCGGGCAACCCGGTCGGCGACCTCCTCAAGGGAGGACCGCAGCAAGGAACGGGCCCGCTTAGGGACGGGTTGCTTGGGTGCCGGGTCGGGCTGCGGCGGCAGGTCGGCGTGGACCCCGAGCGCCTTCGCCAGCAGTGCCAGGACCTCGATGCGGATCTGCCGCGAGTGGTCTCCGCTGGCCGCCTTGGCGGCCTGGCGCACCCGCAGTTCGCCGCGGCCCGCGAGCGTGAGGTAGGCGTCGACGGCTTGACGCCGGAACAGCGGGCCCGCTTCGGTGTCGGTGTCGAGCGGGTGGTCGGGGTGGACGAGGGCGCGGCCGTACTCGCCTGCCACCCACCGCACCTGGCGGCCGCGGGCCTCGGAGATCCCTTCTTCGGAGCGCACTTCGTCGGCGGCTGCGAGCAGGAGTTGCGACCCCTTGAGGCTCCGGTCGACGGGCATCAGCGCGCCTCCCCGGAGGCGGGCCGCCGCACGGCCTGCCGTACCCCGCGGGCCGCCGGGGACCACGACAGTGCGGCGCCGCCGTGGTACTGGCGGAAGACGGTGTCCTTCGACAGGTGGGCGGCGGCGGCGATCTCCGTCCAGGTAGCGGCCTTGCCGTCGGGCCGGCTCTCGCCGCGCAGGGCGCGGCCGGCGGTGTCGTGTGCGGCGCGGCCCGCCGCGTCGGCGATGAACATCATGAGTTCGAGCTGCTGCAGGGGATCGACCGCGAGGCCGATCGCCGTGGCGAGTAGCTGCACGCGGTCGGCCGCAGCCGTCTCCTCGGCGTCGGCCCGCCGGACCAGATCGGCGATCTGCTCGGCCATCATGTCGACGTTGTCCACCCGGAGTCCTCCCGTTGTGCCGGAACAACGAATGGCGGCAGCGTAACGGGGTTGCATTGTGCCGACACAACGAACGGGCGCGGTTGGCGAGAACCGCGCCCGTTGGCTTAATTACAGACTCCGGGAGTGCCGGACTTCCGGGGTTACTTCTGCCCGGCCGCCTCTGAGCTGGCCTCTTCCTGGGAGGCTACGGCCCGGCGCCGGGGCAGAACGGAGGCCAGCAGGTCCTCCTCCGTGTCGCCGTGGAGCCGGTGGGCGTGCGCCAGGAGCAGATCGACTGCCACCCGGATCAGCGTGTTGTCGGTGATGATCTCGGGACGCCCCTTGCGTCGACCCCTCACGTGCCGGCGCAGGGCGGCGAGGTCGGCAATCTGGTCGGGGCGGAGTCGGGCTTCCTTGCGCTCCAGCGTCGTCCACTTCGGATCACCGGAACTGCGGGAGTCCGACACCTCGGAAGTAACAGAGTCCGGCACTCCGGAAGCCGGGGGTTCCGGCACCTCGGGAGCCCGGGATTCCGTGCCCGCGCCCCGCTCCCCCTCTCCACCGAGGATGGGTTCGACCTCGGGCGTCAGCGGCTTACGCTCACTCCCTATGCCGGAGTCGGAGGGGACGACAGACCGCGCCCTTTGCGGCGTCACGCGAACTCCTTGATCATGCGCTGGGCGGCGGCCTTGTAGACCTCCCGCATCTCGTTGGCGCGGCTGCCCAGCTCCGCGAGCGGCAGAGCCTCGTCCGCGGCGTCCTTCACCACCGACCGCGCCGGAATCGGCTCCCAGACCTTGTCCTCGCCGAAGATGCCCGGCAGCGACTTGAGATGGTGGGCATGTCCGGCAAGACGGCCGTCGACCAGAGAAGGGATGGCGCCGGCGAAGGTCAGGTCCGGGTTGCCCATCTCAGTGCGGTTGATCTCGTCCGCAATGAAGTCCCGGAACCTCACGGCGCCCTCGACCCCGTCATACTCCGGCTCCACCACGGCCACCGCCCAACGCGCGGCAGCCAGGGCGACCTGGGTGAGGTGCCCCAGGGAGGGCTGGCAGTCGAACAGGGTGAAGTCGTAGTCATCGTCGGCGCCCTGCAGGGCACGGGCCAGGCGCCCGCGCGCCCCGATCACAGCGGCCTCAGAGATGCGGTTCTCCAGGTCGAACCGGCTGGGGATGATGTCGATCCGCTGACCGTAGATGCCGCCCCACCCGCACGGCACGATCGCGTCAGCGGCCACACCGGCCTCGCCCGACTTAATGACCTCGGCGGTGGTGACGAGCGGCTTCTCCTTGCGGTAAGGGCGGCCCATCCTGCGCGATACGTTCGCCTGCGGGTCCACGTCGACGACCAGCACCCTGCATCCTTCGTCGGCGAGCGCGGCCGCGACGTTGGCGACCCAGCCACTTTTCCCCGTGCCGCCCTTGTTGTTGCCGGCGGCAACGCGCTTGCTCCGTTTCGGCATACCCCTCTCCTTTCTCCGATCCGGGACTCTGCGACTCCGACATCACCGGAGTCTGTGACTTCGGCAGTCTGGCAGCTGCTCCGGGGCGCCTTGCACCCGAACCCCCCGACACGACCCTCACGGCCTCGCGTTCGCTCACCCGGGTGATCGTCCGGTGTGCGGCGTCCCGTCGCGTTCCGCCCGGCAGTTGGGCCGGGCATGAGACGACTTCTGTACCTGGGTGTGGCCCTCGCGGTGGCGTGTGTGATCCCGACAGCCACCCCGGCGGCGGCGGATAGCAGCGCCTGCACCCACCACTGGTCAGGCCCGCAGGTATGCATTCGCATGGAGGGCCGCAACGGCTGGAACGCCGTCACGGCAATCTGGACGAACCCGCCGAAGTCCACGACGAGCTGGAAGGTCTGGCTGACCCAGGACGGCAGCCGGGTAGGTGGGACCCAGACCGCCCGGCGGCAGGGGAAGACCCTCAGCTACACGTGGTCGACCTTCCAGCAGGGCACCGACGCCAAGATGTGCGTGCACTTCAAGGGCATCAACCGCGTGGCCTGCGACAAGACCAAGTACGTCGGCAAGTAGGGGCCTAGGGCTGGTCGGCGCGGGCTCGGTCAGGCCACGCGCAGCTGCCGCCCCCACTTCTCTACCGCCGCGGCGTCGCAGTGATCACAGAGCGGGGAGCGGGCGCCACGGCCGTACTTGTGGGTCGGCCGGTGGCAGGTCGCGCAGGGCCCGACCTCGTCGCCGGGGCAGACTCGGGCCGACATGTCCGGCTCTGTGATCGGCGGCGGTGCAGGGGTGGTCATCAGTTCCTCTTCTCGGCGGCCGGGAGCGGCCCGCCTCGAACGAAGAATAGAACGCCGCTGCCGCTCCCCATGGTCCACGAGGGTGGCTGGAGGCGCGGGCGCCGGGCTGGGAGCAGTCGGTGCGGGCGCTGGGCCCGGACTGGCTGGTGCCGTCGCTGGTAGGGATGCCGGGCGGGAGGGACTCGGTACGCGCTGCGGCGCTGGCCGGCGGGTTGCCGCGGCTCTTCCGCCCTATGACCTGGGCGCGTAGCGTCGGGGTTTCCACCTGGGGCACGGCGGGCGTTTGCCCGCCTGAAACCGGAGGGCCCGCCGCTGGGGCATCAGCCCTGGTGGCGGGCCCTTTTTTCATGCCCATAGAATCGAACGTGTGAGCGATGGCCGGTTGTCCCGTCTTGAGATGCTGCGGTTCCTGGAGCGTGTCCAGGTCGCGGATCTCGAACGCACCCGGCGTTGGATCGCGGACGAGGAGCGGCGGGACGCGGAGCGGCAGCGCGGCATTGCGGCACGGCCTCCGGCGCCGGACTGGCTGATCGAGCAGAGCCTGAGCCGGGACGTGCCGCCCGTGTACGTCCACGTCGGCGGCTGCCACATGGCCGGTAAGCGATCGAAGGGCGTCGGCCGGGATCAGGCGCTGCGGGCGCTGACCGAGGGCGTGGCGGCTTGCCCGCACTGTCGGCCGGACACCGAGCTGGGCGTGCTCGACTAGGCGCTGTGGGGCCGCCTGGTGGCGGCCTTCTTCGCGGTCGTCTTCCTGGCCGTGGTCTTTGCGCCTGTGCTGGTCTGCTGCTTCTTCGCCGTCTCCTTTGGCAGCTCGTGGACGTCGGCGTCACCGCGGGAGGCCTTCGCCTTCGACACCGACTCCTGGAGGGCGGCCATCAGATCGACAATCTGCGCCGGCTGCTCCGGCTCCGGCACTGCCGGAGGTTCGCGGTCTTCCCGCTTGGCTTCGATGACCTGGGCGATCGCCTCGGTGTAGGTGTCCTTGAAGTCGTCGCCTTCGAGGTCGTCGCGGGTCATGGTGTCCATGAGGACGAGTGCACTGTCGATCTCCTCCTCGGACAGCTCGACCGGCGGGGGCAGCAGCTCGGTGGGGTCGCGGATCTCGTCCGGCCAGCGCATGGCGTGCAGCACCAGGACGTCGTCGCGGACGCGGAGCAGGCCCAGGCGCTCGCGGCCGGACCAGGCGAATTTGGCGACGGCCACCTTCGACGAGCGGGACAACGCCTGGACGAGGAGCTTGTACGGCTTCGCCGCCACCTGCTCCTTCGGCTGGAGGTAGTAGCCCTCGCCGATACGGATCGGGTCGATGGACTCCAGCGGCACGAACGCTTCGATCTCGATGGCCTTGGCCGTGGGAAGCGGCAGGTTGCTCAGATCCTCGTCCGTGATGGGGATGACCTGAGTCTTGGTGAGCTCGTAGCCCTTGCCGATCTCGGACTGGGCGACCTCGCGGTCCTCCAGCTCGCACACCTTGCGGTACCGGACCCGGCCCATGTCCGGGAGGTGGTACTGGTGGAACCGGATGCTGCGGTCCTCGGTGGCCGACTGGACGTTGATCGGGACGGTAACCAGGCCGAAGCTGATGGCGCCGGACCACACTGTTCGGGGCATGAGCGACCTCCGCGACGGCCCCGAGCAGGCTCCAGCCTATGGCGGGCACGCGGCCGGCGCAGCCCACCATGCGTCCGATGTGAGGTGCGGGCAGGCTGGCGGCATGGCTTCCGACCGCCCCGTCGTGATCTACCCGCCCGATGAGACGGGCGGTCGGCGGGTGCGCGCGGACGGGGGCATCCTCGGGCTGGCGTACAGCGTTCAGGACGTCGCCCGGCTCATGCAGGAGGCCGGTCTCCAGCACTGGGACGAGATAGACGTTGTCCGGTCGGCGCTCATCGAGTGGCGGGGGGGCGGGCCCGACGTGTGGACGCGCTGAAGTCGTCGGTGCACGACCGTCCCGGGTCCGACGGGGGCGGGCCTGCGCCCGTGACCCATCTACGATGCGGCCGTGACTGATCGACGCGCCCTCGGTCCAGGCCCGGACCCCACCACGCTGCGGCGGGCGGCGCAGGCCGACCTGGCCGACCTGCCCGCCGTGCCGCTGCCAGACCTGGACGAGCTACGCCGTCGGGGTGTGCTGTCCGCCCGCCCTCCCGGCCCGGCCGCCCGTCGCCCGCGCTTCCTAACTGCCGAAGTACGGAACTCCGGCAGTCTGTAAGTCCAGTGCAGGGGTCTGGTGGCCGTGATGAGCGTCAGGCGGGCGATGCAGCAGCGGCGAGGGCCGTGCCGGGGGGCGGCCCGCTGACCGGGGCACCCGGCGCGGGCGGCGCCGGGGTGAACGCCGTACCCCGGCCCTGTGTCGGGACTCCCGTGAGTTCCTTCTGTTCGGCGCATCTCTCCTGAGCTGCGGCGCTGGTGAGCGGGGGTTCACTCGATCGCGTGGAGAGTTCGACGTTCCGTCGGGATTCCTGAAGCTCTGCCGCTATCCATGACGCATGGCCGTTATCAGTGAGGTGAGGCGTCGATGACGCTCGCGGTCGTCCGGTCGATCGGTGCACCGCGGCGACTGGAGACAGCGCAGGAGTACGAGGACTTCGAGCAGGAGCTGGTCGACCAGTTCCTGCTGGCCGGGCTCAGTGCCGGACTCGCGGACACCTCGATCGAGGACGACCGTCGGGCGGTCTTCGAGTTCGTACGGTTCCTCGGCCGACCGGTGTGGACGGCTGGGCCGGAGGACGCGGACCGGTTCCTCACGGACCAGCGCAGGGTGAAGAAGCTGGGGCACAGCACGGTCCAGCGCAAGGCGTGGACGCTCGCGCAGTTCTTCGACTTCCTGATCGTCCGCTACCAGGGCGACGTCCACGCGCTGACCGGCCACGTGCTCGTGCAGCCGATCGACGAGTTCAACCGCCCGGCGAAAAGCGAGTACGGCACCCCGCGGATCCCGCCGGCCGACGCGGAAGTGGACCAGCTGTTCGCCGGATGGCGGGAGTCGTTGGACCAGGCCCGGAAGTTCCTGCCCGCTGCCCGGGACTATATGGTCGCTTCGTTGTGGCGGCGAGTCGGTACACGGATGACGGAGACGCTCAAGCTGGACATCCGCGACTGGCGGCCGGACCTGGGCGACTTCGGCAAGCTGCACATCCGGCACGGCAAGGGCAGCCGCGGACGGGGGCCGAAGCCCCGCCTGGTGCCCGCCATCAACTCGACGGATGTGCTGATGGACTGGTGGCTCGGCGACGTGCGGCACCAGTTCGGTGACGACTACTCCCACCCCGACGCCCCGATGTTCCCCAGCGAGCGCCGCGACCCCCTGACGGGCTTCTGCGGACGTGCCGGAGACGACGCCTTGCGGTCGGGGCTGAAGAGCGCGGTGGAGCTCTTCCTGCCCGCCTGGGCCGGGCGGCTGACGCCGCATGTCCTGCGGCACTTCTGCGCGTCTTCGCTCTACCTGCAGGGTGTCGACCTGAAGGCCGTGCAGGAGCTGTTGGGCCACGAATGGCTGTCCACTACGACCCGGTACATCCACGTGCACGACAACCACATCGAACAGACGTGGGCAGCGGCGAATCAGCGGGTCGCGTCCCGTCTGGGGCTAGGCTGAGGAGGAGGATATGCGCTGGAACTTGCGGATGAAAGCCGCCGAGCAGGGGATCTGGAAGTCCACCGAAATGCGCCGCCGGCTGGCGGAGGCAGGGCTGGAGATCAGCACGGGCAAGATGTCCGCGCTGTGGACGGGAACGCCGACCACCGTCCGGCTCGATGACCTAGACATCATCTGCGCCGTGCTGGAGTGCACCACGGCGGATCTACTGATCCACGAGCCCGAGGTAGCAGCGGCCCGGCGGCCGAAGCCCGAGCCGCAGGCAGCGACCGGATCGGCGACGGTGGTGCCGCGGCTGGGCCGCGGCCGGACCCTTCCCCCGATCTGATGACGCCGCCGAGAATCTGCCCGCGGTGCCGCCAGCGGCCGGTGTCCACCTACGGAGCGAAGTACTGCCACCGGTGCCGACCGCAGCCGTGCGACCCGCCGCCGTGCCGTCAGTGCGGTTCGACCGAGGACTACTGGTCAGCCCACAAGTGCCGTAACTGTTACCGCGGTTCGTCAGCAGAACGTCCGGTGTCCTGCCCGGACTGCTTCGCCTGGGGGATGCTGCGTCGCTACGGCGGGATGTGCCTGGGCTGCCGAGGCTGGCGCCGGCTCAACCCCGGCGTGGGCCCGTGCCGGGTCTGCAGCCGGGAACTGTCCCTGCGCGATGGCGTCTGCCGCCTGTGCTTCAAGCAGGCCCAGTTGCTGCGGCGCCCTCACTCCGCCATGGTGCTGGACGAGGTGAGCCAGCATGGGCAGCAGCTGTGCTTCGCCGACATGGAACGGCGCGTCCGGCTGATGACGCCGGGACCGCTCCGCCGCCGCGCCGAGCCATCTGCGATGCCCTCACCTGTGCCGCTGCCGGTGAGGCATCTACAGCTGGTGCTGTTCCCGCCGCACGGCCGGGACCTACGACGCGGACAGGAGCACGGCTTCCCCGAAGCGAATGCTCCCGAGGTGGCTGCGGCGCTGAAGGCCGCGGCCGACGACTACGCGCAACGCCACGGCCTGGAGTACTTCACCGCCCAGGGGCTGGATCGCGGCCTGCGCATTCTCCTTGCCATCCAGGACACGCCCGGAGCCCCGATTCGGGCGTCCGACGTTCTGCTCCTGCGAGACTTGCATCTGCCGGCCAGACCCCTGCTGAAGCTGCTGTCCCAGCTCGACATGCTCGACGACGACCGCATCCCGCAGGTGGTGCCCTGGTTCCGCGAGCTCATCGCCGACTTCCCCGAACCAATGGCCGTCGAGCTGAACACCTGGTTCGAGCTCATGCTCGCGGGCAGCAGCACCGCACCACGGGTGAAGGCACGATCGCCCCGGTGGATCCGGCGCATGGTGAGAACCGCGCTGCCCGCCCTGCGCACGTGGGCGGATCAGGGCAAAAACTCTCTGCGCTCCATCACTCGGGACGACGTCTTGGACGTCCTGCCCGACAGCGGAACCCCGCGGGCCAACATGCTCCAGGGCCTGCGGCACATCCTCCGGCCTCTGCAGCGTCGGCGGATCATCTTCACCGACCCAACCACCCGGATCTTCTGCGGCATGCCGACCGCCACCATCCCTCTGCCGGTCGAGGTCACCGACCTCCGCCAGGTCCTCCAGGACCAGGCGGAGCCAAAGGCGGCCCTGGCAGCGCTGGTCATCTTCCACGCGCTCACCTCCAAGGAACTGCGCACCGTCCTGACCACGGACCTGCGCGACGGAAGACTCTTCCTGCCCAACCGCACCGTCCTGCTCGCCGAACCGGTGCGCGACCGGCTCGCGGCCTACCTGGACTACCGCAACAGCCGGTGGCCCCGCACCGCCAACACCCACCTGTTCCTGTCCCAGACCACGGCATGCGGCGTGGAACCCGTCAGCAACGTCTGGATCAACGACGTCCTCGGCATACCCGCCCGCCGTCTCCGCGAGGACCGCCTTCTTCACGAGGCCGAGGCCAGCGGCGGCGATCCCCGCCGGATCTGCGATCTGTTCGGCCTGACTGTTGGTGCGGCCCTGCGCTACACCTTCACCGTCGACCAGGCCAGCCTCGTCGAGTACAACCTCCGCAACGCCGGGCCAAGCCCCAAGAACCGAGGCGACGACCCTGGGTGAGTGCTTCCCCCAAGGACGGCCGGTCACGAAGTTCGGCCGCTGTCAGCGGCTGCAGGTTGCCGATTTTTCGTCATTTGCGCACTTCATGTCTGCACCGCATGCAACGTATTGTTGACGCAGGCGATGTAGACGAGTCCGTGGTCCACCACCGGTGCCGAGTGAGGCCACTCGCCCATGCCGAAGGACCAGCGTTCCTGCCCGGTACCGGCATCCACCGCATACAACTTCTGGTCATTGCCAGCGAAGTAGACAAGGCCATCATTCACCGTTGGGGTCGAGTTCACGACTTCGCCTTCGGAGCCGATGGTGAAGGTCCAGCACTGTAGCCCGGTGCCCGCGTCCACCGCGTGTACCTTTTGACCGCTGCTCATGTAGACGAGACCGTTGGCTGCCGTTGGGGATGATCCCCACGCTTCGCCGCCGGTAGTGAAGGACCAGCGTTGTCGGCCGGTGTCCGCATCCACTGCATACAAGTTGCGGTCGTCGCTGCCGATGTAGACGAGTCCGTTGGCCACCGTCGGCGACGACCATACTTTGCCGCCGGTAGTGAAGGACCAGCGTTGTCGGCCGGTGTCCGCATCCACTGCATACAAGTTGCGGTCGTCGCTGCCGATGTAGACGAGTCCGTTGGCCACCGTCGGCGACGACCATACTTTGCCGCCGGTAGTGAAGGACCAGCGTTGTCGGCCGGTGTCCGCATCCACTGCATACAAGTTGCGGTCGTCGCTGCCGATGTAGACGAGTCCGTTGGCCACCGTCGGCGACGACCGCACTTTGCCGCCGGTAGTGAAGGACCAGCGTTGTCGGCCGGTGTCCGCATCCACTGCATACAAGTTGCGGTCGTCGCTGCCGATGTAGACGAGTCCGTTGGCCACCGTCGGCGACGACCATACTTTGCCGCCGGTAGTGAAGGACCAGCGTTCTTCAGGGGCGTCCGCGTACAGCGCATACAATTTCTGGTCTCTGCTTCCGACGAAGATGACGCCATCGGCCACAGCAGGCGGACGCTGCAGCGAGGTGCGCATAGCCCACCATCGCTCCTTGCCGTAAATGAGGGACCAGCGCGGCAGACCGGACTTGCGGCGGCGGGAGCCACCAGGTGCCACGTGAAGGGTCTGTGGGAGGGGCGAAAGGGAGTCGTTCTGCCGGACGATCTCAGCGATCCGGTCTGGCATCCAGCTTGGTTTAGCGAGCAAGAGAGTACGGGGATGCGTCTCTGTACTTCCGCCGTCACTGCTTGCGCTGATCAGCCGGTTGAGCAGTGTGACTACGGTGGGACGCTGCTCGGGGTGTTTGGCTAGGCATGCGGCGACTACATCGCGGAGCTTGGGTTCGAGGTTGCCGAGGTCAGGCTGTTCGTGGACAGTGCGGAAGTGGAGCGCGATCGGACTGCCGGCGCCGAACGGACCGACACCAGTGGCTGAGTAGGTCAGTACTGCGCCAAGTGCAAAGACGTCACTGGCTGGGCCGACTGACCCACCGGTGATCTGTTCCGGGGACATGAAGCCGGGGGTGCCGACGAGCATGCCTGTGTTGGTAAGAGCGCTGGCCCCCATGGCCACCGAGATGCCAAAGTCGATGATCCTCGGACCGTCGGAGGCGAGGAGCACGTTGGTCGGCTTGAGATCCCGGTGGATAACGTCGGCAGCGTGGATGACCTCCAGGGCCTCGACCAGCCCGGCGGCCAGAGCAAGCACCGATCGGGTTGGCCAGGGACCGTGAACGGTGATCGCCTCGCCGAGAGAGATACCTGGTACGTACACAGTAGCCAGCCAGGCCGGGGAGCCGTCCAGGTCCGCGTCGACCACACCGGCGGTGAAGGCCCCATTAACCCGCTGCGCTGCCATAACCTCGTGCTTGAAGCGGCGCCGGAACTCTTCGTTCACGGCTAACTCCGGGCGGACCACTTTCACGGCGACCGGCCGCCCGCCCGGCGAGCGCGCTAGGTACACCTGGCCCATGCCGCCGGATCCTAACCGTGCCACGATCTTGTAGCGCCCCACCTGCCGTGGGTCCTCCGGCTGCAGAGATTTCAATGCGCCCACCCCTACCCCTTACCTTGTTGACCGTAGGGCCGTTGTTGATGCTGTATTACTCGCTATGCAGGACGCAGCCACTTGCCCGATGGCTCCATGCGACACCGCCTTCACCGTTCGCTCACCACGCCGCGGCCCGGCCACCCGAGCCGCGCACCACGTTCTCGTCGGTCCGCTCGAGCAGGTCCGTGCGCACTTCAGGAACGTCACATGCCCGAAGGTGAGTTGCTGTCACGACTAGAACAACGCCCGTCATTCTGTAGAGGTACCTAGAGGGGCAAGACAGTCCTGCAGTTCGGTACGCCTGAGGAAACTCATGTCTGCCTGATTACCGTTACAGCTATACAACCCGTCGGTTCGGCGGCGAGCCACCTTCGGAAAACACGAACCCACGGCCTTTCGCCATCTTGATCAGCACCTGACGGGCCGACTCGCAGTCGCCGGCGGCGCGGTGACTGCCACCGAGCCGGAGCCAGCGGCGGGAGCCGATCCAGTCGGCGTACGCCTGCATCAGGCAGTACCAGTTGTCCCAGGGCTCCAGGTGCATCGGCTTCTTCCCGGCCCGGGCGACATCGCCCAGGACCACGGTCCGGTCGAACTCCGCGTTGTACGCGAGGATCGTCCGCCCCTTGGTGACCTTGCGGAGCCGGGGGAGCACCTTCGCGAACGGACGGGCGTCGGCGACCATCTCGTCCGTGATGCCGTGCACCCAGCGGGCCCCGTCGCTGATCTCGGCGTCCCCGGGGTTAACCAGGGTGTCCATCAGCTTCTTTCCGGTGGCCGCGTCGATCACGGCGATCTCGACGGTGCGGCCATACAGGTCGGTGGTCTCGGTGTCGAGCACGACCGCGCGGCCCGGCTCCAGCAGCTCCCGGGCCTCCCGGGTGATCTCGCCCCACGCCGGGCACAGCTCGATCTCGCCCGCATAGACGCCCGCCACCGGGTCCTCGGCCAGCTCCCGGCGCACGGTGGCCTCGGTGGGCGTGTCCTCGATCTGCTCCCAGTCCAGCTCCCAGCGGCCGGAGTACGGGCTGTTCCAGGCCCAGACGGTCACGCCGTGCCGGTCGGCGAGGCCCTGGGCGAAGCCACGCACGGCTTCCGCCCGGGTCGGGGCCAGCCTGGCGTACTCGCGCAGCGGGGACGGCGCCCCCTTCGGCAGGCCCCGGACGGCCTCCCAGTCGACGCCAGGCAGGTCCCGCAGCGCGCGGACGTCACCTAGCCGGTAGAGGGAGACGGTGACCGTGCGGTGCCGCCCCACCTCCTTCTCGTAGACGTCCGCCGGCCGAATCCACCCGGCGGCCTCGACGTACTTCCAGTCACTCGCCCGGATCTCCAGCACGTCCGTGGCCGCGATCTGTGCGGTGACGTACTGCTCGCCGTCGGCCTCGGCGGCCATCGCGTCCAGGTCGGCGATCAGGTACCGGTTCCCGCGGCCGGTGGTGATCCGGCCCTCCTTGCCCATGCGCACCAGATCGCTCCAGTGCCACCCGATCCGGGCGGCGGCCGCAGCCCGGGGCAGGCTCGCCTTCTCCCACGCCACCCGCTCCTCGACGACCGACCGCACCAGGTCGACATCGAGTTCACGCGCGGCCGCCGTGGAGTACATCGGCCAGCCCTTGTAGTGGTCCACCACCGCCAGGTGCTCCTGGTCGACGAGGACGGCGACGTCCTCGGGGGTGACCGGCTCGCCGGTGTGGTCGGCCAGCAGCAACGCGAGCCGGGTGGCCCCCAGGGCCTCCGGCACGTGCGGCTCCTGCTGCGGGATCGCCACGGCGGCCGTGCTGGCCTCGGTGGCTGCGATCTCGCTGGTCTCGGTGGTCGTGTCCGTCACCGTCGGTGCTCCTTCTCGGTGGTCACCGTGTCGTGGTCGTGTGCGGTGCCGAGCCGGGCGACGGCCTCGATCTCGGCGGTGAGCCGGGCCCGGGCCCAGGTGAGCTTCTGGCCTGCCGCCCGCTTGGCGGCCCGGGTGCGGGCCAGGGCCTTGGCCTGGCGCTGCTCCCGCTCGGTCAACGTGCGAAGCACCTCCTCGTAGCGCGCTGTCTGTTCCGCCGCGATCTGGGCGCCCGGGCGCCGCGGGCTCCGGCGGCCGCTGCGGGGGCCGTTCCTCCTCTGCTGCTGGGCACGCGCGAAGCTGACCAACTCCGTGGCGACGACCCACTTGGTCCTCTTATGCAGCGGCCCGGTGAGCAGCACGAGCGCGGGGAAGTTCGCATGCCGTGCCTGCCAGTTCGAGATCGCCGACCGGCTGACGCCGACGAGCCGGGCGCCGTCGGCCAGAGTGACCAGCTCGTCCTGGCGGCCCTGGTACTTGGGGCGGAGCCAGACAACGCCGTCGGCGCAGCTCTCCGCCGGGGAGGCGGGGGGATTGGCTTCCTGGTGCATCTGCGGGTCTCCTTGGGCTGCCCGGGCCGGGGCCGGTGGCTGCTGGGGGGCTTCGCCGCCCCCCAGACCCCCGCTCCCCCGGCACCGCCCGGCGCGGACAGCGGTCCCGTGGTGCAGTTGGGTACGCGCCGGACGGCACCGGGGCTGTGTGCCCCTGGCCTGGGCAAGTTCCTGTTTTCCGACCGGGAGTGAGGGGCGCTCAGTCCGTGTCGGGGTCGAGGTCGGTGCAGCCGGTGTCGAGCTGGAGGTAGGCGCGCTGGCCGTCGTCGTACTCCCGGGCGCTGGTGGCTCGGAAGGCGCTGCCCAGGGCTTCGACGACGGCCTTAACGGTCGCCTCGTCGCCGCAGATCCGTACGCCCGCGATGCCGGGCAGGTACGTGCGCGGGGTCCGCTCGCAGCGGGCACGGGCGGCCATCAGTGGAAGCTCACGCGCGCGATGACCGCCAGCAGCTCGCCCGCGTCGCCGGCGGCCTGGAGTGCCTGCTCGTCGGCCTCCTTGACGGGGCCGACGACCAGGACGTGCTGGGCTCGTTCGAGCAGCGCCCACCACTCCGCGGGCAGGCTCACGGCCTGCGCCGCCCGCCACAGCTCGACGTCGTCCTCGCCGTCGTCGTCGACCTGGACCAGGCCCTGGAGGGAGCGGTCGGCGATGCTGGCGCGCAGCCGCCAGGACGTGTCCACGTCCGGCGTACCGTGCAGCCCCCAGTGCTCCCAGTCGGTGCGGGCCTCCAGGTCCTCGATCCCGGCGCCCTCGGTCTCGGGATAGAGCGTGAGCATCGGCAGCGGCCGCCCGTCGGGGGTGGTGGTCTGCCCCACGAACACGCCGTAGTTCTCGCTCAGGTGGTAGGCGTCGATACCGTCAGGCAGGTCCAGGTCGTCCAGGGTGAAGACGTCAATCCCGGTCGCCCGGAAGGTGTCCATCGGGTCGGCGGGCCTGCGCCGCAGCGGAGCCTCGGCGGCCGTACGGACGGCTTCGGCCAGGACGGCGACGTCACCCATCGCCCAGTGGTCGAGCGCGTCGTTCAAGAGTGCGGCCGCGGCGGCCTCGTCCATCGCGTCGACGGCGGCGAACGCCTCGTCACCCTCCCCGGCCTGCATGGCCGTACGGGCGAAGGGCGCCCACTGGCGGGTCGGGCCAGAGGCGGCGAACCCCACGGCGGGCAGTGCGCCGTAGACGGCTCCGGCGAGCGCGGCGAGCGTCGCGCGCTTCTCCTTCACCACCTTCGCAATCAGCGTCTGCTGGCACGGCTGACACCCGGCCCGGCAGGCGGCAACCAGTCGGGCGGCGAGGTCGAGATCCAGGACCCTCCAGCTGCCGTGCGGCACGAGCGGCAGGGCGCTCAGGTCGGGGAGCGGGGTGTGGGTGTGCGTGGTGCCGGCGGCCGCGGAGCTGTAGGCGGCTCCGGTGCGCTGCGCCCTCTTCTTGGCGCGCTGCTTCTTCCCGTGCTTCTTGACCACGAGTTCTCCTCGTCGGCGTGCAGCGGTTACCCATGACCCGATGCACGCGAGCAAGAACGTGGTGGCTGCGCGGGCATACGGAGAGGCCCGTCGGGACGGACCGGTGGTGCTCTCGTCGCACTGATGCGCTGGGACCTTCTTGGTCCTGGCACCTTCGCCTCAGATCGCTCCCAGTCATGGGCTGAGGCCAGCTTGGGCCCGTGCGTGGCCGTGCACGAAAGACGATACCCACGCCCACTGACAAACAACGGTGAATCCGGCCAAGGCGCGGCCCTAGACGATGTGTTCGGATGCTCCCGCATTCGGCCTGTCGGCCCCGGCGTATCTAAATCGAGGTTTTTGACCTTGGTCGGTAGGGTCCGGTGGGGACGACGTGGCATGTGCTTGCTGGCGTGCCACGGGAGTTACGTGGCACGGGGAGAAGCGCATGGGGGATGAACTCGCGACGGTAGACACGGAAGCGGAGACCGCGCCGGAGACGGAATCGGCCGCCTCGCCCGGTCCGCAGCCTCTACCCGAAGGGGCGCATCCGGTCGACGGAGTGACGGGCTATCACGCGCTCATCAAGGGCAGCGCGGTCACCGTGTTCGGTCCGGACGGCACCGAGATCGCCTCCGGCTCCCGCCGGGGCAACGTCGCGGTGGGCCGGGTCGGCGACGCCCGCCTGGTGAGCGACGGGCTCGGAGACAGGCGGCTGTCCTCCTTCGCGATGCTGGCCGCGCGCCACCACCGGGCGGCGAGCGACCCGAACGTCCGCGACAAGGTCTGGGTGCGGTGGGAGGAAGACGGCGTCGCCGCGGTGTACGGCACCGACAAGTACGACGACGATGACCTGCGGGCGGTGAAGGCCGGGAACCTGTACTGGTCCGGGCAGCGGCAGGCGCGGGTGACCGGCCGAAGGTGGAACCCGGAAACCCGCGACCGCAACCTCGCCGCCGTGCTGCAGGCGTTCGCCCGGCAGGACCGCAACATCGTGGTGCTCGGACCGGGCCAGACCCCGGAGGACCTGGGCACCTCGCCGACGGCGGCCGCGGCCGTCCCGGCGCAGCAGGCCCCGCCGGCCGCGCCCGCTCCCCCGCCCGAGCCGGAGCCGAAGCCGGAGCCACTGGACCTCACCGGCCTGACGTACGAGGAACTGTTGGAGGCAGAGGATGCCGCCGCCGTGGAGCGGTCCCGGGACTACAGCGCCGCGGCGGCGGGACGGTACCAGGCGCTGCGGGAAGGACACGGCAAGTGGCTGATGGACCGGGTGGCGGCGGCACCTGCGGTCACCGAGCTGAGCGATGAGGACCTGGCCGCCGAGTACGAGTTGTGGCAGAAGGCGCTCTACAAATCGCCGTTCCACTCCTCGGATGAGGAGTACCGGACGCTGGAGCGCCGCAACCAGGCGGTGCGCACCGAGCAGTACGCACGCACCGCCCGGGTTCTCCTGGCCGGTCCGGCGGCGGCGGACCTGGACGATGAGGCGCTGGAGAGCGCCCACGAGCAGATCGGCCCGGTGTGGACCCGCATGCCGAGCGGCCATGAGCTGCACGACCAGGTCGCCGACTACCGCAAGGCCGTCCAGGAGGAGCGGGTCGCCCGCCGGGCACGGTCCTACGGCGAGCGGACGCCGGTGGGCGAGATGACGCTGGAAGACCTGGTCGCCGAGAACGCCGAGCTGGGGTCGAGCCTCAACGCCCGCAACGAGCAGTCCGCCTACTCCTACAGCGATGCGGTCAAGGAGGCCCGGGCGGCGCGGCTGAAGGCCGTGGAGGAGGAGTGGTTCCAGCGGGGCATGGAGCAGCACCCGGAGGCGGCCCGCGCGAAGCTGGGCGAAAGCATCACCAGCCGCCGCACGGTGCTGATCGACGGCTCGGTGCGCACCTACGGCTACGTGGAGCGCCAGGGGCAGAAGTTCCGGGCCCTGGCCAACTACGACCAGCGCAGCAGTATCGGTGACTTCGATTCCGCGCCGGCCGCGATGGCCGCCCTGGTGCAGCGCTACGACCAGGACCCGGAAACGCTGCCGCGGCGCACCTGGGGCCTGGAGCGGGAAGTTGACCTGCCGATCAGCGCCCACGACCCGCTGGTGTCGTGGCTGCGGCGCAGGCCTTCGGAACTCTCCCGCGAGTACGACCGGGTGCTCACGCTCCTCACCCCGTACCAGCTGCCGACGCGGACGAAGGTGGTGAACCCGCTCACGAACCAGGTGATGCAGGCCTACCCGTTCCACTTCGAGGAAGGTCTGCTCGGTGAGCTGGCGCGGATCGCGGAGCGGACCACGGAGGACCTGCGCGAGCAGTCGCTGGACGAGAACCTGCCCAAGCGGGAGAGGGAGGCGGCCAAGCGGCGCATCCCGGCGATGGGTGCCGCGCTCATCGGCATCAACGCGGTGATCGAGCAGGTGCGTGCTGCCGGCGGCGACGTCGAACGGCGCGGAGTGGACCAATCCCGGCTGGCGGCGCAGATCGCGGCGCTGGCCGGTACCGTCAACGAGCAAGAGGGAGGCGAGGCCGATGGCGACGACGAGCCAGTACGAGACGCTGCTGCGCAGGCACTGGGAGGAGTTCCGGCCGCGGGAGCTGGCGGCGATGCAGGACCCGGACCGGCACTTCCGGAAGCTGGGGGCGCAGATGAGCGAGGCGATCGCCGCGGCGGAGGAGGACCTGGAGGAGAGCCTGGAGCCGGAGACGGGCTACCAGGCACGGGTCGGCCAGCTGGAGCAGATCAAAGCGACGGCGCGGGAGCAGGTGTTGCGCGAGATGCTGCCGCCGCCGGAGGACGCGGACAGCCCGGCGGCGCCGCTGAGTCCGGAAGCGGTGGAGCTGGCGGAAATCCGCAGGGAGCTGGAGAACCTGTAGCGCGGTTCCGCCCCGACCCGGCTGACCTGCCGCGTGGCCCGCTGGCCCGCGCTGAGGCGAACCTCGAAGCCATCAAGGTGCTGCGGACGCTGGAGGGCGCCCGCCGCGGCGCCACCACCGAGGAGAAGCGCATCCTGGCCCGCTGGTCGGGCTGGGGCTCGGTCCCGACCGTGTTCCTCGACGAGCCGGACCCCGATGAGCCGATCTACCGGCCCGGCGGCGAGTGGGAGGGCAGGTTCGAGGCGGACCATGCCCGCTGGGAGTCGTACGACCGGGTGCGCGGCGAGCTGCGGGAGCTGCTGGACCCCTTCGAGTGGCGGGCGGCGTCCCGGGCCGTGCTGTCGGCCCACTACACCCCGCAGGGCGTCGCTGAGGCGATGTGGCAGGGTCTGGCCGCGTACGGCTTCGACGGCGGGGAGGTCCTGGAGGCCGGGTGCGGGTCCGGCGCGTTCTTCGGGGTGGCCCCGGAGGCCGCGCGGCTGACCGGCGTTGAGGTGGACCCCACCACCGCGGCGATCGCGGCCCGGATCTACCCGCACGCCAATGTGCTGTCCGAGTCGTTCACCGACACCGACGCCCCGGTCGGCACGTTCGACCTGGTAATCGGGAACGTGCCGTTCGCGCAGGCCCCGTTCGGGGAGCGCCGCTACGGCGCGACCGGGCACTCCCTGCACAACGGCTTCATCATCAAGCAGCTCGCCCTGCTGCGGCCGGGTGGCTACATGGCCGTGATCACCTCGCGCTGGACGCTGGACGGCGAGGACACCTCCGCCCGCCGGGCCATGTCCCGCTGGGGCGACTTGGCGGCCGCGTACCGCCTGCCGGCGGGCACCTTCGGTGAGACCGCCGACACCGACGTGGTCGCCGACGTGCTGGTCTTCCGCCGCCGCGCGGAGGGCGAGGAACCGGGCGACCAGACGTGGATCGACGCCCCGGAGCGGGAGCTGGGCGGCAACACCCTGGCGGTGAACGCCTACTTCACCCAGCACCCGGAGAACGTGCTGGGACGCCTGACGTCCGAGACGGGGCCGTACGGGCCGCGGGTGACGGTGCAGGGCGACCCGGGCGAGGCCCCCCGGCTGCTGCGCGAGCGGATGGAGGCCTCCGCCGCCGCGGCGGTCGCCGACGGCCAGGGCTACGTCCCGCACGAGGACGGGCCCGACCGTGCGCCGCTGCTGCTGCAGACCGCCCGCGAGAAGCACGCGACGGACTTCACCGGCCGCCTCTACACCGACGACGGGCAGATCTGGCAGCACGTCAACGGCGAGGACCCGGTCCGGGTCATCACCGCCGACGGTGTCACCGGCACCGAGCAGCTGCGGATGCTGCTGTCGCTGCGCGACACCGCGAGCGAACTGCAAGAGCTGGACCGCACCGGCAGCGACCCCGACCGTGCGCGCGAGGTCCGCACCCAGCTCGCCCGGCTGCACGCCGCCTACACGATGGCGCACGGGCCGCTGTCCCGGCCCCGGCAGACCCGTATGGCGCTGCCGACCGACGAGGCCAGGACCGCCGCCCGCGCCGCCGGCGTCGAGCTGGACGACGACGAACGCCTCCCCACGGGCTGGGGCTGGTTCCGCCAGGACCCGCACGCCGCCGTCGTCCTGGGCCTGGAGCACTGGGACCGGGCCAACGACCGGCCGGTGCCCTCCGAGGTCCTCACCCGGCGGCCGGGCGCCCGCCGCGGCGACCTGGAGCCCACCGACGACCCGAAGACGGCGCTGACGGCCGTGATGGGCGCCACCGGCGGCGTGGACCTGCCGCTGATCGCCTCCCTGCTGGGCACGACCCCCGAAGAGGCCCGCCGCCGCCTGGGCACCGAGGTCTTCGACAACCCGGTCACCAAGAAGCTAGAGCACGCCGGCGCCTACCTGTCCGGGCCGGTCCGGGTGAAGCTCGAACAGGCCCGCGAGGCGGCCGCCACCGATCCGACGTACTCGGTGAACGTCGCCGCGCTGGAAGCGGTGCAGCCGAAGCCGAAGCGCCTGGGGCAGTTCACTGCCCAGCTCGGCGCGCACTGGATTCCCGCGTCCCTCGTGCAGGGCTTCCTGCGGGAGTACCTCGGCGACCCGACCCTCCAGGTCAGCCACAACGAGCGGTACGGCTGGTCCCTGGCCGCGGGCAAGGTGCCCGACGCGATCAACGCGCTCAAGGGCACCGAACGGCGCTCGGCAGTGCACATCGCCAAGGCCCTCCTCGGGCGGGCCTCGATGGTGGTCAACACCCTCGACGGCGACGGGGTCGACGAGGACGCCACCCGCGCGATGCGCTACAAGGCCGACGCGATGCGGTCGGCCTTCGAGGACTACTGCACCGCCAGTACCGCCCGGGTCACGTTGCTCACCGACGCCTACAACCGGCAGATGAACGGGCACGTCGTCCGCAGCTACGACGGCCTCGCCCCGACCCTGGCCGGACTCACCACCGAGCGGACCCCGCACCCGTGGCAGCTCTCGGCGGCCGCGCGCATGCAGTTCGAGCGGGGCGTCGTCCTCGCGCACGAGATGGGCCTGGGCAAGACCACCACGATGGTGATGGGCTCGCAGGCCCTCAAGGCATCCGGGCAGATCGCCAAGCCCTTCGCGGTCGTCCAGCCGCACCTGGCCCGCCAGTGGCTGGACGAGGCCAAGCTGCTCTACCCCAACGCCGACATCCACCTGATCACCTCCGACGACCTCGCCGACGGCAACCGTCGCCGGGTCCTGGAGTGGCTGCGCGCCAACACCCCGGACCTGGTCATCTTCACCGAGGGCGCGTTCGGGTCGATCCGGATGAGCCCCGAGCAGCAAGAGCTGTACCTATTCCGCGAGATCGAGTCGCTGAAGGAACAGCTCAAGCGCGAGCGCGGAGTCCCGCACAACAACTTCGCCCTGATGCAGCTGGAACGGCGCCTGACCACGGTGGAAGCCCGCATCAGGCGCAACGCCGCGCCGATGCGCACCCCGGGCGAGGTGTACTGGGAGGACCTGGGCTTCGACTACGCGCTCGTCGACGAAGCGCACCGCTTCACCGCCGTGGGCTTCCGCTCCAAGGAGGCTGGCGGCGAGACCGCGAGCATCCGCGCGGTGGACATGCACCAGAAGCTCAGGTGGCACCACCAGGTGGCGGAGGTCCACGGCGGCCGCCCCACCGTCACCCTCGGCACCGGCACGCCGATGGAGAACTCCATCTTCGAGCAGTACTCGGTGCTCGAACTGGCGACGCCGTGGCTGCTGGACCAGTTCGGGGTGCACGGCCCGGACCTGTGGGCCGAGACCTTCGGGCAGAAGGTCCAGCGCATCGAGATGGCCCCGGACGGCAGCGGCCTGACGATCGTCGAACGCTTCTCCCGGTTCGTGTCGAAGTCCACGATGAAGACGATGTGGGGGCTGGCCGCCGACACCAAAACCGGCGACGACGTCGGGATCGTGCGACCCAAGCTCGCCGGCGGCGCCCCGGAACTGGTGCTGGTGGAGCCGACCGCCGACCAGCGCGCCCGGCTCCAGACCCTGGTGGCCCGCGGCCAGGCGATCCACGCCGGTGACGTCACCCGCGACGAGGACAACATGCTGGCCGTCTCCGGCGAGGGCCGCGCGGTCGCGCTCGACCCCCGGCTGGTGGACGCAGGCGCGCCCGCCGCCAACAAGCTGGTGACGGCGGCCGACATCATCGCGGAGGGCTACCACGCCCACAAGGACCGCACCTACGCCGTCTCCAGCCGCGACGACACCCCGCACCCGGTCCCCGGCGGGCTGTTCTTCGTCTTCTGCAACAGCGGCACCCCCGGCGGCAACAACAAGGGCGGCTTCGACCTCTATGCCGAGCTGCGCGACCTGCTCGCCGCCCGCGGCGTCCCCCGCGACATGGTCCAGTTCGCCCAGGAGCACCACACCCCGGAGAAGAAGGCCGCGATGACCGAAGCCGCCAACAACGGCGGCATCGCGGTACTCATGGGCTCCAGCGAAGTTCTCGGAACCGGCTTCAACGGCCAGAACCGGGCCTACGCCCTGATGCACCTGGATCAGGACTGGACTCCGGCCATGATGATGCAGCGCGACTTCCGCGTCCTCCGCCCCGGCAACCAGCACGAGGAGGTGAACATCTACTTCCTGGCCACCAAAGGCAGCATGGACGCCTGGCAGGTCGGACTGCTCACCTCCAAGGCGGAGGGGCTGCGCGACATCCAGCGTCCGCCCGGCGAGGGCGACGACGACAACGACACCGTCGAAGAGATCGGCGCGAGCGACTGGGACTACGCCACGATGGCCGCCGAGATCGGCGGCAACCCCTTCATGCGGCAGTTCATGGAGGCCAAGGTCCACCTCCAGGGCCTGGAGGCCGACCGGCGCAACGCGGCCGCCGACCGCGTCCGCCAGGCGGAACTGCTGGACGCCAAGGAGAAAGAACTCGCCAGCACCCAGCGCGCCATCGCCCTCCGGGACACCGCCCTGCCTAAGGTCACCGCCACGATCCGCGGCGACGCCTTCCAGATCCGGGTCGGCGGCCGCGACTTCGACAAGCGCGGCGAGGCCGGTCCGGTCGTCCGCCAGGCCGTCGCCGACGCCCTGCGCAGCCACAGCAGCCTCGGAATGGGACCGTGGACGACGATCGGCACCTTCGGCGGGCTCGACTTCGCGGTACGGCCAGAGATCCTGGACGGCGGCGAGATCCGCGCCCACGTCGGCTTCCCCGACCTGCGGCACAGCGAATCCGTCTGCTCCATCGGCGACCTGGCCACCCCGAAGTTCGGCGGCACCATCATCGGCCGCCTGGCGACCGCGCTGGAGAAGGCCGAAGACCACCAGCTCATGGACCGCGAGCGCGTTCCGGTGCTGGAAGCCGAGATCACGCTGCTCGCCGCGCAGCAGGCCTCGGTCGACTACGGCCCGGCCATCGAGCACGCCCGGCGCCGCGTGGAGCTGCTGGACGCCGTGGTCGGCGCGATCACCGAGCGGGACAAGCTCCCGGAGCTGACCGAGTCCATGCTCGACCCGGAGAGGTACCGCACCCCCGAGAGCCGTAAGAAGGCCATCGCGGAGCGTGCCGAGCAGCGCGCACCCCATCAGGCGAAGGTCGACCAGGCGGCAGCCGCCCTCGCCACGTTCGACGAGACGACCCCCGCCCCCGAGCTGCCCACAGCCCCCGCGCCGGCGCCGAACCCGGCGCCCACGCCCACGCCCACACCCACGCCTGCGCCTGCGCCTGCGCCTGCGCCCGACGAAACAGCCGCCAGGCCCACCGGCTCCGGCACCCGTCCCGCGGACGGGGCCCAAGCCCCGCCGGGGCCAGAGGACGGCAGCAGCACAGAAGAACCCCCGGAGTCCCAGAGTCCCGAAGTACCGGAGTCACAGACCAGCGAACCGCCCGGCGACAAGCCCGGGGCGGAGCAGCAGCCCGAGCCCGGCTTCATCACCCGCATCACGCCCCCAGCGGGCACGGCGATCGACCGCTCCTGGTGGGTGGGTGCCTACGGCCAGTGGGACACGTCCAGCGTGGGACGCAAGGGCGTTCCGTCCGCCCTGATCGAGTTCGCGTCTGAGGCGGAGGCGGCGGGATGGGCCGTGGCGCTGCGCGCCGGGTCCGTCGCGACTGAGGACGGAGAATCATCGCTCGGCGTGTGGGAGTGCGAGGCGTCTGGCACGACCCACGACAACAGCCGGGGTGGGGAGTCGCTCGCCGTTCTGTCCTTGATGTGGACTCAGGCGGAAGGCGCTAAGCGCTGGACGTTCGACACAGAGCGCTCCGGGGCGGAGCTTGGCGGCCGCCTTCTGCCCGGATACGTGACGCTGACCGACTACCGGCGTGCCCTATCTCAGGCCCGGGTGCGGCAGGTAGATCCCGCGGCAAAGGACACGGAGGCTGCCACTCGTGAGGCGGAGTCAGCAGAGGCGGAATCGTCCGCCGTTGCAGACGCCGCCTCCCAGTCCGCTCCCGACGAGCAAATCGGCGCAACCCCGGCACAAGACAGCGACGAGTACGGGACGGCCAACCTGTACGAGGAGTTCGGTCTCGTGCCGCCGGAACGCGTCCCGAACCCGGCTCCGCAGGATGAGCCGGAGACGGACGCGGAGGGGGAGGACACCGACGGCGTCCCGGACGGGCAGATGACCGTGGAAGAGGCGCAGACCCAAGCCGCGCCCGCCGGCCCGGAAGGCACCCCGCCCACGCCTCTTGAGCCCTCCGTCGTCTTGGCCACCCCGCCGACGTCCTCGTCGGACACCCCAGAGCCCCTCCAACAGTCCGAGCAGCGGTTCGGCGGCCCCGAGCAGCTGGCCCAGTACGCGGGCCGGGCGGACATCATCCCGACGAGCGAGTCGTCCTCCACCGTCTGGCTCGACGGTCGGCTGATCGGCTACGTCACAGACCTCAACCAGACGGCGGGGGCGGCACATGACCAGTCGTGGCCTGCCGAGATGCGGCAGGCACCCGGGCCCCGCTTCGAGAGTCGTCCCCCCTTCGGCCACAGGGACTCCGTATCGGCTCTGCTCGAAGACAGCCAGGCGGCGGTGGCGGCCCTGGTGGCCCGCGCCCTCCAGATGCCCGTGCCCCGGGAGGCCATCGACGCGGACACCACCTGGACGCTCAACGCCGCGCTCGGCACGATCCGCCTCTCCCCCAGCTACGCGGGCGAGGACCAGGAAGCCGCCGCACGCCTGTCGGCCCTGCAGCAGGTCGTGGAGAACCTGAGTGCTGGACAGCTCACCGGCACGGACCTCGCGGATGACCTGGCGTTGGTGCACGACGATCTGCTCTGGGCGGCCGACTTCGCCGACACGTCCGCGCCCTACCTGACCCGGGCGGCTGAGGAACTGGCTGTCCTGCTGGCGGCCACCCGCCCGGACGATCCCCGAGCCTGGCGGCCCGACCCGTTCGTGGCGGCGCCGGCTGACGTCGAGCAGCCCACGCCAACACCTGCCCCCGCCCGAACCCGCGCCCGAAGGAAGGGGAGCGCGGCCGCGCCCGGCGCAGGGACAGAACAGCTCGGGCTGTTCGGCGATCCGGCACAGGACCCGTCAGAAGGCCCGGCGGAGCCGGAGACGGCCACGGGCAGCGGGGCCGTTCCTACCGAGGACGGGCGAGAGGCGCAGCTTCGGGCGGCGCTCATCGAGGGCGAGACGATCGCCCCCGTGTCGTTCACCGACCGGCGCGAACCGGCGGCGGGCTGGATTCTGACGACGGCGGGCGGGCACACGTTCCGGCTGCGCCCTGTGACGTACTCCCGTCCGGATGAGGACCAGTGGGAGGCCGGTCACGACGCTGACGGCTCCTACTGGTGGAACGCGAACGTTGAGGACCAGCCCCTTGCCGCCGTGCTGGCGCGAATCCGTGAGGACTCGGCGACCCGTACCCGGTTCGCTTCCCTGTGGGCCCGGTACGGGCACCTGACGGCGCAGGCCCCCCCGTTCGAGACGACCACGAACCGCGTTCAGCTCGAAGAGGGCGTGTACCTGGTCCGCCGGTTCGGCCGCATCGGCCTTATCGCGTCGTGCCGGTGGGGCTGGGAGCACCTGACCGACCCGGACGGTGCGCAGGGCCGCACCGGTGAGGACTGGTCCCGGAAGGGCCCGGATAACCGGCAGTACGTCGCTGAGTGGAAGATCTGGCACTCAGCCCAGGAGGCCATTCCGAACGCGCGGCTACGCGTCGTGGCCCAGCTCACGGACGACATGGCCGACACGCCGGACGCGTACTGCGATGCGTCGACGCCGTTCGTCGGCAAGTGCAGTGCGAAGCGCTCGGGCGCCCGGTACACGGTCGCCGTCGACACCGACCAGGGCAGCGAACTTGGTCACTACACCGTGTGCGCGCGGTGTTTGTCTCATCGCCTCCTGAACGACGAGGGCAGGCACTTCGGTCACCGCGACGTTGAGAGCCTTGTGGGGGCCCTGGCCAAGGGTGATCCGAAGGTGGTCGACCTGCACTGGAAGCAGTGGCCCGACCGGATCGCTGAGCTTGCCGGACAGATGCTGTCGTCCGCGCTGGATGCCGGAGAGACTGCCCCGTGGCCCGCGCAGGCTCTGACGAGTCAGATCCTCGCCGAGGCGTGCGAAGCCGGTGACGACCGCGCTATGCGGGAAGCGCGAGCGGAGGTGAAGGCTGCGGGCGGGGACGCAGAGGCACAGAAGAGGGCGGCGGCGGAAGTGGCCGCAGCCCGCCGGGACCGGGCCGCGCTGGTCGCCCGGGGTGGCGCGACCCACATGGAAGCGGCGAACGAGGCCGACCGCGCGGCCGTCGCAATCCTCGAACTCGCCGGTTGGGGGGTGGAGGGCAGCGGCGCGGCGCCGGAGCCTGCTGAGGAGGCGGCGCCCGAGGTCGTCGACGTTAATACGCTGACCGTCAGCCCGCGGGACCGCGACGGCGAGCCGTCTCCGTATGAGTTCACCGTCACCGGCCCCGGGCTGACCGTCGGCGAGTACGGGATCTCCCACGATGCCCAGGGCAAGGGTGCGCGGGGGATCATGTGGCGGGCGACCTGGCACGGTGTAGAGCCGTCGGGCCGGTGGGACGTGATCAGCATCGGTTCCGGCGAGGGCGAGAGCGCGGCCCTGGCGGCCGTCGCTGAGCATGGGGCCAAGGCTGGCGGGGACTTGACCGCCGGGTTCGCCGTTGCCCGCCGCATGCACTATGACGCCGGACTGTGGATACTGCCGGAAGTCGGGGAGTCGGAGGCGATCCAGTACCACCCTGACGGCTCGTGGACGATCACTGCCGAGACCGGCGCCCGCTACACGGTCCGCCGGGAGTGGGAAGGCCGCGACGCCGCCGGCGACCTGGCGCCGCTCCTGATCGAGGACCAGTCGGGGACCTTGATCGCGTCCTGCACCGCCGTCGACAGTTACATGTCCGCATGGGCGCCGATGCTCGAACGACTCCGCCTCCACGCCACGGCGGTTGCTGACGGGGTGCCGCACGCGACGGCCGTCACCCTCGGCGGCCCGGGTACGTCGTGGGTCGAGGCGTGGTGTGTGTGCAGCTGGACCGAGCGCGCCGATGTCGCCGAGTACGCCGACCGCGCCCCCGCCGGTGAGGCACTGGCTCTGGCGCACCGCAAGGCCCACGACCCGGAGACGTCGGCAGCGGCTGAGGCACCGGCCGCCGCTGAGCTGCCGGAGCTGGACGTGGTGCTCCCGGACGTCGACCTGGCGACTCTCGACGTCGCCGGGCCGTACGAAACCGACGAGGAAGCACAGGCGGACATCGACCAGCTGAGCACGGCGTTCGCACGGTGGGACGCCCTGCCCGCCGTCCAGCACTTCTACGAGGCGGACCGGCAGCAGCGGCCCGACGGCCAGCGAATCCCGACCAACCCCGTCGCCCAGCTGGCGGCGGCCTACCGGGACGCCGAGCGGATGCTGCGGGAGGGGCCCGCGATCTCGCCCGACGACCTGGTGCTTGAGGTCCACACGGTGGCGGTCTGGAGCGCCGCCCTGGAGCCCGTGGTCGACGAGGACCTGCGCGGCCCGCTGAGGCAGGTACGGGAGGCCGCCGCCCTCCTGGCCGCCCGCTCGCGGGCGACGGTCGCCGCCTTCGAGACGGAGTTGGCCGCCCTCACCGCGAACTCGGCAGAGCAGAACACCGCCGCCCCGGAGAACGCGGCCGCCGACACGGAACCCGCCGAACGGCCGCCCGCCGATGCCGACGACGCCCCGGAGACCCGCACCGAGCCGGGCCCCGACGCCCCGGCCGCGGCCGCGGCCGCCGAAGGCCTTGGAGAACCACCCGCAGGCGCGCCATCCGCGACGGACACCGAGCCGGAGAGCGTCACGGACGACACCCCGGCACCGGACCCCCAGGAAGCACCGGAGCCGCCGGCCGCCGCCGACGACGTTCCGGGTGACACCGCGGCGGACACCGCTCCGGGCGACGCTGCCGAGGACAGTGATCCGGCACCGAATCGCGTGCCGGTCTCCCAGGACGCACCGGAGCCCGCAGGCGCAGTCCCGGATGAGGGGATGCACGAGGCACGGCGCGAAGCGTCGTTCCTCGAGCAGGACCGACCCCAGACGACGGACGGCGACCAGCAGATGCCGGAGCCCGGCACGGTGGCCACGCCGACGGCCCCGGCAGGGGAGGACGCCCCCAGTAACGAGACGGCGCAAGACGCTTCGGAGGAGCCGACCATGACCACCCCGCCGATCCCGGAGACCACCGACGCCCCGGACGAACCGATCACCGAGGAGCCGCCCGCGCCGCAGCGCTACTTCGAGACCGTCGCGCTCCCCATGGACACCAGCTACGGCCTGCGCTTGTCCGGGCTGGACGGCCAGCCAGTCGACTCCGGTGACGTGCTGCGGGGCGACATGGTCATCGCCACCGTCCACCCCAGCCTCGAAAGTGGATGGTTCGCGCGCCTGGCCGTCGAAGGCCTGCCCGCTGACGTGACCTACCTAACCCACTCGCCGCAAGATGCGGCAGTCGACGCGGCCGTCATGTACTCCGCTTTCACCGGCGTCCCGGCCGGCCCGCCCCTCGCTGCCGCCCCCGGTGACGGGCCTCAGCAGCGGGTCGACGCCCTGCGGGCCAATCTGCGCGACACCGCCGTGAGATACCGGGAAGCGGTGACCGCCGCAGCCGCCCGCGCCTACCCCGCCTTCGAGCAGAACGAGCACTTCCGGGAGCTGGTTGGCAGCCTCGACGGGCTGGCAGCCGCGGTGTCCGAGCGGTACGGATCGCAGCAGATGGCGCAGCACCTCGACGCCGTCCAGCGGGCTATCAACAACTGGGGCGGCTCGCTGCCAGCCGACCCTGGCGATACCGAGCGCCGTCAGCTCGCCTTCCCGCTGGCCCAGCTCCTGTACGGTTCCCGGCTTTTGCAGGGCCAGGTGCAAGCCACGCTCCATGCGGTCCAGGCGGAGCGAACCGCCGTGCGCGGCCAGACGGCCGCCGCAGCGTCCGGCCCGGAGGCGAGTGCCGAGTCCACAGCAGGGAACACCGCGGCGGCGGCCCCCGAAACACGGCGAGACGCCACGGAACCCCGGACTCCCGAAGTCCCGGACTCACAGAGTCCAGAGCCAGCGCGGGAGGAGTCCCCGGCTGCACCGGCTGGGAATACCGACGTGCCCGACAGTGAAAACCCGGCCAGCACCGTGGCACCCGAGGGTGGCGGCCCGGCTCTGGACGCCGCCGTCGATGGCTTCCGCGGAGCCCTGGAAGACGCCCTCCAGGCCAGTCAACCGGAGGCGATCGCGCAGTCCCCCGGTGAGCTGCCACTGTGGACCAGCACCCAGGCCTCGC
The DNA here is from genome assembly GCF_964272855.1 of Streptomyces sp. enrichment culture. Classification (NCBI taxonomy): domain Bacteria; kingdom Bacillati; phylum Actinomycetota; class Actinomycetes; order Kitasatosporales; family Streptomycetaceae; genus Streptomyces; species Streptomyces sp. enrichment culture. The sequence goes on along the minus strand of NZ_OZ186848.1, from coordinate 29,047 downwards.
CAGCAGAAACTGCGATGACGGAACCCGCGACCGGACAGGTGGACGTACGCGCCGAGTTCCAGGCGGTCATGGAGGCCTTCACCGAGCACGTACCGCCGAAGAACGGCACGGCGCAGGACCTGGTCGCCGACCTCGACGCCGACCTCGACGCCCTGCAACGGGCCTTCGCTGAGGCCGTCGCACCGTCCGCCCCGGTTCAGGCGGACGCCGCCGCGGAGCCGGGAGTCGAGACGACCGCGCCCGTCTGGCAGCAGGCCCATGCCGTCAACGCAGCACTCCAGCGGGCCGATTCGCACGCCGATACGCTCCAGGACCTCCCGGAGTGGGAGAAGATCCAGACGGTGCGCGGCGCGGTCGGTCACCTCTTCCGCGTCATGAGGGAGCGCGCCGGGGAACACTTCGACCGCCTGATGGGCGACGGCCGCGTCGGCGAGTTCTTCCGCAAGGTCTCGATCCGCGCCTGCGAGAAGGTCGCCCATTGGGCGCAGACGGCGGCGGACCGCCTCCGGCGGAAGGGCGAGGAGAAGGACTCTGACGCACCGGCGGCCGGGGCGCTGCGCGACCTGGCGGATGCCTCTACCGCCTACAGCTCCACCGCCGGGGGCCGCAGCGGGCCGCCGCCGGCATCGCAGGACACCGCGTCCGCCACGGTGGACATCCCGGCAATGCGGCAACTCGGGGAGGCGCTGTCCCGTCCCCTTCCCGGAGCCAAGGACGGGCGCGGCCCGCGCGTCTCCACGGCGGCCGCGCGGGGCAGGTCGACCACACGGCGCGGGGCGAAGAAGCTGAGCAGCTCAGCGGAGCAGGCGGAGCACCTGCGACGCAGCAGCAATGAGCAGCAGGGCCGCAAACCCACCCAGCGCTGAGGCCTCTACTGGGACCGGGTGTCCCTGTGCCGGACCGCAGGCCCCCACTGCTATGGCTCCGAACCGAACCTCAGGGTTGTGCACGGGGGTCAACGCAACGGAACCTGCGATGCTGCCTCTTGGTGGTTGGATCACTCGCATGGTCGTAATGTCAGCCGAGCCGTTCTACGCCTCGGGCACGTTCTGGGCGGCAGCCGCAGTCTTCGCCACCCTGGGAGCCGGGGTTGGCGCCATGTGGGCAACCCTTAGAGCCAGCAACCCGAAGCGACGCCTGAGCTACTGGATGGGGGACACACCCCTGTTGAGCACTCACCACACCGTGAGAGGGAGCCTAAGCGTCAACAGGAACGGCTTGACGCTCGCCGACCCCCGTCTCGTGCGGGTCCAGATCGTAAACACGAGCCGACGGGATGTCTCCAGTGCTGCGTTCGACGGATCGAACTCGATCAAGATGGACCTCGGCCAACCAGTACTGGAAATCCTCGGCACGGAGTCGAACCCTACGGATGCCGCCCTGCCGCAGGTCACCGTGGACGGCAGTGAACTACACATCGGCCCCGGTCGCATCGGCCGCGGACAGTCCATCACCTGGCTAGTCCTCATCGAGGGTGAGCCCACGTTCTCCTGCCGCCAGTCACTGATTGATGTGGATGTCAAAAAGGAAGACGACCCTCTGTTCAGGGCACCCCCCGCCATCCGGCGAGAGCGCATCATGCACGTGGTCTTTGCGTTGGGAGCAATGGCCGTGGCACTGACAATCAACGCGTTGACCGACCGGATTTGAGATCGGGCCGTCCCAGCGGTCATCCCCCGAGCTGCTGGGCGGCCTCAACGCGATCGGCGTACACACGGTAGGCCTTCCGTCCGGCTGGTGACGCCCCGTCGACAGCGAGGGCGGCGCATGCTTCCAAGGCCGCCTGGTGGACGCTGAGCGGTGCGGCCATCCGCAGCGAGTAGCCCTGGCCTCGCCGGATTACTCGGCCCTCGTGCAGCGCGTCCCGGACGGCAGCGGCGGCCACGCCCTGCAGGTGTTCAGCGAGCAGACCGGGCACGTCAATGCTCAGTACCGGATCTGTGGCCGCAGGGGCCTCCGGCTCAGGGTCCCCCTCGCCGCCCGTCTGCCCGAGCAAATCCTCCAGGTCGTCCGGCACGCCACGGGCGCCGGCGGAGTCGAGTACGCGCCGGATGACCTTGGGATCAACCTCGTACATTCGGGCGAGGGCCTTCACCGCGACGCCGTCGTTCCGGTAGGCGGCAACGATAGCGGCGGCCTGTTCCGAGCTGAGGCGGGCTGGCCTGCCCAGGACCTTGCCCGCGTTCCGTGCAGCTGCGACGCCGTCCTTCGTGTTTTCGCTGATCATGTCCCGCTGGAATTCGAGCACCCCGGCGAGCATCGTGACGAACAGCTTCGTCATCGGGTCCTCGGACGTGAGGTCCATCCCCGACCAGGCACCCGACGCAATGCGCAGATGCAGCCCGCGTCGCCGGAGGACGTCGCGGACATCGAGCACGTCCTGGACCGAGCGGAAGAGGCGCGCGGCGTCCGCCAGGCGCACGACGTCGCCGACTGCCGCCTTGTCCAGCAGGCGCTGAAAGCCGGGTCGCTTCAGCGGGTGGAGGCGACTGGAGGTGGCCGGGTCCTCGTAGGCCGCTGCCCCACTGGCGAGGTAGGGCTCCAAGTGGTGCTTCTGCCGCAGATTCGTCTGTTTATCGGTCGAATACCGCATATAGAGCCGATCCACGGTCGAGCCTCCTCCACGAGAGCGGGCCACGGGGCAACAACGGCCGTTCCAGCCACCCTAAGGGGGCGAAAAGGGGAGGCGCAAAGATTCCACACGCCGCATTGGATTGATCACGGAGTTTCCATGGAGGCGGATTGGATAATCCAATCACGCGCAAGGGGGGCGCAGACGACCGTTTCCGCCCCCCCGAGTCGAACGGATCGGATGCGCGCAGGTGGCCAACTCTCGTCAGGGACTGCCTGACGAATTCCCGTGTCAGGGTTAGCCTGACGAGCATGACGGATATTGAGCACGACCCTGACCGCGAGCGTTATGCCTACAGCCGTACCGCCCTGGCCCGCCTCGCCCTCTCGGCCGAGCTGCGCGAGCTCGCCGACCGTGCCGCCGCTGGCGTCCCCACGACGAACGACATGTGGGCCCGGCCTGGCGAAGCCGTCGGCGACGCGCTCGACCTGGTGCACCAGGCCCAGGAGGTGTTGGTCCGCGCCGTGGTCTACGAGCGCCAGAAGCACACGAGCTGGGAGGCCATCGGCGAGCAGCTCGGCATGAAGAAGCAGTCCGCGCACGAGAAGTACAAGAACGCCGTCGCGGAGTGGCAGCTCGCCCTACAAGAGCCGCACTACCCCGCCCCGCCCGGCGCTCCCGTACGCGGCCTACGCCTCCACGAGGCTGCGTACGCGCCCACCACTGCCGGACAGAGTCTCGACGCGTGGGTGCGCGAGCACATCCCGGCACACCGGGAGACGGAACACCCGGTCACTGGTCACTTGCCCGCCCTGAGCACGGGGGAGGAGATGGTTCAGGTCCTCGACGCGCTCAACCACCTCTACGGCGACCTGCGCACCCCGCCGGACCCGGAAGCCCGCGCACGCCTGACCGAGCGCAAGGCCGCACTGCTCGACCGCATCGCCGTCGAAGACGGCCGCCCCGAAGCCGCCCAACAGGCCGAAGAGGCTCGCGCTCTTGCCGCGCAACTCCGCGCAGAGGCCGCCCAGGCGCGCGACGAGAACCAGCGCTAACCCCGGACAGCAAACGAGGGCGGCCCGGGCAGGCGAGGCCGCCCTCGACCGCCTTCGCCCCTCCGGTGCTATGGATTCGCAGCCAGCCAAGCCGAGGGAAGGACGATCAACGTGGAAGTAGTACCGATGTCAGTGGGAAGCCCACTAGGGGCCGGACCGGTTGCGTCCCGGAAGGACACCACGCCGTCGGAGAACGTCGCGCCTTCGAAGCGCGCCTGGCCGCCGGAGAACCTCGCGCGGAGGAAGGACATTGCGCCGCCGGAGGAGAACGTCGCGCCGCCGAAGAGCACATCGCTGCTGGAGAACTGCGCGTCGCCGAAGTACACCATGCCGCCAGAGAACTCCGCGCGGTAGAAGGACACCTTGACGCCGGTGAACGTCGCACCCTCGAAAGACACCGTGGCGCCGGAGAACGTCGCATCCTCGAAAGACACCGTGGCGCCGGAGAACGTCGCATCGCGGAAGGACACCGTGGCGTCGGAGAACGTCGCATCACCGAAGTCCAGGTAGCCGTCGATGGTGACGCCGGTGAGGTCGAGGTCGCAGCCCTGCCAGGATCGGTGGGTTCCCCGGGGCCGTCGGTAGTGGTCGCCGATGAGGCGAAGGATCGTGTGCCGGACCTTGCGGAGGGCCAGGTAGCGGTGGTGTTCCTCTTGGTGGGCGGGGTCGTCGCCGGGGTCGGGGGTGAAGGGGAGCTGGAGGTAAGCGCACAGTACGTCGATGCATGTCTGGCGCAGGCTGTCGTCGGGGGCGTCGTCGGCGAGGCCGGCCAGGGCGTGGACGCCGCCGAGCCGGACGGCCGGGGAGTCCGAACCGAGTTGCTCGACGGCTTGGCTGAAGCGCTCGGTGTGGAGCCGGGTGGCCTCCCGGTGGGCGCCAGCCTCGTCGACGCGCTGGCGGCGGTAGGCGACGACCAAGGCGACGAGCGCACCGGCCCCAGCGACCACCCCAAAGGAGAGTTTCACCAGGTCGAAGAGTGTCTTGGCGTCGAGCTTCGCGGTGCTGTCGATCTCCTGGAAGTCCAGCAGGTACACCAAGCCGTAGAAGACCCCGCCGGCCACCAGGATCGCGGCGACGAAGGTGACGGTTAAGGCCCGGCCGACCCTCCAGAGCCGCAGCTCCCGATCATCCGGGGTCGATCGCGGCCGTCGGTTCACTGTCATGAGGAGGAAGACCAGGCACGGAGACCTGCGGTTGCGGCGTCGCACCCCATACCCTTGCCGCTCCGTACGGAGTTCCGTACACTCATTGCCGTACGGAACTCCGTACAGACGATGACTGTCCGAGGAGCCCCCTTGTTTGGCAGCAAGCACTCCGTGTCCGTCTGGCCCACCCAGGGCGGCCGCAAGTACCAGTACCGCTGCACCTGCGGCGCTAGCGGCTGGAGCCAGTCCAGCAGCGCCGCTGCGCAGCGTGCCGGCGAGAAGCACGTCGCCGCGAAGTCCCGCTGATGTCCTTCGGCGGGCTCACGCAGAGATGAATCCGCCGGACGACCGCGACGGCCAGTAGTCGCCGCACGCCCGGGCGGGCGGCCCGGACCGCCCGCCAACGAAAACGGCCCGCCTCCAGCTCACTCTCCGTCCGAACTAGCCGTCGGCCCCTTCGGGGGCCGACGCACTTGTCTGCGGGGACGCAGCCCAGGCTTCCCACTTCGCAGCCTGCGCACGGCGGGGGCCCACCTGGTCGAGCCTCTCGCGGTGAGTCTGCGCCGTCGATCGCGCCGTGCCCATAGCCGCCGCAAGCTGTCCGAAGGTGCCGCCGAGTTCACCATGGCGACGGATCGCCGCGTCCCGCAGACCAACGAGCCGGGGAAGGAGATGCTGATGCAAGACCTTGATCACTTCCTGCATGTCAGTCGCCTCGATGGCGCGCGCCCCTCCATCCCGCACCGACTGGCCGTCACGGAGGGCAGCGAGGCCTTCCAGCGCAGTATCGAACCAGGCGGCCATCGCTGACGCCTCGTCTGGGCCGATCGCATCTGCCTCCACCTCGGTGAGGTGGATGGTCAGGTCGATCCCACCGTCCAGCCCCGCCACCCGGTGCAGCGTCATTGCCTCTCCCTCATACGTCCGTACGGATCTTCGTACGCCGCTGAGGGTATGGGAGCGCCGCGGCTGCCGATACCAAACCGCGAAGCACTGACGTCTGCCAGAACAGAGTGTGGGCACGAGCGTCCACTCATGAGCGGTAGAGACCAAGCAGCTATTGGCGGTAGGACGGTTCGACTAGGCGACAGAGGCGAGCCACCTCCCCGGCCGCACATGACGGCGCCCACTCTGGGATCTCAGGGCGGGTGCCGTGGCACTCGGAGGGGGCCCGAGCCCTGATGAAGCAGCAGCGCGGGGTTCCACTGACCTAACTGCGCATCAGCCGCATAAGCCCGCCGGGGGCGTCTTCACGCCCGCCCGCGAACCGCCCCCGCCCAGTCGCCTGGAAGTCACGCGCAAACGCCCGGAACCCCTCGGTCCCGACGCGCGTTCCGCTCGATCGAGTAGAGCCAGCCCCGTTTCCCGGGCGTGCCGCACCCGGCAGTCGCTACGAACAGCACAACCAGCCGGTGACTGCCGAAAGGACTCCGCGTGCGCTTCGCCCGTACCGCCGCCGTCGCCTCCACCCTGGCGGCCCTGCTCCTCCCCGCCACCGCCCAGGCCGCCCCGCCCGCCGAGCCAGACCCCACCATCACCGCTCCCGTGCGCCAAGCCCTGGCGCAGCTGCCCATCGCCGACGAAGACCGCACCGGCTACCAGCGCGACGCGTTCAAGCACTGGATCGACGCCGACAAGGACGGCTGCCACACCCGCAGCGAAGTCCTGAAAGCCGAGGCCGTCGTAGCACCCGAGCAAGGACCACGCTGCACACTGACCGGCGGCCAGTGGTACTCCCCGTACGACGACCGCTACATCCAAGGCCCCCGCGGCCTCGACATCGACCACCTCGTGCCGCTCGCCGAAGCCTGGGACTCCGGCGCCTCCCAGTGGACCGCGCAGGAGCGGGAGGCCTACGCCAACGACCTCGGTGACGACCGCGCGCTGATCGCCGTGTCCGCCGCGTCGAACCGCTCGAAGGCCGACCAGGACCCGACGACGTGGCTGCCGCCGGCCGAGGGCTACCGCTGCCAGTACGCCACCGATTGGGTCGCCGACAAGACCCGCTGGGGCTTGAGCATCGACGCCAGCGAGGAGGCCGCCCTGTCGGAAGTCCTGGACGGCTGCCCGAATGTGCCGATCACGATCACGCTGGCCCGGTAGTCCGACAGTTGGTCCGCGCCCCCGGCACCACGCCGGGGGCGCCTTCATGCGCGCGGACCGGCGGATAGCCTGAGTATCCGCCCTGGAAGGCACCAGAGCTGCCCCGCCCCGACAGCATCACCTGCACGCGCTGCGGCGCCAGCGCTCTCATCCCAGAGAAACGAGACCATTCCGGTCTGTGGGACTGGGGTGGCGGTGGATCGGCTCTCAGGCCCTGTTCTCCTGCCCCAACTGCCCGCCCGTCATCTTGGTCGATGAGCAGGGGCGGCATCTTCGGGGACCTGGAGCAGAGGCAGCGCCCGCGCTCGCCTGAGGCTAGGGCTTCCTCACGGCTGTTCGTGGGCCGTGGCCGCGTTCACCCACTCCTGCGCCCACGGCGCTCCCTCAACCCACGCCGTGCGCACCGCGTCCGAGAAGGCCCGCTCCCACGCCTCCGGATCGTCCCGGTGCTCCTCAGACAGCCGGGCCCGCAGGTCGAGGACGTACTGGGCGGCGGTCGGGGTGAGGCCGTACTGGCGGGCGAGTTCGGGCACCGACTGTTCACTGATCATGCCCGGGTAACGACCGGCCGGCCCGCGCAGGTGCGTACCCCGGACGCGTTCCGCCAAGACGCTTGCCCTGCACTCTGTAAAACGGGCCACTCCGCAACTTAATTCGTACGCCAGTGCGCGCCAGCCAACAGACAATGATCAGCACAGAGATAAGGGGGAACACCATGCCGAACGGCATCTCCATCACCGACCAGCTGGACCCGTACGCCTGGTCCAACGAGGGGACGGCCGCGTACGAGGCGGCCATCGAGGCAGTCAACGGGGCCGTGGGCGCCTACAGCGCGGTCATCGCCGCCGAAGAGGCCAAGACCGAGCCAGACCAAGCCGTCATCGCGGCCGCCCGCACCGCGCAGTCCCAGCTGGCCCGGGAACGCGAGGGCCTGCGCTCGTCCGACGGTGAGCAGATCGCGGCGGCCCGGGCGCGCTACGCCCAGCTCGCCCGCGAGGTCCTGGCGGGCCTGGCATGAGCGTGATCGATCCGGCAGAGGTCGAGCGTCACCGGTTACCGGAAGAGGAGAACCGGCGGATATTTCGGGAGCGGATCGTCCCCGACCTGCTGGAAGGCCGTGAGCCGCAGGAGACGCCCACCGTGGTCTTCCTGGTCGGGCAGCCCGGCGCCGGCAAGAGCCGCGTGACCGAGATGGTGGCCGCCCAGCTCAACCGGCACGGCGGCTTCGTGGACGTCGACAGCGACCTCTACAAGCCCTACCACCCCGCCTATGCGGAGCTGATGGCGCAGGACGACACCCTCATGGCCGCCTACACCCGGGCCGACGGGCGGGCCTGGATGGCGCAGGCCGAGCAGTACGTCCGCGACCACGGCCTGCACGCCATCATCCAGGAGACATCGCAGAACGCCGAGGCCGTGCAGGAGAAGATGCGCGCCTACCGGGACGCGGGCGCCCGGCTCGAGGGTCTGTTCATGGGTGTGCCGCAGGCGATGAGCAACCAGGGCATCGCCGCCCGCTACTTCGAGCAGCTCGCCGACCGGGGGCAGGGACGGCTCACCGTGCAGGCCAACGCGGACGAGTCCTACCGCGGCATCCTCGACCTAGCCGACCTCGTCGACGTCCATGCGCTGGTCGACCTGGCCAGCGTCTACCGGCGCGGCGAGGCCAAGCCCCGCTACAGCAACGCCCTGGACGCTACGGGCAACTGGGCGAGCCCTGCGGTGCTGCGGCAGAGCGTGGAGACCGAGCGGGCCCGGCCGTGGACGGACGTAGAGAGCGATGCCTTCGTCGTCACGCAGCTCCGCCTACGCGACGCCAGCCGCAACCACGGTGGCGAATGGCCCTCTCGCCTCGCGGCGATCGAGGCCCAGGCGCAGCCACTGATCACCCCCGCCGCCGGCGCGCGCCTCGGACCGCCACGGCCGTCTTCGGCGGCCGCGCGCTCGCGCAGTACGACCGGCAAGCGGCCGCCGGGGTCTCGGACACCAGCTCCCAGTACGGACCGAACTGCTTCGCAGCACGGGCCGAACGGACCCGAGCAGCGGCGGGGACGAAGCAAGTAGCACGAGATCGCCCCACGGAACGGGCTGGATAGCTCCAAGCAGCACCGCAGCCAAAGCGCCTATGAGCTGTGAGGCTCGTCACACGGTGTGGGGATGCGGAAGCCGGGCGGGCGGCCGGAAGGCCGCTCACCCACTGCACCCTAGGGTGCGAGCTGGGGTCACTTTCCGCTTTCGGCGGGCGGGACCGAGGGGGTCGGGGTGGACGAGACCCCAGCCGCCGGCGAATCCGGCGAGACTTCCACGGTGATGCCCTCCATGAGGAAGCCTCCGACGACTATGACGGCGGCTGCCGCTCCGACGGCCCAGGCGAGCCGTTCACCCTTGGCGCTCTGGATGGCAGCGTTCGGCGCCGGTTCTGTCCAGCGGTAGACCATGAAACCGATCGCGATCCCGACCGCGACCACAAGGACAGTCGCAAGGTCAGCGACTACGTTCACGCAAGGCCCCTTGAGTCTGGGGGCCTGCCCGTCTCGACTCCACATCCAGCGGGCAGGCCCCACACTTCCCGGGCCCACCTCGGACCCGGTCCACCCCTTCTGAGGAGCCGACCGAGTCCAGACAGGACGAAGGCCCAACTCTCCTTAAAAGGAGGTGGGCCCGAGACCCATATACCTCAAAAATCGCCGTAGCGCGAACTAGAAGTGGTTTCGGTAGCTTCACCGGATGCGTCTTCACACTGCTGACCTGCGATAGCCCCGCGTTAAGCCGTGTCCACGACGTGTTCGCGACACGCCCGGCCGGGGAGCCCTGCTCGCGGCGCAGCTGCGGCAGGGCTCGCCGCCCCTCCCGGCTCCCCGCGGGAGGCATTCGGCAGGGTGTGGCGCAGGAGGTCGGTCAGGGAGTCCCTTCAACTCCGCGTCCAGCTGACAGAGCGAACACGCCGACACCCCCGCCACCGAACCGCGCCGTGTCCGGATCGACCAGTTCAGAGCCTCGCCTCGCGCTGAACCACCCTGCGAAGGAGTCCGGGGTTCCGCCGGTATTGCTCCTGGATTGAACGGTCGGTATCCGTCCGTCCCTTCGAGGTCTAGTGAAGACGCAACTGCCTACATCCGGTCGAGGCCGAGCATCTGGTTCACGGCCTGCTTGATAGTGAGCCCGCCTTGCTCTCGCTGGGTGGGGACCGGCGAGGTGGCAGGGGTCTCGGCCACGAGGACTTCGACGCGCTGGCCGGGCGCGGCCTGAGCGGCGATGCGGCTGCGTTCGCGCTCGGTGGCGGCGAAGAGGACGAGCGGGGCCAGCGTGTCGCGTAGGGCGGGGACGCGGCTGGCTACTGGGCAGATGACCGCGTACGGCTTCCCGCGGACGTATACGGGCACCCCCATCGCGAACTCGGGGATGCCGTCGGGGCCGACCTGCGGGTAGGCCCCGGCCTCGTGAAAGACGAACTCCACCACAGGCTTGACCAGCGCCTTCTGCCGCTGGAGCAGAGCCTCAATCGCCGCCATGTGCTCTCGCTCGGCAGCAGCCTTGGCCTCGCGCTGCCGCTGCTGGACGGCGGCCAGGCGCTCCATCACCTGCTTCCGCCGGGCCGTGGCCCGGACCTGTTCCTCTTCGAGCTCGAAGTACCGCCGGGTAATCCACCGCCAGGTCTCGCCCTTCTCCCAGCTCGGCACGCGCAGGCGGTGTGGACGGGTGGTGTTCGCGCAGATGGCGGCAACGAACCGGTCGAGTGGGAACGGTTCGACGGCCGACCACTTCCCGTGGCCGCCACACGGCACGGCTCCTTCGACGCTCCCGCTGTTCCAGTCGCAGTCGGCACGGTCGTCGCACCACTGCGGCTCGAAGCGTGCGGCGCCGGCCGTGATCTGGACGGGGTCGCCGTCCTCGGGGCGGGCGATCTGGACGGACGGCACGGCGTCGAGCCAGGGCGCGGTCTTGCGGTCGGTGAACCAGCACGCCTCGACGCCGGCGGCGGCGTAGCGGTCGGTGCGGGCCTTGATGTCGGTGATGGAGATGGCGGCCATCTGCGCCTCCAGGGCGACGCGCCGGACGCCGTCGGGGGAGGTGGCCATCACGTCCGCGCGCCAGGAGCCGTCCGGGGCGGCGACCTCGTACTCGGCGCTCCAGCCGGCCGCGCGCGCGTGGTGGGCGAGGTCGAGCTTGAGAAGGTGGTGGGCCATGCCCTCGCCCGCGAGCCGCGCCTCGCAGTGCGGGGCATTGGCCGCGTGCCGCAGGAACCACAGGTCGTACGCGCCGTGGGTCTTGTGCACCAGGTGCAGGCGCCAGTCACACTCGTAGCAGGTGAGCGGGGCGGGGGGTTTGGCCTTGTAGATGCTCTCCCGGTCCTGTCCGCACCCGAGGTCTGCCTGGGTGGCGTCGATCCGCCCCCACTCCCCGTGCACCCCGACGAACACCATCGCGCTCTCTCCTTCACCGAATCCGTGCCGAGCTGGTCGCCCGCAGCCGGACAGTAGAGATCTGGTCCGACAAGGCATCCCCCAGACGGAGCAGCGCGATACACCGTTCGCGGGACGGCGGTCCCTCCTCCCCCGTACTGATTCTGAACGTTGTTGACGGGCTACCCGGGCGCTCCTGCGGGCGGGGCTTCGTGTGACGAAGACACGCATGAAGGCCGCCGGGCGGTAGCCCGACGGCCTTCAGAGGGACAGCCAAAGGCACTCCAGCCCAAGGCCCGCACCGGGGAGTGAACGGCCTTCTCGATCAGACCTGACCGGTTACCGCGATGAACGACAGCCTGCCACGGTTCTTGATCACGTAGCGGCGATTCGTACGAGGAGCGCCGGGCTCGGCTCTGTGCAGCGCTCCCTGATCACGCAGAACGGCGAGGGCTTTCTCCACCGACGCCCTGCTCAGCCCGAGCGAATCGGCGATGTCGACCTGCGTCGGTCCGACGATCGCGCCCCCGTCGAAGTGCAATAGGGCGTACTCCTCGCGGTTCAGCCTCTCGATCCCGACCTCGGAGATAGAGCCCAGGTAGCGCAGGAGTCCGGCGACACGGGCGATAGGGGGCCTCCTGTCCGCCCCGTACACCTTATCGACGGCGTCTAGACGCTCCGCCCCCAGCTGGGCCAGTGCGTGCATCACTTCACCGCGGTTCTTGATCCCCGTCCTCGTGATCTTCGTTCCGGTGAACGTGACGATCTTGCAGTTCTCCGTCAGGGGGGTCACCGTCGTAGGCAAGCCTGCCTCTGCATCGGTCCAGTCACCGATGAGTGCGCCCCGTTTCCACAGCCGCGCCCTGCCGTCCGGGTAGTCCTCGCGCACTGTCCCCTGAGCGACCAACACCGATCTCGTGCCCCCGATCTGGTTGCCTTCGAAGATGGTTCCGCGGGAGGGCTGGCGGACGGAGGAGGTGGAAGCGAGCGTGCGGAGCACGGATCTCGACATGTCGTAGTCGGCGAAGACCTGCTGGACGGCCATGAGAACGGCCGGCCTGACGAACCGGGGCCTCTCGGGTTGCACGTCCCCTTCGACAAATGTCGCCTCGTGCGTCACGGGGTCGGCGCCGAAGGAGCCGTCGGCTCGGTTGCCTGGGCCACGGGGTGGGTGGCCGTGGCGAGCGGAGCCGCGGGTGCAACGGTTTCGCTCTGTGTCCGCTGCGGCTCGCTCAGCAGCGCCACCACCGGCTTGAGAGCGCCGACTAGGGCGGTCAGCGCGACGAGCACGGCGACGATGCGCGCTGGGGCGCTGGAAAGGCGATTGACCGCATAACAGGCTGCGGTCAGCACCACGACGAAGATCATCAAAATCGTGAGGTTCGCATTCACGCGAGACCCCTTTCTCCCCCGCGCAGAGCGCGGGATATCCGGACATGGGCGGGGGGTTCCGGGTGATGAGGCCGGAACCCTTGCCGCATACATGGAATTGGGACTGCCAGCGAGAAGGGGACCCGAAGATCCCCCTATCGGCTTAGCGCGAAATCGTACGGCATCAGCCGGGCATCTCAATAATCAAGGGACCACAGACAGTAGTTACGGCCGTCGCGCTCCTGACTGACCGCCAGGAGGGGTCCACGGCAGCGTTGTTGGGCGCATGTCAGTCCAGCGAGACGCGGGATGCGCCCAGAGGGTGAAGGGTCAAAGCCGGGCGCCCCGGGGCATCACCCCCGGGGCGCCCGGCGACGCTGACAGCCCAATTCCGTTAAGCCATGTCTCAGCGAGGGGAACGCTACAGCGCGGCAGGCCGCAGAGTTCCCTACGTGTAGGGATTCTCGCCCCACTGGATGCAAAATCCCTACACGTAGGGGTCTTGCGATGCCTTTCTCGACTCTCGGTAGGGATTCCAGGTCTCAAATAACGGAAAACCGTTGAACCGTTGAACCGTGCTTCGGGCAGAAACCCCTACTGGAAGGGATCTGTTCTCAGCGCGGCCCCGCGCAGCAGCGCTGTTCTGGCGCTGCGTCAGTCGGTCTCGTGTCGCCAGGCGCTGGGTACGGTGCCGGGCAGGCGGTGGTCGATCTGGTGCTCGCTCTTGGTGCAGCCGCCGAAGGGGCCGCTGGAGGCGCGCAGTTCGCGCAGGCAGGGGTCGAGGTGGTCGCGGTGCCAGACGCTGGGGCCGGTGTAGCCGCAGGTGGCGGGGTCGGTGAGTTCTTGCCAGGCGAGCCAGCAGGCGTGGAGGCGGGCGACGGCGGGCGGGTGCTCGAACCACAGGTGGCACCAGCGGGCGTCGCTGGATGGTTCGGCGAGGTAGCCGGGGACCAGAACGCCTTCGACCCACTCGATCAGGGCCCGCAGCTCCTCGTCGTACTGCGGAGGGTCGAGCAACAAAATGAACGGCGGGAACTGCCACTCGTCCTCGTCGGCGGGGTCCTCGCCGGCGTCCGGCCCGGCGTCGGCCAGCACTTCGCCGGAATCGGTGTCGGCCCCCTCGGTGAGCGCCGTGACCTGGGATGCCAGCGCCTGCACCACGGCCTTGAGGTCTTCGATGTCCTGGAAGAGACCGACCGGCACCTCGAAGTCGGGCGTCTCATCGGCCACGGCGGGCCGCCTTCCTCTGCTCGTAGGCCTCGTTGGCCCGCCAGGTGATCGCCTTCTCTTCGAGGGCCATCTGCTGCCCGATGTGGGCCATGGACTTCTCGGCGTACCAGGGGCGCAGGCGGATCTGCGCGACGGGCATGCCGGTGGACAGCAGCAGGGCCGTGCCCTTGCGCATGGCGCGGATGTCGGCGGCGTCCATGACCTGCTCGCGCTGCTCGGAGACGGAGTGGGAGTAGCCCTCCTTGGATTTCGAGTACGAGCCTCGGTGGACGTGGTGGGCGCCGACGAGGGAGGAGATGTCGCCTGCGAAGCGGGCGTCGTCGATGCCGACGCCGATCAGCTTCCGCGTGGCGGCCGACCACATGGCGTCCATGCCGACCTCGCCCCACGCCTTCACGCCCTGGCGGTAGCTCTGCAGGATCACGTACGGGGTGATGCCCCGGCTGCCCAGATGGGAGTACAGATCGGGGAGATCGGCGATTCTGCAAATGTTGGCGGCCTCGTCCAGGACGGCGCGCATGGGTTCGGGCAGGCGGCCGCCGTGCCGCTCCCCCGCCTCGGCGCCGGCGGTGAAGACCGCGTCCGCGAGCGCGGCGACGACGGCTGAGGAGGGGCCGCCCTTCTTGGACAGCAGATAGAGGGTGTCCCGGCTGGTGGCGAAGGCCTCGGGGTCGAAGCGGGGGCGGTTCTGGTCCGGCGTCACCCATGCGAGGACGCGCTCGTCACGCAGCGCGGAGACGGCGGTGCGGGCGTTCTGGAAGATTCCGCTCTGGGTCTCTTCGGCGATATTGATGCTGCTCTCGACCTGTTCGGCCAGTACCGGCTCGTGGTCGTAGAGGATCCGCATGGGTGCCTTCTCACGCGGATCGGCGAGCCACTTCATCACGTCGCGGACGGTGCCGCCGTCGTGGTAGGCGGCGCGGAACAGCCCGACGAGGAGGTCGCCGGCGGCTTGGCTCCAGAACGGGTCGGAGGCCTGCTCGGAGCTGATCTGGTTGACGAAGTGGCTGGCCAGGCGTTCGGCGCCTTCGAGCGTCTCGGCCTGGGCGATCATGTCCCACCACATGTCCCGGGTCGCCTGGGCGACGCCCTGGGTGTCGAGCACCCAGGCGTGCCCGACGCGGGAGCGGGAGGCGAGCGTGGCGGCGTAGACGTCTGCCTTGTTGGACGTCATCAGCAGGCTGCCGGGGGCCTCCTCCGCGACGGGGATGGCCAGCGAGGTCGACTTGCCTGCGCGAGGCGCCATGATGGCGACGTAGGTGTCCTCGTCGCTCCCGCGCAGCTCGACCCCGGAGGGCAGGTGGTCGCCGAGCAGCACGCCCCGGTCCGCGGCCCGGACCTTCTTGGGGTCGGCGTCCTTCAGCGAGGCCCGCAGGCGGGTGGCCGTGCGGGCGGCGTGCTTCGGTGTCAGGTCTCGGACCTGGTAGAGGGTGGCGAGGCTGGAGGGGTTGCGGAACCAGCGCAGCGCCCAGCGGATCCCCCACACGACGAGGGCGATGACGGCGACGTCGACCAGGGCGGCGCCGATGGCGGAGGCGGTCTGGGAGTGCGTCCACACCCCGGCCCAGTCGGTGGCCATGCGGTAGACGGTCACCGGGGAGGCGGGGGCGACGTCCTCGCCGGTGACGGCGGCGCCGGCGGCGGCCCCGGCCCACGTCGACGCGGACAGGATGACGGCCGTGCCGAAGAGCGTGCCGCCCGCCACCCAGTGGCGGTCGCTTTCGGTCATCATGGCTGCTCGTCCTCCCGGGTGGGGTCGGTGTAGTAGAGGCGGGCCTCGGTCGATGTCAGCTCGGTGGCTGCGGCGATGCCGGGCCGGGTGCCGATCTTGATGAGGAACTTGCCGCGGCCGGGGTGGATCTGGTCGCTGGTGTCCAGGCCGGTGCTGGTGGCCGACGACCAGGACTGGACCATCAGCCGCTCCTGCTCGGTCAGCGCCCGCTTGCCGGTGACCCGGTCCAGTTCCTCCGTGGTGGACGCGCCGATCACCCAGGTGTCGCACCGGTCCATCAATCCCCGCGCTTTGGCGCGGTCCTCGGGGGTGGGCAGGCTCTCGCTGTCCAGCAGCGAGTGGGTCACGTAGATGGTGACGTCGCCGTGGGCCCGGTTCAGGCGGCTGATGCTGTCCATCGCGTCGACCATGCCGGGGCCGGAGCGCAGCGCCCGCCACATCTCGTCCATGGGCAGGACCAGGCTGGCGTTCATCATGCCGATGCTGCGGGCGCTGTCGATCGCGGAGTACGCGTACGCCCACGTGGCGATCATCCCGGCGGACAGCACATCGGTGCCCCGCGCTCTCAGTGCGGAGATGTCCACGCTGACCGCGGGCGCATTCAGGTTCAGGGGGGCGGTGGTGGGGCCGTCGAACAGGCCCTTGAGCGGGCCGCCGATCAGGTTGTCCAGCCCGGCGATCACGCTGCGGGTCAGGTCGCGGTAGACGCTGCCGTCGGCGGCGAGCTTGGCCCGCAGCTCCTCCGGGGCCTGCCGCAGCACGGCGATCACGTCGGAGATGACCGGGTCGGTGTCCGGGTTGCCGTCGGTGGCGAGCTGCACGGCCGTGTTCAGCGCGCTGCGCTCGATCTCGTTGGGCATCCTGCCGAGCCCGTTCTTGGTGGCCAGCAGTGCGGTCAGCGTCTCCAGGCGACGGCCGGTCAGCACGTCCAGCAGCGCGGCGCGTTCGCCGGCGGCCAGGGTGTGCAGGTGGCCGCGCAGCGGCCCGGCGTCGAGCGGGTTGATCCGGCCGACGCCGTCGCCGATGCGTACGACGCTGCCGCCGAGCCCTTCGATCAGCTGGGTGTATTCGCCCTTGGCATCGCCGGGGACGACGACCATGTGGCCGTAGGCGCTGTAGACCAGGCAGACCCGCTTGACCAGCGCACTCTTGCCCGCACCGGGCTGGGACATGACCCACACGCCGGGGTTGGTGGTCAGGCGGCCAGTCCAGCCGCTGGGGTCGACGCACACCAGTTCGCCCGTGAGGACGTCGCGTCCCACGGGCACGCCGCGCGGCGGCAGTCCGGCCCCGAGCAGGAACGGGTAGATCGCCCCGGCCTGGGTGCTGGGCCCGGTGTAGACGGTGCCGCTGTCCTCGACCGGGGCGCGGCCGGAGAAGCGGCCGCCCCAGCCGAGGCGGCCTGCGAACATCTTCCGCCGGCGGGCGGCGTCCGCCTTGGCGGCTGCCCGCTGTTCCTTGAGGCGGGCGGCGTCCTCGGCCCGGTCGAGCCGACGGGGCGTACTGACCTGGGGGGTGGATTTGCGTGCCATCAGTCGCGCACCAGCGGGTTGTATCCGAGCGGCAGACCGGCGCAGAACACCGCGCCCTGCGCACCGTAGGCCGGGCGCATCCGCAGCCCGCGCGTGGCCTTGACGGCCCGGTCCAGTTCCTGGCGGGCTGCGGGCAGTTCCGCTGCGGAGCGGGCGGTCGCGGTGACCATCAGCGTCCAGTCGACGACCTGGGCGCCGGCGGCGACCTGGGCCGCCGCCTTCTCCGCGCGCGCCGTATCAGCGCGCTGGGACCACTTGGCGCGGCCCTTGACCTCGGCGGTGGCGTCCGCCCGGTAGTGCGCGTGGCTGATCTCGCGCTCCAGCACGGCCTCGCCCTCGTGCGGGTCCAGGACCCGGTAGGCGAGGGTGATCCGGCGCTGGAACCGGCCCGGGCTCAGCAGCGGCAGGAGCACGCTGTAGGGGATCGGGCGGCGCGGCATCTCCCGCAGTATCCAGCTCACGGACACGCCCGAGTCGTGTGCGAACTCCTCCCAGCCCTCGTCGGCGGCCTGCGGCCCGCACTCGGCCCACGACAGCGCTGAGAACATCTCGTCGCGGGCGTTGAAGGCCTCGGGGTCGAACGCCGAGCGGACCAGGCGCCGCACGTCGACGTCGGTCGCGCGGCGCAGGATGTCCGTGCCGGTGCCGGTCAGGTCCAGGCCGTCGACCACCTTCAGCGCCTCGGCGACCTGGTCGTGCAGGTCGCGGGGAGCGTCGGTGGTGGCGTTGGGGTCGACCGTGACGCTCATCCACGGAGCAACGCTGGCCGTGGCGTGCGGAGTCGTGCGCACCAGCTCGTCGATGGTGTCGCGGGCCAGCTTGGGGGCGCCGGCCTTGGTGCGGCGGGCGACGTCGTCCCCCAGGGCCTCCCCGGCGCCGGGGGTGATCTGGATGGTGACCGATGCTCCCGTGATCTGCTCATCGGTCGACATGGCGTCCAGCACCGCGCTCCAGGTGCGGATGGTGCCCCGCACCGCGTTGGTGGGGGCCATCAGGCTGCCGCCCGGGGCCAGCAGGGTGGTCACCGTCATGTGGCCGGTGACCCGGTCGTGCACCACTCCGACCGACCGGCCGGTGGACGGATCCATGGCCTTGATCAGGCTGGAGGATGCGCCGACGCCGGGCAGGTCCAAGGCGTAGGGGTAGGGCAGCAGCACCCTGCGGTAGGCCGTCGCCTCGCTCGCCGCGGCCCGCTTCCACGCGTACCGCGCCCAGTAGTAGGCCAGGGCGGGCATCCCGTGGCGGCGCGAGGCGGCCAGCACCAGGACGATGACGGTCAGGGGCAGGGTGACCAGCAGCGAAACCGGCAGCTGAGTGGCGATCACACCTTCGGCGCTCAGGACCAGCGCGCCCGTCAGGGTGGCGCTCGTGGACAGATTTCCCACCCCTGCGGACCTGCGGGTGCGAAAACCGTCCACCCGCAGCTCGGCCGGTACCTCGTGTGTACTGCTCACAGCCTGTCGCCCCCGTCACCGATCTCGCGTGATGTCTGCTGGACGTCGTCGTTGATGCCGTCCAGCACCTGGATGGACAGCCCCCCGCCCCCGGTGTCGGCGCTGCGGCCGCCGTTGCCGGTGGGCGTGGCCGTACGGGCGCCCGCCGCTGGGTCGCCTCCGGCGGCACCCGGCGGTCGCGGCGGCAGGGGAGGCAGGGCGTTGTCGCCGCCGGCGGCCGCAGTGCCCGCGGGCTGCCCGGGGCGCGGCACCTGGGCGGCGCCCGTGCGGGCGGCCTGGACCACGGCGTCGTTCCCGGCGGTGGCCGCGTCGTCCGTCGTGGCGTCGCCCTGCGGCTGGTAGCTGCGGGGCATGGTCTGCTGCAGGCGCCGGGCCTGGTCGAGCGCGGAGTCCGGCTGGGCATCCCCGCCACCGTTGCCGCCCGCGTCACCGCGGCGGTTGCGGCGCTGCTCGATGAGGTTGCCGACACTGGCGACCGCGCCGACCATGCCGCCCGTGGCCATGGCCTCTCCGACCCGGTCCCCGAACGGCGCGAAGATCCTCACCAGCGGGGCGGGCGCGAGGATGGCCAGGACCAGGGTCGCCAGCCCGCGCAGCCATTCGGCGAGGGTGTGGGCATGGCCCCACTCGGCGAAGCCGATGCAGAGGATGGTGGCCACCATCGGCTTGTAGGCGATAACCACGCAGATCGACGTGACTAGGCGGGGCGTCCACTGCCGGGTCGTTTCCCCGCCGGTGCGGCCGCCCCCGGCGACCGGCAGCAGCAGGCACTGGATGGGGATCGCGGACTGCCGCAGGAAGATCATGACCATCTGGACGAAGCCAATGAGAACGATGGCCACCACCACGCCGAGCATGAGGATGGGGTTGGCGATGGCGGTCGGCAGCATCACCGCGACGATCTGCTCGTAGGCGCTCCCGTCGTCGGCAAAGGTCTTGTCGACCAGGCCGGTGGTGTAGGCGTCGCCGGCCGCCAGCAGACCGGCGACAAAGGTCAGTCCCACGCCGGTCAGCAGCATGTTCTCGACCCAGCCCCGCAGCGCGGTGCCGATGTGCTTGGCCTGCCCGGTGAGCGCCATCTTGCCGATCTGCCACATGAATCCGGCTGTCGCGATCACCAGGCCCAGCCAGACCAGCATGCCCGCCAAGGTGGCATCACGGCCGAACAGGCCGGTCGCCTCCAGGTCGAGCGATGGCCCCAGCAACGCGATCGTGAGCATCTTCTTCAGCAGCCACTTCGCCACGTCCATGCCCGCGCGGATGATGTCGCCCAGGATCGAGTCCCACAGCGCCTTCCAGTGCTCCTTGATCGACTCCTCAAGCGCGTCGCCGACCTTGTCGCACCAGTCGTAGTCGTCCTCAATCGCCTCGACGATGAAGCCACCGCCCACCTCGCAGAGCAGCTCGCCGCCGCCCGCGATGGGCCCGTCCGCATAAGCCGCGGGCGGAGCGGCCGTCACCATGCCGACTGCTGCGACCAGCGCGAGCAGCAGCATGAGCAGCCGCCTCACGAAGCCTCCCGGATCGCCGTCCATCCAGCGTCGTTGAACGCGGCGTCCCCAGGTGCGACGATCGCGGGCTTGTCCTGCCCGGCCGCCTGCGTGGCACGCACCGACGCCGCGGTGCTCAGCCGCCAGTCGCCGTCCTCCCACACCGCACCGATCAGCGTGCGGGTGTAGCCGCCCTGCTCCTTCTCCGTCTCCCCGGCCTTGGTCGTCCCCCGGCTCAGCAGCCAGGCGCCCACCTCGTCCTCACCCTCCTTGACCACCTTGAAGGCGACCACGTGGTTGCGCATGTAGGCCCCGGCCGGAAGGTCCGCATCGGCGCCGACCCCGAACTGGCGGCGCAGCTTGGCGTCGGTCTGCTCGGCGGCCTGGCGCACCTTCGCCTCGTTCGCGGCACTGCGGTCGGCCTCCGAGATGTACGAGCGGTAGTTGCCGACCTGCTCGTCGACCGCACTGTGCTCCCGGTCCATCTCGGTGGTGCTGGTGGCGGCCAGCATGGCCACAGCGCCCTCGGTGGTGTGCGGGAAACCGAGCGGGTTCCCGGCGTCGTCGGTGCGCTCACCGCGCGGCAGCGACGCCCACTTCTCCGGCTCCGTCCACTCGTCCGGGGCATCGTAGGACGGCCCCGCCACGCCCGGCGACGCGGACGCGGTCGCGCTGGCCTGACCTCCCGCGTTCTTGTCCGAGTCGTCCTCGCCCCCGCTCGCGACGACCGCGTACACGGTCAGGGCCACCACCAGCGCCCCCGCCCCGTACACGCCCCACATCGTCTTGCGTGCCCTTGTGCGTGCGGCCATGGCGTCAGCCCGCGATGCCGTTGAGGATGGCGATCAGCGAACCCGACAGGATGATCGCCCCGACCCCGCCGGCCATCCACTTCGCAGGCTCCGCGCCGTTGCCGGAGCGGCCCTTGTCGACCGTGGCGAGCTTGTAGGCGCCCCAGCCGCAGGCTGCCGCCCCCGCCAGCAGGACAAACCACAGGCCGTAGCCGAAAAGCTCGGCAACCG
The DNA here is from genome assembly GCF_964272855.1 of Streptomyces sp. enrichment culture. Classification (NCBI taxonomy): domain Bacteria; kingdom Bacillati; phylum Actinomycetota; class Actinomycetes; order Kitasatosporales; family Streptomycetaceae; genus Streptomyces; species Streptomyces sp. enrichment culture. The sequence goes on along the minus strand of NZ_OZ186848.1, from coordinate 7,938 downwards.
GCCCTTCCATGCCCGGGATCGGGGTGGGCTCGGCCCCCGGGATGAGCGCAGCGAGCAGTGCCATTACGTTCCCTCCAGTTCGCGGCGCAGCCTGCGGGCCGCGCTGCTGATGTCCTTGTACTTCAGCGCCTCCTCGGCGCTCTCCATGACGCGCAGGCTCGGCAGGTAGGGCACCCGCGAGACCCCTGCGAGGCGGCCGCCGAGAGCCTTGATGCGGTAGCGGGCGGCCGCAGGCGGCGGGCCGGGCACGTCGGCCACCCACACCAGCCACGGCCGCGGCAGCTCCTGATGCCAGGCCCGCAGCATGTGCTCCACGCACACCGCGCCGTACACCGTGGTGTCCGCCACCAGGACCGGCTGGGAGCCCAGCGGCACCGGCTCATTGGCATTCAGAAACCGGGCGGCCGCCCCGTCACCTTCCGGATCGAGCATCCGTGCAACCGTCGCAGCTGCGATGCCGTGCCCCTGTACGGGGATGAGCGCATACCGAGGCCCGACACCCGTGTCTGCCCTGGTAGTTGGCGACACCGGATAGGTGGTCACAGCGCAACTCCCCCCTCGCTAGCTGCGGTTCTGCCAAACGTTCTTGGTCCCGTGGGACCCCTGAGGCTAGCGTGTTCGGCTCGCGGGAGTTGAGTAGCTTTTCTTGCAGCGGAGGTCATGTGTCGCCGTTCGACGGTTCGCGAGCGCGCGCTCTGCGTCTCAACGCCGGGATCGGACTTGAGGACCTGGCCGCCGCGGCGGGCATCAGCCCCAACACGCTCCGCAGCGCCGAGTCCGGCCGCCGCCGGCCCCGCGCCCGCGTCGTCGCCGCCCTCGCCTGCGCCCTGGGCGTCACCACCGACGACCTCCACAGCCCGCTCCCCGAAGACCAGCTCAAGGAGCTGCCGCTGCGCGAGATCCGCCAGCACCTCGGCCTGACACAGCAGCAGATCGGCCAGCTGACCGGCACCGGACGGCAGATGGTCTCCCGCGTCGAGCGCGGCGTCAGCGGCGTCAGCTGCCCCGACGTATGGGCCGCCGCCTACCACCTCACCGCCAGCCAGTGGGAGACCGCCCAGCAGCAGGCCCGGCAGGCCGCCCGGCACCGCGGCTCCGCCGCCCAGGGCGCCGAACACCACGCACGGGGGACCACACGCGAATGAAGAAGGCAGCAGGGGTCATCGCCCTGATCCTGGCCACCGGCATGGTCGGCGCGGCCGGACTCGGCCTCGTCGTCCTCGCCGACGCCGACGCCAGCGCCACCGTCGTACCCGGCGGCGGGCAGGGCCTCAAGGGAGTGCCCGAGGAGTTCCGGCCCTGGTTCATCAAGGCCTCCCGCGAGTGCACCGACAAGGGTCACCCAGAGCTGACGCCCGCCCTGCTCGCCGCCCAGGCGAACCAGGAATCCGGCTTCAGCACCGACCGCGACCTCGTCTCCCCCGCCGGCGCACAGGGCCCCGCCCAGTTCATGCCCGGCACCTGGGCCACCTGGGGAAGAGACGCAGACGGCAACGGCGTCGCCGACCCCTACGACGTCGGCGACGCCGTCATGGCCCAGGGCCGGTACATGTGCTCCCTCATTAAGGACGCCAAGAACTCCAACATCCCCGGAGACGTCCGCGAGCTGGCCCTGGCCGGTTACAACGCGGGATGGGGAAGGGTGCTGCAGTTCAACGGCGTGCCGCCCAAGTCCTTCGCCGGGGGCCAGACGTACGACTACGTGAGGATCATCATGGCGTCGATACCGAACTTCGAGGCCGCCGACGGCGGGATCGAAGTCTCCGGGACGGGCACCGGCCCCGATGCCCTACGCAAAGCCCTCGGTGAACTCGGCACCCCCTACGCCTGGGGCGGCGGCGGGCCCGCAGGCCCGTCAACCGGCTTCTGCGACGGCACCAACGGCTACAGCAACGGCCACTGCTCGGCCTCCGTCACCGTCGGCTACGACTGCTCCAGCCTCGTCCAGTACGCCTTCTGGCCCGACCTCAAGCTGCCGCGCACCGCCGCCGCCCAGTACGGCGCCACCAGCGACCGGCCCGTCGCCCGCGCCGACCTCAAACCCGGCGACCTTCTGTTCTGGAGCAACGGCAGCTCCAGCTCGATCTACCACGTCGCCATCTACGCCGGCGACGGCAAAGTCCTGCACGCACCCCGCACCGGCAAGACCGTCGAAGTCGTCCCCCTCGCCACCGCCATGCCCGCCTCCGACTACCACGGCGCCACCCGCCCCTAGAGATAGCAGACCGTGCATGAGCAGATTCTTCACCAACCGAGCTCCCGACTGGCCCTATTGCACACATGGCGCAGATCCCAGCGCGGACCCGATCGGTTGCCGCGGTATCCATTTGTCCGGCTACAGTGCCTGCCTCGCTCACGTGAGTGACGTAGCCCGTGCCGCATACTTCGCCGGGCTAGCCCCCGGCGCCGACCTAGACCACCGCGGCACCCCATTCAGCGCGGAACTTCTGAGCCAGCTATTTGAGCCACTTCGCGATCCCACGACCCGCATCCCGCGCATCGGCTCCGCTGACCTGACAGAGACCAAGTTCCTCGACGATGCCTCATTCGAAGGGGCCGAATTCTCAGGTGACACAACTTTCCTCGGCGCCGACTTCATCGGCAACACCAACTTCATGGGGGCACGATTCTCCAAAGGCGCCCTATTCGATGAAGTCCACTTCTTCCGCGACGTGAACTTCGTCAGCGCTCATTTTGGCAACTTCGCCTCATTCGAGGAGGCCAAATTCCATGGCCCTACATTCTTCGGCGGCGCAACGTTCACAGCCTTCGCCAGCTTTGATGGCACCAACTTCAATGGCCCCGCCGACTTCACTGGGGCAGAATTCCAGCTTGGCACAACACTCTGCGACGTCCTGTTCTCCCACACTGCCACCTTCAGGAATGCCCGTTTCAGCAACACGTCGCGTTTCGGGCCAATGTGCGCCGTCAATGAAATCGATCTTTCTGATGCAACGTTCGAAGAGCCCGTAACGATGGAGATGGCAGCTCAATGGGTCTCCTGTGTGCGCACACGATGGGCTTCGACAGCCATCCTGCGCCTGCGATACGCCGAGACAAACCTTGAGCACGCCGTCCTGTCAGCTCCTGTTGCAGTAACCGCGTACCCAGCACCGTTCACATCCCCCTACGGAGGCTACCTGCCCGAAAACGCGTTAGCAGCTCACAGCGAGACTGTTCGCGTCACATCCGTACAAGGGGTAGATGCGGCTTTCCTTGTCCTTACCGACACCGACCTTTCCGACTGCCTATTTTCGGGTGCTTTTCATCTTGACCAAATCCGATTGGAAGGCCGCACAGCCTTTGCACCGTCTCCCACACGGTGGACACGTCGGCGCACCCTGGCAGAGGAGCATCACTGGCGCTCATCGGCCAATGGCCCTCGCCGGCGCCCCATTTCACCGAGACGACCTGAGGGCCGATACCACCCCAACCTCACACCCGACCCTGAGGACGTAGCCGCCGTATACCGCAAGATTCGCAAGGCCTTCGAAGACGGGAAAGACGAACCCGGAGCTGCCGATTTCTACTACGGCGAGTGCGAGATGCGTCGCCACGACCGCACCGGCACGTCGAAGGGCGAGCGCTTCCTCCTTTGGGGCTACTGGCTGCTGTCCGGCTACGGCCTGCGCGCCTCCCGCGCCTTCGCCTGGCTCCTCGCCACGATGTCTCTCACCGTGCTGCTCCTCATGGGCGTCGGGCTCCCCAACAAGTCGCCCGATCCCGACACCACCGGAACCCTCAAGGGCAGCAAGATCAGCCTCAGCACCAATACCCCCGACCCCATCTTGCGCGGCGGGTGGTCCGAGCGGATGACGTGGGGCCGCGCGGAGAAAGCCGCTCGCGTCGCCGTGAACTCAGTGATCTTCCGCTCGTCCGGGCAGAACCTCACCACCTGGGGCACCTACATCGAGATGGTCTCCCGCCTCCTCGAACCCACCCTCCTCGCCCTCGGCGTGCTGGCCATCCGCGGACGCATCAAGCGCTGACGCCAGACCGAGAGCCCAAAGGGGCCGCAGCCCGCCTCGGGCTGCGGCCCCAGCCAGGTTCCCGTCCGCTAGCGTGCCCCTCCTAGCGGGTACGCCCGGACTTCGGTGCCGGACCCGCCGAACGGTGGGCAGCCACCGCAGGCTCCTGCGGCGTCGCGCCCTTCGCCGGCGGCCTAGTAGGGCCCATCGACGGCGACGACGCCCGGGCCGCGGTCGTGCTGACCGCCTTCCTCGAGTCCCCCGACGCGCCAAGCGGCTTCCGCAGCGCATCGTTGGCGGCCTCCACCAAGCGGGAGCTCAGACCCGACACAGGGCCCTTCTCCCACGACGTGTCAGCAGCCAGCCTCGCGAGATGCTCGCGCACCGGCTTGCCCTTGCTCTCCATCCGCGCCATCCGCGCGGCCACCAGTGGCCACTGCCGAGCCGCCAGCAGCGCATCGGCTTCCCGCTCACGGCCGGGCAACGCTTCACGCACCCACCGCGCGTAGCGCTCGTTCTCGGCGGGCGAGATCGCCAACTGCCGCAGCACCCGAGCCCGGTCAGACAGATCCAGGTCCCTCGAAATGTCCAGGTCGTCCGTCAACGGCCCGTACGAGAGCATCGCGTCCCGGCTCGTCGCGGGTGCCGAGTCTCCACCGAGTGCCTTCGCCACCGCCTGGTCCACGCCGACAACCGCGTCGTAGGTGAGAGCGAGCACCCGCCGGATGTCGACGCCACGCTCGTCCAACCGCGCCATCGTCGCCGCCATGTCGGGCCACCTCGGCGAGGACAGAATCGCCTCCCGGACCGGGCCCGCCGGCAGCGTCTCGCGCAGCATCCGTTCCCACTCGCCCCCACCCCCAGGGTTCGCCTGGGCGGCGCTCTGGGCTACCGCGTCCCGCACCGTCTCCGCGATCTCACCGACCTGCGGCAGAAAGCCATCCAGATCCACGCCCGCGCGGCGAAGAGCGATCAACTGCTGAGCAAACTGCGGCCAGTCTGCACCTGCCATCAGAGCAGCGGAGACATCCGGCGACAGCATGCCGCGCACATCGGCAGTCGCCTGGCTCACGGACTCGGCAGCAGGCGGCAGTACGTCCGCTGCCCCCTTCTGCCGCCGCTGCTGGTGCCGTCGTACGGCGTCTGCGATGGCCAGCACCAGACGCGCCGCCATGACGGCGGTCTGCACTGCCTCCCCGGCCGCCTCGCCGACCGGATCCCCCGGCGTAGGTGTCGCCATCGTGCTGCTCTCCCCTCGCTAGCGAGCCCGCTTCGGGCCCTTGCCCTGCTCGTCACCGGACGGCCTCCGGGTCGGCGCAGACGCCCCCGTCCGGCGGGCGGGCCCACTGCCCCCAGAGCTGCCCGCCGACGCGGTCGACGCGTTTCTGCCGACGGCGGCCGCCGTCGCAGCGCGCTGCCGCTGCCACCCCTCCAGGCGCCATGTAAGCACCTCCGCCACCGAGTCCGCTGAGGAAAGCTCACGGCGCGCGGCAACCGCCACGAGGACGTCCGCCGGATCCTCACCCCCCTTCTCGACCGCCATGAGGCGCGAGCGCAGCGCGGGCCACGCCGAGTCCGCGAGTACCGCCCGCGCATGCTCGGGCAGGGCCTGCTGCACCGCACCCGCCATCAGCCTCTCCCGCGACTCGGCGGACGCTCGCCGCGTAGCGCCGGGTCGCACCGCAGCACGCTTTGGACGGCTCCGAAACTCCCGTGCCGCGCTCACACCCGCAGTCACTTCGACCGCCTCGCGCAGCAGACGACCGGCCCGCCCAGAGGCCTCTGCCTGGGCCCGGTGCTCCTGTGCCTGATGCCAGCGCCGGGACGCTTCAACCGCCTGCACCAGAGCCAGCATGAACCCCAAGGCAGCGGCAGTGTCATTGCGACCCGCTGCGGCGGCGGATTGGGTCAGCAGCTGCGCTGACTCCCGATAGAGTCCACGCGCCTCACCCTCCAGCCTGCGATCCCCCGGAGCGCGCGAAGCACGTTCGAACTCATGGGCCGCCTGCCGCATCCGGTCCCGCACCAGGCGCGGTGAGATCACAGCGGCGACGACGATGAGGTCGCCAAGCGCAGCAACGTCCCCGGCTCCCTCGTGCAGGCCGCCGGCACCGAGCTGATCGGCGGCCGCGCGTACCCGACGCTCCGCCTCCTGCCACATCTCGGCCGCCGAGATCGCCGACACCGCTGCCGAGCCATGCCACCGCTCACGCACGCGGGGAAGAGAAAGATCCGGGGCCAGGCGGGTACCGGAAAACCACACCGGCTGCTGCACGCCATCGCGGTCACCAGGCAAAGCCACTGAGTATCCAGTCACGGTTCCGTCCGGCGCGATGCGCTGCTTCACCCGCACACCAGACGCACTCAGCCGGGCGAAGAAATCCGCGTCACTGACGGCGGCCGCGGCCGCCTCCCGCACCGACCGCTGAAGCGTCTCGCGCACCGGCTCCGACAGCCCGCGGCGCTCCGCCTTCTCGGTCTCCCCAGTCTTCGCCCACTTCCGCGCGGTCCCGTCCCCGTGCGTCAGTCGACGCAGCCCGAACTCGACCTCGAAGCGACGCGCAGCCGCGTGCATCTTCACGATGTCCTGCCGCAGGTTTGGCTGCCGACCATCCTGCCGTGCCTTGGTCGCCACGATATGGATGTGGTCGTCGGCATGGCGGATCGCCACCCATCGGCAGCCCTGATCGTCTCCGTGCTCGGCAATGCCGGCGGCGTGCATCATCTCGCGGGCGACCCGGGCCCATTCCTCGTCCGTCAGGAGCCGGTCCTCGGGCGCGTTGCGCACCGCCACGTGGTACACGTGCCTGGCGGGCTTCTTGCTCAGCATGGCGTACACCGGGGCGTCCAGGATGAGCGCCAGATCGGCGATCGTCATGTCCGGCGACCGCGCCGGATCCTCCACATAGGGGTCGTCCCATGAGGCCACCATGTGCGGGTCAGTGTGCTCGTCGCGCTTGCCCGGCCCGTACAGGTAGTCCAGCAACCCCCAGGTGTCGTTTCCTTCCCGGGCTTTCTTCGGCATCACGGCCGCGGCCGCCGTTCGCGCATCACCTGACGGGTCGCCTCGTCCATGCGCCGGATGGCTTCCTGTACGGCTCGCAGCGCTGCCGCCAGCTGCTGCTCGGTGACCGTGCCGTCGGCGTTCAAGGCCCGTGCCATTTGGTTCACGTTGTTGCCGACGCGCGACAACTGGTTACGTGCCTGGATGAACTCAGCGAGGACGTCCTTGGCATCCGCTGAGACAGGCACGAGTAGTTCCTTGGCTACCGAGAGAGCGGCATCGGCGGCCCACGCCGCCGGCGCCATCCCGGCACGGGCGGCAGCCTCGCTCACGATCGTCAGCTCCGCTTCGTTGTAGGCGAGGTTCACGCGGTTCGTGCGGCGCGGCGATGACGCGTCCGAGTCTCGCTGCCGACGGCGTACGCGACGCTTTGGCTCCATGAAAACCCCCCGTGTAGCGGGTGACCGGTCCGTGCTCGGACCATTGATCAGCGGCGGACAGGCTAACCCCATGATCCGCCAGCAGATCCGCTTATTGTTCCAATAAGCACTAACTCGCTTCCGGTGGTTACTACCTCTCCCAAAGGCGGCGGGCGGTCGTGACGTGCGGTCAAAACGGCTGCCACCTGCGGCACGACGCCCGGATTCCGGGTGGTCGCCGGAATCCGGGCACTACGATCACCGCATGCCAAGCGCTGATGAGATCTTGCAGAAGATGAGGGCACTCCAGGGCCGCCGGGAGGAAGCCGCGGGCCCGCTCGTGGAGATCCTGGCCAAGCGGAGCAAACTGCTGGAGCAGCTTGCCGAACTCGACGAACCGTACGGCAAGGCGTACGTCGACGCCGAAGCGGCGGGCTGGACAGCGGTGGAGCTGGCGAAGCTGGGTGCCGACGAGCCGGTGAAGCGGCCGCGGAAACGGTCCCGTTCGGCGGGGAAGCGGACCGTCGGACAGGCGTCTGGGACGGCC
>NZ_OZ186847.1:6655000-8999583 GCF_964272855.1 Streptomyces sp. enrichment culture | reverse complement strand
CCGCGGAGCGGGTACCACATCGCTGCGCGATGTGCAAGCGCAGCGGTCGCTGCGCTCCCGCTGGCCCTCGCGATGCGAGGGCGGTCCCCTTCGCTGCGCTCCAGGGACGGATGGGGCCGGCCGCTGCGCGCCCGGCTGGCCGCGCATCGCGCGGCCGTGGCTGGCGGGATGTCAGGTGCGGTTAGTGGGGCTTCCAGTAAGGGAGTTGGGGAGTGCTTCGCACTCCCGGGCGGGTTCCGCTGCGCTCCCCCGCCTGACGGTCCTTCCGGCTGCGCCTCCAGAACCTTGGGGCCCGCTGTCGCGGGCCGGGCTGGCTACGAGGGGTGGGGGTCGCTCGTTCGTGTGGGTTCCAGTTTACTGCGTGCATCAGGTTGATGCAGCATGTACCGTTGGCGGAAACACGAGACACCCCCCAACCACCCGGTAAACTCCCCGGGCTCCGAGAGGAACGACCGTAGATGACCGGTCACCATGAATCTACCGGACCCGATCCCGCGCTGAGCAGCGATTCTGTGCGCCGGGTGACGCAGTACCAGACTGCGGGCGTTAACGCCCGGTTGAAGGTGTTCGCGCTCCTGGAGGCGCAGGGCGTACCCGCGAGCGAGGCGGACGACCTGGTGGCCGCGCTGGAGGCCGGGGCGGTCGCCGGGGCGGTCGCCGGGGCGCAGTGCCAGGTGGTGGAGCTGGGCGTCATGGCGCCGGCCTCTCGGGGTCCGCTGTTCTCGGACGGCTGGGATGACGGCGTGACGGCCGTGAGCGAGGCCTTGGTGGGCATCGCGGACCGGGAGTGGTCGCGGCGTGGCGGCCGGTCGACCGGGGCCGCTGAACTGGCCATACATATCGCGGACGTGAGGCAGCGTGAGCGGGCCGACCTGGTGCGGCTGGAGAGGTTCGCCAGGGAGAACGTGCTGCCTCGCACGCACCCGCACACCACGGCGCGGCGCCGGGTGCTGGAGGCGCTGGGCGAGGCCGGCGGTCTGTGCACGGCCCGGACGCGGAACGCGGACGGAGACGTCATTGTCTGCACGCTCGATGCCGGGCACTACGACCCGGACGACAAGCCGCCGTTCAAGGACGGAAAGCCGGGCGGCTGGCACAAGGCGGATGCGTCGATCTGGAACGACTTGGGCGCGGCCTTCATTCCGCACGCGGCCCTCTGAAAAGACCACAGACATTCATGCTCGGGGAGACATGGAAATGTCAGCGATTCAGCTCAAGGAACACCAGGTAGATCAGCGGTCCGCGTTTCGCAGGTGGGTGGGATTCCCTGCAAGGTCATCTGTGCCCCCGCAGGGTGCCCGGGGCACGATCGTGTCAGCGACCGGTTCGGGCAAGACGATCACGGCCGCCGCGTGCGCGCTGGAGTCGTTCGCGGACGGCCGGATCCTCGTGACCGTGCCCACCCTGGACCTGCTCGCGCAGACCGCCCAGGCGTGGCGCCTGGTGGGCCACCGGGCGCCGATGGTCGCGGTGTGCTCGCTGGAGAACGACCCGGTGCTGAAGGAGCTGGGCGTGCGGACCACCACCAACCCGATCCAGCTCGCCCTGTGGGCCGGGTCCGGGCCGGTGGTTGTGTTCGCCACGTACGCCTCCCTGGTGGACCGCGAGGACATCGACGCACCCGAGGGCCAGCGGAAGGTTCGCGGGCCGCTGGAGGCCGCCCTGGCGGGCGGAGACCGGTTGTACGGCCAGCGCATGGCCCCGTTCGACCTCGCGATCGTGGATGAGGCACACGGAACCGCTGGTGATCTTGGTCGCCCGTGGGCGGCTATCCACGACAACCAGCGGATCCCTGCGGACTTCCGGCTATACCTGACCGCGACCCCGCGCATCCTCGCCGCGGCCCGCCCGCAGAAGGGCGCGGAGGGCCAGGAGGCGGAGATCGCGACCATGGCCGATGACCCGGAGGGCACCTACGGCGCGTGGCTCGCCGAGCTCGGACTGTCGGAGGCGATCGAGCGGGAGATCCTCGCCGGGTTCGAGATCGACGTCCTGGAGATCCGTGATCCCTCCCCCGTCGTCGGGGAGTCAGAGGAAGCCCGGCGCGGCCGGCGTCTGGCGCTCCTGCAGACTGCGCTCCTGGAGCACGCCGCCGCGTACAACCTGCGTACGGTCATGACGTTCCACCAGAAGGTGGAGGAGGCTGCCGCGTTCGCGGAGAAGCTCCCGGAGACGGCTGCCGAGCTGTACGTCAACGACGCGTCCGACGACGACCTGGCCGCCGCCGACAAGCTGCCGAAGTCCTCCATCGACGCGGAGTTCTACGAACTCGAGGCCGGCCGCCACGTCCCGCCGGACCGAGTGTGGTCGACGTGGCTGTGCGGCGACCACCTCGTGACCGAGCGGCGCGAGGTCATCAGGCAGTTCGCCAACGGCATCGACGCCGCCGGGCGCCGGGTCCACCGGGCCTTCCTCGCCAGCGTTCGAGTGCTCGGTGAAGGCGTCGACATCACCGGCGAGCGGGGAGTCGAGGCCGTGTGCTTCGCGGACACCCGCGGCTCGCAGGTGGAGATCGTGCAGAACATCGGCCGCGCGCTCCGGCTCAACAAGGACGGCAGCACGAAGGTGGCCAGGATCATCGTGCCGGTGTTCCTGGAGCCCAGCGAGGACCCCACCGACATGGTCGCCAGCGCCTCTTTCCGCCCCCTTGTAGCGGTCCTCCAGGGCCTGCGCTCGCATGATGAGCGCCTGGTCGAGCAGCTCGCCTCCCGCGCCCTCACCCACGGCAAGCGCACAGTCCACCTCCAGCGCGATGAGGACGGGCGGATCGTCGGGGCCGGCGGAGAGGGCGACGGCGAGGACCAGGAGCAGGACGACACCGACGCCGCTGCCGAGTCCGCCCTGCTCCACTTCTCCAGCCCGCGTGACGCGGCGACCATCGCGGCTTTCCTGCGCACCCGGGTCTACCGGCCGGAGTCGCTGGTGTGGCTGGAGGGCTACCAGGCCCTGATCCGCTGGCGGAAGGAGAACGAGATCACCGGCGTCTACGCCGTCCCCTACGACGTCGAGGTCGAGGTCGGGGCGACGAAGGCGTTTCCGCTTGGGCGGTGGGTGCACCAGCAGCGCAAGGCCCTGCGGGCCGGGGAGCTGGAGGACCGGCGCAAGGTCCTCCTGGACGCGCCGGAGGCCGGGATGGTCTGGGAGCCCGGCGAGGAGGCGTGGGAGGCCAAGCTGGCCGCGCTGCGGTCGTACCGGCGGCCCACCGGGCACCTCGCGCCGCGTCAGGACGCGGTGTGGGGCGAGGGCGAGGCGATGGTGCCCATCGGGCAGCACATGGCCAACCTCCGGCGCAAGGGCACGAAGAACGGCCTGGGCAAAGACCCGGAGCGGGCCGCCGTGCGCGCGGCACAGCTGACGGAGATCGACCCGGACTGGGACTGCCCGTGGCCGCTGGACTGGCAGCGGCACTACCGCGTCCTGGCGGACCTGGTCGACGCCGACGGCCAGCTGCCCGACATCGCACCCGGCGTGCTGATGGACGGCGACGACATCGGCAAGTGGCTCCAGCAGCAGACCCAGCCGACCATCTGGGCGCGGCTCCTGCCCGAACAGCAGGAGCGGCTGACCGCGCTGGGCGTCAAGCCGCTTGAGGAGCCCTCAGCCGCCCAGGCAACCGGGCGCGCGGCGAAGCGCCCGAGCAAGGCGCAGCAGGCGTTCCAGCGGGGCCTGGCGGCCCTCGCGCAGTGGGTAGAGCGGGAGGGCGCGCGACCTGTACCGCGCGGCCACGCTGAAGAGATCGCGGTCGACGGCGAGACGGACCCGGTGATCGTGAAACTGGGCGTATGGGTCTCGAACACCAAATCGAGGCGGGACAAACTCACCCAGGACCAGCTGAACGCGCTGCGGGAGCTCGGCATGCAGTGGGTGTGAACACGCCGGCTGATCGTCAAAGCACGGTCCTGATCCCTGGTACAGGGTGAGGGCCTGCGCTCGTCCAGTCAATGCCGGGTGCGAGATTTCGACTGCGGGTCCGTGGAGCATTTGCGGGCCCGCAGATTGCTTTTGAGCCTCGCGAAAAAAATATTTCAGCTGGCGTGTCACGTTCGCCAACTTCCCCTGCACATAAGCCCGTACAACAAGCGATCTGCTTCGCAGCTCATTCGCGCGACTTGAAGAAGTTGCCGGGGGTCGGGGGCAGACCACGACGAGGGGGCTTATGCCATGGGTGTGGATGCAGAGATCGTCGAGACCATCGACGCGGTGCTGGGCGGGGGAGGTACGGCGCGAATCGAGCAGGACGCCGCGCGAATCGAGGAGCTGGCCTGCGGTGGGTTCGAGGGGCTGGCCTACGAGGTGTTCGAGATCGAGCTGTACCGGGAGGCCGAGCCGATCCTGCTCGGCATGCTCCGCAAGGGCACGCTGGCCCGGCTCACCCTGAAGCAGTGCAAGAGCCGCGGCTGGAAGTTCTTCGTCCACGAGGACGACATGCTGCTGCTGCGTAGCAGCAGTGTGGAGCGGGACGTCATCATGGTCGACGTGCTCGCCGAGGCGATGCGCAAGTTCCGCCGCGACCTGCAGAGCGGGCGGGGCTGGACGGCGGACTACAACGGACCGCGCGGCGCCTGCAGCCTGATGTCGTACTTCATCGGCCAGTGCGTGTGGGTCTTCCGGCGCGCGTATGTGAGGTGGGCCAGGCAGCGGGTCAGCTGGGCGCGGCTGCACGCCGTGTACGACTTCACGGAGGATGCCGCGAACGATGCCGGTATCGGCGGGCTGCTGCGGGCCACCAGCTACGAGATCGAGTCGGAAGTGTTCAGCACGGACTTCGAGGACATCCTCGAGGAGCAGGCGCCGGAGACGCAGGCGGTCGTGCGCCTGACGGTCATGGGTTTCCCGGACTCCGAGATCGCCGAGCGGCTGAAGCTCACCAGCGCCACCGTCCGCAAGCGGAGGTCGCGGTTCAGGACGGCCCTGTACCAGGCGGCCCGCGAGCGCCGGATCTGGATCCCGGAGGAGCTGCACACGAAGGCCGTCTCCCGCGGGCACCAGCAGCGGGGTGCGGTGTGAGCGTGCAGAACCTCCTGATCCTTCTTCTGGCTCTGGTTGCCCTCGCGGCTGTCTCCGCCGTCGCAGGTCTAATCGGCTACAGCGTCTCCCGCGAGGGGGGTTCGTCGGTCTCCACGGCCATCGGTCGCGGCGGCTTCGTGTTCTTCAGCGTCATGACGCTGTTCATCGCGCTGCTGGCCGTGCTGGTCCCGGCCGTGACGTGAGGCAGGGGTACATCGGGCCGACCGGACCCCCGGCCGGCCCGGGGCCCCACCACACAGTCCGACCGGCGCGTCCATTGTGACTGAGCGCTTCACCCCTGGCGGATGAGCGGTTGAGTTGGCGAACTGAGCACCTGCGTGTGGGGACGCCTGGCAAGCCGAAGCACTCAGTCACACATTGTTGAGCAGGTGTTCCTGCTTCTCAGACCCTTTGTGGATCTCCTGGGCGAGGACGCCGTCCTCTTCGCTACTGCGGCCCGTACTCCGGTGTCGGCGGCGTCCGCGACCGCGATCGCCTCCCAACTCGCCTCGGCCTGCCCGGGTTACGCCGTCAAGCTGGAGCAGCGCCCTGGCTACACTCCGACTTCATGACAACGATCTACACGACCCAGGAGTGGAAAGGCCACGGGAGGCAGAACTACTACTGGAACGAGTACAGGCGCGAAGGCGACACCGTCGTCAAGTACAAGTGCCACCGGCAGAAGTTCTTCGACGGCGATGAGAACACCTGGCAGAAGGACGAATCGCCCCAGGAGTCCTGGGGACTCGACGACCCGAGCATGCCCGACTGGCTGAGGCGGTATCTCTGATCATGCCCCTATACCTGTAGCCCTGGAACGCATCACCGCGTGCCTGCATGGCTGCTGACAGACCTCTCGGAGCCATGAAGCGGCGGTGGAGCCGTCGGCGGGCCTGTGGCGCCCGCGCCGGTACGGGCCGACGGCCGGGGGCGAAAACGCGCGCGGGTGCTCAGTTCGCCAACTCAACCACTCATCCGCCAAGTGAAGCGCTCAGTCACATCCATGTGGTCGACGGAGCTCGATGCTCGGGGGCTACAGCTCGAAGTCGAGGTGCTCGATATCGGTGAAGCGGACCTCTTCCAGGCTGCCAGCACGGCGGCCACCGTCCTGGAAGTACACCTCCTTGAGCGCTTCGGCGGCGATCTCCCGCAACTGCTGGTCGCTGGCGCCCCGCTCTTGGGCGTCAAAGAGGCGGGCGGCGTAGCGGGGCGGCAGGGCGACCGTCAGGTGCCGGATGCGGTCCTGGTCCGTCGACCCGATCGGCGCGGTGTAACCAAGGCGGGCGCGGGTGTCGATGACGATTCCGCCAATGGTCGCCGCCTTCTCGCGGGCCTTCGCCCGGATCTGCGGCTGCCAGCGGGCCCTCACCTCGCGCTCCAGCCGGGCGGCAAGGTCTGGGCGCGGATTCTTGATCTGGTCCTTCACGTACCGTTCTACGGTGCGCTGAGAGATCCGGAGCATCTGGGCAGCCGCCTTGGTGCCCTTGAGCTGCTTGACCAGGTACCGCATCTGCGCGGGCGCGCTCTTGGGCACCGGGCGGGTGAACGCCTTCTGCACCGCGGCGTCCAGGCCGTCCCTGAACATACTCATCGCGCTCCGCCTACTCCCCGGTGTCCCAGTCGGTCACGGTGCCGTCCTTGATGTACCGGGCGAGGTTGAGTTCCGGGGCGTTGAACTGCTCGCGGACACCCTCGCCCCACAGCACGCTCTGGGTGCCCTCGTGCTTCACCAGGCCCGGGTTCAGTCCGAGTTTGAAGCCGCCGGGCAGCGGCTTGCCGTCCCGGTAGGGCAGGAAATCCAGCGGCGACGGCCCGTCGGACGCGTAGACGGCGCAGTCCGAGAGGACGGCCACCGGGTACTGCCCGGTGAACGCGGCGTGCTTGACGATCTTGCGGTGCATGTTGATCCGGGTCCGGGAGATGACGGCGGCGCGTCCGGGCGCCAGGTGGGCCGGGCAAGGGCCCGCCACGGCTGGCCGGGCTTCCAGCCCTCCCCGCGCGGGCGCTCGCGCAGCTTGCCGATGCCGCCCTTCACGGTCGCCTTGATCGCGGACACCACGATCGCCAGCTGAGGGTCCCGCTGCCGGTAGCCGTCCATCGCCGCGAGAAAGTCGGCCGGCGGCATGTCGGCGTACACGCCGAGGTCGGCCATCGTGGCGAGGTAGGCATCGCGCAGCCGGTTGTACCAAGCGTCCAGGTAGCGGCCGTTGTCGTGGCGGACGTACGCCTCGATCGGGCAGACGTCGTAGCCGAGCTCCACCGCGTACGCCACGGTCGGTGTGGCGTACCAGGCCGGCCCCTGCGGGCGCTCGCCCTTCGGCGTGAACGGACTGGGCAGCAGCCCGGCGTCCAGCTGAGCCCATTTCTCCTTGGCCACCTTCACGCGGGACAGGTCGACGTGGCTGAGGTCGACCAGCCAGGAGCCGGGCAGTTTCGGATCGAAGACGGGGTTCTTGACGTGCGTCGGCGCTCCCAGGCCGACCGTGAGGCCGTTCGCGCCGGCGGCGAAGGCCATGTTTACGTCGATGCCCACCAGGTGGGGGCGCAGGCATTCGGCGTCGGTGAGCGGGCGTGCCCAGTCGTACGCCTCCTCCACCAGGACCTCGCCCGGGGTGCGCTGGTGGAAACGCGGCAGACCGGCGAGCAGCGGGTGCCCGTCCGGGGCCTCGCACGGCGCGCAGTCCACCGGATCCTTGCCCAGCGAGCCGGGGTTGTGCTCGGAATGCCGCTTGCCCGTCGCGTCCGGTTCGGAGGCACGGGTCGGCGGGTGCAGGGCGGTCATCAGCTCCAGACCGGTCACGGCAGTCGACCCGAGCGGCGTCATCACGCGGACCGCATACGTGCCCAGCAGCCGGGCCAGGTCCGCCGGCGGCAGCTGCCCGGTGTTGGCCCAGTGCCGGGTGTCCAGCGCGTCCCACGACGGGATGCACAACTGCACGCAAGAGCGCTCCGCGCCCTGCGCGGGGCGGTAGATCCTCGCCCACGGCCCGAACCCGCGCTTGGTCAGCTGCCAGTGGGCACGCGTCAGCTGCTTGATGACCTTGTGGCCCTCCGGCAGCCGCCCGGCCAGGCGCTCCTGCTGTGTGAGCGTGACGGGCAGGCCGTAGTACTCGCACGCGGCCTCGGTCAGCACGATCAGCGGGTCGGCGTCCTTGCCTGGCCCGGACAACTTCGGCTGACCGAGCCGTCCTTCGCCAAGCGTCCACTCCACCAGCGCGGGAAGCGACTTGGCAGGCACGTCCAGGACCAGGCCGCCGACGCAGTACGCCAGCACCTGGCCGTCGGCGACGTCGACGACCGCAAGCGGACCGTTCTCGAACCTCGTTTCCCTCCCGCCTGCCGGGTTGCCGGCGGGGGCTGCCTTCTTCGCGGCCGGAGCACGCGACGTCGGCCTCGTCGTGGTGGCCGGACCCGGTACAGCGGCAGGGCCGGCGGAGTGGCGTGCAATGGCCCTGCGAGCAGGCCCGGAGTCAGCGTGGGCCTGGGCCGGTTCAGCTGCCAATGGCGCAGGAGCGGCCGCCGCAGCGGCAGGCATTCCGGGGACCGGCGTGTCCTCAGCCGGCGCCGCAGCGTTGGGGTCGGCGGGGTAGAGCTGGGCGAGCTGCTTGAGCATGCGGGCGTACGCGTCGCGCTCCGGCGGCCGCGGCTCGGTCTTGCCGGCCTCCCAGCCGCTGACCGTCGCGCGCCGCACCTGCAGTGCGGCGGCCACCTCGTCCAGCGTCAGCCCGTGCGCCTGGCGCAGCCGCTTGCGCTCCGCCGGGGGCGGCAACGGGGAGCGGGACGCGATGAGCGCGTCGACCGCGTCGAACAGCTCGGACATGCAGCACCTCCAGCCCCGACCCTAGCGTGAAGCGCACATTTCGCGTACTAAAAGCGTACGGACTGCGTAAGGACGATTGCGCCGCCCGGGTTGTCGCAGGTGCCCCATCTCACCGAACTATGGGCGCACCCCAGCGTGTCAGGCGTCCCGGTACTGGTTCCGGGCAACACGGACGACGCGGCCAGCCTTGAGCAGACCGTCTATGTAGACGGAGACGCCGTTGCGGTTGGCTTGCTTGCCCGCGGCGGTCAAAGCATCCGCAATATCACCGAGAGACATGGGCTGAGGCGACGCCCTGAGGATCTTGACGATGGCATCCGCCTTGGTGAGGTCCTGAACGGCCGCCCCCGGCTCGGACACCGCTGCACTCAGCTTCTTGAAGGCGTCCCGCTTGGCTTTGAGTCCCTCGATATGAGCGCCGAGTCGGTCACGCTCGAGTTCGGCTTCACGGAGTTCGCGCTCGACGCTGGCGAGGTCCTCGCTGTAGGAGTTCATGAGGAGAAGACTATAGATACCTAGTAGGAGTTGGCTAGGTTTTCTTAAAGATGGACGCTGCTCGACCGGCTGGGTGCCGCGCGAACCCTACGGAGCGGCGATCAGGTTCAGTGAGACGAGCTCAGGCTCGAGATAGGACAGCAGGGCCGTTAGCCGAGGACCCGCAGGGATGTCTCGCGTACGCCGGAACTGGCCAAAGACAACGGGCGGGTGTGAAAGACCTGGGGGAGCAGACGGCCGCTGTGCGGCGGCAGAACGGCTCGGGGGCGGACATGGGGGAGATCGTCAAAGGGCTTGAGCGAGCGCTGATGAGCCGCCCGGTGCCTACTGGTGATGCCGCTGTGCGTTTCCTGCTCAGGGCGCAGAAGGGCTCCACGAAGAACGTGGCTGTCCTCCTGGGGATCTCCCAGCGCACCGTACAGAGGTGGGTCACGACCCGGCCGGGAATGCGTCGCCGTCCATGTGCTGTGCATGCGGGGTTGATCGATGAGGCCGTCAGGGCACGGTGGCAGCCCCTGGTGCGGGCCCGCCGACGGGCCCGGGCCGAGGCCGACGGATTTGTCTTCCACACCAGGGCGCGGTTCGGTTTCGCCGCTCCGGCAGGCTCGTCGGACGATCCGCGGGTACGGCTGATCACCCAGTACCTGTCGGGAGAAGTGGCCCGCGAGCTGTTCGCCGCCCGGGACGCCGGCGGGGGTGAGCAGCAGCAGATGGTGATCCTCGCCCGTGCTTTGGGGCATGCCTACTTCCGGGACGGAGGCCTGCGTGCCCATGGGCTCGGGATCGCCTTCACCGACGTGGAGTTCGCCGATTTCTCCATCGACTGACGTGCACGCGGGTTCGAGCTCAGAGCGAGGGCGGGACCTGGTGCCGTGTCAGCATCGTGTCGTAGCACTGGGCTTCCTTCCGTTCGCGCCAGTCCCACTGGATGCGGCCGACAGGGCCGGTGCGCTGACCGACAGGCGGCTGCGGCGGGCGGAGCCTGGCCGCCTCCGCCATGCGCAGCAGGTGGGTGCGGTCGTGGGGGCCGGCCAGCAGATGCTGGTCCTGGCCGGGTGCGAGCCGGGCGAAGGACACGGCGGCCTTCAAGAAGACGCGTGCCCACGGCGGCACCCGGTGTGAGGCGCAGCCGTCGGTGTAGCGGGCGCGGTCGTGCAGGGCCAGGGTGGCCGCGGTGTCGTCGTAGTCGCCGGGGCGGGCGGTGGCGAGCTGTTGGAAGGAGGCGCCGGTAAAGAGCGCGGCAGCGAGGGCGGCGGCCAAGCGGGGGTGGGCGGTCACGGTGGAGAGACGTCGGGCGACCTCCTGGACTGCCTGCTCGGTGAGGGGTGTCGGTGGCGGGCGGTGCCGGAAGGTGATCGGCGGCGGTACGCACGGAGCGGTACAGGGGGCGGGGCTGTCGTAGGAGACCAGGCGGTCCAGCGCGGGCAGGGTGAGCCACCGATCTGTCGGTCGGGCGGGCTCGTCCGCAGGCGGGTAAACGGCAGCGGTTGTGCCGTAGTAGTGGCGGCGGGCGGCCTGGAAGTCGGCGGTGATGACGTAGTCGGCCGTCTGCAGGGCCTGTTGCAGGGCGGCAGGCAGGTGAGGGCGGTGGCAGACCAGGGTCGGGTGGATACCGGTCAGGGCGCGCAGTTGCAGAAGGCGCATCGTGCGGCGGGCGGTGAGGCGGTGGGCGCGCAGGACGGTCAGCCGGTTCACGGGCAGGGCGTTGATCCAGGCGGTGGCGGCTTCCCAGGCGGGCTGGCGGCCGGCGGGGAAACGGCCCGGGAGCAGGGGCGGTTTGCCAGGGCGGCCAGAAGGTCGTGGGCGAGGCCGGTTTCGCTGGTGGTGCCCGGGCCGGGGTGCAGGGTGATCCGGCCGGACGGCGGATGGTGGGCGGCCAGGGCGCTGTGCGTGTGAACCGCGTCATCGCCCGGGTCGAGGACCACGGCGACGGACGGTGTCACGGCTGGCGGCATGGCGACGTGGTGGTCAGGCGAGGCGGCTGAAGGCCCAGCGCAGCAGCTCCTGATCCACACGGGGGCGCCCGGTGCGGGCCAGGGCGGTGCGAGTGTGCGCGGTCAACTGCGCCCAGGCACGGAAGTTGCCATGCGCGGCGTGCTGGTCGGCGAACGTGATGTCGTCGGGGTCGGCGTCGGCCCAGACCGGATGGAACAGCGGGATGGCCTCGAGGACCTCGCTGGGGGTGAGGCGGGTGAAGTGCTGCCAGATGAAGATGCGGGAGGACAGCATCGGCTCGCGGCGCAGCACGGTGTGGCAGCCCTCCCCGCCGACGAAGATGACCGCGAGCTGGGTGGCCGGTTCGTCCCACAGGTAGCGGAAGTACTCGAATGCCTCCCCGTTGAGCCACTGGGCCTCGTCCACGAGGAAGGTGCGGGGGCGTTCAGCCAGGGCGGTTTTCAGCAGGCGGTCGAATTCACTTGGATGGCGCGGCGGTTCACCGGCCAGGTCGAGCGCGGTGAACAGCTCGTAGCGCACCGCACGGGCAGTGGGACGGGCCCGGAAAGTGATCTTGCGGACGTCCTCGTGCGGTTCGAGTCCGCGCAGACAGATGTTGACGGCGAGCGTCTTACCGAAGCCGGCGCCGCCGTGGATGCACATCATGGCGCGGGCGGCGACGGTGTCGGCGATGTTCTCGCGGGCAGTGAGCAGAGCGCGGGTGGTGACCACGGACGCATCGGGCAGGTCGACGTACTGGTAGGTGGCCGCGGTCACGAGGCATCTCCGTCTTCAGCGTTCTGTGCAGTGGGTTCGAGTGGGCGGTCGGCAGCAGGTTCGGACGGGACGGGAGCAGGCCGGCCGGGCGTGGTCCGGGTGGCGAGGGAGGGCGGGGTGCGCCAGTCGGCTGGGGGCGCGGCGGGCGGGATGAGGTCCGGCAGCGCCAGCTTCGAGGCGTCGGTGTGCTCAACGGTGGCCAGTTCGTGCCCGGCTTGAGCGGAGGTGAGGGCTCCCAGCCGCTGAGCCGGCCCGGCCGTGGTGGCCGGGGCGAAGCGCTGTCGGCGCAGCGTCTCGGCAGCTTTCACCTCGGCGCGCAGACGTCGGGCACGTTCCGCCCGGGCCGTGCGCAGGGCCTCGAGTTGTTCGGGGGTGGCCGCGTCCGCAAGGTGCGCAGGCCCGAGATACCCGCCGCTCGCGTCACAGATGTCGATCTCGTGATCGTGGTGCGGCATATAGCGCACTGTGACGGTACGGCTGGCCTGGCCCGTCATCCATGGGGCAATGTAGGTGCGCCCGCGCCACCGCACGCCGTGGCTGGTCAGCTTCCGCGGGCGGCCGTCGTCCTCGAGGGTGAACGTCCACAGGTCGGCGGCGGGGACGTCCGTGACAGGAGTCGGATCGGCCTGCCATGCCTCAAGCGGCGTACGGCCGGACAGCGCCTGGGGCCGGTGCTCGGTGTTCCACCAGTCTGTCCAGGCCAGCACTTCCGCTGTGAAGTCCTGAAACGACATGGCACCGGACGTATCCGGCTTGCGGCCCGCGCCTTTGCGTCGCCGGCCGGAGCGGGGCTTGGCGGGGGTGAGGGTGTAGCCGGGCAGGGCCGCGAACAGCATCCGGTCGACAGCCCGGTTGAGATTTTCCACCGTGCCCTTGAGATGGGGGCTGTAGGCGGGAAGGTCCTTCACCGTCACGCCCATCGTGCCGAACGCGGCAGTTACGGTGGTCGACAGGAAGTCCTTGCCCCGGTCCACCCTCACCTGCTCCGGTGTCCCTCCCGCGGGGCCGTAGGGCTCCTCACGCAGCACAGCGGCGCGCAGCGCGACCAGCACGGAGGCGCGGGAAGGGACGCCAGGAGTGACCGCAGTGCCGGTGATGACTTTGGTGGCGGTGTCGATGAACCAGGTCACCCACGGGCGCACCAGGTCGCCGTCGGCATCGACCAGCAGCGGTGCCTGGACGTGATCGGCCTCCCACACGTGATTGCGCCAGGAGGCCGCCCGTTTGCCGAAGACGTCGTGCGCGCGTGCCGCGTCCGGTCCCTCGGCAAGACCGGCCCGCTCCCCCGCGGTGAGATCACGACGCACTGCGCGCAGGAACGTCGACAGCGACGGCACCGGGTCCAGCAGCGGCACCGCAGCCGGCGGGGCGCCCGCGGGAGAAGCCGCGGATTCCGACGCCGTCGTCGGCTGACCGTCACGGCCGCCGGTCTCGGCCCGGGCCACCAACTGGCGGTGGACCGCAGAAGCGTTGCCGTGCCAGTACGCCAACAGCACCCGGATCTCCCTGGTGATCTCGAACCGGTCACCGCTGCGTTCCCCGGGGCAGATCGCGGCCCGGGGCGACCGTGAGGCCTCAGCCAGCCACCGCCACACCGTCCGCTCCGACACCCCCAGGCACTCCCCGGCCAGGCGCACATGCTCCCGCGACAGCCGCCGCTCGACGCGCAGCGCCAGCAGACGACGCACCGCCGGCGCCCGCAACGCCGTCAAAGACACCTCCCCCAGAACACCAGCCGGATCCTGCGGCGGTGCCATCGGCTGCCCGTCCACGCCGTGCCCCTCCGTCCCTTCCACTTCCATGGAGAGCGCGTCTTCGTTCACCTCGTCGGAACAGATGAAGGCCCCGTACACGAGCCCTCCGAGCAGCCCGGACCGTCACGGGTAGGGGCCAAGACGCGCGCAGGCCTGCTCGATCAGCTCCCGGTCCACACGCCGTGCGGGGCCGCGCTCGCGGGCCGCGTAGACATGCGACGTGATCTTCGCCCACGTGCGGAAATTGCCGCGCGCCATCTGCTCGTCCGCCCGCGCAAGGTCGTCCGGGTCCGCCTGCGCCCACACGGGATGGAAAAGAGTCAGCGTCTGCGGCACTTGAGACGGATCAAGCCGGCCGACCTGATGCCAGGTCAGCACTCGCGAGCGCAACGCCGAAGCACGGGCGAGGGCCCGCTCGCTTCCAGCCCCACACAGCACCAGCGCCGCCGCACAGCCCGGCGCGTCCCACAACTGCCGCAGATAATCCATCAATGGCGGCGTCAGCCGCTGGGCGTCATCGATGAACAGCACACCCGGCTCGGCCAGCGCCCGCGTCAGAGCCTGGCTGGCCGGCCCGGCCCGGTGCGGCAGCGCCCCCGACGGCAGCCCGAGCGCTTCACACAGCGAGGCCCGCAGCTGCGGCAGACCGGGCGCCACGCCGGCCACCGCCCGCCACACCCGCACCCGGCCGGGCAGAAGATGCAACGACTGCTCGACGGCGACCGTCTTCCCCAGGCCCGTATCCCCGTACACACAGCACATCCCGCGGGCCGCGACCGTATGCCCCACAGCCTCCGCCACACCGGCCACCTGCCGTGTGGACACCAGCCGGGCCCCCGGCACGTACAACCGCACCCCGCCGCCCCGCACCCCCGCATCCGCGGCGCCCTCCGGCACCGGCACGTCGGCGGGCGGCCCGTCGACAACAAGCGGACCACCCGCCCCGTCCACCAAACCCAAATCCGCCAGTGCCCGGTCATACCGGCTCGGCTCCAGCCCCACCCTGGCCCCCGCCGGACGAGCCACTTCAAGAACCCGGCCCGCCCCCAGATCCCGCTTGATCACGCGGTGCAACGTCGGCAGCGAGGGCACACACTCCGCATCCCACTCCTCCAACGCCCCCTCTTGCTGGGCCCGGAGCATCCTGCGCCGCAACTCCGCTACGTTCCCACCCGCCTCAGCGAGGACCTCCCACAAGGCGTCGCTCAGCGAAAACCCGTCCTGCCGCGGCCGCGCCTCGACATGCCCCCGGCGTCCATCGGCCAGCCACCGCCACACCGTCCGCTCCGACACACCCGCCAGCTCCGCCGCGATCCGCACATGCAGCGCCGACAGCGTCCCCTCCCCATCCACCGCAAGAAGCCGCCGTACCACCACACCCCGCGCCAACGACGCACCCCCGGCCGGCACAACAGCAGCCGATCCCACCCCGGCCCCACCCGCCGAAACCCCCTGAACCGTCATACGGCCCAGCCCACCCGACCCCGCCAGCCCCTCACATAGGAACAGCGAAAGCCATGACAGCCAGCAACCAACCTGCTAGCCGCCCCACAACATCTGCTTGGTCACCCCATGACAGCAACCACAACCCCGCCCCACACCCCCTACCAGGACATCCACACCACGAGCCCGCTGACGCCCACCCGCTGCCACCCCACCGCCCAATCACAAACGTGGACGACATCGAAATGAGAAGTCGCAGAACTCGAACCGCGCCGCAAGAGGCTCCTCGACGCCGCCGAGGCGGGCATGGTCTGGGAACCCGGCGAAGAAGCCTGGGAGACAAAGCTGGCAGTCCTGCGCTCCTACCGGCGCACCACCGGACACCTCGCACCCCGCCAAGACGCGGTCTGGGGCGAAAGTAAGACCGAGGGCCTTGTGCCTATCGGGCAGCTTCTGGCGAACCTGCGTCGCAAGGGCGGCCTCGGCAAGAACCCCGAACGTGCGCAGACGCGGGCCGCGCAGCTGACGTCGATTGACCCGGACTGGAACTGCCCCTCACCACTGGACTGGCAGCGCCACTACCGCCACCTCGCCGACCTCGCGGAGGACGAGCCTGACGGGGTGCTGCCCGATATCCAACCCGGCGTGCTGATGGACGGCGACGACATCGGCCGGTGGTTGGAGCGGCAGAAGAACCCGGGCACCTGGAAACAGCTGTCCACCGAGCAGCAGCAACGGCTGACCAAGCTGGGCGTACAGCCCGCTGAGGCGGCCTCTCCCAAGCCGGCGGGCACGCGTGCGGCCAAGGGCCCGAGCAAGGCCCAGGCGGCGTTCCAACGAGGCCTGACCGCCCTGACGCAGTGGGTCGAACGGGAAGGCGTCCACCGGCCCGTACCGCGTGGTCATGCCGAGGAGATCGTGATCGACGGCGAAGCGGAGCCAGTGACCGTGAAGCTGGGTGTGTGGGTCTCCAACACCAAATCCAGGCGGGACAAGCTCACCCAGGACCAGCTCGACGCACTGCGGAAGCTGGGCATGGAATGGATCTGACGGTCCTCGGCCAGGGACCTCTCGTTTGGCATCGATCCGCGGCTGAGTCAGGGACGCGGGGGTGGTGTGGTGAGGTACGGCGCGAGTTGGGCTTCAAGATCTGCGATGCGTTTGTCCAGGAAGCGGTTGTTCCGGCGGGCGCTGGCCAGACGCTCTTGGAGGCGCTGGTTGTCCTGGGTGAGCTGTCGTACGTGCTGCTTCAGCGTGGTGTTCTCGGTAACGATGCGCTGAAGTGAGCCTTCGGGGAGATCGTGTTCGAGGTCGCGGATCTTGCCGAGGAGTTTTGCAATGCGGGTGCGCTGGGTGCGGATTTCGCGCTGGGTCTGGGTGAGTGCGTCTTCGGCATTGAGGGCGCGCTCCCTCCAGGCAGGATGTGTGCGGCTGCGGCTGCTGAAGGTGCCGGGTTGGGGTCTGCTTGTGCGGGTGACCTGCTCGATCAGGGCTCTGGCCTGCTGGTTTTGGTAGAGAGAGGTGCGTAAGACACGGGCGGTGCGGGCAAGGGCTGCGACGGTGACAGGGGTATGGTCGCGTGCCCTGGCCGCCAGGGCGGTCTGGAGGCGTTGAAGCATCTCTTGGGTGGCTTGGCGGCGGGCTCGGAGGGCCGCGTCGGTGCGGGAAGTGCTCATGTCTGCCTTGTGGCGTCGTCGGGGCCTGCAGTGATGCGAGATCGCGGGCGCGGAAAGCGGTGCTCCACGTGCGGTGGAAATAGTCCTGGGGGCGCCGTAAGTCGAGGGTGAGGGCTTCGTCGAGGATGCCGAGGGCGGCCAGGACCTGCTCAAGTCCTTTGATCGCCTTGGCGGTGGGTTCGAAGACGGTGTGGAGGTAGTCGGCGGTGGCATCGTCGGGGGCGTTCTCGGCGATGGATCGCCACTGTTCAGCTTTGCGTCGCCAGTAGAGGAGGTCGGCGCCGGAGAGGACGAAGTTGTCGCAGTTCTCGCAGTCGGGTTTCCAGGGGCAGGCTCCGCCGTCGACGACGGGTTGGTAGGTGCAGAATCCCCCGTCGGCGGGGTGCTGCGGCGGGAGAGGTCCAGGGCCAGGGCGAGGGCTGTCTCGCGGTCAATGGGGGTGGTGTCGCCGGAGAGACTGTTAGCCGGTCTGCCCCGCCCTGCGGACCTGGTCGTACGGCCCGAGAAACCGGAACGTCCCGTCCTGCACCTGGTACAGGAAGCTCCCGCCCCGCGGGTCCAGGCTGTGGGTGGTGTCGCTGAGGAACCGGATGGGTTTGGCCACCGCGTCCTCATGTGTCGTGTGGAAGAGGCGCTCGGCGACTTGGGAGGGTTCGATGTCGGTGTTGCCTGCGCCGAGTGCGCCCAGGGTGCGGGCGATGAGACCGACGGCATCGTATGCTTCTGCGGCCCACCGCCCCGGAGTGTGGCCGTGGCGCGTGCGATACGCGGCGGTGAACGCCTTGGCGGCCGCGGTGTCGGCGGAGGCCGGTTCTGTGTAAGGGGCGGAGCAAACCCACTGCTCAGCCCCCTCACCCCCCTCCCTCACAAAGGCCGGGCGCATGACGGGTTCGATGGCCGCCCGGACACCAGTGAAGCCCGCCTGTCGCAATGTGCGGGCCACGGCGGCGGCCCGACCCGGTGACTCCCCCGCGTAGAAAACCGCCTGGGGATGTTCGGCCAGAGCCTGGGTGACGGCCTTGCCGAAGTCGTCGTCCTCGGCCGCCACCGAGTGGACGGTGACCGTGCCCTCGCCGGGCGGTGCGGTCTGAAGGTCCCTAGTGAGGCGCCACGCCGTCTGGCCCGCGGCGCGGTCCTGGATGACGGCGGTTCGGCGCACGCCGCATACCCGGCTCATGTAGTGGGTCAACGGTTGGATCGCCAAGTCGTCGCCAACGCGGGTGACACACATGGTACGGGTGATGACCGTGGTCAGCGGGCTGCCGTCGTGCGAGACGAGAACGATCGGCATGCGGACCGCCGTGTACAGCGGCTCGGCGGCCCGCAGGGCAGTCTCGCCGACCGGGCCGATCACGGCACGGACGGAGGGTTCGGCCAGCACGCGGCGGGCAGCCTTCTTCGCACCCTCGGCCGTGCCCTGGTCGTCATACACCGTCAAGGCGAGACGGAAGCGTGCGTCCCTGCGCCCGTTGAGCGCGTCGATCGCAAGTCTCGCCCCTCGCTCCTGGGCTATCGCGGTTTCCTTTCGGCCGCCGGTCAGCTCGGCTTGGAGGCCAATGGTGTGGGTGGGCAGGGTCCGGGGAATGGTGCGGCCCTGCCCGGTCTTCGCCCTGGTGACGAGCAGGGCTGCGGCACTTCCGGTGGCGAGTACGGCGGCCAGTGAGCCGCCGGCCGTCAGGATGCGACGGCGAGAGACGCCCCGAGCCGAGCCATGCGGGCCGGCCAGCGGGGCCGACGGCTCCGGTATGGCCGGCGTCGAGAGACGTGGAGGTGGGGCCAGTGCGCGCGTCGACCGTTCGGCCACCAGCCGCAGTACGGCGGGAGGCAGCCATTCGCCATCCGGCGCCGGACTCCCCGAGACGAGTCGGCCGGACTCCTCACCGCCCGGCTCCGGCCCCGCGGCCCTGGCAGCTGATGTCGAAGGTATCCCCGGACTTCGGGCGGCCCGGCCCTCACCCGCGCCACGGCTGCCCGGGGCGGCAGGTTCCGCGGCCGGGCTGCGACGCGGTCCCCAAGAGGCCCCGGGGACCCGGGGGTCGCGCGTTGCCGCCACTGCCGCTAGAGCATCCCGGAGTTCTCGCGCCGTGGGCCGCTGCCCTGGGTCCTTGGCAAGGCAGCGGGCCACCGCTGCCCGCGCCAGCGGCGGCAGGGGGGCAAGGCCGGTGAGGTCCGGGGCCTCGTGGACGGTGCGATACAGGACGGCCGCCGGGTCGCCGCTGCCGAAAGGCCGCTGCGCGGTGGCCGCGTACGCCAGGACGCATCCCAGGGAGAACACATCGCTCGGCGTCCCCACGTCGCCCGCGCGGGCCTGCTCCGGTGAGAGATAACCCGGGGTGCCGATGACCGCCTCGGGGGCCGTCAGCGCCGTCACACCCACGCCGTGCGCTACGCCGAAGTCGATCAGCCGCGGCCCGTCGCGGGCGAGCAGGATGTTGCCTGGCTTGACGTCCCTGTGCAACAGGCCGGCCGCGTGCAAGTCACTCAGGGCCTCTGCCATGTGCGCACCCAGAGCGAGGACGGTGCATGCGGGCAGCCGTCCGCATTCCTCCACCGCCTCGGCCAGCGACGGGCCCGGCACGAAGGCGGTGGCCAGCCACGGCTCGCGCGCTTCGGGGTCGGCGGCCCTGACCGGCTCCACCCAGCGCCCGGTCAGCTTCGCCGCAAGGTCCACCTCGCGCCGGAACCGGGCCCGGAAGGCCGGGTCGGCGGCGTGCTCGGCGCGGACGACCTTCAGCGCCACGAGACTCCCATCGGTGGCTCGAGCCAGGTACACCACGCCCATGCCACCCGCGCCCAGCCGGGCCAGCAACCGGTGTCCGCCCAGGTCGACAGGGTCCTGGGGCCGCAGCGCACGCATCGCTGGCGGCCGCCTTCAGGACTGGCCGAACCGGGGCAGGCCGACGTACGTGAAGCTGCCGCCGGCAACACGGTAGTGGTACACGCGGGGCACCTTCAGCCACCTGCGCTCATCAAACGCGTACGTCCCGGCCAGCCCCTTGAACTCAACCCGGGCCAGGGCGTCGGCCAATCTCTCCCGGCTGGGACGTCGACCGTCCCGCGCGGAGAGGACGGTGAGCCGACCGATGATCAGCCGCGTCACGTCGTACGCCTCGATCGCCCATGTACCCGGCGCCTCGCCGTACCGCTGCCGATAGGCGGCGGCGAACCCCCGCATACCGGCCGCCTCCGGGCTCGTGTAGGGCGCGACAAGCTGCCACGCTTCGGCCGCCCTCCCCGCCTCCGAGATGAAGCCACTGGTCGCCGAGGCGGGGTCAAGAAATCGGGGCGCGTGGAACTGTGAAGCCGCCAGGGCCCGCGCGACCACGGCGGCGCGTTCTGGCGTGCCGGTGTAATAGAAACTGTCGATGCCGTGATCGAGCATGTCAGTGACAACGGGTCCCAGCTCGGAAGCGGCAGCGGGAACAACCCGTGGGTACACATCCAGCCCCTTGCTATTCGCCACCTGGCGTGCCATGTCGGCGGAGTCCCAGCCGACGGCCCGGCCGGCGCGGTCGGCCATCAGGCCGAGACGCCGTGCCCCATGTGCCTGGAACATGAGTACGGTCACTGTGGAAGCGAACGAGGTGTGAGATGCGGCCTGGAAATAGACGCGCGGTTCGGCGAGCAGCACCGTCATCGCGGCACCGATGGAGAGTTCAGACACCGTCAGCAGCGGCAAGCCGGCGCTCTCGTACACTTCCGCCGCGCCCTGCGTCGACGAGTAGCCGGTGGGACCGAGAACGGCAAGTACGTCCCGGTCGCCGGCCAGACGCCGTGCCGCATAACGCGACCGCGTGGCCTCACCCCGGTCGTCGATCACCTCAAGGCTGAGTGTGAAGGGCCTGCGCTTGCGGGAGTTGAATTGCTCCACGGCCAGCCGCGCCGCCTTCTCCTGCGCCCTTCCGGCCTGCTGCTGCGGCCCAGTCAGATCCGCATGGACGCCAATGACCCACGGCCGCCTTGCAGCCCGCGCGGGGTCCGGGTCCTCGTCGCCGCCACGCGCAGCCGTCCACAGGGCCGCGCCGCCGCCCGTCGCGATCAGGGCAGCGCCGCCCGCGGCGAGGGTGAGGATCCGACGCCGGCCCGGTGCTGCCGGGGCGGGCACCTCGGATGTCCCGGCCGGCTGGGAGATTTCGGTTGGCTCGATAGCTGCCAGCGCCAGCGTCTCGGCTGACCGGTCCGCGACCATCCGTACCACCGCTTCCGGCAGCCAGTCGAGAGAGCCGGTAGGGGCGTCCCCGGTTCCGCCGGCCAGTTCCCCGGCCACCTCCGCGGCCGTCGGCCGGTCTCCGGGCTCCTTGGCCAGGCAACGGTCCAGCAGCGCCCGCAGGGCCGGATCGTCCACGCCGTCGACGTCGGGCGCGTCGTGCACCGTGCGATACAGCAGCGCATCCACGGTGCCGGTGCCGAACGGCGGCCGCGCGGTGGACGCATATGCCAGCACACAGCCGAGCGAGAAGACATCGCTCGCAGAGTCCACCTGCCCGGCCCGCGCCTGCTCCGGGGAGAGGAACCCCGGTGTACCCACCACCATGCCGCCCGTGGTCAGCGCGGTCTCCTCGGCCGCCGTCGGACGCGCGATACCGAAGTCGATCAGCCGTGGCCCGTCCAGCGCCAGCAGGACGTTGCCCGGCTTGACGTCCCGGTGCACCAGACGCGCCTCGTGCACCGCCGACAGGGCCCGCGCCAGCACGTTTCCCAGCGGCCGCACCACATGAACCGGCAGGGGCCCGCAGGCCGCGACCACCTGGTCCAGAGAGGGTCCCGGTACGAACGCCGTCGCCAGCCACGGGGCCTCGGCCTCAGTGTCCGCGCCCAGTACCGGCACCACCCAGGGGCTCGCCACCCGCCGGGCCGAGGCGATCTCGCGGCGGAACCGGGCCCGGAACTCGGGCTGACCGCCGTACTCGGGCTGGATCGCCTTCACCGCGGCCAGTTCCCCGTCGGCGGCACGACCCAGATAGACCACGCCCATGCCGCCCGCGCCCAGCCGCCGCAGCAGCCGGTACCCGCCAAGGCGGGAGGGGTCGGATGCGACCAGCGGCTCCATCACGCGCCCCCCTGTGTGCCGGACGCGGAGGAGCTTTCGCCGGACCAGGCGCCCGGCTCCGAGGACCTGGATGGCGCCCCGGCGGGCCGCCCGATCTCGTCCTCCAGTGCCGACCGCATCCAGCCGGAGGACTGGGTGACCATGCGCTGCACCTCTTCGTCGCTGCGGCCCCGGCCCCCACACGCGGACGCCCCGACCGTCACCGGTCCGAAGGTGGATTGCAGCCAGACGTAGGGATACGGGCCGCCGCGGGTGCGGCTGCGGCACTGGCCGCTCTCATGCAGCTGGTCCTCGCCGGAACGGTTGGCACCGTCACCCCACACGTGCGAGGCCGACATCAGGCCGGTCAGCCGCTCACCCGGGCGCAGCGTTTGCTCCGGACAGCCCATCACCTCTTCCAGCGTGCCCGCCTGGGCCCAGTCCGCACCCAGGGCCGTGCGGTGCACACTAACCGTGGCCGACAGCCGCACTGATCCCTTGCCGCCCTCCGCAGGCACTTCGAAGTAACGGGTCAGTGTCGCCAGCACATCGTTCGGCAAGGGCTCCAGCCGCCAGCCGCAGTCCTGCCCCAACACCGCCCAGCGGCTCGGGTCGCCCTCGTACGGCGTCGCACGCACAACCCCCCGCCCGAACAACTCCGGCCCTGCGATCACCTTCCGGATCAGCTTCTGCGCCTGCCCGACTGAGCCCGGCTGCCGCGCCGGATCCCACACGACGGTCGGGGACGCCCCCGGCACCACATCGCCACCGTCCGCACCAGCTGATCCACCTGGCTTTCCGGCCTCCGCGCCCGATGTATTACGAGTGGTACCCAAACTCGGCTGCGGCTCCCCGTCCCCCGCCGCCCGGCCGCCACCGCTGGAACAGCCGACCAACAGCCCCCCGCAGACTGCCGCCATCAGCCCCAAACCACAAAGAACTCTCCCCCACGCATGCGCCACAACCCGTCCCCTCGCCCCGGCTTCAGCCACTCCTGCCAGCCGAGCACCCATAGGCATCACCAAGCCGACCGGATCGTATGCCCATCAGTTCGACGTCCGCATCACCCAAAGGAGTTAACTGCTTGCCCGCAGTCGTCATCCTCATCCATTTCGAACAAGGCGTTCCCTTTCAGGGCCCGGACGTGCGAGCCGTCGACCGCGGCGTCCTCCATGTCCAACAGTCCTGCCTTGCGGAGTTCCGCGAGGAGGATCTCGTGCAGGCGGGGCCAGACGCCGGCCTCGGTCCGGTCCCGCAGTCGCCGCCAGCACGTCACTCCGCTGCAGCCGATCGTCTCGTTCGGCACGTCCGCCCAGGTCACACCCGTGCGCAGCACGTAGACGATCCCGCGCAGAGCCGCACGATCATCCGCCGGCAGCCGGCCCGGATACCGCCGACGCCGCGGCGGGCGACACGATCCCACAGATCATCAGACACAAGATCATCCGAGACCCGCAGAACTCTGCCGCCCACCAGCCCAACTGCCAAGCCTGTGAGCCAAACTCATTCTGAAATGATCAGTTACTGGGCGGGCGGGTCGAGGGTGTGGCTTTGTAGGTGAGTTCGGAGAACGTCTGTTGCTCAGCGGCGTGAACGCCTGGTTCCACGGGAGAGTGATGTCGCTGAGTTTCGAGAACGCCCCGGTGCTTGCTTCGGGACCCTGGTTGTGCTCTGCACGACGAGGGGGCCCGGGTGCTGCCGAACTCCAAGGTCGATCTGTACGCGGCGATCCGCCGTGATGCCAAAACCGGCATGTCCACGCGCGCGCTCATGCGGAAGTACGGCGTCGGCTTCAACACCGTGCAGAGGGCTCTGACCTCGGCCCTGCCAGAGCCGCGCAAGAAGATGAGGCCACGTGCAACCCGCCTGGACCCCTACAAGCCGGTGATCGACGCCATCCTGAAGGCGGACCTGACCGCGCCACGGAAGCAGCGCCACACGGTCAAGCGGATCTACGACCGGCTGCTGGACGAGCATGAAGCCGTCGACGTCTCCTACCAGATGGTCCGCGCCTACGTCGCCGCCCGCCGTGAAAAGATTCGTCTCCAGGCCGGCAAGGGGGTGGTGGACGCGTTCGTCCCGCAGACCCACAGGCCCGGGGCGGAGGCCGAGGTCGACTTCGGTGACGTCAGCGTGAAGCTGGCCGGCGAGCTGGTGACCTGCTACCTGTTCGCGTTCCGGCTGTCGTACTCGGGCAAGGCCGTGCACCGCATCTTCGCCTCGGCAGGGCAGGAAGCGTTCTTCGAGGGCCACGTCCACGCTCTCAACGTGCTGGGCGGAGTGCCGACCGGGAAGGTCCGTTACGACAACCTTAGAGCCGCCGTCGACCAGGTGCTGGGACTCTCCCGTCGCCGGGTGGAAGCCGAACGTTGGACCGCCTTCCGCTCCCACTACGGCATCGACGCCCTCTACTGCCAGCCCGGCCTCCGCGGCGCCCACGAGAAGGGCGGCGGCGAGGGCCAGATCGGCTGGTATCGGCTGGTTCCGCCGCAACCACCTTGTCCCCGTCCCTGAAGTGGACACGCCCGCCGAGCTCAACGCGATGATCGACCGGTGGGACCAGGAGGACGACGCCCGCCGCATCCGTTCCCGTCCCCGCACGATCGGCGAGTACTTCGCGGCCGAGCAGCCGCTGCTCGCGCCACTGCCGGAGGAGCCGCTCGAGACCGGCAGGCTGTCCACCCCGCGGGTCGACCGCTACAGCCAGATCTGCGTCCGGATGAACCGCTGCTCGGTGCCGGTGCGGCTGATCGGCCGAACCGTCCGCGTCATGCTCCACGCCTCCGAACTCGTGGTCCACGACGGCCGCGAGGAAGTCGCCCGCCATGAGCGTCTCATCGCCCGCAATGGATCCCGCCTCGAACTCGACCACTACCTGGAGGCGCTGATCCGCAAGCCTGGTGCCCTCCCCGGCGCCACCGCCCTCGACCAGGCCCGGGCCACCGGCCGGTTCACTCCCATGCACCACGCCTGGTGGGAAGCCGCCGTCAAAGCGCACGGTGAACGCGACGGCACCCGGGCCCTGATCGAGGTCCTCCTCCTCAGCCGCCACCTGCCCCACGAACACCACGTCACCGGCCTCGCCGCAGCCCTGAAGACCGGTGCCCTCACCGCCGATGCCGTCGCTCTCGAAGCCCGCAAGGCAGCCGACGCCGACACCGGACCCGAAGAACCCCAGCAGCCGCCCTCCACCACCAGCCAGACCGCCATCGCCCCGCTGCCCGCGGCCGTCAGGGCCAACCTGCCACCCGACAAGAGGCCCCTGCCCTCCCTCGCCCCCTACGACCAGCTCCTGCGGCTCCGCCGACCCGACCACCCCACCCCGTGAAAGAGAAGAATGCCGTGACCCCTCCCCGCCAGCGAAGACTCACCGAGCAGGCCGCCACCACCCCCGTCGACCAGGCATGCCGCATGCTCCGGCTGCCCACCATCCGCTCCCAGTTCCCCGACCTCGCCGAGACAGCGAGCCGTGAGTAGATGTCCCACCCCGGCTACCTCGCCGAGCTCCTCCTGGCCGAGTGCGCCGACCGGGCCCGCCGCCGCTCCGAGCGCCGCATCAAGGCGGCAGGCTTCCCCCCGCGACAAGTCCTTGCGAAAGTTCGACTTCGAAACCAACCCCAACATCGACGCAGCCATGATCCACACCCTCGCCAAGTGCGAACGGATCAAGAAGGGCCTGCCCCTCTGCCTCATCAGCGACTCCGGCACGGACAAGTCTCACCTGCTGATCGCACTGGGCACCGAGGCCGCGATGGCCGGCTACCGAGCCAAGTACGTCCTGGCGACCAAGCTGGTCAACGAGCTGGTCGAAGCCGCCGACGATAAACAGCTGACCAAGACCATCGCCCGCTACGGCCGCGTCGACCTGCTCTGCATCGACGAACTCGGCTACATGGAACTCGACCGCCGCGGCGCCGAACTCCTCTTCCAGGTCCTGACCGAACGCGAGGAGAAGAACAGCGTCGCCATCGCCTCCAACGAGTCCTTCAGCGGCTGGACCAAGACCTTCACCGACCCCCGCCTCTGCGCCGCCATCGTCGACCGCCTCACCTTCGGCGGCACCATCATCGAGACCGGCACCGACTCCTACCGTCTCGCCACCACCCGAGCCCGCGCCGAACACGCAGAAGCGGGCTGACCAACCGCTTCACCACCTGGCCGGCAACCGCTGAAGCCCGGCCAGGCCGACGTCATCCGAGCGGGATACGCCCTGCAACCCGGGGGCCGGCATCCAGATGAGCTGCGATCCGCGCGATCGTCGTGGCGTTGTCTTCGAACACATGCGCCTGCATGCCCGCCGCCTGGGTCGCCTCAACGTTTACGGCGAAATCATCGATGAAGAGGCAGCTCTCCGGTCGCACCGCCAGGCTGGCGCATGCGGCCTCGAATGCACGTGGGTCCGGCTTCTCGATGCCGATCTCGTGCGAGTACACGATCTTTTCGACCAGTTCGTCGAAGTGGTACAGCGCCGTCTCCCGCTCCCGGGCACCGACGAAGCTGTTACTCAGGATGCCCAGCTTGCAGCTTCCCCGCAGCCCTCGCACAAAAGCGATGAGTTCTTCGTTAGGCGTCCCCAGGTATTCCACCCAAAGATCCGCCATGAAGGCTTCCGCCTGGGACGCGTCGAGCCCGAGGTGTGCTGCCACCTGCTCGTGAACCTCTCGTTCGCTGATGCTCCCGACGCTCCCGGCCTGCCACACGTCGCGCATCCGCTCATGCACAGTGCCCGGCGGCAGCACCAGCCGCTCTTCCCACCGCTGCACCCACCCTGTTTCCGGCGTGATCTCCAACACGCCACCGATATCAAGAATGACGCAGGTCGCCGTCACTCGAACTCCCTCCTCTTCGTCCTGCTGGCTGGCGAGCGCACAGCGCCCGCTCATGTGATCTGTGGAGACACTGTTGTCCTTCCTGCTGGGGCAAGGTCAAGCGATCTTGAAACCTTGTGGCAGCCCTGTTGCGAGCCGCCGACACGACGCGGCTGCATCAGCAGGTGCCTTCAAAACTCATGACGATCCGCAGAGTCCTCGGCCGGACGACGACGTCAGAACTCGTCAACAAACGCTGTCGCAAACAAACGCTGTCGCAAGAAGTGAACGGAGCCGCCTGGCAGTTGTTATCCCACCGGAGACGGCTTCGGCCGGACCGATGTCCCTGAAGCTGCCCCCCGCCGGGCCGAGTTGGCTCGTGGGAGAGACTGAACCGCCCGGCGGCGTGCCCTGTGTCCGGCCGATGCTGCCGCCGGGCACCGCCGGCGGCCGGCCGCGAACCTGCAGGAGCACGGACGCGTCGTGCCGGGCGAGAGGCGGTTTTCCACGGGGGCGGCCAGCCGGTTCGTATGCTGACCGCGTGGGCGTGTGCATGGAGGTCCTGATCGTCGACTGGGCCTATCTGGAGTCAGTGCCGGCTGGACAGCGGGAGGACCTGGTCGAGGAGGCCGCGTTCGGCCCGGACGATGTGTATGACTACAACCTCCCACCGGGGTGGACATGGCCCGACCCCACGCAGGCCCGGTGGTGGGCGCGCTACGAGTTCCTCGACACCATGACCTCGTACAAAGCGCATTTCTGGGCCGGCGAACGCTGGGACGAACTGCGCGCCTTCGTCGATGCGCCGCTGGGGGATGCTTTCGACCAGTTCATTGCCCCGCTGTTCTGGGATGGCTCCACCTACGCCTCCGAGACGTCAGGTTTCTCCCCGGCTGTCCAGCCGGACACCTGTGACTGGGCTTCTCGGCTCGATGTCATGCTCTGGCTGCTGCCGGAGAAGGTGGCAGCGCTGCACCGCTTCTGGGGCCAGGTAGAGCCGCACCTCGGCTCACTGCGCGAGCCCTTCGACCGCCACCTCACCGAACCTATCGGCTGGATCCAGGACTTCCCGTCGTTCTCCCGGCTCGTCACCGAATGGGGTGACGTCGTCAGGCAGGCCGGCCGCCGCGACTGGGCCGTGATCGGCGTGCGGAGCTGATCACTTACGACCTGCAGCCGCCAGATGGTTGGGCCCCGGCTGCTGGTGTCTCATCCTGGACGTCCTGCCCGACGCTGTGGCATGCCGACCGCCACTATTCCTCTGCCGGTCAAGGTCGCCGACCTCCGTCAAATCCTCCAGGACCAGGCGGCGCCGAAGGCGGCCCTGTCAGCACTGGTCATCTTCCACGCGCTCACCTCCAAGGAACTGCGCACCGTCCTGACCACGGACCTGCGCGACGGAAGACTGTTCCTGCCCAACCGCACAGTCCTGCTCGCCAAAGCCATACGCGACCGACTACTGACCTTCAAAGCGTGGTGTCGGCGGGGCTGACGGTTCATGATCCCTGCGGTATGCCGAGTGTATGAGGTATGCGCAAGGGGGCGGACTGACCGACGAACGGCGGGCCTTCCGCGAGAGGCTGAGGATGGAGGCGGCCGAGCGGTTCCGGCAGGGCGACGACAACTCGGTCATCGCCCATGACCTGCGGGTCAGCGTCCGGTCGGTACAGCGCTGGCGCAAGACCTGGTCGCAGACCGGGCCCGGAGCCCTGGCCTCCAAAGGCCCGGCATCACTGCCACTGCTCAGCGACGTACTGTTCACCGTGCTGGAGCGGGAACTGGCCAAGGGGCCGGTGGCACACGGCTGGCCGGACAGACCTGGACCCTGTCGCGGATCAGGACGCTGATCGGGCGTCGGTTCCACAAGAGCTACACCGTGCAAGGGGTGGCCGCCCTGCTCAAGCGGCACGGCTGGAGCTGCCAGGTCCCCGCCCGACGGGCGATCGAGCGGGACGAGACCGCGGTGGCCGGCTGGGTGAAGGAGACCTGGCCGAGCGTGGAAGGACCGTGGCGGCGCTCGACGCCAGGCTCGTCTTCGAGGACGAAGCCGGATTCTCGATGACGCCGCCGACCACCCGTACCTGGTCCCGTCGCGGACACACCCCCGTGATCCGCGTGCGGCCGGCGAACCCTCGCGGCTGATCTACCGGCCCTGCCCGGACACCCGCCCCGACGGGCGCAAGAGCTTCTCCTGGAAGGACTACCGCGACCTCGTCCAGACCGCCCACCAGCAGCTCGGCGGCGCGATCGTGCTGGTCTCGGACAACCTCAACACCCACCTGACGGCCGGAATGCGCCGCTACACCGCCGACCGCGACTGGCTCACCGTCTTCCAACTGCCGCCCTATGCACCTGACCTCAACCCAGTCGAGGGCATCTGGTCGGTCCTGCGACACACCACGACAGCCAACCGCGCGTACGCCAACCCCGAGGACCTGATAACCGCCGTCCGGCGCGGCTTACGCCAGCTCCAGTACCGCCCCGACGTCCTCGACGGCTGCCTCACCGGCACCGGCCTCCGACGCCAGCCACCATGACGACATCACGCATTCAAGGTCAGCAGGCGGATGCGGCCGACAACAGCGACTGGCTTGCCGTCCGCGCCCACCAGTCCGCCGCCACGCCGGTGCGAAAGGGGGGGCTTCCGGAGCATTGCACGATCATGCGCCGTCAGGTGTGACGAGCCTCTTCAACTCTTTCCGCGGAACGACCAAGATTGGGGTCACACCGCGTTCGGCGACCCAGTGTGCGGCCTCGCCTACAGTGTGGGCCACCTCTACAACGCCCTCGACGAAACGCGCGATCCCGTCTCCGGTCCACGCGCCCTCGATGTCAAAGTCGAGTGGGGGCAACCCGCTGCCGTCGCTCGAGTTGGTCCCCGGGTTGCCTTCCGCAGAAAAGCCACCTTCTCCAGCCGCTCCGGACATGCCGCCCTCGAATCCACCTGCCGCTTCGGCGGCTTGGATCTGCTCGAGTACGTCAGAGGCGAGTACGAGTACTGGCCCTCCCGCCCCGTTGGCGTGCAAGTAGTCTCGGGCTTCCTCGGCTGTGCTGCAAGACGCCGCTGGCTGAGTCATCGCTTTCCCTTCACCGCTTCCCTCTTCTTGCGTCACTGACTCGGCGGACGGTGGCCCCCGATCGATGCGGTCCCCACCGGTCTCAAGGCCCGCAGATACAAGGTGGCCTCGCCGCGAGCACCAGCGCAGGCACTTACCGGAGGCACCCCTACCTCCGGAGTCAGCGGTTGACTTGGGCGGTGCTCTGAGTCGACACCGTGCTTTCAGTACACACCCCGCCCTCGTGCCTCGCATCCCGAGCTTGGACGATTGCGCTGCAGGCAGTTTTGGGTATTTCCGGGTCACGCGTGGCTGTGGCCCTTCGCGTTGACCGCCCGATCAGCGACCTCCCGGACTCCAACCTGGCCGTCGCCTGGCCCCAGGACGCCCGTTCCCCGGCCGTCACCCTGGCCTCCGTGCGCGCCGCCTGCAGCGTCACAGCCGTCCAGCAGGCACAAGCCGAATCCCTCATGCAGAACACGGCCCCCTGAAAGCCCGACAGCGCCTAATCAGTGCCACCCGCATTAAGCGCCAACCTTGTTCGATTCCTCCTTTCACCGTCTGAGCGCTGCCCGAAGTGGTGAACAAGTGCTGTCATGTCTCGGGTTCTGGCTCAACTTCTGTGGTCCGTGACTGTGGGTGACCGGCTAGATCTCGAAGAGGACTTCCTCTTGTGGCGAGATCGGAGGGTCGAGGACATCGCGAAGGCGGGCGATGTCTTGGCGCCATCTCGGCCCGTCCGTGGCCTCGTCCCACAGCTCGGCGATCTCGGACTGCTCGTCGACTACTCGGCCCAGGGCACTGACGGCGAGCGCCCGAAGGTCTGCGGGCAACGTCGGCAGCGGCTCCGATGGGCCGTAGTTCGAGCACGCAGGCTTGCCGTCAGGGTGCTGTGCGACCACCAGGGCTGCTGCGGCAACCGCTCGCTCGGCGTCGGGGGTGATCAGGTAGTCCGCAGGGTCGGCGGCGCGTTTGAGGACTCTGCGGATCATGGACTCGCGTTCTTCCATGGTTGCCTCGTCCACGTCCCAACTGGAGCGTGCCGCCGTCGCATAGCGGCGTGGCCGCCCGGGCAGCCGCTCAGCCTGTCGGCCCCGGCTCGCAGCGCCGGGTGTCGGCGGGCGACAGCTCCGGGGGATTCGGCGAGCTTGTGGAGGCGGTCGGTGCGGCGGGCTGCTCCGTAGACGGTGTAGCCGAGGTTGATCAGCTTGAGGGCGGTCGCTTCACCGATGCCGGAGGAGGCGCCGGTGACGAGGGCGGTTTTGGTGGTCATGGGTTCTCGTGACTGGAGCGGGGTGTGGTTGGTCTGTTCCTGGCCGGTCAGAGTCCGAACCGGGCCTTGATGCCGCCGATGAAGGTGGCGTCGTCAGCGGCGGCGCGGCTTGCGATCAGTTCGGCCGCGTAGGGGCCTGCGGGGTAGCGCAGCTGGTCGGTGCCGTCGGTCGCGGCCTGGAAGACGGTCTCGGCGACGACCTCGGGCGCGTCGCCGCCGACGGCCAACTGCGCCTGCCCTGCGAGGACCGCTTCGACGAGCTTCTGGTACTCGGTGAGGGTCTCGTCGTTGGTGAAGTCGAAGGAGCGGCCGGCGAAGTCGGTGGCGACGATGCCCGGCTCGACGATCTTGACGTTGACGCCGATCGCGGCGAGTTCGTAGTGGAGGGCCTCGCTCAGTCCTTCGACGGCGAATTTGGTGCCGTGGTAGAGGGTGCCGAGCGGGAAGGTGACCTTGCCGCCGATGGAGGAGATGTTGATGAGGTGCCGCTGCCGTTGGCGCGCATGTGCGGCAGGACGGCCTTGGTGGTCTCCAGCAGGCCCATGACGTTCACGTCGAACTGCCGGCGGGCCTTGTCCATCGGGATGGCTTCCAGCAGACCGTAGGCGCCGTATCCCACGTTGTTGAGCAGCACGTCGATCCGGCCGAACTGCTCCAGGCCGGCGTCGACGGCCGAGGCGATCGAGTCGGAGTCCTGTACGTCGAGCCGGGTGACGAGCATGTTCTCCAGTGCGGTAAGCTCGGTCTCCTTCTCGGGGCTGCGCATCGTGGCGATCACGTTCCAGCCCTGCTCGTGGAAGTGCTTCGCGCTCGCCCGGCCGATGCCGCTGGAGCTGCCGGTGATGAGGATCGTCTTGTTCATGGTTCGTTTCGTTTCTTCGTCGGGGTTTCTTCGTCGAGCCGGCCTCCGCGGCGGCTCGTGGCTTCCACGCTAGGAGGCAATCCACGTCGGAGGACTAGCGGATAGCGCCTGTCCTCTTGCAGTTCACGCCAGCCCGGTGTGGCGCCTTCTGCATGCCGAATGGCGCATACGGCATGCCCGCCTCTGCCCGTGGGGAACTACGCTGAAGGGATGGCATCGGAGCGGTTCACCCTGGATCCGGGTACCCGTGCGCTCGTGCACGACCTCGGGATATCCCTCGCCCGTGTGCTGCGGCGGGCGCAGCTTCCGGCCGGCGTCTTCACGCACGGTCCGGTCACGATGACGGTCGACGAGTACTACCGCTTCTGGGACGCGCTGGACGCCGAGGCGGCAGACCCCGGCCTCGCGGCGGGAATGGGGCGTGCTCTGTCCGTCGAGGCGTTCAACCCGCCGATCTTCGCGGCCCTGTGCAGCGCGGATCTGCGCACCGCCGCCGAGCGCATCGCCGCGTTCAAGCCGCTCATCGGCCCGGTGAAGCTCCGGGTCACCGTCGACCGCACCGCGCTGGCGGTCGCGTTCGACTGGCCCGAGGGGCCGACGCCGCCCCCGCTGCTGGTCGCCGCCGAACTCGCGTTGTGGGCCGCACTGGCACGCATCGGCACGCGGCGCGAGGTGTACCCGACGCGCGTCACGATGCGCCGGGCCCCGCGGCCGTCAGCCGCGGCGGCCTCCTACTTCGGCACGCAGATCCGCGAAGGGGAGGACGACGCCGTCGCCTTCTCCGCCGAGGACGCCGCACTGCCGTTCCTCACCGAGGACGAGTCCATGTGGAACTTCTTCGCACCGGAACTGCGCCGCCGCCTGTCCGAACTCGAAGCGTCCGCCACCACGGCCGACCGGGTGCGTGCCGCACTCCACGAACTCCTGCCCGCCGGCGAGAGCTCGATCAACGCCATCGCCGCCCAGCTCATGCTCAGCCCCCGCACACTCCAGCGGCAGCTGCGGACAGAGGACACCAGCTACCAGGCGATCCTCAGCGAGACCAGGGAGAAACTCGCCCGCCGCTACCTGGCAGACCGATCCCTCCCCACCTCCCAGGTGGCCTACCTCCTCGCCTACGACGACACCAACTCCTTCTACCGCGCCTTCCGCCGCTGGACCGGCCTCACCCCCGAAGCCGCCCGCGCCGGCGGCCGCCTGGCGCCCGCGCATTGACGCTCATCCCGGGGCCCAGGGCCTGCAAGCCGGTCGCACACCCCGGATGAAGGCCGTGCGCTCAGCGGCACAGGCGTCCATCTTTCTCGCTCGCGTGTGGGGCGTGGAAGGCCGGCCGGGCGGTGACGGCGGCCTGGGCCGGGCGGGTGGGCGGTGGTGCAGGCGAGCAATGTGTCGATGCGCTGGGTGCGGTCGTCCACGGCGAAGTGGTGGGCGGTGAGGAAGTCGTGCGTCAGGCCTGTGGGCAGGCTGGTGTCGGTGGGCTGGTGGATCAGGCTCGCCGGGGCGGGGGCTTGTGGGGTGTCCTGCAGGGCATGGACGATCTTCAGGCCGTGCCGGGGTCTTGCCGGTCTTGCGAGGGCTCCAGCCGCGGGCACGCGCTCACGCGGTCAGCTCTTCGCACAGTCGGTCGCCTCGTCCCGGATCCGGTCCTTCTTGATCCCTGTGCTCTTTGGTCTGTGTGGTCAGTCGGGTCCTGTCCAGTCGAAGGGGAAGTACTTGCTCGACTTTCCGGAGCGTTCCCAGGAGAAGCCGAACGCGTCGGCTCGGTCGGTGGTGGCCCGGCCCCAGGTGGCTATCTGGCCCGGTCCGACCTCGGCGCCGGGGGCGTTGTGGACCTGGACGCGTGCGCCTGCCGGGGTCGTCGGGCCGGTGAGTGCCTCGGCGGTGGCCGTGACCCGGCCGGGGATCTCGGCTCGCCAGGTGGCCAGGTCGTCGT
This sequence comes from Streptomyces sp. enrichment culture, assembly GCF_964272855.1. Lineage (NCBI taxonomy): Bacteria > Bacillati > Actinomycetota > Actinomycetes > Kitasatosporales > Streptomycetaceae > Streptomyces > Streptomyces sp. enrichment culture. The sequence goes on along the minus strand of NZ_OZ186847.1, from coordinate 8,965,715 downwards.
CGATCTCGACCTGGATCGGGACGATGTCCGTGCCGCGCATCTCGGGCCGGAACATTTCCCCGAACCGTGCCGGCCAGCCGCCCGCCTCACCGCCGAAGATCGTCTCGAGCGCGGCGCGCTGCCGGTCGTCGGCGCGTTCGTCGAAGAAGACCGCGGCGTAGGGGTCGGTGTGCGTGCCGGCCCACGGGTTGCCCTCGAAGGAGCCGAGCATCAGGACGTTGAGGTCGTCGAGCTGTACGTCGCCGTAGTTGCCCTCACGGATGTGCCAGACCAGAACGCCTTCGCAGTCGCCGTAGGTCGGGGGCTGCGCGAACGTGCAGGGGCACGGTATGGCGCATTTGCACACGTCGAACCAGTCGCCGGCCAGGTGCCAGCGGGTTTCGGTGGTGACTTGTTCCGTCATCTCGCTTCCCTCCCGTCGAGCCCGAGGGAGCTCTGTCGGAGTGGCAAGACCGCGCGTCCCGAGCCCGCACGCGGATCGCGAGGCGGCCTCTCGCCTCCAGCTTGCCGCAGGTGCTCACATGCCGCCCATCGAAGGCGCCGGTTCCCGCAGCCCTGGCAGCAGCCAGTCATGGAACGGCGCCAGCGCGGCGAGGACGAGGAAGACGACGCCCACCGCTTTGGCGAGCAGCGGCCCCCGTGACCACAGCTTCTCCACGAAGATCACCACCGCCAGCCCGGCCATCGCCGCCACGTTCATCACTCCGAGCGGCACGAGGACGGCCATCAGTCCCGCGCAGCAGCCGACGCAGTAGCCGCCGTGGTGGAGGCCCACCCGCAGATCGCGGGCCGGCTGCCGGAATCCGGTGTAGCGCACCAGCTGGCTCATGGGGTCGCGGCAGTGCCGCAGACAGACGTTCTTGAGGGGGCCGAGCTGGTAGAGGCCCGCCAGCAGGAGGGCCGCCGAGCCGATCCAGCGTCCCGCGGCCGGATGATCGTCCACCAGGTTCCCGGTGAAGGCGAGAGCGGCGTAGGCGGGCAGTCCGAAGGCCGTCCACACCAGAAGGTACCCGCCCATGAACTCCAGGGTGCGTCCCGCCCGGCTCCACCCGGACGACCGGCGCCCGATTCCCCGCACCCAGGTGAGGGCCACCGGCGCCATGGACGGCAGCATCATGGCCGCCATCATCGTCACCCAGAGCAACAGGAACAGCGGCAGTGCCATCCCCATCGTGCCGGGCTCGACGCCCATGTCCCGGGCCTGCCCGATGGTCAGCACCCAGGCGGGTACGGCGATCAGGACGACCAGCGACCAGGCGACCGCGAGCTCCCGTGCTGGCAGCAGCCCCCCGCCCGCTGCGGTCGGCGCGGGCGGCCGGGCCGAGACGAGACCAGGAGTCCGGATATGCCGCATCGGCGCACTCCCCTGCGTACCACCTCAGGACAGCACGCTCCCCGCTGTACCGCGACTGCACTGCGACAGCTCGCTTGACCTTCGAGTCGGGTGGAAGGTTTGCGGTCGGCGGTGTGACGGGCTCCCGCCTATCACGGTTGGCCGTGTGCTCGGGCGTTCCGGCGACGGCGCCGCGGTTCTACGAGACCGCCGGCTTGTTGCCCGCCGAGCGGACCGCGGCCGGTTATCGGGTCTGCGGCGAGAATACGGTGGAGCGGCTTCGCGCTCCTGCTTGTGGCGCAGATGCTGCTGCTGCCCGGTTTTCTCTATCTGTTCGTGGGCTCGGGCCTGGCCGATATCGTCGGAGTCGGCCGGTTCTCCCCGAGGAAAGAGGCCGAAGCCGGCTGGTTGCGCGGCGGGGTGCTCAGCGGGTCGGTGACCGGTGGCTGGGGCGGTGCGTGTCGGGCGGGGACTGGCGCAGCGGCGAGGTCGGCGGCAGGAGTGCGGCGCGTTCGGCGGCGGTGCGGGCCCGTATCTGTTCCAGGCGGTGCTGGACGCGGGCGTGGGTGTACAGGTCGATCGCGTCGGTGAGGTGGTCCCATTCCTCTCCGTCGAGACCTGCCGGGCGCGGGCCGAGGATGTCGGGGCCGGCGCGGTGGTGGCGGCGCCGGTAGTCGCTGATGGCCGTGAGGAGTCTGGTGTAGGTGCGCTGCTCGTCCTCGTCCTCGTCGTCGTGGCCGGGGGCGGTGATCTCCTCCATCCAGGCTTCCGGCAGGGGCTCGCCGGCGAGTACGGCGGTCAGGGCGCGCCGCGCGAGGCGTGCGTCCAGTGCCCCGTAGGACGAGGGGCGACGCCGCGGGGGTCGCGCAGGGCCGGGTGGTCGTGCAGGGGCCCGGTGGGGGGTGGGGTGTCGAGGTGGCTGAGGGCCGCTTCGATCATGACGGAGGCGGGGGCGTCGGTCGGCGGGAGCTGGACCGGGCGGCGCCGTCCGGTGAGGGCGCGGATGCGGGCGTCCAGGTCGTCCCAGGCCATAGCGGCGTCGGGCTCGGCGGGGCGCGGGCCCAGTCCGGGGACGGCGGTGATGGCGTGGCGGGTGCGCCACAGTTCCACGAGCGCGGCGGTGGTGGCCCAGGCGTGGCGGCGGCGGGGGCGCTGGCAGGTGGCGGGTGGCCGAGCGGGCGGGCCCAGGCGGGCGGGGCGGCGGCCAGGGTGTGGCCGCGGTCGGCGAGGGCGCGGGCCAGGACGCGGTGGCGTTCGGCGAGGTGAGTGACCCAGTGTGCGGGGGTGCCGGGGTGGATTAGGGCGTGGGAGTCGGCGACCCAGTCAGGTATCTGCCCGCGGTGGTTGGGACGGTGCGGGGCGTGGTCGGGCAGACGTTCACGGAAGCGGAGTTCGGCTTTGATCTTGTCGGAGACGGCGTCGGCGCGGGCCAGCGCGGCGCGCGCGGAGTGTCGGCGATCGGCTGTGGAGGCGCGCCGTGTCTGAAGGGTGCGGCGCATCGCGGCCAGTGAGGTGGCGCCGGGGGCAGCGCTGCCGGTGGCCCGCTCGCGCTGGAAGTCCTCGCGTGCGGCGTCGCGCCAGTTCAGGGCGCGGCGCAGCCGGGTTTCGCGGGTGAGGTCGGCGATCACCTGCCGGGCCGTGTCGGAGAGCGGGGTTCTGTTCGTCTGGGCGCGGCGGATCTGGGTGCGCACCATGGCGAGGTGGGCGGCGAGCTTGCGGCGGGTCAGCTCGCCCATGGGGCGCTGGTCCCAGGCGGGGTGGGTGTGGCCGGCGCGGGTGGTGACTGACGCGGGCAGGTGGGTGAAGGCGGCGTCGGCCGCCTTGAGCGCCTCCCGCGCGGCGGCCCGGTGGGCGGCGGCGAGCCGGGTGAGGGTGTGCAGCTGGACCAGGGTGAGGGCGGCCAGCGGCCGGTGCCGGTTGTCCTGCTGGGCTTCGGTAGCGTCCTGCAGGCGCTGGCGCAGCCGCCAGGTCAGCACCGCTGAGGGGTCGTCCGCGTCGCCGAAGCCGCGCTTGGGCACGGTGTTCGAGAGCAGGCGGGGCAAGTCGAACCCGGCCCGTTCGGCGTCGTGGAGCACTCGGATCAGGGCGGGGTAGGCGTCGGCGGCCATGAACATCGCGGCCCGGCCGGGGCCCAGGGCCTGCTCGATGAGGCCGGTCAGCCGGGCGGTGGTGGCGCGCGAGGTGACGTCGGCGAACTCGGCGGAGAGCTGTCCGGGCGCGGCGATCTCGCGTTGCAGGGCGGCGATCGACTCGGTCGCCGACAGCTGAGCGCGGCGCCGTGCGGCGATGGAGGTGAGGACGTCGTCGAGGCGGTCGCCATCCTCGAGTACGACGTAGAGGCGGTTGGTGCGGGCGCCGCGGGTCAGCTGGACGTAGACGCCTTCGCGGTGGGAGCGGGCGGAGGCCAGCGCGTGGGAGGTGTCCACCGTCATGCCCTGGGCGCGGTGGATGGTGGAGGCGTAGCCGAGTTCACACTGGGCGGCCAGGTAGTGGGCGGGCAGGCGGATGCGGCCGCGGTGCTGGGTGTGGCGGACCACCACGTCCCCCCGGGCAGGAGCTGCTGTACGGTCCAGGTGTCGCCGTTCTTCACGAAGTCCCTGCCGCCGCGCACGGTCATGCGGCGGCGGTTGAGGCGGGTGACGATGATGTCGCCGACGTGTGCGCGCTGCCCGGCACGCAGCGCGGCGCCCTGACGGGTGTCGACGGTGCCGGCGGCGATGTGCCAGGCCTGGGCGCGCAGGTTGAGCGCGGTCACGGTCGCGGTGTCGGCGGCCTCATCAGCGAGGTGAGGCCCTTGCCGAGGTCCCCCGCCCAGGCGGTGAAGACCATGAGGCGACGATCCGGCCCTTGTTGCGGTACCAGTCGAAGGCCGCCCGGTTGTTCTCGCCGTCGCGCAGGATCAGGGAGGCGTCGGCCTCGCCGGGCACGCGGAAGCGGTGCAGCTGGTCGAGTTCGATCGCGCCGCCGGCGCGGGCGATGAGCCGCAGGGCTCCCCCGGCCTCGACGGCGGCGAGCTGGTGGGGGTCGCCGAGCAGGCGCACCACCGCACCCGCGGCCGCCGCATCGGTGAGGATCCGGTCGAGCAGGAGGGTGCCGGCCATGCCCGCCTCGTCGACCAGGACGACGTCGCCGGGCGCAACCGGAAGGCCTTGCCGACGGTCTTGGCGTCGGCGGCGCGGCCGCGCTGGTGCAGCCAGGAGTGCAGGGTGTGGGCGCGCCGGTCGAGGTCGCTGCCGAGGACTTTCGCCGCGCGGGCGGATGGTGCGAGCGGGATCAGCCGTCCGCCGGCCGCGTCGACGGCGCGGGCCACCAGCCGCATCGCCGTGGTCTTTCCTGCGCCGGCCGGGCCGAGGCCGGCCAGCAGCAGCTTCTCGGAACACGCGAAGCTCAAGGCGAGTGCGCGTTGTCCGGTGTCCATCGGGCCGCGGTGCAGGGCCGCGGTGCGGGCGAAGGTGCCCCGCCCGACCGGCGGGATCACCGCGGTGCGGGCGGCGGCCAGGAGCCGGTTCTCGGCGGCGGCAGCGAGTGGGTGGTGTAGGTGGCTGAGCCGATGGGCCGGTAGACGGAGGTTCCGTCCGCGCGCTGGAGGTCGGGGTGTGGGGGGTTGATCTCGGGTGGGGTGATGTCCAGGCAGTCGCTGTGGGCGAGGACTTGGTCGGTGATCTGCTCGGCCGCCTGGGGTGCGGCGGTGGCCCCTGCCAGGGTCCGCATCAGGCAGCGGCGCGCCTCGGCCGGCACGTGGCGGCGGCGGAACGTCGTACGCCGCTCGGTCACCGCCGCCAGGACGTCCTCGGCCGCCGCGGCGATGTCGAGTCCCGCGGGGGCGGGCCGGTCCCCAGTGGCGGCGCGGGCGGTGGCGAGCAGGTTGTCGACGGTCGCGCGGTCGGTGGCCGCGATCGCCCGGTGCCGCCAGTCGGCGAGCAGCTCGTTCAGGGAGCGGGCCTGGCGTTTGGGTGGGCGGGTCTTCACGGTGGCCTGCCAGCGCAGCCGGGTGCGGGCCGGCTGTCCGGGTTGCCGGCCGTGGCGGCGCCGGTAGTCGTCGAAAAGGGTGTCGGCCATGGTGCGCACGCGTGGGAGCGCTGCGCGAACGCGGCCCGCAGCCGCCGGTCGATGCCGGCGATGTGCATCACCGGCCGCTGGCCGGGGGTGACCTCGGCCTCTTTCGTGGCCAGGCCCAGACGGGAGCAGACGAGTTCGAGGGAGCGCTGGTTGAACAGCTCGCTGGCGGCCACGATGTCGCGCAGCAGGAGGCGGGAGTCCAGGTTGCGCCAGCGCCCGTCGGGGCCTTTCACGCGCGGGGAGATGACCACGTGCTCGTGCAGCATCGGATCGCCCGCGCGGGATTCGTAGTGCAGGTAGACGGTGGCGAGCAGCCCGGGTTCGGCCTGCTGCTGGGCCACGCCGCCCGGGCCGGTGCGCACCGCGAGGGCGTTGTGTTCCAGCCAGGCCAGGGCTTCTGAGCGGGCCTGGGCCAGGACCTCGAGGACGGCCCTGCGCACTGTCGGGCCGCCGAGCGCGAAGAGCAGCGACAGCTCCTCGGAGGAGAAGGTGAGGTCGTATCCGGTGACGGCGCGGCGCTGCGGGCCGGTGCGGGCGGCCAGGTAGCGGCCGAGTTCGGCGCCGTCGGCGGGGGCCCGGTGGTACTCGGCCTCGAAGGCCCGTGCCGCGCACCGCATCCGCACCTGTTTCGTCTCGGCTTTCGTCAGCGTGGTTCTGTTCACGAGTTCCGACGGCAGATGTGCACGACATCGGGAGGCGCACCGCCCGGGCCGTGGTCGATGTTCACGAGAACGGGAGGCACCTCGTCGTCGCTTCCCCCCGGCCGGGTGGAGGTAGGTGTCGGCCGGGCCACGCGCCGACTTCAGCGCGCCCCATAGGGTGGTCTGATGTTCGATCGTTTGGAGATCCAGGTGTTGCCGCCGGGACCCCGGTTCGCTGCCCAGTTGCGGTTCTCGGTCAACGGCGAGGACGTGATCGAAGGGGCGGTCTACGAGGGCGGCCGCGGGCCGTTCGCGGCTGATGTGCTGCCTGCCGGCCGGCCCAGCCTCCTGCGGGCGACCAGCGAGGCGCGCCGTCTGGAGCTGGGGGAACCGGAGTGCACCGGCGGTTGCTGCGGTTTCCTGTCCGTCGTCGTGCAGCGGTTCGGGGACATCGTGCAGTGGTCGGACTGGGAGGTTCCGCACGCCCCCGCCTCCCCGCCACCGGAGTTCCACTTTGACGCCGGCCAGTACGACGCCGAAGTGGCTCGCGCTGAGGCAGACCGGTGGTGGCAGGTCCACACGTAGTCCAGCACGGCACCACCCTGCCCGGCTGCGGGCTCTTACCGTCGCCGAGTCCTTGGGCAAGGGGAACGCCCCCAGCCGGCCCGGTGCTGTCGAAACTCGTGAACATCCCGACCAGGCCGCGGCCGCCAACCGCCTCCCGAACCGACGTCGAAGTGCTGTCCGTTCTCGTGAACAGAGCCATCAGCGGGCGGCACAACTGCTCGCTGAGGGACTGTGAGACCTGTTCGATGTCCTCATCGAGCGGGGAGCGTTCGGCCAGGCGCGGTACGGCCGGTCCGAGCTTGGCGGCCTTCATGGCCTGCTTGAGCGAGGCCCCCGCGCCCAGTTCGCGCGCGGCGATCTCCTCGGCGTCGGGGTGCATGCCGAGCCCGAACAGGGCCCGCATCTGCGCGTCGCTCACGAGCCCGGACAGCCCCAGAGCGCGGGCGGCCTGCCCGTGCCACACGCCGGGCGGTACCCCGGGCACGCTGGAGGACACCGTCAGCTCGGTGCCCGGTGCACCGTCGCCGCGGGCGATGTTGCGCCGGTAGTAGCGCTCCCGCCCCGCGGTGATCGCGTTCGCTGTCATCCCCACGACGCCAGAAGATCACCGTGCACAGGGCTAGTGCGGGCACAGGCCGGCTTCGGGCCCCGAACCTCCCAGGGTCCGAAAAGCGACCTGCAATCGCGTCCCGCAGGAAGGGAAAACGTCCCGCGAGCTCGGGCGGGCGTCAAAAGTGCCAGAGGTGTACGGGGACCGACCCGCCACCGGTCGGCGGTCACACACCCGTGCCCTCACCAAACCCACCACCGACCAGGCTCCCCCGGCCTCCACACACCACCGGCACCCACCGACACCCCGGGTTCCGGTGCCACCCCTCACCAGAAGCCGCTCTGCCCCCGGGGTCCACTCCCCCACTCGTTGCGGCGTCGTCCCGTGAGCGGGACCGGGCGCGGCGGCGGGCGTGTTACGGCCTGGGACGCGGACGCCTGTACCGGGCTGGCGGGGGTGCGGGCGTCTGAGACTGGCCGGGCGCGGCCCGCCAGAGGGGTGGGCGCGAGCTGGCCGGGAGGTGGCTTGTGGTGGCGTCGGGCCGGACCAAGGGCAAGGGGAGGAACAGCGGGGTGCTGGCGCGGCGGAAGGCGGCGTTGGAGCGTGCCGCTCAGCGGATGGCGGAGCGGCGGCGGGAGGCGGAGGAGGCGGAGGCGGAGCGGCTGCGGCGGGAGGCGGCGTTCGATGAGCTGGTGGCCGACTTCGAGCTGGCGGAGGAGGAGGCGGCGGCGGTGGTCGCCGAGGTGGAGGAGGAGCTGGCTCGGGTGCGGGAGCGCGGCCAGGCGCGGATCGACGCGGCGCGGGGGGCGGCGGCGCGGGTCGTGCTGGCGATGGGTGAGGCTGGGGAGACGGTGGCCGGGTGCGGGCACCGGTTGGGTGTGGGGGTGGAGCGGGTCAAGGAGCTGCGGCGGCTGGGGCGCGAGCGCCTGGCCGCGGAGGGTCCGGGCTCGGCGCCGGAGAAGGTGAAGGCGGGCGCCCCGGGGCAGACGACGGTGCCGGAGGGGGCGGCGGGCGCGCCGGGGCGGGCGGGCACGGCGCGGGGCGGGGAGGCGGCACCGGTCACGGCTCCCCCGGTGACGGCTCCGGCCGCTCCGGCACGGTCCGTTCTTCCGGCCGCTCCCCCGGGTGGTCTTTCGACCGGTGCGTCGGCCGGGCCTTCGGGGGCGCCGGGCGGTGGGGCGCAGTCGGGGTGGCCGGAGTCGTCACGGTGACGGTGGGACGTGGTGGGCATGGAGCGGCCCCGGCTGCCGCGTGGGGGTGCGGTGGCCGGGGCCGGGGGGTGGGGGTCAGCGCTGCTGGTTCGACCAGGGTGCGGCGGGGCGCTGCGGGGTGGCGGTCTGGGGGTGGGCGCCTGCTGCTGGGGCGGGTAGGAGGCGGCGGGGGCGGCGGCCTGCTGCTGCCAGGCGGCAGGTGCGGCGGCCTGCTGGGGGGTTGCGGCTTGGGGCGGGGGGACGTGGCCGGTGAAGCGGTGGGGGGAGGGTGACCTCCTCGAATGATGTCGGTGTCCGGGTGGGTCTCGGGGACCGTGATGTGGTCGACGGTGCTGAAGAGACCGGCGAACTGGGCGAGTTCGTTGATGGTGGTCTCGTGCCTCCCGGCGCTCCCCCCTTCTGGTTGTGGCCTTAAGCCTGCGGGTTCGCTTGGGACGGTAGGCGGGGCGGGGAGCGGGCGGGGTGGGTGCCGGGGTGTGGGTGCCGGGGGGCGGGATGCGGGGTGGGATGGCGGGAGCGCGGGGCGGGGAACACGGGGCGGCCCCGCGCCGGACGGGGTGTCGAGCACGGGGCCGGGGGCGGTGGCGGGGGCGGGTTATTCGGTGATGTAGGTCAGTTCCATGTAGTGGTCCCGAGGACGGAGCGGGCGTCGGTGCCCGGCCCCCAGCCGTCGGCGTGGACGATGTGGGGCTGGCGGCCGTTCTCGTCTGGGATGTCGGCGGGGTGCTGGCCGTTGCTCATGAGGTAGGTGCCGTCGTCCTTGACCCACCACAGGCGGGGTGCGGGTTCGGTTTCTCCGTAGCCGAGGGCGTGTTCGGGTGCGCGGTGCCCGCGTGCGGCCGGGGGCCGGGGCGGGCGCGGCGGGATGTGACGGTGGGGTGCCGGGGGGTTAGGGAGACAAAACACGAGTGTGGGAGGCGGGCGGTACGGCTTCCGGGGTGCTGGTGCAGGGGGGCGGGGCGGGTTGGTCAGTCGTCTGGCCTGGGCGCGCGGGGGCGCGAGTGTGGGGGTGCCGGCCCCCGCGCCGGATGGAGGTGCCTGAGCGCGGGGTGGCTGCGGGGTCAGGTGAGGAGCTGGCCGTCGTGGAAGTGGGCGGTGGGCGGCATGTCCCAGCCGGGCTGGAGGCCGGTGATCACCGGTCCGGGGGCGCCGGGGACGGTGCGGATGTGGACGTCGGGGTGCAGGGGCTTGATGGCGGTCATGAACGGTGCGGGCTGGGTCAGTCCCATGGCGGCGTGGGGCATGACGATGGTGATGTGGTGGGCGGTGGTGTAGCCCATGCGCTTGTAGAGGGGGGCGAGTTCGGGTTTGTGGAGGAGAGTGGCGAGTCGGTAGCCGGTGTGGCGTGCTCGGTTTTCTGTCTCGGTGAGCAGGGTGCGGGCGATGCCCTGTCGGCGGCGGTTGGGTGTGACGGCCAGGCCGTAGATGAGGATGGCGGTACTGCTGAGCAGGTCGGCCAGTTCGGGGTCATGCCTGGTCACGGGGTGTTCGTGAGCCCAGTCGGGGAAGGACGCGAAGACCGCGCCAACCGGTTTGGGGTTGGGGCTGCGGCGGGAGTGGGCGGTCAGGCACAGGGCGGGGCCGTGGGTGAACGGCCGGCGCAGCGGGGGCAGGGTGAGGATCTGTTCGGCTTCGGGGGGTAGCTGCTCGCCGAAGGTGGTGAGGGTGAGCAGAGCGAGGTAGTCGGTGTGGTCCGGTCGTCGCAGTGGCGCCACATCTATGCGGGCGGCGCGGGTGGCGGCCGTGGGGACCGTGGGGGTCATGGGGCTGGCTTCTTTCGGGCGGTGAGGTGGAGGTTGAGCCCGCCCGGGGCGCCAGTGAGGCGTGGCGGGCGGGGTTGACGTTGGCCGCCCGCGCGGCAAGCACCGCAAGGCCGTTGCCGGGTTGGTGGCGGGCGGGCCGGATGCGTGGCGGGGCGTGGGGGCGGGCCGGCCGTTGGCGGCGTTCGGCTGGCCGTGCGGGCCCGGTGCGGCGGGGGTGTGGGGGGCTGGCTGCGTTCGGTGGGAGGCAGGACGGGCTGGCCGGGTGCGGCGGGGGCGCGGGGTTGGCCGGGCCGGGCGTTTTGCGGGGTGTGCGGGGAGGCGGGCGGCGGCCCCGGGCCGGGACGGGGGTGCCAGGGGCCCGGCACGGGCCGCCGGGGGATGTGTGCGGCGCGGGTACGCGGGCGGCCCCGTCCCTGGGGCAGGGGCGGGGCCAGGCTGCTTGACCGTGCCGGGGATGCAGGGGCGGGACGGGCTGTCCGGGTTCGTCGGCGGGGGCTGTGGTGCGTGCTTCCTCCGGTAGCGGGGCGGTGCGGGGGTCGACGTTGGGCGCGGGGCGGGGCGACACGGCGCGGATGCGTGCGTGGGGCCCCGCCCTTGGGCAGGGGCGGGGCCCGGGTTGGGGTGGGGGTCAGCGGTGGCTGGTGGCGCGCGGCTGGTGGGTGTGGACGTGGGCGTGGCCTGCCGTGTGGTTGCGGGTGCGGGGCGGTGGGCCGTGGGTTGGTGTCGGTGGGTTAGTTCAGGAGGCCGGTGAGGGTGGTGTAGCCGCGCTGGACGGTGAGGGTGACGGTGGGGTCGAGTGGCTTGATGGCGTACTTCCAGCCCGGTGCGTGGTGGGTGAACAGTCCGGCGGGCGCAAGGTCCACGGCCAGGCGCGGGAGGGTGGTGTAGCCGTGGGCTGTGAAGAAGCGCTTGTTGTGGTGTTCGTGGCGCAGGGTCAGGGCCCGGTATCCGGCGTGGCGGAAGTCTGTTTCGACGCGGGCCAGGATGCGGGTGGCGATTCCTTGGCGGCGGTAGTCGGGGTGGACGGCGATGGTGTCGATGGTGCTGACCCGGTGGGTGAGGGTGCGGCGGATGCGGGCGGGGATCTGCGGGTCGAGCATCCACAGGCCTGGGCCGACGTGGACGGCTCCGACGGGGGTGCCGTCGGTGGTTTCGGCGAACAGGAAGTGGTTCACGCCGTGGGAGAACGGTCCGCCTTCGGCGCTGAGGGCCGCAGCGACGGTGTTCTTGAGGGCGGGGAGTTGGTGAGGGGGAAGGTGGAGGTCGACGAGCAGGGTGAGGTCGAAGTATGTGTCGAGCCCGTCGGCCCGCACGGGGCGGATCGTGACGGCGGGGGTGTGGGCGTGGGTGGTCATGGGGTGCCTTTTCGGTCCGGGAGAGCGAGGGGCGGGGCTCCTGTGCAGGGCGGGGAGCTCGGCGGCACGGGGAACCGTGACGGGGCGGGGGGGGTTAGCGGGGCAACCGGCCCGTAGTAGGGGGTGCGGCGGATGCGGGCGGGCCGCGTGCCTGGGGCCGGGGCACGTCGGCCCCGCCCCGGGGGCTGGGTGGCGGCGGGGCGGGGCCGGGGCGAGGTGTCCGGAGAGCGGGGCCGGGTGAGGTTGGAGGAACGCGTCAGCCGGGCACCCCCGCCGAGGGGACCCCGCGGGGGCCCCGTGCCGGGGGTGGCGCGGGGCTGGGGGTTGGCGGGTGCTGACCGGCTCGGCTGGGCGGGGGCAGGCAGGGGGGTAGGGGCGGCGACGGTCCGGGCGGTCACCGTGCCCCAGGGTCGGCGGGTAGGGGCGCTGGGGGTTCCTGCGGCCTGGCGGGACGGGCGCGCCGGCGGTGCGGCCGGAAAAGGCGGGGCGGGGCGGCTGCTGCTCGTGCCTGGCGGTGCCGGGCACGCGGTGCACGAATCGGCGGGGCCTTCATCGGGCCGGCTGAAGAGCAGTCCGGGCCGCGCGCGGGGCGGGAGGGGGGCCTGCACCCGGCGCGGGGCGGGAGGGGGGCCTGCACCCGGCGCGGCCCGGTCGGGCCGGGCGGCGCGGCCCGATCGGGTCAGGGCTGCCGCTGCTCGTGCCCGGCGGTGCCGGGCGCGGCGCACGAGGGGGGCGGGGTCCGTGCGGGGCGCTGCGGCTGAACGCAGGATCCGGCACGGGGCTGCTAGCGGCACAACCCCTGGCGGCCGCGGTGGGTGGCGGTGGGTGTGCGGGCGGCCCCATGTGCGCACCGGCCCTGCCTGCGGGTGCAGGACAGGGCCGGAGTGCGGGTGCGGGGGTCAGCGGCGGCTGCTGGCGCGAGTACCGGCCAGGCCGACCAGGGTGGTGGGCTCGGGGACGGTGGAGAAGCCGTAGGGGTCGACGCTGAGGTGGATGATCCAGTGGCCGGGGCCGGTGGCCTTGATGACGTCGCCGGTGGAGACGGAACGGATGTCGGCGGGCCACCTCTGGCCGTTGTCGTCGGGACGCTGGCGGTTGCCGACGGTGTAGGCGGCGTCGGCGGCGGCCTCGTGATCGCGGATGCGGTCGCTGGCGTGGAAGACCAGCCGCAGGGGCGTGTTGTCGGCGCGGGTGGCGGCGGCGAGGGGGTGGTGAGGCTGGTAGCCGTGGAAGCTGTCGGGGTGGGTGTTCAGGTAGACGGTGGCGGTGTAGACGCCGGGGGTGAGGTCGCTGTCGGCGGGGTTGATGCGGGCGGAGACGGTGCAGGGGCGCATCACGGCGGTCGTCACGGCGGGGACTCCCATCAGGCAGGCGGGGTGCTGGTTGACGGGAGTGAGGGTGCGATGGCGGGCGGTTAGGCGGGCAACACCTTCGGACCGGGGGCGGGGGTTCGCGAGGGGCGGGTAACGCGGGGGCGGCCCGCCCTGCGGGGTGTGGCCGGAGGCGGGCCGTCGGGTATGCGGTCCGGGGGCCGGGCGGGTGGGTCAGGGGGTCAGGTCGGCCAGGAGGGCAGTCGCGTTGTCCGCGTAGACCTGGTTCGGGTCGAGGGAGCGGCTGGTCTTGACGGCGGTGTCGACGGCCAGGTTCACCAGGTCCCGGACGGTGGGAATCAGGTCGTCGCCGTCGCACTGGGTGAACAGGCAGTGCCGGGCGTCCTCGTGGGGCTCGTACGCGCCGTCCGAGGCGAGCAGCAGGCGGCAGGGGCCGGTGATCTTTCGGGTGGTGGTCTCGATCGCGGGGTGGCCGTAGCGGCGCTGCCTGTCCTCGTCGGTGGCGTCGGAGCCGAGGAACGAGGTGATGTGGTTCCGGTTGCCGCCGTAGGGATAGGTGGCGGTGGGGGGGTAGACGCGGCGCTTGTTGTGGTCCTCGGTGAGGCGCACTGCGGTCCCGTGCTCCATCAGGTACGCGCGGGAGTCGCCGCACCAGGCGACCATCAGGGGCTGGCCGGGGGCCTTGACGGCGACCACGGCCGCCGCCTTGTGCTCGCTGCCGTAGTGAGCGGCGTCCTCCCGGTGGAGGTTGTAGACGTGGCGCAGGCCGGCCTCGGCGTCGCCGCGGCGGGCGGCGGCGCCAGCGATCTGCCGGGCGGCGGCGAGGGCCCACCGGTGGGTTGCCGCTCGGCGGCCGAGGCCGTCCAGGAGGACGTACGCGCGGGTGCCGTTGACGGTGCGGACGGCGGTGGCGTCGCACTGGCCGGGGTCGGTTCCGGTGTGCTGGGCGGTGGCGTAGGTGCGCATGAGTAGGGGTTCCCTTCAACGGGCCGACGGCGAGTGAGAGGGCCGCCCCCGGGGAGAGGTGAGGGGCGGTCCGAGGGGCGGGGGGATCCGGCGGCCGGGGGCTCGACCGCACCCGGGTGAGGGGCGTGGTGCGGGAGCATCTCCACCGGCACCCCCGACACTCCCCCAGCCGGGGGGCAACCCCCGCAACAGCGGGCCGAAGACGGCGGGGCACGGTGCATCCGGTCGGCAAGCGGCACGGCGGCACGGCGGCCGTGAGAAGCCCGCCCCGGTGGCGGGGCGGGCCTCCCCTGCGCGGGCGGGCTGGCCACTGGCCGCTGGGCCGGGCATGCGAGGGAGCAGCAGCACGGTGAGGGCGGGGCGCGGCCGCATGCGACGCGGGTGGTTGGACGGCGGCGGCCCCGCGCCGGGACGGGAGTGTCCGGGCGCGAGGCCGGGTGCTGGCGGTTACAGGGCGTGGCCGTTGCAGTCCTCGCGGGGGTCGGTGTCCTCGGCGGTGGTCATGGCTTCGATGTCCTGCCATGACTGGGGGTGCTTGTACGCCCGGTGCGGTTCGCCGGCCAGGACGTGTGCGGCGTTGCGGCGGGCGGTTTCGCGAGCACGCTTGATGCGTTCGGCGGTCTGTTCGGGTGTGGCGTTGGGGGATGCCGTCTCTCGGGCGAAGTCGGCTGCTTCGTCGGCGACTTCGTCCAAGGTGGCGTCGTACATCACGAGGTCGTCGACGATGGTGGAGTAGACGGCGAGCCGGCCGTCGGGCTGGAGCACGATCTGTCGCATGGGTGGCCGGTTTCCCTTTCGAGGTGAGGTGTGGGCGGCACGGCTGGCGGGGCCGGAGGCCGGGCGGTCGAGCCCCCGGGTGAGGGGGTGGTGCGGGAGCGTCTTCCGGCACCCCCGACACTCCTCCAGCCGGGGGCAAGCCCCGCAAGGCTGTGCGGGGGCGGGACGGTGCCGAGCGCAGCGCGGCAGGCCGGACGGCGGGCGGGATGTGTGCCGGGCAGGCCGGTCGATGGCGAGCTGATCCGCCGTTGGTCCGGGTGACGCTGATGGCCTGCCACGGGTCCCAGGCGCGGGGCCTCGTAACGGGCCGTGCTCGCCATCGGCGAGGGTGAACAGGTCCGGGATCGGTGGGGTGGAGTGAAGGGGCGGAAGCAGGTGGTGGTGTCGGCCCCTGGACGCACCGACGCCCCGCTCCCGGCGTGCCGGGAGCGGGGCGTCGACGAGGGCGGCCGGGCGTCAGCGGGTCAGCTCGGCCTCGTGCCGGCGCCATGCGCGCTCGGCGGTCGTCGGGTACTCGTAGAGCCCGACCGGGGAGACCTCGGCGGTGCGGGTGACCACGCCGTACCGGCTCCCGGCGCCGTGGCCGGTGCGGAACGTCCAGGCGACCGGCTCGTCCTCGCCCGGGTTGTGGATCGGCTGGAAGCCGCTGGCGTCGGGGTGGACCCGGGTCGCGGCCTCGCGGGCGTCGTCCTCGGCGAGGGCGACTCCGACGGTCGGGTCGGCCTTGCGGAGGTAGTCGAGGGCTTCGCCCAGCTCGGTGAGGGCGGCGCGCCACTTTGGGTTGGTCGGGTCGGGCTCGGTGCGGACCCGGAGAAGGGCGGCGTTGCTGCGGCGGTGCGCGGCGAGGACGTCCTCCCAGTTCGCCCGCAGGCAGTTCCCGGCGATCCACTCGCCTGCGCCCTCGACGACGACCCGGGCGGGTTCCCCGGTGACGGCCGGGGCCATTGCCTCGACGGTGCGGGTGACGCCGTCGGCGCAGACGATCCGGTCCCCCTTGCGGAACACCGGGCCCTCAACCTCCCCGGCGGGCTCCTCGACGGGCTCCTCGTCGACGGGAGCGGTGCCGCCGTTGCGGACGATCAGCAGCAGGCGGGTGAGGACGTCGCCGGGCTGCTGCTGGAGCTGGGCGTACGCAGCGCTGTCGTCCGCTTCCTCGATCCGCGCCTCGGTCATCTGCGCCATGTACTCGTGCCGGACGCTGCGGGCGGCGTCGGCCCGGGTGGGGATGCGCGGTCCACGGGAGACGGCCCCGGTGGACGTGACCCAGCCGTGGCCGCGGTCGTGGTTGACGCCGACGACGAAGGTCCAGCCGATCGGGTCGGCCGAGTGGTCGCCGTTGAGGAGCACGGGCTGGAAGTGGCGGGCGCTGGAGTGGACGAGGACGCGTGCCCGGGTGCGAGCGCGGATCTCGCGGCGGACGGCGTCGCGCAGGGCCTGTGCCCCGCCGTGGTCGGCGGGCTCGCAGGGCTCGACCTCGGCGCGCTCCTCGTTCGGGCCGGCAACGTACTCCAGCTTGCTCACCAGGTGCCAGCCGAACGCGGCGAGGACGTCCGGGGTGTCGTGCATGGGGCGGACGGCGATCAGGGCGACGTCGTCCGCCTGGCCCTGCTCGCGGATGGTGATGCGCAGCTCGCGGTATCCGGGGGCGGCCTGGACGATCGCGGCGGTGGCGAAGTGACGGCTCATGTGGGGTGTTTCCTCTCGGGTGGGATGGCCCGCCCCGGCCGGTCGGCCGGGGCGGAAGAACCGGGGGCAGGCTCCCGGGGCCCGCCAAAGGCGGGTGGCGGCGCCGTACAGGTGGCTCTCGCGGCCGCCTGCGTCCCGGCTGTCGCGAGCGGTGCCGGGCTGCATCGTTCAGACCTCGACGATCACTAGAGGCTCGCCCGCGACCTGCTCGCGGGCGGCCACGGCCGGGGACGGGGTGCCGGACCGCCCCGGGGGGAGGGGCGGGTCCGGCGGCCGGGGGCTCGACCGCACCCGGGTGAGGGGCGTGGTGCGGGAGCGCCTTCCGGCACCCCCGACACTCCCCCAGCCGGGGGGCAACCCCCGCAACAGCGGGCCGAAGACGGCGGGGCACGGTGTATCCGGGCCGCCAGACGGCACGGCGGCCGTGTGAGGCCCGCCCTGGTGGCGGGGCGGGCCTCCCCTGCCGGGCGGGCCGGCCGCTGGCCGCTGGGCCGGGTGTGCGAGGGAGCAGCAGCGCGGCACGTTGAGCAAGCAGCGGATGATGGGGCGGGTCGGGTACTACGCCGGGATGGCGTCCCAGTCGATGCGGGGCGCGCCGCCCGCGAGTTGGGCGAGCGCGGCGAGCACGGTGGATGCCTTGGTGCAGGAGGCGAAGAGCCGTCCGGCGTCGTTGCCGGTCAGGTGCAGTTCCCGCTGGGCGACGATCCAGACGGGCAGGGCCTGGCTGCCGGGCTTGTGGGCGAGGGTCTGGGTGGCGCGGCTGCCGTGGGAGTCGGCGGGACCGTCGACGACTTCGAGGGTGTGGCCGGTGAAGTGGGCGGCGTATCCGGCGACGCACAGGGTCGTCCCGCACGGGGAGTCGGCCTTGTGGGGCGGGGTGTCGGGGTGGAGCAGGGTGGTTCCGCGAAGCCAGGCGCTGGGGTCGTAGTGGCGGGGGTGGGTGAGGATCGCGCTGCGGATGCGGGCTGCGAGCTCGGGGTTCGGCATGGTCGGGTTCCTTCTCGTTGGGTGGGAGGCGCCGACGTTGCCCCGTGGGGGCCCTAGCCGCGCACCGCCGGCCGCGGTGCCTGCGGGCGGCCCGGGCGGGCCCGTCGCGGCGGGACTGCCCGGCACGGGCGGTTGTTCGGGGCGCGGGGCGGGCGGAGGTGAGCAGCGCGCGGCAGGCGGGGCTGGGCGCGACGGCGTCGGGGGTGGGGGGTGGGGGGTGGGGACGTGAGGCGGCCCCGAGCCCGGGCGGATGCCGCAGGTTCGGGGCCGGTGGCCGGCAGGCGGGGGGTCAGTCGGTGGGGCGTCCGGCTCGGGCGAGTTCCTTGAGCTGCTGCGTGGAGATGGGCAGGTTGAACGCGGCCCGCAGCAGGGCGGGCAGGGAGGCAGCGGGATCGAGGCGGCATGCCCGGCGCAGAGCGAGACGGGCGAGGGCCTGGTCGTCGTCGTACCATGCGCTGACGGCCAGGAGCGTCAACGGCGCGCAGGCGAGGGCCTCGTGAGGGCCGACGGCGGCGGTGGCGAGGTAGGTGAACAGGCGGCGGGCGGCGGGGTTGGTGTGGGTGTCGGGCAGGCTCATGGCCCAGTCGCGGACCAGGCGGTCACTCAGGGTGTGGAGGAGGGTGGCGGTGTCGGCCGGGGGCAGTGTGGTGGTGGCAGGGTCGGCGAAGGCGGTGGCTGCCTGTTCCAGGAGCGTGTGGGCGGTGGCGGGCCGGACAGCGCCGCGGTGGTTGGCTGTCGCGGCGGTGTCCAGCGCGGTGCGCAGGGTGTCGGCGGCGGGGCCGGTCAGGGGGGCGAAGGTGGTGGTGAGGGCGTCCTCGCTGAGGGCGGGGAGCTGTCCGGCGACGGTGAACGCGACGGTTGCGGGTCCGGGGGTGGTGTCCGGCAGGGGGGTTCCGGGGCCCGGCGTGATGTCGTGGGTGATGTCCCACCACTGGTTGGCGCTGATGCACAGGGTCAGCGGGACGGTGACGCGGTGGTGGGTGAAGGCGGCGCGCAGGAGCCCGGCCAAGGGCGCGAGGCGGGTGGCGACCGTTCGGCCGGACTGGCCGGGTGCCGGTTCGTCGAGGAGGTAGAGCACGGCGGAGTCGGGCGTGCGCGCGTTGAACTGGTCGGTGATCGCGCGGGCCGCCTCGGCAGCGAAGTCGAACCATTCCCACGCGGCCGGCGGGAGGTCCAGGCGGGCGGCACAGGTGAAGCGGCCGTCGTGGAAGATGGCGGCGGCCACGGACGTGCGGGGCTGGTAGCCGAGGAGGTAGGGCAAGGCCTCGGCGAGGTCGGCGGGGGTGTTCAGGCGGACGGCGGCGGACTCGGGGCGGGACATGCGGGGCTCCGTTTCAGGACCGGGCTGGTGTGGCCTCACGGTGCGCAGGCGGGGAGTTAGCGCAGCAACCACCGGCGCGAGGCCCGAGGAGCGGCATCACGCGGGCCGGTGCCGGAGCCTGCGCACGGGCCGCGACGCGACGGACGGGACCCTCGGGCATGGGCGGCAGCGCGCGGCCCCCGGGGCTACGCGCGGCAGGCAGGGGCGGGGACGCGAGGCGGCCCCGAGCCCGGGCGGATGCCGCAGGTTCGGGGCCGGTCGGTGGGGTGGTGGGCGGGGGCGGTGGCGTGGGCTATGGGGTGGTCGTGACGTCGATGGTGTAGCCGGTGTTGTTGAAGGGGCGTTTGGCGCGGGCCGGGGCAGTCACCTGGTGCCGGTAGAAGCCGGAGCGGGACACCCAAGGACCCGGCACAGCCGCTTCACGCCGAAGTCGGCGCGGTTGTCGGAGATGAAGTCCCAGCGGCGGGGCCTCACTTCATCTCCCGAGCGAAATAGGCGGCTGCCCGGCGCAGGATCTCGCGTTCCAGCTGCCATTCCTTCTCCCCGTGTCGCAGCCGGGCGTTCTCGGCCCGCAGCCGTGCCAGTTCCCCATCCGGGCTCTCGCCGCCGTCGGGCCCACGGCGTTCAGGCGTCTGCTGGGCGGCGTCCTTGCGGACCCAGGCCCGCAGTGTCTCCCCGGTGATCCCGTGTTCAGCGGCCACCGCCGCATACGTGCGCTTCCCGCCAGCCGCGCGGTACAGCGCGACGGCGTCCTTCCGGAACTCCTCCGAGTACGGAGACTGGCGTCCCACCTGGACATCCCTTCCTGGACCTTCAAGATCCATTGTCAGGGTGTCCACTCCAAGGGAGCAGCCTCAGTGGGAGCCGGAGACCGAGGGCGCGGCCGCCGTGTTCGCCCAGCTCGCGCTCGGCGAGCAGCATCTGGCCCGGGCGTGGGCTCTGTCGCCGCGCACCTCGTGGGCCGAGGCCGCCGACCTGGTCGGCGTCACCGCGGCGGACGCCGTCGGCGTCCGCCGCAAGCTCCGCCGCCTGGGCATCCGTCACCAGAAGCGGAAGGCGGCCGCCCGCTCCGCGCGCGTGGAGGAACAGGCGGCCAGCGACGCCACGCGCAGGCCGTCAGCGCGTGCGGGCGGAGGCCGGTGGAACAGAATCTATTGACTGCCTGGTACGTCCCGTTGTGCTGTCCATCCGGGATAGCGTGCAGGTCTCGGGTTCCTTGATGCGGGGCAGGATCGGAACCTCGGGGGCTGCGGACCCGGGTCACCCGCGGCGTCGGATACCGCACCGCCGCCCTGGCCATGGTCTTCGGGCTCGTCGAGTCTGCCCAGCAGCGGTGGCGGGCGGTGAACGCACTCCACCTCGTCGCCCTCGTCCGGGCCGGGGCCCGCTTCGGACGCGGCCATCTCGTTGAACGCCCCGCCATCCTCGCGGCATGAGGTCTGTCCACCGTGACCGACCACCACACGTACGACACGAGCACCCACACTGCCAGCGAGCTGCTGCTCACCATCACGGTGACAATCACGTCACCGATCTCGGCCTGCACGTCCTCCCAGGTACGTGACAGGGTCTTGAGGCGTCTTTGGCCTATGGCTCCGATGCCTCTTTCAACGACCTCGCCGGACGCTCGCCGTGCCGGGTTCGGCGGTGTCGAGGACGAGCCGGGCGAGGGCGAGCGCACATGCCACGGTTTGCGTCATTGTCGGCGAGAACAGTGAGCCGCCGAACCGTCGGGAAGCCGGCCGCGTCTCTCCAAAGGTCGGGCGCCTGGTTCGTGATGTGGGCAAGCCAGCGCCCGGCTGCTCACCGTTGCCCCGCCGGCCCCTGTCGCTTCTTCAGTGCCGCAGTCGGCGCTACTCTACAAGGAGGAAACATGACAAGACCCCTCTTAGGTGCAGGCGGCGGCCGCATCTGGTGCAGACCGGGCATGGCGAAACCGGGCGGCGGGCACAGGGCGCTCAAGGGCCCACTCGCATGGCTCATGGCCGCGGTGGCCGCCGCGACGCTGCTGGTGGTTGCTGAGCCGGGGGCGACCCCGGCGCAGGCCGTCTCCCGGCCCCTGTCCTCGACGCCGTTCATCACCTTGAATTTGCAAGGTTCCAATCAGGGTCTGAGGTGGCAGGACACCATCAGGCCGTTCATGCAGCAGGTGCAGATGGTGATGCTGCAGGAGGTGGGTGCCGATCCGCCGCCGGAGAGTGATCGGCCCGATGTCCCCGGACCTGACACCCAGATCATCGGGGGGGAAGAGGTCAGGCACGTCCCTTGGGCGCCGGAGAGCAGCACCAGGGGCCCGCTTCCCTACCACGTGTACTTCCTGCAGACCGACGACAACGGCGGCAGCGGCACAGGCGGTCGGGTCAACATCGCCACCGTGACCCGCGACGAACCGGATGATCTCGCGGTAGTGGTCAATCCCCGGGCTCGTGGTCGCACAGCGCTGGGCCTCCGCTACGGTTCCACCTGGTACTTCAACTTCCACGCACTGTCCAACGGCGGTACCGACTCAGCTCGCATGGTTGCCGAGATCGCCAGAACGGTTGAGGACTGGGGCCGGCAAGACGGGATCAACTACACCTGGGTGGTGGCGGGTGACTTCAACCGCCAACCGGCGGACCTCACTACGGATCCGGGCGCCCCGGACGTACAAGGATACTTCTACCGAACCTACCTGCCTACGCACCAAAGCGGTCGCGAGTTGGACTACGCCGTCTCCAACGACCAGGTCATCGGGCACCAGGTCTACCGGCTTCATGGTGTGGGCGGGGATCACTATCCCGTGCAAGTCGGTGGAATCCGGGCCCGGGGCGAGGTGGACCCGCCGCCGCTTCGTGACGACATCGTCCTGGGCCCCCAGGGGGATTCGATCACTGTCGGCGAGAACAGCACCAACAAGAACGGCTACCGCCTTCCCCTGTGGAATGACCTCACGCCGTCGGCGCTCGAAGACGGGTTGATCAGCATCGACGGGAAGCGATTCAAGCGAGATTTCGTGGGTGACCAGCGCTCGGGCACCCTACCCGATCGTGACCATGACGGAGTCTCCGGCGAGCGGATTGACGAGATCATGGAACGGGTGGACTGCACGGTGCCCGCCTATCGGCCCAATGT
This sequence comes from Streptomyces sp. enrichment culture, assembly GCF_964272855.1. NCBI lineage: Bacteria > Bacillati > Actinomycetota > Actinomycetes > Kitasatosporales > Streptomycetaceae > Streptomyces > Streptomyces sp. enrichment culture. The sequence goes on along the minus strand of NZ_OZ186847.1, from coordinate 8,944,057 downwards.
GGTGACGCTGCATGCCGGAACGAACGACATGAACCAGAACAGGGACCTGGCCACCGCGCCGGACCGGCTCGGCGCCCTGATTGACCAGGTCCTGCACGACGCACCCGAGGCGGTCGTCATCGTCGCCACCCTCATCCCCTCCACGAAAGACGGCCTGCAGCCCAGGATCGACGCCTACAACGCCCGGATCCCCGACCTGGTGAGACAGCGGCAGGAGCAGGGCAAGCACGTCCTTCTGGCGGACATGAGCACGGTGACCACCGATGACGTGGACGGCTCCCATCCCAATGACACCGGCTACCGGAAGATCGCCGACGTCTTCTACAACGAGATCTGGAGAGCGGCCGGTCTCGGCTGGATCAAGAAGCCCGTTCCCGGTAGCGGGAAGGAGTGCCCAGAGGAGGCGGGCAGCAAGGCCGGTCCGGGGTGGCGTGCACTGGGAGTCATCGCGCCTGGTATGGAGTACCCCGAGGGCCGGACCGACATCGTCGAACTCAACGGCGACAACCGTGGTGACTATGTTCGGATGAGTGGCAGCGGCGGCATACGGGTCGCCCTCAACACTGCCGGTGAACCCGGCAAGCCCGACTGGGTCGAGGTGGGAATGCACTACCCCAGTCACCCGTGGGGACCCGCATCAGTGACGCGGTTCGCCGACCTCAACGGTGACGGCCGCGACGACATCGTGACATTCCCAGGCTTCTCGGAGAAGTTTGTTGAGTTCTTTGAGAATCTAGGCGTCAAGGACGGACGGATCCAATGGGGAGATCCACGGATAATCTTCGCTCCCATCACCGGCATTCCCCTTGAGGCCGTCCGCTTCGCGGACATCGACGGTGATGGCCGAGACGACCTCCTTCGCGTCGGTGAGAACGGCACCGTCCATGCCTACGTGAACGAGCCGGGAGACCGGATCGAGACGCCCCGATGGGTGGAACGGCTCAACTGGGCTCCCGGGGTCCGGTACGGATCCAGGGACAAGCTCCGCCTCGCCGACGTCAACGGTGACCGCAAAGCCGACTACCTGATGGTCGGTAACAGTGGTGCTGTCCACGCCTACATCAACAACGGCGGAAGGGGCAGCGGCGGCTTCACTGAACGGCTGAACTTCGTCAACGAAACCGGCTATCCCGGTGACAAGTCGGTGTTCCGCGACATCAGCGGCGACGGCAGGGCCGACTACCTCGTCGTCTATGACGGCGGATCCGTCCGCGCCTGGCTCAACCGAGGCGGAAACACCGGGCCGTGACCTGCGGGACTCCGTCCAGCAAACGAGAGCCGGCATCCTCGGCACGCCAAGGATGCGACGACGGCCGTTAGTTCTAGGAGCCCACGCACGGTCGCCCTAGGTAGCGTCTTGTCGATCACTTCTCGAGCCAGATGAGTGTGCTGGCCAGGGTGATGGCGGCGAGGTAGCGGCCGGGCTGTTTGTCGTAGCGGTGGCGATGCCGCGCCATTGCTTGAGGCGGTGGAAGCAGCGTTCGACGACGTTGCGGCGGCGGTAGACGGCTCTGTCGAAGCCGCAGGGCCGTTCACGGCGCCGGCGTCGGCCCGCGAGCTGGTCGACACGTTCGGGGATGGTCGCCTTGATTCCGCGTCTGCGCAGGTAGGCGCGGAAGGAGCGGGCCGAGTAGCCCTTGTCTGCCACCACCCGCCCGGGCCGGACACGGGGCCGTCCCGGTCCGGGCCGGATGACGCGGATCTTGTCGATGACCGTCTCGGCCTGGGTGCAGTCGTTGCGGGTGCCGGCCGTGACCGTGAAGGACAACGGCCGGCCCCGCCCGACGCAGGCCAGGTGGATCTTGCTGGTCAGCCCGCCGCGGGAGCGTCCGAGCCCACGCTCGTCGAGCCCCCTTTGGCGGCCGTGTGCTGATGGGCCCGCACGATCGTGGAGTCCAGCGCGACCAGCCAGTCCACCTCCGCCCGCCCCTGGGCCGCGGCCAGGAGCCGGTCGAAGGTTCCGTCGGCGGCCCAGCGCGCGAAGCGTCCGTGCACGGTCTGCCAGGGCCCGAACCGCTCCGGCAGATCTCTTTCCAGGGCAGCCCTGTGCGGAACTTGAACACGATGCCTTCGAGGACCTGGCGGTGGTCTCGCCACCTGCCTCGGGCCCGGCCCGCTGGCGGCAGCAACGGCTCGATCAACGACCACGCGGCGTCAGATATCTCCCCACCCCTCACAGGTAGTCCAACGATCGGATGATCGGAAAGACACTGCCTAGCGCCCATTCAGTGAGGTGCAGAGAAGGAAGAAGATCAGGCATGCCGAAACCGTGGAGGCCGACGTCGTCGGCTACACCGCGCGGCTGCGCGGTCGCGGGCTCTCGTGGTCCGCCTCCCCAATGGCGGGATCGCGCTCACCCAGTCTCTGAAGGCTCCGCCCGCAGCGGAGGCCGGCGAGGTAACGGGCGGCCAGTTTGTCGAAACGGGTGGCCACGGCCCGGAACTGCTTGAGCCTGCTGAAGCAGCGTTCGACGACGTTGCGGGTCTTGTACTGCTCGGAGTCGAACGCCGGCGGTCGTCCGCCGGCCGATCCACGGCGCCGTCGGCTCGCGACCTGGTCGGCCCGTTCAGGGATGACCGCCCGGATGCCGCGCCGCCGTAAGCCGGACCGGATGGCCCGCGAGGAATACGCCTTGTCAGCGATGACCGTCTCGGGCCTGCGACGGGGCCGGCCCACGGTCAAGCGGGGCACCCGCACCGCATCCAGCACCGAGTCGAACGCGGTGGAGTCGTTGACGTTGCCCGGCGTACGACGACGGCCAAGGGAAGACCGCGGCCGTCCGCCGCGAGGTGGACCTTGGTGGTCAGCCCGCCGCGGGACCGGCCGAGGGCCTGGCCAGGCGCCTGATGTGGCGGATCTTCCAGTGCGTCCGCCGCCGGTGCCCCCTTTTGCGGGCACCGGCGGCGTGCTGGTGTGCGCGGTTGATGGTGGAGTCGATCGACACGGTCCATTCAACGACGCCAACCGCGTCGTCGAGGACCTGGACGTGCTCGAGCAGCCTCGCCCACGTCCCGTCCCGCTCCCAGCGGGCGAAGCGTTCATAGACCGTCTGCCACGGTCCGTAGCGCTCGGGGAGGTCCCGCCAGGGCGCCCCCGTCCGCAACCGCCACAACACGCCGTTCACGACCTGCCGGTGATCCCGCCAGGGCCGTCCGCGACCATCCGCACCCGGCAGCATCGGAGCTATTCGCTCCCAGGCTGCATCCGTCAACTCACCCCGACCAACCACAAGATCAATTATCAGACACGACCTAGGCCGCACAGAGCTGGCGGAGTGGGGGTTCCAGGTAGTACTGGGCGTTGGTCTCGCCGCCGAACACCAGCTGTATCGATTGCCTCATTGCACAGTCCGCACTGCCGTTGGAGCATGAGCTGCCGCTGCCGGACGGGGCATTACTCGCCGAACCGCGGTGTGCCGTGTCCCGGTGTACATGGGCAGGTGACGTGTGCGCCGAGTTCGGGTTGCGGGCAACGAGGATCGAGCCGTCGTCGTCGGGCTCATACCAGGTGACGTTTGCGGGGACCGGGCGTCCGGCACTGTTGCGGGGCAGGCGGGCGGCAGAGGCCGGGATGGGGACGCTGCGCCAAGACGGGCTCATCAATCACTCCAAGGGTGGGGAACAGAGGCGGATGCGCGCAGGCGGCATGGGCAAAAGCAGGGGGGTGGCTGGTCAAAGTGGGGGATGCCGGGCCTCTCTCAGGGGCGTTGGGGCGGCCCAGCTCCGGACGCTCGACCGCCTCGAGGGGGTGCGGGAGCATTGCCCGGCAGGAACACCCTGGCCCGGGCGTGACAAAGCCACGCAACCCCCCGGGCCGCCCCGTGCTGGCGGCCGACGCCACAAGCGGCCCCGCCTCCCCCTTGGCCGGGGGTCGGGGCCGGTGCATGCCGTGCAAGGGCCGATCCGGGGGCGTCGTCGGGGCGTAGTGGAGAAGGCGGTCTCGGGCGCTACGGGGGGCATTAGCGCGGGCGGGCCCATGGCCTCGACGCACCGCACAGCCTCGTCGACGACGCGTCGCGGTTCCAGTGCCGGATTCGAGGGTGGTCGGCCCGCCCGGCGGCGGGTCGGTTCCGGGCGGACTGCGAGGGTCGTCAGGCGCAGAGGGCCTGGGCGCCGGCCCGGATGGCGGGGTGGAAGAAGACGTCGCCGACCAGGCGGGAGTGGAGGGTGACGATGCCGCTGGGCAGTTCCAGGTGGACGCTCACGGTGCGGGTCCGGGCGGCCTGCCGGGCCATCGAGCGCAGCCAGGCGCCGGACACCGGCTCGTGGTGGGTGAAGGCGCCGTAACGCAGGCTCAGGCCACGGAAGCTGCTGGTGTAGTGCTCGCCGGTGATCAGGCCCGTTTCGGCGGGGGTGAGCCGGTGCACCAGCGTGAACCGGCTGCCCGGTCAGGTCGCGGTGGCGTCCTGCTTCTCGGAGTGAGCCAGCACGAGCACCCCGTCCAGGTCCACGATCACCTGCCCCGCCCGCGGCATCCGGCGCCGCAGTGCCGGCCAGCTTCCACACGTGCTCGCGCACGCCGGCCCGAGCGGTCCTGATCGCGGACAGGGCCTTCGGCCCGGCTGCGGCGAGGGCGTCGACGAGCCGGGAGACCGTGGGGTCGGAGGCCACCGGCCCGAACACGCCGGGCTCGGCCCGCAGCGTCCCGACATCCGCGAGGCAGTCCCCGCCCAGCGCGACCGCGAGGTGCTGCGCCTGAACGTCGCACGCCTCTACGGATGGCCGGCCACCGCCACCACGTACGAGCACGTGGAGCAGTGGCTCCGCTCGCGCTACTGCACGATCGTCTGGCACCGCACCCGTGCGTCGGGCACGCTCGTCGACCTGGTCGCCGCCGACTCGATGCCGTGCCCGGCCAGCGTCGCGCTCTACCGGACGGGCCCGGGACGCGTCGCGCCCCCGGGCCCGTCCCGTATCGGTGCAGGTCAGCGGACCTGGACGGATGCGACCAGAGTGTTTAGGTCCGGCCAGAGCTTCTTGTTCGTCTCCGGCAGTACGACCCACAGCACCGAGGGGCGGACCCGCCCGGTGTCGACCACGAGGACCGCGTTCAGGTCCATCGTGGACGGCACCCCGCGTTTGTGGAAGTGGATCTCGCTGACCAGCAGCCAGGCGTCATGTCCGTCGACCTTCAGCGGCTGCGAGGCGACGTCGACCAGGATCGCCTGGTCGCGGGGGTACTCGTAGCGCCGCCGCTCGTCCATCACCGCGCCCGCCACGCCCCGCAGCTCCCCGGTGCCGCCGGCCGCGGCCATGATGTCCTCGTCGACCTGCGTGGACTTCACGAGTGCGCGCTGGCGCCCCTCCTGCTTGCGGGTGAAGCCATCGAAGACCGGATCCAGCGTCTTGCTCCGGTCCCACGTGCCGCCCAGCTCCGCGTACTCCAGGGAGGAGTCCGTGACGGTGCCGATGACCGGCGAGCCCTCGCCCGGGTAGTCCGGCACCTTGACCGTCCCGGTGAGCCGCCGCTCCTCGGGCAGCGGGGAGGCGCCGGGGGTGAGAGTGGGCACGGGGATGCCCCGCTGCGGGGCGTCCGCGGTGCTGCCCGCGCAGGTGGCGGACGAGGAGTCCGGTGTGCTGTGCGCCTGCTGGACCACCTTGCCGCCGACCAGCACGGTGCACGTGAGAGTGCCCCCTTCCTGGTCCTCGCGGCTTCTGACGTCCAGATAGAAGTCGGCGCCCGCCGCCAGCTCGACGGTCTTGCGGTACGGCAGGATGACGACCCCGTGGGGCTCGTGGTTGCCGTTCGCCTCCCCGACGGTGAGGTTCACCGAGGGGTGGTCGCCCGTCGCGATGTAGGTGACCTCGACCCGCCGGGATTCCTTGTCCGGGGATGCCCCGTCGTCGCTCGGGTCGCCGACGGCCAGGGCCAGGCCCACCGCGCCGAGCGTGACCACCTCGAAGAGGATCACCAGGGCGCCGACCAGGTAGAACCCGCCCGGGATCCGGTCGAAGGTCTTCTTGCCGCGGCCGGAGTGGAACTCGCGTCTCGGCTGGGATGTCTGCGTCATGTCGTCCTCCCCCTCACGCCCGGCCGCTGTCGCCGGACCGGCGGTCGGCCGGCTCGTCGGCGAACCGCGTGGCCAGCAGCCCCGCCTCCCGCGCCTCGTCCAGCATCCGGTGCAGGTCCTGGAGCCGGGACCGGTCGGCGAGCCCCTCGATCTCGGCGACGGCCAGCTCGTCCCGCACCGTGTTCACCACCAGCTCGTGCATGTCCTCGCCGAGTTGCTCCAGCTCACGTACGGCCTCCCACTCGCGGTACGCCGCGTCCGCCGCGCGGGTGTTCTCGGCGTACCGCTCCAGCGCATCCACCCGCTCCTCCAACGCGCTCGACGACAGCCGCAGCGCCTGCCGCTGAGTCCGCAGCACCTCCTCCACCCGCGAGCCGGAGGCGTCCCCGGCAGCGGTACGCACCTTCCGCGCCAGCCGGGTCAGCTCGGCCAGGCGCTGGGCGATCTCGTACTGTTGGGCCGGCAGCGTCACGTCGTTGGCGATGTCGTCCAGCAGCCCGTCCTGGTCGACCTGCGACTGGAGTACCGCCGTCACGGCGGCCTGGGCGCGCTCCATCCGGCGCAGCGGCGAGTGGCCCAGCAGCTCGCGCAGGGAGTCGTCGCCGAAGTCCTCGGCCAGGTAGTAGCGGCCGTGGCGCAGCCGGGCCACCCGCTGCCGCTCGTCGGTCCCGCAGCCGAGGACGACGATCAGCAGCCAGGCCAGCAGGTGCACGCCCACGACGGTCAGGATGAACGCCTCGAACCCGAACTGGACCCCGACCCAGATCAGCCCCGCCTGCGCCGCGAGCCCGACGGCCAGGCCGGGCCACACGCCGATCAGCGCCCACAGGATCGTCACCGGCAGTAGCGCGCACACCGCGGAGACCCCCAGGGCCGTCCAGATGTCCGCCTTGGTACGGCCGCCCAGCCCCGGCTCCTCGGGCAGCGGCAGCGTGGCTGGGAAGAGTCCGTCGGCGGACTTCTCCAGCAGCACGCGCTCCGTGTCCTCGAGGGCCGGATCCACCACCGGCCGCAGCGCAATGTCCTGCGCCATTCAGCAACACCCCCCACAGGTTGGGGGAGATCGTGACACACGCCGGAGGGGCTGCCCACGCCACCCCTGTTCCCGCCGCCGACTGAGACGGCGCGAACCCGAAGACAAACTGTCTTCCACCCTTGGCCTGATGCCGCTGAGGCCGACGGGGTGCGACGCGCAGCCAGAGGCGCCCCTGTCCGGTAGCCGGCGCCCCCAGTCCTGCGCCCGGTGACCCCTGTCCGGGCGCTGGCAATTGCCACTTCACACGCTTCTGTGCATTCCCTTGAATGTAACTGGCGCGTGCACCACGCTAGCTAGGGAAGTATCGTTCCAGGGTTTCCACCCATTTGTCAGGGGTGATGTGGCCGCCGTCCTTCTTCAGCCTGTCGGCTTGGGCCTGGACGAGGGTGCTGAGAGCGGCGACGAAGGGCACGACTGCAATGTCATCGGCGAGTGGGGCGGCGGCTTCTCGCAGCCGCCGCTGTGCGGCAGTGAAACGGCTCTGGGTACGGGCGCCCTGCGACCGGATGCATCTGCTGATGTCGTCGAAAGCCGGATTGTTCTTGTAAGAGGACTGCTCGACGAGAGTGAGCAATCGCTGTGCGTTGTCCCGCTCGTGTGCTTTGTAGATCTGCCCGTGCTGCGTAGCGTAGACGAGCTGGTTCCACATCACGCTGTCGATTGCGGGACGTACCCCGTCTGGCAAGTTGCCGGTCGTGATCAGTGAAGTGATCAATCCGATGCCGACGCTGCGGTTCTGCGTGCCTCCCGTCAGGTAGCCCATCCCTCGGACCAGGGAATCCATCTGCCATTGTCGGTCGCGGGCCAGAGCGTCCGATTGCCAATGCCGAACGCGGGTGTCTAGGTCGGCTTGCCACTGCTCGACGCGGGTGTCGATTTCCTTCTTCCACTGCCTGCGGTCGGTATGCAATTTGATCAGGGCCGCGATGAAGGCCAGCACTCCGGCAGTGAAGACTCCCCATGCCGCCGCGATCGGCACCCACCACGGCGCTGTGTCTGTCACAGTTGGTCGTCTCCTTGCTCTCCGATTGCTGCCAGCTCAAGGGGGGACGGGCCTGACCAAGCTTCCCGGTGCGAGGGCGTGCACCGACGGCCGCGGACGCAGTTGCCGAGGGGGCTGGCTGCCCTCTCGGCAGAAGGCACGGTCTGTCGCTAGTGCCACTGAATGTCAGCGAGGCTGTCCAGCGGTGCTCGCTCTTCCAGTGCTTCGGGTACGGCCAGCGTGTCTGCCTTGCGCAGGGCAGCGGGGAAGCGGAGCCGGCAGCGTTCTTCGATCTCGCTCAGGTTGACCTGGAAGACGCGGAACTCGTCGAGTTCGAGGGCCTCGAGCTGGTTGAGGTTCTGAGTGAGCAGGAACGCTCTGGCCTTAAGTTGACCATTCTCGGAGAAGGCGATGACTTTCCAGTACTCGCGAGGGATCTGGACGTCGCGGAACAGGCGGTCATCGTCCTGGAAGACCGGGCCGCCGAACGCGCTCACCTTCAGGTCGTCGACTTCGACATCGGCGAAGACGGCGTCTTCGAGCTGGCCCCACAGGCCGCCCTTGCTGCTCTGGTTGAAGTCATCCATCTGTGGAGTGATGTTGGTGTAGAAGAACGAGTCCAGGTTGGCCTGCTTCGCCTCGGCCGGACTGCCCCAGAGCAGGTCAGCGCGGCGGGCGATGTGTCCGCGGTCGAGCCGGTTGGCCTCATACAGCTCGTTGCCGATCTGGACGTCGTCATCGATGCGCGGGTCCTTGACGAACTTGATGCCGTTACGGCTGAGTCTCTTGAGCGATGCGCCGTCGATGTTCCAGGCCACCCAATTCGCGAAGCACCGAGACTCGCTCAATGCCAGTGAGAAGTGCGTGTAATGGATGACTTCGGAGCCGCCCAGCAGGACTGCGTCGTCCTTGATGGCTGCGTTGAGCTGCGGGGCGTCGATCCGTTTCACCAGGAAGCCGGGGTCGTATCCCTTGATGAGCTCGGCTTCTTCGACCGACGGAGGCTGCAGGCTGATCTCGAGTTTCCCGAAGACCCGAGCGTGGCAGGCAGGCTAGTGCGTGCTCGTCCGGGTTGTTACCACTCTCTCCACCGAAGTGCAGGCCGGCCAGGACCTTGCCGGGTCGGCCGTTTGCAGCCTTGAACATCCACACAGAGCCCGAATCTCCGCCCCGACTCACCTCGTCGTCGGCAGGCGGGTTGACCGGGTCGATTCCGATCTCGAAGCAGCCGATGATCTGCTCGCCGACACCCTCCCCGTAGTCGATCTTGGCGAGGGTGTCGATGCGCCGGACAATGCCGTGTGTGACTTCCGTGGTGCGGCCGCTCTTGATGACCTTGTCACCGAGTTCCGGCTCGCCCAGTTCTTCCGGTACAACGCCGATCTCGAAGATCTCCCTGCTGAACTGGCGATCCTCGATCGTCGCCACCGCGCAGTCCCCCGCGATACCGAGATGGGAGCGCTTCAGGGTTCCGAGACGGTTGAGGGTGATGCGGTTGTCATCGTGCGGGCCGGGCTGCACGATTGCCTCACCCAAGGCGCCGTCCGGGCCGTGCAGCACGTGCCAGTTACTCAGGACATAGGGGGTTGCATCGTTCTTGTCGAAGACGATGCAGCCGATGGTGCCGGCAGAGACCTCGACGTGTCCGACACTCGCCCCGGGCACGATCGGGTCGAGACGCCGCTTGCGCATCGGGCCCTCGGCCTCGGCGACGACACGGAATTGCGTCGTGTAGCTGCGTTCGATGACGTCAGTGGGGACCTCCACACCAGCCACCTCGATCGCCGCCGGGAGCTCGGCAGTTCCCAGCGCCTCCAATTCCTCAGGCTCGGAGGTCTTCACGTCTACCGTGAACTGCAGCGTGAGCTCCTCGACTGTCTCACCGCCCCTTTGGCGGTAGCCGATGCCAATCGAGGTCACATTCGGGTCGAAGAGGTAGCTCTGACCCTTTGCCCGAATGAACTGCCGGAGCGCGGCCACAAGTTTGTCCTGCTCGGATGCCGCCTTGGACGTCGCGGACTTCTTCTTGGCGACCACGGATGGTCCCTTCGCGAAGCGGGTGCCAACAGGTGCTGGCATGGGGACAGAGGACATGGCCGCCGGCCATCGGGAGCGAACAGAGCTAGTAGCCGTCCAGGAGAGCCTGCGGACCAGAGCAGAACTGAGCGGCATGCCGGCGCTACGGCTAGCGTCACCGCACGGCAGACAGCGGCAGCCACCAATCCTCGCCACTGATTGTTATCATTCAGTGACTTTTCGTCCACTATGGAGTAAAGGGAGAATTGCTACGAGGCGCAGCAAGAGGTCGGCGTCGGAGAGGCGGCGTACCAGGAGGTGGGTTTGCTGGTCGGTGGCCTCGTAGCGGGGGTGGTCCAGGCGCAGGATGGTCTCCATGAGGCTGTGGTCGCGTTCGCGCTGGCGGCGGTCGGGCCCCAGGGCGGTGAGTTCGACGACCGGCCCGAGCTCGGGGTGCTGGAGCTCGCGGGCGGTGAAGCCGTGGCGGGGCGTGTCGGTCCGGGTGCCGTAGCGCAGGCGGGTGAGGGTGAACGGCTTGAAGTATCGAGCGACGGTGTTCGCGCGGGCGGGGGCAGTCTCCTGGGAGGTGCGGACGGGCTTGCCCCAGTGCCTTCTCTACGTCGGCGTAGGTGTACGGGGCGGTGAGGGGGGCGGCGGTGTAGCGGGTGGCGTAGGGGCCGAGGTGGGCTTCGGCCCACGCGCGGGCGCCGTCGGAATCGGCGAACGGCCCGTAGGAGTCGAGGTGGGCGGTGCGGCCGCCGTCCGAGGTGCCGTCGTCGGCGGCGGTGGCGATGATCAGCCAGGTGTGTGGGCGGTGGGTGCCGGCGACGAACTGGGCGTTGACGGTGGCTATCGGCTCGCCGTCGAGGTCGCGGATGGTGGTCAGCCGGAGGCAGGTACATGGCGGAGCTCCTTGCGGTCGGGTGAGGCGGGCTGGAGTGGCGGCCGCTCGCGTTGCGGCGGCCGGGCGGGTTCACCATCGGGGTACGGCCGTCTGGCGCAGCAAGCCGGCTGGGGCGCTGGTGCCGGGCAGCCGGGTCGGGGGTGGGTGAGGGCAGTGCGCGGATGGGCCCGCGCCCAAGACCGTGGTGTCCCTGGGCCCGGGTCGGGGGCGTGGGGGCCGGGGCGAGCGCGGTGTTTCGGCGTGCCCGGGCGGTCAGGTGGGCTGGCAGGCGGGGCAGTGTTCGTGACTGTCGTAGTCGTGGGCGCCTTGGTCGTGGTCGTCCGCCAGGTCGGCACAGACGATGCAGTAGGTGTCGGGGCTGTCGTCGGACAGGGCCTGGAAGGGCGATCGGCAGTGGCAGTTTCGACAGGACCGGTTGGCGGCGGGCCGGGGCGGCTGAGAGGGAGTGCGGCGCATGGCGGGGCTCCGTCTGCGTGCGTGGTGAAGGGCTGTCGGGTCCTGCAGGGGCGGCCGGAGTAGGCCGGGACCGGGCGCTCGCAGCGCACAAGTAGGGAGATCCGTGCGGGGCGCTCACCGGCCGACCTCACTGGCGTTCACCACGGGGCAAGCGACGCAACCCCGCCCCGGCTGCTTTGGCGGGCAGGCGACCTGGCGAGCCGCCTGCCCCTGTCGCGGGGCGGGCCATCCGGTGTGCTGCGGGTCAGGCGCGGGCGGCGGGTCGGGCCGCCTTGCTCAGGCGGCCGAGGGTGGTGGTGCGGGCCCGGGCGCTGGAGAGCATGATGCGGTCGGAGTGCTCGTGTCCCTCAGCGTTGAAGTGGTCGGCGGGCCACGTGCATGCGGCCTGTTCCGTCTCGGGCAGGGCTGGGAAGTCTCCGCCGAGCAGGTCCCGGCCGATCGGGCCGCGGGGCCGGGCCTTAAAGACGGAGAAGAGCGGTGGTCGCCGCTCCCCCGGGCTCCCGGGCGGGAAACGAAGCTGCGGGGCCCCGGCGCCAGGCGGCGGGCGGGCGTCGTGCGGTGCCGGGAACGCGGTCCGGCCGGGGCCCTGCCTGGGGGTCCCCGGGGCCACGTGTCGCAGTTCAGGTACAGCGCCGGTTCAGGTGTCCCGCGCATGGGCCCGCGTCGGCGTGGCTGGGGGAACTCACATTCGCGGGCAGTGGTCCGGGTGATGGTGAACCATCTCCGAACCGTCTACTTCTCTCGCGAAGACACCAAGGACGCCGGTTTCCTTGAGACAGAGCACTTCGGCATCCGGCTCCCGGACCGCAGCAGCTTCATCGAGCTTACGAACGTCACCCAGAGATGGCTGCGAGACCTGCTCTGGGATCACATCGCACACCGGCTGACCAGCAACCCGCCCCGCAGCCACCTATCGATCGACAACTGGAGGAGGGGCTGCGCGGAACTCTCAGCCTTTCTGCAAGCCCAAGCTCCGGGGGCTGGACACGACCCCACGCTTCTGACCGGTCAGCACATGCTCGACTTCGTCACCGACGAGCGACACCGCGCGGAACACACACTGCCCCACCTCGCCGTCCGCGCGAAGGGCAGCGTCGCAGGAACCGCCGCCACCGCCAGCAAGGACGGAGTGGCCCGGCTGTTCAATGCCCTGCGAGCAGTGCTCAGGGCAGCCATGGACAGCGGTCACACGGAACGGATCGGCCCGGACCGCGCCTTCATCGTCGCCCTGCCCTACGGCGGCACGAAAGGAGGACGGCGCCGACCATTCCCCGATGACGTCGCCCGGGCCCTGCCCAGCGAGGCGAACCTCGAACGGTTGGAGACCTTCGACTTCGAAGACCGCGGACTGCGCGACATCTGGGAGGCACTCGTGCTGACCGGCAGACGCAGCGGCGAGATCCGCAACACCCGCCTGGACTGCATCAGCCGCCTCGGCGGCCTGCCCATGTTCTGGCACGACCAGACCAAGGTCGGCAATTACGACGAGGCGATCCGGATCCCCGAACGTCTCTACCAGAGGATTGAACAGCGTCAGGCCAAGACCATCCACCGCTTCCGTGAGAAGCACGGCCGTCTGCCCACACCGGACGAGAAACGCCGCATCGCGCTCTTCCCCCGACGCACCTCGAACCGCTCGATGCTCAAGGGCGCAGGAAGCGGCTGGTTCACCGACGCCTTCCGCGACTGGGTGGACACCCTCGACATCGGCCAATGGGTCCCTCACCAAGCCCGCCATACCTTGGCGACAAACCTGCTCAAGAACGGCGCGAACCTCGTCCATATCAAACGCTACCTGGCCAGGTTTCCATCACGATGGCCGAGCACTATGTCCATCTCGCCAACACAGACCCGAAATTGAACGCCGCCCTCCAAGCAGTCTGGGTCGCCGGCCCCGGGGCAGCCGAGCCAGGACTGATGCTGTCCGGCGAAGAGCCGATGACTCGGGAACAGGCCGCGGCCCTGGTTGTTGATCTCAGCCGGACATCGACACCGGCCGAGGGCGGCTTCTGCACCTTCCAGCCCGTCGTCAACGGCGACGCCTGCCCCTGGAACCTGGACTGCCACAACTGCGACAAGTTCGTCCTGTCCGGAGCCGACCTCGTCTACTGGCACCGGAAACGCGAGCAGTGGCGCCAACTGGCCGAGCGGGCACCCGATCCCGCGACCGCCGACTACCTGCACGAGGTCTTCGAACCGACCGCCCGCGCCATCGACGGCCTGGAGAAGGCACTGAAAGCCGTCGGGCTGCTCGACGAAGCCCTCGCCCTCGACCTGCGACGCCCTCAGGACTACTTCGGACTCATCTGGAGCACCGCCTTCCGAGCCCAGGAACTGGCCCGACACGAAGAGAACGGTCACGTCACATGAGGCCCGATGCCACCGAAGCCGCCCTCGCTGCCCGCCGCCGTCAGACACTACGGAAACTGGAGCAGGTCGAGACGGCCATCAGGCAGCTTCATCGCGAGCGCGGCCGGCTGACCGTCCGGGCCATCGCCGAGCGAGCCGGCGTATCGGTCACCTTCTGCTACGAGAACACCGACGCCCGAGCCCTCGTGAGAAACGCCGCCGTCAGCAGCCACAGCCGCCACGACAGGGACGGACAAGCAGTCCACGAACGGATCGAAGCCTCTTGGCGCGAACGGGCGCTCAACGCAGAAGAAGAGCTGGCCCGCACCCAAAAGGAAGTCCTCACCCAACGACAACGGATCGGTGAGCTGATGGGCCAGATCCGCGATTTCGACCAGATGGTCCCCGGCGAGTCGGTTCAGCAACTCGTCACCGAAAACAGCACCCTCAAACACCGCGTCCACCAGCTAACCCAAGAACACCGCAGACTCCAGGAACGACTCGAAGGCGCACGCTCCAACCTCCGCTTCGCCGACAAACGGATCAGTGACCTGGAATCACAGCTTCTTGATCGGCAATCCCAGCCACAGCCCGGTGTCGATCACTGAGGAACGATCCATCGAGATTTCGGACCTACAAGCGTCCACGCATTCCACGGCTCGTCGATGCTCGTTGCAGCACAGCGGATCAGTTTGGGCAACCGGGCACCGGGTCCGGGCTGCCGCTGCAGTTTGTGGGCTGGTTGTCCGCCACGATGGTGGACACCAGCCGCACTGGGCCTTCTTCGTTGTAGATGCCGCCCGGAGCAGTGGCTGCGATGTTCCCGGTCACCGAGCTGTCCTCGAGGGTTGCCGCCGCGGCGTTTCCCCGTTGGGCGATGCCACCGCCCTTGCCGTTGGTCCTGTTGTCGCGGACGTGACTCCTGTTGAGGAAGAGCCGACCAGTGTTGCCGATGCCGCCGCCGATGCTGGAGGCATGGGTTGCCGTGTTGTCGATGACCTTGCTGTTGTTCAGCGTGGTCGTCCCGCCGTTTCCGTTGATGATGCCGCCGCCTCCTCTGCCATGAGAGGTGTTGCCGGAAATCAAGCTGTCGTTGACGGTCAGGCGGCCGGTGTTGTTCCGGATCCCCCCGCTCGTGTCGCCGGCGGTGTTGCCGCTGATGGTGCTGCGCACGATCTTTGCTGTGCCGTCCTGGAACATTCCACCGCCATGGGAACTCGAGGTGTTGTTACTGAGAATGCTGTCCCGCAGCGTCACCGAACCGCTGAAATTGTCAATTCCTCCGCCGCCCGGACGCGACCCCAGCCCGCCAGCCGCATTGTTGATGATCTTGCTCTCGTTGATCGTGAGACTGCTGGCCGGGCGGACCCAAATTCCGCCGCCGTTCTCAGCGCGGCCGTCGCGAACGGTGACGTTGTTCAGGGTGAGATCACCGAAAGGACTGTCGACGAGGAAGAGACGGAAGTCCTCCGCGGATTCCCGCTTGATGATGCTGTCCTGGCCGTGGATGGTGATCTTGGAGATGACGGCTGGCAGAGCAGTGTCCTCACTGGCCGGTGTTGTGATCCCGTAGGTGCAGCCGGGAGTGAGCCAGAACTCTCCGCCACCGTGCTCATTCGCCTCGCGGATGGCGTCCTTGAGCGCATCTTCATTGCACGCGATGGGCCGTTGACGCGCTGGATCGGCGGCTGATGGAACGGCTGTGGCAGCGCTGATCACAACGGCCACGGCAACAGCGGTTCGCAGCTTGGGCACAGCGTTTCCTTCTTTCCAGCCAGAGAGCCATTCGGTCCGAGACACTTCCGACGTGCTTCCGAACCACGAGAGAAAGGTGAGCAAGGCATCTCTAACCACGATCGTTCGGACTGAGCGTGGGCTCACCCTTTCGCGGGACGCGTACACCGGAGAAGTCAGGTTCCGGGATTCCCGGCGGGTGAATCTTTCCCCCATTAGGGCCAGTGGGCGGCACGACGTTCCAATGAGTGGGAATGCCCGTCGTACTTGGGATTGGGCATCTGGAACGGAGCACTCATGGCGTCAGCATCGCGACTGCGGCGGAAGACGGTCGTCCGACTGGCAGGCGGCGTTCTGTCCGCCCTCGCCGTCGTGGCAGCCACGGTCCCGGCCCAGGCTTCCGAGAGCACACCCTCACGATGGATCGTCGTCCTCAAGGACTCCGCCGGCGACCCGTCCAAGGTAAGCGCAGAGCACACCAGCCGACGGAACGCGCGCGTGAACCATGTCTACCGTGCCGCGCTCAAGGGGTACTCCGTCACAGCCACGGCCGACGAGCTGGCTGCTGTCCGTGCGGACCCGCGCGTCGCCTACGTCGAAGCGGACCAGCCAGTGCACGCTGTGGACGAACTGCCGTCCAGGAACCGTCTGCAACCCGTCGCGTTCGGAGAGGAAGTCAACCAGCAGTGGAATCTCTTCCACATCGGCGCGGTGGACAAGGCCAAGACGGGCGGTCTTACAACGCATCGCGCCGCGGACGTGGGCGTTGCCGTGCTGGACAGCGGTGTCAATGTCAACAGCCCCAACCTGAATGCCGCCTTCGGGGCCAATTGCACGGACAGCCCTGACCCCCTGGACACCGAAGGCCATGGGACCGCGGTCGCAGGTGTCGTGGGGGCGCGGAACAACGGTGGCGGAGTGCTTGGAGTGGCTCCGGGAACCAAGATCTGGTCGGTGAAGATCCTCGGTCCGAGTGAGAGCTTCGTGTCCTCCCTCATCTGCGGCATCGACTGGGTGACTGCCAACGCTCACGCCAAGAACATCAGAGTCGCCAACATGAGCGTCCTGACCGGTGCGACCGAGGCCGCGCATCAAGCCATCCGCGCCTTGGCCGCAGCAGGAGTCGTCACCACGGCCTCCGCCGGAAACGGGCCGTTCAGTTTCCAAGGAAGCGCTCCTGCCGGCTTCCCCGAGGTTCTCGCGGTCACGGCGAAGGACGTCTACAACCTTCCGTGGAATTTCTCCGCCTTCGCGCTGCGGGAAGAGGAGATCAAGCACACGATCTCCGCCCCTGGTGTCGACATCTACGTCGAGACCCTGCCGAACACCCTGTGCGGCAGCAGCGAACGCTGTCCACTCTCCGGAACGAGCTTCTCGGCCCCCCAGGTAGCCGCAGTGGTTGCCCTGTGCCTGACGTCGGGGCGCTGCAAAGGCGGGACGGACGAGATCATCCAGACTGTCCGCTCGGATGCGCGGGAGCACTACCTGAACACTGACCGGACGTTCGGCGGAACGCCGTCACTCGGCCAGAAGTTCTATGGTCATCTGGTGTGGGCCGGGCTGTACAAACAGCGCTGAGACGTCCTTCGCGTGGGGACCTCCCACCTACGGGCTTCTCAAGTTCGCGGTCGAACGCCCGGCCACAGCCCGGACACCAGCACGGCGTACCCGGGAGGAGTCGAAGAACTATGGCGCCCCTTGCGGTCCACCCTCGCTGGCCGCTTCCTGGACCTGAGCGATGTGGCCTCGGTCCGTCTTGCTGCTGTGCCGAGGCCGGCGTAGCGCCGCCCTGATCAGTGCCTACCCGCCGTTCCGGACGACCTCGGCGGCGGTCCGCTCGAGCCGGCGTTGGGCGCCACCGCGCTGGCGGACGACAGGCAGTTGCTGTTCGGACTGCGTCCTCCCGTAGGCAGTCGAGTCGATCCTGCGCCGCCCGCGCCTCGGCCAAGACGCGGGTCTGTTCCCCAGCGGGCAGCCGGAGGCGGCGGATGGATGGGACGAGTCTTTGCGCACGTGAGCAAGAGGAGGAAGGTCCCATTTCGTTTGAAACCACCATTCCGGAAACCTACGCAACGTGCTGCTGCAGGTCACCGGCGACATGGACGTTCGCGTAGTCGGTAAAGTCCGCTTCATCGAGGAGACGGTGGCGCGTCAGGGGTATCCGCCGTCGATGCGGGAGATCGGCCAGGCGGTCAGGCTGGCCAGTACCTCCTCGGTGTCGCACCAGCTGATGGCGGTGGAGAACAAGGGAGTGCTGTACCGCGATCCGAACCGGCCGCGGGCTTACCGTGTCCGGCACCGCTGGACCGGCAGTCAGGCCGGGTCAGCGGGGTTCGAGCCGGCCGTGCCGGAGCCCGCTGTCGCGGCGGATGCGGCGCGGGTGCCGCTGGTGGGCCGGATCGCGGCCGGCGCCCCGGTGCTGGCCGAGGAGATGGTCGAGGACGTGCTGGCGCTGCCGCGCCATCTCGTCGGCGAGGAGGAGCTGTTCGCGCTGCGGGTGGTGGGTGACAGCATGCTCGAGGCGGCCATCTGTGAGGGTGACATCGTCACCGTCCGCCGCCAGGACGCCGCCGACCACGGGGACATCGTCGCAGCTCTCCTGGACAGTGAGGCCACCGTCAAGCGCCTGCGCCGTGAGAACGGCCGGGTGTGGCTGATGCCCCACAACCCCGCCTACGAGCCGATTCCGGGTGAGAACGCCGCGATTCTCGGCAAGGTCGTCGCAGTCCTGCGCACTTTGTGAATGGCAGAAACGAAAAGCGGTCCGCCCGGCAGGCTGGGTGGGCCGCCGCCCATATTGCCCTGCCACCGGACGGAACGTCCGCCTGGCACGCCCTGGCGGCCCGTTCGTGTGACGCTGGCCGGGGGGTCGGCCACGCACCGGTGGCCCGTTCCGCCAGGCCCTGGACGTCTCCCGTTGAGTGACGCAGTGCGCTGGGACACGGTCGTCGGCGTGTGCCATGGCCCGGTCAGCGCTGAGCGTGTTCTCGGGCCTTCGTCCGGCCCTGGCGAGGTGGGCTGGCGGGCCTGAGCGTGGGTGATGGAATCGGGATGCGTTGCTCTGCGAGGCAGTTGCATACTCACCGCATGGCCTTGCTCTCCGGGCGGTTCCGAGATCCGCGCAGCACCGAGTACGACTTCCTCGGCTTGATCATGGTGCGGTGCCCCGGTTGCGGGAAGGCAGCCCGTGTCGTTCCAGCGCCCGAAGACTGCGATGCCGGGGGCCAGCCAGTGTTCAGGCTGCGGCGCCTGGTCTGTCGCGGCTGCGGACTGTCACGGGTGCGGAGCGGCCGTTCTCTCAGGTTCTCTCCCGGCACAGCTCAGCCGGCGACGGATCCGTACTTCGGTCTGCCGCTGTGGCTCCAGCTTGAGACCCGGCACGGCTGGCTGTGGGCGTACAACCTCCAACACCTCGACGTGATCCACCGTTTCGTCCAGGCAACGCTGCGGGAACGGGCACCCTGGTACGACACCGGACAGAAGATGACGTTGGTGGCCCGCCTTCCGGCATGGATCAAGCGAGCGAAGAACCGGGACGAGATCCTACGTGCCATCAGCCGGATCCACGCCTCACTGCTTGCCGCCTGACCTGCAAGCGCGACAGCTACGCAACATGGGGCCTACGGCGGCACCGCCGATGTCGGCGCCTACGCCAGGCGGCAAGGAATGGCGGTGCGCGTCCTGTGGCCCGAGGGAGCCTCCCGCTGACTGCGGTCAGCAGCCGAGGGTGAGACGCGGCCGCAGAGAGGCCTGCCCAGTTGCGTACTCGGCCTCGGCCAGCCGCTGGGGTAGCGGTCTGTGATGTCGGCGGCGAGCTTGCTTCAGGAGCGCAGTGCTCTTCACAGGCGCGCGGTGAGCACGGGCGTTCACAGTCTTCCGTTGCCTGAGGGCCGCTGCGGCTGCGTGCCGTGGTGCTGGGCGGGGGTGTGGCTGTGAGGGCGTGGTTTTGCGGAGACGCCGATGCCGGGCGCCGGGCGCCGGGCGCCGGTGCTGGATGCTGGCAGCCACCACTGCGGTTGTGACCTCGCAGACGAACAGCTGTGAAGCATCCTGGACGTCGTCACGGAAGCGGGCCACGTCTTTGCCGGGATAGTTTATGGAGTACCGGTGGTGCAGTGCGTATGCGCTGCCGAGCCGCTCGGCGGCGGCTAGGAGGTTGCCAGCGATGAGCGAGCGGTGTCTCAGCTGCTCGGGCAGGGCCGTGAACAGTTCCCGCACCGGGCGGTCGGCCTCGCCGGAAGGATCGGCGACGCGGTGGAAAACGGCGGCGGCTTCAGGCTGGTGGTCACGTGTCAGCCACCATATGCGTGCGGCGGTCGTGCGCAGGTCGCAGTCTGGTGCGCCGGCCGGCGGCAGCAGGGGCCATCGCGCTCGCAGGAGATGAGCCGGTCCATCAGCTCCCGGGCCGGGCCGACAGCGCCCGACAGGTAGCTGGCGGCCCGCCAGGGTCGTCCAGTGGAGGTACAGCTCGTGCCGCTGCAGCCCGTTCAGCGGCCATCTCTGCTGGCGCATGAGCCCGGCAGCGTAGAGTGCGTCGCGCATCTGCTCTATGCCCTTGTCGACCTGGAACCGGTGCTCGGGCTGCAGTCGCTGCAGCACACCGTCTGGGACCGCACCGTCCACGCGCAGCGCCCACGCCCAGCCGGCCCGCACCAGCGCCAGGGGATCAGCACCGCCGTCCGCCGCCACACCGGCAATGGCGTTCCGTACGGCATGCCGCCGGATCCAGTCCGTCAGCGCACCATTGATCCGGTTCTCGCTCGCCTGGTCGCCCGTACTGTGCAGTGATGCGTCGTGCAGCAGGTCTCGCAGGGGCCTGTCGACCGGTAGTCCGTCCCGCTCGAGGAGCACCCTAGAGCTTTGGTGAGGCTGGTCCAGCTGAGCCCACCGGACCAGGGCGTCGACCGGGTTGTCCCTCACGGAGGCCGTACCGGCCGGGCCTGGGCCTGCCGCGGTACTGGGAGTGCCCTGGGTGATCACATATGTCGGTCCGCTCATCCGCCAGTCACCTCGGCCCTCCCCTTACTGTGTCGCCCCAGAGTGCCCTGCGCACCGCGTGGCTCGGCGGGATGAGCGTGAGGAGCATCCAGCGCTCCCGCCGTCAGGGCCACGATCTGCATCGCTGTTCCGTGGCGCGGGCTCACGGCCGCCCTGTCGCGGGTTTCGCCACTGAGCCGGCGCGCGGGAACGCCCTGCTGTGCCGTCGCCGCGTCCCTGCGCACAAAGCCGGTCGACCTGGTCGACTGGCTCGACGCCCACCCGGTCAAGTAGCCCGGCACACTCAGCCGCGGCGTCGGCCTACAGCGGTGCGGGCAGCACAGGACCACCCGGGCACACGCTGGTCTGGGCCCTGTCATGAAAGGCTCAGTATTGTGCTGGCTTGGCACAAAGGAAGCACCCCTCCCAGTACGGGAGCGCGCTAAGGATCCGGTGCTGCGAGCAAGAGGCGATGGCACGTTCGCCCGGCCCGGGGAAGTCCCCGACGAGATGGGGGTCGTCACCCGGTACGAAGGACTCGACCATGGCTTTGAACTCGTGCAGGTAGTCACGGGCGAAGACAGGGTCGTAACCCAGCTCGCTCCAGCGGTGGCGGCTCAACGCAAGTTCGGTGGCGCGCAGCACGAAGTCCTTCGACCGGGCACGCTCCCGCGCAGTTGCGCCCCATGCGATGTCCTGCAGGTCGAATCCGACAGTCCCCCGGCCCATCACGTTCTGGTCCTGCAATGTCAGAAGAGCCGCGAAGCGGTAGTCCCACACGTCGTCGGCGAGATCGGACACCGCCAGCATCAGCACGTCGATGAACACCTCCGTGCCGCCGTTGGACAGGTAGAGACTGTGTCCTCCACCACCGCCGAATACGTTTCCCACCGGGCCACGGTACGCCGCCGGAGTGCTGTTCAGCCGCGTGAGCTCCACGTCGGTGAACTCCACGCCCAAGCCTCGCACCTGGGCATGCTGGCCAGGGGCCCGGGCGGGGCCGTCGCTCTCCCCGCCCGGGCGGCTCCTGAGCTGCGGTGCTGGACCGGATATCCACCCGGTGGCGGACGAAGTCGCCCCCGCAGGGGCGCATGCGGGGTGTGCTGCTGCAACGGGAACTCCACGATCGGACAGGCCGATGGCAGGTCGTGCAGGGCCTGGTCCCGCCTGGTGGAGCGGCGAGCGTGCCGGGCGGTTCGCCCCACGGGCGCAGCGGCCGCCGGTAATGCGGGTCAGGTCTGCTGTTCGCCCGACCGGCAGGCAGTGCACCACCGCTGGCCAGGGTCGGTCAGATGCTCTGGCACCTCGCGCAGGCCGCCCGGGACGCTGATGCCGGGTTCCCCGCACGCGACCGGGTGGTCGTCGCAGTCGCCGTCTCAGGCTGCCGGGTCGGCCGGCACGTGCCAGATGATCTCGACGGGGCCGAGGGCTGCGTCAGGGCGTACGCGTTGTGCGGTCGCGAGCATGGCGCCTTCCGTGAGGTAGCCGGGAGGTTTCAGGTGGTGGTGGGCCAGGTCCGCAGCAGTGTGGCGATCTTCCCGGCGGTGCAGGCGGGGTCGAGGAGCAGGTCCTTGAGGGCGATCGCGTCGTCGCGGGTGGGCTTGACGGGGATTCCGGCGGCTTCGAGGTACATGACGCCGGTTGCGGCGGCGACGGCCATGTTGGAGCGTTCCAGCCAGCGGCAGCGGCCCAGGGTGTGCACGAGGGCGGCGGCTTTGGCGTAGGGGCCGTCGTAGACGGGCTGCTCGAACACTTCGGCGCGGTGGCGGGCGACCGCGCTGACGGGGACGCCGTAGTCGTCGGGGGCGGGGTCGTTGGCTCCGGCGGCCTCGGCGACCTGGAGGATCCAGGGCACGTCGATGTGCAGGTTCATCAGGCCGCGCGTGCTCCGCGGGGCGTGTGCTGGGCTTGTTCGGCGTCGTCGAAGACGGCCTGGTGTTCGGCGAGGAAGCGGGCGGCGGCGTCGACCGCGCGGGCGCGCAGGCCGCTGGCGTCGTCCTGGACGAGCCGGGCGAGGTAGTCGCCGACGCTCAGGCCCAGGTCGGCGGCGCGCTTCTTGGCGAGTTCCGCGACGTCTTCGTCTACGCGTGCACCCAGCTGTGTCTTGGCCATACCAGCATGGTAACAGCTGTTACCGCACTGGGTCGGCGGTGGCGCACAGAGCGGCTCACCGCCGCCGGCACCGGCCTCGCGGCTTCCGCTCCTGCTTGCGCTGCGGATTGACCGGCATGCGGGGGCAGGACGGGGGCGGTCCCGTGCAGCCGTGCACGGGACCGCCGAGCCCCGCTGTCTTGTCAGAGCCGGGCACTCGAAACCATACAAAATGGGATGACCAGGTGCACGCATCGTGAGCGGAACGTGCCGAGCCGCCCATATCCCGCGTCCCGGAACACGGCCGGTGGTGGTATCCCGCCCCCTGGCCGCCGGGGCCCCCGTCCGCCGTGTGCGGCAGCCTCCGGCTGGCAGGGTGTTGATCGCGGCCGTGCCGCCCCTGCAACACTGACCGCACGCGCCGTCTGCGGCGACTTCGCCGCCGGGCGGCATGCGCCCGTGCGGCACGAGCCGCCCGTCTTTTCAAGGAGCAAGTGGTGAGCGCAGAGTCCTCGATGTCGCCGGGTCCGGCTTTCACCCAGGTGAAGCTGACCGGCCCGCCTGCGGAGGTCGACCGGCTGATGGCGGTGCTCAGCGCCAGCGCCGAGATCATCTCCGACTCCCAGTCGGACCCCGATGCCCGCGGTGAAGTCGAGCGGGTGGCCCACCTGGTCACCCACCCCGACCCCCGGCCCGTCCCGGCCGAGGGAGGCATGTCGGTCACCGTGCAGAGCACGCTCGAGGCCGAGGGCGGCGTCTTCCGCGGCCTGCCCGGCGAGGCGGCGGCCCAGGAGGTGGAACGCGCGGTGGCAACAGCGCTTGCGGGCCTGCCGGACGTCAGGCAGGCCAGTAGCCGCGTGGTCTCCTTGTGTCCCTGTGGCTGACGGACTGGAAGGTCGACGGGGGCGGAGCCTGGTCGGGCCGTCGCGTCATGGCCCTGGTGGGGGGTGCCTACGCCGGGCAACTCGACTTCTATGTCCACCCCGACGGCCAGGCCGTCGAGGTCGCGGATCTGGAGTCTGGCCCGCATACCAGCGGCGGAACCTGGCCTCGGTGATGATGGACGCCCTGTATGCGGCCTACCCCACCGCGTGGATCAACCACGGCATGCGGAGCGCCGACGGAACACGGTGGTGGGACCGCTACGACGAGCCCGCGCCACAGCGCAACGTGCACAACCGCCCGCCCGCCGAGTGGGCCCACTACTTCGATCCGCTGGTGGTGGCGGCCCAGAAAGCCCGCAACGCCTACCGCAACCGCTACGACGGCGTGCACGGACACCGCGACGTGGTGTACCGGTACGGCGAGCCGATGGAGGCGGAGGCCCGGGAGCACGCTCACGCCTTCCACGAGCCCGTCGACGCCCTGGGCCCCGACCCGCAAGCCGATGACCTGTACGGCGGGATCCGGGTGGTCCTGCCGCCCGGGCTGCACCGCATCGTGCACGACAGCAGCCGCGGCGCCGCCGAGCGGGCCGGGCTCCTGCTCGACCACCTCGGGCACGGCAGCCTGCCGCCCGGCGCCGCCTGGAACGTCACCGAGCACGGCGCGCTCGAGGACCTCGCCCACGAGGAGGTCTTCGGCACCGCTGCCCGGCAGCCGGCCACGCACCTGACCTTCCGCATCCGGCCGCTGCCAGGCCGGCAGCTGCCGCCGCACGACGTGAAGGCCACGTGGGTGCGCTTCGTCGACTCGCCCGGCATCGAGGTGGAGCTGGCCGGAATGTCCTGGCGGTCGCCGCGGCGGGCGTGGCTCACCCACACCGCCGTCTTCGACCCGCCGGTGGACGCCGCCATCGCCCCCAAATACCCGGCCGACGCCAGCCCCCAGTACCGGGCCCGGTACAGCGAGATCGGCGACCTGCTCCCCGGACAGACCGCGCGGCGCACCGGGAACCCTTCACCGTTCGCGGGACGCGAGGCGGAGATCCTGGCCCTGGCGGACAGGGTCCGGCAGGGCGTCGGCCGGCGGGCGGCCGACCGGCCGGGTACTGCCCTTGGGCAGCAAGCGCCCGCGGATCACCCCGTGCACCCTCAGCATCAGCACCCCCAGCAGCACACGCCGCGCATCCGGTAGAACGACCGGATGCGCCGACGGAACCCGGGCCGCCACATCACGGCGCCACGGCGGCGCAGGGGCTCATCCGGCCTCGCCCGTGCGCCTCGCTGCACTCGCCGCGCATCCGCCAGGGTCGACGCCCTTCCTCAGCGTGACCGCCATAGCGCCGCACCCCCCACTGCTCCGCGTCCAGCCCCGGGCCCTCCACTGCCGGAGCAGACCGCGTCCGACTCGTGGACGGATGATCGTATGACGGAGCCCTGGTCGGGGTAGAACGGACGCCTGGCACTCCCCCGGCCGGCACCCCCGGCAAGAACGAAGGACGCAGTATGGCCAGCGGCACCGTGAAGTGGTTCAACTCCGAGAAGGGCTTCGGCTTCATCGCCCAGGACGGCGGTGGACCGGATGTCTTCGCCCACTACTCGAACATCTCCGGTAACGGGTACCGCGAGCTGGTCGAGGGCGAGCCGGTCACATTCGACGTCACCCAGGGCCAGAAGGGCCCCCAGGCCGAGAACATCGTCCGCAGCTGACGTTCCCCGTTGCCCTGACCGAGCCCCGTGCAGAGCGGCACCACCGACGCGGGAAGCGATCCGGTAGCTCGCCGGGCTCATGACCCACGGGCCGCAGCTTTAAAGTCAGGGGGTCCGGCACCAGCCGGGCCCCCTGACGCGTGTCCTACGGCGGGTGGGACACACAGGTCAGCGTACGCGGTGATACCCGCATTGGTGGCCCTCGGACCTTAGCCTTCGGGCCATGACCGCGAGCAGGTCGGCGGCCGCCGCGAAGCGGGGAGCCTCATCGGCGGCCGGCCCGGGTCAGTTGGTCAGGTAGGCGTAGGCGACCCAGCCGGTCTTGCCCTTGTTGGCGCCTGAAGTGACTTTGCCCCACGCCCAGTTGGTGCCGTTCGGGTAGGCGAGGCAGTAGTGGGTGAAGCCGGTGCCCTTGGTCAGGAGCCCGAGCGACGTGTAGCTGATGCTCGGGCCGGTCCGCAGGTTCACGCCGGTGGTCGTCTTGGCGTTGTGCGGCGTGTTCCACTGGTACTGGCACTTCGACGGAATGGAGACCGCCGCGGCCGTCGGCGCGGTGGCAAGGGTGGCACCTGCGGCCATGAGGACAGCAGCGCTGGCGACGGCTGCGACACGCGAATGCAGACGCATGAGGACTCCCTGTGATTGACGCTGGTTCACCAAGAGCCTGGTGTGTCCCCGTCGCGCAGTGTCCTGGGAGCATCGCCGCGTGCCAGAGCCCGGCACTCCATCCGGCCCGCCTGTCCCGGCCCGCGGGAGAACGAGCACCAGGGCCACCAGAGGCAGGGCGCTTTGAGACGGCGACTGGAGCGCGGGACTGCACCTGGCCGAGGCAGCTGCGGCTTCCCTGACATGCCGCGTGCACGAACACCGCTGACCGGTCCCCGCAGCGCCACGTGGGCCAGGGATCCGTCCGGGTGACAACTTCCCCGCGCCGACGGCGCGGTGCACCACCGTGCCGGTAAACCGACATCGCAAACTCGGACAGAAGGTGACTTCCAGCGTCACCTCGAAACGACTCCCGCATTGAGGTACAGAGCGAGCCAGCAGGCGGTCGAAGGTGCCGTCGGCGGCCCAGCGGGCGAAGCTTCGGCCCAGGTCGGGGGTCCGGGTCGGGCCGGCTCAGCCGAACCAGACCACCAGGCGGACGTTCTCGTCGCCGTACTCGGCCGCCAGCGCGCGCATCGACGCCCATACCGGGGCCCAATCGCCGTCCGGCGGAACGATCACCCCGGCCGTGTAGACCACCGGACGGTATACGGCGCCGTTCAGATGGACCTCGCCGCCCGGCGGCCATTCGTTCGGGAACAGATCCTCGCCGAAGACCTCCTCAGCCGCGTCGAGCACCTCGAGCGGCGCCCACAGCACGTCGTGCAGGACGAGCTCGCCGTCCGGCCCCGGCCGCCACTCGCCCACACGGTTCCCGTCGGGGCGGTCGCACAGTGGCGCGTCCCAGTCAACCGCCGCGATCTCGGCCCATGTCGCGTACGAGTGGCTGTGGTTCAGTTCGTCGACCTCCTTCGGCACCTCCTCGCAGGAGTCCTCCGGCCACCCCCGTTGGTCGAAGAGCGGCCGGTCCACTCCGAGGCTCCCGCCGTAGCCGAACATGGCTTCGCGCTCGTCCCGCTGTTTCCAGAGGTCGAAGTCGAGCAGATCGACCTCCATCTCCCACGCCCCGCCCGCCGTACGTACCTCGATCAACCCGTCGATGTGCGTCCCCATACGCCGATGCTATGGGCGAGACACCCCAGGGCTGTCCATGATCGCTCGGCGGCGCCAAGCAGGCTTCGCCCGTCGGCGCTGAGCCGAGCGGAGGTCCAAGTCGGCTTCGGGGCGATGTCTCGATGCGCAAGCAGTTCGATTCTGGTAGCTCGCTCGGGTGCCTGGCGAAGTGGTGAACATCTGCTGTCCGTTCTCGTGAATAAAGCCGAAGGACACCGCATGCCTGGCCGACGAGGGCTGTGCGCGGCTGCCCCGTAACACGTTCGGGCGCCCGATATCCCGCTGTTGATGAGGGAGGCCCAGGCCGTGAGCACGGTCTCTGCGCTGTCCGCAAGGGTGGCGACCGTGCGGGAGAGCAACTGGCGGCGGGTCGCGGTGAGTAGCATCCGTCGGCAACATCCCGGTACAAGGAGCGTGGTGTCGTGGCCGACGAGCCCGAGAAGAGTCCCATCCAGAGCAAGTACGCGCAGCAATACGCCGATGACCTCGCGGCCAACCGCAAGGAGCAGAGCGACCTCACCGCTCAGATCGCTGCTCTCCAGGAGCGTCTTGAGCAACTCCGGGCGGATGAGGCGTGGTTGACTCAGGCGCAAAGCGGGTTGCCCCGGGCGGCCGTCCCGGGCAGGCCCGTGGCTGCGGTGGCCGAGGCGTTGCCGGTCGCCGAGGACGAACAGCCGGAGGCCCCTGCGCCGGCCGAGGACGTCACTGATGCGCCCCGGACCGTTCCGCAGCCGCGGCAGGACGAGCCGGTGAAGGCGCAACAGCCCAAGCAGCCAGCCAGGAAGGCGGCTGCCAAGAAGGCCACCGCGAAGAAGGCCACGGCGAAGAAGACGACGGCGAAGGCCACGGCGAGGAAGGCTTCGGCGGCGAAGAAGCCGGCCGCTGCGCAGGCCCCGGCACCTGAGGCCGCCGTCGCGCAGGCGCCGGCGGAGAAGGCCGCGCCAGAGGAGAAGCCGGGGCCGCCGCTGTGGCAGCTCGTGTTGGACATCCTCCTGAAGACCCCCGGCCAGCCGTGCGTGGCCCGTGAGGTCGCCGACCTTCTCGCGCAGGAGCATCCGGGCCGGGCGACGTCCGTGCAGACGGTGCGCAACAACCTGGAGAGCTTGGTCAAGAAGGGGCTCGCCGAGAAGGTGCACCAGCAGGGCAGCGCGATGTACACCGCGTACCCGGACGCCGGGAAGGGTGCCGAGCCCGAGACGCACGAGGCCGCGGGCGGCACCGAGCAGTCCCCTGAGGCGGCGGCGGAGAAGGTTCCCGCAGAGGTCTGACGTCCGCGAACGGCCCGCCCGGGCACCCGCGACGGCCCGGCGGGCCGAGCGCCGCAGGCGCCCGGGCAGCGTCAGCGGGTGACCAGGCGAGGGGCCAGGCCGCTGCGACGGCGACGGCAGTGGCGGCCAGGTGCGGCGACAGGTGCCTGCCGGCGCCGACGCGAACACGGAGACTGGCATAACGCCGCCCAGCGCCACCTGCTCAACCGCTTCCTCGGACAGCTCCACCACTGTCTCCAGACCCGGCAGCCCGTCGACGAACAACGCGCCTTCGCACCGCTCCTCCAAGCGCCTGCGTGACCTCGACGCGGCACCACGGGTGGGGTCGAACAGGACCGCCATTCAGGCCCGACAGCACAAGCCAGAGGCGGGCTTGCCATGATGTCGATCATGCCCTCTCTGGTCACCCCTGTCATGGCTCCAGGCAGCCTCAACTCCTCCAGCCAGCCGACACTGCTGGTCGACGATGGCTTGCTGTTGCGGCCGTGGCTGCCTTCCGACGCAGCCGCTGTCACGCGAGTTTTCCAAGACCCCAAGATCCAGCAATGGCACCTGCGCAGGGCGGACTCCGAAGACGAAGCCCGAGAGTGGATCAGGCAGTGGCGCGACGGCTGGGAGAGCGAAACCGCCTGCCACTGGGCCGTAGCCGATGCCAGCGACGACAAGGTCCTCGGACGGATCTCCCTCCAGTCGATCATCATGGTCGGCGGCCAGGCAGAGATCTCCTACTGGACTGGGGTATCGCCGAGGTGAGCCCAAAGGGGCCAGGGGGTGATCTTGCTCCGTGATTGACGAGCAGAATTCTGGTGTGCGCGGTGGCTGGCTGGCCCGCTTCCTTGAGCGCCGGCGGGACGCTCGTCGCAGGCGAGGGCCGCGGCGGTTGTCGTGGATGAGGCTGCGGAGCGGGCCATTGAAGATCTGAGCGGCGTGGACCGGCGAGACCGGCCGCCAGCCGGTCGGAGTCGGAGGCTGTCCCGCGAGGGGGCCGCCGAACGCGCCGCCGACTACTTGGAAGGCCGGTAGGCCGAACCCCTGGTCGGCGCGGCGTACGTCTGCGGCGGCGTGACCTCCCCGCCCGCGGGCGCGTTGAAGGACACGACACTCCTCCGGCCCCCTCGCCGGAACCCGTGTGGTGACGGCCCCTTGATCCCCGCCCGGCGACAGGGGCCGTCGTCGTCAGCCCGTCGCCTCGGCCGCGGCTCCGGTACGGGGCTCGGGCGGAGGCGACCGCGCCGCCGCGCGAGCGGCAGGGCGAGCCGGGCTGTGCGTCACACTTCGGACAGGCGTGCTGTTCGACGTCGTCCGCGTCCGACCGGTCGGTTGGGGAAGGCTGCTGAGGGTCCGTAATGGGCCCGGATTTTCGCACAATGCAAGTCCCAGAAGGGGGTCCGTCCCGGTTTTGAGCGAGAACGGGATCTGAGAGCGAATCCGGGATCAGCGGGGCTCCGGCGGCCGCTTGTTGATCTTGCTCGCGCAAAGGACCGGTTGTGAGAGTAGCTGCGCGTGCAGCTCTGGCTCCTGCTTGCTGCCGAGGAAGATCACCAGCGGTCGGCGGGCACGGTCTGGGCCATCCGTTCGGGCTTCGCAGGCAGTAGCGTGCAGTCGGCCACCGCGTCGTGCGGACGGCCGAGCAGCTGATTGCGGTAGGCGCTCCGCTTGACCGACCACAGTCCGCGCCACACCGCGCACGGCACCATCGCGTCCTCCCACCGGACTCGGGCCAGCCACTCCGGCCGCATCGCGGGGCGCCCTTGGTCGGTCATCCGCGTCCTTCCCGTCCAGTGCACGCCGCCCGAGCCAAGCTGACCTTGGAGGCTCCCAGATGGGGGATCAGCTGCCAGCGCAGCAGTAGGCGCGGCGCAGCGCGTACGAGGGCGGTAGCCGCGAGGCCGATGACGGCGTCGGCAGCGACGTCGGTGGGGTAGTGGGCGCCGCTGTGCACCCCCTCGGCCGCCACCGTCACCGCTGGCACCGCGCACGCCGTTGCTGCGCGCGGCCACATCCATGCAACGGCGCTGGTGAAGGCGACCGCGGCGGCGGTGTGACCGGACGGGAAAGAAGACGACTCGGGACGGTCGTGGACGTCGTCGTGCGGGATCCACTCCTTCGGCGGCCGCGGACGCTCCTGAAGGGGCTTGGCCACCGTGTTGGAGGCCAGCTCCGCGACGGCCATGCTCGCCAGCCCCGCCAGCGCGGCCTTGCGGCCACGCCGGCCTCCGGCGACGGACATCAGCACGGCCGCGCCGCACCACAGCCTGGTGTGCTTGGCTGCCTCCCGGACCGCGGGCATCACCCGGCGCGCGACCGGCGAGTTCCACGACGCCATGCGGGCGGTCAGGCGCCGGTCGCCTTCTTCATGCCCTGCCAGCGCTCTCATCGCTCCAGCTTCCCGGCTGGGGCGGCTGATGCCGCGAGCACACGCCGCTGCTCATTCAAGGCGGCGGCGGTCCTCCTCGTCCCACTTCCTGGTGTCGCGGGGGTGGACGTACGGCTCCTTCTGGGGCGGGTGCCCGCCGGCAACGGCGCGCTGGCGTGAGGTCTCGGCATCGAACTCCAGGCCGAGCAGGACGGCGATGTTCGTGATCCACAGCCACACCAGGAAGACGATCACCCCGGCGAAGGTGCCGTAGGTCTTGTTGTAGGAAGCGAAGTTGGCGACGTAGACCGCGAAGCCCGCGGAGGCGGTCATCCAGATCACCAGTGCCAGGAAGCTGCCGGGTGTGATCCACCGGAAGCCGCGCACTCTCGCGTTCGGGCTGGCCCAGTACAGGATCGCGATCATGAGGGACACCAGGAACACCAGCACCGGCCACTTCGCGATCGACCACACCGTCAGGGCCGTGTCCCCGATCCCCAGCACCCGGCCCGCCTGCCGGGCCAGAGCGCCGGTGAAGACCACGATCAGCGCGCTGACCACCGCCAGGGTCATCAGCACGATGGTGAGGGCGATCCGCAGCGGCAACACCAACCACACCGGGCGGCCCTCGGGCATGTCATAGACGGCGTTGGACGTGCGGATGAACGCCGCCACATAGCCGGATGCCGACCACACCGCCAGGGCAAGGCCGACGATCGCCATGACCGAGCCGACGCCGCCGCGGCCTTCCAGCTGCTGCACCGCGTTGCGGATCACATCGCGGGCGGCACCGGGAGTCAGCTGCTGCACGTTGTCCAGCACCTGCCTCGTCGTCGACCGTCCAGTGAGCCCCAGCACCGAGACCAGCACCAGCAGGGCCGGGAACAGCGACAGGATGCCGTAGTAGGTCAGAGATGCCGCCCGGTCGACGAGCTCGTCGTCCTTGAACTCCTTGAACGTCCCGCGCAGCACCGCCCACCAGGACCTCTTCGGCATCCTGGTCAGAGCCTTCGGTGCTCTGCGCTCCACCTCCGCAGACGGGCCGAACCTCTCCGGTTCATCCTCGCGGCCGTGCGCCTCGTCGTCCCGCCGCGGCGCCTCGCCGGGCTCCAGGCCCCGGCCCTGGTGAGCGGTGTCGTGTCTGTGTCGTAGTCTCATGAGCCGACAGCTCCTTGCGCGCGGATACGCGGCTCCGGCGCTCCGGTGCCAGCCGGATCCGCCGTCCCCGAGTGCGGCGGGGCAAGAAGACGGCGCAAGTGCGGGGCACCCGGGACGAGGGCCGTCGCTCTTCCCGTCCCGGGCGCCTGGGGTCCGCGGGCGGGGTTACCGGGGACGGCGCTTGCCTCGCTCGCCGGTTTCCTCGCCGGCCTCGATGCGCTCCTTGCGGACCTCGCCGGTGACGGTTTCCTCCTCGGTGACCTCATCAGTGGTCAGGCGGACCCGCTCCTTGGGCACGGCCCTGGTCTCCACCACGGGCTCTTCCTCGTGCAGGGTGACCTCGTGTTCCGCCTCGGAGATGTCCGGGCCGGCCATGGCGTCGCCGCGGTTGGCGTCGGTGATCGGCTCGCGCTCGACGCGGACCTCTTCGTGACGTACGGGGACGGTCATCTGCTGTTCCTCGGTGACGACGTACTTGCGCAGCCGCGCACGGCCGGCCTCGCGGCGTTCGGTGCCGACGTGCATCTCCTCCTCGGACCGCGTCGTCGCATCCTCGGAGGGGGCGGCGGCCCGGCCGGTGCCGGTCTGTGCCTGCTGCCAGGCGGCGTCCCAGTCGATGCCGTAGTACTCGTACAGGCGGTGCTCCTCCTGCTCGGACAGGTGGCCCCCGGCGTCGACGTCGACGTTGGGCGCGTCCTTGACCTGTCCTTGGCGTACGGCACCTCGAGGTGGTCCTCGACGACGGCGGCGTCCTGGATGGGGACGAAGGACTCGCTGGTGCCGAACAGGCCGGTCTTCACGCTGACCCATTCGGGCTGGCCGGTGACGTCGTCGAGGAACACGTGCCTGGCGTCGCCGATCTTCGTGCCGCTGGTGTCGTAAACCGGGTGGTCCAGCACGGTGGGAGTCTGCTCTCGGGTGATCATCTGGGTCCTCTTTCATGGATGCTGGCCCCGCCCGGTTGCCAGACCGGCGTGTGCTCAGCGGCCGGCTCCGCCGTATGCGCCCCCGTAGGCGCCCTCGGTACCGCGTGCGCTTCCTGAGCGGGCTGCCGCGCTGGCGGCAAGGGCGAGCAGCAGGGCGATCAGGCCCGTGATGACGTTGTTGGTGACGGTGCGTGTGGTGTCGACGTTGCCTGCCACCACCCAGGGAGCGATGACCGTCCACGCGCCCAGGGCGCAGGCGGCCCAGGCCATGCTGTGGGTGCGGTCGTAGGCACGGCCGAAGCCGCCGCTCATCAGCAGCACATAGCCGATCCCCACGATCAGGTTGTTGATGGCCAGCCGGGAGAAGGTGCCGCCGGGGAACCCCGCGATCCAGGGGGAGGCCGCGAGGTAGAGGCCCGTGAGCAGGGCCAGTGCCTCGATGGCTTGCGCCCTCGGGGTCGTCGCGGCGCGCTCGGCCAGCGCGTGTCGCTGGCGCATCTCGACGATGTCGGGGTGGGTCTCCATGGTCGACCCCGTCGACCCGGCCGATCCACCCGGTCGGGTCGATCCGGTGGACCCGTAGTTGGGTGACGTCACTGCGATCACTTCCGAAAGAGAGCAACAAGAGCTGTGGTCAGCACGCCTGCCAGGATGGCCGTCAGGGCCATCAGTCGGTCCGCTGGTGGGCCAGCGTCCTTACGGTTCGGGGCTGCGGGGCTTGCCGCGTGCTTCCTCGGCCGTGGTCTGTGCGGACTGCCGGGCCTGGTCGGTGACCTGTCCGGCTTGTCCCTGGGCCTGTTCCCTGGTGGTGCGGGCGGCGTCGGCGGCGGATTCCTTGACCTCCTCGGCCGCCTGCCGGCCGGCCTGGGTTGCGTCCTCCTTCAACCGCTGCGCGGACTCCACCGCGGCCTGCTTGACGGGTTCGACGGCCGGGCCGGCACGGTCCGCGATCCGGGTCGCCGCCTGCTCCTCGGTCTGCGAGGTCGGCAGGAGTGACGCGGTCAGCAGTCCCGCGCCGAAGGCGATCAGTCCGGCCGCCAGCGGGTTGCCCTGGGTCTGCCGTACCGCCTGCTCAGGGGCCTGCCGTGCGGCCTCACCCACCTGCTGGGCGGTCTGACGGGCCGTGTCGGTGACGCTGCCCGCCGCCTCACGCGCCGTGCCCGTGGCCTGCCCGGCGGTGTCCTGCACCGACTGGGCGGCCTGCCGCGTGCGGTCGCTGACCTCGCCGGTGATCTGGGAGGCGCTGCCCATCACCCGCTCCCGCATCCCCGACAGCGCACCGCGGACCCGCCGGGCGCGGCGTCGTGCCATCTGGCGGGGGCGGGCGCGATCAGCCAGCCGGGAGATGTCCTGGGACAGCCTTTCCCGGGTGTTTTCTATGTCGGCTCTTACCTGGTCGGGTGCCGTGCCCATTGCGCGTCCTCCTTGAGTGTCTGGATGGTCTGTTCCGGTTTCGGTGACACGGTGCGCATCCGCTCCCGGCCCCGCCGGTAGAGGATCAAGCCGATCACTGCCCAGATGGCGGTGACGATCAGTGCTGCCCAGCCGAGGTCCATGACGTTGGCCAGACCGAACATCGCCGCCAGCGTCAGCAGGAGGGCCACCATGTATCCGGCGAAACCGGCGCCGCCGTACATTCCGGCGGCCCTGCCCGCCTTGGTGGCCTCCTGCCGGACCTCGGCCTTGGCCAGCTCCACCTCCTGCCGGAACAGCTGCTGCACGTCCGACGTCACCGTCGACAGCAGCTCACCCACCGAGCTGTCCTGGCCGTCCTGCCCCCGTGGCTGCGGGGACTGCGACGAAAGAGACGACATCTCAAACCCCCCGGCCCGGCAGCTCGGGTGGCGCGCCTGCTGCCGGCAAGCTCTGCTCAGCCTGAGACGGGGGCAGCGCCGACGGGCGTGGGCGGGAGCCGTCGGCCTTGCTGCCGGCCTTGGCGAGCCGCCCGACGACCAACCCGGTCAGGGCCGCCGCGCCCAGGAAGGCGCCCGGCCGCCGTCGGGCGAATTCCTGCAGGTCCTGGACCAAGCCTTCCGCGCCCTGCTTGTCCAGATAGTCGGCGGCACGGTGACCGCGATCGGCCACCTGCGCCACCAGGGTCTTCGCGGCGGAGTCGCCATCTGCCTTGTCCGCAAGACCGGACAGGTCGTCCGCCCACTGCCGCAGAACCTCTGCTCCGCGCCTGGTCTGGCTCTCGGCCTGCTCGGTGACCCGCCCGCGCAGCTCGCGAGCTGCCGCGCCGGCCTGTTCCCGGGCCTCACCAGTTACGGCCTTCGCCTGCTCGGCCACCGTACCGGCCACCTGACCTGCCGCCTGCCTGGTCCGGTCGGCCGTGGCCGACGCCTCCTGCTTCGCTGTCTGCCCGGCCTGCTGAGCCCGCCCGGCACCCTCATTCGCCATGTCACTCATGAGTCCCTCCCTCTCTCCGTTCCCCGGGGACACCGCCCATGGATCTCGGTCAAGAACCCCGGCTGCCCACGGCATCGATACACGCCCCACCGCGCCCCGCCCCCGCCAGCGCCGCATGCGCCTGGCATGTCCGGCGCTCCCTCCCCTTCGGCGTAACCCTCACCCGATCGACGAAACAGCAAAAAAACCACAAACCGGACTAAATCTTCCTGGTCCGTGGTCCTGTTATCCGGCCCGCGCCCTCCGCAATGCCGCTCCTCGCTGCGCTGGGCTCCTGCACAGGTCACGGTTCCGGTGGCCGACAAAGCGCAGCACGGCCGCCTCACCCACCGGTCCAGGCGGCTTCAACAGGCAGGGACACCGCCCGGCCCGCGGCCAGGATCGCCGCCGCCGGGACGGTTTGCGGCGCACCGCCGCCGGGCGGAGCCTGAAGGTGTACGCCTCTGACCGATGAGAGGAGGCGGGGCTGTGGGCAGCATCGCGGACCGCGTCACCCTGTTGTTCCGGAGCAAGGCCAACCGGGCTCTCGACCGGGCCGAGGATCCCCGTGAAGTGCTGGACTACTCCTACGCCCAGCAGCTGGAGCTGTTGCGCAAGGTGCGGCGCGGAGTGGCGGATGTAGCCACCAGCCGCAAGCGGGTGGACCTGCAGGTGGTGCAGCTGCAGCAGTACGCCGGGAAGCTGCAGACCCAGGCCCAGCAGGCACTGGCCGCAGGCCGCGAGGACCTCGCCCGCGAGGCGCTGACGCGGCGCGGCGCGGTGACCTCCCAGCTCACCGATCTGCAGAGCCAGCAGGCAGCGTTGCAGGCCGACGAGGACAAACTCACCGTCGCCTCGCAGCGCCTGCAGGCCAAAGTGGACACCTTCCGTACGCGCAAGGAGACCCTGAAGGCCACCTACACCGCGGCCGAGGCCCAGACTCGCATCACCGAGGCCGTCACCGGCATCAGCGAAGAACTGGGCGATGTCGGCCTGGCCATGCAGCGCGCCCAGGACAAGACCGAGCAGATGCAGGCACGCGCCGGCGCCCTGGACGAGCTCATCGACTCCGGCGTCCTGGCCGACGCGACCCTTCCCGCCGGCCGCGACGACATCCAGGCCGAGTTGGCGGCCCTCAGCTCCGGCACCGAAATCGAGCAGGAGCTGGCCCGGATGAAGGCCCAACTCCCCGCATCCGCAGCCCATCCGGCGGCCGTGGAAGGCGGCAGCCTCAACCGTCCACCGGGACAGGAGGCACCATGATCATCCGGATTCTCGGCGAGGGCCAGTACGACGTCACCGATGCCCATATCGACGAACTCAACAAACCCGACTCAGCCCTGCAGTCCGCGGCCGACGCCGCCGACGAAGCAGCCTTCCACACCGCGCTGAGCGCCCTCCTGGACACCGTGCGCCGCCTGGGCACACCGCTGCCGGACGAAGCCCTCACACCCTCCGACCTCGTGCTCCCCGACCAGGACGCCAGCCTGACAGACGTACAAGCGCTGCTGACCGACGAGGGCCTGATCCCGGGGTGAACGGGTCCTCCAGGCTGTGGCGTTCGACGAAGACGACCTCGCGTCAGCGGCCGTGGTGACCGCCGACGCGTTCGCGGGTGCACGGTTCAGTCCGGATTACTGCCAAGTCGCCCGCAGGTAATCGCGCTCGGCTCGCTCGAGCGGAACGTACCCATCATGTCGCCGCGGAGGAACCCCATTTGGCAGCGTCTACTTCGTCCACGAACCCGAGCGAACCCCGGCGGCGTACGGCGCCGACACGAGCGCGCTCAGTGGGAACCGCCCGCCAGAACGCGGACTCCACACGCTCGGGTCCGCACCCGCAGCCGCAGCCGGACTACCGGTCACCGATGCCGGTGCCGCCGCTCCTGGAGCTTCCTCAGCTGCTCCTCGATGCGCTTACTGCGCCCTTGGTCCTTGGAGGTGGTTCGGTGGTGTCGCCGGTGATGAACCGGGTGACTTCGGCGACCTTGGCGGCTACTGCGGCCCGGCCGCGGATGTCCCGGCCGATGGTGACGGGGTAGATCCTGCCGCGGAACCGCCGCCGCACCCGTCGGTGTGCGCACACCGCGGTGGCCAGGGTGGTTTTGCCGAAACCGCCCGCACCCCACAGTGAGGTCGTGATGCCGACCGCACGGCCCCCGCGGCGGCAGACTGCGGCCACGGCCTGGCTGGTCTGTGCCCGCTCTTCGAACCACGGGGGAACCTGGGCAGGCGGCGGAGGCGGAGGATCGTTGTGGCCTGCCGGCGGGTGCAACTGCATGCGCATCACCACGCCCGCCAGGACGGCCAGCAGGACCGTGGCCCCGGCAAGCCACGGCCACGGCGTCTGACGCAGCTCATCCAGCACACCCGGCCAGCGCGACGTCGACGTGGCGGCATTGCCCACCAGCGCCAGCAACACCGTCAGCAGCGCGCTCACGCAGGTCAGCATCACCAGAGCCGCGCCCCAGACCCGTCCTCGCACCCGTACCCCCGGCACAGTCGTCCTGCGCCGACCTTAGCGACACACCGCCCACGCCGTGGTCGAAACAGATCGGCACCGCGGGCACCATCTGGCGGCCAAGCCAACACTGGCCCGTGACAGGTAAGTGTTCTCAGGCGAGGGACGTTGCATCGTTGCCTGCGATGCACAGGGCGGCGCCGCAGCTCGCACGTTGGTTCGGGCGAGGGTGGGAGCCGGCCCGCCGGGGGCACTGCGCGCTCGGGCCGAGGTCCGAACCGCTGGCCGGCCGGAAGCGAGCGCCCAACCGTGCAGTGTGCCGGGCGCCCGCAGGTGTGGGGAGTGCCGCCTGGGCGATGACGACTCGGCAGGTGTGACCTCGCCGCCCCGCACGAAAAGCGCCTTGCACCCGGTCAGTTCCTGCGGACGCCCGCTGCGGGGACGAGCTGCGGGAGACGGGTCGCGAGCGTCTGGCTGCTGCCGCGGAAAAGCAGTGTCTGCATGCCGAGTTGGGCAG
Organism: Streptomyces sp. enrichment culture; assembly: GCF_964272855.1. NCBI lineage: Bacteria > Bacillati > Actinomycetota > Actinomycetes > Kitasatosporales > Streptomycetaceae > Streptomyces > Streptomyces sp. enrichment culture. The sequence goes on along the minus strand of NZ_OZ186847.1, from coordinate 8,906,119 downwards.
CTGCGGCGCAGTTCTCGAGCCGGTCGTCGACGAAGAGCGTGTTGTCCGGGTGGGCCAGCCGGCGGCCATGAGGGCCGCCTCGTAGGTGCGAGGGTCCGGTTTGTTCACGCCGAGGCGGGCGGAGTAGAGGGTCTTCGATACAAGGTGCTGCACCAGGTGGTGCGGTCGTGTGCGTCCGCCAGGGGATGCGGGGCGTTCGACAGCAGCACCATGCGCAGGCCGGTTGCGTGTGCTGCTTGCAGGACCTGGACGACGGCCTCGTCGGTGTGGGTCCACATGTCGGCGTCCGTGCTGCGCAGGGCGTCCAGCAGGGCGCTTCCCGGCGGGGCGGTCAGTTGGCCGTTCAGCAGGCCGCTCCAGAAGTCGTGGGTGCTGATCTCGCCGGCGTCGTACGGGGCGCGTCGTGCCCAGAACTGGGTCTCGAAGTCGGCGCTCTGGCCGGCGGGCCATCCGGCGAGTGCGGCCAGTCGTGACCACATTCGCTGGGTGGGTTGCCGTCCGATGACGCCGTTGTAGTCGAGGATCAGGGCGTCGAGTCTCGGGGCAAGGGCGGGGGAAGGTGTGGTCACGTAGGACGGCTTTATGGCCGCCGTCGGAGCAGGACGATCACGTGCAGCTCGCGGCGGGCCAGCGCGATCATCGAAGGTCCTGCCGTTGCCGTCGAGGGCGGCGTGAAGGTAAGCGGTGCCCAAGGGCACCGTGCCACCGAACGTTACGCCGTGTGTCGCTCGGCTGCCTGGCCCGTCTCGGCGGCCGTGGTAGTGGAGCTGGCCGCGTCGGAGAGCTACCACCCAGAGCAGTCCAGCTACGAGCCGCGCCTCATGCGATGTGCGGAGAAGCAATGTCCCGAGCCGCCGATGGCCCGGCCCCTCCCCGCTTCCGCGATCTTACGATCACCCAGCTACACCTACGTAAGGGTGAGAACCTGCGCCAGTCACTGGCTTTGTTCACAAGTTGCGTCGTCAGTTGTTCACGGGTTTGGGAGGTAACCGTTTTAGATTTCGATGAGCGCTTCCTCCTGTGGCGGAATCGGAGGGTCAAGGACATCGCGAAGGCGGGTAACAATGGGCTCTGCACCAGGTGCCTCTCGAACACAGTTGGCGTTTGTGAAGTAGTAGACAGCACCGGAACACCAGCGGTAGATGTGATCTCCGCAGCTGGTGAGCTTGTCCGGCCCGGAAACGTCCGGCAAGGCCCCGATGTCCTGGCATGACACCAACGAAGTGGGGGTGCGGCAAGCGGCGCCCATGGGTCGGTGTTCCTCGATACCATGTGCGGATGGGGGGCTTCCGACTGACCTTTCTGCGTGCCCGCGCGGAGAAGCTCATGCGCCGGTACGAACTCACGGGTGACCGGTCGGCGCTGCACCAGGCGACGTCCCTGCTGCGACGGGGCGCCGACGGGGGCAGTGGCCAGCCCCTGGCTGCGCTTCTGGGGACGTACAGCAGAGCCCTGACTGAGGAGTTCCGGCTGACGTCGGATCTCGCGCAGCTGGCGGAAGCGCTCGACGCGGCCCGGGCGTCGGTGGCGATGACCCCGCCGGGCTACCGTTACCGGGCCGCCCGTGACCTGGCTCTCTGCGCGGCGGGACGCCTGTGGTTCGAGCAGACCAGCGATGTCGAGGTGCTCAAGGAAGCCATATATGCGGGCGGGCAGGCCGCGGACGCGTGTAGCGCGGAAGACCTTCCCGTCGTCTACAACAGTGTCGGCAACGCGGTCCTCACGCTGTATCTGCACACAGGGGCGCCGGACGCCCTCGACCGCGCGATCTCGGTCTGGCGCGAGGCAATCGGGCGGACGCCGTCCACGCACCCGTTCCGTGGTGCGCTACTGAGCAGCTTCAGCTCCGGTCTATTCCATGCCTACCGGACCGATGGAGACCTGGACCTGCTCCTCACAGCCGAAAAGATCGGCCGCGAAGCCATCCGCGCACTGCCCGCCGGAGGGATCCCCTGGGCGATGGCGGTAGGCAACCTGGGTGTCGTGCGACGCAATGTCTTCATGCGCACCGGAAATCTTCCGGCGCTGCTCGAAGCGGCGCGACTGGGCCGGGACGCACTGCAGGCAAACGGACGCCGACAGGACAGGTTTCGGTTCCTGACGAACCTGCAGGCCGCCCTGCTGACCCTCTACGCCCGGACGAACGAACTCGCGCTGATCGAGGAGGCCGTCGACGTGGGCATGGAGGCCCTCGACTCGCTGGACACGAACCACGCCAGTTGGTCGATGGTCGCCAGCAATGCCATCGTCACCCTGACGGAGTACGCCAACCGCAATGCTGACAAGACTGCCTTGGACGAGGCGATCAGATTGGGCGAGTACGCGTTGGCCTCGCTCCTGAAGGCGCATCCCACCAGGGTTCCGCTGCTGAGCGGGCTGAGCCAGGTCTGTCTCGCCCGGCTTGAACACGGCTCCGGCGAAGAGATGATCCGCCACGCGGCAAGGTACGGCGAGCTGGCGGTCGCCGAAACGCCGTCCGACCATCCCTTGCGTGCCGGGGTGCTCCTCCTGCTCGGACGCGTCCTGGAGATGCTAGGGCGCTTGTTCCATGATGACAATGCCAGCCAACGCTCGGCGGCTTTGGGTAAGGAGGCCGTCGGACTGCTGCCGGCCGACCATCCGGGGGTGCCCGAGGCCCTGGGCATGGCTGGAGCCAGCCTGCTGAACCTTGGCGCCGCGGGCGAAGCGCGGCAATACTTCGAGAAGGCGATCGGACTGCCGGCCATGGCGGTCACCCGACTGCGAGTTTACCGGGGCCTGGCAGCCTGCCATATCCAGCAAGGGAAGCCGGACCGGGCGCTGGCCCACTTCGAGGAGGCCCTGGCCATCGCCGCCACCCTGAGCCCGCGAGTAATGCGGCGTTCCGACCGACAGTACCGCCAGACGTTTCTCGACGGACTGGCGCAGGAGGCGGCCGCGTGCGCCGTGCTGACGGGCAAGCCCGAGCGAGCCGTGGAACTGGCCGAACAGTTCCGCAGCATCCTTCAGGCAGAGGTTCTGCAGCTGCGCCAGGACCACCGCGCGGCCCAACGCGACGCTCCGGAACTGGCCGCCGAGGTCGCTCGGTTGCGTGACCGCGAAGCCGACCTCGAGTACGCCTTGTGGGGTAATCCGTTGTCGTTCGTGGACCCCGCGACGGCGGAGGCCGAGACGCAGCGGCTTACTGCCGACCTCGCGGCCGTCATCGGTCGGCTCACCGAGGTGCTCGCCCAGATCAGGCAGCTGCCAGGTCATGAGGACTATCTGCGGCCCCTGCCTTTCGCCAGGTTACGCCAGCAGGCAGGTGAAGGGCCCATCATCATGCTGTACAACACCGAGTGGCGCAGCGACGCCCTCATCATCACCCCCGACGGGGTTGAGGTCCTGCCGCTTCCCGTCAACGGCCGCCATAAGGCGCTCATGTCCGGGCTCAAGCTCGTCGAGGCATGGGTCGCGGCGGCTACGGCGGCGAGCAGCGCGAGTGACGTGCAGCAGGAGATGCGCGAGGTGCTGGAGTGGACCTGGGACAACGTCACCGAACCGGTCATGCAGCACCTGGGATACCCGCACCGGCCGGGTGACCGGCAGTCGAGGATCTGGTGGTACCCGTTGGGCGGGATGGCCGGCCTACCACTGCACGCATCCGGTCATCACCGTGAGTCCGGCCGGTCGGTGCTGGACCGGGCTGTCTCGTCCTATACGACCACCATCCGCGCGCTGGAGTTCACCCGGCGGGCAGCTGATGTCGCCGACACGGCGAACACCGCGCTGGTCGTGGCGTTGCCGGATACGCCGGGCCAGCCCCGGCTGCCCCACAGCGCCTGGGAGGCCAGCCGGATCGCCGCCCTGATCCCTGGGTCGGAACAACTCCTGGCCGACGATGCGACATTCGCCCGAGTCCGCGACGCCCTGCCCCGGCACCGCATCGCTCACTTCGCCTGCCACGGGGCGTTCAACGTCAGCGACCCGAGTGACAGCCGACTGGTTCTGTCTGATCACGAGACGACCCCACTGACAGCGGCGTCAATAGAACAGTGGGAGCTGCCCGAGGCCGAGCTGGCCTTTCTATCGGCCTGCATCACCGCGCTGGCCACCGGCATGCTCGCCGACCAGGGCATCCACCTCGCTTCAGCGTTCCAGACAGCCGGCTACCGGCAAGTGATCGGCACCCTCTGGCCGGTGCCGGACGCCACCGCACTGGTGATCGCCGACTCGTTCTACGAGCGGTTGACTGATAGCGGCGCGGATGAGCCGCGTACGGCAGACGCAGCCCGCATCCTGGCCGCGTCTGTGCAGCAGCTGCGAGCCAGCAACCCTGAGGCCGTCTCCAGTTGGGCGGCATACATCCATCTCGGCGCATAGCCGACCACGACCGCCGGATCGTCAACTCGCTTCCTTCCGCAGGAACTTCGATACCGTGGACCTTCTCAACACCAGCGAAAGGCTGACCACTGTGGATGGCCACTGGCTTGACCGACAGATGCTGGCGGAAGTCGCGCACTGGCGGGTCGGCGCACCCACGTGGGAGCAGATCGAGCAACTGCTGACCCGGATCGCCGCGAGCCTGGACGAAGGCGACCTGGCGGGGCTGAGCCGGGACATGACCAACCTCGCGCTGCTCGGGCCGTCGCGCGTCAGTACACCGATCAACCCTGATATCGGCGTCAGCGATCAGACGCGAACTGTGCCCGACCACGTCGCCGAGCTCGTCAACACTCTCGTCGACCGGCTCACCCCCGACCAGTCCGCCACGCCGACGCCGCAGCCCGGTGACTGACACACCGGCTCAGCCCGCGCTGCTGACACATCTGTGGTACGCCGTGGACGACGTGATCCGGTCAGGGACGTCCGCGGCGGCGCTGTCACAAGCGTGGGCAGCGGTGCCCGCGCTCGGAATGGACCAGCCCGTGCCGGGACTGCCGGGCGAGTTGCAACCACCCTCGCCGCAGCTCTTCCCCGAGCGGCTGATCGTGCTCGGCGCCCAGGCCGCGGCAGGGGCGGGCATCGAGCAGGTGATCGTGGTGCAGACCCATGACGTGATCATGGTTAGCGTCATGCTCGCACCCCGCCCGGACAGATCCTGGGCCGATCTGGCCAGACGCTGGGAGACAGCCGCGGGCTCGGCGATCGCGGCGGCCGCGTTGGGCTCGGCCACCCTATTCATCGGCCAGACCACACACGATTTGAGCTCCCTCGAGTCGGTCGCCGCCGCCGCGCGCAGCTACTGTCCGCTGCTGCCGTCCGTCGCGAACGGGCCGTGGGACGAACAGGCGACACGCCTCCACGATGGCATCTGTCTGTGGGAGCTTCCGCTGGACGCCGGCGACACAACGGCGGCGCACCGCCGACTGCTGGCTCTGTCGCCGGCCGCCGCAGAGGCCAGCCTGGACCGGTGGCTGTGGAGTGGCCCAGGCCCCGGCTTGGTGCCGTTCACCCGCTACCTGCTGCACGCCTGCAAGTTGCGTTACGAACACGCGGTGCTCGTCCGTGACCTCTCCCAGCTGCGATCCTTGGCAGCCCGGGCGGACGCCCTGTGCACCTCACTGACCACAGACCTGGAGCTCGGCACAGTGCCACCCGAGCGTCTGCGCGACACCGTCCGTGCCCTGACCGGCCTGCAAGCCAGTGGCAGCGGGCTGATGGTCGCCACCAGCAGGCTGCAGGTTCTGGACGCCGCCGTACGCACCGCGCAGCAGAACATGGCACGAGCGATGGACGCGGCGCCGGTTCCCGCGTCGCCGGCCCTTTGCAACGATCAGCAGCTGATCGACTGGACGCTGCAGCAGGCCGATCTCGAGCGTACCTACCTTCAGGCGACAGCCGACCGTGTCAGCCACGTCGTCGCGCTCGCCGAGGCTGCCGTCAACGACATCCGGCGCGAAAGGCAGGAGGCCCTGACGCTACTGCAGACCTCGCTGCTAGGCAGCCTCGTTACGGCATTAGCCGCGACACAAAGCTTGCAGTACAAACCGCCGCTGGACGCTAGCCTCTACCCGCCGGTGATCGCATTACTGACGGCGGTAGCGCTGTGGCTGCCGGCCGCGGTGCTGTACTGGCCGCCGGGTTCCCGTGCTTCCGCTCGCTGGCGTGCCATGGACAGCCTGACCTCCGGGCTGGTTGGCGGCAGCCTGGCGTGGGTGGTTGCCGAGATGTCGGCACAGCCGTCGGCCGGGCTCTCGGCCGCAGTTGCGCTGCTCGCCGGAGCGACGGTCGCGGGGATGACCTGGGTACTCGCCGCCAGGCGTACCAGGCGGCTGCGGCAGGCGGATGCATGATCTGGACACGGCGTGCGCAGGCCTTGTCCCCGCGGCCAGAGTGTTCTGCTTCGTTGGGGCGCGTCCCTGCTCGACGGCAAGGTCGGCCTCGGGACTGGTAGGCCCGCATGTTCAGGTGTCACGTATTCGCGAGCAATCCGATGGGTGGTCACAATGCGTGATGACATCATCGCCGCCGACAAGGACACGGTCCGGTCGGTGATGCGGGGCCTCCAGCAGTTGTGGGCCACCTCCGGCATCACCCGGGTGTAGCGCGTGCCCGGCGAGGCCGGGGTCAGGGCCCGGGTGTTACGCCGACGTACGCCACCTCCCGATCGGGGCGCTTGAGGAGTCACCCGGCGGGTCCGGCGTACCGGGTGGGCCCCCGCGTGACGGCCCGCGGCGGCTGGCTACGCTGCCCCCATGGGTTACGCATTCACGTTCGAGCAGCCGACTCCTGACGGCTCGTTCGGCCTGAACAACTGGCAGATGGGCTTCGTACGGGAAGCCATGCGCGAAGCCGGCGCGGCGGCCGGACAGGGCCTCGGACAGGCGTTGCGGGCGCCGGGGCTGGAGCCGACCGACCGGACGGTGGCCATGGACAAGTTCCTCTCGAACTCCAACTGGCACGTCAGCGCGGCGGAGGCCGAATTCATCGCCGCACGCCTGCGCCTGGCCATCAGCGAGCACGTGGTCTCCGACCTGCTGTCCTTCTTCGACGACGCACCGAATGAAGCCGCCCAGTGGGTGAGCGACTTCGCCGACTTCAACGAGCGGTCGGTCGCCCACGACGGCTACCGGGTGAGGTAGCCGGCGCGCCTGGTGGATGGTGCCGTGCTTGCCGTGGCACACGTCCCGGGCCAGCTTGTGGCGGGACTCCTGCCCGGTGAGCTGCCGATTCATCTGCCGCCGGTAGGTGTCGTCCACCGGGTCGACCACCCGCAGCAGGTGCTCGGTCTAGGCGATCCGCCTGTACTCCGCGAACGCCGCCCCGAGCGGGGTCGGGCGGCCGTCGATGATGAGCGCAACACCGTGCGCACCCGGGCCCGGTAGCGGGCCTCGTTCGCCGCCTCCGCCGCCAGCGCCTTCAGCGTGGACTGTCTCCATGTAGCCCGGATATAGCGACCCCACACCTGAACCGGCGATGATCGCTACGGTGCCCGTGTCGGGCCAGCAGCTAGCCGTTGTATCGAGGGTCCGCCTTGTGGGCAACGGCAGACAGGCCAAGTCGTCCTCCGTGAGCGGCACCGTGCGCCCGTCCGCCAAGGTGAAGCTCCTGCCGACCTGCGCATACGGAATTTCCCGGTTCTCGGCCTTGCAGAAGCGGCGGTGCTCGACGCGACTGCCGTCTGCGACATGGATTTCGTGAAGGCGCACAGGATGCTCCTCCGTGGCCGCGTACAGCTTGACCGGCAGCACGACCAACCCGAACTGGATCGTCCCAGACCAGATTGCCTTCACACATCCCGGGTCATCCGCCAGCAGACAGCGCGCATCCCGGTCGCGCCCTCACACTGACCGTGACTTTGTCACCGTGCGGCGGACGACGATGGCGGGATGTATACAGGCGGTCCCCACGACCGACACCCCCGCCCCACGCGACCACACCGGCCCGTTGACCGAACGTGTCACCGACGAGCGGTTCGAGCGGCGCTGCGCATGGTGATCAGCTCGGTGGTCTTCCGCTCCCCCGGCCAGGACCTGACCACCGCCGACACCTACACCGAGATGACCTCCCGCCTTGCCGATCCAGTTCTCCTCGACCTCGTGGCCCGGTCGTCCGCAGCCGCGTCAAACACTGACCACTGCGGCGATCTCACAAAGATGCCACGGGGCGACCGAACGCCGACTGCCGTCCGGCCCGCAGGTCTTCGCGGCCGACCTCCTCGCCGGCGACACCGACGCTCTCGACTGCCTGGCCGGCCGGGCCGAGCTTCCGTCCCGCCCCAAGGACTGGGCTGACTACCCCAACAGCCTCGGCCGCCGAGCCCGCGTCGCGTACTTCGGCCAGACCGGACCTGGTGACATTCCGGCCGCCGACTACGACCGCTTGCTGCACGAGCTGGCCGGCCAGACCCCGAACACAAGCGATAGCACGATCACCGGAGCTCAGCCCGGCCACGCCGACGGCAACGTGCACCCGCCGCACAAGCGCTGACCTGCTGGTCGCTCCGCCTGGCCAACTCGCCCGGCGCCTGCGCGGCATCGGACTTCCCACCGAAACCGGACGATGCGCGACCCTGCTCGACCTCTGCACACAGATGCCCGCAGCCGTTCTTCAACGTCTGCTTGAGATCAGCCCATCGGCTGCCGAACGCTGGTCGGCCGGGGCTGTTAGGACCGCCTACGCAGCCGAGGTGGCCGGTAGATCATGACCCTATCCCGGGGCGCAGCCGACCGACTACGCCCCGCCTCCGGCCGGCGAGGCTGTCGGCGAACACGTCTGGGTTGTTAAGCAGCACCAGGTACTACCGGCGGGGGTGAGTGGCGAGCCAGTCCTGGAACTCTCGGTGGCGGAAATGGTATGCCACACCCGAGATCCGCAACAGACCCGCTCCGTAGGCCCAGTGGAGGAAGGTACCAAGCCGCCAGGGCAGTCGGCCTCGGGAACAGCAGAGAAAGACCAAGTAGCGGCGGGCGGACCCGGCAACGATATACAGCCCGATTGTGATTCCCATCGTGAGCCCGAACACGAGCCCGAACGCGAAATCCACCACACGCCCAGCCGTGAGCCCGAACGTGAGTCCAGTCGTGAGCCCGAACGCGAGCCCAGTTGTGAGTCCGAACACGAGATCATCCCGTACCGGATAGCGAGGATCTGTAGGTGCAAGATCGCTGGCCAGGCGCTCTGTGAGTCCGAACGTGATCCCCATCGTGAGCCCGAATGCGATCCCGAACGCGATCCCGGCCGCGAGCCCGAACGTGGGACCGATTGTGAGCCCGAACGCGAGCCCGAAGGAAAGCCCGCCCGCCAGGCCGCCCGCGAGCCCGAACGCGAGATTCTTGGCCAGCTGGCGAAGGTGAGAAGGGCTCCGGAGCCGGTGGAGCTGGGCTATTCGAGGAATTGGGACGGCAGCACGGCTGGCCGCCCAGACGGCCACGACCCAGGGGAGCGCCATCACAGTGAGGGCGAGTAGATCGGTGTCCGAGAAGCCGATGTGGACCTCGGTCAGGTACAGGGCCGTGAAGGCGAAAGAAAAAAGGACCGCGGCGAGGAGAGTGGCGAGGAGGGCATCGGTGGTGCGGACGCGGCGGTGGCCGGACATGGGCCAGAGCTGATGCAGGACGATGTCGGTGGCCGGTGCGATGCCTGCGGGGCTGGCGGTAGCGAGGTGGGTGGCGAGCATGGCGAGCCAGCGTTGGATCTGATCGGGCCGGTAGCGGTAGGCGTGGGCGGGGTGTTGGCTGGTGGCGGCGGGCAGATACAGGGCTAGGAGGTGGTCATTGACCGCGCTAGGGGAGGCCAGGGTGAGCAGGTGGTCGGGGTGGCGGAGGTAGGTGAGAGTGTCGGGATGACGTTCTTCATAGGCGGTGGCGGCCAAGTTGAGCCGCCAGGGCGTACAAAGGGCGCGGGCCAGGGTGCCGTCCGGGGCGGCGGTCAGGGTGTCGAGGACGGTGCTCCAGCGGGCCGGGTTGGTACTGCGGGCGGTGAGGTACGCGGTGGCCTGTTCGGGGGTGACGGGGGTGAGCTCGATACGGCTGGCCTCGCGCATCCGCACATCCAGGGCAGCCAACTCGGCATACTGGGTGGTGCGGCAGGTTAGGACGATGGGGGCGTTGCCGGCGGGGTTCTGGTAGGCGTTGAGTTGCTCCAGGGCACGGGGGGCGCGGCGGCGTGCGGGTGAGGTGGTGGGGGTGTCCATCTCGTCCAGGCCGTCCAGGACCGGCAGGATTCGGTGCTCCTGAACCAGTCGCCGTGCATCCGCGAGGCTTAGGCCGCGGTCCCGAAAGTGGGCGTGGACCTGGTCGGCTAGCCAGTCGGGCAACGAGCGGTTGGTGTCCCAGCCAGCTAGGGAGAGGCGGACCGGGACCGGGGCGGCCTGGTTCCGATCGGGGTGGGTGAGCAGTCCGAGGATGAGTTCTAGGGCGAGGAGGGTCTTGCCGGCGCCGGGTGCGCCAGTTATGACCAGGCGGGCCGGCTGCAGCCGCTGGTAGTAGGCGACGATGTCGGTGATGCTGCCCTGGCGGGCAGACCCGGTGGCATTGTTGGCAGGTTCGGCCCGATGGATGAAGGTCAGGTTGATGCGGTGGACGCCGGGGCCGATTAGCTGAGCGCGCTGCCGGGTCTCCGCGGCGGCCACAGCCTTGGCCAGGGTCTGGGCCTTCGTGTCGGTGTCCGCCGCCGCCTCGACGCGGTCGGCTTGGTAGGCCACCCAGGCCAGGTAGGCGCCGGGCAGGGTGGGCACCAAAGTGACAGCGGTGGCGGCCAGGCGTGCCACTTCAAACTGTTTGGACAGCCACAGTGCCAGTGCCGCAGCGGTCGCTTGCAGGACGAGATAGATGACAGCGACCCGGCGTGTGCGTGATGCCCCCATGTGGTACATCTTCCCGTTTCGGCCTCAGCCGGGGGCGGGATCACCTGAGTTGGCACCGGGCTCTGCCCGGCGATGCTACAGGGGGGCCGACTGTCATGAGCTCTGTGCCGCAAGCTTCGACGGCACCCGGGTATGGGCATAACCCCAGACCACATCAGGCCAGGGCAGGAGGCTGGCATGTGATCAGTCTGCCGTGTTCACTGACAACGCCTGCAGCTCTATTCCGCACCGACGAATATCCGAACCTGACGATACTGCTGGGGAGGATCGCCACCAAGACCGGCAAGGGCGGCTTCTACAAGCTCACCGACTTCGGCATCAACGGCGCCTTGCACCTCGACTCCGCCTGGCACCACGGCTGGGAAACGGTCGCGGCCCTGGTCGCCACCACCAAGGCCACGGCCCGGTGACCGGCCGCCAGCAGGTTCACGACGGCCTGAACGCCGACGACGTCGACGCTCGCGAGCTCGCCGCGATCCCGCGCGAGCTCCAGGAGGACATCGACGACCCCGGCGGCCTCTGCCCAATGCTCGCGCAGCTGCTCAGCACCGCAGCGCGTCGGGCGGAGCAGATCGAGCCGGACCGTGACGGCGACGCCTCCTACTCCCTGCACGAGGCCGCCGCCCTGATCACCGACAACGCCGGGCAGCGCCTGAACTGGGCTGCCCGCTCCCTCGACCCGCAAGGAGACGTCCAATGGCCTCAGCGCTGTACCCGGACCTGCCGGAGAACAGGCTGATCGTGCTGATCGGTGCCTCCGGCGCGGGCAAGTCCACGCTGGCCCGCACCTGGCCGGCCTCCCAGATCCTCTCGCTCGATGGCCTGCGAGGCGTGGTCAGTGACGACTTCTCTGTCAAGTTCAGCGTGTTGAGCCCGAGGAGGTGTCAGGCAGGTTCACGGCCCAGGAGGGTGGAGCGCCGGTAGAACTCGTACAGGCCGTCGAAGACGGGCTTGGTGACGGTCATGGTGTGCTCGTCGTCGCCGATCATGGACAGGCCGCGCAGGACGACGTCGAGGCCGGGGGCTTCGGGGGCGTCGAAGCGTTCGTCGTCGAGGTCGGCTTCGTGGATGATCTCCGCGATGCGCTGCAGGGCCGGGTCGTCGGTGAGGTCGTAGCGGCAGAGGATGGTTTCGAAGCTGCAGTCGCCGTGGTGGTGGCCGAGGTCGGCGCCGCGCATGTCGAACGCCGTGGCGTCGTCGGGGACCTGCACGGGGTCGGTGACGAAGACGAAGGTGGCGTCAGGGTCGATGAAGCGGCGGATCAGCCAGGCGCAGGCGGCGCGGTCGATGTGGATGCCGGCGCGGGTAGCCCACTTCATGCGATCTCCTCGGTGGGGTTGTGGGTGCGATGCAGAGTGTTGACGGCGGTTTCGGCGGCGCGTCGTGCGGGTGGGGGGAAGTAGTCCCGGCGGTGTATGCGGCGTAGTTCGGCGCGGAGTTTGCGCAGGATGCGCTGGCGCTCTTCCTCGCTGAGGCTGCGTGCTTGCTCGGCTTGGTCGATGACCTGCTGATATTCGGCCGTGCGGGCGCCGGCCATGCTCTGGGCGAGCTGGCGTTCCTGCTCGGCGGTGCCGGGCTGGGCGATCCACACGGTGGCCGTGCCGCCGAAGTCGGTGATCTCTTCGGCGATCCAGTCGATGTGCTCGCGGGTGCGGGCGTCGGCGGGCAGGGCGATCAGGCCGTCGCTGAGCTGTGCGACGCCGAGCCGCTTGAGCTTGCGCCAGACGGTGATGCGCGGCGTGGAAGGCTCGCGGGGCAGCCGGTAGGACAGCAGAACCCACTGCCCGGGCCCGGGGGCGGGCGTCGAGGGCGGCAGACTTCCGGTTCCGGTCACCCGCGCACGCTCCGCCGGCCGTGGCCGCAGCTGGTCTTCTGCCCGGGGCACATCCTGGCTGTGGACAGCGGCTGCAACGAAGTTTTCATGTTCGGCGTCACCGGGCTCTCTTCCTCCATTCCTGAAGCGATGTAACCATGGTTGCACTTTGCTGCCTCTATGGACGGAGAACACTGCCGGTGACCGCCGCCGACCACCCTCAGCCGACCCCGACCAGTTCGGCGTCGCCCTCCACGCAGGCGGCCCCAACTGGTGACCTCGTCCCGTTCCGGCAGGCGGTGAAGGCCTGGTTCTCGATTTCCCTGCAGACCTTCGGGGGACCTGCCGGGCAGATCGCGGTGATGCAGCGTGCCCTGGTCGAAGAGAAGCGGTGGCTCGGACAGCAACGCTTCAATCACGCCCTGTCCTACTGCATGCTGCTGCCCGGCCCCGAAGCCCAACAGCTGGCTATTTACATCGGTTGGCTGCTCAACGGCACCCGGGGCGGCCTGGTGGCCGGCACCTTGTTCGTGCTGCCGGGCGTGGTGGCGCTGCTGGCCCTGTCCGCGATCTACGTCGCTTTCGGTTCCACGGCCGCGGTCACCGGCCTGTTCGCCGGGCTGGCGCCCGCAGTGGTCGCCATCGTCGCCCAGGCGGTGTGGCGGGTCGGCCACCGCTCGTTGACCCACCCGGCGCTGGTTGCCCTGGCGTTGGCCTCGTTCGCCGCGTTGGCCTTGTTCGCGGTGCCGTTTCCGCTGGTCATCGTCGCCGCGGCGCTGGTCGGCTGGCTCTTGGCGCGGGTTACTCCGCACCTGCTGAAGCCGGCGACCGCGCACGACGCGGGGGACGGGCCCACGCCGCTGATCCCGGACGACGCGCTGCACCACGAGGCTCCGGGCCGCGGCCGCACCGCGCGCATCCTGCTGGTCGGTCTCATGCTGTGGGCCGTGCCGGTCGCGGCCGTCGCCGTGCTAGCCGGCACGGGCAGCGTGTTCACCACGCAGGGCCTGTTCTTCTCCGGTACTGCCCTGGTCACCTTCGGCGGCGCCTACGCCGTCCTCGCCTACGTCGCCCAGCAGGCGGTTCAGCACTACGGCTGGCTCAGCGCGGGCGAGATGGCCCGCGGGCTGGCCCTGGCGGAGACCACGCCCGGGCCGCTGATCATGGTGGTGCAGTTCGTTGCGTTCCTCGGCGCTTACCGCGATCCCGGGAACCTCAATCCGTGGGCCGCGGCCCTGCTCGGTGCACTGCTGACCACCTGGGTCACCTTCGTGCCGTGCTTCTTGTTCATCTTCCTGGGCGCCCCGTACATCGAGCGGCTGCGCGGCAACCGCTCGATCTCCGCCGCCCTGACCGGCATCACCGCCGCCGTGGTCGGCGTCATCGCCAACCTAGGCGTGTACTTCGCCGAGCACACCCTGTTCACCAAGATCCACACCGTCACAGCGGGGCCGCTGCACCTTGCCCTGCCCGATCTGAGCAGCGTGCGTCCGGTCGCTGTCGGCATCGCCGCGGTGGCGATCCTGCTGATCTTCAAAGTGCGCTGGAGTGTCCTGCGCACCTTGGGTATCTGCGCCGCTCTCGGGCTGGTCTCCGCTGCGTTGGGGTTGCCTATGAGCTGAACCGTCCCGGTCCGGAGGGGCATGACGGGTCGGGCGGCACCGGGAAGGTGGCTATGGATGAATCCGAACTCGGTCCTCACGCTCAGCCAGGTCCTCCTCCCACCCGGCCAGAGCAGGCGCTTGGTCCCCTGCCACCCGGCGGTCCATCGGCACCCAGTACGTACGCCAACCCGGCACGCATCCACCCCTCCTCGATCACGCTGATCCAACAGGGAAGGCGACCCCGGCCGGGCAGGACGCCACGGCTGATGCCGCCGGCGTCCTCAAGCTGATCCTGGAGCGCCGGATGGCCCGGAAGCTCAACACGGTGATCGACGCCACCAATTGTGAGCAGTCCGTGCGGGTGGAGCTGGTGATGGCAGCCAAGCGGCACGGCATGCCGACCGTCGCGGTCGTCGTCGCCACGCCGCTGCCGGTCTGCCTGGAGGGTCAAGGCCCGCGGCCGGACAACCGGCGCGTGCCCGAGGACGTCGTCCGCTCCCAGCATCAAGCCATGGTCCACTCGCACCAGCGGCTGGCCGCCGAAGGCTTCAACACCATTGTCTTCGCCGACTCCCTGCACCGCCTGGAGCCGTTCCTGAAGCGGCTCTCGCAGGTCCGGGAGGCCGGCCTCGGGCGCGACGGCCGCGAGGGCCTGGGCGATCTGCTGCTGGTCCGCCGCTTCTTCGGCCCGGAGATCCTGCCGCTGTGGCGGTGGCGGCCGGGCTCGGACCTGGTGACCGGCCGGGACCGCGTCGCGGAGATCCGCCTCGGACAGCAGCACCTCACCCTGGCGTTCCGCGACGACGTCGACGGCGAGGGCGACTTCGGCTTCGACGTCCTGCTGCCCTGCCCCTTCGACCCGGAGTGCGCCGGGCAGGCGTGGGCGCCGGTCTACTCGGTCACCCACCTGCACAAGGCGCTGACCGGCGCCATGGACAACGACCCGGACATCATCTGCACCGTCCACGGCGACGGCGTCGACGACCAGGACGGCGACCCCGAGGGCGGCGCGGACCTTCAAGCGCAGTACGCGGACGCGGTCGCGTGAGCCGCGCCGCCGACGGCCCGCACCCGCATCCGCTCACCCCGGCCGAACTCCCGGCCGCAGATGAGTGGTGGCACGGCTGCCGGGACTGCCACCTGCCGATCCAGGGCGGGGCCGCCGGTCTCGCCGCGCACCGGCGCACCGTCCACACCAGCGCCGGTGATTCCCTGCGCCGGATCACGATCCACCTTGAGTTCTGACCGCCCTCATCGGGGTGACGGACGCTCCGTGCCGCCCCGGCCCCGTTCGACGGAGGCCGGGGCGGTCGCGCTGGTCCCTCACCACCGCGTACACGAGAGGAGCTGGACGTCATGCACCTGCAGATTTACGAGGTCGACGTCCCGATACACGACAGCACCAACCCCGACCGGCGCGGACTGCACGTCTTCACCGGCGTCGCCGACTCCCCCGCCGCGGCCCTGCGCCGCGCGCACGAGGTCTACGACGCCGCGCTCGCCGCGCACAAGGCCGGACTCGAGATCCCCGGCAAGCAGCCGGGCAGCTGGGGAGCGCGCGGGCTTCGGCCCGGCTGGCAGATGGAGTGGCCCGCCGCGAAGGTCGGCCTCTGGCACAACCCCGTCAGCTGGGCCAACCGCAGCGACTCCGCGCTGTAGATCCGCCCCGGGACAGCCGCTGTGCTTGGCGGCCTGACGGCTGCCCCGGGCCCACCCATCCCGTACGAGACGAGACGGAGAACCCAAGCATGTCGTCCCTCCTGAGCTTTCGGGGCCGGTTCGCCCAGCGCACCCTCTTACTGACGACCGCCGCCGTGCCGCTGACCGGCTGGGCAGTCCACGCGGTCGCCCTGCACAAGCGGCTTGCCGCCACCCGCCGCGACCCGCTGACCGGCCTGCTGCGCCGCGACTCCTACACCGTCCAGGCCCGCCGACTCCTGGCCCGCCACGGCGACGACACGGCTGTGGTCTTCATCGACCAGGACCACTTCAAGACCGTGAACGACACGATGGGACACCTGGCCGGAGACGCCGTCCTGGCTGCCACCGCCGCCCGGCTCACCGCGTGGGCGGGCCCGCGCGCCGCCATCGGAAGGCTCGGTGGCGATGAGTTTGCCGTCGTCCTGGCGCTGCCCGCTGCCCGCCTGGAGCAGCGCCTCGCGCAGCTGCTCCGCATGCTCCACACCCCGGTCGTCCTGGACGACGGCCGCACCGTACATGTCGCCGCCTCGGTCGGCGCCGCGACCCCGCAAGCGGTCGGCTCCCGCGACCTGACCGTGCTGCAGCGGGCCGCCGACGCGGCCCTGTATGACGGCAAGCACTCGGGCTACGCCGCTCTCGCCTCGCCTGCGCACACCACGGTGCCGTCCATCAATGGCCGCCGCGCCGGGCGCCCGGGAACGGCCGCGTGGAGGCGGGCAGCATGAGTATTACGGCCCTCCCGCAGGGCGACTGGATCCGCGGCATCAGCGTCCAGCAGCCGCACGCCACCTGCATCCTGACCGGCTCCAAGGGCGTCGAGAACCGCCCCAGGTCCTGGAGCTGGCGTGGCTGGATGCTCCTGCACGCGGGTCAGCGGATCGACCGGCCCGCCCTGCGTGTCCCGTTGATCGCCCGCACGATCCCCGGCCGGGAGCTGACCACTGGAGCCGTGATCGGCGTGGCCCGCCTGGTCGACTGCCACCAGGACCCCGAGGGATCCCCGCCCTGTACGCCGTGGGCGCAGGCCGGCGCGTGGCACCTGGTCCTCCGGGACGTCCAAGAGCTGCCGCTGCCGGTCCCTGCCGCCGGGCAGCTCGGGCCCTGGAAACCGACACCGGACCTGCTGGACCGCGTGTTCCAGCAATTGCCCGATTTCCGGCCGTGACCACCCGGCGCCGCCATCTGCGGGCGGTGCCCATTCCACCGGAGCAGCCCGTGGTGCCGGTCCAGCTCCTGAACTGGCGCTATGGGCTGCACGTCGGTCCGCCCGCGCCGTGCGTGCTGTGCGGCACCACCACCCCGCTGAGGTCCCACGCCAAGGAGCCCGTCCACAAGTCTGCGCGGAGCTCTGGAACGGACGGCACCCCGGCGAGACCCGGTTCGTCTCCGCCCCGCCCATGGGCGGCGGTACGACCGACCACGCCTGAACCCCTCACCTCCAGCTGAGGATCCCATGAGCCGCACTAATTGCGACGTCGACCACGCCCTCGCCTACCCCGAGCCACCGGCCTCCCCGCTATGGCACCGCCACGGCGCAAAGGCTCGCCCGCTCACGCCCGCCCAACAGCGACGCAGCCGCGAGCTGCTGGACATCGCCCAGCGCACCACCCGGCCCCGCTCCCCTCGCCCCACCAAGACCCTGGCGGAGAACTAGCTGATGGACACCAAGCACCTCACCGTCGACGGCTACGTCGACGCCCTCCCAACCCCCGGCCCGCGCGGTACCACCGACTTCGAGCTGATCGTCCGACCTACCGACGCGGACACCGTAAGCCCGGACGCCCCGGACACGGTTGTCGTCTGCTCGACCGGCGACCCCCGCATCACCGAACTGCTCCTGAACGGCATCCAGCTCGGCGACCTGGTGCGCGTCACCGGCATCCTGGTCCAGCCCGACGACCCCGCCACGCCCGCCCGGATCACCGTCGCTGCGCTGGAGATCCTGGCCGCTGCACCCATCCCGGTGCCTCACGAGCTGGTCTTCGACCGGTACGGGGCATACGTCGTCATCTTCGATGCCGACCGCGACTCCGTGCCCGTCTTCCTGGCGTCCGGCGAGTGGGTCGGCGAGGCGGCGAGCGCCGAGACCATCGGTCTCCTGATCGACGCCTACGAGAACGGCGGCCCCCGATGACGCCTGCCACTCCACCGTTCCGCACCGTCCTCGAACGGTTCCCCGCCGGCCACCCCTGCGGCTCGCCGCCCGGTGCCGAATACGCCGCCGCCCACCGGCGTTGACCTGCTGACTGGCCGGCAGCACCGCAAAGGGCGTCCGCAGCCATTCGGTCTGGTTGCGGGGCGCCGCCCCCGGTATGGCCGGTTCGGCGCTGGTGCGCGTCGCGCCCCTCAGGAAGGCTGCGGAGTTGCGTCAGGTCTACAGAGGCATGACAAGAATCGTAGGGGAGCTCATGAGGGAGAAGATCCGACGCGTCTTGGTGGTGGCCCTAGGGGCCGCGACGGCGATAGCGATGGCGGTCGGCCCCGCCCAGGCGAGTGCCGCCAGCCCCTGGGTCAATTGTCCGGACGGAGCCGTCTGCCTGTACCCCGAGGGCGAGGACCCCCCTCAGTATCCCAGCCACATGTTCTGGAGCTATGGCGCTCACAACCTGCAAGATCAGTACAACTGGCACTGGATCCTCAACAACCAGTACGGCGGCGCACGCGTCAAACTATGCAGCGGCCCCGACGGGACCGGCACCTGCAGTGACGGCATGGCGCCGCAGACTGGCTGGTGGGTCTACTTCACACCGGTCAACTCGGTCGTGCTCTACCTACCGTGATCCGGCGGGTCGCTCGTCCGTACGGGCGGCCTCGGGCAGCGCGCCCAGGCGATGCAGTACCTCTGCGGAGCACTCCCGTCGAGGCTAGGATCGCCGCGCCTGACCTTCCCGGCCGGGCGCGGCCTTTCGCTGTTCCCAGTGACCCGAAGATACCTTCGTGCGCCCGATGCGCCTGGCCTCCGTGCTGCTGCTTGCACCTGCGCACGCCGTCTCATCTAGCCCGCCAGTGTCCAGCTTGAGGATGTCGGTGACCGACTCCGCGTTCCGGTAGCCACCGCGCGACATGCTCGACCTGGTCGGGTCGGCCTCACCCCGCGTTTGGTGAAATCACGGGCCTGCGGCCAGGCCATTACCGATGTCATCAACCTCGCCAAGGCCAACTGCCTGCAGCGGAACTACCGGCTCGGGGCGCAGGAGAAGACCTTCCATCACATCGACCTCACACCAGCAGGCTCGGCTGCGCACGCAGCGACCTGCGGTTGACTCATGATGAGTACATCGTCGGGATGGCCACCCTTCGTACCCAGGCGACTACTTCGCGCACAACTCAACGGCTGCTCCGATCAAAGTGCGCGCCGTGTGCGGTGCGGGGCTCTCAACGCTGGGGCACGACAAGCTGCGATGGGCTCCAACTGCGGCCAGTCACTGCTGCTTGCTGCTGACGCTTTGCCCAGAGGGCCCTGGCTCTCAAGCAGCGATTGCCAAGCGGCAGGCCACCCCAGTCACGTGCGTACGGCGCGCAGTGCTCTGGTGATTACGCCGTAATCACCAGAGCACTGTGTCTGAGGCTCACCGGTCCTCCGGTCCGCATAGGGAAGGGCGCGCCAATTCATCCGAGCTGTCATGTGATGGTCCATACCTACGAGTCGCTTCGCCTCTTCTTGCCGTGCCGGCTGCGCATAGGGCCCCGGCTGACACTGATCCTGTGGAGCACAGGCCCCTCGCCGCATGTGCAGGCGCCACTTCGCCGAGCGCCTAGGTCGTGTCCGCAAAGTGGTTGGCGCGTTGGTCTGTTCGTGGTGCGTCGTCACGAGCTGACTGATCAGGCATGGGCGGTCATTGAGCCGTTGCTGGCTCCGTCGCGGATGGGCCGCCCGGCCCGCGACCGGCGGCAGGTCCTCAACGGCATCCTGTGGAAGCTGTCCACGGGGGCGGCCTGGCGGGACCTGCCCGAGCGTTACGGGCCGTGGAAGACGGTCTACGAACGCTTCCGCCGCTGGTCGGCCGACGGCACCTGGGACCGGCTGCTGGCCCACGTCCAGCAGCACTCGGATGCCGTCGGTGCCGTTGACTGGACGGTCGTGTGTGTCGACTCCACGACCGTGCGGGCTCACCAGCACGCGGCCGGGGCGCGAAAAGGGGGCTCTGGCCGGGTGAGGCGATCGGCCGGTCCCGCGGCGGGCTGACCACGAAGATCCACCTCGCCTGCGACGGCGAGGGCAGGCCACTGGCCTTCACCCTGACCGCCGGGAACGTCAACGACTGCACCCAGTTCGAAGCGGTGATGGCCCGCATCCGCATCGGGCGGTGCGGGCCCGGCTGTCCTCGCACCCGACCCACCCTGGTCGTCGCGGACAAGGGGTATTCGTCCACGAAGATCCGCTCCTACCTGCGCAGGCGCGGCATCAAAGCCGCCATTCCGGAGCGGATCGACCAGATCAACGGCCGCATCCGACGCGGAGAGAGCAGATGCCGGCTTGACCGGGCCGCCTACCGGCGCCGCAACACCGTCGAGCGCTGCTTCAACAAGCTGA
The DNA here is from genome assembly GCF_964272855.1 of Streptomyces sp. enrichment culture. NCBI lineage: Bacteria > Bacillati > Actinomycetota > Actinomycetes > Kitasatosporales > Streptomycetaceae > Streptomyces > Streptomyces sp. enrichment culture. The sequence continues at coordinate 8,885,699 of NZ_OZ186847.1, read as the reverse complement.
AGCACAACAAAGCCCTGGCGACCCGCTACGACAAACGCGCCCGTCACTACCAAGCCCTGGTCACCATCGCGTGCCTGCGACTCTGGCTGCCGTGACATTGCGGACACGACCTAGGGCGTGGCCAAAGCGTTCGTCGGCGAGCTCGTAGCGGGTGCGCCGTCCGTCGGGCACGGCGACGACCACGCCGCAGTCTCGCAGGCAGGACGGGTGGTTCGACAGACAGGTCCGCGAGATGCCCAGGGCGTCGGCGAGATCGGCCGGATAGGCAGCCGCCTGCCTCAGGACAAGCAGGATCCGGCAGCGGATTGGATCGGCAAGCGCGCGGCTGAAACGGGCCAGCACCTCGGTGTCGGAGGCAACGGTCGGTTCGTGAGGACGGCCGCGGAGACCGGAACGCCGGACACCGCCACTGCGCTCAGCCGCCGACCGCAGGCCCGCAGCCGTAGAGGTCTCGGATAGAGAGATACCCGTGTTCGGCTCTTGCGGTGCTAGTGCCGCGTCAGGCAACGTTCGCCCTGCCTGTACGGTCAGGGCATGGATGCCAGCGGCCAGCCAACTCTTGATGAGATCGAAGATCGCTTCGTTGGGCTTGTGGCGGGTCGGTTGCCCAGGGACGAGGCCGATCGCTGGGCTGCGAGGTGGGTGATGGAGGACGGGATCGTCTGGGACGACCTCTCCTGGTGGGCGCTGAACCGCCTCTACGGAATCGATCTCCCCGCGAGCGAGAGCGGCGGCTACCTGCACGACGACGAACAGGTGCGGACATGGCTTGCTGAGCTGAGGAAGCGCCGAGCGATGTGAAGCGGCCGCAGCTCCGTCCCAAGTCCCGGTCGCTGCCAGGATGTGGGCGTGGCCGAACGGGTGCAGGTACGGGAAATCGATGACGACGAGGGCCGAAGACTGCTGCGGATCATCCGCAGGGGCACGGGATCGGTGGTGACCTGGCGGCGAGCCCAGATGGTGCTGCTGTCCGCACAGGGCATGCCCGTGGCCAAGATCGCCGAGGTGACATTCACCAGCGCGGACCGGGTCCGGGACGTGATCCACAACTTCAACGCCGACGGCTTCGAGGCGCTCTACCCGAAGTACAAGGGCGGTCGGCCCAGAACCTTCACTCTCCCGGAACGCCGGGAGATCAAGAAGATCGCTAAGTCCAAGCCGGCCGAACAGGGCCTGCCTTTCTCGACGTGGAGCCTGGCCAAGCTGGCCGACTTCCTGGTCGCCGAGGGGGTGGTCGACGACATCAGCCACGAGGGCCTACGGATCCTGCTCCGCGAGGAGGGCGTGTCCTTTCAACGCATAAAGACCTGGAAGACCTCCCGCGACCCCGACTACGCGACCAAGAAAGCCCGCGTCGAGCACCTCTACGCGATCGCCGACGGCGAGGTCATACCGGAGGACGGCGAACCCCAAGTCGTCTTATGCCTGGACGAGTTCGGCCCGCTCAACCTCCAGCCCCACCCCGGGCGGCATTGGACCGAGCGCGGCGGGAAGCACAGGGACCCCGACCGCGAACCCCGCCCCCGCAGGCGGGCGACCTACACCCGCCCGCACGGGGTCAGGCACCTGTTCGCCGCCTACGACCTGGCCAAAGACAAGCTCTACGGCCACATCAAGCCGAAGAAGAACCGGACGAGGTTCGAAATCCGCCACCTACTCGCCGCCGTCCTCAACCCACCGGCCATCTCCGTGGCCAGGCTGCTGCACTGGTCCACCTGGCGCCGGCGCCACCAGGCAACAGCCCGACGCAGCCACTACCGACGACGGTCCACCGACGAACCCGCTGGATAGATCGCGAAACCACACTGGAGTACTAGACGACATTGGCGATCAGAAAGCGGCGCCAGCCGTGCCGATGCGAACTCTCTTGCGCCAGTCCCGGAACACATCACCCTCACGAGTGACCCGCTCCGTACGGTCGGGGCACGAACGGGGCGGGAAGAGCCCGGGCCCGTGCAACCGGCAGGAGGAGCGGCATGGCGAACGTGGAGATCTCCCTGAAGGAGATGATGACCGCGGTCGAGGGGGCGCTGGGCGCGGCCGTGGTGGACTACACCAGCGGTATGGCACTGGGCACCCTCGGCGGCGGCAAGGACCTCGACCTGGCCGTCGCGGCGGCGGGCAACACCGACGTCGTCCGCGCGAAGGTCCGCACCATGGAGCATCTGGGGCTGACGGGCGAGATCGAGGACATCCTGATCACGCTCGGCGGCCAGTACCACCTCATCCGGTTGGTCAAGGGGCGCCAGGGCACCGGCCTGTTCATCTATCTCGTCCTGGACCGTGAGCGTTCCAACCTGGCCATGGCCCGCCACCAGCTGAAGCGGATCGAGGCGGAGCTCGAGGTGTAGAAGGTCCGGCGGCCGACGGCTTCGCACGCCCGGAAGTTGAAGATGTCTTCAACTCGACACATCCACATCCGTGCATCACCGGGGTGTGCGGAGCCCGCAGTCGCCAGGATCGTGACGGACACCGGACACCGGATACCGACCCCGAACGCGGCAGGGAGCGAGCGAGCGACGATGCAGGTCCCCCTCTACCAGGCCAAGGCCGAGTTCTTCCGCATGCTCGGGCACCCGGTGCGCATCCGGGTCCTCGAACTGCTGCAGAGCGGCCCCGTCGCCGTGCGGGACCTGCTCGCCGACATCGAGATCGAACCCTCAAGCCTTAGCCAGCAGTTGGCCGTGCTGCGCCGCTCCGGGATCGTCGTGTCGATCCGGGAGGGCTCAACGGTCAGCTACGCGCTCGCAGGGGGCGACGTGGCCGAGCTGCTGCGGGCGGCTCGTCGCATCCTGACCGAACTGCTCGCGGGACAGAACGAGTTGCTGGCCGAGCTGCGCCAGGCCGAACCGCCGCGCCCCGAACTGCCACCGTCCGGGCGACCGCGGACCGGGCCACCGCGGTCCGACCCGCCGTCGGAGCCGCCGACCGGCCCCGCGCCGTCGGTGCGGCCGCTGTCGCTGCCCCAGGGCGGCACGAGACGGTCCTGACGAACGCCGCCGCGCTCACAGCTCCGCTTCAGGTCCGTCGTGGAGCTTGTGCCCTTGCAGTGAGGTCCGCCAGGTGCTGCCGTGCAGATAGTTGTCGCTGGTCAGGGCTACATGGGGCCCCGCTGCTCAGCTGCTCTCATCCTCCAGAGCATCGAACGGGTCATGCCGCACAGCACCTGCCATCTCAAGGTCTGGTACTGGCACCCTTGTGGTGACGACCGTGCGTAGTGCATGGCGGCGGAACGCAGCGGAGAAGCTGACGGGCTCGCCGCCAAAGTGCGTGAGATCTGCCTCGCCGCCCTGTGAACTCGCAGGTCAGGGAGTCCGCTCCCCGCGCCTGCGGGGATGGCCCCGCCTGGGAGGTCGTCTGCCGTGTGGCCAACGACCGCTCCCCGCGCATGCGGGGATGGTTCCAACATCGCCACGAAACTTGGCATTGGCAGCAACTGCTTTCCGAGCACGCGGGTGCTGTAGCCGACGGACTGATCCCTCTCAGCTTCGGTTTGGTGCCCGGGCAAGCACCAGTCCTCGGACTTCGACTGCACCCCATTCAATGATGAGCCGCTTCCCGACGGTGTGGAAGGTGGCGCCGGTGGTGAAGATGTCGTCTACCAGCAGGACGCGCTGGCCCTCGACGCTCTGCCGGAGCCTCAGGGCTGCCGCGTGCAGGCGGGCTGCGTCCATCTTTGCTCCCCACCCTTGCTGTTGGCAGACTTCTTCCTCTCACCCCGCTTGATCAGCACAGGGCTTGCAGGGTCAGCGATCGGCCAACGCCGTAGGTAGCGTCTTGTCGCGAAGTCGTCTACGGCGAGCAGCACGCTGACTGGGGTGAGCAATTGCCAGACCACCAGCTCGTGCGGGCTCAGGTGGCGGCCGCCAGCGCGGCGCAGACCATGGCTCCGACGACGGCGATGGTGGGTGTGCTGGGACCGCACACATCGCCGTCGGCGCAGCGGGCCCGCCCGAGCCATCCTTTCCCGGCGCCGACGAAGGGGTGTCCGGCAGAACAAGCTGCCCGACATGGCGTATCGGGCTGCGCGGGAAGCCGGTACGCGGTGCGCGGTATGAGCAGGCCTTTGCCGGCACTCCATAGGTCCGCCGCAGTGATGATCCAGAACGTCTCCATCAGACGGGAGCCTAAGCTCAGCTGCGTCCGGTGTTGCGGACGGCCCGTACCGTGAGGAGTACCTGCATGCTGCTGAGGCCTGGAACGACCTGCCCTGAGGCGATCGCGCTGCTGGAGCGCCTGACCGACCAAGGGCTCAACGACGTCCAGAACTCAGTACCGCATGTGGTTGGAAACGCGGTGCCCGGTATGCCTGTGATGCCCGGCCTGGCTCAGGAGCACTGGGATGCCGTCGCTCGGATGAGGCGCATGTACGACCAGTGGACGCTGCAGGCCGGGATCGAGCTCCTGAAGGCGTTCGCCGACCGGTCGGTGGCCTCCCGACTGCGCAGCGAGCGATACAACGCGATCATGCACGGTCAGTTCAACGCCGACCGGCTCACGGCTCTGACGAACACCGAGTTGCAGGAACTGCGCAGCTATCTCATGGAGTCGGCCAACGAACTGCGCCGGACACAGGAGCGCTTCACCCGTCACCAGGTGCGGACGGTGGTACTGGACACCAACGGCCTCCTGCACTACATGCGCTTCGACAAGATCCCGTGGCAGCGGCTCTTCGGCCGCGGCACGTCCGTAATGATCCCGCACGTCGTACTCGACGAGATCGACAAGAAGTCGTACGAGACCCACGACACCGGTGTCCGGAAGCGGGCGCGCGGCGTCTTCGCGCTCCTGGAGCGGACCCTGGCCCAGATCGAGACCGACGGCCACGCGGTGGTGAACGAGGACACCCTCGTCGACGTCCTCCTGGACGAGCCCGGGCACGTGCGGCTGCCGAACAACGACGACGAGATCGTCGCGCGCGCCTGTTATCTACAGCAGGCCATCGCCCCAGCCCCGGTCACGGTGGTCACTGGTGACAACGGGATGCGGGCGCGAGCGCTGTCCTGGCGGCTGAAGGCCCGTGTCTTGGACGAGAAGTACAAGATCGAGCGGCTGCGTGCTGAGGAGAAGGCGGAGAACGAGCAAGCCATCACGTTCGAGATGCCCGACGGCGGAGACGGATAGACCCGGCTCAGGCCCGGGCCCTCACCCTGTGGACCAGGCGCGCAGCTACGAGGCGACTCCTGAGAAGCGATTTCCAAGCCGAGGGATATGGCTACTGCTCGAACTTCCGTGCGCATCAGCCTCGTCCGGGTGATCGCCCCGCAGTCGGCGCATAGGAGATGGGTAAGGGCCTCCCGCACAGTTCGGTGATGGCGAGTCAACGAACCATTAGGAGGTCCGGGTGTCCCACTCTGGCGTGCTTGCTCCATCCGCGTCCGGGTCCGAACGGCTGTCGGCGCCTCGGATACAGCGGCTTCATCGGCCGCCTCGGCCAGGGCCTCGACGGTCTCCTCGTGAGCGATGACCGCGCGCCGCGCGGCCTCCTCCGCCTCCGCGACAGCGGCTTGAAGCCGTTCCAGCTCGGCCCTCAGCTCCTCCGCCCGAGCCAACGCCACCCGCTCACGCCGCTCCAGCACCCCCAGCACCGACGCCATCCGCCACCTCCCAGCACGCCCCGCACCGACACGACGGCCCGAGCATGCCTAACGAGCGACGGCCACCCACCTCACCTGGGAAACGTGACCTTACCTTCGGTTTGGGAATCGCTTGCAAGGAGGAGGGTGGCAGCCCTTCGTCCTCGGCGCTACGCCAGCGCAAGTGGCACGCCGCGTCGCGGTGGTAGTTCTGCATGATGACCTGCCGCAGGGCCTCGGCCTGCGGGCCGGGCCGGTAATCCGGCCCGTGGCGGAGGTGTTCGAGCAGCCGACAGGTGGCAGTTCCCGTGTCGCCCGGCCCCGGCCGCATGGCCGGGGCCGGGGGCCTGGTTCAGTTGGCCCGGTAGCGGGAGGCGAGGGCGGGGCTCTGTCCGCCGAACGCGGCGAGGTCGGCCTGGAAGACGGCGTCGAGCAGGCCGGCGTCCTCGACGCCGGGGGCGCAGACGACCTCGCCGAGTTCGAGGCCGCGCAGGCCGGCGGTGACGACGTCCTCGGCGCTCATGCGGGGCACGACGCTCATGTCGAGGCCCTGGCGCGTGTGGAACTCGGTGGCGACCACGCCCGGGCACAGCACCTGGACCTGGACGCCGGTGTCCTCCAGCTCGGCGCTGAGAGTCTGCGACATGGCGACGAGGTGGGCCAGGCTGCCGGCGTACACGGCGCGGCGGGGCATCACGGACTTGTCGGCGGGACCGCTGAAGGCGATCATTCCGGCCACGTTGATGATCTTCCCTTCGCCGCGTTCCTGCATGCCGGCGACGGCGGCGCGGGTGAGCATGGTCGGTGCGACGACCTTGACGTGGACGAGTTCGCGGGCCTTGTCTGCGGGCAGCTGGGCCAGCGGCATGTAGTGGGCGACTCCCGCGTTGTTGACGAGCATGGTCAGCGGCTCGGTGGCGCAGATGTCGGCGACGGTGTCGACGCCGATGTCGGTGGACAGGTCCGCGGCGACGGTGCGGACGGTGACCTCGGGGTGGGCGGTGGCGAACTCCTCCAGGCGGTCCTTGTTGCGGCCGACGATGATCAGGTCGTAGCCGTCGGCGGCGAGGCGTTCGGCGAAGGCCTCGCCGATGCCGGAGGTGGCACCGGTGACGAGGGCGAGCTCGCTCATGGGGGTGTTTCCTTTCAGAGGGTGGCCGAAGCGGCCGGGGTGGGGTCCTGGCGGAGCCAGGCGTGTTCGGCGCGGTACTGCTCAGCGACGGCCTCGGGCCGGTCGTCGCCGAGGTGGTGGTCGCCGACGGTGTAGCCCTTGCGGTTCAGGTACCAGGCCAGGGACCGGTAGGAGGGCCTGTAGCGGGCCAGCTCGTCCGGGTCGACGGTGAGCCGGGCGCCCGGCAGAACGGGGACGAGGGTGTCCTTCTCGTAGATCGAGGTGATCCGGGCGATGCGCCACCGGCCATCGGTGCCGCGGTGGGCTCGGTACTGCGAGCGGCAGGCGGAGGCCAGATCCGCCTCCGTGCCGTGGACGTCGATGCGCCAGGTCGCCGTCGATGCGGACGGCGGGTGGACTGAGCCGGTGCACGGCGTAGTCGCCGCGCCCGGCCATAGCGCGGGTCTGCGGGCGAACTCGCTCCGCTGCCGGTAAACCAGCTCATCTGGACCATGGAGTCGTCGGCGAAGCAGGCCGCCATCTCGGTGTGCCAGCCGCGGTCCCGGCTCTGGCGTTCGCGCAGCACCAGCTGCGTCACGTCATCGGCCGACATAGGGGCCCTCCTTGTGCGAAGTGAAGGCGGTCGTGGTTCAGGCACTCAGGCGGTGTACGAGCTGCGTGAGCCCGTGTGCGCCGGCCAGGCCGCGCTCGGTGACCGGGGTGTAGTCGATTCCGGCCTGGCGCATGGCCCGGTCGAACAGCTGCATGTCGAGGGCTTCGACGGCGGAGAGGTGGTCGACGTTGTCGGGCCGCACCATGGTGTTCAGCAGGGACAGGGCCGCGCTGGCGGCGCTGCCCAGCTTCAGGACCTCCACCAGCCGGGCGGGTTCCAGCTCCAGCCGGGTGGCCAGTTCGACGATCTCGGCGATCGCGGCCTGGTTCATCATCAGCAGCGCGTTGTTGAACAGCTTTGCCGTCTGACCCGCCCCGGCGTCACCGAGGTGCACCACATGGCGGGACAACGAGCGGAACACCGGCGTGCAGCGTTCGGCTGCGGACTGCGGACTGCGGACTGCGGACCGCCGACCGCCACGGTCAGCCGGCGCTCCTGCGCGGCCGGGCGGCCGCCGCTGACCGGCGCGTCCAGCACCTCGACCCCGCCCTTAGCGCACAGCTCGGTCAGGCGGACGGCGTTGCCGGGCAGGCCGGTGCCATGGTTGACCACGACGGCGCCGGGGCGAAGGTCTTCGAGTAGCTGATCGGCAAGCTGCAGGACGTCGTCGTCGGTGCCCACGCACAAGCAGACGATGTCGCAGGCGGCGGCCAGCTCACTGAGCCAGTCGTGCCGCTGGTGGGGGACCTCGGCGAGGCCGTCCAGGGAGGTGGGCGCCGGGCCCAGGCGTGCAGGGGGAAGCCGGCTTCGGAGATCGCGGTGGCCATGGGCAGGCCCTGGTCACCCAGCCCGATGAACCCTACGACGGGTCGTTCAGGGAATCGTGCTCGTGTCATGCCTCCACGGTCGGCGAGGGCCGTGCGACCAGCCAGTAGACCGGTTTTCCTGGGAATGGCAGTACCAGGCTGGTCATCGACTCATTTGCCACAATCGACGGTATGGCGACCACAGAACTCGGCGCGGCCCTGCGCCACTGGCGCGATCACGTCCCGCCCCAGGCCGTCGGCCTGCCCGGCGGGGGTCGCCGGCGTGCCGCCGGGCTGCGCCGCGAGGAACTGTCCCAGCTGGCCGGCATCTCCGCCGACTACATCATCCGGCTGGAACAGGGACGCGCCACCAGCCCCTCACCCCAGATCGTAGAAGCCCTGGCCCGCGCCCTGCGGCTCACCCAGGAAGAACGCGCCCACCTGTTCCGCCTGGCCGGCCTCGCGCCGCCCGGGCCCGGCATGGTCCCGCGGCACATCACCCCCGGCGTCCACCGCATGCTGGACCGCCTGGCCGGCACACCCGTCGCCGTCTTCGACGCCGCCTGGAACCAACTGCTCGCCAACCCCCTCTACACGGCTCTCATGGGCGAATGGCAGGGCGACGACCTCAACGGCGTCTGGCGCAACTTCCTCAACCCCGACAGCCGCGTGCGCCAGACGCCCGAATCCAGGGGCGCCCTGCAGGCCTCCCTCGTCGCCGACCTGCGCCGCACCGCCGCCCGCTACCCCGACGACGCAAACCTCAAGGCCCTCATCGCCGAACTGCGCCGCCGCAGCGCCCACTTCGAGACGCTGTGGGAGTCGGGCGCGGTCGGCGAGCACCAGGCCGCCCGCAAGACCGTCGACCACCCCATTGTCGGCGCGCTGACCCTGGACTGCGACATCCTCAGCATCACCGGCAGCGACCTGCGGATCATGGTCTACTCCGCCCAGCCCGGCACCGAGGACGCCGACCGGCTGGCGCTCCTGAACGTCATCGGGACGCAGTCGCTCCTCGGGTAAGAAGCGATTTACAAACCGAGGGATACGGCTGCTGCTCGAACTTCCGCGCATCAGCCTCGTTCGGGTGATCGCTCCGCAGCTGGCGCGTAAGGGTAGGGCCTCCTGCACAGTTCGGTGATGTCGAGTCATCGAAGCATCAGGAGGCCCTGGTGTCCCACTGTGGCGTGCTTGCTCCGTCAGCGTCCAGTTCCGGCATGTCGTGCGATTGCCTCGCACGCTGGCTCGGGAATGCCGCCGACCAGCCGGACCGGAGCCGTCGCTACGGCTCCGACCTCACCGACGCGGAGTGGGCGATCGTGCGGCCACTGCTGCCCGTCCCGGCCTGGCTGAACGGACAAGGGGGCCGTCCGGAGGGCTATTGCCACCGCCAGCTGATCGATGCGGTGCGCTATCCGGTCGCCGAGGGTGTGCGCTGGGCCGGCCTGCCCGCCGACTTCCCCAAGTGGCGGACCGCGTACCGGTTCTTCCGCCGCTGGCGCGACAACGACTTGCGAGGAAAAATCAGTCGCTGCTGGCGGCCGTCCTCGGTGTTCCCGACACGAGTATCGGGCGCCTCGGATGGCCCGGCTGGCTGCCCGCCTGCAGGGGCCCGGCAGGGCCCCTGCTACACGGCGAAGGCCCCGTCGGGCCGCAGGGCCCTCAGCAGGGCACCTGGCTTCCTCCGTCCGGTAGGTTGCCGTCGTAGATCCAGCCTTGCCAGTTCCGGCCGCTGTAGTAGGCGGTGCCGTGGGTCCAAGTGTTGCCGAGGTCGTTCACGACGTAGCAGTCGTACGTGAACGGGGTGTTGGCCGGCATGGAAACGGACGGGGTGCAGTCGGCGTATGGGCCGTAGGTGCGCAGTGCTGTAGAGGAGCGAGTGGTCCTTACGGTGGTGCCGTCCCAAGAGGACCAGTCGTGGTCGTGACAGGCATCGGGGCCTGCGGGTGAGGCGGTGACGGGGCTTGCGACCGATAGGCAGGAAGCGACGATCGCGGTCGTCAGCAGTGCAGCACGTAAAGACGGTCTCAACAAGGAAACGCCCCCTATGTGACCAGGTGATTGCACACTGGTTTGCCGTGAGCCTTGAGCGTAGGAGGCACGTCCGGCAGATCGTAGGCCGCATCAAGACACGGTGAGGGTCATGACCGCGCCAAAGAGCATGTCCCGCCGTCCCACGGCGAGGAGCGCGGACAGGTCGTCGGTGGCGGTGTCGAGGTCCTCAGCAAGATCAATCTCACGGGGCAGCGGGGGCCCGGGGGCCGGCGAAGGCCAATGCAGTTGCTTTTGAGCTGCGGGGACCGTTGCCCTGCGTGTGACGGGGTGGGGTGCGGGCCAGCGGGTGCGGATCGGAATCCTGAACGAAGGATGCGGTTGGTGGCCGCCGCGTGCCGGAGGTCGATGACCGCCACGGTCAGGGCGTCGGCTTGGGCCCTCAGGGTGGCCTTCTCTCCTTCGCGGTCGGCGCGGCCGCGGGAGAGGTTGGCCAGTCGCCAGGCGAAGAAGGCTACCCTCGCGTTGACCAAGAGGTCGATGAGCTTGTCCACGCGGGCAGTGTCGAGCCAGCGGCCGGCGAGGGAGGGGCTGTTGCTGTACGGCAGCAGAAGCTGGACGTGATCGTTGCCGGGCGGCTCACTCGTCGGCGGCCGCGCGCGGCAACGGTGAAGTGCGCGACGAACGAGACTGCACCGACGGCGGCGGCGGCGCGCCACGGCCGCACGTCGTGCAGAGAGCGTCTAGCGGGGGCGGGGTGGGAAAACACTCGCGGCAGTTCGAGCTGGCACAGCGCCCACAGGTCGTCTTCACCGCTCCGGGCTCCGCGCCGAAGTCGGGTTCACCCCGCCGCGACACGATCCGGACACTCCGCCGCCGTACCCCGACCCACATTCAGGCGAGACCAAGCGGGAGCCCACGGCGGACGGTCTCCGCAAGAGCCAGGAAACGTTACGACCGTAATGTGACGAAGCGGGGCCCGTCAGCCCGTCGGCCTTGGCGCGAAGAGCAGGAGTGGGAGACAGGTCGGGGCGCATACGTAGGTAGCGCACCGGGTGCCGGTGCCGGCCGCGGTCCACTGCTGTGTCGGCGCGCACCTCGGCGACGACGTTGGGCTGGACGGTGCTGTACCGAAGGTCCTCCCCGGTGTCCCATCCAGCGCTGATCCGCACTCCCGTCCACGGATGCTCGGGGCCAGCCGGGGTGAGGACGGCCCCCAGCTCACGCCGGGCGGCGGCGGACAGAGGCGTGGTGCGGCCGACGAAGCGCAGCCGCCCCGAGGCGTCGTAGCGGCCCAGGAGCAGGCCGTGGGGCGCACGCGGATTGCCGGTAACGCCGGCGATGATGCCCTCGGCCGTGTCATGCGCACGGACCTTCAGCCAGCTGCCGCGCTGCCCGGGGCGGTACGTGCCGGTGCCCGACTTGACAACGACGCCTTCGACACCGACGCGGCCCCACTCCGGGGCCAGCCACTCCTCGGCGATCGCCCGGTCGTCCGTGCTTGCCACCAGTACCCAGGGCGGCCTGAGGACACCGGAGGAGAACACTTCCTCCAGGCGCGCCAAGCACTCTCGGCAAGGGCGAGAGAACAGGACCTCCCCGCCGGCCTCCAACAGGTCAAAAGCGATGAAATGGGCGGGCGCCTCGCGGGCGGCCTTGGCAGCACCCATGCCGCGCCGCCGGGCCCGCTGCTGAAGCGCCGCGAAGTCCAGGCGGCCGTCGTGGAATGCGACCAGCTCCCCGTCAAGCACCAGGTCCGCGTCGACGTCCGCGGCGGCCTCGGCGAACTCCGGGAACGCGGGCAATAGAAGCGCGCCACGCCGGGACTGGAGCAACACCGTGCCCGCACGGAGGAACGCAAGGCACCGGTAGCCGTCTGTCTTCTGCTGCCAGATCGCATCCGGTACCTCGCCAGGGCGCGGCAGGGTGTCTCGGGCCTGCGCCAGCATCGGCTCGATCGGTGGTGTCAGCACATGTCCACCATCACGCACAGGCTCCTGAAGTTGCCGGCGTGCACCAGGGCCGAGGCATCCGGGTACCCCACCCAGTGGCTGCCGACCGAGCCCTACCACTGCCAGTGCCTGACCGACCGCAACCGCCCTCCGGCCGGCCGGGGGCGGGACGGGGGCGGAGGTTGCGGTAGGAGGCGGTTGGACGTGGGCATGCGGGCACGGCGCGGCCCCGGGACCGTGAGGGCGGCCCCGGGGCCGGTAACGGTGAAGCGGCTGCGTGGGGGGTCAGCTGCCTGTCTGGGGGTGCAGCGGCATGACGGGCAGCCACGCAGTCGGCGTCCGCCGCTCCGCAGGAGCCGACTTCCGCGGTGGCGACACCGTCGGCGCAGCCCGCGGCGGACGGTACGGACGGAGACGACGGCGTGTCCGCTGCCGTGTCCGTGGGAATCGGTACCGCTGTCCTCCTGCTCGTCGGCGGTGCGTGGTGGTTCCTGCGACGCCGTGGCGCGGGTGTTTCCCATACCTGACAGCCAGCGGAACCACGCCCGGCAGCACCCCCAGAAGCCGGAAGGACTCCAGGTAGCCGGGCCGCGACGCGGCCTCGTCGGTGCCCTCGGTGGCCTCCGCCGCCGTTTCGGGCGCCCGCCGCTGACGGCCGCGCAGCAGGAAGTACAGCGCCAGCAGGGACGAGAGCGCGGCGATCGCCCAAAGGTCGCCCCGCCAGCCCCACCACAGGGCCGGCAGCGCCACGAGCGGCGCCGGAGGAGCGCGGTGAGCGACTGTCTGGCCGTGATGAGTGTGGCCGCGCGGCCGGCGGCGTCGTTGTCGAAGCGGTCGGCCGCGGCGGCGGTGAGCGCCGGGTTGAGCACGGCCGTACCGGCGCCGTGCCGGTGGCGTGGGAAGCCGCCTCCCGCACCGGCCCGCGCACACATCGTGCTCCGTCGCCGTACAAGCGCCGACGTTGCCTGACCTGGGCGGGCTCGGCCTACCGCCGAGCCCGCCACGCCGGCCCCGTACCGGGGCCGGACTCGTGTCGCGCCGTCAGCGCTGTAGTGTCAGCAGGCCCGGACGGTAGGGCAGGAGGCCGTAGTCGCCGCCGGAGTTGGGGTTGCGCCCCTGGTAGAGCAACTGCAGATTGCAGGGATCGACGGTCATGGTCTGATCGGGGCTGGTGCGGATCAGTTCGCCGTGGCTGATGTCGTTGGTCCAGGTGGCGCCACTGTTGGCCTTGCCTGCGAAGGGATTGCTCTCGGTCGCTGCCTGGGGTGTCCATGAGCCGCTCAGACTGGTGGCCGTGAACGAGCGGAAGTAGCGGCCCTGGGAGCCGATCGCCTCGACGATCATGAGGTAACGGTTCTGGCCCTGGAGCTTGTAGACCTGCGGGGCTTCGAACAGGTTGTTCGTCGTATCACTCATGACCACTGTCGAAGTCGTGCCGAAGCTGCCCGGGAAGTTCCCGATCGGCGTGCTGGCCCGGTAGATCTTGCCGTTGTCACCGGCGAAGAAGAGGTACATGTTCGTCCCGTCACCGATCAGCGTCTGGTCGATGGGTCCTGTTCCGGAGCCGGAGATGCTTCCGGAGAAGAGCACCTGCTCGGATGACCAGCCGTTCGGGTTGGTGGGGTCGCTCGACGTCCGGTAGGAGAAGGCGGTCCGGCCCCACTGGTAGGCGAGCACCCAGATGTTCTTCGGCGCGAAGTAGAAGAGCGTGGGCGCGACGGTGGAAGCCGACATCGTGTTCTGGCTGGCCGAGGCCATCTCCGGCCAATTGGTGAACAGGCCGAAGTTCATCGAACCCCAGCTCGTCCCCGTGTCGTGCGTCGTCGCGTAGACGAGTTGCCTGCCGTTGTAGGGGGCGACGGTGAAGTCCTTGAGCGAGACCCACCCGGGCTTGGGCTGCGCCAGTGCGCCCGTCGATGTCCAGCGGTAGGTCGACGGAAGCTCGCACGGGCCAGGGGCGTCGCCGCCGACCTTGACGAGCTGCCACTGCTGGTTGGCGCCGCCCCAGTCGTCGTACTGGACGATGTTCGCGTTGTCGGCGGTGGAGGCGCCTTGCACCTCAAGGGCCTTGCTGCTGTGGCGTGAGATCAGTCTGACGTAGCCGTCCGAGCTGTCGGCCAGCCGCCACTGCTGGTTTGTGCCGTTCAGGTCGGCCCACTGGACGATCGAGGCACCGTTCGCGGTGGACCAGTTGTGGACATCCAGCACCTTGCTCGAGTGCCGGGACTTGATGCGGTAGTAGCCGCCCCCGGAATCGACGAACTGCCACTGCTGCTGGGCCTGATCGTTCCTGGTCCACTGGGTGATGCGGGCGCCGTCGTCGGTCGCCAGGTTGTGGACATCCAGGGCCTTGCCGCTGTTGCGGTTGACCAGCACGTACGAGGCGTTGGGGTCTACGGTCGCCGCGCCGGCGGGCTGGGCACCGAGGAAGGTGGCCACGAGCAGCAAGGGCGCGAGGACGGCGAGTAAGCGTCTCAGACGGATCGGGGAGGGGCGGCGGAACCGCATGAGGGGGCCTCCTTTGGGGGCGCGGAGGTGGGGGTGGGACTCTCCCGCTTCGAAACTTCCGAAGAATTCCCGGATACTTTGACGCCACAAGTTAGAAATGCGGCGCCCCCTGGTCAAGGCCCGGCGTCGATCTGGCCACAAACAGCGCCTCCTTCCTGAGGCATGGAGGGGCGAGAAGCCGAGCAAGTGGCGTCCGTGCACTTCATCCAGGGGCTTTGGAACTTTCGGGCGGTAAGCCGAAAGTTCTCCTGTCGGGAGTATTGACGATCCGTCGTCAATACTTCAATCTCCCTGTCTGAGGAACCGGCCACAGTTCGAGATATCGAACCGCGTCGCCCCTGAGCAATCGGTGCTGCACGGCAGATCCGCGCCCCAAAGCACATGCGTCACCCCGTTTCGTCCCGGTGAGGTTCCCACCAGCGCATCCGTCTGCCGAGCGGGAGCGAAACGGGAGCGCACGACGCATTCCCCTGCGCTTCAGTCCTTCCGTGATGCCTACCTTGGAGGCACAGCCATGGGCTCGTACGCCCTTCCCAGATCCGTGATTCGCCGGAGGATCCGCGGCCTGCTGCTGGCGCTGGTCGTCGGCGTCCTCGGTACGGTCTCCGCACTGGTCGCGCCGCCGACCGCACAAGCCGCCGAGACCACGCTCGGCGCCGCGGCGGCGCAGAGCGGCCGCTACTTCGGCACCGCCATCGCCTCGGGCAGGCTGAGCGATTCGGCGTACACGACGATTGCGAACCGTGAGTTCAACTCGGTGACGGCCGAGAACGAGATGAAGATCGACGCCACCGAACCGCAGCGGGGCCAGTTCAACTTCACCGCCGCCGACCGCGTCTACAACTGGGCGGTGCAGAACGGCAAGCAGGTGCGCGGCCACACCCTGGCCTGGCACTCCCAGCAGCCCGGCTGGATGCAGAGCCTCAGCGGCAGCGCGCTGCGCCAGGCGATGATCGACCACATCAACGGCGTGATGGCCCATTACAAGGGCAAGATCGCCCAGTGGGACGTCGTGAACGAGGCCTTCGCCGACGGCAGCACGGGGGCCCGCCGCGACTCCAACCTGCAACGCACCGGCAACGACTGGATCGAGGTCGCCTTCCGCACCGCGCGCGCCGCCGACCCGTCCGCCAAGCTCTGCTACAACGACTACAACGTGGAGAACTGGACCTGGGCCAAGACCCAGGCCATGTACGCCATGGTCCGCGACTTCAAGCAGCGCGGCGTGCCGATCGACTGTGTCGGCTTCCAGTCGCACTTCAACAGCGGCAGCCCCTACAACAGCAACTTCCGCACCACCCTGCAGAACTTCGCCGCCCTCGGCGTCGACGTGGCCATCACCGAACTCGACATCCAGGGCGCCTCGCCCACGACCTACGCCAACGTGGTCAACGACTGTCTGGCCGTCTCGCGCTGCCTCGGCATCACCGTCTGGGGCGTGCGCGACACGGACTCCTGGCGGTCCGGTGACACGCCGCTGCTGTTCAACGGCGACGGGAGCAAGAAGCCCGCGTACACCGCCGTCCTCAACGCCCTCAACGGGGGCTCCACCACCCCGCCTCCCACGGACGGCGGACAGATCAAGGGCGTCGCCTCGGGCCGCTGCCTGGACGTGCCCAGCAGCAGCACCACCGACGGCACCCAGCTCCAGCTGTGGGACTGCCACAGCGGCACCAATCAGCAGTGGACGCACACCGCCGCCGGCGAGCTCAGGGTCTACGGCAACAAGTGCCTGGACGCCGCCGGCACCGGCAACGGCACCAAGGTCCAGATCTACGGCTGCTGGGGCGGCGACAACCAGAAATGGCGTCTCAACTCCGACGGATCCATTGTCGGCGTCCAGTCCGGCCTCTGCCTCGACGCCGTCGCGGGCGGCACCGCCAACGGCACCCTGATCCAGCTCTACTCCTGCTCGAACGGCAGCAACCAACGCTGGACCCGCAGCTGATGGGGCCCGCCTCAAACGAGAGGGTGAATCGATGAAGACCTACCGTGCGGCTTCTCCCGCCCCTCCACGCAGACATCGCTGGTGGTCCCGGGTCGCCGCCGTGGTGGGGACGACCCTCGCGATCGGCATGCTCGCCGTGGTGAAGCCCGCGCCCGCCGAGGCGGCGACGGTGGACACCAATGCCTGGTACGTCCTGGTCAATCGCAACAGCGGCAAGGCACTGGACGTCTCCGGCACGTCCACCGCCGACGGCGCGCGGGTCAGCCAGTGGACGCGCCACGACGGAGCCAACCAGCAGTGGCAGTTCCTGGACTCCGGCGACGGCTTCTACCGCCTCAAGGCCCGCCATTCGGGCAAGGTTCTCGACGTGGCCGGTGCCTCGACGGCGGACGGCGCCGCGATCCAGCAGTGGTCCGACCGCAACGGGGCCAACCAGCAGTTCCGCCTGGCCGACTCCGACGCGGGCCACGTCCGGCTGATCAACCGCACCAGCGGCAAGGCGGTGGAGGTTCAGGGCGCCTCCACCGCCGACGGCGGCAACGTCGTCCAGTACACCGACTGGGGCGGCGCCAACCAGCAATGGCAGATGATCAAGCTGTCGTCCGGTGGCGGCGGATGCGGCAGCGCCCCGACTCTGGCGAGCGGTACGCACACGATCCAGAGCGGCGGCAAGAGCCGCAGCTTCATCCTCAGGGTTCCCGCCAACTACGACAACAGCCACCCCTACCGGCTGGTCTTCGCTTTCCACTGGCGGGGCGGAACCGCCGCCGACGTCGCCTCGGGCGGCACGAGCGGGAGCGCCTGGGCCTACTACGGCCAACAGGAACAGTCGAACAACAGCGCGATCCTCGTCGCCCCCCAGGGCCTCGGCAACGGCTGGGCCAATTCCGGCGGTGAGGACATCACGTTCGTCGACGACATGATCCGGCACATCGAGGGCGGCCTCTGTGTCAACCCGGCACAGCGTTTCGCCACGGGATTCAGCTGGGGCGGTGGTATGAGCTACGCGCTCGCGTGCAGCCGGGCAAACGTCTTCCGAGCCGTCGCGGTCATCTCCGGCGCTCAGATCAGCGGGTGCGGCGGGGGCACTCAGCCCATCGCCTACTTCGGAATCCACGGCATCAGCGACTCCGTCCTCGGCATCGCGCAAGGACGCTCCCTGCGGGACAAGTTCGTCAGCAACAACGGCTGCACCCCCCAGAGTCCGCGTGAGCCCGCGCCGGGCAGCCGAACGCACATCACCACCACCTACTCGGGCTGCCGTGCCGGATACCCGGTCCAGTGGGCCGCGTTCGACGGAGGCCACATACCCGGTCCGGTCGACGGCTCCTCCGGCGAAAGCGGCGTCACCACTTGGACCAAAGCAGAGATCTGGAGGTTCTTCGCACAGTTCCAGTGACACGCCGCACCATGGAGTGGAGCCAGGACGAACCCGGCTCCACTCCGTCGACGGCCGGGTTGGGCCCGGGGTGGTACGGCCAACGGCACGGCGGTGCAGATCGGGACGTGCAACGGCGGCGGCAACCAGAAGTGGACCGGGCTGTCCGGGCCGGGCAGACCATCACCGGAGACCCGCGTGTGTACAGGCGGGTGCACATCTCCACCAACGGGCGTGGCATCCAGTACGGGGACCCGGTCTGACGCCCGGCTGACCAAGGATGCCGGCGCCGACTCGGTCGCCCTCCCGCCCCTTGGCACCGTGAACGTCCGGTCCGGCGGCCTTGGACGGCGAGATCAGTGTCGGGCGAACTGGACCCGCGTGGATTGCACGACGTTCGGCCGAAGGGGTATTCCGTCGATGGTCAGCTGTTCGCCGTAGATGTCGGTGAGCCTGATCGTGCCGCCGCACCCGCTGCCGTCTGCGGAGACGAAGTAGTTGTAGGTGGTCCGGGACAGCTGCCGCCAGCCGCCTGGTGTGCGGACTTCCAGCCCGGCGAGCGGATTGCGATGGTCGACCGCCTGGAGGGCGCACCAGTGGGGGCTGGAGCCTGTCTTGTAGCGGACGGAGAGCGTGACCGAGGTGCTGGGGCTCACCAGGCTCCAAGTGATGGGGATCCGGCCGACCTTGGGGTCGGCGAGTTCGGCGAATGCCTGCCGGCTGAGGTCGAGTTGCCCGGGTGCGCAGGGCAGGGGGCATTCGTTGGTTATCCGTACCGTGATGGATCTGCCGTTGACCGCTCGGACGAGCACGTATGCGCCGCACGCCTTGGACGTCTCGTAGTCGGTGGTGTTCATAGCGGCGATCATGAGGTCGGGGCTCGGGCCGAACAGGCAGGCGCCATCTCCGTCCCCGGCCTCGTACGCGGTGGCGACGCCCCGGTAGGTGGTGTCTGGCTGAAGCCGGCCTGCCCGCGAGGGGGTGGCGAGTTCTTGCCGTGGCCCCGGGGTGTCGGTGGGGGACGGTCGCGCTGACGTGGGGGTCGCGGCACTCGTCGGGGTGGGGGAGGCGGTCGGGCTCGGCGTCGCCGTCGGGGTGCCTGTCCCGTCGGCGGCGGTGGCTCTCACCTGGGTGGCGGCTGGGGGTGTGGACGCGGCAGTCCCCGGATCGGTGTCGCGGTCGTGGGGCGACGCCATGACCAGGTAGGCGAGAACGCCCGCGGAGATCAGCGCCGATATGGCGCCGCGCATGAGCCTGCGTCTGCTTCTGTGTCTGCGCTGCCGGGCGGCCTGCCTCGGTGTGGTCATTTCCTGTCCGTTCGCAAGATCGAGCCGATGGGGCACCCCTGAGTGACCGCGGGAAGCGCGAAAGGTTGCCGACGATTTCAGCCGGGCAGCGGCCCGCGCGAGACGCTGCGCAAGCGGAGCCGGAAGGACCACACCTGCGCTCGTGGCACCAACGCCTGATACGCGACCCCGGCATCGCCGGGAGGGCGTGTCAGAGGCGGCCGGGGTGAAAGGCGCCCCTGTCGCGGTCACTCCGAGCGCGGCGGCGACTTCCTCATACGTGTCCTCTTCCGTGAGGCGTATCTTCTGGTGTGATGTGGAGACGGTTCGTCCGCCGCTGAACGGAAGGACCCGATTCTGAACACCCAGCTCGCGGAGACGCTTTCCGCGGCCCTGCTCGTCCTGGTGCTGGCCTGCGCGGTCATCCGCCCCTTCGGCTGGCCGGAGGCGGTGGTGGCCGTGCCGGCCGCCGGGCTGCTGATCGTCACAGGGGCGATCCCGCTGGACGACGTAGTGGACGAGGTCGAACGACTGGGACCGGTGGTCGGCTTCCTGGCGGTGGTACTCGTACTGGCTCAGCTCTGCGACGACGAGGGCTGTTCCAGGCGTGCGGGGCCTGGATGGCACGGACGGCGGCGGGCCGGCCGCGGCGGATGCTGGTACAGGTGTTCGTCGCGGCGTCGGGGATCACGGCGGTACTCAGTCTGGACGCCACGGTGGTGCTGCTGACGCCGGTGGTGTTCGCCACCGCGGCCCAGATCGGCGCTCGCCCCAAAACGCACGTGTACGCCTACACCCACCTGTCGAACACGGCCTCCCTGCTGCTGCCCGTCTCCAACCTGACCAACCTGCCGGCCTTCGCGGCCAGCGGGCTCAGCTTCACCCGGTTCGCCGCGCTGATGGCACTTCCCTGGGTCGCCGCGATCGCCGTCGAGTACGTCGTCTTCCGCCGCTTCTTCGCCTCGGACCTGGACGCCGGAGCGCAGCCCCCTCCGTCGCCGAGCCACCGCGGCTGCCGATGTTCGCCCTGGTGACCGTGGGGTGCACGCTCGCTGGGTTCGTGCTGACCTCGGCGGTCGGCGTCGACCGCGCATGGGCGGCCCTCGGCGGTGCCCTGGCCCTCGCCGTCAGGGCCCTGCTGCGGCGGCGTACCACCCCGCGGGCGCTGCTGGGCGCGGCCTCGGTGCCGTTCCTCGCCTTCGTGCTGGCCCTCGGGATCGTGGTCCGGGCGGTCGTCGACAACGGGCTCGACGAGGCTCTGGGCCACCTGATCCCCGAGGGCACCGGCCTGCCCGAGTTGCTCGCCCTCGCCGGGCTGGCCGCCGTCCTCGCCAACGTCATCAACAACCTCCCCGCCGTGCTGGTACTGCTGCCCCTGGCCGCCCCGTCGGGGCCGGGCGCCGTCCTCGCCGTGCTGCTCGGGGTGAACATCGGCCCCAACTTCACCTACGCGGGCTCGCTGGCCACCCTGCTGTGGCGGCGTATCGTCCACGCCCACGATGGCGAGGTGGAGTTGAAGGAGTTCACCCGGCTCGGCGTGTACGCCGTGCCCGCGAGCCTGGGCGCCGCGGTGCCGGCACTGTGGGTCTCGCTCGCCGTCATCGGAGGAGGGTGACTCATGTCCGTCATCGTCTGGATCGTCGAGGGCACCTGGCCCGCCTGCGTGGACGCCGCCCGCGCCCACGCCCCGGCGGACACTGACATCGTCCTGCTGCACGTCACCCCGGCCGACGCCCCGGCGCGGCCCACGGCGCCTTCGCCGGACTGCTCGGCCGTGGCCACCCCGAGTGTGATCCCGGCACGCAAGTGGAGCGCCTCGCCACCGCGTCCGCGCAGGAGTTGCTGCAGTCCGCCGCCGACCGCTTGGGACGCCGCTGTACCCGCACCGAGCGCACCGGACGTGTCGAGCGGGAGGTCGTCGCCGTGGCCGAGGGCTGCGACCTGCTGATCCTGGCCCGCGACGGCGACCGTACGCACCTCGGCCCGCACAGTCTCGGCCCCGCCAGCCGTTTCGTGGTCGACCACGCCCCCTGCCCGGTGCTCCTGGTCTGGCCCGAGCCGTCGCCGGGCCTGTCCACCATGCCGCCCCCGCCGCCGCATCCCTGACGGGTGACGGCTCCCGCCGGAGTGGCTCCTCCTGCGGGATGCGTCGTTGCCCGTGACGAATCAAGCGGTCAGCAGGGGGAGTCGCGGGCCGGACAGCCACGGGCGGAGGGTGTGGTCGCCGCCCGCGTTGGGGTGCATGCCCCGGTGGAGGTACTGGGGCCGCACGGTCGTGGCGTACCTCCGGCACCGGCGCCTTCAACGCGCCCGCACCTCATGCCGTCCTCCACGCGTCCATCACCACCGTCGCCGAGGTCGTCGGCATAGCCGAATCTCCAGCCTGCAAGAAGGCTTGCCGCCGCGAACTGGGTGCGACGTAGTGAGTCAGGAGCCCCGCGTCCAGGAACCGCCCCGAGGGGCCGACCGGGTCGATGCTTCCCTGCCGGCACAGCGGCCGGGCGCAACCACCTTCGCCGGGGGAAGCGTGAGCGGCACAGTCGGCAGGGAAGCGACATACGCAGCGTGGTCAGCGGCGCCTTGAACGCTCACGCGATGTCACTGAAAGCATGGATGTGTTCGAGCGGTCGGACGGAAGCGCGGGGTGAAGGGCGGGCGGTCGGCGGCATGTCCTACGGTTTCCGGAAGGAGCCCGGACTTTTTCCGGGCGTACA
Source organism: Streptomyces sp. enrichment culture (assembly GCF_964272855.1). Lineage (NCBI taxonomy): Bacteria > Bacillati > Actinomycetota > Actinomycetes > Kitasatosporales > Streptomycetaceae > Streptomyces > Streptomyces sp. enrichment culture. The sequence goes on along the minus strand of NZ_OZ186847.1, from coordinate 8,863,815 downwards.
GCCAGGGAGGTGGGGATGGTGGCTGGGGAAGGCGCTCAGCGCAAGACAGGCACAAGGAGCCCGGACGGGGCCTCGAAGGTGACGATCAGTGAGATCGCACGGGAAGCCGGAGTGTCCGTGCCGACCGTCTCACGAGTCGTCAACGGGCGCTCCGACGTTTCGCCCGCCACCCGTGCCCGGGTCGAGGACCTGCTGCACCGGCACGGCTACCGTCGCCGCCCGGCCGCTTCCGGCACCCGGGCGGTCCTGTTCGACCTGGTCTTCAACGATCTGGACAGTCCCTGGGCCGTCGAGATCATCCGCGGTGTCGAGGAGGTCGCGCACGAGGCGGGTGTGGGCACGGTCGTCTCCGCCATCCACGACCGGGCGGGATCCGCGCGGCTGTGGATGACCAATGTGCGGGCCCGCCCGTCCGACGGCGTGATCCTGGTGACGTCGGTGCTCGAACCGGGGATCCACGACGAACTGCGCCGCCTTGGCGTGCCGTTGGTGGTGATCGACCCGGCCGGTTCGCCGGCCACCGACGCGCCGACCGTGGGCGCCACCAACTGGACGGGCGGAATGGCCGCGACGGAGCATCTGCTCCAGCTCGGACACCGCAGGATCGGGTTCATCGAGGGCCCGCCCAGGCTGCTGTGCTCGCGCGCCCGGCTCGACGGCTACCGGGCGGCGCTCGACGTGGCCGGAGTGGTGGTCGACCACGCCCTGACCGTGCCCGGTGACTTCTACCACGAGTCAGGATTCACCGGCGCGGGCAGGCTGTTGGACCTGGACGAGCCGCCGACCGCGATCTTCGCGGCGAGCGATCAGATGGCGCTCGGAGCGATCGAGGCGCTGCGGCGGCGCGGGCTTCGGGTGCCGGAGGACATGAGCATCGTCGGTTTCGACGACCTTCCGGAGGTGCGCTGGTGCGCGCCTCCGCTGACGACGGTCCGCCAGCCTCTGTCCGACATGGGCAAGTTGGCCGCCAGGATGCTTCTCGACCTGGCGCGCGGCGTCGAGCCGGCCTCGCCGCGAGTGGAGCTGGCGACCGAGCTGGTGGTCCGTGCGAGCACCGCACCGCCACGCCACGCCTAACGGAAGATAACGCTCCGGGGGTGTCGACGGCCTTTTTTGTCAAGGCCGTTGACACCCCTCTTGCGTGCCCGTAACTTCCATGGCCACCCAAATGGCTATCGGAAATTTTCCGGAAGGTGTGTCATGTCATCTTCTGCTCGAGCCGTCACTTCCCTTTCCGGCCCCTCGTCCTCCTCCTTCTCCCGCCGCCGGTTCCTGGGGACAGCCTCGGCGGCGAGTCTGGGGGCGGCCGGTCTGTCCGCCTGTTCGGACTCGGGGTCCTCCAGCACCGACGGCCAGGGCCGGACCGTCGTGGAATGGTGGAACATCCAGACCACCGAGCCGTCGAAGAGTGTCTGGCCCGAGCGGGCGAAGGCGTTCGAGGCCGCGCACCCCGATGTGCGCATCAAGCTCGTGACGATGGAGAACGACGCCTACAAGTCGAAGATGACGGCGCTGACCAGTTCCGGAAAGCTGCCGGACATCTACCACACGTGGGGCGGCGGCGTTCTCAAGCAGCAGATCGACGCAGGCCTGGTGGAGGACCTCACGCCCTCCATCAGCTCTGTGACCGACACCCTCGTACCGGCGTCGGTCAAGGCGTACCAGTTCGACGGGAAGACGTACGCCATGCCCTTCGACATCGGCGCCGTCGGGTTCTGGTACAACAAGGCCCTGTTCGCCGAAGCCGGGATCCAGGCACCGCCCGCCGCCTGGGCCGACTATCTCGACACGGTCAAGAAGCTGAAGAGCGCCGGGATCACCCCCATCGCCCTCGCGGGCAAGGAGAAGTGGCCCGGCATGTACTACTGGGCGTACCTGGCCATGCGGATCGCCGGGATCGACGGCATGCAGGCGGCCGCCGACGCCAAGGACTTCACCGGCGACGACTTCGTCAAGGCGGGCGAGCACCTGAAGGAACTCGTCGCGCTTGAGCCGTTCCAGAAGGGATTCCTCGGCGCCGCGTACTCCACGCCCACCGGCGAGGCGGCCGCGATGGGCAACGGCAAGGCGGCGATGGAACTGATGGGCCAGTGGGCGCCCGTCGTCCAGGCCGACGCGGGCAAGGGCATCGGCAAGGACCTCGGGTTCTTCCCGTTCCCCGCCGTCGCCGGAGGCAAGGGCGCGCAGACCGACGTGTTCGGCGGAGGCGGCGGCTACGCGGTGCGCAAGGGCGCGCCCAAGGCCGCCGTGGACTTCCTGAAGTTCTTCATGTCGGCCGAGTCCGACCGCGTTCTCGTGTCGAAGGCCTCGATGATGCCGGTCGTCGAGGACGCCACGAGCGCCCTGACCGATCCCAGCCTCAAGCTCGTCTCCGACGCCCTCGGCGAGGCGACCGGCTTCCAGCTCTACCTCGACCAGGCGTACCCGCCCGCCGTCGGCCAGGAGGTCAACGACTCGGTGGCCGCCCTGATCGCCGGCTCCAAGTCGCCGGAGCAGGTGGCCCGTTCGGTCACCCAGGTCGCGAAGAGCCAGTGACCGCGATGGCTTCCACGTACGTGAAAGACCCCGCGACCGCCGCCGCTCCACCGAAGCGGCCGGACGCCGGGGCGGGCCGCTCAAGGGCCCGGCGGATCGCCGACTGGCTGACCGCCTTCGGCTTCACCCTGCCCGCCCTGCTCCTGTTCGGCGTGCTGGTGCTCGCCCCGATCCTGTACGCCCTGTACGTCAGCCTGTTCGACTGGGGCGGCTTCGGCTCCCCTTCGGACTACGTGGGTCTCGACAACTACAGTCGGCTCCTGCGTGATCCGGTCTTCCTGGGCGACCTGTGGCGCGGGCTGCTGCTCGTGCTGTTCTCGGTCGGCGTGCAGCTGCCGTTCGCGCTCGGCATGGCCGTGCTGCTCAACCAGAAGCTGCGCGGCCGGGCCCTGTACCGGACGCTGTTCTTCGCCCCGTACGTCCTGTCCGAGGTCATCACCGGCGTCCTGTTCTCCATGATCTTCGCGCCGGACGACGGGCTGGCGGACAACGTCCTCGGCTCGGTCGGCCTCGACGGCGTCGGCGGACTGTGGTTCGCCGATCAGGGCCACGTACTGCCGACCCTGTTCCTCGTCATGACGTGGAAGTACTTCGGCTTCCACATGATGCTGTACCTGGCCGGGCTGCAGGGCATTCCCGCCGAACTGCACGAGGCGGCCCGCATCGACGGCGCGAGCCCCTGGCAGCGCTTCCGCCACATCACCCTGCCGCTGCTCGGACCGACGATCCGCATCAGCGTGTTCCTCTCCGTGATCGGCGCCATCCAGCTCTTCGACCTGGTGTGGGTGGTCACGCAGGGCGGCCCCGACCACCACTCGGAGACCATGGCCGTAACCATGTTCCAGTACGGCTTCAAGCGCTTCGAGATCGGCTACGCCAGCGCAATCAGCATCGGCATGTTCCTCGTCAGCCTCGTCTTCGCCCTCGTCTACCAGCGCTCCGTGCTGCGCCGCGACACCGAAGGAGCCCTCACCACCATGCGAGCCTCCCGATGAGCGCGGGCACGCGCAGAAGGCTGCGCTCCGCACCGCTGTACGTGATCGTGTGGCTGGTCGGCGTCGTCATGGTCACGCCGCTGCTGTACGCGTTCGTGTCCGGGTTCAAGTCCACCGATCAGCTCTCCCGCAACACCTTCGGCCTGCCCTCGCCGTGGGTGATGTCCAACTACACCGATGTGCTCGCCTCCGGCTCGTTCTGGCGCATGCTGGGTTCGTCCACGCTGATCGCGGTGGGCACGACCGCGCTGACCGTGGGCACCGCGGCCCTCGCCGCCTTCGCACTGGCCCGATTCGCCTTCCGCGGCCGAGAGTTGATCTTCACCCTGTTCACGGCGGGGCTGATGTTCCCGTTCGCCGTGGCGATCCTGCCGCTGTTCGTCCTGCTGCGCACCTTCGGACTGCTCGACAACCCATGGGGCGTGATCCTGCCGCAGGCGGCGTTCGGCCTGCCCATGACCATCGTCATCCTGCGCGGCTTCTTCCGGGAGATCCCCGGAGAGCTCGAGGAGGCGGCCACCCTCGACGGCTGCTCGGCGTTCGGCTTCTTCTGGCGGATCCTGCTGCCCATGGCGCGGCCCGCCCTCGGCACCGTGTCGATCCTCGCCATCGTCGGAAGCTGGAACAACTTCCTTCTTCCGCTGCTGGTGTTCAGCGAACAGACCTGGTGGACGATCCCCATCGGCGTCCAGCAGTTCCAGGGCCAGTACGCCACCGACATCGCCCGCGTCTTCGCCTATCTCGTCCTCGCCATGGTGCCGGCCCTCGCCTTCTACGCCGCCGCCGAACGGCAGTTGATCGGCGGCATCACGATGGGCGCCACCAAGGGCTGAGTCCCCCCCTCCCCCAGGCCAACCCCGTACCAGCACCGCCCTTAAGGAGTTCCATGGTCGAGCCATGGCAGGACACCACCCTGCCCACCCACGTCCGGGCGGCGGACCTGCTCGCCCGGATGACCACCGAGGAGAAGACCGCCCAGCTGTCCAGCGTCTGGATCGGCGCCGACACCGAGGGGGCCGACGTCGCACCCGGCCAGCACACCTACGCGGCCCGCAGCGCCGCCCTGGACGCACTCCTCCCCTACGGCCTGGGCCAGCTCACCCGGCCCTTCGGCACCGTTCCCGTCGACCCCGCCGAAGGCGCCGCCCGCCTCGCCGGACTGCAACGTCTGATCCGCGACGGCAACCGGTTCGCGCTGCCCGCGATCGCCCACGACGAGTGCCTGACCGGGTTCACCGCCTGGCAGGCCACCGTCTTCCCCACGCCGCTCGCCTGGGGCGCCACCTTCGACCCCGAGCTGATCACCGAGATGGCCCGGGCGATCGGTACGTCGATGCGCGCCGCCGGCGTTCACCAGGGCCTCGCGCCGGTCCTGGACGTCGTACGGGATCCGCGGTGGGGCCGCACCGAGGAGTGCATCGGCGAGGACCCGTACCTCGTCGGCACCATCGGCACCGCCTACGTGCTAGGTCTCGAGACCGCCGGGGTCGTCGCCACACTCAAGCACTTCGCCGGGTACTCGGCCTCGCGCGCCGCCCGTAACCACGCGCCCGCCTCGCTCGGCCCGCGCGAACTCGCCGACGTGATCCTGCCGCCGTTCGAGATGGCGGTGCGCGACGGCGGCGCCCGATCCGTGATGCCCGCCTACAACGACATCGACGGCCTTCCCGCCCACACCCACGCCCAGCTGCTCACCCGGATTCTGCGGGAAGAGTGGGGGTTCGCCGGCACCGTGGTCTCGGACTACTACGGCGTCTCGCTCCTGGAGGAGGCGCACCGGATCGCGGACGGCAGGGAACAGGCCGCGCGGATCGCTCTGGCGGCAGGCGTCGACGTGGAACTGCCGGCGGCCCGCTGCTACAGGCCTGCGGACCCGCTCCCCGAGGACCTGCTCGACCGGGCCGTGCTGCGCGTCCTCACACAGAAGTGCGAACTGGGGCTGCTCGACCCCGACTGGGAGCCCGTGACGGGCGGGGAGCCCATCGACTTCGACCCCCCGCACATGCGTGACCTGGCGCGGAAGGTCGCCGAGGAGTCGGTCGTGCTGCTGGCCAACGACTCCGGCGTGCTGCCACTGCGCGACGGCCTGCGCGTCGCGCTACTCGGTCCGCTCGCCGACGAGCAGGCCTCGATGCTGGGCTGCTACACGTTTCCCCGGCACGTGGGCGTGCACCATCCCGGACTGCCGACGGGGGTGGAGGTGCCGACGCTCGCCGAGGCGCTGCGCACCGAGCTGCCGGACGCCGTGTTCGTCGACGATCCGGCGGCGGCCGAAGTCTGCCTGGCCGTGGTCGGGGACCGCTCGGGTCTGTTCGGGCGCGGCTCGTCGGGCGAGGGATGCGACGCGGAGGACCTGCAACTTCCTTACGAGCAGGCGGAGTTGCTGGACGAAGCGCTGGCCTCCGGCGTGCCGGTCGTCATCGTCGTCCTCAGCGGAAGGCCCTACGCGCTCGGCCGCTGGGCCGACCGGGCAGCCGCCGTGGTCCAGGCGTTCTTCCCCGGGCAGGAAGGCGGCGGCGCCGTCGCCGGCGTCCTGTCCGGGCGCGTGGAGCCGTCCGGACGGCTGCCGCTCGGCGTGCCGCGCACTCCCGGCGGCCAGCCCGCGCCCTACCTCGCCCCGCCGCTCGGCCGGCACGGCTTCCCCAGCACCGTCGACCCGACGCCCCTCTACCCGTTCGGGCACGGCCTTTCCTACACGACGTTCGCCTGGGACACCCCCCGGTGCGACGCCCCCGAACTGCCCACCGACGGCGAGACCACCCTGCGCCTCACCGTCCGCAACACCGGCGAGCGGCCCGGCACCGAGGTCGTCCAGCTGTACCTCCACGATCCCGTCGGCACCGTCGCCCGCCCCGAGGTCCGTCTCGTCGGCTACGTCCGCGTCACACTGGACGCCGGCGCGTCCGCCGAGGTCCACGCAACGTTCCCGGCCGACCTCGCCGCGTACACCGGTGCCGACGGCCGCCGCGTCGTCGAACCGGGCGCCCTCGAACTGCGCGTCGCCGCATCCAGCGAACACGTCCACCACACCGTGCCACTCACCGTGACCGGTCCCGTACGCGAGGTCGGGCACGAGCGCCGGATGCGCTGCGAGCTCCGGGTGAAGTGACCCCACGGACCTGCTCCATGGACAGCAACCGGACCATCCGTCCCACAGTTGAGGAGATTCACCATGCGCACACCCGCACGCCGTGTCCGCGTCGGACCGGCCGCGCTCGTCGCGTCCGCGGCCCTGCTGCTCGGCCTCGCCGTAGCGCCCTCCGCGCAAGCCGGCACCGACGGCGCGAAACCGACGAAGACGCTGCACGAACTGGCCCGCGAGTCAGGCCGCTACTTCGGCGCCGCCGTCGACAACCCGGAGCTCGCCGACACCGAGTTCGCCCAGCTGCTCGGCACCGAGTTCGGCCAGACGACCCCCGGCAACGGCATGAAGTGGTACGCCACCGAACCCCAGCGTGGTGTCTTCGACTTCACCGCCGGCGACGAGATCGTCGACTACGCCCGTGCGAACGGCCTGAAGGTCCGCGGACACACGCTGCTGTGGCACTCCCAGCTCCCGGACTGGCTCACCTCCGGCACCTGGACCGCCGACGAACTGCGCTCCATCCTGAAGAACCACATCACCAAGGTGGTGAAGCACTACCGGGGCAAGGTCTTCGCGTGGGACGTCGCCAACGAGATCATGAACGAGGACGGCACCTACCGCGAGAACATCTTCTACAAGACCCTCGGCCCCGGCTACATCGCCGACACCCTGCGATGGGCCCGCGCCGCCGACCCCAAGGTCAAGCTGTACCTCAACGACTACAACGTCGAGGCCCTCGGCCCGAAGTCCGATGCCTACTACGCCCTGATCAAGCAGCTCAAGAGGGACCGCGTCCCGATCGACGGGTTCGGCCTGCAGGGTCATCTCGCCCTCCAGTACGGCTTCCCCGGCGGCCTGAAGGAGAACCTGCAGCGCTTCGCCGACCTCGGCGTCGACGTCGCCATCACCGAACTCGACATCCGCATGATCCTGCCCGCCGACGGCACCAAGCTCGCGGAACAGGCCGACTGGTACGGCCAGGTGACCGACGCCTGCCTGGCCGTACGGCGCTGTGTGGGCATCACCCTGTGGGGCTACACCGACCGGCACTCGTGGATCCCCGCGGTGTTTCCCGGCGAGGGAGCGGCCCTGCCCTGGGACGAGAACCTGAGGCACAAGCCCGCCTACGACGCGATTCGCAACGCGCTCAAGGCGGCCGGGGCGTAGGACGTCCAGGGCTGCTTCGCCCGGCGCGAGGGCGGCGGTGGGGGCGTGACCGGTCACCTCCGCGTCGGAACGCCGCAGCACGACGCTGTCGCGGACCAGGGGCTGTGCGTCGAGCGGTTCCCGGACGCGGTAGGTCTCGACGGGGTCGCCCTGCGCGTCGGCGGGCGGGGCGATCGGGCCCAGCAGTTGAGGACCTCAAGGCGCCAGACGGCGGGCAGGTGAGGGCCTTCGAGTCCATCCGGTGGCAGCCCTCCAGCCGGCTGTTGGACCATGTCGGCCACGACCTCGAGGGCAACCGTGCCTTCGCGCTCGTCGGTGACCAGCAGGACGCGTTCGTGTGGATCCGCCGGGCCGCGGCACGCCACCTGCCCGCTGGGGACGAGGAGCACACGCCGGGCGGCGGCGGAGCAGGCGCGGTGATCACCGTCCGCGGCGGTCCCGGCAGCGGCAAGACCACGCTGGCCGTGCGGCTGCTGGGCTACCTCATGCGTCGGCACCGTCGGGCGCGGCCGCATGTCAGCGGCGGGGGCCGGGATGCCGACGAACTGGGGGATCGCTCGATCCGTGTACTGCTGTCGTACGGCGACGCGGTCGGTGTCGAGGGCCGCCACCTTCTCCAGCGTCCCGGCGAGCTCCTGCCACCAGGTGTCCGGCTGCTGGAGGATCGGGTCACGGACAAGACCGGCTGGTCGACGCGCACCGACAGCTCCACCTGGTAGGTTAAGGAGGCGGTCGCCTTGGTGCGGGACGCCGCATCCGGCGCGGCGGGTGTTGGTCTGATCGGCCGTCAACTGCGTGCGTGGAGCGGCTCGGGGTTCTGGGGCCGGGCGCTCGTTTCCGGCTGGCTCCAGGAGGAGGTTCGCCTTCCGGTGGGGGCTTGCGCGGTTGGTGACGTGAGGGGGCGGGTGACGTTCCTGGCGATCGGGCATGCCGGTCTCGGCGACTGTGTCACTGTGCTCGGTGGGAGCAGGCAGAGGGCGGGGAGGCGGCAGGGGGTCGTGGCCTCGAGCAGTCGGCTGTTCTCCACCATCAAGCGCTGGTTGACGTTGCGGAGGGCGGCCAGGTCGGCCTCTGTCCGCTGGCTGGCGGCCAGGGCGGCGTCTCGCTGCTTCCGCAGTTCCTCCATCTCGGCATCGCGGTCGGCCGGCCGGCCCAGTCCGTCGCGGGCGCGGCACCGAGTTCCTGGATGCGTAGCGCACGGAGCTGAGCTCGCGCCGCGTCAAGGCTTCGCCGGAGGGCGGCGTTCTGTTCCAGGAGCATGCGGTTCTCGACCTCCAGGGCGGCTTCCTTGCGGGCCGATGCTGCCGCCGCGGCCCGTGGCCGATCGCCAGCAAGACGGGCACGTCCCTCGGCATGCCGGCATTCGACCCGCCCCTGGGCGCGACGGACAGCAAGGGGAAGTCGCAGGACGCTGCCGCCCACGGTGAGGCGTCGCAGCGAGCGTTAAAAAGGCAATTCACCGGCGACTCAGTCGGCATCGTAAACGTCGCCGCGCCCCAGTCGGGGCGCTAGCTGACCCCGCACCGGAAGGCCTCCCGCCGATCTCCGGCGGGGCCGCGACAGACCGGATCGCCGACGCGCTGGGCACCGGCGAACGTGATTGGCGAGAAGAGACACGTCACGGCCTTCGGTGTCCGGCGATTCGTCGACCACAGCCCTGCTACCTGCCGCGAACAGTACGGAGAGGGACCACCGGGCCCTGGCCACCCGCCGCCGACCCACCCCCGTCACCTACACCCACAACACCGCGGCCGCCGCCGACACCCCGACCCTGCGCCGCCCGGGCCAGCGCCTGGCCAGCGCCCTCACCCTGATGCAGAAGGGCTCCGGCCGCCGCCAGCGCGAACTCGCCCAGAAGATGGGCGTCCACGAGTCCTACGCATCGCGCATGCTCTCCGGCCAGCGCGACCCCTCCTGGAAACATGTAAAGATCATTTGTGAGATGTGCGGGATCGACCCCGAGCTGATGAAGCCGCTGTGGGAAGCAGCCGCCGGCGTCCAGCCGTCGGACACCGCCCCTCCGCCTGGGCCTGGGAAAAGCACACCCGCGCCATCGCCCGCCGCGCAGGCCGCACCCCCACCCCGGCCGAAGACAGACGAGTTCGGCGTCGGCGCAGCGGCATCGGAGATCTCCCTTGTCTCGGAGGCAGCGTCGTCCTTCCAGACTGGGCAACCACCAGACGAGTCAGGTGGTCAAGGCGCCGCCTGCCCGGCCCCGTAGCGTTATGCGTATGAGCGATCTCTACGAACTCCAGCTGATCCTCGACCTGCCGAGCTCGCTTCCGGCCGCTGACCTCGCGCTGCTGCGCTGGCACCTCGGGGAGGGTGGCCAGGAGTCGCAAGGTCCGGACGTCTATCCCCTGCTCTCTGCCCGCGGGCCCGCCGAGCGGGTCGGAGGAACGCTCGTTGGCGACCTCGCACGCAGCGAACGAGGCTGGGCCCTCACCGCCCGGCAAGAAGTACATCCCGACGAATTCGACCAACTGCGCGAACTCGTGGAATGGTTCGCCAGACGGACCAGCACCTTCGGCACCATCGGCTATCTGCGGTTCTTGGAGCACGACGTTCCCGACCTACTCATCGCCGACCCCGCCACCGGCACCGCGCAGCGCCTGACCCTGCTGCCCGGACCCTCCACCGAAACCCAGCTCATCCCCGACCCCTGGAGCTGAGCTGATCGCGCAATACCCGCACCACCGTGGCTCAGTCCAACGCACGCGTGGGAGCGGGCCTCGGCACCCGGCCCACGCAAGCGCCTCCACAGCTGACCGGCCCGTCGGTCGCCGACAGATCACACGTCCGGGGGCGAGCGGCCGAAGGTGGCGACACGATCGCGGCCACCCTTGGCAGCTCGCCGCGGGTGTGCCGGGGACGAGTCCAGGTGAACGCAGCTTGGCAGGAGCACAGTGCCCTCACAGGTGCATCTGGCACGAGCGGCGAGGGAGGTCGTGTTGGGGTTGGTGGTCGTGGGATTTGGGGGGGAGTGCGGTTCAGGCTCCGGCGTGGAGGTGGGCTGCCCATACATAGGGTGTTCGTGTCCGGTCTTTGCCGGGTGGCAGGTCGTGGCCGTCTCGTACGCTCCGCACGGCCTCATGGAGGGCGCGGGCTGCCTGGTCGGGATCCAGTGCCGCAGTATCGGACCTCAGGCCCTCGTAGAACGTCTTGGCGATACGGACGGCGATCCGATCGTCGATTTCCCACAGAGTGCCAATCACATGGGGGTAGCCGACGAGTTGGAAGGCGGAGGTGAGGTGAATGGCCTCGTCCAGCAGGCGGGTCGTGTCGATGGCCGCGGTGCGGCAGGCGGAGAGGTAGGCCAGCCTGGCCCGGTCGAGTGCCACGGGGGCAAGGCTCCCCACGGTGAGAGGGTCGTCCTTGTGGTCGTGGAGCAGCAGCAGGCTCTTCGACGGGTCGGCGGGATGGCTGGCGCCGTGGCAGGCGAAGTGCGCGATCGCGCAACGGGGCAGGTGGGCCAGGACGTTGGCCTTCGTCGGTGTGGACGGCGTCGGATCTGCAGGGCCGTCGGCAGGGTCCGGCTCCCGTAGGATCACGGAGTCGGGAAGACGGGCCTGCAGCATGGCGGTTTCGGCGTCGACGAAGGGCAGCCGACCCACCACGTGCGGCGTGGTCGGCATCGCGACGATGAGCGCCCCTTGGCGGCGACCGGGGTGGTGTCCCGGGCCAGGTGAGGACCGGCGGATCCCCCGAGCATGCCCAGTCGGAAGAACACGGTGCCGACGAGGCCGTCGAGCACCGGGCGGCGTCGGCGCCGGGGCCGGTCTGCCGACGGGCTGTGCCCGGTCGAAGACGACGCTCAGGCGCTGCCTGGCGGGTTCGAGGAAGGCGGAACGGATCCTGCGCGCAGGCCGGGCGCTGCGGCGAAGCCGGCCGGCAGGCCGGGCAGTGCCGCGGCGGCGGCCGGGGCGGCTGAACTCGTCGATCACCTGCCGGACGAGGACGGTCAGATCGCCTTCGAGGCTGCCGGTGTCGGGGATGGGCGCGCAGCCTCTGGTGGCCGGCACGGCCTCGGAGACGAGCCGGTCTTGCCGGACCACCGGCGGTAGATGGTGTCCTTGCCCGCTCTGGCCCGCGCCGCCACGGCATCGAGGGACATGGCGGCGTACCCCGACTCGGCCACCAGCTCGGTGGCGGCGGCGAGGACCGCTGCGTGTATGCGCTAGTCTCGCGGGCGTCCCGGGCGAGTTGACACTGCCTCCATGACTGCCCTTTTTCCATACGGACCGTCCCGTATCGCAATCGGTGATTCCCGGCCTCCCCCGGGGCCTGCCGGTTCCCGGGCCGGTCAGGCGCAGCCGCGCCGCCAGTTCCAGCCGACGAAGGTGTGACGCAGTTGCACCTCGAAGCGGCAGGAGGCGGTGCCGTCGTGCTGGAGATCGACGTACGAGTGGTGGGTGTTGGCGTACCAGGTCCCGGTCGCGTCGAAGATGCCCCGGTAGGTGAACTGCGCGTGCGCCTCGCTGAGGGAGGCGGGGCAGTCGATGGCACAGCCAACGCCCTCCGTGGCCGACTTCCGCGACCAGCCGGCGCCCCATGGCTCGCGATTCCCCTTCTGAGTGGCGTGGGTGGCCGCGCTGACGACACGGCCACCGCCGGTGACCCATTGCGACGTCGAGTACAGGCCGGTCATACGGATATTGCAGCAGTCGTACATCTCGTTCCAGCTGGAGAGCCGATGCCGACCGCCCTCTGCGTCTTTGGCCCCCGCCCGGCTTTCGGTTCTCCCGGAAGCGTCGAGCGGTATCAGCCGCACCGGGCCGAGCCGTGGCCTGCAGTCGGCTCCGATCGAGACCTCCTGCTGGACGGCCATACCCGCGGCAGGCGCGGGCAGTGATCCCGTCAGCCGGAGATCGCCACAGGGGCGGTCGGCCCGAACCCCGTCGTCGGCGGCGGACGCAGGAGCGGCCGCGAGGAAGAGCAGCGCGGCGGCGAACACGGAGCCATGGGCGATTCGGATGCGCAAGTCCAAGTCCTTTGCGTCAGGTGCTTTTCGTCAGGTGCCAACTGAGCCCCGTGTCACGACTTCCACCGTTCACCGGCTGGCAACCACCGGTCGGGGACATCCAGTTGAAACAGCAGCTTCTCAGCCAATCCCCTGAGTCCTCGGCGCACCGCAGTCCGTCGATATACAGAATGGGCGCCGTCAGGCGCGCTCCGGCCCCGCCCTGACACACCACAGGGGCGGGACTTGGGAGACATCGATGAGTATGCGGCTGGTCTGCGGTGGCGCTGTGGCGGCCCTCACCGTCATCGCGGCGGCGCGGGTAACGGCCGGCTGGATCGAACGCCAGCCGGATCCCGTCCCCTACGAACGGCTTCGCCGCGAGCCCGAGGGCGAGGAAGTGTTCCTCTCCCGCCCCGACGGGACGGTGCTGCGCACCCTCGTCGCGGGTGACGGGCCACCGGTGGTGCTGGCCCACGGCTACGGTGCCTCACTCCTGGAGTGGAACCTGGTGCAGGCCACGCTCGTGGCCGGCGGTCACCGTGTCATCGCCTTCGACCAGCGCGGCCACGGACGGTCGACGATCGGTTCGGACGGCATCGGCTCCGGTCCCATGGCGCAGGACTACCTGGCGGTCCTTGAGCACTTCGACGTACGCGACGCAGTGCTCGTCGGGCATTCCATGGGCGGGTTCCTCGCACTTCGTGCCGTGCTCGACCATCCCGGCGTCGCCCGTCGGCTGCGCGGTCTGGTGCTGTTCGCGACCTGGGCGGGCCGCATCTACGACGGAGCACCGCACAACCGGCTGCAGATCCCGCTGCTGGAGACGGGCGTCCTCCAGCGGCTGGCACGCACCCGCACGGGCGGACTCCTCTTCGGAGCCGCTCAGTGCGGCAAACACCCCTCACCCGCGATGATCAAGGTATTCCTCGAGGTCTTCCTCCGGCAGGCCCACACCCCGCTCGTGCCGATCGTGCGGGCGTTCGCCCGCGAGGACCGTTACCCACGGCTGGCCGAGATCGCGGTCCCCACCGTCGTCATGGTCGGCTCGGCGGATCGCAGCACACCGCCCAGCCACGCCCAACGCCTGAGCGCCGGCATCCCGGGCGCACGGCTGATCACCGTGCCGGACGCCGGCCACATGCTGAACTGGGAAAGCCCACACGCCTTGGTGCAGGCCGTCATCTCCCTGCACACGGCTCATTGATCCCATGCCCCGAAGCGGCCCGCACGCCGCGTGGGGCCCTGCGACCGGCCGTGCGGGGCTGGTTCCCGACAAGATGACAAACAGCCCCGTAACTGGCCGACAGCACGGTGTGATCCCCCCCCCGGATGCCGCTTGAGCAGCCGTGCCGGGCGAGGCCAGGTGTGGATGAGCTACCACATGCCGCGCGCCCAGAGGCAGTGCGGCCCCCTGGCACCAGCCTCCCACTCACCTCGACCGTCACTGCCATGACGACACAGCCACAAACGGCCATCACAACCCGGCACCCGCGATGCCATAGCACCGCGGCCTCAGACCTCAGCCTCGAGTGGCTCTCCAAAGATCCATCGCCCGTCCGAGGCCACCTACACATCGTCGATGGTTTCACCCGTCACGACGTCCAACGCGTCACCCTCGGCTGCGCAGGCTGTGCCTCGGCCGGGTCAGGGAGGGACGCCGGACGGGCGGCCCGGCGGCGCTCGGCGAGGCGTAGGCGCTCATGGTGCCAGCGGATCCGGTGGGCCTCGCGGTGTCAAGCGGGGGTTAGGCAGCGCCTTTCCGATTACCGATCGCTGGACTGGCTGTCAGGAATGGGGAGATGTCTGACGCTGAACGGTCGGTGATCGAGCCGCTGCTGCCGCCGGTCGGCCGGGCCCGTGGCCGGTGGCGGGATCACCGTCAGGTGCTGGAGGGCATCGTGTTCACGTTCCGTACCTGTGTGCGCTGGAGAGATCTCCGCCGGTGGAACTGGACGGGACCGATCAAGCTCGCGGTCTTGCCGGAGACGTCCACGCGCAGAGCGCGGCCGAGGGCCTGGACGCAGCGGGTGACGCTGCGGGTGAGGTCGGCCAAGACGACCGCGTCGACACTGGGAATGTCGACGCCCTCCGCAATCAGGCGGGAGTTGGCGAGGATCGCGCAGTCGGACGGTGAAGGCAGCGAAGATGCCCGGACCGACCCCAGCCTCGTCCCGGACATCACCTCTTCTTCACCCACGGCAAGAGGTTCAGGCGGCGGCGCAGCTCGGCGCCGGTGAGGGTGGGCACCACGATGTGGTAGCAGTCCGGACGGGCCGTCGATCCGGGCTGCCGTGCGGACGGCTGCGCCGGAGCATGAAGGCGATCTGGTTCGGTACCTGCGCGCCGGCACCACCTTGGTCGCCACGCCTTCGGCTGTGCCTGACATGCTGAGCGAGACTGGCATGATCACCGACCGCACCAGCAACGGGGCACGTCAGATTTCAAAGCTCTCTGGGCTGCTGTACACGTGTGGCCGCCATGAAGTCATTTTTGTTGTGAGTTCCCGCCGCGCTCATGGGCCGGTGCTGGGGCCTTCTTGGCCGCTTGAAGGAGTTGGGCGATGGTGCGGTCAGTCGCTGCCCACATGGTCTTCATTCCGTACGGTTCCTGTTCGGCATCGCTGAGGAACTGCTCGCCTTCCGGATCACGAGAGATACTCACTGTCATGTATGGATCGGTTTCGCCCTTGGCAAACGGCGCCCCCTCCCACCACTGCGGCAGTACCCACCATGCGGTTGCGAAGTCGCCCGCGTGCGTTAGGTTGAGCAGTTCGCTACTGCGGTAAATCCTGGAATGATATCGATAGAAATCATCCCCCGGCTGTGCGACCCACTTGGGGGCGTCCCATGTGTGCTTCCCTTCCGTGTCCCACGAGTGCTCCGCGGAGGCCTTGTAGCTGTTTCCCAACTTGCATCTGTCGGCCCTGATGTAAGAGATGCCTGCACTGACCTCGACGCGGCCGACGTCAGATCGCAGAGGCAAATCAACAGTGACGTCTGTTGAGAAGTCGTCACCGGGGTCCAGCGCGTCGCCCGGGAACCCAACGTTGCCTGTTCCCAACATGTGCGAACGAGAGTAAGTGACATGTCTCAGTGTGCCGCCGTACTCCCAGAGCTGTGTTTTCAAGTCACCCATGGTGTTGCCTTCTGTCCTGAACTTGGTCGGGTAGCCATTGACTTTCCACATGGTTCCCACAACGAAGATTCTCACGGAACCCGTGTTACGGAATTCGATATGTGCTGGCACGTGAAGCACCGCGCCGTCGGCACTCATCGTAGGGTCACCGAGGGAGACACCGAAGGGTACCTTCACGGGAATTGAATAGGGACGTACATCTGCGAGTAGGTGAGGCCCGCGGCCCCGACGATGCCGGACACTACAGCGCTGATTGCGACGCTCTTGGGATTCGGGATCTTTTGCCAGATTTTCTGCCGAGTCAACGTCCACAGTGCCCAGATCGACCAGATACCCAACCCGATCCACAGCCAGAGAAACCGGGTGTAGTCCCCGCCCTCAATCTGAATGACCATGAACATCAGATTGGTGCCCGTCACGGAACCGACGCCCATCAGAACTGCCTCGCCCGAGTACCGAAGGACCCTCGTGCGCCAGTAGTCCCATAGGGCAAGAGCGGCGACCACCTCCACCAACGCCGCAGCCATGAAGAAGGCGCCCATGACGCGCCCCCCGAACGCCAGCGCATTGAACGCGTCTTTGACTCCCACACAGGACAGCACGCTGGCGGATGTAAGAAGCCCTAGAGCCATGCCCATGGCGGTAGCACGCCTTCTCCACGGGTGGTCGGGCCAGGCCACAACAGGTTGATTCTTCATGGCTAAAGAGTGGGTGTTACCCGCTGATCGTCTCCGCAATGACACGCGTCCGCACCGGGCGGCGGCGAACCGTACTCGTGTTGCAGTTCGGGACTGGCTTACCGACTTTGAAAGAGCGTTCGCCCGTCGCCTGCCTGGCCGGGTGTGAGGACGAAGGCGAGCGGGCGACAGCGGCTGGCCGCAAGCCCAGCATCGGTCAACGCAGTGTCCAGCGCCTTGGCGAAGTCGCCATACGCGCTGTCGTAGTTCAGCCCGGCGAGACTGTTGCAGTCGCCGCAAAGGCCACGCATCCACATGCCGCCAGCAGCGAGCCAGCCGATGCTGCGTACATTGTTGTGGAGCCGAACGGTTGCACTGGTCACCTTGCCCCGATTGCCGGCCACCTGTGGCGGCACATGCGCCTTCGTCATCTCGCGCACCTCGCCGCAGAGGCCGCATGGGCGAAGGCCCGGTGCGCGAAGGTCAATCCCCAGGGTGCCGGGAGGCCGCTTGTCAGACATCCAAGAGAGCGTAATAGGCCCTCACGCCCGACCGCCGGCCTCTTATGTGCGCCCGAGCGCAGCGGCCCGGCACGCTGCGCATGCACCGTCCTGATGTCAAGGGCGCCGGTCGCGGACCGTCCCTGCCCGCAGGCGCGCACCGTCGTCTCCATCCGGTTTGCGATCACCTGGTGCGTGTGTGTACTCGCCGAGGCGGGAACGCTCCGCGGATCGACGGCGTTGGGACCGAGAAATTCTCCCAAATTTTGGCCCCTTGGGCCCCGACAGCACACAGTCTGGAATGGCCAGGCCACTCGGAGGCACTGTTCGGGACTCCTTCCGCCTGTGCGACTCGGTTGAGACGACATAGGCCACTGCGGCCCGCTGCCGCGGTCCGGGCTGGCTACGAGAGTCTGGTGCTGGGGCCCCAGGGCTCAGTGACGGGCTGTCACCAGGCTGGCGGGGCTGAGGGTCCGTGTCTGCCACCGGACCAGCC
Source organism: Streptomyces sp. enrichment culture (assembly GCF_964272855.1). Classification (NCBI taxonomy): domain Bacteria; kingdom Bacillati; phylum Actinomycetota; class Actinomycetes; order Kitasatosporales; family Streptomycetaceae; genus Streptomyces; species Streptomyces sp. enrichment culture. The sequence goes on along the minus strand of NZ_OZ186847.1, from coordinate 8,846,262 downwards.
AGCGGTGCATGGCACGCCATGCCCGTCACGCCGAGCGGCCTCAGTTGCCGCGAACTGCCTCGCTGTGGGTCATCGCGCGAATGCGCCGCTGCAGAACGCGTCGTCCTGTGACAGGGCCCGGTAGGTGGCTCCTTCCCATCCGTTGGGCCTGAGCGACATCGCATTCAGTCCAGAAGTTGCCGATGGATAGTACTGGGCGGTGTTTCTCGGATCATGTTCGGAGCGAGATGATGACGGCTGCGAGGGTGACGGTTTTCAGACAGACACAGGCGCGGCGCTACGGATGCAGAGCCCCCTCGCCGTCCACGCGCACGCCCGTCTCGTCCCCCGGCCGGACCCCGACGGGCCCCGCGACCCGGATGTCGACCGGCGCGTCATGGCCCTCGACGGCCACGGTCACCATGGCGTCGTGCCCGTAGTAACGGACGTCGGTGACCTTGCCCGTGACCGCGCCCTCGGTGTCGGGGCCGGTGAGCCGGAGTTGTTCCGGGCGGAGTAGGACCGTGCCGGTGCGCAGGCCGTCGGTGGCGCCCGTGAGGGGGACGGGGCCGAGGGCGGTGTGGGCGCGGCCGTCATGGTGGACGGTGGCGGGGAGCAGGACGGCGTCTCCCACGAAGTCGGCGATCCAGGGGTCGGCGGGCCTGCGGTAGAGCTCCTGCGGGGTGTCGCACTGGGCGACCTGGCCGTCCCGGACGACGGCGACGAGGTCGGCGGTGGACAGCGCCTCTTGCTGGTCGTGAGTGACGAGGACCGCTGTCGCTCCGGCCGCCCGCAGCGCGGCCCGTACGTCGGCGCGGACTCCCGTCCGCAGGGCGCTGTCGAGGGCGTTGAACGGCTCGTCCAGCAGCACGAGTCCGGGCCTCGGGGCGAGGGCGCGGGCGAGGGAGACGCGCTGCTGCTGGCCGCCCGACAGCTCGTGCGGCATACGGTCGTCGTATCCGGCGAGGCCGACCAGTTCCAGCATCTCCTCGGTACGGCGCCGCCGTTCGGCCCGGTCGAGGCCGCGCAGCCCGAAGGCGACGTTGCGGCCGACGCTCAAGTGCGGGAAGAGAGCGCCTTCTTGCGGCACGATGCCGATCCCGCGGCACTCCGGCGGCAGGTGCAGGCGGGGGCCGGTGACGAGCCGGTCGCCGAGCCGGACTGTGCCCGCGTCGGCGTGCAGGAATCCGGCGACGATCCGCAGCATCGTGGTCTTGCCGCAGCCGGAGGGGCCGAGGACGGCGGCCAGCGCCCCTGCCGGGACGGTGAGTTCGAGCCCTCGCAGGACCGGGTCGGAGGCTCCGTAGGACTTGGTGAGCCCTTCGATGTGCAGTTCGTTCATGTCCGGTGCCTGCCTAGGAGGTACGAGGGGACGGCGGCCAGCAGGATGAGCGCGGCGGCGTAGGGTGCGGCCGCCGCGAAGGATCCGGCGCCGGTCTCCGTCCACAGGCGGGTGGCGAGGGTGTCCATGCCGGTGGGGCGCAGCAGCAGGGTCGCGGGGAGTTCCTTCATGCAGACCACGAAGGTCAGCGCGGCCCCGGCGGCCACTCCGGGGGCGGCCAGCGGGACGGTGATCTCGCGCAGCACCTGCCACGGCCGCCGTCCGAGCGAACGGGCCACGTCCTCCAGCGCGGGCGGCGCCTGGAGCACGGCCGCGCGGGTGGCGGCCACCGCTACCGGGAGGAAGAGGACCGCGTACGCACAGACCAGGAGTGGGAGTTGCTGGTAGAGGGGGTAGGCGTAGCTCACGGCGAAGAAGACCAGCGCGAGGGCGACCGTGATGCCGGGCAGCGCGTGGCCGGCGTAGGCGGCCTGCTCCAGCAGGCGGGCGCCGCGGCCCCGGTGACGGGCGGCGATCACCCCGACCGGCAGCGCGAGGACGGTGGTGAGTGCCGCGCCCGCCGCGGCGACACCGAAGGTGGTCCAGGCCGTCTCCGCGAGTGTGCCCATGTCCCAGGTGGCCGAGCTGCCGGCGGTCAGCCAGTAGCCGAGGGTGCCCAGCGGGAAGGCGACGGCGACGGCCACGACCGTCCCGCACCACAGCAGGGCGAGCGGCCGCCACCGGCCTAGGGGTGCGGGTACGGGCGGCCGGGCCGTGCCGGTGCCGGTGCGGGTGTGCCCGGCCCGGCCGCGGGTGCGGGCCTCGGCGGCGACCAGCGCGACGGTGAGCAGGACCAGCAGGACGCTGAGCGCGGCGGCGGGGGTGCGGTCGAAGGAGGCGCGGTAGGAGGTGTGGATGGCCCGGGTGAAGGTGTCGTACCGCATCAGCGAGACCGCGCCGAAGTCGGAGAGTGCGTACAGCGCGACAAGCAGGGCGCCGCCCGCGGCCGCCGGACGCAGTTGTGGCAGCGTCACTTTCAGGAAGGTCCGCAGGGGCCCGTGCCCGAGGGAGCGCGCGGCCTCCTCCTGCGCCGGGTCGATGCCGCGCAAGGCGGCGGCGACCGGCAGGTGCACGTACGGGAAGCTGACGAGGGTCAGGGAGAGAGCGGCGCCCCCGAATCCGGCGAGCTTGGGTTCGGCCGACAGCCATGCGAAGGCGGCCACGTAGCTCGGCACGGCCAGCGGCAGCGTGGCCAGCACCGACCAGGCGCGGGCGCCGGGAAGGTCGGTGCGCACGGTGAGCCAGGCCAGCGAGACGCCCAGCACCACGCAGGCGGCGACGACCACGGCGGTCAGGCCGAGGCTGCGGCCGAGGAGGTCGAGGGTGCGTTCGTCGGAGACGACGTCCCAGGCGAAGGCGGGGCCGCGTTCGAGGGCGCGCACGGCGAGGTAGCCGAGGGGCAGCAGGGCGAAGAGGGCGGCGACGCAGGCGGGGACCAGCAGGACCAGGGGCGGTCTGTGGCCCGGCACCCGGAGCGGTCGGGGCGCACGGTCGGGTGCGGCCTCGCGACCGGCCGGGGCTCCGGCGGGTCGCGAGGTGAACGGCGATGCGGGCACGGCGGTCAGACCAGGCCGACGTCCTGGAGCATGGCCAGGGTCTCCTGGAGGGACTCCAGCCTGCCGAGGTCGATGTCGGGGGACTGCAGGGAGTCGAACGCGGGCAGGCCCTCGACGGTGCTGGTGACGCCGGCGGCGAGCGGGTATTCCTTGGTCTCGTCCGCGAAGTAGGTCTGCGCCTCCTTCGACAGCAGGTAGTCCACCGCCTTCTGGGCGGTCTCGCCCTGTCCGCTGTCCTTGAGGATGCCCGCGCCGGCCACGTTGATCAGCGCGCCGGGGTCCTCGCCGGGCAGGAAGTGCAGCTTGGAGTTGACGTTGTCCTCGCCCTTCTCGGCGACGCGCTCGTACCAGTAGTAGTGGTTGACCAGGCCCAGGGAGACCTCGCCGGCCTCCACGCCGTCCAGCGTGGCCAGGTTGTGGGCGTAGGTCTTGGCGCCGTTCGCCTTGAGGTCCTGGAGCCACTTGCGGGTGACGTCGTCGCCCTTCAGCACGCGCATGCCGGTGACGAACGCCTGGAAGGAGGCGTTGGTGGGCGCGAAGCCGACCTTGCCCTTCCACTCGGGCTTCACCACGTCGAAGACGCTGTCGGGGACCTCGTCCGCGGCGATCTGGTCCGGGTTGTACGCGATCACGCGGACGCGGCCCGAGAGACCGACCCAGTCTCCGGCGGAGCCGCGGTAGGCCTCGTCGACCTTGCCGAGCGTGTCCGCAGGCAGCTTCTGCAGCATGCCCTCCCTGGACAGGGCGCCCAGCGCGCCGGCGTCCTGGGAGAAGAACAGTCCGGCCTTGGTGCGGTCGCCCTCCTCCAGGATCTGTGCGGCCAGTTCCGCGCTCTCGCCGTAGCGCACCTCCACCCTGGTCCCGACGGCCTTCTCCAACTTGTCCAGCAGCGGGTCGACCAGCTTCTCGTTGCGCCCGGAGTAGATGACGAGGGCGGAGTCGCCGGCCTCGCCGTCCTTGTCCTCGGAGCCGCATGCCGCAAGCGCGGGGAGCAGAAGGCCTGCTGCGGTGAGAGCGGTGATCCGGCGGACGGAGGGGCGTCTCATGGGTGTGTGCCTCCCGCTGTGCTCGCCTCACCCCCCTGGTCCGTGCGGAGCAGAGGCGAAGCGAGTCTGTGGCTTTCCTGTGGCTTGAATATGACTCCGCTATGAATAAGGTATGGCTTACCTAAACGTCAAGGGTTCTGTGCTAGCAAGCGGACAATGCCGTAGAAAGGGCCCGCCCAGTGAGCCGATCCGGTTCCCTCCCGTCACCTGCCACCCCCCAGTCACCCACGCAACGATGGCTGAAAACAGTCCCGTTCGCGCATGACCTCGCGGCCCACGGCGACCGTCCGGCGCTCGTCACAACCGACGGCGAACTGTCCTACCGAGAACTGGCCGAACAGGTGGCAGAGACGGCCCGGCGCCTCGGGCCGGTACGGCGGCTGGTCATGCTCGCCGGGGCCAACAGCGCCGACGCACTGGTCACCCACCTGGCCGCCCTGTCCGCCGGACACCCGGTCCTGCTCGTCCCCGGCGACAGCGAGAGCACGATCCGTTCACTCACCGAGGCCTACTCCCCCGACGTCGTGGCCCGCCCGGACGCCGACGGGACCTGGACCCTCGACGAACGGCACCCGGGAAGCGCCCACACCCTCCACCCGGACCTCGCCCTGCTGCTCAGCACGTCCGGCTCGACCGGCTCCCCGAAACTGGTACGCCTCTCGCACGACAACGTCCAGGCCAACGCCGAGGCCATCGCCGCCTACCTGGGCATCGACGACACCGACCGGGCGGCCACCACCCTGCCCATGCACTACTGCTACGGCCTGTCCGTCATCCACAGCCATCTGCTGCGCGGCGCCGCCCTGATCCTCACCGAGCGGTCGGTGTCCGAGGCGGCCTTCTGGGAGGAGTTCCGCACCGCCCGCGGCACCTCGCTCGCCGGGGTGCCGTACACCTTCGACCTGCTGGACCGGGTCGGCTTCGAGCGGATGGACCTGCCGCACCTGCGCCGCCTCACCCAGGCCGGAGGGCGGCTCGCCCCGGAACGGGTGGCGCACTACGCCGGGCTGGGCCGCCGCGCCGGGTGGGAGCTGTTCGTCATGTACGGCCAGACCGAGGCCACGGCGCGCATGGCCTATCTGCCGCCGCACCTGGCCGCCGGGCGCCCCGAGGCCATCGGCGTGCCGATACCCGGTGGCTCCTTCCGGCTGCATCCTGTCGACGGCCACGGCCCGGACGTTGGCGAACTGGTCTACTCGGGCCCGAACGTGATGCTCGGCTATGCCGAGAGCCCCGCCGACCTCTCCCTGGGCCGGACCGTCGAGGAACTGCACACCGGAGACCTCGCCCGGCGCGCGCCCGACGGGCTGTACGAGATCGTCGGCCGCCGCAGCCGCTTCGCGAAGATCCTCGGACTGCGCATCGACCCGCAACGCGTCGAAAACCTCCTGGCACTGCACGGGGTCACCGCCTACTGCACGGCGCACGGGGAGGCCCTGGCGGTGGCCGCGCTGGTGGGCACCGGCGAGGAGGCGCACGTCCGGCGGCTGATCGCCCGGGAGTGCGGACTCCCGGCCCGTGCGATACGGGTCCGGATCGCGCCCGAACTCCCCCGCCTGGCATCGGGAAAGCCCGACTACGAGACGGTACGACAGCTGACACGCCCGCAGCAGCAGGAAGCCGCCGGCACCGTGGACGACCTGCGCTCTCTCTACGCGGAGATACTCGACCACCCCGACGTCACCGAGGACAGCAGCTTTGTCAGCCTGGGCGGCGACTCCCTGTGCTACGTCGAGATGACCCTGCACCTCGAGGAGGCGCTCGGCCACCTGCCCGCCGACTGGCACACGACGACCATCCGCGACCTACAAGCCCTGGCGGCGGCCACGACCGAGGGCCGCCGCCAACCGGACGGCCCCAGAACACACCGGGACCGGGGGGTGACACGGGCTGTGCGTTCCTGGACGGACCCCCGGTCCTTGAGGAGCCGCCGCACCCTGGAGACGGGCATCGCCCTGCGCGCCGTCGGGATCGTCCTCATCGTCGGCTCGCACGTCCAGCTCTTCAGCATCAAGGGCTTCGCCCACATCCTCATCGCCGTCGCGGGGTACAACTTCGCCCGCTTCCAGCTGACCGCCGCCGCCCGCCGTGAGCGCGTACGGCGCCTGTGGCGCAGCATCGCCCGCATCGCGGCGCCGAGCATGGTGTGGATCAGCGGCGCGGTGATCCTGACCGACTTCTACGACCCGGCGAATGCCGTCCTGCTGAACAGCCTCCTCTCGCAGGGCAACGACCGCTTCGACTGGGCCTACTGGTTCGTAGAGGCCCTGGTCTACTACCTCGTCGTCCTCACTGCCCTCATGGCCCTACCCCTGCTGGACCGGCTCGAGCGGCGACACACGTTCGGGCTGCCGCTCGTGCTGGTAGCCATCGGACTGGCAGGCCGATACGACCTGTTCGGCTTGGCCTCCGCTCGCCCCCAGCTGAGCCCCTCCGTGGTCTTCTGGCTGTTCGCACTCGGGTGGGCGGCCGCACGAGCGGGCACCGTCCGCCACCGGGCGCTGCTGACCGCCGTAGTCCTCCTCACCGTGCCCGGCCTGTTCCAGGACCAGCCCCTGCGCACGACCCTCGTGATCATCGGGCTGGGACTGCTGATCTGGGTACCGACCCTGCCCAGCATCGGCCCGGTCAACGCACTCGCTGGCGTCCTGGCGAGCAGTTCCCTCTACATCTACCTGACGCACTACCAGGTCTACCCCTATCTCCAGGAGGACTTCCCGCTCACGGCCCTGTTCGCCTCCCTCGCGGTCGGCGTCGGCTATGCGGCGATCGTGAACCGGGCGGCGGGCGCGCTGCGCTCCCGCCGGTCGAGCAGGCTCCCTTGACCAGCGACAGCGCACCGGTCCCTCAGGCACTTCCCGGCTGCGGCCGGTCGTAGTGGCGATGCACACCGTGCTCTTCCGCGGTAGGAACGCCTCGCGTAGCAGCCGCCGGGAGCCCGCCCCCCCCCCCATGCACACCACTCGCCGATCCGGTCGCCAGTCGCACCATTCCACGGTCGCCTCGCGGTCCCAGGCACCCACAACCACGGCCAGCTCCCGCCGACCAGCTTAGTGGTCGGCTCCGAAAGTCCTTCGGGGGTTGATCAAGCTGCGAGTGCGACGGAGGATTCTTCCTGGTGATCGGTGGTGTGCCGATCGAGTCTGGCCGGCAGATCGTCCAGGTCGGAGGTGGTAAGTCTCCACTGTAACGGCTGTGCCGTGGCGTTGTAGCGGTCTTCGAATGCTCGAAGCCGGTTCCGGACCTGGGTCAGGTCTGTGAAGTCGTTGGGCGAGATGGCCGTGCGCTGCACGATCGAGAAGAAGATCTCGATCTGGTTTGTCCAGGAGGCGTGGACGGGGGTGTGGACCATGACCGCGTTCGGAAACGCCTTGGCCAGACGGTCAATGGCCTTCGTCCCGCGGTGAGATGAGCCGTTGTCGACGATCCAGAAGACGCGTCTGGCGCTGGCGTAGGGCTCGGTGGTCATGACCTGTTCGACCAGGGCGATGAACGGCGTGATGCCGGTGGTGGCCTCGCAGCGGCCAAAGACTCTCGCCAGGTGGACGTCGTAGGCGGCCAGGTAGGCCACGGCGCCGCCGCGGCCGTACTCGTGGTTGACGGCATCGTCCTGGCCCGGCCTGGAGCGAGGGTCGGGTGACATCGGCAGCGGGCCTGGACCGAGGTCTTCTCGTCGCTGGAGATCACGTACTCGTCCGGGCCGAGGGGTTCACCCTCGTAGGTGCGGGCGTAGAGGTCAAGGATGCGCTGGGCTTTGGCGCGGAAGCCCGGGTCCCGGATAACGATCCAGGACTGGTACTGCCAGGGTTTGAGCGCGTCCTGGCGAAGCCAGCGGCGCACGGTGGACGCCGAGTCGGTGTCGGTGATGCTCCGCGCGGGCAGTTCGGCGGCCAGTTCCGGGCACGACCAGCGCGCCAGCGGCACCCCGGTCTCGGCCGGGAGCTGGCAGGCCAGGGCCTTGGCCTCGGCGACCTGCACGGGCGTGAAGCGGGCCGGGCGCCCGCTGCGCATGCGGTCGTCCAGAGCCAGCAGACCGCCGCCGGCGAACCGGCCCCGCCAGGTGCGCACGGTGTCCACGTGCACCCCCACCTCGGCAGCAATCCGCGCGTTGGACCTGCCCCGAGCCGCCAGGGGCACGATCTGCGACCGGACCCTGCTCTGGTGCGGAGTCTTGTGACCGTAGGCCGCCTTATTCAACCGGTGCCGCTCGGCGGCAGTCAGGGTTATGCGACGGGCGGCGGGAACTGGCAAGGCAGACAGGCCGATCAGCAGAAGTGGATCACAGCGCCATGGGGATCTTGGTCATGCTTCGTGGTGGAGTGCGTCCAGGGCGGTGAGTTCGTCCTCGGACAGGCGCAGGGAGCCGACGGCGACGTTCTGAGCGAGGTGGTCGAGGTCACCGGTGCCGGTGATGGCCAGAACGTGGGAGCCCAGGGGCAGGGTCCACGCCAGCCGAATCTGGGCCGTGCTCACGCCGTGGGCGCGGGCTATGGCGACCACCTCCGAGTTGTTGTCGGTGGTCGCGCCGCCTTCGCGTCCGGTGCCGGCGATCGAATAGAACGGCACGAACGCGATGCGCTGTTCACCGCAGAGGTTCAAGAACGCCTTCTGCTCGGGTGATGCGCCGATGCCATACATGTTCTGGACGCAGACCACGGGCGGGATGGCCTGGGCCTCGGCGAGGTGGTGGGGGCGGATGTTGGACAGCCCCAGGTGGCGGATGAGTCCGGCCTCGCGCAGGTCGGCGAGTGCGCCGAAGCGTTCGGCGATGGAATCGGTGCCGAACGATGCGCAGGTTCACCACGTCGAGATAGTCGCGGCCGAGCTGACGCAGGTTCTCCTCGACCTGGCCGCGCAACTGCTCGGGGGTGGCATGCGGCAGCCACTGGCCCGAGGGATCGCGGCCCGGTCCTACCTTGGTGGTGATGACGAGGCCGTCTCCGTAGGGGGCCAAAGCACGGTTGATCAGTTCGCTGGCGGAGCGCAGGGGCGAGAAGTAGAACGCGGTCGGTGTCGATGTGGTTCACGCCGAGCTCGACCGCGCGACGCAGCACACGAATCACGTGGTCACGGTCACGTGGGACGGCGTCGACCGCGAACGCCTCGCCGTGTTGGGGCAGGCGCATCGTGCCGAAGCCGATTCGGTTGACCGTCAGGTCGCCGAGTTTCCAGCGCTGGGTCATGGCGATGGATCACGCGCAGTACGTCGACGGGGGTGCCGGCGTCTGCGTGACGCTGGGCGTGGGAGTGGCGGAAGGCGTAGGGGTAGATCAGGGACCGGTCGAAGAGCAGTCGTTGTCCTTCGGAGTCGGCGCCCTCGGCGTGGAGCGGGGGCAGGGCGTCTGCCCAGTGCCTGAGGGCGTCGCTGAGGTAGGTGCTGGAGATGCAGGGGGCGTCGCTCAGGGGGGTGAGGGACGGAAAGAGGTATTGGCCTCCCTTGGCGGGGAGGTGCAGCTGGTCGCGGCAGGCTTGAGCGTGCCGGGCGCACAGGCGCTCAGGGCCAGCACCCCGCCCCAGCACCCGCCCAACCCACGCCGTGCGCATCGCGTCCGAGAAGGCCGCTCCCACGCCTCAGCATCGTCTGGGTGATCCTGCGACAAGCGGGTCCGCAGACCGAGGGCAGGCCAGTTCGGGCAGCGACGATTCACTGATCAGGCCCGGGGTAACGACCGGCCAGCCTGCGGGCTCGCCGGGGGGACGCCGAGACGGCCATGGGCGGGTGACGGGGCAGCACGGCGCAGCAGCACAGGGGTCATCAACGGCACGTCGAGGAGCCGCAGTCCCTGGTGGCCCCTCGCAGTGCCACGGGTGGCCACGAGTTTTCCCGATGACCAACGTCGGTTTCCCTGCCTATGCTGGCGTGATGGGTGTGGGGATCGAAGTCCTGATCGTGGACTGGCCGCAGGTGGAGGCGGCCGCGCCCGGTGACCGGGAAGAGTTGCTGATCGATGCCGCCTTCGAAGAGGCGTACAGCGACGACGTCTTCGAGCACGGCTGGTCATGGCCCGCGCAGCCGGGTCATGCCTGGTACGGCAGATACGCCTTTCGGAACACGCTCGGCTCGTACAAGCCGCACTTTTGGGCCGGGCACCGCTGGGACCACATGCGCGACTTCGTCGAGCCGAAGCTGCGCGACTGTTTGGACCGGTTCAACGACGCGCTGTTCTGGCACCGTTTGGAAGACACCACCGGGGTCGGGTCCGGCCTTCCGGATCAACCGTGCACCTGGGACGCGGATCTGCTGCTGTGGTGCCCGCCCGATCACATAGCGATGATCGCCGGATGGTGGCAGCAGGCGGAACCAAGCCTGGAAACTCTGCGTGAGCCGTTCACCCGGCATGCCGCAGATTCCAGCGGCTGGATCACGACGTTCGAATCGTTTGCCGACCTTCTCACCGACTGGGGGAAGGTGGTCACGGAAGCAGAGCGCCGCGGCTGGGGCATCGTCGGCTTGCGCTGCTGAGCTCACTCCGCGATGGGCAGCGCATGTATGTGGTCCGCTGAGTGGCTGGTGGACTTATCCGGAAGCGGGGACCTGCCGGGAAGTGGACGCCGACGTGCTGCGGGATCGTCGCCTGTCGGCGGTCAAGTCCGTCTGGGAGGCGTTGCGTCCGTTGGGGGTGGGCCCGCACGAGGTCGAGCGGGTGCTCCTGGCGCGAGACGAGGCTCTCGGCGACCGAGTGGCAGCGCACGCCGCCCGAGCCGGTTGATCTGCCCTCACTCGCGGCCCGTGCCGCGGCTCTCCCGAGCCGTGTGGTGGCGGTGGAGGCGCTCTGGCACGGCGATACCGTGCACGGCTGGTACGTGCTCCTGGTCGCTGTCCGGGACGCCCCCAGAACAGAGGGTTATTTGGCGACCGTCTACCACCGCCAGAGGCCCTCCTCCCGGCGTTGCCGCCGCCCAGGCCGACCGAGCACTGGCCGGCCGTCTTGGTGTGCCCTTCCACTTCGCCTCCCCGGACGTGCCCAATGACGTCGCCCCGAACCGGCAGACCGCCCAGCGCCTGACGGAAGGGCCGTGCCCCGGAGGCCGCGGGCGGATCACGATGACGTCCCGGCCGGGGCCCACACTGCACATGGACGCCAAGCTCGACGAGCAAGCCCGGCAGCGACTTGGCCCAGCAGCTCGCTGAAGAATCCGGGCACCCCTCGGTTTGCCGCCTCCACGAGTGACTACACGCCGGTCGCCGGGCGCGGCGTGACGGAGGACCGCTGCACAGGACACGACCTGGTCGTGGACCTCGACAGGGGTTTCGCCGTACGTCTGGCCCGGACCGCTCTTGCCGTCATAGCCCTCGCACTCCTTCCCGCCGCCCGGGCCACACCCGCGGCCCAGGCCCCACCCATCATCCGCACCACTCATCGCGAGCACGAGCCGCAGGCACGAGGTGCGCACGAATTACGCCACCTTCACGGGAACGTCCCCGTCGCTCTGGTTCGGGGCGTTGGCGTCCGCAAGAGGAAAGGCGAGCGGATACTGCCGTTACGGAACAGGCTGGACCTCTGGAGGGCGAAAGACGAGGACTTCCGGAGCGGGACCGACAAGATCGAGATATACCACGGTATGGGCGGGCCGCGCTCGCCGAACCGGCGACGGAACGGCGCAGGGAAAACGGGACGGCGTGACCTTGGAGCAGACCTTCAGATGCGGCCTTCACACGCTGGGCGCGCGTATCAGGGATGGCCGGAACTCCCCGGAAAATAGAACTCGTTCACCTTCTGGTTGAACTCCCAGACCAGGTTCTTGACAGTGCCGAAGTCTTGCCCAGAGCGTAGGGCGGCGACGACCTCGCCGGGGAGATCGTCCGGGAAGCCGAGCGACACGCACCTCCTCTCGACGCCGGACGCGATGGACTCGCGCAGGACGTCATCGGGATAGATCAGCCAGCCCACCAACCTGGTGCAGATCCACAACAGGCTGTGGGAGTCCTGGCCGTAGCGCTCCCTCAGCACGGTCAGCAACGGATCCGGCAGCCGGTGGAGCAGGTAGTGCACCGCGTGGGCACCGTCCTCGGCAGGGTTCCCGGTGGCTTCGAGGAGGCCCGCCACCGGGAGGTCCAGGCGTGCCCCGTATCCACGGGCCCGCCCCATCAGGCCGCCGGCCAGCCCGGGCGCCATGCGTTCCGACCGCGCGAGAGCGGCGAGACAGGCGCGCCACGCCATCCGCCAGAGGGTGCACAGCGACAGCCGCGCCCAGAGATGGCGGCGGACCTGGTGCTCGTACCAGAGGGAGACCTCGTCATCGAAGGCGAAGGCGCCGTCCTGCATCACCTCCTGGCCGGCCGCGCCCGCCATCGCCCCGGCGCGTTCGACCAGCTCCCGCGGGAGCTCCAGCTCCGAGGCGAGCGCCAGCAGGCCGCGGGTGCTCTCGGCCCGCTGCTCCGGAGACAGCTGCGGGAGCATGGCGGGGCAGACCCCGATCTTGAGGCCGAGTTGGAGTGCTGCCACGGCCCTGGCGCCGAAGTCCGGCGTCCCGCGCTCGCCGTGCTCCCGTCGGAGCTGCCCGGCGATCCGATTGGCATGGCCGATCCGCAGGACGGTGGCGTCGTTCCCCTCCTCCTCTGCGAGCCTGCCTGGCGGGGCGACGACGGACAGGAAGCGGCAGGCGTCCGCGCAGATCGCCCGGTACTCCGCCAGGTACCGCTCCCGCTCGGCCAGCTCCTCGCTGCCCTCTCGGTACCGGTGCGCCACGGACTCCATACGCCCCAGCCGTGCGAGTGCCGATCCGAGGCGGTACGAGCGGCGCAGCACCGCGCTCGGCGGAACGGGCACGTTCTCCGGCGCGGGCAGCGGGGTGTCCTGCTCCCATAAGGAGTTCTCCCACAGCACGTCCCGCAACGGTCCCGGCAGCGTCAGTCCGGGGTCCTCCAGCGCGGCGACCGGCGCGGCCCAGCCGCCCAGGTCGGTGCGGAGGTCGCGGGAGGCGGCGATCACGCCGAGCACCTCGTCCGGCCGGGCGGCGTCGACCAGCGGCGAACCGGACAGCCCCGCTGCGGCCTGCCCCGACGCCAGCCGCAGATAGCCGTCGCCCTCGTGGCCCTCGAAGCGGAAGGAGACCGGCGCCCCGTCGGGAACCTCCCCGTCCGCCCGGGGCGCGTAGCCCCACGCCTGGTACCACCCGCCGACCGCGAGCCGCCGCTGCGGCCGGAGCGGCAGCACCTCGTGGTGCAGGTCGCTCTCCAGCTCCAGCAGCGCCAGATCCGGCAGCGGCCACAGCACGCCCTGTGTCGGAGGTTCCGTGCAGGCCACCACCCGCGCGGCCACCGGTGCCGAGCCCAGGGAGGGGTCGGGGACCACGAGGACCTCTTCCAGCGGGATGCCCGTCGACGCGTCACATACCACGTGCGCGCAGGTGAGCACCTTGCCGTACGCGACGAAGAACCCGGTGCCGAGCGTGCCCTGCCTCCTCGGGGAATGCTCGTCGGGGACGTCCAGCCGCACGATGAAACGGCGCGACAGGCGCCAGTCGAGCTCACCCATTGGCGGATTCCGGGGCCCTCCAGGTGAGGCTGACCTTCAGGCTCGCCGTCCCGCCGCCCTCCACGATCAGTCCCACGAGCTTGCCGCCCTTGGTCGTCACCGACAGCCCGAACTCAACGGTCGCCTCCGACGGCCTCACCCGGTCCCATGCCTGGGCCAGTTGGGCCGCCACCGCCTCGACGCACTCCCGGACCTCGTCGAAGGACACGGCCCGGCCCAGCCCGACGGTCTGCGGTCCACCGCCCCCCGCTACCTCCATGTAGAACTCTGAACCGCCCGCCTGCACCAGCACCTGCTGTCCCGGCATGTACTCCGCCCTCCCCAACTTCCGTTGCAGGCTCGATTCTTACCGGACTGCTGGCGCACGTGCCTGATGTTCGAACGATGTTCTGCGCATGAACACCGTGAGGATCGTTTCACCGAGTTCACGCGGGCAGCTGCCGGCGAAGACGTGGACGTGGACGTGTCCAGGTTCCAGGCGCATGAGGAAGGCAGTCTGTAACGCCACGACCTACGCGAACGCCCAGGCGTACGCGAACGCCCAGGCGTCCAGGCGCCCACAGGGGAGATCGCCGGACTGTTCACGGTCGGTACCTTCGCGACGCGTGCCGCCGCCACGTGCGTCCTTGCCCGGGACATCGAAACGCCGGGCAGTCGACTGTCGCGGAGCCGTGGCAGGCCGGCTCGTGCCGTCATCAGTGTCAAGGCATCTCGGCCTCACCGGCACGGTGCTCACAGCGAGGGGATCGGCATGCGCCGGCGGCACACAGGGCGACGGGAGAAGCCGTCGTACGACAGCATCCCGACCGGACTCCGTGCCCGTGCCGCTGAGCTGGAAAGCCGTGTTCCCCCGGTCGGGGCCGGCCCGCCCACCGATGCGGCGCACCGCGCCAGTGGACATCGTCGTGCGGTGGGCGAGTGGACTCATCCTCGGTGCGCGCCCCGGATGGGAGATCGGGCATGAACCGGTTGGTGCCCCGCTCAGTGGTCGCGCCCTGCTCCCCTGCCGGGCCGCGGCGTGTGGTGCTGCCGCTGATCGGTGGGGCCGGCGGGCTCGGTCGGCGGCTGCGGCTGCTGGTGGTCGGCGATGGCGCGGCGGCGGGCATCGGCCTCCGCTTGACCCCCGCATCGTGAACGTGCCGTACGTGCCTGAACACCCCGCAGATATCTGTCAGGCGCGGCGACTGAGGGACACATGCTTCATATGCCGGTCGCCCGCTCGACACTCGAGATAACGGAGGTGGTCTCCCTACGCCAGCCTGAAGTTGGTCGACCGACCATGGCTCCAGCGCTGCGGGACTCGACCCCGTGTCTCCCACACCGCAGGCCAACCATCTTGCTCGATCAAGACAGATGCGTCCGTTGAGAACGATCTATCAGTAGCAGACCCCGGTATGGACGCATTTTTCGTTAGGAGTTCTAAGGGCTCGGGCGCAGGCGTGGCGCCCAGACGGCACCGTGGCCCGCGGCCGGGATGTCTCACCGACTGCCTCCTGGAAAGGGCAAATGATCCGTGGGCCGCAGGCCCGTAATGACCGGGGCGCCCTCGCGTGAGTGTCTGCTCCGTCGGCGGCTTACGGATTTCAACTCCATCGTGAGAGCCGCCAGGACCTTCGGGCGCCGCCCTCATTGCGGTTCTTGATGCCGGTGCTGACGCGGTGCTTCATCCGGCCGTGCGCAGATGAGTCTGAGCGTTCGTGGCCCGGCAGTTGCTGTCCGAAGGGAGGCAAGCACACCTTTGATGAAAAGGGCAATATTGCGCCGTCAACTAGCTTCTGTTGCCGCACCCCTGGTAGGCGTATAGGTTCCCAAGGGACAAAACAGACATATGCCTCCGATTTGTCTCGGAGGTGTACGCGAGAGGATGTTCGGAATGACGACTCCCAACGGTGGTCAGCAGGGAGCTGCCCAGGCTCTCGGGAACCTGCTGGGGCAGGGGATACCCTTCGGTGCGCAGAGCGCCGGCCAGGCTCAGCCTCAGGTGGCCACTGCGGGCCAGCAGCAGCTGGACCCCCAGTTCTTGGGCGTGCTGCTGCCGATCCTCGGCACCGTGGCCCAGGGCATCATCAGCCAGCTCGGTACGCAGCAGGGCCAGCCTTCGTCCGCGCAGCCGCAGGGGGCCATGGGCGGCCAGCCGCAGGGTGTGAGCCCGCAGTTCTTCCCGGGATTCCCGTTTGCTCCGCCGCGGCCCGAGAACCTCTTCCGTGGCGGCTCCAAGGTCGTCGAAGGAATCGGCGACATCTTCGGGCTCAGCGCTCAGCAGGGCCAGCCTCAGGCGGCCGGCGCAGGCCAGCAGCAGCTGGACCCCCAGTTCGTCGACGTCCTCCTCAAGATGATCCCCATCGTCGCGCCACCCGTCATACGGATGATCGCGCAGAGTGCGCCGCAGGGCCAGCCCTCGTCCGCGCAGCCGCAGGGGGCCATGGGCGGCCAGCCGCAGGGTGTGAGCCCGCAGTTCTTCCCGGGATTCCCGTTTGCTCCGCCGCGGCCCGAGAACCTCTTCCGTGGCGGCTCCAAGGTCGTCGAAGGAATCGGCGACATCTTCGGGCTCAGCGCTCAGCAGGGCCAGCCTCAGGCGGCCGGCGCAGGCCAGCAGCAGCTGGACCCCCAGTTCGTCGACGTCCTCCTCAAGATGATCCCCATCGTTGCGGAACCCGTCATGCGCATGATCGCGCAGAGTGCGCCGCAGGGCCAGCCCTCGTCCGCGCAGCCGCAGGGCGTCGGCCCGATGGGTGCAGGACAGCCCATGGCTGCGGCGGGCTGGAGGTAGGAGTGAGCTCCGCAGGCCTCGCAGGGGCCGGCGTCAGCGCCGGTACAGCCCTCCCGCCGGAATTCCGGGACATCGTCCAAGGTATGTGCGCGGCAATGCTCCGCCGGATCCACCTCTGGCTCAAGCAGGCCGTCTTGGATGTTCCGGAGTTCGCCCAGGCCGTTCCCGCCCTCAGGGAATCCGTCCGGCTGTACCAGTACGGCCAGTACGACGCGTGCCTGTCGCAGGTGACGTCCGTGGGCCGCACGCTTGAGGCTTCGCGGGCCAGCTATCCGGGCCTGCCGCCACTGTGACTCCTTCTGCCGGGCCCGGACCGGTCGGCGGCCGGTCCGGGCCCCGGCTGCCGTATGTCATCGGTTCCGCTGATCCGGCCACGCTGAGCAGCCTCGCGACGGCACTTGCACAGGATGCGGCGGTGACGGTCCGAGGGCAGCACGGTCCTGCCGATCGGCCGACATTTCTCCTTGTCGACATGACACCCGATCACGCAGACCTGCTGCGCCGCAGGTATCCCTACGTGACCATCGAGTTCGACGCGCCGCTCGAACCGTATACCTAGCCTTCCTGGCCTGCCGAAACCGCATAGGTACGGGGTCGGCACGACGTCAGGACAGTCGGAGACACTATGAGCGAGAAGAGCCCATTTAACCCCGACGCACCAGAGCATGAAGTCCAAGAGCGTCCTCAACGCTGGCTCGTGGCACCGCTGCCCGGGGCAGTGCTCCCCCAGGGAGTCAGCCCCCTGCCGCCCGACTCGGTTTTCGACCAGCTCGCCGCGGAACCGGACGTAGAGCTCCAGGACCGCATCGCACCCAGCGAAAAACTGCAGACACTGTCAGATGACTCCGCGTTCCCAGAGGTCGGGGTCTTCACGATGACAAAAGAGCGCGCCCGCCGGCTCAACGCGGAAGTCCCCATCCACGTAGAACGCGACAACCGGCTCATCTACGGCGTACCCACGGCTTCCCCCGAAAACGTCCAGGCATCCCTGAACCCTGCAGCCATGCCACCCCTCAGCGGCGAAACGCGTCTGGCCTTCGTCGTCCGTGGCAGCGACGGGACTCCGCTTGCACGGGCAACGGTGGCGCTGACCGGGGCATCGTGGCCTGCAAAGGGCATCACGGGCCCGGACGGACGAGTGGTGATCTCCCTCCCAGGTGAAACGCCGGGATCGATCGCTGCGGTGTACGCCCAGGCCGAAAGGGATTACTGGGACCGCTGGGTGATGCACCCACAGCTGGTCACGGATGGCGACAACGTCATCACACTGGCCCGGTTGGACGAGACGATACCCGACTTCCCCGGCCGCCAGATGTTCGGCTGGGGGCAGAAGGTCATGCACCTGGACCGCATCCCACCCTCCTACCGCGCCCACGGAATCAAAGTAGCAGTCATCGACTCGGGAATCGCGACCTCACATCCTGACCTCGCGGACCAGGTGGTCGGTGGCATGGACGTGGCCGACAACGCAGGATGGAGCGTGGACGTCATCGGCCACGGAACACACTGCGCGGGCACGATCGCCGGTGCGGACACCGGCACGGGGGTCATCGGAGCCGCCACGGAGGCCGAAATCCATGCCTGCAGGATCTTCCCCGGAGGTCGCATCAGCGCGCTCCTCGCCGCCCTGGACTACTGCATCGAGCAGAACATCGATGTGGTCAATCTCAGTCTCGGTACCGGGGAGTTTTCGCCGCTGGTCGCCCAGAAGATCGCAGCGGCACGGAGCATGGGCATGGCCTGCATCGCCGCCGCGGGCAACAACGGCAGCGACAAGGTCCTGTTCCCGGCGTCACTCGACACCGTGCTGACGGTTGCCGCTCTGGGCAAGGTCGGGGAGTGCCCACAGGACAGCTCTCACGCCTTCCAGATGTTCGGCAAGCCCGATTCCGAGGGGTACTTCTCCGCGAAGTTCAGCGCCTACGGACCGGGCGTCGATCTTTGTGCCCCTGGTGTGGCCATCATCTCCTCGGTGCCGCCTGACGGCTACGTCGCTCAGGACGGAACATCCATGGCCGCACCCCACGTCACGAGCCTTGCCGCTTTGACGCTGGCCCACCACCCGGACTTCCATGAGCAGTTCGTTCCCCGGAACGAAGCGCGTGTGGAGCGCCTGTTCCAGATTCTCCGGGACAGCTGTCAGCCGCTCGACTTCGGCGACCCGCGCCGCTCCGGGGCCGGACTGCCCAACGCGGTACGGGCCCTCGGCCTGGAGTCCGGCATGCTGCTCGGCGGTGCCACAGCGGGCACGACCGGCGGCTTCTCCCGTACGTCAGCCATGGCCGCTGTCGAGCAACTCGGGCAGGAGTTGGCACGCGCGGGTATCGCCTGACGATGCCTTTGCCCGTCGGCCCCAAACCGACGGAACAGCCCGTGCGGTAAAAGATCGATGAGATCAACTCCGCGCCGACCCCAGAGGAACAGGGCACACCACCCTCGGCGCTGGCGGCCATGAACCCCGTCAGGGCCGGGAGTCTCGCCGCCGCCGGCTTGCGGCACGCCGCAAGCCGGCGAGTGTCTCATGAAAGGTGTACGCGGGTCACGTTGACCAGAGGCCGAGGGAAGAATCGCCCGTCCAGCAGTCCCTGCTCGATTGCATGTTCCGCCTCGAAGAGCCGGTGGTCGCGCACAAGTACACTCCCCAGGAAGGGGATGCTGATGGCCCCCGATCCATCGACCGGAAAGGACCCCGAAGCGGGGTCGACCTTGCCACCGGTGTCCAGGAACCTCACAAAGAGCGTGTCACCCGGTTGAATCGTCCTCTGCCAGTCGACACGTGCAAGGGCAAGGGAAAGATTGACCGTGATGGTGCCGCCGAGAGCACGGTCGGCGATGAGCCTGTCGTGGATCTCGTCGCGGAGATCCGGTGTGAGTGGCTTGCCCTCCGCAATGATCGGTGCCAGATCGGGAATGCGGATCAGGCGGGACGCATCGACAGGATACTCATGCGAATACGTCGACACCGTGCCTGTCAATTCGCGGACTTCGGCATGGACGATCTCGCCCAGCTGTAGCGAAGCAGTAGACATGATTGTTCCTCCCGCGTCAACACTTTGGTCGACGCGAAGTTCGGAGGCAGACATCCCCCTCTGTATCCAGAATGCTCTTGCCCGTGGCGGCGTGCCACCCCGAGATGGTCACACGCAGAAGGCCGCCGTTTCCCCGGAAGGGGCAGGATGCGGCTGGCGATGCGGAAGGCCATGTTGGTGTGGATCTCCAGGTGGTTTTCCTGGTGGCAGATGACGTTCAGGTAGCCGCTGATGCTGGCCATCGCGCTCTTTCGCGGCTGTTCCAGAGGGTGGGGGTGTTCGCGCGTGGTCATCAGGCACTCGAAGAGGAGAGCCTGGAAGGCCAGTTGCCCCCGGTCGGTGGGGTCCAAGGCGGGGCGACCGCCTTTCGGCTGGAGTCGTCCCAGGTACAGAAGGTGGGCGAGTTCCTTGCTGATCCGCTTGTCGGTCGTATGCGGCATGAAGTTCCTGCTCCGGCTGTCCCCCGGGCGGCAGCCGTGGAGGAAGTCATGCACGGGCACCGAGAAAAGATGTTGCGGGACCGGGCATCCCACCCTTGAGGCATCTGCGACTCCGCCCGGGCGGATCGCTCGCCTCCAGGCCGTCCTTGGCCTGTCAGGTTCACTGTACCGAACCACGCGCGGCAGACACCACGACACGCCGGGTGAAGCGACCTCGTACGGTCCAGTGGCATGGCGAGTAGTTCGTCGTGGCACGGTGGAAAGGATCCGGTTCAGGACACCGGCCGCACCACCACTCTCGTCCAGGCGGCGAGCAGCACCGTCGCCGGGCTACTCGCTCCGGCCCGGCGTGGTCATCCGTGGATGGGCTGGTCATTCTCCGCCAGGTGGGGCAGCCGGGAGCCGCTGGACGTTACGCTGGTGGAACCCGAGCTGGTGGTGGAAGTAGGCGTCGACGTCGCACGCGATGCCTCCGGCCGGTGGCGCCACCCCGCTCGCCTGCACCGTGCCCGCCCCGACCTCTTCCCCGCCGACGTCCCCCGCACGACGGCGCCGCCGCGCTGACGCCCGAGCTCGACTGCGTCCACGCCGCCCGTCCCGCCAGCTGGGTGCGTCAGCGGCCGGCGCGGCAGTCGTAGACCGTGAGAGACAGGGCCTTGACCGCTGCCTGGGCGCGTTCGGTGTCCTGGCCTTCGTCGATGGCCTTCAGCGCCGCGGCAGCCGACACCCGAACCGCACGGGGCAGGCCGTCGTAGGCGGCAAGCCGGTAGGCGACGGTGCGTCGGGCCTGTTGTTCCTCTTCGTTCACTCCGTCAGGGGTAAGCGGGAAGACGGCGGCGTGGTACAGCGCAATGCCCATCAGGACCGCGTCGGCGGTCCCTTCTGTGCCCCCTTGTTTCGGCGGCTCGCCGGGAAGCCACCAGACGGCGGCGGTAGACGAACAGCCCGGCTCCCGCGCCCAGGCCGACTACACCCGCCCCGGTCGCGGCCCCCCACCGGCCGCCCAGGAAAAAGCCCAGACAAGCTCCGAAGCCCGCCCAGCACACTGCCAGCGCCACGGATATCGCGTTGATGCGGGTGGCGAGCGCAGGCGTCATGACCAGCAGTATGCACACGCCCTTGAAGGCGCTGACCTGCCGTGGTCGGGGCTGTACGTGTCATGGGTGGGGGCGTGGTCGGCCTCAGGTCGGGTTTCGTGGTCGCCCCACCATGAGGGACCCGCCGGTGTTCCTCAGCGCCCTCTTCAGCGGTGGCGCAGTTCCTCTGCCCAGATGCGGAGCTGGTCTTCGAGGGCGAGGTTGTCACCGCGGGCCACGGTCTGGAGCAGTTGGGCGCACACAGTTGCTTCGGCGGCGAGGCCGGCCGGGCTGCCCAGGATCGGGAAGACGGTGCGGAGGCGGGCGGCGGTGTCCGGCTGGAGCAGCGTGTAGGCGTAGAGGGTGGCGGCGTCGAACCCCTCCGGCGCGCGCCCCCAACCCTCCCAGTCCAAAAGCCGCAGGGGCTCGGTGAGGTTGGCCCAGTGCACGTCGGAGTGGGCGGTGGTCCAGCAGATGGCGGCGGGTGCCGGGATGCCGACGAACTGGGGGATCGCCCGGTCCATGTACTGCTGTCTTACGCAACGCGGTCGGTGTCGACGGCCGACACCTTCGCCAGCGTCCCGGCGAGGTCGGCCCACTAGGAGTCCGGCAGCTGGAGGTCGTGCTGGAGGATCGGGTCGTCGGACAGGACCGGCTGGTCGACGCGCGCCGACAGTTCCGCCCGGTAGGCGGTGCCGTCGTCGACGGCGTCGTGGACGGCCAGGAGCGCGGGCCTGTGCCCGTCGAGATCGCCGAAGACGTGCTGGGCATCGAGGGCGCCGTCCCACAACTTCCCCGACGCCTTGCCCTCCGGCACGGACACCAGCCGCAACCACGCCGGGGCGCCGGTGGCGGTGCGGGCCGGGGCACCCAGGGTGCGCCCGGCCCATCCCCAGAACTCCCCGCCCGGCTCGGTCTGCACGTCCAGGGCCTTTGCGGCGCGGACGTGGTGGGCGCGCATGCGGCGCTCGGTGTCCGGGTCAGGCGGAGGCGAGTACGCCAGTGATCTCCCGCAACTTGGCGGCGGTCAGGGAGGGTTGAGCGACGGCGTCAGCCGCCTCTCTCCAGTGTGGCGCACTGGAAACGGCGATGAGGACGTCCGTCACCCCTGGGCATGACGCGACCGCCAGAACGCACGCCTGTGCGGGCGTCAGGCCCGGCCGAATGAGGTCGGCGAGCTCCTGGCCGACCATGCCAGGCAACTCACCGCCGTGCAGCGGGGTGGAGGCCATCACCCGCAGTCCCGCGCCAGCGGCGGCCGGGAGCGGGCCCCGACCATGAAGGGCCTGCGCGATCGGCGTCATCATCACCAGGCTGACGGGCAACTGGACCGCAACCAGGTGGTGACGCTGCCCGCCAGCGGCTTCGACGGCCAGGGCGAGCAGCTCCCCCACCGTGAAGACCTCTTCCTCGAGGCCCGCCCACGTGGCGATACCGTACCCGGTCACGTGCCCAGCCGCCGCGGCTTCTTCAAGGACGGCGAACGCGTTCCGTATCGCGTGGTGCAGGGCGCGGCGGTCGCCGGTGTATGCGCGCTCGGGGTTGTGGAGCAGGACCATGTCCAGCGCGTCGCGCCCGAGTTGCTCGCGGTTGCGGGCGATCTGCCAGCGCACGTAGTCCGGGACGAGGCTGTGTCCGGCCGGAGCCTGGTCCTCGGTGAGGGCACCGGCATTCACGGCTTCGGCACCGGTGGCCACGGTGAAGTAGCCGACCTTCGTGGAGACCCACAGCGACGGGTGGGCGGCCAGGGCCGGGGCGAGCAGTTTCTGCGCGCGGCCGGCGGCGTAGTTGGGGGCGGTGTCGATCCACTGCGCGCCGGAGGCGGCCGCATGGGCAGCCGCCTCCGGGATCGCCCGGCACCGGTAGGTGCCCAGAGCGAGTTGTGCCGTCACAGCAGGCTCCCCACCGTCGCGGCCTGCCCGGCTACGAGCTCCTGGACCAGCCCGGCGACGTCATCCAGAGCGAGGCCGGCCGTTTCCGCGAGCGTGGCCAGGTCCACCGTGCGGCCGTCGACCAGCGGGCGCAGCACCGCCTCAGCGGCCGGGGCGAACTCGTATGTGCTCCCGGCGGCGGACAGCGTCACCGCGTCCTCTCCGGTCTCCAGGGACGCGCGGGCCGTGGTCAGCCGCACCCGCAGGCTGCCTTCGGCCGGAATGCCGTCGATGTACGGCAGACTCGGCACCATCCTGCCGACGGCCTGTCCGTCCATGGCCGCCCGGTAGCGGGTGATCAGCGTCGGGTCGTCCAGCAGTTCGGCGAGTCGCTTGCGCATCCCGTCCACGGCGTCGGCCTGGACGTCGGGGGCGGCGAGCAGGGGCAGGTCGCGCCTCCAGTCCTCGTGCGTGAGCAGCTGCTCGGACACCCACGCCATCAGGTCGATCGCGGTGTGGGTTTGCAGGCCGCAGGTGACGTGCAGAGAGCGCACGCCCTGGTCGGCGGAGACCGCGTGCCACACGCCGCGCGGCACGTACAGCACGTCGCCGGGATGGAGGACCAGGTCGGCGACGGGCTCGCTAGGCGCCTCGCCCGGGTACGCGATGTCGCAGTAGAGCGGGAACGGTCGGGTCGTGCCGTAGATCCGCCACCGCTTGGCGCCGTCCAACTGGACGATGACGGTGTCGTGGTCGTCCCAGTGAATGCCGAAGCCCTCGGTGCTGGTCCACGAGGCGTAGAGGTTGGCCTGCACGCGGGTACGGAGGTCGCGCTCGATCGCTTCGGCGAGGCGGGCGATCGGCGGGTGAAGTTCGTCGACGCTGTCCAGGGCGAGCGAGGCTCCCTCCTGGAGGCGGGCGTGCAGTTCGGCCGGGTGGAGGCGGTGCCACACGGTGTGCCGACGCGTGGCCACCGGGGCGGTGTATCCACCGACCAGCAGCGTCTCGCCATCGCGGGACAGCCGCATGCGCGGCGGCTCCAGCCGGTGCGCGGCCAGGATGTTGTTGAGGTCGTCCCAGGTCATCAGTCCGGCGACGTCGAGCGCGCCGGGTACGTGGCGGTGTTCGCGGTGCGCTGCCTGGGCGAGGAAGTCCTCGCCCAGGCATGCCGCGATGGACAGATCCGTCATCGCGTCAGGGCTCCCGGTCCGTCAGTCGTTGCCGTCGCTGCGGCCGGTGCCGCCGCCGTCCGAGGGGATGGCGTTGCGGCATCGGGCGGCGACGATCAGCCGGCGGGAGCGGACCAGGCCGCCGGTCGACGGCCCGGACGTGGCGGGCGGGGGCTGGACGGGACTCTGCATGAGGACCCTCCTCCTGATCGGTCGGCCGCCCCCTGGACGGAACGGCCGCGAACACCCGCCAGTGAAGCCGGGGCAGCCTCTTGCGCTAACCCCTCCATGGGGGCCCCACGGTGGGTATGGTCGTGAGGTTGACGACTGTCATTCCACGAGATTTCAGGGGGGACTTGTGGACGACTTACCGCCGTCACCCGCTCAGGTGCCGCACCGTCTGCTGGCCGACCCCGCCTTCGTTCGGGCCCTGCACGAGCGTGACTTCTCCACCGTCTTCGCCATGGCCCACGGCGCGGGGATCTCCTTCAACCGGATCGCCGAAGCGTGCGCGCTCAAGTCCGAGCGGTCAGCCAGATCGCCCGGGGCGCTGCGGCTGTCACCGCGCTGGCAACTGTCGAGCGAATCTCCGGCGGTCTGCGCATTCCCGGTGCCCTCCTGGGGCTGGCTGCGCAACCCTGGGAGGACACCGCCGCTCTCGGCACGGAGTCCGACCATGGAGATGATCCGATGAAGCGCCGCAATCTGCTGCGTGGCGCGCTCGCCGCCGACCTCACCGCTCCGGCGCTCGCCGCTCTTACCGCCGCCCGGACCGACGTCGACCAGGCCCTCTCCTCCGACACTCCCCAGGATCTCGCCGACCTGGAGGCCGCAGCCGAGAGCTACGAATACGGCTACCACGGCCAGCAGCCCACTCGCGTTCTTGCCGACCTGGTCTCGGACTTCGCCGACCTGCGTTCGCTGCTCACCGTCCCGCAGCCCGCCCCGGTACGGGCCAGGCTGTGCCGTACTGCCGGGCAGATGGCCAGCATAACCGCCATCATCTTACACGACCTGGGCAGCCGCCGGGAGTCCCGCGCCTGGTTCGCCACGGCCGCCCGGGCAGCCGCCGAATCCGGCGACGACCAGTTGCACGCATGGGTCCTCGCCCGGGAGGCGATGGTCCCGCTCAACTACGGCGCCCCGAAAGCGGCGGTCGGCCTTGCCGAACGGGCCCGTCACGTCGCCAGGCACCGGCCGACCGCCGCGGCAACGCGGCAGCCGCAGTCGCCGCCCGCGCCTACGCCCTCAACCACCAGGGCGAGCAGGCCCGCGCCGCGCTCGGGGCCGCCGACGCCCTCATGGACCGGCTCCCCGAGAACGAGCGGTCGGACACGTGGCTGACGTACGGCGAACAGAAGCACCACGTCCACCTCAGCCACGCCTTCACCACGCTCGGAGACACCCGCCTCGCCCACGTCAGCCAAGAGCGCGCCTTGGAGCTGTCCGCGCCGACCAGCACCATGACGCGCACCCTGCTGAACGTCGACGCGGCGGCGTGCTCCCATCACGACGGCGACACCGAGCAGGCGTGCCGCCGTACGGTCGCCGCCCTGACCGCGCTGCCCAGCGACTACCGCACCGGCCTGGTCCGCCGCCGCGCCCTGGACCTGTACGACGCGATCCCCGCTCAGCACCACCACGAGCACGCCGTACGCGACTTGCGGGACGCCCTGGCTGCCTGACCCGTGGGCGGTCGCGGCACTCCCTTGGCGAGGGACACCGAGTACACAGGCGGCAGTTCATTGCCTATCTGCGATCAGTCACCGCCCGGGGCGGAACCTCCCAGCCCTCGGGAGTCGGATGCTGGGAAGGGACGACTGTGGTCGTGGCCGCCAGGACGTTGTCGTCTTGGTCGTACTGAATGGCCTGGTAGACCACGACTGGAAGCATGGCGTACCTGGGCAAGCCGAGGGCTTCGAGTTCGTCCGCAGACGCGCCACGTGCTGTGATCTGTCGTTCGACGCGCGTGCATCCGGGAATCACTGGTGCCGGGGAGCGCTCTCCTCCGCTGCTGACGGCGGGATTGATGCGGGGCTCCTGTGCGGTCACCGGGGTCTCCCGGGCTAAGGGCATGGCGGGCGATCCGAGCGTACGCGCGGACACCAACATCCCGGCCCGGTTTGGACAGCAGGAAGGCCCGGGCGCCGGGCGTGTTCGACCCTGACCGGCCTGCCCGGCGACTACCGCACCGGCCTAGCCCGCCGCCGCGCACAGAACGACGCTCCCCCACGGCTGTTGCGGGAGGGAGCGTCGTCGTCTCCGGCGGGCCTGCTCCGCACCTCAACGGCCTACGGGCTCCGGGTAGCGCCGGCGGCGCCGGTCCGGGTCGTCGACGCCGATCTCGTACCAGGGCTCGCCTCGCTGGAGCCGGGGCAGGGTGTTCACCCAGACCGCGATGGCGATGCCGTGCACGTTGTCGGCGAGCGCCTGGAGGCGGTTGTCGAGCAGGTGCTCCTCCTTGCCCGCCAGGACGACGTGCAGCCGCGGGAAGGTCTGGGAGCGGGTGTAGCGGTGGCGCTGCCAGAACGGGAACGTGCGGCCGTTGGTGCCGCGGGCGCCTTCCCAGACGCGGTGCCCGGCGTAGCGCTCGTAGTCCCAGACCTCCTTGGCGAGGCGGGCCTGGGACATGGTGCCGTTGTCGAGCTCGAAGAGGCGCACCTCGCTGGTCTTGGTCGGCAGGGCGAGGACGGCGTCGGTGTTGAAGCTGAGGCCGGTCTCTTTGATGGCGTGGTTGACCTCCACCTGCCAGTCGGTCAGGTGCTTGCGGCCGCCGTAGGCGAGGATCATGTCCGTCACCGCGACGCCGTGCGGACCGAACCCGGCGCGAACGGCCTTCGCTCCGGTGCCGGCCTTCGGTCGGGGAGGCAGCTCGTTGCCGTCAGCCAGAGCCTTCTGTCCCGCCGGGGTCAGGTTCCAGATCTGGTGCTTGCCGTCCTTGCCGTTCGTCTCCGCCAGCCCGAGCTCCGCCAGCTTGTTCATCGCCCTGCGCACGTACGACCGGCCGTCGGCGTCCTCCTTCGTGATCACCTGAGCCAGCTGCCGGACCGTGGCTATCCGCACGCACCCCAGCATCCGCAGCGCATCGGCCCGCACCTTCCTGGCCGTGGGGGTGGACTTCTTCCCCTTCGTCGACGTCTCAGGGGAAGGGAGAGAGGTGTCAACGTGTCGGGAGGCCCCTTGTCGGGCGGTGTGAGCTGCAGTGATGGGCACGACGTTGGAATCGTTCGCGGCACCGTTCACGGCACTGGATTCCTGGCCGCCCGGAGGCCGCTCAGCACCCCTTGAACAGGTCGGGCGCGGCGCCGGTTCGGGCTGCCGGGCGCTGCTGGTGTACGTCATGACAAGGCTCCTCACACAGGTGGCGCGGGGGTCCGGACGGAACCCGCGGTCACCTGCTAGAGGTGTCGTGAAAGTCGACGGTGTGACGCTCCACTGAGTGCCGTTACCGAGCCGTGATCATCAGGCAGGCGCGGCTGTCCAGTGACACCAAACCGGGACACGTTGCCGCTGAAGTTGGACCAACTGCTCGCTGACCGGTCTCGGGCCGTCAGCGCGCCAGTCTGAGGCGTGCCGTCTCTGCGGCATGGGAGGCTGCTTCGATCAACCCGAGTTCGCCGGAGAGCGTTCCCACGAAAGCGTCGACCGCCTCGATCGCGCGGCCCTCCATGGTGTCGGGCTCAGCGAAGTACGCCGCGAACTCTCCGGCGCCGATGGTCGCCATGGCGGGCCGACGAGCCTGGTAATCCGCCCACTCTGGCCGAAAGGCGGCGCGCACCCGGTCGAGCTCTTGCTCGTCGATCTCCTCGTGCCGAAGGCGGCGGATCGTCTGCTCTCTGGCCTTCCACATCGCGATGTGGTGCTGGACGGGGACGGGCCCGAACGGGCCGGCCAGGGCTCGTTCGATCCTCGGCATTCCGGGCTGGACTGGCCAGGGTGAGTACAACTCCGTGAGGACCGCGGTCAGTCTGTCGGTGTCGATTCGGCCCGTCCGCTCGCCTTCCTCGAGGACGAGCTGGGCGGCGCGCCGTTGCTTGAAGGTGGCTGATGGGTGGGCGAGTTGCTCAACGATGGCACGGACGTTCTCGCGGCGCCGGACGGCGGTCGTCTGGCCAGTAGCGCGCGCGTGGGTACGCCAGGCCCGGCGCGCCTGCGGGGTGAGCACGATCGTGTCGTCGATCAGCCACAGGTACAGCACGACACGGATCAGCGACCGTTGCGGGATGCGCCCCAGCGGGGAACGCTCTCGAGCTTCGAGAAGTCTGGTGAACAACTCACGTTGCTCCGGGGGGAAGACTCGCGGATCGCTGCCGTGCGCGCTGGTCTTGCGCGGCTCAGGGTTGGCGAGCATCCCGTCCTCGACCCAAGAGGTCACCATCCTGGGACTGGCTTTCATCACACCCAGAGCGTGTGCGTCGGCTACCAGATCGGCCGAAGTCCCTTCGACCCACGTGGTGGCCCGATTCCCGTTCATGGCGCCGAACTTACATCGAGATTCGAGCCTCGGGAGCTGCATTCAGCGCACGTCAGCCATAAGGCTTGGGGCCAGCAGAAACGGCGCCCCGCACCGTATCCCTGCCAGGAACACGCGGTGCGGGGGCAGCCGACTCATCCCCTGATCGGAGACCGTCATGTCCCACCGTACGCACCGCCCGGTCCCGAAGCGGCGACGTGCCCGCCGCCCTCTAGTCCAAGGCCTCGGACAGGCGGCGTTCTACGCCGCTTCCGCCACGTTGGTCGGCGGGCTGGTCCGCGAGCTGCTCCACCTGATCCACACGTCCGTCTCTTCGTGCTGACCTGGGCGCCGGGGAGATGCCGCGTCCTGCCGCGCGCGGCATCTCCCCGGCGCCGGCTACGGGTAGAGGGGCGCATCGGGGACCAACGACAACGCGGCGAGGCGCGGTGCCAACGAAGAATCTGATGCGCGTCAAATGTGCGGTGCGGGGCTCTCAACGCTGGGGCACGACAAGCTGCGATGGGCTCCAACTGCGGCCAGTCACTGCTGCTTGCTGCTGACGCTTTGCCCAGAGCACCCTGGCTCTCAAGCAGCGATTGCCAAACGGCAGGCCACCCCAGTCACGTGCGTACGGCGCGCAGTGCTCTGGTGATTACGCCGTAATCACCAGAGCACTGTGTCTGAGGCTCACCGGTCCTCCGGTCCGCATAGGGAAGGGCGCGCCAATTCATCCGAGCTGTCATGTGATGGTCCATACCTACGAGTCGCTTCGCCTCTTCTTGCCGTGCCGGCTGCGCATAGGGCCCCGGCTGACACTGATCCTGTGGAGCACAGGCCCCTCGCCGCATGTGCAGGCGCCACTTCGCCGAGCGGGCCCGTGAGTCTGGCCTCTGTCTTTCGGACTGCACGTACTGGCTGTTCGCTGACTAGTCCCAAGCGTTAGCAGCGTTCGGCCTGAGCTGAGTGAGCTGGCAGCTGAGCCACGCCATGGTGATTCCAGTGCGAGATGACGAGCCTGTGCAGGACGATGTACAGGAAGTGGGCCGCTAGGGCACCTCGGGGAAACGGTGGAGGGGGAGGTGGGATGACCGATGCTTCGGACTTGATCTTCGTCCACCATGCCGGAGAGCCGGACGACCAGTGGGCGGAGTGGGTTGCGTGGCAACTTGAGGAGGCTGGTTACCGAGTCGAGCTGCGGCTGTGGCACTGGCGAGCTGGTGACGACTTCGTCGTGAAGATGAATGCGGTGTTGGAACGGTGCTCTGCGGTGGTTGCCGTCCTTTCGCCGCACTACTTCGAGCCTGGGCGGAACAGCGAGGCTGTCTGGGCTGCTGTGGTCGGGCGCCTCGGCCGGTTGATCCCGGTGGCCGTCCGCCCGCTTGAGAAGCATCACCTGCCAGCAGTCTTGTCCTCTCGCCTGGTTGTGCAACTTCACGATCTGGATGAGCCTGCCGCGGTGAAGGCGCTGACCCAGGCGGTCCGTGGCTCCGGACGGCCGCAATCACCGCCACCGTTCCCGTCGAAGGGCACACGGCCGCAGCCTCGTTTCCCCGCGGAACCCTCTGCAGTAGCAGTCTCTCTCGACAGGTACGCCGGGCTCGTGGAAGTTGAGCAGGCCAGAGCCGAGTTCATCGAGACGTCCGCTTCCAGCGGCGGCTTCGCGGTCACCGGCCACTCGCCAAGGCACACAGACGCGGCAGACGTGGATGCCGGTGACCGCGCCATCCGTTACGTCGCACAAATCGGTTACCAGCCAGGCCAGAGAGCTATCGGGGCGGACAGCGGCTGGCCAGAGGCCTCTTCAAGGATCCAGTCCCAAACTTGGGCGGCAGAGCCCGTGGGACGCCCCGTTAGAAGCGTCGATCCGTACCACCTGGAGGTGCATCCATCGATCGCAGTGCAGGGTGCTGAGGGACTGCCCGCATACGTGCAGCGTCCGCACGACAAACGGCTACGGGCCATCGTCGCGAGGGCTGTCGAGGGGCGAAGCCAGTTCGTCATGCTCGTCGGGACGTCGTCGTCGGGCAAAACCCGCACCTGCTATGAAGCTCTGCAGGCACTGCCAGATGACTGGCGCTTGTGGCATCCATTTGATCCCGACCGGCCCCGAGCTGCGCTGGCTCAGCTCGAGCGTGTGGGTCCCAAGACAGTGGTCTGGCTAAACGAGGCGCACCACTACCTGCTTCACCTCGAGCACAGTGAGGCCATCGCTGCAGGGCTTCGCACGCTACTCAGCGATGATCGGCGCGCGCCGGTCCTTGTTCTGGGCACCATCTGGCCCGGTCCCGGATACTTCGACGAACTACGCAGCGCCCCGCCGCAACAAGCATCCCTCCGCGCTGGGGTACCTGAACCGCCAGCCAGTCAGCGCGATCCGTTCTCGCAGGCCCGCCTACTGGTGGCCGGCCACGACCTGCACGTGCCCACCTCGTTCTCGGCTGCAGAGGTGGAACAGCTGCGGCAGTCGAGCGATCCACGGCTCGTTGACGCAGCTCAATCCGCACGCGACGGCATGGTCACCCAGTACCTGGCAGCCGCATTCGAACTGGTCGCGATCTACAACCAGGCGCCACCAGAGCACAGAGCACTTCTCGATGCTGCAGTCGACGCCAGGCTCCTTGGGCATCCCCTGCGCCTATCCCTCCCTTTTCTACTCGAAGCGGCAGAGGCATACCTGACCGACACCGAGTGGGACTTGCTCCCTGACAACTGGCACACATCTGCCCTCGCCCAACTGGCAGCCCCCATTAAAGGAGTGCACGGCCCGCTCTATGTGGAGAAGCGCCCCCGAGGCACGTTCTCGGGCAAGAAGGAGCCGACACACGAGCCTGCCTACCGCGTAGCCGACTTCCTAGTCGACCACCTGCGTGCCCAACGACGCGCGCAACCGATTCCTGCACTGTTCTGGGAAGCGGCAGCGCGCCACTGTGCTGGGCAAGGAGCGCAAAACCTGGCCGTGGCGGCCGCATCTCGAGGGCTGAAGCAGATTGCCTGCCTGCTGTGGTCGCAAGCTGGTGAGTTCGGCGAGGTTGGACGGCAACTCGTTGAGGCGGGACGCCTCGACGAGGCTCTGCCCTGGTTCGAACAGGCCCACGCGTCAGGTGACGCTGGGTCTGCCCGCTCGGCAGCGGAGGAGCTCGTGGTGGTGGGCCGGGGCGATGAAGCCGCCGCCTGGTGTGAACGTCTGCCTGGCGTGACGACCGCTGCGGCAGCGCGATGGACGGCAGACGCCATGGCCAAGGCAGGCCGCATCGAACATGCCCTGCTCTGGTTCGAGCAAGCGGCGGCCGCCGGCGACGACAGCGCTTGCCTGGCTGCCGCAGAGGCACTAGCGGACAGTGGACGCCGCACCGAGGCGATGCCCTGGTTTCACCGCGCCGCCGCAGCTGCAGACACCGATATCGCAGACGTTGCAACCGAGTGGCTGTCACTGCTCACTCCACAGCGCGGCGGTCACGAGCCCGCAACACTAGGTGAAGAGGCAGACGATGTCCTCGACTACGACGGCCCGGACTGGGCTGCAGAGAAAGAAGCAGACGCTTCCTACGCCGATCCGCGGGCGCCGAGAACGGAACGTCCGGATGCGGCGTTTGTCGAATCAACCCTGACTCATCACGCGCACGAGCGGACCCCCAAGCTCCTGGGAGAGGTGTCGCAGTGGGCGAAGCAAGCCCTCCGCCGACACCCAACCAGTGCTCTTTTGGCGGCGGCTCAGCGGCTGGCGATGCGAGGGCTGCTGGAGGAGGCGTTGGATGCAGCCGAGCAGGCAGCCGCAGAGGGTGCGCCAGGCGCCCTCTACTGGGCAGCGCAGCAACTTGCTGACAGAGGGCGGTGGAGCGATGCCTACTCGTGGTGCAGGCGAGCTGTGGCTGCTGGCAGCGAAACGGCCGCGCAGCTCGCGATCGTCTGTCTCGAAGAGCTCGGCCGCATTGCGGATGCCCAACAGCTGAACCGCTTTGGATGGACCGCTGAGGGCGGCATCGCACCCTCATGGCACTTGCTTCCCGAAGGTCCGAAGAGAGAGACCTGGACACAAGCTGATGTCAGGTGACGCGGTTCCTCGAGGCCCAGACACCGCCTCCATCTCGCAGTCAAGGAGCGTCGGCTTCTGCGTTGGTGTTGCGGGGCCCTGCCCGCGCAATCTCGACCCGAGGTTCGTCCGCTTCTCGACGTCTATGTCTTCGTAGGCCCCGATACATCTAGCCTGCCTTGGCAAGCCAAGGCAGCAGGAAGGCACGTACGGCCATCCCGCATGGAGCAACCTCATCAGCGTGAGTCGAGGATTGCCTCTCGCTCAAGTAGCCGCAGTGCGAGGCAGCTCGCAGTCCCTCCCGGTGGACTGGTGATTACGTCGTAATCACCAGCTCCTCCTCGCCCCCTGGCGATTACGACGTAATCACTGCCAATCCTGCCGGTTGCACGGAGGGCCAGGGGTGGAGATGCGACTGCTCTAGATGGCTAGGACCAAGCCTGTGCCGGGGGGCTTGCACAACCTCGCATGCATCACCTGACGCATCCGAGCTGACCGGATTCGACGGCAATGCAGGCTTCGCTGCCTATCAACCCTTGAGTGAGCGTTTGTGCGAGGGCAACTAAGGATTTCATCGATCAGCCTCCTCTGCCCCACCGCCGGCCTGCCCTGCATCGGCACCGGAAGCATCGGTTCCAGCACGGCCCACTGATCGTAAGAAAGATCCCCTGGGCCACACCGCGATCATCACGGCGCAGGGCGAGCGATGAAGTCCACCTCTGAAACACGCCTAGGGGGCGTCTCGCCGATCATGCCGGGCTCGCGGCGCCTGGCACCGCACCTCGCCGCGTTGTCGTCACTCTCCCCCACGCTCGAACGAACTCCCGCGGGGGCACCCCCATGGCGCCGCATCGGCTCCCTCCTCCGCCTTGCGATGCACGGCACCAGGCGCCGCTCCCTGATCCGGCGTGATCGACGAGACGCCCCCTAGGGGCTGTTCTGAGTCGGGATCACGGGAGGGCTGGCAGGCTGCGTAACCAGAGGATGGATCCGCGCAGGTGGAGCCCGGCGGCGTAGCTCTCGGGTGTCTTGTCGTAGCGGGTGGCCAGCCCCCGCCACTCCTTGAACTTGTTGATGGCTCGCTCGACGGTGTTGCGATCTTTGTAGAGCGTGGCGTCGTGGCTGACCGGGCGGCCGCCGGAGTGTCCCTTCTTCTTGCGGTTGGCGGCCTGGTCGGCCTTCTCCGGGATCACCGCCTTGATGTTGCGTCTGCGCAGGTGGGCACGGTTGGCGCGGGAGGAGTAAGCCTTGTTGCCAGCCACTGCGTCCGGCCTGGTCCTGGGACGGCCGACCCGGCCGCGGACCTTGATCTTCTTGAGGACGGGGATGAAGCGCGGGCTGTCCGCGGTCTGACCGGGGGTGAGGATGATGGGCAGCGGACGGCAGCGCCGCTCAACGGCGAGGTGGACCTTGCCGGTCAGCCCGCCCCGGGAGCGGCCCAGTTCGGCGGCCCGCAGCCGGGCCCTGCGGCGTCGGCGCACGGCCCGGCGCTGGTCCCGCTCGGGATCCTCCATGTCCGCGGACCCCTCTCCTACGGGGTCGTTTTGCCCCTTTTCCTCCGCCACGGCCTTCTCCAGATCCTCAAGGAGTTCCGGGTCGACCACCATGCCCGCCGCATGGTGATGCGCGCGGACAACCGTCGAGTCCACACTGGCCAGGCTGAGATCGACATCGTCACGGGCCGCTGCCTCAGCGATCACCGCGTCCATGAGGGTCTGGAAGACCGCGTCACGCGCCCACGTCCGGAACCGGTCGTAGATCGTCGACCAGGAGCCGTAGCTGTCCGGCACATCCCGCCAGGGGCTGCCGGTACGGAACCGCCACATCACCGCGTTGAAATAGCTACGCAGGTCAGGGATCGGTCCGAACGCCCCCAGCGGCAAGTGCGGCTCGATCAACTCCCACTCGCCATGGTCAGGTCACCACGAGTCACGCGACCGGCCTACCGCAGCCAGCACCCTCCTGGAGCGGGAATGTGCGGGGAACTGCGCGAGCGGCCACGACGCGGGCGCACTCGTACGAACAAGGCGAACCCCAGGCACCTGGGCGGGAGGCCGGGCCTACTGGAGCATGCCCCAGATGAGTTCGGTGTCGGCGTCGGTCACACCGGTCGTGGTGACGCCGGACGACGTGCCGGGGAAGCGCAGCGAGCCGTTGATGGCGCCGACGTAGAGGTCGGCCTTGCCGTCGCGGTTGGTGTCGCGGAGGCGGACCGGCTCGCCGAAGCAGTCGTTCCATGCGACGTCGCCGGGGACGCCGGCGGTGTTGCGGGCGAGCCACTGGGAGTTGGTGCCGGTGATCCCGCTCGCGCTGCCGCGCAGGACGTGGACGCCGCCCTCGGTCGTCTCCTGGCTGATCTTCTCTCCGTAGACGCCGATCGCGAGGTCCTTGTAGCCGTCGCCGTTGATGTCGGCGGCCGAGACGGAGGAGCCGAACAGGTCGCCGGACTCTGGGGTGCCGGCCACGTTGGTGGTGGCCTGCGTGATACGGACGGCGGTGGCGGGGCCGGTGGAGGAGCCGTACCAGATGGACAGCCGGCCCTGGGAGTTGTTGTACATCTGGCTGCCCGCCGCGAGGTCCCCGTAGCCGTCCTTGTTGAAGTCGGCGATCACCGCCTCGCTGGGGTCGCCGTAGTTCGTGACGAGGCGCAGAGTCTTGCCCGCGCTGAGCGGGGAGCCGCCCT
This sequence comes from Streptomyces sp. enrichment culture, assembly GCF_964272855.1. Lineage (NCBI taxonomy): Bacteria > Bacillati > Actinomycetota > Actinomycetes > Kitasatosporales > Streptomycetaceae > Streptomyces > Streptomyces sp. enrichment culture. Next base: position 8,811,297 of record NZ_OZ186847.1, on the reverse strand, counting down.
TGATGAACCACGCGTCCGTGCCGAAGTTGTCGGGCTCGTCGGTGATTCCGATGATCACCAGATCGGTCTTGGAGTCCCCGTTCATGTTGCCCGAGACCAGGGACGTGGGCGCGAATCTCGTCGTCTTGTCGTGGCTGGTGACCGAGCCTGCCACACCGGTGCGCGTGATGCTGCGGTAGACGTAGGCCTTGCTCCCGCTGATCGCGGCCAGGTCCTTCTTGCCGTCCCCGTTGAAGTCCCCGGCGGCCAGGTCGCGGCCGAAGCGGGCGTTCGACACCTTGGCGCCGGCGTTGGGGATCGCGGTGCCACCCGAGAGGCCGGTCGCGCTTCCCCACAGGATGACGACGCCGCCCTCGTCCGTGCGCCCGTCGACGTCCTCGCGCGACACCGACACGGCGAGGTCCCCGTATCCGTCGGCGTTGAAGTCGGCGGGCACCCGGACGTCGCCGAACTGGTCCTCCGTCTCGTCGGCGCCGGGGACACCGGGGCTGTCCTGGGTGATCAACTGGGTCTGGGTGCCGGGTCCGGAGGCGGTACCGAAAGTGACCCGGACGCCGCCGCCCTTGCTGTACTGCTCGTAGGTGTAGCTGGCGTAGTCGCGGTAGCCGTCGCCGTTGAAGTCGTCCGCGTACCTGGCCGCCGCCGCGCTGGCGGGAGGTGCCGTGAGGACGGGGGCGAGGGACGCCACGAGGAGTGCCGCGCAGGCTGCGGGGCGAATGCGCATGAAGTGTCTCCAGATTCCGTGCGACCGCTCCTGTGCCGATTGATTTCTCAGGGACAACAAGGAGCGGCTGATGATCAGGAGACAGTCGGACGGGGGAAAAGGTTGCAGGCGGATAGCTACGCGGGTCAGGGATCGGTCCGAACGCCCCCAGCGGCAGGTGCGGCTCGATCAACTCCGCTCGGCATCGGTCAGATCACCATGAGTCACGCGACCGGTCTACCGCAGCCAGCACCCTCCTGGAGCGGGAATGACCGATCCCGTGATCTCAACTCAGAACACTCCCTAGGCAGCGTCTTTCCGATCATCCGATCGTTGGGCTGGCTGTGAGGGATGGGGAGATAACTGACGCCGCGTGGGCGGTCATCGAGCCGTTGCTGCCGCCGGTGGGCCGGGCCCGAGGCAGGTGGCGAGACCACCGCCAGGTCCTCGAAGGCATCGTGTTCAAGTTCCGCACAGGGCTGCCCTGGAGACATCTGCCGGAGCGGTTCGGGCCCTGGCAGACCGTGCACGGACGCTTCGCGCGCTGGGCCGCCGACGGAACCTTCGACAAGCTGCTGGCCGCAGCCCAGGGACGGGCGGAGGTCGACTGGCTGGTCGCGCTGGACTCCACGATCGTGCGGGCCCATCAGCACACCGCGGCCAAAGGGGGCTCGACGAGCGCGGGCTGGGACGCTGCCGCGGCGGGCTGACCAGCAAAGTCCACCTGGCCTGCGACGGGCGGGGCCGGCCGTTGTCCTTCACGGTCACGGCCGGCACCCGCAACGACTGCACCCAGGCCGAAGCGGTCATCGATGCCATCCGTGTCACGCGGCCCGGACCGGGACGGCCCCGCGTCCGCCCGGAGCGGGTGGTGGCCGACAAGGGCTACTCGGCCCGCTCCTTCCGCGCCTACCTGCGCAGACGCGGAATCAAAGCGACCATCCCCGAACGCGTCGACCAGCTCGCGGGCCGACGCCGGCGCCGTGAACGGCCCTGCGGCTTCGACAGAGCCGTCTACCGGCGCCGCAACGTCGTCGAACGCTGCTTCCACCGCCTCAAGCAATGGCGCGGCATCGCCACCCGCTACGACAAACAGCCCGGCCACTACCTCGCCGCCATCACCCTGGCCAGCACACTCATCTGGCTCGATGCATGATCGACAAAACACCCCCTAGGTCGTGTCCGCAGTGTCAGGTGAGCCAGAGGCGTAGGCAGGCGAGGGTGACCATGCCTTGGTAGTGGCGGGCGCGTTTGTCGTAGCGGGTGGCCAGGGCCTTGTTGTGCTTGAGCCGGTTGAAGCAACGCTCGACGACGTTGCGTCGACGGTAGGCCACGCGGTCGAGCCGGCACCTGCTCTCGCTGTCGACGTACGGTCTTGGCTCCCCAGCCACGTACACGTGAACGTCCCCAGTTGTTGGTAGGCGTTCGGCATCGGACCTTGTGAGGTCACAAGATCGTCTCTGCCGTAGGTGGGTTGGCCTGGTCCTGGCAACATGCGTGGGTGCACATATTCAAGGTGGCGGGCTGTATCGGCCTGCTCGTTGCGCTCGTAGGCTGCGGTAGCTCGGAGAGTGATGCAGCCGTCCCGAGCGGGAAGCGTGTGGAGGCGACGGCTCCGATGGACCCGAGTTCGATCACCGTTCTGGTGACCTTCATCGGCGGGCCCGCCGACGGCCGGACTGAGCATCTGCCGCTGTCCCAGGCGACGGGCAAGGTTACCGTCGCGGGAGTGACCTATCAGAGCAACCCTGGCCCGCCGCCGGAAGTGAAGGACACTCCGGAGGGGTTGGCTCAGGTGATGCGGCCCGTCTGAGGCGACGCGGCCTGCGTTCCTGGCTGGGCGATCCTGCTGCTTAAGCCACGTCGTTCTCTCGCTCGATGGCCTTGAGGCGGTTCTTGAGCCGGTAGCTGGGACCGTTGATGGAGATGACCTCGCAGTGGTGGAGGAGGCGGTCGAGGATGGCGGTGGCGAGGACCTCGTCGCCGAACACCTTTCCCCATTCGCTGAAGGTTTTGTTCGAGGTCAGGGTGATCGAGCCCTTCTCGTAGCGCTTCGAGATCACCTGGAAGACCAGGTTCGCTTCGGCGCGTTCGAGGGGCTGGTATCCGACCTCGTCGACGACGAGGACGCTGGGCCGCAGGTAGGTGCCGAGTTTGTTGAGGAGCCGTCCGGCGGCTTCGGCTGCTTTGAGGTTGCGGACCATGTCGTCGAGGCTGGTGAAGTAGATCGATAGCCGGCCCGGCAGGCGGCGACCGCGAGGGCGACGGCGATGTGCGTTTTGCCGACCCCGGGCGGGCCGAGCAGGGCGGCGTTCGCCTTGGCCTCCACGAAGGACAGGGTGGCGAGGTCTGACCTTGCGCGGGTCGAGGTCGGGCTGGAAGGAGAAGTCGTATTCGTCCAGCGTTTTGTGGTGCGGCAGCCGGGAGAGCCGCAGTCCCTGGCGGAAGCGACGGTCGTCGCGGACGGCGAGTTCCTCGGACAGGACCAGGTCGAGGAAGTCGAGGTAGCCCATCTTCGCTTCGTCGGCCCGGCGGATGTACTCGTTGATGGTTTCGGTCAGGTGGGGCAGGCCGAGCTTGCCGGCCGTGCTGCGGATGCGGGTGCTGACCAGCTCGCTCAAGACGTTTCCCTCGTGCTCGGGTGGGTGGTGAAGGGACGGGTGCCGGTCAGCTCGTCATAGACCGACAGCGGACGGCGGCCCACCTCGATCCGGGTGGCCGCAGCCCGGTTCAGCAGGGCCTGCAGAGGCCCAGCCTCCGGGGCCGGCATGCGATGAGGCTGAACCGGGACGTCGCCGGTGGTGGTCCTGCGACCTTTGCCGGTGGGCAAGCCGTCCCAGTGCGTCTCCTCGACGACGCGGACACCGCGGCCGACGGCCCGCTGGTGCATGGGTCTCGCCACTGGCATCCGCGACGGTCGAGTGCAGCATGACCTGCGACTTCGTGGCCCGGACCTCGACCAGCTGGCGGGGGCGGACCTTGCGGGCGGGCACCGAGTAGAGGTTGCCGCCGAAGGCGACCAGGCAGTCCTTGCCCACCGGCCGCAGGTGGCGTTCGGCCACCAGATACGGGGTCGGCGGCAGCGGCTTGAGGGCCGCATGGTCGCGAGCCGCCCGCTCGCCGATGACCTCCCGGTGCGTCTTGTGGATCTGGGCCCGCCGCTGCGGCACCCAGGCGGCGAAGGCGGCGTCCATCTCCTCGGTGGAGGAGAAGGCCCGTCCGGACAGGACGTGGTCGCGGACGATAAGGACCTGCCGCTCGACGCGGCCTTTGCCGGTGGGGCGGTAGGCGGCCAGCACATCGATGTCGAAGTCGTAGTGGCCGGCGAAGCCGACCGCCTCCGGATGCAGCGGGACCGCCTCGCCCGGGGCGACGTGCCGGCGCACGACGGTCTTGGTGCGGTCGTAGACGATCGTCATCGGCACACCGCCGAAGTGGGCAAACGCTCGCCGATGGCATTCGAAGAAGGTCTGCAGGTCCTGGCTGGTGGTGAAGCAGCAGAACGGATCACGGGAGTACGACAGCGTCATGTGGAAGGAGTAGACCTTCGGGATGCCCATGTGGGCGAGGATCTTGCCCTCATCACCCCAGTCCACCTGGGCCTGGGCACCCGGAATCACCTCGAACCGGCGGTGCATGCCCGCCAGTTCCTTCGGGGTGATGCCGAGTTCCTCGGCGATCCGGGGCCGGGCTTCCTGAACGTAGAGCTTGACGCGCTGGTAGTTGCCGGTGAACCCGTACTCACCGACCAGCCGCTCGTGAATCACCGATGCTTTCAACAGGACCTCAGCCCGCAGCATCGAGTCGATCAGCGGCGCGAACTCGTCGATCTTCCTCGCGAGGGACCGCCCGTTCGCAGACCGGCAGGGTGGGGTCGCGGGGCCCGGCACGGAGAGGTACTTGCGGACCGTCTTGCGGTCCAGCCCCGTCTCTCTGGCGATCTCCGACAGGCTCATCGCCCCGGACTCCAACAGGCCACGAAAACGCCGCAGTTCCACCCAGCGATGCGGATCCAAGACCACCGCCAACCGCCCTTCGCCGCCCACACCGACCCAACCAGCAGCGTGCCGACCGACACTCCTCAGCGCATCAGAAACTGGCCGCGTTCACCAGTACGCGGGTGGGGATGTTCAGGTGTACGCCGACACTCGCCTCTGCGGATGCGGCCGTTGATCTGGTCGATCCGTTCCGGGATCGCCGCTTTGATGCCTCGCCTGCGCAGGTAGGAGCGGATCTTCGTCGACGAGTAACCCGCGCGGGCCGGGTCCTGGGCCGCCCGGGCCCGCACCGCGCGATGCGGATGCCGGCCATCACCGCCTCGAACTGGGTGCAGTCGTTGACGTTGCCCGCCGTGAGGGTGAAAGCCAGGGGCCGCCCATGCCCGTCGCAGGCGAGGTGGATCTTCGTGGTCAGCCCGCCACGGGACCGGCCGATCGCCTCACCCGGCCAGTCCTGCCCCCTTTTCGGGCCCCGGCCGCGTGCTGTGGGCCCGCGCGGTGGTCGAGTGGCCATCGATCTTCACGCAGTGCAGTCGCGAGGGTTTCGAGGCCTGTCGTTACATACGGACCAACGAGACCCTCGCTTCATGCACCCGGCCCCTTCGGTACCTACTCGTCCAGGGGTGTTCTGAGAGTCCCGCACAGCAGCCGCGGCGCCCGGCACGCCCAGGGCACACACCGGACACCGCGGGCACCGCACTGGATGTTCAGAACACCCCCTGGCTTCGCGACCGCGCGACTCGGGAGTGCCAGACGAGGAGGAGGGGTGGAAGGAGCAGTTCTACGCCGATGAACGCCGTGTGCAACGGGTGTGGGGCACCGACTGTGAGGAAGGACACCAGCCGCGCAAGTCCTCCCAGGAACACTGCGGCGAAGACGACCCGCAGTCCTGGGCCGTTGGTCTGGACCCGTCGGGCGAGTCCCAGCAGGACCAGGCCGAGCATCGACCAGACACCGGCGAAGAAGCGGTAGTTGCTGTCCACGGTGGTGCTCACCTCCGGATGGCCCGGCAACGCAGCGGGCCCGGCCACGACATCGAGCACGCCGGTACCCAGCACGAAGAGACCGAGCAGAACAAGAACCGTCTGCAGACTACGACGGAGGGACACGGCGGCGGCCTCCTTGAGATTGAAGGGTGGACGACCGGCGGGCCACGATCAGCGCCATGACGCCGATAACGATGAGTGCCCAACTGCCGGTGTAGGGGAAGTAGATGACGCTGAGCGACACCCCGAGGGCCAGCAGGTACCAGCCGACCTGGACGGGCAGGCGTTCCGTGGCCCGGAGCGTGTGGCGCGTGAGGGTGCCAAAAGCGAGCATGACCAGGCCTGCCGCCATGTACCAGACGGTGGCGTCACGCCGGTGGTAGTCCTCCCCGTTCGGGTCCACGACGGTGGCGAGGAACCCGTCCCCGGCAATCCCGGACCACTCGTTGCTCTGGACGAAGGCGTAAGCGATGTGAAGCACCGCCGTGGTGATCATCAATCGGGGCACCCAGGGAGCGAGACCGTTCATCCGTGTCCTTTCCGGTCGTCCGATGCATTCAGTCTGATCACGCAGCAGATGTGACGGGAAGAGCGGATCAATGCGACTGCGCGGGTGATTGATAGCCTGCGCTGCATGGGACGGGACGGGGCATCGCGACTGCAGCCGCACGATCCGGGACGTGGTGACGTCAGCTCCGATCCGAGCCTGCACCAGTTGCGTCTGCTGCTCGTGCTGTCGGAGGAACTGCATTTCGGTCGGGCGGCACGACGGCTCTTCATCAGTCAGCCCGCCTTCAGTCGGCAGATCCGAGCCCTCGAGGAGCATCTCGGCGTGACTCTTGTCGAGCGGTCCACGCGGCGGGTGGAACTGACGGCGGCGGGGGAGGCGCTGTTACCACGGGTGCAGGCTGTGGTGGAGGCCGCGGACAGCCTCCGTCAGGCAGCCGCGATGGAGGCCCACTCACTCTCAGGCCGTCTGGTGCTCGGCTCGTACATCACCGCACTTCCCATCATCAGGCTGGTCATGGAGCGCATGCGTGTGCGCCATCCCCGCCTGGAGATTCGCTTGCGGGAAGTCGACTTCGTCGAGCAGGCCGGAGCCCTTCTGGAGGGGCACGCCGACGCCGTTCTGTGCTATGAACCCATGCCCACCGGAATTCACACGCTTCAGCTGGCCTCCGAGCCGCAGGTCGTCTGTCTCCCCGAGAGTCATCCGCTCGCCGAGCGGGACAGTTTGACCCTCGCGGACCTCGCGGACCTGCCCGTCATCGGACTTTCCGAGCGGGTGCCCCGGCAGTGGCGCGACTTCTGGGCGGCGGACCCGCGCCCGGGCGGAACTCCCGTGCGATACACCGATCATGGTGCGACCACCTTCGAGTCCAGCATCTCTGCCGTCAGCTTGGGGCACGGCATCCGTTTCGTCTCCGACAGTTGCCGGGTGCTTTTCCCGCGTCCCGGCATCCGTTACGTCGACGTCGTCGACCTGCCTCCCTGTTCTGCCGCGCTCGCCTGGTCGGCCACGCGCCGCGACTCCCTGATGGTTACCGCACTCCGGCACGTCGTCCACAAGTTGGCAAGCGCCCCCGGTGCACTGCGAGCTCCTGCGCCGAACACCTTCTGGTGGGACACTCGCGGCGGATGAGGACGGGTTCCGGCTCGGCGGTGGCCTTTCCAGAGCCTCCATAACGGTGCCGGCCGACATACTCACCCACGACCAGGACCTGCTGGCCACCTATCCCGGACAGACGATCGCCGGCGACAAGGCCTAGGGGGTGTTTTGTCGATCATGCATCGAGCCAGATGAGTGTGATGGCCAGGGTGATGGCGGCGAGGTAGTGGCCGGGCTGTTTGTCGTAGCGGGTGGCGATGCCGCGCCACTGCTTGAGGCGGTGGAAGCAGCGTTCGACGACGTTGCGGCGCCGGTAGACGGCTCTGTCGAAGCCGCAGGGCCGTTCACGGCGCCGGCGTCGGCCCGCAAGCTGGTCGACGCGTTCGGGGATGGTCGCTTTGATTCCGCGTCTGCGCAGGTAGGCGCGGAAGGAGCGGGCCGAGTAGCCCTTGTCGGCCACCACCCGCCCGGGCCGGACACGGGGCCGTCCCGGTCCGGGCCGCGTGACACGGATCTTGTCGATGACCGTCTCGGCCTGGGTGCAGTCGTTGCGGGTGCCGGCCGTGACCGTGAAGGACAACGGCCGGCCCCGCCCGTCGCAGGCCAGGTGGACTTTGCTGGTCAGCCCGCCGCGGCAGCGTCCCAGCCCGCGCTCGTCGAGCCCCCTTTGGCCGCGGTGTGCTGATGGGCCCGCACGATCGTGGAGTCCAGCGCGACCAGCCAGTCCACCTCCGCCTGTCCCTGGGCCGCGGCCAGGAGCCGGTCGAAGGTTCCGTCGGCGAACCAGCGCGCGAAGCGGCCGTGCACGGTCTGCCAGGGACCGAACCGATCCGGCAGATCCCTCCAGGGCACACCGGTGCGGAACTTGAACACGATGCCTTCGAGGACCTGGCGGTGGTCTCGCCACCTGCCTCGGGCCCGGCCCGCTGGCGGCAGCAACGGCTCGATGACCGACCACGCGGCGTCAGATATCTCCCCATCCCTCACAGCCAGCCCAACGATCGGATGATCGGAAAGACACTGCCTAGGCGCACAGGCGGCCTGCTGTGGCGCCGCACGTTCCAGCACCACAGCAGGTCCTCTGGGAGCAGCTGCGCGAGGTGGCGGCCGACGCTCCCCGCGCGCTGCGCTGGGCGGAGCAGGCCGCCCCGGTCTGACCGAAGCGGCGTGGTCAACGAAGGCGCCCTTCAGGCTCTTCGGCTCCCGGCATCAGTACTTGGCCGACGGGCCCTCGGTCTCCTCGTCATGGAGCGGCTGGTGTCCCTCCACCAACTGATCGACTTCCTGAGGAACCCCATACAGCGCGTCCACAACCAGACCCCACGCCCGGTCCCGCAACTCCTCCGGCACCTCGTTCTCGATTTTCTCCGCAAGCCTGTCGATCTGGGAGTGGACGTCATACTCGGTGCCCGTGGTCGGTGCGGTCACCACTGCCCACACCAGTCGGCCCGCCCCGGCCGCCACTCGGCCTATGCTGCCGAGCACCGATCCCACATCCATCTGCGCTCCATCTCTCGGCGATTGGTGTCCTGCCGCAGCGAGAACTGCCTCAGTATGCGGGGCAGGCCACCAGCGTCTCTTCAGGCGGTGACCTGCCCCGCTCCGCAACAAAGCGGCGATCTTTCCTGCGGTGCAGGCCGAAGCAGGTCCTTGAGAGCCACGGCGACCTCGATCAACCACCCCATCAACACCACAACCAGCGCATAGGAACACTCAACCAACCTGATAACCACTCAGGCAGACTGACCACAGTTGACCAACGCTCACTCCATCTGACCAAGTGCCTGCTCAGCACGTAGCCCATGCCCTCATCTCCTCCGTCAGCCAGCCGCTGCGACCGGGACTCAAAGCGCTACCCCCACCAGACACCAAACTGATCAGCCCAGGCCAAACCACAACCTACTGATCAGAAAAACCACCCATGGACAGAACAGCTCGCTCGCCTCGGACTCGACTGGGCGAGGGCATGAAGTAGGCGCACGACACCGGATCAGGCTGGCTCCAGCGAGGTCGACGCGTCCGCCGCGCCAAAGCCGCCCCAGACCCCCGCAGCGTCCGGTTCCGCCTCGGCGATGTCCCCTTCGACGAGGCCGGCAACCTGGTCGAGGCCGACAACATCTTCCCCGAAACCCTCCCCGCGAACCCCAACCCGGTCCTGGCGGCCTTCTACGACTACTACCGCACCGAGCGCGGCTACCACCCCCGCCCGATCAACTCCACCACCGCGTGGACCGCCACCACCCCCATGGCCTTCTTCGCCTTCCCGCTGATGGCCAACCTGGACATGCTCGCCCCGCGCAAGGTTCTCCTCGTGGCCGGCGCCGACGCGCACTCTCTCTACTACTCCGAGGACGTCCACAAGACGGCCCCCGACACCGTCGACCTCGTGGTCGTCCCGGGCGCGGACCACGTCGACCTGTACGACCGCAGTGGACCTCATCCCCTTCGACACCCTGGACGAGTTCTTCACCAAGAACCTCGCCTGACCGCAAGCACTCCCCCCTCAGGCCGGTACCCCCTACCGGCCTGGCGGGGAGCCCTCGTGCCCGGAGCCGAGGCGGCAGGCAAACCGCCCAGCGGCAGCAGCCCGCACCTGCGCTGCCGCCTGTGCATCCGATGTCGTTATGGCACCCCGGCAGGAGCAGGACACACTCCGGGACCTGCTGCAGCGAGCCCTTTCCCAAGGTGCAACACCCCAGCCCTGAAGGCGCGGACGACGACCTCGACCAATCCTTCTTCGGACTCGCCCTCTGCCTGATCACCCAACGACACGTCCAACCCCTTTGTCAGGGCCAGTTAAGACGCCGTTTCTGACGGTGTGATCGCTCGTTGAGCCGTGCATGACGGATCTGGTGGAGCGGTTGGTGCCGGACGAGTTGTGGACGCTGTTTCGGCGGGTGGTCCCGCCGACGGAGGTCATACGCCCGCAGGGCGGCGGGCGACGGCGGGCTGGGGACCGCGAATGCCTCGCGGCGATCATTTTCGTGGCCACCTCCGGCTGCACGTGGCGGCAGCTGCCGCCGGTGTTCGGGCCGGCCTGGCCCACCGTCTACCGGCGCTTTGCCCAGTGGAGCCGGGACCGGGTGTGGGCCAGGCTGCACCGGGTCATCCTCGATGAACTCGGCGCGCGGGGTGAGCTGGACTGGTCGCGGTGCGCGATCGACTCCGTCAGCGTCCGGGCGGCAAAAGGGGGCTACTGACCGGACCAAATCCGACCGACCGCGGCAAGCCGGGATCGAAAATCCACCTGATCACCGACCGGAACGGCGTGCCGCTGTCGCTGGGCATCTCCGGCGCCAACATGCACGACAGCCTCGGCCTGGTACCGCTCGTGCGCGGGATCCCGCCCATCCGTTCCCGTCGCGGCCCGCGCCGCCGGCGTCCGGCCAAGCTCCATGCCGACAAGGGCTACGACTACGACCCCCTGCGGAAATGGCTTCGCGAGCGTGGCATCCGCCACCGCATCGCCCGCAAGGGCATCGAGTCGTCCACGCGGCTCGGCCGACACCGCTGGGTCGTCGAGAGAACGGTCTCCTGGCTGGCCGGATGCCGAAGGCTGCACCGGCGCTACGAGCGAAAGGCCGAGCACTTCCTGGCCTTCGTCGGCATCGCCGCAGCCCTCATCAGCTACCGACGACTCACCAACTGAAACGACCTCTTAAGCGGAGATGCTGCGTGGGGCCCGGGACTCTTGGTGCCTGCCTGCTCGAGAGTCCTCCTAAGCCGTGGAGCGGCAGGCCGTGACAGGACGCTGCCGCCTGTCCGGCGTGCCCTGGAAGAAGACCACCATCTCAAGGTGGTTAGCCAGCCTTCCAACTGGCAGAAGGCCGGGGTCAGGCCCCCTTGTTGAGGCGGTCGGTCACGTCGGCGCCTTGCGCTGGGCTGATCGAGCCGTTGGCGAGTGTCAGAGAGAAGGCGGCCGCCAAGGCCGGCTGATGGGTGTCGACGGCGGACTCGACGAGCACGGCGAAGTCGTCGATCGCCGAGCGCAAGCGCACCGCGGCCGTAGCGCACATTGCCGCGCCGATGAGCAGGGAAGGCCACCAGAGCGGGCCCAGCACCAGGTAGAGCAGGCCCCAGCCGGCCAGCGTCGTGGCTGCGGTGTAGGAATCAGCGGTCGCCTGGATCGGGGCCCGGACGTCCGGGGACAGCAGCAGCCACAGCCGCGGCCAGAGCAGGGCGGCGCGCAGCCCGTACTCGGCGTCCAGCCGCTCATCGATGAGCCTGACGCGGTCTGCGGCGGCCGTCGGACGGGCGGGCCGGTAGCGTTCCAGTCCGTCCGGGGCGCGGCGCCTGCGGCGCTCGGTGAGCCGGTTCGTCAGTGGGGTGAGCGGCCGCGGCCACGGCCCGAGCCACGCGCGGCCGACGAGGAACGCGGCGAACCGCGCCAGCAGCCCGAGGCCGGCAACGGCTAGCAGGACGAGGACTGCCAGGACGGCCGCGGCGTATGGTCTGCCGCCGTAGGACTTCAGGTAATTCTCGGCGTGGTCGGCGAGCAGCCGTTCATCGAGGGCGTGGTCGTGGGACAGCCAGGCCGCGCAGAGCACGGCCGCTCCGTAAAGCAGGCCGGGTAGCAACAGGAGCGACACCCACCGCTCGGCGAGCTTGGCGCCAAGGCCGTTGAGGAACGCGGTCATGCTTCGGCTTTCAGCGTCAGCCTGGTCCCGGAGATCCGGCAGACCGGCACCCTGCCGTCGTCGGCCCTGCCTTCCAACCGTCCGCAGCGGCTGGTCGGGCACCTGTAGATCCCAGCGGGGATCTTCGGCTGCGGTAGGCCGGGCAGGGCGGGTAATCCGGCGTCGCGGCGGGTCCCGGTCTCGAATCCGAGGGCCCGAAACGCCTCCGAGGCGGGCCCGCCTGCTGCGACGATCGCCGCCTGTGCGCGCAGCTCATCCAGCCAGCCGCCCACCGCTGCGGCATTTTCAAGTTCGGGCAGCAGTCTGCACCAGCGCGCGAGGTGCTCGGTCTCGTCGGGAACGGAAGACCGCGGAACGTGATTCATGTCACCATCTTGGGGTGTTGGGGCGGAACGATGAGCGGGATTCCGAATGATGCGATGGTTCGGGCAGCGTGCCGGGCGCGAAGTGGACGAACTGCAACGACGGGTCCTCGCTTGGGTCCAGCACGGCAACCCGGACCGGATCATGGGCCGCGGCGCCGAGCAGTGCGCCGCTCGGGTCCGTTCCGGGATCCACGAGGGCGTCGACCCGATGCACGCGCTTGGGGCGGTGGTCGCTCTGGCGTCCTGGCGGTGGCACCGGCACAGGTACCTCCTGATGGCGGCCGCTCTCACCGCCGACGAGGCCGCCCTCGGCGCGGTGGCGGAGGAACTCGGGCTCGCTGTCGACTACTTCCGGGTCATCCAGGCAACGGCGCCGGGGCTCGTCCCCGACGAAGTGCGGCACGCGCTTGAGCGCCGCGCCGCCGAGCAGCCTTCCCGGGAGGCCGTGGAACTGCTGAAAATCCTGCGGCCCGCTGCGCGGATCGTCGAGGGAATCGAGAACCAGCGCAGGACGAGCACGGAGTATCCCCGGGAGGTCCTGAAGCCGCTGCGGGCCGCAGCACGGATCGTCAAACAGCTCGACCGCGGGGGAATCGACCGTGTCGACGAGGCCGCCGACCTGCTCGAGCAGGCACTGGTCCTGCTGCCCGAGGAGCATCCGAGGTACCCGGCGGTCGCCAACATGCTCGCCACGGTCCTGGTGCGCCGCGGCGCGGTCCGGAGGTTCCCGGACGACCTCGACGCTGCCCTGAACCTCGCGGAGTCAGCCGCCGAGACCGGCGATCCAACCTTCGTCGCCACCCTCGCCGACGTGCTCCACACCCGGCACTCCGTCGGCGGCGACGACCGGGACCTGGACCGGGCCATCGACGTTCAGCGAACGCTTACGGACACCAATCCCGAGCAGCTCTTTACGCTCGCCCAATTTCTCCACACCCGGCTCGAACGAACGGGCAACGATGTTGACCTCGCCGAGGCCGAGGAACTCGCCGGACGGCTGGCCGACGTGGCGACCGGCCTGGAACGGGCCGACGCGCTCAACCTGCTCGGCGTGCTCGCGACCTACCGATACGAAACCACCTCCGACCGCGCCCACCTGGAGGCGGCCCTGGCACACCAGCGGAAGGCCCTCGCACTCGCCCGCAAGTCCGACAAGCACGTCGTCTACCTGACGAACCTGGCCTGGAACCTGCACAGGCTCTACCAGCTGTCCGACGACCCCGGCCTGCTCGTCGAGGCCGTCGCCCTGGCCCGCGACGCCGTCGCGCTCCCGCACCAGGGCGACCCCGGCGTCGACATGAGCCTCGCACAGCTGCTGTATGCCGAGCACGAACGGACAGGCGCGACCGGGCCGCTCGACGAGGCCATCCGGCTTGGCCGCGCTGCGCTGGGCGAGGGGCCGCAGACCGCATCCGACTGGGCCGGGCGGGCTGGTTCCCTCGGGCTGCTCCTGCACCGCCGATACCGGCTGACCGACCAGTCGGAGCTGCTGGAGGAGGCCGTCGTCTGGCTGCGCAGGGCCGTCGAAGACTCGCCTCTGCGCTCCGCGCGCCGCCTCAACCAGCTCAGCAATCTCGCCATGGTGCTTACCGACCTCCACCATCCGGACACGGACGAGGAGGCCGCCGGACTGCTGCAGGAGGCCCTCGAAACGAGCCCGGCCGACGGCGTCAACCGGTCCCTCCTGCTCTCCAACCTCGCGGGCGTGCTGGTGAGGCTCGGCCGGTACCGCGAGGCCGCCGATGCCGCCCGTGAAAGTCTGAGGCTCGCCCCCGAGAAGGGAGCCGGATGGGCGATGACCGCCGACAACCTGGCAGTCTCGTTGCAGCGCACCGGCGACCCCGCCGACCTGGAGGAGGCTATCCGGTGGGGCGAGGCTGCGATGACCGCTTCGCCGGCGGGCCATGTCGGGCATGGTTCGATCCGGTTCAACCAGGCGCTTCGTCTGGCCGAGCGGTCCGCCCCCCCCGATCTCACGGCCGCGTACATGCTGTGGCGGGAGGTAGCCGCCGACCCCGCCTCCTCCATCTACCTGCGGCTGGACTCCGCCCGGGCCTGGGCGCGCGAGTCGGCCGGCGAGCAACTCGGCGGCAGCGAAGCTCTGGACGCCTACGCCGCGTACATGGAGTTACTGCCGCGCCGCGTATGGCGCGGGTTGCGGCGTTCTGACGCGGAGGCGCTGATCGCCCGCCTGCCCGGTCTGACCTGCGACGCTGCCGCCAACGCCCTGGCCGCTGGGCGTCCCCGCCTTGCCGTGGAGTATCTGGAGCAGGGCCGCGTCCTGCTGTGGAGCCGACTGCTGGAAGGCCAAAGCGACCTGGCCGGACTCAGCTCCGCCTGGCCCACGCTCGCGGCCCGCTTCGCCGAGCTGCGCGCCGCGCTCGACGCCGAGCCCGGCGGGGTCAAGGACCCGCTCGGCGCGGATCGGCGGCTGGCGCTGGCCCGCGAGTTCGAGGACCTCATCGAACAGATCCGCGGGCTGCCCGGGCAGTCCCGTTTCCTCCGGCCCGCGGGCATCGAACGGGTGGGTGACGAGGGCCCCGTCGTGCTGCTGAACGTCAGCCGGTGGCGATGCGACGCCCTGATCATCGAACGCGACGAGATCCGCACCGTGCCCCTGCCGGACCTCACCGACAACGAGGTCGCACGCTGGGCCGACGAGCACCTGGAGTCGATGAAGGCGCTTGATGCGGCCTCCGGCGACCCGCTCGTGGTGATCAACGCGGAGCGCCGGCTGGCGGCTCTGCTGCGCCGACTCTCCGAGACCGTCACCGGTCCGGTTCTCGACTCCTTCCCCGAACGCCCGCGCCGGATCTGGTGGTGCCCGACCGGCCCGCTGACCATGCTGCCGCTGCACGCCGCGTCCGGCGACACCGTCTGTTCGATCTTGCCCTCGCTCCGAGCCCTGGCACAGGCCCGCAAGACGCCCCCCGCAACCCCTGGTGACCTGCTGATCATCGCAGTGCCAAAAGCCCCGAACGCTGACCCGCTGCCCAACGTCGACGCCGAGCAAGAGTTCCTAACCGGAGTGTTCCCCGACTACACACTGCTCCGCAACGCCCGCCGCGAGTCGGCACGCCACGCCCTCAGCCGCCACATGCGGGTTCACTTCGCCTGCCACGCCACACAGAACCTCGTCTCTCCGTCCGAGGCAGGGTTCGTGCTCCAGGACGGGCTGCTGTCGCTGACCGATCTGCTGGCTCAGCCACCGTCCCACGGAGAGCTCGCCGTCCTCAGCGCCTGCAAGACCGCGACGGGCGGCATCGCCCATCTTGACGAGGCGATCACCCTCGCCAACGCCCTCCACCACACCGGCTGGCGACACGTCGTCGCCACCCAGTTCTCCGTCTGGGATGACGCGGCCGCCCGGTTCACCGAACTCCTTTATCCGCTGTTGTCGGAGCACGCTGACCCGGCCGAGGCCGTCCACGCAGCCGTCCGGATCCTCCGCGACGCCCACCCGAACAGCCCGTCCCGTTGGGCCCCCTATGTGCACACCGGTCCTTGACGGTCTGGCCGTGACGGGCACAAGGACTCGCTCGGTGTTACTGGCCCCGACAAAGGCGTTGGACGTGTCGGTGGGTGATCGGGCAGACGGCGAGTCCGAGGAAGGCTTCGTGGATGTCGTCGCTTCTCTCCCAGCGGATCCGCAGGCGGCGGAAGCCGTGCAGCCAGGAGATCGTCCGCTCGGCGACCCAGCGGAAGGCGCTCAGGCCGGTGCCGTGCGGTTGGCTCAGCTTCAGCGGTTGCTGCGGAGGCGGTGGTGGCCGCGGCGGACTCTGAGCACGAGGCCCGGTTCAGCCGTCGATGCCGACCTGGCTGGGGAATCGGTTGGTGGGATGGAACTGGCTGAAGGCCCAGCGGATCGCGCAGGGCTCGTACGGCCGTGCTCTCGGTGTCGGTGGGCCAGTTCGGATCGTGGTGGCGGGCGGTGTCGAAGTCCTCGTTTGCGTCTAGCAGCTCGAGGGCTTGGGCGACGGTGGTGATGGCGGACGGGTAGTCGGTCACGAGGCCGGCGAGGGTGCTGGGGTCGGGGGCGGGCAGGACCGTGGAGCGGTACGGGGGGTCGTTGGTGACCAGGGCGCCCAGGACGGCGACGGCCAGGGCCCAGGCCCCCTCGCACGCGGTGCGGTGGTCGGGGTCAGGGCGAGAGCGGCCTCCGCGGCGTCGCCGTGGTGGTGGGAGCCGATCACGGTTTCGGCGGTGACACTCGCCGCCCGAGGTTGAGAGTCCGCCGGCCGGTGAGCCGGGCGGATCCGCTCGGCTGGGAAGCGGGGCAGCGGGATGGACCGTGAGCGAGGCGTGCCTGACCGTCCTGCGAGCCCGCCAGCTGGACACAGACAAACGCAGGAGGCGAACGCGAGATGCACGGCCTTGCCCGAATACGACAGGCCATCGCGAACACGAAGCAGGTGACCAGCTCACCGGCCAGGCCTACACCTACGTCGCCGAGGTCAACCTCCGCCTCGGCCCCGACCGGTGGGACTGCGGGATGAACGCGTGTACCGGTTCCACTTTGCGTGAGATCACCAGGTATGGGGTGGCGGCCCCGGGTAGCCCATGGGGCGGGCGACCGCCAACGGCTGACGAGCAGGACCCGGCCCCGTTTGCGATGTCAGGAACTCCAGGATCAGCACAGCGCTGACGCCTCAGTCGGACACCGGTGCGACAGGAATGTCGTGCCGTGCCTGCTCGGTTGCGGCGGCTCTCCGGCGTCTGATCAGCAGCATCGTCACACCTGCCACCACCAGTGCCGATGATGCGGCCGCGAACACGCCCATGCCGCGTTTCTGTTCCACCAGATGGTCGAGGTCCTGTTCGGCGTAATCCGCCCTGTCGAAGGCCTCCTGAAGTAGTTCGGCCGACCTCTTGGAGTCGTTTTCCTCCACACGGATGCTGTCCTGGTAAACCCGTTCGGAGGCGTTGAGGTAGTAGTCGATGCGTTGCCGAGTCTCGTTCACCCGCTTGAGCAGATACACGGTCTGTGCCGAAGTGAGAACACCCAGGGTGGTGAGGAGGATTCCCCAGACGAGGAGCTTTTTCATGCCGAATCGATCCTCATTGGAGTCCGAGGCGTGGACGCGAGGTGGTCACGCAACAAGGCGTGCCGGAACTCGTACACGGGTCCGACCCGGCGCAACAGGCCGCGCTTATGGGCATCGGCCAGGAACGACATCACTGACCAGGGAAGTCGCCGGGTCAGCGGCAGCCATGTCCTGCTCAGAAGTACCCACTGCCACCAGGCACAGACAGCAAAGCCGCTCAGGGCCCTCACGGCCCTGCCGACTGCGAGCCCGCCCGAACAGCAGCCTGCAAACAGCATCACGGTCAAGGTTCCCTCGGCGGCCCCGTCAACGCGCACGTTGGTGATCAGGCCGCCGGCCAGCGTGCCGAGCAGCACGGCGACGGTCAACGCGGCACCGAAACCGACGGCTAGGGCGATGGTGCATCCGAGCGTCATAGCCATCCCCGTAGGGACACGCGAGGCCGAGGCCACGGCGGTTGCCAGCCCCGCTGCACCACCTGCCAGTAGGCCGAGGCGGAGCCCGATCGCCCGATCCGCTCGTAGAACCTGGAGCGGACTGATCATTCGGGGGATTCTGCCCTCGCTGCTCATGCCGCTCGTCGCACCGACCGCTCCCCCAGCCATGGCGCCGATCAGGGGTGCGCCGACCAGCCAGGCCACTGAGCCGGTCGTCATCCCGACGATGAGGCCCAGGGCCGCGCCCACCATGGCCTGCTCGAGCACCCGCGGTCCCAGCTGCATCAGCAGTCGGCGCGTGCCGGATCCAGGGCGGCTGGACCGCAGCCGGTTCCAGCCGAGCGCGTGCCTCGGTCCGGGTCCCTGAGTCGGCAACCCGGCGGCCAGGCCGAAAGCGAGTCCGAACCCGCACGCCATCCACCACCGCCAGGCGATGGCCGCCAAACCGGCTGCGACAGCGCCCACGATTGCAACCCGGACCGGCTGGGGTACGGCGTCGCGAAGCCTCCACCAGCAGATGTCGTGCGTGTCACCGTTCCGGCGCAACTGCCGGGCGAGGAAGGCCAGCCATGCACGTGCCTGTTCCCAATGCCACCTCGCGGGCTCGATGCCCGGCGCTAACGGACCCTGCGGATAGGCGCGGACGATGAGACCCTCGAGGAGGTGTGCACGCAAACGGTCGACGGCCTCGTCGAACGCGGCAGGCTCCGGGCCTGTGGCCCGGCCGGGGTCAGAGTGTTCCGCCGAGGATTCGTCGCCGATGGCGACGAGGTCCCGCAAGGAACGACCGTTAGATACCGGTTCGCCGACGTCAGGCGGGTCCTGTGGCTGGTACAGCTCTCGCACCAGGCTGACCATCAGTGGACTGGTCATGACATGTGCCAAAGGTGAATGCCTGCCCAACTCCCGCTTCACGAGAGACCAGTGGTGTTCGGCGGGCCATGAGGACACCGACCGGTGGGAACCGCCGATCAGGAAATCTATTGCCTTTTCACTGGGGAGTGGTTGCAGTTCGATCCGCGCGACACCCGACATGGTGTGGGCGACGTTCACCGCATGCCTACGATATTCGGCGCTGCGGCAGGTGACCACCAGCGACCTTCCTTCGTCCATCTCCTTGGCGATGGCCCTGGCGGCAACGCCGCGCAGGGCTTCGGGAACCTCGTCGAGCCCGTCGAGGACGGGCGTGATCATTTTTTTGGCCAGCATTGCGATCACCGGCCGTGCGCCATACCTGCGAGGAGGCTTCAAGAACGGGTAGTCCTCGGTTATCCGTTGCTCCAACCAGGTGTCGAAGGAGTCCTTGTCCGGACGCCACGAGGACAGGGCCAAGATAACGGGAACCGGCTCCGTCAGGCGCCACTCTTCGAGCAAACCAAGGCTGAGCAGCATCGCCAACGCGCTTTTGCCCGATCCCGGCTCACCGGTTACCACCAACTGCCGGGAGGGAGCGCGCTGGAAGAGGTCCGCGATGTCGCGGACGTCACCGCACACGTCAGGAGGAACCAGGTCAGCACGACCGTCTTCAGCGGCCGCTTCGTCTCCAGGCCAGTGACACACTCGATACCCGACGTTCAGCTCGGCCGGTCCGCGGAGGCCGAGTACTTTCGCGTCGTTTGCGCAGCGCGTGTGCACCTGCGTGGCCAGGCTTCTTACATCCCCTTCCAGCTCTGATCCCTGCCCGGGGTGAACACAAAACCGCTGCTGGTTGCCGTTGCCGACCTGCACGACGGTCGGGCCGTGGAAGGTGTTCCCATGCGCGCCGCCACCCGTCGTGCTGATCTCAGAACGGGTCATGCCTGGGGTCCGAAGCGGACATCCTGCCGGTTGTGGTTGCCGGCCTGCACGGCGGTCGGGCCGTGGAAGGTGTTGCCCGACACCAGCCCGCCCCCATCAGTGGCCGAGGGCGCGGTCTGATCCAGCAACTGCTGCAGTTCGGCGGCGGCCTGGGCCCGCTGCTCATCGTCGCCCAAGCCTTCCAGCAGGGCCTCGATGCGGGTCTGCCACACGGCCTCCTGTCGTGTCCTGACCCGCTCGGCGTTGCCGGTCTCGGCGGCAGCGAGATCGGCCGCGCTTAGCTCCAGCCGCTCGAGCTCCCCGCGCTCGCGCACCGCATCGCCGCGGCCGAACCACCACGCCAGTCGGCCGCGCAACCCTTCCCACGCATCGCTTCCCGCCGCTTGCACCACAGCGGCGCCCCCCGCTGCGGCCAGTGCCGTCAACGCCTCAGGCAGCATCTCGTCCACCATGCTGTAGCTCATTACTTGCCCACAGGTCCGAAACCGTACTGGCCTACCGGCAGGTACACTGTGTATTTGGCCGATATACAAGCAGCCACGACCGTGAAGTTCCTGTCTGCGCCCGCTCGACGAGCGGACACCAACCTGCCGCGAACTCTTGCCGATAACCCAGCCCAGCGAACAGCGCCCCGGCCAGCAACAGGTACACGGTGACGCGTGCCGGCACCAGCCAGACCCGCTGCTGGACCGCTTTGGTCGCCGCCAGGGTTGGGGGCGTCGTGCTCCGCACCATAGACCCGGCCGTTCAGCTGCTCATCGCCGTTCATCCGCACGAGCCTTGCAGCCGCCACCGAC
The DNA here is from genome assembly GCF_964272855.1 of Streptomyces sp. enrichment culture. NCBI lineage: Bacteria > Bacillati > Actinomycetota > Actinomycetes > Kitasatosporales > Streptomycetaceae > Streptomyces > Streptomyces sp. enrichment culture. Next base: position 8,790,923 of record NZ_OZ186847.1, on the reverse strand, counting down.
AACGCGGGCTTGCCCAGGGCCGCCTTGGGCTTGCCCGCGTGGTCGGTCGCCGCGGCTTGCCCGGGCCAGGTGCAGAAGCGGGAGAGCCAGCCGCCGAGCCGGTCGACTTCCTTCTCCGTGTTTTCACGCGCCTTCTCGGGGCTGACGAGCGAGGTCTTCGGGTCTGGGGCTCCACGCCGGATCTTCAGCACGGACAGGCCGCGGGCGAGGTCGTCGGCGACGCTGAGTCCGTGAGTCGTTGTGTCGTCTAGAGATCAGGCAGCGGGCCGCTGCCTCAACGAGTCGTTGTGCTCGGCGTGAGGCAGATGATTCGAGCTGGCTGGGCGCGCCCGAGGTACTCCCAGCCCGGCCCTCCTTGCCGAACATTCACGCGGAGATGGGGCACCTCGCAGAACACGAGGTCCACATCTCCCCGTTCACCGGACCAAGGACATCCTCAACGACAGCGACGCCGTACACGAGCTGACCGCGCGGTCGCCGACTTCTTGATACTCCGTCCATGCCCTGGAATTCTTGATCACACCAGCGTGGTCGTCCGCCTGCTGGCCGAACGCGCGCCGCCCTTCTTGGATGGCGTGGTCGATCTGCTCCTCGCCGGCATCGCGGCGCAGGGCCATCAGTCCGAGTGACGCACCGCACGTACTCGGCGCAGGCAAGCAGGCGCGCTGCTGCTGTGCGGATCCACGGGCGGCTCGGCGAGGTGTTGTCGGGCCGTCGCGCAGAGGTGTTCGCCTGGTCGCGCTCGTGGCGGTGTTCGCCGGGACCGGGTTCGCGCGGCGTTCGGGGCCGCGGCCCGCTCACCCGCCGCCCTAGTCACGGGCCGGGCGTGCCCCCGAGCCGGGAGAGCCCCGTCAGCAGCCGGTGCGCCTCCAGCGCGAGGTGGATCTCGCTCGCACCCACCGGGTCGGACGGGGAACGCCCCGTCAGCTCCTGCACCCGGCGCAGTCGGAAGGTCACGGTGTTGCGGTGGCAGTACATTCGGGCCGCAGTCTCGGTGGCTGACCCGCCACAGGTGAACCACCAGGCCAGCGTCTCCAGGAGCCGGTCTCTTTCGTGGGCGGGAAGTTCCAGGACCGGGCCCAGCACCTGCTGTACGGCGTGCTCGGCCGAGTCGGGGGCGCTCACCACCATCAGCCGAACCGGCGAGTCTCCGTACGAGGCCACCGCGTGGGAGCCGGGTTCGACGCAGGCGCAGGCGAGCCGGGCCTGACGGAAGGCAGTCGGCGCGTGCTCCAGGCCCTGGAAGAGAGCGCTCATCCCCACCCGTCCGATGCCGCGCCGGCCGAGGAGTTCCCTTGCCTGGGTGACCCCCGTCGGTGACCGCAGTGAGAGCAGCCCCACCTGGGCGTCGTCCTCCGAACGCCACACCGACCAGACGCCGAGCGGCCGCAGGGAGCGCTCCAGGTCGTGCAGCACGTCCTCATCCGGGTGGGCCCCGGCGCCCAGCTCAATGCTCACCACCGCGAAGGTCCCCCGCTGCGGCAGCCGCAGGGCGTCGGCGCACTCCCACAGGTGCATACCCCCCTCCAGCTGGCCCTCGAGGAGCGCGGCCAGCAGCAGGCTTGTGATCTGCCGGTCCCGGTGGGCTCTTTCCGACATGGTGTCGCGGTGCGCCTCGGTCACGGCGTCGGCGAAGGCGTCGCTGACCGTCCAGACCGCCGTGGCGGCGTCGGGGACCTCCCTGACGACGGTGTCTCCCGCCTCCGCCAGGACGCACTCCCAGAGGAACCGCCCGGCGACCCGGTAGGCGTGCGTCACCGCCGACAGCGGGATCCCGCGCTCGGCCTTGAAGCGGCCGGTGTCCTGCGGCACACGTAGGTCCAGGGTGTCCCTGCCCAACTGGGTGACCATGGCGTGCAGGTTCTCCGCGCACGCCGCACGCAACTGGTCGTACCCCACCTGCCCGTGGTCGCGATAGGCGTCCTCCTCCCTCGTGATCCGGTCGGCGAGCCGGTCTGCGAGGCGGTCGATCCCGGGCAGCAGCCCATCGGTCAGCCGACGCACGCCGTTGTGCTGCGAGGTGACGGTCAAGTTGGCTCCCGCGGCGAAGGGGGCGGGACGCCCCAGCGGACTGTTCCGCAGGCTGACCCGCCCGGTTGGATCGTCGGCCGGACCCCCGGGCCACGGGCAGCCTAACCCGGCGAACGGCCGCGGCGGAGGCCCCTCCGGAAAGTGACGGCCGAAGCCTCAACGGTGCGGACCTCCGCCACGGGCGCGGGCACCGTGCGGCACCCGGCAGGTAGCCGGGTGCCGCACGGTGCCGTCCGGATCACCGGGGTCGGGCCGCCGCCGAGACACCGCGGATGAGATCCGCGGCCCGTTCCGCGATCATGATGGTGGGTGCGTTGGTGTTGCCGCGGACCACGGTGGGCATCACCGAGGCGTCGGCCACCCGCAGCCCGCTCACGCCGTGCACGCGCAGCTCGGGGTCGACCACCGGGCCGATCGCGCAGGTGCTGGTGGGGTGGTACAGGGTGTGCAGGACCCGCCGGGCGTAGGCGAGCAGGTCGGCGTCGCTGTCACCGGACGGGACCAGGAAGTCCGCGCGGTGGTGCGCTTGCAGGGCGGGCCGGCCGGTGATGTCGAGCATCAGCCGCAGCGCGCGGATGGCGGTGGCCCGGTCTTCCTCGGTGGCCAGGTAGTTGTGCAGGATGCGCGGTTTGGCGCTGGGCAGGGCCGAGCGCAGCGTGACCCTGCCGCGGCTGGTCGGCGCCAGCAGCACCGCTCCGATGTGGAAGGCATGGTCGGTGGCCGCGCCCAGGCCCTCTTGGTGGAACATGGCGGGCACGGCGTGGATCTGCACATCCGGGGCGTCCAGGCCGTCGGTAGTGCGGAAGAAGCCGCCGCCCTCGCCCACGTTGGAGGTGAGCGGGCCACGCCCCTCCTCCTCCAGCAGCCGTATGTTGTCGGGGCTTTGCGCGGTCAGCAGGGACTCGGTGTCGGTGAGGTGGATGACGGGCAGGTGGGGATGGTCCTGGAGGTTTGTGCCCACCGGCAGATCCACCCGAGGGGTGATGCCGTGGGCGGCCAGCTCATCGGCGATGCCGATGCCCGAGAGCATCAGTAGCTGCGGCGAGTTGTAAGCCCCGGCGGCCAGCACCACCTCGCGTTGGCACCGCAACTCCTCCGGGGCGCCGTCGCGGTCCACCTCGATGCCCACGGCCCGGCCCTGGTCGAACAGGATTTTGGTGCACTGGGTGGCGGTGCGCACGTGCAGGTTCGGCCGGTCCAGGGCGGGGCGCAGGTAGGCGGCGGCGGTGCTGCAGCGCAGGCCGTTGCGCTGGGTGAGCTCGTAGTAGCCGACGCCGTCCTGCTCGGGGCCGTTGAAGTCGGCATTGAACGGGTGTCCGGCCTGCTGGGCGGCTGATACGAACGCGTCGATGAGAGGGTTTCGGGAGCGTCCGGGGTTGACCGGGAGCGGGCCGCCCGCACCGTGCCAGGTGGAGGCGCCGGCGTGGTGGTCTTCCGCGCGCAGGAAATAGGGCAGGACCTCCTCCCAGCCCCAGCCCTTCGCCCCGGCCGCGGCCCAGGCGTCGTAGTCGTGGCGGTTGCCGCGGATGTAGATCATGGCGTTCATCGAGGAGGAGCCGCCGAGCATCCGCCCACGCGGCAGGTAGCAGCGGCGCTCGGCCAGACCCGGCTCGGGTTCGCTGAGGTAGTCCCAGTCGTACTTGGTGCGAAACAGCGCCGAGAACGCCGCCGGGATGTGGATCTCCTGCGCGTCGTCGGTCGGGCCCGCCTCCACCAGCAGTACCCGTACATCCGGATCCTCACTGAGCCGGGCGGCAAGCACACAACCCGCCGAGCCCGCACCCACAATGATGTAGTCGTACATGGGTCGTCCCCTCTCAGTCGCCGCACCGGCGGCCCCGCAGTGCTGCCGGGCCGCCGGTGCGGAGCCGATGTCGGTCAGTGCTGGATCGCCTTGGTCTCCAGGAACTCCTCGAATCCCGCGCGCCCGGCCTCGCGGCCCACGCCCGACTGCTTGTAGCCGCCGAAGGGGGCCAGCGGGTTGAAGGCCCCGCCGTTCACGTCGACCATCCCGGCACGGATGCGGCGGGCGACGGCCTCCGCCCGCTCGGGGTCGCCCGACCAGACGGCCCCGGCCAGACCGTAGGGTGTGTCGTTGGCGATGGCGACGGCCTCCTCCTCGGTGTCGTACGGGAGGATCGACAGCACGGGCCCGAAGATCTCCTCCCGGGCGATGGTCATGTCGTTGCTGACGTCGGTGAAGACGGTGGGCGCAACGAAGTAGCCGGGCCCGTCGTGCGGCGTGTCGGGTCCGCCCGTCAAAAGCGTGGCTCCCTCGGCGACCCCGGCCGCGATGTAGTCGCGCACCCGCTTGACCTGGGTGTCGGAAACCATGGGACCGATCTGGGTCCCCTCGTCCAGCGGGTCGCCCACCCGGTAGCCGCTCGCCACCTCGGCGGCGATCCGCCCGGCCTCGGCCAGCCTGTCGCGCGGCACGATCATGCGGGTGAGGGCGATACAGGTCTGCCCGGAGTTGAGGAAGCATTTGGCGACGCCGTCGGTGACCGCCTCCTGCAGGTCGGCGTCGTCGAGGATGACGTTGGGCGACTTGCCGCCGAGTTCGAGTGCCACCTTCTTCACCGTCTCCGCCGCCAGCGCCGCCACCCGGCGTCCGGCGCGGGTGGAGCCGGTGAACGAAACCATCGCCACATCCGGGTGGGACACCAGCGCCTCGCCGACGACCGGCCCGTACCCGGTCACGACGTTGAGCACCCCCGCGGGCAGCCCCGCCGACTCGGCGACCTCCGCCAGCAGCAGGGCGGACAGCGGGGCGACCTCCGAGGGCTTCAGGACGACGGTACAGCCCGCGGCGAGCGAGAGCGCCACCTTCAGCGAGACCTGGTGCAACGGGAAGTTCCACGGCGTGATGCACCCGACCACGCCGACCGGCTCACGCACGACGTGGGAGTTCCCGACCTCCTCCGGCCCGAAGTCGAAACCGGCCGCCAGCTCGGCCGCGTGGCCGAAGGTGAAGATGGGCAGCCCGGACTGGAGCACCCGGCTCTCCTGCAAGGGAGTGCCGACCTCCCGCGTCACCAGCCTCGCGATCTCCTCGGCCCGCTCCTCCAGCGCCAGGTGGATCCGCCGCAGGTGGTCGGCGCGCTCCTGCGGGGAGGTGCGCGACCACTCCTCAAAGGCCCGGCTCGCCGCGCACACCGCCCGGTCCACATCCGCGGGTGTGCCGGCCGGTACCGAGCCGATCACCTGCTCGTCGGCGGGGTTGACCACCTCGATCACGTCGGTGCTCTCCGGCGGGACCCACTCCCCGCCGACAAAGTGCTTGGTGTACGTCGTCATGGCCAGGTGCTCCTTGGTAAACGGGGCGTATTTCCGGCAGTGTGCGCGGGCCCTCACGGCAGGGTCGATGGAGCGGCGAAGCCAGATCGGCCCGGCTCGTTGTGCACGCGCACAGCGCACGCATGGCACCGGCCGCCGACCGGCGACCTCCCCGGTGGGGGATCTTCGGCGTTCTCCAAGCGGGTCCAAGGAAGTCCTATCGCCTCAAAGCGGCGCGGGGAACTGCGCGACCAGCCAGGATGGACCCGCAGGTGACTGCCGGGCTTCCACCGGAGCGCTGGAGCGAGGATTCCGCGGGCCGTTCAGGCTTCTCCCTGCACCGGCCGGCTGAGGAGGACGTATGGCTGCATACCGCAGCCGTGCTGTGTGGGGGTGCGGTGGTCAGGCCATGGCTCCCCCGTTACCTTTTTCGTGGTTCCGCAATGGGGCTACCGGCCTTCGGGTCCGGCATGACTTCCCCCCCCTTGTTGTTCATGATCCGGGGGGTGGTGTCACCGGGCCCGGAGGCATCGACGGACCGCTGATGAGGGGCTTGAGCACCGGCTTCACCCGAGCCGGACGAGCTCTCCGTAACGTGGATGTGGCAGCTCGGTGCCCCGGCAAGGCCGGACGAAAGCGTGATAAAGGGGCCTGCACGTGATCGACACCGGCGACATCGACGTCTTCCTCGGCCTGGACGTCGGCAAGGGCGAACACCACGCCACCGCCGTCACACCGGCCGGGAAGAAGGCCTTCGACAAGCGCCTGCCCAACACCGAACCCAAGCCCCGCGAGCTGTTCGCGAAACTCCAGGCCAAGCACGGAACGGTGCTGGTCGTGGTCGACCAGCCGGCCTCGATCGGTGCCCTGCCGCTGGCCGTCGCCAGGGACATGGGCTGCCCGGTCGCCTACCTGCCGGGCCTGACGATGCGCCGGATCGCCGACCTCTATCCCGGCGAGGCCAAGACCGACGCGAAGGACGCGTTCATCATCGCCGACGCGGCCCGCGCGATGCCCCGCACCTGCGGGCGATCGACGGCGAAGACGAGACGATCGCCGAGCTGGAGGTGATCGTCGGCTTCGACGACGACCTGGCCGGTGAAGCGACCCGCGTCGCCAACCGGCTCCACGGCCTGCTGACGCAGATCCATCCGTCGCTGGAGCGGGTGCTGGGGCCACGGTTGCAGCACCCGGCTGTCCTGGCCCTGCTGGAACGGTTCGGGTCGCCGGCCCAGATCCGCAAGGCCGGACGGCGGCGACTGGTCACTCTGTTACGGCCGAAGGCCCCACGGATGGCCGAGCGGCTGGTCGAGGACATCTTCGCCGCGCTGGACGAGCAGACCGTCACCGTTCCGGGCACGGAGGCGGCCGCGCTGATCGTCCCGAGCCTGGCCAGCTCGCTGACGGCCGTCATTGACCAGCGCAAACGGCTGGCTGGGCGGATCAAGGAACTCCTGGAGGCTCACCCTCTTTCCAAAGTCCTGACGTCCATGCCGGGAGTCGGCGTCAGGACCGGAGCCGGCATCTTGATCGAGATCGGCGACGGCAGCACCTTCCCGACCGCCGGCCACCTGGCCGCCTATGCCGGTCTCGCCCCGGCCACCCGGAACTCGGGCTCCTCGATCCGCGGCGAACGGCCTTCCCGGAGGGGAAACAAGCAGCTCAAGAGGGCCCTCTTCCTCTCCGCGTTCGCCGCCCTGGGCGACCCTGCATCGCGGGCCTACTACGACAGGAAGACCGCCCGGGGAAAGCACCACACCCAGGCCCTGCTCTGCCTCGCCAGACGCCGGGCCGACGTCCTCTTCGCGATGCTCCGCGACGGAACCTTCTACGAACCGCAGCCCGTTCGGGCTGTCGCTCCGCAGACCTAGACCATGGTCAGGAGGTGATCCGTCGGTCCGTAGTCGATCTTCCAGTCGGCATAGACCCCGCAGAACCCATCCTTGATGCACCGCAGACCCACGGTCACCCAGCGGACCGAGCCGTCGGCGCCGAGCGAGAACGCGACCGCGGCCTCGAACTCCTCGCTCCCGCACGGGCAGCCGGCCGCACCGGGCTCGTCGTCCTCCCAGGACTCCTCGTTCCAGTACTCCTCGCTGTCCGCGATGAACGCACGGCTGCCGCAGCCCGAACACTCTCGTTCCGCGCCGCACGTGTTGACCAGCACGAAGAACACACGACCGCCGCACCCCTCGCAGACGGAAGGAGCGATCTTCACCGGGCGGCCGTCGACCGCCTCCCGCAGAAACACCGCGAGCTCCGCGGGGACACCCTCGCCAACCTGATCATCAGCATGCACGGACACATCGTTCCAGACGCCCTGAACCCACACCCGACCAACTTGACCAAAGGCATAGGGGCACCCCCCGCCCCCCGAGATGAGCGGCGGACCGTCCGTCGGCGAGTCGTCTCCCGGATGCCCAAAATTGCTCTGGTCCGGCCGCTCCGCTGGGTCATCCTGAAGCGGCTCCGGCACACTGTCAGCGCATCGTCCCACCTGGTATTGCAGGGGCTACTTCCGCCGCGGCATGCGGCGACGTCCCAACGTGCGTCGTCCTGCAAGGCAGTCACCCTGCGACTTCTGGGGGGAGTCGATCCAGCCCCGTAGTATCGGCGGACCAGTTGGAGACCACCACGTGAACGCCACCCGACGGGGGAACGGCATGACCGAAGTCGACTCTCCCGGCCCGGAAAGGACGGTCTCCATGGCCCGCGCCCGGCTGGCCCTGACCCTGGTCAACCTCTCCCTCAGATCAGATTTCGGCTCCCGCCGCACACCTGACCGGGTGATCGACAGGCTCCTCGCCAAGGCCGGGCAGGCGGACGGGGACGAGGAGTTCGCAGAGGACTTCCGCTTTCTGCTCGGCCACTGGTCCCGGGCCGAGAACCTCACCCCGCTCGGCTGGCGCTCGGCACAGGACCACGTGAGCCGGCACCTGGCCACCCGGGCCAGAACCCGACGCCTGATCGCCGAACACCCCGAGATCGAGCGAGAGCCGATCGAGAGACCGGTGTTCGTCGTGGGGCTGCCGCGCACGGCCACGACCGTCACCCACTACATACTGTCCCTTTCAGCCGACCACCGCTGCCCACTGCTGTGGGAACTGCTCACCCCCGACCTGGAACTGCCCCCGCGCCACCGCCGCAAGGCGATCGCGGAGGCCCGCCGCATGGAGAACGGCTCCAACCGCCTGGTCCCGCGCTTCCGGGACATCCATCCCATGATCGCGGAAGCCCCCGAGGAGTGCACGTTCGTCCTCCCGCACGCCCTGATGCCGCTGGGCCAGGCCCGGATACCCGAGTACCAGGCCTGGCATTTCCAGCGGGACTTCCTCCCCGACTACCGCTACCTCAAGCAGATCTTCCAGGTGCTCCAGTACGGCCGCCCGCGCCGCCGCTGGATCCTGAAGTCCCCCATGCACCTCGCGAACCTCGACGTCCTGCGCACCGTCTTCCCCGACGCCACCCTCGTATGGACCCATCGCGACCCGATCACCGCCATGGCGTCCTTGTGCAGCCTGGTGGAAACCGGCATGGGAATCAGCGTGAACCCTGTCGACCCTCACGCCATCGGCGCCACGTGGCTGGAACTGATGAGCCGAAGCATGAGCCGCGCGCTGGAGGCCCGCAGAGCCATCCCCCCGGACGCTTTGGTGGACGTTCCCTACTCCTGGCTCGGCACCGCCCCGCACACCGGGGCCCCGAAGCTCTACGAGGCCATCGGTGCCCACTGGACCGACTCCCTGGCATCCCGGTTGGCCGGCGTGGTGGCCCGCCCGGCCGGCACCCGCCCCCACACCTACGACCTGACCCGCTACGGCCTCACCCGAACAGACGTCGAGAACGCCTTCGCGGACTACAACGCCCTCCGCTCGGACGTCGACCGCCGGTGACACACCCGGCGCCCACATGCTCCACCCGTCAGGCCTCCCGCCGCCGCTTCACCAGGACGAGGCGGGAGCGCGGTAGGTGATGATCGCTTGCCGCAAGTCACGAGCATTCCGCTGACCGCGGTACCGTATGAGTCGCTTGTAGCAGCGCAGGGCAGTGGCCAGGCCGAGAAAGCCCAGGTAGTTGCGGGGATTGCGTTCGTAGCGTGGGCTGGGTCGGCGGTAGCCGGACAGCCACGACATCGTGCTCTCGATCACCCACCTTCGACGGCCCAACCGTTCGCTGGACGCGATCCCTTTGCGGGCGATCCGGACTCCAATATGCCTGCCGCGTAACCATTTCCGCAGTTCAGGGCGGTCGTACGCCTTATCCGCGTGGAGGCGCTGGAGCTTGAAGTACCGGCCACGGTGGGGGTCGTGTCTCGTTTGGTGACCCCCGACCATGGGCTTCAGTCCTTCGCTGTCGTGGGTGTTGCCGGCTGAGACGCCGCCGACCAGGGGCAGTCCATTCGTGTCCGACAGGATGTACATCTTGGAGCCCGGCTTGCCCCGTCCCCAAGGGGCTCGGACCTGTGTGTTCACCCCCCCCTTTTCGCCCTGCCGTGGGCGGTGTCGAGGACGACGCGGGTGACGTCGATGAGGCCAGCCTCGTCGAGCCGGTGCAGGGCCGCTTCGTGCAGGCGGCCCCAGACGCCGCCTCTGGACCAGATGAGGAATCGGCGATGGGCAGTGGACTTCGAGACGCTGAAGCAGGGCGGCAGCGCCCGCCAGGCGCAACCGCCGACCAACACGTAGATGACGGCCGTGAACACGGTCTCATCAGGGGTGTTGGCTGTTCCGCCACTCTGCGGCCGTGTTCGTTGCTCCGGGATCAGCGGCTTCGCGATGTCCCACAGCCCATCCGGCACGATCCAGCTCCACGTTCCCCGCCCCATAACGGGTCAACGTCCGCCTCACCACGCAGGACACGGTCTTAGAGAGCATCTGATCAACGTTCAGGCCGTTGTGGCGGCCGTTTGATGGTCTTTCTGGCCAACGCCCATGAGCGCCATGCGGCAGCCGGGGACCACTACGCGGCCGCTCTTCGCCTTTACCGGTCCACGATCAACCTCAGCGGGCAGGCCAGTGTGCCCAACGAGACCGGTTGGACCTACATCCTCCTCGGCGCCTACGACAAGGCCCTGCACCAGTGCGGCCAAGCGGTATCGCTGCACCACATGATCGGTGACACCAACGGCGAAGCGGCGGCCCTCGACAGCCTCGGCCACGCCTATCACCACATGGGCCGGCACAGCGAGGCGTTCGTCTGCTACCGGCGTACCCTGAAGCTCTATCAGCACATGAACGACCGCTGTCTGGAAGCGGCCACGCTTCTGCACATGGGAGACAGCCAGGCCGGGGGGAGCCCGTGCCACCGCCGTGGCCCTATGGGGACAGGCCGTGCAGATTCTCGACGAGCTCGGCCACCCTGACGCCGAGGAGGCGGGGACACGGCTGAAGGAGGACTCACCGACTCCTGACGGCCCGCTTCCAGAAGCGGCCGCTCACGCTCCCCCTCGCCCGGCCGGGCGAGGCGCGCATCATGCCGGTACGCGCGTCCCCGGCGGGTGCGGTCACCGCCCGGCTGTCGCTGGAGACGGTGAGACATGAGGTTTTGACGCCCGGGACCACCTCCGCCCGCACGGCACGGCAGACCGGGCTGTACCAGAGCGCGAGCGTCCGGTGGTCGGCACTGAGCGCGTGCACCCGCGCACTGCCCCGGTCGCGGCCGAGCCGGTACGGGGTCCGGCCCCGGCAGCCGTCGCCGAGACAGGGCACGCCCGCTGGTGTACCGGTCGCGGTGAGCAGCGGCAGGGCCACTCGGGCACACCGGGCGGCGCTCCCTGGGCGGCCGGCACAGGGGACGCCGTGCGACCGCCGCCGTCCCAGGGGCTCAGCAGGGCCGGCGACGAGACCAGTGGCAGTGCCGTCCCAGTAGACCGCCGAGCACGGTCGTCCGGGGCCTCGGGCGGGGGCCGCATCGGACGCCGCAGGTGCGGCTGCCTCCCCGCCCCGGGCCAGGGGCCTTGTCCCTCCCGGCGCCGATTGCCGGGCGACGGCGGTCGCGGCCACCTTCCGCAGCGCCCGCAGTCGGCCGTCCTCCTGCGAAGCGTGACATCCGAGGACGTCAACGGCCTCCGACGGCGGCATCGTCCGGCCGGACACATAGCGGTGCCACGAGGTCGTGCTGTAGCCCGTCTTTCGGGCGAGCTGGGCGGAGGTCCAGCCGTGGCGGCCCTTCCGGCGGATGCATGAGGGTCATGACGTCCATTCGTGAGCCGGCCATCGGTGGCTGTGGGGCAAGGCGAAGACGATGGTTGATGGTTCCGGTGATGTCTGCGGTGATGTCTGCGGTGATGTCTGCGGTGATGTCTGCGGTGATGACGGTCGCGAACATCGCACGAACCGAAGTGATCGACAGGCGTGCCTCGTGGCGCCGGGGGTCGACTCCTGATCACGGGATCTGATAATCATTGCCCACAAGGTAACTTGTAGTGACGCGGAGTTCCGTAACCTGTAACGTGCATCGAACACTTTCGGCCTGCTGGCTGATAGGCAACCAGGGATTGTGATGCAGGAACCTTCGATGCTGCCCGCACATGCCCCGCAGGAGACGACGGCAGTCGGCCCTCCGGCGTGGCATGTCCCGGACAGTGACCCGGCCGGGAACGGCAAGGCAGTTGAGCGCCACATGGTGCTTCTCGCGGTGCTGCCCGCCGGGCTGGTTGCAGCCGCCTCGGTCGCGGCCGCCGCTCTCCTGTTCGCCGCGGGCGTGGGCCGCGTCGTCGACAAGGACGCCTTCCGGGCGCTGCTCACGGGCACGCTGCTGGTCGTCTGCGGAATCATCGCGGGCGCAGGGCTCTTCGCCTCCGAAAAGGCGCGGGGCCTGGGACGCCGCCATGCCGAGATGAGCAGCTTCGCGGCCCGCGGCCAGGCCGAGCTGGCGCAGTTGCGGCTGCAGCTCGAGCGCGGCCAGGAGCTGGTGGAGCACCGGCGACTGCAAGGCAGTCCGGTGCCGGACCCGGTGGGGGACGCGCTGGAACGGTTCGGTGACGAGGTCGCCTCCGTCCAGCGCGTTGCCGAGGCGCCTGAGCCGGAGTCGGCGGCACAGCCGCGCGGCGACGAGCACTTCGAGGTCTTCGCCAACATGGCCCGCAGACTCGAGTCCCTCGTGCACCGCGAGATCGGGCTGCTGGACGACCTGGAGAACGAGGTCGAGAACCCGGACCTGCTCAAGGGCCTGTTCCGGGTGGACCACCTGGCCACCCGTATCCGGCGGTACGCCGAGAACCTGGCCGTGCTCGGCGGGGCCGTCTCCCACCGCCTGTGGACCCAACCGGTCAGCATGAGTGACGTGATGCGTTCCGCGGCCGCCGAGATCGAGCAGTACGCGCGGGTCAAGATGGTTCCCCCCGTGGAGGGGACGGTGAGCGGGCACGCGGTGGTCGACGTGGTCCACCTGCTGGCGGAGCTGGTCGAGAACGCCACCGTGTTCTCACCTCCCCACACCCAGGTGCTGCTGCGTGCCGAGCACGTCACCGCCGGCCTGGCCATCGAGGTCGAGGACCGGGGCCTGGGCATGACCTCCGCAGAGCGGAACCAGATGAACTCCCTGCTCGCCTCGCCCGACGGGGTCACACTGGGCGAGCTGCTCAAGGACGGCCGGATCGGCCTGTACGTGGTCTCCGCGCTTGCCCGGCGGCACGGAATCGCCGTACGGCTCCAGAACAACGTCTACGGCGGTACACAGGCGGTCGTTGTCCTGCCGCACGAACTGCTGGGCCGGCAGCAGGAGGCGACGGAACCGCAGCAGCAACCGTCGGGCGTCACATCCCCGGCTCAGGCACCGGCGCCGGAAAAGGCCACCGCCCGAACCTCGGTCCCCGAACCGGTGGCCGAACCACGGCCGGCCCCCGTCGTGCCCCCCATGCCGAAAGTCGACCGCCCCTCGCTGCCCAAGCGCCGCCGTCAGGAAAACCTGGCCCCCGAACTGCGGGAGGCCTCCCGCACGGACACGAGCGTGGAGGAGAAGGAAGCCGAGCACGATCCGGGCCTGATGGCCGCCTTCCAGACCGGCGTCCGCAGGGCCGAGAAGTCCGAGGCAGCCGAAGAACCCATGGCAACCGATGAAGCCCCCTGACCGTTTCACATCATTGAGGAGAAGTACGCGACCGTGGTGAGCAACGACCTTTCCTGGCTGTTGACCGGCCTCATACAGCGTGTACCGCATACGCGCAGCGCACTGCTGTTGTCCTCGGACGGCCTGGTGATGGCCGCGGACGGACTGGACACCGACGCAGCGGATCACTTGGCGGCGCTGTCCAGCGGGCTCTACTCCCTGGCCCGCAGTGCCGGCAAGCGATTCGACGACGGCGGTGACGTGCAGCAGATCCTGACCGAACTCAGCAACTCGCTGCTCTTCGTCTCGGCGGCCGGGCAGGGCGCCCTGCTGGCAGTGCTCGCCGGGCGTGAAGCGGATGCGGCGGTGCTGGGCTACGAGATGACCACGATGGTCAAGAGCGTCCGCAGTCATCTGGGAGCCGCTCCACGTCAGTCGGTGGGGCAGTGAGAGATGCGGGACGCCCCGGGTGATCCGGAAAGGCCGCTGCTCGACGACGCCGTCGGACGGATGGTCCGGCCGTACACCGTCAGCGAAGGACGCACCAGACCCACGTGCCAGTTCGACCTGATGACCATGGTGGTGGCCACCGGTACCACGCTGCGGAGCAACCTCGGAATGGACCACACCCATGTGCTGGAGCTGTGCCGGACACCGGTCACGGTGGCTGAGATCGCGGGGCTCACCCGCATGCCCGCAGCAGTGATCAAGGTCCTGCTGTCCGACCTGGTCGAGCGTGGCGCGGTCGCCACACGGCCCTTCAACCTGGCAATGCAGAGGTCCTCCTCTGTCCCCGATCTGGATCTATTGGAGGCCTTGCGGGATGGGCTCCTCAAACGACTTTGAGGCACTCGGCGCCGACACCCTTCCGATGGGGATCAAGATCCTGGTCGCCGGCGGTTTCGGGGTGGGCAAGACCACCTTCGTGGGGGCGGTCAGCGAGATCGAGCCGCTGAACACGGAGGAGCTGCTGACCGAGGTCAGTGCTGCCACGGACCGGCTGGACGGAGTGGAGAGCAAGGCCACCACCACGGTGGCCATGGACTTCGGCCGGATCACCATCAGCCCGCAGCACGTGCTCTATCTGTTCGGCACGCCCGGACAGGAGCGCTTCTGGTTCATGTGGGACGAACTGTCCGCCGGTGCACTGGGTGCGGTCGTACTCGCCGACACCCGCCGGCTGGAGCACTGTTTCCCGGCGGTCGACTTCTTCGAAGCGCGTGGCATCGGCTTCATCGTCGCGGTCAACGAGTTCGACGGCGCGCACCACTACCAGCCGGACGAGGTGCGGGCGGCCCTGGACCTCAATCCCGAGGTGCCGGTGGTCCTGTGTGACGCTCGCCTGTCCAGCTCGGGCATCCGGGCTCTACTTTCACTCGTGCAGCATCTGATCACTTCAAGGAGTTCCCATGACAGCGATGGTGCCCAAAACCCCCTTCGGAGGGGAGACAGGGATCGCCGTGCGTCATCTGCTTCTCCCGCCGCAGGACCCTGAGGCACAGGCCCGGGCACGCCGGTTGCGGGAACTGGGGATCGGGGACAAGCCTGTTCCGGAGTTCGACGACTTCGCGCGTGAACTGGCGGAGCGCACCGGTGGATGCTACGCGGGTGTCAACTTCTTCATCGACGAGAACCGCCAGTATTTCGCCGGCCTGTACAGCGCGGCCTCGGACGTGACGGTGGAACTGGAGTCCCCCCTGCTCGACGACCCCGTGCCGGGCCGGGTGATGCCTCGTGACCTCGACATGGGTTTCTGCCCGCACGTGGTCAGGCGGCGCAAGGCTCTGGTGCTGGACGATGTCCGCGACTTCCCACGCTTCGCCGGAAATCACGTCGTCGATGCCATCGGGGTCCACTCCTACCTGGGAGCCCCGCTGATCGATCACACGGGCATGGTGCTGGGCACGATCTGTGCGGTGGACCAGGACCCGCATCCCTGGGGCCACCACGGACTTGAGACCATCAAAACGATGGCGGCCGAACTCGTGGCGCGCATCGAACGGATGGAGCGGGGCCGGTGAACGAGTGACCGTCCTGGGATCCGGTCGGCATCGCGTGAGTGACCGCCCGGCATGAGTGACCGCCCGGCGATCGGGGTGGACCCCGCCTTCGATCTCCGGGCGGAAGCCCTTGAGCTGGATGCCGTGCGCAACGCGTCGGCTGCGTACTGCTCCAAGGTCCCGGTCCCATTGCGCCGGTCCGCCGGTGCCTGACAGGAAGCAGCATCGCGTCGATCAGCGGTGCAACCTCATCAACCACCCGCTTGCATGGCCGACCACTGGTCGCCCGCCGCGGCGGTGCCACCGGGGCCTGGGCCGACAGGTACTTCCGGACCGTCCGACGGTCATCGTTCAACCCCAGTAGTGAGGTTCGTCAAGCCGTGTGGGGTTGGTGGCTGTTCGGTGTTGGCGGCGGAAGCGGCCGGGGGCGGTGCCGAAGGTGCGTTTAAAGGCGTTGGCGAAGGCGAATTCGGAAGTGTAGCCGACTTGCTGGGCCACGGTGGCGAGAGTGGTGTCGCTGGTGCGGAGTATTTTCGCGGCAGTGCTCAGCCGCCACCAGGTCAGGTAGGCGATCGGGGTCTGTCCGGTCAGTGTGGTAAAGCGTTTGGCGAACGCCGCGCGGGACATGCCGGTTTTGGTGGCCAGTTCCTGGACGGTCCAGGGTCGCGCGGGCTCGCGGTGCAGGAGATTGAGGGCGGTGGCGACCGCGGGGTCGGTGAGCGCGGCCGGCCAACCGGAGCCGGGGCTCTGTGGGGACTGCTCGTCCAGCCAGGCGCGCAGCAGGTAGACCAGCAACAAGTCCAGCAGGGCCGGCAGGGTGATGTCGGCTGCCTGCCGGGGATGGGCCACTTCGGTGGCCAGCAGGTCGACCGCGGCCCGCAGAGCGGGATGACGGCCGGGCCGGGCGGGAAGGTGGACGATCTCGGGGAGCGCGCGCAGGAACGGATGGGCTTGTCCGCGGTCGAGCCGGTAGGCGCCGCACAGCAGGAGCGTGTCACCGGGGGCCGACTGGTCGCTCAGGTCAGCCAAGAGGCCGTCCGCGCCCGGTGGTTGGGGCTCTGGTGGCAGGGCTGCCGCCGTCCGGTCCGGGCTGTCGCTCATGCCGTGCATGGTTCCGTGCGGCAGGAACACCACGTCGCCGGAGGTGAGCAGGGTCGCGGGACCGTTCGGGGAAAGTAGCCAGCAGCTGCCGCTGAGCACGACATGGAAGCCTGCGCCCGGATACGGGCCGAACCGGTTGCCCCAGGTCCCGCTGCGCTGCGAGCGGGTGAACTTCGCCCGGCCGACCCGCATGGTGGCGATGACATCGCTGAACACGTCCATGGAAGCGGAATGTACCGTGATCCGGAGCATCGGGACGATGGCGTATGTTCTGACCCTTTCCGCGTATGGGAAAGCCCTGACCGGTCTTCATACGGTGGGTGTCGACAGATCAACACCACGAGCTTGGGAGACCGTCAAGCTTGACTGCTTACTGCATACCGGTGGCCCGGTACGACGGGGATTCGGCGTCCACCGTTTCCCCCTCCCGACGATCAACACGAAGGTCATCTCTCAGACGCCTACACCGTCACTCAATTGACAGTGCCGCGTCACAATCACGCCAAGTCGTACAGCGGGACTTCCTGCCCGACCATCGAAGACGGACCAGGAGACCGTGCTATCAGAAGACGCCGACAATCAGAACTGCCGTAGCCGGACTGTGTGCCGCCGCGCCCCTATAACCACCGTCCCGATACAGCAAGCGAGGGTAGCCGAATGAGATCTCCATGTGGTGATGCAGGTGTGCGTCGATGGCTGAGAGCCCGATGGATGCGTCGGCATGACGGGGCGCTGTGGCCTTTCAGTGCGCTGCTGACGATGGTCTTGGCTTGACGACTGTGGCGGCGTCGCTGGTGGTCGTCGTGCTCACGCCGAATACTGCGCGCGCAGACTGGCTGGACCGTATGACGGTCATCACCTGGAACATGCAGGGCGAGAGTGCGGGCGGGGTAACCGGCGCCAATTGGCGAACGGTTCGTCGCTACCTGAGGCAGGCATCGGTTTTGCTGCTCCAGGAGTCGGGCCCTGGTCCGGTGTCCAGCATGCTCAACGAGCGCAACCAGCGTATTCCATCGACCCGTCACTGGACGGTCGATGGGCATGAATACCAGAACAACCCAAGCCCGGCAAGATCGGCAAGATCGGCAAGAACCAGGACTGCGTACCAGTCGTAGATGATTCGCCGCGAACAGCGTCTCATCAGGCGTGTCCTGTGTTCCGCCGCCCTCTGGCCGCACCCTCGACGGTGGGATCAGCGGCTCGGCGATCTCCCACAGCCCGTCCTGAACACTGTGGTCGCGGACCAGGCGCTGCGACTCCTTGCGGCCATTGGTGGTCACTGGAGCACGTCATGAGCCCCTGGGTCCTCGCCCCCGAGCGGCGCCCGGCGCCGCAGCCTCGGCATCCGTTGGACGTCCTGGCTGATGACCTGCATAAGGAGTTCGCTCCGCGAGGCCGGGAGGTGTGGTCGTTCATCGACGACATCGAGGTGACCTGCCATGCGGCCACCAGGCCACCGTCCCTGCGGACACCAACGAAGGCGTCAGGCGGTGGACCCTGACGCCGGCGAAGGGTCCGGCCTCGTCGGTCGTCCTTACGGACCTGGACGGTCTGCGCGGCGCCGACTACGTGAGCGGTGTTTTGGGATTCCTCTGCTGTCAGCACTCCATGGAAGCGCCTGCCGCTTCCCCCGCTTCGATCGGGTAGGCGGCCGCCGGGCAGGTCCCGCCGCTGGGTGCAGCAGCCGACCCTCCCCAGCCCTGCAGCCGCCGAGCCGCTGCACCTGTTACGACTCCACGGCGTTGAGCAATTGCGCCGGCCCGCCGAGCCCAAACGGTCAGCGCGAGGACGCCTCTCGCTGTCCTCGGCGGGGCCGTTCCTCGCCCAGCCTGTGGCTCGATTCGCCGCCAGTCGTTACGCCGGCAAGCCCCGGCCTACGGTCCCGAGCGTTCAACTGCTCGATCGCAAGGACCTCATGTGACCTTCTCGCTCAATCCCGGCAGCACCATCAGCCGGGTCGCCCTTCACCGACTCGTAGGCGGACGCATCCATGGACGTATCAGCCCGAGTAAGACGACGCCGAGCATCTGCCTGTTCACCACTCCCCGAGCGCCCGACGGCTGGACCGGGCAGCACTACCACTTCCAAGGGGAAGGACAGGGTGACCTGGAGCAGGCGATCAGGAACGGCAACCGAGCTCTCGCCGACCATGCTGAAAACGGGGGCCGCGCCTTGCGGCTGTTCTCCACGGTGCCGGGGCCCGCGGTCCGTTACCTCGGCGCCTACCGACTCGACAGCGGCCTCCCTTACGGGCGGACATCGCTGCCGGTGATCAGCGTTCCGGACCAGCCCCACCGCACTGGGTACGTCTTCCGGCTCGCGCCTGAAGACGGGACCCCGCCGCCCAGCGGCGTCTTCACCGTGGAGCCGGTGAGCGAGCACACGATCGTTCGGGAGTGTGATCTTGGCTTTCCCTTCCCCTGTCGGTGCGTGGACACGGCCCCGGTCTGAAGGCAACCCTCCCTACGGAGACGCGGACGCAAGGGCGGGGGCGCTCCCTGAGTGATGGGCATCGACCAAGGAAGGCCCCCGCCGGTTCACTTGCCCGGCGACCCGAATTCCTTGCGGGTGTCCACCGGTTCGCCGAACAGCTGCCAGCGCTCACCCTTGAACCGCATCAACTGCATCGTCTCGATCGGGAAGGCGTCGTCGGGCCCGGTGGAGAGCGTGACACCGGGCAGCAGCATGTCCACCTTGACGTCCTTCAGGTCGCGCACAGCGTCCCGCAGCCCTTCCCTGGTCGGGCATTTCATGGCGTCGAGGGCCTTGTGCAGGCTGGAGGCGGCGGCCCAGCCGTAGGCGCTGAGTTGGTTGGTCGGGTCGGCATCGGGCGCGTACTTCTCCATCGCGTCGTTGTATGCCTTCATCTCCGCGTCGTCGGCCCACTGGGGGTCGGCGGGGTCCTTGAAGTAGGTGGCCGAGACCACGCCCTGGACGTTCTTGAAACCGACGGGCTTGAGCACGGTGGCTGACGAGGACACGTTGTTGACGATGTGCAGTGGGTTCCACTTGGTGTTCTTGGCGTCGGCGGCGAGGGCCTGGCTGCCGAACTTGGGTGTGGTGATGTCGAGCAGGACGTCCGCCTTGGCGCGGGCGAGGCTCGTCATCTGCGCCGACACGGACGGGTCGGTGACCTCGTAGCTCTCCTCGGCGACCACCTCGATGCCGCTGCCGGCGACGGCTTCCTTGAATCCGCCGAGCAGGTCCTTGCCGAAGTCGTCGTTCTGGAAGAGGACGGCAACCTTGGCATTGGGCTTCTCGTCCTTGAGGTACTTGGCGTAGACCCGTGCCTCGGACACGTAGTCGGGCTGCCAACCGATGGTCCAGGGGTGCTTGTCGTCCGTACCCCACACGGAGGCGCCCGTGGCGACGAACGGCTGCGGAACCTTCTGCTTGTTGAGGTAGTCCCACACGGCCGCGGTGGACGGGGTGCCCAGGCTCTGGAACACGGCGAACACCTTCTCCTGCTCAACCAGTCTGCGGGCCTCCTCGACCGCCTTCGGCGGCTGGTAGCCGTCGTCGCGGACGACGAACTCCACCTTGCGGCCGTCTATGCCGCCCTGATCGTTGACATGCTTGAAGTAGGTGTCCACGCCCTTGCTGATCGTGCCGTACGCGGAAGCCGGTCCCGACAGCGGATAGATTCCGCCCAGCTTGATGGCCGTGTCGGTGATCCCGGTGGTCTGCTGACCCTTGCACGCGCCCTCGGCGGCGGTGCCTTGTTCGCCCTCCCCGCGCTGGCTGTTGCAGGCGGTGGCGAGGAGCAGAGCGGCGGACGCGGCCGCGGCCGCCCGCAGAGCGGTCGTCTTGCGCATATGACTCATTCCTTTTCCGTGCGGGGCGGTGCGCCCACGGGTTCGGCGTCGGCAGGTGCGGGATCCGCGGGAGTGGGGGGCGCGGAGGATTCGGATACGGACGTGGAGTCGGTGTCGGGCGTCCGGTCGGGGGCAGGGGTGGTGCGGGTCAGGCGGCGGGCAACGATGCCCCGGACCCTGCCCACCAGGCCGGCCAGTCCCGTCGGGGCCACGAACATCACCACGATGATCAGGAGGCCGAACACCACGCCGGGCGCCGCGTCGCTGATGTCCTGGGCCACGCTGGGCACGTACATCACGAACGCCGCCCCCAGCAGCGGTCCGTACAGCGAGGCCAGGCCTCCGACCACCAGGCCGGCCAGCAGCGTGATGGACAGGACGAAGCTGAACGAGTCGGGTGAGACGTAGCCGATGACCCAGGTGTACACACAGCCGGAGACGCCGGCGAACAGGGCGCTCCACGCGAAGGCGAGGGTCTTGTGCAGGGACAGCCGTACGCCCATGACCTCCGCGGCGCTCTCGTTGTCCCGTACGGCGAGCAGTGCCCGGCCGGCCCGGGAGCGCAGCAGGTTGCGGGCGAGCAGCAGGGCCACCGCGGCGACGGTGAGGGCGACGAAGTACATCCACTGGTCCTCGGCCAGGCCGCTCCATGCCGGGGGTTGCAGCTTGTCGACGGTCAGTCCCATGGAGCCGCCCGTCACCGGTTCGAGCCGCTTGAGCAACGGGGGCAGGAACACCGCGAACGAGAGGGTGACCAGCGCCAGGTACAGTCCGCGCAGCCGCAGCGCGGGTACGCCGAATCCGAGGCCGAGCAGGAAGCATCCGGCGGCCGCGACGGGCAGCGTGGCCAGGTGGCCGGTGTCGTACCGGTCGAGCATGACGGCCGCCGTGTAGGCCCCCGCGGCGAAGAACGCGCCGTGGCCGAGCGATATCTGCCCACCGAATCCGACGAGCAGGTTCAGTCCGGCCAGCGCCACGGCGTACAGCAGCACCATGGTCAGCTGGAAGACCTGGAAGGGGGCGAAGTAGAACGGTGCGCCGACGGCGACGGCCACCGCGAGCAGTGCGGTGAGTGCGGCCCGCAGGCGGCGGGCGCGGTCGGTTGCGAGGGTGGCGACGATCGTGGTCATGCGCGTTCCACCGCCGCCCGTCCGAACAGGCCCTGGGGCCGCACCAGCAGCACCGCCAGGATGGTCACCAGGGGTACGCCGAGCTTCAGGTCGGCGCCGATGACGTCCACGTAGGCCCCGGCCAGCGTTTCGGCGACGCCCACGAGCAGGCCGCCGACGACCGCGCCGACCGGGCTGTCGAAGCCTCCGAGGGTGGCTGCGGCGAACGCGTAGATCAGTACTCCGCCCATCATGTTGGGCTCCAGGAACAGCAGCGGGGCGACGAGCACGCCCGAGACCGCGCCGACCGTGGCGGCCAGCCCCCAGCCGAGCATCAGCACCCGGCCGACCCGGATGCCCGACAGCCGGGCGGAGCTGGGGTTGCAGGCGACGGCCCGCATGACCAGGCCGACGGAGGTGTGCTGGAACAGCAGGTACAGCAGGCCCATCACGACAGCGACCACCGTGATGATCCCGAGGGTCGACCAGTCCACGCGCACCCCGGCAAGGTCGATCCCGCCGTCGGGGAAGGGCTGCGGGAAGTCCTTCACGGTGAACGACCAGATCAGGCCGGCCATGGCGTTGACGAAGATGAACAGGCCGACCGTGACGATGACCGTCGTCAGCTCGGGCGCGTTCTGCACGGGGCGGATGACGAGCCGCTCGATGAGCATGCCGCCGGCGAACGACACCGCGAGGGTGACCGGCAGCGCCAGCCAGAACGACATGCCGGAGGCGACTAGTTGCCACGCCACGTAGGTGGAGATCATGGCGAGCTCGCCCTGCGCGAAGTTGACGATTCCCGTGAACCGGTGGATCAGCACCAGGGCCAGCGCCAGGCTGGCGTACACCGCGCCGGAGCCGACCCCTTCCACCACTTGCTGGAGCAGTTCGGTCATGGTGCTCACCCGCCCGTTCCGGTACGGACGGAGACACCGAGGTACACCTCGGCGACCTGCCCGTCCTCGCGGATCCGGTCGGCCGGTCCGGACAGCACCAGACGGCCGGCCTCCAGTACGTGGGCCCGGTGCGCGATATCCAGCGCGAGCTGGGCGTTCTGCTCGACGACGACCACAGTGGTGCGTTCCTCCTCGTTCACGGCACGGACGATCTCGAACAGCTCGCGCGTGACCAGCGGCGCGAGCCCCAGCGACGGCTCGTCCAGGAGCAGCAGCATGGGCCGCAGCATCAGGGCTCGGCCGATGGCGAGCATCTGCTGCTCGCCGCCGCTGAGGCTGCCGGCGGCCTGGCGGGACCGCTGGCGCAGCTTGGGGAAGTAGTTGTAGATCCGGTCCAGGTCGGCCGCCACAGCGGCCCGCTCGGCACGGCCCCGGCGCAGGTGGGCACCGATGCGCAGGTTCTCCTCGACGGTCAGCTCGTTGAAGGTGCCCCGGCCCTCGGGCACGTGCGCCACGCCGAGGCGGGCGGCCTGCTCGGGTGAGCGGCCCAGCAGCTGCGTGCCGTCCAAGGTCACCGAACCGCGGCCGCGCACCATGCCGCACAGGGCCCGCAGGGTCGTGGTCTTGCCCGCGCCGTTGGGTCCGAGGATCGCGCACACCTCGCCGCGTGCGACGGAGAAGTCCAGGCCTTGGAGCACGCGGGCCTGGCCGTATCCGGCGTGCAGGTCGCAGGCCTTGAGGAAGTCCGGCTCGGCGCTCGCCTGCCCGGTCCCGGTGCTGTCGGTGGTGGGCTCGCTCACGCGGCCACCCCCAGGTACGCCTCGATGACGGCCGGATCGCGCTGGATCTCCCCCGGCGGGCCCTCGGCGATCTTGCGCCCGAAGTCGAGGCACACCACCTTGTCGCACAGGCCCATCACGAACCCCATGTGGTGTTCGACCACCACGAGCGTCAGGTCGAAGTCCTCGCGCACCGCCCGGACCAGATCTGCGAATTGGCCGACCTCGCCGTGGCTGAGCCCGTTGACGGGTTCGTCGAGCAGCAGCAGCCGGGGCCGTACCGCGAGCGCGCGGGCGAGTTCGACTCGTTTGAGCGTGCCGAACGGCAGCCCGGAGGCGGGGTGGTCGGCGACGTCCGCCAGGCCGAGGCGTCGCAGCAAGTCCTCTGCCTGGTCACGTAGTTCCCTCTCCTCCCGCCGGACGCGGGGCAGCCGGAGCACCGCGGTGAGGTGTCCGGTGCGCCCCCGGCTGTGGGCGCCGATCATGATGTTGTCCCGGACCGTGAGCCGTGGGAACAGGCCCAGGTTCTGGAAGGTGCGGGCGATGCCGCGCCCGGCCACGGAGTGCGGTGGGAGGGCGAGCAGGTCCTCGTCCTCGAACCGCACCGTCCCCGCATCAGGGGTGCAGCGCCGGGTGAGGCAGTTGAACAAGGTCGTCTTGCCGGCTCCGTTCGGGCCGATGAGCCCCACGGCGGTGCCCGGTTCGACGGCGAACGTGACACCGTCCAGTGCCGTGATCCCGCCGAAGCGCACGCTGATACCGTCGACCGCGAGCATGAGTGACGCCCCTTCCGAGGTGCTGGGGGGTGGGCGAGCGTCACAGTAGGTGGGGGCCTTCCGCGCGCACATTGGGTACGAGCACCCAACTTCGCGGCCACCGGTTTGTGCGCCGCGCCCAGCTCCCCCGGCGCGTCCTCCCCGAAGCCTGTTGACGGGACACGAGGAGGACGGCGAGGATCGGCCCCATGCCTCGCGGACCCGCCTCGGGTGCCCCCGCACTCTCCGACCCGCTCAGCCGGGAGCGGCACCGGATCCTGCATGCCGTGCAGGAGCGGCTGGAGGAGGTGGCGCAGACCACCGTCGCGGTGATGCGCACGGAGATCCCGTCGTACGCGCTGCAGGACGAGCGGTTCTTCGACGACGTGCGGGACCAGGTGCTCACGCACTACCGGATGCAGCTGGCGGCGCTGGCCGGCGACCGGGACATAGCCCCCGAGGACCTGGTCTTCAGCCGCGCGGCGGCCCTGCGCAGAGCACGCGCCGGGTTCGCCCTGGAGGACTGGATCAGCGCCTTCCGGGTCGGCCGGCAGGTGCTGTGGGACGCGCTGTTGGACTGCGCGGGCACCTCCGCCGAGGCACAGCAGGCCGCGCTGTCCCTCGTCACACCGCTGATGCGGTACGTCGACTACGCCAGCACCCATGCCGCGCAGGCCTATGTCGAGTACCAGCAGCACGTGGTCGCGGATGCGGACCGGGAGCGCCGCGACCTGCTGGACCACCTCCTGGCCGGGGCGGCGCCGACGCGCGGTCCGCTGCTCGCCGCGGCGCAGGCGTACGGCATCGGGCCGCACTCTCCGATGATGGCGGTCGTGGCCGTGTGCGTCGGCGACACCCGCACGGGCGACTTCACCTCGGCCGAGCACGGCTACGCCGCCAGCGCATCCATCAGCGTCGCCGGGCCGTGGGCCGGCCGGACCCTGGTCGTCGTACGCCACGGCGAGGTGGTGGCCGTGCCCGTGGTCCGCACCGGCATGGACGCGGAGGACATCTGCGCCCATTTCGAGACCGTGCAGCGGCGGCTCGCGCGGGAGGGAACCATGCTCTCCATGGGCATCAGCACGGTCGCCCGGGGCGCCGGCGAACTGCGGCGCGCCTACGACGAGGCACGGGCCGCCCTCGACCTGGTGCCCGGGGGCGGGGTGGCGGCGCTGCCACGCCTGTCGCCCTTCGACTACCTGGCACTGCGCGCCGACGATCTGGCGCGCCAGCTGGTCGATCCCCGCGTGCATGCGCTGCTGGAGGAGGACCGCAGACGGGGCGACACGCTGGCCGCGACCATACGGGCCTTCGCGGAGGCCGATCTCAACCTGCGGCTGGCCGCCGACCGGCTGCGGATACACCACAACACGGCGCACTACCGATTGCGCCGGATCGAGGAACGCACCGGGCGCAATCCGCGCCGGATCGCCGACCTCCTGGATCTGCTGGTCGCCCTCGCCATCCGCGACGGGGCCGGGGAAGGTGGGGATGACCGGTGAGCGCGGAAGTGCACACCGAGCGGGACGGCTCCGTTCGACAGGCCCTGCTGTCCGCAGCGCTGGAGGTGTTCACCGAACGCGGTTACACCGACGCCGGTATCACCGAGATCGCGGCACGCTCCGGCATCCCGGTGGGCAGCCTCTTCCAGCACTACGGCGGAAAGCGGGGGCTGTACCTCGCACTGTGGGAGGAGTTCCGGGAACAGCAGGAGCGCCGGACCGCGGCCACGCTGGCAGTCGAGCGTGGCCGCGGCGTGAACGATCCGATCGCCCTCTTCATCGCGGGGGCGAGGGCGTATCTGGAGGGTGCCTGGGACAACCGGCGCCTCGGCGTGCTGCTCGTGGAGGACGACGGTCCCCCCGGCTTCGACGCACTGCGCCGCCAGTGGGACCGCGCGTGGGTACGACGCAACGCCCGGCTCCTGGACGTGGACGAGAAGCGACGTGCCGGCCGGGTTCGGGTGAGAGTGCTCACCACCGTGATCGGCGGGGCGGCGCGAGAACTGGCCGACTGCACGGACGAGAGCGAGGCCGTGGAAATCGTGGACGAGGTCTGCGGCATCCTGATCCATCTGTCGGCGCCGCCCGGCTGAACCGCGCGGCACACGGCTCGGTGAGGGGCCTTACGAGGCCCCCGCAGCGATGTGACATGAGCGGTCGGCACCCCGGCCGCGATCAGGTTGCCTCCTCGGGGTGCAGGCGCCCCAGTAGCTCGTAGAGACTGCGGCGGCCCTCCTCGTCCAGACGCTCAAAGGCTGCCGAGGTGGCCCGCATGTCGGCGCGGATGAGGCGGATGGCCTCCCTTCCCTCTTCGGTGGCGACCACGTTCTTGATCCGGCGGTCGGCCGGGTCGGCGTGTCTGGAGACCAGTCCACGCGCCTCCAGCCGGTCGACGAGTCCGGTGATGTTGGAGGCGTCGCAGGCGAGCCGCCCTGCGAGAGCACGCATGGGCAGCGGTTGTTGCCGCAGCAGGATGAGCATCAACCTTTGAGGTTTACCATCTCGTCGGAATCGATGTCGGCCGGCGTCGCGCCCGCGCGGAGGAGTTCCATCGCCGCATCCCGGTACCTGGTCAGCATCCGGTTGCCGATGAAGCCGTCGCACACGCCGGCCACCACGCCGGTCTTGCCGATCCGCTGGCCCACCGCCATGGCTGTGACCAGCACGTCGTCCGCGGTCTTGGCCCCGCGTACGATCTCCAGCAGTTTCATGACATTCGCGGGGCTGAAGAAGTGCATGCCGAGGACGTCCCCGGGGCGCCCGGTCACCGCGGCGATCGCATCGATGTCGAGGGTCGAGGTGTTCGACGCCAGAATCGCGCCGGGTTTCGCCACCTCATCGAGCCGGGTGAACACCGAACGCTTGACGTCCGTGTCCTCGAAGGCCGCCTCGATGACCAGGTCGCTGTCCGACACGTCCGCATAGTCCAGCGTCGGTGTCAGGAGCGCCATGCGCTGCTCCAGGCCGTCGGGCGTCAGTTTTCCCTTGTCCACCTGGCGTTGGTAATTGCCGCGCATGACGCCCAGGCCCCGGTCGAGCGCCTCCTGGCTGCTCTCCAGGACAGTGACCGGAACCCCCGCGTCCGGAAAGGTCATCGCGATGCCCCCGCCCATCGTTCCGGCACCGATGACCGCCACCGTGTCCACCCTCCGGGCCGACGTCCCAGCCGGCACGTCGGGGATCTTGCGGGCGGCCCGCTCGGCGAAGAAGGTATGGCGCAGGGCGGCCGACTGCTCGCCGTTCAACTCCAGGAATCCGCTCCTCGGACAGCCCCTCCTCGAACGGTATGGTCGCCGCTTTCTCGACCAGAGCGAGAGCCGCCACCGGCGCCAGGAATCCTCGGCTGCGCCGGCTCAGGTGGTCCCGGGTCGCGCTCTCCGCGGCCGCGTCGCCAGGACCCACACTCAGGTCCCGGACCCGCGGAAGCGGCCGTACCGCGGCCATCTCGGCCGCGAATTCCAGCGCCGCCGCCATCACGTCGCCGCCCACGACCCGGTCGAAGAGCCGTTGTCCCGGGAGGTCTGCGAGCACGCGCGCCCTGCGCGGTGCGCCGCCGCTGATCATGTCCGCCGCCACGGCGGCCCCCACCAGGCGTGGCAGCCGCTGGGTGCCGCCGGCGCCGGGGACCAGTCCCAGGTTCACCTCGGGGAGCCCGATCCTGCTCTTCGACGTCGCGACCCGGTAATGGGCGCCCAGCGCGAGCTCCAGTCCGCCGCCGAAACATGTGCCGTCGATCGCGGCCACGACGGGCTTGTCCGCGGCCTCCAGAGCCGCGATGACGTCGCCGAGCGTCGGTCCGCGACGGTCTTGGGCGTCCCGAACTCCGTGATGTCGGCCCCGGCGGAGAAGAATCCCTCGCGGCCGGTGAGCACGACGGCATCGACGTCGCCGGAGTCGAGGGCACGGTGCAGACCCTGCACGATGCCCTGCCGTGTCGCGTGCCCGAGCCCGTTGACCGGCGGGTTGTCGAGGCGGAGGATCGCCGTGTGTCCGATGACGCTGTACTGGGTGGACATGGTCGGCACCACTTCCTTGACGAGTCGTCGGTCAACGCGGGTCGGGGACGGCTGAAGCGGGGGATGACAGGGACATTTCCCTCTCGCCGCCCTCCGTCGGCCGGGGCCGTTCGAAGCGCATGAGTCCCTCCTGAGCGACGGCGGCCACCAGACGCCCGCCCGTGTCGAACAGCCTTCCTCGGGTGAGCGCCCGGCCGTGCTCGGCCGAAGGGGAGATCTGGTCGTACAGCAGCCACTCGTCCGCGCGGAAGGGACGCAGGAACCACACCGAATGGTCCAACGACGCGCCCTGTACGGCGGTTTGCGGATGTGGCAGCCGCGCGGAGCCCAGCAGCGCCATGTCGCTGAGGTAGGTCAGCGCGCAGGCGTGGACGGCACCGTCGTCCGGCAGCGGACGTCCGTACCGGATCCACACCCGCTGGCAGGCCGGTGCCCCCGGGACGTGGCCGGCCTCGTCCCCGGGCACCCATCGCATGTCCCAGTCGCGCCACTCCGCGGGCCGCGGCATGCCCCAGCCGTTGATGCGGTCGGACTCCGGGATGTCGTCAGGTGCCGGCACCGCCGGCATGTCCACCTGGTGGGAGAAGCCGTCGTCCCCGCGATGGAACGACGCCGTCACCGTGAAGATCGCCTCCCCCGCCTGGACCGCGGTCACCCGGCGGGTGCAGAAGCTGCCGCCGTCGCGGAGCCGCTCGACCAGATGGTCGGTCGGCTCGTGCGGACGGCCGGGCCGCAGGAAGTACCCGTGCAGCGAGTGAGCCGGGTACGACCGGTCGAGGGTACGCGCCGCCGACATCATCGACTGGGCGGCGATCTGGCCACCGAACGTCCGCGCCCACTCGCTGGGGATCGGACCGGACCGGAACCGGTCCGGCGCGATCTCGTCAAGGGCCAGGACCTCTGGCAGGCCGACCATGCTTCGGCTCCTCTCACTCGTCATGCGGACGTCGCCCCGCGCAGTTCTCGGCGCAGGATCTTGCCGCTGGTGGTCTTGGGCAGATCGTCCCGGATGCTTACGGTCCGAGGGGCCTTGTAAGCGGCCAGGTGCCGGCGGCAGTGGGCGACCAGATCTTCGGGCTCGACGGACCCTTCGGGCCTCAGGCTGACGAACGCCGCCACCGTCTCGCCGCGGTAGGGGTCGAACACACCGACCACGGCCGCCTCGCGCACCGCGGGGTGCCGGTAGAGGACGTCCTCGACCTCGCGAGGCCACACCTTGAATCCGGAGGCGTTGATCATGTCCTTCTTGCGGTCCACCACGTACACCCAGCCCTGCCGGTCCATGAAACCGACGTCGCCGGTGAGCAGCCGCCCGTTCGGGATCGACTCCGCGGTGGCTTCGGGCCGGTTCCAGTACGCGGGCACCACCATGGGGCCTTCGACCGCGATCTCGCCGACCTCGTTCGGTCCCAGGTCCCTTCCCTCCTCGTCGACGATGCGGACCATCGCTGTGGGAAGGGGAAGGCCGATCGACAGGGTGCCCGAGTCGGGATCCACGGGGGCCTGTCTGCCCACGGGCACCACCACGCAAGGTGCACTGGTCTCGGTGAGGCCGTAACCGTTGCGGACGTACAGTCCCGTCTGCTCGTGGAACCGCTCGACGACCGCGGGCGGCAGCGGGGCGCCG
The DNA here is from genome assembly GCF_964272855.1 of Streptomyces sp. enrichment culture. Classification (NCBI taxonomy): domain Bacteria; kingdom Bacillati; phylum Actinomycetota; class Actinomycetes; order Kitasatosporales; family Streptomycetaceae; genus Streptomyces; species Streptomyces sp. enrichment culture. The sequence continues at coordinate 8,761,464 of NZ_OZ186847.1, read as the reverse complement.
CCGGAGTTGAGGGTCCTCAGCGAGGCGAACGCCTCGGCGGCGAAGTCGGGGTGTGCCATCAGCGCCATGTAGGCGGTGGACGGCCCGACCATGTACGCGGGCCGTTCCCGCTTGAGCGCGTCGATCACCACGCCCGGCTCGAAGCGGTGGACGAGTACCAGGGGGCTCGCCAGGTCGACCGCGTTGAGCAGTTGGACGACCATGCCGGTGATGTGGAACAGCGGGGCCAGGGCGAAGATCGGCGAGCCCGGGGGGATCTCGTCGTACAGGCGCAGCAGCACCGCGTTGGCGGTCAGGTTGCGATGGGTGTTGGTCGCCCCCTTCGGCAGTCCGCTGGTGCCGGAGGTGTACGAGATCAGTGCGATGTCGTCGGGTGTCAGCCCGGGATGGGCGAGTCGCCGCCCCGCCCTTGCCCTCGCCACTCCGAGGATGTCGTCCGCGCCCTCGCTGCGCTGCCGGGTCAGACCGGCGAAGACGCGTGCGTCGTCCAGAGTTTGCAGGTCCAGCGGGCTGGCGGTGAGCGCTGTCGTCACCCCCGCCGCCGTGGCCCGCTCCCGGACGTGTTCCGTCCAGGCCTGTTCATCGCACACGATCGCCGACACCCCCGCGTCGGTGAGGATGTGCGCGAGTTCGTCCCGGTACATCGGGTTCAACGGCACGACCGCGCCGCCCGCCTTCCAGGCACCGAACAGCGCCAGCAGGAACTGCGGGATGTTCTGCAGGTACAGCGCCAGCCGGTCGCCGGGGCGGAAGCCGCGCTCGATAAGGTAGTGCGCCACCCCGTCGGTGAGCTCGTCCACTTCCCGGTAGGTCAGCGTGCCACCGAGGTAGGTGGTGGCCGGTCTGTCGGGGGCGGTGGCCGCCGCGCCCGACAGCAGTTCCAGCGTGGTGCGGGCCGGGACCGGTTCCACCTCCCGCAGTCTTTCGGTGTACTGAGCCGTCCACGGCCTGTCGTCGAACCAGCTCATCGCTTCGCAGCCGCCTTTCGGGGGTGAGGGTGTGTGGGGGTGTTTTCGGGTGCGGGCGCGCTGACCTTCACACGCGAACCGTCAGCGCGTCCCGGAGATGCCGCCGTCCACGGGGATCACCGTGCCGGTCAGGTAGGCGCCCGCGCGGGAAGCGAGGAAGATCGCCGGACTCGCGATGTCCTCGGGGGTGCCGACGCGGCCGAGGGGCACCCGTTCGACCACGGCGTCCCGCAGCTCGGGGTCGTCCAGGACGTGCGCCATCATCTTGGTCGGGAACGGTCCCGGAGCAAGGATGTTGACGGTGATGTGCTCACTCGCCAGCGTGGCCGCCATCTTGCGGGTCAGCATGTGCACCGCCGCCTTGCTCGCGACGTAGGAGAAGTTGTCGGACGCGGAGACCACGAGCCCGTCGATCGACCCGATGTTGATCACTCGCGCGGGGTCCTCCGCGGTGGCGGCCGCCCGCAGATGCGGCAGCAGCCGTTGCGTCAGCGAGAAGACGGCCTTGACGTTGACGTTCAGCACCTTGTCGAAGCCCGAGTCTGGGAACTCGCCGATCGGCGCACCCCAGGCGGCTCCCGCATTGTTGACCAGGACGTCCAGCTGCGGCGCGACCTCCGCGACCCGCTCGGCCAGGCTCTCGAGACCCTCGGCGGTGGACAGGTCCGCCGGGTGCGCCAGACAGGTTCCGGCACCGGCGGACGTCAGCGCGGACAACTCCGCTGCCGCCCTCTCGCACGCCTCGGCCTTGCGGGAGGAGACGATCACCGTGGCGCCGGCCGCCACAGAACCGTGCGCGATCATCAGCCCGATTCCGCGTGATCCGCCGGTCACCACCACGGTCTTTCCGCTGACGTCGAACAGTGCGGCGGGGTTCACGACACCATCCCGATCAGCCCTGCCGCGCCCATGCACGCCTTCCCGATCGGCGTACGTGCCGTCGATGCGAGGACTGCTTGCCTCATCACCGCTCCTTTCCTGCTGTGCGTGAGTCTCAAAGTCCGGGGCAGGCGAGCGCTTCAGATCCCTGCCGTGTCGGCTACTTCGTGGGCCTTCGCCACCAGTGCGTCGATGCGCTCTGCGGTCGGGGTCCCGGACGCGGCCTTGTTCCGCGGTTCGTCCATCGCGCGGCGCATCACGCCCTCCGCGATGATCGCGACCTTCCACAGTCCCATCGCGTGCCAGTAGCCCAGCGCCGTCAAGTCGCGTCCCGACGCCGCCGCGTAGGCCGCCACAAGTTCCTCACGGGGCGGGAAGCCGTCGAGAGTGGTCGCGACGAAGTCGCCCAAGGTGTTCTCACTTCTGGCCGGCCAGTAGGCCAGCAGGCTGCCCATGTCCGCCAGCGGATCCCCCAGCGTCGACAGCTCCCAGTCGAGCACGCCGGTCACCTCCCCGCTGTCGTAGGAGGTGATGACGTTGCGCAGATGGAAGTCGCCGTGCACGAGCGTCAGTTCGCGCTGCTCCGGCACGGCCGCGAGGAGGCGCCGGGTGAGGTCCTGCAAGGCGGGCAGCTCGCGCGTCCTGGACCTCTCCCACTGGGCCGACCACCGCTTGAGCTGGCGCTGCGCATACGGCTTGTGGCTGGCCAGACCGGTCAGCCCGGTCGCTTCGAGATCGACCGCGTGGATCTTCGCCAGCGTCCGCGGCAACGACAATCCGATCGCCCGGCGACGCTCGGGCGTCAACGACCGCGCGATCGACATCCTGTCGACGACCTCGCCGTCCACGAACTCCATGAGCATCAGAGGGACATCGGTCACGGCGGGGTCACCGGTCAGCCCGAGCACCCGCGGGGTCGGGACGGCGGTGCTCTCCAGGGCGGTCAGAATCCGTGCCTCGCGGGCGACGTCGTGCGCCGACGCCAGCAGGCGACCCAGCGGTGGGCGCCGCAGCACCCATCTGCGGCCGTCCTGATCCTGTACGAGATACGTCAGATTCGACTGGCCCAGCCCGATCCGCTCGAAGGCCAAGGGCCCGGCGAAGTCGACGCCGAGGGTGGCGAACCAGCGGCCCACCGCCCCGGCGTCGATTCCGACGACATCCGCGCTAGACACGGATGCCGGCTCCTTGCCTGAGCGGGAGCGCGTCACCGAGCAGTTTCCCGCCGTCGATCACCATGGTCTCGCCAGTGATCCAGCTCGCGGCGTCGGAGACGAGGAAGGCGACCGCCGAGGCGATGTCGGCAGGCTCGCCTATGCGCCCGAGCGCCGTCGACGCCGACACGGCCTGCTCGTGCTCCTTCCACAGAGCCTCGGCCAGCTTCGTGCGCACCACGCCCGGTGCCACGGAGTTGACGCGAACTTTCGGCGAGAGTTCCAGCGCCAGCTGCTTCGTGAGATGGATCAGTGCGGCCTTCGACGCGTTGTACAACCCGATGTTCGCTTCGAAGGCCATACCGCCGACCGACGCCGTGTTGACGACCGCCCCGCCGTGCTCCCCCATCCAGGCCCGCGTAGCCAGACCCGTCCACATGACGGGCGCCCACAGGTTCACGTCGAAGGTCTTCGCGAACCGGCCGTGGTCCTGGTCGATGACCGGCCCGTAGGCCGGGTTGGTCCCCGCGTTGTTGACGAGGATGTCCAGGCTGCCGAAGCGTTCGAGCGTCAGATCCACACAGCGCTGGGCCGCCTCTTCGTCGACCGCGTGCGCACCGACGCCGATCGCGGTGCCCTTGACCTGAGCGGCGGCGGCGTCCGCCGCCTCCTGGGAGCGGGAGGTGAGGACGACGTTTCCGCCGGCCTCCGCGATGGCCTGGGCGATTGCGAGCCCGATGCCGCGTGAGGCCCCGGTGACGACGGCGGTGCGACCGGTGAGATCGAGTCCTGCCATCTCAGCTCACCGCCGCCGTCGCCGCGTCGCGGTACTGCCGCAGCTCCTGCTTGGCGATGGCCCGCTTGTGGACCTCGTCGGGACCGTCCGCCAGCCGCAACGTCCGCAGATGCGCGTACATCATCGCCAGCGGGAAGTCGTCGGTCACTCCTGCTCCCCCGTGCACCTGGATCGCGCGGTCGACGATCCTCAACGCGATGTTCGGCGCAGCCACCTTGATGGCCGCGATCTCGGTGCGCGCTTCCTTGTTCCCGACCGTGTCCATCAGATACGCGGCCTTGAGCGTGAGCAGGCGGATCATCTCGATGTCGATCCGCGCTTCCGCGATCCAGTCCTGGATGTTGGAGCGTTCGGCGACCGGACCTCCGAAGGTCACCCGTGACTGTGCGCGCCGGCACATAAGTTCCAGCGCCCGCTCGGCCGCGCCGATCGCCCGCATGCAGTGGTGGATACGACCGGGCCCGAGCCGGGCCTGGCTGATCGCGAAACCCTCCCCTTCGCCCTTGAGGACGTCCTTGGCCGGCACCCTCACCTGGTCGAAGATGATCTCCGCGTGTCCCTCGCGATCCGCGTACCCGAACACCGGAAGGTTGCGGACCACGGTGACGCCGGGGGCGTCGATCGGGACGACCATCATCGACTGCTGGCGATGCGGGGCCGCCGTGGGGTCGGTCTTGCCCATCACGATAAGCACCTTGCAGTTCTTGTGCATCGCGTTCGAGGCGAACCACTTGCGGCCGTTGAGCACGTACTCGTCGCCGTCGCGCTCCATCAACAGCTCGATGTTGGTGGCGTCGGAACTGGCCACGGCCGGCTCGGTCATCGCGAACGCCGAGGCCATGGTGCCTTCCAGCAACGGCTTGAGATACTTCTCCTTGTGCTCGTCGCTGCCGAACAGCGTGAGCACCTCCATGTTGCCGGTGTCCGGAGCGTTGCAGTTGCACGCTTCGGAGGCGATGTGGCTGCGCCCCATGATCTCCGCCAGCGGCGCGTACTCAAGGTTCGTCAGCCCCGGTCCCCACTCGGGGTGCGGGTGGAAGAGGTTCCACAGTCCGCGCCGACGGGCCTCCGCCTTGAGCTCCTCGATGACCGGCGGGTGGAAGTGCGGGTCGCCCGACGCGCGCATCTGCTCGTGGTAAACCGCCTCGGCGGGGTAGATGTGCTCGTCCATGAACTCCAGCAGATCCGCCCGGTACTTCTTGGCGCGGTCCGACATCTCAAACAGGGACATCCGAGCTCCTTACGGGGAGGGAGGGAAAGTTGGGCGGGCGCTTGTCCAGGTGGCTGGCCACGCCCTCGATGACGTCGGAGCCTCGGAAGGCTTGGAGCATGAGGCCTTCCGCACGGGTCACGGAATCGGCGTAGGTGCCGTCCGGGTCGTGGCTCAGTTGGCTCTTGATGGTGGCCATGGATGCCGGGGAGCAGCGCGTCGCCAGATCGGCGGCGTACGCCACAGCGGCATCCACCACGCTGCCGGTGGGGACCAGGTGGTCGAGGAGTCCGACGCGGAAAGCCTCCTCGGCATCCACCATGCGACTCGACAGCAACAGGTCCGCTGCCCGGCTGTGCCCCACCAGCCGGGGCAACAGCCAGGAGATCCCGTACTCGGCGATCAGCCCGCGCTGCGCGAATGCCGTGGTGAACCGGGCCGAGGGCGACCCGAAGCGAATGTCGCAGTAGAGCGCCTCCACCATGCCCAGGCCGGCGGCCACCCCGTTGATCGCTCCGATCAGCGGTTTGCGCAGGGTCCGCGGAATGTCCCGCGGACGGCGCCGTGCCCTGTCCGCCTCGGAGACCTCGCCGACCGCCTGCAGCTGTTGCAGGTCGGCTCCGGCGCAGAACCCGCGTCCCGCGCCGGTGACCACGACGGCGCGTATCTCCGGGTCGTCTTCGGCGGCGTCGAGCAGCGCGAAATAGCGGTCCTCGAGTTCGTCGGTCCAGGCGTTCAGCTTGGCGGGCCGGTTGAACGTGAGCACCAGCACCGGCCCTCGGTGTTCGACGAGGACGAGTTCGCCCGGCGCGCCGGTCATGCCTGCGCCAGCAGGGAGCTCTGGTACCGGCGCATGCCGCGCAGCCACCGGTCGTAGTCCGAGCCCTTGTGCCGGTACATCTGAAGAACGTCTTCGTGCGGCAGGATCAGGAAGCGCTCGTCCTCGATGGCGGCCAGGACGGCGTCGGCGACTTCGGCCGGTTCCAGGACGTCACCCGCGGACGTGACGGCCCGCGTCGCCGCTCTTCCCAGCGCGTCCCCGGAGTCCTCCCCGGCGGTCAGCATCCTGGTGTTCACCCCCATCGGGCACAGGCAGCTGACCCGGACCCCGCGATCGCCGTAGGTGACACTCAGCCATTCGGCGAAGGCGACTGCCGCGTGTTTGGTGACGGCGTACGTGGCGGAGCCGACCTGGGTGAGCAGTCCGGCCGCCGAAGCCGTGCTGACGAAGTAGCCCTCACCGCGCTCGAGCCACTGCGGTACCAGCAGCCTTGCCGCACGGATGTGGGCGCGCAGGTTGACGTCGATCGAGCGGTCCCAGTCCTGCTCGCTCACGTCGAGGCCGAGCGCGCCGCCGATACCCGCGTTCGCGAAGTAGAAATCGACCGGACCGAAGGCGCTCTCCGCCAGGTCGACCAACTGCTGGATCTGATCGGTGTCCGACACGTCCGCGCCGGCGCTGACGGTGCTTCCCGGATGATCGGCGTTGACTGTCTCCGACACCGCCCTCGCGGTCTCCGCGTCCAGGTCCGCGACGACGACCCGGGCACCCTCGCGAGCGAGGCGCGCGACCAGCGCGCTGCCGATGCCACCGCCACCACCGGTGACGATGGCGACTCTTTGTGCAACGTTCACGGCGAACCCTCTCCGTTGACTGGGTGCGATGCGTCCGACCTGTATAATTGAACCCGACGTCAAGTTCAATAGCACTGGACCGCACGGAACCACATGGAAAAGCCGCCCAACCCGAGGGGATGGGCGGCTGGCAGGCAGGCGGCTCAGCGGTGGCCGGGGAAGCGAAGGGCGTTCGCCCACAGGCGGGTGACCGTGGACACGAGTTCCTCGAAGTCCACAGGTGCGCCTCCTTCTTGCCGTTCGCCCAGCACGAAGGCGTTGTAGGCCATGACGCTGACCATTCCCGACAGCGCGCGGGACGCCATCATCGGATCGACCTCGCGGTCTGCGACGCCCCGCGCCTGCAGGTCGGCGATGCCGCGGGCGTTACGGCGGATGAACGCGTCCCCGCGCCGGCTCCGGAACTCACGGAACTCCGGCTCCACTTGGGCGACCTGCTCGAGCAGCGCCATCAGCTTCGCGTTCCGCTTGTATGCCGCGAGATAGGCGCGGTTGCTCGCCTCGAGAACCGCATAGGGATCGTCGGTACCCTGCACGCGGCCCATGCCGGGGTGCATCATGTCCTCCTGCGCCTCCAGGAGGACGGCGGCAAGCACCTCTTCCTTGTTGGCGAAGTAGGTGTAGAAGGATCCCGCCGCACATCGTGCCTCTTTGGTGATGTCGGTCAGGCGGGTGTCGAGGTAGCCGTCCCGTTCGAACACCTTGCGCGCGGCCTTCACCAAAGCGGCCCGGGTCCGCGCTCCGCGCTGCGTCGTGGGCGGCTCGCGAAGTTGCGAGAAGGGCGCCACGGGCGGCGCCTGCTCGCTGTCGGTCTCCTCGGGCGCAGTGCTGTCCATCCCCGGGACTTTACTTGAATGCGACGCCATAGTCATAAATCCCAAGGGGCAGGGCGGGCAGGTCGATGTCCCGGTGTCCGAGGTTCAGCCGCGGCGGACGGCAACGTCGCCCAGCGCAGTGTCGCGACTCACGGCGCCACGGTCGATGGACCGCTTGAGGATCTTCCCCGAGGGGCCCTTGGGCAGCGCGTCGACGAACCGGACGATGCGTGGGATCTTGTAGGCGGACAGCCGCTCCCGGGCCCAGCTCGACACCTCGGCGGCCCCGAGTTCCGAACCGGGCCGGACCGCGATGAGGGCGGCGACCTCCTCGCCGTAGTGGTCGTCGGGAACGCCGATGACGGCCGCCTCGACGATGTCGGGGTGCTCGTAAAGAACTTCCTCGACCTCACCGGGGTAGACGTTGTAGCCGCCTCGGATGATGAGGTCCTTGATGCGGTCGACGATGCGAAGGTCGCCGTCCGTGTCCGTCTCACCGAGGTCGCCGGTCCTGAACCAGCCGTCGGACGAGATGGCCGCGGCGGTGTCCGCGGGGCGGTTCCAGTAGCCGCGCATCACCGTGGGCCCCTTGATGTGTACCTCGCCGACGGTGCCCGGCGGGCACTCGTTGCCGTCGGCGTCGCGCACCTGGACCTGCAGACCCGGGACCGCCCTGCCGGTGTAGCCGGTCTTGCCGCCGCGGTCGATGTCGTTGAAGGTGCCGAACGCGGTGGTTTCGGTGAGCCCGTACCCTTCGAGAATCGCGCAGCCGAAGCGGGCCTCGAAGGCCCGGGCGATCTCCCCGGGCAGCGACGCGCCACCCGAGACGGCGACACGGAGCCGGGCGAAGTCAGCCGGGTTCGCGTCGCCCGCCGCGTGCAGCATCGCGTTCCACATGGTCGGCACGCCGGCCATGATGGTGAGCCGGTCGCGGCGCAGCATCTCCAGCATCGACGCGGGATCGAACCGGGCCAGCAACGACATCGAGGCGCCCGCAGTCAGGGCCGCCATCAGGACCGATGCCTGGCCGAAGACATGGAACAGCGGGAGTCCGGTGCCAATACGGTCGGCGCTCGTGGCACGGCTGCACTCGGCGCCGATCTCCCCGGCGGACAGCAGGTTCCCTACCGTGAGTTGGGCCCCCTTGGGCCGTCCGGTGGTGCCGGAGGTGTACAGGATGGCCGCGGTCTCGCCACGGTCCCGGTCGACGACGTCGACAGGGTCTGCGCCGGTGACCGACGCGCCCGGGGACAGCGTCCACAAGGGCACCGAGAGCGCCGTGGCCGCCTCCGCGACAGCGGGGCCGAGGGCATGCCATGCGATCGCCAACGAACACCCGGCGTCGCCGAGAACGTACTCGACCTCGGCCCGGGTGGCCATCGTGTTGAGCGGCACCACGACACAGCCCGCGGCCTGAATTCCCAGGTAGGCCACCACGAACTCGGGCACCGACGGCGCCGCGAGCAGCACCCGGTCCCCGGGGGACAGCCCCGCAGCGGCCAAAGCCCCCGCGTAGCGTGCGCTCGCGTCCCGCAGCTGAAGATAGTTCCACCGATCCGTGGCGCCGCGCAGTGCGATGTTGTCGGGGGTGGTGGCCGCGTGGCGGCACACAGGATCGAAAACGCTGGCCATGGGCGGTGCCTTCCGGAAGTTGAGCAGGTGATGATGTGGGTCGCGCCCTCGTCGTGAGTTGACTTGGCCTGGCTTCGGCGTCAAGTCCTCGGGCGGTGTTGCCGGATGACCGGCCACACCGCGCCCGGTCGGTGGATCGTCAGGCGGTGATCCCGAAGCGTTCGGCGAGTTGGCGGCGGGTGTCGGCGGCGCTGGTGTGCAGCACGCCCCCGATTCCGATCCGTGCCGCTCCGTCGAGGTTCTGCTGAAGATCGTCGATCATGACCGCCTTCCCGGGGTCGACGCCGAGGCGTTCGCAGGCGAGCGCGTAGATCCGCCGGGAGGGCTTGCGTATCCCGACCTCGCCGGAGATCACGATCACATCGGCCACAGCGGCGAGGTCGACGCCGTCGTAGGTCCCGGTACCGAACGAATTGGACACGAGCGCGACGGGACGGCCGGCGGCTCGGAGATCACCGAGCAGCCCGAGCATGTCCTGGTCGATCGACAATCCCGCCTGCATCCGGGCCGTGAGCCCCTCGGCCGCCACGTCGGCGCCGTGGGCACGGAGTCGTTCGGCGAATCCTCGCTCGAAGGCTGCGGCGTCGATACGGCCGCACTCGTGGTCCGCCAGGAGCGCACGTGATGCCTCGTCCCGGCCGAGGAGGTCCAACGGCAGGCGCGGGTCGCCGCCGAGGGAGGCGCCGAAGTCGGTGAAGGCCCGCAACACGCTTGAGGTGATGACACCGCCGAAGTCCACGAGGACCGCGCTTCGCGCCCCGTCCGTCACGTTCGGCACCTCAGACAGCCTCGAACAGCCCGGCCGCGCCCATGCCGCCGCCGACGCACATGGAGATCACCACATACCGAACGCCCCGGCGCTTGGCCTCGATGAGGGCATGCCCGACCAGCCGGGCGCCGGTCATCCCGTACGGATGACCGACGGAGATGGCGCCGCCGTCGACGTTGAACCGCTCCGGGTCGATGTGCAGTTCGTCCCGGCAGTACAGCGCCTGGGAGGCGAACGCCTCGTTGAGCTCCCACAGGCCGATGTCGTCGATGGTGAGGTGGTGCTGCTTCAGCAGCTTCGGAATGGCGAAGACCGGCCCGATGCCCATCTCGTCCGGCCCGCAGCCGGCGACGGCCATGCCCCGGTAGACCCCCAGCGGTTCCAGTCCGCGGCGCTCGGCCTCCTTCGACTCCATCAGCACCGACGCCGAGGCCCCGTCCGAGAGCTGCGAGGAGTTGCCGGCCGTGACGGTGGAACGCGCGCTCACCTGACCGTCGGGCAGCACCGGCCGCAACCCGGCCAGGCCCTCCAGCGTCGTCGACGCGCGGTTGCCCTCGTCCCGGGCCAGGGTCACCTCCTCGTCCCGCACCTCCCCGGACTCCTTGTCCAAGACCTTCTTGACGCTGGGAAGCGCGACGATCTCCTGGTCGAACCGGCCAGCCTCCTGCGCCGCCGCGGTGCGCTGCTGCGACAGCAGCGCGAACTCGTCCTGGCGTTCACGGCTCACGCCGTAGCGCTCGGCGACGATCTCCGCGGTGTGCAGCATCGGCATGTAGATGCTCGGCTTGTGCTCGACCAGCCAGGGATCCGCCATGCGGTGGGTGTTCATGTGGTCGTTCTGCACGAGGGAGATCGACTCGACACCGCCGCCGACAGCGATCTGCATACCGTCGCCGACGATCTGCTTGGCGGCCGTCGCGATCGCCATGAGGCCCGACGAACACTGCCGGTCGATCGACATCCCCGGCACGGTGTCCGGAAGTCCGGCACGCAGAACGGCCTGTCGCGCGACATTGACGCCGGAGGATCCCTGCTGCACGGCACAGCCGAAAATGACGTCCTCGACCTCGCCGCCCTCGAGCCCGGCGCGCTGCACTGCGTGCGAAAGGGCATGGGCTGCGAGTTCCTGCGCCTGGGTGTCGTTGAACGCGCCGCGGTACGCCTTTCCGATCGGCGTCCGTGCCGTCGAAACGATGACTGCTTCCCTCATGTCGCCTCACTGTTTGCTGTTGGTCCGGTTCGTCCGGGCTGCGGGGACTGGGCCTGACTCCGAGCTCCGTGAGCCGGGCTCGATTGCCGGTAAGCGCTGCCGAACGCCAACTGGGGTGACAGGGGTCGGCCTTCCGACTGGTTATAGTTGAATCCGACGTCAAGTACAACCACGACCGACCCCTTGACAGTCCACTCTCCCCCCTGGAAGGTACCGACCAGTCGGTACGAAGGGATCGATCGTGACTCAGCTGAGCATCTCCACGGGTGCGGGCGTATTCGACGCGATCGCGGCGGGTCCGCCCGAGGGCCGCCCGGTACTGCTCTTGCACGGCTTCCCGCAGACCGGGCTGGTGTGGCGGCGGCAGATCGAGGCGTTGGCCGCACACGGCTACCGGGTGGTGGCACCCGACCAGCGTGGGTACTCCCCCGGCGCCCGCCCACAGCGGCCCGAGCACTATGGCATCAGCCTTCTCGTCGACGACGTGGTCGCGATCACGGAGGAACTGGGCTGGGCGACGTTCGACCTGGTCGGCCACGACTGGGGAGGCGCGGTGGCCTGGTGGACCGCGGACGCCCACCCCGGCCGCGTACGCACCCTGACGGTTGTCTCGACCCCGCACCCCGGCGCTCTGGCCACCGCCCTGCGCACCGACCAGGATCAGCGCGGACGCTCCCACTACATGATCGACTGGCGCCAGACGCCCGCGACCGAGGAGCGCATGCTCGCCGACGACGCCCGAGAGCTTCGCGATTTCTACGCCGGGAAGGTGCCGCAAGACAGTGCGGACGCCTACGTGCGCCACCTGTCCCAGCCGGGCGCTCTCACCGCTGCGCTGAACTGGTACAGGGCCGGCCGCCCCGAACGCGCGATCGGGATCATCGACGTGCCCACTTTGTACGTCTGGAGCACGGACGACAGCGCGTTCGGCCCGGCAGCCGCGCAGGAGACCGAGCGATGGGTGAACGGGCCGTACCGGCTCGAGACACTCCAGGGCGTCAGCCACTGGATCCCCGAGGAGGCGCCCGAGACGCTGAGCCGCCTGCTGCTCGACCATCTCCGAGCGCACGGGAAGCACTGAACCCGCAGCGACAACCCTGTCGTCGACTCTCAGAAAAGGTAATCCCATGGAGACTGCGCGCGCGGCCTGGCGCCGCCTCGAGCCCGTCCACGCCATGATCTACTTCGCCCCCGAGGCGAGGCGACGGTACGCGGACCTCGGCCTGAGCGGACGCGCCGGGTACTTCACCTCCCGGAGCGCCGCGTTCGGGCCGGCATCCGCCGAGCTGGTCATCTCGACCTTCTACAACTTCAACCCCGACTTCGTACGGAAGGCGGTCGACGGGGCCTGGGACACCACGACCCCGCAGCAGGTGTTGGACGCGCGGTATGCCGCGGCGGGCGACGCCCTGCGACGGGCGGGAATCCACGAGTTGCCCCACTTGGACGAGGTGCTGGCACTGACCCGCCGGGCCGCCGAGGCGGCCCGCGAACACACGCAGGGCCGCCCGCTGTTCGCCGCGCATGCCGCACTGCCCTGGCCGGAGGAGCCGGTACTGCAGCTGTGGCACGCCCAGACACTGCTCCGGGAGTTCCGCGGAGACGGCCATGTCGCGTGCCTGCTGAGCGAGGGCGTCGGGGGCCTGGAGGCCCTGATTCTGCACGCCGCCACCGGTGAGGTTCCCGTCGACTTCCTCAAGGCCAGCCGCGCATGGCCCGAGGAGGAGTGGGCCGCTGCCGAGGAGCGCCTGCGCAAGCAAGGGCTCCTCGACGGAGACTCCCTCAGCCCGGAAGGCGCGACCCTGCGCCGGCACATCGAGGACCGCACCGACCACCTGGCCCTTCCCGCCTACGCCGCCCTGGGTGACGCCGACTGCGAGCGTCTCGCCGAACTCGCGAGCCCCTTCGGCCGCGCCATCGTCGAAGCCGGCCTCCTCAGGGTCGGCTGACCGGGCCCTTGTCCCCTCCGCCTCGTGCTTCATCCGCTGGAACTGGCGGCCATGCACGGCCTCGGAAGGCGGAGTTGGCGAACCAGTGGGCCGGCAGGTGCTCGTCCCCCTCGTGAGCCAGGGACTCGGCGCGGTACGGAAGGCGGCCGTGGACGAGCAGGAGCAGGTCGGCCGTGGTTCCCCGGACGGCAGCGGTGTCCGAGGCCGGATGGGACGTGTCCAGTCCGAAGCCGTCGGGCCGGAAGCGAACGAGCCAGGTGTCCTCTCCGTCGGTCGTGCGGAAGCGGATGGTCCTGTCGGGGCCGCGCAGGTTGGCCACCTTGGGGCGAAGGAAGTGGCGAAAGGCAGGTTGACGAGGAACTCGTCGATCCCGTCGACGGCGGCCGGGCGGTCGATGACGGGCCGAGGCCGAGCGCGAGTTCGGCGTCGGCGCGGAGATCCATCCGAAGGGCCCTAGTGACCTGAGTCAGAGATTTCCTGCCTGTTCTGGCAACAATGAACCATGGACCATCTGCTGCACCTCGACCGTACGCTCGATGCGCTGGACCCACCTCGCTGGACGCCCCCTGCCTCTGACGCGACCCACTTGGTCCGCAAGGTGCATGAGTTGCGGGGCGTTCCGCTGGGCGAACTAGGTCCGGCGGATCTGCGCACCCTCGTCTCTCAGCAGGTGGCGCTGCCGTACGTTCTTCCGCTCGCGGTGCGCTTGCTGCTTGATGAGCCGATGCTTGACGCCTACTTCTACGAGGGTGACCTGTTGCTTGCCGCTGTGAACGTTCCGCCGTCGGCATGGGCCCTGTTTCCGGACCTCGCAATACGGTTGCGCACCGTGGTCATGACCCTGCCGGAGGCAGCGGCGGCCAGCCTGCCCCGCGACGCCACCGAGGAGCTCGCCCGCTTCGTCGCCCGGACTGAATCGCTTCGCTGACCAGATGAAGGAACCCGCAGTGAGCTAACGATCCGAACCAGAGAATCGGTGGCAGTGGGCCGCGACCTTGTCGAGGATCTCGTCGGCTGTCTTCGTCCAGACGAAGGGTCTGGGGTGGTTGTTCCAGTCGGCGAGCCAGCTGCGGATGTCGCGTTCGAGGGCCTGGACGGAGCGGTGGACGCCGCGCTTGAGCTTCTTCTGCGAGCTCGGCGAACCACCGCTCGACCAGGTTCAGCCAGGACGCGCTCATGGGCGTGAATTGCAGGTGGAACCGTGGACGGGCCAGCAACCACTTCTTGATGTCGGGCGTCTTGTGGGTCGCGTAGTTGTCCAGGATCAGGTGGACGTCGAGGCCCTCGGGAACTTCCTTGTCGAGCTTCGTGAGGAACTTCTTGAACTCCGCCGCCCGGTGCCGGCAGTGGAGGGAGCCGATCACCTTGCCGGTGGCGACCTCGAGGGCGGCGAAGAGGGTCGTTGTGCCGGCCCGGACGTAGTCGTGACTGCGACGTTCGGGAAGTCCGGGCACCATCGGTAGAACAGGCTGGGACCGGTCCAGGGCTTGGATCTGCGACTTCTCGTCCACGCAGAGAACGAGAGCCTTCTCCGGCGGATCGAGATAGAGACCGACGACGTCACGGACCTTGTCGATGAACAACGGGTCGGTGGACAACTTGAACGTCTGCGACCGGTGCGGAGCCAGGGCGAATGCCCGCCAGATCCGCGAGACCGTCGACTGCGACATGCCCGTGACCGCGGCCATCGACCTGGTCGACCAGTGGGTCGCGTTCTTCGGTGTCTCCTCGAGCGTCTTGACGATGACTCGCTCGACGTCGGCATCGGTGATCTTCCGCGGGACGCCGGGCCGCGGGTCGTCACATAAGCCGTCCAGGCCGCCTTCAAGGAGACGCCGCCGCCAGGTGCGGACCGTGTCCGGAGTGATCCGCAGCCGGCGGGACACCTCCGTGATCGAGTGGCCCTCGTCGCACTCCAGCACGATCCGCGACCGCTGTGCCAGAGCCTGGGCCGTCGTCCGGCGACGCACCCAGCCCTCCAGCACCGCGCGCTGGGCATCAGTCACCGACAACGGCGGGATCTTCGGACCCGGACGACTCATGCCCAACCAACGACATGAAGGCCTTCTCGCAGTCGGCGGCCGCGCCGTCGACGGTACTGCCCGCCACGATGGGGTTGCGCAGGGTCATGCGCCCCAGCGGCAGATCGACGACGTCCGGGATGGGCGTGGGCAGGCTTTCCAGACAGGCCGGCGCGATGTGGATTCCGCCCCCGCCGTCGCTGGAACCGTTCCCCGTGACGGTCGAGTTGAGGATCTGCACGGTTCCCAGACCGCGGATCGATGCCTCCGCCGTAACCGCCGAGGCTGCCGGGGCGGTCCCCGGGGCCCGTCACCCGGTTGTCGGCGACCGTCGAGTTCGTCATGGTGCCGCTGTCGTCGAATCTGATACCCCCGGCCTCTCCGGCAGCATTGGGGCTGACCGTGCTGTCGACGAGATCCAGGTGGGAGTCAGGAACGTTGAAGACGCACCTCCGTAACCGGCGGAGTTCGCGGCCCTCGAGACCCGACGCAGCGTCAGGTGCCGTCCGTTTGCGATGCCGCCGCCATCGGTGTCGGTGAAGGACAGCTCCCGCTGCCTCGTGCTTCCCCCTGTGATCGTCACATCGGACATGAGGGTGTCCGTTCGCAGGCTGACTGTCGGCGTCCACGGCGTCGGACGTGGTGTGCACGGTGAACTCCCCCGGCCCCGACTGAGGCGGAGCGGCGGCAGCGGCGGCGGGATGCGCCGCAGTGGCGAGGAGGAGGACGGCGGTGTGCGCCGCCGGGATGACCGTGACTTCATGCGCTGAACCCCTCTCGGCGAGGAATCCGGGCGTGCCAGGACTCGGCCGCTGGGAGGACTTCCTGCTGGTGCGCGATGCGCGACTGGTACGAGGAACGAGGAGCGCGGAATGAGGAACGAGGTGGGCGCCGGCCGGGGCTTCGGGCCCAGGTAAGTTTCCTGGGTCTGTAGCGAGCGTTCCGTTCACGGCTTCCCGTGTCCACCGACCGGCAGGGAGATGGCCGAATCAAGGCGGGCACGGCCGTACGGAGCGGCTGTCACGGGGCGGGGAGGCCGGCCCCTCAATGGCATACTGCAGTTCCGATGAGTGAACCCACCGCGGCGGCCCGACGCCCTCCGACCAAGCGCGACGACCAGCGAGAGGCCTCGCGCCGCAGACTCTTGCACGCGGCGCTGGAGATCCTCGCGGAGGAGGGTTACCGAGGGCTGACGGTGAAGAAGGTCGGCGACCGTGCCGGCGTCAGCCGAGGCATGGTCAACTA
Organism: Streptomyces sp. enrichment culture; assembly: GCF_964272855.1. Lineage (NCBI taxonomy): Bacteria > Bacillati > Actinomycetota > Actinomycetes > Kitasatosporales > Streptomycetaceae > Streptomyces > Streptomyces sp. enrichment culture. Next base: position 8,745,181 of record NZ_OZ186847.1, on the reverse strand, counting down.
CCACTTCACGTCCAAGGCCGGGCTTGTCGAAGCCGTTGTCGCCGATATCCGCGAAACCTTCGTCGACCGGCTCCGCACGCAGCCCGGGTATGCCCGGATGAGCGGACTGGAAGCCGTGCTGGCCAAGCTCGACCAGCTCTTCTCGCACCTCGCGGAGCCGGAACCCGGAGTGCGGGCGCGGGCGTTGCTGGTGCTTCTCGTGGAGGCGGTGGGCGACGCCGACGGAATGAAGGGCGTGATGGCCGAGCATCTCAGTCTCGTCCGGACCGGTGTCGAGGAGGACGTCCGGCGAGGGGTCGCGGATGGGAGCATCCGCCCTGACGTCGACGTGGTCGCGCAGGCGTTCCTGGTGGAGAGCATCGCTCGCGGGGTGCTCCTGCAGTATCAACTGGACTCCGCCCGAACCCGCCTGGCGGACATCGCCCGGGCTGCACACGAGACTCTGGTGCTCGGGCTCACGTCGACGCGCGGCGACTGAGTGCCGCGTCGCCCGCGGCCGGGTTCGGCGGCGGGCGACCGGCTCGCGCGCGCGTCACACGGCGCTGAGTCCGCCGTCCACCACCAGGCTCTGGCCCGTGATGTAGGAGGCGCGGTCGGAGAGCAGGAAAGTGACGGCATCCGCGACTTCCCAGGCAGTGCCCTGGCGGCCCAGCGGGATGCGCTCGAACGACGCTGTCCGGGATGGCCGTCCGGCCGAGGCCTGCCGCCCCATCGGGGTGTCCACCAGGCCGGGGACGACCAGGTTGGCGCGAATTCGGCGTGCCCCTCCCTCCTTGGCGACATGGCGGGTGAGCCCGAACAGGCCGGCCTTGGAACTGTCGTAGGCCGGCGAGTTGGTGGCGGCGCGCAGTCCCGCGAGCGACCCGATGAAGACGACGGCGCCCGAGTCGGCCATCGCGGGCAGGCCGTGCTTGGCGGCGAGAAAGGGCGCACGCAGATTCAGGGAGAGCACCTGGTCCCACTCTTCGGGTGACGAGCCCTCCAGCCCGTTGCCGAGCCCCACCCCCACGTTGACCACGAGCGCATCCAGTCCTCCCAGACCGCGGACCGCCTCGGCGACCATCGCGGCCGACTGCTCGGCGTCCGTGGCGTCACCCACCACGGTGATGCCCGACGTTCCTTCCTCACCGACCAGTTCGGCAGTCGCGGCGGCGGCCGGGCCGGACACGTCGGCGCAGGCCACGTCGGCGCCTTCCCGGGCGGCGAGGACGGCGATCGCCCGGCCGTTGCCGACGCGTGCTCGCGGGTCGTCGTCCGGGCGCGTGCCCGCGCCGACCACCAGTACTTTACGGCCGGCCAGGCGACGGGCCGCTCGCTCGAGGCGCTCCTCATCCATGGTTGCGGTCCCCTTCTGTGAAGCCCGGGCTGTCGAAGCCGGGATCAAGTTCCACACCGGCCGTATTCAAGAAGAAGGCCACCATGTGGTACTGCCCGACCAGCATGACGATCTCGATCAGTTCGGCGTCGCCGAAGTGCTCGGCCAGGACCTTCCAGGTGGCGTCCGACATCCTCGCATCGCTGTTCAGCTCGTCGGCCGCCCTGACCAGGTGCCTCTCGAGCTCCGTCCAGCCCAGCGCCTGGGGACCCTCGACGACGCGGTCGACGTCCGCCTCCGTGACGCCCGCGGCCTTGGCCAGCGGAAGGTGCCGTCCCCACTCGTACCGGGCGCCCGTGTTGCGGGAGGTGCGCAGGATCAGCAACTCCCGGAGCCTTTCCGGCAGTCGGCCCCTACGGAGCAATTCGCCTCCGAAGGGCATGAAGTGCTGGTAGAGGTCGGGATGGCGGACAAGCGTGGTGAAGATGTTCGGAACCCGGCCTCCAGGGTCGCGAGGTGCGATGGCCAGCAGTTTCTGGGTCATTGCGTCCCAGTGCTCTTCGGGGAGCGGCATCAGGCGCGGATGAGCCGGCCCGGCGGGTTCGTGGCGCTGTGACATGGCGGCCTCCAACGTCGGAGAGGGCTCACCGTAGGAGACTGGCTGAACGGTTAGCAAGTGAATGCGTTCGAGATGACCGACCTCCTTCCTTCCACCGGTGTTCGGTCAGTCGTACCGCACGGCGCTCGCCGCCCACCCCGCATCGTGCCGTTCCTCGCCCATGGTCCGGCCCGCCGTGAGGCCTCGCCGCAGCGAGCCGACGCCGTGCACGAAGGCCCGGCGAGGGCAGGGTGGCCGCCTCGCCACGCCACGATGATCGGAGCCTCGACCAAGTACCCGGCCATCGGGTCGGCGATGGCGTCCTTCGCCCGCGGGTTCGACGACGGCATGCAGGGCGATGTCACCCAAGCTGGCCCTGTTGGACAAGATCTCGGCAGCGGCCGGTGTCGTCGGCCGCCCCGGACGCCGGCCAGACATGCTGTTCGCCGAACGCTGCTACGACCACGACAAGTACCGGAGACTGCTCCGGCAACGGTGGGCATCCACCCCGTGATCGCCGAACGCGGGGCGACAACACGGCACCGGGGCTCCCCAGCCGCGTACAACTGAACGTCCACAGTTGTCGGTACGCGGTCGGCATCGGACCTTGTAGGACACAAGACTGATACGACTCGGTCAGCTCGCCGGCGGCCTTCTCGTCCAGGGCCTCGGTGGGCAGGCCCCCGACCAAAACGCCACCACCGACTCTCAGCGCCACCGACCATGGCCGAACTCCTCACCGCCAAACCGAGCGAGGACGATCGTCCGCCACCTCCCAGCCGGAACCGCATCAGCTCGGTCAGTGACTGCACGATCTCGAGTGGTGTGCCCACAAAGAAGTTGGTCACTTACGCAAAGTGAGGACGTTCGTCGGCCTGTCCCGCTTGCGAGGGCGGGGCAGCTGTCCCTGTAAAAATCCTTTGGCTGCGACGCATCCAACGCTGACATTCGCGGCAACGACGGACACAACTCCTTCACATCTTCACTTCTCTCCGTGATGCAATGAACGCGGAGCGCGATCGACCTGGCGCAAAACCCCCTTGAGCCGACGATGAGGCGGCAAAAAACTTCTGCGGTAGCAAGGCCGCACTTGCATCCCGGGATCGCGGCGCAGCAGTCACGATCGCAATGTTAGGAGAACGTCGCATGCCCGACGCCGGCCGTCGAGAGACCGCACACCCGATCACACTGACCGACGGCACCACCACCCGGACCCGGGAGGCGACCCCCGTCGACCTGGCACCAGTCCAGGAACTGCACCACCGGTGCTCGCTGGGCAGCCGAGCCCTGCGATACCACGCGGGGAAGTCCGGGATCTCGTCCGCCGAATGGCGCCAGTTGTCCAACCCGGAGCGCGGCACCACCCTGGTGACCACTCCCGCCGACCGTACGGACCACATCATCGCCATGACCAACGTCATGCGCACCGATCAGCAAGGGGTGGGCGAACTCGCGATCCTGGTCGAGGACGCGTGGCAGGCCAGGGGGCTCGGCACCGCGCTGGTCGAACACGCGGCCAGCGTGGCCCGCCGCGAGGGACACCACACGCTGACCGCCGTGGTGGCAGCGAGCAACGAGCCGATGCTCCACGTCCTGGAGAAACTGGAGGCGACGCCGACCGACACCACCGGGCCCGTGCTCGACCTCCGCATCCCGCTGTAGCGGCTCCTGCGGCCGGCCCGCACCGACGGGGCAGGGGCACCCACACGACGCAGAGCCCATCGCTCCCGCGCCGCCTCTGCCCCATACTCCCGGGCCTACCGCCGCGCCACGAATCGCGGGCGCCAGGAGGGCTACTGCCACCGGCAGATGGTCGACGCGGGTGCGTCACCTCGTCAACAACGGCATCAAGTGGCGCGCGATACCCGCAGCCCTTCCCGCCCTGCCTGCGGGTCTACGCTGAGCCGGCGTGTCGGACAAGACCGGCACGTAGGGCTCGGTGAAGTCCCGGCACCCGGAGAACAGGTAGGCGACGGCTCACAGCAACTCGCCCAGCAGTTCCCCCTGAACATCGGCGCCCGCGCGGGCGCCTCGCGCACCTGTCGGATACCACGGCGGGCCGGGTTGGATCCCTACGGGTACGGCGTCGGCTGGTACACCTCGCTTCCCGTAACTCGGCCGCGAGCGCCGCTCTTTCTCCGTAAGAGCGTCAGAAGAGACGCAGGAGTATAGGGAAGCGCTCCTGACGCATATGAGCGTCTCCTTGATCCTCCTAATCTGAGCGTCAGGCGAGGCGTCGCCCGCCGTTCCATCAACCTTGTCTGGGAAGTATTTATGGCGCAGAGCATCACGCTGGGCGATGTGAGCATCACCCGAGTCGTCGAATGGGAGGGAGACATCGCTCCCGCCCTCGAAGTCGTTCCCGGCAGCACGCCGGAGCTGTGGGATGAGAACCGGTCCTGGCTGGCACCTCACTTCTGGGACCCCGAGACCGGGCTGTACCGCGCCCACATACAGACGTGGGTGGTGCGCAGCGAGGGGAAGACCATCCTCGTCGACACGGGCGCCGGCAATGACAAGGAGCGTCCCTACCTTCCGATCCTCAGCAGGCTCGACACCGGCTTCCTGGACGACCTCGCCCGGGTGGGAGTGCTTCCGGAGGACGTGGACCACGTCATCAACACGCACGTGCACGCCGACCACGTCGGGTGGAACACGGTGCTGGCCGACCGGGAATGGGTGCCGACCTTCCCCAACGCCACGTATCTGATCAACAAAACCGACTTCGAGTTCTGGAACCCGATCAATGGCACCGACCGCAAGGCCGTCGCGTTCGGCCTGCCCGCCCATCTGGGCAACCAGAACATGTTCGAGGACAGCGTCGCGCCGGTCCACCAGGCCGGCCAGGCGGTGCTGTGGGAGGACAGCTACGTCCTCGACGCGAACCTGCGCCTGGACGTGCAGGCCGGCCATACGCCCGGCTCAGCGGTCGTCACTCTGCAGTCGGGCACCGACTCGGCGGTCTTCGTCGGCGACATGATGCACAGCCCGGTGCAGATCCTTGACCCGGACCTGCACACCTGCTTCGACGAGGATCCGAAGGAGGCCGGCGCGACCCGCCGCCGCGTCCTGGAGTGGGCGGCCGACCACAACGCTCTTGTGCTGCCCGCCCACTTCCCGGGCTCGGGCGCCGCCGAGGTGCGGCGCACGGGCAGCCGCTTCGAGATCAAGGAATGGGCCGCCTTCGGCCCGGAGGCGAACGCGGTCGGCTGAGCCGCTCCAGCGCTCATCCGCAGAGCAACCACGGAACGAGCAACCCGTGCACGCCGGCGTCGTCGGGCGCCGGCGTGCACCTCGTCCTGGACGCGCTCCCCCATCGGCCCGCCGGTCCACCGCCCTCCGGTCTGCGCGCTGCCACAGCGGTGGCGGAGCGCGCATGCCTCATCGACGCCCGGCCCCCGAGCAGCGCCAGTCCCGTCCGGACGCGTCGCACCGTCGCGAGCCCGAAAGCTGCACCGGGCGGGCCAGCCTCTATGAGCTGCCGCACCCGCTGAACGGCTTACGGCCCGTCACCCGCCGAGGTCTCACCCGTCGGCGCTTCGGCGGCTCCAGGGAGCCTGGGCCGGTGTCCTGGCTTCATCAGCCGAGGGCCTGTTCAAAGTCGCGCAGCTGCTGTTCGTCACGCCAGCGCTTGCGGTAACTGCCGGGCGCCTGACCGTATTCACGCTTGAAGGCGTTGGCGAAGGCGAACTGCGACGCATAGCCGACGCGCCCCGCGATCGCGGACAGAGGCGCCTCACTCTCGCGCAGCATGCGGGCCGCCGTGGCCAGCCGCCACCACGTCAGATAGGCAAGCGGCGGCTGCCCCACCAGCGAGGTGAACCGGCGGGCGAAGGCCGCTCGCGACAGCCCCGCCTGGGCGCCGAGTTCCTGGACCGTCCAGCGCCTGGCCGGGTCGTGGTGCATGCTGTGCAGCGCGGTCGCGATCCCCGTGTCTGTCAGTGCGGCCGGCCAGCCGCAGCCCCCCTGCCGGGCGGCATGGTCCCCGGTGTAGGCACGCATGATGTAGATCAGGAGGAGGTCGAGCAGCGCGGTGAGAGCGGCACTGCTCCCGGGGCGAGCCTGCTCCAGGTCCGCGCCGAGCAGGTCGACGACGCTGCGCAGCGCCGGCCGACTGCCCACGGTGGCCGGCAGGTGCACGATGTCAGGCATCTCGGCCAGGAGGGGATGGGTGCGGTCCTGGTCAAGCTGGTAGGCGCCGCACAGCAGGTCCGCCGACACGCCGTCCGTCCGTGCGAGCGGCCCGACCTGGCCGTCGGCCGGGAAGGAGCCCTCCAGCGGGGCGTGGTGAGCTCGGGGGATGTCGGAAACGGGCAGGTCCGGGGAGTAGGCCAGGGCGTGCTCCGTTCCCCGGGGCAGCAGCACGACATCGCCCATGCCGAGAGCGATCGGCTCACCCTCGAGTGGGAGCAGCCAGCATCCGCCGCGCAGGACGACATGGAAGCCGGCGCCGGGAAAGGGACCGTGACGCTCACTCCACGGGCCGCACTTGCGGTCCCGTGCGGTCAGCGGTCGTCCGGTGCTCATCAAGGTGATCACATCGCTCAGCACGTCCATGGACGGGATGTTACCGCTCAAGTAAGACGCAGGAGTATATAAACGCGCGTTACAAGCATAGGACGTCTACCTGCTTGGTCTCTAGAGTGATGCGGGAGCCTGCCAGACGGCGAGTTCGGGCCGGGACACTGATGCCTTACGAGGAGACACCCCCATGCGCCATCACTGGCAGGTCACCACAGCACAGGGCACGGTCCGCGGCGTGCAGCACGACGGCGTCCATGCCTTCCGGGGCATTCCCTACGCGGCGCCCCTCACCGGAGGCTCGCGGTTCGCCGCCCCTGCGCCGCCCGAGCCGTGGAGCGGTGTTCGGGAGGCGACCGGAGGCCCCACCGCGCCGACGCCGGCGAGCAGTCGCGTGAACGGCCTGGATCTGACGGCTCTGTCGGGCGACGGGTGGATCGAGGCACCGGAGTACCTGACCCTGAACGTCTGGACGCCCGAACCGGGCCGCGCCGGCCTGCCGGTGATGCTGTTCGTCCACGGGGGCGGCTTCGTCGCCGGAACGGCGGGGGCTCCGCTGTACGACGGCACGACCTTCGCCCACAGCGGAGTCGTCCTTGTGAACTGCAACTACCGGCTCGGTGCTCCCGGTTGGCTCCACCTCCCCGGTCAGCCGGACAACCGCGGTGTCCTCGACGTCATCGCGGCACTGTCGTGGATCCAGGACAACATCGCCGCATTCGGCGGAGATCCGGGCAACGTCACCGTCTTCGGCCAGTCCGCCGGAGCCACCGTCACCGCCGCGGTCCTGGCGCATCCGGTGTCCGGCAGCCTGCTGCGCCGCGCGATCAGCCAGAGCGGCAACGCCATGGGGGCCTACACCGCCGAACAGGCGGCCCGAGTCACTCACGCAGTAGCCCGCGAACTCGGTGTCCGCCCCACCACCGAGGCATTCTCCGACATCCCCGACACACGGCTTCTGTCCGCCGTCACCGGCATCGCCGGTATCGACCTGACCACCGAGGAGCAGCCGGACCCCCTGCTCGGACTGACGCCCTTCGCACCCGTCCTGTCAGCCGGAACGCTGGAGCAGCAGCCCGCCGAGGCCGTGGCAGCCGGAGCCGCAGCCGGCATCGATCTGCTCGTGGGCACCAATACCGAGGAGGCCGCCCTCTACCTCGCGCCCACCGGCGCCTTGGCCGCCACCACCGACCAGGACGTACTCACACTGGCCACCCGCATCCATCCCGAACCGCACAGCCTGCTGCGCGCCTACCGGGCGCAGCACCCCCAGGCCTCCACCGCGCAACTGCGCACCGCCATCATGACGGACCACCTGTTCGCCTCCGGCAGCCGACGCCTGGCACACGCCCACGCCCAGCGTCCGGACTCCCGGACCTACAGCTACGAGTTCTCCTGGCGGTCGGCAGCCTTCGATGGATGGCTCGGGGCGTGCCACTGCATCGAACTTCCCTTCGTCTTCAACCGCGTGGACCTTCCTTCCCTGTCGGGTCCCCAGGCGCTGCTGGGCCCCGGCCCGGCTCCCGTCGAGGAGGCCGCGGCCGTACACGCCGCCTGGGTCCGCTTCGCTTCCACCGGCGATCCGAGCGGCCGCGATAGCGATGGCTCCGCCCGCTCACTGCACATCGAGCCGCTGACAGCTGCGGTCGTCGCACCCTGACACCCTCGGTGAACCTCCGCCGGTGCACGGTGAGGTCCACGCTCCGCCGGTTTCGCGTCCGCCGCCTTCCTCACGGAGATCGCCAGCTGCCGGCGGGTTCCGGTACCCGGCTCCAGCATCGTGCGCGTCCGCATGGCGGCGTTGGGAACGGAGGCTCGAGGGATGTTCGAGTGCGCCGCCGTTGCCGGTGCGCACCTGGACCTGCGGCTCGTCGCCCAGGTGTCCGATCGACCCCTCGCCCGGGTGCGCGAGCCGCCCGAGGAGGCCGTGGAGGACAGGGTCCTGGCCTGGGCGCAGGTAGCGACCCCGCACCGACCGAGGGGTTACCGCTTCAGCCCGGGCTGGTGCGGCAGGTCGTCCTCAACCAGACGAGCCCACATCGCAGGCAGATGGCGCACGCGGCGTTGGCTCATGTCCTCGCCGCCCGGCCGCAACGCCGCGCGGCGGAGATGGCTCAGCATGCTGCGGCGGCCGGTCCGGCGCTGCCACGAGGACGTCTCGCACCGGCCGCCGCGCCGGCATGCTGCGCACATGCCAGGCGGCGCAAACCGTAGCGGTACCTGCCCCGTTGCATCCCCAGAGGGGGCATGACGCTCCGTCACGCCCTGCGTCCGCGGGTACGGGCGGCCTGTCCTCTCCCGGCCAGGGCTCGCGCGAACGCCTCCTGCGCCTCGGCCGACCGCCGGCGTGCGGCGAAGTGCACGGCCTCCTCGTCGAGGGTCTGCAGGGTCGCTTCCTGATCGGGATGCCCGCGCCGGGGCCCGCCGGTTCCTGAGGCTTCTGGAAGTCCGTGAGATCGTCGCCGCTGGTGAACACACCCCCGGCGCCGTCCGCCAGTGCTGGCGGACGCCGGTGCTGCGGTCGGCCACCGCCAGCGGCGCCCCCGCCAGCGCGCTCGCCCGGGCGCCCACCCGGCCGTCTTGGGCGCCGACCGCGTGCGCGGCTGGTGCCTCGGTGCGCAGGGAGTCCAGGGACAGATCCTCGGCGTGGTCCGCCGGCATCTCGGCTGGCGGCTCCGGCACGTCGTCCCAGATCCGGACGTGCCCACCAGCATCTCCGCGCGCTTGGCACTCGGTGCGGGGGCGCCCCCAACGCGGCCGAGAGCGAGGCTTGGCTGTATGGCCCTGAGAGCGGTGGACACCGGCCGGGTGCGGGCCATCGGCACAGTGGTCAACAGGGGCCGGCAGACCGCGCTGGCGGAGGCCCGGCTGGTGGACGCGAAGGCCTGCTTGCTGGCCCACGCCACCAGCAGTTGCATGCTGTTCCCAGTGCCCGCCTCCGCGACCTGGGGTCACTCCACCTCATCGCGCGACTCCCGCGGAATCGGCGCGCGGTGCAGGCGGCGGCCAGCCGCCTCCGGATTCTCGAACGGGCCGCCGAGGACCGGGAATTGATCGTCCCGGCCCACTTCGGCGGGGCGGGCGCCGTGGAAGTCCGAAAGCGAGGCGGGGAGTTCGCACTGGGGCAGTGGGCGACCTACGACGCGGAGGCCACCGCGACTCCCTGATCGACTCGCCCCGGAAACGCGGTTCAGGCGAGCGTCACTTCAACGGGCAGCCGCTTGATGCCATCGAGGCACTCGAACACCCCCGGGCGCCCTGGGCTGGTTCACCGCGGTGCAGTGGCACCCCGGACACCGCCCACGAGGACCCGTCCAGCAGAACCTGTTCGAGGCACTGTTGAGGGCGGCGTCCCAGTCCTGCAACGGTGGTTGTTCTGCTCCTCCTTCATGACTGGCTGTTCAGGAAGCCGATCCCGACCGCTCCCCACCATCCCACTTGCGAGAGGGCCGCTGAGATGCCGCCGCGCACCAGCAGTTGCCGCGTTGCTGCCTCGCCTCCCCGTTTCTCCAGAGTCCGGTGCAGGGCCTGCGCGTGCACTCCGTTGATCGCGATCAGCAGGACCAGCGCCAGTTTGACCCGGGTGAGGGCGACGGCCGGATCGGGGCCGAGGACGACGCCGCTCAGCACCAGGCCGGCCAGACCTGCCCACACGAGCACGTGCAGCGGTGCGGCGAAGTCCAGAACCTGGCACAGGGTCCGCTTGCCTCGCAGCCACAGCAGGCCGTAGTAGTCGATGGTCAGCACCGAGCCCAACCCCAGGACCAGTGCCCCCAGGTGCACGAACAGCGCCGTCGTCCGTACGGCGGGGCCGGCTTCCACGTGCACGGCGACCCACACGCTGCCCGCCCAGACCAGACAGACGAGGACGTCGGCGGCCCAGAGCACCCGCCGGGCAGCGGACCCTCGCGATCGACCGAGGTCCATGAGATCACCTCTTGTGGTGGCGACGCGGCGAGGCGGGGACCGAAGCCCCACCCCGCCACGCCCCGCGGCACGTTCAGTCCTTGGCCACCCAGCCGACCATGATCCCCATGACGTCGTCGTGCGAGTGCCCTTCGATCTCGTACCTGCTGGTGATCTTCAGGACGTCACCCCGGTTGATTCTGCCGAGCGAGTCTCCGCTGCAGGGTGGCATGTCGGAGATCTCGGTGTGTCCATGGAGATCGATGAACTCGGGACTGCCGCCCTCTTCCGCCACGATTCTGCACAGGAGTTCGCCGGTCGTGAGGTTCTCGGTCCACACCGAGTGGCCCGAATGGTGGAGGTGCCCGCGCATGTGCACCAGCTTGCCGGAAATGGTGGACCGCCACTGCCGGGTTTTCTCGCTGACGCCCTCGGGAGCGTCGTACACGCTGCCGAGACAGCCGCCTGCATCCATCCAGATCGGCGTGACCGGCTTGAGCGCGGAACCCGTCGCAGGCTCATGGGTGAAGGTGATGGATATATAGACCTCCTTGCTCTGAGGCGCGTGGTTCATGAGGTCGTACACCATGTTCCATCGCTCACCCTTGCGGACCTTTATGCCATATCCGGCAGGCAGGGCACTTTCCACCCGCTCGTTTCCGGTGGCGAATATCCGTTGCGGACCATTGCATACGACGTCGCGCTTCCAGTGGTTACCGAAAACCGCATGGTGCAGCATGGGTCCGGTGTTGACGTTGGCGTTCGACCCGTCGGCGTACACGAGATTGGGCTTGAAACCCGTGACGAAGCAGTCGTCGCACGGCTTTCGGACGTTCAGCTCGAGCCGGTTGCCGGTCTCCCCGTGGTCGTGTCCGTCCGCGGCGGGAATGGTGAACGGCCCGTACAGTACGGTCGTCGTCTGTGCGCCGGCGGCCTGCCGCACGGACGGCGCGGTCTCCTGCGCAGCTGCGACGGTCGGGGGAAGCGCGGTGACGGCCAGCGCCGTGCCGGCTGCCAAAGCGGTGGCGACGGCGGTGAGGGACAGCCTTGTCTGAGACACCATGTCCTCCTTGTGAAGGGCCAGTCGTCGGATTTGCGGCGGCACGCGAGCGAGGACCGCGCGTGTGCCAGATTGCCAGGAAGAGGGGTCGGCAGTTTCGATCGGCGTTGCGATTGCAGACCATGGCGACAGTGGTCGGACAATCACTTGGAACTGTGCCAGAGCCTGTACCGTCTGCTTTTCCACGTCTCGGTTCCCCGGATGACGGGGCGGTATCGAGAGCGTTGCCGATGTCACCCACTGCGACTGACCGCAGAGTGACGTGCGAGCTTTCCACTGTCAACAGGTCTGAACGCCACCGAAATTCGGGAATTCTGCTGCGATGTCGCTGACCTGCATGTTCGGAGAGCCCTCGGCCGGACTCACCGGTGCAACACCGGCGACTTCGCCGATTCGCCAGGGCCCCGCCGGGGACGTCCGCCAACTGCCCTGGCCCGCCGCGGCCAAGGTCCCCCGGGCCCGCTGCCGTACGGGGGTTGGTGCCGGGGCGGGGCATGATCCCGCGAGGGAGGTGATCAGTCGGCGGGTCCGCTCGCCAGTCCGGCGAACAGACGGTTCATGGAGGCGGTCCAGGCGCCGTGGTCCGGGTCCTTGACGTCGAGCGCGGTGAGGACGTTCATCCCCAAGGACACCGACAGCACGAAGCGGGCAAAGACCGCGGGGTCGACGTCGGCGGCCAGGGATCCGTCCTGCTGAGCCAGCTCGGCCAGTTCCGTCAAGGAATTCTCCGCCCTGTGCAGGGCGGCGTGGACCTTGCGGGCGACCTCGGCGTCCCGCCTGGCCGCGGCGAGCGCCTCGCTGACCAGCGGTGCCCAGGAACGCTGGTGTGCGTCGGAGTGATACGTGACGATCAGCTGGAGCACGTCGACGGGGCCTGCCCCGCGATGGAGTGCCTGGCCGAGTTTGCGCCCGGCGGCGGCAAGCCCGTAGTCGACCGCCTCGGAGAGCAACTCGGCCTTGTTCCGGAAGTTGCCGTAGATGGCGCCGGTGGACAGCCCGGCACGACGGGCTATGTCCTGTACCCGCGCGCGATCGTAGCCCTGCTCACCGAATTCCTGGACTGCCGCCTCGATCAGTCGTTCGCGAACCCCGGTGCTCGACGGACTTGTGAGGGAATCAGGCTCTGCCACGGCCACAGGGTAACCGGGCCGGGCCACCATCCCCATGGTCCGCGGGTGTGCGGGAGCCGGGCGGACGCTCTCTCGTGGGCCGGGAGACGTGATTCGGACAATGACCCCTCGGCCGGTTGCGCCTCGGCGAGAGAATAATCATTATTCTCCGCCAGAGACACCGAGCCGGGAGGCGTACGTTCATGACGTACGGCGCCGAGCACTCCATCGTCGGCAGGCGGAGCGAGCGCCGAGAACTTGTGGCGAGGCTCGAAGCCTGCCGCAGGGGAAACGGCGGGGCCCTGCTGCTGACAGGGGATCCGGGGATCGGCAAGACCGCGTTGATCCGCTGCGCGACGCACCTGGAGCGGGACGTCCTGACGCTCTGCGCCGACGGTGTGCAGGCGGAGCGGACACTGAGCCACGGCGCGGTCCAGCGACTGGTCCGGCCACTGGCCGGCGATCTTCCCCAACTTCCGCCGCCCTGCCGGCAGATCCTTGAGCGGCTGCTTCGGGGCGTGGTCCCCCCGCCCGAGGAGCGGTCACGCGTCCCGGGCGCGCTGCTGGAGTTGCTGGCGGCCGCGGGCGGCAGGCGTCCGGTGCTGGTCCGTGTCGACGACCTTCAGTGGGTCGACGCCGAGTCCCGCTACGCGCTCGGCTTCGTGGCCCGCAGGATCAGCACCGAGCGCGTGATGATCCTCGCCGCGGCGGACGGCGACGCCGCGACGTTCATGCCGGGCGTGCCGGTGCTCCATCTCGCGGGCATGAACGACCGTGACTGCCTGCGGCTCATCGCGCGGTACCAGCCCTCTCCGGTGGCGCCGGCCGTGCGCGAGGCGCTCGTGCATACGGCCGGCGGCAACCCCCTCATCCTGCTGGAGCTGCTGCGGACACTGGACCCCGCTCAGCTCAGCCAGCCCTGCCGGCTGCCTGATCCACTGCCGCTGGGGCCGCGCCTTGCGCATCTCGAACTCGCTCGGTTCGGTCGGCTTCCCGACGACTGCCGGCGACTGCTGGTGCTGCTCGCCGCCGAACCGCGCCTGGATCTGCCGTCCCTGTTCCGCGTGGCGGACCACGCGGGAATCACGCCGGCGGCCCTGAGGCCCGCCGAGGCGGCGAAGCTGGTCACCGTGGACCGGGCCACCGTCGCCTTCCACCGCGCCGACCTTCGCGAGGCCATCTACCAGGGGGTGGATCTGTCCGATCGGCACTGGGCGCACACGGTGCTGGCGCGAGCGTTCGCCGACGCCGACGACGGCCGCCGTTGGTGGCACGAGGCCGTCCTGCGGCCGGGTACCGACGCCCGTCTGGCCGACGAGCTGGAGCGCCAGGCCGTCCAGGCCCGCAGAGACGGCGAGCATGCACACGCCGCGGCGCTGATGTCCCGTTCGGCCGAGCTGACGGGCGAGGAAGCCCCCCGAGGAATCCGCTTGCTCGCCGCGGCCGAGGTCACCAGGCGCGCCGGGCGGCCGCGGCGTGCCGTGCGACTGCTGGAGCGGGCGGAGACCCTGGTCGGTGCGGATGCCACGTCCGTACGAGGACACATCGCCTACCTGCACGGCGTGATCTCCCAGCACTGCGCGGCGGCACCCGATGCCTGCGACAGGATGATGGGCGCCGCCGACTCTCTCGCCGCCACCGACCCCTCGCTCGCCGTCAAGGCACTGGTGGCCGCAGGGGAGACCGGGCTGCACGCGGGAGACACGGCGTCGCTGGTGCGGGCCGGCGAACGCGCGTCGGCCGTACTCGACGCCTCCGCCGAACCGGTGCGGCCAGAGATCCGATGGTCTGCCGGGATCCTCCGGGCGGTCGCCGACTCCTTCCAGGACCGGCTTCCGGAGGCGGTGTCCCGGCTGCGCGAGCACGTGGCGGCCGCCACGTCGATGGACGACCCCGTTCTCCTGGTGTGGGCGTCCCAGGGCGCGCTCTTCGTCGCCGACGACGTACGCGCCCGTGCGCTGGCCACCCGCGCGGTGGCCCGGGCCCGCGGAGAGAGGGACACGCCCACCATGGCGTACGCCATGCAGTACCTCGCCTATCCCGAATGCTGGCTGAACGGGCCGGAGGCGGCGACGCTCACCGCCACCGAGGCACTGCGGCTGGCCCATGAAACGGGCCAACTCCACTGCGTCCGCGTTCTGATGGGGATGCTGATGCTTGCTGCCGGGCTGGCCGGGGACGTCGACACCTGCGAGCGGTACGCGGACCGCGTCGTCGGCGACGCGGCGACGGGCGGCGGGCTCGCCGCCGCCCTCGGCCTGTGGGGCCTGGCCCACGTTGAACTCTCCTCGGGGAACTGGAACGAAGCCGCGGCCACGCTGCGTCGGCTCATCAGAACCGGGCAAGGCCACCCGGGCATCGCGCTCGAGGCCGCGCCCACCTATGTGGAGGCCGCCCTGCGCGCCGGCCACCGCCCTCGGGCAGAGCGGGCCGCGGAGGCTTTCACACGGTGGGCCGAGGCGGTCGGGCGAGGGTGGCCGACGGCGCTGGCGGCGCGATGCCGTGCGCTCCTGGATGCGGACCGGGCCGAGGAGCACTTCCGGCTCGCCCTGCGCCTGCACCCACCCCGTGATCGTGAGCTGGAACGAGCCCGCACAGCCCTGCTCTACGGCGAGTACCTCAACCGCGAGCGCCGGCGCGCGGACGCACGTGCCCGTCTCCGCGAAGCGGCAGAGGTGTTCCGAAGACACCGGGCCCGGCTCTGGCTCGACCGAACACGCGCGGAGCTGCGGGCCGCCGGTGACGACGGGCACGCCGCGGACACGGGGTCCGCCGGCCCGGCCCACCCGGCAGGAGTGCTGACACCACGTCAACGGCAGATCGTCCGGCTCGTCGCGAGAGGCGCGACCAACAAGGAGGTCGCCGCCCGACTGTGCCTCAGCCCACGCACGGTCGACTACCACCTTCGGCGTGTCTTCGAGCGTCTGAGCATCACTTCGCGTGCCGACCTGATCCGCCGTTTCGCGACCGATCCGGCGCCTGCGGGCCCGACCGGGCCTGAAAGTGCCGGTTGACGGCGCGGTGATGGCGATCTCGTTCTGAGTGCGTCCGGCCACGTCACGCTCGGGCGATCCCGTCCGGCAGGTCGATCACCCCGTCGGCGGTCACCAGGCTCGCCGCGCCCTCCTTCTCGGGATCACCCGCGTGCGCCGGCGGATCGGCGAGCGCGGCGAGGGCGGGACCGGAGCAGCGCGTCGCCCCCGCCGACGGGCTGCGCGCCTACACGGCCACCCCGCCAGGCAGGACTTCGCCGACGACTGGAAGGGCACGATCGAGCCGGGCGAGCTCGCCGACCTGTGCGCCCTGGATCGCCCGCTGCGGGGCCTGGACCCGCGCGCCGTCGCCGAGGTGAAGGTCGATCTCACCGTGCTCGACGGACGCGTGGCCTTCGAACGCCATTGCCCATCGGGCGGTTGAGGCAGCTCAGGCCTGATATCGGTCGCCTTTCCCGCCGGCAGCCAGCGGAAGAGGGCGCGGATGCCGGCGGGGGCGGCGGCGATCGTACGCTCGACGACGTCGCGGCCCTCGCAGAAGTGCTGCCAGCCCTCGTAGTGCACGGGGATGGCGGTACGGGGGTGCAGCAGGCGGCACAGCTCCACGGCCTCGGCGGCGGTCATGGTGTAGCGGACGGGGCCGGTGACGGGGAAGCGCACGCCGCCCAGGTGGAGCAGCGCGGTGCCGACCCTGAGACGCTCGGCGACCTGGCGCAGGCCGCCGTGGAGAACGGTGTCTCCGGAGATCCACAAGGCGCCGTGCTGAGACGGCTCTCGCAGATCCCCGGTTACGCGATGGGCGAGGATTCACCCGCCCGAGTGCCCGGCGTCGCGTCGCGGCGGATGCAGCTCGCGACGCAGCGCGCCGGCGCGGATGTACGCCTCCACCATGCGCGCCAGGCTTTCCAGGCCCTCACCTCGCGCGGCAGCGGCTCCAACCGGGGCCCGGCGTACGAGTACGAGGAGGGCCCGAGCGTCATCTGCTTGGGCAGCACGCGGCGACGCTTACGGGTCCCCATCGCCTCGCTGTACGCGGTCCGCACAGCCCGGTCGACCCGCGGCAGACCGCACTTGACCGGTGCGTCGATCCGCGGCAGACCGCACTTGACCGGTGCGTCGATCCGCGCGCCACCCCGGCAGGCGTCGGCGGCCGCCGTGACCGCGTCCACCAGGTCGGCGTCCAACAGGTCGTTCTGCTGCGAGACGGCCTGGACGTGGGAGGCCTTCAGCTCGGCGATGGACTCGTCCCTGACGGTGATGCGGTTTCTCAACTCGGCGTTCTCTGCCTTGAGCCGTTCGATCTGAGCGGTCCGGGGTTCAGGGGCCTCGCCCGCATGGCACTGGGCCTTCAGGCGACGCTCGAACTCCTCGCCCCGGTGCTGGTGAGGGCCGGGGCGGGTGGTGCCGTCGCGGTTCTTCCTCGGGTTGAAGCCGGTACGGGTCACCCCCGCTTCGGCGGCCAGGGTCTTCAGATCGCATGTGCGGCCGGACGGGAGTTCGCCCCGCAGAAGCCGGTCGATCGCGGCGCGGATCGCTTCCTCGTTGCGGGCCCGGTCCGCGTCACTGATCCGTGGCATGTCACTCGCCTCCGTACGATGTACCGGCGGCCGTCATGATTTCGTCCACGACCCGCTGGGCCCGCTCATGCTCGAGCACGGTGAACAGGGCCTCACTCAGCTTGGGCCGTGACGCCGGCCCGGCAGACCGCTGTCGTCCGGCACGATCGCGAAGCGCGGGGCGGCCGACGAGTGGTCAGCCCGTCAGTCGTCGAAGCGGTGGCGGGAGGCCTCGATGTGACCGAGGTACCGGTGGGTCCAGTCACACAGTCCGTCGATCGTCACTCGCAGGGCCTGGCCCGGCTCGGTGAGGGTGTACTCGACCCGCGGCGGCACGACCGGGTGCACCGTCCGCTCGACCAGGCCGTTGCGCTCCAGCATGCGCAGGTTCTGGGTGAGCATCTTGTGGCTGATGCCCTCAATCTCGTCCCGCAGCCCACCGAAGCGCAGGGTGCGCTCCCCCAGCGCCTCGATGATCAGGAGGGCCCACTTGTTGGCCACGTCCGAGAATATCTCCCGAGCCAGAGAGTCGGCGCGCCTCACGTCCGCTTCGTCGGGCGAGCCCATGAACTGCTTGGTCACCATACGGTTCCCCAGTCACTGAAAAGTGCGTTCTTCCATGTCAGCGACCACTCTCTTACGGTTCCGAAGTAACCACAAGAGAGCAGACGCGTCGCGGCGCGCCCTCATGACAAGGAGGCTGCAGCATGCCCATCACCCTGGTGAACCCCAGCGGACTGCCGAAGATCGATGCCTACCGGCAGTTGTCGATCGCTACCGGCTCGAAGCTGCTCTTCATCGCAGGTCAGGTGTCCTGGGACGCCGACGGTGTCACGGTCGGCGAAGGTGACCTCGCCGCCCAGGTCGAGCAGTGCTACCTCAACATCGCCACCGCCCTGGCCGAGGTCGGTGCCTCCCTCGACGATGTGGCGAAACTGACCGTCTACGTCGTCGACTGGACCCCTGACAAGATGCCCCTGCTCATGGAGGGGATCACCCGGGCGGTCACGAAACTGGGCGTCACCCCGGCGCCCCCGGCCACCCTGCTGGGCGTTGCGGCGCTGGACGTACCCGAGCACCTGGTCGAGATCGAAGCCACCGCAGTCATCGACTGAACAGGCCCTCTCCGGTGAAGGGTCCAGGTCATATCGCAGACGCCGCTGAATCCCGAGCGTGGCGCCCCTGGTCCCGGTGACATCATGGGGTTTGCCGCGACGAGGACGGCCCTGGACCGTGATCGTGGTCCCGGGCCATCCTCGTCGCCCGCACGGTGCACGGCAGCGGGCCGGCGCCCGGCCGGACTCAGCCGTCGCTCTCCGGGAGCCTGAGCCGGGTTCGGGCGGCGGCTCACTGATCCGGTGTCAGCCCGGCTACCCTCCGGCCCGTGCCGGTTGAGTTCTTAGAGGTCCTAACAAAGGCGTTGGACGTGGCGGTGGGTGATGAGGCAGGTGGCGAGGCCGAGGAAGGCTTCGTGGATGTCCGCGTCGTTCCCAGCGGATACGCAGGCGGCGGAAGCCGTGCAGCCAGGAGATGGTGCGCTCCACTACCCAGCGGAAGATGCCCAGGCCGGAGCCGTGCGGCTGTCCTCGTTCCGCGATCACTGGACGGATACCGCGCTTCCACAGCAGCCGCCAGTACTTGTCGTGGTCGTAGCCGCGGTCCGCGAACAGCATGTCCGGCCGTCGCCGCGGCCGGCCGACGACGCCGGCGACCGGTGGGATCTTGTCGAGCAGGGGCGGGAGCTGGGTGACGTCGTTGCGGTTGCCGCCGGTCAGCGACACCGCGAGCGGGACGCCCTGTCCGTCGACGAGGATGTGGTGTTTGCTGCCCGGACGTGCGCGGTCGGCCGGGCTGGGACCGCTTTGGGGCCGCGGCGGGCCGCCCTGACGTGGGAGGAGTCGATCACCGCCCTCGACCAGTCGAGCTTCTTCGCCGACCTCAGCTTCTTCAGCAGCACCAGGTGCAGCTGGTCCCACACGCCGGCTTCGTTCCACTCGGCCAGGCGACGCCAGCAGGTCATCCCCGAGCCGAAGCCCAGTTCCTGGGGCAGGTACTCCCACTGGATTCCGGTGTGCTGCACGAACAGGATCCCGCACAACGCCTGACGGTCCGGCACTCGCGGCCGGCCCGAGACCAGCTTCGGGACCTGGCTTTGGCAGCAACGGCTCGATGAGCGACCACAGTTCGTCCGACACGATCCACGGCCGCGACTGACGCTTCCCCACGACCCGACCAACGAGCAGACAAGCTGACGGTTACTTGATCAACGACTTCTGTCAGGAACTCTAAGAGACCGGCGCATGGGCCACCGCACCAGCGGCTACGTCTCCTTCGACACCCCGCACCAGGGGGGCGCCTGGCTGCCGATCGGACTCCGGACGTTCGCGTACTCAGGCCGTGTCTGATGAATCGTTCGGAAGGTGGCTAACCTTCCGCTGTGGACCTCTACTTCGATCCGGTGCCCCTGCTCGACGATGCGCGCGGTGCATTCCTGGGACAGTGGGCGGATCGAAAGTGGCTCAACGTGCCCGGCCCCTTCTACGGAGCCGACACGGACAACTGCGGCACTGGCCGCATCCACGCCCCGGAACTCGTTCTCTACGAGGCCGACTACTTCACTGAGTACGTGTACCGGCAGCCCCGGACGGCGAGAGAGCTTCAGCAGCTGATCGACGCAGCCGAGGCCGAGGCATTCTCCGGTTACGGCTGTGACGGTGACAGTCACTGGACGCCGGCAGCGGTCCGGCAATGGTGGCGCGACCGGGGGCGGATCAGGGAGTATCTGTCGAGCCGGCGAGCCGACTGGGAGGCCGACGACACGAAGGCAGGGCAAGGAGTGGCCACGGCCGCCAAGAACTACGCCGCATACCTTGACGGCGAGCTGGCCGAACACCTCCGTGTCTATCTCTTCTGGCTCGAGGAGCGATGCTCCCCCACGAGTACGGACCGGCTGCCGCAGCTCTAGCCGCGGCCAGACGTCAGGTCGAAGCCGGGTGGACGACCGCCCGCTGAGCCTCGGACCAACCGGTGTCCGATTGGGTCCTTCTTCTCCGGGATGCTGTGCGGGATCTGACGTCTGCGCAGGGAGATCCGTATGCAGCGGCAACTTTAGGCCGTTGTCGGCGCTCAGTGCGTCTGGGCGTGTGCGGGGGTGACCGCCGCCTGACCGAGGGAGCCGGACCTCGGCCATGACCTGCTCGAACATGCTCCTATTCGAATATCTTCGGGGCGTAGACGGCCTGGTTGTCCATGGAGTTGGCGAAGGCGTCCGCGTCTGCTGCCGTGGTGCGGTGGCGGCGCGGGCGGGTGGTGCCGGCGGACTCAGCCCCGACGCAGATCCTTGGGGTGGCGGTCATGTAGAGGCGGCGGTCTGCGCGGGGCCGCTTCGCATCGTTGACGATCGCCCACTTCCTGTCGGCGGCCCGGGATGCGGTGGGCCTCGTCCCTGACCGCCAGGTCGAACAGTCGCGGTCCTGTCCGATTGCGCCGTGTATGCCGCAGACGGGCCCAGCCCGCTGGATGTGCTGCCCTACGGCGCCTATGGCAAGACCGTGCCGGGCAGCTTCCGGCTGGGGATCTCGCCCGGGATGGTCAAGCACGAGGGCACCCAGAGCGTGCTGTGGGGCGCCGACGTGCTCGAGCAACTCGGCTCGGACGGCCATGTCGCCAACCTCGCCCGCTACATCAAGACCGGCGCGGTCACCGCCAAGGGCACCGGAGAATAAGGGGGATACGGATTTCGATGGTCACGGTCGCAGAAGAAGTCGCTGATGGCCGTGAGGAGTCTGGTGTAGGTGCGCTGCTCGTCCTCGTCCTCGTCGTCGTGGCCGGGGGCGGTGATCTCCTCCAGCCAGGCTTCCGGCAGGCGCTCGCCGGCGAGCACGGCGGCCAGGGCGCAGCATGCGAGGCGCGCGTCGAGCGCTGCGTAGGACAGGGGGCAACGTCGAAGGGATCGCGCAGGGCCGGATGGTCGGGCAGGGGCCGGGTGGGGGGTGGGGTGTCGAGGTGGCTGAGGGCCGCTTCGATCATGACGGAGGCGGGGGCGTCGGGCGGCGGGAGCTGGGCCGGGCGGCGCCGTCCGGTCAGGGCGCGGATGCGGGCGTTCAGGTCGTCCCAGATGTGGTGATGACCGGTGCCGCCATCGCGGCGGGCTTGGCGGAGCTCTCGGCCGCCGGATCTACTCAGATCGTTGCCGTGGTCGGCGCCGTCGCCTGGGTGCTTCTGTACCGTGATCGGCTGGCCCCGGGCGATGTGCTCGACGTGATGCGCGGCCAGGCCCGAAAGTGACCGCATGAGACCGACGCGGACGCCACGCGATACCGGTCCGCAGCACATACATGACGCCGACGAGCGCCAGTCGGTCGGGAACGCGCAGCCGCCCGGGGTGGCGATGGCGCCGCTCGGGGGCGGGCGGCAGCAGCGGGCGTATTCCCCCGATCCGGTCCCGCCGCGGCCCGCGTCGGCGACGGCCCGCCAAGCTCCACGCGGACAAGGGCTACGACTACGACCACCTGCGCCGATGGCTCTGCTCGCGCGGCATCCGCCACCGCATCGCCCGCAGAGGCGTCGAATCCTCCACACGGGTGGGCCGGCATCGCTGGACGATCGAGCGCACGATGTCCTGGTTGGGCGGCTGCCGCCGCCTGCACTACGAACGCAAGGCCGAGCACTTCCTGGCCTTCGTCGCCATCGCCTGCAGCCTGTCTGCTACCGCCGATCCTCCAAATGAGACGATACCTTAAAGCAAGTATCTTTGCTCTACGCTTGTTTCATGGCCACTTCAGAGCAGCAGCGGACCGCCAGCCGACCCGGCGGGCGCAGCGCTCGCGTCCTGGCCGCCGTGGAACAGGCTGCCACTGAACTGATCTGCGAGCGGGGCCCCGAACAGATCTCGATCCCCGCGATCGCCGCGCGCGCAGGGGTCAACCCGACGAGCATCTATCGACGCTGGGGCGATGTGCATCAGCTGCTCACCTGGGTCGCCGAGAGCCGTCTGACGTCGGACTCCTTGCCGCCGGACACCGGCAGCCTCCGTGGCGATCTCCGCAGGTGGGCGGAGCTTGTGCTCGAGCACATCAGCACGCCTGAAGGCAGCGCGTCCCTCCGTACCGTTGTCAACGCGGTCGGCGATGGCGAGGTCCGGGACCGCTGCGTGCGCAGGCGAGTGGATCAGATCGACTTGATCCGCGCCCGCGCCCGCGCCCGCGGCGAGAAGCCCCCGGCCACCGAGAATGTGATGGACCAGGTCGTGGCTCCGCTGCATTTCCGCGTCCTGTTCGGCATCGAACCGACGGACGCCGCCTGTGCCCGCGCCCTGGTGGACGGTCTCCTCGCCACCGCCCCGGCCCTGGACGGCCACCAAGACGAGTGATGGGCACGGCATCGATGGGCGGGTGGGCACGGTGACAGAGCCGAACCTGATGAATCTGTCCGAGTGGATCGAGGCACGACTCCCGCGCCTGATCGACGATGTTCTTGCCGGCATTGCCAAGGACATCGACTTCTAGCGGGAGGAAGAGGTCGTGTCCCGCACCGACCTCCAGCAGTCGGTGGAACAGAACATGCGGTCGATGGTCGCCGCCCTACGCGAACCGGCCCACCGCCAGGACCATTCGATCGCGGAACTGACCGGTCGACGGCGCGCACGGCAGGGCGCGCCGCTGCCGGAGCTTCTGCGCGCATACCGCATGGGGTTCGCCGCGCTGTGGGAGCTGCTGACCGAATGGAGCCGCCACTCCCGGACCGGTCGGTGATCGACACGGTACTCTCGGCGGCCACCCGGGGGTGGCAGCTCAGCGACGAGTACGCGATCGCGCTCACCGAGGCGTACCGGTCGGCCACCGCGGAGATGCTCGTGGAGCGCGAGCAGCGGCGCTCGGCCCTGGTCGAGGCCCTGTTCGCGGGAGAACCGGGCCCCGGTGCCCCGCCCTGGGAGGTGCCCAAGCTCCTGGGACTGCCCTCGGACGCAGACCACATCGTCGTCGCCGCGGAAACCGTCGGACCGGCCGACCCGAGCCTGCCGGGCATCGAGCAGCGGCTGGCGGAACGCGGCATCCCCTCAGCATGGCAGCTGACCTCCACTGCGCAGATGGGGGTGGTGTCGCTGCGTCCGGAGCAGTTCAGCCAGGTGATGGAACTGGTACGGCAGAGCGCGTCGGCGCGGACCGGTGTGAGTCCCGTCTTCCAGGCGTGGGGGGAGACTCCGAGGGCGCTGCGCCTGGCCTGCGCCGCGCTGCATCGCCTGCCGGAGGGCCGCGCCGGGGTGAATGTCCTGGGGGCCGGGCCGTTGGCCGGTCTCGTGGCCCGGGACCCAGACGAAGGCCGCCGCATCGCCCTGCAGGCCCTCGGCCCGGTTCTGGACCTGCCCGGTGAGGAACGTGCCGTACTGCTGGGTACGCTGCAGGCCTGGCTCGACCACGACGGCTCGGCCGAGCGTGCCGCCGAGCGGCTGCACGTTCACGCGAACACCGTTCGTTACCGGCTTCGTCGCCTCCAGGATCTCACCGGTCGCTCTCTCACCCAACCCCGCGCGATCGCCGACCTGGTCGTGGCCATGGAGGCCGTGCGCGGCGACCGCGCCGGCTGAGGCAAGCCTGCGGGCGGGGCGCCGCTCGTGCGCGGGCACCCGCAGCCCGAGGTTTTGTCGCGCCTCGCCCGAAACAATCAGGCGCTCTGGTGCGCCGGCTGGGATCGTGCGGTCTCTGCGGCCCGGGGTGCCTTGCGGCGCCGTTGCACGTACAGGCCGATGAGTGCGAGGAGTGCCAGCGCGATGACCACTACCGCGTACCCGCTGGACGTAAGGGCCAGCCCCAGGTGGGTGGCTGACACGCCCGCGACGACGGCCGGCAGCCCGAACGCCAGGTAGCTGATCAGGAACATGACGGAGAAGACCGCGGCCCGTTCCGTGGGCTCGGCCCGCGCGGCCAGAGAGCGCATGGCGCCGAGGAACGACGCACCGTATCCGAAACCGGCGAGGGCCGTGCCGATCAGATAGGCCGCCGAAGCCGTGGCCGCCACGCCGATCAAGGTGATCAGCATGCCTGCGATCAGCGCCACCGAACGACAGGATCCGCAGCGGTGTCGTGCGCTGGAGGAACAACTGCCCGAGGGCACCGGCGCCGGTCAGTACGGCGATCACCGCACCCGCGATCACGGTGCTCCGCTCGCCCAGCACCGCGGCGGTCAGTGCGGGTCCCAGCGAGAGATGGAAACCGCCGACGGCCCAGAGAGCCACGAGGCTTGGCGTGATGACCAGGACCTGCGGACGCAGCCGACGGGGCAGCGACGCCCGGGGCAGGAGTGAGCCGAGAGCGCCGGGCCGTCCCTCGGTCGTCTCCGGCATGAACACCACGCCGGCGAGGGTGATGGCGAACGCGGCGATGAGAAGGAGGTAGACCAGCATGGTCGGCGCCGGGGCATACCGCACCAGCACGCCGGCGCCGAGGCCGCCCAGCGCCAGCCCCAGCAGGATGGAGGTACCGCCCACCAGGGGGCCCAGCCTCGGCTTGTGCAAGGGCTGCAAATCGACCAGGCCGGCCCCGATGGTGCCCATCGCGGCTCCGGTGGCCAGCCCCCCTGTATGCCGCGGGCGACGAGCAGCCAGCCGAGTCCGGCCGCCTCGATGAAGACCACCATCGCCGCGATCTCCACCAGGAGCGAAACGATCAGTACAGGGCGCCGTCCGACGTGGTCGGACAGCGATCCGCCGACCAGAAGCGCGGCCAGCAGGCCGAAGGCGTACACGGCGAACACCAGGGTCACCGCGGTAGGCCCTCCTGCCCACGGCGACGGCAGCCAGGCCGGCGCTCTGGGCGACGGCAATCTGCCATGGAGGTTCCGGCGGCTTGTGGGCCGACACAGAGTTTGCTGTCGCTGCCCCCAACGGACCGAGGAAAAGCCCAGGTGAGAGGCCATCTGAGGGAAGCTGACCGCCGCCACCAGTCGCGTGGGGCGGGGGCCGCTGCGCATGATTGAACTGTGAATTCGAACGGGCGCCGTTCGCCTCCGCGCGGCGGTAAACCCCGTACTCAGGCTCCTGCGACGGGGCAACGCGTCTCGGTGGAGCCCCCCAGGGTCGTCGTCAGAGCGACCCGGAAACGACACAACCCCTGCACGACATCAAGGAAAGTGGGTCGTCCATGTCCGAGGCCGCAAACGAGTTGAGCAAGGCCCCCACGCCGGACACGGCCGAAGACAACGCGTACTTCCCGTCGCCGTACTCACTCAGTCAGTACACGTCGTCGAAGACCGACTTCGATGGGGTGCAGCACAAGGGCGCCTACACCCAGGGGAAGTGGAAGGTGCTCATGATCGCGGCGGAGGAGCGCTACGTCCTGCTGGAGAACGGCAAGATGTTCTCCACCGGAAACCATCCGGTCGAGATGCTGCTTCCGCTTCACCACATGATGGAGGCGGGCTTCGACGTCGACGTCGCCACGCTGGAGGGCTATCCGGCGAAGCTCGAGCTGTGGGCGATGCCCCGCGAGGACGAAGCGGTCATGGGGACGTACGAAGCCCTCAAGCCGAAGCTCAAGCAGCCCAAGAAGCTCTCCGAGGTCGTCGCCAAGGAGCTTGGAGAGCACTCGGATTACATCGCCGTCTTCATTCCGGGCGGACACGGGGCCGTCGTCGGGCTGCCGGCCAGTGAGGCGGTGGGCCAGACGCTTGAGTGGGCTCTGTCCAACGACAAGTTCATCATCACCCTGTGCCATGGCCCGGCGGCACTGCTCGCTGCCTCGCCGGGCAGGGACGAGTCGCTGTTCAAGGGGTACTCGGTCTGCGTCTTCCCCGACGCACTCGACGAGGGGCCGAACCTCGAGATCGGCTACCTTCCCGGCCGCTTGCCCTGGCTGGTGGCCAATCTGTTGAGCAAGCAGGGGCTGAACGTCATCAACGATGACATGACCGGCAAGACCCACCAGGACCGGAAGCTCCTGACGGGTGACAGCCCCCTCGCCTCCCACAAGCTCGGTCTGCTCGCCGCTGAGGCCCTGGTCGAAGCAGCCGGGACCGCGGGTTAGGGTCTGTCCTCAATGATCGCGGCGGCGGCGCGAGGAACGCAGCAGCCAAGGCCGGTCCCTGATTCCGTCGTGAGTGCAGAGCAACGGGCGCGCCTACCCGGCCCGCCCGTTCGCCCCTGCTGTCGCGCATGCCTGCGTCTGCCTGCGAAGCGGGGCGCACGTCCGGGTTGCCCCTCGCCCAGGGGATGTCTGCATGGACCACGCGCAGACCTGCACGGGGGCAGAAACAAGATGCCAATCGACGAGAGGGCCGAGCGAGTAATCCCGCTGCCGCGGGGGACGGAACTCCGCCAGGCTTCCTACACCCCTCATACGACTATCAGTGGCCTTGACCGGGATGAGCGGGAACCAGCAGGCTGTCGCCCGGCCACAGTGCGCACCCGGCTTTCGCCTCAGCCAGGTGCCTGCCGATCTCGGTCAGGACCTCGGCCCGGTCGGCGGGCCCGTACATCTGGTACCGCCTGGCCGCCGGGTCGTAGGCCCGCACCATGCTGTGAGGGCCGGAGCACACCGAGGCGCGGTAGATGTCCGGCAGTCCCAGGCTGAGAGCGTCGCATTCACGCTTCAAGATGAGCTGGAGCAGGTCAGTAGTGACCGCCTCCCAGTCGCCGACCTGCGGCCAAAGCGCACCGCCGGGCCTTGTCCACCCGTGTCCTGGTGACGCGACGGAAGATCTTCGTCTCACAGACCTGGCCCGGGATTTCATGCGGTACCCGCCGATCCCGGTGACCGTGGTTGCCCGTGCTGGTGGTGAGCGAGGTCCCTCAGCGCCTGGTATCGGCCGGCCGTGTTCTCGTCGTCGAGGTGTTCTGCTGCCGCGATCGCCGAGTCCAGTACTCCGCTCAGCCATTTCTGAGGAGCGTCTCGTAGGTACTGGTCAGCCTCGTTCAGCAATTGCCGACCCGTGTGCCCGTCGGGTGCGACCGGAACGAGGAGAAAGTGCTCCTTGACGAACGACTGCCACATGCCCATCCAGGGCCAGTCCTGAAGTGCCGAGAGGGATTGTCCGGCAGCCTGCAGGGATTGCCGTGCCTCTGTGAAGTGCCCGGCCTGCCGCTCCAGCCTGACCAAGCCCAGGAGCATGCTGGCCATGTGGCTTGATCCTGGCGAGTCGTCGCAGATCGCGATCGCTTCCTTCTGCACGGCTACGGCCTCGGCGACGTAGCCGAGATGGGCGAGGTGGAACTGGAGTGTGTTGAGCGTGCTGTCGGTTCGAGGCTCGCCGGCTGCCCACTCGGTCATGAACAGGCGGGATGCCTCACGCTCGCCGAGACGGGCGGCGTGATGGGCCCACGCCTCCAAGCCCTCGTCGGCCGGCTCGGCAGGGAATCGTTCGCGTTGCTGACCCAGCCACTCTTCGACCGCAGCGTCGGTATGGCGGGCTGAAGTGATGTCGCCCAGGATCCGGTCGCGGTCAGGGTGGGAGCCGGCTCGCACCGCTTCTATGGTGGCGGCGACGCCTCCGGTGAGAAGGTGATAGAGGTGGTAGCCCAGGGCGGTATCGAAGCTGATGTTCTTGGCTTCCCAGTGCAGCCATAGGTCCTCCACCCGCCTGTGCTCGGCGACCAGGAAGCCCGCCAGTGTCAGGTCGGGGGCCAGGCCCCAGGAGACGGCCTTGCGGTAGTAAGTGGTCTGCTGCTGGAGGAGAAAACGCGACAGCGGCAGGTCTTGGGGGCGGCGGTCGTACTGCAGTGCCCACAGAACCCCGAAGCGAGCGGCTCTATGGCAGTCGGTCACGTGGCCTTCGCCGGTGTCCTGTGAGCGGAACGCGAGGTCGGTCCACGTCGCCGGGTCCCGCCGGGCTCGTTCGAGAGCGCGTCTCGGCTCGCGCAGCAGCCGGTCCTGCTCGTCGGCAATACTCATCCTCTTCCCTCCGCTTGGTTTCTCGTGATTCTGTCTGCTCGTTGTTCGCCCGATGACTAATTCCCGGCAAGAGTGAAGTGAAGGTCAACAGCCTGCTTCCCTCACCATCAGGAGGTACGTCGATGCCGTAGATCCCCAGCTCCGGCTCATCGGATTCACGCATCGGATGCAATGTCCCGGAGTCGGTCAACGCCGTGGTGTGGCACACCTACGGGGCTCACCCCTCGACCGGGCCACGCCCCTCCCCGAGGTGGACGAGATCGCCTGGAAGCCGGCGGGAACAGGGCCGGGGGCACCGACAAGGTGATGGAGGGCATGGCCGAGTGGCAGAACCGTCCCCTCGACCGCGTTTACCCCGTTTTGTTCGTGGACGCCATCAACGTCAAGATCAGGGTTCTGTCGACGATCTTGTGATCCGGACGGTCGAGGTTCACCGTGTGAGCAGACGCGCTTGCGAAGGAGATCGAGACTGGCCCTGCCGAACATCTGGCGTTTCAGCATCTTCAGCCGGTTGATGTTGCCCTCGACGGCGCCGGAACTGTGCGGCAGAGACAGCCCGTTGCGGACCTCGTCGAAGTCGCGGCGGAGGTTGCGCGCAAAGCCGCCAGCGGAGCTGGACTGTCCTGTTCGACGTCGGTGATCCAATCTTCGAGGCGGTCGCCGTGGCGGCCGGTCATCATCGCTGCGAACTTCCTGACGTGCAGAGTGAGCCGGTCGAGTTCGGGATCGCGCTCACGCAGCTGGTGCAGCTTGTCAGCGTCCTCGTCCCGCAGATGCTCGGGGTGGGTCATGATCCACGAGGTGACCCCGCGGACCGAAGGAGGCTTCGGCCCCGGGTCGGGTGCGTGTCCGCGCCCGGTCCGGTAGCGCCGCAGATGCCGCTGAACGGCTAACTCGCCGCCGGGATAGCCGAGTTGCTTGATCCCTCGGCAAAGCTGGGCGGCGTTCCTGACGCCCTCGTTCCAGCGCTGGTGCAAGTAGCCGACGTACGGGTCGACAACATGCGCTCGTTGGAGGTTCTTGCAACGGCTAACACAATGAGGCGGATCGGCGTTGGTTGCCGTGTCCGGGGCGGGAGTTGAACGTTCGCCTCGGCGTGGTGACATCGCCGTGGATCGTGTCGGATGAGCTGTGGGACCGCCTGGAGCCGCTGCTGCCGCGGCGTGAGCGCCGCTTCCGGTAATCCCGGCCGCAAGGCGTTACCGGACCGGGAGGTGCTGTGCGGGATCCTGTACGTGCTGCACACCGGCATCCAGTGGGAGTACCTCCCGAAGGACCCTGGGCTTCGGCTCGGGCATGACCTGCTGGCGACGGCTGCGGGACTGGAACGAGGCCGGCGTGTGGCAACGGCTCCACGAGGTCCTGCATCCGCCGACGTGGCCCAGGAGGGGAGACTTGGTGAGGGCACGACTCGGCGGGCAGGCGGGCGGTGTGGGCATGCGGACGGCCCGCCGCGCCAGGAGCGGCGGGGCGGGCCGTGATTGGTGTCCGTTCTGCGCGTTCTAGGGCGCAGGGCGCTCAGCTCTCTGGCAGGTCAGTGCACGGACAGGTGGCGCATGTCCCAGCTGTGGCGGTTGCCCGCGATATCGCGCACCCACACGCGAGCTGCGCCGAGCACTGGCAGTGGACGCGATCGTGGCTGGCATCGAGAACGACCTGCCGCGCCGCTCGGCAGGTCTGCGCGGAGTGCGACTACGACCTGCGCGAGTTCAAGGACGAGTCCCGGTTGCCGTACGACATCCGCCTTCCCGAGCGGCCCA
Organism: Streptomyces sp. enrichment culture; assembly: GCF_964272855.1. Taxonomy (NCBI): domain Bacteria; kingdom Bacillati; phylum Actinomycetota; class Actinomycetes; order Kitasatosporales; family Streptomycetaceae; genus Streptomyces; species Streptomyces sp. enrichment culture. The sequence continues at coordinate 8,715,480 of NZ_OZ186847.1, read as the reverse complement.
CGAAGCGGCGGCTGGTGTGCGGGCAGTGCTGCAACGACGGCGTGGACGAGATGAAGCGCCTGGCCGCGCTCGCCGGGAATCTCTCGTGACCGCCGAGCCGCAGGCGGACACCCTGCTGGTCGCGGAGGTCGTGGGCCTGCTCAACGACCCCGAGAACTACGCGGTCGCCGACGTCGACAGACGGCTGGGCTACCTGGAGCGCCGGGCGTCCCTGCTGCACCGGCTCGTCGACGCCACTGGTGACGAGGCGTCGCGTACTGGTGGCCTACGTCATGAATGACCGGAAAGACACCGCCTAGCGGACGAGCACGCCGGTCAGGACGGCCACGGCACTGGCGCCGGCGAGGACGGCGCAGGCACAGGCGGTGTGGCGTTTGAGCAACTCGCGGCGCAAGGTGGCGTAGCGGGCCTCGTACTCGCTGCGGAGTTCAACGGCCCGGTCAGCCGTCGTCTGCAGTATCCGACGGGTGAGAAGCATGCGCTGACGGACATAGTGACGCGTGACGTCCTCGGCCTGGGCGCTGGTCAGCCATGGCATCCGAGCGCAGAGTTCCTCCGCCTCTCGACGTGCGTCCTCCTGGTGGGCACGGACGTGCAAGTAGCCCTCGACCGAGTTGACCAGTGCGGCCGCATCGTCGGGCGACGCGTGCTCTTCCTCTCGCCTCATCGCGCTCCGCCCTTGTGCTCGTCGGCGGACACGAGGTCCCGCCGTCCGAGGTTCGCCTGCTGCTCCAGTTGCGCGAGGTCGGGGTGGTGGAGGTCGAAGGCAGGAGATTCGGAGCGGATGCGGGGGAGCGTGAGGAAGTTGTGGCGCGGCGGCGGGCAGGAGGTGGCCCACTCCAGGGAGCGGCCGTAGCCCCACGGGTCGTCGACCTCCACGCGCTCACCGTGCATGGCGGTCTTCCACACGTTGTAGAGGAACGGCAGCGTGGACAGGCCGAGGAGGAACGCGCCGATGGACGAGACGGTGTTGAGCGCGGTGAAGCCGTCGGCGGCCAGGTAATCGACATAGCGGCGGGGCATGCCTTCGGCACCGAGCCAGTGCTGCACGAGGAAGGTGGTGTGGAAGCCGACGAACAGCGTCCAGAAATGGATCTTCTCCAGCCGCTCGTCGAGCAGGGTGCCGGTCATCTTGGGCCACCAGAAGCTGAACCCGCCGAACATGGCGAAGACGATGGTGCCGAAGAGGACGTAGTGGAAGTGCGCCACGACGAAGTAGGAGTCGGTGACATGGAAGTCCATCGGCGGCGAGGCGAGCAGGACGCCGGTCAGCCCGCCGAAGAGGAAGGTGACGAGGAAGCCGGCTGCCCACAGCATCGGCGGTTCGAAGGACACCGAGCCTTTCCACATGGTGCCGATCCAGTTGAAGAACTTCACGCCCGTCGGCACGGCGATCAGGAAGCTCATGAAGGAGAAGAACGGCAGCAGCACCGCCCCGGTGGCGAACATGTGGTGGGCCCAGACGGTCACCGACAGCCCGGCGATGGCGATGGTGGCGCCGATCAGCCCGCCGTAGCCGAAGATCGGCTTGCGGGAGAAGACCGGGATGATCTCGGTGACCACGCCGAAGAAGGGCAGGGCCAGGATGTAGACCTCGGGATGGCCGAAGAACCAGAACAGGTGCTGCCAGAGGATGGCGCCGCCGTTGGCGGGGTCGAAGATGTGCGCCCCGAACTTCCGGTCCGCCTCCAGCGCGAACAGGGCCGCGGCCAGGACGGGGAAGGCGAACAGGACCAGCACCGAGGTCAGCAGCACGTTCCAGGTGAAGATCGGCATGCGGAACATGGTCATGCCGGGGGCGCGCATGCAGATGATCGTCGTCATGAAGTTGACCGCGCCAAGGATCGTGCCGAACCCGGACAGCCCCAGCCCCATGATCCACATGTCCCCGCCCTGCTGGGTGGTGCGCTCGCCACCGCTGAGCGGGGTGTAGGCGGTCCAGCCGAAGTCCGCCGCGCCCTCGGGAACCGTCAGGCTGCCGATCACGATCAGGCCGCCGAAGAGGAACAGCCAGTACGAGAACATGTTCAGCCGCGGGAAGGCGACGTCCGGCGCACCGATCTGCAACGGCATGATGGCGTTGGCGAACCCCGCGAACGTCGGGGTGGCGAACAGCAGCAGCATGATCGTGCCGTGCAGGGTGAACGACTGGTTGTACTGCTCGTTGGAGAGGATCTGCAGCCCGGGCCGGGCCAGTTCGGCCCTGATCACCAGGGCCAGGATGCCGCCCAGCAAGAAGAAGCCGAACGAGGTGATCAGATACAGGTGACCGATCTTCTTGTGGTCCGTCGTGGTCAGCCAGGTGACGATCACCTGTCCCCGGCTGCGGCGTTCCGCCGCTGGGACCGGGGCGACCGGTTCGGTATGGGTGGCCATGGGCTCTCTCCGTCAGCAGCAGGGCAGGGGTCGGCAACATGTATCCCGCGGCCCTGCGGAAGTTAGTGCTGCTTGTCGATGGCTCACTCCGACTCGGACCGGCTCTGCGCCGCATGGCCGTTTTGGTTCGCCCATCCGGCCTGGTGGACCACGGCCCGATCGAGCGGAAAGCCCACTGACGGTCGCCGCTTCGGCGGAGAACCGCTCCTGGAGGTCAACGCCTCGCACTTCATGTCCGAGGACCTGTAGCTCGGCGACGGTGGCGCTGCCATCCTCCCGCCGCCTCCTCGTGCAGCTCGGCGCGGCTAGGCGCGCAGCGGGGTGGTGACCGACGTCTTGCTCAGGAGCCTGCAGAGCCCTGAGGGGCGGCCGGGGTCAGCACCACCTCCCAGGGCTGAGGCCGGTCGGCGGGGCACCCCGCGCAGCCGTACCGCCGTGGCCCATGGCGCCGTGGGTACCGTCGTCCGGTGCGCCGGGCAAGCTTGCGTAGACGTGGTGCGAGGCGGTTGTCAGCCGTCTTGTCAGCCGCGACCTCACCTGTGGTGTCAGCCCTGGTCGCAGCCGTGGTGGCCTGGGGCACGTTCTTCTCAGCGGCGCCCGGTTGCCCGCTCCGTCTCCCGGCTGTTCTCCGCGGGCTCCGACCGGTCGTCGTGGCGCAGGCGTATCTCGACGTGGCCGTCGGTGATCCGGGTGTCGAAGGAGGGCTGGGGGGCGGTGGCGGGGCCGCGTACGTTCCAGCCGTCGGAGAGGCGGAAGACGCTTCCGTGCCAGGGGCACTGGACACATCCGTCGGCGATGATGCCCTCGGACAGCGGTCCGGCGAGGTGGCTGCACCGGTCGGCCAGCGCGTGGACGGTCCCGCCGGTTTCGCGCACGACCAGGACCGGTACGTCGTCCACACTGCGCCGCACCGGCCGTCCGGCCGGGAACTCGTCCACGGTCCCGATCCGGTGCCAGCCCTTCGTGACCACGTGCGGCACCTCTTCGGCGTGGTTGGCGCCGGATGCCTGGCGGTAGGCGAGGTGGCCGCCCAGCATGCCGCCGACTCCGACCGCCGTCAGTCCCAGCAGGCCGTAGGCTCGGCCGGCCGCGTGGCGTCCCTTGAGGCGGCAGGTGAGTGAGGTGGCGTAAAGCGCGACGGCTGTCACGTTGCTCAGGGCGTGCACCAGGCCGACGCGTTGTTGCTGCCGGTGCAGTTCCGCCCAGTCGACCCAGCCTGCCAGGGCCGCGGGGGCGGCGGCGGTCAGGCCGACGCCGATGAGCACCTCTGCTTCACGGGAGCGGCCGGGCCGTAGATCGAGCAGGGCCGCGGACAGCCAGCTGCCGATCGGCACCTGCACCATTAGCGGATGCACGGGGTGGCCCAGCCACCTTCCGTGCAGCGCGTCCCGGCCACGCCCGAGCGGCAGGGCACGCGCAGCCCGGCCGATCGCGTCGATCACCGCATCGGCCCGGGGGGCTCGTTCCAGGCGGTCCAGCAACCACAGGACCCGGTTCTGCCGCATGCGGCGGCGTGGCATCGTGGTCATGAGCGGCCGGGTCCCCATCTGCGCGTACCGCAAACGGCCGACGGGGCGGGAGTCATCCCGTCGAGGGCCCAAAGTCAGAGGCAGACGGGCGAAGGGCCTGCCGTCGTGGTGCACGCCGACGGAGACCGGAACTGCTCTTCGCGGGCCGTCCGGTGAGGTCGGCGTACTGGGGCCCGACCGGCCGGGTCTTGCCCGTGCGTGTGGGAAGCGGCGGTGCCGGTGCACGAACGGGACGCGTTCAGTCGGCGTGTGCTGGACGCGGACGGCCTTCTCGCAGATGGCTGGCCGCATGGCGCGACGACACGCTGGAAGGCGAGGTGTGATGAAGGTGCCAGCCGCAGTGCGGGTACAGCGTGCACGCCCCGCCGATCTGCCGCACGTCGCCCACAGACGCGACTGGGAGCCGAGACGGGTACCTGGTAGGGACGACTGGGCTGCTCGTCCTCGGCCTGAGGGGACCGAACCCCGCTGGGAGTGGCCACGGGTCGACAGAGCCGATTCCGCAGGAGGAAACCGTGCAGCGGCCTGATGAAGAACTGCTGGATTTCGACACGGGCGAACTGGAGGACTGGGACGCGGAGCGCGCACGAACGGCCCTCGCTGGCGAACACGGCACGCTCTACCGCAACCACCTCGACATCGCCCGGCACCTCGACCAGTGGGCGGAGGCCGAGTGTCGGCGCACCGACACGGACGCTCGCTACAAGGCGGGCTATACGAACACTTCTCCACCGACGTCTCCTACCTCCCCGACCTCCAGGCCCGCCTCGCCGACCTGCTCCGCAGCCGCGAACGCCTCATGTCCGCCTTCGCACGAGCCTCCCGTCTGTCCACCCGCGTGCAACAGCTGGAGAACCACCTCTCCCGGCACCTCGGGCAGCAGGCATGGCGCGAATCCGGGCTGGGAGCGAGCACCGACATCGCCCAGCTACAGGCCACGATCACCCACCTCGAACAGCGTGAGACCGAACTGACCCGCCAGCTGGACGACCGGCAGGCCGAACTCGAAGCGGCGCGCGCCGCGAACCGGGAGCTGACGCGGGCGCTCAACCAGCGCGGATAACGCAGGACGCGCTGGCGGCCGGAGCCGGTCGGTCCCAGGGATCGGCTGGAGCGGACGTGTCGTCGACAGGGAACTCACCGCCAAGCCTGCAGTGCTCGGCCTCACCACCCTGTACCAGTTCATGACCTGCTACGGACGCCGGCAGGCCAGGCAACGGTGAAGGCGGGAAGCCTCACCGACTGTCTTTTGATCCAACACCCGGTGGCGTCATCGCCCGGGTCATGGAACGACCACACCAAGCAGCCAGTCCTGCGTTCACTGACCGCCTACGACCACTGACCTTGGAATCGATCATCTAGTCCATGTCCTTCAGTGCCCGGGGGCCCTGAAGGCCGTCGTCCTTGAAGGTTGGTCGTTTCTTATCGGTTTCCTGGCCGCTCTCTGGCCTCTTGCTTGAATGCCTGTTTCTAGGGTCGTTGATGTCCCCGAATGGCCTGGACCTGCGGCGTTGTGCTGCTGTCCGGCCTGTACGACGTCCCCGAAACTCTTGGAGATCTTCGACATGAACGCTCCCACGCGCGCCCTGGCCGCCGCTGTGTCCACCGCCGCCCTGCTGGTCGGGCTGGTCGCCTGCGGCGGCTCGGACTCCAGCGACTCCGCCTCGTCCTCCAACAGCGCGGCGACCGGCCAGGCAGGCGGCGACGCCCAGGCCGCGGACGGCGGTGAGGCCGAGGGTGACGAGGGCGGTGACGCGGTGGAGACCCCGCTGACCGGCGAAGCCAAGCAGAAGGCCGAGGCCGCGGCGCTGGCCGCCTTCCCCGGCACGGTGGTCAAGTCCGAAGAGGACGCCGAGAACCCCGGCACGTACGCGGTGGAGATCAAGAAGGCCGACGGCAGCGAGGTGGAGGTCTACCTCGACCCGAAGACCTACAAGGTCCTCAAGACCAAGGACGAGGCCGGCGACGAGGGCTGACTTCGCCAGAACGCCAGGGTATGGCTTGCCGACGCGGCTGCGAAGGGGCCTGCGGCCGGCGAGCCCGACCCTCTTCATTGAGCAGGCGCGTCCCCGAACGCGTATCAAGGGCTGTCCGGAAGACCGGGACGGGTTGGTGTGATCATGACCGCGGAGCGGTGGGGGTGTGAGCCTGACGCCATGCAGGTGCTGCTCATCGAAGACGACGAACGGATCGCCGGCCCGCTGGCCGAGGGCCTGGCCCGCTACGGATACGCCGTCGAGCAGGCGCGCACCGGCTCCGCGGCGCTGGCCGCGCCCGAGCCGGAGATGGTGCTGCTCGACCTGGGCCTGCCGGACATGGACGGCATCGACGTCTGCCGGGCCCTGCGCCAACGCTCGGACGTACCGATCATCATGATCACCGCCCGGGGCGAGGAGATCGACCGGGTCCTGGGACTCGAACTGGGTGCGGACGACTACATGGCCAAGCCGTTCGGCGTCCGCGAACTGGTCGCCCGCATCCGCGCGGTCACCCGCCGCGCCCGCCCTCAGACCACACCACGTGCCGACGTCCCCGGCGAGGCGGGCCGTCCTGGTCAGACGCCCAGCGCCACGGGCCCCTCGTCCACGGATGCACCGCAGGCGGTGGGACCGCTGGTCATCGACCGCCGCACCCGCCAGGTCCACCTCCACGAAGCTCCCATCGCCCTGGCCCCGAAAGAATTCGACCTGCTGGCCTACCTCGCTCTGGACCCAGGGGCGGTCTGCGCGCGCCAGCAGATCGTCGACCAGGTATGGGACCCGCACTTCTTCGGCCCCACCAAGACCCTGGACGTGCACGTGGCCGCCCTGCGCCGCAAACTGGGCGATCCCGCCTGGATCCAGACCGTCCGCCGGGTCGGCTTCCGCCTCCACGCCCCTGACGCCGCAGCGCCACCCCACGGTGCAGGCCGGGAGGCCCGGACATGACGCGGCGTCTGCTGGCCAGCTATCTCGGTCTGGTTCTGCTCGTCCTGCTCGGCCTGGAGGTCCCCTTCGGCCTCCTGTTCGCCCGCGCCGAAACGTCCCGCCTGTCCAACAGCATCGAGCGGGACGCCGGAATGCTCGCCGAACTCGCCGAGGAACGCATCGAGGAGAACAGCACCGACGAACTGCCCGAACTGGCCACCGACTACGCAGAGCGAACCGGAGCCCGGGTGGTCGTCGTGGACCGCACCGGCGCTGTCCTGACCGACTCCACCGCCACCACACCCGTCGGTACCGATCTGTCCGCGCAGCCGGACATCGCCACCGCCCTGCGCAACCAGACCACCGTCGGCACCGCGCCCGACCCGGACAACGGCACCCAGACCCGCTACGTCACCGTCCCCGGTTCCTCCGGCGAGACCATCCGCGGTGCCCTGCGGCTCAGTTACCCCACCGACGTCCTGGGCGGCCGGGTCCACGACATCTGGCTCACCCTCGCCCTGACCGGCCTGGGCGTGCTGGCAGCCGCGACACTGATCGCTCTGGCTCTGGCCCGCTGGATCATCCGCCCCGTCCACGCCCTGGAACGCGCCACCACCCAGCTCGCCGACGGCACCCTCACCAACCCGCCCGCCACCAACCTCGGGCCGCCCGAACTGCGCCGCCTGGCCGCCTCCTTCACCCACACTGCCACCCGCCTGCAGCATCTCCTCACCTCCCAGCGTGCCTTCGCCGCCGAAGCCTCCCACCAGCTGAAAACCCCTCTGACCGCGCTGCGGATCCGGCTGGAGAACTTCGAACCCCACCTCGATCCGGCCGTCCATGACAGCCTGGACGAGGCCATCGGCGAGACAGAACGCCTCGGCCGCGTGATCCAAGGACTGCTCTCCCTGGCCCGCCTCGAGGCCACCGCCACCACCCCGGAACCCACCGACCTCGACGCCGTGGTAGCCGACCGGGCCGCCACCTGGGCCCCCTTCGCCGCCGAACACCACGTCCACATCACCACCGGTGGCCGCCCGGCCGGCCACGTCCGTGCCATCCCCGGCGCGCTGGAACAGATCATCGACAACCTGCTCGCCAACGCCCTGCGCGTCTCACCCTCCGGCACCACGATCACCCTGGCCACCTGCCGCGTGCCGCAGGGCGTCGAACTGCATGTCATCGACCAGGGGCCCGGCATGAGCGAGACCGAACGCCGACGCGCCTTCGACCGGTTCTGGCGCGCCTCCGACACCCACCACGACGGCACCGGCCTCGGCCTGCCCATCGTCGAACAACTCACCCGGGCCAGCGGCGGCCACATCACCCTGGAGGCCGCCCCAGGCGGCGGCCTCGACGCCATCGTCCTGCTGAGCGCGGCTAACGCCCCCGCTCCCCACCCCCAAGCACCCGCCGACCACCCCGCACGGCCCCACCAAGGCCAAGGCCCTCGGCCGACCGCTCCACCCAAGCCCATTGGCGCCCCGGAACACGCACGCCGCTGACCGGGGCCACGACCCCGCCGCGCCCACCGCCATGGCTGGGCATCTTTCCCGGTCCGGTGCCTGGCCGGGGTCGCGAGCTGCCCAACGCATGCCTGGACGAAGGGCGGCACCGCCACCGCGCTCACCATGCTTGCCGACCAGCGCGTTGGCGCCGGGCTCAGTATCGACGGTCCGATGCAGCCGACCATCACCACCGACCTGGACCGGCCGTTCATGATGATGACCGCCTCGTTTACCCGGGCTGCCATGCCGGACGTCGCCGAGTTCCGGACACACCTTCGCGGTCGGCAGCTGAACATCCAGGCCGACGGGGCCATCCACAAGACGTACGGCGACGACGCGACACCGATCCCGCAAGCGGGCAACGTCCTCGGCATGACGAGCCAGCAGATCCAGGACGTGATCGGCACCCTCGATCCGGCCCGGGCGGTCCGGATCCAGCAGGCCTACCCGCTCGCGTTCTTCGACCTACACCTGCGACACCGCCGGGGACAGTGCTCGACGGCCCGAGCGCGGCCTTCCCAGAGGTGAAGTTCCTCCCGTGAGAAGCGTCGGGCCGCGCATTGCGCGTCCGCCCAAGACTCCCAGGAATGCCGTCGCCATCCGGGCGCGGCTTTCGCAAGGCCGGCTGTCCGCGCAGCCCTTCCGTCGCGCGATCGGCGCTCCTACCGCTCGCCGTCGTCCTCCCCGCCGGTCGAGGGCTCGGGTTGCGGCCTGCGGCCGGCCTCCTGTGGGCGGAAAAACGTGTAGCGGCCGAGGAAGTTGATGTGGTCGAACTGCAGCGGTGACAGGCGAGCCGGCAGGTCGTCGGTGACGGGGAAGCCGTCAGCGGCGAGCTGCTTGGCCGCCCCGTCCAGGTAGAGGCTGTTCCACAGCACCACGGCGTTCAGGGCCAAGCCAAGGGCGCCGAGCCGGTCCTCCATACCCTCGCGGTAGTTCTGCCGCAGCTCGCCGCGCTGACCGAAGAAGATCCTGCGGGCCAGACGATGGCGGGCCTCGGTGATGTTCAGCTGCTTGACGATCATGCGGCGGCAGCCGTCGTCGGAGACGAACTGCAGCAGGTGCAGGGTCTTGAAGATCCGCCCGTAGTGGGCGAACGCTTACCCACGCCTGCACTCAAGTGCAGCGAGCCACTGTGCTCAGCGTTGGGTGGCTCCGCGAGCTACGCGAAGCCTGCCCTCACCGACTGGACGCCGTTTCCGCCGCCTCCGGACGCTCTGCTGCCTGGCCCCGACCGTCAGCTTGATGGCTCGCTCAGCAAGGTCCGCGCCTTGCGTTCGACCAGCACGGGTACGAAATCGCGCACCGGACGGTCCGCGAACGACGCGTAAGCCTCGACTACGGCCGCCTCAACCTCAGCCGGGCTGTGAGTCGCGCTGAAAGCGTTCTTCAGGCGCTCCACAACGGCCTGGATGGCGTCGTCCTCGCGTGCCGTGTCAGCCACCGTGCCACCTGCCTGCCTGGAGGAGTGCTCATCAGTCTCGGCTGAGATTCTCGCGCGGATGTACCGCGCCATGGTGATCATTTGCCTTCCGCTCGCGGCGTGTCGCCCCGAAGCGGCCAAGCCTGGTGTGCCTGGAGGGCGAGGCTGACCAAGGTCATGAGCAGGTCGACATCCGCGGCGCCCTGAAGGCGCAGCGTCACCCATTGCGAGCCGTTCACCAGCCGGGCGGCGCCGGATCCTATGAGGTGTTCTTCGAATCGGCGGATGGCCCTGGCCGTGAGGTGCAGGTCAACGTCTATGTCGGAATGAAATGAAAGTGGGCGATCTCGCCGTGGGCCGAACGCAGGGCCCGCCCAATGCCGCAGCTCGGCTCTGCCTCGGTGAGGTCGGGCCAAGTCACCAGTTGCGCGAGAGCACGCGCCGCCAACGTCATGCGCCCATCATGACCAGCTCATCCCTCAGCCACCGCACATCCACCTCACGCACCACGCCGCGACCGTAACCCGAAAATCCAAGCCGCACGCCCGCCCAGCCACCGGACCGCCGTGTCGGCGGATGCGCCCGTCACCAGGCGTGTTCCTCGAATGCAAGCCCCCCTGCGTCGAGGCCGGGCCAGTACCGATGAGCACCGCTCGCAAAACGCTGGCGACCAGGCATCGGGCCCGCCCCACCACGGTGGGCAGCGTGCCGCGGCAGCCACTGCGCCACCGCGCCTCCCCGGAGCTTCTCAATCAGCTGCTCCACTTCGGAATCGCGCAGTTCAGAAGTCGGCGAAGGATCATCCAGCGCGGTGCACGTCCACTGCAGCCCCGCGCATCGGCAGGCACAAGAGCGGGCGGTTCAGTGCCGCGCGCCATGGTCGTGGCCAGCGCGATGGTGCAGCCGGGCGGCCAGGACTGCCACGTCGTCCTCGGCGTGGCCGGCATCGAGGCGGGCGAGCATGGTGTCCAGGACGTCCTCGGCACCCGCGCCGGCTTCGACGCCGACGCGGGACAGCCGAGCCAGTGACTGGTCGATGTCCTCGCCGCGACGCTCGACGAGCCCGTCGGTGAACAGCATCAGTGTCTCGGAGGATTCCAGCCGGTAGGTGGCCGGTTCGTAGCCCCCAAGGCCGGTGCCCACGGGCGGGCCGACCGGGATCGGCAACAGTGAGGTGCGGCCCTGTCCGTCGATCACGGCTGGGGGCAGGTGTCCGGCGCTGGCCAGCGTCACCTGGCCGCGGTTGGGATCGACGCGCGCGATCAGGCAGGTAGCCGGTCGGCGGTCGGACTCCCTGGAGGCGATGTCGTCGAGTTGGCGTAGTACGCGGTGCGGTGGCAGGTCGGCGGAGGCGATGTAGCGCAGGGAGGAGCGGTAGGCGGTCATGTCGACGGCGGCCTCCAGGCCGTGTCCCATGACGTCGCCGACGACGAGCAGGGTCCGGCCGAAGTGCAGTCGGACGGTCTCGCACCAGTCGCCGCCGACCACGGTGCTCTGCCCGACCGGCAGATAGCGGACGGCGACGTCGAGGTTCGGGTGCGGGCGGCCTGGTTCCGCGACCAGGGCGCGCTGTAGCTTGTCGACGATGCCGCTGACCTGGTCGTGGTCCCGGGCGTGTCGGATGTGTGAGGCGGCGTGCTCGGCGAGGAAGGTGAGGAGTGCCGTCTCCAGGCGGGTGAACGGGGCGCCGTCCCGGGCGCACACCAGCATGCCGTAGTGGTGCCGGTTGGTGGCCAGTGGCACGCACAGGGTGTGGGGCCCGCCGGACGCCGCGCCAGCAGCCACGTCCTCGCCCAGGCGCGGCGCCTCCTGTCTCACGGATGTGGCCCACCGGGCATCAGGCAGCACGGCCGGGTTCCCGCTGACGGCTTCGTACTCGACGCCAGCCTGTGCTCTGAGCCGCAGTAGCGCCGCCGTGCCGCCCGCCTGCCTGGCGGCCTCACGAGTCAGCTCCCCGCACGTGGTGTCCTCGTCCAGTGTGGTGCCGACTCGAGCCGCTGCAGTACGCAGCGCGGCCAGCTGGGATGACACGCCGAGGTCCTGGGCGGGCACGCTCCGGGGCGCGTCGGGCTCCTCCGCCGCCAGTCTTCGAAACGACTGGAACCACGCCATCACACCGAACACCCCAAAATAGGAACAAACAGACATACAAAATAGAGGCTACCCGACGTCGAACACCCCGCTTGAACAGCGTGCGAGGTAGTGACACGGCACGGTCCGCCGGAGCGGGCCGCGAGGCGGGATGCCCGCCAGTGCCAGAGTCATCAGGGGCGAAGGTCCACACAGGGCCGAGTGCTGGCTCATGAGTCCTGGCCTGCCAACCTGCACAACTGGTGGGCGGCCGAGGACGACGGCGGGTCCGCACGCCGTCCACGGGGTGCGGACCCCCCGTCGTTCTGGGTGGGCACGCGTCATGACGTCGCCGTCTGTGCGGGCCTCCCGGGCTCCCTCCACTCGGTGGCGGCCTGCTGGCCCTGTTCGCGCTCGGTGCGGTCCCGCTCGATGCGGTCGTGTTCGGCGTGTTGCCGTGCGGCCTGCTCGCGGGTGATCACTTCGGTGGCGGCGCCGACGGCGAGCGCGATCGGCCACTCGAGGATCTCGACCGCGGCCATGGCGCCGAGGGCGCCGTAGAAGGCCAGCTTGCGGGGCGAAGGCAGGAGCGAGGTCGCCGTGGACGTGGCCGTACGCATGTCGCGGAACATGTCGCCCGGGGTCACGTACGGGATGGGAACTCGGGGGTGCGCGGTGTGCAGATGCATCACCTTGCCGCCCGCGTGCGTCTCCTGGGCGGGGGTTTCTCCGGCCTGGGTCTCGGCCTGGGGCTGGGGCGGCTGCTGTTCTTGCTGGGGCTGTGGCTGGGTATGTGCGGGAATCATCTTCCACCTCCCGTGTGGGCTGGGAAGTGTGGTGGGTCGACTTCCAGGTTAGTTCCGTGCCTGGCCCGGCGTACGCAGTCAGGCGTGGGCCGCCGCCGGACGCCCGCTCGCGGCGAACGTCTTCCAGAGCTGCATGGACAAACGCACCAGGGCGGCCTCGATCAGGGCGATGGCGACCTGGGTCAGAATCGTGGTGAGGATGTGCGGCATGGCGAGCCGCCTTTCATGAGCGGTGTGCAAGGTGCTGGGGACCAGCCGGTTGTCCGGTCTCATGCCATTTGAGAGTCCGATGTCATCCGGGAGGCTGCACCCGGGTGGCCTGCGGGTGAACTTTCACCGCCGCACCGGTACCGGTGGCGCGCCGCATCACGGCGGGCACCAGGACCGACGCCGCCGCCGAGGCCAGCGCGATCGTCCAGCCCGTGGGGCCCAGTGGCCGGTTGCCGAAGAAGTGACTGAGCCCGGGAACGCTCACCACCACGCCCAGCACCACCAGGGACCCGACGGCGGCCGCGGCGACCACCCGGTCGCGGCCCGCGTCCTGCAGCGTCTGGAGTAGCTGGGAGGAGATCAGGGCGGCCAGGGCGACGGTGTCGGCGTGCGCCCGGGTGCCGGTCGCCCGGGCCAGCACCCAGGCGGCGGTGGCGGCGGCCGCGGTGACGGTGGCGCGCAGTTGGAGGTGGCGGGTCAGGGCCTTGCCGAGGGAGGCTTCGGGGCCCTCCGCGAGCAGGCGTTCGGTGTGGTCGGCGGGCGGCCGGGCGGCGATGGCCATGGCGGGCAGCATGTCGGTGAGCAGGTTGACCAGCAGCAGCTGGCGTGCGTTGAGCGCGCTGCGCCCGGTGAGCAGCGTGGTCGCCAGGACGAAGGCGATCTCGCCCAGGTTGCCGCCGAGCAGGATGCCCAGCGCCTTGCGTACCGAGGCCCACATGGCCCGGCCCTCGACGAAGGCGTCGACGATGGTCTCGATGCGGTCGTCGGTGACGACCACGTCGGCGGCGGTGCGGGCCGCCGGGGTGGCCCGCGAGCCGAGGGCGATGCCGACGTCGGCGATGCGGATGGCGGGCGCGTCGTTGGCGCCGTCGCCGGTGACGGCGACCACGCGCCCGGCCGCGCGCAGGGCGCTGACGATCCGGACCTTGTGCGCCGGCGTGGTCCGGGCGAACACCGTGATGTCCGGCAGGGTCTCGGCGAGGGCCGCGTCGTCGAGGGCGTCCAGCTCCGCCCCGGTCATCAGCCGCGGCTCCTCCTCGGGCCGCAGCTCCCGGGCGATCGCGGCGGCGGTGCTCGGGTGGTCACCGGTGACCATGACGATGCGCACCCCGGCCCGCGTCAGCCGGTCCACGCTCTCGGCGGCGGTGGCCCGCACCGGGTCCGCCAGGCCCAGCAGGCCTAGCAGACACAGCCCGTCGACGCTCTCGTCGTCGAGTTCCGCCGCGGCAGCGGGCGCCTGCGCGGGCGGGATGCGCTCGGCGACCGCCAGGACCCGCAGGCCGCGCCGGGCGAGCCGGTCGATCTCCGCCTCGATCTGCGTCTGCCGCTCGTCGTCGAACGGCTCGGTGCTCTCACCCCGGCGGACGGTCTCGCAGCGGGCCAGTACGACCTCCGGGGCGCCCTTGACCACGACCCGCGCCTCGGTATCGGCCCGGCCCAGCACAGCGTGGTAGCCGCGGCCCGGCTCGAACGGCAGCTCCGCGAGCTGCTCCCAGGTGTCCGAGCCGAGCCCGGCGGCCCTGGCCGGGGCGGCACCGAGCAGCTCGGCGCCCGCGGCGATGGCCCGGTCGGTGGGGTGGGCGAGGGACGCGGCCGGTCCCGGCGGACCGGCCAGGGCCGCCGTGGCCAGGATCCGGCGCAGCGCCGGGGTGAGCCGGTCGGGCGGTCGGCGCTCGAGGCCGTCGGACACCTGCTGCAGACTGATCCGGCCCTCGGTGAGCGTGCCCGTCTTGTCGAAGCACAGCACGTCGGTGCGGCCCAGCGCCTCAATGGTGGAGGCGCTGCGCACGAGCGTGTCCCGGGTGGACAGCCGACGGGCGGCGGCCAGCTCGGCGACCGTGGCGATGAACGGCAGCCCCTCCGGTACGGCCGCCACGCACAGGCTGACCGCGGAGCCCAGGGCGGCGCCCAGCGGCCGCCGGCGCAGCAGGTCGATGGCGAACAGCACGACACCCGCCGCGACGGACAACGGCAAGAACCAGCGGCCCAGTGCCTTCAGCCGCCGCTCCACACCGCTCTCCGGCGGCCCGCCCTCGGGGGCCGCCTCGGCCGCACTGCCGGCCTCGGTGGCGGTCCCCGTGGCGACGACGACGGCCAGCGCCTCGCCGGCCGCCACCGTCGTGCCCTGGTAGAGCATGGAGGTGCGGTCCGCGACCGCGCGGGCCGCGGTCGGTGCGGCGTTCTTCAGGACGGGCAGCGACTCACCGGTCAGACTGGACTCGTCGACCTCCAGGCCCGTCGCCCGCACCACCCGGCAGTCCGCCGGCACCGCATCCCCGGCCCGCAGCTCGATCACATCACCGCGCACCAGGTGTTCGCCGGCCGCCCAGGCCGCCACCGCCCGGTCGGGCCGGCGTACCCGCACCCGCGCCGAGGTGGCCTCGACCAGCCGCTCCGCCTCCCGGTCGGCCTTCTGCTGCTGCACGCCGCCGACCAGCGCATCCACGCCGAGCACCCCGCCAATGAGCACGGCGTCCAGCACGGAGCCGAGCGCCGCCGAGAGTCCGCCGCCCACCGCGAGGATGGGGGTGAGCGGGTTGGCCAGCTCCTCCGCAACCCGGCCCACCAGGGTGACGGCTCCCTCGCGCCGGTCATGGCCCGTGAGCTGCCGGCGCCGGACGGCCTCGGCCTCGTCCAGCCCCCGGGACGACGTACCGAGCCGGGACATCACCTGACGTACCGTCATGGCGTGCCAGGGCGTGCGCTCGACGGCGGCCGGCACCGGGCGCCCGTGCAAGCGCCACCCCGCCCAGAAGCCCGCCGCGATCCCGGCGATGGTCACCGTGTCGGTCATCAGGCGGGCTCGCACCCAGGCACGCGGGCGGGGCACCAGGAGCCCCAGGGCCGCGCCGGCCACAGCGCCGCCGGCCTCCAGCCGGGTGCACAGCCTGCTGATCCGCCGGGCCTCCGGCAGGGCCGTCAGCAACAGGTGGACGACATCGGGCGGGGCGGCGACATCGGCGTCCCACGGCACGTGCCGGGGGCTGGTGGCCACTCCGATGCCCAGGTCGGCACGGACCAGGGCGCGCCGAGTCCGCGCCGAGACCACCGCAACACCGTGGCCGTCCGCCTGCAAGGAGCGGACCAGGGCGGCTGTGCGGCGGTGCCCGGTGGGCGCGGCTTCGGCAAGCCCGAACCGGCGGTGCAGCCCGGGCGGACCCCCTACCAGCCGCACCCGGCCGCACTCCCGCGCCGCACGCACCAAGTGGTGGGCGAGCGGATGAAGTTGCGGGACCAGAGCCGCTACCGCAACCGGCCTGCCCTCCCGCACGACGAGCATGACCTGCGCACCCTCCTCGGCCCACCGGCAGGTCAGGGCGGCCGTCTCGGCGGGTACGACGGCGCTGTTCGCGGCCTTATCCGGCGCGCCGTCGGGGGCCCTGCCCGGGACGGTGTCCGCGTCGGTGAACGGCCGCAGCTCCCAGCCTCCCTGCCGTCGGGTCCGCAGCGGGCCGACACCGTGCCCGGTCCGCCACCTGGTCGGCCCTCCCGGCTCGATCAACTCGTGGATCCGCGCGTGCAGTTCGTCGTCGTCCGCACCGTCCTGCGGGACGCCATGCGCCTTGCCGCTCTCCGGGCCGCCGCCATCGGGCCCGCCGACCGGGCCGCCGGGTGGCGTCAGCCGCGCCAAGCCGTCGACTGTCCAGCCGCCGTCGGCCAGCACCCGGGCGTCGAGGACCACGGTGTCGATCCGGTCCAGGCGGCGCAGCGCCCCCGGCCGCAGCACCAGCGCCCCGCGGTCTGAGACGGCCCGGGCCACCGAGGACGACAACGCCTCCCGTCCGAACCGAGGGCCGCGCGGCGTCCCCGCGATCAACAGCGCCAGCCCCCGGTCATGGTCGGTCGTGCCGAGGGCCGTCAGCCCGTACGCCGCGAGGGACACCGGAGCCGCCACATTGGCGTACCGCTCTCCCGGCCCCGGCGGCAGCGGGGCGGGCCGTACATAGCCGGGCAGCGCGTCGTGACGGTAGGTCCCCTCATGCACGGCCAGCCGCCGCGACCACTCCCCCCACGCCCTGCGGCGGCTCTGCACCTCCGCATACCGGGCCCATGCCAGAACAGCGGCCACCGTGGCGCCCAGCGGCCGAAACGTCAACGTCGCCACCACAAGGTTCGCCACCGCGAAACCCCGCTCAGTAGCCGTCTCACCGAACCGGCGGGCGATGCCCTCACGCAACGGCGGCGCGGACTCCACGAACTGGATCGCCGAGAGCACCACCGGCGGCAGACCCCGCAGCCGCATCACGTCGCCCACCGACGCCACCCCCACCCCCACCACGCCCGCGCCGAGCCGGACAGCCGCCCCGACCCGAGCCCCCGCCGCACCCGGGAAGCCAACCGAGGGCCGCGACCGGCCGGCATCCCCCGTGCGGCGGGCACCCCCGTCTTCCGCCTCCTCGGCGGCGTCCGCAGCGGCGATAAGGCCGGCAACGCGCTGCAGGTCGGTCTCCGGCCCACAACCGACGAACACGCAGCCCAGCGTGCCGTTCACCTCAGCACGGCTCACCCCCCGCTCTTGGCGCAGCGCGGCCTCCAGCCCCCGTGCCGCGCGCGCCGTCCCAGGCCGCCCCAGGCGCCGGACCTCGATCTGCACGCCCCCCAGGGTCTGCCACAGCCGGGGCGTGCGGGGCCGCAGCAGGTGGCCGACGAGGGGCAGCGCCGCCGGTACGGCGGTCAGCCGCTCCACGGCGGAGCGAACCGCGGAGGAGGCGGATGACACTGCCGAGGGCAGTACGGACGCGGGCAGCACGGACCAGGAGAGCACGGAGGACAGCACTGGCCAGGTCACGCGGCCTCCACCATCGGCCGACAAGGGCGTGAGCGGCGCCACGGAGGACGACACCCCCCATCAGTATGTGCACACCCCAGCACGACCGTCCTGCTCAGCAGACCAGCATGCGCCGGACGGGCGAGCGAACACCCACCGACGGTGGGAAGAAGCCGGGTGGGGTTCTCGGCGGCGCGCGCCGGCGGCTGAGTCAGGATCCCGGCACTTGACGGCAGCTACAGTCCTCGCGCTTCGCGGCAGGGCTGCCTGACCTGCTCGCTGATG
Source organism: Streptomyces sp. enrichment culture (assembly GCF_964272855.1). Taxonomy (NCBI): domain Bacteria; kingdom Bacillati; phylum Actinomycetota; class Actinomycetes; order Kitasatosporales; family Streptomycetaceae; genus Streptomyces; species Streptomyces sp. enrichment culture. Next base: position 8,697,602 of record NZ_OZ186847.1, on the reverse strand, counting down.
GAGCGGAACTGTGCGTCCCGGTCCGGATGCCGCTTGCCCTCCAGCGTCTTGGCCTGGGCTCGCCGGCTGAAGCCGTTCTACTTCAGTAGCCGACCCATCGCCATCACCGAGACGAGGTGACTCTTCCGGGTCAGCTCCTGCGCCAGGCGGCGCAGCGATTTCGTCGTCCGGCGAAGCAGTCGGTGTGTCTGCTGCCGGAACGGGCCGCGGTCGCTGCCGCGGTGGCAGAGCTCGGCGAGCGGGTGCGGTGACGGCGGGCGGATGCGGGCGGTGCGCACCGAGGTCGTTGATGCCGTCGAACGACGGGAACTGGCCGGAGAGATGACCGCCGCAGTCGACCGCGAGTACGCCGAAATGCTGGAGCGACTGCCGTCCTTCTCTGCATCCGGTGCACGATCCCGGAGCCTGCCGACCAGGCCGCCCACCGCAAACGGCGCGGGAAGGCCGGCGGGCGGCCTCCGGCCTTCGACCGCGAGGACTACAAGGCCCGGCACGCGGTCGAATGCGGGATCAACCGGCTCAAGCGCAACCGGGCGGTCGCCACCCGGTTCGACAAGCTCGCCGTCCGCTTCGAAGCCACGGTCCTGATCGCCGCGATTGGCGAATGGATATGACGGGCCTGAACGGTCGGTTCCTGCACGAGAACGATGCAGCCTGGCTCACTGCGGGCTGGGACGGGGCACCGCTGCCCTCACGGTCGCGCAGTGGCTTCCCAGGCGGCAGTGACACACCCTTCTTCCCAGTGCCACCACTCCTTCGTCTCGCCGTGTTCCAACACCTCGCGGATTTTCAGCAGCTCTGCCTGCGGCGGGACATCCAAGGCCACCATCCCGAACCGCTCGATGCCTTCGCCCGTCGTGCCGAGGCGATGGAAGACTTCCAGCACGCTCTGCAGGGCGGCGGCTGAGCCGGCGTCCTTCAGCACGATGAGTCGGATGGTGCAGTTCTGCGAAGGCTGCACCGTTTCTCCGGCCCAGAGAACACCGTCGTCATCCGGTTGAACCCGGATGACGTCACCACTGGCGACTCCGCGGACGAACCAGGGAGTGTTGTCCAGCCGCACCGTGCCATCGCCGAGGTCAACCGCCCACAGACTCTCGACACTCGTCGGCGGCCATCCGTCCTCGTCTATCTCCATGCGGAAATGGACCTTCACGTGGTCGTCACTGATGTTCGTCACCGAACCATCATCCGCTTCGCATCCACCAGACCGGACTGCGGAGCACGGAGGTGCGTGTCTCCGGCCCCGACGGGCAGCCCGCGACGATCGCCGACCGCCACCCTCGGAGCAGCGCTCCGCCTCGCCGCGCTCGTGGACCTGGTAACCGTCGTCCTGCTCATGCCGCTGGTCATCACACCGACTGCCTCACCCGGCCGCACCCCGCCCACGACGAGCACACCACCAGCACGGTGTAGGTGGTGGTTGGCCAGATCCGGGCACGGCTGTCAGTGCGACCCAGTACCGTTCTGTCGACAGGATCCGTCGAGGGCTGGGGCTCGAAGTGTCGCTCGCCGTGAGCCCAAGGTGACCAGCACCGCTGAGCTGACGGCCCGTGTCGTCGCCAACCGCCTCGGCGCCCCGCGTGCCACCCCCGCTCGCGGGTGCGCGGCAGGACCAGCGCCTCGCTGGAGCTAGTCATCTCTGGCACAGCGTGCCGACGACCGGATCCTCATCGGCGAGGTTTGCGCGCGCGGACCTGGGGCACTGCCTGAGGGTTGCCCCTGCGCCGCCGGGTGCCCGCAGGGCCGCCCGGCCGCTGGGATATGTTCACGTCCGGGCCCGGCGGGGCGCGGGCTCCGGGGTCCCGGGGCCCGCGCCCCGCGCCCCGTGGGTCCACAATGCCCTATTTGTCATGCACTCACCATGGGTTGCCGTACGCACTGGAGGTCGGTGTGCATCCGCACCGCAGATCCTGGCTCCTCGGGCTGGTCGTCGCCCTCACCGCCGTTCTCGCCGCGCCCACCCCGGCCGCGGCGGTCACCGTCACGCCCGGGGCGGTCTTCAACGACCCCGCGGGCACGGCCGCCGACCAGAACAGGATCCGCGACCACCTCGTCTCGCTCATCGGCGACGCCCCGGCGGGCAGCTCGGTGCGCATGTCGATGTACACCTTCACCGACGGCCCCGTCCGGGACGCGCTGATCGCGGCCAAGAACCGGGGCGTCTCCGTGCAGGTGATCCTCGACCACTTCTCCTCCGAAACCGTGACCGTGGGCGGGGAGCTGGAGACCCTGCGCACCGCGCTGGGCACCGACCGGACCCAGCCCTCGTGGCTGCTGGACTGCGGCAGGAACCGCGGCTGCATCGGCACCCGCCCGCTGACCAAGTCCGACGGCTCGCCGGACTACCCGATCAACCACAACAAGTTCGTCCTCTTCTCCCACACCGGAGGGGCGGACAACGTGGTGGTGCAGACCTCGTTCAACCTGACGACCCACCAGCGCGAACGCCTGCACAACAACGCGGTGACCCTCGTCGACAAGGGCCTCTACGACATCTACCGGGCCTACTTCGACGACCAGGTCGCCCACGCGGCCGGCGCCGGCCTGAGCCACTACTACAAGACGCCGATCAGCACCACGAACCCGGCGTACAAGGCGTACTTCTTCCCGCGCAAGGAGACGTCCGGCACCACCTACCAGACCGACGCCTCCACCGACACGGTCAAGCTGATCCTCGACAAGGTGAACTGCGCGGCGGGCTCCGAGGTGCGCATCGCGGCCAACCTCTTCTACCGGACCCACATCGCCGACAAGATGGTCTCCATGGTGGACGCGGGCTGCTCGGTGATCCTCGCCCACGACAGCGACCCCAACGGCGGCGGCGACGGTGTGAACTCCATGGGCAGGACCGTCGAGGGCATCCTCTCCGGGCAGCTCACCCAGCGCGTGGAGTGCTGGGAGACCCCGCCTGCCGGGCGCACCGGCAACATCGGTCTGCACTCCAAGTACCTGCTGGTCAACGGCACGTACGACGGTGTCGCCGGCAAGAAGATCGTCTGGGCCGGCAGCCACAACTACTCGTACCAGGCGCTGCGGTCGAACGACGAGACGCTGCTGAAGATCGACGACGCCGCTGTCTTCGACCAGTACAAGGCCAACCACGTGCAACTCATGAGCTACTGCGCGGGCAGCTGACCCGCACCGCCGCCGGCCCGTACGGACGGCGGCGGCAACGGCCGGAGGGCCGGGCTCCCATGGGGAACCCGGCCCTCCGGCGCGTGCGGGCGCGGACTACTCGGCCTTGATGGCGTTCAGCATGTTCAGCTTCGCCGCGCTGCGCGCCGACCACATCGCGGCCAGGACACCCACCAGGGCGGCCAGCAGCAGGAAGATCCCGATGCGGTCCCACGGCATGACCATCGCGTACCCCGGGATGGAGTCCTTGAGGGTCTGGCCGATGGCCCAGCCCAGGAAGCTGCCCATCGCGACCCCGACCAGCGCGCCGAAGAGCGAGATCACCACGGCCTCCAGGCGGATCATCCGCTTGACCTGGCGGCGGTCCAGGCCGATGGCCCGCAGCATGCCGATCTCCTGCTGGCGCTCGAAGACGGACATCGCGAGGGTGTTGACGACCCCGAGGGCCGCGATGATCAGGGCCATGGCGAGGAGGCCGTACATGATGTTCAGCATCATGTTGATCATGCCGCCGAACTCGTCGCGGATGTCCTGCTTGTCCATCACCTTGATGCCCCGGACTCAACCCCCGCCACATCAAGTGGAAGCCGCCTGTTCTGGAACTCACCATGGCCGACGGTGCAGACGACGACATTCATCTCTCCGGCCGCGGCCTGCTGCTGATTCCGTCGTTCTTCGGGGTCGCGTCCCCTGTACTGGGCGTGAGCGCCGAACCCCAGCCGTATCTGACCTACCCCATCCGCCGTGACGACACAGACCTCGCTTTGCCGCCAACGGAGACCGCACGGATCCTCAGCACCGTCCCCGACTCCCTGACCACGCTCCTCGGCAACACCCGGGCCATCGTGCTGTGGACCATCGCCCATCATCCCGGCAGCACCACCACCGAACTCGCCATGCCGGTATCTCCCCGGCCAGCGCCAGCCAGCACGCGACCGTTCTACGCACCGCCGGGCTGACCACCACCGTCCGCCACCACAACACCGCCCTCCACACCACGACCCCGCTGGGCACCAGCCTCCTCAACACCACCGCTTGAGACTGCACCGCACATTTCGCGAACGGCGCACTCTCGGCTGCTTTCGCCCTTTACGGTGCGTGAGCTGGACGTTCGGAAACAGGTACTTAGTTCAGAGAAGAGTTCGCCGTGGTCCTGGCGCTGCCCGCCGCGCGCCTGGAGCAGCGCCTCGCGCAGCTGGTCCGCATGCTGCACACCCCCGTCGTCCTCGAGGACGGCCGCACCGTCGGCGTCGCCGCCTCGGTCGGCGCCGCGACCGAGAGCGCGGTCGGCTCCCGCGACCTGACCGTGCTGCAGCGGGCCGCCGACGCGGCCCTGTACGACGGCAAGCACTCGGGCCGCGCGGTCGTCGCCTCGCCCGCACACACCACGGTCGCGTCCGTCAACGGCCGCCGCGCCGGAGGCCTGGGAACGGCAGCATGAGGGCGAGCCGCATGAGCACCGTGACCCTCCCGCAGGGCACCCGGATCCGCGGCATCAGCGTCCAGCAGCCGCACGTCACCTGCATCCTGACCGGCGCCAAGGGCATCGAGAATCGTCCCAAGCCCTGGAGCTGGCGCGGCTGGATGATCCTGCACGCGGGCCAGCGGATCGACCGGCCCGCCCTGCGCGTCCCACACAAGGCATGCGCTGAGGACTGGATCACCGCCAACCTCGTTGAGGCCCGCCTCGGGCGGTCCGCCTCCGACCTCGCGCCGAAGCCCAAGTAGTGTCACTGAGCCGGCGGGGGTGGTCCCGTTCGATGCCCCGACTCGGGGGACGCCCCCGTCCGTGACCGATGGTTGGGCCCCTGCCAGTTTCGGTGCCCCCTGTGTGGTTGCCTCTCGCCGACGTGTGCTTCATCACGAGCAGTTATGTTGTGCGCAATTAAATTGCTGGCTAGCGTCTGGAGTCGACACACCACTCCAGGGAGGAAGCACCATGGATCCCGTCCGCTACAAGGATTACCGCCCCGTCGAACGACCGACGTACCAGCAGGAGCTGGAGGCATTGGTCGCTCAGGTGGCGCAGCGCACCGGTGCGTCGGTCGAGCGCGAGGCCGTCGGCCGCGCCGTCCGCACCGCCCACGGAAAGACCTACGGCCTCCTCAAGGCCACCGTCACGGTCGGTCACAACCGGGGCTTCCACGGACAGGGCATCTTCGCCCGGCCCGCCGTCTACGACGCCGTGGTCCGCTATTCCAACGGTCTGGGCCACCAGCGTCCCGACCACCAGCTCGGCGCGGCGTGCGGGATGGGCATCAAGCTGTTCGGGGTCCCGGGCACCTCACTGCTGGACGACGAACCGGACAGTGGCACCTTCGACCTCAACCTGATCAACAACGAGGTCTTCTTCGCGAACACCGCCTACGACTACATGGTCATCGAGGAGCTGTTCGCCGAGTTGCCCGCGGGCCTGGCGGACCCGGCCCGCCGCAAGACCTGGATGGCGGAGTTCCTGACCCGCCGGGGCACGCTCACCGATCCCGACAGCTGGCTGTGGGACGAACTGTTCGCCATGCTGTCGTTCACCACCGTCCCGCGCAGGAACCTGCTGTCGTACACCTACAACAGCATGGGCGCGTTCCGGTACGGCGACCACATCGCCAAGATCCGCACTGTGCCGACGGCCGAGTCCCTGGCCTCCCTCGCCCACCAGATCTTGGACGTGCGCGCGGACAACGAGGCGTTCCGCCACACCCTGGTCGCCGAGGCCGCGGAACGGGACCACTCCTTCGAGCTCCAGGCGCAGCTCACCACCGATCTGGTGCGGATGCCGGTGGACAACACGTCCGTGAAGTGGCCCGAGGAACTCTCCCCCTGGGTGACCGTCGCCCGCGTGGACCTCCCGCGCCAGGACATCGGCGGGGACGACAACCTGGTGGCCGCCGACGCGACGTCGATCACACCGTGGCGCTCACGCGAGGAGCATCGGCCCATCGGCGAGATCCAGCGGGTGCGCCAGGAGGTGTACCGGCGCTCGTCCATCGAACGGCACCGCATCAACGGACAACAGCGGCGCGAACCGGCCGGCAGCGCCCAACTGCTCGGCTGACCGGCCCAGCCGCACCCGAGAAGCCGTTCCACTCCTCCAGGATGCGCGGCTCGTCCGGGCGGAGGTGTCCGCCGCCGCCGTTAAGTGGGCGGTGCTTGCGGTGGATGTCCAGCGGCGGGCGGCGCCGCTTGTGATAGACCGCGAGCGGGTCGCCGTCGTCGGCGCGGGAGACGGCGCGAGAGGGCTGGCTCGGCGGTCCGGGTCGGGAGTGCTTGCCCATGGTCTCGATGGTCTCAGGCCACAGTCGGCATCGGGCGCGTGGCGTCGGTTACGTGTGCCCGCTCGAGGAGCTGTGCCACGTTTCGCGGCACTTGCGGTTGTGGTGACGGCCGGTGCGGGATCCTGCCTGTGCGGTGGCCGTCCGGGCTGTCCGCATGAGGTGAAGGGGAAGGACGAACGCATGGCGACGCTTGTACCCCCAGCTCAGGCTCCGTGGGCAATGCGGCTGGTCACTGACCGGCTCCCGGCCGGTCCGCCCGCGTACGCCGCGGTGACGCTCGACGCGGCTACGCAGACCGCCCGCTACACGGATGCCGCAGGCCGGGTGGTGGAGATGGGCCGGCACGGCACGTCCAAGACCACGGGCACGGCGTCGGTGTCGGGCGGTGGTGACGGGCAGAGCCCGCAGCCGCAGACGCAGGACGACAACACCACCGACTACGAGTGGGACTGAGGCGGCGATGGCCGGCCTCGTCCTGGTCATCACATCCCTGGAGGACATCGCCGCAGACCGGGTGATCGGTGCGCTCAACGAGCGTGAGGTGCCCGTCATCCGCGTCGACCCGGCCGACATCAGGCCGCAACTGTCGTGGTCACCACTCGCGCGACGGTCTCGAAGGATCTGCTCCTGCGAGCCACGGGAGAGCAGTCCGGGGAGCATGTCGGGCTGCATGTCGCCGGCCACGCGGTGAACGTCGTGTCAGCGGAAGACGGACACCCCGACATCCCACTTCCGGCCACCGCGACGGGTCAGGCCTCCCAGATCTGGTTCGAGCCGACCACGCTCTATCCGGCCGTGAGCACCGCGATCGGCCCCGACGTACTGCTCGACCTATGAGGCCACGACCAGCCCGTCACGATCCGCTCCGCCGACCGCGGCGATCTCACGACCCTGGCCATGCCCGTCAGGTCCGACCACTGCACCTGAGAAGGACGACGAGGAACGAACACTTCATGACCACCGCATCCGACAGCCTCGACCCCACCATGGAAGCAATAGGCCACGCCGTCGCCGAGGGGCGAGCCGGTGGCAGCGCCTTCGCCCGCCAGAAACTGCTGGGCCTGTGGTCCGCGATCGGTGTCACCGGTGACCCGCTGCACCGCTGCACCCTGGCTCACCACCTGGCAGACCTGTACGAAGATGCCGCGCAGGCCCTCGCCTGGGACATCCGGGGCCTGGACGCTGCCGACGCCGTGACCGAGCAGCGCGTCCAGGAGCACCATGCGGGCCTCCACATCGCCGGCTTCTACCCGTCCCTGCACCTCAACCTCGCCGACAACTACCGTCGACTCGGCTCCTTCGAAGCCGCCACCGAGCACATCGACGCGGCCAAGTCGCACGCTCCCGGCCTTCCTCGGAAAACCTACGGTGACCTTCTCCGTGGCGCCGTGCGAGAGGTCGCCGAGGCCATCGTCAGTCGAGACCGGTCCCGGCGTGCCTCTGCCCCTGGTTCCGCCGCGTGACACACACGGCAACGCCCAGCAACGCCCACGGAATGCACCAAGGAGCCCAGGTCGCGCGTGTCACTCCGGATCGTTCCGGATGCCTTGCCCGGCGCTCCCCCCTCTACCTTGTCGTCGGCGCCCGCCAGACCGACAGTCCGGAGTACGGGGAGCAGCGATGCCGACGACCGTCACCACCGAACGCCCGACTGCCACCGTGCTCGGGCAGCAGGAGCGCAAGGTGCTCGCCGCCGTGGGCTGGGGCCTGCGGGACGACGAGATCGGCGCCGCCCTCGGAGTTTCCGAGGGTGCCGTCGCCGAACACCTCGCGCGGATTCTGGTGAAGCTCGGTCTGCGTGACCGGGCCGCCGCCATCGTCCACGCCTTCGACTGCGGGCTGGTCGTGCCCGGGCGTGGGCCGCGTACGCAGTCGGTGAGCCCGGTGTCGCGGACCGCCGCCGGCCGGGTGGGCGGGGCCAAGGTGCGGATTTCCTTGCTCGGGCCGCTGCAGGCTTGGCAGGACGGGCGGCCCCTGGACCTGGGGCATCCTCGCCAGCAGGCCGTACTGGCGGCGCTGGCACTGGGCACGGGACGGAGCCTCAGCCAGCAGGAACTGCTCGATGACGTGTGGGGGATGGAGCCGCCGGCAGGGAACGTGGTGCCGGTGTACGTCTACCGGTTACGCAAGGCCCTGCGGGGCGGGGAGACTCCGGGCGCGGTCATTGAGTTCGCCCGGAGTGGGTACCAGCTGGTGCCCGGGGCGGTCGACGTGGACGTGGCACGTATGGAGGAACTGGTCACCGTCATCGGGGCGGCCGAGCGGGCGGGGGAACCGGCCGAGGCGGTCCGCCTGTGTGCCCAGGCGCTGGAGCTGTTTCGCGGGCAGCCTCTGGCCGGTCTGCCCGGGCCGCTCGCGGAACTGGAGCGGCTGCGGCTCACCGAGCGCAGGATCGCCATCGTACAGCGGAAGTTGGAGTGGCAGCTGCGGCTGGGCCAGGACTCGGAAGCGATCGCCGAGCTGTTCGCCCTGTCCGCGGCGCACCCCCTGAACGAGCCGTTGGCCGCGATGCTGATGCGGGCTCTGTACCGTAACGGCCGGCAGGCCGACGCGTTGACCGTGTTCGATCGCGCCCGCCGCCGTCTCGCCGACGACCTGGGGGTTCCTCCGAGCCGGATGCTGCGGCGGACGCACCAGATGATTCTGTGCGGCGACGAAGCCGGCCTCGGCCTCTCCCCCTCGGCCGGGCGGCCGCGGGCGCGTCGTCATGGTGCGACGAAACGTCGGTGACGCGGTCCCGAACAGCGCGGGCGCTTCACCCCCTGCCAGCGGCACCGGTTTTCCGGGCCGATGAAAGATGGCGAAGCATTCGGCCTTGCACCCTCTCCGATTACCAGGAAGCGGGATACCAGGCGCCGTTGTACCACTCCTCGTTGGCGCTGTCGTTGTGGTGATCCATGTTGAAGTCGTGCGGGTAGTTGTTGACGTGGTTGCCCGGGTAGGTCCAAATGCCGGCGGACTCGTCACAGACGTAGTCCCAGTGGCAGATGGTCTTGACCGGCACGTTTCCGAAGAACCTGTCGGCACCGGCGAGCGGGGCACCGACGAAACCGCCGAACGGCACGGCTCCACCATTGGCTCCGGGCGGGCCCTGGCGCTTGGGATCCGCGATGAGAATGGCGTTGACGTTGCCGAACGTCATCCAGTTCTCGGTGACCCAGATGTGCACCACCGCGGCGCCCAGAGAATAGCCACCCATTTTGACGTGCTGGTCCGGACACGCGGCGCGCTGGTTACGTACCAGCCGGTTCAGCTCGTTGACGCCGGCGCGGGCGCTCGCGCCGTTGGGAATCTGGGTGGGATAGCCGACGTGCTGCTGGATGTTGCCGCTGAAGCCGTCGTTGTTCCACGAACTTCCCGTGCCGCCGACAACGATCGTGTACGTGCCCTCGCAGGAAGCCGCTGTCTGCGCTTGCGCCGCGGATCCCTGCGCCACTGAAAGCCCGGCTGTCAGCACAAGTCCGGCCAGCGCGGCCGCGAACTTTCTTGCCCGCATTCGATACTCCCCATCTAGTCGGCCAAGGTCACCGGACGACAGTGACAGCAGCCGATGAAATCCCGATGAAACCCAAACCTTGAGGCCGGGGTGGAGGCCCGTTCCATCGGGATTTCATCGGCGCCCTCTACCGTCGGCCGCCGATCCCCGGGATCAGCTGAATTCCGCCGACTTCACTTCACAACGGAGGGGTACACACAGTGGCAAGAACCGGCTTACATCGCGTGTTCACCAGACTGGCCGTCGTGGCCGGCATCTGGGTGTTGGTCATCGGGATGACGGCCTCGGTCGCCGTCGCGCAACCCGGGCCCGTTCCGGGCCGGGGCGACGACCGCTCGGGCGTGTCCCGGTATTTCAGTGGCCCCCAGGGGTTCGCCATTCCGACCGTGCCATGTGATCCGGCCGGCCCGTCACCCACCGACGCAATCATGGCCGACCAGCTCAACCCGCAGCTGCACGCGAAGATGGCCGGCTACCTCAACGCGTACAGGATCTCCTGCGCGAGGATGGTCACGCAGGCGGTGAAGGACCGGGGACTCAACCCGCGAGCCGCGACGATCGCCATCGCCACGATCATCGTGGAGAGCAGCATGAACAACTACTCCCAGCCCGTCGACCACACCAGCGTGGGGCTGTTCCAGCAGCAGGACTGGTGGGGCAGCCGGGAACAGCGTCTGAACCCGACCTACGCCACCAACGCCTTCCTCGACGCGATGGAACGGGTGTATGAGGGCGGGTCGTGGAACAACGCGCCGATCGGCGAGGTGTGCTGGCGTGTCCAGCAACCGCGGGAGGATCTGCGCCACCTGTACGGGATCGAGGCGGGCGACGCCGCACTCATCGCCAACGCGCTGTGGGCCGGCACGGGCGGCGGCCCGAAGCACCCGTACGCCTCGGGCCGTGTGGTGTCGGGCCGGTCCGCGGACGGGCGGCTGGAGGCCTTCGCCGCCGGCGCAGACGGTGTGTACCACTCGTGGCAGACCGCGGTGAACGGCGCCTGGTCGCAGTGGCGGTTCGCGGGCGGTCCGCGCAACGCGCAGCTGGCGGTGGCGTCCAACGCGGACGGCCGGCTGGAGGTGTTCGCACTGTCGGACACCACGTTCGACCACATGTGGCAGACCGCGCCGAGTGCGGGTTGGTCCGGTTGGCAGAACTTCGGCACCGGTGGACACCGGCTGGCGGCGGGCAACAACGCCGACGGCCGTATCGAGGTGTTCGCCTCCAACGCCAACGGCGTCTTCCACCGCTGGCAGACCGCGCCCAGCGGTGGCTGGGCCGGGTGGGAAGACGTCGTCGGCGGTCCGGCCAATTCGCGCCTCGCCATGGAGAACGCACCCGATGGACGACTCGAGGTGTTCGCGCTGTCCGACTCGACGTTCAAGCACCTGTACCAGACGGGTGTGAACGGCGGTTGGTCGGCCTGGGAGGACTTCGGCGGCGGCGGCCACGACGTCACGGCCAGCTACAACCAGGACGGCAGGCTCGAGGTGTTCGCCTCCAACGCCAACGGTGTGTTCCACCGCTGGCAGACCAGCCCGACCACGTGGTCGGAGTGGACGGGCACCGGCGGCGTCTCCAACGCCGAGCTGACCACGTCACGGTCGGTCGACGGCCGGGTCGAGGTGTTCGCGATCAACGCCGCCACCGCGAGCCACTCCTGGCAGACCAGCCCGAACGCGGCGTACTCGCAGTGGGAGACCTTCGGTGGCGGCGGCACCGAGATCGGTGCGAGCAACAACGCCGACGGTCGCATCGAGGTGTTCGGTACCAGCCATGCCGGTGTCTACCACCGGTGGCAGACCGGGTTCGTCACATGGTCGGAATGGGGCTGGCTGAACGATTCGGGCCCCGCGATCAACTAGGGGACGTCTCGCCGATCATGCCGGGCTCGCGGCGCGATCGACGAGACACCCCCTAGGGGGTGCTCGCTTCGCGGCGTGGCCGGACGGGGTCATGGAGAGGTTCAGGGGCGCTGCAGCCACGTCGTGTACCAAGCGCGGAAACCGGGGCTCGCGGGGGTGAAGCCGCCCCAGTCCGGGTCGATCCGCCAGATCTCGCCCGCGTGCCGGCCGGTCAGGATCAGACGGATGTACATGCCGCAGCCCTCTTCGGCCAGCATGAGCGTGCCCGGGGTCAGGTCACCGGTCGGTACGTTGATCCGGCCGGCCTGGGGTTCGGTGAGAGGAAACGGCGCGGCGAGCCGCCCGGGCAGCCGGTCTTCGGCCCACTCGTCGTCCACGGCCCAGTCGTCGCCGGCCTCCGCGCGCGGACGGGTCAACGGCATCAACCCGTGGGCGGGGCCTGCGGGGCCGTTGCCCACCCGCGCGACGAAGGAGCGGTACTCGGCCGGCAGGTCGATGCCGTGGACGTCTTCGAACGCCCTGATCTCCGCCTCCGGCAGCGGGGGCTCCAACACGTACCGATGCGTGGCCGCCCCAAAGCGCGCCTGCTCCGGGTCCCGCGCCGCCAGCTCCCGTATCCGGGCGCGCACGCCTCCCTCGTCCCAGCTCTCCATCCGGCGAACCCTAACAACCCGGAGTGGCCGACCGAATCGCCGATGGCGTGCTGTGCTCCGGCGTCAGTGGACTTCGTACGCCCGGGCGAGTACCGCCAGGGTCGTGGCCATGGCCCGGCGCAGTTCGGGCGGGGCGACGACCTGGACGTCCGCACCGAGGCGCAGCAGCTCGCCGCAGGCGTGCTCGGTGCTCTCGGTCGGGATGACCGCCTCGACCCATCCGTGGTCGCCGACGGGCGCCGCGGTGGAGTCGACCGCCCGGACCACCTCCGGAGGGACGTGGTCGGGGAGGTGTCGGCGTCCTTGAGGAGACAGGCGGACGGTGGCTGTTCCGGTGTAGCGGCGTGCCCGGAAATCGTCGAGGTAGGAGGTCCAGTACGCGCCCAGGTCGAAGTCGGGCGGGCGAACCGCTCGTCGCCGAGCACCGCGTCGAGGACCTGGGAGACGCGGTAGCTCGCCGTCCCGTTATCCGTGGCGGCCACGACGTACCGGGTCCCGGACTTGAGTACGAGGCCGAAGGGACGAAGGCGGCGATCCACCTCCTGCGGCGCCCGCCATCGGCGGTAGCGCACGTCCACCACCCGCTGGGTGAGCACCGCGTCGACGAACAGGGGCGGATATGGCGTCTGTTCGTGCTCCCGGTACCAGCCGGGAGCGTCCAGGTGGAACACCGCCGCGGTACGCGCCGCCTCCTCGCGCGGCCCCGCCGGCAGTGCGGCCATCAACTTCAGGCGTGCTGCCGTCACCTCGGCCGCGAGCCCCAGGTCGGCGGCGGGTCCGGGCAGCCCGGCGAAGAACAACGCCCGCGCCTCGCTCTCGCTCGACCCGGTCAGCCGGGTGCGGTAGCCGTCGAGCAGCCGGTAGCCGCCTTTGCGGCCCGGCTCGGCGTAGACCGGGAATCCGGCGGCCTGGAGGCGCGCCAGGTCGCGGTAGGCGGTACGCACGGACACGTTCATGTTTCGTGGCCGCCACCGTGTGGTCCTTCCGCCCCGGAGAGCCCAGGGGTGTCGCACTGATCCGAGACGGTCTGCTGGCCGTGCTGCCTGAGACTGGGCCTGCGCCACTCGCCCTCCTGGCCACCGAGCCAGCGCCCAACACCTCCCCAGGCTTCCGGTGCGCACCGGAGAGTACGTCGCCGTGCTCTTCGCCTCGTACCCCGACGAGCGCGCGCACCGCCGGCACCTCGCCGCCTTCCAGGCCCACCCCCTCGCGCGCGACGAGATCCTGCCGGGCATCGAACGAGCACAGACGGCAGCTCCCCGAACGCTCCGGCTGGCGCCCACCGGCCGCTCACTCCTCTCCTGACGCCGCCTCCAGCCCGGCCCGTACGTGACGAAGGCGCCCGCCGTCGGCCCCCGGACCGCACGAGCGGTGGACGGGGGCCGACGGCGGTCGCTTGAACGTGCGGGAGCGTCAGGCGGCGAAGGACCTCTCCAGGCGCGGGATCAGGTCCCGGAGGTCCTGTTCCCAGCAGCCGGCGTTGTGGCCGCCGTTGCACTGGGTGCCCCAGCCGGAGCCGTCGCCGTAGTTGACGTAGTAGTAGGACATGCCCAGGGCGTCCATGCTGGCCTTGACGTTCTTGGCCGCGCCGGCGACCCAGAACTCCGGCTCCAGGGGTGAGCCGCCTCCGTCGCCTACGTAGATGGAGACTCCGACTCCGCCCTTGGCGAGCCTGTCCATGTGCTGCGACGGGTCGACCTCGTTCCAGCGCCAGTCGGCGTTGAACACCGGGTACGGCGAACCGAACGCCGCGTCACTGTCCACCGCGGGCTTGTACGGGGATTCGTTGGGGTCGCAGGATCCGGACGAGGAGCCGCAGATCGCGCCGGTCGCGTCGATGAGGGAGGCGACGACGGCGAACCGCAGGTCCATGGACCGGGCCGAGAAGTCGATGTCTCCCGACAGGGACGCGGTCTGGCTGAACAGGTCGGGACGGGCCTGGGCGTAGTGGAAGGCTCCGAAGCCGCCCATGGAGACGCCGGCGATGGCCCTCGCCTTCTTGGTGGCGATGGTGCGAAGGTTCGCGTCGATGAACGGGATCACCTGCTTGAGGTGGAAGTTCTCCCAGTTCTGGGCACCGGCCGCGGTCTTCTGGTTGAGCCAGTTGGCGTACCAGCCCCGTGCGCCGCCGTCCGGGATGACCGTGATCATCTGGTCCGAGATGGTCAGGGCAGGGTAGTTCTGCTGGATCGGGTCGTCGGGCGATCCGTGCAGGAAGTACAGCACGGGGTAGCGCCTGCCCGGGTCGTCGTAGTAGCCGCTCGGCAGAATGATCTTGATGTGCTGCTCACCCGCGACCTCGGGCGTGGTCACGGTGAGGTAGAAGTTGGTGGCGGTTCCTTGCGCCGTGCCGACCTGGGTCAGGCCGAAGCCGTTCGTCATCGGCGGCGGCGCGGTGCCGCCGTCGGTCGCCTGCGCCGAAGCCGCCGGCGCGACCATGGCCACGGCGGCGATCATCCACGCCACCGCCAGTCGCCACCAGTTCGATCTCCTTGTCACAGCGTGCCCCCGGTGAGTCTCGTGAGTGTTATCGGCATGCTCAGTCCAGAACCTTGATCCGCAACTCCGGTGAGGCCGCGATCTGCTCCTCGGTGAACCGCTCGGTCACCCATTGGCCCGCCGAGAAGAGTTTGGTCTGATCGGCGTAGTGCGGTGAGTTCGGGTTGGCCGACTGGGAGTAGGCCATGACGGAGTACGCCTCGGGCGGTCCGTCGGTGGTGAACCGCACCTGCTGGATGAAGCTGGAGCCGAAGACGATGTCCAGCTTTCCGTCGACCTGGCCGGGAGTGATCACGTTCAGTACGCCCAGTTCGCCGATCGAGCCGTGGATCGGGATCTGCTCTTGGCCGCGCGTGACCTTCTGGATGTCCGACAGTGGCGCGTTCAGCGGGACGCCCGCCTTGCGCAGCGCGTGGACCGCCCGGGCCAGCGCGTCGCGGACGGCGGAGTTGCCGGAATCAAGCGAGTTGGGCGTGTGGACCGGGTCCTTGGGGTCGAATGCGACCCGCCACGGCAGCTTGTCGAGCGACTGGCCGCCTTGCAGGCGGACCCAGAAGTTCGCGAACAGCCAGGATCCCCGGCTGTCCGCCGTGTAGTTGTGGTCCTTCCAGGCGGCCAGGATCGGGCATGCCTCGCTTACGTTGACGAGGCTGCCGTCCACCAGGACGAGCCCGAAGGGGGCACCTTGGCAGGCCTCCACCGTCGCGTTGAGGGTCAGGTCGGCCGCCCTGCTGTTGTCGGCGAACAGCAACTTGCCCATGGTCTCCGGTGTGAAGCCCTTGCCCGGCAGGCCGTCGGTGCCGTTGATCCGGTTCCGCGCGGTCAGGATCAGCTCCTGGGTCCGCAGCGACCTGGGCGTCGCGGCGTCGCCCATCACCTGGGGGAAGGACAGCGGCTGCTCGGGGTTGGCCAGCCAGGCGCTGTCGTTGGCGTTGCCCGCGAAGTCGGACCGGATGAGGCGCGGCTGCTTGTGCGGGGCCAGCAGCCCTGGCGCGACCGCGTTCGGGTCGTTGGGCCAGTCGCACTCGCTGCGCTTGCCGTCGAAGATCGAGACGGGCGGCACGTTCGACGGCCGCAGCCCCGGGTTGAACAGCAGCTGACCGGTCATGGTGAGGCACGACGTGGCGTGCTCGTCGGTGATGTTCGGGGTGGCCTGGATGTCCGCGTACAGGGCGTTGCCCTTGCGGTCGGAGGCGACGGTGTTGAAGAAGGGGACGCCCTGCGTGGTCTCCAGGGTGTTCACGACGTCGTGGACGTCCTTGGCCTGGTCCAGGCGGAACCAGGTGTTCATCGCCCGCAGGTTGTCCATGTTCACGTCGCGCACCGCGTGCGCGCTGACGACCCAGGGCAGGGAGATGCCCTGGATCGAGGTGGTGATCGGTCCGTAGCGGGTGGACCACAGGGTCCTGGTGACCCTGCCGATGGAGCCGTCGGCGTTGCGCACGTCGACACCGACCTGCTGCGAGGTCATCTGCTCCCATTTACCGTCGACGAGGTACTTGGTCGGGTTCAGCGGATCCACCTGCACGTCGAACAGTCCGAAGGGAGCGACGGTGGCGACAGTGTGGCTCCAGGCGACGTTGTCGTTGTAGCCGATGTTCACCGCGGGGAGTCCGAGCAGGCTGGCCCCGGAGACGTTGAGCTTTCCCGGGATCGTCAGGTGGCTCTGCCACATCCGGTTCTTGCCCTGCCACGGGAAGTGCGGGTTGGCCAGCAGCATGCTGGTGCCGCCGGACACGCCCTGCGACCCCACCGCCAGGGCGTTGCTGCCCATGCCCTGCTGATGGCTCGCCGCCATCGCGTCGCTGATCTTCTTCGCGGTTTCGGCGGCCTTCGCCTTCGAGGTCTTCGGGGTCTTCGCGGCCGCCTCGGGTGAGGAGGCCGGCGGCGCGGCGGCCGACGCGCCCGGGGGCGTGGCGTTCACCATGCCGTCCAGCAGCGCGTCGGCGCTGCCCATGATGATCTCGGCGTGCGCGTGCCGGTAGACGTCCAGCTCCGTGATCGGCCGCACCCAGGCGGCACCACGGCAGGCCGGGTCGGTGATGTTGTTCACGCCCGTCTCGGACAGGTACCGGTTGTATCCCTGGACGTAGCCGCGGATGGCCTCTTTCACCTCCGGCTCCGGCCCGTTGGGGGCGGGCAGGGCGAGCAGCCGCTCCACCACCCCGTTGTCCTTGATCCGCTGGAAGTACAGGTCGCTGTTGAGATTGGTGGTGGTGTTCTGGTCCTTGCCGGGGCTCGTCTTGCCATCGGGTCCCAGGTGGCGTGAGCGCTGGGCGTTGACCATCAGATAGGTGTCGGCCAGGGTGCAGATGTTGTCCTTGGCCGCCGCGTATCCGTAGCCCGTTCCGAGGCCCTCCCAGTCGGAGGCGGTGATGTGCGGGATTCCGTACTCGGTGTAACGGATCGTCGGCTTGTCCGGCCCCGGTTCGGCGGCGGCCGCTCCGGTGGCCGCGGGCCCGGTGACCGCCGTCGTGCTCATCACCGCCGCTGCGGCCGCGACCGCCATCGGCAGCCCCGCTCTGTGTCTCCTCCGCGCCATCGAGCCGTCCTTCCCCTGTTCACAGGCCGTCGTCTGAACACGGCCACGCTAGGGAGGACCGATGAAATCTCGATGATGCCGCGGCACCCCAGGGACGCCGGCGCCGTCCGCCGCTCCGCCCGACCCTGAGAGGCCGGGGCGAACGGCATAGCCGAAGCGCCGACGTCTGTCAGTCCGTAATCTTCCGGGGTCTCCCGGGGCTGTCCCGTTGCTATCTTCCAGACCGCCCGCTCCTCGGCCACGCGGGTATCCCGCACGTCCATCCCATTCACCCCGAGATTGCGAGGGGGGAGGAGCGTCTCGTGCTTGCTGGACTTTCCCGACGCGCACTGGCCTGTGTCCTCGCCGTTGCGGCGGCCCTGCTGCTGCCGGCGCTGGTGCCCGCTGCTCCGGCCGCGGCGCGGACCGCCGCGGCCGCAACCGCGGCGTGCCCGGCCGCCGGTTTCGTGTCCCAGCACTTCCACAGCGGCCACAACGGCGTCGACATCGCCAACGATGTCGGGACGCCGATCTATGCCGTGGGCGACGGTGAGGTGACCATCTCCGGGCGCGACCCCGGTTACGGCCAGTGGATCCGGGTCCAGCACCCCGACGGGAGGATCTCCGAGTACGGGCACATGTCCCGGCGGGACGTCTCCGTCGGTGACCGTGTCGCGGCAGGTCAGCAGATAGCCCTGATGGGCTCCGAGGGGCAGTCCACCGGCCCCCACCTCCATCTGCGGATCTGGGGCGACCGGTCCGCCTCCTACGGCATCGACCCCGAGGTCTACCTCGCCGAGCGCGGCGTCGTGCTGCCCTGCACTCCGGGCAACGGCCCGCGGCCCCGGCCGCTTGTGTATCCGGCGGAGTCGGGCCGGGTGGTGTCGGCGCGGTCGGCGGACGGGCGTCTCGAGGTGTTCGCCGCCGGAGCCGACGGCATCCACCACGCCTGGCAGCAGGAGGTCAACGGCAACTGGTCGGCCTGGGAGGCCCTCGGGGGCCCCGGCAACGCGGAGCTCGCGATCGCGCCCAACGCCGACGGCCGCCTGGAGCTGTTCGCCCTCAACGGCAGCACCTTCCAGCACCGCTGGCAGCTGAGCCCGTCCGGTGGCTGGTCGAACTGGGAATCCTTCGGCGGTGGCGGCCGGGACACCGCGGCCGGTGTCAACGCCGACGGCCGTATCGAGGTCTACGCGTCTGGCCCGGTCGGGCTCTTCCACCGTTATCAACTGGCACCGAACGGCGGCTGGTCGGAGTGGGAGCCCACCGGCGGCGGCCCCACCGACAGCCGCGTGGAGATGGAGAAGTCGCCCGACGGGCGCCTGGAGGTCTTCGCCCTCAACGGCGACACCTTCCAGCACCGGTACCAGACGGCCCCCAACGGCGGCTGGTCCCCGTGGGGCGCCTTCGGCGAGGGAGGCCGCGACCTGACCGTCGACCACAATGCCGACGGCCGCCTGGAGGTCTTCGCCTCCGGACCGGTCGGCGTTTTCCACAAGTACCAGACCAGCCCCACCAGTTGGTCCGAATGGGAGCCGACCGGCGGCCCCGCCGACTCGCAGCTCACCAGCGAACGTACCCCCGACGGGCGTGTGGAGGTCTTCGCCATGAACGGCAGCACCTCCATGCACATGTGGCAGAGCGCCGTCAACGCGCCCTACAGCGACTGGGCCGCCTTCGGAACCGGCGGCACCGAAGTCACCGCCGCCACCAACGCCGACGGCCGGATCGAGATCTTCGGCACGAGCCACGCCGGCACCTTCCACAAATGGCAGACCGGCTTCACCACCTGGTCCGAATGGAGCTGGGTCAACGACACCCCCGGCCCCACCCTCAACTGACCCTCTCCCCCAACCCCCTCGATCTGTCCCGTGGTCGGCTGTGCCCTGTACGGCGCGCGGCCGACCAACCAGGCGGTCCCTCTGGAGTGACTCGTGCTTCCGATCAGCAGACGGAGCCTGTTGCGCGGTGTTGCGGGGGCGGGCGTCCTCCCGTTCCTGGGCGCCGGCCCGGCCGGCGCCGCGGCCTCCGAGGAGGCCCTGGCCCCGCACTGGGCCGGTGCCGGACCCTTCACGCACGTCTACGATCCGTCCACCCCGGCCGGCCCGCGCTACCTCAACGACCACACGCTGATCAAGGCTCAGGGCCGCTGGCACCTGTTCGGCATCGTCGGGGACAGCGCGCCGCGCGGCGAGGCCCCGGACAGCTCGGCGGAGATCACCTTCGCCCACGCCTCCGCGGCGAGCCCGCACGGGCCGTGGACCACCCACGCCGACGCGCTCACCGCCGACCCGTCCTATTTCGGCGAGGAACACCTGTGGGCGCCGCACGTCGTCGAGGCCGCCGGCACGTACTGGATGTTCTACGCCGCGGGCGGCGGGAGCGGCGCCGCGATCAACCTCGCCACCTCGACCGACCTGTTCACCTGGACCCGGGAGCCGTCCGGCCCGCTGTTCCGGGGGCTCGCCGCGCGTGACCCCATGGTGCTGCGGGTCGGCGGCGAGTGGGTCATGTACTACACAGAACTCTCGGGCGCGGGCGGCCACCATGTCGTGGCGTACCGGCGTTCCGCCGATCTGCTGCACTGGAGCGAGCCGGGTGTGGCGTTCACCGACGCGAGCACGGACGCGACCGTCTCGGTCACCGAGTCGCCGTGCGTCGTCGAACGGGACGGCTGGTACTACCTGTTCATCGGACCCCGCAACGGCTACGAGGGCACCGACGTACTGGCGTCGCGGGACCCCTTCCACTTCGAACTGGCCGGATACGCGGGGCATGTGGCCGGTCACGCCGTCGAGGTCGTGCGCGACGGGGAGGCGTGGTACGCCAGCGCCGCGGGCTGGTTCCGCCACGGGCTGTACGTGGCGCCCCTGTACTGGCGGGACACGCCACCGCCGTGGCAGAGCCCCGACAACCCGGTGGCCGGCCTCGATGTGCACGGCCGGCTGACGGTCTTCGCACTCGACGCCACCGACCGCTCGATGCTGCGGCGCGTCCAGACCGACCCGTACGCCGACACCTGGTCGGAGTGGGAGCCCTTCGGGGGGCCGGCCGGCGCGGATCCCACCCTCGGCCGCAACGTCAGCGGCAGGCTCGAGGTGTTCTCCCTCGCCCCGGGCGGCGTCAACCTGCACCACCGGGTGCAGCGGCCGGACGGTGGCTGGCACGCCTGGGAGGAGTTCGGCGGTCCGGCCGGGGCAGCCCCTGCCGTCGCCCGGGACGCCGACGGCCGGCTGGAGGTGTTCGCCCTGAGCCCCGGCGGCGCCTCCGTCGCGCGGCGCCGGCAGGGTGCGCCCGGATCCCTGAGCTGGGATCCGTGGGAGCCCGGCTTCGGCGGGTCGGCGGGCGCGCCACCGGTGGTCGCGGCGAACGCGGACGGCCGGCTGGAGGTGTTCGCCCTCTCCCCCGGCGGCTCCGGGATCTACCACCGCTGGCAGCAGGCGCCCGGCGGCCCGTGGACCGCGCGATGGCACCGGTTCGGCACCGCGGCCGGCGCCGCGCCTCGGGTGGCCAGGGACGGCAGCGGCCGGCTCGCTGTCGCCGCGATCGGTCCGTCGGGTGTGGGGGCCTTCGCCCGGCGTCAGGCCGTGCCGAGCGGTGGCTGGGACGACTGGCTGGGGCTGTTCGGCTGGAGCGCCGCCGCCCCGGCGTTCGCCGCCAACGCCGACGGCCGGCTGGAGGCGTTCTCCGTCACGCCCGGGGGCGCCCGGCTGGGCCACCGCTGGCAGGTCGCTCCGGGCGGGGACTGGCATCCCGGCGGCGAGTTCGGTGAGCCCGGCATCAGGCTCGTCGCCACACCCACTGCCGTGCTCGACTCCACCGGGCGGCTGCACGTCTTCGCCGTCACGGTCGCGGGCGGGATACGGACCCGCGTCCAGGACCGGCCGAGCGGCGGGTGGCAACCATGGACGGCCTTCGGCGACCGCAGGGTCGCGCCTCTCGTGTCGGGCAGTCCCGCTCTGTGAGCGACAGGGTGCGGATCTCGCCAAGTGAACGGGGACATCAGTGTTTCGTTGGCGCCGGGAAGTCGCCCGGTACGCCGGTTCCTTCCCTCCCCGCACGGTGACCTTCCCCACCTTGCGCGACACGGAACGAGGCATTCGCACCCGGCACGGGAGGACACCTCCCGCCCCGGGCCGTCCGCGGCGGCAGGCCGTTGCGCCGGCGCCTCGGCGGGAGACCCCCGGGCCGAACACCCGGGCAGAGACCCGGAAACAGCCTCAAATCGGTGCCCCTGGCACGGAACCGTGGTGACTTGAGGCACAGCGAACGGCGCGCCCCGCGCAACACGTCTCAGACGCCCTGGTGAGAGCGGTCCAGGAGCCTCCTCGCCCCCATGCGGCGGGCCGGCCCGGCCCCGCCGGCGGTCCCGGTGAAGTGGCCGAAGTACGCCGGTGAACTCTGGTGACCCGTGAGTATCGTTCCGCTCGTCCGGCAAGTGCGACGTGGGGGAACGGGGGGTGCGGTGAGCGGCGTAGTGGTCCATCTGCCGCAGGGAAGCGGTGGCGCCGACGGCGGCGAACCGCACGGTGACGCGGTGACGTTACGGCTCGGCCCCGGCGAGGTCGCCCGCTTCGGACGGGGCTCCGCGACGGTTCCCGTGGAGCTCCGTCTCGCCGACCCCGCGATCTCCCGGCTCGCCGGGGAGATCCGCGTGACCGACGACCACTGGCAGCTGACGAACCACAGCACCACCCACAGCTATCTCGTGGAGAATCCGGAGGGAGCGGGGGAATACCTGAGGGTTCCGCCGCGACGGGTCGGGGCGCCCATCCCGTTCGAGTTCTCCCGCGTCGTGCTGCCGACCCGCGGTGACGCCCCCATCTCCTTCCAGGTGTTCGCCCCCGACCACCTCTACCTCGACCCGGAGGCGGGCGTTCAGTGGGGAACGAGCACGGTCACCGCGTACTCCCTGGACGAGACGGCCACGTACTTCCTGGTCCTGGTCGCACTCTGCGAACCGCGCCTGCGTGACCAGTCCCGCGTGGCGGTCCCCACCACTCCCCAGATCGTCGAGCGGCTCAGCGGGCACGTCACCGGCGGCACGCTGACCGCGCGGGCGGTCAGCTCGCACATCGACTACCTCGCCGAGGAGAAGCTGCGCATCGGCGTCGCGGACGCCCACGAACCCGGCAAGGGCGACCGCCGCAACGGCAAGCGGGAAGAGATCGTCGGGCTCGCGCTGCGGTTCGGGCTCGTACGGGAAGAGCACCTCGCGCTGCTGCCGCCCCTGACCGGGGCCGGCGGGCGGGAGCGGCCGGCAGCACGATGACACCGCCGCACGGCCATGGGGACACCGCGGAACACGACCGCGCCGACCTGCTCCCACCCGGCTGTCAGGTGGGCGACTGGGTGGTCACCGAGCTGATCGGGGCGGGAGGCTGGTCCACCGTCTACGCGGCGCGGCCTGCCGACGGGGACCGGGGCGGACCCGGTGACGCCCGCGCGGGCCGGTCCTCGCCACCCGCCGACGTCGCGCTCAAGATCATGCCGACCGCGGGGCTCGCGCCGCGACAGGCGCGCAGGATCGTGGAGTCCGCCCGCCGCGAGGTCGAGCTCGGGCGCAGGGCCGGACATCCCCGGCTGATCGGTCTCCTGGAGTCGTTCGTTCTCGCCGCACCCGACCGTCCCTCCCTGGAGGGCGCGATCGTCCTGGTCATGGAGCGGGCCGCGGGCAGTCTGCGGGAACTCGTCGACGCGGGCGTGCCCGAGGCCGATCGCGCACGGCTGATCGCCGGAATCTGCGAGGGACTCTCCCATCTCCACCGGTCGGGCTGGGTCCACGCGGATCTCAAGCCGGAGAACGTCCTCCTGGGCCGGGACCGGTCCGTGAAGCTGTCGGACTTCGGCCTCGCCACCGAGCTGACGGGGACCCACGGCTACGCGCCGCCCATGGGTACTTTGGACTACCTGCCGCCCGAGCGCTGGAAGGCCCCCCTCGGCGAACTGGGCGTGCGGGTCCGGCCGACCGCCGACATCTGGGCCCTGGGCATCCTCATTCACGAGGTCTTCGCCTCGGGCGCCTCGCCGTTCCCCGGCGCCACACCGATGGCGCGGGGCGCCGCGGTCCAGGAGTACGGCGAGGGGCGTGCCCCGCTGCGCATGGACCATGCCGTGCCGCCGTTCTGGCGCGCGCTGATCGCCGACTGCCTCGCCCCGACCCACGCGGCGCGCGCCCCGCACACCGCCGAGAGCCTGCTCGCTCGTATCACCGCCCAGAGGGAGACGCCCGGGGCGGGGCGGCTGCGGGGCCGGGCCCGTGCCGCCGTCCTCGCCACCGCGCTGTGCGGGGTTGCCGGCGCGGCCCTGTGTTCGGACGCGGTACGGGCGGGCTCGTCCGCACAGTCCGGCCGTACGGGCGCCGCGGTCGCCACCGTCCGGGTGTTCAACGCGGAGCGGGTCTGCCAGGAGCGGGTCGACCGGGACCGGCAGTGCAGTCTGGGCCTGGCGATCGACCCCGCGCAGCCCTACACCGCGGAGAACGTCGTACCGACCAGGGTGTGGCACGGCGACGTCCTCACCGCGGACTGCGAGCTGCCCGACGGGCAGCCCATCATCGACGAGGCGGACCAGCGGTCCACCCACTGGTACCGCGTCCACCTCCCGCCCGGCTCCGCGCCCCCCACGGCCTGGCTCCCTGCCGTACGGACCAGGGAACGGCCGGCGCTGCCTGAGTGCCCGCACCCCCCGGCCGTGCGCTGACGCACCTCGACGCGCATCGACGAACGTCGCGCATCATCGAAGGTGGGGGGTGGGTGAGGAGCGTCGATGAGGAGTGGCGATGAGGCTGTCGTTCCTTGAGCCCCTCTACGCGGAGCCGGGCCCGTTCGCCTCCGTGTACCTGGGCACCTCCCGGGACGTCGAGCATCCCGAACGGGCGATCGCGCTGCGCTGGGGGCGGCTGCGCGAGAGTCGTCCCGCCAGGGCGCGGACGGGGCGCTGCTGAACGTCCTGGAGGAGGTGGTCGGTGCCGATGCGGAGGTGCCGGGCATGCACGGTCAGGCGATATTCGCCGCCCACGGCACGCTCGTCCTGGACGACGAGCTCCCCAGGCCGCTCGAACGCGACTCCGCGCGCTACAGCACCTGCCGGAGGCGATACCCCTCGTCGCCCAGCATGTTCCGGAGAACCCCTATCTGGCCGTGGTCCACTACAGCGGCCTTCCGACGGCTGAGACTCACGGCTGGGTGACCCCGGAGGCGGAGACAGGCACCTGGCCCGCGTCGAATGTCACCCCGGGTGAGCGGCTGCACCACAGGGTCGCGGTGGCGACCTGGCACTGCGCCTGCCTCCGGCTCGGCCACCTGCTGGACGAACGGGCGCGGCGCGCCCATGCCGACGCCGTCGTCATGGGCGGGGACGAGTGGGCGTGCAACGTCCTGGTCCGCCGCCTGCCGCACACCCTGCGGGACAAGGTCGTCCGCGTCGGCGGCCGGAGCCCCACCGACACCGGGCGCGCCCTGCTGAAGCCGCAGCTGGACGCCGTGCTGGGCGGCCACATCGCCGCCCACGACCGGGAACTGGTTCCTGTTCATCAGCCGGCGCGCCCTGGACGGGCCCGTCACGGAGGGGCTTGCCGCCACCGTCGCCGCGCTCCAGCGCAGCCAGGTCGCGGCACTGCTGCTGAACCGAACGCCCCGGTCCTCGCTGCGGCTCTGGACGGGCTCCCAGCCCACTCAGTGCCGCACGGCACCGGACGGATGCGCAGGCCGACTGTGCACGACGATGTCGGCGTCGCCGCGCACCTTGCCGGTCGCGTCGAGCAGCAGGGCGGCGGCGCTGACGGCCGGCACGCCCGGGACCCGCTGCCGGCCCACGGCGATCCGCAACGGGGCGGTTGGGACAGGGGCGTTGGCGCCCTTGGCGATGTGCGTCATACGCCACATGGTGACAGTGAAGGCGGTGTGAAGAAAGGATCTTCGGCGTGGAGTCGGCACCTCGGAGCGCGACCCCCGCGTGGTACGTTCGACGCCGCTGTGCGCTGCTTCGAACTGAGGAGGTGAGACCGATCAACGCTGTGACGTGTCGGGCCTCCCTCCTTCGCATGGCCCAGGGAGTGCCCGAAGGCATCCCGAAAGGCTTCAAGCGCTATGCGGTTCACCTCTGAGACGTCCTCCGACGGCGTCCGCGAACAGCTCTTCACCCTCGGCGAGATCCCCGGCGCGCTGTGGACGCCGGAAGGTGCTCCCGGTACGCGCCCCCTGATCGTGATGGGACACGGCGGCGGTCAGCACAAGAAGGCCCCCGGCATCCTTGCCCGTGCGCGCCGCTTTGTGGCCGAGTGCGGTTTCGCGGTGGTGGCGGTCGACGTGCCCGGCCATGGTGACCGGCCGATGGACGAGAAGTACAACCGGATCGCGACCGAGAACCAGGCTCGTGTGGAGGCCAGGGAAGAGCTGGCTCCGCTGATCGCCCGCTTCCAGGCGCTCGTGGCCGGCCAGACCGTCCCGGAATGGCAGGCGGTGCTCGGCGCGGTTCAGGAGCTCGATCATGTCGGCGCCGGGCCGGTGGGTTACTGGGGCGTCTCGCTGGGGTGCGGACTGGGGGTTCCGTTCGTTGCCGCCGAATCCCGGGTCCGTGCGGCGGTGCTGGGGCTGGGCGGGGCCTTGGCCTCGGCCGAGGATGCCGCGCGGATCACCGTCCCGGTGGAGTTCCTGGTGCAGTGGAACGACGAGCGGGTGCCGCGCGAGCAGAGCCTGGCGCTGTTCGACGCGTTGGCCTCGGCAGAGAAGACGCTGCACGCCAACCCCGGCAAGCACGGGGAGATCCCTGCGTTCGAGATGGACAGCGCGCTGAGGTTCTTCTCCCGGCACCTCGGCTGATCCCACCCGCCGCCTGCGGTCTGCGACACGCCGATCGGGACCCGTGTCCGATCGGCGCGCCTTTCATGCCGTGGGCGGCGCGGGGGTGGTCGCCCACCCGGAGGATGCGGAGCCGCACCAGCCTGCTTATGGCGGGCTGGGGCCACGCACCCTTCCCCGCTACCGCACCCCGCCGCGAGCCGTCTCGGTCCTCGCGGCGGAGGCGGGTGCCGGCCGGTTCACCGAGGTGACCTGGAGGCAGGGCAGCAAAGTCGCGATGACCTCACGGTTCGCGGTGCTGACCGTGCGGCCCGCGGGCGAGCAGTCCCTGGCCGCAGCTCAAGAGGCGGGCGGTGGCCGAAACCGGTGGGACGGCGTCCTGCCCGTCCAGCCACTCCTCGTCGAATGGCCGGACGGCCAGGACACCCCGACGGACTACTGGATATCGAACCTGCCCGCGACCACACCGGCTGCTGACCTGGTGCGGTGGGCGAAGATGCGCTGGCGGATCGAGCATGATTACCGCGAGCTCAAGCACGGCCTCGGACTGGACCACTTCGACGGCCGCACCTGGCGCGGCTGGCACCACCACGTCACCGCCGCCCAGGCCTTCCTCACTCTGCGGCGGATCGACCCAAAAGCCCACGTGCCGGCCTGACTCTCTACCAGGTCCTCGACGCCCTTCAGGACCTGCTGAGGTGCTGGACCGGCACCTGCACCACCTGCGGAAGCCCCCTGCCCAGCCCTCGGAACAGCCGCAGACAGCCCAGAACCTAACGAAGCACTACTACTGACCTTTGCGGCGTCTTGTCGTTGGGGGCTGACGATGTGTGATCGTCGCGGTATGCCTGTTGTGTGAGATATCCGCAGGGTGGTGGGCTGACGCCTGAACGGCAGGTGTTTCGCGAGCGGATCCGGCTGGAGGCCGCGGAGCGATTCGCTGCGGGTGCCTCCAACGCGGAGGTCGCCAAGGACTTACGGGTGAGTGTGCGCTCGGTGCAGCGATGGCGCCGAGCCTGGCACGACGATGGCACCGAGGGGCTGCGGTCTGCCGGACCCGTCTCACTGCCCAAGCTGAGTGAGGCCCTGTTCACCGTGCTCGAGCAGGAGCTTGCCAAGGGGCCGGTCGCGCACGGCTGGCCGGACCAGACGTGGACGCTGGCGCGGATCAAGACGCTGATCGGACGCCGGTTCCACAAGAGCATGACGCTGTCGGCGGTCGCGCGGATGCTGCACCGGCACGGCTTCAGCCACCAGGTCCCGGCCCGCCGGGCCACCGAGCGCGACGAGGAGGCCGTGGCGGGCTGGGTGAAGGAGACCTGGCCGCAGGTGGAAGGTCCGTGGCGGCGCTCGACGCCTGGCTGTGCTTCGAAGACGAAGCCGGCTTCTCGATGACGCCGCCCACCGCACGGACCTGGGCCCGGCGCGGACGCACACCCGTCATCCGGGTGCGAGGGCGCTCTCAGCGCCGCTTCTCCGTCGCCGCTCTGGCCGGCTTCGCGCTGTTGCGGAAGCGAGTCCTGCTGGCCTGACTGCAGCTCTGTCGGTCGGGCCGGTCAGCTGAGCGCGAGCGGTAACGGAACCCAGGCCCAGCTTGCTCCGGCATGAGTCGACGGCCCGGACGACCCAGGCAGTCACGGCGTCGCGATCTGGCGCGATCGCGTGAAGCTCACGTGCCTTCTCCTGGGCTTCGACCATCCACGGGGCCAGCGGGTCCTCTCGGAGGACGCGCTCGAAGTGATCGCGGGCCGTGTCCGGATACCCAATCAGGGCAGCTGCGATTCCGGCGTCGAAGCTGTCCCAGAGGAATCCCCGCCGCACCGGCCTGGACATCAGGTACTGGGCGGCGTCCGGCAGAGCCGGGAATTTCTCCCTCAGCGCCATCACACTCGCAGCCGCCTGCTGGCTGAGGTCGAGCGCCAGCCGCGTGAACTGGTCCTCTGTGCGGAACAGTTCGGAGCCTACCCGGACTTCGTCCACGTGGAAGGCCAGGTGGTCCACGTCGTGCCACAGCCACATCGCACCGACGTACAACCCGCTGCCGGCAGTCCGTGGTGGGGTGAACTCCACAACCCCCAGCCACCACCCGTGATCATCAATCCACAGCCGCGACCGCCCACGCTGGGCCAGGCCGAGCGGCTTCAGGGACTCCCGCGCCACCGAGGTGATGATCCGGAGAACCGGACTGCGATCTGCCATGACCAGCATTATCGACGGCCCTACCGACACCCCCGTCGGTACTGAGCGTCACCGGTCCACAGAAGTTGGACCAGAACCATAGCCCAGCGACATCACTCTCCCGTGGACGATGACGCTCTCCGCGCTGAGCTACAGGCGCTCTCGTAACTCACCGACAAAGCCAGCTAGATTTTGCACGCCAACCACGAGTTCCTGGGGGACGCCATGACAGATGAACCGCAGCAACACTCCGAGCCCGGGCCCCTGTTGAACTTGGGCTGCCTGATGTTGCTGGTGGTCTTCGGCGGCCTGGCGACGATGCTGTACGGCCTGGGAGTGCTGATCTTCGGCGACACCCCGGCCTCGTCCGCCGTCACCGTCCTCCTCGCGGGCCTGGCCGCCTCGGCCCTGGGTGTCGCCGTCATCAAGCGGTTCCCCCATGCAGTGCAGATGAAGGGATACGCCCCGTCGGCACGCGTCACCCGCCTGGCGGCCGAGCGTTCGCTGGGCGAGCACGTCTTCACCCGCAAGAACACCAGCCCGCTGGAGATCGTGGCCGGCACGGTGACCATCGGCGCTGTGATCGTGGGAGCCCTGTGGGGCGTGAACTGGGTCCTCAGCAAGACCGGGACCGACATCCCCGGCCTCCAGAAGCTGGTGACCACCGTGGTGCTCTTCCTGCTCGCGGCCCTCGTCCTGGTCATCATCGCGCTTCCGGTCCTGTTGTGGAGAATGCCCAAGGGATTCGTTCGCACGCATCTGTACGCGGGCGGGCTCGTGTACACCTCCTACGGCCGCCCCCGCGCCGTGACCTGGGACGACGTCGACCGCCTAGTGCTCTCACGACAGGCCCACGGAGCCAGTCTCTTCGGCGGCAAGGTGGTCGCCTACCACGTGATCACCCGTGACGGGCACCGCCTGCGGATCGACGCCCACCCCAACCTGGAATCCGACCCCCTCGGCGAGCACATACTGAACGCCGTAACACTGCGCAGCCGCCCGGTACTGGAGGGCGGCCCGGCGGCCGACGACCCCGGTCACCGCCGGATCTAAGAGCAACTGCACGCGGTGGACAGGGGCGGGCGCTCCCCACTCGCCGCCCCGGCCAAGCAGACCCCTGTGACCTGACCCGACGCGGCAGGATCAACGCCGACGCTCCCCCTCGGGCTGGCGGAAGGGCTCGCACCGGGATCGGAGTGGCTCGGGAGCGCACTTGAGACCGGGCTGAACTCGGGAACCCTGACCTACGACCCGGCTCGGGGTTTCATGTCAGGACTTGAGGACGGAGTCACCTACGGACTGGCACTGGGATTCTTGATCGGTTCGGTCCGGGTGGCAGCCAGCCGCCGCTACGTCGCGTTCTTGGTGTGCGCACGGGCACACCTGCCGTGGCGACAGCCCTGGCCGAGCCCTCACTGACGCTGGCGAACGCATCGCAGCCGGCGAGACGGTCAGGGGCCCGAGCGCCTCAAGCAGTGGCGCGGCATCGCCACCCGCTACGACAAACAGCCCGGCCGCTACCTCGCCACCATCACCCTGGCCAGCACACTCATCTGGCTCGACGCATGATCGACAAGACACCCCCTAGGGGAGGCCGGCGAGGTCGGCGGTGATCAGCTCCGCCACCTGCCGGATGTGCTCGGTGAGGTAGAAGTGGCCGCCCTCGTACGCCCTGAAGCGGACGTCCTCCGTCCCGTGCCGCTTCCAGTCCAGGACCGCGTCCGCCGGGGTGCGGGGGTCGCAGTCGCCGGTGAGCACCGTCAGCGGGCAGGACGGTTCGGGGCCCGGCCGCCAGCGGTAGGTGCGCACGGCCCGGTAGTCGGCCCGCAGCGCGGGCAGGACCAGCTCCAGGAGCCCCGGGTCGGAGAGCAGTGCGGCGTCCGTGCCGTCGAGCGCGCGCAGGTCGTCGAGGATGCCCTCGTCGTCGGTGATCTCCTGTTCGCTCTCCACGCCACGCGAGGGCGCGGGGCATCCGGAGACGTACAGCCGGGCCGGGCTCAGGAGGCGGGCCGCCTCATACGCCACCAGGGCACCCATGCTGTGCCCGAACAGCACCAGCGGGCGGTCGTCCAGGGCCGGTTCGAGCGCGGCGACGACCTGCCGGGCCAGCTCGTGGAGGTCATCGACGGCTGGTTCGTGCCAGCGGTCCTGGCGGCCGGGGTACTGGACGGCCAGCACGTCGGCCACCCCGCACAGTTCGGCGGAGAAGGGGACGAACCAGCCCGCGGCGCCGCCCGCGTGCGGCAGGCACACCAGCTGGACCGGGCGGGTCGCCGGGTCGGGCGTGGTGTGGAACCTGCGCAGCCAGGTCCGGGGTCCCACCGCCGCCGTCATGCGCCGGCCTCGCTCACGTCGGTGAGCGCCGCGGCGGTCGCCTCGCGCACGGTGCCGTCAGGGAGGGCGAAGACGTACGTCAGCTTCGGCAGCGCCTCGTCCAGAGCGGCGAGCATCGCCGCGTGGTCAGCGCCGGAACCCCAGATGACGTCCAGCGGCGTGGTCATCACGCCGCCCGCCAGCTCGGTGCCCGGGCGGGCGTACGGGCGGATGCCCTCGATGCCGTCGACCTGGCGCACGTCCATGGCTCCGTGGATCGCCTCTAGCCGGCACGGTTCCACCGGGGCCATGGTGTTGAACAGGAAGTGGACGCGGCCGCCGTAGTCGAACTCGGGGATCTGCGAGGTGTCCCCGAGTGCGAGGAGGCCGCCGAGGCGCACCATGTCGACGCCGCAGACCCGGCGGCTCATCAGGTTCAGATGGCCCGAGAGCCGGCCGTTGACCTCGATGACGCAGGGGCCGTCGGCCGTGAGCTTCAGCTCGGTATGGGTGATGCCGTAGCACACTCCCAGGGCGTCCAGGGCACGGGTGGTGAGGTCGGTGACCTCCTCCAGCACGTCGGCCGGCAGGTGCGACGGCCAGAAGCTGCCCAGCTCCCGGAACGGCTTGAGCAGCGGGAACTTGCCGGTGACCGCGAGGTGCCGTACGCCTTGCGGGGTACAGACGCTCTCGACGGACACGTAGTCGCCGTACGGCGCGCTCGGCACGCCCTCCAGGAGCTCCTCGACCGTGTACACGGCGTCCGCGCCCTCCGGGAACAGCCGCGGCAGCAGCTCAGCCGCCTCAGCGGCGGTCGTGACGGCGTAGGTGTCGCGGCTGCCTCCGCCGCGCACCGGCTTGACGATCGCGGGCAGGCCCACGGCGTCGTACACCTTCGGCCACTCGTCGGGTGAACCCAGCGGGTGGGAGCGGACCTTGTCGACGCCGGCGTCGCGCATCACCTGGCGCTGGCGGATCTTGTCGGTGACCGTCGCGGCCACTTCCGGGGTGTGGGACGGCAGACCCAGCGCCGCGGCGAGCTCCGCGGTCTTGCGGACCATGCGCTCGCTGTAGGTCACCATCGCGTCCGGGGCCAGGTCCCGGGCCAGGGCGATGTCGCCCTCGCTGGTGCCCGTGAGCGGTACCACGGTGCCGAAGTTCTCCAGGACCGGTCGCAGCCGTTCGGCATGGCGGGTGGGCGGGAGCAGAAACACGATGTCCCCGAGATCGGCCAGGCCGACCCCGATCTCCCCCGCGGAGGCCGCGCCGTCGTCGTAGAGCACCGCCAGGGTGCGGCGCCGCTCGCTCATGCCGTGCCTCCGGCGGCCGTCGTGAGGGCGGCCTCGAAGTGACGGGCGTACTCGCGTACGCGCGCCTCGTCGAGCAGCGCGGGGTCGTAGGCGACACAGACACGGCTGCCGGCCTCGGCGCCTTCCACCTCGAAGTCGACGCGGAAGGGGAAGCTCGGCTTGCCCTTCACCCACCAGTCGCGGGTCCGCAGGCCCCAGGTGCCGTCCAGGTCCTCGTAGACGTGGAAGTTCATGAAGTTGAACGTCACGTCGAACGGCGGGCGGCCCAGCCGGCTCTCGATCTGCGCGAGCGGGAAGGCGCGGTAGGGCGCTGCGTCGCGCTCCGACGCCTGGGCCCTGCGGGCGAGCTCGGGCAGGGGGGCGCCGAGATCGGTCAGCCGCAGCGGCACCGTGTTGAGGTAGAGGCCGACCATCAGGTCGGCGCCCGGCCGCTCCGGGCGGGTGTTGACGACGACGCCGGTCACCACGTCGTCGCGGCCCGTCCAGGCGGACAGGGCACGCGCGTGGGCGGCGAGCGCCAGCGACTTCAGCGAGACGCCGGCGTCGCGGGCGGCGGCGCGCATGCCGTCGAGTACCGCGCCGGGCACGGTGAACTCGACGTCGGCGACCGCGTTGGCCGCGCCGTGGAACTGTCCGCGCGAGAACAGCAGCGGCTCGCTGTCGGCCTGCCGGTGCCAGAAGTCGGCGGCCTCGCCGGAGGCGAGCAGCCGGCGCTCGGCGACGATGAAGTCGTGCTCGCCGGTGGCCGGTGGCTCCGGCAGCTCGGCGCTCTCGCCGCGCAGCTTGGCGGCGTACAGCTCCAGCAGGTCCACGATGAGCCGGCCGTAGCTCCAGCCGTCGACGATCGCGTGGTGGCTGGCGATCGCGACGTGGAAGGAGTCGGGCTGGGCCACGACGTGGCAGCGGAACAGAGGCGCCCGGCTCCAGTCGATGGGCAGGGCGAGGCCCTCGCGGCTCCAGTTCCGGATGCTGTCGTGCCCCTTGGCGGGGTTGTCGTCGCCGATCCGCTCGACGGTCAGCGGGGGCTCGACGCGCTCCCACTGCAGCTGGACCGACTCCGAGTACGTGCCGAGGTCGAAGGAGGTGCGCAGCGCGGCGTGGCGGTCGCACAGTTCGGCCAGGGCCTCGCGGAACAGCTGATCGTCGAAGGCGGCGACGGTCTCCCAGCCGATGATGGAGTGGTAGAGCTCCGGGTCACCGCTGGTCTCGCAGAGGTAGATGATGCCGACCTGGAGCGCGGACGCGGGCAGGGCCGCCGCGACGCCGTTCGGGACGAGGATGCGGTCGCCGGGGTCGATGAGCGCGTCCCGCTCCGCGGCCGGTTCCGGGGCGGGGGCGGCGGGGACCTGCGTCGCCAGGTGGCCGGCCAGCTCGCGGACGGTCGGGTGGAAGAGAAGATCCTTGAGAGTCATCGCGATGCCGCGCTCCTGCACCGCCGACACGACGCGCAGGGCGATCAGCGAGTCACCGCCCAGGGCGTAGAAGTCGTCGTCGGCGCCGACCTCCTGGCCACCGAGCTGCTCGCTGACGATGGCGGTGAGCACGGCCGTCAGGTCCGTGGCGGACTGCTCCATGGTGTGGGGGTTCCTCTCGTTCATCGGCCCGCCACCGCCTCGACGCGGCGCGGTACGGCGCGGACCGGAAGGCTGGTGAAGCCCGCGACGAAGTTGGACACAAGGTGCTGCGGTTCGCCGGCCGGAACGAACTCCTCGAATCGTTCGAGGACTTCCTCGAAGAACAGGCGCAGGGTCAGGCGGGCCACGGTCGCCCCGAGGCAGTAGTGGGCGCCGTAGCCGAAGGCGATGTGACGGTTGTCGGAGCGGCGGACGTCGAAGCGGTACGGCTCCGGGAAGATGTCGGCGTCGCGGTTGGCGGAGCCGACCCACACGGCGACGGCCTCGCCCCGGGGCACCACGCCCCCGGCGATCTCCACGTCGTCCACGGCGTAGCGCAGGAAGCTGCTGGCCGGGGAGGTCCAGCGGAGCCCCTCCTCGACGAGGGAGGGGATCAGCTCGGGATTCTCGCGCACGGCGCGGAGCTGGTCGGGGCGCTCCATCAGCGCGAGGACGGTGCCGGCCACGGTGTGCGGGGTGGTCGCGTTGGCGCCCAGGAGGAGGCTGTAGCAGTTGACGACCACCTCCTCGCGGGTCAGTTCGCCGTCCCGCATGGTCATCAGCAGCCGGAACGCGTCGTCGCCGTCGGTGCCCCTGCGGGCCTCGTACTGGGTGGCGAAGTACTCGAAGAGCTGGTGGTGGGCGATGGCGAGGGTGGCGTGCGGGTTGCGGATGGTGAACACCGGGTCCTGCGGGGCCGCGGCCATGCCCGTCCACTGGACCAGGTCCTTCCAGTCCGGCTCGGGCAGGTCCATCAGGGCCCCGGCGACGGCCATCGGCAGCATGGTGGCCCGTTGGGCCAGGTCCCAGACGGGCCCGTCGAGGGCACCGGCGACCAGGTGGCGCACGGCAGCGCGGATCCGCTCCTCGCTGCGGGCCAGGCCGCGTCCGGTGAACATCTTGTTCAGGGGGCGGCGCAGTTCGCTGTGGCGGGGCGGGTCGGTGGCGACGAGCATCCGGCCGGAGGCGGCGTCGTCGTGTCCGAGCTGGCTGAGCAGGCTGCCGCGCTCGGAGGTGAACTCGCGGTGGTTGCCCAGCACCCGGCAGGCGTCGTGATAGCGGGTGACGTTGAAGAAGGCGCGTCCGTCGGGCAGTTCGCTGCGGTGCAGCGGGGCCTGCTCGCGCATGACGGCCCAGGCGGCGTGCGGGTCGCCCACGGCGTGGTAGGCCGCGTCGAACAGGTCGACGCGGGACAGGTCGATCGCGGCCGTGTCGGCGGCGGTGACATCGGTCAGCTTCACCGGGTCACTCCCGCCTGCGTCAGGGACCGGGCCAGGCCGGCCGGGGTCGGGTCGAGGTAGAAGGAGATCGGGGAGATCTCCACGCCGAACTCGCGGTGCAGCTCGGCGATGAGCGCCACCGCGAGCAGCGAGTGCCCGCCGAGCTCGAAGAAGTCGTCGTCGGCGCCGATGCCCTGCAGGCCCAGGTGGTCGCACCACATGCCGGTGACGGCCTGCTCCAGGCCGCTCTCGGGAGCGCGGTGGGAGGCGTTGACCTCGGGGCGCTCCTGGACGGCGCGCTGCTCCAGCTCGGTGCGGTCGACCTTGCCGTTCGGGGTGAGCGGGAGCTCGTCGACGATCCGCACCAGGGAGGGGACGGCGTACGCGGGCAGCGTCTCGGCGAGCCGGGTGCGCATCTCGAGCGCGGAGGGCCGGGCCGCAGCGTCGGCGGGGACGACGTAGGCGATCAGCCGGCGGGTGCCGGAGCTGTCGCGCGGGGCGACGACCTCGGCGCGGGCGACGGTGGGCAGAGCGGTGAGCGCGGCCACGACCTCGCCGCTCTCGATGCGGAAGCCGCGCACCTTGACCTGGCCGTCGGCGCGGCCGAGGAACTCCAGGGTGCCGTCGGCGGCGCGGCGCGCCAAGTCTCCCGTGCGGTACATGCGCTCGCCCGGGACGCCGGTCGGGGCGGCGACGAAGCGGGCGGCGGTCAGGCCCGGGTTGCCGAGGTAGCCGTGGGCCAGGCCGGTGCCGGTCGCGTAGATCTCGCCGGTCTCGCCGTCGGCGACGGGGCGCAGCCGCTCGTCGAGGAGCAGGACCCCGGTGCCGGAGACGGGCCGGCCGACGGGGACGGCCGTCGCCCCGGTCGGTTCGGTCATGGTGTGCACGGTGGTGAACGTGGTGTTCTCGGTGGGCCCGTAGCCGTTGGCGACGACGGTGTGCGGGAGCGCGGCGAGCGCCCGGTCGACGTGCGCGGCCGAGAGGGTGTCACCGCCGGCCAGCAGATGGCGCAGCGCGGGCAGGTCACGCAGCCCGAGGTCCACGGCCTGGTGGAAGAGTCCCGCGGTCAGCCACATGACGCTGACCCGCTCCTCCCTCACGAAGGAGAGCAGTCCCTCCAGGGAGAGGTCGCCGTCGGGCGCCACGGCGAGGCGGGCGCCGTTCAGCAGGGCGCCCCAGATCTCCAGCGTCGAGGCGTCGAAGGCGAGCGGCGCGAAGTGCAGGAACACGTCGTCGGCCGTGGCTGTCAGGAAGTCCGCGTCGCGCACCAGGCGCAGTACGGCACGGTGCGGGACGCACACGCCCTTGGGGGTGCCGGTGGAGCCGGAGGTGTAGGCGACGTAGGCGACGCGGTCACCGTCGGCGACGGGCGGGAGCGGGGCGGTCTCGGTGTCGTCCGACGGCTCGTCACTCGGGACGATCACGGTGAGGGCGTCCCCGAGGTCGTCGGCGGAGGCCTTGTCGGCGAGGACCACGCGGACCGCGGCGTCGCGCAGGATCAGGTCGCGGCGCGCGGCCGGCTGGCGCCGGTCGAGGCCGAGGTAGGCCGCGCCGGCCTTGAGGACGGCGAGCAGGTGGACGGCGGTCGCCGCGTCGCGGCCGGCGGCCAGGGCGACGACGTCGCCGGGGCGTACGCCCTCGGCGCGCAGGCGGTGGGCCAGCCGGTTCGCGCGTGCGTCGAGTTCGGCGTACGTCAGCGTCGTGCCGTCGTCGGTGACCGCGGTGCGGTGCGGGTGCCCGGCCGCGAGGCGCGCGAACAGGGAGTCGATGGTGTCGGTCATCAGTGGTGTCCTTCGGCGGGCGAGGAGACGGCCGCGGCGGGCAGCGGGGCACCGGGCACGGCCAGCGAGTGCAGCAGCCGCATCAGTTCGGCCGGGGCGTTCAGGAACGCGTAGTGGGCGCCGGGCAGTTCGGTGAAGGTGACCTGCTCGGACCAGTCCTGCCAGCCGGTCAGCTCGGAGGCCTCGATCTCCGGGTCCTCTCTCCAGGTGAGGGCGGTGACGGCGGAGGGCAGCCGGACCGGCTCGGGCCGGTGGTAGACCCGGTTGGCGTCGAGGTCCTGGTGCAGCACGTGCAGGGTCAGTTCGATCAGCATCGGGTGGGCCTCGCCGCCGCGGGCGACGACGAGTTCCGACAGCTCGGCGCCGAGCGCCTCGTCGGTCATGTCCAGGAAGCGGTCCTTGGGACAGTGCTGCGGGGCGACCTGTGCGGACACGACGACCTCGCTCGGCACCGGTCCGCCCAGCTCCGCGAGACGCAGCGCGGTCTCGAAGGCGGGTAGCGAGCCCGCGCAGTGCCCGAAGAACACGGCGGGCCGGTCGAGGTAGGGCAGCAGCTCGTCGGCGAGGTTCTTCGCGAGGTCCTGGTAGGTGCCGTAGTGCGCCTCGCGGAAGCGGTTCTCGCGGGCCGGCAGCTGCACGGGGCAGATCTCGACGTCGCCGATCATCCGCGGCCACTGGTTGAACATCGAGGCGCCGACCCCGGAATAGGGGAAGCAGAAGACGCGGGCGGCCGCGTCGTCCGACGGTTTGCGCAGCAGGGAGCGCGGGAACTTCGCGGGTGCGGTCGTGTCGGCGTGGGCGGATGCGGTCATGCCTTGCTCTTCTCTGCGGCCTCGGCCCCGGACTCGTGCCCGGCCTCGGATTCGGGTACGTCGGTCACGGTGCGCACGGAGCGCAGCAGCAGGACGGCCGGTCCCGCGAGCATGATCAGTGCGGCGGCGCCGTACAGCGCGGCCTGCACGCCCACGGCGTCGGCCACGGGCCCGGCGCCCGCCATGCCCAGCGGCACCAGGGCGAAGGAGCCCAGGGACTCGTAGGACATGACGCGCGACAGGGCGTGCGGCGGCACGTTCTTCTGCAGCGACGTGTCGAGCAGGACCTCGTAGACGTCGATGACGATGCCGGCCAGGAAGGTGGCGACGGCGATCGCGGCGAGCGGCGCCTCGGCGGCCATGAGCAGCACCGACAGCGGGAAGCCCATGGTGAGCAGGGCGGCCGCGCGCACCGGGCGGCGCGGGCGGAACTTGATGGCCACGACGCTGCCCACGATGAAGCCGAGGGCCTGCGCGATGAGCACCACGCTCCAGGCTCCGGCCCCGCCCAGGGACCGGTCGGCCATGACCGGCCCCAGGACGTAGAAGCTGCCGGCCAGCAGGACGTTGACGTAGGCGAGTTGGGAGACCATGACCCAGACCCACTGCTTGGCCGTGAACTCCTGCCAGCCTTCGCGGATCTGCCGGATCAGTGTGGGCGCGCCGGACGGCGGCGGCTGGTGGGCGACCTTGACGCCGAGCAGCAGCAGCGCGGAGAGCGTGAAGGTCGCGGCCGGCACGACCATGGTGTTCCCGGCCCCGATGGTGGAGACCAGCACACCGCCGAGGGCCGCGCCGAGGATGCCGCCGCCCCGCATGGACAGCTTGAGCAGGGAGTTCGCCGACTGCAGGTCGTCGCCCGAGACGAGCAGCGGCATCGCGGAGCGCGAGGCGGGCTCGAAGAGCGCCGTGGCGGCTCCGGACAGGGCCGCGAATCCGGCCAGCAGCCACGGGGTGGCGTACCCGGTGATGACCAGGGCGGCGGCGAGCCCCTGGGTGAGGCCGGCCGCCAGGTCGGCCCCGACCATGACGCGCAGCTTCGGCAGGCGGTCGGCGATCGCCCCGCCCAGCAGGACGAACGTGACCTGGCTGAGCAGCCGCGCGGCCAGGACCACGCCGAGCATCGTCGGGGAACCGCCGGGCAGGTGCAGTACGGTGAACGCGAGGGCGATCGGGGCGATCGCGTTGCCGAGCAGGGAGGTGGACCTGGCGGCGAACAGCGCGAGAACCGAGCGGTCCTTGAGGACCGCGAAGTCGCTGGTCATATCTGTGCGCCCTCCTTGACCGGGGTGGGCCGCAGGTCGGTCCAGTTCGCCTCCACGTAGGCGAGGCACGCCTCACGGCTGTCGGTCGGCAGAGCGACCGACCAGCCGGCCGGCAGGTCGGCGAACTCGGGCCACAGCGAGTGCTGCCCCCGGGCGTTGACGATCACCTGGAAGCGGCCGGTCTCGTCGTCGAACGGATTGGTCATCGGTCATTCCCCTGCTTCGGGCTGCGCTGGGCAGCGGTGATCTCGGCCAGCGCCTCTGCGAGGACCGGCCCCATCTGGGCCAGCGACTCCGGCTGGTTCATGGCGGTGTGGGTGGTCTTGACGGAGTGCCAGGTGACCCGGCCGGTGACGTACTGCTCCCAGACGTCAGGCATCGGCGCGCCGTCGTTGCGGCCCTCGGTGGCCAGGAAGAAGAGCACGTCCCCGAGGAACTTCTCCGGCTCGTGGTCCTTGACGATGTGGCGGTTGTGGGACATCGCCGTCAGCAGCGCGACCAGCTGGTCCTCGGTGAGGCTCGCCAGCGCGCCGGTGTCCTGCTTGAGCACCTCCAGGACGTCGGTGATCTCCTTGGAGCCCGCCTGCGGCACCACGCCGGGCCGCTCGGGGTCGAGGAGGGCGGCGACCATGTTCTGCTCGTCGACGCGATAGTGGTCGGGCACGCCCGGGTAGCAGTCGAGCATGGTCAGCAGCGCCGTCTCCTCGCCCTCGGCCTGCAGCCGGGTGGCCATCTCGAAGGCGACGACGCCGCCGAAGGACCAGCCCAGGAAGTGGTAGGGCCCCTCGGGCTGGATGCGCCGGACCTCCTGGACGTACGCCGTCGCCATCTCCCGTACCGTCGCGGGCATGTCGTCGGGGTGCAGCAGGCCGCGGGCCTGGATGCCGTAGACGGGCATGTTCTCCGGCACGTACTTCAGGAAGCTGGAGTAGCTCCAGGCGAGGCCGCCGCCGGGATGGATGCAGAACAGCGGCTTCAGGTCGCCGCCGGTGCGCAGCGGCAGGACCGTCTCCAGGGCGGCCGCTCCGTTGTCGACGCCCGCCCGTTCGGCGAGGCCGGCCACGGTGGGCGCCTCGAAGAAGGAGACCATCGACAGCTCGAGCCCCAGGGCGGTACGGACCCGGGCGATGAGCCGGGCGGCCAGCAGCGAGTGCCCGCCGAGCTGGAAGAAGTCGTCGTCGATGCTGACGTGCGGGAGGCCGAGGACCTCGGCGAACAGCTCGCACATGACCTCTTCGCGCGGGCTGCGGGGGGCGCGGCCGGAGGCGGTGGCGCCGACCTCGGGGCGCGGCAGCAGGTCGCGGTTGAGCTTGCCGTTGCCGCGCAGCGGCAGCGCGTCGAGCAGGACGTAGGCGGCCGGGATCATGTAGTCGGGCAGCCGGGCGGCGACCTGGCCGCGCAGCTCGTCCGGGGTCGGCGCCTCGGTGCCTTCGACGGGCACGACGTAGGCGGCCAGGCGCCGGTCGCCCGGCTGGTCCTCGCGCACGACGACCGCGGCGCGGGCGACGGCCGGGTGCTCGGCCAGTACCTCCTCGATCTCGCCGAGCTCGATGCGGAAGCCGCGCAGCTTGACCTGGCCGTCGACACGGCTGACGAAGTCCAGCGTGCCGTCCTTGCGCCGCCGGGCGAGGTCGCCGCTGCGGTACATGCGCTCGCCCGGCTCGCCGAAGGGGTCGGCGACGAAGCGGCCGGCGGTCAGGCCCGGGCGCCCCAGGTAGCCGCGGCCGACACCGATGCCGGCCAGGTACACCTCGCCTACGACGCCGACGGGCACCGGGTTCAGGTGCGCGTCGAGGACGTGGACGCGGGTGTGGGACAGCGGGCCGCCGACGGGGATGCGCCCGTCGAGGTCCGCCGCGGCGACCGGGTGGACGCAGGACATCATCGTGTTCTCGGTGGGCCCGTACTGGTTGACGACGTCGCAGCCCCACTCGTTCAGGAGCGTGCCCGCCTCCGGGGCCCGCAGCGCCTCGCCGCCGGTGCCGACCATGCGCAGCGCGGCGACGTCGGCGGGCTGGATGTCGTACGAGAGCACGGCTTCGAGCAGGGACGGGACGATGAACAGGATCACCGTGGGGCGTACGGCGCGCAGTTCGTCGACGACGACGCGCGGGTCGCGGGCGCCGTCGGCGGGGAGCAGCGCCACCGTGGCGCCGACGGCTAGCGGCGCGAACAGTTCGCGTACCGACGGGTCGAAGCCGAGCGCGGTGATCTGCAGGCTGGTGTCGGCCGGGGTGAGACGGAAGCGCTCGATCACGTCGGTGAGGCGGGTGGCGACACCTCGGTGCTCGATCAGGACGCTCTTGGGGCGGCCGGTGGAACCTGAGGTGTAGATGATGTACGCCAGGTCGCCCAGGCCCGCGACGGGGGTGGGGCGGTGCACGGGGGCGGCTGCGAGTTCCTCGTCGCGGTCGGCCCGCAGCAGCCGTACCGGCTCGGGCAGGGCGAGGTCGTCGCCGAGGTCGCTCTCGGTGAGCAGGACGGTGGCGCCGCAGTCGGCGAGCATGAACTCGCGCCGCTCCGCGGGGTGCTCGGCGTCCAGCGGTACGTAGGCGCCGCCGGCCTTCCACACGCCGAGAATCGCCGCGACGGCTTCCGGGCCGCGCCGCAGGCACAGCGCGACGCGGCTGTCCGGGCCGACGCCGAGGGCGCGCAGTCGGTGGGCGTACTGGTTGGCGCGCTCGTCGAGTGCGCGGTAGGTCCAGGCGGTGGCGGCCTGGGTGAGGGCGACGGCGTCGGGGGTCGCGTCGACCTGGCGTTCGATCAGTTCGGTGGTCAGCTCGGTGGTGGCGGGCCGCGTCGAGGTGTCGTTCCAGCGCACCAGCGACACCCGCTCCGCTTCGGTCAGCAGGTCGACCTGGCTGATCCGGGTGGCGGGGGCGGCGGCGACAGCGCGGAGCAGCCGGGCGAGGCGGCCGGCGATCGACTCGACGGTGTCACGGTCGAACAGCGCGGTGCTGTACTCCAGGGCGGACCGGATGCCGAGGGCTTCGCCCTCGGCGCCGCGCCGCTCCTCGAACTTGAAGGACAGGTCGAACTTGGCGGTTCCGCTGAGGACGGGGTAGGCGGTGCCGGTGACGCCGGGCAGGCCGAAGTCGTCCGGGATGCTGTTCTGGGCGGCGACCATCACCTGGAACAGCGGGTGGCGGGCGGCCGAGCGCACCGGATTGAGCGCCTCCACGAGCCGCTCGAACGGCAGGTCCTCGTGGTCGAAGGCGGAGAGGTTCACGGCGCGCAGGCGGCCGAGGAGTTTGACGAAGCTGGGGTCGCCGGAGGTGTCGGCGCGCAGGACCAGACTGTTGACGAAGAAGCCCACGAGCGGGGTCAGCGCGTCATCGGTGCGGCCGGCCACGGCGTTGCCGAGCGGGATGTCGGTGCCCGCGCCGAGCCGGGTGAGCAGGGCGGCGACGGCGGCCTGGAGCACCATGTTGACGGTGGTGCCGGTGGTCCGGGCCAGGGCCGCGACCGCCGTGTGCAGCTCCTGGTCGAGGTCGCCCACGACCATGTCGCCGGCGAAGTCGCCGCCGGTGGGGCGGGGCCGGTCGGTGGGTAGTTCGAGCTCGTCCGGCAGGTCTGCGAGCGTTTCCGTCCAGAACTTCAGCTGGCGTGAGACGAGGCTGTCCGGGTCGTCCTCGTCCGCGAGCAGGTCGTGCTGCCAGGCGGCGTAGTCGGCGTACTGGACCGGCAGCGGCTCCCAGTCGGGTGCCGCGCCGTCCAGGCGTGCCGTGTAGGCCTGAGCCAGGTCGCGGACGAGGGGTTCGAGCGACCAGCCGTCGCCCGCGATGTGGTGCAGGACGAGGAGCAGGACCCACTGGTCGTCACCGGTGCGCAGCAGCCAGGCGCGCAGCGGCAGGTCGCGCGTCAGGTCGAAGGGGGCGCGAGCGGCGGCCGTCACCTGGTCGTCGACCAGCTCGGGCGCGCTCTGGACGACCTTGAACTCCGGCCGGGCGTCGGCGGCGGCAAGGACGCGCTGGTGGGCGACGCCGTCGCGCTGCGGATAGACGGTGCGCAGCACCTCGTGGCGGGCGACCACGTCATGCACGGCGGCCTCGAGCGCGGCGACGTCGATGGTGCCCGTGAGGTGCAGGGCGTGCGGGATGTGGTAGGCCGCCGTGCCCTCGTGGACCTGCTGGAGGAACCAGAGCCGCTGCTGGGCGTACGAGAGCGGGGCGTCGCCCTCGCGGGGGCGGGCCCGCACGGCCGGGCGGGTGCGTCCGGCGTGGGTCCGTGCGGCGAGCGCGCCCGGGGTGCGGGCGTCGAAGAGGTCCTTGACGGCGACCTCGAGGCCCAGGACGGCGCGGATGCGGTTGACGAGGCGGATCGCCATGAGGGAGTGACCGCCGAGGGTGAAGAAGTCGTCGTCCGGGGTGACCGAGGTGCGCCCGAGTACCTGCGCGAACAGCTCGCACAGCAGTTCCTCGCGCAGCGAGCGGGCGGACACCGCGGCGGTGTCGGCGGCCGTCGCGGCCGGGGCGGGCAGCCTGTCACGGTCCAGCTTGCCGTTGACCGTCATCGGGAAGTCGTTCAGCGCCTGGAAGGCGACGGGCACCATGTACGAGGGCAGCAGTGCGAGCAGATGGTCGCGCAGCCGCGCCACGTCCAGGGCGGCGCCCTCGGCGAGCACGACGTATCCGGCGAGCTCGCGCTCCCCGTCGAACTCCTTGACGGCCACGGCCGCCTGGCGCACGTCCGGGTGGGCTGCCATCGCGGTCTCGATGTCGCCGAGCTCGATGCGGAAGCCCCGGATCTTGACCTGGGCGTCTCGGCGGCCGCGGTACTCGAGGTCGCCGTCGGGCAGTCGGCGGGCGAGGTCGCCGGAACGGTAGCCGCGCAGCGGCGAGCCGTCGGCACCGGTAAGGGTGACGAACCGGTCGGCGGTCAGGTCGGGCCGGCCGAGGTAGCCGAGGGCGACACCGGGACCGGTGACGACGATCTCGCCGGTCTCGCCGTCGGCCACGGGGGTGAGGTCCTCGTCGAGGAGCTCGATGCCGAGGTCCGGCAGGGGGCGGCCGATGAGGCTGCGGTCCTGCTCCAGGTCCGCGGTCGTCACGCGACGGTGGGTGGCGTGCACGGTGATCTCGGTGATGCCGTACATGTTGACGAGCTCGGGAGTGGCGTCGCCGTACTTGTCGATCCAGGGCGCAAGGTCGGAGAACCTCAGGGCCTCGCCGCCGAAGACCACGGAACGGACGGACAGCCGGTCCTCGTGGTCGCGCTCCTCGGCGATCAGCTGGCCGAAGGCGGTGGGGGTCTGGCTGAGCATGGTGACCCGCTCGTCCCGCAGCAGGGCGCGAAAGCGCGCCGGGTCCTTGGCGATGTCGCCGGGGACGATCACGACGGTGCCGCCGTACAGGATCGCGCCCCAGATCTCCCAGACGGAGAAGTCGAAGGCGAAGGAGTGGAACATCGACCACACGTCGTCGGGTCCGAAGCCGAAGAGCGGCTCGGCCTCGGTGAAGAGGC
The DNA here is from genome assembly GCF_964272855.1 of Streptomyces sp. enrichment culture. Lineage (NCBI taxonomy): Bacteria > Bacillati > Actinomycetota > Actinomycetes > Kitasatosporales > Streptomycetaceae > Streptomyces > Streptomyces sp. enrichment culture. The sequence goes on along the minus strand of NZ_OZ186847.1, from coordinate 8,653,405 downwards.
GTACGACGTTGCCGTGGGTGACCTCGACGCCCTTGGGGCGGCCGGTGGTTCCCGAGGTGAAGATGATGTACGCCCGGGTTCCCGGGGCGATCGGCACGGGCCGCAGGAGCGCGGCCGCTGTGTCCTGCGCGGGGCCGTCGAGGACGAGGACGTCCTGGTCGGCGGGGAGTGCGGGTGCCAGCCGGGCGGTGGTGAGCACGAGCGCGGGCGCCGCGTCCTCCAGGATCGTGGCGAGGCGGGCCGCCGGGGCTCCCGGGTCGAGCGGCACGTAGGACGCGCCGGTCTTCAGAACCGCGAGGGCGGCCACCACCATGTCGCAGGAGCGCTCCAGAAGGATGGCGAGCGGGCGGGCGGGCTCGTCGGTCCGCGCCTGGATCCGCGCCGCCAGCGCGGTCGACGCGGCATCGAGCTGCGCATAAGTGAGCGTGTCTGGGCCGCACTTGACGGCGACGCGTTCCGGATGGCGCTCGACGGTGGCCATGAAGGCACTCACCAGAGTCGCGTCGGTCGAATGGTTGGCAGCGCTGTTCGGCATGCCCGGATCCCCCGCTTCCGAGAAGGGTGCGACGTACGTCCGCACTCGACCGGAAAGTGATCGGCGGAACCGTACTGATGGCGAGAACGTAAGATCACTTGCCAGTTCTTGTCAATCTATTGCCTAACTCCAGGCAACTGACTACCTTCAGGCCGTAATCCCTGGTCAGACACTTCGAGACACGGCCCGGCCCATCGTTGCCACTGCCGGGCCCCACCCCGGCCCGAGGTGGCGAAGAGAAAGAGAAGCCCTCATGAAACGCATCAGCCACATACTCCTGACCGCCCTCGCCGCGGTCGCCCTGGGCACCTGCGCGACCGTCGCCGCACAGGCCGGGGAACCCACCCGGAACACAGCGCAGCAGGCATCCATCGAATGGCCGTGAGAGCACTCGCCCACCGCCGATTCAGTCACTGTTTGACTCGTCAAGTACCTGATTGACAAAATCGCGGTCAGGGAGGGGGAACACGGACACGAGCCCGGGACGAAACATGCTGACGCAGCCCTCATTCGGCCGCCGACTGAAGCAACTTCGGCAGCAGCGCGGAAAGACCCAGTCGGACCTTACCGGCCCCGGTATGTCCTCCGCCTACCTGTCGCGCCTCGAATCGGGCGCCCGACCTCCCACGGAGCGCGCCGTCGCCATCCTCGCGGAACGCCTCGGCGTCCCGACCGGCGCCTTCGAGGCGACGGACCCGTCGGACCTGGTGGACGTCCTCGCCGCGGTCCTCGTGGCGGGCGACGAGTCCGGCCACGCCCGGCGGATGCTGGAGTCGGCGCTCTCCCGCGCGGAGCACGTGGACGTGGGCCTGCAATGGCAGGCCCACGCCCACCTGGCCCGACTCCTCACGGCCGACGGCGAGCGGTCCGAGGCGCGCACCACGCTGACCACGCTGGTGGCGCTCTCGGACGAGCTCGGCCACGCCGTACTGCGCGTCTACTCGCGCCTGCACCTCGCCCGCGTCCAGCGGGACCTGGGCGAGGCCGACCCGGCCCGGACCACGGCGCTCGAAGCGCTCCGGATCGGCCGTGAGGACTCCCTCGACAACCACGACATGCTTCGGTGTCGGCTGTTGCTCGCCTCCGTCACGGCCGAACTCGGCGACCTCGCCGAGGCATTCCGGCTCAGCGAGGAGGCCTGCGCCCGGCTGGGGACGCAGACCGGCGTGCTGGCGGCGCAGGCTCTGTGGACCGCCGCGACGGTCTCGACCCGCCAGGGCAACCACGAGCTGTCCGGCTCCTTCCTGGAGCGGGCGATGGCCGCCCTGTCCAGCCGCGAGGACCTGCTGCTGTGGATGCGCCTGCGCCACGCCGCCGCGGCGCTCGCCCTGCAGGCGCTGCCGCCCGCCCCCGACAAGGCGCAGCGGTACCTGGACGAGGCCCGCCCCGCCCTGGAGCTCGTCGGCACGGCGCAGCACCAGCAGGAGTACGCCTTTTTGCTGGCCCAACTCGCCTACGTGCGCGGCGAGTACGAGGAGGCGGCACGCCTCTGCGAGCAGGCCGCCGCCGAGAAGGTCCAGCTGAACTTCCGGGACCGGATCCGCATGGAGATGCTCAGGGAGCAGATCCTTGTGAAGCAGTCCGACCCTACGGCCCGCGCGCGCCTGTGCGCCCTGGCCGGCGAGGCCCAGTCCCGCGGCATGCTCGACCTCACCGCCGAGGTGTGGCGGGCGGCGGCAGAAGCACAGCAGTGACGGACCCCGGGCCGCGGCAGTCCGCGGCCTGGTCGGGCACCAGCCCGGCGTGACCGGGAGCATGTCGGGCATGAGCCCGGCGTGACCGGGAGTATGTGGGGCGACAGCGCCGCCGCCCGGGCGGTGGCGGCCGTCATACGGATGCTGCAGCTGCGCTGCTCATACCCAGGCCGTCCTGGCTGCGGTATGGCGTCGGCCTTGCGCTGCTCTGCACGTTGCTCGTTGTCAGCTTCTCCACCGTCGCGCCCCTGCATGGTCTCGCGAACATGTGTGTGCTGATTCCTCGCGTCCTTGCTGCGGTAAGCCGTCGTGCCCAGCGCTGGGGCGATAGGGGGGCGGCGACACTTGGCTTCGCGCCCCTGCTGATGGACGCACTGGAGCGCTTCGGTCTCGACGACCATTCCCGGCGCCTACGTCACCACAGCATGCTCGCGAGCGATGTGCCCATGCATATGCGCCTTGAGTCTCCACGCTTCCCGGTGATCAGGTGATCAGTTCGTCCAGCGGTGGTGGCGGGTGTCGGCGTACACGAACGGACAGGCGATGGCCCCGCGGCGCGGAGGAGCCGGTTGGCGATCGCCAGTCCCAGCCCCTCCTCCACCGGGAGCGAGGTGACGATGAGGTCGCACCCCTGCTGGTCGAGCTCGCGCAGGAACCCGTACAGCCCGCACGCGCAGGCGGCCATCGAACCGGGCACCGCCACCACCGCGTGGGCCTTCACCCGAGCGTCGGCGAAGGAGGGCGGAAGGATGACGCCCACCTGGTGGCCCAGCTCCTGCGCCAGCTCCGCTTCGCGAACGACCTTCTCCGACTCGACGAGGACGACCCGCGCTCGCGGCGCGTAGTGGGACGGGTGCTGGCCCGGCACCCGGACACGCTCGTCGAGGGCACTGCGATCGGGTGCCCCAGCACCGCTTCGAGGTCCTCGCGCGTCACCCCGCCGGGCCGCAGGATGCTCAGGACTACTGGGTGTCTCGTCGATCAGGCCGGATCAGGGAGCGGCGTCTGGTGCCGTGCATCGCAAGGCGGAGGAGGGAGTCGATGCGATGGGGGTCCCCCCTGCTCGAGCGGAGCCGAGAGCTTGGGGGAATCGGGGACCGACGACAACGCGGCGAGGCGCGGTGCCAGGCGCCGCGAGCCCGGCATGATCGGCGAGACACCCCCTAGGTCGTGTCCGCAATGTCACGGCAGCCAGAGTCGCAGGCACGCGATGGTGACCAGGGCTTGGTAGTGACGGGCGCGTTTGTCGTAGCGGGTCGCCAGGGCTTTGTTGTGCTTCAGCTTGTTGAAGCAGCGCTCGACGGTGTTGCGGCGCCGGTAGGCGGCCCGGTCAAGCCGGCATCTGCTCTCTCCGCGTCGGATGCGGCCGTTGATCTGGTCGATCCGCTCCGGAATGGCGGCTTTGATGCCGCGCCTGCGCAGGTAGGAGCGGATCTTCGTGGACGAATACCCCTTGTCCGCGACGACCAGGGTGGGTCGGGTGCGAGGACGGCCGGGCCCGCACCGCCCGATGCGGATGCGGGCCATCACCGCTTCGAACTGGGTGCAGTCGTTGACGTTCCCGGCGGTCAGGGTGAAGGCCAGTGGCCTGCCCTCGCCGTCGCAGGCGAGGTGGATCTTCGTGGTCAGCCCGCCGCGGGACCGGCCGATCGCCTCACCCGGCCAGAGCCCCCTTTTCGCGCCCCGGCCGCGTGCTGGTGAGCCCGCACGGTCGTGGAGTCGACACACACGACCGTCCAGTCAACGGCACCGACGGCATCCGAGTGCTGCTGGACGTGGGCCGGCAGCCGGTCCCAGGTGCCGTCGGCCGACCAGCGGCGGAAGCGTTCGTAGACCGTCTTCCACGGCCCGTAACGCTCGGGCAGGTCCCGCCAGGCCGCCCCCGTGGACAGCTTCCACAGGATGCCGTTGAGGACCTGCCGCCGGTCGCGGGCCGGGCGGCCCATCCGCGACGGAGCCAGCAACGGCTCAATGACCGCCCATGCCTGATCAGTCAGCTCGTGACGACGCACCACGAACAGACCAACGCGCCAACCACTTTGCGGACACGACCTAGCCCGTGGCGTCGATGATGGTCGATTCGACGCCGACCTCGCAGGGGCCGCCGTCCAGCACGAAGTCGACGGCGTCGCCGAGCTCGGCACGGACGTGGTCTGCCGTGGTGGGGCTGACGGAGCCGAAGCGGTTGGCGGACGGGGCCGTGACACCGCCGCCGAAGGCTGACAGCAGTGCGAGTGCGACGGGGCGGTCGGGCACGCGCACGGCGACCGTCTCCAGGCCACCGGTCGCTTCGAGGGGCACCCGTAGCCCGCGCCACAGGACCAGCGTGAGTGTCCCGGCCAGAAATGTTCGGCCAGCAGGCGGGCACTGGCGCGACGGGCACCAAAGCTGCCATCACCCGCATGCGGGAGCTCACACGCAGTGGCGACTACACCTACTACATCAACATCGCGCACTTCATGGCGGACATGCCCCTTGGTCAGGGGACCGATCATCCCGCTGGCCGTAGCCGGCGGACGACCGGGGCCCATGCCTTGACCGCGACTGGCGGAACGACCGGCGCGTGGCGGCTCAGTACTTGGGTCCCTCGGAGAGTCGGGGGCCCGGGCCGATCCGGCCCAACGGACGGGCAGCCGGCCGCGCCGGGACAGCACTGAGCAACCACTTAGCGGACTGCGCCTTGACCGTTCCTTGAACATCCCCGCGTTCTCCTCCGTATCTCTCGCTGGGTGCCGTGCCAGCTGCAACAGGTGGCCGCTCCGATGCCCTGGAGGAATCACTCTCTACCCGAGCGGGAGAACAAATGTATTCGAACCGACACGCGGTACCCACACGGTCATCGAGGCGGACGATCACGCTCATCGCCGCCGTGTGCGCCGTGATAGCTGCGGCCATCGTCGCGTTTAGGGCGAGCAGTGACGAAGCCTCGGCCAGCCCGACGGTCGCGGGCCAGGCCCAGCACGCCGACGGGCATGTGGCCACAGGTGGCACCGGCCAGGCGGCCACGGGGCAGAACGGCGCGGCCAACCTGCCCGTCACGGACGTGGACCGCGAGTTCCTGGTGAAGGTACGCCAGGCCGGCCTGTGGGAGATCCCCGCCGGACGCCTCGCGCAGACCCACGCTTCGAGCGAGGCCGTCAAACGCGCCGGGCTTCATCTGCTCGATGGGCACAGCAAGCTCGACCAGCTCGTGCGCGAGGACGCCAAAATCCTCGGTGTGGAAATCCCCAACGAGGCCACCGAGGAACAGCAGCAGTGGGTGCGGAATCTGGAGAACGCCCAGGGCGAGGAGTTCGACAAGCTCTTCGCCAACGTTCTTCGCGCCTCTCACGGCAAGATCTTCGCCACGATCGGTGAGGTCCGGGCCGCCACCCAGAACGACCTCATCCGCCGCCACGCCCGCCAGGCCAACCAGACCGTCCTTGACCACATGGAGGTCCTGGAGGACACCGGGCTCGTCGACGCCTCCACACTCCAAGAAGTCGAGGCAGACGTCGTTCCCAAGTAGGGGCGCAGCGACCGGCCGTGCCGGTGTCAGAGCATCGGTTGACGTCGGCGCAGTGGGCCGGGGCCGCCTTGCAGCCGCCTCTGCCAAGGAGCATCGGAAAGATGGCGGTTCGGGTGGGCTGAGCTACTGGCGAGCACGTTTGCGCCCGCTGTTCAATGACCAGTTGGGAGGGAATCCCGAGCCGACGATCGGCTGTTACCTGGCTCCCAGGACTGACACCGGCACGATTACTCAGCCAGGGCACACGTCGGCCGTCCGCAGGTCCATGACGTACCTCAGCAGCCTTCCCCGACTGGCTTCGTTCACTTCTTGCGACAGTGTTTGTCGACGAGTTCTGACGCCGTTGCCCGGCCGAGGATTCCGCGGATCGTCATGAGTTTTGAAGGCACCCGCTGATGCAGCCGAGTCGTGTCGCTGATCGCAACAGGGCTGCCACAAGGTTCCAAGATCGCTTGACCTTGCCCCAGCAGGAAGGACAACAGTGTCTCCGTAGATCACATGAGCGGGCGGTGTGCGCTCGCCAGTCGGCCAGACGAAGAGGGGGAGTCCGAGTGACGGCGACATGCGTCACTCTTGATATCGGTGGCGTGCTGGAGATCACGCCGGAAACGGGGTGGGTGCAGCGGTGGGAAGAGCGGTTGGTGCTGCCGCCGGGCACTGTGCACGAGCGGATGCGCGACGTGTGGCAGGCCGGGAGCCTCGGGAGCATCAGCGAGCGAGCGGTTCACGAGCAGGTGGCAGCACGCCTGGGGCTCGACCCGTCCCAGGTGGAAGCGTTCATGGCGGATCTCTGGATGGAATACCTGGGAACGCCTAACGAGGAACTCATCACTTATGTGCGAGGGCTGCGGGGAAGCTGCAAGCTGGGCATCCTGAGCAACAGCTTCGTCGGTGCCCGGGAGCGGGAGACGGCGCTGTACCACTTCGACGAACTGGTCGAAGAGATCGTGTACTCGCACGAGATCGGCATCGAGAAGCCGGACCCACGTGCCTTCGAGGCCGCATGTGCCAGGCTGGAGGTGCGGCCGGAGAACTGCCTCTTCATCGACGATCTCGCCGTAAACGTGAAGGCGGCCCAGGTGGCGGGCATGCAGGCGCATCTGTTCAAGGACAACGCCAGGACGATCACGCGTATCGCAGCTCATCTGGACTCTGGTCCTCGGGTTGCAGGGCGTGTCCCGCTCGGATGACGTCGGCCTGGCCGGCCATCAGCGGTTGCCGGCCAGGCGGTGGAGCGGCTGGTCAGCCCGCTTCTGCGTGTTCGGCTCGGGCTCGGGTGCTGGCCAGACGGTAGGAGTCGGTGCCGGTCTCGATGATGGTGCCGTTGAAAGTGAGCCGGTCGACGATGGCGGCGCACAGACGGGGATCGATGAAGGTCTTCGTCCAGCCGCCGAAGGACTCGTTGGAGGCGATGGCGACGCTGGTCTTCTCCTCGCGCTCGGTCAAGACCTGGAAGAGGAGCTCGGCGCCATGCCGGTCCAGTTCCATGTATCCCAGTTCGTCGATGCAGAGAAGGTCGACGCGGCCGTAGCGGGCGATGGTCTTGTTCAGCTGCTTCTCGTCGGCGGCCTCGACCGCTCGTTCAGCAGTTTCGTGGCGAGCGTGTAGCGGACGCGGTAGCCCTTCATGGCGGCCTCGGTGCCCAGCGCGATGAGCATGTGGGACTTACCAGTTCCGGAGTCGCCGATCAGGCAGAGCGGCTGCCCCTTCTTGATCCACTCGCAGCTGGCCAGCGTGTTCACGGCGGCCGGGTCGATGTTGGGGTTGGCATCGAAGTCGAAAATCCGCAACGACTTCTCCCGCGGGAAGCCAGCTGCCTTAATTCGCCTTTCCGAGCGGCGTCTGGCCCGGTCGTCGCACTCGGCCATCAGCAGTTCGGCGAGGAAGCCGCGGTAAGTCATCTGATCCTTGGCCGCCCGGTCGGCGATCTCGGCGAACTCGTTGCGGATCGACGGCAGCCGCAGCAGGCGGCAGGCAGGACGCCGCCAACTGACCCCGAACCGCCCTGCCACCGCCGAGAACGCGGAGCGCTGCCCTCCCACAACCGCGGCCTCCAGCAGGTCTTCTGTACCTCAGCGTTGTTCCGTGTCCGGCACTGCGAGGAGTCCCGCCGGTTTGACGAACGCAAACGCACAAAGGGCAAGCTCCACATCCAAACCGTGCTCGCTCTTGCCCGCCGTCGCGTCGACGTTGTCTGGGCGCTCCTTCGCGATGGACGAATGCTACGAACCCACGCCGCCCGTCGGTCTCGCGGTTTGGCAGACGCCACGTGGAATCAGTTAGCCGTCCGCGGCAAGGCGGTCGAGCCATTCGCTGAGGAGGTGTTGTTCCGCGCTGCTGAGCGTTGTCTGGTCGGGCAGGAGGGCCTGCAAGGTTCGGACGGCGTCGGCGAGGCCCGCGTCTTGCACCACGGGTCTTTCGTGGGTGATGGCGGCGACCATGGATTCGCGCAGTGTGGTGAGCAGGGCCGGGTCGCGTTGGTCCTCGGGCAGCGACAGCCAGGTGAGCACGGCGCCGCGCGCGGTCGCGTGGATGAGCGCGGCCGCGAGCTTCTCGTCGACGCGGAGCCAGCCGCCGGCGGCGAGGCGGCGGATGCGCCCCAGCAGGATCTGCATGCCGGCCTGGAAGGCAGCCGATGCCGTGCCGCGTCGGGGCTCGCCGTACATCAGCGCGTACAGCTCGGGGTTGGCGAGCCCGAACTCGACGGCGAGGTCCCAGCCCGCACGCAGATCTTCTACCGGGTCTTGAGGGCGGGTGTCCCTGTGTTTTGCCGCGAGGAAGGTGGCGTAGCCATGCTCCACCACTGCCTCGAGGAGCCCGTCCTTGTCGCCGAACAAGCGATAGATCGCAGGGGGCTGCGTCCCGGCGGCCGCCGCGACCGCCCGGGTGGTCACCGCGTCGCGGCCCTCGCGCGCGAGTAGGTCCGCCGCTGCCTCAACCACCCGCTGCCGGGTCACCTCACGGACGTCGGCTGCAGTCTCCGACGCGGCGACAGGAATGGCGTCGATCTTCGCTTCCTCAGGCATGAATCAATGATAGCGCCCACTTGCTTCCATTGATGCTACCGGTGTTATCGTGATGCGCGTATCATCGGAAACAGCCAGAGAAGAGGAGCGACCTATGCCTGAGAAGCTGCGCATCGTAGGCCTCGAGGAGCACGTGGCCCTGCCGGTCCTGCTCGATGCCTGGACGCGGGCAGGCGTGCCGCAGATCCCGCAACTCGGCTACGGCGACGAGCCGATAGCGCAGCGGCTGCGCGACGTCGGCGACCGCCGCCTGGCCGACATGGACGATCAAGGCGTGGACGTCGCCGTGCTGTCGCTGGCCACACCCGGCGTGCAGAACCTGACCGCGGCGGACGCCGTGAGCGTGGCGCGGGAGGCGAACGACGCGCTCGCCGAAGTCGTCGACGCCCGCCCCGACCGATTCCAGGCGCTCGCGGCCGTCCCGACGCCGGCACCCGAAGCCGCCGCCGCGGAGTTGGAGCGCGCGGTCACCCGACTCGGCTTCCGCGGCGCGATGCTGTACGGGCGCACCGGTGACAAGCCGGCCGACGCGCCGGAGTTCGACGACCTCTACGCCACTGCCGAACGGCTCCGGGTACCGCTGCACTTCCACCCGCAGACCCCTGTGAGCGCGGTCCAAGAGGCGTACTACTCGGATCTGCCCAACGGAGTCGGCCGCGCGCTCGCGACCGCCGGCCTGGGCTGGTACTACGACCTGGGCGTGCAGTACCTGAGGATGATCTTCTCCGGGGTGTTCGACCGCCACCCCGGACTGCAGGTGATCGCGGGGCACTGGGGCGAGGTCGTCCTGTTCTACCTCGACCACATCGGTGTCCTGCAAGAGATGGCGAAGCTGGAGCGGCCTCTGGCCGACTACTTCCGCCAGAACTTCTGGGTGGCGGGAAGCGGCACGGTCAGCGAGCGCTACCTGCGGTGGACAGCTGAGGTCGTCGGAACCGAGCGGATGCTGTACTCCACCGACTACCCCTACACCTTCGGAACGCGGCCCGGCGGCTTCCCCTTCCTCGACACCAGCCGCGGAGTCGCCCGGTCGTTCCTGGAGCAGGCACCGTTCAGCGAGGAGGAAAAGGCGGCCATCGGGTCCGGCAACTGGGAGCGGCTGACCGGGCACACCGCCACCGCGCACGGCCGCAGCCGATCCGCAGACGACCACACCGACAGCACTTCGGGTGGTCAGCGATAACACAGGGGGTCCGGCCCGAAGCAGGCCGGCGGGTGGAAGGCCCGCTCCAGCACAGGCTCGCTGCGGGGTGGGCGGTGCCCGGGCCCCTGGAGAGGGGTCTTGGGGGTGCCTTGGTCGGCGTGGTGATCGTCCATGCCCGCGGTCGCGCGGATCACACCGGACGGGGTTCCGCTCACGGAAACCGGGGTGCCGGATCCTCCACCGGTCTGCCGGTCATCCTTGCGGCCGGCCATGTCTCCTCAGGACCGGCACCCAACGAGCAACCAGACGACGTTGTGAACCCCTTTCCACGCGGGCCGCATTCAGCGGCCCGCCCGTTCATGGACCGCGAGCCGGAGACCTGTCCCCCGGCCCGGCGGTGACCTCTGTCACAGAGAATCCCGGAGGAACAGTGGCGACAACCCCCTTATCGTGTGTCGCCCGCCCAACGCAGACCCCCGGGCGTGGCGATCGCCTTAGCCGTCCTGGCGGTGCCTGTGTGCCTGGGCATCGTCCGCCCCGCCGAGGCGGTGGCGTCCACTGCCGCCCAGCGGCAAGCCGTCGCCCACTGGTGGGCGCCGGTGCACTTCCAGGACGTCGACACCAGCGGTGAGACCTCGGAGGGCGGCAAATCCGACTATCTCGCCGCCTACAACTTCGACGGCGACCTCAACGGCCGCAACAACTGGGAGAGCATCACCGAGTCCCCTCTGGCGGCGAACGTCTGGTACTCGATGGTCGAGGAGACCGAGGACTACGGGTATCTGCTCTACACGTTCTTCCACCCGCGCGACTGGGCGGACGGGTGCCCAGCTTGGAGAGACGGGCGTGGACCTGACCGCCGCACTCCGGGCACGTCAGTTCCGCACCACGCACTCGGTGGATCTCTTGCCACGACTTGCCACAACCCAGATCGTCCAGGGTGACGTCCAGCCGCCCCCACTCGGCATGATCGGCAGTCAACTGCACCAGGACCTCCCCCACCGCGTCTCCGGTCGCGGCCATGATGCGCCCGGGCACCGACAGGGCACGCTGCGGCATCCGAACGCCTGAACACGTGCCGCACGGAGGCGTGAGGCTTGCCGCAGACAACGTCCAATACGCATCCGACGCTCCCCCGGTGTGCGCCCCCGCCTACACGGCTCTCGCCTAGCTCAGCACGCTGCCTGCCGGAGGCCCCGCGTTAGGTCCAGGCCTGTCAGGATGGGGCCGTGAGCACCACCCGCCGCCCTATGGGCACCGGACCTCAGCCCAGCCCCCTCGCGCCCGGCGCGGTCGTCCCGAGGCCAGGCACCGTTGCCGAACGGGCCGCCGGGCAGCCGTCCCCCGCCGCCGATCGCCAGCTGGTGCCGCGCGATGGACGGCGCCCGCTCGGGACCGGCCCGGACCCCGCTAGCTGATGTTGCCTTCGAACCGGAAGCCGTCCTCAGCGCTCCGGGAGTCCCGGACTGCCGGAGTACCTGACCGGCGTCGTACGGTGCTGGCCGGCGGCCCGGTGTCCGGGCCGGACGACCTCGTTGCTCCGGGGCGACCTACTACGGACTGCCCCGTTGTGCCGCTCTGGGCGGGGTCCTCGAGGAACGACGCTCCGCGCCGTGCCTCGAGGAGGCCCCGGACTCCCAGCTCTGTCCCCAGGGGCAAAGTAACTGGCGGGTAGCTGCCCCGCCGGCGTGGCCAGCCCTCGGCGGATCGCTGACGCGCCCGATCCGGTGGGAGCTGATCGCCCAGCCATACGACCAGATGGTCAAGTACGCCACCGCGCTCCGTCTCGGGACGGCGGAGGCGGAGCAGGTGCTGCAACGCTTCACCCGGGGCGGCCCCAAGCACCCCACCTTTGCCGCTCTCGAAGAACTGGGCCGTGCGGTCCGTACGACCTTCGCGTGCGATTACCTGGCCCGCCCCGAGCTGCGCCGGGAGATCCACGGCGGGCTTCAGGTGGTGGAGAACTGGAACTCGGCGAACACGGTCCTGCACTACGGCAAGGACGGCGCCCTGACCGGCCCGCACAAGGAACACGCCGAGACCGCGATGCTCGCGCTGCACCTACTCCAGTCCGCCCTGGTGCACGTCAACACCCTGCTGTTGCAGCAGGTCCTCGCCGAACCGGCCTGGGCGAAGAAGCTGTCCGACGAGGACTGACTGCGCTGTTCTGGTCGAACATCAACCCGTACGGCACCTTCCGCCTCGACATGGACAAGCGGCTCGACCTGCTGCCTGCCCTGGTGCCCGGGCCGCGGCGGCGGATGACGGCGTTCAAGCAGCAGGCTCGGCATCCGGCCGTTGAACCGGAGCAACACCGCCGCCCGCGTCGTGACCACCCGCAACCTTCCATGGACGTGATCCAGGCGGGAGCATTCCGGTGACGGTGGAGGGGGGTGGCAGACCATGGGGCGCAGACGGGGTGCGTGGGCCGGGTCGGCGGTAGCGGGAGGGGCCGCATTGGTGGCGGCCGCGCTGGGGCCGGTGACCAACTACGCCAGTGCAGCGATGCCTGGTTGGGCGGCGCAGGCGTGGGTGATCTGGCCGGTGTTCACCGTGCTGGTGGCGATCAGCATCGGGCTGTTGCTGTGGGGCCGGCATCTGGATGCCGCAGCAAGGCCCCCGGCGCGGCTGGCACCGGTGAGCCGACTGGCCCGAGGCCAGCAGGCTTCGTTACGCCCCCCGCATGTTCAGCGCGTGCGGGGGCGTGAGGGAGAACTCGCCGTGCTGGCAGGCATGCTTCGGCGGCCACAAGGCCGGTTCGCGGTGCTGTGCGCGGTCGGCGGGATGGGCAAGACAACGGTGGCCGCGCAACTGGCGACCCAGGCCGAGGCAGCGGGCTGGCGAGTGTTTTGGGTGCGCTGGCGCGACGGCGCCGAGCTGGCGCAGCAGATGGTGCAGGCGGCGCTGGCCTGCGGCCTGCCAGAGGAAGAGCTGGAGGCCGCGCGAGCGGGGCAGGCGAGCCTGCCGGATGTGGTCTGGCGACAGTTGGGCCGGGTGCGGCGGTGGCTGCTGGTGGTGGACAACGCCGACGAGCCGCACGAGATCGGCCCGGCAGGGGAGCCGCTGGCCGACTACCGCGGTTGGATCCGTCCGCACGGCCGGGGCCTGCTGGTGGTGACGAGCCGGGATGGCAGCGAGCAGACCTGGGGTCCGTGCGCACGGCTGCTGCCGCTGGAACCGCTGCCGGTGCGACCTGCGGGGCAGGTCCTGCTGGACGCTGCTCCCGCAGCCGGCACCGCCGAGCAGGCCCGGGAGCTGGCGGCGCGACTGGGCGGGCTGCCACTGGCGTTGCACGCGGCTGGCACCTATCTGGCCGGACCCACCAGCCGCTACCGCACCTTTGCCGCCTACCGCCAAGCCCTGGACCAGGAACTGCGGTTCTTGTTGGGAGCGGCGCACCCGAATGCCTCCCATCCGCAGGTCGCCCGCGCCGTGGTGCGGCACACCTGGGAGGTGTCCTTGGACCAGCTCGCCGGGGAGGGCAACGCTTTGGCCCGCCCCTTGTTGCGACTGCTGGCCCTGCTGGCTCAGGCCCCCGTCCCACTGTCCCTGATCACCCCGGACCTGCTATCCGTCGTCACCGGACACGACGTCACCGCGGTGGCCCTGGAGGCCGCGTTCGCCGGCTTGCACCGCTACGGTCTCCTCGGCCTGCCCCACTCTCCCGGCAGCACCGGCCCGGCGTCGGGCAGCAGTGAGGGGGCGCAGGTGGTGCTGCATCCCCTGATCCGAGAGATCAACGCTGTCGCCCTCACGGCCGAGACCTCCGAGCTCGCCGTGTGGCACCGGGCCCTTGCCGAGCGGCTGACCACGGCCGTGCACGAGGCCAACCAGCGCGGGCGCGCTGGTTGGCCTGCAGCCGTGCTCCTCGCCCCCCACCTGCCGCTGCTGCTCGAGTACGCGGACCCGCGCACCGCCACACATCAACGCACCACTCTCAATGCCCTGGCGGAGGTGCTGCAGGATGCCGGCGCTTTCGGTGCGGCGCGGCTGCTGCATGAACGGGTCCTCGACGTCGAGACCCGCATGCTGGGCCCCGAGCACCCCGATACCTTGACCAGCCGCAACAACCTGGGCAATGCCTTGTTCGGAATGGGAGAGCCGGCCGAGGCAATACGCCTGCTGCGGCAGACCCTGGAAGACCGCGCCCGCATCCTGGGCCCCTTGCACCCCGATACCTTAACCAGCCGCAATGACCTCGCATGCGCTTTGGACGGGACGGGTGAGCATGCCGAGGCGGTGGGTCTGCTGCGGCAGACCCTCAACGACCGTACCCGTGTCCTGGGCCCCGGGCATCCGCATACGCTGGCCAGCCGGGACAGCCTCGGTCTCGCCCTGGACGGGATGGGCGAGCACGCACAAGCAGTGCGCATGCACCGGCAGACCCTGGAGGACCGCATCCGTGTCCTGGGCCCCGAGCACCACCTCACCCTGCTCAGCCGCCACAACCTCGCCAGCGCCCTGACCAGGGCGGGTGAGCAGACGGAAGCGATACAGCTGCTGCGGCAGGCGCTCAACGACCACGCCCGCATTCTGGGCGACGGGCATCCGCACACGCTGGCCAGCCGGGACAGCCTCGGTCTCGCCCTGGACGGGATGGGCGAGCACGCACAAGCAGTGCGCATGCACCGGCACACCCTGGAGGACCGCACCCGCATCCTGGGCCCCGAGCACCCGGACACCCTTGCCAGTCGCCACAACCTCGCTCTCGCTTTGACCAGTGCAGGTGAGCAGGCCGAGGCGATACAGCTGCTGCGCCGAACCCTCGATGACCGCGTCCGTATCCTGGGCGACGAGCACACGCATACCTTGAGCACCCGCAACGCGCTGGAGACAGCGCTAGCCATGTCCACTCAACGGCCACAGAGCCGGTGGTGGCACTGGCTGCGGCGCAGGAACGCCGCGGCCAGTGGCGGTTGAGGAAGCCCTGTATCCCCGAGCCGCCGCCAAGCGTCAAGTGTGCTCATCGGCTACGCGCGCGTCCCGACCGCCGACCAAAGCCCCGATCATCAGACCGACGCCCTGCTGCGGACCGGCGTCGACCGAAACAACTGGACGGCCGCCGGGCAGCCGTCCCCCGCCGCCGATCGCCAGCTGGTGCCGCGCGATGGACGGCGCCCGCTCGGGACCAGCCCGGACCGCCCTAGCTGATATTGCCTTCGAACCGGAAGCCGTCCTCAGCGCTCCGGGAGTCCCGGACCGCCGGAGTACCTGACCGGCGCCGTACGGTGCTGGCCGGCGGCCCGGTATCCGGGCCGGATCCGCCGCCCGGGTTGGGGGTCCTCGAGGAACGACGCTCCGGGCGGTGCCTCGCGGACCCGCGTACCCGGCGACGGGCGTGCGCAATGCGCAACGGGCGGGTCCCAGAGAATCCCGGACTCACGAACTCACGGAGGTCGGGAGTCTGGAAGTCCGGGCATGTCGGGGTACCGGTAAGAACGCTGTCACCAGCCGC
The DNA here is from genome assembly GCF_964272855.1 of Streptomyces sp. enrichment culture. Taxonomy (NCBI): domain Bacteria; kingdom Bacillati; phylum Actinomycetota; class Actinomycetes; order Kitasatosporales; family Streptomycetaceae; genus Streptomyces; species Streptomyces sp. enrichment culture. The sequence goes on along the minus strand of NZ_OZ186847.1, from coordinate 8,638,043 downwards.
GAGAGAGGGTGCGCGTTGGGTGGGCGCGTGCACGGCATGCGCGACAGGAGCCCCCCCCCGCCCGCCCCGGCCAGGAGGCGAGGTTGCTTCGCGTGTTGAGGGTGTCGGGGTGGTCGGGGCCGAGGCGGCTGTTGGTGGTGTCGGCGAGGCGCTGGAGGTGGTCGATGGCGACGGTGATCTGGCCGGATTCGCCGAGGCTGCGGCCGAGGCGGTACAGCACCGAATGCGCGCCCGGCCGGTACAGGGCGTCTTCGGCGTGGCGGGTGAGCGCGTCGGTGTTGGTGCACAGGGCCTGAGTGAGGTCGGTGTCGCGTTCGATAGGAGGCCAGACGGCGAGTAGGGCGTCGGCGGCGGTCCGCGCGGCCTGGTCGTGCTGCTGGGGGGTGAGGGTGTCGCGAGTAGCGCGCTGGATGAGCTGGTGGACGCGGACGGCCTGGTGGGGGTGTCCGGTTGGTGGTCGATGAGGCTCAGCCGGTCCAGGGCTCGCAAAACGCCGAAAGACTCGTCGGGGGGACAGGAGCCGCTGAGCGCTGCCGTCTACTCGGCCACCACTTCGGTCGCCGCCTTTGTCCGGGGCCAGCTGTCGTGCGGTGTGCGGCGAGGTGAGCGCGGGCCGGCTCACTGGTCAGGACAGACTGGGAGATTCCGTTGGCGTGGAGGAGGGCAGTCAGGTGGAGCATGGGGCGGGCCAGGCCGACGGGGCGCAGTGTGTCGGCGTGGTCGATGGACAGGGACCATGCGGCGGCGAGGGCGGTGGCCTGTTCGTCGGGCGGCGCGTCGGGGGCGAGATCGGTGAGTTTCGTGGTGCGGTCGGCCAGCAGGTTTCGGTAGGTGGCTGCGGTCTCGCCGGAGTCGATGAGATAGGCGGCGGCCTGGGCAGTTCGAGTAGTCGATGCCGGAGACGGAGTTCTTGCCACTGGCCTCGCCCGGGTGAGCTCGTCGTCCATGTCGACCTTGCCGGTGTCGACGGCGGTCTCGATCCAGTCCAGCGTCGCCCGTACCTTGGCGACGTTCTGGTGCACGATCGTGGCCTCGTCCTCGCTCAGAGCGCGGTCGCGCAGGCCCGGGACGGTCCGGCCGGCCGGCCGGCCGGCCGCAGCGACGAACGAGTGGCAGGCGGTGACCAGGTCCAGGAACTCCACCGTCCGATCGATCTTCTTCACCGCTGGTGCGACGGGGCTGGTGTCCTCGAAGTGGTCGCGGGCTTGCCGGGACCGCTCCACCTGGGCATGGTTGACCTGGAGGCGGGCGGTGTCGTCGCTCATCGCCTTGAACGCGACGTCCGGCCTGCGGAGCAGGTTCGTTGTCGCCGTGGTGGCCACGTGCTCGTCACGGGTGAACTCCTCCGCCACCCGGGCCTTGTCCACCGTGGTCACCTTGGCCGTCACTTCAGGCCGCTTCAGGAAGTCGCTGGTCACCGCCGCCGGCGACCTGGTCGTCCTGAGCCGCTGCCCGGCCATCGGGGACTGCGGTCGTCAGGGGGTGCTCGAAGACCTTCTTGCCGTAGACCTGCTCGTTGTCCATGGAGTTGGAGAACGCGTCCACGTCCGCGTCCGCTGCCGTGGCGCGGCGGCGTCGGCGGGTGGTGTCGGCGGACTCGGCCAGCTCGGGTGCGGCGAAGGTACTTGGGGTGGCGGTCATGTAGAGGCGGCGCTCCGCGCGGGTCCGCTTCGCGTCGTTGACGATGGCCCACTCCTTGTCGGCGCGGCCGGTGATGCGGTGTGCCTCATCCATGACCGCCAGGTCGAACGGCGGTACCTCGTACCCGCTGCCCTGGGTCTGCTCGATCTTGTCCAGGGAGTCGTAGGTGCAGATCACCGTCAGCGCCGGGATCTGGTCGGGCCCCTCCCCCACCACCGCCATCGCCGCCACCAGCGCGAGCGGATCGCTGGTCGAGCCCACGCGCGCGGCCACCAGGTCATCGCGGCCGGCGGCGTCCAGCGAGGAGACGATCACCATGTGCTCGCCGTGGCCGTCCCGGCGCCAGGCCAGCGCCGTCTGCGCGGCCAGGTCCAGGGTGGGCACCACGAGCAACACCAGCCGCGCGCCGAGTCGGTGCAGCACGGGTGCGGGCAGGCCGACGGCCGTCAGGGCTGCCTCGGCGTCGCTCGCCCGGGCGCGCCCATGACGGGATGGCCGACTTCCTCCGATGGCTCGACGAACGCGACATCTCCTTCGTGCTGCTCACAACCGACCCGATTGGCCCAGGTCGTGCGCCCAGCCGAAGACCGTCCACGCCGACCGGCTCCGTGCGCAGGGACGCGGCGACGGCACAGCAGGGCGACGACATCAGCACGGTGCGCGCGGTCGCGATCGACCACAAGGCGGTCCTGCGCGTGACTGGATCGACGCCCACCCAATCAACCAACTAGAGGGTGTCTCTTTGAAACATCCTACGGGTGCCATTCCTGCTCGCGGTAAGCGGGGTGTTCCGCATATACCAGCGCAAGGACGCGGAGGGCATAGGTCAAGCCGTGTGTGCGCCCATCCCATGGGTCCGCCAAACCTCTGTACTCTTCGGCCAGTCTCTCAATCGAATCAAGCATGCGCAGATGCACCCCCAGGAGGGCTGCACTGCCATGGCTGCTGGCCACATGGTGCCTGTCCTCGTCGATGCGTGCTGCAAGGAACTTCAGCAGGTCGTCCATGCTCTGATCTTCGCCCATCAGCCGGGAGAGTCTGCCTCCCCCCTCCCCTGACTGCCCGCTCCTCAAAAGAGACACGCTCCAGCCCGGCACACTCACGCCGCGGCGTCGGCACCCTCCCCCGCCACCACGCCTACCTCCACCAGCGCACCACCGGCCGCATCGGGTCCCTCACCAGACTCATCCGCCAAGCAGCCATCACCGCCATCACCGCCATCACCAACGGCACCGAAAAATCACCAAACCGCCTGCCGCGGTACAACTCGACCACCTCGCCGAACAACTCGACCGCCCCCTCGCTTCCTTTCCCGGACGAGGGATAGCGACGCTGACATCCGCCAGGCTGTACCCGGCGCCAACGTGAGGAGGAGCAGTGTCCGGACCCGGTGTCGGACTGGAAATTCTCCAGATGGTTCTCAAGCAAGGAACCGAGACGACCGACGTCGATTACAAGTCGACGCTGGGCCTCAGCCGGACTCACGACAGGGTGGAACTCGCCAAGGACGTTGCGGCATTCCAAGCGGTCGGCGGACACATGGTCATCGGCGTCGACGGCCAGGGACGGCCCACCGGTGAGATGACCCCTCAGATGGCGACCCTGTTCGACGAGGCCCGGCTGCGTCCGATGCCGCTGCGCTACCTCCCCGAGCCGCTGCAGCTCACGTCCGCTGTGCACGAAGTCGAGGGCAAAACCGTAGTGCTCGTCTACGTGCACCCGCATCCCGACGGGTTCGTCGTCATCCCGAAAGTCGGCACCTGCCCCGACCCGGCAGACCCCAAGAGGCAGAAGGCCGTCTTCTCGGAGGGCGATGTCTTCGTCCGGCGCGGGACCGAGTCCGCCAAATGGCGGCCCGCCGACGTCGCAGCGGTTCTAGCGCGCCGTGACGAGTGAATCCGGGAGGAGGCACGCGAGGAGTTCACGGCTACGGTGGCCGCACTGGACTCCGCCGGCCGCTCCCGCACTGGCCTTCACCTGGAAGGTGGATGCCGACGCCTTCACCTCCGCCGTCCTGGAACTCCTCCGGCACAACGACCGGCTACCGCTACGGCTGTTCTTCGCCCGAGCCGTCGGCGACGCGCGCCCCCAGCTCAGGCGCCAAGGTCCCTCACCCGACCTGGAGGTGCTACTCGACCGACTGGCGCAGACGGCAGGCATAGCACTCGCCGTCGACGACCAGACACTGTTCGAGCAAAGCCTCACCACACTGCGCTCGAGCTACCGCATCGGCGTCGGCCCGGACGAATACTCACGCCCCGACCTCTGGATCGGCGCGGTGAAACTGTGGTGGAGCATCGTCGGCCGCATCGAGGCCATCGGCGCGGCCGCCGTCCGCGCCCAGGCATGGCCGCAAGCCCGTTTGCCCTCGCGCTGCAGCCACCAGCCGACGGCGCAGACCGCCGGCCGTCCGCCTACGTCAGCTCGCTCCGCCACGGGCTGGCCGAAGCCGCCCGCGTCGGCCTGGTCAATGGCCCCACACACAACGCCCCGCAGCCCGCAGCCCTCATCCACGCCGCTAGGGGACGTCTCGCCGATCATGCCGGGCTCGCGGCGCCTGGCACCGCGCCTCGCCGCGTTGTCGTCGGTCCCCGATTCCCCCAAGCTCTCGGCTCCGCTCGAGCAGGGAGGGACCCCCATCGCATCGGCTCCCTCCTCCGCCTTGCGACGCACGGCACCAGACGCCGCTCCCTGATCCGGCCTGATCGACGAGACACCCCCTAGAGCCGTCACACACCGCCTGGACGCGCTGCGCCTGGACCACCCCGACGACTCCGGCTACGGCACCACCGAGCAGCCCAAAACAGACGACGTGCTGCTGGAACAGCATCTGCCAGTTCGACGCCGTCTACTGCGTCACCACCCACGCCGCGAAACCCAACGGCTCGCAGTTCTACCCGAGCTTCTGCGGCCTGCACGCCCACCGCTGCGAACCCCTCATCCGCCTCCTCGACGACCCTGCCGTCTACGACAAGCTCCTCCCCGGCGTCTCCGAAGAACGACGGGCCCAAGCCATCACCGAGGTAGCCAAGACCGCAGAACGCGAAGGATGGCAGATCAGCAACGGTCCCTACTTCTTCACCGACGACCGCCTCTGACCCGACTCCCAAGCACCAACGCCCTAACCAGGTAAAACACTCTTGACCTACAAAAAAGAATCCAGCCGGGTCGTGGCGAAGGCGCCCCCCATGCGGCCCAGCTACTCGGCAGGGCTCGGAGTCGGCATCCAGGAACGGGAAGAGGATCTGCTCGGGCCTCGCGGTCTGCTGGTGCGCCACGATGTCGTCGTACAGGACGCGGCCGTCGCAGCGCGCAGCGACCTGGCCGGAGCAGGCCGCACAAGGTCCGGGCCTACAACGACATCGCCCGCCGCCGCGGCCGCGGAGCCAGAGACGCGATGCACTCGACGCACCGGAGCGGAAGGTCACATGCACGCCTGGAGCAGGAGAAAGTCGAGCTCAAGCGCGCATTGGAGGAGGTCCGAGCCGATCTCGACGCAGGGCGGGCGGCCAACCGTGATCTCACCAGAGCTCTGTGACACCTGGAGGACAGCGTCAGCGGGCTCAGCGTGAACCACGCTGAGCCCGCTGACGGCTACCAGGGTGCCGGGTCAGTGGCTGTGGGCATGGCCATCTTGTGCCGGCTTGGCGGGTGCCGTGGTCGGAGGGGCCGACTCCGCGGGAGCCTGGTCCGGCTTTGCGGGTGTGCCCGTGGTGGAGCCGTGGTCGTGGCTGTGGCCATCGGAACTGATGGTGCTGGCCAGGGCCATCATCCCCAGCCAGGTCAGTGCCGAGATGACGACGACGGCGGCCGCGAACGGGCTGACGAGGTGCCGCCAGCGGCCCTTGGAGTCCTTGGCGACGAACGCGACGTACGACATGAGCAGACCGATGGGGGTCATCCAGGCGCTGCGCTCAGGGAACTGCTCGAAGTGCTGGATGCCGCCGCCGACCATTCCGACACCGAAGGACAGCAGCAGGGAGAACGCGACCAGCGAGAACGCCTGGCTCACCGCAGGCCGCTCATCGGCCAGCATGAACTCGTTGACGAGGGTGCCGAGGAGGAACACGACGGCGCCGACCGCGCAGATGATCGCGTACAGCGAGGGGTCGATGGGGTAGTGGACGACGGCGCCGGCGATGAGGGCGGCGCCCATGAAGTAGAGCATCTGGCCGCTGTAGCGAGCCGGGAGTGACTTCTTGTCGAAGGCGGGGCGGCGATGTTTCGTGGGGGGAGTCTGGCGGCGCTCGGAGTCGAGAACGGTGGTCACTCGGGTCATGCCTTTCGGATCTTGTCGGCTGAGAGCATGCGGAAGCGCGCCGACACCTGGGGTGCGGCGTCACGCTGATGCAGCTCTCAGCAGCGCAGGATCGAAAGTCGGTGCAGGCACGGCGGGTCGCCTGTGCGGCCGACCCAGGGGCGCGTGCGTGCCGCCCACCGGCGCAGGACCCCGTTGCCGCCTTGTCGCCTGAGGGCGAACGTGAACAGGGCGGCGACCATGTACAGCAGCGCCAGGCACGTCTCCCCGACTGCGCCGTGGTCGCATTCGCCGTCCGGACTGTGCGGCGTCGTGGTGACGTCGGCGGGAGCGGCGTGGGCGTGGGTGTGCTCGGTCGTGCCGCGTGCGTCGGCGAGCGGGATCGCGGTGGCGTGGCTGCTGTGGACTGGGTGGTGGGAGGCCAGGACGTGCATGCCGAAGAGGGCAAGCACCACCGCGAGGAGCGTTGCTCGCAGCAACGCTGCCTTGTGGTGGCCGCGATGGACGTTGCCTGAGATCACGCCTCACGACCATTGGAGGGACATGGCAGCGGGATAGCCAGCAGGGGCGTCCCCACCCGGACGGGAAGGAAGATAGCACCGGGTGTGAACGGCTCTGTGCGGAGTCCAACGCGTGGGCTGCATCGCACTCGGCGCCTCTGGAGCGCTATCCGCCGTGCGGGCGTTGATGACGATCTGCTGCCAGGAGCCTTGGTCAGGGAAGCGGGCGCAGGGCTCCGAGGGTGACGGCGACCAGTCGGTCGACCGCGGCTTGGGAGGGGAGGGTGGAGGCGGCGGTCAGGGCGTGCAGACAGTAGGCGGCGAGTTCGGCGGGTGGTACGTCGTCGCGCAGGTCTGCTGCCCGGGCGCCTTCGGCGATGAGGGCTTCCAGCAGGCCGGTCAGGTGCTGTGCGGCGTGGCTGACGTGTTCGCTCTGGTGAAGGAGGGCGGCGAGTTCCCCGCCGTGGCGCTGCCGGGCGAGGTCTGCGTAGGTGGTCGCGACGGCCGTCAGGCGCTGGGCGGCGGTGCCGGGGCGGTGTGCGGCTTCAGCGAGCTGGTGGAGGTGAGCGGTGACCTGCCGCTCGTGCCAGGCGCGAAGGACCGCTTCGGCGTCGGGGAAGTACTTGTAGAGGGTGGCCCGCCCGATGCCGGCGCGCTCGGCGAGCTGGGACATGGTCACCGCCCGCAGACCGCCGTCCTCGATCAGTGCGGCGGCCGCATCGAGGACGGCCTTCCGCACGGCCTGGCGGTGCGCATCGATGGTCTCGTTCCACAACTTCGGCACCCGCCCAGGATACGGACGTCAACGGAGGCATACACTCTGTATGAGGGGGAGACAGCATGTCTCGAAAAAGTTGCGATCGGATTTCATGGAGGCGTCATGCCTGGTTCGCCGAGTCCTTCCGGCGCTCACCACGAGGAAGACCACCGAGCGCCGCGCTGGGTGAAGGTCTCCGCGGGCCTCGCCGTGCTCCTGGTCGTGGTGTTCGTAGTCGTGCACCTGGCCGGCGGCGGCATGGTGGGGCACACGCCGTGACGGTGTTCGGGCTGCGGCTGCGCAAGGCGGCGCTGACCGCGCATGTCACCGCCTCGCTGGGCTGGTTCGGCTCCGTGGGCGGCCTTCCTCGCCCTGGCCCTGGCCGGGTTGTGCAGCGCCGAGCCGCAGACGGTGCGGGGGGCGTATGTCGCGATGGAGGTGGTGGGGTGGTTCGTGATCGTTCCGCTGAGCATCGCCACGCTCGTGACGGGGGTGGTGCAATCGCTGGGCACGGTGTGGGGGCTGATGCGTCACTACTGGGTGATCGCGAAGCTGCTGATCACCGTGGTCGCCACCGTCCTGCTACTGGTGCACATGCAGCCCGTCGGACACCTCGCCGACGCCGCGGCCCGGGCCGCCCTGGCCGGTGGGGAACTCGAAGGCATGCGGATCCAACTGGTGGCCGATGCCGGGGCCGCGATCGCGGTCCTGCTGACAGCGGCCGGGCTGTCGGTGTTCAAGCCCCGCGGGATGACCCGATACGGAATCCGGCGCCGCCGACGCGAGCAGGGCCCCAGCGCACGGCAGGAGGCCGCGGCCTGAAGCCGCACACGAGGAAGGGCCGCCGGACATCGGTCCGGCGGCCCTTCCTCGTGTGCGGCGGTCAGCTGCCGACACGCTCGCTTTCGGCGGCGACCTCCTGGGCCGCGGCCGCGGCCGAGGACTTCTTGCCCTTCATCAGCAGGGCGATGGCCAGGGCCCCGGCCGCGGCGATCGCGGCCGCCCCGAGGAAGGCGGAGCTGAAGTCGGCGGTCAGGGCGGGCAGGTCACCGGGGCGGGCGGCGCCCTGGGAGGCGGCAAGCGCGGTCAGGGCGGCCTGGCCCAGGGCGGAGCCGACCTGGTAGGTGGTGTTGACGATGCCCGACGCCAGGCCCGCTTGCTCCGGCGGTGCGCCGGCCATCGCCGCCATCAGGGCCGGGATGTAGGCCAGGGACATACCCGTCGCCGCGACCAGCGAGGCGGGCAGGACGTCCACCAGGAAGGTGCCCGTCGGCTCCACCGCCGACAGCCACACCAGGCCCGCGGCCAGGACCAGCAGGCCGGCCGCGATCAGGGCTTGGCGCCAAAGCGGCCCAGCAGGCGCCCGGTGAGGGTGGTCATGAACAGCATCAGCAGGGCGGTCATCGGCAGCAGGGCCGCGCCGCTGGCGAAGGCTCCACAGCCGAGGACCTGGGGTCGTGCGGGCGGCTCTATATCCGCAGGAGCTGCAGCTCAGCCAGATCACGCGGTGCCCGGCCGCTCCACGCGCCGGCCCCGGTGCTGCCCGGCAGCACCGGGGGCGCCGGTACTGCGTCGAGAGCCGCGGCCAGCTGCGGCGGCGCGTACGCGGATCCGACACCCGCGGCCGCGCACGTCCCGTCCGCGTGGGCGAGGTGTTCCGCGCCGCCGGCCAGGTGCGAACACGCCCGATCCGTCACGGCCTCGTGCACGGCGGTGTGGGAGCTGGGGGCACCGTGGGGCGCGGAGGCCGGAACGGCATGCCGGACGTGACCCTGGTGGCCTTGCGCCGTCGGTGCGGGCGCCGGGCCGAAGCCGTGCATGGCCAGGACGCCGGCCAGGACCGCCAGCACCAGTAGCACGAAGCCGCGCCCGGCAGGGCGGCGGCTCAGCGTGCGCTGGACGGCGGCGCTCACAGGTTCATCGTGGGGGGCGACCGGTGCACCGCGTTCACGAGGAGACCATCCGGGCGCCCCCCCCTCGCACGCTTCCCCCACCTCGGCGCGGGCCTCGCTCGCCACCGCGGGCCATCGCCTCGGCCGCACAGGCGTGCAGGTCAGCCGCCGAGGAGTACGGCCAGCAGCCGCTGTGTGGTCGCCACGGTGTCCGGGGCCGATCCGGGGGTGCGGGTCATCAGCAGGTGGTGGGTCGTGCCGACCAGCGCGAGCGCGATGGCGCCGGCGTCGCTGCCCGCCGGGAGCCGGCCGGCGTGCTGTTCCGCCTGGAGGTAGGCGGTGACGGCGTGCTGGATCGCATCGAACGCGGGCGCACCGGACTGGAAGCCCTCACGGGTGTGCGCCGCGGCCGCGGGGCGGGTCATCGCCAGGCCCACCACCGCAGGCGGCAGGGAGTCCAGCAGGGCCCCGACGACCTCCTGGAGGTTCTCCGCGACCGTGGCCTGTCCCACTTTGGCCTGCAGGGCCTCGGCCTGGCGGGCGCTGCGCGCGAAGCGGTCCAGGACCAGTTCGGCGACGAACTCGTCCAGGCCGGCGAAGTGCGTGTGCAGGACGCCCTTGGCGCAGTCCGCCTCCGCGGTGACCGCGCGGCTGGTCAGGGCCGCGGCCCCGTCACGGGCCACCACCCGTTCCGCGGCCGCGAACAGCCGCTCCCGCAGGTCCGGAATCGCCACTCCACGAGGTGACACAACAGCCCCTTCCCCTCAGCCGATTGCAAGTATGGGCGTTCGCCCATACTGTTTGGGCGCTTGCCCATTCTAGGGCCGGGGCGCCCCGCCGCGCCCCGGCGGGAGGGAGTTCACCCATGGGGCAGTTCGCCAACACCGCGCAGGCCGAGGCGTGGAACGGATACGAGGGCGCACAGTGGGCCCGCAGCCAGGAGCGCTGGGACGCCGTCAACGACGGCTTCAACCAGCCCCTCCTGGACGCAGCAGCCATCTCGGAAACCGACACCATCCTGGACGTCGGCTGCGGAGCCGGCCGCACCACCCGCCTCGCCGCCCGGCGCGCCGCACGCGGCCGGGCGCTCGGCCTTGACCTGTCGGGGCCGATGCTGGGCAAAGCCCAGGAGAGCGCCGTACGTGAAGGGGTCGCGAACGTGGCCTTCGTGCAGGGCGACGCCCAGGTCCACCCCCTGGACGCCGAGGCGTTCGATGCGGTCATCAGCCGGTACGGCATGACCTTCTTCACCGACCCGGTCGCCGCCTTCGCCAACCTCCACCGCGCGCTGCGCCCCGGCGGCCGGCTGGCCTTCATCTGCGCGGCCGAGGCCGAGGCCAACGAATGGCTCGCCGCGCTGGCCTCGCTCAAGGACATCCTGCCGCTCGGCGGTTTCGGGAAGGCCGGCGGTCCGGGCATGTTCTCGCTCACCGATCCCGACCGCATCCGCGACCTGCTCACCGCGGGCGGGTTCGACGGGGTGGACGTGCAGCGCGTTGAGGCGGCGGGAAAGTGGGGCGCCGACGCGGCGGACGCCTCGGCGTTCCTGCTGGACTCCGGTCCCGGACGTCACCTGCTCGACCAGGTGACCCCACCCGCGCAGGACGCGGCGCGTCAGGCGCTGACGGCCGCCCTGCAGCGCCATGAGGCGGACGGCGGGGTGTGGCTGCGCAGCAGTTCCTGGCTGGTCACCGCCGAACGCGGCGGGATGGCACGCAGCTGACCGCAGCCCCGCCCCGACCCGACCCGGGGCGGGGCGGGGCGCGGGGCCAGTTCAGGCGCGGACCATGCGGGCGATGATCTGGGACGCTTCGGCGATCTTGTCCTGGGCCTGGTCTCCGCCCTGGGCAATCGCGTCGGCCACGCAAGAGTGGAGGTGGTCGTCCATCATCGTCAGGGCGAAGGACTGCAGGGCCTTGGTGGTGGCACTGACCTGGGTGAGGACGTCGATGCAGTAGGTGTCCTGCTCGACCAGGCGCCGCAGGCCCCGCACCTGTCCCTCGACGCGGCGCAGTCGCTTGAGGACGTCGTCCCGCCGCGCATCGATGCCCGCGATGCGCATGACGGGCCGTTGGCCGGGGGTGACCTCGACCTCTTCGGTGGCAAGTGTCGGCGTACTCGTGAACGTTCACGTGTACGCCGGCAAGCGTAAGCGTGAGGGCGCGAGCGACCTGGCCGCGGCGGCGCAGCCGCACCCAGCGGCGCACGACCAGGTCGAGCAGGGCGGCCCGGACGGCCGACCCGTCCAGGGCGGGCCGGTCGAAGGAGTAGCGCACCGTCACAGAGGCGGGCAGCGCTCGGGGGACGACAGGGCGGGGATCAATCCCGCGGGCGTGGTCGGCGGCGAGCAGGCCCACGCTGTGGATGCCATAGTCCCGCAAGGTCGCCGCCCGGCGAGAGCCGATGCCGTGCAGGGCCTCGACCGGGAACTGGGCGAGCCAGTCCGCGTGGCCGGTCATGTGGCAGCCGCCGGCGTGTATCTCGGCGGGATCCCGGCTTGCGCTGCCCGCCTGCAGCCACTGCCAGCCCGACGTCCAGCTGCACATCCTTCACTTAAGCCCCGCTATCAGAGGGCCATATGAGGGTTGGCGTCTGATTTTGCCGCTTCGTCGAGGGGGAGCCGCAGGTCGCTGCAGGATCCGCGACTTCAGCAGCGATCCCCTTCGAGGCTCTTTCGATCTTCGTTTGGCCCGCCCACTGATCCAAGACGGGACTGCCTAGGGGTTGTGACCCCTGCGGGGCTGCACTTTCAGCACGCGAAGCGTGGCGGTGCGAAGACAGGCCGCCGCCTCGGCCACTGTCATGCGGCCGGCCCCGACCTCGTTGCCGGCGGCGTGTCCCAGGGCGGTCACCGCCCCGACCAGCCAGGCGGCGGGCGGGTCGGGGTCGAACTCTCCTGCAGCTTGCCCCTTCTCGATCAACCGCGTCAGTCGGGCCGCGACGGGCTCGTGCCGCCCTCGGTCGGCTTCGGCATGTGCGGGGGCGGTGCCGAGCTGGAGCAGCACGGGATGCCGCTCGAACAGCAGCCACCCGATGTCCTGCAGTCGCAGGAGTGCGTCGAGGGCGGGCCCGTCCTCGACTTCCGCCGCGTCCATCACTGCCATGGCTTCTTCCGTGACGCGGTCGGCCACAGCTTCCAGCAGCGCGTCGCGGGTGCCGAAGTGGGCGTAGATGGTTTGGCGGGTGACGCCGGCTGCTGCGGCGATGGCGGCCATGCCCGCATCGGGCCGCTCGGCGAGCAGTCGGACCGCGGCGTCGAGTACGGCCTCCCTGCTCCGTTCGGCGTCGGCCCGACGGCGACGCCGAACGGACGAGGTGCCGTCGGGGACTTCTGAAGCAGACAACTCTTACACCCTTGTCAAAGTTAATTGGCACGCATATCTTACATTGATGTAAGAGATAGTAGCGGGGTGTGACCCTGCCTGCCTGGCCGGAGCGACATGCAACCTCTGGAAACCAAGACACCCGAGCAGTTCGTCGCCGACTTCTTCACCTCCTTCACCGAGGCTGTCGTCCGCGGCTCGGAGGACCCCTCCGACCTCATGGCGAGGTTCTACACCCGGGACGTCATACAGATCGCCGACGGCGTACGACTTGACTGGGATCGGCTCTCCGCCCACCTGCGCCCCGTACGCAGGAACCTGACCGAGTTCCGGTTCGAGGTGCACGAGGCACTGGCGGACGGCAACCGGATCGCGGCCCGGTTCACGATCCACGCCCGGATGCGTAGGACCGGGCCGGTCGCTACGCAGGTGCACATGTTCGCGGACTTCACCACCGAGGGCCTGCTGCGACGGGCCGAGCAGCTCACGCGGAGCCTCGACCGAACCGAACCACAGCACGGGGGGTAGCAAAGATGCGTATCCGACTCGTCCAGGCAATTGCCCTGTTGTCCACCGGCGCTCTCGCGGGCGCCTTCGGCTACGGAGCGGCCAACCTGGTTCCCACGTTCAACGCCGTACCGCTCGAGATGAGGCTGTCCTTCCACACGGAGCTGATGCAGATGAACGGCATCACCATGCAGGCGGCCATGGGGATTTCGGCGCTCAGCTCCATGACGCTCGCCATCATGACCCGCAGCACCACACGGCGGCTCGCCGGCGGAGCGGCACTCCTGGCGCTGACGTCCTTCCTGATCACCCGGCTCGGCAACGTCCCCATCAACGGTCAGATCAAGAAATGGGCCGCCACCTCGGCTCCCCCCGACCACGCAGAGATTCTCGCTCGCTGGGAAGCCTTTAACTACGCCCGCACAGGTGCCGCGTTCGCCGCCTTCGTCCTGCTGATCATTCTTGCCCTGCGTCAGCACCACACGGGGCGCGATCCGAAAGACAGGCCCCAGACGAAGCCCCAGTGGCACCACGGAAAGTAATGGCCCTCGCCGACCATCGGAGTCCAGATTGCTCACAACGAACCGACGCGGTCAGTGCTCACGAAGCCCGGATTCCGGCGTTCCCGCAGGGACCAGTGCGCATGAAGCCGTGGACCCTACAGTCGCGGCGACGCAGGGCGGCTTACGGCCGCGGATGGGTGAACAAGCCCTGCTCGGTCCCGGCCAGGATCCCGCGTTCGACGAGCCGCTTGAGTTTCAGGCGGGTGTTGTTGATGGTGTTGGGCGCGATCTCCAGGTCCATCGCCTCGCATACCTGCCGCGCCCGCAGCGGGGCATCGGCGGCAGCGAACACCGCCATGATCTGCTGGTAGGCCGGATGGTCCGGCAGCTTCGGGGGCGGCGGCGCGGGCGGGACCGGCTCGGGCAGCTCCAGCAGCGTCTTGCGAGTGATCCGGATCTCTTCGGCGGTACGGTGAAACTCCTCCAGCTGCGCGGAAAGCTCCGCGATCCGCGCCTTGGCCGCATCGGCCTGCGCGGCGATCTCCCGTTCCCGCTCCTCCAGCCGTGCCAGCACCGCGCCGAGGGTGAGCTGATCGCAGGTCATGCGGTACGCCAGGACGGCGCGGTCGCCCCGGTCAGCCGGCGCAATATCACCGCGGTCATCGCCCAGTACACCCGCGACTCGGAGGCGCGGGGCTGGTGCTCATCCCACTGGCAGCCGGTGCGGCCCTGGTAGAGCAGCGCGTTGACGATCTCCCGCATCTCGTACCGGCCCTGATGGCCACTGACCGAGGGGTGCGCGGCCTTCCACGCTGTGATCACCGGCTCGACCTGCGCCCATTGCTCGTCGGACAGGTCGGTCTTGTAGGGCTTGCGCTCGCTCACGGCGACCGGCCCAGCACGCCCATGGCCGCGCCGAACGGCCGGGATGCGTCCTGCCACACATTCAGGTGACGACAAGTTACCTAAACACTCACATACCTCCCTTTTAGAGCCAGTTAGCGGAGAACTCGGGGGGCCGGTGGGTGGGTCATCGCAGCCAGCCGGGCCGGGCAAGCCAGGTGGTCATACAGGACTGCTGAGACGGGCCTGGAGTGACGCGACGAACGGCCTGGCAGCAGTGACCACAGGTATGACAGCTGGACACCGTGTAGCGACGCTGGTCGAATGCTTCCTCAAACTGCATAGACGCTTGCGTCCGTGGCCTGCCGGGCGCGGACCTGCGCCTTGTCGCGGTCGTTTCCCACGCACAGGCCGTCACGAGCTCGTGCAGCCGCCGCTCGCTGGCTGGCTGGCGCTTGGCGTCGGAGGTACGTGGCGTCGCGGCGTCCACGGCGCCGCGACGGTGGCCGGCCGGTCACTGGCTTCCTCAGACATCAGGCTTCCTTCATACGTAGATATGGGTACGCACCCGTGCGTTTTTCAGTCACGACTCTGTTGTGTGGCTGAATCCGGCTCCACGACGCTCCGGTCTTCGCGCCACAGGGCGCGAGTCGGCCTTCCGCGTCGTACCCGACCGCGAGCGTGTCGCCCGGGCGGGGGTGTCCTCAGCGCCGCCAGTTACGGCCCTTGAGCGGAACACCGTGCTGGTCGGTTACCGAGCAGAGGTAGCGACCGCGGCCGACTGCTGGGTCGAAGCGACTGCTCCCGCTGCACCACACCGGCCACGTCACCGGCCGCGCCCCCCGCACGGTCCTCGAAGTGGTCGGCGACGAGCCCGGCGAGGAGAGCTGGATCATCGCGGCGGGTTCCGGCCGCAGGGCCGACTGGTACTGGAACCTGCGCGCGCAGCCGCAGACCGTCATCCAGGTCGGCAACCGCCGCCATGCCGTCACCGCCCACTTCCTGAACTGTGAGGACGGTGCCGAGACGTTTGCCGGTTACGCCCGGCGGCACCCGAGAACGGCACGCCGCCTGTGCGCGTACCCGGGACTGCCCGCGAACGGCAGCGAGGCGCCGTTCCGTGCGGCGAGGAGAGCCATCCCCTTCGTCCGCCTCGACGCCGTCACTCGTCCTCGCCGCTGACCGGAACCCGTATCTCACCGTGGCACGGCGGTCTCGGCAACACCAGGCGCACGTCACGATCGGCCCTCGCGTCCTACAGGGCGGCGGCCGTGGGCGGTGGCGAGCACGGTGCGGGGATCCGAGGCGCGGTTGATCGCCGACTCCACGGCGGCGACCCGGTCGGCCAGCAGGCCGAGGGCGGCGACGGCACGGGTGAGAGGGGTCGCTGTCGGGGCCCCCGAGCATCCGGGCGCGGACGTATGCCGCCTTCAGCTCGGCCCAGCGGTCGGCCTGTCGGGAGGTGAGTGTGCCCCGCAGCTCGGCCAGCTTCAGAAGGTTGGCCTCGGCCCCGGTCGTCAAGGTATGGGCCTCGGCCGTGTAGTGGTCGTCGATCAGGGCTGACAGCTCGCTGTCGGTCATGACGGACCGGATGCGCTGGGCGATCTTGTTCATGTTGCGGTAGGAGCCCTGGAGCTGGAAGGGCGGCTCCGTACGCGTGGCGTCCGACTGGGCGGCCGACGTGATGTACGCGGCGTTGACCGCGAGGACGGTCTCGCGGGCCGTCAGCAGATGGCGCAGGACCGCGACGATCCGTTCCAGCTCGGCCGGCGCGTACGGGTGGCTCAGCCGGTCGGCGCCGGCGGAGGGGTCACCCTCGGCCAGGCGGAGCAGCAGCTCCAGGTCGGTGCGGTCGCGGCCGGCGAGCGGGGCGAGCACTGGGTTCGCGGTCAGAGCGTTCTCGATGAAGCTGAGCGCGAAAACGTCCTCCTTGCCGGTCAGGACGTCACCTAGGTTCCACACGTCGGCGCGGTTGGCGAGCATGTCGGGCACCCTGAAGCGACCGCCGGACTCTGTGTAGGGGTTGCCGGCCATGCACACTGCGAACCGCTTGCCCCGCAGATCGTAGGTGTGCGGCCGACCGTCCCTTACGCCCTCGATGCGGCGTGTGGCGTCGCACAGCGGGATGAACTTCTGCAGCAGCTCGGGTGAGGTGTGCTGGATGTCGTCAAGGTGGAGCAGGGTGTTGCTGCCCGCCTCCAGCGCGAAGTTGATCTTTTCGATCTCCCGCCGGGCCGTCGCGTTCGGGGCCTGTGCCGGATCCAGCGAGGTCACGGTGTGGCCCAGCGCCGGGCCGTCGACCTTCACCAGCATCAGGCCGAGCCGGTCGGCGACGTACTCCATGAGCGTCGTCTTGCCGTAGCCCGGCGGGGAGATGAGCAGGAGGAGGCCGCCAGTGTCGGTGCGCTTGGTGTCGCCGGTGGTGCCGAGCTGCCTGGCGAGGTTGTCGCCGATCAGCGGGAGGTACACCTCGTCGATCAGCCTGCCGCGCACGAACGCCGACATCACACGCGGCCGGTACCGGTCCAGGTGGAGGCGGCTGCGCTCAGAGGCCACGAGTGCCGTGCGGCGACGTTGGTAGGCGCGGTGGGCGGGGACCTCGTGGGTGCGGAATCGCTCCGTGCGGGCCAGGAGTTCGTCGACGCGGACGGTGAGGGCGCGGCCGGTGACACGCGGATGGCTGCCGAGCAGTCCGTCGACGGTCTCGGTGAGGGCCGCGTCCGACTCGTGGCGTGGCAGGCCCGGGCAGAGTTCGGCGGCCACCGCCTCGGCCAGGTCGCCGGGGGTGAGGTCCGCTCCGGTCGCGGTGGTGTACGACGTCAGCCACGCCTCGACGAGTTGCCTGCGGGCGGCCGGGTCGGTGAGGACGGCGAGGTCGTCGTCGTAGGCGGACGTGCCCACCGTGCGGCGGAACTTGTCGAGCAGGGTGCGGGTACCGGCGCTGATGACGAAGCCGTCCGGGCCGGTCGTCAGCTCCTCGAAGAGGTAGGCGGCGGCCGCACGCGAGCCGATCGGCCCGGCGAGTTCGGCCTCCAGGTCGGCGATCGCGGGCGCGAGCCCGAAGGTGTCGCGGGCCCGGGCCATGGAGACCGCGCGCCGGGTCCAGCCGTCACGCTCCTCGGCGGTCGTGCCGTGTGCCCAGAAGAGCTGCGCGGCGGCGCGGGCGGCGGGCTCGTGGCGCAGCAAGCCGGCGCCTTGGTGCAGACGCAGGAGCGCGGAGAGGATCAGGGCGGCGTCGTGGTCGTGGACGCCGCGCTCGTAACCCTCGTCGTACGCGGTCTCCGCCGCCTGCCGGACCAGGGTGGGGAGGTCCTCGATCTCCGCGAGGGCGGCCGGACCGTGCTCGTCGAGCAGCCGGGCGGCCAGGTGCTCGGCACGGTAGACGTCGGGCGACTCCGAGGGTAGCGGGCGGTCCCAGTACGGGCGGGTCGCGGCTAAGTCGGGGTCGGTGATCGGTGAGCGGTAGTCCGTGCCCGTCACAGCGAACACCAGTCCCTCGTCGTGCGGTAGCAGAGTGAGGTCCAGCGGCTGGGTGTTGACGGCGAAGCGGTGGGCGCCCAGGCGGAGGGTGCGGCCGTCGTCGGCATACAGGTCGGTGCGGTCGCGCAGGGTGCGCAGGGCCTCCTGGCGGACGGACTTCAGGCGGGCGTCCAGTTCCTCCGCCCTTACCTGGTCGCGGAGTTCGCGTAGTTCGCCGGCGACGCGGCGGACCTTGGCGGGCATCGGATCGGAGGTGAAGTACGTGGCGACGGCGTCCGCGTCGGCGAGCGTGGACGCCCGGCGGGCGACCGTGTCCAGGACGCGGGCCGCCAAGTCGGCCAACCGCTCGGCGCGTCGGGCGCGGGCGTCGGCCAGGGTCTGCTTGCGGGCGGAGAACGTCTCGTGGACCTCGTCGCGTTTGTCCGCCAGCTCGGCGAGGAAGTCGTCGGACTCGGCGAACCTCGATTCGAGGTTCTCCACCTGCACGAGCATGCGGGCCAGCTGCTGGTCGCAGTCCTCGGGGGTGTCGGCTTCGGCGAGCGCGCCGGTGAGGGCCTGACCGAGCAGCGCGAGCTCGGCGGCGAACTCGGCACGGCCCTCACGGGCGAGGAGTTCGCGGCGGCGCCCGTCGAGCGTGGCGCGGGCGCGGTTGACTCCGGCGAGGACCTCGGCGATCCGCTCGAGGATGGACGTGCGGACGGTGGCGTCACCCATGTCGAGACCGGCGACGACATCCGTCACCGTGCGCAGGGCGTCGGCGTGTTGGTCGAGGCGGGCAGCTACGGGTGCGGCCTCGGCGACGGTGGCGATCGCCTCGGCGTCGGCGACGAGCTGTTCGATGTCGTCCTGGTGGCCGGCGAAGGCGTCTTCGTGGGCCAGGTGATTGACGGCCCGCTGTCCGAAGCCGACGAGGTCGGCCTCGACGTCGGCAGCCAGCTCGTCGATCCGGGCGGTGTCCGCGTACCGCATGTCCTTGAGGGTGAGCAGGTGGCCTTGGGCGCGCCGGAGTTCGGTCAGCGCCGACACCCATGCCGCGGCGCTTCGCGGGGTCTCTCCGCGCAGGCGTCGCACGAGGCTGGCGACGCGCGCCGCGGACTCCGCGAGAGCCTCGGCGGCCTGCCGGGTGAGGGCCTGGACGGTCTCGAACTCGGCCAGCACCTGTTCGGCCGTGGCCCGCACCTGTGTGAGCGGCTCGTGCAGGCCTCCCAGCTCCGGCTCGGCCAGCCAGTGGTAGGAGTCGGCGGCCCGGACGCATGCGGCGGTCAGCGCCTCGTAGACCTCCCTGGTCGGGGTGGTCTCGGCGACCGCACGTGTGAGGGACAGACAGTCGGAGATGCCCCGGACGAGGTCGGCGTTGCCGACACGGGCGAGCGGACCGGTCCCAGCCGGCTGGGCGGCGGCGTGGGTGTCGGAGACGAACGGGGAGTTCCACAGCTGGACGGGGTGCACGCGCTGCGGCTCGTCGCCGTCCACACGCAGGGCGAGGAGGGCTCCGTCGTCGAACAGGGCCCAAGCGTGGCAGGTGACAGGGGAGGCGACCTCCTTGCGGATCACGTTGTACGGCAGGAGCAGGCTGCGGCCTTCCACGCGCGCGTGGAAGGCGTAGAGGACGTCCTCGCCGTTCGGGGAACGGACCACCCTCTCGAACTCCAGGCCCGAGGTGTCGACGCCGTCGAAGGTCCGGTGCGTGCCGGTGGTCAGGCAGTAGCCGCCGGGGAAGACGATGCCGTGGTCCTCGGGCAACCGGCGGCACGCCTGCCCGAGCCCGTCGAGGCGGACGACCGTCCTGGTGAGGGTGTTGAACACCAGGTAGCGGTGGACGTCCTCTTTGTAGGGGAGGACGTCCAGCAGGATCAGGGCGCCCACGCGCGCGTACGCGACGTGCGCGTCGGCGAGCGACTGCAGCGGCTCGTCGACCGGCTCGGCGTGGATGCCCTCGCCGGTGTCGGTGTCGTCCTCGATCTTGACGGTCAGTGTGCCGCCCAGTGTGTCGACGAAGACCTCGCCTTCGATCGAGACGTGCGGGTGGCGGCCCAGGACGTGGTCCTCCTGTGTGGTCGCCGTCCACTCGAAGTCGTGGGCGGGCGGGAGGACGTGGTCGCGGTCACCGCGCGCGTCCAGGAAGGACATCTGGCCGTCGTCGGCGACCGCCCACCGCAGGACTCGGATGTCGCCCGCCTTCTCGCCGGTCTGGAAGACGGCCAGCAGCTTGTCCGCCACACGTCGGAGCTGGAGAAGCCGGGCCTGGTGGTAGTAGCGGTGGAGGGCGGCGAACTCACGGAGGAAGGCGGGGTCGTCCAGCAGGCCGGGCACGGCGTCGTCGGGCAGCCGGTTCAGGGTCCGGTCGTGCAGGGCGAACACATTCCGCACGGTGCTCCGCGGCCCGTGGTTGGGAACGGTGTTGTAGCCGAACAGCAGGACGTCGCCGACGGACACGATGTCACGCGGCACGCACGCCGACTCGGCGCGCAGCCGCTCGGTGCCGGCCAGTTCCAGCCGCAGGGAGCCGAACTCCTGCACGCGGCGGGCGTTCAGTGCTTCGGCGCGGCGGGCGAGCTCGGCCGCCTGTGCGGTGAGGCGGTCGCGCAGCACGTCGTACGTACCCGTGTCCAGGCCGGTGGTCATGAAGTCCCTCTCAGGAAAGTCGGAAGAGTACGGTCCCGGAGCTGCCGCCCCCTGCACGGCAGCTCCGGGACCGCGGCCGGTCAGCCCTTGGCACTGCCGTTCAGGGCCGCGAGCGAGGTGTCGGCGACACCCAGCTCGCTCGCCTTGCCGAGGAGCTGCTCCAAGGCGTTGGAGTCGACCCCGCCCGTCTGCATGAGCTTCATCAGCAAGGCGGACACGGTCAGGTTCTGCACGTCGGCCGTGGAGACCGGCCCCATGACCCGGGTGAGGTCTTCGGTGAAGCTCGACGTTCCGTCCAGCCAGGGCTTCGCCAGCGCCTGCGCGGTCTCGGAGTGCTGCACGAAACCGTCGACGCCCTTGCCGAGCCCGATCGCCCCGACCAGCCGGTCGAAGAAGACCGACTCCCCTCCCACGATGTCGATGTCGGCGCTCTCCAGCCCGGTGGCGAGCACCGTGGCCTGCGCCTCCGCCACCTGTCGCTGCACGTCCAGGCCGGCCAGCCGAATCTCCTTCTCGGCCTCCAGGCGCAGCCGGTACTCCTCGTGGCCGCGGGACGCCTCGTCGAGCGCGGCCATCGCGGCGGCCTTCTCGGTAAGGCCGGCGGCCTCCGCCTTCAGCTTCTCGCCGATGGCCGCCGCCTCCGCGAGTGCCTTGGCCTTGGCGCCCTCGGCCTCCGCCCGCAGGCGCGCCTCGGTCGCCTCGGCCTCCGCGCGGCCCGCCTTCTCAATGACGTCGGCCTCCTTGTCACGGACCTGGACGGCGGCGAGTCCCTCGGCGGCGGCCTCGGCCTGGACGCCCTCGGCGAGCCGCAGCTTGGCCTTCGCGTCGAGGTCGGCGCTCTTCAGCCGGGCCTCGGCGAGGGTGAGTTCCTCGGCGGCGCGGTGCACGGCGGCCTGCTCGGCGGCCTCGGCCGCCTTGATGTCCTTGACCAGGTTCTCCTGCGCTTCCGCCTCGGCCGCGATGATCACGGATTGCCGCTGCCGCTCCGCCTCCTCCAGGGCCCGCAGCTTCTTGATGGACTCCTCCTGCTCCGCGACCGTACGGTCGACAGCTACCCGCTCGCGGATGACCTCGGCGATCTCCCGCTTCTCCGCCTCGACCTCCTTCTCGGCGGCGATCTGCGTGAGCTGCGTCTCCCGTTCGCGTGCGATGACCTCGAGGAGGCGGTCCTTCTCGATGCGCTCGTTCTCGATGGCGATGACCCGCTCGCGGTTCTTCTGCGCGACCGCGACTTCGCGGGCCTGGTTCTCGCGCTGGACGCCGAGTTGTTCCTCGGTGCGCAGGAAGGCGGACTGGGCGCGCAGCCGCTCCTCCTCCACGACCCGCGCGGTCTCGGCCTCCTCCCGGGCCCGTACGGTCTCGATCTCCCGCCGCTGCTTGATCTCGGCGTCGGCCTGGCGGCGCTCCAGCTCCAGGACGGCCTCACGGGCGTCGACGTTCTGCCGGGTGATCTCCTTCTCCTCGGTGCGCTGCGCCTCGTTGGTGCGCACGTGCTCCACGGCCGTCAGTTCGGTGATCTTGCGGATGCCCTGGGCATCGAGGACGTTGGCCGGGTCGAGCTGAGTGACCGGCGTCTGCTCCAGGTAGTCGATCGCCGCGTCCTCCAGGTGGTAGCCGTTGAGGTCGACGCCGATGACCTCGTTGATCCGGTACCGCAGTTCCTCACGCTTGGTGTACAGGTCGGTGAAGTCCATCTGCTTGCCGACGGTCTTCAGCGCCTCGGAGAACTTCGCGTGGAACAGTTCCTGCAGTGTGTTCCGGTCGCTGGCCCGCGCGGTGCCGACGGACTGGGCGACCTTGATGACGTCCTGCACGGTCTTGTTGACCTTGACGAAGAACGAGATCCGGATGTCCGCGCGGATGTTGTCCCGGCAGATCAGCCCTTCCTTGCCGGCGCGGGTGATCTCGATGGTCTTCACCGAGATGTCCATCACCTCGGCCTTGTGCAGCACCGGCAGCACGATCTGCCCGGTGAACGTCACATCGACCTTGCGCATCTTGGAGACGATCAGTGCCTTGCCCTGCTCCACCTTGCGGAACAGACGGGCGACGCCGAACAGCACGGCGGCTGCGATGAGGAGGCAGACGAGCACGCCGATGCCCACGGTGCTGAAATCCATAGGGAGTCCTCGAAGTATGCGAAGAGTTGGCGCCTCGGCGAAGAGGCGGGGCAGCCCGCTGGCTGCGGCGGACGCGATCCCAAGGGACACGTGACAGCGGCGGCTCAAGCGAGGGCCTGGTCGCCCTGCTGGAGCCGTTCATCGACACCGTCATCATCTGCACGATGACCGCGCTGACCATCGTCATCGCGAACCCGGCCAGCTACGCGGAGGCCCGCGCCGACCAGTCCATCGCCGGCGTCACGATCACCTCCGACGCCTTCGGCACCGTCCTGCCCTGGTTCCCGTACATCCTCACCGTCGCGGTGATGCTCTTCGCCATCTCCACGGTGCTGACCTGGGGTTACTACGGCCTCAAGGCGTGGACGTACCTCTTCGGCCGCAGCAGGGCCAGCGAGCTGGCGTACAAGGTCGTCTACACGGTCTTCGCCGTCGCGGGTTCCCTGCTGACGCTGCAGACGCTGATCGACATGGCCGACGCGGTGCTCTTCATGCTCGCCGTCATCAACATCATCGGCCTGTACCTCCTCGCCCCGGTCGTCAAGCGCGAGCTGAACTTCTTCCTGCAGTTCGTCCGCGCCCGCAACGCCGGGGAGATCACCGAGGACGACGAAGACCAGGAGTCGGTGAAGACCACCGTCTGACCGCCCCCGCGGCCCGGCTCCTGAGCGGGCCCGTCACGCACCTCGCGCCTTGGTGTGGACGGGCCCGCTCGCCATGCCCAACGCGCTTTTTTTCGCAGGTGAAATGGGGTATGGCGTGATCCCGGGCAGATGGTTAAGGTGTTAAGAACGCGTCAGTGCCGTCCTTGACGGATGCTTTCGGACGCGCGGTGTGCCGGGAAGTCTGGTCGGCGTCCCAGGGGCTCGTACGCCCTCAAGCCGATCCCCGGAGGTCTTCCCGATGGCTGCCGCCCCCCGTGAGCGTTCCCCCTTCCTCGGTCTGCTGCCCCTGCCGGAGCGGACCGCCGTGGTGCAGGCTCTGAGGACGGAGACGGTCGGCGGACTGGTCCTACTGGCCGCAGCTCTGGTGGCACTGGTCTGGGTGAATACTCCGTGGGGCAGCACCTACGAGCAGATACGCGACTTCCACTTCGGTATACCGGCGCTCGGCCTGGACCTCTCGGTCGGGCACTGGACCGCGGACGGATTACTCACAATCTTCTTCCTCGTCGCCGGCATCGAGCTCAAACGCGAACTCGTCGTCGGTGAACTGCGCACCCCCGCCACCGCGGCCCTGCCCGTCGTCGCCGCCGTCTGCGGCATGATCGTGCCCGCCGCGCTCTACGCCGTCACGGCTGCCGCAGGCGGCGGCAGCCTCGACGGCTGGGCCGTACCGATGGCGACCGACATCGCCTTCGCGCTCGCGGTCCTCGCCGTCATCAGCACCCACCTGCCCGCCGCGCTCCGAGCCTTCCTGCTCACGCTCGCCGTCGTCGACGACCTCGGCGGCATCCTCGTCATCGCGATCTTCTTCACCAGCGACCTGAACTTCGCCGCGCTCGGCGGCTCCTTCGCCGGGCTGGTCGTCTTCCACGCCCTCCAGCGCTTCCGCGTGCGCGGCTGGTGGTGGTACGTCCCGCTCGGCGTCGCGATCTGGGCACTGATGTACAACGGCGGCGTCCATGCCACCGTCGCCGGCGTCGCCATGGGCCTGATCCTGCGCACCACCCGAGACAAGGACGAACCCGCCTCCCCCGGTGAACGCACCTCCCACGTCCTCCACCCCATCTCCGCGGGCGTCGCAGTCCCCCTCTTCGCGTTGTTCGCCGCAGGTGTCGGTGTCTCGGCCACCGCCCTGGGCGAGGTGTTCACACAGCCCGAGCCGCTCGGTGTGGTGCTGGGCCTGGTCCTGGGCAAGACCCTGGGCATCTTCGTGGGAACCTATCTGGCCGCCCGCTACACCCGCGCCCAGCTCAACCCCGACCTGGCATGGGCGGATGTCTTCGCACTCGCCGTACTGGCCGGCATCGGCTTCACGGTGGCCCTCTTGATCGGCGAACTCGCCTTCTCCGACCCCTCCACCACCGAACACGTCAAAGCCGCCGTCCTGATCGGCTCCCTGATCGCCGCCGCTCTCGCGGCGATCCTCGTCAAACGGCGCAACGGGATCTACCGCCGCCTGAGCGAGGAGGAGGAACGGGACGACGACCACGACGGCATCCCCGACATCTACCAGCGCTCCGGTGCCGCCGAACGCTGACGGGGAAGGCAGGCGCGATGGACCCGTCCGTGCTGACGGTGACGATCGCCGCTGCCCTGGTCCTCAGGACCGCCGTACTGGAGCAGTGGAAAGCCGCGCAGCGCACGGCGTGAATGGGCCTTCGCCACCAACGGCCCGGCACCGGCCGCCGGCGCCGTGTCGGCCGTTGCTCTGAGCGCCATGGGCTGGGCTTTTCCTGGGCGACGCCGGCCGATCACGTAGGCCACCAGGAGGCCGGTTCCCCTGCGCGAGGCACCGCGCGTGCTCATTTCTGCGCCTGGCTGAAGAGACGGCCTGGCTGTCCACGGCCGACCTCGCCGTGGACTCTGGATACTCCTCGACCTCGCCGATACCGGCCACACCCGCCAGCTCATCACCGACGGCGAACGCCTACTGCCCACATCTCGGGACAAGACCTGCAGCGTTGACCTGGAACGCCGGGGTGAAGCCGGTGATGGTCGCGACCGACAACGCCTCCTACTCCGACATGGTTCTCCGGCTTGTTCTGGCGGGCGGAGATACCCGGGGTGGCCACCGGCGGGTACGGCCCGCTGGATGACCTGGCGCGCAACCGGGTGAACCATGTTCGGCCGGTGCGCGACGATGGCTGAGAGCCGGTCTAGCTCGGCGGCGGCGAGGAATCACTGCGCGAGCGGCAGGACCGGGGGTACGGCTTCACGCACCGACCCGTAGGTCGCCACGGTCGACCCACACCGACCGTGGGGTGCTGCCGGTGCCGGTGCCGGATGATGGCAGCTCGCCCCGCGAGGAGTGTCTGTCCCCGCTCCGCAGCCAGGACGGATGCCGCTCTGGCAGGCGTACGCCGGGGGCGCGTTGTGGGTGAGACCCAGCAGTGCGCGCCCGAAGCGTCGCGGTGAGGCGTGACGTGCGCCGTGCGGTCTGCTGTCCTGAAGGCGGGGGGTGGCAGATGGAGTGGTTCGAGGGTGCGCGCGCGCTCGCGTCGGCGTTCGGCGCGGCGGAACAGCAGAGGGCGTTGGAGCGAGCGCGGCGGCGGTACCGCGCCGGAGCGGGGTTCCGCGGAGTGGTGCTCGGCGGCCCGAGGCGGGGCAAGTCGACTCTGTTGGAACGGCTGGCGGAGCAGGGGCAACGGGGGGAGGACGGCGAGCCGGAGTACGGAGAGCTGGTCGAGCTTCCCGGTCTGGCGGCCCCGGACGGCGGTGCGCAGTGGACGACGTCGGATCAGGACGCCCTGTTCACGGCCGACGTGGCGGTGCTCGTCATCGCGGCGATCTCCCCGCTGAGCATGGATGAGGAGCGGGAGCTGAGGTTCCTGCGGGACACGGTCGGTGTCCCGCACATCGTCGTGGCGGTCACCCGGACCGATCAGGTGGAGTCCGAGGAACTCGACGACTTGCTCGACGACATCCGCGACCGGTTGGCCGAAGTCGACCAGGAGGTCACGGTGTTCCCCATGTCGGCGACCGCCGACGGCGGGCCCTCAGTGGCGGCGCTGCGTGAGGTGCTTGTCCTCCGGCGCGCCGATCCGGGTCTGGCGGGTCTGCGGCTCCGGCGACTGGCCCGGCAGACCTGCGCGGTGCTGGCGGAGATGGCCGCACTCGGATCGGCGGCGGCCGCCGCCGAGAAGCGTGAGCAACAGGACCGGAGCGCGACCCGTGATGAGCTCAGGGACGCGCTGGACACCCGGAACACACGCATCCGGGGCCTGCAGGGGAAACTGGAAAAGAGCAGCTTGGCGTCGGCCCGGAAGATCTTCGCCACGGTTCAGCAGCAGCGACGCGCGCTGGCCGCCGAACTGCGGCAGAACGTCGCGGCGGCCCGGGACCCGCTGGCGTGGTGGCAGGACGAATTCGACGACCAGCTCCAAACCCGGCTGGCGGAGGCCTCCGAGCAGTGGGCTCGGGCGCTCCAGGACGACATGGCCCGGGTCGTCGATCAGCTGGAGGATTCCCTGACGGAGTACTTCCCGACGGAGATCGGCGGAGTGCCCGTGCAATTCGCACAACCCCACCGGCCGCCCGTAGGGCACCGCCGCGAGGTGCGGCTGCCGGATCTGGAGCACTGGCGTCGGCTGACGGTCCTGGTGCGGCCGACCGTGGAAGGGGTCGCCCGCCTGGTTTTCGCGGTGCTCGAACGAAGGCGGGGTACCGAGAGCGCCCGCGGGTCGGGCAGCTCGGACACCACCCTGCAGAAGGCCGTGGTCGACTTCGCGGCCACCTCCGCTGCCAAATTCACGGAGAAGCGGATCGCGGACGAGGAGGCCCGGCAGCGCCGGATCATCGCGGACCGGGTCACCCAGGTGGTGTACCGCGAGATCGAGGAGGTTGCCGGCAGCCTGGCCGCCCTGGTCCGCTCCGCCTACGAGGAGCTCCAGCAGGAGCTGGAAGCGGCCCGCCTCTCCTGGCTGCAGGCCGAGGAGCGGGAGCTGGCGGCGATCACCGCGAGCCCGGCGCCGGACTGGAACGAACTCGTCCAGCGGGCCGGCGAACTGCGTGCGGAGATCCACGCGGGCATCGACGGCATCGGAACTGGCATAGGCAACGGGGAGCCGACATGACGGGAGACGGGGACCGCGCCGACTACGCGGCCGTACAGCACGCCCGGGAAGACCTGGCCGAGGTGACCGCGGGCACCAGCGTGACGGCCGCGGCGCTCGGCCTGGACCTGCGCCGGGAGGAGCTCGACGCACTCGGGGCGCGCATCCGGGGCGACACGTACCGGATCCTCATGCTCGGGCAGGGAAATCGCGGGAAGAGCACGCTGCTCAACGCGCTGCTGGGCGCGAAGGTACTGCCCGCGATGCCGCGCGCCACGACGGCCGTACCCATCTCGGTCGTCTGGGACTCCGACCGGTACGTGGTCCTCCACCTGGAAGGCTCCGAGCCGCCGGTCGCCCTGCCGATCGAGGAGACCGGTATCTCGCGGAACGGGGAGGTGTGGCGGGCGCTCACCATCGACCCCAAGAACCGCCACCAGCCCGGGGCGGTTCGGCACGCCGAACTGCATTGGCCCGCCGAACTGTGCCGTAACGGCGTGGTCCTGGTGGACTCGCCGGGATTGAACCAGGAACCCTGGCTCCATCAGGCCACCTTGAACGCCCTGATGGACGCCGACGTCGTGGTCTTCGTGATCGCCTCGGATCTCGACCTCGAACCGGTCGAGATCGGCTACGCCAAGGACTACCTTCGGCCGTACGGGCACGAGGACTTCTTCGTGGCGTGCACCAGGATCGACCACATCGCGGCCGAGGAGCGGGACGGCCACATCGAGTACCTGACCGAGTACGCCCAGAACTCCCTGCTTGTCGCCGCCGAGCGCGTGTTCTTCCTGGATTCCCGTTCCGCACTGGACCTGCGCAGCACGTGTCCGAGCAGCGCGTCCGCGTGGTCGGATGAGCTCGCCGCGACCGGTCTGCCGGCACTGGCGGCGGCGCTGGAGGGCCACCTCGTCGCAAAGCGCGCGACGGTGAAGGTCCTCGCGCCGGCCCGCCGACTGGCGCTCGCGATCTCCGCGCTGCGGACGGAGGTCGAGGCGCGGCAGAGCCTTCGGAAACAGCGGTACGACCAGGCACGGGCCCGCTGTGCAACCGTACGCGCGGAGCTGGGACCACTGGAGGAGCGCCGGGATCAGATCCGGGACCGGATCGATACGAGCCTGGAGCACATCGGGCTCCAAGTGAACGCGGCCGCCCGCCGATTCCTGCTCGCTGCCGCCGAGGAGTGCCCAGGCTGGCTGGACGGCATCAAGCCGAAGAACAAGATCGGACCGTCCCCCTTCAAGGCTAAGCAACAGGCCAAAGCGGTGGCCGCGGAGTACGTTGCCGGCCTCTCGACGGCCTTCGAGGCCCGTTTCGTCCAGTGGCAGACCGAGGAGTTGAACCCGCAGATCACCCGTCGGCTGGAGGAGCTGGGCGCCCGGCTCGACGAGGACTTCCTCGCCTTCACCGCACAGGCCGACAAGATCCGGCTGGTCCTCACCCCGATGGCCGACGTGGCCCCGGACGTCGACGCGGCCAGCCGGCCCACCGCCGAACGACTGCTGGCCGCGGCCGTCGCGACGCTGGTCGCGGGAGCGGGCGCCGCACCCATCGGAGCCCGGTTCGGCTTCAAGGACGCCATGAAGGCCCTCGTCCCTCAGTTCGCCCTGGGAATCGCGGCCTACGCCGTCGGCGGACCCGTCGGGGTGTTCGTGGTCCAGCTCCTCGCCTCCGCCGTCGCGGTCGAGTGGCTCGCCGCGAAGGCCGACAGCGGCATCGCCCGGAGTGTCGCCAGCGCCATGGCCGAGCACCTGCGCGCATCGGCGGACACCGAGGCCGCGCGGCTGGCGTCCACCGTGACCGACGGACTCGGCAGCCTGAAACCAATCGCCTGCCAGGCCCTGGACGCCGAGATCGAAGCGATCCTGCGGCAGCTGGCCGTCGCCGAGGCAGAAGAGGCGGACAAGGCAGGCGCTGTCGACGACCGCGCTCTCGCCGACCATGCCCGGATGCTCGACGACCACGCCCTCCGCGTTGAGGAGATCCTCCGGAACTGGCAGGTGCGGTGACCCCCATAGACTTCGACGTACTGAGGCGTTCGCTGATCATCCTGCTGAGTACCGACGAGGTCCGCGACCAGAGCTCGTACCTCCGCGCGCCCCCGAACTCGGGGGCGAGTCGACGCTCGCCCTGCTCGACCCGCTGTACGCCGAAGCGTTCCGGCACGGCCGCACGGGCCTGACTCCGCGGCTGGAGCGGATTCAGAAGCTGCTCCGGCTGGCCGGGCAGCTCGACACGCCCCTGGCCGCCTCCATGGTCGAAGCCGGGCAGGGCAGCGGCCGGATCATCGGGGAAACCGCCGTTCCACGGACCGACGAGTCGGCCGGAGCCGGCCGCTGCCCCCGTCCAGCGCACGGCCACTCACCGCACCGCCTTCCGGACCAGCGGTCGCGAGCAGGACCTGCGCTACGCCCTCGGCACGGCACGCCAGGCGCGGTCCTAACGGCAGGCGTGCGATCCCCGGACCCAGGCACTGGAGCTGAGCCTGGCCGAGGTCCTCGACCAGTGCTACGACGCTGCACCCGAGCGCCTCGGCAGTGACGCCGCAGACGATCGAGGTCAGGCCGGGGCTTCTCTCAGCCGTCGAGGAGCCGAGCAGTCAGATGCAGATGCCCACCCATTTACGATTCCCTGACTGCGGCGCACGCCAGGTGCGTCGCATGGGGGGCGAGTTCGTGGTGAACAGACGTGTCCTGCGCGGTGGGTGGAGAGCGGAGGCGCTCCTGGTCACCGTCGTCATGGGCGCGCCGTTGTTGGCGGTTGCGCCCGCAGGAGCGGTGCATGGGGCGGTGCCCGGTGACGTCAACGGTGACGGTTTCCGCGACGCCGTGCTGCCCGCGCCGGGAGCGAACGTCTACGGCAAGGCGGGAGCCGGTGCCGTGGTCGTGCTTTGGTGAGCGACTCCTGAACGATCCGGTAAGCGGTCCGGCCCACTGCGGCCGGCACGTCGTACGGATGTCCTTCGATCGTCAGCGTCGTCTCCAGGCCGGTCCCTTGGAACCTTTCACCAGCTTGGGGATGTGGTCGAGTCCGTGCGGCGGGGTGGTGTCGTCGTCGCGCAGCGCCTCAAGGGTCGCGCGCAGCTCCCGGCTCGCCTCCCAGCCGGCTTCCTGGATCGCGAGCAGGGCCTCTGGCACCTGCTCGCCCCGCCGCCGGGCCACGTGGACGGCGACCTCGGCCTGCACCTTAATGACCGAGATCTGATGGGAGAGCGAGTCGTGCAGCTCCCGCGCGATGCGCAGCCGCTCCTGGTCGGCCCGGCGCCGGGCGGTCTCCTCGCGGGTGCGCTCGGCCTCGTCCGCCCGACGTTCGGCCTGCCGCACCGCCTCCCCGGCCGCGAAGGCGGCGATCAGCCAGGCGAGCTCAAGGGTGTTCCGGGCCTGCGCCACCACCTCGCGCGCGGATCCGTCGTGGGAGACCAGGGCGGTGAAGTGGAGCACGGCCACCAGGCCCACGGAGACAGCCGGCGCGACAGTGCGGTGCCCGGAACGCACCGCGCCGTAGACCGCGACCAGGTAGGAGACGGCCAGCACCTCGAACCCTGCCCCCAGGTAGCCCACCGCGGACAGCCCGGTGACAGCCAGGACCACGAGCGGCGCCCGGCGGCGGGCGGCCAGCGCCAGCCCGCCGGCCGCCAGCAGTGCGGAGCCGAGCAGCTCGCGCACCCCGGGCGGGTGTGGCCCGGACAGCCCGGTGCCCGGCAACAACGCCGCCACCCCCACGGCGATCACCCAGTCGGTGACCGCCGCCGGGACAGCGAACCGTCCCTCGTCCATAAGTGCACGTAGCCGGATGCGGTGCTGGGCGAGTCCGGCTCATGCAGGAGCAGACGGCTACCGCATGTGCGGTACCGGCGCGCCGCCTGCCGCATCCGCGGTATCCGGATGCCTGGAGGACGAGTGGTATCAGGTAGCTGTCACGGCAGGACCAGCATCCACACCTCTGAGGTTTCCAGATCGGACGGACAGAACCTAGGGGTGTCTCGCCGATCATGCCGGGAAGGTGAGAAGGGGCTCGGCCGGATGGCCACATACCCCCGTCGGCGGGGTGCGTCAGCGGACGATCTCGGCGCGGATGCGCTCGTCTGGCGTGGCGATGTCCCAGTAGTAGGCGGTGCCGCTCGCGCCGATGTAGACGCCGGTGCCACCGGTGATGGCCATCTCGAGCTCCGGCGCTCCCCTTTCCCACAGGGCCTGCATGGTCAGGGAGCCCTTCTCGAGCCGGGCCGTGATCACGCACTGCGACGTCTGCTTGTCGCCTTCGATGCGGACGACCTCGCACGTACCGCCCCCGAGTCCGACCATGCGGTCGTCCTTCGACGTGGTGCCGGAGAAGGCGTTCAGGTCGCCCTGGCTCGGCCCTGCCGCGCCGAGGTCGACCGACTCGTACTGCAGGTTCTCGACCTTGAGCTCGAGGACCTCGACGCGCTTCTTCGGGGCCGTCGCCGTGTCAGCGGCACCGGCACTGCCGACGGCGAGGACGCCGAGGGCGGCGGCGGCCAGGGAGACGGCGACGAACCTCTTCATGGGCATGATGAATCCCCTCGCGATTGAACTGCCTTAAGTCATCACGCACTTGACTGCTCTGTGCGACGCCTTCGACGCTACGGCGGGCGGAATCGCTACGTCCAAGACGAATATCGCTATGACGTCATGCCATGGGAGGCATGACGAGGGGACGCTCGACGCACGGTCGGCGAACTCGCGCAGGGTTCCCGGTACGGGTACGAGTACGGACATGGGCCCAGGGGTGCTTGCCTGCGGGCCGGGCTCGTGGCCGGTGGCGGGATCACCGCCAGCACTCGCCTGCCAGAAGAGGGCTCGAAAGAACGAGGACTCGGACGCTCCCACGGCAGGCTGACCAGCGGAGCAGCGGCACGGCCCGGCCCCCGCACGAGGGGGCGGTGACCGGGCCGGGGCTGAGGGTGGATGCCGCATTGCGGAAGCCGGGGTCAGGGCGAGGTGGGGTACGTCGGTTCGGCGGTGTCGGTGGCGGGAGGGGTGAGGACGAAGGCGAGCCGGCCGGGATGGTGTCGTCAGCTGCCTGGACTAGGCAGCCGTGGGTGTGGAACAGGTCGGCCCAGCGTGTGGCCTGAGTGATGCGGGCAGCGCACAGTACGGGGTATCCGGGGTGGTTGTGTGGCTTGGGCTGGGCGTCGAAGTGAAGGGTGGGCGGCGGCGTTCAGGTAGTCGGGCAGGTCGAGGCTGGGGACGAGGGACGTGGTGAAGGGGCTGGTCATCACCTGCCAGTGACTGCCCTCGGCGCTCACCAGCCAGTCACCCGGCTCGGCCGGCAGGTCGCCCCGGCTGGAGAGGATGAGCAGGGTGGTGCCACCCATACCGGACGGGTGCCGGAAGTCGATGCCTTCGGCCATGAGGGTGTGAGGCACGGCTGGCGGCCGCAAGGTCGTCAGGCTGCCACTGGAAGGCGTAACGGTGGGTGGTGGACATGAGGTTCCTCCTGGCCTGACCTGTGTGATGGGGCCAGGCCGCACGGTGCGGGAGAGGGAACCCTCGCCTGGCGCTGCCCGGCCATGGCCGGTCGCTCACAGCACACGAGAGGGGAATCGTGCGCAGTGTCTCCGGCTGCACTGACCGTCGTGGACGGCGGGGTAAGCGACACAACCCCGCTCCCCCGCTCTGCGGACAGGCAGAAGGGGCGAGGCACTCGGACGACCGTGGAGTCGACGGACACCACCCAACTCAACTCCTCGTCGGCATCCGCCTGGGCCAACAGGGCGGTGAACATTCGCTCCCAAATTCCGTCGATTGCCCAGTTCCGCAGACGGCTGTAAGCACCTTTCCACTAGCCGAACTCCACGGGCAGATCCATCCATGGAGCTCCCGTCGGGTACTTCCCAGCGATCGTGTCGATCACCTGCCGGTGATCACGCCATCTCCTGCCTCTGCGAGGTGTCCGGCCAGGCAACAAGGGCTCTCGATCCTGGCCCACTGGGCATCGGTCAACACGCTCAAGACAACGACGAGCCGCTTGCGCCGCAACGCCTCAGAACCCGGCCATGGATTTGTCCAGCACTCCGCCCAGTGCACCGTAGACGCTGCAGCGAACCGAGTGCCCTGCCTTGCGTCGGAGCCCGAACCCCACGATGCACGACAACGCGAAGAGCCCGCCAAGGGCCATTGCGACGAGCGGGTTGTAGACGAAGTACGCGAAGCCCGCGACGCCAGTCCAGACGAGGATCGGCAGGAGCGAGCCGCGCAGCACCGTCCAGAACCCAATCCGTTCTGGCCCCGACGGCAGCACACGTCCGTGCCATACCTCGATGTGGTTCCTGGTCACGCAGTGCTCAGGTCGCATGAAGCCATCTCACCACCGACAGCCCGGAGCTTGTGTGGCGATCCGTAAGAAACTGCCCGAGTGTTGTCCCGCAAATGATTTACGACGTGCCGGTTTACCAGCGTCGTTGCCTCTCATCCGGCCAGTGTGAGGTTGTGCAGGCGAGCGATGCCGAGCATGGCGTGGTGGACACCATCGCCTTTGAGGCGGCAGTCGCGGAGAATCTGGGCACGGCGGTGCGGGATGACCAGGCCGGTGCCCCGGTAGCCGCCGTCCGCGATCACGGTGGTGTGGCCGACGGCATCCCTGGCGCCTGACATCTTCCATGCCCTGCAGTCGTTGCGATTCCCTGGGACCGGCCGGCCGACGGCGGCGACGAGTCGGGTGTCGACGTCGATGGCGACCTGGTGGTTGTGGAGTGCCGGTAGTTTTTCGACTGCTCGGCGATGGTGTGGTCGCGGGTAGGGACCAGGGTGCCGTCCACGATCAGCACGGTGTCCTTGCCGAACCGTCTGCGTTGCTGGAGCGCAAGCGAAGGACCGAGATGGTCGATGATGCGGTCCACGGCCGACTTCGACACTCCGAAGGACCGGGTCGGCACCCTCGCGCCGCAGTGCGGTGACCAGCTTGACCGAACTGCCACCAGCCACCGCAAGATCGCCTCATCTGCCGGGGAGGCTGTTGGCCAGCCAGTCTGCTTGTTCCGCACGACTGACGTCGGCATCGCCGTCCACCACGTAAGCCAACGCCTCCGCGAAGGTCGTCCCCAGGGGCCAGAGGACGTTCGGGCCGACAGCGACGACACGCCCGCTGGCCGCGATATACGACCTGAACTGGACCGACCACGTACCCAGAGGGCTGTAGTTCTCCGCGTAGCGACGCCTCAGCTTGGATGCTTCCGCGGCGGTGTCGATGCAAGCGTCAACGGGGTCTATGTGCAGTGACGAGGCAGGAACGCGAGCGGGGCAGCTCTTGATCGTCAGCTGATCGTTTACGGGACGACGCTCAGGCAGGCGAACTGTGTAGCCCGCTGTCCTGGTGGGCTGGGCCGAGCCTCCCACAGTCGGTTAACTTGTCCCTCCGGCTATGAGAATGGCGAGACTTGGGGGGCTTGTGCAGCCGCTAGTCGCGGGAGATCCAGCAAGGGTGGGTAGTTACCGCCTACTCGGCCGCCTCGGCGAAGGAGGCATGGGACGCGTCTACCTGGGACGGGCCGAGGGCGGCGCCACCGTCGCCGTGAAGGTGATCCAAGCAGAGTACGCCCAACTGCCCGAGTTCCGCAGGCGTTTTGCTCGCGAAG
The DNA here is from genome assembly GCF_964272855.1 of Streptomyces sp. enrichment culture. NCBI lineage: Bacteria > Bacillati > Actinomycetota > Actinomycetes > Kitasatosporales > Streptomycetaceae > Streptomyces > Streptomyces sp. enrichment culture. The sequence continues at coordinate 8,603,280 of NZ_OZ186847.1, read as the reverse complement.
TGGCCGCGGCACGCAAGGTCGGCGGGAACTGGACCGCTCCGGTACGGGACGCGGACACGGACGCTCCTGTGCCCTGGGTGGCCACGGGGTATGTGCCAGGGCCGGACCTGCACACCGTGGTGGAGACGTTCGGGCACCTTCCAGAGAGGTCAGTGGCGGCTCTCGGACACGGCCTTCTGCATGCTCTGCGCGATGTTCATGCCGCGGGGCTGGTTCATCGTGACCTCAAACCATCCAACGTTCTCGTGACGGTCGACGGCCCGAGGGTCATCGATTTCGGGATCGCTCGCGCCCTGGAGACTCTTGCGGAGGGGCGACTGACCCATACCGGGGCGGTGATCGGTTCACCGGCGTTCATGTCGCCGGAGCAGGCACGAGGCAAACGGCTGACGTATGCGTCGGACGTCTTTTCATTCGGTTCCGTTCTAGCTTTCGCCGCCACCGGTCGCTCACCGTTCGGCACTGCTGACGGCGGTATCCATGCGTTGTTGTTCCGCGTCGCCGAAGAGAGCCCCGACCTATCAGGCCTGCCTGCCGGACTGCGCCCTGTGGTCGAGTCCTGCCTGGCCAAGGACCCCGAGAGCCGCCCGAGCGTGGGCGAACTTTTGGCACGTACGAAGCCTCCTGAAGGCCCGTGGCTTCCTGCCGAAGTCCTGCACCATCTGGGCCAGGAGAGCGCCCGCCTCCTCAACATTGATATGCCGCAGCGAGATCCCGCACATGCCCTCGAGGCCATCAGGCCTCGCAGCACCAGCGACGGCTCCTCAGGAACATCGGCCGGCCACAGTGCCACAGTCCGGGAGGCATCCAAAGAGGATGCGTCGACGATCGACGCGCCTCGACATCCGTCGTTGCCAGGACGCCAGCCGTCGAAACCTGACCCAGCCGCCGACTCTCGTCGGAGCCTGACGTTTGCCAAGCCCAGGAGCCGAGGCCTCCTCTTCGGCGCCCTGGCCATCGTCCTGGCGGTAACCGCGGTAACCCTCGTTCCCGCCCTGGGACGTCCGGATGAATCAGACCTCCCGGTGGTCGGCACCTGGGAGCTCAGCCAGCCAGCGCTGAGCGGGGCCTACCGGCGGCTCACCATCGACGCCGACAGCAGACCGGGCGGCTCACCTGCCCAGATCCTGTTCATCAACAGGGGCGGGGGTGTGCTTTGCCAAGGCGTAGCCCCTGTCATCGAGCGAAGCGGGACGCGCGTACTACTGGGCCCAGAGGAGATCGAAAGAACAGTGCCAAGGAGCGCACGGAAGGACCAGTGCGATGGGAAGGGTCGTCAGGCGTACACCATGCGGCAGCAAGACAAGCTCCGAGCGGAACCTGCTTCGCCGAACCCCGACGACAGCGAGTTGATCAGAGTAGCCGACCCGGGCAAGCGCATCGCTCCGGAGTTCCTGGGCAACTGGTGGGGCGTGACGAACGAAGGCTATTACAGCACCTACCGCCGAGCCTCACTCTCCGTTACCCAGGCCGCAGTCGGAGAGATGGCCGTGACCTTCGAACTGTCCGACGGGCCTGATGGCGCCCGTTGTAATGGCGAGGCTCCCCTCCTTCTGGCAAGAGACGACTCAATACGGCTCGGTCCAGCCGAAATTTCCCCCTCGTCCGCGGTCGGCTGTTCACCCAAAGCGCTGGTATCCACCGCTGGTGACATGACTCTGCTCCTCGATGGGCAAGCAACCATCCCCCTCCTGTGACGAGTGCCATCCAGGCCGGGGGGAGTTGAGCGCGGCGCGAAGAGGGCGCAAAGCCACTACTCGCGCCACGGGTTGGCGGCTGCGCCCTCGTCGAGGCGCTGCGTCTCCTGCCGGCTCGGACGCGTGTCCGGGGTGAGGGGTGCGGGGTTGGTGAGCGCGGCCGGGTCGGTGGTCCACTCCGTTCCGCCGCCCTTGGGCCGCAGCCACGCCATCGGGCGGGGCTTGTCGCCGTCGGGGCGATGGCACGTAGGATTCCCCGGCGCCCTGTGGCGGTGTCCTCGACCTCGCGCCGATCCAGCGGTGGTCTTGGTGCAGCAGGCTGCGGGCGGTGCTCACGTGTCCTCACCGCTCCTTTCGCCCAAGGGTGCCCAGGAGTACCGAACACGCACGCCGTACTCGTGCAGCCACTGGATCTCGCGGTGCCGCACGTCGTGGGAGGGCTGCGGGGCGTTGGAGGCGGGCCACCTTGTGATCACCACGGCGGTGACGGTCCGGGGCGGGTGTGAGGGGCACAGGCCGGTCGTTTGGCGAGGATCCTCAGGCCGGGTCCGTCACCTGGCGCCGGGTGGCCCGCACCACCAGGCCGCCGATGACCGTGAGGCCCATCAGGACAGTGCCGAAGACGGTGGCGCCTTCGGTCAGGCCGACCACGTTGCTGACGTAGCCGGCCGAGACGTCGATACCTGAGGTCAGTGAGGCCGAAGTCGTAGCGCACTTTGAGGAACATGGCGAGCTCCTGCCCGAGCTGGTGTTCACCGCCGTGGGCGCTTACACGGGCGTCGCCATCGACCAGGACGCTGTGAAGGCCGGTGACCTTTCCGACGTCCTCATCGCCCCGGCCTGACCTGACCGCGGCCCGCACCCACCGAGTCGTCCGGATCTGCGAGCGCCAGGGCATTCCGGTCCTTGCCGACCGCGCCTATACCGGGGCCGGCTCCTGGGTGACCACGCCGATCAGGCGACTTCCGCACCAGGGCCTCAGCCCGGCCCAGCGGACGGTCAACCGGGCCCTGTCAGCCACACGAGCACCAGTCGAACAAAGCGTCGCGAGACTGAAGTCCTGGCACGTCTTCCGCAAAGCCCGTCTCAGTCCCAACCGCATGACGGCCATCCCCGCGGCTGTCCTCACCCTGGAGCGTCAACGCCGAGGATACTTTTTCACCGTTGTCTCTCCAGGTGAGGACGGCTTTGGCGAAGGACGGTCATCCAGTTGGGACTGACGCGGGATCTTTTGTTTCACGACCAGACAAGTCGCCCTTCGGCGACCTCACAGACCGGATAGTTTCCAGCGGCGATCTTCGTCAGCGTCTCCGCTACGGAGTCGAAATAGTGAGCCAGCGATTCGTATTCGCCCGTGATCGTGTTCTCACCTACGAACCACCTGCCGACACGCCCGTCCCGCACGTCGATGAACTTTCCCATCCAGCCGTCCTGGTCCGACAGGAACGGGATCCACTCATTACGCCAGAACGGATTGTCCGGCTGGTCCGGAGGGTCGAATCCACCGGGCGTGGAGCGGTTCGCGTAGAGCTTCTCCATTGCCCGGATACCCAGAAAGAAGCTTCCCTCATCCGGGAACCCGGCGAAGCCGCAACATGCCACATCGTCGTCCACATCTTCTTCAGGAAGATCCAGATTGTTCTGCAGCAGCCAGGCCCGCAGATCCCGGGGGAGGGCGATACCCATTCGTTCCTCGGCGGCCGCGAGCGTCTGTTCCGTAGCGGGCCCAGGCAGATCCGCGTGATCGGCCGGTGCGTGCTGCCGAAGAAGACTCATCACGCGGGACCAGCTCTCCGTCACGCTCGTTCCCCTCCGCCCTCTCTACACGGAGGCCCCATACGACTGCGCCACTGCGGGGGTTGCGGAGCGCCGACCGGAGAACCTCGCAGGGATGGTACTCCGAGCAGGCTTCCTGCCCCCTCCCCCACGACCACCTTCCGGCCCGAAGCGCAGTACCGGCCGCTCAGCGAGGTGACCGTCCGCCAACTCCTCACCAACACAAGGCCGCTGTACCCGGCGGACCCAGCCGAGGAATCTCCATGGCACGAGCAAGGACGACATCCGCCGTGGCGTCCTGCCATGAGCCAGTAGAGGTACTCTCCGTTGTCCGTGGTTGCCCAGCAGACCAGACGACTCCCCCCGGTTCCATCTCGGCCGGCTTGTCCACGAATTCCCAGAGAGCGTCGTTGGCTTCTTCGCGCTCAGCGCTGATCTTCAATAGGTCATGGACATCGTTCGGGCACCCGGGCTCCAACAGGAGGAGGTGGTCGTCGACGAGGCCGCCACCGTACGCCTCGATCAGTTCTCGATAGTCGGCGGGCAACGCGGCATGCAGGTTCTCCTCGGCCGCAAACGCGATCGAACACCTCCAGGACGCACCTCTCGGAGTGTCCAACCACCACGGACCAACCGGACGAAACTCGCCGGCAGCATCGCGGAACGCAGAGGAAGAGCCACGCCCGGCGTACCCAACGGCCTGCGGAAACACCCGTCGGGGAAACGCGGTCTCATCGCCACGGCTCTGGCACGTCCCCGCCGGCGGCGCAGACCTGAGCAAGGCGCACGGGCGCACCCGTCCGTGCTCCGATGTGCGAATGAGCCGGGCTGCGGGCGATCTCGTCCATCCCCGCATCGGGGTGAATAGACACCTGCCTGTGCGCCAGCCCGGCGCACCGCCCCGAAGGAGGGACCAGTGTCCACGCTCTCGCTGCTCGTCCTGATGCTCGCCACCGTCGTCGCCCTACTCCTCCTCAGCACCCTGGCCTACCTGCCCTACCGGCACCCGCGGCTCGCCGCCCCGCTTGGTGTCGCCGGAACCTTCGCGGCCGTCCTCGTTGCCGTCGGAGCGCTCATTACCGCCCGGGGACCCACGCTGCCACGGCGGCCGAGGCCGCCCACCAACTTGGCCGGGTCGCAACCGCAGGCGGCACAGCTGACGGTCTCGGGGGCCCGGACGCTCTGAGAGCCGACGACGGCTGCCACTGCTTGGGGGTTCCCCGGGGGCCGCGTCACGCCGCCGCCCAGGTCACGCTCCTATGGGTACGTCCAGACGGACTCTCGCAGCTTGAGAAGGGCGCTGCTTACGCACTGCGCAGCTGATCTGCCCTCGGATCTCATCCCCTCGGACAGCGGTCCGCCACCAGGCGCGAACGTCCACTCCGCCCGGCCTTCCTGCCATCGCTCCGCGTCGATCCAGCTCCGGCCACCGCCCCTTCGCCCCGGTCATGTCCGGATCCCACGCAGCGTCGCGTGATCGTTGACCCTCGAGCCGCCGGGTGCGCGGCCCTTTGGAGGTAAGGCGAGTCCTGAGCGTTCAGCGTCCCTGTCGGGGGCGCCGGTGGGGCCGTTGCGATGCGCGGCGCGGGCGTCGCACGGGGGCCGCATCGCTGTCTGCGGGAGGCGAGGAGAAGCCGCCCGCGATGCCCGGCCGGGCCGGGGCCGGGACCTGCCCGGCGGCCGGGGCGGACTGCGGGGTGGTGCGGTTCGGCCGCGCGGCGCGGGCGACGACGGTGGCGTTCGCGATGAGCGGGGCGCACATCTCGCAGACCTCTTCCAGGCTCCACACGCGGCGCATGACGGGGTCGTGCCGCAGGATCAGTACGACGCTGCCCGCGCAGGACGTCTTGGTGTCGGGGTGTGCGCCGCAGCGCTGGGAGCCGCAGTGGCAGTAGGCGTTGGGGTTGACGGTGGCAGCTTTGGCGTGTGCGGCGGCGTGGGCGGAATCGATCAGCTTCACCGGTGTCCCAGCACGTGACCGCCGCCGGCCAGGCGACACGATGCGCCCTCGGGCACCCGCCCCTCGTGAACTGCAAGGACAAACGCGTGGGACCCATCGAAGAACACGGAACAGGATACCGACGACGCGTCCCAGGTCGCCTGCGATGCGTGGCGCGGGGCGGGGCGGGGCGGGGAAGCCCGAGTTCTCCTGTATGGGCCAGTGCAGACGTGCGAGGATGCGTAAGTGGTGACGGAAGCAGAGTGGGAGCAGATTCAAGGTGAGCTGTCCTTCGGGCAGGTCTTCACGGGCACTGTCGTCCGAGTGCCCAGGCCGGGGGCGATCGGCGTCTTCGTGGACATTGGCCTCAGTGTCGGAGGGTTCGTCGACGTAGTGCTTCTGCCCCGTCGGCGAAGCGAGGACTGGCCTGTCGAGGGGACAGTGACCGACTTCGAGGTCTGGTGGGTGCACAGCGATCATCAGCAGATTCGGCTGAAGCCCGTTGACCGGCAGTACCTGTGCGAGGACTTCGCCGACCACGTCGCCCGATTCAGGCCCAACTGGCCCTCCGAAGTCGGTAAATCGGTAAGGCGGCCGAGGCCATCAACTCCTTAGGCGCTGCTCAGCCCTCGCTCTGCTGAAGAACCGCAAAGTGTGAGACGCGCGTGCGGGCCGGGGAGGTACCAGAGAGCCAGGCATCGATGCGGGCGAGGTTGACCTTCACGTGCTTCCCGCGTCCAATCCGCTCTCCTTCTGATGTAGCACTGCGCGGGAAAGTTGACAACTGTCGGCTCAAGTTTTTGCTGCTGTTCTGGGCGACGACCTGCCGCGGCCAGGCCACGTCGGCCGCCGGATCAGGGGTGGACACGGCCAGGCGGATATACGCGTCGCGGCCGAAGGTCGTCACCACGAGCACCGGTCCTCGGGCGCGCAGGGCGGCGAAGTCCCGGCCCCTGGCGTGCTCCAGCTCGCCCACGCACCAGCGTCCCGGGCGGAAGCGGCAGCGGCGCCCAGGGGGCGGGCGCACCGCGCGCCACCAGTGCGGCTCCACGCGGACCTCGTCCCCGAACTCGGGCGGCAGGCGCACGCTGCGACGTCGCGCCGCCAGCGCCCACCGCCACGGCAGACGCACCACCAGATCGCCGCCGTCGATGTACAGCCGCGTCGCGATGCTCACCTGCCTTTCCGACTGGGCTGCTTGTGCGAAGCAGGTCAGTGGGCCACGCGGGTACCGGACGCCGGTCCGGTCCACGACCGCGCACCGTGCCCGGTGCGGGTGCGGTACTCCCGCCAGGCAGCCAGCAACAGGCCACCCGCGATCAGCGCATACACACCCAGGACCAGCGCCGTGGCCACCGCACCGGCCTCCGGGCGCAGCCACAACAGCACACCCACCGCCACCGACACGACAGCGGAGGCCCGCCACCACCACGCATGCCGCAACTCATGCCGCATCCGCGTGGCGAGCCACAGCTCAAGGCAGCCCGTCACGATGGCCCAGACGCCCGCCACAACCACCAGCGCCAGGGCCGTCAGACCCGGCCACATCGCCGTGACCAGCCCGGCCACCACCCCCAGCACACCGGCCGCCGCACACGCCGCAGCGGGCCGGCGCTCATGCCGGTGCCGGCACGCCGCAGCAATGAGCATCGCGCCGTCCGCCAGCGCGTACGCGCCGAACACCCAGGCCAGGGCCAGCACCGTCAGCTGCGGCCAGAACAGCGTCAGCACGCGGAAAACCACCGCTGCCGCGCCGCGGGCCCCCAGCAGCCAGACAGTCTTCCTTCATCCTTTCCGTCACCAGCGGCCTCCCTTCCGGCACTCACGTGATAGGGGATTGAGTCAGATACTGTCAACTTCATGCAGTGGGTGCTTGTCAGTGAATCTCCTGTCGGGTTATACGGATAGACGGGTACTCGATCGTCGGGCCGCAGTCCCTGCGGCCCGCCTTCAGGAAGGACGAAGTTGGACATGCTTGCGCGCACGGGCGTTCTGGGCGATCTCGACCGGCTCACGCGTCAGCTCGCGCACGCCGCCGCCCCGGCAGGCACCGTCATTCCCGCGGATGCCTGGCGCGACGACGAAGCGCTCTACCTGCAGTTCGATCTGCCCGGCATGGACCGCTCCACCATCGAGCTGACCACAGAGCATCACAGGGTGACCCTGACCGCCGAGCGGCCCTCCCCGATCCCGGCCGACGCCCGCCCCGTACTCACCGAGCGGCCCACCGGCCGCTTCACCCGCCGCCTGGCCCTGTCCGACGCCCTGGACACCGCAGCCGCCGAGGCCGCCTACGACAACGGGGTCCTCACCCTGCGCATCCCGCTGGCCGCACACGCCAAACCCCGCAAGATCGCCATCTCCGGCGGCGCACCGAAGCAGCTGACCGCCTGAGCTCCCCTGGCCCGTCCGTCCCAACGCATCGAAGGAGGCTCACACCATGGGCGCCCTGCTGTGGCTGCTCATCCCCCTCTTCGCCGGTCTCGCCGCCAGCGTCTGGGCCTGGGGCACCGGACGCCGCAACCCCAGCCCGCCCGATCACGACACCTGGGAAGACCTCGACCGCTACCAGCGACTGCGGACCGTCCTGAGCACCAACGAACGCGCCAAGACGGCGTAAGCGAGGTGATCGCGACGTCAGGGCTGCCTCACCGGCGAGCGCATCGCGGGGTACCCGTACCGGTGGGGCCTTTGTCGCCTTACGCCTCCTTGTGGCCGGGTGACGACACGCCCGCCCGTGGGGACGGCTGTTCCGTGCCGATCGCGAGCTCGACGGACCGGATAACGGAGAACGGCAGGACCCCCGGCCAGCCCAGCAGCCGCACCCCGGGGGGCCCGGCGCCGATCCGTACATGCAGTCCGCGAACCGCGGTCTCACACCACTTCTGACGGTCGTACGTCATGGCTCATCATCGCCGTGGCTGTGGCCGACGGCTGCAGGGACACTCCGTGCTCACAGGCGCGGATTCTTGGTCGCAAGCGGCCGTTGTTGTAGTGGCTCGCCCCGGCTGCCCAGGGTGGGCCGACGCATGCTCGATGCGAATCCGCGGCTTCGAAGGGCACTAGTCGGGCTGGCGGGCTGTGGGGACGGCGGCAAGCCGGCAAGCATGAAGGCAGAGGGGAAGCCGGCTGCAGCGACATCCCCAGCCTTGAAACAGGCCGAAATGGTGAAGTCGAACGCTGCGGCGAGGAACTACGAGAGTTTCACGACGCAGGAGTCGTTCGGGGGCGGACGCGTCAACCCGTACGCGTGCAAAGCGGCCCCAGACCTGCTCCAGCCGTACGCGACGCGGCGCTGTGCGTCGCACTTCTCGCGGGAGCTCAGGACCGCTGCCGGAACGGGGCAAGCGTGGCGCGCACGAAGTCGGCGGCGCCCCAGTCGGGATCGAACTGGGCGATCACGGCCAAGTGCTGGCGTAGCTGGAGGATCGGCATGCGTTCGCGCCAGGCGCGGTCGAGCCCGGTCAGCTCGGCGTACAGCTCGAAGAACACACGCGCCTCGGGCGGCGGCGCTGTCGTCCATAGGTGGGCCAGGTCGACCTCGGCCCATGTGTACGACACGGCAGGGTCGATCAGCGCGGGCCGCCCGTCGGGGGCGGCCATGACGTTCAGTGCCCACAGGTCGCCGTGCGTCAGGCAAGCGGGCCTGACCGGCAGCAGTTCGGGCAGCCGGTCGCACAGCCGCTCCAACGCCGTCCGGTCCGTGGCGTCGAGCGCCTCCTGGACGCGACGCTCGCCGAGCCAGCGCAGCAGACGGTGCTGGGCGAAGAACTCGTACCCGTCGTCGGCCCAGGTGTTGACCTGTCGGCGGCGGCCCAGCCAGTTGTCCCGGTGCCATCCGAATCGGGGGTACCGCGTGGTGGTGTGCAGGTGGGCGAGCGCATGCGCGAGCTGCTCCCAGAAGGCCTCGGTGTCCGGCCGGGGCCGCAGCACGGACAGCACGAGCAGGTCGCGGTCCGCGAGGATGATCTCGGGCGTGGCGATGCCGCCCGCCTCGCGCAATGCGGTGAGCCCTTCGGCCTCTGCGGCGAAGGCGTCGTCCGACGGTGGCTCGCCGAACGCCTTGACGAACACCGACGTGCCGTCGATGCGGCGCACGAGCCCCGCGGTCGCGGCGAGGCCTCCGGTGGTCGGCTCGATCGCGACGACGTCGGTCAGTTCGGCCGCGTGCAGGCGTTCGAGCAGGAAGGACGTCACCTCTGTCACGGGTGCGCTCCTCTCTGTTGTCCCGCATCATGGCATCAGAGGTGAGCCCACGACGCCTCATGCGTCGGGCTGGTTGGACCGCACACCCTCAACGCTGCCCTGTCGCCGCTTGTCCGCCTGGCGTCGCGGGGGTCGGGGAGCCTTCGACCTGCTGCAGGACGCGAAGGCGTCGCTCGGATTCGGCGCAGAGGTGTTCACAGGGGCGGGTGCCGTAGAACACTGATCAGGCCAACTCGTGAACAGCGGAACGGGGGTGTTGTGGTCCCAGGCCGACTCCGACGAGCAGGGCGCGGTGACGTCGGCGGCACCTGCCTGGCCGAGGCCGAGTGCGACGGTGGTGAGCAGTGCCTCTACCGGCACGAGTCCGGCGAAGAGGCCCACGTGATCGGCGCCGAGGCGGCGCAGTCCGTCGTACCAAAGGCCCGGCGGCACGTCCTGGGTTTCCGGAAGGAGCCCGGAGGGGGCCGAAGGTGACGATCACCGAGATCGCGCGGGAGGCCGGGGTGTCCGTCCCTGTCTCACGGGTCGTCAACGGGCGCTCTGATGTTTCACCGGCCACCCGTGCCCGGGGCGAGGACCTGCTGCACCGCCACCGCTACCGTCGCCGCCCGGCAGCGTCCGGCACCCGGGCGGTCCCGATCAACCTGGTCTTCAACGATCCGGACAGCCCCTGGGCCGTCGAGTTCGATCTTCGCGGCGAGCGATCAGATGGCGCTCGGAGCGATCGAAGCTCTGCGGCGGCGCGGGCGACCAGTGCCGGAGGACATGAGCATCGTCGGCTCCGACGACCTGCCCGAGTCGCGCTGGTGGGCGCCGCCACTTACGACGGTCCGTCAACTCCTCTGTGCCGTGGGCATGTTGAACACCAGGCTGTTTCTGGACCTCGCGCGCAACGTTGAGCCGGCCTCGACGCTAGGGGGTGTCTCGTCGATCAGGCCGGATCAGGGAGCGGCGCCTGGTGCCGTGCATCGCAAGGCGGAGGAGGGAGCCGATGCGATGGGGGTCCCTCCCTGCTCGAGCGGAGCCGAGAGCTTGGGGGAATCGGGGACCGACGACAACGCGGCGAGGCGCGGTGCCAGGCGCCGCGAGCCCGGCATGATCGGCGAGACACCCCCTAGGGGGCAGGTGCTTGAGCCGAATGTGGAGCGACCCCCTGCTCATGCGCGGACGTGAAGTTCGGGCGGGGTACCTTTCGCTGTGATGTACAGGCGGCCCGTCCGGTCGCTGCGCGGAAGGAATCGGTCCTGAACACCCAGTTCGCGGAGACTCTGTCCGCGGCCCTGCTCGTACTGGTGCTGGCTGGCGCGATCATCCGCCCCTTCGGCTGGCCGGAGGCGGTGGTGGCTGTACCCGCGGCCGCCCTGGTGATCGCCACGGGGGCGACCGCGCCGGACGCCGCGCTGGACGAGGTGAAACGGCTCGCGCCGGTGGTCGGTTTCCTGGCGGCTGTGCTGGTACTGGCCCGGCTCTGTGACGACGACGGGCTGTTCCGCGCCTGCGGGGCGTGGATGGCACGCACGGCGGCCGGCCGGCCGCGTCGGCTGCTGGCCCAGGTGTTCGTGGCCGCGTCGGCCATCACTGCGGTGCTCAGCCTGGACGCCACGGTGGTGCTGCTGACACCGGTGGTGTTCGCCACCGCCGCCCGGCTCGGCGCACGCCCCAAACCGCATGTCTACGCCTGCACCCACCTGTCGAACACGGCTTCGCTGCTGCTGCCCGTCTCGAACCTGACCAACCTGCTGGCGTTCACGGCCAGCGGGCTGAGCTTCACCCGGTTCGCCGTGCTCATGGCGCTGCCCTGGGCGGCCGCCATCGCCGTCGAGTACCTGATCTTCCGCCGCTTCTTCGCCACCGACCTGGACGCTGGGGCACAGGCGGCCGCCATCGGCGAGCCCCCACCGCTGCCGATGTTCTCCCTGGTGACCGTGGGGTGCACGTTGGCCGGGTTCGTCCTGACCTCGGCGGTCGGTATCGACCCGGCCTGGGCGGCCCTGGCGGGAGCGACGGCCCTCGCCATCAGGGCCCTACTCCGGCGCCGTACCACTCCCCGGGCGCTCGTGAGCGCAGCCTCCGTGCCGTTCCTCGCCTTCGTAGTGGCACTGGGGATCGTGGTCCGGGCGGTGGTGGACAACGGGCTCGATGAGGCTCTGGGGCACCTGATCCCCGCCGGCACCGGGCTGCCGGAGCTGCTGGCCGTCGCCGCGCTGGCCGCCGTACTCGCGAACGTGATCAACAACCTGCCCGCCGTACTGGTGCTGCTGCCGCTGGCCGTCCCGTCGGGGCCCGGTGCGGTCCTGGCGGTCCTGCTCGGGGTGAACATCGGCCCCAACCTCACCTACGCGGGCTCGCTGGCCACCTTGCTGTGGCGGCGTATCGTCCATGCCCACGAGGGCGAAGTCGAATTGAGGGAGTTCACCCGGCTCGGCCTGTACGCGGTACCCGCGAGCCTGGGGGCCGCTGTGCTGGCGCTGTGGGTCTCGCTGACCGTGATCGGAGGAGGCTGACTGGCATGACTGTGGTCGTCTGGATCGTCGAGGGCACCTGGCCCGCCTGCGTGGACGCCGCCCGGGCCCACGCCCCTGCGGACAGCGACGTCGTCCTGCTGCACGTCACCCCGGCCGAAGTCCCCGGCGCGGCCCACGGTGCCTTCGCCGGGCTGCTCGGTCGCGGTCACCGCGATCTCGATCCGGGTACGCGGCTGGAACGACTCGCCGCCGCCTCCGCGCAGGAACTGCTCCAGGCCGCTGCCGACCGCCTGGGGCGCCCCTGTGCGCGTACCGAGCGCACCGGGCGTGTGGAGCGCGAGGTCGTCGCCGCGGCCGAGGGCTGTGACCTGCTGATCCTGGCGCGTGACGGCGACCGTACTCACCTCGGCCCGCGCAGCCTGGGCCCGGCCAGCCGTTTCGTTGTCGACCACGCCCCCTGCCCGGTGCTGCTGGTCTGGCCGGAACCGCCGCCGGGTCTGCCCACCATGCCGCCACCGCCGCCTCATCCGTGACAGGTGACGCGCCCACCTGCGTCGAGTCCACCGGCGGGCGCGTGGCCTTGGGACGCGCAGCGGCTGACCGGCAGGGTTCAGCGGTTGAACGTCAGGCGCGGTGCCGCGTTGCGGGCCAGGGTGTGCGCCTGGTCGGGCCACCAGGTGCCGGCGGGCGGGTCGACGATGCCGTACTCGGGGTCGACCGTCCCGCCGGTGTTGCGCGTGCAGCTGCCGTCGGACTCACCGGGGATCTTGATCCACAGGTAGGCATCGACGAGGGGTACGGCGGTGTCGGCGGTGGGGCGTGGACCGAGACCGCGGCCGGGCGCGTTGCACCAGGCTTCCGGATCCCCGCTGTACTTGCCCGGCTCGGGGGCCCAGGCACCGCGACCGTTGCGGCTGGTGTCGATCACGAAGTGCTGCAGTTCGTCGGCCGGTGGGGTGCCCACGTTCTGGTCGAACCAGGCGTCGGTCCATCGCCAGGTGGTGGGGTCGGTGGAGGAGACGGCGTTGCCGGGGGTGCCGTCGTTGGGGGCGGCGGACGAGTAGTACTGGCCGGCACACCGGTCGGTGTGGCCGCGCGCCTCTTCGGGTCCCTCGGTGGCGAACCAGATGCACTTCGCCATCCAGGTGCCGTACCTGGCGTTGTGGTCGGTGGGGTGGGTGTTGGACACGTTCAGGGCGAAGCCGTCGCTGTACCGGACCCCGGCGTCCAGCAGCCGCTGCGCCATGTTGCCGACGGGGCGCCACTGAACGTTCCCGGCGTCCAGGTAGACCGCGGTGCGGGGCTTGGCCTTCAGGGTCCTGACGGCGTATTCGAGGTCGGCGAGGCGGGTGGCCGTGAGTTCGCCGGTCGGGTCCACGGTGGGCCCGCAGTCCTCGGGGAGGAGGGCTGTGCCGTCGGGTTCGACGACGACCACCGCCTTGCTGTCGCCGAGGCCGGCGGCGAAGGCGTCGATCCACTGCCGGTAGGCCGCGGAGGATGAGGCTCCGCCGCTGGAGTACTGCGTGCAGTCCCGGCCCGGGACGTTGTAGGCGACCAGGATGGGCGTCCGGTTGACGGCCCGGGCCCGGTGGACGAGCCTGCTCACCTTGGAGCGCACCTCGTCGGGCGTGCCCTCGGTGAACCACTCGGCCTGCGGCCAGCTCGCGAGCTTGGCCATGTTCGTGGCGTTCTCGATGTCGCCGTTCCCGAAGTCCACCAGAGCCTGCTTCGCGGCCTTGCCATGCGGGTCCACGTAGAACTTCGTAGCCGGTGTGATCACGTCTTGCGTGGGTGTGGCCTGTGCCTGCGTCGCGATGAGAGCGGCGCAGGCGGTGAGGGCCGCGACGACGGCGGCCGCGCGGCGCCGTGGGCTGCGTGGGTTCATGGCTGCTTCCTGGTCGATGGGCTGGTTGAGGGAGCGCCCGCCGCCCCGGCGGACTGCCGATCGCCTGGTCAGGCGGCGGGAGTCTGGATCAGTATCCGTAGATCATCTTGTAGGCGACCTCGGGGAGGAACTGTCCGGCCGTGGAGCCGGCTCCGACGCCGCAGTCGCCGTCGGACTCGCCCGGCGTTTTGATCCACAGCAGCATCTCGGCTCCTCCGCCCGTCCGGGTGGGCGTGCCGATGCGGCGGCCCGCGGGGTTGCACCACTGTCCGTTGGAGCCGTTGCCGTTGCGGCTGGTGTCCACGACGAAGGGCTTGGTGTAGCCGTAGCGGGCGCTGAGTTCGCTGTTGACGGCGTTGCCGTAGGCGGTGTTCTCGGCGGTGGTGAAGTAGTTCGAGACGTTGAGTGAGAAGCCGTGAGCCTGGCGGAGGCCGGCTTCGTGGAGGCGCCGGGCCATGGTCGCCGCGTCGGCCCAGCCCGGGTTGCCGGCGTCCATGTATACCCAGGTGTTGGGGGCCTGGCGGTTGAACTGGGCGATGGCGCCGGTGAGCATTGCCTCACGTTCGTCGATCTGCGACTGGGTCATGCAGCCGTAGTCTCCGAGGGAATCCGGTTCGAGGATGACGACGGCCGGGCGGTTGGCGATCCCGCCGGCGAACTGGGAGATCCAGTTGGCGTAGGCGGACGGCGAGGCGGCTCCGCCCGCGGAGTGTCCGCCGCAGTAGTCGCGGTTGTAGATGTTGTAGGCGACGAGGACGGGCAGCTTGTCCCGCTGGTCCGCCGCCCCGGCGTAGGCACCCGTGGCGGTGCCGATGGTGCCGCTCCAGGAGCCGAACCAGCGTGCCATCGGGGTGTTGGCGATCGCGGAGTTGATCGCGGTCGCTCGGCCGTCGCCGGGGTTGGCGGCGACCCACCGCTTGGCGCTGGAGTCGGGATCCACGTAGAACCCGCTGGTCATGGTGGTCGGGTCGGCCGCGTGGGCGGACGGTGCGACGGTGAACGCCAGCGGCAGAGCACAGAGCGCTGCCACCAGTGCGCGGAGTCGGAGGCGCATGACAGTACCTCGGTTTCCTGACGGTGATGTGAGTCGTTGGGAGCGCTCCCACTGAAAGCGGTCCCAATCGTGTGGCTGACCGGTTGAACTGTCAATGGTTGGTGCGTGATCCGACTTCACGTGCGGAAGTGGGCTCTGTAGCCTTGGCTTCTGGAAGCGCTCCCAGTGACCAGCCCCTGAGGGCCCCCACCTGTGAAGGACTCACGATTCATGGCAGAAGATGCGCCGCGTCGGCAGCCGACGCTCGACCAGGTGGCCGAACGCGCCGGCGTCTCCCGCTCCGTGGCCTCCCGCGCCCTCAACAATGCTCCACACGTCAGCCGCGCCAAGCGTGAGGCGGTCGAACGGGCCGTCCGGCAACTCGGTTACGTACCCAATCCGACCGCCCGCGCACTGGCCACCCGTCAGACGGGAGCGGCCGCCCTGGTCGTCTCGGGAGAGGATCCGTCGATCTTCGCCGACCCGTTCTTCGCCCAGGTGATCGTGGGGGCTTCGGCCGCCCTTGAGGAGGCTGACCTGCATCTGATGCTGTGCCTGGCCGCTTCCGACCGGGGCCGCAAGCGGGTCGAGGAGCTCCTTCTGTCCAGGGGCGCCGACGGCGTCATGCTGATGGCGCTGCGCGAGGACGATCCATTGACCCGTGTGGCCGACGAGGCGCAGATGCCCGTCGTGTTCGGCGGGCGCCCGATCGGTTCGGCTCCTCGCTGGTATGTGGACGTCGACAACGTCGGCGGAGCGCGCGAGGCGACCGAGCACCTGATCTCGCGCGGCCGGAGGCGCGTGGCCGCGATCTGCGGGCGTCTGGACACCGAAGCCGGGCGCGCCCGGTACCGCGGCTACCGCGACGCCATGCTGGGCGCCGGTCTCGATCCCTTCCCGCCGCAGGAGGGGGACTTCACCGAGCCCAGCGGAGCCGCCGCCATGGCCGCACTGCTGGCGAACCACCCCGACGTGGACGGGGTGTTCGGCGCCAACGACAACATGGCGGCGGGAGCGCTGCGCACGTTGCGGGAGGCCGGTCGACGGGTCCCCGCCGACGTCGCCGTGGTCGGCTTCGACGACCTGACCGCCGCCCGGTTCGCCGATCCGCCGCTCACCACCGTCCAGCAGCCCATAGCGGCTTTCGGGCGGGAGATGGCGCGCATGCTCGTCGCGCTCGTCAACGGGCAGGACCCCACCCCGCTGATCCTCCCGACCCGCCTGGTCGTCCGCTCCAGCGCCTGACGACCGTCACCGCTGAGCGAAGTCCTGCCGAATCACGGGACTCGTGATCACTCTGGGCGTCCGGTGCCGCCCGGCACAGCAACCAGGCGACACGTCAGGACAGGGCAAACGTCGCCCGATGCGGCACTGGTACTCGCCCGCCAGGCCACCTGCTGATCACACACCAGCCCCAGCCAGGCCAAGATCCCGAACTCAATCGCTCCCAAACACCGGCTCCGGCCTTCGCCGCCCCTGAGGACTACCGCCTCGACAAGCGGCTCACCGCCGACGTCCACGGCAACCGGGCACCCTACAAGGCCACGGTCGACGCACTCGCCGCTGTGCTGGGCACGGTCCCCGTCGACGCCGTTCTGGCTGACGCGAACCGCTACGGCGGCAGGATCGAGACCGCCGAGGGCCGGAACATCGCCGAGCAGTACGCCTTCGGCTTCCACTGGCAAGTGCCCGGTGATCAACTGGTCCGCGGCTGGCGCCCGCAGGGCGTGAGCACCACGTACGACTCCTTCGGCACGCCGGTCACCACCGTCATGGTGAGCTGGTACGACCTCGGAGGCCGCGTCAACCAGGGGATGCGCCTGTCCCTTGTGGACTGGCACGCCGCGCGCCCCAAGTACCGACACGTCCTGATGGTGGAGCCGTACCGCACCGACGGCGGCTTACCCACCTTCGCCCCGATCAAGCGGCATGCGGGCGGTATCGCCTGGTACGGCAACACCCTCTACGTCGCCGACACCTACGCGGGCCTGCGCGTCTTCGACCTCACCCGCATCCTGCGGGTGCGCGACGACCGCCCGGACGTTGTCGGCCTCATCGACGGCGGCAACGGCGATGCGGGCGACTACTACGGCTACGACTACAAGTACGTGCTGCCGCAGATCGCGGCCTTCGACAACAACGGACGGCGCTTCCGCTACTCGGCTGTCTCCGTCGACCGCACCGGCTCCACCCATACCCTGCTGGCCAGCGAGTACACCTCCACCGAGCGCGTCCGCCCCAAGGTACTGCGGCTGCCCCTGACGGAACTGGGCAACACACCCGACCGACTGGTCGCCACCGACGTCAGGGAGATCACCCGCCGCCGCGGCAACAGCACCGTGGGCCAGCGGAGCATTCAGGGCGCGGTGAGCGTCGACGACACGTACTACCTCTCGGTCAGTGCGGGCAATGCCCGCGGCGCCCTGTACTCCTGGACCCCAGGCGCCACCCGACCGACGCGCCGCAGCACCCTGTCCGTCGGCCCCGAGGATCTCAGTTACGACAGAACCGAGAACGTCCTCTGGACCTGCGGTGAGTACGAATCCTTCCGCTACGTCTACGCGGTGGACCCCGCGCCGGCGGACTGACTGACCGGCGGCCCCCTCCGCCCTGCGCCTGCGGACGCGCGGGCGTCCCTCCTGTGCCGTCGGCCTCCTCGCCGTCACAGCCCAAGCGGCCAACGTCCCCACGCCCGGCCGTGGCGTCCGGCACGCAGCCGCACCGCACGCACACCGCCTCGTTCGCACCCGCCGTAGACAGCGGCGAGGACGAGATGCACGCAATCCCCCACCGAGGCCAGAAACACGATCGTCCGGGCGGGGGGCATCCGGCACAACGACCGAAGCACCGGCGGGACGCGGGCCGCCGCATGGCGGCGCCAAGGCGGCGCAGGGCGTTATCCGGGCTCACCCGTTCAGGCGGTCCGGCCGCCGCGACGAGCCCGGCCAGGGCCTCGGTGTACTCGTCGCGCACCGATCGGCGTCGACGCCCCTTCATCAGCGTGGCCGCATGCGGACCGCCGGCATCGCCGAGGAGCGCACGACGTCCCTGACGGCCCGCGCCCGGAACTTCACCCGTACCGGGCCGTACCGGGCACCCGCACCCGCCCGCCGTCCAGACACCACTCCCCCAGCGGCGCATCCCCATCTGCTCATCCTGCCCGGGGCCGCACCCCTACCGGACCAGACCCGCGTCCGACTCCGTGACGGATGATCGTATGACGGAGCCCTGGTCGGGGTAGAACGGACGCCAGGCGTCTTCCTACAGGGGGAAGACGCCTGGCACTCCCCCGGCCGGCACCCCCGGCAAGAACGAAGGACGCAGTATGGCCAGCGGCACCGTGAAGTGGTTCAACTCCGAGAAGGGCTTCGGCTTCATCGCCCAGGACGGCGGTGGACCGGATGTCTTCGCCCACTACTCGAACATCTCCGGCAGCGGGTACCGCGAGCTGGTCGAGGGCGAGCCGGTCACATTCGACGTCACCCAGGGCCAGAAGGGCCCCCAGGCCGAGAACATCGTCCGCGGCTGACGTTCCCCGTTGCCCTGACCGAGCCCCGTGCAGAGCGGCACCACCGACGCGGGCTGCATCAACCGGGTGCTCGCCGGGCCCATGACCCACAGGACGCAGCTCTCAGATCCTGTACCCGCCACGAAAGACAGGGGGTCCGGCACCAGCCGGGCCCCCTGACGCGCGTCCGCCGGCGGGTGGGACACACACGTCAGCGTACGCAGTGATCCCCGCCCTGCTGGCCCCCGGACCCCGGACCCCGGAACTCGGCCTTCGGGCCACGACCACGAGCAGATCACTGACGCGAAACGCCGACAGAACTCCATTTCATCGCCCCAGAGATCGCTGACCGCTGCTCGAACTGGCCGGCCAACGCTGTCACTGAAGGTGAACGAAGCCACCCGCCAGATCGGCACCTTGCCGGTCACCCGGCTGAGCGCGTTCTCGGGGCAGCCGCGTCGGGACCGGTCCGCCTACCCAATACGCCTCGTCCGACTCGCCAAGCCGCTGCTCACGCAGAGCCAACCCCTCGTCGAAGACCCCCATACCGCCAGCGTCCGAAGCCACCGTGCCCGCGAGTAGAGCGCGGACCAGACGGGACGAACGAGACGAGACACCGCTGCTGAGACGCAAGCGGGTCCGGCAGGTGCAACCAGCAACCACCGCCGACCAGCACGCGGCCGAGACAGCGCCGGCCCCAGCCCTGAGAAGCCAGACGGCCTGCGCAGTGTCGTGGACCAGGCCTGCGGCGCGGTTCTCGTGACCGTGCTCCACGAGGGCGTGTGCGCACCCCGCACCGCCATGCCGGTGGGAATCGGTGATCCGATCCCGTGTACCGCCGTCGCCGTCGCCGTCAACGACTCTGTTGGCTTATCCGTGAGGGTTCGCCACGCTGCGACGTGTCTGCGCTGAAGTGTCGCGCACGCCGATCCTCCCGAGTGGCCGGCGCGGGCCGTCAGGAACGGCGACGAGCCCCACCGTGGCGCCAGTCGAAGCGGGCTTGTTGATGGTGATCGACCCGAGCGCGATCTGGCTGCCTCGAACCCTGCTCCCGTGGAAGGTCACGCTGCCCGTCGTCTGCGACATCGCAGTGTCCAGGTGCATCGCCAAGGTGCGCTGGAGATCTGGGTCCTCCCGGACCTCCCTGCGCAGTACCGTCATGGCCTCGCCCCGGGCCCGCTGATCGTCCGGTGCCGTCTCCAGTTCCGCGAGCGCGGTCTGCCCACGTCTCGTACTGCCCAGCCGCTCGCGGACCATCCGCAGGACCGCGGCAGCACCCTCCTGTCCAAAATGCGTGGCGGTGCCGGTCACGGTGGCGGCCAGAACCCCGATCGCCACCGCTGCCAGATCTTCCACGCCGCCCCCCCGTGTCACGCGTCCAGTTTGGTGACGCGGGCCCGCTCCAGGCACCAGTTGGGGCGGTGCCAGCGTCGACCACCCGCAGGTGGACGGGGTAGAGGTCGAAGTCCTCGGTGTCCAGCCGCGGCTTGCGGGGGTCGTTCTCGTCCGGGTTGAGCACGGGTGCCACGGTGAAGTCGACGCTGCCGCTGGACTCCTCCTGCCTACCGGGCACGAGAATCTGGTTGGCGTCGGCCTCGAAGTCATCGCCGTCCGGGTCCAGGTTGAACTCACGGTCCGCGATGTCGAGATGGACGAAGCTGCTCGATTCCGCCATCCTCCACATCGACGGTCTCGATCTTCGCCCGGATCTGCACGATGTCTGCCATGTCAGTTCCCCTTCCTACGGCCATCCGTTGCCGCGCCGCTGTCGCCTCGCCTGCGCACACCGCGGCGCCGTCCATCAACGGTCGCCGCGACGGGCGCTCGGGAACCGCCGCATGGAGGCGGGGCAGCATGAGCACTACGACCCTCCCGCAGGGCCACTGGGTCCGCGGCGTCAGCGTGCGTCAGTTGGGGAAGGAGAAGTAGAGCGCCTCGCTGTAGAAGGACGCGAAGTGCCTCTGCCAGTCAGCTCGGACGGAGGCCAGCCAGTCGTCGTCATGACCGGCGATCGCCGCCTCCGCCTTGGCGACGGCGTCGGGGATGTCCTCGGACGCCAGACGCCGCACGCTCGCTGCCGGATCGTCGCCCGTCATGGAGACGATCTCCCCGGTCTCGAGGACGAAGTACTTCGCCTGCTGCTTCTCGAGGTGGGCCATGGTCCTGGCAACGCATTCGGCGAACTCGGCGTCGCTCTCCAGGCCTTTGCCGACCGCGCGGAGGAGATCGCGGAGCAGGGCCGTCCCGGCGGCGTAGTCCGCGGCGATGCCGATCGGGGGGTTCCAGATCATGGACGGGACGATCGTCGTTCCGCGCCCTACCATGAGCTTGTGCGCGAGCGGGATGTCCCAGTTGTGCTCGGATATGCATCGGATCCGCTCGGGGATCTCTGCCTCGTTAGGCATCGAGTCCGCGGAGTAAAGATATGAACGGTTTGCCATGGTGGCGACGCTAGCACCGGGGACCGACAATGCCGGTCGCCGTCGGACGGCTCCCGCGCGGTCAGAACGCGCGGAGAGCGTCGACCGGCCAGGAGGCCCAACACGATGCGGGACGTGAATCCCAGGACATTCGTGCAGCAGGCCGTTCAGGGCGACGATGTTGAGACGCCCGCCACCGCTGTCGTACGACGGCCTACCGATCTGCGGCGCAGCAGGAGTCCCACACCGATGCCGAGCGCGGTTGTCTCAGCCAGGCCCAGCAGCAGGTTCGCGATGAGTAGCCTCGTAGGCGCGCCACTGTCCGTGACGTAGGTGGCGGTTTGGGACAGCAGGTGCACCAGGAGCGGCAGGCAGGTCAGCGCAGCCGCCATGGCGACGGTCGCGGTCCGGCGCGCGTTGAGGGTCGGCCTCGCCCGGCGCGTCGGGCATGACACGGATGGTCGGCCGGACCGCCTGCCGGCGTGCGATCGGCACGGTCGGGGGGCCGGCGCCGCGTGGTCCAGTCGCCGCGGATCTGCTGCGAGCGCCGCCGCGTTGTCGTGCCGTCGGCCGGGATCCTTCCAGCCACCCGCGTCCAGGACCACCGAGATCGCTGCAGCGGTCTGTCTCTTGTGGGCGGCATGAAAGGCCAACGTCGGCACCGGCCGTCCACCGCGGACCGCTGCCGGATCACTCGCCGGATGCCTTCTCGATGGGCGCGTTGTATGCCAGTTGCAGCGTGTCCGCCCCGGCCGGAGCGGCGAGCGCGCCCATGGCGGTGCGTGGCGCACGCGACTACAGAAGCCGGCCGGCGGTCAGGGTGGAGGCCACCCAGACGCTTCTGCAGAAGGGGCAGGTGGCCAGCTCTCCGACGGTGTGCCTGGCGTCCTCGCTCTGTGCCTCCTCGTGCAGCCCTTGCCTTGGTCAGCGGCCGTCAGCTGCCGTGTCCGTGTGCTCCCGTTTCCGTGCGCCGCTATCCCTCGTCGGCCTCGTGCGGCGTCTGCCCGTCCCAGTACCTCGCCGGGCCGCTCTCCGAGGGCACGGTCAGCGACGGATGCGTCCAGTGCCCCTGGCACGGCAGCGTCTTCCGGCTCTCGGACGGCTGGAACGTCCGCGGCCCGGCCACCGCACCCCAGCCGGCCTTCGACACCCGGATCACCGACGGCCACGTCGAGAGCCTCCGGTTTCCCGGACGACCAGGACCGGGACGTCGTCCACGCTGCGCCGAACCGGCCGGTCGGCCGGGAAGTCCGCCACGGCCCCGATCCGGCGCCAGCCCTGCGTGACGACGTGCGCCGTCCCCCAGGAAGCCGTAGGCCCGGCCTGCTGCGCCGCGTCCCTTGATGCGGGAGGTGTGCGAGGCGGCGTACAGGCCGACGGCCGCCGAGTTTCGCGAGGGCGTGCACCAAGCCGACACGCTGCTGCCGGCGGTGCAGCTCCGCCCAGTCGACCCAGCCAGTGTCGACCCAGCCTGCCAGGGCCGCGGGAGCGGCGGAGGCCAGGCCGACGCCGACCAGCAGGCCCGCCTCGCGGGAGCGGCCGGGGCACATGTCCAGCACCGCCGCCGACAGCCAGCCTCCGACCGGTACCTGCACCATCAATGGACGCACCGGGTGCCACAGCCACCTGCCGTGGGGGAGGTCCCGCCCGTCACCGTGCGGCAGGGCCCGCACCCTCTTGCGGACCGCGTCGATCACCGCGTCGGCTCTGGGCTCACTCTCGAGGCTGTCCAGCAGCCGCAGGAGGCGGCTGCGCCGCTTCCGGGGCGGCGGCGTGGCGTAGCACTCATGGTCGGCCGGGTCCTCACCTGCGCAGACAGCGAACCGGAGCCGGGGGCGCCTGGGGTGTGTCACAGCGGTCGGTCGCCCGGCCGGATCACTGCGCGCACGCAGCCGTCCGTCTTCTCCTTGAACATGTCGTATGCCCGCGGCGCCTCGTCCTGGGACACGGTGTGAGTCGCCAGGTGGGCCGTGCTCAGCTCTCCGGCCGCCAGCCGGTCCAGCAGCATCGGGTGTAACGCTGACCGTGCTGCTGGGCGCCCCGCACGGTCAGGCCCTTGTTGATCACAGCGCCGAGGGGGAACTCGTCGACGGCGCCGGCGACACACCCAGAATGAACGGGATGTAGCCGCCGATGAGACGGAGCTCCGAGCCGCGGTGGTGCCCGCGATCAGCCGTACGATCACGTCCTGGTCGTTGCGCAGGCCAGGATCGGGCACCTGCTCGACGGACAGCTTGTTGACGCCTTACCGGCACAGGGCCTTCACAGCACTCCCTCCCCACCGGCGCGGCGGCTGAGCAGACCCATCAGCTTGCCGCCCGGGGTGTCGTGCGTGGTCGGCGGTGTGTCGGGCTGAAGCACTTCACCCGCCTCCAGCAGCGCCTTGGCCTCGCGCAGGGCACGGCGCAGATCCTGACGCGGGTCGGCGTCGGCGAGGCGCGCGGACGCGCAGTTCGTCACCGTCAGCCAGCGGTCCCCGGCGGCTGTGTTGGACGGGCGTGCCTTCGCGCGCCGTACGGCGACGACGGCCCCGGCGGCCGGCCCCGCGGCGGCCACCGTCAGCGATTTCTCAGCGGCGCTCAGGTGCGGTCACATGCTCAGGAAGCGGAACTCGTGCGGGTGAGCGCGCACCACGGAGGACGGTGAGCACGGGTGCGCGGCGAGTACCCGAACCCCGACGCCATGTGTGTCGGGTGTCCGAGGATGCCTGGACGGAGAGCCCCCGCGCAGTGCTTCGGGTGTGTGAGGAGTCTGGTCGGCCGTGAGCCGCCACCTCGTGGCCTCGATCAGTCAGGGAGCCGGGCGCACCGTTCGGTTCCAGACCGTGCTGTTGCCGCGAGACGGCGGTTCCACCAAGCGGGATGTGCTGCCGCGATCGTCTTCAGCCGGCGGTGTTCCGCGCGCTGGGCTACGACGAGGAGAGGAACGAGGGGCAGGGACAGCAGCGGCAGGCGCCGTGGAGCAGAGCCGTTCTCCAGCAGCACGGCCGCCGCGGCGGCGGCACCGGAGACATACAAGATCGGGTTGTAGTACGGCATGAGACGCGGGCCGAGTCCCTCGCAGTCCGTGAGCCACGGGACCCCCAGCCGCGTGCGCCTTCTCGGCCAGCCCGCCAGGTGGGCGATCACCGCCGCAAGACTGACGCTGTCGAGCACGGCGAACACCGGATCACCGCGCGCCGGGCGGGTGGCCGCCGCGCGCCAGGCCGTCCACGCACCGGCGGCCCACGCGGTCGCCGCGGTGAACGGTCCGAGCACGGACGCCAGAGGCATTCCCACCCCTGCGGCCAGCTCGAAGAAGACGTGTCCGGCCGTGGCAGCCGTGGTGACCCTGGTCAAGGGCCGCTTTCGGCGTACCGTCGGATCCACCACCACTCCGTCCATTCCGGGACTTCCCTTCCCGAAGTGGCCGCGCAGAGCACTCCCCCACCTGCCGTGCGCCCCACCCGCCGTGCGATGCCGACTCTCTCGCGTCGCGGGCGTGACCGCCCAACGAAGTCAGCGTGAGGACGAGCGTCGTCCGACTCGCCACCCGGCCACTGCCGCCACGAGTACCCGAGACCAGGGACCAGGCACCGCCTCCCACGACACCGCAGGCATCATCCGGTGTGTGGATCCGCAGGGCATGTCGGACGGACGGTTCTCCCACTGGAAGACCAACGTTCGGGCTTCAGCTCAGCCTCGCCGAGCCTCGTTTTACGCCATGGTCCGGGGAACTCGGTAGGTCTCAGCGGCGCCCTGAGGGAGGCAGCCATGAGCAGTTCCGGAGAAGAAGAGCGCGAGCCCGCGTCGCCTTTGGAGCGGGAGACGGACGAGCGGGACGTCCACCCGGAGGAGGAGGGACGCCCCGAGCCCGACACGTCCGGGGAGGCCACCGACGAGGCCCTGGAGGAACGAGCAGAGTCCGAGGAGGGCCCCGACTGACGTGTGGGGAAGCAGCCGGCGCCCGCGCCTCGGATTTCCTGTCCCCTGTCCGTCGCTCGGCCCACCCGCGTCGCCGCTTGGCATGCGCGCGATCCGCGCAACGGGACGGGCAGATAGTGCGCTCTGCCGCGAAGGGCACCGCGGGCGGGGAAGAGGCTCATGCCCGTGATGCGGAGGAACAGGAGGCGAATACGGTGCCCGCCGAGCTGGAGAGGATGGACCTCTCCAGTGAGGAGTTCGGCGTGCGGTTCGCGCAGTTCCGACAGGATGTGCCCGCCCGCGCCGGACGCGAGGACGCGGTGGAGTTCCCGGCGCTGGAAGCCGGCTGCACCACGGAGCACGCACCCGTACCCGACCGCTGCCGGTTCGCCCGTGCTGCAGTGGACGCTGGGCCCCTTCACCTCCTTGCTGGAACGAGCCCGCGACGCGCTCAGCACACGCCTGTGATCTATTCGGTCGAGGAGCGACCATGCCGACGAGCATCAAGGACCAGACACTTCAGCAGCTGGGCGGCCAAGGCAGCGTACTGGCGCGCCAGCGCCGTGATCACGCGGAGATCGACCGCCTCATGGGCTGCTACCGCACCGGTATCGGCCGAGAACGCCAGCAAGCGCTGAAAGAGGTCGTTCAACTGGTGTTCAGCCACGCTTTCGCTGAGGAAACCGTGCTCTGGCCGGCTGTCCGGCGATTTGTACCGGACGGGGACGAGCTCACCGCCCGGGTCGAGGAGGAACACCAGCAGATCAACGATCTCGTGTCCGACATCGAACGCCTTACTCCCGGCGATCCGCAACGCGAGCAGAAGGTGGAGCGAGCCTTCGCCTTGATCCAGCAGGACATCAGGGACGAGGAGGACCTTCTGCTGCCGCGGCTGCAGGAAGCCACGGATGCGGCGCGGCTGCAGCACCTGGGCACCGCATGGGAGGCGGTACGGCGAACCGCGCCCACTCATCCCCACCCCGTCGTCCCCCGGCGGCCACCGGTCAACGCGATGCTCGGGGTACCGCTGAGCCTCTACGACCGGATACGCGATGCGTTCACGACCACCTCCCCATGGCGCGGCGGGCGTTCCAGCCGGTGACACAGATGGTCGTCAGCAACCGGGCACACGGCGGGTCCGCAGGGGTCCGCCTCCATGGCGGCGATCTTTCACGTGACAGGGGCGGACGACCCAGTCAGCCGCAAGGCACTCGCCGTGGTCTGCACATGGTCATGCAAGGGAGTCGATGGGCGTGGTGACGTACGGGCCAGAGCATCGTGTGCGCATGCCGGCGCTGCGGGCGGGCTGGCTGACGCAGACCTTTCTGCACTGGGCGTACGCTCCGGACCTCATCCAACGCCTGCTGCCCGATGGCCTGACGGTGGACACCCATGACGGTCATGCCTGGGTGGGGCTGACACCGTTCGTCATGGCCGACATGCGGCCCTCCGGCTCCCCTGTGGCACTGGCCGCCTTCCCGGAGACCAATCTGCGCACCTACGTGCGTGGACCGGACGGCCGGGAAGGGCTGTGGTTCTTGTCGATCGACGTAGCCTGCCCGGTGATGCTGGCGGCTCGCGCCATCGGGGCGCCGTACCACCTCGGACGGCTGAGGCTGGCGCGCAGCGGTGAAAGCGTGACGTACGCCGGATCAAGGTGGCGCGGTGCGTCGGCCTACCGCCTGACCGTACGTCCCGGCCCGCCGATCCGCCCTACGCACCGCGATGTGTGGCTGGCGTCTCGGTGGCGGGCGTTCACGCACAGCGCGGGGACATTGTGGGAGACGCCCGTGGAGCACGAGCCCTGGCCGCTGCGCGCAGCGCATCTCGACGACCTCGCCGAGAGCATGACCCGTGCGGCCGGGCTGCCGACGCCCACCGAGGAGCCGCTGGTGCACTTCTCCGACGGGGTACACAAGGTGCGCCTCGGTCTGTCACGGCCGGTGCGGCCGCAGCCAAGGAGGCAGGGATGAGCCCTGTGTGGCTGGCCCCGATCAGAAGGGCTGATCAACCTGGTCGGCGGGGCTGGCCCTGGCTGCACCTGCGCAGCTTCCAGTGGGTCTTCGGCCGCAAGTCCGAGGAGTGGCTGCAGCACACGACCGCCGCGCTCCTCACCATGGCCGGGTGCAGCATGCTGCTCAGCCCGGCCACGACTGATGCCGTCCGCCAAGCCCGCCGTACCGACGTGGGGACGGCGGTGACCCTGCTCGCGATCGACCTTTGGGTGCCCCGGAGCCGGATCCGCCCGACGTATCTGCTGGACGCGGCCATGCAGGCCGGATGGCTGACGGCATGGCCTCGCTGCGGTCGACCGGCGGCTCAGTAAGGATTCGATCCCAGCCCCGGGCGAACCGAGTGCCTTTCCTGTAGCGCCCAACAAGGAGCCGACGGTCGACTCGACGACGCCGCCGCGATTGTGGCCTTGCCTGCACATTGTGCGGCCGCCGCCGGTAGACAGCAGCGGCCAGCTCTGGCCAGGCTCGCGGCGATCGGATGCCGTCTCGCCGTATTGGCCCCGGCACCCGTGCGACTCGGACGGGATTGAGTTGAAGGGCGGCTGGCCGAGGTGCCGGGCTTGTGCCTATCGCCCAGGCATTCAGAAGGCGTCACCGCCACGCCTTCATGCGAGGCCATCGGCTCAGCGACTCACTATCCCGTGGCGGCGTTGTCCAGGGATCAGAGGTCAGCGGCCCGATGTGTACGGCGTCGCCGTTTCGCGTCGCATCTTGGCTGATTCGGCAGCTCGGGCCGCGGCGCTGGCAGCCAGTGCGAGCAGGAGTGCGATGGCGCCGGTGATGACGTTGTTGGTGATGGTCTTCGTGGTGCTGACGTTGCCTGCCACCACCCAGGGCGCGATGATCGTCCATGCGCCGAGGAGGCAGGCTCCCCAGGCCATGCTGTGAGTGCGTTCGTAGGCTCGGCCGAAGCCACCGCTCATCAGCAGGGCGTAGGCGAGGCCCACGAGGAGGTTGTTGACGGCGAGGGTGGACAGGCCGTTGAACCCGGTGATCCACGGGGACGCTGCCAGGTAGATACCGGTGAGGAAGGCCAGCATGCCGACGGCCTGGCCTTGCGGGGTGCTCGTGGCGCGTTCCGCGATTTCATGCCGTTGGCGCATGTCGATGATGTCGGGGTGGGTCTCCAGGGACGGCCCGTGAGAAGTGGTCATTTCGGTCACCTTGGATCGGAAGGGTGCATTTCCCCCTTCGGGTACCCAGCGAGCGAAGGCAAACCAGCGCGAAGAGAGATCGCCACCCCGCCATTTCTTGGCGCGGCCTGGCCTGAGATCCCTTTGTTCCTCACCGCCTTCGGGGTGCGCTTCGCGGCAGGTGGCGGGCGGTGGCAGCATCATCGAGCCGTCCGGCCGCCGCATCGCAGCCGTTGATCTCGGATTCCTCGGCCCGCTTCACGCAGCTGCCGGCTGTTGCGTGACCGCTTGCTGCCGGCGAGCACAGCTGCGGCGATGATCAGACCGACCGCATGGCGCCGGTCTTCCTGCATTGTTGTGATCATCACTGCCCGCGTTGCCACCATCTGGTGATTGACGCGTCGCCGAGCCTCTCAAACCGCTGAGGCGGGCGCCCGGCCCGCCCGGCTGCTTGACCAGGCGTCGTCTGCTTCACGCTCACCGACGAGGACACCAATGACATCCTTGCCGCCTAACCTGATCAGCCAGGTGCTGGGGTTGCCCCAGAGTGGCTCGTACTCCCAGGTTCGACCGCGAGGCTTCTGCCCGGCCCATCCCGAGCCTGCGATGGGCCGGATCCCGAGCAGTCCGAACCGGTCGGACGCGAAGACCCGGCCCGGGAACCGGTTCGGCACGCCCTTGATCCGGCCCAGTTCGGCGTCGCGCTACGGGGCCAAGGGGCGGAGCGCCCTCACGTACCTGGCGGCCGCGGTGGCGCAGAAGCTGCGGCGATGGACACAAGCGGTCATCGCTCGAGCACGGAGTGATGGCGGATCGGCCTCAGCCCGCATTCGTCAGAGACACCAGGAGGGCCGGCGTTCACCGCCCATGTCCTGCGGCTCTCACACCCACCCTCCCTCGCCCTGTCCCTCGTCACCCGGCGCGGCGCCGGACGGCTGTGTGGCACGGGTGCGCATCAGACGGGCGAGCCGCAGGCGAGTGAACAGTTCGGTCCGGTGCGCTGCCCGGACAACTCGCGTAGGGCACGCTGGAAGGGGCAGCAGTGGCCGGGCGCCATCTGTCCCAGCCTGGGAGAAAGCGGTCCGGGCCATACTGATGACCCGCCCTTCGGCTCTGACGAGGCCGATCGAGCAGTGACGGTCAGCGCCGTCCCGGTAAATGATCACTGCTCGCACGAGGACCGGGAAGGAGTCGGCAATGCGACGTCGTAGCCGAGTGCACATTGCCATCGCTTCGATCGGATCCTGCCGGCAAAGTGAGGGGGCCTGCTGTGGTTGACCGGGCCGCGGCCGCTCTGGCACTGGTACGGATGGTCCAGGCCAGCCATACGGTCACGCTGGAGCAGCTTCCGGACCTGGTCGCCGAGCACGCTGCCGAAGCCGGGCTGTACGACGTGGCCGTCTTCGTCGTCGACATCCGTGAGACGGTGCTGCGTCGGCTGACCGGCAAAGGAGGCGACGC
Organism: Streptomyces sp. enrichment culture; assembly: GCF_964272855.1. Lineage (NCBI taxonomy): Bacteria > Bacillati > Actinomycetota > Actinomycetes > Kitasatosporales > Streptomycetaceae > Streptomyces > Streptomyces sp. enrichment culture. The sequence goes on along the minus strand of NZ_OZ186847.1, from coordinate 8,573,840 downwards.
CGCGGGCGGAGGACAGGAGTTCACCGTCCAGGGCAGTGTGGCCGGCCAGGCGTACCAGCGTGTGGATCTGCTCGCCGAGCCGGCGTCGGGCGGTGTGCCGGGCGGGCGGCGGCGGTGGTGGGTGGCCGTCACCGATGGTGTGGAGCGTCTGGGCGTGGTGCGGGCCGACAGCGTCACCGACGACGCGCCGACCCGTGACATCTTGCGCGATCTGGCGTCGATGACGGCACTGCTGCTGCTCAGCAAGCGTTCCTTCAGCGACTCCTACGCCCGGCTGGTGCGCACCGAGGCGATGAACGTCGCTGCCGAGATGCAGTGGAACCTCACCCCGCCTCCCGCCTATGCCGGACGCGGGGTCACGGTGGGCGCGGCGATGGAGCCGGCCTACCAGATGGGCGGCGACGCCTTCGACTACGCCGTCGCCGGCACCACGCTGCATCTGAGCGTCTTTGACGCCATGGGCCACGACATGACCGCCGGTATCACGGCGAACGTCGCCGTAGCCGCCTGCCGCAATGCCCGCCGCCAGGGCGCGTCCCTGGCAGAGACCAGCGAGCAAGTGGAACAGGCACTGCTCAAGCAGTTCAACGCCAGCCGCTACGTCACCGGCATCCTGGCCGACCTCGACATGGCAAGCGGACGGCTGACCTGGATCAACCGCGGCCATCCCCTGCCCATCCTCATCCGCGACAACCGCTGGACAACCGAGCTGGCCTGCCCGCCGGCCGGACCCATGGGGGCTGACCTGGGGCTGCCGGTGACCGAGCGCACCGAGCAGCTACAACCCGGTGACCGCCTGCTGTTCTACACCGACGGGATCATCGAGGCCCGTGACGCCCGCGGTGACGAGTTCGGGCGGGACCGGTTCGTCGGCTTCATCCGCCGCCACCACGCGGGCCGGCACACCCTGCACGAAACCCTGCGCCGGCTCATGGCGGCCGTCATGGAACACAACGACGGGCGCCTCGCCGACGACGCCACCGTCCTGCTCACCGAGTGGCGCGGCGGCCACCAGGACGAGCTGACCCCATGAGTCACACCAGCCCAGGCAGGGGGTTCACGTGAGCACCGCACGAGGTCCTGATCATCCCCGAGCGGTCAGGGCCCTCGTGCTGCCGGGCGCACGTGCGCTGCGGGCCGGTCGGTGGACTGGTCGGGCTGCCAGACCGGTGGGCCCAAGCAAGGCGTGCCGGTCCGGCAGCCCGGGAGCGCGGCGCCGTATGGCACCGGCTGGCTCCTTGGGGGTGCGGTGCGGGTGGCGATGGGGCCGTGCCCGCACCGCGGGGTCAGCGTACGGGCCAGAGGCAGCTGCCGGCGAGGACCGTCCACTCCTGGCATCCGAGGCTCACCAAAGCGGAGGGGCAAGCGCGCGGTTCAGTTCGTGGACGGGATATCGGTGTCCTGCTCCTGGCCGGCGGTGGCGGACCAGCTCGCGAGGAGTTCGAGGGCGTCTTCGGAGGCGCTGTTCGCGGGTGCGCCATAGACGACCACGCTGAGTCCGTTGTCGTCGAGCTGCATGCTTTCGTGGTCGAGTTCCAGGTCGCCGACGACCGGGTGGCGCAGGCGTTTGGTGCCCTCGCGGAAGACGTGGACGTCGTGGGAGCCCCACATGGCGCGGAAGATGTCGCTGCGGGTGCACAGCTCGCCGATGAGGTTCGACAGTTCCTTGTCGAGGGTGTGGTCGGCGCGAGCACCGGCTCCCTCACCCCGCCCCGCACGGTGCTGCTCGGCCGCTACGCCCCGGAGGGCCGCCTGGGGAGTACATCGGCCGCAGCACCACCCTCTCCATTCTTGATCGTCAGGTACTGGCTGGGCGGTTCGAGGCGAGGTGACGGGTCGTCAGCCGCCAACGTGGATGCCGGGGCGCCAGTCGGGGTCGGGTTCGTTGCTGCGTATGATCTCGCGGGTGACGGGGGCGGTGTCGCCGCGCCCGAGGAGGAAGTAGCGGAACATGTGCATCAGCGGACTGCCCTCGGCCCAGGCGAAGTAGCAGTGCGGCCGCACGCCGGTGGCGTCGCGCAGGGCCAGAAGGATGGCGGCGATGGCGTTGGGAGCGGCCGGCGCCTCGGCGCGCAGGATGCGGTAGCCGTCCACTTCGACGCCTTGGACGGTGAGGGTTTCACTGAAGTCGGAAGGGTCGACCACGTCGATCTCCAGGAAGAGGACGTCGGCCGGGCCCGGAACCGGATTGGTTCCGCGCTGCTCGCGTTCCTTGGCGCTGTACTCGGCGAGATCACCGGTCTGGCGGCGGTTGGCGATGATGTTGATGGCGTCGTCGTGGGCGAGGGTGTCGCGGATGAAGCGACGGGTGCTCTCGTCGAAGACGACGCGGTCGGCCCGCAGTTCAGTGGTACGTGAGACACGGGAGATCAGCGACACGAGGATGATGCCCAGGATGAAGAAGCCGGAGATGGCGATGCCGTCGGGCTTGTCGACGATGTTGGCGATCAGGGCGTAGAGCAGCACCGCGGTGAGCAGCGTGAAGCCGACGGTGGCCACCCACCGGCGGCCGCGTGCGACGGAGACGGTGACGGCGAAGGCGCCGGAGACCATCATCGCCAGGATCCCCGTGGCGTAGGCGCCGGCTTGGGCGTCGACATCTGCTTCGAACGCGATGGTGATCACCACACACAGCGCGGTGTAGACGAAGACGACCGGGCGCACCGCGCGTCCCCATTCGGGAGCCATGCCGTAGTCGGGCAGGTAGCGCGGAACGATGTTGATCAACCCGGCCATGGCGGAGGCACCGGCGAACCAGAGGATGAGGATGGTGCTGATGTCGTAGACGGTGCCGAAGGCCTCGCCGACGTGTTCGTGGGCCAGCCAGGCCAGGGCCCGGCCGTTGGCCGCGCCACCGGGCTCGAACTCGTCGGCCGGGATGAGGACCGTGGTCACGAAGCTGGCGGACAGCAGGTAGACGCTCATGATGAGGGCGGCGGTGGTCAGCAGACGGCGGGTGTTGCGGATCCTGGAGCGCAGCCGCTGCTCGGCGTTGGTGCCGTCGGCCGCCACGAGCGGCATCATGCTCACACCGGTCTCGAAGCCCGACAGGCCCAGCACCAGCAGAGGGAAGGCGAGAAGCGCCGGACCAGCCAGGTCACTGAAGCCGCCGGCGCCGTCGACGAGGGCGTCGGTCCAAACCGACAGCGCGCCGTCGGTCGTGAACACGTGCACCAGGCCGACGGCGATGACGACCGCGTTGAGTGCCAGGAAGACTGCGACCAGCGGAATGGCGACACTGACCGCTTCACCGAACCCGAGCAGGAAGACCCCACCGAGCACCAGCAGCAGCACCACGGTCAGGGCGACCTCGTGGCCGTGCAGTGCGGTGGGGAAGAAGGGGTTCTCCATCACGTGCACCGAGGCGTCCGCCGTGGAGAGAGTGATGGTGATGATCCAGGAGGTGGCCACGAAACCGAGCAGGACCAGCACGAACAGCTTGCCCCACCAGAACGGCAGCAGGTCTTCCAACATGGCGACCGATCCGGCGCCGTTCGAGCTCTCCTTGGTCACCTTCCGGTACATCGGCAGCATCCCCAGCAGCGTCAGCGCCACGATCAGCAGCGTCGCCAGAGGCGATACGCTCCCGGCAGCCAGGGCGGCGATCGCCGGAACGTAGGCGAGGCTGGAGAAGTAGTCGACCCCGGTCAGGCACATCACCTTCCACCAGGGGTGCTGCTCGGCCTGACTCTCCCCGGCCGCGGGACCCGTCGGCTGGACCCGATGACGCAGCAGCCACCGAGCCGCCCGACCCGTCGGCTGCGCCCGCAGAGCCGGACTGTCCACCGCCTCCGGCACCATCGGCCGACCTGTCTCACTCATATCCCGTACGCCCTCCTCGCTCGGACACCACAACAGACAGCAGTGACCGCCTCGCGGCAGCGCGATGGTCACCAAGTATGCGCCTGCCCGCGCTTCGCCCGAGTAGTGAGGTTCCGCTGAACCGCGGAGGCCGCCGGGAGCGACATCTGCCGCACGCGGCGCAGTTGACTGGCCGTCAGTGGACGGTGGCAGCGCAGGATCGGCAGCGCGGTCGTCAGGCGCTGGCGTGCAAGCAGGTGTCCCACAGCAGCGAGACCCGCATCCGGTCGAAGAAGGGCGGCCGGTCGTGGCCGTCGCGGACCCCGCGGGTCGCCTGGTGAAGGGTACGGGCCACTCGGTCGAGATCCAGACGACCCGCGCCGGACCCTAGGGGGCGTCTCGCCGATCATGCCGGGCTCGCGGCGCACGGATTCCGACGAACGGACGAACGAGCTTCGGGTCGGCACCTACCACGGACGCCACGGCAGCACCCAGGTCACGACCACCGCCACCCCGACGACACGCGCCCGAGCCCACGGCTGGACGGGCACCTGCGGCGTCTCACACCGGTGCGTTGAATCCGCGCCTACATCACGACATGCAGGACGCAGAGCTCAAGCACCACGAACACCGTGAGGACCTGACTCCGGCGACGACGAAGGGCCCGAAGGACGAACGCCTTCGCACCGAGGGCCGTACGACCTACACCTTCGAGCTTGCCGGCAGAACCCGTCCGGCGACCAAGCGAACGACGGTTCGGCCACCAGGTTGGGTGTCAGGCCGCTGTTGGTAGAGGCCTGCCGCCCCAGCGGACGCCTTTTTCGCTGCGGCTACCTCATGCCCGCTGACGCGAGCACCACCGTCGGAACCGAGAACAGGACCGCCAGCCCGGGCGGCGCGACTGGTAGGTGGCGCACATCGCCTCCTCCACCTCGTCCTCCATCGACCCATACGCGGGGCTCCCGTCGTTACCGAGGAGCCGGGTGGAATAGGAGGAGGGCACGCCCCGCGCTCCCCGGCGTGAACCGCGGCCCTGTCACCGGTCGGCCGCGGGCTCGCGAAGCATATGAGTCCACCGTCTGATGACACCGCGCCGAGGTACGACCGCAGGCGGAGTGCCGCTTCATTCCGCGGTCGCAAAGCGGCCGTTCACCTGGCGTGCTCGATTACGACTCCAGTTGCATGTGATGGCGACCTGGGATCGATGTCGCATTGCGTGCCCTGCCCTGAGGATGGCCGGGTGACCGAGATCATCGCGGGGCTGTACATGTCCCCTTTGGAATTTCTTGCCTTGCTGGGTGCCGTCGCGCTGGTGGTGACGCGCTGGCTTCCCCCCGCTGCCCGCCCACGCGTCACGATCGCGGCGGGAGCGGTTCTCGTGCTGTCCGCGATCGCGCTGAGTGTGGTGGGGATCCGCTGGCAGATGCTGCCGGTACTGGCAGGCGCTGCCATCGCGTTGCCGTTCGCCCTCTCTCCCCTGCTGCGACGCCGTACCGGCCAGACGGCGTGGCGGGCCCGATGGTGGCTGGCGTTGCCGGGGTCGGTGGCCTGCGTCGGCCTGATCGCCACGGGTCCGGTGGCCGCCTGGGCCTTTCCTGTACCCGTGTTCCCCGAACCGTCTGGCCAGTTCACGGTCGGCACCCGCGTGGTGCAGTGGACCGACCCGCACCGCCCCGAGACGGCCACCGCCGACCGGCTCGACCGGCGCACGGTCGTGGTCCAGCTCTGGTATCCCGCGCAGAAGAACCCCGCAAGCGCGCAACGGGCGCAGTATCTCGGACGCACGGAGCACGAGGCGCGCACCGTCTCCGACGCCCTCGCCCGCTATGTCGGCCTGCCCGGCTTCCTGGTCGACGGCGTTTCGCGTGCCCACACCCATTCCGTCTTCAACGCTCCGGTGGCCGGCGAGAGCGGACGGTTCCCGCTCGTGCTGTTCTCTCCCGGCCTGGGCGGAGTACGCACGCAGAACACCGCCTGGGCGGAGGAACTGGCCAGCCACGGCTATGTGGTCGCTGCCCTCGACCACCCGTATGACTCCGCCGCCGTCGTCCTCGCCGACGGCCGAACGATCAGCACCGAGATCGCCTCCACCGGCGACCCCGACAAGGACGAGAAGCTGGGGGTCGGCTGGGCGAGGGTTCGAGCCGCCGACCTCAGCTTCGTCCTCACTCAGCTGGGCCGTCTGGACCGAGGCGAGATCGCGGGCCCACTGACCGGGCGTCTGGACACCGGCCGGGTCGCGGTGACCGGCCACTCCATAGGTGGCGGTGCCGCTCTGCAGGCAGCCCGTCAGGACCGCAGGTTCGACGCCGTCATCGATCTGGACGGCTATCCCTACGACCCCACCTCACGTTCCCTCCACCAGCCGGCGCTCGCGCTCACCCAGGCAATCACCCCGGAAACCGACCCGCACTACATACCCCGCCTCACCAAGGTCCTCAAGCTCAACACCGCGACGAGCTATCGGCTCACCATCCCCGGCGCTGCACACCTCACCTTCATGGACGGCCCCCTGTACCTGCCGCCGGTGCCCTCGATACTCGGCTGCCTGGGCCGCACCGAGAGCCCGCACGTCGTCGCCGCGACCACGCTCGCCTTCCTGGACACCACTCTGCGGCACAAACCCGATGACCTGACCGCCGTTCTGTCGGCCTACGGCGACCTCAGCGTCTACCACCCGGGAAACAGCCGCTGACCAGCTGTGCCGCGAACGGAGACGACCGTGTCCCTATCAGCGCCGCAGGGCCGCCCTCGAGGAGCTGTTCGCCGAGCACCAGCTCACCCCACCGTGGGCGCGGCCCAGGAAGCGTGCTGTCCCAAGTTCCCCGGCCCGGGATGGTCCCCTCCTCCTCCGCTCGCCCCGCGCGTCGGCACCCGGGCAGGCCACGTCCAGCACGTTCTGTACCTCGGCGCCCTCGCTCGCGGCCGACGGTGTACCGGCGGTGTCCGGCGGCGAGGCCCAGCTGTCCGCCGTAGGCGACGTACCGGCCGTCCGCCGAGGACAGGACGAGGTCGAGGTGCTCCGCGACCGCGCGTAGCGGCACCGGGGGCGGGACGGGCCGCAGGGTGTGTGGGTCGTGGAAGCGGAGCCGGTGCTCACGGTGGTCCGTGCCGCCGACGGCGCCCCAGGCCGGCAGGGCGAACAGGTTCCTCAGCGCGGGCCCTCGATGGGCGGCCGTCACGGACGGCTGCTGGCTGTGTAGGCCCCAGACCAGCAGGCTGCCCGCGTCTCCCGAGGTGAGGAGCCGGTCGGGTCCGCAGAACACCATGTCGCGGATGCCCCCGAAGTCTTCGGGGACGGCGGCCACGCCCAGGGCCCCTTCCAGCCCTTGGCCGACCGTGACCAGCCGGTGCCTGTAGGAAATGACCAGCCGGTCCCCGGCGGGGTTGACGGCCAGCAGATCGCCGCGGGCGAGTCCCCACTGCGCGAGGTCCGTCTGACGCAGATCATCCGCGCTCGTCGCGACGAACGCGGCCGGCGCCGGCCGCAGACCGGCCACGAAACCAGAAGCGGTGGCGGCGGGGCTCGCTCCGCCCACCGCGGCGCCGGAGGCCAGGCTCCGGGTGCGTGGTCCGTCGAGCCGGACGAGCTCGAACCCGGTGAGGGGCCCGTCCAGCCGGCGGGCCCCGATCGCCTGGCACGCGCCGAGGCAGGCGATCGAGGTCAGCGCCGCCTCGCCCTCGGCCAGCGTGGTCTGCCGGCCGCTCTCCCGGCGTCGGAAACACGAGCGACGGTTGCGCGCGGAGCGTCAGGAACGGGCCTGGGAACGCAGGCGTGAACGACGTCGGCAGCAACGAGAGCCGACGTCCTGACATTTCACCGGTCCGCCCCCCCCGACTCCTCGACGGAGCGGAAGGCAGGGGCGTTCCGCTGCGGCCCGGCCCCTAGGGGACGTCTCGCCGATCATGCCGGGCTCGCGGCGCCTGGCACCGCGCTTCGCCGCGTTGTCGTCGGTCCCCGATGCGCCGCATCGGCTCCCTCCTCCGCCTTGCGATGCACGGCACCAGACGCCGCTCCCTGATCCGGCCTGATCGACGAGACACCCCCTAGGCGCCGGGTCCGACAGAGGGATTGAGGAATCTCGGAGCGAACACCTGCCCGAGGCAGGCCCACGGCTCGTGCTCGATCACCGGCAGGCCGATGTGACGGTGCGCGATGTCCGCGCAGATGTCTTCCCCCAGCGCGCACGTAGTCGGTACGTGGTGCGTCCGACACCGCCGCCCGCGCCATGGGCTGCGCCCGTGCGACCACGCCGGCGTCCATGCACCAGCTAGCTCGACGGGCTTCCGTACCAGGCGGTGCTCGCCGTCCCCGCTCTGCGGCTCGGCGAACGCTCCGTGTTGGGCCCGGCCTGGGATCGCCTGGCTGGTGCACGCCGGCCGATGCCACCGACCCGTCGTCACGCGGAGACCGCCCCGCGCGGACGTGATCGACCGCGCGACGTCTCCCGCGGTGAGCGACGCGTACAGTGTGCACGGGCGCGGTGAGATCATGAGGAGTCTGTGTTGACCGCGGTCAGCCTTGAGCACGCCACCGTCCCCGCCGACAACGGCGAGGTGACCCTCCTGATAGCCCGTCGAGTGGAACCCGGCCACGAAGCCGCCTTCGAGCGGTGGGCGAAGGGCATCCTCGAAACCGCGGCAACGTTCCCCGGCCACCTCGGGTACGGGCTCTTCCGCTCCTCCGGCGGCGACGCCCCCTGGTTCCTCGTCCACCGGTTCCGGGACACGGAGGCCTGCCGGACCTGGCAGGAGTCGCCCGAGCGCGCGGCCTGGTTCGCCGACTGCGACGGACATCATCACACCGAGATCGCCCGACGGAGACTGACCGGCATGGAGACCTGGTTCGCCAGGCCGGGCTCCACCCGGCCCGCTCCGCCCCGGTGGAAGATGGCGATCAGCGCAACCCTGGCCATCTACCCCATCTCCGTTCTCGGCAGCCTCTTCCTCACGCCCCACCTCACCACCCTCCCCCTCCTGCTCAGCAGCGCGGTCTTGGCCTGCGTGTTCAACGTCCTCATGACGTACGTCTCGATGCCGGCCGTGAGCAGACTCCTGCGCGGCTGGCTCACCTCGTAGTGCCGGCGGCGGCGCATGCGCGAGGCCGTACCCCCGCATCGGCATCGGCATCACCCTCCTCGGCTGGTGCCTCGTTCCGGCCACATGAGGGTCCCGGTGGCAATGCTTGCGGACGGGCGGTTGGGGGTTCAGGGTCCGGCCACCCCCGTACAAGGCTCTCCGGCGGCCCCGTTCTGACCTACCGTCACCGGCATATCGTCCGTCAGGTCTCATCGGGGCGCGAATGGTCCGCCAGGCTCAGCAGCAGGTGTGCGGACTCCGGGTGGTAGATGTCCGAGTGCGCGCCGGAGCGGTTCAGCCGGTTGCGTCGGTAACGCCAGCTCGCGTCGATGTTGACGAAGACGTGGTCCAGCGACGTGCGTGGGTACGGGGTGTCCGCCCGGAGCAGTGCGGTGCGCCACACGTCATTGGGCGCGAGGCTGTCCGCCGTGGCGGACAGGCGCATGCCGGAATGGCCGATCCCCGGCGCCTTCTCCCCGATCAGGTGCCACAGGCCGGCCGCTCTGTCGTAGCGCGAGTAGGTGAAGACCAGGGGACCTCCGACCGGTGACATGTGTCCGCGTGGGCCCGGCCGCAGGTACTTGAACAGGGAGTCGAAAGCGGCGACGGGTGCCGCCATCTGGAAGACCGTCAGGGAGTCGACGGTGAACGGACGGGACGGGTGGGTGGGGACGCGCCAGCCGAGGGTGCCTCCCCTGCCCGCCTCAGCGGCCCAGGTCACCGCCTCGCACAGGAGACGGCCTCCGAAGGAGTGCCCGACCAGGTGCAGGTACTGGCCGTTGCGGGTGCGCAGGGTGCCCGCCGCGGGGTCTCCGCGTTCGGAGTGGAGGTAACCCAGCAGATGGCCGATGACATGCGGGGCGTATCCCTTGCCCCGGGCGCCCATGGCCTGTGCCTGCTCCCGGACCGTCTCGTATCCGGCGAACGAGAGCCGGGAGGAAGAGGGCCAGCACACTACGACGACCCACGGCGCGTACCGCCAGTCGAGCCTCGGATAGAGCGGGGCCCGGCCGGCCCTCTGCCGCTCCATCAGGCCCACGAGCCGGAGCGCGCTGCCGATCGCTGCCGTACCGCTGGTCCGCCAGCCGTGCACGTACACGATGATGTCGGTCGCCCACGGCGGCGGAGTCAGCCGGTCCGCGAGGTGCCGGCTCAGCCGGTCAGCGCGTACGGGTTCGCCCGACTCATTCAACAACCAGCCGTCCACGTCCAACTGGACCACCGCCAGGGAGCCCGGTGGCCCTGCGAAGCGCTGCGGCGCCGGACGCCGGGCTCGCCACCGCTGGTGTCCTTTCACCGGGCATCGGCACCTTTGCGGGCGACGGGAGCGAGACGGCTGTCGAGCCCGCAGAACAGGCTGTACGCCAGCGGCAGGGGGTTGCGGTAATTCTTGGTGAACCAGCGCACGGTCTTCAGGAGCGCAGCACCCGCGGTCTTGCCCCCGCAGATGTAGCGGGTCAGGAACTGGAGGGCGAACTCGGCCCCCACCACCCGGGGCATGGCGATCTGTGGCGCCAGTACACCCAGCGCGCCGTGCTTGATGAAGGTGCCCGCGAGATCCGCGAAGCCGACGGTCGCGGGTGCACCGGCGAAACACACGTTCAACAGGACCAGGGGATGGAAGAAGATCACCTCTGCGTCCTCGGCGTTGGCCTCGGTGTGCGGAGCACGGTACTGGTCGAGCATGGTGGCGTTGAACTTGGGAGCGTCCGACAGCGACAGACTCAGCCACGTTCGGTCGCCTTGCGCGGTGTACTGCCCGTGGCAGAAGAAGTACATGATGTCTTCGTCGAGGTCCTGCAGGGCCAGGTCCTCAAGCAGGTCGCTGCGAAACCACCGTTCCGTCAGATCCGTGCGCTCGTCGAGCAGTGCCTGTACCTCCGCCGCCCCGGCCACCGACATCAGGTCCTCGTCGGCGTTGAGGCTGCTGACGGGCTCGGTCCGCTGGGAGACGTACCAGTAGTCCGTGAGGTAGGACTTCTTCGCCGTCTCGATCTGGTGCCGCCAGCCGAGGAAGAGGCTGAACGGGTCGGCGGTCAGACGTCCTCCCGTCAGCGCGCGGCCGGTGTCCAATGCCAGCATCGGCCACGGTATGTCCAGGTCGGAGTCGAAGCGGATGCGCAGGTCCTGTCGTTCCAGCACTCCCAGCAGATGTCTCCGCAGGCGGACCAGCTCCGGGTCGCTGCCGGCGAGCAGCTGCTTCAGCAGATGTGCGCCGGCTCTGGCGAGGTCCGTGACCTGGGCCAGCAGCTCGGCCCGCGGACGCCGGCTCAGGTCGGTGAGGTTGGTGTGGGGCGCCACCTCCAGGGGCCGGTGCTCACGGCCGACAGGCTGGTACTCGACGAACTCCTGCCAACGTGAAAGGAGCTGAGCGGCCAACCCCGCGATGTCCTCGACCTTTGCGGCCAGTTCGGCCTCGTAGGAGTGGGTGCGGGGTTGAGCGAGGATCTTGGAGTCGTCGCTCCACATCATGATGGTGGCGTTGACCGCGCCGTGCGGCCGGCGGATCGTCACGGTCAGCTGCCTGGGACCGCAGACAGGCGGTGCGGGGAGCAGCCGGTAGCCGCGGCTGGGATCCTGTGCTGCGGTCATGTCGACTTTGTGGTTCAACGGTTCAGCGCTCCGGTTTGCCGCGCCGGGCATGGGAGAGGCGGGCGGGTGCTGCCCCGGCGTTCACCGTGGCGTCGAGTTCCTGGAGGACCACGCCGTAGGCGCGGTGGTAGACCGTGATGCGCAACTGGTGACGGCCGGGCTCGTGAGCCGTGAAGGTGAAGGCGGCCGGCTGGTTGCGGGGAGTCTGCGGCCGGTAGATCACGCATTGCGGGCGGACCGTCGCACCGGTGGAGCGGGGCGAGACCACCAGCATGAGCTCGTCGGCGGGCCTCGCGTCATGGGTGGTGGACGGATGCCACGGGTGACCGGCCGGTACGTCGAGGGTGAACTCCATGGGCGTCGGTACACCGACTCCGACCGGGGTCTGCCGGATGGTCAGACTGGGTTCGCACGGTGGCAGCCGGGCCACGGCGTCACGGGTCCCTTTCCCCCGGCTGTGTCGCTGCCGGGCCCTCGTCCGTGGGTCGGAAGGCGGCGGAGCCGGCGGGACCACTGCCGGTTTGCGGTCCGCCTTCACTTTCAGTCGCAGGTAGGCCCACAGGTGCAGAGCCACGCGGGCCCCCACGACGACCGACCCGGAGGCCGCTCCGAACACCGCGGCCGACGCGACGAAGGTCAGCGCGTCCGGAGTCGAGCCCTTGTTCGCCAGGTGCAGTCCCAGCGCGGTGACGACCGCGCCCGTCACGAAGCTCGCCACGACACGGCTGGTGATCGTCGCGAATATCTTCAACGAGGCCGCGCGCAGCCGCTGGATGACGGTGCGGCGCGGCCGGTTGGCGACCGCCCAGTGTCCGGCGGCCAACGGTTCGTGCTGCTGGGCGAGCCGCCGCAGGGAGACCAGGGACGGCCCCACCGAGGTCCGCACCCCCGGACGCGGCGACAGCAGCTGCTCCAGCAACCGGCTGAGCTCCAGCTCGCCACCGACCTTGGGCGGGCGGGCGTCGTACAGCTTCCTGGTCCAGTGGGCCTTGCGGACCAGGGCGCGGGTGGGGCTGCGGCCGGAAACGGCCTCGTACAGCGTCATACCCATGGCCCACAGGTCACCCGAACGGGTGGGGGGCGGTGGGCGCTCGGCTTTCCGGTCCGCCCACTCCGGCGGCGTGTACGGCGATTTCGGCCGCCATGGCCGTACCCACGGACCTGCGGCGTCGTTCGGAGCGGGCTCCAGTCCATAGCCCGCGAGGGCAACCGTACGATCGGCCCGTAAGAAGATGTTGCGGGGTTCCACTTGGCCGTGGACGGCTCCTGCCTCATGTAATTCCCGGAGTGCCGAGGCCACCTCGGCGCCGAGATGACTCACCTCGGCCGCTCCGAGGTGCCCCCGCTGTCGCATCAGGTGGTGCAGCGTGAAGGGCTGGACGGGGTCCATGACGATCCACAGCGAACCCTCCTCTTCGAAGAGTTCGTGGACGGCGAGCAGATGACCGCGGTCCGCGGCCGCCACCGGACGCACCTGTTTGGCCAGGTCCCCCGGGAGCGCGACGGCGTCCTTGCCGTGATCGCTGCGCCTTCGCGCCGTCCGTGTGCCCCGCGGGCGCAACTGCTGGATGAAGACCTCTTCGCGCTCCTGCTCGTCGAACGCGGACCAATAGGTCAAGCCGTCGTGCTCTTCCCACGACTCGTTCAACCAGTACCGGTCACGGAGCACATCCGGATCGCCGCCAGTCATGCACTCCCCCCTGGTTGCGCGAGCCGCGGAAGCGCGCCGCGCAGATGAGGAAAGCGTAGTGGGCGAAGCCCGGTGGCGGGTCCGCGTCCGGGTTGTTGATCACAGTGGCCGGCGGGGTGACAGCCCGCTGGTGGCCTCGGCCTCGAACTTGGGGCTGAGGATCGTGAAGTAGCGGCAGGCGCAGCCATCCGGCGTGGAGGAGATGGCCGTCTCGGAGTCGGACCTGCCCGGGCGATCATGTGCGGAGCCGGATGACGAGGACTGCGGTGATGACGGTGCCGCCGCCACTCCTCCGGTAGGCGCGGTCGTACAGGCAGGCGGCGGACCTGGTGCGGTCGGTCTCGGCGGCGGGCGAGGTGGATCCCTGGGGCATGGGTGGCGCTCCTCTTGCGTGATGGGCAGGAGAGGCACCGGTTCCGCGCTCGGCGGACGCGCAGTGCGTGCGCTGCTCCAAGGCGGCCGGGGCACAACGGCCGTGGTTTGTAGGCCAGTTGGCGGCACAACGACTCGCGGACCCGCCGAACCGAGCAGGGCCCATCGGTCCGCTGCACCGCCGCGGAGGTTCGGAGCCGGTGGGAGCCGATGAAACCACCGCCCGGGGCAAGAAAGCGGAATAGGGCGCACCGGGCGCCCGATGCTCGCCGGGGACGGCCGCATGGAAAGAGGGCTGCCCGTCCGCCTTTTTCCGGAGGACTCCCCTCCCCTTCATGCAATCCCGGAGACCCGTCCGACAACGAATAGCGCACCGCAAGGTACGCGCCAGCGGCGCATCTCGGCCAAACCTGCGCCGGAGACGACGGAAAGCTCATCTCCGGGTCGACGCAGCCATATAGTCGGACCGCAAAAAGCGATCGATAAAGACGGGCCAAGGCGGCGCTTGCGCCGCCTTTCCGTCGTGCAAAGCATTACCGACGGACCGCAAGGACCCGTTTCGCACGGCCCATTCCACGCACTTTCGGTTTCGCTTTCTCGCACGGAGGAGCTCCTATGTCCGACCTCGCGCGCACCGCCCTGGACCTCCAGGACCTCGACCTGGACCTCAGCGACCTCACCGTCACGGCCATGCGCGACACCGCCGCGCTGCCCGAGGGCGGGGCGTCCTGGGGATCGTGTTCCTGCCAGGGCTCGTCGTCCTGCGCCCAGCCCCAGCTGGAGACCGGCGTCGTCGACGCCGGCTGATCCGCACCCGCCCGCACCCACGACGTACCGGACCGCAACGCCAGAAGGGAGAAACCGATGTCCGACACCAGCGTCACCCCGGGCCTCGACCTCGCGGACCTCGACCTCGGGGACCTCACCGTGACCTCGATGCGCGACACCGTCGCGCTTCCCGAGGGCGGCGCCTCCAACGGCGCCAGTTCCTGCTCGTGCAGCTCGTCCTCGTGCGCGCAGCCGCAGCTGCCCGTACCGCTGTAGGTCCCGGTCACACCGAACCGTCGGCCGCGCGACCCGTGGCACGCCACGGGAGCACCTGACCGGCCGGCGTGCGTCGCGGGCCGTCCACCCCCCGGTGGCCGGCTCGCGATGGTGCCGCACCACGGGAACCACGGGCACGAAGGGACGGGACAGCCCATGCCGCACACCGCGAGCGCCGACACACCGCCCGGGCACGACAGTTACCTCGTCGACTCGGCGCCGTACGCCCTGGTACGCGCCACCGTGCTGACCTGCCCCGCGCAGTCTCCGGCCACGGCGGCGTTCCGTGCCGCCCTCGCCCGCCTCACCTCGCTCGAAGTCGCGCTGCACGCGCTCCGCGAGCCGCTCTGCGACGACCTGTACGCCAGCCGGTCCGGCCACGGCGAGCAGTTCCACCGTGACGTCGTCCTGCCGCTGCGCCGCGCACTGCACAACGGGCGCGAGCCGCGGCCCGCGGTGCTGGACCGCCTGGACGACCTCCCGCAGCGAGTCCCCCGCCTCGCGTCCTGGCTGGCGCTGCGCGACCGTCGCCGAGCCCTGGTGACCGAGCTGGGCGGCGCCGCCGAACCGGCACTCGCGGCCGAGCGGGCGGCCCTCGCCGCCCTGTGCCGGGAACCCGCGCTCGCCCGCGCCGTCGCGCTCACCAGCGGCGACCTGCTGCGCGCGATCGAACGCGCCGGCCGCGGGGCCGACGACCGCAAAGCCCGCAAGGAGGAGCCCACGGTGCTGCGCCACGCCCTGCGGGCCGGCACCAAGACCAGTCCCCTCTCGTGGTTCACGGCCGTCGGCTGGGGCCGGTTGGCCCCACCGCGCGCCGGCCGCCCGCGCGTGCGGTCGTGGGGCGAACAGCCCCTCCTCGACGGCCCCCTGCACGCGTCGGTGAAGGTCAACCGCACCCTGACGACCGCCCTCGCCGAGGCCCTGCTGGCCGACCCGCGCCACAGTGCCGGGCTTCCGCACCGCGTCACCAGCACCGCGCGCGTCTCCGACGGACGCGCAACGTACGCCCGCGACCGGGTCGCCTTCGCCGGTGGCCGCTACCTCGTCACCGACGAGGACGCGGCGGAGGTGGCCTTCAGCGGGCCCCTGCGGCTCCTGGCCCCGTACGCCGCCACTCCCGCGCCGCTCGACGAGATGGCGGAGCTGCTCGCCTCGGCCCTGCCCGGGGCCCCCGACACGAACCGCGCGGCGGCGCTGGCCTTCCTCGAACGCCTCCGGCAGGCGGGTCTGCTGGTGCCGACCGATCCGGTCCCGCCGCAGGACCCGGACCCGGCGGGCCGGCTGGCCGCGTGGCTCCGCACGCTCCCCGGCGTCGGCGAGCAGGGCCCCGAGGCGGCCGGCCGTCTCGCGGACCGGCTGGCGGAACTGTCCCGTGAGACCTCGGCGTTCGCCTCCGCGCCCGCGCCGCGACGCCCGGCCGTCCTCGCCGGGCTCGCCGACGGCTGGACCCGGCTGCTCGCCGACGCCGGACGGCCCGTCCCAGCGGGCTCGGCACCGCTGAACGTCCTCTCCGAGGACGTCGTCGCCCCACGGCCGGTGCCGCTCGACGGGTTCCTCGACGGGGCCGACCACGAGGCCCTGGGCGAAGTCACGGCGCTGGCCGAGCTGTTCGACCTCGCACACGTGATGCGGCGGGCCGTCCGCGACCGGTTCGTGGAGCGGTACGGCGCAGGCGGGAACTGCCCGCACCCCTGGGAGTTCGGCGCCGACGTGGAGCAGGCCTGGGAGCGGGCCGCCCGCGTCACCGCGCCGGGCCGGGAGGATCCGGCCGGGTTCCCCACCGGCGTCGGGGCGCTCATGGCCCTGCGCGCCGAGCTGACCGACGCCGTGCGCACAGCCGCGGCCGGTTCGCCGGACGGCACGGAGGTCGTGCTGCCGGCCGACGCCGTCAAGGGCCTGGGCGAGCGGCTGCCGCACTGGGCCGTCGAGCGCCCCCTGAGCTACGCGTACTTCCTCCAGCGGGACCCGGACGGCGGGCTGCTCTGCGTGAACCGCGTGTACGGCGGCTGGGGCCGGTTCACCAGCAGGTTCCTCGACGTGCTCGACCCCGACGCGGCCGAGGACGTGGCCGCGCGGCTGCGCCGCGGCCTCGGACCGGGCGCGCGCGCCGCGCAGATGCGACCGGTCGGAGGGTTCAACGCCAATCTGCACCCGCTGCTCGTCCCGGACGACATCGGGCCCGACCGCCGCTGGACCTCGCTGGCCGAGGCAGACGTGGAACTCTTCCACGACGAGGCCGGCGACCAGGTGCGGTTCCGGGTCACGGCCACCGGCGAACCGCTCGACGTGCTCTACCCCGGCTTCCTCGCCCCGCTCATGCTGCCGCGGCGCATCGCGGCGCTGTTGTCCGACCACCCGCACGGCGTGGTGGACTTCCGGTCGATGCCGCCCCGGCACTCCGTGGACGCCCCGGGCGGCGAGGTGATCGTCGCACCCCGGCTGCGCCACCGGCACGTCGTCCTGCACCGCCGCCGGTGGAGCCTGCCGGCTGGCGTGGTGGGAGCCCTGCACGCCGAACTGACGGCCGCCCCGGGGACCCCGGTGGAGCCCGTGGCGCACTGGCGCGCCCTGCTCGGCCTGCCCGACCAGGTCTTCCTGCACCCCGCTCCCACCGCCCCCACCGGCCGGGTGACCGAGGACTTCCTGGCGCACCTGCGCCGCCCCAAGCCCCAGTTCGTCGACCTGGGCAACCCGCTCCACCTGCGCTGCCTGGCCAAGTGGCTGTCCCGCCACCGCGGCGGTGCGGTCCTCGAGGAGGCGCTGCCCGCACCGGGCGGATCCGCCGTGCCGACCCGTGCGGTGGAGCTCGTCACGGAGACGTACCGGGCGGGGAGGTCGCGATGACGTCCACCCCGGTACCGGGCGGGAAGGCGGCTGTGACATCCACCCCGATACCGGACGGGAAGGCCGCGATGGCATCCACCCCGTTCCCGGCGGACGGCGGCGCCGACGAGGTGCTCGACGTGGTGGCGTACTACCACCAGCCGGTCAAGGCACGGTTGCTGCGGGAGACGGTGCTGCCGCTCACGGCGGAGTGCCGGGACCGAGGCCTGGCAGCCCACGTCGAACGGCACTGGCTGCACGGCCCGCACGTGCGGCTGCGTCTCCGGGGCGCCCCGGCACGGCTCGGACCGGCCGCCGAGCACGCGGCACGGGCGCTGCGCGACTGGGTCGGCGCCCACCCCTCGCGACGCGACCTCACCGACGCCGAACTGCTGGCGCAGGCCGCCCGCAACGGACGCGCCGAGCTGGTCGCGCCGCCGTACGACCCGATCGTGCCGGACAACACGGTGCGCCTCGAACCGGTCGACCTCGCTCCCCTGCGGCGTCTGCTCGGGGACGACGGCGCGGCGCTCCGCGACGACCTGCTGAGCGGCGGGCTGGAGGCGCTCCGGGCGGGCGCCGGGTTCCTCGGCGAGCACGGCGACGGCGCGCAGGCGCGCGTGCAGCTCGCCGTCACGGCGCTCGCCGCGCACGCGGCCGCCCACCCCGGCGGGCTCGCCGGCGGCCACTGGTCGTACGTGTCCCACCTCGAGGACTTCCTCGTCCACGACGACCCCGACGGCCGGCTGCGGGAGGGCTTCGAACGGCGCTGGGAGAGCGCGGGCGACACCGTGACCGCGCTGGTCGGCCGGATCGCCGGGGGCGCGGCACGCGGGTGGGAGCGCGACTGGGCCCACTGGTCGGCCGCAGCCTGGCGGCTGGCGCAGGACCGCCACGACGCGGGAGCCGACCTGCACGGCGATCCGCTCCAGTACCGGGAGCGCGCGGCGGCGACCGGGGACGCGGAGACGACGGAACGGTGGAGCCGGGACCTGCGTACCCGCTACAGCGAGTTCCACCGGCTGCTGCGGCGCTCCGACCCCGAGGGGACGATGTGGAGCCGCCCCGACTACCTGGTCTACCGGGCCTGCACCAACGCCCTGTACCGGCTCCTCGCGATCTGCGACGTCACGCCGCTGGAACGCTACCTCGCCGCCCATCTCGTCATCCGTACGGTGCCCCGCCTGACCGGGTGCGACTGGCGCGCCGAGATGGCGGCGGCCGTCGACGCGAGGGAGCGCGGAGCATGACCACTCCCCCGGCGCCCGGAACCCTTCCGGCGAACGCCCGGGCCGGCGGCGACACCACCGGTGAGGCCGTCGGCGGCACGACGGAGCCGGCCCTGCCGCGGCTGCGCCCCGACGTGGCCGTCACCCCGCTGCGGGCCGGACTGCACCTGCGCGGACGGCGCGGCAGCGTCACCCTCGAGGGCAGCACGGCGCTGCCCGCCCTGTGGCGTCTGCTGGAGGAGCCCTTGCGCACGGGCGACGCGGCGGAGCTGGACCGCAGGGCCGCGCCCGGCACCCCGGTGCGCAAGGCGCTGGACACGCTCGTCGAGCGTCTGCGGGACCACGACCTGGTGGTGTCGGCGCCGACCGGACGCGCCGCCGACTGGGTCGCGGCGACGGCGGTGCGGCCCGCCGACACCGCCGCCGCGCTGGCGGCAGCCCGCGTGGAGTTCGCGTCCGGCGCACCGGGCGGCCCGCTGGCGGAGGCCGTCTCGCGCGCGCTGTCGGACGCCGGGATGGCGTGGTCGCACGCCGCGGACCCGGCGCTGCCCGGGGGCGTGGTCCTGCTGCGCGAAGCCGGGGGCGCCCGGCAGGCCGTGGCCGTCGGGGTCGGGGTCAGGGGCGGCCGAGGATACGTCACCGCCCCCGGCAGCCCGGAGCAGGTCTCCTCGGACGCGGCCGCGCTCGCCGCGCACCGGCCGTCGGACGCCACCCAAGCCGCCCCGGCCCCGCACGCCGCACACCAGCTGCCGAACCCCGCCAAAACCGCCCCGGCCCCGCACGCCGCAAATCAGCCGCCGGCCCCAACCAAAACCGCCCCGGCCCCATTCTCCACACACCAGCCGCCGGCGTCCGCCCAGGCCGACCCGGCCGCGTTCGTCGCGCTGCTCGGCGGCTCGGCGGTGCAGCGGCTGCTGTGCGCGGTCGGCGGGCTGCCGGATCCGGCGAGCGAGGGGGACGACCCGCGACTGGTGCCCGGGCTGCCCGCGGTCCTCGTGGCCGACGCCCAGCCATTGCGGGCCGAATACCGCAGCTGGCTGGGGCCCGGCCTGATCGACGCCGACCGCCGCACCCGCCTGGAGCCGGCCCGGGCTCTCGCCGAGGTGCTGGGGCGGGTGTCGGCCCTCACCGACGAACGCGTCGGGGTCCTGCCGGGCCCGGCGCCGGGAGCCCTGCGTCAGTCGCCGGTGCCGCTCGCCTCGTGCGAGCTGCCGGAGGGCACCGTACTGGCCGGCGCGGCGCGTCTGGATCTGGCCCGTGTGGAGGCGTTCTGCCGGGCCACGGAGCTCCGGCTGGCGGGGCGCGCGACGGTGGGCGCGGATCCGGCGCACGCCCTGGGCCGCGCCCTGCGCGAGGCCGCGGCGGAAGCCTTCCCGGCCGCGGGCGCGGTACTGCCCGAGGCGCACTGGCGGGAGCATCCGCAGGCCGGCCACTGGTGGACGGCCCTCACCGGACGCCTCGGCACGCCCGCCCGGCTGGAGGTGCGGCGTCTCGCCGACGAGGAGGCGTACTTGGCCGTCGTACGCGGCGGGACGGATCCGGCCGCCCACGGGCCCGTCCTCGGCGACGCGGTGGAGGCGACGCCGGGCGACGCGGCGGCGTTCGCCGCCCTGTCGGCCGCCGCCGCGGTCGACTCGGCCGCCCAGGGGCTCGTCGTCGGGCACCTCTGCCGGGCGAGCGGCGCGCTGGCGGCACTGGCCGCGGCGGACATCCGGACGGCCCCTTGGGAGGACAGGGGCTGGACCAACGGCTGGCTGGCGGACCTCGCACTCCGGGAGGCCGCACTGCAGAACGTGCTGCGCCGGCTGACCGGGCTGCGCGTCCGGGAGCCCGGCGACGCCGCCCCTACGCTCGTCGCGCGACTGCGCGCATTCGGCTTCTCGGTGCTGTACGGCCAGGGGGAGGGCCGGTGAGTCACGCCGGACGTCCGGTCCTGGGCCCGCTGCCCGTGCCGGTGATCGACGCCGGGGCCGCGCTCGCCGCGACGGCGGGCCCGGCGGTCGTCCTGCTGCCCCGGTGGACGCTGGAACTCGCCGAACGGCTCAGCCGCCACGCGCTGGCCCACCCCGTGCGCCTCGTCCCGGTGCGGTTCGACGGAGCCCTGGCCGTCGTGGGGCCGGTCCTGCGTCCGGGCGCCGCCGCCTGTCTGTCCTGCGCCGAGTACCAGCGGCTGGCCACGACGGGCGGGCGGGTGCCATGGCACAGTCCGGCCCTGGCCCTGGCGGGGGCTCCCTCGGCCGCGCTGGGCGGGGCGACCGGCGCACTCGCCCTCGAACTGCTGGAGGCGGCCGACGACGAGTCGCCGGGACCACGGCCGGACGCGGACGCCACCGCCACGGTGCACCTCGTCCACCACGGCCGCGCCACCTGGTCCACCCACCGGGTCCGTCCGGTCGGCGGCTGCCCGGTCTGCCGGCCGCTGCCGGACGACTCGGCCGCCGACGTCGTACCAGTGCCGTCAGGCCCCCGTCCGCTGCCCGACCCCGCGGTGCTCCGTGGCGCCAACCCCCGCACCGGGGTCGCGGAGTTGCGCGCGGCGCTGCACGACGAGCGGTTCGGCCCGGTGCGCCGGCTGTTCCGCAGCGAGGACTCCGCCTTCTGCCTGACGACGGCGTTCGTCACGGACGGACGGGCGGTGGACGACGGCGGGTACGGGCGGGCCGGCGACTTCCGCACCAGCGAGCGGGTGGCGCTTTTCGAGAGCGTCGAGCGGTTCGCGGGCATGCGGCCGACCGGCCGGCGGACCCGGCTGCGGGCGTCCTTCGGCGAACTCGGGCCGGACCGGGCCGTGGATCCCGTGCGCCTGGGGCTGCCCGACCCCGCCTACCACGGCCATCCCGCCTCGCGGACCGTCCCGTACAGCCCCGGTCTGGAACTGGACTGGGTCCACGGCTGGTCCCTCACCCGGCGCCGGGCCGTGGCGTTGCCCGAGCACGTGGCGTACTGGGACGTGCCGGGCGACCGGCCGCGCGTGGTGTACGAGTCCTCCAACGGCTGCGGGCTGGGCAACAGCCTGGAGGAAGCGGTGCTCTACGGGCTGTTCGAGGTCGCGGAGCGGGACGCGTTCCTGATGGCCTGGTACGCCGCCACCCCGCTCCCCCGCGTGGAGCCGCCGCCCGGGGACCTGGAGACGGCCCTGCTGGCCGACCGCGCGGAGCTGGCCGGCTACCGCCTCGTGCTCCTCGACGCCACGAACGACTTCGGCGTCCCGGCGGTCGTCGCGGTCTGCCGGTACGAGGGCTCCCACCCCGGGGCTCCGAGGATGCTGCTGGCCGCCGGCGCCCACCACGACCCGCGCGTCGCGATCCGTTCGGCGGTGGCGGAGGTGGTGACCAACGTCCTGGAGTCCGCGCACCGTTCCGGTCCCGGGAGCGGACTGCGGGACCCCGCGCGGCTGCTCCCCATGCTCGACGACCCGGAACTCGTGGTGACCCTGGACGACCACGTGGGGGTGAACTCCCTGGCCGAGGCGGCCCCGCGGCTGGCGTTCCTCTTCGCCGACACCCCGACCCGCTCCGTCGCCGAGGCCTGGCCCGGCGCGCCGGAGCCGGTGGTGGACCTCGGCGTGCTGCTCGACGCGACCGTGCGGCGGCTGGCCGGCGAGGGCCTGGAGGTCATCGCCGTCGACCAGACGGAGCCGGGGCTGAGGGACCGGTTCGGCCTGCACTGCGCCAAGGTCGTCGTGCCGGGCTCGCTGCCCATGACGTTCGGTCACGTCAACCACCGCACCAGGGGCCTGCCGCGCCTGCTGCGGACGCCGTACCGGCTGGGCCGCACGGACCGGCCGCTGCGCCCGGACGACCTCGCGATCCACCCGCACCCCTTCCCCTGACCCGGCTCCTTCCCGCGCCTCCCCCGACCCGACCCCCGAACGAACGAGGGCCTCCATGACGACGACCGGCACCTGGCACAGCTACCACCTCTTCCTGCACTCGAGCACCGAGGACACCGACGCCTTCCTCACCGAGGAGGCGGCCGGGCTGCTGGACGGACTGGTCGCGTCGGGGCAGGCCGCGAAGTGGTTCTTCATCCGGTACGGGGAAGAAGGACCGCACCTGCGGATCCGGGTCGCGGGGCTGAGCCCCTCGGCCGCCGCGGAGCTGCCGTCCACGCTGGCCCGGGCCGCCAAGACGGTGCCGTCCGTGGGCGGCCCGTGGCCCTCGCACCACGGTGAGGTCCGCGTGGTGGAGTACGTCCCCGAAACGCGCCGCTACGGCGGGCCGCGGGCGCTGCCCACGGCCGAGGACGTCTTCGTGGTCTCCTCCCAGGTGGCCGTGGCGGCGCTGCGCGCGCTCCGGCGGCAGCCGGCCGGCGGGTCGGGCCGGCTCGTCCTCGCGGCCGACCTGGCACACGCCACGGCGTCCGCCCTGGGCATGGACCGGGTCGCGGCGGCGAAGTGGCTGCGGGGCCACGCGGCGGGGTGGCGCTGGGTCACCGAGGTGCCCCTGCTCCCGGCCGCGGCCGTGCACATGCGGGTCAACGCCGTCTACGCCGCTCAGCGTTCCGCGCTGGGCCGCAGGGCGGCGTCCCTGTGGGAAGCACTGGCGCAGGGCGGGGCCGGGGTCGGGGTCGGGGTCGGGGTCGGGGAAGCCTGGCTGGTGGAGTGGGCGGACCGGGTCCGCGCGGCGGACGCGACGCTGCGGGCCCGGACGGAGTCCGCGTCCGCCGACGTGGACGCGGTGCTGCGGTGGGTGTGGGCGTCGCAGCTGCACATGCTCCTCAACCGGCTCGGCGTCTCCCCGGACGAGGAGCGCGCGGTGTGCCGGCTCGCCGCCCGCACGCTGCTGGACACGGACGAGCCGGTGTCGTACTTCCCGCAGGGGCACCGCGCGCCCGACTGGCAGTACCTGGAGAGGAGTCAGATCCGGATCGGCCGCAACGAGGACTCCGCCCTGCGCCAGGCTCCCTCCGACGCGGCGGCCAGGACCGACGGCCCCGAGACGCCGCTGCCTGCGGACCCGCTGCCCGAGGTGCCGTTGTCGGCGGCGCTGGCGGCACGGTCGTCCGCGCGCGGCGAGATCGGCGGGCCGCTGGACGCCGGCACGCTCGGCGCGTTGCTGTGGAACTCGCTGGCGGAGAGCAGCCGGACCCGGAGGCGGTTCCCGGACGGCTCGGACCGGATCTACACCCACCGCCCCTACCCGAGCGCGGGCGCCCTCCACACCGCACGGGTGCGGCTGCTCGTCCTCGACGTGGCGGGGCTCCCGGCGGCGACGTACGACTGCGTGCCGGAGCGCCGGACGCTGCGCCGGGTGGGTCCGGCGCCCCAGAAGGCCGAGGTCGAGGCGCTGTCGACCTATTTCTCCCGTCCCGAGGAGGACCCGGACCGAATCGGTGTCGACGGCGCGCCGGTCGTCGCCGGGCTGTACGTGGAGCTGGGCATGCTGCGTCAGCGCTACGGCCTGCGGGCGCTGCGCCTCGGACTGCTGGAGACGGGGCACCTGGCGCAGACGCTGCTGATGACCGCCGCTGCCCTGGGGCTCGCGGGCACGCCGCTGGGCGGCTTCCACGACGACCTGGCGCACGAACTGCTGGGTCTGGACGACATGGACCAGCCGCTCCAGTACCTGCTGCCGCTCGGGCGAGCCTGAGGAGCAGCAGGCCGACGGTGGCGGACCGCGCTCAGCAGCCGTACCAGGTCGCTCGCCGTCCTCCGTGTCAGCCCCACCTGACGTCGGGACCGCCCATCGTCGTGGCCAGCCCCGGCCGCTCGTGCGCCGCCTCCGCGCCTGGCACCAGGCCGATGCGCCGCAATAGCGCATGCGCCACCGCGTTCTCACTGCGCTCGCACAGACGACAACACCCTGTGTCCCGGCCTCGTCCCGTCGCCGCTCAGCGTCCCGGCAACGTCTCCTGCAGCCAGTCGAAGACGACCTCGCAGTGCTCCTGCGGTGCCATCGGGGAACAGTGCAGCTGCGCGCCGGTGGCGGCGCTGAGCTTCACGTAGTCCTTGGGAGACGTCAGCTTGTCGAAGAACTCGCGCGGCTGCCCGGGATAGAACTGCTCGTCGTCGTAGTCCAGGACGAGGGTGGGCGTCTTGATGCGGTCCACGATGTTCGTGATGTCGAGCGACTCGACTAGCTTGGCCGGGGTGTAGAAGTCGGTGAACATCTTTCCCTGGCGGGCGGCGAGCATCGCCTGCACGGAGAACGGTTCGAACCGTTTCTTCAGCGTGGCGGCCTCGGCCGGGGACAGTTCGGGGACGACCTCCTTGTTCCAGATGTTGTTCGTCTCCTCCTTGTCCGGGGTGAGGACCTCCCGGATCTCCGCGGGGAAACCCAGCCAGGGCTTCAGCACTCCGGGCATCGCCGCCAGAGCGGCGATCCTGTTCTCATAGGCCGCGGCCCGGGGCGCCAGCTCACCTCCCATGCTCAGTCCGGTCAGGGCGATACGGTCGGTGTCCACGTCGGAACGGCCGGCCAGCCAGTCGACGAGGGGAGTCACCACCGTCTCCCAGCGCGGCGTGAAGACCACCCGGTCCAGGAAGAGCAGCTGGCCCTGGCCCGGTCCGTCGTACACGAGGGCGTTCCAGCCGCGCTCCAGGGCGGCCGACACGCCGTAGGTCCACATGTCGACGTTCTGCCCGTCGCTGCCATTGGTGAGGATCACGGTGGGGCGTCGCCCGGCGGAGTCGTCCGGCCGGAAGAACCAGACCGGAAGCGGCGTGTTCCCGTACGGTACGTTCGCCGTCACCGGGGCCGGGTCGGACAGCTTGCAGAACGTGTCCCAGGCGCGCCGCGTGGACTTGTACAGCTGCTCCTCGTTGCCGGGTTCTTCGGAGCCGAGGACGAAGAACAGCGCCTGGCTGTAGTACTGCGAGGCCCGCAGCGCACGAAAGCGCGTGGTCACGGTGCCGGGCTTGTCGCCCTCGGGCGCCTTCGACAGCCGGTCGGCCAGCTTCCCGAAGGTCGCCACATACGTCTGCGCGGAGGGCCCGGCCTTGTTGATCGCGTTCACCGCGGTGAGTACTTCGCCGACCTCAGCGGCACCCTGCCCCGACCCGCCGAGGGCGAGAAGCGCGTTGAAGTTGAGCCCCGGGTCCTTGAAGAGGGTCATCGCCCCGGGCGTGGCGCCGCCCGCGGAGCCGGTGGCCGACTTTGTGGGACTCCCGGTGATCCCTTGCGGGGAGGTATGGCCCAGAGGCGTACAGCCGGCCGCCAGCACGGAGCCGGCGCCGACGACGAGGCCAGTCAGTGCCGTCCGCCGGGTGGGGTCGGCGACGTGCTTCGGTAGAGGCGTCATATCAGCCGACCGTAGGGGCGGTGCCCCTCGCGCCCCATTGACCCACACCGGCGTTTCCCCCGAACAGCCGCCTGCCCGGCCGGACGCCCGGACGGCCCTGCTCAAGGCCGTCCGCAAGCACGTTCGGCAAATCGGCCAGCCAGCACGGACAGAGAGGCGCGCTGGCGGCCCATCTGTAGATGGCGGCGAGGGCGAGACGCGCGCAATCCCCACCGAGACCAGAAACCCGATCGCCTGGGCGGGGAGCGGGACGCTGCGCCAGTTCCCGCCCGCCGAACGGCTGGCGGGCAGGCCGAGCCCGCACAGCACCTGTGCGGCCGCGCCGATGACAGCCCCGTACGGGCCCGGGCCGAGGACCTGGCGTGACGCCCAGCAGCCCTACCGCACGCACACCGTCTCGTTCGCACCCGCCGTCGACGCCGCCATCGCCCCCCTACGACTGGTGGCGCGCCGGCGCGGCATACCGAGCCCGCTAGGACGAGGTCGGCTTCCTGTGCGCTCCTGTCGCACCAGATGGCAGAAGTCCGACCAGGACCCGGCCACCTGGCTCGTCCCCGACAGCCCCGCAGCCACGTGCCGCGAGCCGCCAGGGTCCGCAGCCACAGGTCGAGACCTCCGCCCAACACCAGCATGACGACTCCGAGCGGCCCTACGCCACCACCCTGACCAGCTACTTCAAGAGGGCTCAGTTTCACTGAAGCTCGCAGCCACGGAGCGTCACGGAGTCCACGTAGGTTTCCGAAGCTCGATCGCCGGTAACCGGAAGGTCATATTCGGCGCGGTACGGCTCCGTCCTGCCAGCGGTGGAGGTCGCGCAGCAGGGAAATCTCGGCGCCGTGATGGATCAGCTCCCTGTTGACGTGCAGGACCCTGTTCTCCATGGGAAACCGCTCGGGACCCACCGTGGGCGGATTGTCCAGGTCGGCGTCCGAGAGTTCGCGGACCCCCGCGTTCCATCTCCCATACATCTCATCGAGCTGTTTCAGCGCCTCTTCAGCGGTCCCCGCGTAGGCGAATGTCTCGGAATCGACGTCCTGGCCGCCGAAGTACCATCCGACCCGATAGCCCAGGCACGAGACGATGATGTGCGCCAGCCGCCAGGCAATCGTGGTCACTGGCGCCGGCACCGGGTCAGGGGACGCGAAGTCCATCGTCCACTTCCCCGCACCTGCCGACGCCGGTGCGGCCGACGTGCCACGTGGGCGGATGCTCCAGCAGCCGCGCACCGGCTCCCAGAAGTACTCCTCATCGGTAAGACCGTCCAGCCGCGGCCGCAGGTTCTTGCGCCAGTACCAGTCCAGTTGCTCCGCGAGCCGCTCACTTCTTGTCATTTCCGCACACTACATACAACGGAGACCTGGCTGGGGGCTGATGCGCCCTTCGGGCCGCGCCGCCGCTAGCGGCTGTTGGACATTGACAACCCGGCTGGCCGGGTTGGGGTCAATGACCCAAATACGACGGCTCCGGCCGATGACGTGACGGATGATCAAGACCGCAGACTCTTGCCGGAGATCAGCATGAGTATCCCGAGCGAGCGCCACGCCAAAGCCTCCGACGTTCATATTCGAAGATGGCGAAGACTCAGTGATTCGTCGTCGGTGGCGGCAGCGTCGAGGTGTGACGGGATGATTACGGTTGCCCCTGGCGGTGGGCGGATACGCGTGGCGCAGGTTGTGGTCTTCGGTGAGCCTGCGGGCGACGCCGCGGTGCAGCAGGTGCGCGCGAGAGTTGCGTCACCAGTCGGCCCACTCACCCGACGCGACGACGGCGTACGACCGGGCCCGCGCGGCCACGCGCTCAGCCCGCCACGTTGCCGGTCGGCTCGCAGCCGCACCTGCTCCCCGAGCCGCCGCAGGCTGCCGTCCAGTGCCTCACCCATCGTCTGCTCCCCGGAATCGTCGTGGCCCTCGTCGATGAACAACAGGGCACCGTCACCTCACTCGCCCCCCTCCCGATCCCCGCGACCTGCCACCACCCCGCGTAACTGCCCTGGTCACACGGGCCCCGCCCGAGCCGCGCCGGCTCGGGCCGTGAAGGCATGCGAAGGGGTGGGGAGTACTCGAACCTGCAGGAAGAGGGGAGACTTTGTGAACATCAATGTGCCTGTTAACCTGCCGTGTATTTCGCGTCGCGCAGATCCGTGCCCAGTCGGCAGTGCCCCTGGGAGGGGAAACGAGGGTGCCATGACCAGCAACACGAGTGCGGATACCCAGCCCCTGCCGGGCGACCAGGAACTCAGAGGGCTCCTGGCGGGCCTGACAGCGGTGCGAGACGGTGACTTCGGTACGCGTCTGCCGGAGGACGCCGATGGTCTGATGGGCGACATCGCCATCGTCTTCAACGGCATGGTGGACCAACTGTCCGTGTTCACCTCCGAGGTGACCAGGGTCGCCCGCGAAGTCGGCACCGAGGGAACGCTGGGCGGGCAGGCGGAGGTGCCCGGGGTCTCCGGCACGTGGGCCGATCTCACCGACTCGGTCAACGCGATGGCGGGCAACCTGACGACGCAGGTGCGTGACATCGCCCAGGTGGCGACGGCGGTGGCCAAGGGCGACCTCTCGCAGAAGATCGACGTGCCCGCGCGCGGTGAGATCCTGGAGTTGAAGGAGACCGTCAACACGATGGTCGACCAGCTCTCCGCATTCGCCGACGAGGTCACCCGCGTCGCCCGCGAGGTCGGCAGCGAGGGACGGCTCGGCGGTCAGGCCAAGGTGCCTGGGGTCGCGGGTGTCTGGCGTGACCTGACCGACTCGGTCAACCTGATGGCGGGCAACCTGACGTCCCAGGTGCGCAACGTCGCCCAGGTGACGACGGCGGTGGCCAAGGGCGACCTCTCGCAGAAGATCACCGTGGACGCCCGCGGAGAGATTTTGGAGTTGAAGAACACCATCAACACGATGGTCGACCAGCTCTCCGGCTTCGCGGACGAAGTCACCCGCGTGGCCCGCGAGGTGGGCACCGAGGGGCGCCTCGGCGGCCAGGCGGACGTCAAGGGTGTCAAGGGCACCTGGCGAGACCTGACCGACTCGGTGAACTTCATGGCGGGGAACCTGACGTCCCAGGTGCGCAACGTCGCCCAGGTCGCCACCGCGGTGGCCCAGGGCGACCTCTCGCAGAAGATCACCGTGGACGCCCGCGGAGAGATCCTGGAACTGAAGAACACCATCAACACGATGGTCGACCAGCTCTCCGCCTTCGCGGACGAAGCCACCCGCGTGGCCCGCGAGGTCGGCACCGAGGGGCGCCTCGGCGGCCAGGCCCATGTGCGGGGCGTGTCGGGCACCTGGAAGGACCTCACGGACAACGTCAACGTGATGGCGTCGAACCTGACGAGCCAGGTTCGTTCCATTGCCCAGGTCGCCGCGGCGGTCGCCCGCGGCGACCTGTCGCAGAAGATCACCGTCGAGGCCAAGGGCGAGGTCGCGGCCCTGGCGGACGTCATCAACACGATGGTGGACACGCTGTCCGCGTTCGCCGACGAGGTCACCCGCGTGGCCCGCGAGGTCGGCACCGAGGGACGCCTCGGCGGCCAGGCCCAGGTGCCGAACGTGGCCGGGACCTGGAAGGACCTCACCGACAACGTCAACTCCATGGCCAACAACCTCACCGGCCAGGTCCGCAACATCGCGCTGGTGACGACGGCGGTGGCCCGGGGTGACCTGTCGAAGAAGATCGACGTCGACGCACGCGGAGAGATCCTGGAGCTGAAGACGACCATCAACACGATGGTCGACCAGCTCTCCGCCTTCGCCGACGAGGTCACCCGCGTCGCCCGGGAAGTCGGCACCGAAGGACGTCTGGGCGGCCAGGCCGAGGTGGAGGGTGTCTCAGGCACCTGGAAGCGGCTGACTGAGAACGTCAACGAGCTGGCCGGCAACCTGACCCGGCAGGTGCGCGCGATCGCCGAGGTGGCCAGCGCCGTCGCCGAGGGCGACCTGACCCGGTCCATCACCGTGGAGGCCTCCGGCGAGGTCGCCGAGCTCAAGGACAACATCAACTCCATGGTGGAGTCCCTGCGCGAGACCACCCGGGCCAACCAGGAGCAGGACTGGCTCAAGACCAATCTGGCGCGGATCGCCGGCCTCATGCAGGGCCATCGCGAGCTTCCTGTCGTGGCCGAACTCATCATGGACGAGCTGGTGCCGCTGGTCTCGGCCCAGTACGGCGGGTTCTACCTCGCCGAAGACGGGGAGGATGCCCCGGAGCTGCGGCTCGTCGGCTCCTACGGCCGCCCCGAGGACGATGCGCGGCCCGAACGCATCCCCTTCGGTCGTTCCCTGGTCGGTCAGGCCGCCCGCAGCCGCCGTACGATCTCGGTCGACCAGTTGCCGCCCGACTACGTGACCATTTCCTCCGGGCTCGGCCGGACCGTGCCGACCGCTCTGCTCCTGCTGCCGATCCTCTTCGAGGACCAAGTCCTCGGCGTCATCGAGCTGGCCTCCGTCACCGCGTTCACCCCGATCCACCGGGATCTGCTGGAGCAGCTGCGGGAGACGATCGGTGTCAACGTGAACACGATCGTGGCCAACGCCCGCACCGACGAGCTGCTCGGCGAGTCGCAGCGCCTGACGGCCGAGCTGCAGGTCCGCTCGGCGGAGTTGCAGGCGCAGCAGGAGGAGTTGCAGCGCTCCAACGACGAACTGGAGGAGAAGGCCTCGCTGCTGGCCGCGCAGAATCGCGACATCGAGGCGAAGAACCTGCAGATCGAGCAGGCGCGGCAGGAGCTGGAGGCCCGTGCGCAGCAGCTGGCACTGGCCTCGAAGTACAAGTCGGAGTTCCTGGCGAACATGAGCCACGAACTGCGCACCCCGCTCAACAGCCTGCTGATCCTCGCCCAGCTGCTCGCGCAGAACCCGTCGCGCAACCTGACGCAGAAGCAGGTGGAGTACGCGGGCATCATCCACTCCGCGGGCTCCGACCTGCTTCAACTGATCAACGACATCCTGGACCTGTCGAAGGTCGAGGCCGGGAAGATGGACATCGCCCCGGAGCGGGTGTCGCTGCGACAGCTCATCGAGTACGTGGAGGCCACCTTCCGGCCGATGACGACGCAGAAGGGCCTGGAGTTCAAGGTGACCATGGCGGCCGGCGCGCCGGGCGACCTGCTCACCGACGACTCGCGGCTGCGTCAGGTGCTGCGCAACCTGTTGTCGAACGCGGTCAAGTTCACGGAGCAGGGCAGCGTGGAGCTGATCGTCCAGCCCGCGGCGGAGGACGAGTTGCCCGAAGGTGTCATCAGGGGTGGCTCCGTCGTGGCATTCCGGGTTCAGGACACCGGCATCGGTATCCAGGAACAGCAACTGGAGGCCATCTTCGGCGCCTTCCAGCAGGCGGACGGCACCACCAGCCGCAAGTACGGCGGCACCGGTCTCGGACTGTCCATCACGCGGGAGATCGCCCATCTGCTCGGCGGCGCGGTCACCGTGGACAGCAAGCCCGGACGAGGCAGCACCTTCACACTGTTCCTTCCGGTGGCCCGTCCCGACTTCGAGCAGATGGCGGGCCGGCTGCCGGAGAAGCCGGCGGAACTGCCCGCTGCGGAGACCGCCGTGGGCGCCCCGGCAGCTCCGCTCCCGCGTGCGACCGTGCCGCGCCGACGCCGGCTGCTCGTGGTGGAGGAGCGGCCGCGCGGCCTGCTCACGCTGGTCGCCGAGAGCGTCGTCGCGGACGTCGCCCGTCTCCGCTCCGAGGAGGCCGTGCCGCGGCCCGCGGTGGACCTGATCACAGCCGTGAGCGCTCAGGAGGCGGCCGGTGCGCTCGCCACCGAACCTTGCCACTGCGTCGTCCTCGACCTCGACATGCCCGACGGTGAGGCCGCGCGGTTCCTGGAGGCATTGCAGGGCGACTCGGCACTGGCCGAGGTACCCGTCCTGGTGCACAGCAGCCACCGCCCGGACGTGGCGCGGGCGGAGGCACTGCGCTCGCACGCGGACGACGGATCACTGGAGTTCCTCTCCAGCCTCGACGAACTGCGGGAGCGTATCGCCCTGCACCTGTCGGCCGAGGAACCCGGAGACGTCCTCTCACTGGTCCGGGGCGAGGAACCACAGGAGCTGCCGCCACCCGTGGTCGACGACTCCTTCGCCGGGCGGACCGTACTGGTCGTCGACGACGACGCGCGCAACCTCTTCGCGCTCAGCGGGATCCTGGAGCTGCACGGTTTCCGAGTGCTGCACGCGGAGGACGGCCGCAAGAGCATCGACAAGCTCATCGAGAACCCGGACGTCGCCCTGGTGCTGATGGACGTGATGATGCCGGAGATGGACGGCTACACCGCCACGGCCGAGATCCGCAAGATGCCCCGGTACGCCGACCTGCCGATCATCGCCGTCACAGCGAAGGCGATGCCCGGCGACCGGGAGAAGTCCCTGGCGTCGGGGGCAAGCGACTACGTCACCAAACCCGTCGACGCCCAGGACCTCATCGCCCGCGTCCGACGCTGGCTGTCCCCCTGAGTGTGCCGCAGCTCGCCCCGCCGCCCGCCGGGGCGAGCCAGGCCCTCCCGCCCGCGCACCAGGGCCATCCCGCCGAGGAGCATCCCCATCGTGAGCACGCCCGACCAGCCCTCCGACCAGTACGACGAACCGCCAGGCACCGATCCACGCCCGCGCCCCGGGGATCCGACGGGCCCTCGGGCCGACGCCCCCGACGTCGCCACGGCTCCGCACGGGGCGGTCGCCGCCGACGCAACGGCAGGGCAGCCTCCGGCGCCCACCCCGGTGGCCCCGCAGCCGACTGCCGCCGACGGACCCGGCGGGTCGGCCGACCTCACGACTCCGAACGCCGCGCCGACGACCGACGACCCGGCGGCATCCTTGGCGCCTCCCGGCGAGCGGGCATCGGACGCGTCCGTCGTACCGCCCGGCGACCTCGGTGGCGTCGCCCCGACCTCCCCCGTCGGCAGGCTCGCCGCCACGGTCGAGCGGTTGCGGCGGGAGGTGCGGGCCGCGCAGGCGGAGGCGGAAGGGCGGGCGCTCATCGAGCTCGCCAAAGGCATCCTGGTGGAGCGGCTCGGCTGCGGCCCGGCACAGGCCGCCCGGCAGCTCGCCGAGTTGACGGCGCAGGCCCGGGTCAGCCCGCTGGAGTTCGCCGTCGAGGTCATCAATCAGGCCGCCCGCGACCGGATGTCCGAGGTCACGGACGCCTTCCTCGCGGCCACCACGGGCACCCCGGCGACAGAGCGCGACGCGGCCGCCGTACGCCTGCGCGCCGCCGAGAGCGTGGCGCTCGCCGCATCCGACACGCAAGCCGTGGCCGACTCGCTGCTGGAGCACGCGCTGCGCCCATTGGGCGCGGTGGCCGTGGCTGTGTGGGCCGCGGGTTCCGACGGCTCGTTGACCCTTGCGGGCAGTGCGGGATTCTCCCCGTTGGAAGCCTCCCAATGGCGATATGTGCCGCCGGACGTGGCGACGGTGGCGCGCCGCGGGCTCACCGAGCGCAGCGGCCAGTGGATCACCTCGCTCGCGGAGACAGGGCTGCCCACGATCGGCCGGCGCCCGCACCCGGACGGCGGCCGGGCCGCTGTGCCGGCCGGCACAGGCGGGCGCATCCACGGGGTGCTGGAGATCGCCTGGCCGGGACCGCTGGAACCGCAGCCGCCACAGGTCCTACGTCAGGTGGAGGCTCTGGCGGAGCTGTGCGCGCACACCCTGGAGACTTCCACGCCGCGCGTCGACGCCGGCCAGGAGCTGCGGGCGCTGCCGGATGCCGCGGAACTGATCGACCTGGCCGACGGGCTGCACGACCCCGCCCTGGTCCTGGTACCGCACCTCGACGACTCCGGCCAGCTCGTGGATTTCCGTATCCAGCACGTCAACTCCCGTTTCCTCGACCCCGGGGGCCGGGCCCGCGCGGTGGTGAGCGGGGCGCTGCTGCTGGAGGCGTACCCGATGACGGCCGGGGACAGCGAACTGTTCCAGCGCATCGAGCGGGTCTACGCCACCGGCGAGCCGTTCCGGGCGAACCGCATGCATCTGACCGCACTGGTCGATCAGGTGCCGCTGTCGGCGGTGGCGGACATCAGCATCAGTCGGCACGGCAACTGTGTACTGCTGATCTGGCGCATCGAGGACGAGACGGCCCGGCTGGCGAGCCTGCTGCAGCACGCCCAGCGACTCGGCCGCATCGGCGGCTTCGAGGAGAATCTGCTGACCGGCGAAATCACCTGGAACAGCCAGATGTACGACCTGTACGGCCGTTCCTCGCAGAGCCCGCCGGTGCCGCTGGAGGACCTGCCCGCCCATGCCCATCCGGACGACGCGGTCACCATCGGCCGCTTCCTGCGCACGCTGCTGCACCATCTGCGGCCCGCCTCGGCGGCCTTCCGGCTGCAGCGTCCGGACGGGGTCACCCGCCACATCCGCGTCGTGGCCGAACCGGTCCTGGACACCGACAGCCGGCTGTTCGTCGTCCGCGGGGCCTACCAGGACATCTCGGCCCAGCACTGGACAGAGGTGGCGCTGGCGGCCACCCGCGACCAGCTCGCCCATACCGAGCAGGAGGCAGCCGAGCGCAACCGGCTGGCGCTCCAGCTGCAGCACGCCATCATGCCCCCAGCACAGGCCCCGCTGCAGGTACCGGGCATGGTGGTCGCGGTGCGCTACAGGCCCGCGGAAACCGAGAACCTGGTGGGCGGCGACTGGTACGACGCCGTGGTCCTGCCGTCGCGCAAAGTGCTGCTGTGCGTGGGAGACGTGGCCGGCCACGGCATCGAGGCCGCTACCAGCATGGTCGTCCTTCGCAACGCGCTCCGCGGCCTGGCGGTCACCGGGGCCGGGCCCGGCCAGCTGCTGTCCTGGCTCAACACCGTGGCGCACCATCTCACGGGTGCGGTCACCGCCACGGCGGTGTGCGCCCTCTACGACCCCGACCGACGAGTCCTGCGCTGGGCGCGGGCCGGCCATCTGCCGCCCGTCCTGGTCCGCGACGCGGAGGCCGCGCCGCTGCCGCTGGTCAAGGGCATACTGCTCGGCGCCGTGCCGGAGGCCGCGTACGAGGAGACCGAAGTGCAACTCGCGCCCGAGGACACGCTGCTGATGTACACCGACGGCCTCGTCGAACGCCGTGACCGCTCCGTGGAGGAGGCGCTGGCCCACCTGCTCACCACGGCCCGCACGGCGGCGCCGACCACCTTGGACCAGCACTTGGACCGGCTTCTGACGTTCAGCAAGTCGGACACGGACGACGACACTTGCCTTGTGGGCATCCGAGTCGTCTGAGGCGACAGGCATCGACACGCATGGGCCACCGGCGGCTTCGAGGTCGCTTGACGTTCTCTCCGGATTCGTCGTGTGGCTTGCACACACAGCAGGTCCGTCCGGGCCAGCCTGCCCTGGAGCGGCCTACGGAGCGAGTCCTGCGGGCCATTCAGCCTTGCCGTATGCCTGCGGCCGGCCTTCCAGATTCATGCAGCCGGACGGCAGGCTGGCGCCCCGCACTAGAATCCGCGGCTGGAAGGAAGTTGCCTTCTGCCGGTGCGGGGCCTTGGGGCTGAGCAAGCCGGCTGACAGATGTCGAAGGAGTCCGAGGTGGATGCCCCACATGCCGTGGGCGGGCCCGGCCCGGCGATGCCCGGGAGGGTCGCGTTGGAGGTGAGCCCGTTGCCCGGCCGCCCTGGGATACACGCCCGCGGTGAGATCTGCGCGGTCACCCGTCCCTCCTGGGAAGAGGCCCTGTCCGAGTTGGCCCGGCGGCACGAAGACGTGTCGTACGTGGAACTGTCGAATGTGGCGTTCGTGGATGTGGCCGGGGTGACGGCGCTGGCGGTCACCGCGCTGAGCCTGCCCGACGGACGGGTGGTGGTGGAGCATCCACCACCACAACTGCCGCGCGTTCTGAAGATGTTCTGGCCGGGCCAGCGCCGGATCGAGGTGGCGCCGCGATGAGCATGGTGACCATCGACGAGGCCTTTCAGCACCCGGCGCTGTTCTACAGCACCCCCGAGGAGTACACCGAGCAGACGGTCGCGTTCGTGCGCCAGGGCCTGGCCGCGTGTGAGCCGGTGGCGGTGGCGGTTCCCGGCCCGAACCTGGAACTGATCAAGGCGGGGCTGGGCGCGGATGCCGACGGTCTGCTGCTCTTGGACATGACCGAGGCCGGCCGCAACCCGGGGCGAATCATCCCCAAGGTGCTGCGCGGGTTCGCCGACGCCCACCTCGAGACGAGGGTGCGAATCATCGGTGAGCCGATCTGGGCGGGCCGGTCCGAGGTGGAGTACCCGGCATGCGCGCAGCACGAGGCGTTGATCAACGCGGCCTTCGAGGGCCGGGCGGTGACCATCCTGTGCCCATACGACGAATCCCGGCTGGACGAGACAGTGCTGGCCGATGCCCGCATCACCCACCCCACCGTCATCTCGGGTGGCCGTGAGGAGGCCAGCGGCGTCTACGACTGGAAGGCGGTCGTCTCCCGCTACAACCAGGCGCTGCCGCCCACGCCGGAAGCGGCGGTCTTCTCCTACGGGTCCGAGGAACTCCCAGAGGCCCGCTACTTCGCCGTCGACCAGGCCATGCGGCTTGGTCTTCAGGGGCAACGGCTGCAAGATGCGGAACTGGCAGTCGCGGAGCTGACGACCAACAGTGTCGTGCACGGCGGCGGGCGAGGAACGCTGGCGATCTGGGCCCAGGACGGCCAGGTCGTCGTCGAGGTCCGCGACGCCGGACGGCTGACCGACCCGCTCGCGGGACGCAGGCCTCCGCAGCCGGGACAGATCGGCGGGCGCGGCTTGATGCTGGTGCACTATGTCTCCGACCTGGTACGCGTGCACACCGAGGACGAGGGCACGACAGTGCGCTTCTACCTCAACACCTAGAGAAGGGCGAGAAGGGAAGAGTGGGCGTCGCCCGGCCTGGGCAACGCCCACCGGCCCGGTTCTGACGCGGGTCGCCGCCCAGTACATCGCGTACGCGCTGGTGTCCCTCACCGCTGCGCCGGCCGCCGACTGGTCACGGCCGCTTCAGCTCCCGCAGTGGTTCCTGCTCCTGCCGGTCGGAGTTCTCGCCCTCATCGGTACCGTGTGACCCGGCCCTTGGATCGAACCGCGCCGTCTCCATCTACCAGCAGCCCATCCCGGCCTCCAGCGGGCCGGACCCGCGCGACGGAACGCCGGGCTGATGGCCGACCCTGCCCTCCCGGCCCAGGCCATCGTCGCCGCCGTCCTGGTGATCAGGACCGCGGTCGGCGAACTCCGCAGTCCCGGGCAGCGCCCGGGCCCAGTGGGCCTTCGCCTCCGACCGGCGCGCACTGACCGCCGGAGCTGTGACCGCCGTGGCGACCTGTCTACTCGGCCGGCACCAAGGACCGTCCGTCGCGGCCTGGGCCCTGCTCATCGGGACCCTCACCGCGCACCTGCCCCATCACGCCGCCCGCCGCCCTGACCAGCACTCGAACCAACCCCACCCGAAGGAAAGAACCAGCGTGACCGAACACCACGTCGGGACCATCCTGGCGACCGCGGGAGCGGTGCTGTCCCTGACCGGGACGGGCATGTACGTACCACCCGGCCCCGGCCTCCCAGTCCTGATCACCGGGGTCGCCGCCCTGACCACCGGACTCGTCATGACCGCCGCCACCCGACGCTGAACCACCCGTACAGGAAGACACGACCACCGTGATCTGGCACTGGCCGATCCTCGCCGTCTGCTCCCTGACCCTGCTCCCGGCCGCGCTGGCCCCGATCACCGGACGCATGCCGCAGCGCCTGCGGTGCAGTGCCTTCACTGCGTCTCTGAAGAGCTGGGCGAACGGGGTCGGGCAGTGCGGTCCGAGCCGGCTGGCGCCGCTGCCTCGACGCCGCCGTGATGGCCGTCGGCAAGCAGTCGGCGCAGGTCGGACTCGCAGGGTACCGACGGCGGTGGGTACCCAGGTCAACGCCGAATACCCCGGGACCTGGCACCCAGACTCCTTGGCCTGACGCCACTCTGGCGGCCGTCAACCCTGACCAGTCACCCCTCACCACACCCATATGAGGGAATGAGGCAGCCGTGTCCACGAACTACGCCAGGCGCCTGGACCTGTTCTTCGAACCCTCCGCCAGAAGGGCACTGATGGAAGCCTGTCAGGCCGACCTGGCCGACCGGCGTCAGCGTCTGACGCAGCTGTACACGGAGGCCGCCGAGCTGGCCGCCATCCGCTCCATGGGCCAGTACCGGATCGAGACCTTCGATGCCCGGGGAGAGTGGCGGCCACGGTGCTCCGCTGGTGGGTGCGAGGACGCGCGTCGAAGTTTCAGGGCATCATCTCGTAGACCGCCGACAGAGCTTCGACGCGCTGCCAGACGCGCTCCGAACGCGTCCCGTCGACAACCGGGCGCCGGACCGCGCCGAGGGCCCAGAGCTGCTGCTCCTCGGTCGCGGAGTCCTTGCCGTGGAGTTCGACGGCGTGCGCGGAGAAGTCCCGCACGAGGACGGCGAACAGCTCGTCGAGTACGTCCTCGTCGAGGTCCGTCAGGGCTGCCTGTTCCAGGACCAGCTGCCCGTGGACGACGAGTGCGAAGAGCTGCCCGACGGCGAGGAGCAGGTCGAGGTCGCGGCTCTGCTGCTCGTCGGGAGCGGCGGTGCGGACGAACTCGCAGAGTGCGTCGGCCTGTTCGCGGAAGCGGGCGACGTTGGGCAGGTGTGCGTACGCGTCGAAGGCCGGCCGCCAGTCGTGGAAGCGCACCGAGCCGAGACCGCGGGCGGGCCCCTGCCGGAAGAGGAAGGTGTCGTCGGCCGCGTCAAGGCGGGTCGGGACGGGCTCGAAGGCGACCGGGGCGAGGAGGTGGTTGCGCATGAACTTCAGGATCAGCGCCAGGTTGACGTGGACGGTGCCCTCGAGCTTCGGCAGGCCGCGGATCTCGACCGCGGCCTGGGAGAAGTAGTTGTCCTTCTCGAAGCCCTTGGCGGCGATGACGTCCCACATGAGGTCGATGACCTTCTCGCCTTCGGTGGTCACCTTCATCTTCGTCATCGGGTTGAAGAGGAGGTAGCGGCGGTCGTCGGGGCCCGCGGTGCGGAAGTAGTCGACGGCGCGGTCGCTGAACAGCTTCATCCCGACGAGCCGGACGTACGCGTCGGTCAACTCGCGCCGCACGTGCGGGAAGGCAGTGACGGGACGGCCGTAGAGGATGCGGTTCTGCGCGTGGGTGACCGCCTCGTACATCGCGTGCTCGCAGATGCCGATCGAGGCGGTGCACAGGTTGAACTTGCCCACGTTGACCGTGTTGAGGGCGGCGTCGAAGGCGGCGCGGCCGGTGTGCAGGACGTCTTCCGGGGCTACGGGGTAGTCCTCGAGGCGGAACTCGCTGACGTACTTCGAGGAGTCGACGACGTTCTTGACCAGGTGGTACGCCGGGTGGCGGCTGTCGGCGGCGAAGAAGACGTAGCCGTCGGGGCCTTCGACGTCGGTGCGGCGGCCGAAGACGGAGACGAGCCCGGCGGCGTTGCCGTTGCCGATGTAGTACTTGGAACCGGTGGCGCGGAAGCCGCCGGTGCCGTCGGGCTCCAGGAGCATGTCGGTGGAGTAGATGTCGGCGCCGTGGGCCTTCTCGGACAGGCCGAAGGCGAACACCTCGCCCTGAGAGAGCAGTTCCGCGGCGCGGGCACGCGCGGCGGGGTTGTCGCTCTGCCAGACGGGGCCGAGGCCCAGGATGGTGACCTGCCAGGCGTACCAGTAGTCCAGGCCGTAGAAGCCGAGGATCTCGTTGAGGGCGGCGATGCGGGCGGTGTCCCAGCGCTTGTCGTCCTCGCCCTCTCCCGCGGCGGAGGCGGGCGTGAGGAAGGTTGCGAAGAGTCCTGCCTTGGCTGCGAAGGCGAGGAAGTCGCCGAGCCAGGCGCGGGTGCGGTAGTCCTCGATCAGCCGGCGCTTGCCCCGCTCCTCGAACCAGTCGACGGTGGCGCGCAGCAGCCTGCGGGTCTCCGGGTCGAAGTGCGCGGGGTCGTACGTCCGCGGGTTGAACAGCAGCGCGTCGGCCATGGGTGCCGCCTTTCGGCTGGGAGGAGTGCGGGTGGTTTGGGTACGGGCCCAGGGGGCCTGCTCGGCAGGTCAGCGACCGGCGTCGAAGCGGGCGAGCGTGGCGAGGACGTCGTCGAGCCAGGCGATCATCATCCGCTCGTACGCGATACCGCCGCGCAGCACGACGTGCTGGAGCTCCCGTTCGGCGTCGAGTGGATCGTCCACCGGGGGTACCCCGAAGTCGCGGGCCTCGCCGGCTAGGTAGTGGGCGAGGCGGTCCGTGTGCGCCTGCCGGTGCCGCTCGACCTCACTGATCAGGGCGGCCGGATCATCGAAGGCAGCGCCCCGGACCTTCACGGCCAGGTCGTGCCGTACGCTCTCGGGCTCGGTCGGTTCGTGCAGCCACGCGGAGAGCGCGTCCCGTCCGGGCCCGGCGACGGAGTACTCCTTCTTGTCCGGACGCCCGTACTGCGGGACATCCCGGACGTCGACCCAGCCGTCGCTCTCCATCCGCTTGAGCACGCGGTAGATCTGCTGGTGGGTGGCGGTCCAGAAGTACCCGATGGACCGCTCGAACCGCCGGGCCAGCTCATAGCCGGAGCCCGGCTTCTCCAGCAGGGAAACGAGGATCGCGTGCTCGAGCGCCATATGCCCGATCCTGCTATGCACCTCGTTGCATAGCAACGCTGTCGCCGTGAGACACGGCTCACCCGGGGCAGGTAACGCAGATCACGGCCTACGGCAACGTGCCGGGAGTGGATGGGAACCCGGCCGGGCGTGCTCTGCGGCAGCAGTCTCCCGGGACACCTGCCGCACCGAGCGGGCCGTGCAGGAGGCGAGGCAAGTTCAGCAACAGGGACTGTGCCTCGGCGAGAGCACGCCGCCGGTGCCCGCCGGTGCCCTCCAGCACACGGCGCTGCCGGAGACGCCGGCCAGCATCGCGGCAACCATGACGGCTTCGGGGAAGGTGACGGTGTCGCGGGCCGGGGTCCGCCACGGGCTAGGTAACCCGGCACTGCAGCCAGGCCGCCTCGTCCGGCCGGTCCCCAGCAGGAGACTGCCACGGCCTGCGAGACGTCCAGCGCCCGGGAGAA
The DNA here is from genome assembly GCF_964272855.1 of Streptomyces sp. enrichment culture. Classification (NCBI taxonomy): domain Bacteria; kingdom Bacillati; phylum Actinomycetota; class Actinomycetes; order Kitasatosporales; family Streptomycetaceae; genus Streptomyces; species Streptomyces sp. enrichment culture. The sequence continues at coordinate 8,532,945 of NZ_OZ186847.1, read as the reverse complement.
CAGCGGCATACGCCGGCCCAGCCGGTCCGCGGCAAGATCGGCGTGGCCGGTGTTGACGTAGGCGCCGTCGCCGAGCACGGACGCGCCTTCGCGGTGCTCGGCCAGGTCCGAGTCGCGCCAGGCTTTCGCATCCGCGGTCGTACCCGGGACCGTGTGGGCCGTAGCCACCACGAGGCGATTGTCCGCGTCCACGATGACCTGCACGTTCGCCGAGAACCGGTAATCGCGTGAGGAGGCACCGACCTTCCGGTCCCGGACCGGGAGGAGGGTGCCGTCCACGATCCACAGCCGCTCGACGGAATCCCACGGTGCCCGCGCCGCTTCGAGCGCGAGCAGAGGCCCGCTCGTTGGATCACGGGCACGCGGTTGCTGCAGAGATGCCGAACGGCGGCACGCGCTGTCGCATCGTGAGGTTGGTCCGGTAGTAGACGGCCACCACAAGAACCGGTTCGGCCAGCGAAACCCGCCACGGACGCCCCATGATCCGCAAGCCACTGGCCGTCACCGCGCTGCTCGTTGCGGCACGCGCCTTCTGGTGCGACGGCCCCGAACTGCCCGTCTCGCTCGGGGTCATGCCGAGTAGGTGCGAAGCGGACGGCAGGCTGTTGCCGGCCGGCGAGCGGGAGGCCGTAGGCAAGTCCCGCGCAGCCAGGGGGCCGGCACGTCTCACGAGGTACTGGAACGCACCCCGGCCCGCCAGCCGTAGGAGGCCCAGGGGATGTCTCGCCTATCCAGGCGGGCTGATCGACAAGACGCCCTCTACTCGTCCTTCGCTGTCTCCTCAGCCTGCTGGGCGATGTCCTCCAGCACGAGCTTCGGGTCTGCGGACGGCGCGACGGCCTTGCCGATGTTGCGCTTGATGATGTTGCTGACCTGCAACCAGGACGGTTCGTTGACCGGGTAGAGCCGGGCGGTGCGCAGTGCGGTCAGGAACTTCTCGCCGCTGGGGTCCGCCGCCGCGTCCTTGGAGATCTGCGTCGCCGTCACCGTCGAGGGCAGCAGGTGGTAGCGCCCGGCGAAGTCGTTGATGTTCTTGTCCTTGTAGACGAACTCCAGAAAGTCCCCCGCCAGTTCGCGATTGTCCTCGTGCTTGAAGACCATCATCCAGTCGGCGACACCCACGGACGGCGGGACCTGCTCATCGCTCAGGGTGTCGGACACCGGCATGCTCAGGGTGCCGACCTTGATGCCTTTCGCCCGCGCCTCGTGGAGGAGCGAGGGGTAACCGTTGAGCATGCCGACCTCTCCGCGCAGGAAGGCGGCGAAGGCATCCTGCCGGTTGAGCTCGGCCGGCGGAACCGGGCCGGTCAGGCCGGGCACGACCAGGTTGTCCTTGATCCAGCGGAACGTCTGCGCGTTCTGCTCGGACGCGATGCTGTAGCCGCCGCTGTCGTCGGCGTAGCCCCCGCCGTTGCTCAGTTCCCAGATCAGGGCTTCGGCGTGCGCCTCCTCGGGGCCGAGCGGTAGGGCGTACGGGTACGGCACGCCCGAATCCTTCAGCGCCTGGGCCGCGGCCCTCAGTTCCGACCAGGTTTTGGGCGGCTTCGCCCCGGCCTTGTCGAAGAGTTCCTCGTTGTAGAAGAGCAGCCGGCTGCTGGCCACGAAGGGCAAGCCGTAGAGAGTGTCGCGGACCGAGCCCGCCTCGGCGAGCGGTGGCAGGAAATTCGATTCCGCCCTTACCGTCAGCAGCTCACTGGCCGCGTAGAGCCGGCCCTCCGCGGCGAAGTCGGAGTACGCGCCCATCAGGGCCACATCCGGGGCGTTGCCCTCCTCGACCATGCGGGTGACCTCGCGGTCGACATCGGCCCACGGGTAGAGCGTCACCTCGACCTTCTTGCCGGGGTGAGCTGCGGTGAAGGCGGTGGTCAGCTTGTCCCAGTACACCTTGGAGCTGGTGGCGGGGCTGTCGCCGTACTCAGCGGCCACCACGCGCAGCGTCGTCCTGTCGCCGTCGCTCCCGGACGAGCCGCAGGCGGTGACGAGTGGGCCCAGCAGTCCGAATGCGGCTATGGAGGCGGTCGCGTCGAAGAGTCTTGGTCGCACGGATGTTTCCTCTTGCTTTTGGGACGGTGCGGCCGGAATTCTCTCCCGACTCAGGACGTATTACGGCCCTTGCTCGAAGATTGTGGCCATTGCTCCAACTACGGCCTTCAGGGCTGGTGTTATCCCATATTCCGGCACCGAAGACGACGCGCGTAGAACCTTCCGTAGCGTCCAACACGACTCCCGAATGGAGCATTGACCGGACCGCTCCGCCCCGTCGGCCCAGCTTGTCGCGGGTGCGCCTCCGAAGCGCGAGGCTGCGGGTTCCCGTGCCGGGAGGCAGCGGGTTCCCGTACCGGGAGGCGCGGGAACCCGCCGGGGAAGTGGTCGCCGACCTGGTGCCGGACGAGGCGGCGCCGTCGTCGGTCTGATCGAGTGATCGAGGCCAAAGGGGCAGGCGTACAGGCGTACTGCCTGGTCGTGCGTCGGCGAACGGACATCAGTGGGCCGTGAAGCCACCATCTTTCGGGGGAGAGCTGTGGCGGCGACGAAGCCGGCGCCGGGACTGCACAGCCACAGGACGGCTGCTGCGACCTCGTCCGCGCTCCCCAGTCGGCCGATGGGCTGTTCCTTGGGGATCCCGGCCATGGCCTCGGCCTGGTTCTCGACCATGTCGGCGACCATCGGGGTGTCGACGACACCTGGGCACACGGCGTTGATGCGGATGCCCCGGGGCGCGTACTCGACCGCGGCGCTGCGGGTCAGGCCGATGACGCCGTGCTTGGAGGCGTGGTAGACCGCACGCTCGGGCAGCCCGACGAGCCCGCCCAGGGATGAGCAGTTGACGATGGCGCCGCTGCCCTGCTCTCGCATCTGTTGTAGACGAGGTCCTTGGAGACCGCCATGTCCGCGGAGGCGAACCGGCTGTCCTGTGGGACGGGCTGTCCGGGCTTGTATTTTCCGGTCAGCACGCCCTGGGCGAGGGGGTACCAGACAATCTGGGAAATGCCGTTGGCGGTGCAGAGCCGAAGACCTCGGCCTCCGGGGCCTGCCACAGCATGGAGTACTGGGGGCTGGGAGGAGACGAACAGGTCGGGGCCGGCGATGTCGAACGCGGCCTGCATCTGTTCGGGGGTCCACTCGCTGAAGCCGAGGTAGCGGGCCTTGCCCTGCTCGACGACCTTCTGCAACGCCTCAGGGGTGTCCTCGATCGGGACGGTCGGGTCGAAGCGGTGGCCTGGTACAGGTCGACGTAGTCGGTCTTCAGGCGGGTGAGGGAGCGTGCCGTCGCGCTGCCGGCGGCGGAAAGCCGCATCCCCTCGCTGGGCAGCAGTGGGCCACTGTCCGTCCCTCACCCTTCCGGGAGATGGAACAGAGTACGGTGACTACCCGAACGAGCCGTCATCGCGCACGACAAACCCGTCACAGCCGTCGTGCTCGAAACGAACGCGGCCATCGAACTTCGACTCCGCGCTTGCACACCCCATAGTCGCGGCCGAGTTCACCACTCAGCGCCACCCAAAAGCGGCAGCCGCCGCACTGCTGGTCATACCACCCTTCGAGGTAGCCAGGATCAGCAGTCGGTCGAACGGTTGACCTGCGCATACCAGCGCGCGTGGCACTGGTCATTGTGCTCCTGGTTCTCGCCGCTCCATGGCGACTGCGACCTCACACGTTCCCTCTCACCATCTAATCAGTGATCATCTCAAGAGCCACTAGCCCGGCGGACTCACTGGGGAATTATTTGAACGCGCTCACATCCGCAGTGGGAAAGGCATCCGCGTGGATGCCCTCGCCCTCCCTCTCGCGGCCTGACCAGCCCGGCGAACCTACGCGGTCAGCGCACTAGCCGGGGATGGTGATAGCCCCGAACACTCAGGGTCGACCGCCCCGTACAGAATTCCGGCAGCAGCGCCCACATCGCCGTGGAGCTGGTCCGGCCCGTCGGTGACCGCCAAATCCTCATGCACGATAGAGAGCGGGAGGGCGGAGCGGCCTTTGGCAGCGGGCCGGAGGACGCGATGTCGCCCGGTGACGAGCGGGACGACGTGACGAGGCGGCTCGGTGACGAGCCCGAGGGGGGACGCGATGACGGCACCCGACGCATCCGGTACGGCTGATGCCGAGCAGGTGAACGCCGCGATGTGGCACACCTACGGAGCGCACCACCTCGACCGGGCCACGCCCCTGCCCGAGGTGGACGAGATCGCCTGGGGCCCGGCGGGAACAGGGCCGGGGGACGCTGTCCTCGGCGACCTGACGGGCCTGCGCGTGCTCGACCTGGGCTGCGGCCCGGGCCGGCACGCCGCTCACCTCACCCGCACCCATCACGCCACCGTGGACGCCGTCGACCTCTCACGAACTCAGATCGCCCGCGCACGGGCGCGCTACGGCGACCTGCCGGGCCTGCGGTTGATCCAGGCCGACGCTGTCGGGCACCTGCGCACTTCGGCGCCGTACGACGTGATCTATTCCCTGTCCGCCGTCCACTTCATCGACCCGCACCGGTTGCTGCCCGCCCTGGCGGCGGCCCTCGAGCCTGGCGGACGGCTGTACTTCACCGTGCTGCACACCAATTCGTCGGGAGACGGACCTTCGTCGGAGGTGAAGTCCCGCCCGGAGATCCTGCGCCTGGCCGGCGGCGGCGAACTGACCGGGCACATGTGGGTACTCACGACAAAGCTGTGGACGGACCTGCTCGCGCAGCACGGGCTGTGCACCGAGGAGGTCACCGTGCTTGACGCGCCGGAGGAGGGCAACCAGGCCTCCTACCGGCTCTTCCAGGTCCGCAGGCCGGCCCGGATCACCTCTCGTCCCCGTACTGCCCAACCGCCCGTCGCACACGCGGCGGCCGGAGTCGGCGCAGTGCTGGTGGGACCGCGCGGTCTGCTGCTCGGCCGCCACCGGAAAGGGACCGTCGAGCTGCCTGGCGGCACAGTGGAGCCGGGCGAGTCGCTGGAGGAGACGGTCGTGCGCGAACTGGCCGAGGAGACCGGCCTGCACGCGGACCCGGCCGACGTGCGCCTGCTGGGCATGCTCCTGGACCAGGTTAGCGACGTCGTCCGCATCACGTTCGGCGCGCTCGTCACGCGGTGGAGCGGGGAGCCCGCCGACCAGCCGGGCGAGCAGGTCGGCGGCTGGGGATGGTGGCCGCTGGACGCGCTGCCGCCGGACCTGTTCGAGTGCAGCGCCCAGATCCTGACCGCCTGGCGTCCCGACCTGCCCATCGACCATCCGCCCGCCCACTTCACCCCCTTCGCAAAGCCGCAGGACGCCGGTCGGGGCGCCACCGGCCAGGTCGGGACGTAGTCGCTCGGTACGCAGCCGTCGATGAGCGACTTCTGCTTCGGTGGCCGCTCGGCGGCGAGAAGTCCGGGTCGCAGTTCAGGAAGGGAAGTCCGGACGGCAGCAGGGCCTCGATCGGCGGACAGAGGAAGCTGCCTGCGATGAGGAGGCGGCGCGGTAGCCCGTGGCGGCCTCCTCGAGATGACCTACACGAAGGCAGCGGGGACGGCGTCCTCGGTCATCCAGTCGCTGTCGAAGAGCGTGGCGACCATGTGTGCGTGGGCTTCGAGGAGCTGGCCTGCGCGGTGCTTGGTGCGGGCTTTGGCGGTGAGGGCTCAGTCGGCGCCTCCAAGCCTCCGTTGGAACACGGTGCCCCGCTTCCTCCGCCCGGCCACGTCCGCGTAGAACTGCCAAGCCGCCGGTCACCGGCGCGGCCACAAGTCGCCCAGCCGGAGACTGTCGCGTACACCAGGCGCAGGCTGTACGCGTAGAACAGTGCCGCCAGCCCCCAGGCCTCTGCGCGAAGGACATCGCAAGCCGGCCCGGACGCGGACAAGCCTGCGGCACGGTACGCGGCGGGTGTGCCGAACATCGGCGCCATGGAGCAGTCCAACTGGCCGGGGCTCTGGGCGGGACAGTTGACGCAGACACTGCCCCGCCGACCGGGTCAGGGCTGGACGCGACTCAGCGGCCGCTCGATCCACAGCCCGCGCCGCGACAATCTCGACGACCAGACCCGCTCCCCGAAGAACAACCGCAACGACTGCGGTCAGACACTCCCTAGCGACCGGAGCCAAGAAGACCCCCGGCCCTGAACAGCAGGGCCGGGGGTCTTCTTCCTGGAGCGCCGGGCAGGCCTTGCACCTGCATCTCCCCGCAGGAAGCGGGGCGTCTTTCCTTGGACCACCAACGCACAGCCCACCGCCGGCAGACCCAGCAGCGCGCTCAAGATCCACTCTACCGCAGTCGCGGTAGACAGCGCACCCACCGCAGGACAACCTCTGCCACTCACCGCGCAACGCCTGGGCCGGGGAACCGTCCTCTTCCTACCACCCACGCAGCACCGCCAACGAGGAGAAACGGTCAGGACGCTCAGGCCGCTCCCGGCGCTGGGCAGGGTGCGCAGCGGACCGCCACCCGCCCGCCCACCTGACGATCCGCCTGGCCAGAGTTGAGTACGGGTACTCATGCGCATCACCACCGGCCGCGGCACCCTGCACCCATGACTGACGCCCTTCCAGCCCAGGTACGCCGGCGCCCCTGGTCGCACCGAACACGCCTGGGCGTGGACCTTGCTCTGGCGATTCCGCTGTTCCTGCTGGAGACCGCGTGGCTCGTGCTGGACTGGATGTACGGCTACGGCTTGGAGATATGGGCAGCACAAGGCGAACAAGCACGGATCGACGCGGCCGGCCTCGCGCACATCGGGCGGGTACGGATGCTGCTGATCGCCGTACTCGTCCTGGCAGTTCTCGCGGCACTCTTCCGTGCCCGCTGGACGGTGATCACACACCTGCTGGTGGCCCTCCTGGCGGGCGGATCGCTAACAACTGCGCAGCACGAGTGGGACAACAGCCACAACCCGCCACCCGGATGCATCCGCTACAGCGCAAACTGCTGAGATTGCCGGGCCCGGATCGAGCCGCATTGTCCTCCCCTGCTGCCGACGTACTGCGGAACCACTGCACCTACGTACTGAAGATTCCCCCGACGACGCCGGCCGGCGACGTGCGTTCGAGGCGACTCGGAACCTTACTGATCGTTTCAACGTGAAGTGCTTGCCCAGACGGTTTTGCATTCGCTTGACGACCGGCCGTAGCCCACTCCACAGCCGTTCCCGGGCCTCGTCGAAGCGCCGGTGCTCCCGCAGCTTGTCCGCGCTGATGGGGATCCGCTCGACCAGGGTCCCTTCGTTCCCCAACTGCCCATCCGTGACGGCGGACTGAGACAGATGCGGACGGACTGCGTATCGCTGCACAAGGAAATGACGCTTTACGGATATGGGCCGAGGAGGAATGCCGATGGAACGCGACGGCACCCAACCGCAGCCGGACTTCGCTCCGGAGCGTGACGCAGCGCTGGAGATCGAGGAATCCTTCCAGGCGATCCTGGATGCCCTTGACGCCGCGCGCGCCGAGCTCCATGCGGAGGGCAGGAACCGGCGAACGGCGAGCCCGCCGCGGTCCTTCGACCGTCACGGCGAACCGGCCGCGAACGGCAGCCGATCAGTTCCTGCCAAGGTCCCTTCGTCTCCGCCGGCTCCCCGGCCTCCGGCCGCACATCCGCGGACACAACGGATGGGGCCCCCGGTCACACGCCTGGTTCCCGCTCCTCCGGGGGGCGCTCCGCAGTCCGTCGTGAATCCGCCGCGAACCGGTCATGTGCGCCGGACTCCGCAGGGCCCCGTGGTGCAGCCGCTGTGGTCGCACGGCGCGCGGCAGGAGGCGGGGAAGCAGCCCACCGCGAGCGACACGAGCCCGACGCGGAACGAGCCGTCGGCGCCCCCCGGCCTCGGGCCCGTGCGGGCGGGCGGGCGCCGCGGAGCCGGCCCGTCTCCGGACGCCTCCTGGACGGCCGACCCGGGACGCTCCGCTCCGCGCACGGCGCCGCTCGGCGCCCCGCCCCCTCAGGCGCCGGCGCGCCCGGACGCCGTACGGCTGCCGGTACCGAAGGGAAGCCCAGGACGTCGGCGGTTCACCGACCGGCGGCACTCCCGGGTCGCCGGATTCTTCGGACTGGGTGCCGTGAGCGGACTGCTGCTTGCCTCTTCGCTCCTCACGAACCAGCACTCCGAGCCGACGGCGCCGCCTGCCGCCCAGGAGCACCCCGAACGGCCGCTGCCCGACGACACCTCGCTCCCCGAGATTCCGGGCACCGGGGTACTGCGCGAGGGCGACAGCGGGCACGGAGTGTACGAGTTGCAGGTGCGTCTGCTCCAGATCCCAGGGCTCTACGACGGCGGTGCGATCGACGGCCGCTTCGGCACGGAGGTCCGGCAGGCTGTGGCCCGGTTCCAGAAACGGTTCGGCATCCGCGGGGACGAGACCGGCGTGTACGGGGACCACACCCGCTACGCCCTCATGCTGCGCACGAAGTAGCCTGCGCAGGCTGACAACGCAGGCGACTTCCTAGTCTGTGCCGCCCAGCGAGTGCGGCTGAGCCCACGAGGTGCTGCCGCCACGGCGTTCCTCACGCTGGGGCAGATGTCGGATGCGGGCATGCTGCACCCGTGCCCCGTTGCTCCCCCACCCGCACCAGCCGGAGGACAGACCTAGTCCCTAGTCCTGCTCCGCGACGGCCATCTCGCCCAGGAGGGACCAGTCGTCCTGCGGAACCGTCATGTTCACGATGCGAGGCGTCTCGACCAGGTGGCGCGGCAGCGTCTCCTGCGCGGCCCTGAAGTGCGCGGACTGCACATGAGCGGCACCCGCCTCGTCATCGCGGAAGGCCTCGACCAGGACGTACTCCGTCGGGTCCGCCACGCTTCGCGACCATTCGAACCACAGGCAGCCGGGCTCCCTGCGCGTGGCCTCGGTGAACTCGGCGGCGATCTGCGGCCACCGATCGGCATCGGCGGGCAGAACGCGGAACTTGGCGGTAATGAAGATCATCGGACTCTCTCTCCGCTACGTGCGTGCTCTACAGGCCCGTTCCTCGTGCCGGGCCCCGTGGCGACAAGATCGTACGGCGCCGGCCGGCCCTCACAGCTCTCCCACACGCCCGATAAATTACCTATCGACTCTTCTGTGGTGATGTATCTGTTTTCTCGACAGGTGGAAATCTTCGAGATGCAGTCCCGTTGACCATGTGGCCGAAAAAGAATGACCATCTCCTCGCACCGCTTATGGGATTCAGACACAAGGAGTGTGCGAAATGAAGGCAGTGCGTGTGCACGGATATCACGGACGACCCATTGTCGAAGAGGTGCCGGAGCCCCGGATCACTTCACCGCAGGATGTGATCGTTGAGATCGGCGGGGCCGGTCTGTGCAGAACCGACCTCCATGTCATCGAGGGCCAGTGGCAGGAAAAGTCCCAGGTGTCGCTGCCGTACACGTTGGGCCACGAGAACGCCGGATGGGTGCGGGAGGTGGGTTCCGGAGTCTCCCACCTGGCCGTCGGTGATCCTGTGATCCTCCATCCGCTGATGACCTGCGGCCTGTGCCGCGCGTGCCGCTCGGGCGATGACGTGCACTGCGCGAACAGCGCCTTCCCGGGCATCGACTGCGACGGTGGCATGGCGGAGTTCATGCGCACCAACGCGCGTTCGTGCGTGAAGCTCGACCCCGGCCTCCGGCCCGCCGACGTGGCCGCCCTGGCCGACGCCGGTCTCACCGCCTATCACGCCGTACGGAAGGCGGCGCCGCTGCTGTATCCCGGTGCTTTCGTCGTCGCCATCGGCGCCGGGGGCCTCGGGCACATCGGCATCCAGGCCCTGGTGGCCCTCACCGCGGCCGAGATCGTCGTCGTGGACACCTCCGAAGCGGCCCTGGAACTCGCCAAGAGCCTGGGCGCGCACCACACCGTGCGCGCCGACAGCGACCCGGTGATCGCGGTGCAGGAGATCACCGCAGGTCAAGGAGCACATGTGGTCATCGACTTCGTGGGTGAGCGAGGCACCGAGGCCCAGGGCGTCGCCATGCTCCGCAGGGCCGGCTCCTACTTCGTCGTCGGATACGGCGGACACGTCCACGTGCCGACCATCGACATCATCTCGAACGAGATCAACGTCATCGGGAACCTGGTCGGCAGCTACAACGACCTGGACGAACTCATGACGCTCGCCGCTCAGGGCAAGGTGCGGCTGCACACCACGACGTATTCGCTCGATGCCGTGAACGACGCCATGGACGACCTCGAGGGGGGACGGCTGCAGGGCCGCGGAATCCTCGTGCCCGGCGCTCGGTGACATCCCCTCCGCATCCCGTGCGGCGCCCGCTCCGCGAGGTAGTGCACCGACCCGGGGCGGGCCCGGAGAACACCGAACGCCACACATCGTAAAGGGGTTGAGGCCGGGGCCGTCGGCTCCGGCGAAAGTCATGAAAGAAAACACTTATCTCCAACGGCTGCTCGCCGAATTCCTCGGCACTGCTTTTCTTGTCTTCCTCGGGGTCGGCTCCATTCCTGCCACCCTCATGCTGCAGAAGACCGGGAAGACCAGTTTCACGATGGCTGACCTGGGCGTGATCGCATTCGCTTTCGCCATGGTCGTGGTGGCCGCCGTCTTCGCGATAGGCCATGTGTCGGGCTGCCACATCAATCCAGCCGTCACCCTCGCCCTGGCCGCGACGGGCAGAATCCCCCGGCACGAGGTGGCGGGCTACGTCCTGTCCCAGTGCGCGGGAGCGGTGGCAGGCGCGGGCGCCATCGTCGCCGTGCTCGGCGCCCGTGCGGTGCACCTGGGCCTCGGTGTCGCCTCCTACACATCTCCGACCTCCGCCTCCCAGGCGTTCTTCGCGGAGGCGCTGGGCACCTTCATCCTCGTCTTCGTGGTGTTCGGAGTCGTCGACCAGCGGGCCCCGGGCGGCTTCGCCGGCCTGCCCATCGGCTTCGCGGTCTTCGCCATCGCCGTCGCCGTGGGTCCAGTCACGGGAGCGGCGCTCAATCCGGCGCGCACCCTTGGGCCCATGCTGGTGTCCGGCCCGGCCGGGGGGCCGGTGGACTGGTCCCAGTTGCCCGTGTACCTCGGGGCCCAGGTGCTGGGGGGCCTGCTGGCCGGTCAGGTCTACATGACCATGAACCGGTTGCGTACCATCGCCGCATGACCGTCGCGCGACAGACAGACCTCGGCCGTCCGGGGCGACCTGCCTGTCCGGCCCGGCAGAGCACCGGCGCCGCGCCGATGCGGCCGGTTCCGAGGCCTCATCCGCCTGGAGCCGGCCGCCCGGGTGACGGTACGGCGATACGGCTCACTTCCCGGAGCCGCACAGGAGACGCATGATCCACGGCAAAGAGACGCACGCCGCCGGCGCGGCAGACCTGCTCGGATCGGTCCGGCGGGCACTGAGGGTGCTCGAGGCGGTCGCGGCCGGCGGTGACGGCATCACCGCGAAGGCCGTCGCCCGGCGCGCGGGCCTCACGCTCCCGACGACGTACCGCCTGCTGAACACCCTGGTGCACGACGGCTACCTGGTGAGGCTGAACCAGTCCCGCGGTTACGGTCTGGGATACAAGCTCACCGGGCTGCACCGGCGCCTGTGCCAGCAGCTGGAGGTGACCCCCGGCCTGCTGGGCGTGCTCCACCAGGTCCACGACGAGTGCGCGGCCGCCGCGTACTACACCGTCTTCCGGGACGAGGAGATCGTTGTCGCCGAGGTCGTGGACTCCCCTTCGGCGCCCCGGGCCGAGCCGCTCGACGTCGGCTTCCACCAAGCCCCGCACGCCACGGCCTTCGGCAAGCTCATGCTGTCGTCCCTGCCGGCCGCGCGGCGCCGTGACTACCTGCGGCAACAGGGGCTGGTGCGGCTCACGGAGCGCACCATCACCGCGCCCGACGTCCTGGAGGGACATCTCGAACGGGTCCGTGCCTCCGGCGTGGCGGTCGAGGTGGGGGAATTCCAGGGCGGCCTGTCCTGCCTCGCCGCCCCCGTTCTGGACGCGGACGGCAGGGTCGCGGGAGCCGTGGCCACCTCCGTCCCCGCGGAGCTGTTCGAACAGCGGCAGCCGCAGCTGGAGGACGCGGTACGCGTCGGCGCCGCCCGCGTGTCACGCCTGATCGCCGCCACCGTGTCGCCCTAGGGGGTGTCTCGTCGATCAGGCCGGATCAGGGAGCGGCGCCTGGTGCCGTGCATCGCAAGGCGGAGGAGGGAGCCGATGCGGCGCATCGGGGACCGACGACAACGCGGCGAGGCACGGTGCCAGGCGCCGCGAGCCCGGCATGATCGGCGAGACACCGCCTAGGGGACGTCTCCCTAGGTCGTGTCCGCCGTGTCAGGTCAGCCAGGGTCGTAGGCAGGCGAGGGTGACCATGGCTCGGTAGTGGCGGGCGCGTTTGTCGCAGCGGGCGGGCTGGAATGGCTGCCGGGGGGCCGTCAGCCGGTGCAGCCCGGGACCGCGCCGGCCGGGCTGCAGTTGTTCGGCTGGTTGTTGCGGATGACGTCGCCGTTCAGGGTGAGGATGCCGGACGCCTTGAAGATGCCGCCGCCGTCGCCCGCCCGGTTGCGGGTGATGGTGTTCTCCTCCAGCGTGGTGGTGCCCAGCCCCGTGGTTCCGCCGGCGTGGTAGAGGCCGCCGCCCTGAGCGGTGCCTCCCGTGGCGGTGACCGTGTTCCCCAGGACCTTGTTGCGCCTGGCCGTCAGGGTGCCGCCGTCGGGGTTGTCGAGGCCGCCGCCCCGAGCCGTGCCGCTCGGGGCGGTGACGGTGTTGCCGGTGACGTGGCTGTCGGTCAGGTCCAGCGTGCCGAAGGGGCCCACTCGGACGCCACCACCGCGCGCGGTGCCGCCTTCGGCGACAGCCCGGTTGCCGCTGATCTTTACATTGCTCACGGTCATCAGGGCGTTGTTCGCGATGCCGCCGCCCTGGGCGACACCGTGCGGAGCGTCTGACGTGTTGTCCTTGATGGCACCGCCGGTCACGGTCAGCCTGCCTGGTGCCGGAATGCCGTTGGAGACGGCGGCCCGCGCGAACCCGCCCGGGGCGAAGGAACGGTTCTTGCTGATGACCGTGTCCTCGAGAGTCGTCTCGGCGAAGCTGATGATGCCGGCCCCGAAAGCGATGCTTTGGGTGTCCTCGGTGACGGTCGCGGTGTTCCCGGTGAGCCGGGAGCGGATGACCGTCAGCGGACCGTCGTTCGCGATGGCAGCGCCGGCGGCGCCACCGCCGATGTCGCTCCCGCTGTAGATGACGTGGTTTCCGGTGACTTCGGTCTCGCTCACGCTTCCGGTGCCGGGGCTGTCGATGGCGCCGCCCTGGGCGAACACTTGGGACTTGGCCGTGTTGCCGATGAACTTGCTGCGGGTCACCTTCATCGTGCCGGTGTTGGAGACGCCGCCGCCGCAGGCCAGGCCCGGGGGGTCGGCGAAAGCAGGGCAGTCGGTGGCGAAGCCGCCTCTGATCGTCGTGTGGGTGAGCGTGAGGTTTCCCGTCGGCCCGACGAAGAGGATCCGGAACTTCGGCACGTTGTTCGCTCGATCGTCCCGCCTGATGGTGGCCCCACGCCCGTCGATGGTGATCTCGCTGGTGATCACAGGCAGCCCGTTGCCGGGGTTCACGGAGTCCGGCGATGTCAACTTGTACGTGCACTTGCGCGCCAGTCGGAGCGTGTCCGGCCCAGGTGAGTTGTTCGCCGCGTTGATCGCCGCGACGAGATCCGCGACCGAGCAGCGAACCTGCACCGTGGCCGCGTGAGCGGCCGGGGCGGGGACCGCCACCAGCGCGCCCGCCACGAGGCCGAGGACGGCCGGGACGTGCCGACGGGACATCGGGGACCTCTCCTTCTGCCATGTACGGCCGGCCGTCAGGGGACCGTGACCAGCCGAGCCCAGCCGACCATGCGCAACCGCCGTCGGCTTCCCGGCGTGCTCCGTACGGGCGGGCGGACAGCCCGGACGGAGCATGAACATGCGCGAACGGCCCAGGCGCGCGAACAGGGCAGGACGTCCACCTCGGCGGCCCGCATGGCTGCGGTGAGGAAGGAATGCGCCGGACCGGCAAGTAGTACCGTTCCCCGGCGTGGCTATGGGTCGTGGCCCGCAGGTGAGCCAGCCAGCCTTCGGCCACGGTCGCCGGGCCGTCGAATCCCCTGCCCACGCCTTGGGGCATGAGCCGGTTCATCGTGCGTTCCCCCTCCACCGTGGTCGTAGCGGCGGTAGTCCGGAGGCGCCTTGGGATCGAGGCTGAGGGCGTCAGATGTCACTTGGCTCTCGTGCTGGGCGACGGCCCGATACGAGGGTCAGGAAGCCGGCTGACGCCTCGCGGGTGCCGGCGTCGACGACCCGGTCGGGGATGTAGCACCGTCGGGAACGACGTGCGGTCCTTCGGGAGGTCGCCCAAGCTGCCGTGAGTGCCGGGCAGGTCCGTGCGGATACCGGCGTCCTCCAGACGGCGGCACCGGGTGCGGCAGAACGGCGCGGCAGACCTGGCACGGGATCACGGCGACGAGGCATCCCCGGCATCACCCGGCGTTCACTGAGCCGATGTGGGCGAGCAGCGAAGCCGTGCCGTCCTCTGCAGCAATCCCACGGGCGAGTTCGGACGCGCGGCGACGGTGGGCCGGCTCCGAGAGGCAGGCCGTGATCGCGTCCCCGAGGACTTCTGCAGTGAGGTCCTGGAACGGTACAGGCCCGGGGGCAACTCCCAGCTCGTACAACCGAGACGCCCAGAACGGCTGGTCGGCCATGACAGGAACGGGCACTGCGGGCGTCCCGGCCCGCAGTCCGGCTGCGGTGGTACCCGCCCCGGCGTGATGGACGACGGCGGCGGTGCGAGGGAACAGCCAGTCGTGCGGGACGTCGCCGATGGCGAGGATGTCGGCGCCGCAGCCGCTCAAGCCGGCCCATCCGGCCTGAACCACCGCACGCACCCCTGCCCGCCGCACCGCCGCGGCCACCAGCTCGCTGAGCCGTTCCCCCTCCCCCACCGCCATGCTGCCGAACCCGATGAACACCGGGGGCGGACCGGCCTGCAGGAAGTCGACCAGCTCGGCCGGGGGTCGCCAGCCGTCGGGCCGCGCAGGCCACCAGTAGCCCGTCACGGAAACCCAGGACGGCCAGTCCGCGGGGCGCGGCACCACCAGCGGGCTGAAGCCGTGGAAGACCGGACGGATGTCCGGTGCCGATGGCGCGCCGGCGGGCAGCCCGAGGCGGGCACGCAACCGGGTCACAGCGCCCGCGAAGACGTCTTCCGCGCGCCTCACGACATCCTGGCCTGCAGCGAGATTGCCCTCCGGACCCAGGCCGTCGGTGCTGCGGGCGTTGGGCAGCGGGAACTGTCCGGTGGCGAACGCCGGTACCAGGTAGGCGCCGATGACGGGGACACCGAGCGCTGTGCCGACCGTCCGACTGAGCGGGGCCGGACCGAAAGCCGTGAGCAGCAGGTCGGCACCGCCCGCCACGGCCTCCGCCACCCCATCGGCGATCCCGTCCGCGTACGCCCTCGTCAACGCCTGGACCTCCTCCCGCGACGCCGCCCGGGCCCAGTCCCCGATCAGCCCCTGCGGGTCTCCCGGCACAGGCCGGTGATCGAGACCGCACCCGCCGACAAGTGCGGCGAACGACGGGTGAGCAGCCACGGCAACCTCATGGCCCGCGTCCAGCAACCGCCGCCCCAGACCCGTATAGGGCGCGACATCCCCCCGCGAACCAGCGGTGATGATCAGAATCCGCATGCACCGATTCTCCTCGGCTCCATGCCGCCCGGACACCCTCGCCCGCCCATGAGAACAGAACGATCGCAGTCCCGCGCAGCCGGCGGGCCGGCACCTCCGGAGCGAGGCCGCGCTTCAACTACCGGCAAGACGAAGGTTCGAGGTAGCGAGCTCGGCAAGCAGGAGACCGACGCTCACGAAGCCGGACACGCCGAGACGTTCCGCTGCTCGTGCCGCACTGTCACAGCTGGGGCGCATAGTTGGTTGTGATCAATAGGTGGTGCTCAAGCCGGATAAGGTGCCCTCGAAGTCAGGCATGAGGGGGATCGCGTTGGAGCGACGGAAGGCGATCGGGATCGGGGCCGGGCTGGCGGTCCTACCCGCCTGGTGGGCGCTGCGTCAGGTGGCGAACGGGGTAGACGGGGACTGGCGCACCGACACCGCACCGCTGGAGCGGGCGTTTCCGCTGCTGGGCCCGCTGACCGACGCGAAGTGGGTGAGCAGCCGGGACAACGACCGGGGCGTACCGTCGCCGGAGCTGGTGATCTCGGGCTTCGCCCGGCTGGCACCGGGGAAACTTGCCAAGCTGACGGCGGCCCACGCCTTCGTCTCCGAGGGGCCGCCCGATGAGTTCTCCTCGTGGTTCGAGAAGCCGCTCAAGGGCGAGGGGCCGCAGAACCCGCAATGGGTCCGGTCACACGAGCTCGACCGCGACGGCAGCGGCTACTCCACCAACCTGTGGTTCGACCGTCACAGCGACACCGTCCGCTTCTGGGCACTCAACCCATACGGCTAGGGCTTCTGTGACCGCCTGGCCCCCTCTCGCTCTGCCTGGTCCGCCACCAGAAGGGCCGGTCCCTTCCGTGTTCCGGCGGTCCTGTCCCGAGACGATCCGGTCTGACACAAGCAAGCTGCTTAGTGGTCGGCTCCGTAAATCCTTCCGCCATTCAATCGAGGCGTTTGGCAGCGGACCCAGTCGTTCAGGCTTCCTTGTCAGCCAGCCTGGTCGCTCTTCGGCCTGATGTCTTTGATCCTGGTCCGAGTTCCCTCCGGGGGGAACGAGTGGTGGAAGGTGAAAGCGTGCGGCGTGGAGCCATGGTCGTGGAGGTGTTCCAGCCTGGAAACCCCGTCCTGCCAGGTGGGTATCACGCCGTCGGAGACCCACCAGAACACGTAGCTCGGGTGCCCTGTCCTCTCGAACCAGTCGTGACGCCTGTTCAGTGCCTCGCGGTGCAGACCGGTGTAGACGGCGTCGAAGGCGGAGCGCAGGTCGGTCCAGAGTGAAAGGGTCGCGGCCAGGGCGGTGGTTTCCACAGTGCGGCCCTTGCCGTACCAGGCCGGTACGGCGAACTCTCCCCATGCACCCCAGTCCAAGTCGAAGTGTGTGCCCCGGTCGCCGTCTGCCGCTTCAGCATGAGCGAGGTACCCGGGGTGCCGGCTGATCTTCCGGTAGATGGCCTCGCCGCTGTCGTGGAGTTCGCGCGTGAGAGGTGCGGGATCGGCGAGAGGTGACTTCAGGACGCCGAATGTGTACAGCACAAGATGGGGCATGCGTCTCTCCCTGGTTGAGGGTGCCTGGTGTGGCCCTGGTTCGGTGGCTCACGCACGGGGGGCGAGGATTCATGGCGCGTGACCACCTCGTCCCGTCGCGGGTGGCTCAGCCTTGAGGAAGCCCTGTGCGACCGTGAGCGACCGCCGAAGACCAGGTGAAGGTAGCTGCCTCTGCGGGCCATGTCGAAGTTGCGTTTTCCCGGTCCTAGTGGCCTCTTGCAGCCCACGGCCACGCCACAGGACCAAGCACCGGCTGCGGGTGCGTGCTGGCCTGCCGGCACTGCAACGGCCGCTCGCCCGAGACGGACGCCTGCGGTATGCGGATGGCCTCGACCACGCCCGGTCGAGGCCATTTCAAGGGCGAGCAGCGGAGCACTGGAGAACGCAGGCATCGCCTACTGGGACGGTCGGCCGTTCTTCAGTCCGCCGTCATGGACCACCGACCACCGGCTCGCGGCCATCGGGGCGGAGCCCTAAAGGCAGTCGACGTTCCGCCTCGGCGTGATCGCCTTCGAGGTCTCCGAATGCGCCGACGCCGCAACGCCGGCGGGCAGGCCGCCGACGCAGCGCGGGATCGGATACCTGCTCCCCGAGGCCAAGTCCTGCGCTACGGGGCGGCCGACACCTGGCTAGTATCGCGACGTGACACAAAGCGCAACGCTCGCTGGGGTCTTCGACGATCTGGCCGACGGCTACGACCACGGGCATCACGAGGAGATCGCGCGGGCTCTGATCGCGTGGGTGGCGGCCGGGACGGTCGGCGCGGTCGCCGACGTGGCGTGTGGGGCGGGGGCCGTCGCCGTGCAGCTCGCGCGGGGGCGGGAGCGGACCGCGCGGCCCGTTCTCGCCGTCGACCTGTCGTCCCGGATGATCGCGGTGGGCCGGGCCCGTGCCGCCGGGCTGGTGCCCGACACGGCGATCGACTGGCGGGTCGGGGATGCCGTGCCGTTGCCGGTCGCCGATGGCTCGCTGGACCTCGTGCTGTGCGCGTCCTCGCTGCACTTTCTGGGGCGCCGGGCGCCGGCCGACTGGCGGCGGGCGCTGCGTCCGGGGGGCCGGGTGGGTTTCAGCCTGCCGCTCGCCACGCACTTTCGGCCCTCGGAACGCTTCTCCCGGCTCCTCGCCGACGACGTCCCGCTGCCCCGTACAGCGGAGGAGGCGAGTGCCTTGGTGACGGCGTGTGGGTTCACGGGGGCCGAATCCCGCGTGCATGTCCTTGGTACGCGGCGCGTCGTGCTCACTTCGGCGAGGCGTCCGGACCATCCGTGAGCGGTGGGCTGTCCGAGCGGGTGAGATAGCTCGCCCGGTGGTCGTGCCAGGAGCGCCGCAGTGGGTCCCGCACCGCCCGTGCGCACAGTCCCGCCGGGGTGACCACCGCGAAGTACAGCGTGGCCAGGCCGAGGTGTCGCAGCCGGTCAGTCCATCGGGATCGTCGCACGCCAGTCGGCCTCCTCCCGCCACTCGGGCTGGTCCCGTTTGTCCAGCAGGTGGTCGCCGAGCACCAGGAGATCGATCCGGGTGCGCATGAAGCAGGCGTACGCCTCCTGCGGGGTGCGCACGATCGGTTCCCCGCGCACGTTGAAGGAGGTGTTCACCAGCACCGGGCAGCGCGTGCGGTCCCGGAAGGCGGTGAGCAGGGCGTGGAATCTCGGGTTGTGCTCGGCCGTCACCGTCTGGACGCGGGACGAGCCGTCGACGTGGGTGACCGCCGGGATCGTGGAGCGCGGCACGCGCAGGAGGTCCAGGCCCTTCACTCCCTCGGCCGACGTTTCGCACTCGCGTCGCCGGGCCGCGGCAACCTGCGCGGTGAGCAGCATGTACGGGCTCTCCTGCACCAGGTCGAACCAGTCCTTGGCGTCCTCGGCGAGCACCGCGGGCGCGAACGGGCGGAAGGACTCCCGGAACTTGGTCTTGAGGTTGAGCGTGGACTGGGTGGCCGGATCGCGGGGGTCGGCGAGGATCGACCGGTTGCCGAGAGCCCGCGGCCCGAATTCCATCCGGCCCTGGAACCAGCCCACCACCCTGCCCCGCGCGAGTTCCGCCGCGACCCGCTCCGTCAGCTCCGGCTCCGGCAGCCGTACGGCGGGGTACCCGTGGTCGGTCAGGAACTCCGCGATCTCCCGGACCGAGTGGGCGGGGCCGAGGAGGGACCCCGCCATCGCGTCCGAACCGCGGGCCACGTGGGCGCGGGGCGCTCCCCTGCGGTGCGACTCGGCCAGGGCCGCGCCCAGGGATCCGCCGGCGTCCCCGGCCGCGGGCTGGATCCACAGCTCGTCGCAGACGCCGTCGGCCAGGAGGCGGCCGTTGGCCACGCAGTTGAGAGCGACGCCGCCGGCCAGGCACAGTCGCCGCTCGCGGGTGCGTTCCAGTGCCGTGCGGGCCAGCCGCAGCAGCACTTCCTCGGTCACCTGCTGCACGGACGCCGCCAGGTCGAACTCCCGCTCGGTGAGCGGTCCTTCCGCTGTGCGGCGCGGGCCGTCGAACAGGTCCTCGAAGGCCCGGCCGACCATGGTCTGGCCGTACTGGAAGGTGAAGTGACGCAGATCGAGGCGGAAGGAGCCATCCGGTTTGATGTCGATCAGCCGTTCGCGGATGAGCGGCGCGTAGCGCGGTGTGCCGTAGGGCGCGAGGCCCATCAGTTTGTACTCGCCCGAGTCGACCTTGAAGCCGCAGAAGTAGGTGAACGCCGAGTAGAGCATGCCGAGCGAGTGGGGAAAGCGCAGTTCCGCGAGCGGGACGAGGTCGGTGCCGCGGCCGTGCCACAGGGTGGTCGTCGCCCACTCCCCCACGCCGTCGACGCACAGCACGGCCGCCGACGGGTAGGGGCTCGGGAAGAACGCCGACGCGGCGTGCGAGGCATGGTGCCGGTACGCCACCACCGGCGGCAGCGTCCGCCCGGGCGCCAGTTCGCGCAGGCGCGCCCGTACGTCGTCGAGGGCGCGCCTCTTCCAGCCGGCCCACTGGGGGAACGCCCGGCGGAACACCGGGAGGCCGTGCGGTGCCGTGGCGAGCCAGGTAGCCAGCACTCGGCGGAACTTGAGCGCCGGGTCCTCGTAGAACGCCACCGCCGCCAGCTCGTCGAGGCGCAGTCCGGCCTCGCGCAGGCAGGAGGCGACGGCGTGGGCGGGGAAGCCGGAGTCGTGGCGGCGCCGGGTGAAGCGCTCCTCCTGCGCCGCCGCGAGCGGGACGCCGCCGGCCACGAGAGCGGCGGCGCTGTCGTGGTAGTAGGCGGAGATGCCCAGGACCGGGCGTTCCGCGCCGGTGCCGCGGCGGTCGGCGCGCGCGGTGCCCATGTCGGTCCTCCCCATGTCAGAACAGCGGGTAGACGGAGGCGTCGTCCTCGGGTTGCGGCCGCAGCCGGGTCGGCGGCGGTGCCGGTGGTTCGGTGGTGGTGGACTGGTCGTCCGGCTGGGCGTCGGCGGGCGGCACCGGCCGGCCCCGGTCGCGCAGCCAGGAGGCGAGGCGGCGTGCCGCCGACGCGGGTGCCGCGCTGCTGTCGTCACGCATGGAGGGGCTCCTCATGCCAGGTCGAGGCGGTCCGCCAGCTGCCGGGCCACCAGGTCGTACCCGAGGTCGGTGCAGTGCACGCGGTCGATGAACAGCCAGTCCTGGGGTCCGGCGGCCTCGCCGAGTGCCTCGTTCATGTCCAGGAAGGGCACGTCGAGGCGGGCGCATCCGTCGGCCAGCCGCCGCGCGTAGGCGCGGCCGACCGCCATGGTGGAGATGTCGTTGTGGAACCGGCGGAAGTTGGACACCTCGTCCAGCTCGTCGAAGAGCAGCTTCTCGCGGGGCAGCGGCTCCTCGCGCACCCAGGGCGCGAGCGGCTGGAGCACGAAGGTCAGGCGTGCGCCGAGGGCGTCCGCGAGCAGTTTCCAGCCGCTGAGGTGCCGGATCGTCAGTTCCGTGGCGTGCGTGACGCGCTGGTCGGGTGGTGGTACGACGTCGGGGGCGGGCCCGCAGTCGAAGAAGGCGCCGTGGCGGCCCTGTTTGTCCTCGGGCAGCCGGCTGAGCACGAGGTTGTTGATCCCGGAGAGCAGCACGATGTCCTCGACCGAGGGGAGTTCGTGCCGGAAGAGAGTGAACAGGAGCAGTTCCTGTGCCGAGTTGTGGCTCTGCCCGGCCATGTTCAGCCAGGGCAGCCGGGGGGCGTGGGCGTTCCACAGGCGGGCGGTGATCGTGGCCGCGTCGCTCGTGGCGCCGACGCCGAAGACCGCGGAGCTGCCCGCGAGGACGCGCGCCGGGCCGTCGGGGCGGTCGTCGCCGACCGTGGCCCGCAGTTCGCCGGGGCCCGGGGTGACCCGGAAGCCGTGCCGGTCGGTGGTGTAGACGGGGGTCTTCTCGTTGCCGTACTGGAAGTAACCCAGGTAGGGCTGGTCCTCGAGGACGAAGGTGTAGTGCTCCATGTGCGGGGTGAACTCGGCGCGGGGTGACGTCATCGCTGGGGGCTCCCGTGGGTGCGCTGTGTGGCTGTGGTGAGGGGTGCGTCTGCTCAGCGGGCCGGGGTGGGGGGCGGCGGCTCGGGCAGGGAGCCGGGGCGGTCCTCTCGGATCAGGTCGGCGTTGATGGCCATGGCGGCGAGGCCTCCACTGGCGGCGGCCATGGCGGCCTGCTGCATGTTCCGGCCGAGGTCTCCGGCGACGTAGAGGCGGGGCAAACTGGTGCGGCCGCGGTCGTCGGTCTGTACGGACTCCAGGTCCGGCGCCTGGAGCCAGGGGCGCAGCGGGTCCACCCGGGGTTCGATGTCCAGGTGCAGGAACAGGGCGCCGTAGGCGGTGGACCGGCCGTCCTCGAAGACGACCTCGACGCCTTCGGGGTGCGGCTCAAGCTCGCTGACGCCCTCGGGGCGGACGGGTACGCCGGCCGCGGTGAGCCGGTCCCGCTCGTCCTGGGGCAGCTCCCGCCGGTCGGTGAGGTAGGTGATGTCGTCGGACCACACCGTCAGGGTCGAGGCCAGGCATTCGCTGGGCACGGTCCCTCCGTAGACGGCGTAGCTGCGTTCACGGACCTCCCAGGCGTGACAGTACGGGCATTCGAAGACCGAGCTGCCCCAGAGGTCCGCCAGGCCCGGGACGGGCGGCAGGACCGAGCGCACTCCGGCCGCGTACAGCAGAGTGCGGGCGCGGAAGGTGCCGGACTCCTTGGTGGTGACCACCACGTGGTCACCGTCGTTCTCGGCCGACACGACCTCGTCGTCGCGGAACGTCACGTCGTACGCGGTGAGCTGGGCGCGGGAGCGGGCGCGGAAGTCGGCGATGGTCGCCCCGTCGTTGGTGAGGACGTTGTGCATGACGCCCGCCGCCATGTTGCGGGCGTCACCCGAGTCGATCAGCAGGACTCGGCGGCGTGAACGGCCCAGGTAGAGCGCTCCGTTGAGGCCGGCCGGGCCGCCTCCGACGATCACCGTGTCGTAGAGCTGTGCGTCCAAGGGTCACCTCGTGTCAGGAAGGTCGTTTGCATCGGGTTGTCGGGAAGGTCACTTGTCGAGCAGGTCACTGTGCTTCGGCGGGCCGGGGTCGGGAGTGCGGTCGTCGCGCAGGGGCGCGAGCAGCAGCAGCGCGCCCGCGGACAGGACGGCCCCGCCCACGAGGAACACCGCGGGGACGGAGACGGCCGCGGCGAGGAGTCCGCCGAGTGTGGCGCCGACCGGCATGCCGCCCCACGCGCACAGCCGGGACACGCTCATCACCCGGCCCTGCAGGTCCTCGGGTGTGAGCCGCTGGCGCAGCGACATCACGGGGATGTTCCAGCCCATCATGAAGATGCCGTTCGCGGCGAGCGCCAGCGCGGCCGGGACCGGGTGGCGGCTCAGGCCCAGCGCGGCGTATGCGGCCCCGGACGCCACCAGGGACCAGCGGGCCAGCCGGACGGTGGGCAGCCGGTCGGCGGCCCGGGGGGCCAGCCAGCTGCCGGCGACCGCGCCCAGCGAACCGGCGGTCAGCAGCAGTCCGTAACCGGTCTCGCCCAGCCCCAGCGTGCGGGCGCTGAACAGCACCAGCATGGAGAAGGCGGCCGAGAACACCACGCCGTACAGGGCGCTGGCGGCCAGGGTGAGCCGCAGGGCTCGATGGCCGAGGACGAAGCGGAGTCCCGCCCGGATGTCGCCGAGCACTCCGCCTGCCGGCTCGCCCGATGCCGGCTCGCGGGGTGCCGGCTCGCCCGGTGCCGGCTCGCCCGGTGCCGGCTCGCGGGTTGTGCGGGCGAGCGGGGCGAGGCCGAGCAGCAGCAGCGCGGCCACCGCGTACAGCGCCCCGCCGGTGGCCAGCGCCACGGCGGCGGTCAGGCCCATGAGCAGGCCGGCGACCGGCGGTCCGACCGTCTCGTTGAGCACGATCTGCGCCGCCGACAGCCGGCCGTTGGCGCGCTCCAGGTGCCGCTCGTCGACCAGGCGCGGCAGCATCGCGGGGGCGGCGGTGTCGGCAAGGGTCTCGGTGATGCCCAGCACGAACGCCAGCGCGTACAGGGCGGCCAGCGGGCCGTCGTCGGCGAGCACCAGGGCCGCGCCCAGCAGGGCGGCCGCGCGGACCAGGTTGCTGCCCAGCACGATCCGCCGCCGGTCCGCGCGGTCCACGAGGACGCCCGCGGGGAGCGCGAACAGCAGCCAGGGCAGCATGTTGACGGCGGTCAGCCCGGCGACGGCCGCCGGGTCGGGGTGGTGCGCGACCACCAGCAGCGGCAGCAGCGTACGGGTGATGCCGTCACCGGCGTTCGAGGCGACCGCCGACGCCCACAGCCAGCGGAACGGGCGGCCCAGGTCCGCCCGGACGTCCGGCCGGGTTCTAGAGCGGGCGGTGCTGCCCAACAACGTCCCCCTCGCTCCACGTGCGCAGGCCCAGCAGCCGTTCGCCCAGGTCGGTCAGTTTCGCCGGCCCGTACAGGTCGGCCTCGGCCTTGCGCACCCCGCCCTCGGGAGGATGGGGCGGGACTCGGTCCTGCCAGAACCGCACCCGGTTCTGCCGCAGTTCCGTGTGCTCCTCCCAGGCGGGCGCCATGGTCAGGTACTGCGCCATGCGCACCCGGTCGGCGGAGACGTTGGGGTGCACGCCGTGCGGCAGCAGACTGTTGAAGATGATGAGGTCACCGGGCGCGACCTCCGGGGTGGTGATCCGGTAGCCGGTGATGTCGGGGGTGAAGGGGTCGCGGTCGGCGGGCTGGCCGCCGACCCACTTCTCCCAGTCGGTGAAGATCTCCGGGACGCACTGGAAGCCGCCGATCTCCTCGTCGCCGTGGGTCAGCGAGAGCACGGCCTGGCAGCTGACGGGGAGCGGGTCGGTGGAGGTGTCCACGTCCCAGTGGATGAACCCGTCGAAGGCGCGAGGTCCCCGGTTGGGCGGGTTGACGTTGGCGAAGTCGATGGTGACCCACAGGTCGGAGCGGTCCCAGATGTCGGCGAAGGCCTCGTACACCCGCCGGGTCTGGCGGATGTCCCACTGGGCCTGGTGGTTGTACATCTCGACCAGCCCGCTGTGGCCCGGCAGCCGGTCGTTGCCGGTGTGCGGGGAGGTCCAGGTGGCGGGGTCGTCTGGGCGCATGTCGAGGAAGGCGTACAGGGCCTCGGTGAGGGCGGTGACGGTCTCGGGCGCCACGGCCTGACGGACGATCACATAGCCTCGGCTGGTCCAGTGGTCCCAGTCCGCGGGGGACAGGACGCGCAGCGGTTCCGTCTTGTGGATGTCTCGCAGTTGGGTGGCGGCCACGGGCACTCTCCTGTGCGGGCGGGGAGCGGGTTCGGGTGGTGACGGCGGCGTACGGCGTGATCCCTTGATGCGGATCAGTGGATGCGGACCACTGATTGCGGACCACTAGCGGATCACTGGATGCGGATCGCTGGATCTGGGAGCACTGGATCTGGGATCACTGGATGATCAGGCGGTGTTCGGGCAGCGCCACGGCGTCCAGTTCGGTCTCGGTGAGCAACTCCAGTGCCTCGTCCAGGTGGTTGAGGATGGGGCGGCCGCCCCCGTTGGCGCTGGTGTTGATGAGTACGGGCAGCTGTGTGCGGGCGGCGACCGCGTGGCACAGCCGGTGCAGCAGGGGCTGGGTGTCGGGCCGTACGGTCTGCAGGCGGGCCGTGCCGTCGATGTGCCGTGCCTCAGCGAGCCGCCTGGCCCGGTCGGGCCGCACGCGCACCGCGAACAGCATGGTCTCGGTGTGGTCGAGGGGCCCGGTGAAGTACTGGTCGGCCAGTTCCTCGGGGCAGATCGGCGCGACGGGACGGAACCACTCGCGGTGCTTGATCGTCTGGGAGACGTACCGGCGGGCGCCGTTCCAGTGGGCGGAGACGAGCAGGGAGCGGTGGCCCAGGGCCCGTGGTCCGGTCTCCAGTCCGCCCTCCAGCCAGGCCACGCACCGCCGGTCGGCCAGCAGGTCGGCGACGCTCTGGAGGAAGTCCTCGTCGTCGGCCGGGCGGCGTGCGGTCAGTCCGAGGTCGGCGAGGCGCCGGGTCAGGCCGTCGAGCGGCACCGGGGGGTGGCCGTCCTCCGCGTCCAGGCCCTGCAGCGGCGGTCCGGCGTAGGCGAGCGACGCCCAGTCCGAGCGGCCCGTCAGCGCGGGACGGTCGGCGGGGTCGGCGACGGCCAGGGCGGCGCCCAGCGCGATCCCCGAGTCGTCGCAGCAGGTGGGGACCGACACCCGGGTGAACTGGCCGCACTCGGCGAGGCGGCTGTTGGCGGTGATGTTGAGGGCGCAGCCGCCCGCGTAGCAGAGGGTGGTGTAGCTGGGGAAGCGCCGGCTGATGCCGGTGACCAGCCGGATCAGGTCGTGTTCCACGGCGGTCTGCAGGGTGGCCGCGAGGTCCCTGCACACCCGCTCGTCGGGGGAGGTCCCGACCAGGACGGTGCGGCCGTCCGCGGTGCGGATCTCGTCGGGGAAGACGGAGCCGAAGGAGTGCACGACGTCGTCGTCCGAGGAGTCGGCGAGGCCCGCGTCCAGATATCCGCCGCTGTCCGGGTCGTACTCCCACCAGGAGTCGGCGTAGCGCAGCGCGGTGCCGGTCAGGTGGTCCTCGTCGAGCCGTTCGTACAGGTCGGGTGAGGCGCGCCGGGTGGACTGCGGGACGAGCATGGCGCGCAGCACCGGCAGCAGCGAGCCGTCGGTCTCCCCGGTGGCCGTCAGCCCGAGCAGCTTGCCGGTGTCGAACTGGCTGCCGTGGACGCGCCGGGCGAGTGCCTCGTAGACCAGGCCGAAGCGCGGTCCGGTGCGGTTGGTGAAGGACATGACCGGGGTGAGCTGGTCGCCGTCGCCCAGGCACACCATGCCGCACTCGGCGTAGTTGCCGGTCCCGTCCAGGGCCAGCACCAAGGCCTTGCGGGCCCCGGAGGTGTAGTAGGCGAGGGCGGCGTGGGCGTAGTGGTGGCGTACGGCGGTCAGGGTGATATCGCCGAATCCCGCGGCCAGGGGCCAGTCCAGGGGTTTGATGACGCGGGTGACGGCGTCGGCGAGGCCCGTGCCGCCGGTGGCCGTCCAGCGGGCGTCGTCGTTGACGAGTTCGACCAGTGCGGGAGGCAGCACCTGGCACACCGGTGTGTACCAGTCGGCCACGGCGATCCGGGTGACCGGGCTCGCGGCCCGCTGCCGCAGCTCCGCCAGCCACTCGGCGGCGGCCTGCGGGAAGCCGCCGTTGCCGCCGCAGACATGGCGCAGTCCGAGGCGGCGTTCGGCCTCGATGACGCGGTAGCCGGCCGCGTCGGTGAGCGCTGCGCCCGCGTCATGACCGAAGTGCATACCGATGGTTGCCAAGGAACCAGTCACCCTTCCTGGGCCCGGACCGGCGCGGCGGTTCCGGGTCGTGGCTCGATGGCCCGCCTCGCGGGGGGGGGCGGGCCGGTGCGGATACGCCGCGCGGGGCGGGCCGGTGCGGAACGTCGGGGGATCCGGGTCAGGAGAGGCCGGCGAGGCTGTGCGCGTGGTGGCGCTCCAGCAGGCCCTGGACCACCTCGCGCATGTAGGCGCAGTAGCCGGGCGACATGACCTGGATCGAGCCGTTCTCCTCCTCCAGCGCTCCGGCGGAGCCGCCCGAGCAGGTGCCCTGGAGTTCGCAGCCCTGGCAGCCGGGACCGTTGGTGTAGGCCCGCATGCCGTAGTCCTGGTAGGCGGGTGAGGTGAAGATGCCGCGCCAGTCGTCGATGGTGCCCAGTTTGCGGGCGGTGGCCTTGCAGGCGAAGACGCTGCCGTTGGGTTCGATGGACAGCTGGCGGCCGACCGCCGGGCAGGTCTTGTAGTCGGCCTGCTCGGCCCACTTGGCCTCGTCGATGATCATCTGGAAGGTCTGGTACCAGTAGCCGCTGAGCTGTACGCCGCGCTCGCGCCCGTAGTCGACGGCGGCCAGCAGCCGCTGCGCCACCTCGTGCGGGCTGTGCCGGTCGAAGAACTCCTTGGCCTGGAACGACACGATGACGTCGAGGCTGTCCAGGCCGGCCTCGGCGACGAAGTCGATGAGCGGGGTGCCCCACTTGTCCCAGGTGTACTGGGACAGCACGGTGGTGATGCTGACCGGGACGCCCGCGGCCTTCATGTCGAGGATCGCCTTGCGGACCACGGCCCACGAGGTGCGCTGCTGCTGGCCGCCGCGGAACTCGCCGGTCTCGGGGACCAGGTAGTCGATGGACACGGTGGTGTCGACGCGGTGCCTGGCGAGCGCCGCCAGCAGTTCGTCGTCGATGCGGGAGCCGTTGCTGGTGAGGTCGTAGGAGAGGGTGACGCCGTCGTGGCTGTCGCCGAAGGTGCGCAGCACGTGCAGGATGGTGCCGCGTGCCAGGGTGGGCTCGCCGCCGAAGAACGACACCGTCAGATGGCCGCCGCCGTTGGCCTTGCGCAGGTCGATGGCCTCCTGGATGGTCTTCTCGGCCACCTCGCGCGACATGTGCATGGAGGGGTTGCGGCCGGTGTCCGAGCCGTGGTTCCAGTCGCCCTTGGCGAGGGTGGGGCCCGAGTCCTGGCGGACGGGGCCGGCGTCCTCGCGGGAGCGGCGCAGTTCGACCAGGACCGGGCCGGGTTTCACCGACTCGCCGGAGGTGTTGCGCTCCTCGACGCCGCCGTCGAAGTTGTACGCGAAACAGCCCTGACAGGAGAAGTTGCAGGCGTTGGTGAGCACGAGCTGGATGGAGGAGTGGAACACGCCGCTGCTGAGCGCGTTCTGCCGGCTCGCCAGCAGGCTGTCGATCTCCCTGGCCTCGTCGTGGCCTGCCTCGACGAGGAACCGGGCCTCGACGAGGTCGCGCAGCGAGTCCTCGTCGACCCGCTCGCGCAGTCGCTCCCAGCTGATGCCCTGGGAGGCCTCCTTGAGGAGTTCGACGATGTCCCGGTCGATCAGCCGGGCATTTCCGAAGAGTGAATGAAAGGCCATGGTTCGGTCGCCGCCCTCGTAGGAAGCGAGCCGGCCTCCGAAGTACGTGAAATCGCGGTCGCCCGCGGCGCGCAGGGTACGGACGTAGCGCGAGGACTGGTAGACGGAATTCTGCATGGCTGACTTTTCTCCCTGCGTCTCACGACTTCCGATGCGGACGTACGGCGCGCTGGTGGGCCCTCGACGGCGCGCGGCAGCGCACAGACCGGGGCCTGCCCGGCCTGCGGGCGGGCCCCGGGGAGCCTCAGCCCTTAGGCCGACGCACACTCTTTCCGCTGCTCAGCGGGGGCCGAGACGGCCTCAGCCTGCTTGCGGGCGGGCGTGATGGTCGGAGCGTTGCCCTTGTCCGGCGAGACGAAAGCGCAGGGACGGGACGACGCGGTGACCGCGGGACGGGCGACCTTCTTGACTTCGGCCATGTGGCCTCCTCCATAGGTGCGTCACACAACGCGTCTCACTGAAGCAGAAGGAAACCGAGTCGAATAGCGCTGCTATCGGACACCGTTGAGAAGGCGTGTTTGTCGTTCATCCTCAGGGAGGAATTGATCTATCGGTAGTCGGTGCGCAGCGTTATCGTCTGCCGATTCGCCTGCGATATCCGCTTGATCGGGTCCGGCGGGGGCGGCGTGGAAATCCGTCGGAATGCGCGGGGACTGTACTGATTCCGGCCAGGGGTGGGGTGAGGGTCTACTCCGTCTGTGCGGGCTACGGCGGGCCGGCACCTGCGCGGTGGGCGTGGCGCCCCGGTCGCCGAGGCAGGTGCGCGCCGCAGGTCGCATCGCGGCGGCCCCCGCCCCTTAGATCAGACCGCAACGCGCGTGGGCAAGGCCTCCGGCCGCCCGTAGGCGAGCACCTGAGCGAGGATCTCTCGGAACCTGGACACGTCCTGGTCCGGCGCCTCGATGACGGCCTCGATCTCGCTGTCCTCCAGCCGAAGGCTGTCCAGTGGGCGAGGGAGAGGATGCGACGCTGGAGTGAGGGGCCCGTGAGTGGAGGTCCGAGTGCGTCTCATGCGGTCCGGGGCCCTCTCCTTCGGCCTGGCGACCATGTCCCGGTGCGGCTCAATGGAGGCGACGCAGAATCGTGAGGTCAGTCTGTGAGCCCGCCGGCCGGGGCACTCACCGAGCGTCGCCAGGCGGCCTTACCGCGTGGATCCGGCCCGCCGTGACCAGGACCGCGCGCCCAACCCGGAAGGCAGGTGCGTCCCCGTGCGCACGTCGATCCGTATCGCCGGTGCCCTCACCGGCCTGACCCTCACCCTGGGTGGTGCGGTCCTCACCGCTCCCGCGGCCCGGGCGGACATCCCCGCCTGCACACAGATGGCCGAGCTGGCCGGTGCCACCGATTCCGCCGCCGTCACAGCGGCCTGCAGCCGTGGCGTGGTCGGAGACTTGGAGGGTTGTGTGACCGGACTGACCGGGGCCGGAGTGGCGGGCGGCGCCGCGACCGGTGCGTGCCGGGCGGCGGCCCACGAACCGCGTTAGAGGAGCGCGTGTGGCAGCCACTCGCAGGCACCGGTCGGATACAGGTACGGCCCGTCTCCCTGCCCGGGTGGCGCCCAGCCTCGCCTCTCGGGCCTCATTCGGAGCGCCCATGCTGAGTATGAGGGCGCCGTCGTCTTGAGGCTTGTCCTTCCCGAAGGCCGAACGAAGGCGCCTGAGAGGAGGAGTAAGCCATGCGCATGCGAAGAATCCTGGGCCTCGTCCTGGCCGCGGCAACCCTTTCCGGCGTGAGCGCCGTCGGTACAGTGAGCGCTGTCGGCGCCGTCAGCGCCGGGGCCGCCTCGTCTCCGAACATCTCCAGAGACGACTGCACGGCCGCCGGCGGACAGATCATTGCACGCCCCTACGCCGGCTACGCCTGCGCGCTGCCTGACGGGACCACGCAGGCGATTACTTGACCGGTCGGCGCACGGCTGGGCAACCAGTCCGGCCGGTGCACACGGCACGGTGGGTACCGGGTGACGGCACCCGGTCCACCGTTGGGTGGATCTCCCGCGCCGACGTCACCCGGGCGGGGTCGCGGAACTGGCTGGCACCGTGCTCGCGGCAGCCGACGCGCACACCGCGGTGGGACGGTCATCCACCGGCCGGTGACCACTCGTGGCGATTCAGCCGGTCGTCGGTGCTCAGTGACGGTACGCGGCTGTCGCGATCTCGCTGAAGGACCGGATCAACGGGTTGGTGTCACCCTCGTTCCACACCGCCACCACCTGGCTTGGCGGCATGTCGTTCAGCGGCACCACGGCCAGCTCCGCGGGCAGGTCGTGCCGGAGCGGGGCCAGGCCGACCGTGCCGTTCCACAGCACGGCCTGCAGGCATTCCTGGACGGCGCTCACCACTGGGCCCTCGCGCGGCCTGCCGGCGTTCCAGTACGACTGCCAGATGGGGTCGGTGCCCTGCGGGAACTGGAACCAGCGGCGGTCGCTCAGTTCGGCCAGCCGCAGTTCGCCGCGGCGGGCCAGCGGATCGTCTGCGCGCAGGACCACGCCGACCGGATCGGTCCGCAGTGCACGCACCGTCAGGGCAGTCTCGTCGAACGGCGCTCGTGTCAGCGCGACGTCGACCAGTCCGGCGCGCAACCCGCAGGTCGGGTCGGTCAGATCGGTGTCGCGGATGCGGATGTCGATGCCGGGGTGGCGTCGGCGGTAGGCGGCGGCCAGCCTGGCCATTCCCGGGTCGGTGCCGTCGCCCAGGATGCCGATGGTGAGGGTCGTGACGCCGGCCGCCGCGCTCACGCGTACCCGGATGCGGTCGGCGTGGTCGAGCAGGGCCCGCGCCTCGTCGAGCAGCACCGAGCCCACCGCGGTGAGCGTGACCCCCGTAGGCGAGCGGGTGAAGAGCAGGGCCCCGACATCGGCCTCCAACTGCTTGATCGCCCGGCTCAGCGGCGGCTGACTCATGTGCAGTCGGGTGGCGGCCCGGCCGAAATGGAGTTCCTCGGCGACGGCCACGAAGTAGCGCAAGGTCCGTAGCTCCACGCTGCAACGTTACCCACGAGGCATCGGCGCCGCGGGATGGGTCTTGGACACCGGCAGGTCCCCGGCGGTGCACTCGTGAGCATGACCGAAGAAGCGAAGACCAGCGAGCCGCAGACCGACCCCGCTGTATCGGTGGTGGGTCCCGGCGACGGCGAGACGATCGTTCTGGGCACCACGCTCATGCGCGTTCTGGAGGACGGCAGCCACACCGGGCACCGCCTCGCGATCGCCGAGTCCGTCCTCGCCCCGCACACCCAGGGGCCGCCGCAGCATCGTCATGCCCGGCATGACGAGGGCTTCTACGTCCTCTCCGGCACCGTGCGGTTCACCGTCGGGGACGAGGACTACGACGCCACCACGGGCACGCTCGTGATGGTTCCGCCCGGTACCCCGCACACCTTCGCCAACCCGACCGGCCAACCCGCCGTCATGCTCAGCACATTCACCCCCGACCTGTACGTGCAGTACTTCCGAGACCTCCAGGAGGTGCTCGCCGGCGGCCGGCCGCTGTCGCCACAGGCCAACGTCGACGCGATGAGCCGCTACGCGACCGAGCCCGCCACCGACCACGACTGAACCGAGGGCGCGAGCGACACGGACCGGGCCTTCACCGGGGCTCTTCTGGCCAACGAAGCAATCGACGGGTCCCCGTGAACCGGTGGTCCGTGAACGGGAACCATGAACGGGAACCATGAACATCGCCTATTGGATCGTCGCGGGACTGCTCGCGCTCTTCCACCTCTACGCAGGCACGCTGAAGGTGATCCGCAGCCGCGATCAGCTCCGACCGATGATGGCCTGGGTCGACCGCGTACCCTTGTCCGCCCTCAGGGCGCTGGGAGCGGTCGAAATACTCGGCGCGACCGGCCTGGTCCTGCCGCCGCTGACCGGCATCGCCCCCTCGCTGGCGCCGGCCGCGGCCATCGGCTTCGTACTCCTGCAGACCGGCGCGATCGCCGTCCACCTGACCGGCGAGGACCACCGGATCACACTCAACGCCGGACTCGCCGTCACCGCGGCGGTGACCATCTGGCTGGCCACCCGGCTGTGATCGAGCGCAGTCCTCGACCGGTGGATGCGTACACCGGGCCGGGGGTCCCCACGGAGAGCATCTGCTCACAAGCCCGCGCCGATGCGCTCCTACCGCGATGACGTGCGATGAGCGAGGTGCTGCGTTCGCTGTCACTCCGTTCTCGTATGCTCCACGCCATGAACGAGGGGGAGCCCGGCAGACGGGTGATCGACGGCCGGTTCGAGTTGGAGGCGCGGCTCGGCGGTGGCGGCATGGGCACGGTGTGGCGGGCGCGCGACGTCGTACTGGATCGCGCCGTCGCGTTGAAGGAGGTGCGTCCGCCTGACCCGGGGCTCGCCGAGTACGACCCGGAGGCCGCGGCGCTGCTGCGTGCCCGGGTGCTGCGCGAGGCCCGGGCGCTGGCCCGCGTCGAGCACCCGAACGTCGTCACGATCCATCATGTGGTGGACGGCGCCGGGCACTCGTACCCATGGCTCGTCATGGAGCTGGTCACCGGGGGTTCCCTCGCCGACCGTCTTGCCCTCGGCCCGATGGAGCCGCGGGAGGTCGCCCGGCTGGGCCGCGAGGTGCTCGGCGCGCTGCGCGCCGCGCACGCGGTCGGAATCCAGCACCGGGACGTCAAGCCCGCGAACGTGCTGCTGCGCACCGACGGGCGTCCCGTGCTCACCGACTTCGGCATCGCCGCGATCCGCGAGTCGACCGTCCTCACCGCAACCGGTTCCATCATCGGCACGCCTGACTACATGGCTCCGGAGCGCATCTCCGGTGGCGAGGGCGGCCCGGAATCCGACCTGTGGTCGCTCGCGATGATGCTGTACGTCGCCGTCGAAGGCCACCACCCGCTCCGCAGAGGAAGTACGCTGGCCACGCTGGCGGCCGTCCTGAACGAGGAACTGCCGCCGCCCCGGCAGGCAGGAGTACTCGGGCCCCTCCTCGACGCGGTGTTGACGAAGGACCCGGCTAGGCGACCGGACGCAGCCACCGTGGACGCGATGCTCGCCGAGGCGGCAGAGGGACCGACGCCGGGCTCGGCAGCCGATCGCACCGGCACGACCTCATTCCGTCTCGCCCCGCCGGACGCGTCGGCGCGGAGACCCGCCGGCCCGGTTATGCCTGGCGCGGCACCATCCTCCGGTTCGCTTCCCCACACCGCCCCGACACCGACACCGACACCGACCGCTCCCCCGAATTCGTCGTCGCAGTCCTCTCCATACGCGCAGCACACTCCGAACCCGCCCTTCCCGAGCGCGCACTCCGTCCGCGACACCCCGCCGCTCGGGCAGCCACAGCACCAGCCCCTGCCAGGTTCGGTCACGGTCGTCGGCCAGGGGGACCGCGAGGCGCGGGTGCGGCGGCGGATCCGCCGTGCCGCCGTCGGTTCCTCGATCGTCTCCACGGTGCTCGTCGGGGTGCTGGTGTGGACCCTCCTTCCTGACGGCAGCGACGACGCGAAGGACCAGGGCGTGAAGTCGCCAAGCCCCGTCGCCGGCTCCCGCTCCCCCGCTCCGACCGACACCGCCGGTGTCCCCGGGGGCAGCGACGACTCCGAAGACCCGGCGGCCTCCGGTGAGGACGCGACGGAGGCCGACCTGCTGACCCCGGACGGCATCCGCACCGCTGTGGCGGCACTCAAGGCCGAGACGGGCACGGACCGGATGTGCCGCCTCGTCGTCTACCCGGAGTACGTCTCCGCCGAGGTCATGGTCGACGGCAGCAAAACCCGCTACGACTCCTGGACCTATCGGCCGGGGGAGGGTGCGCAGAAGGGCATCATCAGCGGGTCGGTGACCCCTGTGGAGAGCCCGTTCAGCGCCGAAGACTTCGACTGGGACGCCGTCCCCGCCCTGTTCGAGCGGGCCGAGAGGGAACTGAACGTGAAGGACATCACCACGCGGTACCTGGTGGTGGAGGGAGCCGACCCGACCTTCGGCGACCCGATGGGCATGTCGGCCTACCTCTCCAACAAGCACAGTCAGACGGGCTACCTGACGGCGGACCACACGGGCAAGGTGACCAAGGTGATGCCCAACGAGCAGGAGGACTGAGGGCGGTCGCGGCCGGGGCTAGGCGGGTCGGGGTTTGCCATCTCACGGCATCACCGGGGGCGGCACCTGGCGCCTCCGGACACGGGGCGTTGCCTGGCATGACCGGCGTCGGAAGGTCGCCCCGGGAGTCCCGCGCATCGTCGTCGCCGTGTTCGTCTCGGGAGCCTGCGCCGACTGGGGGTCGACAGCTCCGGGTCCATCGCCGCGGACGACGTCGAGATGATGTTCTCGCAGCACGCGCAGCGGATCGAGGCGGAGGAACCCAGCGTGCTCGTCCACACCCCGCTGTGGGCCGCGGTCGAAGCACGCATCCGGGCGGAGGGAACGTATCTGCCGTCCTTCTACCTGTTCCTCGTGATCGCCGGGCTCATCGGTTCGGCCGGCGTCATGTCGAACTCCCAGATCCTGATCGTGGCGGCGATGGTGGTCGGCCCGGAGCACAACGCGATCGCCGGCATCGCCCTCGGACTCGATCGTGGCAACCGCCGCCGAGCGCGCGACGGCGCCAGTTGGTCGGGGTGGACGAGACCGGTGAGGGCGCCCGCGGTGAACCCGGCCGGAAGCAGGATGATCAGGGAAGGAACACGCAAGCGACTCGCCAGGATCTGGGAGCCCACCGCGAGCACGACGGTCAGGCCGATGCCCAGCAGGATCTGCTCTTCGTTCACGGCAGCCTCGCCCCCGTCTCACGCGATGGGGAATCAGTTCTGTTCGCCGGCATCGCCTCGCCGCAGTTCGGCATCGGTGAGCGGTTCGAGTTCGCCATGGGTGTCGAGCCAGTACACGAAGGCGACCGCGGGAAAGACCAGTACCAAGGCGACGATCGTGACGATCCCGAGCCAGTGGAGGGTGTTGGAGGCACCCGCTCCCTCGGCCACGGTCAGCGACGTGGGGATCAGGTACGGACGCTGGGCCAGACCCCAGGCGATCACCGCCGCCACGACGACGGCGACGGCCGTCGGCCGTGACCAGGCTCCGCTGCTCCGCAGCAGCAGGCCCACGCTGCCGATCGTGGCGACCCCCGCCAGGACGACGAAGACCAGACCCGCGCCATGGGTGAGCCCGTGCCACACGTGCGGCGCGTCGTCGTGGGTGACGAACAGCGTCACGACGGCCAGCACCGCCACGGCGGCGAGAGCGCCGAACGCGCGCCTCCGGAAGTAGCCGTCGAGGTCCTGCGCGTCGAAGCGGCGGGCGTCCGCCGCCAGGAACACGGCACCCAGGAACGCCGTGGCCGCGATTGCGAGCAGACCGAAGAGGAGGGACGTGGGATTGGACCAGGCGTCGGCTTCCGCGGGTGTGCCGGGGGCCACGCGCCCCGAGGCCACGCCGCCCGCCGCGGCGCCGAGGAAGAACGGGGTCAGCAGGGAGGAGATGGCGAACACGGCGCCGTACAGGCGCCGGCCCGCCAGCCGGCGGCTGGGCTTGCGCAGGGCGAATCCGGCGCCGCGCAGGACCATGCCCACGGCGGCCAGGGCCAGCGGCAGCCACAGGGCGGAGAAGACCGTCTGGAACAGCACCGGGAAGCCGGTCCACATGATGACCAGGACGAAGATCAGCCAGACGTTGTTGACCTCCCAGACGGGGGCCACCGCGTGGTCGATGAGCCATCGCGGCCGCTTGCCGCGCTCGGCTCCCCCGGCCGTCAGGTCCCAGAAGCCCGCCCCGAAGTCGGTGCCGCCCGCGCAGGTGTACGCGGCGATCGCCAGCAGCAGCACTACGGCGATGACGTCTGCCGTCATGACCCGGTCCTTCCGGATGGGCCGCCGGAGTCACCGGCCGGGACGGTGGGCCGGGGTCCGTACGGAGTGTCCGTCTCCGGCCCCTCCACGGGGAGCCCTGCCGCCGCTCGCGCATCGGCCAGGCGCCAGCGGGTGCGCATCTTCAGGAGTACGACGAGGAAGGAACCGAAGATGAACACGTACACGACGATCACGAGAGCGAACATGATCCACAGGGCGTAGGAGCGGGTGGAGGTCACGGCTTCGGCGACGCGCATGTTCTCGTAGACGATCCACGGCTGGCGTCCCACCTCGGTGGTGATCCAGCCGCATTCGACGGCGACGACGGAGGCGACGCCCGCGCACGCGGCGCCGCGGTAGAACCACTTCGACTCGGGCAGCCGACGGCGGCGCCACCAGATCAGGGCGTAACACAGGGCCAGCAGCACGAGCAGGCTGCCGATCCCGACCATGAGGTCGAAGGCCCAGTGGACGATGGTCGCCTGAGTGGCGTTCGGTCGGTCGGAGGCCGGTACGGAGGTCAGTCCGGTCACCTTGGTGTCGGGTCGGAAGCCGGCCAGGAGGGAGTCGAGCTGCGGGATCTTGATCCCGCCGGAGATGGTGCCGTCCGGGTGGAGGCGGCCGAACAGGTATTCCGGCACATGGGTGTCGGTCTCCCAGACGATCTCCATCGCGGCGAACTTGACCGGCTGTTTGTGGAAGACCTGCCGGGCGATGGAGTCGCCCAGCATGAACTGAATGGGCGTGAACACCGCGGCGACGGTGAACGGCACGGTGAAGCCGAGACGGTGGTAGCGGTCCCGGCGTCCGCGCAGCCACCCGGTGGCGTACACACCGGCCACGACGTAGCCGGCGGTCACCAGCATGGCCACCACGAAGTGCCAGTACTGCGGCCCGAACATCGGCGTGAAGATCGCCTTCCAGACGTTCACGTCGGTGGGGTGGCCCTCGGCGTCGAGGGCGAAGCCCCGTGGCGTGTTCATCCAGGAGTTGGCGGCCAGGATGCCGAAGGCTCCGAGCAGCGCCGCAGCGGGGAGAGGGAGCCCGAGCAGGAAGTGGGTGCGGGGCTTCAGCCGACGCCAGCCGTACAGGTAGATGGCGATCAGGACCGCTTCCAGGAAGAAGGCCCAGGCCTCCACGCCGAACCCGATCCCGAACACATCGCCCCATCGTCCCATCAGACCGGGCCACAGCAGGCCGAACTCGAAGGACAGAACCGTGCCGGTCACGACGCCGATCGCGAACTGGACCGCCATCACGGCCGACCACCGTCGCGCCAGCAGCAGTGCCGTCGCGTCGCCCTTGCGCAGGCCGTAGCCGTGCATGATGAGCGTGATCAGCGGCAGCGCCACGCCCAACGGCACCAGAATGATGTGGGAGGCGAGGGTGAAGGCCATGAGCGATCTGGCCGGCATCATCTGCGCCGGCGCATCCGCCAGCAGGTGAATCGCGGTGTGCAAGGTGTCTCCGGAAGGTCTCCGCCGAAAGCCGACAGCCGACAGCGCAGGCGGCTGGGTCAGCCGCCGGTGGCGAATCCGGGGAACAGGGTCATTCCCCCGTCCACGTAGAGGGTGGTGCCGACGACGTAGTCCATGAGGTCGGAGGCGAGGCCGACCGCTGCGTGAGCGATGTCTTCCGGGTCGCCGACCCGGTTGTACGGGATCAGCCGCAGAAGGTCGCGCTCGGCATCCGGGGTCTCCCAGGCGCTGCGGTTGATGGGGGTCCTGATGGCGCCGGGGGCGATGGCGTTCACGCGGATGCGTTTCGGGGCGAGTTCCTGTGCCAGGGTCTCCATCATCATCTGCACGCCGCCCTTGGAGGAGGCGTAGTTGACGTGGCCCGCCCACGGGATGAGCTGGTGCACCGAGCTCATGCAGATGATCTTCCCGGCGGAGCGTGACACCTCGGGGACGACGCCCCGGCGCAGGAACTCCTTGGTGGCCTCACGGGCGCAGAGGAACTGCCCGGTGAGGTTGACGTCGAGCACCTTGTGCCACTGGGCGAGCGTCATGTCCGTGAAGGCGGCGTCCCGTTGCAGGCCGGCGTTGGCGACCAGGATGTCGATCGTGCCGAACTCCTCGACCATCCGCTCCGTCATGGCGACGACCTGGTCCTCATCGGACACGTCCGCCTCGTACGCGGCAGCCCGCACACCGAACGAAGTGATCTCCTCGACGACCTTCTCGGCTTCGTCCCGGCCTGCCACGTAGTTGACGACCACGTCCGCCCCGGCCTTGCCCAGGCCGATGGCCGTGGCCTTGCCGATCCCTGAGTTGGCCCCGGTCACCAGCGCCTTCTGACCCCGGAGCAAGTGGACGGGGATCAGGCCGTTCTGTGCACCCTCGGTGGAACTCACTGCCGACCGCCTCCTCTGCTGCTGCCCTGCCCTGCACGGCCGGGGCGACGGCCGAGGGGTCCGCAGGTCACGCAACCATCGCCGACGAGGGGCCGCACCCAGATCTGCCGGTGGTTGCGCCGCTCAGGCGAGGGGGTTCCCCCGGTCGGCCGCGCCCGGACGGCCGCCAGGGCAGTCGTCCCAGCCGGTGGTCGTCCACGCGCAGGGGGCTGAAGCGCCTGGCGGTAACGGGGCGGGGCGAGCGCGCCCGAGAGCGCGCCCGCGGTCGCCCAAGAGGCACCGAGCCCCATCAACCCAGCCGGGCGGCGATGCGATCGCCGACCCGCAGGGCGTTGGCCATTGCGGTCAGCGACGGGTTGACCGCGCCGATGCTCGGGAAGAAGCCGGTGTCCACGACGTAGAGGTTGTCGAGGTCGTGGGCCTTGCAGTCGGGGTCGAGAGCGGAACTCTCCGGGTCCGTCCCGAACCGCACGGTGCCGGCCTGGTGCGCCGTGGCTCCGATCGGCATGCCTTTGTGCAAATAGAGGCTGTGCGGCAGCAGATGGTGCTCGTGCATGCCCAGGTG
The DNA here is from genome assembly GCF_964272855.1 of Streptomyces sp. enrichment culture. Taxonomy (NCBI): domain Bacteria; kingdom Bacillati; phylum Actinomycetota; class Actinomycetes; order Kitasatosporales; family Streptomycetaceae; genus Streptomyces; species Streptomyces sp. enrichment culture. The sequence continues at coordinate 8,493,762 of NZ_OZ186847.1, read as the reverse complement.
ACCGAGCATTCCCTGGAACTTGTGACGAAGGCGCTTGAGCCCGGCGATGTTGTTCTTCTCGTCGAGGGCGAGATGGACGCGGTCGTCTGCGTCGAGGGTGACGCGGCTGTCCGGAAGTGGCAGGTCCTCCCCGCACAGCCAGAAGTCGACGGCGTGGTGGGCCAGCATCTCGAACGGCATGTCGGGCGAGACCATTCCGGCCCAATGCGGCGCCTCGCCGTGGATCTGGTCGGCGTCCGACTTGCCCAGCATCTGGATGCCGCCCAGCGGGAAGTCCCAGTCGTCGGCACCCAGGTACCAGTCGTTCATCGCCAGCGTCTTCTGGAACTTGGTCGGGTTGGGTTCCTTGGACACCGCCATCAAGGCGAGGTTGTTGTGCCGCATGTAGTGGCGTCCCACCACGTCGGAGCTGTTGGCCAGGCCGCGGGGATGCTTGTCGTTGGCCGAACGCAGCAGCAGGACGGCCGAGTTGACCGCACCGCAGGCGACGACCACGATGTCCGCGCTGAACGATTCCGTCGTCCCGTCGCCGAGTTCGGCCACGGCACCGGTGACGGTCCGCCCGGACCGTTCCGTCTCCAGGCGGCGCACGTGAGCGCCGGTCACCATGGTGACGTTCTCGTGCTTCAGCGCGGGGTCGACGCAGATCACCTGGGCATCGGACTTGGCGTCGACGAGGCAGGGGAAGCCGTCCACCCGGTCGCACCGGATGCAGACGCTGGAGTGGGTGGCCCTGCCGTCCTGGTCCTGGGTGAGGTTGACTCCGATGGGCAGGTGGAAGGGGTGCAGTCCCCGCTTCTCCAGGTCGTCGCTCAATTGCTGGATGCGCGGCTCGTGCTCGACCGGCGGATGCGGGTACTGACCGCTCGTCGGGCCCGCGGTGGGGTCTTCGCCGTGTCGCCCGTGGACGAGATACAGCTGCTCGGCCTCGGTGTAGTAGGGCTCCAGATCCTCGTAGCGGATCGGCCAGGCCGGTGAGATGCCGTCGTGGTGGCGCACTTCCCCGAAGTCCTCGGGGCGGAGCCGGAAGAGCGCGGCGCCGTAGAACTTGGTGTTCCCGCCGACGTAGTAGTTGACCTCCGGGGGGAACTCGTTGCCGTGCTTGTCATACCAGAACTCCGGGGCACGGTACTTGCCCTTGACGAAGACCGCGGTGGATTCCCAGTTGTCCCGCTCTCGCGGCAGGTAGCTGCCGCGTTCGAGGATCAGGATCCGCTTCCCGGTGGCCGCCAGCCGATGGGCCAGCGTCCCGCCTCCTGCTCCCGTTCCGATGACGATGACGTCGTAGTGCCGGCTGTCAGCCATGAGCAGTACCCGTTCTGAGTGCCCCCCGCCGGACGGTTGGCATGTTCGTGCACTCGGTCCGAAGGTTCTCGTGGCCCCCCGTATCGACGGCCCGGTCCAAGCCGGGCACAGACCTGTTCATTCCGCTGCCGCGGACAGCCCGGGCGGCCTCGTCGACGATCGACCGCGGGTCCTCTGACGCGTCGACGGTCATCCCCGGCTCGTCCGGACGCAGCGGCTCGAGAGTCGCGTACTGGGATCCCTCCAGACCGGACGGCATGAAATGACCTGCGCGTCGGGCTACCCGCTCGGCGGCGGACGCGGGATCGAGCCCCAGGTGCAGGAACCATACGCCCGCCCCGGCCTGACGGAGCAGGTCCCGGTACTCCCGCTTGAGGGCCGAGCACGCCATGACTCCGCCCCGGCCCGAGTCCGTCGCCTGCCTGACCCAGTCGGCGAGCGCCCTCAGCCACGGTCCGCGGTCCTCGTCGGTGAGGGCATGTCCCGACGCCATCTTGGCGCGGTTCGCAGCCGGGTGCAGGTCGTCCGCCTCCAGGTAGGGAAGCCCCAGTCGCTGCGCGAGCAGCTTGCCGACGGTGGTCTTCCCCGCTCCTGAGACACCCATGACCACGATCACCACCGGGACGCCGGACGCCGCTCGCACGGCGATCTCACAGGACGGCGATCGGGTTGACCGGTGACCCGGTGGCGTGCGGCAGCCGCAGGGGGGCGATGACACAGAGGAACGACCACCGCCCCTCCTCCTCACAGACCCGCGCCAGGTCCTCGAACTGCAGATAGTCCAGAAGGTGCAGTCCCATGGCGTGGATCGCCAGCACATGTACGGGGAAGTCGACGCCGTCGACGCAGCCGGGGGCGGTGTCGTTGTTCCCGTCGCCGCCGAGCACGGCGACCCGGCGGTCCGCGAGGAACTCCAGTGCGGTCGGATGCAGACCCGCACGGGCGTCCGCCACCCGCCAGGCACCCAGCTCGGCACGGCGCCGGCGGTGGCCGACGCGAACGCACAGCAGGTCGCCCTCGCCCACTCGGACGTCCTGGGCGTCCTCGGCCGCGGCCAGGTCGTCGGCGCTCACGTGATCGCCCGGTTCGAGCCACGGCACCCCGCGCGACCGTGGGACGTCCAGCAGCACGCCGCGCCCCACGATGCCGTCGCAGGCCGTGTCGATCCCCAGCGCCTCGGCGCCGTCCTCGGTGACGGTGCTCGCGGGGATGCCCCCGTGCAGGGTCCCGTCGTAGATGACGTGACACAGGGCGTCGATGTGGCTGTGGGCGTCCCCGTGCACGTTCATGGCGAAGCTGTCCATGGCGAAGCCGAGTCCGCTCGCGTGGTCGGCGGACTGTCCCGGCCACTGTGTCATCCGGTGGGTCGCGGGCTCCGGATCGTCGGGGCCCGGCGAGGTCTGCACCGGGACGGACAGCGTGACCGTCCGGCCCGTGCGCACCTCGCGGGCCGCGTCCCGCACGCGGTCCGGCGTGAGCGCGACCAGCGCACCCCGTTCCCCCTCGGCCCAGGACGACCGCGACCTCATGCTCCGGTACAGCGAGTCGAACTCGTCCGCGGTCAGCCGCGGTTGTGCCGTCGTACGCGCCTGCGCCGCCATGGGTCAGCGCCCGTTCTCAGCGTCGAGGGCGTCGTAGAGGGTGGTGGCAGCCATGATCCGGGTCAGATGGATGAACGCCGTCTGCAGATCGCCGACGCGACCGTGATCGGCGGTCGGGGGATAGCGGTCCATGGCTGCTCCGAACGAACGACAGAAGCCCTTTCCTTCACTATCAGCCACCAAGGTCACCCCTGCCACATCGTGGCGGGCTCCCGGCAGCCACGCAGCTTCAATATCCGAACGCGCGTACGACGCCCCTATCGCGGTGCAGGCCGCTCCGCCTGCGGGAGCGCAGCGGATCGGCGTCCTGAAGATCGTCGCCACCTTGGGCCGTGGTACTGAAGCTGGTCGGGCCCATCGGCACCCTCGTGACGATCGTCGCGATCCTCCTGCTGGGCAACCCGTCCTCGGGCGGCGTCAGCGGCGTGCCGTACCTGCCTGCGTTCTGGCATGACCTCGGGCCCTGCCTGCCGCCCCGCAACGGCTGCATCCTGCTGCACCACACCATCTACGTCAGACGGCCACGGGACCAGCCAGGCCCTCATCAATCTGCTGGTCTAGCTCGGCGTCGCCGTAGTCGTCCTCATCGTCCTGGACCTGCGCCGCACCGAACTCGTCCGCAAGGCGGAGGCCGGCGTCGCCGTGCAAGCCGGACGACGAGGGCCCCGGCACCCTCCGGATCCACCAGCTCGCCATCGCCCTGCCCGTCTCGACCGTCTGCCTGATCGCGGCAATCCCGTACGCCCGATGACTCAGGCGGATAGCAGACGGAGCAGCCCCGGGTGCCCTCCGCGTCAGCCCCGCGCACCTGGACGCACGGCCTCCGACCACCCTTGATGGTGGACCCGCCCGACGAGACTGGCGGCCGACCGGTGCGCACCGGCGAGCGTGATGGTTGGCCTCACGGCCAAGTAGGACCGGCGGGGCCGCCCGAAACTCAGCCGCCGTGCAGACCCCACTCGTCGAGACCGCCGTAAATGTGAGCCTCAAGGCATCGTGGTGCGTCAAGGGCCACGGCCTCGCCGCTGTACAGGGCGATGAGCGAGTCCTTGCCCCGCCACCAACCGTCGGTCACACCCTGCACTTCGGGCACCGGCTCGTAGCCCTCGAGGTCCAATGCCTCGACGGCCTTGCCCGTGATCCTTGTGACGGTCTTGGCCCAGCGACGGGCACCAGTGGGGCGGCTGGAAGCAGCCTGAGTGCGAGGTGTGGGCGGGCGCTTTGAATCACGCCGACCTTGACGCCCTCAGGCAGCGAGTGTTCGAGGTGCCGTGGCGCGAACCGAACCTGGTCCAGCTGATGGTGATGGATCAGGAGGAAGGGTTCTTCCGCCTGTGGATGATCCGGGGCAACGAACTGCGGCAATTCGCTCCGCTGGAACCCGACGAAGAGGACGAGGGGTACCGGACCTGGTGAGCGGGGTGGGCGGCGTCACGCCGCCGCCCACGTCACGCTCATACGGGTACGGCCAGCCTCCCGCAGCTTGACCAGGGCTCTGCCCACGCACTCCGCGGCTGATCTGCCGTCGGGTTCTCATCCCCTCGGACAGCGGTCCACCATCAGCGGCGACCGCCCACGCCGGCCGACCTTCCTGCCATCGCTCCGCGTCCACTCGGATCACGGCTGACACACCCTGCTCCGCGAGCCATTCCAGGATGAGCAGCGTCACGTCTTCGACGCCCTGATCCGGATCCAGCTCCGGCCACCGCCCCTTCGCCCTGGTCATGTCCGGATCCTACGCAGGCTGCGTGATGGTCGACCCTCGGGCTGCCGGATGAGCGGCGTCCCTGTCCGGGGCGCCGGTGGGGTCTGTGCGATGGGCGGCGCGGCGTCGCCGGCGGTGGATCCCAGAGGTGATCTCCATCCTGCGACGCCTCGGCTGACTGGCGGCAGGAGGCGAGATACTTCGCCGGAACGCGGGCGAGCTGCTGCGTGACGGCCATGACGGCCATGACGGCCATGACGGCCATGACGGCAGTATCCCGTCGACGTCCACCGGTTTTCCCTACTTGGTCTCGTCGGTGGGGTTCTTGGGTCGCCGCTTGTTTGTGCGACAACTGCGGCGGTTCAGGGTCCAGGCGGTGAGTCGGTCAACTTCACCGTTTGTCCCATCAGACGGCCGCTTCCAGCCGGGACCAGGGGCAGGCCCGCTCACGCTTCGGGGCCTTCCTGAAGTTGATCGGCGATGGCATGGGCGATCGCGTCGGTGACCGGTTCGGGTTGCCATGCCCACTGTCCGTTGGGGTTGCACTCGAGGAAGTACCAGTCGCCGGCCGGAGTGACGGCGAAGTCGAATGCGCCGAAGGCGAGTCGGAAGATGCCGAGGTAGGCGGACACCGAGCGCCCGACCCGGTCGGGAACGGCGATCGGCGTGCACTCCATCAGGGATTGCCGTTGCCGCCAGTCGAGATCGGGACTGTCTATCCGGACCGCGAACAGCCGGTTGCCGACAGCCGTGACACGTACGTCGAACGCCTTCGCCACCTTGGCTTGGAACAGGTGCGGGCAGAGGGCCACCGTGGCGTTGATCTCGTGCGGCAGCACCTCGCGCACCCACACCTGCTGTGCTTGGCCGTCAATCGTGTAGGGCGTGTTCCACAGCGGCTTGTAGACCACTCCGCCGGTCTGCTCTGAGGCGAAGGTCCGCGCCTGCTCGAGGTCGCTGGTGATCAGCGTGCTGGGGACCGACAGGCCGCTGCGCTGTGCGGCGGCGAGTTGGGCCGGCTTATGCTCCGCCGCCCGGTTGCTCCATGGGTGGTTGACGTAGTGGGCTCCGGCGAGCGACGCGAGGATGCCGCCGACGCCCCACCGGGATTGCGAGGCCGCGAATCGGCGCTCCTGTCCGTCCAGTTCGGGCGGGCCGTCGAAAGGTGAGGGACGACGTGTCCAGACGGAGCGCACTTCGGTGAGGTCGAGCGCGCGGCTGGGAGTGCGCAGGGTGCCACGCTGATCGCCCGTGCGGTACGCAGCGGTCAGCGAGGCGCCTGCGTGCAGGTCCGTGCCAGGGTCGAGACGGACTACCGGGACCTGGCGCTCCGCGAGGATTCGCAGTACCACGTCGGTCGTCACGTCATGAAGGTTGGTCAACACCAGCACCGACCCGCTCGGTCCTGCCGTCATCAGTCGTGGTCGGAGTCCGACGAATCGTCGGAGTCGTAGCTGTCGGCGTAGCCCGTACTCGTGGAACTCGAAGTGCTGCTACCGGTGTGATGATTGTGCAGTTCGGTCGTACGACCGTGTTCGTCGACGAAGCCGGCGATCTGGGTTTCCGGGTCGATCACCGGGGTCCGCAGGGAAGCCGTGCCGGTCTCGGCGTACGGTGCCATGCGGGTGGTGCCCCAGGGCGCTCCGGGGTTTCGTGTATCCATCGTTCCACTCCCTCACTTTCCACTGTTCGTGCGGACTCTGGCGCGGGTATCGATGTCGAACCCGGCGACGAACGCCGCATCATCCCTGGCAAAGGCGGTTCCGGCGTCGGAAACGAGCTTCTGCATACGCCACGCGTGTAGCAGCCCCATGCCGGTCCTCTTCGTTACGGGTCCTCTTCGTTGCGGGTCGCTCCGGAGATGTGTTCATGCTGGCGAGGGGCGTTGAAAAGAGGATGAAATCCTGGTTCGGCGGTCGGATACGGCGGTGCCGGGAGGAGCCGACCGCCGCAGCGGCGAACGTCCGCCTGTCTACGCAGACTCTCCGGAGGCGGATGCGGAACGGGAACGGGAGCGGGAGCGGGCGACGGCCCGCTCGAACCGATCGCGTGCCTGGACGAGGTCTTCCGTCGCGGCCTGGTGCCAGCCCAACCGATTGCGGATCTCGGCCTTCAGCCTGGCGCCGGGCCGTTCGCCGACCGCCGTGAGTGCCCGGGAGTGGAACTCCGCCGCCGCGGCCACGTTCCCCAGGCACTCCTCGGTAGTGGCGAGCCTGCCGAGGACCGCGGCGTACAGCGGGATGTCACCCACGCGCTCGGCGAGTCCGGCAGCCCTGCTCAGCGCCTCGGCAGCCTCCGGGTACCGCCCGCGGTCGAGCTGGAGCGTCCCCATGCGGAAGAGCGTCTTGCTCAGGATCCTGGGCCTGCCGATCGTCTCGGCGAGGCGTACCGACGCCTCATAGCACTCCTGCGCCCGTTCGTGCCGTCCCACTTGATGGTGGATGGCGCCGACGTTGGCCAGGTACATCATCATGAACCAGTCGTCCTCCGCACCCTGAGCGAGGCCTGCGGATTCGGAGAGGAGCACGGCGGCCTCGGCTGGTTCCCCTGCCGCGTTCGCGAAGATCCCGAGGGAGCCCAGCGCCCGGGCCTGCTCGATCACATCTCCGGTTCGGCGGCTGATCTCCAAAGCATCACTCAGCCAGCGGCGCGCCTGCTCGTAGTGGCCCTGGAGCCCGTACGCGATGCCCAGGCAGGTGCGCAGTGCGGAGGGCATTCGCTGGTCGGCAGCCTGGTCCGTGAGTGGCAGCACGATCTCGGCGGCGGCCCGGCACTCGTGGTACCGGCCTTGCCGGGTGAGGTAGTCACACAGTCCCTCGGCGAGCCGGCCGGCGTCGTCCACGTGGCCCACGGCTGCCGCTTGGGCGACCACGTCGACCAGTTCGCCGCCCACCGCGTCCAGCCACGCCGACGCCTCCTCCCCGTCGGCGAAGGGCGCGGTGTCCGCTCGCGGGCCGGTCGGGAAGGCAAAGGGGCCCCAGTCGCTCGCGAGGCGGGCGGCGACCACGTAAAGCCGGAACACCCCGGTCCGGGCCGCCGCGACTTCCGCGGGATACGCGGCGGCGACGCGCCGGGCGTAGATCGCGACCAGGTCGTGCAGGCGGTAGCGCCCGGTGACTGCCTGCTGGACGAGACTCGCCTCGACCAGGCTTTCCAGAACCCGCTCGGCGTCGGACGGCGTGATGCCCAGCATGGCGGCCAGTGCCAGCCGGTCGAACTCCACGGTCGGCGAGAGGCCCAGCACGCAAAACGCCCGACGCTCCGCCTCCGGAAGCTGCTCGTAGGAGACCCGGAAGGCCCCCTCCACGCTGCGGCCCTCAACCGCGAGCTCACCGAGACGGTACTCGTCGTCGGCCAACCGGGCCGCCATGCGCTGCAACGCCCACACCGGACGGCTCTGCATCCGAGCCCCGACGACACGCAGAGCCAGCGGCAGCCGGTCGCAGAGACGGGCCAGCTCGCGCACCGCCGCACGCTCCGGATCGGAGCTCGGACCGCCGACCGCGTGGGTCAGCAGGGCCACCGCCTCGTCCATGCCGAGCGGGGCCAGCGAGATTCTCCGGTCGGCGTCCAGCCCGGCCAGCCGATGACGGCTGGTCACCAGCACGAGGCTGCCGGGACCGGCGGGCAGCAGGGGGAGCACCTGTCCTGCGGCGGATGCGTCATCGACCACCAGGACCAGCCGGAGTGCCGCGGTCGCCGCTCTCCATGACGCCGCCAGGCCGTCAAGGTCGTCTGCCGGGTCGTCGTCGCCTTCGCCGAACTCGCCGACCGCCCGCAGCAATCGGCGCAGCACGCGCTGCGGGACCGCTGCTTCCCGCCCCTCGCGGTGACCTCGGAGGTCCACGAACAGGCAGCCGTCAGGAAACCGGTCTCGCATGGCACGCGCGGCACGCACCACCAGCGCGGTCTTGCCGACCCCGGCCATGCCGTCCACCGCGCGGACCGTCACCACCTGCTCGTCGGTCGGCCCGAGGAGCACACCCAGTTCGTGGTCCCGCCCGGTGAAACCGCTGATGTCGACCGGCAGTTCGTCACGCACGCGCCGGCGTGGGCGAACGGCTGTGGGCTCCTGGTCCGTCGGTGGGCGTGTCCTAGGCGAAGCGCCGATGAGGAGGGTTTCATCGGCGCGCAGCACCGCCTCGTGGACCCGCCGCAGTGCACCGCCCGGCTCCGTCCCCTGTTCCTCTACCAGGCGGCGGCGCACCTTCGTGAAGACGGACAGCGCATCGGCCTGCCGGTTGCCGGCCCAGAGGGCACGCATCAGCAGGGCGGCCAGGGACTCGTTGTGCGGATGTGTCTCGGACAGGGCGAACAGCTCCCCGACGACCTCGGCGTGGCGGCCCAGTCGCAGCTGGCACTCCACCTTGTCCTCCACCAACGCGAGCCTGTATTCCGACAGCCGTAGGCGCTCTGCCTCGGCGAACGGCCCGGGAATCGCGGCCAGGGGTTCGCCGTGGAACATCTCCAGAGCGGTGGACCACGCGCTCACCGCGGCGGTCAGGTCACCGGAATCCCGCGCGGCGTGCGCCTCGACGGCGATCTCCCTCAGCCGAGCCAGGTCCGTCTGGACGTCGTGCGGATCGAAGCGGTAGCCACCCCGATCGGTCACGATCAGGGAGCCGGAAGGGCTCGCTCCTTCAAGGTCCAGACGTCTGCGCAGCTGGTGCACATAGACCGGAATCACCTTGGCACCGCTGCTTGGCGGCTCCGGACCCCATACTCCGTCGAGCAGCTGCTGCCGGCTGACGGTCGTCCCCGGCCGCAGCAGCAGCGCCGTCAGCAGCGCCTGCTGCCGAACCGGTCCGAGGTCCACCTGCACGTCACCACGCCAGGCCCGAAGCGGACCGAGCACAGCAAATCGGAGTCGACTGTCGCCCGTTGACAACTGCCCTTTCGATGGCACGCGGAGAGTGTACGTCCACGGCCGCCCATATCCCGGGGAGATGGGCTGCAATCGGACGCTCCCGCGGCGGCGGCATGCGCCTTGCACGGCCGCGCTCAGCTCGTTTCACAGCAGCTGGGTGTCGAGGCGGACGCGCTTGTGTCCCCAATCCTCGAATCGACGGATCGCTTGACCGAGCCGGGTCGGAGCAAGGGGGTCGTCGCCCGCCGGATACCAAGCAAGCCGAGCCGAGCCGATCCGGATGTCGACGACTCGCCGCTACCGTAGGATCACGCCACGGAGCCGGGCGAGGTGCGGACGTCGCAGGGGGGCCAAGTGCCGTTGACGCTGGCGGAACTGATGGAGCTGCGGGTGCCGCCACCGGAGCTTGTCGAGCAGGTCCTGGGTCCGGTGCGGGACAGGGCCGCGCAGGGACCGCCGGTCGATCTCGGGCCGCAGGAGCGGCAGTTGTGGTACGCGATTGTGGGTGCGGTCTGCGAGCGGCTGGGTGATCTGGACAGCACCGTGCTCCACTTCGGCGCCGCCGTGACGGAGCTCGACGACGGCAGCGACGACCGGCCTGACGCCGAGTTCCGTCTCGGTGTCGCCCTCCACTCCCGGTTCACCGAACGCGGGGACCTCGACGACGTCCACGAGGCGATCGGCCTCTTCCGCTCGGTGCTGGCCGTAGCCGCCGAAGGCACCTGGCCGCGTTCATGGCCGCGGCGCACCTGGGGCGATGCCTGGCCGACCGTTTCACCGCCGTCGGGGACCCGGCCGATCTGGAGGCGGCCAGGGCCCTGCTGGAGAGGGAGCTCGACGCAGCGGGCGAGCCGCCGCCTCCGCCGGGGGACGGTGACCCGGAGGAACTCCACACCTGGATCTCCGCCGTCGACCTGCTGGGCGAATGCCTGCGCGAACAAGCCGAGCTCGGCCACGACGAACACCTGCTGGCGCAGGCCCTGGACCGTGCTCGCCAGGCGATGGACCTTGCCGGGGACGACCCCGCCTTCCGCGCCGCTCCCGAGAAGGGACTCGCCCGCACTCTGCTCATACGGGCCCTGTGGCTGAAGTCGGTGGAGGACCTCGACGAGGTGATCCGGCTGCTCGACCCCACGGCGCCGCTCGCCCAGTCGGAGAGTCCGGCGGCTCGCTCGGTGAACCTGGGCATCGCCCTCTTCGAGCGGTACCGCCTGCGGGGTGCCCCCGACGACCTGGCGCACGCCCGCACGGCACTCGAACGGGCTCTGGAAGGGCTGCGGCGGGGTTCCGCTGCACGTGCCGGAGCCCAGCTCAACCTCGCCGTCGTACTCAGGGAAGCCGCCGCCCGTGCCGCCGACGGGCTGGACCTCCTCGACCGCGCCGTCGAGGCAGCCGAGGAGGCGGCCGTCGGCGTGCAGCCGGGGTCGCCGCTGTACGTCGCGGCCATCGCCGCCGCGGCCGAGGCGCGGATCGCCCGCCAGACACAGGGCGGGGGCGGCGGTACGGCGGAACTGGAGCAGGCCTGCCGGAAGCTGGAGGCGGCGGCGGCGTATCTTCCGGCGGGAGGTGGCCTGCTGGTCGCCTCCTTCCGCGACGCCTGGGGCAGTGCCCTTGTGCGGCTCGCGGGCCTCACCTCCGAGCCGGCGGCCCTTGAGCAGGGCGTGGACCAGCTGCGCCGGGCGCTGGCCGACCCGGGCGGGCTCCCCGACCGGCCCCGGACGGCAGGGAATCTCGCGGCCGGTCTGTACGAGCGGTTCCTTGCCCGCGGCTGGATGAGCGATCTGGACGAGGCCATCGAGCTGTGGCAGGAGGCCGTCGACCGGCGGCACCCGGGGTCGCCGCACAGCGTCACCGCACACAGCGGGCTGGCGGTGGCCCTGCACCAGCGGTACGAGCGGCGCGGCACGGCCGCGGACCTGGACGAGGCTGTGGAGCGGTTGACGGCCGCTGCCGCGCTGTCGGCGGAACCGGTCGAACACCGGGCTGTCCTGAGCAATCTCGGCCATGCCCACCAGGCGCGCTATGAGACCACCGACGATCCGCGGGACCTTGCCCACGCGGTGGCCGCTCAGCGCGAGGCTCTCGCCCGGTACGGGCCGGAGGCGGGTCCTGAGGTGAACGCCCGTATCGGACTGGCTCTCGCGCTGGGCGCGCAGGCCGAGCGCACCGGCTCGGTGGCGCTGGCCGTGGAGGCGACAGGCCATGCCGAGGCGGCTCGCGCCGCGGCCGGCCCGGTGTCGCGGGTGTGGGTGTCGGCGGTGTTCGTGCTGGCCGGACTGACCCGGCTGCGCCATGCGCTGACCGGGGATCACGAGCTGCTGGGCGAGGCCGAGGAACTCTACCGGCAAGGCTACGAGGTGGCCCGCGAGCGGTATCCGGCCGCGGCGGCGGAAGGCGCGATGGAGTGGGGCCTGTGGCAGTCTCGGCTGGAGCGGTTTCCGCACGCCGTGGCCGCCTTCGACCTCGCCGAGCAGGCGGTTGGACGGCTGGTGGCCGAGCAGGGGCAGCGCGCGGCGAAGGAGACCTGGCTGCGCACCTCGCGCGGGCTGCCCGCGGCGGTGGCCTTGGCGGCCTGGCGGTCCGGCGACGCGGCGGGCGCGGTCTCCCGTCTGGAGCGCACCCGCGCGCTGCTGCTGGCAGAGCGTCTGCGGCTGCGGGAGACGGCGGCCGAACCGGCTCAGCAGCACCCGTCCTCGATGGACGCTGCCGGCACGGTCGGGACGGACGACGCGCGTACCGAAGGCGGCACGGTCGTCTATCTGGTTCCGGGCCCCGACTCGGGTGTGGCCTTCACGGTGGCGGGCTCGACAGTGCGGGCCACGGCCCTGAACGGCCTGGGGTCGCCCGCACTCATCCCCTGGCAGGACGGGGCATGGAACGACATGACGCGGCTCGACCCGTTCGCCCAGTGGGCCTGGCAGCACGTCCTGTCCGAGGTGGTGCCCGAGCAGGGCACACCGGTGACCCTGATCCCGGTGGGCGAGCTGGTGCACCTGCCGTGGCAGACGGCGTACGCCGCACCCGGCACCGGCCGGCCGACCCGCTTCCTCCTCGACGGCCACGCGGTCGGCTTCGCACCCTGCCTGCGCGTACTGCCCGCCGGCACACCCGCCCGGGCGGTCCGGTACCTGGGAGTGGCAGTGGGCCGCGGCACGGGTCTGCGCGAACTCGCCTTCGCCGAGCGGGAGGTACGGGCCGCCGCCGGCCGGTTCGCCGAGTCCCTGCTGCTGGTGGACGAGGAAGCCACGTCCGAGCGGGTGCTGGACTGGCTGCGGGCTGCGCGTGCTGCGCGGCACGGGTGCCACCACAGCACCCTCCACTCCTCCCCCGCCGGCCCCTACCCGCCCCTTCGAATCGCTCTCCGACTGGGGGGCCTTCACCTATACGGGCCGTGTCGGCACCAGTACAAGCCGTTTCGGAACCAGTACAGACCGTGTCGGCACCAGTCCCTGACGCGGGCACCCTGGACAGCACCCATGGGAGAGCACCGATGAGCACACCACCGTCCTCGCGCTACCAGCACGGCACCGATCCGGAGTTCGCGCAGCGCGCCGCGGACACCTTCACCCTGGAGGACTTCGGCTCGGCGCTGGTGCTGTCCGGGCCGTGCCCGCGGTGCGGTCAGGAGATGGACTTCATGCTGGTGAAGGAGCTGTTCCGGGACGGGAACGGCGCGGATCCCGCACCCGGTCGTCCGGTCGTGATGTTCTGCACGGCCGAGGCGGTCTACGAAGGCTCCCCTGACGGCACGTCCGGATGCGGCGCCTTCTGGAGTCTGACGCTCCCGGCGGGAGCGGGTGGATGAGCGGCGGCCTGCTGCCCGGCCCCACGCCCAGCGCCGCCCAGTTCCGGCGGGCCAGGTCGGTGCGGCGGGCCCTGGGGCGGGAGCTGGACCGCGTACGTGAGGTCGCCGTGGCCTGGCGCAACGGGCTCGGCGCGATCCTGGCCGGACTCGTCGGGTTCAGTCTGATCAAGGGCCGTAGCGACGTCGGGCAGCTCGCCCCCGGCTGGTCCACGGCCGCCGGATTGCTGCTGCTGGCGGCTCTGGGCGTGGGCGGCGCCGGCGCGCTCTGCCTGCTGCGCGCGGCGCACGGACGGCCGTACGCCCGGTGGCTGTCGGAGGCCGATGAGGCGAGCGGGCGGCCGCTCGAGGTCGAGGACCACGACGAGGCACTGGCCAGTGCCCGGTGCCTGCGCACGGGGATCGTGCTGACCTGCCTGTGCACGGCACTGCTCGTGTCCGCGGTCGGCGTGACCTGGTACGCGCCGCCGAAGAGCCCGCCGGGGCTGATGGTCCGGCAGGGCGCGACATCCCTGTGCGGCGAGGTGGTCTCGGCCCGCCGGGGAACGGTCGTGCTGAAGGTCGACGGCGTCGCCACCACGGTGGACCTTTCCCGGGCCGACTCCGTCACGCCGGTCACGTCCTGCACCACGCCCGCGCCCGCGGCGACCGGGTAGGGAGAGACGCCGTGCACGGCCCGGCGGCAGCGAAACCCACTGGAGCCCCGGCTCGGAGGTCCGGCGGGCCAAGGTCTGTCCAAGGTTTGGCCACGGCGTGTCGGAGACCTTGGTGGCAGGCAGATGCAGGGGCCCGGATGGGAGGCATTCGGGGCCCGCATCCCGAGACGAGGAGTTGACGCATGCCTGCACGTCGAATGCTGGTCGGACTGGCCGGCGCTTCCGCGGTGCTGCTGGGGGCGGCGGTGCTGCCGGCCGCCGCCGCACCCTCGCCGGAGCCCGCCTCCGCCAAGGGGGTGGCGGCGCTGGACTGCCCCGCCGATGTGTGGCTGGACCCGCAGGGCTACACCTTCGGTGTCAAGTGCAGCGGCAACGGCAACTACAAGTTCCGTGCGACGGCCGTGTGCCGTAACGGCCAGACCCTGTACGCGAACCGAAGTGGGCGACCAATGTGTGGTCCGACGCCTACTGCGCGGGCAAGGGCGGTCTGACCAGCGACGTGGGCTACGAGTACTGGCGAGCCCGCTGACGGACCGGTCGGGAGGCGGTGTACGTGGCCGTCACGGGGGTGCGGCGTTGCTCACCAGGATGTTGAGGCCGCCCAGTTCGGCGACGGTGCGTTCCACCACGTCGGCGCAGAATGACGGGTCACACAGGTCACCGGGCAGCAGCAGGCAGGTGCGCCCCTCCTTCTCCACCGCCTCGCGCGTCCCGGCGGCGTCCCGTTCTCCTCGGTGAGGTAGACGAAGCAACGTCGGCTCCGTCACGGGCGTAGAGCACGGCGACGGAGCGACCGATACCGGAGTCGCCTCCCGTGATGAGTGCGACTTTCCCCTGAAGTTTTTCCGGAGCCACGGCAGTTCGGGGTGAGGTAGCGCGGCCTCACCTCCATCTCCGCTTCCAGGCCAGGGCGCTGTTGGCGCTGGAACCGGTAGGGCGGCGTAATCTCCGCCTGGCGTGAGCCGATCCCTCAGCGGCGGTTACCGGCGGTGCGCAGCTGTACCAGCCTCTGATCGGAGTGAGTGCTCACTCATTGACGGAGTGAGCACTCACTCCGTAGGCTCGCACTCATGACAGGACCCGACGAGAACCAGACCACCCGCCGCCGCGCACCCGCCATGTCGCCGGAGCGGCGCCGCGAGATGATCATCCAGACCGCGATCCCGTTGATCGCGGAATACGGCGCCGCCGTGACGACCGCGAAGATCGCCCGCGCAGCGGGCATCGGCGAGGGCACGATCTTCCGGGTCTTCGCCGACAAGGACGAACTGCTGCAGGCCTGCGTGGCCGAGGCGCTCTCCCCCGATCACGCGATCCGCGAGCTCGACGCGATCGACGTATCCCAGCCGCTGGCCGACCGGCTCGTGGAGGCAGCCGAGGCGCTGCAGGCGCACATGTCCAGGATGGGTGCGATCGTCGGCTCGCTGGGGCACCGCGGCGGCAAGCACCCCGGCACGGTGCGCGGCGCGGGCCGCGACGAGTCGACGACCCGTATCCGCGCGGCCCTCGCGGAGCTGCTGGAGCCCGACAAGGCCGCCCTGCGCCGACCGCCGGAGCAGATCGCGGCCCTCTTCTTCGGACTGCTCTTCACCCAGCCGCGCACGGAGGACGAGCCCGACCTGACCCCGCAGGAGCTGGTGGAGGTCTTCCTGCACGGGGCGGTCTCGGGGCGCGCCGAGTGAGTGCGCGGAGAAGGCGTCTGGGGGTTACGGCCCTGGCCGTCCTGGTCCCCGTCCTGGTGTGGCTGGTCGCGGACCCGCTGCTGGGGCACCGGCTGCGGATCGTCGACGGCGAGCAGACGCTCGACATCGGCGCCGTGCCCGTGGCGGCCGTCGCACTGCTCGCGTCGCTCTCCGGCTGGGGCCTGCTGGCCGCCCTGGAGCGGTTCGGGGCGCGGCGCGCCCGCGCCATCTGGACCGGGGTGGCCGGCGTCGTACTGGCCGTGTCCTTCCTGCCGTTCATCGGCGACGGCATGGACGGCGGCACCCGGGTCTCCCTCGCACTGATGCACCTGGCGGTGGCGGCGGTACTGATCCCCGGGCTGGGTGGCAGGTCTCCCGGGGCGGGAGTCGGTGCCGCCGGGGGGTGACCGCAGCACCAAGTACGCCGCGAACAGCACCAGATGAAGACAGACGGCTATCTAGGACCGTCGGGCCGATCGAGGTCGCCCCAGTGGGTTCTGCAAGGATGCCGTGATGCAGCACATGCCGGAAGACCCGTCCCTCCTGCCCGCCCCGTGGTGGGTGCCCTATGACGGCAACGGCATGCACGGCTTCGAACTCGAACTGCATCGTGAGCTTCCCTTGGGTCACCCACTGCACGGGGCGAAGGCCACCGCTGTGGCGCGATGCGAAGGGTGTGACGATGTCGCGTTCAGCATCGCGAACAGGCCGTTCCCCTGGGCTGTGGTCCACCTGACATGGACGGGCCGCGAAGAATGTGCACCGTGGCCGATGACAACGCCGCTTGCAAGTCTGGCCGAGCTCCTCGGCGCGTGGGCCGACCACGGCTGAAACGACGACGAGGCATCGTCTCCGGAATCACGTTCGTAGCCAGATCGCGAGGGCTGCCACTGTCACAGTGCCGAGGAAGACAATGGCCGCGCTTCTCCGCCGCCGCCGAATGCGGCCGCATTGGAGGCCGGTGCCGGAAGGCCCGCAGCACTGGTAGCCGAATGGACAGAGCCATCGCGTACGCGAAGGTGCGTGAGGCCGTTGTCGAGAAGGCGACCGCCGTACGAATAGACGCCCGGCACGCACCGAAGGTACAGGGCAAGCCCCTGCCGCAAGATGGCCTGTGATTCCTGAACTTGGGAGCCACAGGCCTTCCTGTTGCGACGTCGATGCCGTGTTCAGGGCGTTGACTGGCCTTGGCGAGATCCGGTGTCTGAGGCTGGCAGCGCCTTTGCTGCTGTCAACAAATGACTACACTGCTGGCCAAGATCCGCGGGTGCCCGCTCGGACGTGCAGGGCACGCGCTGTTTGGTGTGCCCGCGGGTGAGTGTGTGGCTAAGGGAAAGGGTGCACGCGGGGGGCCGGTTCGCGGCGTCTGCCTGCGCCGGAGGGGGATCACGGGGTGAGTGAGACAGAGCAGGCGCCCGCGGCGTCCACGGCGCCCGGTCGGCTGCGCCGAGCGCTGCCGCACAGCAGGCGCGGCCGGTTGTCGCTGGTATCCGCGCTGGTGCTCGCGCTTGCGGGCGCCGGGCTCGGCACGTGGGTGGCGGACACCTGGCCGTGGCCGAAGGACCGCTACTGCTGGGGCGCGTGGGAGGAGGACAGCGGCCCGGGCTTCCTCGGCGACGAGGCCTTCGGCGACGATGACGACGGGTCACGCACCAGCAAGGAGACGGCGCCCACCCGCGAGCGCCCGATCGGCAGGTGCAAGGTCTCCATCGCCAGCGACTTCAAGAGCGGCTACGACGGCGACAAGGTGACCGTCGATCAGCAGGTGTCCGTCGAGTACGGCCCGGTCCCCAAGGCCGCGGAAGCCCGGCTCACGATGATCCAGGACGGTTTTCTGGGCGGCGACATGGTCCCGCTCCCGGACGGCCTGCCGGGCACGGTGAACGAGCGCGGCGGCCTGCTGGTGCTCCCGGAATCCTGTGATACGCAGGACGGCCGGCCGGCCGTCGTCACCATGCACGCGTCCGGCACGTACACCAGCGACTCCTCGTCCGCTCAGAGCGATCCGGCCCATCTGGGCGGCGTCCGTCAGGCTGCGGTGCTGCTCGTCGCGGTGGCCAACCATGGTATGGAGGCAGCCGGTTGCGCGCCGGACGATCCACTGAAGGTCAGCTCGCCGGTCTACGACCTGCCTGGCGAGCGGGAGCTCATCTTCAGCGCTGGCGACGTCTGCGGCATCCGGGGCCTGCACCTCGACACGGACAAGATGGAGGACCAGACTGGCGCGGCCACCCGTGACCTGCAGACGTGCAGCGTCCAAGGCAGTCGCGACGGCTTGGCGTACCTGCAGCTGGCGATGGTCGCGCAGCCCCGGCTGGCCGCGGTGTTCGACGGCATTGTCGGCGAACGCCCCGTGGCGCGCGGCTGGCGCGGCACGGGCAGCATCGGCAAGAAGCACGCGATCGTACGAGCCGACTGCGCCGGCCGGCCCGCCACCTTCCTGATGGGCGTCTCCACGGACCCCGGCCACCTCGCCGCGTTCGCCAACGCGGCCGCCGCCCGCCTGGGCTGCGCCCCCATCGCCCCCAAGGGAGCCGCCCGGTGACCAGCACCACGGACGAGTCGAACCGATACGAGCAGCCCCTGCCCGCCGACGGGGAGCAGCTCAGCGAACGGCGCCTGCCCCGGTGGCACTGGCGCAGACTGTTGCGCGGCCGGATCCGGCCGCTGCTGGCCGCAGGCCTCGCCGGGATGCTGCTGGGCGTCAGCGGTATGGCCTGGCAGACGCAGGCCGGGCCGTTCGCGCCGGACGAGGTGTGCTGGGGCGCGCTGTCCCGCGACGACCTCGCTCCGGTGTTCCGCGAGCCCGACGACGTCAAGGCGGTCGAGGCGCCCGTGCTCGGTGAGCACCTGGAAGGCCTCACCGGCAACTGCCAGTTGACGAACAGCGATGGCGACGAATGGGCGCTCACCGCCCGGGTGCACCAGCTGAACGACCGGGCCGACGACAACAGCAAGTGGGTTGACGAGTTCCTCTCCGCCCGCCTCACCCCGCTCGGCGGCGGCCTCCTCGGCATGGCCTCGGACAACCGCGCCTGGCTCGCCGTCCCGGACGGCTGCCTGGGCCGCCCCGGTACCCTCGACGGGCCGACCGTCGTGGACATCGCCCGGGGCGGCTGGATCAGCGACCTGGAGCCGCGTACCGATGATCGGGACTGGATGGCCCACGTGGTCGTGAAGCTCGTCAACAAGGTCAGCGCGGACCTGGGCTGCACCGGCACGATCGCCGATCCGGTCGAACGCCTGCCCAAGGCCGCCCGCTACACCCGCACGGAGAAGCCGGACGCGCTCTGCGGCGTCAAGGGGCTCACCCTGGGCAAGAAGCGCAAGCCGGACCAGTACCCCATGATCACCGACGGGCACGGCCCGGTGCGCACCTGCGACCGGGACATCACCGGCTCGCAGCCGGAACAGCGCCTGATGACCGTCGAGGACCCGCGGCTGGCAGCGCTCTTCACGAGGATGACGCTGAACGAGGGCGACCGGGTGCACTCCGACTTCGGCTTCGGCGGCCTAGGCCCCAACCTCGGCGTCTTCCAGGCCCGTTGCCAGGCGGGCCCGACGGTGTTCCTCGTACAGTCCAACGAGAGCGGAATGAGCGCGGACCTACGCACCCTCTTCCCCCGCTACGTCGAAGCCGAGGCCGCCCGCCTCGGCTGCGGCCCACTGAACCTGCAACTGCCACGGCCGAGCGGGAGCCGCTGACTCCCACGGCAAGGGCGAGGCGGTGGCGGGGCGACGGGCTTCGCCGTGCAAGGCTCAAACCGCGTGCGCTGCTTCGCGCACGCGGCGGGCCGAGCGCGCAGAGGTAGGCATCGAACGCTGCAGCAAGCCCGACCGTGGTGGTCGAAGCGTCGTGATCCGCGGCACCGGGCTACCCCCTGCCGCACAAGCGGAAATGACCTTCAGTGATGATTTGATCGCGTAGGGTGATCAGGCCATTGCCGCATGAAGAAGAAGGAGCAGCCCGTGCTGTCATGGGACCTGAAGAACTTCATCGACAACAATCAAGTCTTTGCGGTCCTCGCCACCACCCAGCCCGATGGCAGCCCGCAGCTGTCGGTCGTATGGCTCAAGCGAGACGGTGACGACCTCCTGGTCTCCACGACCGTGGGACGGCGGAAGGAGCAGAACATGCGCAGGGACCCGCGCGTGACTGTCATGATCAACCCTCCGAACGCCCCCTACACCTACGCCGAGGTTCGAGGCAGCGCCACGCTGACTACGGAGGGCGGCCCGGAGCTGATCAACGAACTCTCCCGCCATTACACCGGCAAGGACTACGCCGACTTCAATCCCGCAGCCAAGGACGATGCACAGCGGGTGGTCGTCCGTATCACCCCGCGCAAGGTCGTCGGAAGCCTCTGAACCTGACGCACTGCCCCGGCTGGTCTCGGTAGGACCAGCGTTGACCGTCCTCCTCCACGAGGGCGGTCGCATCCGGCCGGTTCTGCGCGGAAGCCGCGAAAGCGCGATGCACTGGCAAGCGGGTGGCGTGCTCACGTGGCGCGCCTGGCTGCATGTCTGCGGTCGCTGAAACGATCACCAAACCATCCAAACGCACCGTGCGGCCGGCCTCGCAGGGCGTAATCCGAATGGCGTAGTCTCGCCGCTCGATCGGAGTACAAGTCTTCTTGCCAGGGCGTGTTGTAGGCCGGGTTGTAGGGCGTGCGTGGCAGTGCGAGCTGCGCACGAGGCCCGCCCCTCTAGTACGCCCGCTGGTCGAGCGCCTGTTCCGCGAGTATCGCGGCCCACGCTCGACTCGTTTCCCCCCGGCCGCCGGCTGCATGGACAGGCGAGATCAATGACTGCAAGATTCGCGGTCATCACCGCTGCCACCTTGCTGTACAGCGCGATGGACGATGATGGCTTCATGCCAGGAGACGAGGGCGAGATCGCTCTGAGTATGCAAGACCTGCGTGAGGTCACCGCGTTCGCGGCGGCGTGCGCGGCAGTGGTGCTGGAGGTATTCGAGGCCGATCAACCTGACGACTCGCGGCCTCGGGACGCTATCGCTGCCGCGTGGGAGTTCGCTCGGGGTGGTCGGCGAGGGAAGTCTCTGCGCGACACAGCGTGGGCGGCCCTCAAGGCAGCCAAGAGCGCGGACACTGACGCTGCGCGCGAGGCAGCGCGGGCAGCGATGTCTGCGGCAGGCGCCGCCTACCTGCATCCGCTGGCCAAGGCCACCCAGGTCAAGCACATTCTCGGAGCCGCCGCTCACGCGGCCAGGGCAGCGGAACTCGCTGCCGGCGATGACCCGGGCATTGGTGCCGAACACGTCGAGCGGGCAGGGCATCGTGCAACGCCGGTGGTCGTGGAGGTGCTCGAACGCTTCCCAGCGGCACCGGGAGGCGGTGGACGGGTGGGTGAATTGACGCGCATGCTGGACGCTGACCTTCGTTCCCGCAACTCCACTGAGTCTGCGTCAGTTTGAGGCGGCGTCAGCGGTGCGACGTGACCTCGTTCTGTTGGGGGCGGGACCAGTTCGAAGCCGGCGCATGCGCTCGTCAGGCTTCCGAGGCGACACAGTCCTCCAGATGCGCGGCCAGATCAGGATCGGGCTTGGGGATGGTGCCGAAATCGGCGTCGTTGTCGACGTCCAGGCGGCGGACGGCCTCGGCGAGGGAGTCGGAAAGTGGGACCACCAACAGCGGTCTAGTGGTGTCATCGATGGCCGCCGCCGAGTCGTCGACCTCGTAGACGGTGAGGAAGGTCATGCTCCGCGGGGACGGGGGCCACGCGTCGTCCCGCCATTGCGACGGCGTGACCTGGAGCCTCGGGTTCTCGTCCAGCCGACGCAGCTTGCTTGTCTGGTCGTACCAGAGCCTCGCGTCCCGGAGTTCGCTGTGCTGCAGATGGTGCAGGTAGAGGCAGTGAGCGGCGGTGGAGGAGTCGGCTCCGGCGGCGAACTGCCACCAGAACTGCGCGGCCTCGTGCCGGTCGGCGAGGTACAGCAGGCATGCAAATGCCAGGGCGCCACCGGGTTCAATGGTGGCTCGGTCATCGACCAGGAGCGCCATCGCCGCGATCGCAGCCGGATCATGGACGACGTGTGCGCACAGCGCCTCCAACTCGTGGGCGGCGCGCTCATGCAGGGCCGCTGGAACAGCGCAGCGGATGTCGTCCGAGGTGCGGCCTGCGGCGCCGCTGGCGGTACGGATCCAACGGGCGCGGTCTTCGAGGTCGGTGGCGCTGTCCCACACCACGCGACGGGCGATGCGGTCCAGCGCGGCGCGCTCGTCGAAGTCCGCGTACTCGTCCGTCAGGACCTCGGCGTTGGCCAGCACCTCATCGACAGGCGGCTGCCTGGTGCTCCCCCGGCTCATCCTTCCTCCTCTTCCATGCCTTCCGCTGCCCAGTCGATCCCCAGATCGCGGGAAAGACGCCGACGCGCTCCGCGCAGGTGGCTTCGCACCGTCCCATAGGAAATGCCCATCAGCTCCGCCACTCGCCGCATGGGGTGACCAAGCACGAAGCGCAGCAGAATCACGTCGTACTGACGCTCGGGGAGCCGAGCTATCGCCGCGTACAGGCCCAGTTTGGACTCCAGGACGGTGAACCGGGCCCGGCTCGCCCGGCGCACAGCGGCGAATGCGGCCGTCTCCACGAGTGCCAGGCTCCGTCCCGCCAGGTCCAGGCGGCGGACCACCTCCCCTTTCAAGGCTGCCCAGGCATACGCATCGACATTGGGCTGTTGGAGCACATGCGTCCAAGCCCGCGCCAGTTGAACAAAGACGTCCTCGATGACCTGCTCGGCCTCTGTACGGCTGCCCAACTGGACATGTGCGTACCGCAGATACGCCTTGTGCTGCCTGGTGTAGAACGCGGCGAAGGTGTTCGGCAGCACAGCGGCCAGGTCATCCCGCACTGCCTGATCCGCCCACGGGTCGGGCTGCTGATCGCTCACCGGCTCTCCTTCAGGCGCTCGTCACCAACGCCGCTGCGCCGGCTCGCGGGCTCCCCCCGCCGGCACTGTGCGACAAGCTGCACCGCGCCGACCCGCACGCCTGCACTCGGCAGGCGCTTGCCAGGTGGGCGGATGTCACCTGCGAAAACCCGGACCGCGATCACCCCTGTCAGCACATGAGCAGCCATGTCGAGATCCACTTGCCTCGAAATCCTTCCCGTTCGGTGACCGGTGCCGGGCCGGCCGGCCCCCGCCGTCGACACGGAAGAGCGGTAGCGCCCTCATCGATCAGCCAACCGAATGAGGAAGGCAAGTGTGCACGCCGAACCCAGAAAATCTTGGGAACCGCATGCATTCCATCACCCACGCGCCCCTGTTGAGCGCGTGCGCCGTTCCTCCCCGCGCCCGACAGCGGCCGCACAACGCCGGAGCGGGCGCTGCCGGACAGGCGGGGCCGACTTCCTCCGCGCGTCACCGGTGGAGACGGCGATCCCGGCAGCGAGCCAACGGCGACGGGGACGACTGCCGACGCCGGTTCGTCGTCCACGTCCGGAACCACCCAAAGGTGCCGGCCCACCCGAAGCGAGGTTCTCCACCTGGGTGGTCGTCGTCAGCGAGCCACCGACGAAGATGCCGGCGGCGAACAGCAGGGGCCGGAGCCGATGACGATGACCCCCGCGTGCCTCGTCGGGCTGTGTCGCGGAGTTCACGCCTCGTGCTGGGCGTCGATCTCGGCGATGAGGGCCTCGATGCGGGTCTTGATCTCGTCGCGGATCGGGCGGACGGCGTCGACGCCCTTGCCGGCCGGGTCCTCCAGGGCCCAGTCGAGGTACTTCTTGCCGGGGAAGATCGGGCAGGCGTCGCCGCAGCCCATCGTGATGACGTAGTCGGACGCCTGGACCGCCTCGGTGGTGAGGATCTTCGGCTTGGCGGCGGAGATGTCGATGCCGGCCTCCTGCATCGCTTCAACAGCCGCGGGGTTGACCTGGTCGCCGGGGATGGAACCGGCAGAACGGACCTCGACGCGGTCGCCCGCGAGATGCCGGAGGAAACCGGCCGCCATCTGCGAACGGCCGGCGTTGTGGACGCAGACGAACAGCACGGAGGCGAGCGGAGCGGAGGGCATGCGTTGTTCCTTCACAAGGTGAGTGGCAGGTACTGCAGGGGTTCAGGTGCTCGGCAGGCTGGCGAGCGAGTCGGTGATGCGCGGTCGATGTCGATATCGATGTCGTCCCGGACTGGCGGACGCCTCAGATCGGAACGCCGTCGGCACCCGCTGCAGCACTGCACCCGGCGCTCCCTGGACGCAGGCGAGGGCGTCGAGGCGTTCGGCGGTGAAGCGCTCGGCCGGCGCGACCAGGTGCGTGGTGACGGAGGCGGTGCCAGCCGGGCGCTGGTAGGAGTCGGCGAGCAGACGCGTGACGGTCCAGGCCGAGAAGCGGCCGGCGTGCCGGGTGGCGAGCCGTGCGACGCCGGCGACCAGACGTTCGTCGGGCAGGGAAGGGAAGGGCGGGGGTGGGTTGGGGGTGGGAACGGCGGACACGGGCAGACCCTTTCGACGGGTCACAGGTCAGCCCCAACTGATATCAGCATCGGGTGATGTGACAGTATCAGCCCATGATGACGTCAGTCGACACTGACCTGATCCGGGCGCTGGCCGACCCGCTCAGGCTCCAGATCGTGGCCCTGCTCGCCCACGAGACGCTGTGCACCACCCACCTGGTGGAGGAGACCGGCGCCAAGCAGACGAACCTCTCCAACCACCTGAAGATCCTGCGCGAGGCCGAAGTCGTCGATACCGAGCCGTGCGGACGCTTCACCTACTACAAGCTCCGCCCGGACGTCATCGCATCGCTCGCCGGGCAGTTCGCCGACCTGGCCGAGCGGGCCCGTACCGCCGCCGACAACAAGAGGGCCTGCCCGTGACCCGCACCGACGCGCCCGCGACGGCACAGGAAGCATCCGTCGTCGCCAAGCTCTCCACGCTCGACCGCTACCTCGCCGTATGGATCCTCATCGCCATGACCGTCGGCCTCGGGCTCGGGCGGGTGATCCCCGGACTGAACGACGCGCTGACGAAGGTGGAGATCGGCGGTATCTCCCTGCCGATCGCGCTCGGCCTGCTGATCATGATGTATCCGGTCCTGGCCAAGGTCCGCTACGACAAGCTCGACACCGTAACCGGTGACAAGAAGCTGATGATCTCCTCGCTGATCATCAACTGGATCCTCGGACCTGCGGTGATGTTCGCACTGGCGTGGATTTTCCTGCCGGACCTGCCCGAATACCGCACCGGCCTGATCATCGTCGGCCTGGCCCGCTGCATCGCCATGGTCATCATCTGGAACGACCTCGCCTGCGGCGATCGGGAAGCAGCCGCCGTCCTCGTCGCACTGAACTCGGTTTTCCAGGTCCTGGCCTTCGGCCTGCTCGGCTGGTTCTACCTCGACCTGCTGCCCGGCTGGCTGGGCCTCGGCGACGCCGAGCACCTGGACATCTCCATGTGGAAGATCGCGGCGAACGTCGTCATCTTCCTCGGCGTCCCGCTGCTGGCCGGCTTCCTGACCCGCCGGATCGGCGAGCAGAAGATGGGCCGCGAGAGCTACGAGCGGAAGTTCCTGCCGAAGATCGGGCCATGGGCGCTGTACGGGCTGCTGTTCACGATCGTCATCCTCTTCGCCCTGCAGGGAAAGACGATCACCTCGCAGCCGCTGGACGTCGCCCGGATCGCGCTGCCGCTGCTGGTGTACTTCGCGGTGATGTGGTTCGGCACGTTCGCGCTGGGCAAGGCCATCGGCCTCCCCTACGACCGCACCGCCACCCTCGCCTTCACCGCCGCCGGCAACAACTTCGAGCTGGCCATCGCGGTCGCCATCGCCACCTTCGGCGTCACCTCCGGCCAAGCCCTCTCGGGCGTCGTGGGCCCGCTCATCGAGGTACCCGTGCTCGTGGGGCTGGTGTACGTCTCGCTGTCATGGCGGCGGAAGTTCACGGTCGCGCAGCTGGGTTCATAACGCAGCACGTGGATGTGGTGGTGGCCGGGGGCGGCCAAGCGGGGCTCGCCGCCGGCCACCACCTGCGTCACAGGTACTGGACTTCACGATCCTCGATGCCGATCCGGCGCCGGGGGCCGGGGCGTCGTCGTGATCGGCGGCCGGCGTGAACTCCGGCGCTCAGATCGCCGCCGACCTCGCGCTGGACAGCCGTGTCGAGGTGACCCGGGTGGCCCTGCGCCCGCCACGCTTCCTGGCCGAAGACATCGACGGCCGCACCCTGCTCGACACCGCCACCGCCCGCCGCCGCGCCTTCGATGCCGACCGCAGCGACACCGGCGGGGTGGCCTCGCTCGGCGGCATCGTCGCTGCGCCGCCCGCGACACGGGACTACTGACCGCGAAGCCGATGTCGCCCGGCTCACTGCCGACCGCGTCCGGCGGGCCGACGGCAGCCAGTCCCGCGCGGATGCGGTGATCTGGTGCACCGGATGCCACCCGGTGCTGGCCCATCTCGCCCTGCTGAACCTGCGCGGCGCGCGTGGACACATCCCCACCGACGGCAGGCGCGCCCTTGGAGAGCCGCCACCACACTTGCTCGGCTACGGCGACTGGACCGGCCGGCCGCGCCCCCTCATCGGCGTCGGCCGCACAGCCCGCAAAGCCGTCCACGAGGTCACCGATCAGCTCGCGTAGGTGATCGGAGCGGGCTACCTCGCTGTCACCGCCCAGTTCGCCGGTTGCACGCAGCCTCCTTGTCAGTGACACCAGCGACACTTCCTCGGGCGCCGGTCTCGGCCACTCGCATGGCAACCGCCCGCCTCGTCCACTACCGCTGCTTGCAACCGCTCGCCGCCGCAGCGTCCCTGGACGTCACGGGCGGGAGCCAGGGTTGGGTCATCCCGCAGCCGAGGCACCCACAAGCAGCTGGCCCATGGCGGCGAGCACGGACGGCTGAACCCGGTAGTACACCCAGGTGCCGCGCCGCTCAGAAGTCAGCAGCCCGGCCTCCTTCAGCTTCTTCAGGTGGTGGGACACCGTGGGCTGGGAGACGCCGACGTCGGAGATGTCGCACACGCACGCCTCGCCGCCCTCGTGCGAGGCCACCGCCGAGAACAGCCGAAGACGGACCGGGTCACCGAGCGCCTTGAACATCCGCGCGGCCGTCTCGGCCTCCTCGGCGGTCATCGGGCGCTCGGTCAGCGGCGGGCAGCACGGCGCCACGCTCTGACCCTCAGCTTCGAGCACCGGCAGCACGTTCGCATTCGACATGCGTCTATGTTGACATACGTCAAACCAGGGCGGGGAGCCTGTCACCGACACGCAAGGTGGGCAGCCAGACGCCGGGCCACGGGGTCCGCGTCACGGCTCACGCCACGCAGCGAGTTCGACGACCGGCTGCGCCGCCACTCCAGCCCGACGTACGCGATCCCCAGCACACCAGCCGCGAGGCCATCGCGGCGCCGGGAGTTCCGGTCGGCACCCAGGGCGCCGTGGAAGGGGGCAAGGCACGGCAGGTCGGGGCGGTCGCCGGTGGCGAGCACGATCGCGCGACCTCCTGCCACTCCCCTCCCACCACACGAGCTCGACCCCGTCAGCGCCGGTGAACATCGCCCGCCGGTCGAACTGTCCGGCGGCCAGGGCGGCGCCACAACGGCCGTCGCCGAGTACGGACTGCGCCGACGCGCGCGGCAGGAGCCGACCGAGGGGCGCGGCATCCAGGCCGGTGCGGGTCAGCCAGACGTGCCGGTCGTGGCCGAGGATGCGTTGAGCCGCGAGCATCACCGGCCCGCGGGTGGCGAGCGTGACACTTGCCGTTTCGGCGAGTGCGGCAGCGATCTGTACCGCGGAGCCGCCGGCCCCCGACCACGACCCGGGCGCGCGGTCGGATGCCTCCAGCGCCACCGCCGCATACCGCGCTGCTGAAGGGCATAGCGATGGCGAGTCCGGACTGGCCACCACCGATCACGGCGACGCGGATGCGCTCCATCAGCAGTCCCGACCTCACCGCCCTCAGATTTCGACAAACGTCTATGTTGACGCTTGTCAATACAGATGCCATGCTGGGCCGCGTAAGCCATCGACAGATGTCGAACCACGCAAGGAGTCGCCGTGACCTCGCCCGCCATCACCGAGCTGCCCGTCGTCGTGATCGGAGCCGGACCCGCCGGTCTGGCCGCCGCCGCGCACCTGCTCGACCAGGGCATCGAACCCCTGGTATTGGAGGCGGGGCCCACTGCCGGCGCCGCAGTGCGCGAGTGGTCGCACGTGCGCCTGTTCTCCACCTGGGGCGAGGTCGTCGACCCGGCCGCCGAGAAGCTCCTCGCCCCCACCGGCTGGACCAGGCCCGACCCGTCCACCTACCCCTCCGGCGGCGACTGGGCCGACCTCTACCTCCAACCGCTCGCCGACGTCCTCGGCGACCGCGTCCGCCTCGGCGCCACCGTCACCGGCGTCTCGCGCTCCGGCCGGGACCGAATCGTCGACGCCGACCGCGAGCAGCAACCGTTCGTCGTGCACGTTGCCCACTCGGACGGCCGTGAGGAGCGCGTCTTCGCCCGCGCCGTCATCGACGCCTCCGGCACCTGGACAACGCCGTCTCCGGCTGGCGGCAACGGACTGCCCGCGCTCGGAGAGAAGGCCGCCGCTGACCAGATCACCTACCGCGTCCCGGACCTCAAGGACCCGGCCGTCCGCGCCCGGTACGCGGGCAAGCGCACCGCTGTCATCGGCTCGGGCGCCTCCGCGTTCACCGCCCTCGCCTGTCTCGCCGACCTGGCGAAGTCCGGCGACGGCGCGGGGACGAAGGGAGTGTGGATCCTGCGCCGGGGCATCTCAGGCTCCACCTACGGCGGCGGAGAAGCCGACCAGCTCCCGGCGCGCGGGGCCTTGGGCCTGGCGGCGAAGGCCGCCGTCGACGAGGGCCACGCGGACGCGGTCACCGGCTTCCGTACCGAGGCGATCGAGCGCGACGGCAACGGCCGCCTGATCCTCGTCGGCGAGGACGGGCGCCGCCTGGATGCGGTCGACGCGGTGATCGTGCTGACCGGTTTCCGCCCCGACCTGTCTTTCCTGAACGAACTGCGCCTGGGCCTGGACGAGCGCCTGCAGGCCCCGGTCGCGCTGGCTCCGCTGATCGACCCAAACCAGCACTCCTGCGGCACCGTCTACCCGCACGGCCACCGCCAGCTCTCCCACCCGGAGCAGGGCGTGTACCTGGTCGGGATGAAGTCCTACGGCCGCGCCCCTACGTTCCTGGCGATGACCGGCTACGAGCAGGTCCGCTCCGTCGCCGCCGCGATCGCCGGCGACCTCGCCTCCGCCGACCGCGTGGAACTCACCCTGCCGGAGACCGGAGTCTGCGGAGGCGCGGGCCTGTTCGATGTCCCCGACGCCGCCCAGGGCGACGGCGGAGGCTGCTGCCCGCCCGCTCCTCAGCTCATCCAACTCGGCACCCTCACCGCGACCGGGGCGACTGCCGAGCGGGCCCCGGCGGGCGGCTGCTGCGACTCGTAACCGACCTCGGCCGTCCCCATACGTGGGGCCACGACCGGAACAGGGGACCGTTCGCGGCCGCAGACGCGGCCATGGTCGCACGCAACCGACCGTCCCTCCTGCTCACCGCCGCCCTGACGCTGTCCGGCTTCGCGATGTACGCCGTCGTCGCCACCCTCGTCCCGCTCCTCCTGAAACTCGGGTACACCACCGGCCAGACCGCCTGGGCCCTCCGCATCGGCGGCGCCGGCCAGACCCTCGGCCGCACCAGTAGGCCGCTCTCGTCTCGCCGCACCGCTGCCACAGACCCCACGAACGATCTTGATCACACTCAGCGGACTGACCACCGCTACCTTCGCCGCCGCCCCCACCCCGTACACCCTGCTCATCGCTGTAGCGATCGTGGCAGGCATGGTCCGCGGCCACCTCACGCTGCTCCAGGCCACCACCATCGCCTCATCACCAACCGCTGGGGAGCCACCCACTACGGACGCCTCTCTGGACTCCTCGCGGCACCAGCAACCACAGCCCCGGCCCTCCCGCCGTACCCATGTGACACGGATCCAGGAGACTCCGCGGGTGGTTGCCGAGCACAGGTAACCGCCTCCGCCGTGCGGCGGAGGCGGTTACAACCTGCGGACGATGCCCGGATACCGGATGGATGGCGACGATCAAGACGCATGCCATCACTCGCCGAGACAGGAGCCTCACCATGCTCAAGTGGACCCTGCGTGCCACCGCCGTCCTCGCCATCGTCGCCGCGATCATCACCCCCGTCGCCTTGACCGGACCCGAATCAGTAGTCACCACAACCACCGTTGCCGTGTCGGCATCCGCACCCGACGCTCCAAGGGCTGAGCTCACCCTCGCCGTGTAGGGGAAAGCGCGGTCGACCGGTACACCGCCCACGCCCCCGGGCTCGACCACACCTCGCAGCCCTGGCCGGTCGGTCCAGCGTCGACCTCTTCCCTGGGCTATCGCGGGGGGCGCTGTCGTCGTCGGACGCCCATCGGCGCACCCCCCCTCCACTCCTCTCTGCCAGGCGCAGCCGCAGGGCGGACCAGGACACGTTCCAGCGCCAAACCGTCCATGCAGTGACGTCGGCGAACGGACCGGAATCTCGGCGAGCATTGCAAGGCCTTGACCGCGGGCTCGCTCCACGGCCTGGTGCTCGGTGACGATGCCGAGCCGCCGCAGGTGGGCGTACTCGTCTTCGTCCTTCCACTGCCAGGCGGCCCGGCCGGCTCGATGACCAAGTCCACGGTGAGGTCGGAGTTGCCGACCCCCTCGTCGTACGGCGAATGGGACGCTCGAAGTTGACGTACCAGTTCCGCAATCCGCCACTGATACAGATGGCGTTGACGCTGACCCACGCCGCCGGCAGGGAGGACACACGGCGGCGCGGCCTCGCTGACCGTTTCCGACAGTTGGTGTATGGCACCGCGCCCTCAGCTACCCTGTCCGGCCCAGGCATCGTTCACCTGAGCCGCCGTCAACGCGTTTACGCCTTCGTCATCGACCGGCGGGAGCCGTTGCTCGCTCTGGCCCAGAAGGCCGACAAGGCCGGCTACATCGACCACTGCACCGCAGTCCGGCCGGTCCCCCCTTGGTCGACAGACTCCGAGTCCGTCGCCTGCGCGATCACCGAGTACCGGGGCCGCGACCCTGCCGGCCCGGGCGTCCCTCCCTACACCGCCGCTGCGTCCCCCGCCGA
Source organism: Streptomyces sp. enrichment culture (assembly GCF_964272855.1). NCBI lineage: Bacteria > Bacillati > Actinomycetota > Actinomycetes > Kitasatosporales > Streptomycetaceae > Streptomyces > Streptomyces sp. enrichment culture. The sequence goes on along the minus strand of NZ_OZ186847.1, from coordinate 8,463,036 downwards.
CGTCCGCCGCGAGCTCCGGGCGGCCTGTTCGGGCTGCAGTGGCGGCGCGGCCTGAATGTGCTGGGCGGCCTCTGCTGCGGTGTAGGGGGATGCGAAGGTGAACGCGCGCGGGGACGGGCCGTGCGCCCGCAGGTCCGCCAGCCGCTCCAGGGCCTCGTCGACGGTGGGGAGGTGACCGGCGGCGACCCACCAGAGCACCAGGTGCGCCTCGATGTGCCGCTCGAACCATTCGCGGCGCCGTCGCATCACCTCCAGGTGCCCGCTGCGGTAGGTGAAGTCCCACAGGGCTTCCTGGGTCTCCCACACGGTCAGATTCACGATGACGTCCTCGCCCGCCGGGCGCAGCCCGGTGGCGTCGCCGGTCCCCTCCTCCACGAGCCGCCACACGAAGCCGGGCGCGCCGTCGGCGGCGGCGTTGACCGGGTCGAGCATCTCGACGAACGGCGCCATACGCGGGTCGTCGAGGGGGTAGCGCAGCGTGGCGACGTTGAGCTCGGCAAGGTGGGCGGCATGCGCGGATGAGGTCATGACCTCATCCCAACATGCCCCCCTCTTCTATGTCAATCAGCATTGTCTTTAGAAGCCTCGACCACCACACAGCACTCCCCCGGTCGCGGGTCCATGTGCGCACGCACCAGGCCGCCCGGACCGAGCAGCCCCTCCAGCAGCGCGAGATTCATGCCACAGACGAGCGGCGGGAAGCGCTCGGCTACGGCATGAAAGGGGCAGTTGCGCATACGGATGACGGTCGCCGCACCCCGCGTCAACTCCCTGCCTCCTTCGGAGCCCTGAACATCCTTCGCATCTTCGGCGCCTTCAGCGTCTTCGGCGTCTTCCAGGTGCGGTTCATAGCCGCGGGCAGCCAGCATCGCCATGGCCTCCTCAAGGCCACCGCAGGGCGCCGTCGAGCCGCGCAGAGCCTCACCCCGGCGATGCGCGGCCGCGCAGAGCTCGACGTCCAGGCCGGCCTGTTCGGCAGTCTCGGCGAGCAGTTCGGCGGCGGTGCGGTAATCACGGGCGGGCAGCGACACCGACCGCTCGGCGCGTGCCCGCGTGTAAACCTTGGCGGGGCGGCCCGCTCCCGGCCCCGAGCGACCCGTCAGGCGGCGGCTACCGGTCTCCAGCAGCCCCGCCTCCGCCAGCTTGTCCAGATGGTGCGCGGCGAGCGTGCGCGCCACCCCCGCCGCCTCGGCGGCCTCGTTACGGCCGACCTCGCGACCTTGCGCCGCCACGTACTCGTACAGGCGACGCCGCACCGGATCCTGCAACACCGCAATCGCATCGATGTCTTCCATCCGGCCATTCTAGTAACAATATAGGTTGGAGATAGAAGACGGGCCCCGGCTGCGGCCAGTGCTGTGACCGCGAAGGTTCACCGGGTTCGCTGGCCGCTGCGACCGCTGGACTGGTTGGATTACGGCCGACAATGAGGTGTTCGGTCCGGGGCGTGCAGGGTTCCCCCGCGACCCTGCGTCGGGAGGGCACATGCAGCGCGGCGAGGTCTGGTTGGCGGACTTTGACGAGCGGCGGCCGGTAGTACTGCTGTCGGGAGACGAAGCGTCCGGGTTCCGAGCGATGCAGATCGTCGCTCCTGCGGGAACCGAGATCAGCGGTGTGGCCGTCGAGGTGGCAGTGGGGGCGCCCGAGGGACTGCCTCTTGAGGGCGTCCTTCGAGTGGCGCTGCCACGTCCCGGTCTTGTCCCGTGCACTTGGCTGGTCACGCTGGCCCAGGAAGATCTGACCGAGCAGGTGGGAGTCTTGTCGTCAGCGAAGCTCGGCGAGATCGAGGATGCCCTCCGTGCCGGTGGACAGGAGCAGGCGGCGCACCAGGCTGCTTGATCAGGCAACGAGCGGGGGCGGCCTCCCCAGCGAAGGCCCTTCTCGCTGCGGATGCGGGCGCGTTCCTTGCGCTGGGCGGCCAGGACGTCAGGGTGGCGGGCATTCTTGTTCCGCCAGCGCAGGTAGGCGTGCAGAGCCGGGGTCTGGATCGTGACGCGTACACGATCGGGCCCGATGCCTCATCGATAACCGGCGGCGACGCCCACACGACGTTGCGGTCGACGTCATCTGGGTACCGCGCGACAAGGGCTTCCACGTACCCACGATGCGCGGCGCCGGAGGCACGGGCCCACGCCGCGCAGGCATGGGAAATCGACCGCCTGCCTCGGGCCACCCATCCGATCCGCATTGGGGGTCTGTTCGCCTACTCGTAAACGGTTGCCGCGCTGAGGGCTCGTGCGATGAAGGTCCAGTCGCCGTTGGCCGGGGGTTCCTTGCCGAAGTTCCGGTACCAGCCGTCCGAGCCGGCTATCCACGCGGCGAGGGCCTCGAGGAAGCGGTCGAGGGTGTGGTTCTCCCAGTCATGTCCTCGCCGGACGTAGTCCTGGTGCAGCTCGCGGACGAATGCGACCAGCTCATCGCGTGTATGTATCTCGTCATCAGGGGTGAGTGGCATGAGAGCAACCTACTTAGCAACAAGACCACCACCCACCTCGCGAAAAGCCCGGTCAGCAGCTCCATCACCCAGCGAAACGGCCGCAGAGCTTCCCGCCCGGAGAGCCCATCTTTGAACCTCGGTTGAACTCGTGCACGCGGTGAGGTCTTCGAGGGCGTCATGGTGCGTCCGAGGGAGGGGAGGCGGCGTCAGCCGTCACACGCGCCTGAGCGATCACGTGTTCCTGCGGGCCGGGCGCCACGGCGGTCCTTGGATGACGGCGCACACCCGTGTGATCCAATGACCGCGGAGCCGGGACCTCTCGAAAGGAGCACGAAGGAATGTCGACGGTCATTCCGGTGCCCGACAACTGGCGCTCGTTGTCCAGCAGTTGGGAAGAGCTCCGGCACGGCTATCACGCCGGGGACAAGGACGAGACGGTACGCGGCTGCGCCCGCCAGCTCGACGCGACGGCGCCGAGGCCGGAGGCCGATCACGTGCTGTTCTGGACGCTGGGCCTACTGACGCTCGCCCCCTACGTGGCCTTCGGCAACCCCGGTCCGGGAGTCGAGGACGAGGTCGTCGCGGCATTGAGCCGGGTCGCACACGTCGACGACGGCAGGACGTGCGCCCACGGCTGGCATCCGTACGAGGCCGACGTGGACGATGTGCTCGAGCGCCTTCCCGACTGCCTGGAGGTGTTGAGCTCCCCGGTGGACCAAGCCCTCGACGACCTGCTCCGTGAGGACCTGCTTCCCGAGATCTACCTGGATGAAATCGAGGACGAGGAGGCCGAACCCGCGAACCTCTCCGGACCCGAGATCCTCGCCCGCTGGCAGTGCCCGCGTACCGCACCGGGATTCGCCCGCGCAGCCCTCGACTATCTGGGCGTGTCCGTCCGCTGAGGGCAACAATTCCTTGAGCGCAAGTAGTTGATGCTCGGGTGGACCCGCCTCTCCGACCTGCGCCCGACCACCTTCAGGGTGGGGACGCATAGCTTGGAGGCACTGCTCAACCGACGCGCAGTTCCCGTCACTGCTCCATGCTTCACGCGGAGGGCGTCGTAGATAGAGGAGGCGCGAGGATTCGACATGAGGCAGTCATGCGGCGTGGCTCTGCCGGCGGGCATACGTCCGCCGCCTACGGATCAGGCACCCGCTGCCGGCGGGCGTTGTGATGGACTGTGGCCACAGGTCACAAAGGTGAACGGGGAGATGTAGGGATGGCAGCCGACATAGAGCAGTTGCGCCGGGACGGGCATCGGGTCGAGAAGTGGTCGATTGGCTGGATGGTCCTGTCGCTGGCGTTGTGGGGGTGGTTCGGCTACCGGCTACTGAGCGACGACGATCAGGAGTTCGGCGGATACACCCATGACAGCTATGCACTGGTGGGCATCCTCGCGCTCGCGGTCATCCCAACAATCGTCGCGGCAGCGACTGCCGTGTACTCCCGGGTCCTGTTCCGCCTGGCACGCCAAGCCAAGGGGTCCCAAGCACTCTGCTAGCACTCTGCGCCGATCTGTGATCGCCCACTGAGCCGCCGCGCTACCGACCATGACTGATCGGGCGGCGGCCCACAACGCACAGCAGGCTTGGCCCTGCTGTAGGTAGTGACCGGAGTACGCACGGACCGGGATCTCCTCCTGACCGCGCCGGTTCAATGACCTGACGACCGTTGGACTGCGACGGCTGGTGCACGACGATCGGCGCACTGCACACTCCTTCAGGCTCGCTCACACCACGGCACCCCGGCTAGCCGGCAGCGCCGTCTCCATCGCGTGAAGTAGCAGGTCATCACCCTGTCAGGGGCAGGACATCCATCTCGTCGGCCCAGACTGCGGCCTCGGTGAGACGTGCTCGCCGGGCACCTGTTCGCCGACCCGGACTTCACCGTCATCGAGTCGGACGCGCCCGAGGCGGCCCCGCAATGGCTGCAATGCCCCTCTGCCGAACAAGCCCAGGCCAGCTGAACAGCGCCACACGGCCACACCGCAACCAGAGTGCGAGGGTCTGTGCAGCAGGGCGAGATCAGCCGCAGGCTTCCCGCGCCACGCGCTCCAGTCGGCTTCGGTAGCTCTCCCACCAGGCCTGATCACCTGGCGGCATATTGTCCTTGCCCTGCAGGGACCCGACGGATCCGTCGATGAGTTCCCGCACGATGTCCGCGTGGCCGGCATGCCGCTGAGTATCGGAGATCACACGCACAAGGACGTGGTGCAGTGTCACCTCTTGACGTTCCTCCGGCCACCACGGGACATGGCCGACCGCGTCCAGCGTGAGTTCCGCAATCGTGCTGTCGGAATGCTTCCACACCTGCCGATACAGCTCGACGATGTCTTCACGTGACTCGTCCGCCGCGGCCCACATGTCCGAGTTGGGCTCCGCGTCCTCGGTATACCACCAGGAGGGCGGCTCCTCGTCGAAGAACGGCCGCCCGAACGTGTCACCGAAGTACCCCAGCTCCACGCCGGCGACATGTTTGACCAGCCCCAACAGGTTCGTGCCCGTAGGGGTCAGCGGGCGGCGGATGTCGTACTCCGAGAGTCCATCGAGCTTCCACACGAGGGCATCACGCGCCTCTTGCAGGTATCGGAGAAGGTCCGCTTTCGTGAGGGTGCGGGCGGCGATGTTGGTCGCATCCGCTCAGCCGACCGAAGTGTTCTGTGTCGCCTCGCGTGCTTCGGTGAGGGCTCGCTGCCTGAGGTTGCCGCCGAACAACTGAATCGTGGTGGCGGCCAGGATGTCGTTCCTGCCGATGGTCCGCCCGTCTCCCGTGCGGGTGGACAGGGCCCGCTGGGAATCCTTGAGGAACGGGGGTGGGGCCGGTTCGCCCGACATCACTGGGGTGACCGTACCGAAACGTTTGACCCCGCCCTCGCGGACGACCATGGCCGCGTCCTGGGCGAGGTCCGTCAGGAAGACGCTCGCGATTCCGTCCAGGTCGCGGACCAGCGCTGGGACGGCCCTCGCCCCCTGGCTCCGCAGCAGCTTCTTGACCCCAGCCTCGAACCTGTGGGCGTTGACCACGGCACTCGGTTTGCGCGCCCTGCTGCGCTTGCGAGAAGACGCGATGACACCCTGGGCGTCGCACAGGGCACCGGTCAGGCTTTGAAACGTCGGGCTGTGGTCGTACCACCTGGTCCCCACCTCGAGCTCGACGTTCCGGTCGATCGCCGAGAGAAGGTCCCCGGGAATCAGCTTCTTCCGGGCCTCCTCCGCCGCCGCTCTCCTCGCGCCGTCGATGATCTCCGTCAGCACTGTCCGCGTCACCGACGCGGCGGCCCACGCGGCCGACCGAGAGACGTGCATCGAGGTCACGTCCCTGAACACGGCTTTGACGAGAGACGGCTTGAACGGCGGGACATCCATGACCGCAGCGGTCTCGGGACCACTGCGCTCAGGGCATGCAGGCTGTGTGGCCATCGGAAGGAACGCTCCCTGCTGTCGGAGTTGTCAGAGGCCCACACTTCACCACGCAGACCCGCCCTCTTCCCCCATCCTCCGTCGAAGCGGCAGCCGGTCAAGGGCCTGACGGGCACATCCCGACGGCCGGACCGCTGATCAGCCACCTCCCGCACGCCCTCGTACTGTGGCACCTGCGTCCCCCGCCCGGCTGCGCCCCGTTCTCCCTAGGGGGTGTCTCGTCGACCAGGCCGGATCCGGGAGCGGCGTCAGGTGCCGTGCATCGCAAGGCGGAGGAGGGAGTCGATACGGAGCATCGGCGAGTGACGACAACGCGGCGAGGCGCGGTGCCAGGCGCCGCGAGCCCGGCATGATCGGCGAGACATCCCCTAGCCCTTGCCACCGAGGAGGAGCGGCCGGTGAAGCGCACGCAGGACGACAATCGGGCGGCCAACCTACGGGACGACGGTGTTCCATGCCCGTGGGGGGGCACTTGCACGTGCCCCGCAGACCTTGCGGCAGCAGATGAGGGTGCCGGCGATGCTGGTGAAAGCGAGGAAGTGGTCGGCTTTGCGTTCGTCGCGTCGGTGGAGGCGGCGGCCACCGGCAAACCAGGCCATGGTTCGCCTCTACGGCATCACCACATTGGACGGAGTGCTCTTCAAGCCTGTGATCGCCGCGACCAGAGGGCGCTGGACCGTCATGACGTACCGAGAGCAACCGCTGGGCAGACTTCGGCTGTTGGCCGTTAGCTACCTGCTTCCGCGCACACCGCTCTCGAGGCCATACACCTGAGAACGGTGCCGATCGCCTCCAAGTGGCTCCTCGAACAGCGTCAGCGCCGCGCCGCCGCCCGCACTGTCCGCGATGGCGATGGGTGGCACCGGCGTGGACGTATCCGTAGTGCTGGGGTACCTCGGGCCGGGCCAGCAGCACGATGCGGCGCCGACGGTCCGACGGGACCACAGTGGCGGCTGGCCTTGGCGGAGTTTCCGTACACCGTGCTCCGGAAGGCCCTACGCTGACCATCATGTCGATCCGGGTGCCCATCAGCGACGAGTTGCGTTCCGCGTTGGGCTCCCCCACGGAGGCGACGCTGCTGGACAGCAGCCCGCGGTCCAGGGTGTGGCGGGTCGAGTTGCGCGGTGGGGGCCGGGTGATCGTCAAGCAGATCGCCGACGGAGGTGGGACCGGGGCCGACGGGGATGCGCGCTATGCGCGGGAGGTCACCGCGTTGCGGCTCGCCGCACGGGCGACGCGGCCGACCGTCGCGCCCGCACTGCTCGGAACGGACGCGGCGTCACGGGTGATGGTCCTGGAACACCTGGACGACCTCGGCGCCACCGATGACTGGATGCCCGGCTACGCCGACTCCCTCGCCCGGCTGCACGCGCTCACCGGGCCGACCGACAAGGGAACGCTTCCCGCCTGGTCCGGACCGACGGCCGGCGATGCCGAGTCCTTTCTCGCACTCGCCAAGGCCCTCGACGTCTCCGTCCCATCCGGAGTTGCGAATGAACTCGCCGACCTGATCGACCGGCTCGATCCGGCGCCCCACCATGCGCTGCTGCACGGAGATCCCTGCCCCGGCAACGACCTGCGCACCGCCACCGGCGTCCACTTCGTCGACTTCGAGCAGGCGTCGCTGGGCAACGGCCTGGTCGAACTCGCCTACTTCCGCATCGGTTTCCCGACCTGCTGGTGTGCGATGTCGGTCACGGCTACTCCACTCGCGGAAGCCGAGGCCGTCTACCGTGCCACCTGGCGCGGCCTCACCGGCAGGGACGTGCCCGGCGATCTCGCCGACGCCTGCGCCGGTTGGCTGATCCGTGGCGACGCACTCGTCGAGCGCGCCCACCGCGAGTCCGTCGACCACCTCGCACGGGTACCGGTCGAGGACTTCGAGTGGGGCTACGTTTCCGCCCGAGAACGCCTCGTCCACCGACTCGGCGTGGTCGCCGACCTGACCTGCGATCACGACCATTTGCACGCACTCGGACGCCTCAGTGCGGCTCTGGCCGTGCGCCTGATGGAGCGGTGGCCCACACTGCGCGCACTGCCGACACATAACCCACGGCCCTGGTACTGACAGCCTGACTGATCACTGTGCCCGGTCGGCGGACGTGGCGTGCCGGCCGACAGGGCGACCGGTACTTCGACACCACCTATGACGTCGACCGGATCGCGGAGATGTCGAACTGCAGTCTGACCTTCTCGCTCACCATGGTGCCGCCCGCCTTGAGGCGCTGGTTGTAGACCAGGCCCCACTCGGTGCGGTCGATGGTGGTGGTGCCGTCGAAGCCGGCTCGTTCGTAGCCGAACGGGTCCACGACCGAGCCGAGGTAGTCGAGTTGCAGTTCGACGGGCCGGGTGACGTCGCGGATGGTCAGGTCCCCGGTCATGCGGAAACTCTCTCCACCCTCGTGGACGGTGGAGGTGCTGCGGAAGGTCATCTCCGGGTAGCGGCGCGCGTCGAAGAAGTCGCGGCCTATGAGGTGCGCGTCCCGTTGTTCCACGCCCGTGTCGACGCTGGCGACGCGGATGACGAGGTCGGCCCGCGACTCGGCCGGCCGGGCTCCGTCGAAGTACAGCGTGCTGTCGTAGTCGGTAAAGGCTCCCCGCACGGTCGTGACCATGGCGTGCCGCACGGAGAATCCGATGCGGCTGTGTGGGCGATCGATGGTCCATCGTCCGGTCAGCGCTCGAAGTGCCGGTTCCAGAGCCGTACTTCGGGGCGAGTTCTCCACGGCAGAGGCGCCTGTGCCGACAGCCGGGGTCGACTCGTAAGCGGCGGTCTGGCGACGGCTGAAGATACCCATGATCGTGATCCCTTTCCCATCTGATCGCTCCGTGCTATCACGGCGTCGCCGGGCGCTGACCAGCAAGATGGGTGGCCTCGTCCGGGTTCCATGCGGTCGACTGCAAAGCTGCACAAGATCGACATGATGCGGGGTGCGCTGCGGGACGGTGCCGCGTCCGCACCCCTCGCACGAGCGCAAGCTCCTGTCGGAGCGCAGCCCGTGCCAAGCCTCTGCTCCCTGCGGGCCTACTCCGGGGGCGTGGGCGTGTCGTGGGTGCGGTACATCGCCTGTACGTCCAGCTCCAGTTGGACGGTCGGACCGACGACCGCGATGCCGCGGGCCAGCATGGAACGCCAGTTGAGGGTGAAGTCCTCCCGGTGGAGTTCCGCCTTCGCGAGAGCCGCGCATCGCAGTTCCTGGTCGTAGCCTCCGTTGACCATCCCGAGATAGGACGTGTCGAGGCCGACGGAGCGACTGGTGCCGTGCATGGTGAGCGTGCCGTGCAGGGTCCACTTGGAGCCGCCGCGATGCGCGAACCGCGTGCTGGTGAAGTCGATGTAGGGATAACGTTCGACGTCCAGGAAGTCGGCGGAACGCAGGTGGTTGTCGCGGGTGTTGTTGCCCGTGGTGATGCTGGAGGCGTCGATGCGCACCGAGACGTGCGAGTCGGCCATGTTCGGTGCGACGCGGATGCCGCCCTGGAAGCGGGTGAACCGGCCGTGGACGTGGGCCATGCCCACGTGCTTGGCGATGAACCGGATCGCGGTGTGGGGAGGGTCGAACAGCCAGGTTCCGGCTGTCGGAAGTTCCAGCTGGCGGGCGGGCTCCAGGGCGATGCGCACCGGCGGCAGAGCCACTCCGGCGGCGATGTCGAGGTTCTCCCGGGAAGGCGACAGGCCCTCGGCCACGGTCATCACGCTGTAGGAGCCCGGTGGCAACGTCGCTATGAAGTAGCCGTAGGGGTCCGTGATGCCATGCGTCACAACCCGGTGGCTGTCCAGCGCGGTCACGGTGACCTCGGCTCCGCCCATGGGCAGCCCCATGGGATCGACGACCTCGAAGCCGAACGCCCCGGCATCGGGCGGCAGGGGAACGGAGATGCTCGGTCCGGCACCGGAGGCGCCGCGGGGGCGCCGGCGTCGGAGTAGCCCGAGGGCCATGAGTTCACCTTTCTTCACGTGCATCAGCTTCACGCTGCCCGCTCAGCCGGTTGCGTTCGCGGTCGCTAAGGACCGTTCGCGACAGGAGGGCAAGCGGGCGCGGAGTCGGTAGCTCGTTGACGATCATAGGGGCGCCCACGTGCCGGTAAGTCGGCCTGATGTCGGAGCTGTCCACCCCTTTTGTCTGTGGATGCTGAGTCACAAATCAGTACATCGACGGGCCATATCGCCGCACCTCGGCTTCATTGCTTTGCAGCAATGCTGTGGTGAAGGGCACGGAAGAGGAGCGAGATGTTCACAAGCGGCCTGCGGATTCACCACGGACCTGACACAGGCGCGCCGGGCAGGGCTGGTCGGGCCAGGCCGGCTGCGCGTCCCGACCACGGGACTGTTCAATCCCGGAGCCCGAGCGCAGAAGAAGCAGGGCACGGCCGTGCAGGCACTGGATGGACACCCGTTGTTCATCACACCATCGGAATCAAGACCGACGGCAGGCCACCGGCCTGGACGTCAACCGGGTCGATGGACAGGTCACAGTAGTCGCCGATGGCGGTGAATACAGCTGTGGAGAGTCGCCACCTGTGCTCCTCGTAATAGGCCGCCACTTCGGCTTCGTCTTCGTCCGGCAGAGACGGGAATACTGCGCCCGCTGCATGCAGTGCCGCATCCAGGGCGGACGACTGACCTGTGTCCTGTCCGAAGTCGGCCCGCCAGGCATGCCCGTCACCTGGCGCATGGATGATCATCGACGGTGGGCTCCACCGGTTCATCGTCACGCAGACGATCTCCTCGTCCGGCCAGGGCCGCATCGATTCGATCCCCTGATACCCAGTCGCCCACGTAGCCGTCCCCCAGTCCTCCAGCACGTAGACCCAGTCCCCGCACGTCCCGTACATCACGGGATTGACACGGGGCGACGGCATCCCCGGCCGCCCCACCGGCACGGCAAGATCCTTGTACGGGGTGCCCGCGGCAAGCTCATCGAGGTCGGCACCCAGCGCGATGAGGAACTCGTCCGCGTCGAGACCGCGGGCGCAGGTCAGCGATATCCCGCCGAGCATTCCGGGCTGGGCGGCCTGTCTTTGTGTGCTGCTGTGTGCGCCTATCCATGTGATCCCGTTGGACATGCTCATCACACTAGGCCTTGCTCCGCCTCGCCAGGCGGGCGAGATCGCGGGAAGGTGAAACCCCGTACGAGTCTCCGCTGCATGCCATAGAGGGCGAAAGTGAACTCGACCTCGCCGTCGTTGACTTGCAGGCGCTGAGCGGTGCCGCCAGCCGACCAAACCTCGACCCGCGAGGCGGGGCTTGGGCCAGGCCAGGCCAGGCCCTTACTCGGGTGACCCGCAGCGGCGGCACGGCCTGCAGTTGGCCTCCAATGGCCGTAAGCGGCACCTGGTCGTGGACACCAAGGGCCTGCCGCTGCTGGTCCTGGTCACGCCGGCCGACATGACCGACCGCGAGGCCGCGAAGGAGGTACTGTTCCGGCTCAGGTTGATGCACCCGTAGATCACGATCGTCTGGGCCGATTCCGGCTTTGCCGGATAGCTCGCGCCCTGGGCGAAGAAGTATCTGAACCTCACCCTCAAGGCCGTCAGCCGGCCCAGGGACGCCAAAGGGTTCGTCATCCTGCCCCGCCGTTGGGTGGTCGAGAGGTCGATCGCCTGGATCATGGACACCCGCCGACACGCCCGCGACTACGAACGGCTCATCCAGCACTCCGAGTCGCTGATCACCTGGGCCGCAATCACCATCATGACCAGGCGAATCACCCGACGACAGTCCCGCCGCAAGCGCCGGCCACCGCCCCGCGAAGGCCAACGGGACTGATCGGTCTCGCGGTCGTCCCGACGACCGAGGCCCCGACCCGTCGGAAGCCCGGCCCGCCCAACTCTCCCACGTACTAGAGCAGCAGATCCGGGCAGCGAGATCACGATCGATCGACTCCGGTCTCGCGGCCCGGGCCAAGGTGCTCTGCCAGGGTCCGCCGAGACCGCCGACTTCGCCTCCAGCGATGTGATCGATCAACCCTCGATCACGACTCCGTTGATCTGCTGCTGTAGTACCAGGGTGCGCCGCAGCCAGTCGTGGTGCATCTCAATGGGCTTGAGGTGAGATGCGAGATTGGCTTGGGTGGCTCAAAATAGTTTGAGGATTGCGCTTTCCATCGCAAACGACGGTGCGAGATTGGCACCGTAACAGATCCTGCACCGGCCAATTACGGGCCATTCGCTCGATTCACTCAAACCGCGCCAGGCCTCTTCCCTTCCCGCCCCCAACATCGACGCCGGCAGGCGTACTGGATGCAAGGGAAACTTGAACATGACTAGTCGGCTGGACGTCATACGCACTGACATGGGTTCTGCGGGACGCGTGCAGTTGCCTGCGGAACTGAGACGGTTGCTCAATGGCACCGTGGAAGCGAAGGTGCAGCAGGAAGTCGACCGGGTAGTGGCCGCGCTGGAGCTGGCACGGGACCGCGTCCTGGCCCACCAGAGTGATCCCAAGAGGTTTCCGCTCCCCAGCGGGAGAAAATCTCTTGAAAACCTCATGCTGCAGCACGTCAAGATCCTGCCTGCCGAAGAGCAAAAGACATTGGCCTCCGAGGCCGTGACCCGCGTCACGTCGGTAGCAGCCCGCCGGCAGCACTACGGTGACTTGGCCGGGGTCGACCCGAAGTCAGTGGAGTCGGTGACGGACCAGTGGGCGGGACTGAAGCTGGCTTCGCCGTTCAGCCCGGAGCAGATCAAGGCCCTGCGCGCAGCGACTGGTGCGACTCCTCCGGCAGGCCGGGCATTCGCCCGACTGGATCTGGAGATCGGCAGCGTGCACTGTGTCGAGAAGACAAAGAATTTCGGGGAGCTGGATTCAAAGGACGAGATGACACTGTCGGCATCGGTGGTCGGCGCCCAAGTCCGTCCCGTCTCCCGCGAGGTGGATCTGGGCAAGTTCGGAACGGGAGACAAGAAGTCAGTGTCACCCAGCCCGTTCCTGTCATTCGACCTTGCGCGAGCGACTTTCCCATTCGGCATGGCAATACAGTTCGGACTGGTCGAACACGATCGAGGAAACACTCCCAAGAACAAGGACGTAGGGGTAATCCTTACCTCCGCCGAGATCGCCGGCGTGCTGTTCGGCTCACTCTTTGCGCACAGCTTCAGCGTCCCTGGAGTAGCTTCGCTCGTCGTCACTGACGCATCTGGAGCCGTGCTGCTGGGAACGACGGGGGTTCCGGTCGCGGCCAGCCCGGTGGGCGTGGTGGTGTGCGCGGCAGTGGCAGTCGCCAGTGCCGCCTCTCTCATCGTGCGGGGCCTGCGCGCACTCGGCGAGGACGAGATCTATCCGCTGGTCGAGGCGCCGCCGATCCTGATGGGATCCGTAACGGACGGCAGCTCACCTGAGATCGGCAGGCTACGAACTCTTCCGATCGTGGCCACCTCGCGCAGTGAGCACTTCACCGGCCACTACGAGGTGACCTACCGCTGGCGGCTACGCTGATGCGGCGACTTTACAGCAGCAGATCAACGGAGTCGTGATCGAGGGCTGATCGATCACATCGCTGGAGGCGAAGTCGGCCGGTCCCGGCGGACCCCGGCAGAACACCTCGGCCCGGGCCGCGAGACCGGAGTCGATCGATCGTGATCTCGCTGCCCGGATCTGCTGCTGTGGTACACAGGCCCGGCAGGCCGTCTGTGGATCCGATCGCCTCGCCCGACAATGTCACGGCCCGCCAAGGTATCCCCCGAAGACGCCCGGACGGGCCGCTCGCAGCATCCAGCTCCCGGCCGTGACGCGGCGCCGGACGGCCGGGAGGACTGGTGGTGGCCGTGGGCCGTCAATCGGACCGAACTACCGCAGATCCAGGTTGGACGCCTCCAGCTTGGTCTTCATCGCCAGGATCGCCGTCATCGACACGCTCAGCTGCAGCCGGTCAACAAGCGCGGCGAGCTGGTCCCGCTTGCTGAACTGAACCGGCCTGCTGCCGCGGGCACTTGGCTCAGTCGGCGTTCGGGCCCGCGACGAAACCGTCGAGGGGCATCCCCAGAGTCGCGAAGACCGTACTCATGCGGATTGCTGCGTCTCGGCGAAGAAGCCGGCGAGGGCCGGGGCCAGAACCTCTGCGTCAATGGCGTGCTCCTGGCCCGGGAAGATCCGCAGGGTGAAGTTGTCGCCCGCCGCGGCGAGTTCCCGCGCGCCGGTCAGCATGTGCGGCGCGCCCGCGTCTCCGCTGCCGACGAGGACGGGAACGGTCACGGACGCCCATCGGTCGACCGGCAGGGGTCGCCCGGACATGGTGTCGCCCATGATCCGTCCGTCGTAGGGGAGGGTGCGGGCGACGGCTTCCATGCCCGCCCAGAACGGGGCCTGCCGCATACCCGCCACGACCTCGTCGGTCAGGCCGATCGCCGCCGTCATGAAGTAGGCGACGGCGTCCCCGTACGCCTCGCGACCCACGAGTTCCGTCAGGTGCTCCACGTAGTCGGCGGGCAGCGGCGGCCGGCTGTCGTCGGTGACGAACGGCGGCTCGTACAGCGCGAGGCGCGATACGGCGCTGCCGCGGGCGGTGGCCTCCAGGGCGAGGACGGCGCCCGAGGACATGCCGAAGACCATGGCCGAGCCGCCGGCCGGGCCCTCGATCAGCGCGTCCAGGTCCGCGATCTCGCGCTGCACCGTGTACGCGAAGCTGTCCCCGCTGTCGCCGCGGCCCCGGCGGTCGTACGTGATCACCGTGAAGTGCTCGGCCAGCAGACCGGCGAGTTCGGCGGAGTCGCCGCGGGTCATGAAGGCACCACCGACGAGTACCACCGCGGGGCCCGAGCCCTGCTGCTCGTATGCGATGGCCGTGCCGTCAGCAGAGAACACCTTGTCCATGTGAAAACCCCCATTGATGTGCAGCCCAGAAGCAGGAGCTCTACCGGCCTGCGCTTGCGCCCGGAATCGGAACTAGACGGTACAGTACTCACATGAGTACTGGTCAGTCCAGTACTCTCCTCGGGTATGAGCAGTAGGCGGCGGATTGAACAGAAGAGGAAGCTGATGATGGACAGCCGGTCAGCGCGCAAGCATCAGGCGATCCTGGACGCGGCGACCACCGTGTTCCTGAACAAGGGCTACGCGGGGACGAGCATGGACGACATCGCGAAGCTGGCCGCGGTGTCCAAGCAGACCGTCTACAAGCATTTCGCGGACAAGGAGAAGCTGTTCGCCGAGATCGTGCTGGCCACCACCGACCGCATCGACGCGATGGTGGACCTGGTGGCCGACGTCCCCGCCGACGCAGAGGGTCTGGAAGAGAACCTGACCCGCCTCGCCCGCCAGTTCCTGGCAGCTCTCACTCAGCCGCAGGTGATCCAGCTGCACCGCCTCATCATCGCCAACGCCGACAGCTTCCCCGAACTGGGCGCGGCCTGGTACGAGCAGGGCTTCGAACGGGTCCTCGCGACCCTGGCGGCCACCTTTCAGCGCCTCACCGATCAGGGGCTGCTCAAGACCGACGACCCCATGCTGGCCGCCCACCACTTCGCCGGGCTGCTGCTGTGGATCCCAGTGAACCAGGCCATGTTCCACGGCGGCGCCCAGCACAGCGAGGCCGACCTCGACCGCTACGCCGTAGGCGGCATCCGCGCCTTCCTCGCCGCCTACGCCTGATCACGGAAAGCACCCTCTCCTCGCCAACTCGCCCAGGCGCCAAAGGCGTTGCCTTTTCACGAGACTCCTGTCAATCGGGCCCGCGCCCCCTCGGGGGTGTCTCGCCAATCATGCCGGGCTCGCGGCCTGATCGGCGAGACACCCCCTAGGTCGTGTCCGCAATGTCACGGCAGCCAGAGTCGCAGGCACGCGATGGTGACCAGGGCTTGGTAGTGACGGGCGCGTTTGTCGTAGCGGGTCGCCAGGGCTTTGTTGTGCTTCAGCTTGTTGAAGCAGCGCTCGACGGTGTTGCGGCGCCGGTAGGCGGCCCGGTCAAGCCGGCATCTGCTCTCTCCGCGTCGGATGCGGCCGTTGATCTGGTCGATCCGCTCCGGAATGGCGGCTTTGATGCCGCGCCTGCGCAGGTAGGAGCGGATCTTCGTGGACGAATACCCCTTGTCCGCGACGACCAGGGTGGGTCGGGTGCGAGGACGGCCGGGCCCGCACCGCCCGATGCGGATGCGGGCCATCACCGCTTCGAACTGGGTGCAGTCGTTGACGTTCCCGGCGGTCAGGGTGAAGGCCAGTGGCCTGCCCTCGCCGTCGCAGGCGAGGTGGATCTTCGTGGTCAGCCCGCCGCGGGACCGGCCGATCGCCTCACCCGGCCAGAGCCCCCTTTTCGCGCCCCGGCCGCGTGCTGGTGAGCCCGCACGGTCGTGGAGTCGACACACACGACCGTCCAGTCAACGGCACCGACGGCATCCGAGTGCTGCTGGACGTGGGCCGGCAGCCGGTCCCAGGTGCCGTCGGCCGACCAGCGGCGGAAGCGTTCGTAGACCGTCTTCCACGGCCCGTAACGCTCGGGCAGGTCCCGCCAGGCCGCCCCCGTGGACAGCTTCCACAGGATGCCGTTGAGGACCTGCCGCCGGTCGCGGGCCGGGCGGCCCATCCGCGACGGAGCCAGCAACGGCTCAATGACCGCCCATGCCTGATCAGTCAGCTCGTGACGACGCACCACGAACAGACCAACGCGCCAACCACTTTGCGGACACGACCTAGGGATACGAGCATGCCCGTGTCCGTCCACGGGTGGAGATCGGCATACGCCCAGGGTCCGACACCGTTCAGGCCGTGGGGGGACGCCTGGGCGTGACCCGCTGCCTAGCCTCACCGGTATGAATCATCTGCCTCGCGGCGCAGCCGCCGCCTTACTCGGTCTGTCTCTCGCCCTCCTCGGCACGGGCGTGGCCCAAGCCGCGCCGCCCTCGCCCACTGCGGGGTCGTCGGCCGCCGAGACCGCCCGCGTACGCCTCGAACTGCCGCCGCCCACCGGGTCGTACGCGGTGGGCCGTGACACCTTGCACCTCGTCGACAAGAGCCGTCCCGATCCCTGGGTGCCGGAGGCCGGGGCGCGTGAACTGATGGTGTCGATGTACTACCCGGCGCGGCCCGGTGGCGGCCGGACGGCTCCGTACATGACCGACGCCGAGGCACAAGCCTTCATCGACGACCGGGAACTCACCGATGTGGTGTCCGCGAGAACGCTCAGCGGCACCCGCACCAACGCCCGCCCCGCCGCCACGCCCGTACGAGGGAAGTTCCCGCTCGTCGTGCTGTCGCCCGGGTTCACCGTCAACCGCTCCACCCTGTCCCTGCTCGCGGAGGAACTGGCCAGCCAGGGGTACGTCGTCGCCGCTGTCGACCACGCCTACGAGTCGGTCGGCACGGCATTTCCCGGTGGACGCCTCCTGAACTGCGTCGCCTGCGAGAAGGTCGGCCCCGGTGGGTACGGCGTGGTACCCAGGGGCCGGGCCAAGGACGTGTCCTTCCTCCTCGACCGGCTGCTCGCCGACCGGCACCCCGCCTGGCGGCACGCCCGCATGATCGACCCCACGAGGATCGGCATGGCCGGCCACTCCATCGGCGGCGCCTCCGCCGCGACGACCATGGCGGGCGACGAGCGGGTCCGGGCCGGTGCCAACATGGACGGTTCCTTCATGGAGCCGGTACCGGCGGAGGGCCTGGGCGAGCGCCCCTTCATGATGCTGGGCACCGGCGACGGCGACCCCTCCTGGATACGCGACTGGCCGCTCCTCGACGGCTGGAAGCGCTGGATCAACGTCACCGGCGCGGAGCACTTCACGTTCACGGACGTGCCCGTCCTCGGTGACCAGCTCGGGCTCCTGTCGCCGGATGAGCCGTTGTCGGGCAAGCGGTCGCAGGAGATCACCCGCGCGTACGTGACGGCGTTCTTCGACCTGCACCTGAAGGGCGTGGACCGGAAGCTGCTGGACGGGCCGACCGCCGAGCACCCTGAGGTGGTCATCCACAAGGCAGGCTGACCGCCTGGAGGGGCCAGGACAGGGCAGCGCGGGGTCGTGCCCGGCACCCTGCTCCTGGCGTGGCCCCGCTGCGGGGGCACTCAGGCCGGTCGCGAGCCGAAGCAGCGCAGCCGGTCAAAGCGCCGGCGGGACGCGGCCAGGATGGACTCGGGGTTCAGGAAGTGGTCGCGGCCCGGTCGGACTCGCTGCGAAGGACACAGAATTCGTTGTCTTCAGGGTCGGCGAGGACTGCCCAGTCGGAGCCGTCGGGATTCCGGTGATCGGTCACAAAGGTGGCGCCGAGGGCGAGCAGCCGTTCCACCTCCTGCTCACGCGACGTCTCGGGGCGCAGGCACAGGTGGATCCGGTTCTTGACCTTCTTGGACTCGGGCACCTGGTTGAAGTACAGCACTGGGCCCTCCGCCAGCAGCACCTGAGTCTCCCGGTCACCCGGTTTGTCCTCCGGATGCAGTGGACGGCCAGTCACTCCGCTCCAGAACCGGGCCAGCTCGTAGGCATCCGCGCAGTCGATCGCCACGTTCTGCACTACCGAAACCATGCGGGCGAGCCTTTCTCACTTCCGCTCCAGTCGCCACCGAGTTGTCGCTTGCACGTCCTGGGGGCTGTCCCGAAGGGCATCGCGGATCCAGGGCATGGAACGATGACGGCCATGTCAGGTCAGATCTGGGGGTCCCTCATATCGCTGGGCGGTGTTGTCCTCGGCGGAACGTTGTCCTTCCTCGTCCAGCACAGGACTCAACTCTCGGCGGAGCGCGCGGAACGGCAACGGCAGGAGATCTCCTTGTCGGAGGCGCGGCGGGCGGAACGGCTGGCGTTGCTGGAGCGGTTCGTCGAGGCGGGGGCCGAGGCCGAACGCTCGGCCTTCAGCCGGCCTTCCGAGTCCGCACCCAGTTCCCCCTGCCCGTGCACGACGCGGCACGCGCGTACTGCCTCGACCTCAACCGGACGGTGTGGGAAGGCTTGCCCGACGGCGAGAGCGTGCGGGACTACCTGGAGGACAACCGGCTGGCGTTTCTGGACGCAGCCCGCGCGGTCATGGGATAGCGCACCGCCGCCCCTGGCAGGCTCTTGCAATCCCACCGGCTCGCAGGGGCTTCAGTGCTGTGCCGGGCCGTTGGGTCCGGATACGGCTCCGAGCTGGGCCAGACCGTCCAGGATGTCGGTGCAGGTCCAGTACTCGACGAACCTGCCGTCGGCGACGCGCAGGATGTCGTGGCCGCTGAATGCGATCTTCGTGCCGGTGGGGGCGGTGGCGTGGGGGATGCCACCGGTGTAGACGGCCCGCATGGTCCAGCGCGCGGCGATCAGGTCGCCCTCGACGATCGGGCCGAGGTCGACGGTGATGGTGATGTCGCCGAAGGCGGCCATGGTCTGTTCGATCTCGGGCAGCAGTCGGGCCGCGCCGGTGACCGCTTCGGAGTCGCTGCCGTCGGGTCGTGCCTGATGTACGACGAAGCCGGGGTCGAGGATGTCCTCGGCGTGGCTGAAGTCGCCGCGCCATAACGCGCTCCAGCGGTCGTAGAGGGCGCGCAGTTGCTCGGGGGGCTGGGTGGTCATGGACTCTCCTGGGTGACGTGATAGAAATAATCTGCGTCACACATTGGCTGCGCGACGCAGACATTCACACTGTAGGCCATAAGGATCAGCTCATGTCAAACCGCCGCACCCGCTCGGAGACGGTGGCCGCGGTCACTGCGGCCGCGCGTCGGCACCACGCCGCCTACACCCTGTTCAACCAGGCCATGGCCGAACAACTCGGCCTGCACCCGACCGATCTGCAGTGCGTCAGCCTGCTCGCACTGGAGCCCCGGCCGCGGACCACCGGCGAGATCGCGGAGCTGACCGGGCTCACCTCCGGGTCGGCCAGCCGCCTGGTGGACCGGCTGGAACGGGCCGGGCTCGTCGAACGGCGGCCCGACGCCGGCGACCGGCGCAAGATGCTCGTTTCCCTCACCGCCCGCCGGAACCCCGAACTCGAAGCCGCCTGGGAGACGCCCGGCCGTGCCTTCGCCCAGGCTCTCGACGATTTCACCGACGACGAACTCGGGGTGATCGAGCGGTATCTGCAGCGCATCACCGAAGTCGGCAGCGAACAGACCGAACGTATCCGGAGGGGCTGACCAGAGGGAGTCCCGTCCGGTTGGGCATCGAGTCGCGTCGCCTGCACGAGACTGCCTCCGGTCAGCGGGACGGCAGGCCCCTTTGGGGCACAACAAGCATGCTCACCCGCGTGGCGTCGTGTTCCCTCACACCACGCGGGTGAGCATGTGCGGACCCCGCCCCCTTCCCGCACCGAGGCGATGCGATGCCCGACCGCGCCGACCATGTCCGCCCCGAGGGCGCCGCACGAAGATGGACCTTGCGGCACCGGCCGCCCCAGCATTCGCTGTTCGGCGGCATCTACGGACTGGTGCTGGCCAGCGCCATGGTGGCCGCGCTGGACCCGTCGGGCGAGGAGGCCGATCCCGGTTCGGACGCGCTGTGGGTATTGCTCACCGCGCTGGCGTCGGTCACCGCCCACGGGTACGCGCAGGTCATCGCCCAGCGTCCGTCCGACGGGGCAGTCAGAAGGAGCAGACTGCGGTCGGTGCTCGGCGAATGGCCACTGGCCGCCGCCGTGCTGCCCACGGTGGGAATGCTGCTCGCCGCGCTGGCCGGGTGGTGGGCAGAGGCCACGGCTGTGGACGCGGCCCTGCTCTTCAACACCATCGCCTTGTTCAGCTTGGGCGTGGCGGCTGCCCGCTCCGCCGGGTACGGATGGCCGTCCTCGTGCCGCGCAGGAAGCCTGGACATGCTGATCGGCCTGGTCATCATCGGTGCGAACGCCCTGATCGAGTAGCCGGGGCACCGGGTGCCGTGCCGGCGAGGTGGGCAAGCCGTCGACAAGTGTGGCGGCTGAGGGATCGGCCTAGGGGACGTCTCGCCGATCATGCCGGGCTCGCGGCGCCTGGCACCGGGGCCCGCGGTGATGTGGAAGGGCGTTCTGCTCTCGCCGGGGGTGGTGGGCAGGGGGAACTCGGTGAGCCGGCCGTGCGGGGTGATCCGGCCGATCCGGTCGGCGTTGGACTCGGTGAACCAGAGGTTTCCGTCCGGGCCGGCCGTGATGCCGATCGGGCCGCTGTCGGGAGTCGGCAGCGCACAGCGGGTGACCTTGCCGCGTGGCGTGATGAGTACCAGGACGGCCAGGAGCAGCATCCGCATGGTCGCCCAGGATCACCCAGGGGCGGCGGCGAGGGCCCGCAACGCGCCGCCGCCGCACTCTTGCATGCCGCCTGGAAGCGAGTAACGCTGATTACATGCTTACAAAGGAACAGCGCGACAAGCTTCGCGGCTGGTTCGCCGGCCGCCTGCCGGAGGATGTCTACGAACGGCTCATCGACGTCACCGTGGACCGCGAGGAGATCACCGTCATCGGGTTCATCCCCTCACCCCACCTGGCCGAGGACGCCTCCCCCGCCGAGCGGGAGGCGGCCGTCCAGGGGCGCATCCAGGAGTTCCGCGCGCGGACTCGCGACGCACGCGTCGGCGTGGCCCGGGAGGCCGAGCAGCGCTTCGGCAAGAAGGTGTCGTGGGGCGTGGAATGCGACGGGACCCGCGCCCTGTTCACGCATGTCGCGGCCCCCGTCATGACGCGCCTGCGGCAACCCGAGCGGCAGGTGCTGGACACCCTGGTCGCCAGTGGTGTGGCCCGCAGTCGCAGCGACGCGCTCGGCTGGTGCGTCCGGCTGGTCCGGCAGCACGCCGACGACTGGCTCAACGAGCTGCGCGACTCGCTCGAACACGTCCAGCGGGTCAGGGCCCAGGGCCCCGACGCCGGCCCCGTACCGACGGAGGAAACCACCTGACACGGTTCGGTCGACCACCCGAGCGCCACCGATGACCGACCCGCTCCTCGGCTCCGGCGAAACCGGGCGCCGACCTCGTGCCTGCCCGGACTCCCGTGCCACCAGAGGTCTCCGCCGTCCCCTCCGTGCTGCGCACCGGCCTCCCGCGCCACATGGTGGTGGTGCGGCATTCCGCGCCCGGTGAGAGCCGTGCCCGTGCGGCTCCTCGGCGGAGTGTCGCCACCGATGCCACTGAGATGGAGTCCGGCATGACCACAGCACAGGACCTCTTGCTCGTCACCCTGGACGTCACCGCCGACCGTCCCGTCGACCGGGGCGACCTCGCGCTGGCCCTCGCGGGTGCGGAACTCATCGACCTCCTCGGCACCCAGGTCGTCACCCTGGACGGAGATCGCATCGTGCCCGGCCCGCAGCGGGCGATGGACGACCGCCTGCTGGACGCGTCGGTGGCGTCACTCACCCGCGAGGCGCCGTACGAGTCCGTCCAGGACTGGCTGTGGCGCCGGGGCCGCGGCCTGTCGGAGGCCTACATCAACGGCCTGGAGAAGGAAGAGCGGACGACCCCGCAGCGGCACCGCTGGATTCCCGGCCGGAAGCAGCGGGCGGCAGTGGCCGACTCACCGGCCCGTCGCCGCGCCGCCGACCGCTGGAGGTCGGGCGAGCCCGTGCTCGCCGCCCTCGCGTCCGCCGCCGTGATGCACGATGAGCCGACCGAGGACTTCGAAGGCCTCGACGACGAGGCGGTCGTGACCGTGGCGGCCGCCGTCTACGACGCGGTGACGGAGCTCGCGGGTGAACGGCAGCGGCGGAGCATCGAAGAGGCAGCGTTCGACAACATCTGGCGGGAGCCCTGACGCGGTACGCCGGATGGCTCCGGCCCTTGGCGGCCACCGCCCCCCTACCCGCTCGCCGCCAAGGCTGCCGTTCGCCGTACGGCGAGGAATGGCGGCGTCGTCGCCGAGGGCACCGTCGGCGTGGGCGAGGAGGTCCCGCCCGACGTGTTCGACGAGCGTGTCGGGACTGCATCTGGGCCAGCACCCCGCACATGCCCAGTGGTGGCGCGGGGTGGGAACTGGGTCAGGTAGCGGCACAGACCGTGATCCATGGCGCTGGCCAGGGCCGGGAGGGTGCGTGCCCGTACGCAGCCTCGTGGACGCCCCCATCAGCGCCGCCGCTTCCCCGACCGCGGCCAGCCCCTTTCCCCTGACATCGCCGATGAGCACGCGCGTGCGGTCGCCGGTGCGGGCCACGGCGTACAGGTCACCGCCGATGTTCGCCTCCTTCTCGGTGCGACAGGTGGTTGGGCGTCGTCAGGCCCCCGTGGAACACGGCGATCACCACCTGGGCCGCCACGGCCAGTGCGCCGATCAGTCCGGTGAGCCAGGCGGTCCCGAGCGAAACGGTGATGGCCGACGCTACGACAAGCAGCCGACCGGGATGGATCGATTCGGGCGTTTGTATGGCCATGACGGCGATCGCGACGATCAGTATCAGAGGGAGCCCCACCAGCCCCGGGGTGGACCACTCCGCGACCGGGTCATGACGAGGTTCTGCCCGAGACGCATACGTCCACTCTGCTCCTTCCGCCGGCGAGGCGCCGCAGGCGGAAGGCTCGTGTCGGCCGGCCTCGCCGAGGCGTCAGCGCAGTGCGACCGCGTCCGTGTGGACGGCGCGCAGGGCTCGCTCGACGGTCTCCTGGTTCTCGCCGACCGGGGCGACGTAGTCGAGGACGTCGCGGGCGGCTTCCTCGCCGAGCGTTCGGGTGATCACCCATGTGGCGAGGTACTGGGACGCCAGGCAGCCGCCCGCCGTGGCGATGTTCCCCTCGGCGTGGAACGGCGCGTCCAGCACGTCGACGCCGCAGGCTTCGACGAAGGGCCGGGTTCTCATGTCCGTGCAGGCCGGCATGCCTTCCAGCAACCCCAGTCGGGCGAGTACGAGCGCGCCGGAGCACTGCGCGCCGATCAGCTGCCGCGAGGGATCGAGCCGCAGCCGGGAGATCAGCTGGTCGTCGGCGACCACGTCTCGTGTCTTCACGCCGCTGCCGATCAGCACGACGTCGGCCTCGGTCACGAATTCCATGGGGCGCTGTCCTGTCACCTCGACGCCGTTCATCGACGTGACCACCGGCGTCGGCGTCGTGACGAAGGCTTCCAGGCCGTCCTTGCGGCACCGGTTGATCAGGGCGGAGGCGATGAAACTGTCGAGCTCGTTGAACCCGTCGAAGGTGACCACGGCTACCTGCATGACACTCCTTCACTGCGTCGGGTCTGCAGTCTCGCCCGGTACGCCGGTCCGGCGCGAGAGCCAATCAGCGGCTGGCGGCATGGCATGCCCACACCCACTCTCGCCGCGGCAGGGGCGCGGTCCGTGCCTCACACCGCGGCGACTTCCGCCCAGCGGGTGACCCCGCCGGAGTGGACCCGTATGCCGTGACGCGTCGCCAGGGCGTGGACGATGGCCTCGCCCCGGCCGTGCTCGTCCGGGTCGATCCCGGCAAGCGGCTGACCCGGCGGACGCGCGGGTCCCGCGTCGGTGACCTCGACCCTGAGGACCCCGTCGCCGTCGCCGGCCGCCCACGACAGCCGCAGCTCGGCCGGGGGCCGGGCGTGAATGATCGCGTTGGTGGCCAGCTCCGAGACCACGAGCAGCGAGTCCTCGACGATCGCCGGGCAAACCTCCCAGTCCGCGAGGACCGCCGCAACACGTCGGCGTATGGCCGAGGCCGCACCGGCTGCGGGCGGCACCGGACACACGTGTTCGCATGCCGCCCGTAGCAGCGTGTTGAGCTGTGCCGCCATGTTCACTCCCGTTGGTCTGTGCTGCCGGCCGGCGCTCTCGGCACCTACCGGGCTTCACAGCAACGTATGAAGACAAATCGGGCTGGTCAATGAACGGCGGTCGGCATTACCGAACGCCCCCCTGTCCGCCCAGTTCATCCGCCCCGTCCGCACTGGTCATCCGCCCCCGGCCACGCGTGCCGTCCGCCCGGTCCACGAAGGTCATCCGCCCGCGCGGCGAAGCGTCCGCGGCGGTAATAGGCTCGCCTCATGGCCGGCCCAGTCCAGTCGATCGAACGGGCGGCGGCGATTCTGCGCCTGCTCGCCGGTGGGCCCCGCCGACTCGGGCTCGGCGAGGTGGCGGCGTCGCTCGGCCTGGCCAAGGGCACCGCCCATGGCATTCTGCGCACGCTCCAGCACGTGGACTTCGTGGAACAGGACGCGGCGACCGGAAAGTACCAGCTCGGAGCCGCCCTGCTGCACCTCGGCACCAGCTATCTGGACGTCAACGAGCTGCGCTCGCGCTCGCTGAACTGGGCCGACGCGCTGGCCGCGCGCAGCGGTGAGGCGGTGCGCCTGGGGACTCCGCTGGAGGGCCAGGTGCTCATCGTCCACCACGTGTTCCGACCGGACGACACGTTCCAGACGATGGACGTGGGCGCGCTGCTGCCGCTGCACGCCTCCTCGCTCGGCAAGGTGCTGCTGGCCTTCGGGACCGCGGCCGTGGAACCGGACCGGGAGCAGGAACAGGGGCTGGAGGCGTACACCCGGCACACTCTGATCGATCCCGAACGGCTCGCCCGGGCGCTCGTCGAGGTCAGGGAAGTCGGCTGGGCCGCCGAGGTCCAGGAGATGAGCATGGGCGAGGCCGGGCTCGCCGCGCCGATTCGCGGGCACGGCGGTCTCGTCGTCGGCGCGATCGGGCTGTCCGGATCGGTCGAGCGGATCTGCGACAGCCAGGGCAAGCCCCGCCCGCAGCTGATCAGTCTGCTCCGGGAAGCCGCCCGGGCGATCTCCAGAGACCTGGGAGCCGCCCGCTGGTAGGCCAGGACAGCCGCCCCCCGACCCGTCGGAAGGCAGAGCCGATCATGGTTGAACGGTACGTAATGTCCATCGATCAGGGCACCAACTCGACCCGATGCATCCTGTTCGACCACCGCGGGCGGCTGGTCTCGGTCGCGCAGAAGGCTCACCAGCAGCACTTCCCCCGGCCGGGGTGGGTCGAGCACGACGCCGCCGAAATCTGGCAGGACCTGCGGCGCGTCGTGCCCGAGGCCCTGTCCGGCGCCGGTGTGGCGCGGGAGCAGGTCGCCGCCGTCGGCCTGGCCAACCAGCGCGAGACGACGGTGCTGTGGGACCGGCGGACCGGCGCGCCGCTGTGCCGGGCGATCGTCTGGCAGGACACCCGCACGGCACCGCTCGTCGAGGAGCTGCGAGAGAGCCCCGGAGAGGAGTTCTTCCTGGACCGGTGCGCCCTGCCGCCGTCGACGTACTTCTCCGCGCTGCGGATCCGCTGGCTGTTCGACCACGTCAAGGGCATCGAGCAGCGCGCCAAGGACGGCGAGGTGCTGTTCGGGACGATGGAGAGCTGGCTGATCTGGAATCTCACCGGTGGCGCCGACGGCGGCCTGCACATCACCGACGCCACCAACGCCAGCCGCACGATGCTGATGAACATCCGCACCCTCACCTGGGACGAAGAGCTGCTGGCCTTCTTCGGGGTGCCGCGCGCGATGCTGCCCGAGATCAGGTCGTCCGCGGAGCCTTACGGCGAGGCCCGCGCGCTGCTGCCCGGTGTCTCCATCACGGCAGCCCTCGGCGACCAGCAGGCCGCCCTCTTCGGCCAGACCTGCTTCTCCCCGGGCGAGGCCAAGTGCACCTACGGCACGGGCAGCTTCCTGCTGCTCAACACCGGTCTCGACCTCGTGCGGTCCCGGCACGGCCTGCTGACGACCGTCGCGTACCAGATCGGGGACCAGCCGCCGGTGTACGCGCTGGAGGGGTCGATCGCCGTCACCGGCGCCCTCGTGCAGTGGTTCCGCGACCGTCTGGGCCTGATCAGCAGCGCCCCGGAGATCGAGACCCTCGCGCGGTCGGTCGAGGACAACGGCGGCTGCTACATCGTGCCCGCCTTCTCGGGTCTGTTCGCGCCCCGCTGGCGCAGCGACGCGCGCGGGGTCATCGTCGGTCTCACCTCCTACATCACCAAGGGGCACCTGGCGCGTGCCGTCCTGGAGGCCACCGGATGGCAGACCCGGGAGGTGGTCGACGCCATGAACGCCGATTCCGCCGTGCCCCTTCAGCAATTGAAGGTGGACGGGGGCATGACCGCCGACAACCTGCTCATGCAGTTCGTGGCCGACGTGCTCGACGTGCCCGTGGTGCGGCCCATGGTCGCCGAGACGGTCTCCCTCGGGGCCGCCTACGCGGCCGGGCTCGCCGCCGGCTACTGGCCCGGCCTGGAGGTGCTGCGCCGCAACTGGCACCGGGCCGCCCAGTGGATGCCCGCGATGGATCCCGAGCGGCGAGAGGCGGAGTACGAGAACTGGCAGCGGGCCGTAGAGCGGTCCCTGGGCTGGGTCAGACCACCGCGAGCTCCCTGACACGGCCCCGCCGGTCTCCGCGCGGAGCGGACCTCCATCCGGCCGGGCGTGTCAGGACCCGACCGTGGGTGCGGGCGGTGTCCAGCGGTGGGTGCGGGGCACGTTGCCGGTGACACCGAAGTCCTTCTTCAGCTGCTCGGGGACGGCGTAGTGCATGACACGGCCGCGGGTCAGCGAGGACAGCTCGAAGACGGTGGTCAGGTGCCCGAGACGGTCCAGCGCCCACGCGCCGAGGGGCGAGCGGTCCTCGATGGTCTCCAGCACGCCGAGCAGGCTGGGGATGACCTTGACCACGCTGTCCCAGGCGGTGCGCGGGACCTGGAGCCAGTCGGCACAGGTGTCGCCGATCAGGTAGCGGATCAGGGCGGAGACGACGGGGTCGAAGAGGGTTCCGGGGACGACCTCCTCGTAGAGGTCGATGAGCTGCCTGGTCAGGTGGGCGCCTTCGTCCGAGGGGCCCATGTGGCGGATCATGTACAGGTCGAGGAAGTGCCGGGCCTCTTCCAGGGTCTTGGGCACCGCCGTCTGGTCGACGCCGAGGATGGCGCCGACGACGCGCCATGCGTAGAAGTAGGCCTCCGCCCCTTCGGTGCTCATGTGGATGCCGAGGCGGTGCAGGCTGTCCAGGACGAGCATGGAGAAGAACATCTGCCCGCCGATCATGTCCTCCTGGCAGATCGGCGTCCCCAGCGTCGCGGTGTCCCAGCGGCCCTCGCGCTCGAGGTGGTGGCGGATGGAGGCGTGCAGCAGGCGTACCTTCTGCGCGGCGGGGATGAACCGGCTGCCGGCTTCGAAGGCGTCGGGCTGCATGAGGTAGACGGTGAACTGGCCGGTCTCCGCCATCCGTTTGGAGGGGTAGTCCAGCCCATGGGTGGCCGACAGCAGCTTCGCCACGTGGGGGACGACGTAGCAGGCGGGCATGGAGGCGAAGGACAGCGCGGTGGAGATGTGCACGTTGTTGTCGATGAAGAACAGCCGGGCCTTCTCCATCTCCGCCCAGTCCACCCAGGCCGGCGGCACGCTGGTGGCCTGAAGGTACTCACGGGCGACGTCGGGCAGCCCGTCCGGCAGGGGTGAGCCGGCGTTGGACACGTACCGCATGAGGGTGTTGAACGTGCCCACCTCGCCGCGCTCGAACAGTGTGGCGACGACGGCGTCGGCGAGGTCGTCTCCTTCCTGGCGCAGGGCGTCCATGGAGGCATCGGTGTAGGTCATGTGGGCAGTCCCTCTCGGTGAGCCGCACGGCTTCGACGGTGAGCCGTCGGGGAAGGCGGGTCAGTGATGGCGGTCGGTGGCCAGGCGGGCGAGATCGGTCAGAGCCCGCCGGGCCGGGTATGGCATGTCGAGGCCGTCCAGGCAGCCCACGGCCTCGCGCACCCGGGAGGCGATCATGTCCTCGACCCGCTCCGGCGCCTTGAGCGCGGTCATCAGCTCGCGTACGTCGCGCAGGTGCTCCTCGGTGAGGTCGCGGCGGCCCAGTACACCGGCGAGGTGCTCGCGCTGGGCGGGCAGGGCGGCCTGCCAGGTCGTGGCCAGCAGGGCGGTGGGCCGCTGCCCTCGGATGTCGTCCAAGCTCGCCTTGCCCGTGCGGCGGGACTCGCCGAACAGGCCCAGCAGGTCGTCGCGCAGCTGGAACGCCTCGCCGAGCGGGAGCCCGTACGCGGACAGGCCGGCCCGCAGCCGCGGTGCCGCGCCGGCGAGCAGACCGCCGATGAGCAGAGGCTGTTCGACGGTGTACTTCGCGGTCTTGTAGCGCACCACCTTCAGCGACACGTCGGGGTCCGGGTGTGTGCCGGTGCTGAGGATCTCCAGGCACTCGCCTGCGATCAGCTCGCGCGCGAGGTCCGCCCAGACCGGCCGTGCGCGGGCCAGGAAGGCGGCGGGCAGGCCGCTGGTGGCGAACAGCTGCCCCGCCAGGGCCATCAGGTGATCCCCGACCAGCATGGCCAGCGAGCGGGCTGCGGCACGGGCCCGGGGACGGCCGGGTACGGCCGCCCGTAAGGCTATGTGGGCCGTGGGCAGGTTGTGGCGCAGCGTGCTGTCGTCGATGAGGTCGTCGTGCACCACCGCGGCGGCGTGCACCAGTTCCATGGATGCAGCCGCGCGCACCAGGGCGTCGCTGTCGGGCTGGCCGGCCGCACGCCACCCCCAGTAGCAGAACGCCGCGCGCAGCCGCTTGCCGTGCCGGGCCGCCTCCTGCAACTGCTCGGCCACTGGACGCAGCGCGTCGTCGATCGCGAGGAACTGCTCCGCTTCCTCCGCGAGGACCGCGGCGAGGACCGTGTCGACACGGTCCTTGAACTCGGCGAGGCCGAAGCGCTCAGACATCGCCGCCGGGCGCCGTCCGCCGGACCCTGGCGTGCTGGGCCAGCACCTCGAGGTGGGCGGCGGGCGCGGCAGCGGAGCGATCGAGGGCGATACGGCCGCGGGCCATCAGGTCCTGCTGGGCGTCGCGCGCGATGTCGGGCCCGTCGGAGCGGCGGACCAACCCCTGCAGCGTGCCCACAGCCGAGCTGATCGTGGTCACGGCCAGGTCCGCCAGCCCCGCGACGAGCAGTACCGCCTGCTCGTCCAGGCCCCGGCTGCCCTGCGTAGGAGTCATGTGACGTGCCCCCTTCACTGTCGGACATGTGCGGCACAGGCCGACCGGTCGCACGGACCGTGTGCCGATCACAGCATGACCACATGATCCATCCGCCTTGCGGGCAACTCCCCATCGAGTGACAGGCGGGAACACGCGTCCGACCCTTCGGCTAGCGGGGGCGGCAGCTCGTGGTGGCCGAAAGTCAACGCAGCAGTTCCTGCAGGGTGTCGCGGGCCTCGGCCATCCGCTGCCGCCAGGCTGCGCTGCGCAAGGTGGCGAAATCCCATGCGACGACGGGCTCGGCGCCGCTCGCACAGTATCCGTACACCGAGGCGGCGATGTCCTCGGTGAGGAGGTGGTCGTAGTGGAACGACCCCTCGAAGCCGGCCCAGGCCACGGCCCGGCTGTCCGCGCACAGGCGGCGCAGGACCTCGCGCGTGAAGGTGGACAGGGCCGCAGAGGTGTCGCGGAAGGTGAGGTCGTACGACATGAGGCCGCGCGAGGCGATCGCTGCCGGCTGGTCCTGCAGCATGAAGGGACGCACCTCGTCGGGCGTGAGTCCGGCGAGCCGGAAGGTCTCCGGCGGCAGCGGTTCGTTGCCCGCGCCGATGACGAAAACCGTCACAACGGCGGGGCCCGCGAGGCAGAGACCTTCTTGTACGTCGTTCACGGTGTTTCTCTCTCGCTGTTCGAGGCTGGGCGTCCTCAGTCTCGCAGCGGAACGCGGCGTGTCCCGGAAGAGGGCTCCTTCCTGGTCCCGGAGTTCGTCTACTCGCGCAGTTCCTGACGGATCTCGGCAACGAGCTGGTCGACCGCGGTGAGGCTGGAGTGGTGCTTTGCGGGGTCGTCGGCGGGGAAGCGTGCGAGGAGGCCGGCTGATTCCTCCGCGGCGGCCAAGGCCTCGGCCGGGCGGAGCCGCCGCAGGTTCAGGGCGACGAGAAAGAGGGCCGTCGCGGCGCGCCGGTGGTCGGCGGGGTCGTCGCGGGACAGCGCGCACCAGAGGGCGGCGGCCTCCCGCCCTGCCATGGCGGCTTCTTCCGCTTCTTCGGTGTCTGTCAGTTTGTCCGCGAGGCGGCTGAGGGCCAGGGCGAGTTGGTCACGGTGTTCGGCGGCGCCGTCCCGGGCGGCGCAGCTACGCCAGGTCCGGACCGATTCCCGGCCCACGTCCACGGCTTCCCGGCCCCGTCCCAGGTACCAGAGCGCCTCGGACAGGATCTTCACTGTGGAGGCGAGGCCGGGTTCGTGTGCCGCGGGGTCGTCCTGCGCGAGGCGGCGGTAGGTCTCGGCTATCCGCTCCAGCACGCGCACGGCCTCGGGCCGGGCCATTCGCCGGTAGGGATCTCCGTTCTCATTCGGATCGAGGCCGGCGAGCATGGCGGTCATGAACGTGAGCGCACTCCCGAAACACGCTTCCAGAGGGCCGGTTCCGTTGGCCCACAGTTCCCGGCCCGCCTCGTCCAGGTACACCAGGGCTTCGCCCCACCGCCCCGTCCTCGCCAGGAGGACGCCCGCTTCGATCAGCACGGCATGAACGTCGGACCGCCCGATGAGGCCGTCGCCCCCGGCGTACGGGATCTCGTCCGACGTCCTGAGGAGGTGGATCATGGCGCGCCGGACCGCGAGCGCGTCCTCCACGGAGGCGGACGCTCCGAGCATGCCGACGAATGCGGTCAGCGCTGTCAGCAGCGCGGGCGCGCGGCCGGAAGTGTCGCCGTGGGCGAGTCGGCTCAGCATGTCCACGGCCATGCTGCGCCCCTTCGTCGCGCCGGTGGCCCGTTCCTGCACCCAGACGAAGCTGAGCGCGTGGGCCATGACGCCGAACCAGGCGTCTTCGCCCTGGCCTGCCCCTGATCCTCGGCCGCGGAGCTCCGCGGCCTCGCTGAGTGCGTCGATGGCCTCCTCGGCCCGCTCCAGTCTCAGCAGGACCGACCCTTGGGTGGTGAGCGTGAAGACCAAGTGCTCCACGTTCTCCGCCGGGGCCTCGTGGGCCATCCGGCGGGCGATACCGACAGCCTCGTCGGCGAGGGCCCATGCCCGCTCGGGGTGTGCCCCGGCCAGGGCCACGGCAGAGGCCACCAGCACATAGGGCAGTTGGTGAGCCCATTCCTCGGGCTCCTCGTGTGCCAGGTGGCGGACCATGTCGACCGCCTCCAGCGCCGCTGCCACCGCCAGGTCGGACTGCCCCAGGCGCGGTACGAGGACGGAGGCCACAGTCAGTGCCGCGGCCAGGTTCTCCTGGTGCTCGGCGGGGTCTTCCTCCGCCAGCCGACGGAAGACCTCGATCGCGTCCCGGAAGGCTGCCGCCGCCTCACCGAGCCGTGCGGTGTCCACCGCGAGGTTCGCGAGTGGGTCTCGCGCCCAGGGCTCCAGCTCCGCGAACACCAGCGTCATGGCCAGCTCGAACGACGACTCGGCGAAGTCGGGGTCGAAGTCCCGCGGGTTCGAGGCGGAAAGCCCGCGATACAGCCGCACGGCCTCCGCGTATGCGGGCGCCGCCTTCTCGGCCTGGTGCGCCTGGTGGAGCCGCTGCCCCAACCTGCGGTGGATCCGGGCGCGTTCCGCGAGGCCGGATGCCGCCGACAGGCGGTGCGGGGCGAGGCGTTCGGTGAGGCCGGCCGCGGCCGCGGCAAGCACCTCGTTCGAGGGAACGTCGTCCGGCAGGCGTGCGTCGAGGGCTTCCAACGTGGCGAGCACATGCCCCCAGCGATGGCTGGCGGCGGTGAGGAACGTGAGGACCCGGGGCGCGTACGACGGCAGTCCGTCGCCGCCGTCCGCGGCCCGGCTCGTACCGCTTTCCGAGCCGGCGGACCCGGCAGCGGGCGGCGCGGGCATGAGGAGTTCAGGGACATCCACGGCCCAGGGGTCGGCGGTGTGCTCGGGGAGGTGGTGGCCCGGAAGGGAGAGCGCCAGGAAGTCCTCGGCGAGGCGGTCGGGGTAGAGGGGTTCCAGGACGGTGCTGGGGGCACCGGGTGGGTAGCAGTACGCGTGGTCGGTCAGCAGGCGGTCGGCGCCGGCACCGAGCCCGGCCGTCTCGAGCGCCGCCTTCGCCTCCCGGTAAGGGAGCGGTCCCGTGAGCGCCGCGACGAAGGCGGCGCGGGAGATCTCCGCTGGTGTGGTGCTGAGCGCCCCGGTCTCGTGCAGTGTGTGCCAGTGGCGTCGTTCCCGGTCGAGCAGGTAGGCGGTCAAGCCGGTCATGTCCGGTGCCGGGGCCGCGGTGGCGGCATGGGCGTGGCGGTCCACGGCCGCCAGCGCGGCCATGTGGACCGCGAGTGTCAGACCGAAGTCGGGTCCGCTCAGTTCGTCGGGTGGTTCGATGGCGTGCGCGGGAACCCCGTAGAGGGCGGCGAAGGCATCGCGCGCGGCGAGGAACATGCCGTGGCGCTCGCTGACACCCACCCGGCGGTCGGCATCGGCCAGCGGCGGCAGGGCGTGTGTCAAGGCGTCGGCCCGGAGGTCGGCGATGGAGGCTCGGACGGCAGGCCAGGGGTCTCGGCTGCGGGCCAGCAGCAGTACGCGCGCCTGATCGGTGGCCCGGTGCAGGAACGTGTTGCTGAGCAGCCACGTCAGGTGGGCCACCGGCCACCGGTCGGCGTAGTCGACGACCAGGAGCACACCGGCGCTGGTGTCGGTGCGCAGGTCCTGGCTGCCGGGCGGCGGGTGTGCGACGCCGGGGCCGCGCGCGGCCGTCGCCACGGTCCAGCCGACGGCCTCCGACTGCTTCGCGAACTGCGCGGCCAATCGGCTCTTGCCCTGGCCGCCCGGCGCGTGCAGCCACTGGACCGACAGCCGTGGACCGTGATCGCGCCACCGTCGCAGCTCTGCCAGTTCCTCCTCGCGCCCGGTGAAGTCGACGACCTCGAACCGCGCGTTCAGCATGCGGCTGGGCAGGTCCAGCAGCCAGGTCCGGTCGGGCCGGGCCTCGGGGTGCCATCGCTGGAGGACGTACAGCGGCACGCCGTTGCCGAAGACGTGGATGTCCGCGCCGACGCAGCCGTAGGCGAAGCCGTTGACCGCCTGCACGGTCTGCTGCTGGGCGGGCTTCAACGGGCGTCCGCGGTGGGCGGCGTGTCCCTGTCGTGGTGGTGGACGACGACCCTGCTGCCCGGCCCCTGCGCCCCGACGGCCAACCCGCCGTCGCGCGCCTCGACGCGCATGATCCACTGCTGCTGGACCGGCGGAAGCTGCTGCCGGATCGCCTCGACGAGCGTCCGCAACTCGGCCTCCGCGTCGGGGTGATCCCGCATCAGGTCCTCGAGGTCCTCACACCAGCGGACGATCTGCGCCTGCCGCACCTCGTCCGGGTCGGCGGCGACCGCGATCCGTTCCGCGCTGCGTTCCAGCCGCGCCTCGATGCCGGCACTGGTCTCCTGCCCCGGCTCGGCGTCGCCGGCCCGCCCGAATATCCGCGCGACCCCGGCCTTCGTGGCCTCCCAGGCGCCGGTCGCCATCGCCGCGACGATCGTCGTCGCCGCGGTCATCGCCAGTGCCGCTTCCGGATCCGGCATCAAGTCCCCCTCGGGCACGATGAGTGACGTGGACCACTTCGGTGACGAAGATATCGCCCGCGCTCGTTCCCGTGGCCCGACAGCGCACAAAGGATGCCTGTGGACGGCCGTCAGAGGCGGCACTTGGTCCCGGGCCGCCTCGACCTGGTCCCGGTTGAAGACGCTCAGCTGACGGCCGGTGCGAAGGCCGCCCAGCTCGCCGGGTCCGTCGGCCAGTCGTACCACTCGGCGAAGGTGAGGAACCGGCCGTCGGGGTGGGCGATCGGCACGATGTCGTCGCTGATGGCCCGGCGGTCGAGCCACATGGTGTCGCGGTTCGGGCCCGTCACGACGTACAGCGTGGTGAAGGGGTTGTCGTCCTGGAGGTACACGGCCCCCGCCGTCTTGCGCTCCTCAGGCTCCTCGCACGCGTCGTCCCAGGCCCGCCAGGCGTCCTGGAAGGAGCCCTGGTCCGGGTGGTCCTCCTGGCGCGGCTCGCGCGCGGCGAGCGCCTCGTCCTCGGCGAGATACGAGGCGGGATGCGGGAACGGCGTGGCGAGCAGCGCGTGGTTGGTGGCGCCGTCGCCCTCCCAGCCCCAGCCGTCCGGCCCTCGGCGCAGCGCGCGCGGCCGGCGGCGGCCGGGTGCCGGGTGAAGCAAATGTGCCCGGTACGCGGCCGGGAAGGTGATGCCGAGGGCCCGCTCCGCTTCCTGGACCTCCGCCTCGGTCAGGGCCGTGCTCGCGTTCGTCCGTCTCTTCACCCCCTGATCGTAGGACGCACGTTCGGCGGTCCACCCGATCACGGGTGCCGGCTCAGCCCGGGAACCGCTCCCGTACCTCTGGCCGTTCGGCCAGGTGCGGCGGGTATCCCGGCCCCATCCGGGGGTGGGTGTTCTCGGCCGTCATCGGCTCGCCGCACGCCGCGCACACCACCTCTGCGTGGCTCTCCTGGCCACAGACGTCGTGGTAGTGGGCGATCGGCGGGCCCGCCTCGTCGGCCAGCCAGCGGTCGCCCCAGCGGCTCATCGCCAGCGGTAGGAACCTGCGGGCCAGATTGAAGATCTGCCGCGATCCCCGCTGCGGCACGGCGCCGGCCCGTCGGGGGCCCGCGCCGTCACCCTTCCCGGCCTCAGTGCGAGAGCTGGGGGTACAGCGCGGCGACACCGCCCGACAGCGCCGCCCGCACACGACGGCTCAGCTCGTCGATGACGATTTCGTCGGCGCGGTCACGCAGGCCGTCGACG
Organism: Streptomyces sp. enrichment culture; assembly: GCF_964272855.1. Classification (NCBI taxonomy): domain Bacteria; kingdom Bacillati; phylum Actinomycetota; class Actinomycetes; order Kitasatosporales; family Streptomycetaceae; genus Streptomyces; species Streptomyces sp. enrichment culture. Next base: position 8,427,730 of record NZ_OZ186847.1, on the reverse strand, counting down.
GCGAGGCGCGCGACCTCGCCCGGGTCGCTCTTGGCGCCGGTGACGCCCGCGGCCATGTCCGTGTCCATCCATCCGACGTGCAGGGCGGACACCCGTATGCCTTCGGGTGCCAGCTGCTGGCGTACCACATTGGTCATCGACCAGGCGGCGGACTTCGCCGCCCCATAGGCCCCGACCGGGGGATAGTTGACCCAGGCCAGCACGGACAGCACGTTGAGGATCGCGCCACCCCCGTTGGCCGCGATCGTCGGTGCGAGAGCGCGGATCATGGCCAGCGAGCCGAGGTAGTGCGTCTCCAGCTCCAGTCGTACGTCCGCCAGGTCCCCCGTGAGGACGTCCACGCCCGTGTGCGAGCCCGCGTTGTTGATCAGCACGGTCACATCACCGGCCGCGGCCGCCGCGGCCGCGACGCTGTCGGCGTCGGTGACGTCCAGCGCCAGCGGGGTCACGCCGGGCAGGTCCACCGTCTCGGGGCGGCGGGCCCCGGCGTAGACCTTGGCGCCGCGCGTCAGGAACTCCTGTGCGAGGCGACGGCCCAGGCCCCGGTTCGCGCCGCTGACCAGGACGGTCTGACGGCTGATGTCCAACTGGTGGGCGGGTGTGGTGGTCATGGCGGTTCAGCTCTCCTGAGCGGTGAGGCGATGCGGAGGTTCGGGTGCAGCGCCCGATGAGCGAGCATCGAGTACGACACTGCTGGGAAGGGCGGGGCGATCAGGCGCCCAGTGCCGTTCCCATGTCAAACGATCCCTCTGTCCGCGATCAGGGGCCACGGCAGACATGCCACTATCCGATAGAATTCAGCCATGCGTCATCGCGTTCGCGTATCGGCACCCCACCGCGTCGCCGTCCTTGCCCTCGACGGTGTCTACCCGTTCGAGCTGGGCATTCCGGCGCGCATCCTGGGCGCCGCCGAGGGACGTTACGACGTCCGGGTCTGCTCGGCGGACGGCGGACCCGTCGGCACGAACGCCGGGTTCGCCGTCACCCCCGAACACGGGCCCGACGTGCTGGAATGGGCCGACACCGTCATCGTCACGCCGGTCGAGCCGGCGCGGCTGACCCGCGAACTGCCCGGTCCGGTCGGCGCCGCACTCGCCCGGATCCGCCCCGGCACCCGGATCACGTCGATCTGCACGGGCGGCTTCGTCCTCGCCGCCGCCGGCCTGCTCGACGGGCGCCCCGCCACGACGCACTGGGAGTGCGCCGGCCTCTTCCGGCGCTGGTACCCGCACATCCGCCTCGACGAGGGCGTGCTGTTCGTCGACGACGGCGACATCCTCACCTCGGCGGGTGCCGCCGCCGGCGTCGACCTGTGCCTGCACCTCATCCGCACCGACCACGGCAGCGAACTCGCCAACCGTGCCGCCCGGCGCTGCGTGGTGCCGCCCTTCCGTGACGGCGGTCAGGCCCAGTACATCGACCGTCCCGTTCCCGACGACCCGGCTTCCTCGACGGCGGCCACCCGTCAGTGGGCCCTCGAGCACCTCGACGAACCGCTCACCGTCGCACAGCTGGCCGCACACGCCCACATGAGCATGCGCACCTTCGCCCGCCGCTTCCGCGACGAAACGGGCCTGCCGCCGCGCCAGTGGCTCATCAAGCAGCGTCTCGACCGCGCCCGCCACCTGCTGGAGTCCAGCAGCCTCACCGTCGACCAGATCGCGGGCGACGTCGGGTTCGCCACGGCCACCTCGCTGCGCCAGCACATGGCCGCCGAACTCGGCGTCTCCCCGCTCGCCTACCGCCGCACGTTCCAGGCCGAGGCCGCCGCCTCCGCGCAGCCGCCCGGATCCTAGGGGTTGTCTCGTCGATCAGGCCGGATCAGGGAGCGGCGCCTGGTGCCGTGCGTCGCAAGGCGGAGGAGGGAGCCGATGCGATGGGGGTCCCCCCTGCTCGAGCGGAGCCGAGAGCTTGGGGGAATCGGTGACCGACGACAACGCGGCGAGGCACGGTGCCAGGCGCCGCGAGCCCGGCATGATCGGCGAGACGCCCCCGAGGCGACCGCGGCCGTCACTCCCCTGGCGGCGGAAAGACCATGCAGCTGCTCACGGCATGGGCCAGGATCCGGTCCTCCGCGTCGACCAGCCGGGCCTCGGCGAGGGCGGTGGTGCGTCCGCTGCTGACGACCGTGCCGACGGCCCGGACCGTGCCGGTGTCCGCGGTGATCCGGCGCAGGAACTTCACGGTCAGGTCCAACGAGGTGTACGCCGATCCCTTCGGCAGGGTCGACTGGACGCACAGCCTGCCGCGGAGTCGAGCAGCGTGGCGTACACGCCGCCGTGCACGCTGCCGATGGGGTTGTAGTGCTCCTCACCCGGCACCAGGGAGAGCACGGCCCGTCCGCTCTCCACCTCGTCGAGGGCGAAGCCGAGCGTCCTGTTCACGGGCGTCGCGGGCAGGCGGCCCGCCACCAGATCGCGCAGGAAGTCCAGCCCGGTGCTCCGCCCGACGGCCGAGGCCGTCAGCGACGGATCTTCCCAGTCGTACGTACGTGTGCGTCCCACAGTCCTGCCTGCCTTTCGTCAACCGGCGTCGGCGCCGAAGCTGGGCCGCTCGACGGGGCTCAAGGCGGCCCAGCGTCACTGTTGGCAGACTTCCATCGTCTATTGGCGTCTGCCATGGTCCAGTTCCACGTTGCGGACCGACCCTTGACGCGTGATCGATAACAAGCAGTCATCACCGACCATGCACGCCGTCAGCCAGAACACCCTCGGCGGCCCCGAAGTCCTGGAATTCGCCGAGGTCACCCGCCCCACGCCCGGCCTGGGGGAGGTCCTCGTGCGGGTGCGTGCGGCGAGCGTGAACCCGGTCGACATCATGAACCGGACGTCCGGGGTGTTCATCGGCGAGCCCCCGTTCGGGCACCATCGAGGCCGTCGGACCGGGTGTGACCGTGCATCAGGTCGGCGACGAGGTCTTCGGCATGCTCCCCCTCCCGCACGGCCACGGCGGCCATGCCCAGTACGCGATCGCACCGGCGCGCACACTCGTCCCGAAGCCCCGTCGTCTCGACCACGTCGAAGCGGCCGCACTGCCCTTGGCCGGCCTCACCGCCTGGCAGTGACCGAACTGGCCGCTCTCGCCTCCGCCGGCCGCCTCACCCCCTCCGTCGCCGCCACGTTCCCCCTGGAACAGGCGGCCACGGCCCAGTCCACCAAGCCCGGCACCGGCAAGATCGTCCTCGTGGTGGACTGACACCGGACTCGTGTGACGGCGGCGACGCACCTCGGCGCCGGCCTTCGGGCACCGCGCAGCGCCCCGGACCGCTGACAGGTCCGGGGCGCTGCCGTGTCCGCGGTCGTTGGGCTTATGACAACGGGATTGACGACAACTTTCGCCGGCTGTTTCATGTGGCTCCGTCAGCGCGACACCTCCGCGTTGGCCGCCCCTCTCACCCGACCGCGCGGTGCGGATCGCTCAGGATCCGGTCTGCCCGAACGGTCCGATGCCCGCTCGTGTCCTGACGAGGCGGGCGCATCCGCTACGCCTCCGAACGTCCGAGGACGTCCCGCAGTCGTGGGAGTCGTCGGCCCGCGCCGCCCGCGTCGGAACCCCTTCCAGCCGCCCACGGACGCTGTGCGTCCCGTCCCCGAGGACCGGTTGCCCATGGCAGAGACCAGCACCACCCCGCCGCCCGTCGAGCTGAGAAAGTCCCTGGGCATCATCGACGGGGTCGCCCTCGCCGCCTCCAGCACGGCCGCCACGACCAGCATCGGCATCGGGCTCGGCGCGCTCGCCTCCATCACCGGGCGGCAGACTCCGGTGATCCTCCTGCTGGCGTTCCTGCCGATGCTCGGCATCGTCGGCGCCTACGCCCGGCTGAACAAGTCGGAACCCAACTGCGGCACCGCGTACGCCTGGGTCGGGCACAGCCTGGGGCCCTGGCTCGGGATGATCGCGGGCTGGGTGCCCCTGGCGGCCGGTGTCGTCTTCCTCGCCTACACCACGTCCGTCACGGGCTCCGTGCTCATCCAGAGCGCCCACAAGGCGGGCCTGGACAGCCTGCTGGGCCGGCAGCTCGACCCCAACTCGACGCTCCAGTGCACTCTCGTCGGTCTGTTCGTCCTGGCCGCCGTCACCGTCACCGCCGTCACCGGGGTGCAGAAGGCGACCCGCTTCCAGACCTGGCTGCTCGTGTTCGAGTACGTGGTCCTGCTCGTCTTCTGCTGCTGGGGCCTCGTCGCCGGGGACCAGCCGTTCTCGTTCTCCTGGTTCGACCCGTTCGCGATCGACTCGGTGAGCGGTCTCGCCCAGGGGCTGGTCCTGGCGGTCTTCTTCTACTGGGGCTGGGACGCCGCCTTCTCCGTCACCGAGGAGACCGAGAACACCGGCGACGCAGCCCGTGGCAGCCACATCGCGCTGCTCACCATGCTCGGCCTGTTCCTGCTGGGCGCAGCCGCCTTCCAGCGGGTCATGACGGAGCCCGAGATGAGTGAGACCGGCGCCGAGGGTCTGACCTACTTCGCCTCCCGTCTCGCCGACGAGCCGCTGGCCACTCTCCCGCTGATCGCTCTGATGTTCTCCGCCGTGGCCTCCCTGCAGGCCGGAATCATCCCCACCGCCCGTCTCACGCTGGCCATGAGCCGGGAGCGCACTCTCGGCCCGGTCTGGAGCCGCGTCAGTGAGCGGCACGGCGGTCCGACCGCGGGCACCGTCCTCATCACCCTGATCTCGGCGGCCATCGCGGTGCTCATGCTGGTGATCCCCAAGCTCAACGAGGCCATCCTCGCCGCGGTCAACGCGATCGGTCTTCTCGTCGCCCTCTACTACGGCCTCGTCGCACTCGCCTGTGCGGCCCGATTCCGCCGCACGGCCCGCTCCTTCCGCACCGAGCCGCGGCAGGCGGTCGGCGCCGTCCTCGTCCCCGCCGTGTGCGGACTGCTCCTGCTCGCTCTCGGTGCCTATCTCGCGTTCTACTACGCCACGCTCAGCGACACCTTCGCCGTCAGCGTGGACAACGGCTGGTTCAACCTTCTGTGCCCGGCGGTCATGGTCGTCATCGGCCTGATCGTGAGCGCCGTCGCCAAGTGGTACCGGCGGGCACCCTACTTCGCGCCGCGGGCCCCCGCCCCCACCGCCGCGGAGCCCGAAGCCCAGCCGCTGCCCTGACGGCTCGCGACCACGCTCCTCACCGGCCGTCCCTGTCCCGTGCACGGCACGGGCACGGCCTCCCCCGGAAACCAACCCGTAGACCCACGATTGGAAGCCCTTCTCCCATGTCTCACCCCGCCGCAGATCTGGTCTTCACCAACGGCCCGGTCCTCACGATGGACCCGTCCCGGAGCCGGGCCACCCGCCTCGCCGTGACCGACGGCCGGATCACCGCCGTCGGCCACTCCGAGGTCGAGGAACTCGTCGGAGACCACACCGAAGTGATCGACCTGCGCGGCCGGTTGCTGCTGCCCGGCTTCCAGGACGCGCACATCCACGCCGTCATGGGCGGCCTGGAACTCGGCGAATGCGACCTGACGGGGACCGTCGACCCGGACGAGTACCTGCGTCGTGTCCGCGCATACGCCGACGCCCACCCGGAGAGGGAGTGGATCACCGGTGGCGGCTGGTCGATGGAGAGCTTCGACGGCGGCATACCGACCCGGCAGGCCCTCGACACGGTGATCCCCGACCGGCCCGTCTACCTGCTCAACCGCGACCATCACGGCGCCTGGGTCAACTCGCGGGCCCTGGAGATCGCCAGCATCACCGCCGACAGCCCCGACCCGGCGGACGGCCGCATCGAACGCGACGCCGACGGCAGCCCCGTCGGCATGCTCCAGGAAGGCGCGGTCGGCCTGGTGGGCCGGCACCTGCCGCCCCAGACCCCCGCGGACCGGCTCACCGGACTCCTGCGCGCGCAGGAACTACTGCACAGCCTGGGCATCACGGCCTGGCAGGACGCCTTGCTGTGCGGCTCGGACGGCTATCCCGACCCCTCCGACGCCTACCTCACCGCCGCCCGGGACGGCTCGCTGACCGCCTCGGTGGTCGGCTCCCTGTGGTGGCACCGGACGGCCGGCGAGCAGCAGATCCCCGACCTCATGGCCAAGCGCGAGCGCCTCACCCACGGCAGGCTGCGCTGCTCCACGGTCAAGATCATGCAGGACGGGGTGGCGGAGAACCACACCGCCGCCATGACCGCTCCGTATCTGGACGGCTGCGGCTGCGCCACGGCGAACAGCGGTCTCAGCTTCATCGATCCCGACGCCCTGAAGCGGTACGTCGCGGCTCTCGACGCCGAGGGCTTCCAGGTCCACTTCCACGCCTTGGGCGACCGTGCGGTCCGTGAGGCCCTCGACGCGGTGGCCGCCGCGCGCGCCGCCAACGGCCGGCGCGACACCCGTCCGCATCTGGCCCACCTCCAGGTCGTCCACCCCGACGACATCGGCCGTTTCCGGGAGTTGGGCGCCACGGCGAACATCCAGGCACTGTGGGCCGCCCACGAACCGCAGATGGACGACCTGACCATCCCCTTCCTCGGCCCGGAACGCGCCGCGTGGCAGTACCCGTTCGGAGATCTGCTGCGCGCGGGCGCCGCCCTCGCCGCGGGCAGCGACTGGCCCGTGTCCAGCCCCGACCCCCTCGCCGGCATCCACGTCGCGGTCAACCGGGTGCTGCCGGACTCCGCCTCGAAGCCGTTCCTCCCCGAGCAGGCGCTCGACCTCACCACCGCCCTCGCGGCGTACACGGCGGGCAGCGCGTACGTGAACCACCTGGACGACACCGGCAGCCTGCGCCCCGGCAACCGGGCCGACCTCGTCGTCCTCGACCGCGACCCGTTCGCCATCCCTCCGGAGGCGATCGCCGAGACCCGCGTGCACCTCACCTACGTCGACGGCCGCCGGGTCCACGCGGCGCCGGACGCCTGACGCCCCTCTGGACACCAGTCGTCAACGGTGTTGTCATATTCACCGCGCCTCAGGCCCGCCTCCTGCCGCCACCCTCCTGGAGTACGAATGGACGCCCTGACCGGTGATTCGCACGGCGCCGCTCCCCCGGGGCGGCTCGCGACCGGACGCCGACGCCGCACCACGAAGGCGGGGACCGCGCTCAGCCATGAGCTGATCGTGAGCACCGCGATCCGTCTGCTCAGCCAGCACGGCAGTGACGCGCTGAGCGTGCGGCGGCTGGGTACGGCACTCGGGGCGGACCCCTCGTCCCTCTACCGCTACTTCCGCAGCACCGACGACCTGGTGCTCGCGGTGGCGGACGAGCTGATCGGCATGAGCCTGCGCGACGTACGCGTCACGGGTGACTGGCGGGAGGACGTGCGCCGCGTGGGGACGAGCCTGCATCGCACCTACACGGCGCATCCGCAGGCCGCGGTGCTGGCGGCGTCCAGGGTCACGCGCCGCCCCAACGAGATGAAGGGGGTGGAGATCGGTCTGGGAATCCTGCGCCGCGCCGGGTTCTCCCCGGCCGACGCCGCCCGCCACTACCACCGCTTCATCGACTTCACGCTGGGCTTCGCCGCCATCGACGCGGCGGCGATGGCTCTTCCCACCGAGGCCTCGGCTGCCGACCGCGCGGCGTGGCATCAGACGTACGCCTGCCTGGACGCGGACCGGTACCCGCATATCGCCGCGTCCGTGGACGCGCTGGCGGAGACCATGAACGACAGCGCCTATCCAGGAGCGTTGGAAGTGTTCCTCGACGGGCTGGAAGCGGCTTTGAGCAGAGCGACGAGCCCGTGACCGACGACTTCGTCGTCGCCCTCGTGAACGCGCCACTCCCTGCTTTGGCATGGACCTGACGGCTGTGAGTCGCTAGGATCTGCCCAAATCCTGTGAGAGCGCTCTCAGTCTGCGGTTGTTCCACCCCCACCTCAAGGGAACGACGAAGGGCAACTTCCATGAGACGCACCAGACTCAGGCATGTCGGCGTGGCCGCGATGCTCCTGATCGGCAGTTGGGCCGCGGCCGGCACGCTGCCCGCCTCGGCCAGCGACACCGCCGGCTCCGCCCCTTCCCGCCCCACCACCCGCCCGGCCGATTCCGCTCCGGCCTCCGCCGGGCTGCTGAAGGCGATGCAGAGGGACTTCGGCTTGTCGCGGTCCGAGGCCGAGGCACGCCTCGCCGCCGAACGCCGCGCCGCCGACCTCGCGCCCCAGGCACGCAAGGCTGCCGGATCCGCGTACGGCGGCGCCTGGTTCGACGCGGCGAGCGGGAAGCTGACCGTCGCCGTCACCGCGGACGCCGAGGTGTCGACGGTCCGTGCCCTGCGCTCGTCCGGTGCCGCCGTCCGCACCGTCGAGCACAGCGAACGTCGGCTCGACGCGGCGAAATCGCGTATCGACCGCATGGACGCACCCCCGGGTGTGAGCAGTTGGTCGGTCGATCCGATCGCCAACACGGTGGTCGTGAACGTCGTTCGCGGCGAGGGAGCTGACAACGATGTCCGCCGGTTCGTGGACCAGGCCCGCGAGGCCGGTCCGGTCACCGTGCGCTCCGTGCCGGCCGCCGCGCGGACCTTCGCGGCGGGAACCGTGGGCGGCGACCCGTACTACACCGGCAACGTCCGCTGCTCCATCGGCTTCTCGGTGCACGGTGGTTTCGTCACCGCCGGACACTGCGGCGGCGCGGGTGCCGGGGTCAGGGGCTGGGACGGCTCCTACATCGGCAACTTCCAGGGCTCCTCGTTCCCCGAGAACGACTACGCGTGGGTCAACGTCGGCAGCGGCTGGTGGACCGTGCCGGTGGTGCTCGGCTGGGGCACCGTCCCGGACCAGCTGGTGCGCGGCTCGGCCGAGGCGCCGATCGGTGCCTCGATCTGCCGCTCGGGGTCGACGACCCGCTGGCACTGCGGTGCCGTACTGGCCAAGAACGAGACGGTCAACTACAGCCAGGGCGCAGTACGTCAGATGACGAAGACCAGCGTGTGCGCCGAACCGGGCGACTCGGGCGGCTCGTTCATCAGCGGTGACCAGGCTCAGGGCGTCACCTCCGGCGGCTGGGGCAACTGCTCCGGCGGGGGTGAGACCTGGTTCCAGCCGGTGAACGAGATCCTCGGCCGTTACGGGCTGACGCTGCACACCACCTGACCGGACAGGAGCCGCCGACGTGCGCGGGCCTCGCCGAGCGACCGGCGGGGCCCGCTTCGTACATCCCGTGGCAGCGGTGCTGCCCGCGGACCTCGGTCAGCCGTCGAGCCGTACCGGCAGCTCGAAGAGGTCGTTCTGGGTGACCACCGGCTTGTTGCGCAGTGCCGACGCCGGCACCGCGAGGTCGAGCCTCGGGAAACGGGCGTACAACGCGGGCAGCGCCACCCCCGCCTCCAGCCGGGAGAGCGCCGCGCCGGGACACACGTGCGGGCCGTGGCCGAAGGAGATGTGCCGGGTGCGCGTCTCGCGGGTGATGTCGAAGTCGCCCGCCGTCGGGCCGTGCGCCAGTTCGTCGCGGCCTATCGCGCCGTACGACACGATGAGCGCGTCCCCGGCGGGGATCACCTTGTCGCCGACCGGGACGTCCTCGGTCGCGAACCGGATGAGGACGTGCGAGGTCGGGGTCGCGTAGCGCAGCGTTTCCTCGATCACCGCCGACCAAAGCACCTCTCCGGACAGCACCAGCGCCCGCTGGTCGGGGTGGGTGGAGAGGTTGACGACGGCGTTGACGATGAGCGAGATGGTGGTCTCGTGCCCGGCGGCGACCATCAGCTGGAGGGTGGAGACGATCTCCTCGTCGGTCAGCCGGTCGCCGTCCTCGGAGGCCAGTACGAGCGCGCTGGTGAGGTCGTCACCGGGCGCCGCCCGCTTCGCCGCGACCGTCTCGGCCATGATCGCGGCCAGTTCCATGAGGGTGGCGACGACCTCGTCCGGCGGGGTCTGGGTCGAGAAGAACTTCTCGAACAGCACCTTGAGCCGGGGCAGGCGGGCCTCGTCGATGCCCATGAGGTCGGCGACGACGTACATCGGCAGCGGGTAGGCGAAGGCCGCCTTGAGGTCGACGACACCGGCGTCCGTGGGAAGCGCGTCCAGCAGCCGCTCGGTGAGCTCGATGATACGGGCGCGCATCTCCTCCACCCGCCGGGGGGTGAGGGCCTGGGCGACGAGCGTGCGCAGCCGCCGGTGGTCGGCGCCGTCCACGGTCAGCATCGAACGGCCCGGGTTGGCCAGGCCGATCAGCGGCCAGTCCGCCGGGATCTCGCCGCGCTGCCAGGCACCCCACCGGTTGATGTCCTTGACCAGCCGGGGGTCCGTCAGCAGGGCCTTCGCCTCGGCGTGCCGGGTGACGGCCCACACGGGGACACTGCCGGGCAGCTCGACCGCCGCCAGGGGTCCCGCCGCGCGCAGCTTCGCGCTCTCGCCGTCCAGGTCGGTGACGAAGGGGTCCAGGGGGATCCGCACGTCTGCGGTGCCGGACGTCATGGTCAGTTGCCTCCCAGAGCAGGGGTGGGTGTGAACCGCACGGGCAGCTCCGTCAGTCCGCGCAGCCAGGGCGAGGGGCGACGGGTCAGGGACTCGGCCGGGACCGCCAGGTCGATGTCGGGCAGCCGGTCGAGGACGACCTCGATGGCTGTCCGGGCGATCACCTCGGCGATCTCCTGCGCGGGGAAGGGGCAGCGGTGATCGCCGTGGCCGAACGAGAAGTGCGCGCTGTTCCCGCCGGTGAACGCGGATGCGTCGGTCCGCACCTGCGGGTCGGCGTTGGCGGCCTGGAGACCGAGCAGGACGAGGTCGCCGGCCCGGATCTGGCGTCCGGCGAGCTGGGTGTCGCGCGACGCCCAGCGGCCGGCCACGTTCTGCGTCGGGGTGTCCTCCCAGAGGACCTCGTTCATGGCCTCGGCGACGCTGTTGCGCCCGCCGAACAGGGAGGCGGCGAAACGGTCGTCGGTGAGCATCAGGCGCAGCGAGTTGCCGATCCAGTCGGCGGTCGGCTGGTGTCCGGCGGCGGTCATCACCATGAGGTCCTGCATGACCTCCTCCTCGGTGAAGCCGCCGTCCGCCAGCATGCGGGAGACGACGTCGTCGGCCGGTTCCGCGTGGCGCTGCGCCACCAGCTCGGCCATGGACAGGGCGAGGTGCCGCTGGCCGTCGAGGGCCCGCTCCCGTCCGTCGATCATGTCGTTGAGCGCGGAGACCAGTCCGGTTCCCTGGTCGTCGGGGAAGCCGTAGAGCTTGGCCAGTACCCGCACCGGCAGCAGCATCGCGTACTGGCCGATGAGATCAGCCGTACCGGTGGTGCAGACGGCGTCGATCAACTCGTCGGCGAACCGCTCGGAATGGCGGCGCAGCGCGGACGGATCCACCGCCTCCAGGGCTTTGCCGATCATGCCGGCGCGCTGGTGGTGCCGCTCACCGACGGTGTAGAGGATGGACGGCTGCTCACGGCCGATCATCGGCAGCAGCGGCCAGTCGTCGGGGATGCTGTCCCACTGGTTCCACAGGCCCGAGTCACGGCTGTAGAGGACCGGGTCCCCCGTCACCTGGTGCAGTTCGCGGTAGCCGAGCACCAGCCACGCCGGTACGCCGCCGTCGAGCAGGACGGGGGCGACGGGGCCGTGGTCGCGGCGCATCTCCCGGTACAGCTGGGCCGGTTCGGTCTGGAAGCGGGAGCCGCTGAGCGGAACGGCTTCGGTGGTCACACGGTCTCCCGGAGGGACGGGGCGGTTCGGGCGGGCCGGTCGCCGAGGTGCTGCTGGATGTGCTGGACCAAGGTGATCAGGACCTGCTTGCTGGACGCACGGGAGCGGGCGTCGCAGTCGATGACCGGCACCTGGGGGTCGAGGTCGAGTGCGTCCCGGACGTCCGCGGCGGTGTGCCGGGGACCGCCGAAGTCGTTGCAGGCCACGATGAACGGCGTGCCGTGCCGCTCCAGGCGGTCGATCGCGTACCAGGAGTCCTCGATGCGCCGGGTGTCGAGCAGGACGACCGCGCCGAGCGTGCCGCAGAACAGCCGGTCCCACAGGAACCAGAAGCGCTCCTGCCCCGGTGCCCCGAACAGGTACAGCACGTTGCGTGCGTCGAGGGTGATGCGGCCGAAGTCGAAGGCCACGGTGGTCGCGGTCTTCCCGCGTACCTCGCTGATGTCGTCGACCGTCTCGCCGGCCCGGGTCATCGTCTCCTCGGTGTTGAGGGGACGGATCTCACTGACGGACCTGACCATGGTCGTCTTGCCGACGCCGAAACCGCCCACGACGACGATCTTCAGACCGTTGTCGGCGGAGGCACCCAGTGGGGTGCGCGCGTCAGAGGCTGCGGAGTCCAACGAGCACCTGCTCCAGGATGTCGGGGTCGGGAAGGGCTGACGTGCGGGGGTGGCGGGCGCTGACCCGTCCCGCGGCGAGGAGGTCGGACAGCAGGACCTTGGTGATGCTCACCGGCAGCTCCAGCTCGGCGGCGACCTCCACCACGGCGATGGGTGTCCGGGCCATCCGCAGGATCGCCGTGTGCTCCGACTGCATGCCGGGGGCCGGTTCGCTCTCCGCCACCACCAGGGTGACCAGGTCGAACGGGCTGTCCGGGCCGGAGCGGCTGCGGCCCCCGGTCAGCGTGTAGAGACGGTCGGGAGCGTCGTCCCTGCCGGGCCGCCTCATGAGGTGCGCGGCTGGGCCGTCAGGTGCTCGCCCAGCTGTTCCACCAGCTCGCTCATGTTGTGCCCGACCAGGCCCGGCTCGGCGTCCTCGGTGGTGACGACGGCGAGGTGGGCGCCTTCGCCGGCCTCGACGATGAAGAGGGTGCCGCCGTAGAACTCGGTCATCGACGAGCGCACCCCACCGCTGCCGTCGCCGAACTCCATCGAGGCGCCGTGCGACAGGGACTGGATTCCGGCCGCGATCGCGGCGAGCTGGTCCGCCTGGTCGACCGTCAGCTCGGGGGTGCGGCACAGCTTGAGCCCGTCGCGGGAGAGCACGAGTGCGTGCCGCGCGCCCGGCGTGCGCTCCAGGAGCCCTTCGATGAGCCAGGTGAGCTTCTCGTCGACGGTGGTCGTGCCGGTCATGAGGTGGTGTCGCCTTCCGGGTGCGAGGGGGTCGGTACGTCGAGTGACGTCTCGGTGGGACGGGTGCGCGCGATGGGCTCGTCGGCGGGTGACGGCAGGGGGTGACGGCCGGGCGTCTGCGCGGCGGAGTCGGCAGGTGACGGCAAGGGGGGACGGCCCGTCGCCTCCGCGGCGGAGTCGGCCGAGCGGACGGCGCGGCGGAATTCGCCGAAGCGTGCGGCCCTGGCCTTCAGGTCGTCGGCCGCGTCGGGGCGGGGCGTCTCGGTTCGGGAGGTGGTGCGCGCCCGCTCCGCGGAGGCCAGGGTGTGGCCGCGGCGGCGCTTGGGCAGTCCGCCGATCGAGCGCGCGGGCTGCTCGGTCTCGCCGTCGCCGTGTGCGTGGACCGGGGCGGCCTCGGCGGGCCGGGCCGCGGGCAGGGGGCGCGGCGGCCGGCTGCCCCGGCTCGGCCGCGATTCGGCGGGCGCCTCGGTGAGGATGTCCTGCGGGATGAGGACCAGAACGCCGGTGCCACCGCGTGCCGAGGGCCGGAACGAGACCTTCAGGCCGTGCTTGCGGGCGAGGCGGCCCACGACGGCGAGGCCCAGCCGGGTGCCGGTGAGGCCGCCCAGCCCCGTGCCGCCGCCGGAGACGGCCTCCTCCGCCCGGCGCAGCTGGATGTCGCCCATGACCAGGCCGCTGTCCTCGACGGAGACGATGACGCCCGCCGGGACCTCCTCGACGTAGACGTGCACCTCGGCGCTGGGCGGCGAGAAGTTGGCCGCGTTGTCGAGGAGTTCGGCCAGGGCGTGCATGACGCCCTCCGCCGCGTGCCCGACCACCGCCGTGCTGCTGGCCGCGTGCAGCCGGACGCGCTGGTAGCCGCTGATACGGCCCATCGCACCGCGCAGGATGGACTCCATCCCGATGGGGCGTGCCCAGCGGCGGCCGGAGCGGGCACCTGCGAGCACGGCGATGGAGTCGGCGAGGCGGCCGGCCTGCGCGGTGCGGTGGTCCAGGTGCAGCAGGTCGGCCAGGACGTCCTCGTCGCTGTGCCGTTCCTCCATGGCCCTGAGGTCGGCGAGGGTGCCGGTGGCGAGCGCCTGCATGCGGGCGGCGGCGTTGGCGGTCGCGGAGATCGCCGCGGCCCGGTCGGCGACGGCGCGGTCGACCTGCGCGGACAGCCGCCGCACCTCCTGTTCGAGCCGGGCGCGCTCGGCCTGGTGCTCCTGGGCGACACGATCCCGCTCCCGGGCGAATTCGTCCAGCAGGACCGCGCGGTCGTGGGCGGTGGCGTCCGTCAGCCGCTGGTGCTCCTGTCGCCACCGCGCGCCCAGTGTCTCCCGTTCGCCGGCCAGGCGTGCCGCTTCGGCGTCGGCGGACTGCAGCCGGGCACGCAGCGCCTTCGTGCTGCGCAACCCGTGCGCGGCGACGGTGACGGCGGCGCACAGCAGGACGGCTCCGGCGCCGCCACCCCAGCCGATCGGGCCGCGCGCGGAGGGGGGCGCCACGGACACCGCCCAGCCGACGACGAGGGCCGACACGGCCGCGGCCGTCAGCGCGATGAGGAGCAGAGGTCGTACGGCGGGTCGGTCGCCGGGACGGGCTTGCGCGGTCATCAATCAGGTCCTCGGGCGGCCGCTTCGAGTGCGGCCTTGACGTCGTCCAGGGGGGAACGTGTGCGTGGTTGCGCAGTTGAGCGTTAAGGCTGATCAACCGACGGTCACTATACGAGAGTTCGTGATCGATAAGACAAGGGTCCGGTACTTGTTTCGACGCTGCGCGTGAGCGTTGCGCGAGAAGACCAGGAGCGCTCCCACCCCGCCCGTCCGGAAGGCGGCACCACGCGGTCCCGTCGTGAACCGCCCGCGCACATCAAGTGTCCGGAAGGACTACGAAGTGGTAACGGGCGGCAACCTCACGGAAGTTTCCATGGTCTGGTCCGCCATGAAGATCTCTTTCCTGCTTCACAACGCCTACGGCATCGGAGGGACGATCACCACCACGTTCAACCTGGCCCAAGCCCTGGCCGAGCGGCACGAGGTGGAGATCGTCTCCGTGCTGCGGCACCGGGAGCGTCCCAACTTCCTGCTCGACCCGAGAGTGTCGCTGCGGCCGCTGGTGGATCTCCGAAAGGAGAAGGACCATCCGGCGCACCGGAGGCCGGCCCGGGTCTTCCCGCACGCCGAGTACCGGTACGGGCAGTACAGCGAGCTGACCGACGAGCGGATCGGTGACTGCCTCGCCGCCATCGACGCCGACGTGGTGATCGGCACCCGGCCGGGACTGAACGTGCACCTCGCGCTGCAAGCCCCCGACCATGTGGTGCGCGTCGGACAGGAGCACCTCACCCTGGACAACCATCCGCCGCGACTGCGCCAGACGCTGCGCCGCGCCTACCGCAGGCTCGACGTGATCACGACCGTCACCGAGGCGGACGCCGCCGCCTACCGGCGCAAGATGCGGCTGCCGGACGTGCGCGTCCAGGCCCTGCCCAACAGCGTGCCGGACCCCGTGCTGCCCACCTCGGACGGCACGGCGAAGGTGGTCGTCGCGGCGGGACGGCTGGTCCCGGTCAAGCGCTACGACCTGCTCGTCGAAGCCTTCGCCGCGGTCGCCGCCGAGCATCCGGACTGGCAGCTGCGCATCTACGGCAAGGGTGAGGAACAGGAGCGGCTGCGGCGGCTCGTCAACGAACTCGGCCTGTGGAACAACGTCTTCCTGATGGGTGCGGCGGCCCCCATGGAAGCCGAGTGGGTGAAGGGCTCGATCGGCGCCACGGCCGCCGACTTCGAGCCGTTCGGCATGACCATCGTCGAGGCGATGCGCTGCGGCCTGCCCGTGGTGAGCACCGACTGCCCCTACGGACCCGGCGAGATCATCGAGGACCGGGTGGACGGGCGGCTGGTGCCGGTCGGCGACCGGGACGCGCTGGCCGCGGCCCTGCTGGAGCTGGTTCGCGACGACGAACTGCGCCGCCGCATGGGCCGCGCGGCCGAGCACAACGCACGGCGTTTCGCTCCCGGCCCGGTGGTCGAGCAGGCCGAGCGGCTGTTCACGGACGCGCTCGCGGCGCGCCACGCGGGCCGAGCGGGCGTACGGGAGCGCTCCCGCGTCCAGCACGTCCTGACCGGCCACGGCTTCGCCGCCCGGGACGCGGCCCACGCCGCGGCCCACGGCGTACTGCGCACCATACGGAGGGGACGACGATGAGCACGACGCAGGAGACGGCGCCCCGGGTGGGCTGCGTGGTCGACGACGACGGCCGGATCGTCTTCGAGGCGGGGACCGGGGCGGCCGACGGAGCACGGCTGCTGCTGCGGCTGCGGCCGAAGAAGGGACAGCCCGAGAAGGTCCTGCACGAACTCGCCCTGGAGGCCGACGACGACGGTCACCGGCGGGCCGTCCTCGGGGCCGAGCCCGTCCTCGCGGAGGGCCGCTGGGACGTGTACCTGCTGCGGGAGCCCGGTGCCGAGCGGCAGCGGCTGCGGCCCGGCCCGCGCGATCTGCGCGCCCTCGTCGACAGCCGGCCCCGCGACCGGCGGGCGCCGCTGGCCGTACGGATCCCCTACGTCACCGAGGACGGCCATCTCGCGGTACGCGCCTGGGTGCGGCCCGCCCACGCGGAGGTCGACCGGATCGACGTCACGGACCGGGCGGTGACGATCCGTGCGCGTCTGCACGGCGTCGCGCTCCGGGAGGAGGCCGCCGTGCGGCTGCGGCTGCGGGGCGGGAGCGGCACCGTGCACACGGTGCGACCCGTCGCCGGGCCCGACGGCCACGCCTTCTCCGTCACGGTCGGCCACGAGGAACTGGCCGCCCGCACCGGCGTGTGGGACGTCTTCCTCCAACCCGCCGCCGAGGCCCCCCTGATCCGGCTCGCCAGGCTCCTCGACGACGTGGCGGACCGCAAGGAGGTGTTCGTCTTTCCGGCGGTCCCGGTCGGCGACGCCGCCGTACGCCCCTACTACACCGTCGACAACGACCTGTCGGTGGAGGTGACGCGGCCCGGCTGAGACAATGGACGCGGCCCCGCCAACCACACGGCGGCGGGCCCCGTCGCTCGTGTCAGCCCGCACCGGCCTGTGCGCCTCCCGGTGTGCCTGGTGGTGAACGCGGCGGGGTTTCACACCGGCTGCGAGGCGAACCTGCGGTGTTGAGTTACGTTCCCTGGCGCGCCGGTGTTCCGGAAGGCGGCGCGTGACCGCGAGGGATGCCATGGAAGCCCTGTTCAAGCTTGTACCGCTCGCCCTGATCGCCGTCGCGGTGTGCTTCGCCGTCGTCGTGATCCGCCGCCACCGTCAGGTCAGCGGCGCCTGGTCCAGCGGGTACGCGGCCCAGGCGCGATGCCTCAGGTCGTACACGACGACCAGCCGCAGCGGAGACAACGCGGTGCGGACGACGCTCCATCACGTCTACGAGTTCATGACGCCCGACGGGCGTGTCGTCCGGTTCGACGAGGAGGGCGGGCCGTCGACCACGGTCGAGGGCGACATCGTCACCGTGTACTACCGGCCGGAGCGCCCCGAGCAGGCCACGGCCAGGGTGCCGGCGCCGGGGAAGCTGGCCCTGAGCACAGGATGCTCGCTGGTCTTCCTCGCCGTGTTCATGGCCTTCGCCGTCTTCTTCCTGATCGTCGCGAACTCCGGCGCCCCCATGCCGACGCCCTGATACCGGTCACCCCGCCGGGGCTCTTCCAGTACCAGGTCCGACGTGCGATCGCGCCTGCGTGGGTGTGTGATGAGAAGAGTTCGTCGGCGCGCTGCTGAAGGGTAAGGGTCGATGGCGGACAAGCCTGCAATCGTTCTGGTCCACGGCTTCTGGGGTGGCGCCGCCCACTGGGCGAAAGTGACCATCGAACTTCCCGGCGCGGATTCGGCGAGCTGCACGCGGTCGAGAATCCGTAGACGTCGCTGGCCGACGACGCCGAGCGCACACGCAAAATGGTACGAAGCCCTGGTGATGGCGGTGACGCAGAAGGCCCCGCCGGCGTCCACCTTCGGTGACTCCGTCACCGCGCCGGCCTGGCGTGCGAAGCCGGCCTGGTACCAGGTCTCCACGGCCGACCGCATGGGCCACCCCGGCAACCAGCGCCGCATGGCCCAGCGCATGAACGCTCGCAAGGTCGTCGAACCGGACGCGAGCCGCGCCTCCTTGGCCTCCCAGCCGCGACCCGTCACCGACCTCATCGAAGAGGCCGCGAGCGCCGCCTCGTGAGAAACCGAGGTCAATGTCTTGACCTCGGTGGCCCCGGCCACTACTTTGCGGTGGACGTCGACCCATGACTGCCGAAAGGA
Organism: Streptomyces sp. enrichment culture; assembly: GCF_964272855.1. Taxonomy (NCBI): domain Bacteria; kingdom Bacillati; phylum Actinomycetota; class Actinomycetes; order Kitasatosporales; family Streptomycetaceae; genus Streptomyces; species Streptomyces sp. enrichment culture. Next base: position 8,409,528 of record NZ_OZ186847.1, on the reverse strand, counting down.
GGCGACCAGCGGATGTACGCCATTTCCGATCTCGGTCGCCTCGCCCAGTGCACGGTCTGGGTTCCGGGTCGAATCGCGCACGGCTGCTGAGTACGCCGTTCTGATGTGCCTGTCGAGGCACATTCCGGGTTCTTCCCGCTTCTTTCGGGTTCCTCCAGGATTTCTCCGGGGGGTCTCACCACCATCTTCCGACACGCCGCCGTCGCGTGCCGTTTTGCGCCTGCCGAGTGATGTGGCGCGTCTGATCACAGAAAGCTGCCTGAAGTTGGCGAACATGATGAATCGATCGATCACGCACCGAAATGAAGTCCTGTCATGGTAGCGGCGCGGATCACGGTCAACGGGAAAGAAGCACCGATCTCACCGTCTGCGCCCCACACCACCGTGCTGGAATTCCTGCGCGAGCGCGGTCTCACCGGCACCAAGGAGGGCTGCGCCGAGGGTGAATGCGGTGCCTGTTCGGTGCTCGTGGCCCGTCCCGGGGTGAACAAGCCCACCGACTGGGTGGCGGTCAACGCCTGCCTGGTCCCGGTCGCGGCGCTCGACGGTCAGGAGATCGTCACCTCCGAAGGTCTCGCCACCGCCGGCGAACCCGGGATGCCGCCCACCCTGCACCCGGTGCAGGAGGAGATGGCGGTCCGCGGCGGCTCCCAATGCGGTTACTGCACACCGGGTTTCGTCTGCAGCATGGCCGCCGAGTACTACCGGCCCGACCGCTGCGCGCACGCCGACTCGGACTCGGACCGTGCCGAGAGCTCCGACGCGGAGCACGGTCCGAACGGTTTCGATCTGCACGCGCTGAGCGGCAACCTCTGCCGCTGTACCGGCTACCGCCCCATCCGCGACGCCGCGTTCGTCGTCGGCACGCCCACCGATGAGGATCCGCTGGCGCAGCGCCGCGAGCAGTCCCCGCCCGTACCCGTCGCCACCGAATACGTCCGGGACGACGGCGCGTTCCTGCGGAAGAGCACCCTTGCCGAAACGCTGGAGCTGCTGCGCGAGCGGCCCGACGCGGTGGTGGTCGCCGGCTCCACCGACTGGGGCGTGGAGGTGAACATCCGTTCCCGCCGGGCGGATTGCGTGGTCGCGATCGACCGGCTGCCGGAACTGCGGGAACTGCGCGTCGAATCCGACTGCGTCGAGATCGGGGCGGCGCTGACGCTCACCGAGATCGAACGCCGACTGGACGGCAGTGTCCCGCTGCTGGCGGAGCTGTTCCCGCAGTTCGCGTCCCGGCTCATCCGCAACAGCGCGACCCTCGGCGGCAACCTGGGCACCGGCTCCCCCATCGGTGACAGCCCACCGGCGCTGCTGGCTCTGGAGGCGTCGGTGGTGCTCGCCGACGCCGACGGTGAGCACGAGGTCCCGCTGGCGGACTACTTCACCGGTTACCGGCAGAGCGTGCGCCGTCCCGGCGAGCTGATCCGCGCGGTGCGCGTTCCGCTGCCGCTGTCGCCGGTCGTGGCCTTCCACAAGATCGCCAAGCGGCGTTTCGACGACATCTCGAGCGTGGCCGCCGCGTTCGCGCTCGACATCGAGGACGGGATCGTCCGCAAGGCACGCATCGGCCTGGGCGGCGTGGCGGCGACCCCGATCCGCGCTCTCGCCACCGAGGCGGCCCTGGAGGGCAGGCCGTGGGCGGCGGAGACCGTCGAGGCCGCGGCCCTGGTGCTGCAGGGCGAGGGCACGCCGATGAGCGATCACCGCGCCAGCGCCGGCTACCGCTCCGCGATGCTCGGCCAGAGCCTGCTGAAGCTGTACGCGCGAACCGCCGAGGCGGTGCCGTCATGAGCCACTTGTCCCAGCGTCCCGAGAAGCCCGTCGTCGGCCTCCCGATGCCGCACGAGAGTGCCGCGCTGCACGTCACCGGCACCGCGCTCTACACCGACGACCTGGTGTACCGCACCAAGGACGTGCTGCACGCCTACCCGGTCCAGGTCATGAAGGCCCACGGCAGGATCACCGCGCTGCGCACCGGGCCCGCGCTCGCCGTGCCGGGGGTGGTTCGCGTGCTGACCGGTGCCGATGTGCCCGGCGTCAACGACGCCGGGATGAAGCATGACGAGCCGCTGTTCCCCGACGAGGTCATGTTCCACGGCCATGCGGTCGCCTGGGTGCTCGGCGAGACCCTGGAGGCGGCCCGGCTCGGTGCGGCGGCCGTGGAGGTGGAACTCGAAGAGCTGCCCTCCGTGGTCACGCTGCAGGACGCGATGGCGGCGAGCAGTTTTCACGGCGCTCAGCCCGTGATGCTGACCGGTGACGTCGACGCCGGCTTCGCCGACTCCGCGCATGTGTTCACCGGCGAGCTGCAGTTCTCCGATCAGGAGCACTTCTACCTGGAGACGCACTCGGCGCTGGCCTACGTCGACGAGGCCGAGCAGGTGTTCGTCCAGAGCAGCACCCAGCATCCGTCGGAGACCCAGGAGATCGTCGCGCACGTGCTCGGCCTGCACAGCCACGAGGTGACCGTGCAGTGCCTGCGGATGGGTGGCGGTTTCGGCGGCAAGGAAATGCAGCCGCACGGGTTCGCGGCCGTCGCCGCGCTCGGCGCCAAGCTGACCGGTCGGCCGGTCCGGCTGCGGCTCAACCGGACTCAGGACCTGACCATGTCCGGGAAGCGGCACGGGTTCCACGCGACGTGGAAGATCGGCTTCGACGCCGACGGCCGTATCCAGGCCCTGGACGCCACTCTGACCGCGGACGGCGGCTGGAGCCTGGATCTGTCCGAGCCGGTCGTGGCCCGCGCGCTGTGCCACATCGACAACACCTACTGGATTCCCAACGCGCGCGTCGCCGGTCGCATCGCCAAGACCAACAAGGTCTCCAACACCGCCTTCCGGGGCTTCGGCGGACCGCAGGGCATGCTGGTGATCGAGGACATCATGGGCCGGTGCGCGCCGCTGCTCGGCCTGGATCCCATGGAGTTGCGGGAGCGCAACTTCTACCGGCGGGGTCAGTGCACGCCGTACGGACAGCCGGTCGTGCAGCCCGAACGGATCTCCGCCGTCTGGCAGCAGGTGCAGGACGACGCCGGCGTCGCCGATCGCAAGCGCGAGATCGCCGCCTTCAATGCCGCGCACCCGCATACGAAGCGGGCACTGGCGGTCACCGGCCTCAAGTTCGGGATCTCGTTCAACCTCACGGCCTTCAACCAGGGTGGCGCGCTGGTCCTGATCTACAGGGACGGCTCCGTCCTGATCAACCACGGCGGCACCGAGATGGGCCAGGGCCTGCACACGAAGATGCTGCAGGTGGCCGCGACCACGCTGGGCATCCCGCTGCACAAGGTGCGGCTGGCCCCGACCCGGACCGACAAGGTGCCCAACACCTCCGCCACCGCGGCCAGTGCGGGAGCGGATCTGAACGGTGCGGCGGTGAAGAACGCGTGTGAGCAGTTGCGCGAGCGGCTGCTGCAGGTGGCCGCCAGCCAGCTGGGTTCGAACGCCTCGGACGTGCGCATCGTCGACGGCGTCGCACGCACCCTGGGCAGCGACAAGGAGCTGGCCTGGGACGACCTGGTGCGCACCGCGTACTTCCAGCGAGTTCAGCTGTCGGCGGCGGGGTTCTACCGGACCGAGGGGCTGCACTGGGACGCGAAGCGGTTCACCGGCACGCCGTTCAAGTACTTCGCCCATGGTGCCGCCGCGACCGAGGTGGAGGTGGACGGCTTCACCGGCGCGTACCGCATCCGGCGGGTGGACATCGTGCACGATGTCGGCGACAGCCTGTCCCCGATGATCGACATCGGGCAGGTCGAGGGCGGTTTCGTGCAGGGCGCGGGCTGGCTGACGCTCGAGGACCTGCGCTGGGACACGAGTGACGGGCCGAACCGTGGCCAGCTGCTGACGCAGGCCGCGAGCACCTACAAGCTGCCGAGCTTTTCGGAGATGCCCGAGGAGTTCAACGTCACGCTGCTGGAGAACGCCGCCGAGGAGGGCGCGGTATACGGGTCCAAGGCGGTGGGCGAGCCTCCGCTGATGCTGGCGTTCTCGGTGCGGGAGGCGTTGCGGCAGGCCGCCGCCGCGTTCGGGCCGAGCGGGGTCAGCGTCGAGTTGGCCTCGCCCGCGACGCCGGAGGCGGTGTACTGGGCGATCCAGACGGCCCGCGAGGCCGGTGCCTCCCGGAACGGTCACGAGAGCACGGGGTTCGCCGCGAACGGCGGGATCCGCACGGACACGGAAGCGTTGAGCGGTGCCTGACATGTCGTGGGTCGGCGCGGTCGCGCGGCTGCGAGCACGCCGGGAGCCCGGCGTGCTCGTGACCGTCGCGACCGTGCGGGGCCATGCCCCGCGCGACGCCGGTGCAAAACTCGTCGTGGGGCGGACCGAGACGTGGGGCTCGATCGGTGGCGGCAACGTCGAGGCCGTCGCGATCGACCGGGCCCGCGAGATGATCGCCGCGGCCGAGTCACGACCGGAACTGATCGATTTCGCCCTGAACGACAAGGCCACCAACCGGCACGGCGTGCAGTGCTGCGGCGGCACGGTCTCGGTACTGCTCGAACCGCTGCCGGTGGTACGGGCGGTGGCGATCTTCGGGGTGGGGCACGTCGGGCTGGAACTGGCGCGCATCCTGGCACGGCAGGACCTCGACCTGCACCTCGTCGACTCCCGGTCCGATGTCCTGGCCGAGGGGCGGCTCGACGTGTTGGCGGACGCGGTGGCGCAGGTGCACGTGCATCACACGCCGCTGCTGCCCGAGGAGGTGCTGGCGGAGCTGCCGCGCGGCACCCACGTCCTGATCATGACCCACGATCACGCCGAGGACGCCGCTCTGTGCGACGCCTCCTTGCGTACCGCGCATCTCGGCTCCATCGGGCTGATCGGGTCGGCGGCCAAGTGGGCGCGATTCCGCAAGGTGCTCGCCGGCGAGGGCGGACACGACGATGCCACCATCGACCGGATCAAGACCCCGATCGGGCTGGCCGACATCAACGGCAAGGAACCGGCGACCATCGCCGTGAGCGTCGCCGCCGATCTGCTGCGCACCTTCGAGAGCGAGGGGGACCGACTCGCCGCCGAGCGGGACTGACTCGCCGGATCGGAACGACAGGCAGCCGCGCACCACGAGGTGCCCCAGGATGTGGCCTTGATCCACTTTTCGAACACGTCCACGCTTCTGGACGGGACCACGGCTGCGGCCGGGGCCGGACGCTGCGCGGGAGTAGGTGGGCATGGGGCGGTCGGGGATTGCCTGCGAGGGCCGGTGCCGGACGTGACCGTGCCGCCGAGTGGGGCCCGGCCCGCGCTGCTGGGCCGTGACGGCTTCCTGCGCGCCGTGCGCCTTCACATCGAGCGCGCGGGCACAGGCCACGGCGGCCTGCTGCCGATCACCGGTGAGGCGGGCATCGACAAGACCTCCCTCACCGGACACGCGATGCAGGAAGCACGCCGGCAGGGCATGACCGTGGTACGCGGCTCGTGCTGGGGCGCCGACGGCACTCCTGGCTACTGGCCGTGGACGCAGGTCATCCGGGGCCTGCGCAGAGCCGCGCGAGCCGAAGCCTGGAAAGCCGCGTCGGACGGTGCCGGAGCGGCCTGGCAGGCCCTGATGGGCGGTGAGACCAAAGCGGAGGAGACGGATCAGTTCCAGCTGTTCGACGCGGTCACCACCCTGCTGATCACCGCCGCGCAGCACCAGCCGTTGCTGATCGTGCTGGAGGACGTGCACTGGGCCGACGCGGCGTCGGTCGCCCTGCTGGAGTTCGCGGCGCAGCACATGTCCCTGGAACCCGCCCTCATCGTGGCGACGTGCCGGGACGCGGAGATCGAGCGGCCGGACCACCCCTTGCGGGACCGGCTGCGCGCGCTCATGTCGCGGGCCACGACCCTGGCGCTGACGGGCCTGGGAACAGCCGACGTCGCCGAGTTGATGCACCGTACGGTGGGGAGGGCACCGGACGACCGCCTCGTCGCCGAGTCCTGGGGAGGACGGCCGGCAACCCCTTCTTCGTTCAGGAGGCCGCGCACCTGTGGGCGGACGGTCACGAGGTGACGGACATGTCGGCGAGCCTGCATGCCGCTCTGCAGCAGCGGTTGGAGCTGCTCGACGACGCGGTGGTGGCCTGCCGCATCCGTGACACCCTGCGCAGACTGGACGAACAACACCCGGCCCTGGCGGCCCACCTGCGCGGTGCGGTCTCCACCGGCACGATGTGCCGCTACACCCCCGACCAGGACATTCGCTGGCAGCTGTGACAGGGGGACCCGTGGGACCGAGCGCGTCTGTCACAGGGGCTGCCAGTCGTGCCAGGTGCTGCCGGGCTGGTGTTGCCAGCGGTGGTGCACGCCACCGGCGTTGTTGGCGAAGATCTCCAGCCGGCCGTCACGATTGCGCAGGGCCTGGATGAAGTAGCCCCCACCGCCGAAGTCCTGCCAGGTTCGCCAGGCGCCGGTTGCGTCGACCTGATAGTTGTGCTGGAGGACGTCGTCGTTCATGGCGAACACCTCGATCCGCCGGTCATGCGACTCGACGGTCGCCAAGCAGGACTCGGCTGGGCCGCCGAGCGGCTGCCATTCATGCCAGTCTCCGGCGGGGACGTTCTGCCAGCGGTGGTGGACGCCGGAGGCGTTGGTGGCGAAGACCTCCAGCCGCCCGTCGTGGTTGGTCGCCACCGCCAGATGGTCTCCGCCGAGCCCGAAGTCCACCCATTGCCGCCAGGTGCCGTTCAGGTCGGTCTGGCAGGTGTGGCGGAAGATGTCATCGGTCAGCGCGAACACTTCGATACGACCGTCCGACGCCGGCACCGCCGCAAGCCGAGCGCTCGCCGGACCACCCAGCGGCCGCCAATCATGCCACGTACCACCAGGCGTGTTGTGCCAACGATGATGCACACCCGAGGAGTTGGTCGCGAACACCTCCAACCCCCACCCGCAACCCCAACCACAGCCACAGCCACAGCCACAGCCACAGCCACCGAAGCCCGGCTCGCAGCAACCGCTTCCGACACCACCCCCACCGGCGAGACGGTCCGCACCGACGCGGGCCTCGTCCGCGGCATCCGCTCGGGTCCGTACCGGATCTTCCACGGCATCCCCTATGCGGGTGCTCCCACGGGACGGTACCGGTGGGCGCCGCCCCGCCCCGTACAGCCGTGGAAGGGGGTCCGGGATGCCACCGAACCGGGGCCGCTGTGCCCGCAGGTGCCGTCACAGTACGCGCAGATCTCCAGCACGGAGGAGGACTGCCTGATCCTGAACGTGACCACGCCGCCGGCCTCGGCCGTGCGAGGGGCCGCGCCCGTGCTCGTCTGGATCCACGGGGACGGCTCCGTGGGAGGCGGCGCCTTCTTCGACGGGCGCCGCCTCGCCGAGCGGGGCCTGGTCGTCGTCACCGTCAACTACCGTCTCGGCGTCTTCGGCGGCCTCGCGCTGCCCGGCCTGGAAGGATCCGGCACCTTCGGTCTCCAGGACCAGCGGGCGGCACTCACCTGGGTGCGGAACAACGCGCGCGCCTTCGGTGGCGACCCCGGCAACGTCACCGTGGCCGGGGTGTCGTTCGGCGCGTCCGCCGTCGCGGGGCACCTGACGTCCCCCGCTTCCCGTGGGCTCTTCCACCGGGCCGTCATGGCGAGCGGTGAGGCCACGATGGACATGCCGGCCGGCGCCATGGGACCCGGCGTACCGGGATACCCGTGGTACGTCTGGCGGACGGGGCGGGAGATGGAGGACATCACCACCGAGATGACATCGCCCCTCGGGTGCCGTGACGACCGTCCCGGACGAGTCCTCGCCTGCCTGCGGGCCCTGCCCGTCGAGACGATCCTCGAGGTGCCGTACATCATGAACGCCTTCCAGGCGTTCGGGTACGGCAACGCCACCCTGCCCGAGCTGCCGCCCCAGGCCCTGCGCGCCGGACGCTTCCACCGGGTGCCCGTGCTGTCGGGCGCGACGCTCGACGAACACCGCACATTCGTGGGGATGCTGTACGACGCCGTGGGCAAACCGTTCACCGAGGCCGACTACGACCAGGCGCTGCGCACCGCGTTCGGCGAGCGGACGGCGAAGCGTGTACGGGCCGAGTACCCCGTGGAGGCCTTCCCCTCGCCCGCGCTGGCCTGGGCCACCGTGATCACCGACCGTATGTGGGCACGCGGCACGCAGGCCCAGCACGACTCGCTGGCCCGGCACGTGCCGGTCTACGCTTACGAGTTCGCCGACCGGGACGCGCCGATGTTCCTCCCGCTGCCGGGCGAGTTCGACTTCGGCGCCTTCCACGCCGGCGACATCCCCTACCTCTTCGAGGACGAAGTGGCCGAGCCGCTGTTCACCCCGGCGCAACGCCGCCTGTCGTCCACGATGACGGGGTACTGGGCGGCTTTCGCCCGCACTGGCGCGCCCCACGGCTCCGGCCTGCCCACCTGGCCCCGCCACCGCCCGACCTCCACCGGCCGGCCGTACACCCAGTCTCTGGCACCGCACCGGATCGGGCCCGTCGACTACTACCGCCGACACAATCTGGGGTTCTGGAGCGAGCTGAACTGACCTGTCCGGTGCGGCGAGAACAGGAAGATCCTGGGCCTAGGCGCCCCCGCCAGGAGCGATCAGGCCCGTCTCGTAGGCGAAGACGACGGCCTGGACACGGTCGCGCAGGTCCAGCTTCGACAGGATGCGGCCGACGTGGGTCTTGACCGTGGTCGGGCTCAGGAAGAGCCGGGAGGCGAGTTCGGCGTTGCTGAGGCCCGTCGCGAGCAGGCGGAGCACTTCGAGTTCACGCGGGGTCAGGCCGGACAGATCGCGGTGCGGGGCGACGGTCTGCGGTTCGTCGTGCCGGGCGAAGCGCTCGATCAGCCGCCGGGTGATCGAGGGCGCGAGGAGGGCGTCACCGGACTGCACCAGATGGAGGGCGGCGACCAGGCGTTCAGGGGTGACGTCCTTGAGCAGGAAGCCGCTGGCGCCGGCCGTGAGCGCGGCGTAGACGTAGTGGTCGAGGTCGTATGTGGTGAGGATGACGACCCGGGTCTCCTGCCGGTCGTCGTTCGCGAGGATGCGCCTGGTGGCCTCGATGCCGTCCATCTCCGGCATCCGGATGTCCATGAGGACGACGTCGGGCCGCGTGCGGCGGACCGCAGCGACGGCCTCGGCCCCGTCGGCCGCCTCGGCCGTCACTTCGATGCCGTCCGCGGCCAGGATCATCTTGAACCCGGTGCGTACGAGAGCCTGGTCGTCCGCGATGACCGCGCGCAGCGGCGGCCGGACCGCGGTCATCCCGCGCTCCGGGGGATACGGGCCGTGACCTGGTAGCCACCGGTTCGGGTCGGCCCGGCCGTCAGCTCGCCCCCGTAGACGGCCAGCCGCTCGCGCAGCCCCATGTGGCCACGGCCGTTGCTCTCCACCGGCGTGGAGTCTCCCGTGCCGCCGGTGTCCGTGACCTCGATCCGCAGACAGTCGTCCGTGTACCCGATGGCAACGGACGCCTCCGCGCCGCGCGCGTGTTTGATCGTGTTGGTCAACGCCTCCTGCACGACGCGGTACGCCGCGAGGTCCACTCCCGGTGGCAGCGGTTCCGGCGGGAGCGACATCTCGACGCTGACGGGTGTCCCGGCGGCGCGCACCCGCGCGACCAGCGCGTCGAGCCGGGCGAGCTGCGGCTGGGGCTCCAGGCCATCGGGTCTGTCGTGGTCCGGTCCCGCCAACAGGCCCATCACGTTGCGCAGTTCGGCCATGGCGGCCCGACCGCCCGCCTCGACGGCCAGCAACGCCTCCTTGGACTGCTCGGGCACCACGTCCATCACCTTGCGGGCGGCGCCCGCCTGGATCACCATCACGCTCACATTGTGGGTCACGACGTCGTGCAGTTCGGCGGCGATGCGGGCTCGCTCCTCCTCGACGGCCCGGCGCATGGCCTCCTCCTGAGCCGCCTGCAGTTCGGTGACCCGGTCCCGGCTGGCTGCCAGCCGCAGTTGCAGGAAGCGGACGAGGCTGGCCAGCATCCCGGCCACCAGCAGCACGAATCCCGGGCTGGACCATCCCGGCAGCACGGGGTCCGCGTTGCGGAAGGCGATACCGGACAGCGCGGCGGCGATCACCAGGACGGCGGTCGCCAGGATCCGGTACCGGCTGTACACGACGGCACCGTAGGCGCTGACGACACAGGCCAGGACGGTGATCCAGGTGGCGGAGCCGCCGATGGCCAGGCTCGCGGCCAGCACCGTCGCGAACACGGTCAGCGGGTACCGGCGCCGGAGTGCCAGCGGCAGCGTCGACAGGACGACCAGGGCCCAGGGCGCGGGGGAAGGCTGCTCCGCCACGGGTGCCTCGCCGGGACCGGGCGGCGAGGGCGGGGCCGGTATCCCGGTGCCGACGTCGACGCCGGGAGGGTTGCCGTGCATCGGCCCGTCACCGGCGTAGCGCACCGCGACGAACAGGGCGACGACGGTGAGCAGGACCGCCAGCGCCGCGTCGGCGCGCACCGCTCGCCGGGACAGCGGGGCGGCTTTCACCTCGGGGCGCAGCGCGTCGATGAGCTGTCGGTGTCTGCCGCGCCGGTCTTCCGTCTCCATCCGCACATTCTGCTGGGCCCGGTGCCCGGCCCGCGTCCGCCTGTCCGGTCGTGGCATTGTCCGCGAGGCCTACTTCTCAGGTAGGACCCCGCGGCCGGATCATCCGCGGGAACGTTCTGATGTCGCTTCCGCGGCCGATGCGCCCCGCGGGCAGCGGTCCCTAGGTTCACCGGGTCGGCAACGGCAGGTGCCTCTCGCGACCGTAAGGACGGACGACCCGCATGAATGAAGTGATCGCACTGGAGGGTGTGGCGAAGCGCTACGACGACGCCGCCGCGCCGGCGCTCGGACCGCTCACGCTCAGCGTCGCCAAGGGCGAGGCCCTTGCCGTGACGGGACCCTCCGGCAGCGGCAAGTCCACGCTGCTGAACCTCGTCGCCGGCCTGGACAAGCCGACCGAGGGCTCCGTGACCGTGGCCGGGCGCCGGATCGACCAGTTGAGCGAGCACGCCCTCGCCAAGTTCCGCCGTGAGCACATCGGCATGGCCTTCCAGTTCTTCAACCTCCTCGACGACCTCACCGTCACGGACAACATCCTGCTTCCGGCACAGCTGACCGGGACCGGCCGGTGCTCGGCCACGGCCCGCGCGGCCGAGCTGATGGACATGCTGGGCATCCGGAAACACGCCCGCGCCTACCCGGGCCGGCTGTCCGGGGGTGAACGCCAACGGGTCGGTGTGGCAAGGGCGTTGGTCAACAGGCCGGAGCTGCTGCTCGCCGACGAGCCCACCGGTGCCCTCGACACCGCCTCGGGTCACGACGTGCGCGAACTGCTGACGGATCTGCACCGGGGCGGCCAGACCGTCGTGCTGGTGACCCATGATCTGGCGCTGGCGGAGGCGTGCGCGAGCCGCACGATCCACCTGGTCGACGGTCGCCTCGCCCTCGACACGCACGCGCGGGCCGTCCGATGAGCCTGTTCGGTGCCGGCGCGCTGGGCCGGGTCGTACGCTCCGGGGTGGCAAGGCGGCGGGTTCAGACCGTGGTGATCGCCGTGGCCACCATGATGGCGGTGGCCTCTGCCGTGGTCGCCGGGGCGCTGATGGTCGCCGCGGCCGCGCCCTTCGACCGCGCCTTCGACAGGCAGCGGGGCCCGCACCTCACCGCGCAGTTCGATCCGGCCGAGGTGAGTGCGGAGCGGCTGGCGGAGACCGGGAAGCTGGCCGGCGTCACCGCGAGCGCGGGGCCGTACTCGTCCGTCGTCTTCCGCCCGGTGGACCGGGCGGGCTTCCGGATGCCGGCGCTGACCCTGGTCGGGCGGTCCGGTCCGGACGCGCACGTGGACCGGGTGGAACTGAAGAGCGGCCGGTGGGCGCGGCAGCCGGGCGAGATCGTGCTGGACGCGTCGTTCGAGGGGCCCTCCACCGAGATCGGCTCCACCCTGAGGACGGCGGACACCGCGGACGCCCCGGCCCTCTCTGTCGTCGGGTACGCCGTGTCGGCCGGCAGGACCGCCGACGCCTGGACGATCCCGGAGCAGGTCGACGCGCTGGCGTCGCGGGGCGGCCGCGTCACGAGTCAGATGCTCTACCGCTTCGACTCGGCGGGCACGAAGCAGCGGATCCTCGCCGGCCGGGCGAGGCTCGCCGAGTCGGTGGGGCAGCGGGCGCTGCTGGCTACGCAGTCCTGGCTGGACACCAAGCGTGCCGCGGATCAGGGTGCGGCGGCGACCGTCCCGTTCGTGACGGCTTTCGGCGTGCTCGGCATCGCGATGTCGGTGATCACCGTCAGCGGTGTGGTCAGCGGTGCGGTCGGTACCGGTCTGCGCAGGATCGGCATCCTCAAGGCGATCGGCTTCACGCCACGCGAGGTCGTCGGGGCCTACGTGGCCCAGGCGCTGATTCCGGCGGGCGTCGGCATCGCCGTGGGAGTCGTGCTGGGCAACCTCCTGGCGGTGCCGCTGCTGGCGGACACGGAGTCGGTCTACGGCGCCGTCTCGCTGTCGGTGGCCTGGTGGGTGGACCTCGTGGTGCCGGTCGCCGCCCTGCTCGTCGTGGGGCTCGCGGCGCTGGTTCCCGCGCTGCGGGCCGGAAGGCTGAACACGGTCGAGGCCATCGCGATGGGCCGGGCGCCGCGCACGGGGCGCGGGCAGTGGGCGCACCGGGCGTTGGGGCGGCTGCCGCTGCCACGGCCGGTGACCTACGGTCTCGCCACCCCGTTCACGCATCCGGTCCGTGCCCTCGCCATGCTGCTCGCGGTGGCGCTCGGCACGGTCGCGGTGACCTTCGCGGTGGGGCTGACCTCGTCCCTGGGCGCGGTGGGCGCTTCGCAGGATCCCGAGAGCCGTGCGGCCGTCACGGTCACGACGGTCGGGCTTGCTGCTGTCGCTCCCCCGCCGCCGCCTCCGGTGGGGGGCGATACGGCGAGCCCGCCTCCCGTGAGCGGCAGCGCGGTCGGCACGTCCAGGCCCAGGGTCGCCGACCCGGAGAAGGTGCGGGCCGCCATCACGTCCCAGCCGGGCCTGGAGTCGTACTACGGCAAGCTTCGGACCGAGGTCGCGGTGGCCGGGGTATCCGGCTCGGTGCGGGCCAGCCTCTACGACGGCGACGCGCGCTCCGGCAGCCTCGAGATGCTGTCCGGGCACTGGATCACCGGTGCGGGCCAAGTCGTGGTGCCCTCGCGCTTCCTGGAGCGCACCGGTACCGAGATCGGGGACACGGTCCGGTTGACCTACGAGAAGGAGACCGCCGACGTGCGGATCGTGGGTGAGTCGTTCGACACCTCGGGCGACGCGCTGGAGATCCACGCGGACATGGCCGACTTCCCGTCGGCCGAGCCCAGTTCGTTCCTGGTCGACGTGAAGTCCGGTGTCCCGGCCGACGAGTACGCCCGGAAGCTCGCGGCGGCGGTGCGGCCACTGGGCGGCGACGCCACGACCGTCCCCCCGCCGGAGCAGAAGGGTGTCCTGCTGATCATGGAGGCGATGGCGGTGCTGCTCACCCTCATGCTGGTCTCCGTGGCCGGTCTCGGTGTGCTCAACTCCGTCGTCCTGGACACCCGGGAACGCGTCCACGACCTGGGCGTCTGCAAGGCGATCGGCATGACGCCGCGGCAGACCGTGAGCCTCGTGCTCTCCTCGGTGGCCGCGATCGGCGTGGCCGGCGGGCTGTTGGGCGTGCCGGCGGGGTACGTGGTGCACCGTCTCGTCATGCCGGTGATGGGGCGCGCCGTGGGCACCGGTATGCCGCCGGCGGTCCTCGACGTGTTCGGTCCTCTCCAGCTGCTCCTCCCCGGACTGGGCGGTGTCGTGCTCGCGGTGCTGGGCGCACTGGTGCCGGCCGGCTGGGCGGCCAGGGCCCGTACGGCCGCGGCGCTGCGCACCGAGTAGTTCCGCCCTTTTAATTCGCTGGCGTGTGGCCCGGTGGATCTTGTAGGTTCGCATCGCGACCGCGCCTTCCGATGCGCTCGGCTGCGGCTACTTCCTCTGACAACCAAGTGACGCCGCCGCCCCTTTTGATCTCGGCAGGCGCGGGCGTCTTCGCCCCGTCGGCCCCTCTGGCCGGGGCCGTCCCGTCTTTCGAATCCGGGGGGATTCGCTGCCTCGTTACACCCAACGCGTGTCCAAGGTCTGGTCCGAGATGCTCGTGACCCCGCAGATCTCGGCGGCTGCCCGTTCCATGCCCCCGCAACGGCACTCCCTCAGCCCCACCAGGCCGGGCTTGCTCACCTACGAGGGCGGCCCGGCCTTCGTCCGGGAGCCCCGGGAGGAACTGTTCCTCCTCGCGGTCGGCAACTTCGTCTCCCAGCGGACCTTCTACGAGAGCGGTGAGGAGCGGGACGACCGGTACGTCCGTCTCGTCGGTGAACTCGCCGTCCAGGACCCCGTGTGGACGGCCGGCCTGCTGCGCTGGCTTCGCGGCGAGGGCAACATGCGCACGGCGTCCCTGGTGGGAGCGGCCACGTACGTGCGGGCCCGGCTCGAGGCCGGGGTGTCCACGGGTCCGTCGAACCGGTCCGTGATCGACTCGGTGCTCCAGCGCGCCGACGAACCCGGCGAACTGCTCGCCTACTGGGTCTCCGTGTACGGGCGGAAGGTGCCGCAGCCCGTGAAGCGCGGCATCGCCGACGGCGTGCGCCGGCTGTACACGTCGCGGTCCCTGCTCAAGTACGACACCGCGTCCAAGGCCTTCCGTTTCGGGGACGTGCTGAATCTGGTGCACGCCTCCCCCGACCCGGACAAGCCCTGGCAGGGCGCGCTGTTCCGGTACGCCCTGGACCGCCGCCACCGCCCGGAGCACGCGGTTCCGCCGGCTTCCGACCACGTACTGACCGCCCACCGGGCGCTGATGGAGACGGCTGCGGAAGAGCGGCGGGCGGTGGTGACCGAGCCGGGCGGCTCAGAGCGTCTGGCAGGGGCCGGCATGACGTGGGAGTCCCTTGCGGGCTGGCTCCACGGTCCGATGGACGCCGCCGTCTGGGAAGCCGTGATCCCCACGATGGCGCCGATGGCGCTGCTTCGGAACCTGCGGAACTTCGACGAGGCGGGAGTCTCGGACGACGTCGCGGCCCAGGTCGCCGCACGGCTCTCCGATCCCTCGGAGGTCGCCCGGTCCCCACAGTTCCCCTTCCGCTACCTGGCCGCCCACCGACACGCGCCGTCGCAGCGCTGGGCGGCCGCGCTGGAACAGGCACTGGGCCACTCCCTGGCCAACGTGCCGTCCCTGCCCGGCCGGACGCTGATCCTCGTCGACCGGTCCGACTCCATGTTCTGGGACACCGTCTCCGAGCGGTCCCAGCTCACGCGGGCGGACGCGGCCGCCGTGTTCGGCGCCGCGCTCGCCATGCGTGCCGAGCAGGCGGATCTGGTGGAGTTCGGGTGGCACAGCAAGAAGGTGCCGTTCGAGCCGGGCGAACCGGTGCTCGAGGTGCTGAAACGGTTCCACAGCCTCGGAGGCACCTACACCATGCAGGCCGTGCGGACCCATTTCCGGGAGCACGACCGGGTCCTGATCGTGACCGACGAGCAGGCTGCCCCCTACAACCCCGGCGGACCCGCCGAACCGGTCCCGGCCGACATCCCGGTGTACACATGGAACCTGGCGGGGTACCGGCCGGCCCACGGCCCCACGGGCCCCCACCGGCACACCTTCGGCGGCCTCACGGACGCCGCGTTCCGGATGGTGGGCCTCATCGAGGCCGGCCGCGAGTCCGCCTGGCCGTGGACCGCCGAACCGGCCTGATCCGGCAGCACGCGGCTCCGGATACCGGCCGGTGTCGACGATGCCGGCGGGCTACGGCAGCGGCGTACCGCCCGTCGCGTTGACGATCTCCGCGGTGATGTACGACGCCTCCTGGGAGGCGAGGAAGACGTACGCGGGGGCCATCTCGGCGGGCTGGGCGGGCCGCCCGATCGGTGCCTGCTTGCCGAACTCCTGCGTGTCCGGCAGGGTCGCCGGGATCAGCGGTGTCCAGACCGGGCCCGGAGCCACGGCGTTGACGCGCACGCCCCGGTCGATCACCATCTGCGCCAGCCCCTGGGTGAAGGTCACGATCGCGCCCTTCGTCATCGCGTAGTCCAGCAGGTGCGGACTGGGCTTGTACGCCTGGACCGAGGTGGAGTTGATGATGCTGCCGCCCTCCGGGATGTGCGGCAGGGCGAACTTGCACAGCCAGAACATGCCGTACAGGTTGGTCCGCATCACCCGGTCGAACTGCTCGGTGGAGATCGCCTCGATGCCGTCCGGCTGCGACATCTGGTACGCCGCGTTGTTCACCAGGACGTCGATGCGGCCGAACTCTTCGACGGCGCTTTCCACCAGGGCCCGGCAGTTCTCCTCCTCGCGCACGTCGCACGAGACGGCCACGGCCCGCCGCCCGGCCTCCTCGACCAGCCGGACGGTCTCGGCGGCGTCGTCCTTCTCGGCCTCCAGATAGGTGAACAGGACGTCGGCCCCCTCCCGGGCGAACGCCAGCGCGACCGCCCGTCCGATGCCGGAGTCGCCACCGGTGATCACGGCCTTGCGGTCCGCCAGCCGGCCGCTCCCCCGGTACGACTCCTCCCCGTGGTCCGGGGGCGGGTCCATGGGCCCGGTCCAGCCGGGGTGCGGCTGATCCTGGCCGGGGAAGTCCGGCTGCGGGTGCCGCTCGGTGGGGTCCTGCTGCTGCTCGGTCACGGGTCAGCCTCCTTGTCCACGGGTACGACCGGTGTGGTTCCCGGTGCTCGACGGCCTGCGAGGGAGTACCCACGACACGTCGATGTCGATCATGTCTGTCGAGACCGGCATGAACGTCGCCCTCCCGATCCCCCGCCCGCCCGGCGCGTGGTGAAGCCAATCACCGCGGTCGGCGCTGCGAGGACCGCCACGCTGGTGAGCGCGTCCGGCGGAGTGAACCGGTCCGGACGTCGGTGGTGGGGATGCCGTGCGCCGTCCGGCATAGAGTTCCCTCGGCACTGACACGGCACGTGGGGGAGCACATGACGGCTGAGACGTTCCCGAGGTGGGCATCGGCACTCGATTCGGTGGTGGTCTACGCGGAGGGCGCCCTCTGCCGCCGGCTCGCCCGCGGCGGCGTGCCCGTGGACGGACGGGTGCGGGTGACCGGCCTGCCCCGTTCGATGGACCCGGGCTCGCTGCGGGCGCGGGTCGTCGGCAGCAGCGGAGTCCGTGTCACCGAGGCCCGCGTAGAGGTCGAGGCCGAACCGGCCGGCACCCGTCCGACCGGCGAGCTGCGGCGTGAAGTGGAGCGGCTCCGCGACGCCTGCCAGGCCGTCCGAGCCCGCCGGGACCGGCAGCTGGGGCTGATCCGGGAGGTGGCGGGGCTGCGCCCGGTGCCGCCGCCCCGCGGGGAAGAGGACCCGCACCGTCCCACTCCGGTCGACGCCTGGCTGGAGCTCGCCGACTTCGTCGACGACCGGTTGGCCGTGCTGCACTCCCGCCTCCGGGAGCTGGACGAGGAGCTGAAGGGCGTCGAGCACGAACTGGAGATCGCCGCCGACAGGCTGTCCCGCGCCTCCACCGACGCGCCCGCTGCGCACGTGGAGACCGCGTTGTGCGCGGTGGTGACCCTCGCCGGCGCCAGCGGCACGGACCCCGAGGTGGAGGTGGAGGTCGAGTACGGGGTGCCGGGCGCCTTGTGGGTACCGGTCTACCGTCTGAACCACCGTCAAGGCGAGGGCGCCGGACGGCTGCTGATGCGTGCGGCGATCGCCCAGCGCACCGGCGAGGACTGGAGCGGCGTCCGCGTCTCGCTGGCCACGGCCGACCTGCGACGCCGTACCGACGCGCCCCGGCTCCGCTCGATCCGCATCGGACGCAGCCAGCCCGCCCCCGCGCCGTCGGGTTGGCGCGAGCCCGCGCCTGGGCTGGCCGACCTCTTCGCCGCCTACGACGCGGCAGGACCGCGTCCGGAGGCCGACGGCACCTCGCTACGGGGAGCGGGCACCGAGACGGTCGTAGCCGGCTCTCCTCCCGGCCCTGTGCCGCCTCCCCCTCCGCCCCCGCCTGTGCCTTCGCCGCTGGCGGCGTACGGCGCACCGCCCGCAGTCCTTCCGGCACCCGGCGGCACGGTGGCGAGTCCCGCGCCCGCGGTGTCCGGCGGCCCACCAGCCGAATACACGCAGCCGCCTGCGTTCATGCCGGAAAGCACGTCCGGAACCGGCGCCCTGCCCGTCGCAGCCCCCGCCTTGGCTCCGGCAGCTCCCGGTGCGGCCGCTCCGCCCGTCCCGCTTCCGGTCTCCTTCGCCGGGCCCCCGCAGCCGGGCCCTGACGAACTCGACTACGCCGCGCTGGTCCTTTCCGGACCCGACGCGCGGGAAGACCGCCGGGGACGCCTGTTTCCGGGCACGTCGTACGACCCGGTGACGGCCGAGCACCGCCGGCGCGCCGAGCAGGTCGCCGCCCTGCCCCTGCCGGGGAGCGCCGTCCGTCCCCGCGAGTCGGCCGGCTCCTTCGACCACCGCTACGACGCCGCTGCCCGGGCCGACATCCCCTCGGACGGCTCGTGGCACACCATCGCCGTCGGCGAGGTGCCGGTGGGTCTGCGCACCGAGTACCTGTGCGTGCCGTCGGTGGAACAGGCCGTGTACACGACGCTGGTGCTGTCCAACACCACCGAGCAGGCACTGCTGGCCGGGCCGCTGGAGGTCGCGAGCGACGGGGACTTCCTGCTCACCACCTCGCTGCCCACGCTCGCTCCCGGCGGTGTGTGCCGGGTGGGACTCGGACCGGACGAGGCCGTCAAGGTCACCCGCCGCACGAGCCTGCACGAGTCGACCTCGGGCCTGCGCAACAACGTGACCGTGCTCGACCACCGCGTCCACGTCGAGCTGGCCAACCGGCTCTCCGTTCCCGTCACCGTGGAGGTGCGCGAGCGGGTGCCGGTCACCTCCGAGGCGGAGGTACGGATCGAGGAAAGGGCCGACTGGAAGGCTCCGTCGGACGGCGCGGAGGCCGAGCGGCACGCGCCGGGCACCCGGGTGTGGCGGATCGAGCTGCCCGCCCGCGCCACTGCCGCCCTGGACGGCGGCTACGTCATCCGCATCCCGGCCGGCAAGGCCCTGACCGGCGGCAACCGCAGGAGCTGACACATCTCATGGCCACGAGTCCCGAACCGATCGCCCTCCCCGTCACCGCCGTCACCTGCCTGGAGGACCGGGCCCACGTCGAGCGCACCGTCGTACTCGACCTGGAGGCCGGCACGCAGCGGCTGCGTCTCGGACCGATCAGCGCCCTCGCCGTCGACCGAAGCCTGAGCGCCGAGCTGTCCGCCGACGCCGCTCATCCGGCTTCGGTCCTCGACGCGAGGGTCGTACGCGCCTGGACACCGCGCGGGCCCGGCCCCGCAGCCGACGACCCCGCCCTGCGCCACCGCGTGACCGCCCTCGAAGAGGAACAGGTCTCGCTGGGACAGCGGCGCGAGCGCCTGCTCGCCCGCCTCGACCTCCTCGGGCGTCTCGCCGCCGATCTCCTGCGGGAGATAGGCGAGGGCGCCGGCCTCGGTGCGGCCGAGCGTGTCCGCTGGACGCGTGAACTCGACCGTGTCGACGCCGAACGCGACACCTACGGCGAGCAACTGCGCGAGGTGGACGCCCGGCTGACCTCGCTCGCCGCCGAACTCGCGGACGTCCAGCGAGCCCTGGCCGTCGCCGGGACCGCGCCCGCCGAGCTGGTCGCCCATGTCGAGCTGACCGTCCGGGCGGCCGCCGCCGGACCTGCCACCTTGTGCCTGACCCACCTCACCCCGTGCGCGCTGTGGCGGCCCGCCTACCGGGCCGTGCTCGACGGGGACTCGCTCACGCTGGACACGGACGCGATGGTCTGGCAGCGCACCGGCGAGGACTGGTCGAACGTACGGCTGACCCTGTCGACGGCCCGCTCCGCGCGGGCGACCGAACCGCCCCGGCTCGGGGAGGACAGGCTGACGCTCCAGGACCGCTCCCCGGCCGAGCGCCGCACCCTCCACGTCGAGCTGCGCGAGGAGGAGATCGCGGACCTCGGTCCCGTCCCCGTGCAGGGCCTGCCGGGTGTCGACGACGGCGGCGAGGTCCGGGTCCTGCGCTGCGACGCGTCGGTCTCGGTACCGTCGGACGGGCGCGCCCACCGTGTGCCGCTGTCGTCCTTCACGACGTCGGCCACCAGGGAGTACGCCTGTTCGCCCGAACTCTCCCCGCTGGTCGGTCAGGTCGTGCGGTTCGACAACCGCTCCGGGCACGCGCTGCTCGCCGGGCCCGTGGACCTCGTCAGCGGCAGCGGGTTCACCGGTCGCGGCACGCTGGACTTCACCGCGCCCGGCGCCTCCGTCGAGCTCGCCTTCGGCAGCCGTGACGACCACCGGGTCCTGCGGCACACCGAGGAGACCCGGGACACGGCCGGGCTCACCCAGCGAACCGTTCTCACCCGGACCGTCCGGCTGCATCTCTCCCGTTTCTCGGCGCCCGGCGAGCACGACGCGCACATGGTCGTCGTCCGGGAACGCATACCGGTCTCGGAGACGTCGGCGGTGGAGGTGGGCCTGCGCGGGGAGGCGTGTTCGCCCGCCCCCGACAAGGTCGACGCGGACGGCATCGTCCGCTGGAACGTCCCGCTGCCTCCAGGAGGCCGCCGCACGATCACCCTGGTCTACACGATCTCGGCGAACGCCAAGGTGAACGGCCTGTAGCCGCCCGGCCCGCCGGCATGACGAGGTGACAGCGGAGCGCCCCGCCCCGCCTGCGTGCACACGGCGGTACTCCCCGTGCATACCGGTGCATTCCTATACGAAGGGGACGGGAGCGGTCGTGGCATCCGAGCGGCGGTCCTTGGCACCACTGCTCGCGGTGTGCGCCGGGTACTTCATGGTGATCCTGGACGTGACGGTCATCAATGTCGCCGTGCCGGTGATCGGCAGGGAGCTGTCGGCCTCGCTCACCGGCATCCAGTGGATCACCGACGGCCACACCCTGGTGTTCGCCGGTTTCGTGCTCACCGGTGGCGCGCTGGGCGACCGGTTGGGCAACCGCCGGGTCTTCTGCGCGGGCGTGGCGGTGTTCACGGTGTCCTCGACCGCGTGCGCTCTCGCGCCGAGCGCCGCCTTCCTGGTGGCGGCCCGGCTGGTGGAAGGGCTAGGGGGCGTCTCGTCGATCATGCCGGATCAGGGAGCGGCGCCTGGTGCCGTGCATCGCAAGGCGGAGGAGGGAGCCGATGCGGCGCCATGGGGGTGCCCCCGCGGGAGTTCGTTCGAGCGTGGGGGAGAGTGACGACAACGCGGCGAGGTGCGGTGCCAGGCGCCGCGAGCCCGGCATGATCGGCGAGACGCCCCCTAGGCGCCGCGCTGATCGTGCCGGGTTCCCCGGCCCTCATCCAGCAGGCCTATCCGGCGCGGGCCGAGCGCTCCCGGGCCTTCGGGGTGTGGGGTTCGACGGCGGGCATCGCGGCCTCCGCCGGACCGCTGCTGGGCGGCGTGCTCGTGTCCACGGTGGGTTGGCGCTGGGTGTTCATCATCAATCTGCCCGTCGGTGCCGCCTGCCTGGTGCTGACGCTGCGGCATGTGGCCCGCTCGCCTCGGCTCGCCGCCCGAAGCCTGGACTGGCCGGCGCAGTGCGCGGTCGTGGCGGCGGTGGCGTCGCTGACCTCGGCGCTCAACGAGGCCGGACGCCGCGGCTGGACCGATCCGGCGGTACTCACCGGCGTGGGCCTGGCCGTGCCGGCGGCCGCGGCGTTCGTGGTGCGCCCGTACCGGGGATCGACCGCTGGTGATCTCCGGCATGCTCCTGGCCTCCCTGGGGCTGGCCGTCCGGGCGGCGGGCGGATCCACCCTCGCCTACCCGCTGCTGGTGGCCCCGATGATGGCAGCGGGATTCGGTACCTCCTTCGCGCTCACCGGCTCGACCGCCACGGTGATGGGTGCCGCGCCCTGGGCCACTCCGGGACCGCCTCCGCCTTCTTGACCACCCGGCAGATCGGCAGTGCCACCGGCGTCGCGCTCGGTGGCAGCCTGCTCGCCTAAGCCACCGACTACGACACCGGGCTGCGCACCAGCATGGCCGTCGGCGCACTCACCTACCTGACCGCCGCGGCCCTCGCGTGGCTGTGCGTGCCGGCGAAGTCCGGACCGGCGTAGCGCCGCCGAGGGTTCCGTTCCTTGTGCGCCGCGCGTCTCACCGCCGCTCGTGCTGCCGCGGCCGTCGGACGCCCGGGAGCGTGGTGTCGCCGTCACCGGCCGGCCGGGGCGGGCGCGGCGGCCGCTGCGCCTTCCCGTGCGGGAACAAGGTGATGGTGAGGGGGGCCGCGGTGAAGACGGAGGAGTACGTGCCGACCGCCAGGCCGATGAGCAGGGCCAGGGCGAGGTCGGTGAGCGTGTTGTCGGCGAGTACGGCCAGGGTGGTGAGGATGAGGGCCGCGCCCATGCCGGTGTTGACGGTGCGGGGCAGGGTCTGCAGGATCGCCTGGTTCGTCAGCCGGGACAGCGGTGTCGTGCGGTCGCGGGCGATGAGTTCGCGGATGCGGTCGAACAGGACGACGGAGTCGTTGACCGAGTAGCCGATGACGGTCAGCAGGGCGGCCAGGAAGAGCCCGTCGATGGGCTTGCCCAGCCAGGCGAAGACACCGATGAGGATCACCGTGTCATGGGCGAGCGCGCCCACGGCCGCGGTTCCGAACACCCAGCGGAAGCGGACCGCCAGGTAGACCAGCTGGGCGCCGAGGGCGAGACAGAGGGCGATGAGGGCGTTGCGGCGCAGTTCGTCGCCGAGGCTGGGGCCGATCAGCTCGTCACGGATCTTCTTCGTCTCGCCGCCGAGGCCGCCGATGGTCTCGGTGACGGTGGCCTCCTCGGTGCCGGTCAGGTTCTCGGTGCGCACGGTGAGGCCGGTGTCGCCGGAGGACTGGACGACCGTACGGGGGAATCCGGCATGGGTGAGGGCCTCCCGCGCCCGGTCCGGATCGACGGCGGCGGTCGTGGAGTACTCGATGAGCCGGCCGCCGGTGAACTCGATGCCGAAGTCGAGGCCGCGGACCAGGATGCCCGAGGCGGCCATGACCAGGGCGGCGGCGGACACGGCCAGCCAGCGGCGTGGGTGGCGCATCAGGAACGGGTCGCGGCGCAGCAGTCCGTCGCGGACCCATCCGGTGCTCGCGATGCCGGTGAGGTGCGGGCGGCGCCGGACCGCGGGCCGGCCGGCCGCGTACTCGGCGAGGACCCGTGTGATCACCAGTGCGCTGATCATGGAGGCGAGGACGCCGATGCCGAGGGTGACGCCGAAGCCGCGGACCGGGCCGGAGGCGAGGACGAACAGGAGGGCCGCGGCGATCAGTGTGGTGATGTTGGAGTCGGCGATGGCGCTGAGCGCGCCGCGGAATCCGGCCGTCAGTGCCGAGCGGGGGCTGGGCCGGGTACGGGCGGCGTGTTCCTCGCGGGCTCGTTCGAAGACGAGGACGTTGGCGTCCACGGCCATGCCGATGGCGAGCACGAACCCGGCGAGGCCGGGCAGGGTCAGGGTGGCGCCGAGCAGGGCCAGGGCGGCGTAGGAGATCAGGCCGTAGCAGGCCAGGGCCACGGTCGCGAGGAGGCCCATGAGCCGGTAGACGGCGATGACGAACAGTGCGGTCAGGGTGGTGCCGATGACGGCGGCCCGGGCGGCGGCCTCGATGGCCGCGTCGCCGAGGGTGGCGCCGACGGTGCGCTGCTCGACGATCTCGACGGGGACGGGCAGGGCGCCGCCGGAGATGAGCAGGGCCAGTTCGCGGGCCTCGGAGTCGTCGAAGGAGCCGGTGATCTGGGTGGTGCCGCCCGGGATGCCCGCACCGCACGTGACGGACGGGTCGACCTGCGGTGAGGAGATGATCTTGTCGTCGAGGACGATGGCGACCCGGCGCTGCGGATCGCCGGCCGGGTGGCAGGCGGCCTGTGCGGTGACCCGCGTCCACCGGTCGCGGCCGCTGCCGGTGAAGTCGACGGTGACATGCCATCCGGTGCCGCTCTGCTGGTCGAAACGGGCGTCGGCGCCTTCGACGTCCTGTCCGTTCAGGTCGGCGGCCTTCAGCCGCAGCAGTTGTCCGGACTCGTCCGGCAGGGTCCGTCCCCCGGCCGGGTCGTCCGGCTGGGTCGGGGGCGTGGTGGTGCCGTCGGGGGTCTCGGCCGTGCCGAGGACCGCGTGGACGGTGAGCTGCGCGGTGCGGCCCAGCACGTCGGCCGCCTTCTTCGGGTCCTGTACGCCGGGCAGCTCGACGAGGACGCGGTGGTCGCCGGAGCGGACGAGGGTGGGTTCGGCGACACCGAGCGCGTCGATACGGCCCCGCAGCACCTCCACGGTGCGGTCGGTGGCCGCGCGGTCGGCGTCGGCGGTGTCGGTGGGGCGGGTTTCCAGCATGATCTGGGTGCCGCCGCGCAGGTCGAGTCCGAGGCGGATCGGCGTGGTGAGGGCGATGGCCAGCGATCCGGCGATCACGGCGAGGGCGAGCAGCGCACGCGTGCGCAGGGAGTTCTTGCGGCGTTTCAACGCGAGCCTCCGGCAGGCACGTCGCGGCAGCGGCGGACGCGGCCGCGACGAGGAAGAGGGAAGGGGAGGGAAGGGAACGGGCAGGTTGTCTCAGGTACCTGCGGGCGCCGGAGGGGCCCGGCCGCGGTCGTGCGCCGACCGGCCGGGAGAGACGGGTGAGTGCGCGGACGGCGCCGACGTGCCCGCGCCGGCGGCTGCGGCGCTGTCGCGGGGGTCGGTGGCGTGGTGATCCGGTAGGTTCGGGCGCTCCCCGAGGTGGTCGTGCCGGGTTCTGGCCTGGGCCGTGCAGCCCGCCGCGCACGTGTCCTCCGCGCGGGGACCGGTGTCAGGACGCTCGGCACCCGTGACCACCGCGGCCGGGTTGGGCACCGGGGCGGCGGCGGTGTGCACGGCATCGGCGGGAAGTGCCGCGAGCAGGACGGCGAGGAGCAGGGTGAGCGTCGTCGCCAGCCGGTGACCGGCGGCGGCGACGGGGGGCGGGATGGTGCGGAACGCCCGGCGCATGCACCGTCCCTTTCTTCTGGATGCTCGGATGGGCGGGGTGCCCGGCCGGGGCTCCGGCCGGGCAGGGGACGGCCGGAGCCCCGGACGATGGCGGGGAGGTGGCAGGGCGGACGGGCGTCAGAGCTCGATCAGGCCGGCGCGGATGGCGTACCGGGTGAGCGCCAGCCTGTCGTGCAGGCCGAGTTTGTTCAGGAGGTTGGCCCGGTGACGGTGCACGGTCTTGACGCTGATGAACAGGATCTCGGCGATCTCCTTCGAGGAGTGGCCCTCGGCGACCAGCTTGAGAACCTCCTCCTCACGCGGCGTGAGCAGGTGTTCGGCGTTCTCCTCACCGTGCCGGACGCGGTCCAGGTAGTTGCGGATCAGGGCGGTGACCGCGCCGGGGTAGAGGAACGGCTCGTTGCGCATCGCGGCCCGGCAGGCGGCGACCATGTCGCGGTCGGCGACCGACTTCAGTACGTAGCCGCAGGCCCCGGCCTTCAGCGCCTGGAACAGGTACTGCTCGTTGTCGTGCATGGTCAGCATCAGGATCCGCAGGCCCGGTTTGAGCGCCGCCAGCTCGCGGGTGGCCTGCAGGCCGGTCAGGCGCGGCATGGCGATGTCGAGGACGGCCAGGTCGATCTCATGCCGCCGGGCCTCTTCGATGGCCTCGGCACCGTCCCCGGCCTCGGCGACGACCCGCAGGTCGGGTTCCCGGTCGAGGATCAGCCGTACACCGCGGCGTACGAGGGCGTGGTCGTCGGCGAGGAGGATGCGGATCGGCGTCGACCCGGCCGGGGGCGGTGTCACGATCGTGGCGGGTTCGAGGGGGATCGGCTCGGACATGGTCAGGGCTGCTCCCTGGAGACGGGGGTGACGAGGCGGATGCGGGTGCCGGTGCCGGGCGTGGAGGTGATGTCCAGGCCGGCCCCGGCGAGCAGCGCCCGTTCGCGCATGCCGCGGATCCCGGCGCCTTCACAGGGGGCCTCGATGCCACGGCCGTCATCGGTGATCTCCAGCGTCACCGCGTCACCCGAGCGGTGCAGGCTCACCTCCACCCGACGCGCGTCCGCGTGGCGGGCCGCGTTGGTCAGGCTCTCCTGAGCCACCCGGTACAGGACGAGTTCGCTTCCCTCGTCGAGGGCGGGCAGGTCGGTGTCGAGGCTGCGCACGACATGCAGCCCGGTGTGGACGGCGAAGTCCTGCGTGAGCGAGGTCAGTGCGCTGACCAGGCCCAGGTCGTCCAGGACGCCGGGCCGCAGGCGGCGTACCAGGCGGCGAACCTCGTCCAGGCTCGCCCGGGTGATCTCCTGGGCCTGTCGGAGGTCCTCGCGCAGCGGCTCGGGGGCGTCGTCCGCGGCGCGTTTGAGCACCAGCAGTATCGCGGTCATGCTCTGCCCGACCTCGTCGTGCAGTTCCTGGGCGATGCGGCGGCGCTCGGCCTCCTGGGCCAGGAGTACCCGAGCGCTGGAGGTGGCGCGTTCGTGCTCCAGCCGGTCGAGCATGGCGTTGAAGGTGCGGATCAGTTCGGACACCTCTCTGCCGCCGCCGGCGCCGGGCACGGGCAGCCGCTGGCCGGGGCGCAGCAGGTCGACGGTGGTCATCAGCCTGGTCAGCCGGTCCAGCGGGGCCAGACCCCAGCGCAGCAAGGTGCCGTTGGCCACCAGCATGACGGCCAGACCGCCGACCAGGATGACCGCCTCGGTCAGCAGCACCGGCACGGACACCGTCACCGGCGCCCACAGCAGCAGTGCCGTGGCGGCGCCCAGCACCAGGGCGTTGAGCCCGAAGATCCGCCAGAACAGCGACACGGGGAGAACTCCTCCTTCTGCGAACCACCTCGATCGACTCTGCTCGCGCTCATCACACCCCGGCGGGACCGCGGTGTCCGGTCATGATCGATCCGACTCCAGCCTGCCTCCACCGGGCGCGCGCGGTCGATGGGGTCCGACCCCCATTTCCCAGGTCACTGGTTACCCATGCGCCGTCCCGGGTGGTCGCCGGGTGGTTATCGCGACCCAGTGCGAATGGGGTCTGTGCCCGATGGGTTTCCACGGCCGGGCCGAGCAGAGTCGAAGGTGACCGAGCCGCCCGGATCGGCCGATGCCCGCAGTCGTGCGGACGGCACACGGCCGAACCGGGCGGCCACCACTGCGCCTGCTCACACCCCGAGAAGGGACCTCGTCATGACGCTCGACACCTCCCAGACCGACCCCCGCCCCGGCCGGCTGACCGCTCACGAGGCCCGCCAGCGCCTCCAGCACGCCCGCAGCAGCCGGATGGCCCAGTTGCAGGCCCTGGAGGAGACCGGTCAGAGCGCGGCCGACCACCTGATGTCCACCCAGGCGGCAGCGATCCGGCGGGTCCTCAAGGAGATCGACGAGGCGTTCGCCCGTATCGACGACGGCTCCTACGGCACCTGCCTGGGCTGCTCCAGGCCCGTGCCCGCCGAGCGCCTGGAGATCCTGCCCTACACCCGGTACTGCGTCCCCTGCCAGCGCCACGCCACTGCCTGACCGGCCTCGCCGCGTCGCGTCGCGCCGGACGCGATCCGGTCGCCCGGCTCCCGCGCCCGTGCCCGTGCCCCAACCCCCGCCCTACCCAGATCTCCCGCCCTGCCAAAGGGGTGAAGTGGTGAACCATCAGATCATCGGCGACCGTGCCACACACCTGTCCCCCGAGGTCCTCGCCGCGCTGCAGGAGAACCTGCACGAGCAGCGCCTGTTCCGCCAGGAGCAGCTTCGGCAGCTCGCCGCGGCGCCGCCCGAAGCCGGGACCTCGCGCCGGCGCCGCTCCGCGGCACAGGCCGAAGTGCGGGTCAGACTCGCCGCGTCCGCGCGCATGGTCCTCAGCGACGTGGAGGCGGCGCTGCGGCGCATCGCCGAGGGCCGCTACTGCGCCTGCCACCTGTGCCGGCGTCCCATCGACCGCGAGCGTCTGATGATCGTGCCCCAGGCCCGCTACTGCGCACGGTGCCAGCAGGTACGGGAGGCCGGCCGATGACCGCCGTACGCCACCCCGGGACCGACTCCCCCGCCAGGCACCGGCACCGGCACGGACGCTGGCCCTGGCCACTGTGCCGGCGGTGCTGCGGCCTCGCCCTCGACATGGGCAGCGCCCGCACCCGCGCCTGGATCGCCGGCCGCGGAACGATCCTCGACGTACCCACGATGCCCTCCCCCGGTGCCGGGGCGGTGCCCCCGATCCAGCGCGGCGCCATCGTCGACGTCCCGGAAACGTCCCGCATGCTCGAACGGCTGCTCGACCACCGGCTGCCCCGCCACACCCGCCCGCTCGTGGTCGTCACCGCGCCCGTGCTGGACGGCCCGACCTACCGGGAACGGGCGCGCGCGGCCGTGGACGTGCTGCACCCGCGCGCGACGCTGACCGTGCCGACCGCGCGCGCCGTGGCTCTGGGCGCGAACGCCGACCTCTCCCGGCCACTGCTCGTGGTGGATGTCGGCGCCCACCTCACCGAGGTGGTCCTCCTCGTCGACGGCGCCGTCTTCGACGCCCGCGGAACCGCCCTGGGCACCACCGATCTCGCCGGCCCCGGCGCCACGGCGGAGCTCGGCGAAGCCATCACCACCATGATCACCTCGATGCTCCGGCAGGACCGGAGCCCCCTCACGGCCGACGCCCTGAGCCGGGGAGCCCTCCTGGCCGGCGGCGGCGCTCTGCGCCCCGACCTCACCTTCCGGCTCAACGGCGGCCTGCACGCGCCTCTGCGTCCCGTCCCCGCCCCGCACACCGCCGCGATCCGCGGCGCCGCCAGGGTCCTGCAGGCCGCACACGCTCATCCCTCGACCGGCGGCACGTCCCCGCCCGGATCCGGCCCGCACTCCTGCTGAACCCCCTCTCCACCGCCACGGCCGGTGCCGCGCCACCGCCCCGCTGGTGCCGTGCCACCGCTCTGGGTGGTGCCGTCCCGGCCGCACCCGGCAGCCCCTCCGCCCCGGAAGGAGAACCACCGTGTCCGGCGCGACACCCCCCGCGCAACCGCCTCCGACCCGCTCCCCTCGGCACGCCTCGGCTCATCCCCTGGCACTGTGGCGCCGCCGACGCAATCCACTGCGCCGGCGCTCCGACCGTCTCCAGGGCTGGATCGCGCTCGGCTTGTGCGTGCTCGTGCCCTCCCTGGGTCTGGCCGCCACGTTCGCCGTCGGGGACGCCGCCCACCGGCACTATCGCGCGACCGCCGAGCACCAGATGCGGACGCGGCACCTCACCACGGCCGTACTCGCTCAGGACGCCCCGCGTCATCCGGAGCCCGGCTCGGCGGAGGCGAGGAAGACCCGTTATCCGGTCACGGTCCGCTTCACCGGCCCGGACGGTCGGACACGCACCGCGAAGACCGACGTTCTGCCCGGGCTGACCGAGGGCAGCGGCGTCGACGTCTGGGTCGGCTCGGAAGGAGCGATCACCGAGCCGCCCATGACCGACGAGCAGATCCGCAGCCGCACCATGGGCTGGGCGATTCTGACCTTCCTGGCCGTCGCTCTCGCCGGTGCCGGCGCCTATCGCGCCGCTGCCCTGGTCCTGTACCGGCGCAATCTCGCCGAGTGGGCGAACCAGTGGGCCGAGGCCGCGCCACGGTGGACCGCGTCACCCTGAGCCCAGCGCTCCGCCGGAGCCTTCGGCGCTCGGCCTCAGCCGGTGAGGCGCACCCCGAACACCGGGGAGCCGGAGGTGGAGACACCAGTCCCGGAGGCGCTGACACCGGGCGTCCCGGTGGCGCTGGGACCGTTGCTGCCACGGAAGTAGACGGCCGCCCCGTCCCCCGCGTTCTCGTCCGGGACGCCGACGAGAAGGTCCCAGTCCCCATCGTTGTGGGTGTCGGCGAGGTGGAGGGAACTGCCGAAGTGGTCGCCGGTCTCGTCGTTGCCCGGCACGTTCGGTGTGCTCTGGGCGAAGAACCGGGTGGACGTGGTGCTGTCGGCCCCGATCGCGTCGAAGCCCTTCTCGCCGCCGAAGACGAGGGTGACCGCACCGGTACCGGTGGCGCTGCCCAGGCTCTCGCCCGGGGCGCCGATGGCGAGGAGCTGGGAGCCGTACCCGCGGTACGCCGCGACCTCCAGCGAGGCGCCGAAGCGGTCGCCGGGCTCACTGGTGTCCGGCATGTTGGGCGAGTCCTGCGTGACGGTGTACGAGACGGTGGCGGACGGGCCCTTCGCGTCGCCGTTGAAGACGCGGACGACGCCGCCGCCCTCGTTCGGGGCGCCGAGGGCGATGTCCTCGTAGAAGTTGTTGTCGAAGTCGCCGATCGCGACGGAGGTGCTGGTGGGCAGCTTGACGGTGCCGGCGGGGCTCAGGCCGTCGGCGGAGCCGAGCGCGTAGTAGGTGCTGGTGCCGGTGACGACGATGTCGGCGATCAGGTCCTCGCCGCCGAAGTTGCCCGAGGCGATGGCCGTCGGGGCGCCCGTGACGGAGGACGGGGGTACGAAGCGGTAAGCGCCGCCGTGACCGCCCGTCTTGGTGAAGCCGCCGCGGTAGACGTCGATCGTCGGGTTGCTCGAGCCGATGGCCAGGTCCGGCTTCTGGTCGCTGTCGACCAGCGCGGCGAGCACCCGGCCGAACTTGTCGTGGGAGCCCGGCGCCGGGTCCGCGACCGTCACCCCGCTGGTCAGGCCCGTGCCGGAGCCCCACAGGATGGCGACCGTACCGCCGTCGGCATCGCTGCCGACGTCCTCGCCGGGGGCGCCCACGGCGAGGTCGGCGTAGCCGTCACCGTTGAGGTCCTGCGCCACGACGGCGTCGCCGAACCGGTCCCCGGCCTCGGCCCCGCCCGGGACGCCGGGGCTGTCCTGGCTGATGACGGTGCGCCGGGCGTTGCCGGGGTCGGTCGTACCGCCCCACAGGATGACGACCTGCCCGGCGGCGGACCTGCCGGCCACGTACGCGCCGGGCGCGGCGACCGCGATGTCGCGGTAGCCGTCGCCGTTGAAGTCGCCGGGCACGTTGGATCCGGCGGCTGTGGCCGGACCGGCCGTGACGGTGAGCAGCCCGCCCGTCAGGGCCGCGACGGCGGCGATGGCCAGGGTGGTGCGAAGGTGCTGGGGCACGCTGAGTCTCCTGCTTGGTACTTGCGTCGAGCGAGTGGCCGCACATGACGGCCGAACGCTCAAGGAGACCCGTGACCAGGCGCAATGGTTGTACCGAGGATCCGGAGCCACCGAACGGGAGCCGGCCGCCCCGGAGGAGGTCGCAGTGGGCCGGCTACCGGGCACTTGCCGATTCGGCAAACAACCTCGTCCTCACAGCAGGACCTTCCGGATGATTGGCGTCGAGCCAACAGAGCTGCGGAGCGGCGGCAACGGGTCGTCGCGGCGCACCGCAGACCACAGGTCGGTGGAGGAGCGCATGTCTCAGCACGTCATGGAGGCCACGCACCGGTCGGTTTCCACGCCGGGGGGCCGGATCGCCCTCGCGGAGCAGGGAACCGGACCGCTGGTGCTGCTCATCCACGGCTTCCCCGAATCCTGGTACTCCTGGCGCCACCAGCTGCCGGTCCTCGCGGCGGCGGGGTACCGCGCGGTCGCGATCGACGTCCGCGGCTACGGCCGCTCCTCCAAGCCGTCCTCGACGGACGCGTACCGGATGCTCGACCTGGTGGAGGACAACGCCGCGGTCGTGCAGTCCCTGGGCGCGGAGCCGGCGGTGGTCGTCGGCCACGACTGGGGCGCGGCCATCGCCGCGAACTCCGCTCTGTTCAGGCCGGAGCTCTTCCGGGCCGTCGCACTGCTGAGCGTTCCCTACACTCCGCGCGGCGGCCCCCGCCCCAGCGACGTCTTCACCCGGCTGGGCGGGGACGAGGAGTTCTACATCTCGTACTTCCAGCGGCCGGGTCGCGCCGAGGCCGAGATCGAGCCCGACGTACGGGGCTGGCTCGCCGGTTTCTACGCGGCTCTGTCAGCCGACACCATGCCGCGAGCAGGCGCTCCCGACCCGCACTTCGTCGGCAGGGCCGGGACGCTGCGGGACCGGTTCCCCAGCGGTCGGCTGCCCGGTTGGCTCAGTGAGAGGGATCTCGACGTCTACGCCGGGGAGTTCGAGCGCACCGGCTTCACCGGAGCGCTCAACCGCTACCGGAACATGGACCGCGACTGGGAGGACCTGGCCGCCTTCGACGGCGCTCCGCTCACCCAGCCGTCCCTGTTCATCGGCGGCAGCCTGGACGCCTCCACGACCTGGCTGGCCGACGCGATCAAGGCGTACCCGGTCACCCTGCCGAACCTGGTCTCGTCACACATCCTCGACGGCTGCGGCCACTGGATCCAGCAGGAACGCCCCGCCGAGGTCAACCGGATCCTCACCGACTGGCTCGCCGCCCTGCCCGCTTGAGGCCCGCGGGCCCCACCGACCGGCGGTACCCGCGGGCCGCCGCGGACGCGATCCGGACCGCCTTCACATCCGCTGTCGGTCACTCGGATGCGGATGCTGCGGCGCTTTGTTCAATGGTTTGTTCACACCACGTGGGCGCTTCGGCACTCTGCTGGATGTCGAACTCGCACGAGTCGGGGTCGAACTCGCCCGCGTTGTGGGCGTTCCCGCTGTTCTGCCTGTCGCTGCCCTCGCGCGAGTTGCTGTTCGAGTAGTCGCTGCCGTCGCTGCTCCGGTCGATCCCGGGATCGTTGCCGTCGGAGCCGCCGTCGCCGCCCTCGCCCTGCGACGATTGTTGTTGCTGATGCGATCCCGAGTCCTGTGATCCGCCATCGCCGCCGCCGGGGTCTTGCTGCACCGGGGCTGTCGAGACTGCGGAAGCCGGAACGGCGGCTGCCTCGAAGAAGGCCGGGGTCACCGAGAAGGAAAGCGCAACAGCCAGACATGACGCGCCGAAATAGCGGCTGAGCCGCCGACGCGGGGTGCTGGTCATGATTGTTCCCGGATGGAACAGAAGTGTTTGAACCGCATGCGGGCATGAGATACCCGTATCGACCTAGGGGACCTGCGCACCCAGGACTTGTGAGGATGCACCCAGATCCTCGGACAATCCAGTCTTCACCTCGTTGCGGACGAACGCAAAGAACGTTGTGTGCAGCGGGGGAACCACAGAAGAGCCGAGGCACTAGACATCCCGGTACCGATCCCGGACCTCGGGGCGTTCCCGGAAGCCGGCCGACTTGTAGGTGGCGACGGCACCGACATTGGAGCTCGGGGTGCAGACGATCGCGCTCGACGAACCGAGCTCCCGGAGTGTGGCCGCCGCAGCGACGGTGATCGCCTCGCCGTAGCCTTGACGGCGGTGGTCCCGGTGCACGCCCATCGGTTCGAGCAGCCCTGGCCTGCCCGGACCGGCCGACCACACCGTCACCGCCGCCACCGCGTTGCCCTGGTCGTCGTACGCGACCAGACATCGGGCGTCGGCGTACGGCAATCCGGTGGCCATCGCGTGCCAGCGTTCATCCGTGAACCTCGACCCGTCGAACGCCGCCCGATGTACGGCGGTATAGACATGCGCCTGCTCCGGCCCGACCACCTCGATCCGCACGCCTGGGTCCGCCACCGGCTCCGTGAGGTCGCGGCGCAGCGGCGTCCACGGCTCGTCGACCTTCCAGCCGGCCTCGGACAGCAGATCTTGGGCCGTTGCGCCCATCGGCGCCTCGACGTTCACCCTCCCTTCGGGCAACACCCCGCACCCCGGATCGGTCACATCTTCAACCAACTGCTGCGCGAGCTCCTCGTCCCGCTGAGCGTCCGGCGCGATCGTCAGCCGCAACAGCCCGGGACCGTCCAGCAGCCCCACGGCCAGAATCCGCCCGCCCCGGCTCCACGTCCTGACCGCCGCGGCGGTCGCTTCCGCACCTGCCCGCCAGAACCAGCCCAGATCCCCTGGATGCAACTGCATCGGAGCCTCGTCGCTCTGCCAGTCGCGCAGCACGCCCACAGCCTGGCCCAGCCCGCCGATTCCCGGCTCGCCCAACGTAATCGCCATGCCCCCGATGACACACCAGGGGACTGGCGAACCGCACCCGATTTCCGACGGGTTGGCAGCGGTGCGAGGCGAGGATGGCCGGCCGTGGCGTCACTCGTGGTGCGGGACCACCACGACCGGACACTCGGAGTGGTGCAGCACCGTGTGTCCCACGAGCCCGAGTTGCGGGCCGAGATGGCCACGGCGCCGGTGGGCCGCGATGACCACGAGGTCGGCCACCGAGGACCGGGCGACCAGTGCGTGGCGTGCGGAACCCTCGAACAACGTGTGATGCACGGTCACATCGGGGTACTCCTCGCCGGCACCGTCCAGCGCCTCGGCGAGCAGGAGCGACGCCTGCTCCTCCTCGCCGTGGGCGGGTTCCCCGGTCGGCAGCGGATGCGGCGGGGTCCCGTGCGCCGGGCGACGCCAGGCCCGTACGGCCTCGACCTCGCACCCGCGCACCGCGCCCTCCCGCAGGGCGTACCGGATCGCCGGCCGGTCCGTGCCGCCGCCGACCCCCACGACGATGAGGCCGTTGACGGCCTGTCGGTTCTGCTCCCGCCCACGGACGACGACGACCGGGCAGGGGGACCGGGCTGCCAGGGAGAGACTGACCGAACCGAGCAGAAGCTCCCTGATCGGGCCCCTGCCACGCACCCCGGTCACGACGGCGGCGGCGAGTCGCGCCTCGCTCAGCAGTGCCGACGCGGGATCCTCCGGCACCACGTCGGTGCTGATCTCCAGCGCCGGCGCGCGCTGCCGGGCACGCTGGGCCGCTCCCGCCACGATGCCCTCGACGAGGTCGCGCTCGGTCACCACGTCCGGGCCGGTCCCGGGGGCGTCCGCCAGGGCCTCGCTCTCGTACCGCTCCCACAGTGAGGCGTGGACGATCCGCAGCGGGCAGTCGTGGCGGACCGCTTCGTCCGCGGCCCAGTCCACGGCGTGGAGGCTGGGCTCCGAGCCGTCGACACCCACGACCAAGGGCAGCACCATGCTTCCCACCTCCTCCGGCGCGCCGAAGTGTCCTCCCATTCTCCCTCCGCCCGGCCCGCGCGGCTCGTGGACCAGACCACCGGGCGGGGCGCCGCGGCCTCACCCGTACGGCCGTGTGCGCTGGTGGACGGTCCGGGCCGGTGGTGCGCTGGTGGCATCACCCCTGCTCCTACGTCCCGCTACTTCGTCCCCGCCCCTGCGCTCCCACTCCCCTGCGTCCCCTCTTCCCTGCGTTTGTGTTCCTGCGTTTCCGCTCCTAGGAGGCCGTGCCATGCCACGACGCCCGTCCCGCCCCGCCCGTGTCCTCGCCGCCGCCGTGGCGGCGGGCGCCCTGCTGGCCACCGGGGCTTGCTCGGACCGTGACGACAAGGCGAACCAGAGCTCGGACGCCTCCGCGTCGCCGACCGCAGGGCAGTCCCGGGCCGCCGCACCTGCCGCCCGGCGTTCCCCCTCCCCCTCCCCGTCCGCCACCCTGACCGAGTCCGGCGCG
Source organism: Streptomyces sp. enrichment culture (assembly GCF_964272855.1). Classification (NCBI taxonomy): domain Bacteria; kingdom Bacillati; phylum Actinomycetota; class Actinomycetes; order Kitasatosporales; family Streptomycetaceae; genus Streptomyces; species Streptomyces sp. enrichment culture. The sequence continues at coordinate 8,374,232 of NZ_OZ186847.1, read as the reverse complement.
AAAACGGCGCTGATCACGGAGGCGGACATCGAGGAGGACTGGACGCAGGTGGACAACGCCGAGAAGTGGCGTGACGGCCTGCTCATCGGGACGGTCGACGTCCACGAGTTCGTTACCGGCAAGGCGGACGCCGCCGACTGCCAGCGCCTGCTCGACGGCCTCTACGGCGAGGATCTGCTCGGCAAGCCCTCGGGCGCGTTCGCCGTCACCGGTTTCGAGGAAGGCGACTCCCGTCTGCTGTACCAGGTCGGCACCTACGACCAGTCCGACCTGGACGACTCCATGGAGTGGCTCGCGTCCCTGCCGGACGAGTGCGACCAGTTCACCGTGACCGGCTCCGAGGGCGACGAACGCACGGTCGAGGTCATCGAGACCTCGCTGCCCGACGAGGGCGACGCCCGGCAAGGGCTCGAAGTGACGGTCAAGGGCACGGCTGACGGCGAACCCACCACGCTCACCATGGACGTCGCCGTCGTACGCGTCGGCACGGACGCGATCACCGTGGCCGGCGGCGGCCTGGACGGAGGCGCTCAGGACTCAGTCAACGCGGCGGTGGAGCAGGGCACAGGACGGCTGGAGGACGTCCTGGCAGGCCGCACACCCGCCGCCTCCCCCACACCGGGCGACTGACCGTCCACGTCCCGCCCCAGCGCCCGGACCCGACCGCAAGCGCGTACGCCGGCCGTCCCTCTCAACGGCCGTCGTGGACGATCTCCTGCTGCCAGGCGTGCCTCGGCTGGGTGTGCAACCGCCAGTAGTGCTCGGCGATGTGCTCCGGATCGAACGCCGTGCCCGGAGCCACCGGGCCGTCCACGGTCACGGACGCCACGTGCACGCCCGAAGGCCCGTACTCCTGGTCCAGGAGCGCGACGAGGGTACGGACACCGGCCTTGCCGAGGGACAGACTGACGTACTCCCGCTTGGGCTCGGGCATACCGCCGGTGACCAGGAAGGATCCGCTCCCGCGGTCCGCCATCGCGGGTGCGGCATGCGCGGCGGCGGTCAGGGCGCCCACCACGTTCACCGCCCAGGCGTCCAGGTGGGCCCGCACGGACAGCTCGCCGGGGGTGTCCGGCCGGATGTGCGCCGCGTTGTAGACCACGACGTCGGGCGGCCCGAGCTCGTCCGCGATCGCGTCGAGTGCGTCACGCAGCGCTGTCTCGTCGGTGCTGTCGGCGGTACGGGCCACGGCGCGCGGGCCGATCCGCCCGACCGCCTCCGCGGCCGCCGTGGCCGTGGCTTCGGTGCGGGCGATGACCCCTACCGGCAGTCCCTCCTTGGCGAACCGGCGGGCGACCGCCTGCCCGATACCTGGGCCTGCTCCGATCACCACTGCTCCCGACATCCCGGCCTCCTCGTCTCTCGCGGTGCGGATTGCCCCAACAACCAGGGGCCGCACGGGAATTCCCCTGACTCGTCGATCGCCGGGAAGAAGCAGGACATCGCGGCGATCCTCTCCGTCGTGCCCGTCGCTGCGGCCGCCGTCCATCCGGCTGGCACCCGGGCGAGCGGGGGCACTGCCCGGATGGCCCGTGGCGCCGGGCTGTTCCTAGGGTGTGTCTCGTCGATCAGGCCGGATCAGGGAGCGGCGCCTGGTGCCGTGCATCGCAAGGCGGAGGAGGGAGCCGATGCGGCGCATCGGGGACCGACGACAACGCGGCGAGGCGCGGTGCCAGGCGCCGCGAGCCCGGCATGATCGGCGAGACGCCCCCTAGCCTCGGGTCATGATCTTTCGTCGTTACCGATCATCAGCTGCTGTACTCGCGACGCTGGCCGCGTCAGCTCTGCCGTTCCCGGCGGCCCCGGCCTCGGCCACGCCACGTCCCTCCGCCGTGACTGAGACCGCGCAGCGGGACGCGGACGCGCTGCGCGACGCCGGAGTCACCGGCGTGGCGGTCCGGCTGGAGACCCCGCGCGGGGTTACCAGTGTCCGCTCGGGTGTGGGTGATCTGGACAGCCGCCGCCCGGTTCCGAAGGCCGGCTACGTGCGTTTCGGCAGTACCACCAAGACGTTCGTCGCCACCGTCGTGCTGCAACTGGTGGGTGAGAGGCGGCTGTCCCTCGACCAGACCGTGGAGCAGCTGCTGCCCGGAGTCGTGTCGGGAGCCGGAAACGACGGCCGGACCATCACGGTCCGCGACTTGCTGCAGCACACCAGCGGGTTACCGGACTACGTCTACGACGTCTTTCCCGACCCCAGCGCCCAGACCTACTTCGACAACCGGTGGCGTTCGTACCGGCCGGAACAACTGGTCGCCCTGGCCATGCGCCATGAACCCGCCTTCCCTGCGGGCACCGGCTGGGCGTACTCCAACACGAACTACGTAATCGCCGCGATGATCATCGAGAAGGTCACCGGCCGCACCTGGGAACAGCAGGTGCACGAGCGCATCCTGAGCCCACTTGGGCTGCGGCAAACGGACACGCCGGGCACCGATCCCTTCCTGCCGCATCCGCATGCGTCCAATTACCAGCAATTCGCGGTGGACGGCTCCATGGTCGACACCACGATCCCCTATCGGCCCTTCGACAGCGGGGCCGACGGCTCCATGACGGGCACTGCCCGCGACCTCAACCGCTTCTTCGCCGCCCTGGCCGGCGGCAAGCTGCTGGAGCCCGCCGAACTCGCCGCCATGCGGGCCACCGTGCCAGTACCGCAAGACAGCGGCCACCCAGCAGGCACGGAGGCAGGCCTCGGGCTGTTCTTCACGCCCCTGTCCTGCGGCAGCGGTTACATCGGCCACGGGGGAAGCGGCTTCGGATACGTCATCCGCAGTGCCACCACCACGGACGGCCGACGCACCATCACCGTCTCCGCGCACAGCCGCTCCGCCGCCCCTCAGAGCGCCGCTCGCCAGGAAGACACACTGAACGACCTCATCGACCACGCCCTTTGCCGCACGACGCAAGCCGGTCGGTGACTGGCTCAATCACCCCTGAATAAGCCCGGTAATGGACCGGAACAAGGTAGTCAAGGACCGGGCCGACACACCCTGTGAATAAGCCTGGCGAACCATCAGCCCCAGCTAGAATAAGTCATGGAAACACTCCTCAAACGCCAGAAGAGCTCCGCGCGACAGCACGCAATCAGAGCATCCGCGATCAGGAAGCGTCTCCTCGAATCGCCAGGCTGCCAGGCTCTGATGTGCGGGATTGATTAAGCAGCCGGGCATTCCGCCGGGGCCAGTCACAAGTGACGGCCCCGGCTGCTTCCCCGATGGTCCGAAAGGCCATCGTTCGACAAGAGAAGTCCCCTGCGAAAACGTGCTCAAGGAAAGTCACTCACGGGTCGGGATCTCCCCCTCCACCTGACGTATCGGGCTGCTGGCCTGCCCTATCAGTCGTCGAAAGGAGTCCGAAACCATGACCTCCCTGCACCGTTCCTCTTCCCGTACGAAGCCGTCTGCTGCCCGTTCCTACGCGTGGCTGCCGGTCGTCACCACCCTCGCGATCCTCGGCACCATCCTCATCCTCGCTCTCACCGGCAACGAGGCCGCCGCAGCCGCCACCGCCACCCTGGGAGCAGCGACCGGCACCGTCCAGATCACCGTGCACGTCAGACGCTGAGCCCCCCACGGCTTTCTCACATCCTCACCACGCGGGACGTCAGAATCCGGTGGCCTCGCGCAACAGCAGGACGGTGCCGCGTCCGGGCTGCGGCTCGGCGTTGAGGACGAGCAGGCGGTTGACCGCGCTCGGCCGCCCGTAGACCGCCTGGGCGCGCACGTTCTCCAGTGGGAGGGCGTGCTCCTCGACACGGCGCAGTGCCGTACCCAGATCGGCTACCACCTTCTGCGCCCCGACGACCCAGATCGCCTTCGCGGCGCCGCCGGCGGAGGCGGGCAGCTGGCTGCCGCTGCCGGAGGCGATGACGAGCGAGCCGGTCTCGGTGACGGCCGCGGCGCTGGCGACGAAGACGTCCGGGGTGGCGACCATCCGGCGGATCCGGTCGGACTCGGTGGCGCGGTCCATCTTCAGCACGCGCGGCCGGACGGCGTCGTAACGGTCGCCCGCCTCGATGTCCTCCGCGATGCCGGAGAGCCGAAGCGTCTCGCTGGCCCCGGTGAAGACGCTCGCACCCTCCGGTATCAGATCCTTGACGCGGGCGCGGGCCGCCGCGGCGTCGTCGAGCAGTTCGGCGGTGAAGCCGTTCGCCCGCAGCGCCGCGATCGCCCGTTCCAGCCGTTCGGCTGACGCCGGTGCGGCGAAGTCGTCGGCCACCCCCTCGGCCGAGGCGTCCGCCCCGCCGACGCCCGCTGCCCGACCGCCGGGCGCCGAACCCGCCAGCGGGGTGGTGTCGAGGTACCGCACCTCATAGACCCGCTCGGCGAACCGCCATCCCTCCGGCGTACGCCGGTAAGTGTCGTGGTAGACGGCGAAGTTCGAGCCCGAGCGGCCGTCGAGCAGGCGCGCGACCTCCTGCATGTAGGTGCGGCCGGTGGCGGTGTCGCCGTCGATCCGGATCGTGCCCGGGTGGCTGTTCTGCACGAAGAAGTCCCACTGGCTCTGCAGGCGTTCGCGTCCCGTGAGAATCTCCTCCCGGCCGACAAGCTCGACCGGGATGTTGGGCATGCGCAGAGCGCCGTCGGAGGTGAACAGCTCGGCGAGGCGAGCGCAGTCTCGCATCATCACCGAGTCGGTGAACTCGGCGCGCAGGGTGTCGATCTCGACTCGGTCGGCGATCTCCGCGAAGTCGTTCATGTCGAGTGTCCTGTCCTGTGGCTGGTGTATCGGTCCTCACCAGTACGACAACGCAGCCGCCCGAATGTGAGGCGAGCCGCTGATCTCGCGGTTCGCCGCTCCAGCCGGCCGTAGCTGATGCGTGACAGAGGGTGACCCCAGAGCCTGTCCGGCAGCCCGCGACAGACCTCGTCGCCGGCCTTTCAATGGAGACGTGAGCACTCTCCGATCGCTTGCCGCGGCCGGGCTGACGGCGCTGCTGGGCGTCACCGCGCCCGGGCCTTCGCCGCCCCCGCCGCAGCCGCCGCCCCAGCTGGACGACGCGGATGTGAAGCGGGCCGTCGACCGGCTCGACGGGGTGGTCAAGGCGGCCATGAAGCGCACCGGAGCGCCGGGCGTGGCCGTCGCCGTCGTCCACGACGGCAAGGTGCTCCACCTGAAGGGGTACGGCGTACGGAAGGCCGGCGAGAGGGCCGCCGTCGACGCCGACACGGTCTTCCAGCTCGCCTCCGTCTCGAAGCCGATCGCCTCCACCGTCGTCTCCGGAGCCGTGGGCGTCGAAGGCTGGAGCAAGCCCGTCGCCCCGAACGTGCCGGACTTCCGCCTCAAGGACCCGTGGGTCACCTCCCACGTGACGGTCGCCGACCTGTTCGCACATCGCAGCGGCCTGCCCGACCATGCCGGGGACCTCCTCGAAGACCTCGGCTACGACCGCGCGTACATCCTCTCGCACCTGCGTTACGAGCCCCTTGAGCCGTTCCGCGCGAGCTACGCCTACACCAACTTCGGTCTGACGGCCGCCGCCCAGGCCGTCGCCGACGAGAAGGGTGTGCCCTGGGAGAAGCTCGCCGCCGACACCCTCTACAAGCCGGCCGGCATGAGCTCCACCAGCTCCCGCTTCGAGGACTACGCGCAGGCCGCCAACCGCGCCTGGGGCCACGTCAGAACGGCTGACGGCACCTGGAAGACGGAGTTCGTACGGGACCCGGACGCGCAGTCCCCCGCCGGCGGCGTCAGCTCGACCGCCCGGGACATGGCGATCTGGCTGCGGCTTCAGCTCGCGGACGGCAAGCTCGACGGCAGGCAGATCATCGACGCCGAGGCGCTCGAGCGCACCCACTGGCCCGAGTCGGTCGCCAACCCGCCCCACGCCCCGGCCGGCCGGACCGGCTTCTACGGCTTCGGCTGGAACGTGAGTTACGACGATCAGGGGCGGCTCAGGCTCTCGCACACGGGAGCGTTCGCGCAGGGCGCGCACACCAACGTCACGATGCTGCCCGGCGAGCAGCTCGGCATCGTCGTCCTGACCAACACCTCACCGGTGGGCGTCGCCGACGCCGTCGCCCTCGACTTCTTCGACATCGCGCAGACGGGCGAGATCAGCCGCGACTGGATCCCCCTCGTGGACGCGCTGTACCAGCAGGAGATGGAGGCGGGCCGGTCGAGGACCGACTACGCCCACCCGCCTTCCGACGCCGCGCCCGCGAAGGCCGCCGACACCTACACGGGCACGTACGAGAGCGAATACTACGGGCGGGCGCAGGTCGTCGCCGGTGCCGACGGCACCCTGACGCTCCGGCTGGGGCCGGAGCCCCAGACGTACCGGCTCACGCACTACGACGGCGACACCTTCAGCTTCCCGACCGCCGGCGAGAACGCCGTCGGTCTCACCGGGGTCACCTTCGCCCCGGACGGGAAGTCCGTCACCGTCGAGTACCTGGACGCTGAGGGACTGGGTACGTTCACCCGTACCGACGCGGCGTCCAGATGATCCGTCGGCCGCCGGGTGGCGGGTCAGTCGATGTCCAGCGCTGTGCCGTACAGCCTGTCCACCTTCAGCCGGATGACCACCCGGCGTTCGGCGACCAGTTGCTCCAGGAACGCGGCTTCGTCCTCGGGCTTCGCGGCGTTCGGGATCATTCCGAGCAGTTCCCGCCCGACCGCGTCGCCAGGGACCGTCGTGTTCTCGGAGACCTCGGCATCGCCTTCCGCGACGGCGAAGGACCACACGTCACCGCCCTGCACATGCAGCGCCGCACGCGGGTTGCGCCGCAGATGCCCGGCCTTGACCCGGTCGGCCGTCGTCGAGAACCGCACCATGCGGGCTTCGGGATCCCAGGTGTACAGCATGGTGGTCAGATGGGGGTGGCCGCTTCGCTTGACGGTGGCGAGCGTGCCGAACTGCTGCTCGCCGAGCAGGCGGGAGAGGGCTTCGTCGGACAGTGGGCGAGGCGCTGGTCCTTGAGTCATGACGTGATCAACGTCGCGGACCGTCCGGCAATTTCATCAGCGTTCCCATCGTCGGCGTCCGGTCACCACTGACTGATGAGTGGCGTGTCCGGTTCGTGCCGCCGCCAGGCTTCGGTGACGCGGGTGAGGCGGGTGGGGGCGGCGATGCCGCGGACGGTTGCGATCTTGCCGTGGGCGATGTCGAACGTCACGGCGCCGACGACCCGGTCGCCGAGCACGAAGAGGATGGCGGGGGCGCCGTTGACGAGGGCGTAGTGGACGGCGGGCGTGCCGCCGGCAAGGCGCCGTTTCGCGGGTGTGGGTTTGAAGCCGGCCCGTGCGACGGCGGCGATGCGCTGCCCGGTGTCGTACCGCAGCAGCGTCGCGGTCAGGCCGGCGCCGTCGGAGATCGCGGTCGCGTCGTCGGTGAGCAGCGCGACCAGTTCCTCGGTGCGGCCCGAGGAGGCAGCGGCGAGGAATTCCTCGACGATCCTGCGGGCGGCTGCCGGGTCGACTTCGCCGCCGCGGCGGCGCGCGGCGGTGATGCGGCGCCGGGCCCGGTGGAGGTGCTGCTGGCTTGCGGACTCGGTGATGTCGAGGATCTCGGCGATCTCGGCGTGGCTGTGGGAGAACGCTTCGCACAGGAGGTAGACCGCCCGTTCCAAAGGTGACAGGCGCTCCATGAGGGTCAGCACGGCCAGCGAGACCGATTCCCGCTGCTCGAAGGTGTCGGCGGGGCCGAGCATCGGGTCGCCGTCGAGGAGCGGTTCGGGCAGCCAGGCGCCTACGGTGCGTTCGCGGCGGGCCTGTGCCGAGCGGAGCCGGTCGAGGCACAGGTTGGTGACGACCTTGGTCAGCCATGCTTCCGGCACCTCGATCCGCTGCCGGTCGGCGGCCTGCCAGTGCAGGAACGCGTCCTGTACGGCGTCCTCGGCATCGGCGGCGGAGCCCAGCAGCCGGTACGCCAGCGAGGCCAGCCGGTTCCGGCCGGCCTCGAACCGGCTGGTGTCGAAGCGATCAGTGGCGGTGCGGTCCACGCGGGTCCCCTGGGGCTAGACGGCTGGTTCGGCTGGTCGGCTGGTTCGGCTAATCGGCTGGTTCGGCTAATCGGCTGGTTGGGCTGGTTCGGCTGGTCGGCTAGGCGATCGCGCTCTTGGTGGACGCGTTCGGCTCGGCGGCCAGGCGGTGCTTCCGCTTGGGCATGCCGAAGGTCGGGTGCGAGACGCCCCACAGCGAGATCTTGAGGATGCCCGCCTTGATCCGCGCGGCCTTCCGGCCGCCCACGTACTTCGGCTTCGCCTGCGCTTCGCCGTCGACCATCTGCAGGATGCCGTCCCGCCGCCCGAGGCTGATGTGGTTGCCCACGTAGACCAGCTTGGTGTCGGCGATGCTACGGCCGGTCAGGCTTCCCACGATCGCGTCCGTGGCCTGCCGGCCGGTGTAGCCGGCCGAGGCACAGGACATCGGCAGGGGGCGGCCGTTGACGCCGATGGCGTAGGCGCTGTCGCCGGCGGCGTAGACGTTCGGGTGTGAGACCGACCGCATGGTGCGGTCGACGACGATCCGGCCGCTGTCGGTGACCTCCAGCCCGCCGGCGGCGGCGATGGGGCTGACCGCGAACCCGGCCGTCCACACGGTCGCGTCGGACGCCAGGGCGGCGCCGTCGGCGCACAGCACCCGTGTCGCTTCGACGGCTGCCACGCTGGTGCGCTCCAGGACGGTGACGCCCAGCCGCTCGCATGCCTGGCGCAGGTGGCTGCGGGCTCCGGCGGAGAGCCGGGCGCCCAGCTCACCGCCGGCGATCAGCGTCACGGACAGGCCGGGCCGGGACTCGGCGATCTCGGTGGCGGTCTCGATGCCGGTCAGACCCTCGCCGACGACCAGCACACGCCCGCCTTCACCCCGCCTGCCCAGGCGGTCCAGGTGTTCGCGCAGGCGCAGCGCCGAGGGCCGGCCGGTGACGTCGAAGGCGTGCTCGGCCACGCCGGGGACGCCGTGGTCGGCGACGTGGCTGCCGAGCGCGTAGAGAAGCGTGTCGTAGCCGAGGTCGCCGCCGCCGTCGGCGTCGGCCACGGTGACGACCTGCCGCTCGGGGTCCACGGCGGTGACCCGGGCCAGGCGCAGCCGTATCCCCGTGCCCGCGAAGACGTCGGTGAGCTTCGGGGCCTCGATCTCCTGGCCGGCGGCGAGCTGGTGCAGCCGCAGCCGCTCGACGAAGTCCGGCTCGGCGTTGACCACGGTGATCTCGGTGTCCGCCGGGGACAGCCGGCGGGCGAGGTTCCCGGCGACGTAGGCCCCGGCATAGCCGGCGCCGAGGACGACGATGCGGTGCTTGCGGTGCTGCTTCACGTGTCGCTCCTGTCGGTTCGCTTGCTCCCGGTGACTTGAGCGGGACAGCGCCCCGATTGCTGACAGGAACCGCATGTGGCATGGGTCACAGGCGGCGGGTTCGGCCTGAGGAAGGCAAGGCCCCTGATTCGCTTTCGCGTCGAGTCCCGGGCGCTGGTTTCCGGGTGCGTCGCGTTGACGGGCCTCGTCGTCGGCAACCCGAGGGATCCCCTGTGCCGTTCGCTTCCTCCGCTGTTCCTGGTTCCGGTCGCCCCGCTCCGTCGAGCCTGTGGCGGAACAGCGACTTCCGCAGACTCCGGGTGGGGCAGACCGCCTCCCAGCTCGGCGAACACACGGGTCTGATCACGGCCGGCCGACCGGAGGCTATCTCCTCGCGGCAGGCGGTCTTGTCCCTTCATACGATCCCCCTCTCATCCGCCATGGAGAGACCCACCATTCTGTTGCAAATGAGAGCAGATCCGCCCTACGGTGTCGCACATGCAGTCCTACACCATCGGTCAGGCCGCGCGTCTGCTGGGCGTCAGCCCCGACACGGCGCGGCGCTGGGCGGACGCGGGCCGGGTCGTGACCCACCGCGACGAGAGCGGCCGCCGGCTCATCGACGGCAAGGCTCTCGCCGCCTTCTCCTCGGAGATCGCCCAGGCCGGTACGGGCGACGACGACGCGCCGTACACATCGGCGCGCAACGCCTTTCCCGGAATCGTCACCGCGATCAAGCTCGACGACATCGCGGCCCAGGTCACGATCCAGGCCGGGCCGCACCGCCTCGTCTCCCTCCTCACCCGCGAGGCCGTCGAGGAACTGGGACTGGAAGTCGGCATGCAGGCCACCGCCCGTGTGAAGTCGACCAGCGTGCACATCGACCGCACCTGAACCGCACGACGTACAGACACCTCGGCCGTGGGCGCGACCGGCCGCTCGCTCCAGACGTTCCGCTCGTCCCCAAGGAGTTCAGATCCTCATGTCCCGCACCCCGACCGTCATCGGACGCCGTACCGCCGCCGTCCTCACCGCGGCCCTGCTCGCCGCGCTCACCGCCTGCGGCAACGACGACTCCGAGAAGGACACCGGCGCCTCCACGGCCCCCGGGGCCACGAACGCCGTGCCGCAGGCCGACCTGACGGTCCTCGCCGCCTCCTCGCTCACCGACGTCTTCGAGACGGCGGCGACGGCGTACGAGAAGGCCCACCCGGGTACGAAGATCACATTCTCCTTCGCCGGCTCGCAGGAGCTCGTCGCGCAGGTCTCCCAGGGCTCCCCCGCCGACGTTCTGGTCACCGCCGACACAAAGAGCATGGACAAGGTGAAGGCCGACGCCGGCACGCCGACGATCATCGCGAAGAACCGGCTCGTCATCGCCACCGGCAAGGGCAACCCCCACAAGGTCGACGAGCTGAAGGATCTCGCGGACGACGACCTCAAGGTCGTCCTCGCCGCGCCCGAGGTGCCCGTCGGCAAGTACAGCCGGCAGATCCTGGACGCGCAGGGGATCACGGTGAAGCCGGTCTCCCAGGAGCCGAACGTCCGCGCCGTGCTCAGCAAGGTCGAACTGGGCGAGGCCGACGCGGGCCTGGTCTACAAGACCGACGCCGAGAGCGCCGCCGACAAGGTCGACGCCGTCCGGATCCCCGACGCGCAGAACGCCGTCGCCCAGTACCCGGCCGCCATGCTGAAGGACTCGGAGAACGCCGAGGCCGCCGCCGCGTTCGTGGCATGGCTGAGCTCGCCCGAGGGTCAGAAGATCCTCCAGGACGCGGGCTTCCAGAAGCCGTAGCCGACGAGGGCTGTCCGTCTCGGGAGCCGGAGCGGACGGACAGCCCCCTCCCCCTCTTCTCATGTCTTCGGGAAACAGCGATGCAATCACCTGGCATACCTAAGTCCGGCGGCCGTCCGCCCCTCATGCTGGCGCTGCCCGCGGTGGCGGCGGTGGCGTTCCTGGCCCTGCCCCTGATCGGCATCCTCGTGCGGACGGAGTGGGGCGAGCTCGCCGACCATCTGGGCTCGCCGGGCACCGTCGAGGCGCTGCGACTGTCCCTCCTCGTCTCCTTCTGGGCTCTCGGTCTGTCGCTGCTGCTCGGCGTGCCACTGGCCTGGCTGCTCGCCAGGGTGCCCTTCCCGGGCAAGGCGTTCGTCCGCTCGCTCGTCCTGCTGCCGATGGTGCTGCCACCGACGGTCGGCGGGGTCGCGCTCCTGCTCGCCTTCGGCCGGCGCGGGCTGCTCGGGCCCTGGCTGGAGGACACCTTCGACATCACGCTCCCGTTCCACACCTCCGGCGCCGTGCTCGCGGCCTCCTTCGTCGCCATGCCGTTCCTCGTCATCAGCCTGGAGGGCGCCCTCGGCGGGCTGCGGCCACGCTACGAGGAGACGGCGGCCTCCCTCGGCGCCTCACCGGTACGGGTGTTCTTCACGGTCACCCTGCCCATGGTGGCTCCCGGGGTCATCGCGGGCGCGGCCCTCACGTGGGCGCGGGCCCTCGGCGAATTCGGCGCGACCATCACCTTCGCCGGCAACCTGCCCGGCACGACACAGACCCTGCCCCTGCAGGTGTACCTCCTGCTGCAGGACGAACCGGAGGCCGCGACCTCCGTGTCGCTGCTGCTGCTCGCCATCGCCATGGCCGTGCTGATCGCGCTGCGTGGACGGTGGACGGGCGCCCCCGCCGATCGGTCCCGGCGCACCGCCCCCCAGGCGGACACGGACCCTGTCACGGCCGTGCCGCCACCCGACGTCCGCCGCCCCGCCCCGCCCGAGCAGCGGTGGCCTCTGCACGCCGACGTCACCGGCTTCACCCGTCTCACCCTGGACGCCGAACCCGGCACGACCATCGCCGTCGTGGGCCCCAACGGTGCCGGCAAGACCACCCTGCTGCGGGCCCTCCTCGGCCTCACCCCCCGCGCCCACGCCCGCCTCGTCCTCGGGGAGGAGGACGTCACCGGCCTGCCCCCGCATCGCCGGCACGTCGCCTGGGTGCCGCAGGACGGGGCTCTCTTCCCGCATCTGACGGCGCTCTCCAACACCGCGTACGGACTGCGCGCCCAGGGCGCCCCGCGCACCGAGGCCCGCCGCGAGGCGCGGATGTGGCTCGACCGCCTCGGTGTCGGCCACCTCTCCCACCGCCGCCCCGCCCAGCTGTCGGGCGGGCAGGCGGGGCGCGTCGCCCTCGCGAGGGCACTGGCCGCCCGTCCGCGGCTCCTCGTCCTGGACGAACCGCTCGCCGCCCTCGACCAGACCACCCGCTCCCACGTACGGCACACCCTGCGCGCCCACCTGTCCGGCTTCGGCGGCGTCTGTCTCATCGTCACCCACGACCCCGTCGAGGCCGTCTCGCTCGCCGACCGCGTCCTCGTGCTCGACGACGGCCGCGCCCTGCAGGACGCCTCGCCCGCGGAGGTCACCCGGCATCCCCGCTCCCCGTGGGTCGCCCGCATGCTCGGCCGCAACGCCTGGCCGGGCACGGCGACCCGGGAAGGCCTCGCTCTCGACGGAGGCGGCACCCTGGTCGCGGCCGAGCCGCCGCCGGCCGGCACTCCCGCCCTCGCGATCGTCGCGCCCGAGGCGGTGTCCGTACACCGCGAGCGGCCGGCTGGCAGTCCGCGGAACGTCTGGCCTGGGACCGTGCGCGAGATCACCACGAGCGGCAGCAGACTGCGGGTCCTGATCACCTCCGGCCAGGCCCCCGACCTCGTCGCCGAGATCACCCCTCAGGCCGCCGCCGAACTCGGCCTCGCCGACGGAGTGTCCGTCTGGACCAGCGTCAAGGCCACCGAGACGACGGTGGTGGCGCTTTGAGCCGTACCCCTCGGCGCCGCCCCGTGATCAGGCGGTCGCGAGGGAGATCTCGGTCGACTTGATCAGCGCGACGACGGACGTACCGGCGCTCAGGCTCAGGTCCTCGACCGCGTCCCTCGTGATCGCGGCGGTCAGCTCACCGCCGTCGACCGAGACCTTCACCGAAGCCATGGCGCCGCCGGTCGACACCTCGGTGACGGAACCCGCGAGCTGATTGCGGATGGAGATGCCGTCGACGGGCCCGGTCGCGAGGGCGACCTCGGTGGACTTCACGAGGGCCCGGACCGCGGAGCCCTCGGCCAGGCCGAGATCCCTGACCGCGTCGGCCGTGATCGCGGCGGTGATGTCCTGGCCGCCGGCCAGGCGCACCTTCACCGACGCCATGGCCTCGCCGGCGGTGACGGCGGTGACGGTGCCGGAGAGCTGGTTACGAATGGACAAGGTCATGGAAGCACGCCTCGCTGAGCGGTTGACGGAACGGTCATCACTTCTGTGGGCTGCATCATGGCCGACCGTACGGGCGGAAGAATCCGGCCGGCTAGACGCGTCGCGTTCGCCAGCCGGATGGACGCAGTCCCCTCGCGGCTCGGTTGGGAACCCGCGTCCGCCCTACTCGGGTTTCCATCCCCAGGCGGTGAGCATCCCGGCCGACAGTGCGGCGCATTCGTCGGAATCCAGGTAGCGGACCGCCGCGTCGACGGCCGCGTCGTCGACCAGGCCGGTGGCGCGCATCGCCCCTCTGCTCCGTTCCCAGGTGTCCGCCCAGAACCGGCTGATGGGACTGCCCGGCGTCAGCGGTGGCACGTGGATCTCGGCGGCGACGGGAGCGAGCCCGGCCCCACGCAGCAGGTGCGGGTACGACGGCACCTGGGAGACGTCGGTGCCGATGGTGTCCCGCAGCCCCTGCCACATCGCCTTCATCACCGTCGTGTACGGCGTGCCGGGCGCCCGATCGCTCGTCAGGTCGACCGCGTCGCTGAGCACCAGCACACCGCCCGGTGCGACGAGGCCGGCCAGGGCTGTGATCAGGCGGTCGCGTTCGGGCAGGTGCATCAGCACGAACCGCGCGTGCACGAGCCGGAACAGGCCCGGGGCGAAGCCGGGCGCGGTGATGTCGGCCTCCAGCACGTCCAGGCCGGGCACGCGCCGTTCGGCGAGGAATCGCACGTCACGGTCCACGGCGAGCACACTCGCCACCCCGGCCTCGTCCAGCAGCCGGCGCGAGACCGTGCCCGTGCCGGCGCCGACGTCGAGGCAGCGCCAGCCGGGGCCGGCCCCGAGGGCCCGCAGCCGCGCCATGGTGAGGTCGTCGTAGACCAGGGCACCGAAATCGATGCGCTCGCCCTCACCGGCCTGTCCGGGAGGGAAGACCGCCTCACCGTACCGGCCGCCGCCCGGCGCGTCCCCGCGCGCGGTGCCGGTCACGCCGCCGCCCGCGCGGAACCGGTGCAGGCGCGGAGGGGGGCGTCGTCGAAGAGTTTCATGGCCGGACCTCTTGAACGCGGTAGGACGGTGCCGGGCAGCCCGTGCTGAGGCCGCCGCCCCACCGATCCTCCATCGACGGCCGCCCGCGCTGCCTAGGCGCGCCGCGCCTGAGCCGATCGGCCCACAGGGCCGGGCAGAGGTGATGACCCGACGACGGCCAGGCTCCCGGGCCCAGCGGAGTGGTGCCGTCAGACGACCCCCTGTGCGGCCATGGCCTCGGCCACCCTCAGGAAACCCGCCACGTTCGCGCCGAGCACGTAGTCGTCGGCGTTGCCGCCGTACGCCTCGGCGGTGGCGCGGCACTGGGCGTGGACGCCGCGCATCACCGCGGCGAGCCGGGACTCGGTCTCCTCGAAGGACCAGCTGTCCCGGGCCGCGTTCTGCTGCATCTCCAGCGCGGAGGTGGCCACACCGCCCGCGTTGGCGGCCTTCCCGGGGCCGAAGAGGACACCGGCCTCCCGCAGCACCTCCACCGCCTCCGGCGTGCAGGGCATGTTCGCGCCCTCGGCGACGGCGAGGACGCCGTTCTTGACCAGGGCGACGGCGTCTTCGCGCCGCACCTCGTTCTGGGTCGCGCAGGGCAGCGCGATGTCGCACGGGACGTCGTACACCGTGCCGCGGTCCGAGAAGCGCGCGTTCGGCTTCACCTCCGCGTAGGCGGAGATGCGGGAGCGGCGGACCTCCTTGATCTCCTTCAGGAGTTCCAGGTCGATGCCGTCCTCGTCGACGAGGTAGCCGGAGGAGTCGCTGCAGGCCACCACGCGGCCGCCCAGCGCGTGCGCCTTCTCCACGGCGTACACGGCCACGTTGCCGGATCCGGAGATCACCACGCGGCGTCCGTCGAAGCCGTCGCCGCGGGTGGCGAGCATCTCCTGGGCGAAGTACACCGCGCCGTAGCCCGTGGCCTCGGTACGGGCGTGCGAGCCCCCCCACGCCACCGGCTTGCCGGTCAGCACGCCGGCCTCGTAGCGGTTGGTGATCCGCTTGTACTGGCCGAAGAGGTAGCCGATCTCCCGCGCGCCCACGCCGATGTCGCCGGCCGGGACGTCGGTGTGCTCGCCCAGGTGGCGGTGGAGTTCGGTCATGAAGGACTGGCAGAACCGCATGATCTCGCCGTCCGAGCGGCCCTTGGGATCGAAGTCCACGCCGCCCTTGCCGCCGCCGATGGCCATCCCGGTCAGCGCGTTCTTGAAGATCTGCTCGAAACCGAGGAACTTGACGATGCCGAGGTTGACGCTCGGGTGGAACCGCAGACCGCCCTTGTAGGGGCCGAGCGCGCTGTTGAACTCCACCCGGAAGCCCCGGTTGACGCGCACGGCGCCCGCGTCGTCGACCCAGGGAACCCGGAAGATCAGCTGCCGCTCGGGCTCGCACAGCCTCTCCAGGATCCCGCTCTCGATGTACTCGGGGTGCCGTTCGAGCGCGGGTACGAGGGAGTCCAGTACCTCCGTGGCGGCCTGGTGGAACTCGGCCTCCCCCGGGTTGCGCCGGCGGAGCTCGGTGTGGACGGCCTCGATGTGCGCACTGACGTTCATAGCGGTGTCTCACTTTCCCGATCTGACGGAACTACCTGGCGTGGAGACGATCCGACACCCGGTCGAGTGCCCGAACGGCTTGGGGAGCGCCGGAGCGTTGAGGACAGGCGTGGGAGCGAAACGCGGCCGCTTGCACCATACGGCGCGAAGGTCGTCGTGGACCTCGCCATCCGTGATCCGGTCGGCGAGCAGAGTGCCGCCACGCGGCGCCTGCTCCGAGCCGGTCGGTGACGGCATGTCAATCAGCCGGCACCTTGCGGTCCTTGGGGCTACCCTTGGCAGTGAGGCTTCGCAGGGGGGACGGGATATCGGTGGCGCCCTATCTGACTCAGCACCTCCTGGTCCAGGGCGGTACGAGCACCCCTGACGTCTCGCTGCCTCCCGGGACCCGGCGCAACGCGGACACGTTGCGCAAGGCGCTGCTGGATCCGGACACCCTCGCGGTGCGTCCGGAGGACTGCCGGACGATCGTCCCGGAATCCCCGCATGACGTTCTGTCGCAGTTATCGGAGGCCTCCGCCTCCGACGGTCCGCTGTTCGTGTACTGGACGGGTCACGGCAGGCTGACCGACGGTGGCGTGCTCCAGCTCGCTCTCGCCCGCGACCGGCTCGACGACGAGCCTCCGCGCTGGATCGGGGCCCGGGAGCTCGTGACCGCCATGCGCGACTCCGGGGGGCCGGGCCGGGACCGGCTCCTGGTGCTCGACACCTGCCTGGGCGGGAGGCGGGGCGGTGACGAGGTGCCGTACAGCACGGCGGCGATCCACCGTGAGATGGAGTACCTGGGCCGGAGCAGCGGGGTCGCGGTGCTGTCGTCGGTCGGGCCGTCCCCGGCGGCGTTCGCCGCGAACCACCACGCCCCGTCGGTCTTCACCCAGCAGCTGACCGAACTGCTGCGGTCCCCTCGGCTGGCGGGCCAGGGCCTGGACCTGAGGCGGCTGCACGAGCTGCTGTACGCGTCGCTGAAGGGCAGCGGCTATCTTCCGCCGCTGCTGTGCAACGCGTCGGGGTTCCGGCTCCCGCTCACCCGTGCCGGCCTGCGGCCTCCCGCGGCCTCCTACGGACTGGCCAGGCGCCGGCCGTCGGAGGTGGCCCCGGTCTCGTCGCGGTACGCCCTCACGGTCGCCGGAGCGCTGCACGCGGCCTGGGCCGAGAGCGACACCGGGCCGGACTACGATCCGGGGCTGGCAGCGGCCTGGGTGCACCGGCGGCTGCTGGACAGCTTCTGCGGATTCACCCCGGCGAGCGCGTCACTGCTGCGCAGGGCACCGTCGCGGGACGAGCTGCTGAACAGGGTCGCCGAGCTCGCTCTCGAGGGCCGTAACCTGCTGCTCGTGTACGTCGCCGCACACGCCACGGCGCGCACCGCCGACAGTGGGCGGCTCGATCTGCATCTCCAGCTCGCGGACGACGAGACCGTCTCGGTCACGGACCTGGTGGAGTGTCTGCGGCAGGCACGGGCGGAGCAGGTCGTGGTGCTGGTCGACGCCTGCCGCACCGGCTCCGACGCGGGTGCCGCGTGGCAGGTGGTGTCGCAGGGCGGGCAGCAGCCGTTCCACGCGTTGCGTCCCGGCTTCAGCCGGCTGGTGGTGCAGTGGTTCAACGCCCGTCAGGGAGAGTCCGTACATCTGCCCGCGCGCGGTGTGGGCGCCTTCGCCGACGAGATGGTGTCGGGGACCGGCCCGGACCCGGAGCCGGGCGTGACCCCGTGGTCGGCCTACACGGCCTGGGCGTTCACGTTCCGGGGCGCGACGATCACCTACGACGACAGTCAGGGGCCGCTGAAGGACTGGCTGGAGTTCCTCCGGCTGGGCAGCGACTCTGAGCGCGGACGCCGCGCGCCGCTGCCCTCTCTGACGGACAGTCTCTTCGAGGCCGCCACCAGGGCGGCGACCGAGCCTGCGCACGAACCGGCACCCGAGCCGACGCCGGAGCACGGCGACACCGACGAGGCCGCCCGGCCGTCGGGCGGCGGGCGGCGCGGCAGCGGTTCCTTCCGCCGGCACCGGGCGCGGCTGCGCGTCACGGACGCCGTGCTGCCGGCGCGGGTGGGCAGCACGCTGCAGGTGGTGTTCGACTACACGCCGATGGACGACGCCTGGACACCGCGGCCCGGCTCGGACGCCACGCGGGCGGCACCGCTGAAGCTCACCTTGCGGATCAGGGCCGACAGCGCCGTGGTCCGGCCCGCCGTCATCCACACCAGCCTCACCGACGCCGACGGCACACCCGCCGAGCGTTTCGAGGTGACCCCGCAGGGGGAGGGCCCCGTCAGGCTGCGCATCTCGGTGCTGCGCAGCGCCGACGGGACTGTGATCCAGCAAGTCAGCAGTGTGCTGCCGGTGGCCGAAGGGGACGGTGCGGTCGTCTCATCATGACTGGCGAGATCGAGCTCGACATCGAGCTGGAAAGCGACTCCTTCGGCCACCTGGAGCGTCTGCCCCGGTCCGTGCCCGGCCGGCTCCAGGAGCGGACCATCTTCGTGAACATCGAGCACAGCTCGCACGACGACACCTTCCGCATCGACGCGTACGGCTCGGCACTGCCCTACGACGGCAACGGTCCCCTCGTGGGCCGCATCACGCGCAGCCGCGACGACATCGCCGCCCAGGTGAACCATCTGCACCGGATATGGCTGGAGAGGGTGGTGCAGCACTGGCACGAGCCGTCCGCGAGCTACCCCTACGAGGGGCTGCCGAAGAGCACGCTGGGAGCCGAAGCCGAGACCCTGCTGGCAGAGGTGGGCATCGATCTCGCGCGCGCCGGAGACGCACTGTTCCGTTTCCTCTTCGCCCGCGGCGACGCAGGCCTCACCCGCCTCTACGCCAAGTTGTGCTCGGCTCTGCGCAGCGGCCCGCAGACGATCACGGTCACCTCCGAGGATGTCTTCATCCCGTGGGGGCTGCTGTATCTGCCGCCCGCGCCGGACACTCCGCTGATGCGCGCCGACGCCCAGGTGGACTGGGAGGGCTTCCTGGGCTACTCGCACCTCGTCGAGCACTGCCTGGGCCCGGTCGACGACTACTCGCCCTTCATCGAGCACGGCATCGATCCCCCCAACGCGGGTCTGCACTTCGACGAGCGGCTCGAGAAGGGTGAGGACGAGGCGGCCGACTGCCCGATACGTCCGGTGCGCGCGGTGCTGGAGACGCATGCCGTGCCCAGCGAGCGCACGACCAAGCCGACGACCGCCGAGGCGCTGTGCGAGTCGGACAACAGTGACCACCTGCTGGTGTTCGCCGCGCACGGCTCCGGTGTCCGCGCCACGCGTCGCGAGCCGAGACAGGCGCAGGTCACCCTCTCCGACGACAAGCCCATCTATGCGATCGACCTGGTGCAGTGGGCCTCGTACCGCGATCGACGGCTGCCCAACCCGCTGTGTTTCATGATGGTCTGCGACGGCGGCCGCGCCGGGATGTGCCTGCACGAGGGTCTGGCCCGCCCGCTGTTCGAGCTGGGTGTCGGCTGTCTGATCGGTCCCCAGGTGGAGGTGCCCGAGACGTTCGCCTCCAAGTTCACCTGCCGGTTCTTCGAGGAGTTCTTCAAGGGCGAATGCGCCGCACCCGTGGTGAGAGCGCTGGTGCGGGAGTTCGTCCACGAGCACGCCAACCCGCTGGGCCTGGTGTTCACGCTCATCCGGGGCATCGACAACTGTCTGGTCGGCGGCTCGACCATGGAGACGGACGACGATGACCGCGCGTGTGAGCCTGGATGAACGCGCGTGTGAGCCTGATCGATCTCGATGAGCAGGGCCGGCTGCTGCACCCCCGCCTGCGCACGGCCGTCCCCGCTGCCGAGGTCCCTGGCGTACTCGAGTCCCATCTCCGGCTACGCGAGGAGACCACCGACATCTTTCTGCACGTCCACGGGTGGCGCACCGACGCCGAGGCGGCCCTGGACGCCGCGACACGGCTGTTCTCCCTGATCGACCAGGTCTCGGCAGGGCAGCCACGGCTCTATCCGCGCGTTCGCCGCTTCCGGCCTCAGTACGTCAGCGTGCGCTGGCCTTCCCTCAGCCGACGCACCCCGTGGGGCTACCGGGCCATCCGCGAGCGCACCGCCGTGATGGCCCGCTCCGGGCAGACCGCGCGCGTACTCGGCTCGGTCCTGGGTTACTTCAACGACCGCCGCGACCTTCCCGAGGCCGGGCCGGACGTGCTGGAGACCTCCTACGGCCAATACCTGCACTGCGTCGGCCATTCCTTCGGCAGCCGCTTCCTCCTGCACGCCGTGATGGAGGCGACCCGGCGACTTCGCCAGGGCGGCCCCGGCACCCTCGCCTGGCCCTGGCGCGACCGCGCCCACCCCTGGACGGTGGACAGTCTCACCCTCTTTCAGGCGGCCCTGCCCGCCGACTCCTTCCTCAGTCCCCCTTACGCCCGGCTCCTCGAGCCCGGCATCCTCAACGCGCCGATCGCCATGACCTACTCCCCCGCCGACCTGGCGCTGGGCGCCTGGCACCGCCTGGCGGAAGGCGGACGCAACGGCATCGGCTTCGAAGGAGCCACCGGCCCCGCCGGTACCCTGCACGATCTCGCCCTCCTGCCCACCGGCCGGCGCTACCGTTTCCCGCGGACCGCGCGCCTGCTCAACATCGACGCGAGCGCCTGCTACCGCACCGGCGGCCTCCCGCACGGCGCCCACTCCGACTACCTCCACCCCGAATCCGCCCACCTGCTGATGTCTCTGGCGGAAGCGGCGCGCTGACCCGTATGCATCGAGAGTGGGGCGCGACACCCACCGCACACCCACCGCACACCCGACGCGCCGCCGGGCGGGACGCGTCGGAAGCGCGTCCCGCCCGGCGGGGGCATGGATCAGCGGAAGTTCACGTCGCTGCACAGGAAGTACGTCTGATCCATGTGCGACGCCTGCCAGATCGTGTAGACGACGTGCCGACCGCTCAGGCCCGACGTACTCACGTCGATCGAGTAGTTCTGGCTGGGTGCGTACCTGCCGGTGCGGGCGACGAGTCGCAGGTCGCTCCAGCGCAGCGGCTGGGTGGCGGGGTCGAAGCCCTGGCGGGTGACGTACACCAGGAAGTAGTCCGCGCCGTGGCTGGCCTGGTCGTACAGCTTGACGGTGAAGTCGGACGAGACGTCCGTGGTCTTCCACGCGCCGACGGTGTCCAGTGAGTTGTAGCGGCCTCCCTCGGTCTGTCCGCCGCTGCACAGCCGGCCGTCTGGGACGACCGCCTGGAAATTGCCCCCGGACCCGTTGCGGTACAGGCCGTTCCAGTTCCACATGGCGTTGGGGTTGGCTTGCCACGCCTGCCAGCACATGGGGTCTTCCTGTGCCATCGCCGGGTTCTGGAAGTCGCTGCCCCAGCGCAGCCAGCAGCCGTAGTTGCGGGACGCCGGGTCGACCACGGAGCCGTGGGCCGAGGCGGTGCCGCTCCCGGGGATCAGGCTGATCAGCAGGGCGGCGAGCACACTCAGGAGGAGTGCGGGGCGGAAGCCGGTCCTCAATCTGTCGCGATCATGACAAGCAAGTGCGTGACGCACGGCGGTCTCCCTCTTTCGATGCGGGGGGATGCGGACGCGGGGAGCTGCGGTGTGGAGGGTGGCATTGGGAGCGCTCCCACACGTCCACGGGTGACAGGTTGCGGGTCCCTCCGCAGGCGCGCAACGACAAATCGCGCCACATTCTCGAACATGGTCCGGCCGGCCCCGTGAGGCACGGGGCCGGCCGGAACCGCCCGGTCTGCGCGTCGGCGTCAGGGGCTCTCAGAGGGTGGTGCCCGGGTCCTGCGGCCGGATACGTCCGCGCCAGCCGCCCTCGCCGCCACCGCCTTCGACGTAGTCCTTGAAGCGGCGCAGGTCCCCCTTCACCCGCCTGTCGATCATGCCCAGTGCGTCCGCGCCCTTCTCTGCGAGACCCGTCGGCTCGATGTCCATCGTGAGCTCCACCCGGGTGTGGGTGTCGTCCAGGCGCTCGAAGCGGACCGAGCCGCGCTGCTGTGTCTCACCGCCGACGGTCCGCCAGGTGATCCGGTCGTCCGCCAGCTGATCGACGATCTCGGTGTCGAACTCCCGGCGCACCCCACCGATGCTGGTGGACCAGTGGTTGTGCCGGTCGTCGAGCTGCCTGACCTCGTCGACGCCCTCCATGAAGTTCGGGAAGTCCTCGAACTGGGTCCACTGGTCGTACGCCCGGCGCAGCGGGACCTCCACGTCCACCGATTCCTTGACCGTGCTCATCTGATCCCTCCTGATCCGCTCTGACGGGGGTCGGCCGCGGCCGGCGCGCCCACCTCCTCCGTGCGAGGCATCGGGTACCCGGGAAAGCCGATGCGAAAGAAAGCGCACCGGTACCGAGTGGTCACGGTCTGCGGGCGGCCATGCCGAAGAGACCCTCCGGGTCGTACCTGGCCCGGGTTCGTCGCAGGCGCTCCTCGTGGGAGCCGAAGACCGTGCCCCGCGGCTCGCCCGCGTCCTCGCCGAGGCCGGCGAAGTTGACGTACGTCCCACCGCTGGAGAACGGCTTCAACGCGTCCCACGCCGAGCGCGCCCACCCGATCGCGGTCTCGTCGAGCGCCGGGTCCTGCCAGCCCGCGTCGATGCTCACGTTGTAGCGCGCGGACCGGTACGCGAACGCGCTGTCGTCGGGGCCGACGCGCGCTATCGCACCACCGAGGGTGCGGACGACGATGAGACTTTCCGGGGTGGGCCGCCGGGAGTACCAGTCCACCAGGGTCCTGATGGCCTCGTCGCTCAGCTCGTCCACGAAGTGCGACTTCATGAAGTAGCGCTCGCCGTCGGGGAACCGCCAGGTGTTGGCGCTCTGCAGCATCACGTAGGGCATGGTGCCGCTCAGGTCGACGAGCGGCGGGCCCAGTTCGCGCTGCGTCGCCAGCGCGGCGGTGGCACCGTCGTCCGGCGGTCCCCCGTACACGGCGCCGATCATCACGCAGTTGGCTCCGTGCAGTTCCTGCGGGATCACGGGGGCCGCGGGGACGCTCCAGAGCAGAAGTTCCGGCGTGACGGTCTCCGGCGCGGTGTACGCCGCGTCCCGCCAGGCCCGCAGCACGTCCTCGGCGCGCTCCCACGGGTGGAGGACCAGCACACCGGCCACCTCGGGACCGAGCTCGTGGAGGCCGAACTCGAAGGACGTGACCACTCCGAGGCCCCGGCCACCGCCGCGCGCCGCCCAGAACAGCTCGGGTTCCTCTTCCCGGTTCGCCGTGCGTACCGTGGCGTCCGCGGTGACGATCTCCAGTGAGCGGACGCTGTCGCAGCTCAGACCGAACGTCCGCATCACGAAGCCGAAGCCGCCGCCGAGCGTGAGGCCCGCGATCCCGGTGGCCGAGATCTCCCCGCCCGGTGTGGCCAGCGCGTGCAGCTGGGTCTCACGGTCGAGTTCGCCCCAGGACACTCCCGCCTGGGCCCGCGCGGTCCGGGCGGCGGGGTCGACGTGCACGCCCTTCATGCGGGACAGGTCGATCACCAGTCCGTCGTCGCACACCGCACTGCCCGCGACCTGGTGCCCGCCTCCGCGGATACTGACGGCGGGCCGGTGTTCCCGCGCGACCCGCACCGCCTCGGCCACGTCCGCCGTGCCGGAACACCGCGCGATGAGCGCGGGGCGGCGGTCGATGAGACCGTTCCACACGGTCCGGGCCTCGTCGTACCGGGGGTGCCCGCGGTCGATCACCTCGCCTTGGAGGGAGGCGCGCAGGTCGTCCGCCATCGCCTGCTCCGCGGTGTCTGACATTCTGCCGCCGTGCTCTTCCGGCTGCTCCGGCTGCTCCGGCTGCTCCGGCATCAGCGTTCACCCTCCCCGGTGCGCGCTGCTGGCTGTCGCCCTGTTCTTCCACGCTAGTGCGGGGTCGCGGGGCCCGCATGCGGGCCCTCTCACGCGCCGGACCGGCCGAGGTACCGGCGCGGGACGCCGTCGGCATCGCCGAAATCGAGGGCGCCCGCACATGTCGGCCCGTCAGACTGATCATCATGACGGCCCTGCACACCAATCCGCTGTTCTCCCGCCTCGAAGGCGCCGAGCGCGTACTCGTCTCCGGCGCCGGAGGCGGTTTCGACATCTACGCCGGACTGCCGATCGCCCTCGACCTGATGCACCAGGGCAAGGAGGTCCGTCTGGCCAACCTCACGTTCAGCGCGGTCGAGGGACTGCCGTCGGAGGACTGGCTCGCGCCGGACGTGGCCGTGGTGACTCCGCGTTCGGCACCGCACCAGACCTACTTCCCCGAGCGGACCCTGGCCCAGTGGCTGGCCCTGCACCGATACCCCAGTACCGTCCACGCCTTTCCGCGGACGGGCGTCCAGCCGCTGCGCGCGGCGTACCGAGCGGTGATCGACCATCACCGGATCGACGCGGTGGTCCTGGTGGACGGCGGCACCGACATCCTGATGCGCGGTGACGAGGCGGGACTCGGCACCCCGGAGGAGGACCTGACCAGCGTGGCGGCGCTGGCCGGGCTGGACGACGTCCCCGAACGCCTCGTGGTGTCCGTCGGGTTCGGCGTGGACGCGCACCACGGGGTCAGTCACGGCCTGGTGCTGGAGAACATCGCCGCGCTGGAGCGCGACGGCGCCTACCTCGGCGCGTTCTCGATATCCCGCACGACCCGGGAGGGCGCCCTCTACCTGGACGCCGTCGCCCACGCGCAGGACCACACCCCCGACCACCCCAGCATCGTCAACGGCTCCGTCGCGGCCGCGATCCGCGGTTCCTTCGGCGACGTCCAGTTCACCACGCGCACCCGGGGCAGCGAGCTGTTCGTCAACCCGTTGATGTCGCTGTGCTTCGTCTTCGAGCTGAGAGGGCTGGCCGACCGCTGCCTGTATCTCGACCGGATCGAGGACACCCATCTGATGCGCCAGGTCGGCAGCGTCATCGCGGAGTTCAGGGACGAGACGGTCACCCGGCCGCCCCGCCGCATCCCGCACTGACATTACGACGCGCCACGCAAAACGGCTGGCGGGGCCCGCGCGGGGCTTGCGAGCATGCACGTCATGGATACGACGGGGGACGAACGAATCGACGTGGTGCCGCTCGGCACGACGCCGGTGCGGGGCACATGCGAGGCGGTCAGCGGAGGGCGGCTCGTCGTCCGCACGCCCGGGCTGCTGGAGGTGCACGACCGCGAGGACTTCCTCGCGGGGAGGAGCGCGGGCCCGAGTGCCGCCCTGCGGACGGAGGAGCATGAGCGAGCGGTTCCCACGCCCGACGGCGGGTTCGTGGTGGCCGGGGGCTCGTCCGTGCGGGCGGTGGGCCCCGACGGGGGCCCTCGCTGGGAACTGACCCATGACCCATGGCACGGCGCCGCCCGGGCGCACTCCGCGCCGGCCGTCAGCCCGGACGGGCGGCTGGTGTGCGTCGTCGTGCCGACGCTGGAACCCGACAAGGAGAAGGCGGCCCTGGTGTACGACCTGGAGCCGGGCCGCAACTACACCTGGGACGACCTGCTGCTCCTGGACGCGGCGACCGGCGAGGTGCTCGGCCGACGGCAGATCCGTTCGCTGGCGTCCGCCGCGGTGGCCTCCTGGCGTCCGGACGGCGGCGCGGTCGTGGTGTCCTGCTGGACCGCCTGGCACAGCTGGTCGACCTGGTGGGCCGAGCCGCGCGCCGACGGTCTCGACGTCCTCGGCGGCACGTGGATGCGCGCCCTGGCGGGCTTCCTCCCCGGCACCCGCGTGCTGACCCAGCGGTACGCCGAGCACATGTTCCACGACGACGACCGCGACGAACTGGCGTCGTACGACCTCGGCTCCGGGGAGCAGACGGCGCTGCTGGATCTGGCGGAGCTGGCCGTCGACCCGGAGAACGACGAGTTCCACTCCGCGGAGGTCCTGGACGGGCGCCATGTGCTGGTCCCCGGCCGGGTGCACCCGGGAGGGGCGCCGGAGACGCGGCACTGGCTGCTCGACGCCGGCACACTGCGTCCGCTCGGTCGGCTGAGCTACCCGGTGCCGGTGGGCGAGGACGTGACCGTACTGGGAGACGGAACCTGGCTCACGCACGACGGCGACCGGCTGCACCGCTGGACGCTGAGCCGCACGGGCTCGTAGGCGCATGCGTGGCCGGCCGGATGTCAGTCCAGGGAGATCCTTGCCGCGTGCAGGCGACCGTCGCCGCCGTCGAAGTACGCGTGGCCGCCTGAGATGACCAGCTGCGGGTCTACAGGGTCCCGTTCGGGTCCGTGAAGAGGACGGTGCCGGTCGTCAGCGCCAGGACGTCGACCTCTTCCGCGGCCGTCCTGTGGCGCCACAGCGACGTGGCCGTTGCGGCGTCGAATGCCGACACGTAGGCGCTGTCCGCGAAGTGGGCGACCCCGCCGGCGACGACCGGTGTGGCCGCCCCGTTCGCGATGCGGGGGTCCCACAGCCTGCCGGTGAAGCCGCGCCGCCACCGCTCCTTGCCGGTCCGCGCGTCGACGGCGTACAGCGTGCCGTCACGGCTGCCGAAGTAGACCGCGCCGTCGGCCACGACCGGGCGGGTCACGGCGGCACTGTCCGCCCGGTGCGTCCAGACTCGGGCGCCCTTGCGCGTGCCGGCCTCCACGGCGTGCAGCACCGGACCGGCGTGGGCATAGACCATGCCGTCGGCCACGGCGATGTCCTCCGTAGTGCCGTCGCCGAGTTCGTAGGACCACAGGGGCTCACCGGTGCCGGCGTCCTGGACGACGAAGAGGCCGGGGAAGTGGGAGTAGGCGGCCTCTCCGACCGTGATCGGGCCCATGTGGAGGCTGTGGTCCTTGAACTTCCAGCGGGTCTCGCCGGTGTCCGGGTCCGCGGCGTAGAGATGGTCGCCGCTGCCGTAGTAGAGCGTGCCCCCGGTGACGGAGGTGATCATCGTGTAGTCCCCCGGCACCTGCCGCTGCCATCGCCGACCGCCGTCCCCGGAGTCCAGTGCCTGGATGGTGCCCTGGTCTTCGCTGCAGAGGTAGACCATGCCGTTCGCCACCTCCTCCAGCGACAGTCCGTCGGCCAGCGGGCGGGACCACAGCTGTCTCAGCTTCGCCGCGCTGCGCGGCTTCTCCCCCTCACCGGATCCCCCGCCGTTCACGAGCGCGGTGACGCCGCCGACGGCGAGGACCGCGGTCGCGGACAGCCCCGTCAGCAGACGGCGTCGGGTGAGGAAGGGCCGGGCGTGCCCGTCCGTGACCGCCGTGGGAGATCCGGAGACGACCGTCGCTGTGGTCTCGTCGTCCGTGGTGGCCGGGGCGGCTCCGAGTGGCGGAAGGGCGGCTTGGACGCGGGCGATCGCGGCGGCCACCGGGCCGGGCAGCCAGTCGTCCTCCGGCAGCGGGCCGTGCGGCACGTGCCCCGCCGGTTGCCCGAGGTCGTCCAGTACGTCCGGGATCGAAGGCCGTCGGTCCGGGTCCTTCGCCAGACACCGGGCGGTCACCTCCGCCAGCCGGGGAGGCAGTCCGCCGAGGTCGGGCTCCTCATGGACGACCCGGTAGTTGACGGCGTGTGCCGCGCCGCTCCCGAAGGGGCTGGTTCCGGTCGCGGTGTGCGCCAGGACCGCGCCCAGGGCGAAGACGTCGGCCGCCGGTCCGGCCTTCTCGCCCCGTAACTGCTCGGGCGGGATGAAGCCGGGGGTGCCGACGACCGTGCCCGTCTGCGTGAGCCGGGTGTCCTCGGCCGCCACCGAGATCCCGAAGTCGATCACTCGGGGGCCGTCCGCCGCGAGCAGCACGTTGGACGGCTTGAGGTCCCGGTGGACCACACCCGCCCCGTGGACGGCCCCCAGCGCCTCGGCCAGCGCCGCGCCCAGCCGTCGTACCGCGTGCTCCGGCCAGGCCCCGTGCTCGGCCACCGCCTCACCCAGGGAGAGGCCGGGGACGTACTCGGTGGCCAGCCAGGCCGGGCGCCCCTTCGTGTCGGCGTCGATCACCGCGGCGGTGAAGAAGCCCGCCACCCGGCGCGCCGCCGCGACCTCCCGCACGAAGCGGCGCCGGAAGCCGGGATCGTCCGCCAAGGCGGCGCGCACCACCTTCACCGCGACCACGCGTCCACTCGGCGACCGGGCCAGGTAGACCCGGCCCATGCCGCCCTGGCCGAGCCGCGCCACCAGCCGGTAACGGCCGACCTGTTCGGGATCCCCCGAAGCCAGCGGTGCGAACGCCGCCACCGTGCTCCTCCCGTCGCCCCATCAGTAGCCGCTTCATCTTCCTTGTACGGCTATGGACTTGAGAAGCACGAGCATGGTTCCGGATGTGCGGGTTCCGTTGCCACTGATCCGTTGATGGCATCGGTCGTGTGACCATCTCGTATGACTGACAGGGAGCGATGATGGACCGAGTGACCGACGTGCCTGAGAGCTTCGCCCAGTCCGCGCGCCCGGCGCGGGTGAACGACTACGACAGCTTCGCCGAGGCCTACTCCGCGGAGAACGAGCACAGCCTCGTGAACGCGTACTACGCGCGGCCCGCGATGCTGGCCCTGGCCGGGGACGTGGCGGGCCGCCGGGTTCTGGACGCCGGCTGCGGCTCGGGCCCCCTGTCCGCCGCGCTGCGCGACCGGGGCGCGGTCGTCACCGGCATCGACGCCAGCGCCGGGATGCTTGCGCTGGCCAGGCGGCGGCTCGGGGACGACGCCGCCCTGCACGTGGTCGACCTGCGCGACCCCCTGCCGTTCGCCGACGGCGCGTTCGACGACGTGGTCGCGTCGCTGGTGCTGCACTACCTGGAGGACTGGGGGCCGACGCTGGCCGAGCTGCGGCGCGTGCTCAGGCCCGGGGGCCGGCTGATCGCGTCGGTGGACCATCCGTTCGTGGCGTACGCGGTCCAGGATCCCCGGCCCGACTACTTCGCGAACACCAGCTATGGCTTCGAGTGGACGTTCGGCGGGCGGTCGGTCCCGATGAGGTTCTGGCGCAAGCCGTTGCACGCGATGATCGACGCCTTCACCGCCGCCGGCTTCCGCGTCGCCGGCATCAGCGAGCCGCGGCCCGACCCGGCCGGCCGTGACCTGTTCCCCGACGGCTTCCGGGACCTTTCGACCCAGCCCTGCTTCCTGTTCTTCGTCGTCGAGGCCGTCGAGGTCGTCGAGGTACCGCCGTCGGCTGCGGGCTCGGAGGGCTAGGCAGTGTCTTTCCGATCATCCGATCGTTAGGGCACGTCCGGCGTGGCCGCTCGGTCGACGGTGCGGGACAGTGACGCCTCCGGCGGACTGCGTACCCTGGCGGCATGCGCATGCGCCCCACTCTGAGCTGGACCCCCGGCGACGACCTGCCGCCGGGCACCACGGATCCGCAGCCGGTCGTCGAGGCGCTGAGCACCGGCGGTGTGCTGGTGCTCAGCGGGGCGGGCATCTCCACGGAGTCCGGCATCCCCGACTACCGGGGCGAGGGCGGGAGCCTGAGCCGGCACACCCCGATGACCTACCAGGACTTCACCGGCGGCGCGCAGGCCCGGCGCCGGTACTGGGCGCGCAGCCACCTCGGCTGGCGCACCTTCGGCCGGGCCCGCCCCAATGCCGGACACCGGGCCGTGGCGGCGTTCGGGCGGCACGGCCTGCTCGCGGGGGTCATCACCCAGAACGTCGACGGTCTGCACCAGGCCGCCGGCAGCGACGGTGTCGTGGAACTCCACGGAAGCCTGGCCCAGGTCGTCTGCCTCTCCTGCGGCACCCTCAGCCCGCGCCGTGAACTCGCCCAGCGGCTGGAGGAGGTCAACGCGGGGTTCGAGCCGGTGGCCGCGGGCATCAACCCGGACGGTGACGCCGACCTCACCGACGAGCAGGTCGGGGACTTCCGCGTGGTCCCCTGCACGCTCTGCGGCGGCATCCTCAAACCGGACGTGGTCTTCTTCGGGGAGGCCGTGCCGCCACGCCGGGTCGAGCACTGCCGCGACCTGGTCCGCGAGGCGACCTCACTGCTGGTCCTGGGCTCGTCGCTGACGGTGATGTCCGGGCTGCGGTTCGTTCGCCAGGCGGCCCTGGCCGGGAAGCCGGTACTGATCGTCAACCGGGACCCGACGCGGGGCGACCGGCACGCGCTCACGCGGGTCGCGCTCCCGCTGGGGCCGTCCCTCACCGCCGTGGCGGACCGGCTGGGCATCCCCGTCGGCTCGACGCCGAGCCCGGCTCCGGCCACAAGGTCCGATCCGGGCTCCGGATGACAGGGGGACGGCGGGGAGCCGGGCAGCCGGGCAGTCGCAGGGACTGATCAGTTTTCGAGAAGCGTCGGTGCCCCGGTCGCCCCTACCGTCACAGACATGAACTTCATCGGCTCCGTCACCCTCGAGGTGGCCGACACCGCGGCCGCCGCCCACCTTCTACTCGACCACCTTCGGACTGGACCCGTCGCGGGTGCGGCTGCGCGGCTCCGAGGCCCCCACGACCGGCTTCCGCGGTTTCACGCTGTCGCTCGTGGTGTCCCAGCCGGGCAACGTCGACGCGCTCGTCGGCGCGGCACGCGACGCCGGAGCCGCCGTCGTCAAACCCGCGTCGAAGTCGCTGTGGGGATACGGCGGCGTCGTGCAGGCACCGGACGGCACGATCTGGCAGATCGCGACGTCGAGCAAGAAGGACACCGGCCCGGTCACCCGGGACGTCGACGAACTCGTGCTGCTGCTCGGTGTCGAGGACGTGAAGGCCAGCAAGCAGTTCTACGTCGAGCAGGGCCTCACCGTGGCCAAGAGCTTCGGCGGCAAGTACGTCGAGTTCGCCTCCGGGCCGGGCACGGTCAAGCTGTCGCTGTACAAGCGGCGTGCTCTCGCCAAGGTCGCGGGTGTCCCCGCCGACGGCACCGGGTCGCACCGGATCGTGCTGTCCGGCGCCGGCAGCCCGTTCACCGACCCGGACGGCTTCGTCTGGGAGACCTCGGTGCCGGTGAAGGGCACCAACTGAGCTGTGACGTGCCGGGCGGCGAGTGCCCCGTCGAGCGGCGGGCCGCGTGCGTGGCGTGGTGACCGCCCACCGCCACACCCGGGCATCAGGAGCGGTCGTCCCTCCCGGAAAGCGGAGTACGCCGCCGTCGCTCGTACCGGAGCGCCGCGGCCGTGACGACCGCGCCGGCCCCGTCCCACAGGCC
Source organism: Streptomyces sp. enrichment culture (assembly GCF_964272855.1). NCBI lineage: Bacteria > Bacillati > Actinomycetota > Actinomycetes > Kitasatosporales > Streptomycetaceae > Streptomyces > Streptomyces sp. enrichment culture. Next base: position 8,343,165 of record NZ_OZ186847.1, on the reverse strand, counting down.
CACCCCGAGGTGTTGAGCGCCGCCATGGAGGTCGCCGTAAGGAAGACCAGGGTGTGGTCTCCCTCCGCGCGCCGGGAGCCCTCAGTGGGTGTGAAATCCATGAGCCCGAGCAGGGTGTCAGGGGCGATCAGTCCGACCACGCCCAGCGCGGCGGCGAGGACACCGAACACAGCCATGGTCCAGCCGGGCGGGGAGCGGGGCAGCAGCTGCACGAAGTCCTCCTCGGGTCAGGGGAGTTGCCGGGCAGCATACGCGGGCACACGACGTAGGTGATCTTTCGTTCCGTCGCCGGAGGGTCCGGAGGAAGGAGTGACCGTGGTGGCCATACCGGAGCGCCCCGGGCGCCGCGCGTACCGTGAGCGCCGCTTCGACTTGCGCGCGACAGCCATGTTCTTCGGTCTCAGCGCGGTGATCCTGGTCGTCGTGGGGCTGGTCGCGCGCGCGGCGGTGCGGGTCGTGGAGCGGCGTCCGCTGTGGGCGGTCGTGCTGTCGCTGCTGGTCGTGGCCGTCGTCCTCGGCTACGGAAGGCGCCGGCGCCGCCTCTCCGCGGCGCGGCTGGCACGCCGTACCACCGCGGCGCTCCAGGCAGCCACGACGACGGCCCTGGACGCCCTGGACGAGACCGCGCCGGCGACGGACCCCGGGCCCGCGCGCCCCGGCACGCCCTCCCCCACCGGCCGGGACGCGACACCGGAGCCGACCCTCGTCCTCGATCACGATGCCCTCAGCCCCGACGAGTTCGAGCAGGCGGTGGCCGCGCTGTGCGTGCGTCACGGCTGCTCGCAGGTGCGGGTCGTCGGCGGAGCCGGGGACCTGGGTGCCGACGTGGTGGCGCTGACCGCCGACGGCCGGCGCCTGGTCATCCAGTGCAAGCGCTACGGGGACGAGAACAAGGTCGGCTCCCAGGAACTGCAGCGCTTCGGAGGCACCTGCTTCACCGTGCACGAGGCCGACGTGGCCGTCGTCGTCACCACCAGCGACTTCACCGCACCGGCCGTGGAGTACGCCGAGCAGTGCGGCATCGTCTGCGTGGACGGGAGCGCCCTGCGCGCCTGGAGCGACGGCCTGGCAGCGGAGCCTTGGGCGGTGGTGCCCGACGGTTTCGAGGGCAGGGCGGGATGAGGGGGTGACCGCTCCACGCTGCCGCAGCCGCGAAGCTCATGCCGTCGACGGGCCCCACGGGGTGTCTCGTCGATCAGGCCGGATCAGGGAGCGGCGCCTGGTGCCGTGCATCGCAAGGCGGAGGAGGGAGCCGATGCGATGGGGGTCCCCCTGCTCGAGCGGAGCCGAGAGCTTGGGGGAATCGGGGACCGACGACAACGCGGCGAGGCGCGGCGCCAGACGCCGCGAGCCCGGCATGATCGGCGAGACACCCCCTAGTCGCCGCCACCCCCGCCGCCGTCACCGCCACCGCCGCCGTCACCGCCTCCGCCGTCTCCCCCGCCGGAGTCCCCTCCGTCACCGCCGTCCGCGCCCCAGCCGTCGGCGCCGCCGGGTTCGTTGTCGTCACGCCCCCTGCCGAGGTTGCTGAACCACGGGCGGTCCCACCACGCGTCGGCGGCGATCGGCTCTCCGCCGTTCATCCGGCGACGCCGCTCGGCCCGGAAGCGTGCCGCTCCTGTCGTGTCTCCAATACCGAAGGCGACGGCGAACACCTGCGCCATGACGGCGTCCAGCGGGTCGGAGCTCTCGTACCGCACCGGGGTCAACGGCAGCAGGACGCTCCCGGGTTCGGGTTCCGGCCGCCCCCGGTGACGCGTCAGGAGAGCGACCCGCCGCCCGTCGCGCAGCAGCCACGAACTCTTCGCGTTGTCCCGCCGCAACTCCCAGTGCCCTTCGGGCAGTCGGACCCCCACCCGCCTCTTGGACTTGCGCACTCTCATCTCAAGGCTGAGCTCCGCCGTCACGTCGCCGACGATCAGGCGCAGGCCGCGGGACGGATCGCCGGCATCGCGGTGGAAGCCGTACGGTGCCCGTATCCGTACGACGGGAGCGTCCGGGCCCCACACGTCCACCCGCACCAGATTCCGGTCCACGGCGACGGCGATCGGCCCGGCGGGGCCCGGCGCGAACCGGCGCGCGATCCACAGCGGTACGCCCTCGGCCCCGGCCCGGGCCGCGAGCGCGGCCACCTGCTCCGGTCCACCGCACTGCCGTACCGCCAGCTCCCCCAGCGTGCGGGCGAACTCCGCGGCCTGTCGCACCTTCAGTGGCTTGGTGGTGCCGGTCACGCGGGTCACCGGGACGATGCCGGGCCCGTCCTCCAGGAACCCCAGCGGGCGTTCCGTCCCGCCGCCGCCGAGCCAGTACCCGCGCTGGAACGCCTCGGCCATGGCAGCGAGGTTCAGCTCGCTCAGCGGGGTGAGCCTGCCGCCCCTGCGCAGCCCGTCCTCTTTCAGCTCGACGGTTCGCGCCAGCGGGTTCCACGACCGCTCGCCATAGATCAACCGGTTCATCACAGCAACCCCCATGCTTACGCGCGGTTCACCAGAACCGACTCTCACTCAGAGAGTGTGCGGGGGCCCTGATGGTTCCCTGCGACCGGCCTGTGCGGCGGCAGTCTGCCTGCAGCGGGAGACACGGGGCCGATCAGCCAGTAGAGGATGTGGACCTCGGTGCCGAAGGCATGCCCACCCTCCAGCGCGCCGTGGTGCAAGGGCCCCAGGGAGCCCAGGGAAGCGGTCACGGCCTGCCGCGCCTTGGTGCGGAGCGCGGACTGCTGGTATCCGTCGTCCCGTGCGATCAGATCGGCCTGGTCCCAGTCCGGGTGATGGACGAGGTATTCGACGCCCTCCTCCCCTTCGACGGTGCGGTGGACGACGTGGAGTCGGTGGCCTGCGGCGAGCGGGACGGTGAAGGCCGGCCAGTCGCCGCGCTCCCACAGCCGCCGCTGGAAGTCCTGATGGCCGGCCCACGGGTGGTCCACTCCCCACAGCGGCCTGCCCGCGTCGCCCTGAGCGCAGGAGTAGAGGTGTCCGTGCCAGAACAGCCTCTGGTCGAGCAGCTCGGGGCGGCGGGCGAAGGGGCCGTCGTGGTAGCCCGGTATGCGGTCGGGGTGCGTGTCGGCGATGTCGATCACGTCGGTCATCATGCCGTCCGGCGTACCCGCCGCCCGCATGCGGATCCGGGCCCGCCGCCCCGCTTCCGGTCAGCGCAGCGGTACCGTCACCTCCCCCGTCCCTTCGGCGCTCGCACCGCCGGCGACTTGCACGGTGAAGGGCCGGTCGGTGCCGTCCGAGGTGATGTGCAGGTGGTCGCCCTCCCGGCGGACGTGGAACACGGCGGCCGGGGCGCCGGTCAGGTCGGGCACGGTGACCTGGCTGGTGTACTCGGGCGAGGTCGACGGGTGGACGAGCAGGGTCGGGTTGTCCAGCCAGTCGCCGTCGGGCCGCCGTTCGTCGCCGGCCAGCGGCAGGACGGCGCCCTCGCGGACGTAGAGCGGCAGGCTGTCGTAGCCGTGCCGTTCGCTGCGCCACACCGGGCCGGTGACCTGTTCGCCGGTGAGGAGGTGGGTCCAGGTGCCCGCGGGGAGGTAGACCTCCACCTCGCCGTCCTCGCTGAACACCGGGGCGACCAGGAGGCCGGGGCCGAGCATGTACTGGCGGTCGAGGGGGCGGCACGCCGGGTCGTGCGGGAACTCCAGCACCATGGGCCGCATCATCGGGACGCCGGTGTGGCGGGCCTCGACGGCGGCGCCGTACAGGTAGGGCATGAGGCGGTGCTTGAGCAGGGTGAAGCGCCGGGCGACATCGACGGCTTCGTCGCCGAACTCCCACGGCACCCGGTAGGACGACGAACCGTGCAGGCGGCTGTGGGACGACAGCAGGCCGAAGGCCAGCCAGCGTTTGAAGACCGCCGGGTCGGGGGTGCCCTCGAAGCCTCCGATGTCGTGGCTCCAGAAGCCGAAGCCGCTCAGCGACAGGGACAGGCCGCCGCGCAGCGACTCGGCCATGGCCTCGAAGGACGACCAGCAGTCGCCGCCCCAGTGCACGGGGTACTGCTGGCCACCGGCGGTCGCCGAGCGGGCGAACAGCACGGCCTCGCCCTGTCCGCGCTCCTTCTCCAGGAGTTCGAACACGGTCTGGTTGTACAGGTGGGTGTAGTAGTTGTGCATCCGCTCCGGGTCGGAGCCGTCGTGCCAGACGACGTCGGTGGGGACGCGCTCGCCGAAGTCCGTCTTGAAGCAGTCCACACCCTGGTCCAGCAGCGGTTTCAGCTTCGACTGGAACCAGGCGCGGGCGTCGGGGCTGGTGAAGTCGACCAGTCCCATGCCGGCCTGCCACAGGTCCCACTGCCACACGTCGCCGTTGGGCCGGCACAGCAGGTGCCCGAGCTCGGCCGCCTCGTCGAACAGCGGGGACTTCTGCGCGATGTACGGGTTGATCCAGGCGCTGACCTTCAGCCCCTTGGCCTTCAGCCGGGCGAGCATGCCGTCGGGGTCGGGGAAGACCTCGGGGTCCCACTCGAAGTCGCACCACTGGTATTCGCGCATCCAGAAGCAGTCGAAGTGGAAGACGGTCAGCGGGATGCCGCGCTCGGCCATGCCGTCGACGAACGACATCACCGTCGCCTCGTCGTAGTCCGTGGTGAAGGACGTGGTCAGCCACAGGCCGAAGGACCAGGCGGGCGGCAGGGCCGGGCGGCCGGTGAGGGCGGTGTAGCGGGTGAGGACGTCCTTCGGGGTGGGGCCGGCGACGACGTAGTACTCCAGCGTCTGGTCCTCGACGCTGAACTGCACCTGCCCGACGGATTCGGAGCCGACCTCGAAGGAGACCGCGCCGGGGTGGTTGACGAAGACTCCGTAGCCGCGCGAGGACAGGTAGAAGGGGATGTTCTTGTACGCCTGCTCGCTGCTGGTGCCGCCGTCGGCCTGCCAGATGTCGACGACCTGGCCGTTCTTGACGAACGGCGTGAAGCGCTCGCCGAGGCCGTAGATCTGCTCGCCGACACCGAGCGCGAGCTGGGCGAGGACGTGGTGCGCGCCGTCGCCGGTGGTGGCGAAGGCGGTGCCCTTGCGGCCGGCCCGGGTCAGCTCCCGTCCGTCCGCGTCGTGGAAGGTCAGGGACCAGGGGGCGGCCTGGTCCAGGCGCAGGGTCAGCGGGCCGCTGGTGAGTTCGGTGACGGTGCCGTCCCGGCGGACCTCGCCCGCACCGCCGGGCTCGGCTGTGAGCGCGAAGTCGGGTCCCGGGCGCCGCTTGCCGGCGTGGTGGGTGACGCGCACGCCGATGACGCCCTCGGCGGGTGAGAAGCAGTCGACGGTGAGGAGCGGCGCGTTGAGCGTGTCCCCTCTGCGCGTCACCTTCTGTACGGCGACATGGCTGGTGAAGCGCTTCGATTCGACGCGTACGTCGCGTACCTCGGTGGCGTAGGCCACCTGGACGCCGTCGCGGATGCGCCAGAACCCGTTGGTGAACTTCATGGTCTTCCTCGGGGGAGCGGGGCTGTTCGGAGGGGGACTGCGGAGACTGTCGCCCGGCAATTTGATCGTACACAAAACAAATTACGACTTGCAGCACATCATGATGACACTGACTCGCTGACCAGGAGTTATACCGTGCCGGGCACGGAGTGCCACTTCATGGAGTGTCTGCACGAACACGGGTACGGGGCTAGCGTGACGCCCTCGGTTGCCGTATTAGTCATCTCAGCAAACAAAGGGGCCCGGCGACGCTGCCGGGCGACACGACAGCAAGGGCCGCAGCATGTCGAAGCGCTTCAACGCGACTCCCGAGGACAGGCTCACGTTCGGCTTGTGGCGCGGCACGGCCTTCGAGCTCCTCGGCGCACGCGGCTGAACCGCCCCTCCTCCCTCTCCTACTCAAGGGCACCCAACGTGACAGCACACACTCCGGCTGCCGCGCGCCGCGGACGCTCCCGCAGGGCCGTGGCGCCGCTCGCCGCCGTCTCCGTCCTGGTCGCCGGGGCGGCTCTGACCGGATGCGGTCAGCAGCGCGACAGCGACGTCTACACCGTGATGAACTCCTCGACCGACGAGTCCTACCACCGCTGGGACGCCGAGGCGATGGCCCGCTGCGGCAAGCGGCTCGGCGTCACCATCGAGCAGCAGAGCGTCCCTGCCGCGCAGGTGATGACGAAGGCGCTGCGCATGGCGTCCTCGAAGTCGCTGCCGGACATCGTGCAGTTCGACGCCTCCGAGATGCCGACGTTCGCAGACGCGGGCGGCCTGGTCGACCTCGAGACCCTGGGCCTGAGCACCCGGGACATCCCCGAGGGCATCGTCGACTTCGGCTCCTACCAGGGGACGTACTACGGTGCGGCCCGGTCCGTGAACACCCTCGCGCTGTTCTACAACAAGGACATCCTCGACGAGGCCGGCGCGGCGGTTCCCACCACCTGGGACGAACTGCGGGAGACGGCGAAGAAGCTCACCCGGGGCAAGCGGTACGGGCTTGCGCTCAGCGCGGGCGGAGCGGAGGACGGTGTCTTCCAGTTCACGCCGTTCATGTGGTCCAACGGCGGTGACGAGACCGAGCTGGACGGGCCCCGGGTCGTGGAGGCACTCGACTACTGGAAGGCCCTGCTGGCGGACGGCTCGCTGTCGAAGTCGACGGTCAACTGGACACAGGCGGACGTCAACGACCAGTTCATGGCCGGCAACGCGGCGATGATGATCAACGGTCCGTGGCAGGTCGAGACGCTCAACACCGACAAGTCGCTGCACTGGGGCATCGCGCAGATCCCGGTGCCCGAGGCGGGTGACGACTCGGTCGGCCCGCTGGGCGGTGCCGTGCTCACCGTGCCCAACACCGGTGACGAGGAGCGGGAGCAGACGGCGGGCAGGATCGTCGCCTGTCTGGCCGGCGAGAAGGAACAGCTGACGTACGCGCTCAACAGCTGGATGGTCCCGGCCAACGCCAAGGCCGCCGCCGTATGGCGCGAGCAGGTGCCAGAACTGGACGCGCTCGCCGACCAGGTGGCCGTCGCCAGGTCCCGTACCGCCAAGCTCGGCGCCGGATGGTCGAGCGTGTCGCTCGCCCTGCAGAGCGCCTTCCAGTCCGCCCTGACCGGCCAGTCCAGCGAGGCCGCCCTGAAGCGCGCCCAGCAGCGCGCCACGAGCGGGAACTGAGGTACGCGACCCATGACCACGTCCACCGTCACCGCGCAGGCGCCGGCGAAGGCGTCCGGGACGGCTGCCGCGCCCGACCCGGCCCGGCTGCGCCGCCGCCGCAGGCTGGCCCAGTGGGGGTTCGTCGCCCCCGCGGTCGTCTTCATGCTGCTGTTCTTCGGCTACCCGCTCGTCCGCAACGTCGTGATGAGCTTCCAGCACTACACACCGAAGACGTTCTTCACCGGTGAGGCGCCCTTCAACGGCGTCGACAACTGGTCGAACGTCTTCCAGGACGCCCTGTTCGGCAAGGCGCTCTGGCACACCCTCGTGTTCACCGCGGGCTCGCTGCTCGGCCAGTTCTGCATCGGGCTCGCCCTCGCGGTGTTCTTCAGCCGCCGCTTCCCGCTGAACGGCGTCCTGCGGTCGCTGATCCTGCTGCCCTGGCTCGTGCCCATGGTCGTGTCCGGCATCGTCTGGCGGCGCATCCTCGACCAGGACACGGGCGTCCTGAACTCGTTCCTGGACACGCTCGGCCTCGGCGGCCACACCCCGTGGCTGACCAGCCCCGACATGGCGCTGCTGTCGGTGATCCTGGTCAACATCTGGATCGGCATCCCGTTCAACATGGTCATCCTGTACGGCGGTCTGCAGGAGATCCCCAAGGAGCTGTACGAGGCGTCCTCCCTGGACGGCGCCTCGGCCTGGCGGACCTTCCGCTCCATCACCCTGCCGATGCTCAAGCCGGTGATCACGGTCGTCCTCGTCCTCGGCTTCATGTCGACGGTGAAGGTCCTCGACCTGATCCTCGCCCTCACCGACGGCGGCCCGGCCGACGCCACCCAGACCCTGGGCACGCTGACCTACCAGAACTCGTTCGTCCAGCTGGACTTCGGTGCGGGCGCGGTCGTCGGCAACGTACTCGTCCTTGTCTCCGCGGTGTTCGCGGTGTTCTACCTGCGGGCCAACCGCACCGAGGGGAAGTGACGTCCGTGGCCTCTCGCACGCCCACGACATCCGGCCGCCGCTGGGGTTCCACCATCGCCGGGGTGCTCATCCTGTTCGTGATGCTGTTCCCGCTGTACTGGATGCTCAACACCGCCCTCCAGCCCGCCGCCGGTCTGCTTCAGGTCGACCCGGTGCCGAGCGGCCTGGACCTGTCCGGCTTCTCCAAGGCTCTCGACGACCAAGGCGGTCACCTGCTGACCTCGCTCGTCGTGTCGCTCGGCGCGGTCGCCATCTGCCTGGCGGTCTCCGCCCCGGCGGCGTACGGGCTCGCCCGGTTCGGGCTGCGCGGCTCGCGGACGATCGTGTTCGGCACGCTGATCACCCAGATGGTGCCGGGCATCGTCATCGCCAACGCGCTCTACAACTCGTACGTCGACCTGGGCCTGGTCAACTCCTACTTCGGCCTGATGCTGGCGGACGCCTCCCTCGGCATCCCGTTCTCGATCGTGCTGATGCGGTCCTTCATGGTGTCGATCCCCGGTGAGGTGATCGAGGCGGCGCAGATGGACGGCGCGGGGCCGGTGCGGACGTTCGTACGGGTGGTGCTGCCGATGAGCCGCAACTCGCTGATCACCTCGGGCCTGTTCGCCTTCCTGTTCTCGTGGAGCGACTTCATGTTCGCGCTCACCCTGAACACGACCGACGACGTCAAGCCGGTCACGCTCGGCATCTACCAGTACATCGGCGCGCACGTCGGCGACTGGGGTTCGGTGATGGCCGCGTCCGTGCTGTCCGCGGTGCCCGCGGCGATCCTGCTCGTCCTCGCCCAGAAGTACATCGCCGCCGGCATCACCGGCGGTTCCGTCAAGTGACCCGCACTGGCCGGACTGACCCGCACTGACCGTACTGACCCGCACTCCTGGAAACGGCTGCATCAGATGAGTGACTTGAACGACTTCCCCAGCTTTCCGCCCGGCTTCGTCTTCGGCGCCGCGACCGCCTCGTACCAGATCGAGGGCGCGGCGCGGGAGGACGGCCGCGGCCCCTCGATCTGGGACACCTACAGCCACACCCCCGGCCTGGTGGCGGGCGGCGACACCGGTGACGTCGCCTGCGACCACTACCACCGCTATCCGCAGGACGTGGCCCTGCTGCGGGAACTGGGCGTGGGTTCGTACCGCTTCTCGATCGCCTGGCCGCGCATCGTGCCGGACGGCACCGGCCCGGTGAACCCGAAGGGACTGGACTTCTACTCCCGGCTGGTCGACGAGCTGCTGTCGGCCGGCATCGAACCCGCCGCCACCCTCTACCACTGGGACCTGCCGCAGGCGCTGGAGGACCGGGGCAGCTGGCGGGTGCGGGAGACGGCGGAGCGGTTCGCCGAGTACACCGCCGTGGTCGCCGAGCACCTGAGCGACCGCGTGCCGCGCTGGATCACTCTCAACGAGCCCTGGTGCAGTGCCTTCCTCGGCTACTCCGTCGGACGGCACGCCCCGGGTGCCCGCGAGGGCCGGGGGGCGCTGGCCGCGGCCCACCACCTCCTCGTCGGCCACGGTCTGGCCGTACGGGCGCTGCGCGCGGCGGGAGCACGCGAGGTGGGCATCACGCTCAACCTCGACCACAACCTGCCGGCCACCGACTCAGCCGCAGACCTGGCGGCCGTCGTCCGCGCGGACACCCAGCACAACCTGGTGTGGACCGAACCGCTCCTGGCGGGCCGCTACCCGGCCACGGAGGAGGAGACCTGGGGCGAACTGATCACCGGGCAGGACTTCCGGCGGGACGGCGACCTGGAGCTGATCTCCCAGCCGCTGGACTTCCTCGGCATCAACTACTACCGGCCCATCGTCGTCGCCGACGCCCCGCACCGCGAGCACGACCCCGCGCGCCGCGTGGCCACGGACAACCGCTACGAGGAGGTACGGCTCCCCGGCGTGCGGCACACCGCGATGGACTGGCCGGTGGTCCCCGGCACCTTCACCGACCTGCTGGTGCGCTTGAAGAACCAGTACGGCGACGCGCTGCCCCCCGTCCACGTCACGGAGAACGGCTCCGCCGAGGACGACACCGTGAGCCCCGACGGCGCGGTCCACGACACCGACCGCGTGGCCTACCTGCGGGACCACCTCACCGCACTGCGGGCCGCGATGGACGCGGGCGTGGACGTCCGGGGCTACTACGTGTGGTCACTGCTGGACAATTTCGAGTGGGCCTACGGCTACGCCAAGCGCTTCGGGATCGTTCGGGTCGACTACGAGACGCAGCGGCGTATTCCGAAGGACAGCTACCACTGGTACAGGGCGATGATCGCTGCGCAGGGTGGCTGATGGCGTGGGGCTGATGGGGGGCAGGGTGAGTGGGTGGTGGGCGCGGGGGCGCGGTCGGCGGGTGTTGGGCAGCGAGGACCGTTTTCCGGTTCCGTTGTCACCTGCTCGCCCACCCCGCCTACTCCCCGGCCGTGCTCGCTTCGCTCCGCGGTCCGCTCTCGCCTCGCTCGGCGTAGGCCGCCGGATCGGCGAGCACCTCCCTGACCACGACACCGGCCGCACCCCGTGCCGCGTCGCCCAGCGGGGAGGCCGCCCGCAGCCGGGTCCGGTCCTCGCTCCACAACCCGGACACCACCCGGCGCGCGAGCTCGCGGTCGACGGCGGGAGCGAGCCACTCGTACAGCTCCCGGTAGACGCCGCCGAGCATCACCGCGTCCGGGTCGAAGAGATTCACCGCGCCCGACACCGCCACGCCCAGCTGCCGTCCGGCGCCCTCCATCGCGGCCAGCGCGGACGGATCCTGCTGCCGGGCCCGCCGCCGGAGTTCGGCGACGCCCGGCACACCGGCGTCCGCGTCGATGCCGGCGGTGCTCAGCAGGGCGGCCTGCCCCGCGTACTGTTCCAGACAGCCCCGAGCCCCGCACCGGCACGGCCGCCCGTCCGGATCGACGACCATGTGCCCGATCTCGCCCGCGAAGCCGTGGGCGCCGCGCAGCAGCTCCCCGTTGAGGACGAGGGCTCCGCCGATCCCGATCTCGCCGGTCAGATACAGGAAACTTCGCACGCCCCCGGTCCCGGTGCCGTACCAGAGCTCCGCGAGCGCGGCGGCGTCGGCCTCGTTGTCCGAGCTGACCGGAAGTGCCCGGGCGGGCCAAAGCGCCAGCAGCGCCTGGGCGAAGACACCCTCGACGGCGACCCGCTTCCAGCCGAGGTTGGGGGGCCTGGCGGACGGTACCCCCGGCGACCAGACCCGGCACCGCGACATGGGCGCCGACCGGTTCCAGGCCCTGCTCGGCGGCCGAGCCCAGTGCTCGCTCGGCCAGCCGCGCCGCCCGCGCCAGCACCTGCGACGGCTGCACCCCGCGGCTGTCGAAGTGCTCCACGAGCCTGACGCGATCGGTGCCCGCGAGGTCGACGACGCATACGACGATGTAGTCGACGTTGATCTCCACGCCCAGCCCCGCCGGACCCGTACGGGCCACTTTGAGGACCGTGCCGGGGCGTCCGGCCTGGCCGCTGCTCGTCTTGCCCCACTCGGTGACGAAGCCGCAGTCCAGCAGTTGCTCGACGAGGGACGACACCGCGGCCCGGGTCAGACCGACACGCGCGGCGATCCCGGCCCTGGTCACCTCACCCGTGTCGTGCACGGTCCTCAGCACCAGGCTCAGGTTGTGCCGTCTGACGGTGACTTTGTCGGCCTTCGGCCCCAGCGGGATCACATTGCTCTTCATCTCGGTGTCGAGCGTAGCGACGGGGCTGGTGAAACGGCCGCGCCGGGGGCACACGCCCTCCCGCCTCCCCGCGGGCCGGCGGCGGTGCGATTGACTGGAGTCGGCAATGATCGAACACGCGGAACTCATGGGGGCCACGCAGTGAAGAGCAAAGACACTCCGCTGACACCGGACGCCGTATGGCTGGAGGAGCGGCTGGGCGCGGGCACCCTCTGGCGGCCGGACGAAGGCGATCTGCCGGCCGAGCTGACCGATGCCGAGTCGAGGGAGTTCCTGCTCAAGGTCGGCTTTCCCGCCGTCCGCCTCGACGTGGCGGGGATCGACACGAGGCATGTGCGCCACAAGGACGGGCTGAACGCGTTCGATGCCGACGAGATCTACGGCAACCGCTACCCCGACGACGACAGCCCGCCCGAGAACTTCTGCTTCGCCGTCGCCACCTCGGGCGACCAGCACCTGATGCTCGACGCGGCGGACGGCGGCATCACCCACTACGACCCCAACGGGTGGGACCACGGGCAAGGGTGGCAGGGACCGGCCGCCGATTCCCTCCCCGTGCTGGCCGTGCTCCTCGGGCTGATCGCCGAGTCGAGCGACGCCCTGCGATCGGACGACGACGCGGTACGCACGGCCGCCGTCACCGATCTGCGTGAGCGCATGATCCGCCAGGACCTGAACGTGGACGATTCCGCGTTCTGGGACGAGATCTTCGAGAACCTGGGGTGGGAACGGGACCAGTGAGGACAGGGGTCAGTCGCAGTCGGCACCTCGGACGATTCGGCTGACGACGGCCGCGGCCGGCTGCGGCGCGTCCGCCAACCAGGCGCCCACGTTTTCCCGGACGGCGTGCGCGACACAGTCACGTACCGCGGGATTGCCCAGGACACCGCGCGTGGAGCCCAGGTACTCGGGACGGTCGAGTTTCACCGAGACGACCGCGGTCAATCCCGCGCCGACTCGGTCGGCGGTGAGGTCGGGGTCCGCGTCCGTCGGCAGCTGTCGCTGCCGGGCGAAGGCGTTGATCGCGGCCGCCATCCCGTCGTGGAAGCCCACCGTGTGCGACCCTCCGTCGGGGGTGGGTGCGCTGTCGGCAAAGCTCCGGATCCGTTCCGTGGGGGTGTCGTTCCACCTCAGCGCCACCTCCACCGAACCGGCCATCAGCGGGTACTCCTGCTCGAAGCCGAGGACGTCCGTCTGAGCGGACGTCCCGGCCGAAGCGTCGAGGAAGGCGACGAAGTCCCGGGCTCCGCCCGGGGAGAGGAAACGCGCCTCGCGGGGCCGGCTCGGGGAGCGCCGGTCGGTCAGTGAGACGGCGAGTCCGCGGTTCAGGAAGGCCAGTTCCCTGAAGCGCTCCGCCAGCGCGTCGAACGAGTGATCCACCGTGTCGAAGATGCCGGTGTCGGGCCGGAAGAGGATGGTGGTGCCGCTTCCGTTCGTCGGCCCGGCCCGCTCGGGCGGGCCGACCGCGACACCTCGCTCGTAATGCTGCACCCAGCGGACACCGTCGCGCCGTGCCTCTGCCGTCAGGAAGCTCGACAGGGCGTTGGCGACATGGGGCCCGATGCCGAAGAGGCCCAAGGGTATGGAGTGACGGCCGCCGGGCGGCGGCCCGTCGTGCGCGCGAGTCAGCAGCGCTTCGAGACTGGGACCGCCACTGTCCCCATCGGCCCCGACGGGAATCCCAGGCCCGTCGATGCCGACCCGTACGCAACCGTCGGCTGTCAGCTCGACGTCGACACGACCGGCACGACCGGCGAGAACCTCGTTGACCGCCCAGTCGGAGACTTCGAACACTTGGTGGTGCAGTCCGCGTTCGCCGGTCGAGCCGACATACATCCCGGGCCGCTTCCGGATGGCTGCCGCCCCCTCCAGCACCTGGATGTGGGTGGTGTCGTACTCGACCCGGTCCTCACTCACGAAGTCCCCTCCGGCGGTGTCGGGCTTAGCTCCACAGCTTAGGCACTCTCCCGGAAAACGCCAGGTCAAAGCTGGTTTACTGGATGTCTGCACGGGCCGGTGAGCAGCCCTCAGACTCCGGTCGGCCAAGGGCCCGTGAACACCCGCCCGAGGGCGGCCAGGACCCCGCCGAAGCCGTACACGACCCCTTCTCCGACCTCCCGCCGGTCTCTGCTTTCAGATCAGGACGGCAGAGCCCCATTACCGCCGTCGACCTCGCGCCAGAAGGCGTCGACCCGTGCGTTGAAAGCGTCCGGGGACTCCTGGAACGGCCGGTGGGCCTCCCCCGTCATGACCTCGAAGCGGGCGCCCGGGATGGCGTCGGCCACGACCCGCCCGAGCCAAGGCGGCGTGGCCCTGTCCAGTTCGCCGGCCAGGACGAGGGTCGGTGCCGTGATGGCGGGCAGCCGCTCGAGGGTGTCGTGCGGCACGAACGCCTCGAGTTGACGCTGGAATGCCTCGGCGGGCTGCGGATACGGGAAGGCGAGCGCTTCGTCGATGATCCGCTGCACCGTGCCGTCGGCGTGGGCGCGTGGCGTGTGGATCCACAGGAAGAACGCCTCCTGCATGGCGCGTTCGTCGGGCGCCTCCGTCGCCAGCCAGTGCCAGAAGCGGGTCATGGCGGTGAAGTAGGCGTCGGCCCTCGCCCAAGTGCTCATCAGGACGAGGCTGCGGAGGACGTCCGGGTGACGGAGTGCCAGTTCCTGAGCGATCGCGCTGCCGCCCGAGAAACCGGCGACATGCGCCTTGTCGACCCGGAGCGCCCGGAGCAGTTCCGCGGCGTCGTCCGCCATCATGGCCACGCTCATGGGTCCCTCGGGCAACGGCGTCCGCCCCGACCCCCGGTTGTCGAAGGCGATGAGCCGGTACCGGTCCGACAGCCCGTCGAGCTGCGCCTGCCAGGCCTCGGCGGGGTCGCTCAGCCCGGCGATCAGCAGGACGTCCGGCCCCTCACCACGGGTCTCGGTCCAGAGCGTGGTTCCGTTGACTTCGACGTACTCGCCCATGGAATACACCTCCCACGCCATGATCTCCGCTTCCGGCCGAGATGCGAATACCACCGCGCACCAGGTCTCCTGTGCGATGCGGGCCGTCGGCACCGGCGGTGGGCCACCGTATGCTTGCCCGCGTTGGGGGTGGGGGTGAACAGTACCGTTCTCGAATCAGTTCTCGAATCTGTCAGGTACTCCGCGATCTGTCAGGACTGCGGTGCGGAGCTGGAGTGCTGCGGTGTCCAAGCCCTCGTTGACGGCGGCGGCTTGCGGTGGGATGTCGAGTCGACGTGTTCCGCCTGCGGATTCGCGATCGCCGCGTGCGGTGGGGAGATGCCGAGCGAACGTCGGGATCAGATGCTCATCGAGCATGGACCGGCCGAGCTGCAAGTGATCAGTCCATCGGCGAAACATGTCGTGATCATGCGGGTTCTGCGTGCCGAACTCGGTATCGACCTGGTCGATGCCAAGGCTGTACTGCGCCGCGTGCTGAACGGTGACTACTCGGGGACCCTCCCTGAGATGGAACTCCTGGCCCGCAGGCTGCGGGCGTCCGGCATCCCCGCCGTGGCCGCTCGGTCACGCCCCGCGAACTGACGGGCGAACTTCACGGGGTGTCGCCGGTCCAGTCGAAGCGGTGTGGGTCGCCGCGGCGTGGGTCGTACAGTGCTCGTCCGCCCGCGCCGAACCGGCCCAGCTCGGTGGGGAGGGCGACGCCGGTGTCGATCTCGTCCTGCGTCCAACCGGTGATGTCGAGCAGCAGCCCGTCCAGCGGCCCGCCGACCAGTTCGACGTAGCGCTGGCCCGGCTTCGGGCCCGGGTGGTCGTGGTCGGCGCCGTAGACCCGGCCGCGCAGCAGCTGCTCATCCTCGCTGTCCATGTCGGCAAGCCTCGCAGGCACCACTGACAGTGCGGGTCCGCTCATGAGGCGCCAGCCCGGCGGACCTGGGCCGGCAGACGTCCCGCCGCTACGAGCACCGCACCATCGCGGACATCGGCCACAACCTGCCCCAGGAGGCGCCCACCGCCTTCGCCCAGGCAGTGGTCGACGCCGATCATCTCTGAGCTCCGCACCGACACCGCTGCTCACACTTACGGCCGGAAGGAGCGGTGCTCCTCCCGGCCGCGCCGGTCGTCAGGACTCGTCGCGCCTGGGCAGACGCCAGTTCCGACGCGGGAAATGGCAGGTGTAGCCGTCCGGGTAGCGCTGCAGGTAGTCCTGGTGCTCCGGCTCGGCCTCCCAGAACTCACCGGCCGGCTCCAGCTCGGTCACCACCGGTCCCGGCCACAGCCCGGACGCCTCGACGTCGGCGATGGTGTCCTGCGCGACGCGCCGCTGCTCGTCGTCGAGGTAGAAGATGGCGGAGCGGTAGCTGAGGCCGACGTCGTTGCCCTGCCGGTTCCTCGTGGTCGGGTCGTGGATCTGGAAGAAGTACTCCAGGATCGTGCGGTAGTCGGTGGCCGAGGGATCGAATACGATCTCGATCGACTCCGCGTGCCGGCCGTGATCGCGGTAGGTGGGACGGGGCTTGTCGTTGTCGCCGGTGTAGCCCACACGGGTACGCACCACGCCGGGCAGCGACCGGATGAGCTCCTGCATGCCCCAGAAGCACCCGCCCGCCAGCAGTGCCTTTTCCTCCACGTCACTCATGACCCTTCAGCCTCCTCTGCGTGTCATGCACTCGTGCGCTCGCGCAGTCGTGCTCGGACCCAGCCTCGCACACGGCTGGATCCTCACCGTTGCATCACCGCACTGAAAGGTGACGCAAGGCGCGGCGTCACGGCAACCGCCTCCTCCCGGCAGCGGGACACGAGCTGCTACGCTCGTGAATGACCTAGATCGTCTATCGAGGAGTCACAGACGTGGTGGGTGAAGACGACATCTCCGGGTGAGATCCGGATCTGACGGCCACCGGCCGGCGCCAAGGGGCGCTGCTGAGGTGGTCCGTTTCGTCGTACCCACTTTTCCCCGTCTGCCCAGGGCAGAGGTCCAAGCTCTGCCCCAGTACCTCCGAGGTAGCCATCCATGTCCGACGCTGCCGTCGTCTGCTCGAACCTGTCCTTCGCCTGGCCCGACGACACCCCCGTCTTCCACGACCTGTCCTTCACCGTGTCCCCCGGCCGTACGGGCCTGGTCGCCCCGAACGGCTCCGGCAAGAGCACTCTCCTCAAGCTGATCGCGGGTGAACTGAAGCCCGTCAGCGGCTCGGTGACCGTCAACGGAACGCTGGGTCATCTCCCGCAGAGCCTGCCCCTGACCGGGAACCTCACGGTCGCCGAGGTGCTCGGCGTCGCCGAGGTGATCCGGGCCCTCGACGCCGTCGAGTCCGGCGACGTCAGCGAGGAGCACTTCACCACCATCGGCGACGACTGGGACATCGAGGAGCGCACCCGTGCCCAGCTCGACCGCCTCGGCCTGGCCGATCTCACCCTGGACCGCGGCCTGAGCACGCTGAGCGGCGGCCAGGTCGTCTCACTCGGCCTCGCCGCCCAGTTGCTCAAGCGTCCCGACGTCCTCCTGCTCGACGAACCCACCAACAACCTCGACCTCGAGGCCCGGCACAAGCTGTACGACGTACTGTCGGACTTCGGCGGCTGTCTGCTCCTCGTCAGCCACGACCGGGCGCTGCTCGACCGCATGGAACGCGTCGCCGAACTCGGCAGCGACGAACTGCGCCTGTTCGGCGGGAACTTCACTGAGTACGAGGAGGCGGTGCGCGCCGAGCGGGAGGTCGCCGAGAAGAACGTCCGCAACGCCGAGCAGGAGCTGAAGCGGGAGAAGCGGGAGATGCAGCAGGCCCGCGAACGCGCCGAGCGCCGCGCGAGCAACGCCGCCCGCAACCTCAGGAACGCCGGTCTGCCCCGCATCTTCGCCGGCAACATGAAGCGGGGCGCCCAGGAGTCCGCGGGCCGGGCCGGACAGACGCACGCGGCCCGGGTGAGCGACGCCAAGGCCCGCCTCGACGAGGCCGGGCGGGCACTGCGCGAGGAACAGCGCCTCACCCTGGAACTGCCCGAGACCCAGGTGCCCGCCGGTCGCAACCTCTTCCTCGCCAAGGCGATGCAGGTCCACCTCGGAGACAAGGCCGTGTTCGCGGCGGACGGTGTGGACCTGGCCGTCCGAGGTCCGGAGCGCATCGCGCTGACCGGCCCCAACGGCGCAGGGAAGACCACGCTGATGCGTCTCGTCACCGGCGAACTCGCCCCCGACCGGGGGGAGATCAAGCGCAACGACGGCCGGATCGCCTACCTGTCCCAGCGTCTGGACCTGCTGGACCCGGAACGCACCGTGGCGGAGAACTTCGCCGAGTCTGCGCCCGAGCGGCCCGAGGCGGAGCGAATGAACCTGCTGGCCCGCTTCCTCTTCCGGGGCCCGCGGGCACACCTGCCGGTCGGGGTGCTCTCCGGCGGCGAGCGGCTGCGCGCCACCCTGGCGTGCGTGCTGTGCGCGGAGCCGGCCCCCCATCTGCTGCTGCTCGACGAGCCCACCAACAATCTCGACCTGGTCAGCGCGGCCCAGTTGGAGAGCGCGCTCAACTCCTATCAGGGCGCCTTCATGGTGGTCAGTCACGACGAGCGGTTCCTCGCCGAGATCGGCATCAGCCGCTGGCTGCGGCTCGCCGACGGGGCGCTCAGGGAGACCGGGGCCCCAGCGGTGTGAGCCGCCGGAGTGCGCGATGGCCCGCACCCGAGGCCGCGTGCCCGGCGGGCCGACCACCCCTGACACCGGACGGACACCCGTGCCCCACCAAACCACTTTGCACGCCCACGACCTCGTCCGCTCCCTGGGCGGCCGCCGTGTCCTCGACGGCATCTCCCTGACCGCCTCCCCCGGCCACCGGATCGGCCTGATCGGGGAGAACGGCGTCGGCAAGTCCACCCTGCTGCGGGTGCTGGCCGGCGTGGAGGAACCCGACGCGGGAAGCGTCTCGCGCCCGGGCGACCTCGGCTTCCTCCACCAGGAGATGCCGTACGACGCCGGCTCGACGATCGCCGCGGTGCTGGACGAGGCCCTGCGTGAAGCCCGCGATGACCTCGCGGAACTGGACCGGCTCGGCGAGGAGCTGGCCCGCGTCCCGGACCACGACCCCTTCCACCAGGAACTCCTCGACGCCTACGGCAGGCGGCTGGAACAGGCCCAGGACCGTGAGTCCTGGGACGCCGACCGCCGCGCCGCCCTGGTACTGGACGGCCTGGGCCTCGGCGCGGTCGGTCACCACCGCACGCTCGGCTCGCTCTCCGGCGGGCAGCGCGGCCGGCTCGCCCTGGCCGCCCTGCTCGTGCGGCGGCCGTCGGCGCTACTGCTGGACGAGCCGACCAACCACCTCGACGACGATGCCGCCGCCTTCCTGGAGGAGCAGGTCCGCGGACTGTCCGGGGCAGTCCTCGTCGCCGGTCACGACCGCGCGTTCCTCGACGCCGTCTGCACCGACGTGATCGACCTCGACCCGGCGGTGGACGGCCCGGTCCGCTACGGCGGCAACTACAGCGCCTACCTGTCCGAGAAACGCGCGGAGCGGGAGCGCTGGGAGCGGCGGTACGCCGAGGAGCAGCAGGAGTTGGAGGAGCTGCGCCACTCGGCGGGCGTGACCGCGCACCGGGTGGCACCGGACCGCGGCCGGCGCGACAACGAGAAAATGGGTTACGGCCGCAGGGCGGGCCGGGTGCAGAAGCAGATCTCCCGCCGGGTGCGCAACGCCACCCGGCGGCTGGAGGAACTGGAACGCACCCAGGTCGCCGAGCCGCCGCGCCCGCTGCGCTTCGCGCCCGGGGACCTGACCGCGCAGGCGGAGGAGAGCTCGCAGGCGGAGGGGAGTCAGCGGCCTCTGGTGGCCCTGCGCGACGTGCGGGTGCCGGGCCGGCTCGTGCTGGACGGCCTCGACGTGTCGGCCACCGACCGGCTGCTGGTCACGGGAGGCAACGGGGCGGGCAAGTCGACGCTGCTCGCCGTGCTCGCCGGCCGTCTGACGGCCGAGGGCGAGGTACGCAGGCGGTGCGGGCTGACCGTGGGCCTGCTCACCCAGGACACCGTGTTCGAGCGGCCCGAGCGCACGGTCCGCGACACCTACGAACTGTCGCTCGGTCCGGCGCGGGCCGAGAAGGTGCCGCTGGGCTCGCTCGGCCTGATGCACGAGGCGGACCTGGACAAACCCGTCGGACAGCTGTCCGTGGGCCAGCGTCGCCGCCTGGCCCTGGCCCTGCTGGTGGCCCGCCCGCCCCAGCTGCTGCTGCTCGACGAGCCGACCAACCACCTCTCCCCACGACTGTGCGACGAGCTGGAGGCGGCGCTGGGCACCGGACCGGGCGCGATCGTGATCGCCAGCCACGACCGCTGGCTGCGGCGGCGGTGGCAGGGCCGAGAGATCCGGCTGGAGCCGGGACACGACCGACAGCGGGAGGTGGCACCGGTCCGTTCGCTCATCTGACGGCGACGGGGCTCCTTGCGTGCCACTTGAGTCACCTGTCAGGATGGTGACGTGAATCTTGACCACCTGTTCGTCTGCGGGCATCCGGCGCTCGACTTCGCGGCCACTCTCCGGGCCCGGCGCTCGACCCGGCTCGAGATGCTCGTGACCCCGGAGCGGCTGAACGCCTGGTACCTGGAATCCGGGCTCGTGGACACGATCACTCCCGCCGAGGAGAAGGACGTCCGGGAGGCGACCACGGTGCGTGAGGCCGTCTACCGGCTCATCACCAACCGCCGCCTCGACGAGGAACTCGACCGCGAAGCGCTCGCCGTGCTCAACGGCGCCGCGCGCAAGGCGCCCGCGACACCGCAGCTCACCGTGACCGGACGGCACACCGAGGCGACTCCCGAGCAGGCCCTGGCCACCGTGGCCCGGCAGGCCGTCGAACTGCTCAGCGGCCCGGACGTCCCGCTACTGAAGGAGTGCGGCGACCCGGAGTGCACGCGCGTCTACATCGACCGGTCCCGTGGCATGCGGCGCCAGTGGTGCGGCATGGAGTCCTGCGGCAACAAGTACAAGGCCGCCGCCTACCGCGCACGCAAGAAAACCGCGTCCGCCGGGACCGCGCACTGACCGCTCGGCCCCGGGCATCGCACAAGGATCCCGCCGGGTCGCAGTGACTCCAGGAACGCCCAGAGTTCCGGGCTCTCAGTCTGACCAGTCGATGCCCGCCACCCTGGCACAGGGCGTCGTGGGCGGGACCGCTCAGACAGTCCGTTCGGCGCCGTAGTAGCCGTGGTTCATGCAGAACCGCATGGCGTCGGTGCCGTCCGCGCGGATGTGCTCGACGAGCAGGGACTTCAGCGACTTCGGGAGGTTTCTGCCCTGCGCCTTGGTCCATTCGACCGTGGAGAACAACTGGGCGGCGCCGTCGAGTTGGGCCGGAGTCAGCGGGGACGCGACACACGCGGCGAGGACGAGGCCGGGGTTCTCGGCCAGGAGCTGGCGGAGTACCGCCATGTCGTACCACTTCATGCCGCCGCTGGACCGCCGGGCGGACACTCCGAGCCAGGCCAGGAGGAGCCGGATCCGTTCGCCGCTGTCGGGATACTGCTGCCGGGCGAGAGCGGCGAGCCGGTCGCCGGCCTGCTGACAGCCATCCGACCAGGCCTCGTAGTCTCGCGCAGGCGGGCGGGCCACGTCCGCTGCGGCCTGGACCAGCCCCTCCGGCGCAGCCTGTATCCACTCCGTCCGGCGCCGCTCCTCCTCGGCCTCTTCGCGGGCCAGTCCCTCCTGCACGCTCCGCGATCGGGTCAGTCCTCGTTCCGCCAGCCACGCGGTGAGCGCCGGGCCGTCCCTCAGATCGGCATCGCAGTCGCCCAGCCCGCGCAGACCGGACCGGTGGTGCAGCGTCCAGCGGGCGATCAGGTCTCCCTGCGTGCCGTACACCGTGATCGTCGGCCAGCCGATGCAGCGGCATCTGTCGCCGGTGCCGCCGTCCACGATGGCGAGGCGCCGCGCCAGTTCACCGATCTCGGCGCCGGTCACGGTGAGGCGGGGCAGGTCGGCGGAGTCGGCCTCGGCGGGTGACGCCTCGACAATGACGACACGCTCGGCACGGTCCAGCACCTGCCGCAGCCGAGCGGTCGTCGGCCGGTTCTCACCCGTACCCTCTGCCTCTTCGTAGTTCACGGAAGTGACGATACGACGCTCGCCAGCCCGCCATTGACGAACCGTCGCGAGAGACCGAGGCCGATACCGCTCCGCCCTTCGCCGTCGACGGTGGCACCCGGACCCCGTCTGATCATTCCGAGGGCTCGTGGCGCGCCCGGTGCCACGCCGCCTCGAAGTCGTCGCGGCTGATCTCCCCGGAGGCATACCGCGGGTCGTAGAGGTCCCAGGGCGGGTTGAACGGCCATTCGTCCACACCTGTCTTGACACTGTCGCCGTCAGCAGTGATCTCGACTTGGCGCAACCGTCGTCCGCCCGCTCTCCCTCCGCCCCATGCCGGAGGTCAGACCACCGCCGCGGGGCCGGGTGGGATGTGGACGGTCATGATCAGGTGGCAGGTCTCGGTGCCGGCGCCGCGGTAGGTGTGGGGGGCATCGCCATCGAAACTGGCGGTCTGTCCGGCTTCGACGGGGTGCTCGGTGCCGTCGACGATCAGGGTCATCCGACCGGCGGTGACGCTGACGGTTTCCACGACTCCGGCCTGGTGGGGGTGGCTGGGGTACTCCTCGCCCGGCTCGAGTTTCCACCGCCAGACCTCGACCGGGGCCGGGCCGGAGGTCGTGAGCATCAGCCGGGCCTCGCTGCCCTCGGCCCCCGTCCACAGGGGCATCACGGCATCGGCGGTCACGACGCGGACGCGCCCTTCGGCCGGTCCCTCCATCAGGGCGGACACGGAGACGCCGAGGGTGTCGGCCAGCCTGACCAGGGTGGAGAAGTTCGGGTTGCCCTGTGCTCTCTCCAGCGCGACCAGGGCGCCCTTGCTGACCTTGGCGCGCTGGCCGAGCTCGTCCAGGGACAGGCCCGCGCGCTTACGGGCCGTCCTGACATTGTGCGCGAGCGTCCGCAGGGCTGCCTCTGTCTCGGCCATCCGATCACCATCCTCAGCAGTGGACCATTCCAATGGACCGTACGGTCGTTTGGTTGACACAGAGCGGTCGGTTCAATGTACGGTTCAGTCGTTCCATTGATAGTAAGGGATGTACGTACCGTGATCGCTCTGCTGCTGGCCCTGGGCAGCTCCCTCGCCTACGGCTGTGCCGACTTCCTCGGCGGCCTCGGCGCCCGCAAGGCCCACGTACTGCGCACCGTGATGATCGCGGCCCCGGCCTCGCTCGCGGTCGAGCTGCCGCTCTGGCCCGTGCTCGGCGCCTCCTTCAGCGCCTGGACGATCGGCTGGGGTGCCGCGTCCGGCGTCGCGTCGGCCGCCGCCTTCGCGCTGCTCTACCGGACCCTGGCGATCGGCCCGATGAACGTGCTCTCGCCCGTCACCGCCCTGATCTCCGCCATGCTCCCCGTCGGCGTCGGCTTGCTTCAGGGCGAGCGCCTCGGCCTGGCCGGCCTGGTCGGCCTGCCGCTCGCGCTGGTCGCGGTGGTGCTGGTCAGCGCCGGCCACGGCGCCGGGTCGGCGCGTCCGTCGCGCACCGCGCTGCTGCTCGCCTTCGGCGCGGGCGCCGCGATCGCACTGCAGCTGATCTTCCTGCACCAGGCGCCGTCCGACAGCGGTGTGGCCCCTCTGATCGTCGGCCGCGGGTTCTCGTCCGCGGTCACGCTGGCAGCTGCCGGGCTGCTGTACCGCAGGCTCGGGGCGGAGAAGCCCGCGTACGCGATGTCGGCGGCCGCCGGAGTGCTGGACTCGGTGGCGAACCTGCTGTTCCTGCTCGCCGCCCGCAGCGGGGACCTGGCCGTCGTCGCCGTGATCACCGCCCTCTACCCGGCCGGCACCGTCCTGCTCGCCCGCAGCGTGCTCGCCGAGCGCATCCACCGCGGCCAGCTCGTCGGCCTGGGCACCGCCGCCGTCGCCGTCAGCCTCCTCGCCCTCACCTGAACCCCCTCCCGCCCACCGCACCACCACCCCGCCGCCCCACAGCAAGGAGTACCGCATGTTCATCCAGCCCTGGGACGCGAGCCTGGACGAAGCCGAATGGCAGAGCTGGGTCGCCGACGGGCACGACTTCGGCATCCTGAGCGTCAACGGCCTGCCCGGCCAGGCTCCGGTCGCCGTCCCCACCCACTTCACCAGTGCCCCCGGCCACCTGCTGATCCACCTCGCCCGCCCCAACCCCGTCTGGCAAGCCATCGAGAACGACCCGAACGTCCTGTTCACGGTCTTCGGCGACTACGCCTTCATTCCCGGCCCATGGCGCGCCAAGCCCGGCACCCCGCCCACCGACGGCGTGCCCACCAGCTACTACACCGCCGTCCAGTTCACCTGCCGCGCCCACATCGTCGACGACCCGGAGGCCAAGGCCGAACTGCTGTGCCATCAGATGGCCCACTTCCAGCCCGACCACGCCCCCATCGCCGTCGACCAGCCGCCCTACGGCCGGATGCTGCCCGGCATCCGCGGTCTGCGCCTGGCGGTGACCGACGTACGGGCGAAGTTCAAGTACGACGACCACAAGCCCGTCGAGCACCGCACGGCTGTCGCCGACCACCTGACCGAGCGCGGCCAGGGCCTCGACGTCCCCACCGCCCTGCAACAGCGCCGCCGCCTGGACCGTATCGGCCCCTGGAAGCCCTGAAACCGCCTGAGCCGGCCCGGTAACAGCAGAGATTCACCCGACCCCCGATATACACCGACACACGCACCCAAGCACCCAAGCACCCACGCACCCACGCACGAAGGAACGGAAACCCTCCCATGGCCGTCTTCCGCATCGCCCCTGCCGTCGCAGACGCCTTCCCCGACACCCTCATCGCCCTGGTCACCGCCACCGGCGTGCGCGGACACGAGCCCTGGCCCGACACCACCGCCGCTGTCGAGGCGCTGGAGCAGCAGCTCTCCCTCGGCGTCTGGCAGCCCGCCGACGAGACCCACCCGCGCATCGAGCAATGGCACACCGCCTACCGCTCCTTCGGCACCAACCCGCGCCGCGTCCGCCCCAGCGTCGACGCGCTCGGCCGCCGCCTCGCCAAGAAGGGCGCCCTGCCGCGCATCAACCCGGCGGTCGACTCCTACAACGTCGTCTCCGTCCGCCACGGCCTGCCCGCCGGCGCCTTCGACCTCGACCATGTCGCCGGGGATGTCGACATCCGGTATGCGGACGGCTCGGAATCCTTCACCCCGCTCGGCGAACCCGACACGGTCGAGAACCCCAAGCCCGGAGAGATCATCTACGCCGACACCGCCGGTGTCCTCACCCGCCACTGGAACCATCGCGACGCCCACCGCACCCGCGTCACCGAAGGCTCGGCGCACGTCGCTTTCGCCCTCGAAACCCTCAACGCCACCCGCGACGGCGACCTCCTGAAGACCGCCGCGGAAGAACTGCGGGGCCTCCTGGCGCCACACTCCGAGCAGACCGCCGTGTACTACCTGTGCCCTGAACAGCCCCAGGCCACGGCGTGAGGTGTTCGAGCACGCGACGATCATCCGGATGGGCGTCCCCGCCAAGTCAGAGTCAGCTCTCCGCTGACCGGTGCGAGACCAGGCACCAGATGGCCAGTGCCCGACATTCCTGCTACCAGCGGAAACACGAACTGGTTGAGCGTTGCGATCAAACGCCTGTGGCCTGCGCCGTTCGGCACGGGCACCCACAAACCCAGCTTCTGCGCGGCTGCCTCCCAGTCCCACTCCCCCTGGGTGCTACCGGTTCCCCCGAACAAGGCGAGCTGTCCGTCCCATCTGCCGTTCGGCCGGGGATCCGACAGCCTTTCGTCCTCCCACACGATGTCGAACATGGTCTCCTGGGGAATCCAGCTGGGAAAGACCGTCACAGTTCCGCCGTGCTGTCCCATGACAGCCTCCTGGGTTGCGAGAAGAGGGCGCTGTACCCTCCGCGGCATCGAAGGGTGTCCCGTCATTTCCAGCATGACCACGATGGCGGGAGCGGCAACCGCAGCGACCGCACGGCGGCGATCACGTCGGCACCCAGCGGCTGGGGTCCCGCTCATGAATGGTGATCAGATACAGGGCGAATTCGCCCTGCCGCCTGGACGCGCATCGAGACATGGCTCCGACAGCATGCGCCCCGCACCTTCGAACGGCTGCCCGCGCCCGCGACACAGGACGACATCCGCGCTCTCGAGCAGGCACTCGGCCTGACGGTTCCCGCCGATGCACGCGCCTTCTACCTGGTGCGCAACGGCACCGGCCCGGCGTCCGATTTCGACTGGCCCGTATCCGGGGACGATCCTGAACCGACCGGCTACTTCGTGCCCGGCGGCGAGGGTATCGGGCCCCTCGACAGGCTGGGCGTGTGGTTCAACGGCCCGGCGGGAGCCGAGGGCCTCGGCGATCAGCCCCACCAGCGCCACCTGCTTGTCACCGCCAGCGACCCGGACCCCGGAGAAGAAACCTTCGCCGCCTACCTGACTCAAGTCGCCGACGCGCTCTGGGCAGAGCGAGGTCTTGACAACGGCGCGGCCCCGCATGTCACCGACGGCCGTCTCGTTTGGGATCAGGGTCCGCGTGCGTCACGGTCAGAACGGGTTACGGAGGTAGTGCGTTCGTGCTGTATCCGGGCACTTGGGACCGTACACGTGACGGCCGGTGTCGCATTGAGCCGGTCGGTGACCGGAGAGTCGGACAGTAGTCGGACAGCCAGACAGGAGGATCGTGTTGGTGGCCAGGTCAGGCAACGGCAGCAGGATCGGCACGTTATCCGTCGCCGGCGTTCTCGCCGGCACGGTGCTGGTGACGGGCTGCGGGAACGACAGCGACGCGGCAGGACCCTCGGACGGCGTCTCCTCCACGGGGAGCGCCGGTGCGCGGGAACAGGGCACGCAGGCCGTACGCTCCGCCTACGACAAGACAGCCGAAGAGGACACCGCACGGGTGACGTTGAAGGTGCGGACCTCCGCCGAGGGCTCCTCGGCGACCGCGAACGGCGAGGGCACCGTCGACCTCGATGACGGCGACAGCGTCATGACGGTGACCGCGGAAGGTCAGCGGATCGAGCAGCGGGTGGTGGACGGGGTGCTGTATCAGAAGCCTCCCGAGGGGCAGGCGCCCGGCGGCAAACCGTGGATCAAGATCGACCTGGAGAAGGTCGCCGCCCGGCAGGGAGCCGGCGGTCAGTCCGTGAACGATCCCGCCCAGTCGGCGGCGTTCGCCAAGGCGATCGACGACAAGGACGTGACGGAGAAGGGCACTTCCGTCATCGACGGCGTGCACACCACGCGGTACCGCGTGACGGTCGACGTCGCCAAGCTGCCCAATGGCCGCGAGCTGAGCAAGCAGGTCGGCCCCAGTCTGCCGATGGACCTCTGGCTCGACGACGACGGGCGTATCCGTCGCCAGCAGGTCGACATGACCGTGAAGGCCGCCACCAAGGCGACGGTACGGACGGTCCTGGAGTTCTCCGACTTCGGCACCGACGTGAACGCGGACGCCCCTCCCGGGCGGCAGGTGACGGACATGACCGATGAGGTCGGCAAGCAGGGACGCACCCAGAGCTGACGAGGCGGCCGTCGTCTGCTGTCAACTGTCCCGCGCACTGCAGCAGTTACTCTGCGAGCCACGGGCTGTCCGACCCCAGAGCCGGGGGCTGCCCCCACCCCGGACCTGGGGTCCGACGGCGTTGAGCGCGCGGCGGACCGCAGGGAAGATCGACGATACGCGGCCATGTCACAGGGCGCCGGGCTGTCTCGTCTCGGGTGTGCAGGCACTGACGACCGCGCACGACACGGAGGGGCACCTCATGGACGCTCGACTGAACTACTTCACCAGCCCGACCGCGGGCAAGGCCCTCAAGTACTTCATGTCCACGGGCAGGGAGCTCAAGGAGTCGCCGCTGCCGGCGTCGACGCAGGAACTGGTGGCGCTTCGCGTGAGCCAGATCAACGGCTGCGCCGTCTGCATCGACATGCACAGCAAGGAGGCCGCCGCCGCCGGCGAGACGCCGGTACGGCTGCACCTGGTGGCGGCGTGGCGGGAGGCCTCGGTCTTCACCGAGGCCGAGCGTGCCGCGCTGGAGCTGGCGGAGCAGGGGACCCGGGTCGCGGACGCGGCCGGCGGGGTCGGCGACGAGGTGTGGGCGCGGGCTGCCGAGCACTATGACGAGGAGCAGCTCACCGCTCTGGTGATGCTGGTGTCCTTCATGAACGCGGTGAACCGGTTGAACGTCATCACCCAGCAGCCGGCCGGCGACTACGTGGCCGGGCAGTTCCACTGAGCGGCGGGCACGTCCGGGGCCGGGGGTGGTCCCCGGCCCCGACGGGGCTCCGCCCCGCAAGGCCTCTGGAGGGAGTCGCATGAGCAAGGTCGAGCAGGCCGGGCAGGCCGGGAGGGTCGATGAGTTCGAGGAGCTGCGGCCGCTGCTGTTCTCGATCGCCTACCGGATTCTGGGCAGCGTGGGCGAGGCCGAGGACGCGGTCCAGGAGACATGGCTGCGCTTCGACAACTCCCCCACACGGCCCAGGTCGACCAAGGCGTTTCTGTCGGCGACCGTGACCCGGATCGCGATCGACGTGCTGCGCTCGGCTCGGGTGCGGCGGGAGGAGTACGTCGGACCCTGGCTGCCCGAGCCGCTGCTCAGCGATCCGTACGAGGACCCCGAGCGCTCGGCGGAGCTGGCCGACTCGGTATCGATGGCGGCGCTGTTGCTCCTGGAGCGGCTCAGCCCGCTGGAACGGTCGGTGTTCGTGCTGCGGGAGGTGTTCGCCTTCGGCTTCGACGAGATCGCCGCGGCCGTGGGACGTTCGGAGGCGGCGTGCCGGCAACTGCTGGTGCGGGCGCGCCGGCACATGCGGGCCGGGCGGCCGCGGTTCGAGGCGGACCGTCAGGAGCGGCAGGAACTCGCGACGCGGTTCTTCGACGCGCTGAGGAGCGGCGATGTGGACGGGCTGCGGGAGCTGCTGTCCGCCGACGTGCAGCTGGTCGGGGATGGCGGCGGCAAGGCCCCGCAGCTTTCCAGGGCCGTCGTCGGCGCCGAGAACGTGGCGCGGCTGCTCGCCTCCGTGTATCCGCTGATGGCTCGGATCGACGTGACGTTCGAGCCGCGGAAGGTGAACGGTCAGCCGGGCGCGGTCTTCCGGGACCGGGACGGCAGGGTCCTCCACACCATGGTCCTCGACATGCTCGACGGGCGGATCCAGTCCATCCGCTCGGTCATCAACCCCGACAAGCTGAGCCACCTCGGCCCGGTCGCCGACGCCTGGGCCATCGACCAGGAGGTGCGACGAGCCCGACGGCAACAAGGCTGATCCGTCGCATGGGCCGCTTACGGCCGAACCTGGGCAGCCCGCGGCTGCGCGCCTTGATCGCCGGCTTCTACACCGTCCGGGCGTCTACGCCGTCCGGGCGACGGACCACCTCCCCGTCACCCACTCGGCCATCGGGACGAACGCACTCGTGACCCTCAGGGGCCCTCGGGCGAGGCCTGAGGGCTCGCTCCGTTGCCCGGTGGGCCGTCGCGGTCCCGCGGCAGGCCGTCGCGGTCCGTCGGTGAGCGGCTGGGCGGGGCCTCCCCCGCGGTGAGGTGTTCGAGGACCTCGACCAGTTCCTGGCAGGCCAGCTCCACCGAGCGCCGGGTGTTGTGCTGCTCGGTGATCACGGCCGACAGCAACAGGGCGGTCAGGGCCATGGATCCGTTGAAGACCTGGAGTTTGATCATCACCTCGATACGGGTCAGCTCCGCGAAGGGGCCGCTGCCATCTGTGGCCGCGAGGGTGGCCAGGACGGAGGCGGCCAGGGCGCACAGCACACTGCCCACCAGCTGGAAGCGCAGGGCCGCCCAGATCAGCAAGGGGTAGATCAGGTAGAGCAGGCTCAGCCTGCTGGTCGTGGCCACCGGGATGACGGCGCAGGCCACGGCGGCCAGGGCCAGGGCCTCCTTCCAACGCGCCAGGTCGGGCGGCTCGCGTGCCTCGCTCAGCAGGAGCAGGGCCGGGGTGACGAGCAGCACCCCCATCGCATCACCCACCCACCAGGCCAGCCAGACCGGCCAGAAGCCGTCCAGGCCGAGTTTGCCCGTGACGACCAGCAGGGTGACGCCCACCGTGGAACTGATCAGCATCGCGGCGAGCGCCCCCAGGAAGACCAGGGCGACGCCGTCCCGTAACCGGCTCAGACCGGTCCGGAACCCGACCCTGCGCAGCATGAGGTAGGCGCAGACGGGGGCGAGGGTGTTCCCGGCGACGGTGCCGAGCACGGAGGGCCCGGGCGACGTGAGCGACAGGACGACGAGCAGAGCTCCGAGCGCGATGCCCGGCCAGCAGCGCAGGCCGAAGATGAACAGGGAGGCCACCGCGACGCCGGTGGGCGGCCAGATGGGGGTGAACACCGCGTCTCCGACCGCGAGCTGGCGAAGCAGTCCGAGCCGTCCCGCCGCGTAGTAGCAGGCGGCGACGGCCAGCATCTGGAAGCCGTAGACGACCGCTCGGCGCCGATCCGGGGTACGCACCACAGTTGTCATCACACACCGGGACCGGCCGTTCGGCGAGGCGGCGGCGTCCGTTGGACCTCTCTAGGGGGTGTCTCGTCGATCAGGCCGGATCAGGGAGCGGCGCCTGGTGCCGTGCATCGCAAGGCGGAGGAGGGAGCCGATGCGATGGGGGTCCCCCCTGCTCGAGCGGAGCCGAGAGCTTGGGGGAATCGGGGACCGACGACAACGCGGCGAGGCGCGGTGCCAGACGCCGCGAGCCCGGCACGATCGCCGGACACCCCCTAGGGGTGAGGGGCGGGCTTGTCGCGGGCGACGACGAGGACGGCGGCGTCGTCCGCGTGCCCCACCCGCTCGGCGCCCTTGATCACCGCGGTGGCCAGCGAGGTCGCCTGCGTGCCGGCGACGGCGGCGACGCCCGCGAGCCGCACCACCTGGTCGAGGCCCTCGTCCAGGCTCAGCGCCGGTCCCTCCACCACCCCGTCGGTGACCAGGACGAGGACGTCGCCCGCGGAGAGGCGGTGCACGGTCACCGGGTACTCGATCTCCGGGAGCACCCCGAGGGGCGGTCCGCCCGCGTCGTCGGCGAGGCCGGACCGGCCGTCCGCCCTGGCCCAGACGGACGGTATGTGCCCGGCCCGCGCGCTCTCCAGCACTCCGGTCGCCGGGTCGAGGCGGATGAACGTGCAGGTGGCGAAGAGGTCGGTGCCGAGGGCGTGCAGCAGGTTGTTGGTGCGGGCGAGGAGTTCGCCCGGCTCGCTGGTGACGGAGGCGAGGGCGCGCAGTCCGACCCGGACCTGCCCCATGAAGGCGGCTGCCTCGATGTTGTGACCCTGTACGTCGCCGATGGACAGCCCGACGCAGCCGTCGGGCATCCGGAACGCGTCGTACCAGTCTCCCCCCACGCTCAGACCGTGGTGGGCTGGCTGGTACTCGACGGCCAGGTGGAAGCGGCGGACCACCGGCAGGGTGGCGGGGAGCATGCCCTGCTGGAGGGCGACGGCCAGCTCCAGCCGCGACCGCTGGAGCTCCGCGCGCTCACGGGCCTGTGCGGTCAGCGCTCCGAGCCTGGCGAGCAGCTCGTCAGCGTCGTCGGTCGGGTGTCTGCGGGACATCGATCACTCCGGCCAGGTCAGCGGCCCTCTCCCAGCGAAGAAGCTTGCTATGAAATGTCCTGTCAAATTCTGAGATTCTATCGGGAGGCGGCCGCCTCGGCATGCCGGGCCCGCGCCGCGGGTACCGGCACGTGCACGTGTCCGCAGGGCTACAGCGTCGTGGGTGGGGATGCCGATCGAGGGATTGACGTTCGCCGGGCACGGGCAGGGAGCCCTGCAGAACGTGGCATGAGCACGCCCACCTTCCCCCACAGGAGGCCGACCTTGCACGCACGCACGTTCGTCCCCATCCTCGCTGCCACCCTCGCGGCGGGCCTGGCCACCGCAGGCCAGGCCCATGCCGCGCCGGCGGCCGCCGATACGCGGGCCCAGGCGGCCCGCGTCGTCACGTACGACGCGAGTGCGTCGGCGGAGTTCAAGGCCGCCGTCGACCGAGGCGCGGCCATCTGGAACGAGAGCGTGGACAGCGTCGAGCTGCGCCCTGCCGCGGCCGGACAACGCGCCAACATCCGCATACTGGCCGACAACGGCTGGCCGAGGGCCCTGCCCACCTCGCTCGGCAACGGCACCGTCTACATCGGACGGCAGGCCGTCGACCAGGGCTACAACACGATCCGGATCTCGGCTCACGAGATCGGTCACATCCTCGGCCTGCCGGACCGCAAGCCCGGCCCGTGCACCAGCCTGATGTCGGGTTCCAGCGCCGGAGTGGCGTGCACGAACCCGTACCCCGACGCCGCCGAGCGAGCGGAGGTGGAGGACAACTTCGGGCTCGCGCTCACGCAACCGGCGACCGCCATGCGGGACAAGGTGCTGGTGGGCTGACCCACCGGGGCGCGGGGGCGGACCGCCGCCCGTCCCCGCGCACTCCGCGGCGTTGCTCGTCGCTCCGGCAGCATGGCGAACCGCTCGTCATCGCGCTCGTGCAGCATGGCGAACCGCTCGTCATCGCGCTCGTGCAGCGGGACCGCGCCGCGCCCGCCCCAGGCCACGTAGGCGTCGGGCTCGTGGACGTTGCGGGGTGGGGGAACGACACCTTCAGCACAGCGGGTTCCCCGTCCCGCCGCACCGGGACGATGACGCCCACTCCCCCGTGCATGCCCTCGCCGTCCGGCACACATCGCCGGCGCTCCAGCAAGCCGTCCACGATCCCCGGCAACTCGGCCGGCCCGCCTCCCCGGCCTGTTCCTCGCGCTCGATGGTGCCGCGTGCGAACTCGCCTGGTATCGCAGTCATCCGCCACCCTACGCGGCCAGGCGGCGGCCCGTACGACCCCTCACCGGCCCGTCGCCGGTTCCCGGTGCCGTGCCCAGGCCGTCGTGCGCAGGTCGGGGTCGAGCAGAACGTCCGCCGCGGTGCACGCGAGGGCCTGCGTCGCTGCTGTCAGGACCGTGCGGGCCCGGTCCGAGGCCGCCGCCCGGGCGAACTCGGGGGTGTGGTCCGAGCCGTCGGCGTCCATGATGGCGACGAAGGGGTGGATGGCGGGCACCCGCGAGCTGACGTTGCCGACGTCCGACGAGCCGAGGTGGATGCCGGGGACGGGCGGGGTGAGGGTGATGCCCGCGTGGGCGAGGTGCCCGGCGTACCGCTCGGAGAGGGGCCGGCTGTCGCGGAAGTGCTCGTAGCGGACGGTGGCCTGCACCGTCTCGGCACGGGTTCCGGTGGCACGGGCGACGCCCTCCGCGCAGGTGCGCAACTGCCCCACCAGGTCCTCCAGTTCGCCCGTGGTGGCGGCGCGCAGGCCGAACTGGCCCTCGGCGTACTCCGGGACGATGTTGGTGGCCGTGCCGCCGTGCGTGACGATGCCCTGCACGTGTGACGCCTGCGGCAGTCGACGGCCGACGGCGTGCAGCACGTTGAACAGCTCGATCAGCGCGGCGAGCGCGTCGACGCCCTCCGTCGGAGTGCCGGTGGGGTGTGCGGCGCGCCCGTGGAAGCCGACCCGGTACTGCACCTGGGCGGTCAGCGGGGCCCGCGCCCAGTCGTGGACGCCGGGGTGGAACATCAGCGCGGCGTCCACGTCGTCGAACACGCCGGCCTCCGTCTCCAGGGCCTTCCCCCCGCCGCCCTCCTCCGCGGGGGTGCCGACCGCCAGGACGGAGCCGGGTGCCGTGCCGAGGACCGTACGCACCGCGAGGGCCGCGCCCAGGCCGGCGGCGGCGATGAGGTTGTGGCCGCAGGCGTGGCCGAGACCGGACAGGGCGTCGTACTCCAGCAGCAGCGCCACCGTGGGACGGCCCTGGCCCGAGCGCGCGGTGAACGCGGTCGGCATGCCCGCCACCCCGCGCTCGACGGCGAAACCGTCGCGTTCGAGTGCGCCGGTGAGCAGCGCTGCCGCCCGGTGCTCGGCGAAGGCGTGCTCGGGGTCCGCGTGCAGGCGCAGGGCCACGTCCCACAGTTCGTCGGCCCGGCGGGCCACCTCGGCGCGCAGGGTGTTGTGCACGTCGTCGAGCGTGCGGGCCACGAGGCCTCCCGGGGGCGTCGGCGGCGGTCGTTCGGGCCCCCTCCGGGTTCCACCGGGCGCGGCCTCGACACCCGCGAGGTCACGGAACCGGGAGGGACGAAGGTGCCGGGCCGGAGCCCGCCGTGCACGGAGAGCGACGTTCGGCGGAGTTTCGCTCGGCGTGACGGTGCAACACGGACGGTACGGCCGTACGACGCGGCCGGACCGGCTCTGGCCGGCGTCCTTGCGAGGCCGTGACCGGTGTTTTCCGCGATCCGGGAGGAACGATGGACCACTCGCGGGCCCCCGTACTGGAGGCCCTTCAGGAGTTCCGGCGCCGGGGGGACGTGGCGTACGGTCCGCCGGGGCACAAGCAGGGCCGGGGCGCGGACCCCCGGGTGGCGGACATCGTCGGGATGGACGTGTTCCGCTCCGACGTGCTCACCCTCAACGGGCTCGACGACCGCCGTCAGTCCCAGGGAGTGATCAGTCAGGCGCAGGAGCTGATGGCCGACGCGGTCGGCGCCACGGAGGCGTTCTTCTCCACGTGCGGCAGCTCCCTGTCGGTCAAGACCGCGATGCTCGCGGTGGCCGGCCCGGGCGAGAAGATGCTGATCTCGCGCAACGCGCACAAGTCCGTGGTGGCGGCGGTCGTCGTCAACGGCGTGGAGCCGATCTGGGTGCACCCGGAGTTCGACGCCGAGCGGCACCTGGCCCACCCGCCGGAGCCCGGCGACGTACGGGACCGGCTGCGCGAGCATCCGGACGCCAAGGGCATGCTGCTGATCACCCCGACCGACTGGGGCACCTGTGCCGACGTGCGGGGAGTGGCCCGGGTCTGCCACGACTTCGACGTACCGCTCATCGTGGACGAGGCCTGGGGCGCCCATCTGCCGTTCCACCCCGACCTGCCGTCCTGGGGAATGGACGCCGAGGCCGACCTGGTGGTGACCAGCGTGCACAAGATGGGCGGCGCGATCGAGCAGAGCTCGGTGTTCCACCTCCAGTACGACCGGGTGGCGTCGGAAGTGCTCAAGCAGCGCGAGGACCTGCTCGGCACCACCAGCGCCTCCGCCCTGGTGTACGCCACCCTCGACGGCTGGCGGCGCCAGATGGTGGAGCAAGGGCACGAACTGCTGGACGCCGCGCTCGCCCGGGCCCGGCGGATCCGGGCGGCGGCCGACGAACTGCCGGGTCTGCGCGTCATGGGGCCGGAGGTGGTGGAGGCGGGGCTCGCCGCCGACCTCGACCTGCTGAAGATCGTGATCGATGTGCGGGAGCTCGGCATCAGCGGGATGCAGGCGGCCGAGTGGCTGCGGACGCACCGCCATGTCGACCTCGGCGGATCGGACAGCTGCCGGATCAGCGCCTCTATCACCTACGCCGACGACGACACGACCGAGCAGATACTGCTGGACGCGCTCCGGGCGCTGGTGGAGAAGGCCGACTCGATCGAGCGGCAGCCTCCGGTGCGGCTTCCGGAGCCGTCGGCGCTCGAACTGGAGCAGGCGATGCTGCCGCGTGCGGCGTTCTTCGCACCGGTCGAGCACGTGCCCGCGGAGCGGGCCGCGGGACGTGTCAGCGCGGAGATGATCAGCCCGTACCCGCCGGGGGTGCCGGTGATCGCGCCGGGCGAGGTCATCACCTCCGAGGCGCTGGACTACCTGCGCAGCGGTGTCGAGCACGGAGTGCTCATCCCGGACGCGGCGGATCCGTCCGTGCGGACACTGCGGGTGGTGGCCCGCCCGTGAACGGTGTCGTCGAAGGCGTGTCGTCAGAGCGGATCTCCCGGGTACTTGGTCCGCGGCATCTGGAAGGGAGCGGTCATGACGCAGCACAGTGACGGTCCGGCGTCCGCCCGGCGAGCGGGGACCGGCGATCTGCGGCTGGCCACGGCGGTGAGGAATCCCGTGCCGTCCGAGGCGCCCGGGACGCAGGGTGATCTGCCGCGGGACCGGACGCAGGCGATCCTGGAGGCGACCAAGCAGGTCGGGACGCTGCTGAAGGGGAACGAGCACCGGTTCGCGCTCGCCGGCAGCGTCGCCGCGTACGCGCACGGTGCGGGCACGAACCTCCAGCACGACGCCGACTTCTGCGTGCGCGCCGAGGACGCGGACACCGTCGCGGCCACGCTGCGCGAGGGCGGTCTGGAGGTGCGGACGCCGCCGGAGGACTGGCTGCTGAAGACGGAGTGCTTCGGGCAGTCCGTCGACATCATCTTCCGGCTGGCGCACCGGCCCGTCACCACGGAGATGCTGGAGCGGGCGGAGGAGATGCCCGTGGAGTCGGTGCTGATGCCGGTGCTGTCCGCCACGGACCTGCTGGCGAGCCTGGTCTCCGCGTTCTCCGAGCACTACTGCGACTTCGGCGCGGTCCTGCCCGTCGCCCGGGCGCTGCGGGAGAAGGTCGACTGGGAGTTCGTACGGCGCGAGTGCGGCGCGGAGCCGATGCCCGCCGCGTTCCTCTTCCTTCTCGAACGGCTGAACGTGATCGAGCCGCGGGAGGAACAGTCATGAGCAATCTGGACTACCGCGTCGCCCACCTGCGTGAACGCCTCGCGGGCGGGCCGCTGGCCGAGCTTGGGGTGCAGGTCGCGGTGCACGGGGACTCGGTGCTGGTGACCGGCACCGTGCCGTCGGCCCACTGCCGGGACGAGGTCGCCCGGGACGTGCGTGAGGCACTGGCCGGGCTCACTGTGCGCTGCGACCTCGTGGTCGCCGAAGCGTCGTCCCCCGACCAGGCGGAGGAACTGGCATGATCCGCATCGCAGCCGTCGGAGACATCCACATGGGGCCCGACAGCCAGGGGGTGCTGCGGCCCGCGTTCGAGACCCTGCCCGACTGCGCCGACGTGCTGCTCCTGGCAGGCGACCTGACCCGGCACGGCACGCCCGAGGAGGCCCGGGTGGTGGCGCGGGAGATCAAGGACCTCGGCGTGCCGGTGGTGGCGGTCCTCGGCAACCACGACCACCACGACGAACGGCCCGAGGAGGTCACGGCGATCCTCCGGGACGGCGGCGCCCACGTGCTCGAAGGGCAGGGCACGGTGGTGGACTGCGCGCGAGGCCGCGTCGGCGTGGCCGGCACCAAGGGCTTCGGCGGCGGCTTCGCGGGCCGCAACGCCGGGGAGTTCGGCGAGCCGTTGATGAAGGAGTTCGTCCGCTACACGCGCCGCTGCGCCGACGGACTGCGTACGGCGCTGGAGCGGCTCGGCGAGCAGGACTGCGACGCGCGGATCGCGCTGACCCACTTCTCCCCCGTGCCGGACACGCTGGCGGGCGAGCCGCTGGAGATCTACCCGTTCCTCGGCAGCTACCTGCTGGCCGAGGCGATCGACTCCGCCGGCGCCGACCTCGCGGTCCACGGGCACGCCCACGCCGGCACGGAACACGGCATGACCAGCGGCGGCGTACGCGTACGCAACGTCGCCCAGCCGGTGATCGGGCGGGCCTTCCACGTGTACCACCTCCAGGTGCCCGAGCGGGTGCCGGCCGGTTCTCCCGCGGAGTCGGCCCGCTGACCGGCACCGCTGGTGCACCTCACCGGCGCGTCAGGTGGTCCAGGGCCGGAGCTTCTCCGGGTTCAGCACGCCCCAGATGTGCTTGATGCGGCCGCCGACGATGTCGAACGCGTACACCGCCACGGTGGCGCCGCCGTGCTCGGCCACCAGACCGGGGCGCCCGTTGACGGTCCGTTCGACGAACACCACGTCGGTCGCCTTGTCGGCGATGGCGACCAGGAAGTGCGCCACCCGCTCGCCGCCCTCGATCGGGTGCCGCGAGGCGGTGACGCGTCCGCCCCCGTCACCGACCGCTGTCGCGGCGGGGTCGAGGATGGCGATGAGGGCGCCGATGTCCTTGGCCTCCCAGGCCTGTTTGAAGTTCCTGACGACGCCGGCGTCCTGGTCGGCGGGCACCGGGCGGGCGGGGGGCCGCGCGCCCCGGAGCCGGCGGCGGGCCGAGGAGGCCAGCTGCCGGCAGGCGGCCGGGCTGCGGCCGACCATCTCCGCCACTTCGGTGAAGGAGTACCGGAAGACGTCGTGCAGCACGAACGCGACGCGCTCGGCCGGTGTCATGGATTCCAGCAGCACCAGGAAGGCCATGTTGACCGACTCGTCCAGAGTGACACGGTCGGCCGGGTCGACGGCCGCGGTGGCCAGCGCGCCGTCAAGCCGCTCGGTGGGTTCCGGCAGCGGCTCGGGGATCCACTGGCCGACGTACTGCTCGCGCCGGGCCCGTGCCGAGCCGAGCAGGTTCAGGCAGATGCGGGTGGCGACCGTCGTCAGCCAGCCGCCGACCGACTCGACAGCCTCCTGCCGCTCCCGGGACATGGCGTACCAGCGGACGTAGGTCTCCTGGACGACGTCCTCGGCCTCCGACAGGGAGCCGAGGAGCCGGTAGGCGAGGTTGATCAGCCGACGCCGTTCGCCGATGAGCGCGGCAAGGCTCGGTTCGAGCAGGTCGTCTCCCGGTCCGGGCTGGATGGTCACGGTGTCCCCCGTTTTCTCGTCTCGCGATGGCTGTCGACAGTCACGACAGAACGGCCCCACGAAGTGTGAGGTCTCCGGCGCACCTCACACTTCGCCGGGCCGTTCGGTCGAAGCCGGTGAGATCGCCGGCCAGGACAGCTTCGAAAGGGAGGATGCGATGACTTCGCACGAGTCCGAGATCAGGGCACTTCTGGAAAGCCGCGCAGACGCCAGTCAGAGCAAGGACATCGACCGGCTCATGTCCCTCTACTCCGACGACATCGTCTACTACGACGTCGTTCCCCCGCTCCAGTTCACGGGGCACAAAGAGGTCCGCGACAACTTCCAGCGGTGGTTCGACGAATACGACGGCCCGATCGGCCTGGAGACGCACTCGCTCACCGTCGCGAGCAGCGCCGCGGACATCGCCTTCGCGCACATGCTCCACCTGGACTCGGGAACGCGTAAGAACGGGATGAACATGGCGATCTGGGTGCGTTCGAGCGTGTGCTTGCGGCAGTCGAACGGCAGGTGGCTGATCACGCACGAGCACATCTCCCTACCGATCAACCCGGAGAACCTCCAGGCGTGGTTCCCGCCGGACATGTGAGGCAGACCGGCAGGTAGTCCGTGACGGAACGGGCCGGCTCCGCATCCGGAGCCGGCCCGTTCAGCACGCTTGGCGAGCCCACCCAGCCGGCATGCCACCCGCGTCCCGACGTGTTCGCCTCATGCGACCGCGGTGCCCTCGATCTCGACCATCAGGTCGGGAAGCGCCAGCCGTGCCACCCCCAGCATGGTGGTGGTCGGTGCCACCCCGGCGGCGCCCAACCGGGACGCCAGCACGCCGTAGTGCTCGAAGAGCCGGTCGACGTCGGTGGTGTAGACGTTCAGCCGGACGAGGTTCGCGAGGGACATGCCGGCCTCGCCCAGCACGGCCTCCAGGTTGTCGATGGTCAGCGCCAGTTGCGCGGCCATGTCACCGGCGTGCTGGGGCTTGCCGTCGCCGCTCATCGCGGTCTGCCCGGAGCAGTACAGGGTCCGGCTCTGCCCTGAGACGACCTCGCCCTGGCTGTAGCCCAACTCCACCGACCACGTCCACGGGTTGACCGTCGATCGCTCCATCGCCACATCAGCTCCATTCGATTCATCGGCGGTACGCATGTCTTCCGGCGTCCCATCGGTAAGCCTCCCTGCGAATCACGACACCCTCAGTCATGTATTTCGCTAACGTTTTCGCATGCGTGCCGACCGGTTGATCTCGTTGGTGCTGCTGCTGCGTCAGCGCGGTCGGATGACCGCCGCCGCGCTGGCCCGCGAGCTGGAGGTGTCCACTCGTACCGTGCTGCGTGACATCGAGGCGCTGTCCGCGGCAGGCGTCCCGGTCTACGCCGAACGCGGCCGGCGTGGCGGTTTCGCGTTGCTGCCCGACTTCCAGACCGATCTCACCGGCCTGAACCACGACGAGGCCCTTGCCCTGCTGGTCGCCGGAACGGGGCGCGGTGAGCAGGTGTTCGGCCTCGGTTCCGCGCTCGCTTCGGCCATGCGCAAGGTGGTCGACGCGCTGCCGGAGAGCCACCGGGCCGCCGCGAGCGACGCCGCCCGGCGATTGCTCGTCGACCCGGAGACCGACCTGCTCTCACACCGCCTGGTCACCGAGGAACTGCCCGACACCACAATGGTGGAAGTGCGGCGCGCGGTGCTCTCCGGCCACAAGCTGCGCATCCACTACGCGGCCACGGGCCAGAGTCCGCGGTGGCGCACCGTGGACCCGATCGGCCTGGTCACCGTACGCGACCGGGTCTACCTGCTGGCCACGAGAGACGGCGCGGACCGCACCTACCGGCTGTCGCGGGTGCTGGCGGCCGAGGAACTTCCCGAACCGGCACAGCGACCGGACCGGGCCGATCTGGACCGGATCTGGCGGGAACGCTGTGCGCGATTCCTGTCCGACAGCGACCAGGTCACCGTCCTGGTACGGGTGAACCCTGCGCGGCGGGAGGAACTGGTGAGCACCGCACTGGCCGTCCGCGCCGAGGAACCCGACGCGGACGGCCGGCTGCGGCTGGAGGTGACCTTCCAGGATTCACGGCACGCCGAGTGGGTGCTGTGGCAACTCACCACGGACGCGGAGGCCCTGGCCCCGCAGTGGCTGCGCACGTCCCTGCGCGACCGCGCCGCCGCGATCGCCTCCTGCTACGCAGCGCCCTCCTGACCGGTGACGTGGTCGGCGGGCCGGCTGTCGACATCGCGTCGCTCGGCTGGCTTAATGATCGTCAGCCAGGGGTGGGGGGCTGGGTCGGCCCCGTTCTTGAGCGGAGGGGCCTGGTATGCCGGTCCGAACGGTGCCTACGCGACCGACGTTCGGCACGTACGTGGCCATGGCGGTGTGCGCCGGTGTCGCGGCTGTCCTGCTGGGGACGCTGTACCTGATCTACCGGGACATGGCGATCACCGGAGGCTGCGGATCGCGCTACGGCGTCACGTGTTCCGGGAAGCAGACCGCGCACATCTTCGCGGCCCTCGTGGCGATGCCCGCTTCCGTGGCCTGCCTCCTGTTCCTGAACTGGGTCGTCTTCCGCCCGTACCGCCGGGGGCACGAGGCGTACCGCCTCGTCATCCCGCTTCTCCTGGCCGCGGGCGCCGTGGAGTCGTTCGCGGCGGGCGCTCCCCTGGGCGGCGCGGCTGCGAGCCTCGGCGCCGTGGGGGCTCTC
This sequence comes from Streptomyces sp. enrichment culture, assembly GCF_964272855.1. Taxonomy (NCBI): domain Bacteria; kingdom Bacillati; phylum Actinomycetota; class Actinomycetes; order Kitasatosporales; family Streptomycetaceae; genus Streptomyces; species Streptomyces sp. enrichment culture. The sequence goes on along the minus strand of NZ_OZ186847.1, from coordinate 8,302,283 downwards.
CTGGCCTTCCGCAGGCCTGTCGGAGTACGGGGAATGGTGTGGGGCCTCGGCCGGGACCGCCTCAGGGCGCTCACGGCCGATCCCGAGGCCGAACCGTTGTCCGTGGGACAGAACACGCTCTTCCTGTGCGCCAATGCCATCGGGACGACGCTGGGGCTGCTGGGAGCCGACCGGCTGTTCTCGTCGCTGGGCTGACCGGGGCAGGTCGCCGAACCTCACGTGCCGCGCCCCGCGCGCCCGAAAACCAGTGGAGCGGCGCCGCTGTGCGCCATTACCGTGCTGCCGGACCGAGTCGTCTAGACGAGGACGTGCCGTTGTACACCCTGTGAGACCTCCCGAGCGCTGATCTGTCGCGCGTCGCGCATCTGCGCCGCGCTCCTTTCTGCTGCGGATTTCTCACAGAAACCGGTGTACTTCTGTGCTCAGTACCTGGGTTGTCGCGCCCACCTGCCTCCCGCTCGTACGCCGCCGCTGCCACGCGTGCGGTTCCGATCGCTTCCGGGCGAGCGGCAAGTTCCGCGTCAACGCGAACCACAAGCTCATCGACGCCTGGCTCCTCGTGCTCTGCACCGCTTGCGGGGCGACGGCGAAGCTCACCCTCCTGGAGCGGACAAATGTGCGCTCCGTACGGCCTGAGCTGCTGGACCGGCTGCACGACAACGACCTCGGCCTGACAGCGGAGCTGCTCCAGGATCCCGGCGTGCAGCGCCGTAATCGCATCGCCCTCGACTGGGACGACGCCTGGCGTCTCGACACCGGCGGCTCGGATCACCTGGACCGCGAGGTGATCGACGTCTCGGTCCGCTTCGCGGCCCGCATCCCCGTCCGGCCGGTGCGCCTGATCGCCGAGGGTTGCCGGCTCTCGCGGGCCGAGGTCGAGAGACTGGTCATGGAGGGCAAACTCGTGTCGGCTGTCCGGCTGAGCGGCAGGCTCTGCGGCGACTTCACCTTCACGCTCAAGCGCTGAGCCGTCCTCGGGACCACGTGCCTGTCCGGCGTGATCCGCCGGACAGGCCCTAGGGGGTGTCTCGTCGATCAGGCCGGATCAGGGAGCGGCGTCTGGTGCCGTGCATCGCAAGGCGGAGGAGGGAGCCGATGCGGCGCATCGGGGACCGACGACAACGCGGCGAGGCGCGGTGCCAGGCGCCGCGAGCCCGGCATGATCGGCGAGACGCCCCCTCGGTGATCATCGGTGACGGCGTGGACGAGAGGCGCTTGTCGAGAACGCGGAGCCGCTGACCGCCGCTACGAGTGCGCCACGACTTCGCCGGCCGTGATCTGGGGCGGGTTGGGGAGCAGAGCGGCGAGGCGGTCCCGTACGAAGTCCCTCGCCCTCTCGGTCGACTCCTCGGCTCCGGACCGTTCCTGGAAGACACCCATCGACACCATCACCCCGTCCCCGGCATCGACCCAGTAATAGGCGACGAAACCCTGGACCTGCCGGACGAGCGGCACGAACTCCTCTTTCACCAGGCGTCCCGCCTCAGCCGGATCGGTCACCCCTTCGTACCGCCGGACCACTGTGTACATGGCTGATCTCCTCAAGCATCGCTGGGCCGTCTTCCGCGGGGACGGCGTACCCGCCGCGATACGTACGGCGTGCGCGAACCCGGTGTGAATCACTGGTAAGGCCCCCATCAGTGATCCCAACGGAGGCGCGAACCCCGAGCCGCCACCGCTGCCCCGGTCCCCCTCACCTGCCGGGTCAGGGGCGAGTGGCGGTGTCGCTGTCGCGGTACAGCGTGAGGACCTGGTCGAGGCCGACGACTCGCAGGACGCGCAGGGTGTTGTCGGGGACGGCGGCGAGTGCGAAGTCCGCCTGGGCGGCTCGGGCCTGGTTGTGGGCGGCGATCAGGGCGCTGATGCCGCTGGAGTCGCAGAACTCCATGCCGTCCAGGTCCAGCACGAGACGCGCCCCTGGCCGCAGGGGGACGGTGGCGAGCAGTTCACGCAGTTCGCCGGCGTTGGCGTAGTCGAGTTCGCCGGTGATCTCCAGTACGGGACCGGTGACGGCGTCTCGAGTGGTGATCTTCAGCGGGCTCGTCATTCGTCATTCGTCCGGGGGCCGGGGGTGGGAACGCCGAGGGCGAGGAGGGCGGTGTCGTCGTCGAGTCCGTCGCCGAAACCGCGCAGCAGGTCGGTCAGGGCGTGGACGATGTCGTGCGGGGGCTTTCCGGCGTGGCCGGCGACGAAGGAGAGCAGGGCCTCCTCGCCGTACAGGCCGGTGTGTTCCGCGCCGGTGCGCGCTTCGGTGAGGCCGTCGGTGTAGAGCAGGAGGGTGTCCCCGGCGGTGAGGACGGTGGTGGCGGCGGTGAAGGGTGCGGCAGGCAGTATGCCGACGAGGAGGCCGCCCGGGGTGGGCAGGAATTCGGCGGTGCCGTCGGCGCGCAGGACGAGGACCGGGGGGTGGCCTCCCGAGGCGAGGTGGACGGCGGCCTGCCCGGTCGCGGGATCGGGTTCGACCGTGCCGAAGACGGCGGTGCAGTAGCGCGGGTCGCCGGTGCCCGTGTAGCGCTCGTGCAGCACTTTGTTGAGGGTGGACAGGACTGAGACGGGGTCGGGGTCGTGCAGGGCGGCGGCCCGCAGGGTGTAGCGGGTCAGTGAGGTGACCGCGGCGGCCTGGGGCCCCTTGCCGCAGACGTCGCCGAGGAAGAACCCGAAGCGCTTGCCGTCGATGGGGAAGACGTCGTAGAAGTCGCCGCCGAGCCGGTCGGGGGACGCGGTGTGGTAGTAGGCGGCCGTCTCCATTCCGGGCAGCGGCGGCAGGCTGTCGGGCAGCAGCGACTGCTGGAGCACGGCGAGGGCGTCCTGCAGCCGGGCGCGGTCGGCCTCCGCCCGTTTGCGTGCTTCCTCGGCCGCCTGACGGCCGCGCAGGAGTTCTTCCTCGTAGGCGCGGCGGTCCCGGGCGTCGAAGACGGTGGTGCGGATCAGCAGCGACTCGCCGGTGCTGCCTTTCTTGACCACGGAGGAGACCAGTACGGGAATCCGGCCGCCGTCGGCCTGTTTGAGCTCCAGGGCGATGCCGGTGATCTCGCCCTGCATCCGCAGCAGCGGCGCGAAGTGCGTCTCGTGATACAGCTTGCCGCCCACGGGCAGCAGGTCCGTGAACCGCATGCGGCCCAGCACCGCCTTCCGCTCCAGACCGAGCCAGCCCAGCAGGGTGGCGTTGATCTTCGCGATGGTGCCGTCCATCAGTGTGGACAGATATCCGCATGGAGCGCCCTCGTACAGTTCCTCCGCGCTGTCCTCCAGGAGCGCGGCGAAGGCCGCGTCCGCGGCCTTCTCGTCGTCGGCGTCGCTCGGCTCGGGCTGCTGCCCGGTGCGGCACATCATCGCAGGCCCGTGAGGAAGGCCGTGATCGCCGCGTTGGTGGCCTCGGGTGCGGACAGGTGGGGACAGTGCCCGGTCGCGTCGAGAGTGACCAGGCTCGAGCCGGGGATCGCCCGGTGCACGAAGGCACCGACCTCCCGGGGTGCGATGGCGTCTTCGGTGCACTCCAGTACGAGCGTCGGCACGCTCACGCGCTTCAGGTCGTCCCGCGAGTCCGACAGGAACGTGGTGCGGGCGAAGACCCGCGCCATGTCCGGGTCGGTGGCGCAGAAGCTGTTCCTCAGTTCCTCACCGAGTTCGGGGCGGTCCGCGTTCCCCGTGATCACCGGTGCCATCGCCGCCGACCAGCCCAGGTAGTTGGCCTCCAGCGAGTCCAGCAGCTCGTCGATGTCCTGCGCGCTGAATCCGCCCCGGTAGCCGTCGTCGTCGATGTACCGCGGAGACGGGGCGACCATCACCAGCGCGCCGATCCGTTCCGGAGCCATGTCGGCGGCCAGGACGCCGATCATCGCGCTGACGGAGTGCCCGACGAACGTCGTGTCGCGCAGGTCGAACGCTTCGCAGATCTCCACCACGTCGCGGGCGTACCCGTCCAGGGAGCCATAGCGCTCCTCGGAGAACGCGGACGGCTCGGAGCGGCCCGACCCCACGTAGTCGAAGAGGACGACGCGGTGGTCCTCCACCAGGGCCGGCAAGGTCAGTCGCCACATGTTCTGGTCGCAACCGAACCCGTGGGCCAGCACCACCGTCGGGCCCTGCGGATCGCCGGTGACGGTGACGTTGTTCCTGCGAGCGACATCCATGATCACAGTCTTCCAATCGTGCGTCCGCCGCACCAACGCGGCTCGGTATCACCTCATGCCCCTCCCGTCACCTTCACAAAAGAGCTCGCGGTGCCCGGTGGTGGGGAAGCGCCCAGGTCCAAGCTCTGAAGTTGCTCAAATGAGGCTTGGTCAGGTGATCACACGGGGCATCCCCCACGCACAATGTCACCACGCACGACAACGGGGGTACGGAACATGGAGTTCGTGGCGATCCTGGCCATCGTCCTGATCGCGGTGGCCGTCTCGGCGGTACGTGGCGGCCGCCGGTCCTCTCGCAAGGGCCGTTCCTGGGGGAGCGGTGGCGGCGGAGGCGGCTGCGGGGGCGGCTGGTCCTGCGGCGGCGGATCGTCCTGCGGAGGTGGCGGCGGCGGGGGCGACTGACCCCACTGACCCCGAGGGGTCCTGAAGGAGTTTCCTTCAGGACCCCTCGGGGAGCGAAACCGTCAGCGATCCGCGGCCACCGCCCGGTAGCCGGCCTTGTTCTCGTCGGTGGTCCAGCGGCGGAAGCCGGCCTTCTCCAGCACCCGGACGGAGGACGGGTTGGAGAGTTCCACGTCGGCGGAGACGGTGTGGACGTCCGGCGAGGTGAGCGCGAACTCCGTCAGGGCCCGGGTGGCCTCGGTGGCGTAGCCCCGGCCCCGGCGGGAGGCCACGACGCCGTAGCCGATCTCGACCACGCCGTCACCGGGCGGCCAGAACAAGCCGATCGAGCCCACCACCAAGCCGGTGTGGCGCTCGACGATCAGACGGTGGCCGAACGCGCCGAGCCAGGCGGGGTGTTCGCCCAGCAGGCCGGCGATCACGCGGTCGCCCTCGGCGGGGAAATCGTCCGCCCACCGCTCGGACCTGGTGCCGTCGAGGACCGCGGTGATCTCGCCGGTGGTCCAGGGCCGTAGCACGAGACGGCCGGTCAGCAGGTCGGCGGACGTGGATGAGGACGAGGAAGCGGAAGACATGTGTCTCTCCTGGTCGTCGGGATGACCCGGACCGCGCTTCGCTGTCACGCGGACCGGACGAGGGCATGCCGATGACGGCCGACGGCAGCCATATTCATCAACCTCCCTGGTCCGGTGATCGCGTGTCTGTCACGCCGCCTCGAACGGTAGCAGCCGCCGTGTCACATGGTGCGGCCGGGCAGCCGGACGACCTGGACGAAGAAGTCGTCGATCTGGCGGACCGCGGCGATGAACTGGTCAAGGTCCACCGGCTTGGTGACGTAGGCGTTGGCGTGCAGCTTGTAGCTGCGCAGGATGTCCTCCTCGGCCGCCGAGGTGGTGAGGACGACCACGGGGATGTGGGCGAGGTCCGGGTCGGACTTGATCCTCTCCAGGACCTGACGACCGTCGTACTTGGGCAGGTTCAGGTCGAGCAGGATGAGATCGGGCCTCGGCGCCTCGGTGTGGTCGCCGCGCCGGTAGAGGAAGTCCAGGGCCTCCTCACCGTCCCTGACGACGTGAAGCGTGTTGCCGATCTTGTTGTCCTCGAACGCCTCGCGGGTCATCAGCTCGTCGCCCGGGTCGTCCTCCACGAGGAGGACGTCGATGGGGGTGGCGGCGGGGGTGGTCATGTCAGGGCCTTTTCCTCAGTGCGCGTGCCGGCCGTCGGGGCCGGAGTGTCGGCGGTGACCCGAAGAGTCAAGCAGAAGCGGGTTCCGCCCGTGTAGTCCGTGTCGATCCAGATCCTGCCACCATGGTGTTCCACGATCTTCTTGGACAGTGCCAGACCGATGCCCGTACCACCGTAGGCATCCCGGCTGTGCAGCCGCTGGAAGATGACGAAGACCTTCTCCGCAAACTCCGCCGGGATGCCGATGCCGTTGTCGGTGACGCCGATGCGCAGGCTGCCCTCGTCGTCCGGGTCGGGGCCGCAGGTGATGGTGACGTGCGGGGCGGCCTCGGGGCGGCGGAACTTGAGGGCGTTGCCGACCAGGTTCTGCCAGAGCATGGTCAGCAGGGTGGGGTCCCCGACGACCTCGGGCATACGGTCCGGGCGGTCGACGCGGGCCCCGGACTCCTCGACGGCGGCGACCAGGTTCGCCAGGGCCTTGTCCAGCACCTGGTCCAGGGAGACGGGCACCCGCGCGTCGTTGAGGCGTCCGACGCGGGAGAAGGTCAGCAGGTCGTTGATGAGCACCTGCATGCGCTTGGCGCCGTCGACGGCGAACTCGATGTACTGCAGGCCGCGGTCGTCCAGTTGGTCCCCGTAGCGCTTCTCCAGCAGCTGGCAGAACGACGCGACCTTGCGCAGCGGCTCCTGGAGGTCGTGGGAGGCGACGTAGGCGAACTGCTCCAGTTCGACGTTGGACCGGCGCAGTTCCACGGCCTGCGCGTTCAGGTCGGCGGCCTGACTGGCGAGTATCTCCTGCTGGCGGCGGGAGGCCTCGAGTTCTGCCACGATCCGTCTGCGCATGCCTTCCACGTCACGCGCCAGCGTGGACAGGTCGACGGGGCCGCCGCCGGTGATGACGTAGGAGAAGTCACCGCCCGCGACGCGCCGCGACGCGGTGCGCAGCGCCTCCAGGGGGCGGGTGACGAGGAGCCGGACCAGGACGGCGAGTGCCACTCCGGTCAGCAGGAAGGCGGCCACCAGGCCGGCCAGCACCGAGTTGCGCACGGTCCGCTCGTGGGCGAGGCGGTCCTGGCCGTCCCGGACCGTCTCGGTCAGCCGGTCGCTCTGTTCGTCGAGCCGGTGACGCACCTCGTCGAACTCCGTCTTGCCGCGTTCGACCGCCTGCTGGTCGAACGCCTCCGGTTCGCCGGGCGTGACGGAGGCGGCGAGGGGTTCGGCGTAGACGCGTCGCCAGTCCGCGGTCTGCTTCTCCACGGCACGCAGGTCGGCGAGCAACTCGGGCCGGTCACCGATGAGCGTGCGCAGTCGGGCGGCGGCCCTGTCCTCGTCCCGCTTGCCCTCGGTGTAGGGGGTGAGGAACTGCTTGTCGGCGGTGATCGCGTAGCCGCGGATGCCGGTCTCCTGGTCCAGCAGGGCGGCCTGGAGCCGGTACGCCTCGGTCTGGGCCGGCTGGACGTGCCGGATCAGACGGTCCGTCACCTCCGCGGTGCGGATCAGCAGATTCGTGCCGATGACGGTGCCGACCACGACGAGCAGCGTCATGAGCGCGAGCACGAGGTAGAACCACCCCTGCACCGTCAGTCTGCGGCCGCTCCACATGCCGCTTCGCAGGTCCGTCATCGTGTTCCCAGCCACCACTCGTCCCACTCGCTCATTTACAGCTCAGACTCGGTCAGTTCCAGCGCGGATGTGTTCAATGCCAGTGCCGGCGCGTTCAGTTCCAGCTCAGGTGAACGACGGCCACGTCGTCGGCCAGGCCGCCCCGCTCCTCGGCCAGTTCCTCGGCCCTTTCGATCAGACGGTCCACGAACGCCTCGGGCGGCAGCCCGGCCGCCTTGCGAGCGAGGGCCAGCAAGCCCTCCTCCCCCAGGCGCTGGGGGCCGCGGCTCACATGCCCCTCGAAGAGTCCGTCGGTGAAGAGGACCACCGAGTCCCCCCTCGGCACCGGCAGTTCGGCCATCGGCCAGTGCGCGCCGCCGGGCAGCATGCCCAGGGCCGGCCCGCCGGGCACCTCGACCCACTCCACGTCGTCGCCGCCGCGCCGGAGCAGCCCGTGGTGGCCCGCCCGTACGACATGGGCGCGTTGTTCACCCGGTACGGCGGCCAGGCTGACGAGGGTGGCGAAGACCTCCTCGCGGGCCCGCTCGGCCACCAGCAGCTCCTCCAGCCGGGTCATCTGCTCGGAACCGGCGATGCCGCTGAGCACCAGGGTGCGCCAGGCGATCCGCAGGGCCACGCCCAGCGCCGCCTCGTCCGGCCCGTGTCCGGAGACGTCGCCGACCAGCGCGTGGACGGTGCCGTCGGCGCTCTGCACGATGTCGTAGAAGTCCCCGCCCAGCAGGGCCTGCGCGCGGCCGGGCCGGTAGCGGGCCACGACGTCGACGCCCTCGGCGCGCAGCAGCGGGCGGGGCAGCAGCCCTCGTTCCAGGCGGGCGTTCTCCTGTGCCTGCATCTGACTGGCCTGGAGGGCGACCGCCGCCTGTTCGGCCTGCTTGCGCTGGATCGCGTAACGCACCGCCCGCCCGAACAGTTCCGGCTCGACCCGGCCCTTGACCAGGTAGTCCTGTGCGCCGGCCGCGACCGCGGCGAGGCCGGTCTCCTCCTCGGCGAGCCCGGTGAGGACGACGACCGCCACCTGTTCGGCGTGCGCCTGGAGCAGGGAGACCGCCTCCAGGCCCTGGGCGTCCGACAGGTGCAGATCGAGCAGGACGCAGTCGGGCACCTCCGTCGCGAGCGCCTGGGCGGCCTCGGTCAGCGACCGGACCCAGCGCAGGCGCATCTTGAGGGCGCTGTCGGCGACCAGTTCCTCCACCAGCAAGGCGTCACCCGGGTCGTCCTCCACGAGGAGGACCGACGGCTCCGGCCGTTCCCATTCCGCCTCGGCTCCCACCCGAGCCGCTCTCATCAGCTCGGCAGCACGAGCCTGCGACGTCACCATCGTCCCGACCTTCCCCGCCCCGTAACCGCCGTTCGCCGTCCGCCGGTTGCCGCCTCACGACGGTCGACCGAATCCCGAACGGCGAACGGATCTTCACCAATCACCCACATGATGCCCGGGGTACCCCCGCCATCGTCATCGACCCCGGGCGCAGGCGATGAGATCACGGACCCGGGCGGGGTCGGCGACGGAGTTCGCGGCGTCGACGGGACGCCGTACACGCCGTCGGCGCACCGGAGCCGACGGGCCGTCCGGGCGCCGACGGACCGGCCGCCGACTCGCTCACGACCTTGGCAGCAGGTCCGCCCGCAGCCGGGCGAGCAGCCTGCTGAGCAGACGTGAGACATGCATCTGGGAGACGCCGAGGCGCTCACCGATCTCCGCCTGCGTCCGTTCCTCGACGAAGCGCAGGTGCAGCAGAAGGCGGTCACGTTCGTCCAGTTCGGTGATGCGCGGAGCCAGTGCGTGGATGTCCTCGACGAGGTCGAACGCCGCCTCCTCGGTGCCGACGAAGTCGGCGAGGGCGGCCTCCCCTTCCTCGCCCTGCCCTATGGCCGCGTCCAGCGAGGCGGACGTGTAGCCGTTGGAGGCCAGCATGGCCTCGACGACCTCCTCCTCGGGCAGGCTCATCAGCTGGGAGAGCTCCCGCACGGTCGGGGTGCGGCCCAGTCGGCCGGTGAGTTCCTCGGTGGCTCGGGCGAGTTGGACACGTGCCTCCTGAAGGCGGCGGGGCACGTGCACGGCCCAGGAGGTGTCCCGGAAGAACCGCTTGATCTCGCCCACGATGTACGGGATCGCGAAGGTGGTGAACTCGACCTCGCGGGACACCTCGAACCGGTCGATGGCCTTGATCAGTCCGATCACCCCGACCTGGACGATGTCCTCCATCTCGTCCTGGCCCCGGCCGCGGAACCGTCCGGCCGCGAACCGGACCAGCGACAGGTTCATCTCGATCAGCGTGTTGCGCGCGTACTGGTGCTCGGCGGTGCCTTCCTCCAGTACGGCCAGGCGCTCCAGGAACAGCCGGGTGAGTGCCCTGGCGTCCTGCGGGGCCACCTGGGCAGGGTTCTCCAGCCCCGGAAGCGTCTTCGCGCCCATGTCAGTCGTCACCGAGGTCGTCATCGTCCGCCCATCCCGAGATTCCGGCTGTTCTGTCGGCGCCTACCCGCAAGTCCACGTGCTATGCCGCCGGGTGATGTCACTGGGGGCACTGAGGGCACTGCCTCGCCAAGTCCGGGGTATGCGGAAAGGACGGCACGGCGATCCGCGTAGACGAAAGAGCCACGACCCGCACACGAGGAACCCTGCATGGAGAACTCGCTCGAGCAGCAGGCGACGGGTGTCCGGACGGCGGACCAGCACCCCCGCTTCGACCTGACCTGTACCTGGAACCCCACGGTCCCCGACGTCGCCGAGGCGCGCCGTGCCGTCGTCGATCTGCTGAAACGGATCGACCGGCCTCCGAGCGGACGGGCGGCCGAGGACGCCTGCCTCGTGGTCAGCGAACTCGTCACCAACGCCGTCCGGCACGCCCCGGGCCCCTGCGCCCTGATGCTGAACGTCAGCCCCGACGGCCGATCGCTGCGGATAACCGTCCGGGACACCTCCCCCAGGCCGCCCCGGCTCCAGCCCCGCGACCCCAGCCGGGTCGGCGGGCACGGACTGCGCCTGGTGCGCTCCCTGAGCCTCGGACTGGAGACGACATTACGGGCGACGGGGAAGGACGTCACGGCCACGGTGTCGCTGGACCCCGCGTGCCACGCGGATCACCACTGACCGACGCCGGTCCGTGGTCCTCGATATGCGGTACGCCCCTCTCTGATCCAGGATGGGATGAAAAGTCGTCCAGGTCAGGACAGCGATCAGAAGAGGGAAACAGGTGGCCGCTGAACGACCGCCGCCGTCGTGGCTGCTGCCCGGCATCCAGGGCCGTCCACGACAGGCGCCGAGCACTGTGGGCGACCTGCTGGACGGGGAGTGCGACTGCGGACTGCTGCGCCGGATCGTCGAAGAGACCCTGGCCCCCGTGATGATGCTCGACGAGCGGCTTCGCTATCTCTACGTCAATCCCGCGTGGGTCCAGGTCAGCGGGGTCCCCGCAGCGGCGTTCCTGGGCCGGCCGCTGGGCGAGGTGCTGCCCGACGTCTCCTGGCCCGACGACGTACTGGTGAAGGTGCTGGAGGACGGGCAGCCCCGCGAGGTGACCGTGACGGGCACCACGCGTGTCCCCTCTCACCTGGGCCGCAGGCTGTGGCGTGGGGTCTTCCACCGGGTGCGGACCAGTGACCGGAACCTCGCCGTGTGCGGGATCGGCGTCGAGGTCAGCAACCTGCGCCGGTACCTGGACGACCTCGAGAACGCGCACCAGCGGCTCGCGCTGCTGGACATCGCGGCCACTCGGATCGGAACCACGCTCGACATCGAGAGCACGTGCGAGGAGCTGGCCGACTTCCTGGCGCCCTCGATGGCCGACGTCGCCGCGGTCGGGATCGTCGAGGACGAGTTCCGCGGTACGCCTGCTCCAGGGATGCTGCGGCTGCGCAAGACGGCGCTCTCGGCCCCGCCGGAGCTGAGATGGCAGTTGCGCCATCTGGGCGGGCCGGACGAGTACCTGGACGTCCCGCGGACCTCGGTCCCACGGCGGTGCATGGACACCGGGCGGCCGTGGCTCGGCAATCTCGCGACGGACGAGCTGTTCGAGAAGGTGACGCTGGACCCGGAGCGGGTCAGGATCTTCCGCGCGGCCGGCGTCCACTCGCTCCTCATCGTCCCGCTGCCCACCACGGGACGCTGCGTCGGTGTCGTGATCCTGGGGCGGGCCGGTGCGTCGGCGCCGTTCGACGAGGACGACGTCGTCACGGCCCAGGGCGTGGCGGGACGAGCGGCCGTCGCCATCGACAGCGCGCGCCGGTACACCCACGAGCACACCATGGCACTGGAGTTGCAGCGTGCCCTGCTGTCCGAGCCGGGCAGCCCCCATGCCGGCCTGGAGGTCGCCACCCGCTATCTGCCCGCCGGCCGCAGCGCCCTCGTCGGCGGTGACTGGTTCGACTCGATCGCCCTGTCCGGCGGCCGCACCCTGCTGGTGATGGGCGACGTGATGGGCCACGGCTTCCAGGCGGCCGTCACGATGAGCCAGTACCGCTCCCTGTTGCGTACCGTCGCCGCCTCCGACCTGCCCGTCGACGAGATCCTCGGCGAGGTCGACCGCCGGGTGACGCACATCGGCCTCGATCGCGTCGCCACCTGCCTTCTGGTGCTGATGGATCCTCAGGCCGGAACCTGTACCGCCGCCACCGCCGGGCACCTCCCGCCGGTCGCCGTTCACCCCGGGGGCGCCTCGGAGGTGCTGTGGCTCCCGGCCGGACCACCCCTCGGGGCCGAACTCGGGGACTACGGGGCCGTCACCGTCCCGACCGAGCCCGGCACGGTGCTGCTGCTGTTCACCGACGGGCTGGTGGAGCAGCGCGGCACGGACATCGACACGCAGCTGCACGCCCTCACCGATCTGCGGCTTCCCACGGAGGGCCCGCTGGAGGACATGCTCGACACCCTCCTGGCCCGGCTGTCGCACGGCGCGTACGAAGACGACGTCGCGTTGCTCGCCGCCCGTCAGCGGCCGGGCCGGGCCCTGTCGTAGGGTCGCCTCGGACAGATCATCAGACCGAGGGAGCCGACGAGTGTCCGACCTGGACTTCTACGCCCATGTCGCCGCTCACCGCGACGTGCTCGGGGCGGGGCTCGGTTCCTCCCCCGCCGCGTGGGAGTCCGCCGTCGGAGCGGACTTCCTCGATGTTCCCGGCCGCGGGTTCCTGCGGCGGGACTACGGCCTCGTCGAGGTGACGTTCATGCCCACGGGTGACCGCGCGATGGCATGCACCGGCTTCGGCGTGCAGATCCACCGGCTGATCCACGACCGGTCCGCGACCATCGTCCCCAAGCGGCTGTCGCACAGGTACGGCGCCTTCCGGCCCCGGGTCGGGTACGAGGAGCTGCGAGCCGTCATCCTGTCGATGGGCCGCACCGTCCGACGCATCGAAACACAGGACCGGACCGACCATGTGCGCCGGTACTCGGTGACGGAGTCCGGCGCACGCATATACATCATCGCGGACGCCGATCCCTATGGTTCCGGCGACCACGACCCGGACGAACACCAGGTGGGCGATGTGTGGTCCATGCATGTGACGCCCGCCGGTACCTGACGGCCCTCACCGGCTTCATCAGGCCGTCCCGGCGGCGAGCAGGTGGTCGACGACGTCGGTGAGGCTGGCGCGGCGCCGGTAGGCGGCGCGTTGGCGGTCGGCGCCGTTGCCGCCGGTGCGCAGGCGCGTCCATCCCGCGGTCACCAAGTCCAGATCACCGAGGCGCCGCAGCGCGGGGCGAACCCACGTCAGCAGCCGCTCGACCCGTACGGTCGCGGGGACGAGCCGGCCGGCGGGGAGGTCGGCGCTGGAGCCGGCCAGGCCGTCGCGGGCGGCGCGCCAGCAGGCCGCGCGCAGGAGTTCGGGCTGCGGGCGGGGTGCCGGCTCGCCCGCGTCGATCACGCTGAGCGCCGTGGCGACCATGGCTCTCACGAGTGCGGCGACCAGGACGGTGTCGTCGGCTGTGGCGGCGGCGTCGGCCACCCGCACCTCCAGGGTCGGCACATGGTCCGAAGGCCGGATGTCCCAGTACAGGCCGCCCCGGTCCATGACGGCGCCGGCCTCCATGACGGAGCCGACGAGGTCCTCGAAGTGCGCGGGCGACTCGAAGTGCGGCGGCGGTCCGGCGACCGGCCAGCGTGCCAGGGCCATGGTGCGCCAGCTGGCGTAGCCGGTGTCCCGTCCCATCCAGTAGGGGCTGTTGGCGGACAGGGCGATCAGTGCCGGAAGCCAGACCCGCAGATGGTTGCTGACTTCGAGCGCGACGGCCAGGTCGGGCACGCCGATGTGTACGTGGCAGGCGCATGCCGTCTGATCGTCGTCCAGCGCGCGGAAGGTGGCCAGGCTGCGGGCGTAGCGCTCTCCCTCGGAGATGACGGGGGGAGCCGTCGGCCGGCCGAGAACGGGGGCGCCGCTGGAGATGATGTTCAGGCCGTGCCGGGCGGCGGCGGCCGCGACGACGGCCCGCGTGGACCGGATCTGTTCGTGGAGTTCTTCCATGACGGTGTGCGGATCGCTTCGGATCTCGACCTGATACCGGGTCAGTTCGGGACCGACCCGGTCACCCAGTCCCAGGGAGGAGGCCTGCGCCACGACCTTGGGCGCCTGTGGGCTCACTCTCCTGGTCAGCGGGTCCACCAGGAGGTATTCCTCCTCCACGCCCACCGTCAGCGGCTCAGGCCCCGCCGCGGCGGCGAGGCGCCGGCCGCGGTGACTGGAGAAGCGCGCTTCCCCGTGCGAATCGCCGTCAGCTTCACTGGTCACGTCACCAGGGTGTCACGGAATGTGATTCTCATGGAGCGTCAAGAAGCGCCAATGGCCGCCCTCCGGCGCCCGGGCGGGAACCGGCGAGGTTCCCGCCCGGGTCGCGACGGCACGCTGTCAGCAGGTTCGCCCGGTGTAGAACGCGCCGTCGATCTTGCTCGCGGAGCCGAGCCAGGTGCGGCCGGGACCCACGCACTGTTCGTAGTTCGGGCCCCAGACCTCCACCTCGATGACGACGTGGGAGCCGTCACTGGTGCAGTGGTTGTAGTAGGCGTCGGACCCGGTCTCGTAGAACCCGCAGGGGTCCGCGGCCGCGCCGGGGGCGGTGGCCACCGACAGGCCGAGTCCCAGAACGATGCCGCTGAGGGCGCTCACCAGGGAATGACGAAGCGTCAACGCGCTGCTCCTTGTCGCAGAACGCATGCCGGGCGGTCCGGCGTTGCAGGGAAAAGCGTCGCGGAACCCACGAGGAAGGGCCGCCGATCTCACCCGCACGAGGAACCAAACCATCACTTCGGGTGGCCGCCCCGGAAGAGGTCCTGGCGGCCGCTTCCCGATCAGCTGTCCGTGTCCGCGGACCCTTGAACTCCGGTGCCGGAGGGTTCCCCGCCGGCCAGCGTGCGGGCGAGGGGCAGCCGCGAGAGGGTGAGGACGCCTGCGGCGATCAAGGCGACGCCCAGCAGCTGGGGCAGGAGCCACCAGCCGGTTCGCACGTCCTCGGCGTAGAGCGTGATGCCGAGCGCCAGGCTCACGAACGCGTCGCCCAGCGTGATCGCGGGCTGGGACGCGACGAGCGGTCCGGCCTGCATCGCGTTCTGCAGGAAGAACAGCGCGCACGCTCCGAACAGGGCGAAGCCGTAGGTGGTCCAGGTGGCGAGGAAGGCGGCGAGGCCGTCGTCGTCGAGTGTGTGCATCGATGTCTTCAGCAGCGCCGCCGTCACCGCGTACGAGACGGCGGTGGCCAGCCCGAAGCAAGCAGCACGGGCGCGCCCTTCCGGCCGGCGCAGCCCGGCGGCCACGAGCCCGGCGAGCGCGGCCACGCAGACGGCGAGGGCCGGGATCCACCGGTCCATCGGCACATGGGTGAGGTTGTCGTCCGGTGCCGCGGCGACCAGCGCGAGGGCGAGTCCGGTCACCACCGCGCAGACCGCCACCCAGCCGCGGCGGGACAGCCGCCCTCGCAGCAGTACCGTGCCGAGCACCAGAGCGAGCGGCAGTTCGAGCACGAGCAAGGGCTGCACGATCGTCAGCGGCCCGGTCGCGAGTGCGACGGCCTGGCAGACCGCAGCGGTGATCACGGCGAGGATGCCCACGAGCCATACGGGGCGCCGCACCAGATCGAGCATCAGCCCGGCCCGCAGGCTGCCGGACCAGGGCACGGTCAGAGCGGCCTTGCGCTGAAGGACCGTGGCCAGGGCGTTGCTGAACGCGGCGGCCAGCGCGAACAGGACGGACAACAAGAAGTCCACCGTGGCGGTCCTCCGGCATGATGAAGACGACCCACCCCCGTCCCCGCCATCCTCAGCCCCGTCGGCCCCGCTCCCCGCGCACCACGGCCAGGCGTGTCGCGCGGCGGTGATCGCGAGGACCGGGCCGGCTCCTGGAGGGAGGCCGGCCACGGGCACTCACGGTCGGTGTGCGGTCGGACGCCTCAGACTCCGAACTCCGCCGGGGAGATGCCGAGGGCGTGGCACGCCTCGCGGACCGCGTGCTGCTCGTTCATGTCGAAGTGGCCGTCCGCACCGGCGACGACGATGCCGGTCTGGATGACCGCGCGGGCCTCGGTGGGCTTCTTGGCCGCCTTGGCGATGACCTGGAGGGCCTCGGTCCGGCCCGCCTCGAAGTTGGTGAGGAGCCGGTCCACGTGCTGGTTGAACCGCTGGCGGAGCTGGTCCGCCGGGAAGTTCTGCAGGACCTCGTTGGTGACGATCAGCTCCTCCACGCGCTGCCGCTCGGCGGGCTCCACCTGTCCGTCGGCCGCGGCCACGAGCGCGCACATCGCCATGCTGGCGTCCCGGTAGGCGCCGCTCTTCAACTCGGTCTTCACGGACGCCAGCTGAGACTTGAACAGCCCGATCACCTGGGCCTTGGTACCGCCGGAGGACGAACCCGGCCCGTGCCCGTGCGCCTGGCCGTGCCCCTGGCCGCCGAACGGTCCCGCGTGCCCTCCGCCCGCCCCGCGAGCACCCTGGGCCTGCTGAAGACTTCTGGCCGCCTGGTCCTTGATCCGGTCCCACATTGCCACTGGTGCCACCTAAACCCTTGCAGCTGTCGGTCGCGGTCGTCGATCACGCCGCTCTGTCGGATGAACGCCTTCCCGGGATCGGGAGTTCCCCATCGGCAAAGAGACAGCAAAACGACGGGCGCCGCAAAGGTGTGTGACCCGTTCAGACGCGGCTGCCGCGCGTGGTGTCCCGGGCCGGGGCGATCGCCCACCGGATCCCCGCGGTCACCGCCGTGCCGAGCGGCCGTACGCACAGGTCCTCGGCGACCGGGAGGCGCGGCAGCCACAGCGCCCGGGAGGCCCAGGGCGGCAGGAGCGAGACGGCGCTGGCGGCGACGGCGCCGTAGGGCACCCGGGCGAGGAGCGGGACGGGCGGGCGCAGCAGCAGATAGCGCGCCGTGCGGCGCGCCTCGGGTGTGGCCCGCAGCTCGCGGCGGTAGGCGGCGAGCCGTTCGGCGAGTCCGGCACGGTCGGTCGGCGGGTCGGGTACGCCGAGCGCGCCCGCGATGCGCGCCATGTCGGCGACGTACCCGTCGCAGCCGGCGTCGTCCAGCGGGTGGGCGCCGTAGCGCTGGTGGGCGCGCAGGAAGCTGTCGACCTCCGCGATGTGGACCCAGCACAGCAGGTGCGGGTCCGCGGCGGAGTAGGCGATTCCGTCGGCGGTCGTGCCGCGCACCCGCTGGTGGACGGCCCGGACGCGGTCGCAGGCCGCCTGCGCGCTGTCGGCGGGGCCGTAGGTGGTGACGGCGAGGAAGGTGCTGGTCCGTTGCAGTCGCCCCCAGGGGTCGCCGCGGAAGCCGGAGTGCGCGGCCACGGCGGCCATGGCCAGGGGGTGCAGCGACTGGAGCAGCAGGGCGGACAGGCCGCCGATGAACATCGAGGCGTCACCGTGCACCCTGCGGATCGGCCGGTCGGGGCCGAACCAGCGGGGACCGGGCGCGCCGTGGATGAGAGCACGGTTCCGCGCGCCTTCCGGCCCGGCGACCCGGGAGAAGATCGCCTCACCCACCCGGTCCCGCAACGGGACGAGGCCGAGGTCGAGGCTGGGGATGAGTCTCATGATGGCGCCTCCTCCCCCTAGAGTGGGGCGAGAGGTCCGTCCCGTCACCTCCCCTCGCACCACCCGCACCGGAGCACCCATGCACCACCCGTCCTCCGCCTCGGACGCCGACTCCGGCACGCTGTTCGGCCTGGACGCGCTCGGTCCCGCCCCGGCGTCGCCGGTTCCGTCGACGGGCGAGGGCCCGTCCTTCCGGGACTCCGCCGCCGCCCGCCGTCTGCTGCCGGTACGCGAGATCCACGCCGAGCCGGCGGCGGCCGCCTCCCCGCGCGGCCGGCAGATCATCGCCCGGTTCCCGGAGGCGAGGGTGGTCACCGTGGACTCCCACTGGCGCATCCCCGGACTGCACGGCAACGAGGGCAACGTGGAGCGCTGGGTCCGCGTCAAGGGGGAGACGCTGGTCCTGGGCGAGAAGAAGACCCTCACCACCCGCCCCAACGGCCGGTCCGCCGACTGGATCGCCCCCGGCCCCTCGAACGGCTGCGCCATGGCCTGCGCCTACTGCTACGTGCCGCGGCGCAAGGGGTACGCCAACCCCGTCACCGTCTTCACCAACATCGACCGGATCATCGCCCACCTCGCCCGGCACGTCGCGCGGCAGGGTCCGAAGACCGAGCCGAACCAGTGCGACGCCGAGTCCTGGGTCTACGACATCGGTGAGAACGGCGACTGCTCGGTGGACGCGCTCATCTGCGACAACACGGCGGACCTCGTGCACGCCTACCGGCGGTGGCCGACCGCCAAGGCGTCGTTCGCCACCAAGTTCGTCAATCCGGACCTGCTGGCGCTCGACCCGCGCGGCCGTACCCGGATCCGCTTCTCGCTGATGCCGCCGGACGACTCCCGGCTGCTCGACGTGCGCACCTCACCGGTCGCCGAGCGCATCGGCGCCGCCGCGGACTTCCTGGACGCCGGGTACGAGGTGCACTTCAACCTCTCCCCCGTGGTCCTCCGCCCCGGTTGGCAGGACGCCTGGGGGGAGTTGCTGAGGCACCTGGACGACGTGCTGCCGACGCGGGTGAAGCGGCAGGCCGCCGCCGAGGTGATCATGCTGACGCACAACCGTGAACTGCACGAGGTCAATCTCGGCTGGCATCCGCGTGCCGAGGAGGTCCTCTGGCGGCCGGAGCTCCAGCAGGCCAAGCGCTCGGAGAACGGCGCGCTCAACGTCCGCTACCGCAACGGCGTCAAGGCGGAGGCGCTGGACGAGCTCCGTGCCCTGATCCGCCGCCACGCGCCCTGGCTGCGTGTCCGGTACGCCTTCTGAGCGGCTGCTCAGCGGGCGCCCCCGTCGGTGGGATCGTGCCGGGGCTCGCGGTCCGACGGCGGCCACACGTAGGGCAGGTCGTCGGGCACCCCGGGGAACAGGTCGGCGTACGTCTCCCGGTCCTTGCGGACGAGCGCCGAGCGGTGGCTCTCGTGGAAGGCCTCGTCGCCGAGCCAGGGCGGCAGCTCGCCGGCGGCCGCCAGCTCCGCCTGGCCGCGCACCGGGGCGCCCGGCCGGTGTGCGGCGAGCCCCGCGACCAGGGAGGCGGCGCAGCTGTCCTGGTGGCCCTGCTCCCGCCAGACACGGCAGATCTCCAGGCCGTACCGCACGAGTGCCTCCTCGTACCCGGACCACATCCGTACGGCCGGGTGCCGGCGCCAGCCGTAGCCGGGTACGGTCAGGCCGCGCAGGACCTGCAGTGCCTCGACCCGCTGCTTGCCCAGGCGGCGGCGGTCCAGGAGCAGGGCCGTCTGCCGGAAGTCGGGGTGGGGCAGGAACGTCTGCATCGGTCACCGGTCCCCTTCCCGCCCGGCGTCCGTGCCCGCCGCGGCCTCGTCCGCGCGGCCTCCGGCGCCCAGCAGGCCCGTGGCGTCGAGGGCGATCCGGGCCTCGAGCGAGGGCAGCCGGCGGCGCGAGACCCGCAGCACCACGGGTGGCAGCGCCGCGCGTGTCACCTGGGCGAGGCGCAGCCAGCCGGGGACGTACACGGCGGTACGGCGGTGTTCCACGGCCCGGGCCAGCGTGGCGGCGGTCTGGTCCACCGGGTACACGCGCCGGGCGGGCGGCGGCATGTGGTTGCGCAGCTCCCGCAGCACCGGGTAACGGTCGGCGTCGCGGATCATGTCGGTGTCCGTCCAGTTGATGTAGGCGATGCCGACGGCCACCCCGCGATGTGCCTCCTCGGCCCGCAGCGAGTGGACGAAGGCCTCGACGCCCGACTTCGAGGCGCAGTAGGCACTCATCATGGGGGCGGCGCCGAAGGACGCCAGCGAGCCGATCTGGAGGTAGTACCCGGCGGTCTCCCGCAGGTCCGGCAGGAACGTCCGGGCCGTCATGGCGCTGCCGGTCAGGTTGACGTCGATCACGCGCCGCCACCGGTCGGGGTCCGAGGTCGCGAAGGGGCCGCCCTCCGCGATCCCCGCGTTCGCCACGACGACCGAGGCCGGCCCCAGCCGGTCCCGTACCCGCTGGGCGGCGCGGCGCAGTCCCGCGTCGTCGGTGATGTCGACCTCATGGACGAGCGCCGACGCCGGTGCCGGCAGGGAGCGGGCCACCGCCTCCAGGGCGTCCTTCTCGTGGCCGAGCAGGGCGAGCCGGGCGCCGCGGCGGGCGAGTTCCAGGGCCAGGGCGGCGCCCAGGCCGCGGGCGGCTCCGGTGATCACGACGGTGCGGTTCACGAGTGGGCCGTAGTGCATGGGACCGTCCGGGCCTCTCTCCCCCGTTCCCTGCCCCCCGTCTGCCCGCGCCGCTCTCCCCCGGTCGCTCCCCGTGCCGTCGGCGCCGGCCGCTCACAGCTTGCGGCCGGTGCGGTCGCGGCGGGCCAGTATGCGCTGCGCCCGTGTCCTGCCGGGCGGCAGGCGTCGGCGCAGGGCCGCGCGGGCGGCGTTGGAGCCGGGAGCGCCGTGGACGCCGCCGCCCGGGTGGGCACTGGCGGACGCCAGGTACAGCCCGGCGACGGGGGTCTCCGGGCGTCCGGTGCCGGGGAGCGGGCGGAAGAGGAGTTGCTGGTGGATGGATGTCGTGCCGCCGTTGATGGCTCCGTGGTGCAGATTCGCGTCGAGCGCCTGCAGCGTGGGCGGGGCCAGGACGCGGCGGGCGCGGATCACGGAGCGGAATCCGGGTGCGAACCGTTCCACGTGGCGTTCGACACGGTCGGCCATGATCTCCTGCTCCGCTGCGCTCCAGGCGCCGGTCAGGCCTTCGTCGCCCGCGTCGGAGCGGACGTCGACGGGCACGTGGGTGTAGGCCCACGCGGACTCGGTGCCCCTCGGCGAGCGTGAGGCGTCGGCGGTCGTCATCTGCCCGAACAGGGCGAACGGGCGGTCGGGCACCTGCCGCATCGCGATCTGCGCGGCGAACCTGGTCAGCTCGTCCACGCCGTCCGCGAGGTGCACGGTGCCGGCCCGGGCCGCCTCCTCGGCGGTCCAGGGCACCGGCGCGTCGAGCGCCCAGTCCACCTTGAAGGTGGCGAAGTCCCACTGGAAGCGCCGCAGGTCGTCCTGTATCTGGTCGGGCAGGTGCTCCGGAGCGACGAGGCCGCCGTAGAGGGCGGGCGCGGACACGTCCGCGAGGACGGCGCGCCGGGCCTCGAACGCCTCGCCGTCGGCCGTGCGCACCCCGACCGCCCGACCGCGCCGGACGACGACCTCGTCGACCCTGCGCCCGCAGTGCAGGACGCCGCCCCGGGCGAGCAGCCGCCGGGTCAGTGCCGTGCTGAGGGCGCCCGAGCCGCCCAGCGGCACGGGAAACCCGTACGTCTGTCCGAGCATGGACATCAGCCAGCCGAAGCCGCCGCTGCCGGCCGCCTCCGGTGCCAGATCGGCGTGCAGCGCGTTCCCCGCGAGCAGCAGCCGGCCGCCCGCGCCGCGGAACTCCTCCTCGCCCAGTCGCCGTACCGGCAGCAGCAGACTGCGGGCGAGCCGCAGCCCGCCCGTGCCGCGCAGCCGTACGGCGAGGCGGGCACCGGCCCGCACGGGCGGGAAGGGGGTGAACAGGGCGTCCAGCAGCTCGGGGCGGATGCGCTGCCACACCTCGTGCAGCCGGCGCCAGGCGTCGCCGTCCCCCGGTGCGAAGGCGTCCAGGGACTTCGCGGTGACGCCGAGGTCGCGGTCGAGGACGGCGCAGCCGCCGTCGCTCAGCGGGTGGGCCAGCACGTGCGGCGCGTGGCTCCAGCGCAGGCCGTGGTCCTCCAGACGCAGTCCGGCCAGGACCGGGGAGGCCGCGGCCAGCGGGTAGAAGGAGCTGAACAGGTCGCTGACGAACTCGGGATCGACGCCCTGGTCGTGGCGCACGGCGCCGCCCGCCTCGTTCTGCTCCTCCAGGACCGTCACGCTCCAGCCGGCGTCGGCCAGCAGATTGGCCGCCACCAGTCCGTTGGGTCCGGCCCCGATCACCACCGCGTCAGGCATGAGCGCCTCCGGGGGAGCCCACCCCCGCCTGCGCGCCCCCTCCGGTCTCCGCCCCGGCCGTGGCCTCGCAGAGCCGGGCGAGGCGGGCGAGCATGGCGCGGTGGCGCAACTGGATCAGCGCCTCGACGCCCACGTTGTGCAGCCGGCCGCCGGCGCCGCGCAGCGGGTGCTCGTCCACCAGCACCAGGCAGTGCTCGCCCCAGGGCCGCAGTTCGATGGCGATCCGCGCGGTGCCCAGCCAGCCGGCCTTCGCCTCCAGCTCGAGTGCGACGCCCTCCTCGCAACGCCGTACCACGGTCTCGTTGGTCAGCGTGGCCGGGCCGATCCGCACCTCGTAGCCGATGGCCGCGTCCTGCTGCGGCCATCGGCCCCGCACGGGCCGCGAGGACGTCGTGCCCACCACCCAGTCCGCGTAGCGGGTCCCGTCGGCGAGGACGGCCCACACCGTTCGCGGACTGGTCTTGATCAGACAGTGCCGGACCGCCATAGCCGTCTCCCGCCGCTCGCGCTCGTTTCCGTGCGTCCGTCACCGCGGAGTGCCCCTGCGCCGCCGAGGTGAAACGAGGGTGCGGGTGGCGGGGGTGGCTTCTGGTGTTCTGTCGGGCGGTGCCGGGGTCACTGGTGGAACGCGGAACCGAACCGCGCTCCCGGCACCGGGGCGGCGAGCGTGCGCGGCCCGAACGAGACCGATCCGGCCGGGTCGACTCCGGAGCCGGACCCGGCGAGGACCCACACGGCTCCCGTGCCCCCGTTCTCCTTGGGGGCCGAGACGGCGACGTGTCCGCCGACGACGGCGACGGCGCTGCCGAAGGCGTCGCCGTTCTCGGCTGTGCCGGGCACACCGGCCGTGTTCTGGCTGACGGCGACGGCGCCGCGGCCGGTGATGCCCGCCGCGCTCCCGGGCAGGACGGCGAAGCCGCCGGCGTCGACGCGGCCGGCCAGGTCCTCGCCGGGGACGCCGGTGACGACGTCGGCGTATCCGTCGCCGGTGACGTCACCGACGCGGACGTCGGTGCCGAAGCGGTCGCCGTTCTCGCCGGTTCCGGGGACCCCGGATGTGTTCTGGCCGATGAACGCGGCCCTGGGCGCGAAGCCCTCGGCGGTGCCCCGTACGACCCCGACGAGACCGCCGCCGGCCGCGCCGGGCCGTCCGAAGACGACGTCCTGGCGGCCGTCGCCGTCGGTGTCGCCGAGCCCGATGCTCTCCGCCGACACCGTGTCGGCGGCGATGACCGGTCCCGCCTCCAGGCCTCGGTCGCCGCCTCTCAGCAGCCGCAGCCGTATCGCCGTGGAGCCGCCGGTGCCGGCCGAGGCGGCGCTGATCACGAGATCGGTCACGCCGTCGCCGTCCACGTCGCCCGCCCGCAGCGCGCGGACGCCGCGGATCCCGGCGTCAGGCGCGACGAGCGGCGTGGTGCGGGCGGCCTGGCCGGTCCGGCCGATGGGTCCGTACCGCAGCCGGTCGGCGCTCGCCAGGTCCAGGTGTCCGTCGCCGTCGAAGTCGCCGGCTTCGGTGGCCGACCGGCCGGTGCCGAGCGAGGCGCCGGTGGCGAGTCCGCCCACTCCTCCCCACAGCACGGTCTGCGTTCCCGTGTCGCGGGCGTCGCCGACGTCCTCGCCCGGCGCGGTGACCACGAGGTCGGTGAATCCGTCGCCGTCCAGGTCCGCCGCCTCCAGCGAGTCGCCGAAACGGTCCCCGGTCTCGGCGGTGCCGGGAACGCCGTAGCGGTTCTGGCTGATGATCTGGCGTTTGACGCCGTCGGGCCCCGCGGCCATGCCGTAGACGACGGCGACGTAGCCCGCACCGGACCTGCCGCCTACGGTGCCCCCGGGAGCGGCGATCGCCACGTCGGCGTGTCCGTCGCCGTCGAAGTCGGCCCGCGTGGGCACCGCGGGGTGCGGGCTGGAAGCACTCGCGCGGGAGGCGCGGGAGCTGTCCCCGTACGCCCCCGCCGATGCCGTGCTCGACAGCACGATGACGGCGGAGGCAGCGGCGACGGCGACGGCGGAGGCTTGAAGTGTTCTGGAATACAAGGGGAACCCCCTGGGGGCGACGAGGGGCCGGTCGCTTCTGACGCGTGCTCGGTAGTCACCAAGACCCGCCGCGCACGGCAAGGGTTGTACGCCGTTCCCCTGCCGCTCGTCGGCACCCGCCGCCCCCGCTGTCGCTAGGAGGTCTGCGCCTTGTCGTACAGGGCCTTCGCCTCGTCGCCGAAGTACGGGCCGAACATGCGGTTCGGCAGGAACGTGTAGCCGAAGCTGTTCACGGAGACCTGCAGACCGGTGCCGGTCGCCTCGCTGAAGCCGGTGAACCACGGACCGCCGCTGGAGCCGCCCGTCATGTTGCAGCCGAGACTGTGGTCCTGCGAGAAGAGGAAGTCCCTGGAGCTGTTGCCGCTGCAGTAGACGAGCTTCGTCCCGTCGTACGGCGAGGCGGCCGGGAAGCCGAAGGCGTACATCGCCTTGTTGTAGCCGCCGTTGAACTGGATGCCCTGCGCGCCGACGACCGAGGTGAGCGTCCGGCCGTTCAGCGGGGCGACGACCGCGGCGCCGATGTCGTGGTTGATGTCCTCGCTCGCCTCCCACTGCGGGGTGGTGAGCGTCTTGGTCGCGGTCCACTGGCCGTACGGCGCGTTGCCGTTGTCGTAGGCGGGCACGAAGACCCAGTTGGTGTGCCAGCTGCCCTGGTACTTGACGCAGTGCCCGGCGGTGATGACGGTGCTGGCGTTCTGGCTGGTCACGGCGTTGCCGGAGCAGGAGGCGGTGCGTCCCTGGAAGGTGAAGAACACCCGGCCCGACGTCTTGACGACGGCGCCGCCGCCGCTCCACGCGCCACCGGCCTGCGGGAAGGCGGCGGGGCCGGCGGTGGGTTCGACGGTCGTCGTCCGTCCACCGGTGGCAGGGGTCTTCAACTGCCGGGCGGCCCGCGGGGTCAGCAGCAGATCGAGCGGGGTGGCGCCGCGCATGCGGTCGGCGGTCCAGAAGGCGCGGGCCGAGTGCTGTTCGGCGACGGAGGAGGTGCGGGCCGGTACGGACTGTCCCGAACCGCTGTGG
The DNA here is from genome assembly GCF_964272855.1 of Streptomyces sp. enrichment culture. Classification (NCBI taxonomy): domain Bacteria; kingdom Bacillati; phylum Actinomycetota; class Actinomycetes; order Kitasatosporales; family Streptomycetaceae; genus Streptomyces; species Streptomyces sp. enrichment culture. The sequence continues at coordinate 8,277,481 of NZ_OZ186847.1, read as the reverse complement.
GGGGCTGCCGCGTTGGCCGTGCCGGCCTCGACGAGCCCGCCGGTGAACAGGGCTCCGACGGCCAGCAGAATGCCCGCGGCTGTGCGATGGCGTCTCACGCATGTCTCCTTCTGCCGTGCCCGGGCTTCCGCGTACGGGCAGGGTGGGGTTCGAAGAGCGGTGCGGATAGACGTGCGTGAGGCAGCGTGCCACGGAAATAGTGTTCTGTCAGGGGCGCGTCAACGTAATTCCTTCCGGCGCGGGCGGCCGCCGGACCGGACAGCACACGCGAGCGCCATACCCCTCAACAAAGTGTCCCGCTTTGGCAGTTGACGAGTCCGAGGCAGAGGCTTGGACCGGACCGAACCCTTGACAGTCTTTCTGTCACTTCTTAAATAGCCGAGCCGTGCCGTCGCGGCTCGGCCGCTCGTGGGATCTGCCCGAAGGTGTGAACTCGCCGCGGTCCTCGTCCGTCGCGGCCGCCGAGCCAGCACACTGCCGGCGGGGATGTACCGCGACAGGGGGGACAAGGGTGGCGCCGCGGCGTACTCCGCTCGGAGACAGGGTTCGTTACTGGTTCGACAGCACGCTCACACGCGGTGCCCCCGCCCTCGTGGGCTGGCTGGCCCTGCTCTGTCTGGCGGTCGTGGTTCCGGCCAGCACGATCCTGGTGTGGACCGACCCGGACGCACCGGCGTCCCGCCTGGACAGGCTGGTGCAGGTGTGGCGCCACACCGGGGAGACACTGCGACTGGGCGGCGCCACCGGGACACCTGTGCGGGTGCTGCTGTCCGTGCTGCTCGCCCTCGTCGCCCTGCTGTACGTCTCCACTCTCGTCGGCCTGATCACCACGGCGTTCACGGAACGGCTCACCGCGTTGCGCAGGGGCCGTTCCACCGTGCTGGAAGAAGGGCACGCAATCGTCCTGGGCTGGTCCGAGCAGGTCTTCACGGTGGTGGGCGAGCTGGTGGCCGCCAACGCCAACCGGTACGGCGCGGCGGTGGCCGTGCTCGCCGACCGGGACAAGACCGAGATGGAGGAGGCGTTGAACACGAAGGCCGGTCCCACCGGCCGCACGCGGCTGATCTGCCGCAGCGGCCCCACCACCGACCCGGCCGTGCTCTCCCTGACCAACCCGGCCGCCGCCGGCGTCGTACTGGTCCTTCCCCACGACGCACCCGACGCCGACGCCCAGGTGGTCAAGACGCTGCTGGCGTTCAAGGCCGCGCTGCCCGGCGGCGAGCCGGGCCCGCCCGTCGTCGCCGCCGTGCGGGACGACCGGTACCGGCTCGCGGCCTCCCTCGCCGCGGGGCCGGGCGGCATCGTCCTGGAGAGCGACGTGATCACCGCCGCGCTGATCGTCCAGGCCGCCCGCCGCCCCGGTCTCTCCCTGGTCCACCGCGAACTGCTGGACTTCGCCGGGGACGAGTTCTACCTGACCAGCGCGCCGGCCCTGGTCGGACGCCCGTTCGGAGACGCGCTGCTCGCCTACGCGACGTCGAGCGTCGTCGGACTGATGCGGGACGTCCCCCTGCTCGGTCCGCCGCCGCACACGCGGATCGGCCCGGACGACCTGCTCGTCGTCATCTCCCGCGACGACGACACCATCTGGCTCGACGACTGCTCCCACCTGGCCGACGACACGGCGATGGCCTGTGCGCAGTCGGCGCCGGCCCGGCCGGAGCGGGTGCTTCTGCTGGGCTGGAACCGCCGAGCGCCCCTCATCGTCGACCAGTTGCGCCGCTGCGCCCGGCCCGGCTCGGCCGTCGACGTGGTCACGGACGCCTCGGACGCCACGGTCCGGCAGGTCGGTGACGCGGACAGCGGCGTCGGCGCCGGACTGACGCTGACACTGCACCAGGGCGACATCACCCGCCGCGACACCCTGCGCCGGCTGGAGATCGCCTCGTACGACAGCGTCATCGTGCTCGGCGAGGACTGCGCCCCCGACCGGCTGCCGGACGAGGAGCCCGACGACCGGACCCTCGTCACCCTCCTGCTGCTGCAGGAGCTGGAGCGGGCCACCGGACTGGAGCTGCCCGTGGTCACCGAGCTCATCGACGACCGCAACCGGGCACTGGCTCCGATCAGCCCGGGAGCCGACGTGATCATCAGCGGCAAGCTCATCGGTCTGCTGATGGCGCAGATCTCCCAGAACAGGCACCTGGCGGCGGTGTTCGAGGAGTTGTTCTCCGCCGAGGGCAGCGGGGTGCATCTGAGGCCGGCGGCGGAGTACGTCCTGCCGGGCCGCGAGACGGCTTTCGCCACGGTCGTGGCCGCGGCGCGTGAGCGGGGCGAGTGCGCCATCGGGTACCGGAGCCACGTCGACGCGTCGACGGATCCCGGCCACGGACTGCGGATCAACCCGCCCAAGAGCGAGAGACGCCGCTGGGACGACCGGGACGAAGTGATCGTCGTCGGAAAGAGCTGACAGCGGCGGCCAGGCGGGTTGCCCGGGTGGTGCCCGGCCGCACGCCTGCTTCGCGTGCGGCCGGGCAGACGGTATCCCGGGAGCCGGAGCGGCAGGCGCCCCGGTGATCGCGCTCGCTGCCGGCCCGAGGTGCGAGGAGAGACGCAGACGATGGGGACGGTCGTACACGTTCCGCAGACGCGGGACATGATCGGGGAGGAGCTCTCCGGCGACGAGGCCTTCACCGCGTTGCGGCACTACGGAGGCGTGCGGCTGCTGACCGACGCGTTCTCGCGGTTCCGGTACGCCGACGGCTTCACCAACGCGCGCGCCCTCGGCTTCCAGATCGTCCTGGGCCTGGTGCCCTTCATGATCGCCTTGGTCGGGGTGGCCACGGCCGCGCACACGGAGAGCGTCGGGCGGATCATCGAACTGACCCTGGGCAGGATCGTGCCGGGTGCCAGTGCGGAGGTGGTCGAGGAGGCGCTGGACGGCACCCGCCGCAGCGCCCACTCCGACGTCTGGGGCACGGTCGCGCTGTGGGTCGGGCTGGCCTTCTCGGTCCTCAATCTGGCCTCGGCCATGGGCCAGGTGGAGCGGGGCGCCAACCGCATCTACGGCATCGAACGCGACCGGCCCTTCCCCCGGAAGTACGGGCGGGCCCTGCTGCTCGCGTTCGCCGCGGGCGTCCCGATGGTCCTGGGCTTCCTCGTCCTGGTGGCGGGCGAGGCCGTGGGCGAGTCGACGGCCGAGGCCTTCGGCCGGCCCGGGGTGTCGGCGTGGTGGGAGGTCCTGCGGTTCCCGGTGGGCTTCGTCCTCGCCTGGGTCGCCTCCGCGGTCATCTTCCGCTGGTCGCCGCGGCGGGACCAGCCCGGCTACACCTGGCTCGCGTTCGGTTCGGCCGTCCACCTGGTGCTGTGGGTCGGCACCACGTGGCTGCTGACGCTGTACGTCGCCGAGAGCGGTTCGTTCGGTGCCGTCTACGGGCCTCTCACGGCGTTCGTGGCGCTCCTGCTGTGGGCCAACCTCACGGGCGTCGTGCTGTTCCTCGGCATCGCCTTCGCCGCTCAGCTGGAAGCGGCACGGGCCGGACTGACGTCCGCGGTACGGCCGGACCCCGGGCCCGGCCCCTGACGCGGGCCGCTCCCCGGACGTCCGGTCGGCCTCGTCCGGGGAGCGGTCGGTCACGCGGTGGTGCCCCGGCTCAGCGGCTCACGCCCGCTGCCACAGCGCCGGTACGTTCGGCGGCTCCCAGCCCGGTTGGGCCTGGTGACCCTGGAGGCACCGGTAGGTGGCGCCGCCGTAGGTGACGGTGTCGCCCGGCTGGTAGACGGTGCCGACCGCCCAGGTGCCGCCCGGCTCACCGGGCTCGCCCGGCTCCCCCGGCTCCCCGGGGTCCGTGGTCGTCCTGAGGGTCAGGCCGTAGTTCTGCAGCAGCGGGTTGATCGGCTGGAAGAACGTCGTACCGCCGCTGCTGCAGTTGCCGGAGCCGCCGGAGGTGACGCCCTGCGCCTGGCTGCCGGAGATGTAGGACCCGCCCGAGTCGCCGGGCTCGGCGCACACCGAGGTGCGGGTGACGCCGGTGATGGTGCCCTCGGGGTAGGTGACGCTGGTGTTGTGCTGCTGGATCGTGCCGCAGTGCCAGCCGGTGGTGGAGCCGGACCGGCACACGGACGCGCCGACCGGCGCCTGTGTGGACCCGGTGACCTGCACGTTCTGTCCGCCCGCGCCCTTGACGTACGGGGTCGCCGTCCACTGGGAGTTGGTGGCCACCCAGGCCATGTCACGGCCTGGGAAGGTCGAGCCCTGGAAGGTGCCCTGGGCCACCCGGTTGTGGCCGCTGGTGCTCGCCCCGGCCCGGCCGCAGTGCCCGGCGGTGGCGAAGCCGTGCTGGGTGCCCCGGGTGACGGGGAATCCGATCGAGCAGCGGCCGCTGTTGTCGATGTAGTACGCCTCGCCGCCGCGCAGGTCGTACAGGGCGCGGGGCCGGTCGTTGGTCCGCTCGACCCGGGCGAGGGAGCGGTCGACGCCGGCCGCGTCCAGGAGGGTGCGGGCCGCGGACGGGCGTACGGCCTGCACGACGACCGTGTTGGTGCGTACGTCGACGTACCGGACCGGCGCGTCGGTCGCGTCCTGACGTTCGGCCGCCCGGTCCAGGCGTGCCTTGGCCGCGTCCAGGTCGGCGAGGGAGTGGCGTACGACGGTGGCCCGCGCGCCCCGCGCCTCGATGACGCGTACGTCGTCGGCGTCCGTCGTCGCCACGGTGAGCGTGCCGGACTCGGCGCCGCGCACCCAGGCGCCCGCGAAGTCGTCGCCGAGGGCGGCGCGCAGGCGGCCCGCGGTGGCGCCGGCCTCGGCCTCGTTGGCCAGCCGCCGCTCCGCCTGCTGCCGGTTCAGACCGAGGTCGCGTTCCATGGCGCGGAGCAGGGCGGGCGCGGCGGCGTCGGTGCGCAGGGTCTCCGCGGCGGAGGGCGGAGTGGGGGCGACGGCCTGCCCGGCGCTCGCGGAGCCGCTGAGCCCGGCCACGAGCAGGGCGGCCGTCGCCGCCACGGCGGCACCCGTGGCTCTGGCCCGGGTGTGTCGTCGGAGCATGGGGGATCTCCTCGGTTCGGGTTTCTCACTCGGTGGGGAGGTGCCGAAACCGTAAGGAGGGTCAACCAACCCGCGTAAGGCATCGGTTGACCCTCTCCCCGGTGTTATGGAACGCGGCTGCCGCGCAGCCGGGGTCGCTTCACGGCACGCGGTGTGCCGCGAGCCATTCGGTGTAGCTGTCACTGCGCGCGGCCACGCCCGCGTGGGCCATGCGCGCCTGGGCGAGGACGGTGGCGGCGGTGTCCGCGTCCTGCGTCCCCCCGTGCCAGCCGAGCAGGTGCCGCCAGGCCAGGGGCGTGCCGCGCAGCGGCCGGGTGACGACGCCAGGGGTGGCCGGGAACGTGGCCCGGCACAGGCCGACCGCCCGGCCGACCTGGACGAGGTGCACCACGGACGCGGTGTCCGTCTCGTACACGCGGTGCGGTGTGAAACCGGCGCGGGCGCAGGAGGCGGTGAAGCAGTCCCCGAAGCATCCGTCGCCGGGCACGCACGCCCACTCCTCACCGGCGAGTTCGGTCAGGCCGACGTCGGGCGCGGTGGCGAGCGCGTGGTTCTCCGGCAGCATGACGAAAACCGGGTCGACGGCGATCTCCCGCCACTGAAGGCCCTCGGCGCCCGGCGGGGCGGCGGACCCGCACGTCCCGGCGAGGGCGAAGTCCAGTCGGCCTTCCGCGAGGAGGTCGGCCAGCTGCCGTTCGGACCAGGAGGCGCAGGTGGTCACGCGGGCGTCGGGCAGCGTGTCCGCGAGCCGGTCCACCAGGGCGCCGAGCAGCGGACCGTGGGTTCCGCCGAGCCGCAGGCACGCCGTGGCGCGCGGGGTGCGGGCGAACCGCGCCGCCTCCTGCTGCAGTTCGGTCACCGCGGGCAGGACGACGCGGGTGCGTTCGAGGACGAGTTCACCGAGTGCGGTGGCCCGCACGCCGTGCCGTCCCCGCTCGAACAGCTCACCTCCCAGGACCCGTTCGATCCGTCTGAGCTGTGCGCTCAGCGCGGGCTGTGCCAGCCCGAGCGCTGTCGCCGCCCTGGTGAGACTGCCGGCGTCGGCGATGGCCCGGACCGTCTTGAGATGCCGCAACTCCAGCTCCATGAGGGGAGCTTGCGTCGCCGGAGGGTCGGGGACAAGGGGTTGGTACAGACCAGTAGCGGGTTGCCGTGCGCGAGGGCGGCTAGGCCCTGTCGTCAAATTCCCGTCGTCCGCCCGGAGGGCGGGCCCGGTGGCGTCAGGTGCGTGCTCTCGGCGTGCCGGGCCCTGGTCCTCGTACCGGATGTACGTGGGCCAGGGCCCGGTGCGGCGAGAGTGCGCGCATGGCGTCGCCGGGCAGGCGGGAATTTGACGACAGGGCCTAGGGCAGGCGCTGGTGGGGCCGTGCGGTGGCTGCCCGATGGTGGTCGAGGAGGTACGGGTCGGCGAGACGTGCGTCGTCGACGCGGTCGTGCACGTCGGTGAGGAGCCAGTCCAGCAGTTCCGCGCCGGCGTCGTACTCGCCGTAGAACCCCATGGTCAGGTCGGTGATCTCGAACTCGCACAGCACGTCGTCGAGGAAGTCGGCGAGGTGGGCGTCGGCCGCCGGGGTGCGGGTGGCGGTCCAGGTGCTCAGCCACGGGCGCAGGCTCGCGTTGGCGACGGTGAGGAGACCGAGGGTCTTCCGGATGCGAACGGGGGTGGGGTGGGTGTGCAGCGTGCTCTGCCACCAGGTCTGCCAGACGTCGCGCAGGGCCTGGGCCAGCGGGGCGTCCCAGGTGGTCCAGCCCGCCCGGACCAGCCGGGAGGCGATGAGGTCCTCGTCGACGTGGAGCGTGCCGGTGACGGCGGAGCGGACGACGAGCGGGGCGAGACGGCGGTACAGGCGCGGGAAGTCGTCCCAGTGGTCGGGCGTCTCCGCGGCGACGGCGGCGAGCAGGTCGTCCGATATCCCGCTCAGCGGGCCGGAGAGTTCGGCGAGTTCCTGCTCGCCGTAGCAGTACGCGCACCCGGCGACGGTGAACGGCGCTTCGGATGCGAAGGCGTCGTCCAGCGCGTCGAGCGCGGTCTGGAGCTGACGCTGGGGACCGGACATGGCGACCTGCCAGGCGGACTCCGTCCGGACGACCGGCGAAGATCACAGGCTATCAGGCGGTGCCCCGGCGCGCCGACCGTCAGCGCCTGCGCCCCCGTGCCGCCCAGCCGCTGCCGACGCCCGCGAGGTGCAGGGCCAGCAGGGCGAAGCCGATCAGCATGACGTTGGTCGAGGTGAAGACGTCGTTGGTGGAGATGTCCGCCGCGTTGATGAGGAAGGCGATGAAGAGCAGGACCGCCGCGATGATGGCCAGCACGGTGTGCCTCCTTGGAGTCGAACGGATCGGCCGTGGGGACCGTGTCATGCGTATGCCCCCGGCCGCGTCCTGAACACCGGTCAGGCGGTTCGCCCGGTCGGCCGCGTTCCTCTGCAGTACCCGGCAGTGCCTCGGCAGCGGAAAATCCCTGCCGTGGTGGCCGAAAAGGGCGCAGACTCGTCCCATGGCTGACATGGGGGCGTTCCAGGAGGCGGTCACCACATGGGCGGCGGGTGGCCCCGGCGACCCCGCGCACGAGCTGGCCGCGCGGCTGTCCGTACGGACGGTCGTCCTCCTCGAAGGGCCCAGCGACGTCGCGGCGGTCGACGCGCTGGCCGCCGGCCGCGGCCGGGACCTGGCGGCGGAAGGCGTCTGCGTCCTGCCGATCGGCGGCGCGATGAGCGTCGGGCGCTTCACCCAGCTCCTCGGGCCGCCCGGTCTGGGACTCCGCCTCACGGGTCTTTGCGACGAGGCGGAGCGCCGCTACTATGCGCGCGCCCTGGAGCGGGCCGGTGCGGCCCGGCAGGAGTTCTTCGTCTGCGCGGCGGACCTGGAGGACGAGCTGATCCGCGCGCTGGGCGTGGCACGGGTGGAGGAACTCGTCCGCGCGGAGGGCGAGCTGCGCGCCCTGCGGACGTTCCTGCGGCAGCCGGCGCAGCAGGGCCGCACCGCACAGCAGCAGTTGCGGCGCTTCTTCGGTACGAAGAAGGGACGCAAGATCCACTACGGCCGCGTCCTCGTCGAGGCGCTCGTCCCCGACCGCGTACCCGCCCCGCTCGACGGCCTGCTCGCCGGCCTCTGACGCCTCTGGACCTGCGGGGCCGTCGGATGCCGGGGCGCCGGTCGTGGGTGATCCTGAAGGGGTGAGGGGTCTCCGACTCGCGTGGAACCCGGCGGCCTACGCCGCCTCGTTCCGTCGGGCGGTACGCGTGGCCCTCGCCGCCACGGCCGGTTTCTTCTTCTTCCGGTACGGACTCGACCGCCCTGTCGCGGCCACGTACGCCCTGTTCGGCGCGGTGGCGCTCGGCGGGCTTGCCCGGATACCCGGCACCGGGCGGCAGCGGGCCGCGATCGTGCTGCGCGTGCTGCCGGTGTGCTGGCTGCTGGTGGCCGTCGGCACCTACCTGTCGGTGCGCACCTGGAGCGCCGTGCTGGGCATGCTGGTGGTCGGGTTCGCGCTGGCCTTCGCCGCCGTGGGCGGCCCGCGTCCGGCGGGGACGGCGCCGGGGCTGCAGCTGCTGTACATCCTGCCGTCCTTCCCGCCGTACGATCCCGACTCGCTCGGTGACCGGCTGATCGGGACGACCGCCGGGCCGGCGCTGCTCGCCGCGGCCGAGGCGCTGCTCTTCGCCGAGCCTGTCCCGGCGACCTACCGCGAGCGGACCTCCGACGCTCTGCGGACCGCCGCGCGCTGCGCGCGCCTTCTGTCCCAGCCGCCGTACACGCTGACCGACGCGGACAGGGCGGCGGCCGCGGAAGCCGGTCAGGCGCTGCGGTCCTTGAACGTGCCCGAGGCGGAACGGCCCGCGGGGCCGGGCGTGCACGATCGCGCCCTCGCGCACACCGGTCTCGCCACCCGCACCCTCCTGAGCCGCCTCGCACAGCTGCCCGCGCCGCCGCGCGAGCCGGAGCCCGAGGTGATCGCCGTACTGCGGGCGGTGGCGGAGCTGGCCACGGCGACCGGGGCGTGTCCGCGGTCGGGGCCGTCACCTGTGGCGCCGTACGAGGAGCTGGTCGCGGCCGGCGCGCGCTTGTCGGCGTTGTCGGGAGGCGTGCCCGCAGGTGTGTCCGAGGGCGTGAGCCCATCCGGCGCCTCCGCCGCCTCCGGTTCCTTCGCCGCTGCCCGGTTCCCGCCCGCGGTGCTGCGGGAGCACGCCGCCGTGCTGGAGATCGCCGATGCCTCGCTGGCGATGGGCGCGGCGGCCGATCGGGCCGTGCGGGGCCGGCATGCCGTGGTCGAGGCGCCCCGGGGCCTCTTCTGGTACGCCACGGTCCGGGCGCCCGCCCTGTGGTGGCACCGGCTGCGCGGCCATGCCGGACGCCGGTCGGTGCTGTTCCAGAACGCGGTGCGCATCGCCCTGGCGTTGACGGCGGCCCGGCTCGTGGCCGGATTGGACACGCTGCCCCACGGGTTCTGGGCGATGCTGGCGACGCTCACGCTCACCCGGACGACCATGGACGACACCTGGCACACGATCCGTCCGGCGCTCGCGGGAACACTGGCCGGGGCGCTGGTGGCGGGTGGGGTCCTGACCGTGGTGGGCACCGACACCGCCGTCTACGCCGTGCTGCTGCCCGTGTGGATGCTGTTCGTCTTCACGGTGGGGCCGGTGCGGGGTGTCGGCTGGGCGCAGGGCCTCTTCACCGTGCTCGTGGCGCTGGTCTTCGCCCAGCTGGCGCCGTCGACGTGGCGGCTGGCCGAGGTGCGGATGCTGGACGTGCTGGTCGGCAGCGCGATCGGCGCCGTCTTCGGGGTGCTGGCGTGGCCGCGCGGCGCCCATGACGAGCTGCGCCACGCGGGCGCGGAACTTCTGCGGCGGGCCGCGGAGATCGTGGTGGCCACCACCGCGTCGCTGGCGGGCGGCGGGGCGGTGGCCGCGCCGTCGGGTGCGCCCGCTCACCGGTCGCTGCATCACGCGGTCATCCTCGCGGAGTCCGCGTACGCGCAGTTCCAGAGCGAGCCGTCACGCTTCGGCGGCACGGGCCGCCCGGCGACGCTGCCCAAGGTGGACTGGCAGGCGACCCTGATCGCCGGCCACCACACTCTGTGGGGCTCCGAACGCCTCCTGGAGCCGCCGCACGTCGAGCTGGCTCCGGGGGTTGCCGAGTCGGTCGGCACGCTGGGGGAACGCCTCGCCGGCCGGATGCTGCTGGTCTCGGCGGCGCTGGATCCCGGTGGTGACACCCCGGCCGCGCCGGTGCCACTGATCGATCCCGCGTTCACGAAGGCCGCCGCCGGGCCACCGGGCACGCCTCGGCTGTACTACGCGACCGTGGCGTGGCTGGAGTCGCTGGCGAACGATCTGACGCGGATCGCCGGCGGCGGTCCGGCAGCCGGTGCCGGGGAAGGCGCGTCTGCCGGGCAGACCGTCACGTCGTCAGCAGGGAGTCGTCCTCAGGGCGGGCACCGGGGAGCTGGTGGCGGGCGGCGATGAGAGCGGCGTCGATGTCTCGCGTTCCGGTCGCCACGCACAGCGTGTAGGCGACGTCGTCCATCCGCTGGCGCACCTCGGTGCTGCCCTCCTCGGCGTGCAGGATGCGCAGCGTGTCGTACTGCTCGATCAGGTTCTTCAGTACAGCGGGGTGTGCCATGAGCATCGAGAAGCCTCCCTTGTCACCGTTGTGCACGTGGGCCGTACGACGACCCATGTGCCCCGGCTCCCGGCCGGCATTCCCCCCGACGGCGGTACCGTGAGCGCGACCTTCCCAGGCAGCCGACGGAGGAACGGGTTCTGTGCACATGGCCAAGCCGGTCCGGGCCGAGCTCGACCGCTACGCGTGGGGGCGGCTGCGATGCGGATGCGGCGAAGGCGCGGAACACGTTCCCGATCTCTTCCGGCGCGTGCTGGAGGCGGAGACCTACGCGGAGATGGCCGACGCGGACCTGGACGGCCACCTCATCGACCGGGGAGGGCTCTTCGAGGCGGCGGTGCCCGCCGTCGGCGTCATCCTCGCCGCACTGACGGAACCCCTGTCGGACCACGCCCGGGCGTATCTCGTGACGCTGCTGTGGCACCTCGTGGCCGGCGACCCGCACCCCTCCGAGGAGGCGTACGGCCGTGCGCACCTGGACAGCGAGTGCCGGATGCGTGCCCGGGAAGGCCTCGCCCTGATCCTGCGCGAGGCAGTCTCCGGCGAACGCGAGACAGCGATCGACATCCTGGAACTGATCGACGTGGACAGCGAGCGGGTCGACCACTACCGCCGGTTCGCGGCGAAGAGGCGCGGGGCTCGGTGACGCCTCACGCACGTCGTTTCGTTTTCCGGACCGCCGGCGCCGCATGTCTTCGTTCCTGAGGCTGCTGCGCACGTGGGGCGGGGGCAGAAGCCCGGTGACCAGTGGCCGCCTAAGCAAGGACCGGGGCCAGCATGCTCCAGCCAGAGGACCCCGTGCGCAGGATGATCGCTCTGCAGGTACCCCGAGCAGCGGTTTCCACTTCCGGGCGGCAGGGCCCTGCGACCCCGTTGTCAGTGCCCTCCTCTACAGTTCCCGTCACTTGATCATCGCGGGTGCGGGAGGCACACGAATGGGGTGGGTGTCGGCGGGCGGCTATGAAGTCGCCCTGGACGACGGCAAGGTGGTGTGCCGCAACGCGGCCGGGCGGCGGCTGAAGTCCGTACCGCCCAAGATCGCCGACGATCCGGCCGTGGTGGGGCTGCGGCAGCTCGCCGAGTGGCTGGAGCGGCACGAGCGGCAGTGTCTGGCCGACGTGGAGCGGTGGATGGTGCGCTCGCTACCGGTGCCGTTCGCCGTCCTGGCACGGGTGTGGCCGGACCCGGCCTGGCAGGCCGCCCTGCGGGACCTGGTGGTCACGGGGGCGGACGGCACGGTGGCCGGGTTCCTGCGGGACGCCGACCCCGAGCGCGGCCTCGGCCTGGTCGACCTCGACGGCGACACCGTCCGCATCACCCCCGACCTGGTCCGACTGCCGCACCCCGTGCTCCTCGACGACCTGGAGGAGCTGCGGGAGTTCGCCGTCGAGCTCGGCGTCGAGCAGCGTGCCCAGCAGCTCTTCCGCGAGGTGTGGCAGCGGCCCGCGGCGCTGGACGCCGAGGCGACCTCCGTCGAGGACTACGCGGGCGGCGCCTTCAAGGAACTGCGGTTCCTGCACGGCCGGGCGACGCAGCTGGGCTACCGCGTGCGCGGCGGCAACGCCGTGTGCTCCGTGCTGGAGGCCGGCCGGGGCGTCGAGGCCCGTGTGTGGGTCGGCGACTACGACGGCTACGAGGAGACGGAGACCGGTCCCCTGGTCTTCACCGACCAGGCGGGCCGGGTGCTGAAGCTCGGTGTGGTCGGCCCGGTGGCCTGGTCGGAGGGCATGCGCATGGCGGCCGCGCTGTACGCGGGACGCGACATCGAGGACGAGGAGCGTGCGGCATGACGACGTACGGCACAACCGTGTACGACGAGACCACTGTCGCCGCGCTGCTCGACGCCGGCGCCGTCCTGCCGCCGGGCACCACGGACCGGGAGGACGCCGACGTCCTCACCGTCCGCGCGTACACCCACCCGGCGCTGGACGAGCGGACGGTCGTACGGCTGGTGCCCGGCACGCTCGGCGAGGCGGAGGACCTCGCGATGGACTTCCTGGGGCTCGCCCGGGAGCCGGAGCCGCGCGAGGTCGGCCAGATCCGTCGGGAGGCCCTGGGCTTCCCCGCGTGGGCGCTGGTCAACGACCCGGCGAACGGGCACCACGCGCTGGCGCTGGTCAAGGACGTCGAACGGCTCGCCCGGCAGGCCAAGTCGCGCCCCGGCACTGCGAAGGAGGGTTTCGAGGCCCTGGGCGAGCGGCTCGGCCGCGCCGTGCCGCACTTCCTGCCCACCTTCTACGAGCAGGCCGCCCGCGTCTTCCTCCAGCACGAGAACACCACGTACGCGGCCGCCTTCTTCGGCAAGGCCCGCGAGGCGGAGCGGGTGCACGCGCTGACCGTGGACGAGGAGCGGCAGCGGGCCGTGTTCCTGGAGTTCGCGTTCGCCGGGGCGCTGACGGTCAAGGCGCTCAAGGAGCACGTCAAGGACCTGTCAACACGGCTGGCCCCGGCGGAGGCCTGGGCGCAGTTCCGGCAGCTGACCGTGGAGCGCTGCGCGGGCGGCATGCCACCGTACGCGTCGCTGCCGCAGGACGCGCGCGCCCTGATCAAGGCGGCGGGCCTGGACCGGGTCACGGAGGAGTGCGCCCTGGTCGCGGACCTGCTCGCGTCTCCCGCGGCGGTCCGGGCGCCCGCGTCCTTCTGGAACTCGTACCGGGCGACGCTCGTCGTCCTGGCCGAGAGCCGGCCAGCCGTCCGCGTCCGGCTGCTGGAGATCATGCCGGCGGGGCTGGGCCGCTCCACGGAGGACGACGAGTTCTGGCTGGCGCTGCTCGCCGAGACCGGTGCGGACCGGCTGCTGACCGGCGAGGCCGAGGCGGCGGACGAGGTCGACGCAGCGGCCTGGCTCGGCCGCTGGGCGCTGCACCGCAAGCACGGCGGCACGGTCAGCGACCGCTCGCCGGCCACCCTCGCGCTGGTGGAGCGCATGGCCGCGCGGCTGCGCGCCCAGGGCCGCCCGGTGGACCTGTTCACCGGCCGCTGGCACGCGGGCGCGGATCTCGACCTGTTCGACCTGTGTGCGGCGCTGGACGTCCCGCTGGCGCTGCCCGCGCCCGACGAGGACGTCTTCCTCAACCTCAACCGGTGGCTGGAGGAGACCCGGCCCGGGCGGCGGGACCTGACCGCCCTCGCGGCGGACCCGCGCTGCCGGCGCCTGCTGTACGCCGCCGTCGGCAATCTGAGCGGCCACCGTTCCGGCTCGGAGATGGTGGAGGAACTGGCCGCGCACCCCGTGCTCGCCGACGTGCTGCGCGAGTGGCTGGACGACGCCGCCGCCGAGCTGGACGGCGCGGCGGGGCTGCCCGACGCGCGCGTCGCGCTGCAGCGCATGCGGCCGTTCCGTGCCGTCGCAGCCCGGGTCAGCCCGCAGGCCGTGGCCCGCGCCTCCTCGCTCGACGTGGCGCCGCTGCTCGGCCGCACCCTGCGCGGCGGTGTCCTGGACGAGCTGGGCTGGCCCGCCCTCGACGAGGCGCTGCGGCGCCTGGACACGGAGACGCGGCGGGACCGCGACGACACGCTCGCCGTTCAGGAGGCCTGGCCGGCGCTGATCCTCTCCCGCCGGCACAAGGCGATCGTCGTGGGGCCGGAGGACATCCTGCTGGAGCACGACCTGCGGCTGCCGGTGGAGCTGGACCGCTGGCAGCGTCCGTCGTTCCGGTACACGGACGGCGAGCTGCTGGTGATGTGGCGGCACGACGGCAAGCAGCACGGCTACTGGTCTGCCCGCCCGTCCGAGGTGTTCCCGCTCGGCGGCGAGAGGCTTCCGAACTGGTACGGCAGCGGCGACGCGGGTGAGACCTCCATCCCGCTGCCGGGCGGCGGCCGCGCCACCGGCGGGCGCGCCCTGCACGCCGGGGACACGGTCGTGCCGCCCGCCCGCCGCATCCTCGGGGACGGCACCTCGTACTGGCGCCAGGGACGGCAGGGGCGGCAGCAGGTGTGGCTCGAGTACGACCCCGTCGGCGGCACGCACGGACGTGCCTCGCTGCCCGCGTTCCTGCGGTCCGGCATCCGCGAGGACGCCGCGCTGCTCCAGCAGCACTGCACGGTGCTGCCCTTGCAGCCCGGTCTGGAGCACAGCCCGTTCGGCACGGACGGCACGGTCCTCGGCCACTGGGTGCGCACCGAGGGCGAGGGTGAGGAGGCCCGCACCACGGCCGGCACGCCGGACGGCCGGACCGTCACCCTGCCGACGGCACGGGGCCGGGTGCCGGGCGTTCCGGTCGGCGCGCTGCGGCTGCCCGGCGGCGCCGAGCCCGTCGTCGTCGCCACCCACCGTCAGGTCGCCCTGTACACGGTCGACGAGACCGGCGTGCGGGAGTCGGGCCGGGTGACGGCGCTGGAGCGCGGTGGCGAGTTCGCCGCCGGGACGCGGCTCGTTCCGCCGCTCGACTTCTGGCACGCGCTGCGGCCGCGCGACGAAGGCGCGTCGGCGCTGCTGCGGGCGCTGAGCGACGAGCAGGCGGAGGAGTTGCTGCGGGCCGGGGCGCAGGCGCTGGCGGAGCGGCAGGCGCGGGTCGCGGAGGCGGCCGCCCGGGCGAAGGCGGCGGAGGCGGCGGCCGGGGCCGGGCGCACGGCCGGGGCCGGGAACACGGCGGGCGCCGGCACCGGCGGTAACGCTGCGGGGACCGGGGCCGGCGGGAACACCAGGAGCGCCGATACCGACCAGCCCGCTCTTCCGAGCGCCGACGAGGTCCTGCGGGACACCGTCGCGCGTCTCCTGCCCGCCCTCACCGAGCCTCACGTGCTCACCGGCGTCGCGGCGCTCGTGCGCGCGGTGCTGCGGCTGGCGGAGTCGATCGCCTTGTTCGTGGCGCCGCCGGTGGAGCCGTCGAAGGTGGAGCGCAAGCGTGCCGAGGGGATGTTCGCCGACCACCGTCCGGAGGACGGCGACGACCAGACCCTGCGCGAGGCCGTCTCCGGCCTCGCCGACCTGCACGGTTGGTGGGGTGGGGACAAGCGCTGGTCCGCGCTGCGCCAGATCCGCGCCGTGAACCACGTGCTGTCCGGGAAGCCGGCCGACGGCAAGCCCCTGCCCGAGTCCGCCCGGCTCGCCGGGGCCGCCGACGGGTGGCGCAGCGACGAGGGCACCGTGCCGGGCATCGGCGCCATGTGGCCGTCCGTGCTGGACGTGCTGCGCCCGCTGGCCTACCGCGCCGCCTCGCCCGCCCTGCCCGAGGCGCAGCGGCAGGCACTGCTGCTGCTGTTCGAAGCCGTCGCGGAGGGCCCGCTGGCCGTGCCCGGGGGCGCGCTGCGCGAGGTCGTGCTGAGCGAGCCGCACAAGGGTCACGAGCGGGTCGGTCAGGTGCTGCGCCGCGACGGCCGCACCGTCGTCGTCCTCGGCTGCCAGAACGTCGACCGCCGCGCCGGGCGGGTGCACTGGCTGGCGCTGGACCACGACCCGGCGGGTGAGTTCGGCGCCGTCGCGCACTTCACGTCGGCGGAGGAGACCGCGCACCCGCCGGTGTTCCCGGCCGACGCGCTGACCACGGTGGCCGGGCTGATCCGGGACAAGGGTGCCGCGCCCTGGCAGCCGGGAGCGCCGGCCGCCCTCGTCGCCGCGACGCGGGACGGGCTCGGGACCGTGCAGGCGGCCCTGCTCGTCGCCGGGCGGCCGTCCCAGCTCACCGATGAGGTGATCGCCGCCACCGGGCTCAAGCCACGGCAGAAGGAGCTCGGCGACGCGCTGCTGGCCTCGCTGGACTCCGGCGACCGCGCGGCGCTCGTCGGCGCGCTGCTGCCCGACGACCCCGCCGGCCTGTGGACGGCCGGACCGGACACGGACGCGGCGGGACGGCTGTGGGCCGAACGGCTGGCCGGGGTCGTCCGCCTGCCCGAGGACCTCGCCGGGGAACTCTCCGCGGCCGGCGTGCCCACCGGCACCGCCGAGGCCGTCCTCAACCCGCGCCGCACCCCGTGGCTCAGCCGCACCACGGTGCTGCGGCCCGACAAGGACGGCAACCTCGTGCCGGACGACTCCCGGGCGCTGCCCGGCCGGTACGACCTGACACGTGCCGTGGCCGCCCTGGCCGGGCTCGCGTACGCCCTGCCGTACGGGCACACGCTGCGCGCCGACCTGCCGGAGGGGCTGGCCGCGCTGCGCCGCCGGGTCGCCGACCCGGGGCTGCTGCTCGACCTCGACCTGGCGTGGACGGAGAAGGGCTCGTCGACCGCGGTGGAACTGCGCAAGGCGTACGGGATGCCGGCCACCGGAGGTGCCGACGCGCATGGCCTGACGCGGGTGGGCGAGGCGCTGGTGCTGCGCCCCTGGTACGGCGACCAGGAGACCGTCCTGGTCCGCACGGGTGCCCTCACGGAGGCGGACGACCCGGTGTTCGGACTGGTCGACGGACTCGTCGGGCCCGCGCGCGGCGAGGGCATGCGGGCGCTGCGGACGATCCTGGGCGACGACCTCGCCCGCGCGCTCACGGCCGGATCGGATCCCGGAGGACCCACCGGGTACGCCCAGGATCCGACGGTCAGCGTGCCCGGTCTGGTCGCCGAGGTCGCCGACGCCCACGGTCTGAGCGAGGACGCGGCGGCGCTGTACCTCCAGCTGCTGGCCCTGCCCGACCCGACGGACCGCAACTGCGTCCGCTGGACGGGCTGGAAGCCCGCCCGTGTGAAGAAGGCCCGCGCCGGACTCGCGGCCACCGCTCTGGTCGTCGAGGCGAAGCGGGCGCGCGCCGGGCGCACCCTGTTCCTGCCGGGCGGCTGGCTCGACCTGAAGTCGCCCGCGCTGCCGGTGGAGATCTGGAAGCAGGGCCTCTACCCGGTCGGCGAGCACTCCCGCGCGGTGCCGCTGATGCCGGTGCCCGAGTTGTTCACCCGGGCGTGGGACCGCGTCCGCGCCGGTGACGCCCCGGCCTACGAGGAACTCACCACCCGCGCCACCCGCAAGGGGCGCCGCCGATGACCACCGCCGACCCGCACCTGGAAGAACCCGCGCCGATGTCCACCACCCTCTCCCCCGCCCCGGCCCGTCAGATCGTCCCGCCGGAGGACCGGTACGCGACCGAGCTGGCCTTCCTCGCCGCGTACGACGACGGGCCGCGCCCGCCCGCGTGGCGGCTCACTCCGCGCGCGGTCGTCACGTTCGTCATGGGCAGCGACGGCCGGGCCCTGAAGCTGCCCGACGGTGCCGAGGTGCCGGACGGGGTGCCGCGCCGCCTGGTGGTCGAGGGCAAGTTCGTCGGCGACCGGGCGCTGGTCGAGCGGTGCGTGGTGACCCTCGCCGGGGAGCGCGGTCTGCTGCTCGTCGGCGAGCCCGGCACCGCGAAGTCGATGCTGTCGGAGCTGCTCTCCGCCGCCGTGTGCGGCACCAGCGGTCTGGTCGTGCAGGGCACGGCCGGCACCACCGAGGACCAGCTCAAGTACGGATGGAACTACGCCCTGCTGCTGGCTCAGGGTCCCACCCGGCAGGCGCTCGTGCCCTCCCCCGTCCTGACCGCCATGTCCCGGGGTGCCATCGCCCGCGTCGAGGAGGTCACCCGCTGCCTGCCCGAGGTGCAGGACTCCCTGGTGTCGTTGCTGTCCGAGCGGCGGATCGCGGTGCCCGAACTGGCGGGCACCGAGGACGCGCTGGCGCACGCGGCGCCCGGCTTCAACCTCATCGCCACCGCCAACCTCCGCGACAAGGGCGTCTCCGAGATGTCCGCGGCCCTCAAGCGCCGGTTCAACTTCGAGACGGTCGGCCCGATCGGGGACCTCGACGCGGAGACGGCGCTGGTGCGCAGCCAGGCGCGGGCGTCGGTGGAGCGGGCCGGGGCGCCGTTCCAGGTCGACGACGCCGTGCTGGAGGCGCTGGTCACCGCTTTCCGGGACCTGCGCGAGGGCCGGTCGGCGGAGGGCTGGGAGGTGGAGCGGCCGTCCACGGTGATGAGCACCGCGGAAGCGGTGTCCGTCGCCGGGGCGCTCGCGCTGGCGGCGGCGTACTTCCCGGGCGACCGTGATGTGCTCGGGCTGCTGCCGGGGCACCTGCTGGGCGTGGTCCGCAAGGACGACCCGGCCGACGCCGCCCGGCTGCGCGGCTACTGGGACGGTCCGGTCCGGCGCCGCGCCGAGCAGGGTTCCGCCACCTGGCGCACCCTGTGGGACCTGCGTACGGTCCTGGAGGGCTGACGGCCGTGTCCCTCTTCCCCGGGTCCGTCCCCGCCCCGCCCGACGAGGCGCTGGCCGCCCTGACCGGACCGTCCGCGCCCTACCTCGTCGGCGTACGGCACCACGCGCCGTCCCTGGCCGCCGCCGTGCCCGCGCTGCTGGACGCGGCGAAGCCGGACGTGCTGCTCGTCGAGCTGCCGGCCGAGATGCAGGAGTGGCTGCCCTGGCTGGGTCACGAGGAGACGCGGGCGCCGGTGGCACTCGCCGCCGCCCCCGCCGACGGGGGCGGCGGCGAGGGGCCGGCGTTCTATCCCTTCGCCGACTTCTCGCCCGAACTGGCCGCCGTGCGCTGGGCCGCCCGGCACGGCGTGCCGGTGGTCGCCTGCGATCTGCCGCTCGCCGACCGGGCGTGGGGCGAGGGACGTCGGGCCGCGGGACTGCGTTCCGGTCCCGGTCTCGGCGACGCGCTGCGGGCCCGGCTGACGGGCCGCCCCGGGGACGACCTGTGGGACCGGCTCGTGGAGGCCACCGCCCCCGGCTCCCCGCCCGAGGCGCTGCGCCGGGCGGCCCTGCTCACCGGGTGGGCGCTGCGCGAGGACGCGGTCGCCTCGGGTGGGGTGCCGGAGCTGGACCTGCGGCGCGAGCACTGGATGCGGGCCCGGCTGGCCGAGGCGACCGCGCGCGGAGAGCGGGCGGCCGTGGTGGTCGGCGCGTTCCACGCCCCGGCGCTCGTACGGCCCGACGCCGACGGGGAGGCGGGAACGGCGGCCGGCTCCGGTGTGTCCCACACCCCCGCGCACGCCGGGCGGGACACCGGCACGAACGGCGGTGTGGCGGGCGACGTGCGGCGGCCCGGGTGGACGACCTCGCTGATCCCGTACACGTACGCGCTCCTCGACGAGCGGTCCGGATATCCGGCGGGCATCCGGGATCCGGAGTGGCAGGACATGGTCCTGCGCGCGGCCGGCGATCCGGAGGCGCTGGAGGAGGCG
Source organism: Streptomyces sp. enrichment culture (assembly GCF_964272855.1). Taxonomy (NCBI): domain Bacteria; kingdom Bacillati; phylum Actinomycetota; class Actinomycetes; order Kitasatosporales; family Streptomycetaceae; genus Streptomyces; species Streptomyces sp. enrichment culture. Next base: position 8,257,783 of record NZ_OZ186847.1, on the reverse strand, counting down.
CTGACCCGGGCGGCCGTGGCGATCTGCGCCGAGCTGCGGTCCCTCGGCCACCCTTCGGGGCCCGCCGACGCACGGGAGATCAGCCGCCTCGCCTCGGACCTCGCCCGGCTGCGCGGCCTGCCCGCGGCGGGCCGTGGCGAACTGGTCGAAGCCGTGCAGACGGTGCTCACGCAGGGTGAGCCGTACGGGCGGGGGCGGGCCGTGGCGCGGGCGATGGAGCGGGTGCTCGTCGGCACCCGCGGCGGGCGCCCAGCCCCGCAGGCGCCGCGCAGCGGCCTCGCCCCCGCGGTCGAGGCCGAGGTGGCGCGACTCGGCCTGCCCGGTCCGGAGGCCGGCGGCCCCGGCGCGTCGCGGGACCTGCGGCTGGACCCGTTGCGGTCCGACCTCGACCGACGCCGGGAGCTGCTGCTGCGTCGGCTGACGGTCTGCGGGGTGCCGTACGGGGAGGCCAAGGAGGTCGTCGCCGCGGGCGGTGCCGAGGCCCTGACCTCCCGCTGGGAGGTGCGCTGGACTCCCGCCACCGCGGCCATGCTGACCGCGGCCGGTGTGCGGGGGGTGACGCTCGCGCAGGCCGCCGAAGGTGTCCTGCGCGAACGGCGGCGCGTGGAGCGCGACGAGGGCGGGGCGACGGCCGCGCAGGCCCTCGAAGGGCTGGAACGGGCGGCGGAGTGCGGGCTGACCGTGCTCGCGGACGAACGGCTCGAGGACGTCGCCGAGGTCGTGCCCCGGTCCGGCACCCTGCCGGAACTCCTCGCCGGCCTGGCCCTGCTCGACCGGCTGCGGGCCGGTCATGTGCCGGGGCTCGTCGCCGAGCCGGACCGGGCGGACCGGGCGGCCGCCATCGCGGAGCTGCTCACCACGGCGGCCGTGCGCCAGGTGGACGGGCTGACCGGGTCCGAGGATCCGGCCGACGCCCACGCCCTGCTCGAGCTCGCCCACCGCGCCGACCTGACGGGCGGTATCCGGCTCGCCGACGCCCTGGCCCGGCTGTCCGCCGGCGGCTCCCCGCTGATGCGGGGCGCCGCCGGGGCCGTACGCGTCCTGCTGGGGCAGGAGGACGCGCGGGTCTTCGGCGACCGGGTGGCCTCGTGGGTCGACGGGGCCACCGACCCCGACGCCCGCGCCGCGCTCACCGCCCGGCTCAGCGGCCTCCTCACCGCCGCGGGCCCGCTGCTGGAGGCGGCGGCGCCCGCGCTGGAGCCGCTGCTCACCCGGGTGTCCGAGCTGCCCGACCGGGAGTTCCTGGACCGGCTCCCCGCACTGCGAGGCGGCTTCGACACCCTCAGCCCCGCCGCCCGCGACCGGCTCCTCGCCGCCGTCGAGGAACGTCTCGGCAGCGGGCGCGTCGCGGACACGCACGGCGTCGACCCGGCCGCGCTCGCCGCCTGGACCCGGGCGGACTTCGCGGCCCGCGAGACGCTGCGGACGATGGGGCTGCTGCCACCGGCGCCGGGCGACGGCCCGGCGGGGCCCGTGCCGGAGAACGGCACGGTGGCGGACGACGCCGCCGAGGCGCCCCCGACCCGAGCCGCGGACCAGGACACCGGGGATCAGGACGCCGGGGATCAGGACGCCGGGGATCAGGACGCCGGGGATCAGCACGCGGGGAATCAGCCCGCCGGAGATCTGCACCTCGCCCCCGCCGACCGCTGGCGTCTCCTCCTGGGCCGCCGCACCGACCGGCTGCCGTCGTCCGCCGCGCCGTTGGCGACCGCGCTGGACGAGCTGTACGGCAGCGGACGCGGCGAGGGCAGCCGGGGGGACCTGACGGGCCGGGGAGCCGGTGGTGGACGGGAGGTCCCGTACCCCGGGGTGCGCGAGTGGTCCGAGGAACTGGCCGCGCTGTTCGGGCCGGGCATCCGCGAGGAAGTGCTGGCGGCAGCCGCCGCGTCGGGCCGCAAGGACGTCCTCGCCGAACTGGACGCGGACAGTGCTCGGCCCTCGGTGGACCTGCTGCGCACCGTGCTGAGCCACGCCGGCGGACTGCCCGAGGCCCGGCTGGCAGCACTGCGCCCGCTCGTGCGGCGGCTGGTCGACGCGCTGACCCGGCAGCTCGCCACCCGCCTGCGCCCCGCCCTGCACGGCACGTCCCTGCCGCGCCCCAGCAGACGGCCCGGCGGCGGGCTGGACCTGCCCCGCACGCTGCGTGCCAACCTGGCGACCGCGCGCCGCGCCCCGGACGGCACGGTGCGGGTGATCCCGGAGCGGCCGGTCTTCCGCAGCCGGGCGCGCCGGACCGCCGACTGGCGGCTGATCCTGGTCACGGACGTCTCGGGGTCCATGGAGGCGTCCACGGTGTGGGCCGCGCTGACGGCCTCCGTGCTCGCGGGGGTGCCGACGCTGTCCACCCACTTCCTGGCGTTCTCCACGGAGGTCATCGACCTCACCGGGCATGTGGACGACCCCCTGTCGCTGCTCCTGGAGGTCAGCGTGGGCGGCGGCACCCACATCGCGACCGGACTGCGGCACGCGCGCGAGCTGGTCACCGTGCCGTCGCGCACCCTCGTCGTGGTCGTCAGCGACTTCGAGGAAGGCTATCCGCTCGGCGGGCTGCTCGCCGAGGTCCGCGCGCTGGTCTCGGCCGGCTGCCACGTCCTGGGCTGCGCGAGCCTCGACGACACGGGACGGCCCCGCTACTCCACGGGGATCGCCGGTCAGCTCGTCGCCGCGGGCATGCCCGTCGCCGCCCTCAGTCCGCTCGAACTCGCCCGCTGGGTAGGAGAGAAGATCGCATGAGTCCGGACCTGCCTCCGGTCGCCCCGTCCGTCACCGCCGAACTCGTCGGAGCGCTCTCGCCCCGCCTGCGCAAGCGGCTGGACGCGGGCATCGCCAAGCTCGTGGCGCGTCCGGTCGTCCGTGAGGGCGACGCCGCGCGGATCGCCGTGGACGACGAGACCGACGTCGTCCTGGACGCGACCGGCGGGGCGGTCACCAGCGCGGACGCGATCCGCTGCGGATGCCTGCTCGCACCCGACTGCCTGCACCGCGCGGCAGCGGCCTCGGCGGCGCCGGTCGCGGAGGATGCGGGGGAAGCGGAGGCTGAGACAGAGGCAGAGCCAGACGAGACACGGGCGACGGAGGCACCGAGCCCGACGGCTCAGCCCGGCCCGGCCTCACCGACTGCTCAGCCGCGCCCGACCGACCCCGCGGCTCCGGCCGAACCCACGGCCCCTGCCGAGGCCGAGGAGCGTGCCACCGCCGAGCAGCGCGCCGCCGCCCGGGCGGTGTACGACGCGGCCGCCGCCGTACTGGGGGCCGGCACGGACGGTGCCGGCGCCGTACTCCAGGCGGAGCTGCTGCGCGCCGCGCACACCGCCCGGCTCGCCGGTCTCCCCCGGGCCTCCGCCGCGGCCGTCTCCGTGGTGACCGGGGTGCGCGCGGCCCGCTCCGCCGACCCCGGGTACCGCCTCGCCGACCTGGCCGAAGCGCTGGTCGCCACCCTCGGGGTCGCCCACCGCGTTCCGGACGCCACCGGCCCTGACCTGGTCGCGCTGCGCGGCACGGTACGGCAGCCGTACCGCCCGGACGGCTCCCTGCGGCTGTACGGGCTCTTCTCCGAACCCGTCCTCACCGCGACCGGCTACGCGGGCGCGGTCACCTGGACCGCCGACGCCGACGGACGCCTGTACACGGTGTCGGACGTGGCGCCCGGCGGCCCGGCACGCGCGACCGGGGCCGCCGACAGGGCCGTACGGATCGGCGACACGGCCCTGACCCACCGCGAACTGTCCCGTGCCGGCCTGGCGGTGTCCGGTGCCACCGTCTCGCCGACGGGCCGCCTCGGCGCGGGTGCCTCGGTACGGGCGGTCCGCGCGTCCGGCGCGGCCTGGCGAGACGAGCCGCTGGACCGGCTGTGGGCGGTACCCGCCGCCGCGCAGGTGGTCCAGGCCCTGAACGGCGGGCAGGACCTGCTGTTCCTGGAGGTGACCCTGACGGGCACGGTCCGGGAGGCGGCGGGTGACTGTCTGCTGGCCGACTGCGCGGGCGTGCCCGTGCGTCTGGTGACGGCCCACGACGATCCGTCACTCCCCTACCGCGACAACCTGCGCCTCCTCGCCGCCGCGGGCGGCAGCCGGCTGCGGATCGTCGCCCGGCTGGTCCCCGGAACGCTCCCCCGCGCCCTGCTGCTCGCCGCCGAGCACCCCACCGACCCCGCCGCCCGGGTGGACCTGGGCCTGGACCGCCTGCAGCAGGCGGACGTGCCCGCCGGGACGCCCCTGACACCGGCCGCGGTCGCCGCCCCCGGGGACGAGGCGCCTCTGCACCTCCTGCGCCGCCGCGTCCACCAGACGGTGTCCGCGGGCCGCCGCGTCCTCGCGCTCCCCGGAAGCGGGTCGGGCGACGTCGCCCGCCTGCGTCGTCTCGGCCTCGCCACGGCGGGCGCCCTCCTCGACGACCTCCACTCCGCCGCCGCGGACCGCTTCCGCGACGCCTTCGGCCGCCTGCTCCCCGCCGACACCGACCACTTCGCCCGCGCCTGGCTCGCCGCCGCCGTGTACACCGAAGCGGTCGAGGCGGCGCTGTGCGCGGGCGCGTGGGGGGCTCCGGTTTGATAGGCAAGTCTCCACTTGCCTATCGTGGTGGTCATGGCGGAGGATGTCTTCAAGGCGCTGGCCGACCCCACCCGTCGGCGCATCCTCGATGAGCTGGCGGAGCGCGACGGGCAGAGTCTGTTCGAGATTTGCACGCGACTGGTGACCAAGCACGGTCTGGGGCTGTCCCGTCAGGCCATCAGCCAGCATCTGGCCGTACTGGAGTCCGCGGGTCTGGTCGTCTCACGGCGCCAGGGCCGCTACAAGTTCCACGACCTGAACACCGAGCCTCTCGAGCGCATCATGAACCGATGGCTCAGGCCCGAGGAACCGGAGAGCACCCCATGAAGATCCACCTCACCAGCGTCTTCGTCGACGACCAGGAGAAGGCCCTGCGCTTCTACACCGACGTGCTGGGCTTCGTGAAGAAGCACGACGTCCCGCTGGGCGCGGATCGCTGGCTGACCGTGGTCTCACCGGAGGACCCCGAAGGGACCGAGCTGCTGCTCGAGCCCTCCGGGCATCCCGCCGTGCAGCCGTACAAGACGGCGCTGGTCCAGGACGGCATCCCGGCCGCGTCGTTCTCCGTGGACGACGTGCGCGCGGAGTTCGAGCGGCTGCGCGAGCTCGGGGTGTACTTCACCCAGGAGCCGGTGGAGATGGGCTCGCTCACCACCGCGATCCTGGACGACACCTGCGGCAACCTGATCCAGATCGTGCACAGCAAGTAGGGCGCGGACTCGAACCCGCACTTCGAGGTGCACTTGAGCTCAACTCCCGCCTTTGAAGCGTTCCAGGTCGGACGGGCGGACCTGGATGACGAGGAGGGCGGTCGCCGCGGCGATCACGGTGAAGACCGCGGCCATGACGAAGGCGGCGGAGATCCCGGAGGTGAGGATCTCGTCGGCCCAGGGATCGGGGAGCTGCCCCGTGCGCTGGAAGCGCAGCCGCTCCGCGGGGGTCGCCTCGACCAGGAACGCGGGGATCTGCTTCTCGGCCTCGTGGCTGCTGGCCGTACCGAACACCGTGACCAGGATGGACAGTCCGAGGGAGCCGCCCACCTGCTGGGTGGCGTTGAGGAGGCCGGACGCCGCGCCCGTCTCGTGGGTGGCCACGTTGGACAGTGCCATCAGGGTGAGGGACACGAACTCCATGCCCATCCCGAGGCTGTAGACGAGGATCGGGCCGAGGATGCTGCCCGCGTAGGTGGAGTGGACGTCGGTCTGGGTCAGCCAGGCGAGGCCCGCGGCGGCCAGGACGGCGCCGGTGACCATGAAGGGCTTCGGCCCGAACCTCGGCAGGAGCCGGGACGCGAGCCCCGCGCCCACCGCGATGACGGCGCTCACCGGGAGGAAGGCCAGCCCGGCCTGGAGCGGGCTGAAGTCCAGCACGTTCTGGACGAAGAGAGTGAGGAAGAAGAACATGCCGAAGATGGCGGCGGCGAGGCTCAGCATCATGCCGTAGGTGCCCGCCCGGTTGCGGTCGGCGAACATGTGCAGGGGCGTGATCGGCTGCCGGGAGCGGCGCTCGACCGCGACGAACACCAGCAGCACGACGACGGCCGCCCCGAACGCGGCGAGCGTGTACGGGTCCCGCCAGCCGTCCTGCGCGGCCCGGATGAACCCGTACACGAGGAGCACCATGCCGGCCGTGGAGGTCAGCGCTCCGGCCAGGTCGAAGTGGCCTGGGTGGCGTTCGGACTCCCGGATCCAGCGGGGGGTGGCGAGCGCGATGAGCAGTCCGATGGGAACGTTGACGAACAGCACCCAGCGCCAGTTGAGCCACTCGACCAGCATGCCGCCCGCGAGCAGCCCGATCGCGCCGCCGCCCGCCGACACCGCGGCGAAGACGCCGAACGCCCTGTTGCGTTCGGGTCCTTCGCGGAAGGTCGTGCTGATCAGGGCTAGGGCGGTGGGGGACGCGATCGCGCCGCCGACACCCTGGAGGGCGCGGGCGGCGAGGAGTTGCCAGGAGTTCTGGGACATTCCGCCGAGCAGCGAGGCGAGGACGAACAGCAGCACGCCGAAGACGAAGACGCGCCGTCTGCCGAGGATGTCGCCCATGCGGCCGCCGAGCAGCAGCAGTCCGCCGAAGGTGAGCGTGTAGGCGTTGACGACCCAGGAAAGGCTCGTCGTCGAGAAGTCCAGCGCGCGCTGGATCCCGGGCAGCGCGATGTTCACGATGGTGATGTCGAGCACCACCATCAGCTGACAGGACGCGATGACCAGCAGCGCCATACCGTTGCCCCGGCCATCGCGCTGTACCTGCCGCTGCGGGATGGCCCGGGCTTCGGGGGTCGGCTCCGGATTGCTCATTGCATCGCGCCGTGGGACGGGAGTCAGGGGCTGGTTCCCGCCACGGTTCGACCGTACGCCGCCCCTGGCAGGCGCTCCACTCGATCTCCGTCCCTTGGGACGGTCAGCGTCGCGCCGCGGGGGAAGTGCCCTTCTGCCGACACGGGCGTCAGTGTTCACGTATGTGTTCAGGTCTCGCTGACGTGAATCGCTGTCGACGCCGGGAAGGTAACGACGCCCCATGGACACGTCAAGGTCTAGACCTGCGCCGGGTCATCGGGCGGCGAAGGCGTCCGCGTGCTCGGTGGCCCACTGGGCGAAGGTGCGGGCCGGTCGGCCGGTGACCTTCTCGACAGTGTCGACGACCGTACGCCCCACCTCGGGCGTGTTGCCGTACACCTCGAGCAGGAAGCCGATCACGTCCTCCGGCCGGCCCGCCGCACGCCACCGGGCGACCGCCTGTTCCTCCGTCAGCTCGACCAGGGCGATGTCGCGGCCGCGCGCGGCGGCGATCGCCGCCACCTTGTCGCCGACGGTCAGCAGCTCGGGACCGGTGATCACGTACTCCTGTCCCCCGTGGCCCTCCTCGGTGAGCGCGACCGCCGCCACGGCACCGATGTCGCCTTCGTGGACCATGGCGCTGAGCCGGTCGACGAAGGGCTCACGGACCTCTCCCGAGGCCACGATCCCGTCCGCCCACTCCAGGGCGTTGGCCATGAACTCCACCGGCATGAGCACGGTCCAGTCGACACCGTCGTCGGCGCGCACGGCGTCCTCCAGCGGGGAGGGCCCGCCGCCGTGCAGCACGGTGACCCGGCGCACGCCGGCCGCGCGGGCTCGCTCCAGGATGCGGGGGCCCGTCTCCAGCGGAGCGGAGTAGGCCCCGCCGAACGTGATCAGGTGGAGGCCGGTGACGCCCTCCAGGGCGGGGACCAGGCTGTCGGGGTCCGTCAGGTCGCCCTGGACGACCTCGACGCCGGACGGAAGGTCGGCCTTGGCCGCGTCACGGGTGAGGGCGCGTACCGCGTGGCCGCAGGCGAGCAGTTCGGCGACGACGTGACGGCCGACGGTTCCGGTGGCGCCGGTGACAAGGATGTTCTGCGCGTTCGTCATGGCACGACCGTATGGAGACTTGCGGTCAGCTTCTGTCCGCAACCTTCGGCTGCCCGGAGTCACTGCCCGGAGTTCAGGGCGTCGGCGAGCCGTGCGGCCGGCTCACGGACCATGCGCGCCGACTCTGCCACGCCCTGATCGCGTGGGACGAGCCCTCCGCGTCACTCGACCGGCCAGGTGTGCGCCGGCGCGTTCATGTGCATGTAGTCGATGTACTGCTGGGTCATCCGCCGCAGCGCCTCGTGCCGGTCCGCGTGGGCCGTGTCGTAGAGGTGGTGGAACATCTCCGCCTGCCACACGGCGCCGTTGCGGCCGCTGACGCAGCGCTGCTCGATGATGCCGAGCAGCGGTTCCCGCCAGGCCGCGTCCATGCCCGCTCGTTCGAGTCCGCGGTGCGCCAGCGGCAGCAGGCGCCGCAGCACCAGCTCCGTCGCCGGGACCTCGCCCATGCCCGGCCAGTACAGCTGCGCGTCGATGCCGTGCCGTGCCGCCGCGTGCAGGTTCTCCTCCGCGACCGAGAACGACATCCGCGACCAGACAGGCCGGTCCTCCTCGACGAGGGCACGCGTCAGCCCGTAGTAGAAGGCACCGTTCGACAGCACGTCGGCCACCGTGGGGCCCGCAGGCAGCACCCGGTTCTCCACCCGCAGATGCGGTACGCCGTCGACGACGGCGTAGACCGGGCGGTTCCAGCGGTAGATCGTCCCGTTGTGCAGGGTGAGCTCGGCCAGTGCGGGGATGCCGCCGCGGTCGAGCGTCTCCCGCGGGTCCTCGTCCTCGCACAGCGGCAGCAGCGCCGGGAAGTACCGCACGTTCTCCTCGAAGAGGTCGAACACGGTGGTGATCCACCGCTCCCCGAACCACACCCGGGGCCGCACTCCCTGCACCTTGATCTCGTCCGACCGGGTGTCGGTGGCCTGCTCGAACAGCGGGATGCGCGTCTCGCGCCACAGCTCCTTGCCGAACAGGAACGGGGAGTTCGCCGCCAGGGCGACCTGCACCCCGGCGATTGCCTGCGCGGCGTTCCAGTAGGGCGCGAACTCGTCAGGTGACACCTGGAGGTGGAACTGGGTGCTGGTGCAGGCCGCCTCCGGCGTGATCGTGTCCGCGTAGGTCCGCAGCCGCTCGACCCCGTCCACGGAGATCAGCAGGTCCTCGCCGCGCGCGGAAAAAATCTGCTCGTTCAGCAGGTGGTAGCGCGGGTTCTCGGAGAGGGAAGCGAGCCCTACGTCCTTCATCTGCAGCGTCGGCAGGATCCCCACCATGACCAGGTGCGCTCCGATCGGCGCGGCCTTGCCCTCGGCGTGGTTGAGCGCGTCCCGGATCTCCCGCTCCCAGGAGTCGGGGCCGCCGGCGGTGAGCCGGCGCGGCGCGATGTTGATCTCCAGGTTGAACCGGCCCAGCTCGCTCGACCAGGACGGGTCGGCGATCGCCTCCAGGGCGTCCGTGCTGCGCATGGCGGGCTCGGCGGCGGTGTCCACGAGGTTCAGTTCGATCTCCAGACCGACCTGCGGCCGCTCGAAGTCGAACCGCGACTCCCGCAGCATCCGCGCGAACACGTCGAGGCAGGTGTGCATCTTGTTCCGGAACTGGCGACGGTCGTCACGAGTGAACGCCAGCGCCGGGACGTCTCGTCCCATGCGGCCCTCCCGAGTCTCCTCGACGCGGATCCATCTTTCAGCGTCCCACTCCCCGAGTACCCCAACCACCGACGCCACCGCCGCACCAGTGCGGGCCCGTCGCGGGCCGGCGCGGTCACAGCGTCGACACTGCATGTGACCGGCCGGACCGTACGCCGGGCCCGTCCGGCCTACCGGCTGAACCGTACGGGCAGGCTCCAGGGGCCGCGGATCATCAGCCCCGGGCGCCAGGTGATCGCCGCCGGGTGGATGTCCAGGGAGAGCCCGGGACAGCGGTCCAGCAGGGTGCTGATGGCGATACGCGCCTCCAGACGGGCCAGTGGGGCGCCCAGGCAGTAGTGGATGCCGTGGCCGAAAGCCACATGGCCGCGGGCGTCCCGGGCGATGTCGAAACGGTCGGGTGCGGGGAACCGGCCGGGGTCGCGGTTGGCGTCGGCCAGCGCGACGAGAACCAGTTCGCCGCCTCCGGGGATGACCGTGTCGCCGATCGTCAGAGGTCCGGTGGTGAACCGGTACGTGGGGGTCTCGACCGGGCCGTCGTAGCGCAGCATCTCCTCGACCGCCCGGTCGATGAGGGACGGGTCCGCGCGCAGGGCGGCCAGCTGTTCGGGGTGGGTGAGGAGGGCGAGGACACCGTTGGAGATGAGGTTCACGGTGGTCTCGTGGCCCGCGACGAGCAGCAGCCAGGCCATGCCCATGAGTTCCTCGTGGGACAGCCTGTCGCCGTCGTCGTCAGCGCCGTGCATCAGCGCGCTGAGGAGGTCGTCGCCGGGGCGCTGCCGCTTGTCGTCCACCAGCTCCGCCATGTACCGGGCCATCGAGGCCGCCGCGGCCTTGCGGAGTTCGGGGTCGGTGGCGCCGAGGGCGTCGTTCGACCAGGTTCGGAAGGAGTCGCGGTCCAAGTCGGGGACGCCGAGGAGTTCGCATATCACGGAGATGGGCAGCGGGAAGGACAGCGCCTCGACGAGGTCGGCCCGCCCGTCCGGGGCGGCGAGCATCCGGTCCAGGAGCTCGTCGGTGGTCTTCTGGATCCGCGGCGCGAGTTCGTCCACGCGGCGCGGGGTGAACTCACGGGCGACCAGCTTCCGCAGCCGGGTGTGATCCGGCGGGTCGGCCCTGAGCATGTGGGGGCCGGAGGAGACCGCCCCCAGCGGCAGAGCGGGGGACGCCTTGCTCCAGTCCTTGGTCAGCCGGGAGTCCGCCAGTGCGGCGCGTCCGGCTTCGTAGCCGACGACCAGCCAGGCCGAGGCGCCCCCTTCCGGCATCCGGATGCGGTGCACCGGGCCCTGGGCCCGTAACCGGGCGTACACGGGGTAGGGGTCGCGGGTGAACGACTCACCGAGCGCGGCCAGGTCGACGACGTTCATGGGGAACCACCTCACTGGGCTGGTTGCGGGCCTGTGGACATCGTGCTCCCTCGTTCCGGCCGTCACCGAGGGGCCTGCCAATCGGTTTTCGCCAAGTTGCGCGGGTGCGAGGTCACGCCGGGACGGTGACACTTGACGGGCCGTGACATCCGGCTCGCGCTCGGACCGTGACTTCCGCTCGCGCTCGGACCGTGACATCCGCGTACGAAGGGAACTCGTCCGCCCATGCACATCGACCTGACAGGACGCACCGCACTGGTCACCGGATCCACTCAGGGCATCGGTGCGGCGATCGCCGTGGCCCTCGCCCGGGCGGGGGCCCGCGTGGGTGTCAACGGCCGCGATGAGCGGCGAGTGGCCGAGAGCGTCGAGAAGCTGGCCGGCGAGGCGGCCGGCGCCGACCTCGTGCCGGTGGCCGCCGACGTGTCGACCGACGAGGGCGCAGCCCGGGTGGCGGAGCTGCTGCCTCGGGTGGACATCCTGGTCAACAACCTGGGGATCTTCGGTTCCGCCGACCCGCTGGAGATCACCGACGACGAGTGGCGGCGCTACTTCGAGGTGAACGTCCTCGCCGCCGTACGGCTGACCCGGTTGTATCTGCCCGGCATGACGGAGCGCGGCTGGGGGCGTGTCCAGTACGTCGCCAGTGATTCGGCGGTCGTCATTCCCGCGGAGATGATCCACTACGGGATGTCGAAGACCGCGCTGCTGGCGGTGAGCCGCGGGTTCGCCAAGAAGGCGGCGGGCACCGGCGTGACGGTGAACTCCGTCATCGCTGGGCCCACGCACACCGGCGGTGTCGAGGACTTCGTGTACGAACTCGTCGACCGGGACCTGCCCTGGGAGGAGGCGCAGCGCAGGTTCATGCGCGAGCACCGCCCGCAGTCGCTGCTGCAGCGGCTGATCGAGCCGGAGGAGATCGCCCACATGGTCGTCTACCTCAGCTCCGAGCAGGCGTCGGCCACGACCGGGGGCGCCCTGCGGGTCGACGGCGGGTACGTCGACTCGATCCTTCCGTGACCGGCTCCGTCCTTCCCTGACTGCTGAAGCCCCCTCGCCCAGAGCCTGGACGAGCGCCTGGACAAGGGGGCCGGGGCGGGTCAGGGACCGACGGTGATCTGCTGTGCCGGGTCGGTCGTGTCGGCCACGGTGTACGCCAGGTTGACGGTGGAGCTCGTAGCGCTGGTCGGGCAGCCGAAGGTGCCGGTGACGGTCACGGGCACGACGGCGTTGACGAGGGACAGGCCGGACGGCGCCCCGTTGGTCCACGAACCGGAGATGGCGGCCGGGCCGTTGGGCGCGGAGACGATGGTGCAGCTGGCCAGGCCGGTGGTCTTGACGACCAGCCCGCCCTGCGGGACGGTCAGCGCCGCCGTGGCCGGGGAGCCGTTCTGGACCGATATGCCCCACGTGCCGCTGGTGGTGACGGTGGGGGTCACCCCGGGCAGGCTCGAGGTGCAGGAGCTGAAGGCGGGAGCGGCCATGGCGGAGGACACCGGGCCCGCGGCGTTGTGGTTGGCGGGAGCTGCGGGGACCTGTCCGGTCGTGGTGGAGACGGAGCAGGTCAGGGTGACCGAGCCGGCCTTGAAGGTGGCCTTGCCGGACAGGGTCGCCTTGTAGGCGTGCCCGGCCGGCGTGACGGTGGTCGACTCGGCGGCCGTGCGGGCCTCGGCGGTGGAGCCGGCGACCAGGAGCGCGGCGGTCGCGGCGGCGCCGGTGGTGGTGGCGAGCAGGGCCCGCACACCGTGGGGACGCGGTGGCATGTCTTGCCCCTTTCAGTCAGTACGTGTCGACGGACGGGGTGTGAGCGGTTGGTGCGTCGTCGTGCCGGGTGGTGCCTGTGGGGGGTGGCGTACGGGAGGGCGGTGGCGTCGGCTCGGCGGGCGCCGGCAGCGGCTGCCAGGCAAAGATCATCGAGCCGCCGACGATGCCCAGGAAGGTGCCGAGCAGGAAGCCGCCCAGGTTGGACATGACGAGTGCGGCGACGGCGAGGAGGACGGTGACCACGCCGGCCAGGCCGCGGTAGTGCGGGGCGACCCAGGCGGACAAGCCCATCAGGATCATCATCAGGCCGAGCAGGACGGACGGGAGTCCGGCGATGCCCTGCTGGAGCATGACCTCGAGCGGGGCCAGGGGCAGGATGCTGATCTCGGTCCCGGCGAGGACGGTGACCAGGCCGCCCCAGAAGGGCCGGCCGCGGCGCCAGTCGCGCCACGCGTGCCGGCTCAGAAGCATTCCGTCTTCCCCTTCGTGATCTTCATCTTGAGCCCGGACAGCTTGAAGGTGCCGGCGTTCGCGGCCCAGGCGACCTGCTTGAGGTCGGTGATGCTGAAGTCGTCGGCCTGCTGGGAGAAGGCGTCCTGCATGCCCTGGGCGCCCTCGGGGCCCTTGTCGAGCGTGGAGGCGTCCCGGCCGATCTCGATGTTGCGGAAGGAGGCGTTGCCTTCCAGCTGGGTGGCGTCGAGGAAGAGGTTCTCCGCCTCCACCGGGGTGTCGCCGGTCCCGGCGGTCAGGTTCAGCGAGACGTCGCCGAGCACGGGGAGGCTGGTGACCACCGACTGGCAGAGGCTGTCGATCGTCGCGGTCCTGATGCCGACGGTGGCGACGGGGAGTAGGTCGTTGCGCGCGTTGGTGTCGATGTTGCCGTACTGGGCGAAGCCCTCGCCGGTGAGACGGTCGGCGGAGACCTTGAACTGCTGGCCCGAGACGGCGAACGAGGCGGCGATGGCGCCCTGCGCGAGCGCGATCCCCAGGGCGGCGGTGGCCGCGCAGCCGGGGACGGCGAGCAGCGCGAACCGTCTCCATCTGATCCGGCCGACTAACTGTCTGCCTTGCTCGTCTTTCATCCCCTTTATCCTTTCGGTGACAGAAAAGAGCACCCGGCGGGCGAGAGGCAATGTTGATCGAACGGCGTGAACGGGCGCGCGCGAACGGCTGCGCCAAGGTCACGCCGTGGCAGGTGGTACGGGGTTACTGACGAGTCAGGTTAAAGGCGCCAGCGGGTGTTGGCATAGTTGCTTGACGAACACTGTTTCGGTCATGTTTCAACTGCCCGAACGAGCGGTGAACCGCTTTCTTCCGGCCGCTCAGGGCGCCGATGCCCCCGTGGTCGACCATGGCCGGTTCGCTGCGCGCGGCGCCGGAACACCTCCCCGAGGCCCGGGCCGTCGGGGAGTGGCGCGGACGGCGAGGGCGATCAGCGGGAGCAGCGTGAGAGCGGCGATGACGGTACCGACCAGGGGCGGTCCCCTCAGTCCGAGGGCGAAGTCCAGGGCCGCGCCCGCGAGCCACGTCCGGCGGCGATGCCGGTGTTGAACGCGGATGTGGTCAGCGCGGAGGTGAGCGTGGCGGCGTCCCCGGCGATGCGGACGGCCAGCGCGGTGACGACCGGGTTCACCGTGAAGCCGGTCAGGCCCATGAGGAAGACCAGGACCGTGGCCGTGACCGGGTTCCCCGACAGGGGGATCATCAGCAGCAGGACCAGGGCCGCGGCCCCCGCGGCCCCCGCGCTCGCGCAGGGGCGGCGCGGGGACATCCTGGCCTGGAATTCGCTGGCCGCCGCCCTGGTCACCGATTCCTTCCGCATCCCGGAGAAGCAACGCAACTATCCGCGTATCCAGTTCACCGATCCGGCGATTCGGACACTGCACACGGACCGGGAGGCGTCCCCGCAGATCTCCGTGGCCCAGCTGCGGATGGATGCGGCGAAGTACCCGGGCGACCCGCGTCTGATCGAGCTGGTCGGTGAACTGTCGATGCGCGACCTGCAGTTCGCCCAGTGGTGGGGGGAAGACCGGGTCGCCGCCCGGACCGTGGGCACGAAGACCCCCAATTCACCCGGTCGTCGGTGAACTCGTCCTGGACTGGGACACGCTGACCGCGAACACCGACCCCGGCCAGCACCTGACCGTCTGGACCGCCTCACGCGCGTGCGGGTGCGCCGTCGGGGACCGGGCGGACTCGGCGCTGCGGGCGCCAGGTGCTGACCAGGGCTCCGGCCAGGAGGAGTTCGGCGATGTCACCGCCGTAGTACATGATCTCCGCGGCGGCCTTGACCTCGGGGATGGGGGCGCGGATGTCGACCCAGTAGCCGCCGTACATCAGTTGCGAGATCACGGCGTGCGCGGCGATGGCGACACCGACGTGGACGAGCCGTGTCCGGACGCCGGGCCGGGCGGGCGCGGGATCGGGGCCGGCGATGACGTGGGCGAACAGGCAACCGGCCAGCAGAAAGTGCGCGTGCAGCAGCCAGTGCCCGGCGGGATGGGCGGCGGTGGCGTTGTACAGCGGGGTGAAGTACAGCACCGCCAGGCTGCCGCTGGACAGCGTGAGGGCCACGGTCGGACGGATCAGCAGCCGCGCCGGAGGGCTGTGCAGCGCGGAGGTGATCCGGCGGGCGTGGGCGGCGGGCAGCGCGCGCAGCAGCAGCGTGACCGGGGCGCCGAGCACCAGGGCGAGCGGTGCGTACATGCCGATCAGCAGGTGCTGGACCATGTGGCCGCGGAAGTCGGTGTGCGCGGTGGACGCGATCGGCGGCAGCAGCGCGACCCCCAGCAGGAGCAGGCCGGTGAGGAAGCTCGCGGTGCGGCGGTGGCTCCAGCCCCGCACCGGGTTGCGGTCCCGCGCCCGGCGGGCCAGACACAGGTAGGCCGCGGCGCACACGAGCACAGCGAGCGCGGGCGGTGCCGTTCCCACGAAGTCCGGCAGCCCGCCGTCCGCGCCGTGGCCGGGCACGGGGTGCTCGTGTTCCGTCACGCGTGCCGCCGTGCCCGACCGGCGGACGGGGCGTCGGGGTCGAAGGGACGTCCGCCGCGCTGCAGCAGCCAGCCGCCGGCCACCAGCAGCGCGCCCAGCAGCAGGAAGCCCAGGTCCCACCAGATCTGGCCGTCACCGGCGTAGACGTGGTGGATGGCGAGGATGTGGTGGTCCAGGACGCCTTCCACCAGGTTGAACAGGCCCCAGCCCACCAGCGCCCAGCCCCACAGCACCCGGGAGGTCCACACCCGGCGCCGGTCGTGGGTGACCCGCGAGTACAGGATGGCGAGGCCGGTCAGGACGGCGAGCCAGCAGACGACGTGGAAGATGCCGTCCCACAGCGTGTTCATCTGCAGCCCCGAGACGGTGTCGGGGTCGTAGTACTTCACGCCGATACGGTCGTCGTTCGTGCTGGTGAGCATGTGGTGCCAGCGCAGCAGCTGGTGCAGCAGGATGCCGTCGGCGAACCCGCCGAGTCCCACCCCCAGCACGATCCCCGGCAGCTGCAGGCTTGCCGGAGCCGCGGTGGCGCCGGCCTCGCTCGTTCTCGTAGCCATGACCCGTTCTCCGTCCCGTCGCTGACTGGCGGTGCAGGGTTTCCCCGAGCCGGTCTTCCCTGCGGGACGGCCCGTATCCACACGGATACGGCCATTCCTACCAGCGGTTATGCGTCACCCCGGGCCTGATCGGGAGCCACCCCGGTCGTCCGTCCCCGTGCGGTCCGGCCGCCGGACGATCTCCGACCGCACGGGATCGGCCAACGCGCGCGGCACGGCCACCAGCCGAATCGACTCGGTGGGCGGCCCGTGCGTCAGGATGACGCCGGGGACAGCGAGGCCGGGTCGGTCTCGGGGTTCCCGTCGCCGCACAGCGCCTGCTGGTACAGAGCCAGCAGGGCGCCGTCGACGGGGTGGGGCTGCGGCTCGCCCGCGGAATCCAGCTCGTTCCACCTGATGAGGTTGATCGCGACCGACATCCGGCGCCGGCCGTCGGCCCGGGTCAGGGACATCGTTCCCGCTCCCCAGACCGTGCCGCTGTGGCCCCAGAACGTGCCGCAGCCCGGCATCTCGACCTTCTCCAGCCCCAGGCCGTAGTCGATGGTCTTGCCGTTCAGCGCGCGGACCGGGACCGTGCGCTGCATCTGCGCGAGCGACGACTCGTCGACGAGCTTTCCGGCGAGCAGCATGCCGTAGAAGCGGTTGAGGTCCTCCATGGTGGACACCAGCGCGGCCCCCGTCCCGACCCAGGACATGTCGTAGACGCTGTAGTCGCGGGGCGGGTCGATCGCGCCGTGCAGCGCCTCGTACATGCGCGAGTGCGGGCCCTTGATGCGCGGGCCGGCCGGGAAGCCGGTGTGCCGGAGGCCGGCGCGTTCGATGACGTGGCGGGTGATGTACCGCTCCGCCGGCATTCCGGTCACCTGCTCAAGGAGTTCGCCTAGGAGACGGTAGTTGGTGTTGGAGTACACCCCCTTGGGGCCTCCGGGTTCGCCGGTGGGAGGTGCGGCGAGGCCCATCTCTATCAGTTCGGCCGGGCGGAACCTTCTGAACCGGTTGCCGTCGAGGCTCTCCGGCGACCTGGTCTGCAGGGACGGGAACGCGTAGGGGATGTAGTCGGGGATGCCGCTGGTGTGGTTGAGCAGCATCCGCACCGTGATCCGCCTGCCGCGCTCCCCCGGCACCAGCTGCGGCAGATAGTCGCCGATCGGCGCGTCGAGCCGGATCCGGCCCCGCTCGGCCTGCTGCATGACCGCGACGGCGGTGAAGGTCTTGGTGATGCTGCCGACGCGCTGCCGCATGTCCGGCCGGACGGGGCGGCCGGTGCCGAGATCCGCGACACCGGCGGCGCCGCGCCAGGTCCGGTCGGCGTCGCCCACCTCGGCGTACACCCCCGGTACTCCCGCGCGGTGGACGGCGTCCAGGGCGGAGTTCAGCTTCGCGGGAGCGAAGCCGGTGCTCGTGCTCGTGCTCGTGCTACCGGCCGGAACGGCCGTCGCCGTCTCGTCGGGCGCCGGAACGGCCGCGGTCGACATACCGACACAGACACTCAACGTGGCGGCACTCGCGCTTAACGCCAGTCGGTTCTTCAAGTCGTACAACCTTTCGGGATCCGGGATGGGTGGCGACCATCCTCACGGCCGGCCCCCGGCGCGGCACCCGCCATCCGTCGCGCATCCGACCCCGATCACGCGCCGACCGGCGGCCCTGTCGCGCGGCCCGCCCTCCTATCCTTCTGCCATGGAGGCACTGGCCGTTCGGCTGTCGGGACTCGATCCGTACGTCGATGGCGCGATCCGCATCGTCGCGTTCTACGACACGCTGATGCGCCGCCGCGTGGACGTTCCGGCGCTCGCCCGCGCCTCGGCGGGCCTGGCCGAGTGCGTCGCCGGGATCCGGCTGCACGGCACGGGGCGGGCGATCCGCGTCTCGCCGCACGGCACGGAGGCGTCCACCCCGCAGGCACCGGCGTCGACGACGGTGCCGATCACCCTCGACGACGAGGAGATCGGCACGGTGTGGCTGGAACGCTCCGGCTCGCCCAACCCGCTCGACGAGATCCTTCTCGACCGGCTCGCCATCGCGGCCGCCGCGGCCGTCGAACGGTACGGGCCGGCCCGCACCACGATGGCCGACCCCGCTCTCGTCGAACTGGCGATCAGCGCCGACAGCGACGAGGCGGCCAGGGCCCGGGCGCTGCGGCTGCTGGGCTTCGCGCCCGACCTGCCGGTCCACGTGGCCGCCGTGCGCTCCCGGCTCCCCCTCGACCGGATCGGCGCACTGGTCTGCCCGGCCCGCCCGGTGAAGGCGGCACCGCTCTCCGACGTGGGCGTCATCCTGGCCACCACCATGGACCCGGCCCGGTTCCCGGCGGACGTCCGCGCCGGCATCGGCGCCGCCGGCCGCCCCGACCTGTCCTGGCGGCAGGCCCGCACCGCGCTCCGCTTCACCACGCCGCGGGAGCCCGTCGTCCGTCACACCGACCTGGGCGCGCTGGCGCTCCTGGCCGAGATACCGGGGAGGACCGCACGGGACAACGCCGACGTGGCCGCCATCGGCCGTATCGCCGACAGTCCGGAGGACCTGGAGACCCTGGAGACCTACTGCGCCACCGGCTCCCTGCGCCGGGCCGCCGACCTCCTCCATCTGCACCACAGCAGCGTCGCCCGCAGGCTCGAGCAGATCGCGAAGGCCCTGGACATCGAGCTGACCGAGCCGGGCGGACTCCTGCGGGCCAGGCTGGCGCTCACCGCCTGGCGGCTGCTCGACGACTGAGGCCTGCCCAACGTCACATTCCGGACATGGAGTGACGGCGATCGCGCGAGATGGCTCACACGGAGAGCCGGGGAGAACGACCCCGGCGGGGGCGGGCATGCCTGGACATCCGCCGTTTCGCTGCAGTATGCAGCAAATTGCATACGCAACGTAAACGGCCGAGTGGCGCCTATGGTCGCTTTTCGGCCCGCCCGACAGCGCCGCCGCGCGGACCCGTCCCTGCCCCCGTCGAAAGGTAGGCGAGCGAAGTCTTGTCGACTGCCTCAGTCGCCGCTCCCCCGGCCATGTCCGAGATCCGTTCCGCGCCGGCCCCCGAGGTCACCGTCACCGACCCCGCGCTCGTCAGGCGCGCCGTCAAGGCGGCGGCGCTGGGCAACGCCATGGAATGGTTCGACTTCGGTGTCTACAGCTACATCGCGGTCACCCTCGGCAAGGTCTTCTTCCCGTCGGGCAACCCCACCGCTCAGCTGCTCTCCACGTTCGGCGCCTTCGCCGCGGCCTTCCTGGTCCGGCCGCTCGGCGGCATGGTCTTCGGACCGCTCGGCGACCGCATCGGCCGCCAGAAGGTCCTCGCGCTGACCATGATCATGATGGCGGCGGGCACCTTCGCCATCGGGCTGATCCCGTCGTACGCGGCGATCGGTGTCGGCGCGCCCGTCCTGCTGCTGGCCGCCCGCCTGGTCCAGGGCTTCTCCACCGGCGGCGAGTACGCCGGCGCGTCCACGTTCATCGCCGAGTACGCCCCCGACAAGCGGCGCGGCTTCCTCGGCAGCTGGCTCGAGTTCGGCACCCTCGCCGGGTACATCGGCGGCGCGGGGCTGGTCACGCTGATGACGGCGCTGCTGTCGACCGAGGACCTGGTGTCCTGGGGCTGGCGCGTGCCGTTCCTGATCGCGGGCCCGATGGGCATCATCGGCCTCTACCTGCGCAGCCGCCTGGAGGAGACGCCCGCGTTCGCGGCCGAGGTCGAGAAGGCGGAGGCCGCCCGGCCGAAGGTGCCGCTGCGGGAGATGATCACCGGCCAGTGGCGGGCGCTGCTGCTCTGCGTCGGCCTGGTGCTGGTCTTCAACGTCACCGACTACATGCTGCTGTCGTACATGCCCAGCTACCTGACCAGTGAGCTGCACTACGACGAGACGCACGGCCTGCTCGTGGTGCTCGGCGTGATGGCGCTGATGATGATCGCGCAGCCGTTCGTGGGCGCGCTGACCGACCGGATCGGACGCCGCCCGGTGATCGCGGCGGGCTGCGCGGGCTTCCTGTTCCTTTCGGTGCCCGCCCTGCTGCTGATCCGCGAGGGCAGTCTGGTCGCGGTGGCCCTGGGCATGGGCGCGCTGGGCCTGCTGCTGGTCTGCTTCACGGCGGCCATGCCGGCGGCGCTTCCGGCGTTGTTCCCGACCCGGGTCCGCTACGGCTCGCTGTCGATCGGGTTCAACGTCTCCGTCTCGCTGTTCGGCGGCACGACCCCGCTGGTCGTGACGGCCCTGATCGGCGCCACCGGCGACATGATGATGCCCGCCTACTACATGATGGCCGCCGCCGTCATCGGTGGTTTCGCGGTGTGGCGCATGGCCGAGTCGGCCGGACGCCCGCTGCCGGGTTCGGCTCCGTCGGTCGCACCCCCGGGGCACTGAGCCCCGCGTCGCATCAGCCCTCCGCACGCCCCGGGCCGGGGTCCTACGACTCCGGCCCGGGGCGGCGGGCTGTGATCACGCTTCCGGGGCGGCGACCGGCGACACTCCGGGGCCCATCCCGACGACACCCGAGGCTCGTCCCCAGCGGCACTGCGGGGCACCGCCTTCAGCACCCGCACGACCGACCCTGCCGCGGGCCGACCGGGCGAGCCGAGCGTGGCTGGACCAGTGTCCCGACGACACCCGAGGCCCGTCCCCAGCGACACCACGGCGCCGTCCCCGACGACACCCGAGCCCCACCCCCAGCGACACCCCGGGCCCGCCCCTCCCCACGCCCCCGTGGCCCACCCCCGAAGACACCCACGCCCAGCCCGCCTCCGGCGAGGCCCCGCCCGCACCCACCCCCGGCCGGAATTGGCCCGATGGCCGAGATCACGCACCGGGGACCAGTACCGGCCGTGCCGGCCCCACGCGGGAGCCGGCACGGCCGGTACGCGCCAATACCGCCGCCGGAGGACCGGCGTGGCGGTGGGGGCGGTTCCGCCTTCTCGACGGTCGGTCACACCACCTGCACCGTGCGTGTTTACCACCCACGACCGGCCAGCACACTTTCCCCGCACCACCTTCACGCGACACACACTTTCGGTCGCGGCCGCTTTCGGGCGCCGATCCGGGGGCAGACGTGACGACCGCCCCGTGCCTAGCCTCCCGGGCCATGCGATCACCCTTGATGAGACGACTCGGTCTCACCGCCGTCCTGGCCCTCGTCCTCGCCGTCTTCGGCCTCGCCCCCGCCGCGAGCGCGGACCCCGGCCCCGCCGAGCTGAAGTTCACCACCGACGCCGCCACGACCACGCCGGGCGGCACCGTGAACCTGTCGATGACGCTGACGAACAACAAGACCTACGACCTCTGGTTCGTCCACCAGACCATCGACCCCACCTGGCTGACCACCCAGCGCCCCGACCTGAAGTACTCCTTCACCGGCTGCACCCTCACCACGGCGAGCGGCAGCACCTCGTGTTCCGGCACCGGTCCCGCCAACCTCGGCGCCAACTACGGCGCCCCCATCCCGCCCGGCCAGAGCCGGACCGTGACGCTGACCCTGCAGATCGCCCCCGACTCGGGCTGCAACGGCAACATCGGCTTCTACTCGTACTTCTACGCCGAGTTCAGCGACAGCACGAACACCAGCGGCGGCCCGGTCTACACGCCGGAGACGCGCGTTCTGTGCTCCTGACGGTGTCCGCCGGATAGGGCCGTGACCTGAAACAGGCCCCGAGAGCGTCCGGCCAACGGTCTACACCAATGACAGCCCCACCGGCGGGCCCCCGGGTCCGCCGGTGTCCTGCGTTCCCTCGCCCACCTGGACGGAAGTACCCGAAGCGGGCCGCCGGGGCGGCGTCCGTGACGGGCCACCCAAGCGGCGTGCGCCGGATGACCGCCGGGCTCACGCCCGCGTTTTTCCGTCAGGTTTCGCAGCAAGAGCACGAAAGCTCCACAGACACCTCACTATTTGACGCGACGGAAGCGTCGACGACCGGTCTCTGAGGGGGAAGCCGGCGTCACGCGAGGGGGTGCGTCCGCTCCGCGGAGCAGTACTCACCCCTGCCCTGGGAGGGGACAGCACCGCATGAAGCGGACCATACGCACGACCTTGCTCACGACGGGCGCGCTCATAGCCGCCCTCGGTGTTCCGGCCACGGCGGCGCACGCCGACCCCGCTCCCCGCATCGACCTGCGGGTGCTGGTCGTGAGCGACGGCGGCCCGTCCACCGACGCCATCGCGGCGGAGCTGGAAGCCGCCGGAACTCCGTATACGGAGATCGACCTCACGCGCTCCGACCGACCCGTGATCGACGCCGGCTATCTCGCCGACAGCGTGGACGGCCGAAACCGGGCCCGGTTCCAGGCCGTCGTCCTGCCCAACGACAACCCTTTCCCGGCGAACTCCGCCGAGATGGCCGCGCTCGTCGCGTACGAGAAGGCCTACGGCATCCCGCAGGTGGACGCGTACACCTACGCCCGCCCCGAGGCAGGACTCCAGTACCCGGTGTACGGCGGTTACTCCGGCAGCGTCGACGGGGTGCGGGCCCAGGTGACCGACGCGGGCCGCTCCGGGCCGTTCGGCTACCTCGACGGGCCGGTGCCGTTCGAGGACAACTCGCCGACCGTGGGCGAGAGTTACGCGTATCTGTCGACGCCGGCGGCAGGCGCCGACTTCACCACGTACGTCGACGCGCCGATCCCGGGGTCGGCCAAGCGGGGCTCGCTGGTGGGCGAGTACCGGCACGACGGGCGGCGCGAACTCGTCGTCACCTTCGTCTACAACCAGTACCAGCAGCAGTTCCGGCTGCTGGCCCGCGGCATCGTCGAGTGGATGACCGGCGGGGTCCACCTCGGCGCGTCCCGCAACTACTTCGCGGTGCACGTCGACGACGTCTTCGCGGCCGACGACCGCTGGAACTCCACGCTGAACTGCACCCCCGGCGACGTGGACTGCACGGACCCGAACGCCACCCCCGACCCTATCCGGATGACGGCCGCGGACGTCGACCACGCCGTCGCCTGGCAGCGCGAACGCGGCTTCACCCTCGACTTCGCCTACAACGGCGCCGGCAGCGTCGACCACCGCGAGGACAACGGCGGCGCCGACCCGCTCGCCGACAGGCTCGTCGCCCGGCGAGGCGAGTTCCGCTGGATCAACCACACCTACACCCACGCCTTCCTCGGCTGTGAGCAGGACACGACGGTGGTGCCCTGGCGGTGCGCCACCAACGCGGACGGCAGCACCAAGTGGGTCAGCCGGAACGACGTCTCCGACGAGATCGCCCACAACCGCGTGTGGGGCGACCTCGCCGGACTGCCGCTGGACGACGACGAGCTGGTCACCGGCGAGCACTCCGGGCTGCGGGTACTGCCCCAGCAGACCGCGGACAACCCCAACCTGGCACTCGCCCTGGCCGACAACGGCATCACCTGGCTTGCCTCGGACAACTCCCGCGAGCCCGACCAGCGGCGGGTCGGCCCCGCCACCACGGTCCCCCGCTACCCGATGAACATCTTCTACAACGCGGGCCGGGCGGCCGAGCAGGTCGACGAGTACAACTGGATCTACACCAGCCGCGCGCAGGGCGGCAGCGGCATCTGCGAGGACAACCCGGCGACCACCACCTGCCTGCCGGCCCCCCTCGGCCTCACCACCGGCTACCAGGAGCACATCGTGCCGCTGGAGCGGCGGATCGCCCTCGGTCACGTCCTCGCCAACGACCCCAAGCCGCACTTCATCCACCAGTCGAACCTCGCCGAGGACCGCATCGCCTACCCGGTCCTGGACGGCGTACTGGACACCTACGCCACGCTGTTCGCGGACAACACCCCCGTGGTCAACCTGCGGGTGAAGGACATCGGCGCCGAGCTCCAGCGGCGCGCCGCGTGGCGGGCCGCCGTACAGGACGGCCAGGTCACCGCCTACCGCGTCGGCGGCACCGTCACCGTCGAGGCCCCGGACGGCGTGGCCGTCCCCGCGACCGTGCCCGACGGCACCACCCGGGCCGGCGCCGCGTTCGGCGAGGCCTACGCGGGCGAGCGGTCCGGGTGGACGGCCGCGTCGGCCGCACCGCTCACCCTCACCCTGCCGACGTCCGCCGCCTCCTCCACGGCCCCCGGCGCGGACGGCTCCACCCCGGCCACCGACCCGGCGCCGGCCACCAGAGTGCCCGCGGGCGTGACCGACCCGGTCTCCCCCGGCACGGGGAGCTGACCGGCGTACCGGCAGTGAGGTCCCGCCCGCGCGCCCCGCGGCCGGGACCGGCACCACATCCCCACACCTCGGCCGTGGAGCACATCGATGCACGTTCACCACGGCGCGCGACGCTCCGGCGCTCCGCGCGTCACCCTGCTCACCGAAGGCACCTATCCGCACAGTCACGGCGGTGTGAGCGTCTGGTGCGACCAGCTCGTCACCGGCATGCCCGACATCGACTTCGACGTCATCGCCGTGACCGGCACCGGCCGCGAGCCCGTCGTGTGGGACCTGCCCAGCCATGTCTCCGGCGTCCTGTCCGTGCCCATGTGGGGCACCGCCCCGCCGGGCCGCCCGCCCCGGGGCCGCTCCCGCAGGCGGCTCGCCGGCGCCTACGAGCGGTTCCTGACCGCGCTGGTCGACCCGCGCGCCGAGGACGGCTTCGCGCCCGCCCTGCACACCCTGGCGCGGGCGGCGGCGGACGGAGAGCTCAGCCCTTTCCTGCGGGGCGACACCGCGATCAGGGCCCTGACCGCCGTATGGACGCGTCCCGGGCTGGCCGTGCGTGAGGCGCGGCCGACGCTGCACGACGCGCTCACCGTGACCGCCCTCCTCGAACACGCCCTGCGCCCGCTGGCCGCGCCGCCGCCCGAGGACGGGGTCGCGCACGCCGTCAGCGGCGGTGTCGCCGTCCTGCCGGGGCTGGCCGCGCTCGAACGGCACGGGGTTCCGCTGCTGCTCACCGAGCACGGCGTCTATCTGCGCGAGCGATACCTCGGCTACCGCACCGCGCCCTACCGCTGGCCGGTGAAGGCGGTGATCCTGGGCTTCTTCCGGCTGCTGGCGGAGGAGACCTACCGGCGGGCAGCGCTGATCACCCCCGGCAACCGCTACAACCGGCTGTGGGAGGAGCAGGGCGGTGCCGATCCGGCGTCGATCCGCACGGTCTACAACGGCGTGGACCCCGCCGCCTTCCCGCCTGCCGGACCCGAGCCGGAGGCCCTCACCCTCAGCTGGGCGGGCCGGGTCGACCCGATAAAGGACCTGGAGACCCTGATACGCGCCTTCGCCCTCGTCCGGGACCGGCTGCCCGACGTGCGGCTGCGGCTGTTCGGCGGGACGCCCCGGGGCGGGGAGGCGTACCGGGAGCGCTGTGAGGCCCTGGCCGCCGAGCTGGGGCACGCCGACGCGGTGACCTTCGAGGGCCGTGTCGACGACATCAAGGACGCCTACGCGGCCGGGAACGTGGTGATGCTGTCGAGCATCAGCGAGGGTTTCCCGTTCACGCTGATCGAGGCGATGTCGTGCGGGCGGGCGACCGTCTCCACGGATGTGGGGGGCGTGCGGGAGGCCGTCGGCGACACCGGTCTCGTGGTGCCGCCGCGCGATCCGGCCGCGATGGCCGCCGCCGCGCTGGAGCTGCTGGGCGATCCCGCCCGGCGCCGGGCGATGGGCGAGGCGGCCCGGCTGCGGGTGATCGAGCAGTTCACACTGCGGCAGACCATCGACACGTTCCGCGCCATATACCACGAACTGTCCACGGGCGGACGGGAGTCGACCGGCCGGATCGTCCTGCCCGCCCCGGCGGTCACCGGCACGGAAAGCCTCACCGGATGAGCGGGCCGATGTCCCTCGAACCCGGCGGCGCCGAGCAGGACACGCTGGCACTGCGGCTGGCCGCGCCCCGCCCGGCGCGCCGCCGCCCCCGCTGGGCCCTGGACGACACCACGCTCGCGATCCGGCTGCCCCGGCGGGGTCCCGACGAGGAGGCGGTCAGCGAGCTCGCCGCCGAACTCGCCGACCGGATCGGACCCGCCGTCCACCCCTACGAGGTGGCCGCGCTGCTGGAGGCGGAGGGCCTGTCCGCCTCCCTGATCAAGGAGCGGTACGGCCATCCGAACCTGTTCTCGCTGGCGTCCGCGCTGTACGCGAGGGTGCCCCGGACCTTTCCCGAGCCGCCCGCCGCGGCCGACCCCTGGCGGCCCGACACGGTGCGCTGCCTGCTGCGGGGCCTCCTGTTCGCGCTGCCCGCGCTGGCCTATCTGCTCACCGCCCCGCTGTGGCGCGTCGACCGGCACGCGCCCGTCCTGATCGTGGCGGGCGTCGTCTCCTGGGCGTGGGGGCAGGCGCTGGGCCACCGGGCGCACCTGCGGCTGGTGGCGGGACGCCGAGAGGCCGCCGGCACCCTGCTGTCCGGGTCCCTGCTGGGCGCGGCGGTGGCCACTGGGCTCGCCTCGGTGCCCGCCGGGGGCGGCCCGGTCACCGTGGTGGCGGCCGCCCAGTCGCTGTATCTGGCGGCGGCGGGCGTGTTGCTGGTCCTGGGCCGGGAGCGGCTGCTGCTGACCGCGCTCAGCCCGCTGATCGCGGGTGCCGCGCCGCTGCCGTGGTGGGAACCCGGCCCTGTGCTGCGGGTGGGCCTGCCCCTGCTGGCGCTGCTGGCGACGCTCGCCGCCGCCGGAGCGGTCCTGCGGGCGGGACTGGCCGGCCCGGCCGCTGCCGACGGGCCCCGGCCGCGTCCGGTCTCGTCACTCCCCTACGGCCTGTTCGGACTGGCCGCGGCGGTCCTCGTGATGCTGGAGGGCCGACGGCACCCGTACGCGGTGATCGCGCTCACGCTGAGCATGGGCCCGGCCGAGTGGCTGCTGTACCGCTTTCGCGGCTGGTCGGTCGCCGCGCTGCGGGTCAGCGCGACGCCCGCGGGATTCCTGCTCCGCTCGGCCGCCGTCCTCGGTCTGTGCCTGTCCGGCTATCTGCTGCTGCTGCTGCCCGCCGCGCTGCTCACCGGCGCCGGCCCGGCCGCGCTGCTGCCGCTCGCGGCAGCCCTGTGGACCGCCCTGCTCCTCCAGGCGTTCGGCGTTGCCTGGCCGCCGGCCGTGATCTGCCTGCTCGCCGCCGGCGGTGCCGGCGCGGTCACCTGGCTGGACCTGCCGCCGGGCCCGGCCGTGCTGCCGCTCGTCTGCGCCGTCGCCGCGGCCGGTCTCGCGGCCTGCGCGATCCATCTGCTCGGCAGGCCCTCCCCGCACGCCTGACGAGCCCGTCCAACGCTCCTCGAAGCGCCCCGCGGCACCGCCGCCGTCCAACCGACGAAAGGATCCCCAGAGTTGACCTCCGCACCGCTCGCCGCCGTCACCGGAGCCGAAGGGTTCATCGGCTCGCACCTCACCGAGGCGCTCGTCGCCTCCGGCCATCGGGTGAGGGCCATGGCCCAGTACAACTCGTTCTCCTCCTACGGCTGGCTGGAGACCCTGCCCGCCGACGTCCTCGACCACGTGGAGATCGTGCTCGGCGACGTCCGCGACCCGGGCTCGGTGCGCGGCCTGCTCGACGGCGCCGACTGCGCCTACCACCTGGCCGCGCTCATCGCGATCCCGTACTCCTACCAGGCCCCGCACAGCTACGTGGACACCAACGTCACGGGCACCCTGAACGTGCTGGAGGCGGTTCGCGCGCTGGGGACGCCGCGCCTGGTGCACACCTCGACCAGCGAGACGTACGGCACCGCGCAGACCGTGCCGATCACCGAGGACCACCCCATCAACACCCAGTCGCCGTACGCCGCCTCGAAGGCCGGCGGCGACCGGCTGGCCGACAGCTACCACGCCAGTTTCGGCACGCCCGTGGTGACGCTGCGGCCGTTCAACACCTTCGGCCCGCGCCAGTCGATGCGCGCGGTGATCCCCACCGTCATCGGCCAGGTCGCGGCCGGGCAGCGCACCATCACCCTCGGCGACCTGCGCCCCACCCGGGACTTCACCTTCGTCCGGGACACCGCGCGGGCGTTCCTCGCGGTGGGCACCGCGCCGGCGGAGCAGGTGGTCGGCCGCACGTTCAACGCGGGGACCGGCGGGGAGATCTCCGTCGGCGACCTGGTCGCGCTGATCGGCAAGGTCATGGACGCCCCGCTCGACGTCCGCGAGGACTCGGAACGTCTGCGGCCCGCGAACTCCGAGGTGATGCGGCTCGTCGCCGACGCGACGCGGCTGGCGGCGGCGACCGGCTGGCGGCCCCGCCACACGCTGGAGGAAGGGCTCGCGCGGACCGCGGAGTGGTTCGTCGATCCCGCGAACCTGGCCCGCTACAAGACCGGCATCTACAACATCTGACCCGACCGGCAGCAACCGCAGGAGGTATGCCATGCACGCAGTGATCCTGGCCGGAGGTAAGGGCGTCCGGCTGCGGCCGTACACCACCGCGCTGCCCAAGCCGCTCGTCCCCATCGGCGACCAGCACGCCATCCTCGACATCGTGCTGCGCCAGCTGGCGACGGCCGGTTTCACCCACTGCACCATCGCCATAGGCCATCTGGGCGAGATCATCCGCGCCTACGTCGGTGACGGCGCGCAGTGGGGCATGAGCGTCGACTACGCCGTCGAGGAGAGCCCGCTCGGCACCATGGGTCCGCTGCTCACCCTCCGCGAGCGGCTGCCGGAGCACTTCCTGGTGATGAACGGCGACGTGCTCACCGACCTCGACTACGCCGACGTGCTGCGGCGGCACGAGGCGTCGGGCGCGCCGCTGACCATCGCCACCTACGCCCGCAAGGTGCACATCGACTTCGGGGTGCTCACCACGGACGCGAGCCGGGTGGTCGCCTTCACCGAGAAGCCCAGCATCGACTACCGGGTGTCCATGGGTGTCTACGGCGTCTCGCGGGCCACCCTCGCCGACTACACGCCGGGGCTGCCGCTGGGCTTCGACGAGCTGGTGCTGGACCTGCTCGCGGCGCAGCGGCCGCCGCACGCCTACGAGTTCGACGGCTACTGGCTGGACATCGGCCGCCCCGACGACTACGACCGGGCCAACGCGGAGTTCACCAGCCGCAAGTCACTTCTGCTCAAGGGAGCCTGAGCACGTATGCGCATCCTGGTTCTCGGCGCCACCGGTTACCTGGGCGGGCACGTCGTGGCGCGGCTGCGTGCCCTGCCGGACACGCGGGTGCTCGTCGCCGGCCGCTCCCCCGGCGCCGACGTCGCCGTCGACCTCGCGGCCGACCGCCGGCGGGATCTGGCGCGGGCGCTGGAACCGGCCGCGCCGGACGCCGTCGTCAACTGCGCGGGCGCTACCGGCGGTGACGCCGTCACTCTCGCGGAGGTGAACGCCCGCGGCCCGGCCGTGCTGTGCGCGGCACTGCGGGAGGCGGCGCCCGCGGCCCGTCTGGTCCATCTGGGCTCGGCCGCCGAGTACGGCCCCGGCACACCGGGCGAACGGGTGCCGGAGTCGGCGCCGACCCGTCCGGCGGGCCCGTACGGTGCGACGAAGCTGGCGGGCACGGTGGCGGTGACCGCGTCGGGGCTGGACGCGGTGGTGCTGCGGGTGGGGAACCCGGTCGGTCCGGGAGCCCCGCCCACCGGGCTGCCCGGCCGGGTCGCCGCTCTGCTCGCGGACGCCGGGGACGATCCGGACGCGGCGCTGCGGCTCGGCGACCTGTCCGCGCACCGCGACTTCGTCGACGTACGCGACGTGGCGTGGGCGGCCCGGCTCGCGGCCACCGCCGCCGGGCCGCTCCCGCCGGTGCTCAACATCGGCGGCGGCGCCGCGGTGCCGGTGCGTGAACTGGTGCGGGCGCTGGCGGGCGTGGCGGGTTTCCGGGGCCGGATCGTCGAGGCGGGCGGGGGCGGGTCCGCGCGGTCGGCGCAGGTGTCGTGGCAGTGTTCCGACATCACCGCCGCGGGTGACGCCCTCGGCTGGCGGCCGTCCCACTCGCTCGACGCGTCGGTGGCGGCGCTGTGGGCGGCGGCGGCCGCCACGGCCCACACCGCCGAAGGGGTACCGGCGCCGTGAGCCTGCTGATCCCGCTGTACGTCCATCCCGCCGAGGATCCCGCCGCGTGGCACCGGCTCATCACCTGCGCGGCGCGGACCTACGGCGTCGTGCTGAATCCCGCGAACGGGCCGGGCGAGGTCCCGGATCCGGCGTTCGTCGCCGCGGCGGGGGCGCTGCGCGCGGCGGGCGCCCGGCTGCTCGGCTATGTCGACACGGACTACGGGGCGCGCGACGCGGTGCGGATCACGGCCGACCTGCGCCGGCACCAGGAGTGGTACGGCGTGGACGGCTGCTTCCTCGACCAGGTGACCGCGGCCCCGCACGGGTTGCCTGCCTGCCGTCGGCTGGTGCGTTCCGTCCGCCGGCTCGGCGCCTCTACCGTCGTCCTCAATCCGGGCGTCCATCCCGCTCCGGGCTATGCGCGGCTCGCCGACCTGACCGTCACCTTCGAGGGTTCCTGGTCCACGTACGTGTCGGCGTTCAGCCGCCCGTCGTGGACCGCGCGGCAGCCGCCCGAGCGGTTCTGCCACCTCGTGTACGGGGTGCCCGAGCCGCTCGTGCCGCTCGCCGTGCGCACCGCGAGCGAGCGGGGCGCGGCGGTGTGCGGGCCGGTGACGGGAGAGCCGCCGAACCCGTGGTCGCGGCTGACCCCCGCGCTGGCCGAGGCCGAGCGGTGAGGCGGCTCTTCCCGGCCGTCGTCGCCGTCGCGCTGCTCGCCGTCCTCGCCGCGTGCTCGGGTGGCGACGACGGCGGTGACGGCGGTGATGGCGGTGACCGCACGGCCGGTGCCGTCTGGCAGCCGCGTCCGGGGCTGGCCTGGCAGTGGCAGCTCGACGGCAGGGTCGACCCGTCCGTCGACGTGCCCGTCTACGACATCGACGGCTTCGAGAACTCCGCCGCCGACGTGGCCCGCCTGCACCGGGACGGCCGCAAGGTGATCTGTTACGTCAACGTCGGTGCCTGGGAGGACTTCCGGCCCGACCGGGACGACTTCCCCCGTTCGGTGCTGGGCGAGCCCAACGGCTGGCGCGGCGAACGCTGGCTGGACATCCGCCGGCTGTCGGTGCTGCGTCCCCTCATGGAACGCCGGTTCGACATGTGCCGGGACAAGGGCTTCGACGCGGTGGAACCGGACCTCGTCGAGGGGTACGGCAACGACACCGGTTTTCCGCTCACGGCCCGCGACCAGCTCCGGTACAACCGGATGATCGCGGACATCGCGCACGAGCGGGGTCTGGCCGTGGGCCTCAAGAACGACCTGGCGCAGATTCCGCAGCTGCTGGACGACTTCGACTTCGCGGTCAACGAGGAGTGCGCGCAGTACGGCGAATGCGCGCTCCTCGAGCCGTTCGTCGCGTCGGGCAAGGCGGTCTTCCACGTCGAGTACGCGGAGCCGCCGGCCCGTTTCTGCCCGGTGGCCCGGGAACTGCGGTTGTCGTCGATGCTCAAGAAGCCGGAGCTGGACGTCTGGCGCAAGCCGTGCTGACCGGCCCGGCGACCCGGTCAGCTCACCGCCTGCTTCACCAGCGCGCCGATCCGCGCCTCGTGGGCGGCGGTCAGTTCCCGCAGGGCGTAGGAGGCCGGCCACATGGCGCCGTCGTCGAGGTTCGCCTGGTCGCTGAAGCCGAGCGTCGCGTACCGGCTCTTGAACTTCTGCGCGCTCTGGAAGAAGCAGACGACCTTGCCGTCCTTGGCGTAGGCGGGCATGCCGTACCAGAGCTTCGGCCTGAGGTCCGGGGCGCTCGCCCTCACCACGGCGTGCAGCCGTTCGGCCATGGTGCGGTCCGGCTCCTCCATCTCGGCGATCTTCGCCAGCACCGCTGCCTCGTCCTCCGCCGCCTTGTCGGCGCGCGAGCCACGGCGGGCGGACGCCTTCACCTCCTTGGCGCGCTCCTTCATCGCGGCGCGCTCCTCGTCGGTGAATGCCTGGAAGGACTTGTCGTCGGCGGTGGCGGTCCGGCTCTTCACAGCGGGTCTCCTGACGGTCTGCGGATGGTCGAGTGTGTGGTGGCGCGGGGGTTCAGCCCCAGGCGCCGGCGATCTGACGGGTCGTGGCATTGAGCCGGTTGAACAGGTTGGTGACGCCGATCATCAGGACGATCGAGGCGAGCTGCTTCTCGTCGAAGTAGGTGGCGGCGACGTCCCAGACCTCGTCGCTCACCGCGTCGGGACGGTCGGCGAGCCGCGTCGCGGCCTCGGCCAGCGTGAGCGCCGCCCGCTCCTCCTCGGTGAAGTACGGGGCCTCCCGCCAGGCGGCGACCGTGGCCAGCCGCTCGTCGCTCACTCCGGCCTTGCGGGCCGTCTTCGCGCCGCCGTCGACGCAGGCGCTGCAACCGTTGATCTGGCTGACCCGAAGGTGCACCAGCTCCAGCGTCTGCGCGTCCACGCCGCCGGAGTGCGCGGCCTTGAGGAGCTGCTGGATGGGCTGCATCGCGTCGGGCAGGACGACGGCGGGGTTCTGCATACGGGACTGCATGGTGTCGGTTCCTCTTTCGGTCGGTGCCCCGTTCCGTCGGGGCGTGACTCCATGACAGCCGAGCCGGCGTGCCGCGACCACGGCGATGGGACACCGTGGGACAGCTGAAACAGCCTTGACCAGCGGCGACTTGGCTGGCGAGACTTCTGCCGCGACGGGACGGAGATGCGGGGGGAACAGTGGACGACGTGCAGGGGCGGGCGGCGCAGGCCGGCCCGCAGGACGAACTGGCGGCGCGGCTGCGTCTGCTCCAGGAACTGTCGGGGCTCGGCGTGCGGGCGCTGGCGCGGGACACCGGCCTCAGTTCGTCGTCGCTGTCGCGCTACCTCAACGGGCAGACCGTGCCGCCCTGGCCCGCCGTGGTCGCCCTGTGCCGTCTCGTCAAGCGTGACCCGCGGCCGCTGCGGCCGCTGTGGGAACGCACCTCGAACCCGTTGCCGGCACCGCCGCGGAGCAGCCGCCAGGCCCGGCCGGTGCCGCGCAACGATCTGCCGCGTGACGTGCCCGACTTCACCGGGCGCGAGGAGCGGCTCGCCGCCGTGTTCGCCGCGATCGAAAGCCACCGCGCCGTCTCCGTCGACGGGATGGCGGGCGTCGGCAAGACCTGTCTCGCGGTGCACGCCGCGCACCGGCTCGCCGCCGACTTCCCGGACGCCCAGCTCTACGTGGATCTGCACGGGTTCACCGAGGGCCGGCCCCCGCTGGACCCGGACGCCGCGCTGCGGATGCTGCTCGGCGCGCTCGACGTCCCGTCCGAGCGGGTGCCGCAGGAGGGCGGCGAGCCACTGGCCGCGTGCTGGCGGGCGGAACTGGCCCGCCGGCGGGTCGTCGTGGTGCTCGACAACGCCGCCGACGCCGGCCAGGTGCGTCCGCTGCTGCCCGGCGCCGGCCCCTCCGTCGCCCTGATCACCAGCCGCAACCGGCTCGTCGGGCTGGACGAGGTGCCCCCGGTGTCGCTGGACGTGCTGACCGAGCAGGAGAGCGCGGAGCTGCTGGCCCGGGCCAGCGGTGACTCCGGCGGCCCCGACAGCAGGCTCGGCCGCGACCCGCGGTCCGCCGCCGAGGTGCTGCGGCTGTGCGGCCGGCTGCCGCTGGCCCTGCGGCTGGCGGCGGCACGGCTGCGGCACCGGCCGGGCTGGACGGTGGGCATCCTCGTCGAGCGGATGGCCGAGGGCGCGAGCGAGTTCGACACCGCGTTCGCCATGTCGGTGCGGCAGCTGAACCGGTCGCAGGCCCGCCTGTTCCGGATGCTGGGTCTGCTGCCCGGGGCGTCCTTCGACGAATACGTGGTCGCGGCACTGGCGGACGTACCGCTGCGCGACGCCCAGGCGATGCTGGAGGACCTGCTCGACGCGCATCTGGTCCAGCAGCCGACGGCGGACCGCTACCGGTTGCACGACCTGGTGCACCAGCACGCGCGCCGGACCTCGGCGGAACAGGACCCGGCGGCCGAGCGGGAGCGGGCGCTGGGCCGGGTGCTCGACTACTACGTGCACGCGGCGGCCGCCGCCGACGCCGCGATGCCGTTCGTGTCGACGGGCCGGCCGCCCTCCGCCGGACTGCCGCCGGCCGCTCTGCCGCGGTTCCCGGACAAGAACACGGCCTTCGCGTGGTTCACCAGGGAATACGGCAACCTGATCGCCGCCTTCGAGACGGCCGCCGCCGTGGGCGCGGACGAGCATGTGTGCGAGCTGCCGCGTTTTCTGCGGTCGTACTTCGCGCGGCGCTGCGGCACGACGCATCTCAACGTCCTCTTCGAGCGGTCGCTGGCCGCCGCCGAGCGTCTGGGTGATCCGCTGCGCCTGGCCGAGGCCCACAGCGACCTGGGCTTCGCGCGGTACAACGCGGGCCGGATGGCGGAGGCCGCCGCCGCGTACGAGGCGGCCGCCCGCGCGCTGTCCGGGACGCCGGACACGCCGGCGGAGGCCGAACTGGCCATGCGCCGCGGCTATCTGAGCTGGGACGCGGGACACGTGGAGGAGCCGCTGGAGCTCTTCCGGCTGGCGGGGCGGCTGTACGAGAAGGCCGGTGCCCCGGCGGGCGCGGCCCACGCGGCGGCCGCCGAGGCCTGGGCGACGCTGCAGCTGGGGCACCGGGAGGAGGCGGCGCGCCGGGCCCGGGAGGTGCTGGCCGTCCCGCACACCGACCCGGCCTGGCCGCCCGCGCTGACGGCCCGGATCACGCTCGGCGTGGCCATCGCCGGGGAGGAGCCCGACGAGGCGGTGGAACACCTGCGCCGGGCGCTCGCCATCGCCCGCGACGACGGTCACCTCGACAACCAGGCGTGGTGCCTCAACTGCCTGGGCGTCGCGCAGCGGCAGATGGGCCGGTACGAGGAGGCGCTGGCCAGCCACCGGGAGGCGTTCACGCTGCTCGACGAGCTGTTCGAGGAGCACTGGAAGATCCACTATCTGAACGGCTACGCCGAGACGTGCCGGCTCGCGGGCCTGCCCGAGGAGGCCCTGCGGCTGCACCGGGAGGCACTGGAGCTGGCCCCGAGGCTGGGCAACCGGTACGCGGAGGCGCTGGCCCACGAGGGCATCGCGGCGCTGCAGGCCCACGCCTGATCGTCCAACTCGGCGCTGTGGAAGACTGCTTGGCGTGCCTACCTGGATAACCCCGCGCCGTCTGGGCGCCGCCGCCGTCCTGTACGCCGTGTTCGTCGGCGGCTGGTACCTGGGTCAGCCCCTCCCCGGTGTCGGCTGCGGCGTCCCGGAGCCGGGTGCCGTGGCCGACGACCCCGTGACGGTCGGGGAGCCCGGCGACGTCACCGGCGACCTCGACCGCACGTTCACGACGATCGCGACCGCCCAGGTCTTCACGATCGAGGCGGTGCGCTGCGACGGCGAGTCCGATCCCCGCCTGCTCGCCTGGCTCACCGGCGACTGGCGCTGACGACGTGGAGGACGCGTCTCGTCACGTCCTCCCACGGCGCCTCAGGCGCTCCCCGAGTGCGCCTGGCACGCCCTCCCCCCTGTCGTCGGCCGCGCCACATGCTTGTTCCCTGGACCGACCGACCTTCGCCGGGGAGCAGCGTCATGACGAGCACGGATCAGCCGCCGGTGGACGAGGGCGGGCGCGCTGTCGGCGCCGTGGCACCGCCCGTGCTGGAGAGCGCCACCCGCAGCGTCGCCAAGGCCACCCTCGTACCGCTGGACGTGCCGGTCTCCGATCCCGGCCGGGCACTGGCCAAGCGGGGGTTCGTGCGGCAGTTGGGGCTGCGGCCGGGCGAGGTCGCGGCGGCGGGGCGGCTCGGACGGGTGTCCGAGGACGTCGTGGAGGTGCTGAGCGCCTACGAGACGGAGCCCGGTGAGACGGCCCCGCCCGGAGCCGCCCTGGCCGGGGTGGACGTGGCGGAACTGCGCGCCTTCGGAAAGGCGTTGACGGCCGTACGGACGCGTGCGGCGGGCGCGCGGGCCGCCCGGGTGACCGCCGCCGCGCTCGCCCGGCTGGCCGCCGACACCGCGCGGTCCCCGCTCGGCATGCTCAACCTCGAACGGCTGGAGATGGCTCCCGCGGGCATCGAGCGCGGTGAGCTGATCGCCACCGTTCCGCTGGCGCCGCTGGAGGAGACGGCGGTCGTCGAGAAGGAATGGTCGGTGCAGAGCAAGGAGTTCACCTCGATCGTCACCGACTCGCTGGAGAACGTCAGCGAGACCGGCGTCACGGACAACACGGAGCTGTCCCAGTCGGTCACCTCGCAGCAGCAGCACTCGAACCAGTTCAACGTCACCGGTACGGTGTCCGGCGGCATCCCGGTGATCTCCGGCTCCGCGAGTTCCGGGTTCACCTCCCAGAGCTCCGAGTCCCAGTCGGCGAACGACAGC
This sequence comes from Streptomyces sp. enrichment culture, assembly GCF_964272855.1. NCBI lineage: Bacteria > Bacillati > Actinomycetota > Actinomycetes > Kitasatosporales > Streptomycetaceae > Streptomyces > Streptomyces sp. enrichment culture. The sequence goes on along the minus strand of NZ_OZ186847.1, from coordinate 8,221,365 downwards.
CGCAAGCACGCGACGGAGCTGACCCGGAAGGCCTCGTCGCGGTCGAAGCAGGAGCACAAGGTCACCATCTCCGTGAAGTCGGTGAGCGGCAGGGAGGAGACCGTCACCCGCAGGCTGCGCAACCCCAGCACCACCGACTGGAGATCATCGCCGGGGAGCGGGCCGCAGCGGACGGCGACCTCGCCATCGCCTCCGAGCTGACGCACGAGGAGATCCACGATCATCTCCTCTTCGTCCCCGTGGTCGGGGAGGTCGTGCTGGCGCTGGACGTGATCAGCGGGCGGAACGTGATCGGCTGGCGCCGGCTCAGTGCCACCGAACGGGCGCTCGCCGCGCTCGGGATCGTGCTGGCGCCCGTGCTGGCCGCGGGCGCGCGCGTCGCCCTGCGGGCCACGATCACCACCGCGCCGAGCCGCTGAGCCGGAGCAGCCGGGAACGCCCCGGCGAGGACACGCCGTCGGATGGCCTATCCAGGCTGTTTACCGTCTATCGGATTCTATGGTGCGGAATATGACGAAATGCCATATCGCGTACCTGGCGTGCACCGCGGTGCTCATCGGGGCGGGGGTCGGGGCCGCGCCGCCGATCGCCGTCCCCGAGACCCATCTGGTGTTTCCGGGGCAATCGATCCAGAAGGCCGTCGACAAGGCGAAGCCGGGCGACACCGTCCTGGTGACCACCGGCGTCTACCACGAGAGCGTCACGGTGAGCACGCCCCGGCTGAAGCTGCTCGGTATGGGCCGCAGCACGGTGATCAAGCCGAGCCAGGAGAAGGCGGAGGAGCGCAGCTGCGCCGGAAACGGCAACGGCATCTGCGTGGTGGGCGCGAAGGACCGCAAGCTGGAGGACGTCACCGTCGGCCACCTGACCGTGACCGGCTTCACCAGGGCCGGGATCTTCGCCCTCTCGACGGACCGGCTGACCGTGCGCAACGTGACGGCGGTGAAGAACGGGGTGTGGGGCATCGCCCAGGAGCGCTCCGTGCGCGGCGTGTTCCTCAAGAACACGGCCCGGGAGAACGGCGACGCCGGCCTGTTCCTCGCCAACACGATCAAGGCCGAGGAAGGCGCGGCGGACACCCAGGGCGCGGTGGTCGAGCGCAACCGGCTGGAGGACAACCGGATCGGTCTCACCGTGCGGCGGCTGCGCAACCTCACCGTCGCGGACAACCAGGTGACGGGCAACTGCGCGGGCGTGTTCGTCGTCGGGGACGAGAACAAGCCGCGGGCCGGCGCCCTGACCGTGCGCGACAACCGCATCGTGGCGAACAACAAGTCCTGCCCGAAGACCGAGCGGCTGGACGCGCTGCAGGGCTCCGGCATCGTCCTGACCGGCGCCGAGGACACCCTGGTGACCCGGAACGTGATCAGGGACAACGCCGGCAGCTTCTCGATGTCGGGCGGCATCGTCCTGGTCAAGAGCATGGTGGGCGCGCCCAACGAGCGGAACCGGATCACCGGCAACACGCTGGAGAACAACTCCCCGGCGGACCTCGTCAACGCGGACACCGGCCGGAGCAACACCTTCGAGAGCAACTCCTGCGCGGCGTCCAAGCCCGCCGGACTGTGCTGACCGACCGGCCGAAACGATCCCGAAAACCCCTGTAAGGAAGGAAGGCGGCACATGACGACCGCACAGTCCGCCCCACCGCCGTCCATGCGGCTGAGGGAGCTCGCGTTCGGGGCGGCGTGTGCCGCCGCCCTCCGCGCGGCCGCCCGGCTGGGCGTCGCCGACGCGCTCGGTGACTCCCCCATGCCCGTGGAGGACATCGCGAAGGCGGTGAAGACCGAGCCGCGGCCGCTTCGCCGGCTGCTGCGGGCCCTGTCCTGCTACGGCGTCTTCACCGAGCAGCGGGACGGGACGTTCGCGCACACCGACATGTCCCGGCTGCTGCGCGAGGACGACCCGAACAGCCTGCGCTACATCACCCTGTGGTGCACCGAGCCGTGGACCTGGGACGCGTGGCCGCAGCTTGACGAGGCGGTGCGCACCGGCCGCAACGTCGTCGAGGGCCTGTACGGCAAGGAGTTCTTCACCTACCTCAACGAGGAGGCCCCGGAGTCGGCGGACGTCTTCAACCGCGCGATGACGACGTCGAGCATGCAGTCCGCGCGGGACGTCGCGCAGTTCCTCGACCTGTCGGGGAGTTCCTCGGTCGCCGACATCGGAGGCGGTCAGGGGCACGTGGTGGCGAGCCTGCTGGAGAAGTACCCCTCGCTGCACGGGACCCTGCTCGACCTGCCGCGGGTGGTGGAGAACGCCGACCCCCGGCTGCGCGTGGGCGGTGCGCTCGCGGAGCGGGTGCGGATCGTGCCCGGCGACTGCCGGCAGGAGGTCCCGGTCCAGGCCGATGTGTACATCATCAAGAACATCCTGGAGTGGGACGACGAGAGCACCTCGCGGACCCTGCGCAACGTCATCGAGACCGGCGGCCCCGGAACGCGGGTGGTGGTGATCGAGAACCTGGTCGACGACACGCCCTCGATGCGGTTCAGCACGGCGATGGACCTGCTGCTGCTCCTCAACGTCGGCGGTGCCAAGCACACCACCGAGAGCATGATCGCCCGGCTCACCGAGGCGGGCCTGGTGATCGACGACGTGCGGCCGGTCAATCCGTATCTGCACGCGTTCGACTGCACCGTCCCGGGTGGCGCCGCCCGGTGAACGGCGTCCACAGGCCGCCGGCCGCCCCGCACGCGCGTCACGCGTGCCCGGCGGCCGGCGGCGAGCCGGACGGTTCAGCCGGTGGCGTCCCGGTGCCAGCGGTAGAAGCAGTGCGCCATCGCGTCCTTCGGCGAACGCCAGGTCGCGGGGTCGTACGCGGAGACGTACGCCGACAGCCGCTCGCTGATGTCCCTGAACTCGGGGTGTCCCGCCACCTTGGCGATGGCGGGTCCGGGGTCCTGCTCCGACTCGATGAGGTGCAGGTACACATCGCCGAACTGGAACAGGCTGCGCCCCGACACCCCGATGAGGTGCGGGAGTTCGCCTCGGTCCGACTCGGTGAAGATCTTCGCGATGTCGGGGGCCGACCCCGGGGACATGCGGGCGACGATCAGAGCCTGGTGCATCGTGCGGTTCTCCGTCCCACTCAGTCGGTCAGGCTCGGCACGGGCTCGCGCTCGCCGGCGGCCTGCTCGATGCGGTCCCGGATCAGGGCCATCTGGACCTTGGAGTTCCGGTTGATGTTGTCGGTCATCCAGACGTCGTCGACCGGGGCGTCCGGCTTCATCTCGAAGTCCTGGGTCCACACCATCCGGGTGCCCTCCGGAACCTCCTCGTACTGCCAGCGGATGTTCATGTACGCGAAGGGTCCGGTCTCGACGCGGCGAGCCGTGACGGACAGCGTGTCACGGTCCGTCTCCCGCTCGGAGACCCAGCTCCACACCTTGCCGTTCTCGTCGGGGTGCATGGTGAGCCGGAAGGTGGTCTTGTTCCCCTCCCGGGACAGGATGTCCGCGGACGCGTACTCGCTGAACAGGTTCGGCCAGTTCGCCACGTCGTTGGTCATGTCCCAGACGATGTCGACGGGTGCGGCGATCGTGATCTCGTTCTGCGTGTGCCCGGCCATGTCAGGCTCCCGCCGGCAGCGCGCTGTTGACGAGGTCGAGGAACTGCCGGGGCGTCCTGGAACGCTCCGCGTCCGGCGGCATCGGCGTGCCGTAACGATTCTCCAGCTCGCCTACGATGCCCAGCAGACCGAGCGAGTCGATGCCGAAGGCGTCGAACCCGGTGTCCTGCTGCTCGCGCAGGTCATCCGGGGCGACCGTGATTCCGGCGGCCTTCTTCATGAGCTCGGCCAGCTCCTCCGCCGTGATTTCGTGAGTCATACGTATCCTCTCCTTTTGCTAAGCGACGCCTCACCGCGAGGCGTCCGTGGTGCCGTGCCGCAGCACCAGCGCCGAGTTCGACCCCATGAGTCCCCGGCTGAGGACCAGTGCCGTACGCGGCTCGGCGGCACGCGCGCGGCCGGTCACGAGGTCGAGGTCATGGCAGATGTCGAACACGTTGGGGGTGGGTGGGATGACCCCGTGCTCCATCGCGAGCACCGCCGCCGCCGCGTCCAGCACGGGCGCGGCGCAGTAGCCGCGGCCGATGCCGGTCTTCGGCGCCGTGACGGGTACGCGCCCGCCGTGCGGGCCGAGGGCGTCCACGATGGCCAGGGCCTCGGCACGGTCCGCCTCGGGCACGCCCAGGGCGTCGGCGAAGACCAGGTCGATCTCCTCCGGGACGCAACCGGCCTCGTCCATGGCGACCTTGATCGCCTGGGCCAGCCCCTGCCGGGACCGCTCCCAGCCGGAGGCGCCGGTGAACGTCGACGCGTGCCCCGCGACGAAGGCCCGCACCTCGGCGCCCCGCTCCCGGGCCGAGGTCTCGTCCTCCACGACGAGCATGGCGCCGCCCTCCGCCGGCACGAAGCCGCAGGCCCCGGTGGTGAACGGGCGGTAGGCGCGCGTCGGGTCGTCCTCCGTGCTCAGTTCCCGGTAGCCGAGCTGGCAGACCACCGAGTACGGGGCCAGCGGCGCCTCGGTCGACCCGGCCACGATCACATCGGTGCCGCGCCGCACGGCCCGCGCCGCGTGCGCGAGGGCGTCCAGGCCGCCGGCCTCGTCGGCGGCGACCACACCGCACGGCCCCTTGAAGCCGCGGCGGATGGAGATCTGGCCGGTGCTGGCGGCGTAGAACCAGGCGATGGACTGGTACGGGCCGACGAAGCGGCTGCCCTTTCCCCAGAGCTGCTGGAGCTCCCGCTGCCCGAACTCGCCGCCGCCGGAACCGGCCGCGGTGACCACACCGACGGAGAACGGCGTGCCGTCGGTGTCGGACCGGGGCAGGCGGGCGTCCTCGAGGGCGAAGTCGGCCGCGGCCATGGCGAAGTGCGTGAACCGGTCGGTCTGCACGAGGAAGCGCTCCTCGATCGCCGCCGACGGGTCGAACTCACGGATCTCGCCGGCCACCCGCAGCGGCAGGTTCTCGCATCCGTCGCGGGTGACCCGGTCCAGGACGCTGAGGCCCTCCTTGGTCGACTTCCAGAAGGTCTCGGTACTGGTTCCGTTGGGCGCGACCACGCCGATTCCGGTGACGGCCGCGCGCCGTCGATGTGGTTCGCTCATGGTGTCTTCTCCCTGGGCCGGGTCAGGATCACCGCGGACTGGAAGCCACCGAACCCGCTGCCCACGGAGAGCACGCTGTTCAGTCGTGCCTCGCGGGCGACACGCGGGACGTAGTCCAGGTCGCATTCGGGGTCCGGGGTCTCGTAGTTCGCCGTGGGCGGTATGACCTGGTGGGCCAGGGCCAGCACACAGGCGACGACCTCGATCGACCCGATGGCGCCGAGGGAGTGACCCACCATGGACTTGATGGAGCTCATGGGGGTGTCGTACGCGTGCGGCCCGAGAGCCCGCTTGACCGCGGCCGTCTCGTGACGGTCGTTCTGCTGGGTGCCCGACCCGTGCGCGTTGACGTAGTCGATGTCCGTGCCGTCGAGCCGTGCGTGGTCGAGTGCCAGCTCGATGGCCCGGGCCATCTCCAGGCCCTCCCGGGTCAGCCCGGTCATGTGGTAGGCGTTGCCGAAGGTGGCGTAGCCGCCGATCTCGCAGTACACGCGCGCGCCGCGGGCCCGGGCGTGTTCGAGGTCCTCCAGGACCAGTACGGCACCGCCCTCCCCCATGACGAACCCGTCGCGGTCCGCGTCGAAGGGACGCGAGGCGTGAGCGGGGTCGTCGTTGTTGGAGGACGTGGCCTTGATCGCGTCGAAGCACGCCATCGTGATCGGCGAGATCGGCGAGTCGGAGGCGCCGACGATGCACACATCGGCCCGGCCCTCCTCGATCGTGTGGAAGGCGTACCCGATCGAGTCGAGCCCGGAGGTGCAGCCCGTGGAGACGGTCTGCACGGGTCCGCACGCCCCGAACCGCTCCGCCACCGTCGACGCGAGCGTGCTGGGCGAGAAGGCCCGGTGCAGATGCGGCTCGGCCTCCCGGTGGTCCACGTCCCAGCGCCGGCCGCCATGGCTGACCAGGACGTAGTCGTGCTCAAGCCGGGTGGTGCCGCCGACCGCGGTGCCCAGGGAGACCCCGACCCGCCAGGGGTTCTCCCCGGCGAGGTCGAGGCCGGCGTCCCGTACCGCCTCCTCCGCGGCCACCAGGGCGAACTGGATGTACCGGTCGCACCGGTCGACCTGGTCGGCGTCCAGCCCGTGGGCCACCGGGTCGAAGTCGCACTCGGCGGCGATCCGCGAGCGCAGTCCGGACGGGTCGAAGAAGGTGATGCCCCGCGTCGCGGTACGCCCGTGGGACAGCAGGTCCCAGAACGCCGGTACGCCGATACCACCCGGGGCGACGATGCCTATGCCGGTGACCGCGACACGCCTGTTCATGACCGCACCTGTCGTTCCGCGACCGGCGCCTCGCCCACGGGAACCGGCTCCGCGGCGACCGCGACCGTCTCGGTTCCCTCGGTGTCGACGTGGCCGAGCGGCGGGCTCGGGGCCAGCGGGCCGAGGTGGAAGACGATGCGGGCCTCCACGTTGCCGACGTTGCGGAAGCGGTGCCGTACATAGGCGGGGATCATGAGCCCCTGCTCGGGCTGGAGTGGATGTGGATCTCCGTCGAGGTCCACCTCCAGCTGCCCGCAGACCACGTAGACGAACTCCTCCGAATAGGGGTGGTAGTGCTCGGCGATGCGGTCGCCTGGCTGCACGATGGCCACGCCCATGAAGCCACTCGTGGAGCCGACCGTGGCGGGAGTGAGCATGGCGCGCAGATCGCCGCCGCGCCGGGTGTTGGGCTCGACCTCGCTCAGGTGCACGATGCCGGGATTGGCTTTGGTCACGACTTTCCTCCGATCGGGTGCCGTATCGACACGGCGGCGTGGCCGCTACGGTCCGTGGGCTGACGATTCAGGCTTCCGGCGCGCAGCGGTCGGTGACGAGTTCCATGCGGGCGAGTGTGAGCAGGCGGGCCGCGTCGCCGCCCGCGAGCGCGGCGGCGTCGGTGCCCAGGGCCTCGACGTCGAGGAGCGACGTCAGCTCGGCCATCCGGCCGCCATCGCCGCGGCCGAGCACCGGGGCGGACTCGCCGTCGAGCCCGCCCTGGACGTCGATCAGCCGCATCACGACGTCGTCGCGCTGGAAGATGGTGCTGCACAGCACGGGGCCGCGCGGATCGTCCACCGCCGCCTCGTCCTGCTGGGCGAGCAGTTCGGCCAGCCGCATGCCGCAGCCCTCGCGAGCCGGGTAGTACAGCGCCTGCCGCGCCGCGTCGGACATCTTCCGCGCCGCCGTCACGTGGTGTACGGCCGGCAGGGCGGCCCGGGTGAAGAACGCCCGCGCGGACGCGGGGTCGTCGAGGTCGCGCTGCTGCTCGAGATAGGGGTTGATGGCCTCCTCGACGGCCCGCACCTCGGGCTGCCGGGCGACGTGGCGCAGTGCGGCCAGCAGGTCGCCCCGCACCTCGATGGCCCGCACCACCCGGTTGCCGTGCATGAACAGGGAGGTGCGGCACAGCCGGGTGTCGTCGTCGACGCGCGGCTCCGGCGAGGTGTAGCCGGAGAGGATCCGGGCGACGGTCTCCTCGCTGCCCGGCTTCACCGTGAAGGTGAGCGCGTGCCGGATGACGCCGTCGCCGATCCTCGGTGCCGCCTGGAGCCGGCGCTGTCCGGATTCGACGCCCGCCGCCGGGCCGCCGGTCTCGCGGACGATGTGGAAGCGCAACGACCTGGTGTCCCGGACGCAGTTGTGCAGCGGTGCCACCATGTCCACGTGCTCTTCGCTGTTCACCCAGGTGAGGAACGGCGGAGCGCTCTCCCATTCGCTGGTGATGAGCCACTGGGAGGGGTTCTCGATGGACTGGCACAGCTGGTCGCTGACATGTCCGGGAACGGACGCGACCTGGTGGCACAGGTGCTCGTAGGCCTCCAGGAACTCCTGCTGTGCTCCGTCGTAGACGTCGACCAGCAGGACGACACGAAGTCTGGAACCGTCGAACACGGACTGGGAGACACGCTGTGACACCTGTTGTGTCAGCGGTCCCGAAACTCGGTCGGACGTGGTGGTCATCCTGCGCACAGCTCCTTCGTCGGGGGGGCGGGGTGAACGTCGGTCACGGTGATCGACGTCGGCGTTCCTCGATCCTGTGCCGGTCCTGTGAAGAGCGCGACTCGTATGAACTACGTGGGTGACCGGAGGCACCTCAGATGAGGTGGGCGAAGACCACGAGGTTCTCGGTGTAGTCCCGTGCCGTACGGTCGTACTCACCCGCACAGGTGATGAGGCGGACCTCGGCCCGATCGGCGTCTCCGTAGACGCGATCGTCCGGGAAGTGGTCCTTTTCGAACGTCTCCACGTCGTCGACCACGAAGGACGCCTTGCGCCCGTCGGCTCGTTCGACGTGGAACTTGTCGCCCTTCTCCAGTTCCCCGAGGCTCACGAACACGGCGGGGGACGTCTTGGTGTCGACGTGCCCGGCGATGATCGACGTACCGATCTCGCCCGGCGAGGGTCCCTTCGCGTGCCAGCCGACCAGGTTGACGTCGTCCGGCGGCGGGGCCTCCAACTGCCCCTTGGGGCCGATGGCGAGGGCCGTGAACGGGGCGTCGACCGAGATCTCCGGGATGCGCAGCCGCACAGGCTTCGATCGCGGCAGATGGCGGGTGCTCTTCTCCGCCGGCCGTTCGACCGGCGGCGCCGACACTCCGACCGGCGCGGCGCGCGGCGGAGCCGGGACGTCGGACGGCGGGCTCTCGGTGCCGAACAGACTCACGACGAAAAGCAGGACGGCTACAGCGCTCGTCATCAGGGCGCCCGCGCGGGAACTGTCCTCGGTGGAGGCCGGCTCGTCGGCGGCGGGCGGGGAGGGCGGAGCGGCTGCCACGGAAAGCACCTCACTGGGGAACGGCAGGAGATCGGACGGGTGGGCGGACGGGGTACCGGGAGGGACCGCCGGGGCCGCCACGCGGCGCGCGCGTGGCGGCCGCAGCGGCTATCGCATCCGGCATGGGTCAGACCGCGCTTCCGGCCGACTTCCTACGCCGGGCCGTGTAGAGACCGGCGCCGGCGAGAGCCAGCACCGCCAGACCACCGGCGGTCGCGGTCGGAGCGGCGAGGGCGCCGCCACCGGTGTGCACGCCACCACTCGGCTTGTCGTGGCCGCCACCCCACGAGTCCTTGTTCTCGTCGTCCTTGCTGTAGCCCGAGTCCTTGTGCTTGTCCTTGTAGCCGTGCGAGTCCTCGTCCTTGCCGTAGCCCGAGTCCTCGTGCTTGCTGCCCTTCTCGGAGCCCCAGCTGTCCTCGTTCAGCAGGGTCAGCGCACCGCCGCCCGTGTGAACGCCGCCGCTCGGCTTGTCCTTGTCCTCGTCCTTGTCGTCCTTGTCGTCCTTGTCGTAGTCGTCCTTGTCCTCGTGCTTGTACGAGTCCTTGTCGTGCTTGTCGTAGTCCTTGTCGCCCTTGTCGTAGTCCTTGTCCTCGTCCTTGTACGAGTCCTTGTCCTCGTCCTTGTACGAGTCCTTGTCGCCCTTGTCGTAGTCCTTGTCCTCGTCCTTGTACGAGTCCTTGTCCTCGTGCTTGTACGAGTCCTCGTCCTTGCTGTCCTCGTTCAGCAGGGTCAGCGCGCCGCCGCCCGTGTGAACGCCGCCGTTCGGCTTGTCCTTGTCCTCGTCCTTGTCTTCCTTCTTGTCGTAGTCGTCCTTCTTGTCGTAGTCCTTGTCGTGCTTGTCGTAGTCGTCCTTCTTGTCGTAGTCCTTGTCGTAGTCCTTGTCGTGCTTGTCGTAGTCCTTGTCGCCCTTGTCGTAGTCCTTGTCCTCGTCCTTGTACGAGTCCTTGTCCTTGTCCTCCTTGCCGTTCTCGTCCTTGCTGTACTCCTCCTTGCTGTAGGAGGAGTCCTCGTGGTCCGAGCCGACCGCCGCGTAGGCGCCGGGGACGCCGATCGCGAGGGCGGCCGAAGCCGCCGAAGCGGCCAGAAGCATACGAGCAGAGCGCATCTGACTTTCCTTTCGTCGACGCCGAGCAGCTGGCACCTAGTCAGCTGATGTACTCGGCCCCGACGTGATCCACCGTCAGTCAGTCTCGGCCGCGCCGCTACTCGGGACGGGCAGTCGGGTGAGGGGGCCGCCCCGCTCTCCCCCAAACGAAAGCCGCGCAGGGCGAGATGTCGCCCTGCGCGGCTGCGCGCCATACCCGGTCAGGCCACTGCCAGCACCTCGGCCAGGACCTTCCCCAGGACCGCCACGGGGTCCTGGACGGAGCCCTGCGACCGCCACGCGACGAACCCGTCCGGCCGCACCAGAACGGCGCCTGCCGGTGTCGTGCCGTGCAGGGCGGACCAGTCCGCGTCCGCGTCGGGCGCCACCTCGGCATCCGGTCCGGTACCGACCCGGTACGACGTCAGCGGCACGGACATCTCCTCGGCGAGGCGGACGGCCGCCTCGTGCCACCCGCTCGCCTCACCGGCGTCGCTGAGCAGGACGAGCGAGCGTTCGTACAGGTCGAGTGTGGAGATCCGCTCGCCCTTGCGCCGGAGCCACATGTGGGGCGCTCTGCTGCCGGGCTCACCGGTCAGCTCCAGGCGCTCCGGAACCACCGGGACCGTCGGGTCGGCGCCGACCACGGCGCCGCGCGGGTAGCGGTATCCGAGGGCCACGTTGAGGATGCCGCGCTGAGGGGCGCCCGCGGACCCCGGGGGCGGGGCGAAGCCGGGGTGGCTGTGCTCGACCGACCGGACGGCGGCCCGGGCGCTGGTCGCCTCCGCGACGGGGCGGCGCTCGGCGTCGTACGTGTCCAGCAGGCTGTCACCCGCCCAGCCGCCGAGCACCGCGGCCAGCTTCCACGCGAGGTTGTGGGCGTCCTGGATGCCGGTGTTGGAGCCGAAGGCCCCGGTGGGTGACATCTCGTGGGCCGAGTCGCCGGCGAGGAAGACCCGTCCGGCCCGGTAGCTGCGGGCGACACGCTGGGCGGCGTGCCAGGGTGCCCGGCCGGTGATCTGGATGTCCAGGTCCATGTCCCCGACGGCTCGCCGGATGTGCTCGGCGCACCGCTCGTCGGTGAACTCCTCCGTGGTCTCGCCGTTCTCGGGGTGCCACGGCGCGTGGAAGACCCAGTTCTCGCGGTTGTCCACGGGCAGCAGCGCGCCGTCGGCGTCCGGGTTGGTGAGGTAGCAGACGATGAAGCGGCGGTCGCCCATGACGTCGGCGAGGCGACGGGAGCGGAAGGTGATGCTGATGTTGTGGAACAGGTCGCCGGGACCGCTCTGACCGATGCCGAGCTGTTCGCGGACGGGGCTGCGGGGGCCGTCGGCGGCGACCAGGTAGTCCGCGCGGATGGTGGTGTGCTCGCCGGTGTCCCGGCTCTTGACCACGGCGGTGACGCCGTCGGGGTCGGGGTCGAACGACATCAGTTCGGTGGAGTAGCGCAGATCGCCGCCGATGCGGCCGGCGTGTTCGAGCAGGACCGGCTCGAGGTCGTTCTGGCTGCACAGACACCACGAGCTGGGGCTGAACCGGGTGAGTCCGCCGCCCGGGTCGATCTCCCGGAACAGCCACTCCCCCGCGTCGCCGACGAGGGTCGGCGTCTGCAGGATGCCGTGGTTCTCGGCGAGCGTGGCGGCGGCCTGCCGGATGCCCTGCTCGACGCCGGCCACCCGGAAGACCTCCATGGTGCGTACGTTGTTCCCCCGGCCGCGGGGGTGGATGGAGGTGCCCGCGTGGCGTTCCACCAGCGTGTGCCGTACCCCCAGTCGGCCCAGGAACACCGAGGTCGACAGGCCGACCAGGGAGCCGCCGACGATGAGCACCGGGACCTTGTGGGTCGTCTGGTCGGCCTGTTCGGCCCTTGGGTTCATGACTCGCCTCCAGCGCGTAGCGTGCACAGTTCCCGGCCTGTTCCGGCCGTGACCTTCATGCATGCCCGGCCTGGCCTGCCGCGACAGGACGACGGCGCACGCTTCACCCGCTTAACCCGCCCGTTTCGCCGTGTCGGCGGTCAGGGCCCCGCGCCCGACCGGCCTCGCCCGCTCGGGCGACGGCCGTACGGCGGTGCGGGCGACGGCCGTACGGCGGTGTCGGCAGCCGGGGCGGCCCGGTCCCGGGGTGGGCCGGTGACCGGGCCGCCTCGGCCGGACGGGGGTCCGCGTCGTCAGCCCACCTGGGCCGCGCGGTCGGTGTCGCTCGGGGTGGCGCCGCCCGTCTGCGCGGACTCCTCGGCGAGGCGCTCCATGCCGCTGGTCGTCTTGAGCGGCTTCTCCTTGACGAAGAGCACGGCGACGAGGGCGAGGAGCGCGAACGGCGTGGCGACGAGGAAGAGGTCGGCGGTGGCGACCCCGTAGGCGTTCTCCACGATGGCCCGCATGGGCGCCGGCAGGGTGGCCATGTCGGGGACGCCGTGCCCGGCGGACTGTCCGCCGGCGGCGGCACCCGCCTCCGCGACGCTCTTGGTGATCTCCTCCGTGACACGGTTGGCGAGGATCGCGCCGAGCACGCTGGTGCCGATGGTGCCGCCCATGCTGCGGAAGAAGGACAGCACGGAGGTGGCGGCACCCAGTTCGGCGGCGGGGACGTCGTTCTGGGCGGCCAGGACCAGGTTCTGCATCAGCATGCCGACGCCGATGCCCAGAACGGCCATGTACAGGCTGAGCAGGCCGAAGTGGGTGTCGCGGCCGATGGTGGAGAGCAGGGCGAGGCCCGCGGTCATGACGGCGGCGCCCGCGACCAGGTACACCTTCCACTTGCCGGTGGCGCTGATGATCTGCCCGGCGACCGTGGAGGACACCAGCAGGCCCAGGACCATGGGCAGGCTCATCAGGCCCGCGACGGTCGCCGACTTGCCGAGAGAGATCTGGAAGTACTGCGAGAGGAAGACGGTGCCGCCGAACATCGCCACGCCGACGAGCAGGCTGGCGACGGTGGTCAGCGTCACGGTGCGGTTGCGGAAGATGTCCAGCGGGATGACCGGTTCGGCGGCGCGCGACTCGACGTAGACCGCGACCGCCAGCAGGACGGCGCCGGTGCCGGTCAGCGCGGCGGTCTGCCAGGAGGCCCAGTCGAACTGGTTGCCGGCGAGCGAGACCCAGATGAGCAGCGCGCAGATGCCCGCGACGATCAGGAAGGCACCCAGGAAGTCGATCTTCACTTCCCGGCGGCGGACGGCGGGCAGCTTCAAGGTGCGCTGGAGCAGCACGATGGCCAGCAGCGCGAACGGCACGCCGATGAAGAAGCACCAGCGCCAGCCGAGCCACGAGGTGTCCACCAGGACGCCGCCGATGAGCGGGCCCGCCACGGTGCCGACGGCGAAGACGGCGCCGAAGATGCCGGAGTACTTGCCGAGCTGACGGGGCGGGATGATGGCCGCCATGACGACCTGCGCGAGCGCGGTGAGACCGCCCGCGCCGATGCCCTGCGCCACCCGGCTGAAGATGAGCAGGCCCACCTCGTGGGAGAACCCGGCCAGCAGCGAGCCGACCACGAACATGCCCAGGGAGAGCTGGAGCAGCAGCTTCTGGTTGTAGAGGTCGGACAGCTTGCCCCACAGCGGGACCGTCGCCGTCATGGCCAGCAGTTCGGCGGTGACGACCCAGGTGTAGGAGGACTGGCTCGCGCCGAGGTCGGCGATGATCCGCGGCAGGGCGTTGGACACCACGGTGCCCGCCAGGATGGCGACGAACATGCCGGCCATCAGTCCGGACATCGCCTGCAGTATCTGCCGGTTGGACATGGCCGCGGGTGGCGCCTGTCCGGGCGCTGGTGTTGCGTTCACGAGGTCTCTCTCAGATCGGTGGCGGATCGCATACGTCGACGTCCCGGCCCGGGCCGTACCGGAGGGCACCGGGGACATACGGGAGTGGGGCCGTCACGGCGGGGCGGCGGTGGCGGCGGGCCGTGCGGGCGGTGTCAGGGGCGGGCGGCCTGCCCGGGCGGCTCGGACAGGCCGGCGGCGAGGTGGTCGAACGTCTCGTGGAAGACGTCCAGGAAGGCCCGTTCCTCCTGCCGTACGCACCAGTGCTCGACGGCGACCCGGACGGCCGTGATCCCGACGGCGGCGAGCAGCTGCGGGTAGAGGCCGAGGGCCAGCCGTCGGCCCTCCTCGTCGGCGGGGGGTGCGGGGCGGTCGCCCGCCGGGGGCGGTGTGCCCGCGCCCAGGCGTTCGGCGAGCGCTTCCGCCAGGCCCAGTTCGTCGGCCGTGTGGACGTGGTGGCTGCGCACGAGCAGGTGCGGCGACCTGCGCAGCACCTCCGCGTGCAGTCGCCACAGCTCGTGGTGCTGCTCGACCTCCGCCAACTCGGCGGCCATGGCCTCGCGCAGGGCTTCCAGCGGGGAGCGGCCGGACGGGGCGTCCAGCACCGCCTGCCGGATGCGGGCGCCCGCCTCGGCGCCGATCATCAGGAAGACGTCGTCACGCGAGTCGAAGTAGTTGAAGAAGGTGCGGGGGGAGACCCCCGCCGCCTCGCTGATCGCTTCGACCGTGACGTTCTCCGCCCCGTGCCGGGCCGCCAGCCGCACCGCCGCTTCCACGAGCGCGGCACGTGTGGCCCTCTTCTTGCGTTCCCGCAGCCCGCCCCGCTCGGGGGCGCTCCTCTCTCCCACGATGTGCATGTTACGCAAACATGCAGATCCTGCAAAACATGACCACGACTCGGTGATGCCGTGATCCGGTGAGCCGTGATCCGGTGATGCAAGGTCAGGCGAGGTCAGGCGAGGGCGACCAGGTCCCGGTAGTCCTCGTTCCACAGGTCCTCGTCCGCGTCCGGCAGGAGCAGCACGCGGTCGGGGCGCAGGGCGTCGATGGCGCCCTCGTCGTGGGTGACCATGACGAGGGCGCCGCCGTAGGAGCCGACGGCGGCCAGGACCTCGTCGCGGGAGGCGGGGTCGAGGTTGTTCGTCGGCTCGTCCAGCAGCAGCACGTTCGCGCCGGAGTGCACCAGCCCGGCCAGCGCCAGCCGGGTCTTCTCCCCGCCGGACAGCACACCCGCCGGCTTGTCGGCGTCGTCCCCGGCGAACAGGAACGCACCGAGCACCCGCCGCACCTCGCCGTCGGTCAGATGGGGGGCCGCCGCGGCCACGTTCTCCCGCACCGTGCGCCGCACGTCGCGCGCCGTTGAGGCCGAGGATCACCAGGCGGCTGCCCCGGTCGACGGCCAGGTCCACACCGTCGAGGACCCGGTGGCCGCCGTAGGACTTGGCCAGGCTGACGGCGCCGAGCGGGATCCGGCCGCACGGGGCCGGCTCGGGCAGCCGGATCCGCGCGGTCCGCTCGGTGCGCCGGGCCGGCTCCAGTCCGGCCAGCATCCGGTCGGCGCGGCGGACCATGCTCCTGGCCATGACGGCGGTGGCGGAGCGGGCCTTCATCCGGTCCGCCTGGGCGTGCAGGGCGGCGGCCTTGCGTTCGGCGCCCGCCCGCTCGCGGGCCCGACGCCGTTCGTCGGCGTCCCGCTGCGCCAGGTACGCGGCCCAGCCGGTGTTGTGGACGTCGATCGTGGCGCGCGTGGCGTCCAGGTGAAAGACCCGGTTCACGACGTCGGCGAGCAGGGCGGTGTCGTGGCTGATCACCACGAGTCCGCCCGGGTGGCCCTGGAGGAAGCCGCGCAGCCAGGCGATCGAGTCGGCGTCCAGGTGGTTGGTCGGTTCGTCGAGCAGCAGCGGGCCGTCGTGTCCGGCGAACAGGATGCGGGCCAGTTCCACCCGGCGCTTCTGCCCGCCGGACAGGTCGCCGACCGGCCGGCCCAGCACCCGGTCCGGCAGGCCCAGTCCGGCCGCCACCCGGGCGGCCTCGGCCTCCGCGGCGTAGCCGCCGCCGGCCTGGAAGGCGGCTTCGGCGCGGGCGTAGGCGTTCATCGCCCGCTCCAGTTCCGCCGGGGTGCCGTCGTCGGTCATCGCGGCCTCGGCCCCGCGCAGTGCGCGCAGCGCGCCGTCGAGCCCGCGGGCCGACAGGATCCGGTCGGTGACGGTGACGGTGGGGTCGGCGGCACGGGAGTCCTGGGCCAGGAAGCCGACCGGGCGGGTGCGGGTGATGGTTCCCGCGGCCGGCCTGGACCGTCCGGCCAGGGCGGTCAGCAGGGTGGTCTTCCCCGCGCCGTTGCGGCCGACGAGGCCGATCCGGTCGCCCGGGGAGACGGTGAAGGAGATGTCGGACAGCAGCAGGCGCGCGCCGACGCGCAGCTCGACACCACGAGCAGTGATCATGGGATGACGCTCCGAAAAAGCGAGAGGACACACTTCTGGCGTGGAAGCGGGTCCTCGGCTAGGAGATTCGGGGCGTCGACATACGGTGCACCGTAACGCAGACGGCGAGCGGCACGCGCGGCATTTCTTACCCGTAAGGCCCTACGGGAGTTCCTGCTCGGCCCAGATGATCTTGCCGTCGGCCGTGTACCGGGCTCCCCAGCGGTGCGCGAGCTGGGCCACCAGGAACAGGCCGCGGCCGCCCTCGTCCGTGCTGCGGGCGTGCCGCAGCCGTGGGGCGGTGCTGCTGCCGTCGGCGACTTCGCAGGTCAGGCGGCAGCCGCGGAGCAGCCGCAGACGGATCGGTGGTTCGGCGTAGCGGATCGCGTTGGTGACCAGCTCGCTGACGATGAGTTCCGTCGTCATGGCCAGTTCCTCGAAGCCCCAGGCCTGCACCTGGTGTGTCGCGCGGGCCCGGACGTCGCCGACGGCGGCGGGGTCCGCGGGCACGTCCCAGGCGACGACCTGGTCGGTGTCCAGGGCCTGGGTACGGGCCAGCAGGAGGGCGACGTCGTCGGACTGCGGGGCGGACACCAGCCGCTGCACGGCGGTCGCACAGAGCGTCCCGAGGTCGGGGGCGGACTCGGCCAGGAGCTCGCCGAGCCGGGACATGCCCCGCTCCATGTCGTGGTCGGCGCCCTCGACGAGGCCGTCGGTGTAGAGGCCGAACAGGCTGTTCGCGGGCAACTCGATCTCACCGGCCTCGAACGCCACCCCGCCCAGCCCGAGCGGTGGCCCGGCGGGCAGTTCGGGGAAGTGGGCGTGCCCGTCCGGTGTCACCACGACGGGCGGCGGATGTCCGGCCCGGGCCATCGAGCACCGCCGGCTGACCGGGTCGTAGACCGCGTACAGGCATGTGGCGCCGAGGAAGGCGGTCGTGCTGTCGGTCTCCTCGTCGGCGCTCCTCTCCTCGCTGAGCCTGAGCACGAGGTCGTCGAGGTGCGCCAGCAGTTCGTCGGGGCGCATCTCCATGTCGGCGAGCGTCTGTACGGCGGTGCGCAGCCGGCCCATGGCCGCCGCCGCGGTGATGCCGTGGCCGACGACGTCGCCGATGACGAGGCCGACGCGGGCGCCGGACAGCGGGATCACGTCGAACCAGTCACCGCCTACGCCGCCCGTCGGGTCCGCCGGCAGATAGTGGGAGGCCACCTCCAGTGCCGTTCCGCCGCTCAGGGCGTGGGGCAGCAGACTGCGCTGAAGGGTGACGGCCGCGGCGTGTTCCCGGGTGTAGCGGCGGGCATTGTCGACGCACAGCGCCGCCCGTGCCACCAGTTCCTGGGCGACGAGGACGTCGTCGGGCTGGAAGGAGACGGGGTTCAGCGACCGTACGAACGTGGTGAGTCCGAGGACGGTGTCCCGCGCCAGCATCGGCACGGAGATGAGCGAGTGCAGCCCGAACTCGCGGATGCTGGTCGCCCTCTCGGGCTGTTCGGTGGCCCACAGTTCGTCGGTCGGGTCGAGGACCGGGACGAGCACCGGCTCGCCGCTCATCAGCGGGTTGATGTCGGGCGGCGGGGGGAGGAAGTCCACCCGGTCGCCGATCCGCGCCACGGCCTCCGGGCAGCCCTCCCGCACCGAGCTCATGCCGGCGCGGCGCATCTCCGGGCCGGCGGAGGCCGGTCCCGCGTCGGGCAGCCAGGTTCCGTGCCCCGACGTGCTGAGCACGGGTTCCAGGAGGTCGACGACGACGAAGTCGGCGAAGCGGGGCACGACGAAGTCGGCGAGTTCCTGAGCGGTGCGCAGCACGTCCAGCGTCCTGCCGATCCTGGTGCCGGCCTCGCTGACCAGCGACAGCAGCTGGCGGGCGTTCCAGCGTTCGGTGACGTCCAGGACCATGTAGCAGACGCCGGTGATCGACTCGTCCGCGTCCACCAGGGGGAAGAACGAGGTGGAGTAGGCGTGTTGGCGGTGCGGATCGGCCCAGCTCCAGCCGGCGTACTCGTAGTCGGTGACCGGAACGCCGGTGTCCAGCACCTTCCGCATCAGGCCCTCGATGGTGTCCGCCTGGAGCCCGGGCAGCAGCTCGCTCAGGCGGCGTCCCAGCCGCTGTTCGCGGGGCACCCCGCCGAAGCGCTCCAGGGTGTCGTTCACCCAGACGTAGCGCAGTTGCGTGTCCATCACCGCCATGCCGACCGGCGCGCGGGTCAGGAAGCCGTCGAGGACGGAGGCGCCCACCGTCCACTGCTGCCGCTCCTCGCGCGCCGAGACGAGAAAGCACACGTGGTCACCGACCCGGAAGGACGCCGACACGCGCAGATCGACGTCGACGCCGCTGCCGTCACGATGGCGCAGGGAGATGGAACCGCTCCAGCCCATCCCGGCCCGGCACCGTTCGGCGACCCTCCGCGCCCGTACGGGATCCGCGGGCATCGCCACCAGCGGCGCGGCGGAGCGGCCGACGACGTCGCGCGCGCGGCGGCCGAGGAGTTCCTCGGCGCCCCGGGTCCAGCCCAGTACGACGCCGTCCGCGGTCAGCACGGCTGCCGCATCGGTGGACGCGTCGAAGAAGTCCCGCCGCCCGGCGGACGCGGACGGATCGGAGCCTGCTCGTATGGAATCCATCGGTCCCATCCTTTACAGGACTATGTTCCTGCTTGTCCGGCCGATGTGCACGGGCCCGGGAGGCCGGGGCCGTCCCCCCGGGTACCTCGGGTGGGGCCGGGGTATCCCCGGCGGGGCGCTTCGCCGGTCCGGCCGGTGCCTCGCGTCGTCGCAGATCAGCGGTGGGTACGCGGCCCGGACGCGCGCGGGCCGATCACCGGGACTGGGCAACGCGCGGGACCGGATGCAGCATGGAAGAGCCGGTCCTGACAGCCGTACGGCGATGCCGGCACAGGCCGGCCGACCCTGCCGGCCGGTCAGGAGGATCAGGGATGACAGCCGAATCCTTCCCCCCGTCCAAAGGTGACCAGTACGGCTCCGAGTCGTCCGGCCGGACCACCCTGCTGGACGTGCTCAGTGTGGCCGCGCTGGTCCTGGACACCGAGGGGCGCATCGTGTTCTGGACCCCGCAGGCCGAGGACCTGTTCGGGTACAGCGCGGAGGAGGCGCTGGGCAAGCCCGCGGCGCGCCTGATCATCCACCACGAGCATCTGCAGGCCGTGGTGAAGCTGTTCGCGGAGGTGCTGGAGACGGGGCGGAGCTGGGCCGGTGCCTTCCCCATCCGGCACAAGGACGGCAGCACCCGGCTGATGGAGTTCCGCAACATGCGGCTGCTGGACGACCTCGGGGACGTCTACGCCCTGGGCCTGGCGGCGGACCACACCCTCCTCCAGCGCGTCGAGACCGATCTGGCGCTGTGCGAGCGGCTGATCAACCAGTCCCCGATCGGTCTGGCCCTGATGGACCCCGAGCTGCGGTACCTGCTGGTCAACCCGGCGCTGGAACGCATCGACGGAATCCCCGCCGAGGACCACATCGGCCGTCACCTGAGGCAGACCCTGCCCTTCCCCGACATGGACACCGTCGAGTCGTGTCTGCGCCAGGTGCTCACCACGGGCACCCCGCTGCTCGACCAGTACCACGTGGGCCGCCCGCCCTCGGAACCGGACCACGAGCACGCCTGGTCCCTGTCCTTCTACCGCCTGGAGGACCCCAGTGGGCGGGTACTCGGCGCGGCCATGTCCGTCGTCGACGTCACCGAACGGCATCGCGCGGCGATCGAGGCGGACCGGGCCCGGCGGCGCCTGGCCCTCATAGCGGAGGCCTCGACGCGGGTCGGCACCACCCTGGAGGTGCAGCACACCGCCCGTGAACTGGCGGAGGTCGCCAGCCCCGAACTCGCCGACATCGTCGCCGTGGACGTGCTGGACTCCGCCCTGGCCTGCCGCCGCACGCGCAACGCGGACAACGGCCCGGAGCTGTTCCGCGCCCTCGCCATCAAGGCGGCCCACCCCAGTGTGGCGCTGCGCGCCGCCGACCCGCCCGGGGACCTGGCCTCCTACGAGGGCGACCGCCTGGTCACGCTGTGCGTCCACACCGGCCGACCGGTCCTGGTCCGACACGTCGACGAGAACGATCTGCGGCGTATCGCCCGGGACGCCGAGGCCACCGCGTTGCTGGCCCGCGCCGGCGTCCACTCCTATCTCGCCGTGCCGCTGATCGCGCACGGCGAGGTGCTGGGCGCCCTCGACCTCAAACGCACCCGCAACCCGGCCCCGTTCGACGACGACGACGTCGTCCTCGCCACCGAGCTGGCCAGCCGGGCCGCCGTGGCCATCGACAACGCCCGCTGGTTCCAGAGCGTGCGCAACACCGCCCTGACCCTCCAGCGCAGCCTGCTGCCCGACCATCCGCCGCACCACACGGGTCTCGAACTGGCCTCCCGCTACCAGCCCGCCCAGGCCACCAGCGAGGTCGGCGGCGACTGGTACGACGTCATCCCGCTCACCGGCGACAAGACCGCCCTGGTCGTCGGCGACGTCATGGGCAACGGCATCGACGCCGCCGCCACCATGGGCCGGCTGCGCACCGCCACCTGCGCGTACGCGGACCTGGACCTCGATCCGGGCGAGGTGCTCCAGCACCTGGACAAGATCACCTGCGACCTGGAGCACTACATCGTCACCTGCCTCTACGCCGTGTTCGACCCCCACACAGGCAAGTGCCGCATGGCCAACGCGGGCCACATGCCGCCCGCGCTCGCCCGTCCCGGCCGCGACCCGGCCCTGCTCGACCTGCCGACCGGGGCCCCGCTCGGGGTCGGCGGCGTCACGTTCGAGACCACCATGACCGAGCTGGACGCCGGCGATCTGCTGATCCTGTACACCGACGGCCTCGTCGAGACCCGCCAACACCCCATCGACGAGCGCCTGAACGCCCTCCTCAGCTTCCTCGACGAGCCCGAGCGGCCGCTGGAGGAGACCTGCGACCTCCTGCTGTACGGCCTGCGCCACCCCGACGACCACGACGACGTCGCGCTCCTCGTCGCCCGCGCGGTGTGAGCCGGCACGCGCGAGAGGGCCGGGGTGGCGCCGTCGGGCACGCGATCAGTGCCCGGAGGCGGCCGCCAGCTCCCCGAGGAGTGCCCACGTGCGCCGCCGATCGGCCTCCCCCGCGATGTTCGTCCCGGCGAACACGACCTCGGTGGCCCCGGCGTCCCGGTACCGCCGCACTTCGGCCGCGATCGTCTTCTCGTCGCCGATCACCGCCACGTCCGCGGCCCGCCGGCCGCCGGAGAGTTCGATGACGCGCGCGTAGGACGGGATCTGCTCGTAGAACGCGAGCTGACCGGCGGCCTTCTCCCGTACGGCGTCGACGTCGTCGGTGACCACGCCGTGCACCAGTGCGACGATCCGGGGCGCGGGCCGGCCGGCCTCGCGCGCCGCCGCCGTCAGGGCGGGGACGATGTGCTCGCCCAGCGCGCGCGGGCCGGCGAGGTAGGGCAGGATCCCGTCCGCCAGCTCACCGCTGACGCGCAGTGCCTGCGGGCCCATCGCGGCGACGAGCAACGGCACTCCGCCCTCGGCGCCCGGCACACGCGCGGGAATCGGGGTGGCCGCGGTGAGCAGTTCGCCGTGGAAGTCGGCGGACCCGTTCTCGGTGAGCTGCCGCAGCGCGGTGAGGAACTCGCGCAGCAGGGCGACGGGCCGGGTGAAGGGGATGCCGAAGCCCGCCTCGGTCAGCAGCTT
Source organism: Streptomyces sp. enrichment culture (assembly GCF_964272855.1). Taxonomy (NCBI): domain Bacteria; kingdom Bacillati; phylum Actinomycetota; class Actinomycetes; order Kitasatosporales; family Streptomycetaceae; genus Streptomyces; species Streptomyces sp. enrichment culture. Next base: position 8,199,529 of record NZ_OZ186847.1, on the reverse strand, counting down.
GGTGCCGAGGGCGAGTCCGAGGTGGTAGCGGCCGTGCGTGGCCGCCTGGGCCGTCTGGGCCTGGCTGGAGACCAGCAGGGGGTGGCGGCCGAACACGGGGATCGCGGACGTGCCCACGTGCAGGCCGGGCACCTCACGTCCCACGATCGCCGCCAGCAGGGGTGAGTCCGCGCCGAAGGTCTGCCCGAACCAAGCCGATCTGAGTCCCGCCTCCGCGGCTTGGCGCGCGAGCCGCACACTGGCGTCGATCTGGTTGTCGGAACCGGTCGCGTCGAGTGTTACTCCTATAGTCATGTCTATGCCAACCAGCGGCGTTCACGGGCCCATTCCGCTTCCCGTGTGACGTCTGCGTGTCAGTCGTGTGATCCCGTTCGCCCATCGCCCGTACCGTCGTGCCCTTGACCCTCACACCGTGTCAGGCGGTCAGCTCGGAGACATCATGTTCACCATCGGAGACTTCGCCCGGCACGGCCGCGTGTCGGTCCGGATGCTGCGTCACTACGACGCGACCGGACTGCTGCGCCCGGCCCATGTCGACCCGGCCAGCGGCTACCGCTACTACACGGCGGCCCAACTCGCCCGCCTCAACCGCGTCATCGCCCTGAAGGAGCTGGGCTTCAAGCTTCAGCAGGTCAAGGACATCGTGGACGAGAAGGTCGGCGCCGAGGAGCTGCGTGGCATGCTCCGGCTGCGGCGGGCCGAGCTGGAGACGGCGGTCGCCGCCGCGCGGGCGCGGCTGGTCCAGGTCGAGGCGAGGCTCCGAGCGATCGAGAGTGAGGGACACATGTCCACGAACGACGTCGTCCTCAAGAGCGTCCCCGCGGTCCGGGTGGCGGAACTCACCGCGACCGCCGAGAGTTTCGGGCCCGAGGACGTCAGCCCCGTCATCGGTCCGCTCTACGACGAGCTGTTCCGGCGTCTGGAGGCCGCGGGGGTCACCCCCTCGGGCCCGGGGGTCGCCTACTACGAGGACGCCCCTCAGGGCGCCGGCCGGATCACGGTCCATGCCGCCGTCCAGGTCTCCGCCCCGCTCCAGGACGGCTCCTTCCGCGTGCTCGACCTGCCGTCGCTCGACCAGGCGGCGACCATCGTGCACCGCGGCTCGATGGACGGCGTGCTGCCCACGGTCCAGAGCCTGGCTCACTGGATCGACGCCAACGGCTACCGGTCGACCGGGTACCCGCGCGAGATCAACCTGGAGTGCCCCGAGAACCGCGACGACTGGGTGACGGAACTCCAGACCCCGGTCACCCCGGCCTGACCCGTCACACCGCACGGCCGGCCGCCGGGCACCAGCCGGTGTCCGGCGGCCAACTGCGCGGCCCCCGCGGCCGGTTGAGGGGACACGGGCATATCGGTCCCCTCGCCCCCTTGCCGCCCGGCCGGTGATTCGAGCCTTGCCCGAAACCTTGCCACTGTCACCGCCTCCCCCTATCCTCGCGGAGCGGAAAGCGCTTTCCCATCCACACAAGGGTCGTTTCGACGGAAGCGACCATCGCGGCATTCGCCGCCCCTGCGCACCAGAGCCGCCACCGATCCACGCGTGGGCTCCACCCGGCAGCCGACGCGCCCACAGAACGAAGGGTGCACGCCACGACGACGCCGCACCGCACTGCCCGACGCTGCCCCGACACGACGGCATCCAGGCAACAAACCGCTGATCAGGACACTGATCACAGCGGCGGTCGGCTACGCGGTGACGGCACCGCCGGCATCTTTCGGCGGGAGCGGTCCGAAGCGCACGGTCACGGTGACCTCGTGGCCGACGCCCACGACCCCGAACCTCCAGGCCACGGCGGCGGAGCCGCCGACTCGCGAGCACTTCGGCGAGTCGAGAGCAGAACGCGCTTGCCGTCAGTGCTGCCGTCGGCGGCGCGCAGCAGGAAACAGAAACGCTCAGTGCGAAACAGCAACGCTCAGCATTCAGGGACGAATGGGGAGACGACGATGAGACGACCAGTCGCAGTGCGACTCTACGCGGCGCTGGCCACGATGGCCCTCGCGGTCGGGACCGGCGCGGCGCTGTCGGCACCGCAGGCCTCGGCGGCGACGGCCGGCGCCACCGGCTACGCGACCCAGAACGGCGGCACCACCGGCGGCGCCGGCGGTCAGACGGTACGCGCCACCACGGGCACCGCGATCCACCAGGCCCTGTGCGGCCGGGCCAGCAGCAGCACCCCGATCACCATCCAGGTCGAGGGGGCCATCAACCACGGCAACACCAGCAAGGTGTCCGGCGACAGCTGCAGCACCGCCGACGGCGTGATCGAGCTCAAGCAGATCAGCAACGTCACCATCGTCGGGGTCGGCGGCGGTGCCGTCTTCGACCAGCTGGGCATCCACATCCGCGAGTCCAGCAACATCATCATCCAGAACGTGACCGTACGGAACGTCAAGAAGTCGGGCTCGCCCACGTCCAACGGCGGTGACGCCATCGGCATGGAGAGCGACGTCCGCAACGTCTGGGTCGACCACGTCACCCTGGAGGCGTCGGGCGGGGAGTCGGAGGGCTACGACGGTCTCTTCGACATGAAGGACAACACCCAGTACGTGACCCTGTCGTACAGCGTCCTGCGCGACTCCGGCCGCGGCGGGCTCGTCGGGTCCAGCGAGAGCGACGTCTCGAACGGCTTCATCACCTACCACCACAACCTGTACGAGAACATCGACTCCCGCGCTCCCCTGCTGCGCGGCGGCGTCGCCCACATGTACAACAACCACTACATGAGCCTCAACGAGTCCGGCATCAACTCCCGGGCCGGCGCCCGCGCCAAGGTGGACAACAACTACTTCGAGGACTCCAAGGACGTCCTGGGCACCTTCTACACCGACGCGGCCGGCTACTGGCAGGTCAGCGGCAACATCTTCGACAACGTGACGTGGTCCAGCCCGGGCGAGGACAACAACCCGGCGGGCCCTGACCCGCAGTCCAACACCACCGTCGGCATCCCGTACTCCTACAGCCTCGACGGGGCGAGCTGCGTGCCGGCCATCGTGAGCCAGACGGCCGGCGCCAACAAGGGCCTGAAGGTGTCGGACGGCAACTGCACCCCGCAGACCCCGACCCCGACGCCGACCCCCACCGACCCCACCCCGACCCCGACCGAGCCCACGCCGACCCCGACGCAGCCCGGCGGGACCAACCTGAGCATCGGGGCGGGCTCCGACGGCTCCAGCAAGGCGAGCGGGACGAGCTACGGCTACGTGCGCGACGGTGACATGGGCACCTACTGGTCACCGGCCGCCGCCACCGGCTCCGTGTCGATCAAGTGGGGCTCCGCCACCGCGGTCTCCAGGATCAACATCCGGGAGGCGGCCGGCGCCACCGGTCGCATCGGGGCGTGGCGGGTCGTCAACGCCGACACCGGCGCCGTGCTGACCACCGGCACCGGCGCGGGGGTCATCTCCTTCCCCCGGACCTCGCTCAGCAAGGTCACCTTCGAGATCACCGGCTCCTCCGGCACCCCGCGGATCGCGGAGTTCGAGACCTACGCCGGCTAGGGGGTGTCTCGTCGATCAGGCCGGATCAGGGAGCGGCGCCTGGTGCCGTGCATCGCAAGGCGGAGGAGGGAGCCGATGCGATGGGGGTCCCCCCTGCTCGAGCGGAGCCGAGAGCTTGGGGGAATCGGGGACCGACGACAACGCGGCGAGGCGCGGTGCCAGGCGCCGCGAGCCCGGCATGATCGGCGAGACGTCCCCTAGGCCTCGTCGTCCGGATCAGGCCGGCTCCGCACGACAGGGCCCAGGCGCGGGTCCGCCGGGTTCCGTGTCCCCGCGTGGGCACGGAACCCGGCCGTGGGTCCGGTCCCTGTGGGACGATGCTGCGGGTGAGCAGCAGTTCCCCCACTCCCCCGCAACTGAGCGACCTCGCGCGGCTGCGCCGGGTGCGCGACCGGATCGACCGGGAGTACGCCCGGCCGCTGAACGTCGAGGCGCTCGCGCGCGACGCGCACATGTCGGCCGGGCATCTCAGCCGCCAGTTCAAGCTCGCCTACGGGGAGTCGCCGTACGGCTACCTCATGACGCGGCGGATCGAGCGCGCGATGGCGCTGCTGCGCCGCGGCGACCTCAGTGTCACCGAGGTCTGCTTCGCGGTCGGCTGCCAGTCGCTCGGCACCTTCAGCACCCGCTTCACCGAGCTGGTCGGCGTGCCGCCCAGCACCTACCGGCGCGAGGCGGCGGACGCGACCGAGGGCATGCCGTCGTGCGTCGCGAAACAGGTGACCAGGCCGATCAGGAATCGAGAAGCGCGGCCGTCGGGCCGCGGCTAGCGTGACGGCCATGGACATCACGATTCACGCGAGTTTCCTCCCCCACGACGACGCGGACGCCGCCCTGGCCTTCTACCGCGACACCCTCGGCTTCGAGGTCCGCAAGGACGTCGGCTACGGCGGGATGCGCTGGATCACGGTCGGCCCCGTCGACCAGCCCGGCACGTCCATCGTCCTGACGCCGCCGGCCGCCGACCCCGGCGTCACCGACGACGAACGCCGCACCATCGCCGAGATGATGGCCAAGGGCACCTACGCCGGCATCCTCCTGGCCACCCGCGACCTCGACGGCGTCTTCGATCGCGTGCAGGCCACCGGTGCGGAGGTGGTGCAGGAGCCGACCGAGCAGCCGTACGGCGTCCGCGACTGCGCCTTCCGTGACCCGGCGGGCAACATGGTCCGCATCCAGCAACTGGACTGAGCACGCCCGGAACCGCCACGAGCCGCGAACGGCGCGGCCCTGACGAGGGCCGCGCGCACGGAGACCGCCCGCACGCGGTCCGCCAGACAGATGGAGAAGGATGACCATGGCCACGAGGCCCCAGCCGCAGTCCCCTGCGTCGCACGCCGCCGACAGCCACGATCTGATCCGCGTGCACGGGGCGCGCGAGAACAATCTCAAGGACGTCAGCGTCGAGATCCCGAAGCGCCGGCTGACGGTGTTCACCGGCGTGTCCGGCTCGGGCAAGAGCTCGCTGGTCTTCGACACGATCGCCGCGGAGTCGCAGCGGCTGATCAACGAGACGTACAGCGCGTTCGTGCAGGGGTTCATGCCGTCGCTGGCGCGGCCCGAGGTCGACGTGCTCGACGGGCTGACGACGGCGATCATCGTGGACCAGCAGCGGATGGGCGCGGACCCGCGCTCCACGGTCGGCACGGCCACCGACGCCAACGCGATGCTGCGCATCCTCTTCAGCCGCCTCGGCGACCCGCACATCGGCCCGCCGAGCGCGTACTCCTTCAACACCGCCTCGGTCCGGGCGAGCGGCGCGATCACGGTGGAGCGCGGCAGCAAGAAGGCTGTGAAGGCGACCTACGAGCGCACCGGCGGCATGTGCACCCGCTGCGAGGGCCGGGGCACGGTCTCCGACATCGACCTCACCCAGCTCTACGACGACTCGAAGTCGATCTCCGAAGGCGCGTTCACCATCCCCGGCTGGAAGTCGGACAACGTGTGGACCGTGGGGCTCTACGCCCAGTCCGGTTTCCTCGACCCGGACAAGCCGATCAGCCGGTTCACCGAGAAGGAGATGCGGGACTTCCTCTACGGCGAGCCGACCAAGGTGAAGGTCAACGGCGTCAACCTCACCTACGAGGGGCTGATCCCGAAGATCCAGAAGTCGTTCCTGTCCAAGGACAAGGAGGCGATGCAGCCGCACATCCGGGCGTTCGTGGAGCGGGCCGTCACCTTCACCACCTGCGCCGAATGCAACGGCACCCGGCTCAGCGAGGGCGCCCGGTCGTCGAAGATCAAGGGCGTCAGCATCGCCGACGCCTGCGCCATGGAGATCCGCGACCTCGCCGAGTGGATCCGCGGCGTCGAGGAGCCGTCGATGGCCCCGCTGCTGACCGCGCTGCAGCAGACCCTCGACTCGTTCGTGGAGATCGGTCTCGGCTACCTCGCGCTGGACCGGCCGTCGGGCACCCTGTCGGGCGGTGAGGCGCAGCGCGTCAAGATGATCCGCCACCTCGGCTCATCCCTCACCGATGTCACGTACGTCTTCGACGAGCCGACCGTCGGTCTGCACCCGCACGACATCCAGCGGATGAACGACCTGCTGCTGCGGCTGCGGGACAAGGGCAACACGGTGCTCGTCGTGGAGCACAAGCCCGAGGTGATCGAGATCGCCGACCATGTCGTCGACCTGGGCCCCGGTGCCGGTACGGCGGGCGGTGCCGTCTGCTTCGAGGGCACCGTCGAGGGCCTGCGGGCCGGCGGCACGATCACCGGCCGGCATCTCGACGACCGGGCCCGCCTCAAGGAGTCGGTGCGCGAGCCCACCGGCGCGCTGGAGGTCCGCGGCGCGTCGGCGAACAACCTGCGGGGTGTCGACGTCGACATCCCGCTCGGGACGCTCGTCGTGGTCACGGGCGTCGCCGGTTCCGGCAAGAGCTCGCTGATCCACGGCTCGGTCGCCGGGCGGGACGGCGTGGTGGCGGTCGACCAGACGCCGATCCGCGGCTCGCGCCGCAGCAACCCGGCGACGTACACCGGGCTCCTGGACCCGGTCCGCAAGGCGTTCGCGAAGGCCAACGGCGTCAAGCCGGCGCTGTTCAGCGCGAATTCGGAGGGCGCCTGCCCCACCTGCAACGGTGCCGGGGTGATCTACACCGACCTGGCGATGATGGCCGGGGTCGCCAGCCCGTGCGAGGACTGCGAGGGCAAGCGGTTCCAGGCGTCGGTGCTGGAGCACCGTCTCGGCGGACGGGACATCAGCGAGGTGCTCGCGATGTCGGTGACCGAGGCCGAGGAGTTCTTCGGCGCGGGCGAGGCCCGCACCCCCGCGGCCCACCGGATCCTCGAGCGGATGGCCGACGTCGGGCTCGGCTACCTCACCCTCGGCCAGCCGCTCACCACGTTGTCGGGCGGCGAGCGGCAGCGGCTGAAGCTGGCGACGCACATGGGTGAGAAGGGCGGCGTCCACATCCTCGACGAGCCGACCACCGGCCTCCACCTCGCCGACGTCGAGCAGTTGCTGGGCCTGCTGGACCGGCTCGTCGACTCCGGCAAGTCGGTCATCGTCATCGAGCACCACCAGGCGGTCATGGCGCACGCGGACTGGATCATCGACCTCGGTCCGGGCGCCGGCCACGACGGCGGCCGGATCGTCTTCGAGGGCACCCCGGCCGACCTCGTCGCGGCCCGCTCCACCGTCACCGGCGAGCACCTCGCGGCGTACGTCGGGGCCTGACGGGAGGGGGCTTCAGCCGGCCCGCGCGGCCGGCTGAAGCTCCGCTCATCCTTGTTCCCGCTCCACCGGCAGCCACAGCTCGGCGTCGGCCTCGCTGCCGTCCGCCGACAGGCGGGTGCGCAGGATCTCCGGGCCGGGGCGGCCGCGGTACGGGTTGGACGGGAACCACTGGGTGAACACGTCCCGCCACAACGTCTGGATCGCCTCCGGCGCCGGTCCGGAGACGGTGAACACGGCCCAGGCGCCGGACGGGACGGTCAGGGTCGTGGTGCCGGACGGGACGGTCTGGGTCGTGGTGCCGTCGGGGGTGGCGGCGGCGGTGATCACGCCCTGGTAGTAGTCGAGTTCCGTGCCCTCGGCGCGGCTCGGGTCCAGGTCGTCGCAGACGGCGACGATGCCCCGCGGCTCCTGGTCCGCGAGCTTCTCCAGACGCTCCAGGGCCTCGCGGTCGAGACCCCGCACGAAGTCGACGATCGCCTGGTTCGGCCCCGAGTGCACCAGGGGCACCCGGGTCTTGAAGCCGACGACGGTGAAGTCCGGCCGGTGCACAACGCGGTATCGCATGCTGCTGTTCCCTTCGACGGTGAGGCGGAAGGTCAGCCGTGGCTGGGCGACGAGCGCGGCGCCCGTGCGCCGGGCCTCGCCCGGGCCGACGCCGTGCATGACGCGGAACGCCCGCGCGAACGCCTCACCCGAGCCGTAGCCGTAGCGGACCGCGATCTCCAGCAGCGACTCGTGTCCCGCGAGCACTTCTGCGCCCGCGAGCGTGAGCCTGCGGCGCCGGACGTACTCCGACAGCGGCATGCCCGCGAGCGCGGAGAACATCCGGCGCAGGTGGTACTCCGAGGTGGCGGCGGTCCGCGCCAGCCCGGCCACGTCGATCGACTGGTCGAGGTGGCCCTCGATGTGCTCCATGACCTGGTTGAGCCGCTCCAGCACGCCCGGTCCCCTTCCTTTTGACGTTCACCACGCTATGAACGGCCCGCCCTGCCCGACCCGACATCCTGTGCCCGATCGGGTCGGGTGCCGGGTCGGCCTGAATCGTGGTGCCGCGCGGGGGTGTCGCGGTGCCCCCGCGCGGCGAAGGTGGTCCGGACGCGGATCAGACGCCGAACGCCGTGGCGTAGCGGACGGTTCCGCCGGGCAGCGGGTGGCCGGCGTCGAGGGTGAGGGCCATCAGCACCTCGTCCGGGACGTCGAAGGTCACGCCGATGCCGTGCGCGGAGGCGCGGCCGAAGCCGAACCGGGGGTAGTACGCGGGATGCCCCAGGACGACGACGTGGTGTTCGCCGGCCTCCTTGGCCGCCTGGAGGGCCGCTCGGACGGCCGCGGCTCCGGCGCCGTCGCGTTGCCGCTCGGGCCGGACGGCGACCGGGCCCAGGCACAGGGCGGGGACGTCACCGATGTGACAGCGGGTCAGGAGCGCGTGGCCGACGAGGTGTCCGCGTTCGTCGGCGGCGACGAGGTTCAGCCCGTCGATCCACGCGGTCGGGTCGGCGCGCAGTGCCTCGACGAGGTCGGCCTCCAGCGCCGTCGGGAAGGCGGCGAGGTCGATCTCACGGATGGCGGGGATGTCGGCGCCGGTCTCGGCGCGCGTGATCCAGTGGTTGCCCATGATGGATGAGGATCCGTTTCGATGAGACGTTCGTGTGGACGCCTCGCGAGCTCACGCTCCCGGCGAGGGCGGACGAGATGAGGTCAGGCCACGACCGGGGACGTGAGGGAGACCCGGACGCTGTGCGTGGTGGCCTTGAGCGCGGTCATCGACCTCACCTCCCTGATGTCTCGATCTGCGCCGCTGATTCGGCATGACACGAACGGGTGTCAGCCTACCCCCGATGACTCCGGGCGGCCCCGGACGGGTGCTCTCCCGGTGACCGTGCGGTACGTCGGGCGGAGCCGGCGAGCGGCCTGTGGGCCGTGGCCGCCGGCCGCCTCGCGACGGTGCTCCCGCTTCTGCCGGGCATGGCGGGCGCGGTGGTGCCGCTCAGCCCGGGGTGCCCTGACGGCACGTCACGGCCGTCACCGGGGCGGGCCGGGGAAGCCCAGCTGGCCGGGGAGACCGGAGGCGGGGCTCGGGGCGACGCGCATCACGGCCTCCAGGTCGCGGCGTATGCGGTCGGCCTCGCTGCGCACCTGAAGGGGGATGTCACCGCGTTCGGCGATGAGGCGGCTGTAGATCGGGGTCTCCTGGAACACGGTGGGTCTGCTTTCCTCTGCTTCGTTCGGCGGCGGTGGCGCGGGCTGGGTGGGTGACGGGTGTGCGGTGATCAGTATCGCCGACCCCCGGCGGGCGAACCGGCCCGGGCCGGGACCGGCCGCTCCCACGATCGCCCCTTCCCTCGGTCGTCACCCCGGCCACCGCGAGATCATCTCACTCACCGCCCCCTGCCCGCGGGCGCTTCCGGCATCATGGGAGCGCTCCCGCAACGCGGCCCCACCCGCACCGCCCAGACCAGGACGTCCGAAAGCGTGACCTCATGCAGAGCCTGACCAAGCGCCGCGTCTCTCCCGACGAGCTCGACCGGCTGCTCCGCGCGGCCACCGGCACAGGGTGCCGGGTGGAACGCGAGCTGACCGACGGCTGGTTCAACACGGCCTACCGAGTCCTGCTCGACGACGGCAGGCCGGCCGTCGTCAAACTCGCCCCGCCCGCCGACGCCGCGGTCCTGCGCTACGAGCGCGGCATCATGGCGACGGAGGCGATGGTCTACCGGCGTATCGCGGACCTTCCGGGCGGCGGCGTGCCCTCCCCCGCGCTGCTCCACGCCGGAGAGGACTTCCTCGCCCTCTCGGTCCTGACGGGCCTGCCCTGGGACCGGGCGGCCGCCCGGCTGTCGCCCGGCACCGAGGCGGCACTGCGCCGGGAACTGGGCGCGATCACCGCCCGTCTGCACACCCTGACGCCACCGGACGGCCGGTTCGGCTACCCGGCCGCCGAGTCGGCGCTCTCGGCCCCGCGCTGGCGGACCGCCTTCTCCGCGATGGTCGAAGCGCTCCTCGACGACGCCGGGCGATGGCGGTCCCCGCTGGACGTGCCGCCCGACCGGATACGCGCCCTGGTGGCCGAGGGCGGGTACGCGCTGGACGAGGTCACCGAGCCCCGGCTGGTCCACTTCGACCTGTGGCCGGGCAGCATCTTCGTCGTCGGCGCCGGCGACGGCGGGCCCGCCGGGATCACCGGGCTCATCGACCACGAGCGGGCGTTCTGGGGCGACCCGGCCGCCGAACTGGTCTCCCTGGCGTTCGGCGGTGACACCGGTCCGGACAGCGATCTGGTCGCCGGCTACACCGAGGCCGGCGGCACCCTCGACTTCACCCCGGCCTTCCGGCACCGCCTGGCCCTGTACCGCCTCTACCTGGGCCTGCTGCTCGTCGTCGAGTGCGGTCCGCGCGGGTACGGCACCGACCAGCTGGCCTTCGCCCGCCGCAGCCTCACCGAGGCCGCCGCCGGGCTCCGGTCGCTCGGGTAGCACGACGGCGACCGGGAGGCCCGCCGCCGATCCGGCTGCATTCATCCCGGCAGATGTGGCACCTGGCTCCCGATGCAGGGATTTCGACGAGCTCTACAGGGTGTCCCGCGCGGTATGCGGGCGGTCGGCGAGGCGCTGCGCCGGGCGTGGACGGAACCGGGCCGGGAACGCGACCTGGTGGTACAGGCCTGCAAGGCGGCGCTGGCCGCCTGTCTGGCCTGGGCGGTCGCGGGCTGGTGGCTGGGGGCGCCGATGGCGTTCGTCGCGCCGTGGGTGGCGATCGTGCTGGTGGAATCGACGGTGTACCGGTCGATCGCGCACGGCCTCCAGCAGGTGGCGGCCATCGCCACCGGGACGGTCGTGGCCACCGGCACCGCCCTGCTGCTGGACTCCACGATGGCGGCGATGGGCCTGGTGCTGCCGGCGGCGGTGCTGCTGGGGAACTGGCGGCGGCTCGGCAGCCAGGGGATCTACGCGGCCACCGGCGCCCTGTTCGTGCTGACCATGCAGCCGGTCACGATCGCCGGTTCGGGGGCCCGGATCGCGGAGGCGGTCTTCGGCGCGGTCGTGGGCATCCTGGTGAACGCGCTGGTCCGGCCTCCGGTGTATCTGCGCAGCTCGCGGGCCGCGCTCGAGGACGCGGCCCGCGAGGCGCAGGAGATCCTCGACTCGGTCGCCGACGGGCTGGCCGCCGGGGACTGGGACGCGCAGGCGGCCGGTGCCGCGCACGAGCGGGCGCTGCGTCTGGGCCGGCTGGTGGAGCAGGCGCGTTCGGCGGTCGGCTGGAGCCGGGAAAGCCTGTGGGCCAACCCCCGGCGCCGTGACCGTGGCGCGGCCTCGCCCGGACCGGAGGACCACGACGACGCGGTCACCGTCCTCGACCACGTGGCCGTCCACACCGCGGGCGTCACCCGGGCGGTGCTGGAGTCCTGTGACGGCGAGCGGGGAGCGCCCCGGCCGGGCCCGCACGTCACCGAGCCGTACGCCGAGTTCCTGCGCCGCAGCGCCCGGGCCGTCCGGCTCTACACCACCAGCCGGTTCGCGCCGGGCGGTGCGGACCGGCGGGCGGACCGGGAGCTGCGCGAGGTGGTCGAGGAGCTGGACCGCACCCTGGCCGGCCTGCGGCAGCGGCTGCTCGGCGCGGTGCCCGACGACCCGGACGCGCTGGCGACGTACGGCACGCTGCTGACCCAGGCGCGCCGGCTGGCCGACCAGCTGGTCGGACGCTGATCGGGAGGTGGGCGGCGGACCGTCCGGGGTACTCGCGCACTCGGCGCGGGACCGAGCGCGGCGACACAGCCGGTCCCGGACACGAGACCGATGGGAGGTGATCGCCGTGTTCAGTACGCGGTCGCATCGCACCGCACCCGGCCAGGAGGCACATCACCCCGGCCAGGAACCGGTGAGCGAGCTGGTGCAGCGGGCGTCGCAGCAGCTGACGGAGCTGGTCCGCGGCGAGCTGCGCCTGGCGCAGGCGGAGATGAAGGAGAAGGGCAGGCGCTACGGCAAGGGAGGCGGACTGTTCGGCGGCGCCGGCGTCGTCGGCTTCCTGACGCTCCAGGCGCTGGTCGCCACGGTGATCGCCGCTCTGGCGATCCCGCTGCCCGTGTGGGCGGCGGCGCTGATCGTGACCGTGGTGCTGGGTGTGATCGCCGCGGTCATGGCGATGAGCGGCAGGAAGCAGGTGGGCCGGGCCGCGCCGCCCGTGCCGGAGCAGACGATCGAGAACGTGAAGGCCGATGTGGCCGAGATCAAGGAGAGCGCGCACCGATGAGCGAGCCGTCCCACGGCAAGAAGACAGCCCCGAGCCCCGAGGAGCTGCGCGAGCAGGTGGCGCGGACCCGGAGCGAGCTCGGGGACACGGTCGAGGCGATCGCGGCGAAGAGCGATGTGAAGAGCCGCGCGCAGGAGAAGGCCGCGGAGGTCAGGGAGCAGGCCGCGGCGAAGGCCGGTGAGCTCCGGGCCAAGGCCGCCGACATGGCACACCAGGTTCAGGACAGGCTGCCCGAACCGGTCAAGGGCAAGGCCTCCCAGGCCGCCGGGCACGCCCGGGAGACGGCCGCCCGGGCCGGTCGGGTGTGGGAGGAGAAGGCACCCGAGCAGGTGCGGCACACGACCGCCGAGGGGACCCGGCTGGCCCGGGACCATCGCACGCTGCTGCTGGCGGTCGCGGGCACGGCCATGGCGGTCTGGCTGGTCTGCCGCCGGAGCGGCAGCGGGCGGGGCTGACAGCGTCGTACCGACCCGGGCGGGCACCTTCCGTGTGCCCGCCCGGGTCGGCGAGCTGTCAGGAGCGCAGCCAGACGGCGGTGTCATGGGGCAGCCGTGCGTCGCCGTCGAGCGGTCCGCTGGCGAGCAGGAGGGCGCTGTGGACGGGCAGGCCGACGGGGGGCCGCCGAGAGGTTGACCACGCAGGTCAGGCCGCGCGGGCGGGCGAAGGCGAGGACCCCGTCGGGGGCGGGGAGCCAGGTGAGGGGTCCGTCGCCGAGGCCTTCGGTGGCGCGCCGCAGGCGGTGGCCTGCCGGTAGAGGGTGAGCATCGAGCCGGGGTCCGCGGCCTGGCGGTCGGCCGCGTAGTCCGGCCAGGTGTCCGGCTGGGGCAGCCAGGGCGGCGTCTGCGCGCCGAAGCCGCAGTGCGGTTCACCGGCGGCCCAGGGCAGGGGTACCCGGCAGCCGTCGCGGCCCGGGTCCGTGCCGCCGGAACGGAAGTGCATCGGGTCCTGGATGCGGTCCAGGGGGATGTCGGCCTCGGGCAGGCCGAGTTCCTCGCCCTGATAGACGTAGACCGATCCGGGCAGGGCCAGGGTCAGCAGGGCGGCGGCGCGGGCGCGGCGGGTGCCGAGGGTGAGGTCGGCCGGGGTGCCGAAGGCCTTGGTGGCGAAGTCGACGGCGGTGTCCGCGCGGCCGTAGCGGGTCACCGTGCGGGTCACGTCGTGGTTGCACAGGACCCAGGTGGCGGGGGCGCCGACCGGGGCGTGTTCGGCGAGGGTGTCGTCGATGGCGCGGCGCAGCCGGTCCGCGTCCCAGGGGCAGGTGAGGAAGTTGAAGTTGAACGCGGTGTGCAGTTCGTCGGGCCGGAGGTAGCGGGCGAAGCGTTCGGCGTCGGGCAGCCACACCTCCCCCACGAACACGCCGCCGAACTCGTCGGCGACGGCCCGCCAGGAGCGGTAGATGTCGTGGAGGCGCGGGCCGCGCACGAGCGGCTGGTGCGGCACCGGGTCGAGCATATCGAGACCGTCCCGGACGACACGGTGCGGCGGTTCGCCAGGGCCTTCCGCTGCCGCGACCTGTGGGAGGCCGACGCCCGGGTCGTGCTCGGCTCCGACTGGCCCATCGCGCCGTTCCCGCCGCTGGGTGTCACGGCCGGCGCCCGGCATCGCCGCCCGAGCGATCTGTCCCTGCCGCCGCACGGCCCCGAGCAGGCGCTGACGCCGCTCCAGGCGTTCCAGGGCGTCACCGTGAACCCGGCCTGGGCAGCGGGCGAGGAGCACACGTCCGGCCGTGTGGCCGTCGGACACCGTGCGGACCTCACCGTCCTCGCCGACAGCCCGCTCGACGTGGCCGACACCGAGTTGGCCGGACTCCCCGTGCGGCTCACCGTCGTCGGCGGCCGGCCCACGTACCGGGCGCCGGAGCTGTGACGCGGGGCCCGTCACGGCGACGGGCCCCTTACCGCATTCGCACCGCTTCCTCCATCCCCACCAGGGATGATCCGTCGCGAGTTTTCCGCGCCCGGCTGTCCACCCGGGGTATGAACCTCGCGCGCACGGCCAACGCACACCGCGCACTTCGCCTCTTGCACGGCGCAACCCCCCACCACAGAAGGGAACCGCCGTGCGCTCAGGTACGCGCATACCAGTCCGGCACACGATCCTCGCCCTCGCCGCGGCGGGATCGGTGCTGGCGACACCGCTCTCACCGGCCCACGCCGCAGGCCCGTCCCCGTCACCCGACCTGCGCGCGGACGTGAACCGCGACGGCACGGTCGACGTGACGGGCGACAGCGACAAGGCCGGTGAGGACGGCTGGACCGTCGGACGCGGCGCGGTCCACCTGCCCAACCTCGACGACGACACCAAGCGCTGCCCGACCACCGGCCCGGACGGCAAACCGCTGTCCGACGCCAAGCTGGCCGCCTGCGACGACGCCTCCGACAGCAAGGTCAACGGCACGGCCGACGCGGCCGACCTCGCCCGGGTCCGTTCCGTCCCGATGAGCGGCGTCGCCGCCGACGCCAAGGGCAGTGTGCAGGTCACGAAGGGCGCCAAGCACACCCATGTGTTCCTCAAGCGCTCCGGCAAGTGGGTCCTGGTCACGCCCGACACCCGGCTGACCGCGGCCGAGCTGCGCTCCGGGGTGGAGTTCGGCGTCGAGGCCACCGATGTGATCCGGGACAGCGCGAAGTGGGACGGCCGCGCGGTGATCCGGCTGACGGTGTCGTCCGGCGGCCGCAGCACCTCCGACTCGGTCACCCTGCGCGTCGCTCCGCTCCTCACCCACCACCACCTGCAGAACACCCAGCAGGTGATGGTCACCAAGGTGAACGGGGCGGGCGAATACGGCCGCCTGCAGCGGAAGTTCGTCAAGGACCTGGCGAAGGAGGTCGAGAACGCCGGCATCACCAAGCCGCTGGTGACCTTCGAGAAGTACGGGGACCCGTGGGCGCAGGACTTCGTCGAGCCCGCGTACGTCAGCATGACGGGCCCCGGCGGGCGGCGGCACGTGATGCGGGTGATGCTGCGCTCGGCCCAGCTGGACCGGGAGGCGGGCCGGGAGCTGTTCGAGAAGGTGCGGGGCCGTGACGTCGGCGTCGTGCAGGTCTCCGACCGCGCGCAGCCGGACGACTGGTCGCTGAACTCCATGGGGAACCTGGAGACGATCCCGCCGTACGCGCACGGCGGCCGTTCGTTCCCGGCCGGACGCATCATCATGGGCTGGCGCAAGGACAGTGGCGAGCGGCCCTCGCCGGGAATGCGCACGCTGCTGAAGTCGCAGGGCCTCCAGGACCCGCTGCTGCTGGACACCTCGTGGCTGGGTGTCGGCCACGTCGACGAGTTCGTGCAGTTCCTGCCCGCCGACACGCCGCGCGGCTGGCGGATCGGGGTCGCCGACCCGCGGGCCGGCCTGCAGTTGCTGCGTGACGCCCAGCGGGACGGCCACGGCGCGACGAAGATGTTCTCCGTGCCGGGTCTCGACGGCGCACCGGCCCCGAAGGAGACCATCGACCAGGTCCTGGCCTCCCGGCACTTCGTCGCCGACAACACGATGGCGGCCGAGCGCATCGCGGCGAACCTGGAGATCCTCAAGCGGGAGACGGGCGTCACCGACGCCGAGATCGTCCGCGTGCCCGCCCTCTACACGCGCGAGGCCGAGACGCGGGCGGCCGACGGCGAGGAGGTGCCGATGCCGCGGCTGACGCGCCTCGGCGGCGGCTCCTCGCTCGCCGAGACGTATCAGGACCACGGCCAGCAGAAGTGGCTCGCCGAGGACGGCGCACGCTCCTCCAAGGCTCCTCGGGAGACCGTCACGACCAGCGCGTACGTCCCCGGCGCGGTCAACGGTGTGCTCCTCGCCCGCGACCGCTATCTCGCCCCGCGCCAGTGGGGTCCTGTCATCGGCGGCAAGGACGTCTTCACCGAGGCGGTCACCGCCGTGTACCGGAAGGCCGGCCTGAAGGTGTCGTACATCGACGACTGGTACACGTACCACCTCGGCATGGGAGAGGTGCACTGCGGCACCAACACCCTGCGGGACGCCTCGGCCGCCTGGTGGGCGAAGCCGGTGCGTTGACGCCCCGTCCCCTCCGGGGCCCTGGGCCGGTCCGCCTGATCAGGTCGGGGACTTGTCAGATCAGGGACTTGTCAGGTCAGGGACTTCCCGGAGGGGACGACGATCCCGTAGAGGTCGCCGACGGCCGCGAGGGCGCCCTGGTGGACCTGGGCGGCGGGTACTTCGGTGCCCGCCGCCGGAAGGGCCCGCGTCGCGCAGGCGTCGGCGACCACGGTGGGACGGTTACCGCGCAGGAAGGCGCCCTGGGCGGTGGCCAGCACGCACATGTGCGTCATGAAGCCCAGGACGACGACGTCCTTGTGGCCGGCGGCGTCGACGAGGTCGCCCAGCTCGGTGCCGGCGAACGAGTTCGGGAGCTTCTTCACGACCACGGCCTCGCCGTCGGCCGGCGCCACACTCGGGTGGATCTGACCGATCTCGGCGCGGATGTCGTACGGGGTGCCCTCGCCGCCGTCGTTGACGACGTGGACGACCGTGGCGCCCGCCTCCCGGGCCCGGCCCAGCAGCTCGGCGGCGGAGTCGAGCGCGGCCCGCCAGCCCTCCAGCTCCATCACGCCGCCGACGTAGGTGTTCTGGTAGTCGACGAGGATCAGGGTCGAGTCGGCGAGCGACGCGGGCGTGTCGTCGAAACCGCTGAGTTCCCGCAGAGTGGTCGTGGCCATGGGAATACCCCCAGATGTCTGCATGCCAAGTGCGCTGACTGGCTCGGTGTGTGCGGCCCGTCCGTGCGGTGAGGGGCCCCGCCCAGAAAGCTACGGCTCCGCTCGACGCGTCGGCAATGTCATCTAACATGCAGATCCGGACATCGCTGCTGCCGACCGGGCGGAGGCCCCTTGAGCACCGTCGAACGACTCGTCGTCATCGTCCTCTTCGAGGGCGTCGACCTCCTCGACGTCACCGGGCCGCCGGAGGTGTTCTCCCTGGTGCGGCGCGAGGTGGCGGAGACGGCGGGCTATCGGGTGGTGCTCGCCGCCGAGACACCGCGGCCCGTGACCACCTCCGCCGGGGTGCGGGTCCTCCCCGACATCACCTTCGACGAGGTGTCCGCGAAGAGCATCGACACCCTCCTGGTGCCCGGCTCCGTCGAGATCGACAGCCGGCGGCGCGTGCACGCCCTCACCGACCCGGCGGTGGTCGCCCGGGTGAAGGCACTCGCCGGGCGGGCCCGCAGAGTCGCCTCCGTCTGCGTCGGCGCCCACATCCTCGCCGCCGCCGGCCTCCTCGACGGCAAGCGCGCCACCACGCACTGGTCGACCGCGCGGCAGCTCGCCGCCGACCACCCGGCGGTCGAGGTCGACGCCGACCCGATCTTCATCCGCGAGGGCGACGTGTGGACCGGCGCGGGCATCAGCGCCTGCCTCGACCTGTCCCTCGCCCTCGTCGCCGACGACTTCGGCGAGGCGGTCGCACTGCGCGTCGCCCGGCAGCTGGTGATGTACCTGAAACGGCCCAGCGGGCAGAGCCAGTTCAGCGTCCCGCTCGAACCGGTCTCCACGACCCGCCGGGTGGAGGACCTGCGTCACCACATCATGCGGAACATCGCCGAGCCGCTCACCGTCGCCGATCTCGCCGAGTACGCCCATCTCAGCGAGCGGCAGCTGACCCGGGTGTTCAAGGCCGAACTCGGCATGACCCCGAGCGCCTACGTCGAGTCCGCCCGCGTCGAGATGGCCCGCAACCAGCTCGAGTCCACCGACGCGACCCTCGAACGCGTCGTCTCGGCGTGCGGCTTCGGGACGACGGACACCCTGATCCGGGCGTTCCGCCGCAGGCTGAACACGACACCGACGGAGTACCGGCGCCGTTTCCGGGCCGCGTCCGGCTGAGCGGGGCCAGGGGCGGACCCCGGCGAGTTGACCTTCGACTTGGTCGAGACCCGAGGATGACCGGGTGCCGAATTCCGAGTTGATGCCGATCGGGGTCTTCGCCCGCCGCAGCGGTCTGACGTCGAGTGCGTTGCGGTTCTACGCCGACGCGGGGCTGCTGTCCCCCGCCGAGATCGACCCTGCCTCGGGCTACCGCTACTACAGCGCCGACCAGGTCGAACGCGCCACGCTGCTGCGCGGGCTGCGGGAGATCGGGATGCCCCTGAGCACGGTGCGGACGGTGCTCGACGCCGCGCCTGCGGACGCGTCCCGGCTGATCGACGAGCATGTCGCGTCGCTCCTCGCGGACGCGGCGGCGGCACGCCGGACCGCGACGGCGATCCAGGGCTCGCTCGTCGCCGGGCCGGGCCTGCCGCTCGCGACACTGAAGGGGCCGGTGCTGGCGGACGCCGTGGAGCAGGTCCTTACGGCGACGGCCCATGACGTGGCTCTGCCGGTGCTGGGGGGACTGCGGGTCGAGGTGACCCGGGAGGCGATCACCCTCACCGCGACGGACCGGTACCGCTTGTCCACGCGGACGCTGGTGCCGGCCGAGCCCGCCGGCACGGCGTGGGCCGCCACGGTCGACGGCGACGATCTGCGGGCCGCGGTCGCCGAGCTGCGCCGTAGCGCGGTGGTACGCCTGGAGGCGACGCCGTACGGGCTCCGCCTGCGTGGCGCGGACCAGGCGGGCCGGCACTGCCGGGTGCTGGCGGAGGAGTTCCCGGACATCGGGCTGATGCTCGACGCGCTCGACGAGGTCACCACCCGGGTGGCGGTCTCCAAGGACGTGTTCCTGCGGGCTCTGGAGGGACATCCCGGCGACCGGATCACCCTGCGCGCGACCCACGGCGGCCTGGCGGTCCTCGCGGCCGACGACACGTCCCGAGGCTGCGGCCTCCCGGCGCGCGTGACGGGGCGGGACCTGCTGATCTCCCTCGAACTGACCACGCTGTACCCGGCCGTCAGCACCGCCGTCGGCCCGGACCTGCTGATCGACCTGCGGGGCTCCGCGCAGCCCGCCACGATCCGCTCCGCCGACCGCGGGGACCTCACCACCTGGGCCATGCCGGTGAGAACCGACTGTTCCGGATGACCACGACACCCCATGAGTACGACGACGAAAGGGCCCCGAACCATGACCGCGCCGCCGACCGCCCCGAACTCCCCGGACTCACTTGACCACACCATGGAAGCCATAGCCCGAGCCGTCACCGAGGGCCGCGCGGGCCGAACCGCCGACGCCCGCCGGGAGCTGCTGGCGCTGTGGTCCTCCATCGGCGTCACCGGGGACCCGCTGCACCGCTGCACCCTCGCGCACCATCTGGCGGATCTGTACGAGGATCCCGCCCAGGCCCTGGCCTGGGACGTCCGCGCGCTGGACGCCGCCGACGCCGTCACCGAGCAGCGCGCCCGCGAACATCACGCGGACCTTCACATCGCCGGTTTCTACCCGTCCCTGCATCTCAACCTGGCCGACGACTACCGCCGGCTGGGCGCGTTCGGGGCCGCGGCCGACCACATCGACGCGGCCACGAAGGACGGCCCCAGCCTCGGGCAGGACCCCTACGGCGACCTGATCCGGGGCGCGATCCGCGAGGTGGCGGAGGCCATCGCCCGGCGCGACACGGCGCCGCGCGCCTCCGCCCCCGGCGCCACGGTCTGACACCGCACGCCGGAGGCCGGGCGAGGGACTTGGACAGTGCCCCGCCCGGTTTTCGGAGCGTCAGAAGGTGAGCTTCCAGCTGTCGATGTAGCCGGTGTCCTGTGCGGCCACGTCCTGCACGCGAAGCCGCCACGCGCCGTTCGCCGTTTCGGCGGAGGCGTTGACGGTGTAGGTGGCGATGACGTTGTCCGCGGAGTCGGAGCTGCTGGAGTTCTTCAGCCGGTAGGCCGTGCCGTCGGGGGCGAGCAGGTCGACGACCAGGTCACCGCGCCAGGTGTGCTTGATGTCCACGCCGACCTGGAGCGTGGCGGGCGCGTTCCCCGCGCGGTCCGTGACGGACACGGTGGACGTCACCGCGGCGCCGTTGTCCGGGACGGTGACATCGGTGGTGTTCTCGTACGTCGAGCCCGGCGGCGTGGAGGTCGTCGTGCCCAGGGTCCACACGGCGTGGGCGAGGGCGTCGCTGTTGCGGTCGAGGGCCGTGTCGTTGATGTTCGTCGTGGTGTCGCAGGAGGAGTGGTAGCAGCGGTCGAACGCCTGGCCCGCGGTGCCGCCCCACTTGGTGGCCTGCGCCGCCGTCTTCGTGCGGCTGGCGCCGGTGAACAGTCCGCCGACGGGTATGCCGGCGTTCTTGAACGAGGCGTGGTCGGAGCGGCCGTCGCCCTCGGTCTCGATCTCCGTGGGGACGCCGATGCCCGCGTACCAGTCCTTGAAGACCTTCTCGATCGCGGGGTCGTCGTCGTAGACGAAGTAGCCGGGGTTCGGGGAGCCGACCATGTCGAGGTTGATGTAGCCCGCGATCCGTGAACGGTCCCCGGTCGTCAGGCTGTTGACGTAGTACTTGGAGCCGACCAGGCCCAGTTCCTCGGCGCCCCACCAGGCGAACCGCAGATGCTTGGTGGGTTGCAGCTGGGCACGGGAGACGGCGAGCGCGGTCTCGAGCACGGCGGCGGAGCCGGAGCCGTTGTCGTTGATGCCGGGGCCGGAGGAGACGGAGTCGAGGTGCGCTCCGGCCATGAGGACCTGGTCGGGGTCACCGCCGGGCCAGTCGGCGATCAGGTTGTAGCCGGTGGCGCCGGAGGAGGTGAACTGCTGGACGGTGGTGGTGAATCCGGCGGCGTCCAGCTTGGCCCGTACGTAGTCGAGCGAGGCCTTGTAACCGGGGCGGCCGTGGGCCCGGTTGCCGCCGTTGGCGGTGGCGATCGACTGGAACTGGGTGAGGTGCGCCTTGACGTTCGCGAGGGGGATGTCGGGGGCCGCGAGGGCCTGCGGAGCGTCGGGGGCGCGGTCGCGGGCGGTCGCCGAGGTGGCGGGCACGGCGGCGAGCAGGGCGGCCAGGGCCAGGGTGGCCACGGTCGCGGTGCGTCTGCGGATGGGTCTGGGCAGCGTGGACCGGGGAGTCGTCATGTGGGGGGTCCGCACTTTCTCGTCTAGGGGTGGGGTTCCGGACGGTGTCTGAAGCGGTGGTGCCAGAGCTGTGCGGGTGCTGTGCGCTGCCTGATGTTCAGTGAGATGTCGGTGTCCCGTCAAGAGGCTTTCCGGACGCGGGTGTTCGCTCAGCGGACATCAGTGGTGTGACCCCGCGTTCTCGTCGAGCGTCCAGCCGTCCGGGTCCACCCCGACGACCTCGCGGAACTCACGCGTCGGCGCCGAATCCCCCACACGCCGTCTGCGCGACTGCCCCCGGATCTCGGCACGTTCGCCGTTCCGTGGCGCTCGCTCGGTCTCCGCGGCGCGGCTCTCCGAGCCTCAGCCCGGCAGCGAGTTCATCGTCCGGCGGCCGTGCCGCATCACGTGCCGGCGGTCAGACCTCGTCCCCGACCCGCAGCACGGCCAGCGTGATGTTGTCGGGGCCGCCCGCCTCGATGGCCGCCTTCCACAGCTCGAACGCCGCCCGGCCGTCGTCGTGCCGGCTCAGCACGTCCTCGATGACCTCCGGCGGCAGCGGGTCGGTCACGCCGTCGGTGCAGACGAGATAGCGGTCGCCGGGCGCCAGGGACACGGGGGCCACGTGCGGCTGCACGGCACGGTAGAAGGGGCTGCCGCCGAGGCACTGGGTGACGATGGAGGTGGTGCGGTGCCCCGGTTCCAGTGGCGGGCTGTCGTCGACGCTGAGCTGCCGCAGCCCGTCCCCGTCCATGGCCAGGACCCGGCTGTCGCCCACGTTGAACACCAGCAGTGAGTCGTCCCGTACGACGACGCCGGCGACCGTCGTGCCCATGGTGGCCAGCTCGCCGCCGTCGTCGCCGCCGGCGGCCTCGTAGACCTCCCGGTTGCAGGCGTCGAGGACGTCACGTATCGCGTCCTCGCCGGTCAGGTCGCTGCCGACCGCGGCGATCCGCTGCACCACCAGGGAGCTGGCGATCTCCCCGCCGGGGTGCCCGCCGAGGCCGTCGGCGACGGCGACGACCAGCGGGCCGCCGAGCGGGAAGACCAGTGTCTGCGGGCTCTCGGTCACGGTGGCGCACAGCGTCCACGGGCCGATGACCAGGCTGTCCTCGTTCCGCGACCGCAACAGCCCGGGGTGGCTGAGCGCACTCACAGCGACGTAGGGCATGGGGCGGCACCGCCTTCCGTACCGGCCGCGTCGGAGGGACCGGGTTGCTTCCAGTCTAGGAAGCGCGGCTGCTTCGCGGCGGTCCTCAGATGGGCGGCGCCATGGTCTCCGGCACGCGCCGGGTGAGTCCGCCGCACCGCGAAGACGTTCACGTGAGGGTGCGAAAGACTGGGGGGTGTGAGCGGGTGTCTCACCGCCCGGCCGGCAGGGTGCCGGCCGGCGCCGACCGGGAGGGATCAGCGACGTGATCATCTTCGGTACCAAGGGGTATCTGTACCAGCTCGCGATACTGACGCTGGTGTGCGGCCACTGCCGCAATCCGGCCGCGCACACCCTCAGGAAGCGCGTCACGAAGTTCACGCTGTTCTTCGTCCCGCTGTTCCCGGTCTCGACGAAGTACATGACGCAGTGCGCGTTCTGCGGCGCGGAGCAGAAGGTGTCCCGCGAGCAGGCGGAGCAGCTGCGCGCACAGGCCGTGGCCGGCCCGCCGTACGGGCAGGGCGACACGCTGGACGCGCGCCGGTGACGGCGTACGACGCGCTGGCGCGGGCGGTGCCGCCGCCCGCGGAACCCGTCGACGCGCGGGGCGACTGGACCGCTGTGGAGGCGCGCCTGGAGGTGCGGCTGCCGGACGACTACAAGTGGCTGGTCGAGACCTATGGATGGGGCGAGTACTGCGACTTCCTCTACCTGCGGACGCCCTTCGGCACCAGCCGGCACAACGGCCTCCAGTGGCGGCGCGGCCACGCTCCGGGCACGGAGAGATCGGACGGCCTGCTGATCTGGGGGACGACGATGGACGCCGACCGGTTGTGCTGGCGTACCGACGGCGAGCCCGGGGACTGGCCGGTCGTGGTCCGGGGCGAAGCCGGTCAGTTCGAGGAGTTCGCCATGGGCGCGCTGGAGTTCGTCGACGGCTGGGCCCGGGGACGGCTCGACTCCCGGCTGCTGGGCCGCATGGAGCCGGACCTGGCGCCGTGGTTCAACGCCTTCCGGCCGCGTGTCCACCGGTGCCTCGTGCTGTCCGAGGGGCCGCACCCGTACGCCGATCGGCTGCGGATCCTCCGGGAGGCGCTGGCGCCCACGGCCGACCGGGGCAGCTGGACGTCGGAGCGGGGCGAGTCGGGACAGGACCACTTCGCCACCGTCGACTCGGACTGGCTCCTCACCTACGACCGGACGAACCCGCACCAGATCCGCGTGGGATTCCCGCCCGGGGACAAGGCGGAGGTCCGCCGCCGTCTGTTCGCCGCCTTCCGCCTCATGGGCTGCGAGGTGCTGGCGATCAGGACGGCGGCGGGGTCGCCGCTGACGTCGTGGGAGGCGGAGAGCGCGGAGGACCGCGAGGAGTGAGGACGCGCGTCCGTGGTCACCTCACCAGGCACGGGCGCTTGTTGTCGAACCGCCAGTCCTTCACCAGGTAGCGCATGGCGATGGCGTCGTCGCGGCCCGAGAGGCCATTTTCAAGGTACAACTCGTGGGCCGCGAGCAGACGTTCCCGGTCGAGCCGGAGGCCGAGGCCGGGAGTGTCGTCGACCGCGACCTCGCCGCCGACGATCCTCGGGGGTGCGACGGTGAGCCGTTCCGTGCCCTCCTGCCAGATCCAGTGGGTGTCCAGGGCGTTGTAGTCGCCGGGCGCGGCGGCCCCGCAGTGGGCCATCATCGCCAGCGAGATGTCGAAGTGGTTGTTCGAGTGGCAGCCCCAGGTCAGGCCCATGGCGTTGCACAGCTGGGCCACCCGCACGGAGCCCTGCATGGTCCAGAAGTGCGGGTCGGCGAGCGGGATGTCGACCGACTGGAGGGCCAGAGCGTGGGTGAGCTGGCGCCAGTCGGTGGCGATCATGTTGGTGGCGGTGGGCAGTCCGGTGGCGCGGCGGAACTCGGCGAGGATCTCCCGGCCCGAGTAGCCGTCCTCGGCACCGCAGGGGTCCTCGGCGTAGGCGAGGGCGCCGAGCAGGGGCCGGCACAGTTCGACGGCCTCCCTCAGTGACCAGGCGCCGTTGGGGTCGAGGGTGATCCGGGCCTCGGGGAAGCGTTCCTTCAGCGCCTGGACCGCCGTGACCTCCTCCGCGCCGGGCAGGACACCGCCCTTGAGCTTGAAGTCGCGGAATCCGTACCGCTCGTAGGTGGCCTCCGCCTGGCGGACGATCGCCTCCGGGGTCAGCGCCTCCTCGCGGCGGACGCGGTACCACTCGACGGCGGCGTCAGGCTCGCGGAGGTAGTCGAGGTCGGTGCGGTCCGGGTCGCCGACGTAGAAGAGGTAGCCGAGGACCCGTACGGAGTCGCGCTGTCTGCCGTCGCCGAGCAGTGCGGCGACGGGGACCTCCAGGTGCTGTCCGAGCAGATCGAGCAGCGCCGACTCGATGGCCGTCACGGCGTGCACGGTCGTGCGCAGGTCGAAGGTCTGCTCGCCACGGCCGCCGTCGTCGCGGCTGCCGAACCGTTCCCGCACGGTCCGCAGGACGCGCTGGTGGTCGCCGGGACGGGCGCCGACGACGAGGGGGCCGGCCTCGCGCAGGGTGCGGGTGATCTCCTCACCGCCCGGTACCTCGCCGAGTCCGGTGCGGCCCTCTGAGTCCTCGAGGACCAGGATGTTGCGGGTGAAGTAGGGGGCGTGCGCGCCGGAGAGGTTGAGCAGCATGGAGTCACGGCCTGCCA
This sequence comes from Streptomyces sp. enrichment culture, assembly GCF_964272855.1. Classification (NCBI taxonomy): domain Bacteria; kingdom Bacillati; phylum Actinomycetota; class Actinomycetes; order Kitasatosporales; family Streptomycetaceae; genus Streptomyces; species Streptomyces sp. enrichment culture. Next base: position 8,174,338 of record NZ_OZ186847.1, on the reverse strand, counting down.
CCGGGTAGACGGTGAAGCCGGTGACGACGGGCTGGGTCATGGAGCGAGTCCTTTACAGGGATAGCGGGGTGTTGACCGGGCTCACAGGCTCAGGGCGTCCAGGACGCGATGGAGCGGTTCCCCTTTGAACTGTGCTGGTCGGTCTCCGCCGCGGTGTCAGCGCTCGGCGCCGACCAGGTCGAGGCCCTGGTCGAGGAGCTTGCGGAGGTCGGCGAGGTCGTCGGGTCCGGGGTCGGTGAGGGGGGCGCGGACCGGGCCGACGGGCAGGTCGCGCAGCCGGGCCGCCGCCTTGACGAGGGAGACGGCGTAGCCGGGGCGGCGGTCGCGTAGTTCGACGAAGGGGACGTAGAAGCCGCGCAGGAGGGCGTCCATCCGGGCGGTGTCGTCGGCCTGGAAGGCGGTGAAGAAGGCGAGGGCGATCTCCGGGGCGAAGGCGTGGACGGCGGACGAGTAGGCGGGGACGCCGACGGCGGCGTAGGCGCGGGCCTGGATCTCGGCGGTGGCGGCGCCGTTGAAGAACAGGAAGTCCTCGGGGGCGGCCAGGGTGAGGCGGCGCAGCCGGTCGAGGTCGCTGTGGCCGTCCTTCGGGCCGATGACGCCGGGGATCGCGGCTATGCGGCGCAGGCTGTCGGCGGTGAAGGCGACCTGGTCGCGCTGGTGGGCGACGAGCGGGAGCCGGGTGCCGGCGGCGATCCTGCGCAGCTGCTCGACCAGGCCGTCCTGGGGTGCCCGGAGCAGGTAGTGCGGGAGGACGAGCGCGGCGTCGGCGCCCGCGTCCTCGGCGACGCGGGCGAACCGCAGTGCCTGGGCCCAGCCGTAGCCGATGCCGGCGACGACCGGGAAGCGTCCGCGGGTCACCTCGACGGCCGTGCTGACGACGGTGCGGTACTCGTCCTCGTCCAGCGCCGTGAACTCGCCGGTTCCGCAGGCGGGGAAGACGGCGCCCGGCGCGGTGGCGAGCTGGTGCTCGAGGTAGGCGCGGTAGGCGCCGGGGTGCAGGTCGCCGTTCTCGCGGAAGCTGGTCAGGGGGAAGGAGAGTACGCCTCGGGTCATCCCCTCGCTCAGCCGGCCGGCGACGGCGGCGGTGCCCTGCGCGTCCTGCGCTCCCCGCGTGTCCTTCGTGTCCGTGTCCACTCGCCCACTCCCATGGATGGCGTCTTCATATGAAGATGGCGTCTACGTATAGAGACGGAGGCTAGATACGTAGACGTACGAGGTCAATGGGTATGCGGGAAGGAATGCGTCGACCGGAAGGCGCTGACGGCGCGGAACGGGGGGCGTGGGCGCGGCCGTCGGCGCTCCCGCACCACCTTGTGGCGGTCACCCGGGCGGGTACCCGGTCAGTACGGAGCACGAAGGGCTTCGTTGTAACCAGCGGGCCCGCCACCCGAGGCCGGGTCCGGCACGGTGCGGGACGCGGCCGTGCGGGTGAACCACGAGGAGAGACGATGAGTACGAAGGGCCCCGGGACGCGGACGGAGCGCGCGCGGTCGGTCGAGGTGGACGGCGCGCGGGTCGCGTGCTGGGAGTCGGGACCGTCCGACGGCGAGCCTGTCCTGCTGCTGCACGGTTACCCGGCCAGTCACGCGTGCTGGCGCCACCAGGTCCCGGCGCTGGCGGCGGACCACCGGGTGATCGCACCGGATCTGCTGGGCTGGGGCGGGTCGGACCGGCCACTGCACCTGCGCTTCGACTACGACACCGAGGTCGCCCGGCTCGGCCGGCTGCTCGACGCGCTCGGCTGCCCCACCGTCAATCTGGTGGGGCACGACTACGGCGGGTTCGTCGCCCTCGGCTTCGCCCAGGCCCGGCCCGGCCGGGTGCGTCGGCTCGCCCTGCTCAACACCCGTGCGCACGGCACGTTCGTGCCGCGCTGGAAGGCCGCGTTCGGGCTGATGACGATCGCGGGCCGGACGCCCGTGCTGCGGCCGGCGGCGGCCCGGCTGCCCCTGGGCGCCCTGCACCGGCGGTCGCTGGCCTCGCTGGTCCGGCGCGGCTACCTCGACGACGCACAGCTGAACGACTACATCGGCTGGATGGACACCGCCGAGGGCCGCCGCTGGCTGCTGCACTACTTCGCGCAGTACCGGGTCGGCGTCCGGCCCGAACTGCGCCGTCGGCTCGGTGACATCGCCTGCCCGACGGCGATCGTCTGGGGCCGGGCGGACGACTACCTCAGCCCGGTGATCGCCCGGGAACTCGCCCGGAACATCCCCGGCGCCGAACTGACGATGCTCGACGAGGCGGGCCACTGGGTCATGGACGAGCGGCCCGCGCAGGTCACCAACGCCCTGCGGAACTGGCTCAACCGGGAAGCCTGACGTCCGGAGACGGTGCGGCGGCCTCGGCGAGGGCGAGGGCCTGGCTCACGGCGGCGGGGATGTCGTGGACGGGGAACAGGGTGTGCCGTGTCCGCCGGTCGGGGCCGATGACGAGGATCAGCCGTTTGACGCGCAGATCCTGCCCGGCGCGGAAGACCGGCAGACGCAGGACGGCGGTGAGGTGAAGCCGGGCGTCGGAGAGCAGGGGGAACGGCAGTTCCTCCGCGCGGGCGAAGGCGGCCTGTTCCGCCGGCGTCTGGGTACTGACGCCGTGGACGGCGACCCCGGCGGCCCGGAACTCCTCCCAGGCGGCGCGGAACTGACGGTTCTCGAGGGTGCAGCCGGCGCTGCCGGGAATCGGCGGTTCCGCGGTGCCGGCCGGGAGGCCCGGGATGCCGGTGGCCGGGTAGGCGAACAGCACCGTGGCCCGGGCGTCGGCGGCGACGGGGTCGTGGTCGCGGCCGTCGGTGCCGGGCAGACGGATTCCGGCGGGGACGGGCTCCCCCACGAGGGCGGCGACGCGGCGGGCCTCGGCGCCGTCGTCGGGGGCGTGGCCGGTGAGGGTGCCGTCGCCGAGGAGCCAGCGGTCGGCCCAGTCCTGAAGGGCGACCAGGACGGGCAGCAGGCCGCGGCCCCGCTCGGTCAGGACGTACTCGTGGCGCGGCGGCCGCTCCTGGTAGAGGCGGCGTTCCAGCACCTGATGCTCGGTCAGGGAGCGCAGCCGCTCGGTGAGGACCTTGCGGGAGACACCCCTCGAAAGGGAACCCACTGTGTCGCAGCAGACCTGGACCGCCGTCGACGACTACTTCAACGGCTTGCTGGTGGACGAGGACGCCGCGCTCATCGGGGCCGTCGCTGACAGCTACGCGGCGGCGCTCCCGCCGCACCAGGTCGCCCCCGACCAGGGCAAGCTGCTGCACCTGCTCGCCCGGATACAGGGCGCCCGCACGATCCTGGAGATCGGCACGCTCGGCGGCTACAGCACGATCTGGCTCGGCCGGGCCCTGCCGGAGGACGGGCGGCTGGTGACGCTGGAGGCCGACGAGCGGTGCGCGGCCGTCGCGGAGCGGAACCTCGCCCGCGCCGGCCTCGACCACCTCGTGGAGGTGCGCGTCGGGAAGGCGCTGGACACCCTGCCGTCGCTCGAGGAGGACGGCGCCGGCCCGTTCGACCTGGTCTTCATCGACGCCGACAAGCCGTCCAACCCCGCCTACCTGGAGTGGGCGCTCCGGCTGACCCGGCCGGGCAGCGTCATCGTCGGGGACAACATGGTCCGGGACGGCGCGGTCACCGACCCTGCCGACACCGACCCCCGCGTCCAGGGCGTACGCCGCTTCACCGAACTCATCGCCGAGCACCCGCGGCTGACGGCCACCACCCTGCAGACGGTCGGCGCGAAGGGCTACGACGGTTTCACCCTCGCCCTGGTCACCGACTAGCCGGGTCGTCGCGCCCGGTGCGTCGCCTGGTACGGCTCTCCGCACGCCGCACCGCCGCCTCCGCTGCGCGTGCCTCCCGTTCGGCGTCGCCGACGGCGTCGACGGCGGAGCGGTGCAGTTCCTCGGCCTTGCCTCTTGCCCGGTCGGCCTCTTCCAGTGCCTCGCGCGCGGCGCGCAGTCGTCGCTCGGCGGCGTCGACCTGCTGCCGGGCCTCGTCGTGGGCCGCGCGGACCCCTTCCAGCGACTGCGCCGCCTCCGTCAGGCGGTCCCGCCGTGCGCGCAGCCGCTCCTCGGCCGCCTCGGCCGCCGCGTGGGCCTTGTCCAGCTGCTCCTGCCGGGCGCGTCGGCGTTCGGCGAGTTCGTCCTCGGGCGGTTTTCCCGGTGCCGCCTTGGCGGGCTTCCCGGACGGGGCCGGGAGCGGTTCCGTGCGGTCCGGGGTTCCGAAGGCGGACGGCGGGCTGAGCGCGCCGGTCAGCCGGCCGGTGGCCCACTGTCCGGCGGCGTCGGCGTCGGCGAGCACGGCGTGCAGGGTGGCCGCGACGTCCTGTTGCGCGGCGGCGGACAGCCGGTGTCCGGCCTCGTCGGCCAGCCGTGCGGCCTGCCGCGACAACGCGGCCACGACCTGCCGTCGTCGAGCGGTGAGTTCCTTCATCGCGGCGGGGTCGTCCAGCGTCCGGTAGGCCTCGCGCAGGGCCTCGCCCAGCTCCAGCAGCCGACCGCTCTCCTCCGGTTCGGCGCGCCACAGCAGGTTCGCCGCCCAGGCCGCCAGCGTGGGCCGGCGGGCGGCGCGGATCCGCCGGGCGTCCTCCGCGCGCCCCGCCGTCCTGGCCGCGGCCGCCAGTTCCTCCCGGCGCGCGACGAACCCGGACGGAGGCGTGGCGTACAGCTCGTCGAGAACCGCCTCCGCGTCGAGCCGCCCGTCGTCCCGGCCGCTTCCGCCCTTGCGTGGCATGGTCCCCAGCCTGCCTCCGGACCCCCGGTCACGCACGTCGGCCGGTGCGGGGCGGGGCATTGTCAGACCCGTCTGCGAGGGTGGGCTCACGGAGCGGCGCGGATGACGCCCGCGGCAAGACCGAAGGGGGCATGGTGACAGGTCGCAACGACGGCTGGGCAGGCGTGGGCTGGGACAGCTGGAAGGACTACGACGACATCCGCCGGCGGCTGGACGAGGGCGCCGATCCCGATGTGTGGGGCACGGGACGGCCGCTGCACCGGGCGGCGCTGTTCGGCTCGCCGGAGGTGGTCGCGGAGCTGGCCCGGCGCGTGACGGACGTGGACGCCATGGAGCACGGGGTGACCGCGCTGTGGGAGGCCGTCCACGCCGACCGGACCGAGAACGCCCGGGCGCTGGCCGAGGCCGGCGCGGACCCCTGGCGGCCGCTCGTCGGCGGCTGGTCGGCGGGCCGGCTGAGCCTGGCCGGTCCGACGCCCGGCCTCTTCCCGCTGCCGGAGGGCGAACGCGGGCTGACGGACGCGGAACGCGCGGCGGCCGAGGAGGGCAGGCGCCTCGTCGCGGCGCTGGGCAGGTTCCACTCCGAGGGCATCGGGCTGGCCTGCGTCGCCGGAATCGACGCCGAGGAGGCGATACGGCGGCTGGAGGCGACCCCTGCGGACGGCGAGCAAGTGGACGAACTCGTGGAGGATCCGTACTCCTACGACCTGGACGAGAGCCTCGCGCTCGTCGGCGTCACCACCGTGCCGGGCGGCTGCGTCCTGACCCAGCCCTGGGGCTACGCGCCGTCGATGCCGGGCGTCCACACCCGGCTGTCCGTCGGCACCGTCAGCTACGGCCTGTACGCCAACCCCAAGAGCGGCAACCAGGGCAGCATCGCCCGGGACGGCGTCATCGAGGGCTGGGACCTCCACCCGGGCGGCGGCCCCGGCCCGGACCCGACCCCCGAGGAGGTCCTGTTCTCCTACCTCTACCGCCACAACGCCGTCGCCTACTCCTGCGCGTACACCGGCCTCCGCCCGACCGACGCCCGAGCGATCGTCGGCCCGCCGGACGTGTGGGTGGAACTGCCGGAGCGGGACTACTGGTCCCGCTGACCATGGTCACCCCGATGCCCCGCCCCCTTCTCTACCTGGACGTCGACGGACCTCTCAATCCGTATGCGGCGAAGCCGCACCGCCGGCGGCGGTGAAACCCTTGCGGGTGTGGCTCAACGCCGCTCACGGGCCTCGGCTCCTGGAGCTGGGCGAGAGGTACGAACTGGTGTGGGCCACCATGTGGGGTGCGGAGGCGAACACCTTCATCTCGCCCGTGCTCGGATTGCCGGAGCTGCCGGTGGTGGCGTGGCCCGTGATACACGACGCCGGACCGGACCCCCACGTGCCGAAGCCGCCGCCCCGGAGGGAGCGGCGGCTTCGGTCGTTGCCGGTTCTGCCGTCACGGTGTGGCCAGTAGCGCTCCCAATGCCTCCGCGGTCCGCGGGTGGCGGGTGAGGAGGGCCGCGCCGGACGGGGCCGGAGCCGTCGTCTGCCAGGTGTCGTCGCAGCCGAGCAGGTTCGCGACCGCGTCGCAGGTCGCGGGGTGCGCGGCCAGCAGGGGCAGGCCGCGGGGGCCGGCCGAGCGGTCGCGGGACGGGCGGGTGGCCGGGGCCGGGGCGGCGCGCCACGGCGGGACCCATGTGTCCAGGTCCGCCAGCCGGCCGGGGAAGACCCGTCCGGCCTCGCGGATCAGCAGGGGTGCGAGGTCGGCGCCGCCGGAGCGGAGGCCGGTGATGAGGGTCGGCAGCCAGGGCAGCAGCACCGGGTCCGGCAGCCGGGCGAACGCGTTGGACACGGCTTCGACGACGAAGTCGGCCAGCCCGGGCACCGGTTCCAGTGCGTGCAGGAATCCGCTGAGGTAGCGCGGATAGGCGGGGACGACCAGGGGGTTGCCCAGCAGTTCGTCGCACCGCGCCCGCAGGTCGGCGCGGGAGAGGTGGCCGAGTTGCGTCTTGGCCGCCCACAGCAGCGCCGTCTTCGCCGGGTCCTCCGGATGCGACTGGGCGACCGCCAGTTCCAGCTGGTTGCGGTCACAGCCGAGCGACAGGGCGAGGCTCTCCATGCTGAACAGGAAGCCCAGCATGGCCGCGACCTGCCGGACGCTCGCGTCGTCGTCCGTGAACGCCGTAGGCAGCAGGGTGCAGTAGTGGGCGTAACCGGTCTTGACGAAGGACTCGATCCACGCCGGCAGGGACGGCTCGCTGGTGCGGTAGTACGCCAGCAGTCCGCGCACCCGGCGCAGCACCTCCGGTGCGCCGTCGACGCTGCGCTCGGTCGCCAGCACCTCAAGGGCGTGCCGGCCGAGTTCGTCGGCGAGGCGGCGGCTGCCCAGGTAGAGCGTGGCGTCCTCGACGGCCTGGAGGACGGTCGCCGTGGTCGCCTGCGGCCCGTACGCGGTGCGCCGCAGCCGCTGTTCGAGGACCTGCTCGATGCTGACGCCCTCGTAGCCCAGCTCGATCAGAGCCCGCTGGTGGGTGCCGAGGGCCAAGTCCCACGACTCCTGGATGGAGCGTTCGCCGAGGCGTCGTTCGCCCATGATGGGGCGCGCGGCGCCGTGCGGCATCAGGTATCGCAGCATCCACAGCACGTCGGAGCACTGCTCCAGTTCCGGCCGGGACGCCATGTCGAGCAGGGCCCGCTGGACGCCGCGCTGCTGGAGCTTCAGGTTCAGCGGGGCGAGCCGGTCGTGCACGTCGCGGGCGAGCGGCGGCAGGGCGTCGTAGCCGACCTGGCCGATCCGGTCGCCGCCGAGCATGATCTCCACGAGCCGGCGCACATCGCGCCGGCCGGGCACGGTGTCCTTCTCGATGCAGGTGATCGCCGCGTCCTGGAAGTCGTACGGCGTGGGCTTGGCCCGGTCGCGCATCCCGGCCAGCAGGATCGACGTCTCGAACACCGCGATGGCGTCGGCGGTGGAGGCGAGGTAGCCGTTGCGGCGGGCGGCGCGCACGATCTCCACGGACCAGCCGAGCAGTTCCGCCTCGTCGAGGCGGTCCAGCACGGGTGGCCGTTGCAGGAACCCGGTGAGCCTGTCGGAGGCGGCGGCCTCCTCGGCGCGCACGGGGACGGGAGCGGGAGCGGTCTTCGCCGCCTTCTTCGGCGTCTTGGTGCCCGCCTGCCCGGCGAGCCGGTACGGCTTGACGCGGGTGCGCTTGAGGTTCTTCGTCCACTGTGTCGCGGCGATGGACACCGAGCCGGCGGCCAGGCCGAACTGTGTCTCGATCGCCGCGTGGCTGGAGGGGATCAGCCCGTGCTGCCACTTGGTGGCGCTGGGCGGGCTGATCTGGAAGGTGTCCGCGCCGTGGACGCCGAACTCCTCGACCCGGCTGGCCGCGTGGAAGGCGCCGCACACGTAGAGGGCGTCCGCCGGGTCGGTGCCGGTCGCCGCGAGGTGCCGGCGCATCCGCGTCCACATGTACCGTTCGCGGTCCTCGTCGACGCGGACCCGGTGCGGGTCGCCGGGCGCGAGCCGCCGGAACAGGCTGCCGATCAGCAGCATGACCTGGCGGTAGGTGTCGTGGTCGCTGTCGCCGAGCGGCAGTTCGACGTACTGGTGCCACCACTCCGACCAGTGCCGCACCCGCCCGTGCCGCAGCAGGTGCTCCTCCAGTTCGGCGAAGCGCGGGCGCAGGTCGCCGATCTCCACGCCGACGGCGTCGCCGTGCAGTGCCGCCTCCTCCTCGGCGGGCGGCGCGTCCGGGTCGGCGGGTCCGGCGGACTCGTCCTTGGTCTCCTGCCACTGGAAGACGTGGTCGGAGGAACGGTCGACGAGGACGAGTTCGACGCCGGGGGTGTCCAGGGCGTAGGCGATCGCCTGGTACTCGGCCGACGCCTCGGTGATCGGGGCGACGACCGACAGCGGCGCCCACTCGGTGGGGAAGCCGTCGACCTCGGTCGCGAACGCCTGCACCGCGACGGGGAGCCGGCAGTTGCGCAGCTCGGTCAGGAGCGGCGCCATGTCCTCGCAGAGTTCCAGGTAGACCACCTTCGGCTGCTTCTCGCGCAGCCGGCGTGCCATGGCGAGCGCCGAGGCGGGCGAGTGGTGGCAGACCGGGAAGATCTCCAGTGGTTCGCGCACCGCGCGGTCGACGTCGTCGACGATGCCGAGGAGGATGCCCTCCAGCGCGTCGGGCCCGTCGGCGAACGCGGTGGCGGCTTCCTGGAGCTGGCTGCGCAGGGCGGTGAAGGTTCCCTCGTTCACGGCGCTGTCCGTGCTGGTCGGCGCGCTCACGACAGGGTGGCGATCGCGTCGCGGCCGCCCTCGAGGAACTCCGGCCAGGAGCCGCCCTCTTCCTTGCTGCGCGGCTCGACGACGCCGTGCAGGTACTTGTTGAGGATGGCCAGGTCCTCGGGCTCGCGCCGGGCGAGCGATCCGACGAGCGAGGAGGCGAGGGTGCGGGCGGTCAGGGAGCGCTCGCCGAAGAAGTTGCTGTGCAGGATGGCGTCCTCCAGGACGCCGATCTGCTCGGCGGTGGACAGCGCGGACTCCAGCTTCTCGTCGTCGCTGGCGGCCGCGGCCGCGGAGGCCCGCAGGTCGGAGAAGCTCTGCAGCAGCACGTCCAGCAGGGTGGGCGGCACGTCCAGTTCGATCTGGTGGCGGCGCAGCAGTTCCTCGGTGCGGAAGCGGACGATCTCGGCCTCGCTCTTCTTGTTCGTCACGACCGGGATGCGGACGAAGTTGAAGCGGCGCTTGAGCGCGGAGGAGAGGTCGTTGACGCCCCGGTCGCGGCTGTTGGCGGTGGCGATGACGGAGAAGCCGGGCTTGGCGAAGACGATGTTGTCGCTGTCCAGTTCGGGGACCGAGATGTACTTCTCGGAGAGGATGGAGATCAGCGCGTCCTGGACGTCGCTGGTGGAGCGGGTGAGTTCTTCGAAGCGGCCGATGACGCCGGACTCCATCGCGGTCATGATCGGCGAGGGGATCATCGACTCCCGGGACTGCCCCTTGGCGATCACCATGGACACGTTCCACGAGTACTTGATGTGGTCCTCGGTGGTGCCGGCCGTGCCCTGCACCACCAGCGTGGAGTTGCGGCAGACCGCGGCGGCCAGCAGCTCGGCCAGCCAGCTCTTGCCGGTGCCGGGGTCGCCGATCAGCAGCAGGCCCCGGTCGGAGGCGAGCGTGACGATGGCGCGCTCGACGATGCTGCGGTCGCCGAACCACTTCTGGGAGACCTCGCGGTCGAGCCCGTCGGCGCGCTCCGACCCCAGGATGAACAGCCGGATCATCTTGGGCGACAGCCGCCAGGAGAACGGCTTGGGGTTGTCGTCGATGGACTCCAGCCAGTCCAGTTCCTCGGCGTACTTGATCTCGGCGGGGGCGCGCAGCAGGTCGGACATGGGAGGGCCTTTCGGTGAGAAAAAAGAAGAAAGATGAGAAGACAAGCGAGATGCGAGTGAAGGAGGGTCGCCCTAGGCGAGGAACGTCTTCAACTCGTGGACGAGCTTGCGGATGTGGCCGGAGATGACCGGCGTGCCGAGGTCCTTGAAGCGGTCCCGGAACCACGGGTTGACGCTGCCGCGGCCGGAGCTGGTGACCGAGCCGACGGGGATGAACCTGGCCCCGGAGCGGTGGATGGCCGCCATGCTCTCGAACAGCGGCTCGGACCGCCATTCGTAGAAGTCGGAGATCCACACCACGACCGTGTTGCGCGGTTCGGCGATCTTCGGCTGGGCCAGGGCCATGGCGACCGTGCCGTCCGTGCCGCCGCCGAGGTTGGTGCGCAGCAGGGTCTCGAAGGGGTCGTTGACCCAGGGGGTGAGGTCGAGCGCCTGGGTGTCGTAGGCGATCAGGTGGACGTCCACCTTGGGGAGTCCGGCGAAGATCGACGCCAGGATGGTGCAGTTGACCATCGAGTCGACCATCGAGCCGGACTGGTCGACGACCACGATCAGCCGCTGGGGTGTCGTCCTGCGGACGGTGTGCCGGTAGTAGAGGCGGTCGACGTAGAGCCGTTCCTCCTCCGGGTCCCAGTTGGTGAGGTTCTTCCAGATGGTGCGGTCGACGTCGAGGTTGCGGAACACCCGCTTGGGCGGGATCGACCGGTCCAGGGTGCCGACGGAGGCCTTCTCGACCTGGGTGCGCAGTACTTCCGCGACCTCGTCGACGAAGCGGCGGATCAGCGCCTTGGCGTTGGCGAGGGCCACGCCGGAGAGGTTGTTCTTGTCGCGCAGCAGCTGCTCGATGAGCGACATGCTCGGGGTGAGCTGTGCGGCGAGCTGGGGGTCGGCGAGGACCTCGCGCAGCTGCATGCGCTTGACCAGGTCGGCTTCGAGGGCGCCGAGTTCGGGGCCGATCGCCGGGATGAGCGTGCCGAGGTCGGGCGTCGGGAAGCCGGCTCCGGTGCCGGTCGGGCTCACTCCCCCGCCGGCGCCGCGGCCCCCGCCGGCGCCGCGACCCGCGCCGCGTCCGCCGCGCAGCTCACCGGGCTTGCAGCCGAGGGCCCGCTCCAGCCATCCGGCGTCGGACTGCCAGCGGGCGAGCTGCCCGGCGGTGACCGTGCCGGTGCCGGTGGTGAAGACGTTGAGCAGCACCTTGGACACCAGCGCGGCGCGGCGCACCTCGGCGGCCCGGTCGCGGTCGTCCTCGTCGGGTTCGGGCACCATCAGGCCGTCGAACTCGGCGGCGAGTTCGGGGTGGCGCTGCACGATGGCGTCGACGGAGGCCTGCGGGTCCAGCAGCGCGGGCGGCAGTCCGAGGTCCTCGACGACGGCGAGGGAGGCGGACTCAAGGGTCGCCTGCTCCTCGTGGTCGAAGAGGCGGGCGAGCAGCCGCCAGTACAGGACCTGCCGGCGGTTCTCGTCCGCGTCGGGCAGGGCGGGCTCTTCGGTGGTGTGGTCGGTCATTTCCGCAGCAGCCTTCCGGCGCGTTCGCGCAGCACGGCCACCGCGTCGGTGGCGGCCTTCTCGGCCTTGACCCCCGCCTTGTCGGTGGTGCCGCCTGCCCAGGCGGCCGCGTGCACCGCGACCGTCTTCTTCCGCACGGTGGTCTCCACGGCGAGCGGCTGGACGACGAACCGTCCGGCGTCCCAGCGGAGCAGCCCTATGCAGGCGCCGGACGCGGCGACGGCCTTCGGCGTGAGCGGGCCGGCGGTCGGTATGCGGTCGGTGTCGACGGCCAGCCGGTGTCCGGCGAAGGTGAACGTCACCGTCTCGTCGTCGTCCTGTTCGGCGGCGTAGCCCTCCAGGAACACGGGCTCTGCGAGGCGCACCGGGTGGCGGTCCAGGGGTGCGGTGGGCGGCGTGGTGGCGGTCGGCAGGGCCACGCGGGCGGTGGCGAAGGCGTCGGCCGGCTCCCCCGGGCGGGCGTGGTCGTCCTGCCAGATCAGGTCGCCTTCGGCGGTGACCGGCATGTCGGTGAGGTCCATGGACCGGCCCTCGCCTGCGGCGGCCAGGAGCGACATGTGCGGGCGCAGCAGTTGCCAGACACCGGCGCCGAGGACCGTGTCGGGCTTCGGCACGGACACGCTCGCCCGCACCAGCCGGGGCGTGCCGCCGGCCGGTTCGAACACGGCGTGGACCTGGGCCTGGGCGGCGGTGGCGTGTTCCTGGACGTCGACGCCGAGGGGCAGCAGCCGGCCGGTGACGGTGTCGGTGGCGGGCGTGGCGGCCGCGCCGGGCAGCGTCAGGAACATCCCGCGGGCCCACAGGTCGGCCCAGCGGCGTACGGCTGTCCGGTCGAGGGAGGCGCCGGGGCAGGACGCGGCGAGTTCGGCGGCGAAGCCGTCGACGAGGGTCGCCAGGCGGCGCAGCGCCGGGTCCGGGAGCATCGCGGAGACCACCTGGGCCGAGCCGGAGACCACGTCGTGGTCGAGTCCCTGCCAGCCGGTGCGGGCGAGGTCGCTCAGCCAGGAGCGGGCGGCGGCAAGCAGGTTGGGGGTCTGCTCCTCGGCGGCGGTCGGGGCGGGTGCCTCGTCGCGGGTGCGGCCGGTCGCCTCGTCGGCGCGGGCGGTGAGCGCGTCGTGCACGGAGCCGAGGAGGGCGGTGCGGGCGGCGGCGAGCGCGATGAAGTGGTCCTCGCTCGCGGCGCCCGCGGCGGCCTTCTCGGCGGCCTCGGCGACGCGGGCGGCGAGCGGGCTTCCGGCGACCGCGTCGGCGAGCCCCAGCAGGCCTTCGGCCTGGTCGGGCCGGGGCCGCAACAGGCCGCCGACCAGGGTCCGGTCGAAGGCGTCGACGGCGGCCAGGGCCTCGTCGAGGCCGTCGACCGGTTCGGTGAGCAGGTCGAGCCGCATCAGGCCACCGTCCTCGTGGGCGGGAACCACTGCATCTCCGGCAACGGCGTGGTGGTGGGGGCGAGTTCGAGGTAGGCCAGGTGGCGCAGGAACCGGCTGAAGACCGACGCGGCGGCCTTGCTGTCCGCCGGGGACGGGCGGGTGCCGCGCATGGTGAAGGCGATGGTCGGGGCGGTGACCTCGTCGTCCCCGACGTCGACGCGCAGGTAGCGGGCGACGCGTTCGGCGCCGTACTGGAGCACGGCCTCGTTGATCAGCGCGCCGATGTGGTTGCAGAAGCCGCCGCGCGCGCCGCCGCAGGGCCGGTTGTTGTTGGTGCTGCACGCGTACGCGTACGTCCCGACGGCGACCGACGAGACGTAGACCCGCCCGATGTCCGAGCCGCTGGAGACGACGCCCTGGAGGCGTCCGTCGGCCAGTTCCACGAACGGGACCTTGGCGAGCTTGCGCGGTCGGGCGGGCGGGATCACCCGCGCCGTGCTCGACCTCTCGAAGTCGGACAACGCACCATCTCCTTTGCAGCACAAGGGAAGCCCTCGCCGGACCGGCGGGACACTGAAGAACTTACTGGCGACCACTGACAACGCCCCTTCGCGGGACGGTCGGCGGCCTCCGCCCGGTGCCTGCCGGCCTCGGTGAATGGCCGGTTGGACCCGTCTCCCCCGGTGGGCGGGGCTCGTTCACGAGACGAGGGCGGGACGAGGGTCGGCCCGCCGGAAGGGGTGCTCGTGGAGAAGGACCACTGGGAGGTCACGGCCGCACTGGCGGCGTTCCTGGACGAGGCGACCGCCCATCTTCCGGCCCGAGAGCGGTCGGTGCTGCAGGTGCTGAAGATCGGGGAGGAGTTCGGTGAGGCCGCCCAGGCCGTGATCGGCGCGACGGGCACCAATCCGCGCAAGGGCGCGAGCCACACCTGGGACGACGTGACGGCGGAGGTCTGCGACGTGATCGTCACGTCCATGGTGACGCTGCACCGCCTCGGCGTCCCGGACCCGGCCGCCGTCTTCACCGAGCATCTGCGCGGGGCCGCGGCCCGCACGCTGGCCGCGAGGAGGGACTGACATGGCCGACGGCTGGATGCCCCGCGAGGAATGGGTCAAGACGCAGCCCCGGGCGCTCGTCGCCTCGTGCGTCCTGCTCTACGACAGTCAGGGGCGGTTGTTGATGGTGCGTTACGGGCCCGACGAGCCGAGGGCCGGTCAGTGGTGGCTGCCGGGCGGGATGCTCGACCACGGGGAGGACCCGTGGACGGCGGCGCGGCGGGAGGCGCTGGAGGAGACGGGCGTCGACATCGGGCACGAGCCCCGGCTGATCGGCATCGACCACCGCGTCGACGTCCTGGGCACCGGCCCGGTCCTCGACTGCTACTTCCACGGCGGCACTCTCGCCACCGGCCGGCGGATCCGGCTGAGCCCGGAGCACGACCGGTACGCGTTCGTCCCGCCGGACGAGTTGACGGAGCCGTCGCTCGTCGCGCACCGGTCGACCATTGCCGCGCTGCACGCGGCCGCGCGGTCGGCGGACGTGGTCTGCCTGCGGGAAGGGCAGCCCTGGTGACGGGCGATCCGCGGGAGCCGGCCGGCGCGACGGCCGGCCGGCTCCGCCCACCCTTGCGCCCCGGCTCGCCCGTGCCCCATGGTTGACGCGCGTCACACAGCCCTTCCCACAGCTCTTCACGTTCGGCAGTGGCTCACCTCACCACCGGCCTGGAGGTCGCATGCTCAGACGCACGGCACGACTCGTCGCCGCCCTTGTCATGATCCTGTCCGGCGCGTTCGCCGGCACCGTCGCCACGGCGGGCACCGCACACGCCGACGGCTGTTACACCTGGACCCGCACCCTCTCCCAGGGCGCCTCGGGCGCCGACGTCACCCAACTCCAGATCCGGCTCGGCGGTTACGCGGGCTACGGCGCCGCACTGGCCGTCGACGGCAGCTTCGGGCCTGCCACCGAGGCCGCCCTCAAGCGCTTCCAGTCGGCCTACGGCCTGTCCGCGGACGGTGTCGCCGGCACCAACACCTACAACAAGCTGTACGCCCTCCAGGACGACGACTGCACGCCGATCCACTTCGCCTACAGCGAGCTGAACGACTGCAACTCCACCTGGTCCGGAGGCGCGGTCAGCGCCGCCACCGCCAAGTCCAACGCCCTGCGCACCATGTGGAAGCTGGAGGCGCTGCGGCACGCGCTCGGCGACCAGCCGATCACGGTCACCAGCGGCTTCCGGTCCTACGCCTGCAACGACGCCGTCGGCGGCGCGAGCGACAGCCGTCACCTCTACGGCGACGCGGCCGACCTGGGCGCCGGACCGCACTCGCTGTGCACCCTGGCCAAGCAGGCCCGATACCACGGCTTCCGGGGCATCCTCGGCCCCGGCTACCCGGGGCACAACGACCACACCCACGTCGACCACCGCGCGAGCCAGTACTGGTCGGCGTCCACCTGCGGCATCTGACCCAGCCGCCCCGAGAGCGACACGCGCACGACGGAGCCGGGTGCCCCGCCACGCGGGGGACCCGGCCCGGTCACGCCTGCGGCGTCTCACTCACGGAACGCGTCCTTCGCCTTCTCCTTCGCCTGGCGCAGGTCGCCCTTGGACTTCTTCATCCGGCCCTCGGTCGCCGTGCTCCCGTCGCCGACCGCGCGGCCGGTGGTCTCCTTGACCTTCCCCTTGGCCTGCTCCATCTTCGCCTTGGCCTTCTGATCGCGCGCCACGTTCGTTCACTCCCTGCGGCAAGGTTCGCTTTCCGGATCGACGCCCGAGTGACCCCGTCGCCCGGGGGCCAAACGCGGGGCGGCGGGTACGCCCGCCGCCGTCGGCGTCAGCCGTGCTCCGCGCCGCCGTCAGATCTTCCGGGGCCGCAGCGGACGTACCGCAGGACCCTGCAGCACGCTGCCGTCGGGCGCGAAGCGGGAGCCGTGGCAGGGGCATTCCCAGGCGCCCTCGGCCCGGTTGAAGGCGACCAGGCAGCCCATGTGGGTGCACCGCGCGGCGACCGCGTGGAGCTGCCCGCTCTCGTCGCGGTGGACCGCCACGTGCCGGCCGCCGACCGGGACGACGACGCCCTCGCCCGGCGCGAGGTCGTCGACCGGTGTACGGCCGCCGTGCGGCAGCGAGGTCAGCCGGTCGCCCACGAAGTGCCGGGCGACCTTGGCCTGGTTCTTCAGGAACTGTCCGCCCTCACGCACGACGGAGGCGATCCGGCGCGGGTCGTACAGGCCGCTCCACGGGTTGTCGCGTCCGGTGATCTGGTCGCAGAGGAGCCGGCCCGCCATGATTCCCCCGGTCATCCCCCAGCCGCCGAAGCCGGTGGCCACGTAGACGTGGTGGGCGGCGGGGTGCAGGGGTCCGACGAGCGGTACGGAGTCGGTGGAGTCGTTGTCCTGGGTGGCCCACCGGTGGGTGATCCGCAGTTCGCCGAAGTGGCGCACAGCCCAGCCGGTGAGCGTGGCGAACCGCTCTTCCACGTCCCGTCCGGTGCCCGGGGTGAAGTGCTCGCCGGTGATGATGAGCAGCCGCCGGCCGTCCTCGTACGGCGCGGTCCGCACCGACCGGGTCCGGTGCTCGGGTGTGATGTACATGCCGTCGGGGGCGTCGGACGCGTCCACCGGCGCGGCGACGACCAGTTCCCGGCGCGGGGAGAGCCGCGTGAAGAGCAGGGCTCGGTCGAAGACGGGATAGTGCGTGGCGACGACGACGTCCCGGGCGGTGATCCGCACGCCCTGGTCCGTGGTCAGCACACAGGGTTCCCCCTCGCTGAGCCCCACCACGCGCGTGCCCTCGTACAGCTGTCCGCCGCCGCGGCGGATGCCGTCGGCGAGCGCCAGGAGGTATTTGCGGGGATGGAACTGCGCCTGCTCGGAGACCCGGACGGCGCCCGCGACGGGGAACGGCAGACCGGTCTCCGTCACGAACTCGGCCGGCAGGCCCGCCGCCCGCGCGGCCTCCGCCTCGGCCCGCAGCTCGGGGACCCGGTGGCGGCCCTGCACGAACGTGTACGAGGCGGTGTCCTCCCAGTCGCAGTCGACTCCCAGCTCGTGGGCGATCTCCGCGGCCCGGCGGATGGCCTCCGCCTGCGAGCGGGCGTACAGCCGCGCCCCCTCCTCGCCGCGGCTGCGGCGCAGCCGGTCGTAGATGAGGGTGTGCTGCGCGCTGAGCTTCGCCGTCGTGTGCCCGGTGACGCCCGCCGCGATCCGGTCCGCCTCCAGGACCGCGACCCGGCGTCCGCGCCGCACCAGCTCCCACGCCGTGCTCAGCCCGGCCATCCCGGCGCCGACGACCGCGACGTCGACCGTGAGATCGCCCTCCGGCGCGGGGGCCGGATCGCCGGGCGGCAGCGTCTGGAGCCAGTAGGACCCGAGGATGCCCGCCTGTTCGCTCATGAACGCCGAGTTCCCGCGCGGCGGGCGATCACACGGGATGGCCGGGAGCGCGGGCAGGGGGTGTCGCCGGGGGCGGCACGAGGGGCGCCGTCGGGGCGGTGTTGCGGGGCGCGGCTGAGTAGTGGCGGGGAGGGTGAGGGCGCGGGGGCGCACACAGAAAGGGCGGCCCGGACGGCGTCACGGGAGCGCGGTACAGGGTGCGCAGGATCACGCGGGCGCCGCAGGGTGTGCGGCGCGGGGAGCGTCGGGATTACGTCGCAGGGCGCGGCACTGCGAGCGCCAGGACGACGTCGCAGGAGCTCGGCACGGACAGCGCGACCAGGACCCAGTCGCGGGTGCGCGGCGCAGGCAGGGCCGGGACGAAGGCACCACCGGGGGCGCGGCACTGCGAGCGCGCTGCGATCCGCGCAGCAGCCGGCGGAGCTCTCCGTCCAGCCCGAAGGGAAAGAACCACGTCTCGTCGTCTCTTCCCGGCGTGTCCATGCCGATGGGACGCGAGCCGGCCCCCGGCGAAGCGAAGGACGCGATCCCTAGGGGGTGTCTCGTCGATCAGGCCGGATCAGGGAGCGGCGCCTGGTGCCGTGCATCGCAAGGCGGAGGAGGGAGCCGATGCGATGGGGGTCCCCCCTGCTCGAGCGGAGCCGAGAGCTTGGGGGAATCGGCGAGTGACGACAACGCGGCGAGGCGCGGTGCCAGGCGCCGCGAGCCCGGCATGATCGGCGAGACGTCCCCTAAGCGCGCCGCAGTCGCCAGACGTTGTCCTCGCGGAAGCCTTCGACGCCGTCCGGGGAGTTGTGCGGCCTGCGGACGGCGTCGGC
Source organism: Streptomyces sp. enrichment culture (assembly GCF_964272855.1). Classification (NCBI taxonomy): domain Bacteria; kingdom Bacillati; phylum Actinomycetota; class Actinomycetes; order Kitasatosporales; family Streptomycetaceae; genus Streptomyces; species Streptomyces sp. enrichment culture. The sequence goes on along the minus strand of NZ_OZ186847.1, from coordinate 8,156,156 downwards.
GGTGACCACGGTCCACTCCTTCTCGGGCAGGGCGAGTTCGCCGAGGAGGCCGTCCAGCGTCGGGAAGTCGGCCTCGAAGGGCGGCTCGTGCTGCCAGCTCGGCCAGCTGCCGTGCAGGCCGATCAGCAGCGTGCCCCCGGGTGCGACGGACGCGGCGGCGCGGCGCAGGATCCGGTACAGGTCGAGTTCGACCGGGGACTGCAGGAACTGCGCACTGACCAGGTCGAAGGTGCCGTCGGGGAAGCTCACGCCCAACTCGTGGCGCACCCAGGCGATTTGCTCGTCGACGCCGGCCTCGGCGGCGTGCCGGGCGGCGCGCTCCAGGGCCGTGGCGGAGATGTCGACACCGGTGACGCGCCAGCCGCGGGAGGCCAGCCACACCGCGTCCGCGCCCTCTCCGCAGCCGAGGTCGAGCGCGGCACCGGGGGACAGTTCGCTCGCCTCCCGCACCAGCAGGGGGTTCGGGCGGCCGCTCCAGATGCGGTTGCCGTTGCGGTAGAAGCCCTCCCAGAAGTCGGCGGGGCGGTCCGTCGCGGGGGTGTGGGTCATGGTGCGTCCTCCTGTGTCGGTGCGGCCTGTTGTGCCGGGCGGGCCCCTGTCGTGCCGAGTGGGGCCTGTCGTGCCGGGTGCGGCCGGAAGCCGTCGAGTCGAGCCGTCGCGAGCGCGGCCCGCACCCCCGAGCCTGGACCGGTCCCGGACGTGCGGCAAACATCTTTGCCGGTTCGGCAACACGAGGGAGCGGCACGGCCGGTCGTACGCTGGTGGCCGTGCGTGAAGTGGACGGAGAGTACGGGCCGGCGGACGTGGCGGCGCGGTGCACCGGCCGCGCGGTGACCGGGACGCGCGCGGTGTCCGGGGCGCTCGCCGAGGCCGCCCTCGACGACGGCCGCGTGGTGATCGTGAAGCGGCAGGACGCGCCGGGCGGCGCGCGGTCGGAGGCGGCGGGCCTGCGGTGGCTCGCCGAGGCGGGCGCGGTGCGGGTGCCCGCCGTGCACGGGCACGACGGGCGGTGGCTGGTCATCGACCGGGTGCCGGACGGTCCGCCCGCAGCGGACGCGGCGGCGCGGTTCGGCCGGGAACTGGCCGCGCTGCACGCCGCCGGCGCGCCCGCTTTCGGGGCGCCGCCGCCTGGCGGGCCCGAGGAGGCCGCCATCGGGGCGGCGCCGATGCGCAACGTCCCCGGCGCCGACTGGGCACGCTGGTACGCCGAGCACCGGGTGCTGCCGTATCTGCGTCGCGCCGTGGACGACGGCGCCCTCCCCTCCGGCGAGGCCGGCGTGTTCGAGCGGGTCTGCGAGCGGCTGCCCGGTCTGGCGGGGCCGGACGAGCCGCCCGCGCGGCTGCACGGCGACCTGTGGAACGGCAACGTCCTGTGGGGTGCCGACGGGCGGGTCTGGCTCATCGACCCGGCCGCGCACGGCGGGCATCGCGAGACCGACCTGGCCATGCTGCGGCTCTTCGGCTGCCCGCACCTCGAGCGGATCCTCGACGGTTACCAGGACGCCGCGCCACTCGCCGACGGCTGGCGGGACCGGGTCGCACTGCACCAGCTCTTCCCGCTGCTGGTCCATGTGGTGCTGTTCGGACGGTCGTACGCCGACCAGGCGGTCCGGGCCGCCCGCACCGCCCTCTCCGGCTGAGCGCGGGCATCGGCCGACCACCCCGGCGGCCATTGTCGGTGGCCTCGGATACAGTGGCGCGCCTGAACGTGAGAGGGGACGGGAACGTGCTGGTCGGGGTGGGGAGAACGGGGCGGGCCATGGCCGTGGCCGCCGTCGGTGTCATGGTGTTGACGGGGTGTGGGGAGACCGCCGAGCCGGATGGCACGGCGTCGCCGGGCGCGTCGGCCGGTTCGTCCTCGGACACGGACCCCGCGGTCGCGAAGCGCGGCGGCAGCATAGGCGCCGCCGGCTCCGCCTGCGAACTGCCCGTCACCTTCGACATCGCGGAGGACTGGACGGCGGAGGCGATCGACTCGGCGGAGGCCGCGGCCAAGGTCGACGAACTGGAGGCCGAGAGCTCGGCCGACCCGGACGACCTGGGCAAGGAGGTGGCCGCCGAGATCGCCGACTCGATGCTGCGGCAGGGTCCGGTCACCGCCGCCTGCGAGGTGGACGCCAAGCCCGCCGGGAACATCGGCTTCCTCCGCGTCTGGACCGGCGAGCCGGGCGACGACGACGCCCGGACCGTCCTGGAGGGCTTCGTGACCGCGGAGGCGAGTGACGTGGTCAGCCTCGACAAGCAGCGGTACAGCGCCTTCCGGTCGGGCGGTGTCGACGGCGTCGAGGTGGCATACCTCCGGACCAGCGAGATCCTTGAGGAGTCGAGCAAGGAGCGCGCGCTCGCCGTCGTCACGCCGGACGGACCGGTCGTCCTGGCCCTGGGCGGGCTGGACGACGAGGAGCACGAGGCGATGCTGCCCGCGTTCGAACTCGCCAAGCGGACCCTGCGCGTCCCCTGAGTCGTCGGGACGGCCGGGCGGCGGGGGCGCACGCCCGCGTGCGGTGGGCGGCCGTCCTGTCGCATCCTTGCTGTGTCGCCGCGCGACGGCGCGCAGGGACGGGGTAGGACCGATGACTGGGAGCGGCGGGGTCCGCAGCGGGACCCACGGACGGCTGACCGCGCTGCTCACCGACGCCGCGATCCAGTCGATCGACGCCGTCGGGGCCCGCGCCGCCGGGGTGTACGTACGGTCCGGGTCGCCCCGGGTGCTGCGGCTCGCGGCCCTCGCGGGACTACCGGGGGCGCTGTACCGGCCCTGGTGGCGGGTGCACGCGGACCGGCGCTTCCCGGTCACCGACGCCTACCGGCTGGGCCTTCAGGTGGTGCTGCCGAACGCCACCGAGACGATGCGCCGCTACCCGCAGTTCGCGGCGGCCCTGCCGTTCCCCATCGGGTCTGTCTGCGTGCCGGTCGCCGGGGCGGCCGGCCCGTTCGGCGTGCTGACCGCGTTGCGGCCCGCCGTGCCGGACGCCGCGGAGCTGCTGCCCGCGCGTGACCGGCTGGCCGAGCTGGCCGACGAGCTCGGTGCCGCGGTGCGCCTGCTGGAGGCCGACGGCACGGCCCTCACGTGGGACGAGGACCCGGTGTGCGTACCGCCCCCGGCGACCGGTCCGGCGACGCTGCGGGTCGGCCGGTTCTCCTGGGACCCGGCGGCGGACGTGGTCACCGCCGACGACACCCTGCTGACGCTGCTCGGCCTGTCCCCCTGCGAGCTGCCGGGCGGTGTCCGCCATCTCGTGCGGACCCTGGCCGCGGACGACGCGCGGCGGGTGCTGAGGCTGCTGCGGGAGACCGCCGACCGGGGCTCCCGTCCGGCCGCGCCGCTGCATGTGCGGACCGCCGAGGGCACCGCGCTGCGGGTGGAGCTGTGGACGCCGTCCGGCGTGGACGGCGCCGTCGTCGACGCGGGCTCGGTGGCCGACACGGCGGCCGACCTGCTGCCGCAGGGGCTGTTCTCGCTGGACCGCCTGGGGCGGATCGTGCACGCCAACCCGCGCGCCGCCGAGCTGCTGGGCGAGCCGCGGGCCCGGTTCCTCGGGCGGCCCCTCTGGGAGGGCGTGCCGTGGCTCGGCCAGCCCGCCTTCGAGGACCATCTGCGGGCGGCCCTGCTCGCCCCCGAACCGGTGCACTTCCACGTCCGCAGGCCGCCGCCCGAGGAACGGGAGAACGCCACCGGCCGGCCCCCGCCGGGCGAGCCGTCGCCGTCGTACGACGGTGACTGGCTGTCCGTCTCCGTGCATCCCGGCCCCGATGTGCTGACCTGCTCCGTGGCGCTCGCGACGGGCCCGGAGAGCACCGCTGTGCCGGCTGCGGAGCCGCCCGTACAGGAGGTTCCCGAGGCCGCGGCGGCCGCGGCCTCCCCGGTGTACCGGCCGATCGTGCTCGCCCTGGCCCTGACCGAGGCGGTCACCGCCCGGCAGGTCTCCGCGGTGGTCATGCAGGAGCTGCTGCCCGCCTTCGGCGGCCGTCGGCTCGCGATCTACCTGCTCCAGGACCGGCATCTCTATCTGGCCTGGGAGACCGGCTTCCCGCCGGGGTTCCTGGCGCCGTTCCAGGGGGTCGGCCTCGACGCCCGGCTGCCGGGGGTGGAGACACTGACCACCGGCCAGCCCCTGTTCTTCGACTCGATGCAGCAGCTGGCGGCGGCCTACCCCGGCATCCCGCTGGACGCGGCGGAGGGCTCCCGCGCCTTCCTGCCGCTGATCGCCTCGGGGCGGCCGGTCGGATCGTGCATCCTGGGCTTCGACCGGGCCCGCAGCTTCGGGACCGAGGAGCGAACGGTGCTGACCGCGCTCGCCGGGGTGATCGCGCACGCGATGGAGAAGGCCCAGCGCTACGAGACGGAGGCCGCGCTGGCCCGGGGCCTGCAGCGGGCCCTCCTGCCCCGCCGGCTGTCGGTGCACCCCCGGGTGGACGCCGCGGGCCGGTATCTGCCGGGCACGCAGGGGATGGACGTCGGCGGGGACTGGTACGACGTGGTGGCGTCCGGTGACGGCGTGTCGCTGGTCATCGGCGACGTCCAGGGGCACGGGGTGCAGGCGGCGGCCACCATGGGGCAGCTGCGCAGCGCGGTGCGGGCCTTCGCGCTGGACGACCGGCCGCCCGACGAGGTGCTGAGCGGCACGAACCGGCTGCTGATCGACCTGGACCCGGGCCAGTTCGCGTCCTGCTGCTATGTGCGGCTCGACCCGCTGACGGGCGTCGCCCGGTTCGTACGGGCGGGCCATCTGCCGCCGCTGCTGCGTCACCCGGACGGCCGCACCCAGGTGCTGGACGTGCCGGGCGGGGTGGTGCTCGGGGTGGACACGCACGCCGACTATCCGGTGACGGAGCTGCCGATGGCGCCCGGCGCGCTGCTGGCGCTGTACACGGACGGACTCGTCGAGCGGCCGGGGGGCGACATCGACGACGGCATCGGCGCGCTGCGGCTGGCACTGGCCGAGGCCGGCGCTCCGCCGCCGCAGCCGGGCGGGCGCTGGCTGGCGGAGGTCGCCGACCGGCTCACCACGACCGCCCGGCACGCCGTCGACCGGCCGGACGACATCGCGCTGTTGCTGGCGTTCCGGCGCGGCGCGCCCGGTGAGGCGCCGTGAGCGCGGCCACGGACGGACGCCGCCCCGGGTGACGCCCTCGCCTCCCCGGGCCGGGGAGTGTAGACAGGGCACATGGTCCGACATTTGGGTCGTTCCCGGTCTCGGTCCACCGGACCGCCGGGCACCGTGCGTCCTCACCGCGTGCCGCGGGCGTTCGTGGAGGGCGAGCCGGGAGCGCGGCGGGGCCCGGACGGGCAGGGTCCGGGAGCCGGGCTGCGCTCGGTGCTGAGCGGGCGCAGTGTCGCCGGGCAGGTCTTCGTGCTCCAGGTCGTCGTCGTGCTGGTGCTGGTCGCCGCCGCGGTGACGGCGCTGGTACTGCAGGCGCGCTACGACAGCACCCAGGAGGCCCGTAACCGGTCGCTGTCCGTCGCCGAGACCTTCGCCAACGCGCCGGGCACCCGGGCGGCGCTGAACAGCCGGGATCCGACGGCCGTCCTCCAGCCGCAGGCGGAGGCGACGCGCGAGGCGACGGGCGTCGACTTCATCGTCGTCATGAACACCGACGGCATCCGCTACACCCATCCCCTGCCCGACCGCATCGGCAAGCGGTTCGTCGGCACCATCGCGCCCGCCCTGCGCGGCAATTCGGTGACCGAGGAGGTCAAGGGCACGATAGGGCACCTGGTGCAGGCGGTGGTGCCGGTCGAGGCACCCGACGGGACGGTGGTCGGGCTGGTGTCCGCCGGGATCACCACCGAGCACGTGGGCGGCGCCGCCGACCGGCAGCTGCCGCTGGTGCTGGTCGCAGCGGCCGCGGGGCTGGCGGTGGCCACGGCGGGGACCGCTCTGGTGAGCCGGCGGCTGCTGCGGCAGACCCACGGGCTGGGACCGCGCGAGATGACCCGCATGTACGAGCACCACGACGCCGTGCTGCACGCCGTACGGGAGGGAGTGCTCATCGTCGACGGCGACGGCGCGCTGCTGCTCGCCAACGACGAGGCGCGCCGGCTGCTGGACCTGCCGGACGACGCGGAAGGGCGGCACGTGCGGGAGCTGGGGCTCGATCCGGCCACCTCGGAGCTGCTGTCCTCCCGCCGGGTAGCCACGGACGAGGTGCGGCTGGTGAAGGACCGGCTGCTGGCGATCAACCAGCGGCCCACGGACCTGGAGGGCGGCCCGCCCGGCAGTGTGGCGACGCTGCGCGACTCCACCGAGCTGCGCGCCCTGTCGGGCCGGGCGGAGGTGGCGCGGGAACGGCTCGACATGCTGTACGCGGCCGGGGTGGGCATCGGCACGAGCCTGGACGTGACCCGTACGGCTCAGGAGCTGACGGAGCTGGCGGTGCCGCGGTTCGCGGACTTCGTGACCGTCGACCTGTTCGACGCGGTGCTCGCCGGTGAGCAGCCGGAGGCCGGCCCGGATCTGCGGCGTACGGCCTTCGGGGGGATCCGGGACGACGCGCCGCTGTACCCGGTGGGGCAGCGGATCCGGTTCGTCGCCTCCTCGCCGCAGACGCGGAGCCTGCGCACCGGGCAGGCGATCCTGGAGCCCCGGCTGAACAAGGCCCCGGGCTGGCAGGCGCAGGACCTGGAGCGCACCGCGCAGGTGCTGGAGTACGGCATCCACTCGCTGATCACCGCGCCGCTGCGGGCCGGTTCGCTGATCCTGGGCCTGGCCAACTTCTGGCGGGCGCGCAAGCCGGAGCCGTTCGACGCGGAGGATCTGGCGCTCGCGGAGGAGCTGGTCGCGCGGGCCGCCGTCTCCATAGACAACGCGCGCCGCTACACGCGCGAGCACACCATGGCGGTGACCCTGCAGCGCAGTCTGCTGCCGCGCAGCCTGCCCGAGCAGAGCGCGCTCGACGTCGCCTACCGCTATCTGCCCGCGCAGGCCGGGGTCGGCGGTGACTGGTTCGACGTGCTGCCGCTGCCGGGCGCCCGGGTGGCGCTGGTGGTCGGTGATGTCGTCGGGCACGGGCTGCACGCGGCGGCCACCATGGGCCGGCTGCGGACCGCCGTCCACAACTTCTCGACGCTGGACCTGGCGCCGGACGAGCTGCTGACGCTGCTGGACGAGATGGTCACCCGGATCGACCAGCACGAGTCCGAGGAGGGCGGCAGCGCCCCGGTGACGGGCGCGACCTGTCTGTACGCGATCTACGATCCGGTCTCGCGGCGCTGCGCGATCGCCCGCGCGGGGCACCCGCCGCCCGCCGTGGTGCGGCCGGACGGCTCGGTGGAGTTCCCCGACGTGCCCGCCGGTCCCCCGCTCGGCCTGGGCGGCCTGCCGTTCGAGACGGCCGATCTTCAGCTGGCGGAGAACAGCCGGCTGGTGCTGTACACGGACGGGCTGGTCGAGGACCGGGGACGGGACATCGACGTCGGTCTCGAACTGCTGCGCGACGCGCTGGAGCGGGCGGGGCCGTCACCGGAGGACACCTGCCGGGCCGTCGTGGACACCCGGCTGTCGGCCCGGCCCAGCGACGACATCGCGCTGATCGTGGCCCGTACCCGCGCGCTGGGCCCGGACCGGGTCGCCTCCTGGGACGTGCCGTGCGATCCGGCGGCGGTGGCGCGGGTGCGGTCCTCGGTCACCCGGCGGCTGGCGGAGTGGGGGCTGGAGGAGCTGGCGTTCACCACGGAGCTGGTGCTCAGCGAACTGGTCACCAACGCCATCCGGTACGGCGGCGCCCCGATCCGGGTGCGGGTGATGCGCGACCGCAGCCTGATCTGCGAGGTGTTCGACAGCAGCAGCACGGCCCCGCATCTGCGGTACGCGGCGATGACGGACGAGGGCGGTCGCGGGCTGTTCCTCGTCGCCCAGCTCGCCGAACGCTGGGGCACTCGCTATCTGCCGGGCGGCAAGGTGATCTGGGCGGAGCAGCCGCTGCCCTGAGCCGCTGGTCGGGCCGTGCCGTCAGCGCATCTCCAACCAGTGCAGGGCCAGCCCCGTGACCAGCAGGAACAGCAGCCACACCCCGGCCGCCGCGACCGGTCCGCCGAGCAGGTGGCCGTAGCCGACGGCCGGGATGGTGGCGACCACGGAGGTCAAGGCAACGGCGCTCCACGAGCCGAACCCGCCGGGCAGCTCGCGCGCGCCGCGGCGCAGCACGACCACGCCCGTCCCGATGCCGTACAGACCGGCCGCGAGCAGGGCGAGGGCCGTGGCGTACTCGGAGAGCTCGCGGGGCGCGCCGGTGGTGTCCTGGCGCACGCCCTGCCGGGCGATGCCGGTCGCCTCGCCCCGCCAGAGCGTCACGTCGACCCGGAAGCCGGGGCGCAGCTCCGTCAGCAGCGGCTCCGGGTCCTCGAGCGTGACCTCGGCGGGCACCGGGCGGGGGCCGCCGAGCCGGAGCACGTGCCTGCCGTCGGCACTCCGGGTGTCCCGGACGGTCGCCGCGACGGTACGCAGGCAGTCCGTGTCGGCGGCGCCGTCGCACGGCTCGGCGGCGTGGAACTCCCGCGCGGTGTCCGTGGCGCGTGTCACTTCCACCATCCGGAACGCACCGGTCGCCAGCAGGGCGATGCCGACGAGAAGGGCGCCGACCGCCCCCGCACGCCGTCGCCGCAGCCTGGCGCGGCGCCCCAGTTCCACCGAGCTCACCCCGGTGCGGCGCCTGCGCTCGGCCTCCAGCCGGGAGCGGCGTGCGGCCCGCACCCGGGCTTCGCGCCTGCGGATCTCCCGCCTGCGCTCCGCACCGCCCGGCGTCCGCTGTGATCCGGTCATCGCCCCGGCTCCCCCCGTCGTGACCGCAGAGACCCGCAGACCCCTGCGGAGTCCTCTTGGGGGTCTACGAGGGCACGAAGGGAGACGTTCCGGCTACCCGCCCGCAGCGGCCGAGGACGGCGCGAGGCCCGGCCCCCGGGGCTTCACCGGAGGCCGGGCCTGGTGGACGAGTGCCCGTCAGCCTTCGCTCAGCCGGGCCCGCAGCAGTTCCTTGCCCAGCTCGGCGCCCTTGCGGCTGTCCGACTGGGCCTTGCGGAACAGCTCCGCGACCTCGGTGTCCTTGGCGCGCTCCGCGTCCTGGATGTAGCTCTCCAGGCGCAGCGCGTTGCTGAGGCACGCCTCCACGTACCAGATGAGGTTGTAGTCCTTGTCCGCGGTGCCGGTCACGTCGCCGGTCTCGGTGCTGCTGGTCACTCGGGCCTCCTCCTTCGTCCGGTGAATGTCTCGCGGTTGTCGCTGCGAGCCGGGTACCCGCCTTGTCCGGGGACACACCAGGACAAACGACTCGCAGGTTCGCTGACTCGGCGAGTGACACGACCTGACGGGACCGGTCACGCCTTGGACTTCTCCGGGCCGGTCGAGGCAGGCGCCGGCATAACGGGGGCGAGGGCGACGGGGCGACGCTTGGTTCGCAGGTGCCAGAGGAGAGTGAGGACGGTGACGCCGGCAGCGACCGGCCCGAGTTCGGCCGGGGCAAGCCCGAACCACCCCTGCGCCGGCCCGCCGAGACCGCCGCCGAGGGCGACGCCGACGTAGAGCGCGGAGGAGTTGAGGCCGAGCAGGACCGGCGCGGCAGCGGGGCCGAGGGCGACGAGCCGGTGCTGCTGCGGGACGACGGCGCCGCCGACACTCACCCCCCAGACCACCGCCCAGACCAGGGCGGGCGCGAGGGCCCGTGTCGCCAGCGGGGTCAGCGCCAGGACGAGAGCCGCGAGCGCGAGGGAGCCGGTGAGGACGCGGGCGGGGTCGTGACGGTCGACCAGGCGTCCGGCGGTGATGCTCCCGGCCAGGGTGCCGACGCCCCAGGCCAGCAGGATCAGGGTCGGCAGCGACTCGCTGCCGCCGGTGGCGTCCCGCAGGGCCGGGGCTATGTAGGTGTAGAGGGTGTAGGCGCCGAGGAAGGCCAGGGAGGTCACCGCCAGCAGCGCAAGTACGCGGCCCTGCTTGAGCGAACGCAGTCGGTCGGGCAGCGAGGTGGCGGGGAGCGTCACCCTGGGGAGGCCGACGGTGACGCCGGCGATCGCAGCAGGCCGATCCCGGCGACGGCCCACAGGGTGATGTGCCAGTCGGTGCGGCCGATCAGCGTGCCTAGCGGCAGTCCCAGCGCGGTCGCCGAGGTGAGGCCGCCCGGCACGAAGGCCGGGGCCCGGCCACGGCGTTCGGGCGAAGCGATGGCCGCCGCGGTGCTGGAGGCGGCGGAGGTGATGACGCCCGCTCCCACGGCGGTGACGATCCGGGCGCCCATCACCACCTCGTGACCGGTGCCTGAGGCGGTGACGGCTTTGCCGATCACGAACACGCCCGATGCGATCAGCAGTGCCGACCGCCGATCCAGGCCGCTGGTGAGGGCCCCCGTCACCGGCGCCGACAACGCCGGCGTCAAGGCGAAGACCGTCACCAGCTGACCGGCCGCCGAGGTGGAAACTGCCAGGTCGGCAGCGGCCTGCTCGACTCCGTGCTGAACGGAGCTCGCCGCACGCACCCGGCCGTGGAAGGCTGACGGGCGCGGACCTGAGGCCCTGTCACGCGATCAAGCGGTCGCTTCCGCGGAGGCGCGACCGGTCCCCCGTTCCGGTCGCGCCGTCCCGGTGTCTGGAAACCTACGTGCCGGGCGGAGCGGTTGGGAACCGCGTCGGTGCCCGCTTCGGCGGACGGAGGACTCACCCGTGCACAGGTGAGTCCGGATTGTCGCCGTCTGCCGTGTGCAGGGCGGGCACGGGCAGGTCGCCGAGCGCCAGATGGGCGAGGACGACGTCGTACAGGTCGCTGCCACCGGCGAGGAGCTGGCGTTCCAGTACGGGTTCGGCGGCGCGGACGTGCTCGCGGACGGTCTGCGCGTGGACGCCCAGGTGCTGGGCGGCGCGTTCGGCGTTGCCGCCGGCGGCGATCCAGGCGCGCAGGGTGCGGCGCAGCGCGCGGCCGTCCGTGTCGAGCCGGTCCAGCAGGGCGCTCGCCCAGCTCCGCACCGCCGGCCCGGCCAGCAGGTCGCCGAGGCGGGTGCGGCTCGCGCCGGCGGGTCCGTCGAGGCCGTCGCCGAGGCCGGCCTGGGTGTTGAGGGCGAGGTGGACGGCGGCCCGTACGGCGAGGTCGGAGAAGTCGGTGCACAGCAGGCCCTCCACGCGTTCCATGCGGGCGCGGACGGTGTTGCGGCTGACGCCGAGCACCTTCGCCGTGCTGACGGCGGTGAACTCCAGGCCCAGCCGGGTGGTGGCGAGGAGTTCGGCGCGCGCGTGGTGGGCGAGACGGTCCAGGGGCGTCAGCACGGCGAGGGTCCAGTCGCGCAGTGCCTCCGGGTCCATCAGGCGTTCTGGGTGGGTGCGTTCGGCGTAGACGGCGGCCCGGTCGGACCGGAAGTGCGCGACGGCGAGGGCGCTGACCGCCTGCCCGTAGGCCGCGGCGGTCTGGGCGAGGGACTGCCGGGCGCTGCCGCCGAGGTAGGTGTCGGGGCGGCCGTCGATCAGCGACCGCAGCGCGGCCGCGGCCGGGTCGCCCGGGGTGACGACGATGACGTGGCCGTCCACGGCGGGACAGCGCACCACGAGGGCCCGTTCCTCGGTGGCGGCCAGGCACGCCTCGGCGAGCCGGTCCCGCTGCTCGGGGCGGCACTCGGCGACGTAGACGCAGGCCGTGTCGGTGTCGAGGAGGCCGGGCCAGAGTCCGGCGGCGACCCGGCGGGCGGAGACGGTGTCCTCGACCATGAGGAGTTGCAGGATCGCCAGCCGCAGGTCGGAGGCGGCGCGTTGCAGCCGGTGTCCGGCGACGGTGGTCTCGTGGGCGCGCAGCAGCAGTTCGAGGACGCCGGCGGTGTGCGTGACGATGTCCGCGGTACGCCGGTCGAAGGGCGTGGCGCGGGCGACGGTGAGGACGGCCGCCACCGCGGGCGGCGGCAGGGCCACCCGGATCAGCCGCAGATGGCGTCCCCGGTCCTCCAGGGCGGCGGAGGCGATCCGGCCGGCCGCGATGTCCGCGACGAGCGCCGGGTCCGCCGGGGGGACCGGCCGCCCGGCGAGCGGGGTCCCGGTTCCGTCGTGCAGGCAGACGTCGGCCGCCGCGGTCTCGGCGAGCCAGTCGACGACCCGGCGGGGGTCGCGACCGGTGGGCCGCAGATGGTCCAGGAGTTCTTCCGCCCAGGTCGGTGCGGCGGTGTGTGCCGCGGTGCCCATGACGGCCTCGTGTGCCCGGCCGGCCATGTCGGCTTCTCCTCGTTCCTCGTGCTGCCTCGGCTGGTTCGTCGGGACGTTACCCCACCGGCGGCGGCCGCACGGCGGGGCGGCGGCGCCCGGATCCGCCGGGGCGCCGCCGCCTTTCGTCAACGTAGCGCGGTGGTACGGCAGTTCAGTGCCGGGACGGATTTCCGCCGGTGCGGAGACCGAGTGCGGCGAGAGCCGCGCCTACGAGGCACAGGACGCCCGTGACCACGACGGCCGCGTGCACGCCGTTCATGAAGGCCGCGCCACTGCCCGGTTGAGATCCACGAACGCGGCGCGGAGCCGTCGGCCCGACGCGGCGGCGCTCATGCCCTCCCGGTGGAAGGGCGGCCGTCAGCGGGTCGTGGTGGGCGCGGAGTGGAGGTGACGGGCCAGCGACTTGAGCGCCCCCGTGGCGGAACCGAGGGCGTCCATCTCGCCGTCCGTCAGGGCGGCCAGCGCCTCGCCGAGGTGGGCCTCCTCGAGCGCGCGGACCTCGGCGAGCCGGCGCCGGGAGGTCGCGGTGAGGTGGAGGTGGGCGACACGCTTGTCGGCGCTGTCCTGCCGGCGCTCCAGCAGCTGATGCCCGGTCATCTGGGAGACCAGCGCGCTGACGTTGTTCGGCTTCATCAGCAGGGCCTCGGCGGCCTCGCGGACGGTGCAGCCCTCCTGCTGTGCGACGAAGCGCAGCAGCATCAGCTGCCCCTCCGGCGGCTTCGGGTGGGGGAAGTCCCCGGCGATCCGCCGGTCCAGCGCCCGGTACAGCACAGGCAGGCAGGCCGCGAGCTCGGAGGCTACGCGGGCGGTGCGCTGCGCGGGTGCGCCGGTGTCGGACATGACACGCAGGGTAGGTATCGAGACATACTTATGTCAAAGGCCGATCAGTCCGCCCCCTCGCCGCCCTGCAAGGGGATCAGTGGTGCGCCGACCAGCAGCAGCTCGTCCAGCATCCTCTTCGCGGCGGCGTCGATCAGCTCACCGCCGCGGAAGGCGCCGTCCTCGTCGACGTACCGGTTGGCCGACGGGATCGAGACCGTGTCCGTGACGGGCACCATCCGCAGCGCGCCGGTGACCTGCCTGAGCCGCTGCACGGCACGCGGGCCCGCGGAGACACCGCCGTAGGCCATGAAGCCCACCGCCTTGTACCACCACTCCCGGTCGAGACGGTCGAGAGCGTCACGCAGAGCGGCCGGGCAGCCGTCGTCCTCCTCGGGGGCGACCAGGACGAAGGCGTTGGCGCGCCGCACGCGGGCGCTCCACCGCCGGGGGTGCTCGAGGAGCGGCGGACCGGCCTCGGCCAGGTCGACGACGTCGACGTCGAAGCCGCCGTGGGCGCGGGCGGCTTCGGCGATCCAGCCGCCCACCGCGGTACCGACCCGGGAAGGGCGGCTGTCGGCGACGATGATCTGCAGGACGGGCTTGAACACGAGGACTCCGTATCTGTGGCTGTTTTTGTCTTCCCGTATCTGTCTCTGTCCATGGGATGTCCGTCGGACCGTCCGATGGACATCCCATGGATGTGGTAGCAGAGCCCTGGCGGCGCGATGTCCGGCGCCTCGCCACGCACCCCGGACTCCGCGCGGCCGACCGGGCGGGGCATAAGCTCAGCGGATGGCGAAGTACTACGACGTGCACCCCGAGAACCCCCAGCCGCGCGCCGTCGCGCAGATCGCGGACAGCCTCCGTTCGGGTGCGCTCATCGCATATCCCACGGACTCCTGCTACGCGCTGGGCTGCCGGATCGGCAGCCGGGACGGCGTGGACCGGATCCGCTCCATCCGCCGGCTGGACGACCGGCACCACTTCACGCTGGTGTGCCAGGATTTCGCACAGCTCGGCCAGTTCGTACGGGTGGACAAGGACGTCTTCCGGGCCGTCAAGGCGTCCACGCCCGGCAGCTACACCTTCATCCTCCCCGCGACGAAGGAGGTGCCGCGCGCGCTGATGCACCCGAAGAAGAAGACGGTCGGGGTGCGCATCCCCGACCACGTGGTGACCCAGGCGATCCTCGCGGAGCTCGGCGAGCCGCTGCTGTCGAGCACCCTGCTGCTGCCCGACGAGGACGAGCCGCTGACGCAGGGCTGGGAGATCAAGGACCGGCTCGACCACTCGGTGGACGCGGTGGTGGACTCCGGCGACTGCGGCACCGAACCGACCACGGTCATCGACCTGTCGGGCGGCGACGTGGAGATCGTCCGGCGCGGAGCGGGTGACACCGACCGGTTCGAGTAGCGCCGGGGGCGGCGACGGCGCCCGGCGTCCCGCCTGCCACGATGGCCGGACCCGGCCGAGCCGCCGGGCATGACTTCGTCGAGCCGTACAGAGAGGCGACCGCAACGATGACCGCCGTACAGGGAACCGCCGTCGACGTCCGCACCGAGGACGGCACCGCCGACGCCTATCTCGTCCACCCGGAGGGCGGCGGCCCCCACCCGGCGGTGCTCCTCTACATGGACGCCTTCGGGCCGCGCCCGGGGCTGCGGTCGCTCGCCGACCGGCTGGCCGCGGCCGGGTACACGGTGCTGCTGCCCAACGTGCTCTACCGCAACGGGCGGGCACCGGTGGTGGAGCTGCCCGAGTTCATCGACGACGAGGCACGCGGGAGGCTGTTCCGGCACCTCGGCCCGCTCGTGCACGCCCTCACGCCCGACGACGCCATGCGGGACGCGGACGCCTATCTGAGGTACCTCGCGGACTGCCCCGCGGCGGCGGACGGCCCGGTCGCCCTGGTGGGCTACTGCATGGGCGCCCGGCTCGCCCTGTACACGGCGGGCACCTACCCGGACCGGGTCGCGGCGGCGGCCGGCTTCCACGGCGCGCGGCTGGCCACGGACACGCCGGACAGCGCGCACCTCCTCGCCGGACGCATCACCGCCGAGCTGTACTTCGGGCACGCCGACAACGACCCCGCCCTGCCGCCGGAGGAGGTCGAGCGTCTGGAGAAGGCGCTGACCGAGGCCGGCGTGCGGCACCGCTGCGAGGTCTACCCGGGCGCGGAGCACGGCTTCACACAGGCCGACACGTCCGTGTACCAGGAGGAGGGCGACCGGCGGCACTGGGCGGCGGTGCTGGATCTCCTGGGTCGTACCTTCTGACACGTTCTCACCGGCTTCTGACACCTTCTCGCCGGCTTCCGGCGACTCCTCACCATCTCTGATGCCTCGCCACCCGCCCGATCTGTTCGGCCCGCGTCGCGCTTATTGACATGAGCGCGACGCGGCGCCACATTGAGAGCGCTCTCAAGACTGGTACGGACCAACTCCCACCAGGTCCGGTCCGTGCCGGATTCCCCCCACGGCGCTCCCCACGGCGCTCCCCACGCGGAGGTGAAGCGTGCTCACCCACCTCAGGCACACCCGTTTACCGGCACTGGCCGCCGCCGCGGCGCTGCTCGGCGCCCTGCTCACCCTCGGCTCGCCGCCGGCCGCCGAGGCCGCGGTGCCCGCCACGATCCCACTGAAGATCACCAACAACTCCGGCCGCGGCGACCAGATCCACGTCTACGTCCTCGGCACTTCGCTGACGACTGGTCAGCAGGGCTGGGCCGACGCCGGCGGCACCTTCCACCCCTGGCCGACCGGGAACGTGCCGCCCGTTCCCGCGCCGGACGCCTCCATCCCCGGCCCGGCCGCGGGCCAGTCGACCACGATCCGGATCCCCAAGCTGTCCGGCCGGATCTACTTCTCCTACGGCCGCAAGCTCGACTTCCGGCTCGCCACCGGCGGCCTGGTGCAGCCCGCCGTGCAGAACCCGAGCGACCCCAACCACGACATCCTCTTCAACTGGTCCGAGTACACGCTGAACGACTCCGGGCTGTGGCTCAACAGCACCCAGGTCGACATGTTCTCCGCGCCGTACTCGGTCGGGGTGCAGCGCGCCGACGGCACCATGGCGAGCACCGGGCGGCTCAAGTCAGGCGGCTACAACGGGGTCTTCGCGGCACTGCGGGCCCAGTCCGGCGGCTGGGGCGGGCTGGTGCAGACGCGGTCCGACGGAACCGTGCTCCGCGCGCTCTCCCCGGCGCACGGGGTCGGCACCGGAAGGATCCCGGCGTCCGTGATGGACGACTACATCAACCGCGTATGGCAGAAGTACGCGACGACGACGCTCACCGTCACGCCGTTCGCGGACCGGCCGCAGACCAAGTACCAGGGCCGGGTGTCGGGCGGTGTGCTGCGCTTCACCAACAGCGCGGGGGCGGTCGTGACCAGCTTCCAGAAGCCGGACGCCGACAGCGTCTTCGGCTGCCACAAGCTCCTCGACGCACCCAACGACGAGGTCCGCGGACCGATCTCGCGCACGCTGTGCGCGGGCTTCAACCGGTCCACCCTGCTCACCAACCCGAACCAGCCGGACACGTCGTCGGCCGCCTTCTACAAGGACGGGGTGACCAACCACTACGCGCGGATCATCCATGAGCGGATGGCCGACGGGAAGGCGTACGCGTTCGCCTTCGACGACGTCGGGCACCACGAGTCCCTGGTCCACGACGGCGATCCGCGCCAGGCGTATCTGACGCTGGATCCGTTCAGCTGACCAACTCGTCCGCGTACGGCGCGAGATGGGCGGCCGGTCGGTCCTGGCCCCCCTCTCGCGCCGTTTCGATCATCACTACGATGCACGGGTGTCTGACTCCTCACGTGATTCCGCCGAGGGCGCCGGCTGGCGCGCGCCCGAACCCGGCGACTACCGGCGGCTGGTCCCGGCCCAGGGCAGGAAGCTGTCGTGGCTCGACCCCAGGACGCTGTGGCTCGCCCGCAACGGCATACTGGCGTCCTGGTTCGGGGACCCCACGGGCCGTACCCGCAGCCGCTGGGCGGCACAGCAGGCGGCGGCCGGGGCGCCCGCGGACAAGGTGATCCGGCGCCCCGACCCGGACCGCTTCGCGTTCCTGGTGGCCGGGGACACGGGCGAGGGCGGCGAACCGCAGTACGCGGTGGTGCCGGGCCTGCTGCGGGTGGGCCAGGACACCCAGTTCATGATCATCGCGAGCGATGTCATCTACCCGGTGGGCGCCACGGACGACTACGGCGACAAGTTCTTCCGCCCGTACCAGGACTATCCAGCGCCGATCTACGCCGTCCCCGGGAACCACGACTGGTACGAGAACCTGGACGGCTTCATGCGCGTCTTCTGCGACGACGCGCCACCGCTGCCGCCCGAGCCCCGGTCGCGCCCGCTGACCCGGGCCTGGCTGCGCGACCGGCTGTGGCACCGGCCGGGCCCGGCCGACGAGGCGGCATTCGCCCAGGCCCGCAAGCTGCGCTCCGCGCCCGCCCAGATGTCCGTCCAGCCGGGCCCGTACTGGGCGATCGACGCCGGGCCCATCCGGATCGTGGGCATCGACACCGGGCTGCTCGGCACCGTCGACGCCGAACAGGGCGCCTGGCTGCGCGAGGTGTCCCGCGACCCGCGCCCCAAGATCCTGATCACCGGGCGTCCGCTGTACGTCAACGGCGAGCAGCGCCCGTGCCCCATCGAGGGCGGCGGCACGGTCGACGAGATCGTCCGCGACCCCGCGCACCGCTACGTCGCGGCGATCGGCGGCGACATCCACAACTACCAGCGCTATCCCATACGGGTGGACGGGGACCGCACCGTCCAGTACGTCGTCGCGGGCGGCGGCGGGGCGTTCACGCACGCCACCCACACCATCCCCCCGGTCCGTGGGGACGGCCTGACGGAGGACGACTTCCGCTGCTATCCCCTGCGCGGCGACTCCCTGGCCTTCTACAGCCGGATCTACGCCCGCCGCACCCGGCTGCGGCGCTTCTTCACCCTCACCGAGGCGGAGGCCGCGGCCGTCGTCGCCGAACGCCTCGGGGACCGGCCCGCCCGCACACCCGGCACACCGGCGCTCGTCACCCGGCGCACCCGTCTGGTCGCCGCCCTCCTCGGCACCGGCCGCCGCCCGGGCCGTGCCGCCCGCTTCCACCTACCCCTTCGCAAGCTGTACACCGGCCTGCTCTCCCCCAGCTGCGCCACCCACACCCCGCCGTTCTTCAAGTCGTTCCTGCGCATCGACGTCACCCCCGACGCCCTGCGCCTGCGCTGCCACGCCGCGACGGGCAACCTCGCCCAGGAACTCGACCCACCGGTGGAGGACGAGGTGACCATCCCGCTGGCCTGATTTCCCCTGTCCCCGCGCGCCGTCAGCGGGGCTCATCCCCCGATGGACGAGATCATCCTCATGTCCGACCCCAGGGTGGCGGCGGTCCCCGTACGGGACGACGGGCAGCCCCTGGTGGACGTCGAGCAGGACGGCACCCTGCTGGTCGACGCCCGCAGGCGCGAGGGATTTCGGCTGCTGTTCGTGGAGGGCTACCGTCCGCTCGCGCTCCAGCGCGCGTACTTCGAGGAGTACGCGGCCGGACTGCGAGCGGCCCACCCCGACTGGCCGCGGGAACGAGTCCACTCGGCGGCGAGCCGTTGCGTGTCGCCGCCCGGTATCGCCCCGCACAGCGCCGGAGCCGCCGTCGATCTCACCCTCGCGGACGCCGACGGCACAGAACTCGACCTCGGCACCCCGGTCAACGCGAGCCCGGAGGCGAGCGCCGGGGCCTGCTGCACGCGGGCCGCCGGCGTCGGCGGCCGGGCCAGGGCGCACCGCGAGGTGCTCGGCGCCGCCCTGACCGCGGCCGGGCTGGTCGACTACCCCACCGAGTGATGGCACTGGTCGTTCGGGGACCGGTACTGGGCGTTGGCGACGGGCGCGACGCCGCGCTGTACGGCCCCCACCCGGGACTTTGAGCGCCGACGCCCTCATCACGCCCTCACCACCGTCCCGGCGCGCTCCCCACGATCGCCTCCGACGGCCTGCCGTCCACCCCCACCGGCACGTCCCCGGCCAGCATCACCCGGTGCATGACGCGAGGGAAGTCCAGGTGGGCGTTGTCGCTGGGTGCGAGGTGGATGGTGGCGCGGTTGTCCCAGAAGGCGACGCTGCCGGGCTGCCAGCGGAAGCGGACGGTGTACTCGGGGCGGGTGGCCTGTTCGAGGAGCAGGTCGAGGAGGTGGGCGCTCTCCGCGCGGGAGAGGTCGGTGATCTGCTCGACGTAGTAGCCGTTGACGTTGAGGATGCGCTCCCCTGTTTCCGGGTGGACGCGCACGAGGGGGTGCCGGGTGGCGATCTGGTGGTCCAGGAGGTGGCGGACGTACGCGTCGTCGCCGGGGCGCGGCTGGTAGCCGACGCCGAGCCGGTGCTCGGCACGGAGGCGGGAGACGAACTCCCGCAGCGGGGCGGAGAGTCCGGCGTACGCCGCCGCCAGGTTGGACCAGGTGGTGTCGCCGCCGTACGGCGGTACGGTGTCGGCGCGCAGGATCGTCGCGGCGGGCGGGTCGATCCGGGCGCCGTGGTCGCAGTGCCAGCCACGCAGCAGGGTGTGCCTGCGGCGCCGCAGCCACTCGTCGTGGTCCATCCCGAACCGCCCGCCCAACTCCAGCCGGTCGGCGGTCGTCTCCACCTCGGGGACGTCCGGCGGCGAGGCCGAGCCGCGCCGCCGGAGCACCACCGGTTCGCCGAAGCGGCGGGCGAACGCCACGTGGGCGGCGTGGTCCAGCTTCTGGTCGCGGAAGAACACCACCTTCCAGCGCAGCACCGCCGCCCTGATCGCCGCCACCTGGGCGTCGTCCGGTTCACCGGCCAGGTCGACGCCCGTGATCTCGGCTCCGATGTGGCCGGCGACGGGGTTCACCTCGATCCCCGCGGCCCTGTCCGTGGTCATACGCGCGCTCCCGTCGGTCGTCCGTAGCGGCTCCAGGAGAGATCGTGGCAGGGCCTGCCCGGCCCGGCGACAGGGCCTCACGTGCCGGAAGCGGCCCTCAGACCGCGAACTCCCGTATCACCGTGTTCCGGAACACCGCCCGCCCGTCGATGGTGAACAGCGCGAGCCGCGTGTCGATGAGGTACGGGAACACCTCGGAGGTGTGCACGTACCGGCCGTCGTCCACGAACATCTCCACCGACGTCCGGTCGACCAGGATCCGCAGCCGCACCCGCCGCGCCGACGGGTCGAACGGGCTCTTGCTCTCCTGCCAGCGCCCCGAGGCGTCGGGGTTCACGGTGGGCCGGCGGTTGAGGAAGGCGTAGTCGCGGTAGACGCCGGCGTCGATGTGCCGGACCCCGTCGTTGGAGCGGCGCAGCTGGAGGCCGGCGCCGGTCAGCTGGTCCCAGGTGATCTCGCAGCTCACCTCGTAGGCGGTGCCGCGGTAGTCGAGGACGCGGGTGCCCTCGACCTCGAGGTCGCCGAGGCCGACCGTGCGAGAGACGTACCGGTCGAGGGCGGCGACCGGGCGGGAGGCGAGGTAGTGGGTGCCGTCGGCGGCTCGCCTGAGGGTGATCTCGCGGACGATGGAGTCGGTGCCGTTGAAGCCGTCGGTGTCGATGGTGGGCGTGGTGTTGGCGTAGTCCCAGTTGTTCAGCCAGCCGATGGCGTAGCGGGCCCGCTCGTCGAGGGCGCCGGTGGTGCTCCGCTTCTCGAAGGTGACCGCGCCGTACCAGTCCCAGCCGTGGTCGAGCCACTGCGGTTCGGCGGCGTCGGGGGTGAAGTCGCTGCCGTCGAACGCGCCGGTCCAGTAGGCGTAGGTGTTGGGCAGCCCGGAGCCCTTGCCGTTGGCGCTGACCGCGAGCACCCACTTCGCGGTGCCGTCCTCGGCGGTGATGCGGAACAGGTCGGGGCATTCGAGGACGCCGATGCCGTCCTTGACGAAGGCCCCGGCGTACTTCCACGCCTTGAGGTCGGGCGAGTGGTAGATGCCGACCTTGTTGTTCTCGGCGAGTGCCATGACCCACCGGTCGCGTTCCTCGTCGCGGATCACCTTGGGGTCGCGGAAGTCGCGGACGCCGGGGTTGGGCAGGACCGGGTCGGTGCCGTGGTGGCGGAAGGTGCGGCCTCCGTCGGTGGAGTAGTACAGGTACTGGGCCTGGGTGTGGGCGCCCTCCACGGGCTCCATGGTCGCCAGCACGACGACCGCTCCCGCGCCGAAGCCCGCCGTGTTCCGCGTGTCCACGACCGCCGAGCCCGACCAGACGTCGCCGTTGGGCGTGGTGTCCTTGGGCACGGCGATGCCCCGGTCGGTGAAGCGGACGAGGTCGGTGCTGGTGACCCGGCGCCAGGCGGTGCCGGAGGTGGTGCCGCCGGTGAAGTAGTCCGGGTTGTACAGGTAGTAGTAGTGGTACTCCCCGTCGATCCAGACCGGGCGCTGCGGGTCGTTCTTCCACTGGTCGGGGACGGTGAAGTGGTACGTCGCCCGGTAGCGGGCGCAGTCGGCGGCGGGGCGGGGCTTCGCCGCGGCGGGTGCCGCGGCCGGCAGCAGCGCGGCGCCGGCGCCCGCGGCCGATCCGGCGAACAGCGCTCTTCTGGACAGTCCACGCATCACACATCGTTCCTCTCGTCGAGTCGAGCCCGGCAGACGGCGGCTCGGAACGGCGGCCCATGTGGACCAGGACTGTAGACCTAACTCGTTAAAGGTCAAGTGGTTCCCGACTCTTGACAGGGCTGTAACGCGGTTCTCATCATCGTCGGCATCAGCTCTCGACTAACACGAGTTAGGCCCGCCCGATGACCGACTCGCACTCCCGCCGCAGCCTGCTGCGGTACGGCGCCTACGGAGCGGCGGCCGCCGCGCTGGCCGGCACCGCCGCCTCCTGGGACCGGCTCACCGGAGCCGACATACCCGGCCGCGACGACGGCTCCCTCGTCGTCGCGACCCTCGGCCCCGCCTACGGCCCGGCCGCCGTGCGCACCCTCACCGAGGGCTTCGCCGAGCAGCACCCCGACATCAAGCTCCGGATCAACGCGGTGCAGGCCGTGGACTGGTCGGACTTCTTCGCGAAGATCCTCACCCAGATCGCCGCGGGCACGGCTCCCGACCTGGTCTACGTCGCGACGGAGGGCGTGCAGCTGTTCGCGCGGCGGCTCGGGGTGCCGCTGGACCGCTGGGTCCGGCGGGACGCCGCCGAACTGCGCGAGTACTTCGCCGACGTCCACCCCTCGCTGGTGGAGTCGATGATGTACGAGGGCAGCCTCTACCAGCTGCCCGTGGAGTACAACGCCGCCGACATCTACCTCAACCGGCAGGTGCTGGACCGGGCCGGCGCGGACCATCCGCCCGCCGACTGGACCCGGGACGACTTCACCGCGCTGCTGCGCCGCATGAAGAAGTCGAGCGACTCCCACTTCACCCCGTACTTCTGGACCAACCGGCTGTGGGGCGGCGTCGTGCCCTGGCTCTTCGCCAACGGCACCAATCTGCTCGCCGAGTCCAAGGCGCCCGGCGGCGACTGGCTGTGGGACACCTTCTACCCGGCGGACCAGCGGCAGGGCCGCGGCGGCGGCTTCCGCTGGACCACGCCGCAGGCGACCGGCGCCCGCTTCGAGGAGACGTACGAGTATCTGGCCTCCCTCATCGAGGAGGGCCTGTGCACCCGCCCCGAGGGCGGCAACGGACAGAACCTCGTCGGCGTGTTCTCCACGGGCCGGGTCGGCGTCACGCCCGCGGGCGGCTTCTGGGCGGGCGGACTGCACCAGGCGGGCATGCGGTCTAACGCGTACGACGTGCAGTACTTCCCGCGCTGGCGCACCCAGCGCCATCAGTTCGGCGCGGCGGGCTACGCGCTGCTGCGCACGTCGAAGCGGCAGGACGAGGCGTGGGAGTTCATCAAGTACGCCGCCCGCAAGGACACCCTGACCCGGCTGTTCACCACCAACCAGACGACCCCGGCGCGCCGCTCGATGCTGACCGCGCGCCGCTACCGGGAGACCGGCCCCGACCACTGGCCGGTCTTCTACGACACCCTCGACCGGTTCCCCGACACGGGTCCCATCCCGGCGCCGCCGCAGGTGGCGGAGGTCGAGCAGGTGCTGCTGAAACACACCGGTACCGCCCTGGCCTCCCCGCGTTCGGTGCGCCCGGCGCTGCGCCGGCTCCAGGGCGACCTGGAGAAGGCCATGGAGCGTGACGTATGACGAACACCCAGACCCCGCCGGTGCGGACGCGGCCCGTGCCCCGGACGCGCCCGGTCACGGCACGGCCCCCGGCCCGGGAGCGCGGCACGCGGCTGCTGGCCACCCTGTTCCTGGCGCCGACGATCGTCGGCATCGTCGTCTTCACGGTCGTCCCGATCGTCGGCTCGGTGGTGCTGAGCCTCTTCCACTGGAACGTGATCGACGACCCGCGGTTCGCGGGGGCCTCCAATTACGGGGAGGTGTTCCGCGACTCGACCGTGCTGGTCTCCTTCGGCAACACGCTCCTGTTCATGGTGCTGGCGGTCACGCTGCAGCTGCTGATCGCGCTGGTGCTGGCGATCACGGTGAACGGGCGGATGCCGGTGTGGCTGCGGTCGGTGTTCCGGTCGGCGTTCTTCTTCCCGCTGGTGCTGTCCGCCGCGTCCATCTCGGTGGTGATGAAGTACCTGTTCAACCAGGACTTCGGGGTGGTGAACTGGCTGCTCGGACTGGTCGGGATCGCGCCCGTGCCCTGGCTGACCTCGGAGAACGGGGCGATGGCCGCGGTGATCCTGGTCTACGTCTGGCAGCAGTTCGGGTTCTCCTTCCTCCTGTTCGTGGGCGGTCTGAACAACATCCCCAAGGAGGTCCACGAGGCCGCCGCCCTGGACGGCGCGACGGGACTGCGCAAGCACCTGCACATCACGCTGCCGCTGCTGTCGCCGACGCTGCTGGTGGCGTCCGTGGTCGGCATCATCAACGCCCTCCAGGTCTTCGAGCAGCCGTACGTGCTGACCAACGGCGGGCCCGGTGACTCCACCCGCACCGTCGTGATGGTCATCTACGAGACCGCCTTCGAGCAGCTGCGGTTCGGTACCGCGTCCGCGGTGGGCGTGCTGCTGTTCGTGCTGATCATGGCGGTGACCGCCCTCCAGTTCCGGCTCAGCCGGCGTTTCGTCCACTACCAGTGAGCCGGGTGAGCCCCATGAGCCACACAACCCTGACCGCCGGCCGGGTGCGGCACTCCCTCGCGCCCTGGGCGCGGATCGCCGGTCTCGCCGTCTGCGCGCTGCTGACCCTCGGTCCGGTGATCTGGACCGTCTCCACGTCGCTGCGCGTCCCCGCCGAGTCCTTCGACCTGCCGCCGCGCATCGTCCCGACCGAGCCGACCGCCGAGGCGTATCGCGGGGTGTTCGAGCAGATCGACGTCTGGCTGCTCGCCCTGAACTCGACGCTGGTGACGGCGCTGATCGCGGTCGGCCAGATGATCACGGCGGGACTCGCCGGATACGCCTTCGCCCGCCTGGAGTTCCGGTTCAAGAAGCCGCTGTTCGCGCTCGTGCTGGCGACGATGATGGTGCCGTTGCAGGTCACCATCGTGCCGGTGTTCCTGGTGCTGAAATCGATGGGGCTGACCGACACCCTGCTCGGCCTGATCGTCCCGGCGTTCCCGACCGCGTTCGGCACCTTCCTGATGCGCCAGTACTTCCTGGGCATGCCGAAGGACCTGGGCGAGGCGGCCATGCTCGACGGCGCGGGCCCGTGGCGGGTGTTCCGGTCGGTGTACGCGCCGCTGGCGGCGCCCGGTCTCGCGATCGTCGGCGTACTCGCCTTCAACTACCACTGGAACGAGTTCTTCCGCCCGCTGATCCTGGAGACCTCCGGCCAGAACTACACACTGCCGCTGGGGCTGGTCTCCCTCCAGGGCAACCTCGGCACCGGCTCCGTCTCGGTGGTGCTCGCCGGTGTCGTGCTGTCCATGATTCCCGCCGTCGCCGTGTTCGTCGTCGGCCAGCGCCCTCTCCGCGAGGGCATCACCTCCGCAGGAGTCAACCGTTGAGCCTCGACCCCAACGCCCCGCGCTTCCGGGTCCGTCCGCCCGCCAACTGGGTCAACGACCCGAACGGCCCGTTCCGTTGGCGTGACCGCCACCACCTCTTCTACCAGTACAACCCGGTCGCGCCGGTGCACGCCGACATCCACTGGGGTCATGCCTCCAGCCGGGACCTGGCCCGCTGGGAGCACCACCCGATCGCGCTCACCCCGACGCCCGGCGGCCCCGACGAGGCGGGCTGCTGGTCCGGCTGCGTGGTCGACGACGACGGGGTGCCGACGGCCGTGTACACGGGCATCGACCGCGATCACACCGGGCTCGGCGCGATCTGCCTGGCCCGCGCGGCGGACCCCGACGACCCGGCGCTGACCGAGTGGAAGCCGCTGCCCATCCCCGTGGTGTCCGGGCCGCCCGCCGATCTGGACGTGGTGATGTTCCGCGACCCGTTCGTCTTCCGGCACGCCGGCCGCCGCTGGGCGCTGGTCGGCGCGGGCCACGCCGACGGCACCCCGTCGGTCCTGCTGTACGACTGCGACGACCTCGCCGACTGGCGGTTCGCCGGGGTGCTCCTGGACGGCGACGACCCGGTGGCCATGGACGCGTTCGGCGACAAGGCGGTCGGCTGGGAGTGCCCGCAGCTGCTGGTGACACCCGGCGGGGACTGGGTGCTGGTCGTATCGCTGTGGGACGGCGATCCGTGGACGACCGGCTACCTGACGGGCGCCCTGGAACCCTCCGCCGACGGGATCCCCGCCTTCCGGCCCCGCGTCGGCGGCCGCCTCGACCACGGCCGCGACTTCTACGCCCCCGCCGTCCTCCAGGAACCGGACCGGGCACTGATGTGGGGCTGGTCGTGGGAATCCCGGGCAGAACAGTCCGGCTGGGCCGGGGTCCTCACCGCGCCGCGGGTCGTCGACGTCCACGCCGACGGCACCCTGCGGGTCGCGCCGGCGCCGGAACTGGACCTGCTGCGCGCGCCCGAGCCGTTCGTCACCGGCCCCGGCGAGGGCACACGGCTGCCGGACGCGTACGACCTGACGGTCACCGCGCGCACGGTCACCACGGTCCGCCTCGGCGAGGGCCTGACGCTCCGCGTCGACCCCGCCGAGGGCAGCCTCACCGTACGCCGCACCGGACACCCCGAGCCGGTGACCGTATCGCTGCCGCACGACGAGGCGCCGACCGTGCGCGTCCTCGTCGACGGTTCCCTGTACGAGGTGTTCGCGGGCGACCGGGGCATGGTGACCGAGCGGGTCTACCGCGATCCCGGTGACGCGCCGGAACTGGCCGTCACGGGCGCTGAGGCGACTGTCGTGGGCTGGGCTCTCGTGCCCCCGGCACTGAACTGACCGCCGGACCGGCGGACGGCGGGCCGCGCCGGACGGGTCTCCCCGTCGGCGCGGCCCGCCGCTGTCCGGGCGCCGAGCCTCATCCGGCGACGCGTCCGCCGCGCCCGGCGTCACCGGTGTCCCGTCTCACCCACGGCCACTACGTGCCCTCGGCCGCGGCGGGTCACCGAGCCGGAGCCCGGCCCACCGACGCTCGGCTCACCACCGGGCAGGCCAGGCGGCGGACCGTGGCGGGTGGGGTGCGGCCGGTGGTGATGGCGTCCAGGAGGAGGCGGGTGGCGGTCTCGCCCATCTCGCGGTGCGGCAGCGCGACCGTGGTGAGGGCCGGGGTGAGGAAGGCCGCCATGTGCTCCTGGTCGTCGTAGCCGACCACGGAGAGATCGCCGGGGACGGCGATGCCGAGCCGGGTCGCGGCGTGCAGGACGCCCGCCGCGACCCGGTCGTTGTAGGCGAAGATCCCGGTGGGGCGGCGTGCCGGGTCGGCTCCTTCGAGCAGCCGCATGGCGCCTTCGTGGCCGCCGGCGATCTCGCCGCCGGTGCGTACCACCCACTCCTTGGGGACGGTGATCCCCTCGGCGCGCAGCGCGTCCCGGAAGCCGCGCAGCCGCTCCACCGACGCGATGTCGTCCAGGCCCCCGACGTGGGCGATCCTGCGGTGCCCCTGGTCGAGCAGCAGCCGGGCCGCCATACGGCCGCCGGCCCGCTCGGCGGGGACGACGGCGGGCAGCGAGTCGTCCTCGGGCAGGCAGTTGGCGAGCACGGAGTGGGTGCGGTGCAGTCCCTCGGGGACACGGACGCGGCGCAGGGACATGGCGGCGTAGATGATGCCGTCCACCCGCCGGTCGAGGAGTTCGGCGACGGCGGCGTCCTCCTTGGCCGGGTCGCCGCCGGAGTCGATGGTGAGCACCAGGTGTTCGCTGTCCCAGGCGGTCTCCATCGCGCCGCGCAGCAGCCGGCCCGCGAACGGCGAGGACGCGATCTCGTCGGTGACCAGCCCGATCACGGCCGTACGGCGGCGGCGCAGGCCGCGGGCGACGGGGTCGGGGCGGTAGCCGAGCTGGGCGGCGGCCTGCCGGATGCGTTCCTGGGTGGCGGGAGAGAGGTTGCCCGCGGCGCGGCCGTTGAAGACGAAGGAGACGGCGGTGTGCGACACGCCCGCGAGCCGGGCGACGTCCCGTGACGTGGGACGTCCGGGTCCCGTCGTGTGCTTGTCCTCGGCGCTCGTCATGCCGTCCGCTGTCCTCTGCTTCCCCCACCCGTACGGTTGATCACTGCTCAGCCTAACGGCGACCGCGCGGTGCGCGTCCGCCCGTGCGGGTACTCGGCGGACGGGTTCAGGCGCAGGTGGAAGGAGTGCCCCGGTGGCGGAGCGGGAGGACCGGCTGCGGGTGTACCGCGGCAAGCGTGATTTCGGCCGGACCGGCGAACCCGAGGGGGCGGCGGGGAGCGCCGGGGACGAGCCGCGGTTCGTGGTGCAGATCCATGACGCGCGGCGGCTGCACTTCGACTTCCGGTTGCAGGTCGGGGACGTGCTGAAGTCGTGGTCCGTGCCGAAGGGGCCGTCCGCGGATCCCGGGGACCGCAGGCTGGCGGTGCCCACGGAGGATCATCCACTGGAGTACGAGGAGTTCGAGGGCGTCATCCCGGCGGGCGAGTACGGGGGCGGCACCGTGATCGTCTGGGACCGTGGGACGTACGAGCCGCTGAGCCACGACCGCCATGGGCGGCCGGTCGACTTCGGGGAGTCGATCGAGCGCGGGCACGCCTCGTTCCGGCTGAAGGGGTCGAAGCTGCACGGCGAGTACGCGCTGACCCGGTTCCGCGGCGGCGACGAGGACGCCTGGCTGCTGGTG
The DNA here is from genome assembly GCF_964272855.1 of Streptomyces sp. enrichment culture. NCBI lineage: Bacteria > Bacillati > Actinomycetota > Actinomycetes > Kitasatosporales > Streptomycetaceae > Streptomyces > Streptomyces sp. enrichment culture. Next base: position 8,128,005 of record NZ_OZ186847.1, on the reverse strand, counting down.
AAGGCGGGCCGGTCCCACGGGCGCGGCACACCGGATCCGCGGCGGGCGCGGTCGGTACGCAGCGGCCGTACGCTCGCGCAGGTGGCGCGCGAGGAGTCCTGACCGGTTCGGCCGGCGCAGGGGCAGGTGGACGGGGTGGGGGGGTGGGGGCGGCGGGCGTCCTCGTCGCGGTGGAGGCTTTGCCTCGCGGCCGCACACTGTCGGTATCGCGCCGCCCCTCCCGTCGGCACGGAGTTCAGGCGCGGTGGGCGCGGAGGGCGGCGAGGGCGCGGTCGGCGTGGGTGTTCATCCGCAGTTCGCTGCGGACGACCTCCAGGACCGTGCGGTCCTGTCCGATCACGAACGTGACTCGTTTGGTGGGGGCGAGGCTGAATCCGCGCTTGACGCCGAAGCGTTCGCGGACCGCGCCGTCGGTGTCGGACAGCAGTGGGATGCCGAGGGTGTGCTTGCCCGAGAATTCCTGCTGGCGTTCCACGGGATCGCCGCTGACGCCGACCGGGCGGGCGCCGACGGCGGCGAACTCGGCGGCCAGGTCACGGAAGTGGCAGGCCTCGGCCGTGCAGCCGGGGGTGAGGGCGGCGGGGTAGAAGAACAGCACCACCGGTCCCTCGGCGAGGAGTTCCGTGAGGCTGCGGGTGACGCCGTTCTCGTCGGGCAGGGAGAAATCCTCGACCTGGTCGCCGACGTCGACACGGGCGCTCACGACCGTCCCTCCGCGTTCTTCGCGACGCCGCGGGCCCACAGGACGAGGGGCAGTTGCAGCGGCAGCCGTCCGTAGGCGGCGGCCTTCTGCGGGGCGGGGCGGTGCCGCCAGTCGACGGCCATCTTGACGTTCGCGGGGAACACGCCGACGAAGAAGGCGGCCGTGGCGAGCGCGGCGGCCCTGCGGGTCCTGGGCAGCGCGAGGCCGGCCGCGAGCGCGAGTTCGACGGCTCCGCTGACGTGGGTCCACGTCCTCGGCTCGCCGGGCAGGGCGCGCGGGACGATCGCGTCGAACTGGCGTGGAGCGGCGAAGTGGGCGGCGCCCGCGGTGGCCAGGAGGCCGGCGAGCAGCAGGGGCGAGCGTGCGGACCGTGACACGGTTCCTCCTCGGTGGGGCTGCCGCCGGATGCTACCCGACGGTAACGCGTCGTGCGGCGCCGCCCCGACGCTCTCAGTCCGCGCGCTGGTGAGTGCCTGGCGTGCAGCCGAAGGAGCGGCGGAAGACGTCGATGAAGGCGCTGGCCGAGGACCAGCCGCAGCGGTGGGCGACGGTGGTGACGGGCAGACCGTCGGCGAGCATCCGCAGGGCGTGGTAGAGCCGGGACTGGGTGCGCCACTGGGGAAAGGTCATGCCGAACTCGCCGCGGAAGAGCCGGCTGAGGGTGCGTTCGCCGGTACCGGTCGCGGCGCCGAGGCCGGCGAGGGTGCGGGGCTCGGCGGGGTCGGCGTGCACCAGGGCGCAGACGGCGGCCAGACGCGGGTCGGCGGGGGTGGGCAGGACCAGGGGCTGTTGCGGCGAGGCGCGCAGCTGGTCGCGCAGGACGGCGAGCAGCCGGCGGCGCTCGGGCCCGGTGTCCTCGGGGTCGCGGGTGTAGGCGCGGATCAGCTCGCGCAGCAGCGGGCCGACGGTGAGGACCGTGGGCGCGTCCAGGCCGAGGGGGTTGTCGTCGGCGGGCAGTCCGACCAGGTGCAGCTCCAGGTGGCCGTGGGCGCGATGGGCGTGGACGGTGCCCGCCGGTACCCAGATGGCGCGGGTGCCGGGGGCGAACCAGATCCCGGCGTCGGTGGTGACGGCGAGGACGCCGGAGCCCGCGTAGACGATCTGGTGCTCGTCGTGCCGGTGCGCGTCGATGCGGTCGCCCGCGGCCAGGCGCTGGGCGCGGGTCGGGGCCTTCGGCGTGTGGCGGACAGCGGGGGTCTGGCGGACACCGGAGGTCTGGCAGCTGGTCTGGCGGACGGTGTGGCGGGTATCCGGCATGATCGGGCAGTTTACCGAAAGCGCGACAGGGTTCGGGGGCGTGACGATCGCACGGTGACCGAACAACAGACCGAGCGGCGGTCCTCGCCGCGTCCGCGTTCCCGCCCGATCACGCTGATGTCCCTGGGCCACGCCTGCGTGGACGTGTACCAGGGCGCCGTCGCGGCGCTGGTGCCGTACTTCGTCGCCGAGCGCGCCTACACCTACGCCGCCGCCTCGGGCGTCGTCCTGGCCGCCTCGCTCCTGTCGTCCGTGGTGCAGCCGCTGTTCGGGGCGCTCACCGACCGGTGGGCGATGCCGTGGCTGCTCCCGGTCGCCGCGCTCGCGGGCGGAGCCGGGGTCGCGCTCAGCGGCCTCGGCGACTCCTACGCCCTCACCCTGGCGGCGGTCGCGCTCTCCGGCGTGGGCGTCGCCGCCTACCACCCGGAGGCGGCGCGCGTGGCACGGCTCGCGGCGCGGGGCAGCCACACGGCGATGGGCTGGTTCTCCCTGGGCGGCAACGTCGGCTTCGCGCTCGCGCCACCGCTGGTGGGGGTGGTCGTCGCCACGGGCGGCCTGGGGGCCACTCCCCTGCTGGCGGTCCCGGCACTGCTGGGGGCGCTGCTCTGCGCGGCGGCGGTCCGTGCCGTGCGGGCCCGGCCACAGGGGGCGGGTGACGAGCGGGCGGGCGGCGGGCGCGACGACTGGCCGTCGTTCCTGCGGCTGTCCGGCGCGGTGGTGTGCCGCTCGATCGTGTTCGTGGGGCTGAGCACCTTCGTGGCGCTGTACGTCCGCCAGCGCACGGGCGGCGGCGAAGCCGCCGGCACGGCCGCCCTGTTCGTGCTGTACGCCGGCGGCGCGGTGGGCACGGTGTTGGGGGCGCGGCTCACCGAGCGGTACGGGCGGCTGGCGGTGGTCCGGCGCTCGTACGCGCTGACCGTCCTCGCCGTGGCGGGGGTGGTGCTGACGCCCGGCCCGGCGGTGTACGGGTTCGTCGCACTGGCCTCGGCCGGGCTGTACGTGCCGTTCGCCCTGCACATCACGCTCGGCCAGGACTATCTGCCGGGACGGATCGGCACCGCGAGCGGCGTCACCCTGGGCCTGACGGTGAGCATCGGCGGCCTCACCGCACCGGCACTGGGCACCCTGGCCGACACGACGTCCCTGCGGACCGCACTGCTACCGCTCGCACTGCTGCCCGCCGTGGGCGGACTGCTGCTACGGGGGCTGCGGGAGCCCTGAGCGGGGCGGATCGGGCGGGGCTCGCGCTGCGGGCCGCTCAGCGGCGGGTGGCCTGCGGGTACGGCTTGCGCGGCGGGCGGGTCACGCGCTGCCCGCCCTGCACACGGGCCCGCCCCGGCAAGACGCCCCGGGCTGAACACCCCCGGAGCAACACCTCCAGAGCAACGCCCCCGGCAACACCCCTCACGCCGAAGCCCTCGGCTCCCCCTCCTCCTCCGCCGCGTGCGCGAGGAAGTCGTCAACCATCCGGTGGAACAGCGTGGCGAGTTGGCGCAGTTCCTCCGGGGACCAGTCGGCGAGAGCGGCCTGTATGCCGCGTGCCCCGGCCTGGCGGACCCGGTCGATGGCCTGCCGGCCGGCGTCGGTGAGGCGGATGCGTTGGGCGCGCCGGTCGTCGGGGTCGGGGACGCGGATGACGTATCCGGCCTTCTCCAGTTGCTGCGCGGTGCGGGTGACGTGGGAGGCCTCCACACCGAGCCGCTGGGCCAGTTCCCCCGGGCGCTGCGGCTCGCTGTCCGCGATCTGGCGCAGCAGCGCCACGGCGGCACGGTCCAGCGGGACCTCGGCGACGGTCATCAGCCGGTCGTGCTGCCGGGCACGGGTGCCGAGGTAGGTGATGCGGCTCAATGCCCGCTCGATCTCGGCCACTTCGGGGGACGCGGGGACGTCGGGGAACGGCGGTGTGGGCATGCACCCGACTTTACCATCTCATTGCCTAACTCAAGTAAGCGGCCTCGCAGGTCCAGCGCGGTCAGACACGCCCGGTCTGCGCTCCCCGCGCAGCAGCCAGGCCAGATACACCCCGCCCGCCATGCCCCTCATCATCGCGACCGGCAGCAGCGCCGATCCGGTGACGCGCTGGGCGATCAGATCGACGGCGGCCACCAGCAGCGCGCCCCCGGGCGCGGGCGGTGAGGACCTGCTGACCCGTATCCGCCTGGCCGGCTGAGGCACCGGACACCGGCGCCCCCGTCACGCCCGGGGGCGCCGGTGTCCGGGTCGTCTCACGCCTCGTCGTCGACCGTGATCACCTCACTCGGGCACATGGCGGCGGCATCGCGGACCGCGGCGTGCAGTCCCTCCGGTGGTGTGGCGTCCAGGAGGACGACGGTGGCGTCGTCCTCTCTCTGGTCGAAGACTTCGGGTGCCAGCAGCACACACTGTCCGGACCCGCAGCAGCGGCTGTCGTCGACGGTCACCTTCATGCTCGTCCTTCCGGGACGGATGGTCGGTCACCCCCCGCGGGTCAGCGCCCGTGGGTCACCGGCGCCAGCCACATACCGACGATAGCGTCGATCAGTCCGGTCGCCGCGTCATGCCAGTCGGCGCGCGGCGTGGGGGTGTGCTCGGCGAGGGCCCGCTCCCGTTCGGCGCAGGTGTGCGCGATCAGCTGGCGGGCCATGGCGGCGCGTTCGGCGCCCACCTCTGCGGGCAGGTCGGGCAGGCAGCGGCGCAGTCCCTCGACGACCTGCCGCAGCGCCGGTGAGGACAGTGACTCCTCGACCATGATCCGGTGCAGGGCGGGGTCGGTCATCACCTGGGCGCCGAACCGCGCGTACCAGGTGGGGCTGCCGAGTCTCGCCAGGTGCTCCGTGACCGGCCGTACCAGGCAGGCCACCCAGTCACGTACGTCGGCCGAGTCGCCGGTCTCGGCGAGCATCCGGCCGCGGATCTCCTCCATCCAGGTGGTGTGCTTGCGGGCGATGGCGCGGACCAGGTCGGCCTTGGTGCCGAAGTGGTAGCCGACGGCGGCGTTGTTGCCCTGGCCGGCGGCCTCGCTGACCTGCCGGTTGGAGACGGCGTACACGCCGCGTTCGGCGAACAGCCGTTCCGCCGCGGTCAGGATCTGTTCCCGGGTCTCGCTCACCTGCTGGGCCCGCACCGACGCCCTGCCCGTCATGGTCACCACCGCACCGGGACTTCGCTCAGCCCGCCGACGGCCAGTCCCTCGAGTCGTCGCGGCTCGGCCGCCCGGGCGGCCGGTTCCAGTGACGGAAGCCTACGCAACGGCGAGAGGCGCCCGGCACCGTACGCCTGCGGGCGGCGCCGTTCAGGGGAAACCGTCGCGCGGCACGCGTGACGGTCCCGGGCGGCGTCGACATCTCAAGCCGTGACCCTCCCGCTGATCGCGCCCATGCTCGCCACCCCCGGCACCCTGCCGCCCGCCGCCCAGGACGCGCGGTGGGCGTACGAGACCAAGCAGGACGGCCAGCGGGTGGTGGTGTACCTCGCCGGGGACGGCGGTGTGGTGCTGCGCGCCCGCTCCGGGGAGGAGATCACCGCCGCGTACCCCGAGCTGCACGCCCTGGGCGGCGCCCTCGGCGGTACGCCCGCGGTTCTCGACGGCGAGGTGCTGGCCCTGGACGAACAGGGGCGCGCCGACTTCCAGTTGCTCCAGTCCCGGATGGGCCTGGCCCACGCGCCCGCCCGGGCGGCGCGCCGGGCGGCCCAGGTTCCCGTCCACCTCGTGCTGTTCGACGTGATGCACCTGGCGGGCCGCTCCCTGATCGGGCGGCCGTACACCGAGCGGCGCGCGCGACTGCTCGAACTGGAGCTGCGGGGGCCGTACTGGTCGACACCGGGGGCACTGTTCGGGCACGGCGAGCAGGCGCTGCGGGCCACCCGCGAGCACGGGCTGGAGGGGCTGGTCTGCAAACGGCTCGACTCCGTCTACGAGCCGGGGACGCGGTCCAGGGCCTGGATCAAGATCCGCAACATGGTCGGCGAGGACGTCATCGTGGGCGGCTGGCTGCCCGGCAAAGGGCGGCTGACCGGGCTGCCGGGTGCCGTGCTGGTCGGTCAGCGCGCCGCCGGGCTGCTCCGCTACGTGGGCAGCGTGGGCACCGGCTGGAGCGAGGCCGAGCGGACGGAGCTGGCCGCGCTGCTGGCCGGCCTCGCCACCGACGTCTGCCCGTTCCGGCCGCGGCCGTCGGCGCCGGGCGCGCACTGGGTGCTGCCCCGGCTGGTCGGCGAGGTGCGCTACAGCACCCGTACCCGGGCCGGTCTGCTGCGTCAGCCGTCGTGGCTGAGGCTGCGGCCCGATCTCACTCCGGAGGAGTCCGCGGCCGACCTGCCGGAGTCGTCCGGCCCGCCCGCTCCGGGCGTGTGACGGCGCGTCGGAATCCGCCGGCTGTTCACGGGCGGGACATCTGTGCCTCTTGGCGCGGACGGTGTTTCCCGGGATCCTGAACTGCCTTTCCCCCCACAGCCGTTGGGCTGCGCCCGGATTCCGGAGGAGGACGCAGTGTCGTCACAGAAGTCCGTATCGCACCGCAGGAGATGGCTCACCGGCCTCGCCGGGGCCGCCGCCCTCGTCGTCGCCTTCCCCGCCACCGCCTTCGCCGCCCCGCCACCGGCCCTGCCGGCCAACGCGGAGGCCGCCGAGCGGATGTACCAGCCCGCGTTCGACTACGACACGGACGGCTGTTACGCCACGCCCGCGATCAGCGCCGACGGCACGGTCAACGGCGGGCTGAACCCGACCGGCGCCCTCAACGGCAACTGCCGGGACGCCTCCGACCTGGACAACACCAACAGCTACTCCCGCTACAAGTGCAACAACGGCTGGTGCGCCTACCTCTACGGTCTGTACTTCGAGAAGGACCAGGCCCTCCCCGGCAGCAGCCTCGGCGGCCACCGGCACGACTGGGAGCATGTCGCGGTGTGGGTGCGGGACGGGCAGGTGCGGTACGTGTCGACCTCGAACCACGGCTCGTTCACCGTGACCGCCGCGTCCGGGGTGCGCTTCGAGGGCACCCACGCCAAGGTCGTCTACCACAAGGACGGCATCAGCACGCACTGCTTCCGGCTCGCCAACTCCAACGACGAGCCGCCGGAGAACCACAAGGGCACCTGGCAGTACCCGGCCCTCGTCGGCTGGAACGGCTACCCGGCGGGCATCCGGGACAAGCTGAGCGCCCACGACTTCGGCAGCGCCCACTTCGGCCTCAAGGACGCCTCCTTCGCCGGCCACCTGGCGTCGGCGAAGCCGTCGGGTATCGCCTTCGACCCGTACGCCTGAGCGGGTCGCCCGGTCGGCCCCCGGACCTAGGACCCACGCGGTGCCGTGGGTCCTCCCCGGGGCCGATCTGCCGTCGCCGTGCGTGTCGTAGCGTCGCGGTCATGACCACGAGCGATACGAGCGGACGGCTCGACGAGGCCTTCGAACGGCTCCACATCTCCGGCCCGGAGTTCCGGGGCTGGCTCAGCAACCACGCCCCCATGGTGGTCGAGTCGCTGGCCGTGCACGGGCAGGCGGGGGCCGTGCACCGCTGGCTGGACCTGTACAGCGACCGGCTGGAGGAGTTCCCCACCCCGGTCGAGCGCGTCACCGACGCCAACTGGCACGAGGCGCTGGGCGATCCCCGGCGGGCCGCCGACTGGATCGACCACTTCACCCGCGCCGTCGCCGAGCGCCCGTGGCGCGCCGTCCTCGCCGAGTGGTGGCCCCGTCTGCTGCCCGGCCTGTACGGCGCCGCCACGCACCCCGTCATCCGCGTCGGCCACGCCGTGCGGGCGCTGCGGACGGAGGAGACCGGACCGCGGCTGACCGAACTCGCCCACGCCCTCGGCTACTGGGCGGCCCGGCACCATCCCGTGACCGGGGTGGAGACACTGCCCGGAGCGGGCACGCCCGGCCGGAGTCTGGACACCGTGCCGCCGGTCGAGACCGCCGAGACCGGTTTCCTCGGGCGGCTGGCCGCCGTGCGGGCCCTGCCCCGCTGGGCGGACGACGTGACCGACCCGGACACCGCGCGCGCCCGGCTCGTCGAGCTGGTCCGGGCCGCCACCCACCGCTACGCCACCCACGGTCACGGCGAGGAGACCATGCTGGTGCACGCGGCCACCGCGCCCAACGCCGTGCTGCGCACCCTGGACGCGCTGCCCCGCGAGCTGTGGGCGCCGAGCCTGCACGCGGCCTGGACGGCGTCCGCGGCGGTCACCGCGATGTACGCGCCGGACGAGCCGGTCGACTACGTGCCGCCCGCCCGCCTCACCGCCGAGGAGGTCGTCGAGCGGGCCCTCGCCCACGGGGACGAGCACGTCATCAAGCTCACCGACACCGCGCTCGACGTGGGCGACGAGCGGGCCCTCGCCGCGGCGCTGCGCGCGGTCGAGCTGAGCGACCCTCTGGTCTGAGCGGGCCCGCACGGTCGATGATGGCCGAATGGATCAAGCCCACACGCTCCCGCCGGCGGTCGACACGGACGCCCTGCTCGCCCTCTCCGACGGCCACCACGCCCGTACCGCCCGCCCGTTGGGCACCCGGGAGGCCGCCGGGCACCTGGTGAAGACGTACGCCCTCCTGGCCCCGGGCCGCACGGTCGCCGAGGGGGACGTCGACGCGGCGCTGCGGATCGCCGAGGGCCATCTGGCGCTCGGCCGGCAGCGGGGCTCCCTCGGGCTGTCCGTTCTCGTCGTGCATGCGGGCGGCGACGGCGACTACGTGCTGGTCCACACCTGGATCGAGGGGCACATGTCGGATCTCGCCGTGTTCACCGGCCCGGCCGGGCAGCCCGGACTGCTGCGGCCCGGACGGGCCGGGCTGGCACCGTGCGTCTGGGAGGCGGCGCTGCTCGCGCACGAGCGGGAGGCGTTCTCCCGGCACGTCCTGGACGGCACCGGCCCGCTGTCGGACCGGCTCGCCGCGTGGAGCGCGGACACCGTCGAGGGGGCGGTGCGATGACCGCGGCACCCGTGGTGCGGCACGCCCGGCCCGCCGATCTGCCCCGGGTGGCCGAACTGGTCCGGCTGCACGCCGAGTACGAGCGCGCCGGCCCTCCCGCGCCCGGCCTCGCCGAACGCCTCGGCACGCTGCTGTTCGGCGCGGCGGCCCCGCGCCTGCGCTGCCTGGTCGCCGAGGCACCCGGTGGCGAGGTGGTCGGCTACGCCACCTGCGCGCCCGAACTGTCCACCTGGGACGGGTGCGAGTACCTGCACATGGACTGCCTCTTCCTGGTCCCCGGCCATCGCGGTCTGGGGCTCGGCGCGCTGCTCATGGAGGCGGTGACCGGGGAGGCCCGCGCGCTCGGACTCACCGAGGTGCAGTGGCAGACCCCCGTCTGGAACGACGGGGCGATCCGCTTCTACGACCGGCTCGGCGCCCGCGCCAGGGACAAGGTCCGCTTCTCGCTGCTTGTGGGAAAGTGAGGCCCACCGCCGGGACTCGAGCCGGAGGGTCTATCGTGTCCGGCATGTCCGTTCCGGAACTGATCCGTATCGTCTCCCGCGACTCACCCATGGCCCTGGCCCAAGTGGAGCGGGTCCGCGCCGAGTTGACCGCCCTGTACCCCGGCGTGCGCACCGAGGTCGTGCCCGTGAAGACCACGGGTGACAAGTGGCTGGGCGACCTGTCCCAGGTCGAGGGGAAGGGCGCCTTCACCAAGGAGGTCGACGCGGCGCTGCTGGCCGGGGAGGCCGATCTCGCGGTGCACTGCGTCAAGGACGTGCCCGCGGACCGGCCGCTGCCGGCCGGCACGGTGTTCGCCGCGTTCCTCGCGCGGGACGACATCCGTGACGCTCTCGTCCACCCCGGCGGCCTCACTCTCGACGAACTGCCCGCCGGCACCCGGATCGGCACCTCATCGGTGCGCCGGATCGCCCAACTGGCCGCCACCCACCCGCATCTGGAGTGCGTGCCGTTCCGCGGCAACGCCAACCGGCGGCTGGCGAAGCTGGCGGCGGGCGAGGCGGACGCCCTGCTGCTCGCGGTGTCCGGGCTGGAGCGCATCGGCCGCCGGGACGTGATCAGCGAGGTGCTGTCGCCGGAGACGATGATGCCGCCGATCGGCGCGGGCATCCTCGCCCTGCAGTGCCGCGAGGACGACACGGCGCTGATCGACGCGGTCAGCGCGCTCGGCGACCCGGCCACCCATCGCGAGGCGACCGCCGAGCGGATGTTCCTGCATGTGCTGCAGGGCCACTGCAACAGCCCGATCGCGGGATACGCCCGCGTGGACCGGGGCGGCGAACTGTCCCTGCGGGCCTGTGTGTTCACCCCGGACGGCAAGACCCGGCTGAACGCCCACGAGTGGGCCGGCCGGCTGGACGCGGCCACGCTCGGCACCTCGGTCGCGGTGGCGCTGCTGCGTCAGGGCGCCCGGGAGATCATCGACGGCATCCCGCACTGACCGGCCGTCAGGCGGTGCCCTCCTCCGCCTGGTCGCGCAGGAAGTTGCTCACCTGGTGGGCGAGACTGTCGCGGCCGGCGGAGGGCTGCGCGCACGCCGTCCCCTCGGGCAGGCCGATGCCGCCCGACCACATCCGGCGGTCGGCCCACTCGTCGTCGACCCGCAGCTGGATCTGCACGTCGACCCGGCTCAGCGCGGCCTCCGGTCCGGCCGCGTACAGCACGGCGGTGGCGCGGCGCAGCGGGTACACGTCGTAGCCCTCGACGAACTGCGAGTTGCGCCAGTCCATGAAGGCGCTCTCACCGTCGGCGCCGATGCGCACGTCGATCTGGCCGTCCTCGAGGTGGACGCAGAACCGTTCGGTGCCGCGGTTCTCGACGGTGACCCGGAACCGGAAGTACGTCAGCCCCTCGGCCGCGTCGTCCCGGCCACGCGGCGGCTCGGCCTGTTCCAGTCTGTGGACGCGCAGCCGCAGACCGGAATGCTCGTCGTACTCCTGCCAGTCACCGACCACGTTCGGCTCGTACACACCGCACCTCTCGACCTTCTAAGAGCTGCTTCCTATCCGTGGCCCGAGCGCACTGTCAAATGAGCGGAATGGGCTGTTGCCGGTGATGTCGAAGCTTTGATCGGTGATCAAGCCGTGGGCAGGAGCAATCCGCCGCGGGGCGGTCCGGGCGGCGGCCGGGCGTGCCGTACATCACTCTGCGGGACGAGCGGGAGCCGTGTGGTTCGGGGCCGAGGCACCAGGAAATTTCGCGGATGGTGTTTCGTCCGGTTTTGTCCAGGGAATCGGCATAGGAGTGCTTCGGACAGGAGGCACGTCCGTGGGAGTCCCGCACAGCGGTCCCCGGCGTCCCGAATGCCTGTGCCCGCATGCGCCTCTCCCACGGTGTCCGTCCCCAACCGGCATCCCCTGAGGGAGGCGCGCACACGATGCGTACGGCCGGCAGAACGAAGCAGCACCCGCACGACGACGCCCCCGACACCGCGGAGGCGTTCGAACGGCTCCACGGGCTCCCGGAAGGCAGCCCGGAGCGCAAGGCCCTCAGAGACGAGCTGGTGCGGCTGTGGCTGCCCATGGCCGAGCGGATCGCCGTCCGCTTCCGCGGGCGCGGCGAGGCCCTGGAAGACCTCTACCAGGTGGCGGCACTCGGACTGGTGAAGGCCGTCGACCACTACGACCCGTCGCGCGGCCGCGCCTTCGAGGCGTACGCCGTGCCGACCGTCACCGGTGAGATCAAGCGGCACTTCCGGGACCACATGTGGACCCTGCACGTGCCCCGGCGCGTCCAGGACCTGCGCAACCGGGTGCGGCGCGCCTCCAAGGAGCTCTCGCAGACCACGCCGGGCAGGCCCCCGACCATCGCGGAGATAGCCGAGCACGCCCAGCTCAGCGAGGCGGAGGTGGCCACCGGCATGGAGGCGCTGGAGTGCTTCTCCGCGCTCTCGCTGGAGGCCGAGATGCCGGGCACCGACGGTTACGCCCTCGGTGACGCGATCGGCGGGCCCGACCCGCGCTACGACGTCGTGGTGGACCGAGTCGCCGTACGACCGTTCCTGGAGGCCCTGCCGGAACGCGAGCGGACCATCCTCTACCTGCGGTTCTTCCGCGGCATGACCCAGAGCACGATAGCCGAGCAGCTGGGCATCTCCCAGATGCACGTCTCCCGCCTGCTCAGCGCCTGCTTCGAACGCCTGCGCGAGGAGCTGCTGGCGGAGACGCGTTAGGCGCCCTCGGGGGGTGCTCCCGGGATCTGAGTCGGGCCGTGACGGTCGAGGGCGTCCTCCAGCTCGGCGCGGATCTCCGGGGGCATCTCACCCTGCCGGCCCCAGATCAGGATCAGCTCGGCGACCGTGCGCAGCTTGACGTTGGTGTGCTGGGAGACCTCCTTCAGCACCATCCAGCCCTGGTCCGGGGTGACCCGTCCCAGCGCGACCATCATCCCGATCGCCTGGTCGACCACGGCATGGGAACTGACGGCCTCCTTGAGCTGGGCCACTTCCTCCTGCAGTGCGGCGATCCGGTCCGTGTCGTCGGCCGGCTCGCTCGGTGTGTGTGCCACCCGTCCATCGTGCCACCGCGGCCGCCCGGCGCCACCGCGACGGCCTGACACGCCCGGGACTGCGTGGTGCCTTGGGGGTACTCGGCAGGCGCCGGAAGCGGTTCCGGTTGGACACTGGTCTCGGACCGGTGGCCGCCGGCCCCACGAACCCAGGGAACGACTGCCATGACACAGCACCCGACACCCGCCCGCCCGACGGAGGTCGTCTCCACCGATTCCGTCTTCGGCGCCCCCTGCTGGGTGAGCCTGACCAGCCGGGACCTGGCCGCCACGGAGGCGTTCTACACCGCCGTGCTGGGCTGGCAGTGGCGCTCGGGCAAGCTCGGCGACCGGTTCCGGATCGCGGTGGTGAACGGGACGCCGGTCGCGGGGATCGCGGGGATGGCCGTCATGGGCCACGCGGCGGTCGCCTGGACGCCCTACTTCGCCGTGCGCAGCGCCGACGCGGTCGCCGGCCGGGTGCAGGAGCGCGGCGGCACCGTCGCGGTCGGCCCGATCTCCTTCCCGCCCGGCCGCGGGGCGCTGCTGGCCGACCGGGACGGGGCCACGTTCGGGATCTGGGAGGGCAAGCTGTTCACCGACTGGGAGACCTGGCGGCGAGCGGCACCCGCGTTCGTCAGGCTCCACACCCGGGACGCCTTCGACGCGGCGATCTTCTACGGCGAGGTCCTCGACTGGGCGTCGGCGACCCCCGGCTGCTGCGAGGTGCGCTACGAGGGCGAGGAGGTCGTGCTGCGCAGCCACGGCGACATCGTCGCCCGGATCGAGTCCGGGGCCGTCGAGTCGGCGCCGGACCCCACCATCCGGCCGCACTGGCAGGTCCACTTCTCGGTGACCGACGTCGCCGCCTGTGCCCGCGCCGCCGAGCTGAACGGCGGCAGCGTGCTGCGCGAGGCCCCCGAGGAGGCGATCCTGCGCGATCCGGACGGGGCGCAGTTCACGGTGACGTCCCGGCTGGAGCGGTAGGACGCCCCCTGGGGGTTCCTCCGAGGAGGAACCCCGCCCCCCTCGGCGCGTCAGCGCGGCGGCCGGGACAGCAGGACCAGGCTGCGGCTCTCCACCGGCAGCACCGTGCCGGCCTTGTGCTCGGTCTCGTCCGGGGCGTCCGGGGCGCCCGGGACCGCCGTGTCGAGGACCGTCGTCCAGCGGTCGCCGTAGGCGGCGTCCGGGAGGCGGAAGTCGACGGGCTCCCAGTAGCTGTTCAGCAGCAGCAGGAAGGAGTCGTCGACCACCGGACGGCCCTGCGGGTCCGGCTCGGCGATGGCGTCGCCGTTGAGGAACACGCCGACGCAGTGCGCGTCGGAACGCTCCCAGTCCTGGTCGCTCATCTCGCTCGCGTTGGGCAGCAGCCAGACGAGGTCGGGCAGCGGCTGGTCGGCGCGGACGGCGGTCTCGCCCCGGAAGAAGCGGCGCCGCCGCAGCACGGGGTGCGCCGCGCGCAGGCCGATCACGTACCGGGTGAACTCCAGCAGGTCGCACTGTTCACCGGTGAGCCGCCAGTCGATCCAGGAGACCTCGTTGTCCTGGCAGTACGCGTTGTTGTTGCCGCGCTGGGTGCGCCCCAGCTCGTCGCCGTGGCCGAGCATCGGGATGCCCTGCGACAGCATCAGGGTGGCCAGGAAGTTCCGCTGCTGCCGGGCCCGCAGCTCGCGCACCTTCGGATCGCGGGTCTCGCCCTCGGCCCCGCAGTTCCAGGACCGGTTGTTACTCTCGCCGTCCCGGTTGCCCTCGCCGTTGGCCTCGTTGTGCTTGTCGTTGTACGAGACCAGGTCGCGCAGGGTGAACCCGTCGTGCGCGGTGACGAAGTTGACGCTGGCGCGCGGCCGGCGCCTGCTGTGCTGGTAGAGGTCGGAGGACCCGGTCAGCCGGGAGGCGAACTCGCCGAGCGTGTACTCCTCGCCCCGCCAGAAGTCGCGCACGGTGTCCCGGTACAGGCCGTTCCACTCCGACCACAGCGGCGGGAAGTTGCCCACCTGGTAGCCGCCCTCGCCGACGTCCCACGGCTCGGCGATCAGCTTGACGCGGCTGATCACCGGGTCCTGCTGGATCAGGTCGAAGAACGCCGACAGCCGGTCCACCTCGTGGAACTGCCGGGCCAGGGTGGCCGCGAGGTCGAAGCGGAAGCCGTCGACGTGCATCTCGGTCACCCAGTACCGCAGCGAGTCCATGATCAGCTGGAGCACGTACGGGTGCCGCATCAGCAGGCTGTTGCCGGTGCCGGTGGTGTCGTAGTAGTGCCCCCAGTCGCCGTCGACCAGGCGGTAGTACGAGGCGTTGTCGATGCCCCGGAAGGACAGCGTGGGGCCCTTCTCGTTGCCCTCGGCGGTGTGGTTGTAGACCACGTCGAGGATGACCTCGAGACCGGCCGCGTGCAGCGCCTTCACCATCGCCTTGAACTCGGCGACCTGTCGGCCGCCGGTGCCGTCGGCGGCGTAGGCGTTGTGCGGGGCGAAGAAGCCGATGGTGTTGTAGCCCCAGTAGTTCGACAGGCCGCGGTCCTGGAGGACCCCGTCCTGCACGAACTGGTGCACGGGCATCAGCTCGACGGCGGTCACGCCCAGCGAGGTCAGATGCTCGATCACCGCCGGGTGGGCGAGCCCCGCGTAGGTGCCGCGCAGCTCGGGCGGCACGTCGGGGTGGTTGCGGGTCAGGCCCCGTACGTGGGTCTCGTAGATGACGGTGTCCGCGTACGGCCGTCGCGGCGGGCGGTCGTCGCCCCAGTCGAAGTACGGGTCGGTGACCACGCCGAGCATGGTGTGCCCGGCGCTGTCCGCCGGGTCGGGCCCGGTGGCCGACCGCTCGTACAGCGAGGGGTGGTTGTCGATCTGCCCGTCGACGGCCGTGGCGTACGGGTCGAGCAGCAGCTTCGCCGGGTTGCAGCGCTGGCCGAGGGACGGGTGCCACGGACCGTGCACCCGGTAGCCGTACCGCCGGCCCGGCCCGACGCCTGGCAGGTAGCAGTGCCAGACGAAGCCGTCGACCTCGTGCACCGGCACCGTGCGGTGCCGGCCGTCGTCCTCGACGAGGACGAGTTCCACGCGTTCGGCGACCTCGCTGAAGAGCGCGAAGTTGGTGCCCTGACCGTCGTAGGAGGCACCCAGTGGATAGGGGTGCCCGCTCCACACGGGCACCCCGGCGTTCCGGTGCGTTTCCTTCGTCACCGCGCGTCCTCCAGAGCACCGTCGGCGGTGGGCGCCGGGGCGGCCACGGTGACGACCGGTTCCTCGCGCGGCACCTGCAGTCCCTCGCGCAGGCTGGGCGCCGGGGCGGTCGGGACCAGCGGGGCGCGGCGGCCGGCGCGGGCGCGCTGGGAGAACCAGATCACCTTGCTGCCGGTGTCGGTGGCGCAGCAGCCCCAGCCGTCGCTCGTCGCGGCGATGTGCTGGAGGCACGCGCGCAGGTCCTGGTCCGGGCGCAGGTCCCGGTCGTGGTCCCCGACGGCGGTGATCAGATGCTGGCCGTTCCACCACATCTCGATCGACGTGTTCTTGTCCGTGGCGTGCTCGTCGATGGCGTTCAGCAGCAGCTCGGCGCCGCTGCAGACGGGCTCGACCAGCGTCTCGAGGTCCCAGTACCTGAGGTGAGCGGCCAGGATGCGGCTGACCTGTCCCACGCGTTCCGGACTGACTTCCACGTCGAGGTGGTAGTAGCAGGGCACTGCGGTCTTCATCTCGTTGGCTCCTCACCGGCGAGGCTCTCGCTCCCTTCCTCGCCCTAGCGGGCCGAATCCCCCGACACGAAGCGTGAGCACTGATCGCTTCTGAGTCACATCAACAGTGCGGCCGCTAGCCCATTCGTGCAACACGAGCGACACAAGTGATGTGGTTGAAGCTCTAACAAGACGCTGGGTCGCCGTGCGTGCACCATGAGTGAAGGCCTCGATCGCCGTAACGGAACTCCGTGCCCGCAGTCGTGCACGGCCACCGGCCCGACCGTCGGGAACGTGTCCATCGAGTGCCCCGGAAGGTGAACGGCGCCATGCTGCTACCCGCCAGAGCCGAAGTGGCCCGGCAGCTGCGGCGGTACCGGGCGTGGGAGCGGATGATGCTCGCGTCCCCGGCCGACCGCGCCGTACGGGCGACTTTCGAGAACTCGGGATACACCCTGTGCGTGCTCATGGGGAAGCGGTGTGCGCGGGAGGCCGCCGATGCGGCCGAACGGTTTCTGCGCACCACCCTGACCACCTATTTGCAGGAACAGGACGACCGGCCCCTGATGACCGGAGCCGCCCGGCGGAATCCGCCGACGGGTGTCCGGTCCCGGGTGGCCCGGTAGTTCCACCCTTTCGGCGCAGCATCCCGAGCCGGGCCACGACGGGCCGGCTCCGAGTACGGCGGAGGTGAGACCCATGAGTGCGACGGTGGCCATCGGGCGCATCCCGGTGCGGGACGTCCAACCGGCGGTGGAGGGCGGCAGACGCCCGGCGAAGGCGGTCACGGGCGAGACGTTCCAGGTCACCGCCACCGTGTTCCGCGAGGGGCATGACGCCGTCGGAGCCAACGTCGTGCTGCGGGATCCCGAGGGCCGGCCCGGCCCGTGGACGCCGATGCGCGAACTCGCCCCCGGCACCGACCGCTGGGGCGCCGAGGTCACCCCGCGGGCGCCGGGCCACTGGACGTACGCCGTGGAGGCGTGGAGCGACCCGCTCGCCACCTGGCGGCACACCGCCCAGGTCAAGGTGCCGGCCGGGATCGACACGGGGCTGGTCCTCGAGGAGGGCGCCGACCTGTACGAGCGGGCGGCCGCCCAAGTGCCCCCGGAGGCGGTGCGCGCGGTGGTCCTGGCCGCCGTCGCGACGCTGCGCGACGACTCCCTGCCCGTCGCCACCCGGCTGGCGGCGGCGCTGACGCCCGAGGTCGACGCGGTGCTCGGCCGGTATCCGCTGCGGGAGCTGGTCACCGCGTCCGAGCCGCTGCCTCTGCTGGTGGAGCGGGAGCGGGCGCTGTTCGGTTCCTGGTACGAGTTCTTCCCGCGTTCGGAGGGGACGGCGGAGCGTCCGCACGGCACGTTCCGCACGGCCGCCCGGCGGTTGCCCGCGATCGCGGAGATGGGGTTCGACGTCGTCTACCTGCCGCCCATCCACCCGATCGGCACGACGTTCCGCAAGGGCCCCAACAACACCCTGTCCGCCGGTCCGCAGGACGTGGGGGTGCCGTGGGCGATCGGCTCGCCGGAGGGCGGGCACGACGCGGTGCACCCGGACCTGGGGACCATCGAGGACTTCGACCGGTTCGTCGCGCGGGCCGGTGAGCTGGGCCTGGAGATCGCGCTGGACTTCGCGTTGCAGTGCTCCCCGGACCATCCGTGGGTGCACAAGCATCCCGAGTGGTTCCACCACCGCCCCGACGGGTCGATCGCCTACGCGGAGAACCCGCCGAAGAAGTACCAGGACATCTACCCGATCGCGTTCGACCGGGACATGGACGGCCTGGTCGCCGAGACCGTGCGGATCCTGCGGCACTGGATGGAGCACGGGGTGCGGATCTTCCGGGTGGACAACCCGCACACCAAGCCGGTGGTGTTCTGGGAGCGGGTGATCGGGCGGATCAACAGCACCGACCCGGACGTGATCTTCCTGGCGGAGGCGTTCACCCGCCCGGCGATGATGCACACCCTGGCCCAGATCGGCTTCCAGCAGTCGTACACGTACTTCACCTGGCGCAACACCAAGCAGGAGCTGACCGAGTACCTGACCGAGCTGTCCGGGCGGGCGGCGGCCTACATGCGGCCGAACTTCTTCGTCAACACCCCCGACATCCTGCACGCCTACCTCCAGCACGGCGGCCGCCCCGCCTTCGAGGTCCGCGCCGTCCTCGCCGCCACCCTCTCCCCCGCCTGGGGCGTCTACTCCGGCTACGAACTGTGCGAGAACACCCCGCTGCGGGAGGGCAGCGAGGAGTACCTCGACTCGGAGAAGTACCAGCTGCGCCCCCGCGACTGGGACAGCCCGGACAGCATCGCCCCCCTCATCACCCGGCTCAACGCCATCCGGCGCCGTCATCCCGCGCTGCGCCGGCTGCGAAATCTGCGCTTCCACTGGACCGACAACGACGCGGTGATCGCCTACTCGAAGCGGTCCGGCCCCGACACGGTCCTGGTGGTCGCCAACCTCGACCCTCACCACACCCAGGAGGCCACGGTCACGCTGGACCTGCCGCAACTCGGCCTGGACCCGCACACAGCCGTGTCGGTGCACGACGAACTGACGGGTGAGACCTATCACTGGGGCAGCACGAACTACGTGCGTCTGGAGCCCGGCCGCGCGCCGGCCCATGTGCTCCACGTCCAGCGGTCCCCCGCCGCGCCGCAGATCGGAGGGTCAGCAGCGTCATGACTGTCAACGAGCCCGTCCCGGACACCTTCGAGGACACACCCGCCCAGGACCGGGACCCGGACTGGTTCAAGCGTGCCGTCTTCTACGAGGTCCTCGTCCGCTCCTTCCAGGACAGCAACGGCGACGGCGTCGGCGACCTCAAGGGCCTGACCGCCAAACTGGACTACCTCCAGTGGCTCGGCGTGGACTGCCTCTGGCTGCCGCCGTTCTTCCAGTCCCCGCTCAGGGACGGTGGTTACGACGTCTCCGACTACACGGCCGTGCTGCCCGAGTTCGGTGACCTGGCCGACTTCGTGGAGTTCGTCGACGCGGCCCACCAGCGCGGCATGCGGGTCATCATCGACTTCGTCATGAACCACACGAGTGACCAGCACCCGTGGTTCCAGGAGTCCCGCCGCGACCCCGACGGCCCCTACGGGGACTACTACATGTGGGCCGACGACGACAAGCAGTACCAGGACGCCCGGATCATCTTCGTCGACACCGAGGTCTCCAACTGGACCTTCGACCCGGTGCGCGGGCAGTACTACTTCCACCGGTTCTTCTCCCACCAGCCGGACCTCAACTACGAGAACCCCGCCGTGCAGGAGGAGATCCTGGCGGCCCTGCGGTTCTGGCTGGACCTCGGCATCGACGGGTACCGCCTGGACGCCGTGCCCTACCTCTACGCCGAGGACGGCACCAACTGCGAGAACCTGCCCGCCACCCACGACTTCCTGAAGCGCGTCCGCCGCGAGATCGACGCGCTGTACCCGGACACCGTGCTGCTCGCCGAGGCCAACCAGTGGCCCGAGGACGTCGTCGACTACTTCGGCGACTACGGCGTCGGCGGCGACGAGTGCCACATGGCGTTCCACTTCCCCGTCATGCCCCGCATCTTCATGGCCGTACGACGGGAGTCCCGCTACCCCGTCTCCGAGATCCTGGCCAAGACGCCGGCCATCCCGTCCAACTGCCAGTGGGGCATCTTCCTGCGCAACCACGACGAGCTGACCCTGGAGATGGTCACCGACGAGGAGCGCGACTACATGTGGGCCGAGTACGCCAAGGACCCGCGGATGCGCGCCAACATCGGCATCCGGCGCCGCCTCGCGCCCCTGCTCGACAACGACCGCCACACCATCGAACTGTTCTCCGCCCTGCTGCTGTCCCTGCCGGGCTCGCCGATCCTCTACTACGGCGACGAGATCGGCATGGGCGACAACATCTGGCTCGGCGACCGCGACGCCGTGCGCACCCCCATGCAGTGGACGCCCGACCGCAACGCGGGCTTCTCCACCTGCGACCCGGGACGGCTGTTCCTGCCGACCATCATGGACCCGGTCTACGGCTACCAGGTCACCAACGTCGAGGCGTCCCTGGCGTCGCCGTCGTCGCTGCTGCACTGGACCCGGCGGATGATCGAGATCCGCAAGCAGAACCCGGCCTTCGGCCTCGGCTCGTTCCGCGAGCTGCAGTCGTCCAACCCCGCCGTGCTCGCGTTCCTGCGCGAGTACGAGGACGACCTGGTGCTGTGCGTGAGCAACTTCGCGCGGTTCGCCCAGCCGACCGAGCTCGACCTGCGCGAGTTCGCCGGCCGTCATCCGGTCGAACTCTTCGGCGGGGTCCGCTTCCCCGCCATCGGTGAACTTCCGTACCTGCTGACCCTCGGGGGCCACGGCTTCTACTGGTTCCGGCTCGTCCGAGTCGCATCTCGTATCGGCCGACGGCTGTGAGGCCGACGACCGTGAGCATGCGCCGACGAAAGGAGGCGTCACCATGACGAAGACCGCATCCCTCCGACCGAGCGACAGCGGACGGGCCGGGCTCACCCGGCCCATGGCCTCGCTCGACGGGCTGTTGCGGGCGTGGCTGCCGAGGCAGCGGTGGTTCGCCGGCAAGGACCGTCCCGTCACGGACCTGAGCCTGCTGTCCCTGACCGAGCTGTTCCCGGGCTGTCTGCACCTGCTGGTGCACGCCGGTCACGCGGGCGGCCACGGCGGCCACGCGGGCGTCCCCGCCCCCGGCGGCACGCCCCCGCCCGGGGACATCTACCAGCTCTTCCTGGGCGTCCAGGAACATCCGTCGCCGCGCCTGGGCCGGGCCCTGATCGGGCGGGCGCAGGACGGTCCGCTGGCCGGTCTGACGGTCTACGACGCCCTCCTGGACCCCCGTTCGGCGCAGTTGCTGCTGGAGCGGCTGCGGCACCCGGGCTCGGCGGGCCCGCTGCGCTTCGAGGCCGACCCGGCCCAGCCGGTGCCCGCGGGGCTGGTGCCGCGGGTGCTGGACGCCGAGCAGTCCAACTCCTCGCTGGTGTACGGCGACGAGTTCATCCTGAAGGTGTTCCGGCGCATCCAGCCGGGCGTCAACCCGGACCTGGAGGTGCCGGTCGCGCTGGCCGGGCAGGGGTGCGAGCGGGTGCCCGCGCCGGTGGCGTGGTTCCACACCGCCCAGCCGCAGCCCGCGACGCTGGGCGTGCTCCAGCCGTTCCTGCGGGACGCTTCCGACGGCTGGACGCTGGGCCTGCACGCGCTGGCGACGGGCGCGGACTTCACCGGGCACGCCCGGGAGCTGGGCCGGGCCACGGCGGACGTCCATCTGGCGCTGGCCGCGGCGTTCCCGACCGGTGCCCCCGGCGAGAACGGGCGGACGGCGGCGGCGATGGCCGAGCGGCTGGACGCCGCCGCGCACAGCGTGCCGGCGCTGCGGCCGTTCGTGCCGGGGCTGCGGGGCGCGTTCAGCGCGCTCACGACCTGTGATCCGGGGCCGCCGGCCCAGCGGATCCACGGCGATCTGCACCTGGGTCAGGTGCTGCGCGCGGGGCGGGAGTGGTTCGTCATCGACTTCGAGGGCGAGCCGTCCCGGCCGCTCGCCGAGCGGCGCAGCGCCCAGTCCCCGGTCCGGGACATCGCCGGCATGCTGCGCTCCTTCGACTACGCGGCCCGGCAGCGCCGGCCCTGGCGCCCCGAGTGGGCGCGCCGCTGCCGGGAGGCGTACTGCGCGGGCTACGCCGCCCGGGCCGGGTGGGATCCGCGCAAGAAGCACGGCCTGTTGCGCGCCTATGAGACGGACCGGGCCGTGTACGAAGTGCTCTACGAGGCCAGACACCGTCCGGACTGGCTCCCCGTGCCGATGGCGGCGATCGAACGACTCGCCGTGAGAGGAGACTGACACCGTGGCGCTGCGCGACACCTCACCCCCCGAGGCCTCCGGCCCGCTCCCGCCCGTGCACCGGCCGGGCGGGGTGGCCCCGCCGCTGGACCCGGCCGACCGCGGCCGGCTGCTGTCCGGTTCCCACCACGACCCGCACGCCCTGCTCGGCGCGCATCCCGTGCCGGGCGGGTGCGCCGTGCGGGCGCTGCGTCCGTTCGCGCAGTCGGTGACCGCGCTGGTCGGCGGGGAACGCCATCCCCTCGTCTCGGAGGGCGACGGCCTGTTCTCGGTCGTCCTGCCGCACGAGGAGATCCCGGCGTACACGCTGCTGGTGTCGTACGGGGACGGCGAGCAGGAGACGCACGACCCGTACCGGTTCCTGCCGGCGCTGGGCGAGCTGGATCTGCACCTGATCCGCGAGGGCCGGCACGAGCAGCTGTGGAAGGCGCTCGGTGCCGAGCCGATGACCCACCAGGGCGTGACCGGCACCCGGTTCACGGTGTGGGCGCCGAACGCGCGCGGGGTGCGGGTCGCGGCGGACTTCTGCCACTGGGACGGGACCGCGTTCCCGATGCGGTCGCTGGGCGCGTCCGGGGTGTGGGAGCTGTTCCTGCCGGGGGTCGGCGAGGGCACCCGGTACAAGTTCGAGATCACCTCGCAGTACGGCGGCCGGTTCCTGAAGGCCGACCCGATGGCCCGGGAGGCGGAGGTGCCGCCCGACACGGCGTCGGTGGTGACGTCGTCGCGCTACGAGTGGGGCGACCAGGAGTGGCTGGCGCGTCGCGGGGACCGGCCGGTGCACGAGGCGCCGTTCTCGGTGTACGAGGTGCACCTGCCGTCCTGGCGGCCGGGCCTGTCGTACCGGCAGCTCGCCGAGGAGCTGCCGGCGTACGTCAAGGACATGGGCTTCACCCATGTGGAGCTGATGCCGGTCGCCGGGCATCCGTTCAGCGGGTCCTGGGGCTACCAGGTCACGTCCTACTACGCGCCGACCTCCCGGCTCGGCAGCCCGGACGACTTCCGGTACTTCGTCGACTCCTGCCACCGGGCGGGCATCGGCGTGATCATGGACTGGGTGCCGGCGCACTTCCCGAAGGACGACTGGGCGCTGGCCCGGTTCGACGGGGACCCGCTGTACGAACCCGGGAACGCGCAGCGGGCGGAGCACCCCGACTGGGGGACGTACGAGTTCGACTACGCGCGGACCGAGGTGCGCAACTTCCTCGTCGCGAACGCCGTGTACTGGTGCGAGGAGTTCCACATCGACGGGCTGCGGGTGGACGCGGTCGCCTCGATGCTCTACCTGGACTACTCCCGTGAGGACGGCCAGTGGAGCACGAACGCCTACGGCGGGCGGGAGGACCTGGCCGCCATGGGGTTCCTGCAGGAGATGAACGCGACCGTGTACCGCAGGGTGCCGGGCGTGGTGACCATCGCCGAGGAGTCCACCGCCTGGGGCGGGGTGACCCGGCCGACCGACAGCGGCGGGCTGGGCTTCGGGCTGAAGTGGAACATGGGCTGGATGCACGACTCGCTCCAGTACATGAGCAAGGAGCCCGTGCACCGCAAGTACCACCACCACGAGATGACCTTCTCGATGGTCTACGCGTACAGCGAGAACTACGTCCTGCCGATCTCCCACGACGAGGTCGTCCACGGCAAGCGGGCCCTGGTCTCCAAGATGCCCGGCGACTGGTGGCAGCGGCGCGCCAACCACCGCGCCTACCTCGGCTTCATGTGGGCCCACCCGGGCAAGCAACTGCTCTTCATGGGGCAGGAGTTCGCGCAGGGCGGCGAGTGGTCGGAGCCGGACGGCCCCGAGTGGTGGCTGCTGGACCCCGGCTACTGTGCCGCCGGCGACCACCGGGGCGTGCAGGACCTGGTGCGGGACCTCAACGCGCGCTACCGGCGCAGTCCCGCCCTGTGGGAGCGCGACACCGATCCGTCCGGCTTCCAGTGGGTGGCCTGCGACTCGGCCGACGACAACGTGTTCGCGTTCCTGCGCTTCGCCGCCGACGGCAGCCCGCTGCTCGCGGTGAGCAACTTCTCCCCCGTCGTCCGCCACGACTACCGCCTGTGGGTGCCCGACGGCGTCGTCGCCTGGGAGGAGGTGCTGAACACCGACGCGGCCCGCTACGGCGGCGGCGACGTCACCAACCCGGGCCCGGTCAAGCCCGAGGACGGCCATCTGCCGCTCACCCTGCCGCCGCTGGCCACGGTGTGGCTCACGCCCGCGGCGGTGTGAACCCGCGCCGACGGGGCAGTCGGGGCGTACGAGGGGGCGGCCCCCTCGTCCCGTAGGGACCTCGAAAGGCGGGCACAGGTTGCGCACCGTGGGTGTGGAGGAGGAACTCCTCCTGGTGGATCCGGAGACCGGAGAGCCGCGGGCGCGTTCCGCGGCCGTGCTCGCCCGGGCGGAGCACGAGGACGCCGGGCAGGACGTCTTCGAGAAGGAACTCCACGAGCAGATGCTGGAGTTCGCCACGCACCCGCAGTCGGAGATGGCGGCGCTGGGCGCCGAGATCGTCCGCTGCCGCCGGGAGGCCGCCCGGCACGCTGAGGACATCGGCTGCGCGGTCGCGGCGCTCGCCACCTCCCCGCTGCCGGTGAACCCGTCCGTGGGCGCCAACCGCCGGTATCAGTGGATGGAGCGGGAGTACGGGATAGCCACCCGGGAACAACTCGTCCTCGGCTGTCATGTGCATGTGGCGGTGGAGTCCGACGAGGAGGGCGTGGCGGTCGTGGACCGGCTGCGGCCGTGGCTCGCGGTGCTGGCGGCGCTCAGCGCGAACTCCCCCTTCTGGCAGGGCAAGGACACCGGTTACAGCAGCTACCGCAGCCGCGTGTGGCAGCGCTGGCCGTCGGCCGGCCCGACGGAGGTGTCCGGCTCGGTCGAGCGGTACCGGCGGCGGATCGCGGACATGATGGCGACCGGCACCCTCCTCGACGAGGCGATGATCTACTTCGACGCCCGGCTGTCGCGGAACTACCCGACGGTGGAGCTACGGGTCGCGGACGTCTGCCTGGACGCGGAGACCGCCACGCTGATCGCGACCCTCGCCCGCGGGCTGGTGGAGACGGCCGCCCGCGAGTGGCGGGCCGGACGGGCCCCGGCCGACCCCGACGTGAGCGTGCTGCGCCTGGCCGGCTGGCGGGCCGCTCGCTCCGGGCTCACCGGCGAGCTGCTGCTTCCCTCGACCATGCGTCCCGCGCCCGCGGAGACGGTCGTCGAGGCGCTGCTGGAGCACGTCGGGGACGCGCTCC
The DNA here is from genome assembly GCF_964272855.1 of Streptomyces sp. enrichment culture. NCBI lineage: Bacteria > Bacillati > Actinomycetota > Actinomycetes > Kitasatosporales > Streptomycetaceae > Streptomyces > Streptomyces sp. enrichment culture. The sequence goes on along the minus strand of NZ_OZ186847.1, from coordinate 8,102,898 downwards.
GGGACAACGGTGACCTGGACCGGGCGCGTGCGGGCTGCGCCCGGTTGCTGCGGGACGGCAACGGCGCACGGGTGCAGCGCGAACTGCTGGCCCGCACGGACAGTCTGCGCGAGGTCGTCGCCGCCTGTGTGCGCCGCACGCAGGGCGCTACAGGATGAGCACCAGGGCGTAGGCCAGGAAGAACGCCGCGATCAGCACCACCAGGACGATGATCAGCGTCAGCGGTCCCTTGGCCCAGCCCTTGGGCGGGTTGTGCGTCTCCCGGGGCCCTGCCTCGGGCATGCTGCTCTCCGCGGGCGGCGTCTCCCCGGGGGGCACGCCACCGCCCGGTTCGAGGCCCGACGTGCGCTCGGGTTCCGGGTCGGGGTTGATGTGAGTCATACCGTCCGAGTCCCCCGATCCCGCCGAGATCATCGAACCGGGATCACTTCCGCTGTCCGGGCACCATTCGGGCTCCCGGCCCGATACATTCGACCACCGCCGCCGACGGTTCGCGTCGGCGCAGTCACGGCCCGTACACCTCAGGAGCAGCGCATGCGCGACCTCGCACTCGCTCCAGCGACCACGCCGACCCCGCTGACCGGAGGACTCGCCGACAGCCTCTTCGAACACGCCGAGCGCGACCCGACCCTGCCGCTCGCCGCGCACCGGCCCGACCCGTCCTCCGACCGGTGGGAGGAGGTGACCGCGGTGGAACTGCGGGACCACGTCTCCGACCTGGCGAAGGGCCTCATCGCCTCCGGGATCTCACCGGGCCGCCGGGTCGCGGTCATGGCGCGCACCCGCTACGAGTGGACGGTGTTCGCCTACGCGCTGTGGACGGTGGGCGCCGAGATCGTGCCGGTGTACCCGAGCGCGTCCCGCGACCAGGTCGAGTGGATCCTGCGGGACGCCGGGTGCGTGGCCGTGGTCGTCGAGGACGAACACGGGGCGATGACGGTCGGCTCGGTGTGCGCGGGCCTGCCGGCACTGCGGCACGTGTGGCAGCTGGACGCCGGAGGGCTGGAGCAGCTGGCCGCGCGGGGCGAGGTGATCCCGCAGGAGACGGTCGACTCGCTGCGCCGGATCGTGCTGCCGGGCTCCACCGCGGTCATCGCCTACACCTCGGGCACCTCGGGCCGTCCGCTGGGCTGCGCGCTCAGCCACCGGGCCCTGGCGAACCCCTGCGACACCCTGCTGGCGGGCTGGGGCCACACGGCCGCGGCGCCGGGCGAGCAGGGCAGGGTCCTCGCCTTCCTGCCGTTCTCCCATGTGTACGGCCTGATGATCCAGGGCCTGTGCGTGCGCGGCGGCATCGTGCTGGGCCATGAGCCCGAGGTGGGCGAGGCGGCGCTGGCGGCGGCGCTGCGCTCGTTCCGGCCGACGTACTTCTACGGGGTGCCGTCGGTGTTCGAGAAGCTGTACAAGACGTGGCTGCGCACCGCGCAGCGGTCGGGGCGCGGGGCGCTGTTCGAGCGGGCCGCGGAGACGGCGCGGGCGTTCGCCGCGGCCTGCGAGCGGCAGCGGCTCGGCCGGGGATCGGGACCCGGCATGGAGCTGCGCCTGCAGCACGCGCTGTACGAGCGCACCGTCTACCGGCGGCTGCGGGCCACGCTCGGCGGCCGGGTGGGCCGGGCGACCTCGGGCGGCTCGTCGCTCAGCCGTGAGCTGTCCCTCTTCTTCGAGGGCATCGGCATCCAGGTGCACGACGGGTACGGGCTGACGGAGACCTGCGGCGGCATCACCATGCAGCCGCTGGGCCGGGAGAAGTCCGGTACGGTGGGGCAGGCGCTGCCGGGCACGGAGATCCGGGTCGCCGCCGACGGGGAGATCCTGGTGCGCGGGCCGTCGCTGTTCCACGGCTATGTGGGCGACGAGACGGCGACCCGCATGGCGCTGCGGGGCGGCTGGCTCGCCACCGGGGATCTCGGTCACCTGGACTCCGAGGGCTATCTGACGATCACCGGGCGCAAGAAGGACGTCATCATCACCAGCAGCGGCAAGAGCGTCGCCCCGGGCGCGCTGGAGCAGCGGCTGCGGCTGCATCCGCTCATCCATCAGGCGGTCGTGATCGGCGACGACCGTCCCTGCGTGGGCGCCCTGATCACCCTGGACCCGGACTTCCTGGTGCACTGGCGGGCGGCGCTCGCGCTGCCGCGGGACGCGCCGCTGCGGGAGGCCCGGGAGGAGAACGCGCTGCGCGAGGAGGTGGCGCGGGCGGTGGCCGCGGCGAACAGCGCGGTGTCGCGGGCGGAGTCGATCCGGGTGTTCAAGGTGCTGCCGGAGCCGTTCGACGTGGCAGGCGGGCTGCTGACACCGTCGATGAAGCTGCGCCGGGACGCGATCGTGCGGCATTACGCGCAGGACATCGACGCCATGTACGCGGCACGCGCTCCCCTGCCGCGGCTCGGTGCCACGGCTGAGCCGGAGGGCTGGGAGGACTCCGACGACGTGTTCCGCTGAGCGCGTCGGTCCGGGCCGCATGGGCCGCGCGCCACGGGGAACTCGCCCACGTGCCGTAAGCAGGGAACATGGCGACGAGCCCTGCGAAAGCTACGCGGGAAATGGCGACATGACGACCGACCCGGGGTGGGACGACCGACTGGCTGCCCGAGGAATCCCCAGCCGAGCCATCGGCTTTCCTGGTGAGCCGCGCGACGTGACGGGCGCGCGGCTCGCCGCCGAGGGCTTCCTGCGCGACCTCGCGCAGGTGGCGCCACCGGCCTCACCCGAGCACTGGGACGACATTCTGCTGGTGGTCACGGAACTGGCCGCCAACGCGGTGCAGTACGCCCCCGGGCCCTTCCAGCTGAGGATGCGCCGGACCTTCGACGGGGTGCACGTGACGCTGCACGACACCAGCCCCACCCCGCCGGCGCCGCGGCCGTTCCGGCCCAGCACCGGCGGCGGCGGGATCGGCTGGCACCTGCTGCACGCCCTGTGCGACCAGGTCAGCGTGGTCACCGGGGACCGCGGCAAGGACGTGCACACGTTCCTGCCGTGGTGACGGCCGCGAGATGAGGCGTGCGGGCCGGGGTCGCCGGTTCATCTGCGTGCCGCGCCCGACTGGCGCAACGGACTTCGACACGGTGGGATCGATGCGTAAACCGCGGAAGGGATGAAAGACGTGACACGACCCAGGATCCTGGTGGTGGGCGCGGGCTTCGCGGGAGTGGGGTGCGTACGGCGCCTGGAACGCAGGCTCGGCCCGAACGAGGCCGACCTCACTCTGGTGACCCCGTTCTCCTATCAGCTCTATCTGCCGCTGCTGCCGCAGGTCGCCTCCGGGGTGCTGACGCCCCAGTCGATCGCGCTGTCCCTGCGCCGCAGCCGCAAGTACCGCACCCGGATCATTCCCGGCGGGGCGATCGGCGTGGACCTCAAGGCGAAGGTCTGTGTCATCCGCACCATCACCGACGAGATCGTCAACGAGCCCTACGACTACATCGTGCTGGCGCCGGGCAGCGTCACCCGCACCTTCGACATCCCCGGGCTCACCGATCACGCGTTCGGCATGAAGACCCTCGCCGAGGCCGCGTACATCCGCGACCACGTGATCTCTCAGCTCGACCTCGCCGACGCCAGCCAGGACCCCGCGGAGCGGGCCTCCCGGCTGCAGTTCGTGGTCGTCGGCGGCGGCTACGCGGGCACCGAGACGGCGGCCTGCCTGCAGCGGCTCACGCACAGCGCGGTCCGGCGCTATCCCCGCCTGGACCCGCGTCTGATCAAGTGGCACCTCATCGACATCGCGCCGAAGCTCATGCCCGAACTGGGCGACAAACTCGGCCGCAGCGCCCAGGAGGTCCTGCGCCGGCGCGGCATCGAGATCTCCCTCGGCGTGTCCATCGAGAAGGCGGGCCCCGAGGAGGTCACCTTCACCGACGGCCGGGTGGTTCCCACCCGCACCCTGATCTGGACCGCCGGCGTGGTGGCGAGCCCGCTCATCGCAACGCTGGGCGCCGAGACCGTGCGCGGCCGGCTGGCTGTCAACGCCGAGATGAACCTGCCCGGTCACGACGGGGTCTTCGCGCTCGGCGACGCGGCCGCGGTGCCCGACACGGCCAAGGGCCAGGAGGGCGCCGTCTGCCCGCCCACCGCGCAGCACGCCATGCGGCAGGGCCGCAAGGTCGCCGACAACGTCATCGCCACCCTGCGGGGCGCGCCCATGGAGCCGTACGTCCACAAAGACCTCGGCCTCGTCGTCGACCTGGGCGGGAAGGACGCGGTCTCCAAGCCGCTCGGCGTGGAACTGCACGGGCTGCCCGCCCAGGCCGTGGCGCGCGGCTACCACTGGTCCGCGCTGCGCACCAACGTGGCCAAGACCCGGGTTTTGACCAACTGGGTGCTCAACGCCGTCGCCGGGGACGATTTCGTCCGCACCGGCTTCCAGGCCCGCAAGCCCGCCAAGCTGAAGGACTTCGAGTACACCGACTCTTATCTGACGCCGGAACAGGTGCGGGAGCAGGTCGAGCGGACGTCCTCGGGAACATCCTGATCACGGATGACGCGGATGACGCGGATGGGGGCCGGTCCTCAGGACCGGCCCCCATGTCGTCCCCCGGAGAACGCGGGCGTGAACCCGGACGTCAGCGGCGCTTGCGCCGCCCGGTGCACGACCCGGTCGCCCGGCCGGTGCCGCCGCGCGCGGCGCTCCGGCGGCCCAGGGCCTCGTCGCGCACGCGGGCGCAGCTGCGGCTGATGAGCCGGGAGACGTGCATCTGGGAGATGCCGAGCCGGTCGGCGATCCTGCTCTGCGTCATGTCCTCGAAGAAGCGCATGTAGAGGATGGCGCGTTCACGTTCGGGCAGGTTGCGCAGGCACTCCTTGGCGGACTCGCGGTCCACCACGATGTCGTACGAGGAGTCCGGGGCGCCGAGGGTGTCGGCGAGGCTGTAGCCGTCGTCGTCGGAGGACAGCTCCGCGTCGAGGGAAAGGGTGCTGAAGCTCTCCAGGGCCTCCATGCCCGTGCCGACCTCCTCCTCGGTGAGGCCGGTGTGGGCGGCGATGTCGGCGACCGTGGGCTCACGGGTGCCGGGGCTCTGGGCGAGTTCCCGCCGGGCCACTCGCACCTTGTTGCGCAGTTCCTGGACCCGGCGCGGCACTCGCAGCGCCCACATCCGGTCACGGAAGTGGCGCTTGACCTCGCCGGTGATGGTGGGGACGGCGTAGCTCTCGAAGGCTCCGCGTTCGGGGTCGTAGCGGTCGACCGCCTTCACCAGCCCGAGGGCCGCCACCTGGCGCAGGTCCTCCACGGACTCGCCCCGGTCGCGGAACCGGCCCGCGATCCGGTGGGCCATGGGAAGCCAGGCGGTGACGAGTTCGTCGCGCACGGCGTCCCGTTCGGGGCCGTCCGGCAGTTCGGCCAGCCGGGCGAAGAGCTCGGCGGTCTCCGGGGCGTCGTCGTGGGTTCGTCGGTTCTGCGCGGTGGAGGGCCCGGAGGTGGTGGTACTGCTGGTCGACATGTCGATGCGCATGCGGAATCGCTCCTGAACGGTCTTCTCAGCGACTGTCACGGGACTGAACTGACCGCGGGAAAAGTGCTGGTCCGGCCGACCTGACGGCCCCGGAGCACAGAGCACTCCCCGCTGGCGCGCCTCCGGTCCGAAGCACGAAAATGCGCCTGCCCTGCCGTCGTGAGAACAAACACGGGCCATTCACGGGAAGCCCACGCCCCGTTCGGAAGAGGCCTCTCGGAGGGCGTCTGTGAGAAGACGAGCGGTCTTCAGAAGACGTCGACCTCGGCGGTGATGCGCTTGCCGCCGGAGGGCAGGCCGGTGACGCTGACGTCCCGGGACAGCCGGCACACGATCGGCCAGCCGCGGCCGCCACTGCGCCGGCGCCCGCGTGCGTCGAGCGCCGGCCTCGTCACGGGCCGCCGGTCGCTTCGGTCGCTGACCGACACCCGCACTCCGCGTTCGACGACGTCGACGGCCACGTCCGTGACACCGCCGCCGTGCAGGATGGCGTTGGTCGTCAGCTCCGAGGCGACGAGCAGCGCGTCCGCCAGGCCGTCCTTGTCGCACCGCGCGCCGGTGGCCATGCAGCGCCGTGCCACCGCGTGCCGGACGGCCCCGCGCACATCGGCGGGGAGACATCCGCCCGCGCGGACGGGTCCGATCGGACCGGAGGTCTCACCTCGGGGTTCGGTCGAGTGCTGGATGCTCACGTTCCTCGCTCCCTGAGTGTTCGAGGATGGATGCCGGACGATTCCGCCCGATTCCCCCCACTTTTCGGCTGACCCTTGACGGGCGGCGCAAACCCGTTGTCGCCGCTTCCGGCCCGCCATCGACGCCTTCTGCCGGGGTACGCGGACGCCATGACCGATGTCGTGGACTCAGACGAACTGGTGCGGCGCATCCAGCGCGGCAGGGCGTGGGCGCTTCGGGAGCAGCGCGCGTGGCGGCAGCGCGGTGACGCCCTGGGACCGGACGAGCCGGACGGGGCCCGTGAGGCCGCCGTGCGCGCCCTGGCCTACGAGACGGTGGTCGGGGTGCTGGACGAGATCCTCACGCCCGGCAAACACGGAGAGGAGCAACCGCCCGAATGACACGCGTCGGCGCCGGGCACCCGTAGGCCATGTCTGTCGATCACACCCGGGCGCCCGTTCTGGAGGCCCTCAGCGAGTACCGGAGTTCCGGCCGTCTGTCCTTCACGCCGCCGGGACACAAGCAGGCCCGCGGGGCGGACCCCGCGGTGCGGGAGGTGCTGGGGGACGCCGTGTTCCTCGGTGACGTGCTGGCCTCGGGCGGTCTCGACGACCGGCTGAACCGGGGGCAGGTCCTGGAGCGGGCCCAGGAGCTGATGGCCGACGCGGTGCACGCGGACCACACGTTCTTCAGCACGTGCGGCAGTTCCCTGTCGGTGAAGGCGGCGATGCTGGCAGTCGCCGGCCCGCACGAGAAGCTGCTGATCGGGCGGGACGCGCACAAGTCGGTGGTGTCGGGGCTGATCCTGTCCGGCATCGAACCGGTGTGGGTGGAACCGCGCTGGGACGTCGAACGGCGTCTCGCGCATCCGCCGTCCGCCGCCGCGTTCGACGAGGCGTTCGCCGCGCATCCGGACGCCAAGGGGGCGCTGGTCACCAGTCCGACGCCGTACGGCGGGTGTGCCGACCTGGGGGCGGTCGCCGAGGTCTGTCACCGGCGCGGGGTGCCGCTGATCGTCGACGAGGCGTGGGGCGCCCATCTGCCGTTCCATCCCGAGCTGCCGTCATGGGCGATGGACGCCGGTGCCGACATCTGCGTGACCAGCATCCACAAGATGGGCAGCGGCCTGGAGCAGGGCTCGGTGTTCCACCTCCAGGGCGACCGGGTCTCCCCCGAACTGCTGGGGATGCGGGCCGGTCTGCTGAGCACGACCAGTCCGTCGGTGCTGATCTACGCCGGGATGGACGGCTGGCGCCGGCAGATGATGCTGCACGGCCGGGCGCTGATGGGCGCCGCCCTGGAGCTGGCCGCCGAGGTGCGGGCGGCCGTCGAGGAGATCGACGGCCTGCACGTCGACGACCGGGCCGACTACTGCGGGCCGGGTCTGGCCGACGACTTCGACCCGCTGCCCTGTGTCATCGACGTCACCGGGCTGGGGATCACCGGATACCAGGCGGCGGACTGGCTGCGTGAGCGGCGGAGCGTGGACGCCCATCTCACCGACCACCGCCGGATCGGCGTACAGCTCACCCACGCCGACGACCGGGAGACGGCGGGTGAGCTGCTGTCCGCGATGAAGGAGCTGGTGCGGGCCGCGCCGGAGCTGGGCGAGGCGCCGCGGGTGGCGGTGCCGGAGCCGGCCGAGCTGCGGATGGCGCAGGACGTGCTGCCCCGGGACGCGTTCTTCGGTCCGGCCGAGGCGGTGCCGCTCGCCGAGGCGGACGGCCGGATCGCCGCCGAGATGATCACGCCGTACCCGCCCGGGATCCCGGCGGTGCTGCCGGGCGAGCGGCTGCGCGAGCCCGTTCTGCGGTATCTGGCCACGGGACGGGAGGCGGGGATGAACCTGCCGGACGCCGCGGACCCGTCCCTGAGGACGATCCGCGTGGTGGCGACCACGTGAAACGCGGGTAACACGGCTGCAACACGAGTGAAACAGGTCACGTGGCCCGCTTTGGGGTACGGAGAACACCCAAAGATGGTTTATCGTTCATACATACGTGGTGACGGGGTCGATGGCATCCTCCTCCGCCACCGCTACGGCCCTGGCTGGTGTCCCCCGTCCAGCCAGGGCCCTTTTATGTCTCCCCGGCGGAAATCCCCGGTCCGCCAAGGTGCTCCCGGCGGCCGCAGCGGCTGAAATGGGCGTAGGCAACGCACCCGAACCGAGCGTCGGCGAGGAGCACCGCGTCATGACGAAAGCGACGAAACTGCTGACCGCCCTACCTCCCCCGCAGCGGGCGCGTCTGATGACGCTCGCCCGGGAGGTGTCCTTCCCGGAGGACACCCGGATCTTCGAGCCGGGCGGCATTGCCGACCGGTTCTGGGTGATCCGTTCCGGCGCGGTGTCGCTGGACCAGCGGGTGACGTCGCTGCAACGGGTGACCGTGGCCAGTCTCGGCGCCGGCGACCTGCTCGGCTGGTCCTGGCTGTTCCCGCCGCACCGGTGGGACTTCGGCGCCGAGGCCTTCAGCCCCGTACGCGCCTACGAGTTCGAGGCGGAGCCGGTGCTCGCGCTGTGCGAGGAGGATCCGCAGCTCGGCATGTCGCTGGTGCGGATCGTCGCCGAGATCCTCGCGCACCGGCTGGAGATGACCCGCGGCCAGCTGATGGAGCAGTACACCATGCGCCGGCGGTAGTCCTGCCCCTCAGACCCGGTGGCGGCGCAGCGCCGGGGTCGCCGCGGCCAGGGCCAGCATCACCACGACGACGAGGAGACCGCCGCCCGCCACGGCGGTACGCGGGCCGAAGGCGGAGCCCGCGGTGCCGTGCAGGACGTCCGCGAGGCGCGGGCCGCCGGCCACGACCACCGTGAAGACGCCCTGCATACGCCCGCGCATCTCGTCGGTGGCGGCGGACAGCAGGATCGCCCCGCGGAACACCATCGAGACCATGTCCGCGACCCCGGCCAGCACCAGGAACGCCACCGCGATCCACAGGCTGCGGCTCAGTCCGAACCCGGTGATCGCGACACCCCAGGCGACCACCGCGCCGATGACCATCAGCCCGTGCCGGCGGGCCCGGGAGAACGTCCCGGAGAACAGCCCGCCCGCCACCGCGCCGACCGGGATCGCCGCGAACAGCAGCCCGAGGGCGAGGCCCTCGCCGTAGGAGCCGTAGGTCTCGGCGGCGAGCTGCGGGAACAGGGCCCGGGGCATGCCGAGGACCATCGCGACCACGTCGGCGAGGAAGGACAGCAGCAGGACCTTGTGCAGGGCGATGTACCGGAACCCGGCGGTTATCTCCCGCAGCCCCGCCCGCCGGACGGCCGGGCCGCCGAGCGGCGGCAGGGCGGGCAGCCGCACGACCGCCCACACGGTGACGCACAGCGCCACGGCGTCGATCAGATACAGCTCGGGCAGGCCGACCACCGGGATGAGGGCGCCGGCCAGCAGCGGCCCGGCGACCAGGCCGGTCTGCGTCACGGTGGAGCCGAGCGCGTTGGCGGCGGCCAGCTCCTCCGCGGGCACCAGGCGGGCGATGGACGCGGTGCGCGCCGGGGAGTTGAGCCCGAAGAAAGCCTGCTGCAGGGCGAGCAGCACCATCAGCACGCCGACCGACTCGAAGCCGGTCACCGCCTGCACCCAGAACAGCAGCGAGGTGACGGCGATACCGGAGTTGGTGACCAGCAGCAGCTTGCGGCGGTCCACGCTGTCGGCGACCGCGCCACCCCACAGCGCGAACACCACCAGCGGCAGCAGCCCGGCGAGGCTCGCGTAGCCGACCCACGCGGAGGAGCCGGTGATGTCGTAGATCTGCTTCGGCACGGCGACGGCCGTCAGCTGGCTGCCGACGGCCGTGACGATGGTCGAGGTCCACAGGCGGCGGTAGGCGGGGCGGCGCAGCGGGCGGGTGTCCATCGCCCAGCGGCGCCAGCCCCGGCGGGGTGGCTCGACCGAGGCCGGGGCCTGAGCCTGGACCTGGTCATCGGCCCGGTTGGAAGGTTGCTGATCGGTGCTGCTCTCGCCGGCGTCCACTGGGCCCCTAGTTGTCGACTACATCTTTCTTTGCTCGGGGTCACTATTCCAGCCCTGCACGAGTGTCCGGCAGGTGATCTCAGCTTCCGGCGATGAGCGAGACACCCAGGGCGATCATCGTCGCCGCGACCAGCCCGTCCAGCACCCGCCAAGCGGTCGGCCTGGCCAGCCAGCGGCCCAGCAGGCGTGCCCCGAAGCCGAGCGCGACGAACCAGCACACGCTGGCGAACGCGGCCCCGACACCGAAAGTCCAGCGCAGCGGACCCTGGTCGGCGGCGATCGAGCCGAGCAGGAAGACGGTGTCGAGGTAGACGTGCGGATTGAGCCACGTCATCGCCAGGCAGGTGAGCACCGCCCGGCGCCGCGAGGTCGCGGCCTCCCCCTCCGTGCGCAGCCCCGCCGTGCCGGGCCGCAGCACCCGCCGGGCGGCGAGTGCGCCGTAGCCGAGCAGGAAGGCGCCGCCGATCCAGCCCACCGCGGTCAGCGCACCCGGCCAGGCCACCACGACCGCCCCGACACCGCCGACGCCGAGCGCGATGAGCAGCGCGTCGGACAGGGCGCAGATGCCGACGACGGCGAGCACCGCCTCCTTGCGCACGCCCTGGCGCAGGACGAAGGCGTTCTGGGCGCCGATGGCGACGATCAGTGAGAGGCCGGTGCCGAATCCGGTGGCGGCGGCGGTCAGAGCTGCGGACATGACGTCGACGCTAAGGAAGGGCCGACCGTACGTAAAGCTAAAGATTCTTACGTATCTTTAGCACACGTGAAGACCTCACCACTGTCGCCCGGAATGCCGGAACTCCCCCTCGACCAGGTGCGCACCCTGCTCGCCGTGGTCGACGAGGGCACCTTCGACGCGGCCGCCGCCGCCCTGCACGTGACGCCGTCGGCGGTCAGCCAGCGGGTCAAGGCACTGGAGCAGCGGACCGGGCGGGTGCTGCTGCTGCGGACCAAGCCGGTGCGGCCCACCGAGTCCGGCGAGATCGTCGTACGGCTGGCCCGGCAGCTGGTCCGGCTGGAGCGGGACGCCCGCGCCGAGCTGGGCCTGAGCGGCGCCGGGGAGCCGACCCGGGTGTCGGTGGCGGTCAACTCCGACTCGCTGGCGACCTGGTTCCTCACCGCCCTCACCCTGGTCCCCGAGGACCTCCGGCTCTGCTTCGAACTGCGCCGCGAGGACCAGGACCACACGGCGGTGCTGCTGCGCGAGGGCCTGGTGATGGCGGCGGTGACCTCGTCGTCCGAGCCGGTGACGGGCTGCTCGGTGCGGGCGCTGGGCACCATGCGGTACGTCGCGGTGGCCCACCCCGCCTTCGCCGCCCGGCATCTCGACGGGCCGCTGCACGAGACGCTGCCGGAGGCGCCGGTCGTCGTCTTCGACCGGCGCGACGACCTCCAGGACGGGTTCGTGCGGCTGCTGCGGCGCGGCCGGGGCGGCGCCGGACCGCTGCGCCACTCCGTGCCGACCTCGGAGGGGTTCGTCGAGGCCGTCGCGTCCGGACTGGGCTGGGGCATGGTGCCGGAGGTGCAGGCGGAGCCGCTGCTGCTGAGCGGCCGTCTGACCCATCTCGCGCCGGACCGGCGGGTCGACGTCCCGCTGTACTGGCAGCAGTGGAAGCTGGACTCCCCCGCCCTCGCCGCGGTCGCCCGCGCGGTGACCGCGACGGCCGCCGAGGCGCTGCGCCCGCCGCCCTGAGCGCACTGCCCGCGTTTCACTCCCTGCCCACCGGTGACCCGGGACCGAGCACAGCAACGACATGGACGACTACAGACGACTTAGACCTTGGGTGACGTCATGACCAACTGGCGCAATCAGGCCGCATGCCGCGACGAGGATCCCGATCTGTTCTTCCCGATCGGCACCTCGGGACCGGCGCTGGTGCAGGCCGAGCAGGCGAAGGCGGTCTGCCGGCGGTGCCCCGTCCGCGAGCCGTGCCTCGAGTACGCGCTCGACTCCGGGCAGACTCTCGGAGTGTGGGGCGGCACCAACGAGACCGAGCGCCGGGCCCTGCAACGACGCGCGGGCCGCCGAGCCTCGCGCTGAGGAACGTCAGCCGTGGGCCCCCCTTCGCAGGGGGCCCCACTCGTGCTCCTGCCGGGTCACCTCCTCGCGCGCCTCCTCGATCACCTGGTCGTCGAGGTGGCACAGCGGGCGCACCTCTCGCACGAGGGGTTCGTTGTCGGGACCCCGCCCGCTCTCCTCGCCCGCGAGCACCCACGGCCGGACGCCGGGGCCCTTGTCGTGCGGCAGATGGGAGTAGTCGTACAGCCTGCGGGCCACCCACAGGCGTACGGAGCGGTCCTGCCACCAGTCCTCGACGTCGAGCGCGTTGGCCGACAGTCCGGGCATGGGCACGCCGGTCAGTTCGTCGGTGCTCGACACCTCGGCGAGATCGGCCTCGGGCCCCCTGGACCAGCGGACGTACAGCCCGCCCTGCCGCTGTTCGACCAGCCCGGTCAGCTCGGCCAGCGTGCGTACGACCGGCAGGTCGTCCCAGGCGCTCATGGCATGACCTCCCTCTTCGCCGTCAGGCGAACGGGGTACCCCGCTCGGCGCGATCGGAATCGGGCGGATGATCCTCTCCCGGGTTACGCTCCCGACACAGCCGTCACCCGAGGGAGGTCCGCGCGTGAGCGTGCGTGTGCGTCGTGTCTACGAACCGCCGGACCCCGACGACGGCGTCCGCGTCCTGGTCGACCGGCTGTGGCCGCGCGGCCTGGCGAAGGACGCGGCCGGGATCGACGAGTGGCCGAAGGAGCTGACCCCGTCCGCCGAGCTGCGCCGCTGGTACCACGCGGGCGAGGGATCGTACGAGGAGTTCGCCCGCCGCTACGAGGCGGAGCTGGCCGCGCCCGAGGCGACCGGACTCCTCGACCAGGCCCGCGGGTGGGTGCGCGAGGGACCCGTGACGCTGCTGACGGCCGCCAAGACCCCCGAGCACAGCCACGCCGCGGTGCTGGCCCGGCTGCTGGAGCGATGAGGGCGGGTCAGCCGGTCTGCGCCGCCGCCGCCCGGCCGGCCGCCCGCCCCGAGAAGAGGCACCCGCCGAGGAAGGTTCCCTCCAGCGCGTTGTAGCCGTGCACGCCGCCACCGCCGAACCCGGCCACCTCGCCCGCCGCGTACAGGCCCTCGACGGGGGTGCCGTCGCTACCGAGGGCGCGGGAGTCGAGGTCGGTCTGGATGCCGCCGAGCGTCTTGCGGGTCAGGACGTGCAGCTTGACGCCGATGAGCGGGCCCGCCGCCGGGTCGAGCAGACGGTGCGGGGTGGCGACCCGGCCGAGCCGGTCGCCGATGTAGCGGCGGGCGTTGCGGATGCCCTGCACCTGGGCGTCCTTGCCGTAGGGGTTGGTGATCTGCAGGTCGCGGGCCTCGATCTGGCGGCGGAGCGCGGCCGCGTCGAGAAGCGGCTTGTCGGTGAGGCCGTTCATCTTCTCGACGAGCTGTTCGAGGGTGGGCGCGGTGACGAAGTCGGCGCCGTGCCGGACGAAGGCGTCCACCGGGCCGGGCGCGCCCTTGCCGAGGACGCGGTCGCGCAGGAACGCCTTGCGGTCCTTGGCGGTGATGTCGGGGTTCTGCTCGGAGCCCGACAGCGCGAACTCCTTCTCGATGACCTTCCGGGTGAGGACGAACCAGGAGTGGTCGTACCCCGCGATGTCCTCGGTGGTGCGCAGGTACCGCAGGGTGCTGAGGGTGTCGTAGCCGGGCAGGCACGGTTCGGGCAGCCGGCGGCCCAGGGCGTCGAACCACATCGAGGACGGGCCGGGCAGGATGCGGATGCCGTGGCCGGGCCAGATCGGATCCCAGTTGTGCAGGCCCTCGGTGTAGTGCCACATGCGGTCGCGGTTGACCAGGCGTACGCCGGCCTCGGCGCTGATGTCGAGCATCCGCCCGTCGACGTACGCGGGCACGCCGGTCACCATCCGGGCCGGGGGTGTGCCCAGGCGTTCGGGCCAGTGGCGTCGGACGATGTCGTGGTCGGCGCCGATGCCGCCGGTGGTGACGATGACCGCCTGGGCGGCCAGCTCGAACTCACCGGCGCTCTCACGACTGGAGGCGACACCGCGCGGGGCGTCGTCGGGGGCGAGGACCGTGCCGCGCACCCCGCGCGCCGTGCCTCCCTCGACGACCAGCTCGTCCACCCGGTGCCGGTGGTGGAAGGTGAGCAGCCCGTCGCGGGCGGCCTGCCGGGCGTACGCCACGAAGGGTTCGACCACGCCGGTGCCGGTCCCCCAGGCGATGTGGAAGCGCGGGACGGAGTTGCCGTGGCCGTGCGCGGTGAGGTCGCCGCGCTCCGCCCAGCCGACCGTCGGCAGCAGCTTGATGCCGTGCCCGTCGAGCCAGGACCGCTTCTCGCCGGCCGCGAACTCGACGTAGGCGCGGGCCCAGCGCACCGCCCAGGAGTCCTCGTCGTCGACCCGGTCGAAGCCCGCGCTGCCCTGCCAGTCGTTCCAGGCGAGGTCGAGGGAGTCCTTGATGCCGAGGCGGCGCTGTTCCGGGGAGTCGACGAGGAACAGCCCGCCGAACGACCAGAACGCCTGTCCGCCGAGGTTGGCGGCATTCTCCTGGTCGACGAGGGCCACCCGGCGGCCCCGGCTGGTGAGTTCGTGAGCGGCGACCAGGCCGGCCAGGCCCGCTCCGACGACGATGACGTCGGCATCCATGGCGATCGTCCCTTCCTGACTCAACGGGGGTGACTCATCTGGGGTGACTCATCTGGGGTGACTCATCTGGGGTGGCTCGTCGGAGGCGGCTCATCGGAGGGTGCCGCTGCCGTCCGTCAGCAGCGCGGTGAGCAGCTGTTTCAGCCAGGCCCGCGCGCTCTCGACATCCCTGTCCAGCAGCAGCTGGGTGGTGACCCCGTCGTAGGCGGCGACCACCGCGTGCGCGGCGGCGTCGCTGTCGCCGAACACGGCGGGCAGTTCGGTGTGCCCCTGGGCGCGGGCGAGCCGTTCGGCGATCGCGCCGCGCAGCCGGGCCCGGTGTTCCAGCAGGGTCTCGGCGACGGCCGGCTCCCGGGCGGCGTGCACCAGGAAGTCGGTCTTCACCAGCAGCCAGTCCAGGTCGAGCAGCAGCACCTCGGTGACCCGGTCGACGGCGGCGGGCACGTCCAGGTCGGGGCCGTCCTGGGCGAGTGCGCCGGAGACCTGTTCGGCGATGAGGTCGGCGCGCTGCCGGTAGAGGGCGAAGAACAGCTCGTCCAGGCTGTCGAAGTTGGAGTAGAAGGCGCCCCGGCTGTAGCCGGCGGCCTCGCAGACCTCCTCGATGGAGACCCGCCCGAAGCCCTTGGCGGCGAACACGGTGAACGCGGCGTCGAGCAGGTTTGCCCGGGTCCGCACCCGCCGCCGGGTCACGCGTGGGGTGGTGTGCTCCGCTGCCATGGTCCCGGCCTCCGTTCGATACGTGAATGTATCGGATACATCGATGTATCGAAAGGGCTCGACCAGGCGCGCGCCCACGCGCGCCAACAGTCGGGGGAACATATTTTCGATTAGAGGGTTACGCTGGAGTCATGCACCTCCAGGGCTCCCTCTTCGACCAGACCGACCAGCTGCGGCTCGGGCCACTCGACGGGATCCGCCGGACGCACCTCGGCTCCGGCGCCTGGATCGACGTACTGCCCGGCTGGCTGACCGGATCCGACGCGCTGTTCGAACGGCTGGCGGCCGAGGTGCCGTGGCGGGCCGAGCGGCGCCAGATGTACGACCACGTCGTGGCCGTCCCCCGGCTGCTCGCCCACTACCGCGCGGGCGAGCCGCTGCCGCACCCGGTGCTGACCGAGGCGCGCGACGCGCTCAGCGCGCACTACGCCGACGAGCTGGGCGAGCCGTTCACCACCGCCGGGCTGTGCTACTACCGCGACGGCCGGGACAGCGTCGCCTGGCACGGTGACCGGATCGGCCGGGGCGCCCGCGAGGACACCATGGTCGCCATCCTCTCCGTGGGCACGCCGCGCGATCTGCTGCTCCGTCCGGCGGGCGGCGGAGAGACCGTTCGGCGGCCGCTCGGACACGGCGACCTGATCGTGATGGGCGGCTCCTGCCAGCGGACCTGGGAGCACTGTGTGCCCAAGTCCACCCGGGCCGTGGGGCCACGTATCAGCGTCCAGTTCCGGCCGCACAACGTGAACTGACCCCGCCGCGCCGGGAGGTGGGCCACCCGGTCTGCTTTGCTGTCTCCCGTCGGGCACGGACCTCGAGCACAACGGGACGATCATGCGGGCAGATGTGCGGCACATCGCCGACGGCACCTATCTGGTGCACGGCAGCAACACCAACTGGGTGATCCTGACCGAGGGGGACGCCGTCACCCTGGTCGACACCGGCTACCCCGGGGACCGCGAGCTGGTGCTGGACTCCCTCGCCGCGGTGGGGAGTTCACCGGAGGCGGTCGCGGCCGTGCTCGTCACCCACGCCCACAACGACCACCTGGGGTCCGCCGAGTACCTGCGCACGACGTACGGCACGCCGGTGTACCTGCACGAGGCCGAGGTGCCGCACGCGCGCCGCGACTTCCTGCACCAGGTGTCGGTCGGGCAGGTGCTGCGCGAGGGCTGGCGGCCGGGTGTGCTGCCATGGGCGGTGCACGCGCTGCGCTCCGGCGGCACCGCGCACGTCCCGGTCGCCGCCCCCGAGCCGTTCCCGGTGGCGGGCGCGCTGGACCTGCCGGGGCGGCCCGTGCCCGTGCACACCCCCGGCCACACCCTGGGCCACTGCGCCTACCACCTGCCCGGCGCCGGTGTGGTGATCTCCGGTGACGCCCTGGTCAGCGGCCATCCCACGAGCCGCGCCGAGGGCCCGCAGCTGCTGCCCGACATGTTCCACCACGAGCGGGCCCGCGCGGTGGCCTCGCTGGACGTGCTCGCCGGCCTCGCCGCCGACGTCCTGCTGCCCGGCCACGGTCCCGTCCACCACGGTCCGGTGCGCGACGCGGCACTCCGGGCGAGGGAACGCGCTGCCTGAAGTGATCGCGGGGGAAGGTAGGTTCGAGCCACGTCCCGTCGGAGATCGGGCCCGGACCCAGACGTGAGGGAGCACTACGCATGGCCGCCATCCACCACACCACCATGACGCCCACCAAGCTGGAACTGCTGGCCGGCTGGTTGCCGAAGCAGAGCTGGTACGTGGGCCACGCGGGCACGCCGGAACCGGTCAAGGCCGGCGGGTTCCGGCTGGACGATCCGGAGGGCGAGGTCGGGATCGAGTTCATGGTCGTGGCGGACGCCGGCGCGCCGGAGCCGGTGGCATATCTGGTGCCGATGGGCTACCGCGGCGCGGCGCTGGAGGGCGTCCCCGGCGAGGCGCTGATCGGCACCTCCGAGCACGGGGTGCTCGGCACCCGGTGGATCTACGACGGCGTCCACGACCCGGTGGTGACGGCCCAGTTGCGTGCCCTGCTGCGTGGTGAGGCGGTGCCACAGCACCAGAACGAGAGCGACACCCCCGACCCGACCGTCACCGTGCGCGGAACCGGACCCGGCGACGGGTTCGACGTCCGGCTCAACCGCGTCCTGCGGCCGGCGGAGGCCGAGCAGGGGGCGTCCGGACAGCTCGTCGGGGGATGGACCTGGCCGGACGGCACGGCCGCGCGCGGCGTACTGGCGACCGTCACGCCGCGGTGAGACGAATCCTCCGGGTACGTCGCGCACCGTCTAAGGTCAGGCCATGGCTTTGCACATCAGCGCCACGAACCCGGAGCACCCGGCGCTCCTGCTCGAACTGCCCTGGCAGCTCCCGCTGGAGGAGTGGCCCGAGGAGTACCTGGTCCCGCTGCCGCGCGGCATCTCCCGGCACGTGGTGCGCTACGCCCGCGCCGGCAGCGAGGTGATCGCCGTCAAGGAGCTGGCCGAGCGCCCCGCCCTGCGCGAGTACGAGCTGCTGCGCGACCTGGACCGGCTCGGCATCCCCGCGGTGGACGCGCTCGGCGTGGTGACCGGCCGGGAGCACGCGGACGGCGAGCCGCTCGAGCCGGTGCTGATCACCCGGCATCTGGGCGGTTCGATGCCGTACCGGTCGATGTTCGAGACGACCATGCGTCCGGCGACCATGCACCGGCTGATGGACGCCCTCGCGGTGCTGCTGGTGCGGCTGCACCTCGCGGGGTTCGCGTGGGGCGACTGCTCGCTGTCCAACACCCTGTTCCGGCGGGACGCCGGCGCCTACGCCGCCTACCTGGTGGACGCCGAGACCGGCGAGCTGCACGCGCGGCTCAGCGACGGGCAGCGCGACTACGACCTCGACCTCGCCCGGGTCAACATCAGCGGCGAACTCCTCGACCTGGAGGCGTCCGGGGCGCTGCACCCCTCCGTCGACCCGATCGCGTTCGGCAACGAGATCTGCGCCCGCTACCAGGGGCTGTGGCAGGAGCTGACCCGCACCTCCGTCTACCCGGCGGGCAAGTACCACTACATAGAGCGCCGGATACGGCGGCTCAACGACCTCGGTTTCGACGTGGCCGAGATGCAGATCGACCACTCCTCCAACGGCGACACGGTCACCTTCGTGCCGAAGGTCGTCGACGCCGGCCACCACCAGCGGCAGCTGCTGCGGCTGACCGGGCTGGACACCGAGGAGAACCAGGCACGGCGGCTGCTGAACGACCTGGAGTCCTGGATGGCCACCCAGGACGACTACGCCCCGGGCGATCCCCTCGCCGCCCGGCCGGAAGTGCTGGCCCACCGCTGGGTGCGCGAGGTGTTCCGGCCGACCGTGCGGGCGGTGCCGGTCGAGCTGCGCGACGGCATCGACCCGGCCGAGATCTACCACCAGCTGCTGGAGCACCGCTGGTACCTCTCGGAGCGGGCCCAGCACGACATCGGGCTCGGCACGGCCGTCGACGACTACGTCCGCAACATCCTGCCCCGCGCCCGGAGGACGCTGGAGACCCCCGCGCCGGAGTGATCCGGCCGGCGGTCCCGCGCGGGAGTTATCGAACCGGCGGCATCGCGCCGCAGTGATCAGACCGGCGGCACCACGGCCACCGGGCACGGCGCGTGGTGCAGCACCCCGTGGGCGACGGACCCGATCCGGGCGCCCACGGCGGTCCGCCGGGCGCGCCGGCCGACGACCACCAGCTGGGCCCGCGCGGACACGTCCAGCAGGACCTGCCCCGCGCTGCCCATCTCCACGTGCTCGGTCACCGGCACCTGCGGGAAGCGCTCCCGCCACGGCTGGAGCGCCTCGCCCAGCGCCTTCTTCTCGTACGGCTCGGGCCCGCCCGCCTCGTCGAGGAGCTTGAGCGAAGCCGGGCTGTAGGCGAAGACGGGCGGCAGCGTCCACGCCCGCACCGCGCGGACGGTCGCGCCGCGCGCCGCCGCCGTCTCGAACGCGAACCGCAGGGCGGCGGCGCTGTCCCCGGGGGCGCCCTCCTGGCCGACGACGATCTCCCGGCCGGCCACCTCGGCGGAGGCCTGGTCCCCGGAGCGGACCAGGACGACGGGGCGGGCGGCCTCGGCGATCACCTGCTGGCCGACCGAGCCGAGCAGGAAGCCGACCACCCGGCCGTGGCCGCGCGACCCGAGCGCCAGCAGCTCGGAGTCGGCCGCTGCGGCGGCCAGCGTGTCGACGGCGTCGCCCTCCCGGACGTCGGTGGTGACGTCCAGGCCGGGGTGGCGGGCGGTGACCTCCCGGACGCCCTCCTCCACCGCCTCGCGCACCCAGCCGGCCTGGGTGTCCCGGTCCCCGTCCACCGCCTGGTCCGGCTCGAACCTCCAGGCGTGCACCACGCGCAGCGCCAGCCCGCGCCGGACGGCCTCCCGGGCCGCCCAGGCCAGCGCCGCGTGGCTCTCCTCCGATCCGTCCACCCCTGCCGTGATCGGACGTGTCATCCGGCCGCCTCCTCGTCTCGCCGTCATGGCCTTTTCGATCAGTTCCGATCAGTCTTCCCTACGGCGTCGGCGTGAGCCGCGTCCGGGGGCGGCCGGCCGTGGACGCCGCGGGCCCCGCGGCCGCGTGGTCCGGCTTCCGACCGGGCCTTTCGCATACCTGAGCGAAGTCGGGCGATCGAACATACGATGGCGTGAGCCGGGGCGGTGACGACGGGGACGCCGCGCCCGATTGTCCGACCACTCGGGGTGGAGACGTATGGCACAGGCCGCCGACGCAGCGCGGACCGTCATTCTGACCGTGGACGACGACCCGGGGGTCTCGCGCGCGGTCGCCCGTGATCTCAGACGGCGTTACGGGGCGTCGTACCGGATCGTGCGCGCGGAGTCCGGCGAGTCCGCGCTCGAGGCGCTGCGCGAACTGAAGCTGCGCGGCGACCTCGTGGCGGTGATCCTGGCCGACTACCGGATGCCGCAGATGAACGGCATCGAGTTCCTGGAGCAGGCCCTGGACGTGTATCCGGGGGCGCGGCGGGTGCTGCTGACCGCGTACGCGGACACCAACGCGGCGATCGACGCGATCAACGTGGTCGACCTGGACCACTATCTGCTCAAGCCCTGGGATCCGCCGGAGGAGAAGCTGTACCCGGTCCTGGACGACCTGCTCCAGGCGTGGCGGACGAGCGACCACCGGCCGGTGCCCAGCACCAAGGTGGTCGGGCACCGGTGGTCGGCGCGTTCCTCGGACGTACGGGAGTTCCTGGCCCGCAACCAGGTGCCGTACCGCTGGTACTCCTCCGACGAGCCGGAGGGCCGCCGCCTGCTGGCCGCGGCCGGGGCGGACGGGACACGGCTGCCGCTGGTGGTCACCCCGGACGGGACGCCGCTGGTCGAGCCGGACGCGCCGGAGCTGGCCGCGCGGGTGGGGCTCGCGACCACGCCGACCGCCGAGTTCTACGACCTGGTGGTGATCGGCGGAGGCCCGGCCGGGCTCGGCGCTGCGGTGTACGGGGCCTCGGAGGGCCTGCGGACGGTGCTGGTGGAGCGGTCGGCGACCGGCGGGCAGGCCGGGCAGAGCTCGCGGATCGAGAACTACCTGGGCTTCCCCGACGGGGTGTCGGGCGCGCAGCTCACCGACCGGGCCCGGCGGCAGGCGGCGAAGTTCGGCGCCGAGATCCTGACCGCGCGTGAGGTGTCCGGGCTGGAGGTGAACGGCGCCGCGCGGATCGTCCGGTTCTCCGACGGCTCGGCGATCGCCGCGCACACCGTGATCCTGGCGACCGGCGTGTCGTACCGGCAGCTCCAGGCCCCCGGCTGCGAGGAGCTGACCAGCTGCGGGGTGTTCTACGGGTCGGCGCTGACGGAGGCGCCCTCCTGCCAGGGCCACGACGTGTACATCGTCGGCGGCGCCAACTCGGCCGGGCAGGCGGCGATGTATCTCGCCCGGGGCGCGAAGTCGGTGACGCTGCTGGTGCGCGGGGAGTCGCTGTCGGCGTCGATGTCGCACTACCTGATCCAGCAGATCGAGGAGGCGCCGAACATCTCGATGCGGGCCCGCACGGTCGTCGAGGCCGCGCACGGCTCGGGCCACCTGGAGCGGCTGACCCTGCGGGACGTGGACACCGGGCACACCGAACAGGTCGACGCCCAGTGGCTGTTCGTGTTCATCGGGGCGGCGCCGCTGACCGACTGGCTGGACGGCACGGTGCTGCGCGACGAGCGCGGGTTCATCCTCGCCGGGCCCGACCTGAGCCCGGACGGGCGGCCGCCCGCCGGCTGGGAGCTGGACCGGCCGCCGTACCACCTGGAGACCAATGTGCCGGGCGTGTTCGTGGCGGGCGACGCGCGCGCCGAGTCCGCCAAGCGGGTCGCGTCCGCCGTCGGAGAGGGAGCCATGGCCGTGATGCTCGTGCACCGCTATCTGGAGCAGTCGTGAGCGGGCAGCCGGTGCCGTGCAGCCCGCGGGAGATCGGCTCCCTTTTCCTGTTCGAGAAGCTGAGCCCCGAACAGCTGGGGCGGCTGTGCGCCGAGGGGCGGGTGGAGCGGTTCGAACCGGGGCCCGTCTACACCGAGGGCGAGCCCGCCACCTGCTTCTACGTGATGATCGAGGGCACCGTCGTGCTGTCCCGGCGGGTCGGCGGCGACGACGTCGAGGTCACCCGGACCTCGCAGCGCGGGGTGTACGCCGGGGCCATGCAGGCGTACATCGGCGACCGGGTGCGGCAGGTCTACAACAACTCGATGCGGGTCACCGAGCCGACCCGGTTCTTCGTGCTGCCCGCCGACACGTTCGCGAGCATCATGCAGGAGTGGTTCCCGATGGCGGTCCACCTCCTGGAGGGGCTGTTCTTCGGGTCGAAGAACACCCAGCGGATGATCGGGCAGCGGGAGCGGCTGCTGGCGCTGGGCTCGCTGTCCGCCGGGCTCACCCACGAGCTGAACAACCCCGCGGCGGCGGCCGTGCGGGCCACCGCGGCGCTGCGCGAGCGGGTGGCGAAGATGCGGCACAAGCTGAGCGTCATCTCGGCGGGCCCGTATCCGCGCGAGGACCTGGCTCAGCTGATCGAGATCCAGGAGCGCACCGCCGAGCGGGTCGCCAAGGCGCCCGTGCTCAGCCCGCTGGAGGCGTCGGACCGCGAGGACGAGGTCGCCGACTGGCTGGACGACCACGGCATCCCGGACGGCTGGCGGCTCGCGCCCACCTTCGTGCAGGCCGGTCTCGACCTGGACTGGCTGGACCAGGTGGCCGCGGCCGTCGACGAGGCGATCCTGCCGGGCGCGATCGGCTGGCTCAACTACACGGTGGAGACCGAGCTGCTGATGGACGAGATCGCGGACTCCACCACCCGCATCTCGCACCTGGTGGACGCCGCCAAGCAGTACTCGCAGCTGGACCGCGCGCCCTACCGGATCGCCGACGTGCACGAACTGCTCGACAGCACCCTGCTGATGCTGTCGGGGAAGATCGGCGAGCGGATCGAGGTCGTCAAGGAGTACGACCGGACAGTGCCGCCGATCCCCGCCTACCCGGCGGAGCTGAACCAGGTGTGGACCAACCTCATCGACAACGCGGTCTCCGCCATGGCCGGCGCGGGCGGGCAGGGCACGCTGACGGTGCGGACCGCGCTCGACCACGACCGGCTGCTGGTCGAGTTCCGCGACACCGGGCCGGGCGTGGCACCGGAGATCCGGGACCGGATCTTCGACCCGTTCTTCACCACCAAGCCGGTGGGCGAGGGCACCGGGCTCGGCCTGGACATCTCCTGGCGGATCGTGGTGAACAAGCATCACGGCAGCATCCACGTGGAGTCCGTGCCGGGCGACACCCGGTTCCAGGTGCTCCTGCCGCTGACCGCGGCGGAGGAAGAGACGACCCCCGAGTCCCCCGAGTCCCTTGAGGAGCCCGCATGACCGAAGAGACGGCGATCGACGCCCAGGTGCCGCCGAGCGGCCCCGGCTGCGCGGACTGCGACGCGGAGGGCGGCTGGTGGTTCCACCTGCGGCGGTGCGCGTCCTGCGGGCACGTCGGCTGCTGCGACTCCTCCCCCGCCCGGCACGCCACCGCCCACTACCGGGCCACCGGGCATCCCCTGGTGCAGAGTTACGAGCCGGGCGAGGACTGGTTCTGGAACTACGACACCGAGGCCCTGTACGACTCCGGTCCCGCCCTCGCCCCGCCGTCCAGCCATCCCGAGGACCAGCCGGTGCCGGGCCCCGCGGGGCGGGTGCCGGCCGACTGGGCGACGACGCTCCGCTGACTCGGCCGCCGCCCAGGCCCGGACGTCCGTCGCCCCGGCCCGGAAATCCGGGCCGGTCGGGTCCGGCGCGCGTGTCAGGATGGGCGCGTGTCGCACAGCTCATTCACCACGCCGCTGACCGGCCGGGACGACGAACTGGCCCGGCTCGCCGGGGTGCTGGGACGCGCCCGGGAGGGCGAACCCCGGGCGGTCCTGGTCGCCGGGGACGCGGGCGTCGGGAAGACGCGGCTGCTGGACGAGGCCGCCGCGCGGGCCGCGCGGGCCGGGATGACCGTGCTCACCGGGCACTGCGTCGACCTCGGCGACGTGGGCCTGCCGTATCTGCCGTTCACGGAGATCCTGGGCGCGCTCGCCGCCGACGAGCGGTTCGCTCCCGTGCTGGCCGCGCATCCCGTGGTCGAGCGGCTGCTCGGCGGCGGGCCGGACGCCGAGCGGGAGGTCGGCGGGCGGCTGCGGCTGTTCGAAGGTGTGGCGGCGCTGCTCGCCGAGGCGTCGGAGACCGCCGGGCTGCTGCTGGTCCTGGAGGATCTGCACTGGGCCGACCAGTCGTCGCGGGACCTGCTGCGGTTCCTGCTCAGCCGGGGTGTGCCGCAGCGGCCGGCGGGCGGGGCGCCCAGCCACCGGCTCGCGGTGTTCGCCTCCTACCGCGCGGACGACCTGCACCGCCGCCACCCGCTGCGGCCGCTGCTGGCCGAACTCGTGCGGCTTCCCGCCGTCGAGCGGCTGGAGCTGCGTCCCCTGCCCGACGCGGAGGTGGCCCGGCTGGTGCGCCTGCTGCGCCCGGAACCGCTGCCGGAGGCCACGGTCCGCCGGATCGTGGAGCTCGCCGAGGGCAACGCGTTCTACGCGGAGGAACTGCTCGCGGCCGGCGACGAGGAGCCCGGAGGTGTGCCGAGCGGCCTGGCGGACCTGCTGCTCATCCGGTTCGAGCAACTGCCGGACACCGCACAGCAGGTGCTGCGCACGGCCGCCGTGGCCGGGCGGCGGGTCGAGCACGATCTGCTGCGGGACGCGGTCGCCCGGTCCGAGGCCGAGCTGGAGTCGGCGCTGCGGGAGGCCGTGGGGCGGCAGTTGCTGGTCGCGGGCGACGGCGGCACGTACGCGTTCCGGCACGCCCTGATCCGCGAGGCGGTGTACGCCGATCTGCTCCCGGGTGAACGGTCGCGGCTGCACGGGTCGTTCGCCCGGCTGCTCACCGGCCGGGGCCGTACGCCGGAGAGCGCCGCCGAGCGTGCCCACCACTACCGCGAGAGCCACGACCTGCCGGAGGCGCTGGGCGCGTCCCTGGAGGCCGCCGACCACGCCCGGCTGCTGGGGGCGCCCGCCGAGGAGCTGCGGCACCTGGAGGCGGTCCTCGACCTGTGGGGGACGGTGGACCCGGCGGCCCGCCCCGCGGGCGACGGTGCCGACCGGGTCTCGCTCACCCTGCGCGCCTCGGCCGCCGCCGCGCACGCCGGGGAGTCGCACCGCGCGGTCGCCCTGACCCGGGCGGCCCTGGACGGCGTCGGCCGGGACGCGGACTCGGAGCTCGCCGCGCGGGTCCGCTACACGCTCGCCGGGAACCTGCTGAGCGTCGACAACCTGGCTGCCGCGTACGCCTACAGCAGCGAGGCGCTGGCGCTGATACCCGCCGAGCCGCCGTCGCCGACGTGGGTGTGGGCGGCGGCGACGCACGCGATGGCGGCGCGTCAGATGGGCGAGGCGGAGACCGCGTCGAGGGTGGCGCGTGAGGCGCTGCGCGTCGCCGAGCGGCTGGACGTCACCGACGCCCGCGCCGATCTGCTGATCTCGCTGGCCGCCCTGGAGGGCGGCGGCCGCCGCACCCCGGAGGGGCACGCCCGGCTGCGGGAGGCCCTGGAGCTGGCCCGGCGGGCGGGCAACACGCCCGTGGAGCTGCGCGCGCTGCTCAATCTGGCCATCTCCTGCTTCGAGGCGGGCGAGCCCGAGCAGTCCCTGCCGTGGCTGACGGAAGGCCTGGACCGGGCCCGTCGCGCGGGCCTGCTGTCGTCGCCGTATCCGCTGGAGATGCGCTACATGCGGCTGCTGGTGCTCTACGTCGTGGGCCGCTGGGACGAGTGCGTGGCCGCGGCGGCTGCCGACACGGCTGTGCTGCCGGTGACGGGCGGTTACGTGAACGGTCCGGCGCTCCTGGTGGGCCTCGCGCGCGGCGAAGCGGACATCGAGCAGCGGGCGCGTGCCCTGCTCGACGGGCCGTTCGACTGGATGGCCGCGTTCGTCGCGGGCATCGTGCTGACCGACGCCGCCGCCCGGCGCGGCGACGCCGAGGCGGCCGTGGAGCGGGTGTGGAGCACGGTCGAGACGCTGACCGACGACTCGGGGATCCGGCCGGACGCCTCCGTCCGGCTGGCCGCGCTGGCGCTGACCGCGGTGGCCGACCGGGCGGTGGAACTGCGGCTCGCCGGGGACGAGGCCGGGGCGCGGCGGTGGGCGGGCACCGGGGTCGAACTGACGGAGCTGGCACGGTCCGTGGCCCGGCAGGGCGAGGAGGGCATACCGCACGGGCCCGAGGGGATGGCGTGGCTGGCGCGGGCCGAGGCGGAGTGCGCGCGGGCGGGGTCCGGCGCGGACCCGGCGGGCTGGGAGCGGGCGGTCGCCGCGTTCACCGGTCTGGGGGACGTGTACGAGACGGCTCGCTGCCGGCTGGGCCACGCCGAGGCCCTGCTCGCCGTCGAGCGGCGCGAGGAGGCGGCCGCGGCGGCGCGCGCGGCCCGGGAGACGGCCGTGGCGCTGGGCGCCGCAGGGCTGTCGGAGCGGGTGGACGCCCTGGTGCGGCGCGGCCGGCTCGCGGACCGGCCGTCCGGTGCGGCCGGCGCGTCGCCGTTGACGGCCCGGGAGCGGGACGTGCTGGGTCTGCTCGCCCTCGGCCGCAGCAACCGGCAGATCGGCGAGGAGCTGTTCATCACCGGCAAGACGGCGAGCGTGCACGTGTCGAACATCCTCGCCAAGCTGGGCGCCGCGAGCCGTACCGAGGCGGTGGCGATCGCGCACCGGCGCGGCCTGTTGACGTCCTGGCCGGCCGACGCCCGCTGATTCGGGGCGCGTGTCACGTCATCCGGTGATCCGGGCGGCCGGACTGTGTGTCGCCGCCGGAGGACCGGGCCGGGTGCGAGAAGGTGTCCTCGCCTTCGAGGTGCCCGGTGTCGTACGGACGCCGGGCGGGCGTGCGCGGAAGAGGGACCGGATGGGCTCGGCGACGGTACGGGGCGGTGCGGTGATCGGGGCGGTGGTGCTGTCCCTGCTGGCGGTGCCGGCACCCGCGATGGGCGGGGAGGCCCCGGCGGCGCGGTCCGCCGGACTGCGCGCGCCCGATCTCACCGGAGTGCGCGGGGTGTTGCGTGCCGCGGGGCGGCAGGGGGCGCCCGGCGCGATGGCCCGTATCGACGACCGGGGCGGTGTGCGACGGGCCGCCGTCGGCGTCGCCGACCGCGGGACCGGCCGGGCCCTCGCCGACGAGGACCGCTTCCGCGTCGGCAGCGTCACCAAGACCTTCACGGCCGTCGTCCTGCTGCAACTCGTCGACGAGGGAAGGCTGAAGCTCGACGACCCGGTCGAGCGCCATCTCCCCGGGCTGCTCCCCGACGGCCGGATCACCGTGCGGCACCTCCTGAGCCACCGCAGCGGCCTGTACGACTACACCAACGACATGTTCGAGAAGACGGTCCCCGGCTTCGAGGCGGTCCGGGACGAGGTCTTCACCTACCGCCGGCTGGTCGACCGCGCGCTGCAGCACCCGCCCACCGACGCGCCGGGCGCCGCCTACCGGTACTCGAACACGAACTTCGTCGTCGCCGGCATGCTCGTCGAGGAGCTGACCGGGAACAGCGTGGCGGCGGAGTACCGGGACCGGATCTTCGGGCCGCTGGGCCTGCACGACACCTTCTACGTCCACCCCGGCACCCGCATCCCCGGCCGGCACGCGCGCGGGTACCTCACCCCGGACGAGGCGGGCGCGCCGCTCGTGGACTCCACCCGGCAGACCGTGTCGTGGGCGCAGAGCGCGGGTGCCGTCATCTCCACCACGCGTGACCTGAACACCTTCTACTCGGCTCTGCTCGGCGGCCGGCTGACCTCCGCGGCGCGGCTGGCCGAGATGACGAAGTGGGTGAAGGTCGCCGACTCGCAGGCGTACGGGCTGGGGCTGCGGCGGCGGGACCTGTCGTGCGGGGTGTCGGTGTACGGGCACACGGGAGCGGTGCAGGGCTACTACACGTACGCGTTCACCACCGAGGACGGCAGCCGCAGCCTCACCGCGCTCGCCAACACCTCCAACAACGGCACCGTCCTCAACACCATGCTGGGGACCCTGGAGTCGGCGTTCTGCGGCACGAAGGGGAAGGCGCGCGGCGGATCCGGCGAGTCCGTGGAGCGGTACGAGGACGTCGCCCCGCAGGTCGTCGTCGGGGAGCCCGCCGGAAGCTGAGTGACACTGCCGGGCGCGGGAACCTTCCGTGCCCCGGCCGTCGTTGTCCGGTTCGAGAACTCTCTGACAGCAGGGCGGCGCCATGAGCGAGTTGGTCCCCGGTGGCAATCTGCCCCTGCCGGGCGGCCCGCTGACCCTGCGGGTGCCCGGGCCGTTCGACATGTCCGCGCTGATCACCGACGACGGCGGCAGGGTCGGCGGCGACGGTGACTTCGTCTTCTACAACCAGCCGTCGGCGCCGGGCGCCCGGCTGCGCGGCGACACGCTCACCCTGGACCCGCCGCGGCTGCGCGCCGGAGCGACCCGGGTCACCGTCGTCGTCAGCCCCGCCGAGCCGGGCACCGGCCTGGACCGCCTGCCCGCCCCGGCCCTGCGGGTCACGGACACCGGCGGGCGTCCGCTGGCCCGCTTCACCCCGGCACGTCCGGACCGGGAGACGGTGCTGCTGCTCGCCGAGGTCTACCGGCGCGGACCGGGCTGGAAGCTGCGCGCCCTCGGGCAGGGGTACGCGGACGGGCTCGCCGGGCTGGCCCGTGACTTCGGGGTGGACG
Organism: Streptomyces sp. enrichment culture; assembly: GCF_964272855.1. Taxonomy (NCBI): domain Bacteria; kingdom Bacillati; phylum Actinomycetota; class Actinomycetes; order Kitasatosporales; family Streptomycetaceae; genus Streptomyces; species Streptomyces sp. enrichment culture. The sequence continues at coordinate 8,074,228 of NZ_OZ186847.1, read as the reverse complement.
TGGTCGACGACGGGCCGCCCGCCCGAGTGCCGGCGGTGGTCGTCCCTCCCCGGCCGGCCGCCGAGCCGGACGACGACGGCTTCCTCGGCCTCGTCAACTCGGCCCGTGCGCGGGCCGGTTCCCCGCCGGTCGCCCTGGACGTCCGGCTGGCCGGCGCGGCCCGCGAGCACGCGGCGGCGATGGCGGCGGCCGGGCGGCTCGGGACGGAGGGCCGGGACGGCGTCTCCCTCTACCGGCGGGTCACGGCCGCCGGATACGTGTACGTCACGGTCGGCGAGCACCTGGTCTCCGGGCCCCGCACGCCCGCCGACTTCGTCGCGTACTGCCTGCGCAACGACGGCCCGCGCCGCACGCTCCACGACCCCGCGTTCAGCCACGCCGCCGTCGGTTCGGCGCACGGCGGCCGGTCGGGCGACGTCTACTGGACGGCGCTGTGGGCGCGCCCGCTCACGCCCGGCGATCTGGCGCGGACCACCGCCGAGGTCGTCGGCCTCACCAACCGGGAGCGCGCCCGTGCCGGTCTGCGCCCCCTGGCCGGTGACCCCGCGCTGACCGCGGCGGCGCAGGCGCACAGCGCGGACATGGTGGCCCGGGACTTCTACTCCCACACCTCGCCCGACGGCAGCCGCCCCTGGGACCGGGCCGCCGCGGCGGGCGCCGGCCGGCGTTCGATCGGCGAGAACATCGCCTGCGGCCAGCGCTCCCCCGCCGAGGTGGTGACCGGCTGGATGAACAGCCCCGGGCACCGCGCCAACATCCTCAGGCGCGAATTCACGCACATCGGCGTCGGCTTCGCGGGCGGCGGGCGTTCGGGGACGTACTGGACGCAGGTGTTCGGTGGCTGAGGTGGCTGAGGTGGCCGAAGGCGCTGAACCCCGACGAGCAGTCTTGGCGGCGGGTCCCCCTCCGGCCCAGGATGCCCGCATGAAGGGTGACCTCTTTTCCAGCGAGCACGTGGTGCGGCCCGCCTCCGGGCCGGGCATGACCGTCGAGAACGCCAAGTGCATCCGGTACACCGTCGACGGCGAGATGCTGGCCCGTCAGGGCGCGATGATCGCCTACCGCGGCGACCTCGCCTTCGAACGCAAGGGCCAGGGAGTCGGCGGCATGCTCAAGCGCGTGGTCACCGGCGAGGGACTGCCGCTGATGACCGTGCGCGGGCGGGGCGAGGCGTGGTTCGCGCACGAGGCGCAGAACTGTTTCGTCGTCGAGGTCGGCCCCGGTGACGAGTTCACCGTGAACGGCCGCAACGTCCTGTGCTTCGACGCCACCCTCGCCTACCGCATCGCCACCGTGAAGGGCGCGGGCATGGCGGGCGGCGGCCTGTTCAACAGCGTCTTCACCGGCCAGGGCCGGCTGGGGCTGGTCTGCGAGGGGAATCCCCTGGTGATCCCCGTGACGCCCCGGCTTCCCGTCCACGTCGACACGGACGCGGTCGTCGGCTGGACCGCGGGGCTTGCGACCTCCCTGCACCGGTCCCAGACCATCGGCTCGATGCTGCGCGGCGGTTCCGGGGAGGCGGTCCAGCTGAAGCTGGAGGGTGAGGGCCACGTGGTGGTGCGGCCCAGTGAGGCGACCGCCGGCCGGCCGCAGCAGCACTGAGCGGGGCGTCCCCGGCGTGATCGTGTTGACCACCGGCCTTCCGGCGGGTGAGGGTCGACGCGGCGCGGATCACCGGACCGCCGCGCCGGAAGGATGAGTGAGTTCCTTGATCGGCATCTCGGACATCGAAGCCGCCGCCGGGCGGATCGCCGGCCACGTCGTCCGTACCCCCACCGTGTCGAGCCCCGGTCTGTCGGCGCTGCTCGGCGTCCCGGTCACCACCAAGCTGGAACTCCTCCAGCGCACCGGTTCGTTCAAGGCGCGCGGGGCGACGGCGAAGCTGCTGTCGCTGAGCGAGGCCGAGCGGGCGGCCGGGGTGGTGGCGGTCAGCGGCGGCAACCACGGCATCGCGCTCGCGGTCATGGCCGCCGCCCTGGACGTGAAGGCGACGGTCGTCATGCCGCGCTCGGCGCCCGCGCGGTCAATCGACATCGCCCGGGAGGCCGGTGCGTCGGTGCGGCTGACCGACGGGATGGCCGAGGCGTTCCGCCTCGTGGAGGTGCTGCGCGACGAGGGGCTGACCCTTGTGCACCCGTTCGACGATCCCTTGGTCATCGCCGGACAGGGAACCGTGGGTCTGGAGTTCGCCGAGGACGCGGGCGAGCTGACCGACGTACTGGTCAGCATCGGCGGGGGCGGGCTGATCGCCGGAGTGGCGGCGGCGCTGCGCGCCCGTCGCCCGGGGGTGCGGGTCTGGGGTGTGGAGACCGAGGGCGCCGAGGCGATGTCCGCGGCGCTCGCGGCCGGCGGTCCGCTGCCCGTGGAGCTGTCGTCGATCGTGTCCACGCTCAGCGCCCCGTCGGTCTCCCGGCTGACGTACGAGCATGTGTCCGCGCTGGTCGACGAGGTGCTGGTGGTGCCCGACCTGGAGGCCGTGCGGGGCTGCCTGGAGCTCGCCGAGCACGCCAAGCTGTGGACGGAGCCGGCCGCCGGCTGTCTGCTGCCCGCGGCCCGGCGGGTGCTGGAGCGGGTCGGGGACGGGGCGCGGCTGGGGCTGGTGGTGTGCGGGGGCAACGCGCCGACCGGTGACCCGCGGTCCTGGGCGGAGCGGTTCGGGCTGAGCTGACGTGCTCGGCACCGGCCGGCACTGACGCAACGTCAAAAATGCCTCTGAGCGCGGAATACGCGCCCGCGTGTTGAACGCCCGCCGTCGCGGCTCTCGTACCACTGGGAAAGGGTGAGAGCCGGGCGGTCAGCGAGGGATGACATGGGCGAGGCGTACGTCGGCGCGCAAGTGGCGGTCGCGGGGAGATACCGGCTCCTCGACGTCGTCCACCGTGAGACGAACCGCGTCTGCTGGTACGGGGAGGACGTCGAGGCCGGGCGTCCGTGTCTGGTGACGGAGGTCCGGCTGCCGGAGGGCGCGGGCGAGGAGGGGACGCGGCGGCTCGTCGGCCGGGTGGTGCGCACCTCCGAGACGGTCGAGCGGCTGTGCCCCGGCCAGGTGGCCCCGGTGCTCGACGCGGTCGTGGAGGCGGGCGTGCTGTGGACCGTCACCGACTGGGTCGGGGGCACCCCGCTCGGCGAACTCCTCACGGAGCGCGGCCCCGTGCACTACGTGCGGGCGGCGCGGATCGGGCTGGAGCTGCTGGACGTCCTGGAGGCGGCGCACGGCGCGGGCATCACGCACGGCGAGCTGAGCCCCGGCCAGGTCGTCGTGCCGGAGCGGGGCCCGGTCGTGGTCGCCGGTTTCGGCCTGGCCGGGACGACCCTCGCGCCACGGCTGACGGCACCGTCGTACGCCTCCCCCGAGCAGGCCCGGGACGAGCGGATCGGCCCGGCGGCGGACCTGTGGGCGCTGGGCGCCATCCTGTACACCCTGGTGGAGGGACGCCCCCCGTTCCGTGACCGGGACCGGCCGGAGGTCACCCTGCGGGGCGTGGACCGGCTCCCGCTGCGCACCCCGATGCGGGCCGGGCCGCTCAGCCGGGTGGTGCAGGGGCTGCTGCGCAAGGACTCCCGGGAGCGGCTGACGCGCCCGGTGGTCCGCGAGGCGCTCACCCGGGTGCTGCACGAGGACACCGCCGATGCCCGGCCGACCGCGCCGCCGCCCCGGCTGCGCCGCGCCTACACCGCCGTCTGCCACGCGGCGCCGGGCTGGAGCGGCCGGGCCCTGGCCGTCGGGACCGCGCTCGCGGTGGTCACCATCGCCGTGGCCGTCCTCGCCACGACGAGCCTGCCGGCGGGCGGCGACTCCACCACCGCCTCGGACGCCCCCTCCCGGCCCCTCGCGCCGGGCGGTCCCGCCACCGGCGCCGACGGCTCCCCGGACACCGGCCCGACCGCGGCCGCACCGGGCCGGGCCGCACCGGCACCGCCCGATCCGACGCGCACGTCCACGCCGGACCCCTCCGGCCTCCCCCGCGGCTTCCGCACGTACACGTCCCCGGAAGGCTTCTCCGTCGCCCTGCCCGAGGGCTGGCGTCCGCTGCGCACCACCCGCGACTCCGGTCTGGCGTACCGCGTCATCCTCGGCACGGAGGGCGACGAGCGGGAGCTCGCGGTGACCTACAGCGAGCGGCTGGGGCCGGACCCGGTCGCCGTGTGGCGGGACGACGTGGAGCCGGGCCTGCGGGACGCGGGCGGTTACCGGCGGCTCGGGGAGATCCGGGCCACCACGTACCAGGGCCGGGCGGCCGCCGACATGGAGTGGGTCACCGCCGTCGACGGGACGCAGTCGCGCACCCTCGGGCGGGGTTTCCTGCTCGGCGGCGGCCAGGGCTACTCGCTGCGCTGGACGACCCCGGCCGCCGTCTTCGACGAGCCCGCGAACCGGCGGGCCCTGGACACCGTCCTGCGTACCTTCCGGGCGCCGTCAGGCTGACCGCGGGCGCGGGGCACGCCGGTTGCGCAGCGGGCCGGAGTGCAGCGGGCGGGTGTGCCAGCGGGCGGTGAAGGTGCGGTCCGGGAGGGAACAGGTGATCAGCAGGTGGTGCGGGGTCTCCGTGAACACCACGTCCAGCGTCAGCGTCCCGGCGTCCGTCCAGCCCCCGCCCACCGCGATGGGCACGGGCTCGTCGACGGCGGTCCAGCCGTCCCCGCCGTGGAGTGGCAGCGCGAGGTCGTGCCCGTCCTCGGTGAGGGTCGCCGTCCAGCCGTCCGGGCCGTCGGCGATCGCGACCGCCGACAGTCCCGGCTGGTCCGCGCAGACACCTCCGGCCGGGACGAACGGGGCGGCGGCCCAGTCGTCGGCCCGCCCGGGAGGGGCGGCCCGGCCCGGGACCGGCGGCAGCGCCAGCCCGGCCAGCCGCTCGCGCAGGGCGGCCTCGGCGTCCTCGCGGCCGGTCAGCGGCCCGGGGTGGAGGGCGGGCAGCAGATGCTCCCAGACCAGGTTCAGCAGCTCCTGCATCCGCTCGGTCGCGGCGGTCGTCACGATGACCGTGCCGTGCTCGGGCAGGACCAGGCAGAACTGGCCGTACGCGCCGTCGCCGCGGTAGCCGTGCCGGGACATCCAGAACTGCCGTCCGTAGCCCTGGTCCCAGTCCTCGCGCTCGGTGTCGCCCATGCCGCCTGCGGTCGGGACGTGCGCGCGGGTGGCGTCGGCGACCCAGCCCTCGGGCAGCAGCCGCTCGCCCTGCCAGACGCCGTCGCGCAGATACAGCTCGCCGAGCCGGGCGACGGCGTCGGTCGTGGCGTGCAGTCCGCTGAAGCCGATCTCGCGGCCGGTGCGGTCGCGCACCCAGGACACCTCCCCGATGCCGAGCGGGTCCAGCAGCCGCGGCCTCAGGTAGTCGGTGAGCGACTGTCCGGTGACCCGCTGGACGATCGCCGCGAGGGTGTAGGTGGTGGGCTGGTTGTAGGCGAAGACGGTGCCGGGGTCGCGGTCCGGGGGCAGCAGCAGGAAGCCGCGCACCAGGTCGGCGCGGTCGAGGGCGCGGGCCGCGTCGAGGGTCTCGGCGAGATGGCCGCTGGACATCGTCGCCACGTGCCGGACCAGCATCGCCCGGCTGCGCGGGTCGGTGATGTCGGCGGCGAACTCCGGGAAGTAGGAGATCACCGGAGCGTCGAGGTCGAGCAGCCCCTCGGCGGCGGCGAACGCGGCGGCCGTCCCCGTGAAGCTCTTGCTCAGCGAGTACAGCAGCTGGGGGCGGTCCGGGGTGTACGGCGCCCACCAGCCGGCGGTCACGACGTGTCCGTGCCGCAGGATCATCAGGCTGTGCGGCTCGATCTCGGGGGCGGCGTCCAGCGCGTCGAGGAGGGCGAGGACACCGGAGGCGTCCACGCCCCGGGCGGCGGGCGGGCTGCTGGGGAGGGGTCGCACCTTCATACCGTCATCCTGCCCCGGTGATCACCCCGGTAGCGAGGGGTTTCACGCAGGTCACAGGGGCACCGTTTTCACCGCTCCGAGCCGGGGACTCGCCCGTTATGGTGCAAATCGGATACACGATGATGACCGAGCAGGCCGGCCCTCGTGACCTCGTCGACCATGTGGCACGGGCCGAGGAGGTCGGCTTCGACTTCTCGGTGACCTCGGACCACTACTTCCCGTGGCTGCGCGCGCAGGGCCACTCCCCGTACGCGTGGAGCGTGCTGGGCGCGGCGGCGCAGGCGACCTCCCGCATCCCGCTCATGACGTACGTGACCTGCCCGACCTTCCGCTACCACCCGGCGGTGGTGGCGCAGAAGGCGGCGACGATGCAGCTGCTGTCACAGGGCCGGTTCCGGCTCGGTCTGGGCTCGGGCGAGAACCTCAACGAGCATGTGGTGGGCGGCGGCTGGCCTTCGGTGGAGGTGCGGCACGAGATGCTGGAGGAGGCCGTCGAGATCATCCGGGCACTGTTCGAGGGCGGGCACGTCAGCCGTCGCGGCACCCACTTCGACGTGGAGTCGGCCCGGCTGTGGGATCTGCCGGACGAGCCGCCGCCGATCGGCATCGCCGTCTCCGGCGACCGCTCCTGCGAGCTGGCCGGCCGCCTGGCCGACCTGGTCATCGCCACCGAGCCCAAGCCGGGACTGCTGGAGGCCTTCGACCGGCACGGCGGCACGGGCAAGCCGCGCGTGGGCCAGCTGCCGGTCTGCTACGACACCGACCGGGACGCGGCGATCAAGCGGGCGCACGCCCAGTTCCGCTGGTTCGGCAACGGCTGGAAGGTCAACTCCGAGCTGCCGCACCCCGACTCCTTCGAGTCGGCGACGCAGTTCGTCACGCCGGACGACGTGGCCGGGTCGATCCCGTGCGGCGACGACCCGGACGCCTTCGTCGAGGCCGTACGGCCGTACGCGGAGGCCGGTTTCACCGAGATCGCGCTGGTGCAGATCGGCGGCGAGTCGCAGCCCGAGTTCCTGGACTGGTCGGAGAAGACGCTGCTGCCGGCGCTGCACGACGCGCTGGACTGAGCGGGCCGGGGGGGTGCGGACAGGATTCCGGTTTGCCGTTTTCCGCAGTCCGCGCCCTGCCCAGGAGAGTCACCGTTGAGCCCGGCGATCGCCCCGGTCGAGTCCCCCACCGTGTCCGTCGACGGGTCCGAGCTCGTCGCGCGCGACGCGCGTGAGTTCGGCGCCTATGCGCGTACCGGCGGATGGGCCTTCGGGCTGAAGGTGGCGCGCAGCGTGCGGCCCGGCGGGCAGGCCGCGCAGGGCACGCCGAAGGTGTCCGCGAAGGAGTTCGCGGAGCTGGCCGGCTGCTCCCCGGAGCGGGTCATGCGCTACTACCGGGCCTGGGAGGCCGCCGACGACGGCCTGGTGCCGCACTTCGAGGCGCTCACGCCGGGCCAGGAGGTCGAGCTGCCGGACGCCGACGTGTGGCTGAGCTACTACGTCGCCCGTTCCAGCGCCGCCTCCGAGCGCGGCACCGCCATCGCCGAGGCCGCCGAGGCCGAGGGCATCCGCCCGACCAAGGCGCTCGAGGTCGCCGAGAACCCCACCGCGCTGCGCGCCGCGATCCTCGCCGACCCGTCCACCGCCCGGGCGGCCCGCCGGGCCCTTCTCGACCGGGTGCGGGAGGACCCGGAGCTCCAGGCGGAGCCGGCCCGGGACGTGGTCCGCACCGACGATCTGAAGAAGGCCGTGGCCACCGAGAGCCGGTCGGCCGACCGCATCGGCTACGTCCGGCAGATCGCCGAGTCCGGCGTGATCCGCACCCCGGCCGGGCAGACCGTCGACGCGCCCGCCGAGCTGCGCCAGGAGGCCGAGCGGCATCTGTCGCTGATCGACGAGCTGGAGGAGGACGAGGACGCCGGCGAGTGGGCCACCGAGGCCTACGACACCCTGCGGTCCCTCGTCGTCGAGACCGTCGAGGCCGACCCCGAGCTGCGTGTGCGGGAGCGGCGGACGAAGTTCTACAGCAGTCTGCAGAAGGCCGCGAAGGCGTTCGAGGAGCTGACCTTCGACGATGCCCGGGACTTCTACGATGACGACATGGTCCAGCGGCTGGAGGAACTGCAGCGGGCCATCGGCGGCTGCCTCACGGCGTTGCGCGGGGCGCGGGAGAATCACCCGGAGAGCTGAGCATCTTGTGCGGGACCGGGGTACAGGAAGGCTTTACGTCCGTTCTCCCCGGAGGCCTTCTGGTGAACAGCTTCGTGCACAGGACCCTGGTCATGCAGCTCCAGGCCGGCACCTCGGACCGTTTCCCGGTTCTCGCCCACCTGAGGTACGACGCCGAGGACCCGTTCGCCGTGACCGTGGTGTTCAGCCACGACGGCCGGGTGCTCGCCCGGTGGCGGCTGGACCGCGAGATGCTGGCCGACGGGCTGTGCCGGCCGGTCGGCGTGGGTGACGTCCGGATGCGTCCGGCGTCGACGGGCGTCTGGGAGGAGCTGCGGCTGGACTTCTTCGGCGACCCCCGGGCCGACGGCGGGCACCATCACGCGACGGTGTTCGCCTGGGCGCCGGCGGTCGCGGCCTTCCTGCGTGACAGTCACGCCGTGGTGGCGCCCGGCCGGGAGCGGATCCGGGTGGACGACTTCCTGGCCGAGGTCATCGCCGAGGGCTGACCGGCGGCTCCCCGCGGCTGGTGTGCCGGTGCCGGGTCCACAGGGGTATCCCGAACCAGCACAGCAGATACCACAGCAGGACACCGGTGACCAGCCACGGGACGAAGTCGTCGTGGGTCGCCACCCGCAGTATCAGCAGCAGCGAGGCGGTCGTGGTGGCCAGCAGCAGGATCAGGCCGACGATGGTCATCCGGGAGGCCCAGCTGACCGCCTGCGGCTTGATCCGCCGACCGGAGACCAGCCGGTGCAGCGAGACCGGTCCGATCAGGGCGCCGGTCGCGGCGGCCCCGAGGACGACCGTGACGATGTAGATCGTGCGGTCGGTGTCGGGCAGCTCGCGGTACCCCGGGGTGAAGACGACGGTGAGCAGGAAACCGAACAGGATCTGGACGCCCATCTGGGCCACGCGTACTTCCTGGATGAGCTCGACCCACATCCGGTCGGCTCTCTCCTCCTCCGTCTCGTTGCGCCCTCTGGCCCTCTTCGCGCTGTCTTCGCCGGCCGTCACGACTCTGCCTCCCCTTGGGAACGGATCCGCTGTCCTTCCCCTCCGGGTTCCCCCTCGGCGGCGGAAGTGTCCCCGCCGAGGGGTTTCGGCGCGGTGACGGCTGCCGGCCTCCTACCAGCGGCCCTCGACCTGGTCCTTGATCCGCCGGTCGTACAGGTCCCGGATCGCGTCGAGGGTGGCGTCGGGGAGCGGCGGCAGGTGTGCGGCGGCCGTGTTGGCGCGGGCCTGCTCCGGCGAGCGGGCGCCGGGGATCACCGTGGTCACGCCGGGCTGCTGGGCGATCCAGCGCAGGGCGAGCTGGGCGGGGGTGTATCCCTCGGGGGCGAGCGCGGCGAACTCGGCGGCGGCCTCGACGCCGGTGGCGAAGTCGACGCCGGAGAAGGTCTCGCCCTGGTCGAAGGACTCGCCGTGGCGGTTGTAGGTGCGGTGGTCGTTCTCGGGGAAGACCGTGTCCTTGGTGTACTTGCCGGACAGCAGGCCGGAGGCGAGCGGGACCCGGGCGATGATGCCCACGCCGGCCTCGCGCGCGGCCGGGAGGACCTGGCGCAGCGGCTTCATGCGGAACGGGTTGAGGATGATCTGCACGCTGGCCACGCCCGGCCGGGCGATCGCGGTCAGTGCCTCCTCGCAGGTCTCCACGCTGACGCCGTAGGCGGCGACGCGCTCCTCCGCGACAAGGGTGTCCAGGGCGTCGAACACCTCGTCCGAGGAGTAGACGGAGGTCGGCGGGCAGTGCAGCTGCACCAGGTCGATCCGGTCGACGCCGAGGTTGCGCCGGGACCGGTCGTTCCAGGCGCGGAAGTTGTCCAGTACGTAGTTCTCGGGGATCTGGTCGACGCGGCGGCCCATCTTGGTCGCGACGAGGACGTGCAGATCGGGACGGCCGCTCAGGAACGCGGCGATGGTCTGTTCGCTGCGGCCGTCGCCGTACACGTCGGCGGTGTCGAAGAAGGTCACCCCCGACTCGGCCGCCGCCTCCAGCACCATGAGGGCTTCCTTGTCGTCGACGTCGCCCCAGTCGGCGCCGAGCTGCCAGGTCCCCAGGCCGATGACGGACGCCCGCTGACCCCATCTGTCGAATACACGCTCTTCCATGGCGTCAGTCTGTCACCCGCCCGTCCCTGCCCGGAGCCGACGCCTCCGGTCCCGGTTCCGCGGTTCTGTCACCCACACGTGTGATGCGTGGCGAGCGGCCACCGGGCGCCGGGCGAGCGGCCCCCAGGGGACGTCTCGCCGATCCGGCGGCCGCCGCCGAGGAGTTGCCGGGCTTCCCGGCGGAAGTGCCCCTGTACCGCACCGGGTACCGCAACTGGACGGGCGAGATCACCGCCACGGGGCTGTGGGCGTGCGCGCCGGCCCGGGCGGAGCAGGTGGCCGAGGTCGTCAACTGGGCCTGGCGCGCGGGCCGGCGGGTCCGCGCCCGGGGTGCCTCGCACGGCTGGTCGCCGCTGACGATCCCGGAGGGCACGCCTCCCGACGCCCCCGTCCTGCTCGTCGACACCGCCCCGCACCTCACCGGCCTGGCCCTGGAATCGCCCTCCTCGGTCCGCGCCGGGACGGACGTCACGCTGGAAGCGCTGCTCACGTTCCTGGAGGAGCACGGGCTCGACCTCACCGCGGCCCCGGCACCCGGGGTGCTGACCCTCGGCGGGGCCCTCGCGATCGACGCGCACGGCACCGCCGTACCGGCCGACGGCGAGGCGCGCCGTGACGGGCACACCTTCGGCTCGCTCAGCAACCTCGTGCTGTCGCTGACGGCGGTCGTGTGGGACGAGGCCGGCGGGGCGTACCGGCTGCGCACGTTCCGGCGGGACGAGGCGGACTGCGCGGCGCTCCTCGCCCATCTGGGCCGCGGCTTCGTCACCGAGGTGGTGCTGCGGGTCGGCGCCGACACCCGGCTGCGCTGTGTCAGCCGGACGGACATCCCGGCCGGGGAGCTGTTCGCGGCGCCCGGCCGGGGCGGGCGGACGCTGGCGAGCTTCCTGGACCGGTCGGGTCGGGCGGAGGCGATCTGGTTCGCCTTCACCGAGCATCCGTGGCTGAAGGTGTGGAGCGTGGCGCCGACCCGCCCGGCCGGGTCGCGGGAGGTGACCGGGCCGTACAACTACCCGTTCTCCGACAGCCTTCCGACGCCGGTGGCCGATCTGGTGGGGCGGCTGGTCGCGGGGGCGGCCTGGTATCTGGCTCCGGCGCTCGGCGTCGCCCAGTACGAGGCGGCCGTGCTGAGGCTGGCGGCGACCGGGTCGGCGGACATCTGGGGGCCGTCGAAGAACACGCTGCTGTATCTGCGGCCCACCACCCTGCGGGTGCACACCGACGGCTACGCGGTCGTCACCGAGCGGGCCCGGGTGCAGGAGGTCGTCGCCGGGTTCACGGCGTACTACCGCAGGCTGCTGACGGCGTACGCCGCCCGCGGCCGCTTCCCGGTCAACGGATCGGTGGAGATCCGGGTGACCGGTCTGGACGATCCGGCCGACGCCGGCGTGGACGGCGCCCGCGCCCCGCTGCTGTCGGCGCTGCGGCCGGTAACGGGTCGGCCCGAGTGGGACACGGCGGTGTGGCTGAACGTGCTGGCCCTGCCGGGCACCCCGTCCGCGGAGGAGTTCCTGCGGGAGCTGGAGCGGTACGTGCTGGGGACGTACGACGGCGGCGGCGCCGGGCTGGCCCGGGTGGAGTGGTCCAAGGGCTGGGGCTACACCGGGCGGGCCGCGTGGAGCGATCCGGAGGTCGTGGAGCGGGCCGTGCCCGCCTCGTCCGGGGACGAGGCGTGGACGCGGGCGGCCGGGATCCCCGACCGGCTCGACCCGCACCACGTGTTCGGCAACGCCTTCCTCGACCGGCTGCTGCCCTGAGGGCGCGGCCGCGCGCGGCCGTCCTTCGCCGTTTCGCGCCACTTTCCCGGCGTGAGCCAGGCCACGGGTGGCGCACGGCCACGCGAAAGATCACCGATCACCCGGTGGCCACGGCAAGGAATTGCCCGTTCCGGGGTCGGACAGGGGGCCTTCACAGCAAGATCATCTTTGTTCAACACTGTACGACATGTAGTCACTTGTCCGGATCGCAGCCAACCCCTCTGGAGCGATTTCTCCCGCTTGCGACCGGGCCGATAGGCATACGGGGTCGTCAACCACACGCACCCCGGAGGTCCGTATGCCGGAACTCAGCCGTCGCCGCGCGCTCACCGCCGCGGCCGCCCTCACCGCCACCGCCGGCGTCGCCACGGCGCTCGGCGCCGCACCCGAGGCGACCGCTGCCGACCACGGCCACCACGGCGCCCCGCAGTCCTTCGACGAGGTCTACAAGGGCCGCCGGATACAGGGCGGGCCGGCCGGCGGGGGCCACCAGCACCACGGCGGCGGCTACGCCGTGTTCATCGACGGGGTGGAACTGCACGTGATGCGCAACGCCGACGGCAGCTGGATCAGCGTCGTCAGCCACTACGACCCGGTGCCCACCCCGCGGGCCGCCGCACGGGCCGCGGTCGACGAGCTCCAGGGCGCGCGCCTGTTGCCGTTCCCCGCCAACTGAACCACCCAGCAAGCCTTTTGGAGCACGCAAGATGACCGTCCGGAAGAACCAGGCGACGCTGACCGCCGACGAGAAGCGGCGCTTCGTCGCCGCCGTCCTGGAGCTCAAGCGCAGCGGCCGCTACGACGACTTCGTCACCACGCACAACCAGTTCATAGTCTCCGACACCGACAACGGCGAGCGCACCGGCCACCGTTCGCCGTCCTTCCTGCCCTGGCACCGCAGATACCTGCTGGAGTTCGAACGGGCCCTGCAGTCCGTGGACGCCTCCGTGGCGCTGCCGTACTGGGACTGGTCCGCCGACCGCACCGTGCGGGCCTCGCTGTGGGCGCCGGACTTCCTCGGCGGCACCGGGCGCAGCACGGACGGTCGGGTGATGGACGGGCCGTTCGCCGCGTCCGCCGGCGACTGGCCGATCAACGTCCGCGTCGACGGACGGACCTACCTGCGGCGTTCGCTCGCCACCTCGGTGCGGGAGCTGCCGACGCGGGCCGAGGTGGAGTCGGTGCTGGCCATCGCGACGTACGACATGGCGCCCTGGAACAGCGCCTCCGACGGCTTCCGCAACCACCTGGAAGGGTGGCGGGGCGTCAACCTGCACAACCGGGTGCACGTCTGGGTCGGCGGGCAGATGGCCACCGGGATGTCCCCCAACGACCCGGTGTTCTGGCTGCACCACGCCTACGTCGACAAGCTGTGGGCCGAGTGGCGGCGACGCCACCCGGACTCCGGCTACCTGCCCGCCGCGGGCACGCCGAACGTGGTCGACCTCGGCGAGAAGATGAAGCCGTGGAACGACGCCGCCCCCGCCGACCTGCTGGACCACACCGCCCACTACACCTTCGACACCGACTGACGGCATCGCCGCCGAGGTCACGGGTACTCGCACCGGACCTGTCCGACGAACGACGAAGGAGTGATCCGCGCATGTCGCAGGTCGAGGAATCCATCGAGGTCGCCGTCCCCGTGCACACCGCCTACAACCAGTGGACCCAGTTCGAGACCTTCCCCGAGTTCATGAGCGGGGTGGAGCGCATCGAGCAGCGCACCGACACGCTCACCCACTGGGTGACCAAGGTCGACGGGGTCCGGCGGGAGTTCGACGCGGAGATCACCGAGCAGCTCCCGGACGAGCGGGTCGCCTGGACGACCGTCGCCGGGGACGCCCGACAGGCCGGCGTGGTGACCTTCCACCGCCTCGACGACGACCACACCAAGGTGATGCTGCAGATGGAGTTCCATCCGGACGGCGTCGCCGAGACCGTCGGTGACAAGCTGGGCTTCGTGAAGCGGCAGACCAAGGGCGACCTGGAGCGCTTCAAGCGGTTCATCGAGGAGCGCGGCCAGGAGAGCGGCGGCTGGCGCGGCGTGGTGTGAGCGTGCCGCGCCTCACCCGGCGGCCGCGGTGCGGCACTCCGGGTGGCCCCAACCCTGCGCGTTCTTCGCGATGGGCTCACCGGCCGCGTAGGAACGGCCGCACAGGCAGCGGCCGGGGAACTTCGCCTTGATCGTGCGCGAGGAGCCGCCGCTCTTCTTCCGGGCCGCCGGGGAGCGGCGGCCCGGCGCCTTGGCGAGCGGGGCGTCCGGGGCGGGCGGCGGCTCCGGGGACCCCAGGCCGCTGCCGGCCGGCTGCTGGACGGAGGCGGCCTGGCTGGCGGCGCGGTCGGCGAAGTCGTTGAGCGGGTCGCCGTCGACCTGGTGGGCGGGGACGTAGCGGAACTCGACCGAGCGGCCGTCCAGCAGTTCGTCGATCCGGACGACCAGGTCCTGGTTGGCTACCGGCTTACCGGCGGAGGTCTTCCAGCCGTTGCGCTTCCAGCCGGGCAGCCAGGTGGTGACGGCCTTCATCGCGTACTGCGAGTCCATCCGGATCTCCAGCGGCACGGCCGGGTCGGTGGCCGCCAGCAGCCGCTCCAGCGCGGTCAGCTCCGCGACGTTGTTGGTGGCCCGGCCCAGCGGGCCCGCCTCCCATCGGTCCGGCGTATCCGTCTCGTCGGCGACGACCCAGGCCCAGCCGGCCGGTCCGGGGTTTCCCTTCGAAGCCCCGTCGCACGCGGCCACCACTCGTTCACGCATGTGCCCGATGATGCCATGGACGGGCCGGGACGCCGGTCCCGGGAGTCCTCACGAGACGTCGGTGAGCTCCGGCATGTCGCCCTCGGTGGTCTGGGTGTCGATCACCGAGAAGTTCGCGCCCTGCGGGTCGGTGAGCGCGGCGAACCGCCCGAAGGGGCTGCTCATCGGCCCGAACCGGAGGACGGCGCCGAGCTTGGTGGCCTTGGCGACGGCCTCGTCGCAGTCGGCGACGCTGAAGTAGACGTTGATGTACGGCGGCACCTCGGGCGGGAAGTCGTCGGTCATCCGCATCCGGCCCAGCACCGGGGCGTCACCCACGTTGAAGATCCGGAAGTCGACGCCGTCGTCCTCCATCTGCCGGGCCGTGTACGGGAACACCGCCGGGAAGAACGCGTCGGACTTCTCGGGCTCGCGGGTGAAGACCTCCGCCCAGCAGAACGCGCCCGGCTGGTCCATGGGCACCTGGAAGCCCTCGTGGCTGCCGGCCTGCCACACGCCGAAGACCACGCCTCCGGGGTCACGGGCCAGGCACATGGTGCCGTAGTCGCCCACGGTCATCGGCTCCATCACCAGCTCGCCGCCGTTGTCGCGGATCTTGGCGGCGGTCGCGGCGGTGTCGGGGGAGGCGAAATACAGACACCACTGCGACTGCTCGTCCTGCCCCTCCTGGCCCGGCACCGGCGGGACGATCGCGGCGACCGCCTTGCCGTCGCGGTAGGCCTCCGTATAGTTGCCGTGCTCCGACGACGGCTCGCCGAAGGTCCAGCCGAGGACCTCGCCGTAGAAGCTCTTGGCCCCTTCGAGGTCGGTGAACATCGCGTCCGCCCAGCAGGGGTGGCCCTCAGGTTTCACGGCCATGATCGCGGCCCTCTTCCGGTTCTCGGTGGATGGTCCGGTCTTTCACGCTAGCCATCCGGGGGCGGCCCCGCGCGCCGGACACACCCGTGAGCCCCAGGGGACAGCCGTGCGCCGTGTGCGCCCAGGGCACGAACCGTACACACGCCTCGCGGCACACCTCCCGAGAATCGGGCCGCCTCAACCGGGGGTTTGCACCTCCAGGGTGCGCAAGCCGACCCCTTCACGCCGTACCCGTCACCGGCGGCCGCTGTTTGGCTTGATCCCGCGCACGACCGCGTGCCACCTCCGGCCGTTCCGCTCACGCCTGTGCATCCCAGGAGGGAATGTGTCCACGCCCGACAGCGCCACCGGTCCCGCCACCGACGAGCCCGTCCCCGAACCCACCAGCCTCAGCACCCTGGCGCCCGCCAGCTCACGACGACCACCAAGTCCGAACCGCAGATGCAGGCCATCACCTCGCGGTGGCTGCTGAAGATGCTGCCGTGGGTGGACGTCAAGGGCGGCGCCTACCGGGTCAACCGGCGTCTGCAGCTGCGCCTCGGCCGGGGACGGGTGCAGTTCGAGCGGAACGGCGCGGACGACGTCCGGGGCATCCCGGAGACGCTGACCGAACTGCCGGTCCTGCGCGGCTACTCCGAAACCGAGGTCCTCAGGGGGATCGCCACCCGCTTCCAGGTGCGCGAGGTCCGGGCCGGCAAGGTCCTGTTCGAGGCCGGGCAGCCGGTCACCGAGGCCTATCTCGTCGCGCACGGCCGGTGACCCGGTTCCTGCCGTGCACCGCCTGGGAGCGGGCGCACCCCGGCTACTGCACCGAGCCGGGCCGCGACACCGCCCTGCACCGGGACGACGACCACCTGCACTTCTGTCTCGCCCCGGCGACGTCCACCCCGAAGCCGTGCCCGGTCCGCTCCCCGGGCGTGCTGCGCATCGCCCGGGAGATCACCAAGGTGGTCGGCGCGGCGGCCCGGGGCGGCGGCTGAGGCCTCACTCCCCCGCGTACGCCCGGTCCAGGGCGGCGACGTCGAGCTTGCCCATCGCCATCATCGTCTTGGTGACGCGGGCCGACTTCTCCGGGTCCGGGTCGCTGATCATCGCGGTGAGCCGCTCCGGAATGACCTGCCAGGACACGCCGTACCTGTCCTTGAGCCAGCCGCACGGGCCGGGCTCGCCGCCGTCCTCGGTCAGCTTGGTCCAGTAGTGGTCGACCTCCTCCTGGTCGGCGCAGAAGATCTGGAAGGAGATCGCCTCGTTGAACTTGAACTCGGGTCCGCCGTTGAGCGCGACGAACTTCTGGCCGTTGGCGGTGAACTCGACGGTCAGCACGGTCCCGGCGGGGCGGAAGCCGCCCTCCGGGTAGCGGGTGACCTCGCCGACGCCGGAGTTCTCGAAGACCGAGACGTAGAAATGGGCGGCTTCCTCGGCCTGGCCGTCGAACCAGAGACACGTGGTGAATCCGTCGGTGGTCATGGGCACCTCCTGAGTGGGGAACGCGGTCAACAGTGTCGACCGGTGTCCGCCGGGAAACTCATCGGTCCGGGCGGGACGAAATCCGTACGCTCGCGCCACCGCACGCGTCTAGCATCCGGGCATGATCGCGTTCTCGCCTGCCGATGCCCTGCGTCCCTTCCGTCTCGCCGTCCCGGACGGCGACCTCGCCGACCTCCACGACCGCCTCGACCGCACCCGCTGGCCGGACCAGCTGCCCGGGGTGGGCTGGGCGTACGGCGTGCCGGCGGACTATCTGCGGGAGCTGGTCCGGTACTGGCGGCACGAGTACGACTGGCGGGCCGCCGAGGCCCGGCTGAACGAGTGGCCGCAGTTCACGACCACGATCGACGGGGCGAACGTCCACTTCGCGCACATCCGTTCCCCCGAGCCGGACGCGACCCCGTTGGTCCTCACGCACGGCTGGCCCGGCTCGATCGTCGAGTTCCTCGACGTGGTCGGCCCGTTGACCGATCCGGCGGCGCACGGCGGGGACCCGGCCGACGCGTTCCACGTGGTGCTGCCGAGCATCCCCGGCTTCGGGCTGTCCGGGCCGACGACGGAACCCGGCTGGGAGGCCGGGCGGGTCGCCGACGCCTGGGCCGAGCTGATGCGCCGGCTCGGCTACGAGCGGTTCGGCGCGCAGGGCGGCGACTGGGGCGCGGCGATCTCCCGCGAGCTGGGCCGCGCCCGTCCCGACCGGGTCGTCGGCGTCCATCTGAACCTGCTGCCCGGCGCGCAGGCGGTCACCGAGCCGACCGAGGAGGAGCTGGCGGCGCTCGGCCCCGAGGAGCGGGAGCGCACGCTGACCTCCTGGCGCCGGTGGGACGCGTGGTCGCGCGAGGGCACCGGGTACGCCGTGCTCCAGGCGACCCGGCCGCAGACCCTGGCGTACGCGCTGACCGACTCACCCGTCGGTCAACTCGCCTGGATCACGGAGAAGTTCCGGGAGTGGACGGACTCCGAGGAGCTGCCGGAGGAGGCCGTGGACCGGGACCGGCTGCTGACCAACGTGATGCTGTACTGGCTGACGGGGACGGCCGGTTCGTCGGCCCGCGTCTACTACGAGCGGGCGCACGCCACCGGCCGCGCCGCCGCCCCCGCCGAGCCGTCCACGGCGCCGACCGCGGTCGCCCTCTTCCCGGCCGAACTCCAGCTCCCGCTGCGGCACAAGGCCGACCGCACCGAGAACATCGTGCGCTGGACGGAGTTCGACCGGGGCGGGCACTTCGCCGCGATGGAGGAGCCGGACCTGCTGGTCGCGGACGTACGGGCGTTCTTCCGTCAGCTGCGCGAGACGGGCTGAGCGCCGCTCTGCCCACGGCGAATCTGCCGCGGGCAGAGAAATCACCGGCGGCCCCCGTCCGGGGGCAAGGGTGGAGTCGACGGCGTTCCGTACGACGACAAGGAGAACCGATGACTCCACTCACCGTGCTCACCCCGCGGGCCGAGGAGGGCGACACCCCTCGGACGCGGTTCGACGACCACCTCGCCGCACAGCTGCTCGGGCAGCGGATCGTGCTGCTGGGCACCCAGGTCGACGAGGTGTCCGCGAACCGGGTGTGCAGCCAGCTGCTGATCCTGTCCGCGGAGGACCCGCGGACCGACATCAGCCTGTTCGTCAACAGCCCCGGCGGCTCGGTGCACGCGGGCCTCGCCATCTACGACACGATGCGGCTCATCCCCAACGACGTGTCCACGCTCGCGATGGGATTCGCGGCCAGCATGGGGCAGTTCCTGCTGAGCGTCGGCGCGCCCGGCAAGCGGTACGCGCTGCCGAACGCGCGGATCATGATGCACCAGCCGTCCGCGGGCATCGGCGGCACCACCGCGGACATCGAGATCCAGGCGGACAACCTGGAGTTCACCAAGCGGACCATCGAGCGGATCACCGCCGAGCACACCGGGCAGAGCCCGGAGACCATCTCCCGGGACGGCGACCGCGACCGCTGGTTCACGGCCGAGGAGGCCCGGGAGTACGGCATGGTCGACCGGGTCGTGGAGTCCTTCACGGACGTCCTCCCGGCGGCCACACGGCGACGGACGGGGCTGTAGTCATGGGGAGTTACACGATTCCGCACGTGGTCGAACGGACCCCGCAGGGCGAGCGGTCGTACGACGTGTTCAGCCGGCTGCTGTCGGAGCGGATCATCTTTCTCGGCACCGAGATCGACGACGGCGTCGCCAACGTCGTCATCGCGCAGCTCCTCCATCTGGAGTCGGCGGCACCGGAGAACGAGATCTCGGTGTACATCAACTCGCCCGGTGGCTCGTACACCTCGCTGATGGCGATCTACGACACCATGACCTTCGTACGGGCGCCGATCTCCACGTTCTGCGTCGGCCAGGCGGCGTCCACGGCGGCCGTGCTGCTGGCCGGCGGGGACGCCGGGCGGCGGTTCGTGCTGGACCACGCGCGGGTGCTGCTCGGGCAGCCGGCCAGCGGCGGGCGGCAGGGCACGGTGTCCGACCTCGCCCTCCAGGCCAAGGAGATGGTCCGGATCCGGTCACAGGTGGAGGAGGTGCTGGCCCGCCACACCGGCCACGACATCGCCACACTGCGCGCGGACATGGACCGGGACAAGGTGTTCACCGCGCGGGAGGCGGTGGCGTACGGGCTGGCCGACGAGGTGCTGAGCCGGCGCCTCGTGACGGTCTGAGACGCCGGCCGTGCACCGGGCTCAGGCGGCCAGGCAGAGCCCGTCGTACGACGAGCCCGCGGGCCGGCGCCCGGTCGTGGAGTGCCGGGACGTGACCCGGACCAGCTCCCGCTGGGCCAGCGTCAGCAGGTCGCCGAGGCCGAGTCCCAGGGCGTGGGCGGCGGCCGCCAGGACCTCCGAGGAGGCCTCCTTGCGGCCCCGCTCCACCTCCGAGAGATACGGCATGGAGATCCGGGCCGCGTCGGCGACGTCCTTCAGCGTCCGCTCCTGCGCGAGGCGTTCCCGCCGCAGGACGTCACCGACGAGGTCCCGCCACAGCGGCTCCTTGGCGGCCGGCTCCCGCGGCGGCGCGGGCCGGGCGGGCGCGGGTGACGCGGTGCCGGCTGCCGGCAGCGCGGAGCGGGCGGTGCGGGGGCGGAGGGGGATGACACGGGCTTCGTTCGGCGCTTGGTTGGTCACCTCCTCAGCCTAGGAGCGGGCGCCGGGACGGGAAGGGTCCGGCGTTCCGCCCTCGGTGGAATCGGACGAAACGCCCGGGAACCGCGGCGCGCCGTCCGCGTGCGGCGGACGCGGCGCCATGGGAAGGTGCCTCCGGGAGGACGCCCGTACCGAACGATTCTCGCCGCCTCGGCACATGGAGTGCATGGTCCGCCACTTGCCGGGTACCCGCACCGATGCGTCTCCGTGACGCCAGGACAACTCAACGCCAGCACGACACCCGAAAGAGGCATTCGTCGCACCATGACTTCCGTGGGAGAGGCAATGGACACCGCCACCGCCGTGACCGGGTCTGACGCACCGCTCGTCGAGGAGAGCGCGCGCGCCGGGACGAAGTCCGAGCCGGAGCCGGCGGTGGTGGACCCGCGGTCCGTGGCTCCTCGGGACGCCCGCGAGTTGTCCCGCCAGTTCTTCCGCCGGCTGGCGGAGCTGGAGGAGGGCACGCACGAGTACCAGTACGCGCGCAACACGCTCATCGAGATGAACATCTCGCTGGTGCGCTTCGCGGCCGGGCGGTTCCGGGGCCGCGGGGACGACATGGAGGACATCGTCCAGACCGGGATGATCGGCCTGATCAAGGCGATCGACCGGTTCGACCTGTCCCGCGAGGTCGAGTTCACCTCGTTCGCGCTGCCGTACATCGTGGGTGAGATCAAGCGGTTCTTCCGGGACACCACCTGGGCGGTGCACGTCCCGCGCCGTCTCCAGGAACTGCGGGTGGAGCTGGCCAAGGCCCGCGAGGAACTGGCCAGCCGGCTGGACCGCGAGCCGACGGTGGCGGAGCTGGCCACGCTGATGAACATCTCCGAGGACCAGGTCATCGAGGGCCAGATCGCCGCCAACGGCTACAACTCCGCGTCGCTGGACGCCGCCCTCACCGGTGACGGCCCCGAGGACGGCGAGGCGGTGCTGGCCGACTTCATCGGCGTCGAGGAGCACGGGCTGCGGCTCGTCGAGGACTTCCAGTCGCTGGCGCCGCTCATGGCCGAGCTGGACGAGCGCGACCGGCGGATCCTGCACATGCGGTTCGTGGAGGAGGCCACCCAGGCCGAGATCGGTGAACAGCTCGGCTGCTCGCAGATGCATGTGTCGCGGCTGCTGAAGCGGATCATCGTACGGCTGCGGGAAGGCATGCTCGGCGAACTGGACCGCGTGTGAAAGCCTGACGCCGGGACCCGGCCCCGCTCGCGGGGCCGGCTTACCCGTAGACGTAGCGCGATTCACCCCTCCGCCAGCGCGACGACCGCCCACACCCGCTTGCCGACCGGCACCCGCTCGACGGCGACGCGGTCGGCCAGCGCGTGGACGATCTCCAGGCCGTGTCTGCCGATGCGTTCCGGGTCCCGGGGGAAGCGCCGGGGCAGGGCGTCGCTGCTGTCGTAGACGGAGACCGTCACGGACCCGTCGGTGCCCGACAGGTCGAGGATGTAGGGACCCTCGCTGTGCCGGTCCGCGTTGGTGACCAGTTCGCTGACCACCAGCAGCAGTGCCTCCTCGGCGCGCGCGCCGATCCGCGCGCACCACTCGGTCCTGAGCTGGTTCACGAACTGCGCGGCGAACTCCCGCGCCTCCGCGATGCATCCGGGTTCACCGGTGTAGTGCGCCGTCCGCCGAAGCGGTTCCACGGGCACGTCGATACTCGTTGGTACCACCGTGCCGTCCCGGTGCTCGATCATGCTGTCTCTCTCCCACGCCGGCCTGGCCGGATACTGCTGCACCAGTCCTCGTACCCCGAGCCGGGCCGCACAGTCCCCGGTGCAGTGGGCGTCACACCGAGGGGACGGAGGTGCCCGGTACCGGCAGGCTCGTCGGGGGCGTCGACTGGGTGATCGAGTCCGGGACGTCCGGCACGGAGGTGGAGGCCGGAGGGGACTGCGGCGGCTCGGGCGTGGAGGTGTCGGGGGACGCGGGCGGGCTGGGCGGTGGCGGGGTCGGCGACGAGTCCGGACGCGGCGAGCTCTCGGACGACGGCTTCTCCCCCGTGGGCGAGCCGGTGTCCGGCGACGGCGGCCGCGGGGAGATGTCCGTGGGCGTGGGCGAGATCTTCGGCGGCTCGGTCGGTACGTCCCGGTCGCCGTCGTCGCCGCGGGCGCGGGCGACCCAGCCGCCGTTCTCGATGTCGCGGAGCACGAAGGTCTTCACGGGCTCGGCGGCGGGCAGGATCACGATGACCTTCGCGGGGTCGAACGACGGCCAGGAGTCGCCGATCCGCTCGTAGCCGGTGTGCTGCTGGAGCGGGTTGGTCAGCGGGTTGCCGCAGGCGCAGCGCACGCGCGGCAGCCCGCGGTCGTTGACGAGGACGGCCGTTCCGGACTGGAGGATCGCCTGGTACGGGTCGGCCTTGCCGTCGCGGTAGCCGTGGTTGGTGACGCGGGTGTCCATGCGCAGCAGGACCGGTGTGAGGCCGCGGAGATAGGCGGGGACGTCGCCCGGGTCCAGCTTCAGCGCGGCGGCGAACGCCCGGTTCCGGTCCGGGTTCTCCCGCAGGTAGGTGATCTGCAGCTCGACGTCGCAGGCTGCCACGTCGAGGGTGCCGCCGTAGACGCCGGGCGTGCCGCCGTTGTAGCCCCGCACCCTGTTCTCACCGGCGGTGACGGTCTCCGACGGGGTGAGCGCGGTGGTCGGCGGCGTCGTCGGGGTGGCCGGCGCGGTGGTGGTGCCCTGTGCCGTCGAGTCGGTGAAGGGGTCGGGGCCCCGGCTGTTCGCGGCCTGGAGGAAGACCTCACGGCTGCCGCCGGTGCCGCTGTCGCCGCGGGTGAGCAGGACGCCGACGGTGGCGAGCGCGGCCACGACCACGGCGATCGTCGCGACCCGCGGCACGGACTTCCACCAGGGCCGGCCGGGTTCGCGGGGTTCGTCGTCCGGCGCCGGGCCCCGGCCCGGGGGCGGCGGCGGGGGCGGCGGACCGGAGGGCGGCTGTGCGCGGCCGGACAGTGGGCCGGACGGCGGCCCGGTGGGGCGACCGGAGTTCGGCGGTTCGACGCTCACGAGCTGTGCTCCCGTCGTGGAGTGCCGGCGGCCCGGAGTCTTGCGTTCGGCCGCTTTTTCGTGCCCCTTGTGACCATTGTGTGCTCCGGTCCGCCACGGCCCGCAAGCCGACGCGGACGGCTCTCCCGGCGGGCGAGGGCGCCGTGCGCTGATTAGCGTGGCCATGTGAGCCTGCGTATCTCCGTCGGCCAGGCCGTCGCCCTCCGCGGGTGGGTTCGGGCACTGGCCGTGACCCTCGCCGGGGCGCTCGCCATGGCCGTCGTCGCAGCGCTGGGCCTGTGGGCGGCCGGGGCCACCGACGTGCCCGACGGCGCCTACCCCAAGGTGGTAGCGGCGACGGTGGTGACCGCCGTCGGCGGCAGTGTCGAGTTGTCCGGGAGCGCCGGTGAACTGGCGGGCGTCGAGGGCGGCCTGACGGTGATTCCGCTGTCCGTGACGCTCGTCGGCGCGCTGGTGTTCGCCGCCGGCTTCCTGTGGCCGCTGCGGCACCGGGCCGTCGCCGGGACCGGGGAACTGCTGGGCTGGGCGGCGCGGATCGCCTTGCTGTGGCTGCTGGCCCTGATCGGGCTGGCCCTCGCGGCCCGGCACACCTTCACCATCTCGCTCGGCGAGAGCGCGATCAGCGACATCGGCGAGCTGTTCGGCATCGAACCGAAGGTGGGCTTCACCACCGATGTGCCGGTGACCCTGGTGTTCGGGTTGCTGTGGCTGGCCGGGGTGCTGGTGCTGGCGCTGCTGGTGTCGCGCGGGGCGCCGCTGCCGGGGCGGCTGCTGCGGTTCCAGCAGTCGGTGCGTCCGGCGGCGTACGCGATGGTCGTGCTGCTGCTGGCGTACGTGGTGCTGGGCATCGTGATCGGCCTGGTCGTCGCGGTGACGCGGGGGCACGCGGCGGAGACGCTGGCGGTGATCCTGCTGGGGGTGCCGAACCTGACGTGGCTGGCGCTCACCATCGGACTGGGCGCCACCTGGGACGGCCATGTGGAGGGGCCGTTCGGGCTGCCGATGCCGAACGTGCTGGACCGGGTGATGCGCTCCGCGGACGTCAGCACCGTCAACCTGGGCACGCTGTCCGAACACGACGGCCGGGTGTGGTGGCTGGTGGTGGTGGACGCGGTGCTGCTGATCGCGGCCGCGTTCGTGATGGCGGCCCGCTCCCCGGCGCGGGTGCGCGCCTGGCAGCACGCGCTTCACATGGCGATCGCGCTCGCCCTCACCGTTCTCATGATCTGCCTGGTCTGCCGCATCGACGCCGCCTTCGGCCTGTCGGTGCTGGGCATCGGCGACCTGGGCGGCGAGCTCTCCGGTGAGCTGTTCCTGCATCCGCGCCTCTGGGGCGCGCTGGGACTCGCCCTGCTGTGGGGGCTGGTCACCGGTTTCCTCGGCGCGCTCCTCGCCCGCCGGGTGCACCGGCACGGCGAGGTCCCGGACGACGTCTAGCCCGGCGTCCGGTCGCGGTGTCCGAACACCGGGTCGGCCCAGGCGGGCGGCAGCTTTGGCCTGCGGCCCGGTTGGGGGGTTTCGGGTGCGGAGTCCGGTGCGGGCCGTGCTTCCACGGCGGTGGCCGGGCGCCGGGCCTCGGGGCGGCCGCTGAGCGCGCCGCGCAGGGCGGCGACGAAGGAGAGGCAGGAGTCGTACCGGTCGTCGGGGCTCTTGGCGAGGGCGCGGGCGAACACGGTGTCGACGCGGGACGGGAGGTCGGGGCGGGACTCGGTGAGCGGGGGCGGTTCGTCGTGCTGGTGGGCCCAGAGCAGGGCCATGTCGTCGTCGCGCAGGAACGGCGGGCGGCCCGCCAGGGTCTCGTAGGCGACGCAGGCGAAGCCGTAGACGTCGCAGCGGCCGTCGACGGGGCGTCCGGAGATCTGCTCGGGGGCGACGTAGTCGAGGGTGCCGACGAACTGGCCGACCGTGGTGAAGCCGGTCAGCGACAGCGACTTCTTGGTGAGGCCGAAGTCGGTGAGGTAGGCGTGCTCCGGGTGCTCGCTGTCCGTGCCGCGGGCGATCAGGATGTTGCCGGGTTTGACGTCCCGGTGGACCAGCCCGTGCTCGTGGGCGGCGTCCAGCGCGGAGGCCACCTGGACGGCGATGCGGGCGGCGGTCGGCGACGGCAGCGGGCCCTCCCGGTCGAGCAGGTGCCGCAGATCGCTGCCCTCGACGTAGCGCATGGCGATGTACAGCACGCCGTCCGTCTCGCCCGCCTCGAAGATCGGCACGATGTGCGGGTGGTCGATCGCGGCGGCCACCCGGGACTCGTGGGTGAAGCGTTTGCGGAAGGTGTCGTTGCGGGCGAGTTCGGGGGCGAGCAGCTTCAGCGCCACGGTGCGGTCCAGCCGCAGGTCCCGCGCCCGGTAGACGACGGCCATGCCGCCGCGGCCGATCTCGCGCTCGATGCGGTATCCCGCGACCTGCCGGCCGATCAGCTCGGCGGGGCGTCCGGAGAACGCGGTGGTGTCGCGCGCCATCACCGTTCACCGTCGCGGGTGACCAGGCGGGTGCGGACGTACCCCGGGTCGTCCTCCGAGGACTGCGGGGACTGCCGGGCCTGCGGGCCCTCGTCCACCGCGTAGGTGTCCAGGTGGGTGCCGTCGCAGTACGCCCAGCGCTCCCGCTCGCCGTCGTACAGCCACATCGACTCCCCGTCGACGACCACGCCGATCCGCAGGCCGCGGGTGCGGTCCCGGAACGACTCGGCGTCCAGGTCGCCGGCCGTCAGTTCGTCGACGGCGGCCCGGTAGCGGGCGACGGCCTGTTCGGCGCGGGCCAGCAGCGGGCGGGGATCGGCGCCGGGGCTGAGCCGGCGCTGCTCGGTGGGCGGGTCCTGCGGTACGGCGACCAGCCGGCGGCCGTCGACCCAGGCGGACCAGCCGTTGGCGCACCGGATCCGGCCCCAGTCGCCGCGCCGCTCGGTGAGCTGGACCGGCAGCAGCGGGTCGAGGGGCACGGTGGGCCGGTCGAAGTCGGGGCTCTCCCAGGCGGCCATGCCGTGCCCGGGGACCACGTGTGTGGGCCGGAAGCCGGGGGCGGTCATCGTCGGCGCCTACTTCCGCATCACGGCGGGTTCGCGGCGCCGCAGCAGACGGGACACCACCCAGCCGAAGATGAGCGACAGGGCGAGCAGCATGCCCATGTTGCGCAGCCACACGTCCGCCGTGTGGGCGAAGAGCGGGTCGCTGCTCAGATCGCCGGGCGAGAGCCGCCCGAGGTCGAGGGTGCCGGCCATCGCGGCGAATCCCCAGCGGGACGGCACCAGCCAGGCCAGCTGCTCCAGGACGGGCACGCCGTCGACGTGGAGCATGGCGCCGCAGAAGACGACCTGGACGATGGCGAGCAGCACCAGCAGCGGCATGGTCACCTCCTCCTTGCGGACGAGCGCGGAGACCAGCAGGCCGAGCATCATCGCGCTGAAGGCGAGCAGCGCGACGGCGATGGTGATCTCGATCAGGGGTGGCATGAGCACGCCGTCGCCGCCGGGCACGTTGAGGTCCACGCCGACCAGCGCGACCAGCGTCAGCACCACCGCCTGGAGCACGGTGACCGTGCCGAGCACGACCACCTTGGACATCAGGTACGCCGATCTGGACAGGCCCACTGCGCGCTCCCGCTGGTAGATCACCCGCTCCTTGACGAGTTCGCGCACCGCGTTCGCGGCGCCCGTGAGGACCGCGCCGACGCACAGGATGAGCAGGGTGTTCATGGCGGACTTACGGGTCAGCTCGCCGCCCGCGAGGGCCCGCGCCATCGCGCCCATCACGAACGGCAGCGCGATCATGATGGCGAGGAAGGTGCGGTCGGCGGCGAGCGCGGCGGTGTAGCGGCGGATGAGGGTGCCGAGCTGGGCCGCCCAGCCGCGGGGCCTGGGCGGCGGGCCCATGATGACGGGGCTCTGGCGGGGCAGCTGGGGCTGGGTGCCGGCTTCGGTGACGTACCGCCGGTGGAAGGGCGAGTCGCGGTACTCCCCCGCCCAGTCCCGGTCGCGGTCCTGTTCGAACGCCTCGAAG
Organism: Streptomyces sp. enrichment culture; assembly: GCF_964272855.1. NCBI lineage: Bacteria > Bacillati > Actinomycetota > Actinomycetes > Kitasatosporales > Streptomycetaceae > Streptomyces > Streptomyces sp. enrichment culture. Next base: position 8,047,095 of record NZ_OZ186847.1, on the reverse strand, counting down.
GCCTCCGGCCACTGCTCGAAGCCGAAGAAGGCGAGCGCGTCGCCGGGCGGGCCGTAGTAGGCGACCCTGCCGCCGGGGGCGAGGACGAGGAGGCGGTCGCAGACGTCCAGGCTGAGCACGCTGTGGGTGACGACGATGACGGTCCGGCCGTCGTCGGCGAGGCCGCGCAGCATGTGCATCACCGAGCGGTCCATGCCGGGGTCGAGGCCGGAGGTCGGCTCGTCGAGGAAGAGCAGCGAGGGCCTGGTGAGCAGCTCCAGCGCCACGCTGACCCGTTTGCGCTGCCCGCCGGACAGGCTGTGCACGGGCTGCCCGGCCCGCTCCTGGAGGCCGAGTTCGCGGATCACCTCCTCGACCCGGGCCCGGCGTTCGGCCTTGGCGGTGTCCTGCGGGAAGCGCAGTTCGGCGGCGTAGGACAGCGCGGCGCGGACGGTCAGCTGGGTGTGCAGGATGTCGTCCTGCGGGACGAGGCCGATGCGCTGACGCAGCTCGGCGTAGTCGTGGTACAGGTCGCGACCGTCGTACAGGACGGTGCCGTGGTCGGCGGGCCGCTGGCCGGTGAGCGCGTTCATCAGGGTGGACTTGCCGGCGCCGCTCGGGCCGACGACGGCGAGCAGGCACTTCTCGCCCACCGGGAAGGACACGTGCTCCAGGAGGCGCTTGCGGCCCCGGTCGACGGCGACGGTGAGTTCCTGGACGTCGAGGGAGATCTCGCCGGTGTCGACGTACTGCTGGAGTTCGTCGCCGACGAGACAGAAGTCGGAGTGGCCGATGCCCACGATGTCGCCGGGGCCGATGTCGGCCGTCCGGTCGACCAGCACGCCGTTGAGGTAGGTGCCGTTGTGGCTCTCGAGGTCGGCGATCTCGTACGTGCCGTCGGCGTGGATGCGCAGCTCGGCGTGGTGCCGGGAGACGATCAGATCGTCGACGACCAGGTCGTTGTCGGCGGCACGGCCGATGCGGAAGGTGCGGGTGGGCAGCGGCCGTACGGAGGTGGGGTGCCGGAAGGTGCCGGTGAGGGCGGGCCGGGAGACCCCCGAGGGGCGTTCGGGCTCGGCGACGGTGAGTCCGGTGAGGATGGCGCGGGGCCCGTCCTCGGGGTTGCCGAAGTGGATGACGGTGCCGGGTCCGACGTTCCGGTCGTGCACGCGGCGCCCGTCGGCGTAGGTGCCGTTGGTGCTGTGTTCGTCGTGCAGCGTCCAGTGGTCGGCGTCGGCGTGGAGCACCGCGTGGTGCCAGGAGACCCGGTCGTCGTCGAGGACGATGTCGCTGAGGGGGTCACGGCCTACGTGGTAGTCCCGAGCCGGGGTCATCACCGTGACGCCCGTCTCGGTCTCCAGGACGAGTTCGGGTGCCGTGGAGTCGGCCTGCCGCTCCGCCATGCCAGCGATTCTACCGATTAGCCCACTCGTGTGCTTATCGTCCGCTTTGCCTGGCTATGGTCAGGCCACCGGCACCACCAGCGCCGGGATGGTCCGCTGCATCCGCAGGGCGTCGACGGACTCCGCCAGCAGCTCGTACTCGGTGGTGTCGTCCTGGACGGCGATCCGCACCAGCCGCCCGGCCGCCAACTCGTCGGCCATCAGCTCCTGCCGGTCCACGTCGGCACACCAGGAGCGCAGCACGGCGGGCACGTCGGTCACGCTCTCACCGACCGGTATCAGCGCGTTCGGCGGGTAGAGCGCACCGCCGGGCCGGGGGTCGAGCCGTTCGGCGATCCAGGTGGCGCGGTCCCTCAGCCACCACAGCGCGAGGGCCAGGGTGGGCGCTCGGTAGGTGCCCAACGGCACTCCGATACGCTGCCCGTCGCAGGCGCCGTAGGCGGTGACATGGCACAGGAATTCGTCGTGCACGCTCTCCTCCCCCGCGCGGTGAACTGGCCCTGGCGTCGAGTATCTTCACTCTTGAACCACTGTCACCATGGCTTTCCGGCCAGTCTCCTGGCATATTCCGCCGCGCCGATTGGCCGGAATACGACGGCCCGCCGAGTTTCACGGCGGAAAAGCTGAACGTGGAATTGCCCGCGGGCCTGGACACAGGCCCGGACCAGGCAGCCGGGCCTCTCGGGTGCGGTCGGGGCCTGGCCGGAAAAGGGCCGCTAATTTCCGCACCCACGCATTGATCAAAAAGCCGGATGCCCGGAGACGGCGGCCGTCCCCGGGCATCCGAAAAGATCCTTCACGCCGTGACGACCGCGTCGATGCGGGCCAGCTCCTCCGCGTCGAAGTCGAGATTGCGGATCGCGGCGACGCTGTCCTCCAGCTGCTGCGGGCTGCTCGCGCCGACCAGCGCGGAGGTGACCCGGCCGCCGCGCAGCACCCAGGCGAGGGCCATCTGGGCGAGGGACTGGCCACGGGACTTGGCGATCTCGTCCAGCGCCCGCAGCTTGCCGACCAGCTCCTCGGTCAGCGCGTCCGAGTTCAGGAACGGGCTGTCGCTCGCGGCCCGCGAGTCCTCCGGGATGCCGTCGAGGTAGCGGGCGGTGAGCACGCCCTGCTCCAGCGGGGAGTAGGCGATGGAACCCACCGCCAGCTCGTCCAGCGCGTCCAGCAGGCCGTCCTCGGGGCGGCGGTCGAGCATCGAGTAGCGCGGCTGGTGGATCAGCAGCGGGGTGCCCAGCTCGCCGAGGATCCGGGCCGCCTCCCGGGTCTGCTCCGGGGAGTAGTTGGAGACGCCGACGTACAGCGCCTTGCCCTGCTGCACGGCGGAGTGCAGGGCACCCATCGTCTCCTCCAGCGGAGTCTCCGGGTCCGGCCGGTGCGAATAGAAGATGTCGACGTAGTCCAGGCCCATCCGCTTCAGGCTCTGGTCCAGCGACGACATCAGGTACTTCCGGGAGCCCCACTCGCCGTACGGGCCGGGCCACATCAGGTAGCCGGCCTTGGTGGAGATCACCAGCTCGTCGCGGTACGGCGCGAAGTCCGCCTTCAGCGCCTCACCCAGCGCGGACTCGGCGGCGCCGGGCGGCGGGCCGTAGTTGTTGGCCAGGTCGAAGTGGGTGACACCGAGGTCGAAGGCGCGGCGCAGGATGGCGCGCTGGGTCTCGACCGGCCGGTCGGGGCCGAAATTGTGCCACAGGCCGAGCGACAGCGCGGGGAGCTTCAGGCCGCTGCGGCCGGTGCGCCGGTAGGGCATGTCGGCGTAGCGGTCGGGGTGTGCGGTGTACAACGCGACTCCAGAGGGGTTGGCACACGGATGGCGGCTCCGGGACCGGAACCTCCCCCCAACTCTGTCGTGACCTGCGGCCAGTGGTCCAACAGAAGAATCCGATGGAATTCAGCGACTACGCTTCTCGGTCATGGAACTGCGCCAGCTCAGGCACTTCCTCGCGGTCGCCGAGGACCAGCACTTCACCCGCGCGGCCGAACGGCTCATGGTGTCCCAGTCGGGCCTGTCGGCCTCCATCCGGGCGCTGGAGCGGGAGCTGCAGACCCCGCTGTTCGTCCGGACCACCCGCCGGGTGACGCTCACCGAGGCGGGCCGGGCGCTGCGCGTCGAGGCGGAACGCGTCCTCGCGCAGGTGCGGGCGGCGCACGAGGCGGTGGCCGCGGTGCAGGGCGTCCTGCGCGGCACGCTGGCGCTGGGCACCGAGCAGTGCATCGCCGGGGTGCCGGTGGCGGGGCTGCTCGCCGCGTTCCGGCGGCGCCATCCGGACGTGGAGGTCCGGCTGCGGCAGGCGGGCTCGGCGGCGCTGACCGAGGAGGTGGCCGCGGGGCGGCTGGACCTGGCGTTCGCGGTGGGGACGCCCGCGGACACCGAGCAGTTGCGGTCCGTGCGGCTGACCGGCGAGCCGATGACCGTGCTGTGCCATCCGAGCCATCCGCTGGCGGCGACCGGGGCGGCCGTCACGCCGCAGGACGTCGGCGGGGAGGTGTTCGTGGACTTCCACCCGGACTGGGGGCCGCGCCGCACCACCGACGCCGTGTTCGCCGCCGCGGGCGTACGGCGGACCGTGGCGCTGGAGGTGAACGACGTGCACAGCCTGCTCGACCTGCTGGACGAGGACCTGGGCATCGCGGTCGTCCCGCACCACTTCCGGCACAAGCGCCCGTCGCTCACCGCGCTGCCGCTGAAGGGCACCGGCGAGGCCGCGTACGAGACGGTGGCCCTGCTGCCGCCGCCGGAGGCGACCAGTCCGGCCGCCCGGGCACTGATGGCGCTGCTGGAGACGAGGGGCGCGTGAGCGGCGTCCGCGCGATGGTGGACGTATGCACGCGAAGGACATCCTCATCGACGGCTACGGCCGCATCCAGGAAGAAGTCCATGCCGCCGTCGAGGGCCTGTCGGCCGACGAGCTGAACGCCCGGCCCGGCCCCGACGCCAACTCCGTCACCTGGCTGGTCTGGCATCTCACCCGGGTCCAGGACGATCACATCGCGGACGCCGCCGAGCTGGAGCAGGTGTGGCTGACGCAGGACTGGGAGAAGCGCTTCGGCCTCGGGCTGCCGCGCCGGGACACCGGCTACGGGCACAGTTCCGCGAAGGTCGCCAAGGTCCGGGTGGACTCCCCCGGCCTGCTGACCGGGTACTACGACGCCGTGCACGAGCAGACGCTGTCCTTCGTGCGCGGGCTGACCGCCAAGGACCTCGAACGCATCGTGGACGAGCGCTGGGATCCGCCGGTCAGCCTCGGCGTACGGCTGGTGAGCGTCCTGTCCGACGACCTTCAGCACGTCGGACAGGCCGCCTATGCGCGCGGGCTGGTTCAGAGCGCGGCGGCGTAGCCCGGCAGCACGACGTCGTCGATGAGGGCCTTGCGCTCGTCGAACGGGATGAACGCGCTCTTGACGGCGTTCACCGTCACCGTGCGCAGGTCCTCGACGGTCCAGCCCGCCTGCTCGACCAGCAGCGACATCTCGCGGGTCATGGTCGTCCCCGACACCAGACGGTTGTCGGTGTTGAGGGTGACCCGGAAGCCGAGGTCCTTGAGCGCGGTGATCGGGTGCTCGGCGATCGAGGTGGCGGCGCCGGTCTGCAGGTTGGAGGTGGGGCACATCTCCAGGGCGATCCGGCGGTCGCGGACCCAGCCGGCCAGCCGGCCGAGCTTGCCGTCGACGATGTCCTCGGTGATGCGCACGCCGTGGCCGATGCGCTGGGCGCCGCACACCTGGAGGGCCTGGTGGATGCTGGGCAGGCCGTGGGCCTCGCCGGCGTGGATGGTGAACGGCACGCTCTCGTGGCGCAGGTGGTCGAAGGCGGCGAGGTGGTCGGCGGGCGGGAAGCCGTCCTCGGCGCCGGCGATGTCGAAGCCGACGACGCCCGCGTCGCGGTAGGCGACGGCCAGGTCGGCGGTCTCCTTGGTGCGGTCGAACATCCGCATGCCGCACAGCAGGGTGCCGACGCGGACCGGGGTGCCGGCGGCCGCGGCCTTCGCCATGCCCGCCGCGAGGCCCTCCTGAACCGTCTCGACGACCTCGGCGAGCGTCAGACCGCCCTTGAGCATCAGCTCGGGGGCGTAGCGGACCTCGCCGTAGACGACGCCGTCCTCGGCCAGGTCGAGGACGTACTCCTCGGCGGTGCGCAGCAGGCCCTCGCGGGTCTGCATCACGGCGAGGGTGTGCTCGAAGGTGGCGATGTAGCGGACCAGGTCACCGGAGTTCGCGGCCTCGAAGTACCAGGCGGCCAGCTCGTCGGGGTCGGTCGTGGGCAGGGCGTGGCCGGCCTCGCGGGCCAGCTCCACGACGGTCGCGGGGCGCAGGCCGCCGTCGAGGTGGTCGTGCAGGACGGCCTTGGGGAGGCGGCGGAGGACGTCGGTGTCTATGCGCGTAGATGACATGTGTGGTGGTTCCTCGGCAGGTCGGTGAGCGGAGTTCGGGGGTGAGTCAGGAGGCGGCGGGCTGGAGCAGATCCCAGCGGTTGCCGTACAGGTCCTGGAAGACGGCGACCGTGCCGTACGGCTCGCGCCGCGGTTCCTCCAGGAAGGTCACGCCCGCGGCGCGCATCCGGGCGCGGTCGCGGGCGAAGTCGTCGGTGTGCAGGAAGAAGCCGACCCGCCCGCCGGTCTGGTCGCCGATCCGGCCGCGCTGGGCCTCGCCCTTGGCGCGGGCCAGCAGCAGGGCGGCACCGGCACCTTCGGCCGCGGGCTCGACGACGACCCAGCGGGAGCCGTCCGGACGCGGGGCGTCCTCGGCGAGCCGGAATCCCAGTGCCTCGGTGTAGAAGCGGATCGCCTCGTCGTAGTCGTCGACGACGAGGGTGACCAGGGCGATGCGTCTCATCGAAGCCTTTCGGGAGGTGCGATTGACCGGAGAGGTTATACGTAAAACTTCGCGGATGCCAGTCCCGGATGCCGCTCGGACAGCCGCCACCCGATGCCCCGGGGGCGCGGCAGCGTGCCGAGGCAGGTCCCGTCCTAGGCCGAAAGCCCCGTACGGCACTCCGCCCCCGGTCCGACGTGGCGCCCGCGCGCTGCCGCTACCGTCGCCGCATGAAGATCACCAAGGCCCCGCGCACCCCCGCGCGGCGCAAGCAGGACGTCCTGGACCGGCTGGAGCGGGAGGAGGACGTGTGGGTGGCGTCGGCGAGCGGTGACGGCACGCCGTGGCTGGTCGCGCTCTGGTTCCTGTGGGACGGGGAGGCGGTGTGGCTGGCCACCCGGACGACCAATCCGACGGGCCGCAACCTGCGCGACGGCCGCCGGGCCCGGCTCGCGTTCGGGGACACGCAGGACGTGGTGCTGATCGACGGGGACGTGGAGACGTTCACGCGGGACGAGATGCCGGCTGCGACCGTGCGGGCCTACGTCGACAAGTACGGGTGGGATCCCGGCCGGGACGCGCCGTCCTACGCGTGCTTCCGCGTCCGCCCGCGGGATGTGCAGGCCCTGCGCGGGCAGCACGAGATGGCGGGGCGGTATGTGATGCGGGACGGGGCGTGGGCGGTCTGACGGCACGCGCGGGTGAACGGCCCGGCATCGCGCAGGTGTTGACGGCGACAAGGTTTGCCACCCGGCGTACCTCCGCCCGACATTCTCTTCCCGCACGGTGGTTACCTGAGAGTAATTCCCAGTGGTTTGATGTGCGGCGCCACTCAGCCCCCTCACCCACAGGGAGATCCAGTGCCGTTCCCCACCGCGCGCCGCACCCCGGCCGCAGCCGTGCTCGCCCTCGCCCTCGCCACCGCCGGGCTCGCGGGCACGGCACCCACCGCGACGGCCGCCGAGCAGGCGCCGCCGGTGCGGGTCCTGTCGTACAACGTGTTCCTCTTCAGCAAGTCCCTGTACCCGAACTGGGGTCAGGACCACCGCGCCGCCGAGATCGCGAAGGCGCCGTTCTTCCACGGCAACGACGTGGTGGTGCTCCAGGAGGCGTTCGACAACTCCTCCTCGGACGCGCTGAAGCGGGCCGCCGCGGGCGCCTACCCGTACCAGACGCCGGTGGTGGGCCGCTCCAAGGACGGCTGGGACGCGACGGGCGGCGCCTACTCGGCGACGACGCCGGAGGACGGCGGGGTCACCGTGCTCAGCAAGTGGCCGGTCCTGCGCAAGGAGCAGTACGTCTTCAAGGACGCGTGCGGGGCGGACTGGTGGTCCAACAAGGGCTTCGCGTACGTGGTGCTGAACGTGAACGGGTCCAAGGTGCACGTCGTGGGCACCCACGCCCAGTCGACCGACCCGGGCTGCGACGCCGGCGAGGCGGCCGCGACGCGCAGCCGGCAGTTCAAGGCGATCGACGCGTTCCTCGACGCGAAGAACATCCCGGCCGGCGAGCAGGTGCTGGTCGCCGGTGACCTGAACGTGGACTCGCACAGCGCCGAGTACGCCTCGATGCTCGCCGACGGCGGCCTGGTCGGCGCCGAGGCCCGCACCGGGCACCCGTACTCCTTCGACACCGAGGACAACTCAATCGCCCGCGACCGCTACCCCGACGACCCCCGCGAGGACCTCGATCACGTCCTCCACCGTGCGGGCCACGCCCGTCCGGCGGTGTGGAAGAACGACGTGGTGAAGGAGACGTCGGCGCCCTGGACGGTGTCCAGTTGGGGCACCTCGTACACGTACACCAACCTGTCGGACCACTACCCGGTGACCGGCCACGCGGGCTGAGCGGCGGGGTCGTCGTGAGCGCACTCTCGTCGAGCAGCAGGATCATGAGTGCCCGGAGCGCAGAACTTGCCGATGATCTGCTTCTGCGGCCCGTAGTGGTGGAGCACGTTGCGCGTCTCGCACGCGGTCGGGTCGTCCGGGTCGTCGTAGCAGGAGTACTCCCCGACCTCGATCAGCGGGGACTTCACCAGCGGCTTGAGCAGCACGACGCGCGGCTGGTCGGGCATCGGACGGAGAACCGTCGGGCGTGCGGTTCACCATGAACGGCGCCAACCACCGGATGGACGGCCCCTCGGCCTTCCCCTTCCCCACCATGGGCGGCTCGTGGGCCGAGCACTTCGACCTGCTCACCGGCCTGCCCAACCGGGGGGGACACCGTCGTCGGCGACGACGTATGGTTCGGCCACGGCACCACGGTGATGCCCGGCGTCCGGATCGGACACGGCGGGATCATCGCCTCCGGTGCCGTGGTGACCGGCGACGTACCCGACTACGGCATCGTCGGCGGCAACCCGGCCCGCCTCATCCGCACCCGCTACAGCGCCGAGGACGTCGCCCGGCTGCTGGCGGTGGCCTGGTGGGACCGGCCGGCGGAGCACATCACCGAGCACGTGCGGGCGATCATGTCGGGCAGCGTCGCCGATCTCGAGGCCGCCGCGCCGGGCAGGGCGGCCGGATCCGCCCCGCGACGTGCGGATCTCAGGCCCGGGGGCGCGGCGTGTGCGGCGGGGCCGGGAGGGGAACTCGGCGTGGCATGGTCGGGGACACGGACGACGACATCGCCGTGCGACGGCGAGGTACGAGCGGTCACCGGGCGTCCGGGCACACGGCCGACGTACGGATCGAGGCATGGGGCGCCGATCGGGAGAGCTGCCTGCTGGAGGCCGTACGGGGCATGGTCGAGTGCTTCGTGGACGTGACCGGTGCGCACACCACCTCCGTGGTACGGGTACGGCTGCCCGACGAGGGCGACGAGGAACTGCTGGCGGCCCTGCTGGACGAAGTGGTCTACCGGCTGGAGGTGCGCGGCGAGATCCCGGTGGACGTGGCCGCCGCCCCCGCCGACGGGGCGCTGGACGTGCGGTTCGCCATGGCGGAGCTGAAGAGCGTGGAGATCACCGGGGCCGTGCCGAAGGCCGTCGCCTGGCACGAGCTGCGCATCCGGCCCGACGCGTACGGCTGGTCGTGCGCGGTGACGATCGACGTGTGAACGACCGACGTGTGAGCAGCGGGTCCGCCGGAGCAGCGCAAGGCTCTTCAGCCCTTCACCACCCCCAACGGCACGAGCCGCGCCACAGTCCGGCACAGTCCCGCGCCCTCGCTGGCGGCGACCACCGCGCCGACGTCCTTGTAGGCCTCCGGGGTCTCCTCGGACAGGCCCCGCCACGAGCGGGGGCGGACCGCGATGCCCGCGCGTTCCAGGCGGGCCCGCAGCTCTCTGCCGGTGACCGTGCGGGCGGCCTCGTGGCGGCTCATTCGACGCCCGGCGCCATGGCAGGTGGAGGCGAAGGCGTCACCGCCGGTGACCCCGGCGAGGACGTAGGAGGCGGTGCCCATGGTGCCGGGGATCAGCACCGGCTGGCCCGACTCACGCAGATCGGCGGGCAGCTCGGGGTGGCCGGGCGGGAAGGCGCGGGTGGCGCCCTTGCGGTGCACGCACAGCGGGCGGGGCCGCCCGTCGACGTGGTGGGTCTCCAGTTTGGCCAGGTTGTGGGAGACGTCGTACACCAGGGAGAGGTGTGCTCCCGAGACGCGGCGGAAGACCTTGCGGGCCGCGTACGAGAGCAACTGGCGGTTGGCACGGCCGTAGTTGGCGGCGGCGGCCATCGCGCCGAGGTAGGCGCGGCCCTCCGGGGAGTCCACCGGAGTGCAGGCGAGTTGCCGGTCGGGGACGGTGATGCGGTAGCGGGCCATGGCGCGGTCCATCGCCCGGACGTGGTCGGTGCAGATCTGGTGGCCGAGGCCGCGCGATCCGCAGTGGATCATCACGCACACCTGTCCGGCGGCGATCCCGAAGGCCGCGGCGACCGTCTCGTCGTAGACCTCGGAGACCTCCTGCACCTCCAGGAAGTGGTTGGCGGAGCCGAGGCTGCCGACCTGGCCCAGGCCGCGTTCGCGGGCCCGCTCGCCGACCTCGCGCACCTCGGCGTCGTCGACCGCCCCGCCGTCCTCGCAGCGGAGCAGGTCGCGTTCCTCGCCGTACCCGTGGCCGACGGCGTAGCGGGCGCCGCCTTCGAGGATGCGGTCGAGTTCGCCGGGGCCGGGCCGCCACACCCCGCCGGGTCCGGCGCCGCGCGGGATCGCCCGGTCCAGGCCGTCCATGATCGCGCCGAGCACCGGGGTGAGTTCGGCGCGGTCGCGGTCGGCGGCCAGCAGCCGCACCCCGCAGGAGATGTCGAAGCCGACGCCGCCCGGGGAGATCACTCCGCCCTCCTCGACGGCGGTCGCGGCGACGCCGCCGATGGGGAAGCCGTAGCCCCAGTGGATGTCGGGCATGGCGTAGGAGGCGCTGACGATGCCGGGCAGGGTGGCCACGTTGGCGACCTGCGCCAGGGACTGCTGGGCGTCGGCGAGCAGGTCGCGGGAGGCGAAGACCACGCCGGGCACCCGCATGGCGCCGTGCGGGTCGAGGCGGAAGCGGTGGGGGGTTTCCTCGACGAGTTCCATGGCTGGTTCCTCGCGGTTAGGGGTGCCGCGGGCGCGCCGGGTCACCGCCCCTTGCGGAGGAAGCGGCGCAGCCGGGTGAGCGGCCAGGTGTTGATCACGTCGTCCTTGGTGAGCCAGCCGCGCTGGGCGGTGCCCACGCCGTAGCGCAGGTTGTCCAGGTGGGGCACGGCGTGGGCGTCGCTGTCGACGGCGAACTTCGCCCCGTGCCGCCGGGCCCGCAGGATGTCCTCGTCGCGCAGGTCGAGCCGGTCGGGGTGGGCGTTGATCTCGAGGGCGGTGCCGGTCCGGGCGCAGGCGGCGAAGACGGCGTCGAGGTCGGCGTCGATGCCGGGCCGCTTGCCGATGATCCGGGTGGTGGGGTGGCCGATGACGTTGACGTACGGGTTCTCGCAGGCGCGTACGACGCGGCGGGTCAGCGCCTCGCGGTCCTGGTTGAAGTGGGAGTGCACGGAGGCCACGCACAGGTCGAACCCGGCCAAAAACCCGGCGGGCCAGTCGACCTCGCCGTCGGGTCCGATGTTCAGCTCGGCACCGTGCAGCAGCCGCATCCCGCCCTGCTCGCCGGTGGCCTCGCGTCGGCCGTGCCGGCCGTAAGTGCCGTCCAGTTGGCGCACCCGCTCACGCTGGGCGAGCATCCGCTCGTCGGTCATGCGCTGCATGGCCATGTCGGGGCCGTGGTCGGTGACGGCGTAGTAGGCGTAGCCGCGCGCGGCCGCCGCGGCGACCATCTCCTCCAGCGGGGCGAGGCCGTCGGTGAGGTCGGTGTGGGTGTGCAGGTCGCCCCGGACGTCCCGCTCGGTCACCAGCTCGGGGAGTTCACCGTTCAGGCCGGCCTCGATCTCGCCGCGGTCCTCGCGCAGGGTCGGCGGGATCCACGGCAGGCCGAGCCGGTCGTACACGTCCTCCTCCGTCTCCGAGACGATCTTCTCGCCGCTCTCGGCGTCGTACAGCCCGTATTCGGAGAGTTTCAGGCCCTGGCGCACGGCCAGCTCGCGGGTGCGGATGTTGTGCGCCTTGGAGCCGGTGAAGTACTGCAGGGCCGCTCCCCAGGAGTCCGGCGGGACCACCCGCAGGTCGACGGCGAGCCCCTTCGCGGTGCGCACGGAGGTCTTGGTACGGCCCTGGGCGATGACCTCGGTGACGTACGGCAGTTCGGTGAACGTCCGGGTCACCGGTGCCGAGTCCTCGGCCGCGACCAGCACGTCGATGTCCCGGATGGTCTCGCGTACCCGGCGCAGGGAGCCGGCGTAGGCGCAGCGGCGGCAGCCGGTGGCGCCGGAGAGTTCGCCGACGATCGTCTCGGCGGCGTCCATGGCGATGTCGATGAGGACGCGGCCGCCCGCGGACTGGAGGAGGCCGATGCCGTGGAGGATGTTCTCCTCGGTCCGGGGTCCGAAGCCCTTCAGGTCGCGCAGGCGTTCGGCGTGGATGGCGTCGACGAGTTCGTCGACGGAGGCGATGCCCAGCTCCTCGTAGAGAAGATGGGCCTTCTTCGGGCCGAGGGTGGGGATGGCCGTGAGGCGGCGGACACCGGCGGGGATCTTCGCCCGCAGCTCCTCGACGGCGGGGACGGCGCCGGTGCGGAGGTACTCGACCACCTTCTCGGCGACCGACCGGCCGACCCCGGGGATCTCCTGGAGCCCCTTCACGTCGAGGCCGGACACATCGGCGTGGTGGCCGCCGATCGCGCGGGCGGCCTTCTCGTAGGCGCGTGCCTTGAACGCGTCCCCTCCGGTGATCGAGATCAGGTCCGCGTACTCGGAGAACAGCGCGGCGACCTCGTCGTTGGAACGAGCCACGCTTCCAGGGTAGGCGCGGCGGCGGCGCTCATGCCGTCATCGCCATGTCGGCGGCGTCCCGGTAGCGCAGCACCACGCCGATGCCGTCCGTCAGGGGCACTCGGTCGGACGGCGGCACGATCAGCTCGGCTCCGGTGCGCACGGCGGCGGCGAGCAGCGCCGCGTCGGCCGGTTCCTCGTGGACGGAGAGCGTGCCGTACGCCTCCAGCTCCGCCGCCGACACGGCGATCTGCGTCGGATCGGAGCCCGTCCAGAGCCGGTCGGGCAGCCGCAGCGCGTCGGTGAGCAGCACCGCCCGCGCCTGCCGACGCTGCAGTGCGGTGACGGCGGCGGCGACGCCCTCGGACTTCGGCCGATGCCGGGCGCGCTGGGCGAAGAACGTGTCCAGCTGGTGCTGGTCCGCCGACCTGAGCCGACCGCGCAGCAGCCGGGCGAGGTGCGGGTGGGCCGTCTCGGGGCGCAGGGTCCCGGGCTCCTCGTCGACCGTGGTCAGCTTGTTCTGGAGGTGGATGGGCAGCCGGTTGACGAGCACACCCGACAGCCAAGGATCGCCCGCGTCACGGCAGACCAGGACCACCTCCGCCGCGTGCCGGTCCGCCAGCTCGGTCAGCTCCCGGGCGAGGCGCGGGGCGGTCCGCTGCCAGTCCCCCACGGGGACCCGGCGGCTCAGCCGCGGTCCGGGCCGGACACGGCCGGCGGGCCAGTGCGCGGTCTCGCAGGTGAGGAGGATGTGGGGGGTGGGGTCGGGGCCGCCGGGTGTGGTGTCGGCGTCGAGCTCCTCGTATGGCGCGTATGTGTCGTATGTGTCGTAGGTTTCGTACGTTTCGTATACCTCGGACGCCTGGGATGCCTGGGACCGCTCGCGCCCTTCGTGCCCTTCGCGCCCTTCGTAGCCGTCGTATCCGTCGAGTTCGTCCAGACCGTCGTACTGGTCGTGCCCGTCGGGTGTGGGCTCCTCGTCCGGGGGCGGCTCCCGGCGCGTGATCGTGATCGCGGCGTACGGGATGTCCGGCGCGTGCCGGACGGCGAGCGGGAGGGCGTCGGGCAGATCGTCGAAGCGGGCGCGGTCCTCGTCGGGCGGGTCGGGCAGGTCCGCCGCCAGGACGAGGCGTCCGTGCGCGGCGAAAAGGGCCTGCCCCGGCGCGTCCGTCGTCCCCGCGGCCGCCTCCACGGCGGAGACGGTGGCCGGGTCGGCGCCCTGGGCGAGCAGGGTGTCGAGCACGGCGCCGGGGGCGCGGGAGCTGTCGAGGTAGGCGGTGGCCCAGGGGCCGGGGGTGGCGAAGAGCGGGTCGAGGAACGAGAGCTTCATGGTCGGCTCGGGGTGGTGGTGCCGTACGGTGTTCCGCGCCCGGACGAGTACCCCCACCCCCCTGGCGCCATGCGACGCCCCTCGGCCGCGCCGGCCTGCCCCCGTACCCCGGCCGGATCAAACTCAGCGGCTTCTCCTCAGCGGCTTCTCCAGCACCGCCTTGCGGTGGCTGAAGGTCTCGATGGAGTAGCGGCCGTGGTAGCTGCCCATGCCGCTCTCCCCCACCCCGCCGAACGGCAGGTCGGAGACGGTGAGGTGGGCGAGGGGCAGACCGTGTCCGAGGCCGCCGGAGGAGGTCTCGGCGGCGATACGGGCCCGGGTGTCGTCGGACTCCGAGAAGACGTACAGGGCGAGCGGCTTGTCACGGTCGTTGACGAAGGCGATCGCCTCGTCGAGCCCCGGCACGGTGACGATGGGCAGGATCGGGCCGAAGATCTCCTCCCCCATGACCGGCGACTCGGGGTCGACGTCGGCGAGGATGGTCGGCGCGATGTACTTGGCCGTACGGTCGCGGGCGCCGCCCACGACGACGCGGCCCGAGTCGAGCAGGCCGGCGAGCCGGTCGAAGTGGCGTTCGTTGACGATGCGGCCGTACTCGGGGGACGTGGACGGGTCGGTGCCGAAGAGCGCCTCGACCGAGCGGGCCAGCGCCGGTTCGAGGGCGGCGGCGGTCGCCGGGTCGGTGAGGACGTAGTCGGGGGCGACACAGGTCTGGCCGGCGTTGAGGAACTTGCCGCGGACGAGACGGTCGGCGACGACGTCGAGGTCGGCGTCGCGGTCGACGAACGCCGGGGACTTGCCGCCGAGTTCCAGGGTGACCGGGGTGAGGTGCTCGGCGGCGGCACGCATGACGATCCGGCCTACGGTGCCGTTGCCGGTGTAGAAGATGTGGTCGAAGCGCTCGGCGAGCAGCGCGGTGGTCTCCGGCACGCCGCCCTCGACGACCGCGACCGCCTCGGTGTCCAGGTAGGCGGTGACGAGGCGGGCCAGCACGGCGGAGGTGGCGGGGGCCAGCTCACTGGGCTTGGCGACGACGGCGTTGCCCGCGGCGAGGGCGCCGATCATGGGGGTGAGCAGGAGCTGCGCCGGATAGTTCCAGGGGGCGATCACCAGGACGACGCCGAGCGGGTCGTACTGCGTCCAGGCGCGGGCGTCGGCGCCGAGGTGCGCGGGGACCGGGGCCGGCTCCGGGCGCAACCAGTCGTCGAGGTGGTCGAGGGTGTGGTCGATCTCGCGGACGGTGAAGTCGATCTCCGTGCGGTAGGCCTCGGTGCTGCTCTTGCCCAGATCGGCGTGGAGGGCGGCGGCCAGCTCGGGGCCGTTCTCCGCGACCATGTCCCGCAGCCGGCGCAGCTGGGCGGTGCGCCATTCGACGGGCTTGGTACGGCCACTGCGGAAGGTCCGCCGAAGACGGGCGACGGTGTCGGCGGGCTTCTCGAACCGCTCGGACGGCTCGGACTGCTCGGACTGCTCGGGGCTGGGGTGGTTCACGGTGCCTCGCTGGGGTGGGCGCGGGCTGGTGGGCCCGGGGTGGTGGTCAATGTCGATGCATACGCCAACCTTTCAGGTACCAAAATACATTCCGGTGGGAGCGGGTGGCGAGGCCGGATGCCAGGGGCGCCGGCGGAGTGGCGGCTGCGGGCATGGTCCGCGCTCGGCGTGACGGGCCTCGTCGCAGGACTCGCCTCCGGCATGCACGTTCGACGACGCCGGCGACTACTACGTCCTGGCCGACGACACCGGTCAGATCTACCGGATCGACGTCACAAGCCGGGCCCGTGCACCTCTGGGACGACGGCTGACCCCCCGCCGCTCCCGCCGGTCGGCTCAGCTCACCGGTGCACCCGGCCGCGCCCTCGTGTCCGCGTTCCCGCCGTCCCCGCTCCGGGCGAGCCGTCCCGGCCACCAGGCGCGTGGCCCGATGTCCCGTACCAGCGCGGGCACCAGCAGGGATCGTACGACGAGGGTGTCGAGCAGCACGCCGAAGGCGACGATGAACGCGATCTGCGTGAGGAACGCCAGCGGGATCACCCCGAGGGCGGCGAAGGTCGCGGCGAGCACCACGCCGGCGGAGGTGATCACCCCGCCGGTGCTCACCAGGCCCCGCAGCACGCCCTGGCGGACACCGTGCCGCAGGGATTCCTCTCGGACGCGGTCCATCAGGAAGATGTTGTAGTCGACGCCGAGGGCCACCAGGAAGACGAACCCGTACAGCGGCACGGACGGGTCGGTGCCGGTGAAGCCGAGCACGTGCTCGAAGACGAGTGCGGAGACTCCGAGGGTGGCGAGGAAGTTGAGCGCCACGGTCGCCACCAGCAGGGCCGGCATCAGCAGGGAGCGGAGCAGCACCGTGAGGATGACGAAGATGATCGCCAGCACCACGGGGACGATGAGGGAGCGGTCCCGCTCGGCGGTCCGCAGGGTGTCGTACTGCTGGGCGGTGTAACCGCCGACCTTGGCGTCCGCGCCGGGCACCGCGTGCAGTGCCGTGCGCAGCCGGGCGACGGTGTCCTTGGCGGCGTCGCTGTCGGCGGCGGCCCGGAGCGTCACGTCGACGCGGACGCGGCCGTCGACCACGAGGGGCGCGCCGCCGGGGCGCCCGCTCTCGGTGGCTCCGGCCGCGGCGGCGACGCCCTCGGTGTCGCGTGCGGCGGCCAGGACCTGGGGCAGCCGGTCGGCGTCCGCGACGACCACGGTGGGGTTGCCGGAGCCGCCGGGGAAGTGCCGGCCGAGCGTGACCTGGGCGGCGACGGAGGGCGCGTCGTTCACGAACGTCTCGTCGAGCGGCACGCCCTTGGAGGTGAGGGCGGGCGCGAACGCGGCGCAGGCGAGCAGGCCCGCGAGCGACAGCGCCCAGACCCGGCGCGGGGCCCGGTCGACCAGGGCCGCGACGCGCTGCCAGATCCCGGTGCCGCTGTCGGGGTCCTGTGCGGGGCGCGGCTTGGCGGGCCAGAAGGCGGCGCGGCCGAGCAGGGCGAGCACGGCGGGCAGGAAGGTGAGCGAGCTGAGGACGGCGCAGCCGATGCCGATGGCGCCGACCGGGCCGAGTGCCCGGTTGTTGGTGAGGTCGCTGATCAGCAGGGCGAGCAGGCCGAGGGCCACGGTGGCGGCGCTCGCCACGACGGCGCCCCAGGAGCGGCGTACGGCGGCGGTGACGGCCGCGTACCGGTCGGCGCGGGCGGCCAGCTCCTCGCGGTAGCGGGCGGTGACGAGCAGCGCGTAGTCGGTCGCCGCGCCGATGACGAGGATCGAGAGGATGCCCTGCACCTGTCCGTCGACGCGCAGCACGTCCCGGTCGGCCAGCGCGTAGACGACGGCGCAGGCGAGTCCGAGCGCGAACACCGAGCCCAGGATGATCACCAGCGGGAGGAGCACGCTCCGGTAGACGAGCAGCAGGATGACGAGGACGGCGGCGAGCGCCACGCCGAGCAGCATCCCGTCGATGCCGGCGAAGGCATCGGACAGGTCCGCCTGGGTCGCGGCGGGTCCGGCCAGCTGGACGGTGGTGCCGGGGACGCGCTCGGCGGCGGCACGGACGCGTTCGAGGGTGCCGGGGAGTTCGTCGCCTAGGTCGGGGCGCAGCGGCACGACACCGCGGAGGGCCTTGCCGTCGTCGGAGAGCAGGGCCGGGGACACCTGGCCGGCGACGCCGGGCGCGTCGGCGAGTCCGGTGAGCGCGTCCGCGGCGGCCTCGCGCCGGTCCGCCAGGGGCGCGTTCCCGTCGTCGGTCCAGACGACGATGGCGGGCAGCGTCTCCTCCTGCCGGAAGGCGCGCTGTTCCGCGATGACCTCGGTGGATTCGGCGCTGCGCGGCAGGAAGGCGGCCTGGTCGTTGGTCGCGACCTCGCCGAGCCGGCCGGCGAAGGGGCCGAGGGTGCCGCCGATGCCGAGCCATACGGCGAGCAGCAGCAGGGGGACGAGCAGTCGGGCACGTCGGGGGCTGGGGGACATGTTCTCCGGGCTCCGCAGGGGTGGACGGGCGCAACTCAGTAGCTCAACGGAAAAGAATCTTAATGATTGAGCTATCTAGGCTGATCGTAGACGACGCGGTCTCTTCGGCGTAGAGGCGGGCCCCGGATGCGGCGGCTCGCCGGACAGGCGACCGTGCGGCTCGCTCGTTCAGCGGCCGTGCGGCTTGATCCCGGACAGTTCCTCGTTCAACGCGGCGAGGAAACGCAGCACGACGGCCAGTTCGTCCTGGTCGAAGCGGTCGGTGGCGGCCCGCGTCGCCTCCGCCAGCGGGCGGAAGTACAGGCGGGCGGCCGGGCGGGCGTCGGCCGCGTAGTGCAGGTGGACCACCCGGCGGTCTGCGCTCTCCCGGACCCGGCGGATGTGACCGGCGCGTTCGAGCCGGTCCACGCACGCCGTCACGGCACCGGAGGTCAGGCCCAGGTGCTCCCGCAGCCGCCCGGGGGTCATCGGCTCCTCGGCGTCGAGGATCGCGGCGAGCGCGTGGACATCCGTGGCGTGCAGCCCGTGGTCCCCGGCGAAGCCCTGCATCAGGCGGTTGAGTTCGCCGTTCAGCCGCCGCAGGTGGACGGCGAAGGAGGACAGGTCGGACCCCGCGGGGGGCTCCGGGCGGCTCGTCGGCTGCTCCCGGTCTTCTGCTGTGGCCACACGATCAGCCTATAGAAGGGGCGCCGGCCTCGGACGTCCCGGCCCCGGACGCCCCGGCCCCGGCGTCCGCCGTTCGAGGCACACCGCGTCCGAAATCGCCCCCGGGGGAAGTCTTGGGCAGCGACCCGGCGTGGAACCCGTCGGGGGCGATCGCGTATTCCGAGGGAGCGAGCTCCGATGAACGCTGACGACACGCCCGGCGAGCCCCCGCGCTGCCTGGTGACCGGTGCCACGGGCTACATCGGCGGCCGGCTGGTGCCGGAGCTGCTGGCGGCCGGATACCGGGTGCGCTGTCTGGCCCGCACGCCCGGCAAGCTGCGCGACCACCCCTGGGCGGCCGACGTGGAGATAGTGCGCGGGGACGTCACGGACGACGCCTCGATGGCCGCCGCCCTGCGTGAGGTGGACGTGGCGTACTACCTGGTGCACGCGCTGGGCTCCGGCAAACACTTCGAGGAGACCGACCGGCGGGCGGCGCACGTCTTCGCCCGGCAGGCCCGCGCCGCGGGTGTGCGGCGCCTGGTCTACCTGGGCGGGCTCACCCCGGCGGGCGTGCCCGAGCGGGAACTGTCGCCGCACCTGCGTTCACGGGCGGAGGTGGGCCGCATCCTGCTGGGGTCCGGCGTCCCCACGACCGTGCTGCGCGCGGCGGTGATCCTCGGCTCCGGCTCGGCCTCCTTCGAGATGCTGCGGTATCTGACCGAGCGGCTGCCGGTGATGGTCACGCCGAGCTGGGTGCGCACCCGGATCCAGCCGGTCGCCGTCCGGGACGTCCTGCGGTCCCTCGTCGGCAGCGCGGACATGCCGGCGGAGGTGAACCGGGCGTTCGACATCGGCGGCCCGGAGGTGCTGACGTACCGGGACATGATGCTGCGGTACGCGCGGGTGGCCGGTCTGCCGCGACGGTTGGTCGTGCCCGTCCCGGTGCTCAGCCCCGGGCTGTCGAGTCAGTGGGTGGGCCTGGTGACGCCGGTGCCCGCGTCCCTCGCCCGGCCGCTCGCCGAGTCGCTGCGCCACGAGGTGGTCTGCCGCGAGCACGACATCGCCGCGTACGTCCCGGATCCCCCGGGCCATCCGCTCGGCTTCGACGAGGCGGTGCGGCTGGCGCTGCAACGGGTGAAGGACGCCCAGGTCACCACCCGCTGGTCCAGCGCCTCCGTCCCCGGCGCCCCCAGCGATCCGCTGCCCACCGACCCGGGCTGGGCGGGGGGCAGCCTGTACACGGACGAGCGGGAGATCACGGTGAACGCGTCGCCGCAGGCGCTGTGGCGGGTCATCGAGGGGATCGGCGGGGAGAACGGCTGGTACTCCTTCCCGCTCGCCTGGGCGGTGCGCGGCCGGCTGGACCGGCTGTTCGGCGGGGTCGGCCTGCGGCGCGGACGCCGGGACGCGGAGCGGCTGCGGGCCGGCGACTCGCTGGACTTCTGGCGGGTCGAGGAGATCGAACGCGGCCGGCTGCTGCGGCTGCGGGCGGAGATGCGGCTGCCGGGTCTGGCGTGGCTGGAGATGTACGCCGAGCAGAACGGTGACGGGCGGACCCGGTACCGGCAGCGTGCCCTGTTCCACCCGCACGGTCTGCTCGGCCAGGCCTACTGGTGGGGCGTGTCCCCGTTCCACGCCCTGGTCTTCGGCGGCATGGCCCGCAACATCGCCCGGGCCGCGGCGCGGACCCCGGCGCCGGTGCCGCCGCCTTCGGGAGCCACGCCGTGAACGCGGACGTCTCGGTCGTCCTGTTCACCTGTGATCTGCGGCTGCACGACCATCCGCCGCTGCGGGCCGCCCTGGACGGCGCCCGCCGGGTGGTGCCGCTGTTCGTGCACGACCGCGCGGTGACCGCCGCCGGGTTCGACGTGCCGAACCGGCGGGCGTTCCTCGCCGACTGCCTGGCCGATCTGGACGCGGGCCTGCGCCGGCGCGGCGGGCGGCTCGTCGTCCGGTCGGGCGACGTGGTGCGGGAGGTGTGCCGGGTGGCCGCCGAGGCGGACGCCGCCGAGGTGCGTGTGGCGGCCGACGTCAGCGCCTTCGCCCACCGCCGCGAGGAGCGGCTGCGCCGCGCCCTGGAGGCGGAGGGGCGTCGGCTGCATGTGCACGACGCGGTGAGCTGGGCGGTCGCGCCCGGTGCGGTGACGCCGTCCGGCTCCGATCACTTCGCGGTGTTCACGCCGTACTTCCGGCGCTGGTCGGGGCATCGGCTTCGCGATCCGCTCGCCGCGCCCCGGGCGGTACGGGTCCCCGACGAGGTCGGCTCGGAAGGCGTCCCCACCCGCGACGAGGTCGCCGGACGGTCGCCCGGCCTGGCCGTCGGCGGGGAACAGGAGGGCCGGCGGCGGCTCACGGCATGGCTGCGCTCCGGACTCGCCGAATACCCCGACCGGCACGACGACCTGGCCGGTGACGCCACCTCCCGGCTGTCCCCGCATCTGCACTTCGGCACCCTCTCCCCCGTCGAGCTGGTGCAACGGGCGCGCCGCGCGGGCGGTCCGGGCGCGGAGGCATTCGTACGGCAGCTTGCCTGGCGCGACTTCCACCGCCAGGTGCTGGCGGCCCGGCCGGACGCGGCCGGCGCCGACTACCGTACGCGGCACGACCGCTGGCGTTCCGCACGCGCCGCGCACGACGACATCGAGGCCTGGCGGGAGGGCCGTACCGGCTACCCGGTGATCGACGCGGCGATGCGCCAGCTGCGCCACGAGGGCTGGATGCACAACCGGGGGCGCCTGCTGACGGCGAGTTTCCTGACCAAGACGCTGTACGTCGACTGGCGGGTCGGCGCCCGCCACTTCCTGGACCTGCTGGTGGACGGCGATGTGGCCAACAACCAGCTGAACTGGCAGTGGGTGGCCGGAACCGGCACCGACACCCGCCCGAACCGGGTCCTCAACCCGGTCGCCCAGGGCAGGCGGCACGACCCCGACGGCGACTACGTCCGCCGCTGGGTGCCGGAACTGCGGGACGTGGCGGGGGCCGCGGTGCACGAGCCGTGGAAGCTCGGGCGCGAGCGGGCCGCGATCGGCTACCCGGACCCGGTCGTCGCCCTCGCGGACGGGCTGGCCCGCTTCCGGCGGGCCCGGGGGCGCGACTGACGGTCCGCCCCGTGGTGGCCGAGCGCCACGACAATGGCGTCATGACCACCACACCGCATCCGCTCGTCGCCCGTGCCCACCGGCTCGCGCGGGACCTCCTCGCCCCGCAGGCCGAACGGGTGGACCAGGAGGGCGTGCCCGCGAGTCACCTGGCCGCGGTCCGGGAGTCCGGGCTGCTCGGGGTGAGCGCTCCGGAGGAGTACGGCGGCGCGGGCGCCCCCGACGCGGTCGCCCGGGAGATCCAGGAGATCCTGGCCGGGGCGTGCGGCTCGACGTGGTTCGTGCAGACGCAGCACCACACGCCGGTCCGGCTCCTCGCCCGCACCGGACTCCCCGTGCGGGAGCGGCTGCTGCGTCCGCTGGCGACCGGTGAACTGCTGGCGGGCATCGCGTACGCCCATGTGCGGGCCTTTCCCCGGGTCCCGGTGCGGGCGACGGCCGAGCGGGGCGGCTGGCGGTTCGACGGCAGGGTTCCCTGGTACACCGGCTGGGGACTGAACGACGTGATGCTGCTCGCGGGTGTGACGGAGACGGCCGAGGTGGTGTTCGCGTTCACCGACGCACGGGAGCAGCCGGGGCTGCGCGCCTCGCCGCCGATGCGGCTCGCGGCGCTGACCGCCGCCCGGACGGTGTCCCTGGACCTGGACGGACTGTGGGTGCCCGGCGAGTCGGTCGTGCTGCACACGCCTCGGGAGCGGTTCGCCGCGACGGACATCCCGCGCAGCGCGAACACCTCCCCGGCCGTCTTCGGGGTGGCGTACGCGGCCCTGCGGCTGCTGGACGACGCCGGCGGCGCCCGGGAGACGGCGGACGCCCTGCGCGCCCGGCTCGACGAGGTGCGCCGACGGGCCTACGCCCTCGCCGACCATCCGGTGCCGCACGAGCACGTCGAGGAACGGCTGGCGCTGCGGACCCGGGCGCACGACCTGCTACGGGCGGCCACGACCGCCGCGGTGGTGGCCGGGGGCGGCCGGGCCATGAGCCTGGACAGCCCGGCCCAGCGGCTGGCCCGCGAGGGGATGTTCCTGCTGATCCAGGGGCAGACGGCGCCGGTGCGCGAGGCGCACTTGGCGGCGCTACACATAAGGACGAAATAAGCGCATTATGAACTTACACCGCGCTTATGGCATACCACACCAGACGCGGCCAGGCCTGCTAGTCAAAGGAGACGAGTCATGGCCAACGTTTCCCCCACCAGAGGTGACATGACCGGCCACCCCGATGTGCACGAGATGCGGGATCGGTACGCCCGTATGCTCGGCGGTCGCGATGTGGCGCTCGTGGACGGGCCGGTGTTCCTGCTCGGCCTGTACTGCGCCGTATCCCCCTGGATACTCCACTACTCGACCAGCCAGCCCTCCCTGACGCCGCACAACCTGATCATCGGGCTCGCGATCTGCGTACTGGGCCTCGGTTTCACCCGGGCCCCTGAACGCATGTACGGCCTGAGCTGGGCGTGCTGCGCGCTGGGCGTGTGGATGATCATCTCGCCGTGGATCGTGGGCAGCAGCCCGGACGCGGGTGTCGTGTGGAACAACATCATCATCGGCGCACTGGCCCTGATCCTGGGCATGGTCTGCGCCGGTACGGCGATGAAGAGCGCCCCCAGGCCGTGAACCGCCGCCCGAGGAGGCGGCGCGAGGAGCGGTGAGGCCGGTCGTTCGGACCGGCCTCACCGCCGTTTTCGCCCATTCACCCGCTTTGTCCCCGGAGTGGTCCGCGACCTGGCGGGCACCCGCACTCCAGCGGGCGACCCTTCACAAGACCCCGACAATCGAAGGACTTGAAGGAGCAGACATGGAGATATCGGGCATCATCAGTGCCCTTGTCATCGGCATCGTCATCGGCGTGCTGGGCCGGCTCGTCGTGCCCGGTCGGCAGCGGATCGGGATCCTGTGGACCATCCTGGTCGGCATCGTGGCCGCGCTCATCGGCTCGGCACTCGCCGCCGCGCTGGGCGTGGGCGACACCAACGGCGTCGACTGGGTGGAATGGCTCATCCAGATCGCCCTGGCCGCGCTGGGTGTGGCCGCCCTCGACCGGTCCAAGGTGGGGCGCTGACGGGCCCCGACGGGCGCTGACGCGGGCCGGCCGAGCGCAGGCCGGCAAGATCACGTCACGTTCGCGTCGCGGAGGAGAGTCGTACACGATGGCCGTGAAGGACACCGAGCTGCCGTATCTGCGGCGCTGCGTGGAGCTGGCGGAGCAGGCACTGGAGGCCGGGGACGAGCCCTTCGGGTCGGTGCTGGTCGGCGCGGACGGCACGGTGCTCGCCGAGGACCACAACCGGGTGGCGTCCGGCGACCGCACCCGGCATCCGGAGTTCGAACTGGCCCGCTGGTCGGCGGCCAGGCTGTCGCCCGAGGAGCGGGCGGCGGCGACGGTGTACACCTCCGGCGAGCACTGCCCGATGTGCGCGGCCGCGCACGCCTGGGTGGGTCTGGGGCGGATCGTGTACGTGGCGTCCTCCGCACAGCTGACCGAGTGGCTGGCGGAGTTGGGGGTGCCCGGGGCGCCGGTGCGGGCGCTGCCGGTCCAGGAGGTGGCGCCCGGGGTGACGGTCGACGGCCCGGTGCCCGAACTGACGGACGCGGTACGGCGGTTGCATCACCGTTTCCACGGCCGCTGAGCCTCAGCCGAAGCGGTCGAGTCGCTGTACGTCGAAGCCGTACGTTTACGGCGCATATGTGCGACTCTGCGCCTGAGGGACCGTCCCGACGCGGCGATTTCCTTGCTGCCGGTCGACCCCACGACCGGGCCGGGCGCCGCACCCAGCGCATGCGGCGCCCTCACCCGCGGCTCCGCCCGGCACGTACGTCCGGCGTCCACGCATGAGCAGTGGAACGGCGGAAGGCCTGCCGGGCGGCCGCCGGCGGGCCTTCTGTCGGTGGGGGTGCGGTCAGCGGGCGTTTCCCGGCCTGGCCCTGCGGTAGAGCGCGGCGCCGCCGAGGACGAGGGCCGTCGCGCCGACGGCCGCGGGCAGCATCGCGTCGCTGCCCGTCACGGCGAGGACAGGCGTGGTGGGCTGCTCCGGCGCGTGCGGGGTGGGCCTGGGGACGGGGGTGGTCTCGCCCGTGGGCGGCGACTCGGGCTCGGGGCGTGGCTCGGTGGGCTCTTCGGGGGTGACGGGCGGCGTCGGCTCGCCGGGCCCCTCCGGCTCCTCACCCGGGGCGTTCACGGACTCGTTGCCGATGGCCGGGTTGCCTACGCCGACCACGTTCACGGAGTTGCCGCTGACGTTGACCGGCAGATCGACGGGGAGCTGCACTCCGTTGCCGGAGATCACCCCGGGCGAGTCCGTCGCGGCGCCGTCCGCGTGCGCCCCGCCGCCGGAGACGCTGGAGGCCTCCTCCGGAGTGCCGCCGCCCTTGTTGGCGCAGCCGTTGCCGACGGCGGGGTTCAGGAGCCCCACCACGTTCACCGTGTTCCCGCACGCGTTGACCGGTACGTGCACCGGGAGCTGGATGGTGTTCCCGGAGATCACCCCGGGCGAGCCGGCCGCGCCGCCGTCGGCCTCGGAGTCGGCGTGCGCCGGCAACGTCAGTGCCATCGCGCCGGACGCGGCGGCGACGGCGAACACACCGTTACGGGTAGCCCGTCTCATGGGTCTCTGCCTTCCAGACATCGACACGGGCTCTCGCCCGCGCCGGCTCAGCGGGTGCTCACCCGCAACGGATAAAACGCGGGCGACCCGTCCGGGTTATGGCTTGTCCCCCGTTCACCCCATCGAGTGGGTCCGCGGTCGAACCGGCGACAGGACGTCCGCACCGGAAGTGAGAGCGGCGCAGGGTACTCCCTCCCGGCCGCCCGCGCCCGCCCGGAGGCGGCCCTTCCGGCAGCCGCCTATCGTGAGCGAGGGTGCTGGTCACCGGTCCGCGGCCTGGCGCCCGTGGAGGCATCGATGCCGGCAAAGCCGTCGACGTGGCCCGCACTGCGACGCCGCGCACTCATGGGGGCCGTCTCCGGGACGCTGCTGTGCGCGGGACTTCCGGCCGCGGCGGCGGACGACGGCCGGCCCGACCTGTCCCGCTTCTACGACCAGAAGGTCGTGTGGGGCCCGTGCGAGGGCATGCAGATGCCGCAGGACCTGCAGTGCGGCAAGGTCACGGTCCCCCTCGACCACGCCCGGCCCGAGGCCGGAACCCTCGACCTGGCGCTGGCCCGCTACCGGGCCAGCGGCGACAGACGCGGCTCGGTGGTGCTGAACTTCGGCGGTCCCGGCGGCGCGGGCGTCACCGAACTCGCTCGCAGCGGCAAGGAGTTCATGGACCTCACCGACACCTACGACGTGGTGAGCTTCGACCCGCGCGGCGTCGGCCGGTCCTCCCCCGTCAGCTGCGGCGGCTCGTACGCGACCGCCGGCGACGACACCGACGACGTACTGCGCGATCCGCGGGACATGCTGAGCCGGTTGAAGCGGGCGGCCGACGCCTGTGCGGAGCACTCGGGACCGGTCCTGCCGCACATCGGCACCGTGAACGCCTCCCGCGACCTGGACGTCATCCGGCAGGCGCTGGGCGACAAGAAGCTCAACTACCTCGGCTTCTCCTACGGGACGCGGCTCGGCGCGGTGTACGCGGCGCAGTTCCCGGACCGGGTGGGCCGGCTCGCCCTGGACGGCGTGGACACCCTCACGGCACCGCTCACCGAGCAGGGGATCGCGGGGGCCCGGGGCCAGCAGACGGCCCTGGAGGACTTCCTGGACTGGTGTGTCGAGGACATCGCCTGCCCGTTCGGGCAGGACGCGCGCACCGCGCGGGAGGAGGTGCTGCGGCTGGTCCGCTCGCTGGACCAGGATCCGCTGCCGACCGACTTCGGCTACGAGTTCACCGGCCAGGACCTGGTGGGCGCCATCGGACAGGCGCTCTACAGCCGGGAGTTGTGGCCCATGCTGGAGCGGGCGCTGGCCTCGCTGGTCGAGGACGGCGACACCCGCCGCATCGAGGCGTTCGTGACGGGCGGCTACTCGGTCCCGGGCGTCCCGGGTGTGCCAGGTGTACCGGGCATCCCGGGTGTCCGGGAGCGCCCGGACACCGAACGCCCGCGGGAGACCGGACCGGAGACCGACGGGGGCCTGACCGACGAGGAGGACATCCCCCTCGACAACCTCGCCGCGGCGCTGATGGCGATCAACTGCGCGGACGATCCCGATCGCCCCACGGCCGACCAGGTCACCCGTGACCTCGGCCGGCTGCGCGCCGCGTACGAGCAGGCCTCGCCGGTCTTCGGCCGGTACCGGCTCACCGAGGTGCTGCTGTGCTACGGCCGCCCCCGGGGCACCGATTACATACGCGACGAGGTGAAGGACGTCGACACCCCGAAGCTGCTGCTGGTGGGCACCCGGGGCGACCCTGCGACGCCGTACCGCTGGACCGTGGAGACCGCGGACCGGCTCGGCTCGTCGGCCGTCGTCCTCGACAACAGGGCCGACGGGCACACCGGGTACGGCTCGTCGAAGTGCGTGCACCGCAAGGTCGACGACTTCCTGCGGTACGGCTCGCTGCCCGCGAACGGGAGTTCGTGCGGCGCTGAGGAGCGGCAATGAGCATTGAATCCTCCCCGAATGCCCGAGATGCCGATCGGTCCTATGGTGCTGTCATGGAGCACGCACTCAGTCCCACGACCCTCGCCGAGCTGCGCCGCCCGCGCCCCTACCCCGCGGTGTCCGTGCTGACCCCGACGCACCGCCGCGAGCCGGAGAAGACCCAGGATCCGGTCCGGCTGCGCAATGTCGTCGCCGAGGCGAAACGGCAGCTGGAGCACGATCCCGCCATCCCCCGCGACCGGCGCGTCGACGTCGAGGCCCAGCTGGACCAGGCGCTCGCCGAGGTCGATCTGACGCACGCCGAGGACGGCTTGGTGATCTTCGCCGCGCCGGGTGAGCACCAGGTGTGGTCGGTGGCACGGAGCGTGCCCGAGCGCGTGGTGCTCTCGGACACCTTCCTGACCCGCAACCTGGTCTCCGCGCAGGCCGCCGAGCGGCCCTTCTGGGTGCTGTCGGTCGCGTCGGACCGCGTCACGCTGTGGAGCGGCGGCGCGGACCGGGTCGTGGAGGAACGTTCGGGCGGCTTCCCGCTGCTGCGCGCCAACCCCAACTTCGACCCCGAGCGTCAGGAGCGCCTCGGCGACATGCCGAGCACCTACCGCGACGAGGGCACCCGGCACTTCCTGCGGGAGGCCGACCGGGCGATGGGCGCGGTGCTGCGCGGCAGCCCCCGCCCGCTGTACGTGACCGGCGAACCCGCCGCGCTGTCCCTGCTCACCGATGTCGGCGAGGCCACCAAGGCCGCGGCGCAGGTGCCGCGCGCGGGCCTGGCGCACGCCGGCCCCAACGAGGTGTGGCAGGCACTGCGGCCGCTGATCCAGGCCGAGGAGGCACGCGGTGTGGACAGCGTGGCCGACGAGCTCGAAACGGCGCGCGGGCACAAGGAGTTCGTGGCCGGTGTCGACGAGGTCTGGCAGAACGCCATGCAGGCCCGCGTCCGGCTGCTCGCCGTCGAGGAGAACTACCGGGTGACCGTGCGCGACGACGGCGACCATCTGGTGCCGGCCGAGAGCGGCGACCTCGACGCCCGCGAGGACATCGTCGACGAGATCGTGGAGAAGTGCCTGGACACCGGCGCCGAGGTGCGTTTCGTCCCCGACGGCACGCTGGGCGAGGCGGGCGGCATCGCCGGGGTGCTGCGCTACTGACGGCCGCGCTGCCGACCGGGCCCGCGGCACGACCGTACGCTACGCCGGGAGAGTCGGCGACAAGGGAGTACGGGCGTGGGTGACCTGCTGGGCGTTGCGGTGCTGGGCGCGGGACACATGGGGGCCGATCACATACGGCGGCTCGACCAGGTGGTGAGCGGCGCCAGGGTCGCCGCGGTGGCGGACCCCGACTCCGACCGTGCGAAGGAGGCGGTGGCCGGGCTGGACGGGGCCGCGGCGCACACCGAGACCGAGGCGGCGCTCGACGCGCCCGGGGTGGACGCCGTACTGATCGCCTCGCCGGGCCCGGCGCACGAGGAGGCGCTGCGCGCGGCGTTCGCCCGCGGGCTGCCGGTGCTGTGCGAGAAGCCGATGGTGCCGGAGTCCGCGGGGGCGCTCCGGGTGGTCGAGGCGGAGGCGCGGCTCGGGCGGCGGCTGGCGCAGATCGGGTTCATGCGGCGCTACGACGCCGAGTACCGGCGGCTCAAGTCGGTGCTGGACGGCGGGCGGCTGGGGCGGCCGCTGATGCTGCACTGCGTGCACCGCAACGTCTCCTCCCCGCCGGACTTCACCAGCGCGATGCTGGTCGACAGCTCGGTGTCGCACGAGATCGACGCGGCCCGCTGGCTGCTGGGGCAGGAGCTGACGGCCGTGACCGTGCTGCGGCCGCGCGCCTCGGACCTCGCCCCGCAGGGGCTGCAGGACCCGCAGTTCGTGCTGTTCGAGACGGACGCGGGTGCCCTGGTGGACGTGGAGGTGTTCGTCAACTGCGGCTTCGGCTACCAGGTCCGCTGCGAGGCGGTCTGCGAGGCGGGCAGCGCGCGGATCGGCGAGGAGCACACCATGGTCGTCACATCCGGCGGGGAGGCGCGCGAGGAGGTGCCGCAGGACTATCTCGTGCGGTTCGCGGACGCCTACGACCGCGAGGTGCAGGCGTGGGTCGACGCGACCCGGCGGGGGCGGGTCACGGGGCCGAGCGCCTGGGACGGGTACATGGCGTCCGTGGTCGCCGAGGCGGGCGTGCGGTCGCTGGCGGGCGGCGGCCGGGTGACCGTGGAGCCGGCCTCGCGTCCGGCGCTGTACGACGGCTCCGGGGGCTGACTCACACCTCGTCGAACAGGCTGCTCAGTCCCCGCTCGACGGCCGCGCCCACGTCCTCCCGGCCGGGTGCCACCACGGCGTGGGTGCGCAGCAGGAAGCGGCGCAGGGCGGCCGTGTCGAACTTCAGCAGCGCGAGTCCGAACGGCGAGTGGAACTCCACGACCGTGTCCTCCTCGCCACACGGCCACAGCTGCACGTCGCCGCCGCCGGCGGGCCCGCACAGCCCTTCCTCGAGCAGGGCGCGGGCGAAGGTCCAGGTGACCGGCTCGCCGTCGAGGGCCGCCTGGGGCGGGAAGTCGAAGTACACCGCGAACGGGTCGTCGGCCCGGTACCGGAGGACGGCGGGCACGGGCTTGTCCCGCTCCTCCTCGGTGATCAGACAGGCGCGAGCGGACTGCCGGAGGGTGAGGTCCATGCGCGGTCTCCTTGCGGTGGGCGATCGGTCCGGTGTGCCAGTACGAGCACGCACCGGCCCCGCACATTCTGTGAGCTGCGTCACCCCTGAGAACGCCTACCGACGAGTAGACGACGGGAGCCCCGGAAGGGCCGCCGCACCCACTGGAACAAAGGCGCGTCGAACAGGAGAATGAGTGCGACAGGACAGGCCAGACGGTCCGTCAACTCGCGTACGAGTTCTACGACTTGCTTCACCGGCGACGTACGCCGCAGGTACGCCGCAACCACTCGGGGAAGACTGTGGCATATGCCAGAAGCACCACCGTATCGTGTGTTGCCGAATCCCTTACGGGGCGTCTCGGGCTGTGCAACAGTCATAGCGGTCCCACCGTCCCGCCTTGGCCGAACCGTCCCCTCATCGGAGTGCGTCATGCCGTCCCATCTCTCCGCGGACCGCCCAGCCGCCCAGCCACCAGGACGCGGTCAGGTCGACGCGCTCATCACGCAGACGCGGCGGCTCAAAGGGGATGTGGACGCCGTACGGCGGGACGCACAGGACGCACAGGACGCACAGGACGACGGTACGGACCCGCACGGCCGCTGGCAGCGTGCGCTCTACGACCTCGCGCTGCACCAGCTCAACGACCTCGACGAACACCTGGCCCAGCTGCGGGACGGCCCGCCGGCCCCGCCGGAGCCGCCCGCCCGCACGGCGCCCCGGGCGCGCGAGGGCGGCTCACTGCTCAGCCGCGTCGGCAGCGCCGAGTGGAACCTCCTGACCGACGAGGCCAGTTGGTCCGGCGAGCTGTACGAGATCCTGGGCCGGGACCGGTCCGCTCCCCCGCTCACCCTGGACGAACTGCCGTCCCTGGTGTTCGACGAGGACCGGCCCAAGCTGACCGCGATGGTCACGGACTGCCTCATCGACGCCAAACGCATCGACGGCGAGTTCCGGATCGTCCGCCCGGACGGCGAGGTCCGCACCGTGCACATGATGGGCGAGCCCGTGCTCGACGCCGACGGCGGCACCGCCTCGATGTGGGCCGTGCTGCGCGACGTCAGCGCGCTGCGCCGCAGCCAGCAGGCGGTGAGCGAGACCCGTGACTCGCTCCAGCGCCACCGGCACCACGCGCAGACCGAGCACCGGCTTGCGGTCGAGCTGCAGGAGGCCGTGCTGCCGCCGTGGCGGGGCACCCTGCGGCTCCCGCACCAGGGCCCGCAGACCCTCGACCTGGCGGGCCGCTACCTGCCCGCGACGGCGAGCCGGCTGGTCGGCGGCGACTGGTACGACGCGCTGGAACTCAGCGACGGCGAGACCCTGTTGAGCGCCGGCGGCCTCACCGGGCACGGCCCCGCGGTCACCTCGGGCATGGCGATGCTGCTCGGCGCGCTGCGCGGCATGGCGATGGCCGGGACCAGCCCGGGCCCGCTGCTGGCCGGACTCAACCAGCTGCTGGACGCCACCGTCCAGCCGGCCCTCGGCAGCGCCGTCTGCTGCCGCTACCGGCCGCGGACCCGCACGCTCGTGTGGGCGCAGGCAGGACACCCCGCCCCGCTGCTGTTCCGCGACGGGACGGGGCGCAGGCTGAACACGCCGGACGGCGTCCTGCTCGGCGCCACCTCGGGTGCCGCCTACGGCGAGGCCGAGGTGACCCTGCAGGTGGGCGACGTACTCCTGCTGCACACCGACGGACTGGTGCCCGCCGGCAAGGCAGCACCGGCCGTCGGCGACCGCTTCCTCGGCCTGGCCCCGCGGTTCGCGGCGGCGCGCGGCGCGCAGGACTGCGTGCGGACGGTCGTGGAGGAGTTCGGTGACACCGAGCGCGAGGACGACGCCTGTGTGCTCGTGGCCAGGGTGACCGGGTGAGCCGCGAACGCCCTGACTCCCCCTCTGCCTGACTCTGCCGATTCCCGGTGCTACGCCTGGGCGGTCGTGCCGCCGCCCAGCTTCCTGGCCTGCTCCTTGGGCAGCGCCAGCTTGATCTCCTCCCGCAACTGGTGGATCTTCGGGTAGGTGGCGTACTCGGCGGTGAGCCGGTACATCTGGCGCAGCCGGTCCCAGGTGCGGCGCGAGGAGTTCTGCCCCATCGACACCAGGGCGAGGCGCGCGAACCGGTCCGCCTGTTCGGGATCGTCGGCGATGAAGCAGGCGGAGGCCATGGACAGGAAGTCGAAGATCTTCGACCGCTCCTGGGCGTCGATGCGCAGGGCCAGCGCCTTGTCGGCGTAGTGCTGGGCGTGCGCGGCCGCACCCGGCTCGAACTCGGCGAGCGTGCGGTACGCCAGGGCCTGCATGCCGTACAGGTCCGCCTCGTTGAACAGCTGCATCCAGCTGGGCGGCGGCACGTCGCTCTTGTCGGAGACGAAGAGGTCCTCCGCCTGGCCGAGGGTGCGGCGCATCGCCTGGCCCTTGCCCATGGACGCCTGGGCCCAGGCCTCGATGGTGTGGAACATCGCCCTGGTGCGGGGCAGTACCTGCTCGCCGGAGCCGGACTGGGCGAGCTTCATCAGGTCCAGCGCGTCGTCGGGCCGGCCCAGGTGCACCATCTGGCGGGCCGCCCGGGAGAGCGCCTCGCCGGCCCGGGGCCGGTCGCCGCCCTCTCTCGCGGCATGGGCGGCGATCACGAAGTACTTCTGGGCCGTGGGCTCCAGGCCGACGTCGTGCGACATCCAGCCCGCGAGGACGGCGAGGTTGGCCGCGACGCCCCACAGGCGCCGCTGGAGGTGAGGTGGATGGTGGTAGGCGAGGATGCCGCCGACTTCGTTCAACTGGCCCACGACCGCCTTGCGCTGGAGCCCGCCGCCGCGGGCCGCGTCCCAGGCGCGGAACACCTCGACCGAGCGTTCCAGCTCCTCGATCTCCTGCGACCCGATGGGGGCGGCCTCGTAACGGTCGAACCCGGCGGGGTCGGCGTGCAGGGGGTCGTCGAAGTGCGGAGCGTCGGCCGCCAGGGCCGGGTCGGTGTGCAGCCAGTCGTGCATGGCGCTGCTGAGTGCGGATCCCGCGGCGAGCGCGGCGCCCGCGCCCACCAAGCCGCGTCGGTTGAGCATGAGGTCCATTCCCGTGAATTCGGTGAGGACCGCGGCGGTCCGCTCGGGCGCCCACGGCACTCCGTCGGGATGTTCCACATTCCCGCCGCCCTGCCGTTTCCCCGCACGCCCGTGCCGGACCAGACCGAGATCCTCAGTGGTCACGACGCGGCCGAGACGCTCGGTGAACAGAGCCGCCAGCACCCGCGGCACGGGATCGCGCGGGATCTCTCCCATGTCGATCCACCGCCGCACCCGCGAGGTGTCGGTCGCCAGCTGGGGGTGGCCCATGGCCGCCGCCTGCCGGTTGACCAGCCTCGCGAGCTCGCCCTTGGACCAGCCGGCCAGGCCGAACAGGTCCGCCAGGCGGGTGTTGGGTTGTCCGCTCACGTAAGCCCCCAGGTTCTCGGCTGACTTGACAGTAGCCCGGTGAGAGTTGCCGGGCGACTATTCGCCAGGGTTCGCCAGGGTCCGCCAGATGGTGTGCCACTGGTCATCGGGTGTCAGGTAGGAACGCGCCACCCCGACCCGGTCGCCAAGTGATCGAACCGGTGCATTCCCCAGGGTGTACCCGGGCGACCGGGACGGGCGGCGCGCTGACCTCGCAGGCACAGGAAGGGATCTGTCTCGCCCATGTACGCAGCATCGTCCTCCGTGTCCGCCCCGCCCCGGCCGCTGCACCCCCGCCCGGGCGGCGGCGGCCCCTACCTCGCCCCGGCGCGCCCGGCCTCCCCCGTGCTCGGTGCGGGCACGGCGCGGCGCGCCGGGGGGATCGGCACCCAACCGCTCAGCGGGAGACTCGACTTGTCCGGCCCTCAGGGCGCCCAGCTGCGCACGGCGATCGCGTCGGTGCACCGGATCTGTCCGGAGTTCGCGCCGGTGCAGGTGCTCCGCCGCAGCGGGCGGTCCGTGCTCCTGGTCGGGACGACCGGTCGCAGCACGGCCGTCGCCAAGTGTTTACTGGACCACTCGCCGGTGTGGGCCGAGCAGTTCCGGCACGAAATAGCTGCATACCGCTCGTTCGTCCGGCACCGCCCTCCGGTGCGGGTGCCGAGGCTGATCGCGGCGGATCCGGACAACTGCACCCTGGTGATCGAGCGGATGCCGGGGCGGGCGGCGGCACTGCAGCGGCACCCGGTCGAGGCGCCGCCGCGGGCGGACATCAGGGCGGCGCTCGGCGCGATCTGCCGACTGAACGCCTGGCGGCCGCCGGCGGGCACCTTCGACGCGCCGCTGGACTACGCGGCCCGCATCAACCGGTACCACGAGCTGGGCCTGCTGACCGACCGTGACCTGGGCGATCTGCAGAAGCTGCTGCACGGCATCGCGATGGCGGCCGGGCGGCAGGGCATGGGCCAGTTCTGCCACGGGGACGCGCTGCTGTCGAACATCCTGGTCTCGCCGGCCGGTCCGGTGCTGGTGGACTGGGAGCACGCGGGCTGGTACCTGCCGGGCTACGACCTGGCCACCCTGTGGTCGGTGCTCGGCGACGCCCCGGCGGCGCGGCGGCAGATCAGCCAGATCGCGCAGTCCGCGGGACCGGCCTCGCGCGATGCCTTCCTGGTGAATCTGATGCTGGTGCTCACCCGGGAGATCCGTACCTACGAGACGGCCGTGCAGCGTTCGATGCACGACACGACCCCGGCGGCACCGGGTATGACCCACCCAAGTGCTGCGCCGTCCGGCGAGGAACAGCGGCTGCTTCTGCGGCGGCTGCACGACGACTGCCACATGGCCCGCCGGGCCGTGCGCGCGGCGGTCGGCACTCGCTGACGGGGATGGCGGTCCGCGGTGCGCCGACGACGGCGGCGCACCGCGGACCTTCCATGTCTCCTCCCTTCGCTCCCCACTTTTCTCTCTCCTCTCTTCCCCTCATTGGTGTACGCCACTGACGCCCCGCAGGCCCCGCAGCCGCCGCCACGAAACTCCGGGAAGCCCGCGCTGACGTGGGAAATCGCAGTCCCTCCCGCATGATTGACGGATCGTCGGAGAGCCGGTACCACTGTCACGCCCGGCCCCGCACGGCTCATCGCATCCGATCCGTCCCAGGAGGCTGCCTTGCCCGTCACCGATTCCAGTAGAGCCGTCGGGCCGAGACGCGGACGGCGTGTCGCCGGTGCCGTGGCCGGCGCGGCGCTGTTGCTGCCGCTGCTGGGTGCCGCCCCGCCCGAAGCGGCTGCCCCGGCCGGTCTGCAGCAGGCGTTCGCGGCGGCGGCCGCCGAGTACGACGTGCCGCAGAGCGTGCTGCTCGGCGTCTCCTATCTCCAGTCCCGCTGGGACACCCATGCGGGCGCGCCGAGTGTGACCGGCGGTTACGGCCCGATGCACCTCACCGACGCGCGCACGGCCCTGGCGACGGCGCCCCCGCATCACAGCGAGGGCACGGAGGACCCGCGCGGCGACGACTCCCGCGCACCGCTGATCCCGACGGCGCAGGCGACGGAGTCCGCGCAGCTCCCGGCCCGCCTCACGACGCTGCCGAAGGCGGCCGCGCTGACCGGCCTGGCGCCCGAGCGGCTGCGCACCGACCCGGCCGCCAACATCGCGGGCGGCGCGGCGCTGCTCGCCGCCGCGCAGCGGGAGCTGGACGCCCCGGCGAGCGACGACCCGGCGGACTGGTACGGCGCGGTGGCCCGCTTCTCGGGCGCGGACGACAGCGCGACGGCCGCCGCGTACGCGAACGACGTGTACGACGTGCTGCGGACCGGCGGCGAGCGGTTCACGGACTCCGGACAGCGGGTCGCCCTGACCGCACAGCCGGACCTCGTCCCGGACACCGGCCGGCTGCGGCAGGCGGGGCTGCGGACCGTGGACGCCGAGGGCACCGAGTGCCCGACGACGGTGTCCTGCGAGTGGATCCCGGCGCCGTACGAGGAGTTCGGGGGCAACGACTACGGCAACCACGACCTCGCCGACCGGCCGCGTTCGCAGGACATCGACTACATCGTCGTCCATGACACGGAGGGTCGCTGGGAGGGCGTCCTGGAGATGGTGCAGGACCCCACCTATGTGTCCTGGCACTACAGCCTGCGCTCCACCGACGGTCACATCGCCCAGCACGTGAAGGCGAAGGACGTGGCCTGGCACGCGGGCAACTGGTTCGTCAACGCGAAGTCGATCGGCCTGGAGCATGAAGGTTTCCTCGCCTCGCCGGACGCCTGGTACACGGAGGCGATGTACCGCTCGTCGGCGCGGCTGGTGAAGTACCTGGCGAAGAAGTACGACGTCCCGCTGGACCGGCAGCACATCCTGGGCCACGACACCGTGCCGGGCCCGACCACGTCGACCGTGCCGGGCATGCACACCGACCCGGGCCCGTACTGGGACTGGCAGCACTACTTCACCCTGCTCGGCCGCCCCTTCGAGCCGGCGGCGGGCCCGGGCTCCGGGGTCGTGACCATCCGCCCGGACTACGCCGGGAACCGTCCGGAGTTCACCGGCTGCACCGCCCCGGGCGAGCCGTGCCCGGTGCACGGCTCCAGCGCGGTCCGGCTGTACTCCGGTCCCGGTGAGGACTACCCGCTGGTCAAGGACATCGGCACGCATCCGGGCAGCGGCGACTCGACGACCGGCGTCAACGATCTCGGCTCACGTGTCTCCACCGGCCAGCAGTACGCGGTGGCCGGCCGTGACGGCGACTGGACGGCGATCTGGTACCTCGGCCAGAAGGCGTGGTTCAAGAACCCGAAGAAGAGCCCGGCCGCGGTCCCGGCCAAGGGGGTCGTCGTGACTCCGAAGAAGGGTCTGACGAGCATCCCCGTGTACGGCCGCGCCTACCCCGAGGCCGCCGCCTATCCGGCCGGCGTGCCCGCGCAGCCGGTGTCGCCGCTGCCGTACCGGCTGCCGGAGGGACAGAAGTACGTCGCCGGGGACCGGCTGCCCGGCCAGTACTACTACGCGGTCACCTTCGACACCGCCTCGCACCGGGTCGTGACCGGCCAGGACCTCTACTACGAGATCCAGTACGGGCACCGGGTGGCGTTCGTCCGCGCGGCCGACGTCGACGTGGTGCCGTCGGCCGGTTAGGACCGCGGGGGGCCTCAGCCCTGCTGGAACAGTTCCGCCGGGAGCGGCTTCAGCAGGGCGTACAGGTCGTCGGTGATGGGGCGGTCCCAGGCCGCGATGGTGACCAGGACGTCGTCGCTGCGGTCGAACTGGACGCAGGAGATCCGGCTCTCGGAGAGCTTGATGCGGCGCACGATCAGCAGGTTGTCGCCCTGCATCACCGGCACGTCCTCGGTGCCGACGACGGTCACCTCCTCGTCGTTCTCCAGCGCCAGCAGCAGCTGGGCCACCTCGAAGGGGACCTGGCCCTCGGCGACCTCGCGGGCCGGGGAGCCCTCGGGGAGGTTGCCGATGATCATCGCGGGGCCGCGGCCGCCGAACAGGTCGTAACGGAGGAAGACGCCCTGGCAGCTGCCGTCGGGGGCGGGCAGCAGGCCCGCGCCCAGGTTGCCGGGCCAGTCGCCCGGGTCCATGGCCAGTACGTCGAAGTCGGGCCCGGCGGGAGTGGCGCTGCGGCGGCGGAGGAACGACATGTCGCCATGGTACGTGCCCCGGGGGCGTCGGCGCCGGGCGGGAGGCGTCGTGCGAGCCCTACGCCGTCCCGCGGTGCCGTTCGTGGTGGCGGGCGACGCGGGCGCGGTTGCCGCAGGACGGTCTGCACCACTCCTGGCGGGGATGCTCCTTGAGGAAGTACCGCACGCAGCGGGGCGCGTGGCAGGCCCGCAGCCGGTGCCGCTCGGGGCTCGCGAGGAAGGCGATCGCGGCCTGCGCGAGGACGGCGGTCAGCGGCCCCGCGCCGTCCGTGGCCCGCCGTCCGGCGACCGGCTCGGCACCCTCCGGCCAGTCCAGCCGGGGCACGGTGGGCATGCGGGCGGCCGCGGCGTTGAGACGGGCCAGGGCTTCGGGCACCGGCAGCGGACGGGCCGCGTCGGCGGGGCTCGGCTCGGCGGGCCGTACGGCGCGGGCGAAGAGGGTGCGGACGGCGGCCCGCAGCTCACGGACGGCGGTGAGGGCGGCGGCGTCGGCGGTGAACCCGGCGGGGTCCGGGACGGTCGCGGGGTGCGCGTGGACCCAGGCGGTGAGTCCGGCGGGCTCGGTCAGGTCGTCGGCGACCCCGCCGTCGCCGTCGTGGCGGATGGTGAGGGCGAGGTCGAGAGCGAGCCGGGCTTCCGGGCTGATCGGGTCCTGCGTGGGCATGCGCTAATGATACGAGCGCACGTTTCCATTAGGTTCACCGCTCCGGCGGTGCGGGCGGGACCACCGCGACGGGGCTCGCCGCGTGCAGCAGGACGGCGTGCGTGACCGAGCCGATCATCCGGGCCGGGGCGAGGAAGCGGCGGCGGTGGCGGCCCACCACGGTCAGCTCGGCGCCCCGGGCGGCGTCGACGAGCCGGCCGGCCGCGTCTCCCGCGGCGATCGACGGTTCCGCCCGGACCTCGGGGTGGCGTGCGCGGTGCGGTTCCAGGAGGCCTTCCGCGAGGACGCGGACCTCGTGTTCGACGGCGTTCTGGTCGATCCCGGGGGGCGCCAGCCCGCCCGGCGCCTCCGCCCACAGATGCACCGGCCACGGATAGGCGGCGACCACCTGGAGACGGGCGCCGCGCGCGGCGGCCTCGGCGAAGGCGAAGCCGAGCACGGCGTCGTCGGGGCTGTCCACGTCGAGGCCGACGACCACCCGCGGTCCGGGCGGAGCCGCCGGGCCCCCCTCCCGCTCCCGTCCGGGGCGGGGCACCACGACGACCGGGCAGTCGGCGTCGCGTGCGGTGGACAGTCCGGTGGAGCCGAGCAGCAGGCTGGCGAAGCCGCCCCGGCCGCGCGAGCCGAGCACCAGCAGCTGGGCCTCGGCTCCAAGTTCGGGCAGCGCCGCGCCGGGCGCGCCCTCCGTGGCCACGTACTCCACGTCGGCGGAGACGGCGCGCTCGGTGACGTGGAGGCGTGCCTGGTCGAGCACCGGGTCCTCCGCGGCGAGCGGGGGCACCGGCACCGGGACGCCGGCCGGTGCCCAGGCCGCGTACTGCCGCACGTGGACCACGCGCAGCGGCGCCCGGCGCCTGCGGGCGGCGTCGAGGGCCCAGTCCAGGGCGCGCAGGCTGTCGTCGGAACCGTCGAACGCCGCGATGACCGGCAGGGTACTCATGGGGTCCTCACCTCCGGAATGCGATGCACCGCTTCCCGGGGCCAGCCTGACTCAGGCGGCGGCCGCGGGACGCCGTACGGCATCGCGTGTCCGGAAAAACGGGCGGTAACCCCCCGGATCGGCTGCCCGGCCCGCCGTGCAGCGCCCCGTCAGGTCAGGTCGAACTCCCCCTCGCGGGCCCCCGACACGAACGCTCCCCACTCGGCGGGCGTGAAGATCAGGGACGGGCTCTCCGGGCGGCCGCTGTTGCGCATGGCGATGAACCCCTCGACAAAGGCGATCTGGACATCCCCCAGTCCTCGGCTGCTGGACTGCCACTGAGCCTGGCTCAGGTCCAGCTCAGGCTTGTCCCAGCCGGTGAGCGGCTTCTGCTGGGTGGTGCTCTCGGCCACGTCCGTGCTCCTCCCGATTCGTCGTCCGCGGCCAGCCTAGCGACCGGTTCCCATGGCCGACAGGCCACGTGTGGGGGACCTTTCAGGAGTCGGGTGGCCGGTCTCCGACGAGCCACATGGCGAAGAACTGCGAGCCGCCGCCGTAGGCGTGGCGAAAACCCGGCGGGCGCCGTCCACCTGGTGCTCCCCGGCCTGGCCGCGCACCTGGAGCGCGGCCTCGGCGAACCGGATCATGCCGGAGGCGCCGATGGGGTTGGCGGACAGCACTCCGCCGGACATGTCGACGGGCAGGTCGCCGTCGAGTTCGGTCACCTCGGACTCGGTGAGCTTCCAGCCCTCGCCCTCGGCGGCGAAGCCCAGGTTCTCCAGCCACATCGGCTCGTACGAAGGCGAGGGTGAGGACCGTGCGGTGGACGCGGGAGAGGCGACGAGGCTCGCCGCGACGAGGGCGGTGGAGCCGCCGACGGAGCCGGCTGTGTGCACGCGCAGGAGGGGTTTGCCGACGGCGCCGAGCGCGTCGGCGATAGAGCTCCGGCATCATGACGCCCTCGAAGAAGTCCGGCGCCTTGCCGATGACGACGGCGTCCACGTTCCGCCCAGCCCGACGCGCCGTCGGCGAGGGCGCGTCGTGCGGCCTCGCGGACGAGTCCGGCGATCGAGACGTCCCGGCGGGCCGCCACGTGCCTGGTCTGGCCGATCCCGACGACGGCCACCGGTTCCTTGCTCATCGTGGATCCCCTCCGGGTACGGCGACCAGGTTCTGCTGCAGGCAGGGTCCGGAGGTGGCGTGGGCGAGGGCGCGGCCGGAGGCGCCGCGATGGATCCGGGCGGCCGCCTCCCCGACGCGGATCAGCCCGGCGGCCATCATGGGTGGGCGGCGAGGGCGCCGCCGGAGGGGTTCACGCACACGGTGTCGTCGAGCCGCAGCGCCTTGCGCAGGACGATCTCCTGGGCGGTGAACGGTGCAGCGGCGCGAGGGCGCGCCGGGGCTGACCCTGGAGGACGTACAGGCCCGCTGCCGGTCCTGGCTCGCCGGGTACAAGATCCCCCGTCTGGTGGTGCTCACGGACGCCGTCCGCCGCTCGCCGAGCGGCAAGGCGGACTACCGGTGGGCGCGGGCGGCGGCGGCATCGGGGGCCGACAGGAACGCGTCGACCCGGTCCGCGAACCACTCCGGGTCGTCCAGCCACGGATAGTGCCCGGCGCCCGGCTGCACCACGCACTCCGCGTGCGGGAAGACGGCGCCGGCGCGGTGGGCGAGGGCGGGGCGGGGGCCGCCGTCGAGTTCGCCGGCGAGGACGAGCACGGGCGCGGTCAGCCGGGCGAGGGCCGCGCGGGTCGCGGGCGGGTCGTAGGCGCCCTCGGAGTGGTACCGGTCGGCGGCCTCCTCGTTGGTCTCCGTCTCGTCGCGCGCGGCGTGCGCGGCGGCCGTCGCGTCCCAGCGGCCGTAGAAGAACGGCACGACGGCGGGGTCGTGGTCGCGCTCGCCCGCCAGCCAGCCGGCGAACGCTGGGAACGCATCCGCGAACCAGGGCTCGTCCGCGCGCAGGCGTGCCGCCGCGAGCCGGTCCTCGGGTGTCGCGGGCATGCCGAGGGCCCAGGGCGTGGCGGTGATCAGGGCGAGCCGCGCCACCCGTTCGGGGTATCGGGCGGCGTACAGCATGGCCAGGCTGCCGCCGGCCGAGTGCCCGAGCAGATCGACGCGGTCGGCTCCCAGTTCGCGCCGCAGTGCCTCGACGTCGTCGACCAGCCGGTCGCAGCGGTACGACGTCGGGTCGGCGGGTGCCTCGGACGCCCCGGTCCCCCGCAGGTCGAGCAGGACCAGCCGTCGGCGGCGGTCGAGGCCGCCCAGGTCGCCGAGGTAGGCGGAGGCGCGCATGGGCCCGCCGGGGAGGACGACGAGGGGGGCGCCTTCGCCGCGCAGGTGGTAGGCGAGGCGGGTGCCGTCGGGGGCACTGAAGGTCGGCATGACGCCGATCATGGAACGGGCCGGTCACGGGCCGCAAGGGAATTGGCGGAGTGCCAGAAAGTGCGGGCCGACCCCTTGCGGTCGTCCCGTCGGAGCTGGATTACTGATCTCCGAGGAATCGACCGAATGATCGGTCGCCCGGATTGATGCGGTTGGCGAGGGAGTAGTCCGCATGGCGGAAGCGACGGAGTGGCTGGACGCGGGGGAACGGCTCGATCCGGAGGCGCTGCGGGCGCTCCAGCTCGAACGGCTGCGCGCCTCGCTGCGGCACGCGTACGCCAACGTGCCGTTCTACCGGGAGGCCTTCGACAAGGCCGGGGTGCACCCGGACGACTGCCGCTCGCTCGGCGACCTGGCCCGCTTCCCGTTCACCACCAAGGCGGACCTGCGGGAGAACTACCCGTACGGGATGTTCGCCGTGCCGCAGGACCGCGTCCGGCGCATCCACGCGTCGAGCGGGACCACCGGACGGCCCACCGTCGTCGGATACACCGAGCACGACCTGTCGATGTGGTCCGACATGGTGGCGAGGTCCCTGCGCGCGGCGGGCGCCAGACCCGGCGACCGCGTCCATGTGGCCTACGGGTACGGGCTGTTCACCGGCGGGCTCGGCGCCCACTACGGCGCCGAACGGCTCGGCTGTACGGTCATCCCCGCGTCCGGCGGGATGACCGCCCGTCAGGTGCGTCTGATCCAGGATCTCAGGCCCGGCGTGATCATGGTGACGCCGTCGTACATGCTCACGCTGCTGGACGAGTTCGAACGGCAGGGCGTCGACCCGCGCGCCACCTCGCTGCGCGTCGGTGTGTTCGGTGCCGAGCCGTGGACCGAGCGGATGCGCCGGGAGATCGAGGAGCGGTTCGCGATCGACGCG
Source organism: Streptomyces sp. enrichment culture (assembly GCF_964272855.1). Classification (NCBI taxonomy): domain Bacteria; kingdom Bacillati; phylum Actinomycetota; class Actinomycetes; order Kitasatosporales; family Streptomycetaceae; genus Streptomyces; species Streptomyces sp. enrichment culture. Next base: position 8,004,979 of record NZ_OZ186847.1, on the reverse strand, counting down.
GTCGACATATACGGCCTGTCGGAGGTGGTCGGGCCGGGAGTCGCCCAGGAGTGCGTGGAGACCAAGGACGGCCTGCACATCTGGGAGGACCACTTCTACCCGGAGGTCGTGGACCCGGTCACCGGCGAGGTGCTGCCGGACGGCGAGGAGGGGGAGCTGGTCTTCACCTCGCTCACCAAGGAGGCGATGCCGGTCGTGCGGTACCGCACGCGGGATCTGACCACGCTGCTGCCGGGCACCGCCCGGGTGTTCCGGCGGATGCGGAAGGTCACCGGACGCAGCGACGACATGGTGATCCTGCGCGGGGTGAACCTCTTCCCCACCCAGATCGAGGAGATCGTGCTGCGCACCCCGGGCGTGGCCCCGCACTTCCAGCTGCGGCTCACCCGCGAGGGCCGCCTTGACGCCCTCGCGGTGCTGGCCGAGGCCCGGCCCGACGCGGGCCCCGAGGTGCGGGCGGCCGCCGCCCGGTCGATCGCGGCGGCCGTGAAGGACGGGATCGGGGTGTCGGTCACGGTGGAGATCGTCGACCCGGAGTCGCTGGAGCGGTCGGTGGGGAAGATCCGCCGGATCGTGGACCTGCGTCCGCGCTGACGTGCTCGGTCAGTCGCTCTCCTTCCAGACGAGCGCGGTCAGTACGGCCGTCGAGACCGTGACCGGGGTGTCCTGGGCGTTGAGCAGCCGCACGCGCATCCCGCGCCCGGCGCCGATGCGCTTCACCAGGGGCAGCACACCGAAGGCGTCGCCGCCGGTGCCGACGAGTTCGTGCACCGGATGGTCCTGCACCAGTGCGTCGCCCGCGTACTCCGACATGCGGGCCTGCACGGTCTGACCGGGCCTCAGGCCGGCGACGCGCAGGCTCAGGGTGCCGGAGAAACGGCACGCGCCGCGCGCCCACACGCTGCCGTCGGTGGCGTGGTCGCCGGTCTCGTCGGTCCACTCGCGGGAGAACTCGATCGAGTCCCAGCCGCCGGGGTCGAGGCGGTAGGCCCGGCCGATGCCGAGGTTGACGTACTGCGGCATGGGGTCGTCCTCTCCTTCCCACTGTCCCGCCGGGAGTGCCAGGCAGGCCGCCAGGTCACGGCGGAAGTCCTTCATGTCGAAACCGCGGGGGTCCGGCTTCCAGTCGGACCACTCCAGGTGGCCGATCGCGCTCTTCGCGCTCCAGCCGTGGGCGCGGCAGACCGCGGCGGTGGCCTTGACGATGGCCACGTACTGGACGCGCGGCCACGGGTCGGTGCCGTCGCCCTTGTTGGCGCACTCCCAGCCGTAGAACCGGGCGTTGCCGTCGATGGCTCCGGAGGAGCCCTGGTGTTCGTGTGTCGGGGGCGGGTAGTCGCCGTACGACTCGTTGACGACCGCGTCGAGGACGTCCGGGTCGCCGCCGCCCGCGTGGTTGGCGCGGCCGTTGGCGGTGAGGTGGACCCTGCCGTCCTTGGTGATGCAGCCCGTGGCGAGCGGGCCGGGGAGGGTGGAGTGTCCGTCGTAGATCAGGTCGACGACGTCGACGGCGGGGCCGGTCGCGGTGTGATGGACCATCACACCGTGCACGGGCCCCCAGGCGCCCGCGTGGTTGCGGTTGTGGGTGCGCCAGGAGCGGACCTCCCGGACGGCGCAGCCCTCGGCGCGCAGCGCGGCCAGCAGCCGGTCGGCGGCGAGCGGCGCCGCCATCACACTGGCTCCGGTGGCCGGTACGGGACGGTTCTGCCAGGGGTGGGGACCATGGTCAGCCTCCGATCAGTGCTGGGCGGGCCACGCACAGAAGCGCTGATGGTGCGATACCCATGAGGCGGCATGGCGTACAGGCTGTTTTCGGTCAGGGTCTCACTCGCCGCCGAAGCGGTCCCGCAGTTCGCGCTTGAGGATCTTGCCGCTGGCGTTGCGGGGCAGGGTGTCGACGAAGACGATCCGTTTCGGCGCCTTGAAGGACGTCAGCCGTTCGCGGGCGTGGGTGATCAGCTCCGCCTCGGTGACCTCGTCGCGCCGGACGACGAAAGCGGTGATCGCCTCGATCCACTTGTCGTCCGGCAGGCCGACGACGGCGGCCTCGGCGACCCCCTCGTGGGCGTAGAGGGCGTCCTCGACCTGGCGTGAGGCGACCAGGACGCCACCGGAGTTGATGACGTCCTTGACCCGGTCGACGATGGTGAAGTAGCCGTCCGCGTCGCGAACCGCGAGGTCCCCGGAGTGGAACCAGCCGTCGCGGAAGGCGTCGGCGGTCTCCTCGGGCTTCTCCCAGTAGCCCTCGCACAGCTGCGGGGAGCGGTAGACGATCTCACCGGGCCTGCCGTCGGGCACGTCCTTGCCGTCCTCGTCGACCACGCGCGCGTCGACGAAGAGCACCGGCCGGCCGCAGGAGTCCAGGCGTCCCTCGTGTTCGTCGGGGCCGAGCACGGTGGCCAGGGGGCCGATCTCGCTCTGTCCGAAGCAGTTGTAGAAGGCGAGCCCGGGCAGCCGGGCGCGCAGGCGTTCCAGTACGGGCACCGGCATGATCGACGCCCCGTAGTACGCCTTGCGCAGGCCGCTCAGGTCGCGCGTGGCGAAGTCGGGGCGGCTAGCGAGGCCGATCCACACGGTGGGCGGGGCGAACAGGCTGTCCACGCGGCCGGCCTCGACCAGGTCGAAGAGCCGGTCGCCGTCGGGCGCGTCGAGGACGATGTTCGTCGCGCCGACCGCCAGGTACGGCAGCAGGAACACGTGCATCTGCGCGGAGTGGTACAGCGGCAGCGCGTGCGCCGGCCGGTCCCCGGCGCTCAGGTCGAGGGCGGTGATGGCGCTCAGGTACTCGTGCACCAGCGCCCGGTGGGTCATCATCGCGCCCTTCGGGAGCGCGGTGGTGCCCGAGGTGTAGAGCAGCTGCACCAGGTCCTCACCGGCCGCCTCGGGGCCGTCGTACGGCGCTGTCGTGGTCAGCAGGTCGAGCAGTGAGCCGTCGGCGTCCCGCAGCGGCAGCGCGGGGGTGCCGGCGGGCAGCCGCTGCGCGAGGTCGGGGTCGGTGAGGACCAGGGAGCTGCCGGACTGGCGGACGAGGTACGCGAGGTCGTCGCCGGTGAGGTTCTGGTTGACGGGCACGTGCACCAGGCCGGCGCGGGCGCAGGCGAGGAAGCCGATGAGGTAGGCGTCGGAGTTGTGGCCGTAGGCGCCGACGCGGTCGCCGGGGGCGAGGCCGCGGTCGAGCAGCGCGCTCGCGGCGCGGGAGACGGCGTCGTCCAGCTCCTCGTAGGTCCAGCGCCGATCGCGGTACTCGACCGCGACGCGTGCCGGGGTGCGGCGGGCGCTGCGCCGCAGCACCCCGTCGACCGTGCTGCCGTGTCCGGGGGTCATGGCTCCCGATCCTCGGTCCGCGGGAGGCGCCGGTCAAGACGCCTCACCACACCGGTGCACCAAACACATACCCGTTGGTACGCTCAACCGCCCCTTCCCCCAATGATGTTGGGAGGCACCATGCGCATCCGCTGGAGACGGCTCGCCGTCACGGCCGTCGCCCTGCTCACCGCCGCCGCCACGCTGCCCGCGGCCGCCGCCGAGCGGCACGGCCGCGAGGACCGTCCCTCGCACGGCGGTCTGTCCGCGGTCATCCGCTACACCGAGTACGGCATCCCGCACATCACCGCGCGCGATTACGCCGGCCTGGGTTTCGGCACCGGCTGGGCGCAGGCCGCCGACCAGGTCTGCGTCCTCGCCGACGGCTTCGTGACCGTGCGCGGCGAGCGGTCCAGGTTCTTCGGGCCGGACGCCCCGTCCGACGCCGCGCTGTCCTCGGCGGGCACCAACCTCGCCGGCGACCTCTTCTTCCGCGGGGTGCGGGAGGCGGGCACGGTGGAGAAGCTGCTCGCCGAGCGCGCGCCGGCGGGCCCTAGCCGGTCGGCGAAGGACCTGATGCGAGGTTACGCCGCCGGGTACAACGCCTGGTTGCGCCAGAACCGGATCACCGACCCGGCGTGCGCGGGCGCCGCCTGGGTACGGCCGGTGACGACGCTGGACGTGGCGTCGCGCGGGTACGCGCTGGCCGTGCTCGGCGGCCAGGGCCGGGCGGTCGACGGCATCACGGCCGCGCGGCCGCCCACGGCGTCCGCCGCCTCGACGGCACCGGACCCCGAGGACACCGCCCGTGCCGCCCGTGAGCTGTTCGCGGCGCACGACTCGGACATGGGCTCCAACGCCGTCGCGTTCGGCGGCGCGACCACCGCGAACGGGCGGGGGCTGCTGCTGGGCAACCCGCACTACCCGTGGCAGGGCGGCCGCCGGTTCTGGCAGTCGCAGCAGACCATCCCCGGCCGGCTGAACGTGGCGGGCGGCTCACTGCTCGGCGCGGCGACGGTCTCCATAGGCCACAACGCGCACGTGGCGTGGAGCCACACCGTGGCGACCGGCGTGCCCCTCAGCCTGCACCAGCTGACCCTGGACCCGGCGGACCCGACGGTCTACGTCGTCGACGGCGAGCGGCACCGGATGACGAAACGTACCGTCACCGTCGCCGTGAAGGGCGGCGCGCCCGTCAGCCGCACCCAGTGGTGGACCCGCTACGGCCCGGTCGTCACCTCGCTCGGCGCCGGTCTGCCGCTGCCGTGGACCGCCACGACGGCTTACGCGCTGAACGATCCGAACGCCGCCAACCTGCGCGCCTCCGACACCGCGCTCGGCTTCTCCACCGCCCGCGGCACGGACGACGTCCTCGACGCGCTGCGCCGCACCCAGGGCCTGCCGTGGGTGAACACCGTCGCCGCCGACTCGGCGGGACACACCCTGTTCACCCAGTCGCAGGTCCTTCCGCGCATCACCGACGACCTGGCCCAGCGCTGCTCCACCCCGCTCGGCAAGGCCACCTACCCAGCGTCGGGAGTGGCCGTGCTGGACGGTGCGCGCGGCGACTGCGCCCTCGGCCGGGACGCCGACGCCGTGCAGGAGGGCGTGTTCGGGCCCGCGCGGATGCCGACGCTGGAGGACGCGCCGTACGCGGAGAACTCCAACGACAGCGCGTGGCTTGCCAACGCGGACCGGCCGCTGACCGGGTACGAGCGGATCTTCGGCAACGTCGGCACCCAGCGTTCGATGCGGACCCGCGGGGCGCTCGAGGACGTGGCGGCGATGGCCGAGCGGGGTGAGCTGACCGTACGGGACCTCCAGCGGCAGCAGTTCGCCAACCGGGTCCCGGCCGGCGACCTGGCGGCGGCCGACGCGGCGAAGGCCTGCGCCGCCCTGCCCGGCGGCACGGCGACGAGCGGCAAGGGCACGCCGGTCGACGTGACGGAGGCCTGTGAAGTGCTCGCGGCCTGGGACCGCACCGTGGACACCGGCAGCCGGGGCGCGCTGCTCTTCGACCGGTTCTGGCGGAAGCTGACGGCGTCGGTGCCGGCGGCGCAGCTGTGGAAGGTGCCGTTCTCCGCGGCCGACCCGGTCCGTACACCGCACACCCTGAACACGGCGGCGCCGGGCTTCGCCACGGCCCTCGCGGACGCGGTCGCCGAGCTGCGCGCGGCGGGCATCGCGCTCGACGCGCCGCTCGGCGAGGACCAGTTCGTGGTGCGCGGCGGTGAGCGCATCGCGGTGCCCGGCGGCACCGAGTCCCTCGGCGTGTGGAACAAGATCGAACCGGTGTGGGACCCGGCGCGCGGGGGCTACACGCAGGTGACCACGGGGTCCAGCTACATCCAGGCGGTGGGCTGGGACGGCGGCCGGTGCCCGGTGGCCCGGACCCTGCTGACGTACTCGCAGTCCTCGGACCCCGACTCGCCGCATCTCGCCGACCAGACCCGGCTGTTCTCCGGCGAGCGGTGGGTGACGTCGCGGTTCTGCGAGAAGGACATCCTGTCCTCGCCCGCGCTGCGGGTGGTCCGGGTGCGGGAGCGCTGAGCCGTCGCCGGGCGCGTCACACCGGACGCGTCCGGCCCGCCCAGTAGGGGTCCCGCAGCCACCGCTTGTAGAGCTTGCCGTTGGGGTCGCGGGGCAGCTCGGTGACGAAGTCGACGCTCCTCGGCCGCTTGTAGCCGGCCAGGTGTTCGGCGCAGTGGTCGAGGAGGGCGGCGGCGAGGGCGGGCCCCGGCCGGCGGCCGGGCACCGGTTCGACGACCGCCTTCACCGCCTCGCCCCAGTCGTCGTGCGGGACGCCGAACACGGCGGCGTCGGCGACGGCGGGGTGGGCGAGCAGGACGGACTCGATCTCGGCCGGGTAGATGTTGACCCCGCCGCAGATGATCAGGTCGATCTTGCGGTCGCGGAGGAAGAGATAGCTTTCCTCGTCGAGCCGGCCGAGGTCGCCGACGGTGAAGTAGTCGCCGATGCGGTTCCTCCGGGTCTTGCCGGCGTCCTTGTGGTAGGCGAAACCGCCGGTGCTCATCCTCATGTAGACGGTGCCGAGCCGACCGGGCGGAAGCCGGTTGCCGTCGTCGTCGAAGATCGCGCCGCATGGACGACACGTCGTACGCCTCCCTGACGGCCCGCGACTGGGCGAGCAGAGCGTGAAGCCGAAGACGGCGTGCTCGATCCCAGGGTCTTGCTCAGCTCCGTCTGCATGGGCGCAGGATGCCGGAGTCCTCCGGAGGACGGAAGGCATTGCCTGACGATTCGTCAGATCAGCTGGCCGGGAGACGCGGACGAACCTTCTGCAGGGAGCGCCTGTTCGGCCCAGATGGTCTTCCCGGTACCGCTCGGCCGGGTGCCCCAGCGCTGGGTGAGCTGGGCGACGAGGAGCAGTCCGCGGCCGCCCTCGTCGAAGGTGCGGGCCCGGCGCAGATGCGGGGAGGTGCTGCTGGCGTCGGAGACCTCGCAGATCAGGGCGGCCTGGTCGCGGATCAGGCGGAGCTGGATGGGGGCGCCGCCGTACCGGATGGCGTTGGTGACCAGTTCGCTGACCACCAGCTCGGTGACGAACGCGGACTCCTCCAGCCCCCACCGCTCAAGCTGTTCGGTCGCCTCCTGCCGGGCGGTGGCGACCACCGCGGGGTCGGCGGGCAGGTCCCACACGGCCACCCGGTCGGCGTCCAGGGCCCGGGTGCGGGCGATCAGCAGGGCCACGTCGTCGACGGGGGTGTCGGGGAGCAGCGACACGAGGACGCGGTCGCACAGCAGGTCGATCGTGTCGGCGGGTTCCGCGAGCGCGGCACACAGGGCGGCGGTGCCCGCGTCCACGTCCTGGTCGCGGCCCTCGATCAGCCCGTCCGTGTAGAGGGCCAGCACGGCGCCCTCGGGCAGCTCCCGTTCCGTGGCCTCGAACGGCAGCCCGCCGACGCCGAGCATCGGCCCGGCGGTCATGCCGACCACCTCGACGGTACCGTCGGGCAGGCGCACGACGGGCGGCGGATGGCCGGCGGCGGCCATCGTGCAGCGCCGGGTCACCGGGTCGTACACCGTGTACAGGCAGGTCGCCGCGATCTCTCCGGGTGCCCGCTGCCCGTCGCCCGCGAGATGGCCGACCAGGTCGTCGAGATGGGTGAGGAGTTCGTCCGGCGGCAGGTCAACGTCGGCGAGCGTCCACACCGCCGTGCGGAGCCGTCCCATGGTCACCGAGGCGTGGATGCCGTGGCCGACGACGTCCCCGACGACCAGCGCCACCCGGGTGCCGGACAGCGGGATGACGTCGAACCAGTCGCCGCCCACGCCCGCCTGGGAGATCGCCGGCAGATAGCGGGAGGCGCACTCCACCGCCGCCTGTCCGGCCACCGCCTGCGGCAGCAGGCTGCGTTGCAGGCCGAGCGCGGTGGCACGTTCCCGGGTGTAGCGGCGGGCGTGGTCGACGCAGACGGCGGCGCGGCCGGCCAGCTCCGTGGCCAGGGAGAGGTCGTCGTGGTCGAACGGGTCGGGGTGTTCCGGGCTGAGCCGGCGGACTAGGACGGCGACGCCGAGTGTGGTGCCGTGCACCGCCAGCGGGACGGCCATCAGGGACAGTTCACGGGTGCCGGACGCGCGCAGGGCCGCCGCGCGGGCGTCGTGCCGGTCCAGCCAGCGGTCCAGGCCGGGGTCCCCGGTGCGGGTGAGCACGGGCTCGCCGGTGGCGAGGGCGCGGGCCGGTGGTGACTGGGGCGGGTAGGCGTCGTCGGCGCCGAGGTGGATCATGGCCTCCGGCACGCCCGGCGTGAGGGAGTGGTGGGCGACCCGGCGCAGCGTCAGATCGCCGTCGGACAGGCCCACCACGGGTTCCTCGCCCTCGATGACCGAGTCCAGCAGGTCCACGCTGGCGAAGTCGGCGAGCCGGGGCACCACCAGTTCGGCCAGTTCCCGGGCGGTGTGCACGACGTCGAGCTTGGAGCCGACGCCGACGGCGGCCTCGTTCAACATCGCCAGCCGCTGCCGCGCCCAGTGCTGCTCGCTGCTGTCGAACGCGGCGAGCGCGGTGCCGATCAGCTCCCCGGACGCCTCACGCACCGGCCACATCTCCATGTTCCAGGCGTGTGTGCGCCGCCCGGACGGGGAGCGGGTCCAGCTCTCGTACCGGGCGGGCCGCCCGGTCTCCGCGACCTGTCCGAGGTGGTGCAGGAAGCCGTAGCCGTGCTCGGTGTCCGCCGCGGTCTCCGGGTGGCGGTGCCGGAACTCGTCCTCCGGCCGGCCCATCACCCGGTACGCCTCACCGTTCATGCGCAGACAGCGCTGTTCGGTGTCGAAGACGGACATCGGCACGGAGGCCTGCCGGAACGCCAGCTCGCACAGCAGTCCGCCCCGGGCGTCCGTGGCGGTGCTGATCACCCACCCCTGGGGCCGCCCCTCGGCGCCGGCCAGCGGAGAGGCCCGCAGGGTCAGGTCCAGCCGGCGGCCGTCCTTGTGCCGGAGCGGCACTACGGCGGTGCCGGTGCCGGTCAGCCGGTGCCGGGCGGTGCCGGGGTCGCCGTCGACGAGGTCGGCGGCGCGGCGTCCGGTGACCTCCTCGGGGGCGTAGCCCGTGAGGACGCGGGCACCGTCCGTCCACCCCGTGACGATCCCTCGCGCATCGACCACCGCCAGCGCGTCACCGGCCGTGGCCGCTCGCACGTCATCGCGCGGCGCCGTCACCATGTGTACGAGCATCGCGCGCGCGGCGAGCGGCATCAACCGGAGGGCGTCTCGCCCTCCAGCACGGCCATCGCGGCGTTGTGGCCGGGCACTCCGCTGACTCCGCCGCCGCGCACCGCGCCCGCGCCGCACAGCAGGACGTTGGGGTGCCGGGTCTCGACGCCCCAGCGGCCGGTGCCGTCCTGGGCGTGGGGCCAGGACAGGGCGCGGTGGAAGATGTTGCCGCCGGGCAGCCCGAGGTCGCGCTCCAGGTCCAGCGGGGTCTTCGCCTCGATGCAGGGGCGGCCGTCGGCGTCCTCGGCGAGGCAGTCGGCGAGCGGTTCGGCGAGGTGGGCGTCGAGCTGGGCGAGGGTGAGTTTCAGCAGTTCGTCGCGGACGGTGTCGTGGTCGCGGGCGAAGAGCCGGGCGGGGGTGTGCAGGCCGAACAGGGTGAGCGTCTGGTAGCCCTGCTCGGCGAGGGCGGGGGCGAGGATCGTCGGGTCGGTCAGCGAGTGGCAGTAGATCTCGGAGGGCGGCGCGGCGGGCAGTTCGCCGGCGGCGGCCTGGGCGTGCGCGGCGGCCAGTTGCCGGTAGCCCTCCGCGATGTGGAAGGTGCCGGCGAACGCCTCGCGCGGGTCGACGTCGGGGTCGCGGAGCCTGGGCAGCCGCTTCAGCAGCATGTTGACCTTGAGCTGGGCGCCCTCGGCGGGTTCGGGCGGGGCGTCGCCGGTGAGGGTGGCCAGCTCGCGCGGCGCGGCGTTCACCAGGACGTGCCGGGCGGCCGCGACGCCCTCGCCGTCGGCGGTGCGGTAGGTGACCTCGGCGGTCCGGCCGTCGGTGGCGATGCGCACCGCCTCGTGCCCGGTGGCCAGGACGGCGCCGGCCGCACGGGCCGTGGCCGCCAGCGCGTCGGTCAGGGCGCCCATGCCGCCGACCGGGACGTCCCAGGCGCCGGTGCCGCCGCCGATCACGTGGTACAGGAAGCAGCGGTTCTGGGCCAGGGCGGGGTCGTGGGCGTCGGCGAAGGTGCCGATCAGCGCGTCGGTGAGGACCACGCCGCGCACCAGGTCGTCCGCGAAGTTGTCCTCGATGGCCCGGCCGATGGGCTCCTCGAAGAGCATCCGCCAGGCGTCCTCGTCGTCGACGCGGCGGCGCAGCTCCGCCCGGCTGGGCAGCGGTTCGGTCAGGGTGGGGAACACCCGCTCGGCGACCCGCCCGGTCATGCCGTGGAAGCGCTGCCAGGCCGCGTACTCCCGGTCGTCGCCGGTCAGCCGGGCGAACGCCTCCCGGGTGCGCCGCTCGCCGCCGCCGACGAGCAGGCCGGTGGGGCGTCCGCCGCGTTCGACCGGGGTGTACGAGGAGACGGTGCGGGTGCGTACCCGGAAGTCCAGGTCGAGGTCCCGGACGATCTTCCTGGGCAGCAGGCTGACCAGGTACGAGTAGCGGGACAGACGGGCGTCGACGCCGGCGAAGGGGCGGGTGGAGACGGCGGCGCCCCCGGTGTGGCCGAGGCGTTCCAGCACCAGGACCGAGCGTCCGGCGCGGGCCAGGTAGGCGGCGGCGACCAGGCCGTTGTGACCACCGCCGACGATGACGGCGTCGTAGGCGCGCTGCGGCGCGGGTGCGGGCATGGTTCTTGGTAACACGGGTGATCCGCCGCCGCCAGGGTCCCGCCGCGGGCTCTGCGCCGTCCCCGCCTCAGACGCCCTGCCCGCGCAGTTCGGCCGCTCGGCGGTACAGCTCCACCGCCTCCGGGCCGCGGCCGAGCTGTTCCAGGCAGTGGGCCTCGTCGTTGCGGCTGGTGAGGGTGTCGGGGTGGTCGGGGCCGAGGACGCGCTCGCGGACGGCGGCGACGGTTCGGTACTCGGCGAGGGCGTCCTGCCAGCGGCCGAGCCAGCCGAGGCCGACCGCGACCTCGCGGCGGCTGACCAGGGTGTCCGGGTGCTCGGGGCCGAGGACGCGCTCGCGGATCGCGCACACGTCGCGGGCCTCTGTCAGGGCCTCCTCCCAGCGGCCGAGGCGGCCGAGGTTGACGCCGAGGCCGTGGCGGGCGCGCAGGGTCTCGGGGTGGGCGGGGCCGTGCACGCGGACGCGGTCCTCGACGAGGGCGCGGTAGAGCCGCAGGGCGTCCGCGCTGCGGCCGAGCCGGCCGAGGCTGATGCCGACCTCGTAGCGGGCGGCGAGGGTGTCGGGGTGGTCGGGGCCGAGTGCCCGGGTGCGGGCCTCGGTGACCTCGCGGTAGACGGTCAGCGCCTCCGGCCAGCGGCCCAGCTGGCCCAGGGCGTAGGCGACCTCGTACCGGGTGACCAGGGTGTCGGGGTGCTCCGGTCCGAGCACCCGGGCGCGGTCCCCGGCGACCTCGCAGGCCATCCGGTAGGAGTCCTCCAGCCGGCCCAGCCTGCCGAGGTTGAAGGCGAGGTTGTGGCGGCAGCGCAGGGTGTCGGGGTGGTCGGGGCCCATGGTGCGCTCGCGGACCGCGAGCACCGCCCGGTACACCCGGTCGGCGTCCAGCGGACGCCCCAACTGGCCGAGCACGTAGGCCATCTCCTGCCGGGCGGCGAGGGTGTCCGGGTGGTCGGTGCCGAGCAGCCGGGTCCGCACCCGGGCCACGTGGGTGTACTCGCGCAGCGCGTCGGCGGCGCGGCCGGTGCGGCTGAGGGCGAAGGCGACCTGGTGGCGGCTGTCGAGGGTGTCCGGGTGTTCGGGTCCGAGCAGGTGCTCGCGTTCGGCGGTGACCGTCCGGTGCACCTCGCCCGCCTCCGCCCAGCGGCCGAGCCGGCCCAGGCTGAGGCCCGCGTTGTGACGTGAGGCGAGGGTGGCGAGCACCGCGGGCGGCGGCACCGGCCGCTCTCGCGGCGCGCGGTCGGGGACCTGGCCGGTGACGGGCCGCGCGGTCCAGCGGCCGGAGAGCCCGGCCCCGGCGTCCGGGGGTGTGCCGCGCGGCCCGGTGCCGGCCGCCTTGTGGCCGGTGGTCATGCCGCGGGTCCAGTCCGGCAGCCGCGGCTCGGCGGACGCCGCGGTGGTCCCGGCGTACGGTGCCGGCCGGGGCGCCAGGACGGTCGTCACGTACGACGGGGTCTCCCGGGCCGCGCTGATCCGCCGCCCCACCTCCCGGGCGTCGCCGGGCCGTTCCTCGGGCTGCTTGGCGAGCAGGTCGAGGATGATCCGCTCCAGGTAGGCGGGCAGTTCGGGCCGGTGGCCGCGCGGGGGCGGCGGGGGTGTGTCCCGGTGCCCGACGAGGATCGCCCAGGCGTCGTCGAGGTCGAACGGCGGTACGCCGGTGGCGATCTCGTACAGCACGCAGCCCAGCGAGTAGAGGTCGCTGCGCTGGTCGACGCCGTCCCCGCCGATCTGTTCCGGTGACATGTAGTGCGGGGTGCCCATCGGGATGCCGGTGCCGGTCAGCCGGGACGTGAAGCCGATGTCGTGGCCGAGGCGGGCGATGCCGAAGTCGCAGATCTTCACCGTGCCGTCGGTGAGCCGCACGATGTTCGCGGGCTTCAGATCGCGGTGCACGATGCCCTGCTGGTGGGTGTAGGAGAGGGCCGCGGACACCTGGTCGGCGATCTCGACGACGTCGTCGACGGGGAGCGGGTGGTGCTTGTTGTCCTCCAGGAGCCGGCTGAGGTCGCGGCCCTGAAGCAGCTCCATGACGAGGAAGAGCACCCCGTCGGACTCCCCGAAGTCGTGCACGACGGTGATCCCGCGGTGCTGGAGGGCCGCGGCGGCTCTCGCCTCCCGCCGGAACCGCTCGCGCAGCACCCGGGTGAACGACTGGTCGTGCTGCTCGCGGAGCGGCTTGAGGCACTTCACGGCGACCTGCCGCCCCAGCGACTCGTCGCGCGCCCGCCACACCTCGCCCATGCCGCCGCGCCCGATCAGATCCAGCAGCCGGTAGCGGCCCTGGATCAGTCTCGTCTCCCCCATCGCTCGCCGTCGCCCCCGTCGGTGGTCCGCGCCCTCCCCTGGCCGGGTCCAGTATGACGGGCTATGGGCCGACTTTGTACGGTGCCGGGAGTGCGCCCCCACCGCGCCCCGCCATCGCCCGAAGGATGCGTTTGGGCGGCGGTCGCCGCCGTGGACGTGCGGGAACGGCGTGCGGGACGGTGCCCGTGGGGCACGGTCGCCGGGTGCCGGCGGCGGATGCCGGGGCCGGACTGCCGTACGGCGTATGGGCGCACGGGGGCAGGCAGGCGTACGCCGACTGCGCCACGCGCCGTCACCGCGCTCCGCGCGCCGGTACGCGTCGGGGGTGCGTCCGCGGGTGAGGCCCGGAGGCTAGGGGGTGTCTCGTCGATCAGGCCGGATCAGGGAGCGGCGCCTGGTGCCGTGCGTCGCAAGGCGGAGGAGGGAGCCGATGCGATGGGGCCCCCTGCTCGAGCGGAGCCGAGAGCTTGGGGGAATCGGGGACCGACGACAACGCGGCGAGGCGCGGTGCCAGGCGCCGCGAGCCCGGCCTGATCGGCGAGACGCCCCTGTGACCACAGCCATTGGTTGTCACCTCTTGTCTCCGCTGACCTGGTCTTTTGCCAACCAGCGGCGGCATCGCGCTGCGTCGGCTACCGAGCCTTCTTGGCACATTGGTACACGCCGGTGGCTCCCGGCTCACGGCGCCCTCAGTACCCAGGGCACCACCGCACGCATGAGGCACCGCTCGGCGATCAATACCTGCCAGATCGCCAATGGATCATTCACTCGAAAGGGTAGTCATCCATCTCGCACGGCGCGCATTGCCCCTGCGCACAGCGAGCAAGATCGGTTCACCACGTAGCGATGCTCGGCCCGGTGCCACTTGATCCACCAGACCAGCGACGAGATCGCCCGCCACATAGCACATTCGCTCTGATCGCACTGCCCCGTGGTGGTCGTCCCCGAGCCGGAACACGTCACCCAGGAGCCGGCCTACTTCGTCGTAGGCGTCGACGGCAGCGAACACTCCGGTGCCGCGGTCGACGTGGCGTTCGAGGAGGCGGCGCTGCACGGCGCCGAGCTGCGGGCCCTGCTCGTCCGGGAGCCCGGACCGCTCCGGATCTTCGACGAGTACGAGCCGCAGCGGGAGTGCCGGCGCTTGCTCTCCGAGATCGTGGCAGGCCGCCAGGCCCGCTTCACCGGGGTCGACCTGCGTCACGAAGTGGTCCTCGGGCATCCCGTCAAAGTCCTCACCGATGCCTCGGCGCATGCGCTGGGCCTGGCGGTGGGAACCCGCGGCCGTGGAGGCTTCACCGGCATGCTGCTGGGCTCGGTCAGCCAAGGCGTGTTGCACCACGCCACCTGCCCTGTCATCGCCGTCCCGACACCAGGGTGAAACCCAGGTCCGGCACGTAGGGAACCCCCCGTGACTGCAGAACTTCTCCGGCGGCCCGGCGACCTGCTGGGACCGGTCGCCTGGAGCGTCCTGCAGGAGCCGCCCGGCCCGCCTTCGGAGACGGGAGCCCCGCATGAGCCCTGAATCGGCTCGGCAGGGGACGGTCGTTCTCCGCGAGGTCGGACCGCCGACGGGCGTCACGACAGCGCTGCCCCCGGACCAACGAGATGCCTCCAGTTCGTCCGTCTCCGCTCTGCCGGTGCCGGACGTCATCGCCGCCCTGGGAAGCTCACTCCGCGGTTTGACTGAGGCCGAGACAACCGTGCGCAGGAACCGCTACGGCCCCAACGAGCTGCCCAGCGTAAGCCGAGGCCAGGTGTGGCGTCGGCTTGTCGCGCAGTTCACCGACCTCTTCGCGGTGGTCCTGCTCGTCTCCTCGGCGGTCACGTTTCTCGCGTACTGGCTGGGGCAGCCCCGGGATCCAGCCACCTTCCAACTGGCCCTGGCAATCCTCGGCGTGGTGCTGCTGAAGGCCGGCATCGGTTTCGCGCAGGAGTACTCGGCCGAACGCACGGCCGAGTCCCTTCAGGCGATGGTGCCGCACACCTGCCGCGTGCTGCGCGACGGAGAGCGGCGCGAGCTGTCCGCGCGGGATCTGGTGCCGGGCGATGTGGTGATCCTTGAGGCCGGGGACGCAGTGCCTGCCGACTGCCGACTGATCGAGGCGCAGGAAGCCGCCGCCAACAACGCAGCGCTCACCGGCGAGAGCGATCCCGTCGCCCACGTTGCCGAACCCGCACCGTCAGGGCCTCCGCTGCAGGCTCGTAACTGCCTGTTCATGGGCACCGATCTGGTCTCGGGCACGGGCAGAGCCGTCGTGTTCGCCACGGGCACGGCCACCGAGTTCGGGCGGATCTTTCGACTGGCCGCCGCCGCGCCGCGGCAGCAGACCCCGCTGCAACGGCAGGTGGCCCTCATGGCCCGCAGGGTCGCGGGCGTCGCGCTCGCGACCGGCGCCGTCCTGTTCGCGGTGCGCGTGCCGAGCGGGCAGCCGTTCGTCGACACGTTCGTCTTCTCGCTCGGTGTGATGGTCGCCCTGGTCCCGGAGGGGCTGCCGGCCACGCTCTCCGTCTCGCTGGCGATCGGGGTCCGCCGCATGGCCCGTCGGCACGTGCTGGTCAAGCAACTGCTCGCGGTGGAGGCACTGGGCTCGACCAGCGTGATCTGCACTGGACGACAGGCCACCGAGTTCGACGTCGACGGCGAGATCCGCGTCGTGGAGATCACCCGTGCCGGTCGCTCACTGCTCCCCGCCCATGGTGTCCTGGCCGAGCCCGGTGACCTGGTCACCTTCAGCGTCGCCGCCACGGCGCTGGGCCGGCTGAGCGGCTTTCTCGACAAGGAGCTGGGAACGTGAAGATCCTGATCGCCGGTGCGGGCCGGCTCGGTACCCAGATCGCCCAGGTGCTGTCCGTCGCTCGCAACGAGGTCACTCTCGTCGAGTACGACGACGACCGGGTGGCCGAACTCGGCGACATGCCTCACGTGCGCGTCGTGGCCGGGGACGCCTGCGAGCCGGCGCTCCTGGAGCACGCGGGAGCCCTCGCCTGCGACCTGGTCATCGCCGTGACCGGCCGCGACGAGGACAACCTCGTCATCAGTCTGCTGGCCAAGCGTCAGTTCGGAGTGGGGCGGGTGGCCGCTCGCGTCAACGAGGAGGAGAACGCCTGGCTCTTCGACCAGCAGTGGGGCGTGGACGTGGCCGTGCCCGCCGCCACCCCGCTGATCTCCCTTATCGAGGAGGCCACCGGTGCCACGGACACGGAGGCGCTGCTGCGGCTGAGCAAGGCGGGCGTCGAGGTCATCGAGACCGCGATCACGGAACGGTCCCGGGCCGCTGGGCGCGCCCTGGGCGAGATCGCCCTGCCGGCCGGCACCGTCGTCCGCGACGGCCGGCCCACGGTTCCCGGCCCCGAGGTGCGGCTGCTACCGGGCGACGAGTTCCTGCTCATGTCGCACGAGGCGACCGAGCAGGAGATCCACGCGGCCTTCCAGTAGTGGGGACCCCGCACCGGACCGGGGCCCCGATCACTGCTTACCCGGGCCTCGGGTCATTTCTTCTCGGAGCGCACGATGACGACCGGACGGTTCGCATGCTGCGACACGTGCTGGCTGACGGAGCCGAGCAGGGCGCGCGCGAACCCGCCCCTGCCTCTGCTGCCCACGACCAGGACCTCGGCATCTTCGGCGGCCCGCAGCAGGACGTCGGCGGGGTTGCCGTGCACCACATGGGTCCGGACCGAGCCGGCCGCCTCCGCGCCGAGCACGTCCGTCAGCTCCTTCCGCATCCGCTGCCGGGTCCCGTCCTCGTCGACGTCCATGTCCACTGCGGGCGCCGACCAGCCGTACAGGCCCGGCAGCTCCCACACCGCGACCGCGTGCACGGTGCCGCCGACCATGCCCGCGTAACGCACGGCCCAGCGCAGGGCCTCGTACGAGGACGGCGACCCGTCGACGCCGACCACCACCTTCGGCTCGATTGCATGCATGCCCATGCGTCCCACCTCTTCTTCGACATGTGCGCACGCCTGGCCGCCCGATCCACCCCGGTTCTCCACGGGACACATCGCCACGCCGCCAGAGAAGGGCCTCCGGCGGCATGACGGACGATCCTGCCGTCAGCGGCCGTAGCGCGTCACCCAGCCGGGCTCCACGCGTTCCCACTCGCGAGTCCACCGGGAAAGACGGCGGCGGTCGATGCTTCTCCCGACGGCCCACCACGCGCCGTAGGCGATGGCCACGCCGCCGGCCTGGAAGCCGGGCTGCTCATCGGGGCTGCCGCCGCTCGACCGCGTGTACGTCAGTAGAATCAGCGCGGGCGACGGCCCGACGGTGAACCAGAGGGCGAAGGTGCCGATCGCGACGGCGATGACCGCGGGCACGAAGTACGCGGAGACGGCGTCGGCCAGCACCTGGATGGGGGCCTTGGATGCCTGGGCCTGCTGCACCAGGCGGATAATCTGGACCAGCATCGTGTCGGCGCCGACCTTGGCCGCCCTCACCCGCAGGGAGCCGGTGCCGTTGACGGTGGCGCCGATGACCGTGTCGCCGGTGTGTTTGGTGACGGGCATCGGTTCGCCGGTGACCATGGACTCGTCGACTGCGGAGGAGCCGGAGAGTACTTCGGCGTCGACGGGGATCTTCTCGCCCGGCCGGATGACGACCTCGTCGCCGACCACGACGTCCTCGACGGGAATTTCTCTCTCGGTGCCGTTCCGTACGACGCGGGCGGTGCGGGCCTGCAGGCCCAGCAGGGCACGGATGGCCTCGCCGGTGCCGGCCTTCGCACGGGCCTCCAGCAGCCGCCCGAGCAGGATCAGGGTCAGGATCACGCCGACGGCCTCGAAGTAGACCTCCCGTACGTCCTCGGGCAGCAGGCCGGGGGCGAGGGTGACCAGCAGGCTGTAGCCGTAGGCGGCGCTGGTGCCGAGGGTGATCAGGGAGTTCATGTCGGCGGCCCGGTGGCGCAGGGTCAGCCAGCCCGTCACGTGGATCGGCCACCCGGTGTAGAACATCACCGGCGTGATCAGGGCCAGTTGCAGCCAGTGGTTCAGCATCCAGCCGGGCACCCAGTCCGCGCCGACGGTAGGCACATCATGATCACGCTGCCCGCGCTCCGGCTCGGGTGTGATGCTGGAGGGGGTGAGACTCGGAAGAGGTGACCGGTCATGCCACCGCATTGTGACTCCCTCGACGGTCCCGTTGTTAAGGCTGCACGTGTGGCCTTCCAGAAGGGAGATGTCAATTACGTCCTCCCCTACGTCTCTGAGGAGGGGGAGCAGGAAGTGCGCGAGGCATTCGGCCTCGCTGTCGAGGCGCGGGCGCTCGGCCAGACGGCCGAGGAAGTGGCCGACCGCTGGTTCTTCGAGACGGTTGTCCGCGTGCACCGTGCCGGGGAAGGCGCGCCCTTCACAGGATTGAAGCCGGCCGGGCTGGACGTCGGGCCGGTGATCCCGGCTGCCGAACGCGCTCTCGATGCCGGCTCCTCGGACGAGCTGACCCAACTGCTGTGCGGGATAGTCCGTGAGCAGGTGGATGCACGGCACGTACACGCCATGGTCCTCAAAGAACATGCCGGTGAAGGTGTGGCCGCCGCACGCGAGTACATCGAGGCGTCGCTCGGTCTGCAGGTATGGGCCCACCGCCTCTACAAGCAGGCGATCGGCGACCCACATGCCCGTGCCGCGCATCCCCGCCCCAGGGCCTGATCGCAACCGGCTCCAGATGCGGACGCACTTCATTGGTGGGGCGTCCTAGTGGGACACAATCGCCTGGCTGCTATCCGGAGCCATCGCCAGCGCCTACGGTCTCGCCACTGTGGTCTGGGCCGTCGCCGCACTCACCGCCGTCTGACAGCTACGTGGTGCGTGACGGTCATACGCCGGCTGCGGTGACCACGGCATCGGTGGCGAAGCCGAGCAGCACACCGAGCAGGGGCGTCCAAGCGGTGAGCGCCTTCATGGCGGCCCGGCGGGCGACGGCCAGCAATTCGATGATCACGTACAGGATGGAGCCGGCGGCCAGGCCGAGGAAAGCGATGCTGAGGGTGTCGTTGACCATGCGCTGGCCGACCAGGGTGCCGGCGAAGGTGGGGCCGCCGCCGATGAGGCCGAGCAGGGCGAGGGTGCCCCAGGAAGGGCGGGCGTTCTCGACCGCGATCGGGGCGACAATGCCGAAACCCTCGGTGGCGTTGTGCGGCCGAATCCGATGACCAGCAGCACGGCGAGGGAGATCTCCCTCCTGACGGCGGAGTGGCCGATGAGGCCCTCGGCGAAGTTGTGCCGGCAATCATGAGGGCCAGGTCGGCGGCCTGGGAGCGGGTCCCGGGGATCAGTTCGGTCGCGGCAGCGGCACCCGGCCCCTGGGGTGAGGCTGCGGCGGGAGCCTGACGGTGGGCTGCCCATCGGTCGTAGTAGACCAGGCCGGCAAGGCCGACGGTCAGACCGACGGCGAGCACCAGGCCGGGGCTCGGCCCGGTGCCCCAGCGGTGGTCTCTCAGTGCAGCGTCGATCGGTTCCCAAGCGGTGCCGAGGATGTCCCACAGCTGGAAGAGCAGGATGCCGACGGCGCCCGTGTTCAGGCCGGTCTTCAAGGCGCGGGGCGGAGTTGCGCAGGCGGCCGGTGGACAGGCCCAGATGGATGGTGAAGTCGGCGATGGCGCCAAGCAGGCGAACTGCGGACCGGATATGGCTGCCCCAGGCAGGCTGTGACCACAGTCGAATCAGGCAAGGCACTGCGACCTGCGTTTGCGTGCAAGGAGAGATGAGAGTGAGAGTGAGGAAAGGAGCCGAGGCGATGGGATCCGACGTTCAGCTGCCCCGCGGCCTCCGTTGCGACTCCCCGGGACTTGAGAGCCCGGGGCAGGATGGGTGAGGAATGGACATGGAGAATGCCACGCCTCTCGAGAACAGCTTCGGTCAGCTTCCGGATTCGGCCACCTTGGCCACGGCGGTCATCGACGCCCGGGGGAACGTGACAGGGTGGAGTGCCAGTGCCCAGCGGTTGCTCGGGTACCCGTACGCAGAAGCTGTAGGACGTCCCGCGGCGCGTCTGCTCTGGGGCTCCGACGCCACGGGCGACTTCTCCGCACTTCTCGAGGGGCGGCGCGGGACGACCGTGCTGCGGCACCAGGACGGCCACCACATGGAAGCCGAGCTGCAGGCGTATGCGTCACTCGACCGCGAAGGCAACGCACAGTGGCTCATCATGGCCACACGGTCACAACAGCCATGTCTGCATCAGGCGCCACGTCCACATAAGGACGAGGCGACGACAGAGGAAGCCTTCGCGCAGTGCCACCTGCCTATGATGATTTACGACGCCAAGTTGCGGGCCCTGCGGGGGAGTGCCGGCGCGGCCCGCGAACTGGGCCTGACGGAGGAGCAGATGCGCGGTCGGCGTGTCACCGACATCCTGCCTCCCCACATCTGCAGCACGGTCGAAGAGGGCATGCGCCGGGTCTTCGAGACGGGAGAACCCGAGCGGTTTCAGGTGCACGGCCAGCCGCGGCAGGAAGCCGACGAAAGGTTCTGGGCCGTATCCGTGTCCCCCCTGAGGAACCCCGCAGGACGGGTGCGACACGTGCAGCTCATCGCGCTCGACGTCACCGAGCAGCACTGGGCCCGAGAGCGGCTCCTCCTGCTGAATGACGTCAGCGCACAGATGGGCAGCACCCTCGACGTGACGCGCACGGCCCAGGAGATGGCCGACGTGGCGGTGGGCCGGCTCGCCGACTTCATCAGCATCGACCTGCTGGATTCCCTGTTCCGCGGCGTCGAGCCCATGCCTTCCGCCGAGGGTTCCGTCGCCCTGCGCCGCGCCGCGCAGCAGTCCGTGCTCCCCGGCATCCCCGAGTCGGTGATCCAGCCGGGAGAGGTGGACAACTACCCGAAATCCTCGCCCCCCGCCCGCTGCCTGGCCACGGGACGGCCGTCGCTGCACCGTACCCTGGACGAAGCCATCGAGAGCTGGCAGGTGTCCGACCCCGAGCGCGCTGCGAAGGTCCGCGCCTTCGGAATGCATTCGATCATGGTCATCCCGCTGTGCGCCCGCGGCATCACCCTTGGGGTGGCCGTACTCGTCCGCCACCGGTGCCTGGAGCCCTTCGACGAGAACGATCTGCTCCTCGCTGAAGAGATTGCCGCACGCGCTGCCGTGGCCGTGGACAACGCCCGCCGCTTCACTCGCGAGCGGACTACCGCCCTGGCCCTGCAACGGAGCTTGCTGCCCCAGCGGCTCGCCGCCCAGGAGGCGGTTGAGGTGGCCCACCGCTACATCCCGGCCCTTTCCCGGGCCGGGCTGGGAGGCGACTGGTTCGATGTGATCCCACTGTCGGGCGCACGGGTCGCCCTGGTCGTCGGAGACGTTGTGGGCCACGGTCTGCGCGCCTCCGCCACAATGGGACGGCTGCGGACCGCAGTGCGCACTCTGGCGGACGTCGACCTACCCCCCGAGGAGCTCCTCGTCCACCTCGACGACCTGGTCACCCACCTCAGGACGGAGGAGGACACCGCCATAGATGACGAGCTGGAGATCGTCACCGATCTCATCGCCACATGTCTGTATCTGGTCTACGACCCGGTCTCGCGCCGCTGCACCGCAGCTGGTGCAGGCCACCCTCCGCCCGCCGTGGTAAGGCCCGACTGCGCGGCGGAGTTCATCGATCTTCCAGTCGGCCCTCCGCTGGGAGTGGGCGGGCTGCCTTTCGAAGCGGTCGAATGGGAAGTGTCCCCAGGCAGCCTCCTGGTGCTGTACACGGACGGCCTCGTCGAGGTCCCCGAACACGACCTCGGCAAGGGCTTGGCGCTGCTGCGCCAGCGCCTGGAACGGCCCGCTCGCTCGCTGGCGGCCATCGCCGACGACCTGATCCAGAGCCTCCTCCCCGCTCAGCCGTCGGACGACGTCGCACTGCTCATCGCGCGCACCCGAGCCCTCGACACAGGCCAGGTTGCCACCTGGGATCTGCCTCCCGACCCTGCCGCCGTGGGCGGCGCCCGTGACAAGGTCTCCCGTCGCCTCGCGGACTGGGGGCTGCACGAAGTCGCCTTCACCGCCGAGCTGGTGGTGAGCGAACTGGTTACCAACGCGATCCGCTATGGCGGCCCTCCCATTCAGCTGCGCCTGATCCGCGACACCGTTCTCATCTGCGAGGTCTCCGACGGAAGCAGCACCGCCCCGCACATGCGGCGAGCCCGCATCTTCGACGAAGGCGGGCGTGGCCTGCTGCTCGTCGCCCAGTTCACCGAGCGTTGGGGTACCCGCCACCTGGCCGGAGGGAAGTCGATCTGGGCGGAGATCGGCATTCAGAACGAGCGGCCGTGACGCCCAGCCCGTCCGAGCTGGGGCTGTCACTCATGGGCTGTCACGCCGTGCAGCGCATGACATGACCTTCACCGTTGCACCGCGCCCCAGGAGTTGCGAGAGGCGCTTCGGCCCGCGCCGTGCGACCTTCGCCCCCTACGGCCCGTGATCCCGTTCGTAAGCCTGTCGTACGGAGGCGGCGGCGCGGTCGGTCAACGCGGGCAGGGCCGACCGCACCGCTTCGCTCAGACCCGTACCGAGTCGGACGTCGGCCACCTCCATGGCATGCACCACGAACCGTTGCAGCAGCTGGTCCAGGGCTTGCGCCAGGGCCAGGCACCTTCGCAGGCCGAAGGCATGCGTGCTCGCCGTACCCCGTGAGATACCGGCCGCTTCCGCCGCTGTCAGGGTGTGCAGCTCGCCCGGACGGCTCGGCCGGCCTCGGAGGGCTTCCACGACGACCGCCGTGTCCGCGCCGCGCCAGAGGTCGAGCATGCGCGCGGGCTCACCGTCACTGGCCACCAGGACGGTGCCCTCGGGAACGCGTCCCCGTAGTTCCTCGACCACTGCCGGCCCGGCCCCGTCGTCACCGCGCAGGGGGTTGCCCACACCGATCACCACGACCCGGCCGCTCATGGGCACTCCACGGTCAGGTCGAGGAAGTGGGCGGCGCAGGAGATGCAGGGATCGTGGTTGCGGATCGCCCGTTCACACAGGCGGGTGAGTTCCTCGTCGTCGGCGGGGGTCCGGCAGCCCGATCCAGGAGATGATCTCCCGCTGGGTCTCGTTGTTGCCGCCGCCCAGGTGAAGATCACCGCCAAGCGGTAGCCGCGTTCCAGTTCGCCCTGGAGCACCGCGCCCGCGGAGCCCTCCTGGAGCGCGCCCGGGGCGGCGACGACCTCCAGCAGCCAGGCGTAGGCGTCCCGGCGCGCCTCGGAGCCGTACACCTTGACGGCGGAGGCGTCCTGCGGGGTGAGGGTGCCGTGCCGGAGGGCGGCGACCATCTGCGAGTTGAGCAGCTTCAGCGCCTCCAGCCGGGCGTGCCTCCGCACCAGACGGTGGCGTACCCAGGGCAGGTCGACGACGCGGCGGCCGTCGGCGAGCTTGGTGCCGGCGGCCCAGCGCTGGACGTCGTGCAGGGCGCGGATCGCCATGGTGCCGTGGGCGGCGAGGGTGACCCGTTCGTGGTTGAGCTGGTTGGTGATCAGCCGCCAGCCCTGGTGCTCCTCGCCGACCCGCAGGGAGACGGGGACGCGGATGTTCTCGTAGTGACTGGCGGTGGTGTCGGCTCCGGCGAGGGTGCGGATGACGGTGCACGAGCAGCCGGGGTCGGAGATCGGCACCAGCAGCATGGTGATGCCCCGGTGCGGCAGGGCGGCGGGGTCGGTGCGGACGGCCAGCCAGACCCAGTCGGCGGTGTCGCCGTTGGTGGTCCAGATCTTGTGGCCGTCGACCACGTAGTCGTCGCCGTCGCGCACCGCGCGGGTCTTGAGGGCGGCGAGGTCGGTGTCCGCGTCGGGCTCGCTGTAGCCGATGACGAAGTCGATCTCGCCGGCGAGGATCCGGGGCAGGAAGCGCGCCTTCTGCTCCTCCGTGCCGTACCGCATGAGCGTCGGGCCGACCGTGTTGAGCGCCATGAGCCGCAGCGGGACGCCCGCCTGGGCGGCCTCGTCGAAGAAGACGAACTGTTCCATCGGGGTCAGCCCGCGCCCGCCGTACTCCTCGGGCCAGCCCACCCCGAGCCAGCCGTCCGCGCCGAGGCGTCGGATGGTGCGCCGGTGGAACCGCTTCTGCTCGGCCGGGTCGGCGTGCCGGGCGGACGCGCCGTCCGGCACCAGACCGGCGAAGTAGGCGCGCAGTTCGCTGCGCAGCCGCTGCTGCTGCTCGGGCGTGTAGTGGAGGTACACGGCGCCTCCAGGCTCCCCAAGGGCGGCCTGACGGCGCACACGGTAGAACGTGTTACAGAAATAGGGAATGCCGGGTGCGGCACCACCGGGACGGGCTCGCGGTCCGGCCCGGCGCCGGCTCGCGGTCCGGCTCAGCCGAGGCTGCCGAGGAAGTCCGTGCAGGCGCGGGCGCAGGCACGGCAGGCCTCGGCGGCCTCCTCCGCACCGGCCCGCTTGTCGAAGACGTGCGCGGACTCCAGGCAGACCGTCCGGCACCACTCCAGCTGGACCCGCAGGCCGGCCTCGTCCAGCTGGCTCTGCTCGGCCAGCATCCGGCAGGTGGCGTCGCACACCTCGGCGCACATGATCCCCTTGCGGCGGACGAGCTCCTGCTCCGGCGTACCGTCCGGATCCACCAGGCTCGCGCGCAGCGCACAGGCCCGCGCACAGTCCGTGCACGCCTGCGCGCAGACGAACCGGTCCTCCAGGAACCGGATGAGTTCTGCTTGCGATGGCGTCGTAGTCACATCGCTCCGGGTAGCCGCCGGGCGGTCCGCGAAACCCCCTGGGGGCCGGGCCGCGGCCGGTTTTCCGCCCCCCGCCCCGGGCACTCGTGCGGCGCCGGACACACCCGCACCGAAGGAGGTGGGACACATGCCCGGACGAGAGGAACTGCCGTCGACGCTGGAGCGTTCGCCGCGGGACGCCCAGCGCACCTGGATCAAGGCGCACGACTCGGCGGTCGAGCAGTACGGCGAGGGCGAGCGGGCGCACCGCGTCGCCTACGGCGCGCTGAAGCACTCGTACGAGAAGGTCGGCGACCACTGGGAGCGCAAGGAGGGCGGCCGCAGGGGCCCCTCGGACCCGCGGTCGGCACGGCCGCGGCAGGTCGGCGGACGCAGCGGCGAGGGCGTCGACGAGAGCGCCTCGAAGGAACACCTGTACGACCTGGCCAGGCGGCTGGACGTCGACGGACGGTCCCGGATGTCGAAGGCCGAGCTGCTGGAGGCGATCCGCAAGGCCAACCGTTCCAGGACGCGCGAGGCCCGCTCGGAATGAACCCGAAGCCGACGGTGAGACCCGGAGCGAGCGGGTTCATGTCCGATTTGGGGGGTATTCGCACCGTATGAGTACCGCAATGATGCAGTTGGCCCAGCCGAGCGGACTGCTCAGCATCGGGATGTTCGTCGTGGGCATCGCCGTACTGGCGCTCCTGCTGGGCGGCTTCTGGCTAGGCACGCGTATCAGGCTCCGCGAATCGCCGCGTCCGCGACCCGAGGAGCAGCCGCACCTGCCGCCGGGCGGCGCGGTGCATGAGGTCAGGGAGGCCCGGGAACCCCTCGAAGTGCCCAAGATGCCGAAGGGCGGCCGCCCGCTCCTGCCGCACGAGATGGGCAGCTTCGGCAACGCGCGCACCCGGACCGGTTCCGACCAGTCGCGGCCGCGCTGGTCCAAGGGCTCCAGCGGTTCCTGGGGTGGAGGCGGCCCCGGCTGACCACCCGCACACCTACGGAGGAAGTGAGATCCATGGCCGACGGCCGCAGCGCACTGCCCCTGCCCGACTACGACCACCTGCCCATCGGCGGGCTCGAGAGCCGGGTGCGCTCACTGAGCGCCGAAGAGGTGGAGGAGCTGATCGCCTACGAGCGGACGCACGCCGACCGGCTACCGGTGACCGAGCTGCTGACCGCACGCCTGGAACAGCTGCACGCGGGCGCCGAGCCGACGGGCGGCGATCCGACGGCGCTCCGCCCCGAGCAGGGCCAGGGCCACGCCGGTTCCCCGGTGTCCCCGGCAACTGCGGGCGAGCCGCTCAGCCCGCCGCCCCACGGCACCCCCGACCAGCGGGGCAAGCCGAAGGGCGACCGGATGTAGACCGCTCTCCGACCGACATGCCGGTGCGCAGGACCAGGACGTGGTCCCGCGCACCGGCATGTCGCCGTCTACCGGGTGCCGCGGTCGTCGTCCAGGCCCGCGACACGGGACACGTTGCCGCGGTCCTCGGGGTCCTCGCTGGGCGTGCCCGTGAACCACGCGTCGAGGATCTCCTTCAGCAGGGGTTCCGAGGTCAGGCGCAGGCTGAGCGCCAGTACGTTGGCGTCGTTCCAGCGGCGGGCGCCGTCAGCCGTGTAGGCGTCCGTGCACAGGGCGGCCCGGACGCCGGGCACCTTGTTCGCGGCGATCGACGCGCCCGTGCCGGTCCAGCAGCAGACCACGGCCTGGTCCGCCGCCCCGTCGGCCACGTCCCGGGCCGCCGCGGCGGAGCAGACCGCCCACTGGGGGTCGTCCCCGGGGCACAGCGCGCCGTGGGTCAGCACCTCGTGGCCGCGGCCGCGGAGTTCGGCCACCAGCAGTCGGGCCACGGGTTCGTCCATGTCGGAGGAGACGGAGATCCGCATGCCCTGGAGACTACCCCCGCGCCCGGAGCCCGGACCCCGCTCAGGTGGACGCCTGATCGCTGTCCTTCATCGCGCCCCACCCGTGCCAGCGCTCCACCTCGATCCAGGCGCTGACCCTGGCGCGGACGCGGTCCGGGTAGGGCTTGCCGGTGTAGTGGCCGGAGATGCGGTCGATGTCCGCCAGGCCCTCGTCGTCACGCGTCTCGACGACCCGGCCGATCAGCGTGACGTGCGTGTACCAGTCGTCCCCGGCGAGGACGGTGAGGGTGACCCGCGGGTCACGGCGCAGATGCCTGAGGCGCACCCGCCCCTCGTCCAGGCTGATCAGCACCCGGCCGTCCTCCCAGACGTACCAGGTGGGGGTGGAGACGGGGGTGCCGTCGGCACGCAGGGTGGCCATGACGCAGGGGTTGGGGCGGCGCAGGAGCTCCTGGGCCTCGGGCGGCAGCGGGGGCTTGGACATGCGGGTCTTCCTCTCGGGTCAGGCGCCGGGCTGCTCGTCGAAGCTGGCGAAGTACGCGGCGGCCATGTCCTCATGGGCGTGGCCCTGCGCGGCGGCGCGTTCCAGCCGGGCGGCGCTCGCGGCGGCCACGTCCAGGCGGACGCCGTGCCGCTCGCCGGCCTCGACGATGAGCCGGGCGTCCTTGGCCGCGGTGCCGACCGCGAACTGGGCGGGCGAGAGCCGGTCCTCGAGGATCAGGCCCGCCTTGGCGTGCAGATAGCCCATGTCGAGCGGGCCGCCCGCTATGGCGTCGAAGAAGCCCTGCGGGTCCACGCCGAGCGCCTGCGCCAGGGCCAGGACCTCGCCGGTCGCGGCGGTCGCCGCGAGGACCCAGCTGTTGGCGACCAGCTTCAGCCGGGTCGCGGTGGCGGCGGCGCTGTCGTCGCCGGTCCACACCGTGCGGGCGCCGACCGCGTCGAAGACGGGGACGACCCGCTCGCGGTGCTCGACGGGTCCGGCGGCGAGCACCAGGAGCTGTCCGGCCTCGGCGGGCGCGCGGGTGCCGAGCACGGGGGCGTCGTAGAGCACGAGACCGTGCTCGTCGGCGAATCCGGCCAGGCCGGCCATGGCCTCCAGGCCCGCGGTGGTCGACTGCGCCCAGACGGTGCCGGGGCGCAGGGCGGGCGCGGCCTGGTCCATCGTCTCCAGGACGGCGGCACCGTCGTGGAGCATGGTGAGGACCACGTCGGCGTCCCGCACCGCGTCGGCGGGGGTGCCGGCGATGTGCACGCCGTCGGCGGCGAGGGGTTCGGCCTTGGCGCGGGTGCGGTTCCAGGCGTGGACGCTGTGTCCGGCGCGGGCGAGGTTGCGGGCCATCGCGGCGCCCATGATGCCGGTGCCGAGGACACTCACGGTGAGCTTGGTGGTCATGACGTCGACTTCCTGATCCATGCGGTCTTGACGGGCGAGGCTGTGTGACGGGTGGTCCGAAAGATCGTCGGTCCGACGATGCCACCCGACGGGCACGGCCCGCACGGCGGGGCGGCGGTCAGGCGGTGAGCTCGCCGGAGGCGGCTCGGGATCAGGCCGTCCAGCCAGGCCTGATGGTGAGCGGCGGGCCTCGCTCAGTCCGGCAGCACCAGCCTTCCCGTCTCCCCCGGCTGGAGCCGTACCGAGCGGTCCGGGAGGCGGACGTCGATCGGGGTGCTGTCGGAGGCGGGGAGGGTGATCTCCAGCTGGGAGTGGCGCAGCCGCAGCCGGACGCCCCAGTTGCCCTGGTAGCGCAGGGAGAAGCCGTAGGTGGACAGTTCGGGGAGCGGGACGGGGTCGAGCCAGAGGGCGCCCTGGCGGGTGGTGAGGCCGGTGAGGCCGCGCTGGACGAGGTCCAGGGTGCCGGCCATGGCGCCGAGGTGGATGCCCTCGCCGGTGGTGCCGCCCTGCACGTCGGCGATGTCGCCGCGCAGCGCCTCCTGGCAGAACTGCCAGGCCTCGGCGCGCCGGGCGCGGGCCAGCACCCAGCCGTGGACCAGTCCGCTGAGGGTGGAGCCGTGGCTGGTGCGGTGCAGGTAGTAGTCGACGGTGCGGTGCCAGGTCTCGTCGTCCAGCCGCAGTCCCAGCCGGTCGAAGAGGCCCTGGAGTTCGGGTGGTGAGAAGAGGTAGCCGAGCATCAGGACATCGGCCTGCTTGGAGGCCTGGTAGCGGTTGACGGTGTCGTCCTCCGCCTCCAGGATCCGGTCCAGGCGGCGGATGTCGCCGTACTGCGCCCGGTAGCCGGCCCAGTCGAGTTCGGCCAGCTCGCCATAGCCCTCGAACTGGCTGATCACCCCTTCGTGGAAGGGCACGTGCAGGGTGCGGGACACCTCCTCCCAGCGATCCAGCTCGTGCCCGTCGAGGCGGGCGCGTTCGGTGAGTTCGCGGCGGCGCGGCTCGGGCAGGGAGGCCAGGAGTTCCAGGGTGCGGGCGAGCACCCAGGCGGCCATGACGTTGGTGTACGCATTGTCGTCGAGGCCGGGCCCGACCGCGTCCGGGTAGGCGTCGTGGTATTCGTCGGGCCCCATCACGCCCTTGATCCGGTGGCGTCCGAGGTGCTCGTCCCAGGTGGCCGAGTCCGCCCAGAACCGGGCGATCTGGAGCAGCATCTCGGCGCCCTTGGTGTGCCGGAACTCGGTGTCGCCGCTGGCCTCGCAGTACTCCCACACGTTGTAGGCGATGGCCGAGCCGACGTGGTACTGGAGGTGCGAGTGGTCGGGCAGCCAGCGCCCGGAGCGCGGGTTGAGATGCAGCTGCTGGGTCTCCTCACGGCCGTCGCTGCCGCTCTGCCACGGGTACATCGCGCCTCGCCGGCCCACCTCGCGCGCGGCGGTGCAGGCCTGCTCCAGGCGTCGGTGCCGGTAGTGCAGCAGGGCCCGGGAGACCTCCGGGAAACGCAGGTTGAGATACGGCAGCACGAACAGCTCGTCCCAGAAGACGTGCCCGCGGTAGGCCTCGCCGTGCAGCCCGCGCGCCGGGACGCCGACGTCGAGGTCGGCGGTGTGCGGCGAGAGGGTCTGCAGCACGTGGAAGAGGTGCAGGCGCAGGATGCGGCCCGCCTCCCCCGGCACGTCCAGGTCGGCCCGCCGCCACAGGTGGGACCAGGCGGTGCGGTGGGCGGCGAGCAAGTCGTCGAAGTCGGGGGCCCGGCCGACCCGGGCGATCGCGGCGTGCAGCGGGTCACTGATCGCCGGGTCGCGGGAGGTGTGCAGGGCGATGGTCTTGTCGACGGTGACGGGGGCGCCGGGTGCCAGCCGCAGCCGGATCCGCTGGGTCGTGCGGGGGCGGGCGTGCCGGACGGTGATGCTCCCCTCGCCGGTGAGGCGGGAGGCCATGCCGACCCGGATGTCGGAGGTGCGGGTGCGGCAGCGCAGCCAGGCCGTGTCGCCGGCGGCGGTGCCGGTGTGCGCGTGGGTGAGGTGCCTGCCGTCCAGGTCGCGGTATCGGGGGACGCCGGCGTTGGTGACGCCGGCGTCGAGGGCGGCCTCGACGTGGAGTTCGCCGCCGAAGCCCTCGGCGGTGAACTCGGTGCGCAGCGCGGCGAGATGCGGGTCGGCCATGTGCACCAGCCGCTGCTGGCGCACCGTCAGGGAGCGGCCGTTGCCGAGGCCGTAGCGGGTGACGCGTTCGAGGGTGCCCACGTCCATGCGGAGGACCTGTCGGTGTTCGAGGACGTTGGCGGTCTCGGGGGTGAGCCAGGGCCGGCCGCGCAGCCGGAACCGCAGCGGCAGCCAGTTGGGCAGGTTGACCAGGTCCTCGTTGTCGACGCTGCGGCCCGCCACATGGGAGGTGAGGCGGTTGTAGCAGCCCGCCACATAGGTGCCCGGGTAGTGCACGTCGTCCGCGACGCACTCCGGGAGGGCGCCGCGGGTGGCGAAGTAGCCGTTGCCGAGTGTGCACAGCGACTCCCGCAGTCGCTCGTCGGCGGGCTCGTAGCCCTCGTACGTCCAGGTCCAGCCCGTCACTTCGGTGCTCCTCCCGCGTGCGGCGCGCCGACCCGCGGGGTACGACGGGTCGGCGCCGTGCGGCAGCAGTCTCTCCCCGCGGCGGGTCCGGCCGTGCGGTCCACGCCGGGCAGGGAGCGAAGCGGCGGATGTTCGCCGGGGCTCAGCAGGGTGCGGCGGTGCCCGCCGGGTCGCGTGGGAGGACGGTGACCCGGCGGAAGTTGCAGCCGCCGGGTGGCAGGTCCTCGGGGGCGGGGCCGCCCTGATGGGCCTTCAGGGCGACGCTGACCAGGCTTTGCAGCAGGTCGACGTCCGCGTCGCAGTCGAGGTGGACGGTCACCCAGCGGGAGCCGGGCACCAGGCGGATCGCCGTCGACTCCCCGAGGTCGGCGGCGAAGCGCCGCAGGGACCGGCTGGTGAGGTGGAGGTCCACGTCGTGGTCGGAGTGGAAGTGGGCGATCTCGCTGTGGACGGTGCGAAGTGCCCGCCCTGTGCCGCAACTGGCCGGTGCCGACGTGAGGTCGGGCCAGGCCTCGAGTTGCTCCAGGGCGCGCTGGGCCAGAGTCATGGGCCCATCGTCACCTCCTCACCGCGCTGATACCAGGGGTTGCGCGTTTCGTAACCCAGGCGTGAGGTTCGGCTCCCCGTCTGCCCTAGGGGGTGTCTCGTCGATCAGGTCGGATCAGGGAGCGGCGTCTGGTGCCGTGCGTCGCAAGGCGGAGGAGGGAGCCGATGCGGCGCATCGGGGACCGACGACAACGCGGCGAGGCGCGGTGCCAGGCGCCGCGAGCCCGGCATGATCGGCGAGACGCCCCCTAGGCGGGCAGCCGCCGGTCGGGGGCCGGGTCGCGGCGGGCGGCCAGGGCGTCGAGGTGGGCCTGGATGTACGGCACGGCGACGAGCGGGAGTTCGCCGTCGACGAAGGCCGGCTGCACGTTGACCTCGAAGACCACCCCGCCGTGCTCGATCGCCAGGTCGACGCCGGCGAACGGCAGGCCGACGGAGGCGGTGGCGTCGACGGCGAGCCGGGTGAGGGACGCGGGCAGGTCGGCGGGGGCGATGGGGACCGGGGTGGCGCCCCGGCAGGTGTTGCAGGGGGTGTCGGGCTCGTCCTGGATGTGCTCGCGCGCGTGGACGACCCGGCCGTGCAGGACGAAGACGCGGAACTGGTGGCGGCGGCCGTCGGGGAGGACGTTGCCCGCGTCCCGGGACAGCAGCCAGTCGGTGCCGCGTTCGGCGTAGTAGGCGGTGGCCAGCTCCAGCTGCTCCTCGGTGGTGACGTGGAAGGTGTCGTCACCGCCGGTGCCGACGACGGGCCGGGCCCAGGTGTCCCGGCCGAGCTTGTCGAAGGCGGCGGCGGCCTCGTGCGGGGCGGGCCGGGACAGCACGGCGGTCTCCATGTGGGCGATGCCGTCGCGGCGGAAGCGCTCCACGGTGCGGTCCTTCTCGGTCGCGGTGCGCCAGGCGGCCGTGCCGGTGCCGAGGGTGACGACGTCGTGCTGCTGGAGCAGCCGCTGGAAGGCGGCGAGGGAGCCGCGGCGGTGCGGCGGGATCTCGTACAGCACGACCACGTCGGGCACCACGTCCAGCCGCTCCTCGGGCACCCACAGCCGTAACCGGTCCCCGGCGCGGGCGGCGCGGCCCGAGCCGCCGTCCGCGAAGTGCCGGGAGTCGATCCGCACCGGCGGTGCGCCGGTGAGCAGTTCGACGGCGCGGGCGAGGTAGTCGGCGCAGCCCTCGGGCGAGCCGGGGTCGGCGATCAGGGCTATGCGGGGTCGGGACACGGCGGCCTCCAGTGGTTCTCGACGCGCACGGTGCCGCGCGCACTCGGTCGCGCGGCACCGAGCGAACTCACGGGGTGGTGTCAGGCGTACGGGCGGTCGTCGGCCCGTCGCTGATGCTGCCGGCTGCTCCGCCCGTGCCGGACGGGCGGCGCAAGGCCGTGGCGCCACACTGTAAGCGCCGGGCGGACGGCCGGGACAGGGCGCATGCGTCAGCGGTCCCCTGCTCCGGTCTCTGCGCCCTCCGCCCCCGAGCGTGCGCCGTCCCACGCCTCGCGGCGGGTCAGGGCCGGGGCGCCGTTCCCGTGCTGCGGCGGACGACGAGTTCCACCGGTACGACGGGCTCGATCCGGGGTCCCGCGACCTCGTCGATACGGTCCAGGAGCAGCCGGAGCGCGCGGCGGCCGATCTCGCCGAAGTCGGTGCGCACGGTGGTCAGCGGGGGCAGCAGATGGGCGGCCTCGGGGATGTCGTCGTAGCCGATCACGCTGACGTCGTCGGGGACCCGGCGGCCGGCCTCGTGCAGGGCGCGCAGCAGGCCGAGGGCCATCTGGTCGTTGGACGCGAACACGGCGGTGACGTCGGGCCGTTCGGCGAGGCGGCGGCCCAGCCGGTAGCCGGAGTCGGCGCTCCAGTCGCCGAAGAGCGGGTCGGGCACCTCGGCGCCCGCCTCGGTCAGGGTGGCGCGCCAGCTGTCCAGCCGTACCTCGGCGGACGTCCATCCGGTGGGGCCGGCGATGTGGTGGACGGTGGCGTGGCCGAGCCGCAGCAGATGGCCGGTGGCGGCGCGGGCGCCCGCCCGGGAGTCGGCGGTGACCAGCGGGGCGCGGCCACCGAGGTCGTTCTCCAGCACCACCATGGGGGTGTCGAGGCGGGTCTCGGCGAGGGCGTTGCCGACGCCGCGCTGCGGGGCGATGGCGATGACGCCGTCGGCGCCCTCGGCGGACAGCGTGTCCAGGGCCCGCAGGACGGTGTCCCGGTCGGCGGTGTCGAGGGCGATGGAGCTGACCAGGTAACCGGCGCCCTGGGCGGCGGTGTTGATCGCGGTGAGGATGGAGGCGGGCCCGTAGCGGGCGGCGTCGAAGGAGATCACGCCGAGCATCCGGGTGCGTCCGCTGGCCAGCGAGCGGGCGCTGCGGCTGGGGCGGTAGCCGAGGGTGCGCATGGCCTCGACGACGGCGGCGCGGGTCTCGGCGCGGACCGCCGGATGGTCGTTGAGGACCCGGGACACGGTCTGTTTGGACACTCTGGCCAACCGGGCCACGTCGTCCATGACGGGGCGGGTGCCCGCGAAGCTGCGCCGGCTGCGTGCTCGCTGGGCCGGGCCGTCGGCGGGCTTGCGGGTCATGGCGGGTGGTGGTCCTTCGGCGTGGGTCGGGGCGGTGCGGTCCCGCCCGGCGGATCCACAGGACAGGCCGGGCGGGCGGGGGCGGCGTCAGGCGGTGCCGACGGTCCAGGTGCGGCTGGTGCGGGCGCCGGCGCCCCGGATAGCGGCCGCCACGGCCTCGCCGGGGGCTCGCCCCGGCAGGTGCACCGGGGCGTCGGCGGCCAGCGGGAGCACCTTCAGCGCAGGCCGTGGGCACGCAGCGCCTCCCGCGGGAGGCGGTCGAGGGCGATCTCCCAGGGGCGTCCTTGTGAAAGGGCTTTCCCCAGGGGCCGGTGAGTGCCCCGAACGGGCCAGCGCGGGCAGCGGCCCGGCAGTGAGGGGGTACGGATAGCGCACCCGTCCCGAGGAGGAGGCCGACCTTGCAGCACTCGAACCAGCCCTCCGGTCCGCAGCGGCTGCCCTACGGCGCAGGCTCCGCCACGGACGCCCCGCCGACCGCTCCCCGGCTCGACACCGCCCGGCTGTGGGCGGGAGGCATCATGACCGCCGGGGTCGCCGGACTCACCGCCGTGGTCACCCTGCTGCTGGTGCGCGGAGTGCTGGACATCCCGCTGTTCGCGCCGGAGCGCGAAGGCGTCGTGGGCGACGTCCCGACCGGGATGCTGGCGGGCGGCGCGGCGGTCGTCGCGCTGGCCGCGACCGCGCTGCTGCACGGGCTGATCCTCAGCACCCCGCAGCCCGTCCGGTTCTTCAGCTGGATCGTCGCGCTGGTCACGGCGGCGCTGGTGCTGCTGCCGTTCCGTACGGGCGCGGCGATGGACGCCAAGGTGGGCACCGGAGTGGTGTATCTGGCGGTCGGCGCCGTCATCGGCTCGCTGCTCTCGGCGGTCGCGCGGGGGGCCACCCGGCGTGTCCGCTGAGACGGGCGCCGCGGCGCCCGCCGCCGCCGAGCGCACCCTGCGGGCCACCCTGCTCACCCCCGGCTACGCCCGGCTGCTGCTGCTCAGTCTGCTGCTCGGCATCCCCATCGCAGTGTTCTGCTTCTTCTTCGTCGGCCTTCAGCGCCAACTCGAGCACTGGGTGTGGGAGTCGCTGCCCGAGGCCGTCGGACACGACAGCGCGCCCTGGTGGTGGCCGCTGCCCGCCCTGCTGCTCGCCGGGCTGATCCTGGCGCCGATCGTGACGCGGATGCCGGGTGCCGGAGGCCATGTCGCGGTGCACGGGCTGAGCGGCAAGCCGGTCCGTCCGCGGGAGGTGCCGAGCGTGGTGCTGGCGGCGCTCGGCACCCTGCCGCTTGGCGTGGTGCTCGGCCCCGAGGCGCCGCTCATCGCCGTGGGCAGCGGGCTCGCCCTGCTCGCCCTGCGCCGGAGCCCGGCGGCCAGGGATCCGCAGATCGTCGCCGTGGTCTCCACGGCCGGCTCCACCACCGCGATCTCCACGATCCTCGGAGGACCGCTCGTCGCGGCGGTCATGGTCGTCGAGGCGGCGGGACTGGGCGGCACACGGCTGGTGATCCTGCTGCTGCCCACGCTGCTCGCCAGCGCGGCGGGCTCCCTGGTCTTCACCGGGTTCGGCGGCTGGACCGGGCTGAACACCGGCGGCCTCTCCCTGCCGGCCGTCCCACCCGCCACCACGCTGGACGCGGACGACTTCCTGTGGGGCGTGCCCGCAGCGGCGCTGATCGCCGTGATCGCCTCCCTGGCGCACGAGCTCGGCCTGCGCACCGAGCGGTGGACCCGGCGGCACACCGCGGTCCGTACCGTCGCCTGCGCCGTCGCGGTCGGCGTCTGTCTGACGGCGTACGCGCTGCTGACCGGACGGTCCCCCGTGGAGGCGGCGCTCTCCGGTGAGGCCACGCTCGTCCGGCTCGCCGCGGATCCGCAGGCCTGGCCGGTGGGGGCGCTGATCGCGCTGGTGGTGTGCAAGGGGCTGGCCTGGGGCATCGCGCTGGGCAGTCTGCGCGGCGGCCCCATCTT
Organism: Streptomyces sp. enrichment culture; assembly: GCF_964272855.1. Lineage (NCBI taxonomy): Bacteria > Bacillati > Actinomycetota > Actinomycetes > Kitasatosporales > Streptomycetaceae > Streptomyces > Streptomyces sp. enrichment culture. Next base: position 7,969,569 of record NZ_OZ186847.1, on the reverse strand, counting down.
CCCCGCGGTGCTGCTCGGCGCGGCCGCCGCGCTGGCCTGCTCCGGGCTGCCGGGCCTCGGCACCACTCCGGCCCTCGCCCTCGGCGTCGCGGCGGCCACGGCCTCGGTGACGGGCCTGCCGCTGACCAGCGGGGTGCTGACGGCCCTGCTGCTGGGCAAGGACGCGTACCAGCAGATGCCGCTGATCGTGACCGCGTCGGTGGTCGCCTTCATCGTGACCCAGGTCCTGCGTCGTGAGGGGGCGAAGAAGCGCTGAGGCGGACGCGGCCGCCGGGAGGGACCGGCGCGCGGTGAGGGCTCCCCGGGGGCGGGGAGCCCTCGGCTCGGTCAGTCGGCCCGGCCGTCCCCGGACCTGGCCCGTGCGCGCCGGTGGACGAACCAGCCGGTCGCGGTGAGCAGCGCGGCCAGCGCGGCGGCGGTGGCGCCGGTCGCGGCGAGGCTGCCGCCCGCGGTGGTGGCCGTGGTGCCGGTGGCGCCTGTCGCGCCCGAGGTGCTGGTGCCGCCTGACGTGTTTCCGCCGGTCCCGGAACCGAGCGTGCCGGAGTCGCCCGTGCCGCCCCCGGTCTCGTCGCCTGTCTCGTCGTCGGTCTCGTCGTCGGTGTCCACCGGGTCCTGGCCGACGAAGCCGACGGGGACCTTGACGTCCTGGGAGCGGTCGCCGGAGAGGGTGTGGTCGGCGCGGGTGGCCAGGACGCACTTGGCTTTGAAGCAGTCGGTGAACGCGTCCTTGGCGTCGACGGTCAGCTCGACCTCGAAGCTGCCGTTCCTCCCGGAGGGTGCCCGGCGGTACGTCCACGCCGTCGCCGCCGTCACCCGGGTCCTGGCCCTCGAAGGTGATCGGTACGCGGACGTCCTGGGAGCGGTCGGCGCTGCCGTTGTGGTCGACCCGGGTGACGACCGAGCAGGCGACCTCGAAGCAGTCGAGGCCGCTGTCCTTGGCCTTGACGTTCAGTCGGACGTCGAAGGTGCCGCCCTCGCCCCACGGGACGGCGACCGCCCCCGCGCCCTCGTGCCCCGTCCGGCGCGCGCTCCTCCCCCTCGGCCAGTACGGTGCTGTCCAGGTGCTCGCTCCCGGGCACGCGCCCGCCCACACGGTCGACCGGGGAGACGCCATGGCCGGCAAGCAGGCGGCGAAGCTGCCGCGCAAGACGTACGAGAGGGAGCTGCTGCGCCTGCAGACGGAGTTGGTGAAGCTCCAGGAGTGGGTGCGCGCCGAGGGCGCCCGGCTCGTCGTCGTCTTCGAGGGGCGGGACGCGGCGGGCAAGGGCGGCACCATCAAGCGGGTCACCGAGCATCTGAACCCGCGCGTGGCGCGGATCGCGGCGCTGCCCAAGCCCACCGAGCGCGAGCGCACCCAGTGGTACTTCCAGCGGTACGTGGAGCAGCTGCCGGCCGGCGGGGAGATCGTGCTGTTCGACCGCAGCTGGTACAACCGGGCCGGCGTCGAGCACGTCATGGGCTTCTGCACCATGGAGGAGTACCAGCTCTTCCTGCGCCAGTGCCCGATCTTCGAGCGGATGCTGGTCGAGGACGGCATCCTGCTGCGCAAGTACTGGTTCTCGGTGAGCGACGCCGAGCAGCAGGACCGGTTCCGGCGCCGCCTGGAGGACCCGCTGCGGCGCTGGAAGCTGTCGGCGATGGACCTGGACTCGATCACCCGCTGGGAGGCCTACTCCCGGGCCAAGGACGAGATGATGGTGCACACCGACATCTCCGAGGCCCCGTGGTACGTCGTGGAGAGCGACGACAAGCGGCGGGCGCGGCTGAACATGATCGCCCACCTGCTGGACTCCGTGCCGTACCACGACGTACCGCCCCCGGTCCTGGAACTGCCGGAACGCCCGCCGTCGAGCGGCTACGAGCGGCCGCCCCGCGATCTGCAGACCTACGTCCCCGACCACGCGGCGAGCCTGTGACGTCCGTATGACCCCGCTGCGCGCGGCCGCCCGGTCTCAGCGGCGCGCCCACTCCTTCGCGAGGAGTTCGTACGACCGGACCCGGTCGGCGTGGTCGTGGGTGATGGTGGTGACGAGCAGTTCGTCCGCGCCGGTGGCCTCCCTCAGTTGTTCCAGCCGGTCGGCGACGTGCGCCGGGGAGCCGACGAACCGCGTCTCGACGCGGTCGGCCACCAGCGCCCGGTCGGCCTCGGTCCAGGCGTGGGCGCGGGCCTCGTCCGGGGTCGGGTAGGGAATGGCGCCCTCGGCGGTGCGGATCGAGCGGACCCAGAGGGCGTAGCCGGTGGCCAGTTCGTGTGCGGTCGCGTCGTCCTCGGCGACGACGACGTCCGCGGAGACGCTGACGTAGGGCTTGCCGAGGTGGTCGGACGGCTGGAACGCGGCCCGGTAGCCCTCCACCGCCTCCAGGACGGTGGCCGGGCTGACGTGGTAGTTGGCCGCGAACCGCAGCCCGTTGCGGCCCGCGACGCCGGCGCTCTGTCCGCCGCTGCTGCCGAGGATCCACACCTGCACGTCGGCACCCTCGCCGGGCACGGCGTGCGCTTCGGTGCCGTCCGGCGACCGGTAGTCGCCGCGCAGGAGGGCGAGGATGTCGTCGATCTGCTCGGCGTAGTCCTGGGGGTGCGCGCCGGGTTGGCGCAGCAGTCGCTGCTGGAGGCGGAAGCGCGGGGAGCCGAGCAGTTCGTCAGGCGTGAAGGGGGGCGGTATCAGCAGGCCGTTGGGGGTGCGGCCGTCGACGACGGGCGTCGTGGTGGGCCGGGGTCGCGGCGGCGGGGCCGAGGGGCGGCCGCCGGAGCGGCCGAGGCCGAGGTCGAGACGGCCGGGGTGGAGGGCGTCGATCAGCCCGAACTCCTCGACGGTGGACAGGGCGATGCGGTGGCCGAGCTGGACGGCGCCGGAGCCGAGCCTGAGCGTGCCGGTCGCGGCGGCGGTCAGGGCCAGCACGACGGCGGGCGAGGTGCCGGCGACGCCCGGGTTCAGGTGGTGCTCGGCGAACCAGTAACGGTGGTAGCCGAATCGTTCCGCCTGCCGGGCGAGGTCGAGGGAGGCGCGCAGCGCGTCGGCCGCGGTGTAACCGGAGGGGATCGGGACGAGGTCGAGCACGCCGAGGGGTGTGCGGGGCATGGTCGGTTGCTCCTCAGCGGGGAAGGTACTCGGGTCCGGGCTCGGGGGCGACCGGTGCCCACGGGAACGGCGGGTCGGGGATCTCGCGGCGCAGCACGGGTGCGACGACGGACTGGAAGAGTTCGAGCGAGGCCCGGTGCCCGTCCGGGGCGAGGCCGCCCGCGTCGGCCTGCACGTGCAGCACGCTGTGGCCGAATTGCTCGTGGTGGCGGTGGACCTTGTCGACGACCTGCTGCGGGCTGCCGACCAGGGCGGAGCTGCGTTCGACGAAGTCCTCCAGGGTGGGGAAGACCACGGGCAGGCCGGCCTCCTTCTGGAAGGCGAGGGTGCTCTCGAAGACCGGCCGGTACGCCGCCAGCGCCTCCTGGGAGGTGCGGGCGACGTACAGTCCGGCGGTGCCGGCGCCGACGGCGAGGTCCGCCGGGTCGTGGCCGTGGTGTTCCCAGCGTTCGCGGTAATGGCGGATCAGCTCGGCGTACGGCTCGATCGGGTGGGTGACGTTCGCCGAGAACAGCGGGTCGCCGTGCCGGGCGGCCAGCTCCACGGACTCCGTGCTGGTGGCGCTGCCGTGCCAGACCCGCACGGGCCGCTGGTAGGGGCGCGGCCACACCTCGGCGTCCTTCAGCGAGGGCCGGAAGCGGGTGTCGGCGGTCACCTTGTCCTGCCGCCAGATCCGCCGGAACACCTCGTAGCTCTCGGCGTTGCGCTCCCACTGGTCGTCGGGCGTGACGTGGAACAGGTCGCGCTGGGCCGTGCCGTTGCCCTTGCCGATGATCAGCTCCAGGCGTCCGCCGGAGAGGTGGTCGAGGGTGGCGTAGTCCTCGTAGGCGCGGACCGGGTCGAGCAGGCTGAGCGTGGTCACGGCGGTGAACAGCCGGATGCGCCGGGTCAGGGCGGCGATGTGGCTGAGGACCACCGGTGGGGAGGAGGAGAGGAACGGCCACTCGTGCCGCTCCCCCACGCCGAAGCCGTCGAAGCCGAGTTCCTCCGCGAGCAGCGCGTTGTCCAGCACCTCGCGGAAGCGGTCCCGTGTGGGCTTGCGCACGCCGGTGACCGGGTCCGGGCGGTGCGCGATCAGGGTGACGGCGAGGAACTTCACGACGCCACCCACTCGCTCGGCGCGCCGTCCGGGTGGTCCAGGCCGAGATGGTCGCGCAGGGTGGTGCCCTCGTACTCGGTGCGGAAGACGCCCTGTTCCTGGAGGAGGGGGACGACCCGGTCGGCGAACTCGTCGAGTCCGCCGGGCGTGAGGTGCGGGACCAGGATGAAGCCGTCGGCGGCGTCGGACTGCACATGGTGGTTGATGGTCCGGGCGACGGTGGCCGGTGAGCCGACGAAGGTCTGGCGGTTGCCGGTCTCGATGACCAGGTCGCGGATGGACCAGTTGTTGGCCGCCGCCAGCTCGCGCCACTCGCGGGCCGTGGCGAGCGGGTCGCGGTACATCCGCACCTGGGCGCGGCCCCGGGCGACGTGGTCGGCCGACACGTCGGGGTCGATGTCGGGGAGCGGGCCGTCCGGGTCGTAGCCGGACAGGTCGCGGTTCCAGACGAACTCCAGGTGCTTGAGGGCGGTGGCGCCGCTGACCTGCAGGCGGCGCACCTCCTTGGCGAGCTGTTCGGCCTCGGCGTCGGTGTCGGCGAGCACGAAGCTCGCGGCGGGCAGGATGAGCAGCTGGTCGTGGCGGCGGCCGTACTTGGCGAGGCGGGACTTCACATCCGTGTAGAAGGCCCGGCCGGTGTCGAGGGCGGCGTGGCGGCTGAAGATCGCGTCGGCCTCGGCGGCGGCGAACTCGCGGCCCTCCTCGGAGTCGCCGGCCTGGAAGATCACCGGGCGGCCCTGGGGGCCGCGCGGGACGTTGAAACGGCCGTGTATGTGGAAGTGCCGTCCCTCGTGGACGAACGCGCCGGCTTTGGCGTCGCGGAGGAAGACCCCGCCGACCGGGTCGGCGACCATGTCGTCGCCCCGCCAGGAGTCGAACAGTTCGTGGGCGGTGGTCAGGAACTCCTTGGCGCGCGAGTAGCGCTCCTCCTCGGGCAGGAAGCCGCCGCGGCGGAAGTTCTCGCCGGTGAAGGCGTCCCAGGAGGTGACGACGTTCCAGGCGGCCCGGCCGCCCGACAGGTGGTCGAGGGTGGCGAACTGGCGGGCCACCTCGTAGGGCTCGTTGAAGGTGGAGTTGATGGTGCCGGTCAGGCCGAGGCGGTCGGTGACGGCGGCGAGCGCCGACAGCACGGTGAAGGTGTCCGGGCGTCCCACCACGTCCAGGTCGTAGATCTTGCCGCCCTGCTCGCGCAGGCGCAGGCCTTCGGCGAGGAACAGGAAGTCGAACCTGGCGCGTTCGGCGGTCCGCGCGAAGTGCGCGAACGAGCTGAACTCGATGTGGCTGCCGGCCCGTGGGTCGCTCCACACGGTGGTGTTGTTGACGCCGGGGAAGTGGGCGGCCAGATGGATCTGCTTCTGCGGCTTGCTCATGTGCGCACTCCCTCAGGCGGCGTAGCGGTTGGCGGGGCGGGCGAGGCCGAGCAGCCCGCGCAGGGTGTCCGCCTCGTAGGCGTCCCGGAAGGCGCCTCGGCGCCGCAGTTCGGGTGCCAGCCGGCGGGTGATCCGCTCCAGGTCGTGGCCGATCACGCCGGGCCGCAGCCGGAAGCCGCTCAGACCGGCGGTCCGCAGCTCCAGCAGCCGGTCGGCGAGTTGGTCCGGGGTGCCGGTGAAGATCTCGGCGTCGCTGGTGTAGGGCTGTCCGGCGAGTTCGTCCAGACGGGCCTTGCGGTCCTCGGCGGCGCCGGGGTCGTCGTCGAGGAACACGACGAGGTCGCCGAAGACGTGCACCGGCTCCTGCGCGCGCCCCGCCGCGGCCTGGGCCTCGCGGATCTCGGCGACGGCGGCGCGGGCCTGGCCGGTGGTGTGCGCGGTGATGTAGCCGACGTCGGCCGAGCGGCCCACCAGCCGGTACGGGACGCCGCGGTGCGCGAGCGCGGTGACGACGGGCTGGCCCTGCGGCGGGCGGGGGGTGATCGAGGGGCCTTTGACGCTGAACCAGCGGCCCTCGAAGTCGACGTAGTGCAGCTTGTCGCGGTCGATGAAGCGGCCGGTGGTGACGTCGCGGATCTCGGCGTCGTCCTCCCAGCTGTCCCACAGGCGGCGCAGGACCTCGACGTAGTCGGCGGCCTCGTCGAGGAGTCCGTCGATCAGCTCCTCGCCGGCCGGGGTCTCCCACTCCTCGGCGGTGAGCCGCGGGATGGCGCGGCGGCCGAAGTGGTCCGCCTCGTTGCGCCGCGCGGTGACCTGGACGCGCAGTCCGGCACGGCCGGTGCCGGCGTAGTCGAGGGTGGCGATCGCCTTGGCTAGGTGGAAGGGCTCGGTGTGGGTGACGACCACGGTCGGCACCAGGCCTATGTGCCGGGTCAGGGGTGCGACGCGGGCGGCGACGAGGACGGCGTCCAGCCGGCCGCGGACCTGGTCGGTGCGGTCGTCCGGCTCGGCGAAGTCCGAGGACTGGAGCCCGAGTCCGTCCTCGAAGGTGACGAAGTCGAGCAGGCCGCGTTCGGCCTCGGTCACCAGGTCGGCCCAGTAGGCGGCGGTGAACAGGTCGTGCGGGCGGGCACTCGGTTCGCGCCAGGCGGCCGGGTGCCAGCCGGCGCCGTCCAGTGCGACGGCGAGGTGCAGGGGTGAGGATGCGGACACGGAGAGGGTGCCTTCCTGACGGGGCGTTGGGCGGGGGCCGGCCCAGGGGTGCCGGCCTCGGCGGTGGGATGTGGGTTCAGGGACAACAGAGCGGGGCGGGCCGGCCGGTCCCGTCCGCGGTGTGCGCCGCCCAGTCCAGGATCTGCACCGCCGCTCCGGCGGCCTCCAGGCCCTGGCAGCGGGCGTGGTGGCGGCGGGCGATGCCGGTGAGGTCGAGGCGGCGGCCGAACGCGGGGTGGGCGGCCAGCCGGCGGGCGTAGGCCCACAGGTTCGGATGGTCGGCGACGCGGTGGACCGCGTCGGCGTCCAGGTGCCGGCGGTGCACGGTGTCGAGCTGGACCAGCGCCACCCACACGTGCACGTCGGCGAGGGTCAGCCGGTCGCCCAGCACGAACTCCTGGAAGCCGAGCCGCCCTTCCCACTGCCGCAGGGTGCCCAGCAGCCGGGTGAGGGCGGTCCGCCGTGCCGCGGGGCCGGCGCCGGCCCGCCCGGCGTTCTGCGCGGCTTCGTGCACGCCGTACGCGCAGAGGTGCTCGACGGCCTCCGTCTCCGCCCACGCGCCGGGCGGGCACAGGTCGGAGCGGTCCCGGCCGAAGTGGCGGACCATGTCCCGCAGGATGTCCGGAGCGTGGCCGCTGACGATCCGTCCGGTCCAGTCGTCGCTCAGCACCGGCGCCGCGGTGGGGCCGGGATGGCGGTGCGCGCTGGCCTCGTACAGCGGGCGCAGGGCGGCGTGCCCGCCGTCGGGGCCGTCGGGCACGGCCGGCAGCAGGGTGACGGGCAGGGTCTGCTCCAGGCCGAGCAGGCTGTGGGCGATGGCGAGGCGCAGACCGTGCGGGCAGGACAGGGCGAGGTGGAGGCGGTAGCGGCGGGCGACGGCGTAGTAGCCGCTGCTCGCGTGGCAGCCGATCCTGCCCCGGAACGACGGCAGGGTCGGCAGGCTGGTCAGGGGTGCGGCGGGCATGTGTCTCCCTGGATCCGGATCCGGCTTCTAAGGGCGCGTGTTGGCGGCCGGCGGCGCACGGGAGGAGTCAGGGACGCGCGACGGTGCCTGCCCGTGTGCGAGGGGTCCGCGGTGCCGGTGGGCACCGTCGGTTCAGTGCCCCCGGCGGCCGGCCGCGCTGCAGACGCGCAGGAGATCGATGTGGCGGCGGGAGGTCAGGAGCAGAGCCGGCCGGCCCGCGCGCATCGCGCGGTCGGTGGACGACTCCGGACGCTCCATCTTTTCCTACCTGTCCGCTAGGGAATCTCTCCTGGAGTGTCAGCCCGTCGCCGGGTCCCGTCAAGAGGGCCCGGGGCGGGTCCACTGCCCGCGCGCGGCGAGGCGCGGCAGCACGTTCTCCCCGAACCAGTACGCCTCCTCCAGGTGCGGGTAGCCGGAGAGCACGAACTCGTCGATGCCGATCCCGTGGTACTCGGCGATCCGCTCGGCGACCTCGTCGTGGCTGCCGACCAGGGCCGTGCCCGCTCCCCCGCGCACCAGGCCGATGCCCGCCCACAGGTTGGGGTGGATCTCCAGGTCCGCGCGGTCCCCGCCGTGCAGGGCGACCATCCGCCGCTGCCCCTCGGACTCGCTGCGGGCGAGGCCTTCCTGCACGGCGGCGACGGTCTCGGGGGCGAACCCGTCGAGCAGCCGCTCCGCCTCGGCCCACGCCGCGACGGAGGTGTCGCGCGTGATGACGTGCAGGCGGATGCCGAAGCGGACGGACCGGCCCTCCTTCTCGGCGAGCGCCCGGATCCAGGCGGTCTTCTCCGCGACGGCGGCGGGCGGCTCGCCCCAGGTGAGATAGACGTCCGCGTGCCGGGCGGCGACCTCTCCGGCGGCGGGCGAGGAGCCTCCGAAGTAGATGTCGGGCCGCGGGTCCGGCAGCCGGGCGAGGCGTGCGTCCTCGACCCGCAGGTGCCGCCCCGTCAGGTCCACGCCACGGCCGTCCCACAGCTCGCGGACGATCGTCAGGAACTCGTCCGTGCGGGCGTACCGGGCGTCCTTGTCGAGGAAGTCGCCGTAGGCCCGCTGCTCCTTGCTCTCCCCGCCGGTGACGACGTTGAGCAGCAGCCGGCCGCCGCTGTGCCGCTGGAAGGTGGACGCCATCTGCGCGGCCAGCGTCGGGGAGACGAAGCCGGGCCGGAAGGCGACCAGGAACTTCAGCCGCTCGGTGTGCCGGCTGACCATGGCCGTGGTCAGCCAGGCGTCCTCGCACCAGGCGCCGGTGGGGGTCAGCGCGCCGGTGAAGCCGAGGTCCTCGGCGGCGCGGGCGATCTGGCTGAGGTAGCCGATCGTGGGCGGCCGGTCGCCGGCGCTCGCGGTGGCCGGGGTGCCGTGGCCGCCGCCGACGACATGCCGGCTGTCGCCGTTGGTGGGGAGGAACCAGTGGAAGGTGAGGCTCACGTGCTGCTCAGGCCTTTCGTGCGGCGTCGGCTGACGGGGCGTCGGCGGACGGGGGGCGCTCGCTCATCCGGCGGCCGCCAGGAAGGCCGTACGGCTGCCCAGGGCGGCGGAGAACTGGTCGACGACCTGCGCCAGGGCCTCGGCGGCGGCGGGGGCGACGGTGAGGGTGCCGTCGTCGGCCACGGCGATCTCCTTGTCCAGCGTGAACCAGCCCTGGACGATGTGCCCGGCGCCCATGGAGCTGAGCACCGGGCGCAGCGCGTAGTCGATGGCGAGGACGTGCGCGGTGGTGCCGCCGGTCGCCAGCGGCAGCACCGTCTTGCCGACCAGCCCGTACTGCGGGAGCAGGTCGAGCAGGGACTTCAGCAGCCCCGAGTAGGCGGCCTTGTAGACGGGCGTGCCGATCACGACCCCGTCGGCGTGGTCGAACAGCGCGAGCGCCTCGGCGATCGCCGGGTGCCGGACGTCCGCGCCGAGCAGGGCCTCGGCGGGCAGGGTGCGGACGTCCAGCGGGATCACCTCGTGCCCCTGGGCGGTGAGCCGCCGGTCCAGGTGGCGCAGCAGCCGGGCGGTGCGGGAGGTGGCGGAGGGGCTTCCGGAGACGGACAGGACGGTGGCCATGGCGGACCCTTCGAGGTGCGGGACGGGCGGGACGGCTACTGGTTGGTCTTGGGCAGGCCGGGCGGGTTGATCTCGGACCCCGGGACGGCCTCGTCGGACAGGCCCCAGCGCTTGAGCACCTGCGCGTAGGTGCCGTTGTCGATGACCTCGTCGAGCGCGGCGGAGAGCGGCTTCACCAGGCCGCTGTCCTTCTTGGTGGTGGCCGCGATGAGGCCCTGGAGCGTGGCGCCGGCCCCGGAGTAGGTGCCGACGACCTCGGTCTTGCCGGAGGTGGCCGCGTGGTAGGCGGCGGTCGGGTGGGGGCCGAGGTAGAGGTCGATGCGGCCGGACTGGAGGGCGAGGTAGGTGTCGCTGTCGTTCTGGTAGTACTTGATGTCCACCGGCTTCCGGCCGGCCTTCTCGTTCTCCTCGCTCCACTCGATGAGCAGCTTCTCCTGGTTGGTGCCGCTGCCCACGGCGACGGTCCGGCCCGCCACGTCCTCGGGGCCGTCGATCTTCAGGCCGCTGCCCTTCTTCGCCTCGAAGCCGAGGTTGTCCTCGCGGTAGGTGGCGAAGTCGTACTTCTCCTTGCGTTCCTCGGTGACGGTGATGTTGCTGAAGCCGACGTCGTACTTGGCGCTGTCGAGGCCGACGAAGATGTTCTCCCAGGAGACCGTGTTGACCTTCGGCTTCAGGCCGAGGACGTCGGCGACCAGGCGGGAGATGTCGGTCTCCACGCCGATGAGGGTCTTGTTGTCGGTGGCGTAGAAGTTCAGCGGCGCCGCCGAGGTGGAGGAGTAGACGATCTCCAGGGTGCCTCTCTCGCGGATCTCCTTCGGGACCTGGGCGGCTATGGAGTCGATCTTCCCGGTGGTGACGCGGTCCTGGTCGGGGCTGGTGTTGATCTTCGTCTTGGTGCCCTTGGTGTCCGCGACCTCGGTGGTGCCGCCGTCGTCGGGGTTGGCGCAGGCGGCGAGGACGAGAGCGGTGGCGAGTCCGAGGGCCGCTGCGGAGGTACGGCGGGTGAGCGTGGACACGGTGGTTCTCCTTGCGTGCGGTGAGGGTTGCGGGGTGGTCAGAGGACCTTGGAGAGGAAGGCGCGGGTGCGTTCGTGCCGCGGGGCGTCCAGGACGGCCGCGGGCGGCCCCTGCTCCACGACGACGCCGCCGTCCATGAACACCACGGTGTCGGCGACCTCGCGGGCGAAGCCGATCTCGTGGGTGACGACGATCATGGTGGTGCCGCCGGCGGCCAGGTCCTTGATGACGTCGAGGACTTCGCCGACGAGTTCCGGGTCGAGCGCCGAGGTGGGCTCGTCGAAGAGCAGCACCTTCGGTTCGAGGGCCAGCGCGCGGGCGATGGCGACGCGCTGCTGCTGGCCGCCGGACAGCTGACGCGGGTAGGCGTCCGCCTTGTCGGCGAGCCCGACCCGGTCGAGCAGCCGGCGGGCGGCCCGCTCCGCGTCCTTGCGCGGGCGGCGCAGCGCCGAGACGGGGGCCTCGACGATGTTCTCCAGCACGGTCAGATGCGGGAAGAGGTTGAAGTTCTGGAAGACGAACCCGATGTGGGTGCGCTGCTTCAGGACGTCCTTCTCCCGCAGCTCGTGCAGCTTGTCGCCGGAGCGGCGGTAGCCGATGAGTTCGCCGTCGATGCCGATCCAGCCGCGGTTGACCTTCTCCAGGTGGTTGATGGCGCGCAGCAGAGTGGACTTGCCGGAGCCGGACGGGCCGAGGATCACGGTGACCTCTCCGGCGCGGACCTGGAGGTCGACGCCGCGCAGCACCTCCAGCGGCCCGAAGCTCTTGTGGACGCCGTGGACGTCCACCATCACCTGACTCATCGGCTGTCTCCCAGGGGCTTGAGGGATACGACGGGCTGGTCGCGCCGGGCGGCCGCGGTGCGCAGGTCGCGGACGAGGCGCCGGGCGCGCTGGAGCGGGGTGGGCGGCGGGGTGCGGTCGGCGCCGCGGGCGAAGTGCCGTTCGACGTAGTACTGGGCGACCGAGAGCACGGAGGTCAGAACCACGTACCAGGCGGTGGCGACGAGCAGCAGCGGGATCACCCGGCCGTTGCGGCCGTAGATCACCTGCACCTGGTAGAACAGCTCGCCGATCGACATCACGTACACCACCGACGTGCCCTTCAGCAGGCCGATGATCTCGTTGCCGGCCGTGGGCAGGATGGCCCGCATGGCCTGCGGGAGCACGATCCGGCGGATCTGGCGCAGCCGGGGGATGCCGAGCGCCGCGGCTGCCTCCAGCTGCCCGTGGTCGACGGCGATGACACCGCCGCGGACGATCTCGGCCGCGTACGCCGCCTGATGCAGCGTCAGTCCGATGACGGCGGCGCCGATGGTGCCGATGAGGCTGTTGCTGTCCACGGACCAGAACACCGGCCCGAACGGGATGCCGACGCCGAGCCGCTCGTACAGGGCGCTCAGATTGAACCAGAACACCAGCTGGACGATCATCGGGATGGACCGGAAGACCCAGATGTACGTCCAGGCGACGGTCTGCAGCACCGGGCTGCGGGACAGGCGCATGAAGGCGAGCACGGTGCCGAGGAGGAAGCCCAGGACGGTGGCGTAGGCGGTGAGCTGGAGCGTCACCCACACGGCCTGGACGATGGTCTCGGACAGGATGTAGTCACGGAATACGTGCCACTCCCACACGGGGTTGGTGGCCAGCCCGTGCGCGAACTGGGCGACCAGCACGATCACGGCGGTGGCCGCCACCCACCGGGCGTAGTGGCGGACGGGGACGACCCTGAACTCGGCCGGTTCGCCGGCCAGTCGCTTCGTCGGTTCGGTCAAGGTGTCGCTGCTCATGGGTCACCTGTGCTCTGGCGGGTTGATCCGCGACGCGTCGATCGCGGAGGCGCTGGTACCCCACTTGTCGAGGATCCGGGCGTAGGTGCCGTTCTCGATCAGCTCATTGACCGCGGCCTGGAAGGCCTTGGTGAGCGGGGAGCCCTTCTGGAAGGCGAAACCGACGTCGAGCCGGTGGTACTCGCCGAGGAAGGCGGTCCGGGACGCGGGCTGGGACGCCTGGTAGCGCAGTCCGTTGATGGTCGACATGATCACGTCGATCCGGCCCTGCTGGAGCGCGGTGAGGCTCGCCGCGTTCTCCGAGTACACCTTCACGTCGTACGGCTTCTTGCCCGCCTCGGCGCACACGCCCTTCTCCGCTTCGAGGGTCGCCTCGAAGGTGGTGCCGGCGTTGGTGCCGACGGTCAGGCCGCACAGCTGGGTGAGGTCGGTGACCTTTCCTTCGAGTGCGGGGCTGTCCTTCCGGACGGCGAAGCCCTGGCCGTCGTTGATGTAGGTGACGAAGTCGACGCGCTTCAGGCGTTCGGTGGTGACGCCGAAGTTGCCGGTGCCGACGTCGAACTTGCCGCTGCCGAGCGCGGGCAGGATCGACTCGAACGACGCCTCCTGGCGCTCCAGCTTCACCCCGAGGACCTTGGCGACCGCGTCGGCGAGGTCGATGTCCTGGCCGGCGGGTGCCTTGTCGGAGCCGTTCGGGTAGTAGGCGCCGGGCGGGAGTCCGATGGAGCTGCCGACCCGCAGGGTGCCCGACTTCCGCACGTCGGCGGGCAGCAGGGCGGCGATGGAGTCCACCTTGCGCACGGCGGCGACCGGGTCGTCGGTCGGCGCGGGGGACGGCTGCGCGCCCACCGCGGTGGTGCCGGTGGTGCCGCCGGAGCCGCAGGCGGTCAGCGCGAGGACCGGCAGGAGCGCGAGGCCGAGTGCGGACACGGTGCGTCGTAGGTTCACGGGGTGGCTGCCTTTCCGGTGGCGGCTGTGGTGCGGGCGGTGTGCGGCAGGTGTTTCTCGAAGGGCAGCGGGCCGATGGTCTCCGGATCGGCGTGCGTGTCGAAGAGCGGGGTGTAGCCGGTCGCCAGGTACAGGCCGCGCGCCTCGGGCTGGCGCGGGCCGGTGGTCAGGTAGACGCGTCGGTAGCCGCGGGCGAGCGCCTCGCGTTCCAGCTCGGCGACGACCCGCCGGGCGAGGCCGCGCCGCCGGTGGGCGGAGTGCGTCCGGATCCTCCCCCAGACTCCGTCCGGGGGGGACCCCCATCCGTTCGGCCGTGCCGGCGTCGTACCGGCGGAACGCGCCGCCCGCGACGGGTTCGCCGCCCTCGAGGAGCAGCAGGAGGACACCGCCGTACCGGGCCGTGAACTCCTCGTCCGGGTAGCGGGCGCGTTCGGCGTGGGCGTCCTTGCCGTAGCGGGTGGAGTACTCGTCGCCGGGTTCGCGCAGCAGCGGCCGGACTCTGGGGTCGCAGACCGGGACCCGAACGACGGTCAGGTCGGGGGCGGACGTCATTCCCCCACCGCCGCCAGGGTCTGGGTGCCGCGGGCGGCGCGTTCGGCGTCGCGCTTGGCGACCTCCTCGCGGACGATCGGGATCACGTACCGGCCGAAGTCGATGGCGTCGCCCAGCAGGTCGTAGCCGCGGGCGGAGAGGATGTCGACGCCGAGGTCGTAGTAGTCGAGGAGGGCCTGAGCGACCGTCTCCGGGGTGCCGACCAGGGCGTTGGAGTTGCCCGCGCCGCCCGTGGCGGCGGCCGTCGGGGTCCACAGGGCGCGGTCGTAGCGCTCCCCCGCCTCCGCGATGGCGATCAGCCGCTGGGAGCCGGTGTTCTGCGGGGCACCGCTGCGGTGGTGGCGGACGAGTCCGGCCTCGCGGCGCTCGCGGATGGCCCCGACCGTGCGGTGGGCCTTCTCCCAGGCGAGTTCCTCGGTGGGGGCGATGATCGGCCGGAACGCCACCTGGATGCGGGGCACGTCGGTGCGGCCGGCCGCCCGCGCCGCGGCCTTCACGGCCTCGATCTGCTCGGCCGTCCTCTCCAGGGGTTCGCCCCACAGGCAGTAGATGTCGGCCTCGGCGCCGCCCGCGGCGTACGCGGCGGGTGAGGAGCCGCCGAACGAGACGCCGGGGCGGGGGTGTTGCACCGGGAAGACGTCGCTGACGAAGTCGTGGAAGCGGTAGTGCTCGCCCTCGTGGTCGAAGGGCTTGTGGGTCGTCCAGATCTTCTTGACGATCCGGATGTACTCGCGGGTGCGCTCGTAGCGCTGGTCCTTGGTGAGGGTGTCGCCCTCGCGGCCCTGCTCGTGGTCGTTCCCGCCGGTGATGAAGTGCACCGTCAGCCGGCCCTCGCTGATCTGGTCGAGGGTGGCGAAGGTCTTCGCGGCGAACGTCGGGTACGAGACGTTGGGGCGGTGGGCGAGCAGGATCTGCAGCCGCTCCAGCCTGCTCGCGACGTAGGCGGCGGCCGGCGCGGGGTCCGGGGATCCCGAGCCGTAGGCGAACAGCACCCGGTCCCAGCCGTGGTCCTCGTGCGCCCGGGCGAGCCGGAGCGTGTACTCCTTGTCGAAGGCGGCACCGGAGCGCGGGGTGGTTTCGGAGCCGTCGTTGGTGGCGGCGATGCCAAGGAACTCCACGGGCATGGGAGAGGGCCTTTCCTCGGGTTCGCTGAGGCGGCGCCGTGCCGTGCGGGGCGTGCGGGCACGGCACCGCGGCCTCAGTGCGGAACCGGGTGGTGAACGTGGTGAACGGGTGCGGCGACGCCGGGGCGTGGGCCGGCGGCGCGGCGGGAGAGCGGCAACACGGGTGCCGGGAACGAGGAGTCCGGCCCGCTTACGGGATGGGCCGGGAAAGAGAGGGGGCCGGTCGGCCGACCCGCTGCCGCGTCAGGCGCAACACGCCGCGGACCACACCCGACCGAAGTCGATGTGGCCACGGGTGACCAGGCGCTGCTCGGCATTCATGCGATTAATTGAGCAGTACATCGCACGTCCCGTCAACTGCGGCCCGTATGCCGGACGACCCCTACGAGCCGCCTTCCCCAGATTTCCTATCGATTTACTAGGAAAGTATTGACGGTGCCTCAGAACGCTGCGCAGGATGAGGCACATGCCCACTGCCCCTGCGCCGTCCCAGCCCGCCGCGGAGCCCGAGCGAACCGGGCCCGGCCGTGCGCACTGGCTGCGCGTCACCCGTGAGACGGCGGACGACCTGGCCACCGACGCGGTGGTCCGGGAACAGGCCGGCAAGGCCCCGTTCGACGAGGTGTCGCGGCTGCGCGAGGCGGGGCTGCTGACCCTGCTGATACCGGCGGCACTCGGCGGAGGCGGCGCGGACTGGCCCACGGCCTGCGCCGTCGTGCGGGAGATCGCTGCGGCCGACGGCGCCATCGGCCAACTGCTGGGCTCGCACTACTTCCTGTCGTGGAGCGCCCGGTTCCTCGGCGACCCCGTCTGCGCCGACCGGCTCGGCCGGCGGTCCGCGGCGGAGCAGTGGTGCTGGGGCGGCGGCCTGGCCCGCCAGGAGCCGCAGTTGGCTCTGGCCCCCACCGCCGGCGGCCATGTGCTGGACGGCCGCCAGAGCTACGTCACCGGAGTGCTGGTGGCCGACCGCGTCGTCGTACGGGCCATGCGCACGGACATGGCCGAACCGGTCGCCGTCCTCGTCGACCCGGCCGCCCCCGGCGTGCGGATCGACAACGATGCCGACCCCTTCGGCCAGCGGCTCGCGGCCGGCGGCAGCATGGAGTTCGACGCCGTGCCGGTCGCCGCCGAGGACGTCCTCGGCTCGCTGTCCGCGGAGGAGGAGGCGCTGTCGCCGCGCGCCGCCCTGGTGTCGCCGGTCGGGCGGCTGCTGTCCGCCCAGCTCCAGCTCGGCATGGCCGAGGGCGTGCTCTCCGAAGCCCGGGAGTACGGCAGAGCGGGTCACGCGCCCTGGCACCCCGCCTGGCCGGTCGGCTCCCCGCACGACCCGCACGTACTGACCGCCTTCGGTGAGCTGACGGTCCTCACCCGCGCCGCCTCCGCCCTCACCGATCAGGCCCTGGCCGCGGTGTGCGACGGACTGGCCCGCGGCGACGACCTCACCTTCGAGGAGCACGCGGAGACCGCCGTCCTGGTGGCCATGGCCGAGGCCGCGGCCACCCGGGCCGCGCAGGAGTCGACCAGCCGGGCCCTGGACATCGTCGGCGCCCGCTCGACCTCCGCCCGGCTGGGCTTCGACCGCTTCTGGCGCAACGCCCGCACCCACACCCTCTACGAGCCCACGGCCCATCGCCTCCGCGATGTCGGGGACTACTTCCTGAACGGCGCGCACCCGCCGTTCGCCCTGCCGATCTGACACCGGTCGGCGACGGGGGCGGGGCGGGCCACGGGTCCCCGTGCCCCCTACGGAGAGCGGCCGGGACCTGCGGGATAATGGCCGTATGCGGATCTCAGCCAGGGCGGATTACGCGGTACGAGCCGCGCTGCAACTCGCCGCGTCCCGGGACGACGGGCCACTGAAGGCCGAGGCGATCGCGGCCGCCCAGGACATTCCGCACAAGTTCCTCGAAAGCATCCTCAACGACATGCGGCGCGGCGGCCTCGTGCTGAGCCAGCGCGGCGGCAACGGCGGCTACCGGCTGGCCAAGCCCGCCGACGCCATCAGCATCGCCGACGTGATCCGCACCGTGGACGGACCGCTGGTCTCGGTGCGCGGCGTCCGCCCGCCGGAGCTGTCCTACACCGGCCCCGCCGAATCACTTCTGCCGCTGTGGATCGCGCTGCGATCAAATGTGCGAGAGATCCTGGAGGGCGTATCGCTCGCCGACGTCGCGTCGGCGCAGCTACCTGCGGATGTGTCCGCGCTGACCCATGCGCCGGACGCCTGGGTGAACCCCTGATTCCGCCTGCATCCCAAGTTATGGGATGACAATGTCCATCATTTGAAAAGCCCCTTGGGGTGCGGGCACCCTTCTGCCACGATCCCTAGCAACCAGGTAGGAAAACTAGGAATCCAGGGGGGTCGTCATGCGTGCGCTCACGTTCAGCCCCGCCGCTCCTCTCCTGCCTCGTCTGACCTCGCGTCGCCACATCGATCTCGGCCGCGTCTCCAGCGCGATCTGTCGGCTCGTCTGAGCCCTTCCGCAGCTCCACGGCGCCCCACGCAGAGCCCTGTCGCGCCCCCCACGGGCATGCCGCCCCGCTTTTCTCGCGCTTCCCTGATCACCCTTCCCTGAGAGGACACCTCCGTGTCTGCCGCAAGACCGCTCAACGCTCTCCGCGCCCTCGCCGCCATAGCGACGCTCCCCCTTCTGCTGACCGCCTGCGGCTACGGCGCCGAGTCCAAGGACGACAACCCGCAGGCCGAGGTCGCGGCCGACGCCGAGAAGCTCTCCGCGGACCGGGTGCGCATCGGCTACTTCCCCAACCTCACCCACGGCACCGCACTCGTCGGCCGTGAGAAGGGCATCTTCCAGAAGGAACTGGGCGGCACCAAGGCCGAGTACGCCACCTTCAACGCCGGCCCGTCGGAGATCGAGGCGCTGAACTCCAAGTCGATCGACATCGGCTGGATCGGCCCCTCCCCCGCGATCAACGGCTACACCAAGTCCAACGGCCAGAACCTGCGCATCATCGGCGGTTCGGCGTCCGGCGGCGTGAAGCTCGTCGTCAACCCGGACAAGATCAAGTCCCTGAAGGACGTCAAGGGCAAGAAGATCGCCACCCCGCAGCTCGGCAACACCCAGGACGTGGCGTTCCTCAACTGGATCGCCGAGCAGGGCTGGAAGGTCGACGCGGAGAGCGGCAAGGGCGACGTGTCCGTCGTCCGCACCGACAACAAGGTCACCCCGGACGCCTACAAGTCCGGCTCCATCGACGGCGCCTGGGTGCCGGAGCCGACCGCGTCGAAGCTGGTCGCCGAGGGCGCCGAGGTGCTGCTCGACGAGGCCGACCTGTGGCCCGACAAGCAGTTCGTGATCACGAACATCATCGTGTCCCAGGACTTCCTGAAGAAGCACCCGGACGTCGTCGAGGCGGTGCTGCGCGGTGCCGTGAAGAGCAACGAGTGGATCAACGCCAACCCGGACGAGGCGAAGGCCGCCGCCAACGACGCGCTCGAGCGTGACTCCGGCAAGGCGCTGCCCGCCGAGGTCATCGACCCGGCCTGGAAGTCGATCACGTTCCTCGACGACCCGCTGGCCGCCACCCTCGACACCGAGGCCGCGCACGCCGTGAAGGCCGGCCTGCTGGAGGAGCCGGACCTGAAGGGCATCTACGACCTCACGCTCCTCAACAAGGTCCTCGCGGCCGAGGGCGCCGAGAAGGTCGACGACGCCGGTCTCGGCGCCAGCTGACGCACACCCGACGAGTTCCCAGGAGGTGACGACCATGGCCACCGCATCGGCCCCGGTCAAGGAGCACGCCCCGGCGACACCGTACGCCGCCCGGATCGACCACGTCTCGAAGTCGTTCCCGGGCCCCGCCGGGCGGCAGCTCGTGCTGGACGACATCAGCCTCGATGTCGCACCCGGCGAGTTCGTCACCCTCCTGGGCGCCTCGGGCTGCGGCAAGTCCACCCTGCTCAACCTGGTCGCCGGACTGGACGAGCCGTCCGCCGGGTCCATCGGGACCGACGGCCGCCCGGCCCTGATGTTCCAGGACCACGCCCTCTTCCCCTGGCTGACTGCCGGTCAGAACATCGAACTCGCGCTGAAGCTGCGCGGGGTCGCCAAGGCCGAGCGCCGGCCGGAGGCGGAACGGCTGCTGGAGCTCGTACGCCTGCGGGACGCGCACGGCAAGCGGGTGCACGAACTGTCCGGCGGTATGCGCCAGCGCGTCGCGATGGCGCGTGCTCTCGCGCAGGACAGCCGGCTGCTGCTGATGGACGAGCCGTTCGCCGCCCTGGACGCCATCACCCGGGACGTGCTGCACGACGAGCTGACCCGGATCTGGCGCGAGACCGGCCTGTCCGTGCTGTTCGTGACGCACAACGTGCGTGAGGCGGTACGGCTCGCCCAGCGCGTGGTGCTGCTGTCCTCCCGCCCGGGCCGGATCGCCCGCCAGTGGACCGTGGACATCCCACAGCCGCGCCGCATCGAGGACAGCGAGGTCGCCGAGCTGTCCCGAGAGATCACCGAAGAACTGCGTGGGGAGATCCGCCGCCATGGCCAGCACTGACACACCCGCCAAGGACGACCTCGCCGGCCTGGAGGCCGGGCTGGACGCCCTGGACTCGGTCCAGGTCAGCCGTACGCCGCTGCGGACCACCCTGACCCGCAAGGTGCTGCCGCCCGTCAGCGCCGTCGCGCTGGTGCTGGCGGTCTGGCAGCTGCTGGTGTGGGCCGGGGCCGCCCCCGCCTACAAGCTGCCCTCACCCGGCGCCGTCTGGGCGGAGGTGGAGACCGCCTGGCTCCAGGGCACCCTCCTCGACTACATCTGGACGTCCGTCTCGCGCGGCCTGCTCGGCTTCCTGCTGGCGCTGGCCATCGGCACGCCGCTCGGTCTGCTGGTCGCCCGGGTCGGTTTCGTCCGGGCGGCCATCGGGCCGATCCTGTCCGGACTGCAGTCGCTGCCGTCGGTGGCCTGGGTGCCGCCGGCCGTGATCTGGCTCGGCCTGAACGACTCCATGATGTACGCCGTGATCCTGCTCGGCGCGGTCCCGTCCATCGCCAACGGCCTGGTCGCGGGCATCGACCAGATCCCGCCGCTGTTCCTGCGCGCCGGCCGGACGCTGGGCGCGACCGGGCTGCGCGAGGCCTGGCACATCGTGCTGCCGGGTGCCCTGCCCGGCTACCTGGCGGGGCTGAAGCAGGGCTGGGCGTTCTCCTGGCGGTCCCTGATGGCCGCGGAGATCATCGCCTCCTCCCCCGACCTCGGCGTCGGGCTCGGCCAGCTGCTGGAGAACGGCCGGAACAACGCCAGCATGTCGCAGGTGTTCCTGGCGATCTTCCTGATCCTGCTCGTGGGCATCGCCATCGACCTGCTGATCTTCAGCCCGCTGGAGCGGCGGGTGCTGCGCGGCCGGGGCCTGCTGGCGAAGGGCTGAGCGCGGCGGCGCGACGGCGGACGCGTCACCTCTGCGGCCTACCCCCGTTGGTCGCGGGGCGGCCGTCGCCCGGAAGGTGGAGAGGCGGGGCAGCGCGAGCGGGCCCCGCCATCCGTCCGAAAGGTGCCGGGCATGCGCCGCTACCCTCCCATCGCCGAGCACGGCCTGATCGGTGACCTCCAGACCTGTGCCCTGGTGTCCTCGGAGGGCGTCCTGAACTGGCTCTGCTGGCCACGGTTCGACTCGCCGAGCGTCTTCGCCGCGCTGCTGGACCACGACCGCGGCGGGCATTTCACGATCACGGCCGACGCGCCCGGCGTCACCGTCCGCCAGCTCTACCTCGCCGACACCGCCGTCCTGATCACCCGGTTCCTCACGCCGGACGGCGTGGGCGAGCTGGCCGACTTCATGCCGGTCGACCGGCCGGAGGAGGCGAGCCGGCGGCACCGGGTGATCCGCGTGATGCGGACGGTCCGGGGCACGGTGCGGTTCGCCCTGGAGTGCCGTCCGCGCTTCGACTACGGGCGGGAGCGGCACGAGCTGGAGGCGGACACCGCCGAGGCCCGCTTCCGCGGCCGGTCGGTGACGGCGTATCTGCAGACCCTCGGTGCGGTACCGCTGCGGCGGGACGGCGACGGGGTCCGCGCCGCCGCGACCCTGTCCGCGGGGCAGGTGGCCGCCGCCGTCCTCACCCTGGACGACTCCCGCAGCCCGGCACCGGAGCGGGTCACCGGGGACGGGCTGCGGGCGGAGTTCGCCGCGGTGCGGGAGTTCTGGCACGGCTGGATCGGCCGCAGCCGCTACCGGGGCCGCTGGCAGGAGCAGGTGAACCGGTCCGCGATCACCCTGAAACTCCTCACCTACGCGCCCACCGGCGCCCCCGTCGCCGCCGCCACGACGGGCCTGCCCGAACAGGTCGGCGGCGAACGCAACTGGGACTACCGCCACACCTGGGTGCGGGACGCCTCGCTGTCCGTGCGGGCCCTGCTCGACCTGGGCTTCGGCGACGAGGCCCACGCCTTCCGGCACTGGCTGGGCGACCGGTTGCGGCTGGGCGACACGGTCAGCGGCGAACCGCTGCAGATCATGTACCGCGTCGACGGCGATCCCCGGCTGCCGGAGCAGCAACTGGACCATTTCGAGGGCTGGCGCGGCTCGGCACCGGTACGGATCGGGAACGCGGCGGCCGGGCAGCTCCAGATGGACATCTACGGGGAGGCCGTGTTCGCGCTCAGCCAGGGCCCCGACCTCGGCAGCGCGGGCGGCTACGAGGCGTGGCAGCGGTTCGCCGCGCTGATCGACTGGCTGTGCGACCACTGGGACCGCCCCGACGAGGGGATCTGGGAGACGCGCGGCGGGCAGCGCGACTTCA
The DNA here is from genome assembly GCF_964272855.1 of Streptomyces sp. enrichment culture. Taxonomy (NCBI): domain Bacteria; kingdom Bacillati; phylum Actinomycetota; class Actinomycetes; order Kitasatosporales; family Streptomycetaceae; genus Streptomyces; species Streptomyces sp. enrichment culture. Next base: position 7,947,611 of record NZ_OZ186847.1, on the reverse strand, counting down.
CCTACAGCCGGGTGATGTGCTGGGTCGCCTTCGACCGCGCCATCCGGCACGCCACGGCCTTCGCCCGCCCCGCCGACGTGCCCCGCTGGACCGCCGCCCGCGACGCGGTCTTCCGGCAGGTGATGGAGCGGGGCTGGAGCCCGGAGCGGCAGGCGTTCGTCCAGCACTACGACAGCCAGGTGCTGGACGCGTCGCTGCTGCTGATGCCGCTCGTCGGCTTCATCGCCCCGAAGGACCCGCGCTGGCTGTCCACCCTGGACGCCATGGACGCCGAGCTGGTCGCCGACAGCCTGGTCCACCGCTACGACCCCGCGGCCTCCCCCGACGGACTGCGCGGCGCGGAGGGCACCTTCTCGCTGTGCAGCTTCCTGTACGTCGACGCCCTCGCCCGCGCGGGGCGGCTGGAGCAGGCCCGGTACGCCTTCGACAAGATGCTCACCTACGCCAACCATGTCGGTCTGTTCGCCGAGGAGATCGGCCCGACGGGCGAACAGCTCGGCAACTTCCCGCAGGCGTTCACGCACCTGGCGCTGATCATCGCGGCCATGGCGCTGGACGCGGAGCTGGACGCCGCCGGCCCCGCGGCCGGAGCGGGATCCGGCCATGCCCGGCCCTGACTCCGGGGAGCTGCCCGCCGCCGTGCTGGAGGCTCTGTTCACCCAGGCGCCGGTGGGGCTGTACGTCTTCGACGAGCAGCTGCGGGTGGTGCGGTACAACCGCGCCGGGCCCTGGGTGCGCGGGCTGTCGGAGGAGTCCGTCCTGGGCAAGCGGCTCGACGAGGTCGCGGAGGGCTTCGACGATCCGGAGTTCCCCGAACTGGCCCGCCGGGTGCTGGCGGGCGAGTCGCGGGTCCAGGACCGGCTGCTGCGCGGCCGGCCACCGACGGCCCCGGACCAGGAGGCGGTGGTCTCGGTGTCGGTGTTCCGGGTGCGGCCCGGCGGCGGACCCGTGCTGGGCGTCGCCGTCGCCCAGGACGTGACCGCCCGGCAGCGGGTCGCGGACCGGCTGGAGATCCTGCACGACGCGCACCGGGCGATCGGCACCAGCCTGGACATGCGGGCGACGGCGGAGGCGCTCGCCGACGTGGTGGTGGGCCGGTTCGCCGACGCGGTCTCGGTGGACGTGCTGGACGAGGCGGTACGCGGGGCGCGGCCGCCCGCGGGGCCGGTCGACGCGGACGTGCCGTTGCGGCGGGTGGTGTTCCGCTCGGTGGACGGCGGCCCGGCCCGGCCGCGGTCGGGCGCGCTGTCCACCTTCCCGTTCCCGACGCCGTTCACCCAGAGCCTGCGGGACGCGGCACCCCGCCTGGTCGCGCGGCTGACGCCGGACGAGCCGTGGCTCGCGGCCGACCCGGAACGGGCCCGGCGGCTGACCGAGGCGGGCGTCCACTCGTTCCTGGTGACCCCGCTGGTGGTGCGCGGCACCGTCCTCGGCATCACCGCCCACTACCGGCACCGCGATCCCCGCCCGTTCGACGAGGAGGACCTGGCGCTGGCCGAACAGCTCGCCCGGCGTACCGCGCTGAGCATCGACAACGCCCGCAGCTACGCCTACGAACGCGGCATCGCGAGCGCCCTGCAACGCCAGCTGCTGCCCCGTACGCCGCCTCCGTTGACGGCCGTGGAGACCGCGCCGCTGCATCTGCCGGGCACGACCGGGGCGGGCGGCGACTGGTACGACGTCATCCCGCTGTCCGGCGCCCGGGTCGCCCTGACGGTCGGTGACGTCACCGGCAGCGGCATCGAGGCCGCGGCCGCCATGGGCCGGCTGCGGACCGCGCTGCTGGCCCTGGCGACACGGGACCTGGCACCGGAGGAGGTGCTGGCCTGCCTCGACGACATCACCACCGAACTGGCGCCCGAGCACGGCGAGCCGGTCACCGCGTCCTGCCTGTACGCCGTGTTCGACCCGATCACTCGTGCCTGCACCGCGGCAAGCGCCGGACACGCGCCCCCGGTGGCCGTCGGACCGGAGGGCGACCCGATCCGGTTCGCCGTACCGGCCGGCCCGCTGCTCGGAACCCGCCGGGGTGGCTACGAACCGGCCGACGTGACGCTCCCGGACGGCGCCACGCTGGCCTTCTACACCAACGGCCTCGTACCCTCGACGCCCGGCCCGGACACCGAGGCGGCCAGGGCCACCCTGCACCGCGTCCTGGCCCAGTCCGGCCGCACCCCGCGCCAGCTCGCCGACGACGTCGTGTACGCCATGATGCGGGAGCCCGTCGAGGACGACGCCGTACTGCTGATCGCCCGCACTCGGGGGCTGGACGAGGACCACGTCGCCGAGTGGACCCTGCCCGCCGACCCGGCCGTCGTCGGCACCGCGCGGCGCCTCGCCGCGCACCAGTTGACGGCGTGGGGGCTGGACGACCTGGCCTTCACCACGGAACTGATCGTCACCGAGCTGCTCACCAACGCCCTCCGCTACGGCACCCCGCCGATCCGGCTGCGGATGATCCGCGACCGCACCCTGGTCTGCGAGGTCTCCGACGGCAGCAGCACCGCCCCCTACCTGCGGCACGCCCGTGTCACCGACGAGGGCGGCCGGGGTCTCGGGCTCGTCGCGCAGCTCACGGGCCGTTGGGGCACCCGCTTCGGCCACCGCGGCAAGACGATCTGGTGCGAGCAGCCGCTGGAGGACGGCGACGAGCCGGGGACGGCCCGGGCTGACTGACGCCGGGCGGGGGCGTCACGGTGCGGGCACCGCGTCGCGCACGGCACGGTGGACGGCCCTGGCTAGCCGGGCACCCCACACGGAACGGGGGCCGGCGAAGGCGTGCGCCTCGATGCCGGGGCCGGGCACGGCCGCGGCGACGCACACCGCGTCGGTCGGGGTGCCCGAGCAGTCGAGACCGGCGTCCAGCAGCGCCTGCACCTTGGCCTCGGTGGCGGTCGCCACCGCGTTGACCAGGGCGGCGTCGGTCAGGGCCACGGGCACGGCGACGACGGTGTTGATCGTGCCGGGCCCGGCCGGGACGGCCGTCCCCTCCGCCGCGACGGCGGCCCACCCCCGCACGGACACGCCCGCGGTGGCGACGGCCCCTACGCCCCCGTCGTACGCCTGCGCGTACGCCGAGACGTCGGCCGCGGTCATGAGGCCGACGCCCGGACCCCGCAGACCCATGGCGTCCGCCAGCTCGGCCAGGTGCCGGTCGGGATCGCGCCGGCGGTAACCGTGCGCCACCTGCGCGTTGAGCACCCAGCCACGCTCACCGATGCCGCCGCCGAGCACGGCGTTGCTGATCATCCGCCACCCCGGCCCCGGCGCCCACAGCAGCGCGGACAGCCGCTCGCCGTCCTCCGTACGCGTCGGACACTGCACGGAAAGCGGCCCGGGCACGGAACGGGGCCGGGGGACGAACACGGTCACCGGAAGGGACTCCTCACATGGGGCGGGGACCGCATGATCGTACGCACCGGGGCCGGACGGGGGACCACGTGAACCGGGCGGGCCCGGCCGCGTCGGCGATCCGGGGCCCTGCGCCGACTGTGCCCCGCGCCACCCGGCCCGCGCCTCGCGGGTGGGTCAGGCCCTGGCGAGAAGGTCGGCCGCCCGTTCGGCGAGCATGGTCACGGGCGCGTGGGTGTGCGCCCGTACGATGCTCGGCATCGCCGAGGCGTCCACCACGCGCAGGCCGGTCAGACCGCGCACGGCGAACTCCGGGTCCACCACCGAGTGCGGGTCCGCGCCCATGCGGCAGGTGCCGACCAGGTGATGGATGCTGCCGCCGGTGGCCCGGACGTGGGCGGCGATCTCGTTCTCGTCCTCGGAGAGCGCCCCGTCGGTGAGCGGCTTCCCGCGCCACCGCGCGAAGTACGGTTCCACCAGGACGCGTTGGGCGGCGCGGACGCCGGCCACCAGGGTCGCGAGGTCGTCCCCCTTCTCGTCCGACAGGTACCGAGGGTCGACGAGCTGCGCGTCGTGCGGGTCCGCGCTGCGCAGGGCGACCGTGCCGCGGCTGTGCGGGCGCAGCGGGATCACCCCCAGCTCGACGGCTTCGACACCGGCATCCTGGCGTCCCTGGCCAACCAGGCCGCCCCGGCCCTGGCCTCGCTGCGGCTCCAGGAGGAACTGCGCAGCAGCCGGGAACAGATCGTCACGGCGCGGGAGGAGGAGCGGCGTCATCTGCGCCGGGACATCCACGACGGGCTCGGACCGACGCTCGCCGGGCTTCGGCTGCGGGTCGAGAACGCGACCCTGAGCCTGCCCGCCGACGACCCGGTCCGCGAGGCGTTGCGCGGCGTCAGCGACGGCCTCGGCACGGCGGTCACGGAAGTGCGGCGGATCACCGAGCACCTGGGTCCCGCGCCGCTGGTCGAGCTGGGTCTCACCGGCGCCCTGCGGCAGTTGGTCTGCGCCTTCGACGGCGCCCGGACCCGGATCGACGCGGACCTCAGCCCGTCGTTCCTGCCGTCGCTGTCGGCGGCCGTGGAGGTGGCGGCCCACCGGATCGCCGCGGAGGCGCTGACCAACGTGGTGCGCCACGCCCGCGCCGCACACGCCCGGTTGCGGGTCCGGGTGGACGCGGACCGGCTCACGCTCACCGTCCTGGACGACGGGATCGGCATCGACCCCGAGCCTCGGCACCGGGGCGTCGGTCTGCGGTCCATGGCCGAGCGGGCCGCCGAGATCGGCGGGCACTGCTCGATCGACCGGCTGTCGCCCGGCACCCGGGTGTGCGCCGTGCTGCCCCGGTCGCGGTCCTGCACGCGCCGCGTGAGGCGCCGGCGCCGGGTGCCTCACCGGACGGACTCGGGGGCCGTACCGGTGGGCACCGCGCGCATGGCGCGCAGCGGTGACAGGAGGTTGAGCAGGACGCTCAGCGTCATGCCGGCCGTGCCGACGCACAGGGTGGCGGTCGCCCCGGACACGGAGCCCGAGACTCCGCCCAGGAGCCCGCCCAGCGGTGCCGCGAGCGGACCAGCCGCAGGCGCTCGCGGGGCTTGCGGACTCGCACGGCAACTCGTCGTCCTCCCGAGGGACGTCGGAAAGCTGCTCCACCAGGTCGAGGCTGCTGGAGCAGCAATACGAGGCGCAGCCGAATAGCAGACCGCGGGTGGCGGCACAACCCGTCCGGGTCCGCCTCGGGCCGGGCCGGGTGTGGGGCCCTGCGCCATACCGTTGAGCATTGAACCAGCTCTACGGTTCCGGGCACCTACCCGAGGAGCCGCCATGCAGCCACCACCACCCCACGTCGCGTCCGCACCCCCACCCGCCGATCCCCCGCGCCGCCGCCCGTCGGTACGGGTCCGGCGTGCTCTGCTGTCCCGTCTGGTGGCCGTCCTCGCCCTGGCGCTCGGAGCGGCGCTGATCGCTCCGGCGCCGGCCGCCCACGCGGCGGTCGGCCTCACCAGAGTCGGCGACTTCGGCGCCAATCCGGGCCAGTTGAACATGTACGTCTACCGGCCCGCGGCCCTGCCCCCGAACCCGGCGGTGGTGTTCGCGCTGCACGGTTGCACGCAGAACGCCCAGGGCTACGCCGACAACTCCGGACTGCCCGAACTCGCCGACCGGTACGGGTTCCTCGTGGTGTTCGCGGAGACGACGACCTCGAACAACGTCAACAAGTGCTTCAACTGGTTCCAGAGCGGCGACAACCGCCGAGGCCAGGGCGAGGCCGCGTCGATCCGGCAGATGGCCGCGCACTCCGTCTCCGCCTTCGGCGCGGACGCCCGCCGGACCTACGTCACCGGCCTGTCCGCCGGAGGTGCCATGACGTCGGTGATGCTCGCCGCCTACCCGGACGTCTTCCAGGCCGGCGCGGTCGTCGCCGGGCTGCCCTACGGCTGTGCCGACGACGTGCTCGGCGCGTACTCGTGCATGAGCCCCGGAACCGACCTCACCCCGGCCCAGTGGGCCCAGCGGGTCCGCGGCGCCCACCCGTCGTGGTCCGGCCCGTGGCCGCGCGTGGCCGTCTGGCACGGCGACCAGGACACCACCGTCGTACCGCGCAACGCCGACGAACTCCGGGACCAGTGGACCGCACTGCACGGCCTGTCCCAGACCCCGACCCGAACCTCCGCCATCGGGCCGAACGCCACCCGGCACGAGGAGTACGTCGCCGGGGACGGCTCGGTGGCCGTCGAGGTGAACCGGGTGCCGGGCATCGGGCACGGCACACCCGTCGATCCGGGCAGCGGCGCCCAGCAGTGCGGCGGCACCGGCGCGGCCTACTTCCTGGACTCGATCTGCTCCAGCTACTGGATCGCCCGGTTCTTCGGCCTGGAGGGGTCCGGCTCCCAGCCCGGTTCGCTGCCCGCTCCGACCGGCCTGGCCGCCACCGGCGCGACCGACACGACCATCGGCCTGGGCTGGAACCCGGTCGACGGCGCCACCGGCTACACCGTCTACCGCGACGGCGCCCCGATCGCCACGCCCGGCTCGGCCTCGTACACCGACACCGGGCTGACCGCGGGCTCCTCCCACAGCTACGCGGTGGCCGCCCGCGACGCCGACGGCAGGACGGGACTGCTGTCCGGCACGGTCACCGCGCGGACCACCGGCGCCACGGCCACCTGCTGGACCGGCTCCAACTACGCCCACGTCCAGGCGGGCCGGGCCACCACCAGCGGCGGCTACACCTACGCCCGGGGCTCCGGACAGAACATGGGGCTCTACAACACGTTCGTCACCCACACACTGAAGGAGTCACCGGCCGGCTACTTCACCATCGCGGACGGAGCCTGCCCCTGACGGACCATCACAGCGTCAAGGCACACTCCCGCCCGCTCGCAGGCACGCGCACCGCGCACCACGCACCACGCACCACGCACCACGCACCACGCACCACGCACCACGCACCAAGGACCACGCCTGCGGCCGGGCGCACGTCATGGCGGCAGACCACGTGCGTCGGCCGCTCACCATGGCGGGCGCGCACATGTTCCCTCGCCCCACTCGCCGCCTAGCCTCCAGGCCGTCCATCCATCGCACCCCGGAGGCTCTCGATGGCCCTGCCCAACGGCGTCACCAGGCGCCCGAGAAGGCGCACCGCTCTCGGCGCCGTCGCCCTGGCCGCCGCCGCGGCCCTGCTCCCCGCACCGGCGACGGCCCGGCCGGCCGCCCCCGGCACCGCGGACGGTCACTGCGCCGGCGAGTCCCGTCTACGGGTACCGGGTGCCGCGCACCAGGTGACCGACTGTCTGAGCGAGCTCACCACGGCCGGCACGGTGGCCTCCGGTCACACCGACCCGGCCGACTGGGCCGGCCTCACCCCGAAGGACCTCGCCGTGCCCGGCGGGGTGCCCGGCATCCAGATCGACGGCTACTTCCCCGACTCCTCCACCACCAACACCAACCACGGCTGGAACCACGACGCGCAGTTCGTCATCCGGCTGCCCGACCGCTGGAACGGGGGCCTGGTCGTGGCCGGCACCCCGGGCAACCGCGAGCAGTACGCCAACGACCGGGCCATCGCCGACTGGGTGCTGGCCCGCGGCTACGCCTACGCCGCCACCGACAAGGGCAACACCGGCCTCGCCTTCCACCGCGACGGCCGACGCCCCGGCGACGCGGTCGCCGAGTGGAACACCCGCGTCACCCAGCTGACCCGCGCCGCCCGCGCGGTGGTCGCCCAGCGCTACCACCGGCCGCCCGCGCGCACGCTGGCCACCGGGATGTCCAACGGCGGCTATCTCGTGCGCTGGCAGCTGGAGAACCACCCCGAGCTGTACGACGGCGGAGTCGACTGGGAGGGCACGCTCTGGCGCTCCGAGGGCCCGAACCTGTTCACGTTCCTGCCTCCCGCGCTGCGCCACTACCCCGCCTACGCGGCCGGCGGCCCCGGCGCGGACCGGGCGCGGGAGGAACTGCACGACGCGGGCTTCCCGGCCGGCTCGGAGTTCCTGTGGCCGTTCCACCACCAGGTCTACTGGGATCTGACCCAGCGGATCTACCGCGAGGAGTTCGACCCGGCGTTCGACGGCGCGACGGAGGCCGGCACACCCTACTGCGCCCCGGGCACCCCGGCCTGCGACGCCGACTACGACTACGCCGACCGTCCCGCCGACGTCCGGCGCGCCGTGGAGCGCGTCGCGCTGACCGGCCGTATCGGCAAACCGCTGATCACCGTCCACGGCACCTTGGACGTCCTGCTGCCCATCGGGCAGGACTCCGACGTCTACGCCCGGATGGTCCGGGAAGCGGGCCGGGGCGGTCTGCACCGGTACTACCGCATCGAGGACGGCACGCACACCGACTCCCTCGTCGACGCGTTCCCCGACCGGCTCCGGCCCCTGCTGCCCTGCCACCGTTCGGCCTTCACGGCGCTGGAGGGCTGGCTCTCCGCCGGGGACCGCCCGCCCGCGAGTCACACGGTCGCCCGGCCGGCCGGGGCAACCCCGTCGGACCTGCTCACCGGCTGCCGCCTCGACGGCTGACCGTCACCCCGGGTGGCCGGGCAGGGGGAGCAGGACGCGGAAGGTGCACCCCTGCCCGGGCTCGGTGTCGAGGTCGATGCGGCCGCCGTGCGCGGTGACGAGGGCGTGGGCGATGGCCAGCCCGAGGCCGGAGCCGGCGCCGGTGCTGCGGGTGCGGGAGGCGTCGGCGCGGTAGAAGCGGTCGAAGACCCGTTCGCGCTCCCCGTCCGTCAGGCCGGGGCCCCGGTCGGCGACTTCGAGGACGGCGTGGTCACCGACGGTTCCGACGCCGATCCGGACGGGGGTGCCCGGCGGGGTGTGGGTGACCGCGTTGCCGACCAGGTTGAGGACGACCTGGCGCAGGCGTGCCTCGTCGGCCGCGGCCGGCGCGGTGCCGGGTCTCCCGCCGCCCGGGCCGGTGAGGGTGACGGGCCGGTCGGCGTCGAGGGCGCGTACGTCGTGCAGGGCGTCGGCGGCCAGGGTGCGCAGGTCCATCGGCGCGATGTCGAGGGAGAAGGACGTGTGCCGGTCCGTGCCGGCGGGCGGCCGGTGGGCGTCCTCGTCGAGCCGGGCGAGGAGCAGCATGTCCTCCACGAGGCGGGTGAGGCGTTCGGACTCCTCGGCGATGCGGGTCATGGTCTGGTCGACGTCCTCACGCGTGGCCAGGGCACCCATGCGGTAGAGGTCGGTGTATCCCTTGATGCCGACCAGCGGTGTGCGCAGTTCGTGACTGGCGTCGGCGAAGAAGCGCCGCGTCCTGGACTCGGCTTCGGCGCGGGCGGCGAACGCGGTGTCGATCTGCGTGAGCATCTCGTTCAGGCACGCGGTGAGCCGGCCCACCTCGGTGTGCGGGGCGGCGAGTTCGGGGACGCGGTGGGAGAAGTCGCCCGCCGTGATGGCGGTCGCGGTCTCCTCGATGCGGGTCAGGGGACGCAGACCGGAGCGGACGGCGAACCATCCCGCCGCGGTGAGCACCGCGAGCAGCACCGTCCCGGCGGTGAGGGAGATGTTCCGGGTCTTGTCGACCGTACGGTCGACCTCGTCCAGGGAGGTGGCCACGACGACACTTCCCGGCGCTTCGTCCGCGGCCCGGAGGGGGAACCGCACGCCGGACCGGGGCAGGGCGATCAGGCGCCAGTGGTGCTCGCCGTGGCGGGCGCCGACGGTGAAGGGGCGGCCCCCGTGGGCCTGTACGGCCGCATGGTCGAGCTCCGGCAGGTCCGGTCCCCCGCCGGGGAGTTCCGTGCTCGCCTCGAACGCCGTGCGGACGGTGCCGGCGTCGTCGAGGTAGGTCACGGTCGCGTCGCCGAACAGGCCGAGGGCGCGTATCACCGGCGGGGTGTCGTCGGCGGCGGGCGGGGACAGGCGGGCGGCGATCTGCCCGGTCAGGACGAGCCGGTCGTCGACCCGGTCCTCGAGGTAGCCCCGCAGCGCGGTGCTCACCACGGCCCCGGTGGCGAACAGGCCCACGGCGACCAGCGCGACGGCCAGGAACAGCAGGCGGGCCCGCAGCGACAGCCGCCGCAGCGGACGCCCGGGGAAGGTCACGTCCGTGGCCCTCGGACGACGTATCCGATGCCCCGGACGGTGTGGATGAGTTTCGGCTCCCGGGTGTCGACCTTGCGGCGCAGATAGCTGACGTAGGTGTCGACGATGCTCGGGTCGCCGCCGAAGTCGTACTCCCAGACGTTCTGCAGGATCTGTTCCTTGGTCACGGTGCGACCGGTGTTGGCCATGAGGAAGTGGAGAAGCCGGAACTCGGTCGGCGACAGGCGGATCGTCCTGCCGCCGCGCGTGACGTGGTGGCCCTCCGGTTCCAGCTCCAGGTCTCCCACGCTCAGCCGGGACGGCTGCTCACCCCGGGTGCGGCGCAGGACGGCCTGGATGCGGGCGAGGAGTTCCTCCAGGTCGAAGGGCTTGGTGATGTAGTCGTCGCCGCCGAGCCGGAGTCCGTTGATGCGGTCCTGGCGTGCCTCGCGGGCGGTGACGAACAGCACGGGCACGCCGCCGCCGTGGCCCGGGCGAGGCTGCCGGGGCTGGGCGCGCAGGCGCCGGATCACCTCGAAGCCGTCCATGTCCGGCAGCATCACGTCGAGCAGGACCAGGTCCGGTGAGCGCTGCGCGGCGAGGTCGAGCGCCTCCTGTCCCGTCGCGGCGGCGTCCACGTCGAAGCCCGCGTAGCGCAGCGCTGTGCGCAGCAGTTCGCGGACGGTGGGTTCGTCGTCCACGACGAGCAGGTGGTCCTTGCGGGCCGCCGCGCGGGACGGAGGTGTCGGTGCGGTCATGGTCTCGGGTGCCGCCTCGGGAACAGCGTGGGGTCGAACCGTGCCTCGTCGGGGACCTCACCGGAAGTCCCCGCCTCAGGAGACCACAGAAGGGCTGCCGGGATCACAGGGGGGTCGCGGAAGCCGAGTCGGACGGGACTCGGACGCGCCCGGTGCGGGCGGCCGGCCGGGTGCCGCCGCGTGCCGTCGGTGCCGGGGTGTCGCGGCGGCCGGCGCGCAGCCCGTGCAGTCGGCTGCCGGCGTAGGCGGCGAGCCCGGTGAGGACGAACGCGGTGAGCCCGGACAGCCGTACGGCCCCGTCGAGACCGGCGGTGACTCCGCCCAGTGCGTTGTCCATGACGCTGATGCCGAGCCGCAGGGACCCCTGTGCCGCCAGGCACGTCGGCATCACCGCGAGGGCGACCGCGGTGGCGGTGCGCAGGGCCAGTTCCAGATGCCGGCCCAGCAGCGCGTCCGCCTCCTCCCGTGCCGTGCGGACGGGGGTGCGGGCGGCGGCGAGGTATCCGGCGAGCACCAGCAGGCACGCCAGCAGGACCAGGCCGATCAGCCACAGCGGCACTCCGGCCCCGGACCACTGTCCGAGGGTGAGACTCCGGTCGGCGGCCCCTCCCTCGGTCCCGCCGGAGCCGCCGAGCATGCCCAGCAGACCGCCGCCGTCGCTCTGTTCCCGCCGGATCCCGGCCTGCCAGGAGGCGCCGAGGCCGGAAGTGAGCAGCACCACCGGCAGGTTGGCGCCCGCCAGCAGCAGGGTTCCCGTCGCCGTGGCCGCCCGGTCGGCTCCGGTCAGGGCCGCGACGGCGGCGACGGCGGCCGCGGCCAGGACGGCGGCGGACACCGCCGCCCCGATCGCGGTGAGCGCCGACGCGACGGGGTTCCACTTCAGCCGCAGCCGGCTCAGCGCGAGGGGCCGGGGCAGGGTCGTACGCCGGGCGGCGACACAGCCGCCGCCGAGGACGACGAGGAGGCCGAGCAGTCCGAGGAGGACGGTGGTGGCGGCGTCGGCGCGGAAGGTCACCGAGGACAGGGCGTCGTCGGCGAGGGAGCCGATCCGTCCGCCGTTCCCGAGCCGGTCGGTCACCTCCCCGGGCAGCCGGGCCGTGCCCCGCGCCAGGGCCGCCGAGAGCGGCAGCAGCAGCGCGGCGACGGCGACCGCCCCGCCGGTCCGCGCGGCGAGCAGGGCGGGCGCCGGCCGCGCGCGACGGCGCAGGGGCCGGAAGAAGCCGAGACCGAGCACGGTCGCTCCGAGGAACGTCAGCGTCAGCGGCATCGCCGTCACCTGCCCTTCCAGGCCGACGGTCAGGCCCTCGCCCTCGCCCCCGCCCCCGCCCAGCATGCCGAGCAGCCCGGCGGCCGGGCCGTCGCCGGACGGCGACGCCGTCGCGCTCAGGCTCACGTCACCGCCGCAGGCGAGGCTCAGCAGCGCGGGGACGAGGCGGGACAGCGGCGCCATGTCGTCGGCGTCCAGGGCCAGCAGGGCCGCCCAGGCGGTGGCCGCCATCACCGCGAACGCCCCCGCGGCGGCGAGGGCCCCTTCCACGGCGTTGCGCCAGGGGCCGCCGGGTGACGCGAGGACGGGGGCTGACGCGGCGGGCATCCGGGGCTCCTTCGGCAGGGTTCGAGCGCGGGCAGGCGGGAGGGGTCCGCCTGTGCGGCAGCGGAGCCTGCCAGCCGTCGCTGGCCGAAGCCGGAGAGTTCCTGGGAGATTCCGGAGAGCCCACGCCCCGGCCCACGCCCCGCCCGCGGCTGTGCCGTGCCCACGGCAGGACGCTCCCGGGCATCCGGGCCGGAACTCTCCGGGAACTCTCAGGAACCGCACCCCCGCTACCAGGTCGCCGACGTGCCACCGCTGAGATAGACGCCGGCGAACACCGGCTGGCCGAGCACCGCGACGACATGCGCGGTGGCGACGGCGCGCAGCGACCACGCTGCCTTGTCCATGAGGTGGTCTCCCCCTCGTTCCTTCGGTTCCGGGAACGCTCATGAACATATGTGCGGAGGGCTATGACGTCTAAGATCTGTATCGCCATGCCGTTATGACTCAGGGGACATGACGCTGCCGCGAGCGCGAGGAGAGGCCCGTGGACCTGAACATGCTCAAGCAGTTCCTCGCGGTCGCACGGCTCGAGCACCTCAGCCGCGCCGCCGAGGAACTCCATGTGGCACAGCCGTCGTTGAGCCGCACCATCGCCCGGCTCGAAGCCGAACTCGGCACCCCGCTGTTCGACCGGGCCGGGCGGCTCCGCTTGAACGAGGCCGGCAAGCTCTTCCGCCACTACGTCGAACGCTCCCTCGGCGAGCTGGAGGCCGGGCGGCGAGCCGTCGCACAGCTCACCGACGAGGGTTTCGGCACCGTGCGACTCGCGTCGGAGACGTTCCTGACGCTGACGGGTCCGCTCGCGGCGTACAAGCGGGCCCACCCCTCGGTCGACGTCCAGCTGCACCAGATGGCCGCCGAGGACATGGCCCGCCGCCTGCGGTCCCAGGAGATCGACCTCTGCGCCGCCTCCCAGCCCATCCCCAGCGAGGGCCTGGAATCGGTCCTCCTGCTCGACGAGGCGGTGTGGCTGGCCACGTCACTCGACCATCCGCTGGCGGGCCGCACCTCCGTGAGCATCGAAGAGTGCGCCGACGAGCCGTTCGTGACCACCCGCAAGGGTCACTGGCAACGTCAGCTGCTCGACCGGCTGTTCGCCGGGCGGGGCCTCCGCCCGAAGATCATCTGCGAGGGGGACGAGCCCGGGGCCACCGCCGTCCTGATCAGCGCCGGACTCGGTATCGGTCTCGTCCCCGACATGGCCCGGCGTTCCACCGCCCAGACACCCGTCACCTGGATCGCCGTCGACAGCCCGGACTGCCGCCGCCTGCTCACCCTGCACTGGGGAGCCGACGCGCCTCTCTCACACGCCACGAGGCTCATGCGGACCACCCTCACCGGCTGGGACTTCACTTCATAGCCCCGACGGTGTGTCACACGTCCGCGCGGACGAAAACCGGCTTCAGCCGCTTCTCCGGCAGCGCGGTCGGCAGGTCCTCCCAGTCGATCGTCATAGCGAGCGGCCACGGTAGGGCCTTCAGACCGCCGGAGGTGCCCAGCGCACACGCCCCCGTCACGCGGCGTCCCGGGAAGCCGCCCTGCTACGCGTGACCGGCTCCCGGTGCGGGGCCGACGCCGGTCGTTCCCCGCACCACGTTCGGACGGCTACACCCCGAGGCTTTCCGCGGCCAGGCGGGTTCCCTCGACGCGCGCCCGGATCTTGGCGAACGCGGTCTCCCGCGACGTCGACGTGTCGTCGGCGAAAGGCGCGAAGCCGCAGTCGTCGCACGTGCCGAGCCGGCCCGGCGGGATGAACTCCGCGGCTTCCAGCACCCGGTCGCGCACCTCCTCGGGTGTCTCGACCCGGGGGTCGATGGGGTCGGTCACTCCGATGAAGACACGTTGGCCGGGCTTGATGTGCTGCCCCACCAGGGCCAGCACGCGGCGCCGGTCGTGCTCGCCGGCCATCTGGAGGTAGAAGTTCCCCGCGTTCAGCTCGAAGAAGCTCGGCAGGAAGTCCTTGTAGTCGACGTCCGCGCTGTGCGTGGAGTCCTGGTCGCCGCCGGGGCAGGTGTGGACGCCGATGCGCTGCCGCTCTTCGGGCGAGAAGCGGTCCAGCACCTGGTTGTTGAGGGCGACGAAGTCCCGCAGCAGCCCCCCGCTCGGGTCGAGCTTGCAGGACACCCGTCCTTCGGTGAAGTCCATCTGGACCTTGTGGGCACCGCCGTCGAGGCAGCCGCGCAGGTCGGCCTCCGCCTCGTTCACGAGGTCGTCGAGGAACTGCTCCCGCGAGTACTCGTCGATGCCGGCGGGCGGGTAGAACAAGCTCAGCATGGAGGGTGCGATCACCGCCTGCTTCACCGGGAGGTCGGTCATCGACCTGACCGTCCGCAGCACCTCGCGGGTCTTCCTCAGGTAGTCGCCGCCGTGCGTCCGGTACCGGAAGTTCCCCTCCGTGAGCAGCGGCAGCCGGCGCGTGTGGCCGTCGGCGAACGGCACGACCGCGCCGCCGGGATCGAGCTTCAGTCCCGCGACGGGATAGGTGGCGAAGCTCGGCTTGCTCTGCTCGCCGTCGGTGATGACCGGGGAACCCGTCTCGATGAACTGCTCGATCGTGTCGCGCAGTGCGCGGTCACGGTGCTCGTCGAGTTCCCGCTGAGTGATCCGGCCCTCCTCGAAGTCCTGGTTCGCCTGGATCAGGTGCGCCGGGCGCGGAATGCTCCCGATCGGCTCGGTCGGCAGGGAGATCTTCGTGCTCACGGGCTGCTCCTTCGATACGGCGGGGACCACGTCGGCAACGTACTGGAACGTTCAAGTTCCGTAATCCTCAAGGGAGTTTCTGTCACCCGATGGTGTGAGGCGGATGGCCGAGACCGCGTGCCGGAGTGGCGGGATACGTCCGCCCGGCCCGCCCGGACCGGGCGGCCTCGTCCGGGACGCGTCAGGGGCGTCCCTGACCTACCGCTACGCCACCACCGCCCCGCTGTTGGCCGGCGCCCTCGTCGACGTCTCTCCGCTGCGGCCGGGACTGACCCGTCGGCTCGCCTCCGGGGCGCTCAAGTACTCGGTGAAGACGTCACCGGTTTCGCTGTGGGCGACCGCGTCACCGGCCTCTGCCTCTGCCTCTCGCACGCCTACACCGAACTGACCGTGCTCCACTCCTCGATGGCCTCGGCGATTCCCGACCGGGCCACCGCTGTCGACGCCGTGGCCCTGGTTCGCAGCGGCCTGGTGGCCCGCGGCGCGTTCGAGGCAGGCCGCCCTGGCCCCGGCGACCCGGTCCTGGTCACGGCGGCGGCCGGCGCGGTCGGCACTCTCGCCCTGCAGTACGCGAAGGCCGGCGGGGCCCCCGCGCGGTCGCGGCCGTCGGCGGCGCGGTCAAGGCGGAGTTCGTTCGCGGCCTCGGTGCCGACGAGGTCGTGCTGTACGAGGACGGCTCCTGGGGCGATCCCGTCGACGTGGTCATCGACGGGCGCGGCGGACAGCTACTCGGCCCCGCGGTGCGCGCCCTCGCCCCCGGCGGCCGCTGGTCGCCTTCAGTTCGGGTGGCGGCACGATCGAGGCGTACGAGCTGCTCGTCCGCGGCGCCTCGGTCATCGGCTTCCAGATGGCGGCCGTCGCCCGGAACAGACCCGGGACGTACGCGCGCTGGCGCGCCGAGTCGTGGGGACTTCACCGCCACCACCCGCTGCGCCCCCGGCTTCTTCGCCGACATACCGCTCGCCGAAGCAGCCCGCGCCCACGAGATCACCGAGTCCCGCGGCAACCTCGGGAAGGTCGTTCTGATCCCCTGAGGCCCGGGACGTAGAGTGCGTCCTCGTGGACGCTGCTGAACTCGACCGCCGGGCCTTGGCGCACGACGGATGGATCCCTCCCCACCTGGTCTCCTGGCTCGTCGACCACGGCCATGCCGACGAGGTCGAACGCCAGGCGCGGGCCGGCGACTGGTTCTGTGCGCAGGCGTGGGTGCGGATCCTCGTCGAGGAGGACCGGCGGGACGAGGCGCTGGAAGTGCTCGCCCCGTACCTCGCCACCGGCTGGTGGGAGGCGGCCCACCGTGTCGCCGAGTTGCTCGAGGGGTGGGGGCGGGTGGACGAGGCGATCGCGGTCTTCCGCGCGAACATGCGGCCCGACGGGCGGCGGGCGCTGAAGTACTTCGCGCTGCTGCTGGCCCGGAACGGCCGGGGCGACGAGGCATTCGGCCTGCTAATGCCGCACCTCGACGACTGGTTCCTCGCCGACGCCCTGGTCGAGGCGAGCGCCGGCCTGGGGCGGGACGAAGAGCTCGCCACGCTGCTGGCCGCCCGTGTCGAGGCGGGCCGGGAGGGCGAGTGGCCGGACTTCGGTGGGCGGACCACCAGACCCGGCAACGCCATCGACCTGCTGGCCACCGTGCGCGAGCGGCAGGGGCGGGTCGACGAGGCGATCGCCCTGCTGCGCACGCGGCAGATCACGTCGGTCAACGGCCGTGACCAGCTGGCCGATCTGCTCGCCCGGCACGATCGGATCGAGGAGCTGCGGGAGTACGCGGCAGCCGATCCTCTCGGCGACGCCGCCCAATGCCTCGCGGAGTACCTGGAGCAACGCGGGGACGTGGCGGGCGCGATCGACGTCTACCGGACGCTCGCTCCGGAAGACATGCCCCACACGCCGGTGCTGCTCTCGCTGCTGCTGGCCCGGCACGGCCGGGGCGACGAGGCGATCGACCTGCTGAGCTCGCTGCCGAGCACGGCAGGCGGCGACGAGGACTGGGTCGTCGGCACACTGTGCACGCTGTACATCGAGCAGGGCCGCGCCGAGGAAGGATTGGCGCACCTCGACGGCCTCAAAGCCCGGGTCGGTGGCGAATCCGATGCCGAGGCGAGCGAGTTCTTCCGGCTGCGGACCAAACTCCTGGTCGCCTGCGGCCGCCGGGAGCAGGCGATCGAGGAGGCCCGCGCGCGCCCTGGATCGGCCGGCTGGCACGAGAAACAGAACCTGGCGAGGCTGCTTTCCGACGCCGGACGCCCGGAGGAGGCCGTCGCGGTCCTGGACCCGGCAGTCCCGGTCAACCGCAAGGCGCTCGCCGCACACCTCATGGCAGCCGGCCGCATCGAGGACTCCGTGGCCCTGTTCCGCGACCCGGTGAAGCAGGCCGAGCCCCTGAGCACGCGGATCTGGCCGGCCGTCGCGCCGTAGTTCGATGAGCGGGAGGGGGTGGGACCAGGCTGCCGTCACTTCATTTCACACCGCCCTGACAAGGCGGTTGGCGAATGTCGACATGGTGTACGTACCGATGCCCATGACGACTTCCAGGGCGTTGCGCTCCGTGTAGCCGTGCGCCAACAGGGCCTTGACCACGTCGTCGTCCACGGCGCCCGCGGTGGACAGCACCGCGAGGGTGAACGTCCGTATCGCGGCGAGGCGTTCATCCGCCGGAGCGCGTTCCTCCCGCAGGGCGGCGATGAGTTCCGGGTCCGCTTCGAGCTTGCGCAGCTTGCCGGTGTGCATGGCGACACAGATGTGGCACTGGTTGCGGACGGCGATGGTCATGATGACGACTTCCCTGGCCAGGGGGTCGAGAGTGCAGCGCTCGAAACTCGCGCTCAGGGACAGGAAGCCGTTGAGCAGTTCGGGCGAGGCGGCCAGCCGCGCCACGGCGTCCGGCATGATGCCTCCCGACGCCGCGGCCACGGCCCGCATCGCTCGTCGCGACGCCTGCGGGGCGTTCTCCACGCTGTGTGCAGCGAACATGGCACCCTCCTAATATGGTCAACGTGGTTGACGAACAGATGGTAAACCAGGTTGCCTTTCAGGGGAAGGGCGACGGCGACAGCGACGGCCGCGGGAACTCCGACCGGCCGAGAGCCGGCTACGAACTCCCCCTGCTCCTCTTCGCGGGCTTCCGCACCCTCATCGACGACGTGCACGCCGAGCTGGCCCGTCAGGGGCATCCGGACGCGCGCCCGGCACACGGGTTCGCCCTGCAGGCCATCGGCCTCGACGGCGCCACCGCCAGTGACATCGCCCGCCGCCTGGGAATCTCGAAACAGGCGGCCGGCAAGACGGTCGACCGGCTGGTCGCCCTCGACTACGCCGAGCGCGTCGACGACCCCGCCGACGCCCGGCGCAAGCTCGTGCGGCTGACAGCGCGCGGTCATGACGTACTGGCCCGATCGGCCGCGATCTTCGACCGGCTACGTGCGGAGTGGGCCACGGTCCTGGGCGAGGAACAGCTGCGTGCGATCGAGGACGGGCTGAGCGCCGTGGCGGCACCCGGGGCGTTCCGGCTCGACGCCGCCGGATGGATCGGCGGGATGGGCTGAGTGGGCCCACCGGGTCGGTTGGGTCAGCTGGGCCGCCTGGGGGCGGGAGTAGATCCATTATCGCGGTCCGCAGGGGCGCCTGTCACCATTCTCCGAAATGATCTTTCCGCCCGGAATGCGCTCTAACGTTGCGGGCAACGAGCACAACGTCACCGACACACACGGGAGTTGGAAGTGGCACACGACGTTGCCGCGCTGGCGGAGGAACTGCGGGCCATGGCCGCGGCCGATCACCAGTCCTCGGTCCACGCGAACAGCGACGACCCCGCCGAGCAGCTGGCCTGGCGCCGGCTGACCGCACGGCACGGCGACCGGCTCGCCGAGATCATGGACGAGTACGGCTGGCCGACCGCGGAACTCGTCGGCGAGGAGGCCGCCCGCGCGGCCTGGCTGGTCGCCCAGCACGCCGACCGGCAGCTCGACGTCCAGCGACGAGCCCTCCGGCTGATGCGGCAGGCGGTGACGGAGGGGGCGGCCGGCCCACGCGAGCTGGCCTTCCTGCACGACCGCACGCTGGTCAACGAGGGCCGCGAGCAGGTCTACGGCACCCAGATCGCCGGCGTGCGGGACGGCGCCCCGGTTCCGTGGCCCTGCGAAGAGCCGGAGCGCGTGGACGAGCTCCGCGCGGAGGTCGGCATCGAGCCCTTCGACGAGTACGTCGGCAAGTTCTCGACGGGCTGACGTCCCGGCGTGCAGGGCGTGCCCGGCGGGCGGGGCGAGGACCGAGGCCTGGGCGCGACGCACCGTGGTGCGGCACTCACCTCGTGTCGCTCTTCGTCTCCGCGCAGGCCGCCCGTCCGGCCTCCAGGCGGGCGACCGGGACGCGGAACGGGGAGCAGGAGACGTAGTCGAGTCCGGTGGAGTGGAAGAAGCGGACGGAGTCGGGGTCGCCGCCGTGTTCGCCGCAGACGCCGATCTGCAGGCCGGGGCGGGTGGCCCGGCCCTCGGCGACGGCGATCCGGACCAGACGGCCGACGCCCTCGCGGTCGATGGTCTCGAACGGAGACGTGCCGAACACGCCTTTTTCGAGGTAGGCGGAGAAGAAGGCCGCCTCGACGTCGTCGCGGGAGAAGCCCCAGGTGGTCTGGGTCAGGTCGTTCGTGCCGAAGGAGAAGAACTCCGCCACCTCGGCGATCCGGCTCGCCGTGAGCGCGGCCCGGGGCAGCTCGATCATCGTGCCGATCGGGCAGCGCACGGGGACGCCGGACTCGTCGGAGACCTCGGCCAGCACCTGCTCGGCCTGCTCGCGGACGAGCCTCAGCTCGGTGACGTCCCCGACGAGCGGAACCATGATCTCCGCCCGCGGGGCGCCGCCCGCCCGGGTGCGTTCCACCACCGCCTGGGCGATGGCCCGCACCTGCATGGCGACAAGGCCGGGGACCACCAGGCCGAGGCGTACGCCGCGCAGGCCGAGCATCGGGTTCTCCTCGTGCATGCGCCGTACGGCGTCGAGGAGTTCGGTGTCACGGGACTCCGGCCGCTCGCCCCGGGCCCGCGCGGCCGCGACGCGGACGGCGAGTTCGGTGTGGTCGGGCAGGAACTCGTGCAGCGGCGGGTCGAGGAGTCGGATGGTGACCGGGAGCCCGTCCATCGCCTGGAGGATTCCGGTGAAGTCCTGACGCTGGAGGGGCAGCAGCGCGTCCAGGGCCCGGTCACGGGCTTCGTCGTCGCGCGCGAGGATCATCTCCTCGACCAGCTTGCGGCGCTCGCCGAGGAACATGTGCTCGGTGCGGCACAGGCCGATGCCCTGCGCGCCGAACCGGCGGGCGCGTACGGCGTCCTCGGGCGTGTCGGCGTTCGCGAGGACTTTCAACCGCCGCAGCCCGTCGGCGAGTTCCAGCGCCCCGGCGACGGCGTCCACGACTCCGGCCGACCGCTCCCCGGTCTCCAGGTACCGCATGACCGCGGAGTCGGCCAGCGGCACCTCCCCCGCGTACACGGCACCGGCGGATCCGTCCACCGAGAGCACCGCGCCCTCCTCGACGACGGTGCCGTCCCGGGTCGTGAAGCGGCGGCCCGCCGGGTCCACGGAAAGTCCCTCGGCGCCGCAGACGCACACCTTGCCCATGCCGCGTGCGACGACGGCGGCGTGCGACGTCTTGCCGCCCCGGCTGGTGAGCACGGCCTGGGCGGCGACCATGCCGGGCAGGTCGTCGGGAGTGGTCTCCTGGCGGACGAGCACCACCCGCTCCCCGGCCGCGGCCCGCCGTACCGCCTCGGCGGAGTCGAAGACCGCCGTGCCGGCCGCGGCCCCGGGCGCGGCCGGGATGCCCCGGGCGAGCGGATCGCCGGTCGCGGAGGTGTCGAAGCGGGGGAACATGAGCCGGGCGAGCCCGTCGCCGCTCACCCGGGCCAGGCCTTCCTCCCGCGTGATGACCCCTTCGTAGGCCAGCTCGGCGGCGATCGTGAAGGCGGCCTCTGCCGTGCGCTTGCCGACGCGGGTCTGCAGCATCCAGAGGGTGCCGCGCTCGATGGTGAACTCGATGTCGCACAGGTCGCGGTAGTGCAGCTCCAGGGTGCGCGTGTGGTCGCGCAGTCGCCGGTACGAGTGCGGGTCCAGCCGTTCCAGGTCGGCGAGGGTGACGGTGTCGCGGATGCCGGCGACGACGTCCTCGCCCTGCGCGTTGGGCAGGTAGTCGCCGTAGAGGCCGGGCCTGCCGGTGGCCGGGTCGCGGGTGAAGGCGACCCCGCTGCCGGAGTCGGGGCCGAGGTTGCCGTAGACCATGCGCTGCACGGTGACCGCGGTGCCCAGGTCGTCGGGGATGTGCTCGCGGCGGCGGTACAGGCGCGCCCGCTCGCCGTTCCAGGAGCGGAAGACCGCGAGCACGGCCCGGCGCAGCTGCTCGGCCGGGGACTGCGGGAAGTGGTCGCCCGTCTCCTCGATGATGAGCCGCTGGTACGCCTGGACGAGTCCGGCCAGGTCGTCGGCGTCCAGGCTCAGGTCGTCGCGGGCGCCCCGCCGCTCCTTCAGCCCGGTCAGGATCCGGTCGAACAGGGCGCCGTCGACACCCATGACCGTGCTGCCGAACATCTGGACGAGGCGGCGGTACGAGTCCCAGGCGAAGCGCGCGTTCCCCGACACCTCGGCGAGGCCCAGGACCGACTCGTCGTTGAGGCCGATGTCCAGGACCGTCTCCATCATGCCGGGCATGGAGAAGCGGGCACCGGAGCGCACGGACACCAGCAGCGGGTCGTCCGGCTGTCCCAGCCGCCGGCCGGCGTCGGACTCGACGGCCGTCAGGTGCCGGGAGATCTGTTCGAACATGCCGTCGGGTTCCGCGCCGGTGGCCAGGAAGACCCGGCACGCCTCGGTGGAGACGACGAAACCCGGCGGGACGGGCAGGCCCAGCCGCGTCATCTCGGCGAGGTTCGCTCCCTTGCCGCCGAGGAGACCGGCCAGGTCACGGCCGCCCTCCGAGAAGTCGTACACGTAGCGGACCATGGCACCGCGCTCCTCTGCTGTGCAGCCGCAGCCGTCCGGGTTTGCTCCCTTCCAGTCTGGGTCGTGGGCCCGGCCGGGGCAGGTGGGAACGGTCCCGCCCGGTACCGGGCCGCCGGCCGTGCGGGGGACGCGAGAATGCCGGACGCTGAGAGTGTCACCCGCCCACGACGGCGAGCGACGCGACCTCACCACGGGAGGCGCCGCCATGACCACCGCGCCCACACCCCGCCCCGGCGGCAAGCCCGTAGGGGGGTGGCTGTGGCGGTGGCGGAACAACCCGCTGCGCCGCCTCAGCGACCGAGTCGAAGCCTGGCTCGTGCTGGGCGTCTGGCTCGCCGCCGTGCTGGGCGGCGCCGTCGCGGGCCTGGTTGCGGCCGACTCGGTCGGCCATGCCCTCGACGCACGGCGCGCGCAGACGCGGCCCGTGCCGGCCGTGCTGACCGAGGACGCGCCGAGGACCGTACCCGTCACGGAGGACGGCTCGGGCGGGGACACGGTATGGGCACGGGTGCGCTGGACCAGCCCCGACGGTGCCACGCACACCGGCCGCGCCCAGGTCGCGCCCGCCGCCGAGGCGGGCACGCGGGTGACGGTGTGGGCGGGCCCGAGCGGCGGAACAGGTGCCCGGCCGCCCACGCTCACGGAGTCGGCGGTCCAGGCAGCCGTCATCGGTACGCTGGCCGGGCTCGGCACCGCGGCGACGGCCTGGCTCGGCGGACGGCTCGCCCGCGCGCAACTGGACCGGCGGCGTCTGGCCCAGTGGGAGGCGGAGTGGCGGCAGGTGGGTCCGCGGTGGAGGAAGCGGATGACCGGCTGAACGGGCTCCGCCCCGGCGTCAGCGGAAGACGCGGGGCGCCGGCTCCCCGGGACGCCTCCCGGAGGACACGGGCACGCCGCTCATGTCTCGCTCCCGCTGCCGTAGGGGGCGTACAGGTCGAGCAGCCGGATGCGGGAGGCGTGCAGCCGGTCGGCGACCACCTGGCCGACCCAGAGCGCCACGGCTCGGCCGAACGCGGCGTCCTGCTCACACAGCGCCCGTACGGCTCGCGCGTCGAACTCGTACGCCCGTACCGCGGTCGTCGCCTGGGCGCCCAGGTGCCACATGTGCGGCGGGAAGTGCCAGGACCAGCCGACCAGTTGACCCTGCCCCAGCGACTCGATGACGGCACTGCGCCGGCCGGGGACGTGGAGGTCGAGAACGACCGTTCCGGTGCGCACGACCCAGAACCGGTCGGCTCGCTGGCCCTCCTCGAACAGGCGGGTGCCCTCCTCGAAGGACACCTCGCGGGCGAGCTGCATCAGCCGCTCGCGGTGCTCGGCCGGCAGGGCCCTGGCCAGGGTGGTGACGGACATCATCGCTTCGGCTCCTCTGGGTCGGCAGGAGAAGTCCGGGTCGAGGCGGCAGCAGCGGCCCGCTCCATGTGAAGGGCAGTCGGTCGGCGGCGCCCTGATTCCAGCGTCTGCCCGACCGCGGCCGCGCGCCACAGGCCGCCCGGAGTCCCCGCAGGGGCCGAACGTCCCCGGCGGGGGACGAACAGCCCCTCGTGGCGGACCCTTCCGGGTGCGACCGTGGAAGTGGTTCTGCAATCTGCCCGGTGACGAGGCGGTGGGAACGATGACGCTGGAACATCCCCTGGTCGTGGGCGTCGACGGGTCGGAAGGCAGCGACGTGGCGGTCGACTGGGCGGTGGACGAGGCCGCCCGGCACGGCCTCGCCCTGCGCCTGGTCCACGCCTCGCTGTGGGAGCGCTACGAGCACCTGACCCCGTCGGGGAGCCTGGAGCGCCCCGCCGAGCAGGTGCTGGCGGAACACATCGTCGCCTCCGCGGCCGAACGGGCCCGGCGGCGCGACCCCGACGTGAAGGTCCTCACCGACATCGTCGCGGCGGACGCGACGGACGCACTCCTCTCCGAGGGTGAGCGAGCCACGGCCCTGGTCACCGGATGCCGCGGCCGCGGCGGGCTGAAGGGCCTGCTGCTCGGCTCCGTCAGCCTGGCCGTCGCGGCCCGCGCGACCTGCCCGGTGATCGTGGTCCGCGGCGACAAGGCCGGCCTGGCCGGAACCCACGGCCGGATCCTCCTCGGCGCCGGGGACGCCCCGGAAAGCGGGGACGCCGCTGAGTTCGCCTTCCGCGAGGCCGAGTGCCGCCGGAGCATCCTGGACGCGGTCCGCGCCTGGCGCTGCCCCGCACACGAACCGGCCGGCTCCGCCACCGGCGAGGAACCGGCCCGGCATCACGAGCGGCAGGCCCGTACCGGGCTGGACGACGTCCTCCGTGCCGCCGTCGCCGCGCACCCCGGCGTACGGGTGCGCCCCGCGACCGTGGAGGGGCCCGCCCACAAGGTGCTGGTGCTCCGGTCGGCCGCGGCCGACCTCGTGGTCGTCGGGGCACGGCGCACGCAGGGCCGCTTCGGGCTCCAGCTCGGCCGGGTCGCACACACGCTGCTGCACCACTCGTACAGCCCGGTGGCCGTCGTGCCGCAGCGTGGCTGAACGTCGACAACCGGCCGGCGACCGACCCGTCGGCCGGTTCAACGCGAATCGACGCTCAACGCGAATCGACGCTGAGGGGCCGCCTCACCGGGATGGTCCTGATGCCCGTCGTCGCCTCCTGCACCGGCATCGTGATGGTCAGGACACCGTGCTCGCACTCGGCCGTCGCCCCGTCGCTCCTGGCACCGGGCGGCAGCGGGGTGAAGTGCCCGTAGTGGAATATCGCGGCGCCTTGATCGGTGGTCTCACCGATGGGCTCCGCACGCAGGGTCAGGCAACCTTCCGAGACGGTGATCTCGATCTCCTCGGCCTCGATCCCCGGAAGCTCGGCCCGCAGCACGAACCTGTCGTCCACCAGGCGTTCCTCGACGTGGATCCCGTGCGTCGCCGGAATGGTGTCCAGCTCGGGGAATCCCGCCTCCAGCCAGTCGGACGGATCGGACAGTGCGGGCCGGCCGGGGAGCCGGTCGGTCGTAGCGCTCATGTCTGTGCCTCCTTCTCCCCACATACAGCGTCGCCGCCGGAGCCCGCGGACGCATGGGCCGACCGGCCCCATACGGGCCCGTCCGGCCCTGTCAGCCGATCGGCGAATCCGCGGAGCCTCCCCGTGCCGGTTCACGACGCCCGCCCGTGATCGGCGGCACAGGCCACGAAAACGTCCGTCGGTGCGCCGCCCGTGTGGAGGAAACGCTGGTCGAGAATGGCGGCGAGGTCTCTCAGCGCACCGGCGAGCAGCTCACCCGCCAGTCGTACCTCGGGCCGGGTCGCCGCCTGTCCGTGCTCGGCGAGCGCGGCGGCCGCTGCCGTCGCCGAGGGCGGGTCAGGGCTGGATGTCGAGTACCTCCGACACCGGGCGGCGGGGGGTGAGGGGTCCTTTGGGGCCGTAGCCCAGGCGCAGCAGCATCTGGGTGTAGCCCGTCCCGGTCACCGGGTCGCGCAGCGGCCAGCGCAGATCGGTCCACTCCAGGGGCTGGGTGACGAAGGAACCGGCCAGGCCCTCCACCGTGGCCACCAGCAGGACGCGTTCCACGGCCTGGCCGGCGCGCAGCCAGTCCTCCGGGCGGTCGTTGAGCGTGCTGACGAGGGCGAGTTGAGGGTTCCGTTCGAAGTCCTCCGTGTCCCGTCCCGCCACCCGGCGCCGGCCCGCGAAGTCGCGCATCGGGGCCTTGCCCCCGCGCTTGCGCGGCCCGAAGGCGTAGTCGGGGACTCCGTCGTCGGTCGTGTTCACCGAGGGCGCGTCGATTCGGGTCCATTCGGCCAGGTCCTGGTCGCTGCCGCGGTCGGTGAGGTTGCGCGCCTCGGCTTCCTGGACCAGCTCCAGCACCTCCTGAAGGTGCCATGAGGTGGGGAACGACAGCATGGCCCCCTCATGGCGGGCGGCCTCGCCGAGCGCCGTGCGCACGGCTTCGGGGATCTCCGTCTCCTCGAACGGGAAGCGGCTGCTGTGCCGTTCGTGGACGGCCGGATACAGCGCGCCGAGGTCGCTCGACCCGCTTTCGCCCGTTCCGTTGCCGGGCTCGGTCAGCCGTACGGCCGCGAGGAGCGCCGGGTCGGCCGGGTCGTGCAGCAGCCGGGTCTCAGGCTGCCAGCCCTCGTGGGCCACGGCGACCCTCAGGTTCAGCAGGGCGGCGCCGCAGCCGATGTGCAGGGCCCGGGTCCGGGGGTCGGCGTGCGGCATGGCGCGGTCGAAGTCGGCGCGCAGCTCGAACGTGCGGCTGTGGCGCAGGTAGCGGAAGCGCCAGGGCTGCGCGTTGTGCATCGACGGAGCGGCGGCGGCGTCGCCGACCAAGGCCGTCACGCGTTCATCGGATGGTGGTGCTGGTCGGCTCACCGGAGCCTCCCTCCTCCCGCGAGTCGGCGGCACGCCGAGGACGGGACCACGTTGCGGCGGCTCATCGGTCGGCAGGCATGATGCGTCGGCCGGTGAGGGTCGCGGGCCGGATCGACACCCACATCTCGCGTCGGCCGCCGGCCCATGGGGTGGTGTGGGCGCGCTGGGCGAGCGCGCGCACGGCGTCGGGCTCCGTGACGACGCTCGCGGTACCGACGGCGAGCACGCTCCAGCCCTCGCTCATGGCCTCGTCCACGTGGTCGACCTCGAAGGCGACCTCCTGGCCCACGGCCGCCGCGGGGACGGAGTCGGGAGCCGTCCGGAAGACGATCGCGTCACCGACGATCTCGTAGTTGACCGGGACGACCGCCGGGCGGCCGTCGGACGTCGACACCGCGATACGTCCCACACCGTGCGTGGAGAGCAGAGTGCGGCACTCCTGCGGGTCGAGATCCTTGAGCCGCGGGTGCAGCAGCGCGTGGCCTTGCCCGGGGGGGAGATCGGCGCCGCCGCCGCGCAGGGCGCCGACGGTGGTGCCGAGCGCGTCGGCGAGCCTGATGAGCGTCGCCACGCTCGGGTCGGCGGGCTGCTCCTCCAGATAGGCCAGGTAGCCGGGCGACATACGGGCGCGGGCGGCCGTCGTCTCCCGGCTGAGCCCCCGCCTCCGGCGTTCGGCGGCCACGCGCCGGCCGATGTCCCCGGGGTTGAGTGTCCCCGGCGGGGCCCCCGCGGGCCTGGCCTGCGCCTCACCCGTTTCCGGCTGGGGAGAGTCGTAGGCGGTCCCGGCTTGTTCGCGCTCGAGATGGCGGATGTGCGCGTCGGGCCCGGGGAAGACGAGCGTCACTTCGTCCGTGTCCGACCAGCGCACGTCGTACGGAGGTGTTCCGTCGTCGTGGTGGAGTCCGACGATCTCCCCGTCGCGCCTGGTCACGCCGGTCGCCGGGCTTTCGATGACGAGTTGGTCGCCGAGGTGAGCTCGCATGATCGCCGCCCTCTCCTCACAGTCGTGCTGTATCCAACGTGCCACGTGCGGCACGTCGCCGCAGGGGACGGCGGGCCGCCCGTCCCGGAAGGCTGATGTTCCCGGTGTCGGGTCATACGGGCCAGCCGGCGACCTGGCGGGTCGCCCGGGGCGCGCCCGTGTCCGCGATGTCGCGCTCGGCCGCGTTCAGGACCTGCTGGGCCAGGTTGTTCATCGCCCGGCCTGCCGCCAGTTCGTCGCCGATCTCCGGCACGTTCGTGTCCGCCGGGTGGCATTGCGCGGTCCCGTGGCCGGTGAGCGCCATGGTGCCGGTGTCCGGCACCACCTCCGCCTCGGTCGTCCCCTGGTCGTCCTCGAAGAGGTGGAGCCGGACCTTCCACTCCGCCGTGTGCGGCATCGTTTCCCTCCTCACCTCGGTGCGGGCCGATGCGGTCCGCGCGTGGCCGGTTCTGGTTCCGGGGGCCGGGCCGTGGCGAGCCGGCCGTCACACGTTTCTCGACGCGGTGCCGGAGGTGGTCGGTGAGTTCGCGCAGCCGCTCGGAGACCGTCGTACGGGGAGGCGCGGGCCGCCGGCGGCAGCGCGGCCGGATCCGCGGCGAACTTCTCGCGGCTTGCGCCGAGCGTGGGCCTGGCGCCGGTGCGTCGTACTCCACCATCTTGTACGCGGAGTCCAGGTACGACGCGTCGGCCGAGACTCCGGCGCGGGTGCCGCCCCGAGGTCGCCGCCGTACGGCCGGGCCGACGGTCCCGGTTGCCCGGGCGTCCTTGCGGAGCGACGGTTGAGGGAGCCGGGCGAGTCGGCCAGGGAGTGGGTGACCATGCGAGCGCTCGTCTACCACGGCCCCGGACAGATCTCCTGGGACACGGTCGAGGATCCGGCGATCGAGGACCCCGCCGACGCCGTCGTACGCGTCGACGCCACCAGCGTCTGCGGCACCGATCTGCACATCCTCCGCGGAGACCTCCCCGAGGTGAAACCGGGGACGATCCTCGGCCACGAGGCCGTCGGCGAGGTCGTGGAGGTCGGCAGCGACGTGCACGACCTGCGCCCGGGGGACCAGGTGATCGTCTCGTCCGTCTCGGCCTGCGGCCACTGCCAGTCGTGCCGTGACGGCCTGTACGGACAGTGCCGCGGTGGCGGCGGATGGGCCCTGGGAAGTCTGATCAACGGAACCCAGGCCGAGCTGGTGCGGGTACCCTTCGCCGACTTCTCCACCCACCGGCGGCCCTGGAACCTCCCTCTCGACGACGCGGTCCTGCTCTGCGAAGTCCTCCCCACCGCCTACGAGATCGGAGTGCGCAACGGACACGTGAGCCCGGGAGACGTCGTGGCGGTGGTGGGCGCGGGCCCCGTCGGCCTCGCCACGGCCATCGTCGCCCGGCTCCTCACACCCCGCCGGATCATCGTGGTGGACCTGTCCACCACAAGGCTGGAAGCCGCGGCCCGACTGCGACTCGCCGACGCCGCCGAACTGCCGGGGAAGATGATCGCCGAACTGTCCGAGGGACCCGGCGCCGACGTGGTCATCGAGGCGACGGGCGAACCGGACGGCTTCGTCCTGTCCACCCGCGCCGTCCGCACCGGAGGACACATCGCCAGCATCGGCACCCACGGCAGACCGGTCACCCTGCACCTGGAATCCCTCTGGCGCAAGAACGTCCTGATCAGCACCGGACAGGTGGACACGTCCTCCACCCCCTGGCTGATGGAACTGGTGCAGTACGGACGCCTGCACGTCTCCCCCCTGATCACCCACACCTTCACCCTCGATCAGACACCCGACGCCTACGACGTCTTCTCGCACAGCGCCACCTCCGGCGCCCTCAAAGTCGTGATGCACCGCCAGTGAAGCTCCCATGTGATGCCGCTCGCGCCCGAGCGCGACATGGTGGACGTGAGCGTTCAGCCGTCGAAGGGCAGGAGGAGCGATGAGCGGCTTGGTGACCGTAGGAGTCGACGGTTCGGAGCAGAGCCTCGACGCCGTCGCCTGGGCGGCTCGTGAGGCCGAGTACCGCGACGCCGGCCTGCGTGTGGTGAACGCCGTCAGCGACCCGCCGGCCGTGGCGTGGGATCCCGTGCTGGCGAGGGCGGCCACGGACCGTCTCCGCGAGGACGCGGAGCAACTGCTGGCCGACGCCGAGGCACGGGCGCGGTCGGTGGCCCCGGAGATCGACGTCTCGGGGGTGGTCCTGCCCGGTGACCCTCTGACCGTGCTGGAGGAACAGTCCCGGTCGTCGCAGCTGGTCGTGGTGGGCAGCAAGGGCCTCGGCGGGTTCAAGAGCCTGCTGCTCGGCTCGACCGCGATCGGGCTCGCGGCGCACGGTCGGTGTCCCGTCCTCGTCGTACGGGAGCCGACGGAGCCGTCGGGGCCGATCCTGCTCGGGGTCGACGGCTCCCCCGCCGGCGCGGCGGCCGTCCGGTTCGCCATGGAGGCAGCCGCCGCGCGGGGCGCCCGAGTCGTCGCCCTGCACGCGTGGACCAACTGGAACGCGCCCATGCCCCCTCCGCACGACCCCGACGAGCCGTACTCCAACCCGCCCGGGTCGCTCGCCGCCGCCGAGGAGCGCCTGCTGACCGAGGCACTCGCGGGCATCAGGGAGCGGTATCCGGATGTGAAGGTGGAGCACCGCACGGTGCACGGACCGACCCGGCCGGCACTGATCGAGGCCAGCCGCTCGGCCCGGCTCACCGTCGTGGGCTCGCGCGGCCGTGGCGGCTTCGGCGGCCTGCTGCTCGGGTCGGTCAGCCAGGCCGTGCTCCATCACGCGTCGAGCCCCGTGGCAGTCGTCCGGGGCTGACGAGGAGGCGCCCGCCGGACGAGCCGCGGACCGCTGCCGCGCGGGCCTGGCGAGGCGGTGACCGGCGCGAGGCGGTGACCGGCTCCCCCTGTCCGCCGCCGGTCAGAGCGGGGCGGGCGCCGCGATCTCGTCGGCGACCCGCGCCGCCCACCGTTCGATGCCGGGGAAGTCCCGGAAGTCGCCGCCCCTGCCGTCGCGCAGGATCATCCGGGCGACGAAGCCCCGCGCGCCCTCCTCCAGGCAGCCGCCGAAGGTGATGTGCTCCTGGGCGTCGAGCCGGGTCATGACGCGCCGCACGCCGGGCACGGGCGGGATGTTCCGCTCGGTGGCCGAGGCGTCCAGCGGGCCGCTGCTGAACAGCCACAGCGGACGCTCGGCGAGGGCGCGGCGGTGCCGCCGGACGAACCGGCGGGCGTCCTTGTGCCACCGCCCGGCGTACAGGGCGCCGCCGACCACGACGGCGTCGTACGGTGTGACGTCGTCGACCGCGCCGGCCGGCGCCGTCTCCACGGTGAGCCCCCGCGTGCGCAGCACATCGGCGACGGTCTCGGCGATGCGCGCGGTGGAGCCGTTCGTCGTGCCGTAGGCGACCAGCACTCTCTCCGTCATGGTGATCAGCCGTCCTCTCGGTGCTTCACTTCCGTTCCCCCCTCAGCGGAGCCGGCGCAGATAAGGGTCCCGGGGCCGGCGGGGCAGCAGGCGAAGCCGCGCGTCCAGCACGGTGACGCCGCCCGGGGTGGCGAGTACGGGGTTGAAGTCGGCCTCCGCCAGTTGCGGCAGGTCACTCGCCATGCGGGACAGCCGCAGCAGCAGCTGTTCGAGTCCTTCGAGGTCGACGGGGCCGCCGCCCTGCGCCCCGACCAGCAGCGGAGCGCAGCGCGGGGAGAGGATCAGGTCGTGGACGTCGTGGTCGGTGAGCGGTGCCAGGCGCGCCGCGTGGTCGGCGAGCACCTCGGTGGCGGTGCCGCCGAGGCCGAACAGCACCAGCGGGCCGAACACCTCGTCCTGGACCACACCGGCGAACAGTTCGGTGCCGCGGCCGGCGAGCGGCTGGAGGACCACGCCGGCGAGCAGGCCCGCGAACCGGGTCTCCAGGTCCCGGTAGGCGGCCCGCACCTGGGCGTCTCCCCGGAGGTCCAGATGTACGGCGTGCTGCGCGCTCTTGTGCACCAGCCCGGGCCAGTAGCCCTTCATCACCACACGGCCGTCGGCGCCGCGCAGCCGCTCGGCGGCGCGGACCGCCGCGTCCTCGGTGTCGGCCCAGGCCCAGGGCAGTTGGGGAATGCCGTAACACTCCAGGAGCGCGGCGCCGCGGTGGGGGTCGAGCCAGCCGCCGTCCGGGTGGGTGGCGAGGTAGGCGTCGACCGTGCGGCGGGCCCGTTCCGTCTCCACGTCGGGGAGAACGGGAACGGTGCCGACGGGCCTCGCCAGCCAGGCCGCCCGGCGAGCGGCGTGGGCCAGGGCGCGTGCGGCGGCCTGGGGTTCCGCGTACGACGGTACGGTCGTGCCGCCGGACGCCGGCAGCAGCTCGACCGGGAGGGCCTGCTCCAGCCGGATCGCGGCGACCGGCTTCGGCCTGCGGCCGGGGGCCTGTGTGACGGCCCGCAGGAGGTCGTCGCCGGTCGCCGCGGCCACGGCGGTGGGGACCAGGGCGACGAGGACGGCGTCGACACCGTCGTACCGCATGACCCGGTCCAGACAGTCACCGAGTTGTTCCTCGCTGACGGCGGCGGTGGTGTCGAGGGGGTTGCCCACGGCCGCCCCTTCGGGCAGAACCGCGCGCAGGTCCTCGGCCAGTCCGGGGGTGGGCGGCGGCACGGCCAGGCCGGCCTCCGCGCAGGCGTCCGCGGTGAGGACTCCGGCACCGCCCGCGTTGGTGACGATCGCGACGCGCGGTCCGGCGGTCAGCGGCTGGGAGTGGAGCAGAGCGGCGGTTTCCAGGAGTTCCCCGATCGAGTGGGTGGCGGTGATCCCTGCCTGTGTGAACAGGGCCTGCCGGGTCATGGTGCGGGTGGCCGCGGCGGCGGTGTGCGAGGCCGCGGCACGCCGGCCGGCCTCCGTGCGCCCGGCGTCGACGGTGAGCACGGGAATGCGGCGGGTGACACGTCGGGCGGTGCGGGAGAACGCGCGGGGGTTCCCGAAGGACTCCAGGTGCAGCAGGGCGAGGTCGGTGCGGCCGTCGCACTCCCACCACTGGAGCAGGTCGTTGCCGCTGACGTCGTACTTCTCGCCCAGGGACGCGAAGGACGACAGGCCGATGCCGAGCCGGGAGAGGCCGTCGAGCAGGGCGATGCCCACGCCGCCCGACTGGACGGCGACGCCCGCGGTGCCGGGGCGCGGATGGTCGGCGGCGAAGGTGGCGTCGAGACGGACGCCGGGCTCGGTGTTGGAGACGCCGAGGCAGTTGGGCCCGACGAGGCGCATGCTGTACGTGCGGCAGGCCGAGACGAGAGCCCGCGCCTGGCCGGCGTCGAGCCCCGCGGTGACGACGAGCAGCGCACGTGCTCCCGCCTCTCCGCACTGCTGCGCGACGACGGGAACCGATGCGGCCGGCACGGCGACGACCACGAGATCGGGCGGGACGGGCAGCGCGGTCACCGACGGGTGGCACGGCACGCCGAACAGGGACGTGGCGGCGGGGTTGACCGCGAACAAGCGGCCGGTGAAGCGCCCGGCCTTCAGATGGTGCAGGATGGCCCGGCCGACCGAGCCCGGCCTGCGCCCGGCACCGACGACGGCGATCGTGCGCGGTCGCAGGAGGGCCTGGAGGCTGGCGGTGTCGGCGGCCCGCCCGCGTTCCTCCACGGCCGACAGGTAGGTGTCACTCGCGTCGAGCGCGATGCTGCAGCGCACCTCGGGGCCGTCGAAGTGCCGGGCCGTTCGCAGTCCCAGGTCGGCGAAGAGTTTCAGCACCGGGCGGTTCTCGCTGAGCGCGTCGGCCGTGAAGTCCGTGACGCCGTCGGCACGGGCGGCCGAGACCAGATGCTCCATGAGCAGCGTGCCCACCCCGCGGTGGTGAAGCCCGTCGGCGACGGCTATGGAGATGTCGGCCTCCCCGCCGGTGCCGCCCGTGTCGTATTCGGCCAGCCCGATCACCCGTCCCTGCCGCTCGGCGAGCAGGGCGCGGTATCCGGGGCGCGGCGGGGCACAGGCGCGGTCGGCGGCCGCACGCGCGGATGCGGGACTGGCGGAGAAGAAGCGCAGTCGCAGGTTGTCCAGGGACATCTGCTCGTACAGAGCCCGCAGTTGAGCGTGGTCGTCGGGTTCCACCGGGCGGATGCACACGGTGGTGCCGTCCATGAGCAGGGCGTGGACCGGTGTGCGGGTGATCGTTTCGTCCCTCATCGCCGATTCTCCTCACCGCTCGACGCTGGTGCGGCACCACGGCCACCGGGCACGCCGAGTGGTGCGGCACCGAGCGGGCGACCCGGCACAGGCGAGCGTCCGTCCACCCCTGCGCCAACGGAGCGGTTCATGGCGCTGCCTCCTCGTCGGCGGTCTGCTTGCTCGTCGGCGGTCTGCTTGCTCGTCGGCGGTCTGCTTCCAGCATCGCGGCAGGCCGAGCGTGTCCACAGGGGCCGAATGTCCCAGGCCGAGACCGACCGGCCCACCCCGGCCGGGCCCGGCGTCGGCCATACGGCGTCGGGCACAGGACCGTACGGCCCCGCTGCGACCGCTTGCGTGCGCGGGACCGCTTGCGTGCGCGGAGCCCATGGGAGGCGGCCGTGGGCAGGGTGCTCGGGCTCCGCCCCTTTTGCTCCGGGGCCGCATGCCCCTTGCCACCACAGGGCTCGTGCGGTGTGCTTGAAGTGACGGGAAGGACCTGACTTGGACGCGGGGAAGCGGCTCGCGGCCGCGCACCGCGCAATGAGGATCCGCAAGAAGCGGGTGAGTCCTTCCCGCCCTCATGCCGCGCTCACGGGTCCGGAGCCCGCCACCGCGCGCCACTGCCGCCGCCCCGACGCTCCACGTGGCTGTGGCTGTGGCCACCGACGTACGCACGAGCACTCCGCCGTCGGCGATCAGTGCGTCACGACGGCCACTTCCTCGTGCGACTCCCCGCCGAGCACCACCTTGAGCGCACCGGTGTCGGCGGCCCGCGCGAAGACGTCGTACGCCTCCGCCATGTGCTGCAGCGGGAAGGTGTGGGTGACCAGTGCGGGGGCGGGCAGCCGGCCGGCGGCCGCCATCCGCAGCAGGGTGGGCGTCGAGTGGGTGTCGACGAGGCCGGTGGTGAGGGTCAGGTTCTTGATCCACAGGTCTTCCAGGTGCAATTGCGCCGGCTTGCCGTGAACGCCGACGTTGGCGACGTGGCCGCCGGGCCGCACCATGCGGGTGCACAGTTCGAAGGCCTCGGGCAGTCCGACGGCCTCGATGACCACGTCCGCACCGAGCCCGTCCGTCAGATCGGCGATCAGTTCTTCCGGCGCCTCCGCCGGGTCCGCCACCGCGTCGGCGCCCAGCTTCCGCGCGGCCTCCCGTCGGGACGCGGCCGGGTCGACGGCGAGGATCCGCTCGGGGCTGAACAGCCGTGCGGTGGCGATGGCCGCGAGGCCGATGGGCCCGGCGCCGACGACGGCGACGGTGTCGCCGGGCCGTACTCGTCCGTTCAGGACGCCGACCTCGTAGGCGGTCGGGAAGATGTCCGCCAGGAGTACGGCGTCCCGGTCCGGGAGCGCGGCGGGCAGCGGGTGCACCGACAGGTCGGCGTGCGGGACGCGCACGTACTCCGCCTGGGTGCCGTCGATCAGATGGCCGAGGATCCAGCCTCCGCCGCCTCGGCACTGGCCGTACATCGCCTTACGGCAGTAGGCGCAGCGTCCGCAGGCCGTGATGCAGGAGATCAGGACCCGGTCGCCCGGGCGGACCGAACGCACGTCGGCGCCGGTCTCCATGACCTCGCCCACCGCCTCGTGCCCGAGAACCGTGCCGGGGCGCACCTCCGGGACGTCGCCCTTGAGGATGTGCAGGTCGGTGCCGCAGATGGTGACGGAGTCGACGCGCACGATCGCGTCGGTGGGCTCCTTCACGTCCGGATCCGCCACGTCCTCCCAGGAGGACTGGCCGGGGCCGTGGAACACGTAGCCCTTCATGATGATCCTTCCTGGATTCACGCACAGAGCTTTGCTTTCCCCTCATCCAGCTTGTGCCGTCACGCGCAACCTCGCTTGGGCACCGTCACGTTTGCGCTGCCTGCTCGTGCCCACCCGGCAGACGCGAACGGCATCCGGAGGAGGCGATCCACGGTGACCACGGTCAACGTCAACGACATGCTCGACACCTACCCCGCCGACCTGGGACAGGTGGACCGGGCCAAGCTGACCCGCTGTATCGAGGAGTGCCAGGCCTGCGCCCAGGCGTGCACGGCCTGCGCGGACGCGTGCCTGTCCGAGGGCATGGTCGGCGACCTCACCAAGTGCATCCGTACCGACATGGACTGCGCCGACATCTGCAATGCCACCGCCGCCGTCCTGTCCCGGCACACCGGCTACGACGCCAACATCACCCGCGCGATCCTCACCGCGTGCGCCACCGCCTGCAAAGCCTGCGGCGACGAATGCGCCACGCACGCCGACACCCACGAGCACTGCCGCCTGTGCGCCGAGGCCTGCCGCTCCTGCGAGCAGGCGTGCAACGCACTCATCCAGGCACTCGGCTGACTGGCCTTCTGCGGCGCCGGGTGTCTTCCAGGTCCGGATCCACGCACGGGTCCGCCGACGATGCGACGGAGCACGGACCCCCGGTCCTGCCTTCACCGGTCGCTCGCCGCGTCCCCGTGCCCAGGCCGGTGGTCCTGAGGTCCCTCCCAGGAAGTCGGAAGAGTACGGTCCCGGAGCTGCCGCCCCCTGTACGGCAGCTCCGGGACGGTGGCCGGTCAGCCCTCGGCGCTGCCGTTCAGGCCGCGGCCTCCGCGAGTGCCTTCGCCTTGGCGCGGCCTTGATGTGACCGCGAGCGCGGTGACTGCCCGGGTCGTACGGAGTGCTGTTCGCCCCGTCCCGTCGGTCCGGGGGTGAGGTCACGAGGACGGCGGGGACCTGTGAGGCCGTGTCGTCGGGCCTGCGCCATGTCCTCACCCCCGAGCCGTTCGGTCGGACCCGGCGCTCGCGCTCGTCGCCGACTGCGGCGCCGGGTCCCTCCCCGTGTTTCTGCCGCGCCCATTTTCAACTGACCGTGCCGGAGCGCGCATTGCCGTGTTCCGGCAATCTTGACGCCTCGTTGATGCCTGACCGTGCCCCATACCGCGATACCGGCCCGTCCGACGCGGTCACCCGAGGCCTCCCGGCCTCCCCCGTGGACCGGCGATCTGCCAGTCTTGGCCGCTGCGGAAAGAAGGCATATGCAACGCGTCAAGAACACAGGAGGACGGGTGACAGGGCGGGAGATACCCGACGAGTATCTGGAGGGGTATGCCCGGCTGCTGACCGAGGTGTGCGCGACGGGCCGCCGCCTCACCCGGGAGGAGCTGGAGTCCCTGCGGGCCCGGGGCGAGCTCGCCGCGGAGGCCGGCTACGGGCTGCGGGCTCTCGTACGCCGGCACATGGCCGTGGCCCGCGACACCTGGCCCACGCTGTCGCCCGCCGCCGGGAGCCATGTGCTCGCCGCCATGGACCAGGCGATCGACGCCTTCGCCGAGGGACACGAACGGGCACAGCTGCTCGCCGTACGGCAGGAGGAAGCGGCACGCCGGGAGTTCATCGACGACCTTCTCTACGGCCGCAGCGACCTGGGCCGTCTCGCCGAGCGGGCCGAGCGTTTCGGCCTGCTTCTCTCCCGAGCGCACGCCGTCGCCGTCGCTCAGGGCTGCAAGCCGGTGCAGGACGCCGCCCCCGCCGCCCGGCAGGTGGAGCACGCCGTGGTCAACCGGTTCGGCAAGCGGCGCGTCCTGCTCACGACCAAGGACGGCCGGCTGGTCTGTGTCGCGCCCGGTGACCAGGACGACGTGCTGTCGTTCTTCGCCAAGCAGGCGCACGCGGCCACCGACGGCGGTCAGGTCGCCATCGGACGTCCCCACCCGGGCGCCGGCGGAGTCGTCCACTCCTACGAAGAAGCCCTCAATGCCCTCGATCTCGCCGAGCGGCTCCACATCCAGGAGCCGGTGCTGCGCGCAGTAGACCTCCTCGTCTACCCGGTTCTGGCACGCGACCGGCAGGCCATGGCGGACCTCGTGCGCACCACCCTCGGACCGCTCAAGGACGCACGCGGGGGTGCCGGGCCCTTGATCGAGACGCTGACGGCGTACTTCGACTCCGGTTGTGTCGCTGCCGAGGCAGCACGTCGTCTCAGCCTGAGCGT
This sequence comes from Streptomyces sp. enrichment culture, assembly GCF_964272855.1. Taxonomy (NCBI): domain Bacteria; kingdom Bacillati; phylum Actinomycetota; class Actinomycetes; order Kitasatosporales; family Streptomycetaceae; genus Streptomyces; species Streptomyces sp. enrichment culture. The sequence goes on along the minus strand of NZ_OZ186847.1, from coordinate 7,910,286 downwards.
CCGGGCCTTCACTTATCGCCTGGAACGCATTCACGCGCTCACCGGCGCCAACCCCGCCGACCCCGTCCACCGATACGCTCTGCAGACAGCGGTGATCGGTGCGCGGCTGCTCGGTTGGCCCGGCGACGACGTGTGACCGGCCGCGGACCGGAGATGGCTGGACCACATCGGTGACCTTCGAAGGAAGGGGAGCAGCGATGTGGTCGGCTCCGCGACGCCCATCCGTCCGGCCCCGTCCGGATCTGGACCCTGGAACGATGTCCGATGGCGGACTGGCAACTGTTGGCAACTGTCCGGCGACAAAGGGCCTGCGCTGGGCCGCGGTCGACGTGTCTCCGACGCCTGCACGAGGCACACCCGGGCCCGGGGACGCGGACGGCGCCACCGCTCAGCCCTGGAATGCCCCGAACCTCCGCGACAGGTGGCAGCCAGCCGCGTTCAGGACTCGACGTCGCGCGCCACGACGGTGAACAGCCCCGACTGCAGCACATGGCCGGAGTGGAGGTCCCACAGGGTGCGGTGGACGGCGGTGGCGATGTCGTCGTCGTACAGCCGCAGGGCGACGCGCAGGCCGGCCTTGACCGTTCGGCCGTGGAGGGCGGCCTCCAGGTTGGTGGTGCCGGAGCTGGTGAGAGCGAGCAGGGCATGGGCGCGATGGACCTTGGGGGTGGTTTCCAGGACGCCGTCCTCGGTGACGCCGCCGAGGACGACCGGTACTCCCAGGCCACGGGCGAGTGCGATGCCGCGGGCCTCGGGACCCTCTTCGACGCACACCACCGGGATGTCCGGATCCCGCAGGCGGGCCGGCACGCGGGTACCGATCTTGCCGAGGCCGAGCAGGACGACGTGCCCGGACAGCCTGCGGGGCGGGCGCCGCGGCGCGCCGGCAGAGCCGAAGGTTCCCAGTGCTTCCAGCGCGCCGGCGATGAGCAGGGGCGACAGCGCCAACCGACGAGTCCGGACCGCGGTTGCAGGATCTGACGGGACGTGGAGTCGCCGACCGCCGGGTCGCCGATGGCGAACAGATCGAGGAGTGTGAGGTACGCGGCGTGCAGGAAGTTGCAGGAATCGGCCGGTTCCATCGAAGTCCGCGCGGTCGCCGCGTCCGTCGTCTGCGATCACGCGGACCCAGCCGCCTGGCGACCGTCTCTGCCACACGCGTACGGCCTCGAGGGTGAACCGGGCGGTCCGCAGGCACTCCTCGGCGGACCCTTCGTCTCAGCCCCGCAGGGACGCGCGGAGAGGAAGGCTCGCTCGTCCGAGGCCGTCTGCCACGTGGTGCTGCCCGGGCGCCGCCGGCTCATGGCCGCTCCGAGGCGGGTGGCGTAGGGAGTCGTGAAGCGGCGTCCAGCTCCGCGATGACGAGGGTGAGGGTGCCGCCGCCCGCCGCGATGAGACCGAAGACGGCGACCATGGTCCGCTGGTTCTGCTTGCGCAGGTCGTCGTACTCGCTCCTGGTGATCTCGATCCGTGTGCGGTACGGGTCGGAGGTGTCGACGGCGTAATAGTGCCCGCGGTGCGCTTCGCCGCCGGAAAGGGAACCTTCGTCGGCCTGGGCCGCGGCGAGCAGTGCTGCTCCGCCCAGACCCAGCGCGACGAGGCAGACGTGCACCGAGTGCGGCAGGGCGCGCAGCGCCGACCACTGGAGTGATTTGTTGCTCACCGAGCCGCCCGACCGGAAGTCCAGGGCGATGCCCCGGAAGATCGTCGCGGCGTGCAGGGGGACGAGGAACGCGAAGGTGACGCCGAGCGACAGTCCCGTGTTCGTGAATGCCGGCGCGCCCGCAACGAAAGTGAGCGCGCCGATGAGCATCACTGCCGCGCCGAGGCCCAGTTGCAGCCCCGCATGGATCTTGAAGCTGGTCCTCACGCCCCGCCCCTCTGCTTCCGGCCTACTCGGCGATCTCGACGGCCTCCGGATCGGCGTCGACGACCAGGCTCAGGAGAAGGAGCACCGGGCCGGAAATGCCGAGACCAAGAAACCAAGCCATGCCCGTGCCCCCTCGGCCGTGATGTCCTGCCTGCCGTCGAGAGGATCGTCGCACCGAACGGGTTACCGATTCACTGCCGGAGTCCGGCAGTCCCTGCGCGCTCTCGACTGCCGCCTCCACACGATCCACACGAACGCGGCGCCGTCTCCTGTCCGCTCCGCTGCTGTGCTGCGCGCTCGCGGCGAGCATCAGCCGGGCGTGTCCGAGCCGGGCCGGCGTCGCGGGCGTTGCCCCGCGCGGCCGCCGACTGACTGGTACGAGCTCGGGCTCGCCCGACGACTCTCTGACGCGCTGTGATCAAGCAGGACACGGCGTCGAGAAGCGACTTTTAGGCAGGTGCGTCGCGCGAGATGCTGCTGACCTGCGAAGTAAGTGGCCGGTGAACGGATCTCGATGTCCGGATAACGGTCACGTCACGAGTGCTGGAGCTTTTCCGGATTACCGAGAGTTAAGTGATCTACATCACTAAAGAATCCGTAAAGACGTGGTAGAACTGCGCAACTCCGCAGGTGGCACCACCCCTGGCGACCGCGCGGAGCGTCGGCGCACCAGCCGACTGCACGACCAGGGTGATCACGGTCCGAGTCCGCGGACCGCGCACCCAGGGTCGCCGATCGGACAACGGCGTTCGCTCAAAGACCGCACATCTCCCGGCGCAGCCTTCCCTGTGCCGGTACCGCGCCATCGAGGTAGTCACCGTGTCACTCGATTCGTTCACCCAGTCCGTCGACAAGGCAGTCAGCGGATTCTTCGAGCCCATAGCCGGCTGGCTCGTGGAAGTCGTCTTCTACTCCGTCCCCGTGGGCGGTACGGATCTCCCGCTCATCGTCGCCTGGCTGGTCGTCGCTGGTCTGGTGTTCACCGGCTGGTTCGGCCTCGTCCAGGTCCGCAAGTTCAAGCTGGCCCTCAATGTGGTGCGCGGCAAGTACGACGAGAAGGGGTCGGCCGGCGAGGTCAACCACTTCCAGGCTCTGACCGCCGCGGTCTCCGGCACTGTGGGCCTCGGCAACATCGCCGGTGTGGCCGTCGCCGTCTCCATCGGCGGTCCCGGCGCCACGTTCTGGATGATCCTTTGCGGCCTGCTCGGCATGGCCACCAAGTTCGTCGAGGTCACCCTCGGCGTGAAGTACCGCGAGGTGCACGCCGACGGCACTGTCTCCGGCGGCCCCATGCACTACCTGCCCAAGGGCCTGGCAGACCGCTTCGGCGCGAACGGCAAGAAGCTCGGCAAGGTCCTCGCGATCCTGGCCTCCGCCATGGTGCTCTTCTTCGGCCTGTTCGGCGGCAACCTCTTCCAGGTCAACCAGTCCTACGCCCAGCTGGTGTCCGTCACCGGCGGCGAGGACGGCCTGATGGGCTCCTCCGCCGGCGCGCTCTTCTTCGGCCTGCTGGTCGCGGCCCTCGTCGGCATCGTGCTGCTCGGCGGCATCCGCTCCATCGCCAACGTCACCAGCAAGCTCGTGCCCGCCATGGCCGGCATCTACATCGTCGGCTGCCTGGTCGTGATCCTGGTCAACGTCACCGCCGTACCGTCCGCGATCGGCGCGATCATCGAAGGCGCCTTCAATCCCGAGGGTGTCGCGGGCGGTGTGCTCGGCGCGCTGATCATCGGCTTCAAGCGGGCGGCGTTCTCCAACGAAGCCGGTCTCGGCTCCGCCCCGATCGCGCACTCTGCGGTCAAGACCAAGCACCCCGCGAGCGAGGGCCTGGTCGCCCTGCTGGAGCCGTTCATCGACACCGTCATCATCTGCACGATGACCGCGCTGACCATCGTCATCGCGAACCCGGCCAGCTACGCGGAGGCCCGCGCCGACCAGTCCATCGCCGGCGTCACGATCACCTCCGACGCCTTCGGCACCGTCCTGCCCTGGTTCCCGTACATCCTCACCGTCGCGGTGATGCTCTTCGCCATCTCCACGGTGCTGACCTGGGGTTACTACGGCCTCAAGGCGTGGACGTACCTCTTCGGCCGCAGCAGGGCCAGCGAGCTGGCGTACAAGGTCGTCTACACGGTCTTCGCCGTCGCGGGTTCCCTGCTGACGCTGCAGACGCTGATCGACATGGCCGACGCGGTGCTCTTCATGCTCGCCGTCATCAACATCATCGGCCTGTACCTCCTCGCTCCGATCGTCAAGCGGGAGCTCCACTCCTTCCTCGCCTTCGTGAAGAAGCGCGACGCCGGTGAGATCTCGGACGACGGGTCCGACGAAGACCAGGAGTCGGTGAAGACCACCGTCTGACCGCCCCCCGGCGGCCCGGCTCCTTCGAGAGGGTCTGTCCCCACCTCGCGCCTTGGTGGGGGCAGGCTCTCTCGCCCGTTCCAGCAGGTCACAGACGTCCTGGCGAGAAATCCGGTCACCCGATAGGGTGTAAAGAACGCATCAAGAGATGCTGGTGTGCCGGGAAGTCTGGTCGGCGTCCGAGGGCTTGTGCGCCCGCAGTCGACACGCCCCGGAGGATTCCTTCCCATGCCCCAGGCACGCCCGCGCAAGACCGTGTTCGGCTTGCTGCCCTGGCCCGAGCGACAGGCCATCGCCGAGTCCCTGCGCACGGAGACGGTCGGCGGACTCGTTCTCCTCGCCGCGGCGGTCATCGCGCTCGTGTGGGCGAACAGCCCCTGGGGCGGGACGTACGAGGCCATACGGGACTTCCACTTCGGCATACCCGCCCTCGGCCTCGATCTGTCCGTCGGTCACTGGACCGCCGACGGACTCCTCGCCGTCTTCTTCCTCGTCGCCGGCATCGAGCTGAAACGCGAACTCGTCGTCGGCGAACTGCGTACCCCCGCCACCGCGGCGCTCCCCGTGATCGCCGCCCTGTGCGGCATGGCCGTACCGGCCGCGCTCTACGCCCTCACCGCCGCCGCGGGCGGTGGAAGCACCGACGGGTGGGCCGTTCCGATGGCCACCGACATCGCCTTCGCCCTCGCCGTCCTCGCGGTCATCAGCACCCACCTGCCCTCCGCGCTCAGGGCGTTCCTCCTCACCCTCGCCGTGGTCGACGACCTCGGCGCGATCCTCATCATCGCGGTCTTCTTCACCACCGACCTCAACCTGTGGGCGCTCGCGGGGGCGTTCGCCGGTCTCGTCGTCTTCCACGTCCTGCAGCGGCTGCGCATACGCGGGTGGTGGTGGTACGTCCCGCTCGGCGTGGCGATCTGGGCGCTGATGTACAACGGAGGCGTCCACGCCACCGTCGCGGGCGTCGCCATGGGGCTGATCCTGCGCACCACCCGCGACGAGGAGGAGGAGCAGTCACCGGCGGCCCGGGTCTCCCACCTCGTCCACCCCTTCTCGGCGGGCGTCGCCGTTCCGCTTTTCGCCCTCTTCGCCGCCGGTGTCAGCGTGTCCGGCGATGCCTTGACCAGGGTGTTCACCGACCCCGAGCCGCTCGCCGTCCTCGTCGGCCTGATCGCCGGCAAGACCCTCGGGGTCTTCCTCGGTACCTATGGGGCCGCCCGTTTCACGCGGGCCCGGCTCAACCCCGACCTCGCCTGGGCCGACGTCCTCGGACTCGCGGTCCTGGCAGGCATCGGGTTCACGGTCGCCCTGCTCATCGGCGAACTGTCCTTCCCCGACGCCGTCCAGGCCGAGCACGTCAAGGCAGCCGTCCTTCTCGGCTCATTGACCGCCGCCCTGCTCGCCTCCGTCCTCCTGCGCCGCCGCAACCGTGTCTACCGGCGCCTGTTCGAGGAGGAGGAGCGGGACGACGACGCCGACGGCATCCCCGACATCTACCAGGAGGCCCGGCCGGACCGCACCGGCTGAGCCGTAAGGGCTCCCGCTGGGCATGCTCGCTCGTGCGCACCGTGGTGAGGCACGGTCTACCCTTGCTGGGATGACGTCCCTCGCTGTTACTGCTTCTTCGCACTCATCGGCGTCTGCCGCCATCGTCTACGCGGCGCTCCTGGATGCAGAATCCTGGCCATTGTGGTCCCCCTATGCTGACGTCGAGTGGGATGTGCCTGCGGGAGTCGACCGACCGGCACGCGTGGGTGACCTGCGCACCATCCGTTCCCGCACCGGACGTATGTGCTGCCGCGAGCGCGTCGTCGAGATGGTTCCCGACCAGCGGTTCAGCTACGAACAGTCCGCAGGGCTGTTCACGTCTCATCAAGGGTCTGTGGACCTGGCCCGAGCCCTCCATGGCGGCACCAACATCACCTGGTCAGCGACCTACCGACACACCCTTCCTCTCTTGGACATGCTCAGGAGACGGCGTCTGCAGGTTTGGGTCCACGATCTCGCGTCATACGCCAACTCAATCGTGAGTCGTAACTCCTAGAATTGCAGCACAAGTCACGATTCGATCTTCGTGAGACGCCTCCAGCAGATGAGGCTGCAGGCGAGGGAGACGAAGGCGTCGTGGAGTTCGGTTCGTCGTTCCCAGCGGACGGCGAGGCGTTTGAACTGGTGGAGCAAGGCGAAGGTCTGCTCGACTTCGTAGCGGAGCTTGCCCAGGCCCTCGATGTTCGGGGCGCCTCTGCGGGAGATCACCGGCAGGATCCGGCGTTTGCGTAGTTCGCGGCGATGGGGGTCGGAGTCGTAGCCCTTGTCGCCGAGCAGGGCCTGGGGGCGTCGTTGGGGCCGGCCCGGGCGTCCGGCGACGGGCGGGATGCCGTCGATCAGGGCGAGGGTCTGGGTGATGTCGTTGACGTTGGCCGCGGTGGTGATGACCTTCAGCGGGGTGCCGCGTCCGTCGAGATCAGGTGGTGCTTGCTGCCCGCCTTCCGGCGGTCGACCGGCGACGGACCGGTGTCGGCGCCCCCTTTTTCGCCCGGACATGGGAGCCGTCGACGGATGCTCGGGACCAGTCCAGCTCGCCGGCCGCGTTCAGCCCGGCGAGCAGGATCCGGTGCAGCCGGTCGAAGACCCCGTGCTGGTGCTGTGCTGGGCGCTGCTGAAAGAGCTACGGGAGGACCCAGGCGCCGGCCTCGCCCGGCACCATGCGCTGCACGGGCTGCAGGACGTTGTACGGACGATGGTCGGCGACGTCGTGTCGGCACAGGGCCGGAGCCGCCGCCCTCGTCTGTGGCGGGCGGCGAAGGCCCGCACCGAGCCCGACGACGAAACGAGGCCGAACTGGTACTTCAGCAGTACTTCTCCGTTCCTGCTCGTCAGAGGCGCGGGACTGGGAGTGTGGTGCTGCGGACGTCTTTGCCTGGTGGGCGCCTCAACCGGCGGGCGCGCCGCGTGGAGTGACAGCGGCAGTCCCCCGCTCGAAGGCACTCCCCGGCGGCAGCTGCCCTCGCCAACCTCGGGGACACCGGTGTCCACGGGCGGCGAACACCGGACCCTCGTGCGAGAACCTCCGCGATGAAAGGGAGCAAGTCGAGGGCCGGGTCCAGCGGCAACCCACCTGAACGCCTCGATCGCGTTCATGTGCCTGGCAGGCCAACGGCCCTGCTCCCCCCGCACTCCAGCCTTCAGCCGCCGGCCGGCTCAATGAGACGAGTCACGATCGTGACGATCGCCAGGATCCCGGCGGTCACGCGGAACCCAGTCACGCCTGGCCAGAGTCTCCGCCGGGCCGGTGGCTGCATCTCCCACATCAGGCGCGCCACACCCCCGTAGTCGCACGCCACCAAGACAAGTGCGCCCACGGGAAGGACCCAGATCCACTCGATGCGCAACTTCTGTCCTTCCGGTAGCCCGAGCCGCCACGCGTAGCTCAACGCCTTCGCCCTCACGGTGCTGATGACCCGCTTCGAGAGAGACGCCGCCGATCACCGCCGAGAGCGGGACAACGGCTCCGCTGCGTCGGGCGCCGCTTCGTCGAGAACCACCGGCTCCTGCACGACGTCGGATTCCACTGGAGCCGTCTCAACCCTCCGAGCCTCACCCGGAGCCAGCGCCCACTGCCGACGTCGAAGGAAGCGTCAGTCGCTCAGACGTAATCAGTGCCTGCGTCGGCCACGCCACTCACCCGCCTGCCCCATTGGCTCCGGTCGCCTTGCTCAGCAGGGCGGCAAGACGGACGGCGGTCTTCTCCCCGGCTCGCTGCCTGATCAGGCCCTCCTTCGCGGCGGCACGAAGCCAGACCTCCGAGCTGCCCTCATCCACCTTCAGCACCCGCGCGGTCACCACCACCGGATTCATGCCGCCGGCACCACCGCTGGCCACAACGCGGATCGTCTCCTCGTCCTCGCGTGAGCCAACAGGTACGGCTTCGACTGCTCGGCCAGCCCTCCCGAGCACCCTGGCGACTCGCCTCACCACATCGTCGAACGGCAATGGGACAAGCAGGTCGATCTCATGGACGTTCTTGCTCATCAGCTTGGCCACCATCCGGACGAGACGACCGCTACCCCCACCTACAGCGCCGAGAGCAGCAAGCTCTTCAGCCAAGATGTCGTCCTCACTCTGATCCATGTTCTCCCACTCTCCCCGCCCCGACCGTCTCCGCGGGTCGCTCCACGCTGATCGTCCGCATGGCAATCTTGATGGGGTGCGCGTCCCATGTGCCTAGGCGAAGGAGGGACGGCGGTACCCCTCCTCCGGTCGGCGGGCCGTGTGGATGAGCCAGAAGGCTGAAGCGAGTGAGGCGGCCCAGAGAAGGACGAGCGGTGCGGTCTCCAGCCATGGGACGTCGGAGAGGCGGCCACATTGCTCAGCTGGCAGGGCGTGCTCACTCGTGGCCATGGTGCACCGGTCGAACGAGGACGTCAGGTAGATCGGCAGGGCCAGTCCTCCCGGAATGACAACAGTGCCAAGGACCTTGTCGCGCAGCCGCCAAGTGTCCGATGTCCACAGCAGCAGCACTCCGAACAGCCAGCCGACCGCCAGGAAGAGGGCACCCAGCTGAAGCAGCAGGACCGTCGCCAGATCGGTCCTGGCGTGCCGCTGCCCTGCGGCAGCCGTGGTCTGCTTGTGGATCACGGGCGGACTTCCTTCATGGGCTCGGCGGATCGGCTCTGGACAGAGGGGCGGATGGCGCGCTGAGCGCCCGGCCGCCCGGACAGGCGCTCAGCCATGGTCGTCGATAACGCCGCTGCTGGAGCGCTGTGCGTTGCGCGGCTTCCGCAGGCGATGCTGTCGGGGCGGCAGGTTCCCCGTGCCGACTGTCATGTGGCGTCGGTCTCGACGTGTCAGGACGGCCGTGTTCACCGCCACGATGAGTACGGCGGTGGCGAGCGGGACCAGGAAAGGCGTCATCATCGCTCCTTGCGGCCGGCGGCGTGCCGGCCTTGCGGGGTGGCGAGCAGGGCTCGAGGGTCGGCGGCCCGGGTGATGGCGGCCTCGACCGCGGCCACGCGGTCGGCGAGGAGGCCGAGGGCGCCGACGGCTCGGGTGAGCGGGTCGTCGTCCGGCCCGCCGAGCGTCTGTGCACGGAGGTATGCCGCTTTCAGATCCGCCCAGCGAAGGGCCTGTTCCGCGGTCAGGGTGCCGCGCAGTTCGGCCAGCTTCAGCAGGTTGGCCTCGGCGCCGGTCGTCAGGGTCTGTGCCTCCGCCGTGTAGTGGTCGTCGATCAGGGCGGTGAGCTCGGTGTCGTTCATGACGGGCTGGATGCGCTGGGCGATCTTGTTCATGTTGCGGTACGAGCCCTGGAGCCGGAAAGGCGGCTCCGTACGGGTGGCCTCGGCCTGGGCGGCGGAGGCGATATAGGCGGCATTGACCGCGAGAACGGTGTCACGGGCGGTCAGCAGGTGACGCAGGACGGCGGCAATACGTTCCAGCTCTGCGGGAGCGTACGGGTGGGTCAGCCGGTCGGCTCGGGCCGTGGGGTCGCCTGCGGCCAGGCGGAGCAGCAGCTCCAGGTCGGTGCGGTCGCGTCCGGCGAGCGGGGCGAGATGCGGATTGGCGGTGAGGGCGTTCTCCACGAAGCTCAGCGCGAACGCGTCCTCCTTGCCGGTCAGGACGTCACCGAGGTTCCACACGTCGGCGCGGTTGGCGAGCATGTCGGGCACGTGGAAGCGGCTGCCGGACTCGGTGTAGGGGTTGCCGGCCATGCAGACGGCGAAGCGCTTGCCGCGCAGGTCGTACGTGCGCGGCTCACCGTTCCGTACGCCTTCGATGCGGCGGGTGGCGTCGCACAACGGGATGAACTTCTGCAGCAGCTCGGGCGAGGTGTGCTGGATGTCGTCGAGGTAGAGCAGGGTGTTGTTGCCTGCCTCCAGCGCGAAGTTGATCTCCTCGACCTCTTGGCGGGCGGTCGCGTTCAGGGCTTCCGCGGGGTCCAGCGAGGTGATCGTGTGACCGAGCGCCGGGCCGTTGACCTTCACCAGCATCAGGCCGAGGCGGTCGGCGACGTACTCCATGAGGGTCGTCTTGCCGTAGCCCGGCGGGGAGATCAGCAGGAGCAGGCCGCCCGTGTCGGTCCGCTTGGACTCGCCTGTCGTGCCGAGTTGCCTGGCGAGGCTGTCGCCGATCAGTGGGAGGTACACCTCGTCGATGAGCCTGCTGCGAACGAACGCCGACATCACGCGCGGCCGGTGCTCATCCAGGCGCAGGCGTCCGCGCTCGGCGGCCACGAGTGCGGTGCGGCGGCGCTGGTAGGCCCGGTGGGCGGGGACCTCGTGGGTGCGAAACCGCTGGGTGCGGGCGAGGAGTTCGTCCACGCGGACGGTGAGGGTGCGGTCGGCGATGCGCGGGTGGGTGCCGAGCAGGCCCTCGACGGTCTCGGTCACGGGAGCGGCGGACTCGTAGCGGGGCAGGTCGGGGCAGAGCTCGGCGGCGACTGCCTCGGCCAGGTCGCCGGGCGTGGGGTCGGTACCGGTCACGGTGGTGTACGACGTCAGCCACACCTCGACCAGTTGTCTGCGGGCCGCCGGGTCGGTCAGGGCGGCGAGGTCGTCGTCGTAGGCGGACGTGCCCACCGTGCGGCGGAACTTGTCGAGCAGGGTGCGGGTGCCGGCGTCGATGACGAAGCCGTCGGGTGCGGTCGTCAGTTCTTCGAGGAGATACGCGGCCGCGGCCTGGGTGCCGATGGCGTCGGCGAGTTCGGCCCCCAGGTCGGCGAGGGCGGGCGCGAGGCCGAAGGTGTCGCGGGCCCGGGTCATGGAGACCGCGCGCCGGATCCAGGTGTCGCGTTCCTCGGCCGTCGTACCGTGTGCCCAGAAGAGCTGGGCGGCGGCGCGGGCGGCCGGCTCGTGGCGCAGCAGGCCGGCGCCCTCGTGCAGGCGCAGGAGCGCGGCGAGGATCAGGGTCGCGTCGTGGTCGTGGACGCCGCGCTCGTATCCCTCGTCGTACGCCGTCTCCGCGGCCTGGCGGATCAGGGCGGGCAGGTCGTCGGTCTCGGCGAGGGCCTGCGGGCCGTGTTCGTCCAGCAGCCGGGCGGCGAGGTGCTCGGCTCGGTACACCTGCGCGGACTCCGACGGGAGCGGGCGGTCCCAGTAGGGGCGTGTCGCGGCGAAGTCGGGGTCGGTGACCGGGGCGCGGTAGTCGGTGCCGGTCAGGGCGAAGGCCAGGGTTTCGCCGTGCGGGACGAGGGTGAGGTCGAGGGGCTGGGTGTTGACCGCGAAACGGTGGTTGCCGAGGCGGATGGTGCGGCCGTCGTCGGTGTACAGGTCCGTGCGGTCGCGCAGGGCGCGCAGGGCCTCCTGGCGGGCGGCCGCCAGGCGGCCGTCCAGTTCCTCCGCGCGCACCAGGTCGCCCAGGTCGCGCAGCTCGTCCGAGATGCGCCGGACCTTGACGGGCATCGCGTCGGACGTGAAGTACGTGGTGACGGCATCCGCGTCGGCGAGCGTGGCGGCGCGGCGGGTGATCGTGCGCAGCACACGTGTGGCCGAGTCGGCCAGTCGCTCGGCACGGCGGGCTCGGGCGTCGGCGAGGGTCTGCTTGCGTGCGGAGAACGCCTCGTGGACCTCGTCGCGCTTGTCGGCCAGCTCGGCGAGAAAGTCGTCGAACTCGGCGAAACGCGACTCGAGGTTCTCCACCTGCACGAGCATGCGGGCGAGTTGGTCGTCGCATGCCTCGGGACTGTCCGCGACGGCGAGCGCGGCCGTGACGGACTGGCTGAGCAGGGCGAACTCGGCGGCGAACTCGGCACGTCCCTCACGGTCGAAAAGCTCACGGCGGCGGCTGTCGAGGGTGGCCCGGGCCCGGTTGGCGCCACTGAGGACCTCGGCGATGCGCTCCAGGATGGATGTGCGTACGGTGGCGTCGCCGATGTCGAGTCCGGCGACGACCTCGGTGACCGTGCGCAATCCTTCGGTGAGTTCGTCGATGCGGGCGGTGACGGGTGCGGCCTCGGCGACGGTGGCGATCGTCTCGGCGTCGACGACGAGTTGCTCGACGTCGGCCTGGTGGCCGGCGAAGGCGTCGTCCTGCGCGAGATGGGCGACGGCCCGCCCGCCGAAGGTGGCCAGGTCAGACTCGACGTCCGCGGCGAGTGCGTCGATGCGTGCGGTGTCCGCGTACCGCATGTCCTTCAGCGTCAGCAGATGGCCCTGCGCGTGCCGGAGTTCGGTGAGCCCGGACACCCAGGCGGCGGCGCTGCGGGGTGCCTCGCCGCGCAGGCGTCGTACGACTGCGGCGACCCGCGCCGCGGCCTCGGCCAGGGCGTCGGCGGCCTGGCGGGTGAGGGCCTGGACGGTCTCGAACTCGGACAGCACCTGCTCTGCCGTGGTCCGCACCTGCGACAGCGGTGTCAGCAGGTCGCCGAGTTCCGGCTCCCCCAGCCAGTGGTAGGAGTCTGTGGCCCGCACACAGGCCGCGGCCAGGGCCTCGTACACCCCGCTCGTCGGGCTCGTCTCGGCGACCGCGCGGGTGATGGACAGACAGTCGGAGATGCCCCGGACGAGGTCGGCGTTACCGACCCGGGCGAGCGGACCGGTGCCCGTCGGCCGGGCTGCGGCGTGCAGGTCGGAGACATACGGAGAGGTCCACACCTGAACGGGGTGCACCCGCTGCGGTTCGTCGCCGTCCGCGCGCAGGACGACGAGCTCGCCGTCGTCGAAGAGCGCCCAGCCGTGGCAGGACAGTGGGGTGGCGATCTCCTTGCGGATCATGTTGTACGGCAGCAGCAGGCTGCGGCCCTCCGCGCGCGCATGGAAGGCGTACAGGACGTCCTCCCCGTTGGGAGAGCGCACCTCACGCTCGAACTCAAGGTCGGTCGTGTCGAGTTCGTATGTCCTGTGGGTTCCGGTGGCCAGGCAGTAGCCGCCGGGGAAGACGATGCCCTGGTCCTCGGGCAGGCGGCGGCATGCCTGGCCGATGCCGTCGAGGCGTACGACGGTCCTGGTCAGGGTGTTGAAGACCAGGTAGCGGTGAGCTTCCTCCTTGTAGGGGCGGATGCGCAGGAGAATCAGGGCGCCCACGCGGGCGTGCGCGATGTCGGCGTCGGCGAGGGACTGCAGGGGCTCGTCGACGGGCTCGGTGTAGACGCCCTCGCCGGTCTCGGTGTCGTTGTCGGTCTTGACGGTGAAGGTGCCGCCGACGGTGCCCACGAAGATCTCATCCTGGACGGAGACGTGGGGGTGGCGGCCCAGGACGTGGTCCTCGCGGGTCGCCAAGGTCCACTCGAAGTCGTGGGAAGGCGGGAAGACGTGGTCGCGCTCGCCGCGCGCGTCGAGGAAGGTCGCCTGTCCGTGGTCGGTGAGCGCCCAGCGCAGGACGCGGATGTCGCCAGCCTTCTCGCCGGTCCGGAAGACGGCGAGCAGCTTGCCGTCGACACGGCGGAGCTGGAGCAGGTGGGCCTGGCGGTAGTAGCGGTAGAGGGCCGTGAACTCACGGACGAAGGCAGGGTCGTCGAGGAGGCCGGGCACGGCGTCCTCGGGCAGCCGGTTCAGGTCGCGGTCGTGCAGCGCGAAGACGTCCCTCACGGTCGTCTCCGGCTTCAAACCGGCGAAGACGTTGTGGCCGAAGAGGAGGGTGTCGCCGACGGAGACGATGTCGCGGGGCACGCAGGCGTGCTCGGTGCGCAGCCGTCCGGTGCCGGTCAGTTCGAGGCGGGTGGAGCCGAACTCCTCGGCGCGGCGGTTGTTGAGCGCCTCGGCGCGGCGGGCGAGTTCGGCTGCCTGCGCGGTAAGGCGGTCGCGCAGCACGTCGTACGTACCCGTGTCCAGGCCGGTGGTCATGGGGTCCCTCTCATCACGTCGGAAGGAACGGTCCGGAGCTGCCGTCCCCTGTGCGGCAGCTCCGGGCCGTGGCCGGTCAGCCCTTGGCGTGGCCGTTCAGGGCGGTCAGCGGTGTGTCTGCGAGGCCCAACTCGGCTGCCTTCTCCATCAGTTGTCTCAGCTGACCGGTGTTGCTGCCGCCACCGTTCATCAACTTCATCAGCAGCGCGGAAACGGTCAGGTTCTGCACGTCGCCGGTGGAGACCGAGCCGAGCATCCGGGTCAGGTCGTCCGCGAAGCTCGACGTCCCGTCCAGCCAGGGCTTCGCCAGTGCCTGCGCGGTCTCGGAGTGCTGGACGAAGCCGTCGACGCCCTTGCCGAGCGCGATCGCCCCGACCAGCCGGTCGAAGAAGACGGAGTCCCCGCCGACGATGTTGATGTCGGCGTTCTCCAGCCCGGTGGCGAGTACGGTGGCCTGTGCCTCGGCGACCTGCCGCTGCACGTCCAGCCCCGCGAGCCGGATGTCCTTCTCGGCCTCCAGGCGCAGCCGGTACTCCTCGTGCGTGCGGGACGCCTCGTCCAGCGCGGTCATCGCCGCAGCCTTCTCGGTGAGACCGGCGGCCTCCGCCTTGAGCTTCTGCCCGATGGCCTCAGCCTCCGCGAGCGCCTTGGCCTTGGCGCCCTCAGCCTCCGCCAGCATGCGCGCCTGGGTTGCCTCGGCCTCCGCGCGACCGGCCTTCTCGATGACCTCCGCATCCTTGTCGCGGACCTGGACCGCGGCGAGCCCTTCGGCGGCGGCCTCGGCCTGGATGCCCTCGGCGAGCCGGAGCTTGGCCTGCGCGTCGAGGTCGGCGCTCTTCAACCGGGCTTCGGCGAGGGTGAGTTCCTCGGCGGCGCGGTGCACGGCGGCCTGCTCGGCGGCCTCGGCGGCCTTGATGTCCTTGACCAGCCGCTCCTGTGCCTCCGCCTCGGCGGCGATGATCACGGCCTGGCGCTGCCGCTCCGCCTCCTCCACGGCCCGCAGCTTCTTGATGGACTCCTCCTGCTCGGCGACGGTACGGTCCACGGCGACCCGCTCGCGGACGACCTCGGCGATCTCCCGCTTCTCCGCCTCGACCTCCTTGGAGGCAGCGATCTTCGTCAGCTCGGTCTCCCGCTCACGCGCGATGACCTCCAGGAGGCGGTCCTTCTCTATGCGCTCGTTCTCGATGGCGATGACCCGCTCGCGGTTCTTCTGCGCGACGGCGACCTCGCGGGCCTGGTTCTCGCGCTGCACACCGAGCTGCTCCTCGGTCTTGAGGAAGGCGGACTGCGCCCGCAGCCGCTCCTCCTCCACCACCCGCGCGGTCTCGGCCTCCTCGCGCGCCCGTACGGTCTCGATCTCCCGCCGCTGCTTGATCTCGGCGTCCGCCTGCCGGCGCTCCAGCTCCAGGATCGCCTCGCGGGCGTCGACGTTCTGCCGGGTGATCTCCTTCTCCTCGCCGCGCTGGGCCTCGTTGGTGCGTACGTGCTCCACGGCCGTGAGTTCGGTGATCTTGCGGATGCCCTGGGCGTCGAGGACGTTGGCCGGGTCGAGCTGGGTGATCGGCGTCTGCTCCAGGTAGTCGATCGCGGCGTCCTCCAGGTGGTACCCGTTGAGGTCGACGCCGATGACCTCGATGATCCGGTATCGCAGCTCCTCGCGCTTGGTGTACAGGTCGGTGAAGTCCATCTGCTTGCCGACGGTCTTCAGCGCCTCGGAGAACTTCGCGTGGAACAGCTCCTGGAGCGTGTTCCGGTCGCTGGCCCGCGCGGTGCCGACCGCCTGCGCGACCTTGATGACGTCCTCGACGGTTTTGTTGACCTTGACGAAGAACGAGATACGGATGTCCGCGCGGATGTTGTCCCTGCAGATCAGCCCTTCCTTACCCGCGCGGGTGATCTCGATGGTCTTCACCGAGATGTCCATCACCTCGGCCTTGTGCAGCACGGGCAGTACGACCTGCCCGGTGAAGGTCACATCGACCTTGCGCATCTTGGACACGATCAGCGCCTTGCCCTGCTCCACCTTGCGGAACAGCCGCGCGACGACGAACAGCACAAGGGCTGCGAGAAGAAGACAAACGAGCACACCGATGCCCGCGGTGCTGGAATCCATGGCAAATCCTCTGGTTCTGCGAAGAGTTGGCGCCTCGGCGTCGAGGCGGGACGGCCCGCTCGACCGCGGGCGGATGCGTCAGTCGTGACGCCGGGCCGGCAGCGGCTCAGCCGCGGGCGCGGGGACTGCCGGGGTCGTACGGCGCGCTGCTCGCCGTATCGGCGTGAACGCCCGCGGGCACCGGCTCGATGAGGGCGGCGGGCAACGGTGAGGCGGCGTCCTCGGCCTGCGCCATGTCCTCACCCCCATCCGGTCGTACCGGTCCCGGCGTCCGCACCCGTTGCCAGGCCGCGGCACCGGGACCACTCCCCGTGTTTCTGCCGTTCCCATCCTGAAGTGGGCATGCCTCGTTGCGCATTGCCGCGTTCCGGCAATCTTTACGCCTCCTTAATGCCGGAACACTCCCCAGGGGAGAGTCAGTCGCTGTGCCGCACAGGGGCGGTCCCCTCTCGCCACGGCCTTCACCAGGCAGGCGGCCCTGCACACCCTCGGTACGCACCGGACGCCAGGGACGGGCATCCCAGCACACTGGAAGTGGAAGCCGTCGGTCTCTCGACGGAAGGGGTGCGGATCGATGGCGAGGGCACCTCGTGGCACGGTGCGGTGGCGCTGGCGCCGCAGCCCGCTCAGGCGGCGCATCGACGTCGTCGAGGCGTGGCTGGTGCTCGTCCTGTGGCCGCCGGTGTGCTGGTCGGTCTGCTGGCCGGGGTCTCCTCAGCAGACCACCTGGAACAGCAGCGAGCCCAGTTGCGGAGGGTTCCCGCAGTCCTCGTGAACGACGCGAAAGCCCGGACCGGTAGCCGATCAGGGAACGTGCCTGTGTCGGCCGAGGTGCGCTGGACCGGCCCCGACGGCTCATCCGCCACCGGCCGGGCGAGGGTCGCACCCGGCACGGAGGCCGGCGCGCGGCTCACGGTCTGGGCGAACGAGAAGGGGCTGGTCACGGTCCGGCCGCTGTCCCCGTCAGCCGCCCTTGTCCAGGCAACGGCCACGGGCGTCCTCATCGGCACCGGCGCGGGCTCGATCGTGCTCGCAGGCGTGCCGGTTACCCGCCGGCTCTTCGACGACCGTCGCATGCGGCAGTGGGAAGAGGACTGGCGAAAGACCGACTCCCGGTGGGGCGGGAAGACCCGCTGACCTGCATAGAGCGGCCTGACCCCCGTCCGCTGCGCGACGGCGGCGCACAGCAGGACACCTGGGGCGACACCGGCCTCCCCTGGGCACCCGCGATCTGCCAGTCTTGTCCGGCGCCGACAAGAAAGCGTCGGCGCGACGTCAAGGACACTGGAGGACGGGTGGCAGGGCGGGAGATACCCGACGAGTATCTGGAGGGATACGCCCGGATGCTGAGCGAGGTGTGTGCGACGGGCCGTCGTCTCACCCGGGAGGAGCTGGAATCCCTGAGGGCCCGCGGCGAGCTCGCCGCGGAGGCCGGGTTCGGACTGCGTGCTCTCGTACGCCGCCACATGTCCGTCGCCCGCGACACCTGGCCCACGCTCTCATCCGCCTCCGGACGTCACGTACTCGCCGCCGTCGAACAGGCCATCGACGCCTTCGCCGAGGGACACGAACGCGCGCAGTTTCTCGCCGTACGCCAGGAGGAAGCCGCACGCCGGGAGTTCATCGACGATCTCCTCTATGGCCGCAGCGACCTGGGCCGTCTCGCCGAACGTGCCGAGCGCTTCGGCCTGCTGCTCTCCCGCGCCCACGCCGTCGCCGTCGCCGAGGGCGACAAGCCGGTGGAGGACGCCGACCCCGCCGCCCGGCAGGTGGGCAGCGCCGTGGTCGCCCGGTTCGGCGAGCGGCACATCCTGCTCACCACCAAGGACGGCCGACTGGTCTGTGTCGCGCCCGGTGACCAGGACGACGTGCTGTTGTTCTTCGCCAAACAGGCGTACGCGGCCACCGACGGCGGCCGCGTCGCCATCGGACGCCCCCACCCCGGCGCCGGCGGAGTCGTCCACTCCTACGAAGAGGCCCTCAACGCCCTCGACCTCGCCGAACGGCTCCAGCTCCCAGAGCCGGTGCTGCGCGCGGCCGACCTCCTCGTCTACCCCGTCCTGAGCCGCGACCGGCAGGCCATGGCCGACCTCGTGCACAACACCCTCGGCCCGCTCAAGGAGGCACGTGGCGGCGCCCGTCCACTGCTCGAGACACTGACGGCGTACTTCGACTCCGGCTGCGTCGCCGCCGAAGCGGCACGGCGCCTCAGCCTGAGCGTGCGGGCCTTCACCTACCGCCTGGAACGCATCCACAAGCTGACCGGCGCCGACCCCTCCGACCCCGTCCACCGGTACACCCTGCAGACGGCCGTGATCGGCGCCCGCCTGCTCGGCTGGCCCAACAACGATGTGTGACAGGGCGTCTTCGGTGGGGCGAGGAAGCAGTCGGGGATCCAGGCTGGTGGGCAGGTGCGCCGGGAAGGCTGGTCGGCAGACGACCGACCATGTTCTGGAGCCCAAGGTGAGATCACGGGAGTGAACGCCGAGCGCATCGGCAGACAGCTTCAGAAGGCGACTGAATCGCGGGCCCAGGTCCTGGAGATCGACCTGGCGGACGTGACGCACGTCAGCAGCGCCGGCGGCACGGCGTTCGTCATGATGCTGCGGGTGGCCAGGGCCCACGACACGCGGGTGATCGCCACGCATGTGGGCTCCCAGCCCCTTGGTGCTCTCCGACAGCCGGGCCTGGAACGAACCCTCGATGTGTATGAAGGCGAAGCACCGTTCGACGGCCCGCGCGACGAGCGCTAGGCGTCGTACCCAGCCGGGAAGCGCCGTGGCTCGGTGACGACTCCTTCGAGAGTGTTGCTCCACCGGCCCGACGTGGGTTCTGGACAGTCCTGCGCCTACGTCATCACACTCCCGGGCAGCAAGCAGGACTGCGGCGCGCATTGACGATCCCTTGACGCCTTCCTGACGGCCAGGTCCTGTGTCCGGCCCGTTTCCGCAGGTACGGTGTGCCGCTGGGATCTTGACGAAGGCTTGACGCGCAGTGCCAGGGGGCACGGGCTCGGGCGGCTAGGAGTGGCAGTGTTGGCGGGACTGGTGCCATGGGCAAGACGGCGGACGTCGCTGCTGGC
Organism: Streptomyces sp. enrichment culture; assembly: GCF_964272855.1. Taxonomy (NCBI): domain Bacteria; kingdom Bacillati; phylum Actinomycetota; class Actinomycetes; order Kitasatosporales; family Streptomycetaceae; genus Streptomyces; species Streptomyces sp. enrichment culture. The sequence continues at coordinate 7,891,081 of NZ_OZ186847.1, read as the reverse complement.
CGCGCATCCCGCTCGTGTCGGTGTCATGGCGTTCGCCCTCGTGATCTTGCTGGGGGCGCTCCTGCTGACGCTCCCGTTCGCTGCCGAGGGCGGGTCCGCGACGAACTTCGTCACCGCGCTGTTCACGTCCACGTCGGCCGTGTGCGTGACGGGGCTGGCCGTGGTGGACACCGGGACGCACTGGAGTGGATTCGGTGAGGGCGTCATCCTCGCGCTGATCCAGGTCGGCGGCTTCGGCATCATGACCATGGCCTCGCTGCTGGCGCTGCTGGTGTCGGGCCGGCTGCGGCTGCGGCTGCAGTTGCACGCGCAGGCCGAGACCAAGAGCCTGGGTATCGGTGACGTACGCCGTGTGCTGCTCGGCGTCGCCGGCACCACGCTGGTCGTGGAGCTCACGGTCGGGGCCGTTCTCGCGCTGCGGTTGCGCTACGGGTACGGCGAGGGCATCGGCAGTGCCGCCTACCTGGGCTTCTTCCATGCCGTGTCGGCCTTCAACAACGCCGGGTTCGGGCTGCACTCGGACAGCCTCACCCGGTACGCCGAGGACGTCTGGATCACTGTGCCGGTCGCGGCCGCCGTGATCCTGGGCGGCATCGGCTTCCCGGTCCTGCTGGAACTCCTGCGCCGTCGCCGCCGCACGACCGGACGCCGCAACTGGACCCTGCACACCAGGCTGACCCTGATCACCACCGCCGTCCTCCTCATCGGCGGGGCTGTGCTGACCTGCGCGCTGGAATGGACCAACCCTGGCACCCTGGGTCCGCATTCGACGGCTGACAAGTTGCTCAATGGCTTCTTCTACTCCGCGATGTCCCGTACCGCCGGTTTCAACGCAGTCGACATCGGCGCGATGCACGCCTCGACGCTGCTGATGACCTGCGTCCTGATGCTCATCGGAGGCGGCAGCGCCGGTACCGCGGGCGGCATCAAGGTGACCACCTTCGCGGTGCTGCTGGTCGCGATCATCGCCGAGGTCCGCGGTGAGCCCAACTCCACCGTGCTCGGTCGCAGGCTCGCCCCGCACACCCTCCGCCAGGCGCTGACCGTGGCACTCCTGGGCGTGGGCCTGGTGATCGTCTCCACTCTGGTCCTGCTCACCCTCATGGACGAGCCCTTGGAGCCAGTCCTCTTCGAAGTGGTCTCGGCCTTCGGCACCGTGGGTCTGTCCACCGGCATCACCGCCGATGTCCCGGCGCCCGGGCAGCTGCTGCTGATCATGCTGATGTTCGTCGGTCGCCTCGGTCCCATCACACTCGTCTCCGCCCTCGCCCTGCGCGAGCGCACCCGCCGATACGACCTGCCCGAGGAGCGACCCGTCATTGGTTAACTTCCTGCACTCCCTGCGCCACAGGCGCCGCAAGAGGCTCGCCGGTACCTACGCCCGGACAGGCGCCGACCAGCGCGTCGCCGTCATCGGCCTGGGCCGCTTCGGCTCCTCCCTGGCGAGCGAACTGATGCGACGCGGCTGGGACGTCCTCGGCATCGACACCGACGCCCGTCTGGTCCAGAAGTACAGCGACGAACTCACCCATGCCGCGGTCGCCGACTCCACCGACCCCGAGGCCCTGCGCCAGCTCGGCGTCAACGAGTTCACCAGCGCTGTCGTCGCCATCGGCTCCCATATCGAGGCGTCCATCCTCGTCAGCACCAACCTTCTGGAAGCCGGGGTGCCCAACATCTGGGCCAAGGCCGTCAGCCGCCAGCACGGCCAGATCCTGGAGCGCCTCGGCGTCCACCACGTTGTGCTGCCCGAACATGAGATGGGCGAACGCGTCGCCCACCTGGTCACCGGACGGATGCTCGACTTCATCCAGTTCGACGACGACTACGCCCTGATCAAGACCGTCGCCCCCGCCATCGCCACCGGCATTCCGCTGTCCGAGAGCCAGGTGCGCAGCAAGTACGGCGTCACCGTCGTCGGCATCAAGCGCCCTGGCGAGGACTTCACCTACGCCACCGCGGAAACCATCGTGCAGAAGGGCGACGTCATCATCGTCACCGGCAAGACCCAGGCGGTGGAGGCATTCGCAGAGCTCAGCTGACCGAGAACGCGTCTGCCGACTTCCTATTTGGTCAACGATCCGGAACCAACTCGCAGATCGCGCGTTGCCGGGCCCCGGCAACGTCAGACGCTCCAGCGTGCCCGCCAAGGACCTGTCAGTGTCGCGTCAAGAACGTGTAAGGTTCCCAGCGGTGTGCCGGGAAGCCTGGTCGGCGATATGGAGACAGCTCTCTTCGTCGATCGGGGATACAGGTCATGGTGCTCGTCATGGTCTTCGGTGCGGCACTGCTCATCGCGGTGCTGCTGTCCGGGCTCGCCGCCCGAACCGTGTTGTCCACTTCCTTCCTCTTCCTCGTCGGAGGGGCACTGGTCAGCGACGGGTTCCTGGGGCTGATCCACATCACGCCGGACAGCGAGATCGTGTCCGTCACGGCCGACCTGGCCCTGTTCGCGGTGCTGTTCACGGACGGCATGCACGTCTCCTTCCCCAAGCTGCGCGCCAACTGGCGCAACCCGGCCCGTGCGCTCGGGCTGGGGATGCCGCTGGCGTTCGTCGGGATGGCGCTGATCACGCACTTCCTGGTGGGCCTGGACTGGACGACGTCCTTCCTCGTCGGTGCCGTGCTGGCGCCCACCGACCCGGTGTTCGCCTCGGCGATCGTCGGGCGCAAGGAAGTGCCCTCGAAGCTGCGGCAGTTGCTGAATGTGGAGAGCGGCATCAACGACGGGCTGGCCCTGCCGGTGGTGCTCATCCTCATCGCCGCGGCCGGGCCGACCTCCGGGCATGCCGAGGCCGGCTTCGGGAGGATCGCGCTCGAGCTGATGCTCGGCCTGGTCTTCGGCGTCGTCACCCCGTTCGTGGTGATCGAGCTGGTGCGGTTCCGGCTGCTGGGTGTCGAGCCCAAGCTGCAGCCGCTGCTGCCGCTGGCGATCGGTGTGATCCTTTACGCGCTGTGCCACCTCACGCACGCCAACCCCTATCTCGCGGCTTTCTCGGCGGGAGCGGTGCTCACCGCGCGCTCGCTGGAGGCGAAGGAGGCGTTCGAGCCGCTGGGTGAGGCGCTGGCGGAGCTGGCCAAGTTCGCGGCGCTGCTGGTGTTCGGTGCGCTGCTGACCCCACAGCTGTTCGGTGACCTGTCCTTCGGCGGCTACGTCGCCGTCGTGCTCGCGATCGTGCTGATCCGGCCGGCCTCGCTGCTGCTGTCCCTGCTCGGCACCCGCTTCACGCCGCAGGAGAAGCTGGTCGCGGCCTGGTTCGGGCCGAAGGGCTTCGCCTCCGTGGTGTACGGGCTGCTGGTGCTCCAGGCGGGGATTCCGCAGGGGGAGGAGGCGTTCACGCTCATCGCCGTGTGCATCGCCTTCTCGATCGTCGCCCACAGCTCCACCGATGTGCCGATCGCCCGCATGTTCCACGTGGAGGACATCGCCGGAGTGGATGAGGTGTCCGGTACCGCCAAGGTGCCTGAGCGCGTAGGTACTTGAGCGACTATCACCACCTGACTCTGCCCTCTCCTCCGTCCGAGTCGGAGGTGCCGTACAGCATGGCCCTACTTCCTCAGCCCGCTCGGCCGGTCGTCCGGCCGGGGCACATGATCGTCTGCGGTGACGACGCGCTCGCCGAGCGGCTGGCCGCCGAACTCGCCTCCGTCTACCGGGAGCGCGTCACGCTCGTCGTACCGGGCGCGCCTCGGAGCGCCCCGACGGCGTCCACTTCGGCGCTGTACGGGCGGGTGCAGGCCGCGATGCGCCGTGGTGGCGGTAACACGCACGGTCCGCGCGTGATCCAGGCGCCCGTTCTCGACGAGGCCGCCCTCGTCGAGGCGGGCACACGGGAGGCCGCGGCGCTGGCGCTCGTCCATGACGACGATGAGACCAACATTCACGCCGCGCTCGCGGCCCGGCGCCTCAACCCCCGGCTGCGGCTGGTGATCCGGCTCTACAACCGCAAGCTCGGCCAACATCTGGAAGAGCTCCTCGACCAGGCGGCCGTGCTCGCCGTGCCCGGACTGGACCCACATGCCCTCGACACCTCCACCACGGTCCTGTCGGACGCGGACACCGCCGCCCCCGCGCTCGCGGCCACCGCCGTCGCCGGCACCAGCAAGGTCGTCCAGGCCGACGGGCTGCTGCTGCGCGCCGTGGAACGCGCGCCGGCCGGACCCGGTCAGGTCCCGGACCCCGGCCTGTGCACGCTCGCGCTGCTGTCGTCGACCACCAGCGACCCGGCGGGGACGGAAGGTTCGGACACGAGCGGCTGGGAAGGGCCGACGCTGCTCCCCGACGACGCCGCGGTAGCCGCGGTCACGGGGCGTGGCACTGTGGTCCTGGAGACGGTCACGCACACCGGATCCTCTCCCCCACGGCGGCGGCTCGCGGGCCGTGGAGTCCCGCTGGGCTCGCTCTTCTCCCGCCGACTGCGCTGGTCGCTGACCGGACTCGTGACCTGCGTATTGGGCCTGGCGGTCGCGAGCCGTCTGACGACCGGCGACCATCCCCTGCACGCCGGATACGTCGTCCTGCTCGACCTCTTCGCCCTCAACGACCCCGCGCTCGGCGAGACCCCTGCCCGCCAGGTACTCCAGCTCCTCTCCGCACTGGCCGGCTTCCTCCTGCTGCCCGTGCTCTTCGCGGCCGTTCTGGAGGCGCTCGGCACCTTCCGCACCGCCTCCGCGCTGCGCCGCCCACCCCGCGGCCTGTCCGGCCACGTCGTCCTGCTGGGCCTCGGCAAGGTGGGCACCCGCGTGCTGGCCCGCCTCGACGAACTCGGCATCCCCGTGGTGTGCGTGGAGGAGGACCCCGAGGCGCGCGGCATACCCCTAGCCCGCCGCCTGCGCATCCCTACCGTCGTCGGCGACGTCACCCAGGAAGGCGTCCTGGAAGCCGCCGCCGTGGATCGCGCGCACGCCCTGCTGGCCCTGACCAGCAACGACACCACCAACCTGGAGGCGGCCCTGTACGCCCGCTCGGTCAAGCCGGACCTGCGGGTGGCGTTGCGCCTGTACGACGACGACTTCGCCGCGGCCGTCTACCGCACCCTGCGCGCCGCGTACCCCCAGGCGCTGACCCGCAGCCGCAGCGTCTCGACCCTGTCGGCACCGGCCTTCGCCGGAGCCATGATGGGCCGCCAGATCCTCGGCGCCATCCCGGTCGAACGCCGCGTCCTGCTCTTCGCGGCCCTGAACGTCGCCGGGCATCCCCAGCTCGAGGGACGCACGATCGCCGAGTCGTTCCGGCCCGGTGCCTGGCGCGTGCTCGCGCTGGACACCGCCGAACCCGACCATCGCCTGCCCGACCTGGCCGCCACCCCGTCGCACGACGGCACGGAGCGGCCGACCGGGCTCATCTGGGACCTGCACCCGGGCTATGTACTGCGCGGCGAGGACCGGGTCGTACTGGCCGCCACCCGGCAGGGACTGGCCGAGCTCCTCGGCCGGCACCCCCTGCCCACCGTGCGCCCGCCCGACCCCGCGCCCGAGGGCCAGGACCTCTGACCGGGACCACCGAGCCGCCTCTCACGACCGAGCCGGTCTCGTGCCGTGACCGTGGTCCGCCGCGTACGCGGTGATGACTTGGCCTGCGCTTCCCTCGGTGTGCAGGAAACGGTCGTCGAGGATCAGGGCGAGGTCGTCGAGGGCCGTACGCAGAAGGGAACCCGCCAGGCGGACGTCCGGGTGGGCAGCGGCGGCGGCCTGTTGCCCCAGGGAGACCGCGTGGTCGAGCTGGAGCGGCAGGGAGGTGTGGTCGTCGACGTCATAGAAGTAGTACGACTCCGGGTACTGCATGAAGTCGACCGACACCACGGACACCGCGGTGGCGAGGCCGTCCAGCAGCGCGGCGCCCCCGTCCGAGTCGAGCGACGACGCCGGGACATCACTGCGGCGCAGGTGGGACAGGCGCAGAGCAAGTGCCCGGCGCCTGGCCAGGGCCGGATAGATGCCGAGGATCCACGCCACGGTCGCCGACAGCAGGGCGAACCCGGACAGGGCCTCGACAGGGGCGAGGACCCGCAGCCAGCCGGCCGTCGGGGCGATGTCGCCGAGACCGAGCGTGCCCAGCATGACCAGGGATACGTAGAGCGCGTCGAGCGGGCCGGCGTGCTCGCCGGGGGACAACTCAGTGGCGTACGAGAAGTGCTCCGGCATGTGCGGCCAGTAGATGAGTGCCCAGCCCGCTGCCATGGCGGAGGCCCACACGGCCACGACGGCGACCATGCCCAGCGGCCCGGTCAAGCCTGCGGGCCGGCGTCGCAGTGCGAGGTGGGGAGAGAGCCGCCAGACGCAGGTCATCACCAGTCGGCTCAGCCCGCCATGCCGGGTGGGGTGCCAGAGCGTGTGAAACACATCCCGGAGGGCGCCCAGAACGAGAAGGGCGCCCACGAGTGTCGCGAGCCACGTCATCGCTTCCCCCGTCCGTAGATACATGCACAATAAACGGACTCAGGTGTCCGGATAACGGTCGCGTCACGGATGCTGGACTTTCGGAACATTACCGTCCGCAGCGTGACATGCATCACCCCTCGGGGGGTGGGTGCTGTGGTACCAATACGCAACTTCGCAGGTGGCAACCCCTCGCCGCCCTGCGGACCGGCCGGCCCATCCCGGCATGCCAGACCTGACGATCACTGTCCGAGTCCGCGGACAGCATTGTTTTCGGTCGCCGATCGGACAACGGCGTTCGCTCACAGCCCGTCCCCCTCTCCGGCGCAGTCTCCCTGTGCGCCGGCCACGCGCTACGAGGTACCCACCCGTGTCACTCGATGCCTTCACCCAGTCCGTCGACAAGGCAGTCAGCGGATTCTTCGAGCCCATAGCCACCTGGCTCGGCGAGGTCGTCTTCTACTCCGTGCCCGTCGCCGGCACCGAGCTCCCCCTGATCGTCGCCTGGCTCGTCGTGGCCGGCATCGTCTTCACCGGCTGGTTCGGCTTCGTCCAGCTGCGCAAGTTCAAGCTCGCCGTCGATGTCGTACGCGGCAAGTACGACGAGAAGGGCTCGGCCGGCGAGGTCAACCACTTCCAGGCCCTCACCGCCGCCGTCTCCGGCACCGTGGGCCTCGGCAACATCGCCGGTGTGGCCGTCGCGGTCTCCATCGGCGGGCCCGGCGCCACGTTCTGGATGATTCTCTGCGGCCTGCTTGGCATGGCCACCAAGTTCGTCGAGGTCACCCTCGGTGTGAAGTACCGCGAGGTCCACGCCGACGGCACCGTCTCCGGCGGACCCATGCACTACCTGCCCAAGGGCCTGGCCGACCGCTTCGGCAAGAACGGCAAGACCCTCGGCAAGGTCCTCGCGGTCCTCGCCTCCTTCTTCGTGCTGTTCTTCGGCCTGTTCGGCGGCAACCTCTTCCAGGTCAACCAGTCCTACGCACAGCTGGTCTCCGTGACCGGCGGCGAGAGCGGCGCCCTGGGCTCCTCCGCCGGTGCCCTGCTCTTCGGCATCCTCATCGCGGCGCTCGTCGGCATCGTCCTCCTCGGCGGCATCCGCTCGATCGCGTCCGTCACCAGCAAGCTGGTGCCCGCCATGGCCGGCATCTACATCGCCGCCTGCCTCGTCGTGATCGCCGTCAACGCCTCCGCCGTCCCCTCCGCGATCTCCTCCATCGTCGAAGGCGCGTTCAACCCGCAGGGCGTCGCCGGCGGTGTCCTCGGCGCGCTGATCATCGGCTTCAAGCGGGCCGCGTTCTCCAACGAGGCCGGTCTCGGATCGGCCCCCATCGCGCACTCCGCAGTGAAGACCAAGCACCCCGCGAGCGAGGGCCTGGTGGCGCTGCTCGAGCCGTTCATCGACACGGTCGTCATCTGCACCATGACCGCCCTGACCATCGTCATCGCCAACCCGGCCAGCTGGGCCGAGGCCCGGGCGGGCGAGTCCATCGGCGGTGTCACCATCACCTCGGACGCCTTCGGCACCGTCATGCCCTGGTTCCCGTACATCCTGACCCTCGCGGTCATGCTGTTCGCGATCTCCACCGTGCTGACCTGGGGCTACTACTGCATGAAGGCGTGGACGCACCTGTTCGGCCGCAGCCGCGCCAGCGAGCTGACCTTCAAGGTCCTCTACACCGTCTTCGCGGTGGCCGGCTCGCTGCTCACGCTCCAGACGCTGATCGACATGGCCGACGCGGTGCTCTTCATGCTCGCCGTCATCAACATCATCGGCCTCTACCTGCTCGCGCCGGTCGTCAAGCGAGAGCTGAACTCCTTCCTCGCCTTCGTCAAGCGGCGCGACGCCGGCCTCGACACGGACGAGGACACCGACCAGGAGCCGGTGAAGACCACCGTCTGACCGTCCCCCCGGCGGCCCGGCTCCTCGAGTGGGCCTGCCCCCACCTCGCGCCTTGGTGGGGGCAGGCCCACTCGCCTGTCCCAGCAGGTGAGAGGCGTTCTGGCTAGACCCCCGGTCACCCGATAGGGTGTAAAGAACGCATCAAGACGATGCTGGTGTGCCGGGAAGTCTGGTCGGCGTCCGAGGGCCTGTGTGCCCGCCGCCGACATGCCCCGGAGGGTTTCTCCCCATGACGCAGGCACGCCCGCGCAAGATCGTCTTCGGATTGCTTCCCTGGCCCGAACGGCAGGCCGTCGGCGAGGCCCTGCGTACGGAGACGGTCGGCGGACTGGTTCTGCTCGCGGCGGCCGTCATCGCCCTCGTGTGGGCGAACAGCCCGTGGAACGCGGCGTACGAGTCCCTGCGCGACTTCCACTTCGGCATACCCGCCCTCGGCCTGGACCTGTCCGTCGAACACTGGACCGCGGACGGTCTCCTCGCCGTCTTCTTCCTCGTCGCCGGCATCGAGCTGAAACGCGAACTCGTCGTCGGCGAACTGCGCACCCCCGCCACGGCCGCTCTCCCCGTGATCGCCGCGCTGTGCGGCATGGCCGTACCGGCCGCCCTCTACACCCTCACCGCCGCCACGGGTGGCGGAAGCCTCGGCGGCTGGGCGGTCCCCATGGCCACCGACATCGCCTTCGCGCTCGCGGTCCTCGCGGTCGTCAGCACCCATCTCCCGGCCGCGCTGCGGGCGTTCCTGCTCACCCTCGCCGTCGTCGACGACCTCGGCGCCATCGTCATCATCGCGCTCTTCTTCACCAGCGACCTCAACTTCTGGGCCCTGGCAGGGGCGTTCGCCGGCCTGGCCCTCTTCTACGTCCTCCAGCGCTTCGGGGTACGCGGCTGGTGGTGGTACGTGCCCCTGGGCATCGCCATCTGGGCGTTGATGTACAACTCCGGCGTCCACGCCACCGTCGCGGGCGTCGCCATGGGGCTGATCCTGCGCACCACCCGCGAGACGGGCGAGGAGCAGTCCCCGGCCGCCCGGGTCTCGCACCTTCTCCACCCCTTCTCGGCAGGCGTCGCCGTCCCCCTCTTCGCCCTCTTCGCCGCCGGCGTCGCCGTGTCCGGGGACGCCCTGATCAAGGTCTTCACCGAGCCCGAGCCGATCGCCGTCGTCGTCGGCCTGGTCGTCGGCAAGACCCTCGGCATCTTCCTGGGCACCTACGCGGCCGTCCGCTTCACCCGCGCCAGCCTCAACCCCAACCTCGCCTGGGCCGACGTCCTGGGGCTCGCCGTCCTCGCGGGCATCGGCTTCACCGTGGCCCTGCTCGTCGGCGAGCTGTCCTTCACCGACCCCGTCCATGCCGAGCACGTCAAGGCCGCGGTCCTGCTCGGTTCCCTCACCGCCGCCCTGCTCGCCTCCGTCCTCCTGCGCCGCCGCAACCGCGTCTACAAGCGCCTGTACGAGGAGGAGGAACGCGACGAGGACGCCGACGGCATCCCCGACATCTACCAGGTCGACACCACCCGATGACCGCGGAGGACATCGGCCCGGCAGCCCTCGCCGTCAGCGTCGTGCTCGTACTCCTGGTCATCCGCACCGCCGTAGCAGAGCTCAAGGCCCCGGGCTCCGCCCGCCGCGAGTGGGCGTTCCTCCGCGACGTCCGAGCGCTCGCGACCGGCCTGACCGCGCTGACAGTGTTTGCCGTTCTCGGCTGGGCGATCTCCGGCCCGGCAAGTCTGCCTTGGGCGGCCCTCGTCGGCCTTCTGGTCGCGCGCATCGAACACAGCACGAAATGAGGCCGCCCCCGCGGCTGGCCGGGCCGGGAACGTCCGGCCGGAAGCCTGGGGACGTCGTCAGGGACTGCCGGCAGGAGCGCCCGGGGGTCGCCTGATGACAGTGGTGGACGCCGGCATGGCTCGTCAGCGGGCGATAGCGGGATTTCCACAGGGGATGCGGAGCGGTTGACGTCTCCCCTTTCGTCGAAGTGCACGGCCATCGGATCTGGCAGGTTCGGCCACGAAGCGGTGAACACCACAGCCACTACCATTGCGGCCACCAGACAGGGGACTCCGGCGAACCATCGCAACGGGCCCCGTTGCTGGATTCGGGAAGTCCGGTCGGGCAGATCCATTCTGCCTCCTCGGCGAGACTCAGAAACAGCACTCGTCGGCTTATAGGGGCTCCACGAGATCAGCGCCGCCTGCCTCGGGGCCCGGCGGCTCGATGCCGCGCGGGCCCCTTGGGGTCAGTGGCATGAGTGCTGTTGATCGACCTTCCGTCGCCGCGCGGGGCACCAGCAGCGTGACCTTCGCTGCCGTAAGGCCGATACTGCCGTCAACAGGAGCCGCAGTCGTCCCACAACCGATCACCCGCCGGACCTGACGGGCCGTCACCGAAGTCAGCATCGGGTCAGCATCAGTACCGTCAGAACCCGCCCCGGACCGCCACGAACCGCCAAGATCGAAAACTGACCTTATCTGCTCTGACCTGGGAAAACGCAGGTCCAGGGCCTGCCTGCTAGTCTCTTCAGGAGGTACCCATGAGGATGCTGATCAACGTCCCGGAAACCGTCGTCGCGGACGCGCTGCGGGGTATGGCGGCCGCGCATCCCGAGTTGATCGTGGATGTGGAGAACCGGGTGATCGTGCGGCGGGACGCGCCCGTCGAGGGGAAGGTCGGGCTCGTCTCCGGTGGCGGGTCGGGGCATGAGCCGTTGCACGGCGGGTTCGTCGGGCCCGGGATGCTGTCGGCGGCCTGTCCGGGAGAGGTGTTCACCTCGCCGGTGCCCGATCAGATGGTGCGGGCGGCGGCGGCCGTGGACAGCGGGGCGGGGGTGCTGTTCATCGTCAAGAACTACACCGGTGACGTGCTGAACTTCGACATGGCGGCGGAGCTCGCCGAGGACGAGGGCATCCAGGTCGCCAAGGTGCTGGTCAACGACGACGTGGCCGTCACCGACAGTCTGTACACCGCCGGGCGGCGCGGCACCGGTGCCACGCTGTTCGTGGAGAAGATCGCGGGGGCCGCCGCCGACGAGGGGCAGCCGTTGGAGCGGGTCGAGGCGATCGCCCGGCAGGTCAACGAGAACGCGCGCAGCTTCGGCGTGGCGCTGAGCGCCTGCACCACGCCCGCCAAGGGCAGCCCCACCTTCGATCTTCCTCCGGGCGAGCTGGAGTTGGGCATCGGCATCCACGGCGAGCCGGGCCGTGAGCGGCGGGCGATGATGACGTCGGGCGAGATCGCCGACTTCGCGGTGAACGCCGTGCTGGAGGACCTCCACCCGCGCAGTCCGGTCCTGGTCCTGGTCAACGGCATGGGGGCGACGCCGCTGCTGGAGCTGTACGGGTTCAACGCCGAGGTGCAGCGGGTGCTCGCCCAGCGTGGGGTCGCCGTCGCCCGCACCCTCGTCGGGAACTATGTGACCTCCCTCGACATGGCGGGTGCATCGGTCACCCTGTGCCAGATCGACGAGGAGCTGCTGCGGCTGTGGGACGCGCCGGTGCGCACGCCGGGGCTGCGCTGGGGCATGTGACCTGGCGGCCGACGCGGCCGACGTGATCCACCCACCTCTCACGCAAGGAGATCCAGTGCTCGACGCCGATTTCTTCCGCCGTTGGATGACGGCGACCGCCGCGTCCGTGGACCGCGAGGCGGAACGGCTCACGGCCCTCGACTCGCCCATCGGGGACGCCGACCACGGCAGCAACATGCAGCGTGGGTTCGCCGCCGTGACCGCGGCGGTGGAGAAGGAGGCTCCCGCGACGCCGGGGGCCGTGCTGATCCTGTCCGGGCGGCAGCTCATCTCGACGGTCGGCGGCGCGTCCGGGCCGCTGTACGGCACCCTGCTGCGGCGCACCGGCAAGGCACTGGGTGACGCCGGTGAGGTGGGAGAGGAGGAGTTGGCGCGGGCGCTGCGGGAGGGGGTGGACGCGGTGATGGCGCTGGGCGGTGCCGCGCCCGGCGACAAGACCATGATCGACGCCCTGGTGCCGGCGGTGGACGCGCTCGGTGACGGTTTCGGCGCGGCGCGGGCCGCCGCCGAGCAGGGCGCGATCGCGACGACGCCGTTGCAGGCCCGCAAGGGGCGGGCGAGCTACCTCGGTGAGCGGAGCATCGGTCACCAGGATCCGGGCGCCACCTCGTCGGCGCTGCTGGTCGCGGGGCTCGCGGAGGCCGCCGGTGAGTGACACGACGGCCGGGAAGCTCGTGGGGATCGTGCTGGTGTCGCACAGCGCGCAGGTCGCCTCGTCGGTCGCGGACCTCGCGCGGGGGCTGGCGGGCGGAGGTGCGGAGGTGCCCGTGGCGCCGGCGGGCGGCACGGAGGGCGGGGAGCTGGGCACCAGTGCCGAGTTGATCGCCGCGGCGGCCGCCTCCGTGGACCGGGGGGCCGGTGTCGCCGTGCTCACCGATCTCGGCAGCGCCGTCCTCACCGTGAAGGCGCTGCTCGCCGAGGGCGACGAACTGCCCGCCGGGGCCCGTCTGGTGGACGCCCCGTTCGTGGAGGGCGCCGTAGCCGCCGTGGTCACGGCCGCCACCGGAGCGGACCTGGACGCGGTGGTCTCGGCGGCACGGGAGGCGTACGACTACCGGAAGGTGTGAGTCCGCCCGCCACATCCCTCGCCTGTCACCGCACTCCCTCCCCCGCCACCACCAGCGCCGAGCGCATCGCCTTCGCCTGTTCCGCCTCCGACGTACCGGCATCGTGGGCGGCGTCGGCGGCGTCAGCGGTGCTCCAGGCCTGGTGTTCGACGGCCGCGCGCAGGGCGGCGTTGAACATGGCCGCCTGGAGGGTGGGCCGCAGGTCGTCGGGCGGGAGTCCGGCGCGTTCGGCGAGGGCGTGGGCGAACGCCGGTTCCGCCTCGTCTTAGGTCTGCAGCCAGACCGCGCGCAGTCCGGGTTCGGCGCGGGTGAGGCGTACGAGCGCGCCGAAGGTGGCGCTCTCCGGTCCGGCCGTCCGGCGCGGGCCGGGGGTGAAGGCCCGGTCGAGGGCGGCCTCGAGGTCCTGGCCGGGCCGCCATTCCCGCAGGCACCGGGCGATCACGTCGATCCCGGCGGTGAACAGCGGCCGGACGCAGCTCTCCTTGCTCGGGAAGTACCGCCAGACCGTGCGCGCCGAGACGCCGGCCGCCTGTCCGATCTGCTCGCCCGTGGTCTCGGCGACGCCCTGACGGACGAACAGGTCGACCGCGACGCGGGCGATCTCCAGCCGGATCTCCGCCTTGCGCTCCTCGGTCAGGGGCGGTCGGCCACTGCGTCCGCCTGCTGCGGTCATCTCTTCCGCCGGCACCGGCGATCGATCTCCGGCATTCTCCCCGAAGCGATGGACACGGCGGTCACGGCGGCCGTATCACCAGCTCTCAGGGACCGGGTCACCCCGCCATGACGCCCCCTCGCTCTCCTCGCTCCCGTCGCGCTCCTCAGTCCCCCCGGTTCCTTCGACAAAGCGCCGCGCCAGCCGCTCCCCCTCCGCCACCGCCGCGGCGTGGCTCTCGATGGGTGAGACCTGGGAGTCCCTGAAGACGATGTAGGTGACACCGGAGTCCGTTCCGCCGCTCTGCGGGTCGGGTGAGATGCCGAGGCCTTCGGCGGTGGCGTACGACGCCTCGCCGATGATGTGGCTCGGGCCGGTGTCGCCCACGACCGCGTACTGGACCCGGTCGTCGTGTATGACGGCCGCGACCGAGCCGCCGCGTACCCCGTGGTCCCGGTAGTCCCAGATGTCGCTGGGGGCGGGGACGACGATGTAGGGCAGCTCCTCGGCGCTCAGGTAGCGGCCGTCGGACTCGGTCTGGGCCGTGGTGGGCGAGAAGTGCGGGTCGGTGAGGGCGTTGCAGAGGTGGCCGGGGCGGCCGTCGCAGTCGATGTCCATGTCCGCCGTCCAGTAGACGGCCTCGGGGGTGCCGCAGACCGGGATGTCGGCGGGCTGTCCCTCGTCGCTGCGGTAGTGGCCGCGGGAGACGCGGGTGCAGTCTCGCGCCCGGTCCAGCAAGTCGGCGGCGCGGACCGTTCCCTCACTGTGGGCGACCGGCGCCATCAGGGGGCGGGCCGGGGCGACGGCGCCGGCGAGCACCGCCGGGACGAGCAGGGCGGCGCTCGCCGCGGCAAGGGTGATTATTCGGACAGGCACGATCGGGGACCCTCTCGTCGGGGGCTCATGGATACTCAGCCCAATCTGCGCCCCCGGTGATGCGGTGGCCAGCCGGAGGGGGCCGGACGGCGCACGGCCCTCGAGACGTCTCATGGGGACCGGGGGCCTGAGCCTGTGTCGGCTCGGGCCGCCCGGCCGCCCGCAACCGGAGCGCGGGATCAGCGACGACAGCGGTCCGCGCCGCGGACGTGAACTCCCCTGTCCTGGTGGCGAGTTCGCCTGCGGGAGCGTTCAGCATACGCATATCGGCGGAGGCGTCACCAACACACCCTCTTGATGTGGCCGCGTCAGCGGCGCCATATTGGTCCGGACCATTCCGTCGTCCCGCCCCGGGAGGCCGAGTCGTGCGACGCGTTCCCGTGCCCGCGCTCCTGGTGTGCGGCACCCTGACCCTGGCGGTGTCCTGCGGCTGGGGCGGCGACGGCGGCGAGACCGGCGCGGCGCCCGGCGCGCCGACCGGGGTCACCGCGGCGGCGGGCAGCGCGACCAGCGTGCACGTGATGTGGAACGCGGTGTCCGCGGAGGCCGGGGTGAGCGGCTACGAGGTGTATCGCGGCCCCACCAAAATCAAGGACGTGCCGGGCTCCGAGCACATGGTGGACGTCACCCGGCTGCGTCCGTCCACCGCCTACGTCTTCACCGTGCGCGCCCGCGACGCGGACGGTCGGCTCGGGCCGCCCAGCCGGGAGGTCCGGGCCACCACCCCCGCCGCCGTGGCGGCGGACCGCTCCGCGCCCTCCCGGCCGGACGGGGTGCGGGGGCGGACGACGGGAAGCCGGGCCGTGCAGCTGCGCTGGGAGGCGGCGACGGACGACCGGAGTGTGGTGTCGTACGACATCCACCAGGGCGGCACGAAGATCCACAGTGTGGGCGGGACACAGACGGCGACGGTCGTCACGGGGCTTCGGCCCGGCACCCGGTACTCCTTCACCGTCCGGGCCCGGGACGCGGCGGACAACGTCTCCCCGGCGAGCACCGTCGTCCGGCTCACCACCGCGCCCGGCGACGACGACGGACGCGGCACCGCGCCCACCGGGTTCCGGGCCGCCGCCCGCAGCGAGGCGGGCGCCCACTACCTCGACCTGTCCTGGGTGCCGCCCCGCGCCGACGGGGAGATCACGGAGTACGAGATCCAGCTCGACGGGCGGCCGGCGACCTCCCTCGTCTGGGGCGGGACCGCGCCGCGCGGGAAGGCGTCGTACAGCTTCTACGTGGGCCGGGAGGACGGCGTACGGCACCGGGTGCGGATCCGCGCCAAGCTGCCGGACGGCACCTGGGGCGGCTTCTCGGCGGAGCGCACGGTCACGACGGGCGGCTGAGGGCCGTCACCCGGACGGCGGCACACGTCACCTGAGTGGGTGCGGCCCGCATGCGCGACAGGCGCGGGGGACATTGGCTGACCCTGAGGCAGCACGGGCGTTCCCCGACCCAGGCGGCGCAAGGGATGTACCGCCAACCGTGCCGCCGGAGGGCAGACCATGAGCAACCGTCAACGACTCCTCCGCTCCGGGCTGGCCGTGGCCGCCTCCGCCGCGCTGCTCGCCGTGGCCGCCCACCCGGCCGACGCGGTCTCCGGGATCTCGGTGAGCACCAACGGCTCCACCGTCTCGGTGGTGACCAGCGCCTGCACCCAGGTCGGCGGCAGCTGGGGCAACGCCTCCCTGCTGACCAGCAACCAGACGAGCTTCGGCCAGGGCCGTCAGGCGGCGCTGACGGGCGCGGCCAGCCTGCAGTCGGCCGCCTGGTCCGATGTGAGCCCGGGGACCTACACGGTCATCGTGGTGTGCTCCAACGGCACCACCGCGGGCAGCCAGTCCGTCATCGTCTCCGCGCCCACGCCCACGCCGACGGCCACCGCGACGCCGTCGCCCTCGCGGGGCGTGATGGGCGGCATGGGCGGCGGCACCAAGGACTACGGCACGGTCACGCTGGTGGCGGGCGGTGTGCTGGCCGGGGCCGGGGTCATCGCGGCGGGCTGGTTCCTGCGCCGCCGCTCCAAGCCCTACCGGCTCTGATCCGGCGGCAGCTCGGCGAACTCCGCGAGCGCGTGGGTGAGCCACTGGGTCCAGAAGGTCTCCAGATCGATGCCCGCCCGCAGCACCAGATGCCGCAGCCGGTCCTGAGCACTGTCCCGGCCGGGCGGGAAGTCCCGCTTCTCGATCTCCTGGTACTCGGCCAGCTGCCGTCGGTGCAGCTCCAGATGGCGGCGCAGGTCATCCGCCAGGCCGTCGGTGCCGACCACCGCCCCGGCGCGCAGCCGCAGCAGCATGGTGTCGCGGAGCGGCTTGGGGTCCTGCGACGCGGCGGTCCAGCGGGCCAGTTCGGCGCGGCCGGCGGGCAGCACCTCGTAGCTCTTCTTCTGGCCGCGGGCCGGCTGCTCGCTGGGCAGCGCCCGGATCAGGCCGTCGGCCTCCAGTTTTCCCAGCTCGCGATAGATCTGCTGATGTGTCGCCGACCAGAAGTAGCCGATCGACTTGTCGAACCGTCGGGTCAGCTCCAGCCCCGAGGAGGGCTTCTCGAGCAGAGCGGTGAGGATCGCGTGCGGGAGTGACATGGGGGCCATCCTAGGGACGGCCCCCACGCCCGGTCGGGTGCACTTGGCCCTGCCTTTGGATCAGGCCGGCTGTGATCGACGGTGCGGCCTGGCCGAGCCGAGCGGGGCCTGGTGCGTGCAGCTGCAAGGCGGAGGAGGGAGTCGACGCGGAGCGATGGGGGTGCCCCCGCGGGAGCTCGTCCGAGCGTGGGGGAGACCGACGACAACGCGGCTGGGGGTCCCCCCTGCTCGAAGAGCTCGGGGGAGTGCGTGCCAGACCCCGCGACGCCGGGATGATCCGAACGGCAGGGCCTACAGCGCCGCCGCCAGCTCGGTTCCCTGCTTGATGGCGCGCTTGGCGTCGAGTTCGGCGGCCACGTCGGCGCCGCCGATGAGGTGGGCCGGCCGGCCGGCGGCGACCAGCTCGTCGTACAGGTCGCGGCGCGGCTCCTGGCCGGTGCACAGCACGATGGTGTCGACCTCCAGGACGGTGCTCTCCTCGCCGACGGAGATGTGCAGTCCGGCGTCGTCGATCCGGTCGTAGCGCACCCCCGGGACCATGGTGACGCCGCGGTGCTTCAGCTCGGTGCGGTGGATCCAGCCGGTGGTCTTGCCGAGGCCCGCGCCGACCTTGGTGGTCTTGCGCTGCAGGAGGTGGACGGTGCGCGGCGGGGCGGGCCGCTCGGACGCGGCGAGGCCGCCGGGTGCCGCGTAGTCCATGTCGACGCCCCACTGGCGGAAGTACGCCGCCGGGTCCTCGTGCGCCTTGTCGCCGCCGTCGGTGAGGTATTCGGCGACGTCGAAGCCGATGCCCCCGGCGCCGAGGACGGCGACGCGGTCGCCGACGGGCGCGCCGTCGCGCAGCACGTCGAGGTAGCCGAGCACGCTCGGGTGGTCGACGCCGGGGATGTCGGGCGTGCGCGGGGTGACGCCGGTGGCGACCACCACCTCGTCGTGATCGGCGAGGTCGGCGGCGGTCACCCAGGTGTTCAGCCGTACGTCCACGCCACGGGCGTCGAGCTGGTGGCGGAAGTAGCGCAGCGTCTCGTCGAACTCCTGCTTGCCGGGGACCTGCCGGGCCACGTTGAGCTGGCCGCCGATCTCGGCGGCGGCGTCGAGGAGGGTGACCTGGTGGCCGCGTTCGGCCGCGGAGACCGCGCAGGCGAGGCCGGCCGGTCCGGCGCCGACGACGGCGATCCGCTTGCGCAGCCGGGTCGGGGAGAGCACCAGCTCGGTCTCGTGGCAGGCGCGCGGGTTGACCAGGCAGGAGGTGATCTGCCCGCTGAAGGTGTGGTCGAGGCAGGCCTGGTTGCAGCCGATGCAGGTGTTGATGGCCTCGGGGGTGCCGGCGGCGGCCTTGGCGACGAAGTCGGGGTCGGCGAGCATCGGGCGGGCCATGGAGACCATGTCGGCCGTGCCGCCGGCGAGCAGCTGCTCGGCGAGTTCGGGGGTGTTGATGCGGTTGGTGGTGACGAGCGGGACGGTCACCTCGCCCATGAGCCGCTTGGTCACCCAGGTGTAGGCGCCGCGCGGCACGGAGGTGGCGATGGTGGGGATGCGGGCCTCGTGCCAGCCGATGCCGGTGTTGATGATGGTCGCCCCGGCGGCCTCGACCGCCTTGGCGAGGGTGATCACCTCGTCCAGGGTGGATCCGCCGGGCACCAGGTCCAGCATGGACAGCCGGTAGACGACGATGAAGTCCTCGCCGACGGCCTCGCGCACCCGGCGGACGATCTCGACGGGGAAGCGCATGCGGTTCTCGTAGGAGCCGCCCCAGCGGTCGGTGCGGTGGTTGGTCGGCGCGGCGATGAACTCGTTGATCAGGTAGCCCTCGGAGCCCATGATCTCGACGCCGTCGTAGCCGGCCTGCCGCGCGAGGCGGGCGGTGCGGGCGTAGTCGTCGATGGTCCGTTCGACCTCGGCGTCGGTGAGCTCGCGCGGCGGGAAGGGGCTGATGGGCGCCTGGAGGGGGCTCGGGGCGACCAGGTCGCGGTGGTAGGCGTATCGGCCGAAGTGCAGGATCTGGAGCGCGATCCGCCCGCCCTCGCGGTGGACGGCCTCGGTGACCACGCGGTGCTGCTCGGCCTCCTCGTCGGTGGTGAGCTTGGCGCCGCCCTCGTAGGGCCGTCCCTCGTCGTTGGGGGCGATGCCGCCGGTGACGATCAGCCCCACTCCCCCGCGCGCCCGGGCGGCGTAGAACTCCGCCATGCGCGCGAAGCCGCCCTCGGCCTCCTCCAGGCCCACGTGCATGGAGCCCATGAGGACGCGGTTGGGCAGCGTGGTGAAGCCCAGGTCGAGCGGGGTGAACAGGTGGGGGTAACGGCTCATCGACGCCTCCGTGCGCGGTCCGGTGCCCTGTAGTTGTAGAGGACCGCGCACGGTTTATGCAACTAGTTGCACAACAAGGGGCCGCAGGACGTGACGGGACGCACACCCGCGGCGACCGCCGTCACCTCCCACGGGTCAGCGGCTTTCCAGGACCAGGTGCAGCTCGCGCTCCTGGTCTCCGGAGGCCGTGCTCATGTCGTGGACCGAGAACAGCGAGTCCAGGGTCGTACGGAACCGGTCGATCGCCCAGTAACCGCCCTGCACGTCGGCGGTGACGGGGGCCGAGAGCCGGGCGGGGCGGCCCCCCTCGTGGGCGTCGGCCACGTCGAAGGTGCCGAGCCAGACCATGGGGCGCGTCTCGTGCCACTGCTCGGGCACGTCCTCGGCGCACCGGTCGGACGCGAAGCACGAGCACAGGGTGTCGAAGACGATCCGGGCGTCCTCCTTGCTGCAACCGCTGATCTCCACGGAGACGGACTCCGGGTGGGACCGTTCGGCGTTCATGGTGACCGCTCCTCTCGTGGCAGTGCCGGGGGTGCGCGAGTGCCCCGCGCGACGGCCCGCACTCACTCAGGAAAGCACCGGCGCCAGGAGAGCACCACCGGCGACAGCCGCTCACCGTGCGACACGAGCCGCCCCTATTGCGCCGCTCACGGGTGATTTGTCCGACGCGTCGGGTCGTATCGGGGGATGGTGGAGAAGGGCGGGGTGGCGTAAGAGAGATGGTTGAGCGCAGGACGACAAGGGGAGTCGGCACGGGGGACGGCGTGCCGAGGCCGAAGGCGGTGCGTGCGATGGGTGCAACGGGGCCTCCCGTGGCCGACGGATCCGAGCCGGAGCGCGGCTCGGACCGGCCCAGCGGGCTGCTCGACGTGCTCGGCGTGGCCTCGGTGGTCCTCGACGCCGAGGGGCGGATCGTGCTGTGGAGCCCCCAGGCGGCGGAACTGTTCGGCTATTCGGCGGACGAGGCACTGGGCCGGTTCGCGGCCCGGCTGATGCTGCACGAGCAGCACTTCGACCTGGCCGTGAAACTGTTCGCCGACGTCCTGGCCACGGGCCGGAGCTGGGCGGGCGCCTTCCCGGTGCGCCACAAGGACGGCAGCACCCGGCTGGTGGAGTTCCGAAACATGCGGCTGCTGGACGACCAGGGCGACACCTACGCCCTCGGGCTCGCCGCCGACCACTCCACGGTGCGCCGGCTGGAGCGGGACGTGGCGCTGTCGGCCCGGCTGGTGGCCCAGTCGCCGATCGGGCTCGCCGTCCTCGACACCGCGCTGCGGTACGTCTCCGTGAACCCGGCGCTGGAGCGGATCGACGGCATCCCGGCCGAGCTGCACCTCGGCCGGACCGTGCGCGAGGTGCTGCCGCTGATGGAGGCCGACGCCCTGGAGGCCGCGGCACGCCGGGTCCTGGAGACCGGGCAGGCGGTCGTCGACCGCTCCTGGGTCGGGCGTACCCCGGCCGACCCGGACGAGGACCACGCCTGGTCGGTGTCGCTCTACCGGCTGGAGGACGCGCTCGGCACGGTGCTCGGGGTGGCGCTCTCCGTGGCGGACGTCACCGACGAGTACCGGGCGGGCGCGGAGGCCGAACGGGCCCGGCGGCGCCTGGCGCTGATCGCCGACGCGTCCGCGCACGTCGGCACCACGCTCGAT
The DNA here is from genome assembly GCF_964272855.1 of Streptomyces sp. enrichment culture. NCBI lineage: Bacteria > Bacillati > Actinomycetota > Actinomycetes > Kitasatosporales > Streptomycetaceae > Streptomyces > Streptomyces sp. enrichment culture. Next base: position 7,870,144 of record NZ_OZ186847.1, on the reverse strand, counting down.
CTGGAGCGGACCGCCAGCGAACTGGCCGACGTCGCCGTGCCCGAGCTGGCCGACGTGGCCGCCGTGGACCTGCTGGAGGCGGTGGTGGAGGGCCGGCCCAGCAGCCTCGGCCCGGCCGAGTCGGCCGTGATCCGCGCCCTCGCGGTCCGCGCGGAGGGGTCGCCGGAGGCGCTGACCGCCGCCGACCCGCCGGGGCAGGTGGCCCGCTACGGACCGGACCGGCTGGTCACCGAGTGCGTGCGCACGGGGCGGCCGGTGCTGGTGTCGCACGTCAAGGACGACGACCTGCCGCGCATCGCGCGCTCGCCGGAGGCCGCCGTACTGCTCGGCCGGGCGGGCGTCCACTCGTATCTGGCCGTGCCCCTGATCGCCCGCGGCGAGGTGCTGGGCGCCCTGGACCTGAAACGGACCGGCAATCCGCTGCCGTTCGGTGAGGACGATCTGCTGCTGGCCCGGGAGCTGGCGGCCCGGGCGGCGGTGCAGATCGACAACGCCCGCTGGTACCAGAACGCCCGCGACACCGCCCTCACCCTCCAGCGCAGTCTGCTGCCCAGCCATCCGCCGGTCACCGGCGGCCTGGAGGTGGCCTCCCGCTACCAGCCGGCCGGGGCCACCATCGAGGTCGGCGGCGACTGGTTCGACGTGATCCCGCTGGACGACGGCAAGACCGCGCTCGTCGTCGGCGACGTGATGGGCAGCGGCATAAACGCCGCCGCGACCATGGGCCGGCTGCGCACCGCCACCAACACCCTGGCCTCCCTCGACCTCGACCCGGCCCGGCTGCTCGAACACCTGGACAAGATCACGGAGGGCCTGGACCACTCCATCGCCACCTGCCTGTACGCCGTCCACGATCCGCGGCTGCGGCAGTGCCGGATCGCCAACGCCGGGCATCTGCCGCCCGTGCGGGTGCGCGCCGGGAACGGTCCCGCCCTGCTCGACCTGCCCACCGGGGCGCCGCTGGGCGTCGGCGGGGTCGCGTTCTCGACGACGGTGTTCGACCTGGACCCGGGCGATCAGCTGGTCCTCTACACCGACGGGCTGGTCGAGACCCGCCGGCACTCCCTCGACGAGCGGCTCGACACCCTGCTGGGCCTGCTCGACGACCCGGAGCGGCCGCTGGACGAGGTATGCGACCTGCTGGTGAACACCCTGCACCACCCCGACAACCACGACGACGTGGCGCTGCTCATCGCCCGCGCCCGCACTGAGGACTGACCGGGTGCGGGCTCCCGCCGGGGTGCCGCCCGCGCCGCTCCTCGAACGGGCGCAGACCGGCGGCTCGGGAACTACCCGCGCCGCTCCGCGAACGCCACCGGCCGGCCGGTGAAGGCGTCCAGCAGCACCCGGTCGCCGACCGGCCGGTCCATCCGCACCGTCACCTCCGCGGCGAGCAGCTCCGCGGTGCACGGGCCGTCGTCGGCGCCGGCGACCGACGCGGACAGCACCACGCTGCCCGCCGTCTCCAGCGCGTGGACGGCGGGACCGTCGTCGCAACCGCCGTGCCAGGCGGCGACGGTGACGGCCCGTCCGTCCTCGGCCACCCGGCCCGGCCCCGGCAACGGCCCCAGATCGTCGCCCAGCGTGTCCCGGGCCGGGCCGATCGGCGACCGCGGCGGCTCGGACGGGCTGACCGCGGCCTGCCTCAGCGGGGTGCCGTACCCGTCAAGTGTGAACAGCCACGCCGGTACGGTCGCCGGGCCGCGGTCGGTGGCCAGCGTCATCTCGCCGAGCCGCACGCCGGTCACGGTGAGCGGCGCGCGGCCGTCGGAGCGGTCCAGGTCCGCGAACGCCTCCCGGGCGTCCGTCAGCGGCAGGGTGAGCGAGCCGCCGCCCTTCCACCGCACCGTCCCCTCCTCGCGTGGCAGGTCGGGGAGTTCGCCCCGCAGCTCGAAGTCCCGGGCGGCGTAGGCCTCCTTGTCGGTGCCGCGCAAGGCACCGTCGGGCAGCTGGACCGTCTCCCCCGACGGGTGGTAGCCCGCGCGCCACACCTCGGCGGCCCGTGAGCCGTCCCAGGCCTCGGCGACCAGCCGGGCCCGCACGGCGGCGCCTGGCGACGGGCCGCCGGTGTCGCCGCGCTGTTCCTCCGCGTAGGCGGCGAGCGCGCCGCCGCCGACGGCGACCAGAAGCGACACGCCGACGAGTCGGACCGAGCGGGCGTGTGTCCTGCGCATGGGCTCTCCAAGGGGTGGTCGGCTGCTACCGCTCCTGTGACGCCCGAAGCCGGCGGGGCGTTCGCCGGAGAGCGGCTGCTGTGCCGTGTCCGCGAAGCGGCGCCGCCTGCTCGCGGGCGGGCGGCACGATGCACCGGCGTGCCGTGTTCCGGCCCGCCACATCACCTGCCGGGCGTGGCGAGCCGGACAGGGCTTGGCGGGCACGCCCTAAACGGCGGCGTCCCCTCCCCTGACGCCGATCACGACCTGGGCGTACAGCTCCTCGGAGACCGCCAGGCGGGCCGTCAGGCCGGCCCGGGTGAAGGCCTCCACCGCCACCGGGGCCTGCCGTTCGCTCGTCTCGATCAGCACGCAGCCGCCGGGCGCCAGCCAGTGCGGGGCCCCGGCGGCGACCCGGCGGGCGAGGTCGAGGCCGTCGGTGCCGCCGTCGAGGGCGGTCAGCGGCTCGTGGTCGCGGGCCTCCGCGGGCAGCAGACCGACCTCGCCGGTGGGGACGTACGGCACGTTGGCGGCGAGGATGTCCACGCGGCCGCGCAGCGCGGTGGGCAGCGCTTCGAACAGGTCGCCCTCGTACACCCGCCCGCCCGGACCGGCGAGGTTGCGGCGGGCGCAGCGCACCGCGGCCGGGTCGATGTCGGCGGCGTGCAGTTCGACGGCGCCGAGCGCGTCCGCCAGGGCGGCGCCGACCGCGCCGGAGCCGCAGCACAGGTCGGCGACGACACGCGCGTCCGGCGCCTGCGCGAGGGCCTGTTCGACGAGGAACTCGGTGCGGCGGCGGGGGACGAAGACGCCGGGTTCGACGGTGACGCGCAGGCCGCGGAACTCGGCCCAGCCGAGGACGAGTTCGAGGGGCAGTCCGGCGACCCGGCGGTCCACCAGGGCGGCGAGTTCGTCCGGGGTGCGGGCGGCGCCGAGGATCAGTTCGGCCTCGTCCTCGGCGAACACACAGCCCGCGGCGCGCAGCGCGGCGACGACGGAGGAACGGGAGAAGGGTGTGGGTGAGACAGGTGAAAAGGGCATGTACCCAGAGCCTTTCGGGAGCCGAAGGGTGCCCTCGCGGTCAGCCGGACCGGCGATCCGCGCCGTGGTGAGGTGAGGACACCCGAGCCGTCACAGCGGTAATGGGTCTCACCTCCCAGGCTTCGCGCGGCCGGGTACGTCCACGGCCGGACCGTCACCCTATCCCAACCTCCGCCGCTCAGACGCCGATCGCCTCCTCGGCTTCCTCCTCCGCCTCCCGCCCGGCGCGGGACCGCTGGGCGTCGACGACGGCCCGGCGGGTGCCGCCGCGCTCGTACGCGCCGGCGATCGCGGTCAGGGCGAGGCCCGCCACCAGCCAGGCGAGGAGGGTCCACACGCTGCGGCCGAGTCCGTCACCGTCGAAGTACAGGACGCTGCGGGCGCCCTCGACGAATCCCGCGCCGTTCCAGAAGGCGTGCAGGGTGCCGAAGAAGCCGTTCTGCAGCTCGGGCCGGTACAAACCGCCGGAGCTGGTGAAGTTGAGCATCACGAACAGCACCATCATGGCGAGCGTGGTCCAGCGCTTGAGGAAGGTGTGCAGGCCGACGCCGATCAGCAGGATGCCCGCCGAGTACAGCCAGGCCAGTCCCCAGATCCCGGCGAGGTCGTGGTGGGCGAGGTGGAAGACGGGGCCGGCGAGCAGTGCGCCGATGCCGCTGACCACGGCGGAGACGCCGAGCGTCAGCAGGGCCCGCAGCGGCATCGGCAGGGTGCCGCCGGCGCCGCCGAGCACGGCGACCGAGGCGTAGGAGCCGATGCTCACGGCGATCATCAGGAAGAACAGGCCCTGTCCGGTGGGGTCGTCGTCGACCGGGGTCGCCACGTCGGTCACCTTCAGCGGGAGGCCCCGCTCCGCGGCGACGGGTGTGAAGACCTTCTCGACCGCCATGGCTCCCATGTCGGAGGCGGCGGTGGCGACGAGGACCTCGGGTGTCCTGGCGCTCGGCACGTAGGCGCCGGTGATGTCACGGGACTTCAGCAGGTCGACGGCCCGCTCGCGGTCAGGCACGGTGCGCACGTCGAGGGCGTCGCCCGCCCCGTCCTCGACGGACCGGGCGAGCGTCTTCACCTGAGCGCCTGTGCCGACGACGGCGATGGGCAGGTGGTTCGGTTCGGGGGTCACGAACGCCCCCATGTACGCCAGTCCCATGCCCACGCACATCAGCAGCGGCGTGATCAGGTGCGTGAGCACATGGCGCAGCGCGGGTGACCGCATGCTCCGGTCCTCCAATTGGTTGGCATATACAACTCTCATTTCAAGTTGTACTATACAACTAGAAGCGTGAGGGAGGTCCCGTGACAGCAGCCGAGGCCGTGGAGGCCATTCAGCGCGAGATGACGGTCTTCGCCCGCCGCGCCCGCGCCTCGGCGGGGCGGCTGCACCCGGAGCTGTCGCTCGTGTCGTACACCCTGCTCGGTCATCTGGAGGAGCGCGGCGCCCGCCGCGCCACCGACCTGGCCGCGCACTACGCCCTCGACAAGTCGACCGTCAGCCGCCAGGTGGCCGCGCTGGAGCGGGCCGGGCTGATCGAACGGCGACTCGACCCGGACGACCACCGGGTCCAGGTGCTGCATCTGACCGACAGCGGCCGGCGGCTCCTCGCCCAGGTCACCGAGAGCCGCCGGGCGGCGTTCCGGGAGCGGCTGGCCGACTGGCCGGAGGAGGATCTGGAGCGGTTCGCCGCGTATCTGATCCGGTACAACGCCTGGACACCGCCGGACGACGGGGACGACGCCAAAGGCGCCTGAGGCTCCTTGGACAGCGAGGACGGCGCCGAGGGCGCCCGGCCCGGGACTACCGCGCGGCCGGTGCCGCCGCCACCCGCTCCGGCACCCGCGCCGACAGGAACGCCGTCGTGCGGCGCAGCCGGAAGCCCAGCGACTCGTACAGGCGGATGGCCCCGGTGTTGTCCGCGCCGGTGTGCAGGAACGGGGTCTCGCCGCGCTCCCGGATGCCGTGGGCGACGGCGAGGATCAGCCGGGTCGCCAGGCCCTCGCCGCGTACGACGGGGTCGGTGCACACCGCGCTGATCTCGGTCCAGCCGGGCGGCCGCAGCCGCTCTCCGGCCATGGCGACCAGTACGCCGCCGCGCCGGATGCCCAGGTAGTCGCCGAGTTCTATGGTGCGGGGCAGGAAGGGGCCGGGCCGGGTGCGGGCGACCAGGTCGAGCATCTCCGGTACGTCGGCGGGGCCGAGTGGGACCGCCTCCGGGTCCGGCGCGGCGGCCAGCCCGGCGTCCACGTACTGCACGCCCGGCATCCTGAAGGTGATCTCCCAGCCGTCCGGCACCGGCCCCCGGTACCCGAGCAGCGGCACCTCGCCGCCGGGGCCCGCCAGCGCCGCCAGGTCCGCCCAGTCGCGGGCGTCGGGCTCGTCGGGCAGGGCCAGCCAGGGAGTGACGTCGACGGGGTAGCGCAGGATCCGGCCGTGCCGCTCGGCGAAATGCGCGTGCGGGCCCGTGAGCGCGGCGCGCGCGGGGTGGTCGAGGACATGCCCTCCGGTCGCTTCCTGCATCACTCCTGCTCCCTCTCGCCGCCACCGGCCGGGACTCGCCGCCGCCACCGGGGCTCTCCGGTACCACCAGAGATCAAGAGGGCGCGACCTGCGGGTATTCCCGGGCGCCAGGACGTTCACACGCCTGTCACGATCGACCCCGGGCGTCGGGGCGGGACCCGGAGGCACGTACCGTTGAACCATGAACGTCACCCGAGGCTTCACCGGACGCCCGCGCGTCCACCGTCCCGGCCTGCCGCCGGGACAGTACGACGCGGGCGACGACTGGCCCGTCCTGTCCGCCGAGGTCACCCCGGACCTGGCCCCCGCCGACTGGACCTTCCGCGTCGACGGCCTGGTCGAGGAGCCCCGCACCTGGAGCTGGGAGCAGGCGCAAGCGCTGCCCGGTTCGGCGTACGAGGGCGACATCCACTGCGTGACGAGCTGGTCGAAGTTCGGAGTGCGGTTCGGCGGTGTGTCGCTGGACACGTTCCTGGGCGCCGTACGGCCCCTCGCCTCCGCCACGCACGCGGTCGCCTACTCCCACACCGGGTACACCACCAACCTGCCGCTGGCCGACCTGACCGGCGGGCGGGCGTGGATCGCGTTCACCTACGACGGGCGGCCGCTCGCCCCCGAGCACGGCGGCCCGGCGCGGCTGCTGGTGCCGCACCTGTACTTCTGGAAGAGCGCCAAGTGGATCGCCGGCCTGCGGATCCTCGACCACGACGAGCCCGGCTTCTGGGAACAGAACGGCTATCACGCGCGGGGCAACCCGTGGGAGGAGCAGCGGTACTCCGGTGACTGACACCTTCACTCCCCCGAGCCGGTTCGCCATCCCGGGCCGGATCGCCGTGACCCACCAGGGCGCGAACGTCTGGCAGACCGCCACCCTCACCGAGATCCGCCGGGAGACCCCGCGCGCCGCCACCTTCCGGTTCTCGGTGCCCGCCTGGGTGGGCCACGTGCCCGGCCAGCACCTGCAGCTGCGGCTGACCGCCGAGGACGGCTACACCGCCCAGCGCCACTACTCGCTGGCGTCCGCGCCCGACGACTCCGGGCACATCGAGCTGACCCTGGACCATGTCGAGGGCGGTGAGGTCTCCGGCTGGTTCCACAACGAGGCCCGGCCCGGCGACCGGGTCGAGGTGCGCGGCCCGGTCAGCGGCTTCTTCGCCTGGCCAGGCGACCGGCCCGCGCTGCTGATCGGCGCCGGGTCCGGCGTCGTACCGCTGATGTCGATGGTCCGGCACCACCGGGCGCTCGGCCTCGACGTGCCCCTGCGGCTGCTGGTGTCCGCGCGCAGCCCCGAGGAGCTGATCTACGCGCGGGAGTACGGCGCCGAGACCACGCCGGTGTTCACCCGGAGCGCTCCGGACGGCTCGCCGGTGGGCCGGATGGCGGCCGCGCACCTGGCGCCGGTCCTGGCCGAGCGGCCCGCGGGCGGCTGGGAGGCGTACATCTGCGGCTCCAACGCCTTCGCCGAGCACGCGTCCCGGCTGCTGGTGGAAGCCGGGCAGCCGGTGGACCGCATCCGCATCGAACGCTTCGGCTGAGCCCGGCCGGAACCGCCCGCCCGCACTCGGCGTGAAGGAACCCCGTCGGACGGGGTACGAGACGCATGTGGGTACTCGCACGCGGACGCGGCGAGGAGGCGGAGATGCGAACCCGGGAGCGCGGCTGGCGATGGCGGTGCAGTCCGCTGCGACGCCGGTCGGACGTGGTGGAGGCGTGGACGGTGCTCGTCGTGACCGTCCTGCTGGTTCTGGGCGCGCCGCTGGCCGGCGTGGCCGCCGGCTGGTGGGCGCACCAGGACGCGCGGTCGACGGCGGCCGAGCAGCGCGCGGACCGGCAGCGGGTGCGGGCCGAGGTGGTCGGCCGCGTCGCCGACACGGTGCCCGCCGTGCAGGGCGGCCGGGAGTACGCGTACCGCGTGGGCGTCCGCTGGACCGACCCCGAGCAGGGCGTCCGGACGGCCGTCGCCCGGGTCCCGGTGGGCACCGAGCGGGGCGACACCGTCGACGTGTGGCTGGACGACCGCGGTCGCAGCGTGGCCCCGCCGCCGGACGGCACCGCGATCTGGCAGCACACCCTCGCCATGGGCATCTGTGCCGCGGGCGGCGCGGTCGGGGTGGTCGTCCTCGGCCACCTGCTGGTCCGCCACACGGCGATGCGGCACCGGCTGGCCGAGTGGGAGCGGGACTGGGCGCGCACCGAGCCGGAGTGGACCCGCCGGTGGGCGTGAGCGGCCGGCGCCGGGTGTCTCGTGCCGCTTCGTGCGGGCGAAAGTTTTCGGACCTGGCGATCGATCATGGCGCCGCCTTACGGTGTGATCATCACCCGGCCCTCTGCACAAAGGCGGTCCTCCATGGCCTTGTTCGACCTCCCGCTCGACGAGCTGCACGCGTACCGCAGCGACGCGACCGAGCCAGAGGACTTCGACGCCTTCTGGTCCAAGACCCTCCAGGAGGCCCGCGAGCACGACCTGGACGCCCGGTTCGAGCCGGTCGACACCGGCCTGTCGACCGTGCGGGTCCACGACGTGACGTTCGCCGGGTTCGGCGGCCACCCGGTGAAGGGATGGCTGATCCTGCCCGCCGGGGCGCGGGAACCGCTGCCGCTGGTGGTGGAGTTCGTCGGCTACGGCGGCGGGCGCGGCCTGCCGCACGAGCATCTGCTGTGGGCGTCCAGCGGCCGGGCGCACTTCGTGATGGACACCCGCGGCCAGGGCAGCGCCTGGGGCGGCGGGGGCGGAACCGCCGACCCGGTGGGCGGCGCCCCCGCCTACCCCGGCTTCATGACCCGGGGCATCGACGCACCGGAGAACTACTACTACCGCCGGGTGTTCACGGACGCCGTACGTGCCGTCGAGGCGGCCCGCTCGCACCCGCTGACCGACGCCTCGCGGACCGTCGCGCTCGGCGCCAGCCAGGGCGGCGGCATCACGCTCGCGGTGGGCGGCCTGGTGCCGGACCTGGTGGCGATCGCGCCGGACGTGCCGTTCCTGTGCGACTTCCCGCGCGCGACGACGGTGACGGACCGCCACCCGTACCGGGAGATCGGCCTCTACCTGAAGACGCACCGCGGCCGCACCCAGGACGCCCTGCGCACCCTGTCCTACTTCGACGGTGTCCACTTCGCCGCCCGCGGCCGGGCGCCCGCGCTGTTCTCGGCGGCGCTGGAGGACCAGACCTGCCCGCCCTCGACCGTGTTCGCGGCGTTCAACGCCTGGGCGCACGACGAGAAGGCGATCGAGGTGTACGACTTCAACGACCACGAGGGCGGCGGCCCTTACCAGGAGCAGGCCAGGCTGCGCTGGCTGCGCTCGTACGCCTGATCTCGCGGGCGAACGCTTCCCTCCAGTCCGACCAGTCGGTACGTTCATCCGGCGCCCGGTGCGCAGCAGCGCGCCGGGTACTCGACGGACGACGGAGGATGCATGTCCGAGCGCGAGCCGGAAGTCCACGGCCACTGCGACAGCCGCTTCTCGGCAGTACGAACGGCGTTCGAGGAGAACTTCCGCGACCGCGGCGAGCTGGGTGCCGCGGTCGCCGTCACGGTCGGCGGGGTGACCGTCGTGGACCTGTGGGGCGGCTGGGCCGACCCGGCCCGCACCCGCCCCTGGGAGCGCGACACGCTGGTCAACGTCTGGTCCACCACCAAAGGGCCGGTCGCCCTGTGCGCGCACATTCTGGCCGACCGGGGCCTGCTCGACCTGGACGCGCCGGTCGCCACGTACTGGCCCGAGTTCGCCGCGGCCGGCAAGGAGAAGGTGCTCGTCCGGCATCTCCTGTCGCACCGCGCCGGGCTGACCGGCCCGCGCGAGCCGCACTCCTTCGCGGACCTGTGCGACTGGGAGCTGACCACGGCCCGGCTCGCGGCGACGGAGCCGTGGTGGGAGCCGGGCACCCGCTCCGGGTACCACGCGCTGACCTACGGCCATCTGGTGGGCGAGGTGGTGCGCCGGGTGTCCGGCCTGCGGCCGGGCGCCTTCCTGGAGCGCGAGGTGACCGGGCCGCTCGGCGCCGACTTCACCATCGGGCTGCCGGAGCGGGAGGCCGGGCGCGCCGCGACCCTGGTGCACGCGCCTGCCGCCCGGAACAGTGAACAGGCGGCGGCGTTCAGCCAGTTGACGCCCGCCGCGCTGGCCGCGCTGACCAACCCGGCGGTGGGTGCGAAGGAGGCCAACACGCCCGCGTGGCGGGCCGCCGAGATACCCGCCGCGAACGGTCACGGCACCGCCCGCGCGGTCGCCGCCCTCTACGGCGTACTGGCCGGCCGGGGCACATACGGCGGCCACCGTGTGCTGTCCGCCGAGGCGGCCGAGCGGGTGCGCGAAGGGCAGGGCGCCTGCCGGGATCTGGTGCTCGGCGCCGGGTTCGACGGGGAGACGGAGGCCGGGCTCGGCCTGTGGCTGAGCGGGCCGCACGGCTCGTACGGACCCAACCCGCGGGCCTTCGGCCATGACGGCTTCGGCGGTTCCTGCGGGCTGGCGGACCCGGAGGCGGGAGTGTCGCTGGGCTATGTGATGAACCGCATGGGCCCGCGCATCGCGGACGACCCGCGGAAGATGGCGCTGGTGGAGGCCGTGTACAGCGCTCTGTGAGACACCGGGAGGGGCGGTCCGGGCGGTGCGGTTTCGGCCGAACCGCCGGGCCGCCCTTCCCTGGTGGTTTAGACCAATGCTAATTGTGGTGGCGCAATGAGCCCGCACGGCTACGGCACGTCACCAACAGGAGGGCGCGGCATGGCCCGCACCACCCCGCACGACCACCCCCGGACCGCCGACCGGACGACCGACCGGCCCGACCACCGCCCCGACGATCCGCCGCTGTACTGGCGGATCGCCCTGGAGCTGCTGGGCGAGCTGCGCGACGGCAGCATCCCGCCCGGCGAACGGCTGCCCGGGGAACGGCACTTGGCCGACCACTACGGAGTCAGCCGGGAGACCGTACGGCAGGCGTTGGAGGTGCTGCGCCGCGACGGCCTGGTCGCCACCGACCGGCGCGGCAGCCACGCCACCCTGCCCGGTCCGCCGGTCGAGCACCTGTCCTCGCTCGCCTTCCCCGTCGGCGCGCGGCGCCCCGCCGACCCGCGCGCGGTCGACCGGGCCACCGTCGCCTGGGAGACGCCGCCGCCGGAACACGCCGAGGCACTGGGGCTCGCCCCGCACCGGCCGACGCTGGTGCACCGCTACGAGTCCGCCGGAGCCGACGGCCGGAGCCGGCGCACGGCGATGACCTCCTTCTCGGCGGTGGTCCTCGCCGAGGTCGAGGAGCTGGGCCGCTACCGCGACCGCGCCGACGGCACCTCCTCGGCGCAGCTGCGTCGCGCCTACGACTGGATGCGCCGGGCCGGCCTGGCGCTGCACCACCGCGACACCATCACCCGCATCCCGGACGCGCCCTCGGTCCGGGTGACCCGGCTCGTACAGGACCAGTACGCACGGCCGTTGGAGATCACCGATCTCGTCGTGTACGCCCAACAGGAGGCGCTGGTCTACGAGTTCACCCTCCCGGCGGCGGTCTGACCCCCGCGCCGAACGCTACGGGAGCCGCCGGGCCGCCACCATCCGGACCCGTGGGCTCCCGTCCCGCCGGCGCCCGAACTCCGGCAGGGCGTACAGTTCCACGGCGAACCCGGCGCGGGCCAGCTCCCGCCGGACCTCGCCGAGCGCGAAGGTGCGGTAGTACATGACGAACGGCGGCCGCCACACGGCGTTGCGGACCCGCATCGCCGCATCGAAGCCGAGCAGCGCCCAGTACGCGCGCGAGACCGGGCGGGGCGGGGCGAGGACCGGGAAGACGAAACGGCCGCCCGGCCGCAGCACGGAACACACCTGCGCGAACAGGCCCGGCAGCTCGGTGGGCAGGAAGTGCCCGAACGCCCCGAAGCTGACGACGACGTCGAACACGGGCCCGAAGGGCAGCGCACGGGCGTCCGCCCGCACCCAGGAGATCGGCGGCCCGCCCGCCGAGGGCCGGACCCGCCGACGGGCAACGTCGAGCATGCCCGCACTGAAGTCCACCCCGACGACACCGCGCTCGCACACCCGCGCCAGTGTTCCGACGCCCGCACCGGTGCCGCAGCACAGGTCGAGTCCGGTCCCGAAGGGTCCCATCCGGCTCAGCGCCGTGCCGACGGCGTCCAGGACGGTGTCCGGGGTGCGGAACGGGGTGTGGTCGAACTTCGGGGCGAGCAGGTCGTAGCCGCGCTCGACCGACGACAGCGCCTGGACGGCGAGTTCGCGGAGGCTGGGACCTTCGGGGCTGAACATCCACACCAGCTTACGCGGTCACGAGCATCGGGACCGGCCCATGTGCTAGGTTGGCTTTAGCACTTGTGTACGCCCCGTCGTGGGCGCCGGTGCCGTTTCTTTCTCTTTCTTCTCTCTCACCTCGCGGTACGGCTCACGAGCCAGATTTTCGGTTTTCGTCGCCGAGGTGTCTCCGCCGCCCCAGGGCGCCCTCTGTCCGGCCCTGCCCTCCATGCGGCCTCTCCCCCTCGCCTGCTTCTTCCGCAGTCCTCGAAAGGACCCGTCCCATGACCACCACCTTGGAACACCCTCCGCTCCAGCACCCCTCCCCCGCGTCCCAGGCCGTCGGCGGGATCCTGGACATCGACGCGGGCGGGAAGGGGCACCTGCGCGCGGCGCACTTCCTGCCCTCGCCCGCCGATCCCCACGTCCCCGCGGCGCTGATCCGCCGTCACGGGCTGCGCAAGGGCGACCTCGTCGAGGGCGTCAGCGGCGCGCGGCGCACGCTGACCGGCGTCGAGAGGATCGACGGCCGTACGCCCGAACAGGCGCGCGGCCGACGGCAGTTCCGCGACCTCACCCCGCTGCACCCCGTACGGCGGCTGCGCCTGGAGCATCCGGCCGCCGGGCTCACCGGCCGGGTCGCCGACCTCATCGCGCCGGTCGGCAAGGGCCAGCGCGGCCTGATCGTGGCCCCGCCCAAGACCGGCAAGACGGTCCTGCTCCAGCAGTTCGCCGCCGCGATCGCCGGCAACCACCCCGAGTGCCGTCTCATGGTCGTCCTGCTCGACGAGCGCCCCGAGGAAGTCACCGACATGCGGCGCTCGGTGCGGGGCGAGGTGTACGCCTCGACCTTCGACCGGACGCCGGCGCAGCACATCGCACTGGCCGAACTCGTCGTCGAGCGGGCCAAGCGGCACGTCGAGCGGGGCGAGGACGTGGTGATCCTGCTCGACTCGCTGACCCGGCTGTGCCGGGCCCACAACAACGCGGCGGCCTCCGGCGGCCGCACGCTCAGCGGCGGTGTCGACGCGGGGGCGCTACTCGGCCCCAAGCGTTTCTTCGGCGCCGCACGCCAGGCGGAGGAGGGCGGTTCGCTCACCATCCTCGCGACGGCTCTGGTGGAGACCGGGTCACGGGCCGACGAGTACTTCTTCGAGGAGCTGAAGAGCACCGGCAACATGGAGATCCGGCTCAGCCGCGAGCTCGCCTCCCGCCGGGTGTTCCCGGCCGTCGACATCACCGCGTCCGGCACCCGCCGGGAGGAGCTGCTGCTCTCCCCCGCCGAGTCCGCCGCCGTGCGCGGGCTGCGCCGCGCCCTGCGGTCCCGGGACACGGAGGCCGACCTGGAGACACTGCTCCAGCGGATGCGTGAGACCCCGGACAACGCGACGTTCCTGCGGCGGATCCAGCCGACGCTGCCGTCGGGCTAGGCTCTGTCGTTTGGATCAGGCCGGCTGTGAGGGACGGTACGTCCTGTCCGAGCCGAGCGGGGTCTGGTGCGTGCAGCTGCAAGGCGGAGGAGGGAGTCGACGCGGAGCGTCGGCGACCGACGACAACGCGGCAGATACGCGTGCCGGATCCCGCGACGCCGGGATGATCCAAACGACAGGGCCTAGGGGGTGTCTCGTCGATCAGGCCGGATCAGGGAGCGGCGCCTGGTGCCGTGCATCGCAAGGCGGAGGAGGGAGCCGATGCGGCGCATCGGGGACCGACGACAACGCGGCGAGGCACGGTGCCAGACGCCGCGAGCCCGGCATGATCGGCGAGACGCCCCCTAGCAGGCGCGTGCGGCATCCGGGTGCACGCGTGCGGTGTACGGCGCGGGCAGCGTGGCGGACGCGGGGCACCTTTCTAGGTTGATCGTATGACGATCGGATTCTCATCCCGGATGGCTGTGTCGGCCTGCGGGGCGTGTCTGGCGGGCGCCCTGGCTCTCGCGCCCGTCGCGACGGCCGCCCAGACCCGTACCGACCCCGGCGGGCCGGGCGGGGAGCGGGCGGCGGCGCCGTCCCCGTCGCTGCTGTACCGGTCCGGCACCCACGTCCGGCCGCTCGCCGGGGCACCCGAGGTCCCGGAGGTCTCCGCGCTGTCCTGGCTGGTGGCCGACGCCGACAGCGGCGAGGTGCTGGCCGCGCACGACGCGCACCGCGAGCTGCCGCCCGCGAGCACCCTGAAGACCCTGTTCGCGCTCACCGTGCTGCCGGTGCTGCCCGGCGGCATCCGGCATCGTGTCGAGGCGGAGGAACTGGAGGGCATCGGGGAGGGCAGCAGCCTGGTCGGGATCGCCGAGGGCCGCTCCTACCGGGTGTCCGACCTGTGGCGCGGCGTCTTCCTCAGCTCCGGCAACGACGCCGTGCGGGTGCTGGCCGGGCTCAACGGCGGCTGGCGGACCACGGCGAAACGGATGCAGGCCAAGGCGCGGGCGCTGGGGGCGCGGGACACGCACGTGGTGTCTCCCGACGGCTACGACGAACCGGGCCAGGTGTCCTCGGCGTACGACCTGGCCGTGTTCGGCCGCGCCGGACTGCGCAACGAGGACTTCGCCCGGTACTGCGGCCTGGCGGAGGCCCGCTTCCCGGGCGGCGACGGCCGGCGGTACAGCATCCAGAACACCAACCGGCTGCTGACCGGCGCCGACGGCGTCGAGCCCTACCCGGGACTGATCGGCGTCAAGAACGGCTACACCAGCAACGCGGGCAACACCCTGGTCGCCGCGGCGCGCAGGGGCGAGCGGACCATCGTGGTGTCGGTGATGAACCCGCAGTGGGGCAACGGGCTCGAGGTCTACGAGGAGGCCCGCTGGCTGCTCGACTGGGGGTTCGACGCGACCGGCCGGGTCGATCCGGTCGGCTCGCTGGACGCCCTGCGGGTCCCGCCCCGGCCGGGCCCCGACGCGGTACCGGCGGCGGCGCCCCCCGCGCCGGTCGCCGCCGGGCCCGGCTGGCCGGAGACCGCGGAGATCGGTCTCGCCGCGGTGCTGGGCGCCGCGGTGGTCGCGCTGGCGCTGCGGCTGGTGTGCGGCCGTGCGGTACCGGAGTGACGGGTCGGCAGCCGGAGCAGCAGGCCGAGGGTGATCCAGGCGTAGGCGTTGCCGCCGAGGAAGCCGTCGACGCCGGACGCGTCGTGGAACCACAGCCACACCACGCTGGTGCACAGCACCGCGTACAGGGCGCCCGCGAGGCGCGCCCGGCCGGCGCGGACCAGCACGGCGAACGACGGCAGCAGCCACACGAGATGGTGCACCCAGGTCACCGGGCTGACCAGACAGGCCGTCAGCCCGGTCAGCGCGAACGCGGCAGGCCAGTCGCCCGCCGCCACCGCCCGCCGGGACCGCCACGCCCACACGCCGAGGACGAGCAGCACGGCCACCCCCCACACGGCGTGGCCGGGCTGGCCGAGGCGGGCGAGGACGCCCTGGAGGGACTGGTTGGAGACGTAGTCGAGCCGGCCCACCCGGCCGGTGTCCCACAGCGCCCGCGTCCAGTAGAAGCGGGAGGCCTCCGGCGCGACCCACGCGGCGAACGCCGTCGCGGCGGCGGCCACGCCGGTCGCCAGCGCCGCGGGCCGCCCCCGGCGGGCGAGCAGCAGCAGGCCGATGAAGAGCGCGGGCGTCAGTTTGACCGCCGCCGCGAGCCCGATGCCGACGCCCGCGTACCGGCCCCGGCCCGTGGCCAGCAGCCAGGCGTCGCCCAGCACCAGCGCCAGCAGCACCAGGTTGACCTGCCCGAAGCTGACGGTGTCGCGGACCGGTTCGTACAGCGCGAGCGCGCAGGCCGCCAGGGCGCAGCCGTACCAGCCGTAGCGCCGCCAGGCGTCGCCGGTCAGCACGCGCAGGGTCACGGCGAGGGCGGCCAGGTCGAGCAGCAGGGCGATCACGATCGCGGTGCCCAGCCCGACGAGGGCCATCGGCAGCATGGCGACGGCCGCGAACGGCGGGTAGGTGAATCCGTACGGCGTCCCCGGCACCCGGTAGTCGTAGAGGGGCTCGCCGTCGTGGATCCAGTGGTGGACCGCGCCGTGGTAGACGCGCAGGTCGAACCAGTCCCGCAGCAGCGGCACGGTCGCGGTGAAGACGGTCACGGCGGCGGCGAGGAGGAGGACGAGCAGCAGCCGGCCGCGGTCGGTGCGGGGAACGTTCATGCCGTGCGTCCCACGACCGGTGCCTGCGCGGCCTGGTGGGCCTGCCACAGCACGACCACGGCGAGGGCGCCACCGGACACCGCCAGCAGCAGCTGGCCGAGGTCCGCCGGTCCGCCGCTGGGCAGGACGGCGAGGGCGAGCACACCGGTCACGGCGGCCACCCGGTGGCGTACCGAGGTGGTGGGGGCGGCCGCGGCGATGAGGAACAGGCCCCACAGCGCGTACCAGGGGCGGATCGCCGGTCCGAACGCGGCCACCGCGGCGAGGCTCAGGCCGAGCGCGTACACGGGGCGCGGGCGCAGCCGCACCCAGATGAACAGCAGTGCCGCCGCCGTCAGGGCGAGGCCGAGAACGTGCCAGACGGGGACGGCGAGCGGGGCCAGATCGCTGCCGAGGCGGTCCAGCAGGGCGGCGGTCGCGCGGCCGAGCAGGCTGGTGAGCGCCCAGTTGTGCGGGGAGACAGGGGTGTCGAGGGCGGCGATCCAGCCGTAGCCGGTGCCCGCGACCGCCGTCGCGGCGACGGTGGTGGCGGCCGCGGCCCCGGCGGTCGTCAGGACCGCCGGTACGGGACGCCCGCCCGCGCGTGTCCGGAGCAGGACGACAGCGGCCAGACCCAGCACCGCGGGTGCCTTGACCAGGGCGGCGAGGGTCACGAGGACCGCGCCGAGGACCGGTCGGCGGCCGAGCGCGGCGACCAGGCCGACCCCGAGCAGGCCCAGCATCATCGCGTCGTTGTGGGCGCCGGCCACCAGGTGCAGCAGCACCAGCGGGTTGAGCGCGCCGAGCCAGAGCGCGGCGGCCGGGTCCGCGCCGCTGTGCCGGGCGAGCCGGGGCAGCGCCGCCGCCATCAGGGCCACGCCGAGCAGGGCGACGAGCCGCATCCCCATCAGCCCGGCGGGGAGTTCGCCGCGGGTCAGGCCGGACAGCGCGGAGGCGACGGCGAGGAACACCGGTCCGTACGGGGCCGCGGTGTGCTGCCAGAGGGGGGCGACCTCGTCGGCCAGCGGACCGCCGAGGGCGGACGGGCCGTGGGTGTAGACGTCGATCCGGGCGTCGACCATCGCGCCCTGCGCGAGGTAGCTGTAGACGTCCCGGCTGAACAGCGGCGGGGCGAGCAGCAGCGGCGCCGCCCAGACGGCGAGGACGAGCAGCAGGGTGCGGGGCGTGGGCGGCTGGGGCCCGCGGATCAGCCGCCCGAGCAGGGCCCAGGCGGCGATCAGCAGGACGACGCCGAAGTAGACCCCGACCAGGCCGAGGGCGGCGGCCGCCGACGCCGGGGAGAGCACGTCGCGGACCGGCAGGGCTCCGGCCGTCTCACCGCCCAGGGCGAGGACGGCGGTGCCGGCCAGTCCCAGGATCTGGCAGCGGCGAAGATCGACGGAGGAAGCCATGGCCAACACTCGGTCAGCGTGTCAACGCGGGGTGGCCGGAAAACGAAGCGGGGCCCTCGGGGCGGCGGCCTGCGTGTGACCGCCGCGTGATCGGTGCCGGTGAGGGCGTCAGAGGAACCGGGAACTGGACACCGGGCCCGACGACGTGAGGCCCGCCCGGTCGCCCCGCAGCCAGGAGCCCCGGACTGCGGTGACGAACTCGGCGAGCCGTTCGTCCGGGTCGGCGGGTGCCGATCCGTCCCCCTCGTCGGCCGACGGATCGGCCGCCAGGATCTCCGCGGCGATCTCCTCCTCGGGCCGCCCGTCGGGGGCGCCGCGCTCGATGTTCCCGTCCTCGTCCGCCCGCAGCTGCCCCTCCCAGGGGGCCGTCGCCGACTGGTGCAGCAGCGTGACGCTGTCGGCGGTGACGACCGGCGGGTCGGTCCAGTTGCCGGCGTGCTCGTGCAGCACCTGTCCCGGCACCCGCTCGACGAGCCGGCCGAGGATGTCCGGGCCTCCAGGCGCGCCCGCCACCTCGTTCAGGTCGTACGCGACGACGACGGTGTCCTCCCGGCCGGGCGCGAACGGCTCGGGCGGCAGTTCCAGCAGCCGGGCCGCGGCCAGGCCGAGGATCCTGCTGCCGCGGTCCGGCAGCAGGGACACGGACGTGGGGCGGAGGCCGGCGGCGCCGAGGACCGTCCTCAGCCGCAGCAGGCCGCGCAGGCACTGGTCGTGGGAGTCCTGCAGCCAGGCGAACCGCCCGGCCATGCCCGCGTCGAAGCCGTACGGGGACAGCGTGCCGAGCACGGTGCCGCCCATGACGTACTGCCATCCCCGGAGATCGGTCGGGTCCAGCGGGCTCACCGGCTCGGCGCTCGCCGCCCGCTCCAGCATGCCGCGCTGACGGGCCTGCGCGGGCAGCCACATCGGGTCGTCCGGATCGGGCAGCAGCGCGTGCTGGCGGCGGGCCAGGGCCAGGTCACCGGCCATGACGGCGTTGAAGACCAGCAGGTAGCGGTCCGGCCAGTCGGCGAACTCGCTCTCGCGCGCGAGCAGGACGTCCGCCGCCTCGCGGTGGCGGCCTTCGCGCTCGTACGCCGAGACCAGCTCGCGCAGGACCGCCGCGGAGCCCGGCGCCTGGTCAAGGGCAGTGCGCAGGGCCGGTATCGCCAGATAGGGCACGCCGCGCTCCACGCACGCGTACCCGAATTCGTAGAGCGCCTGCGGGTTTCCGGGGCGGGCGGCCAGGGCGCCGGCGGCCGTGTGCAGGTCGTCGAAGCCGGCCGCGCCGGCTGCCCGGCCGACGACCAGGGCGACCTCGCCCAGCGGCAGGTCGTCGATGCCGTGCCGCAACTGGCGCAGGGCTCCGGGGATGTCCCCCTCGTCGAGGGCTTCCCAGGCCTTGAGCAGTTCGGAGGTCTTCGGTCGGCGATTCCTGCGCGAGGACATGGGGCCGATCCTCACCGGCGGCCGGGCCCTTCCTCTAGGGGGTGTCTCGTCGATCAGGCCGGATCAGGGAGCGGCGTCTGGTGCCGTGCATCGCAAGGCGGAGGAGGGAGTCGATGCGGAGCATCGGGGAGTGACGACAACGCGGCGAGGCGCGGCACCAGACGCCGCGAGCCCGGCCTGATCGGCGAGACACCCCCTAGTGCATTTTCGCGGTGCGGGCGGTGCCGGTGTCAGAAGACCGAAAGTCCCGTGAGCGTCGTGAAACGGTCCAGGGCCGCCACCCCCGCCACCGAGTTGCCCCGCTCGTCCAGCCCCGGGCTCCAGACGCACAGCGTGCAGCGGCCCGGGACGACCGCGATGATGCCGCCGCCCACGCCGCTCTTGCCGGGCAGGCCGACCCGGTAGGCGAAGTCGCCCGCCGCGTCGTAGGTGCCGCAGGTCAGCATCACCGCGTTGACCTGCTTGGCCTGGCTGCGGCTGAGCAGCCGGGAGCCGTCGGCGCGGACGCCGTGGCGGGCCAGGAAGGCGGTGGCGCGGGCCAGGTCGGCGCAGGACGCGCGCAGGGAGCACTGGCGGAAGTACTGCTCGAGCAGCAGCGGCACCGGGTTGTCGATGTTGCCGTACGACGCCATGAAGTGGGCGAGAGCGGCGTTGCGGTCGCCGTGCGCGGCCTCGGATGCGGCGACCTCCTCGTCGTAGGACAGCTCCTGGTTGCCGGACTCGGCGCGCAGGAACTCCAGGAGGGTGCCCGACGCGTCGCCGGTGCGGGTCTGGAGGCGGTCGGTGACGACGAGCGCGCCCGCGTTGATGAACGGGTTGCGCGGGATGCCGTTCTCGTACTCCAGCTGCACCAGGGAGTTGAACGGGTTGCCGGACGGTTCGCGGCCCACGTGCTCCCAGAGTTCGTCGCCCTCGCGGGCCAGGTCGAGGGCGAGGGTGAAGACCTTGGTGACGGACTGCGTGGAGAACGGCTCGCGCCAGTCCCCCACGCCGTACACCGTGCCGTCCGGCTCCGCGACGGCCATGCCGAAGCGGCGCGGGTCGCAGGCGGCGAGCGCCGGGATGTAGTCGGCGGGCCGGCCGCGGCCGGGGGTCCGCTCGATCTCCTCGGCGATGCGCTCCAGGACCGGCTGGAAGCTCGTCGACGATGTCATGATCACCATTGTGCCTCCGTGCCGTTCCCGGTGCGCATCGGCGAGGTCGTCGGGGTCGGCGCGCGTCAGACGACGGGCGAGCCGTTGCCCGCGACGACCTCGGGCCGCAGCAGCGCGGCCAGCTTCTCCTGGGGCAACAGTCCCTTCTCCAGGACGAGTTCGGCCACGCCCCGGCCGGTGGCCAGCGCCTCCTTGGCGATGTCGGTGGCCGCCGTGTACCCGATGTGCGGGTTGAGAGCGGTGACCAGGCCGATGGAGTTCTCCACGCCGGCCCGCAGCACCTCGGTGTTGGCGGTGATCCCGGCGACGCAGCGCTCGGCGAGGGTGACGCAGGCGTTGCGCAGGTGGGTGATGCTCTCCGAGAGGGAGTGCAGGATGATCGGCTCGAAGGCGTTGAGCTGGAGCTGTCCGGCCTCGGCGGCCATGGTGATGGCGACGTCGTTGCCGATCACCTCGAAGGCGACCTGGTTGACGACCTCGGGGATCACCGGGTTGACCTTGCCGGGCATGATGGACGAACCTGCCTGCACCGGCGGCAGGTTGATCTCGCCGAGGCCGGCGCGCGGCCCGGAGGACAGCAGGCGCAGGTCGTTGCAGCTCTTGGAGAGCTTGACGGCGATCCGCTTGAGCACACCGGACATCTGGACGAACGCGCCGCAGTCCTGGGTGGCCTCGACCAGGTTGGCGGCGGTCACCAGGGGCAGACCGGTGATGTCGGCGAGGTGGCGGCGGGCGGCCTCGGCATAGCCGACGGGCGCGTTCAGGCCGGTGCCGATGGCGGTCGCGCCCAGGTTGATCTCGTGGATCAGCTCGACGGCCTCGGCGAGACGGCTGCGGTCCTCGTCGAGCATGACGGCGTACGCCGAGAACTCCTGCCCGAGTGTCATCGGCACGGCGTCCTGGAGCTGGGTGCGGCCCATCTTCAGCACGTCGCGGAACTCGACGGCCTTGCGGGCGAAGGCGTCCTGGAGCACCGACATCGCCTTGAGCAGGCCGCGCACCGCGAACACCGTCGCGATCTTGACGGCGGTCGGGTAGACGTCGTTGGTGGACTGGGAGAGGTTGACGTCCTCGTTGGGGTGCAGGTACGCGTACTGGCCCTTGTCGTGGCCCAGCAGCTCCAGCGCCCGGTTGGCGACGACCTCGTTGGCGTTCATGTTGGTGGAGGTGCCGGCACCGCCCTGCACGACGTCCACCACGAACTGGTCGTGCAGCTCACCGTCCCGGATCTCCCGGCAGGCGGCGACGATCGCCGCGGCCTTCTTCGGGTCCAGCAGTCCCAGCTCCTCGTTGGCGAGCGCGGCCGCCTCCTTGACGGCGGCCAGGGCGGTGATCAGATGCGGGTAGGCGGAGATCGGCGTGCCGGTGATGGCGAAGTTCTCGGTGGCGCGCAGGGTGTGGACACCCCAGTAGGCGTCGGCGGGAACGTCCCGGTCGCCGAGGAGGTCGTGCTCGCTGCGGGTGGCGGCGGTCATGAGGTACGGGTCGCTTTCTCGAGAGAGGGAGGGGAAGTGCCGGGTAGGGGCGCGGGGAACTGCGCGACCAGCCACAGACGGCCCGCAGACCGAGGACGGCCGGCAGTCCCCATGCGATCCGAGGTCAGGACGTCACAGGAACCGGGTCCAGCGCCCGCACCGGCCGCACACTGCCGACCGGCAGCCCACCGCCGAGCAGCGGCTCGCCCGCGAACTCGGCGAGCGTGGACGGCTCGACGCCCGCGAGGGCCAACGCCGCCGCGGCGACGGGAATCCGCGCGCGGTTCGCACCGTCCGCGATCTTGACGGCGATGGCACGGCCGTCCGGCAGCGCGGCGACCTGCACGCCCTCGAAGCCGTCCTTGGCGAGCAGCCCCGGCACGGCCCGCATCAGCGCGGCCACGTCCCGCCCGGCGCCGGAGGCCATCTCCGCGTGATCGCGCATCGCGTCCGCGACCCGCGCCTCGGGCGTACCGGCCGCGGCGGTCGTGATACGGGCGGCGGCGCGGGCGAGGCCGTGCAGGGAGACGGAGAACAGCGGCGCCCCGCAGCCGTCGACGGTGACCGCGGCGACCCGCTGCCCGGTCAGGTCCTCGACGATCTCGGCGATCGCCTGCTGGAGCGGGTGGGCCGGGTCGAGGTAGTCGTCGAGGGACCAGCCGTTGAGCTTGCAGGTGTACAGCATGGCCGCGTGCTTGCCGGAGCAGTTCTGGGCGAGCCGGGACGGCGCCCGGCCCTCGCGCACCCAGGCGTCCCGGAAGGCCGGGCCGTACGGCATGTCGGGCGTGTTGCGCAGGTGGTCCTCGGTGAGCCCGGCCGACTCGAGGATCCGCCGGGTCCCGGCGAGGTGGCGTTCCTCGCCGGAGTGGCTGGCGGCGGCGAGCGACAGCAGTTCCCCGTCGAGCGGCAGTCCGGCCCGCACCATGGCGACGGCCTGGACCGGCTTGAGCGCCGAGCGCGGGTAGAAGGCCGCCTCGATGTCGCCGAGCTGGAAGGTGACCTGGCCGTCGGCGCCGAGGACGACGACGGAGCCGTGGTGGACGCCCTCGACGACGCCGCCGCGGACGAGGTGGGCGACGGGGGCGTGGAGGGGTTCACGGACGAGGGGTGCGTCCGCGACGGAACTGCTGTACATCACTGCCTGGTTCTTCGGGGGGTCGGTGTCGGCCGGGGCGTGGTTCACACGTCGGCCCTGGTGGGGGTCTCGGGGGTGGTCCCGATCCGGCCGCGGACGGCGTACCAGCCCGCGACCAGCGCTGCGACGATCAGCGGCAGGCACAGCACGGTGGTGCGTCCGGCGCCGCCGTCGGCGTACATGAGGACCAGGACGGAGGCGAGGAAGGCCAGCGTCACGATCTCGGTCCAGGGGGAGCCCGGCAGCCGGTAGCCGGGGCGGTCCAGTTCGCCCTGCCGGGTCTTCCGCCAGAAGAGCAGGTGGCAGAGCATGATCATGCCCCAGGTGGCGAGGATGCCGATCGCGGCGAAGTTCAGCACGATCTCGAAGGCCTCGGCCGGGACGACGAAGTTGAGGCCGACGCCGAGGACGCACATGCCGCTGGTGAGCAGGATGCCGCCGTACGGGACCTGGTTGCGGCTCATCCGCGCGGTGAACCTGGGGGCGGACCCGGCGACGGCCATGGAGCGCAGGATGCGGCCGGTGGAGTAGAGGCCGGAGTTGAGCGAGGACATGGCCGCGGTGAGCACGACGAGGTTCATGATGCCGCCGGCCGCGGGGACGCCGATGTTGGAGAGCACGGTGACGAAGGGGCTCTCCCCCGCCTTGTACGACGACCAGGGCAGCAGCATGGAGAGCAGCACCACCGAGCCGACGTAGAACAGGCCGACGCGCCACATGATCGAGTTGATCGCCTTCGGCATGATCTTCTCGGGGTTCTCGGTCTCGCCCGCGGCGACGCCGACCAGCTCGACCGAGGCGTAGGCGAAGACGACGCCCTGGATGATCAGCAGCATCGGCAGCAGGCCGCTGGGAAAGACGCCGCCGTTGTCGGTGATCAGCGACGGGCCGGGGGTGTGGCCGTCGACGGGGTGCTGGGTGACCAGCAGGAAGATGCCGATGCACATGAAGACGACGAGCGCGCCGACCTTGACGATCGCGAACCAGAACTCCAGTTCGCCGAACATCTTCACCGAGATCAGGTTCACGGTGAGCACGACGGCGAGCGCGATCAGGGCGAGCACCCACTGCGGGATGTCGGAGAACATGCCCCAGTAGTGGGTGTAGGTGGCGACCGCGGTGATGTCGGCGATGCCGGTGGTGGCCCAGTTGAGGAAGTACATCCAGCCCGCGGTGTAGGCGCCCTTCTCGCCCATGAACTCCCGGGCGTACGACACGAAGGCGCCGGAGGAGGGCCGGTACAGCACGAGTTCGCCGAGGGCGCGCACGACGAGGAAGGCGAAGACGCCGCACACCGCGTAGGCGATGAAGAGGGAGGGGCCGGCGTCGGCGAGGCGGCCGCCGGCGCCGAGGAAGAGGCCGGTGCCGATGGCGCCGCCGATGGCGATCATGTTGACATGCCGGGACTTCAGGGACTTGCTGTAGCCCTCGTCTCCGGCGTCGACATGGCTGGAACGTTTCTGCACAGCGTTGTGCCCGGTCTGCACCTCTTTGTGCAGGGACTGCTCGCTCACGCCTCGGGTCCGCCTTCCATGGGGGTGTCCGTGCGCGCGGGGCGCACGATGTGGGTGAGGGTGGTCTCGACGCGGTCGAGGTGGTGGGACATCGCCTCGACGGCGTCGTGCTCGGAACCGTCTACCAGCGCCTCGACGATGGCCCGGTGCTCGCGGTTGGACTGCTCGCGCCGGCCGCCGACCTCGTTCAGGAACGCGGACTGGCGGGCCAGCGCGTCCCGGATCTCCTCGATGACCCGGCGGAACACCGGGTTCTGGGCGGCCTCGGCCACGGCCAGATGGAAGAGGGTGTCCATCGCCACCCACGCGGTGGTGTCGGTCTCCCGCTCCATCCGCTCCATCAGGTGGGCCAGGTGGTCCAGGTTCTCGGGCGTGCGGCGCAGCGCCGCGTACCCGGCGACCGGGATCTCGACGTGCCGGCGCACTTCGAGCAGATCGCTGGCCGCGTAGTCGCCGAAGGTGGGGTCCTCGACGCTGTTCGCCACCACGAAGGTGCCCTTGCCGGTCTTGGCCACGGTCAGCCCGAGGGCCTGCAGCGCGCGCAGCGCCTCACGCAGCACGGGCCGGGAGACCTCGAGGGTGCGGCACAGTTCCGCCTCGGAGGGCAGCTTGTCGCCGACGGCGTACTCGCCGCGCTCGATGGCGCCACGCAGGTGGGTGAGCACCGCTTCCATGGCGCTGACGCGCCGCGGGCCGGGAAAGGCTGTCTGGCTGTCTGACAGGTTCACGGGGGTTGATCCTGCGGGTAGTGCGAGGGGCGTGTCAAGAGAAGTGAAAGGAAAGATTCACACAGACGGCATCATGCAGTGATCCTTTTCAGCGGGTCGCCTCTCCGCAGGCGGCGCCGCTACCCCAGCACCGCCCGGGCCAGCGCGACCCCCGCGAACGCCGCTCCGAGGCCGGCCACCACGCTCGCCGCCGCATTGACCGCCGCCTGCGTCCGCGCCCCGGTCCCGGCGAGGCGGAGGGTCTCGTACGAGAAGGTCGAGTACGTGGTCAGGGCGCCGCACAGGCCCGTTCCGAGCAGCAGCCGCAGCGGGGAGGCGACGGCCGCGCCGGTCAGCAGGCCGAGGACGAGACAGCCGGTGACGTTGACCGTGAAGGTGCCCCAGGGGAAGACCGAGTCGTGGCGGGCCTGCACCGCCCGGTCGGTGAGGTAGCGCAGCGGGGCGCCGATCATGCCGCCTGCGACGACCAGCAGCCAGTTCACCCGGCCCCCTCCCCCGCGCCGGGGCGGACGATCTCGCAGGGGTCGAGGGTCACCAGTCCATCGGTGACCAGTTCGTCCAGGTCGGGCAGGAAGGCCCGTACGCGTTCCTCGGTGTCGACGATCACGACGGCCACCGGCAGGTCCTCGCTCAGCGACAGCAGCCGGGACGTGTGAACCACCGAGGACGCGCCGAAGCCCTCGACGCCGCGGAAGACACTGGCTCCGGCGAGGCCCGCCGCGTGCGCGCGGTGCACGATCTCCGAGTAGACGGGCCGATGATGCCAGGTGTCCTGCTCGCCGACGAGGACGGTGAGGCGCAGGGCGGGGCCGGTCGTCCGGGTCATCGTTGCCTCGCTTTCAGAAGCCGGCGGGCCGCGCCGGCCGCGAGCCACACCGCGGTGAGCGCCGCGAGCAGGGTCGCGGCGAGGTAGGCGAACGCCGTGGTGAGGCGGCCGGCTTCGATCAGCCGCTGGGCCTCGACGGCGTAGGTGGAGAAGGTGGTGAAGCCGCCGAGCACTCCGGTGCCGAAGAAGGGGCGGACCAGCGGGTGCGCGGGGCGCACCTCCGTGACGGCCACCAGGAAGACGCCGATCACGGCGCAGCCGGCGACGTTGACCCAGAACGTCGTCCAGGGAAAGCCGGCCGGCGCGGCGGGCCACCACAGGGCGGCCGCGTAACGGGCGGTGGCGCCGAGGCCGCCGCCGAGGGCGACGACGCCGACGACGGGGGCCTGGGCGCGCCAGGCGGGCCGGTGCGGTGCGGGGGCGGGGGCGGTACGCAAAGGAGTGCTGTCCGGGCTTGTCATGGTCGGTCGGTTCCTGCTCGCCTGGGTTTCACAAGCGGCCGGTCGACAGGGTAGCTCCGAGGTCGTACGGGGGTCACTTCGGCGCCGGTGCCGCGCAGACCGCGACCCCGCGTTCCTGGACGCTGCCCAGCACCAGCAGCTCGCCGGTGCGGCACACGCTGGTCACCATCCGGTAGCCGGAGCGGCGGCGGGTGAGGTGGTGGACGGTCTCTCCGTGGTCGTCGACCGCGAGTACGCCGATCGTGCCCGAGGGGCGGAAGGGGGCGTGGAGGGCTAGCCGGGCGGCGGCGCGGCGGACGGCGGGGGCGGTGCGGTGCAGCAGGTCGAGGGGCGGGACACGGGGCCCGGCCAGGGACACCCAGACCGGTTCGTCGGGGGCACCTCGCCAGAGGTTGTCGGGCATGCCCGGCAGGTTCTCGACGAACGGCTCGGTGTGCCCGGCGCGCGGGCCGGTGAGCCAGTGGCGGCTGAGGCGGCGGGCGCCGGTCTCGGCGACGACCAGGAAGCTCTCGTCGGCGCTCGGCGCCAGGCCGTTGGCGAACTGGAGGCCTTCGGCGACCACGTCGAGACCGCCGTCGGGAGTGAGCCGCAGGAGTCGTCCGGTGCCGGTGTGTTCGACGATGTCGCCGATCCACTGGGTGAGGGGGTAGCGGCTGCTGGAGACGGTGAAGTACACCGTGCCGTCGGAGAGCGCGACGGCGTTGCTGCAGAACCGCAGCCGCTCCCCCGCCACCGCGTCCGCGAGGAGGTCGACGGTGCCGTCGGTGAGGTCGACGCGCAGCAGTCCGCGTTCGGCGTCGCACACCAACAGGGCGTCGTCGGCGAGGAGTTCGAGGCCGAGGGGGCGGCCGCCGGTGTCGGCGAGCGTGGTGACGCGGGGCGTGCCGTCCAGTCCGTCGAGGCGCAGAACACGGCCGTCCTCGACGCCGGTGAGCACCCGGCCGCGGGCGTCGGCGACGACGTCCTCCGGGCCGTGGCCGCCGACGTCGACGTAGCGCAGGGGAACGAGCGTGGCTGATCGGTCCATGGTGCCCATCCTGTCAGGTGACGTGTCGTCAGGAGCAGGCTCCAGGAGCGGGCGTCGGGGGTGGGCATCACGAGTGGGCGTCGGGAGCGGCCGTCACCAGCCCTTTTCGAAGATGCGGGCCACCTCCGCGGCCCGGACCTCGTCGCGGCGGTAGTGGACGCGGTCACCGATCCGGTGGCTGCGGAGCAGACCGAGGGCGGCGAGGAGGGCGAGGTGGGTGTCGGCGACCGGGCGCGGCAGGCCGAGTTTCGCGGCGACGGCGTCGGCGGTGACGCCGTCCGTGGGACAGGTGCCGGGATCCGGCGGGAAGTGGGCGGCCGGATCCTTGAGCCATTCCAGGATGCGCATGCGGGTGTCGTTGACGGGAGTCCTCAGCATCTCGTCCCCCTCGGTCGGGCCCCTCACTGCCGGTTTTCCCCGCGCGGCGTGGGGCGAGACATCGCATCCCGGCCTCCGCGCCTCTTGTCCGATGTCGAACGGGTCTTCGACTCCCGGTGGCGGGAAAGGCCGAGGGCCCGGCCGCGCGGGTGCGTGCTCGCGCGGCCGGGCCCCGGGGTGCGTGGGCCGGCAGTGGCCGAAGCGGCTCAGCGGGAGCCGGCCGGCGGGCTCAGCGGTGGCCGAACCACGCCATCGCCGGGAGCGCCCGGTCGTCGTAGCCGAACAGGGCCTGGTTCTCCCAGCCGTTGCCGGAGGAGGCGTCGGTGGGGTCCCAGCCGTTGCCGGTCACCGCCGTCCAGGTGGCCTCCCAGTAGAAGACACCGAGACCGCGGCCGTTCGGGACGGCCTCGACGATGCTCGCGATGTCGTTCATCCACTTCGTCTGCCCGGCGGTGGTGGCCGGGTAGCCGGCGACGAGTTCCCCGGAGAGGTCGATGATGTTCTCGTGCGCGTCCTCGCTGTCGAGCCGGAAGGGGTAGGCCGTCTCGGCGACGAAGACCGGCTTGCCGTAGCGGGTGGCGGCGTCGTCCAGGGTGGTCTGGAAGTCGTACAGGGAGCCGTGCCAGTAGCCGTAGAACGACAGGCCGATGGCGTCGAACTTCACGCCGTTGGCCACCGCCGAGTCGAACCACCAGCGGGTGCCGGTCAGGTCACCGCCCTTGGCGAGGTGCAGGGCCACGGTGGTGGAGGAGCTGACCGCCTTGACCGCGTCGTATCCGGAGTTGAGCAGTCCGGCCAACTGGGACCAGTTGCTTGTGGAGCCCTCGTTCCACAGCATGCCGCCGTTGATCTCGTTGCCGACCTGGACCATGTCGGCGGTGGTGCCCTGGGCCTTCAGCGCGTTCAGCACGTCGTACGTGTGGTTGTACACGTCCGTCTTCAACTGGCTGTAGGAGTGGCTCGCCCAGGCGGCCGGCTTGGACTGGGCGCCCGGGTCGGCCCAGGTGTCCGAGTAGTGGAAGTCGACGAGCAGTTTCATGCCCTGCGCCTTGATCCGCTTGGCCTGGGCGAGCACGCGCGTCTTGTTGTTGTAGCCGTCGGCCGGGTTCACCCAGATCTTCAGCCGGGCGTAGTTCATGCCCGCGGACTTCATGACGGCGAGCGGGTCGGCCTTGCCGCCGGAGCTGGTCCGGTAGACCCCGCCGAGGGCCTCGCTCTTGGCGATGGAGGAGACGTCGGCGCCGTGGATGGTGGTGCCGGACGTGCCCGAGGTGAACGTCAGGTCGTCGACGTTGATCCAGTTGCCCGCGTTGGCGTCGCTGTTGATGCTGATCGTGCACTGGTTGGTGGTCACGTCGACCGGTACGACGATGCGGATCCAGCCGTCGGCGGAGACCGGCAGGTCGGTGCGCTGTTCGGCGCCGCCGCAGTTCTTCAGGGCTATGTACGCGGAGTTCTGGCCGCCGCCGGAGCGGACCCAGGCGGTCAGCTTGTATGTGCCGTTGGTCAGGCCGGAGAGGTACTGGTACGTCTCCACCTTGTAGGCGGTGGACGCCCAGTGGCTCAGCCGGTAGCTGCCGCCGTGGCCGCCGGCCTCGGTGAAGGAGGCGCCGGTGGAGCCGTACTCGGACCAGCCGCCGGGGGTGGCCGCGCCCGCGCCGTCGGCCTCGAAGCCGCCGTTGGTGAGGGTGCTCGCCGCCTGGGCGGTCTGCGCGGGCAGGAAGGTGAGGGCGAGCCCGGCGGCGAGCGGCAGCAGCAGGGCTCTCAGGGTGCGTCTGGGATGGAACATCGTCGTCCGTCGTCCCTTCGACGTAAGGGGGGATGGAGACCTCCGCGCCCCGGGCAGGGCCTGCCCGGTGGTGGAGGCGGCCCCTCCGCCCGCGGCTCTTCCGGCTCGCGCGGGCGGAGGGGAGTCGGTTCGGCCCTCGGGCCGGATTCAGCCGTCGAGCCGGACGACCCGTACGGCTCCCGCGGGGACCTCGACACGGCCCGCGGCACGCTCGCCCGTCAGCAGCTCGGTGCCGGGCGCCTCCAGCGGCACCTTGGCGTCGGTGCCGGTGTGGTTGACGGCGAACAGGTACGTGCCCGACTCGCCGGTGCGCAGCACCACTTCGACGTCCCGCGGCAGGTCGGCGCGCGGGGCGAGGCGCGCGTCCTCGGCGGCCCGGCCGAGGACCGCGTCGATGCCGTCCGCGCCGAGGCGGGTGGAGACGTACCAGGCGGTGCCCTCGCCGAGGCGGTGGCGGGTGACGGCGGGGCGGCCGGCGGTGAGGCCGTCGGCGTAGGTCCACACCGTCTCGGCGCCCCGCGGCACGACGAACTCCGTCCACACGTCGGCGGCCAGTTCTCCGCCGTCGGGGCCGGTGACCCGGACCGTTTCGCCCTTCAGCAGCGGCGAGAACTCCTCGACGGTCAGGCCGAGGACGTCGCGCAGCGCGCCCGGGTAGGCGCCCTCGTGGACGGCGTCGTGCTCGTCGACGATGCCGGAGAAGTACGACACCAGCAGGGTGCCGCCGTTCTCGACGTACCGGGTGAGGTTGCGGCCGGCGGCCTCGGTCATCAGGTACAGCGCGGGCACCACGACCAGGGGGTAGGCCGACAGGTCGGCCTCCGGGTGGGCGAAGTCGACGGTGAGGTGGCGGTCGTAGAGCACCTCGTAGAAGGCGTCGGCGCGTTCGCGGGCGTCGTGGTCCTCGCTGGGCCGCCAGTCCAGGTTCTGCGCCCACCAGGAGTGCCAGTCCCACAGGACGGCCACGTCGGCCCGCGTGCGGGTGCCGCGGATCTCGTTCAGCGTGCCGAGGGAGGCGCCGAGTTCGACGACCTCGCGCCAGACGCGGGTGTCGGTGCCGCCGTGCGGGACCATCGCGGAGTGGAACTTCTCGGCGCCGCGCCGGGACTGCCGCCACTGGAAGAACATGGCGCCCTCGGAGCCGCGCGCCACGTGGGCGAGGGAGTTGCGGGCCATCTGGCCGGGGGCCTTGGCGGGGTTGCGGGCCTGCCAGTTGACGCCGGAGGTGGAGTGCTCAAGGAGCAGCCAGGGGGCGCCGCCGGCGACCGAGCGGGTGAGGTCGGCGGCCATGGCGAGGTTGACGTGGGTGCGGCGGCCGTCGGTGATCAGGTAGTGGTCGTTGGTGACGAGGTCGACCTCGCGGCCCCACGCCCAGTAGTCGATGGAGTCGCACTGGCTGAGCGCGGTCATGAAGTTGGTGGTGACCGGGACGCCGGGCGAGAGGCGGTGCAGGATGTCCCGCTCCGCCACGAAGTTCTCGCGGATGGTGGCGTCGGCGAACCGCCGGTAGTCCAGTGCCTGGCCGGGGTTGCCGACGGTGGGCGTGCGGCGCGGCGGGTTGATCTGCTCGAAGTCGGTGTACCGCTGGCCCCAGAAGGCGGTGCCCCAGGCCTCGTTGACCGCGTCGACCGTGCCGTACGTGTCCGCCAGCCAGCGGCGGAAGTGGGCGGCGCAGCTGTCGCAGTAGCAGGCCGAGACCGGCACCCCGTACTCGTTGTGCACGTGCCACATGGCGAGCGCGGGGTGGTCGCCGTAGCGCTCGGCGAGCTTGGTGGTGATGTTCGCGGCGGCCGCCCGGTAGTCGGCGTTGCTGTGGCAGATGGCGCCGCGGGAACCGAACTCGTAGCGGGTGCCGTCGGCGGTCACCGGCAGCGCCTCGGGGTGCGCGCGGTAGAACCAGACCGGGGGCACCACGGTGGGGGTGCCGAGGTCGACGCGGACGCCGTTGTCGTGCAGCAGGTCCAGCAGGCGGTCGAGCCAGCCGAAGTCGTACTGCCCGGGTGAGGGCTCCAGCAGCGCCCAGGAGAAGATCCCCACGCTCACCATGGAGACGCCGGCCTCCCGCATCAGCCTTACGTCCTCGTGCCAGACGCTTTCCGGCCACTGCTCGGGGTTGTAGTCCCCACCGAAGGCGAGCCTGGTGAGGCCCTTGGGGGTGGTCTCCGGCATGGATGTCTCCCGGGTTGTCGATCATTTGGGAACGTGCACACACATCGGTGGCGGTGTGAGCCCAACATAACCGCACAGCAACAACCATTGACAAGTGTCCGGGATGTTTCTCTACTGTGAACGCTCACAGAAGCATGGCAGGTCCATCGCGAGAGGCGAGGACCCAGGTCAGGGGAGATATCCATGCCGAACACGAAGCGAGTTCGCCTCGTGGCTAGCACCGTCGCCGTCACACTCGGCGCCACCGTCCTCGCCGCCTGCGGCTCGGAGGACGGCGACAGCGAGGCCCGGTCCGGGCCCGTCTCGCTCACGTACTGGACCTGGACGCCCGGCATGGACAAGGTCGTCGACCTGTGGAACAAGGGCCCGGGCAAGAAGGAGCAGATCACCGTCACGGTGAAGAAGCAGGCGTCCGGCGACACCCTGGTCACCAAGATCCTCACCGCCCACAAGGCCGGCAAGGCGCCCGACCTGGTGCAGGCCGAGTACCAGGCGCTGCCGACCCTGGTCAGCAATGACGCGCTCGCCGACATATCGGGCGAGGTCGGCGGCGCGAAGGACAAGTTCGCCGAGGGCGTCTGGCAGCAGACCACGCTGGGCACGGACGCGGTGTACGCGGTGCCGCAGGACATCGGGCCGATGATGTTCTACTACCGCGAGGACCTGTTCGAGGAGTACGGCCTGAAGGTCCCGACCACCTGGGAACAGTTCGCCGAGACCGCCCGCGCGCTGAAGAAGAAGGCCCCCGACAAGGACCTCACCACCTTCTCCGCCAACGACTCCGGCCTCTTCGCGGGCCTCGCCCAGCAGGCCGGGGCCAAGTGGTGGAGCACCGAGGGCCAGAAGTGGAAGGTCGGCATCAACGACCCGGCGACCCGGAAGGTCGCCGAGTTCTGGGGCGGCCTCGTGAAGGAGGGCGCCATCGACAACCAGCCGATGTACACCCCGGCCTGGAACAAGGCGCTCAACACCGGAAAGCAGATCGCCTGGGTCAGCGCCGTCTGGGCGCCCGGCACGCTGACCACCGCCGCGCCCGACACCAAGGGCAAGTGGGCCATGGCCCCCCTCCCCCAGTGGTCCGGCAGCGAGAACGTCACCGGCAGCTGGGGCGGCTCCTCCACCGCCGTCACCACGGACTCCGGCGACAAGGAGGCCGCCGCCAAGTTCGCCGCCTGGCTGAACACCGACGGCGAGGCGCTGAACGCGCTGGCCAAGGAGAGCGGCATCTACCCGGCCTCCACCGCCGCCCAGCTCAGCGGCGCCTTCACCAAGTCGCCGGAGTACTTCTCCAACCAGGCCGACTTCTACACCCAGGCCGCCGAGATCGCGCAGACCACCGCGCCGTCCGCGTGGGGCCCGAACGTGAACGTCGCGTACACCACCTTCAAGGACGCCTTCGGCGCCGCAGCCAAGAACAAGTCGGACTTCACGGCCGCCCTGGACACCATGCAGGAGGCCACCGTCGCCGACATGAAGAAGCAGGGCTTCGAGGTCGCTCAGTGACCAGCACCACGGCACGCCGGAAGTCATACGGGGTCAAGGGGGCCCCGTATGCCTTCCTCCTCCCCGCCACGATCCTCTTCGCCCTGTTCTTCGCGCTGCCCATCGGGTACGCGGTCTGGCTCAGCTTCCGCAAGGTGAAGGTGTCCGGCCTCGGCCTGGGCTCCGGCGCCCGCACGGAGGTCTGGGCCGGCCTGGAGAACTACACCGCCGCCCTCTCCGACAGCGAGCTGCTGGACGGCGCGCTGCGCGTGCTCGGCTACGGCTGCGTCGTCGTCCCGCTGATGCTGGGCCTCGCCCTGCTGTTCGCGCTGATGCTCGACTCCGACAAGGTGCGGCTCGCCCCGTTCACCCGGCTCGCGATCTTCCTGCCGTACGCCATCCCCGGTGTGGTGGCCGCCCTGCTGTGGGGTTTCCTCTACCTGCCGGACGTGAGCCCG
Organism: Streptomyces sp. enrichment culture; assembly: GCF_964272855.1. Taxonomy (NCBI): domain Bacteria; kingdom Bacillati; phylum Actinomycetota; class Actinomycetes; order Kitasatosporales; family Streptomycetaceae; genus Streptomyces; species Streptomyces sp. enrichment culture. The sequence continues at coordinate 7,836,642 of NZ_OZ186847.1, read as the reverse complement.
TTCTACTTCGTGCTCGACAGGCTGGGTCTGCCGCAGCCGGACCTGCTGGACGGCGGGCCGCTCTATCTCGCCCTGTCGAACATCGCGATCTGGGGCGGCACCGGCTTCAACATGATCGTCATCTACACCTCGCTGCAGTCGATCCCGGCCGAGGTGTACGAGGCGGCGAAGCTGGACGGCGCCACCCCGCTGCAGATCGCGCTGCGCATCAAGATCCCGATGGTGGCGCCGTCGCTGGTGCTGACCTTCTTCTTCTCGATCATCGCGACGCTCCAGGTGTTCAACGAGCCGACCACCCTCAAGCCGCTCACCAACTCCGTGTCCACGACGTGGAGTCCGCTGATGAAGGTGTACCAGGACGCCTTCGGCAAGGGTGACATCCACGCGGCGGCCGCCCAGGCCACGATCATCGCCCTGGCCACACTGCTGCTGTCCTTCGGCTTCCTGCGGGCCGCGAACCGTCGTCAGAAGCAGGAGGCGGCACGATGAGTTCTCTTGCCATCACCAAGACCGACACGGCCACGGACGCCACGCCCGGCACCGGCCGGCGCCCGCCGCTGCGCCGCCGGATCGCGCTGATCCCGACGGTGACGCTGCTGCTCGGCGCGCTGTACTGCCTGCTGCCCGTGGCATGGGTGGTGATCGCCTCGACGAAGTCCGGCAGCGAGCTGTTCTCCACGTTCACCTTCCTGCCGGGCTCCGGCTTCACCGAGAACCTCTCGGACCTGAGCGCCTACCGCGACGGCGTGTACTGGCAGTGGATGGCCAACTCCGCCCTCTACGCGATCCTCGGCGCCCTGCTGTCCACGGCGGTGTCGTCCTTCGCCGGGTACGCGCTGGCGACGTACCGCTTCCGCGGCCGCGAGACGATGTTCAACGTGCTGCTCGCGGGCGTCCTGATGCCCCCCGTGATCCTCGCGATCCCGCAGTACCTGCTGCTGGCGAAGGCCGACCTCACCGACTCCTACCTGTCGGTGCTGCTGCCGCAGCTCCTCTCGCCGTACGGCGTCTACCTCGCCCGCATCTACGCGGCGGCCGCCGTGCCGGGCGACGTCGTGGAGGCCGGGCGGATGGACGGCGCGAGCGAGTGGCGGATCTTCACCCGGATCGCGCTGCCGATGATGCTGCCGGGCCTGGTGACGGTCTTCCTGTTCCAGTTCGTGGCGATCTGGAACAACTTCCTGCTGCCGTACATCATGCTCAGCGACGACGAGAAGTTCCCGATCACTCTCGGCCTGTACACGCTGCTGGAGCAGGGCTCCAACACCCCGGCGCTGTACACGCTGGTGATCACCGGAGCGTTCCTCGCGGTGCTCCCCCTGGTCGCGCTGTTCCTGGTCATCCAGCGGTTCTGGAGCCTGGATCTGCTGTCCGGGGCCGTAAAGTCATGACCATGGGCAATACGGGGGGCCGGCGCAAGCCGCCGACGATTCACGACGTGGCGCGCGAGGCGGGCGTCTCGCGCGGCACCGTCTCGCGCGTGCTCAACGGCGGCCACTACGTCAGCCCGGCGGCACAGGAGGCGGTCGACGCCGCCATCCGCAAGACCGGGTACGTCGTCAACCGGCACGCGCGCTCCCTGATCACCGGCCGCTCGGACTCCGTCGGCTTCCTGCTGACGGAGCCCCAGGAGCGGTTCTTCGAGGACCCCAACTTCAACGTCCTGCTGCGCGGCTGCACCCAGGCGCTGGCCGCGCACGACATCCCGCTGCTGCTGATGCTGGCGGGCACCGAGGACGAACGGCGGCGTATAACCCGGTACATCACCGCCGGGCACGTCGACGGGGTGCTGCTGGTCTCCAGCCACTCCGGCGACCCGGTCGCCCAGGAGCTGCGCGAGGCGGGCGTGCCGCTGGTCGCCTGCGGCAAGCCGATCGGGCTGGGCTCCAAGGTGAGTTACGTCGCCGCCGACGACCGGGACGGCGCCCGGGACATGGTCCGGCACCTGCTCTCCCTCGGCCGCCGCAGGATCGGCGTGGTGACCGGTCCGCTCGACACGCCCGGCGGTGTGGAGCGGCTCGCCGGTTACAAGGAGGTGCTGGCCGAGGCGGGCCTCCCGGTCGACGACGACCTCATCGTCTCCGGCGACTACAGCCGCGCCAGCGGCGAGGCGGGCGCCGAGCGGCTGCTCGCGCAGGCCCCCGGCATGGACGCGGTGTTCGTCGCCTCCGACCTGATGGCCCAGGGCGTGCTCACCGCGCTCCAGCGGGCCGGGCGGCAGGTGCCGCAGGACATCGCCGTCGGCGGCTTCGACGACTCCCCCGCCGCGCTCGCCGCGAGCCCCGAGCTGACGACCATACGGCAGCCGTGGGACCGGATCAGCGCCGAGATGGTGCGGGTGCTGCTCGCCCAGATCGGGGGCGAGGACCCGGCGGCGGTGATCCTGCCGACGGAGCTGGTGAGGCGGGAGTCCACCTGAGGGCCTGACGGACGGCTCATGCCTCGCCCGCCGCGAGGAACATCGGCAGGGCCGTGAACAGCCGGTCCTGTCCGGCACGGACGCGCTGCTCGGCGATCCAGCCGCGGCGCGTTCGGCGTCCACGGCGCCCGTGTCCGCCACGGCGCGGGCCAGGGCGGTCAGGAAGGGCAGGGCGTCCGGTCCGGTGAGGACCGTCGTGCGGACCTCGACGGTCACGTCCCGGAAGCCCGCGTCCTTCAGCAGGGTGCGGTGGCGGCGGGGCGCGGTGACCAGGTCGGCGCGGGCGTGCACCAGGGTGCGGGTGAGGGCGGGGTCGTCGGAGTCGATGACGAAGGCGTCCCAGTCCTGGTCGGCCGGCACCACCCGGCCGCCGGGCACGAGGACGCGGCGGGCCTCGGCGAGGGCGCGGTCGGGGTCGGCGAGTTCGTGGAAGACCTTGTCGGCGCGGCAGCCGTCGACCGAGCGGTCGCCGAGCGGCAGGTCGTAGGCGTCGCCCGCGCGGAAGCCGGCGTCCGGCCACCGGGTCCGGGCGGCGGCCAGCCTCCGTGCGTCCACGTCGACGCCCACCGCGGCCACGCCCCGCCGCGTCAGTTCGGCCACCGCCCGTCCGGCGCCGCAGCCGACGTCGACGACCGAGCGGGCGGTGCCCAGCAGGCCGTAGGAGAGGTCCCGCATTTCCCGCGCGCCGGGCAGCCGGTCGGCGGCGTCGAGCCGGGCGAGGAGGGGGGCGAGGGTGTCGACGGGAGGCTCGGAGGGCTGCTGCTTGGTCATGGGCGTCAGCGTGCGACTCAATGTCGGCATGAGGTCAACCGAGCGGGACGAGACGATGGGCATCGGGGCGCTGGCCGGACGCTTCGGGCCGGCCGCGCACGTGCTGCGGCACTGGGAGTCGGTGGGGCTGCTGACCCCGGCCCGCGACGCGGCGGGCCGCCGGCGGTACGGTGCCGCCGACGTGGTGCGGGTGGGGGTGATCCTGCGGGGCAAGCAGGCGGGGCAGTCGCTGGAGGCGATCCGTACGCTCACGTCCGGTGACCATCGCGCCCGGCGGGACGTGCTGCGCGGGAGGCGGAGGCGCTGCGGAGGTGGTCCGCCCTAGGACCAAGGCCCTACGCCGGCTCAGACCCTGGCCCGCCGACGGTGTGCCGCCGGCTGCCTAGGGTGAGGGGCATGCCTGACACGACGCCGTTCGACCTCGACGCCTACCTTCGCCGAATCGGATGGGAGGGGCCGCGGCGCGCCGACCTGGCGACGCTGCGGGGCCTGCACCTGGCCCACGTGAGGGCCATCCCCTTCGAGAATCTGGAGGCCCTGCACGGCCGAGCGCCGTCCCTGGACCCGGACGACCTGATGGCCAAGCTGGTGCACAGCCGCCGGGGCGGCTACTGCTACGAGCACAACCTGCTGTTCTCGGCCGTGCTCGAAGCGCTCGGTTTCCGGGTGACCGGGCTGGCCGCGCGTGTCGTCGTCGGCGCCGACCGGTTCGAGAGCCGCCCGCGCACCCACATGACTCTGCTGGTCACCGCACCGGGCGACCCGCAGCCGTACCTCACGGACGTCGGCTTCGGGGCGATCGGCGCGCTGCTGGAGCCGGTGCCGCTGATCGCCGGCACGGAGTTCCACGACGCGGGGCGCCGCCATCGGCTCGTGCACGCGCCGCACGGGGGGCCGCTGGAGATGTGGGTGCTGGAGGCGTACGACGAGAGCGGCGACGACGGCCCGTGGGTGGCGCAGTACGCGTTCACCCTGGAGCCGTTCGAGCGGGCCGACTACGAGGTGTTCAACTGGCATGTGGGGACGAACCCGCGGTCGCCGTTCACCCGGCGCCTGTACGTCCAGCGGGTCACGGCCGACGGACATCTCCTCCTGGAGGACGGCCTCCTCACCGAGACGCGGGCCGACGGCTCGGTCAGGAAGCGGGAACTGGCCGGCGAGGCGGAGGCGCGTCAGGTGCTGGACGCGGACTTCGGCATCGCCGTCCCGGACGGGATCACGCTGCTGACCTGACGTCCGCCGTCAGGGACGCGCCAGCAGCGTGCGCACGCCGTCCGAGGTGAGGGTCAGCCCGTGGGACGAGCTGGCGTCGATGGTGAGGGACAGGTCGTCGGAGGGCCATTGCGCGGCCAGCACGCCCAGCGGGACCAGGCGGTAGCGGGAGACGAACGGCAGCAGTCCGGCCATCTCCAGCTCGGACGTGAACACGGGCACGACCGGCACGCCGTCCGGCTGCTCCAGGACGGGCAGCGCCACGGCGGAGGGGTCGGTCGCGTCGGCCTCCGTGACGTCGTCGGGCACGGGGATGAGCACGTCGCTGTGCGCGAGGGTGTCCAGCGCGTCGGTGTCCTCGGTGTCCCGGGCCAGCGCGTCGAGCGCCCGGGAGGCGGCGTTGGTGCCGTTCTCGGCTGGTGTGTCCATGGCGGGTCCCCAGGTAGCGGCGGTCGTACGGTGCGCCCGGCCCAAGATCGGGATCGGGCGCGGTGTTCCTCGCGTACCCGAAGGGGCCGGTCCCATGCGCCGGCCGTGGCGTTACGCGCCGGAAAACCGGCTGAGCCGGGTGGCGTGCGCGTGTTTCCATGGCGCGCATGCGACCGTCGGCCGTCCGGTGGCCTTCGCGGCCATGGGGTTGCTGCTGATCGTCGTCCCCGGGCCGAGTGTGCTGTTCGTCGTCGGACGGACCCCTCGCCGCGGGGCGGCGTGCCGCGCTGACCTCCGTCCTGGGGAACACGCTGGGCGCGTATGCGCTGGTCCTGGCGGTGGCCCTGGGGGTGGGGTCACTCGTCGAGCGCTCGGTCGTGGTCTTCACGCTGCGCAAGCTCGCGGGCGCCACCTGGCTGCTGTACCTGGGGGTACGGGCGTGGCGGTGACGGGGCGCAAGGACTGATCCGTCGTGCGGCCGAGGTGAGCACCGGGGCGCTCGTGGTTACCCGGTAGGTCCGGACACGAGTGGAGAGGCAGCCATGGACCGAGCGACGAGTGCCCGCGACGTGGTGGACGCCATCAAGGACGTCGACTTCCCCGCGGGCAAGGAGAAACTGATCGATGCGGCACGCCGGGCGGGGGCCTCGCAGGACGTCGTTGCCGCGCTGCGCGGCATGCCGCAGGAGAACTACACGAACCGCGACGATGTGGCCCGGTCGGTGCGGTTGGCCCCGGACTCCGACCTCGGCCTGACGCGCGCCCAGCAGGCGGAGCAGGCCCGCATGGGCGGCAAGCCGGGCCAGTCGCAGCATCTGCGGGACGCGCCGAAGACGCCGATAGAGGAGGAGCTGGACCGCTGACGCGACGGCGCCCGGGCCGGCCGTTGAGGGCCGCCCCGGGCGCCGTGTGCTGCCGGGCCGCTTGACCGCTGGACTGCGGGACTGCCGTCAGCCCACAGTCATGATCAAGCCACTGTCACGGTCGGACCAGGTCGTACCGGTCCAGCTCCATGACCTTGACCCACGCGGCGACGAAGTCGTTCACGAACTTCTCCTTCGCGTCGTCGCTCGCGTAGACCTCGGCGAGCGCGCGCAGCTCGGAGTTCGAGCCGAAGACCAGGTCGGCGCGGCTGCCGGCCCACTTCAGCTCGCCCGTGGCGGCGTCGCGGCCCTCGAACGTGGTCTGGTCCTCCGAGGTGGCCTTCCACGTCGTGCCCAGGTCGAGCAGGTTGACGAAGAAGTCGTTGGTCAGCGCGCCCGGCGTGTCGGTGAGGACGCCGAGCTGCGACTGCTGGTGGGTGGCGCCGAGCACGCGCAGACCACCGACGAGGACGGTCATCTCGGGGGCGCTCAGGGTGAGCAGGTTGGCCCGGTCGAGCAGCAGGTACTCGGCCGGCAGGCGGTTGCCCTTGCCGAGGTAGTTGCGGAAGCCGTCGGCGGTCGGCTCCAGCGCGGCGAAGGACTCCGCGTCGGTGTGCTCCTCGGTCGCGTCGACGCGGCCCGGGGTGAACGGCACCTCGATGTCGAAGCCGGCGTCCTTGGCGGCCTTCTCGACGGCGGCCGAGCCGGCGAGGACGATCAGGTCGGCGAGGGACACCTTCTTGGCGCCGGTGTTCCACTCCTGCTGGATGCTCTCCAGGGTGCTGAGCACGATCGCGAGCTGGTCGGGGTCGTTGACCTCCCAGTTGCGCTGCGGCTCCAGGCGGATGCGGGCGCCGTTGGCGCCACCGCGCTTGTCGCTGCCGCGGAACGTCGAGGCGGACGCCCAGGCGGTGCCGACCAGTTGCGCGACGGTCAGGTCCGAGTCGAGGACCTTGGCCTTGAGCGCCGCGACGTCGGCGGCGTCGATGACCTCGCCCTCCCGCTCCGGCAGCGGGTCCTGCCAGAGCAGGGTCTCCGCCGGGACCTCCGGGCCGAGGTAGAGCGACTTCGGGCCCATGTCACGGTGGGTCAGCTTGTACCAGGCGCGCGCGAAGGCGTCGGCGAACTGGTCCGGGTTCTCCAGGAAGCGGCGGGAGATCTGCTCGTAGACCGGGTCGAAGCGGAGCGCCAGGTCGGTGGTGAGCATGCCCGGCGCGATCTTCTTCTGCGCGTCGTGTGCCGAGGGGACCGTGCCCTCGCCGGCGCCGCCCTTCGGCCGCCACTGCTTGGCGCCGGCCGGGGACTCGGTCAGCTCCCACTCGAAGCTGAAGAGGTTCCAGAAGAAGTTGTTGCTCCACTTGGTCGGCGAGCTGGTCCAGGTGACCTCCAGGCCGGAGGTGATGGTGTCCGCGCCCTTGCCGGAGCCGTAGGTGCTCTTCCAGCCGAGGCCCTGCTCCTCCATGGAGGCGGCCTCGGGGTCGTTGCCGACGTGGTCGGCCGGGCCGGCGCCGTGGGTCTTGCCGAAGGTGTGGCCGCCGGCGATGAGGGCGACGGTCTCCTCGTCGTTCATCGCCATGCGGCGGAAGGTCTCACGGATGTCGCGGGCCGCGGCCAGCGGGTCCGGGTTGCCGTTGGGGCCCTCCGGGTTGACGTAGATCAGGCCCATCTGGACGGCGCCGAGCGGGTTCTCCAGCTCGCGGTCGCCGGTGTAGCGCTGGTCGTCGAGCCAGGTGGTCTCGGGGCCCCAGTAGACGTCCTCCTCCGGCTCCCAGACGTCCTCGCGGCCGCCGCCGAAGCCGAAGGTCTTGAAGCCCATGGACTCCAGGGCGACGTTGCCGGCGAGGATCATCAGGTCGGCCCAGGACAGGCTCTGGCCGTACTTCTTCTTCACCGGCCACAGCAGCCGGCGGGCCTTGTCGAGGTTGGCGTTGTCCGGCCAGCTGTTCAGCGGGGCGAAGCGCTGCTGTCCGGCGCCGGCGCCGCCGCGGCCGTCGCTGATGCGGTAGGTGCCCGCGCTGTGCCACGCCATGCGGATGATGAACGGCCCGTAGTGGCCGAAGTCGGCCGGCCACCAGTCCTGCGAGGTGGTCAGCACCTCGGCGATGTCCCGTTTCACGGCCGGCAGGTCGAGGGCCTTGAACGCCTCGGCGTAGTCGAACTCCTCACCGAGCGGGTTCGCCACGGCGGGGTTCTTGGCGAGGATCTTGAGGTTCAGCCGCTCCGGCCACCACTGGCGGTTGCCACCGCCCTGGGTCGGATGCAGCGCACGCCCGTGCGCGACCGGGCAGCCTCCGGCGCCCTCCGCCTTGGAGTCGGTGACGATCGCATCGGGGTTCTCAGCCATGGAAAAAGCCTTCCGAACTAGTGATCACGGAGCTCAGGAACTGCTGGTGGAACAGGCGGGGCACAGGCCCCAGTAGATGACCTCGGCCTCGTCGATCGCGAAGCCGCGGTCATCCGACGCGGTCAGGCAGGGGGCGTGGCCGACGGCGCAGTCGACGTCGGCGACGACGCCGCACGAACGGCACACGAGGTGGTGGTGGTTGTCCCCGACCCGGCCCTCGTAGAGGGTCGGGCTGCCGGGGGGCTCGATGCGGCGGACGAGTCCCGCCGCGGCGAGCGCGTGCAGCGCCTCGTACACGGCTTGCAGCGAGATGTGGCCCACGCGCTCGCGCACTCCGGCGGCGATCGCCTCGACGCCGAGGTGGTCGCCGGCGCGCACGGTCTCGAGCATCGCGACGCGGGCGGCCGTCACCCGCAGGCCGGCACCGCGCAGTTCGTCGGCGGTGGTCGGGGGCCCGGATGCGGTCATGGGGGCCAACCTACCCGCTAAACACGAACAATTAAAGAAAACAAACCGTTCAAGTTGAGTGGCCGTACGAGGGGGTCCGGGCGACGGGAGGGTGGTGCGGTTCGGGGCCGGGCGGATCAGCGGCTGTGGACGCCCACTTCGTGGAGCGAGTAGCCCCAGCCGGTGCCGCGCTCCACGCCCTGGACACGGACGTGGCGGGCCGGCGTGGGCGTGAACCGCGCGGTGTCCAGGCCGCCGTCACCGGCCGTCGTGGACCAGGCGGTCCGCCAGTTCACGCCGTCCGTGGAGAGCTCGACGCGGTACGACTTCCCGTACGCGCGTTCCCAGTCGAGGGTGACGCGGCCGACCAGCCGGGTGGCGCCCAGGTCGACGCGCAGCCACTGGCCGTCGCTCCACTCGCTGGCCCAGCGGGTGTCCCGGGAGCCGTCGACGGCCCGGCCCGGCGCGTAGCTGGTGAAGGGGTTCCACCACTCGGTGGAACTGGCCGTGGCGGTGGCGCCGGCGGCCAGGTTCGTCTCCGCCCGGTGCCCTTCGACGGCGCCCCAGGTGCCGAGGTAGGACTCGGCGCCGCGGAACAGGTCGTCGACCACGTCCTGGCCGCCGACCTGCCGGATGTCCTCGATCCAGTCGGGGACGAGCCCGTAGTGGGCGGCGCCGTCGGTGTTCAGGTCCCAGGTGCGTTCGCCGGTGGTCTGGCGGTCGATGAGGGAGCCGCCGTCGACGCTGCGGAACGGGTAGCGGACGGGGTTGCCGGTGTCGGCGCCGCGCGGGCCCGGCCAGCCGCCGACGCCGTTCATGTCGGTGCCGTAGCCGTAGCCGGCGTCGTACTTCTCACGCAGCGCGTCGGTGCGCCGGGCCTCGGCGACGAAGCCCTCGGAGCCGTGCATGTACTGGGCGATGAAGCCGCCGAGGCGGTAGACGCGCTCGGTCCAGTCCTGGTCCATCCAGCTGTGCGAGGAGAGCACGCCCGGGTAGGACTCGGTCTCGAAGATGTCGAGCACCCGGCCGGTGGCCTTGACGCTCATGTGGTCGATCTCGAGCATCATCTTGCGCTGCATCATGCCGCGCACGGCGTACTCGCCGAGCGCGGTGAGTCCGCGCGCGTTGCACCGGGCGTCCTCGTCGTACGAGGGGACGGCGACGCCCGCCGGGAGCCGCTTCTCGGCAGACGGGGCCGCGGCGAGGCCGATGGGGTTGTCGGCCTGCGGGCCGGTGCACTTCTCGGTCTTCCAGAAGGTGCCGGTGGACAGGAACTGGCCGACGTTGATGGCGGTGCCGAGCGTGCCGGAGTCGAAGCGGACGCCGCACAGCGCGTTGTCGAACTTGTGGCACAGGAACATGCTGCGCACGCCCAGCGCGTACAGTTCGTCCAGCCCCTTGTCGATGTCCTCCTTGCTGCACTGCGGCACGTCGAGGATCTGCTTGCAGCCGAAGGGCTCGGAGGTCTCGACGCCGAGGACCACGGCCAGCTTGCCCTGCTCGATCACCCGGCGGGCCTGCGCGCTGTCGGTGACGACGCGGAACCAGCCCTTGCCGGGGCCGCCGTACATCCGGTCGACGTAGGCCTGGAGGTCGTAGGTCAGCTTGGCCTGGAGCCGGATGGAGGTCATCTCGTCGCAGCCGCGGTCCTTGAAGAAGTAGACCGAGCAGATCACGCCGTTGGTGACGAGGTCGTTGACGAGCACCCGCTGGCCGCCGCGCCAGGCGCGCTCCACCCAGGCGTAGTAGTTCTGCTGGTGGGTGAGGGAGTCGTGGGCGGGCCAGTCCTTGAAGGTGGGCCAGCCGACGGGATCGTGCCTGCCGTCGCCGCCGTTGGTGATGAAGTCGAAGACCGCCAGCGATCCGTCGGGGTAGTGCTCGGGGCAGTCCTTGAGGGCGTCGGCGATGCCCGCCTCGGAGAAGGTCTTGCCGCAGATGAGCCGGCCGCCGAAGGCTTCGTTGGAGAACAGGTGGTTGTGGGCGTCGACGAATCCGCGCACCTCGCCCTGGGCGTCGGTGCCGGTGAAGGGCTCGCCGGTGACGCCGATCCCCGAGTCGGGGGCGGGGCGTGCGGTGGGGGTCCACCAGTCGGTTCCGGCCGCGGAGCTGGGCGCGGTGCCCAGGACCATGGCCAGGACGAGGAGCAGCAGCGCCGGTATGGTGGCGTGCTTCCGGCGGCGGTACGAGCGTCGAGCCACGGTCACTGCCCACGTCCCTCGGTCGACGGGATGCACGGCCGACGAGCCGGGCACGCTCGCCTGGCTTGTCATGTCCGGCGCAAGGTAGCCGACAGGATCGCCGGGGGCGCCCGAAGAGTCAAGGTGCGTGCGGCGACCATCGGAGGCCGGACCGGTCGGGTCCGGACCCGTCGGCGAGACTGGGCACCGTGAACGACTACCGCCTGGTCCACCAGGAACCCGCTCCGGAGCACTACGGACGGCTGCGCGTGCGGACCGCCGACCTCGGCCCGGCCCAGTGGCTCGTCGAACGCGCCTCCGAGCACGGCGCGTTGGGGATCGTGGCCGGCGTGGCCGCGCCGGGCTTCGACACCTACGTCCGGGTGCTGCACCCGGCCTCGCTGGGAGAACGGCCGGTGCGCTGGGCGACGGTGGCCGCGGCCCACGGACGTACGGTCACGCCGACCACCCGCTGGCACGAACTGATCGGGATGGACGACACCTACCAGAACGCCGCCGAGTACGGCCTGCCCGGCGTCTGGGACGAGCACCCGGCGGAGGGCCCGACACCGCCCGCCGTCGCCGAGGCCCTGATCCCCGTCCTGGCCCGGCACACCCGCACTCCGGACCGGTGCTGGTACGGCCTCTGGAACGGCTACGGGCGCTGGGACTTCGACCGGTTCCCCTCCTTCGAGACACCCGGCCGGGACGAGGTGCTGCTCACCGGCACCCTCGCCGACGCCGTCTCCCCCGTCACCGTCGACGAGTTCGCCGAGCTGCCCGACCTGTGGTGGCCGCAGGACCGCGCCTGGTGCGTGGGCGGTGACGTGGACCTGGTCAGCACCTACGTCGGCGGCTCCCCGGAGCTGATCGCCGACCTGCTGGCCGACCCGGACCTGGAGACGTACCCGGTCACGGCGGACGACCGGGTGGGCTGACCGGGAGCGACGGCCGGGTCAGCTCTCCTGGATCACGGAGAGGACGTTCCCCGCCGGGTCGGTGAACCACGCGATCGCCGCGGGGCCGTCGCCGTCGCCGCCCCGGACGACGCCCTTCTCGTCGTGGTCGAACCCGGTGTAGCGCTCCAGGGTGACGCCTCGCCGCTCCAGCTCCGCGACCGCCGCGTCGATGTCGTCCACGGGGAAGTTGAGGATCGTGAACGACGCCGGGGTGTGCGTCTCCTTCGGGTAGACGAGGACGTTCGCGCCGCCGCCGAGCCTCAGGGTCAGGAGCCGCATGTCGCCCTGCCCGGCCTCCTCGACCCGCAGGCCCAGCTTCTCGCCGTAGAAGCGGCGGGCCGCGTCGAGGTCGTCGACCGAGAAGCCGCTGAACGCCTGCGCCTGTCCGAACATGCCGTCTGTCTCCTTCGCGGGTGGACCGTCCTGGCCTCTCAGGGCACACCACCCGCGCCGCGGCCCGGACCGCCGCCACGCGGGCGGCGTCCGGATGGTGGTGCGCTCTTCACCCTCACGAAGCGGTGGCCGGCCCCCGCCGTCCGGGGCCTCGCCGCGAGGGGGCCGGAAGTGATCTGTGGAAACCCACGCCCCGTTGATGACTCGTGACGTCATCGGCTTCACGGCTCCGCCCGGCGGTGACCGCCGCCGGGTTCGGGCCCGTGAGGGATGGGGGCACCGTGGGTCGGTCCAGAGCGAGATCGAAAGACGGGCGGGGTTGTCCACTCGTCGTCCCGGTGCTGCCCGCCCAGGCGACGGCGGCGGAGGCGGCACCCGTGCCGCCGAGTCCGGGAGAGGTGATTCCCGGGCAGCGCACTCGGACGCCCGCCCTGGTGGAGGACATCCGGGAGCGGGCCCCGGAGGCACGGAACGCGGCGGGCGCGGCGCGGGCGTACCTCGCCGAGCAGCGGGACCGCTACCGGATCGCGGACCTGGAGCCCGTCGGGACGGTCACGGCGGACGACGGCCAGGAGACCGTACGGCTGCGGCAGACGCACCGCGGCGTGCCGGTCCTCGGCGGCGAGTACGTGGCGCGCATGGAGCGGGAGCGGGACGGCGGACGGGTGGTCACCGGCACGTCGGGCCGGTACTTCACCGGGCTGCGCACGGACACCAGGGCGGAAGTCGACGACGCGCTCGCCGTCGAGCGGGCGGTCGACGCCGTCCTCGCCGAGCTGGGCACGGAGCGGTTCACCGCGTACGAGGCGGCCGAGGAGGGCGGGACGCGGGGGCCAGCCGGTACGTGAGGGCCCGGACGCTCAGTGACAGCCGGCGGGCGGTCTCGGCGGCCACGCAGCCGGTGTCGAAGTGGCGGCGGCTTCCGCCAGGATCCGGACGTAGCCGTCGAGGAACTCACCAGGCGTGTCGTGCACGGTCACAATGCCTCCTGCCCATGGCCGGTTCGGCGGGCCCTGGCTCGGGTGTGGCGTCCACCGGCCGGACCCGCCTGATCCTGGAGCCGATCGCCATCGCTGTCAGACGGTCACGTGTGCGGACTCGGCCTGCTCCGCGTCGACGGGGTCGGTTTCCGGCCGCGACGCGAGGGGCCGACGGGTGAGACGGAGACGGCGGGCGAGCGGTTCTGTGTAGCGGGCGGTGAGCGGGCCCATGACGACCAGGATCAGGACGTACGCGGTGGCCAGCGGCCCGATACGGGGCTCGACGCCGACGGCGAGTCCGGCGATGACGACGGAGAACTCGCCGCGGGCGACGAGGGTGCCGCCCGCCCGCCAGCGGCCCGCGCCGTGGATTCCGGCGCGGCGGGCGGCGTACCAGCCGGTGGCGACCTTGGTGAGGGCGGTCGCGACGGCGAGGAGCAGGGCCGGGACGAGGACCGGCGGGATGTCGGCGGGGTCGGTGGACAGGCCGAAGAAGACGAAGAAGACGGCGGCGAACAGGTCCCGCAGCGGGGTGAGGAGGCTGCTCGCGCCTTCGGCGACCTCACCGGACACGGCGATGCCCGACCAGGAAGGCGCCGACGGCCGCCGAGACCTGGAGTTCCTGGGCGATGCCGGCGACGAGCAGGGTGAGGCCGAGGACGACCAGCAGCAGCAGTTCCGCGTTGTCGGAGGAGACCGCGCGGCTGATCAGCCGTCCGTGGCGGAGCGCGATGTAGAGGACGGCGCCGACCGTGCCGAGGGAGATCAGCAGGGTGAAGTGATCAACCGCGCAGCAGAGCGTTTAGGCTCGGTAACGAAGTTTATCGTAGGAAGAAATGCCTATAAGCCGTATCCACCTGGTCCTCTGCTCGGCAGGCCGACGGGAGCGGAGACGCGCCGCGTGTCGACACGGGAAGGCCCGGGGGCGCAGACGCGCGTTCCCCGGGCCTTCCCGATGCGGAAGCCGCCTTCGCCTAACGGCGGCTGCGCACCAGCAGGTAGAGGAAGTACGGCGTGCCGATCAACGCGGTCATGAGGCCGGCGCCGAGTTGGGCCGGGGCGATCACGGTCCGGCCGACCAGGTCGGCGGTGCAGACCAGGACGGCGCCGAGCAGCAGGGCGACCGGCACCACCCGGGTGTGCCGGCGGCCCACCAGGGCCCGGGCCGCGTGCGGGGCGACGAGTCCCACGAAGCCGATCGTGCCGGCGGCGGCCACGGCCGCGCCGCTGAGCAGGACGCTCAGCGTGAGGAAGCCGAGCCGCCCCCGCCCCAGGGCGAGCCCGAGGAGCCTCGGCGTGTCCTCGTCGAGCGACACCAGGTCGAGTTCCGCACGCCGCGCGACGGCGACGAACACACCCACGGCGAGCACGACCGCGAGCGGCACCACGTCGGGCAGCGACCGGCCGTACGTGGAACCCGACAGCCAGGTCAGGGCCTTCGTCGCGTTGAACGGGTCGGTGAGGATGATCAGCAGGCTGATCAGCGCGGCCGCGCCGGTCGCGACACCGAACCCGACGAGGACGAGCCGGTTCTGCTGGAACCCGCCCCGCGCGGCGAGGCCGAAGACGAGCACGGAACTGGCGGCGGCACCCGCGAACGCCGCGCCCGCGACGCTCCACGAGCCGGCCACCGGCACCGTGGTCACCAGCAGCACGGCACCGAGCGCGGCACCGCCGGAGACTCCGAGGATGCCGGGTTCCGCGAGCGGGTTGCGGGTGACGGCCTGGACGAGCGTGCCGGCCAGGGCGAGCGCCGCGCCCGCGAGGAGGGCGGCGAGGACGCGGGGCACGCGGGTGTCGAGGACGAACGTGACGGTCTGTCCGGCCCGGCCCTGCGCCCAGTTCAGCACGTCGCCCAGGAGCAGCTTGGAGTCGCCCAGCAGGACGCCGGCCACGGTGACGCCGACGAGCAGGACCGCCAGGACGGCCGTGGTGGTCAGGAACACCGCCCGGCTCCTGATGCGCAGCCGGTCCGCCGCGGGGGCCCCGGCGGTGTCGCGGACCCGGGTGGCCATGACGGCCACGAACACGGCGCCGAGGAGGCTGGTGACGACACCGGTGGGCACGGCCACGGCGACGTCCGCCGGTATGACGGCGCGCAGCAGCACGTCCGAGCCGAGCACCAGAGCCGCGCCGACGAGACCCGCGACCGGAATGCCGACGCGTGTCCGGGTGAACGGGCGGAACCGGCGGGCCAGCGGGCGGACCAGGGCGGGGGCGCACAGGCCGACGAAGCCGATCGGTCCGGCCAGGGTGACGGCGGCCGTGGACAGCAGGGCCGCGAGCACGACCGCGGTGACGCGGGTGGCCCGGACCGGGACGCCGAGGCCGCGGGCGGTGTCGTCGCCGAGGGCCAGGGCGTCGATCCGGCGGGCGAGGAGCAGCAGCCCCGCCAGGCCGAGGACGGCGAGGGGAACCATCTGCAGGACGCCGTCGAAACCGTTCTGGGCGATGCTGCCCTGGTTCCACGCGTAGAGGCCCTCGGTCTCCCGGGGGAACAGCAGGAGCAGTCCCTCGGTGACGGCGGTGAGGCCGAGGGTGAGGGCACTGCCCGCGAGGACGAGCCGTACGGTGCCCGCTCCCAGGCCGGACAGCCCGAGCACGACGGCCGCGGCGGCGAGGCCGCCGACGAACGCGACGCCGGACGAGGCGAGCAGCGGGAGCGAGACACCCGTGACGGCGGCCAGTCCGAGCGCCAGATAGGAACCGGCGTTCACGGCGAGGGTGTCGGGTGAGGCGAGGACGTTGCGGCTGACCGCCTGCAGGGCGGTGCCCGCCATGCCGAGCACGATGCCGACGAGCAGTCCGGCGGCCATGCGCGGCAGCCGCGAGGCGATGACGACGGACGCGTCGCCCGGGTCGGCCCGTCCGGTGAGCGCCTTCCAGACCTCCGGGGCGCCGACCGCCGCCGTGCCCTGGGTGATGTCGGCGACGGCGAGGCAGGCGACGAGCAGGGCCAGGGCGGCCGTCACCGCGGCCGCGCCCGTCCGGGAGGTCGCCGCCGACGGACGGGTGGCGGGAGTTGTCGCGGTGACGGCCATGGTGTTACTTCGTCAGCGCGGCGACGACGGAGTCGATGTACCGGGTCATCGACTCGGGACCGCCGAACATCCAGATGCCGTCGGGCAGCCGGTGGACGTTGCCCTTCTTCACGAACGGCAGCGAGGTCCACACCTTGTCGTCGGCGAGCTTGCCGGTGAACGGCGTGCTGTTCTTGTCGCCGTCGTTGCCGATGTAGGCGAAGTGGACGTCGTCGCTCAGCTTGGTGAGGCCCTCGACGTCGGTGGAGCCGAGCCCGTACGCCTCGTCGCCCTTGACCGTCCAGGCGTTCTTCAGCCCGAGCTCCTCGCTCACCGCGCCGACCAGGGAGCCGCTGGTGAAGGGGCGGACGGAGACCTGGTTGGAGACGACGTAACCGTCGGCGAAGGCGTACTCGGCGCCGTCGAGACCGGCGTCCGCGAGGGCCTTCCTGCCCTCGGCGACCTTCGCGTCGAACTCCTCCTTGAGCTTCGAGGCCTGCTCGGTGGTGCCGGTGGCCTTCGCGATCAGGTCGAGGTTGTCGTTCATCTGCCCGATCGGGTCGGCGGCGTCGGCGGAGCGCACCTCCAGGACCGGGGCGACCTTGCGCATCTGCTTCACTGCGGCCGGCGGCAGGTCGGTGCTGGCGACGATGAGGTCCGGCTTCAGCGCGGCGATCGTGTCCATGCTCGGCTCACCGCGGGTGCCGATGTCCTTGGGCTCGTTCTTCAGCGGGACCGCGCTGTCCCAGGTCTTGTAGCCCTTGACGTCGGCGACGCCGACGGGGTCGACGCCCAGCGAGACCAGCAGCTCGACTTCGTGCCACTCGGTGCCGACGACCTTCTTGGCGGGGCCGTCCAGCTCGACCTTCGTGCCGGAGGCGTCGGTGAGGGTGATGGTCTCGCCGGTCGTCTCGGCCTTGTCTTCGTCGGCGGCGGGCTCGGTCGTCCCGCAGGCGGACAGGGTGAGGGCCGCGGCGGTGGCGGCCGCCGCGGTGAGGAGGAGGCGTCTCATGGGGTGGTGCTGAGCCTTTCGCTTCGCGAGTGGTGCCGGCCGATGGCACGGGTGCGCAGCCGGCCGGTGAGGGGGTCGGTGTCGACTTCGATGCGGATGCCGTACGTGTCGGTGAGCCGCGGTGCGGTCAGTACGTCCTCGGGGAGGCCGTCGGCGACGACCCGGCCCGCGTGCAGCAGCACGACCCGGTCGGCGACGGCGGCGGCCTGGTCGAGGTCGTGCAGGACCGCGCCGACCGCGATCCGGTGATCGTCCGCCAGGTCGCGCATAAGGTCGAGGAGTTCGACCTGGTACCGCAGGTCGAGGTAGGTCGTGGGCTCGTCGAGGAGCAGCACGCCGGTCTCCTGGGCGAGGCAGCCGGCCAGCCAGACCCGCTGGAGCTGCCCGCCCGAGAGGTGCTCGGCGCCCCGGTCGGCGAGGTCCGCGACACCGGTGAGGGCGAGGGCGCGGTCCACCGCCGCCCGGCCGCCCGGGTCCGCCTTGCCCCAGCGGCCGCGGTACGGGTAGCGGCCGAACTCGACGACGTCGCGTACGGTCAGCCCGCTGGGCGTGGGGCGTCCCTGGGTCAGCAGGGCCACGCGGCGCGAGAACTCACGCGGGCTCAGGGCGAGGCCGTCGGTGTCGCCGTCGATGACGAGCCGGGCGGTCCTGGGCCGCTGCAGGCGGGCGAGCGTGCGCAGCAGCGTCGACTTGCCGCTGCCGTTCGGCCCGACCAGAACCGTCACCTCGCCGGGCCGCAGCGTCAGCGCGGCGTCGTGGACGACGTCGACGCCGTCGTACGCGACGGTCACGTCCGTGGCCGAAAGTTCATGGCCTTGGGGTCCTGGGGCCGCGGGGAAATCTTCACCAACTCGCACGCAGCAGAGGTTAGCCTAACCTAAACATGGCGCAAAGAGGGCCCCTCGGTACACCGCGGCGGGGGCGTGCGGGGTGGGCGGAGCGACGCCGCCGGCTCCCTCTGGCGGCACATGGGTCTCACACGGTTCGCTCCCCCGGCGCCCCTCGGACGGGCGCGCGGGGAGCGCGCATTCGACGCGCGCCGGAAGCCGAAACGGGAGCGGAAAAATGCCGTTCCTTCTCGTACCTTTGTTATGCGGAAGTGCTCTGCGTGTTTCGTAGCGATGCGCTCTGCTGTGCGCGACGATTTCCTGCGTCCAGCAGAAGGAACACCGAGACAGGAAGAAGGACGGGCATGTCCGGCAGCGAAAGCGAGAACCCCGCAATCCCCTCCCCGACTCCCACGCCGACTCGGCCCAGGACGAACCGGGACTGGTGGCCGAATCAGCTGGACCTTCAGGTTCTCCATCAGCACTCGCCCCGCGCCAATCCGATGGACGAGGACTACGACTACGCGAAGGAGTTCGCGACGCTCGACGTCGACGAGCTGAAGCGGGACGTCTTCGAGGTGATGACGACGTCCCAGGACTGGTGGCCCGCCGACTACGGTCACTACGGGCCGCTCTTCATCCGGATGAGCTGGCATGCCGCGGGTACGTACCGCATCGCGGACGGCCGGGGCGGCGGCGGCAGCGGCGCGCAGCGCTTCGCCCCGCTGAACAGCTGGCCGGACAACGCGAGCCTCGACAAGGCGCGCCGTCTGCTCTGGCCGGTCAAGCAGAAGTACGGCCGGAAAATCTCCTGGGCCGACCTTCTGGTCTTCGCCGGCAACTGCGCCATGGAATCGATGGGATTCAAGACCTTCGGCTTCGGATTCGGGCGAGAGGACATCTGGGAACCGGAGGAGATCTTCTGGGGGCCCGAGGACACCTGGCTCGGAGATGAGCGATACAGCGGCGACAGGGAACTCACCGGTCCTTTCGGTGCCGTGCAGATGGGACTGATCTACGTCAATCCCGAGGGGCCCAACGGCAACCCGGATCCGATCGCCGCCGCCCGGGACATTCGCGAGACATTCGGCCGCATGGCGATGAATGACGAGGAGACCGTCGCGCTCATCGTCGGCGGCCATACCTTCGGCAAGTGTCATGGCGCGGTCGACGCCAGCTACATCGGCCCGGAACCCGAGGGCGCGCCCATCGAGCAGCAGGGTCTCGGCTGGCGTAACACGTACGGCACCGGCAAGGGCGGCGACGCGCTCACCAGCGGGCTGGAGGGCGCGTGGACGTCCGAGCCGACCAAGTGGGACAACGGGTACCTGGACAACCTGTTCCGGTACGACTGGGAGCTGACCACGAGCCCCGCCGGCGCCAAGCAGTGGACTCCCACGGATCGAGCGGCGAGGGACACCGTGCCCGACGCCCATGATCCGTCGAAGAGGCACGCGCCGATGATGCTGACGACGGACCTCGCGCTGAAGCTGGATCCGGTCTACGGGCCGATCGCGAAGAGCTTCCACGAGAACCCGGAGCAGCTCGCCGTGGCGTTCGCCAAGGCCTGGTACAAGCTGCTGCACCGCGACATGGGCCCCGTCTCCCGCTATCTCGGCCCGTGGATTCCCGAGCCGCAGCTGTGGCAGGACCCCGTGCCCGCGGTCGATCACGAGCTGGTCGGGGACGAGGAGATCGCGGCCCTCAAGAGCAGCGTCCTCGCCTCGGGACTGTCGATCCCCCAGCTGGTCACCACCGCCTGGGCGGCCGCGGCGAGCTTCCGCGGCACCGACAAGCGCGGCGGGGCGAACGGGGCCCGGATCCGGCTCGCGCCGCAGAAGGACTGGGCGGTCAACGACGCTCCCGAGGTGACGGAGACACTGGGGACGCTCGAGCGGATCCAGCAGGACTTCAACCAGTCGCAGACCGGCGGGAAGAAGGTCTCCCTCGCCGACCTGATCGTGCTCGGCGGGTGCGCGGCCGTCGAGCAGGCGGCGAAGAACGCCGGGCACGACATCACGGTCCCGTTCGCGCCGGGGCGCACGGACGCCTCGCAGGAGCAGACGGACGTGGACTCGTTCGCCGTGCTCGAACCCGCGGCGGACGCCTTCCGCAACTACCTCCGGCCGGGCGAGAAGTTGTCGCCGGAGACGCTCATGCTGGACCGCGCCAACCTGCTGAACCTGACCGCTCCCGAGACGACGGCCCTCATCGGCGGCATGCGGGCCCTGAACACCGGCTACCGGCGATCCCCGCACGGCGTCCTCACCCACCGGCCGGAGACCCTGACCAACGACTTCTTCGTCAACCTGCTCGACATGGGCACGGAGTGGAAGGCGTCGGCCTCGGACGAGAACGTCTACGAGGGCCGGGACCGCACGACGGGCGAGGTCAAGTGGACCGCCACCGCCGTCGACCTGGTCTTCGGCGCGCACTCCCAGCTCCGCGCCGTCTCGGAGGTCTACGCGTCGGCGGACGGGGCGGAGAAGTTCGTACGCGACTTCGTGGCCGCGTGGAACAAGGTGATGAACCTCGACCGGTTCGACCTGTCCTGAGCCGGCTGTCCCGGACTCCCTCCGCGGGCTTTATGTCGCACAGAGACATAAATTCGCAGGGTGCTCATGGCGGTGACCGGAGATCACCGCCACCAGCCCACGCGGAGGGAGTACTTCACGTCCGGCGGTCCGAGCGGACGCGGCGTCATCGTGACCGGGGCGGGGTCGGGAACAGGCCGCGCGGCCGCGCTCGCCTTCGCGGCGCGGGGTGACCGTGTTGGCGCCACCGCGGCACGGAAAGCCACCACCCCGCCGTGGCCGATGCCCTGCGCTCCCTCACCGAGCAGGGCCGGCTGCCGATCCCCGACCCACAGGTCGCGATCATGCGGTTCTACGGGCTGCTGGTCTTCCCCCACATGGTCCTCAGCCCCTACGGCACCCGCGTGGACGACGATCTGACCGACCGTCTGATCACCAGCAGCGTCACAAGTTCCTCGGTCACTACGGCGGGCAGGACGCGCAGCGGCACCGGGGCGATGTGACGATAGGGCCATGACGATCGAATCCGTGGTGCTACGACAGCGCGTCCAGGACCTGGACGCGGCCATACCCTTCTACGAGAAGCTGACCGGAAGCACCGCTTCCCGCTTCTCCTTCGCCGGCGTCACCCTGGCAAGCGTCGGCCCCTTCCTCCTGTTCAGCGGTCCGGACGAGGCCGTGCAGCGAGTCGCGGGCGTGACCGGCACCCTGGCCGTATCAAACCTCACCGCCGTGGTGGAGGAGGCGATCGCAGCCGGCGCGGAAGTGGTCGCGCCCAAGTCCCCCACGCCGAACGGTCATCGCGTCGTCCTGCGGCACCCGCAGGGCGGGGTCTTCGAGTACGTGGGACCCTGACGCGGTCCCTTCGAGCGGGGCGCCACCGAGGCAGCGGCGGCCGCTCGCGCCAAGGCGAGTCGAGCGGCCGGCACCCCACCTGATCCCGGTAGGGGCCGACCACCTCCCGCGCGGCCCGGATCCATACACTTGCGCGCGTGGTTGACGAGCGTGTTGCAGAGTGGGACGGGGTCACCCTTCGGTCGTCGCTGAAGGACGGGTACGCGGCCGAGCGTGACCGGCTCGCCGACGCCGCCCGGGACGGGAACTGGCGCACGGTGTTCGAAGTCCTCGACGCACACGCGGCCTGGGTCGACACCGCACGCCTGGACGGAAGCAGCGGCTACACCCCGCTGCACCAGGCCGCGTGGCACGGCGTCCCCGCCGAGACGGCCGAGCGCCTTCTGGCGTACGGCGCCGCCCGCACTCTGCGCACGAGTGACGGGAACCGCGCCGTGGACATCGCCGAGCGGCGCGGCCACCGCCACCTCGTCGGCCTGCTGAACCCGGCCCCGAAGCACCCGCTGCCGCAGGACGCCGCCGCCCGTCTCACCGGGCACCTGCACCGTCTGATCCGGCACCGAGCGGGCCTGACGGACGGCTCCGACCTGGCCACGCGGCAGAGGATGCGCCTGCCGGAGGTCGAGGCGCTGACCGAACTCGACCATCCGGCGTGCTGGTTCCCCGTTCCCGGCATGTACGGGGGTTTCAAGATCGTGCTGCGGGGCGGTGAGCTGATCGTGGACAGCTGGATCCGGGTCGTCGGCGGCTCCGAGCGGACGGATCGCGTCACGGTCGACGGAGTCCTCCTGCAGGAGGGCGGGCGGCTGTGACCGGCCGGCGGACGCGGGCGCGGCTTCGACGAGGAGACATGCCGCGATCGGTGCAATCCTGATGCTGAGCTGTTTGGCGGGTCATCCTGTGGGCTGTCGATCACGGTCGTGTGAGGAGTCCACGGGTGTACCGATCGCCTGACCTCGACGGATCGCGTGACCTCTACAGGCGGAGCGGGCTGACGTGATGGCTGGTGGCAAGGAGGGGGACGGAACGAGACGACCGCACCAGGCCGACCCGCTGCAGCGGCTGGACGCCGAGCTGGCCCGGATCGACGAACAGCTGCGTTCCCTGGCCGCCGCGCGTGACCGGATCCAAGGGCTGCTGGGCGCCGTCGTGGCCATCAACCGGGAGGTCGAGCTGTCGGCGGTGCTGCACCGCATCGTGACCACCGCCATGGATCTCGTCGGTGCCCGTTACGGGGCACTCGGCGTGCTCGACGAGTCCCGCGATCACCTGAGGGAGTTCATCGCCGTGGGGCTGTCGGACGCGGAACGCGCGGCCCTGTACGACGTGGGCTTCCCGCTCGGCCTGGGCGTGCTCGGACACCTGATCCACCACCCGGGGCCGATGCGGCTCGAGGACATCTCCGCCCATCCGGCGGCGGTCGGGTTCCCGCCCGGCCACCCGGCGCTGACCACGTTCCTCGGCGTCCCCGTCACCGTCCGCGGCGAGACCTACGGCGACCTCTATCTGTCCCAGCGACGTGACGGACAGCCCTTCGACGTCCACGACGAGAACATCGTCGTCGCCCTCGCCAGCGCCGCCGGCATCGCCATCGACAACGTCCGCCTGCTCGAACAGGTCCGTGCCGGGTCCGAGCAGTTCCAGCGGCTGCTGCTGCCGACACTGCCCGAGCTGCGGCCCTTCGAGGCCGCCGCCGTCTACCGGCCCGCCGCCGCGCCCAATCCGCTCGGCGGGGACTGGTACGACGCCATCCCGCTGCCCGACGGGGCGGTGGCGCTCGTCATCGGCGACGTCGTCGGTCACGATCTGCAGGCGGCGGCCGCCATGGCCTCCACCCGCAACATGCTGCGCTCCCTGCTCTTCGAGCTGCGTACGCCGCCCAGCGCGGTCCTCACCCAGCTGGACCGGACCCTCGACGCCATCACCGACAACCCGGTCACCACCACCGGTCTGGCCCGCATCGAACCCGCCGAGGGCGCCTGGCGACTGCTCTGGAGCACCGCGGGGCACGTTCCGCCGCTGCTCATCACGCCGGACAGCCGGGTGCGGTACCTGTACGCGGAGCCGGGACTGCCGCTGAACGTGGACTGCGATCAGCACCGCCCGGACCACACCCACCCGCTGCCGCCCGGCGCCACCGTGGTCTTCTTCACCGACGGTCTGGTCGAACACCCCGACCACTCCATCGACGACAGCCTCGACCAGCTGGCCGCGCTCGCCGGCACCTACGCGGACCTGCCCCTGCAGGACTTCGTGCAGACCATCGCCGACCACCACCCCAGCGACGGGCACGACGACATGGCCGTCCTCGCCCTGCGCACCCCGCGGTGAGGCCGCCCAGGCGACGGTCGCAGGCGCACCGCGGACTCGGCGGGGGCGGGGACCCCGCCGAGGGCAGAAGATGGACTGAGGGACAGGGCGAGGGACGGTTCTCCTGATGACTGTCGCGTGGCGTGACAGGCTCCGGCGCGGTGGCGTGACGGCCCTGATCATCGGCGCCGTGGCCGGGCTGTACTACGGCGCGGGCGAGCTGGGGCTGCTCCAGCAGCTCGTACGGGGGCAGGTCACGCCGCTGTGGCCGGCCACCGGCATCGCCCTGGCCGCGCTGATCCTCCTCGGCCTGCGGGCCTGGCCCGGGATCGCCCTCGGCGCGTTCCTGATCAACGTCTCCCTCGGGCCGTCGGTCTCCGCGGTGATCGCGATCACCGCGGGCAACACCCTCGCGCCGCTCGCCTCGTACGCGCTGATGCGCCTCGTCGGGTTCGACCCCCGGATGAACCGGTTCCGGGACGCGATCGCGCTGGTCTTCCTCGGCGCCTTCACCGGCATGCTCATCAGCTCGACGGTGGGCAGCGGCACCCTGGAGCTGGTCGGCGCGCTGCCCGCCGGTGAGTTCTGGACCACGTGGTGGGTGTGGTGGACCGGCGACGCGATGGGTGTCCTGGTGGTGGCACCGGTCCTGCTCGTGCTCAGACACGCGCACCGGCCCAGGGACGCGCCGGCGTCCCGATGGGGCGAGGCGGTGCTGCTCGCGGTAGCCACCCTCGTCGTCGGTTTCCTGGAGATCTCCGCGGCGCCGCTGATCTTCCTGGCCTTCCCGCTGCTGACGTGGGCGGCCTTCCGCTTCCAGCACGCCGGCGCCGCGCCCTGCGCGCTGGCCGCCTCCACGTTCGCGATCCTCGCCGCCACCCGGGGAACGGGCCCGTTCGCCGGTCACACGGTCATAGTCGCGATGAGCTCGCTTCAGGCGTTCAACGGCGCGGCCGCCCTGACCGCGCTGCTGCTCTCCGCCGCCATCGCCGAGCGCAACCGGACCCAGGAGCGGATCGAGCAGGCCTCCCGGCGACTCGCCGACATGGTCGCCAGGACCGCGGGCGGCACCGGCGACCTGCCAATGTTCGCCGCCGGCCGGGAGGACGACGACGGGAAGGAGCCGTCCTGACCCGGAGGCGGGAGCGGCGCGGCCGGGCCGGACGCTACGAGGGGACCGGCGCCCCGGAGGGCGACTCGTCGGCCTCCGGTTCCGGCTCCGGCTCACTCAGCTGCTCACGCAGGTAGTTCCAGACCACCGCGATCAGCGCGGCCGCCGGTACCGCGAGGAGGCTGCCGACGATGCCGGCCAGGCTGCCGCCCAACGTGACCGCCAGGAGGACCACCCCCGCGTGCAGGCCGAGTCCGCGGCTCTGGATCATGGGCTGGAACACGTTGCCCTCCAGCTGCTGCACCACGACGATGATCGCCAGCACGATCAGCGCGTCCGTCGGTCCGTTGGAGACGAGGGCGATGAGGACCGCGACCAGACCGGCGAAGAGCGCGCCCACGATCGGCACGAAGGCGGACACGAAGGTCAGTACCGCGAGCGGCAGGACCAGCGGAACCTTGAGGATCCACAGGCCGATGCCGATGAGTACGGCGTCGAGCAGACCGACGAACGCCTGGGAGCGCACGAACGCGCCGAGCGTCTCCCAGCTGCGCTCGGCCACGACCGGGATGTCCGTGGCCAGCCGGCCGGGGAGCTGACGGGACAGCCAGGGCAGGAACCGCGGACCGTCCTTGAGGAAGAAGAACATCAGGAACAGCGCCAGGACGGCGGTCACCACACCGTTGACCACGGTGCTCAGCCCCGCGGCCACCGTGGTGAGCAGGCTGCCGAGACTGTCCTGGAGACGGGCCACGGCCTTGTCGAAGCCCTCGGTGATCTGGTCGTCACCGATGTTCAACGGCGGTCCGGCGGCCCACTCGCGGATCCGCTGGATGCCCTCGACCGCGCCGTCGGCCAGCTCGCCGGACTCGGACGCCACCGGAATCGTGATCAGCGCCAGGATGCCCGTGACGACGAGCAGGAACAGCACGGTCACCACCGACGCGGCCAGCGCCGGCGGCCAGCCCCGCCGACGCAGGAACCGGGCCGCGGGCCAGGTCAGTGTGGTGATGAACAAGCCCACTATGAGAGGCCAGACAACGGACCACATCCGTCCCAGGAGCCACAGGACCACCGAGGCCGTGAGGAGGACCAGCAGCAGGTCGAGGCAGGCACGTGCCGAAGTGCGCAGCGCCGCAGTGGTTTTCGTGGAACTCAACGAACCAGGCATGGGGGTAACTCTATGGGTACGTCCGTCGCGCGCTGTCATCGCCGAGTTCCAGCCAGGCTCGCTCATGGCCGGCTACCTCTGGGACGGGAACACGAAGAAGCCCGCGTCCGTGCTGATGTAGCCGTAACCCGACGGCTGCGAGAACAGCGGCAGGTTCCGCTCGGGCAGGCTCTTGGCGAGCACCTTCTTGGTGCGGCCGTCGACGGCGAGGAACACGGTCTCGCTGAAGCCGTCCTCCTTGGTGGTGCCGTAGAGGACGCCGTTCGGGGAGAAGCGCAGCGGCGTCATCGCCTTCTCGCCCTCCTTCTGGGCCCAGATCTCCCTGCCGTCGGCGGGCTGCCACACGGCGGTGCCCAGCTCGGTGTGAGCGGCTGCCAGCGTGCGGTCGGGGGTGAAGACGGAGGTGCCCTCGGTGTCGAGGGTGTCGGCGGGGCTGTCCTCGTACGAGTACGTGGAGGAGCCGCCGACCTGCTTGCCGCTCGCGATGTCGTACGTCGCCGTCACCCAGGTGTCGGGAGAGAGCGCGCCCGCCCCCCACGCGGTGAGGACGCGGCCGTCGCGCACGTCGAGGACCCGGAGGGCACCGCTGGTGCGCTGCCCGTCGTCGTCCAGCTCGACGCCCGCCGGCGGGGTGACGTCGCCGGTGCTCCAGACCTTCTTGCCGGTGGCGAGGTCCGTCATGACGAGCTGCTCGGGCTCGTCCTCGTAGTTGGACGCGTTCTCCACGTGGAAGGCGTACGTGCCGGTGATCAGGGGCGCGTGGGCCTGCCCGCCGTCGATCTGGTGGTTGCGCGAGTCGTAGGAGCACCGCGCCAGTTGTCCGGTGCAGGTGACCTTGCGGGCCGCGCCTCCGTCGACGGGCGTGAGCTTCAGGCTCTCGTCACCGTCCTGCTCGATGATGTGGCCTTCGCGGACGTCGAATTCCTCGGCCCCGCTGGTGGCCTCGCCCAGCCGCGCGCCGTCGCTGCCGTAGACGGTGACCGTGGTGGTGGTCTTCTCCTCGCTCAGACCGTCCGACTCGGTCGTGGCACTGGCGAACACGGCGACCGCCGGGACGCCGTCGTGCCAGGTCGTCGCGGCCACGCGTTCGGTCGTCACCTGTAGGGTCTTGCGCACCTCGCCGGTCTTCACGTCCCGGAACTCCAGGGTGACCGGCTCGGGGTCGTCGGTGAAGTGCAGGGTGCCGACCGAGCCGTCGGCCGGCTCCGACGCGTAGCCCTCACCGAGCGCGTACGCGCCCTGGTCGTCCTTGACGAACAGGAAGGTGTCACCGAGGTCGACGGCGTGGGCGGGCGGCAGGCTCCACGCGGGCTCGGCGGCGAGGCCGGGTATCGCGGGCCCGCCGTAGGAGGGGCCCTTGGGCGCCGCGCCGTCCGGGCCGGCCGAGCTGCCGTCCTTGCCCTTGGCGGTGGAGCCGCCGTCGGAGGAACCGCAGCCCGCGACCAGACCGAGCGACAGGACGAGGCCGACGGCCATCACTGTGTACTTGTTCATGTCCCCGTGAGTTTTTTCGAAGGCGATCTTGAATGCTCACGGCAGCATAGGGGTGTCCGTCCGAACGCGCCCGCGGGGCCCCGGTGTTACGGGCCGGAAGGCGGGCAGAACTCCGCCGAGACGACGGCGAGGGGGCCGAAGCCCGGGCGACGCTTAGCCGGTGCCTCGCTCTGCGCCCCGAGCGACCGACCCCCGGTGAGGAGGCGCTGCTTCTCGGGCACCAGGGATACGTGGCCGAACTCACCGACCTGCGCTCGGCCGTCTCGTACCACCCGCGCAGCAGGGAACTCGCACGCGAGGCCGGCAGCACCGTCATCGAGCAGGTCGCCCTGTGCAACACGGGCCGTGCGCTCCTGGGTCTCGGCGAGCCCGCCCGGGCCCTGCGCAGCTTCCGGGAGGCACTGGGCGTCATGGCCTCCGGCACGGCGCACTGGAACGCCGAGCGGGAGACCCGGCTGAGCCAGGCGCAGGCGCTGCGGGCACTGGGCCGCCCCGATGACGCCCGGGAGGCGTGCACCGCGCGTTCGCCGGCCGGGGACGTCCCTCGCGGATCCGTACGCATGCTTCAGCTCATGCCACGGAACCCGGCTCATGCCCTTGAGTGTCGTCCCCACCGCGCCCTCCCGCCGGTCCCCTGGTCCCCACTCGGTCCCCTGGTCCCCAGTCGGATGACGAACGGTCAGAGCCTCGGGTTCCCGGACTGGGCCTCGACGAGTTCGGCGGCCTCTTCCTCCGTCTCGACGCAGGGCGGCGAGCCGGCCAGGGGCTCGTTGGCGGTTTCCCTCATGCACAGGACCGCGACGACACCGACGACCGCGGCCGCCATGGCGTAGTAGGCCGGCATGAGATTGGTGCCGAACACACTGATCAACGCGGTGATCACCAGTGGAGTCGTGCCGCCGAAGATCGACGTGGAGAGGTTGTAGGCCACCGAGAGCGAGCCGTAGCGGACGTGGGTGGGGAAGATCGCGGGCAGTGCCGACGACATCGTGCCGAGCATGGCCACCAGGGAGAGCCCCATCAGGAACAGACCCAGGCCGATGAGGACGACGTTGCCCTGCCTGATGAGGAGGAAGGACGGCACGGAGAGGACGAGGAAGCCGAGCATCCCCGCCATCAGCAGGGGCTTGCGCCCGAAGCGGTCGGAGAGCCGTCCGACCTGGCTGATGACGCACATCTGAAGGACCATCACGATGAGCAGGACCAGCAGACCGTGATTGGTCCCGTAGCCCAGCTCCTCGGACAGGTACGTTGGCATGTACGACAGCAGCATGTAGTCCGTGATGTTGTACGCCGCGACGAGCGCGAGGCACAGCAGCAGCGGCCGCCAGTACCGCGTGAAGATCTTGCCGAGGTCGGCGGTGGCCGAGGTCTCCACGGCGTCGGCGGCCTCGGCCGCCCTGGCGTCGCCCTCCTCCAGCTTCTGGAAGGCCGGCGTCTCGTCCAGCTTGAGCCGCAGGTACAGGCCGATCAGACCGAGAGGCGCCGCGACCAGGAACGGAACGCGCCAGCCCCAGCTCAGCATCTGGTCCTCGCTCAGGACGCTGGTGAGGACGACGACGAGGCCGGAGGCTCCCACGTACCCGGCGAGCGTGCCCAGTTCGAGGAAGCTGCCGAAGAAACCGCGCCGCTTGTCGGGGGCGTACTCCGCGATGAAGGTCGAGGCGCCGCCGTACTCCCCGCCGGTGGAGAAGCCCTGCACCAGCCGGAAGAAGATCAGCAGGGCCGGGGCCCACAGCCCGATGCTCGCGTGCGCGGGGATCAGGCCGATGGCGAAGGTGCCCACCGCCATCATGATCATGGTGATGGAGAGGATGCGCTTGCGGCCCAGCTTGTCGCCGAGCGGCCCGAAGACCATTCCGCCGACCGGACGCACCAGGAAGGCCACGGCGAACGTCGCGAAGGAGCTGAGCAGTTGGGCGGTGTCGCTTCCCGAGGGGAAGAACACCTTGCCCATGGTCGCGGCGAGATAGCTGTAGATGCCGAAGTCGTACCACTCCATCGCGTTGCCGAGGGCGGCGGCCTTCGTGGCGCGTTTGACCGCCGCCTCGTCGGTGACGGTGATGTCGCTGCGGCGCAGCTTCGGCCGGTGTGTCCTCTCCATCGCCCGGAACAGCACGCCGTGGCGTCTGATCGCGGCGGGCTCCACCGACTCGTCGTTGTCGGGCGCCGCCATGGCAAGGCTCCTTTCGCCGGTGGTCGTACCAGGCAGAACACCTGCACAGTTCTGACGCGCTCAAACCGGCCTGTTCGTGCGGCACCCGGACGACTGCGGAGAGTGATCACCGGAGTCGTCCTCAAGGAGGACACTGCGGGGCGAGCGGATCATCCGAAATGTCCGGTCACTTCCGGCACTCCGTGTGGATGAATCAGAAATCCCGGGATGAAAAGGTCGAAATAACCGCATACGCGCCACACCGCGCCCGGAAGGAGTCACGCGATGATGAGCAGCACACCTCGGCCACTCCCCCGCATCAACGTCACCCACGAGTGGGGAACCCTGAAAGAGGCGGTGGTCGGCCGCGTCATCGACTTCCGCGTTCCGGAGCGAGTCGGCGCGGGAGTTCCGGACTCGTTGCGCTTCCTGCCCGACCGCACCCGGCGGCGACTGCCACGCTGGGCCGGCAAGCTCTGGTCCGACGCGGACCCGGAGGGCTACGAGAGGACCGTCGAGCAGATCGACGGACTGGTGCGCTTCCTCACCGGCCGCGAGGTGGCCGTGCACCGCCCACGGGAGCTGAGCGACGCCGAGCTGGGCGTCTACGACAGTGACGGCGACGGGTTCCGCATGCAGACGTTCGTCCGCGATCCGATCCTCGTCGTGGGCGATCACGTCATCGAGGCCGCGCTGCGGCTGCCGGCCCGTTTCAAGGAGCGTTTCGGACTGCGTCCCGTCTTCGCAGAGGCCGTGTCCCGCGGAGCGCGCTACTCGGTGATGCCGCCGCCCTCCCCCGTACCCGTGACCGAGCTGTCGTCGGCGACGGGGCCGTTCCTCGAAGGCGGTGACGTCGCGGTCCTCGGGCGGGACATCCTCGTCGGCTGCGGACGGGGCGGAGCGGCGTCGGACGCGGCGGGCGCCCGGTGGCTGGCGCGCCTGCTCGGCGACGGCTACCGCGTGCACGAGGTGCCGGTCAGTGAGCATGTCATCCATCTGGACGACGGGCTCACCGCCGTACGCGAGGGCCTGGCGGTCGTGTGCCGGCAGCAGTTCGTCGACGGAGTGCCGGCGCCTGTCGCCGACTGGGATCTGATCGACGTGAGCCTGCACGACGCGGTGAACCTCCTCGCGGGGAACAGCCTCGTCCTGGCGCCCGGTGAGGTACTCGTCGACGAACGGCTGACGGCGCTCGCCGAAGCGCTGACCGCGCGGGACGTCACCGTGCACACGCTCCCCTTCGACGCGGTCACGGCGTTCGCCGGTGGCTTTCGCTGCGCGCACCATCCGCTGGTACGCGAACCGGATCAGTGACCCCCGGCAGGACTTCGTCGAAGCAGAGCCAGCCGTCCACTTCGACGTTCCGCTCCAGTGGACGCGCCTCGAGGACCGGCGCCGCGGCCGTGAGCAGGCGCCGGGCCGCTCCCGGCTCGTAGAGGTTGAGCCGGCCGCGGTCCGGGAGGCGTACGACCGTGCCCGCCTCGAAGTACGAGTTCGAAACGATCCTTTCCGGTCCCGGGGCGAAGACCAGGGACAAGCGGCGCCGAAGGCCACGCTCCGACGCCTCGGGGAAGAAGGAGAGCGTCAGCCGGCAGTCGGCGTAGTCGGGTCCGCCGCGCTGCCGGACCGTCCGGTGCCAGACGGCCCCGTCGACCACGAGGCGGCGGACACGCCGATCGGTTCCCATCGGGCCACCGTAGAGCGAAGCGCCGCTGCGAGCACCTGCTTTCCCGCCGGATCGGAGCGGGGCGTTGTCAGTGGCGGCTGGCAGCATCGGCGGTATGACGGAGATCGATGACTGGCGGTCCTTACTGGTGCGCTGGAGCCAGGAGTGGGCCGACGCGCAGGATCCGGACGTGCCCGCGGACGAGCGGCGCCCGGGGGACGAGGAGGCGCTGCGTACGCGCTGGCTGGGGTTCCCGCCCGCGTCCGAGGAACGGATCCTGGCCTTGGAGGAGCGGCTCGGGCACCGGCTGCCGCCCTCGTACCGGACCTTTCTGGCGGTGAGCGACGGCTGGCGGCACGCGGGGGGCTTCGTCTGGTTGCTCGGGGGGACCGACGGGGTCCGGTGGCACCAGGACGCGTCGGGACTCGCCGAGTTCTACGAGACGGACCCCGAGAACGACCCCACGCCCGAGGAGACGCTCCTGGCCGGGATGTGGCATCGGGCGCTGCAACTGGACGTGGAGTCGGACGCCGTCTACGTCCTGCTGGACCCGGGCGACGTGGACGGCGACGGCGAGTGGGCCGTGTACTGCTACGCGTCGTGGCGCGCGAGTCCGCCGGAACGGTACGGGTCGTTCCGGGCGTTCATGGACGCCATGTACCGGGAGTGGCACAGTCTGCGGGCCCACCGGGCGGCCGGCGAGGGACCGGAGTTCGCCAACGCGACGACGCGGGCGCTCGACTCGTCCGTCGAGACGGCCCGGCTGGAGGCGCTGGGCGGACGGTACGAGCAGGCCGAGGCCTTGCTGGCGGAGGCCATCGCGTTCGGCAGGCCACGCGCGGCGGGGCTGCGCGACCAGATCCGCCGACTGCTCGGGCAGACCCACATGGTGTCCTTCGGCCTGCTCCCCGACGATCCCCGCTACGCGTGGGAGTTGCTGCCCGTGCTGGCTGCCGAGCACCTTCGCTTCCACCGGGGCACACCGTGGCAGCCCCACTTCCGGGGAGGCGCGTCGGTCTCGCTCCAGGAGACGGCGGCCGAGGTGGAGCGGCAGCTGCGGGAAGACGCCTTCCGGTACAGCGCCGAGGGCGCCTTCGGGCGGGCCGTGGAACAGGCACGGGAACAGGCGCGCTGGGGCGACACGGACGCGGCGTGGCACACGCTGCGCGCGGCCCTGCCGGAGTGGCGGCCGCTGGGCCCCGACCACCTGGCCCCGGTCGGCCTCGTCGCCGACCCGCTGCTCGGCCCCCTGATCGGCCCGGAACGGGGACGGGAACTGCTCGCCACACCCCGGGCGGGGCACCGCGGGGAGGCTCCGGCGCCGGTGGCCGATCTGGATCCGCCGGGTCTGGCATGGCTGTCGGAGCGGGATCCGAACGGCTTCCTGGAGTCGTACCGCTTCGTTCTCGTGGAGGGGGCGGAACCGGCCGAGCTGCCCGGCCTCATCGGCGCCGACGACGCCGCGCTGAGCGAACCGATGACGATGTGGCAGTCCCGTACGGGCTTCCGTGGCGACCCGGACGCGACATGGGAGGACAGGGCGCTGACCGCCGTCGGACGGGCGGGGCCGGGCTGGAGCTTCGCCCTGGAACCACGGCCGGGCGGCGGCTTCCACGAGGAACGGTTCGTCTCCCCGGGCGTCGCCGCCTCCGCGAACACCCGCGCCGTCACGGTCTGGAGCGAGCCGCCTCTCGGCCGCCGTCCCGGTCTCTTCCACCTGTCCGTCGCGCAGGACGGGGCGGAGCTGTACGCGTTCACGGTGCGGGGCACCCCGGTCGCCCGGCGAGGAGACGTGCCCGAAGCGCTGGACCCGGACCGGTTCTTCGAGGACGACGACGCGGACGCCTGGCGGCCGGCCGAGGGGCGGGCCCTTGAGGCGATCGCCACCGAGTTCGGCGTCCGTCTCCCGCGGCTCGCCCTGACGCGCGGACGTCTGCACACCCTCCGGACGCGCCCGTGGAACCGGCCACCGCGGCCCGGCGAGCGATACGCGACGCTGCGCTGGGTGCGCACCCGGCCGTGACGCGGTCCGGGACCGGCTCCCGACCGTGTCGTCAGTGGTCTCTGCCATGATCGGCTTCCATGAGCGACATCAGTCTGGAGCAGGTACGGGCCGCCGTGTCGGCGCTGCGCGCACGGGGCATGGAACCGCTGGACGGTTTCCCGGACGCCGAACTGGACCGGTGGCCGGTCGAGTTGCCCCAGGCCGTGCGTACCGTGCTGCGGGAGGTGGGCGGGGTGCGGGACGGCCGCTTCCGGTACGACTTCGGGCCTCGCACTCCCGGGCCGCGGGACTTCGCCCAGGGCCACTGGACCCTGGGCGATCTTCCCGGTGACGACGGCACGCTGGTGGTGGGGGTGGGCGCGTCGGACTGGGGGCCGGTGATCCGCGTCCAGCCGTGGGACGACACGGAGATCGTGGTGGAGGCCCCGTCGTTCACTGCCTGGCTGCTGGGCCTCGCAGGCGAGCCGGCCCGCCCGCGGGTGTCCGTCCCGGCCGTCCCGTCGATCGAGGCGGCCGAGGGCGAGGACGCGGAACTCGCCTCGCTCGTCGCCGGCGGCGGCCAGTTGACCGATGTCGTCGACCTGCGCGCACTGCCCGGATATCCGTGCCGGGTGGAGTGGGAGCCGTACTACTCCTTCGAGTACGACACGGCCGACACGAGCGGCAGCGAGCTGACGTACGAACTGGTCGGCGACGGGCGCGCGTTGCTGCTGCACAGCTTCGTCAGCGGTGACTTCCTGGGCCGGCCGGTGCGCCGGCCCACGGTCCCGGCGGACGCCGCGCGGCTGGCCGTCGGGGAGCTGAGCGCTCTCGCCGCCGCCCACCCGGACCTGGTCGCCCTCGACGAGGGGCACACCGACGCCGCACTGGACACCTGGCCGGTACCCGTCCCGGACGGCATCCGTACCGTGCTGCGTGAGATCGGCGGCATACGGATGCAGGGGCTGCCCCCGCTGCGGCTCGCACCCGGCGTGCCCGAGCACGCCGTCGCCCCGGAAGCGCACCGCATGATGGGCGGTGACGGCACCTACTGGCCGGTCGCCCGTCTCGGCCACGGACCGCACGACGACGCGCTGATGCAGGTCCGTGTCGACCCCCGCACCGGTGAATGGGGTTACGTGGTCTCGATCCCCGCGGACCCCGGCGTCCTCCGCAGGGAACCCGGCCTCGCCCTGGTCGCCGAGTCCCTGCCGCATCTGCTGCTGACCGTGGCGCGCATCGGCCGTGCGGCGGCTGCCGCCGCCGACTTCGCCTCCCATGTGCGGGGCGCCACGGCGGGCTTCCTCACCCACACCGGCGAGCCGTGGACTCGTCCGGTGCCGATCGAGGAGTGGGCCGGTTCGCCCGATCCGCTGCGCGCCGCCCTCGCCGCGCTCCCGCCGGGCACCCACGCCGCGGACCTGCGCGACTCCCCCATCCCCACCGACCTCTGCTTCGACCGTGCCGAGGACTGGCCCTACGGCGCGGACACCTTGGATCACCTCCGCTTCGAGGCGGCGGGACGGCTCGTGGCGGCCGTTCGGAGGAGACGCTGACGACCCCCGGGCCGCTCGGCGCATCGCCGCCGGGCGCCCGGGTCACGCGGGTGTTCTGACGCCGAGCACCGCGAGCATGGCCATGGTCGCCGGGCTGGGGTTGAAACGGCTCCACGCCAGATACTCGACGCGGCGCGGACCGTCGACCACCGGCACCAGTGCCAGTTCCGGGTCGTCGGCGGCCAGCGGGCCGATGAACGCCGACGGCATCAACGCGATACCGAGCCCACGGGCGATCAGCCGCGTCATCAGCTCCACCACACCGGCCTCGTACGCGACGTCGCGGACCAGGCCGGCCGCGGCGAACGCCTCGTCGGACTGGGCACGGGCGGGCGTCCCGGCCACGAAGTCCACGAAGGGCTCCCCCGCGATCTCCTCCAGGGTGACCCGGGAGGCTCCCGCGAGCCGGTGCCCGGCCGGCACCACCAGCACGTGCCGGTCGTGGTCGAGGTCGACGGACTCGACCCCGGACGGGCGTCGGCCCTCCGGCAGGCCGAGGAAGGCGATGTCCAGATCGCCGTCACGGATCGCCGTCACCAGGTCGTCGCTGCGCCCGGACCGCAGGACGACCTGGACCTCGGGATGCCGGGCGCGGTAGCGCTGAAGCAGCTCCGGTACGTCGACGGCGGCCGTGGTCACGATCACACCGACGGCGAGCCGGCCGCGCACCACACCGGTCGCCGCGGCGGCTTGGGCGACCGCGCGGTCCGCGGCGGCCAGGCACTCCCGGGCCCCGGCGACGAACGCGACTCCGGCGCTGGTCGGTTCGACCCGGCGGCTGGAGCGGGCGAAGAGCTGGACGCCGAGTTCGCGTTCCAGCCCGGCGATCCGGTGACTGAGCGAGGACTGCACGACCGAGCAGCGCTCGGCGGCACGGGTGAAGTTGCGGGTCTCGGCGAGGGCGACGACGTAGCGCATCTGCTGCAGGTCCACGCATTCATCGTCCTCATTCATGCCTGGCATGACAAGCATGCTTTGGATTCATGAGCCGAGGAGTCGAGACTTCCCGCATGCAGACCTTGACCGAGCGGTCCCGCGGCCTGCCGCGGGCCGTGTCCGCGCAGCGGGTGGCGACCGTCGCACTGACCGCGCTCGCACCGGCCGCGTGGGGCACCACCTACGCCGTGACCACCGAACTCCTCCCAGCCGGGCATCCGTTGTTCGCCGGGCTGATGCGCGCCCTGCCCGCCGGGCTGATCGGGCTGGCGCTCACGCGGGTGCTCCCGCGCGGGGACTGGTGGTGGAAGGCCGCCGTCCTCGGGGTGCTCAACATCGGCGCGCTGTTCCCGTTGCTGTTCGTCGCGGCCGAACGACTCCCCGGCGGGGTCGCCGCCACCCTCAGCGCCACGCAGCCGCTCCTGGTCGCGGCCCTCGCCATCGCGGTGCTCCGCGACCGGCCGACGGCCTGGCGGTGGATCTGGGGTGTGCTCGGCGTGCTCGGCGTCGGACTCGTCGTGCTCGGGCCGCAGGCGCAGCTGGACGCGGCCGGGGTGCTCGCGGGTCTCGTCGGTACGGCCACCATGGCCGGCGGCGTCGTCCTCACCAAGCGCTGGGGCCGTCCCGACGGGGTGGGTCCGCTCACCCTGGCGGGCTGGCAACTGACGGCGGGCGGACTGCTGTTGCTCCCCCTCACCCTCGTCCTGGAAGGGGTGCCGCAGCGGATCGACTGGGCCGCCGCCGGCGGTTACCTCTGGCTCGGCAGCATGGGCGGGCTGATCGCGTACACGCTGTGGTTCCGCGGGATCGGCCGGCTGCCGGTCGGCGCGTCCGCGCCGCTGGTGCTGCTGTCGCCGCTGGTCGCCACCGTCGTCGGCATCGGGCTGGGCGAGTCGCTGAGCCTGCCGCAGAGCATCGGCTTCGTCCTCGCCCTGGCCGCGTTGCTCGCCGCGCAGTTCGACCCGCCGAAGCGGGCGGGCGCGGGGCGGACGGCGGGCCCGCGGGGTCCGCGGCCGAGAACCACCACTCACCACTCTCAAGAGGAGCTGAACCGATGACGACCCGCAGGACGATCGCCGTACTCGGCGCCACCGGCATGGTGGGCAGCCGGGTGATCGACGAGGCCGCTGCGCGCGGACACGGCGTGCTCGCCCTGTCCCGCAAGCCCGTGGACGGGAGGCCGGGCCTCACTCCGGTCGCCGTCGACGCGAACGACCCCACCGCCCTGCGCGAGACGCTGACCGGCGCCGCGACGCACGGCGTCGTCCCGGACGCCGTGGTGGTGACGCTCCGGACCTTCCCGGTCGACCAGGAGTTCCTGGTCGGCGCGACCCGTACCGTGCTGGACGTGGCCGCCCGCGAGGGGATACGCGTCCTCGTGGTCGGTGGCGCCGGCGCGCTGCGCAGTCCCGGTGACCAAGACCTGATCCTGGCGGACGACCCCGCCTATGTGCCCGCCGAGTACCGGGCGGTGGCCGTCGCCGGGATCGCGCAGTTGCGGGCCTGCGAGGACCGTCCGGGCGCGGACTGGGTCTACCTGAGCCCTCCGGCCCTGCTCGAACCCGGTGAGCGCACGGGCCGCTACCGGCGCGGCACCGACACCCTGCTCACCACCGCCGACGACCGGTCGTGGATCAGCGCCGAGGACCTGGCCGTCGCCGTGCTCGACGAACTCGAGAACCCCGGGACCGATCGACACATCACGGTCGTCCACCAGGACCGTCAGGCGGTGCCCGGCGCGGGGAGCGCCTAGCCGGCCAGCGCCTCGGTGATCTGACGGGTCGTCTGCGCGGCGACCCGGGGCTCGGTGGCGGCGTAGGAGACATGGGCGTTCAGGCCCGTGGCCAGGGCCCAGCCGCGGCCTCGGGTCCAGGTGGCGTCGTCCACGCCGAGCGCGGCGCGGAAGGCGGCGCGGGGGCCGGCGGACATCAGCGTGAAGGCGATGGTCAGGTCACGGGACGGGTCGCCGACGCCGAGTCTCTCGAAGTCGATGACGGCGCTGAGACGGCCGTCGCTGGTCAACAGGTTGCCGGTGTGGAAGTCTCCGTGGAACCAGACCGGGGGCCGGTCCCATGCGGGGGCGTCGAGCGCGGCTTCCCACAGGTCGGTCATGGCCGACGCGTCGAACTCGCCGTCGAGCCGGGCGATGGCGGCCCGTGTCGCCCGGTCCCGGGCCGCGAGGGTGTCGGCCGTGTCCTCGGCCGGGGCGTTGTCGGGCGTGAAGCGCTGAAGGGCGGTCAGAAATCGGGCGAGTTCGACGGCGGTGTCGTACGAGTCGGCGAGTGCCGCCACCGTCGCCACCTCGCCGTCCAGCCAGCGGGCCACCATCCAGGGCCACGGATAGCCGAGGCCGGGCTTCCCCACGGCCACCGGGACCGGTACGGGCAGCGGCACGTGCGGGGCGAGCCGGGGCAGCCACTCGGCCTCCTTCTCGGCCTGCCCGACGGCCCCGGCGTGGCGGGGCAGCCGTACGGACAGCTCCTCGCCCAGGCGGTGGATCACATGGTCCGATCCGGCCTGTTCGAGCCTGCGCAGGGGGAGCCCGGACCACTGCGGGAACTGCGTGTCGACCAGGCGCCTCACCAGCGCGGTGTCGATCGCGGGGCGGTCGGGGTCCTGGGGCGTCGCGGTCGCCAAGAGCGGCTCCTGGGTTCGGCCCGCTGCGGACGGCGGGCTGCCGGACCCCATCACAGTGCGTCAGCCGGTCGCCTGTCGACGGGTTTTCCCCCGACCGGGCACGCTCCCACGACCGGGCACGTCGGCGTCACGTCACGGGGTGGCCCGCGCTGTTCGTCTGGTCCGCCTGGCTGGAGAACTTGTTCAGGAAGACGTCGTACCGGC
This sequence comes from Streptomyces sp. enrichment culture, assembly GCF_964272855.1. Taxonomy (NCBI): domain Bacteria; kingdom Bacillati; phylum Actinomycetota; class Actinomycetes; order Kitasatosporales; family Streptomycetaceae; genus Streptomyces; species Streptomyces sp. enrichment culture. Next base: position 7,798,176 of record NZ_OZ186847.1, on the reverse strand, counting down.
CGTCGGGGCGGCGGGTGAGCGTGGCGCCGTCCTGCCAGATGCCGTTCTCGTCCCACCACTGGGATCCGGCCGGATCGCCCTGGTTCTGGTGGATGTTGTGCATGCCGAGGTCGCCCTCGGGGTCGTCGGTGAACGGCTCCCCGAAGACGAGCACACGCCGCCCGGGCACCAGGATCGGCTCCAGCGCGACGGTGGCGTCGGCGTAGGAGCCCGCGTGCCAGGGCCGGGCGCCGAAGAGGTCGAGCACGTCCTGCAGCCAGGACGGCGGGCGCCGCTGGAACAGCACGCCGGACCGGTCGACCAGTGCCGGATGGCGCAGATAGTCCAGCGCTCCGGAGACCGAGCCGGGCGCGAGATCGTGGTAGCCCTGGGCGAGGGCGGCGACGGGTCCCAGCTCACTGGCCTTCAGTGTGAAGACCTTCCACTGAACACCCACGTTGGACTTGTGACTGTCGACGTCCACGGCGCAGTGGTAGCGACCACCGGGGGCGTCCACCTCCACGTTCACATGGAACCAGCGGCCCTGGTTGTCGGGCTGGTCGCGGTAGTGACGGTGGAGGGTCCCGGACAGCACGCCGTACTTTTCGAAGGGCATGCCGCCAGTGAACCAGAACAAAACAGGCGAACCGGGTATCCGCACCGTCAGGACTCGTGGCGGAGCAGGACGTTGTCGATGCGGGTGGACAGGGCCTCGTACGCGAGGACGGCCTGGCTGACGGCCGCCGGGTCCACGGCGGTGGTGTGGGCGAGCGCCGAGAGCAGGGCTCTGACGTAGCCGGTGTGCACGCGGGGACCCTTCCAGTCGTCCCAGTCACCGGTGGGACCGTACACCGGGCGCAGGCTCGCCAGGTCCGCCTCCCCCAGTTCGACGTCCGGCGGCGCCTCGCCGCCGCCCTCGCCCCATCCCGTGTCCGGGCCGGCGCCGCCCAGGTAGGGCACACGGTCACGCAGGGCGAATTCGAGGCGGCGGGCGATGGGAGCGGATTCCTCGTCCTCGGGGTACCAGGCTTCCGGGTCGCTCATGAGGGCGAAGACGCTGCGGGCGTGGGTGGGCAGCATGTCCGGCGGTTCCTCCCCGCCGCCCTCACAGTCCTGCCAGCCGTCTTCCCTTCCGCCGCGGGCGGGCTCTGGCACGTCGAAGTCGTATGCGCCGGCCCAGTCCTCGCTGTCTTCGTCGCCCTTGTCGTTCTCCAGTTGTTCGGCGGCCGTGGGCTCGGCGTCCTCGGCCGCCGCCGGTTCGGTGGTGTCGGACACGATGTGCCCCGCGGCGTCCCGGACGGTGACGCGGCGGTTGCCGTTGCCGTCCGGTCGTCGGTTCACCGTGGTGATCGCGACTGTTCCGTCCGGGCGGTTCTCGACGGTGACGACCACGGTGCTGCCGCTGGCGTCGACTCCCCACCCCTCGTCGACCAGGCGCCCGCCGGCGGCGGAGCCGGCCGTCGGCCGGAATCGCCCCGCGGCACCGCCGGACCCGCCGTGCACGACCGACTCCTGACGGCCCTGGAAGACGGACCGGCCGGCACCGTCGGCGAGGAGGCGGGTGACGCTGACGTCCCGGATCCGGCGTCCGCCGGGCTGGAGCAATTCGTCGATGTGGCGGATGGTACGGCTGCCGTCGCCGAAGGTCTGTACGACGGAACCGGTGCGTCGGGTTCCGTCGGCGGCCGTGACCGTTTCGCGGATTCGCTCGACCACGCTGCCCTCGGGCATGTCCGCCCACGCGGTGCGACGCCGGAACCGGCGCTCCCCGTCGGAGGCCACGGTGGAGACCCGCTCGCTGACGCTGATGCCGCCGTGCGGGTACACGGTCTCGGACCGGGAGGCGATCCGGGTGCCCGTACGTCCTGACTTGCGGGCGCAGGTGCTGGCGGTCTCCCGCAGCCGCTGCCCGTCCGCGTCGTCCCAACGGCGGGTCACCGAGGCCGTGCCCTCCTCCAGACGGCCGTCGCCCGTGATCCGTGAGCCGTCCGCGCGGACGTCCACGATGCTCCAGCGGCAGCTCTCCAAGCCGTCCATGAACATCTCCCGGGTGCGCCGCCCGCCCGTCGCGGCGTACGCCGTCTCCGCCGCCTCGACGCCCTCGTCGACGGCCCGGGCCACCCGCAGCCTCAGCAGGTCGCGGCGCCGGTCGACCGCCCGCCCCAGGCGCACGGTCGCCTCGTACCAGCCGCCTTCCGGTGGCAGCGACAGCACCGACAGGACGCCGGACGCCCCGAACGCGACCCTGATCAGACGGCCGTCGTCGCCCGGCGCCCCGCCGAGCACGAAGCTGCCGTCGGAGCCGAGCCGGATACGGGCCCAGGGAGGGGATGACGGCATGGGGACCTCCAGGGGGTACGGGTGGGGGAGGCGACCGAGCGTAATCAAGCGAGGGGGCCCGTCCGGCCGTTGCACCCAGGGGCACGAGCACATACGCCCGGATGTGCTGCGGGTTCGGCCGATCGGCACAACCCGACCGGAACCGAGATGCCGGGGCAACCCTCGGGGCCGTACGAAGGTCAACTGTGCATGTCCCAGATACTCCACGGCCGCCGGGTCTCCGCCAAGTACGACTCCGACGCGGTCCGTATCGAACACCCCGACCGGCGCGTCGGCATACCCCTCGCCGTCGTGCGGGAAGTCAGGACGCCCGAGCCTCGGGTCGTCGAGATCGTGCTCACCGACGGTGCGGTGCATCGCGTCGAGGGCGGCAACCCGACCGCCACCGCCGCGTTCGCCGCCGCGCTGACCGGTGTCCTTCCCGCGCTGCGGGATCCGGCGGGCAGCGCGCTGGTCACGACGGACGAGTCACGGGAGCCGCGGCTGTGGTGGGTGCTGACGCCCCTCGTCCTGCTGGTGCTCGCCTACCTCGGATACGCCGGGTGGGTCGCCGCGACGCACGGGGCGCGGATCCTCGGTGTGGTCGTCGGGCTGGTTCCCCTCGCCATCGGCCTGCTGGGCTTCCTCGGCGGCATCGAGGAGGCCACCCGGCGGGCCGCGCTGGCGCGGCGGGGCATCTCCGTGCACGGGTACGCGACCGGGCGGCGGAAGAAGACTGTCTACTACAGCTACACCGACGCCGAGGGCGGTGTGCACACCTACAGTTGCCGGCGGAACGTCCAGCGCACCGAGATCGTCTACGACCCCCGGCAGCCGTCCCGTGCCGCGCACGCGCAGTGGCTGCCGTTCCTGCTGATGAAGCTGTTCCTCATGATCTTCGGTGGTGCGGTCTGGCTGTTCATCGGCGTGGTGATGGTGTTCGGGGTGCTGTGGTGAGGCGACGGGGCGAGGTGGTGCTCGTCTTCCAGCTGCCACGGCTGCACTCCGGGGGTAACCGCGCGGAGCGGGCCGGATGGTGGCGCACCGTGGGAGCCCGGCTGCTCGCGGGCGCCGCGGTGCTGTCGGGGTGGGCCGCGGCGGTACTCCTGGTGTGGCGGCCCGGCCCGGCGGCGCACCCCTACGTGCTCGCGGCGGGCGGGGCCGGGCTCGGGTTTGGACTGCTGTGGGCGGTGGCCCTGTGGCGCAACGCCCGCTGGGCGCTGCGCGGCATGGTCGTCGACGCCGGTGCCGAGGCGCCCGCGGTGTCCGGGCTGGACCCGGTCGGCGATGTGCCGGACTGGATCTGGGACACGCTGCGCATCGCGAACGTCATGCTGATGGGGATCCCCGTCAGCGGGCTGGTGCTGCTGGGGCTGGGCGCCTCGCCGGCGCACGAGGAACTGCGGTGGGGAGCCCTCGTGGCCGCCCTGTTCCTGACCGCCCTCATGGGCGGCATCGTCGGCGGTCTGTCCGTCGGTCTGGGCGCCGGCGGCGACGACTGCTGGACCCCGGGCGGGGCCGCGCGCTGGCTGGTCGTCTACGGCGTGCCCTATCTGCTCGCGGTGCCCGCGCTGGCCGGGGTGGAGGAGACCTGGAGCACCGTGCTCGTCGGTCTTGCCGCGCTGTGGCTGCTGATCGCGCCTGTGAACAAGGTCGCCAAGGAGATTCCGGGAACGGCGGCCGACTGACCGGCCCGGAAGCCGATGGACTCGGGGTGCGCTCCGACAGGCCCTGACGCGCGTCCACGTGGGCACGCGCTACCGGCCGCCGGGCCGTGCCGGTGTCAAGGGCCGGCCCGGCGGGCGGTCAGGCACGGCAGCGCAGCATCTCCAGCGGCGGGCTCGTGTAGAGGTCCGCCCAGAAGTCCTCGCCGAACTCACGGATGCCGGCTTGCGACACCTGCAGCGGAACCCACTCGACGTCACTGAAGCCGGCCGCCCGCAGACACCGCTCGTAGACGTCGCGGCGCGGGGCCGTGGAGACGATGCTGATCGGCTGTGCTTCGAGCAGGGCCGTGACCCGCACCCGCGGACCCGTCTCGATCTCCTCGCCGGTCGGCTCGCAGCGGAACCCGTACTTGTCCAGGGAGGCGCAGTCGAACTTGTAGTCGGGATTCTGTGAGAGCACGAAGAACTCTCCGCCCGGCACCAGGTTCCGGTGGATGTTGCGGCTCATCCGCTCCATCTCCGCGATGTCCTCGGCGTAGTTGAGGCACTGCACTCCCAACGCGACGTCGAAACGCCGGTCCAGCGACCCCAGCTCGCCGACATCACCGACCTCGTAGCGCACCCCCAGCGGGTCACGCTGCTCGAACTCCTGCGCGGCGGCGATCATCTCGACGGAGATGTCGACGCCGAAGACATCCGTGGCACCGCGCCGCTTGAACTCCCTGCTGTAGAAACCGGTGCCGCACGCCACGTCGAGAACCGACTTGCCGCGCACGTCCCCGACCATCGCCAGAAAGCTCGGCACTTCCCCGTAACGCATCAACGGGAGGGACTTGAACCCCTCGAAGGCCTCGCCGATCTCGTCGTACTGCTGCACTCTCACCGTGCCGCCCCCTCTTCGCATCAGAGCCTGAACATCGCCACGCCCGCCTTCGGCAACTCGGAGGCCGAAGGCGGGACTTGGCCGTGGCTGAGAGTCTGCTCCGCGGCGTTCCGGCAGCCGTACTGGCAGATGGCACGAAGAAGTCGGCAGGCGACCCTCGTATCACCCAACACCGCCTCGGGAGACGTTCGGGCGTCGCGCCAGGCTCGTGTCGGGTGATCTCGCCGCGCGTTCCTCGTGGCCGCCGGGGGTCAGCGGTTGATCATGTCCCTGGTCTGGGCGTAGACCGTCGCGTCGGCGAGCAGGTCCGTGTGGCCGAGGCAGGCGGTCTTGGTGTTCGCCGCCCCGGACAGGGAGACGGAACTGTCCGGGTTGATCACCAGATCGCAAGGCGACCACCAGGTCGCGTAGCGGGATGAGCCCGGCGTCTCGTCTCCGGAGTTGAGTGCGGCGAGGTAGTCGGAGCCGATACGCATCTCGGTGCAGGAGGTGTCGAAGCAGCTGTCGGCGCTGTCCGTGCCGTGATTGGGGCCGCCCAGCGACACCCAGGCGTCGACCTTGGAGGTCCCTCCGAGGTTCTTCAGGAAATAGCGCGAGGAGAGCCCGCCCATGGAGTGGCTGACGATGTCGACTCGGGCGGCGCCGGTGGCCGCGAGCAGGCGGTCGACCTCGGCCGACAACTGCTGGGCCGTCGTGGCGTTCGACTGGCGCCAGTCGTACGACCACTGGTCCAGGTGGGAGGACGGCCAGCCGTCGGTTCTGAATCGGTCGGCCATGACGTTCCAGTTGCCGGCGTCACCGGTGTAACCGTGCACGAACAGGATGGGGTCGGCGGCGGAGTCGAAGGTGGAGCTGCTCGACGCCTGGGCGGGACCTGGGGCCTGCACCGCGAGAAGGGCGCCGGCCGCGGCGGCGGCAGCGGTCATGAGGGTTTTCTTCACGATGGACTCTCAAAGTGGGGTTCGGGGAAGCGCTCGACGGCGCCGTCTGGCTGAAAGACCGTGTCGGGCGTCGCCCGGGTCACGGGAACACGGACTCGGCCTGTGGGCGTGCGGGAGCGTGCCGAGGGCGGGTGCGCCGCGGCGGCACGGGGGCAAAGCGCTGGTGTTCTGAGGGTGCCGAGAGCGTACTGACCAGTAGGTACGGATGGTCAAGAGGTGTGCGTCGGGTTTCTTCGCCTGTTCGCCGCCGAGGTCTTCCGCGCGTCTCCTCAGGCCTGCCGCGGTTCCCACTCACCCCCGCGGGGTCCCGTCTCCATCCGGTCACTCCTCTACCGCTCGGTAGACACGGAACTCCGTGAATGGAACGCTCCTTACAGAGCTCGGACGGCTCAGACGCCGTGCACGCCGTTCACCTCCCGCCGGCTCTCCTGCCCGGCCTGCCTCGCCGCTCCGACGCGGCGACACGCCCTCGCATCAGCCGAGTCCTCCTTCCTCGCCGAGAGGAGTTCATCCGATGAACCTGCGAACCGGCCCGGTGGTACTCACCATCGGCCTCGCCACGGCCATGGCACTCGCCGCGCCCACGACCGGCGCCGCCGCCCCCGCGGCCGCCGGACCCACGGAGTTCACCGTGGACACCACGTCCGACGCCGTCGACGCCGACCCGTCGGACGGTCTGTGCCGCACCGCGTCGGGCACGTGCAGCCTGCGCGCCGCGGTCATGGCCGCCAACGCCCGCCAGGGCAGCACCATCACCCTGCCTCCCGGCCGCTACCGGCTGTCCATCCCGCCCGACCCCCGCCTGATCATCGGAGACAACCCCGACCCGACCACGGGTGACCTGAACGTCGCCGTGCCCACCACGATCCGCGGCTCCGGCGCACGGACCACCGTCATCGACGCCGACCACCTGGACCGCGCCTTCCGCATGCAGGCGGACACCCGACTGTCCGATCTGACGATCACCGGGGGCACGGCCAAGCAGCGCGAACTGCCCATCACAGACACCGGTGGCGGCGGCATCGCCAACGGGCACCACATGACGCTGCGACGCGTGGCCGTGACCGGGAACGCCGCGGGCTACGGCGGCGGCATCTTCAACACCCCCGGCTCACACCTGGATCTCATCGACAGCACCGTCAGCGGGAACGTCGCGGGAGAGGCCGGAGGCATCAGGTTCGACGACGGCGGAACCGTCATCAACTCGACCGTCGCCGACAACCGGGTGACGAACCCGGGCGACCGCCCCGGCAGCCTGGCCGGTTACGGCGGCGGCATCGACATCCGCGGCCGGGAAACCGTGTCGATCCTCAACTCGACGATCTCCGGGAACAGTTCCAGTGACGGCGGGGGCGGCATCAACATAGCCCCCGCCTACCTCGACAGCCTGCCCTCCCCGATCCCCGACGTCATCGATCTGCCCCTGGGGCGGCTGACGCTGCGCAACTCCGTCATCGCCGGCAACACCGTCGACGGCAGGGCCGCCGACTGCGAGAGGGCCTTCGCCACCATCGCGTCGGAGGGCCACAACATCGACGGTGACGGAAGCTGCCGGCTCACCGCCGCCGGGGACCTGCCCAGCCGTACGCCGCTGGTCGGCCCGCTCGCCGACAACGGCGGCCCCACGGACACCGCCGCGCTGCTGCCGGGAAGCCCCGCCCTGGACGCGGCGGCCGACTGCCCGGCCACCGATCAGCGCGGTGTCGCCCGCCCGCAGGGTCCCGCCTGCGACATCGGCGCCTACGAGCACACGTCATGACCGCGCCGCCAGCACCGGCATCAGGAGTGGCGACGAGATCGCCGAGCCCGCGCAGCACCCCGGCCCGCGCCGTGATCGCGGTCGTGGCCCTGCTGCTGTCCTGCCTCGCCGTCGCCCCGAGCACGGCCGCTGCCGCTCACGACTCCCTGGTCCTGCGCACCGACCGCGGCTGGGTGCGCGGCGCGGCGCACGGAGACGGCATCCGGGTCTTCCAGGGCATCCCCTTCGCCGCCCCGCCGACAGGTGAGCTGCGCTGGCGTCCGCCACGGCCCGCCGAGCGCTGGCCGGGCGTACGGGACGCCACCGCGCCGGCCCACCCCTGCCCCCAGCTGCCGCTGACCCTGCTCCCCGACGGCGGCCCCGTCCTGCCCGGCGCGTCCAACCGCACCGGCAGCACGACGGAGGACTGCCTGTACCTGAATGTGTGGACACCCGCCCGCACCGGCGGCCGCCCCCTCCCCGTGCTGGTGTGGCTGCACGGCGGCGGCAACACCTACGGCGCCGGCAGCGACTACGACGGCTCGGCGCTGGCCGCGCGCGGCGTGGTCGTGGTGACCGTCAACTACCGCCTGGGAGCGTTGGGCTTCCTCGCCCACCCCGCCCTGTCGTCGGAGAGCGAGGACCACGCCTCCGGTGACTACGGCCTGATGGATCAGCAGGCCGCGCTGCGCTGGGTCCGGCGCAACATCGGCGCCTTCGGCGGCGATCACGGCCGGGTCACCCTCGGCGGTCAGTCCGCCGGATCCGTGGACACCTGCGCCCATATCGCCTCCCCGACCGCCGGAGGCCTGTTCCAGCGGGCGATCCAGCAGAGCGGGAGCTGCGCGTCGGACGGTGGCCTCACCCCGCTCACGCTGGGCGCGGCCGAGCGGCGAGGAACCGACTTCGCGGCCTCGGCCGGCTGCCCGGACCCGGCGACCGCGGCGGCCTGTCTGCGTGCCCTGCCCACCACCGAGCTGCTGCGCGGCACCGGGACCGGGACGGCCTCCTTGTGGGGCCCGAACACCGGGCCGCGTGTCCTCCCGCGCGCTCCGGACAGGGCGTGGGCCGAGGGACGAGTGAACGCCGTCCCGACGCTGAACGGCAGCACCCACGACGAGTACCGGTACTTCACCGCGCTGTACGTGGACCTGCTCGGCGGCGGCCCCCTGACTCCCGCCTCGTACTCCGCCCTGGTCGGGCTCCAGCACGGGGGCCGCGCGGCAGCGGTCCTGCGCACGTATCCGGCCTCGGCGTATCCCTCCCCCAACCTGGCCTACTCCGCCGTCAACACCGACCAGCGGTTCGCCTGCCCGGCACGGGCCGACAGCCTGCTGTACGGCACCCGGGCGCCCGTCTACGCCTACGAGTTCCACGACCCCGAGGCGCCACCGTTCATCCCGGCGCCGCACACGCCGCAGGGTGCGTTCCACGCTTCCGAACTGGCGTATCTCTTTCCCATGGACTCGATGCGCCTGACGCCCGCCCAGCGGCGGCTGTCCGCGACGATGACCTCCTACTGGGCACGGTTCGCGGCCACCGGCGATCCCAACGGCTCCCATGGCCCCGCCTGGCCCCGCCACACGGCCGGAGGGGACCGCGTCCAGGTGCTGGCGCCGGACCGGGTCGCGTCCACCACCGGCTTCGCGGCCGACCACCACTGCGCGTTCTGGTCCCCCTCCCCCACCTGACACCCGGGCGTCATGCCCTGTCCGTGCCGTCACGCGACAGGGCACCCTCGCCGGAGGTCCCGTCCACGAGCACGCCGTGGTGCGCCGCGAGCGCGAGCAAGGCGACGTGCAACGGCTCGGTGTCCAGGACGGCACTCGGATCGAACCAGCGTGCGACGACGGTGCCGCTCGCCACCCTGAGCGTGAAGCGCGCCAGTTCGTCCGCGACCTCCGGTCGCTCGTTCAGCCCGAACACGGCGCTCAGCGCATCCCGGCACCAGGCCACCAGCGCGTCGCGGTAGTGGTGCACCTCGGCCACTGCCGCCGCGCCGGCGTCCTGCTGCACCAGGCCCAGCCCCAGCAGAAGCTTCACACCGCGCGGCTGGCACTGGAGGGCGTCCTGGACCTGCGCGAGGAAGACGTGCAGACGCTGCCCGGCATCGACCCCCGGCATCTCGGCCGGGGGCAGGGCCGCCAGCAGCGCGGTCCTCGCACGCTCCAGCACCGCGACATAGATCCCGTCCTTGCTGCCGAAGTGCCAGTAGATGGAGCTGGCCGGCAGACCGCAGTCGGCGGAGATCATGGAGATGGAGGTGGCGGCGTAGCCGTGCCGCGACATCAGCTCGCCGGCGCTGTCGAGAATGGCGTCGCGGGACCGTGCGCCGCGGTCCTGGGCCGGTGCCTGCGTCATACAGCCGACTCTAGGCGAGACCCGGTGTCCGCTCAGCCCTGTGCGAGGCCCGTTCGAGTCTCGGGGTCCCCGCAGCGGACGGCGACGGCCGCGATGTCGTCGTCGAGTCTTCCGCCGCTGTAGCGGAGCAGGTCCTGGTGGAGCCGGTCCAGCAGCTCTCGGGGCGCCGTCGGGCCGAGTTGCCTCATCCACTCCGGCAGCGGGAAGAACGTACCGGTACGGTCCCGGGTCTCCGTCACGCCGTCGGTGTAGATCAGCATCTGGTCGCCCGAGGTGAAGGCGACGGTGTCGACGTTGTAGTCGGCTCCGAGGAGCGCCGCCAGGTTGAGGGGCGGCGAGGGAGCGCTGGGCTCGAGGACGCGGATCTCCCCGCTCTGCACCAGCAGTGGCGGGGGGTGCCCGCAGTTGAGGATTCTCACCACCCCGCCGCCGTACTGGATCTCGGCGATCAGAGCGGTGGCGAAGTGCTCGGGCTGGTCCGGGTCGAGCATCGCCAGGCTGTAGCGGCCCAGGCTGGTCTCCAGGCGGCGGATGACGCCCTTCAGGTCGGGCTGGTCGTACGCGTTCTCCCTGAAGCAGTTGATCACCGCCGAGGCGGCCCCCACCGCCGACAACCCCTTGCCGCGCACGTCACCGATGAGCAGCCGGACCCCGTACGGCGTGTCGGCCACCTCGTAGAAGTCGCCCCCGATCCGGGCCTGCTCCTGGGCCGCCAGGTACAGCGACTCGATCTCGACGTCCTGGACCCGGCGCGGCAGGGGACGCAGCAGCACCTTCTGAGCCGCGTCCGCGACGAGCCGGACCTGGAAGAGGTCCTCCTCCCGCTGGAGCCGGAGACGGCTCGTGTACGCGGCCGCCAAGGTGACCGCGACGATCGCGGCCGCCGTGTAGGGCGTTCCCAGATCGGAGTAGAACTGGCTGAGCACGATCATGACGAGCAGACAGAACGCCCCCAGCAGCATCGTGGGCACCACCGGCCACATCGCGGCGGCGAGGGCGGGTGCGGCGGGCAGGAGACGGCTGAAGGCGATCTCCCTGGGGGTGGCGAAGGCCAGGCCGGAGATGAGGAGGGTGAGGATCAGGGGCGACAGCGCTACGGCCTCGCGTCGGCCACGGTACGGGGCGCGGTGACGCCGAGGCCGTCCTGTCCTGATCACAAAAGTATCCTATCGGGGCATAACGAGCTTCGTTCCGTGAGAGGGCGCGCGCCAGCGTCAGCTCCCCCGAGTGGTGCTATCAAGGGTGTATGGAGGTATTTTCCGGGCGCTCTCGGAGCCCGGAACGTCATCCGCCTGTCGGACGTTCTCGCGAAGGCCGCGCCTCGCTGCTGAACCTGCGCAGTGCGGCCGGTCAGGTGTTTCTGCTCCAGATCGTCATCGTGGTCCTGCTGGTCGCGGCGGCGGTGGTGGGCATGGTGCTCCAGGCGGCGAGTGACGCTCTGCAGCAAGGGCGCCGGGAGTCGGTCGTCGCGGCCCAGACGTTCGCGAACGCCCCGGGCACGGCCGCGGCGCTGCAGAGCCCGGACCCGTCGGCGGTGCTCCAGCCGCGGGCCGAGGAGGCACGCAAGCGCGCGGGCATGGACTTCATCGTCGCCATGAACACGGAGGGGATTCGCTACACGTACCCGTACCCCCAGGAGATCGGGAAGAAGTTCGTCGGCACCATCGAACCGGCGCTGCAGGGCCGTACCGTCGTCGAGCAGGCCGGCGGTCCGCCGCTGCCCGTGGGCAGGGGGACGAACGTGCAGGCGGTGGTCCCGGTGACCGACTCGCGTGGCGAGGTGGTCGGCCTGGTCTCCGCCGGGCTCATGGTCACGAACGTGACGGAACTGTGGCTGCCGCAGCTGCCGATCATCCTGGGCAGCGGCGCCGCCGCGCTCGCGCTGGCCATCGCGGGAACCACGCTGGTGACCCGGCGGCTGCGGCGGCAGACCCGCGGCCTGGCCCCGGTCGAGCTGGCGCGGCTGTACGAGCACCACGACGCGGTCCTGCACGCGGTGCGCGAAGGGGTGCTGATCACCGGTCCCGACGGGCGGCTGCTGCTGGCGAACGACGAGGCGACGCGACTGCTCGGACTGCCGGAGCAGGTGCAGGGGTGCCCGGTGCGGGAGCTGGGACTGCCGGAGCCGGTCCTGCGCCTGCTGTCGTCGCCGGACGCGGTCACCGACGAGGTGCACAAAGTGGGGAACCGGATGCTGGCGGTGAACAAGCGGCCGACGTACCCGCACGACGACCGGGGCGGCTCCGTGGTGACGCTGCGGGACACCACGGAGCTGGCGGTGGTCTCGGGGCGGGCCGAGGTCGCGCGCGAGCGGCTGAAGCTGCTGTACGAAGCCGGGGTGGGCATCGGGACGACGCTGGACGTGGAGCGTACGGCCCAGGAGCTGGCCGACGTGGCGGCGCGGCAGTTCGCCGACCTGGTGACGGTGGATCTGCTCGACGCGGTGCTGCGCGGATGGGAGCCGACGGCGGAGGGCTGGCGGCATCTGCGCCGGGCGGCGATCGGCGGCGACCACCCGATGGTGCCGGTGTATCAACTGGGCGAGGTGATCACGTTCTCGGTCCGCACCCCGCAGATGCGGACGCTGCAGGAGGGGCGGGGCATGCTGGAGACGGACCTGTCGCAGGCACAAGGCTGGCGGGAACAGGATCCGGAGCGCGCCCGGAAGGCCCTGGAGTGCGGGCTGCGGTCGCTCGTGACGGTGCCGCTGCGGGCGCGGAACGTGGCGCTGGGCGTGGCGAACTTCTACCGGACGGCGGACTCCCCGACGTTCGAGCCGGAAGACCTCGTCTTCGCGGAGGAGCTGGCCGTCCGGGCGGCGGTGGCCCTCGACAACGCCCGGCGGTTCACCCGGGAGCACGCGATGGCGGTGACACTGCAGCGCAGCCTGCTGCCGCGCGGGCAGCCGGATCAGGACGCGCTGGAGGTGTCCTGGCGGTATCTGCCCGCGGAGGCGGGGGTGGGCGGGGACTGGTTCGACGTCATCCCGCTGCCCGGGGCTCGCGTGGCCCTGGTGATGGGTGACGTCGTCGGGCACGGCCTGCACGCGGCGGCGACGATGGGCCGGCTGCGCACCGCGGTGCACAATTTCTCCACCCTCGACCTGCCCGTGGACGAGGTGCTCGGGAACCTGGACGACCTGGTCGTCCGTATGGACAACGAGGAGGGCGCGGACGACGCCGCAAACGGCCACGAGGGGCAGGGCGTGACCGGCGCGGCCTGTCTCTATGCCGTCTACGACCCGGTGGCGGGGTCCTGCACGATGGCCCGTGCGGGACACCCGGAGCCGATGGTGCTGCTCCCGGACGGGACGGTCACCTGTCCCGGGGTCCCGGCCTCGGCGCCCCTGGGTCTGGGCGGCTACCCCTTCGAGACCGCCGAGTTCACCCTGCCGGAGGGCTCACAGCTGGTGCTGTACACCGACGGCCTGGTGGAGGACCGCGCCCAGGACATCGACGTGGGGATGGAGAGGTTGCGCCGGGCGCTGGACGGCTTCGGGGACCGCAGTCCGGAGGAGACGTGTCAGGCGGTGATGGACGCGCTGCAGCCCTCGCACTCCTTCGACGACATCGCGCTGCTCACGGCACGCACCCGGATCTACCCGCCCTCGCGCGTGGCCGAGTGGGACGTGCCGCCGGACCCGGCGCTGGTGCCCTCGGTGCGGGCGCGCTGCAGGGAGACCCTGGCGCAGTGGGGGCTGGAGGAGACCGGATACGCCACGGAGCTGATCGTCAGCGAGCTGGTCACCAACGCGATCCGGTACGGCTCGCCGCCGATCGGCGTGCGGCTGCTGCACGGACGCTGCCTGACCTGCGAGGTGTCGGACGGCAGCGGCACCTCGCCGCGCCTGCGGCGGGCAGCGACCACGGACGAGGGCGGACGGGGGCTGTTCCTGGTGGCGCAGTTCGCCCAGCGATGGGGGACGCGGCACACGCCCCGCGGCAAGGTCATCTGGGCGGAACAGTTCCTTCAGGACGGCACTTCCGGCGCCTCACACCCCGCACCGGTCAGCTTCCTCCTCGACCAGTTCGACCTCGACCAGTTCGACCTCGATTAGTTCGACCTCGATTAGTTCGAGCGCGTCCCCGCCTCGGCCGTGCGTCAGGACTTCAGCTCGCCCGGGCCGCCGTCCGTGACGACGTGCAGGCCGTCTCCCATGACCGCCGCCGCCAGCACCTTGAGGCCGAGGGCCTCAGCCGCGGCCGTCACTCCGGGGGCCCGGCCTCGCCGGAGCCGGCGAGACCTTCTCCCCCGGCCTTCCCGTCGTCCACCGGCACCAAGGCGAGGCCACCGGGCCCAGCCGAAGGCCGAACACCTCGACTTGGACCGACACGCCCTTGAACGGTCCCAGCGTGGCGTTGTCCGCCACGATGTCCACCTGTTCCAGCCGTTCTCCGGTCAGGGCGGCCAGAGCCCAGCCGTCGTGCTGCCGGACCGTGGTGTCGGCCCCGACGAGGCCCGGGTCCTTGCGGATCTGCTCCGCCAGAGCCTCCCGGGCCATCCACTCGGCCGCCCCGCCCATCACGGCCAGACACAGGCCGACGATCATGACGACGCCTATCGGGTGTTCAGTCACAACCGATCTCAGCCGGACACTGTGTCGCGAGCGCTCGCGGACGGATACGGGTAACCCCGCCGTAGCGGGGGTTACCCGTATTTGGGATGCGAATCTCCGGGGTGCGAAGACCGACGTCACGCGAGGGCGCCCAGGAGCACCCCGACGAACCCTCCGGTGATGAGGAACGGGCCGAACGGGATCACCGTCTTGCGGTCGGCGCGGCGCGCCAGCATGAGGCCCGCGCCGTACAGCGCGCCGAACAGGAACGCGGCGAAGGTGCCGATCAGCAGGATCTCCCAGCCGTACCAGCCGAGGACCGCGCCGAGCGCGGGGGCGAGTTTCACATCGCCGAAGCCGAAGCCGCCGGGGTTGATCCAGAACAGCGCGAAGTAGCAAGCGCCGAGGGTGAGGGAACCCAGCAGCGCGGTCTTCCAGCTGCCGTCGGCACCAGGCAGCAGCGCGACTCCTCCGAGCCCGATGAGCGCGGACGCCGCGAGCGGCAGGGTCACCACGTCGGGCAACCGGTGAACCGCGATGTCCACGGTGGCGAGCAGAACGGCGCTGGGTGCCAGCAGCAGCCACACCAGCAGTTCGGGACGGGCCCCGGTGGCGGCCCCCAGCAGGGCGCACACGACGACCATCACCGCCGCGACGGTGGACGTACGCGGTCCGAACCTGTCCCCGTCGGCGCAGCGGGCCCGCCCCAGCCACCCGTCCCCGATCCCGGTGAACGGGTGTCCCTCCGGGCAGGTCTTCCGCCAGGGCTCCTCCGGCGTCACCGAAAGCCGGTAGGCGGCACGCGGTATGAGCAGGCCGGTCCCGACACCCCACAGAACGGCCACCGCGATGATCCAGAACGTCTCCACGACACGGAGCCTAGGGGGTGTCTCGTCGATCAGGCCGGATCAGGGAGCGGCGTCTGGTGCCGTGCATCGCAAGGCGGAGGAGGGAGCCGATGCGGAGCGATGGGGATGCCCCCGCGGGAGCTCGTTCGAGTGTGGGGGAGAGTGACGACAACGCGACGAGGCGCGGCACGTGAGCAGGGCGTTGTCAGTGGTGAAAGCGGGTCTGGGAGCGAAAGGTGCGGCGGTAGGTGTCCGGTGGGACGCCCACCGTGCGGGCGAAGTGGCGGCGCAGGGTGGTGGCGGTGCCCATGCCCGTGGCCGTGGCGATGGTATCGACGGTGTCGTCGGTGGTCTCCAGCAGCTCCTGCGCGTAGCGGATGCGCTGGGTGTGGAGCCACTGCAGCGGGGTGGTGCCGGTCACCTGCTTGAAGTGGCGGCCCAGGTGGCGTGAGCTCATCTGCGCCTGGCGGGCCAGGTCCTCGACGGTGAGGGGCTCGTTCAGCCGCCCCATCACCCAGGGGAAGAGGTCCGCGAGCGGATGGTTGCCCGGCTCGGGGACGGGGGTGGCGATGAACTGGGCCTGGCCGCCGTCCCGGTGGGGTGGTACGACCAGGCGCCGGGCGATCTTGTTGGCGATGGACGAGCCGTGGTCGAGGCGTACCAGGTGCAGGCACAGGTCCATGGCGGCGGCCTTGCCGGCGGAGGTGAGCACGCTGCCGTTGTCGACGTAGAGGACGTCCGGGTCCACCGTGACCTTCGGGTGGCGCCTGGCCAGTTCCCGGGTGTGGGCCCAGTGCGTGGTGGCGCGCTTGCCGTCCAGCAGTCCGGCGGCGGCCAGGACGAAGGCGCCCGTGCACAGGGAGGCCACGCGCGCGCCCGCCTCGTGGGCTGCGCGTACCGCGTCGACGAGTTCGGCCGGCGGGTCCTGGTCGGTGTCGGCCCAGCCCGGGACGATCACGGTGTCGGCGAGGGCCAGGTGGTCGAGCCCGTGGTCGGGTTCCAGGTGAAAGCGGCCGAGTCGTACGGGGCTCGGTCCGCAGAGCGAAAAGCGGTACCAGGGGTCCACTATGTGGGTCAGGTCGGCGCCGAACACTTCGCATGCCAGGGAAAGTTCGAGGTGCAGCATGCCATCGGTGATGGCCAACGCGACGGTGGGCATGTCCGGAAGTGTATGGGTCATGTCGTTGCAGACACTCGTGTGGGGGTGTTGCTCCGCGTCAGGATCTCCGTGACAGAGCGCCGCGGGTCGACAGGGATCGGCGGCGGGTCGTCCAGGCACAGACGAGTGCGGACGAGTACGGGCGAGTACGGGGAGCGGGCGTATGGGATCGGGCCAGACAGTGGTGGTGTTCGGAGCGTACGGACACACCGGGCGGTTCGTCGTGGCGGAGCTGGTCGAGCGCGGGTTCGTCCCGGTGCTGTCCGGCCGCGATGCGGGCAAACTGGAGGCGCTGGCCTCCGGGGCCGGGCTGGAGGCCCGTACGGCGTCGGTCGACGACCCGGACTCGCTCGACCGTGCGCTGGCCGGCACCGCAGCCGTGATCAACTGTGCCGGACCGTTCGCCTCTACGACGGCTCCCGTGATCGAGGCCGCCCTGCGGGCCGGGATCCCGTACCTGGATGTGGCGGCCGAACTCGAGGCCAACATCGACACCTTCGCGCACTTCGCCGACCGGGCACGGGAGGCAGGCGCGGTGATCGTTCCGGCGATGGCCTTCTTCGGCGGTCTGGGCGACCTGCTGGCCACCGCGGCCATGGGTGACTGGGCCAAGGCCGACGAGGCACACATCGCCTACGGCCTGAGCAGCTGGCACCCCACCGCCGGGACACGGCGTTCGGGTGCGGTCTCGCGGGAACGACGCGGCGAGCGGCGCCTGCGCTTCGCGAACGGCCAGTGGGAGTACCGCACCGACGCCCCGCCGACCCTCGAGTGGCGCTTCCCCGAACCGATGGGTCCCCAGCCGGTGATCGGGGAGTTCACGATGGCCGACGCGGTGACCGTGTCCAGCCACCTGTCCATCCCGGACGTGACCACCTATATGACGGTCCGGGCCGTACGTGACATCGCGTCCCCGGACACGCCGACCCCGATCGCGGCCGACGAGAACGGGCGGTCCGACCAGACCTTCCTCATCGACGCGGTCGTGCGCTCGGGCGGCACCGAACGCCGCGCGACAGCCCACGGCCAGGACATCTACGCCGTCACGGCCCCTCTCGTCGTGGAGGCCCTCGACCGCGTTCTCACCGGCCGCACCCGCACGGTCGGCGTCGCCGCCGCAGGCGAGATGTTCGACGGCCCGGACTTTCTGCGCGCGCTGTCCCCGCACGTCACCCTGGAACTGCTCCCGTAGCGATCCGGTCCAGCGATCCGGTCGCCCTGACCTCGCCGCGAGGGGCTGTGCGATCTCACGGCCCGGGACGGCGGGCTGTGACTGATCCTGGGAGCCGGACGCACGACGCGCCGGGCACGGCTGCGAACGGAAGCGACGGGCGTTGTCCGACTGTCAGGCCGCGTTCGCGAGTTTCTGGCGTACGACGATCGCGTTGAGCTGTACGGCGAAGGGTGCGGTGTCGGCGACGCCCAGGGTCCCCACACGGTCCTTGCCGAGGCCCACGGTGACGTCGGCGCAGAAGGCGACACCGTACAGGTACGCGCCGGCTTCCATGTCCTGGAGTGCGAAGAACAGATCGCGGTAGTAGCTGGTGCGGTCCGGCTGCTCCTCGTAGTAGGCCAGCCCTGGTTCGCCCTCCTGCGCGGCGAGACCGGTGAACGCGTCCACGAGGTCGCGTTCGATGGTGTCCCAGAACGACGCCTGAGCCGCCTCCGCGGGGAGCGCCTGACGGACCGCCTCCTTGAGGGAGAGCACCATGACCACGAGCGGTGCCTCCTCCTGCAGCTTCCAACCGCGGATCACCTTGACGGTGTCGCTGTCGGGGAGCACGGCGGCGGCATCGCGTATGCGCGCGAAGTCGTAATTGACTGTGGCGGGTGCGATCGCCTCCTGGAAGGCGCTCCTGAGGGCCTCCGCTTGGGCCTGGTGCGCCTCGTCCACCACGGTGACTGTTCTGAAGCAGGCTGCCAACTCATCCTCCTTAAACATTTTGTTGAATGGATGAGGCGTCAGTATGCCGTGACCGCGCCCGGCACGCGACCACGCCGGCCGCTTCTCAAGCCCACACCACTTTGACCACGGCGTGCCCCGCCGAAGCCGCCCGCCCGTAGAACCCCCGCAGGCCCCTGTGATGGTTGAGGAACTCCAGCCTGGCCTGCGCCTCGTCCCAGCCGCCCAGCTTGGCACCGGCGCGCTTCCACAAGTCGTCGAAGGAGACAGCCGCAAGGAAGTCCGCGGCCCGTGACACCCCAGGCGGCTCCAGAATCATCATGGGCGGGTCGGAGGGGTCGGCGTCGGCGCTGTGCGGCACGGGGCGGCCGCCGTAGATCGGCAGTGTCCATGCCTTGTCGGCGTCGGCGCGTGCGTGCGCGTGCGCGTGTGCGTCGAGGTCATCGGCTACGGCGTAGAGGTCGTTGACGGAGTTCCAGACCTTGTCGATCGAGCCGGCGATACCCGCTGCGACCTCGTCGGGGTGGTTGTCCCAAGCCTCGGACATGAACGCCGCGAGCCAGGTGTGGTCGTCGCGGACCTCGGACTCCGCGACGGCGCGAAAGTGCAGGTGGATGCTCATGTTCTACTCCTCCGGCTCCCGGACGCGGAGCAAGGTCGAGGTAGCGGTGGGGGGGCGTCGTGCCGGGTGCGGCGGCGACCGCTGCACGGAAGGCGGTCGACCGTTCGCCGATCATGCGCAGCAGGTCGGGGAACTCCGGAGTCTTCGGCACCCCGGATGTCTGTCACCGTGTTCCGGCAACCGGACAGCGGGTTCTCATGGCCGACGCGGCGGGCGCGCGGCACGTCAGGCGAGGTAGTCAGCGCGCCCTTCGTCATCGAGTTCGAAAGGGCCCTCGGGGATGACGCAGAACTCGTTGCCTTCGGGGTCGGCCATCACCAGGAACCCGCCGGCGGCGTACTCCTCCAACCGGCACCCACCCAGCGCCTCGACACGCTGCTGTTCGGCGGCCGGGTCGGGTGAGGTGATGTCGAAGTGCATACGGTTCTTGGCCGACTTGGGCTCGCCGGTCCGCTGAAAGCCCAGCCCCAGGCCGTTCTCGCGCCGCAGCCATACGTACGGTCCCATGCGGCCGACGACCGGCCTGCCGAGCAGCTCGGACCAGAACGCGGCAAGCCGTTCGGGGTCAGCGGCATCGACGATGAGGGCATTGATCTGCATAGGTGCGTACGCCATGCCTTGATCCTCTCAGAGCGTGATCCCCTCAGGGCACCCAGGACCACTCGGCTTCCCGGTCCGGAGCGCCGCATCCGCATCGACCCCGAAACGTGATCCACCGCCTACTTACAGCCATGCCGACCAGTCGGTATGGTGCGCCGCTGAGCCACTCCCCGTTCATCTCCACGGATCCGAGCCGTAGTGGAAGGCCAGTCGATGACATACCCCGACGAGAACCGGTATCCGCCATCAGCGTCACCGGGTTGGTCCCTGACGCACACCGATCGTTCGTCATACGGATACGACGTCCCTCCCGGGTACGCCCCGGACGGTCGCTCCCCCTGGCACGAGCCGTACGCGCAGAACGAGCCGTACGCGCACGAGACTCATCGGCACAGCGCCGACCTCGCCGCCCTCCGCTCGGCCTACCGCCTCCTTCGCCGGACCTCCACGCTCGCGGCACTCGGCTCCTTCGTGGTGTACATCGTGCTGTCCTGCGCCGCCCCGGGCCTGATGGGGTCCGAGATCGCCGGGGAGCTGAGCCTGGGCATGGCCCTGGGCGTCCTCCAACTCGTCGTGACCTTCGCGGCGGTCTTCTGGTACGGACGCAGCGCGCAACGGTCGGTGGATCCGCTGGCCCGCGCCGTGAGGGAGCAGGCGGTCGCCGCCGGCGGGAACACCGGTGCGGCGAGATGAACGACTTCAGCTCCGGGACGCAGGCCACCGTCCTTCTCCTGTTCACCGTGCTGGTCACCCTCACGCTGCTGATGTGCGTGATGGCGGGCCCGGACCGCGACGACCTGGCCAACTTCTACACCGGCTACCGCTCGCTCACCCCGTTCAAGAACGGCCTGGCCATCGCGGGCGACTACATCTCCGCGGCCACCGTGCTGAGCACCACCGGCATCGTCGCGCTCACCGGATACGACGGCTACGTCCTCGCGGTCAGCACCGCCTTGTCCCTGGTGCTGCTGATGTTCCTGCTGGCCGAACCCTTGCGCAACGCCGGCCGGTTCACCATGGGTGACGTCCTGGCCCGCAACATGCCCGGGCGGGCCGTGCGTGTCGCCGCCTGCGTGGTGACGCTTTCGGCGACAGTGCCCTTCCTGGTCGTACAGCTCTCCGGGGCCGGGTCGCTGCTCACCTTCATCCTGGACCTCCCGCACCTGGCGGGCGCCAGGACGGGCAGCATCGTCATCGTCGGCAGCCTGATGATCATTTACGCGGCGCTCGGCGGCATGAGAGGCACCGCGCTCGTCCAGATGGTCAAGATCGTGTTTCTGCTCGCCACCAGCCTCGCCGTCGCCGCCCTGGTCCTGAACCGTTTCGACTGGAGCCCCAGCGCCGTGCTCAGGGCCGCCCAGCAGGGCAGCGGCGCGGGCCCCGCCTTCCTCCAGCAAGGCCTTCAACTGGGCACCTCGGCCGGTGAGCGGCTGGACTTCATCGGGTTCCAGATCACCGTGGTCCTCGGTGTGGCCTGCCTGCCCCACATCACCATGCGTCTGTACTCGGCGCAGGACGTGCCCGCCGTACGTCGCTCCATGTCCTGGGCGGTCGCCACGGTCACCACGTTCTGCCTGCTCGTGATCGTCATGGGGACGGGTGCGGCAGCGCTGGTGGGGTCGCAGTCCATCATCGCGGCCGACCCGGAAGGCAGGACGTCGATGCTCATGCTGTCGCAGATGCTCGGCGGAGCACCCGGCTCCACGGGCACGACGATTCTCTACTCGGCCGTGGCGGGCATGGTGTTCATCACCCTGCTGTCCTCGGTCGCGGGAATGACCCTGGCCGCGGCCTCGTCGCTCGCCCATGACCTGTTCGCCCACGTGAGACGGCGGGGGCAGGCGGATCCGCGCACGGAGATGACGGTGGCGGCGTGGACGAGCGTGGCCGTGGGAATCGTCGCCATCGGGCTCGCCACCCTGGTCCAGAACTGGGACGTCGGCGTGCTGACCACTCTGGCCATCTGCATCGGGGCATCGGCGGTGGCACCGGCGCTCACCTACTCCCTGTTCTGGCGGGGGTTCACGCGCACCGGCCTGGTCGCCACCCTCTACGGCGGCGCGGCCTGCGCGCTGGTGCTGATGGTCTTCTCCGAGGCCGTCTCGGGCACGCCGTCCGCCCTCTTCCCGGACGCCGACTTCCACTGGTTCCCCATGCAGTCCACCGGACTGGTCTCCATCCCGTTCGGCTACCTGGCGGGCTGGCTGGGCAGCCGTCTGGACCACCGGCGCCGCACCGCCGACAGCGTCGAGACCCGGCGGCTGTATGAGGAGAGCGAGGCACGGCTGCTCGCCGCAGCCGAGTGAGCCGTCTCGGTCGGGCGGTCGGCGCCCGTTGTCCGGTGACGGTGACGGTGCCGGTGCGTCAGGTGCGTCAGGTGCGTCAGGTGCGTCAGGTGCGTCAGGTGCGTCAGGTGCGTCAGGCGAACATGCCGGCCAGTGGTTGCTCGGTCCACACGATCTTGCCCTCGCGGGTGTACCGGGTGCCCCAGCGTTCGGTCATCTGGGCCACCAGGAACAAGCCGCGCCCGCCCTCGTCGGTGGTGCGGGCGCGGCGCAGGTGGGGTGAGGTGTGGCTGGCGTCGCCGACCTCGCACACCAGGCACCGTTCACGGATCAGCCGCAGGGTCGCGGGACCGCCGGCGTAGCGGTAGACGTTGGTGACCAGTTCGCTGGCGATCAACGCGGTGCTGAACGCCAAGTGCTCCAGTCCCCATTCGGTCAGCTTCGCGGAGGTCAGGTCCCGGGCCCGAGCGGCGCTGGCAGGCTCCAGCGGCAGACACCAGGAGGCGACATCGTCCGGTTGCAGCATGCGCGTACGGGCGATCAGCAGGGCGACGTCGTCGCTGGGGCGCGATGGCACGAGCGAGTCGACCACCGCCTGGCATGTGCGTTCCAGCGCGTCGGTGGGGCGGGTGAGCGCTGCGCGCAACTTGGTCAGGCCGGCGTCTGCATCGATGTGACGTTCGCCGATCAGTCCGTTGGTGTAGAGGCACAGCAAGCTTCCCTCGGCCAGTTCGACGTCCCGTGCCTCGAACGGCAGGCCGCCCAGGCCGAGCGGTGGGCCGGCGGGCAGGTCCAGCAGAGACACCTGTCCGTCCGGCGCGGTCACCACGGGCGGCGGGTGGCCGGCGCGGGCCATGGAGCACCGCCCGGAGACCGGGTCGTACACGGCGTACAGGCAGGTGGCGCCGACGACCTGCTCGCCCACGGGCGGTTCGCCGACTGCCTCCTGTTCGGCCGCCAGGAGGTTGACCAGGTCGTCGAGACGGGACAGGACCTCGTCCGGCTCCAGGTCGAGGCTGGCGAGCGTGTGTACGGCGGTACGCAGCCGCCCCATGGTGGCGGCTGCGTGGATGCCGCGTCCCACCACGTCGCCCACGACGAGGGCGACCCGGGCACCGGACAGGGGAATGACGTCGAACCAGTCGCCGCCCAGGCCGGAGGCCGCGCTGGCCGGCAGGTACCGCAGGGCCACCTCGACGGCCGACTGGTCCGGCACTTCCCGCAGCAGAAGGCTGCTCTGCAGGGTGAGCGCGGTCTGCTGCTGCTGGGTGAAGCGCCGGGCGTTGTCGATGGCGACGGCGGCGCGCGCGGCGAGTTCCTGGGCGAGGGTGAGATCGTCCGCCTCGAAGGGATCGGGACGGCGCGAACGCCACAGGGTCATCACTCCGAGCACCAGGCCACGGGCGGCGACAGGGACCACGATCAACGAGTGAGCGCCCAGCTCCGGAGCACGGGCCCCCTGGTGCCCTTCGGCGGAGAACCAGTCGGGCGGGAGCACCGCTTCCAGGACGGGCCGTCCTTCGGTCAGGCATCTGGCCTGGGGAGTGTCAGGCGCGAACTCCACCGGCTCGGGGTGGGGCGGGACGGCTTGGGCACCGATGCCGCTGGTTCCCACGCGTACCACCGGCCCTGCCAGGGGCCGCGCCAGTTCCTCACCGCGCGTCACCGGCTGGAGCAGGTCCACTGACGCGTGGTCGGCGAGGTGCGGCACCATCACCTCGGCGAGTTCCCGGGCCGTCTCGGCCACGTCGAGGGTGGTGCCGATACGGCCGCCGGCCTCGTCGAGGAGCGCGAGCCGGCGCTGGGCGCGATGACGTTCGGTGATGTCCTCGATCATCTCGGCGACACCCAGGATGCGGCCGGAGGGATCCTCCATCGGGAAGGACGAGACCAGCGCGACCCGCTCGCGTGCCGGATCCTGCTCCAGGCGAGTGAACTGCTCGGAGTAGATCAACGGCTTTCGGGTCTCCATCACCTGGCGCACACGGTCCACGGCCTTGCGCGCGTCGTCAGGGAGGAGGAAACAGCCGGTGGGCAGCCCCCGGAAGTCCGCTGCCGGGACGCCGCTGAAGCGTTCGATGGCCCGGTTGACCCGGAGAAGTCTCAGGTCGGGGCCGTGGACGACCAGGCCGATCGGGCACCGGCGGTACAAGCCGTCGAGAACCGCGCGGTCCCTTTGCCACTCCAGGACGTCATCCGCGAGCGCCCCGGCGAGCAACCACTCGCGGACCCGGCCGTCGCGCCAGAGCGCGTGGGCCCTGAGACCCACTTCCACGAGCCGGCCGTCGCGGTGCCGCACGTTGAGCACCCCGAACCAGCCGCCGGCTCTCCTGGCGCCCGCCGCGGCCTCTCGGACAGCCGGCAGATCGCCAGGATCCACAAGGACGCCGAGTGCCGAACGACCGATCACGTCGGTGTCAGGATGACCGAGCAGTTCCTGGGCCCGCCGGTTCCATCCGACCACGACGCCCCGGTCGTCGAGAACCGCCAGGGCGGCGAGGTGCTGGGCGAACGGATCGTCGTGGCTTTCGCTGAGCTCCGTCATCCGCTTCTCCACCGCTGGACACCACCTTGTCCTCGGTCGCCGATGTCCTGCCTCAGGTCCCGTGACGCCCGGGGACCGGCGCAGCGGCGTCCGGTCGGCTCAGGCGTTCCCCGAAGCACGCTGACCTGCTGCTGCCATGCAAGCCTATTGAATCCGGTGGCGCCGCGGTCTCGCCCACGGAGTGGCACGGCGTGGCGGGCATCGCGCTTCCGACACCGGAAGGCCTGGGGGACGTCTCGCCGATCATGCCGGGCTCGCGGCGTCTGGCGCCGCGCCTCGTCGCGTTGTCGTCGGTCCCCGATTCCCCCAAGCTCTCGGCTCCGCTCGAGCACCCCCATCGCATCGGCTCCCTCCTCCGCCTTGCGACGCACGGCACCAGGCGCCGCTCCCTGATCCGGCCTGATCGACGAGACACCCCCCAGGGCGGTCCGGCCGCCGGGTCAGCGGTGGCCGGGGAACCGGAGGGCGTTCGCCCAGAGGCGGGTGACCGTGGACACCAGTTCCTCGAAGTCCACAGGCGTGGCCCCTTCCTGCCGTTCGCCGAGCACGAAGGCGTTGTAGGCCATGACGCTGACCATGCCCGACAGCGCTCGGGAGGCCATCATCGGATCGACCCCACGGTCTGCGACACCTCGCGCCTGCAGTTCGGCGATGCCGCGGGCATTGCGGCGGATGAACGCGTCGGCGCGCCGGCTCCGGAACTCGCGGAAGTCCGGCTCCACTTGCGCGACCTGCTCGAGCAGGCCCATCAGCTTCGCGTTCCTTCTGTATGCCTCCAGATACGCGCGATTGCTCGCTTCGAGGACCGCACAGGGATCGTCGGCATCCTGCACCCGGCCCATGCCGGGGTGCATCATGTCCTCCTGCGCCTCCAGGAGGACGGCGGCAAGCACCTCTTCCTTGTTGGCGAAGTAGGTGTAGAAGGATCCTGCCGCGCATCGAGCCTCTTTGGTGATGTCGGTCAGGCGGGTGTCGAGGTAGCCGTCCCGTTCGAACACCTTCAGCGCGGCTTGCACCAATGCGGCCCGTGTCCGTGCTCCACGCTTCGTCGCAGGCGGCTCACGAAGCTGCGAGAGGGGTGCCATGGGCGGCGCCTGCTCGCTGTCGATCTCCTCGGGCCCGGTGGTCTCCATCCAGGGCACTTTACTTGAATGCGACACCATGTTCATGCCGTCGCTCGGGGTGCGCGGTCAAGCGCCGATCCCGAAGCGTTCGGCGGGTTGGCGGCGGGTGTCGGCGGCGCTGGTGTGCAGTACGCCCCCGATTCCGATCCGTGCCGCTCCGTCGAGGTTCTGCTGCAGATCGTCGCCCTTCCCGCCTACGCGCCTCTGGGTGACGCCGGCTGTGAGCGTCTCGCCGAACTCGCGAGCCCCTTCGGCCGCGCGGTCGTCGACGCCGGCCTCCTCAAGCTTGGCTGAGGCGGGCCCTTGTCGGAGCCCGTCGTGCCTCAGAAGGCCGAGTTGGCGAACCAGTGAGCCAGCAGGTCCTCGTCCCCGTCGTGAGCGAGGGCCTCTGCCTCGTAGGGCAGGCGGCCGTAAACGAGCAGGAGCAGATCGGCCGCGGTTCCCCGGACGGTCGCATCAGCGGTGTCCGAGGCCGGACGGGACGTGTCCAGGCCGAAGCCGTCGGGCCGCAGGCGGACCAGCCAGGCGTCGTCTCCGTCGGTCGTGCGGAAGCGGATGGTCCTGTCGGGGCCGCGCAGGTCGGCCACCTTGGGGGCGAAGAAGGTCGCGAAGGGCAGGTTGACCAGGAACTCGTCGATCCCGTCGACGGCGACCGGACGGTCGATGACGGGCCGGAGGCCGAGTGCGAGCTCGGCGTCGGCCCGGTGCAGCAAGGTCTCGAAGAGCATGCGGCGTGCCCAGAAGCGGGCGTGCTGGTCGACGCCCCACGCCCACATGGGAAAGTCCGGGTCGATGGCTGCGAAGGCGTCCGCGGCCACGGTCGCGCTCTCGGCCAGCCAGTCGGCGTATCCGTTCTGCTGTTCGGGGAGCCGCAGGTCCACCTCACGTGTGCGCGGGGGTTCCTGGATGCGCGCCCGCAGCAGGGCCGAGAACCATCGCTGGACACTGCCCGTGTGCTTGACGAGGTCGGCGAGCGTCCAGCCGGGGCAGCTGGGCACCGCGGTCGCCAGGTCGGCGTCCCTGACCGCTGCGACGAACCGGGCGGTCTCCGACGCGACCTCTCTGCGGTGATCGACCGGGGTGACAACGGATGCGGGCTCGGCGTGGTCGGCCGTGGTCATCGTGAGACATGCCTTTCGAAGAAGCTGCGGGGTCAGCCGGACGGCTGACCGAGGACGGCTCGAGGAGCAGGACACCCTGTACGCCTGCCGGAGCACCGGTGCACCGGCAGCCCGTGTCCGCCACGGACTGCCGGTGCGCCCCCTCAAACGCCGACGGGCTTGCCCGGGCCAGGCACGTGGCGGAAACGGAACGGCTCCGGGTCGCGTCCGGCCTGGATGAACCAGCACTCCCCGGTGCCGTCGCCGGTGACGATCCGCAGCACCGTGTCCGCCACGGCCTCGGCCGGGATGATCGGCATTTCCTGCTCGGAGAGCATGTCGCGCAGGTGGTCGATGATCCGTGACTCGGCGAACCCCGGGCAGACGGCGTTGAAGCGCACGTTGTGCGGCGCGAGAGCCGGTCCCAGGGAGCGTGCGAGTCCCACGACCGCGTGCTTGTTGGCCGCGTACAGCGGATCCAGCGGCACCGCCGCCAGCCCCGCCAGGGACGCGGTCGCGACGATCGCTCCTCCGCCGCGGGCCCGCAGCGCCGGCAGGACCGCGTGTGTGCCGAACACCACGCCGTCGAGGTTGGCGCCCATCGCACGGCGGTAGCGCGCCGGGTCGAAGTCCTCACCGATGCCGCATCCGGTCGCCACCCCCGCGTTGAGGAACGCGATGTCGACGCCGCCGTACTGCTGCTGGGCGAATTCCACCAGCGCACGGTTGGCCTCCAGGTCGGAGACGTCGCAGGCACGGAAATGGCCGTCGATCATCTCGGCCACCTCGCGGCCGCCCCGCGCGTCGAGGTCCGCGACCACGACGCGCGCGCCCGCCTTCGCCAGCGCCAGCGCCGTGGCCCGGCCCAGTCCGCTGGCGCCGCCGGTGACGATCGCCACCTTGTCCCGGAGCGCGGCCCCGCTCCCGGCGGCCGTCATGCCAGCTCCAGGACGAGCTTGCCGACGTTCTCGCCGCGGAAGAGCATCTGCAGCGTGTCGGGGAAGTCGTCGACGGTCCCCCTGACCACGTGTTCCTTGACCTTGATGCGGCCGGCGCCGATCCAGGCGGCGATCTCCCGGGCGGCCTGCGCGTAGCGCTCGGCGTAGTCGAAGACGACGAAGCCCTCCATGCGGGCGCGACGCACCAGCAGCGAGAGGTAGTTCGAGGGGCCCTTGACCGAAGTGTCGCTGTTGTACTGGCTGATGGCACCGCACACCACGACGCGCGCGTGCATCGCCAGCCGGGTCAGGGCCGCGTCGAGGATGTCGCCCCCCACGTTGTCGAAGTAGACGTCGATGCCGTCGGGGGCGTGGTGGCGCAGCGCCTTCCTGACGTCCTCGGCGCGGTAGTCGATCGCCGCGTCGAATCCCAGTTCGCCGGTGAGCAGCGCGCACTTCTCCGGCCCTCCGGCGATGCCCACGACCCGGCAGCCCTTGGCCTTCGCGATCTGACCCGCGATGGTGCCGACGGCGCCGGCCGCTCCCGACACCACTACGGTCTCGCCGTCCTTCAGCGCCCCGACGTCCAGCAGGCCGAAGTAGGCGGTCATGCCGGGCATGCCCAGCGCGCCCAGATACGTCGAGGGCGGGGCGAGGGACGTGTCGATCTTCATGGCGCCCTTGCCGTCGGAGACCACGTACTCCTGGACGCCGAACGTTCCGACCACGTGATCACCCGGCTGGAAGCCGGGGTGGTTCGACGCGGTCACCTCGACGACCGATCCGGCGCGCATCACCTCACCGATGCCCACCGGCGGCAGGTAGGAGGGACGGTCGTCCAGCCAGCCCCGCATCGCCGGGTCCAGGGAGATCACACGTGTCCGGCCCGCGAACCGGCCCGGGCCCGGTTCATCGACGGAACCCGCACCGTGCTCCCAGTCCTGGGGTTTGACTTCGCCCACGGGGCGGGCTGCCAGACGGATCTGGCGGTTGGTCGCAGACATCGCGCCTCCTGTCGTCGCGGCTCTCCGCGAGGATACCGACCAGTAGGTACGCCCGATGCCGTGATATTGACCACACACCGCGCTCCACTTCGGACACCGCTGCCGCAACGCCTCACCTCGGGGGCACTCCCGGTCAACGAGCCCGGAAGAAGCGCTTGTTGGCGATCAACCCCGGGAAGAAACTTCTACAGCATCGTAGATTATCGTGCGTAACCAGCAGGCCGGCAGCGGCCGGCCTGCACCACCTGGGAAAGGGCCTACCTGATGTTCGGCTTGAGCGAGTTCGCCGTGATCCTCATCGTCGTGATCGTGGTCCTCGCGATCAAAAGGCTGCCCGAACTGACTCGCTCAGCCGGCAAGGCCGCCCGGATCCTCAAGAGCGAGACCAAGGCACTGAAGGAGCAGGACTCCCCCAAGGGAGCCGCAGGCTCCGGCACCGTGGTCACCGGCACCGTGATCGATCGGGAGGAACCGCCGTCTCGAAGCTGACGGGAGTGAGGGATTTCCGTCCCGCGAGGGCGGACCGCACCCCCACCCGCGCCCCGACCCCCTATGCTTCTACGCGCTTGTAGAATGGGTGGTCCGCGGCATCACCCCTCGGCGACGCACGCACGTATAAGGAGTGGACGCCACAATGGTGTTCAAACGACTGCTCGGCTCGCTCGGCGTAGGCGGCCCCACCGTCGACACGGTCCTCGACCCGGGACCGGTCCAGCCCGGCGGCACGCTCTCCGGCCAGGTCCACCTCAAGGGCGGCAACGCCGACTTCGACATCGAGCACATCACGCTGGAGCTGGTGGCCCGGGTCGAGGCCGAGTACGACGACGGGGAGAGCGAGGGCGTCGTCGCCTTCGAGCGCTACACCGTCGGCGGCGGCTTCCGGCTCACCGGGGGCGAGCAGCGCAGTGTGCCGTTCAGCGTGACCCTGCCGTGGGAGACCCCGATCACCGAGCTGTACGGCCAGCCGCTGGGCATCGTCCTCGGTGTGCGCACGGAGCTGTCGGTGGCCGGCGCCAAGGGCAAGGGGGACCTGGACCCGCTGACCGTCGGCCCGCTGCCCGCCCAGGAGGCGATCCTCGAAGCGCTCGGCCGGCTCGGCTTCGGCTTCAAGTCCGCCGACCTGGAGTACGGACGCATCGGCGGCACGGGACAGCGGCTGCCCTTCTACCAGGAGATCGAGATCACCCCGTCGCCGCGGTACGCGCACCAGGTGAACGAGATCGAGGTGACCTTCCTCGCGGGCCCCGGCGGCCTGGAGGTCGTCCTGGAGGCCGACAAGCGCGGCGGCTTCCTCACCTCGGGCCACGACGCGCTCACCCGCTTCACCGTCGGCCATCACGACGCCCGCGACTGGAACACCGAAGTCGACGGCTGGATCCGTCAACTGGTCGAGCACCGGGCCTCGTACGGCGTTCACGGCGACCCGCACGCCGGCCACGGGCACTACGGACACGACGGGCACGACGACCACCGGTCCGGGCCCGGCATGGGGACGGCCGTCGCCGCGGGCGCCGCCGGGCTGGCGGTGGGCGTCGTCGGCGGCATGGTCGCGGCCGAAGTGGTCGACGAGGTCGGGGACTTCTTCGAGGGCGACGAGGACGAGGGCTGAGCGATCGCCCTCGGCGGGAACCATCGCGCCAACTTCTACGTTACTGTAGAAGATGCGGGCGTCCGACTGGGCGCCCGCCGCGCGCTCGTCGCAGCCGCCGACGGCACGGTCGGCCCCTCCGAGCGGCAGCGCGTGGCCCAGCTGATCGCCACCAACGCGGTGCTGCAGAACTTCGACGCCGACGACCTGCGGCGCCGCTTCGAGCAGAACCCGGACAAGCTCGCCACGGACTTCGCATTCGGCAAGGTGAGCGTCATGCAGGAGATCGCCAAGGCGAAGAAGAAGCCCGCCGAGGCCCGTGCCGTCATCCAGATCGGCATCGTCATCGGCGGCGCCGACGGCGACTTCGACAAGGACGAGCAGGCCGTGGTCCGCGAGGCGTGCTACGCCCTCGGCCTGCCACCGCACGAGTTCGACCTCTGACCCGACGAGGACCTGCGGCGGGCGGACGGCCTTCGGCGGACCTTCGGCGCCGACCCGCCGCGCCCGCCGCGCCCGCTCGAATGCGAAACCCGGACCGGGACGTCGAGGATCACGTCCGAGTCCGGGTCCAAGTCCGGGTCCGAGTCCGTGTCCGGGTCAAAGCGGCGTAGCCGCGCGCAGGATGAGGACCATCGTCACGGCCGAGTTCGCCGACGACATCGCCGACACGGCCGTCCCCACGGCCGCGCCCCATGCCGCCAGACCCACCGACGTGAACACCGACGTGAACACCGACGGCCAGCCGCGGGCCACGGGAGCGGGCCCGAGCAGGGCCGCCACCCTGCGCGGCACCGGCCCGGCCGCCGCGAAACCCGCCAGGGTGGCCACGGGCGTCCCGCGCGACACGAGTGCCGCCTTGCCGATCGCGCGGGCCACGGTCCGCCGGCTGCCGACCGCCTGGGCCGCGTCCTCGTCCGCCCACCGTTCCGCCGCGTACGTCACCGCCGTCCGCAGCGGCCGCAGGAAGGGATTGGCCCGCGCGGCCAGCTGCACCGCGAGGAGGAAGCGGTGATGGCCGGCGGCGAGATGGGCCCGCTCATGGGCGAACAGCGCCCGGCGCTCGGCCGGTTCGAGGCAGTCCAGCAGGGCCGTGGTCACCACCACGCGATCCCTCCGGCCACCCGGCAGCGCGTAAGCGTAGGGATCGTCATCCGGCAGGACGGCAACCTCCGTCTCCCGCAGCCCGGCCAGCGCCCGGTGAGCGCGACGGCGCACCCGGCCGTGCCGCCACAGCGTCCGGCCGCACGCCACCAGCACCGCGCACAGAGCGGGAATCGCCGCCTTGCCGACCACTTCGTCGTACGGCACCGCCTCGCGCACCTCGGGGTCCGACCAGCCGTCCGGCAGCGGATTACCGGGAAGTTGGGCAGTGCCGACCACCATCACCAGGCCCAGGCACACCGTGCTGCACGTCGCCATCACCGCGGCCACCCCGGTCAGCAGCCGGGCCGTGGTGCGCGGGTGCAGATGCTGCTCGGCGAGGCGCGCGATCGGCCACGCCGTCAGGGGCAGCACCAGCGGCAGAAAAACGAACACCCCCATGAAGCTTCAGTCGTCCTCTTCGTCCCTGGCCCGGCCCAGCAGTTCTCTCAGCAGCCGTTCGTCGTCCGGTCCCAGGCTGGTGACGAAGCTGGCCAGCACCGCCTCACGGTCGCTCTCGGCATCCAGCACCTTGCGCATCTTGTGCGCGGCCAGTCCCGCCTGATCCGAGGCCGGCGTCCAGGCGAAGGACCGGCCCGCCCGCTCGCGGGTGACCGCCCCCTTGGCCAGCAGCCGGGTCAGGATGGTGATCACCGTCGTATAGGCGAGGTTTCCGCCCAGGCGCTCCTGCACCCAGCCGGCCGTCGCCGGGCCGTCCGCTTCCCGCAGTGCCGACAGGACCAGAGCCTCAAGCTCCCCCTGCCCCCGCCGCCGGGAACGCTGCCGCTGCTCCTCCGTCACGCCCTGTCTCCATCCGCCGCCGTCCGTTTCCCGGGCGGACATCGTATAGACGCCCATCGGCAGGTTCGGGCGATCGGTACGGCACGCCGGCCGGCGTCGCCTCCCGGCGGCTCTCTCCGCAGGCGCTCCGCTCCCAAGCGCTCCCCCTCGCTACTTCCGCACGACGCCCTCGCCCTGCCCCCTCAGGGTCATGCCCTTCCGGAAGGCCCAGTCCATCCTCGGCTCCATGGCGAACCGGAGAACCTTCCGTACGGGGGAAGTGCACAGCAGGGTCACGACCGCGGCGGCGATGAGGGAAACGGTGATCTCGCCCAGCGGCTGGTGGAACCAGTCGAGGCGGGACCAGTGCCAGTGGTTGGCGGCCTGGATGACGAAGCCGTGCAGCAGATAGCCGTAGAGCGTTCCCGCGCCCAGCGCCGTGATCCACACGCGGCGCCCGGGCACCCAGGCGAGGAAGCAGGCGACCAGGATCATCGAGCAGCCGAAGACGGCCAGGGTCATGACCGGCCCGTACCAGGCGGGGACGCCGAAGTCCTCGGCGGCGGCGCGGTGGAAGAACCAGGCGTAGTCCATCCGCGGGACCGCCCAGTACGCGAACATCAGCGCACCCGCGAAGACCGGCACGGCCATGACGCGCACTCGCCACCGGCGCACCAGCCGGAAGTGCTCCTGCTTCAGGCACAGGCCGAGCACGAAGTACGGCAGGAACTGCAGGGCGCGTTGCAGGTCGAGGTCCTTGCCGATGGACGGCGAGAGCGTCGCCAGGGCCGCGACGCCGAGGGCGATGGGCAGCGGCCACCGCACGCTCTTCCAGATGGGGGTGGTCAGGCGCCAGACGAGCAGCGCCGCGAGGAACCACGTCAGATACAGGGGGTCCAGCAGGCTGACCTGGCGGTCGGGGACGCCGTCGCTCCACCGGGTGAAGTAGGTGTACGCCGTCTCGAAGACGACGTACGGAACGGCGACGCCGGTGATCAGGCGCTTGATCTTCTCCGGGCTCGCGTCGAAGCCGCGCGAGAAGTAGCCCGAGATCACGATGAACGCCGGCATGTGAAAGGCGTAGACGACCATGTAGAGCGCGGTGACGGCACGGCTTCCCGAGCGCAGCGGCTCCCAGGCGTGCCCCATCGCGACCAGCACGATCGCCAGGTATTTGGCGTTGTCGAAGAAGGCGTCCCGCCGCTTCGCCTGTGCGGGCCCGGCCTTCCGCACGGCCGTGGGCGCCGAAGCCGCCGCGTGAGCGGGCACAGCCTCGGCGATGCCGCTCACCACTCCCCCTGTCCAGCTCGTGCGGAACCAGCGCGAGGAAGAGCGCGCCTTTCAAGGCGTACGGCTGTGATGTGGAGGCACGGCATCCGGAGCGCCTTGCCCCTTGGCGGCGAAGTAAACATCTCGCGCGCATGGAGCGGTGGCCGTCCCGTCGACGGCGTGCCGCCCCGTGCGCGTTCTTGCAGCCCCGCGAGGCGCGCGGCGAGCCCGCGCGCCTCGCGGGGTCGTACCACTCACCCCCCGAGCATCAGGACGAGGCCGGAGACCAGGGCGAAGACCAGCACGAACAGGCGCATCCTGCGGGCGTCCAGACGGTGGTGCACCAGGCGGCTGAGCCACGCGCCGACAGCGATCGCCGGCAGCAGGAGGGCAGCCTGGCCGAGCTCTGTGACCTCCGCCTTGCCGGTTCCGAACAGCAGTGCCAGGGAGGCGACTTCCCCGACGAGGAAGCACGCGGCGACGGTCGAACGCAGTTCGGCGGGCGGCCGGTGCTGGTAGACCAGCGCGAGCGGGGGCCCGCCGACGCCGGTCGCGGTCTCCGTCAGTCCGGTCACCGCCCCCGCGCCGACATACGCGGCCCGGCCGGGTGTGAACGCGGGCGCGGCCAGGCTCACGACGGCTGCGAGCACGGTGGCGACGCCCACGAACACGCCGAGGCTGTGTTCCGGGATCAGCCAGAGCAGCGCCAGTCCGGCCGGGGTGGCCGCGAGCCGCGCCCCGGTGATCCAGCCCGCTCCCCGCAGGTCGAGCGAGGCCCGTTCCCGCCAGGCGACGTAGAGGTTGAGCGGGATCATCGCCGCCAGGACGAAGACCGGAACCAGTCCGGCATCGAGCATCCCGGCCACCGGCGCGACGATCAGCGCGAAGCCGAGCCCGCTGCTGCCCTGGACGAACGCGGCCACGGCCACCGTGACGGCGAGGACCGTCAGCGTTTCCGAGGTCACTGCTGCGTGCTCCGCTCCCCCGACCGGTGCAGCGCCCGTGCCACCGTGGAGGTGGGATGCACCCGGGTCACGTCCGCCCTGCCCACGGCGGCGCGGGCCAGCTCGGCCGCGCGCCGCACCAGCGCGGGCCCGTCCCAGTCGGTCGGCAGGCCCTTCCACAGGCGCAGACGTCCGGCGACGTAGACAGCCGTGATCTGGTCCCGGTTGCCGCGGCGTACGAGTTCCCAGGGCAGGTCCCAGGAGAGCGCGAGCTCCGGCGTGTCGACGTCGACGAGGAGGAAGTCGGCCGCCATGCCCTGGGCGATGGTGCCGGTACGGGCACCGAGGCCGACGGCGTCCGCACCGCCGCTGTGGGCGTGTTCCAGCCACGTCCAGCCGGCCCCGCACGAAGAGTCGCCGGTGCCCAGACCGTACGCCAGCCGCTGCGCGAACTCCGCGGCCTCCGCGAGCCGGAAGCCGTCGCCCCGGGTGCCGTCGGTACCGAGACCGAAGCGGATGCCGCGCTCGGCCATGGCGGTCGCGGGCGCGACGGCGTTGCCCTTCCACGCGCTGGCGACGGGGTTGTAGCTGACGGCGGTTCCGGTGTCGGCGAGCAGGGTCAGCTCGCGCGGGGTGAGGAGTGTGGCGTGCGCGGCGAGCAGCTGGGGGCCGAGCGCGCCGATGCGGTGCAGGTGTTCCAGAGGCCGCACCCCGTGCCGGACCAGGGAGCGTTCCACGCCCGCGAGGTGCTCGTTGACATGGATCTGTACGACGGCGCCGGCCTCGGCGGCGAGTCGGGCGGTGGCGCGCAGGGTCCCCTCCGTGGCCGCTTCGGGGATGGAGACGGCCAGTGAAGCGTGGACGAGGGGGTCGCCGGCATACCGGGCGAGGTGCTTCTCGGCGTTCTCGAGAACGGCCGGGTGACTCGCCTCGTCTCCGCTGTCGGCGTCGTTGCAGACGAGTCCCAGGACGCAGCGGATTCCGGCGTCGCGCGCGGCGGAGGCGACCACGTCGACGTCCACACCGGCGCGGGTTCCGGCGTCGGCGACGGTGGTGAAACCGCCGCGTAGCGCTTCGAGTGCGGCCAGCTTGGCCGCCGTGTAGGCCGACTCCTCGTCCAGCGCGCCCTCCAGCGGGACCCAGACCCGGCGGAATATCTCGGACGGCTCCCCGAAGGCGAGCGCGGCGCCGAAGCTCTGGGTGAGGTGGTGGTGGGCGTCGACGAAGCCGGGCATCAGCAGATGGCCGGGCAACCGTACGGGCCGCAACAGCGGGTGGGCGCGCTCCAGTTCGTGCGCTGGTCCGACCGACTCGAAGCGGCCGTCGCCGATCACGACGGCCCACCCGTCGGCGGGACCTTCGGGGAGCAGGACCGCGTCCGGTTGGAGGAGGAGGGGGCCGGGGGCGGCGAGAGCGTCGCGGTCGGGCTGGTTCATCGGTCGCTTTCTGTACGTGCGGTGGCCAGACGGGCGGTGATGCCCGGCCGGACGTGGTGGAAGAGGACGTTGAGGACGGCGGCGACGAACGCGCCGACGGCGACTCCGCTCTCCAGCAGGATGCGGACGTTCGCGGGGAAGTGGCCGTACACGCCGGGGATCAGGATCGGCAGCAGCCCCAGAGCGAGGGCGACGGCGCAGATGAACGTGCTGGTGTGCTTGTCGAGGTCGGAGCGGCCGAGCATCTGGATGCCGAGCACGGTGATGACGGCGAAGACGACCATGGCGGTGCCGCCGATGACCGCGGAGGGGATCAGACTGATCGCGTTGGTGACAGGCGCGAGCAGCCCGATGACGATCAGTACGATGCCGGCCGCGGCGGTGACGAACCGGCTGCGGACGCCGGTGACACGGACGATGCCGATGTTCTCCCCGCTGGTGACCATGAGCGGCAAGCCGAAGAAGCCTCCGAAGAGGGAGGTGAGGGCGTCACCGCGGACGGTCTTCGGCACGTCGGTCCGCTTGTCGATGTCCTTGCCGACGGCGTCGGCGTTGATGACGGTCTGGCCGGTGGCCTCGGCCATGGAGGCCAGGCTGTAGAGCATCAGCGGCAGCGCGGCGACCAGGTTGAACTCCGGTGAGCCGAAGGGCAGCAGACGCGGCAGGCTGACCAGTGCCCCGTCGGCGCCCGCGAAGTCGACCGCGCCGAGCGCGGCGGCGAGCACGGTACCGGCGAGCAGGCCGAGCATCACGGCGAGCTGGCGCAGGATCCCGGTGAAGAGCAGGTAGAAGGCGACGGTGAAGGCGATGGTCGCCATGCCGAGGCCGAGGTTGAGGGGATCCGCGAAGCCGGGCGTGCCGGGACGTCCGGTGACGAGGACCGCGCCGACCTTCACCAGGTTGACACCGACAATGACGATCATCGTGCCGATGACCAGGGCGGGGAAGAACTTGAGCAGCCGGGAGAAGACCGGCAGCACGACGAAGTAGAACGCCGCCGTGAGGATCACCGCTCCGGTGGCGGTGCGCAGTCCGTGCTGTTCCGCGATCGCGAGGAACAGGATGAGGGGCGCCCCGCCGGGCAGCATCACGAACGGCAGCCGTGGCCCGAACTTCCAGGGGCCGAGCGACTGGATCAGTGAGCCGACGCCGGACAGCACGAAGGCGGCGGACAGCAGGTCGACGGTCAGCTCGGTGCCGAGCCCGAGCGTGGCGCTCATCAGGAAGATCGCCGAGATGGGTGTGGCGGCCATGACGAGTACGTGCTGAATCCCGAAGAGGAGGATCTTCAGGACCGGGCGCGATTCGTCCACGGGATGGGTGGTTCCGGGTCTCCGGGGGCCGGCGGGGGCGGCTGCGGGCTCGCCGCCACCGCGCGTGACCACCGCAGGGCCGGTGGCGGCGGGCTGTCCGGCTTCGGGCAGGCTCTCGCGGGGACTGGACACGTCGGGCTCCGTTCGGGCGTACGGGAACGCTCGGAATTTCAGCCGCGATCTGGCCCCGGACGGTGAGCCAAATCGATTTGGCCAAATCGATTTGGCCGCCAGTATGTGAGGCCGTCGATCCACCGTCAAGGCCCGCTGCATCAGATGCTTCCAGGACGAGGAGTGACGAGCCCTGGGGCCGGGCGCGCGATCGCCGAGCTCACGGTCGAGGTCCCCGGCTGCGCGAGACGGCCTGCGCAGGCACACCACCCGTACGACCTCCCGTACGACCTGATGCCGAGATCGGCGAAGATGGTGGGATCAACCGTCCGTGTCCGTGAGGAGTGTCCGAGCAGATGGCTGCGTTTGCCTCCGGTCAGAAACCGCCGACGATCGCCGATGTCGCACGCGTCGCCGGGGTTTCGCGCACGACCGTGTCGCACGCCCTCAACGGGCTCGGCAAGGTCGACCCCCGGACGCGCGAGCGCATCAGGCAGGTCGCGTCAGAGCTCGGCTACCGCCCCAATCTGCGGGCGCAGCGGCTGCGGCGCGGGGAGGCGAAGGCGATCGCCCTGGTGTCCTCGATGCCGTTCGCGGTGGCCGGCGGTCCGTCCCGGCTCGGGTTCTACATGGAGGTCGCGGCCGCCGCGGCGGAGAGCGCCCTGGTGCACGACTACGCGCTCGTGCTCGTCCCGCCCGTGCAGTCGGGTTCGGCCCTGTACTCCCTCGACATCGACGGGGCCATCGTGGTCGAGCCGGACGTCGAGGACGCGGCGGCGGCTCAACTGCGCGAACGCGGACTGCCGTATGTCGCGCTCGGCCGGCCGGTGTCACCGAAGGAGGACGCCCCGTACGTCGATCTGCGCGGCAGGCTGGTCGCCGAGCTGCTGCTGCGGCACCTGCACGAGCAGGGCGCCGTCCGGCCGGCCCTGATGGTGGGCGCCGGTTCCCGGCACTCGTCGGTGGACGCGGTCGCCGCGTACGAGGGCCTGGCCGAGGAGTACGGCTGGACGCCGATCGTGGCGAGAGTGCCGGAGTCGGGCGGCGAGCAGGCGGGGTACGAGCGGTGTGCCGCCCTGCTCGCGGAGCACCCCGGCATCGACGCGGTGTGCGCGCTGGTGGACGCCTTCGCGGTGGGTGCGGTCCGGGCGATACGGGAGAGCGGGCGTGCCGTACCGGACGACGTCATGGTCGTCACCCGCTACGACGGCCTGCGTTCCCGCACCTGCCAGCCGCCGCTGACGGCGGTCGACCTGCACCTGGACCGGGTGGCCTCCGACGCGGTACGGCTGCTTCTGGCGCGACTGCGCGGTGAGACCGCCACACCGCCGGTGGCGGTGGCCCCAGAGCCCCGGGTGATCGTGCGTGCGTCGTCCGTCCGGGCGGGCCGGGGCTGAGCCGGCGATTCGCGGCAGGGACCGGTCGATTGAGTCGTGAGGGCCCGGGCCCGCTCCCTACGCGACCCATCGCCGATCCGCGTCACATGCCGGCGGTTCTCCGCAGCGGACAGCCCTTCTCCGCAGCCTCATCAAGGCCGTGAAGGAGGCCCTGCCGCCACCCCATGGCGGGAACGCGCACCCCCCCGCCCAAAAAGTATGGCGTCCCACCACTTACGCCTGGGAGGGCTCCGACTGGAGCGTCTGGCGTCACAGGCGCCGTGAGGCCTCAAGCACGCGCGCAACGGCAGCGGCGACGATCTCGACGACCGCGGCGTTCGGCGGCCGGTGGAGTCGCACTGGGCAACGCGGGTCGTTGGTCCGATGGGTACAGCCGTGGGTACGCCCGTACGGCCAGTGTCCGGCGTAGCGGCGAGGCCAAGGCGGCAAGACCCGGCGTGGCCCTGCCGACATGTCGGCACCACTGGGCCGGCAGGTGGGTGACTCCACCTGGTGGATCCACTCGGCAAGCCCTCTCGCGAGATTTCAACCATCGCGGAATACCCCTGGGGGGTATATGGTTGCGATCGACGTCCTGAACGGACGACGCCAGAGCTCGCATCACACCTTTGGAGATGTCATGGGGAATCACTCCGGCCACGGCCAGGCCGCTCACGGTGTTCACGGCGGCCACGGCGGCCACGGCGGAGCCCAGCCCGGTGGGCTGTCGGTCTCCGAGAACGGGTACACACTCCAGCTCGACTCGACGATCCTCACCGCCGGCGTGCAGCCGGTCGGCTTCCGGGTGATCGGCCCCGACGGGCAGGCGGTGACCGAGTTCGTTCCGGAACACGAGAGGGAACTGCACTTCATCGCCGTCCGGCGCGACACGACCGGGTTCCAGCACGTGCACCCGGTGATGGACGAGAAGGGCACCTGGAGTACCGAACTGGCCTTGGAGCCAGGGGACTGGAGGTTCTTCGCCGACATCCACCCGGCCGACCACGACGGGACCATGACACTTGGGATCGACGTCGCGGTCGCCGGACCGTACGACCCCCGGCCGCTCCCCGAGACCACCGGGATCGCGCAGATCGGCGAGTACACCGTCGCGCTTGACGGCGAGCTCCTGCCCGGCGAGGCGAGCGAGCTGACCCTCACCGTCAGCCGGAACGACCGCCCCGTCACCGACCTGCAGCCCTACCTGGCCGCGTACGGGCATCTGGTGGCACTGCGGGTCGGTGACCTGGGCTACCTCCACGTCCACCCGGAGGGCGAACCCGGTGACGGCACCACCGCACCGGGACCAGAAATCGCCTTCATGGCGGTCGCGCCTTCAGCCGGCACCTATCGCCTGTACCTGGACTTCCAGCACGACGACGTCGTCCGGACGGCCGAGTTCACGGTTCAGACCACTGCGAACACCCCACGCTCGGACACGGCATCCCAGGCCAGCCCCGTGCACACGAGCCACCACCACGGCCACCACGCACACCACTGACCGTATGAACGCCGCTGATCACCTGCTGCGGCACAGGCGCGACCAAGATGCGCTCGACTCGTCGAGGCCCACCGCCCCCAGCATCCCCCGTACCGGAAGGAGCGTCATGCCCCGACTGACCCGACTCACGCCCGACACGGCGGTCGGTGCCTCGCGCGACCTCCTCGCCGACCTGGTCTCCCGCCACGGCCAGACCGGTGACATGGTCTCCACGATGGCGCACTCGCCGGCCGTACTGGGCGGCTACCTCCAGCTCAGCCGGGCCATGGGACGAGCCGAACTCGACCGCAGGACCAGCGAACGGATCTCGATCGCCGTCCAGGCCCTCCAGGGATGCGGACTGTGCCTCGACGCGCACGTCAGTGCCGCCCGCGCCATGGGAGTGGACGAGGAAGAGATCGAGCGGGCCCATGCCGGCACCTCGGCCGATCCCGCGATCGCGGCGATCATCACCCTCGCCCTCAAGATCTATCGCGAGCCGACGTCGATCACCGACGAGCAGGTCAGCGCGCTGCGTGAGCACGGCTACAGCGACCGCGCGGTAGCGGACGTCGTCGGCGTCGTCGCACTCAACATCCTCACCGGCGCCTTCAACCTGCTCGCCGGCCTCACACCGGAGAGCGACACCGGTGCCTAGAGACATCCCCGCCTGTGCTCGCGGGGCACGGCCTCCGCCCCGGGACCGTGCGCCGCCGCATGGATACGGAAGGAAACCGCCATGCGTCTGTTCGCCATCCGCGACTACCGCAATCTGTTCAGTGCCCAGGTCATCGCCCTGTTCGGTACCGGGCTGACCACGGTGGCCCTCGGGTTGCTCGCCTACGACCTCGCAGGCCCGCGCGCCGGCGTCGTCCTCGGCACCGCCCTGACCATCAAGATGGTCATGTACGTGGTCATAGCCCCTCTGGCTGCCGCCTACGTCGACCGGTTCCCCAGGAGAACTCTCCTGGTCCTCCTCGATGTGGTCCGTGGTGCGGTGGTCCTGGCCCTGCCGCTGGTCACCGAGGTCTGGCACATCTACGTCCTGATCGGCCTGCTCCAGGCCGGCTCCGCGGCGTTCACCCCGACGTTCCAGGCCGTCATCCCCGACATCGTCACCGACGAGTCCGACTACACGCGTGCCCTTTCCGCCTCCCAGGTCGCCTACACCATGGAGAGTCTGCTCAGCCCCCTGCTGGCAGCCGTCGCCCTGACGTTCATGAACTTCGACTGGCTGTTCCTGGGCACCTCCGCCGGATTCCTCATCTCCGCCCTGCTCGTCTTGTCGACGCGCGTCCCCGACGCCCGCCCCAGTACCCACAGCAAGGCATGGGACAAGGCTGCAGCGGGGATCAGGACCTTCTTCAGGACGCCGCGGCTGCGCGGCGTCATGGCGCTCAATCTCGTGGTTGCGGCGGCTGGATCGATCGTTGTCGTCAGTACCGTCAACTACGTCCGTGACGAGCTCGGCGGCTCGCAGTCGGACGTCGCCTGGATGCTCGCCGCCTCAGGAACCGGAACCCTGCTTGCCGCCCTGGTACTGCCCCGTGTTCTCGACCGGATCACCGCCCGCGCCGTCATGATGACCGGCGCCGGAGTCCTCGTCGGCGGCACGACCGCCGCCGTGGCGCTCATCGCGTCCGGTCTCACCACGCGGACCGGTACGGCGATCATCTGGACCGCGATCGGCACCGGCATGGCACTGATCGTCACACCGACCGGCAAGGTCATCCGCGCCTCCGTCGGGCGGAACGCGATCCCCGAGGCATTCGCGGCCCAATTCTCTCTGTCGCATCTGGCCTGGCTGATCACCTATCCCGTCGCGGGATGGCTCGGCACGAGCGCCGGCTTCACCGTCGCCTGGTCCGTCCTCGCGGTCCTTGCCGGAGCGGGAGCGATCTCGGCCCTCCTCCTATGGCCGCGCCACGACGGACGAGGAACCGTCACCAGACCCGCGACACCCGCCCTGCACGCACCCGGTAAGGACCGGTCCGCCCTGGCCAAAGCCGCGTGAGGCGTCGCCCGACAGTGCTCTGAATGTCTGCGTTGTGCATGGCAAGCACTGCCGGCCAGACATACCGAGAAGGCCGTGGGCCCCGTCCCGCTCCACGCGGGCAGCGGCCACGGCCTTCTCATGTGTTCTCGCCTACAGGGCGGTGTAGTTGCTGTACAGCCTTCACCGTGTGCGGGCGGCGCCAACGCACGAACAGCGTCTTCATCCCGACCCGCTGAGCGCCCGGTGTGAAGCATTCACCAACGAGCTGCTCAAAGCCCCGTGTGTGGCGGGCAAGGTGCGCAGTCGCGTGAAGGCGGTGGCGAGGCCGATGGCCTGCGGTACGGCTGCGGCGGTGACGGCGTGCCCGAGCCGGGCGGGCGGGGTGGCCGCGACGAGCAGACCAGCGGCGGGAAGTGCAGGAGGAACAACAGGATGGTCAGGCTGAGGGTGCTGCCGAAGACCTTGCTCGGGATCAGGTGCACGCGCAGGGTGCGCAGGACGACGGTGAGCCCCCCCTCGCCGGCCATCGGGACAGCACTCAGCAGCAGACAGCCGCGGTAGGTATCGGCCTGCGCGACGGTGACCGTGGCGCTGACGGCGACGGCGGCGGCTACTGCTCCGACCGGCCACCGGCCCCAGCGGTCGCTCGCCTGGCGGGCCGCGGTGACCGCCAGCAGTGACGCGACATCTGAAACGGACCAGATCAGTCCGGCATCCGCGCTTGAACGTCCCGGCTCGGAGACCACGATCACCGGCGTGGCGGCCTGGAGCAGGCCGACGGCGCAGCCGGAGACAACCAGGCCACCGACCAGCCAGGCGAGCGCGGGCAGCGAACGCAGCGTCACCCGGCCCGCCCGCAGCCCGCCCCGCGCAGACTCGGCATCGGCCGGACCCGTCCTCCCGTGGGTTCCGAGCGCGGCGGCAAGGACGATCAGGGCCTCTGTCAGAGCCTGTGAACAAACCCCAGTCTGCCCAGATCACTCCGTTACGGGCAGGCACTCGGCGAGCAGGTCGACGACGTCCCGCCAAGCTCGCTGCGCGTGCTGAGGGTGAAAACCGACCCCAGGACGCACGATGTGGTCGACCGGTGGGTGATGGAAGGCGTGCAAGGCGCCGCCGTAGACCACGAGGCGCCAGTCGACGCCCGCAGCCTGCATCTCGGCGGTGAATGCGTCCCGTTGCGCGGGCGGCATGATCGGGTCTTCCGACCCGACCCCGGCCCACACCGGGCAGTGAATGCGCGCCGTCTCGCCTGGCCGGCCCGTGATCAGTCCGTTGACTGTCGCGATCGCGCGCAGGTCGACGCCGTCGCGCCCGAGTTCCAGCGCGATTGCGCCCCCGGTGCCGTAGCCGACGGCGGCGATCCGGTCCGGGTCGGTCCGCGGCTCGGCGCGGAGCACGTCGAGCGCCGCGTGGCCGATGCCTCGCATCCGGTCGGGGTCGGCGAGCAGCGGCATGCAACGGGCCAGCATCTCCTCAGGGTCGCCCAAATAGCGCCCGCCGTGGAGGTCGAAGGCCAGGGCCACGTATCCCAGCTCGGCGAGCGCATCGGCCCGGCGGCGCTCGACGTCGCTGAGCCCCACCCCCTCGGGCCCGACCAGGACCGCGGGCCGGCGGTCGACACCGGCCGGGAGCGCGAGGTGCCCGAT
The DNA here is from genome assembly GCF_964272855.1 of Streptomyces sp. enrichment culture. Classification (NCBI taxonomy): domain Bacteria; kingdom Bacillati; phylum Actinomycetota; class Actinomycetes; order Kitasatosporales; family Streptomycetaceae; genus Streptomyces; species Streptomyces sp. enrichment culture. The sequence goes on along the minus strand of NZ_OZ186847.1, from coordinate 7,754,520 downwards.
CATCGTCAGGCCGTCGGCCGCGTATTCGATCGTGCGCGTTGTAACCGTCGTCATGAGCCTGGACTGTAGTGATCGTCGAGCCCGGTCGGGCCGGTGTTCTGCCGCTGGCAGAAGGCAGCTCTCTGGCGTACTCCGCTGCGCGCAGACGGGGTTTGTTCACAGGCTCTCACGAAGGATGACGCAACCGTCGCGTCGGTCACCGAGGTGACCCGCACCATGCGTTCGACAGACCCTGAGGCTTCACCGCCGCACCCCACCGTGGCCGGCTGGGTGATCCTCTGCCGCCATACGGACGACGAAGTGGCCGCACGGGTTGCGTCGGCACCCCCGAGTGGCGCCACCTGTGTGGGGACCGTACTTGTCCGTACTCGTCCGTCCTGATCCGCCGCATGCCAGTCTCACCAGGGGAAACCATGCCATCTTTGGCCGCTGCCGCATTCGGGGAGCCGGATCTCTGGGCCGCGCGGATGCAGATGGCACTGTCGCTGGGCTGGCACATCATTCTGGCCTGCCTGGGCGTGGGAATGCCCGCGATCACACTGCTCGCGGAGTGGCGTGGACACCGCACAGGAGATCTGAACCACCGGCTGTTGGCGCGGCGCTGGGCGCGGGCGATGGGTGTGCTGTTCGCGGTGGGCGCGGTCTCCGGAACGATCCTGTCGTTCGAGATGGGCTTGCTGTGGCCGGGGCTGATGGGGACGTACGGCGAGGTGATCGGCCTGCCGTTCTCGCTGGAGGGCATCGCGTTCTTCATCGAGGCGATCTTCCTGGGGATCTACCTCTACGCCTGGGACCGGCTGCCGCCGGTTCCACACATGCTGTCCGGGCTGCCCATCGTCGTGGCCGGGGTGGCCAGTGCCTTCTTCGTCGTGACCGCCAACGCCTGGATGCAGCAGCCGACCGGCTTCGACACGGAGAACGGGCGCATCGTCTCGGTGGATCCGTGGGCAGCGATGTTCAATCCCGCGACTGCGCCGCAGACCGTGCACATGATCCTTGCGGCGTTCATGGTCGCCGGCTTTCTCATGGCGGGTGTCTACGCCGTGGCGATGCTGCGCGGCCGACGCGACCGCTACCACCGTCTCGGCTTCCTCATTCCCTTCACGGTCGCCGCGATCGTCACCCCGGTGCAGATCGGAGTCGGGGACTGGGCGGCCCACTTCGTCGCCGAGAACCAGCCCGTGAAACTTGCCGCCATGGAAGGCGTCTTCCACACCGAGCGCGGAGCCCCGCTGCATCTGGGCGGCTTCGCCATCGGCGGCGAGCTTCGCTATGCGCTGGAGATCCCCAACGGGCTTTCCTTGCTGGCCCATTGGTCGCCTGACGCGGAGATCGTCGGACTGGAGAACGTACCGGAGGCCGACCGGCCACCGGTCAACGTCACGCACTGGGCCTTCCAGATCATGGTCGGTATCGGCTTCGGTCTCCTGGCGCTGTGCGCTTGGCTCGCGCTCACCTGGAAGCGCCACCGGGACCTGCCACGCTCACCGTGGTTCCTGCGCGCCTGCGCCCTGTCGGGCGTGGGCGCGGTCCTGGCACTCGAAGCCGGCTGGACCGTTACCGAAGTAGGGCGCCAGCCCTGGATCGTGTACGGCGTGATGCGCACCTCCGAAGCGGTCAACCCCGCTCCCGGCCTCGTCTGGGGCTTCGTCCTGGTGGCGCTGGTATACGCGGTCCTGACCGTTGCCACCGTCTACGTCCTGCGACGCCTGGCCCGCGACGAACCCGTTCCCGTCGCTCCGCAGGAACGCGACGTAGCCGACTACAAAGTCATCTGAGGTTGCCGTGCACCTGCCCGAGATCATGCTCGTCGTGCTGTGGATCGGCCTGACGGCGTACGTCCTGTTCGGCGGCGCCGACTTCGGCGCCGGGGTGTGGGACCTGCTCGCCGGAGGAGCCGAGCGGGGCCGACTCCAGCGCGACCTGGTCGAGCACTCCATCGGCCCGGTATGGGAGGCCAACCACGTCTGGCTGATCTTCGTGATCGTCCTCACCTGGACCGGTATCCCCTCCGTCTTCGCCGCGATCGCCTCCACCCTGTACATCCCGCTCACCGCCGTCGCGCTCGGCATCATCGCGCGCGGCGCGGCCTTCGCGTTCCGCAAAGTGAGCCGGGAGCTGTGGCGGCAACGGCTGTTCGGGGCCACCTTCGCCTTCTCCTCACTCGTCACACCCTTCTTCCTCGGCACTGTCGCCGGCGCCATCGCCTCCGGCCGCGTACCACCCGGCATCGCGGCCGGGGACCTCGTCACCAGCTGGGTCAACCCCACTTCCCTCATCAGTGGCGTACTGGCGGTGGGGACCGCGGCGTACCTCGCCGCGGTCTACCTCACCCGCGACGCCCAGCGCACCGGCGACGAACCGCTCACCCAGGCTTTCAGGCTCCGCGCCCTCTACACCGGGGTGTTCGTCGGCGTGATGTCGGCGGTCGGGCTGTTCGTCCTGCGCGCAGACGCCCGGCCACTGTTCGACGACCTCACTTCCGGCGCCGCCTTGCCTCTCCTAGTGCTGTCCGTGGCCGCCGGCGTCGTCTCGCTGGCACTGCTCGCATGGGGCCGCTCCTACTTGATGGTCCGGCTGACCGCCGCGCTCGCGGTCACCGGACTCCTGTGGGGATGGGGCATCGGCCAGCAGCCCGTACTGCTCCCGGGCGTCTCTCTCGACGAAGCAGCCGCGACCGACGCCGTGCTGGGAGCCAGCCTCGGCGCGCTGGCGGTCGGCGCCGTCCTGCTCCTGCCGTCCCTGTGGTGGCTGTACGCCACTTTCCAACGCGACCGCACCGGGGAGCACCGCGAGCCCACGCCCCGCTCGTGACGGCGACGAACGGGGTCCCCCAGAGGATCAGCCACCGTCGAACGCGCCATAGGCTCCCTGGCCGTCGCCGCTCGCTACGAGAAATGCGCCTACATCTACCTCGGCACCGTCACCCTCGCGACCCTTGCGATCCGGCTCCGAACATGACCCGAGAAACGGCGCCCAGGGGGTGTCTCGTCGATCAGGCCGGATCAGGGAGCGGCGTCTGGTGCCGTGCATCGCAAGGCGGAGGAGGGAGTCGATGCGGAGCGATGGGGGTGCCCCCGCGGGAGCTCGTTCGAGCGTGGGGGAGAGTGACGACAACGCGGCGAGGCGCGGTGCCAGACGCCGCGAGCCCGGCATGATCGGCGAGACACCCCCTAGGAGAGCGTTGTGGCGGAAATGGCAAGCAGCGACGCTCCCGGGTGCCGCGTCGGAGGCGGTTGCGGACTGGTCGGCCCGCTCGGGGATCGTGTGCGCGATGCCGCCGTCGCAGCCGGGTGCGGATGGCTTTGGAGCTGTAGCCCGCCCGGGACGTGGGTGGGCCGCACGCGGCGCCGTACGGACCATCACGACCTTGAGGGAGTGGTCGCGTCGTTGCAGAGCCATGGGCACTGGGCCTGTTTCACCTGCCGGGGTCTTGCGCCTGGTGTGCCGGGGTGTCCGGGACGGTGACCATCGGCCGGTAGGTGGCGATGTCGCGGGGTTCGCCGACGGGTCTGCCCTCGGCCTCCACCCAGGCGTGCGCCCCGAACGGCGAGGTGCGTACCCCGCTGCACCAGGTGGGCCAGTGGCCGCGCATCCGGCACAGCAGGGCGGTGGCCAGGGAGCGTTGGAGGCAGTAGCGGCCCGCGCACAGCGTACTGACGGCTGTTACTTCCCGCCGTGCCCGCAGAGCCTCCTCGAAGCGGGCGGGCCTGGCTCCTCGCCGGACCAGGCCCAGCACGACACGGAGCCGGCGCGGTGGCAGCCGGGCGAGGAGCCGGGCGGCGGCGACGGCGGCGTGGGCCGTGAGCCGGGTGCCGAGCCCGGGGCGGGTACCGTCGGTGTCCAGGATCTGGCTCACGAGTCGGTCACCAGCCCCTCCTTCACGAGGTGTGCGACCAGTGCCCTGACGTCGGCGGTGGCGCGCTCGGGGGTGACCGGGCGGCTGGCGGCGAGCCGTTCGGCGACGTGCTCGGGCGTGGCGCCGTCCAGTAGCGCCTTCACCACGAGGGCGCCGGTGCCGTTCAGCTGCCAGTAGCGCCCGGCGCGTTCATCGAGCAGGACCATGCTGTCACCTGTGGCGCAGGCGGTGACATCAGCGCGCAGTCGGTGCACTGTTCATCTCCCTCGCGCCCTCTGGGGTGTGCAGGTGCTCCAGGCCCCGCAGCCACGCCTCCACTCCCAGCGTGGTCTCGAATTCCGCGATCCCGCCGATCAGTAGTTGGGGCGAGAGCAGGGCGCGGCGCAGTGCGTCTTCGTCGGCCAGTCCGGCGGCCACCAGGCGGGAGTCCTCGGCCCAGGCTGCGAGCGTGTGCCGGTTGCGGCGCAGGCCGTTGTGCCATTCGTATCCGAAGTGGTCCTTGGTGGTGCGGCGCAGGATGGTCTCGGGTACCAGGCCGTGCATGGCGGCGGCGAGGAGCGGTTTGTAGGACCAGGGGCCGGCGGCCTCGTGCGGGCGGGCGGCGAGCGCGGCCGCGATCACGGCGTCGTCGCAGAAAGGGGTGTGATACGGCAGCCTGGCGAGCTGCCCGCAGTGGGCCAGAGGGCCGGCGAGTCGGCCCCCACGCTGCGCGGAGGCGAGCCAGGCGTGCCGCCCGCGTTCACGGTGCAGCGGCTCGGTTGCGTCCTGGGCCGCGCCGAGCAGTCGCTCACGGCACAGCTGTACGGTCTGCTCGCTCGCCCAGGGCGGAAGATATGGGCGTAGCCCCCAGCGCAGGTCGTCTCCATGCACAGGCGTGCGCAGCAGTCCGGCGGTCTCGGTGAGCCAGGCAGCGTAGGAGCCCCGGTCGAGCAGCGCCCTGGTGATCGTCCCGAGGGGCTGGCGGTGTCGCGCCCGCCACCCGGCCGCGTGACGCAGGCCTGCTGCGGGTGAGCGCCGCAGCAGGCCGTGCACATACGAGGGTTGCGACTGGATGACCTGGTCCCCGCCGAAGCCGGACAACCGCAGCCGGGCCCCGCGCGCCCGCATCTGCTCGGCCAGGTACCGCTGCTCCACCCGCGTACGCACGATCGCGGACGGCTCGTCGCCCAGATCCACGCGCTCCTCCAGCCCGCTGAACTGGGCGGGCACATCGGCCGGCTCGAACACCAGATGCTCGACGTGGGGCAGATGCCCGGCGGCCCGGGTGGCGTAGAGGCGGTCTTCGTTGGTGGGTGCGCCCGCGTCCAGGGTGACGGTGACCAGCCGGGCGCCCGCCCTCGCCGCCAGGAAGCACAGTGAAGTCGAGTCCATGCCGCCGGACAGGTCCGCGCCCACCACCTCGTCCGGTCGGACCCTCAAGGCGACCGCCCGCTCAAGTGCCACCCGCAGCCCGGCCGCGGCCTCGTCCAGGGGCAGTTCGGCCGTCGGCGGCCGCCACCAGCACCGGGTGCGCATCTCGCCGCCGGGCGCCAGCTCCAGAGCAGTGCCGGGCAGTACGGCCTGCACGCCACGCCACAGCGCACCCCAGGCGAGCGGGTGCGGAACGGTGTCACCGGTGAGCCGCAGCGCGAGCTGCGCGGTGTCCAGCTCCGCCGAGGTCAGCCGGGCGAGGATGCGGGCCTGGTCGGCGCAGACCGTACCGCCGCCGGCCTCGGCCCGGTACACCCTCCGCTGCCCGGAGAAGCTGCCCCGCACATACGTGTGCCCCGCGACGGACGCGAGGACGTGGAAGGAGCCGTGGGCATCCGAAAACGCCGGCTCGATGTGCGCGGTGTCGCTGATCCGCCGGACTCGCGCGGCCAGTTCGGCGGACTTCAGGGAACACGTCCCGGCGACCGCCAGGCGCACGTCACCGAAGGCGCAGGCAGTCAGCTCCTCGTCCGGCCAGCAGCCGGCCAGCCACGGACGGCCGGAAGCATGCGGCACGATGCGGAGCACGGCCGGGCCGGCGAGGTTCCGCAGCCGATCGAGGAGACCGGGTGCCAGGTCCCGATCGGGAAGGACAACGAACCAGCAGGCCGGCGTGGCGCCCATCGACATCTCCAGAGTGGGGGACCAGGGACAGCGTGACGGCGTGGCGCCGGGTGCCGGCCCAGGCCTTGAGGCCAGGACCGGCACCCGGCGGAATCGTCAGAGCCACAGGCCGACCGGGAAGTCGGGCCAGTCCCCGATTTCGCCCTGGGTCAGCTCGGCGTACTGCCCGACCTCGGCCAGCAGCGGCGGCTCGTACACATCCACGGTCTCGAAGCTCTGCGACGTCTCCTGCACAGCGATCACCTCCGGTCATATGAAGGCGGAACTCTCGCCTCCTGCCAGCAAGTTAGGCAGACCCGTGTATCCCACAGCCAGCAACGCCGGGCTAATCCACCTGCAGGAGGGAAAGCAGGTCGAGACGCCCAGCAACACGCGCCGGGACGTGCACCACCGGCTCACTGAACCAAGACAAGAAGACAACAACCCGCCCGGCGCGCTCGCCGTACCACGGGAGGCTCCTCACTGCCTCTCGCACACCGTCCACAACACCCGGAAGCAACTCAGACACCCCCCGCGGCATCGATCAAATCCCCACCAGTCCGCACCCGGTGCCTGTGGGCCTCAACGCGGCAACTCCTGTCCACCTGAACGCCCTCCACCCTCAGAACGTACTAAGGGCACTAGGAGTCAGTGCATATGCGACGCCTGAGGTGCCAGTTGCGACGAGGCGGCATCGGCCTCGCAGGCCCACCACGCTCGGGCGATCAGGAGGGTCAAGTGGGAATTGTTGCGCTCGGCTGGGCCATCGCGGCGGTGTCCGTCCTGGTGGCCGCTGTCAGTGCGGTCCGGGCGGTGACCACCAAGGGTCAGGCCCGTTTCGCGGCAGGCGGCGACCTGCTCATGGGGCTGTGCATGGCGACCATGGCGCTGCCCGCGACGGTCGGCTGGTACGCGGGTTACGGCATGTGGTGGGCGGCGACTTTCGGCCTCCTCGGGCTCGGGGGAATAGCGCTGGCGGTCAAACACACGCGTGAGTTCGGGTGGAGCCAGGGACGCCACTGGGTGCACCTCATCGTCGGCAGCGTCGGAATGGTGATCATGACCCTCGCCATGACGTATACACCGTCAGGACCAGTGCTGGCCTTGGGCGGCGGGCACTCGATGGCGCACATGCCGCACATGGAGGGCACGGCGAGCGCGACCGGTACGCACGAGATGGCGGGCATGGAGTCCATGCAAGGGATGGGATCCATGCATGGGATGGACATGGCAGGCGTGCCGAACGCCGCGGCCGGCGCAGGGTCCTCGGCGGAGTCCGGTTCCGTGTGGCGGTACGCGATCGTGGCGCTCGCCGTGTACTTCCTTCTCTCGATCGGTGCATCCCTGTGGGCCAGGATCCGCGGCACGGGGAGCACCGGCCCCCGGGCCGGCTCCAGGCTCAGTCTCGGGCGCTGGATGCTCGCACTGCCGGACACGGTGTTCGTCTTCCTGGCATCGTTGACGATCTCGGTGTGGGACAGAGGCAGGATGGTGCAGCGGTCCGGCCGCGGTCGGCGCCGCAAGGTCGGAGCCACCCCTGACGCTGCGCTGGCGGCCCACATCGGCATGGGCGGGACCATGTCCGCGATGCTGCTGATGATGGCCGTGTGACGGCCGGTCGTCGCCGACCAGCCCGGCAACGCCGCCTCCCGGCAGAGCCCTGAACCCTACGGGAGCCGAACTCGGTCACCCAAGCGGCGAGAGTGGCTCGCCTGATCGACATGCCCGAGTCGGCATCCGACGTCGCGTCACCTCCACCGCTGCCGAAGGGCCGACCGCATCACGATGGAGAACTTCTCGTTCCGTTCGGCGGACCCCTGGGGGACGTCTCGCCGATCATGCCGGGCTCGCGCGCCTGGCACCGCGCCTCGCCGCGTTGTCGTCGGTCCCCGACTCCCCCAAGCTCTCGGCTCCGCTCGAGCAGGGGCCCCCATCGCATCGGCTCCCTCCTCCGCCTTGCGATGCACGGCACCAGACGCCGCTCCCTGATCCGGCCTGATCGACGAGACACCCCCTAGGCGCAGGCGGGCGAGAAGGTCACCGCAGTGCACAGGGACTCCGCCACCCACAGCCTCACGGCCACGGAAAACGACGCCCCCGACACCGGCACCCCGACGGGAAGTCCGGGCAGGACGACACCCACCGCCTGACAGGGGCGTCGGCCGAGGTCACGTCGTCGGGGCGTCAGGTCGTGGGAACAGTGGCCCCCGCGGACACGCTTTCCTCCGCCCGGCCCCGGGTCGCCCGCACTCCGAGCAGCCCGAAGCCCACGGCCAGCCCGCTCCAGAGCAGACCCATGGAGGCAACCGAGAGCACCCGGAAGTCCCACACCAGCGCGGCCGGGGCGGTGACCGGGTCCGGGTTGTCCGGCAGTGCGAACAGCGAGGCCAGCGCGGCCAGCATGATGCCCGTCACGGCCATCTGACGCAGCGGTGCGGAACGGCCGTTCTGCTGCAGCCACCCGTGGACACGCCAGGCCAGGGCGACCGCGATCACGCCGATCGCCATGGCCGCGAGCCAGGCGTCCACGCGGGTGTCGAGCGTCCCCGGATCGCCCACGCCGGGTGGATTGGCCGGATAGCGGAGGAAGGGCAGCATCCAGACGCCGATGAATCCGGCGCCCGCCAGCAGCAGCGATCGCCGCCAGGGTACGGCGTCCGGGTCCCGGCGATGCAGGATCGCGTACACGACGGCGAACAGAACGCCGAGCGCAACTCCGGTGAGGACGGCGGCCACCAACAGGCCTGTGTGCTGCGTGGAGCGGGAGAAGACCTCGGAGGCCGCCGGAGCGCTCGCCTCCTCACCGGCCGCCTCCAGCCGCACGGCCTTGTCCAGCACCGGTTCGGCGAGCAGCCATGAGAATCCGCCGCTGACCACTCCGGCGGCTCCACCTGCGAGCGCGCCGCGCCCGAGCAGGGACAGAAGTGATGTCACGAGCACGCCCTTCAGTGGCAGGGGCCGGCAAAGAGGTGCCGACCGTCGTGGGCGAACTCGTGGACGTAGTTCACGGACGACGCGACCTTGCCCAGGACCGGTGACAGCAGCGCGCCCTGGTCCAGGAAGACCGCGTCCAGAGCGACCAGGGCGAGGATCACCGCAGCGACAGCTATCAGTCCGTCTCGCAGCGGGTGGACGACCAGACCTGTGACCGGTCGCGCCTGCGGAGCCGCCGAAGCACTCATGGAACCTCCTCGCGGGGTGCACACGCCCCGCTGTTCAGGAGGACGACGGGTCAGTGTCTGACTCCCGGGGCCGACCCCGGTCACAGTGGCGGGACCGCCCCGGATTCTCACCGGGTTCCTGCTCACCGTCGCCTCGATGTGAAGTTGTCGCCGCGGGCACCGCGGCGCCTACTAAGTAAATTAGCGAGAAAGGCGCCTCGTAAACAGATCGTGTGGGCAGCACCACAGGTGAAGAGGTACCCCCTGGGGGTATCGTGTTATCGTCGTGGAGGTCGGGCAGCCACCACCTGCCCTGCCGTCGAACGACTCCACGCAGCCCTACCTGAGGGAGAAGCCATGACCGCCGAGACAACCACCAGCTCCTGCTGCGGCTCCGGTTCCTGTGGCTCCGGCACCACGGTCGACATCCAGACCGCCGGAGTCACCACCGTCTATCAGGTGTCGGGGATGACGTGCGGCCACTGCGAAGGCGCAGTGTCGAAGGAGATCTCCGCGCTGGACGGGGTCACCTCGGTCCAGGCCGTCGCCAAGACCGGCCAGGTGACCGTCGTCTCCGCCGAGCCGCTCGACGAGGAGGCCGTCCGTGCCGCCGTCGACGAGGCGGGGTACGAGCTCGTCGGCCGCGCCTGACGGCCGCCCGGGCCCTGCACTTCGGGTACGCGGTTCGCTCACGCCGGGACGTACGGCACCGCTGACACGGACGCCGTATGTCCCGGCCTCGCCAGAAGATGCGCATATGACCAGCATGGCCACCAAGATGGCGCCGTCCTCCACGGCACCATGGAGTGGGCCATCGAGCTGCCGCGGGAGCTGGACGAGGCCAAGGCTGCCGCGGAGGCGAAGGGGCACACGGCGGTGGTCGTCGCCTGGGACGGCGTGGCGCGCGGCGCCCTCACTTCGCCGAAGCCATCAAGGCGACCAGCGCCGATGCGGTTACTGAGCTGCGGCGAGGGTCGAGGTGTTCCTCCATCAGGTGCATGGCCACGGCCTGGAGGGGCTTTGGTAGCTGCGGCGACTTGGGTGTTGAGTACGTCGACGCAGTACTGATCGTCCTGGACCATACGCCGCAAGCCACGGATCTGACCCTCGATGCGACGGAGCCTTTTGCGGGCGGCGTCCTTGTCGTTGTGGTAGCCCGGCGGGTCCTGCTCGGCCTCGGCTTGCTCCGGCGGCGTCATACTCGCCAAGGGGATGGTCACAGGGCGCCGCACAGGCGGAGAACTGCCTCGGCCCCCGGTCTGCGCCGGCGCCGTCCACCTCGTGCCGCAGTTTCTTCTGCTTCTCGACGATGCCGTTGCACTCCTCGGTGGGAGCCTCGGCCTGCTCGTACAGAAGCTTTACCTGCTTGCGCACCTCGTCCACCGTGGCTGGGGCGCTGATTGACTCTGCGTCGGCAGGAGGCTCACGGAGCCGGCGGCCATCCCGATCGTGGCTATGCGGGCACGGCTGGGCGGCGTCGGCCGACGCCCGGCGGCATCGGCACGGTCCCTGTGGGCCTGACGCCGGACACGATCCTGTTCCCCGCCTCGCGCCGTCACATCTACTGGTTGCGGAAACACTTAGTCGCTTAGTAATAGGCTCGCAAGCCACTTCAGTCACGCGTGCCTCATGAGGACAGGTCAGCCGAGACCCGGCGGGCAGGCGACCAGCAGCGGCAGCAGCGGCACTGTCGCGGCCGCGACGGCGACAGTGCCGCACAGCGCCGGATGCGCAGTCCTGCGCGGGCCGAGGACGCGCTTCAGACGGATCAAGGTGGTCTGACCGCTGACCGCCCATGCGCCCTTGGGCGCGCGAGCCGTGGCCATCTCGTACATCGCGGTGGCAAGCACCTCGCTGGAGTGGCTGCGCAAGGCCCGGTCGTCGGCGATCATCTCCAGCAGCAGCGCCGTCTGCTCTCTGGCATGGCGGGCCAGCGGCACCCACCGGAAGACCGAGCAGAACGCTTCCGCCGCGGCCAGGACCAGGTGGTGGCGTCCTGCGATATGCGCCTGCTCGTGCTCCAGCACGGCGCCCAGCTGCTCGGGCGTCAGCCTGCGCACAGCCGCGTCGCTGATGACGATCCGGGGGTCACGGCCCGGCAGGCAGTAGGCCGCAGGGACGTCGTACGGCAGGACCGTGGCACGCAGGCGGGCCGTTTGACGACCCACCAAGTCGACGGCCTCCCGGTGCTCGCTCCGCGCCTGACGGGCTCGTACGACGTGGAAGGCGAAGCTGCCGACGAGGAAGATCCCGATCGCGGCAGGAACGCCGACCGCCAGACGACCCCCGGTTTCCGCGTCCGGGCCCCCCACCCCGACGTCCAGTCCGCAGGGGTGCAGGAGACCCAGCAGGCCTGCGTGCAGGTGCTCGGCCGGCATGGCCAGAGTCGCTGCCGAGAGCGCGACCCCGAACGAGAACGACACCGCCAGGATCTGCCACACGGCAGCCGCCAGGGCCGGGGCCCGATGAGGCCAGGCGGCGCGCAGCAGCAGGTGCGGAGCGCCGATGCCCAGCGCTGCCGTGTATGCGACCAAGGCGGGTGCCGCGTTCAAGAGTCCGCCTTCTCCGAGTTTTTCTCGCGTGCCACGTTCCGCAGGGCCTTGCGCAGGGCGGCCTGCTCTTCCTCGGACATGTTCTGCACGAAGTGAACCAGTGCGGCGGGGCGGTCCTTGCTCTCCCCCAGCCCGTCCTCCATCAGCGCGGCGGCGTACGCCTCCCGGCTGCGCACCGGCGCGTACAGCCAGGCCCGGCCCTGCTTGCCGCGCAGCAGCCAGCCCTTGGTGTAAAGGATGTTGGTGACGGTCATCACCGTGGTGTACGCGATCGGGCGGTTCTTGTTGATGTCGTCGACGATCTCGCGCACCGTCGCCGGGCGGTTCCACGTCCAGAGCCGATCCATGATTTCCGCTTCGAGATCCCCCAGCCGCCTCATGGCCTGCTCTTTTCCCTTCGCCACCGAATACGCAATGCCATAGTAGACGGCCGTTCGGGTGGGCCTTTGCGACACAACACCCGTGGTGAGTGACGCGGTTCAGCTCCACCGTCTGCCTGGCGGCGCACATCGGCATGGACAGCCGATGTGCGCCGTGCTCGTCGGAATGGCGGGCGGCTCCCGGTCCCTGGTCAGTGGCCCCCACTCGACGTGACGGCCAGGCGCCGCTCGAAGGTTTTGCCGCCGTCCTTCGACTCGAAGACCCCGGTCCGAGTGGCGGCGAGGACATGCTCGGCATCGACTGCGGTGAGAGCCTGCGGCTGGCCACCAGGCACGGTGGACGCCTTCTTCCACGTGGCGCCGCCGTCCGTGCTGCGGTTCAGGTTGCCGGAGGTGTCGATGCCGTAGAGGGCGTCCTTCGCGCTCCAGGAGAGGAAGGCCATCGCCGGCCCGCGCCCTTGGGCGAAGGTCTTTCCGGCGTCGCTGCTTCGGGCGACTCCCTCTTCGGTGGTGGCCAGGACAACGCCGGGATCCGTGGGGCTGACTGCTATGTCCAGGGCTTGGAGCCGCGCACCGTCGTTCCAGGTGACGCCGTCCTTGGTGGTGCGCACCAGGCCATTGGTGGCGTCGTAGCCGTAGACCGTGCCGTGGGCGAAGTCCAGGGCGTGGAAGTCGGACTCACCGGACAAGGACAGGGACTTCCAGCTCTTGCCGGCGTCGGTGCTCTTGATGAGCCCCTTGTTGCCTCCAGAGGTCGGGTGGCCGCTGGCGTAGAAGGTACCGTCACCGGCCACGGTGAATCCCATGAAGTCGTCTTTGCTCTCACCGACCAGCTCGGGGCCTCCTTCGGTATCGGGGGTGTAGACGCCTTCGTGGGTGGCGACGTAGAGGCGCTGATCGGCGGGGTCGAGACCGAGACCGTGGATGTGGCTCACGACCGTGCCGGAAGCGGCGGACGAACCGGTCGAGTCCGCGCTGTCTCCGCTGTCTCCGCTGTCGGAGCATGCGGCGAGAGCGAGGGAAAGGGCGAGGGAAGTGACTGCCGCGGCGGCAGGGCGCTTGTTCATGTCTCCTCGGGGCATACGGATGCGCTGAAGCGGCGACCGCCGGTCACGGTCATGCCGGCATGGGGAGCTGACCGCCCGGAGTCCTCGGGTGCGCGCCTCGGAGTCCTGGGCGGTCAGCGGATGACGCGGCTAGAGCCGGTCGAGGATCTTCTCGAACTTCTCGACCTCGGCGGACTGGGCCTCCACGACATCGGCGGCGAGCTTCTTGGCCGTGGCGTCACGGCCGTTCTTCTGCTCGTCCTCCGCCATGGTGATCGCACCCTTGTGGTGCTCGATCATCATCTCCGCGAACATCCGGTCGAATTCGGTGCCCTTCGCGGCCTCCAGCTTCTTCATGTCCTCGTCGGACATCATTCCGGACATCTGGGAGTGATCCATGCCGCCGGCCCCGTGGTCCATGCCGGGCATGCTCTCCTCGGCGGACTCCGGCTTGCCCCAGGCGTCGAGCCACGACTTCATGGTCCGGATCTCGGGGTCCTGGGCCTTCTCGATGTCCGTGGCCAGCGTCTTGATCTCCGCGTCGGAGGCACGGCCGTTCGCGAGCTTGGACATCGCGAGGGCCTGCTCGTGGTGCGGGATCATCGCCTGCGCGAACGTGACGTCGGCGTCGTTGAACGCCCCGGGGGCCGGGTTGTCACCCGCAGTCTGGGAGGACGTGGCGGAGGCGGAGCCGCCGCTGCCGTGGTCCATGCCCTCCATGTCGTTCCCACCGCAGGCGGCGAGGGCCAGCCCGCCCGCCATGACGGCGCCCACCACCGTGAGACGGCGGCGGAGACGGCGGTTCAGGGCGTGCTTGTAGGCAGTCATGCGCGAAGTACCTCTTGTGGTCAGTTCCTGTTTGCGTGATGGCGTACGCGTCTGCGCGGGCAGCACCGAATGCGCCGCGCGGCGGTTCGGCCTATATCCGCAGAACTGACAACTGAGAGAGGAGTGGTCTCGGCGGTGGAGTACAGGGGCGCGCCAGGGCCATCGACCGAGCCAGAAGGGCGGTGCACCGCTCTCGCCGGCGGATGACCACCGCATGCAGAAACAGCCCGAGCAACCACACCGTGAGCACAGCCACGCACACGGACATCAGATCCATGCCGCTCGGGAAAGGCGACGGGTCAGTCGACGCCCCGGTCCCGTGCTCGGCCGTCTCGGCCATCGCCGCCGAACGGGCCAGGGCCCCAGCGGACACGGCCTTCTCGGCCATGCCGTCCTGGTGCGCACCCGCGGCTGCGGGGACGGCACCGGTCATGCCGTGTCCGGACGATCCTTCCGGGTGGCCCATCGTGTGCATGGCGAACACGCCCAGCGTGAGCATGACGACCAGCAGTAGGTGACCGAAGGCCCCTCCCGCGCGCAGCCGCCCTCTCATGCTCAGCCTGTCCTCCGTGCTCGACGTACCAGGGATACTACTAAGTGGATTGAGAGTGTGCGCCGCCGCTCAGTGCTCGGCGTCTACGCCGATCGTTTGCGGCCTCTGGGTACTCGCTCACCCCGGGCCGGCGCCGCCATCCTCCGCTGATACTCGGCGGCGCCGGTGCGGCCGTGCACCCGCTGGCCGACGAGCCACTGCTCCGCGCGTACCCATCCTGTTGCCCAGCGACGGCACCCCTGGGCGATCAGGGCGCGAGCGGTCCGCCCAATACGTCGAGAACGGTCCCGCCGAGCAGGCCCAGAACGACGGATGTGGCGACCGCCCCGTAGGCGGTCACGGCGGCCGTCCGTGATGTCGTACGGAACTCGTCCGAAGATCCGCGCGCGAGGAACGCCGGTGCGATCCAGCGCAGGCAGTAGAAGAGGGGGGCCACGCGACGGCCCGGTGGCCGAGGGTCATCGAGGCGGCCGAGAGCACCGCCACCAGGTCGACCCAGGCAGGTCGGCGTCCGCGGCCGGCACGACGGCGAGCCGGTACAGGGCCGCCAGGGCGCCGACCTCCGGGATGGTGGCGAGGAAGGCCTGGACGGCCGCGGCAGACGCAGTTCTGCACCATGCTCGGCACCCGCGGGATCTGGCACGACGGCTGGCACGCGGCGACCGCGCATCCGCCGGCCCCCTCCAACTGGAGCCACTTCGAACAGGACGTCTGGGAGCTGTACAACCTGCGCGGGGACCTCTCGGAGAACAAGGAACTGGCCGCCGAGCACCCGGAGAAACTCGAGGAGCTCAAGCGCATGTGGGCGGCGGAGGCCGCGAAGTACAACGGTCTGCCGCTGGACGACCGCAGCCCCATGGAGATCCTCGCCACCACTCGGCCGCAGCTGAGCAAGCCGCGCGACCGGTACGTCTACTACCCCGGCTGCGCCGACGTGCCCGAGCAGCAGCGGGGCCGACCGGCGACCGAGCCGCGTACCCGGCCCGCTCCCGGCGCTTGCCCCGCCGACAGCGTTCCGGCAGGGTCACCCGCTGGTGAGGGCGCCAGTGGGCGGGACTACGTGTGGCGCGACGACCGCCCGGCTTCGCGCCGTACCGCGGTCGTCGTGAAGGCCACGGCAGCGCCCGCGGTGACTGCCAGCAGCACGAATCCCCACGTGTAGTCGTCGGTGGCGCCGTAGACGGCCCCCATGGCCAGGGGCGGGAAGAAGCCGCCCAGACCTCCGGCGGCGCCGACGACGCCGGTGACAGAGCCGACCCGATCGGGGGGCACGAGGCGGGCGACGAGCGCGAACACGGCACCCGATCCCGCGCCGAGGGCGGCCGCCATGACGAGGAAGGCGAAGGTTCCGACAGGGATCAGCGGCAGCTCGAAGGCGGCGAGGAGAGCGAGAGCCGCGATGACGGCGTACGTGACGACGAGCACGGGAACGGGGTGCAGCCGGTCGGAGAGCCAGCCGCCGACCGGGCGCATGGCCACGGCGAGGACGACGAAGCCCGCCGTGCGCAGGGCGGCGTCGGACCGTCCGAGGTCGTGGGCGGTGGTGAGGTAGGTGGGCAGGTAGACGCTGAAGGCGACGAATCCGCCGAAGGACACGGCGTAGAGGAAGGCCAGCTGCGCGGTGGCGTGGATGCGAAGGGTCGCCGTGGTGCGCGCGAGCAGCGAACCGGGCGGTACGGGGCGGTCGGGCTTGTCGCGCAGCAGGAGACGTGCCGCCACGGCGTAGCCGGCCAGGAGGGCTGCGACGAGGTCGAACGGGAACGCGTACCCGACGGCGTCGGCCAGCTGCACGGTGGTGAAGGACGACAGGGCGGTGCCGCCGGTCCCGATGCCGAAGATCCCGAGCGCCAGTCCACGCCGTTCGGGCGGATACCAGGCGTTGACGAACGGCACGCCGATCGCGAAGGTCGTGCCGCCCAAGCCGAGGAAGAAGCCGCCCGCCAGCACCTCGGCCAAGGAGTCGGCGAGGTGGCCGAGGTAGAGAACCGGCAGGACGGTGAGGGCGGCGACGAAGGGGAACATACGACGCGCTCCGACGCGGTCGGTGAGGGCGCCCACGGGGATCCGGCCGAGCGAGCCGACGATCACGGGAACCGCCACCACGAGGGACTGCTGGAACGAGGTGAGGTCCAGTTCCTCGCGGAGCGTCGGGCCGAGCGGCGCCGGCAGTGCCCACGCCCAGAAGCAGAGCATGAATCCGGCCGTGGCCAGGGCGAGCATCCGCTGTGGCTGCGCGGCTGCCGCCGTTCCACCGGTTCTCGGCGTCGACGTGCGGCTCACGGGGCCTCCTCCATGCTCCGGGCCGGGTTTCCCGGCCGTTCGGTGACTCGTTGGTCCGTCTCACGATGCTGATGCGTATCCGCCCGCCCATCCGCCCGACGCGCCCGCCGCTCCGAGTGATCTCGCCCGGCGCATGTGGTGCGGCAGGAGGGCCGGGGAAGTCGAGCGACGGGAGCGGACGCCCCCGATTGCGGGCCTCCGGATCCGACTCCACGATGAAGTCATGGTTCCGGCGGATTCTGCGGACCGTTTCGATGCGTTCCGGGCCCTGGACGACCGGCGCGGGCGGCCGGGAACCAGGCTGATCGAGGCGCTGGCCGACGTCAGGGCGGGAACGGCGGACAGTCCTGGAACCTGGGCTCCGGCCGTCGCCGCCGGTATCGGCCTGCCTGCTGCCTCCGCGCTCGGACCGGCCAGTTACTACGCGGATCTCGCCGCCCCGCACGGCCGCCGTCACGTCCGGGTGTGCGCGGCGACGGCGTGCTTCGCCGCGCGTGCCGGACGGCACCTCACCGAGGCGGAGGACGCGTTGGGTGTCGCCGCGGGCGGGGTGTCGCCGGACGGTGAGACCTCGCTTCAGTCCGTCCGCTGTCTCGGGTACTGCTACGCGGGGCCCGCCGCGCTCGACGGTGCCACGCCCTGCACCGGGCCGACGCTGGCCGGCCAGCTCGCGGGACGTGAGCCCCCGCGGGCGCCGGAGATCCCGGCCGCCGACGGCACCGGCGATCCCGTGCTCCTGGGCGGAGTGGTCGCCGGCGAGGCCCCGTGGCAGGTGTGGCCGCCGACGGTGACGGCAGGCGACCCCGACGAGGTCCGACGGCAGGTGGCCGCGTCCGGGCTGCGGGGGCGTGGCGGCGCGGGGTTCCAGGTGTCGGCGAAGTGGGAGGCGGCCGGCCGGGCGCCCGGTACCGTGGTGGTGGCCAACGGGGACGAGGGGGATCCCGGGTCCTACGCCGACCGCCTGCTGATGGAGGCGGACCCCGAGCGCGTACTGGAGGGCCTGGCTCTGGCGTGCTTCGCGTGCGGGGCCCGCCGGGGTGTGGTGCTGGTCCGCTCGGAGTATCCGCGTGCGCTGGCGCGGATGCGGGAGGCGGTCGGACGGGCGTACGAGGACGGACACTTCGGGTCCGTGTCGGTGCACGGCACGGACACGGGCCTGGACGTGACGGTGGTGGAGGGCGCCGGATCTTACGTCGCGGGTGAGGAGACCGCCCTGATCGCAAGCCTGGAGGGCGACCGGGGCTGCGCCCGTCCGCGCCCGCCGTACCCGACCCGGCGTGGCCTGTGGGATGCGCCGACGGTGGTGAACAACGTGGAGACCCTGGCGTCCGTCCCTTGGATCGTCGCCCGCGGCGGAGCGGCCTACGCCCGGCGTGGCACTCGGGACGAGACCGGGACGAAGCTGGTGTGTCTGTCGGAGCGGTTCGCCCGGCCGGGGGCGTACGAGGTCGAGCTGGGCACGCCACTGCTGCGGATCGTCACCGAGCTGGGCGGCGGCCTGAAGGACGGCGGCGAGCTGGCCACGGTGCAGGTCGGCGGGCCGCTCGGCGGTTTCCTCGGCGCCGACGCGCTGGACGTACCGCTGACGACCGCCGCTCTCGCGGCCCGTGGTGCCGCGCTCGGCCACGCGGGGCTGGTCGCCTTCGACCAGCGCGTGGCCCCGGAGGAGGTGCTGCGGCACATCTGGCAGTTCGCGGCGGCGGAGAGCTGTGGCGCCTGCTCACCCTGTCGCGTGGGCTCGCGCCGCGGCCTGGAGCTGGCCTGCGCGGGCACCCCGCCCGGGCCTGAATGGGGGCGGCTCTCGCGTGTACTGGCCGAGGCGAGCCTGTGCGCCTTCGGACGGCGCGTTCCGCCCGCGGTGCACAGTCTCGCACGGGCCTACGGGGGCCGGCTCGCGGGATGGGAACCATGACGGAAGTCGAGGTCGACGGTGTCAGGGTCGCCGTCGCCGAGGGGGCCTCACTTCTCTCGGCGGTGCGGGCGGCGGGCGCCGAGCTGCCCGCGCTCTGCTCCGACGATCGGCTGAGCCCGGCCGGTTCCTGCCGTACGTGTCTGGTGCGGGCCGACGGACGGATCGTGGCGGCCTGCGTGACCCCGGCCGCGTCCGGCGTCCGCGTGGAGACCGCGGCTGAAGACCTCCGGCAGCTGCGCCGGGACGCGGTGGAGGTCATCGTCTCCGCACTGCCCTCCCGTGCTCTCGCCGAGGACAGTCCCAGCGAACTGGCCCATGTCTGCCGGTCGTCGGGCATCGGCCCCGAGTCGGCACGGGGCGCCGGAGGCCGGGGCGGGGACGACTCCCACCCGTACGTCCACCTGGACCGGGACCTGTGCATCGCCTGCGGGCGGTGCGTCCGTATGTGCGCCGAGGTACAGGGCACCTTCGCGCTGACGCTGACCGGTCGTGGCGCCGACACCGTGGTCGCTCCCGGCACCGGCGGCCTCTGGGCCGACTCGGACTGCGTGGCCTGCGGCGGCTGCGTCGACACCTGCCCCACCGGGGCGATCACCCAGCCCGGACCGGGGCGCGGCCTCACGTCCGCCCACCGGCCGACCGCGACCCGTACGACGTGCGGATACTGCGGCGTCGGCTGCTCCCTCGACGTCGTCGCGTCCCACGGCGAGGTCACTGCTGTGCTGCCTGCCCCGGACGGCCCGGTCAACAAGGGCCATGCCTGTGTCAAGGGCCGCTTCGCCCACGGCTACCTCACCTCTCCCGAACGGCTCACCCGCCCTCTGCTCCGGCGTGACGGCAACCTCGAACCGGTGAGCTGGGAGGAGGCGCTCGGGCATGTCGCCCGAGGGCTGCGCGCGGCCGTCGCGGACGGCGGCGCGGACGCGGTCGCGGCGATCTCCTCGGCCCGCGCCACCAACGAGGAGAACTACCTCCTCCAGAAATTCATGCGGACCGTCATCGGCACCAACAACGTCGACAACTGCTCCCGCCTGTGCCACTCCCCGTCCGCCGCCGGGCTGACCGCCTCCTTCGGGCTCTCCGGCGGCACCGACAGCTTCGACGACGTGGAGCGAGCCGACTGCCTGCTGGTGGTCGGCGCCAACCCCGTCGAAGCCCACCCGGTGGTCGGCGCGCGATTGCTGCGTCGTGTGCTGCGCGGGGCCAAGCTGGTCGTCGCCGACCCGCGCGCCGTGGGCCTGGCCCTGCACGCCGACGTACATCTACGGCCCCGGCCCGGCACCAACGTCGCTCTCTTCCACGGTCTCGCCCACGTCCTGCTGGCCGAAGGGCTGTCCGACGAGGGATTCCTGCGCGAGCGGGCCACCGGCCTGCCGGAGCTGACCGAGCTGCTGGAGGAGTATCCGCCCGACCGGGTGGCGGAGATCACCGGAGTTCCCGCAGCGGACCTGATCGCCGCCGCCCGGCTGTACGGCCTCGCCCGACGGCCCGCGATCGTCTACGGCCTGGGCGTCACCGAGCACCTGCACGGCACCGACGGAGTGCGGTCCCTGGCCAACCTGGCGATCCTGCGCGGCGCCGTCGGCACCGACCGCGGGTACGGCGTCAACCCGCTGCGCGGCCAGAACAACGTCCAGGGCGCCTCCGACATGGGCGCGCTGCCCGACCTCCTGCCCGGCTACGGCAAGGTGACCGACCCCGCCCGACGGGCCCGGGCCGAGTCGGTCTGGGGCGTACCGGTTCCCGGGCGCCCGGGAATGCGCATCCCGGAGATGTTCGCCGCCGCGCGGGCGGGCGACCTGCGGGCCCTGTGGGTCATCGGTGAGGACGTCTGCGCCACCGACCCCGACAGCGACCTGGTGGCCGCCGCCTTGGAGGCGTGCCCGCTCGTCGTGTGCAGCGAGCTTTTCCTCTCCCAGACGGCCCGCCGCGCCGACGTGGTCCTGCCGGTCGCGTCCTGGCTGGAGAAGGACGGCACCTTCGTCAACTTCGACCGCCGCTTCCAGCGCGTGCGCCCCGCCGTGCCCCCGCCGGGCGAGGCACGCAGCGACTTCGACGTCGTACAGGCCCTCGCCGACATGATGGGGGCCGACCTCGGCTGTACGACTCCGGCCGAGGCCCTGGCCGAGTGCGGACGGGTCGCGTCCGTCTACGCCGGCCTCTCCCACGACCGGCTCGACCGGGAGGGCGCCGTACCGTGGCCCTGCCCGGCCCCCGGCCACCCGGGAGAGGCCAAGCTCTACACGGAACGGTTCGCCACACCGGACGGACGGGCCCGCCTCACCGCGGCCCCGTACCTCCCACCCGGTGAACAGCCCGACGACCGCTATCCGCTGATCCTGGTCACCGGGCGGCGCTGGGCCCACTACAACTCCGGCAGCATGACCCGCCGCGGCGGCAACCTCGTACTGGACCCCGTCGACTGCCTCGACCTGCACCCGGACGACGCTCTCCGGTACGGCGTCCGGGAGGGCACGCGGATCACCGTGGAGAGCCGGCACGGTCAGGCCCGGCTCGTCGCCCGGATCAGCGAACAGACCGCCCCCGGCCAGGTCTTCAGCTCCTTCCACTTCCCCGCGAGCGGGGTGAACCGCCTCACCTCGGACCACTCGGACACCGTCACGTCCTGCCCCGAGTACAAGGTCACGGCCGTGCGTGTGGTGACGCAGTGAGAGGCTTGCTCACCGGGATGGTCCTGATGCCCGTCGTCGCCTCCTGCACCGGCATCGTGATGGTCAGGACACCGTGCTCGCACTCGGCCGTCGCCCCGTCGCTCCTGGCACCGGGCGGCAGCGGGGTGAAGTGCCCGTAGTGGAATATCGCGGCGCCTTGATCGGTGGTCTCACCGATGGGTTCCGCACGCAGGGTCAGGCAACCTTCCGCGACGGTGATCTCGATCTCCTCGGCGTCGATCCCCGGAAGCTCGGCCTGCAGCACGAACCTGTCGTCCGCCAGGCGTTCCTCGACGTGGATCCCGTGCGTCGCCGGAATGGCGTCCAGTTCGGGGAATCCCGCCTCCAGCCAGTCGGACGGGTCGGACGGTGCGGGTCGGACGGGGAGCCGGTCGGTCGTAGCGCTCATGTCTGTGCCTCCTTCTCCCCACATCCAGGGTTCCCCGCCCGAGCCCGCGGACGCATGGGCCGACCGGTCCCCGTACCCGGCCCGGTCGGCCCTGCCGGCCGGTCAGCGACGTCCCGCACCGCTGGGTGGGCGTTCCGGTTTCAGCCGGGCCTGCAGGCGCATGACGACGTGGCCGAGACCGGACAGGGCACAGGCGATGGCCAGGTCGGTGGGTGGGAGTGGTTCGGTGCCCAGCAGTTCCCGCAGAGGTGGCAAGTAGACGCCGGCGGCCTGGAGGTCCAGTGCCACGCCCACGGCGACCAGCAGGAAGGGGTTGGCCAGGCTGCCGGGGCGGGCCCGGGAGCCGAGCGCCACGCCGAGCTGGGTGGCGCCGAGGACCAGGAACACCATGGACTGCCAGGGTCGTCCGGTCTCCTGGGCCCAGATGCCGACCGCGAGGGTCACCGTGGCGATGAAGGTGCCCATGAGCAGGATCCGCAGCCACAGGCCGGCGCCCAGCACGCTCTCCTCCGGCGGCCGGGGCGGGTGGCGCATCGCGTCCGGGGCGACGGGTTCCGCGCCCAGCGCGACACCGGGCAGGCCGTGCGTGAGCAGGTTGATCCACAGGATCTGAGCGGGCAGCAGCGGCAGCGGCATCCCCAGGAACGGACCGAGGAGCATGACCAGGATCTCCGCGGTACCGCCGGAGAGCCCGTAGAGCAGGAACCGGCGCACGTTCGCGGAGACACGGCGTCCCTCCTCGACGGCGGACACGATGGTGGCCGGGTTGTCGTCGGCGAGCACGAGATCGGCCGCCTGGCGTGCGACCTCGGTGCCACGCCGTCCCATGGCGACGCCGATGTCCGCCCGCCGCAGGGCGGGGCCGTCGTTGACGCCGTCCCCCGTCATCGCCACCACCTGCCCGGCGCCGCGCCACGCCTGGACGATGTCCAGTTTCTGCTCGGGAGTGGTCCGGGCGTAGACCCGTACGTCCGTCAGGTCGCCCGCCGTGCCTTCCCTGATGCGTCCGCCCGTGGTGACTTCCTCGTCATGGGAGGCGATGCCGAGACGTTCGGCCATGGCCCGTGCGGTGAGCGGGTGGTCGCCGGTGATCAGCACGGGGACGATGCCGGCCCGTCTGCAGGCGGCGATGGTCTGCTCGGAGGTGCTGCGGGGCGGGTCCAGGATGCCGACGAGCCCGAGGAGTGTCAGGCCCGACTCCCATGTCGGGGGCCGCCGCACCGGGTTCTCATGGTCGGCCGAGGCGACGGCGAGTACGCGGTACCCACGGCGTGCCAGCGCCTCCGCCTGTGCGGCTGCCCGGAAGACGACGTCGGGCACGTCGGCCAGTGTCTGCGGCCGGAGCAAGGATTCCGGCGCACCCTTGCACGCGACCAGCACACCGCCCTCCGGTCGGCGGTGCACGGTCGTCATGCGTTTGCGGTCGCTGTCGAACGGAATCTCCTCCAGCCGCGGCAGCTGACGGTCCAACACCGCCCGGTCCAGCCCGAGGCGGGCGCCGGCCACCAGCAGGGCGGCCTCCGTGGGATCGCCCAGCGCACTCCACTGCGCGGTCCCGTCCGACGGGGGCTCGAGTGCCGCGTCATTGCACAGCGTCGCCACCCGCAGCAGCGCGGCCAGGTCGGGTGCGTCGTCCGCGGTCACCGTCTCGCCGTCGCGGACCACCCGGCCCTCGGGGTCGTAGCCCGTGCCCACGACCGCTGCCTGTCCGAGCGGTGTCCACAGCCGCTCGGCCACCATCCGGCCCTCGGTCAGGGTGCCGGTCTTGTCGGTGGCGATCACGGTCACCGAGCCCAGCGTCTCCACCGCCGGCAGTCGGCGGACGACGGCGTGCCGGCCGGCCATCCGCCGTGCTCCCAGGGCCAGCGCGAGGGTCACCACAGCGGGGAGGGATTCGGGAACGGCGGCGACGGCGAGACTGATCGCCGCGACGATCATCAGCTCCACGGGCTGTCCGCGCACCAGCCCGAGCGCGAGCACCACCGCGCACAGCGCCACGGTGACGGCCGCCAGTGTCCGGCCGAACCTCGCCAGCCGGTGCTGGAGCGGAGTCAGCCCGGGCGCGGCCCCCATCAGGGAGGCGATCCGGCCTAGTGCGCTGTCCGCACCGGTGGCCGTGACCACGACACGTCCGCGGCCACGGACGACGACCGTGCCCGCCGACACCGCCCCGCGCGCATCGTCACCGCCCGGTGTCTTCTCCACCGGCACGGACTCACCCGTGAGCGAGGACTCGTCCGCCAGCAGCAACGTCGCTGCCAGCACGTCCGCGTCCGCCGGAACGATGTCCCCCTCGGCCAGCAGAACCAGATCACCGGGAACCACCTCGGCAGCCGGGATGGAGCGTTCCTCGCCGTCCCGCACCACCCTGGCCGCGGGGGCACTCATCACGGACAGGGCCATCACCGCCTGTTCCGCCCGTACCTCCTGCACGACGCCGACCACCGTGTTCACGGTGATCACGAGCAGGATCACGGCGGCATCCGAGAGGTCGCCGGTGGCGATCGTCAGGGCGGCGGCCACGAGCAGGACGAGGATCAGCGGGTCGCGCAACTGCTGCAGTACCCGCCGCCACACCGGGACCCGCGGCTCGGCGGGGATCTCGTTGGGCCCGTGCGATTCCAGCCGCCGCGCGGCCTCGTCCGACGACAGGCCCGGGTGGGGCGTGCTTCGGGGGCCGCCTTGGCCCGCGCCGGAGGTCCGGCCGTCCCCGTGCCCGTTCATGACGCCCGCCCGTGGTCGGCGGCGTAGGCGGCGAAAACGTCCGTCGGTGCGCCGCCCGTGTGGAGGAAACGCTGGTCGAGGATGGCGGCGAGGTCTCTCAGCGCACCGGCGAGCAGATCAGCCGCCAGTCGTACCTCGGGCCGCGTCGCCGCCTGTGCGTGGTCGGCGAGCTCGGCGGCGTAGCCGACCATGGCGGCCAGCGACGAGTGGTCCTCCCCGTCATGGAAGTAGTAGGCCTCGGCGTACTGCGTGAAGTCGATCCGGACGCGTGCGACTTCGACGGCCACGCTGTGCAGCAGCAGTGCCCCCGCGGTGCAGTCGATCTGCCGCGTCGCCGGTCCCGCGTCGCGCAGCAGCGCCAGCCGGATGGCCAGGACCCTCCTGCGCGTCAGCGCCGGGTAGATCTCCAGCACCCAGGAGACCGTCGCCGTCAGGAGGGCGAAGCCGACAAGGGCCTCCAGCGGCGAGACCAGGCGGAGCCATCCCTCGCCGGGCGCGATGTCCCCCAGCCCCAGGGTCGCGACGGTGACGAGCGACAGGTACACCGAGTCGAGCAACGCGGGCTCCTGTGCCGCCTTGGAACCCGGCGAGAAGGTGAACGCCCCGGGCATGTGGGGCCAGTAGACGATGGCCCAGCCGAGGATGACGGTGGCGGCCCACATGCCCACGACCGTGATCATGGCGAGCGGTCCGACCAGTCCGACCACCCGCCTGCGGGCACGGAAGCGCCGGGCCAGTCGCCACAGGGCGGTCATGACGAGGCGGCTCAGCCCGCCGTGACGGGTGGGGTGCCAGAGGGTGTGGAACAGGTCCCGCAGGGTGACCATGACGAGCCCCGCGCCCAGCAGCGAGATCAACCACTCCACGCGCGCCTCCCACGGCCGTGTCCCCCCAAGCCGACCCCCGCTCCCGGAGCGTAGGCGGATCACGACGCCACCGCGGGGACGAATCGCCGCGCTCCCGGGCCGCATCCCACCGGATCAACTCGTCGGCAGCATCAGCGTGCAGGTCTCTCCGGGAGCGACGGTGACGGCCCGGTCGGCCAGCACCACGCGGATCGGTGACTCCTCCGAGTCGGGGACGCGGATCTCCAGTTGTCCGCGCCGGCGTCGTACGCCGACACCCCAGTGGCCGCGATAACGGAGCGAGAACCCGTACTCGGACAGTGCCGGCAGAGGCACCGGATCCAGCCACAGGGCGTCCTCGCGCGTCTCCAGTCCCGTCAGTCCGCGCTGGACCAGATCGAGGGTGCCGGCCATCGCGCCGAGGTGGATGCCTTCGCCGGTGGTGCCGCCCTGGATGTCGGCGATGTCGGCCTCCAGGGCTTCCTGGACGTACTGCCACGCCTCGGCTCGACTGGCGCGGGCGAGGACCAGGCCGTGGACGAGCCCGCTGAGCGTGGAGCCGTGGCTCGTGCGTCGAAGGTAGTAGTCGACGGTCCCGCGCCAGACCTCGTCGTCCAGCTCGTAGCCGAGGCGGCGGAAGAGCTGCCCCAGCTCGGCGGGCGAGAACAGGTAGCCGAGCATGAGGACGTCGGCCTGCTTGGACGCCTTGTAGCGGTTGACCGTGTCGCCCTCGGCCTCCAGGATCCTGTCCAGTCGCCGGATGCTGTCGTAGCGTGCCCGGTAGGCGTCCCAGTCCAGCTCGGTGAGGTCGTCATAGCCGTCGAACTGGCTGATGACGCCTTGGTGGAACGGCACCCGCAGCCGCCGGGAGACCTCCTCCCACCTCGGCAGGTCGCTCGCGTCCAGCCGGACGCGCTCGAGCAGTTCCCGCCGCCGCCAGGCGGGAAGGTGCCGCAGCAGGTGCAGGGCGCGGGTGAGGACCCAGGCGGCGGTCACGTTGGTGTACGTGTTGTCGTCCAGTCCCGGCCGGTCGGCTCCCGGGTAGCTGTCGTGGTACTCGTCGGGGCCGACGACGCCGCAGATGCGGTAGCGGCCCGTGGCCGGGTCGAAGGCCGCGAGGTCCACCCAGTAGCGGGCGATCTGCACCAGCATCTCCGCGCCCTTGGTGTGCAGGTACTCGGTGTCGCCGGTGGCCTCGCAGTACTGCCACACGTTGTAGGCGATCGCCGAGCCCACGTGGTGCTGGAGCCGGGAGTGGTCGGGAAGCCAGCGCCCTGAGCGGGGGTTCAGGTGCCACTCCTGGGTCTCCTCCCGGCCGTCGCTGCCGCTCTGCCAGGGGTACATCGCCCCGACTCGGCCGGTCGCGGCAGCGGCCCGGCAGGCGCGCGGGAGGCGCCGGTACCGGTAGTCCAGCAACGCCCGGGACACATCCGGGAAGTGCAGGTTGAGATACGGCAGGACGAACAGTTCGTCCCAGAAGACGTGCCCCCGGTACGCCTCGCCGTGCAGCCCGCGGGCCGGCACGCCCACGTCCAGGTCCGCGGTGTGCGGGGACAGCGTCTGAAGGACGTGGAAGAGGTGGAAGCGCAGGACGCGGCCGGCCTCGCCGGGAACCCGGAGCTCCGCGCGCCGCCACAGCCGCTCCCACGCCTCGACGTGCGAGTCCACCAGGGACGGGAAGCCCGCGGCCGTGGACACCCGGTCGGCCGCTGCCCCGAGCGGGTCGCTGATCGCCGTGTCGCGTGAGGTGTGCAGGGCCACCGTCTTCTCCACGACGACGGGCCGGCCCGGGGCGATCGGGACCACCAGGCGGTGCACCGCACGACGGCGGGCCGGGGGGAAGCCCGACGAGACCGCGGCCCCTTCGGCGAGAACCGTCCGGGCGGCCATGGCGACGCCGATGTCCGAGGTGCTGGTGCGGCAGCTCAGCCAGACCGTGTCGGGCTCCCGCGTCCCCGCCCGCACACGCGTCAGATGGCTCCGGTCGAGGGCGCGGTAACGGTGCACGTTGCCATTGATCACCTCGCCGTCGAGACAGGACTCGATCTCGATCTCTCCCGCCCGGTCCTCGGCCGTGAAGACCGTCCGCAGCGCGGCCAGGTGAGGATCCCCCATGTGCACCAGACGGGTCTGCTCGACACCGAGCACCCCCGCGTCGTCGTCCCGGAAGCGAAGTGTGCGGGTGAGCGTGGCCCGACGCAGGTCCAGGACGTGCCGGTATTCCAGAAGGGCGTGCGTGTCCGGGGAGAACCACGAGCCCCACGCTCCCTCGGAGCGGCGCATACGGAACCGCAGAAGCAGCCAGTTCGGGAGGTTGACCAGGTCCTCGTTCACCACGCGCCGTTCCGCCACGGTCGACTCCAGGCGGTTGTAGCACCCGGCCGCGTAGGTTCCCGGGTAGTGCACCAGACCGGCCCTGCGCTCGGGAACCGCGCCCCGTGTGGCGAAACAGCCGTTGCCGAGCGTGCAGAGTGATTCACGCAAGCGCTCGGCAGCGGGGTCGTACCCCTCGTACTCCCATGTCCACTCCGGCATCCGTCGCCCTCCCCGTCTCCCCCGACGAGATGTGTGGGAGCGCGCGGCGCGCGCCCGGGTTCAGACCCGCTGCGGGACGACGGCCACCGGGCACCCGGCGTGATGCAGCAGGGCGTGCGCCACCCTGCCGAGCTGCAGTCCGAAGGGGCCGTGCCGCCGCAGAGCACCGACCACCACCAGGTCGGCCTCGGCCGAGGCGTCCAGGAGGACCTTGTGTGCGGGGCCTTCGACCGCCTGGCGGTGCACGTCGACCTGTGGGTGATTCCGAACGACGGCACGCAGTGCGTCGGTGAGGAGGGCGGAGGCCCGTTCCTCGTGCGCACCCGCGGCATCGTCCGCGATGAGGGGGTGGTCCACGTGCTCGTGGGCAGGGCGGCGCCAGGCCCGTACGGCGTGCAGGGCGCAGCCGCGCGCCTCGGCCTCGGCGAAGGCGAACCGCTGGGCGGCCGAACCCTGTGTGGAGTCTCCGACGCCGACCACCACCCGTCCGAAGGCCCCCTGCCGGTTCCGCTCCCCGCCGCGGACCACGATGACCGGACACACGGCACGAGCCGCCACCGCGAGGCTGACCGAGCCCAGCAGCAGCCCGGCGACCTCTCCACGGCCGCGGGAGCCCATGACCAGGGCGGAGGACTCGTTGGCCGCGTGCAGCAGAGCGGACACGGCGTCCTCGGGCAGTACGTCGGTCGAGACCTCGACCTCAGGGTCGCGCAGCCGGGCACGTTCCGCGCAGGACGCGGCGATGTGCTGGGCCATGATCTCCTCCGCCGGACGGTCGGTACCGAAGGAGGGGCGGCTTCCCTCGTACCGCTCCCACAGCGAGGCGTGGACGAGCCGCAGCGGCAGCCTGCGGCGGGCCGCCTCGTCCACGGCCCAGTCCACGGCCTGCAGGCTGGGATCCGATCCGTCGACTCCCACCACCAGCGGCAGTTCCATGGCTACCACCTTCCTACCCGGCCGCTGCCACGAGGCCCTGTCAATACCGTCGCACCGCGCGGGCTCCGTCGCGACACGTGGGCCGGCTCCCGCAGGGCGCCTCTCGGCCCGGGTTGGCACCGTGCCGGATTGCGACGATCGTGGAGACAGGTGGCGTGAGGAGGTTCGCCGTGCCCGAGACCCCGCACATCGTGAGCGATGTGATGACCCGGACGGTCGTGGCCGTGGGACGCGAGGCGCCCTTCAAGGAGATCGTCCGGACCATGGAGCAGTGGAAGGTCAGTGCCATGCCGGTCCTGGAGGGTGACGGGCGCGTCATCGGCGTCGTGTCCGAGGCGGACCTGCTGCCCAAGGAGGAGTTCCACGACAGCGACCCGAGCCTCTTCGAGAGCCGTCGGCGGCTGTCCGACCTCGCGAAGGCGGGGGCGGTGACGGCGGGGGAGCTCATGAGCACCCCCGCGATCACGGTCCACCCCGATGCCACCTTGGCGCAGGCGGCGAGGATCATGGCCGTCCGCGGCGTCAAGCGGCTGCCGGTGGTCGACGAGGTGGACATGCTCCAGGGCATCGTCAGCCGAGCCGACCTGCTGAAGGTCTTCCTGCGGCCGGACGAGGACATCGAGGAGGAGGTGCGCCGCACCGTGGTGGCCTACCTCTTCCCGGGCTTCAGCCACGCCATCCACGTGGACGTGCACGAAGGTGTCGTCGTCCTCCGCGGGCACATCCAGGACACCTCGCTCATCTCGGTCGCCGCACGTCTCGTGCGCGCCGTGGAGGGTGTCGTGGACGTCGAGCCGCATCTCACCGGCGGGTCGGCCGGTCCGGACGAGCCCGAGGACACCCCACCTCGTTGACCCGTGTCGTGTGCCCGTCGCCGAGGGCGGGTCAGGGCTGGATGCCGAGTACCTCCGAGACCGGGCGGCGGGGGGCGGGGTCCTTTGGGGCCGTAGCCCAGGCGCAGGGGGCGACAGGCCGCACCCGTGCGCGGGGTGGTCCGGCCGAGGGCACTGGCCGGCACGTCCGTCCCGGAAGGTGGTCGCGCGAGGGGCCGACGGCGGAACCGCCGGCCCCTCGCGGAGAAGCGACGCCGCCTCCCGCGAACCGGGGCGGATTCCGGCGGCGGGTCCCGCTCCGGCTCAGCCGGTGATCTCGACGCGGTGCGCCTTGCCCTGCTCGGTCTTCGGGACGCGCACCGTGAGGACTCCGTTCGTCAGGTCCGCGCTGATGTGCTCGGTGTCGGAGTTCGGCGGCAGGGTGGTGCGGTAGTCGAACTGCCCCATGCGACGGGAGTGCCTGCGGACCACCCCGGTGTGTTCCCTCTCCTTGATCTCACCGTGGATGTCCAGCTCGCCCTCGCCGACCTCCACGGTGACCTGGTCCTTCTCCACGCCGGGCAGCTCCAGTTCCACCAGGTAGGCGTCCTCGGTGTCCACGACGTCGGCCAGCGGCGCCCACGGCCCGGCCGTGCCGAACTCGGGGTAACCGCCGACGGGGAAGACGGCGTGCATGAGCTGGTCCATGCGCGTGCGGAGATCCTCCAGCTCATGCCAGGCTGCGGGCAGCCCATGCCTGGTGTGTCGTGCGGGTTGGGTCATGGTGATACTCCTCGGCTTGCTGTGCCGGTGTCGCTCATGTGGGCCATCCGACGACCTGACGGGTCGTCCGCGGCGCGCCCACACCCTCGATGTCGCGCTCGGCCGCGTTCAGCAACTGCTGGGCCAGGTTGTTCATCGCCCTGCCTGCCGCCAGTTCGTCGCCGATCTCCGGTACGTTCGCGTCAGCCGGATGGCAGTGCGCGGTCCCTTGGCCGGTGAGCGCCATGGTGCCGGTGTCCAGCACCACGTGTGCCTTCGTCGTTCCCTCGTCGTCCTCGAAGAGGTGGAGTCGGACCTTCCACTCCGCCGTGTGCGGCATCGTTTCCCTCCTCACCTCGGTGCGGACCGGTGCGGTCCGCGCGTGGTCGGTTCTGGTTCCGGGGGCCGTGGCGAACCGGCCGACATGTGTATCTCGATGCGCTGCCGGACCCGGTCGGTGAGTTCGCGCAGCCGCTCGGAGGCCGTCGCACGGGGAGGCACGGGTTCCCGGATCCGGCGGGCCGCCTTCGGCAGCGCGGCCAGATCCGCGGCGAATCTCTGTCGGCATTCGCCGAGCGTGGGCCTGGCGCCGGTGCGTCGTCCGTCCCTCATCACCGTTTCCAGCAGCGGCTCTCCGTCATCCGGTGGCTGCTCGTCGGCGAGCCCGATCACGTCGGCACAGCCCGGACGGCGGAACGCCTGTTTGGGGCCCGGTGCGGTCACTTTCGCCGACGAGAGCTTCATCACCGGCCGTCCGTCGTACTCCACCATCTTGTACGCGGAGTCCAGGTACGGCGCGTCGGCCGAGACCCCGACGCGGGTGCCGACGGCGTACGTGTCGATCGGCGCGCCAGAGCGGACCAGGTCGTCGACGGCGTACTCGTCGAGACCGCCGCTGACGACGATTCCCACGTACCGCAGCTGCGCCTCGTCGAGGAGGGCGCGCGCCCGTGCCGCCAGGGCTCCGAGGTCGCCGCTGTCCAGCCGTACGGCCGAGCCGGGCCCGCGGCCCAGGTCCCGCAGGACGCGCGCCGCGACGCGGACGCCTTCCTCGGTGTCGTACGTGTCCACCAGAAACGTGAGCGGGCCGGAGTGGGCACGTGCGAAGGCACGGAAAGCGTCCTCCTCGGTGGCGAACGCCTCCACGAAGGAGTGGGCCATCGTACCGATGGCGGGGATCCCCAAGGTCGTGGCAGCCGCCACGTTGCTGGTCCCGGCGAAGCCGGCCATCGCCCCGAGCCGGGCCGCCTGGAACCCGGCCTGCGGGCCGTGGGTGCGCCGCAGGGAGAAGTCCACGACCGGATGCCCGGCCGCCGCGAGCACGCAGCGTGCGGTTTTGGAGGCGATCGCCGTCTGGTGGTTGAGCTGGTTGAGCACGTATGTCTCGACGAACTGCGCCTGCGGAAGCGGAGCGGTCACCTCCAGCAGGGGCTCTCCGGCGAGGACGATCCGCCCCTCGGGCACCGCCCGCACGTCGCCGGTGAACTCCAGCCCCAGCAGGGGTTCCAGATCCCGCCGCGGCCGGTTCAGAGCGGCAGCGAAAGCGTCGACGTCCGTCGGTCCGACATGAAGGCCGGACAGGTGGTCCAGGGCCGAATCCAGCCCCGCGGCGACCAGGAAGCCCCGCTCGGCCGGCAGGTCGCGGACGAAGAGGCTGAACGTCGCTGGACCCGTCATGCCCTCCCGCAGGTAGGACATGGCCATCGTCACTTCGTACAGATCGGTGGTCGTCGCATCGGACATCGGCGTCGCCTCCTCGGCTCCCGTCCGGGTTCCCTGCCGGTCACCGGCGGAAGCGCGCGGACCACAGGGGCTCCACCAGGTCCCACTCGGAGTCCCACTGCGCGTACCTTCCGTGGTCCAGCACATGGCGCACGCCCGCGCGCGCCGCGTAGACGCCCGCGACCACGCCGACCGCCGCCATGCCGGCCACGAACCAGCCATTGGTCCTCGCGGCGAGCTCGCTCATCGGCGGACCGGTGATGCCGCCGTCCCGGTCCACCCATACCCGCACCGAGGTCCCCTTGGGCGTTCCGGATGTCACGAGGGTCGTGCCGGTCCGTACCGCACCGCTGCCGTCGGTCCAGCGGACCGCCGCCCGTTGCTTCCCGTCCGCGGTGACGCCCTTGACGGTCGACGTCAGCCGGGCCGTGACCTCGTGCCGTTCCACTGACTGGGCCTGCGCGCTGCGCATCGACGCCTCGTACGCCGTCAGCCCCGCGCCCAGCGCGGCCGCCGGCAGCCCGAGGAGGAGGACCAGCATCAGGAAGCGGCGGAACCAGGACTCGAACCTGTCGGACGTACGGCACAGGGGGTTCGCCCGCTTAGGCACGTGCTCCTGGCGTGGCGAGGGTGGGCCGGACGCGTGCGGCGGATTCTGCGTACTCATGTCTCGGCCTCCAGCAGGTCGCCGGCCGTTCCCCCGTCACCCCGTCCCATCATCGAACAGCAGCGGGTCCCGCTCACAGGGGCCGAAGGTCCTTGGCAGCACGACATCCGGTCGCGCCGGGCAACGTGTGCCTCCGAGGCCGTGCCAGGAGTACCCGTACGGCAGCTCGCTCGCCGGCCGGGCCGACGGTCCCGGTTGCCCGGGCGTCCTTGCGGAGCGACGGTTGAGGGAGCCGGGCGAGTCGGCCAGGGAGTGGGTGACCATGCGAGCGCTCGTCTACCACGGCCCCGGACAGATCTCCTGGGACACGGTCGAGGATCCGGCGATCGAGGACCCCGCCGACGCCGTCGTACGCGTCGACGCCACCAGCGTCTGCGGCACCGATCTGCACATCCTCCGCGGAGACCTCCCCGAGGTGAAACCGGGGACGATCCTCGGCCACGAGGCCGTCGGCGAGGTCGTGGAGGTCGGCAGCGACGTGCACGACCTGCGCCCGGGGGACCAGGTGATCGTCTCGTCCGTCTCGGCCTGCGGCCACTGCCAGTCGTGCCGTGACGGCCTGTACGGACAGTGCCGCGGTGGCGGCGGATGGGCCCTGGGAAGTCTGATCAACGGAACCCAGGCCGAGCTGGTGCGGGTACCCTTCGCCGACTTCTCCACCCACCGGCGGCCCTGGAACCTCCCTCTCGACGACGCGGTCCTGCTCTGCGAAGTCCTCCCCACCGCCTACGAGATCGGAGTGCGCAACGGACACGTGAGCCCGGGAGACGTCGTGGCGGTGGTGGGCGCGGGCCCCGTCGGCCTCGCCACGGCCATCGTCGCCCGGCTCCTCACACCCCGCCGGATCATCGTGGTGGACCTGTCCACCACAAGGCTGGAAGCCGCGGCCCGACTGCGACTCGCCGACGCCGCCGAACTGCCGGGGAAGATGATCGCCGAACTGTCCGAGGGACCCGGCGCCGACGTGGTCATCGAGGCGACGGGCGAACCGGACGGCTTCGTCCTGTCCACCCGCGCCGTCCGCACCGGAGGACACATCGCCAGCATCGGCACCCACGGCAGACCGGTCACCCTGCACCTGGAATCCCTCTGGCGCAAGAACGTCCTGATCAGCACCGGACAGGTGGACACGTCCTCCACCCCCTGGCTGATGGAACTGGTGCAGTACGGACGCCTGCACGTCTCCCCCCTGATCACCCACACCTTCACCCTCGATCAGACACCCGACGCCTACGACGTCTTCTCGCACAGCGCCACCTCCGGCGCCCTCAAAGTCGTGATGCACCGCGAGTGAACGCGCGCCGCGAGATCCGGGCCATGAGAAGCGGGCGGCTCGCCGCCCGCCGACATGCAGCCGGGGACGCGCTCGGCGACTCTGGAGACCTGGGGCAGTGCCGGGAGGAGCACCCATGCACTGGGAAACCATCCACAAGGACACCGAGCCGGTGGTCTCACCCCGTCTCGCCGACTACGGCCGAGCCCGCGCCCGCTTCACCTGGTCCCAGGCCCGCAGCGCACTGGCCGGACTGCCCACCGGCGGGCTCAACATCGCCCACGAGGCCGTCGACCGGCACGCTGCCTCCGACCACGCGGACAAGGTCGCGTTGCGGTGCGTCGGCCGGGACGACTCCGTCTCGACCGTCACCTACGCGGAACTGGCCCGCCGTACCGCCCGCTTCGCGAACGTCCTGCGGTCGCTCGGCGTCGGCCGCGGGGACCGGGTCTTCACCCTGCTCGGCCGCTGCCCCGAGCTGTACACGGCGGTGCTGGGCACGTTGAAGAACACCAGTGTGCTCTGCCCTCTCTTCTCCGCCTTCGGTCCGGACCCCGTGGAGCAGCGGCTCAGGCTCGGGGACGCGCAGGTCCTGGTCACCACGGCGGCCCTGTACCGGCGCAAGGTCGTCGACCGCCGGGGATCCGTCCCCGGGCTGAAGCACGTCCTGATCGTCGGTGCCGGAGCGGAGGAGCTGCCCGGCACGGCGTCCTTCGACGGCCTGATGTCCGCCGCCCCGGACACCTTCACCATCCCGCCGACATCGCCCGACGACATGGCCCTGCTGCACTTCACCAGCGGCACCACCGGCACTCCCAAAGGAGCGGTGCATGTGCACGAGGCCGTGGTCGCGCACTACTCCACGGCAGCGTACGCACTCGACCTGCACCCGCAGGACGTGTACTGGTGCACCGCCGATCCCGGCTGGGTCACCGGCATGTCGTACGGGATCGTCGCCCCGCTCGTCCACGGCGTGACACTGGTCGTCGACGAGGGCGACTACGACGCCCGGCGCTGGTACCGGATCCTCGGTGAGCAGCGGGTCACCGTCTGGTACACCGCCCCCACGGCCCTGCGGATGCTGATGCGCGCCACTCCGCGCGAAGGTCCGTACGATCTGCCGCGCTCCTACGATCTGTCGGCCCTGCGTTTCATCGCCTCCGTCGGTGAACCTCTCAACCCGGAGGCCGTCGTGTGGGGCCGGGACGTGCTGGGGCTGCCCGTGCACGACAACTGGTGGCAGACGGAGACCGGCTCCATCATGATCGCGAACTTCGCGGCCTGCGAGATCCGGCCCGGCTCGATGGGACGTCCGCTGCCCGGCGTCGAGGCGACCGTGCTGGAGCAGGGCGAGGACGGCCGGGCGCTGGTGGTCGACGGCAGGGTCACGGAGGTGGAACGCCCGCAGATCGAGGGCGAGTTGGCTCTGCGGCCGGGCTGGCCGTCGATGTTCCGCGGATATCTGCACGACGAGGAACGCTACGACGCGGCGTTCGTGGGCGGCTGGTACCTGACCGGCGACCTGGTCCGCCGGGACGCGGACGGCTGGTACTGGTTCGTGGGGCGCGCCGACGACGTCATCAAGTCGGCCGGGCACCTGATCGGCCCGTTCGAGGTGGAGAGCGCGCTGATGGAGCACTCGGCGGTCGCCGAGGCCGGGGTGATCGGCCGGCCGGACCCGGTCGCCGGGAACGTCGTCAAGGCGTTCGTGTCGCTGCGGCCGGGTGTCGATCCCACTCCGGACCTGGAGCGGGAGCTGCTGGCCTTCGGGCGCCGCAAGCTGGGCCCCGCCGTCGCGCCGCGCGAGATCGCGTTCGACCAGCACCTGCCCAAGACCCGCAGCGGGAAGGTGATGCGCCGCCTGCTGCGTGCGCGTGAACTGGGCCTGCCCACGGGCGACCTGTCGACCTTGGAGGGATCCGCATGAGCGTGGCACGCCCCGCCCGCACACGGAGGGAGCCGGCGGTTCCGGGGGCCGCCAAGCGGACCGCGGCGGCCAAGCGGAACGCGAGCACCGCGGCTCCGGTCCGGCACGGGGCCGCCGGACACCGGACGGACATGCTGGAGGCGATGCTGCGCATCCGGCGCTTCGAGGAGCGGTGCGTCGAGCTGTACAGCGCCGCGAAGATCCGCGGCTTCGTCCACCTCTACATCGGCGAGGAGGCCGTCGCCGTCGGCGTCAACGAGGCACTGACGCCGCAGGACGCGGTGGTCTCCACCTACCGGGAACACGGCCACGCCCTGGCCCGCGGGATCACGGCCGAGGCCGTCATGGCCGAGATGTACGGCAGGACCACCGGGTGCAGCGGCGGCCGGGGTGGATCGATGCACCTGTTCGACGTAAGCCGCCGCTTCTACGGCGGTAACGCCATCGTCGCCGGCGGACTCCCCCTGGCCGCAGGCCTCGCCCTCGCCGACCGTATGCGCGGACAGGCCGACGTCACCTGCTGCTTCTTCGGTGACGGGGCCTTCGCCGAGGGCGAGTTCCACGAGACCGCGAACCTGGCGGCCCTGTGGAAGCTGCCCCTGCTGCTCGTGTGCGAGAACAACCGCTACGCCATGGGCACGGCCCTCGAACGGCACGAGGCGCAGACCGACCTCGCCATGCGCGCCGCCTCCTACGGCATGGTCGCCTGGGCCGTGGACGGCA
Source organism: Streptomyces sp. enrichment culture (assembly GCF_964272855.1). Taxonomy (NCBI): domain Bacteria; kingdom Bacillati; phylum Actinomycetota; class Actinomycetes; order Kitasatosporales; family Streptomycetaceae; genus Streptomyces; species Streptomyces sp. enrichment culture. The sequence goes on along the minus strand of NZ_OZ186847.1, from coordinate 7,717,869 downwards.
TGGACGTCGAAGCCGTCGAACATGCCGCCAGGCGGGCCGTCGAGGGCATCCGGGCCGGCACCGGACCGCACTTCCTGGAACTGCGCACGTACCGCTTCCGCGCCCACTCGATGTACGACCCGGACCGCTACCGCGGCAAGGCGGAGATAGAGCGGTGGAAGGAGCGGGACCCGATCAGCCTGCTCATCGACCGCATGCGCGAGCACGGTGAGCTGGGCGACAAGGAACTGGCCCGGATCGAGCAGCGGATCACCGACGACATCGGCCACGCCGTCGAAGCCGCCGAGCAGGCACCCGAGGAGCCGGTCGAGAACCTGCTCCGCCACGTCACCAGTTCCCCGGCGGGGGCGGTGAGCCGACCATGGGAGCCGGAGTGACGCAAGAGGCGAAGACGACCTACCGGGAGGCGATGCGCGAGGCGCTCCGGGAGGCGCTGCGCTCCGACGACCGGGTCTTCCTGATGGGCGAGGACGTCGGCCGGTACGGCGGATGCTTCGGCGTCAGCCTCGGCCTGCTGGAGGAGTTCGGACCCGAACGAGTCCGGGACACCCCGCTGTCGGAGTCCGCCTTCGTGGGCGCCGGCATCGGCGCCGCGCTGGCCGGGATGCGGCCCATCGTCGAGATCATGACCGTCAACTTCAGCCTGCTCGCCCTCGACCAGATCCTCAACAACGCGGCCACCCTGCTGCACATGTCGGGCGGCCAGCTGCCTGTGCCGCTGGTCATCCGCATGACCACGGGCGCCGGACGGCAACTCGCCGCCCAGCACTCGCACAGCCTGGAAGGCTGGTACGCGCACATCCCCGGCATTCGCGTGCTCACCCCCGCAACCCTCGAGGACGCCCGCCACATGCTGGCTCCGGCGCTCGCCGACCCCGACCCCGTACTGATCTTCGAGCACGGCAGCCTCTACAACGTCTCCGGTGAACTCCTGGCGCCCGCCCAACCCGTGGACCTGGACCACGCCGCGGTCCGCCGCCCCGGCACCGACGTCTCCCTGATCACGTACGGCGGTTCACTGCCCAAGACCCTGGCGGCGGCGGACGAGTTGGCCACCGAGGGCATCAGCGCCGAAGTGATCGACCTGCGCACGCTCCGTCCGCTCGACGGCACGGCCCTCAGCGCATCCGTGGCGCGTACCCACCGGGCGGTGGTCGTCGACGAGGCGTGGCGGACGGGAAGCTTCGCCGCCGAGGTGTCCGCCCGCATCGCCGAAGGGTCGTTCTACGACCTGGACGCGCCGGTCGAGCGGGTGTGCAGTGCGGAGGTCCCCATGCCGTACGCCAGGCGGCTGGAGGAGGCCGCCCTGCCGCAGCCGTCCGACATCGTCGCGGCGGCGCACCGAGCGGTGGACTGATCATGGCCGAATTCACCATGCCGTCCCTCGGCGCGGACATGGACGAAGGAACGCTCCTGGAATGGCTCGTGGGACCCGGGGACCTCGTCCACAAGGGCGATCCGGTCGCGGTCGTCGAAACGGCCAAGTCGACGATCGAGGTGGAGTGCTTCGAAACCGGGACCATGACGGAGCTGCTCGTCCAGCCCGGCACGACGGTGCCGGTGGGCACGGCGCTCGCGGTGATCGGGTCGGCAAAAAAGCGACGCCCCGCCCGTCCGACACCCGAGAAGGCCGCGCCCGTCGAGGTTCCCACGTCTCCCGGGCCTCCTTCCCCTCCGCCCGAACCCGCGGCGGTCCCGCCGCCGGCACCGCCCGCCGCTCGGCAGCCCGGCCACCTCGAGGTCGGCCCCCTCGTCCGGCACCTCGCGGAGCAGGGTGGGGTCGACCTGGAGACGCTGCACGGCTCCGGACCCGGTGGGCGCGTCACCCGGACCGACGTCGAACATGCGGCAGCCGCCCGAGCCGGTACGGGGACACCGCGTGTGCGGGCCACCCCCCTCGCCCGGCGGCTCGCCGCCGAACTGGGCGTCGACCTCGCCACGGTGAGGGGCACGGGCAGGGAGTCGGCCGTCCGCGCCGCGGACGTACGCCAGGCAGCCCCGGGCCCATCGGTCCCGGTCGTGCCCACGGCCGCCACCCCGGTGCGTCCCGCCCCAGCAGGTCCTCATGCCGCGCACCCGTCTGAGGACCGTGCGGCCGCCATGCGCCAGGCGATCGCCGGGCTGATGAGCCGCGCCAACCGGGACATCCCCCACTACTACCTGTCCACGACCGTCGACATGGCCGCCGCGTCGTACTGGCTGCACGAGCACAACCGCGGCAGCCCGGTCGGTGAGCGGCTGCTGCCCGCGGCGCTGTTGCTCAAGGCGGCGGCCCTGGCCGCCCGGGAGGTACCCGAGCTCAACGGCTTCTGGACCGACGGCCGTTTCACAGCCGGCGAGGGCGTCCACCTCGGCGTGGCCGTCTCCCTGCGCGGCGGAGGGCTCGTCGCTCCCGTACTGCACCACGCCGACACGCTGGCCCTTCCACAGGTGATGACCGCCCTGAAGGACCTGGTCACCCGGGCCCGCACAGGCAGGCTGCGCGGTTCCGAGGTGTCCGGGGCCACGATCACCGTCACCAATCTCGGCGATCAGGGCGTGGAGACCGTCTTCGGCGTGATCCACCCGCCCCAGGTGGGCCTGGTCGGTTTCGGGCGCGTGGTCGACCGGCCGTGTGCCGTCGACGGCCTGCTGGGCGTGCGCCCCATGGTCACGGCGACTCTCTCCGCCGACCACCGGGCGACGGACGGCGCCGTCGGCGCCCGTTACCTCACGACGGTCGCCCGCCTCCTGCAGAACCCGGAGCAGCTGTGAGCATGAACCGTACCGACGCACTCGACATGGTCAGGGAATCGATCTCCACCGTCATCCCCGGCGCCGACGTCGCCGCCCTCGGGCCCGACGACGTGTTCCGCGACGTGCTCGAGATGGACTCCCTGGATTTCCTGAGCTTCGTGGAGGTACTCAGCGAACGCTCCGGCGTCCGCATCGAGGACGAGGACACACCCCAGCTCACCACACTGTCCGCCGCCGCCGACTTCCTGGTCGCCCACACGCGGTGACTTGTCCCTGTGAACCCATGTCCTCGACCGGGCCGACGGCGGCTCAGGCCTCCTCGATCTCGTCGACGACACCGACCACGTCGTCGATGTCCCGCACCGCCGCGACCAGTTCGCGGACGACCGCCTTGTCCAGTCGTCCCGTCATCGTCACCACGCCGTTCTCGACGACGACGTGGACGGCGCGCGGGTCCGGCATGTGCTGAGCGACCAGGGACGCGACCTCGGTCCTGATCTCGGCGTCGTCACGGATCAGGGCCCGCAGCAGGTCGCGGCGGCTCACCACACCGACGAGCCGGCCGCGGTAGTCGGTCACGGGGAGCCGCTTGAGCCGCGCGTGTGCGGCCTTCCACGCGGCGTCCGCCACTCGCTCCGCCGGGTGGACCGTGACCGGCGGAAAGGTCATCAACGTGGCGGCCGTGTCGCCGTGGCTCTTCTCGTACAGTCGGTGCTGCCACAGCCTGCCGACGGGTCCGTGCCGGCGCGGTTCCGCCAGTACGGCGGCCTTGGCCAGCAGGTCGGACTCCGAGACGACACCGATGACGTGGTCGTCGGCGTCGACCACCGGGACCGCGCCCACCTGTTCGCGGGCGAGTGTGTGGGCGACGTCCAGGAACGGCATGTCGCCGGGGACGGAGGCGGCCGGAACCTGCATGACGTCCCGCACACGGAGGGCCGCCGGTTCTCGGGCGGGCGGCTCGGGTGCGGCGGTGGCGGGTGGCTCGGGCGCTTCCCCCTGCCGAGCGGGCTCGGGGCCCTTGACTCTCCTCGCCGACGCGGCGGCTGCGACTACCGCCAGGTAGCGCCCAAGCGCGTCCTTGCGCGGCTCCTCCCCCGGTGTCCACGGCCGACCCGGCGTGGTGTGGCGGGCTTCCTTCTGAGTGGAGCTCTGCTCGAAGTCGCTCACGGCTGCCTCCCGGGGATGCCGTCCGCCTACGGGCTCAGTCTCGCACCGCTCCCCAGGCGCGGCCTCCGGGCCGCACGGACCCGCGTGCGGAAGAGGTGCTCCGGTGCGGCGCGACACGCCCTCGCCCACCGGGGAGACTGGGAAGCGGGGCCGACGCCCTACGCGAGGAGAATTCGTGACGGGTTTCCGGGACTTTCTGACACGGTTCCGGCCGACGGCATCGCCCGGCCGGGCCGCACCAGGCGGTGTCCCCGCGGACCGCTCTGCCGAACTCCGCGCGGAACTAGGACCGTCCTTGGGCCTGCTCGAACAGGCAGAGGCCGAAGCCCGGGCCGTACGCCGGCAGGCCGACGCGGCCGCCGCGTCACGTCGGCGGGAGGCCGAAAGGCAGGCCGAGGAGATCGTGGCCGAGGCACGTGAGGAAGCCGAGCGGGTACGGGCGCGCACCGCCGAGCGGGTGCTGCGCGCCGCTGAGGGAAAGGCGGCGGCACTGCTCGCCGGCTCGGAGCGCGAGGCCGTCGTCGTACGCGACCGGGCCAGGAGCCGGATGCCCGCGTTCGCCGACCGTGTGGTCGCGCGGGTGCTGGAGGACCTCGCGGCGGAGCAGGTGTCCCCCGCGACACCGGAGGAGCAGGGGCCTTCGGGCCGGAGGCCGCGGGACGGTGGTCCGTGATGAGCGCCGGATGGGTGGCGGGCGTGACCCGGGCGCGCGCTCTGCGAACCCGGTGTCTGGGAGTCGAGAGCATCAGAGAGGTTGCCGCGTCCCCCACCCTGGAGGACGCCCTCCGGTACCTGTCGGCCACCCCCTATCGGCGCGACGTCACCCCGGGTGCCACGTGCTCCGAAGCCCAACGCGCGGTCTCGGCGACAGTGCTGTGGCATCTGCGGATCCTCGCCGGCTGGCAACCGGCCGTCGGCGCGGACGCCGTCCGAGCGCTGGCTGCGGGATTCGAGATCTCCAACACCGAAGACCATTTGAGGGCTCTCGTGGCCGACTCCCGGCAGCCGGCAAGCCAACGCCGTCGCCTCCCGCCCTACCGTCTGGGCGGGCTGGCGATGGCCTGGGGGCGGCTGGCCCGCACCCGAACGCCGTCGGAGTTGCGAAGCGCGCTGGCGGCATCCGTCTGGGGGGACCCCGGGGGCGACTCGCCGGCCGCAGTCGCCACTGGGATGCGGGTCTCCGCCGCCCTGCACCTCGCCGCCGCCGTCCCCGACGCGGCCCGCTGGGCGGCGGCCCGGCTCGCGGTGTTGTTCGGCCGTGAGGTGTTCGTCGTCGGCCGCCGGATGCCGGACGTCTCCACCCGCCGGGCGGCCCGTCTGCTCGGCCGGCGAGCGGTGGCCGCGGGATCGTACGCCGACTTCCGGCAGGTGCTGCCGCCGGCGGCGAGGTGGCTGCTGGACGACATCGACGAGGCGGCGGACCTGTGGCGGGCCGAGGCACGGTGGTGGGGCGACGTCGAACGGGACGGCCTGGAACTGCTGCGCCGGTTCCGCCTCGGTCCGCAGCCGGTCGTGGGGGCCGTGGCACTGCTGTCCGCCGACGCGTGGCGGACCCGCGGCGCGCTGGAACTGGCCGCCCGTGGCGGCGGCCCCGCGGACTGGCCCGCGGAGGTGCTGGATGCTCCGGGCTGAGGCGGCAGTCCCCGTCCGGATGCGCAGGGTGGCCATCGTGGCCCCCGAAGCAGCGCTGCGGGCGAGCCTGGTGCGGATCGCCGAGACGGGTTGCGTGGAGATCGACCTGGCCGGGGACGGCGGGCCGGACGTCCGCGGCCCCGCGGCGACACGTCTTCAGCGGCTGCGCACCGAACCGCCGCGATGCGTTCTCAGCGAGGTCCGGCCCGACCTGGACGCGCTGGAGCGCGAGGGCCGGACGGACCTGCTCGCGGGCGAGGCGCAGTTGGAGGAACGCCTCGGCAGCGCGGTCCGGCACGGCACGGTCGCGGCACTCGCCGGCTGGTGCCCCGAGACGGAGGTGGGTGCCACGGCGGCGCGCGTCGCCGGTGCCGGAGGCGCTCTGGTTCCGCTGCGTGCCCCACGCGGTGTCGATCCGCCGACTCTGCTGACCGGAGCGGACACCGCGCCCCCGGCCTACACGGCGACGCCCGTGCGCCGCTCCTTCACACCTCTCGTCACGACCTACGGGACCGTGCCCTACGCCGACCTCGACCCCACCATGGCGGCCGGATTCGTCTACGTGTCGATGTTCGGCCTGATGTTCGGCGATGCCGGGCACGGGCTGCTGCTGGTCGCCCTCGGGCTCCTGCTGCGCGCCGGCCGACCGCGCCGAGCGGCGGCTCTACGCCCGCTGTGGCCCTTCGTCGCGGCGGCCGGACTGGCCGCCACCCTGGCCGGGGTGGCGTACGGCGAGTTCTTCGGTCCGACCGGCGTGCTGCCCGTGGTGTGGCTGGAGCCGCTGGACGAGCCGATGCGGCTGCTGGCCGTGGCCGTCGGGCTTGGCGCCGTGCTGCTGCTCGTGGCCTACGCCGCGGGGATCGCCAACCGATGGCGGGAGGGCGGGCCTGCGGCGGCCTTGTACGCGACGACCGGGATCGCCGGAGCGGCGCTCTTTCTCGGTCTGGCCGTCGTCGCCGGGTACGTATGGTTCGGCCAGGCGGCGTACGGCGTCGTGGGTGCGGTGATCACGGCCGTCGGGCTGGCGCTGGCCGGGGTGGGGCTGTACGCGACCACGGCGGGCGGTCCGGGCGGCGCCGTCCAGACCGGCGTCCAACTGTTCGACGCGGTGGTGCGAATCGGCTCCAACGTCGTGTCATTCGCACGGCTCGCTGCTTTCGGCCTGACGCACGCGGCGATCGGCGCGATCGTGTGGGACGGCACGACGGTCCTGGCGGGCCGGGGCCCGGTGGGCGTCGTCGCGGCGATGCTCGTGTTCCTGCTCGGCAATGCCCTGGCGTTCTCGCTGGAGGCGCTGGTGGCGGGCGTCCAGGCGCTGCGCCTGGAGTTCTACGAACTGTTCTCCCGTCTCTTCGAGGGCGAGGGCCGCCCCTTCAGGCCCTGGCGCCTGCCCGTGCAGCACCTGACGGCGCCCGCCGCCGACGTCGCGCCGTCGGCTGCGGCTGAGACCGTCCCACCGGCCCCGGCGCGGGAGGAGCAATCGTGATCACCTGGTTCTTGGCACTGCCCGTCGTCGTCGCCGGATTCGTCGCCGTACGCCTTGTGGTGCGGCGCTCGGGCGGGACGGCCCTGTGGTGGATGGTCGCCACCGACGCCGTACTCCTGGTGGCCGCCACCGTGGTGCTGGCCCTGGCCCTCGGCGGAGGCTCCGCGCAGGCTGCGACGCTGGAGGCACAGGCCCCCGGCTCCGGGACCGCCGCCCTGATCGGCGCCGCGATCGCGGTGGCCGGGGCGACGATCGGGGCGGGCATCGCCGTCGCCTACACCGGCGCCGCGGCCCTCGCGGCGCTCAGCGAACGACCGGAACTCTTCGGCCGGGCCATGGTCATCGTCGGCCTTGCGGAGGGCATCGCCATCTACGGGCTGGTCGTCGCGGTCATTCTCATCGGGAAGGCATGACCATGGGACGCGTCGCCGCCCTCGGAGAGCGGACCCGGGTGGCCGGTCTGGCCCTGGCCGGGGCGGTCGTCCTCGTCGCGGACGGCACCGAGGCCGTACGCCGGGCCTGGCGCGACCTGCCGGACGGCATCGACCTGGTGATCCTGACCCCGGCGGCGGCGAAGGCTCTGGGACCGGACCCCGCGGCGCCCGGACCCCGCCGCCCGCTGACCGCCGTGATGCCGCCATGACCATCCCCTCCCCAGACCGGACGGCAGACGTCCTCCACCCGGTCCGGGCGGAGCTGCTGCGGGCGGCTCACGCCGACGCGGACGCGCTCCTGGCCCGCACCGGACGGCAGGCCGCCACCCTGCTCGACGACGCCCGAGCCGAGGCCCGGGCGATACTGGACGAGGCCCGGCGCCAGGGCGAGGCCGACGGCTCGGACGCCGCTCGGGACCTCCTCGTCAGGGCCAGGCGGGAGGCCAGGTCCCGCACGCTCGCCGCCCGCCGGGAGGCGTACGAGGGGTTGCGCCGCGAGGCCGCCGAACGAGTCGGGCGGCTGCGCCGAACCGACGGCTACGCCGCCCTGAGGGCCGGGTTGGAACACCGCGCCCGTGTCCTCCTCGGTGCCGCAGCCGAGGTGAGCGAGCACGCCGACGGAGGCGTGGTGGCACGGGCACCGGGCAGACGGATCGACCTCTCGCTGACCGCGCTGGCCGACCGCGCGCTGGATCGCATGGGAGGGGAGGTGCGCAGCCTGTGGGAGCCATGACTGGCACCTCGGGGGCCCGTCGGCGGCCCGCCGCCCGGCAGCCGGTCTCCCGGATCCTGCGGGTCACCGGACCGCTGGTCGAACTGGAATACACGAGCGGCATCGCGATGTACGACCTGGTCTCGATCGGCCCGGCCGGGCTGCCCGGCGAGGTCGTGGCCATCAGCGGGGACGTGGTCACCGTCCAGGCCTACGAGTACACCGGCGGCCTGGCTCCGGGGCAGCCGGCGCTGCCCCAGGGCCACCCGTTGTCGGTGCGGTTGGGTCCGTCGCTGCTCGGCGGGATCTTCGACGGCCTGCTACGCCCCCTGTCGGGTGTCGGCGACTGGCTGCTGCCCGGCGCGCAACGGGCCGCTGACCAGGAGCGCACCTGGTTCTTCTCCCCCTCGGTGGTGCGGGGCGCGCAGGTGACCGAGGGTCAGTCGCTCGGGGAGATCGGCGACGCGGGACCCGTGCGAGTGAAGGTTCTCGTGCCACCCGGCACCGAGGGCACGGTCGAGGAGATCGCCGGTGCCGGACACCGTACGCGCGACATGCCGGCGGCCGTGGTGGGCGGCACCGAGGTGGGGGTCGACGCGCTGTGGCCGGTGCGCCGGCCTCGCCCGGTACGGGAGCGCGTCGACAGCCATGAGGGTCTCAACACCGGCCAGCGGGTGATCGACCTGCTCTTCCCCGTGGCCCGGGGCAGCACGGTGGCGGTGCCCGGTGGCTTCGGCACCGGCAAGACGATGCTCCTGCAGCAGATCGCCAAATGGTGCGACGCGGACGTCATCGTCTACGTCGGCTGCGGGGAGCGCGGCAACGAGATGGCCGACGTCATCACCGAACTGGCGGAGCTTCAGGACCCGCGCACGGGGGGACGCCTCGCGGACCGCACCGTGACGATCGCCAACACCTCGAACATGCCGATGATGGCGCGGGAGGCGAGCGTCCACACCGGAGTGACGGTCGCCGAGTACTTCCGCGACATGGGGCTGGACGTGGTGGTGATCGCGGACTCCACGTCCCGCTGGGCGGAGGCGCTGCGCGAGTTCGCCTCCCGTACCGGCGCGCTGCCCGCCGAGGAGGGTTATCCGGCCGGGCTGGCCTCCGCCATCGCCGCCTTCTACGAGCGGGCGGCGGCGGTGAGCACACTCGGCGGCGACCAGGGGTCGGTGACCGTGATCGGCGCGGTGTCGCCGCCCGGCGGGGACATGACCGAGCCGGTGACGGCGCACACCGAACGCTTCGTCCGCTGCCTGTGGACCCTGGACCGCGAACTCGCCTACGCCCGCCACTACCCGGCCGTCTCCTGGGCCGGGTCCTTCTCCCGGGACGTACCGGTCCTGGCCGCGAGGCACCGCACGACGGGCGATCCAGTGTGGGCTCGGCGCCGCGAGCGGGTGGGAGCGGTGCTGGCGGAGGCCGACCGGCTGGCCGATCTGGTGGAGCTGATCGGCATCGCGGCCCTGCCCTCGCCGGAGCGTGTCAGTGTGCTGGCGGGGAGGCTGGTGCGCGAAGGCGTGTTGCAGCAGAGCGCGCTGTCGGAGCGTGACGCGTACTGCGCGCCGGAGAAGACGGCGGCACTGGCCGACGCCGTCCTCGCGGTCGCCGAACGCTGCCGCGAGCTGGTGGGCTCCGGCATCCCGGCGACCTCGGTCGAGGAGGTCGACTTCGGCCCGCTGCTGCGGGCCCGGGAGGACACCGGCCCGCACGACGCCGCGGGGGTGGTGGCGCGGAGGGCGGCGATGCTCGCCAGGCTGGGAGAGGTTCGGCCATGAGTGTGTCCGGTGGGATCGAGTACACGTCGGTGCGCGAGCTCCGGGGGCCGCTCGCGGTCGTCGAGGGCGTCTCGGGTGTCGGCTGGGACGAGTACGTGGGCATCACGCTCGCCTCGGGCGAACGGCGCCACGGCGTGGTCCTGGACGCCGACCGCGACCTGGCGGTCGTCCAGGTGCTGGAGGGCACCGCGGGCATGGACCCGGAGGGCGTGCGCGCGGCCTTCTCGGGCAGCCCGCTGTGCGTCCCGGTCGGGACGGACTGGCTCGGCCGGGTCTGCAACGGCCGGGGTGAACCCCTCGACGGCGGCCCGCCCGTCCTCGGCCACCGGACTGCCGAAGTGGGTGGCGCACCCATCAACCCGGTGCGGCGCGAGCCGCCGTCCGAGCCGGTGCTCACCGGCGTCGGGGTCGTCGACGCCCTGACCACTCTCGTACGCGGGCAGAAACTGCCGGTGTTCTCCGTGGCCGGGTTGCCGCACCTGGAACTGGCCGCCCAGATCGCCGCCCAGGCCACCACCGCCGGCGAGGCGTTCAGCGTCGTCTTCGCGGGCATGGGCCTCACCCACGCCGACGCCTCCTTCGTGCGTGACGCCCTGGAAGAACGGTCCGCGGCCGGGGAACTCACCGTGCTGCTGAACACCGCCGACGACCCGGTGATCGAGCGGATCCTCACCCCGCGCATCGCGCTCACCGTCGCCGAGCACCTCGCCTTCACCGAGGGGCGGCACGTCCTCGCGGTGATGACCGACATGACGACGTACGCCGAGGCGCTGCGCGAGGTCTCCGCCGCCCGCGGGGAGATCCCCGCCCGCCGCGCCTACCCCGGCTACCTCTACAGCGACCTGGCCTCCCTGTACGAACGCTGCGGACGCATCCGGGGCCGCCCAGGCTCGGTCACCGTGCTGCCGGTGCTCACCATGCCCGCGGGCGACATCACCCACCCCGTACCGGACCTGACCGGCTACATCACCGAGGGCCAGATCGTGCTCTCGCCGGAGACACACGCGCGGGGCGTGTACCCGCCACTGGACGCCCTGTCCTCTCTCTCCCGGCTGATGCGCAAGGGCGCAGGACCGGGTCGTACCCGCGACGACCACCTGGACGTCGCGGCCCAGTTGCTGGCCGCGCTGGCCCGCGCGCGGCAGGTCCGCGACCTCGCCGACCTGGTCGGTCAGGCGGCGCTGAGCCCCACCGACCGCCGCTACCTGCACTTCGAGGAGGCGTTCCTGCGGGGCTTCGCCGACCAGCGCAGCGACGAACCACGCGGTCTCGACGCAGCGCTGGAACGCGGCTGGCGCGCCCTGCTCACCCTGCCCCGCAGCCAGCTCTCGATGCTCCCCGTCCAGCTCCTCGACGCCCACGAGGCGAAGGACCTCGACGCGCTCGACGGCCGCGAGGAGGCGCCCTTGTGACCGGCGCCCGCCGTACGCCACCCGGTCGAGCGGGACGCCTGCGGCTGCAGCACAGCCTGGAAGTCGCCGAGCGCGGAGCCGACCTGCTGGAACAGAAGCTGCGTATTCTCCGCTCCGAGCACGAGCGGCTGCTGCGCGCGGAGGAGACAGCCGCTCGGGCCTGGCGGGATCTGCTGTCCGAGGCCGAGGAATGGCTGCTGCGCGGACTGCTCCTGGGCGGGGAACAGGCCCTCGACTCGGCCGCCGCAGGCAGTATCCCCGCCGCGGTCACGGTGCACTGGACCACCTCCATGGGTGTACGCCGTCCGGCGGCGGTTTCCGCGTCCGTACCCGCCCGTCCGGCCACCGCCGCCGCTCCCGCCAACACGGCCCTCGTGCACGCCGAGGCGGCCTACAGCCGCGCCGTGCGCGCCGCCGCCGAGTACGCGGCCGCCCACGCCGCCGCCGAGCTGGTGGGTGCGGAGGTCGTCAGCACCCGGCACCGGGCCCGGGCCCTGCGGCGCCACTGGATCCCCCGCCTGCGGCAGGCCCTCGTTCGCAGCGATCTGGCCCTGGAGCAGGCCGAGCACGAGGACAGCGTCCGGCGACGCTGGGCTGCCCGGCAATGAGCGTGTCCGCTCCCATATCAGCCGAAAGAGTATTAAGTTAGCCTTACCTAAGTCGAGGGGCCTGCGCGAGGAGTGGACACATGCGCACAACCCGCCGAAGAGTTGTCACCTCGGTCGCCATCGGCAGTCTGCTGATCCCAGGCCTTGCGGCGTGTGGTGGCGAGAGCGGAGGAGCGGAACCTGCCGAGCCGTCCTCCGACAAAAGGATCACGGTCTACAGCGGCCGCAGCGAATCCCTGGTCAAGCCGGTGCTGGACGACTTCCAGGAGGCCAGTGGCGTCGCGGTCGACGTGCGTTACGGCGAGACGGCGGCCATGGCGGCGCAGCTGCAGGAGGAGGGCGGTCGGACGCCGGCGGACGTATTCCTCGCGCAGGATTCCGGGGCTCTGGGGGCGGTCGCCGGGCACGATCTGTTCGCCGGGCTGCCGGATGACGTGGTGGACAAGGTGCCCAGCGCTTACCGGGGCGAGGGCGGGAAGTGGGTCGGGGTGACCGGCCGCTCGCGCACCATGGTCTACAACGTCGACCAGGTCGCCGAGAAGGATCTGCCGGACTCGGTGTTCGACCTGACCCGGCCGCGGTGGAAGGGGAAGGTGGGGGTCGCGCCGACCAACGGCTCGTTCCAGTCGTTCGTCACCGCCATGCGCGTCGAGCACGGCGAGGAGCGGACCCGGGAGTTCCTGGACGGGCTGAAGGCCAACGACGCGCAGATCAGGGAAGGCAACGGGCACATCGTCACAGACGTCGACAACGGGGAGCTCGCCACGGGACTGGTCAACCACTACTACGTGTACGAGCTGGCAAAGGAGGAGGGCACCACCGTCGACACGCTCAAGGCGAAGAACCACTTCTTCCCGAACGGCGACATCGGCGCCCTCGTCAACGTCTCCGGCGTCGGCGTGCTGAAGGGTTCCGGCGAAGACCCCGACGCGCAGGCGTTCGTCGACTTCCTGCTGAGCAAGCCGGCGCAGACCTACTTCGCCCGGGAGACGTACGAGTATCCGCTGGTGGCCGATGTGGCCAGTGCACCCGGCCTGCCGAAGCTGTCTTCGCTGAAGACTCCGGACATCGACCTGGACGACCTGGACGACCTCCAGGCCACGATCAACATGATCAAGGAATCAGGGCTGGCCTGACCATGGCGTCGGAGGCCGTCGTACGCCGCGGGGTACGGAGGATGCTGCCGCGCCCGGTACTGGCGGCTGCCGCGACGCTGGGCGTCGGTGTGGCACTGATCCCCCTGGTCTATCTGGGTGTCCGGGTCGGTGACGTGGGCTGGGCCCGCATCAGCGAAGAGGTGTTCACGGCCCGGACCGGGCGGCTGACAGCCCGGAGCGTCGCGCTGGCGGGGTCGGTGACGGCGGCGAGTACGGCGCTCGGCGTGGGGTCGGCGTTCCTCGTCACGCGCACCGACCTCCCGGCCCGTCGGCTGTTCGGAGTGCTCGCCGCGCTGCCGCTGGCGGTGCCCAGCTACCTGGCGGCCTTCGCCTGGGTCTCCACGGTGGACGGGTTCGAGGGCTTCTGGGCTGCCGCGCTGGTCCTGACGCTGGTGTCGTACCCGTACGTCTTCCTCCCCGTCGCCGCGGCGCTGACGAGTGCCGACCCGGCGCAGGAGGAAGTGGCCCGGTCACTGGGGAGCGGCCCGTGGAGCACCTTCATGACCGTGACGCTGCGCCAGATCCGGCCCTCAGCGGGGGCCGGGGCGCTCCTGGTAGCGCTCTATGCGCTCTCCGACTTCGGCGCGGTCTCCGTCCTACGGGCGAATGTCCTCACTCGGGCCGTCTTCACCTCCATCCGCCTCGGCTTCGACCGCACCGGCGCGCTGGTGCTGGCCACCGTACTGGTCATGCTGACCGTGTTCATCGTCTCGGGCGAGCAACTGACCCGACGGAGTGCCGCCCGCTACGCCAGGCTCGGTGGCGCGGGCCGCCCACCGACACGGCTGCGCCTGGGCCGCCACCGGTGGCTTGCGGCATCAGGTCTCCTCGGCACCGGAGCCGTGGCCCTCGGCGTCCCGGCGGCGAGTCTCGCGCGATGGTTCGGCGAGGGCGTGTCCCGGCCCGGTTCACTGACCGGCCTTGCCACGGCGGCGGGGAACTCCCTCAGCGTCTCCGCCGCCGGTGCTGGCCTGACCATGCTGCTCGCCCTGCCTCTGGGACTGCTGGGCGCCCGCGCCCCCAGCCCCCTCGCCGCCGTCCTGGACCGCCTGGCCTACCTCTCGCACGCGCTGCCCGGTCTGGTCATCGGCCTCGCGCTGGTCTTCTTCGGCATCAGCGTCGCCTACCCGCTCTACCAGAGCGTGTGGCTGCTCGCGCTCGCCTACGCGGCGCTGTTCCTCCCACTGGCAGTCGCAGCAGTCGGCAGCGCCGCGCTGCAAGCCCCGCCGGCGTTGGAAGAGGTGGCCCGCTCGCTCGGCCGTCGCAGATTCCACGTACTCCGCACGGTCACTGTGCCGCTGGCAGCACCTGGTATCGGGGCCGGAGCGGTTCTGGTCTTCCTCACCTGCATGAAGGAGCTGCCCGCGACCCTGCTGCTGCGGCCGACGGGGATGGACACGCTCGCCACCGAGCTGTGGAGCCAGACCTCGGTCTCCGCCTACGCGGCCGCCGCGCCCTACGCCGCGCTGCTCGTGATCCTGGCCGCGCTGCCGACCTGGTGGCTGTCGGCTCGTACCGGAGTCCTCGCCACCGGAGGAGGAAGCTGACATGGCCGAGCTGGACATCACCGCGGTGCACAAATCCTTCGGCGGCGTACGAGCCCTGTGCGGAGTGGATCTGAAGGTCCGTTCCGGCACGCTCACAGCGGTCCTCGGCCCCTCCGGCAGCGGCAAGACCACGCTGCTGCGCTGTATTGCCGGATTCGAAACCGTGGACGCCGGGGAGATCCGGCTCGACGGCCACCGGATGGCCGACCCCGGCCGTACAGTGCCGCCGGAGCGGCGGAAGATCGCGGTGGTCCCGCAGGAAGGCGGCCTCTTCCCGCACCTCACGGTGCGTGGCAACATCGCCTACGGGCTCGACCGGCACAACCGACGGAACGGACGCACCGAAGCCGTGCTGGCGATGGTGGGCCTGTCCGGATTCGAGAACCGGATGCCGCACCAGCTCTCCGGCGGCCAGCAGCAACGCGTCGCCGTCGCCCGGGCCCTAGCCCCGCACCCCCCGGTCGTCCTGCTGGACGAGCCGTTCAGCGCTCTGGACGCCGGTCTTCGCGCAGACGTGCGCCAGGACGTGCGCAGCGCTCTGCGCGCCGACGGCGCGACAGCCGTCCTCGTCACCCACGACCAGGCCGAGGCCCTGTCGATCGCCGACGAGGTCGCCGTCATGCACGACGGCCGGATCGTGCAGAGCGGACCACCGGACCTGGTCTACAGCGCCCCTGCCGACCCGTGGGTGGCCGGCTTCGTCGGCGAAGCCGTGTGGCTGCCCGCCGAGATGACCGGCGACCGGGCCCACACACCGCTCGGTCCGGTGCCGGTCGTCACCACCGGCCACTGTCCGCCGACGACCGCGGGGCGGGTGCTGCTGCGGCCCGAGCAGATCGAGGTCGTCGCGCCCATCGCCCCGGCAGCGGTCAAGGCGACCGTCGTACGCCGTGACTTCCAGGGACACGATGCCCTGCTCACCCTGCGGCTGACGGACGGGACCCCGGTGCTCGCCCGAATCTTCGACCCGGCCTCGCTCCCTCACGTCATCGGTGGCGAAGTCGGCCTGCGTGTACACGGCGCCGCCCGGACCTTCCCGGTCCCGCCCAGGACCCCGCAGTGATCGACTCCGAACACTCGTCCGGGCCGGTGGCGCACCTCCGCGCCCACCTCGCCGCCGGACACCCTTCTCGGCTGGCGCGACGGCGCGGGTCCCGGCAGCGTGGGAAGTGCGCAGAGCAGCTCCTGAGTGAGGTGACCATGCAATCTTCCGAACCGGTACCACGGGTGGTCGTGGGCGTGGACGGCTCCCCCGCGTCCCACGCCGCCCTGCGGTGGGCCGACCTGTACGCCCAGACCGTGGGTGGCATCGTGGAGGCGATCCACGTCTGGGACACGCCGTCCGCCAGGGGCTGGAGCGGACCGGCGATCGATCCCGACTTCGACCTCGAGCAAGCGCGGTCGGTCTTCGCCGACGAGTTGAGCGCGGTCTTCCCCGGCGAGCGTCCGGAGCGTGTGAAGGCGCATCTCGTCGAGGGTGACCCGTCCGAGGCTTTGATCCAGGCCTCGGAGGCTGCCGAAATCCTTGTCCTGGGCCGCCGGGGCCGGGGCGGCTTCGCCAGGGCGATGCTCGGGTCTGTCAGCCAGCGCTGCGCCCAGCACGCCGCCTGCCCGGTGGTTGTCGTCCCTCCGGAGCAGCACTCCGCCCGCTGAACCTCTTCTCGTGCCTCGGCGCTCACTCGAACGCCGCGTGGTTCGCCTCCGGCCGGGAGGGTTCGTGCGCCGGGCATTCAGCCCGGGCTCGTCTCCCGTTGCCGGGCGGCCTCGTCGGCAGTGGCGCACCGGACCTCCAGGCTCACCTCCGGGGCCTGGGCCAGTGTGTTCGTCACCGTGCAGTGGGAGACCACCGCGCGCATCGCGGCGAGCCGCTGCGGCGGCAGGGCCGGCGCCAGCAGAGTCAGGGAGAGGGTTGCGACACGGGCGGGCCGTTCGTCGGCCATGCGGTACTCCGCGCGGACGGACAGGCCGCCCCGGTCGACGCCGTGACGGTCGAGGAAACGTCCGGCGTAGTGGGCCGCGCAGGAGGCGATGGCCGCCACGAACAGTTCCACGGGCGTGGGCCCGCTGTCCTTCCCGCCGTCGGACAGCGGCTGGTCGACCGTCACCACGTGCCCGCGCACCCGGATCTCGTAGGCGTCGCCCACGACGGGCACCACCTCGGCCGCGCCGGGCGGGACAGCGGGTTCCGGATCCACCGCGGCGGCCTGCAACAGCAGCAGCCCGGCGAGGCGACGGGCCTCCTCGGCTGTGAGCGAGGCCCACAGCTCCCCCTCGTCGTGGGGCGCGCAGGAGGTGTCCACAACCACGCGTCCCAATGCGGACGGCAGTCCTCGGGGCGCAAAGCGGGTGACGTTGATCGTGCGTCCACAACTCGTTTCGATCTTCATCTCGGCTCCTGTCGGCTGACTCCGCCGCGACGGCCGGTCACCTTCCAGTCAACCGCCGTCCCACCAGTGTCGTCTGGAGCCGAACAGTCCCTGACGAGGTCCGAAGGTCCCGTCGGCGGAAACCGGCCGCTGGAGCTCGGGCCCTGCCTTCGGTGTGCGGAGCCCATCGGCCGGCCGGCGTGATGATGCCGCTCGCGCGCCGACTGAGTGCCGGCCGTCACGGCGACGGGACCGTTCGGCCCTCGCGCTCGGGTGGGTGTGTTGCCGATCCTGGTGGTACGGGGACCTGCGGGACACAGGCCGCCGGCCGGTTCGGGGCCCTCGGGACGGAAGGAGGAGCGATGAGCGGGTTGGTGACCGTAGGAGTCGACGGCTCCGTGCACAGCCTCGACGCCGTCGCCTGGGCGGCTCGTGAGGCCGAGTACCGCGGCGCCGGCCTGCGGGTGGTGCACGCGCTGCGCCAGCCGGCCACGGTGGCGTTCGATCCCGTGCTGGCGAGGACCGCCATGGACCGGCTCCGCGAGGAAGCGAAAAAACTGGTGGACGACGCAGCGGCCGGGGTGCGGTCGATCGCACCGGACATCGGCATCTCGGCGCTGGTCCTGCCCGGTGACCCTCTGACCGTGCTGGAGGAACAGTCCCGGTCGTCGCAGCTGGTCGTGGTGGGCAGCAGGGGCCTCGGCGGGTTCAAGAGCCTGCTGCTCGGCTCGACCGCGATCGGGCTCGCGGCGCACGGTCGGTGTCCCGTCCTCGTCGTACGGGAGCCGACGGAGCCGTCGGGGCCGATCCTGCTCGGGGTCGACGGCTCCCCCGCCGGCGCGGCGGCCGTCCGGTTCGCCATGGAGGCAGCCGCCGCGCGGGGCGCCCGAGTCGTCGCCCTGCACGCGTGGACCAACTGGAACGCCCCGATGCCCCCTCCGCACGACCCCGACGAGCCGTACTCCAACCCGCCCGGGTCGCTCGCCGCCGCCGAGGAGCGCCTGCTGACCGAGGCACTCGCGGGCATCAGGGAGCGGTATCCGGATGTGAAGGTGGAGCACCGCACGGTGCACGGACCGACCCGGCCGGCACTGATCGAGGCCAGCCGCTCGGCCCGGCTCACCGTCGTGGGCTCGCGCGGCCGTGGCGGCTTCGGCGGCCTGCTGCTCGGGTCGGTCAGCCAGGCCGTGCTCCATCACGCCTCGAGCCCCGTGGCAGTCGTCCGGGGATGAGCCGGTCTGGGCAACCTGCGTAGCGTCGCGGGACTTGGTCGTCGGTTTGTTCCACCCGTTTCCTCAACCGGAGAGTCGTCCGCACCTCGGGAGGTCACCATGACTGAATCCCCGTACACCGTGAGCGACGTCATGACGCACACCGTCGTCGCCGTCGGTGAGGAGGCACCCTTCAAGGACGTCGTCGAACTGCTCGACCAGTGGAAGGTCAGCGCCCTGCCGGTGCTGGCCGGTGAGGGCCGGGTCGTCGGAGTGGTCTCCGAGGCCGACCTGCTGCCCAAGGAGGAGTTCCGCGACACCGACGAAGGCGCTCTCACCGAGCGGGCCAAGGCGAGCGCGCTGACTGCGGGCGGGCTGATGAGCTCCCCGGCCGTGACCGTGCACGCCGACGCCACCGTCGCCGAGGCCGCCCGCATCATGGCCCGCCGCCACGTCAAGCGGCTGCCGGTCGTGGACGGCGTCGGATTGTTGCAGGGCGTGGTCAGTCGAAGCGACCTGCTGAAGGTGTTCCTGCGCTCCGACGACGAGATCGCCGAGGAGATCCGGCACAGTGTGCTGAGCGTGCTGCCCTACGGCGACACCCTCACGGTGTCGGTCACCGACGGCGTGGTCACGATCGGCGGGCTCCTCCCCGAACGCGCGCTGGTGACACTGATCGCTCGGGCAGTTCGCGCAGTCGAGGGCGTCGTGGACGTCCGGCTGGATCTGACGCATCGGTGACCCTGACGAGTGCCGCGCCCCTGTGCTCGCCCGGAACCTGCTAGACGGGTTGCATGCAAGGGCCGCGTCACGCTGGTGAGTACGCTGCTCGTCGGTCGCCGCCGTCCCACGCGCCCGCCAGCCGGAGCCCACAGCACATCCACGGGAGCGCAGCACGCCGCAGAGTCCGGCCGGACTGCCCGGTCCCGACCATCTGCGGCGCGCCTCGGTTCCGTCTTCTGCCCCTCCCGGCCCGCCTGCGGCGGAGTCGTCTTCGTAGCATGAGGGACGTGACCGCCCGTACACAGCTCCGCCGTTCGTGCTCGCCCCTGGGGCAGTGGCGGGCGCTGCTGTTGCTCGGGCTGCTCGCCGGGCTTCTCGGAATGCACGCTCTCGGGCCTGCCGACGCAGTCTCGGCAGGCGACCACTCGTCGCATCACTCCCCCAGCGCCACAGCACACGCGGGTAGGGAGACGGCCGGCGACGAGTTCGTCTGTCACGGCGACGGCAGCGGCGGGCACACCCGGCACGCCGATGCCACCTGTGCGTCCGGTGCGATCGGCGCGGGACCGGTTGTGCCCATGCTGATGCCCGACCCACTCGGCGCGGCCTCACCCACCGACCACCTGCCCGGCGCCCTCGCCGCCACGCCCGACGGCGGGCGTGCCCCGCCCACCCTGGCCGAACTGCAACTCCTGCGGATCTAGGACAAGGCCTAGGGGTGTCTCGTCGATCAGGCGAGCCCGGCCTGATCGACGAGACACCCCTAGCCGTGCCCGCCCCGTCGTCGAGGGCGGATACGGCGCTCAGCCATTTCCCGCGCCGACCGGCGCGCCACCTTCGTACAGCGCAGGAGTACATCCCATGACCAGCACCCGTTCCCTCGTCCGCCGTGCCGCCCTGGGCGTGACGGCCGCGACCGCCGCCCTCGTCCTCGCCGCCTGCGGCAGCGACGGCGGCTCCTCCGACAACGGCTCCGGTACGCGGACGTCCGCCCCGGCGAGCGCCGAGGACACCGCCGGTGCCCACAACGACCAGGACGTCGACTTCGCGCAGGGGATGATCCCGCACCACCAGCAGGCCCTGCAGATGGCGCAGATGGCCAAGAGCCAGGCGTCCTCCGCCGAGGTCAAGGACCTCGCCTCCCGGATCGAGAAGGCTCAGGACCCGGAGATCGAGACCATGTCCGGGTGGCTGGAGGCGTGGGGTGAAAACGTGCCCTCCGGCATGCCCGGCATGGACCATGGCGGGCACGGCAGCGACGACTCCTCCGACATGCCCGGAATGATGGACGCCAAGGACATGGACAAGCTTATGGAAGCGTCCGGTACGAACTTCGACACCATGTTCCTGACCATGATGGTCGAGCACCACGAGGGCGCCGTCCAGATGGCCGCCACCGAACAGGACAAGGGTCGGTACGGGCCGGCCAAGAAGCTGGCCGACGACATCATCACCGCGCAGACCGCCGAGATCGAGGAGATGAACCAGCTCCTCGGCAAGAGCTGACGGTTCCACGGCGGGAGACGGGGTGGGGTTCCCTGCTCCGTCGCCCGCTCTCCGCTCCCCGCTCCTTCTCACGTCTGCCGAAAGACCTCCCCAAGGACAATTCGTTTCCGCGCGGCCGCAGTCGTCACCGCGGCCCCTCTCGCCGCCGTCCCGGCTGCGTGCTTCTCCACGACTGATGCATCGCGTCCGGCACGGCATCGGCCGACAGCTCGGGCGGCCACGCCGTCAGCCACGTCCACGGCCCGGGCATCGACCCGTCCGACGAACGCCTGTACGTCGCCACCCACGAAGGCGTGCTCGCAGTGGCCGAGGACGGCACTGCCGAGCGCGTCGGCGACAAGGCCGACTACATGGGCCTCACCGTCATCGGCCGGAAGACCTTCCGACAGCCGCGCCGAGTTTGGTGCCCCGGACATCGCCGTCAGTCCGAAGGACCGCGACGTCCTGCTCGCGACTACGGAGGACGGCGTCGCCAGGAGCACCGACGGAGGACGGACCTTCGGCACCGGCTCCGGTCAGGTACTCGCCTTCCTGTCATGGCACACGGCCGACGCCCTGTACGGCGTCGACCTCAGCGGCGGCCTGCACCAGAGCACAGATGGCGGCGCCTCCTGACAGCAGACCGGCACCGTTCCGGGCGGGCAGCCCCAAGCGCTGACCGCCGTCGACGCACGGCACGTCCTGGCCGCCACGCGGAACGGGGTGTACGAGTCCCGCGACGGCGGCAGGACGTTCACCGAGCGCCTGCCCGTGTCCTCCGCCGAAGGACACTGAGCGCGCCGCCCACCGTCAGTGGCGGTGTCCCGCTTCGCCGTGATTCTCGGCAGCCGGGGTGGAGACGGCCGCCGGCTCCTCGGCCGGGCTCCGGGAGCGGCTGGGTTCGTGCCGGTGGTCGTCCGGGGCGGTCATCTCCGGTACCGGTTCAGCAGCGGGCTGGGGAGGCGGCCACCACCCCGCCGAACTTCGCGGCGCTGGGGCGGTTGCTGTGCGGACGAACTCCTTGAGGAGCGTGGCGCAGGCGAAGACGGCCACCCCTGCGACGGCGATGAGGGTGTGGCAGGCCTGGTCGAGTGGATGGTGACGATCGCGCCGATCAGACCCGCGCCGACAAAGGCCGCGGCATAGCCCAGGTAGTCACCGAGCAGCGGGGTGCGCTTGGGTGCCCGGCGCTGTCCGCGGCGGCCACCGGTCCTGCCGTCGGGCGCTCGTTCCGTGCTGCGCGGGGGGACCGGTGTCGCTTCGATCCGACAGGCGCGGGCCGTCCGGCGCGGCTGGGCGAGAGGGGCGCGTCGGCGGGGGACGTACTGCGATGCCGGCGCCCGGCGGGCTGCGGCGAAGTGATGCTGGGACACGGCAACTGTGACACCTTTCGGCACGGTCCGGTCAAGGCGAGGCGCGCTCGCGTCTGTACGGACGTACGAGGTACGACGCACATGGCGCGCTGGATGCCGAGGGCGGTCGTGTGCCGGTGAGTCCGTCATGGGCGTCGGCGTGGGCGAGCGTGTGAACGACTTCGAGGCCCACGAGGAGCAGGCCGGGCAGTAGCGCGGGCAGCACTGCCGGGCCAGTCGTCAGCTCCGCAGCTGCGGACGGTCGTGCTTGGCCGGCGGACCGCTCTTGGATCGAAGTGTGGCCACCGGCACGTCCATGGCCTGGCCAGGGCACCGACCACGGCGATCGCCGCCGCGACGGCGTACAGCCCGTAGTTGCGCTGGTCGGTGTTCAGCGTGGCCCTGCTCGAAGCGTCGCCCGACGGGTGGTTGCGCCGTCAGCTCTTGGTGAGCCGGGCGCGGTCGCCGGCGCATCCGCGCAGGACGGTCAGACGACGGTCGTATTCCTCCTCGTCGATCTCGCCGCGGGCGAAGCGCTCGGCGAGCAGTTTCTCAGGGTCTGCGCCCCGGGTGCCGGTCGGCGTCTTGGTGTCGCCCGCTCGGGCCAGGGCACGGAAGAGCAGAACACCGAGGCTGATGATCAGAGCCCAGAAGACGATCATGCTGGCCGACATGGCGAACCAGCCCCAACCGCTGAGATCATGGTCGTACCAGAACATCTCGGCCACCCCGCTTCCTCATGGGCCGGCGGGAGACGGGGCTGGCGCCTGCGTCCTCCCGATGACCTCACCTTCACGGTCGACCGTGCCCAGCGGCCCGTCTTGGGCCGATGAGGCCAATACGGCCGGGCCGTTGGGCCCTGACTCAGTGGGGGCATCCGGTGGAGTCCGGAGGCAGCCGGACGGAGAGAAGGCCTGTCATGGAAACCGCCGACATCGTCGTCGTCGCCCTGGCCGTCGTACTCGTCGCCGCGCTGGGCTGGTTCTTCTTCGGTCCGCGCCGCGCCCGCGCCGCTCGGATGGAATCATCCTCACCGGCGAGCAGCGCCCGTACCGCCGCCGCGATCGCCGAACGGGTCGGTGTACGCCGGGTCTCGGCCGAGGTGCTGCCGGAGCACAAGGCCGACGAGGTCCGCCGTCTTCAGGGCGAGGGCCGGACCGTCGGCATGGTCGGCGACGGCATCAACGACGCGCCCGCCCTGGCCCAGGCCGACGTGGGGCTCGCGATCGGCACCGGCACCGGCACCGATGTCGCCATACAACCGCCGTCGGCATCCCGGCCGCCGCCGGCGCCCGCTACCCCCTGTGGGGCATCCGCCTCAGCCCGATCATCGCCGCCGCGGCCATGGCCCTGTCCTCCCTGTCCGTCGTCACCAACGCCTCCCGGCTCCGCCGCTGGCATCCGGCACCGCTGCCGGACGCCGACGTCACGGACGTACGGCCGACGGTGGAGACCGCGGCAGACTCCGGCCTCGGGACTGGTGAGCTCGCATGTTGAGGTGCCGCGTATTCCAGCTCAGAGCGCCCCGATCGGTCACTTTGGGTCATGCGGGCGGTGTCCAGGGTCCGGCCCAGAGTGAGTATGTTCGTCCGAAGGCGCGTTCGAAGCGCTTCGGGAGGGGAGAGTGCCGGTGGACGTCGTCGCGATTATGGAAGCACTGGCTGAACAGGGCGTAACGGTGCTGTTCAAGGCCGACGCTGAGCGGATGGCAGAGAGGGGCAAGCCTTGGACCTTCGTCGCCAGTGGAGCGCCGTTGCGCGAGGACGTCCTTGTGCGAACCGATGCCGCGTCTGTGGAGCAATGCCTCGCAGTGTGCTTGCCCCGCCTGCGTGAGCTGGGCTTTTCGTTCCCTGTGTGAGAGAGCAGGTGTGACCGAACCGCCGCCCTGGATGTCAGTGCCGGCTGCTTACATGAGCCCATGGACACCGTGCACACGACCGCCGCCCTCCTCCCGGACCCCGCCGAGCTCCGCGCGTACCTGCGTGCGCTGGCCGTGCTGGACCAGGCGATCTGCCGCGACCCGCGGTTCTCCCGCTACTCCTTCTCCACCACCTGGGGGCCTGGGACGGAGGCGGCCCTGATGGACAACGGCTCGGGTGACGACTTCTCCGTCCTCTTCACCCCGGCCGGTGTGCTCGTCCGCGGCTTCGACCACGAGTCGGAGATGAGCCCGTACGCCACGGACGACGAACAGGTCTGGCCCGGTGTCATCGACGAGGTGCCCGCCGCGCTGCGCCCGCTCCTGGACGACCCGGCCTTCGTCGACGAGGGCCTCGGCGCCCCGCGGGTCACCGCCTGCCTGTGGTGGGAGACCGGCGGCAGCGCCTGGCGCACCGGCTCGGGCATCGAGTTCCCCTCGGGCAGCCCGGACCCGGACGGCTCCGGGCACCTCTTCCGCCTCCTCACCGACCGCTCCCCCGAGGCCGTCCAGGCGCACTTCGAGGAGGACTACGGGCGGCCCGTCCCCCTCGACACCGTCCGCCACGTCCTCGCGGGCCACCCCCTGACCCCCGAAGCCGCCCGCGGCCTCAACCCGGCCGCCCTCTCCGACGAGGCCCTGCTCCGCCGGATCGCCGCCGACCCCGAGGTCGAGGCCTACCTCGCTTGCGACGGCGAGTTCGACCTCACGCGGACCGACCCCATCGAGTCGATCGCCCTGCCGGCCGGTCTCCCGGTGGAGCCCGTGGCCGGCTGCAACGCGGGAGGCACCCACTACCTCTGCGGCCCGGCCGGCTCCGACCGCGTCCGCCCCGTCCTCTACACCGATTCCGAGGGCCAGGCTTCCCTCATCGCGGAGTCCCTCGCCGAGGCCCTGACCCTGGCCATCGTCCTCCCCTCCTGGCACGACGCCCTGGCCGGCTTCCGTCCCCCCGCGCTCAACGCCGACTACCTTGAGGACAACCCGGACCACCCCGAGGTCCGCGACCGCCTCCTCGCCGCCCTCCGCCTCCCCCCGGCCACCGAGCCCGAGGTCCTGGCCCGCCTCCTCACCACGGCCGCCCGCACCGTCCCGGACGGCTTCCTCCCTTCGGTCGAGGGCGAGGAGGACGCGGCCTTCGAACCGATGCTCCGTCTGCCGGCCGAGTAGGACAGCCCCGCCGCGCGCCGCCTTCCGGACCCGACGCACCGCTACGGCGAAGCCATGACCGCACTGCCCGACTGGATGCGCCCGCCCCGCGCGGAGGGCTGCTCGCGGAGGACGTGGACCACCTCCCCGAGGTTCGGCCCGGCGCATGCCGGATCTTCGGCAGGAGACTTGGGGGTGATCGACCTCAAGGACGTGGAGGGATGGGTCGTCACCGGGCATCACAACGACGTCCTTACCTATGTCGGCCCCGGTGAGCCTCAGGATCAGTCGTAGATCGCTGTCGGGCTGTTCGGACGTTCCAGGCGTCACAGGGACGGCACCGAGCTTTACGTCGTCCACGTTGAGGACAAGCGGGGGTCGGTGGCCCCAGCGTAAGTAGCCGCGCTTCACCGCTGGTGGACGCCTGGGGCGTATCGGCTCCAGGTCCCACCGGCTTCGGTGACCAGGCGGGTGGCGGTCTTGTCGTGATAGCCGAGCGCCTTCGCGATGACGGGGGCTGGGGCCTGAAGGACGAGCTGGCGGATCGCCGAGCTCCTGCCGCGCTGCGGAGGAACGCCGATCTCACGCAGGTGCACTTGGAGGCTGACCGGGTTCATGGGCTGTCCCGGCTGGCGGCCGGGGAAGAGCCACTGCGAGCTCCTGCTGCTGGCGTAGGGCAGGTGCTGACGGGACTGGATGTAGGCCCGCATAAGGTCAGCGACAGGCTCGGGCAGCGGGGACGGCGGGTCTCCCAGCCGAACGGTGACGGTGGTTTCGTCGTCGCTGACGTCGTCGATGGTGAGGCGGACGATACGGCTGACGGGTTGAGCGTAGAGGAGAATGAGCGCGGCGGCGATCCGGGCCCGCAGGGGCAAAGAGTCGTCGTTGAGGACCCGGCGGAGGATCGCAAGCCGGCGGTGCTGGTGCAGCGGTTCCGGGTCCTGGGTGATGACGGCGGGCGGCAGCGCAAGGCGGGGCATCCGGCCGGTCTTCATGGACCACCGCAAGAATGAATGGGATGGACGGCGGGTGGCCAGGCTCTCGGTGTGCCAGGCGTCAATGTCGGCCTGCTGGCACTGTCCGATAGCGCGCCCTCGGTCGGCGAGCCAAGCGAGGAAGGCACCGGCCTGGGTGACCTCCTGCTTGGTGTGGTTGGTCTGGGAGCGTCCCAGCGGTCCCTTCTCCGCCTTGGCCCGCAGGCGCCTCATCTGGTGCCACGTGGCGAAGTGCCGGAGAAGCTGACGGTGTTCGGGCTCCTCGATGACGGCGATCCGTTCGGTCAGCCACCGCTGGTAGAGGATGAGCTGCCGGTCAACTCGTGGGAGGACGCCGGTGTCCATCAGCAGGTCACGCAGGTGAGTGACAGTCCGCCAGGGGGTTTCCTGGTGCAGCCCCTCGTGGGTGAGAGGGATGCTGCCAGTGGCCAGGCCTCGGAGGAGACGGACGACGTTGGCGTTGCGAAGCCAAATCAGTCGGCTCTTGGGCCTGCCCATAGCCAGGAGGACCTTGACCAGAGGCAGTAACTCCGGGGCGACACGACCAGTGCCGTCGTCGAGGAGACGGACGAGTGTGTCGGCGAGGGTGCATCGTTCGCAGAGACGTCCGGCGAGCAGGAGTCCCTCGAAGCCGCAGCGATCACAGAAGAAGTCTCGGGCGATGCCCGCGCAGTCCCGGCAGATCGGTGTGCCACTGGTGTCTCGCCCCGGCAGCAGCCGATCGGTGTCGCAACAGGGGCAGAGGCCGCGGACTCGCATCGCCCGTTCGTAGCAGGTCCGGCAGATCGGTCCGTCTGACCACTCGGCGGACTTCGAGGCCCGACGGCCGCAGCGTGCGCAGTCGCGGATCATCCACCGCTCGTACTCCTCTGGAGTCACCACTCACCCCTCGGGCGTCAGTCGGACCCTTGTGGGTCGCCGGGCGGCTAGGTTGATCGGAGCCTCTTCGCCAGCGGCTCGGCGGGCCGGGAGATTCTGGGCCGAGGTAGTGATCAGGTCGGTGGGAGTGCATCCGAGGATGTCGCAGAGGGCGGCCAGCACCGGCAGGGACAGCCGTTCCGGGGTGCCGGAGACCAGACGGTGGACTTGGGAGGAGGACAGCGTGATGCCGCGTTCGGCCAGGTGCGGCATGACCTCGCTGACGGTGAACATGCCGCGGGCGGCCATCAGCTCGCGCAGGCGCCACCGATAGCTGATCTGGCGTGGCATCAGGAGGTCCTTACCGGCCGCAGAGCGGCCTCGATGGTGGCGTCCAGGACGCGTCGGAGGGAGCGGGTGCGGAAGTCGGAGGAGACGCACGTGTAGATCGCCGTGGTGGAGGCGTGGTCGTGGCCGACCTGCTGCTGGACGAACAACGGGTCATGGCCGTCCTCGATCAGATGCGTGATGTAGGACCTGCGCAGTGAGTGGAACTCCAGGGCGGGGTCCAGGCCGGCGGCGTCCCGGTAGGCGGCGAATCGGGAGTCCAGCCGCTGGACCCCGACCCGCGGCCCACGTTCGGACGGCCAGAGGGCCCGGCCGGTCGAATGCCGCATCCCGGGCCGGACCTCGCTGATCCATTCCTCGATTGTGCGGGGTGTCCAGTGCCAGACGGTCAGCACGCTGCGGCGCTTGGGCGGTGAGCCCTTCTTGGCCTTGCCGTAGCGGACCAGCAGGGTGCCGTACTCGCCGAACTCCCGGCCCTCCGGATTGCGTCCGAAGTCGGTGAGATCCAGCATTCGGGTCTCGTTGCGGCGCAGACCGTAGGCGTACGCGACCTTGAACAGGGCGGCGTCCCGGAAGGCCGGCAGCCAGCCCTTGCGGCCCTTGCCGCGAACGCGCAGCACCTCCTCGTCTGCGTGATCGAAGAACTGCTCCAGCTCGGGCTTGGTGAACGCCCTTCGTTCCGGCTCGCCCTCGGCTTCGTCGGCGTGCGTCGCAGCGTTCCAGTCGTAGACCACTTGGACTGGGTGAGTGCCGAAGTACCGCAGACACTCGTCGCTCCAGCCGTAGGCCGGGTTGGTCAGGAAGTCGCAGAACTGGCGAACGGAGCCCTGGTAGTTGCGGAGGGTGGAGCGGACGCAGCCGTGCACGGCCCGCAGATCGGCAGACCATTCGTCGACGTGCTGCGGCGTCCACTGCCACGGCATCACATCGGCGTGCCGGGTGAAGGCCCGGACTGTGCGTTCCTGGTCATTGACGTACCCCAGCGAGAGATTTCGGGCGAGCTGCTGGTTACGCCAGCCCTTGATCATCGCCTCGAAGACCTGCTCGTCCGGCCGCAACAACGACAGGCCGTCCACCAAGTGCAGCCGAGCAGAGCCTGGAACGAGACCGTCCCCACCCATCCGCCATCACTCTCCGTCCATCGCATCTGACGCGAGGATTTCGCATCAGATGCGAGCCGGGGGCGTCTTCGCAGTTCAATCGCTCGATGGAGTGAGACCTTCGGCTGTCCGCCCAGGAGACCGTTACCCTCGTTCCGAGGTCAGCGTCCCTGTTGAGACCAGGTCCGTGCGCTCGATGGCCAATGTCCAGGCTGGGTGTCGTCTATTCGCATCCGATGCAATTGGCGTCGGTAGGAACGACGGAACAGCCATTGGCGCCAAGCAGTTGATCTTGAGTAGCCCCGGGGATCAATGAAACCGTGGTTAGCGGTGAGATTGATCAAGACCGTCGCCGGTCCTTGACGCATCTAGGATTGCGAGGGTGACGGCAAGAACCAGTGACATCGAGAAGGCAGCCGGTGTGCTGCGTGCCGGCGGCCTGGTGGCTCTCCCGACCGAGACCGTCTACGGACTGGGCGCCAACGCCGAGGACCCCGCCGCCATCTCGCGCATCTTCCAGGTCAAGGGACGTCCGCCCTCGCACCCGCTGATCGTCCACATCGGCGGCGCGGAACACCTGGACGACTGGGTCCAGGACGTGCCCGCGACGGCGCGTCTGCTGGCCGAGCACTTCTGGCCGGGGCCGCTCACGCTGGTTCTGCGGCGTGGTCGGCGGGTGCCCCTGGAAGCCACGGGTGGCCTGGAGACGGTGGCCGTGCGTGTGCCCGACCACCCCGTTGCCCTCGCGCTGCTGTCGGCCTTCGGCGGCGGTGTCACGGCCCCGTCCGCCAATCGCTTCGGCTCGGTGAGCCCCACCACTGCGGACGACGTCCGGGCGGAGCTCGGGGATGCCGTCGACTTCGTCCTGGACGGCGGTCCCTGCGGGGTCGGCGTCGAGTCGACCATCGTCGACGTCATGGGTGAGACCCCGGCCATCCTCCGGCCCGGCGGAGTGACCCGCGAGGACCTCGAAGCGGTGCTGGGGTATCCGATCGAGGTCCCGTCCACGAGCCATGTGCGGGTGCCGGGTCAGCACCCGTCGCACTACGCGCCGTCTGCGCGGGTCGTCCTGGTCCAGCCAGAGAAGGTCGTCGACGAGGCGCGGCTCGCGCAGGAGCAGGGGCACCAGGTCGGCGTCCTTCTTCCCCCGCCCCTCGCCGGCACCCCGGTGAAGGCGCACGCCGTGGTGGATGTTCCAGCGTCCCTGGCCGGCTACGCGCGCGAGCTGTACGGCTTCCTGCGCGAACTCGACCAGCGGGGGTGCGACCTCATCGTCGCCTCCTTGCCGGTGGAGGAGGGGCTGGGGCTGGCGATCGCCAACCGGCTGCGCCGCGCGGCGGGGCCCCGGCCCACGGTGTGACCAGCACCGCCGGTGGCACCTCTCGCGTCGCCGGACGCGATTGATCTGCTCCTTTGTGCACAATGCCCTCGTGCAGCTGCTGCCCGTTCCTTGCCCCGCCCACCTCATTCCGGACGCCACCGGCACCGACGCCTTCCACGACGTGTACCGGACGGCCATGGCGCAGCAGGCTGTGTTCGTCGCCATCGAATCCGAAAGACGGCAGCGGTGGACGGTGAAGGCGGACACGCCCACTGCCGGCTCCGGCCGCTGTCGACGATGCCGTGAACGATGCGGTCCGGGCCGCGATAACCTGTCTGGCCGAAGACCGTGAGGTCGATCTGGACGCCTACGCAGGACCGATCTACTTCATGATGCACGGCGTGCGGAGCGAAGACCGAGCCCGCGGACTCGCGGCTGCACTCCACGCCGCCCTCTACGGAGACCTGGGACCCCTGACCCGCGCTGTGCCTCCCGTCCCCTGACGGGAGGCACAGCGCGGCAGAGCACGCTGAGGGGCCGCGCCGCGGCGGTCAGGACGCCGTGGGCACAGCCGCGTCGAGGCCGCGAGCGGCGACGAGGTGGGCACTGCCGTCGGCCAGGCAGTAGCGCAGGCCCACCACGGCGGTCTGGCCGGCGGCGACCTTGTCGGCGAGGACCCGGGAGCGGTCCAGCAGCAGGTCCGCGGTGTGCCTCACGTGCTCGGCGAGGATCTCCTCCGGCTCCACCCGTCCGGCGGCCCGGGCGGCCAGCACGCTGGGGGTCACCCGCTCGACGACGTCCCGGACATACCCGGCCGGCGTCACGCCGTCATCCAGCGCGGCGCACGCCGCGCCGACCGCGCCGCACGAGTCGTGCCCGAGGATCACGACCAGCGGGCAGCCCAGCACCTCCACGCCGAACTCGATGCTGCCCAGCACCTCCGGGCCCATGACGTGTCCGGCGGTGCGCACCACGAACAGGTCGCCCAGGCCGCGGTCGAAGATGATCTCGGCGGCCAGCCGGGAGTCGGAACACCCGAACAGCACGGCGAAGGGCTGCTGCGACGGTGCGGTCTCGGCGCGGCGGATGGCGTCCTGGTTCGGGTGCTCGGGGGTGCCTGAGACGAAGCGCTGGTTACCGGTCAGCAGCAGCTCGAAGGCGTCGCGGGGCGTCGGGTTCTTGATCTCGCTCATGTCGGCAGCCTACGAGCGGGCAGCAGTCGTCGCACAGCCTGGTCCCGCCGGATGTCGCCGGAGCGGGCCACGCTGACGGCCTTGTCATCACCCCCAGGCGCCGGGCGAGGGCGGTCTCGGTGCGGAACCTCAGCGCCCGACGGTGCTGCCCCGCCCCGTACGGCGACCGGTCCAGGACCCTCCGTTCGTCGTCCACATCCGCACAACGAGCCAGGTGCCGCCCGCGCTGTCGGCCGAACGAGGGCGAACCGCCCGGGATCACTCGCCGTCCCCGCTGTTCCGGGCCTGAGCGGGCCGGTGAGGAGTTCGAGCTGCACGCCGGCGGCCTGGAGTCGGCCGGCCAGCGTCATCAGCTCGGCGGCGTTGCGCGTGAGGCGCTTGAGCTCGTGGACAGTGAGGATGACCTCCTGGTCGGGGACGGGGCCTCCTTGATGTCATACGCCAGCTTCAGCGGCGGGCCCGGCTTCCACGGCCGTCCCGGGCCGCGGTCCTCCGGCGCCGCTCGGTGGACCGCCTCACGCACGAGGCGTCCTCCACGCCCAGATGCTCAGCCAGGTACTCGACACCGGCCACGGCACATCCAGCCGGTCCTCCAGAAACAGCCCCAGATAGCGGACCGTGCACATCTGAAGCGCAAACCCCGGACGGTTGTGATCCCCACGCCGTTTCCGGATCAGCTCCCGGTCATGTCCGGCTGGGTGATCCGTCTTCCCCGCTCCCCGAGCCCGTTGCGGACCTGATGCGGGCATACATCCTGTCCCGCCAGCTTCTGCCCTACGCCAGCAGCAGAAGCTCCCACTGGCTCTTCCCCGGCCGCCGGCCCGGACAGCCGATGAACCCGGTCAGCCTCCAAGTCCATCTGCGTGAGATCGGCGTCCCGCCGCAGCGTGGCAGTGCCTCCGCGATCCGCCAGCTCGTCCTGCGGGCCCCGGCCCCCGTCATCGCCAAGGCACTCGGCTATCACCACAAGACCGCCACCCGGCTGGTCACCGAGGCTGGCGGAACCTGGAGCCGATACGCCCCTGGCGACCACAGTCGGTGACCG
Source organism: Streptomyces sp. enrichment culture (assembly GCF_964272855.1). NCBI lineage: Bacteria > Bacillati > Actinomycetota > Actinomycetes > Kitasatosporales > Streptomycetaceae > Streptomyces > Streptomyces sp. enrichment culture. The sequence goes on along the minus strand of NZ_OZ186847.1, from coordinate 7,686,130 downwards.
ACGGAGGACGGAAACTCAGGCGACCGACGCCCTGAAAGGGTCGGTGGGGATGATCTCTGCCTCGTCGAAGAGCTGCTCCAACGCCTCGTGCCCGTGACGCCTGCGGAACTCGATCTCGGCTGTGGTTACGGGCAGGGTCCACAGGATGCGGGCGTGGCCCCCGGGAACGGGACAGTGTTCAAGGTCTGGTCCGTGGAGATAGGGCAGGCTGATCAGCAGGTGATCGCAGGCCGACCCCGGCACCCACGGTTCACCGATCGGCATGCTGTGCTCCAGGTCGAGGTGATGTCCACCGCAGTGGTAGTAGGCGATCACCGCCATGAGCTCGATGAACCGCTGGTCGCGGACATGGGCGGTCATGACGAACTCAAGGCCGTGACCGTCCTTCTCCATCGCGGCCCAGCACCCGGCGGTCACATAGGCCCAGCTGTCGCTGCGGGGACCGGGTCCCACAACGAGAACTCGCAGATCTGGCGCCACCTCTCGCCGCTCCGGCCCGAGGTCGCAGTCGACGACCTCCACGGAGTGCCCTTCAAAGAACGCCCCGACATGTGACTCGACGGCCTCCGCGGCCGACACCCTGGCATCACTCACCGCGCGATCATCCCACCGCGATCGACCACCCTGACAGCTCACTCAGCGTCATGAGGCTGCCGACGTCAGCTACGACTACGCGACACCTCAACATGCGAGCCCACGAGATCAAGTTATGGACAGGGTTTCGTCTTGTCCGTTGTCCACCACTGCCGGGGGGTGGGGTCTGCGGCTTCGAAGACCCCACCTGGGCGATGGCATCACTTCTGGCCGCTGCGCCCCTCAACGAGCGCCGAGCCGGTGCTCGGTGATCCAGCGAGCAGCCAACAGCCCGGAGGCGGCGGTGAGGACGGCTGCGGCGATGACGGTGGCGTTGAGGCCGAGGGTGTCGGCGAGGATGCCGGCGACCAGGGCGCCGGCGGCGTAGCCGATGTCCCGCCAGAACCGGTATGTCCCGAGGGCGTTGGCCCGCCAGGCGGGGTGGGCGTGGTCGGAGATGGATGCGATGAGGGCGGGGTAGACCATGGCGGTGCCCAGGCCGAGCGCGATGGCGGACAGGATTCCGGCGAGGAGGGGGCGTTCGGGCAGGGCGAGGGCGAGGACGAAGCCGGCGGCCTGGACGAGCATGCCGTAGACGATGAGGGGTTTGCGGCCGATGCGGTCGGCGAGGTGGCCGGTGGGGATCTGCCCGATGCCCCACAGGATGGGGTAGAGGCCCTTGATGAGGCCGACGGCGGCGAGGCCGAGGCCGTGGTCGGTGAAGAGCAGGGGGAAGACGCCCCAGGTGAGGCCGTCGTTGAGGTTGTTGATCAGTCCGGCCTGGCTGGCGCCGCGTAGGGAGCGGTTGTGCCAGGAGGTGCGGGTGAAGATGGCCTTCAGGCCGGTGTCCTCGTCAGTGGCCAGGGGCTTGGTGTGGTGCGCGAGTTCGAGCGCGACATGGGCGGCGGTGTCGCGTACGACCAGGGCCAGGGCGAGGCCCGCGACGACGAAGACAACGCCGATGAGCTCGGGAACGGGGCGCAGGCCGTATGACGTGGCGAGGTAGCCGGTGAGCAGGGCGGTGACGCCGACGGCGGTGTAGCCGGCGGCTTCGTTCAGGCCGGTGGCGAGTCCTCGGCGGGAGGGGCCGACGAGGTCGATCTTCATGTTGACGGTCATCGACCAGGTCAGGCCCTGGTTCAGGCCGAGCAGTACGTTGGCGGCGACGATCCAGCCCCAGGACGGCGCCCAGGCGAGGGCGAAGGGGACGGGGATGCCGAGCAGCCAGCCCGTCACCAGAAGCTGTTTGCGGCGGAAGCGTGCGCTGAGCGCCCCGGCGGCGAGGTTGGTGAACGCTTTGGTGAGGCCGAAGGCGATGATGAAGGAGAAGACGGCCAGGTCGCTGGTCAGGTCGAAGATCTCGGAGCCGATCAGCGGGACGGTGGTGCGTTCCAGGCCGACCAGGCCGCCGACGCAGACGTTGACGATCACTAGCAGGGTGAACTGCAGCCAGTTCTCTCGCAGGCCGAGCCGTACGGGCCGCCGGGAGGCGTCGGTCGCAGTGGTGGCCAGAGGGGTGGCGTTCACGAGCGGGTGTCCTCCACGCCCTGCACGAGGCGCAGATCCTGTGCGGCGGCGTAGTTGGCCGGTCCGCCGTCGAGGACGGCGACATCGGTGTGGCCGGCCCGCTCCAGGAGGCTGGCGGCGGTCATGGCGCGCTCGCCGTGCCCACACGCCACGATCGGTCCGGTCGGGGCGTCGGCCGCGGACTCGTTGAGGGCGCCGAGCTCGATGTGCAGCGCGCCGGGGACGTGCCCGGTGGTGAACTCGGCTTCCTGCCGGACGTCGACGTAGGGGCGTCCCGCGGCGCGGTCGGCGGCGAGGAAAGCGGTGGTGGCCTGGGGTTTGCCGTCGGCGAGCCAGGCGTCCATGCCGCCCGGGAGGTGGCCGGCGAGACGCTCGTAGCCGATCTTGTATGCCTGCCAGACGATTTCGCTCAGGTCCTGGTCCTCCGCGGTGACGAAGGCCAGGGGCGCGGTGTCGGGCAGGAGCCAGCCGAGCCAGGTGGCGAACTGGTCGCGCAGCGGGATGGACAGGGAGCCGGGGATGTGGCCGGCGGCGTAGTCGGCGGCCGGGCGGACGTCGACGACGTGGCCGCCGTCAGCAATGAGGGCTCGCACCTGCTGTGCGGACAAGGCCGGGAGCACGGGGTTTGCGGTCAGCACGGCCGGGCCGCGCCGGTTGATCTCGCCGAGGCGGTCGAAGTAGGCGGGGTAGGTGCCCAGGCTCGCGATCAGCTGGGCCACGAAGGTGTCCTCGTCGGGTGCGGTAAGGAGCGGGTTGGCCTGCTTCTGGGCGCCGATGGTGGTGGTGCGCTCGGTGCCGGGCGGGGCGGAGCAGAAGGATCCTGCGCCGTGGGTGGGCCACACCGCGGTCTGGTCCGGCAACGCGGTCAGCCGTTTCAGTGAGCGGTACTGGGCGCGGGCGAGTTCCTCGGTGCGCTCGGCGCCGAGGAGGTCGGTGCGGGCGGCGGAGTTCACGATCAGCGAGCCGCCGGTGAACACCCCGAGTTCCCGGGAGCCGTCGAGCAGCAGGAAGGACAGGTGCTCGTCGGTGTGTCCGGGGGTGGTCAGCGCCCGCAGCGTCAGCCCGCCGAGGTCGACCTCGTCACCGTCGGCCAGGCGCTGGTGGTCGAAGGCGCGGTGGCCGGCCGCGGAGGCGAGGATCGTGGCGCCGGTGTCGTGGCCGAGCTGGACGGCGCCGGAGAGGAAGTCGGCGTGCAGATGCGTGTCCGCGGCGAACGCGATGCGCAGTCCGCGCCGCTCGGCTGCTGCCCGCAGGGTGCGCAGGTCGCGGCTGGCGTCCATGGCCAGGGCGCGTCCGTCGCCGAGGTCGAGCAGGTAGGCGCTGTTGCCCAGCCCTTTGTCGACCAGCGGTATGAGGTGATCGTCCGCGAAGCCCACGGCGTCCTCCAAGATCTCGGGAACGGGGGGCGTGTGGTCACACCCACCACACTCATCTACAATAATCCATGGATTTATGGAGGATGTCATGCCGGAGCACACGAAGAGCGCGACGAAAGCGCGGCTGTATGACGCGTTCGCGGCCAGCGGCAAGGCGCTGGCCAGCGGAAAGCGTCTGGAACTGCTGGATCTGCTGGCCCAGGGCGAGCGCACCGTCGACGCGCTGGCGAAGGCGGCCGGGCTGAACCTGACCACCGCCTCGGCGCATCTGCAGACGCTCAAGCAGGCCGGGTTCGTCGCCACCCGGCGTGAGGGGGTGCGCATCCACTACCGGCTCGCCGGTGACGATGTCGCCCAGCTGTTCGCGCTGCTGCGCAAGGTCGCCGAAGCCCACCAGGCCGCCGTGCCCGCCGCCCGGGATGCCTATCTCGGTGAGGACGCCGTCGGCGAGGTCAGCCGTGAGGAGCTTCGGGTGCGGATCGCCGCCGGAGACGTCGTCGTGCTCGATGTGCGGCCGGTGGAGGAGTACCGGGCCGGGCACATCCCCGGTGCGCTCTCCATCCCGGTCGAGGAACTGGCGGACCGGATCAGCGAGCTGCCCGAGGAGATGGAGATCGTCGTCTACTGCCGCGGTGAGTACTGCGTGCTGGCCTACGACGCCGTGCGGCTGCTGACCGACCGCGGGCGGCGGGCAGTCCGTCTCGACGACGGCATGCTGGAGTGGCGGCTGTCGGAGCTGCCCGTCGATGCCTCGGGCCTGACGTGAGGGGCCCGGGCAGCGCCCTTACGCCGCACCCGGGTCTGGCGGGCGGGCCGGTCTACCTGGACTACAACGCCACCACGCCGGTGGATCCGCGCGTCGCCGAGGCGATGTGGCCGCATGTGACCGACTTCTTCGGCAACCCCTCCAGCAGCCACTCCTTCTCCCAGGAGCCCCGCCGGGCACTTGTTGAGGCCCGCGCCCGGGTCGCCGGTCTGATCGGCGCCCGGACCCGCGAGATCGTGTTCACCTGTTCCGGATCCGAAGCCGATCTGCTCGCCCTGCGCGGTGCGGTCCTGGCCTCAGGGCGCCCGCACCCGCATGTGATCACCCAGGCCACCGAGCATCCGGCCGTCCTGGAGACCTGCCGGGCCCTTGAACGGCTGCACGGCGCACGGCTGACCGTGCTGCCCGTCGACGGCGACGGGCTCGTCGAGCCGGCCGCCCTGGCCGCTGCCTTCACCGAGGACACAGTGCTGGTGTCGGTGATGGCGGCGAACAACGAGACCGGCGCCCTCCAGCCGGTCACGGAACTCGCCGCGCTCGCCCACGAGCACGGCGCGCTGTTCCACTGCGACGCCGCCCAGGCAGTGGGCAAGATCCCCCTCGACGTCGGCGAGGTGGGCGTGGACCTGCTGACGATCGTGGGACACAAGATGTACGCGCCGAAGGGCGCCGCCGCCCTCTTCGTACGCGACGGGCTACGGCTGGAGCCGGTCGTCTACGGCGGCGGACAGGAGCGCGGCCTGCGCGCGGGGACGGAAAACGTCGCCCTGGCCGTCGCGCTCGGCTCCGCCGCACAACTCGCGGCCGACGAACTGGCCTCCGGCGCCCCGGCCCGCATCGCGGCCCTGCGCGACGATCTCCACCAACGGCTCGCCAACGGGCTGCCCGGCCGCGTGCACCTCAACGGCCCCGACAAGCAGCGCCTGCCCAACACCTTGAATGTCAGCGTCGACGGCGTCCTCGGCCACGAACTCCTCGCGGCCGCCGGCCAGATCGCGGCCTCGACCGGCTCGGCCTGCCACAGCGGCACCCACACACCCTCCCCGGTGCTCACCACCATGGGCCTCGATACGGACCGCGCGCTCGGCGCACTGCGGCTGTCCCTGGGCCGCTGGAGCACGGCCGAGGACATCGAGTCGGCGGCAGCCACCCTCGTCCGGGCGGCTGCCGCGCAGTGAGCGGGCCGACCGGCCTGATGCAAGAAGATCCGACGAGCAGCAGGAGAGGCATGACCGAGACCAGCGCGCACGGACTGTCCACCCGCAGTGTCTGAGGCCAAGCTAGCCGACCTCGAAGCCGGCGAGCAGGCCCTGGCGTTCTCCTCCGGCATGGCCGCCGAAGCCGCCACCTTCCTCGCACACTGCCGCACCGGCGACCACATCGTGTGCATCGGCGAGGTCTACGGCGGCACCTTCGAACTCCTCGGCGACAACCTCCCCCAGGTCGGCATCACCACCACCTTCCTGCGCGCCGACGAACTCGAGCGGCTGCCCGAGGTACTGACCGGCCGCACCGGGTCGTGTTCTTCGAGACCCCGGCCAACCCCACCCTGACCGTCTTCGGCATCGCCGCCATCTCCGCCCAGGCCCGCACGGCCGGCGCGCTGACGGTGGTGGACAACACCTTCGCCACCCCGGTCAACCAGAACCCTCTCCAGCACGGCGCGGACCTGGTCATCCACTCCGCCACCAAGTACCTCTGCGGGCACTCCGACTTGACAGCCGGGGTTCTCATCGGACCCGCCGAGCACCTCGCCCCGGTGATGGGCTGGCGCAAGAACCTCGGCCAGATCATCGCCCCCGAGACCGCGTTCCTCCTCGCCCGCTCCCTGCGCTCCCTGCCGGTGCGGGTCCGCGCGCAGAAAGACACCGCCGCGGCCGTCGCCGCCTTCCTCCACACCCACCCGCGCGTCGCTCACGTCCACTACCCGGGGCTGGCCACCGGCGAGCAGAAGCGCATCGTGGACGCGCAGATGCGCGGCTGACGATGACGCCGGTCCACATGCACGACCACGGCCACGGCACCGCCGCCTCCGGCCTCGTTATCGCCATCCACATCGGCGCCATGTACCTGCCCTCCCCGCTCACCGGCTGGCTCGTCGACCGCTACGGCCGCATGCAGGTCGCTGCCGCTTCGGGCGTCACCCTGCTGGCCGCGGGCATCCTCGCGGCCACCGCGCCCGGCGACTCCGTCGCCCTCCTTGCACTCGCCCTCGCCCTGCTCGGCCTGGGCTGGAACCTCGGCCTCGTCTCCGGCTCCGCGATCATCACCGACACCGTCCCGCTGGCCACCCGCGCCAAGACCCAGGGCCTGGTCGACGTCTCCATCGCCATCGCCACCGGCGGCATGGCCTCCGGCATCATGGTCGCCGCCACCAGCTACCCCGCCCTCGCGCTGACCGGCGGCGTCCTCTCCCTCGCCCTCCTGCCCGCCGTCGTCGCCAGCGCCTACCGCCGGTGAGCCCGATGCACCACGAGACCCCCGTGCCGGGCATCACCGTCGACGGCACCGGACTGCTCTGCGTCACCCTGCTGCTGCGCCTGCGCAAGGAGATCGACGGCGCCGAGCCCGAAACCCTCGTGCACGTCATCGCCACCGACCCGGCCGCCCCGCTCGACCTGCCCGCCTGGTGCCACCTGACCGGCCACACCTACCTCGGCCCCGTCGCCGACAGCGCGACCCGGTCGGTCTACGCCCTGCGGCTGAGCGCAGACGCACGCCCCACCCGGCCGAACGCACCCTGGCACACCGGACAGCACCGCTGACGGCCAGATCGATCATGGCGGCAACCTCGCTCGGGACCGATCCGCACCCCGAATCCAGCATGCTCCGCCCCGTGCCGGGCGCTGGCCCGGCCGGCCCGGTGGCGCCGGCCGCTTCAACGGGCGCGGTCACGTGCCGAACGGCGGGACCTGCTGCACGGTGAGGTCGTCACGCAGCCGCAGGACACGGACGGGGTGCCGGTACAGGCCCGCATCGATTGCTGTGTCGGCCTGGAATTCCGCCACGAGGTCGGGTCGCACGGGGTGGTACTGAAGTTCGCCGCAGGCCCCCAGCCAGCGCTGAACCGGCGTCCGTGCCAGGGGTGATCGGGGTCGGCCGGATGCAGATGACGGGCAATGTCACGGCGTTCGGCGGTGGGCAGAGGTGTGGTGCGGGCGATCAGCCGTAGGTTGCCGACGGCGTCGTAGCGGGCCGGCAGCAGCGTGGCCGGTGAGGCCAGCGTCCCTGTGACCCCGCCGATCAGCGCCTCGGCAGTGGTGCGGGAGCGGACCTTGATCCAGGCCCTTTTTCCGGGGAGATACGGCTGTTCGCCGCCCTTGATCACGACGCCCTCGATCCCAGCCGTGCCCCAGGCCGGGTCCAGCCAGTCCAGCGCGGTCGCCCGGTCGTTGGTGGCTGGGCACAGGGTGAACGGGGCGGCGAGCACGTCGCGGGCGAAAAGATCCTCCAGGATCGTGCGCCGCTCTCGGTAGGGCCGGGCGAGCAGCTCGGTGTCTCCTTGCTCCAGGACGTCGAAAACGATCAGGTAAGCGGGGCGTTCGGCAGCGGCTTCGATGGCTCCGCGGCCACGGCGGCGGGCGCGGCGCTGCAACTCCACGAAATGCAGGCGCCCCTCGTGCGGCACGACGAGCTCACCGTCCAGCACCAGCGCCTCGCTCAACTCGCTGGCCGCGACGGCGATGAGAGCGGCCGACTCCCCGAGCAGGGACAGGAAGGGGCGGACGGTGCTGTAGCGGGTGGCCGGCAGGCGCCGCATCTCCGCCTCCGCCTCGTCGTCCCCCGGCGGCAGCAGCTCGTCCAGCAGCGAGGCGGCGGACTCGACCTCGTCCCGATCAGGGCTGGTACCTGCGGTTTCGACCGCCGCCGGCCCCTTCTCCATGTGCCGAGATGGCTTACCCGGCCCGTCGTTCCGCATCCGACAGGACCGCCAGGGCCCGCACCGTGATGTCCTCGACCGGGCCGACGGCGTCGACTGTCAGAAGGATGGCCGAGTAGTGGGCGAGCAGGGGTGCGGTCTGGTGTTGGTACACCCGCTGCCTGTGCCGGATGACGTCTTCGGTGTCGTCCGGCCGGCCGCGGCCCAGCAGTCGAGCCACGACGGCTTCTTCCGGAGCGGTGAACTCCAGCACCGCGTCCAGTACGGAGCCCGCCGCGCCCAGTATGGCGGCGAGTTCCCGCGCCTGCGGCAGCGTACGCGGGAACCCGTCGAGGAGGAAGCCGTGCCGGGCGTCCGGTTGCGCGAGCCGGTCCCGGACCATTCCCCCGGTGACGTGGTCGGGGACGAGTTCGCCGGTGTCGAGGTACCGCTGAGCGGCCCGTCCGAGCGGGGTACGGCGCGCCACGTGGTCCCGGAACAGGTCTCCGGTGGAGATGTGCGGGACGCCGAGCCGCTCGCTGAGCACGGCCGCCTGGGTGCCCTTGCCCACTCCAGGAGGGCCGATGAGGACGAGTCGCATCAGTGCTGCACACCTTTCGAGTCAGTTCAGAAGCAGGTTCAGAGATCGGTTCACGTCGATGCCCGGCCGGTTGTCCCCCGTGCATGCGTACGTCGCTCACCAGGGCCGGGAAGGACAGACGGGATCCTCACTGAGCACGAGCACCGGTCCGTGCGTGGAGTCCGGCCGGCGGGTCAGGAGTTCGCACACCGCCTCGGCCGCACCTGCCTGGTACGCACCGGTGTTCACTGATGGGCCGGGCACGAGGCCGTGGACGTCGACCCTGGGCGCCAGTTCGGCGGCCAGCCACTCGGTCAGCTCGGTCAGGCCGGCCAGGGCGGCGTCCTGCGGCCCGCCTCGTGCCCTGGCCGCGACCACGTTGACCACCGATCCGCCGTGCGCGGCCATCCACCGCCAGTAGGCACGCTGGACACAGGTCAGCGGGGTCACGAAGGCACTCTGCAGGATGTCGCGCAGGGCCAGCGGATCCATTTCCATCAGCGGGCCGGGAGGGGACGGGGTCGCGACCAGGTTCACCAAGTGGTCGAGGCGGCCGAGACGGTCGACGACCGTGTCGACGGCGCGGCCGAGCGCCGCCGGATCACCGGGTGCGCAGGGCAGCACCAGGAGGGGCGCTCCCGGTGGCACCGCCCGGTGGGCGTCCTCGGCCTCGGAGCCCGCGAGCACCACGTGCGCGCCGCGCTCCGCGAGGCTTCCCACCACGGCGGCGGCGAGGTCGCCCTCACCGGTGACGAGCACGACCCGACCGGTCGAGGTGCTTGCGCGTCCCATGTCCGTCTCCCTTCGCACAGCGCCGGTCACCCGGCCTGCGGGGATCCCTCGGCCAGGCCGGCGTTGATCAAGTCCATGACCGAGGCGTCGGCGAGCGTGGTGGCATCGCCGACTTCGCGGTTCTCCGCGACGTCCCGCAGCAGTCGGCGCATGATCTTCCCGGAGCGGGTCTTGGGCAGCTCGGGGACGACCATGATCTGCCGGGGCTTGGCGATGGGACCGATCTCCTGGGTCACGTGCTCGCGCAACACATCGGTGACGTCCCCCGCCGACCGGGCAGTGCCGCCGCGCAGGATGACGAAGGCGACGATGGCCTGGCCCGTCGTCGCGTCCGAGGCGCCGACCACGGCGGCCTCGGCCACCGCGGGGTGAGACACGAGTGCCGACTCGACCTCGGCGGTGGAGATCCGGTGCCCGGAGACGTTCATGACGTCGTCGACCCGGCCCAGCAGCCAGATGTCGCCGTCCTCGTCGTAGCGGGCGCCGTCCCCGGCGAAGTAGTAGCCCTGCGCGGCGAAGCGGGACCAGTACGTCTCCCGGTAGCGGTCGCCGTCGCCCCAGACACCGCGCAGCATGGACGGCCAGGGCTGGTCGAGCACCAGGTAGCCGCTCTCGCCCTTGCCGACCTGCCTGCCCTGGTCGTCGACGACCTTGGCGGAGATCCCCGGCAGCGGAGTCTGCGCCGAGCCGGGCTTTGCGGCCGGCCCTCCGGGCAGCGGCGCGATCATGATCGCGCCGGTCTCGGTCTGCCACCAGGTGTCGACGACCGGCACCCGGTCGCCGCCGATGTGCTTGCGGTACCAGCGCCACGCCTCGGGGTTGATGGGTTCGCCGACGCTGCCGAGCACACCGATCGACGACAGGTCATAGCGGGCCGGGATGTCCTCGCCCCATTTCATGAACGTGCGGATGACGGTGGGGGCGGTGTAGTAGACGGTGACGCCATACTTCTCGATGATCTCGAAGTGGCGTCCCTCGTGCGGAGTGTTGGGCGTTCCCTCGTACATCACCGATGTCGTGCGGTTGGCGAGGGGCCCGTAGACGATGTACGAGTGCCCGGTGATCCAGCCGATGTCGGCCGTGCACCAGTAGACGTCGGCATCGGGATCGAGGCTGAAGACCGTGCCGTGGGTGTAGGCGGCCTGCGTGAGATAGCCGCCCGAGGTGTGCAGGATGCCCTTCGGCCTACCGGTCGTGCCCGAGGTGTAGAGGATGAACAACGGGTGCTCGGCGTCGAAGTCCTCGGCGGTGTGCTGATCGGGCTGGGCGTCCACCAGCTCGTGCCACCACAGGTCCCGGCCGTCGGTCCAGGGCACGTCGATGCCGGTGCGGCGGACCACCAGGACGTGCTCGACGCAGGGCGTGTTCCGGGTGGCTTCGTCGGTGTTGGCCTTCATCGGCTCGGCCCTGCCCCGGCGGTACTGGCCGTCCGAGGTGATCAGCAGCCGCGCCTCGGCGTCCTCGATACGGGACTGGAGCGCGGCCGGGGAGAACCCGCCGAACACGACGCTGTGCGGCAGCCCGAGTCGCGCGCAGGCCAGCATGGCGAAGACGGCCTCAGGGATCATGGGCAACTGGATGGCGACCCGGTCCCCGGCCCGAAGGCCGAGGGAGAGCAGGGCGTTGGCCGCCTTGCACACCTCGCGCCGAAGGTCGGCGTAGGTGATCGTGCGGGTATCGCCCGGCTCGCCCTCCCAGTGAAAGGCGACCTGGTCGCCGTGGCCGGCCTCGACGTGCCGGTCCACGCAGTTGTAGGCCACGTTCAGCCGGCCTCCGGTGAACCAGCGGGCGAACGGAGCGTCCGACCAGTCGAGCACCCTGGTCCACTCGGTGTCCCAGTGCAACCGCTCCGCCTGCCGCGCCCAGAACGCCAGAGGGTCGTCGCCGGCCTGCCCGAGCGGTCCGGGCACCGCGTCGCCCGCTGCGGTGGGCGGGAAGTCGGGGCGGACGCGGTGGTCGGAGCGCGGAGACATGTGGGTCCTCCAAGGTGCCGGGACGATTCCAGGGGGCGAGTGCGGCCACGGTGGCCGGACAGGGTTGGCGTGAGGTTGGTGCGGCGGCGTGCGGCTACGGCCGCGCTGCGGTCCAGCGGCTCACCATGCGCAGCGCGAGACGGGGCTTCAGCGGTGCCGCGGTCCTGCGGCGTACGGCGCCCTGCCAGACGCCCCAGCCGTAGGCCAGGTCGTCCAGGCGGCGGAGCATCGTGTGGGCGAGCGGGGGGAGCGGGCTGCCCGAGCGGTGGTGGTCCAGCAGCCCCTCGGCCACGGCTGCGACGACCAGGGCGTGCCGGGCGCGGCGGTCGACGACGGCCGCGGCGACGGCGAGCGGCCAGTGGTGCCGGGTGGCGCAGCGCAGCAGCTGTTCGGCGGTGCCTCGCAGAGCGGCGAGCGAGAGCAGGGCGCCCGCGCGCGCCGGATGGTCGGCGTCGGGCATCCTGCGGGCCACGCGCACAGCGGTCACTCCCGTCAGGGCTGCGGCCAGTGCCGCCGGGGCCGGCCTGCCGCGCAGCAGCAGGGCGCAGGCGGCCAGCGACCAGGGGGCGGCGTACAGCGGCGGCACGCGGCCGGGGTGACGCAGTGCCAGGTCGGCGGCGCCCGTGCCGTACCCCGCCCGTTGAGCCAGCCAGCTGCGCAGGTCGGTGCGGTGCCGGTGGCCCACGCGGACGGAGGGGACGTACCGTAGCCGCCAGCCGGCCTCGTGCAGCCGCATGCACAGGTCGACGTCCTCGCCGACGCGCATGGCCTCCTGGAAGCCGGGGCCGACGGCCCCACGCCGGACCACGATGGCCGCGCTCGGCACGTAGGAGAGCGCGGACACGGGCACGACCGGTCCTTCTGCCGCGCCCACGTCCAGCGGCGAGCGGATCTCCTCGTACCGGTCCAGCAGCCCGGGAGCGGACACGGGCAGTGCGGTCACCCGTGGTGCGGCGAGCGCCAGGGCGGGATCCGCGAACTGCGCCAGCAGGGCGGCGAGCCATCCGGGTTCCGGTACGACGTCGGAGTCGCAGAACGCCACGTAGCGGGTACGGGCGTGACGCAGCCCGGTGTTGCGGGCCGCCGCCGGGCCCCGGTTGCTCGGGTGGGTCAGCAGCCGTGCGCCGTACCGGCCGGCCACGGCGGACAGGGCGGCGGGATCGTCGGAGCCGTCGTCCACGGCCAGTACCGGCAGGTCCGAGGTTTCCGGGTCGGCGCGCAGGGCGCTCAGCAGCCGGTCGAGTTGGTCGGCGCGGTCCCGGACGGGAATCACGACAGTGGTGTCGGCGACCGGCACCGGGGCGAGGCGCGGGTGCGCGAGGCCGGCGTCCAGGAGCCGCCGGGCGAGCGCGGCGCTCGCCGGGTCGGTCACGGTGAACCGGCCGTCACCGAGCCGGCGGACCGCCGCGGCGGTCAGTCTGACCAGCCGCAGTGGTGAACCGCCGACCATGAGTCGGCCGTCCCTCGACCGGTGCGTGCCGGCGGCCAGTTCGACCGTGAACCCGTCGGGCAGCGTGACGTGCGCGGGGGCGGCGAGCCGGCTGCCCGGCGCGGATGCCACGGACGTCTTGGGCAGCCGTTCGAGTGTCATGCGGTGAAACCTCCGTCCGCGTGCAGTACGGAGCCGGTGACGGCGAAGGAGTCGGCAGAGCAGGCCCAGGCGACCACGGCGGCCACCTCCTCGGGTTCCAGAGGGCGTCCGGTGAGCTGTTGTTCGGCGAGCTTGTCGACTTCCGGCAGCTCGTAGAGGTCGGCCGTGGCCCGCAGCATGTCCGTGCGCGTCGACCCCGGTGACACCGCGACCGCGTTCACGCCGGTGTCCCGCAGGTCGCAGGCCAGGCCGCGGACCAGGCCGACCACGGCGTGCTTGGCGGCGCAGTAGGCGCCGAGCCCCCACAGCCCGCGGTGCGCGGCGGCCGAGGCGAGTGCGACGAACCGCCCGGTGCGGGGCTGCGGCCGGCGCAGCAGGGCGGGTACGGCCGCGCGGGCGAGGTGGGCCACGCCCATGACGTCCACGTCGAGCAGCGTGCGCCACTGCGTGTCGGTCTGTTCCCACACCGGGCCGCCGCCGAGCATGACGGCCGCCGCGGCCACCGCGGCATCGAGACCGCCGAACTCGTGCTCGGCCGTCTCGACGGCGGCGTGCAGCGCGGCCTCGTCGCGGACGTCGGCACGCACCGTTCGGACCAGCGGGAACTCGCGGGCCAGGGCTTCCAGTTGCGCGGGCTCGGCCAGGGGATAGGGCACGTCGGGGTCGTCGGCGCAGCGGTCCACGGCGACCACCGCCCAGCCGTGGCGGGCCAGCCCGGCCACGGTCGCCGCCCCGATGCCCCGGGCGGCACCGGTGACCACGGCGACCCTGGGGCCGGTCATCGCCCGGCTCCCGCGGGTACGGGGGCAGGCCGCCGTTCGGGCGAGCCGAGCCGGCCCCGCCCCGAGACCCGCCAGGCCCGGATGTCGGCGGCGAGGCGGTCCGCCATACGGTCGAGGAGCCGTTCGCCCTCGCCTGCGCGGGCCCCGGAGGGGTCGCCCAGGACTCCGGTCGGGCTGACTCCTCGGACGGATTCGGTGACGAGCCGGTCCATCAGCAGGTGGACGGGGTCGGTCGGTCCGGCGACGGCCCGCTCCTCGTGGACGGCCGAACGCCGCAGCCGCAGCATCATCGAGGTCTCGGTACGGCCCGCGTGGGCGTCGGAGCCCGGCGGCAGACAGGGCCACCAGGCGACGTTCCGGCTCTCGCCGCGCAGCCCGGTCACCGCGTCGGCCAGGCTCACCAGGTTGCCGCCGTGCCCGTTCACCACGAGCAGCCGGCCCGCCCAGCTCAGCATCGAGCGGCCGATCTCGGTGACGAGCAGGCGCAGCGCGTCGTGGCCGAGGGACACCGTGCCGGGGAACCCCTCGTGCTCGCCGCTGGCCCCGTACGACTGGGCCGGCGCGACCAGCACGTCCATCTCGCCCCGCAGCAGAGCGGAGGCCCGCCCGGCGACCGCCGCGGCCACGGCGGTGTCGGTGTCCAACGGGAGGTGGGGGCCATGCTGTTCGCAGGAGCCGAGGGGCAGCAGCACCAGGGGGCCGCGGTCGGTGAGGTCCGGCCAGGCGAGGTCGGCGAGCCGGGTCCCCGGCCCGGCCGTCGCCGACGCCGGCTTTCCCGCTGCTGTGACCCCTGCGGGCCGGGCGGGTTCGGCCGGCATCTCAGGCCCCTCCCAGGGTGCGGGTGAATCCGGGCGGGATCACCACGTCGTCGCGGGTCAGCTCATGGACGGAGGAGCGGCCGAGGCCCAGCAGGGCGGAGTCGATGCCGCCGCGCAGGATGTCGAGGACGTTCTCCACACCGCTCTGCCCTCCCGCGGCCAGACCCCACAGGTAGGCGCGACCGATCATCACGGCCTTCGCACCGAGTGCCAGCGCCTTGACCACGTCGCTGCCCCGGCGGATTCCGCTGTCCAGCAGGACCTCGACCTGGTTGCCCACCGCTTCCGCGACGGCCGGCAGGGCGCGGATCGGGGCCGGGGTGCTGTCGAGGTTGTTCCCGCCGTGGTTGGACACCGAGATGGCGGTGACGCCCGCGTCGACCGCGCGCAGGGCGTCGTCCACCCGGCAGATGCCCTTGAGCAGGAACGGCCCGTCCCACTGCGCGCGCAGCCAGCGGACGTCTTCCCACGAGGGTGGCGGGGTCTGCATCCACTCGCCGTACGCTCCGAAGAACGTGGGTGCGTCCTGACCTGGGTCGGTGAGGTTGGGTGCCGTCAGGTCGGGCAGGCTGCGGGACCGGAGGAAGTCCAGCAACCAGCGCGGACGGGCGAGCGCCTCCGGGGCGAAGCGGGCCATGGCCTTGAGGTCCAGCCGCTCCGGGATCTTGGGACTGCCCCAGTCGCGGCCATGCGAGAAGGACCAGTCGAGGGTGACGATCAGCGCCTTGGCGCCCGCGTCGTAGGCGTGCTGGACGCGGCGCAGCATCGCGTCCTTCGAGCCCATCCAGTACATCTGGAAGAACGTCCGCGGATTGGCGGCCACCACGTCCGTCAGCGGCTTGCTCGCGAAGGAGCTGAGGCCCATCGCCGTGCCGCGGGCCGCGGCGGCGCGGGCGACGGCCACCTCGCCGTCGGGGTGCACCGCCTGCACACCGGTCGGGGAGATGATCACCGGCAGCGATATCTGCTCGCCCAGGACCGTCGTCGACTGGTCCCGCTTGGCCGACAGCCCGGCGACGTGGGGCGCGAAGCCGAGTTCCGCGAACGCCTTGGTGTTGTCGTCGTAGGACGTGCCCTTCTCGGAACCCGCGAGCAGTGCGCTGTAGACCGACTTCGGCAGCCGCTTGCCCGCCCTTCGCTGGGCCTCGGTGACCGTCTCGAACCACCCGCTCATCACCAGTCTCCTTCTGCTTGGTCCTCGTTCGTCGTCATGCGGGCGGGATCACGCGGCCGGGTTCGCCGGCATCCCGGCCAGCGGGTTCTCGTCGCACATGCGGTCCGGGCGGGCGGTGCGTACGGCGGGCATGCCCAGCGGCACCGTCCGGTGCGAGTGGTCCTTGCCCTGGCGCGGGAGGGTGTCCTGTGCCACTGCGGAGAGCGCGGCGGCGCCGTGGCCCTTGACGCACTCGGGGTCGGGGCCGTCCAGTGGCAGGCCGGTGAAGAACTTCGCGGCCATGCAGCCGCCCTGGCAGGTGTCGTAGGCGGGGCAGCCCGAGCAGGCTCCCCCGGTGGAGGGCCGGCGCAGCTCGGTGAAGAGCGCCGACTCCCGCCACACCCGGTCGAAGCCTCCGGAGGCGCGGACGTTGCCCGCCTTGAACGCGTCGTGGATGGCGAACGGGCAGGCGTACACGTCTCCGACCGGGTCGATCAGGCACACCACACGGCCGGCCCCGCACAGGTTCAGGCCCGGGATGGGCTCCGAGCCGAGCGCGTTGAGGTGGAAGAACGAGTCCCCGGTGAGCACTCGCTCGCCGTGGCCGAGCAGCCAGGAGTAGATCTCGTACTGCTGCTCGGCGGTGGGGTGCAGGTCGTCCCACACATCCGCACCGCGTCCGGAGGGCCGGAGCCGGGTGATGCGCAGCTGGGCACCATAGCGGTCGGCGATCGCGGCGAAGTCGTCGAGCTGGGGCACATTCTGACGGGTCATCACCACCGAGATCTTGAAGTCCCGGAATCCGGCGTCGGCGAGGTTCTCCATGGCCCGGACCGCCATGTCGTACGAGCCCCGGCCGCGCAACGCGTCGTTGACCTCGCGGGTGGCGCCGTCGAGGGAGATCTGGACGTCGACGTAGTCGGTCGCGGCCAGCCGCCGGGCCCGCTCGGGGGTCAGGCGCAGCCCGTTGGTGGAGAACTTCACGCCTACCTGGTGGGCGACCGCGTAGTCCAGCAGGTCCCAGAAGTCGGGGCGGACCGTGGGCTCGCCACCGCCGACGTTGACGTAGAAGACCTGCATGCGCTGGAGCTCGTCGATCACGGACTTGATCTCGTCCGTGGACAGCTCCAGCGGGTCGCGCCGCCCGGAGGACGAGAGGCAGTGCGCACAGGACAGGTTGCACGCGTACGTCCATTCCCAGGTCAGGCAGATCGGGGCGTTCAGTCCGCCCTTGAACTGCTCGACGAGGGCGGGTACGCGCTCGGCGGGTGGGGGATCGTGAAGGGTGGTCATGACCGCGCTCCGGTTCCACTGCGCTGGGGAATGATCATGTCGGCGGCGGCCAGGGAGGCCAGCGCGCGCAGGAACGCGCCCCGCCGGGCGTCGGGTACGCCGGCGAGGGCGTCCCCGACGCTGGGGTGACGGTCGAGTCCCCGGACCAGTTCGACGAGTTCCGGCGCTTTCAGGAAGGACAGCCGCCGGTTGCCGAAGTGGTAGGCGAGCGCCCCGAACGGCTCGGGCCGCAGCGCGACGGAGGGATTCAGCCGGTAGGGGCGCGCCGCGTCGAACGCCTGGGACGTCATGGCGGGCCTCAGTAGACGCCGCACATGCCGTCGATCGAGACCTCTTCGACGAGGACTTCCTCGACGACCTCCTCGACGGCGTTGATGGTGTCCTGTTCGACCCTGACCTGGTCTTCGTTCACGGCAAACCTCCGGATGGGGAAGGGAAGTCGGGGAGCGTGCCGGTCCCGCCGCTCGCGGTGACCGGGGCGTACTCGACGCTACGGCCGGACCGGCGCTCGCCTCGCCCTGCTTCCGGCCGTCCTCGCCCCCTCCGGTCGGACAGGTGTACCCCGGTCCACCGCATCCCCTCTCCGATCGGACGGGGCGCCACCCGTCCGTCCACGCCGCGCAGCCGTCCGAGCGGCCGGTGTCGTGCCGCGGCGAGTTCCCGGAGGGTGAGACACGCCACGAACTCCGGCACGTCCGTGCTCCAACCGGTCATGCGCCGCCGGCACCGGAGCAGTCGACGCAGTCACGCGCGGTCCCCCGCGGAGAGGAATGTCGCGATCATGCAGGTCGAAGAACTTCTCAAGCCGTTCCCGATCAAGGAATTCCACCCCTTCCCCAGGGCTCTGATGGGCCCGGGTGCCCATGAGCTGATCGGCCCGGAGGCCAAGAAACTCGGCTTCCGGCGCACCCTGGTGATGACCACCGGTCTGCGCGGCAGCGACACGGTGCACAAGATCGTCGAGTCGATGAAGTACCACGGCCTTGAGGTCGTGGTGTACGACAAGGTCGAGTCGAACCCCAAGGACTACAACGTCATGGACGCCGTGGCGCTGTACCAGGAGAACAAGTGCGACTCGTTCGTGTCGATCGGCGGCGGCTCGTCGCACGACGCGTGCAAGGGCGCCCGTATCTCCGTCGCCCACGACGGCCGTAGCGTCAACGACTTCGAGGGCTTCAACAAGTCCGAGAATCCGAAGAACCCGCCACACATCGCCGTGTCCACAACAGCGGGCACCGGTTCGGAGACGTCGTGGGCGTACGTCATCACCGACACGACCACGGACCCGGACAACCCGCACAAGTACGTGGCCTTCGACGACGCCTCGGTGGCCAGCCTCGCCATCGACGACCCCACGCTGTACTACGACTGCCCGCTGGACTACACGGCGCAGTGTGGCTTCGACGTCCTCGCGCACGCCTCGGAGCCGTACGTCTCGCGGCTGGACTTCCAGCCGTCGCTGGGCAACGCGCTGCACGCCATCCGGCTGACGGCACGACACCTGCGGCAGGCGGTGTGGAACGGCCAGGACCTGGCGGGGCGCGAGGGCATGATGTACGCGCAGTACATCGCGGCGCAGGCGTTCAACTCCGGTGGCCTGGGGATCATCCATTCCATCTCGCACGCGGTCAGCGCGTTCTACGACACCCACCACGGCCTGAACAACGCCATCGCGCTGCCCCGGGTGTGGGCGTTCAACATGCCGGCCCACTACGAGCGGTTCGCGGACATCGCCGAGGCCATGGGCGTGGACACGCACGGCATGACGAAGGTGCGGGCCGCCGAGGCGGCGCTCGCCGCGGGCATCCGGCTGCTGCGTGACGTCGGCATCCCCGAGAAGTTCACCGATGTCCAGCAGGACACCTACTCCAAGAACCGACTCGGGCAGGGCCCGACGAAGTTCTACGAGCAGGCGAAGGTCATCAAGGGCGACGCCGGTGACGTCGACCGCATCACGAACCACGTCCTCGGCGACGCCTGCACCCCCGGCAACGCCAAGGAGTGCACGTTCGACACGGTGCGCCCCGTCGTCGAGCACTGCATGACCGGCGACCTGGACGACCTGCTCGGCTGAGCACCTCGTGCCCGGGAGCGGGGGTGCCCTGGGACGCCGCCCCCGCTCCCGCCCCATCGGACGGAGGAACCGTGCCCGCCACACCCGAGAACTTTGCGTTCGGCTCGGTCGAGGACGTCGCCGAGCGGTTCGCCGCCCACGGCTACATCACCGACCGGCGGCTCGCCACCACCGTGTTCCTGCAGGCCAGGCTCGACAAGCCGTTGCTGCTGGAGGGCCCGGCCGGCGTCGGCAAGACCGAGCTGGCCAAGACGCTGGCCGCCGCCACCGGGCGCCGGCTGCTGCGCCTGCAGTGCTACGAGGGCCAGGACGAGAGCCGTGCCCTGTACGAGTGGGACTACGGCAAGCAGCTGCTGTACACCCAGATGCTCCGGGACAAGATCGGCGACCTCACGGCCGACGCCCCCGACCTGGCATCCGCCGTCCACCGGATCGAGGAGCAGGACAGCGTCTTCTTCTCCGACCGCTTCCTCGCGCCCCGCCCGCTGCTGGACGCGGTGCGCGGCGAGCAGCCGGCGGTCCTGCTCATCGACGAGGTCGACCGGGCGGACGAGGCACTGGAGGCGGTGCTCCTGGAGTGCCTGGCCGAGTACCAGGTGTCGGTGCCGGAGATCGGCACGTACACCGCGAAGGTCCCCCCATTCGTCGTCCTCACCTCCAACAACACCCGCGACCTGTCGGCCGCGCTGAAGCGCCGCTGCCTGCACCTCTTCCTCGACTATCCCGATGCCGAGCGGGAGTTGGAGATCGTACGGGCCAAGGACACCGGGCTTGCCGAGGCGACCGCCCGCCATCTGGTGGACGTGGTACGGGGTCTGCGCGAGCTACCGCTGCGCAAGAGCCCCAGCATCTCCGAGACCGTCGACTGGGCGCGCACCCTCGCGGTCCTGGGCGTCGACGAACTCGGCCCGGAGGTTCTCGCCGACACCGCCAACGTGGTTCTGAAGTACGAGCGGGACCTGCACCGCGCGCTGGAGGTCCTGCCGCGCCTGGTCGACCCCAACCGCACACTGCCCGAACCCGACCACCATCACCACGACGGCCATCACCACCATGGCGCTCACCGTCACGGCCCCGGGCACGGAGAACCGGCGGAGGCCGACGGGCACGCGGTACGGGCCGCCATGGACCGGCAGGGCCGACACGACGAGGGCTACTACGGCGCCCCGGGCGCCGGACCGACGCACCGCACCACCCCCGGCGCCGGCCAGGGCGCCCGAGCGTTCGCCGCCGTCACGCGGCGCCGTACGGACTGACCGGGGAGGCGTGCATGGAAGCCGGCGTGCACCGATTCGTCCGCGTCCTGCGGCTGTTCGGGCTACGAGTATCCGTGTCGGAGGCGATGGACGCCATGCGCGGGGCGGCCCAGCCCGGCATGCTCGCCCGGCGCGAGACGCTGCGCGAGGCACTGCGCATGACGCTCGTGAAGGATCGGCGCGACCACGCGCTGTTCGACGAGTTGTTCACCGCGTTCTTCTCGCTGCGCCCGGTGGCAGGCGACCCCGCCGGCCACGGCCACACTCATGCGCACGACGACCTGACCGACACCGGCGAACTGGAGTCGTTCACCGTCTCCGACGAGCCGTCCGAGACCCCTCAGCAAGGGCACAGCCACGGCAAGCCGTCCGACATCCGCGACTTCTTCGACCAACAGGACCTGGCCCAGCAGTACAACCTGCACCAGGAAGCCAACAAGATCGATCTGGGCTCGATGACCGACGAGATCGTGCTGTCCAAGGACGGCGCGACCGTCGGGCGCGACGACAGCCCGTCCGTCCAGCTGGAGACCGAGCGGCTGCACGGCGCCGGGATTCCCGGACGGCTCGCGTCGGCGGCCGGGCAGCCCATCGACACGACCCTCACCGTCGCCCAGCGGGACGCCCTGCTCGGCTGGCTCACCCAGGAGACCGACGATGGTCACGAACTCGATACGCTCAAGCAGCGGTTGGCGGGTGTCATCGAGAACCTGCCCGAGCTGCTGAAGCGGCATCTCGACCGGTTGGCGGAACTACAGGCCGTGGCCGTCGAGCCCGCCCGGATCGCTGAACGAGCCCGCCTGGAAACGATCGACGAGGACGAGCGCGGCCAGTTGGAGGAGGCACTGCGCAGGGTGGGCCGCAACGTGCACGGCGCCCTGACCAGCCGCAAGCGCAACACCCCGACGGGCCGTGTCCATCCCGGCCGCACCATGCGCCGCAACATGCGCTACGACGGCGTACCGTTCCGGCCCGTCACCGTCACCCGTGCCGAGGACCGGCCCCGCCTGGTGATCCTCGCGGACGTCTCGCTGTCGGTGCGGGCCACGGCGCGCTTCACCCTCCACCTGGTGCACGGGCTGCAGTCCCTGTTCGGACAGGTCCGCAGCTACGCCTTCGTGGACGAACCCACCGAGATCACCGAGCTGTTCGCCGAGCACCCGCTGGAGCGGGCGCTGGGGCTGGTCTTCGACGGGCTGCCGGCCGGCGGTCTGCTGGACGTGGACGCGACGTCCGACTACGGCCGGACCTTCGAGGCGCTGCTGACCGAACACGCCCCGGCACTGGGCCGCCGCACCACGCTCCTGGTGCTGGGTGACGGCCGCGGCAACGGCAATCCTCCGCGGACCGAGGCGTTCGCGGAAATCACGCGACGGGTGCGCCAGACCATCTGGCTGACCCCGGAGCCACGGTACTCCTGGGCACTGGGCGCCTGTGACCTCCCCCGCTACGCCGAGTACTGCGACCGCGTCCAGGTGGTCGCCGACCTCGCCGGGCTGGAGCGCACCGCCCACAGGATGGCCACGGAGGCGACCGGCCGATGAACACACCGCACCCACCGTCAGGGGAAGCACAGCCATGAGTGTTCCGAGCCTGCGCAGCGCGATCGCCGCGCGCCGCATCGACCCGCTGGCACCGGGCGCGCCCGGCCTGTACGCCGACCCTGTGGTCCGCGTGATCCGCGACAGGCCCGTTCCCGGGCGCGAGGTCCCCCCGCCGATCGTCCGTACCGAGCACTTCACGCTGCGCCGCCGTGGCCGCCGTGTCGAACTGGGCCACTCGCTGCGCCCCGAGCAGTTGGACAACGACCTTGCCGGGCTGCTCGCCGAGGAGCTGTTCGCCCCCGGCTGGCTGTCCGGCAGCGATGTCTTCGAGCGGGTCTTCACCGGGGTGGTGCGCTCGTGCGTGGACGGACCACTGCCCGCCTGGACCACCTTCTACGACAACACGCTGGCCCGCATTCGGCAGTACTGGCGGACCCCGGAGCCCTCCGGACACTCCTCGATCGCCGGATTCGCGCCCGTGTACCGGCGCGCGCTGGAGCTGGTCGCCCCGGGCAGTGTGCTGGACCTGGGCTCCTGCTTCGGCTTCCTGCCGCTGCTGCTCGCCGAGCGGGAGCGGCAGACGGTGATCGCCTCCGACCTCTCCCGGGGCACCATGCGGCTGCTGGGCGCCGTGGCCCGCGCCCGGGGCCGCACGCTCGACGCGCTGGTCTGCGACGCCTCCCGGGTGCCGCTGCCCGACCGCTCGGTGGACACCGTCACCGTCATCCACGTGCTGGAGCACCTCGACGCCGGGCACGGTGACGCCGTCGTGCACGAGGCGCTGCGGCTGGCCCGGCGGCGAGTGGTGGTGGCCGTGCCGTACGAGGACGAGCCGACCGCCGCGTACGGCCACGTGCGGTGCTTCTCCCCGGAGCAACTCGCCGGCCTCGGCCGCCGCACGGGCCACCGCTTCTCGGTCGGCACCTTCCACGGCGGCTGGCTGGTCGTCGAGCCCGGCTGAGCCGCTCCCCCACGAACTGCGCCCCCCGAGGGACACAACGCAAAGGAGTGTTCACGTCCCTCTGGCCGGCACCGCGACCAGGCACCAGGATCCGTTCCCGGTCTCCTGGCTGGTCACGATCGTGCTGCTGACCGTTTCGTCGCGGTCGGTTCTGCCTCTTCCTCCATGTGACCTCGCCGGCCGCCGCAGGGCGTGGACTGCCACTGGGTCGCCCGACTGCGGGCGGAAGGCCGGAGACGGGAGGCCCGTCAGATCACGCCCAGCTTGCTCGCCCCGTACACGGCCTCCGCCCGGCTGCTCGCATCCATCTTGCGCATGATGTTGCGGACGTGGAACTTCACCGTGGTCTCCGAGATGTACAGCTTCCCGCCGATCTCCCGGTTGCTCAGCCCATGGGCGAGCAACTGAAGAACTCTCAACTCCCGTTCGGTGAACTTCGGCCGTTCCGGCTGCACGCGCATCGAGCGCACCATCGCCGCGGCCGCGTGCGAGTCGAAGGCGCTCTCGTTACGGGCCACCGCACGAATGGAGCGCAGCAGTTCGGTGGTGTCCACGTCCTTGACCACGTAGCCGCGCGCTCCGTGCTGGATCGCCTCCACGACCAGCGAGTCGTCGAGGAAGGTGGTGAGCACCAGCACCGCAAGCTCAGGGTGGCGCTGCGTCAGCCGGGAGCACAGGTCCAAGCCCTCGGTGTCGGCCGCCGTGGACAGCTTCAGATCGAGAAGCACGATCGACGGACGCGTCTGTTCGACAACGGCGGCCGCCTCGGCGGCCGTGCTCGCCTCGCCGACCACCTCCAGGTCGCTCTCGCGTTCCAGGATCGACCGCAGTCCGTGCCGGACGATGGCATGGTCGTCGACGAGTACGATCCGCAAGGCCCGCGTGGGTACGTGAGTCCGCTGCTCAGTGGTCATCCGTTGCCTCCCCGACGCGCGTCACCGGCAGCGGGACGTCGACCCGCAGCAGGACGCCTCCCATCGCCGACCGGCGGATCGACAGTCTGCCGCCCAGTTCCTCCGCCCGGGCCACCATGTTCGCCAGCCCCCGATGGCGTCCGGCGAGATCGGTCACCCGGGACACGCGCAAGGCGCGGCGCAGCTGCGCAGGGTCGCCGCCGCCGTCGTCGGACACGGTCAGCACGAGCATCCCGGGCAGATACCGCAAGCGCACCAGTGCTCGACCGGCCTTGCCATGCGTGGCGGAGTTGAACAGGGCCTCGCCGGTCATCCGGAGTATCGACTGCTCGGCCTCGGGCGGCAGCGGCACCGGGCTGCCCGTCACCCGTACCCGGACGTCGAGTTCCGTGGGCAGGTGCACCGTGGACAGCCTCTGCAGCATCACCGGGAGCGGGCCCGCCGGCTCCTGCGAGGTGTGGTGGAGGGCGTAGATCGCGGCACGCAGCCGCTCCACGGCCTGCCGGTTGAGGTCCTTGGCGTCGGCCAGCCGGCCGGCGATCTCCGTGGCCGGTCCGCCCAGGCCCGCCAGTTCCGCACGGCACACTTCGACGGTCATCCCGGCGCTGAGCACATATTGGGAGACGCTGTCGTGCAGTTCGCGCGCGATGCGACGCCGCTCGTCGTCGAGTGCCTGCCGCTGCATAGCGTCCAGCAGCCGCGCCTGCGTCTCGGCCAGTTCGGCGCTGCGCGCGGCCAGGTCCCGGGCCTGCCGCTCCGCCGCCTCGGACAGTTCCTCGGCGCGTCCGCGCAGGGTGGTCGCCGCGTGGAACAGGAACGTGTGGTGCAGCGCCACAGCGGCCTGATTGGCGAGGACCCGCAGGATGGCCAGGTCCGTGTCGGCGACCTCGACACCGGCGCCGGGCTCAGCGGCGATGCCGCCGACCGGCTCGTCGTCCAGGGTCATAGGCGCGCGCACCCAGCCCCGGCCCCGGTCGGGCTCCTGGGCCTCCCAGGGGCGGGTGCGCAGCAGCTTCAGATGTTCACGCACCTCAGCTGGTATCCGGGTCTCGTCGTCGATGAACACGTCGTCGGCGTACAGCAGGAAGCGCGGACGGGCGGCCCGCAGCGCGCCGTCGGCGACGGCCAGCAGCAGCCAGCGGGCGCGCAGATGCTCGGCCGCGGTCCGCACGACGGTCTCGACCAGGGCGCGCGGTCCCTCCGCCGTGCGCACAAGGGCACGGGAGATGCCGTCGAGCGCCTCCACGGTCCTCTCCAGCCGCTCGGTGGAGCGGACGTACGCCGGGTAGAAGGACCGCTTGCCGGACCGCAGTCCGGTGAGGACTCCCAGGTCGGCGGTCCGGTTCGTGCGTTCGGGGGTGCTCACCGGGATCGCCTCACAGTGCCTCGCGGAACAGTGTCTCCATGTCCCGCACGTCGACGTCCCTGGGGTTGGTGGCCATACACGCGTCTTTGAGCGTCGTGCGGGCGAGGACCGGCACGTCTCGCTCCGCGACCCCGAGGCTCGCCAGTCCCTTCGGCACGCCGACGTCGTCCGCCAGTGCGCGCACCAGATCCGCGAGCTGTTCGGCCACCTCCTGCGCCGGTACACCGGAGACCGGAAGGCCGGCCGCCGCGCCCAGCGCGACGAAGCGCTCCGGCCACGCCTCGGCGTTGAACCGGATGACGTGCGGCAGGAGCACGCCGTTGACCACGCCGTGCGGGGCGTCCAGCAGACCGCCGACCTGGTGGCTCATGGCGTGCGTCGCGCCGAGGATGGCGTTGGTGAAGGCCATGCCGGCCTCCAGCGCGGCCTGGGCCATGGCGAGCCGGGCTCCGAAGTCCCTGGGGTCGACCTGGGTGCGCACCAGGTTCGCGGTGATCAGCTCGACCGCGTGCAGGGCGTGGTTGTCCGTCAGCGGATTGTGTGCCCGGGAGACGAACGCCTCGATGGCGTGCGTCAGCGCGTCCAGGCCGGTGGCGGCGTTGAGCCAGTCCGGCATGGTGGTCAGCAGCCGCGGGTCGACCACCGAGATCTCGGGTACCAGCGTGCGGCTCACAATGGTGATCTTGACGTGCTCGGTGGTGTCGGTGATCACGGCGAACTGGGAGACGTCCGCGCCGGTGCCCGACGTGGAGGGCACCATCACGGTCGGGGGGATGGGCTGCACGACCTGGTCCACACCCTCGTAGTCGAGGATGTGCCCGCCGTTGCTCGACAGAATCGCCACGCCCTTGGCCGCGTCGATGACCGAGCCGCCGCCGACCCCCACGATCACGTCGCAGCCACTGGCGGCGTACCGCTCGAAGCCGGCCTGGACCTCATGGTCCTTGGGGTTGGGCGTCACGTCACACCACACGACAGGGCGCAGACCGGCCCTGCGCAGGTGGCCGACCGCCTCGTCCACCCAGCCTGCCTCCATCAGCCCGGCATCGGTGACCAGGAAAGGCCGGCGACCGCCGAGGCGCAGCGCACAGTGCCCGAGCTCCGTGAGAGAACCGGGCCCGAACACGACCTCGGGCACATGGAACTTGGCCAGCCGGGCGGACTGCCGCACGGCCTGCGTGCTCGTCCGCTGCGGTCCCAGAAGCTCGCAGTGGCGCTCGTCTCGACTCCAGTCGGCACTCGGATCGTTACCGTCCGCCACCGTGACGTGAGGCGTGAGCGACATGCGACCTCCAAAGGGCGGGAAGCCCGCAACGCACATGCAACCTTGCTTTTACCGCCGAGTTGGTCGATAACACTGTCGTCCAACTGAAAACCACGCTAGGCGCGCGCGCCGGGGTACGGCACCTGCCCGATCGGACAGGGAGTGCGGACCGCTCGGACAGGTGCCGGCGCGGTCGCTGTGGACAATAATCGATCGTCCCCGTTCGATGACAGGGGAAAGCACATGTCACAACGCAGTGACCTCCGGCGGCGCAGGGCCGCGCTGGAGAGCGAGTGGTCCCGCCTGGTGCCGGAGATGAGGACCGCCGGATCGAAACCGAGTGGTCTGGAAGCGGTGCGCGACGACGTGACCGAATCGTGGGTTCGCTCGCTGAGCAGCGTGGATCCGGGCCGGGACAGCGCCCCGGTCACGGACGAGGCCGCTGTGCAGCACCGCTGGAGCGGCTCGCCGCTGCGCCGGCCGGTCGACGGCCTCGCCGACGAGTTGCGCAGCATCGCGGAGGACGCCGGCTTCGTCACCGCGCTCACCGACGAGTCCGGCACGATTCTGTGGACGTGCGGCGGGCGGACCATGCGCCGACGGGCCGAGCGTGTCAACTTCGCGCCGGGCGGTCGGTGGGACGAGCAGGCCATGGGCACCAACGCGTTGTCCCTCGCGCTGCGCACCGGCCGCCCCAGCTCCGTCTTCTCGGCCGAGCACCTGGTGACGGCCCTGCACGACTGGGTCTGCTATTGCGCTCCCGTGCACGGCCCGGATGGACGCGTCCTCGGCGTTCTCGACATGTCCACCACCTGGGACCGCTCCAACCCTCTCGCGATGTCCACGGTGCGCTCGCTGGTCGCCACCGTCGAGGCCCGGCTCCGTACAGAACCCCCCTCGCGCCCCGACGGTAACAATGACCCCCTGAACCTCACCTGCCTCGGTGCCGGAAGTGCCGTACGCAAGGGCGTTCCCCTCCCCCTGCGGCCCCGGCAACTGGAGATCCTCACACTGCTCGCGCTGGAACCGGACGGATACTCTCCCGAACGCCTCCGCGAGGCCGTGTACGGCGACCGGCCGGTGACGACGTCCACGTTCAAGGCGGAGATCTCCCATCTGCGGCGCGCCCTCGACGGCGGGGTCGCCACCCGTCGTTACACGCTGACCACACCTGTGTCCTGCGACGCCGTCGATGTGCTGCGGGCGCTGGAGAAGGGGGACGCGGACACCGCCCTGCGGTTGTACCGGGGCCCGCTGCTCCCCTGGTCCGAGGCGCCGGGCATCGCGGAGTGGCGCACCCATCTCGAGGTGGCGGTGCGCGAGGCGGTACTCGCCAGCGCCCGTCCGGAGCACGCGCTGCGGTACGGCGAACGGGCCCCGTACGACGTGGAGGTACACGAGCACGCTCTGAGCCTGCTCGGCCCGCGGGACGCCCGTCGCGCCATCGCGGCCGGCCGCCTCGGCGCGGCCCTGCGCGACTGACGCCGCGCCCTCAGCGCACCAACCTCCCGCCAACCTCGGGGGCTCAGAGTGCACCCCATCACGACGGCGTGGGCCGTCGTACCGCACCGACATCCTCCGAGGAGAGCCGCCATGGTGTACGCGCAGCCAGGAGCAGACGGCAGCATCGTCAACTTCGCCCGGCGATACGACAACTTCATCGGCGGTGACTGGGTCGCCCCAGCGGAGGGCCGGTACTTCGAGAACACCACGCCGGTCACCGGAAAGACGTTCTGTGAGGTGGCCCGCTCCTCCGCCGCCGACATCGACCTCGCCCTGGACGCCGCCCACGCCGCCGCACCCGGGTGGGGCCGCACCTCCACGACGGATCGGGCGAACATCCTCAACAAGATCGCCGATCGGCTGGAGGCGAACCTGGAGAGGATCGCGGTCGCGGAGACCTGGGAGAACGGCAAGCCGGTGCGTGAAACGCTGGCCGCCGACATTCCCCTGGCCATCGACCACTTCCGCTACTTCGCGGGCGTGGTCCGTGCCCAGGAGGGCAGCATCGCCGAGATCGACGCGGACACGGTCGCCTACCACTTCCACGAGCCGCTGGGCGTGGTCGGCCAGATCATTCCGTGGAACTTCCCGATCCTGATGGCCGCCTGGAAGCTGGCGCCCGCGCTGGCCGCCGGCAACTGCGTGGTCATCAAGCCCGCCGAACAGACCCCGGTCAGTCTCCTGCTGGTGGTCGAACTCATCGCCGACCTGCTCCCGCCGGGCGTGCTCAACGTCGTCAACGGCTTCGGCGTCGAGGCGGGCAAGCCGCTCGCGTCCAGCTCGCGGGTGGCCAAGGTGGCGTTCACCGGTGAGACCACCACGGGCCGCCTGATCATGCAGTACGCGAGCGAGAACATCATTCCCGTCACGCTGGAGCTGGGCGGCAAGAGCCCGAACATCTTCCTGCCGGACGTGATGGCCGCCGACGACGACTTCCTGGACAAGGCCGTCGAAGGTTTCGTGATGTTCGCGCTGAACCAGGGCGAGGTGTGCACCTGCCCCTCGCGCGCCCTGATCCACTCGTCGATCTACGACGACTTCATGGCCCGCTGCGTCGAGCGCACCAAGGCCATCGTCAGCGGCGACCCGCTGGACCCGGCCACCATGATCGGTGCCCAGGCCAGCAACGACCAGTACGAGAAGATCCTTTCCTACATCGACATCGGCAAGAAGGAGGGCGCCGAACTCCTCACCGGCGGCAACCCCCGCGCCGTTGCCGGACTGGAGGGCGGCTACTACATCGAGCCGACCATCTTCCGCGGCACCAACGACATGCGCATCTTCCAGGAGGAGATCTTCGGTCCCGTCGTCTCGGTCACCACCTACGACTCGGTCGACGAGGCCCTGAAGATCGCGAACGACACGCTGTACGGCCTCGGGGCCGGCGTCTGGACGCGGGACGGCAACACCGCCTACCGCCTCGGCCGGGAGATCAAGGCCGGCCGCGTGTGGACGAACTGCTACCACGCCTACCCGGCGCACGCCGCCTTCGGCGGCTACAAGAAGTCCGGCATCGGCCGCGAGACCCACAAGATGATGCTCGACCACTACCAGCAGACCAAGAACCTGCTGGTCAGCTACTCCGGACAGAAGCTCGGGTTCTTCTGATGGCCACCCGCACCGGGCGCGTCGAGCTGACACCGGCCGCCGAGGACCTGGTGCGGCGGCTCGCCGGGGCACACGGGCCGCTGATGTTCCACCAGTCCGGTGGCTGCTGCGACGGCAGCGCGCCCATGTGCTACCCCCGCGGTGAGTTCCGGGTCGGGGCCTCGGACGTCCTGCTCGGCCACGTCGCAGGAGACATCCCCTTCTGGATGAGCGCCGACCAGTACGCGTACTGGCGGCACACCCACCTCACCGTCGACGTGGTCCCGGGCCGGGGCAGCGGCTTCTCCCTCGAAGCTCCCGAGGGCGTGCGCTTCCTGCTCCGCTCCCGGGTCCTCACCGACGAGGAGTGGGAACGCCTCGCCGCGGAACCACCCCTGCCGACCGGTGCGGACACCGACGGCTGACCCGTCGACGCCCGGGAACAGGGACACCGGACCACCACCGCGCCGGTGCAGGCGGTAACAAGAGCGGGGCCGGACACCCACGCGTCCGGCCCCGCGACGTCCCACCCGGGCCGGGACACCCCTCCTTCCGGAGAGGGTGGATGCGACCCGTCGCCCAGCTACGCCGGCTTTCAGCTCTCATCACAGGACGCGGGCGACTCCAGAGCTGACTGAACGTCAGAAAGCCCGAGACCACGACGTCCCCTTCTTCCGCCAGACTCAAGGCCGACCATGTGCACCACAACCCTCAGAGAGACGAGAAAGCCGCCCGCCGGATCCCTTGAGGAGCGACGGCCCGCCGCTCAGCCGATCGTCTCCCCTGACCGGGGGATGCCGCCCGCCGCTCACCCCGAGGCCAGGACCGCCCTCGCTCACGAGGCCGTCCTGGCCCTGCCGGCGGAGGCCCGGTGGGTTCCGGTGGCGCGCCGCTGCGTCGTCGCCGTCCTGACCCAGTGGCGGTTCCCGTCCGCCGACCGGGAGTCCGCCGAGCTCATCGTCGGGGAACTCGCCGCCAACGCCGCCGAGCACGGCCGTCACGACATGACCGTCCACCTGTCCCTGCACAAGGGAGTCCTGTGGATCTCGGTGACGGACTCCGGTGTCCCGGGGCGGCCACGCCGAACCGCTCGGCAGATGGCCGAGGCCACGGTCCGCCACTTCGCGTTCATGAACCGCGGCCTGCACCTGACCACCCCACGCTGTCCCGCATGCTCGGCTCGTCGAGCGAGGCCGACGGCGCGGTCCAGGAGGTACGGCCGCGACTGACCCTCACCGATACGGACGGCCTCGACAACGCCCGTGCCAGGGCATCCAGTTCGGCATGGGTCGACGCGCCTGGCGGCTGAGGAGACGCCCGGGGCCAGCGCGGAAGCCGGAGAACTCGCGCACGTGGTGCCGGACCGCTGCCCCGCACTCGTCCTCGGTGGCTTCCGTTCTGACCAGCAGCCTCAGCATCGTATTGCGCATCTCTTGCACGACAGGGCCCGTCGCTGGTGCGCGGCTGCGGCAATCGAGTGCCGGCCACACGTGCCTACGCTGCGTGCAGGGGCAGGTAGTGGACCGACCAGGTAGGACACGAATGCGGCGAAGTCTTCGGGGGTCTGAACTCGGCCGAGCGGGATCCTGGCGGCGTACTGCTTGAGCGATTCCCGCCCGAGCCTTGAGCGCGCGTCCGAGCCGCAGCGGCCCGCAGGCAGTAGATGACGCCGAAGGCGTTGCCCCGGAACAACGCCCAAAGCTCGTCGGACGTTACCTCCGCGAGCGGCTTGACCTGCGCGATGCCCGAGTGGACACCATCAAAGGCACCCGAGCGGCGGTGCGGCTCGTCTCCGGCGGTGTACCCGCGTCGCCGAGCAGCGCGGACAACTCAAGCGTCAACACGACGAATGGGCCGCAGCGATCAGTTCCTCGGGGCTGGTCTGGCCGACGGGATCCCTGGCCCGAGTCGGCCACGAGACTTCGAAGGCGGTCAGCTTCGAGCTGCCCAGGGTTGTCTCACCAGACCCGGAGGGCATAGCGCCGTCCAGGTCGTGGTGGCTTTACGGTGGGTCACGTTCGGCTCGCTGCCGCGGATGACCAAGAGTGATTCATCGGTCTGCCGGAGGCCTGCTTTCCGTCCTCCGGCAGACGATGACTCGCGGCCTCAGCCGTCCAGGGCCCCGGTCACGGCGTCGACCACGGCAGAGGGCTGTTCCATGTGGACCATGTGCCCCGCATTGTCGACATAGGTGACCTGGGCGCGGCCTTCCAGGGCAGCTGCGTTGGCGGCTGGCAGTACCTGGTCCGCGCGACCCCATACCACGCTTACCGGGCCTGCGAATTTCTGAAGCAGGCCGACGGCGTCGATTCCCGGGCGGTCGCCGTCGAGAAGCGTGCCGAGCAGGCTGTCGAGCGCCTGCTGTACGCCGTCGAGCCGCTTGAACTTCATCAGGTCGTCGGCGAGTTGGCGGGTGACCTGCCCCGGGTCGGCGAACAGGTGGACCAGGTGAGGCTTGAGTTCCCGCCGTGAGGAGGCGGTGGCGAATCCACGCAGGTAGCCGGCGTTGATGGCGTCGCCGTAGCCGGCAGGTGCGACGAGGGTCAGCGACGCGATCTTACCGGGTTCGCGGGCGGCGGCGGCGGTGACCACGGCGCCGCCGAGTGAGTGCCCGACCAAGTGGACGCGTTCGATGCCCTGCTGTTGGAGGAAGCCCAGCAGCGCGCCGGCCAGGGTGTCGAGGGAACCGTCGCCGACGTCCTTGGTGGAGTCGCCGTGGCCCGGCAAGTCGATCGCGTGAACGGTCGCACGGGTCGACAGTGGTTCCTGTACGAAGAGCCAGGAGTTCTTGTCGCCGCCGTAACCGTGTACGAGCAGCACGGTCTCCTCCGCGGTGCCGAGGGTCGCGTAGGAGATGGTACGGCCGTCCACCTGCACTGTTCCGAGGGCTGGTCCGGCGACCTCCTCGACCGCGCCGGAGTCCAGTTCCTCGCGCGCGGCGCGGGCCGCTTCGTCGACCAGTTCCTCCGGCACGTGCGCCGGAGCGATCAGCGCGATCGTGCCGCCGACGGGGACGTCCTCGTTCGTCTCGGCGATGATCCGGCGCATGACACCCGACTCCGATGACTCAAGCGCCCCGGTGATCTTGTCGGTGTCGATGTCGGCCAGTTCGTCGCCCTCGGCCACCTCGTCGCCCTCGGCTACGAGCCAGCCGGTGATCTTGCCACTTTTCATCGACAGGCCCCACTTGGGCATGGTGACCTTCGCGATGGCGTCTTCGGTGCTCACAGGGCCCGTCACTTCTTCCAGTCCATGGTCTTCTTGACGGCGTTGGCCACCTTCTGCGCGTCCGGGATGTAGAGCTGCTCCAGAGGCTGCGCGAAGGGCACCGGCGTGTGCGGAGCGGTGACCATCCCGATCGGCGCCCGCAAGGCGCCGAACGCCTCCTGGGCCACCAGCGCCGAGATGTCGGTGGCCATGCTGCAGCGCGGGGTGGCCTCGTCGACCACGACAAGCCGGCCGGTGTTCTCGACGCTCTCGAGGATCGTGTCGCTGTCGAGGGGACTGGTGGTGCGTGGGTCGATGATCTCCGCCTGGACGCCCTGCCGGGCCAGCTCGGCCGCCGCCTCCTCGGCCACCGAGACCATGCGACCGAGGGCGACGATGGTGACATCATCGCCGTCACGGACCACGTTGGCCTCGCCGAACGGGATGGTGTAGCTGTCTTCGGGTACCTCGCCGGTCATGTCGTAGAGCGCCTTGTGTTCACAGAAGATGACCGGGTCGTTGTCGCGGATGGCCTGGATAAGCAGGCCTTTGGCCTCGTACGGGCTGGAGGGCAGGACGACCTTGAGGCCCGGTATGTGGGTGAAGACCGGGTACAGGCACTGGGAGTGCTGTGCGGCGGCGTTGAGACCGGCTCCGTACATGGTCCGCACCACCACGGGTGTGACGGCCTTGCCGCCGAACATGTAGCGGAACTTGGCGGCCTGGTTGAAGATCTGGTCGAAGCAGACGCCCATGAAGTCGATGAACATCAGCTCGGCCACCGGGCGCAGGCCACGTGTCGCGGCGCCGACCGCGGCGCCGACGAAAGCCGATTCCGAGATCGGTGTGTCCAGCACTCTTCCCGGGAACTGCTCGTACAGCCCCTTGGTCACGCCGAGGACACCGCCCCATGCGTCGTCCTCACCGGGACTGCCTGCGCCGCCCGCGTTGTCCTCGCCCATGACGATGACGGACGGGTCGCGCTCCATCTCCTGCCTGAGCGCCTCGTTGACCGCCTCGCGATAGCTGATCGTGCGTGCCATAACCGTGCTCCTGGAAGTGTTCGGGGTCAGTAGCTGACGTAGACATCGGTGGTCAGGTCGTCCGCGGTCGGCGTCGGGGCCTGCTTGGCCTCCGTCACCGCGGCCTCGATGAGACCGGCCACTTCCCCGTCGACACCGTCCAGTGCGGCCGCGTCGAGCTGACCGGAAGCAGTGACCCGCTCACTGAACTGCTTGAGGCAGTCCAGTGACGCGCGAGCCCGCGCCACCTCGTCGGCGCGATAAGTCTGCTGGTCGCCCTCGAAGTGACCGTAGTACCGGGTGAACTTGACCTCGATCAGGGTGGGCCCTCCGCCTTCACGGGCCCGTTCGATCGCCTCGCCCGCGGCCTCGTACACCGCGAAGAAGTCGAAGCCGTCCACAATCACGCCCGGCATGCCGAATCCGGCGGCACGGTCGGCGATGTTGTCGCAGGCCACCGACCAGGTGGCCGCCGTGGCCTCTGCGTAGCCGTTGTTCTCCGCCACGAAGATGGCGGGAAGGTTCCACACCGAGGCGAGGTTGAGCGCTTCCAGGGTGGTCCCCTGATTGCTCGCCCCGTCACCGAAGAACGCCACGCCGACGCCACCGGTCCCCTGCTGCTTGGCCGCCAGAGCGGTACCGCAGATCAGGGGCGGACCGCCGCCGACGATGCCGTTCGCACCGAGCATGCCCTTGGACAGGTCCGCGATGTGCATCGAGCCGCCCTTGCCCCGGCAGGACCCCGTGACGCGACCGTAGATCTCGGCCATCATCTCCTTGACGTCCACGCCCTTGGCGATGCAGTGCCCGTGGCCGCGGTGCGTGCTGGCGATCGAGTCGCGCTCGTCGAGGTGGGCACACACCGCGGTGGCCGAGGCTTCCTCGCCCGCGTACAGGTGCACGAACCCCGGGATCTCGCCAGTGGCGAACTCAAGGTGCAGCCGCTCCTCGAACTCGCGGATGGTGCGCATGGTGCGATACGCCTCCAGCAGTGCCTTCTCGTCGAGCCCCGACGTGGCCTGGGCCGGTTGAGTGGGTGTCATCGTTGACGGTCCTTTCTTCTGGGGCTCCTGTCGGTCTGGTCGTCCTCAGACCGTGGTGCGGTCGCTGCGGAACAGGCCGGCACGTGCCGCCTGGCTCATCACGGCGGTGACGTCGACACAGAGCGGCCCGTCCTCCCTGAGCCGCACCGTGGCACCCGTCGTGCCGGCCAGTTCCAGTTCGCGCTCGCCGTCGAAGGCCACCACGCCGCGGGGGGTGCTGATCTCCACCTGCTCGCCAGTGCGCAGGGGCCGCCAGGCAGCCACCCCGACGGGAAGCACCAGGCCCGGGGCGATCGGCGCGTTGACCACGATGGGTGCTTGCTCCGCCGGGCACAGACGCACCGCGATGCCCTCGGGCTCGTCCCTCGGGCTGGGACGGAGCAGGCCCGCTATGGAGGACAGGCCGGTCGCGTCCGGCTCGGCGAAGGTGCAGTACAACTCGGTGAGGGCGTCGGGATGCCATAGCGCACGGGAGCCGACATAGGGCGCTGTGGACACCGCGACGTCGACCAGTCCAAGCTCGGTCCGCTCGCTGGTGCGTACCTCGAGTGCGCGAGCCCGACTGGCGGCGATGCCTCGGTCGACGGCGCCGGTGGCCACCAGTCCGGCCGCCAGGCCGGCGACTGTGGCCTCACGCATCTGTGGGAAAGCGTTGTTGGTGCCGGTGGACAGTGACAACAACGGCACGTCGTACCCGGGGCCGGCGAGCAACGCCGCCGTGGCCACGCGTGCGGTTCCGTCGCCGCCCAGGCAGATGATCACGTTGGCGCCGGCCTCGACCATGCGGCGGACCGCGTTGGCCGTGTCCTGAGCGCTGTCGGTGATGGCATCGTCATCGACGAAGCGGACGCGCGGCCATGGCGTGCTCTTCGCCGGCCGGTTCCGCACGGCCCTCAATACAGCCGCGGAGATGCCTCCGAGATCGACGGACACCAGCACCGTCTCGACGCCGACCGTGCCCAGCGCCGTGAGCAAGCGCTGCACGATATTGGCCTTCTCGGCTGTCGGGAAAGCCGATGCGCCGGATACAAGCCGCCGGATGTCCCGGCCGGAGGCAGGGTTGGCCACAATGCCCACCGCAGTCATGCCGCAGGGCCCTTTCACGATCCGATGTGACCGGCGTCCTCCGGCCACGAGGGTCATGGGACAGCGGAAGCGGCCCAGCGGGACAGGGTTGCAGGAAATTGCACGCAGCGGTGGACGCAATCAGCTGCAACATCTTGTGAGCGTGGCGCGGTGATCGGACCGTGGGCCGATGACAAGTGTGCAACCGGACGGACGGCGGCTCCTGCGGTTGGAAGTCCGCAACAGCGCCGTCCCGATCGAGCGGAAACCTTCCTGGATCAGGACCCGCATACGGACAGGGCCAGGATTCGCTGAGCTCCAGGAGCTCGTGCGCCGCGAGCAACTCCATACCGTGTGCGAGGAGGCGGCCTGTCCGAACATCTTCGAGTGCTGGGAAGATCGGGAGGCCACCTTCCTGATCGGCGGGGATCGGTGCACCCGCCGGTGCGATTTCTGCCAGATCGACACGGGAAAACCGGCCGAGCTGGATGCTGCGGAGCCGCTGCGCGTCGCCGAGTCGGTAGGCGCGATGAAGCTCCGGTACGCCACGGTCACCGGCGTGGCGCGGGATGATCTGCCTGATGGCGGCGTGTGGTTGTACGGGGAGACGGTGCGGCAGATCCACCGACGCAACCCGGGTACCGCGGTCGAGGTGCTGATCCCGGACTTCAACGGCACACCGGATCTCCTTGACGAGGTATTCGGCGCATGTCCAGAGGTGCTGGCGCACAACGTGGAGACGGTGCCCAGGATCTTCCGGCGAATCCGTCCGGGTTTCGACTACCTTCGCTCGCTCGGCGTGCTGGCCCGGGCGCGGGAGGCAGGGCTGGTGACCAAGTCGAATCTGATCCTGGGACTGGGCGAAACCGGCGAAGAGGTGGTGCAGACG
The DNA here is from genome assembly GCF_964272855.1 of Streptomyces sp. enrichment culture. NCBI lineage: Bacteria > Bacillati > Actinomycetota > Actinomycetes > Kitasatosporales > Streptomycetaceae > Streptomyces > Streptomyces sp. enrichment culture. The sequence goes on along the minus strand of NZ_OZ186847.1, from coordinate 7,649,352 downwards.
CTGCGCGATCTTCACGCGGCGGGATGCCGGCTGCTGACCATCACCCAGTACCTGCGACCGTCGGTGCGGCACCACCCGGTCGAACGGTGGTTACCGCCGGAGGAGTTCGACCGACTCCACGACTGCGCACGTGAGATCGGGTTCGCAGGAGTGATGGCCGGCCCGCTGGTGCGCTCCTCCTACCGGGCCGGACGGCTCTACCGGCAGACGCAGGAAGCCAGACAAGGAGAAGCGAAGTGACCACTGCCGACCTGGTGATCCTCGGTGGCGGATCCGGCGGCTACGCCGCGGCCTTCCGGGCGGCCGCGCTGGGCCAGTCCGTGATACTCATCGAGCAGGAGAAGCTCGGTGGGACCTGCCTTCACCGCGGCTGCATCCCCACCAAGGCTCTCCTACATGCGGCGGAGGTCGCCGACACCGCGCGCACCGGGGAGCAGTTCGGCGTGAGGGCCGCCTTCGAAGGTATCGATCTCACGAGAGTCCACGCGTACAAGGATTCGGTCGTCTCCCGCCTCCACAGGGGCTTGCGGAGCTTGGCCGAGGCCCACGATGTCACCGTCATCGAGGGGCGTGGCACCTTCGTCGGTGGCACCACCGTCGACGTCGGGGGCACACGCTACACCGGCCGCAGCCTCGTCCTCGCCACCGGCTCCTACTCCAAGTCGCTGCCCGGCCTTGAGCTGGGCGAAAGGATCGTCACCAGCGAGGAGGCACTGCGGCTGGACTACATCCCCGAGAAGGTCGTCGTGCTCGGCGGCGGCGTCATCGGCGTCGAATTCGCCAGCGTCTGGGCGTCCTTCGGTGCCGAAGTGACCATCGTCGAGGCACTGCCGCGTCTCCTGCCCGCCGAGGACGAGTTCTCCTCCAAACAACTGGAACGCGCGTTGCGGCGCCGCAGGGTTCGCGTCAAAACCGGGGTGAAGTTCACCGGCGCCCAACAGGACGAGCAGGGCCTGAGCATCGCACTGGAATCCGGTGACACGCTCGAATGTGACGTTCTGCTGGTGGCCGTGGGCCGTGGGCCGAACACCGCTGGCCATGGCTACGAGGCATCCGGGTTGAAACTGGAGCGCGGATTCGTCGCCACCGACAAACGCCTGCGAACCAACCTGCCTGACGTGTACGCCGTGGGTGACATTGTGGCGGGCCCGCAACTGGCACACCGCGGCTTCGCGCAGGGCGTTTTCGTGGCCGAAGCGATCGCTGGGCTGAACCCACCTCCCATTGACGAGGCCGGCATCCCTCGGGTGACATTCTCCCATCCGGAGGTCGCCTCGGTGGGGCTGACGGAGGCAGCCGCCAGCGAGAAGTACGAAACCGGTGTCACCACCCTCACGTACGACCTCGCAGGCAACGGCAAAAGCCAGATCCTCAAGACAACAGGGGCGATCAAGCTGGTCAAAGCACCCGACGGACGCGTGGTCGGCCTCCATATGGTCGGCGATCGTGTCGGGGAACTGATCGGCGAGGCCCAGTTGATCTACAACCTGGAACTCCTGCCCGAACAGATCGCGCCGCTCATCCACGCGCACCCGACCCAGTCCGAGGCGCTGGGCGAAGCGCACCTCGCACTTGCCGGAAAGCCGTTGCACACACACAGCTGACCGGTGGTCCACGTCTGACGGTGAGAGAAGGGCCGGGCGTCGCGTCCGGCCCAGCTGCTCTGGCGCCGCCCTCTCGTGGGTGGTTCAGCCAAGCTGGTTCACCCGCCCGGTATGGGTTCGTGGCCGGCGCGGTCGCGTCCTCTCCGGTGAGCAGGTGGGAGCGGATCAGGAACCGCACACCTTTGATGCCTCATGGGAGAAGCCGCCGCCTCGCCCCCGCAAGGCGGTGAGCAGATCTGTCGCCTCGCAGGCGGCCGGGCTGTTGTGCCTGTATCGCCGGTGGGTGATGCCACCGGCGATGGCGCTACGGCAGGTGTGACGCCTCGGAGCCTTGCGTGTTGCCACGCTGACCAGGCTGCCCCCTGCGTAACAGGGCGTCGCGCAATCGATGGTAAGTGGATACCCCGGGTTCCGGTCCGACCAGCCCGGATCTCCGACTGCCTGGGCGTATGCCCGCCGACTTATCGTCGCGCGACAGCTCCGCCGCGCCAAGGCACTCCAGTACGACATTCGCCGTGTCCGGGGGCTGGCCGCCGCACGGCCCGTCCACCGCACGACCACAGGATCGTGCCGGATCGGTCGGCGACGGCGGCAACGTAGCCGGCGTCGACGGCAACGGTGCGCGGCCCATCGGCCCGTTGCGTCGCTGTCCCCCGCAACGATGATGTAACCCACTGCGCGCGCACGTCACCGCCGTCGGCCGCGGGCGCGTTGTCCCGAGCTGGGTGAACGGTGCGCAGCGACCGCATCGGCGACTGGATCACTCCGGCGCGCGGATCGGGCGCTTCTGCCACACCCTGCAGCACAGAAGGCCCGGCTCGGCAGGCGTCGGGCCCAGGCCCGGTTCCCGAACAGCTCCCTGGCGTCGGAGGGCGCTTCCCGGGCCATGTGCACATGAACCCCGCTGTTCTCCGAGTCACCAGGCGCCGGCGTCCTTGGTGATGGTCAGTCGGACACCGTCGGCGAGGCGGTAGGGCCGGGTCGCCACAATCCCTCCAAGCTGGCGGCGAAGACGCGACACCTCGGCACGCACCGATACAAGGTGACCTGCATCGCCGAACAACGCCTGACTGAGCGCTTCCGCGGACATGCCGGCTGGACCCGCACGGTGCAGGAGCGCAAGTATTTCGGCATGCCGTTTGGTGATGAGCCGACGCCATCCCGTGTCACCCGCCTGCACCTGGAGCATCGGGGAGCTGGACAGGTCGAGTTGGAGCAGCAGCTCTCGCCCGCGGGCGAATGGCCGGACGAGCCAGCCGTTCGGTAGGCGCTCGGGCATGCATGCGCCGAAACCGGGCACAGCAAGGGTCTGCCTGGCGGCTGGCGCGGCAATCCGTGCGCCCACGGCGACGCCAGAGCTGTGCGCGACCCACCCATGATCGTCGACCACAAGCGCCGGACCCGAAGTGGCGGCCAGGAGCGGTGCGGCCGACTGCCGAAGCCGCTCAAGACGCTCCTGGTGACACCGCCAGATCTGGGCCTCCACGAGACGGCGCCCGGTCTCGGTCAACGCGCCGATCGCCGGGTGCAGTGTGAGGGCGGGACCGCTGATATCGACTATGCCCAGCAGATCCCCAGTACGAGGGTCGTGGACCGGGCAGGCGGTGCAGTACCAAGCATGCTGGTCCTGCTCGAAGTGTTCACCGGAGAGCAGCTCCACCGGCGCGGCCTCGGCAAGCGCGGTGCCGATCGCATTGGTACCCACCTGCGTCTCAGTCCAGACCGCGCCTTCGGTGAAACCGAGCGCGTCGGCACGGCGCCGCACCGATGACGCACCTGCTCGCCAGAGGATGACACCATCCGCATCCGCGACCACGAGCAGCATGTGAGAGGCGCCCGGATTCGCTTCAAATATCTGCGTGAATTCCTGGACAGCGCTCCGCATGGGCGATTCGTACCGTCGGCGTGCGATCTCTTCCTCCGTCACGGAAACGCGCGGGTTCCCGCCCCGCACCGCTAGGCCCATCCGCAGCATCCGCGTCCAGGACCGGGAGACGAGGGGACGTGGCGCCAGCGGTGGGCGGCTCCCGCCGATGACGGCTTCATGCATCCGGACCAGGTCCCGAGCGTAATCGGGCAAGCTCCGGCCCGCAGGGATCGCACTGTGCACGCTCACGACTGCACCTCCCGCATCTTCGCGCCAGCGGGGGAGCGTATCCGCAGTATCAACCGAGCGCTACTGCCGTGCAACAACTCCATGCAATTCCGTGCAACCCTGTCGAGCCCGCCCCGGCAAGGCCGTGTAATCAGCGCGATGACCCGGTGATCCCCGACTCTGCGAGGGCGCTCGCAGAGGATTCCGGTGTCCTCCACGAGAAGTTGGGATCCGCAGGGAGCACTCCACCCGCGCACTGGCTGTAGCGGGCGCAAGGGCTCTGCTTACTTCCTCGGGGGGAGTTTGCGGGGCGCCGGAATGTTCCCCCCAGAGAAAGCTCGGCGCTTTTCGGTGCAGCAGACTGCCGAATTCGGAGCCAAAGGCCACCCTCGCCATGCCGCTGCAAAATCCACCCGCCAGCAAGGGAGCTGAGAATGAAGGCAGCACGCTTCTACGGTCCGGGCGATATCCGGATCGACGATGTACAGGAACCTGCGACACGGCCGGGCACCGTCAAGGTCGAGGTCGAATGGTGCGGCATTTGCGGCACCGACCTCCACGAGTATCTGGAAGGGCCCATTTTCGCGCCGGCCAAAGGTACGCCGCACCCCCTGACGGGCGAGACCGTGCCCATCACTTTGGGTCACGAGTTCGCGGGAGTGGTCCGGGAACTCGGTGACGGTGTCGGTGACTTGCGCGTAGGCGACCGGGTCGTTGTCGAACCCTACGTCGTGTGCGGACGGTGCGACCCCTGCCTGCGCGGCATGTACAACGTCTGCCAGTCGCTGGGATTCGTCGGCCTCTCCGGCGGCGGAGGCGGATTCTCACAATTCGTCGTAGCCGAACGCCGCTGGATCCACCCGCTCGGCGAACTCGGCACAGACGTGGGGGCGCTCATCGAGCCACTCGCGGTCGCCTACCACGCCGTACGGTTGTCCGGCGCCCGGTCCGCCGACACCGCCATCGTGTTCGGTGCGGGACCGATCGGCCTGGTGACCACGGCTGTTCTGCGTGCGGTCGGCACCGAGTCGATCATCGTCGTGGAGCCCGCGGACGTACGCAAGGCCAAAGCAGTCATGGCCGGCGCCGACCACATACTCGATCCAACCACTACGGACATCGCTACGGCGGTGTCAGAACTGACCAAGGGCCGCAACGCCGACGTGACCTTCGAATGCGCCGGCATCGACGCGGTACTCAAGTCCGCGATCCTTTCCACACGCGCGGGCGGCACCTGCGTGAACGTCGCCGTCTGGGGACACGAGGCCAAGGTCGCACTGAACGATCTGGTGTTCCGCGAGGTCAAGGTGCTCGGCAGCCTCGCATATGCGAACGACCACCCGGCGACCATTTCCCTGGTCGCGAGCGGCCGGGTCGACCCGTATCAGTTCATCACCGGCCGAATCGGTCTCGACGACATCGTCACGAGCGGCTTCGACGAACTGGTGGGCAACAAGGAGGAGAACGTCAAGATCCTGGTCCGCCCGCACTGAGAGCGCGCAGCCAGGTGGCAGCGATTCTCTGTCGGCTGGTGGAAACCGGAGCGCTCACCGATGAGGACCTGTGCTCTCGGAGCGTCGCTGCGCCGACTGGCGGCCGCCGCAGCAGGCCGCCCGGCAACGGTGCGCCACACCAGCTCCGGCGGCACGGTGCCAGCACGAAACCAGCGCCGGAGTCAGCACCGCGCCGTCAAATCATCCCGAACTGTGTGTCCCGGACAGCCTTCGTGGCGACCGCCTGCGAGCCCCTGAGCCGCCCTGCCCTTAGCCGTCATGGTGGCTGCACGCATAGCGGACCCCATAACTATGTTGCCCCACCACATGTGCGGCTGACCTGCATGTTTCTACGGTGTGCCGACACGTACCCGTCCCCACCGCACACGAGGAAGTGGCGCACATGGCCTCCGCAGCAACCGCTCCCCCAACGCCCGGCAATCTGAAGCGCATCGTCGCCGCCAGCCTCATCGGCACCACCATCGAGTGGTACGACTTCTTCCTCTACGGCTCAGCCGCCGCGCTCGTCTTCAACGAGTTGTTCTTCCCGGAGTCCGACCCGCTCGTCGGCACGCTGCTGTCGTTCCTGACGTACGCGGTCGGGTTCGCGGCGCGGCCGTTGGGCGCGCTGGTGTTCGGGCACTACGGTGACCGGCTCGGGCGCAAGAAGCTGCTGGTGCTGAGCCTGCTGCTGATGGGTGGGGCGACCTTCGCGATCGGACTGCTGCCGACGCACGCAACGATCGGGACCGCCGCGCCGGTCCTGCTGACCGTGCTGCGGCTCGTGCAGGGATTCGCGCTCGGCGGTGAGTGGGGCGGCGCCGTCCTGCTGGTGTCGGAGCACGGGGACGCGCGGCGGCGCGGGTTCTGGGCGTCGTGGCCGCAGACCGGCGCGCCGGCCGGGCAGCTGCTCGCGACCGGTGTGCTGTCGCTGCTGACCGCTCTGCTGTCCGACGACGCCTTCTCCGCATGGGGCTGGCGGATTCCGTTCCTGCTGTCCGGTGTGCTGGTGATCGTCGGGCTGTGGATCCGGCTGTCCGTCGACGAGTCGCCGGTGTTCCAGCAGGCGCTCGCGCAGGCCGAGGCGCGCAAGGCGTCCGGGGCTGCCGACGCCGAGAAGCTGCCGCTGGTCTCCGTGTTGCGCCACCACTGGCGGGACGTCCTGGTGGCGATGGGCGCGCGTATGGCCGAGAACATCAGCTACTACGTCATCACCGCCTTCATCCTCGTCTACGCCACCACCGCCGCCGACGTCTCCAAGCAGACCGCGCTCAACGCGGTGCTGATCGCCTCCGCCGTGCACTTCGCGGTCATCCCGCTGTGGGGCGCCCTGTCGGACCGGGTCGGGCGTCGTCCCGTGTATCTGCTGGGCGCGGCCGGGGTCGGGCTGTGGATGTTCCCGTTCTTCGCACTCGTCGACACCGGTGACTTCGGCAGCCTGCTCCTCGCGGTGACGGTGGGCCTGGTGCTGCACGGCGCGATGTACGCCCCGCAGGCCGCGTTCTTCTCCGAGATGTTCGCGACCCGGATGCGCTACTCCGGTGCCTCCATCGGCGCCCAGTTCGCCTCGGTCGCGGCCGGCGCGCCCGCGCCGCTGATCGCCACCGCGCTGCTGTCCAACACGGGGGGCTCCACCTGGATCGCCCTGTACGTGATCGCGGCGGCGCTGCTCACGGTCGTCGCCGTGGGCGTGGCCAAGGAGACCCGCGAGCGCGACCTGGCCGACGTCGAGCCCGACGCCGGTGCCTCGTCCGAGGACGCCCGGGCCGCGGACGCGCACACCGTCTGACCGGCGCCACTGACCGCGGCCCCCGTACGCCCTCGCGTGCGGGGGCCGCGGTCAGTGGCGTTCCGGTGCCGCCAACCGGTGCAGGCGCAGGGCGAGCTGGATCTCCAGGGCGCGGGACGGGGTGTGCCAGTCGTCGCCGAGCAGGCGGCCGACGCGTTCCAGGCGCTGGGCGACGGTGTTGACGTGGACGTGCAGCTCGTCCTTGGTGCGGGCGGGGCTCATCCCGCAGGCGAAGTAGGCGTCGAGGGTGCGTAGCAGTTCGGTGCCGCGTCTCTCGTCGTAGGCGACGACCTGGCCGATGGTGCGGTCCACGAAGCCCGCCACGTCCCGGTCGCCGGCGAGCAGCAGTCCGAGGAAGCCGAAGTCGTCGGCGGCGGCACCGTCTCCCGTACGGCCCAGCAGGCGCAGGGCGTCCAGGCAGCGGCGGGCCTCCGCGTAGGCGCCGGCCACGGTGTCCGGGTGGGCGGCGAGGTCGCGGACCGGTGGGGAGGCGCCGACGGTGACCGATTCGTGGACGGCGGTGCCGAGGTGGCGGGCGGTGCGCCGGGCCAGTTCGGTGGCGCTGTCGCCCGCGGCGAGGGGCAGCAGCAGGACGGTGCCGCCGTCGCGGGCGGCGGCCAGCCCCTGCCGGGTCGCGGCGAGGTGGGAGGCGGCGGACCAGAGGCGGCGCCGGGCGGCGGCCTCCTGGTCGGCGTCGGCGGCGGGGCCGTCGAGCCGGGCGGCGAGCAGGACGTGGGTGGCGTCGAGGTCGGCGTGCAGCCGGGCGGCGCGCTCGCGGAGCAGGCGGGGGTCGCGGTCGCGGGCGTCGAGCAGGTCGTCCAGGAGTTCGCCGCGGACCCGCTGTTCGGCCTCGGCGGCGGAGCGGCGGGCGAGCAGCAGCAGGGAGGTGACCATCGCGGCGCGTTCCAGGGTGCGCTGGTCGACCGGGTCGAGGCCGGGATGGCCGCGCAGCACCAGCGCGCCGAGGAGTTCCCCGCCGGCGGCGACGGCGGCGATCCAGTCGTGCTGGTGGCGTACCGCGTGGCCTTCGGCGCGGGACTCGTCCAGGGCGCGCGCCGGGGCGTCGGCGGCCTCGGTGAACTCGACCGTGCCGTCCAGCACTTCGGAGACCGCGGCGGCCACGTCGTGCACCCCGCCGCCGCGCAGGACGAGTTCGGCCAGCCGGTCGTGCACGTCGGAGGCGCGTTCTATGACGGCGCTGCGGTCCTGGATGATCTCGTTGGCGCGTTCCAGGCCGGCGAGGGCCGCGCGGGTCTCGGTGAGCAGGTTGGCGGTGTCGATGGCGGCGGCGGCCAGGGCAGCGAAGGAGCCGAGCAGCGCGATCTGCTCGCGCTCGAAGACCCGGGCGCGGCGGTCGGCGGCGAAGAGCACCCCGATCACGTGGTGCCCCAGCATCAGCGGCACGCCGAGGATGGCCACCAGTCCTTCGTCGCTCACGCCCGCGTCGATGGTGTCGGTGTGCTGGAAGCGTTCGTCGCGGAAGTAGTCGTCGGTGACGTACGGCCGGGCCGTCTGGGCGACGAGTCCGCCCAGCCCCTCCCCCATGCCGAGCCGGAGCTGCTGGAAGCGGGCCGCGACCGAGCCCTCGGTGACCCGCATGTAGGTGTCGCCGCGGGCCGGGTCGTTGAGGCTGAGGTAGGCGACGTCGGTGCCGAGCAGGGACCGCGCGCGCTGCACGATCGCCTGGAGGACGGCGTCCAGGTCACGCAGGCCGGCGAGGTCGTGGGCGGTCTCGAACAGGGCCGACAGCTCGGCCTCGCGGCGGCGCCGTCCCTCCAGCTCCGCGCGCACCCGCAGGGCGAGCAGCTTGGCGTGCTCCAGTGCGGCGATCCGCTCGGCCGGCCGGCCCTCGGCGCGGGCGAGCAGCACCGGCTGTTCGTAGGCGTCGGCGGACGCGCCGCGGGCCAGCAGCTCGAGGAACGGCGCCTCGACACCGTCCTTCGGTGTGTCGAGGCCGGTGTCGGGCGCCGGGGCTCCGGTGGCGGGGCGCTCGGCGGACTGCACGTGATCGCGGGACATGCTCACAGGATTCACCATGACGCGGGCGCCTCGTCAGCCCTGTGGAAAACTCCGGCCGGCGCCCGGCGGCTCAGTGCGCGGTCCAGCCGCCGTCGAGGACGAGCGAGGTGCCGGTGACGAAGGACGCCTGGGGCGCGCACAGGTACGCGACCGCCTCCGCGACCTCCTCCGGCTCGATGAGCCGCTTCACGGCGCTGTCCTGGAGCATGACCTCGGCGAGGACGCGCTCCTGCGGGATGCCGTGCGCCCGCGCCTGGTCGGCGAGCTGCCGTTCGACCAGGGGCGTGCGGACGTAGCCGGGGTTGACGCAGTTGGAGGTGACACCGTGCGGCGCCCCTTCGAGGGCGGCGGTCTTGGACAGTCCCTCCAGGCCGTGCTTGGCGGCCACGTACGCCGACTTGTACGCCGACGCGCGCAGGCCGTGCACGGAGGAGATGTTCACGATCCGCCCCCAGCCCTGTCCGTACATGTGCGGCAGGGCGCCTCTGATCAGCCGGAACGGCGCCTCCAGCATCACGGTCAGCACGGTGTGGAACACGTCCGGCGGGAACTCCTCCAGCGGCCGTACGAGCTGGAGTCCGGCGTTGTTGACGAGGACGTCGGTGCCGGCGGCGACCTGTTCGGCGGCGTCCAGGTCGGTGAGGTCGAGGACGTGCGGTTCGACGGTGCCGGCCAGACCGGCGGACTGGTCGGCGAGCGCGGTGAGGCCGCTGTCGTCCCGGTCGACCGCTCTGACCTTGGCCCCGGCGGCCGCGAGCCGCAGCGCACAGGCGCGGCCGATGCCACCGGCGGCACCGGTGACGAGAGCGGTGCGGCCGCCGAGGTCGAGCGTGGGGGCGGACGGGCCGGGGAGGTCACGGGGCGGGGTCATGGGTCGACCCTAGGCAGGGCCCGCCCCGCACCCCATGTGGTCATCCCCCATAGTTCACTCTGAAGCCATAGGCTCGTACCACGTCGGTGCGTCCGACAGCGCCTGCTTGATCCGGAACAGCCCGAACTCGTGCAGCTCCGGCAGCGCGTCGACCTCGAACCAGCCCACCTCCAGCGACTCGTCGTCGTTGACCCGGGCCTCGCCGCCGACCGCGCGGCAGCGCAGGGTGATGTCCATGTACTGGCAGGTGTCACCGTTGGGATAGGTGACGGGGTCCAGGGCCTGGACGAGGACGACCCGCTCGGGGACGCAGTGCACCCCGGTCTCCTCGTAGACCTCCCGCACCGCGCAGACCGCGGGCTGTTCACCCGGGTCGGGGATGCCGCCGAGCACCGACCACTTGCGGGTGTCGGCGCGGCGGTTGAGCAGCACTCTGCCGTCGTCGTCGAAGACGATCGCGGTGATCCCGGGGAGCCACAGCAACTGGTGACCGGCGGAGGCCCGCAGGGTGCGGATGAAGTCAGGAGTAGCCATGGGCCGACCCTAACGGGCCGCACCGGCGCCCCCGGTGAGGTTCCGGGGGCGTACGGCAGTCCTACGGCAGGCGTACGGCGGTGGTACGGCTACACGTCACCCGCGCGCCGCCCGCGCAAGCGAACGGTGACCGCCCAGCCGAGCCCGCCCGCGGCGACCAGCACCAGGGCGAGCTCCGGCAGGACACCGAACCGGGTCGCGGGGGTCTCGGACGAGCGCAACGGCACCTCCTGGACGAGGGAGTCCGCGACGAACATGCCGGTCTTCTGGGAGATGGTGCCGTCCGGCAGGATGATCGCGCTGACGCCGCTGGTCACCGGCACGGTGACGGTCCGGCTGTGCTCGACCGCGCGGATCCGCGACATGGCGAGCTGCTGGTAGGTCATCTCGCTGCGGCCGAAGGTCGCGTTGTTGCTCGGCACGGAGATCATCTGGGCGCCGTGGGTGACGGTGTCCCGCACGGCCCAGTCGAAGGCCGCCTCGTAGCAGGTGGCGAGGCCGACCTTCGTGCCGTCGAGGGTGAACACGCCCGGCTCGGAGCCCCGGCTGAAGTCCTGGCGGACCATGCTGGTCCAGCTCTTGTTGATCATGTCGAGCAGCGAGCGCAGCGGCAGGTACTCGCCGAACGGCTGGATCTGCCGCTTGTCGTAGGTGTGGAGAGGACCCTTCTCGGGGTCCCACAGGATCTGCTCGTTCAGCAGCCTGCCGTCGCGTTCCACGACACCGCCGACGGAGATGGGCGCGCCGATCGCCTTGGCCGCGCGGTCGATGACCGTGCGGGCGTCGGGGTTGGCGAAGGGGTCGATGTCGGAGGAGTTCTCCGGCCACAGCACGAAGTCGGGCCGGGCGGCCTTCCCTGCCTTCACCTCGGCCGCGAGCCGCTCCGTCTCGCGCGCGTGGTAGTCGAGCACCGCGCGGCGCTGCTCGTTGAAGCCGAGTCCCGCGCGGGGCACGTTGCCCTGGATCACGGCGACGGTGGCGGTGCCGGTCTGGGCCTCGTCGCTGACCAGCGGCAGGGCGGCCAGCGCCGCCAGTGGCGGCACGGCGAGGCTGAGCAGTGCCGTGATCCCGGCGGACCGCGGTATCGCGCGGGTACGGCGCGCCTCCACCGCGAGGCGGATCACCTCGTACAGCCCGAAGCCGCACAGGACGACCGCGAAACCGAGGACCGGGGTGCCGCCGAGGGCGGCGAGCGGCAGGAAGACTCCGTCCGCCTGGCCGAAGGCGATCTTGCCCCAGGGGAAGCCGTGGAAGGGCACACGCGCGCGGGCCGCCTCCCCCGCGATCCACACCGCGGCCGCCCACACGGGCCACGCGGGCAGCCGGGACACCGCGGCGACGCCCGCGCCGACGAGGGCGACGAACAGTGCCTCGATGGCGACGAGCGCGAGCCAGGGGCCGGGGCCGACCTCCACGCCGGTCCACACCAGCAGCGGCAGCAGGAAGCCCAGGCCGAAGAGGTAGCCGAGGCCGAGGCCCGCCTTCACACTGCGGCCGCGCAGCACCCACCCGAAGGCGGCGAAGGCCGGCAGGGCCAGCCACCACAGGGTGCGGGGCGGGAAGCTGACGTAGAGCAGCACTCCGGAGAGCGCCGCGGTGGCGGCCGGGACGAGGCGCAGGAGTCGCGCCCGCTGGGCGGGGGCGGTCCGCGGCTGGACGTCGTCCGACTCGCCGACGGAGGTTGCGGTGACGGTCACTCCGGGAGTCTACGGCGGGTGACGGAGGCGCCGACAGCGCGGGCGGACGGGCCGGCGGTACCTGGCGCCGACCTCTGCAGCATCGTTTCCGCACCGGTCCGCGCGACTCATCCACAAACCGCCCATCAGCCGTTACCGTGAGCCGAAGCCTCGGGTCGTGCGGCCGTGTCCTGGACCGGCGGACGGGGCCCGTCACAGGTCGGGGGACCGGTTTCGGGGGGACGGGTGGGTTCCACGGGGATGTCGTCTGCGGTCGGACCGGAAGCGGACGGCGACAGACGAAACGTTTCTGACGCGGCGGGCGTAATGGTGCTCGGCGCCTGTGCCGTCTGGTCGATGATCACGGCCGCGGCTCACGGCGGCCGGCCCGAGGGGATGCTGCTGGCGGTGCTCGCCGTGGCCGGCGGGTACGCCGCCGGGCGGATCTGCGGATCGCTGCTGCCGGTCGCCGCGCCCTGCGCCGGGGCCCTCGCCGGCCTCGGTCTGACCGTCGCCGCGCCGCGCCTCGTCCCGGGTCCGCAGCCCGGCGCCCCGCTCGGGCACGCCGGGGCCACCGCGGCGCTGCTGGCCCTGGCCGCCGGCGCCGCCTGCTGCGCGGCCTGGTCGGCGGGCCCCGCCGCACTGCGGCTGGCGCTGCGCGCGCTGGCCGTGGGGATCGCGGTGACCGCGGCGGCCGTGGGCTCGGTCATGGGTGCCCTCGCCTGTACGGCGGTGCTGCTCGCCTCGCTCGCCGCCGGACGGGTGCGGCACCGGGGGCTGGGCGTCGCCGGACTGGCACTGGCCGCTGTGCTGCTGGTCGGGGTGGCCCTGGCGGTCGCGGGGCGCGTGCTGCCGCCGGGGCTGTCCGCGTCCCTGGAGGGCCCGCTGACCCGGCACCGGGTCGATCTGTGGCGGGACGCGCTCGCCCTCGCCCGCGCGGACGCCGTGCTGGGAGTGGGGCCGGGGCGGTTCGGGGAGCTGAGCCAGGCCGTGGCCGGTTCGCCGCTGTCCGACGGCAAACCGCACTCGGCGCCGTTGCAGCAGGCGGCCGAGCAGGGTGTGATCGGGGTGCTCCTGCTGGCGGCGGTGTTCGGCTGGATGCTCTACACGCTGTGGCGCACCGCGCGGCCCACGCCGGTCGCGCTCACCGCGGGCGCCGCGCTGACGGCACTCGTGGCGATCTCCGTGGTCGGCAACGCGCTCAGCTTCACCGCGGTGACGGCGGGCGCGGGCCTGCTGGCGGGACTGGCGACGGCACGCTCCCCGCTCGGGGAGCCTTCGCGGCCGGGAGCATGACCGGACCGCGCGGAAGCGCCGATGGCGGTGCCGGGGCTCCGGGCGGATCCGGCGGGGCTGTTGCCGCACCGCGCGGGACCACGTCACGGCACCGGGGCCCTGGGGGGTGTCTCGTCGATCAGGCCGGATCAGGGAGCGGCGCCTGGTGCCGTGCATCGCAAGGCGGAGGAGGGAGCCGATGCGATGGGAGTCCCCCCTGCTCGAGCGGAGCCGAGAGCTTGGGGGAATCGGGGACCGACGACAACGCGACGAGGCGCGGTGCCAGACGCCGCGAGCCCGGCATGATCGGCGAGACACCCCCTAGGACTGACCCGGCCGAGCTGTGGCCGCACCATGCGGGGCCACGTCACGGCGACGGGGCTGCGGGACCGGACCCAGCCGATGTCGCCGCACCGCGCGGAACCACGTCACGGCGCCGGGCGTCCGGACCGGCCCCGGCCGAGCCATCGCCGCATCACGCGGGGCCGCGCCGCTCGGCGGCGCCGTGGCCACACCGCCCGAGACCACGCCGCCCGGCGGAGCCGTCACCGCACCGCGCGGGACACGCCACGGCGCCGGGACTCCGGGACCGGACCAGCCGAGCCGTCGCGCACCACGCGGAACCACGCCGCCCGGCGGAGCCGTGCTCAAAGCGCCCGAGACCGCGCCGCCCGACAAGCCGTCGCCCCACCGCGCCACACCACGCCGCGCCGCCCGTCAAAACCGACGCCGTAGGGAACCCCGTCAGCGCGTCGTCTCCGGCGCGCTGGGCAGGAGCCGGTTCCGGATGACCCGTACCGCCGATTCCGCGTCGTCCACGGTGATCGTGAGGGTGTGGCCGTCCCACAGTCGCAGGACCAGGCCCTCGCCCCGGCGTACGACGACGGCGGTGCCCTTCTCCGGCCGCCAGCGGTAGCCCCATCCGCCCCAGTGACGCGGTGTGACGAGCGGGGCGAAGTCCGCGCCGGCGACCTGTGAGAGGGGGATGCGGCGGCGCGGCACGCCGATGTGGCCGCAGCGGATCTCCAGGCACTCCGCGTCCACCCGCAGGGCGACGTGCACGAAGGCGAGGGTGCCGAACAGGACCAGCAGACCCGCCGCGATGCAGCCGACGACCGACATGACCAGCGGCACGATGCCGCCCGTCCACGCGGAGTCGATGGCCAGCCCGATGCCGAGCGCCATGCAGGCGGCACCGAAGAGCGCCAGCAGCCACTGGAACCGGTTGGTGGCCCGACCGGTCCAGACATCGGCGTCGGGGGCGCTCTCAGGGCGGGGATGGTCCCTCATGCTTCGAGGTTACTCAGCTTTCGCTGCGCGGGTAGCCCGTTGCACAGCGTGACTGGGCCGGTCGGGCGTCCAGGGCCCTGGTACCAGGAGCGGTCAGCGCGGGTCGGCCACCGGGGCGGGGACGTCCGAGGTCAGCAGACGGCCTTCCGCGTAGGCCAGCGCCGGCGCGGGCAGCGCGCCCTCGCGTCCGCTCAGCAGCACCGTCACCCCGCCGCGCGACGCGGCCTCGGGCCGGGCGTCGGCGCCGATCCGGCGCAGGGCCTGCGCGGCCACGGCGCCGGCCGAGCCGTGCAGGGCCAGCGGCGGACGGCCCGGGCGCTGCACGGCGGCACGGATGCGCTCGGCGACCAGTTCGTAATGGGTGCAGCCCAGGACCACGGTCGTCACATCGTCCGGTGTCAGCTCGGCCGCCGCGGCGACGGCGGCGTCGATCGCCGTCTCGTCCGCGTGCTCCACGGCTTCGGCGAGGCCCCAGCACGGCACCTCGGT
This sequence comes from Streptomyces sp. enrichment culture, assembly GCF_964272855.1. Classification (NCBI taxonomy): domain Bacteria; kingdom Bacillati; phylum Actinomycetota; class Actinomycetes; order Kitasatosporales; family Streptomycetaceae; genus Streptomyces; species Streptomyces sp. enrichment culture. The sequence goes on along the minus strand of NZ_OZ186847.1, from coordinate 7,634,217 downwards.
GACCGGCACGCCCGCGGCGAAGTCCCGGATGAGTCCCCGCTGGTAGGGGCTGCCGGTGGTGGCGGGCGTGGCCCAGATGGCGACGTGACCGCCGCCGGCCGCCGCGGGCTTGATCGCCGGGACGGTGCCGATCACCGGCAGGGCGGGCTCCAGGAGGGCGCGCAGCGTGGGCAGGGCGTGCACGGTGGCGGTGTTGCAGCCGACGATGAGTGCGTCGGGGCGGTGCTCGGCGGCGGCCTCGGCGACGGCCACGGCCCGCGCGGTGAGGTCCTCCGCCGTACGCGGGCCCCAGGGCATGCCGTCCGGGTCGAGGGAGAGCACCAGATCGGCGTCGGGGCGAAGGCGCCGTACCGCGGCGGTGGCCGCCAGCAGCCCGATTCCTGAATCCATGAGCGCGATCTTCACCCGGCCACGATAGTCGATGTGCCTTCCGGGCCCTCCCCCGTGGGGCAGACTGCGTGGGTGAGCGCCCTCGCGTGGACTGCCGCCGGTTCCCTGGCCGCCTGGCTGTGGCTGCTGCTCGGCCAGGGGTTCTTCTGGCGCACGGACGTCAGGCTGCCGCCCCGCCGCGATCCCGGCGACTGGCCGCCCGTGTGTGTGGTCGTACCGGCCCGTGACGAGGCCGCGGTGCTGCCGGTGAGCCTGCCGTCGCTGCTGGCGCAGGACTATCCGGGCCGGGCGGAGGTGTTCCTCGTCGACGACGGCAGCACGGACGGCACCGGGGAGCTGGCGCGGGATCTGTCCCGGCGGCTGGGCGGTCTGCCGCTGACCGTGGTCTCGCCGGGCGAGCCGCCGACGGGCTGGACCGGCAAGCTGTGGGCGGTGCGGCACGGCATCGGTGAGGCACGCGCGCGTGGACCCGAGTACCTGCTGCTGACGGACGCCGACATCGCGCACGCGCCGGACAGTCTGCGCTCGCTGGTGGCGGCGGCCCGCACCGGGGGCTTCGACGTGGTCTCGCAGATGGCCCGGCTGCGGGTGGAGAGCCTGTGGGAGCGTCTGGTCGTGCCGGCGTTCGTCTACTTCTTCGCGCAGCTGTACCCGTTCCGCCGGATCGGCCGGCGGGGCGCGCGCACGGCGGCCGCCGCGGGCGGCTGTGTCCTGCTGCGGGCCGAGGCCGCCGAGCGGGCGCGGATCCCGGACTCGATCCGCCACGCCGTGATCGACGACGTGGCCCTCGCGCGGGCCGTGCGCGGCAGCGGCGGGCACATCTGGCTGGGCCTGGCGGAGCGGGTGGACAGCGTGCGTCCGTATCCCCGGCTGCACGATCTGTGGCGGATGGTCTCGCGCAGTGCCTACGCCCAGCTGCGGCACAACCCGCTGCTGCTGCTCGGCACGGTCGCCGGGCTGGCCCTCGTCTATCTGGTGCCGCCGGTGGCCGTGACGGCCGGGGCCGTCGTGGGTGACACGGCGGCGGCTGTCCTCGGGGGCTTGGCGTGGCTGGTGATGGCGGGGACCTATCTGCCGATGCTCCGCTACTACCGGCAGCCGTGGTGGCTCGCTCCGCTGCTGCCGTTCACCGCGTTCCTCTATCTGCTGATGACGGTCGATTCCGCCGTGCAGCACCACCGAGGGCGGGGCGCGGCCTGGAAGGGCCGCACCTACGCGCGTCCGGACGCCGTCCCCGACGAGAGCTGATCACTTCCGTCCGGGGGTCCAGTTCATGCCCCACCCGTAGGCGTGGTCGACGGTCCGCTGCGGGCTCACGCCGCGCTCGGGGATCAGGTAGCGGGCCTCGCGCTGGACGATCAGGTCGCCGCCGGTGTTGGTGATCAGGGCCAGCGCGCACACCGGGGAGGGGACCGTGCACTCGTCCAGGGAGAAGTCGACGGCGGCGCCGTGCTGCGGCTGGAGGGTGACCGTGGCGTGCAGGTCGGCGAAGGAGCGGGCGCCCTCGTAGATGGTGACGAAGACCAGGATGCGCCGGAAGGCGTCCTTGTAGTCGAGGTTGACGGTCAGGTTCTCGCCGGTCGCCACGGCGCCGGTGCGGTCGTCGCCGTCGAGGTGGATGTACGGCGGGTGGTGCAGCGAGCCGAAGGCGTTGCCGAGGGCCTGGACGACGCCTTTGCTGCCGTCGGCGAGTTCGTACAGGGCGCACAGGTCGAGGTCGAGGTCGGAATGCATGGCGACGGCCCTGCCGAGCTTGCTGCCCCAGCCGGAGAACTGCTTGCGCACCTCCCAGTTGAGGTTCACCCGCAGGGCGCCCGAGGTGCCGCCCTGCTTGGTCAGCGACACGGTGGGGGCGGCCTTGGTGAGCGTGACCTTGGTGAGCCGTACGGGCGCGGCCGGCGGGGGCGGGGTGACGGGTGCGGTCGCCGACGGGGTCCGGACCGGCGCGGCGGGCGGGGTGCGGACCGGGGAGGCCGGCGGGGCGGCGTGCTGCGGTTCGTCGACGGTGATGCCGAAGTCGGTGGCCAGTCCTTCCAGGCCGCTGCTGTAGCCCTGGCCGACCGCGCGGAACTTCCAGGCGCCCTGGCGGCGGTAGAACTCGCCGAGGACGAAGGCCGTCTCGACGGACGCGCCGGTGCTGTCGAAGCGGGCGACCACGGTGCCCTGGGTGGCGTCCTTGACCTCGATGTACAGGCCAGGCACCTGGCCGAAGGCGCCACCGTCGGCGGAGGCGGCGAGCACCACCGTCTCCACGGCGCTCTCCACGCGCGTGAGGTCGACGAGCAGCGTGTCGGTCACCATGCCGCCGGTGTCCCGCTTGCCCTCGTGGCGGACCGCGCCGGAGGTGTGCGCGGGCTGGTTGTAGAAGACGAAGTCGCTGTCGGAGCGGACCTTGCCGCCGGCCAGCAGCAGCGCCGAGGCGTCCGCGTCGGGGACGCCGGGTCCGCCGCGCCAGCCGACCTCGACCCGCAGTGCGGCCGTCGGCACCGGCGTATTCGATCCTTTCGGCATGGACATGCCCGCCCCCATCACGCGTTCTCCCGGGATCTCTGCAGACCCCAACCTATTGCCCCTGACACAGAACGCCCATGGCCCGTGCCGGATGTCCGACGAACCCCTTTCGGAGTCGTACGAAGATCAGAGGCCAACCGCCGGTAACCCGCCCGGAACTGAGCCTTTACACGATCCGAACGCCGCGCGGTGCCCCTTTTTCCCATGTTCGCTCGCATTGGGGATCCGGCGTCACCGCAGACACGGAAAACAACCCCATTATCGGTCTCCCCAACCAGCACATCGTGGGCTTAACTTATGTGCCATGACCTCCCCCCGCTCCACTTATGGTGGCGGCTACTACTCCGCCTCCTTCCCGGACACCCCGATCTACGACTCCCTCGTCGCCGAGCGGGGCACCCCGCAGATCGCCCCGATCCGGGTCCCCGCCGCTTACGACACGCCGGGCAGCTCGCTGCCCGCCCTGCCGGCGGCGCTCCCCGCCCTGCCGGCGGCCCCGTCCCAGCCCTCCTACGGCTACCCGCAGACGCCGCAGCCCGCGCCGCTGCACGCGGCGCCGACGGCGTACATCCCCCAGCAGGCCTCGGCGCCGCGCGGCTACCCGGGCCCGCAGGTGCCCCAGCAGCCCCGTCCGGCCGCCGCGCCCGGCATGGGCTACGAGGCGATGCGCCCCGCGGCGCCGCGCCCGGCGCCCGCCCCTTACCAGGATCCGTACAACCAGCAGCAGTACCGCGGCTACTGATCGACTCCCCGGGCTGTCGGTGCCACCTGGCACGATGGCCCCATGGGGAACGCGGAACTGCAATCGATCCATGTCCATCCGGTCAAGGCGTTCCGGAGCCTGTCGCTCCGGGAAGCCGTCGTGGAGCCCTGGGGGCTGGCCGGAGACCGACGCTGGGTGCTGATCGACGACGGGGGAAAGGTCGTCACGCAACGCCAGCAACCGCGCCTCGCGCTGGCCGTCGCCGAGCTTCTGCCCGGCGGCGGCCTTCGGCTGTCAGCGCCCGGCCTCGACCCGCTGACGGTGTCCGTGCCGGAGCCGATCGGCACGGTGACGCTGGAGATCTTCCGGGACAAGGTGGACGGCGTCCCGGCCGACGCCGCCGCGCACGCCTGGTGCAGCGCCCACCTGGGCATCGACGTCCGTCTCGTGTACATGGACGACCCCGCCACCCGCCGCCCCGTCGACCCGGAGTACGCGCTGCCCGGCGAGACGGTCAGCTTCGCCGACGGTTACCCGCTGCTGCTCACCTCGGCGGCCTCCCTCGACGCCCTCAACTCCCTGATCGCACAGGGCGACCGGCCCGAGGAGGGCCCCCTGCCGATGAACCGCTTCCGGCCGAACCTGGTCGTGGCGGGCACCGCGCCGTGGGCGGAGGACGGCTGGTCCCGACTCGCCGTCGGGGACGTCGAGTTCCGTGTCGCCAAGCCCTGCGGGCGGTGTGTGGTGACGACGACCGACCAGACGAGCGCGGAGCGCGGCAGAGAGCCCCTGCTCACCCTCGGCCGGCATCGCCGTATCGGCGGCAAGCTGGTCTTCGGCCAGAATCTGGTGCCTCTCTCCACCGGCGCGATCCGGGTCGGCGACCCGGTGCGGATCCTCGCGTAGTCCCGGCCGTCGCGCCCGCGGGCCGCTGCCGAGGGGGCAGAGAGATCCCGCCATGTCGGGAAGGCACGGGAACCACGGTGCGCGGCCCGTACGTTGGGGTGTGGTGAGAAGTTCGTGAGGGACCCCGGTCGCCGGCGAGGTCGACGCTCTCCATGACCGGTCTCTCGCATGGACGGCTCCGCCGGGGGGACCACGGAGCTGGAAGGGGGTGCGGGATGCGAGCCCTGAGCGGACTCTGGCGCTGGCGGCACAATCCACTGCGCCGCGCGACCGATCTGGCCGAGGCCTGGCTGGCCCTGACGGCACTGCTGCTGGTGCTGCTCGTCGCGCCGCTGATCGGTGTCCTCGTCGGCTCCGCCGCCCAGGAGTCCCTGCAGCGTTCGGCCCGCGAACAGCGCCAGTCCCGGCATCAGGTGACGGCCACCGTGCTGCGCCGGCTGGAGCGCGGCGCGCTGGCCGCCGACCCCGAGACCGCGACCCGCGACACCCGCACCAGAGTCCTCGCCGACTGGACGGCCCCGGACGGCAGCTCGCGCCACGGCCCGGTCATGGCCCAGCTCAAGGCCGCGGAACCCGGCGACCGGTTCAGACTCTGGACCGACCCGCTGGGCAGACCGGTGAGCCGCCCCCTGGACCCGGCCACCGCCACCTCGCACGCCGTCCTCGCCGGCGTCGGCGTGGCCCTGCTCGCCGCCGGCCTGGTCGAGTGCGGCAGACGCCTGGTCCTGTGGCGCATGGTCCGCCGCCGGTACGCCCGGCTGGACCGCGCCTGGGAACAGGCCGGACCGGACTGGGGCAGGACCGGCGCGGGCAGCTGACCGGCTTCCGGCTCCGGTCAACCCACCGTCCGCGCGCACGCTACGGTGGACCGGCCGAACTCATCGGCATCGAAACCCGCGTACGACGAGGTGGGGGCGCAGCAACACCATGGCACAGGGCACGGTCCAGGTGACGCACACCGGCACTTCGCGGTGGCGGCGCCGCACGGGTGAGTACGCATCGCTCGCCGCCGCCCTGGAGGCCGCGGCCGACGGTGACGTGCTCACCATCGCCCCCGGCACCTACCGCGAGAACCTCGTCGTCCAGCGGGCGGTGACGCTGCGCGGTCCCGAGGGCTCCCCCGGTTCCGTGCGCATCGCGCCGGTGGACGGGGTGCCCCTGGTCGTGCGGGCCTCCGCGGTGGTGCAGGACCTGCACGTGGAGGGCCAGGACGCGGCCGCGCCCGCGCTGCTGGTCGAGGAGGGCGCGCCCGAGCTGATCGACGTACGGGTCGTCACCCGGTCCGCGGCCGGTGTCGAGGTGCGCGGCGGCGCCCGGCCGAGCGTGCGGCGCTGCACCGTCGACAACCCGGCGGGCATCGGCATCGCCGTCGTGGACGGCGGCGGCGGGGTGTTCGAGGAGTGCGAGGTGGTCGCGGCCGGGCAGGCGGGCGTCGCGGTGCGCGGCGGTGCCCATCCGCGGCTGGAGCGCTGCCGGGTGCACCACGCCTCCGGCTCCGGACTGACCGTCACCGGCGAGAACTCCGCGCTGGAAGCGGTGGGTTGCGAGGTGTACGAGGTGCGCGGCAGCGGGGTGCAGATCACCGGCCGGGCCACCGCTCACCTCACCGACTGCGATGTGCACCGCACCACCGCGGACGGCGTCACCCTTGACACGGACGCCGTGCTCACGCTGGCCGACTGCCGCATCCACGACATCCCGGAGAACGCGGTCGACCTGCGCTCCCGCTCGGTGCTGACGCTGACCCGCACCAGTGTCCGGCAGTTCGGGCGCAACGGTCTGTCGGTGTGGGACCCCGGCACCCGCGTGGACGCCAACCAGTGCGAGATCTTCGACAGCACCGGTGACTATCCGGCGGTGTGGGTCAGCGACGGCGCGACCGCGGTGCTGGACTCCTGCCGGGTGCACGACGTGCCGGACGCCCTGTTCGTCCTCGACCGGGGCTCCCGCGCGGACGTCGTCGACAGCGATCTGTCCCAGGTGCGCAACACGGCGGTGTCGGTGAGCGACGGCGCGACCGCGCAGCTCGACGACTGCCGGATCCGGGACGCGGCGACGGGCGCGTGGTTCCGCGACCACGGCAGCGGCGGCACCCTCGCCAACTGCACGGTGACCGGCACCCAGACCGGCGTGATCGTCACCAAGGGCGCCGACCCCGTCATCGAGCGGTGCACCGTCGACTCGCCGTCCGAGGCGGGTTTCTACGTCTCGGCGGGCGGCCGGGGCAGCTTCCTGAACTGCCGGGTGACGGGCAGCGGCGGCTACGGCTTCCATGTGATCGACGGCTGTCGTGCGACGCTCAGGAAGTGCCGTACGGAGCGGTGCGCGCGCGGCGGTTACGAGTTCGCGGACGGCGGCCCCGGCACCGGCTCGGGCACGGGTCCGGTCGTGGAGGACTGCACCAGCGACGAGAGCGCGGGCCTGCGGCCGTCTCCGGCGCCGCAGGAGACGGCCGTGGAGACGGCGGGCCGGACGCCGGGGCTGCTCGGCGCGATCCCGGGGCAGCGGCCCGTCGAGCGGGAGCCCGTCGTGGCCGCCGCCCCGCCCGAGCCGCCGGCCCGGACCTCCAAGGCCGTGCTCGGCGAACTCGACGCGCTGGTGGGCCTGGAGAGCGTCAAGCGTGAGGTGCGGGCGCTGACCGACATGATCGAGGTGGGCCGGCGCCGTCAGCAGGCGGGTCTGAAGGCGGCGTCGGTGAAGAGGCATCTGGTCTTCACCGGCTCCCCCGGCACCGGCAAGACGACGGTCGCCCGGCTCTACGGCGAGATCCTGGCCTCGCTGGGCGTCCTGGAGAAGGGCCATCTGGTCGAGGTGTCCCGCGTGGACCTGGTCGGCGAGCACATCGGCTCCACGGCGATCCGCACCCAGGAGGCCTTCGAACGGGCCCGTGGCGGTGTGCTGTTCATCGACGAGGCGTACGCGCTGTCCCCGGAGGACGCGGGCCGGGACTTCGGCAAGGAGGCCATCGACACGCTGGTGAAGCTGATGGAGGACCACCGTGACGCGGTGGTGGTGATCGTCGCGGGTTACACGGCCGAGATGGAGCGCTTCCTGTCGGTCAACCCCGGTGTCGCCTCCCGCTTCTCCCGCACCATCACCTTCAGCGACTACGGCCCCGAGGAGCTGCTGCGGATCGTGGAGCAGCAGGCCGAGGAGCACGAGTACCGGCTGGCCCCGGGAGCCGCCGAGGCCGTGCTGAAGTACTTCACGGCGATCCCCAAGGGCCCCGCCTTCGGCAACGGCCGTACCGCGCGGCAGACGTTCGAGGCGATGGTGGAACGGCATGCGAGCCGGGTCGCCCAGCTCGACGAGCCGACCACGGACGATCTGACGCTGCTGTTCGCGGAGGACCTGCCGGACCTGGCCTGACGGCTCAGGGCCCGGCCTGGGGCCGCTGGGCCGGGAGGTCGGGGCGCAGCCGGGCCAGCAGGCGGTCGCGTTCCTCGGTGAAGGCCGGGTCGTGCTGGTAGTCGGAGTGGCCCAGGACGGGCGCGGGCAGGGGGTGGTCGTCGGTGCGGCCGTGCGCGAGCGGGTCCTTCAGCGGGGCGCGGTCGACCTCGGGGCCGCCGTCGGCGGGCACCCGGACGGGGCCGCCGATGGGATCGGTGAGCCGGTACAGGTTGCGCCAGCAGTCGACCTCGTGGTGCAGGGCGCTCAGCGCTTCCGGGCCGAAGTGCGCCGGGAACCAGCGGCCGTACAGGCGCTCCAGCGGTGAGCCGTAGGTGAGTAAGGCGACCCGTTTGCGGGTGGCCGGGGACAGCTGCCAGGCCGTGGCGGCGGCGAGGACACTGCCCTGGGAGTGGCCCGAGAGGACGAGGCGGCCGCCGGTGGTGCGGGTCCAGGTGTCGATCCGCCAGGTCAGGTCGGGGACCGCGCGCTCGGCGTAGCAGGGCGGGGCGAAGGGGTGGGCGGCGCGCGGCCAGAAGGTGCCGACGTCCCAGAGGATGCCGATGGTGCGCCGCGCGGAGGCGTCCTTGTAGGCGCGCCGGCCCCAGCTCACGAACAGTATGAAGCCGACTCCGATGAGCCAGGAGCCCAGCGCCTGCGCGGTCTCGGCGGTGCCCTGGACGAAGCCGTGGGCGTCGCGTGCGGCGCCGCTCGGGGTCCGGCCGGTGGTGAGGGCGCCGACGAGGGCGAGGGTGCCGAGCAGCAGGGTCGTGGCGGAGACGACGGCGACGAGAAGGGGTCCCCGGTCGGTGAGGGCGGCCATCGCGCGTGTGCGGGCGATACGGCGGGTGCGGTCCGGTTCCTGGGGCTCGCCGGAGTAGTCGTCGGCAACGGCGGCGCGTTCGGCGCGGGCCTGCCGCAGGGTGCGCCGGGCCAGCAGGGCGACGAGCACCAGCACGAGGAGGAGCAGCGGCGGGATCACGGACGCCTGCCAGGTCAGCAGGACCGGCGGGCCGGGGATGGCGGCGTGGGTGCCGTCCAGCCAGTCGGCGACGCGCTGGGACACGCCGCCGGACATCACCCCGCCGAGGGCGCAGGCCAGCATGGCGACGGCGGGTCCGCCCAGGCCCCGCAGGGCGGCGCGGGCGTCGGGCCGGGTGCGGTGCAGCAGGTGGGCGACCACGGCGAGAGCGATCACGATGAGGCCCTGGACCAGGGTGATGCCGCCGAAGGCCGCGTCGCCCGGCAGCCGGCCGGACGACTCCCACGCCGGGCGCTCCCATCCGGCGTACGACAGGGCGAGGGCGAGCAGGAGGAGCGCGGCGAGCGGCAGGCCACGTACGAGGGACGCGTCGGTGTCCTGGTCGACGCGGCGCTCGCTGCGGCCCCGCCGGCAGACCACCGCCACGGCGAGGACGGCGACGGCGAGCAGCGCGGCCGCCAGCAGCCGGCCCGCGACGTCGAGGGCGGCCGGTCCGCCGGGGGCGCGGTCGTGGCGGACGGCGGGGCCGATGACGGCGGCGGCCACCGTCAGCAGGCCGGCGGCGGTGTGCGCGGCGCGCAGCCGGGCGACCAGGCGCCGCCCGTACCAGAAGCCGGGCCGGGCCAGCGCGGTGGCGGCGCCGTCCTCGTCGGTGCCGGGGGCGGGGGTCAGGGGCAGCTGGGACTCGTAGGCGTTCCAGGTGCGACGGGAGAGGTACCAGAGCAGGCCGACGAGGGCGGTGGGCAGCAGTGCGGCGACGGCGAGCCGGCGGCCGGGGCGGCTCCACCAGCCGCCGTCGGAGACGGTGGGTGAGAGGAAGCCGAGCCAGGAGTGCCGTTCGGCGCACGCGCGCGTGCCCGCGCACTGCCAGGCCCCGAGGTCGAGGGCGACCTCGCAGGCCGCGGCGACCAGGAGCACGGTCAGGGTAAGGCCGGCGAGCCGCACCAGCAGTCCGTACAGCCGGACGGTGCGGGTGCGGTCGCGGGCGCCGGGGCGCATCCAGTGGGCGAGGTTGACCACCATGAACGGCAGCAGCAACAGCCACAGGGCGCGGGCGCCGTTGCCGGAGGTGAGGTTGCACCAGACGTACGCCTCGGGCACCGGGCGGCCGTCGGTGCCGGCGGCCCGCGCGGGGTCCTCGATGTCCGCCGTGCGCCGGAAGACGGCGGCGGTGTCGTCGCCGGCGACCCGTACCGTGCGCGGGTCGTCGAGCATTCGCTCGGGTGTGGTGCCGCCCACCCCGTGGACCAGCAGTTCCAGGGCGGCTGCTCCGGGCTGCCCGGCGGTTCTGGTGGCCCCCGCCTGGTTCAAGGCACGTTCCTGCGCGTGTTCCACTTGTCGCACTTCCCCCGTGACGCACCATCGGCCTCTGTCGTCCGTGCGGGCACCAGGATGTCCGCCGGACGGGCGGCCTACACCCATCGTCACGGAATCTCCCCGATCGGGGTCACAGACAGGCAGCAGATGAGACACAAGTGACATGTGCGCGTCTGGCAGTCGATGGCGCGGCCCGTACCGGCCCGTGCGAGGATGGGACGCCCACGCACCGGTGCCGCGGGATATGCCCTCGTCGGAGCGCGTGCGGGGCGTGTGGACGGATTGCGGCGAAAGGACCGGAGCGTACGTGAGCGAGAATCAGAACCTCCTCGCGGAGCAGCGGCGCGCCCTGATCCTGGACGAGGTACGACGCCGCGGCGGCGTCCGCGTCAACGAGCTGACCCGGAAGCTCGGCGTTTCGGACATGACGATTCGGCGCGATCTCGACGCTCTGGCCCGGCAGGGCGTGCTGGAGAAGGTGCACGGCGGCGCGGTGCCGGTGGCGGAGGCGAGTACGCACGAGCCGGGCTTCGAGGCCAAGTCGGGTCTGGAGCTGTCCGCGAAGGAGGACATCGCGCGGGCCGCGGCCGAGCTGGTCGCGCCGGGTGCCGCGATCGCCCTGTCGGGCGGTACGACGACGTTCGCGCTGGCGCACCGGCTGCTCGACGTGCCCGACCTCACCGTCGTCACCAACTCGGTGCGGGTGGCCGATGTCTTCCACTCGGCGCAGCGCTCCTCGGGCCAGCGCACGGGCGCGGCCACGGTGGTGCTGACCGGCGGGGTGCGCACGCCGTCCGACTCGCTGGTGGGTCCGGTGGCCGACCAGGCGATCGCCACGCTCCACTTCGACGTGCTGTTCCTCGGGGTGCACGGGATATCGGTCGAGGCCGGCCTGTCGACGCCGAACCTCGCGGAGGCAGAGACCAACCGGCGTCTGGTGCAGTCGGCGCGCCGGGTCGTGGTGGTCGCCGACCACACCAAGTGGGGCACGGTGGGCCTCAGTTCCTTCGCGAGGCTGGACCAGGTCGACACCCTGGTGACGGACGCCGGGCTGCCGGCCGGGGCGCGCGCGGAGATCTCGGAGCATCTGCGGCTGGTGGTGGCGGGCGAGCCCGACGAGGGTGCAGACAGCTGACGGGAAGTCAGCTAGGGTGTCGCCCCCGTCGAGGGAAGGGGTGACGTCACCATGGCCCGTCGGCTGCGCCCGGTGGGGCTCGACTTCGTCGAGCGCGCGCCCGTACGCCTGGTCTTCGCGCGGGAGATCTCCGCGCCGCCCGACCGGGTGTTCCACGCGCTCGCCGACGACGTGCCCGGCTGGGCCGAGTGGTTCCCGCACGTGACATCGGCCCGGCCGACACCCGACGGCCGGCAGGTACGGCTGCACGGTGGCACCCGCTTCGAGGAGACGGTCCTCGCGGCCGAGGCGCCCGAGGTGTACGCCTACCGCGTCGACGTCACCAACGCGCCGGGCGTCCGCGCGCTCGTCGAGGAATGGCGCCTGGCCCCGGCCGACGGTGGTACGCGCGTGGGGTGGACGTTCGCCGCGGACGGCAACGCGCTGTTCCGCGCGGTGCTGCGGCCGGCCCGCGGCGGGCTGGGGCGCTCCTTCCGGCAGGCGGTCGACGCGCTGGACCGGCGACTCGCCGGGGCGCCCGGATAGGGCAGGGGCGGTCGCGGGACGAAGCTGCTCGACGCTTCGGCCAGTCGGCTGGCGGGCCAGTCGGCCGGTGGGCTAGCCGGCCATCGGCTGGTCGGGCCAGACTCCCGTCGCCAGCAGCGACTCGATGGCCGCGGTGTACGGGGCGATGTCGAGGCCCTGTTCGGCGAGCCAGGCGTCCGAGTAGTACTTGTCGAGGTAGCGGTCGCCCGGGTCGCACAGCAGGGTGACCACGCTGCCCGTACGACCCGCGGCGACCATCTCCGCGACGATCTTCAGCGCGCTCCACAGGCCGGTGCCCGTCGAGCCGCCCGCCTTGCGGCCGATGGCCTGCTCCAGGGCGCGTACGGCCGCGACGCTCGCCGCGTCGGGAACCTTCATCATCCGGTCGACGGCACCGGGTACGAAGCTCGGCTCCATGCGGGGGCGGCCGATGCCCTCGATACGGGAACCGCAGTCGCAGGTGACCTCCGGGTCGCCGGTGGTCCAGCCTTCGAAGAAGCAGGAGTTCTCCGGGTCGGCGACGCAGACGCGGGTGTCGTACTGCATGTAGTGGACGTAGCGGGCGATGGTCGCGGAGGTGCCGCCGGTGCCGGCCGTGGCGACGATCCACGCGGGCTCGGGGAACCGCTCCAGCCCGAGCTGCCGGAAGATGGACTCGGCGATGTTGTTGTTGCCGCGCCAGTCGGTGGCCCGTTCCGCGTAGGTGAACTGGTCCATGTAGTGGCCGCCGGTCTCCGCCGCGAGGCGGGCGGACTCCTCGTACATGGTGCGCGGGTCGTCCACGAAGTGACAGCGGCCGCCGTGGAACTCGATCAGGCGGATCTTCTCGGCGCTCGTCGTACGCGGCATGACCGCGACGAAGGGGACGCCGATCAGCTTGGCGAAGTACGCCTCGGAGACGGCCGTCGAGCCGCTGGACGCCTCGATCACGGGGCGGTCGGGGCGGATCCAGCCGTTGCACAGGCCGTAGAGGAAGAGCGAGCGGGCGAGGCGGTGCTTGAGGCTGCCGGTCGGGTGGGTCGACTCGTCCTTCAGATAGAGGTCGATGCCCCAGTGTTCCGGCAGCGGGAAGCGGAGCAGGTGGGTGTCGGCCGAGCGGTTGGCGTCGGCCTGGACCTTGCGGACCGCCTCCTTCAACCAGCCGCGGTAGGCGGCGTCGGTGCGGTCGACGTCGACGGTGTCGAGGGGTGTGCCGGCGGTGTACTGCCGGGCGGTGCGGGTGCTCACTGCGGGGCTCCTTACGCTGCGCGCCGACGGCGCGTCGCGCGGCCGACACACCGATGATAGACAGCTTCCGCACGCTCCTCACCTGCATAAACGCATCTTTGGGCGACTCAAAGAGAGACTGCGGGAACGGGCGTGCGAGGGTGCCTGACGGAAGCTCCGACAGGGCGGTGCGAGGCGCCGGGCGACGGTGACGCGGGGGCGCATTCGGGCGAGTGCTCCGGGTGTCCGGTGCGCCCGGCACATGCGCACTGGTGCTCGATGCGCAGGCGCGGCAGACTGCACCGGGGGCGGGGCCCACCGCCCCGGCGGGGCACCGGGCGACCCAGGCACGGCAAGGGGGCTGCAAGGCATGGCGGAGCCGGAGTTCACGGCCACGGGCGTGCGGATCGGCAAGCGTATGCGCTCGCTCACCCGGGCCGGACAGGTCCGGATCAGCGGGGGCCGGCTGGAGCTGCTGACGAGCTACGGCAGCGAGATCGACAGCGCGCCCGTGCAGGCGGTGCGGGCGTCGCGGCCGTGGTTCGGCTCCGAGGACCGGGCGCTCGCCGATCTCAACGGCAACCGGTACCTGCTGACGCTGGGTGAGCACGATCCGGCGCCGGGCGAGCCTGGGCCGCCCGCGGCGCGCCGGTTCATCGAGGCGGTACGCCGGGCGGCGGGGCGCGACGGCTGAGATGTCCGCGAGTTGCGCCGCGGCACCCCCTGGGTCACGCTGTTCTCACGTCACTCTGGGTTTACCGGCGATAACGCTGCGAACCAGCCCGCCGGGCACGACAGCAGGCGGCCCTCTCACTCAGGCACCCTGCTGGATCCGAACTCCGTGTTCTTCCGGACCTCACGTCGGGGAGTCGCAGCCGTGATCAGTTACCCAAGCAGGCACTGCACGGTGGAGCTCCAAGCCCTGCCGTCGCGGATCGGCCAGGTCCGCAGAATCGTTTCAGCGCAGTTGCGCTACTGGCATCTGGATGCCCTGATAGACCGAGCCGCGCTCGGTGTGACAGAGCTGCTCACCAACGTCCACCGCCATGCCCAGCCCGACAAGATGTGCACCGTGGAGATCGAGCTGCTGCTCGACCGGCTCAAGGTCTCGGTGCGCGACCACGATCCCCGTCTCCCGGTGGTCGAGGACGCCGCGTCGCTGGCCACCTGTGGGCGCGGGCTCGCCATGGTGGCTGCCGTCAGCGAGAGCTGGGGCGCGCGGCCGGACGGCGATCAGGGGAAGGTCGTCTGGTTCACCCTGCCGGCGCCCTCCTCCACGCGGAGGACACCGGCACGTCCACCGCGCCTCACGACCCCCGAAGCGCACGTGCGCCGCTTCCCGGAGGTCGAGCCCGTCGCCCGCGTGGAACGTCCCGCCGACGCGCGCCGGCCCACACCCACTCCCGCCCGGTCCGCCGTTCCCGGCTGACCGGGCGGTGAGGGGGCCGTCCCTCGCGGGCTGCCGGACCCCGGGGGTCGCTCCTCGAGGTGCCGTGCCTCGAGGTGCCGGCCTCTGCGGGGCTGCCTTTCGACAGGCTGCTCGTGGAGAGCCGTCCTGGGAGATCCGCTCTGCGCGGGGCCATCCTGGGGCCCACTCCTCGAGGGGCACGTTGCGCGGAAGGGGCTGCTGAGAGGCACGGCCTCGAGGGGTGTGCCCAAAGGGGTGTCCCGCGAGGGGCGTCCCACGAGGGGCGTGCGATGAGGGGTACGGCCTAGGAGGGGTACGGCCTACGAGGGGTACGTCCGCGAGGGCGAACCCGAGAGGTACGGCCCGAGAGATACGGCCCGCGAGGGTTGGCCCGCGATCGGCGCTCGCCGACGGGTACGTCCCGCGAGGGGTACGTCCGGCAAGGGGTGACCCAAGAGGTACGACCCACGCGGGCACCCCGCGAAGGCACTCGCCGAAAGCTACGTGCCGCGAGGATTGACCCGGGAGGTACGACCCATGAGGAGCGCCCCGCGAACGGCGCTCGCCGAGACGTCCGTCCCGAGAGCTGCCCAACGCGAGACCATCCCCGACGGGCCACTCCCCGAGAAGGTCGCCCCGCCAGGGGCTGCCCTCAATGGACGCTCGCCGAGACGTCCGTCCCGAGGGGTTCCGCCGCGAGACCATCCCCGAAAGGCCACCCCAATCCCCTGAAAGGATCGCCTCGACCGGGCTGCCCCTCGATGGGCGCTCCCCGGAGATCTGCCCCACGACGGGCCGACCCCCGGAGGGCTGACCCGCAAGGGCCGACCCCCGAAACGGCTGGCCCGCAAGGGCCGACCCCCGAAACGGCTGGCCCGCATGGGCCGAGCCCCGAAGGACTGCCTTCCGAGAGGAGGCATACACAGGGCCGTCCACGAGGCGCCGTCCACAATGGCGCCACGCCGATGGCGGCGCCCCACTACGGGCCGTCCTCCGCGGAGTTCGCCCTGAACGGGTCCCCTCGGGGACGCCTGGAACAGGCCCCCGACGGTTTCCCCCGACAAACTCCCCGACGGGTTCGCCCCGAGGGGTCGCCCCGGTGGAACGGGGCGGGTGGAGGCGGTGGCCTCCCGGTGGCCGGCTGTCGCGGTCATGTTGGGCCGCCCTTGCCGGTACGGCCGAACTGCTCGTCCAGGACGGACAGTCGGCGCCAGTACTCGTCCTCATCGATCTCGCCGGTGGCGAAGCGGCGGCCGAGGAGGGCGATCGGCGAGGTGTGGTCGACGGCCGGCCGCCAGGAGCCGCCGCGTCCACGCCACACGGTGCGGCGCAGCAGGGTGATCCCGCCGATCACGACGGCCGCCCACATCAGCGGGAAGAACAGGATCCACGGGCCGGGACCGCCGTCGCCGAGGTGTGCCAGGGTCTGCATCGCGAGTCATCTCCCGAGTCGATTCGTCCGGATGGGACGCCTCAAGCCTGGCTCGCACCAGGCGCCCGGGTCGTCGTACGGCCGACGGCACCGCGCGTACCCCGCCGGGAGTACGCGGGAGCTGGCCCGTTTCGCGTCGGCACGTGACGAGAAACCGCGGGACTGCCTGCGTGAGCCGTGTCAGAGTCTTCGCATGTCCAGCGGCATCGCCTACCCCGTCTTCCGTACGCCCGATCCGGCACTCGCCCTGAGCGTCGCCCGTCGGATGGTGGCGCTCGGCGTCCAGCCGTATTCCGAGGTGTCGGTGGAGGCCGAGGTGTCCACCCTGGCCGAGGTGAGACGCATGCTGGACGTGCTTCCCGGGGCGTGGTTCACGAGCCACACCGCACCGTTCCATCTGGACCCGGCTCTGGCCCACGCCATTCCCGACATCCCCGACGGGGATCTTCCCCGCGACCTCGCCCGGGTGGCGGAGTTCCCGCCCCTCACCGTCTCGCTGCCGGACCAGAAAGTGGGAAGCGTCGAGGACCGCTTCACAGCGGCAGCCGAACACAGCCCGGCCGCGGTCCACTGGACCTCTTTGTCCTGGCCGGGGGCGCCGGAGCACGACCTCCACGGTGAGGGCAAGCACGCCGAGGTGACGCTGCTGCTCAACTGCGGCTCCATCGAGCTCGACGCCCCCGCCGACACGCACTTGGTGCTCGTCCACGTCCGTCGCCGCAACCGGGACGGCTACGAGGAACGCATGGCGCAGTGGCTCGCCGAGCAGATCGGGCAAAGGGTGATCGGGCCTCCGCAGGAAGGCTGAGGCCGGCGGATCTCCCTGTCGCCAGGCCCGGTCGGGTGCCTCCGGCTCACCGGAGCAGGACCGTGACGCCGCACCGTTCAAGGAGTCGCACGATCTCCTCGAAGTAGGAGAGCCGGCCCTTCGGATCCTCCACGACGTCCGCCAGTGCGCGGCGTGCGACCTCAGAGTCGTGCCACGTCAAGGTGAAGGGCGGGACCACTCCGAATCCACCGCCCAGGCAGTCTTTGAAGGCGTTCCACTCCCGGCCTAAGCAGCGGCCGGGCCCGAGCAGAGCCTCGGCGATCGCGCAGTGCAGCCCGGGAACGTCCGTGCCGAACCGGCCGTCGAGATGGTGCTCACCGCCGGACCGGTCCGGCTGGGGCGCGGGCACCCGCCAGGCCCGGGTGGTGAGGTCCAACCACTCGGCCCTGCCCTGCGAGTCGTACGGCGCCCACAGGTCGGGCTCCGTCGGCGGGCCCTGATACCACTTCTCCCGGCCGGGTGGGGCCGATGGGCCACCACGACCGCGTCGACCAGAGTCCACCACTGCACGGGCTGCTCGTCGTTTCAGACCTCCAGGCACATGTCGCCCAGACCCCGCGGCGAACCGTCGGGCTCGGCCAGGACGCTCCTCAGGAGGCCGTCGGGCTGCATCCGCGAAGGGTCAGGACCTCCCGTGGCGGCGGAACCGGGTCGATGAACAATCCTTCGACGCCCGCGCACCTCCCCCACAGCTGTTCCACGCCGTCTTCCTCCTCTTGAACCAGGAGGTACCGCACCGGGAAGCCCCGGTCCCACCCGGCGTGATCTGCGATGTGCACCCAACCCCCGAAGAGTGAGCCTTTTTCATGACGAGGCAGTCCGCCGTACCGGCCACGGCGCCGTCGGCTTCGGCCACCAGGGCGCGTCGTCGGGGTTCAGCTCGCCGTAGAGCGCGAGCAGCGCCGGTAAGTCCGTCTCCGTCGCCGGTCGCACGGTGACGGGCGTCGCGGCGCTCATTCGGTCGGTGTCCCGACGCGGAGACGGTTGCCGTCGGGGTCGTGGAGCTCCACTTCCCGCGCCCAAGGGGCCTCGGCGACCGGTACGCCGAACTCGGCGGCGATCTCGTCCACGTCCGCCACCCGCAGGTAGACGAGCGTGTCCGGGCGGGCGTCCCCGGTGTGCTCCGAGAGGAACAACCGCACGCGTCCGCGCGCGACTTCGACGAAGGCGGGCAGCTCGGGCGCGAAGCGGTGCTCCCACTGCGGGCTGAAACCCAGTCGCTCGTGCCAGCGGACGGCTGAGGCGGCGTCGGCCACGCGGAGGATCGGTATGACTTCCTCTTCCATGGCGTCATGATCACAGAAAGTCAGGTCGCAGACAGGGGGACGCGCTCCAAAGGGCCAGGTCTCTGTAACTACTGGTATGTACACTCCCCTCATGACCACCTCCGAGCGACTGATCCAGTCCACCCGCGAGCTGCTCTGGGAGCGCGGCTACGTGGGCACCAGCCCCAAGGCGATCCTGGAGCGCGCGGGTGCCGGGCAGGGCAGCATGTATCACCACTTCAAGGGCAAGCCGGATCTCGCGCTGGCCGCGATCCGGCGGACCGCCGAGGAGATGCGGGCCACCGCCGAAGGTGTGCTGGGCGGGCCGGGGACGCCGTACGAGCGGATCGTGGGGTATCTGCGGCGGGAGCGCGATGTGCTGCGCGGCTGCCCGATCGGGCGGCTGACCATGGACCCGGACGTCATCGCCAGCGACGAACTGCGCGCGCCCGTCGACGAGACGCTGGACTGGCTGCGGGAACGGCTCGCCGGGATCGTCGAGGAGGGGCAGCGGCGGGGCGAGTTCGCGCCGGGGCTCGACGGTGAGGAGATCGCGGCGGCGATCGTCGCGACCGTCCAGGGCGGTTACGTCCTCGCCCGCGCGTCCGGTCTGCCGTCCGCCTTCGACGCGGGCGTGCGCGGACTGCTCTCCCTGCTCGCGCCGCCCACCGGACCGACCGCCTGACCACCCACCGGGCCGACCGCCTGACCACCACACCGACCACCGGACCATCCACCGGACCGACCGCCGGCCCGGCCACCGAACCTTCCGCCTGAGGAGGCATCCGTTGCACGCCATGCAGTACGAGGTCACCTTGCCCGCCGACTACGACATGGGTGTCATCCGCGCCCGGGTGGCACGGCTCGGGCATCTCCTCGACGACTGGGAGGGGCTGGGCTTCAAGGCGTATCTGATGCGCGAGCGCGGGGTGCAGGGCTCGCCGGTCAACCAGTACGCGCCGTTCTACCTGTGGAACACCGTGGAGGGCATGAACACCTTCCTCTGGGGCGGCGGTTTCCAGGGGCTCAGCAACGACTTCGGGCGGCCCGCGGTCCGCCAGTGGACGGGACTCGCCTACGAGGAGGGCGGCGCCGCCGGTGCCCCCGTGCGGCTCGCGGTGCGCGAGCGGCGGCCGGTGCCGGAGGGCGCCGTGGCCGGTGAGGTCGCCGGGGAGGCGGTGCGCGAGGCGGCGCGGCTCGCGGCGCAGGAGGGCGCGGTGTGCGCGGCGGCGGCCGTGGACACCGGACGCTGGGAGCTGGTCCTGTTCTCCCTCTGGGCTCACGACTCGCCGGCGGCCGACGGCGACAGGTTCCAGGTGCTGCATCTGTCGGCGCCGGAGCGGGCGCGGCTCCCGCGTGGCCGGCAGTGGTGAACGGGTCCGCACGGCCCTCGGGGACGCGCTCCCCGGGGAGCTGGGCGTGCACGACGCGCACGACCGTCTCTTGACGCACGGGCTGCGGGCGATCGCCGTGGACCGGCCCCCGATCGGCGTCTGGCCCTATCCTGTCGATCTCTGGCCCACCGGGCCGTTCAACGGCCGGGCGTCCGCCCGCAGGATGGGGGCCACGGGCCACGGGGGTCCGGACACCCGGAGGGGGACGGATCATGGCCCTGGAGATGCGCGACCGCTGCGAACGCTGTGAGACGGCGGTCCTGCCGCCCGGCGGAGCGGCCCTCATCTGCTCGTACGAGTGCACCTTCTGCGGCCCGTGCGGCACGGAAATGCAGGGGATCTGCCCCAATTGCGGCGGCGAGCTGGTCGCCCGGCCGCGCAGGGCCACTTCCTGACGGCTGCTCACTTGCGCGCGACTCAACGGCTTTTACTTGACCATTCGTTCTTGAATTGCTTAGGGTCAAGGCATGGCGAGGAGCAAGGAATTCGATCCGGACGCCGTCCTGCAGTCGGCGCTCGAACTGTTCTGGCGGCGAGGGTACGAGGCGACATCCATGGCGGACCTCGTCGACCACCTCGGCATCGGACGCGCCAGCATCTACGCCACCTTCGGCAACAAACGGGAGCTCTACCTCAAGGCGCTGGACCGGTACGGCGAGTCCCAGAACCCACTGCTCCTGCGGGAACTGTCCCAGCCGGGGCCGGCCTTGCCCGCCGTGCGCACGGTGGTCCGGCGGTTCGCGGCGGAGGCCGCCGACGAGTCCCGCCGGCCGGAGGGCTGCTTCATCACCAACACGGCGGCCGAGCTCGCCCCGCACGACACCGCGGCGGCCCGGCGGGTGGAGTCGAGCTGGGAGCACCTGGAGACCCTGCTGCACTCGGCGCTGGTGCGCGCCCAGGCGCAGGGCGAGCTGCCCGAGGAGCGTGATCCGCGGGCGCTGGCCCGGCTGCTGCTGGTGCTGATGCAGGGCCTGCGGGTGGTGGGCAAGGCCTCCACCGACCCGGCCCGGGTGCGCGACGCGGCGGAGCAGGCGCTGGCACTGCTGGACTGACCGGATCACCGTCCGCACCGGAAGCCGATCGCCATCGGGAATTCCTTCACCCGTGCCGCGGGCGACCGTTTCCGCTGCCCAAATACTTGACCGATCGATCCAGAAAGCGATCCACGCATGAGGGGGGATTCATGAGCACGGAGGGGGGATTCATGAGCACGGTGGAGGCCGCGTCGCCCCACGCCGGGCCGCCCCACGCCGGGCCGAAGAGCGGCAGCCGCCTGCCCTTCGCGCTGCTCGGTTCCTTACAGGTGACCCTGATCTTCACCCTGGCCGCCGTCGCCGTGCCGCTGCCCGAGATAGGCCGCCGGTTCGGGCTGGCGCGCGAGGAGCTGATCCTGCTGAGCGCGGCCTACGGGCTCACCTTCGCGGGGCTGCTGCTCATGGGCGGGCGCCTCGCCGACCGGTTCGGCGGGCGACGGACCCTGCTGGCCGGGCTGCTGCTCTTCGGCGCGGCCTCGGCCGCCGCGCCGCTCGCCCCCGGATATCCCGCGCTGCTCGCCGCCCGGTTCGCGCAGGGCGCCGGAGCCGCCCTGGTGGCGCCCGCCGCGATGGCCGTGGTGCGCACCCTGTTCCCCGAACCGCCCGCGTACCGGCGGGCGATGGCGACCTGGGGCGGTCTGTCGGTGCTCGGCGCCACGGCGGGCAATCTGCTCTCCGGTGTCATCTCCGCACTGCTGTCCTGGCGTTGGGCGTTCGCCGCGCCCCTCGTCGTCACGACCGTCGCCCTGCCGCTCGTGCCCCGGCTCCTCCCCGACGACCGTCCGGCGGCGCCCGGGTCCCGCCTCGACATCGCCGGCGCGCTCCTCGCGACGGCCGGGCTCGTGTCCCTCAGCTACGGCCTCGTCCTCACCGACGCGCGGCCCTGGGGCTCGGCGCCGGTCCTCGGGCCGGTCGCCGCCGGGGGCGTCCTCCTCGCCGTCTTCCTCGTCGTGGAGCGGCGCACGGCCGACCCGCTGCTGCCGCCCGGTTTCCTGGGGGACAGGCGGCGTGCGCTCGGGCTCGTCGCCACCTCGCTGACGGCGGCCGGGACCAGCACCGTGTTCGTCCTGTTCGCGCTGCATCTGCAGGAGGAACGGGGCTGGTCGGCACTGCGCGCCTCGGCCGCGTTCGTGCCGTTCGCGCTGGCCCTGCTCGGCGCCGGACGGGTGGCGGGGCCGCTCGTCGGACGGCTCGGCCCCGTCGCGGTCACCGGCGGCGGGCTGGCCGTGGGCGCCGCCGGGCTGGGGCTGCTCGCCCTCACCGGCCTCGACCCGGACATCCCCTACGGCTACGGCGTCCTGCCCGGCCTGGTCCTGCTGCCGGCCGGTGCCGCCGCGGCCTTCGCCGGCGCGGCCGTGCTGGCCACCGACCGGGTGCCCGCCGCACGCACCGGGCTGGCCGGCGGGGTGCACAACACGGCGATGGAGATGGGGCCGACCGTCGTCTTCGCCCTGCTGCTGGCCACCGGCGGCGACCGGGCGAGCCTCGCCGCGACGGCGGCGCTGTTCACGCTCGCCGCTCCCCTGCTGCGCCTCGCGCGCCCCTGAACCACTCCCCTACACAACCCAGTTCAACTCCCTTGCCTCGAAAGGCGGATCATCATGTCCCGCAACCGTTTCAGCGACCGCACCGTCCTCGTCACCGGCGCCGGTTCCGGCATCGGCCGTACCACCGCCCTGGCGTTCGCCGCCGAGGGCGCCCGGGTCGTCGTGGCCGGGCGTGGCCGGGCGGCGCTCGACGAGACCGTCGCCCTGATCGAGGCGGCCGGCGGCACGGCGTTCGCCCGGACCGCCGACGTGAGCCGCGTCGACGACGTGGCGGCGCTGGTGCAGGCGGCCGTCGACCGGTTCGGCTCGCTCGACGTGGCCGTCAACAACGCGGGCGTCTTCCGGGGCGGGCCGCTCCCCGAGATGTCCGAGGAGGACTGGCGGACCGTGCTCGACGTCAACGTCACCGGCGTCTTCCTCGCGATGGCGGCCGAGATCCGCCGGATGCGCACCCAGCCGGGCGGCGGGGCGATCGTCAACGTCGCCTCCAACCTGGGCACCCACCGGCAGGTGAACGGCACCACCGCCTACGCCGCCACCAAGGCGGCCGTGACCTCGCTGACCCGGGGCGCCGCCCTGGAGCACATCGGGGAGGGCGTCCGGATCAACGCGGTCAGCCCGGGCGCGTCGGCGACCACCATGTCGCTTCAGCCCGGCGAGTCCGAGGAGGACCGGGCCGTGCGGATGAAGGAGCAGTCGCCGCTCGGCCGTGTGTCGTCCACCGAGGAGGTGGCGGAGGCGGTGCTGTACCTGGCGTCCGACGCGGCCGCCTCCCTGGTGGGCACCGACCTGGTGATCGACGGCGGCGCCTCCCTCTGACGCCCCGCGTCAGGTACCGGCCAGTGCCGCCAGCGGATCGTCCAGCACCGGCTGCCAGGCCAGCTCCGCCGCTCCGACCAGGCTGTTGTGGTCGAGCGTGCAGGGCAGGATGGGGACGCCGCCGCTGCGGCCCCACAGGCTGCGGTCGGCGACCACCGCGCGCAGCCGCTCGGGGTCGGTGTCGAGGAGGGTGCGGTGCAGGCCCCCGAGGATGATCCGGTCCGGGTTCAGGATGTTGACCAGCCCGGCCAGGCCGAGGCCCAGCCGGTCGATCAGCGCCTCGGCGGCCGTGCGCACGGCCGGGTCGTCGTACTCCTCGCGCAGCAGGTCGTTGGCCTGTTTCAGCAGCGACACCTCGGGGCCGGGCTCGCGGCCCGCCGTGGTGAGCAGGGCCAGCGGGTCGGCCTCCACGTCGAGGCAGCCGCGGCTGCCGCAGTGGCAGGGCCTGCCCTCGGGGTTGACGGTGAGGTGGCCGACCTCCAGGGCGAGGCCCGAACTGCCGGAGTGCAGCCGCCCGTCGAGCACCAGTGCCCCGCCGACACCGCGGTGCCCGGTGGCCACGCACAGCAGGTCGCGGGAGCCGCGCCCGGCGCCGTGCCGGTGCTCGGCGAGCGCGGCCAGGTTGACATCGTTGGCGGCGAAGGCGGGCCCGGTGATGCCGGCGGCGCGGACGCACTCGGCGAAGATCTCCCGCACCGGCGCCCCCGCCGGCCAGGCCAGGTGCAGCGGGTTCAGGGCCAGGCCCTCGGGTTCGGCGACCGCGGACGGCACCGCGAGTCCGGCGCCCACGCACCGCCGCCCGGTCTCCCGCAGCAGTTCCGCGCCGGCCTCGACGACGGAGCCGAGCACCTTGGCCGGGTCGGCGTCGACGGTCTCGCAGCCGGGCGCGGTGGCGACGATCCGGCCGCCGAGCCCGACCAGCGCGGCCCGGAAGCCGTCGGCGTGCACCTGCGCGGCGAGCGCGACGGGGCCGTCGTCGGCGAGCCGGAGCCGGTGCGAGGGGCGGCCCTGGGAGCCGGCGGCGGCGCCGGGCCGGGCGTCGACCCGGATCAGGCCGAGCGCCTCCAGTTCGGCGGCGACCGCGCCGGCCGTGGCGCGGGTGACGCCCAGTTCGGCGGTGAGCACGGCGCGGGTGGGCGCGCGTCCGGTGTGCACGAGCTCCAATGCGGGCCCGAGCGCGCCGCGCCCCCGGTCCAACCGCGTCCTCGAGGTGGTCCCTGCCCCCGTCGGCCGGGGGTCCGCCTTGCCGCTCATGAGGGGGAGTCTCCCATGATCCGTTCGTCAGGCGGCGGCCGGGAAGCCGCTCACCCGCAACGTCACATTGAGCCGCCCGCGCAGGCCCAGGCCGGACGGGGCGGTCCCGGCGTACACGCGCGGCACCCCGTGGTAGGCGAGCCGGGACGGCCCGCCGAACACGAACAGGTCGCCGCTGCGCAGTTCCACGTCGGTGTAGGGGCGGGTCCGGGTCTCGGTGCTGCCGAAGCGGAAGACGCAGGTGTCGCCGAGGCTCAGGGACACCACCGGGGCGTCGGAGCGTTCGTCGGCGTCGCGGTGCATGCCCATGCGGGCGTCGCCGTCGTAGAAGTTGATCAGGGCGATGTCGTACGCCGCGTCCGTGGCACCGTCGGGGCCGAGGGCGTCGGCGGCCGCGCGCCGGCCCAGGTCGCCGAGCCAGTCCGGGAACGGCTTGACCGGGGTGTGGTCGCCGTCGACGACCGTGCGGGCGTAGGCGTACGGGTACCAGTGCCAGCCGAGGCACACCTGGCGGGCGGTCATGGTGCCGCCGCCCGGGGTGCGCACGGTGCGCAGTCCGGCGGGCGGGCGGGCCCAGTCCCGGCAGGCCGCCAGCAGCTCGCGCTGACCGTCGGGATCCAGCCAGTCCGGGACGTGCACCGCGCCGGGCGCGACCCGCGCGCGGTCTCGGGGGAACAGCTCGGCGTCCATGCCGTCCATCCTGCCCCACCGTCCCCCACCGCCTCTGAGCTGCGGCTCGGCTAGCCTTGACGCACGATGAACGACCGTATGACGACCCCCTGGGGCGAGCTGGCGCTCACCCGTTTCCCCGAGGACCCGCGTGACCGCCTGCGGGCCTGGGACGCCTCCGACGCGTATCTGCTCCGGCACCTGGTGGACCGGGAGGTGCCGCTGACCGGCACGGTCGTGATCGCCGGCGACCGCTGGGGCGCGCTGGCGACGGCGCTGGCGGCGCACGCGCCGACGCAGATCACCGACTCCTTCCTCGCCCAGGAGGCGACCCGCGCGAACCTGGCGCGGGCCGGGGTGCGGCCGGGCACGGTGCGGCTGCTCACCACGCAGGACCCGCCGCCCGAGCGGATCGACGTACTGCTGGTGCGGGTGCCGAAGAGCCTGGCGCTGCTGGAGGACCAGTTGCTGCGGCTGGCGCCCGCGCTGCGCGCGGACACGGTGGTGGTCGGCACCGGAATGGTGAAGGAGATCCACACGTCGACGCTTCAGCTGTTCGAGCGGATCATCGGGCCGACCCGTACCTCGCTCGCCGAGCAGAAGGCGCGGCTGATCTTCGCCACGCCGGATCCGTCGTCGCCGCGGCCGGAGAACCCGTGGCCGTACAGCTACACGCTGCCGGACGGCATCGGGCCCGCCTCCGGGCACACGGTCGTCAACCACGCGGGCGTGTTCTGCGCCGACCGGCTGGACATCGGCACCCGGTTCTTCCTGGGGCATCTGCCGCCGAGCCGCGGGGCCGAGCGGGTGGTGGACCTGGGCTGCGGCAACGGGGTGGTCGGTACGGCGGTGGCGCTGGCCAATCCGCAGGCCGAGGTGCTGTTCGTGGACGAGTCGTTCCAGGCGGTCGCGTCGGCCGAGGCGACGTACAAGGCGAACGGGGTGCCGGGGCACGCGGAGTTCCGGGTCGGGGACGGGCTGGCGGGGGTGGCGTCCGGCAGCGTGGACGTCGTGCTCAACAATCCGCCGTTCCACTCCCACCAGGCCACGACGGACGCCACGGCCTGGCGGATGTTCACCGGCGCCCGGCGGGTGCTGCGGCCGGGCGGCGAGTTGTGGGTGATCGGCAACCGGCACCTCGGGTACCACGTGAAGCTGCGTCGTCTGTTCGGCAACAGCGAGGTGGTGGCGAGCGACCGGAAGTTCGTGGTGCTGAAGGCGGTCAAGCGCCGCCAGGGGGTGTCGTGAGGACACGGATGATCCGCGTCACCGCCTCCGCCATCGCCTCCCGGCCCACCGTCAGGTAGCCGCGGGAGTCGACCGCCTCGGGGTGGGCGGCGAGGTAGGTCCGGATCGCGGCGGTCATGGCGATGTTGAGGGCCGTGCCCACGTTGACCTTGGTGATGCCGCCCGCCACCGCCTCGGTCAGTTCGTCGTCCGGCAGCCCTGAGGAGCCGTGCAGCACGAGCGGTACGTCGAGGGCGCCGGCGAGGCGTTTGAGCAGGGCGTGGTCGAGGCGGGCGGTGCGGGTGGTCATGGCGTGGACGCTGCCGACGGCGACGGCGAGGGCGTCGACTCCGGTGTCCGCGACGAAGGCGTGGGCCTGTGCCGGATGCGTGCGCGCGCCCGGCGCGTGGGCGTCCAGTGCGGGCCGCCCGTCCTTGCCGCCGACCTCCCCCAACTCGGCCTCGATCCACAGCCCTTGGGCGTGCGCCCAGTCGGCCGCTGCGCGGGTGGCGGCCAGGTTCTCGGCGTACGGCAGCCGGGCCGCGTCGTACATCACGGAGCTGAACCCGGCGTCCGGCGCCTGCCGCAGCAGGCTGTCGCTCTGCACGTGGTCGAGGTGCAGGGCGACGGGTACGGCGGCCCGTTCGGCGGCGGCGACGGCGGCGCGGGCCAGCGGCAGGAGCCGTCCGTAGCGGTACTTCACGGCGTTCTCGCTGACCTGGAGGACGACGGGCGAGCCCGCCGCCTCCGCGCCGGCGACGACGGCCTCGATGTGTTCCAGCGTGATGACGTTGAAGGCGGCCACGGCGGAACGGGCCGCGGCGGCGCCGCTGACGAGCCCGCCGGTGGGGACGAGAGGCACGGTCTGTCCTTTCCGGCGCGGGTCAGGGCGCGAGGATCACCGAGCGGGTGAGGTGGCGGGGCCGGTCGGGGTCGAGGCCGCGGGCGGCGGCGACGGCGACCGCGAGGCGCTGGGCGCGGACCAGTTCGGCGAGCGGGTCGAGGGTGCCCGCGACCCACTGGGCGCCGGTGGCCCGTACCTGTTCGGCGAGGCCCGGGGGTGCCTCGCCGAACATCCAGGTGGCGGTGCCGTGCGTGGTGACGCTGATGGGACCGTGCCGGTACTCCATGGCCGGGTAGGACTCGGTCCAGGCGCGGGCGGCCTCGCGCATCTTCAGCGCGGCCTCGTCGGCCAGGCCGACGGTCCAGCCGCGGCCGAGGAAGGTGAACTGGGTGCGGTCCGCCAGCCCTTCGGGCAGGTCCTCGGCGAGGGCGGTACGGGCGTCGGCGACGACGGCGTCGGTGTGCAGGCCCAGGTGGGCGCGGAGCAGGGTGAGCGCGGTGGTCGCGAAGCGGGTCTGCACGACGGAGCGTTCGTCGGCGTGGTCGAGCACGACGAGGTCGTCGGCGACCTCCATGACGGGGGTGCGCGGGTCGGCGGTGATCGCGGTGGTGCGCACCCGGCCGCGCGTCTTGCCGAGCAGTTCGAGCACTTCGGTGGTGGTGCCGGAGCGGGTGAGGGCCACCACGCGGTCGTAGGGGCGGTCGTGCGGGAACTCCGAGGCGGCGAAGGCGTCCGTCTCGCCCTGCCCGCTGCTCTCGCGCAGCGCGGCGGCGGCCCGTGCCATGAAGTACGAGGTGCCGCACCCGACGACCGCGACCCGCTCCCCCGGTGCGGGCAGGGCGGCACGGTGTCCGGGGGCCTCCGCGGCGGCCCTGGTCCAGCACTCCGGTTGGGTGCGCAGCTCGTCCTCGACATGCGTCATGCCGTAACCCCTCCCTGCGGTGATTGTTTTTGCAAGGTAGCGCGATTTTTCAAGCATCTTCAAGCATTCGATGGAAGGTGGGGTGCGCTAGGGTCACCGGGAGGACACGGAATGGAGGGTGCGGATGTCACGCGACGCCCGCTGGAAGGCGCTGCTGGAACTGCTCGTCGAGCGCGGCCGGCTGGACGTCGAGGAGGCGGCCGCCGAGCTGGAGGTCTCGGCCGCGACGATCCGCCGGGACTTCGACCAGCTCGCCGAGCAGCAGATGCTCGTCCGCACCCGGGGCGGCGCGGTGGTGCACGGGGTGTCGTACGAGCTGCCGCTGCGCTACAAGACCGCCCGCCGCGCCTCCGAGAAACAGCGCATCGCCAAGGCGGTGGCGGAGCTGATCGCGCCCGGTGAGGCGGTCGGTCTCACCGGGGGCACGACCACCACCGAGGTGGCCCGCGCGCTGGCCGTGCGCGGCGACCTCGGCTCCGGCTCGCCCGCGCTCACCGTGGTCACGAACGCGCTCAACATCGCCAACGAGCTGGCCGTACGGCCCCAGTTCAAGATCGTGGTGACCGGCGGGGTGGCGCGGGCCCAGTCGTACGAGCTGATCGGGCCGCTCGCGGACGGCGTCCTGGCCCAGGTCACGCTGGACGTGGCGGTGCTGGGGGTCGTCGCCTTCGACGCGGTGCACGGCGCCGCCGCGCACGACGAGGCCGAGGCCGCGATCAACCGGCTCCTGTGCGAGCGCGCCGAGCGGGTGGTGGTCGCCGCGGACTCCAGCAAGCTGGGGCGGCGGGCGTTCGCCCGGATCTGCGGCACGCGCGAGGTGGACACGCTGGTCACGGACACGGCGGCGGACGAGGCCACGGTCCGCCGGTTCGAGGACGCGGGGGTCCGGGTCGTCGCGGTGTGACCGCGCACGGAAACCTCGCGCCCGGCGGGCGAGGCGGTGGGGCGGCCCGGCGGCGTCGCGGTCGGCTCCGGCCGGCGTGGAGCCGGGATGGGGGCCGGCTCGTGGACTGATCCATTCCGGGGGTCCGGCCATCCTCGGCGCCCTAAGCTGGGAAACGCGTTGGGGCGGACCGTTCGAGGGAGGCTGCGATGGGCGAGGCACCGAGTGACGGCACATCCGGGGGCTCGCGCTATCTGCCGATCGCCGAGCACGGGCTGATCGGCGATCTGCGCAGCGTGGCCCTGGTCGGCACGGACGGCACGATCGACTGGTACTGCTGCGGCGCGTTCGACGCCCCGAGCGTCTTCGCGTCGGTCCTGGACGCGGAACGCGGCGGCTCCTTCCGGCTGTCGGCGGCCGGACCGGCGAAGACCAAGCAGTTCTACTTCCCCGACACCAACGTCCTGATCACCCGCTTCTTCACCGAGGACGGCGTGGGCGAGGTGCAGGACTTCATGCCGATCCGGGGCGAGTCGGTCGAGGCCGAACGGCACCGGCTGATCCGGCGGGTGGTGTGCGTCCGCGGTTCGGTCGTGTTCCGGGTGCGGGTGGCGCCGCGCTTCGACTTCGGCGCCCAGGAGCACACCCTGCGCATGGACGGCGACGTCGCGGTGTTCGAGTCGCCCGCGCTGTCGCTCGCGCTCACCGCGACCGTGCCCCTGGAGCCGGACGGTCCCGACGCCCAGGCGGAGTTCAAGCTGGCCGAGGGCGAGTCGGCGGTGTTCGCCCTGGACCAGGTCGGCGGCGACGTGTCGCCACGCCGGTGTCCCCGGATGGAGGCGGAGGAGCAGTTCGACGCGACGGTGAAGTACTGGCGGCGCTGGCTGTCGCAGTCCCGGTACCGGGGCCGCTGGCGGGAGATGGTGCACCGCTCGGCGCTCACCCTGAAGCTGCTCACCTACGCGCCGACCGGCGCGATCGTCGCCGCCCCGACGACCAGCCTGCCCGAGCAGCCGGGCGGCGAGCGCAACTGGGACTACCGGTACGTGTGGGTGCGCGACGCCGCCTTCTGCGTGTACGCGCTGCTGCGGCTGGGCTTCACCAGCGAGGCCGAGGCGTTCATGAACTTCGTGACCCGGCACATCAGTCCGGGCGACGGCCACGCCTCCGGACCGCTGCAGATCATGTACGGCATCGACGGCCGCACCGATCTGACGGAGCGTGAACTCGACCACCTGGAAGGGCACGAGGGCTCGGCCCCGGTCCGGGTCGGCAACGCGGCCGCCGAGCAGCTGCAGCTCGACATCTACGGCGCGCTGATCGACTCCATCTACCTGTACGACAAGTGGGCACGGCCCATCTCCAGCGCCCAGTGGGACGACGTGTGCGCCCTCGTCGACTGGGTGTGCGAGCACTGGGACCAGCCCGACGAGGGCATCTGGGAGACCCGGGGCGGGCGCAAGAACTTCCTGTACTCGCGGCTGATGTGCTGGGTGGCGATCGAGCGGGCCATCCGGATGGCCAACCGGCGCGGCCTGCCCGCCGATCTGCCGCGCTGGCAGGCCTGCCGGGACACCATCTACCGGCGGATCCACAGCCGCGGCTGGTCGGAGAAGCGGCAGGCGTTCACGCAGTACGAGGACGGCGAGGTGCTGGACGCGGCGGTGCTGATGATGCCGCTGACCAAGTTCATCGCGCCGACCGACCCGAAGTGGCTGTCCACGCTGGACGCGCTGACCGATGAACTGGTGTCGGACTCGCTGGTCTACCGCTACGACCCCGAGGCCAGCCCCGACGGGCTGCGCGGCGACGAGGGCACGTTCTCGATCTGCTCGTACTGGTACGTCGAGGCGATGGTGCACGCCGGCCGGGTGGACGAGGCGCGGCTGGCGTTCGAGAAGATGCTCACGTACGCCAACCATCTGGGCCTGTACGCCGAGGAGATCAGTCACACCGGCGAGCAGCAGGGCAACTTCCCGCAGGCGTTCACCCATCTCGCCCTGATCAGCGCCGCGTTCAACCTGGACCGTGCCCTCGGCTGATCCGTCCGCGTCCTTCTGGAGAGTTCGTATGACGAGCCTCGACGGCGTCCCGCGCCCCCGCACGGCCGGGCACGCCCGCGTGGTGCCCGCGTTGACGCTGACCGGGGTGCGGCTCGGTGCGGGCGGCCCGGCCGGGGCGCTGCGGATCGCGGGCGGCCGGATCGTCGCCGTCGCGGCGGACGCCGAGGACCTGGGGACCGGCGCCCGGGAGAGCGTCGTCGACCTGGCGGGGCGGGTGGTACTGCCGGGGCTGGTGGACGCCCATGTGCACGCGGCGCAGTGGGCGAGCGTGCGGCACCGGCTGGATCTGTCGCAGGCGGACTCGGCGAGCGCGGTCGCGCGGGCCGTACGGCGGCGGGCGGCCGAGGCGGCGGAACCGGAGGTGCTGATCGGGTACGGCTTCCGGGACGGGCTGTGGCCGGACGTGCCGCACCGGTCGCTGCTGGACGCGGTGTGCCCGGACCGGCCGGTCGCGCTGGTCAGCGCCGATCTGCACGCGGCCTGGCTGAACTCTGCGGGCCTCGCGCTGGTCGGGCGCGGCGGGCATCCGACGGGGGTGCTGCGCGAGCACGAGTGCTTCGCGGCGGTCGCCGCGCTGCCCGAGGTGCCCGTGGACGTCCTGGACCGCTGGGTCGCCGAGGCGTGCCGGGCGGCCGCCGCGCGCGGGGTCACCGGCGTGATCGACTTCCACTACGCGGACAACCTCGGCGACTGGGGCCGGCGTGCCGCCGCCGGGCCGCTCGCCGTGCGGGTGGACGCGGCGGTCTATCCGGAGCACCTGGACGCGGCGGTCGGGCGCGGCCTGCGCACCGGCGACGTCCTGCGCGGTACCGGCGGTCTGCTGCGGATGGGCCCGCTGAAGCTGTTCACGGACGGCTCCCTCAACACGCGCACCGCGCTGTGCTGCGACCCGTACCCCGGGCTGGAGGGCACCGAGGAGGCGTACGGCATCGAGCAGACGCCGTACGAGGAGCTGGTGCGGCTGATGCGGCGGGCCGCCGGACACGGTGTCGAGCCGGCCGTGCACGCGATCGGCGACCGGGCGAACACCCTGGCGCTGGACGCCTTCGCGGCGGTCCGCTGCCGGGGGCGGATCGAGCACGCCCAGCTGCTGGCCGCCGCGGACGTGCCGCGCTTCGCGGAGCTGGGGGTGACGGCAGGGGTGCAGCCGGCGCACGCCCCGGACGACCGGGACGTGGCGGACCGGCACTGGGCCGGGCGCACCGGGCGGGCCTTCGCGTACGGCGATCTGCTGGCCGCCGGGGCGCGGCTGGAGTTCGGCTCGGACGCGCCGGTCTCCCCGCTGGACCCGTGGCTGGGCATCGCGGCGGCGGTCAGTCGAACCGGCGACGAGCGGCCCGCCTGGCATCCGGAGCAGCGGATCCCGCTGCGGGCGGCGCTCACCGCGGCGGCGCGGGGGCGGGGCCTGATCCGGGTCGGCGACCCGGCCGACCTGGTGGTGCTGGAAACGGACCCGCTCACCGCGGACGCCGGCACCCTGCGGGAGATGCCCGTGCACGCCACGCTGCTGGGCGGACGCTGGACGCACGGTCCGCTCGCCTGACGTCCCCCTTCCGAGTGTCTGCCCGTCAGAGGCCGACCGCGCGTCGCGCCAGCAGGGAGCGGTGGATCTCGCCCGCGCGGATCGCCGTGGTGGACAGCAGGGTCGAGGTGAGTCCGTGGGTGTGTTCGGTGCTGCCCTGGAGGTAGATGCCGGCGGCGACGTCGGGGGCGGTCTCCACCAGGTGGTCGCGGGTGACGCGCAGGGCGTCGCCGTCGTCGCGGAGGCAGACCTTGGCGGCCTCGCCGAGCAGGGCGGCGGGGTCGCGCGGGCGGTAGCCGGTGGCGTGCACGAGGAGGTCGGCTTGGAGGGTCCGCTGTTCGCCGGTGGGCAGGAACTCCACGCCGACTTCGAGCGAGCCGTCGGCCCGGGTGCTCACCTCACGGATGCGGGAGACGTTGAGGAAGCGCAGCCGCTCCCGGCCGGTGACCTTCTCCTGGTAGGCGGTGGCGTACAGGGACTCGATGAGGTCCATGTCGACGACCGAGTAGTTGGTTGAGCGGTGGTAGTCGAAGAGGGACTGCTTGACCTCGGCCGGGGCGGCGAAGTACACGTCCACCGCCTCGGGGTCGAAGATCCGGTTGGCGAACGGGCTGTCGTCGGCGGGGGTGTAGCCGTACTTGGCGAAGACCGCGCAGATCTCGGCGTCGGGGAAGGAGCGGTGCAGGTAGTCGACGGTCTCGGCGCCGCTCTGCCCGGCGCCCAGGACGATCGCCCGGCGCACGGGGGCCCGGGTGGCGGTGAGTTCGGCCACCCGGGGCAGTAACTGGCTGTTGTGCCAGACGCGTTCGGTGAGGGTGACGCCGGGCGGCACATGGGGTTCGAGGCCGACGGCGACGCTGAGGTTGCGGGCGCGGCGGGTGACGGTTCCGCCGGCGGGATCACGGCAGACGACGTCGAAGGCGGTGACGGTCCCCGTCTCGTCGCGGACCGGTTCGATGGCGGTGACCTCGTGGTCGTAGGCCACCTGGTGGCGGACCCGGGCGGCGGCCCATTCGAAGTACTCGTGGAACTCCACGCGCAGCGGGAAGAGCGTCTTCTGGTTGAGGAAGTCGATCAGCCGGCCTTTCTCCCTCAGGAAACACAGGAAGCTGAAGTCGCTGGCCGGATCGCGCAGGGTGACGAGGTCTTTGAGGAACGACACCTGCATGGTGGCGTCGTCGATGAGCATGCCCCGGTGCCAGCCGAACCGCGGCTGGCGTTCCAGGAACAGGGAGTCGAGCCGGCGGTCCGCCGGAAGGCCCGCGTTGTGTTCCTCGATGGCTATGGCCAGTGCCAGATTCGACGGGCCGAAACCTATTCCGAGGATGTCGTGGATGCTGTTCGAGTCCGATCCCTTGAGCGGTGATTTCACCGTGGCATCGCCTCCCTCAGGCAGGCACATGTTAGATAAGGTAAGCCTTACCTTGCAACGGAGCCGCCGAAGGGGAGCACCTTCATGCGCGTCGTCATGTTCGGGTACCAGACCTGGGGTCACCGCACGCTCCAGTCCCTGCTGGACTCCGACCACGAGGTCACCCTCGTGGTCACCCACCCCAGGAGCGATCACGCCTACGAGAAGATCTGGGACGACAACGTCGCCGAACTCGCCGAGAAGAACGACCTTCCCGTCCTGCTGCGCAACCGCCCCGACGACCCGGAGCTCCTGACCGCGCTGCGCGAGGCCCGCCCGGACATCATCGTCGCCAACAACTGGCGCACCTGGCTGCCACCGGAGGTCTTCGACCTGCCCCCGCACGGCACCCTCAACATCCACGACTCGCTGCTGCCCGCCTACGCCGGCTTCTCGCCCCTCATCTGGGCGCTCGTCAACGGCGAGGAACGGGTCGGCGTGACCGCGCACCGGATGAACGGCGAACTCGACGCCGGGGACATCCTGATCCAGCGCGCGGTGCCGGTCGGCCCCACCGACACCGTGACCGACCTGTTCCACCGGACCGTCGACCTGATCGCCCCCATCGTGCGCGAGTCGCTGGACCTCATCGCCTCCGGCAAGGACGCGGGGCTGTGGCAGCCGCAGGACCGCAGCCGGGCGAGCTTCTTCCACAAGCGGTCCGCGCGGGACAGCCTGATCGACTGGAACTGGCCCGCCGAACGGCTGGAACGCCTGGTGCGCGCCCAGTCGGACCCGTACCCCAACGCGTACACCTTCCACCGCGGGCAGCGCCTGCGGGTCGTCTCCGCGGCGGTCTCCGAAGGCCGTTACGGCGGCACTCCCGGCCGCGTCTTCATCCGCGAGGGGGACGGCGTGGTCGTCGTGGCGGGCGCGGACGCGCACACCGGCAGGCACCCCGGACTGCTGGTCCGGCGGGTGCGCACGGACGACGGCACGGAGTACGCCGCCACCGACTGGTTCCGGACGATGGGCGGCTATCTGACGAGCCACCCCGACGTCCACTGATCTGCTGCTGATGGGTCGTCAATTTGTGCGGTGAGCAATGCGCTTGACCGCAATCCGTTGCTGAGGCAAGGCTTACCTTGCTTAACTGACGGCCGTACACATCTGCCCGTACCTGGCGGAAAAGGGGCGTTGTACATGACGAGACCGTTCCTGAGGACCCTGATCGTCCTCTCCCTGGCCGCCGGACTGGCCGCCTGCGGTTCCGTGGAGGACGACGAGGAGGGCGGCGCGGCGCCGGGCGGGTCCGGGGCGGGGTCCTCCTCCGCCGCGTTCCCGGTGAGCATCAAGCACAAGTTCGGGACCACCGAGATCGAGCAGGCCCCGGAGCGGATCGTGGTGATCGGCGACGGCGGCACGGACGACGTGGACGCGCTGTACGCCCTCGGTGTCCACCCCGTCGCCATGTCCAAGGACGCCTTCGCCGCGGACGGGATCCACCCGTGGCTGAAGGACAAGGTGGACACCGAGCGGACCAAGCTGCTGGACACCATGAACGGCGTCGACTACGAGGAGGTCGCCGCCCTCCAGCCGGACCTGATCCTCGCCACCTCGGACTTCCAGCTGGACAAGAACTACGACAAGCTCGCCGCGGTGGCGCCCACCGTCGGCTTCGAGACGGAGTGGGGCCGGCAGACCTGGCAGGAACACGTGCAGGTGGTCGGCCAAGCCGTCGGCAGGGAGGAGAAGGCCGCGCAGGTCGTCGAGGACACCGAGGCCGCCATCGCGGAGGTGAAGGAGAGGCATCCGGAGCTGGCGGGAAGGACGTACAGCCTGTCCATCGGCAACACACCCGCCAAGATCTTCACCATCGCCTCCGAGGACGACTTCGCGGCCAAGCTGATGGGCGAGCTGGGCCTGCGTCTGACCCCGTCGGTGACGGACATCAAGACGGTCAGCGGCAGCCCCACCGGTGAGCTGTCGTTCGAGCAGCTCGACAAGCTCGACGCCGACCTGGTGATCATCGCCTTCACCACACCGGAGCTGAGAAAGGCGTTCGAGGCGAGCACGCTGGTGAAGAACATGGGCGCGGTGCGCGACGACCGTTACGTGGTCACCGACGTCTCGACCATCAGCCAGCTGCGCAGCCCGTCCGCGCTCGGCATCCCATGGGCGCTGGACAACCTGGAGCCCGGTTTCGCCAAGCTGGACCGATAGCCGTCCACTCCAGGGGGGGGGCGGGGCGGCGGGGTGCTCGACACGCACCCCGCCGCCCCGTCGTGCACGCCCCTACGCGTCGCGCAACGCGGAGTCGACCTCCTCCGCCGACATCGTCTCGATCTCCAGGTGGATCGCGGCCACCTGTTCGAGGCGTCCCGGGGTCTCCTCCTCCGCGGCGAGGCGTCCGGCCATGCCGCCGGCCGTGAGACCGGCGAACAGGGAGCGGACGGTGACCTCGGAGGTGTCCAGCGCCTCCCGCAGCCGGGCCACGATGACGGTGGCGAGCACCGAGTCGCCGCCGAGGGCGAAGAAACCGTCGTCGAGGCCGACCCGGTCCACACCGAGGACGTCCGCCCACACCCGGGCCACCACCGTCTCCAGCGCGGTGCCCGGCGCCCGGTGCGCGGGCTCCTCCGCGCCCGCCTCCCACAGCGCGCGGACGGCACGCCGGTCGAGCTTGCCGTTCGCGGTGAGCGGCAGCTCCCCGGCGACGGCGATCCGCGCCGGGACCATGTGCGGGGGCAGCGCCTGCCGCACCCAGTCCCGCAGTTCGCCCTCGGCCGTGCCCGGGTCGGCGGCCACCGCGGCGGCCAGCTGGACGCCGGGCCCGCGAGTGAGTCCGGCCACGGCCCGGCGTACGGCGGGATGGCGGGCGAGGGCGGCCTCCACCTCGCCCGGTTCGATCCGGAAGCCGCGCAGTTTCACCTGGTGGTCGCGGCGGCCCAGGAACTCCAGGGAGCCGTCGGGCCGGTACCGGGCGAGGTCGCCGGTGCGGTACCAGCGAGTCCCGTCCCGCTCCACGAACCTGTCGGCGGTCCGCGCCGGATCCCGCCGGTAGCCGAGCGCCACGCCGTCCCCGCCGATCCACAGCTCGCCGGGCACCCAGTCCGGGCAGTCCCGGCCGCGCCCGTCGACGACCCGGCAGCGCACGTTGCGCAGCGGGGTGCCGTACGGCACCGACCGCCAGTGCGCGGGCACCCGGCCGTCCGTCACCTCGCAGACGGTCGAGTGGATCGCCGTCTCGGTGGTGCCGCCGAGCCCGGCGAACCGGCAGCCGGGGGCCCGCTCGGCGAGCCGGGCCGGCAGGTCGGTGCCCACCACGTCGCCGCCGAGCAGCACCGCCCGCAGCCCGGCGAGTTCGCCGGGGCCGGTGGCGAGCAGCAGCATGTCCAGCAGCGGCGGCACGCAGTTGAGGAGGGTCACGCCGTGGGCGTGCACGAGGTCGACCCAGTGGCGTGCCTCGCGCCGGTCGTCCTCGTCGACGAGTACGACCGCGCCGCCCGCGCCGAGCAGCCCGAACACGTCGTAGACGGAGAGGTCGAAGTCGAGGGCGGACAGGGCGAGAGCGCGGTCGTCGGCGCCCACCGCGAAACGCTCGTTCAGGTCGTCGAGGGTGTTCACGGCGGCCCGGTGCGGGATCTCGACGCCCTTGGGTTCGCCGGTGGAACCCGAGGTGAACAGCACATAGGCGATCTGCTCGGCCTCCCCCGGCACCGGCTCCGCCAGCGGCGCGTGACCGCATGCCTCGGCGACCGGCAGGGCGTCGGCGCCGTCGAACGGGCGGCCGTCGGTGAGGGCGACGGTGAACCCGGCGGTGGCGGCGATGCGGGCGCGGCGGGCGGGCGGCTGGTCGACGCCGACCGGGACGTAGGTGCCGCCCGCGGCCAGCACCCCGAGGACGGCGGTGATCTGGTCGGGGCCCTTGGGCAGGGCGACCGCGACCGTGTCGCCGCGACGTACCCCGCGCGCCACCAGGGCGGCGGCACAGCGCAGCCCCCGGTCGGCCAGCTCGCCGTAGGTCATCGCCCCCCGCTCTCCCCACAGCAGCGCCGGTGCGCCGGGGTGCTCGGCGGCGCGGGTGAAGAAGGCCTCGTGCAGCAGGCGCCGGCCGCGCGGGCCGTCGGTGGCGTTGACGGCGGCGCGGACCACCCGCTGGTCGGGGGGCAGCAGCTCGGGCACGGGCCGTTCCCAGACGGTGTCGTCGGTGCCGAGCCGGGTGACGAGCCCGTGGAACGCGGCGAACATGGCGTCGACCAGTCCGGGCGGGAAGGCGTCCTCGCGGACGTCCCAGTTGAGCAGCAGTCCGCCGTCGACCTCGGTCACCTGGGCGTCGAGCAGCACCTGCGGGCCCTGCGAGACGATCCACACCGGCTCGCCGAAGCACCGCCGCACGCCCGCGTCGAACAGCTCGCCCAGGTTCAGCGCGCTGGTGAACACCACGGGAGCGAGCACCTGTTCGCCGCGGTGCCGGGAGAGGTCCCGCAGCACCTCCACGCCGGAGTGGTCGGCGTGGGCGGCGTCGGTGTGCATCCGGTCCTGGAGGCGCCGGGCGTGCGTGGTGAACGGCGCCTCGCCGGTGAGGTCGACGTCGAGGAGCACCGAGCTGGTGAAGTCGCCGACGAGCAGGTCGACGTCGGGGTGGGAGCCCCGGCGGTCGAACATCGGCACGTTCAGCAGGAAGCGCTGCCGTCCGCCGAACGCGGCCAGCGTCTCGGCGAAGGCCGTCGCCACCGCCATGGCGGGGGTGAGGCCGTGCCGGTGGGCGCGTGCGGTGAGCCGGTGCTTCTCCCCGGGCGGCAGCCAGTGGTGGCGCCGGGTCACGCGGGTGGGGTCGGCGCGCTCGCCCTCGGGGACGAGCGGCAGGTCGGGCGCGCTGGGCAGGTCGGGGACGCGGCGCCGCCACCACTCGCCCGCCTGTTCGCGGCTCAGCCGCCGCACCTCGGCGCGTTCGGCCAGGTAGTCCGGGTAGGAGGTGCGGATCGGCGGCAGTGGCGCGGCGGGGGTCTCGTAGAGGCCGGCCAGGTCGGACATCAGGATGCGGTAGCTGAGCGCGTCCGCGGCGAGCATGTCGACGTCGACGTGCAGCCGGCCCCGTCCGTCGGGCAGCAGCGACAGGTGCACGGCGAAGACCTCGCCCGCCTCGATGTCCAGCCGGGCGTGCGACAGCGTCTGCCGCAGCTCCTCCAGCCGGACGGCGGCCGTCTTGTCGTCCAGGCCGCGCAGGTCGTGCACGGTGGTCGCCGGGCGGGTGAGCGCGGGCAGGATCTCCTGCCGTCCGTCGTCGGTGAACCGGGCCCGGAGCATGGCGTGCCGGTCGGCCAGGGCGCGTACGGCGGTGTCGAGGCGGCCGGGGTCGAGGCCGGGCCCGTCGAACTCGACGTAGAGGTGCGCGGCGACGGATCCGAGGGTGGTCTCGTCGCCGCGGCCGATCCAGTAGGCGTGCTGCATGACGGCGAGCGGGAACGGCTCGCCGGGGGCCGTGCCGGGTGCGGTACCGGGTGCCGGGGGCACGGGTCCGGGGTCCGGGGCGCCGGCGGCGGGGGCGTGCGCCTGGAGCAGGGTGCGCCAGGCGCGCAGGGTCGGTTCCTTCGCCAGCTCGGCGAAGCCGACCTTGACGCCCTGCCGGCGCCAGCCGCCTGCGATCCGCATCAGGGTGATGGAGTCCAGGCCCCAGGCGATGAGGCTGTCGTCCTCGCCCGGCGGGGTGTCGAACGTGTCGGTGACCGCGCGGAGCAGTTCGTCGGCGGTCGGGGGTTGCTGCGTCACCGGTTCCTCCGCTTCTGCTTCAGAAGTCGTCGTGCTCGCCGGGGTGGATGCCGAGGTCGTCGAAGGCGTGCGCGAAGTCGTCCAGGTCCTCCTGGGTCACCTCGACCAGGGGGAGGTCCGAGGGGGTGAGGCCGCCCCCGGGGGACGTCCGCATGTGCCGGACGAGTCCGGTCAGCGCCCGCCGCCAGGCCGTGAGCAGGCCGTCCGCCTCCACCGCGGTGAGGAGGGCGGCGGGCCAGGCGGCCGAGACGTGCAGCCGGACGCCCGTCGGGTCCTCGACGGCCACGGCGTCGAGTTCGAGGGCGGCGGCCGCGCGTTCCGGGCGTACGCGCAGCATCGGCGCCTCCGGGGCCAGATCCCAGGGTTCGCCCGAGGCGTCGGCGGAGGCGGTGAACCGGCCGAGGTAGTTGAAGGTCACCTGGGGCTGCGGCAGTTTCTCCAGGACGGGCGCGGTGTCTGGGTTGAGGTGGCGGAGGAGGCCGTAGCCGAGGCCCTGGCCGGGGACGGCACGCAGTTGCTCCTTGACCCGTTTCAGGGCGGTGCCCGCGGCCGGGCCGCCGGTCAGGGCCTCGTCGAGGTCCAGCGGGCCGGGGTCGACGGCGACCGGGTGGTAGCCGGTGAACCAACCCACCGTGGCCGACAGGTCCACGCCCTCTGCGATCTCCTCGGCCCGCCCGTGGCTCTCGACGCCGACTAGCAGGGAACGGCCCGCCAGGTCGCCGCGTTCCTCCCGCCGCGCGGCGGCCGCCAGGGCGAGGGCGGTGAGCAGGACATCGGGCACGGCGGCGTGGTAGGCGGCAGACACGGTCGTCAGCAGCGGGGCGGTGATGTCGTGCGGGAGCACGAGGGTGCTCTCCTGGACCGGGCCGGCCGGGTCCGGGGTGTGGTCCAGCAGCGGGCGCGCGCCCTCCAGCACGCCGGTCCACCAGGGCAGTTCACGCACCCGCTCGGGGCTGCGGGCCTCCTCGGCCAGCAGGCGGCTCCAGGTGCGGAAGGAGGTCCCGGCGGGGGCCGGGCGGGGCCGCCCCCCGGCCCTGACGGTCTGCCAGGCCTCGGCGAGGTCGGCGCCGACGATCCGCCAGGAGACTCCGTCGACGGCCAGGTGGTCGGCGACGAGCAGGAGCCGTGCCCCGTCCGGCCACCAGACGGCCTGGAGCATCCGCCCGGCCGACGGGTCGAGGCGCCGGACCGCGTCCGCCAGCCGCGCGTCCCGCTCCCCCTCCGACAGCCCGGCCCGGCTCAGCAGCTCCCCGGCCCGTACGGTGCCCTCGCCGGGGACGACGAGCCGGTCCCCCACCCGTCGTGCCCGCAGCATGGCGTGCCGGTCCAGGACGGTCTGGAGTACGACGGTGAGATCGGCCTCCGTGAGGTCGGGCGGGGTCACCAGGAGGACGGCCTGGGCGAGGCGGCCCCGGTCGGCCGTCCAGCGCATGACCGGCGTCAGCTCCAGCTCGCCGACCGGATCGTCGGCGACGGATGTGGAGGCGGGGGCGGGCTCCGGGGCGTCGGTCACGCTCGCGGCGAGTCCGGCGGGGGTGGGGGTCTGGAAGACCTGGCGCGGGCTGATCGGGATGCCCGACTTGCGGGCCAGGGTGACCAGCCGGATGGAGACGATGCTGTCGCCGCCCTGCTCGAAGAAGTGGTCGTCCACGCCGACGTGCGGCCGTCCGAGCACCGTCGCGAACAGTTCGCACAGCCGGCGCTCCCGGTCGTTCGCGGGTGCCCTCCCGGCGTCGGACCGCGGGGCCTCGGGGGCGGGGAGACGGGCGCGGTCCACCTTGCCGGAGGGCAGCAGCGGGAAGGCGTCGAGGGCGGTGAGGGTGGCGGGCACCATGTGGGCGGGCAGCCGTTCGCGCAGCCAGTCACGCAGGGCGGGCAGGGCGTCGGGGGGTGCCAGGCAGTAGCCGGTGAGCCGTTCGACGCCCGGTGCGTCCCGGCGGAGCGCCACCACCGCGCGCCGCACGGCGGGGTGCTGTTCGAGGACGGCCTCGATCTCCTCCAGCTCGACCCGCATGCCGCGGATCTTGACCTGGTGGTCGGCGCGGCCCAGGAACTCCAGGGTGCCGTCGCGTCGCCAGCGGGCCAGGTCACCCGTGCGGTACAGCCGCTCCCCCGGCGGGCCGAACGGGTCGGCGACGAAGTGGTCGGCGGTGCGGCGGGGGTCGTTCACATAGCCGCGGCCGAGGTAGACGCCGCCCGCGTACAGTTCGCCGGGCACGCCGACGGGGGTGGGCCGGAGCCGGTCGTCGAGGACGTACAGGCGGGTGTTGCCGTTGGGGCGGCCGATGGAGACGGCGCTGCGGATGGCGCCGGTGCGGTAGACGACGTGGCTGACGCCGATGGTGGCCTCGGCGGGACCGTACCCGTGATACATCACCGCCGGGCTGAGGGCGCGGAAGCGGGCGAACAGTTCCGGGGTGAGGACCTCGCCGCCGCACCACACGTGCTTGAGGGAGGCCGCGCGCCGGGCGAAGCCGTCCTGTTCCAGCAGCAGGTCGAGCATCGAGGACACCAGGTAGGTGAAGGTCACCCGGTGCCGTTCGACGGTGTCGAGCAGCTGGTCGACGTCGCGTTCGCCGCCGGGTTCGGCGACCACCACCCGGCCGCCGTTGACCAGGGGCAGGAAGATCTCGTTGACGGAGATGTCGAAGCCGAGCGGCGCCTTGAACAGGGCCGCGTCCCCGGTGCCGAAGCCGAGCAGTCCGCGCTGCCACAGCAGCCGGTGGGCGATGGCCCGGTGCCGGATCATCGCACCCTTGGGGACGCCGGTGGAGCCGGAGGTGTGGATGACGTAGGCGAGCCCTTCCGGGTCGACGGCGACGTCCGGGCGGGCGGCGTCCGGCACGGGCCCGCTGAGGTCGACGTCGACGACGGGCGGACCGTCGGCGCCGAGGGCGTCACCGGTGCGTCCGAGCACCGCGGTGAGGGCCGCGCCGCGGCACACCTCGGCGATCCGGCGGGCGGGCCAGTGCGGTTCGAGCGGCACGAACGCGCCGCCCGCCTTCAGCACCGCGAGCAGCCCGACGACCATCTCCACCGACCGTTCCAGGTGGATGCCGACCCGGCGTTCGGGGCCGACTCCCAGCCGGATCAGCCGGTGGGCGAGGGCGTTGGCGCGGGCGTCGAGTTCGCCGTACGTCAGCCGGGTGCCGCCCGGCACGCCGTACTCGACGGCGGTCAGGTGCGGGGTGGCGGCGGCCTGCTCCTCGACCAGTGCGGTGAGGGTGGTCGACGGCACGGGGTGGGCGGTGTCGTTCCACTGGCCGAGCAGCAGGGAGCGCTCGCGCGGGGTGAGGACGTCGGCGGCGCGCACGGGCCGGTCGGGGTGCCGGGCCAGGTCGGCGGTGAGCCGGACCAGCCGTTCGGCCAGGTCCTCGGCGCTCTCCC
Source organism: Streptomyces sp. enrichment culture (assembly GCF_964272855.1). Taxonomy (NCBI): domain Bacteria; kingdom Bacillati; phylum Actinomycetota; class Actinomycetes; order Kitasatosporales; family Streptomycetaceae; genus Streptomyces; species Streptomyces sp. enrichment culture. The sequence goes on along the minus strand of NZ_OZ186847.1, from coordinate 7,591,533 downwards.
GGTCGTACAGCGCGGTGCTGTACACCAGTGACCCGTCGATGCCGCCCGCCTCCGGGTGTTCGAAGAGGTGGAAGGCGAGGTCGGTCTTGGCGGTGTGGAAGTCGACGCGGTGCCCGGTGAGACCGAGTCCGGCGAACTCCCGGTGCGCGGCGGGCGCCTGCTGGTGGGCGAGCATGACCTGGAAGAGGGGGTGGCGGCCCATCGATCGGGCGGGTGCCAGGGCGTCCACCAGCCGTTCGAACGGCACGTCCTGGTGGGCGTACGCGTCCAGGTCGGTCTCGCGGACCCTCGCGAGCAGTTCGCGGAAGGTGGGGTCGCCGGAGAGGTCGGTGCGCAGGACCAGGGTGTTGACGAAGAGGCCGACCAGGTCGTCGAGGGCGGGGTCGGCGCGTCCGGCGACCGGGGTGCCGAGGGGGATGTCGTCGCCCGCGCCGAGCCGGCCGAGCAGCACGGCGACGGCGGCCTGGAGGGTCATGAACACGGTGCCGCCGCCGGCGGCGGCGAGGTCGCGCAGGGCGGTGTGGACGTCGGCGTCGAGGGTGAAGTCGACGGCGTCGGCGGCGTGGTGGTGGACGGCGGGGCGCGGTCGGTCCACGGGGAGCTGGAGTTCCTCGGGGAGGCCGGCCAGCCGCCGGGTCCAGTGTTCGAGTCCGTCGTCGGGGAGCCGCCGCTGCCAGAGGGTGTGGTCGGCGTACTGGACGGTGAGCGGCGGCCAGGCGGGCTCGGTGCCGGCGCGGCGGGCGGCGTAGGCGGTCTCCAGGTCGGCGAGGAGCGGGTCGGCGGACCAGCCGTCGGTGGCGATGTGGTGGACGAGCAGGAGCAGTACGTGGTCGTCGGGGGTGAGGGCGTAGAGGGTGGCGCGGACGGGGAGTTCGCGGTCGAGGGCGAAGGGGTGGGCGGCGGCCTCGCGGAGGAGGCCGTCCAGTCGCCGGGGGTCGGCGGGCACGGTCTCGAAGGGCACGTCCGACGGGGGCAGGACGTGCTGGCGGGGGGTGCCGTCGTCGTCGGGGTAGACCGTGCGCAGCGTCTCCTGCCGGGCCACGACGTCGTTCAGGGCGGCCCGCAGGGCGTCGGGGTCGAGGGGGCCGGTGAGCCGGTAGGCGGTGGGGATGTTGTAGGTGGGGCTCGGGCCCTCCAGCCGGTGCAGGAACCAGAGCCTGGCCTGCGCGGAGGACAGGGGGAGGGGGTCGGGGCGCACGGGGGCGGGCCGCAGGGCGGGCCGGTCACGGGCGGGGGTGCCGGCGTCCAGGAGCGGGGCGAGCGCGGCCGGGGTGGGGGTGTCGAAGACGGCCCGCAGCGGCACGGTGACGCCGTGCGCGGCGCTCAGCCGGTTGACGAGCCGGGTGGCCAGCAGGGAGTGGCCGCCGAGGGTGAAGAAGTCGTCGTGGACACCTGCGGACGGCAGGCCGAGCAGGTCGGCGAAGAGCCCGCACAGGACGGCCTCCGCCGCGGTGCGGGGCGGGGTCGCGGTGGTGAGGGCCGCGAGGTCGGGGGCGGGCAGCGCACGGCGGTCGAGTTTGCCGTTCGGGGTGAGCGGCAGGGTGTCGAGGAGTACGACGGCCGCGGGCACGAGGGCGTCCGGGAGCGTCGCCGCGAGGCGCTGCCGCAGGTCCGCGGGGGCGGGCCGGGCGCCGGGCAGCGGGACGGCGTAGGCCACCAGCCGGGGCTGCCCGTCCTGGTCCCGGCTGACGGTGACGGCGGCCTGGGAGACGCCGGGCAGGGCGGCCACGGCGGCCTCCGTCTCGCCCGGCTCGACCCGTGTCCCGCGGATCTTCACCTGGTCGTCGGTGCGGCCCAGGAACTCCAGCGTGCCCCGGCCGCTCCAGCGCACCAGGTCGCCGGTGCGGTAGAGGCGGGCGCCGGGCGGGCCGTAGGGGTCGGCGACGAACCGTTCGGCGGTCAGCGCGGGCCGGCCGAGGTAGCCGCGGGCGAGCTGGACGCCGCCCAGGTACAGCTCTCCCGGCACGCCGGGCGGGACGGGGCGCAGCAGGTCGTCGAGGACGAGGGTGCGGGTGTTCCACACCGGGCGGCCGATGGGCACCGAGCCGCCCGGCGAGCGGGTGCCCTCGGCGCACGGCCAGGCGGTGACGTCGACGGCGGCCTCGGTGGGCCCGTACAGGTTGTGCACCTCGGTGCCGTGCAGGAGCCGGGTGCAGCGTTCGGCGAGTTCGGCGGGGAGGGCCTCGCCGCTGCAGATCACGCGGCGCAGGACGCCACGGGCGCGGGCGGCGGCGGGGTCGTCGAGGAAGGCCCGCAGCATCGAGGGCACGAAGTGGGCGGTGGTGACGCGGCGGGCGTGGATCAGCTCGGCGAGGTGGGCGGGGTCGCGGTGGCCGTCGGGGCGGGCGAGGACGAGCGTGGCCCCGGTGATCAGCGGCCAGAAGAACTCCCAGACGGAGACGTCGAATCCGGCCGGGGTCTTCTGCAGGACGCGGTCCTCGCGGCCGAGCCGGTACGTCTCCTGCATCCACAGCAGCCGGTTGACGATCGCGGCGTGCGGGACGACGACCCCTTTGGGGCGGCCGGTGGAGCCGGAGGTGTGGATGACGTAGGCGGGGTGTTCCGGCCGCAGGGGCGGGTGGAGGTCGGTGGGGTCCGCGTCGGCGAGGCGTCGTCGGGTGCCGGGGTCGTCGAGGAGCAGCAGCAGCGGCGCCGGGGCCGCTGCGGGGATCGGGTGGCCGCCGGTGGTGATGATCAGGGCGGGGGCCGTGTCCTCGATGAGCAGCGCCAGCCGTTCGGCGGGGTGGGCGGGGTCCAGGGGCACGTAGGCGCCGCCCGCCTTCAGCACGGCGAGCAGGGCCACCACCAGGTCGGGGCCGCGTTCCAGGGCCACGCCGACCCGTCGCTCGGGGCCGACGCCGTGCGCGGTGAGCAGCCGGGCGAGCCGGTCGGCGCGGGCGTGCAGGCCCGCGTAGTCGCAGGCGTTCGGGGTGGTGTCGGTGGCCAGGGCGACGGCGGTCGGGGTGCGGGCGGCCTGCCGGGTGAGGAGGTCGGTGAGGGTGACGGCGGGGACGGGGCGGTCGGTGGCGTTCCACTCGCGCAGGACGCGGTCCTCCTCGTCGTCCGACGTCAGCGGCAGCCGGGACACCGGGAGCGCGGGGTCGGCGAGCGCCGCGGCGAGCAGGGTCTCCAGCCGGCGCAGGAGGCGGTCGACGGTGTCCGGGGTGAACAGGCCGTCGCGGTGGGTGGCCTCGACGCGCAGCCGGCCGCCGGTGAGGAACGCCTCCAGGGAGAGGTCGAACTGGGTGGTGTCGTTGTGGACCGTCTCCCACTCGGCGTGGACGCCGGGCAGGTCCGGACCTTCGAGGCCCTGGGTGAGGAAGAGCAGCATGACGTCGAACCAGACGGCCCGGCCGGGCTGCCGGGGCGGGCGCAGTTCCTCGACGAGCCTGTCGAAGGGCATGTCCTGGTGGGTGTAGCCGTCGGTGCACACCCGCCGTACCCGTTCGACGAGTTCGGCGAGATCCGGGTCGCCTTCGAGGTCGGCGCGCAGGGCGAGGGTGTTGCCGAAGTTGCCGACCAGCTGGTCCAGTCCGGCGAGGTCGCGGTGCATGACGGCCGAGCCGATCGGGATGTCGGTGGCGCCGGTGGTGCGGTGCAGCAGGGCCGCCAGCGCGGCGAACAGCACCATGAACGGGGTGGCTCCGGCGGTGCGGGCGAACGCGGTGAGCCGGTCGGTGACGTCGGGGGCGAAGGTGTGGTGGCGGCGGCCGCCCCGCGCGGTGGGCCGGGCCTCGCGCGGCGCGTCGACGGGCAGGGCGAGCGGGGCGGGCGGCGGGACCAGGTGGGCACGCCAGTGGTCGAGGTGCGGGGCGAGCCGCGCGTCGGTCCAGGTCTCGCGCTGCCACAGCGCGTAGTCGGCGTACTGGAGGGGCAGCGGGGGTAGGCCGGACGGCGCCCCGGTGAGCGCGGCGCGGTACAGGGCGCCGAGGTCGCGGGAGAGGGCGTTGAACGTGCCGCCGTCCCAGGCTATGTGGTGCACCGTCAGGACGAGCGTGTGGTCCTCGGGTGTGCGTCGTATCAGCAGGGCGCGCAGCGGGTGGTGGGCGGCGAGGTCGAAGGGGGTCGCCGAGGCGGCGCGGGCCAGGTCGTCGGCGCGCCGGTCCTGCTCCTCGGCGCCGAGCCCGCCCAGATCGGCCGTCTCCCAGACCGCCTCCGTCACCGGGTCGACGACCTGCTCGGGCGTGCCGTCGGAGCCGGCCGGGTAGCGGGTGCGCAGCACCTCGTGCCGGTCGGCGAGGCCCCGCAGGGCGGTCCGCAGCGCGCCCGCGTCCAGCGGCCCGCGCAGCCGGATGGCGAGGCAGACGTTGTACGCCGGGCTGTCCGGGTCGAGCTGCTGGAGCAGCCACATCCTCGACTGGACGTACGACAGCGGCAGCGGGCCCGCGTCGGCCGGGCGGCGCGGGATGTGCTCGGAGCGGGCGGGCGTGTTCGCCAGGCCGGCGCTCTCCAGCCGGCGGCGCAGCAGTTCCCGCTTGCGGGCCGCGAGGTCGGCCGCGTCAGGTGTCCGCGTCACTGGTCTCCGCCTTTCCGCGACTGGTCGTTCAGCGGCCGGACTTCGAGCGGCCGGACTTCGAGCGGCAGCTCTTTCAGCAGCAGGTCGAGCGTCGCCGCCCACAACCCGGCGAGCCGGTGGACGTCGGCCTCGGTGAAGAGGCGGCCGGGCCACTGCCAGCCCACCTCCAGGACCGGGCCCGCCGGGTCGCGGCCGTCGAGGAGGACCGCGTCGACGGCGAGGGCATGGGTGACCGGTGTGCGGGGGTCGGCGGTGCCGCCCGCGGCGCCGGTCTCGGGTGCGCTGGTGAACAGGGCGTCCGTCCGGTCCGGGCGTTCCCCGAGGGTCATCCGGCCGAGGTAGCCGAACTCGATCTGCGGTTCGGGGAGTTCGGCGAGGCGGCGGGCGGCGGCACCGGGGTCGAGGTGGCGCAGCAGGCCGTGGCCGAGGCCCTGGTCGGGCAGGGCGGCGAGCTGGTCGTGGACGCGCCGCACCTGGTCGGTGCCGGGCGGGGCGCCGGGGTCGAGACGGATGGGATGGGTGCTGGTGAAGCAGCCGACGGTGCCGGAGAGGTCGGCGCCGGGCAGGAGGTGGTCGGCGCGGCCGTGCGAGGCCAGCTCGACGAGCAGGGAGCCGCCGTGGGTGGGGACGGCGAGGGCCAGCGCGGTCAGCAGGACGTCCCGCACGGAGTGGCGGGTCAGCGGGACGGTGATGTCCGGGCCGAGGGTGATGGTGTGGCGGCGCAGGGTGGCCCGGGTGTCGAGCGCGGGGTCCGGCGGGAGGGCGCCGAGGGGAGGTTCGGGACGGCCGAGGATGTCCTCCCAGAGCGGGAGTTCCGGCGTCCGGCGCCGGGCCTCGGCGTGCGAGAACGTCGCCCACTCCGCGAAGGAGGTGACCGGGGGCGGGAGTTCGGTGCCCTGCCAGGCGGCGGCGAGGTCGGCGGTGAGGACGCCCCAGGACGCCGGGTCCGTGACGGTCTGGTGGAGCGCGACGAGCAGCCGTCCCTCACGGTGCGGGCCCGCGTCGAACCAGCGGAGGCGGGCCACGGTTCCCGTCAACGGGTCCAGTGCGGCGGCCAGTTCGTCGAGGGCGCCGGGCACCAGGGCGGCCATCGCCGTGTGGTCCAGGTGCGCGGCGTCGGTGCGCTGTACGCGGTCGGCGGCGCGTACGGCGCCCACGGGTGCGGCGTGCAGCCGCCAGGTGCCGTCCGGGTCCCGGAGCAGGCGGGCCCGCAGCAGCTCGTGCCGGTCCAGGACGGCCTGCACGGTGCGGTGCAGGCCGTCCAGGTCCATGCCGGGCGGGGTGCGCAGGAAGCGGGCCTGGGCGAGGCCGCGCAGCGGGGTGCCGCGTGCGACGAGGCGGGCGAGGGCGGGGGTGAGCGGGATGTCCCCGGTGCCGGTCGCGCCGGTCCGGGCGGCAGCGTGCCGGGCTGGGGCGTTCCGGACGGTGTCCACCCGTTCGGCGAGCCGTGCCACCGTCCGCCGTTCGAACACGTCGCGCGGGGACAGCGTCAGCCCGGCGGCGCGGGCCTGGGCGACCAGCCGCATGGAGACGATGCTGTCGCCGCCGAGGGTGAAGAAGTCGTCGTGCACGCCGAGGCCGTCCAGCCCCAGCACGGCGGCGAACAGGTCGGCGAGCCGCCGCTCGGTGGCGGTGCGGGGCGGCTGCGCGGCCGGGCCCGAGGTGCGGGCGGGGGCGGGCAGCGCGGCGGTGTCCAGCTTGCCGTTGCGGGTGAGCGGGAAGCCGTCGACCGGCACGATCGCGGACGGCACCAGGTAGTCGGGCAGCACGCTGGCGGCGGCCCGGCGCAGCAGCTCGGCGGTCCGCGCGGCGGGAGGCGCCGAGGGGGCCGGGACGACGTAGGCGACGAGGCGGCGGACGCCGGGGGTGTCCTCGCGGACGACCACGGCGGCGCGTTCCACCAGGTCGTGTCCGAGCAGTACCGCCTCGGTCTCGCCGGGTTCGATCCGGTAGCCGCGGATCTTCACCTGGTCGTCGGTCCGGCCCAGGCACTCGATCAGACCGTCCGGTGTCCAGCGGGCGATGTCGCCGGTGCGGTACATGCGGGCGCCGGGGCGGCCGGAGAACGGGTCGGCGACGAACCGGCTCGCGGTGGCGCCGGGGCGGCCCAGGTAGCCGCGGGCCAGGCCCTCCCCCGCGATGTACAGCTCGCCGTCGACGCCGGTGGGCACGGGGTTGAGGTGGCCGTCGAGGACGTGGAGGCGGGCGCCCGCGACGGGGCGGCCGATGGCGGGGCGGTCGGTGCGGGCGAGGTCGCAGTCGGCGGAGTCGACGGTGCACTCGGTGGGGCCGTACAGGTTGTGCACGGTCAGGCCTTCGGTGGCGCGCAGGGTGCGCCACAGGTCGGGCGGTACGGCCTCGCCGCCGACACCGAGCACTTTCAGCTCGGCGTGCCAGCCGTCGCGGGTGACCAGCTCGCCGACGAGGGACGGCGAGAGTTCGATGAACTCGATGCGGTGCTCGGCGAGGAAGCCGCGCAGCGCGTCGGGGTCGCGGCGCACCTCGTCGGGCACCAGGTGCAGTTCGTGCCCGGCGAACATCCACAGCATGGGCTGCCAGGAGGCGTCGAAGGAGATGGGCCAGGCGTGCCCGACGCGCAGCGGGCGCCCGCCGACGGCGGTCGAGGCGGGCGTGAACAGGGCGGCGCTGTGGGCCGCGAAGAGGTTGACGATGGCCCGGTGCGGGACCACGACGGCCTTGGGGCGGCCGGTGGAGCCGGAGGTGTGGATGACATAGGCGGGGTGTTCGGGGTGCGGGGGCCGGGCGGGGTCGGTGGGGTCGGCGTCGGCGAGGCGGCGCCGGGTCCCGGGGTCGTCGAGGAGCAGCGTGCGGACGCCGTCGAGGCGGGGCCGGGTGGCCGTCGTGGCGAGCAGGGCGACCGGACGGGTGTCGTCGAGGATCCCGGCGATCCGTTCGGCGGGCCAGGCCGGGTCGAGCGGCAGGTAGGCGGCGCCCGCCTTCTGGACGGCGAGCAGGGCCACGAGCGTGTCCGGGGTCGGTGGCAGCGCGAAGGCGACGACGCGTTCCGGTCCGGCCCCGGCCTCGGTCAGCAGCCGGGCCAGCCGGTTGGCCTCGGCGTTCAGCTCGGTGAACGTGAGCCGCCGGCCGGCGCCCACCACGGCGACGGCGTCGGGTGTTCGGGCGGCCTGCGCCTGGAACACCTCGGGCAGCGTGGGCCGCGGCACCGGCAACGGCGGTCGCTCTCCCGCCGCCAGCAGCGCGGCCCGTTCCGCGGGTTCGAGGGCGTCCAGTGCGGCGAGCGGCGCGTCGGGGTCCGCGAGCAGCGCGTGGAGGAGCCGTTCGAAGCGGGCGGCCAGCCGCTCGACCGTGCGGCGGTCGTAGCAGTCGGGGCGGAACTCGAAGACGACGCCGATCCGTCGTTCGTCCAGGACGGCCAGGGTGAGCGGGTAGTGGGTGGCGCCGGAGCCGGTGACGTCCACGATCCGCAGTCCGGAGGCCGCCTCGGCGCGGGCGACGGCGGCCTGGTCGACCGGGTAGTTCTCGAAGACCATCAGCGTGTCGAAGAGGTCTCCGGCGCCGGCGAGCCGCTGGATCTCGGTGAGACCGAGGTACTGGTGGTCCATCAGCCGGGCCTGCTCGTCCTGGAGGCGGCGCAGGAAGTCGCCGGCCCGCTCGCCCGGCGGCAGGGTCACCCGTACGGGCACGGTGTTGATGAACAGGCCGATCATCGACTCGGCGCCGGCGAGTTCGGCGGGCCGCCCGGCGACGGTGGCGCCGAACACCACGTCGTCCCGGCCGGTGAGCCGGGCCAGGAGCAGCGCCCACAGGCCCTGCACGACGGTGTTGACGGTGACACCGTGGGCGCGCGCCGACTCCCCGAGCGCCCGGGTCGTCTCCTCGCCGAGCCGCAGGGTGTGCAGCTCGGGCGGCACCGGCAGGAGTCCGGCGGGCGTCGGCGCCAGCAGGGTGGGGGCCGCCCCGGCCAGGGCGTCGCGCCAGGCGTCCGCGGCGGCCTCCCGGTCGCGGGCGGCCAGCCAGGCGAGGAAGTCGCGGTACGGCCGGACGGCGGGCGGCGGTGCGGCCCGGCCGGGGTCGAGCCGGGCGGCGTACAGCTGGAGGAGTTCGCGTACCAGCAGCGGGACGGACCAGCCGTCGAGGAGCAGATGGTGGTTGGTGACGACGAGCAGCCGGCGGTCGGTGCCGAGGCGGGCCAGGGTGAAGCGCAGCAGGGGCGGGTCGGTGAGGTCGAAGCGGGTGTCGGTGCCGGCGGTGACGGCCGCCTCGCGGGTGGCTTCGTCGGCGGTGGTGAGGTCGGTCTCGGTCCAGTGGACGGGGACCTGTTTGAGCACCACCTGCACCGGTTCGTCGACGTCCTCGTGGAGGAAGGCGCCGCGCAGGTTGGCGTGCCGGGCGAACAGTTCCTCGGCGGCGGCGCGCAGCGCGGCGGGGTCCAGCGGGCCTTCGAGCTCCACCAGGGTGCGCATGGTGTAGACGTCCTGGGCGCCCTCGTCGAACAGGGCGTGGAAGAGCAGGCCCTGTTGCAGCGGGGACAGCGGCAGGACGTCCTCGACGAGGGAGCCGTCGTCCTCGGGGGCGGCGGGCTGCGTGCTCATCGGTTCCTCCACCTCGCCTTGACCTTGTCGAGCTGGGACGGACTGAGCGAGACCAGCGGTGTGCCGGTCGCGGTGAACTCCTCGGGGGCGGGCCCGCCTTCGGGGGTGGCGGCGGTGCGGGCGAGGGCCGCGGGGGTGCGGCGGGTGAAGACGTCGCGCGGGGTGAGGGCGAGCCCCGCGCGGCGGGCGCGGTCGGCGAGCCGGACGGAGACGATGCTGTCGCCGCCGAGGGTGAAGAAGTCGTCGTGGACGCCGACCCGTTCGAGCCCCAGCACCTCGGCGAACAGTGCGCACAGCGCCTTCTCCGCCGCGGTGCGCGGCGGGTCGGGGACGCTGCCGCGGGTGAGGTCGGGGGCGGGCAGGGCGCGCCGGTCGACCTTGCCGCTGGGGGTGAGCGGGAGGGCGTCGAGGACGACGACGGCGGACGGTACGAGGTGGCCGGGCAGCCGCTCGGCGAGCGCCCGGCGCAGGCCGGCCGGGTCGGGGGCGCGGCCGGGTTCCGGGACGGCGTAGCCGACCAGGTGCCGCCCGGCCGGTCCGTCCTCGCGGGCGGTCACCGCGGCCCGGCGCACCCCGGGCAGGGCCCGCAGGGCGGCCTCGATCTCGCCGGGTTCGACGCGGAAGCCCCGGATCTTCACCTGGTCGTCGGCCCGGCCCAGGAACTCCAGGGTGCCGTCGGCGCGCGGCCGGGCGAGGTCGCCGGTGCGGTAGAGGCGGCTGCCGGGCGGCCCGTAGGGGTCGGCGACGAACCGTTCGGCGGTGCGGGCGGGTTGGCCGAGGTAGCCGCGGGCCAGTCCGTCCCCGGCGAGGTACAGCTCGCCGGTCGCGCCGGCCGGCACCGGCCGCAGGAAGGGGTCGAGGACGTGGGCGCGGGTGTTGGCGACGGGGTGTCCGAGCGGCACCGGGTCGTCGCCGTCCGCGCAGACGTGGACGAGGCTGTCGCCGGCGGCCTCGGAGCAGCCGTAGAGGTTGACCAGGCGGGCGCCGGGCCAGCGCCGGGTGATCGCCGCGGCGAGGTCGGGGGTGAGGGGTTCGCCGCTGGATATCCAGGTGCGGACGGAGGCGAAGGCGCCGGGTGGGGCGGTGTCGACGAGGGTGGCGTACAGGGTGGGCACGGCGGTGAGGAGGGTGACCCGGTGGCGGTCGGCCAGCGCGGCGAGGGCGGCCGGGTCGCCCGCGTGGTCGTCGTCGGCGAGGGCGACGGGCTCGCCCGCGGCGAGGGCGCCGAGCAGTTCGGTGAGGCCGTCGACGAAGCTCAGGGGGCTCTTGGAGAGCCTTACGCCGTCCTCGCTCAGCTCCCGTCCCCAGGCGAGCCGGTTGGCGAGGGCCCGCTGGGTGCCGACGACGCCTTTGGGGCGGCCGGTGGAGCCGGAGGTGAACAGCACGTAGGCGGGGTGGTCCGGGGAGAGGGGCGGCGGCGGCCGTAAGGGGGCATTGGGGGGCATGGCGTCGGGCGGGCACACCGAGTCGGCGTCGAGGGCGAGGCGTCGGGCCGTCGCCGGGTCGGACACGGTCAGGCGGGGGCGGGCCTCGTCCAGCATGAGGGCGACGCGGTCCCGCGGGTAGGCCGGGTCGACGGGCATGCAGGCCGCGCCGGCCTTGAGGACCGCGAGGAGGGCGGTCACCAGGTCGGGGCGGCGGGGCAGGGCGACGGCGACCACGGACTCGGGTCCGGCGCCGCGGGCGGTCAGGGCGGCGGCCAGCCGGTCGGACCGGGCGTCGAGTTCCGCGAAGGTGAGCGTGCCGGTGCCGTGCAGCACGGCGGGCGCGTGCGGGGTGCGGGCGGCCTGGTCGGCGAAGAGGGCGCGGACCGTGGGGTGCGGGAGGGGGCGGGCGGTGTCCCGGGCGGGAGGCGGGGGTTCGCCGGCCGTGAGCCGGGCGACGGGGCGGGCGGGGTCGTGGGGGAACTCCCGCAGGAGGCTGACGAGCCGGTCGGCGAAGCCGGTCACCGTCGCCCGGTCCAGGAGGGCCGGCTGATACGCGAAGGTCAGGGTCAGCCGGGGGCCGGGCAGCGCGGTGAGGGTCAGCGGGTAGTGGGTGGCGTCGAGCACGGAGACGTCCGTCAGGCGCAGGTCGTCGAGGGCGCGGGCGATGCCCTCCTCGTCGATCGGATAGCTCTCGAAGACCAGCAGGGTGTCGAAGAGGACGTCGTGTCCGGCGGCGCGCTGGACGTCGGCGAGGCCGAGGTGCCGGTGGTCGAGGAGCGCGGACTGCTCGGCCTGGACGCGGGCGAGCAGGTCGGCGAGCGGTTCGGCGGGGCGCAGCCGTACCCGTACGGGGAGGGTGTTGATGAACAGGCCGACCATCGACTCGATGCCGGGCAGGTCGGCGTCACGGCCGGAGACGGTGGCGCCGAGGACGACGTCGGTACGGCCGGTGCGGCGGGCCAGGAGCACCGCCCACAGGCCTTGGAGCACGCTGCTGACGGTGACTTTGTGGGCGCGGGCGGCGGCGGTGAGGGCGGCGGTGTCCGGTTCGGAGAGGGTGACGACGTACCGTTCGGGCGGTGCGGGCGGCCGGTCGCGGGCGGCGGGGGCGATCAGGGTGGGTCCGTCGAGGCCGGCGAGGGCGGAGCGCCACGCGGTGCGGGCGGCCTCGCGGTCCTGGCGGGCGAGCCAGGCCAGGTATTCGCGGTAGGGCCGTACCCGGGGCAGGGCGGCCGGGTCGCCGCCGGAGCCGTACAGCTGGAACAGCTCGCGCACCAGGAGGGGCGCGGACCAGCCGTCCCAGAGGAGGTGGTGGGAGGTGAGCACCAGCCGGTGGTCGCGCTCGCCGCAGGTCACCAGGTGGAAGCGGAGCAGCGGGGGGCGGGCCGGGTCGAACCGCTCCTCGCGGTCCTCGGCGAGCAGCCGTCCGAGGGCGGGCGGGCGTTCGTCCGGTGGGCGGGTGGTCAGGTCGGTGACCCGCCACGGGGTGCGGACCGCGCCGGGGATCACCTGGACGGTGCGCCCGGACCGCTGGGTGCGGAACGCGGCCCGCAGGTTGGCGTGCCGGTCGAGCAGCGCGGAGGCGGCCGTGCGGAGCCGGCCGGGGTCGAGTGGTCCGTCGAGGCGGAGGACCGTCTGCCCGGTGTAGACGTCCCGGGCGTGCCGGTCGTACAGCGCGTGGAAGACCATGCCCTCCTGCGTCGGGGACAGCGGGAGGACGTCCTCCACGGCCGGGCGGGCCGCCATCAGGCGTCGGCCTGGCGCATGGCCTCGGCGAGGCTGCGCGGCCGCATGTCCGTCCAGTGCCGTTCGACGTAGTCCAGGCACGCCGTGCGGCTGTCGGGGCCGTGCACGCCGGTCCAGCCGGCGGGGACGGGGGCGAAGTCCGGCCACAGGGAGTACTGGCCCTCGTCGTTGACCAGGACGCGGAAGACGCCGTTGTCGTCGTCGAACGGGTTGGTCATGGGTCAGTTCCTCTCCTGCTCGCGGGTGCGGCGGTGGGGTACGGCGATGGTTCCGGGGAACTGGTCGGGTGCCCCGGGTACGGGTTCGGACGGGTCGGCGCCGAGGGCGACGATCCGGTTGGCCTTGTCGACGTGGACGACGCGGGGCCGGTGGCCGGCGCGTTCGGTGTCGTCGAGCACGGCGAAGGACATGACGATGACCAGGTGGCCGGGGCGGATGAGATGGGCGGCCGCGCCGTTGACGCCGAGGACGCCGCTGCCGGGTGCGCCGGGGATGGCGTAGGTGGTCAGGCGGGCGCCGTTGTCGATGTCGACGACCTGGACGGCCTCGCCGTCGACGATGTCGGCGGCGTCCATGAGGTGCCGGTCGATCGTCAGCGAGCCGACGTAGTGCAGGTCGGCCTGGGTCACGGTGGCTCGGTGGATCTTGCCGTTGAGCAAGGTGCGCTGCACCACTACCCCCTGAGTGTGACTTAGGTGAGGCTAACCTCATTCATCGCGTGTGTGGAAGAACTCCAGCAGCACCCGGTTCACCTCCGCCGGGCGCTCCAGGTAGCCGTAGTGGCCGCAGTCCTCGATCTCCCGGTAGCGGGCGCCGGGGATGGCGTCGGCGACCTCGCGGGCCAGGCGCGGCGGCAGGATCAGGTCGTCGGCGAAACCGATCACCAGGCAGGGCACGGTGATGGCCCGGTAGGCGGCGAGCCGGCCGTCCGGCACGCACAGCTCCGACTGGGCGCGGACGCCCGGCCCGGTGACCGGGGGCGCGAACTCGAAGAGCTCCAGCCAGTCCTGGACGTGCCGCTCGTCGTCCAGGGTGGCCGGGGAAAGGTTCTGCAGGGCACGCGTCCAGGCGGAGTACGCCGGCGGCAGCTCCACCCCGGCGTCGTACAGGGCGCGTTCGGCGGCGGCCATGGCGGTGCGCAGGGCGTCGGTGCGGCCCCGGGTGGCCATCAGCACGCCCTGGCGGACGAGTTCGGGCCGGGCCAGCAGCAGCTCCTGGACGACGTACGCGCCCAGGGAGACGCCGACGACGCGGCAGGGCGCGAGGTCCAGGTGCTCGATCAGGCCGGCGGTGTCGGCGACCAGGTCACCGATGGTGAAGCCCTCCGCGCACTCGTCGGTCGGCGGGACGCCCCGGCTGTCGAAGGTGACCGTCCGGTACCCGGCCGCGACCAGCGCGGGCACCTGGTGGAGGTGCCAGGAGCGGCCCCCGGCGCCCCGGCCCGTCACCAGGACCACCGGATCGCCCTGGCCGGTGTCCTCGTAGTGCAGGCGGATTCCGTTGATCCGTGCGCTCGGCATGCCCCTCCCTGGCGTACGGCGGTCTGGTCAGTCGGTGGCCTCGACGGGCGCCGGCGGCCGGTCCTCGGTCGCGGGCGGTCCCTGGAGGGTGGCCCTGCGCAGGCCGGGCATGGCCACCGCGAGGGTCGCCACCCCCGCCAGGCAGACCAGTCCGCCGAGGACGGCGGCCCCCGCGGAGGACCCCAACGCCCTTGCCACCAGGCCCGCTTCGAGGTTGCCGACGGACGGGCCGGCGGTCGCCTGGGCGAGCCACAGGCTGCCGACCCGGCCCTGGAGCCGGTCCGGGGTGTGGTGCTGGAGCAGGGCGCGGCGCAGGATCTCCGAGGCGGTGTCGCCGAAGCCCGCGAGGGCCAGGAAGGCCAGCGCGAGCCACAGGCCGGGGCTGAGCCCGAAGCAGGTGACGGCCACGCCCCACAGCGCGACCGCGCCGATCAGGGCCCGCCCGGTGTGGTGCACCCGGCCGGTCCAGCCGCTGGTCAGCGCCCCGCACAGGGAGCCGACGGCGGGGGCGGTGTAGAGCAGTCCGACGGTGGACGGGCCGCCGCCGAAGTGCTCGGTGCCCAGCTCCGGGAAGAGCGCGTACGGCATCGCGAAGACGACCGCGCACACGTCGATCAGCAGCAGCCCGGCCACCACCTGGCTGCCGCGCAGGAAGCGCAGGCCCTCCGCCATCGCCCGCATCGGCCGCTGCCGCTCCCCCGCCGGGTCCGGCGGCATGGCGGGCAGCGGCGCGAGCAGGGCGAGCCCGACGACGTACACCGCCGCGTCGACGGCGAAGCACACCGCGACGCCCGGGCCCGCCGCGATCAGCCCGGCGAGCGACGGACCCAGCACGGCGCCGAGTTGGGCGGTGAGCGTGATCAGCGCCCCGGCGGCGGCCAGTTGGCCGGGCGCCACCAGGGACGGTGTGGCGGCCATCAGGGCGGGCCCGCCGAGGCCGCTCGCCGCGCCCGCGAGCACGGCCGCCACGTACACGAACCACACCTGGGGCTCGGACAGTGCCGCGTTGACCGCCAGACCGGCGATCACCACCGCCGTCACGGCCCGGGTGACCAGCACGATCCGGCGCCGGTCGACCCGGTCCGCGAGCAGACCGCCCGCGAGCAGACCGACCAGCAGGGACAGCCCGAGGGCCAGGCTCATCAGGCCGACGCGCACCGAGGAGCCGGTGAGCGTGTAGATCTGCACGCTCGCCGCGACCGAGGTGAGATGGGTGCCGACCATGGAGATCGCCTGGGTGGCGAAGACCAGTCGGAAGGGGCCGCGGGCCCGCAGCGGCGCGATGTCGACGACGACTTCTCCGAGACGCACGCCCGGACCCTAACCCTCGGCGGGGACCACGTACGGGGCGACGCTGCGCAGTTTCTCGCAGGTCTCCTCCAGTTCACGCGTGGGAGTGGACCCGGCGAGGATGCCGGCGCCGGCGCGCAGCCAGGTGCGGCCGTCCTGTTCGAACAGACTGCGCAGGACGAGCGCCGCGTCGAGTTCCCCGTCGTCGGCGGCCATGAGGACGGCGCCGCTGTAGACGCCGCGCGGCCCGTCCTCCAGCCGGGCGATGCAGTCGTACGCCTGGGACTTGGGGATGCCGGAGGCGGTCACGGCCGGGAACAGCGCGCGTAGGGCGTCCCAGCAGGTGGCGTCGTCGTCCAGCCTGCCGTGCACGCTGGAACCGAGGTGCTGCACGCTGCCGCGCCGCCGCACGGTGAGCAGTTCACGGACGGAGACCGAGCCGGGCCGGCACACGGTGGCCAGTTCCTCCTCGGCGAGTTTCACCGAGAGCACGTGCTCGGAGATCTCCTTGGGGTCGGCGAGGAGTTCGGCGCGCAGCCGCTCGTCCTCCCGTTCGCCGAGGCCGCGCGCCCGGGTGCCGGCCAGCGGCTGGGTGACAAGCTGCCCGTCCGCGCCGACCTCGACGACCGTCTCGGGGCTGAATCCGGCGACCCGGCGGCCGCCGAGACGCAGCAGGAAGGAGCGGGCGGGGGTGTTGTGGGCGCGGCCGTGCAGGTAGGTGCCGACGAAGTCGACGGGGAACGACACGGGGACGGAGCGGGAGAGGATCACCTTCTGCAGGCCGGTCGCGGCGGCGCGGATCTCGTCGACGGCCCGCGCCACGAGACCGGGGTAGTGCGCCGCGCCCTCGGTGATGTCGACGGGGCGGGGCGCGGCGACCGGCCGTTCGGCGGGCGGGGCGGTGAGCAGCGCGAGCAGGGCGTCCACGGTCTCCCGGTCGGCGCCGCGGACGACGGCCGTGCCCCGGCGGAGCCTGACTTCGGCGTGCGGGACGATCAGATGGAGCAGGTCGGCGTCGCCGGCGCGGTCGGGGCGGCCGGCGTGGAGGTGGGCGAACTCGTAGGCCATCCAGCCGTACGCCCGCCAGCCCTCGATGCCGCTCTCGCCGAGCAGTCGGTGGACCTGGCGTAAGGGGTACGGCCCTACGGGTGCCGTCGACTCGGCGGCGAGGACGCGGGCGCGCACCTCGGAGCGGTTCACCACGATCTCGGCGACCGCTCCTCCGGCGAACCAGCAGTCGCCGTCGCGTTCGTAGATCACGTACTGGTCGAACAGGCCCGACTCCGCCAGTGTCGTGGCCCATGGCACGGGGTCTCCCGGCAGTTCCGTCTCCGCGCACCGGTAACGCAGCAAGGACCTACCTCCCTGGAGTTAGGCTAACCTAACCTAATCGGCAAGGAGCCTAGCCTCCGCATCGAAGGCGCGTCCAGAACGCGTTCGACGCGGACTCGCACACATCCCTCCAGGCTTGACCCGGCGACTTAGGTAGGCAAGCCTTTCCTAAACAGCAGGCGGGAGTTGGGCATGCTCGACGGGTGGGTCCCCTGGCCGAAGGAACTGGCCGAGCGCTACCGCGCCGAGGGTCACTGGCAGGGCCGGCCGCTCGACCGGCTGCTGCGCGACCGGGCCGGACACGACCCGGGAAGCACCGCGCTCGTCGACGCCGGCGGCAACCGCTGGACGTACGCCGAACTCGACGCGCGCGCCGACCGCACGGCCGCCGGACTGCGGGCGCTGGGCATCGGCGACGGCGACCGCGTGGTCGTCCAACTCCCCAACACGGACGCGTTCGTGGTGCTGTTCTTCGCGCTGCTGCGGGCCGGCGCGATCCCCGTGCTCACCCTGCCCGCACACCGCGAGAGCGAGATCACGCACGTCGCCGAGGTGGCCGGGGCCACCGCCTACGCCATCCCCGACGTGCACGACGGCTTCGACCACCGCGTCCTCGCCCGGGCCCTGCGCAAGGCGGTGCCCTCCGTCGAGCACGTGCTGGTGGCCGGGGAACCCGCCGAGTTCACCCCGCTGTCCGCCGTCGACGCCGACCCCGTGCCGCTGCCCGCGCCCGACCCCGGCGACGTGGCGCTGCTGCTGCTCTCCGGCGGCACCACCGGCAAGCCGAAGCTCATCCCGCGCACCCACGACGACTACGCCTACAACGTGCGGGCCAGCGCCGAGGTCTGCGGCTTCGACGAGTCCACCGTCTACCTGGTGGTGCTGCCGACCGCGCACAACTTCGCCCTCGCCTGCCCCGGACTGCTCGGCACTCTGCTGGCGGGCGGCACGGTGGTGCTCTCCCCCACGCCCAGCCCCGAGGACGCCTTCGCGTTGATCGAGCGGGAGAAGGTCACCGTCACCGCGGTGGTCCCGCCGATCGCGCTGCTGTGGCTGGACGCGGTGGAGTGGGAGGAGGCCGACCTGTCGTCGCTGCGGCTGCTCCAGGTCGGCGGCTCCAAGCTGGGCGCCGAACCCGCCGCCCGCGTCGGCCCCGCCCTCGGCTGCGCCCTCCAGCAGGTGTTCGGGATGGCGGAGGGCCTGCTCAACTACACGCGGCTGGACGACCCGGACGAGTTGGTGCGGCACACCCAGGGGAGGCCGCTGTCCCCCGCCGACGAGATCCGCGTGGTCGACGCCGACGGCGACGACGTACCGCCCGGCGAGACCGGCGAGTTGCTGACCCGCGGCCCTTACACCCTTCGCGGCTACTACCGGGCACCCGAGCACAACGCCCGCGCCTTCACACCGGACGGCCACTACCGCACCGGCGACCTGGTGCGGGTCCTGCCCACCGGTCATCTGGTCGTCGAGGGCCGGGAGAAGGACCAGATCAACCGGGGCGGCGACAAGATCTCCGCGGAGGAGCTGGAGAACCACCTCCTCGCCCACCCGGCGGTGCACGACGCCGCCGCCGTCGGCATGCCCGACCCGGCCATGGGCGAGCGCACCTGCGTGTACGTCGTCCCGCGCGGCCCGGCGCCCACCCTGCGGGAGCTGACCGCGTTCCTGCGCGAACGAGGCCTGGCCGCCTACAAGTCGCCCGACCGGCTGGAGGTCGTCGACGCCTTCCCGCGCACCTCCGTCGGGAAGGTCGACAAGAAGGCGCTCGGCCGCAGGATCGCCGAGCGGCTGCGCGCGGAGGGGGGCGCGAGTGGGGGGTGAGGCCGCGCGCACCGAACAGCCGGACGTACGCCGTCCCGCTCCGCCCGCCCCACCGCACCGGCGCCGGGCCCCCGCCCGGACCCTGGCCGTGCTCGGCGCCCTGCTCCTGCTGCTCGCGGCCGCGTTGCTCAGCCTCGCGATCGGGTCGCGCTCGCTGCCCGTCCCCGTCGTCTGGGACGCCCTGCTGCACGACGACGGCTCGACCGCGGCGTCCGTCGTCTGGGACGTCCGGGTGCCGCGCACCCTGGCCGGAGTCGCGGCAGGCGCCGCGCTCGGCGTCGCCGGGGCCCTCATCCAGGCGCTGACCCGCAATCCGCTGGCCGACCCCGGGCTGCTCGGCATCAACGCGGGCGCCGCCACCGGCGCGGTGTGCGCCATCTCGGTGCTCGGGCTGACCAGCCTGTGGGCGTCGGTGTGGTTCGCGCTGCTCGGAGCCGTGGTGGCGGGGCTGCTGGTGTACTCGCTGGCCTCCGGCGGACGCGGCGGCGCCACTCCGGAACGGCTCGCGCTGGGCGGAGCGGTGATCGCCGCCGTGTTCACCGGGGTCGGCCAGACGCTGATGCTGCTCGACGCACAGGCCCTGGACCAGCTGCGGTTCTGGAGCGTGGGCTCGCTCGCCCGGGCCGACGACGAGACGCTGACCATGCTCACGCCGTTCGTCGCGGTGGGCCTGATGGTGGCGCTGACCCTGGTCCGGCCGCTGAACGCGCTGGCACTCGGCGACGACACGGCCCGCGCGCTCGGCGCCCGGCTCACCCGGACCCGCTTCCTCGGCCTGCTCGCCGTCACCCTGCTGTGCGGCGCGGCGACCGCGGCGGTCGGCCCGCTGGTCTTCGTCGGGCTCGCGGTGCCGCACATCGCCCGCCTGATCGTGGGCGCCGACCAGCGCTGGACGCTGCCGCTGTCGATGCTGCTGGCCCCCGCCCTGCTGCTGCTCGCTGACGTCCTCGGCCGGATCGCCGTACGCCCCGACGAACTGGACGCCGGAGTGGTCACCGCGGTCGTCGGCGCGCCGGTGTTCATCGCCCTGGTGCGGCACCGCAGGGTGGTGACGGCATGACGCGGACTCAGGCCCCGCCCCTCGGCAAGGCCGCGCCCCCACGGGCCAGGGTGGTCCGCAGCCGCTCCCAGCGGCTGTCGCTGCGCGTCGACGTGCGCGCGGTGGCCGTCTGCGTGCTGGTGCTGGCCGGCACCGCCGGAGTGGGCGTCCTCGCGCTGGGCACCGGCGAATACGGCATCTCCCCCGCCGACGTGGTGCGCACCCTGCTCGGCAACGGCAGCCGGCGCACCGACTTCGTCGTGGGCCAACTGCGGCTGCCCCGGCTGCTCACCGGCATCCTCGTCGGCGCGGCGCTCGGACTGAGCGGCGCGCTGTTCCAGAGCCTCACCCGCAATCCGCTGGGCAGCCCGGACATCGTCGGCTTCACCTACGGCTCCGCCACCGGAGGCCTGCTGGTCGTGCTGGTCGCCGGCGGCAGCGGCGGGCAGGTCGCGGTCGGCGCGGTCGGCGGGGGCCTGGCGACGGCGGTCCTGGTGTACGTCCTGGCCTGGCGGCACGGCGTGCACGGCTACCGGCTGGTGCTGGTCGGCATCGGGGTCAGCGCCCTGCTCCAGGGCGTCAACGCGTATCTGCTCGCCAAGGCCCGGTTCGCGCACGCCGCGCAGGCCATGGTGTGGCTCAACGGCAGCCTCAACGGCCGCGGCTGGCACGACGTACGCCCCGCCGCGATCGGGCTGCTGCTCGTCCTGCCGCTGGTCGCGCTCGCGGCGGGCGGCCTGCGGGTCCTGGAGATGGGCGACGACCTGGCGGGCGGCCTCGGGGTGTCCGTGCAGCGGACCCGGCTGGCGACGCTGGTGCTGGCCACGGCCGCCTGCGCGGTCGCCACCGCGGCGGCCGGGCCGATCCCCTTCGTGGCGCTGATCGCCCCGCAGCTGGCCCGCCGCCTCACCCGGGCCCCCGGGCCCAACCTGGCGGCGGCCACCTGCACCGGCGCCCTGCTGGTCGTCACGGCCGACTTCGCGGCGCAGCGGATCCACGAGACGGCCCAGTTGCCGGTGGGCGTGGTGACCGCGGTGATCGGCGGGCTCTATCTGGGCCTGCTGCTGCGCCGGCAGCGGCGGGCGGGCCGTATCTAGCCGCACCCGGCCGTGTCCGGCGGTGCCCGGCGATGTCCACCGTGTCACCGAAGAGACTGGCCGCCGCCCCCCTCGGAACCGGCTCTCGGCCCTGTGGAATGATGACGCGCCCATGAGGACCCGAACGCCACGACGCTGGCTGATCGCCGGGACGACGGCCGCGTGCGTGGCCGCCGCGGCACTCGCCGCCACGCTGGAGACCGAGTCGGCCGCGCGGCAGACCGAGGCCGTCACCCACGAGAAGCTGCCGCTGGGCTCCGCCACGCTGCCGGAGACCCGGACCTCGCGGCAGGTCGCTTCGGGCGTGACCCACATCGCGATCGAGCGCGGCCGGGAGTCGGCGGACGACTTCTGGACCGTCACGATCGGCGTCGCCACCAGCGAGCGGGAGGCCGCCGGGCTGGAGGCCGAGGCCCGCGACGCCGGTTACGAACCACGGCGTGACCGTACGGCGGGGCCGGCCCCCCAGGGGCCGGGTGACCGGCCTCTCGGCTGGATGGTGCGGGTGGGCCGGTACGCCGACCGGGCCGCCGCCGACCGGGCGAGGACCGAGATGGCGGCCCGCGGGCTGTCCGGGAGCGTCCAGCACACCGGTGAGGACGGGCACGCGACGACCGGCCCCTGGTCCCTGGATGTGCTCGTCGTCGACCCCGCCGAGTTCCACGGCCGCCTCCGGTCCGAGCCGGCGAGCGGGATCGTGCCGGGTCGCGAGACCACCAGCTCCTTGGCGCGGCGCACCGGCGCCCTCGCCGCGGTCAACGGCGGTTACTTCGTCACCGGCGACAGGACGACCCCCGGCAACGGGGTGGCTGGCACCGACGGCGACCTGGCGGGCGTCTCCGTGGTCGGCGGGGACCTCGTCTCCGAGGCCGTGAACGGGCGGCCCGCCCTGATCGTGCCGACCGGCTCCGGCCGGGGCAGTTCGGTACGGCGGGTCACGACCGAGCTGACGGTCCGTACGGCGGACGGCGCCGGCCGCGAGGTGACCGGCCTCAACCGGCAGTCCGGCCTGGTCGCCAACTGCGGCGGCGTCGGGAACGCCACCCCCTTCGCCCACCCCGCGCACGACTACACCTGCGGCAACCCCGACGAACTCGTCGCCTTCACACCGGCGTTCGGAACCACCGCCCCGGAAGGCACCGGATACCAGGCCACACTCGACGCCGACGGCCGGGTGACCGCCGTCCAGGACAGCCGAGGCGGCTCCGTCCCCGCGCGGGGCACCGTACTGCAGGGCACCGGGACCGGCGCCCGGTGGCTGCGCACCCACGCCACGATCGGGGCCCGGCTGACGGTGCGCGGCACACTCGTCGACGCCGAGAAGGGCACCCGGCTGCCGCTCACCCCGAAGACCTCCGTCGTCAACGGCGGTCCGCTGCTGCTGCGAGGCGGCCGGACGGTCCTCGACCCGGTGCGCGACGGGTGGAGCCCCGAGGACATCCACGGCGTGGACCGCGCGGCCTTCTACAACGACTGGTACCTGCGCCGCAATCCGCGCACCGCGGCGGGCGTCACCCGGGACGGACGCATCGTCCTGCTCACCGCCGACGGCCGCCGCCCCGGCCACAGCGCCGGGCTGTCGATCACCGAGACCGCCACGGTCATGCGCGCTCTGGGAGCCGTGGACGCGATCAACCTGGACGGCGGCGGCTCGACGGCGATGGTCGTGGGGAACGAACTCCAGGGCCTCCCCAGCGACCGCACCGGCGAACGCGCCATCGGCGACGGGCTCGTCGTCCTGCCCCGGCGACCCCGGTAGCCGCGACGCCGACCGCCTGCTGCCGCGGGCGGTACGGGTGGCGCGGCTTGTGCCAGGCCTCCTCGGTCACCAGGGGCGCTGCACGGGTGGCAGATCCGCGGTGACCGGCCCGTCGACCCATTCGGCGACGTCCACCGGGTCGGGTGCGGCCCCGGTCGTCTGCCGGATCCTGTGGTACAGCGCGCGGACCAGTTCCGGCCGGTGGATCAGCGCCCTGGCCGCCGCTGCCGGTGCCCGCTGATCGCGGCGCACGGCGAGGGCGAGACGGACCCACGGCTCGGGCGAGAGAGAGCTGTCCGCGATCTGCCGGGTCGCCAGCAGCCGGGCCTCCCGGAGATCGTCGAGGAGGCGGGCGATGTCGGCCGCCTGTCCGTCCCGGTCCGCGTCCTGCGGCCCGGCGCCCTCGTGCGTGCGCCGGAACTCCGCGAGGTCCACGGCCGCCTCGCGCAGCAGGGGCAGGCCTGTGTCCAGCAGCCGGGCCGCCGGGTCGGGGCAGAGGGCGGCGAAGCCCCTGGGGATGTCCGGGCATTCGCCGCCGGCGGCCCGGGCGCGAGTGAGACGGGCGGACACGTCCCCCTCGACTCGCAGGTGGTGGAGGCGCCAGCGGGCGCGCTGTCCGGCGGCGGCCTCGACGGCGAGCGCGGCCACCTCCTCGGGGATGTCGGTCTCCCCACGCCAGGGGCTCGCGGTCGTCTCCAGTTCGTCCATGAACTTCCGGCCGGCCTCGCCGAGGTGCGGGGAGGAGCGCAGGGCGGTGAACACGTCCCAGGTCTCCCGGCCCCAGTAGGCCAGTTCGAACTGGGCGCGCCGCCGCTCACGGCCGCTGCTCGCGCGGCTCAGCCGCCACCAGAACTCGGCCACGCCGAGGTGCGCGAACACGCCCTGGAAGAGGCCCGGGAACGGACGCGGGTCGTCCCGCCAAGGCGCGTAGCCCGGCTCCGTGAAGCGCCCCGCGGTGTGCAGGGTGACGCCGTGCAGGACGCCGGTGAGCTGCGTGTGGCGGAACTCGTGCACCAGCGTCGCGGCCAGTTCGGTCGCGTCCCGCGGTTCGCTCAGGGTGATGCCGCCGAACGCGTCGCTGGACGTCAGGGACATCCCCGTACGGCCGGGGCCGGCCGGCGGCCGGGGCGTCAGAGCGGTGACCGCGCGTCCCATCGCCTCCGCCCGCGGTGCGTCGAGGCGGACCAGGAGCCGCCACGCCTGCTGGACGAGAGCACCCCAGCGGGCGGCGCGTTCCGGGGTGAGCGGGTCGGGGGACGAGGGCCCGTCGACGTCCCGGAACGGATCGCTGTCGTCGAGCACCGGAGCCCAGGAGGCCGCCGCCGTGCGGGCCGCGATGCGGTGTGGCGTGTGCCAGCGGGCCGGGCCGCGGCCGGGCGCCTCCGGGATCGGGATGCTGCCGCCTCCCGCCTTCAGCACGGCCTGCCCCGCCACCACTTCCACGAGCGCGGTCTCCGGCCGGCCGGCACCCGCCGCGGCGTGGCCGAGGGTCGGCAGGTGGACGACTCCGTCACGGACCGGGACCGGGCCGGTGAAGTCCAGGCCCGCCTTGACGGCGGCCGCGGCGGCGAGGGCGTTGAGATGGCCGAGGTCTGTCCCGACGCGGACGGCCGCCGTGTCCTCGGGGTTCTCCAGCCTGCGCAGGACGTGGGCCATCCAGCGGCCTGTGGCGGGATACAGCAGGAGGTCGTCCAGGACGTCCGGCGCCGTGTCCTCCAGTTCCAGGAACAGCTCCACCGCCGGCTCGACCGGGAGCCGGGGATGCAGGAGGTGCGGTGACGCCATGGCGGCTTTGACGACCCGCGCCCAGGTCACCTTCCGGAGGCCGCGTTCCTGCCGGATCAGCCCGTCGACGAGGTCCCGTGTCTCCCGGCCGGTGGCGGCGCGCCGGGCGGCGAGGGTCAGCCCGTGTGACGGGGGCAGCGGTTTCGACGGCGGCTCGGGGCCCTCCTCCGGCGGGGCCGGCGGCCGGTAGGTCGGCTCCGCCTTCCCGCGGGGCGAGGGGGAGGTGTAGTCCACCCACGACATCCCGCCGCTCCCGCCGGGTTCGCCGCCGCCCCTGCTGATGCGGGGGCGGGTGAACCGCTCCAGGATCCTGAGGATCTCGGGGTCGTCCTCGTCGGCCAGTGCGAGGGCGTCGCGCAGCCGGAGGTCGGCGAAGTCCGGTACCGCCTCGCCGCGGTCGTCGGTGCCGTCAGTGCCGTCGATCATCGGTGCCGCCCCCTGTGCCGTGCCGGTCCGTCCGTCGTCTGTCAGCTCGTCCAGGACGAGAGCGAGGTTGCGTCGGCAGGTCACGACGTCGGGATGTGTGTCGCCGAGACGTCTGCATAAACTGTCGCCCACCGCGCGGTAGTGGGCCGCCGCCTCCTTGCGGCGGCCGAGCAGGTGCAGGACCGTCCCGAGTTCGTGACGGCTGGCCAGGGTGGCGGGATGCTCTGCGCCGAACCGGCGCTCCTCCACCCGCCGGATCGCCGTGAACTCCGCCTCGGCCGCCGCGTACCGCCCCTGGTCACGCAGGACGCGGGCCCGTTCGTGGCGGGCGACCAGCACGTGGGGATGGTCGTCGGCGTGGCCCTCGCCGTAGCCGTCCATGACTTGGGTGATGGTCTGCTCGGCCTCGTCGGTGCGCCCGGCGTCGCGCAGACTCCGCGTGAGGCCGGTGCCGATCGTGAGGGTGTCGATGTGCCGCTCGCCCAGCATGTTCCGGCTCTCCTGCCATACGGAGCGCAGTTCGTCGGCGGCCTCTTCCCAGAGCCCGCGCCGGTGGAGGACGGAAGCGATGTCACGCCGGGTGCGCAGCAGCCCCAGGGCGTTGGCCTCCGGGTCGCGTCGGCGGACCTCCAGCACGGTCCGCAGTTCGCGCTCCGCCTCCGCGTAGTTGTCGGCGCCGCCGAGGCCGCGCAGGGCCCGGGCCAGGCCCCCGCGGGCCGAGGGGAGCAGCGGGTCGTCGTCCGGCAGCGTGCGCGCAAGGCGCCCGATCGTCTCCCGGTACTCGGCGACGGACTCGGACAGATCACCGTTGTCCCGCAGCGCCCAGGCCAGACTCAGCCGGCCGGCGAGGGTGTGGCGGTGGTCCGGGCCGAGGCGGCGGGTGCGCAGGTCGGCGACGGCTCGCAGGTCGGCGACGGCTTCGTCGTAGATGCCCATGTAGGTGCGGTACTCGGCGGCGCGCACGGCGAAGCGGGTGGCCCGGTGAAGCAGCTTGGGGCCGCTCCCGTCCAGACCGGGCAGGTGCAGCGCCGCGGAGCAGTGCGGTGCCCAGTGGCGCCACAGCGGCCAGTCCGCCGGGTTGCCCGGGTCGAGCGGGTCGGTCGCCCCGCCGAGCAGCACGACGGCGAGCTCCAGGTACTCCGCGCCGTGGGCCCGGTTGAACTCGCGGACCAGCGGATGGAGGGTGAGCACCCAGCGGATGTCGGTGGTGAACGGGCGGTCGGCCGTGAACGGTTCCACCTGGATCAGGCCGAGCTCCTTCAGCCCGCTGAGCGCCGCGCTGATCTCCGGCTCGGTGACGTCCTCGAACTGGGTGCTCGCCGCCAGCGCGTCGGAGGACAGGAGCTGCCGGTGCGGCAGGGGTGCCAGGCCGAAGCAGGAGAGCAGGCGCAGCAGCGGCCGGGCGAAGCGCCTGCCGCGGCTCTGCGGAACCTCCTCGGCCTGGCGTTCCAGGAGCCGGAGGGAGAGTTCCCAGGTGGTCCGGATGGTCCGTCGGTCCGGGTCCGGATCCAGCTGCGTGCCGTCGGGGTCGGCCACGTCCTCCGGAAGCCGCTGGTGCACGCTGCGCCGGTAGGCCTCGAAGGTCGCCGGAGCGTCCGGGTCCGCTGCGACGCCCTGCTTGTCCGCCGCCAGGTACGACCCGGCCAGATACAGGGCGAGCGGCAGGCCGCCCAGCCGTTCCGCCAGCAGGCGGGCGGCCGGTTCCTCGCCCGCCTCCGGCGCCAGGTCGATGAGCACCTGGGCGCCGTCGTCCGCGTCCAGCACGTCCACCGGCAGCATACGTGCCTTCGGGTCCCACGCCGTGAGCCGGGAGTTGCGGCTGGTCACCAGGACCGTGCCGTTCGGGCGCCTGGGGCGCAGCCGGCGGATCACCGCCCTCAGGGCCGCGGGGTCGTCCATGTTGTCCAGCACGAGCAGCCACGGCACGGTGAGGGAGTTCAGCTGCCGCCACAGCACGGTGGACGGGTGCGCCCGGTCGAAGTCGCCCACGTCCGCCCCGGCGGCGAAGGCTATGGAGTGCAGCGCGCCGTAGAGGTCGCCGTCGGCTTCGGAGACCCACCAGACGTGCTCCAAGTCGGGTTCGAGCCGGTGCGCGATCTCCAGCGCCGCCGTCGTCTTCCCGCAGCCGCCCAGACCCGACAGCACCCAGGTGCTTCCGCCTCCGTCGCCGTCGTGGCCAGCGAGGCGCCGGCGGACCTCCTGCTCGACCTGGGCCACGAGGTCGTCCCGCCCGCGGATGAGTTCCTCGTCCACCCGGCGCGGCGGCAGGTCCACCGGGGGCAGGGGGGCGGGCGACGCCGCCGGGCCCGGGCCCGGGACGACCGCCTCGTACGGGAGGCCCTGGACGTACAGAAGCTTGTCGGCACGGACGTAGAAGATCCGTTCGGCGACGATGTTGTCCCGGCCCGTGACGTTGCCGTCCCCGGTGACGACCTCGCCGATGTCCCCGCCCGCGGCCACGGCCCTGGCCTCGGAGGCGGTCACCGACGGGCGCGACCGTCGCGGTGGCTCGTCCGTGTCGTCGTCCGCGCCCTCGCCGCCGCCCTTGCGGAACCGGCTCACCGCGGCCCTCCCCCGGCCCCGGTGCCACCGTCGTACGGACCCCCGTCACGGCACCGGTGACGCCCCCCATCCCTGCCCATGCCCTTCCGTTCCCCGTCGTCCGGGCGGTCCAACCCTGTCGCGGGTCAGCGTCGGTACAGCCCGACGAGCGTGCCGCTGGCCAGCTGCCGGCGGTCGAGTACGCGGTGCACGTCGTCGGCGGTGGCGTCGTCGGGGAGGGAGACGGGTTCGGGGAGGGCGTAGAGGCGGAAGAAGTAGCGGTGCGCGTCGTCGCCCACGGGTGGTTTGGGGCCGCCCCAGCCGCGTTCCCCGAAGCCGTTGCGGTGCGGTTGGCCGCCGGGGCCGGTGCCGCCCGCGGGCAGCCCGTCGGCGTGCGGGTCGATTCCGGTCACCAGCCAGTGCAGGAAGGTCCCCGAGGGCGCGTCGGGGTCCTCGCACACCAGAGCGAGCTCAGCCGCCTCATCGGGGACTCCGGACCAGGTCAGGGGCGGGGAGACGTTGTCCCCGTCCTTGGCGTACCGGCGCGGTATGGCGGTGTGATCGGTGAATGCGGAGCTGTTGAGTTCTATTCCGGCCATGTGCGCCGCAGTACCCCGGACATCCGCGGTCGAATCGGGCGCTACTGGCCCAGCGGGGCGGGCGGGGCGGTGTCCGGGACCGGGTCGGGCAGGGTGGGGCGGGCGGGCCGGGCACGCTCCTTCGTCAGGGCGCCGGTGATCCTGCGGGCCAGCAGCGGGTCGGCGGGCAGGACGTGCGAGGCGAACCAGCGGGCGGCGGACGGGTCGGGCGACGGGTCGGCGAACTCGGCGCCCGCGTAGTCGTCGAGCGGCGGGTCGTAGACGTATCCGGTGACGACGCCGTGGTTCACCACCCGCTCCACCAGGGCGTCGCGGTCGTGGACCAGCAGCGGTACGCGGAACAGGGGCACCAGGCCGTCGTGGGCCGTCAGGCCGCGCAGCGCCGGGGACGACCAGGCGGTGCCCGACAGCAGCGAGACTCCGGCCCGGCGGCGGTCGAGGTCGCCGTCGAGCCTGGCCAGGCGCAGCCCGAGCTGGCCGCGCAGCAGCGCCCCGTGCCGGGCGCGGTAGTCGTGCAGGTCGACGCGGACCCAGGGTTCGTACGCGGTCAGGCTCGGGGCGTGGCGGGCGGAGCCGGTGAGCCGGGGCGCGTGCAGGGCCATGCGGAAGTCGTCGCGTTCGAGCAGGCCGAGGCGCTGCATGGAGCGCCACACGGGGCGCACCAGGTGCAGGGTGCGCACGGTGGAGCGGGCCAGGGGCCGCAGGGTGGTGGCGAGGTCGGCGCGCAGCCGGCGCGGGACGAGCAGGTCGTCGCGCAGGAGTTCCAGCTCCCGCCGGGTGCGGGCGTCACCGACGGCGAGGAAGCCGCCGGCCATGGCGGCCACGTGCTTGGACAGGCTGAAGGCGGCCGCCGTGCCGAAGGTGCCGACGGGCTGTCCGTCCACGTGGGTGCCGATGGCGTGCGCCGCGTCCTCGATGAGCGGGATGCCCAGCGCGTCGCAGCGGCGGCGCAGTTCCACGACCCGGTCCGGCATGCCGTACAGGTTGGTGGTGAGGA
Source organism: Streptomyces sp. enrichment culture (assembly GCF_964272855.1). Taxonomy (NCBI): domain Bacteria; kingdom Bacillati; phylum Actinomycetota; class Actinomycetes; order Kitasatosporales; family Streptomycetaceae; genus Streptomyces; species Streptomyces sp. enrichment culture. The sequence continues at coordinate 7,563,061 of NZ_OZ186847.1, read as the reverse complement.
CCGCGTCGACGGTGCGCCAGGTGGAGTCCGGTACCGCGTCGGGGTCGATGTTGCCGTCCCACACGTTCACGGGCGCCTGTACGGGTCGCAGCCCGGCCGCGAGGACCACGAAGAGGATCACGTCGTCGTTGACCGGGGACATCAGCACCCGGGCGCCGGGCCGGCACCAGCGACGCAGGGCGAGGTAGAGGGCCAGTCTGGCCGAGGGGGTGTAGACGCATTCGCGTCCGAGCCGCCGTGTCATCGCCGCGGCGAGCCGCGATCCGTACGGCATCGTCACCTCTTCCGTTTCTGTTCCGTGGAGTGCGGGTGCGGTGTGCGGGTGTGGTGTGCGGGTGTGGTGTGCGGGTGTGGCGGCACGCCGCCGGTCGGCGTGTGCCGGTGTGCCAGCGGGGGGGAGACGCCGGTTCGTTCAGCGCGTGCGGGTGGCGGCGGCGCGCCCGCTGCGCAGGGTGCCGACCGTCTTCAGCAGCCGGTCGGCGGGCTGCCGCAGGCCGGGGTGGGCCAGGACCGTGTTGCGCAGTCCGCGCACCGGTCTGCGCCACAGCCGGTGGGCGGCCGCCACCGGGTGCGGGCGGGTGGCGAACCCCTCGCCGACCCGCAGTTCACGGGTCTTGAGCCAGTCCTTGTACTCCTTGTCGCCGCGCCCGAAGTCCATCACGCGCACACCGTCGTGGCGCGCGGCCTCGGCCATCCGCAGATGCATGAGCAGGCCGGGCGAGTAGTAGCGCAGCTCGGGGTCGTACGTGGTGAACCAGGCGGCGAGCACGGTGTGCGACCGGGGTCCGAAGTGGGCGGCGACCGGCCGGTCTCCGGCGTAGAGCACGGAGAGCACTCCGGTGCAGTGTTCCTCCCGCAGTTGGAAGAGGTGGTCGACGAGGCCGACGATCCAGGGCCGGGAGAACCGGTCCATGCGGCCGGTCCTGCGGTACTGCGCGGACTTCCAGCGCATCAGCCGGCGCAGCATCCGCGGGTCGCGCTCGTCGTGCACGAACCGCACCTCGCCGAGGTCGCGGGCGAGGCGGCGCTCCTTCTTCAGCGTCGTCTTGGCGAGGCCGGGGTAGGTGGCGCGCAGCCACTGCGGGTAGTCGGCCTCGTCGCCGGGTCTCAGGTCGACGACCGGTGAGGCGAAGGTGCCGGTGACGTGCTCGGCGAACGGCTTCTGTTCCTCGACGAGGTGGTCGAACTCGAAGATGGACAGTCCGCAGGCCCGCAGCAGTGCGTGGGTGTCCCAGGTCACACCGGGCAGATGGACGAGGGCCTGGCAGTCGGACAGGCCGAGGCCGATGGCGCGGCCGACGCCGAGGGGGTTGCGCTCGTACGGCAGGAAGCCGACGGGTTCCCCGCCCTCGCGGAGCACGGCGACCCGGGCGCCGCTCCGGAACCGGGCGATGCCGGCGGCGAACTCCGGTGACAGGAACGGGTTGGCGTACTCGGGTGACTCCTCCATCGCCCGGTGCCAGGCCCCGACGAGCGGGGCGTCCAGTTCCTCCGGTCTGTGGATCGTGATGCTGCTCAGGCTTCGCATGTCGACCGCTCCCCCCAGAACCGCGCCGCAAGGCTCAAAGGTGGCGAAACACCACGCACGCCGTCAAGAGTGCCCGCCGAAACGGTTCCGGCGGCCCCCCTTCCGATCGCCCCGGAGCGACATGGTTATCATCTGAGCGCCACCTAGCTCGAAAGATGGATCTGTGACTGTCAACGAGGACTCGTTCACGAACTGGAAGAACCGCGAAGAGATCGCGGAGTCGATGATCCCGATCATCGGGAAGCTGCACCGGGAGCGGGACGTCACCGTCCTCCTCCACAGCCGCTCCTTGGTGAACAAGTCGGTGGTCAGCATCCTCAAGACCCACCGCTTCGCCCGGCAGATCGCCGGCGAGGAGCTGTCGGTCACCGAGACGATGCCGTTCCTGCAGGCTCTGACCACGCTGGACCTGGGCCCGTCCCAGATCGACATCGGCATGCTCGCCGCCACCTACAAGGCCGACGACCGCGGTCTGCCGGTCGAGGAGTTCACCGCCGAGGCGGTCGCCGGGGCCACCGGCGCCAACAAGATCGAGCGCGGCGAGGGCCGGGACGTCGTCCTCTACGGCTTCGGCCGCATCGGCCGCCTCGTCGCCCGCCTGCTCATCGAGAAGGCCGGCTCCGGCAACGGACTGCGGCTGCGCGCCATCGTGGTGCGCGGGGGCGGCGACCAGGACCTGGTGAAGCGGGCCTCGCTGCTGCGCCGCGACTCGATCCACGGCCAGTTCCAGGGCACGATCACGGTCGACGAGGAAGCCGGCACGATCGTCGCCAACGGCAACACGATCAAGGTGATCTACGCCAACGACCCGTCCGAGGTCGACTACACGGCGTACGGCATCAAGGACGCCATCCTCATCGACAACACCGGCAAGTGGCGCGACCGCGAGGGCCTGTCGAAGCACCTGCGCCCCGGCATCGACAAGGTCGTGCTGACCGCGCCGGGCAAGGGCGACGTCCCGAACATCGTGCACGGCGTCAACCACGACACCATCAAGCCGGACGAGCGGGTGCTGTCCTGCGCCTCCTGCACCACCAACGCGATCGTCCCGCCGCTGAAGGCCATGGACGACGAGTTCGGCGTGCTCCGCGGCCACGTGGAGACCGTGCACTCGTTCACCAACGACCAGAACCTGCTGGACAACTACCACAAGGCCGACCGCCGGGGCCGCTCGGCGCCGCTCAACATGGTGATCACCGAGACCGGTGCCGCCTCGGCCGTCGCCAAGGCGCTGCCGGACCTGAAGGCGCCGATCACCGGCAGCTCCATCCGGGTGCCCGTGCCGGACGTCTCGATCGCGATCCTCAGCCTGCGCCTGGGCCGCGAGACCACCCGCGAGGAGGTCCTGGAGTACCTGCGCGACGTCTCGCTGAACTCCCCGCTCAAGCGCCAGATCGACTTCACCACGGCCCCCGACGCCGTCTCCATGGACTTCGTCGGCTCGCGCCACGCGTCCATCGTCGACGCCGGCGCCACCAAGGTCGACGGCGACAACGCGATCCTGTACCTCTGGTACGACAACGAGTTCGGCTACTCGTGCCAGGTCATCCGGGTCGTGCAGCACGTCTCCGGGGTGGAGTACCCGACGTACCCGGCGCCCACCGTCTGATCCCGTCACCCGGCGACGGCCGTGTGCCCGCCCGCCCCTCCTGGGCGGTGTGAGCACACGGCCGTCGCCGTTTGCGTTGCCGACGTCCGAAAACAGCGCAACCATTCCCCCATCCCGGCTGTCTCACCTGATAACGGACAGTAGATCTGCGGGGAACACAATGGGACGAACGAAAGCCGTATCGGTGACGCTCGCGCTCCTGGGCGCGACCTTGGGGATGGCGGCGGTGCCGGCCGCGGCCGGCACCCTCACCGCCACCCAGGCCACCGCCTGCCCCACCGGCTGGGGCAGCGGCACCAAGACCGACGACGCCGCCACGACGGCGCCGGTGACGGACATCAGGGCGGGCCGTCACGCCTGCTTCGACCGGCTGGTCGTGGACATCCCGGGCGGCGGCACCGTCGGCTACCGGGTCGGATACGTCGACCAGCTCCACCAGGACGGGTCCGGCACCCCCATACCCGTCGGCGGCGGAGCCGTCCTCGAGGTACGGGTCGCCGCACCCGCCTACGACCCGGAGACCGGCGCGCCGACCTATCCCGCCCGGGCCGGGCAGGCCCTGCCGGGTGTGGACCTCACCGGGTACCGCACCTTCCGGGACGCCCGCTTCGCCGGCAGCTTCGAGGGCGACACCCAGATCGGGCTCGGCGTCCGTGCCCGGCTGCCGTTCCGGGTGACGCAGCTGGCCGACCGGGTCATCGTGGACGTCGCCCACAACTGGACCGGCGCCAGCTGACCGGACCGGTTCCCGGCCGAGCGGGCTGATTCTGCCTGACCGGACCGGTTCCTGGCCGAACGAACTGATTCCGCCTGACCGGACCGATCACCGCCTGATCCGGGCCGGCGCCCGTCGGCCCGGATCGCGCCCCGGCTCAGGCCCCGGATCAGGCCCCGGATCAGGCGGCCTGCCGGGACCTCGGGGCCGCTCCGGCCGGGCGGGCGGCCCGCGCCGCCCGGCCCCGCCGGGTCGGCCCCCACGGCTTGAGAACCGAGACCGCCGTCATGAAGACGTAGGCGGACAGCGAGACGACCGGGCCGAACAGCACATCGCCGGCGTCCGGCAGCGGTCGTCCCGCGGCGACCGCGGCGACCGCCTCGTTCACCCCCGGCCGCAGGGCGAACGCCGTGGCGGTGGTCGTGGCGAGCGTGAGCCAGAACTTGGTGTACACCCACCGGTGACGCGCGAGCCCCCACGCGGTGCCCAGCGCCAGCACCAGCCCGCTGAGCAGGGTGAGGAACGCGGCCGGCAGCAGCAGCCAGTCGGCGAAGAGCTTCATGGCCCGTACGGAGGCCTCCACGGCCGCCGCGGAACCGGTGCCGGCCGCGGTGGTCCCGAGGGCGAGCAGCCCGAGCGTGAGCCCGAGCCAGCAGGCGGAGGCGGCCACATGGACGACGAGGAAGGCCCGGCGTGCGGGTCGGCTGAGTTTCACGCCCACCACGCTGCCCGGCCGCGGCGGCGAACGCGTCTGACGGCGGGAACAACCGCGGGTACTCGGCTGGGCGTACACGCCACCGCGAGGGCTGGCAGATCTTCCCGCGCGACGGGTGAAACCGCAGGTCAGCGCGGCGCCTGTGGGGGCGTCAGGTGGCGCAATACTTCGGCAACACCACTGTGCGCCACCCCCGCCTGGTTCAGAACCCCAGTCGTCCCCACCTCCCGAGCCGCAGGGCCGGATCAGCGGCGTGGTGGCCCGCTTCATCGAGGGCGAGGAGGCACACGAACGGATGGACCGGCTGGCCCGTAAGTACCTGGGCAGCGAGCGCTTTGAGTGGATCATGCCAGGGGAACAGCGGGTCGCGGTGATCGTGCGCCCGGTCAAGGTGCGGCACATCCTCGGGGTGGAGCGGTTCCGTCCCGGCGGTCCGGTCCGCGCTGACCGGCACACCCGGCATGGCAGGCGTCGCCGCGGGCTGGGTTCCTTGATGCCGGGGATTGCCTGTATCGCGGGCGTATCGAGAATCGCATACGCCGCCACAACGGCCCTCGGTCTCCAACGAGGGCGTGAACCACGACGCATCCCTGTCAGCCCCGCCCCGCCGCACGCACAGGCTCGTACTCCTCAGCCTGGAGGTCCTCGGCATGGATGACCATGATGCCGGGCGGCGCGGCCGGCATCGTCCCCGGCCGGGTGAGCCTGGCGCCGCTGCGGGGCCTGGTCACGATGGGGCCGCTCGGGGTCGTCGGCAACCTGCCAGTGACTACAGACAGCTCGCCGAGCTGTTCGGGCACGGCGCCTTCGACGACTACCTCCACCTCCACGTACCCGGCGCCGGTTTCCACCTACCCGGCGCCCGGCGGGGTGCTGGAGCGGGCGGGCTCCGAGCAGGCCGACCAGTTCTTCTACTGACTCACCGAGGGCCCGGACCCCGACAGGTGGCCCATCCTCATGCGGGGCGAAATCCCTGGTTCCTGGCAGCGGTTCGACGGGATGACCGGGGGCCGAGTTCATCTACCGCATGCTCACCGACCGGCAGCACCCGTTGCGAGCCGTGCGGCGCGCCTGCCGACGTACCCCGTGACACGTCTGTGACAGTCGGCGGACAGCGTCGTGAAGTCGTCCGGGCAATCTTTCTCAAGAGGACAAATAGAACTATTCGGTCGTACGCCTCCTGCTTCCGAGGATGCGAGCAGTGATGACCGAGCCGATCCGTCGGAGACGATCCCATGAGCCTCACCGTCACCATGCCGCACGTCGAAGCCCCCGCTTCTGTGCTGGCTCCGCGCGAGCGAGAGACACTGCGACACATCGCCGCTGGGCGTACCTACCTGCAGACGGCCCGCCACATGGGGCTCTCCAAACACACGGTCGACGCCTATCTCCGCCGTATCCGGGCCAAGCTCAACATCCACAGCACGGCCGAACTCACCCGCCTGGCCATCTCCATGGGGCTGTGACGCCCGACCGTGCCGGGGCGCCCTGGCCGCCGTCGCGGTCATTACGCGATTGTCCGCGACAGGCTGCCGGTCACAGGAGTGATGCGACAGCTGAAGCCATGCTTGGCTCCCCACTCAGGGACTGCTCGGCCCAGACGGTCTTGCCGACGAGGGAGTGCCGGGTGCCCCAGCGGCGGGCGAGCTGGCCGACCAGCAACAGGCCGCGACCTCCTTCGTCGAAGATCCGGGCACGCCGCATGTGCGGGGTGGTGCTGCTCAAGTCGGAGACTTCGCAGATCAGGGTGTTGTTCTCGTGGATCAGCCGGAGCTGGACGGGTGGGCGGCCGTAGCGGATGGCATTGGTGACGAGTTCGCTGACCATCAGTTCGGCGACGAAGACGGCGTCGCCGAGTCCCCAGTCCGCCAGCTTGTCGGTGGCCAGCCGGCGGGCCCGGGCGACATCGGCGGGGTCGCAGGCCAGGTCCCAGGCGGCGACCCGGTCGGGGGCAAGGGCCCGGGTGCGGGCGATGAGCAGGGCGACGTCGTCGTCCGGGCGGTGGGCCAGCAGGGCCGCCAGTACCCGGTCACAGGCCGACTCCGGTGTCTGGGCGGGTTGGGCGATGGCGGCGAACATCTTGTCCAGGGCCTCGTCGATGTCGCGGTCGCGGACTTCGAGCAGACCGTCGGTGTACAGGGCGAGGAGGCTGCCTTCGGGCAGCTCTGTCTCGATGGTCTCGAACGGCAGGCCGCCCAGGCCCAGCGGCGGGCCGGCCGGCACGTCGAGGAGGTACACGGCGCCCCCCGGGGTGACCACGGCGGGTGGGGGGTGGCCGGCTCGGGCGAGGGTGCAGCGGCGGGAGACCGGGTCGTAGACGGCGTACAGGCAGGTGGTGCCGACACCCCCTGCGGTCTCGGCGGCGCCGCCCGTGACGGCCGCGTCGGAGGACAGGCGTATGACGAGATCGTCGAGGTGGGTGAGCAACTCGTCGGGCGGCAGGTCGACATCGGCGAGCGTACGCACCGCGGTGCGCAGCAGGCCCATGGTGGCCGAAGCCCGGATACCGTGTCCGACCACATCGCCCACCACGAGGGCCACCCGCGCGCCGGAGAGCGGGATCACGTCGAACCAGTCGCCGCCCACGCCGGCACGGCTGCCGGCCGGCAGGTAGCGGGAGGCGATCTCGAGGGCCGCCTGGTCGGGCAGTGTCTGCGGGAGCAGGCTGCGCTGCAGAGTCATGGTGGTGGTGTGCTCACGGACGTGCCGCCGGGCTCCGTGGATGCCGGCGGCCGCCCGGGCGGTGAGCTGCTCGGCGAGCCACAGGTCTTGCGGTGTGAAGGGCTCCGGGCTCCGGTGACGGCCGAAGAGGGCGACGCCGACCGTGTTGTCCGATGAGCGCATCGGCACCACCATCAGCGAGTGGGTCCCCACCTGCCGGATCCGGGTGGCCTGGGGGTCCTCGCCCGCCCACCGGGCGACGGCGAGGTCTGCCGTCGTGTACAGGGCGCCACGGCCCCGGGCCAGGCATCGGGCCACGGGTGACAGTGCCGGGTAGGCGGTCGTCTCGCCCGTCGCGACCACCGACTCGGGGCACCCGTCGAGAACCGACTGCACCGCGGTGCGGCGCAAGGTGACGCCCCCGGCCGGCGGGGCGGGAGGCATCTCGGCGCCGCTGCCGGGGCCATCGAACAGGTCGACGACGGTGAAGTCGGCGAGAGGGGGTACGGAGGCGTCGGCCAGTTCATGCGCGGTGCGGGCGATGTCCGAGGTGGTGCCGATGCGGGCGTCGGCTTCCTTCAGCAGGTCCGTGTGCTGCCGGGCGGGCAGCGCCTGTGCCCTGTGGTGCGCCGCCAGGCAAACGGAGCGCACCCGGCCGTCGGGGTCCTTCATCGGGGCCAGCGAGGTCAGCTGGGTCTGCTGCAGGCCTGACGCCGTAGCGGGGCGGACATCGGCCTGCAGGTACTGCGGCTCGCCGGTCTCGAAGGCCATACGCATCCTGCTGTGGGCCTCCTCGCTCGTGGGATGCGGTGCGATCTCCGGCAGGCACAGCCCGCGCATCTCGGTTTCCGTGAAGCCGAGAGCGCGTTCCATGGCGGCGTTCGCCCGCACCAGGCGCAGATCCGCGTCGAACAGCGCCAGACCACAGGGGGACTGGGTGAACATCCATTCCCCCGGCGTCTCTGCCGCAGGCCTGCTGGGACGGCCGGCCACAGCGCAGACCACGAGCCACTCGCCGGCCTGCCCGGCGTGCGTGCGCCGGTTCGCGAGCAGTCGCAGCCGGAGCCGGCTGCCGTTCTGGTGCCGCACCGCCACGCTGCCGCTCCACCTGTCCCGCCCGGGGACGCTCTCACCCAGGGCATCGGCGAGCAGGTGGGCGGCGGGGCGTCCCACGACCTGCGGAGGCTCGTAGCCGACCAGCCGCCGCGCCCCCTCGCTCCACCCCGTCACGATGCCCTGTGCACTGACGGTGGCCGCGGCCGTGTACGGCGGCTCGCCGGAGTCGTCCGCCCTGTCGTGCCACTCACCAGGAGGTGTGGGAAGTCGCTGCATCGCCGCTCATCTCGCCCTCGCTAATTCCTTCCCCTGCAGTCCCGCAGGAACCTGCACGGCCAGGGCCCTACTGACAAGCATGATCCTGCGAGGCGCGCAGCACCAACACAACGGCGTCACCAGGGGTCCGAGCCAGTCCCTGTGAGAAGTCCGCGATATCCAGAAATGTCCGGATACTGTGACAGGTTTACCCCGGCCGTTGACGACGCCATTGCCGGCCCCCACGCTGGTGGTAGGCAGTCCGTCCACCCAAGGGAGATCATCGTGAAGACGACCGTCTGGCGGTGCCTGCGACATATCGCCGGTGCGTCCTGCGCCGCGGCGCTGCTCGCCGGAACGGTGGGCGTGGCGAGCGCCGAGGCAGCGCCGCGAACGACGAAGGGCGCTGTGGAATCGCCCAGGGCGACACCGCACGACCCCTGTACGGGCAACCACATCGAGGGCGGCTCGCTGGTCTGGGACCCGCCGGGCTGCACCCCGCCCTGACGTCAGGTGAGGCAACCACCACCGACGCCGCGTAGTCACCAGGCCTGCTGCGGCGGACAGCGGCTGGGCGGGGTGGTCCCGCCCGGGACGGCGGTGGTGCCGGTCCCGCCGGAATCGGCCGGGCACAGTGCTGACGCGTCAGACGTATTCCGGAACGGGATCACCGACACCGAGTCCGCGACGAAGTTGGACACGAGGAGCTGGCGCCTGTCCTGGTTGGGCGACACCGCCACCTCCAGCGGGCCGCGGCCGACGGGGATCGTGCGGTCCACCTTGTCCGTCGCCGTGTCGATCACCGACACCGAGCCTTCGTAGTTGTTGGCCACGTAGACCCAGCGCCTGTCCGGCGACACCGCCACGCCCCACGGGCCGCCGCCCACGCGGATGGTGCGGTCCACTTTGTCCGTCGCCGTGTCGATGACCGACACCGAATCCGAATATCTGTTGGTCACATAGACCCGGCGCCCGTCCGAGGAAACCGCCACCCCCAGCGGGGCCTTGCCGACGGAGATGGTGTCGTTCACCTTGTTCGTCTTGGTGTCGATCACCGACACCGAGTCCGAGCCGTAATTGGTCACGTAGACCCGGCGTCCGTCCGGGGCCACCGCCACCCCTTGCGGGTCTTTGCCGACCGAGATGGTGCGGTCCACCTTGTCCGTCGCGGTGTCGATCACCGACACCGAGCCCGGCACCGAGCCCGAACGGCTCAGGGTCACGTACACCCAGCGCCCGTCCCGGGACACCGTCACGCCCACCGGGGTGGAGCCGACGGTGATGGTACGGTCCACGCGGTTGGTGAGGGTGTCGATCACCGAGACCGAGTCCGAGCCGTAATTGGTCACATAGACCCGGCGCCTATCCGGGGACACCGCCACATCCCGCGGGTTCTTGCCGACCCGGATGGGTTTGTCCTCGGTGCGGTTGGTGAGGGTGTCGATCACCGACACCGAACCCGAGCCGAAATTGGTCACGTAGCTCCGGCGTCCGTCCTGGGACATCGCCATCCCCTGCGGTGAGTCGCCGACCCGGATCGAGGGCGCCGGTTCAGGGTCCGAGGGGCCGGACTGCGCCAGGTAGACGCCGGCGCCCCCCACGGCCAGCACCACCGCCACCATCCCCGCAACGAGCCTGCCCCGTCGGCGCCCGGAACGCGACCGGGCCTCGTCACCATCGGGCGCCAGCGGCTGAACGGGCTGGGCCGCTTCGGCCGCTTCGGCCGCCTCGGCCGCCTCGGCCGTCGGTAGCGGCTGACGGGGCAGGTCGGCAGGTTCGACCGGCGGCAGCAGCTCGGTCGACGGCTCCGGCTCCCGGGGGCGCGGCGGCTTCTGGCCGGCCGGCTGCTCCGGCTCGGTCGGCGGCACGACCGGGGGGAGAGTCAAGGGCTGCGAAGCAGAAGGGCTGGGCTGGGCGGCGATGGAGGTGAGCCGCTCGGCGGCCTCGTCGCCGCCCATGCGCTGCGCGGGGTCCTTGGCCAGCAGCCCGAGGAAGACCGGGGCCAGCTCCACTGCCCGGCGCGGCGGGGCGGGAGACTCCGACAGGAGGGCGCTCAGCATGTCGCAGTCGGAGTCGCGGTCGAAGGGGCCGGTTCCCTCCAGCGCGAAATACAGGGTGCCGCCGAGTGAGAACAGGTCGGAGGCCGGGGTGGGCGTCTCCCCGCGCAGCCGTTCGGGAGCCATGAAGCGCACCGTCCCGATGATCTCCGCGGGGGCGGTCAGGCGCGCCTTGCCGGAGCTCGGCTCCAGCGCAATGCCGTAGTCGGTCAGCAGCACCCGGCCGTCCTCAGCAGCGTGGGAGGAAGCCGGGTCCGGGTCGGTCAGCAGGACGTTGGCCGGTTTGACGTCCCGGTGCAGGACGCCGAGCCGGTGGCCCTCCAGCAAGGCGTCCAGAATCGCGAGCCCGATCCGGGCGACGTCGGCGACAAGCAGCGGCCCTCGCTCGCGCACCACCGCCTCCAGGTCCATGGCGCCGGGAACGAACTCCATGACGATCCACGGCAGGCCGCCGGACTCCACGATGTCGTACACCGTGACGACATGGGGGTGATTGCGCAGCCGGGCGGCGTGCTGCGCTTCGCCGCGGGCCCTGGCGATCCGGGCGCCCACCTCACTCTCCGGGACGTGCGGCGGGAGGATGATCTCTTTCAGCGCGACCTCGCACGCCAGTTCCTGGTCGTAGGCCAGCCACACCCGTCCCATGCCACCAGCGCCGAGTCGACGCAGGAGCCGGTAGCGTCCGGCGATCACGCGCCCGGCGGCCTCGTACGCTCCCGTCATGGCGCTCCCTCTTCCGGGAACGCCCAGCAGGGTTCCCGGCGAGCGTGGAAGAACCCTTGTCCAGGGTATATCGCCACACAGTGGCAGGCTGCTCGGAGCGGGTGCAGCCCGCCCCGCGTATGTTCGGTGCGGTCAGCGCTCACCGATGCCTCGTGCGGCTCGGCAGGCCGCCACGGACGGCAAGCGGCCGCCCGGGCAGGCAGAGCCCAGGCGGCCGGTCCGGCCGTGATCACCGGCTTCCGATGGCCGGCAGTCCGCCTCCTTCACCAGCAGAAGGGGAAGGCGCTCTCCCCGTTCTCCGTGAACCACGCGGACCAGTAGCCGTCGAGGAACTGCCGCTTCCAGGTGTCGATCTCCGCTTCCGGGACGTCGCACTTCTCGGCGACCTCGGCGCTCGTCGTGTGTCCGGACATCAGGGACATCACGATCCGTACCTTGTCCGCTCTCCCGAGCTTCGATCCTTCCGGCTTGTGCGGCAGCAGGTCCTCGAGCCGGAAACAACCGGGCTTGCCTGGCTCACCGGGCTTACCGGGCTCGCCGCCCTTACCGCCCTCCCCGCCCTTGCCGCCCTCGCCGCAGTCCGAACGGTGACCGAGGGGATGACCGGCATCAGTGGAGTGAGTGGAGCCTGTCGGGGCACTCTGCGCCGCCTGGGCGGCGTACACGGTGCCGGTGGCGAGAGCCGCTGAGGCCATCGCCAGGATGAGTGGACGCTGCCAGATACTTCTGGGCATGAGGTTTCTCCGTTTCCAAGTCAAGGGATCAGCCACGGCGCCGGCCCCGGACGCCGGGGCCGGTCGCAGTGGCCTATGAGGGGCGGGGTGAAGGTCTCGCCGGACCTCCACCCCGTCCAGGTGGGGCTGCCGTGGCCCGCGCCGATCAGAAGACGCTGGAGCCGCCCGCGCCGCCGGCGCCGCCGTTGCCGAAGACGCTGGAGCCACCGGCACCACCGGCACCGCCATCACCGAAGACGGTGTTGCCACCGTTGCCGCCACCGCCGCCGTTGCCGAAGACGCTGGAGCCACCGGCACCACCGCCGCCGCCATTACCGAAGACGCTGGAGCCACCGCCGCCGCCACCGCCGCCACCACCGAAGACGCTGGAGCCGCCCGCGCCGCCGGCGCCGCCGTTGCCGAAGACGCTGCCGCCACCGGCACCGCCCGAGCCGCCGCCACCGAAAACGCTGGAGCCGCCCGCGCCGCCGGCGCCGCCGTTGCCGAAGACGCTGGAGCCGCCCGCCCCCCCGGCCCCGCCACCGGTGACGACGCTCGCCGCGGAGTGGCTCGGGGCCGCCGTCGCGGCGGACGCAGGAAGGACGACGCCTCCGGTGACGACAGCGGCCGACGCGAAGACCATCGCGAAGCGGTAGCCCCACCGCTTGGGCCTGGCGTCCTTGTGGGTGCCGGCGTGGGCGCTGTGAACCTTGCGAGTCATGGGATTTCTCCTTTGTGAAAACATTTTTCCTGATCCTAAGAGGAAACCCTGGTCGAGGATTCCTCCGCACCGCACGGTCCTCATTTCCTTTCCGGTGAGAACCACACTTCAATTAGGCCCGAGACGACGCAGCGCGTCATGCTCCGAGGACTCGGGACTTGACCGGGCCGAAGACGCCGGGTAAAAGCCCATAAGACGGTGTCCTATGTGGTGAGGCAGACGAGTCGCTTGTAGCAGCACAGGGCGGCGGCGAGACCGAGAAAGGCCAAGTAGTTGCGGGGATTTCGTTCGCAGCGGGGGCTGAGCCGACGGTAGCCGGACAGCCAGGACATGGTCCGCTCGATGACCCACCGGCGACGGCCCAATCGTTCGCTGGACTCGATGCCTTTGCGGGCGATGCGCAGCCGATGCGCTTGCCGCGTAACCATTTCCGCAGCTGAGGCACGTCGTATGCCTTGTCTGCATGGAGCCGTTGGGGCTTGAGGTGACGGCCGCGGTGGGGGTCGTGTCTCGTTTGGTGACCGGCCACCATCGGCTTCAGTCCTTCGCTGTCGTGGACGTTCGCGGCGGAGACGCCGACGACCAGGGGCAGTCCGTTCGCGTCCGACAGGACGTGCATCTTGGAACCCGGTTTGCCCCGGTCCACGGGGCTCGGACCTGTGTGTTCGCCCCCTTTTCAGCCCGGACGTGGGCGGTGTCGAGGACTACGCGGGTGACGTCGATGAGGCCAGCGTCGTCAAGTTGGTGCAGCACGGCCTCGTGCAGCCGGCCCCAGACACCGGCTCTGGACCAGATGAGGAACCGGCGGTGGGCGGTCGACTTCGATATCCCGAAGCACGGCGGCAGAGCCCGCCAGGCGCAGCCGGACACCAGCACGTAGATGATCGCCGCGAACAGGGTTTCATCAGGCGTGTCCTGCGTTCCGCCGCCCATGTGGCCGCACCTTCGACGGTGGGATCAGCGGCTTCGCGATCTCCCACAGCCCGTCCGGAACAATCCGAATCCACGTACCCCGCCCCATGCCGAGTTCAACGACGCCTCACCACACAGGACACCGTCAATCCCCCAGGGCGGCCACGGCCGGTCTCGGTGTCGAAAGTTCACAGCAAGGTCCAGTTCTGCAGCCGGACATGCCGCTGGCCTGGCCGGGCGTTGCCGCCCGGCCAGGCCGTGAAATCGATGCCGTCTACAGAAGTCAGGTCAGCGAATTGCCGCTCCCATTACCGTTGCCGTTACCATTGACCGTATTATTGTTCCCGATGACGATGATGGTGACGGGGCCGTTCTTGTTTCCGCCGTAGCGGCTTTTCTTGTGCTTGCTGTCCTTGCCGTACTTCTTGTCCTTGTCGTTGCCGTATTTCTTGTGATCACCGTGACCGGCTGTCGTCATGGCCACCGTGCCGGTATGCGGCGCCGGGGCTGCGAACGCACTGGTGGGCACCAGCACACCTGCTGCGGTCAGGACGGTCGAGGCGGCAGCCATCACGAGACGCTGCGTCGAAAAGGTACGGGGCATGGGAATTCTCCTCCAGCGAGAAACATCGGGGGCTTGTGAGACGGCTCTGCCGGGTCGCACCAGGTCATTCCGCACCGTGCGGGCCGACCAGCTGCTCCGCGCAAGCCCATGCCTCAAGTAAGCCCTGGCAGACGCATCGCGTCACGCCCCTGGAACCCGGGACTTGACAAACTCACAGCGACCACTCCGCGTGAGGTCGTCGCAGGCCAGGGGCGTGTCGTTTGGATCAGGCCGACTGTGAGGGACGGTGCGTCCTGGCCGAGCCGAGCGGGGTCTGGTGCGGGCGGCTGCAAGGCGGAGGAAGGGGTCGACGCGGAGCGTCCGGGACCGACATGACCGCTCTGCGCCGGCCGGTCATGCCGACCTTCCACGCCGCCTTCAGCCTGGGCGGCATGCTCGGCGCGGGACTGGGCGCGCCGCGGCTGCTCGCCGCCTTCCCGGACATGCCCGTCATCGTGGCCTGGGACCTCAACGTCATCGAGCGCGGCCACCAGCCCCCACACAAGGTGTTCGGCGACTGGGAGTACGACTTCTACGACTCGTTCCAGGCCGCCGGCCTCATCGACGCCTTTCGCCACCTCCACCCCTACGAGGTCGCCCACTCCTCGTTCGGGCGCAGCGGCAACGGCTTCCGCTTCGACCACCTCTTCATCTCCACACCCCACGCCGAGCGCGTCCTGGCCTGCGACTACCACCAGGAAGCCCGCGAAGCGGGCTTGACCGACCACGCGGTCATGACGCTGCGCCTGGGCCTGCCGTCCACCCCGGGCGAACAGGGCGAAGCCCCAGCGACGGGGGCTGGCTGACAGCCGGCCGCCGCAACGGACATCGGCGTTTCGGCCAACCTCCCCCAGACCGCAGGCTCTTGCGCGGCAAGGGTCGATGCACTGCGCACCCTCGGAAAACCGCTGAATCACAGGGCGCGCAACGCGTCCGAAAGGAACAGGCGCTCGAAAGCGTGCGGCGTCGTTGAGCACGGCGACGCCACCGCCACGTCCACGAGAGGGGAACACATGGACGCCAGTCGAACCAGGCGGCGACAAGACCCACGAGGACCTGATCTCCCGTAAGCGCGGCCTGTACCGGGGCGTGTTCACTGCCGACGCCCCCTACGGAATCGCGCCGCCAGCCGGCAGCGTACCCGGCCCCCGAAGCGCCAAGCCGTCCGGCCACTAAACGGCGAGCAGAACCACTGGAGCTTCCTTCCCCCGCCCGCCAGCCCCTGACATCGAAGGCGAGACGACGCCCATGCCACCCAGCTCCACCGCGATCCGCAGGACCGTCGAGGCGTACCTCGGCCGGCACCCCGGCGAGCGTGACGCCCTGGCCGACCTCCTTGCCGCGCTGGACCGGCCCGTCGACGCGACCGCCCGGACGACGCTGCCCGGGCACGTCACGTGCAGCGCCGTCGTCATCGACCGGCAGGGCCGGGTCCTGCACATCCGACAGCCGTCTTTGCCCTCGCTGATGGGGGTATTCGCCCATCCCGACGATGAGAGCCTGCTGGCCGGCGGTGTGCTCGCACAGCACCACGCCGCCGGCGCCCGCACCTCCGTTGTCACCGCCACCTGGGCGCCGACGAGCCACCGAACTCGCCGGCGCCCTGGACGTCTTGGGCGCCGGGGCGCCGCGGCTGCTCGGCTACGCCGATGCCCTCAACCCCGCCTCGGCACCCGACGGCGCCGTGCGCCTCGTCGACGCGCCCCTCGAGGAAGCCGTCGGCCGCCTGGTCGCACACATCCGTGAGGTCCGGCCCGACATCGTGATCGGCCACGATGCCCTGGGCTAGCTCACGGGGCACCCGGATCACCGGCGTGCCCACCAGATCACCCTCCTCGCCGTCGAGGCCGCCGGCCTGTCGACCCTGTATCCCGACGCCGGGGAGCCCTGGCAGCCTGCCGCGCTGTACGCGGCCACGCACTCAGCATCCGGTGTGGGCCTTCTCGGCCCGCTACTCCAGAGCGTTGGGAAGACACTCCTCGCGGTGCCGGACGCGTACGTGACCACGACCGTCGACGTCTCACCGGGGGCCGCGGTGAAGCTGAAGGCCATCCTCGCGCACCGCAGCGAAGCCGCCCGCGAGCGGCCCCTGCCCGGCCTTCTCGCCCGCCTGCCCGAAGCAGAACGCGACGAGATCATCAGCACCGAACAGTTCACCCGGCTCACCCCCGGCCCCGCGCCGGGTGACCCTCACCGGCTCGGCGCCTGACTGGCCGCCGTCCACCAGGCCCGCGCGCGGCTCCGGATCCCCCGTGCCGCGTGGCAGCTCCTCACCGAACTGCTGGACGCCACCGACCTCACCACCTTGTAGCCTCCGGCCCATCTCGAAGCGAGGACTCGCATGAGCAACACATCACCCGCCCTCAGCACGCCCTCCGTGGCCGCTCAGCCCCTGCCGGCCACAAGAGCCGCATCGGATGCTCCAGCGCTGGTTCGAACGGGACACTGCCAGTGCGGCCGGATCACCTACCAGGTCACCGGAGTTCCGGATGATCCGCATTTGTGTTCATGTGTCTATGAGACTCGGATCTCCGGCGGGCCCGCGGTGCTGTGGGTGGGCTTCCCTCTGGACTCCCTGATCTGGACCGGGCCCAGGGGTGAGCCGAAGTGGTACGCGACCTACCCGGCCCTCCGACGAGGCTTCTGCCCCGACTGCGGAACACACCTCGTGTCCGTGGCCGACGGCTCCAGCACGGTCATGGTGACCGGGTTCAGCCTCACCGACCAGAACGGCATCGAACCCCTCGGTCACTCCCACCGCGAGAACGCCGCGCCCTGGATGCACATCACCCTCGCGCCCGGTCCGATCGTCCTGATGTCCGACCCGCGCGTGACGGCCATCCCCGTCGCCGACTGCGGCGAACCGCTCACCGACGTACGGGGAACCCTGCTGGTCGACGACCGCAGAGCCGACACGACCGGCTCGTACGCCCATCTGCGCCGCGGCGTCCTCGACCGGCTCGTACATGCCCAGTCACTCCTGCCCGACGGGCTGCGCCTGCTCTACATCGAGGGCTACCGCCCGCCCGACCTGCAGCGGCGCTACTTCGAGGAGTACGCGAACGAACTCCGCGCGGCCAACCCGGCCTGGCCCGACGACCAGGTCTACAAGGCCGCCAGCCGGTACGTGTCCCCGCCGGAGATCGCCCCGCACAGCACCGGCGCCGCCGTCGACCTCACCCTCGTGGACGCCAGCGGCACCGAGCTCGACATGGGCACGCGCGTGAACGCCAGCCCCGAAGAGAGCGACGGCGCCTGCTACACGGACGCCACCTCGATCAGCCACCAGGCCCGCACGCACCGGGCCCTGCTGGCCGCCGCCCTGTCCGCTGCCGGGTTGACTAACTACCGCACGGAGTGGTGGCACTGGAGCTACGGCGACCGGTACTGGGCCCTGATGACCAACCAGCCGACGGCACTGTACGGACCCCGCTCCCTTCGCTGTTCGCGGTAACCCACGGTCGTCGGAATGCAGGTCCGCAGAGGGCGAGCCACTGTCCAGCCACGACCGACGGGCGCTGGCCGCGTACGTAACTCTCGTAGTGGGTTCATCCGCACACCGCCTCGGGCACCCCGTCGCCGGACCAGGGTGGCGTGGGCCAGGTCGGGCGGTACGGGTCGTCGACGATCCACCCCCGCCACGCCGGGTCGCGGAGCTCTCCCGTGTTTTCGTCGACCACGCCCTCGGGCACCAGCCGCAGCCGCGCCCCGCCGGACCGGCGACGCTCGACGGTGCGCTGTGCGCGTGCGGTGAGCCACTCTCGGTAGTACCGCCGCTGATCGCCGTGCCGCTGGCGGCGCCGCTTCCCCAGGCCGGCGGTGCCTCGGGCGAGGGCGACTTGCTGAAGCTGGTCGGGGTCGGGGCGAAGGCCTCCATCACCGGCCAGGTGGCGGGGCAGGTAGACCAGGCCGTCGGCTTCCTCGGCCAGCCCGTCCTCGACGAGCTTGTCCACGCGGCGGCGGACCGTGGTGCGATGCAAGCCGGTAACCGCGGCCAGCTGCGCTACCTCGACACCGTCGAGCGGGTCGAGGGCGGCGAGAATCCGAGCACCGGACGTGCCGGTGGTGACAGGCATCCGTGCCCATCACGGCACCCGACGCGCGGGTGCTCACCTCCCGGCCCGTGTGCACTTCCGGGACACCCCCTGCCCCCCTCTCGCCCGGAACTGGACGGTGTCCCGGGCGCGCACAGGACTCCTCGGCTTCTTGTGGGATCCGCAGGGACCAAGTCCGTCGGACTGCAGGGAAGTTTTCAGTAGCGCACGATTGATCTCAGTGAGTCCTTCAGTGTCCACGCCGGCCCGGCCCCCGGCCGGATGACCAGCCTGCCCCGCGTCGAGCTCTCGCCGCTCGAGGAGGTCCTCGCGCGGATGCTCGTGCAGCGCCTCCTCCGCGGACTCGGTGCCGGCTCGCGCGCGCCCCGCCGACGGGCACTGCGCACGCTCGTGCTCATCGGAATCCTCCGGCTCGGGCGACACCGAGCCGATGGCCGGGGACAAGGCGGGCGCCTGGCCGTCCTGCGCCTGCTCGAGCACGACCACCCCCGGCGCGGCGGGCGCAGTATGCTTGTGCAGTTCGTTCCGTTCCGATCGGTGCGGCTCTGCTGCTGGGCGGACGGCGTATCCCAGACGGCTGCGGCGCAACGGCCGCAGCTCCTCGCGCGTGGCCTTCGGCCGCCAGCGCCAGCCGTAGGCGTCTCGCAACTCCCGGCGGTAGTCCAGCTTCTCCTGGTACAGCGCCACCTCGTACGAGGAGATCGTGCTCGGCCACAGTTTCCTGCTGCGCCACATCAGCCAGGTCGACCAGGGGGCGAGAAGCCACCGGCCCAGCGAGAGCGCATGTTCCTCCCGCCCCTCCTCCCGCGCCGTCGCGACGGCGATCGCATGCCGGACCGCCTCGGTGATCGCGATGAACAGCAAGGGAATCGCCGCATGCATAAAAGATGCAAGTATGTCCGGGTAAGAGGAGAAAGCGTTGAATGCCACCGTTGCCACGGTAAGCAGCCAGGCGATGTGCCGCAGGAGCGGATACCGCAAGTCGACCCAGGTCAGGGCAAGGTCGAGGGCGAGCATCGCGATGATGCCAATATCGGCCCCAAGGGGAAAACAGCGGCAAGCCACCCGAACCCCTTCTCCTCGGCGAGGTCACGTACGGCCGTGTAGGAGCCGACGAAGCCGGTCAGGGCGATCAGCAGGGACCCGAACCCGATGATCCCGAAGGTGATGCGGCGGCCACGGGTCCACACGACTCGGCGGCGGCCGCCGCCGACCGCCCCCGCCCTCCCGAGATCGGCGGTGATCGTCATGGACCCATGCCCCCTTCGTCGTGCCCGTGCGCTCGGCGCTGTCGCCTATAGAGGTGCGGTCAGCAGCCGCCGTGTGACATTCGCCCCTCCGCGGTTCGGTGACCGCGCCTCTGAATCTGAACGGTAGGAGCGACGGCCCGGCGCATCCACCGCGATCAGGGCCCTAGCCCGCGCCGTCACCTGGTCGTTGCTTTCGACCTGGTCACCGATACCCCAACGAACCGTGGGGACGACTCGCATAGGCTCCAAGATCCCGACATATGCCGGGGCAGAACGACACCGGGAGCCGCCGTGATGACCGTGCTGACCACGACCGTCGCCCTTCTCGCCGGCGCCCTGGCCGGCACCGCCACCCGCCCGCTGCTGTTCACCAGGACCGTGCCCGCTGGCGTACCGCTCCGGCACTCCTGCCCCTCGTGTGGCACCCAGCCCAAGCGGCCATCCAGCTCCTCGCACCACCCCGAGGCCGCTGCGCCTCATGCCGCACGCCTTGGTCCCCGGCCCGCGGCCTCCCCGAGGCCATGACCGCGCTCGCCTTCGCCCTCGTCGCCGCCACCGGTCTGACGGGCTGGCTGGCCGCCGCGCACTACTGGGTCGCCGCCTGCGGCACCGCGCTCATCCTGATCGACGCAAAGGTGCACCGGCTGCCCAACGTCCTCACCGTTCCCGCCTTCGCCGGGACGATCACCCTGCTGGCAGCCGCAGCAGCGGCCGGAGAACACGGCAGCTTCGCCCGTTCCCTTGCCGCCGCGGCCGCACTCGGCTCCGCGTTCGCCCTCATGACCTTCGGCGGCATCGGACTCGGCGACGTGAAACTCGCCCCCACCCTCGGGGCCCTGCTCGGCTGGCACAACTGGACCACCGTGTTCCTCGGCACCTTCGCGATGTTCGCCCTCGGCGCCGTAGTGAACCTGCTCCAGGGGCGCACCCACGGTCGCATCGCCTTCGGCCCCTACATGATCATTGGTGCGCTCGGGGTGTCGGTCTGCGTGTCGTAGCCCTCTGGCGACGGCCGGAACGCCACCCGGCTCGTGCCCCTGCCTCGGGTCGGCGCCTCCGCACCGGTCCCGTAGCCAGCAGGACAGCCGATCGTTAACCCGACGGGGGCCACCCGACGGCGACCAGATGAGGCACCTGCATGAGCACCACCGAAGCGAAGACCAGGGCATGGTCTGCTGGCATGCCGCAGGACAAAATGGCCTGGTACGCCCAAGCTGCTGGCCCTACTCCTCGCCGCCGGCCTCCCCCTGGTCAGGGCCGGGCACCCCATGCGCATCCGCGAAGCGCACGGCTGGCGGATGACCCTGCACCAGGACGCCCGAACGATCGAAGTCCACATGCCAGATGAAGACGAACCCTGCTCACGCTGCCGGGCGACGTGCCACCGCGCTGGAACTACCTCGCGAACAAGGTGGGATGCGTCGTCTTGTACGTGTCCGATGATCTCGGGCTGCCGCTCAGCGGTGGCGAACAGGAACTTCAGCGTCAGCTAA
Organism: Streptomyces sp. enrichment culture; assembly: GCF_964272855.1. NCBI lineage: Bacteria > Bacillati > Actinomycetota > Actinomycetes > Kitasatosporales > Streptomycetaceae > Streptomyces > Streptomyces sp. enrichment culture. Next base: position 7,541,994 of record NZ_OZ186847.1, on the reverse strand, counting down.
TGGCTGCGGCCGAACGAAGCCGGTTCGTGGCGGCCTCGATCGCCTACAGCGCCCTCTGACTGCGGCGCTCGTGACCGGGACGCTCAACTACGCGGGCGACGGCAGCGGAAACCCGGGCCCGTACGTCGCCGACCGGCCACACGCGTCATTCGGCTCGAGGATGAGTTCGCCGTGCTCGATCGGCACCAACCCCTGCCTCCCTACGGTCCATGGTGCACCGGGCCGTCGTCACCGGTCACCAGCGTCAGAACGCCGCTCGACGCGGCGACGAACGAGGCACCCAGCAGCGCGACCAATCGCTCCCGGTCCCGATCCGATACACGGACCTCCCCGCCGATGACGCCGACCGGCACCGCGTAACTACCGAGCTCCAGGTCACCGGCCTTGGCGACCAAGGCGATCCGGCCGCCGGGACCGCCGACCGGTTCCGTCCGTTCGGGCCGGGACCGCTCCCCGCCCGAACGGGCCGATGCCGCCCGACCGAGCCGGCGCCCGCCAGCCCGGATCAGGCCCCGGGCCAGGCCCCGGATCAGGCGGCCTGCCGGGACCTCGGGGCCGCTCCGGCCGGGCGGGCGGCCCGCGCCGCCCGGCCCCGCCGGGTCGGCCCCCACGGCTTGAGAACCGAGACCGCCGTCATGAAGACGTAGGCGGACAGCGAGACGACCGGGCCGAACAGCACATCGCCGGCGTCCGGCAGCGGTCGTCCCGCGGCGACCGCGGCGACCGCCTCGTTCACCCCCGGCCGCAGGGCGAACGCCGTGGCGGTGGTCGTGGCGAGCGTGAGCCAGAACTTGGTGTACACCCACCGGTGCCGCGCGAGCCCCCACGCGGTGCCCAGCGCCAGCACCAGCCCGCTGAGCAGGGTGAGGAACGCGGCCGGCAGCAGCAGCCAGTCGGCGAAGAGCTTCATGGCCCGTACGGAGGCCTCCACGGCCGCCGCGGAACCGGTGCCGGCCGCGGTGGTCCCGAGGGCGAGCAGCCCGAGCGTGAGCCCGAGCCAGCAGGCGGAGGCGGCCACATGGACGACGAGGAAGGCCCGGCGTGCGGGTCGGCTGAGTTTCACGCCCACCACGCTGCCCGGCCGCGGCGGCGAACGCGTCTGACGGCGGGAACAACCGCGGGTACTCGGCTGGGCGTACACGCCACCGCGAGGGCTGGCAGATCTTCCCGCGCGACGGGTGAAACCGCAGGTCAGCGCGGCGCCTGTGGGGGCGTCAGGTGGCGCAATACTTCGGCAACACCACTGTGCGCCACCCCCGGCTAGGGTCCACCCCATGCCCACCGACCGCATCCGCGACCACGTCGGCCAGGGCGCGCCCACCGTCGCCGCTCACCGCACGCGGCGCCGGCTGCGCGCGGACCAGGCCCGTCAGCTCGCCGACCTCCTGCGCCGCCAGCTCCTCACCGGGGGCTTCCCGGCCGGCACCCTCCCCCACGAGTCGACCCTCGCCGCCGACTACCGGGCCTCCCGCAACACCGTCCGCCAGGCCCTCGACCTGCTGCGCGCGGAGGGCCTGGTGGAGCGCCTGCCCGGCGTGGGCACGGTGGTCGTCGCCGAGAAGTACCCGCACGGGCTGGACCGGCTGATGGGGCTCGCGGAGACGCTGCACGAACACGGCCGCGTCACCAACGAGGTCCGTACCGTGGGCCCGGCGCCCGCCCCCGCCCCGGTCGCCGAACGGCTGCGCGTCCCGGCAGGCGCCGACGTCCTCTACATCGAACGGCTGCGTCGGCTGAACGGGCTGCCCCTGTCCCTGGACCTCACCTACGTCCCGCTGGACATCGGCGCCTCGCTGCTCGGCTGCGACCTGGAGAACACGGATGTCTTCCGCCTGCTGGAAAGCCTCACCGGGCAGCCCCTCGGGCACGCCGAGATCACTCTGGAGGCGGTCAACGCGGACGCCCACTCCGCCGCTGTGCTCCAGGCGCCGCGTGGGGCGGCCGTGCTGATGCTGGAGCGCCTCACCCATCTCGCCGACGGCCGGCCCGTCGACCTGGAGTTCATCCGTTTCCGCGGCGACCGCATCACGATGAGCGGCCTGCTGCGCCGCTCCCTCTGACCCATCTCCCCATAGCGCAACCTTCCTGGAGACAGCCATGCCTTTGGCGCCCCAGCGGGCCGACGTGCCCGTGACCATCGACGAGTCGAAGTGCATCGACGGCTGCACCCTCTGCGTGGACATGTGCCCGCTGGACTCCCTCGCCATCGACGAGCGCAACGGCAAGGCGTACATGCACGTGGACGAGTGCTGGTACTGCGGCCCGTGCGCGGCCCGGTGTCCCACCGGAGCCGTCACGGTCAACATGCCCTATCTGCTCCGGTGAAAGGCCCGAACCAGCATGAAACGCACCGCAGTCGCCGTATCGGCGCTCGCCCTCCTGCTTCCCCTGACCGCCTGCGGCGGTGACGCCCAGGCCGGCGACGGTTCCACGGTGACCGTCACCGTCGGCTACCAGTCCAAGACGATCAACACGGTCACCGCGGGCACCCTGCTCCGCTCGCTCGGCTACTTCGAGAAGCAGCTGAACGCGCTCGACGACGGCGTCACCTACAAGGTCGTCTGGCAGGACTACGCCACCGGCGCCCCCATCACCGCGCAGATGACCGCCGGGAAGATCGACATCGGCTCGATGGGCGACTTCCCGCTGCTGCTCAACGCGGCCCGCGGCAGGCAGCTCGGCAAGCCGACCCATCTGGTCTCGGTCACCGGCTACAACCTGCGCGGCGGCCTCAACACCGTGGTCACCGCACCCGGTTCGTCCCTCGACTCCCTGAAGGACCTGAAGGGCAGGAAGGTCTCGACCAGCGTCGGCTCCGCCGCCGACGGCACCCTGGTGCGCGCCCTGCAACGCGCCGGCCTCGACGCCGGCGAGGACATCGAGAAGCTCAACCAGCAGCCCGCTGTCGGCGCTTCGGCCCTCGCCGCGGGCAGCGCGGACGCGCTGTCGCAGTTCGTCGCCTGGCCTGGCCTGCTCGTCCACCAGGGCAAGGCGAAGGCGCTGTACGACGGTGCGCGGCTGAACCTGCCCACCTTCCACGGGGTCACCGCCCGCGAGGACTTCGCCGAGCGGCGCCCGGCCGTGCTGGAGGCCTTCCTGAAGGCCCAGGCGCAGGCCACGGACTATCTGAACGACCATCCCGTGACCGCCGCCGAGCAGGTCGCGAAGGCCACGGGCCTGCCCGCCGAGGTGGTCTACCTGTACAACGGCGCCCACGGCATCGCCACCTTCGATCCGGCGGTCAAGCCGCGGCTGGTGGCCGCGCTGAAGGAGGACGTGTCGATCCTGAAGTCCGCGAAGCTGACGGGTGACGTGGACGTGAACGCGTTCGTCGACGACCGGTACGTCCGCAAGGCGCTCGGCGCGGACTACGCGAAGCGGCTCGCCGCCCCGCCCGCGCCCGCGCGGAGCGAGGTGTGGAGCGAGGGCGAGGACACGACGCGGACGTTCGGCACGCCCGCCGGACTGCTGGCGCACGTCGCCCGGCACCCGGACAGCGTCCGCGCGGCCTACGTCCCCGACGCCACCACGGGCACCCAGTGGTTCGCCGACAAGGCGGTGTGGGTGGCCGACGGCGACCAGCTGCTGCCGTTCGTCGCGCCGGACACCGCGCGGGCGTACGTCGGCGGTCACGAGGGGGCACGTGTCGTCTCATACGCCGAGGCGCTGGAGCGGGCGTCGTGACCCGGTACGCGCTGCGGGTCGCGTCCCTCGCGGTCGCGCTGGGCCTGTGGCAGCTGCTGACCAGCCGGGACGTCGATCTGTGGCTGCGCTTCTCGCAGTTCCCGACGGTCACCGACGTGGCCCGCGCCTTCGCCGGCCGGCTGGCCGGGCCCGACTACTGGACCGACCTCACGGACAGCCTGACCCGGATCCTCAGCGGCTTCCTGCTGGCCGCCGTGCTGGGCGTGGCCGGGGGCGTGCTCGTGGCCCGCTCCCGGCTCGCCGAGGACCTGCTGGGACCGCTGCTGGAGGTCGTCCGTCCGATCCCGGCGATCGCGCTGGTCCCGGTGGCGATCCTGCTGTTCCCCTCCAACGAGCAGGGCATCGTCTTCATCACCTTCACCGCCGCGTTCTTCCCGGTCCTGGTCTCCACCCGGCACGCGGTGCGCGCGCTGGCCCCGGTGTGGGAGGAGGCGGTGCGCACCATGGGCGGCGGCCGGTGGCGGATCCTCGGCTCGGTCGTCCTGCCGGGCGCGCTGCCCGGCGTGTTCGGCGGCCTGTCGGTCGGCATCGGAGTGTCGTGGATCTGTGTGATCTCCGCCGAGATGATCTCCGGCCAGTACGGGGTCGGCTACCGCACCTGGCAGGACTACACGGTCGTCGACTACCCGGGCGTGTTCGTCGGGATGGTCACGATCGGCGTGCTCGGCTGGCTCACCTCCACCGCCGTGGAGCTGCTGGGCCGCCGGCTGACCCGCTGGCTGCCGCGCACCTCGTACGTCCCCGGCGGCCGTGCCCCGCGGCGCGTGCGCGGCGCCGCCACCCCCGCCCCGGCCGGCCCGCGGCCCCGGAAGGACGTGCCCCATGACCAGCTCGTCTGACGTCCGTTCACCGTCCCGCACCGGCGCCCGGCTGGCCCTGCGCGACGCCACCCTCGGCCGCCCGGGGGCGCCCGCGCTGCACTCGGTGGACCTCGATGTGGCCTCCGGCGAGATCCTCACCGTCGTCGGCGCCTCGGGCTGCGGCAAGTCGACGCTGCTGCGCACGCTGGCGGGGCTGCTGGCCCCGCTCGCCGGTGAGGTCGCGCAGGACACGCGGCCGCTGACGGGCCCGGCCGCCGACCGGGCCCTGGTGTTCCAGGAGGACGCGCTGCTGCCATGGCGGACGCTGCGCGGCAACGTCGAACTGCCGCTCGCCATCCAGGGGGTGCCGCGCGCCGAGCGCCGAGCCCAGGCCGAGGCCTGGCTGGGCCGTGTCGGACTGGCCGCGCAGGCCCGGCAGTTGCCGCACCGGGTCTCCGGCGGGCAGCGGCAGCGCGCCCAGCTGGCCCGGGCCCTGGCCGGGGCGCCGCGCGCCGTGCTGATGGACGAGCCGTTCGGCGCGCTGGACGCGCAGACCCGGGCCGGGATGCAGGACCTGCTGGTGGAGGTGCTGCACGGCACGGGCGCGACCGTCGTCTTCGTCACCCACGACGTGGACGAGGCCCTGTTCCTCGGCGACCGCGTCGCGCTGCTCGGCGACGGCCGGCTGACCGCCGTACGCGAGGTGCCGAGCCCCCGCGACCGTACGGCCCACGACGACCCGGCGCGCGTGGCGCTGCGGCGCGAAGTCCTCACGTCCCTCGGTACCTGAAAGGCCCTGTGGTGGACCCTTTGGTGGCAATTCCCGCCCTCACCGACGCCGAAGAGCTCTCCTGTGACGTCCTCGTCATCGGGGGCGGCACCGCCGGCACCATGGCGGCGCTGACCGCCGCCGAGCGCGGCGCGGACGTGCTGCTGCTGGAGAAGGCGCACGTGCGGCACTCCGGCGCGCTCGCCATGGGCATGGACGGCGTCAACAACGCCGTCGTCCCCGGCCGGGCCGAGCCCGACGACTACGTCGCCGAGATCACCCGCGCCAACGACGGCATCGTCGACCAGTCGACCGTCCGGCAGACCGCCGTCCGCGGCTTCGACATGGTGCGGCGGCTGGAGTCGTACGGCGTGAAGTTCGAGAAGGACGAGCACGGCGAGTACGCGGTCCGGCAGGTGCACCGCTCCGGCTCCTACGTGCTGCCGATGCCGGAGGGCAAGGACGTCAAGAAGGTCCTGTACCGGCAGCTGCGGCGGCGCGAGATGCGGGAGCGGATCCGGATCGAGAACCGGGTCATGCCGGTGCGGGTGCTGACGGCACAGGGGCGCGCGGTCGGCGCGGTGGGCTTCCACACCCGTACGGGCGCCTTCGTGACCGTCCGCGCGGGCGCGGTCATCCTCGCGACCGGCGCGTGCGGACGCCTCGGTCTGCCCGCCTCCGGCTATCTGTACGGCACGTACGAGAACCCGACCAACGCAGGCGACGGCTACGCGATGGCGTACCACGCGGGCGCCGAGCTGACCGGCATCGAGTGCTTCCAGATCAACCCGCTGATCAAGGACTACAACGGTCCCGCCTGCGCCTACGTCGCCAACCCGTTCGGCGGCTACCAGGTGAACCGGCACGGCGAGCGCTTCGTCGACTCCGACTACTGGTCGGGCCAGATGATGGCGGAGTTCGCGGCGGAGGTGGCGAGCGACCGGGGTCCGGTGTACCTGAAGCTGAGCCATCTGCCGGAGGAGTCGGTGGCGGCCCTGGAGTCGATCCTGCACTCCACGGAGCGGCCGACGCGGGGCACCTTCCACGCGGGCCGCGGCCACGACTACCGCACCCACGACGTGGAGATGCACATCTCCGAGATCGGGCTGTGCGGCGGCCATTCGGCCTCGGGCGTACGGGTGGACGACCACGCCCGGACGACCGTGCCCCGCCTGTACGCGGCCGGTGACCTGGCCTGCGTGCCGCACAACTACATGATCGGCGCGTTCGTCTTCGGCGACCTGGCGGGCGCGGACGCCGCCCGGTACTCGGCGTACGACGGGGAGCTGCCCGCCGACCAGCTGCGCGAGGCGCACGAGCTGATCTACCGGCCGCTGCGCAACCCCGACGGCCCGCCGCAGCCGCAGGTGGAGTACAAGCTGCGGCGCTTCGTGAACGACTACGTGGCTCCGCCGAAGTCCGGCGCCCGGCTGTCGCTGGCGCTGGAGGCGTTCGAGCGGATGCGGGGCGACATCGCGGAGATGGGCGCGCGCACCCCGCACGAGCTGATGCGGTGCGCCGAGGTCTCCTTCATCCGGGACTGCGCGGAGATGGCGGCGCGGGCGTCCCTGGCCCGTACGGAGTCCCGCTGGGGTCTCTACCACGACCGCCTGGACCATCCGCACCGCGACGACGCGTCCTGGTTCCACCACCTCGATCTGCGCAAGTCGCCGTCGGGTGCGATGGAGTTCACGGCGCGCCCCGTGGCGCCGTATCTGGTGCCGGTGGACGAGTACGCGCCGGTCGGCGGTCCTTGGCGGCAGCTCGGCGAGGTCCACCCGGAGCAGGTGGCGACGGCGGGGGCCAGGGAGGTCGCGCCGGTCGCGATGGGGCAGGAGTCCGCCGTGCCCACGGCCACCGTGGCGTCGGCGGCGGACGCGGACACCCCGGCCACCCCGCGCCTGCTGGAGCTGCTCGCCCTCGCCGAGGAGGAGCCGGAACTCGAGTCGCTGGCAGGCTACTTGGCCGATCCTGATCCCGCCGTCCGCCGCACGGCCGTCACCGTCCTGACGGAGACCGTGTCGGCGGGCACCGGTCCCGCGCTGGCCGCGGCGCTCACCGACACCGACGCCGGCGTGCGCGGCGCCGCGGCGGCCTCGCTGCGGGAACTGGTGGAGACCCTGCCTGCGGAACCGGCGTTGCGCGACGCCCTCACCACCGCCCTGTCCGAGGCCGACCCCGTCGTGCGCGCCGCGGCGCTGGACGTCCTGCGCGCCCTGCGGCTCGGGGACGCCGGGCTGTTCGCCCGCTGCCTGCCGGACGCCGACATCACCGTGCGGACCGAGGCGGTGCGGGCGCTGGTGTCCGTCGACGCCGCCGCGGAACTGGCCCGGGCGGCGACGGCCGACCCGTCCCGCGAGGTCCGCGTCACGATCGCCAAGGGGCTCGCCACGGTCGCCGCGGGTGGACCCGACGTGGCGCGGGCCGCGCTCGCCGGGCTCCTCGACGATCCGGACGCGCTGGTGCGAGCGGCGGCGTACGAGGCGCTGGGCACCGCCGGCTGCCCCGCGCCGCTCGCCGCACGCGCCGAGGCGGCCCTGGCCGACCCGGCCTGGCAGGTACGGGCCGGAGCGGCCACCGCCCTCGGCGTCGCGGACCCCGACCTGGCCGTCCCCGCCCTCGCCAAGGCCCTCGCCGACCCGAACGCGGACGTACGCAAGGCCGCCGTCCGGTCCCTGACCCGGCATCGCTCCACCGAGGAGGTCCGGTCGGCCCTGGCCGGCGCCACGACGGACTCGGACGCCGACGTCCGCGCCTACGCGGCGAAGGCCCTGTGAACCCGGTCCCGCCAGGTCGCGGACGCCCGCCCGGCCCGCTAGGGGGCCGGGCGGGCGTCCGCGACCTGGCGGGCGGGGACCTCAGCGGGCGGACAGGAGTCGTCCCGCGTCACCGAGGACGTACCGGGCCACGTTCTTGCCGAGGGTGATGCCGGCCTCGTCGGCCGAGCGGGTGTGGATGCCGGAGAAGATCCGGGCGTCCACGTTCTCGTCCGAGAGCTGCTTCCAGGCGGTGTACGTCCGGATCGCGCCGGGCGCGGTGGGGCTGGTCAGCTGGAAGGGCTCGGTGCGCGGTCCGACGAGCGCGCTCAGCACGGCCTCCGCGGCGCCCGAGTAGGTGTTGTGGCCGCTCGGGTAGTCCGGGTGGGCCGGGGTGGTGTGCAGCGGCGTCCACGCCGGGTCGGGGTCGATGGCGCCGGTGCGGATCGCGGTGACGGGACGCCACCGCTCGTGGGCGTACTTGCTGTCGGAGGTGGCGATCTGTGTGTCCACCAGGGCGACGTGGAAGAGCGCGACCAGCCGGGCCTGCCCGGCGGTCCCCTGGTCGGTGCGGGAGAGCGCCACGCGCAGCGGCTCGGTGTACAGGGTGTAGGAGGAGCCGAGCCAGAAGGTGGCGGTCTCCGTCTGGCGGGCGCTGCGCCGGGTGCTGTCCGCGGCGCCGTACGCCCGTACCTCCGCGAGGTCGGCGGCGTAGCGCGCCGAGTCCGGTGCGGGCGGCGGTCCGAGCCGGAACTGGCTCGGGGCCGTGAGCGCGAACGGCTTCGCGAGCCGGTTGCCGTACTGGGCCGCCGGGGCGTAGGCGGGCGGCGTCGGCTGCCAGACACCGGGGGCGGCGGGTCGCACGGTGTACGGCGCGTTGACGGAGGCGGGGTCGAGGCCGTCGTCCGCCCGCTCGGCGAGCAGGAGATCGGCCTGGCGCTGCCCCGCCGCGATTCCGCGGTCCTCCGCCCGACCGTCGGGGATGGCGTCCAGGGTCTCCTTCAGCTTCGCGTCGAGCTGTTCGGTGCGGCCGGGGGCCAGCGCCACCAGGGTGCGGTGGACGGCCGAGGCGAGCGCAGCCTCCTGGTAGGGGCCGCGCGCCACACCCGCGGGCACCGCCCGGGTGGCGCGGGCCGCCGCGAGCCAGCCGACGGCCCAGGTGCGGCTGTTGGTGACCTGTGTGGGCGCCCCGGCGGCGGCGAGCGTGTCGGCCGTGACGTCGTACCAGGTGAGCGCGGTGGCGGAGGCCGTACGGGCGGCCGGTGCGGCCACGGCGGCCTGCGGGACGGCGGCGGACACCGTCAGCAGGGCCGCCGCGCCCAGGGCGGCGAGGGCCGGGCGGGTTCTGAACGCGCTCATGCGTGCTCCTTCGGTGAGGTGAGTGCGAGGCGACGGCCGGTGGGGCGCGGCAGTCCGTAGTGGTCGCGCAGGGTGGTGCCGCGGTACTCCGTGCGGAACAGTCCGCGCCGCCGCAGGATCGGCACCACGTGCTCGGCGAAGAGGTCGAAGCCGCCGGGCAGCCAGGGCGGCATGACGTTGAAGCCGTCTGCCGCACCGTGTTCGAACCACTCCTGGAGCTGGTCGGCGATCTGCTCGGGGGTGCCCGCGACGACGCGGTGGCCGCGGGCGCCGGCGAGGCGGTGGAGCAGTTGGCGGACGGTGGGCTGCTCGCGGTGGATGATGTCGAGGACCAGCTGGAAGCGGCTGCCGTTGCCGCGTTCGCCGCCGGTCTCGACGAGTTCGCGCGGCACCGGGCCGTCGAGCCGGTCGGCGGTCAGCCTGACGCCGAGGAGGCGGTGCAGCAGTTCGAGCGAGTACTCGGGCTGGGTCAGTTCGTCGAACTCCTCGTGCAGGGCGCGTGCCTCCGCCTCCGTGGAGCCGATGAAGGGGCTGATGCCCGGCAGCACGAGCAGCCGGTCCGGGTCCCGGCCGAGCGCCGCGGCGCGCGTCTTGAGGTCGGCGTAGAACTCCTGCCCGCTGCGGAGTGTCTGGTGCGCGGTGAACACGGCCTCGGCGTGGCGGGCGGCGAAGGCGCGTCCGTCCTCGGAGGAGCCGGCCTGGACGTAGACGGGGCGGCCCTGCGGGGTGCGCGGGGTGTTGAGCGGGCCGCTCACCTTGAAGTGGCGGCCCTCGTGGTCGATCGGGTGGATCCGGTCGGTGTCGGCGAACAGGCCCGACTTCTGGTCGGCGATCAGCGCCTCGTCCTCCCAGCTGTCCCACAGCCGGGTGACGACGTCTACGAACTCGTAGGCGCGGTCGTAGCGTTCGGCGTGCGCGGGGTGTGCGTCGAGGCCGAAGTTCCCGGCCGCCTGGGGTGCGCCGGTGGTGACGATGTTCCAGCCCGCCCGGCCCCGGCTGAGATGGTCCAGGGAGGCGAAGAGCCGGGCCAGGTTGTACGGCTCGGTGTAGGTGGTGGAGGCGGTGGCGATCAGGCCGATCCGCTCGGTGGCCGCGGCGATGGCGGACAGCCAGGTGAACGGCTCCAGCCGGAAACGGCTGGCGTAGCGGACGTTGTCGGCCTGGGACGGGCCGTCCGCGAAGAACACGGCGTCGAACGTGGCGCGCTCGGCGGTGCGGGCCAGTTCCTGGTAGAAGCCGATGTCCAGGAGCCGGTCGGGGTCGGTGCCGTGGTGGCGCCAGGCGGCCTCGTGGTGGCCGCCCGGGTAGACGAAGAGGTTCAGGTGCAGTTGCCGTCGCTCGGTCATGCCGGGCCGTCCTCCTCCGCGAGGTCCACTCCCAGCCGGCCGAGCAGGCGGTCCCGCAGGTCCGCGTAGGCGGGGCTGCCGTGGCGGCGGGGTGCCGGGAGTTCCACGGGAAGGTCGGCGGCGATCCGGCCCTGGTCCAGTACGACGACCCGGTCGGCGAGCGCGATCGCCTCGTCGACGTCGTGGGTGACCAGCAGGACGGCGGGCCGGTGCCGTTCGCACAGGTGGCGCAGCAGGGCGTGCATGCGGATGCGGGTGAGCGCGTCGAGCGCTCCGAACGGTTCGTCGGCGAGCAGCAGGCGCGGTTCGCGGACCAGGGAGCGGGCGAGCGAGACGCGCTGCTGCTCCCCGCCGGACAGTTCGACGGGCCAGGCCCGTTCGCGCCCCTCCAGGCCGACTTCGGCGAGTGCGGCCCGGCCGCGCTGTTCGGCGTCCGGTCCGCTCAGGCCGAGTACGACGTTGTCGAGGACGCGTTTCCAGGGCAGCAGCCGGGCGTCCTGGAAGACGACGGAGAGGTGGTCGGGGGCGGCGAGCACGCCGCTCCCCGCCACGTCCTCGTCGAGCCCGGCCAGCGCCCGCAGCAGGGTGCTCTTGCCGGAGCCGCTGCGCCCGAGCAGGGCCACGAACTCGCCGTCGCCGATGGTCAGGTCGAGCCCGTCCAGGATGGTGCGCTCGCCGAAGGAGCGCACCAGGTTCTCGATCCGGACGGTGGTCCGCCCGGTCGTGCGGTCCTGTGTCGCGGTCAGGCCGCCAGGGTGCGTCGCCATGACAGGGTCCTCCTCTCCACGAGTCGCACCAGGCCGTCGGAGAGGAGCCCGAGGAGGCCGTACACGACGAGGCCGACGAGGATGACGTCGGTCTGTCCGTACGTCCGTGCGAGCTCCATCATGTAGCCGATGCCGCTGGTCGCGTTGACCTGTTCGACGACGACGAGCGAGAGCCAGGCGGCGGTCACCGCGAAGCGCATCCCGAGCAGGAAGCCGGGGAGGGCGCCGGGCAGGACGACGTGGCGGACGAAGCCGAGCCTGCCCAGCCGTACGGTCTCGGCGAGTTCGACATAGCGGCTGTCGATGGTGCGCAGCCCGTTGTGGGTGTGGATGTAGATCGGGACGAACACGCCGAGCGCGATGGTGACGACCTTCATCGTCTCGCCGATGCCGAACCAGAGGATCAGCAGCGGGATCAGGGCGAGCGAGGGGATCGCCCGCTTGATCTGCACCGGGCCGTCGATGACGGCCTCGCCGATCCGGCTGAGTCCGGAGACGAGCGCGAGGAGCAGTCCGGCGGCGATGCCGAACAGCAGGCCGAGCACGGCGCGTTGGGCGGAGGTGGCGAGATGGGACTGGAGCCGGCCGTCGGCGATGAGGTCGCCCGCGGTGGCGGCGGTGGTCCACGGGGCGGGCAGGCTGCGGGCGTCGAAGAGACCGGCCGCGGAACCCGCCGCCCACAGGGCGAGCAGCAGCAGCGGGCCGAGCGCCCAGCCGTACGGCACGGGGCGGCCGGGGGCGAGCCGCCCGCGGGTGCGGCGGCGCGCCGGGCGCCTCAGGGCGGCGGGGACGGCCCGCTTCGTCGTCGGTGGGGTCTGCTGGTCGAGGACGGTGGCACTCATGACGCCTTCCCTTCGTCGGCTATGGCTTTCGCGGCCACCGATTCGTAGCGGCGGTCGAACAGGATGTCCGCCTCGAAGCGCGGACGGTCCTGTTCCTTCGCGAGCAGGTCGATGGTCTGCTGCTGGCGTTCGATCGCGTCGGACCAGTCCGCGGGAATGTCCGAGAAGCCGGACCGCTCGACGAGGTATTCGCCGTCCTCGTGGCTCAGCCCCTGGTCCTTGACGTAATAGCCCTCGATCCATTCCTCCGGGTGTTCGTCGATCCAGACGCGGGCCCGCGCCCAGAATTCGACGAGTTCACGGATGGCGGCGGACTTCTGGGGATCGCTCACGGAATCCGTGAGCGCCCACAGATGCTCGGGATCGTCGCGCAATCCGTGCTGGACGGTGGTGGCGCCGTCCTTTCCGTATTTCGTGAGATAGCGCTTGATATTGACCCCGCCGATGGGTGCGGCGTGCACCTGGCGTTCGCCGAGCGCGGTGGGGTAGACGTCGTCGATGCTGGCCAGTTCGACCAGTTCCACGTCGTCGCGGGTCAGCCCGGCCTTCTGCAGGATCCGCAGCACGAGGGCGCCCTGCGCCTGACCCGGGCTGTAGGCGATCTTCTTGCCGCGCAGGTCGGCGAGGGTCCGGATGCCGGCGCCGGGGGCGATGCCCAGCTCGTAGATGGGGTGCTGCAGAGGCTCCTTGTGGAACTTCGCCGCCACCAGCTTGGTGTCGAGACCCGTCCAGTGGGCGTTGATCGCCGGGATGTCCGCGGCCGAGCAGACGTCGAGGGCACCGGCCCGGAACGCCTCGGAGCACTTGGGGCCGCCGCTGATGTTGGCCCATTCGACCTTGAAGGGCAGTTCGTCGATCTGCCCGGAGAGTTCCAGCGCGACCTTCAGTTCGGGCGATCCCACGGTGAGGGAGGTGCCCGGCGACACCTCGGCCGGAATCTCCTTGGCGGAGACGTCTTTCCCGACCGAGGTGGATTCGTCGTTCTGGGCGCACGAGGAGAGAAGGAGGCCGAGGGACAGCGCGGCACCCAGGGCCGCGAACCTGCTTCTGGGCATGCGTATACGGGGGATCATTCACGCCTTCACAAAGTGAGCGAACGGGACATCGAATGGGGGGTTGACCGACGCGGTGCAGTTCGGCTGGAGTTCAGCTACACACCGCGGTGGCGATCCGCATCAGATCGATGGCTCGCCGCTTGTAAAAGCGACCGAATGTCCTCATGCCGCCGAACCTAATGGCGGGTCAAAACGCGGTCAAGGGACAAGGGTTCGCTCGGCGGCCGCTGCAACGGCACTTTCGTTCGGGCGCCATGTCCGCGTTACAAGCGCCGCTCGCGCCGCGGCAGGCCGACGCCGGGACGCCGCCCCCTTGCCCCGCGCCGGTGCGGCTCCTAGCCTGACTTTGTGCCGGAAATAAACAAAACCCGCTCGCACAACGTCGTGCCGGGTCACCACGCCGACCTCACCCGCCTCCGAATCGCCCTGACCACCTTCTTCGCCCTCGACGGCTTCGTCTTCGCCGGCTGGGTCGTCCGCATCCCCGCCATCAAGGAACAGGCCGGCGCCTCCCCCAGCACCCTCGGCCTCGCGCTGCTCGGGGTGTCCGCCGGCGCGGTCGTCACGATGATCCTCACCGGCCGCCTGTGCCGCCGCTTCGGCAACCACCGGGTCACCGTCGGCTGCGCCGTACTCCTCTCGCTCAGCGTCGCCCTGCCCCCGCTCACCCACTCCGCGCTCGCGCTCGGCGCGGTGCTGCTGGTGTTCGGGGCCGCGTACGGCGGGATCAACGTGGCCTTCAACAGCGCGGCCGTCGATCTCGTGACCGCCCTGCGCCGGCCGGTCATGCCGACCTTCCACGCCGCCTTCAGCCTGGGCGGCATGCTCGGCGCGGGACTGGGCGCGCTGGTGGCCGGAAGCCTCTCCCCCACCCGCCATCTGCTCGGACTCACCCTCGTCGGCCTGGCCGTCACCGCCCTCGCGGGACCGACGCTGCTGCGCCACGAACCCCCGGCGCGGCCGGCACCGGCGGAGCGGGGGCACCGCGCGGCGGACGCCCCGCCCCACCCCGACCGCCGTACCCGCGCCCTCGTGATCGTGTTCGGGCTCATCGCCCTGTGCACCGCGTACGGCGAGGGCGCTCTGGCCGACTGGGGCGCCCTGCACCTGGAGCAGGATCTGCACGCCTCCCCCGGCGTCGCCGCGATCGGCTACTCGTGTTTCGCGCTCGCCATGACCTTGGGACGGCTGAGCGGGACCGTGCTGCTGGAGCGCATGGGCCGCACCCGCACCGTCGTCGTGGGCGGTGCCACCGCCGCGGCCGGCATGCTGCTCGGCTCGCTCGCGCCGTCACTGTGGGCGGCGCTGCTGGGCTTCGCGGTCGCGGGGCTCGGCCTCGCCAACCTCTTCCCGGTCGCGGTGGAGCGCGCGGGCGCCCTCGCCGGTCCCGGCGGTGTCGCCGTCGCCTCGACGCTCGGCTACGGCGGCATGCTGCTCGGGCCGCCCGCCATCGGGTTCATGGCCGACTGGTTCTCCCTGCCGGCCGCCCTCACCAGCGTCGCCGCGCTGGCGGCCCTGGCCGCGCTGATCGGGTTCGTGACGCGACGGACCACGGCGTAGCCGCGGAGAGACCCCGCCACGAAGACATCGCCACGAAGACCCCGCCACACCCCGCAGGGGTCGGCGCGGAAACCGCCTTGCCATGAAGCCCTCTCCATCCGGCAGACTGCGCCGCATGGAACCCACTGCCCTGGATACGGGCCGATTCGTCGAAACACTGGACAGGGAAGGCCGGTTGCTCGCCGCGGCCGCCGAGCGGGCCGGCACCGACGCCAAGGTGCCGACCTGCCCCGGCTGGCAGGTGCGCGACCTGCTGCGGCACACCGGCGCGGTGCACCTGTGGGCCGCGTCGTACGTCCTGGAGGGACACACCGAGCGGCGCCCCTTCGGTGACGCCCCGGACCTCGACGGCGCCGCGTTGGTGACCTGGTACCGAGACGCGCACCGCCGGCTCGTCGACACCCTCACCGACGCGGCGCCCGACGTGTCCTGCTGGGCGTTCCTGCCCGCGCCCTCGCCGCTGGAGTTCTGGGCCCGCCGCCAGGTCCACGAGACGACCGTGCACCGCTTCGACGCCGAGTCGGCGCTCGGCGGCACACCGAGTCCCGTCGAGAGGGCCGTCGCGGCGGACGGCATCGACGAGTTGCTGCGCGGCTTCCACGCCCGCTCGAGGAGCCGGGTCCGCACGGACGAGCCGCGTGTCCTGCGGGTGCGGGTGACCGACACGGACACGGACGCGATGTGGACGGTACGGCTGTCGCCGGAGCCGCCGGTGACGGTCCGGGGCGGCGACGGGGAAGCCGACTGTGAACTGTCCGGTGGCGCCGAGGAGTTGTACCTGGCGTTGTGGAACCGGCTGCCCCTGCCGTCCGTGACGGGCGACCGGGCGCTGGCCGCGCTGTGGCGGGAGCGGTCCGCGATCTGACAGGCCTTCGCTCAGCCCTGCGCGTCCGGCGTCTCCGGCGCGCCGGGCGTGTCCTGGCCCAGCATCCGGGTCAGCACCGCCCGCTGCACCGGCAGCACCTCACCGTGCAGGGCACGCCCCTTCTCGGTCAGCGCGACCCGGACACCGCGCCGGTCCTCGGCGCACATGCCGCGGCTGACCAGCCCGTCCTTCTCCAGCCGGGCGATCAGCCGGGACAGGGCGCTCTGGCTGAGGTGGACCCGCTCGGAGATCTCCTGCACGCGATAGCTGCAGGGACCTTTCGGCGCCTCGGCCTCGGCCAGCACGTCGAGGACCTCGAAGTCGCTGGCGCACAGCCCGTGCCCGTGCAGTGCCCGGTCGAGTTCCCAGTGGGTGCGGGCGTGCAGCGACAGGAGGTCCCGCCACTGCTCCACGAGCGCCCGCTCGTGCTTGTTCGCCGCCATGTCGGCACCGTAACAGAGAAAGCGCTTTATTGCACAGGCATTAAATGCACACGCATGTATTTTGCTTCGGGCTCGCTTGCTCCGCCGGGCGCGCGGCTGTGAGACTCGTGCCATGACTTTCCACGGGGGACGGCGCACGCAGGCCGAGCGGGACGCGATCACCGTCGAGATCGGGTACGCGCTGTGCAGCGCGGCCTTCGCGGCGGCGCTGCTCTTCGGGGCGGTCGCCGGTCCGGCGCTGCTGTTCGACCTGCCGCCCACGCTGTCGGCCCTGCTCCTGCGCACCGGCCAGGTTCTCGCACCGGTGCTGTTCCTGGCCCGGGTGATCGCGGTGCTGGTCCGCTTCCGTACCGCCCCTCAGCCCAGCCAGCCCGGTCGCACCAGCCCCGACTCGTAGGCCAGCACGACGAGTTGGGCCCGGTCGCGGGCGCCGAGCTTCACCATCGTGCGGCTCACATGGGTCTTGGCGGTGAGGGGGCTGACGACCAGGCGGCGGGCGATCTCCTCGTTGGACAGGCCGATGCCGACCAGGGCCATCACCTCCCGCTCCCGCTCGGTGAGGGCGGCGAGCGCGCCGGCCGCCGCGGGCTCCTTGGAGCGGGCCGCGAACTCGGCGATCAGCCGCCGGGTCACCCCCGGCGAGAGCAGGGCGTCGCCCGCGACCACCGCCCGCACCGCGCGCAGCAGTTCCTCCGGTTCGGTGTCCTTCACCAGGAAGCCGGAGGCGCCCGCGCGGATCGCCTCGAAGACGTACTCGTCGAGTTCGAAGGTGGTCAGCATGACCACCCGCACACCGTCCAGGCCCGCGTCGCCGGTGATCCGGCGGGTGGCGGCCAGGCCGTCGAGGACCGGCATCCGGATGTCCATCAGGACGACGTCGGGGCGCCGCTCCCGCACCGCGCGCAGCGCCTCCTCGCCGTCGGCGGTTTCCGCGACGACCTCGATGTCGGGCTGCGCGTCGAGCAGCGCCCGGAAACCGGCCCGCACCAGTGCCTGGTCGTCGGCGAGCAGTACGCGGATCACCGTTCCCCCTCCTCGCGGCGCGCCGGCAGTGGCAGGACGGCGGCCACCCGGAACCCGCCGTCGGGGCGCGGGCCCGCCTCGATCGTGCCACCCAGGGCCGCGGCCCGCTCCCGCATCCCGGCCAGTCCGTTGCCGCTGCCGCCCGCGTCGGCGCCGGTCGCGGGCCCGTCGTCGTCGACACTCAGCCGTAGCGCGTCGCCGTCGGTGGCGAGCCGCACGCGCGCGTGCCGTGAACCGGAGTGCCGTACGACGTTGGTGAGCGCTTCCTGGACGATCCGGAAGGCGGCGAGGTCCGTGCCCGGCGGCAGTCGCGGTGCCGTCCCCTCGACCCGGACCGTGAGGCCGGCGTCCGCCGCCGCCTCGACCAGCTCGGGCAGCCGGTCCAGACCGGGGGCCGGGGCGCGGGGCGCGTCACCGGGCGCGCGCAGCGTGTCGAGCACCTGGCGGACCTCGCCCAGGGCCTCCTTGCTGGCGGCCTTGATGGTGGTGAGCGCGGTGCGCGCCTGCTCCGGGTCGCTGTCGAGGAGGGCGAGTCCGACGCCCGCCTGCACGTTGATCACGGAGATGCTGTGCGCGAGGACGTCGTGCAGCTCGCGGGCGATCCGCAGACGTTCCTCGTCGGCGCGCCGCCGCGCGGCCTGGGCCCGCTCGGCGCGCTCCCGCGCCCACTGCTCGCGCCGGGCGCGGGCCAGCTCCGACAGCGCCACGACCGCCACCACCCAGGTGGCGACCACGATCTCCTGGCCCCAGGAGGCGGCGCCGTCCCCGGACGGCGGCAGCCACCGGTACAGCCAGTGGGCGACCAGCACATGTGCGGCCCACAGCGTGCCGAGCGCCGTCCAGGCCGCTCTTCGGTGTCCGGTGACGACCGCGCTGAAGCAGGCCACGGCGACGGTCAGCAGCACCGGCCCGTACGGGTATCCGGCGCCCAGGTAGACCGCGACCGTCGCCGCCGTCCCGAACACCACGGCCCGCGGCCGGCGGTACCGCCACAGCAGCTGGCCCGCCGCCACGAACAGCAGCACCCGCGCGAACGGATCGAGGGCCGCCCGCTCGCCCTCCTGGGCGTGCGCGGCGAAGTTCGAGCCCAGCAGGACGAGGACGGTGAGCAGCGCGGTGGAACGCCACGGCCACCGGACCGGGCGCCCCTCGCCTTCCGGGGCCCCCCGCCACTGCGGCCCGTGCCGCCACCACGCGGGCGGACCGCCCCGGCGTACGTGCTGCTGTTCCATGACGGCCACGCTAGACGCCGGGCCCCGTGGTCGGCGTCACCCCCGGGAGGTGCTCACACGTACTCCTCGCGAGGTACGGGCCGCCGGGCCCCGGTGTCCTCCCTGAGTCGCAGCCGGCGCAGCGGCCGGGGCGCCCACCAGTTGGCGCGCCCGGCGAGCCGCATCGTCACCGGGAGCAGCACCACCCGGATGAGGGTGGCGTCGACGAGAATCGTCAGGGCCGTGCCGACGCCCAGCTCCTTGAGGAAGACGACGCCGCCGGTGGCGTACGACAGGAAGGACAGGGCCAGGATCCCGGCCGCCGCGGTGATCAGCGGGGCACTGCGCCGGATGCCCTCGGCGACCGCCCGCGTGGTGTCGCCGGTGCGTTCGTGCTCCTCCTTGACGCGGGCCAGGAGGAACACCTCGTAGTCCATCGACAGCCCGTACGCCACGCAGAACATCAGCACCGGGATGCTCGGCTCGATGGAACCGGTCGGGGTGAAGCCGAGCAGCCCGGACAGGTGGCCGTCCTGGAACACCCACACCAGGCAGCCGAACATCACGGACAGGCTGAGCAGGTTGAGCACGGTCGCCTTGGCCGGCAGCAGCACACTGCCGGTCATCAGGAAGAGGATCACGTACGTGGCGACCAGGACCAGGGCGACCGCGAGCGGCAGCCGGTCCAGGAGCGTGGCGCGGAAGTCGGTTGTCTCGCCCGGATAGCCGCCGACCAGCACAGGGGCGGGCGCCGGGGTGTCGCGGATCCGCTCGACGAACGCGGGGACGTTCCCGTACATCGCCTCCTGGGTGGGTACGACGGCCAGGCGCACCCGTCCGTCGGGGGCCGTCAGCCGGTCCTGGCCGGGCGCGCCGGTGCGGACGCCGTCGCGGTAGGCGCCGTCGGGGGCGTCGACCAGGAAGACGCCCGGGATACGGGAGAGTTCGGCGGCGTACGCGCGCGTGGCGGCCGTTTTCGTGAGCACGACCTGGACCGTGTCGGTGGGCTCGGCGGCGAACTCCCGGTGCACGATCTCGGAGGTGGTGCGCGAGGAGGTGCCCTCGGGCAGGGTGCGCTCGTCGGGCAGGCCGAAGCGCAGCCCGAGGACGGGCGAGGCGGCGACGAGGAGCACGGCCAGCACCGCGGCGCCCGCGAGGACCGGGCGGCGCATGGCGGCGAGCGCGGTGCGGTGCCAGAAGCCGGAGGCGGGGGCCTCGGCGCGTTCCACGCGGTGTCCCCAGCGGGCGAGCGCGGCGGGCAGGAACAGCACGGCGCCGGTGACCGCCGCCGGCACGACGAGGACACCGGCGTAGGCGAACGAGCTGAGGAAGAAGAACGGGAACACCAGCAGCGCGCACAGCGACACCGCGACCGTGACCCCGCTGAAGACGACGGTCCGGCCGCCGACGGCGGTGGCCCGCACGACGGCCTCGGGCCGGGCGAGGCCCGCGACCCGCTCCTCCCGGTACCGGTTGATCACGAACAGGCTGTAGTCGATGCCGAGGCCGAGGCCGAGGACCAGCGCGAGGTTCGCGGCGAACGTGGACACCTCGGTGAACTGCGCGAGCGCCCGCAGTCCGGCGAGGGTGCCGACGACGGAGAACAGTCCGACGGCGACGGTCAGCAGGGCGGCCACCGTCCGCCGGTAGAACAGGATCAGCAGGAGCAGCACGGTCGGCAGGGCGAACGCCTCCGCGCGCAGGAAGTCGGTGCGGGCCTGCTCGCCGACCTGCCGGGAGATCTCCTCCTGCCCGCCGACCCGTACCTCCAGTTCGGGGGTGACGCGGGTCAGCCGGGGCGAGAGCGTGGCCAGTTCCTCGCGGGTCTCGGTGGCGGAGCCCTCCAGGCGGGCGAGGATCAGGCCGCGCCGGCCGTCCTCGCCGCGCAGCGCCGGACCGTTCGCGTCCCAGTACGAGGTGACGTCCGTGACCTGCGGCAGCCCCTCCACCTCGGCGGTGAGGGCGCGGGCGGCGCGGGCGGTGGCCGGGCTGTCCACATCGCCGTCGCGGGCCGTGACCAGCAGGGCCAGATTGGGGTTGCCGGTGCCGAAGCGGTCGCGCAACTGCTCCGCCGCGCGCACCGACTCGGTGCCGGGCGAGTCCCAGCGGGACAACTGGAGGTCGTCCTGGGCGCCGGCGCCGTACGCGCCGAGGCCCAGGAAGGCGAGCAGGACGCCGATCAGAACGGCACGACTGTGCCGCACGGCCAGGCGGCCGAGCCGGGTGAGCATGTGAGGGCCTTTCTCGGGGAAACGCTGTCCGGACACCGTCCGGGAGAGCGCTGGAAGGCCCGCTGGAAGATCCGCTGGAAGACCTGTGATCCGCCGGAACCCGGGCCTCGGGATACGCTCGACGCATGGGTGAGGGGACAACCGGCACATCGGGCGTGCGCTTCGAACTGCTCGGCCCGCTACGGGCGTTGCGCGACGGCGAGGAGATCCCGCTGGGCCCGCCGAAGCAGCGGTCGGTGCTCGCCGTCCTGCTGCTCCAGGAAGGCCGCTCCCTGTCGTACGACGGTCTCGTCGAGGCCGTGTGGGGCGGCGCGCCGCCGGTGCATGTGCGCAACCTGGTGCAGAAGTACGTCTCCGGACTGCGCCGCGCGCTGGGGGACGGACCGCGGCTGTCGTGGACGGGGGCGGGCTATCGGCTGACCGGCGCGGACATCGACGACCTGCGCGAGCGGCGCCGGCTGGTGGACTCGGCCCGCGCCGCGCGGGAGGCGGGCCAGGTGGCGCAAGCCGTCGAACTGGCACGCCGCGCCGAAGAGTTGTGGCGGGGCGAGTTCGCCGAAGGCCTCCAGGCGCCGTACCTGGCCGCGGAGCGTCTGCGCTGGGCGGAGAAACGTCTCACCGTGCTGGAGGCACGCCTCGGCGGCGAGATCGAGCTCGGACGCTCCTTCGAGTACGTCCACGAACTCGTCCGCCTCGTCGCCGCGCACCCCCTGCGCGAACGCCTCGTCGAACTCCTGATGCTCGCTCTGTGCCGCAGCGGGCGCCCCGCCGACGCCCTCACCGCCTACGAGTCCGCCCGCCACCGCCTCGCCGAGTCCCTGGGCGCGGACCCCGGCCCCGCACTCCGCTCCCTGCACGCCCGGATCCTGCGCCAGGACCCGGAGTTGATGCCGGGAGCGGCGGTGGCGGTGTCCTGACGAGGGCCGTCCACGCCGGCAGCCCCGGCCGTGTCACTCCGCGTGGACCAGCCCCACGGAGTGGGCGAGCCCGGTCACGGCGTGGCGGAAGAACGGTTCGCGGTCCTCGACGATGCGGTTGAACTGGCCGAACACCTCGAAGGTCACCAGCCCGTACAGCTGCGCCCAGGCCGCGACGAGCACGGCCACCACCTCGGGCGGGAGGTCGGGGGCGAGGTCGGCGGCCATGCGCTCGGCCTCGGCGCGGAGGTCGGCGGGCAGGGGCGTCTTCGCCACGCCACGGCCCCGGTGGGCGTCCCGCACGATGCGGATGAGCAGGTGCCCGACGCGGGCCGCGGGGGGCACGGTGGTCCGGGGCGCGGTGTAGCCCGGCACCGGTGAGCCGTAGATCAGGGCGTACTCGTGGGGCTGCGCGAGCGCCCATGCCCGTACCGCCTCGCACACGGCCGTCCAGCGCCGGATCGGCCCGGCGTCGGCCACCGCGTCGTGGGCGGTCTCGGCGGCCTCGCCGAGGGAGTCGTAGGCGTCGATGATGAGCGCGGTCAGCAGGTCGTCGCGGCTGGGGAAGTAGCGGTAGAGCGCGGAGGAGACCATGCCCAGCTCGCGGGCGACCGCGCGCAGTGAGAGCTTGGCGGCGCCGTCGACCGCGAGCTGGCGGCGGGCCTCGTCCTTGATGGCCTCGGTGACTTCGATCCTGGCGCGGGCGCGGGCGCCGCGGGTGGTGCTGCTTCCGGTGCTGCTGCTCATGAGAGGGAGTTTCCCATGTTTCCGGAGCAGTGCACACATAGGTGAGCGGTGCTCTTGGTCTGGAGTGGCGCTCTTGGTGCGGAGTGGTGCTCTCGGGTCGGAGCGGCGCTCTCCTCAGAGATTGCCGACCCGAAAAGAGAGCACTGCTCTTGCTTTGGATCGCCGCTCTCGTGCACACTGCTCTCAACCGAGAGCAGTGCTCACACTTCTTCTCTCCCAGGGGGAACACACATGTCCACGCACGTCCTGAAGCCCGGCTGGTTCACCGTCAACGTGTTCAACCGCGCCGTGGCCTGGCTGACCCGCCGCGGCCTCAGCGTCTGGGGCTCCCGCGTCCTCGCCGTCCGCGGCCGCAAGAGCGGGCAGTGGCGCACCACCCCCGTGAACCTGATGACCTTCGAGGGCCGGCAGTACCTGATCGCACCGCGCGGCCACGTCCAGTGGACGCACAACATGCGCGCGGCCGGCGGCGGCGAGCTGCGGCTCGGCAAGGGCGTGGAGGTGTTCACCGCGACCGAGGTCGCCGACGACGACAAGCCCGCGCTGCTGCGCGCCTACCTCAAGCGCTGGAAGTTCGAGGTGGGCGCGTTCTTCAACGGGGTCGGCCCCGACTCCTCCGACGCCGAGCTGCGCCGGATCGCCCCGGACCACCCCGTCTTCCGCGTCGAGATCACGTCGGTCAGGACGACGGGGTGACCTCGCCGTCGGCCGTGGCCGACCTGCGGTCCAGTGCCACCAGGGCGCGCTGGGCGATCGGCCGGGTGCGGACCATCTCGCCCAGCGAGGTCGACCCGCGGGTGATGTCCATGAACGCCCGCCACGCCGGCCGGAAGCCGGTCAGCGCCGCGTGGAACAGGCCGGGCCGCCGCTCGAACGCCTGCAGCAGCCGCTTGCCGACGGCCATCTCGACGCCCAGCCCCGCCTTGACGGCGAACGCGTAGTTCAGAGCCTGCCGGCGGGTGTCCACGGCGTCGTGCGCCTCGGCGATCCGCACCGCCCACTCCCCCGCGAGCCGACCGGAGCGCAGCGCGAACGAGATGCCCTCGCGGGTCCACGGCTCCAGCAGCCCCGCCGCGTCCCCGCACACCAGCACCCGCCCGCGTGACAGCGGCGAGTCGTCGGCGCGGCAGCGGGTGAGATGCCCGGACGAGACGCTCGGCTCGAAGCCGGCGAGGCCGAGCCGCCCGATGAAGTCCTCCAGGTAGCGCTTGGTCGCGGCGCCTTCGCCGCGTGCCGAGATCACGCCGACGGTGAGGGTGTCGCCCTTCGGGAACACCCAGCCGTAACTGCCCGGGATCGGCCCCCAGTCGATGAGGACGCGCCCCTTCCAGTCCTCGGCGACGGTCTCGGGCACCGGGATCTCCGCCTCCAGGCCGAGGTCCACCTGTCCGAGCTTCACGCCGACGTGCGCTCCTATGCGGCTGGCGCTGCCGTCCGCGCCGACCACGGCGTGCGCCAGCAGGGTCTCGCCGCCCTGGAGGACGACGGCGACCGTGCGCCGGTCCGGGACCGCCGAGCCGTGCTGCTCGACCCGCTGCACGGTGACGCCGGTACGCAGTTCGGCGCCCGCCTTCTGCGCGTGCTCGACGAGCTGCTGGTCGAACTCGGGCCGGTTGATCAGCCCGAACAGCATCTGCTTGGAGCGCCGGGTGCGGCTGAAGCGCCCGTTGTGGGAGAACGTGACCGCGTGGACGCGGTCCTTGAACGGCAGTTCGAAGCCGGGTGGCAGCGCGTCGCGGGAGGGGCCGATGATGCCGCCGCCACAGGTCTTGTAGCGGGGCAGCTCCGCCTTCTCCAGCAGCAGCACGCGCCGTCCCGCGACCGCCGCCGCGTAGGCGGCCGAGGCCCCCGCGGGTCCCGCCCCCACCACGACGACGTCCCACACCTGCCGCACGTCGTCCGCCGAAGAGTTCTCGCTGCTCACGATGGTCTACTGCTCCCGATCCAGCCGCCTGCCGCCTCTGTCCCTCGCATCCTACGGCGGAGATCGCCACAGGCCGCTGTGGGAGGATCGGCACTACTCGCACCCGTACAACGTCGCACCCACAAGGAGCGTGCCCATGTCGTCGAATCCGGTCGCCGAGACCGTCGCCTCGCTGATGCCCAGGGCGAAGGCGGAGCTCACCGAGCTGGTGGCCTTCAAGTCGGTGGCGGACTTCGACCAGTTCCCGAGGAGCGAGAGCGAGGGCGCCGCGCGCTGGGTCGCGGACGCGCTCACCGCCGAGGGCTTCGAGGACGTGGCGCTGCTGGACACCCCGGACGGCACCCAGTCGGTGTACGGCTACCTGCCCGGCCCGGCGGGCGCGAAGACGGTCCTGCTCTACGCGCACTACGACGTGCAGCCGCCGCTCGACGAAGCGGGCTGGAGCACCCCGCCGTTCGAGCTGACCGAGCGGGACGGCCGCTGGTACGGGCGCGGCGCCGCCGACTGCAAGGGCGGCGTGATCATGCACCTGCTGGCGCTGCGCGCGCTGAAGGCGAACGGCGGTGTGCCGGTGCACGTGAAGGTGATCGCCGAGGGCTCGGAGGAGATGGGCACGGGCGGCCTGGAGCGGTACGCCGAGGCGCACCCGGAGCTGCTGGAGGCCGACACGATCGTGATCGGCGACGCGGGCAACTTCCGCGTGGGCCTGCCGACGGTCACCGCCACGCTGCGCGGCATGACCCTGGTGCGGGTGCGGATCGACACGCTCGCCGGCAACCTGCACTCGGGCCAGTTCGGCGGCGCCGCGCCCGACGCGCTGGCCGCGCTGATCCGCGTACTGGACTCGCTGCGGGCCCAGGACGGTTCGACGACGGTCGAGGGGCTGACCGGCGAGGCGTCGTGGGACGGTCTGCAGTACGACGAGGAGCAGTTCCGCGCGGACGCGAAGGTGCTGGACGGCGTGGAGCTGATCGGTTCCGGCACGGTCGCGGACCGGATCTGGGCGCGTCCGGCGGTCACCGTGCTCGGCATCGACTGCCCGCCGGTCGTGGGTGCCACGCCGTCGGTGCAGGCGAGTGCCCGGGCGCTGGTCAGCCTGCGGGTGCCGCCGGGGGTGGACGCGGCCGAGGCGACCAAGCTGCTCCAGGCGCACCTGGAGGCGCACACCCCGTGGGGGGCGCGGGTGAGCACGGAGCAGATCGGCCAGGGCCAGGCGTTTCGCGCGGACACCTCCAGCCCGGCGTACCAGGCGATGGCCGACGCGATGGCGGTGGCGTACCCCGGTCAGGAGATGCAGTACGCCGGTCAGGGCGGCTCGATCCCGCTGTGCAACACCCTCGCGGCGCTCTACCCGCGGGCGGAGATCCTGCTCATCGGGCTGAGCGAGCCGGAGGCCCAGATCCACGCGGTGAACGAGAGCGTGTCGCCGGAGGAACTGGAGCGGCTGTCGGTGGCGGAGGCGCTGTTCCTGCGGAACTACGCGGCGAGCTGACACCCGCGGGCTCTGCTCTCGGCCAAGGGCCCTCGCCTGCGGGCGGGGGCCCTTCTACGGTCGCCCCATGGACGTCATCGAGTTGCTGCCCAGCCTCCATCTGCTGCGTTTCCCGGTCGGCCAGGCCTATCTCTGGCGGGACGGGGACGAGTCGACCCTGATCGACGCCGGGCCGGGCGGCTCCGGCGCGGCTCTCGCCGAGGCGGTCACCGCGCTCGGCCGGAGGCCGCGGGACGTACGGCGGATCGTGCTCACGCACTTCCACGAGGACCATGTGGGCGGGGCGGCCGAGTTCGCCGCGCTGAGCGGGGCGGAGGTGTTGGCCCACCACCTGGACGCGCCGTTCGTCCGGGGTGAACGGCCGGGTCCGCCGCCGGTGTTCGAGGACTGGGAGCGCCCGATCCACGCCGAGGCCCTCAAGCTTCTGCCGCCGGACGACTTCGCGCGCCCGCAGCGCGTCACCGAGGTGTCCGACGGTGACGTTCTCGAC
The DNA here is from genome assembly GCF_964272855.1 of Streptomyces sp. enrichment culture. NCBI lineage: Bacteria > Bacillati > Actinomycetota > Actinomycetes > Kitasatosporales > Streptomycetaceae > Streptomyces > Streptomyces sp. enrichment culture. The sequence goes on along the minus strand of NZ_OZ186847.1, from coordinate 7,515,692 downwards.
TTCGGCGGCGGGGCGTGGGTCGTCCACGTCCCGGGCCACACGGACGGCAGCGTCGCACTCCACCTCCCCGAGCACGGTGTGCTGTTCACCGGGGACGCGGTAGCCGCGTCCCCGGTGGACGGCGCGGTGCTACCGGGCGTGTTCAACCTGGACCGGGCGCGGACGATCGCCTCCTTCCACCGGCTGGCCGCCCTCGACACCGAGGTGGCCTGCTTCGGGCACGGCGATCCGGTGGTCGGGCAGGCCGCCGCGGCGCTCAGGAAGTCGGCGGAGGCGTACGCGTAGCCGTGTCACCGACCGGCACGCCCGCCTCCAGGTACATCGCGGCCCCGCGCTCTCTGGCCCGCAGTGCCCAGCGGAGCCGTTCGTAGCGCACGGGCGGGAGCAGGTCGGCGGCCTCCTGCTCGGTGACGAAGCGCCAGTCGCGCAGTTCGGGCCCGGGGAGCAGGACCCGGCCGGTCTCCTCGGAGTCGAGCCGTCCGCCGTCGAAGAGCAGACGCAGACCGCCGTATCCGGGGGGTGCGGGCGGTTCCCAGTCGGCGACGAGCAGACGTGGTACGTCGTCGAGGCGGATGCCGGTCTCCTCGGCGACCTCGCGGATCCCGGCCCGGGCGGGTGCCTCGCCGGGTTCCACGACGCCGCCGGGGAACTCCCAGCCGGGCTTGTAGGTGGGGTCGACGAGGAGGACCCGGTCCTGTTCGTCGAAGAGGAGGACGCCGGCGGCGAGGGTCTCGGCGGTGGGTTCGGGGGTCTGCACGATGTCGCAGACGGGGACGGTCCCCGAGGCGACGGCCTCCGCGATGCGTGCGGCGGTCTGCTGCGGGGTGAGGGTGCCGTTGTCGACGAGGTGGGCGTCGGCGGTGAGCCAGGAGGCGAGGGCGGCCTGGTACGGCTCGATGTGGTCGTAGGACCACTGGCGGATCCGTATCTCGCCGTCGGGCAGGTCCGGTGGGACCTCCCGGTGGGCTATCCGCTCCCGCAGTATCGTTTCGGCCGGAGCGAGCAGCACATGGCGGACACTGATCCGGCGGGCGGCGAGACCACCGAAGATCTCGTCGCGGTACTCCTGGCGGAGCAGGGTCATGGGGACCACGAGGGTGCCGCCGAGTTCGGCGAGCATCGCGGCCGCGGTGTCGATGACGAGACGGCGCCAGATCGGCAGGTCCTGGAAGTCGCCGACCTCGGCGAGGTGTTTGGCCGGCAGCAGGTGCGTGAGTGCGCCGCCGATGACCTCGGGGTCGAAGAGCGTGCTGTTCGGGATCAGGTCGATCAGTTCCCGTGCGGTGGTGGTCTTCCCCGCACCGAACGTACCGTTGATCCAAACGACGGTCACGTTTCCCCCTCTTCTGTTGGCCCCTGTGGCTTGCCCGCTCCACCCTGCCACGGAAACCAGCCCCCGTTGAGGGCGCACAAACGGAAGGCGCCGGTCCCCATGTCGGGGAACCGGCGCCCGCTGTTCCGGGTTGGCCCGGTCAGCGCTCCTGCCCGCCGGACGTGTCGTCGCCCGGCATGGCCAGGCTGTCGCTGGCGATGGCCGGGTCGAGTCTGCTGAGGGTGTCGCCCACTTTGAGGTCGGTCAGCTGTTCCCCGAGCGCGTGGGACGGGGTGACCGCCGCGACGACGAAACCGGTGGCGAGGGAGGCGATGGCGAGCATGCTGCGCTTCTTCATGCCCCGTTCAACTGCGAACCGGACCGGAGGTCACGCCCCCACCGCCGGACGCTTCCTCCACGGCTGCCGCCTCCTCACACCCCCGCCTCCTCACACCCCCGCCGCGGCCGCACGCCGGGTCAGCGCGGCGGCCGCCGCGCCCACCAGGCCCGCGTCCGTGCCCATCCGGGCCGGGGCGACGGTCAGGTGCCGGACGAAGGAGAGGGTCGCGTAGTCCGCGAGCGCCTCGCGCAGCGGGGCGAACAGGACGTCACCGGCCTTGCCCACGCCCCCGCCGATCACGGCGATGTCGATCTCCACGAGGGTCGCGGTGGCCGCGATCCCGGCGGCCAGCGCCTGCGCGGCCCGCTCGAAGGAGGCCACGGCGACCGGATCGCCGGCCCGCGCCGCGGCCGCCACCGCGGCGGCGGAGCCGTCCCCGTCCGGGCCCGGCCGCCAGCCGTTCTCCAGGGCCCGCCGCGCGATGTTGGGACCACTCGCGATGCGCTCCACGCAGCCGCGCGCCCCGCACGGGCACGGGTCGCCGTCGAGGTCGACGCTGATGTGGCCGATGTGTCCGGCGTTGCCGGTCGGGCCGGGGTGCAGCCGCCCGCCCAGGACCAGCCCGCCGCCGACGCCGGTGGAGACCACCATGCACAGCGCGTTGTCGTGGCCGCGCGCGGCGCCCTGCCAGTGCTCGGCGGCGGTGATCGCCACCCCGTCGCCGATCAGCTCGACCGGCAGCCCGCCGGTCGCCGCCCGGACCCGCTCGACCAGCGGAAAGCCACGCCAGCCGGGCACGTTCACCGGGCTCACGGTGCCCGCCGAGGCGTCCACCGGGCCCGCGCTGCCGATGCCGACGGCGGTCACACGGCTCCACGGCGGCGCGACGGACAGTTCCCCGAGGACGTCCTCGACGGCCCGCATCACGGTGTCGCCGTCCTGCTGCGCGGGGGTCGGGCGCTGGGCCCGCACCACGATCCGGCCGCCGCCGTCCACCAGCGCGCCTGCGATCTTGGTACCGCCGATGTCGAGCGCGGCCACGAGGTCGGTGTGCATCAGTGTCGGATCTCCCGCTCAGACAGGTTCTCCCCACCGGGGGAGACGGGTCGTCCGGTCCTGCGGTGGGGGCGCGAGGCCGGAGTGTGCGGTGGACAGTCTCTCCCGGCCATGACAACGTTGTCCAGGCTCTATGCTCGACGCCACATCCTCATACAACCCATGGGCCGACGCATCCCGTGGATCACAGGACAGGACACCGCACGTGCCCGAGACCATCCGAGCCGACCGTCTCCCCGGCAGCCGCTACGGCAACCGGCCCACCATGAAGGACGTCGCGGCGCGCGCCGGCGTCGGTCTGAAGACGGTCTCCCGGGTCGTCAACGGCGAACCGGGTGTGACCCCGGAGACGGAGGCCCGGGTCCAGGAGGCCATAGCGGCCCTCGGATTCCGCCGCAACGACAGCGCCCGGGTGCTGCGCAAGGGCCGCACCGCGAGCATCGGCCTGGTCCTGGAGGACCTCGCAGACCCGTTCTACGGCCCCCTCAGCCGCGCGGTCGAGGAGGTGGCCCGCGCACACGGCGCGCTGCTGATCAACGGCTCCAGCGCCGAGGACCCCGAGCGGGAGCAGGAGCTGGTGCTGGCGCTGTGCGCACGGCGGGTGGACGGCCTGGTGGTGATCCCGGCCGGCGACGACCACCGCTACCTGGAGCCGGAGATCAGGGCGGGCGTCGCCACCGTCTTCGTGGACCGGCCCGCCGGGAGCATCGACGCCGATGTGGTGCTCGCCGACAACCACGGCGGTGCCCGCGCCGGAGTGGCCCATCTGATCGCCCACGGGCACCGCCGGATCGGCTTCATCGGCGACATGCCCCGCATCCACACCGCCGCCGAGCGGCTGCGCGGCTACCGGGCGGCCATGGAGGACGCGGGCATACCGGTCGAGGACGCGTGGATGTCCCTGGGCGTCACCGACCCGGCACGGGTGCGGCGGGCGGCCGAGGAGATGCTCTCCGGCCCGGCCCCCGTCACCGCGATCTTCGCGGGCAACAACCGGGTCACCGTCACCGTGGTGCGGGTGCTGGCCGAGCAGAGCCGCCGGGTCGCCCTGGTCGGCTTCGACGACTTCGAACTGGCCGATCTGCTCCGGCCGGGCGTCACCGTCGTCGCTCAGGACGCGGCCGCCCTCGGCCGGACCGCGGCCGAGCGGCTGTTCCGCCAGCTGGACGGCTCACTGGTCGTCCCGGAGCGGATCGAGCTGCCGACCCGGCTGATCACACGCGGCTCGGGCGAGCTGCCGCCGGCGGACTGAGGGGATCGAGAGCCCTGGTGAGCCACCGCGACGACCGGACGCTTCGCGCGCTGGGCCTCGCCGAGGCGCCGCGCGACCATCCGCTGACCTATCCGGGCGCCTGGCCCGAGGACTCCGGACTCCTCACCGGAGACCGGCTGTTACCGCTGGACCGGCTGGTGTACGAGGACCGGACGCCCGTCCTCACCGTCGGCTCCAACGCCTGCCCCGGCCAGCTGCGCCACAAGATGGACGACTTCGGCCTCGACTCCCCCATCCCCATGGTGCGGACCCGGGTGACCGGCCTCGACATCGGCGTCTCGGCACATGTGAGCCGCCTGGGCTATGTCTCCGCCTCGCCCTTCGCCGCGCCGGGGACGGTACGCGAGCTGTTCGTCATCTGGCTGGATCCGGCCCAGCTGACGATCATCGACGCCAGCGAGGGGGTGCCGCTGCCGGACGGCAACTTCCGGCGGGCCTGGCTGCCCGCGCCCGAGGTGCGCGTCGAGCTGGCGGACGGCACCGTACTGCCCGGAGCGTACGCGTACGTGAATCGCCGTGGCGTCCTGCGCGACGGCGCGGGCGCGCCGCGTCGGCATCCCGGCCGGCAGCGTCCCCTGATCACCGAACTCCTCGCCGCGCTCCCCCGGTTGCGGGCCCTGTTCGGGGGCACGCCGGAGGAGTTCACCGCGCGGGCGCGGGCCGACCGGCGGCTGTGCGAGCGGGGCACCCGGGTGTTCGCCGAGGAGAAACTGGTGACGGCGTCCGGGCTGGAGCGGTACGTACGGACTCAGCAGAACGGAAGTCCCGGCACCGGCCCGTCGTTGACGCCGCCCTCGATGTAGACGTCGCTGACCCAGACGTCCGCGTTGCCGCTGTCGTCGTCGGTCTTCGCCCACCAGACGTTGGTCCACCGGCCCTGGGTCTCGCGGCGGCCCAGGTTCTGCTGGCAGTAGAAGTAGTTGGTGCCCTCGTTGAGGATGCCCACCTCGGTGCCGGAGGCGGTGTGGGACCTGGCGGTGCGCCAGACCCGGCAGTTGTACTTGCCGCCGCCGATGGGGTGGCAGGTCGGTGCGGGGGTGCCGTCGTCGGCCGCCGTCCGGCTCGGGGACGGTGCGCGGGACGACTCCCGGGCCGTGGGCTCCGCCGTGCGGCCCGCGCTCCGGGTGGCGGTGGGGCTCGGCTCGTCCGCGGCCCGCCCGGACGGCTCCGGGTCCGCGGAGCGGCCGCCTCCGGCACGGCGCTCCGCCGAGGACGCCGACGGCGCGGTGGGCCGGTCGTCCGCCTTGGCGTCACCGGCGGGGGCGTTCAGCAGGGCGACGGTGACGCCGGTCGCGACGAGGACGACGGCCACGGCCGCGGCGGCGAGCAGCGCACGCCCCTTGCGGCGAGGCGGGGTGCCCACGGCCATGGGGCTGGTGACGGGAAGCGCGGCGGGCGTGCCGGACGCCGGGACGGGGGCTGCCGGGCCGTATCCAGGTGCGGTGGGGACTCCGTGCCCCGGCGCGCCACCCGTGACGTGGCCGCCTCGGGAGTACTCCGAGGCGCCTTGGGGCGGTCCGAAGCCCGGTGGTACGGACGGTACGTCGCGCTCGGTCTCGGTCCGGGACGGGGCGGTCGTGGGGCCGCCGCGCAGCGGGGTGGTCGGCAGGTCCCGGTCCGGGGCCTGGGCCACGGCTTCCAGGAGGTCGCGGCCCCGTTCGGCGTCGGGGCGGGAGTGCGGCTGCTTTTCCATCAGCTGCCGGAGCACGGGGACGAGGGGTCCGGCGCGGCGGGGTTCCGGGAAGGGTTCGGCCACGATCGCGGTGAGCGTGGAGTACGTCGACGTACGGCGGAACGGCGAGGCGCCTTCCACGGCCGCGTACAGGGTGGCGCCGAGGGCCCAGACGTCGGACGCGGGGCCGGGTTCGGCGCCCTGGGCGCGTTCGGGGGCCAGGTAGTCGAGGGAGCCGACGATCTCGCCGCTGCGGGTGAGGCGGGTGGCGGAGCCGTCCCCGGGGTCGTCCATGGTGGCGATGCCGAAGTCGGTGAGGACGACACGGCCGGAGCGGTCGAGGAGGATGTTGCCCGGCTTGACGTCGCGGTGCAGGACACCGGCGCGGTGGGCGGCGGCGAGCGCGTCCATGACCTTGGCGCCGATGCCGGCCGCCTCGCGCGGGTCGAGGGTGCCGCGGTCGCGCAGCACGTCGTCCAGGGACGGCCCGTCGACCAGCTCCATGACGATGAGCGGACGGCCGTCGACCTCGGCGATGTCGTGGACGGCGACGACTCCGGGATGGCGCACCCGGGCGGCCGCGCGGGCCTCGCGCTGCATCCGCAGCCGTAGTTCGGCCAGTTCGGGCCCGGCGGCGTCGTTGTAGGTGCGCAGTTCCTTGACGGCGACCTCGCGGCCCAGGACCTCGTCGACGGCTCGCCACACGACTCCCATGCCGCCGCGTCCGAGCCGGGCCGTCACGCGATACCGCCCGGCCAGCAGCCGGCCGGCCCCCTCCGTCTGTTCGTACTCCCCCGAAGACACCGCTGCCCCGTTCCTGTGTCACGTCATTGCGTGGCGTACAGGGTACGGGGCAGGGGTGACGGCGGCGGCCGGGCCCCGCTACTCGGCGGAGGCCGTCAGGTCGCCCCGGCGGGGCGCGGCGAAGCCCTCGAGGTCGGCGCGGGTCAGCCCGGTCAGCTTGGCGACCTCGGCGATGTCCAGGGCGCCGCAGTCCAGGCCGCGCAGCAGGTAGCCGCTGAGGGCCTTGGCGGTGGCGGGCTCGTCCATGACGTCGCCGCCGGCCCGGTTGGCGTACCGGGCGAGGCGGCCGGCGGCCTGCTCGAAGCCCTCGCGGTAGAAGGCGAAGACGGCCGCGTAGCGGGTGGGGATGTGGCCGGGGTGCATGTCCCAGCCCTGGTAGTAGGCGCGGGCGAGGGCGCGGCGGGTGAGGCCGTAGTGCAGGCGCCAGGCGTCGTGGACCTTGGCGGTCGGGCCGACGGGCAGGACGTTGGTGGAGCCGTCGGAGACGCGTACGCCGGTGCCCGCGGCGGCGACCTGCATGATCGCCTTGGCGTGGTCGGCGGCGGGGTGGTCGCTGGCCTGGTAGGCGGCGGAGACGCCGAGGCAGGCGCTGTAGTCGAAGGTGCCGTAGTGCAGGCCGGTGGCCCGGCCCTCGGCGGCCTGGATCATCCGGGCGACGGTGGCGGTGCCGTCGGCGGCGAGGATGGACTGGCTGGTCTCGATCTGGATCTCGAAGCCGATCCGGCCGGCCTCCAGACCGTGCGCCTTCTCGAAGGCCTCCAGGAGCCGGACCATGGCGGTGACCTGCTCCGGGTAGGTGACCTTGGGCAGGGTGAGGACCAGTCCGCCGGGCAGTCCGCCGGCCCGCATCAGGCCGGTGAGGAAGATGTCGAGGGTGCGGATGCCGCGGTCGCGGACGGCGGCCTCCATGCACTTCACGCGGATGCCCATGTAGGGGGCGGCGGTGCCGTTCGCGTACGCCTCGGCGATCAGCCGGGCGGCGCGGGCCGCGTCCTGGTCCTCGTCCTTGCCCTGGTAGCCGTCCTCGAAGTCGACGCGCAGGTCCTCGATGGGCTCGCGCTCCAGCTTGGCGCGGACGCGGGAGTGGACGGGCTCGGCGAGTTCGTCGGGCAGGCCGAGGACGGCGGCGAAGGAGGCGGCGTCCGGCGCGTGCTCGTCGAGGGCGGCGAGGGCCTGGTCGCCCCAGGAACGGATGGTGTCGGCGGCGAAGGCGTCGCCGGGGACGTAGACGGTGTGGACGGGCTGGCGGGTGCCGGGGTCCCCGGGGTAGAGGCGCTCCAGTGCGGCGTCGACCGGTGCGAGGGAGGCGCTGATCTCCTCGCCGACGGCGCCCGCGAGGCTCGTCGCCACCTGCTCCTGCTGCCCCTGACCCATTCCCACACCCTCCTGTTTTCCGTTGTGCGGAATCAATAATCCGCAGAACGAAGTTATCCGGGTGGCTTCCCGCTGGTCAACACCCGTCCGCAGCATGGTCCGCCCTGACGGCCGCTCCCGCGCGCCGGGCCCGGACGAGCCGAGGCCCCCGTGACCGTCGGCGGTCACGGGGGCCTCGGACGAACCGGGCGGGGATCAGCCCTTGCGGGTCTTGATCTCCTCGGTGAGCTGCGGGACGACGTCGAAGAGGTCGCCGACGACGCCGTAGTCGACGAGGTCGAAGATCGGGGCCTCGGGGTCCTTGTTGACGGCCACGATGGTCTTCGAGGTCTGCATGCCCGCGCGGTGCTGGATCGCGCCGGAGATACCGGAGGCGATGTACAGCTGCGGCGACACGCTCTTGCCGGTCTGGCCGACCTGGTTGGTGTGCGGGTACCAGCCGGCGTCGACCGCGGCGCGCGAGGCACCCACGGCCGCGCCGAGGGAGTCGGCGAGCGCCTCGATGATCGCGAAGTTCTCCGCACCGTTGACACCGCGGCCACCGGAGACCACGATCGCGGCCTCGGTCAGCTCCGGACGCCCGGTCGACTCACGCGCGGTGCGGCCGGTCACCTTGGTGCCGGTCGCGGCGGCGGAGAACGACACGGACAGCGCCTCGACCGCACCGGCGGCCGGAGCGGCCTCCACAGCGGCCGAGTTCGGCTTGACGGTGATGACCGGGGTGCCCTTGGAGACCCGGGACTTGGTGGTGAACGCGGCGGCGAACACCGACTGCGTCGCCACCGGACCCTCATCGCCGGCCTCCAGGTCGACGGCGTCGGTGATGATCCCGGAACCGATACGCAGCGCCAGGCGGGCGGCGATCTCCTTGCCCTCCGCGGACGACGGCACCAGCACCGCGGCCGGGGAGACGGCCTCGACCGCGGCCTGCAGGGCGTCCACCTTCGGCACGACCAGGTAGTCGGCGTACTCGGCGGCATCGTGGGTGAGGACCTTCACCGCGCCGTGCTCGGCCAGCGCTGCGGCGGTGTCCGCGGCCCCGTTGCCCAGCGCGACGGCGACCGGCTCGCCGATGCGGCGGGCCAGGGTCAGCAGCTCCAGGGTGGGCTTGCGGACGGCACCGTCCACGTGGTCGACATAGACGAGGACTTCAGCCATGGGACTTCTTCTCTCCTGCTTGCGAAGTGTGAGGGACGGTCAGCTGACTGGGGCTCAGATGAACTTCTGGCCCGCGAGGAACTCAGCGAGCTGCTTGCCGCCCTCGCCCTCGTCCTTGACGATCGTGCCCGCCGTCCGCGCCGGCCGCTCGGCTGCGGACTCGACGACGGTGTAGGCACCCTCGAGGCCGACCTCGTCGGCGTCGATGTCCAGATCCGACAGGTCCCAGGACTCAACCGGCTTCTTCTTCGCCGCCATGATGCCCTTGAACGACGGGTAGCGCGCCTCACCCGACTGGTCGGTGACGGACACGACGGCCGGGAGGGAGGCCTCCAGCCGCTCCGACGCGGCGTCGCCGTCGCGGCGGCCCTTGACCGTGCCGTCCTCGACGGAGACCTCGGAGAGCAGGGTGACCTGCGGGACGCCCAGACGCTCGGCCAGCAGCGCCGGGACCACACCCATGGTGCCGTCGGTGGAGGCCATGCCGGAGATCACCAGGTCGTAGCCGGCCTTCTCGATCGCCTTGGCCAGCACCAGCGAGGTGCCGATCGCGTCGGTGCCGTGCAGGTCGTCGTCCTCGACGTGGATCGCCTTGTCGGCACCCATGGACAGCGCCTTGCGCAGGGCGTCCTTCGCGTCCTCCGGGCCCACCGTCAGCACGGTGACCTCGGCGTCGTCGGCGTCCTCCGCGATCTGCAGCGCCTGCTCGACCGCGTACTCGTCCAGCTCGGAGAGCAGACCGTCCACGTCGTCCCGGTCGACGGTCAGGTCATCGGCGAAGTGCCGGTCGCCAGTGGCGTCGGGCACGTACTTCACAGTGACAACGATCCTCAAGCTCACGCCGGCTCTCCTACTGCATCGTCATTTTTCGGCTACCCCTTGCAGGCAGCATAGGCGCCCCAAGCGGCCGATCCCGGTCGGGGCGGCCTGCGCTTCCGACCGAAATATTACTCGTCAGTACACCCAGTTCGTGCCCGCTAAGCAAGCGCTTTGAACTGTGACCTTCGCAACGCAGCGTAACCGGAACTCGACGCCCTCGCAGGCGGACCCGTGCGTGATCAATCACGCAGAGCGGTGAACCGGCCCTGGTGGTAGAGAAGCGGGCGGCCGGTGCCCGTGGGGTCGCCGACGGCGACCTCGGCGAGGACTATGCGGTGGTCCCCGGCGGGCACGCGCGCGCGCACCCGGCACACCAGCCAGGCCAGTACGCCGTCGAGGACCGGGACGCCCTCCGGGCCCTCCCGCCAGGCAGTGGGCTCGCCGAAGCGGTCGGCGCCGCTGCGGGCGAAGGTGGCGGCCAGCTCCTGCTGGTGCTCGCCGAGTATGTGGACGCCCACGTGGTCGGCCTCGGCGATGGCGGGCCAGCTGGAGGCGCCGGTGCCGATGCCGAAGGACAGCATCGGAGGCTCCGCGGAGACGGAGGTGAGGGAAGTGGCGGTGAAGCCGACCGGACCGGCCGCGCCTCGCGCGGTGATCACCGCGACGCCCGCCGCGTGGCGCCGGAAGACGGCACGGAGCAGGTCGGGGGAGGCGAGCCGGGGGCCGGCTAGGTCGGGGGTTGCCGTCATGGTGGCCTTCTGCGAGTGGGGGCGAGCGGGTCCGTGGGTGCTCAACGGCCCGGACAGCGTGCGCTCGCGGTGCGGGCGAGGTCGACGTGCACCCGCCCGTAGAGATGGAGTTCCGAAGGCATAGGGTCAGGCTGACGATAGGTGGCTTGCACAGTCAAGTGCGTCCCACGTTGTGGGAGATGCCTCACGCTCGCCCGAACGCCCGGCACGGGGCCGCTCACACGGCCTCTCCCAGGGCCGCGATGACGTCGGCCTTGCGGGGCTGTCCGGTGGCCCGCCGTACGACCCGGCCGTCGGCGTCGAGGACCAGCACGGTCGGCGTCTTGACGATGTCCAGCCTGCGGACCAGGTCCAGGTGGGCCTCGGCGTCGATCTCCACATGGCGGACACCCGGCACCAGGCCGGCCACCTCGCCGAGGACGCGCCGGGTGGCCCGGCAGGGGGCGCAGAACGCGCTGGAGAACTGGACCAGCGTGGCGCGTTCGCCGAGGCCGACGCCCAACTCGGCCGCGTCGAGCCGCCTTCCGCTGTCGCGCCCGTGCACGTGTACTCTCCCGCTCCGCCGCCGTTCGCGGCTCTCCGTCAACTCACCACTGTCGTGCAGCGTTCACAGGGCCGCAAAGATTCCCGCCCGCCCCGGCTGCGAGATGTACCGGCTCGCGCGGCGCGTCACGGTTCGCACAGAGTAAAGGACGCTTAAAATCCCGAGGTGATCATGGGGGTGACGTGACAAGGATCTCGCCGACTAGGGGCACCAGGACTGGCTACCCGTCCGTTCTTCGGGCACGATCTGCGACAGGCCGTAAACCTACGGCTGCGTAGCTTTCCGCTGGGAGTCCCTTCCCAGGCAGAGCAAGGAAGGGTTCACTTCGTCCATGGCAGAGCTCGTCTACCGTCCCGTCATCGGTCTCGCCCGCACGCTGTTCAAGGTCTGGGACCTCAAGATCGACTGCAAGGGGTCCGAGAACATCCCGCGGTCGGGCGGTGCCGTGCTGGTCAGCAATCACATCAGCTACCTGGACTTCGTCTTCAACGGACTGGCCGCGCTGCCGCAGAAGCGGCTCGTGCGCTTCATGGCCAAGGAGTCCGTCTTCCGGCACAAGGTGTCCGGGCCTCTGATGCGCGGGATGAAGCACATCCCGGTGGACCGCGAGCAGGGCGAGGCGGCCTACGCGCACGCGCTCGACTCGCTGCGGTCCGGCGAGGTGATCGGGGTGTTCCCGGAGGCCACGATCTCGCAGTCGTTCACGCTGAAGAGCTTCAAGTCGGGCGCCGCGCGCCTGGCTCAGGAGGCCGGCGTGCCGCTGATCCCCATGGCCGTGTGGGGTACCCAGCGACTGTGGACCAAGGGGCACCCGCGCAACTTCAAGCGCAGCCACACCCCCATCACCATCCGGGTGGGCGAGGCCATCGAGGCGTCCCGCGACAAGTACGCCGGGGCCATCACCCGGCAGCTGCGCGAGCGGGTGCAGGAGCTGCTGGAGGCCGCTCAGCGCGCCTACCCCGTCCGCCCGAGGGACGCCGACGACACCTGGTGGCTGCCCGCCCACCTCGGCGGCACGGCCCCGACGCCGGAGCAGCTCCGGGCCGCCGAGGCGCACTGACACCCCCTCACCGCCACCCCGCCGGGCGCCTGCCGCGTCGCTGCCGAAGGTCCGGCCGGTGACGTGAGGCACGACTGCGCTACGGGGCCGGCTGTACTTCCTGGTGCCCTGCCCGAAAGCTGGGCACGGACGACGCCGGGCGGCAGCGCAAGATGCTGGTGCGCACCGGCTTCGGCCCGGACGCGTCATGGGGCACTCCGGCGGCGTACGTGACGGCTGTCGCACTGGTCGGCGCCGCCTCTGACCAGCTGGGGTGCGGCGCCGAGCCGCTGAGCGCGCCGGAGGGCGACACCGCGCCGGCGGAGGCGAACGAGGAGCCGGAGCCCTCGGACACCGTGCCGCTGAGGGAGGCCGCCGCGCTGGGCTGCGGCTGGGCGTCGAAGGCCGGGCTGCCGCGGCCGGAGAACTGGCGGGTCGGCTCCGGGACGAACGACGCGGCGCCGACGGGCCGTTGCGACCTGATCCACGGCGACGACGAAGTGGGCGAGGACGAGTACCGCCTGACCTTCGCCGCCTGGTACGGCGACTGGAACAACCGGCTCACCCGCGAGGAGGGCGAGCCCCGCGGTCTGACGGCGACCGCCCGCTGCGCCGGTGAGGCCGCCAACTTCGCGCCGGGTGGCCCCGACGAGGTCCCCGGCATCGACCGCGGCGGCCTGCCGGACCTGCTGGAGGCCTTCGCCCGGGACCAGGTGGAGCGGCGGGACTGCTCCGGCCTCCAGGTGTGGGGCTGAGCCACCGGGCGCGGTCACAGCACTCTCAGCCAGACACCCCGCAGATAGGCGTCGTCGACGATCTGCCGCATGACCTCGGCACGGCCCTCGGGCACGCCCCGGTCCTCGGCCCAGGCGTCCAGCACGGTCAGCAGCTGGTGCCGGCCGTCCGTCAGGTCGCCTCGCGGCGGCCCGGAGACCGGCCGGTCGGCGATGTCACCCATGGGCGGGCGGGTGGTGAGCTGCCGGGGAGCGGCCTCGTAGGCGCCGCGGGTTTTGCCGGCGTACGGCCTCGTCGAAGGCGGCGAGATCGGGGATGCCGCCCTCCTTGGTGTGCTCGGCCCGGTGCCGCATGAGGGCGCCGACGCGCTGGGCGATGTCCTCGAGGTCGTTGTCGGGCCAGACGGTGGCCGACGACCGGGCGGCCGGATCGCCGCCCTCCCGGGTGAGGCGTTCCAGGTAGCGGGCGAAGTACGCGCGCTCGGCGTCGTACAGGATCGCGAACGCCTCCGGGTTCCCGGCCAGTTCGCTGACGAGGTGATCCGGCTCGGGTGCGGCGTCCGCGACGGGGTCGTGGTACTCGAAGTCGACGTGTGCCTCGCCGGGAGCGAGGAAGCGGCCGTACCGGCCGTGGCCCTCCTCGTCCGGTTCGGCCGGCTCCGGGGATGCCACCGGGAGGGCGGCAGAGCTGGAGGGGACAGGTAACGGGCCTCGTCCTCCACGTAGTCGGCCAGCACGCGGGCGACCGAGGGGGCCATGCCGTCGGGTACGTCCGCCCAGGAGAGGGCCGCGACCACGGCGAACACGGAGCGCGCCTGGGCCACGGTGTGCGGCGCGCCGGGCGGGGGCGCGGGTGGCGGCGGCCGGGTCCTCGGCGAGGGCGCGGGTCGATACGGGGATCCGCCGGCAGGGCCGGTCCTCGCCGGAGTCGGCGAGGACCGCGGGGACGGCCGTGCCGGCGGCAAGGAGGGTGAGCGCCGCGGCCGAGGCGAGCAGCCAGTGCTTCCTCAGCCGGGCGAACCGCACCCCGGATCGCTCTGCTGCCTCATCGGTGGCGGTGTCTTCCGGCGTCGCTCCCCCATCGCGCATGGCGGGGAGATCAGCGACCGTGACGGATCGGCGGCGCGGCGGGGTGCGCGTTCGGGCGGGGCGGGGTCAGAGGGCGGTGGGGAGCGTCCGCATCAGGTGCTCCCGGTCCGTGGCGGCCTTCAGGACGGCCACGACGGCCGGATGGGGTGCGGCGTACAGGACCGGGTAGTCCGTCTCGCCGGATTCCGGGTCGGTCACGAAGGCCAGCTGTTCGCCGTCCAGGGAGAACCGCGCGTCCACCCCGCCCACGTTGCCCCGGGCGTCCTGGCGGTGCCAGGCCCCCTGGAAGCGGACGGCGACCAGGCCGTGCACCACGTCGAACTTCTGGTAGCACAGCGCGGTCGGGATGTCCTCCGCGCGCAGCAGGGCCGCGAGCGCGTGGGCTTTGGCGTAGCAGATGCCGGTCTTCTGCTCCAGCACGTCGGAGGCTCGCCAGGTGACGCGCATGTCGCCCGAGTCCTGGGAGTGCGGGATGGCGTCGCGGACGAATTCGAAGGCCGCTCGCGCATATTCATACGAGTTGGACACATCGCGGGCGAGGTGGGCGGCCGTCTTCCGCACCAGCGAATGCCCGTGGTCGATGACCTCGTCAGCGGACAAATAGGCGGATAGATCGGCGGTTTCCTGGATCAGCTGCATGCCCGTGGAGCTTAGGCGGGTAAATGATCAGGAGTCAATATAGTTTCCGTAACCTGCATATGTATGCGTCAGACTCTTGCCAGTCCGAGAACGGCCGAAGACCGCCGCAACCCCGGCCGCCACCACAACCCTTCCCGGGCCTCGCGTGTCTCGGCCACCGGCGGACCACCATCAAAGGGGGATGAAGACATGCAGGACCGACGGACCGGACCGGCGCGACGCGCCGGGCGGCTGCTCCTCGGAGTGGCGCTCGCCGGCTCTGCCCTGGCGGCGGTCGGGGCGGGGCCCGCGTACGCCGAGTCCGACCAGCTGTGGATCAGCGCGCCGTCCGAGACGGTGCTGCCCGGGCCGGACGCGGACGGCAGCGCGCGTGAGCGTACGGTCGCGGTGCGGGTCACCCACGACAACGTCGACAACGGCGTTCCGGCCGGGCGGCTGACCGTCGACGTGGCCGGGATCGCCGCCTTCGCGCAGGTCTCGTGGCCCGTCGGCTGCGTGCCCGAGTCGGCGGTGAGGGCGGTCTGCGACGTCCCGGAGATGCCGGCCGGGACGGAGAGCGTGCCGGCCGCGACGCTGGGCATCCGCGCACTGCCGGACGCCGGCGTCGGCGCGTCGGGATACGTGCGCTACACGGCCGCCGCCGGGGAGCTGGAGGCGTACCCGGCGGAGACGCTGGTCTCCGTGGGCAACGGCCCGGACCTCGGGCTCAGCCAGGCCGAACGCCAGAGCGGGCTCAGGCCGGGGACCAGCACCGAGGTACGGGCGACGCTCTCCAACAGCGGCAACCGTGCCGTGGACCGGACCCTGCTGTCGCTGAACGCCTCGTACGGGCTGCGGTTCGCGGAGCGCCACTCCAACTGCGAGTACCGGGAGCACCCCACCGGCACGTCCGCCCTGTGCGTGCTGGACGAGGCGGTGGCACCGGGGCAGCGGTACGCGCTGGTGACGGGGCTCGGGGTGCGGCGGCAGGCGCTGTACGAGCGTTTCGACCACTCGGTCCAGCCCTACTCGGACGAGGCCCTGGAGGAAGCGCGCGGCAACGAGACGTGGACGCCCGGCACCGGGCCCGAGCTTGATCTGCGCCCGCTGACCGGGACGCGGGCGGCGGCCTCGGAGCCCGATCCCGATCCGACGGACAACTACCGGACCGTCATGCTCGACGCCAGGAACACCGCCGACATCAAGCTCACCGGCAGCAGGGTGGCCGGGGCGGTCGACGACGTCGTGACCGCGCGGGTGACCGTCTCCAACCGCGGCCCCGCCTGGGTGGCGTCGCTGGGCGTGGGCGCCCCGGCGGCCACCGTGCGGTTCCGGGCGCCCGAGGGCACGTCGGTCGTCGGCCTGCCGGAGGACTGCTGGGTCCAGCCGCCGCCCGAGGAGGGCACGGCCCCCGAGACCTACTACTGCGGAACGCCGATCCACCTCCACGACAAGGCGTCCCACGCCATCGAGGTCCGGCTGCGCGTCGACCGGGTGGTGCCCGGGGCCCGCGCCACGGTCGCGACGGTCAACGACAACCCGGAACTGGAGCTGCGGGAGTTCGACCCGGACCTGCGCAACAACAGGACGTCGATCGTGGTCAACGGATGAAGACGCGGGAGCGGCCGCCCTCGCCGGGACGGCCGCTCCCGCGCACCTCGCTCACTCAGGCCCTCAGCGGGCCATCTCCTCCTTGAGGGCGGCGACGAACGCGTCCACGTCGTCCTCCGTGGTGTCGAACGCGCACATCCAGCGCACGACCCCGGCCGCCTCGTCCCAGAAGTAGAAGCGGAAGCGCTTCTGCAGGCGCTCGCTCACGTCGTGCGGGAGCCTGGCGAAGACGCCGTTGGCCTGCACCGGGTAGAGGATCTCCACCCCGTGCACCGCGCGGACGCCCTCGGCGAGCCGCTGGGCCATCTCGTTGGCGTGGCGGGCGTTGCGCAGCCAGAGGTCCTTGGCGAGCAGCGCCTCCAGCTGCACCGAGACGAAGCGCATCTTGGAGGCGAGCTGCATGGACAGCTTGCGCAGATGCTTCATCCGGCGGACCGCGTCCTGGTTGAGGACGACGACCGCCTCGCCGAACAGCGCGCCGTTCTTCGTCCCGCCCAGCGAGAGGATGTCGACGCCGACCGCGTTGGTGAACGTGCGCATCGGCACGTCCAGCGAGGCGGCCGCGTTGGCTATCCGGGAGCCGTCCAGGTGCACCTTCATGCCGTGCGCGTGGGCGTGCTCGCAGATGGCGCGGATCTCGTCGGGCGTGTAGAGGGTGCCCAGCTCCGTGCTCTGGGTGATCGAGACGACCTGCGGCATCGCCCGGTGCTCGTCCTCCCAGCCCCAGGCCTGCCGGTCGATCAGCTCCGGCGTGAGCTTGCCGTCGGGGGTGGGCACGGTGAGCAGCTTCAGGCCGCCCATGCGCTCGGGGGCGCCGCCCTCGTCGACGTTGATGTGCGCGCTCTCGGCGCAGATCACCGCGCCCCAGCGGTCGGTCACCGCCTGGAGCGCGACGACGTTGGCGCCGGTGCCGTTGAAGACCGGGAACGCCTCGGCCGTCGCCCCGAAGTGGCTGCGGATGATCCGCTGCAGGTTCTCGGTGTAGACGTCCTCGCCGTACGCGACCTGGTGCCCGCCGTTGGCGAGCGCCAGGGCGGCGAGCACCTCCGGGTGGGCACCGGCGTAGTTGTCACTGGCGAAACCGCGGACCGAGGGGTCGTGATGGCGGCGCGCGTCGGTCTTCGGAGGGTTCACGGCTTCTCGGTCAGCCACAGACGGTTTCCGTTCACTTCCGCGGCGGGCTTGGCCCAGACGTCGACGATGGCCTCGGCGAGGTCCTTGACGTCCGTGAAGCCCGCGAACTTCGCGTTGGGCCGCTCGGCGCGCATCGCGTCGTGCACCAACGCCTTCACCACCAGGATCGCAGCCGCCGAGGTCGGCCCCTGCTCGCCCCCGGCCTTGCGGAAGTAGTCGGCCATGGCCAGCGTCCACGCCTCGGCGGCGGCCTTGCCGGCGGCGTAGGCCGCGTTGCCCGCGGTCGGCTTGGTGGCGCCGGCCGCGCTGATCAGGACGTACCGGCCGCGCTCGCTGCGCTGCAGCGCCTCGTGGAAGGCGAGGGAGGTGTGCTGCACGGTGCGGATGAGCAGCAGCTCCAGGAAGTCCCAGTCGTCGAGGCTGGTCTTGGTGAAGGTCTCGCTGCCGCGCCAGCCGCCGACGAGGTGGACCAGGCCGTCGACGCGGCCGAACTCCTTCTCGGTGCGGTTGGCCCAGTCGCGGGTGGCGTCCAGGTTGAGCAGGTCGACCGTCTCGCCGGTGACGGCGGCGCCGCCGGAGGCGTAGCGCGCCGCGTCCACGGCCTCCGCGAGCCGCTCCGGGTCGTTGTCGGCGCCGACGACCGTGGCGCCGGCCTCGGCCAGCCGCAGCAGCGCCGCCCGTCCCGCGGGCCCGCCCGCGCCGGCCACCGCGATCACCGCACCGCTGAGAGCACCGTTCCCCGTCATGATCCTCGCCTCCTGAGCAGCGTTGTCGCGGTCGCTCACGCGGCGACCCGCTCGGCGCGGTCCGCCGTGATGCCCTTGGTCGAGGCAATCACGTTCTTCAGCTTCTTGGACAGCGCCTCATAGAACATGCTCAGCGGAAACTCGTCCGGAAGCACGTCATCGACGAGCTTGCGCGGCGGCTGGGTCAGGTCCAGGGCGTCGGGGCCCTTGGCCCACTTGGAGCCGGGGTGCGGGGCGAGGTAGGTGGAGACCAGCTCGTAGCCGGCGAACCAGTGGACGAGCTTGGGGCGGTCGATGCCGTCGCGGTACAGCTTCTCGATCTCGGCGCAGAGCTGGTTGGTGACCTGCGGGGCGCGCTGCCAGTCGATGTGCAGCTTGTTGTCGGTCCAGCGGACGACGTCGTGCTTGTGCAGGTAGGCGAAGAGGAGCTGACCGCCGAGGCCGTCGTAGTTGCGGACCCGCTCGCCGGTGACCGGGAAGCGGAACATGCGGTCGAAGAGGACCGCGTACTGCACGTCACGGGCCTGCGGGACGCCGTCCGCCTCCAGCTTCACGGCCTCCTTGAAGGCGGTGAGGTCGCAGCGCAGCTCCTCAAGGCCGTACATCCAGAACGGCTGCCGCTGCTTGATCATGAACGGGTCGAACGGCAGGTCGCCGTGGCTGTGGGTGCGGTCGTGGACCATGTCCCAGAGCACGAAGGCCTCTTCGCAGCGCTTCTGGTCGTGGACCATCGCGGCGATGTCCTCGGGCAGGTCGAGGCCCAGGATGTCGACGGCGGCGTCGGTGACGCGGCGGAAGCGGGCGGCCTCGCGGTCGCAGAAGATGCCGCCCCAGGTGAACCGCTCGGGGGC
The DNA here is from genome assembly GCF_964272855.1 of Streptomyces sp. enrichment culture. Taxonomy (NCBI): domain Bacteria; kingdom Bacillati; phylum Actinomycetota; class Actinomycetes; order Kitasatosporales; family Streptomycetaceae; genus Streptomyces; species Streptomyces sp. enrichment culture. The sequence continues at coordinate 7,496,769 of NZ_OZ186847.1, read as the reverse complement.
CTCGCGCACGGCGATGGTCTCCGGGAAGAGGACGGCGGAGTTGGTGTCGTAGCCCGCCGTGAAGTCCTCGAACTTTATGCCGCAGAACAGCGGGTTGTCGTAGCGGGTGCGCTCCAGTTCGGCGAGCCAGTCCGGCCAGACCATGCGCAGTACGACCGCTTCGAGGTTGCGGTCGGGGTTGCCGTTCTGCGTGTACATCGGGAAGACGACCAGGTGCTGCAGGCCGTCCGCGCGGCTCGCGGCGGGCTGGAAGGCCAGCAGCGAGTCCAGGAAGTCCGGCACCTGGAAGCCCGCGTCGGCCCAGCGGCGCAGGTCCTTCACCAGGGCCGCGTGGTAGGCGGCGTCGTGCGGCAGCAGCGGGGACAGGGCCTCGACGGCCTCCGTGACCTCGCGTACGGCGGCCTCGGCCGCCGCGCGCTCCGGGGCGCCCTCGGCCTCGAAGTCGATCGATCCGTCCTTGGACTGCCATGGCCGGATCCGCTCCACGGCATCCTTGAGCACGGGCCATGCCGGGTGCTCCACCACCCTGGCCACGGGAGGAACCTGTCCCTCCGAACCCACCTGCACAAGAATTTCCGTCATGTCCCATCCTCCACTGGAGAACCTTGCGTATGGACACCGTATGCATATGGGGTTTCTCCCAGCAAGAGGAGGCTCGGGAAATTATCCTGCGCACCCGCATTGTCACCGCACTTTTTCCTGTCCGTTACGCCGGATGCGGCTCCTCCGTGCAGAGCGGCGCACACCCCGTTCCATCGTGGGGCGAGCGGACTAGGCTGGCGGGTCTGTCCGTCGACGGAAGCGAGCGAATCTTGAACTTCCTCACCATCGGTCATCGCGGAGTCATGGGTGTCGAGCCCGAGAACACCCTGCGTTCCTTCGTCGCCGCCGAGCAGGCCGGCCTCGACCTCATCGAACTCGATCTGCATCTCAGCAAGGACGGCGCGCTGGTCGTCATGCACGACGCCGAGGTGGACCGGACGACCGACGGCAGCGGCGCCATCGCCGAGAAGACCCTCGACGAGCTGCGCACGCTGGACGCGGGCAAGGGCGAGCGGATCCCGGTCTTCGAGGAGGTCCTGGACGCCGTCGACCTGCCGATCCAGGCCGAGATCAAGGACGTGGCGGCGGCGCGGGCGCTGGCGGAGGTGATCCGGCGGCGGGAACTGGCGGGGCGGATCGAGGTGTCCTCGTTCCACGACGAGGCCGTCGCCGAGACGGCCCGGCTGCTGCCCGGCGTCCGCACGGCACTGATCGCCAGCCGCTACGGCACCGACATCGTGGAGCGCGCCGTCCGGGCCGGCGCCTCGACGGTCTGCCTCAACATCCGCCGGCTCACCCTGGAGGTCGTCGAGCGCGCCCGCGAGGCAGACCTGCGGATCATCGGCTGGGTGGTGAACTCGCAGAAGCACCTGCGGCTGGTCCGGGCGCTGGAGCTGGACGGCGCCACCACCGACCACCCGGACATCAAACGCACCGGCCGCTTCACCGCGTGAGGCTCACACCAGCCGCTTGACCAGCAGCTCGAACTGCAGGTCGGGGCGCTGCGGGATGCCGAAGCGCTCGTCGCCGTACGGGAACGGGGACATCCGGCCCGTACGGCGGTAGCCGCGCCGCTCGTACCAGGCGATCAGGTCCTCGCGCACGGAGATCACGGTCATGTGCATCTCCCGCACGCCCCAGCTCTCGCGCGCCTGCCGCTCCGCCTCCGCGATGACGACCTTGCCGAGACCCTCGCCCTGCAGCACGGGGCTGACCGCGAACATGCCGAAGTAGGCGTGCTCACCGCGGTGTTCGAGCTGGCAGCAGGCGACGACGGTGCCGTCCCGCTCCACCGTCAGCAGCCTGCTGTCGGGCGACTCGACGACCTCCAGCACGCCCTCCGGGTCGGTCCGCTGCCCTTCCAGGATGTCCGCCTCGCTGGTCCACCCGACCCGGCTGGCGTCCCCGCGGTACGCCGACTCGACCAACGCCACCAACGTTTCCACGTCGGCGCGTGTGGCATCGCGGAAGGTCAGTCCGGTGGTCGCGGTCTCCATGGGCGGCGTCTCCGATTCTCGGCGCGGCACGGGCACCGATGAGGGTATCCCGCCCACTACGCTCCCGTGCATGGTGCATGTACTCGGCAGCCGGATCCTGCTGCGCCCCACGGACCCCGAACGGTCCCGGACCTTCTACGGCGAGCGGCTCGGCCTCGCCGTCTACCGGGAGTTCGGCACCGGGCCGGAGCGGGGCACCGTCTACTTCCTCGGCGGCGGCTTCCTGGAGCTGTCCGGCCGCTCCGGCACCCCGCCCTCCCCCGCCGTACGGCTCTGGCTCCAGGTCGCCGACGTGCACGCGGCCCACGACGAGCTGCGCGCCCGGGACGTGGGGATCGTGCGACCGCCGGTGCGGGAGCCGTGGGGGCTGGTCGAGATGTGGATCGCCGATCCGGACGGGACACCGATCGTGCTGGTGGAGGTCCCGGCGGACCATCCCCTGCGGTACCGGCCGGGCATCTGAGGCCCGTCCGCGGCGACTTGCAGGATCCCTGCGCGAGGCGGTGCCGCAGTCCTCCGTCCGCGGAGTCTCGTCCCGGCCGGACCGAGACCCCCGGAGAACCCCATGCGTCGTCCTCTGCTGCTGACCGCCGCCGTCGCGCTGCTGTGCGCCGGTTGTTCCACGAACGACGGCTCCCCGGCCGACGCCGGGGACGGGGACCGGCGCGCGGGCGCGTCGGCTTCCCCCGACCCCGGCTCCGCCGTACGTGCGGCCGTCGAGGCCGTCGGCGAGGAGAGCGCCCGGATCGACGAGGAGATCGAGCTGGCGGCGGAGGGCGAGGAGTACGGGCTCACCGTCACCGGCGACTTCGACTTCGCCGCGGACCGGGGCCGGCTCACCGTCGGACTCCCGGGCGGCGCCATCAGCCGCAGCGACGAGATCTTCGCCAAGGGAAGGATCTACATCAGCGGCGTCGCGGGGATCGACGAGGGCGCCTGGGGCGTCATGCCGGGCAACGAGGCGGAGGCCCACTACGCGCTGCGGGCACCGCTCAACGACCCCGAGCACGTCTTGCGGCAGATATCGGCGATGCGGCAGACGACCGAGGAGGGCGAGGAGACCGTGCGGGGTGTGCGGACCACCCACTACCACGGCACGATCGACCACGACACCCTCACCCTGCGGATGGCCGGCGACGTCCGCGCGAGGACGGACCAGGCCCGCGACATGCTGGGCAGCGACCTCCCGGTCTTCGCGGACGCGTGGGTCGACGGCCGGGGACGACTCGTGCAGGTGCGCATGGCCTTGAACATGTCCGGTACCCGCGTGACGGTGACCATGGGCCTGTCGGACTTCGGGAAGTCGGTGAAGGTGACGGTTCCGCAGGCCTCGGACACCGTCGCCGTCAGCAGCGCCACGGGCGTGCTGAACGGCTGAGGTTCCGTTGGCCGCCGGGCGGGGTCGGGGCTAGCGTGCTGACCGGGGGACGTCCTGACGTGCTGCGGAAGGAACGCCATGAAGCTCGACGCGCCGGTCACCGGCGGCCCCTGCTGGACCGAGCTGGGCACCAGCGACCTGGAGTCCGCGAAGCGGTTCTACGGCACCCTGTTCGGCTGGCGGCCCGAGACGGACCCGCGTCAGGAGGCGGGCGGCTACACGATCGCGCACCTCGGGGACGCGCCGGTCGCGGCGCTGGCCCCGCTGTACCAGGAGTCGCAGCCGGTGGCGTGGAACGTGTCGTTCGCCGTGTCGGACGCCGACGCCACCGCCCGGCTGGTGCAGGAGACCGGCGGCAAGGTCCTGGTCGGCCCGATGGACGTGTTCGACGTGGGCCGTTTCGTGGTCGCCCTCGACCCGGGCGGCGCGGCCTTCCAGCTGTGGCAGCCGCGGACCTTTCCGGGCGCCGGGGTGTTCAACGCGCCCGGCGCGCTCGGCTGGGTGGAGCTGCTGACCCGCGATCCCGCCCGCGCGAGGGACTTCTACGCCACGCTCTTCGGCTGGACCGTCAGCGTCTCGGAGCACTACACGCAGTGGCAGGTCGGCGGTGCCGACTTCGGCGGCATGATCACGATGGACGACAAGTTCCCGCACGAGGTGCCGCCGCACTGGCTGCCGTACTTCGCGGTCGAGGACGTCGACGCCGCCGCGGCGACGGCGACCGGGGCGGCCGGCACCGTGCTCATGGAGCCCACCTCGGTGCCGGAGGGGCCGCGGATCGCGGTGCTGCGGGATCCGCAGGGGGCGGTGTTCGGCGTGTACCGGGCGGCCGACGAGAAGTGAGGCGCGTGGGGCTTGCGTTGAAGTGCGCTCCAGCTTCTAGCGTCGACCGCACGAACTGCTCGAAGGGGAAATCGACGTGCGGTACACACTGTTCGGCCGGACCGGTCTGCGGGTGAGCGAGCTGAGCCTCGGCACGATGGTGATGGGCGACGGCCTCGACTACGGCTCCGACCAGGACACCAGCGCGCGGCTCGTCGACGCCTACGCGGACGCCGGCGGCAACTTCATCGACACCGCCAACATCTACACCGGGGGCGCCTCGGAGGCGATCCTCGGCCAGGTGCTGGAGGGGCGGCGCGACGAGTTCGTGCTGGCCAGCAAGTACACCTGCGTGATCCGGGAGGGTGATCCCAACGCGGCCGGGAACCACCGCAAGAACCTGGTGCAGTCGGTGGAGGCGAGCCTGAAGCGGCTGCGCACCGACCGGCTGGACGTGCTGTGGGTGCACGCCCGGGACAACTTCACCCCCGTGGAGGAGGTGATGCGGGCCCTGGACGATCTCGTACGGACCGGGAAGGTGCTGTACCTCGGTGTCTCGGACTGGCCGGCCTGGGAGATCGCGCAGGCCTCGACCATGGCCGACCTGCGCGGCTGGACGGCGTTCGCGGGCTCGCAGCTGCGGTACAACCTGCTGGAGCGCACCCCGGAGCGGGAGCTGCTGCCGCAGGCGCAGGCGTACGACCAGGTGGTGCTGGCCTGGGCGCCGCTGGCGGCCGGGAAGCTCACCGGCAAGTACCTGCGGGGCGGGGCGGGCCGGCTCGGCGCGTCGGGCGGCGCGGCCGACGCCCGCGAGGAGGCCGTGGTCACCGCCGTCGTGGAGATCGCCGAGCAGGGCGGCTGGAGCCCGGCGCAGGTGGCGCTGGCCTGGCTGCTGGGCCGGCCCGGCAACGTGGTGCCCATCGTCGCTGCGACCAGGGAGAGCCAGCTCGCCGACAACCTGGGCGCGCTCGACGTCCGGCTCGACGCGGACGCCGTGGCCCGGCTCGACGAGGTGAGCGCTGTACCGCTGGGCTTCCCGCACGACTTCGTCCGGGACCCCGGTGTCACCCGCAACATCTACGGCGACCGCTGGCCGGAGATCGACGACCGCCGCTCCACGTACCGGCGCACCGCCCACGACGTCCTCTGAGCCGGCCCGCGCTCAGGCCCGCAAGCCGCCCAGGCGGCCCTCGAGCCGGGCGAGCAGATCGCCGAGCAGTGCGGCGAGTTCGCCCTGCTCGCCGGCGCCCAGGACGGACAGCACGGCGGTCTCGTAGGCCAGCTGCTCGGGCAGGATGCCGTCGACCAGCTCCCGTCCGGCGTCGGTGAGGCGGACGTGGGCCACGCGGCGGTCGCGGGCGTCGCCGCGCCGCTCGACCAGCCCGCGCTCGGTGAGCTGCTTGAGTCGCTTGGTGACGGCGGCGCCCGAGGAGAAGGTCTCCCGGGCCACTTCGCCGGGGGTCAGCTCGTGGCCGGTACGGCGCAGCGCGCCGAGCAGGTCGAACTCGGGGCGGCTGAGCCCGGCGCGGCGCAGCGGGGCGTCCTCGGCCTGCTGGAGGAGGGCGGCGCAGCGGTTGATCCGGCCGATGATCTCCATGGGCCCGGTGTCGAGGTCCGGGTGGACGGCCCGCCACTGCCGTACGACGGCGGCGACGGTGTCGGTCCGCGTCGCCGTGCCGCCGTCCGCCGCGCCCGGCCGCCCGTTCGTCGCGCTCATGGCCGTACGTCCTCCGTGGTGTCGTGCGTGCCGTCCGGGAGCAGGCCCTGGCGGCGTACCGTCTCGGCGAGCGTACGGTGTCCGGCCTGTTCCGCGCCCTCGACCCGGTCCTCGGACGGGGTGCGCTGCCACCATTCGCCGAAGGCGGCGTCGGCCGTGGTGCGCAGCTCGACCAGGGCGGCGGCGAGGGAGCGGCGGGCGGCCTCCAGGGCGCCGGGGGCGGGGTGCGGGTCGGCGAGCAGGCGGGCGGCGCGCTCGCGGGCGCGTTCGGCGGCGGCGAGGGCGTGCCCGAGGCGGGTGCCCGCGCGGCGGTTGGTGACCGCGACGGCGGCGACGAGGCCGACCAGCGCGCCGACGACGGTGTCGACGATCCGCTCGGTGACGAGGTCGCCGGGGTTCTGGTAGCCGGTGAACTCGGTGATCAGCAGGGCCATCGGGGTGACGCAGACGCTGCCGAGCCAGTAGTTGCGGCTGATCAGCGCCTCGGCGCCGAAGCTGAAGGCGAGGCAGCACAGCACGAGGGCGGCCTGGCCGAGGTGGGCGAGCGGGGCGACGGCGGCGAAGACGAGGACACCGGCGAGGTTCCCGACGACGCGCTGGACGCTCCGGCTCCAGGTGAGGGCGAGGTTCGCCTGGTAGAGGGCGGCCGCGGTGACCAGGGCCCAGTAGGGGCGGCCGACGCCGAGGGCGAGCGAGGCGTATCCCGCGAGCGCGCAGCCGAGGGCGGTTCGGGCGGCGATGGGGGCGAGCGGCACCAGCCGGTGCCACAGCCGTTCTCCGGCGGTCGCGGTCGCGTCCGGCTCGGGGGCGGCCGGCTCGCCGTCGTGCGGGACGGGACCGGTGCCGCGCAGCGCACGGGCCCAGCCGCGCAGCCGCCGCGGCTCCGCGTCGGCGGGGGCGGCGAGGGCGACCTCGGCGCGCAGCAGGAGGTGCGCGAGGGCGGGGCGGGCGGCCGCCGAACGGGCGCCGCCGGCGAGCAGTGCCTGGCGGGCGGCGAGTACGGCGGCGGTGGCGGCCGCACGGGCCCGGGTGTGGCCGGGGCCGGTGCCGCGGGTCTCGGCGTACGCGGCGGCGGCGTTCAGGGCCTGCGCGGTGGCGCGGCGCTCCGGGCCGTGCGGGCGGGGCAGGCCGGGTGCCATGCACACGAGCCAGGCCCAGGCGCCGGCGGCGAGGCCCAGCGCGAGATGGCCGGGGACCTGGCCGAGGCTCTGCGGGGCGAACAGGGCGGCGGAGCTGACGAAGGTGAGGACCACGTTGCCGGGCGGCCCGAGGCGGGTGGCGTCGCAGAGTGCCTTCTGCGCGGCGGCGAGGAGCGCGCCTACGGTGACGAGCACGACCGCGTGGCTGGTGAGCGAGGCCGCGACCAGCGCGACCGCGAGGCCGCCGAGCATGCCGAGGACCACCCAGGCGAGGACGCGGGCGCGCGCGGCGTACGGGCGGTTGTGGGCGTAGAGCGCGCACAGCGATCCGGCCATCGTGTACATGGCCAGGTCGAGGCGGCCGAGCGCCAGCAGGGTGAGGTTGGGCGGTGCGATCGAGGCGACGACGCTCAGCGCGGGTTTGAACCAGATGTCGGACGGACGGCCGAGGCGCAGGGCACCGGTGAGGGGGAGTCGTCGGGGGCGGGGGGTCGTCGGGGCCGGGTGCGCACTGCTCATGGGGAAATATATTAGCAGGTGTTTTACTCGTAAATGATGCTTCCCGGATGCGCCGCCCATCGCGCAGCGGCCCGCGCTCCCCGCGCCGACCTGCCGCTAACTGCGGCGACCTGCGACAACTCGTCCGCGCTCCCCCGCATGCCCCCCGCGTACACCCTTGCGCTCGCGTGCGCACCGTGCCGCCCGGGCATCCCTTGACCGACCGGCGAACGGGGGAGGCGCGTGTGCACGGACCGGCTCCGTCCGGATGGCCGCTGGTCGCGCTGTGCGCGGCGACCGGCCTCTACTGCCTGCTGCGGATGCGCAGCAACGTGGAGGAGCAGCGCAGAGCCGCGGGCGGCGAGGCGCTGATGGGTTTCGGCATGGCCGCGATGGCCGTCCCGGCGGCGGTGTTCAGCCCGCCGTCGTGGACCTGGCCCGGATACGCGGTGGTCTTCGGCGCGGCGGCGCTGCGCGCCCTGTGGACGGCGCGGACCGGCCCGCACCATCTGCACCACCTGGTCGGCGCCCTCGCCATGGTCTACATGGCGGTGGTGATGTCCGCCGCCCCGGCGGGCGGCCACGCCGACGGCTCCGGCGGGGTGCCGCTGGTGACGGGCGCCCTGCTGCTCTACTTCGCCGGATACGTGCTGCTGACCGGCGCCCGGCTGATCCCCGCCCCCGCGGCGGCGGGCCCGGGCCTGGCGGGCGCGGGCTGGGGGGACCGCCCGGAGCTGGCACGGGCGTGCCGGCTGTCGATGGGGATCGCGATGGTGGCGATGCTGCTCACGATGTGACGCGTGGGCCGCAGGGCGGGTTCCGTGGCCTGCGTCACTTCACGGCAGCACGCCGTACCGCCGAGTAGCCCTCGCTCATAGGGTTGCCCCCATGATGGTCCCCGCGGCACTGCTGCTGCTCGGCGCGCTGACCGCCGTGGCGGCCCCCCGGCTGCTCGCCCGGGCCGACTGGCCGGACCGTGAACCGGTGGTCGCCCTCTGGGTGTGGCAGTGCGTGGTGGCGGCGGTCCTGATGTGCTGCGCGCTGTCGATGACGCTCAGCGCGGCGGCCGCCTGGCAGGCGGTGCGCGGCCATGTGTTCGCCTCGGCGCCGCGCGCGGTCGTGGAGGCCTACGCCCTCGGCGCGGCCGGCCCCTGGGCGGCGACCACCGCGGTGGCGCTCGCCCTGGGCGGGGTGTGGACCGCCACGATGCTGGTCCGCGAGATCGTACGAGCCCGGCGCCGGCGTCGGCTGCGCAGCGGCGAACTCCTGCTGCGCGCGCCGCTGCTGCCGGGCGAGGAACCCGGGCAGGGGCGGTTCGTCGTACTGGAGGGCGAGCGGGTGGACGCCTGGTGGCTGCCGGGCACGACGCCCCGGCTGGTCGTCACAACCGCCGCGCTGCGCCGCCTCAAGGGGCGGCAGTTGGACGCCGTACTCGCCCATGAGCAGGGCCACGCGCGGGCCCGGCACGACTGGCTGCTGCACTGCTCGGAGGCGCTGGCGGGCGGTTTCCCGCAGGTGCCGGTGTTCGCCGCGTTCCGGGACGAGATGCACCGGCTGGTGGAACTGGCCGCCGACGACATGGCGTCCCGGCGCTTCGGCCGGCTGACGACGGCGCTGGCGCTCGTGGAACTCAACGAGGACCGGGGTGTGTTCGGGCCCGGTGCGACGCCGCACGCGTACGTCCCGCAGCGGGTGCACCGTCTGCTCACTCCCCCGGACCGGCTCACCGCGGCCCGCAGGCTGCGGCTGACCGCGGCGGCGGCACTGGTGCCGGTGGTGCCGGTGCTGGTGGCGTCGGTGCCCGCGCTGCGGGCGCTGGGGTAGCCGCCGGGTGAACCCGACTTGACCGGTACTTGACCTTCCGCCCCACCCGTCGGCGAGGATCGGAGCATGCACTCCCCCTCCGTCGACTCCCCGCCCCGTCCGCCCCGGCACGACCGCGCCGTGCGCACCGGTACCGGTCTGGCGCTGTGCTCGATGCTGCTGCTCGTCCTCGTCGCCGCGGAGTGGGGGCCGTTGCTCTCCTTCGACGGCGACGTCGCCCGCACCACCCATCGCTGGGCGGTCGACGAGTCCGGCCTCACCCGGGCCAGCCGGATCCTGACGGACTGGGTATGGGATCCGGTCACCATGCGGATCCTGTGCTCGGTCGTCGTGGTGTGGCTGGTGTGGCGGGTCAGAGCGCGGTGGACCGCGGTGTGGCTGGTGATGACGGTCGCGCTGGCCACCGGGTTGCAGCAGACCCTGAAGGCCGTGGTGGACCGGGCCCGGCCCGTCTGGCCCGACCCCGTCGACTCCGCCCACTACGCCGCGTGGCCCTCCGGCCACGCCATGACCGCCACCGTGGTCCTCGGCCTGCTCCTGTGGCTGATGCACCGCCACGGCGTGGGTCGCGTCCTGTGGCGTACGGCGGTGACCGTGGCGGTCGTCTCCGTCGCGGGCGTCGGCCTCACGCGGGTGTGGCTCGGCGTCCACTGGCCGTCGGACGTCCTCGGCGGCTGGCTGCTCGGCGCGACCGTGGTGGCCCTCGCGGTCGCCGCCCATCAGCGGCTGCGGCCGTGAGCGCCCCGGGGCGGCGGTACGGGTACGTCGGCCCGCCGCACCTCCTGCGGACCGTCCGCCCCGGCACGGCGGGGCACGCCGTCCACGCCGGTGCCGACCTGGACGCCTGGGCCGCCGAGCGGGGCGGCGCCGAGTTCGCGGAGCCCTTCACCTTCGTCGTCACGCCCGACGGGCTGCTGCGGCTCGCGCCGCGCCGCAGCGAGCACGTGGCGTGCGCCGGTGGCGAGGACGTCCTCGCGGCGGGCGAGATGGCGTTCCGGCGGGCGGCGGGGCGCTGGACGGTGACCGAGGTGAGCAACCAGTCGACCGGCTACTGCCCCGACCCCGACTCGTGGCCCGCCGTCGCCGCCGCCCTGGACCTGGCCGGCGTCGGCCGTCCAGGGCGCTTCACGCACGAGCTGGTGTTCCGGCGCTGCCCGGAGTGCCGGGAGCTGAACGTGGTGCGCGAGAACCAGTTCGTCTGCGTGTTCTGCGACGGCGACCTGCCCCCGCTCTGGAACGTCGCTCCGTAGGATCACCGCATGGCTGCCGTGCTGTTCGACTTCTCCGGAACCCTCTTCCGCGTCGAGTCCACCGCGGCGTGGCTGCGAGCCGTGCTGGACGAGCGGGGACTCGTCTGGAGCGAGAGCGAGTTGACGAGGACGGCACGGGCACTGGAGGCGGCCGGGGCGCTGCCCGGCGGGGCGCATCCGCGGCGGCTGCCCGCCGGGCTCGCCGCGTCGTGGGAGGTCCGCGACCGGAGTTCCGCCGACCACCGGGCCGCCTACACCGGTCTGTCCCGCCAGGTCCCGCTGCCCGACCCGGCCCTGCACGACGCCCTGTACGACCGCCACATGACCCCGGCCGCCTGGTCTCCCTACCCGGACGCCGCCGAGGTGCTGGGCGGGTTGCGCGAGCGCGGGATCGCCATCGGGGTGGTCAGCAACATCGGCTGGGACCTGCGCCCGGTCTTCCGCGCCCACGGGCTGGACCGGTTCGTCGACACCTACGCCCTGTCGTACGAGCACGGCGTTCGCAAGCCGGACCCGCGGCTGTTCCGGGTGGCCTGCACGGCGCTCGACGTGGACCCGCGCACGGTGCTGATGGTGGGCGACGACCGCCACGCCGACGGGGGCGCGGCCGCGCTCTGCTGCGCCGTGCACTTCGTGGACCACCTGCCGGCCGACCGGCGGCCCGACGGCCTGCGCCCCGTGCTCGACCTGGCGGGCTGAGGACCACCGGCCGCGTCGGACACCGGTGATTGCAGTCTGCCCCGGTGCATCACGCCGGGGCAGACCTCAGCAACTGCCGCAACCCGACTTGTTCGTCGGAGTGATACCGGAACTGTACGACGACCCACTGACAACGCCGGGGCGGCGCGGGACGGCGATCAGCCGGCACCGCCTCGCGGTCGTCCGCCAGCCGCGACGGGATGGGACATGACGGACCGTCACCCGGCTGACCACGACTCGGCAGCGGACGCGTCGGCACCCGGACCCTCCGCCACCGCCCTCACGAAACGGTGACCCCTCCTCCGGAATTACACATTTCCTTCACGTAGCAGCTACCTTATTTGCTTCAACGCTCAACAAGGGGGGCGACATGACCAACCCGTACACACCGCCGTCAGCAGGACGGCCCGCGTCGAAGTGGGCGCGGAAGCGTTACGTCCTGCCCGCGCTCGGCCTCGCCTTCTTCCTCGGCGTCGGCGCAGGCGCCGGCGACAGCGAATCGGAGGAAGACGCCAAGCCGGTGGCGGCCAAGCCTCAGCCCACCGTGACCGTCACCGCCACTGCCACGGCCACCGCGACGGCCACCGCGAAGCCCGAACCCGCTCCGACCGTCACGAAGACCGTGAAGGTCAAGGTCACTGAGACCGTGACCGCGGAGCCCGCCTACGACAGCGGCGTCGGCGGCGGCAGTGACGACAGCAGCGGCGGCGGCAGCGTCTACTACGAGAACTGCGCCGCCGCCCGAGCCGCCGGCGCTGCCCCCGTCCACCGCGGCGACCCCGGCTACGCCAGCCACCTCGACCGCGACAACGACGGCATCGGCTGCGACTGGGGCTGACAAGAAGGCCCGCCTCGTCAGGGAACGGGGCGGGCCCACCGGTCGCACAGCGATCGTGTGACGGTCAGTCGACGACCTCTGCGAGGGGCTCGTCGGCTTCGACGACCTCCCCTTCCACGACTCGGGGCGTCGGCTTCGTCAGCTCCAGGCCGGAGAGGTGCTTCTTCAGCCTCTTGGCCATCGGAAGGTAGGTCGCGAGAGTGAGCCCGCCGGACACGACGGCCCCGACGACGGGGATGGCCTTCGAGACGGTCTTCGCGAAGGTCTGCTTCGTCATCTGAACGCCGAGGTAGCCCGCGACCTTCTTCACCATCGGGTAGACGACGCCCTGGGTGAGTGCCTTCTGCGGCAGCTTCTTGGCGACCTGCTTCGACATCATCCCCGCGACCTTCCCCACAGCCGCGTTCGCCGACTGGGTTCCGAACATCACGCCGACGAAGAGCGTGAGCACTCCCTTGGTCGCGTCGTCGAGGTCGTCGCCGTCCTCGAACAGGTCGGGCCAGCTGTAGAGGTAGGCGAGTTTCTGCGCGATCCGCAGCATGTGGCCGAAGTACTGGGCCACATCTGCGGGCACCGTGGTGGGGATGAAGAGCAGCCCGGGTATCCCGGCGGCCGCGGAGAGAGCGCTGGCCTTGGTGGCTTCGTAACCGATGGAGTCGCCGGCCGCCTTGTCCAGGACCTCGAGAGGGATGCCGGCAGCCGCGGGGGTCTCTTCGATCGCCCTGCGGATGTCGTCCTCCGAGCAATAGCGAGCCAGCGCCTTCCGGAGGTACGCCTCCCGATTGATGCGCACGCCCGGAAGCTTGGCCGCGCCCACCAGCACTGCGGAGAAGCGCGACTCCGGGTCCTCGATCACTTTGCTCGTGGCCATGGCGGGAACCTACAGCACCCGGGCGCCGGTTGCTCCCGCATCGGTCCTTCGGACGTCCCGCCGCAGCCACACCGACCGCCTCGGACGATCCCCCGCGTCGCCCGAGGCAGTCGGCGCTCCGGGCCGGGCCCGGGGCACGGGTCGGTCCGGACGCGCTGAGTATAGTTGGCTGGCAGCCAGTCAACGCAGGAGTTACAGGATGTCCCCTCGAAGCGCCGCGGTCAATGAAGAGTTGCGGCGCCGTTCGCGCGAACGGCTGCTGCAGGCGGCGGTCGAGCTGGTGAACGAACGCGGGTACGAGGCCACGACTTTGGGCGACATCGCCGACCGTGCCGGTTCGGCGCGCGGGCTGGTGTCGTACTACTTCCCCGGCAAACGCCAGCTTGTCCAGTCGGCCGTGCACCGGTTGATGCACCGCACGCTGGAGGAGGCCCTCGAACGCGAACCGCGTACGGAGGACGGACGGGAGCGGATGGCGCGGGCCGTCGACGCGATCCTGGGCCTGGCCCGCGACCGCACGGTGCTGATGCGTCAGCACATGGCGGGCCTGCTGCAGGCGGAGGGCTTCGTGCGGTGCCCGGAACAGCAGCGGCTCGCGGAGCTATTGCGGGACACGGTGGTCCGGTACGGCTCTCGGGACGCCGACGCCGACTACCCGATGCTGCGCGCCCAGCTCATGGGCGCGGTCTTCGCGATGGTGCTGCCGAACGTGGGGATGCCCATCTCCCCGCTGCGCGCCGAGTTGTTCCGGCTCTACGGCCTCGACTGGGAGCTGGGTACCCCGCCGGACGCCGAGGCGCCCGGCGGGGGATGCGACCGGGATCTGTCACGGTTCTTCGCGACGGGAACCCCGGCGGTCGATCAGTCGAAGTAGTCCGGCTGCGTCTGGACGTTGAGCTCGTCCAGCCAGACCCGCTTGGCGGGATCCGTGCGCCGGTCGTCGATCTTCAGGACGTCGAAGCCCTTCGCCATGTCGTTCGAGTAGATGTGGCCGTTGTAGTAGTAAGCCGACCAGGAGCCGCCGGAGGCCAGGCGCTCGGTGCTGATCGGGCCACGCTCGAAGTAGGCGATCTCCTTCGGGGCGGACGAGTCGGTGAAGTCCCAGACCGAGACGCCGCCCTGGTACCAGGCCTGGACCATGAGGTCCTTGCCCTTGACCGGGATCAGCGAGCCGTTGTGGGCGACGCAGTTCTCGGTGTCCGCCTGGTGACGGGGGATCTTGTAGTAGCTGCGGAAGACCAGCTTGCGGTGGTCGCCCTTGCCGACCACGTCGTAGATGCCGTCCGCGCCGCGGTTCGGGCCCACGGCCGCGTTGCAGGTGGCCGCGCCGCCGCCGCCCAGCTCGTCGGTGAAGACGACCTTGTCCGCCTTCTGGTTGAAGGTCGCCGAGTGCCAGAACGCGAAGTTGACGTTGTCCTGCACCCGGTCGATGACCTTCGGGTTCTCCGGGTCCTCGATGGAGAGGAGGATGCCGTCGCCCATGCAGGCGCCCGCCGCGAGGTCCTTGGAGGGCAGCACGGTGATGTCGTGGCAGCCGGTGGTCTTGGTGACGCCCGGGTTGGTGGGTCCGCCCGGGTTGCCGCCGCCGTCGGGGCCCTCACCGGGGAACAGCACAGGGAAGCCCACGACCGCGGCCTTCTCCGGGGCCTTGCGCGGCACCTTGATGACCGAGATGCCGTCGTGCGGCGGCTGGCAGTCGGGGTAGGCGGCGTTCGGCGAGTAGGAGGAGACGTAGATGTAGACGTTGCGGCGCTCGGGCACCAGCGTGTGGGTGTGCGAGCCGCAGGCGGTCTCGACGGCGGCGACGTACTTCGGGTTGCGCTTGTCGCTGATGTCGAAGACCTTCATGCCCTCCCACGAGGACTTCTCGCTCGCCGGCTGGGTGGTGCTGTTGCAACTGCTGTCGCTGCGCGAGGAGTCGGTCGACAGGAACAGCAGGTCGCCGGAGACGGAGATGTCGTTCTGCGATCCGGGACACAGCACCTGGGAGACCGTCTTCGGTTCCTTCGGGTCGCTGATGTCGAAGATGCGGAAGCCGTCGTAGTTGCCGGCGAACGCGTACCTGCCCTGGAAGGCCAGGTCGGAGTTGGTGCCGGGCAGGACGTCCTTGGGGATGTTCGTCAGGTGCTCGATGTTGGCGGAGTGGACTATCTCGTCCTGGCCGGGTATCTCCCCGTTCTGCACCGCCTCCCTCACTTCGTCGCGGGTGCTCTCCGACACCCGCTTCTCCGTGGTCGGCGCGTCCCCCGGGTCGGGGGTGGCGACCGCGGGCTGTGCGGTGATCAGCGCGGCCAGGAGCCCGGCGGCAGCCGTGGCGATTCCCAGGCGTCTGCGCCGTGTTCGGGGATTGCTCAACAGGGTCACTGCATCCTCCCTTGTTCCGTTCGCAAGGGAACGGTTCACGGACCCCCGAAGTATCGTCTTCACCATGCACATATCAACAGGGGGCAACAGAGATGTAATGAATGTTTTCCATGAACAGTGCTCACCGGCGTGTTAAGACGGTCTCCAGCACTCACAAGGTGTTTCCCGCGCCCCGCCCGTCACAGGAGGTCGTCGTGCTCTTCCGCCGCGCGTTGCGTGTCACGGTCCCGTTGACCGCGCTGGCCGCCCTCGGGCTCGGCGCCTGCGACTCCGGCTCGGCGTCCGAGCCGGACAAGGCGAACGGCCCCTCAGTGCTCGTACCGGGCAAGCCCGGTGAGGCCAACCGGACCCTGTCCGCCGAGGACGCGGCGCGGCAGCGCGCCGACGACGACACGCCCAACTCGGCGGACGTCGACTACGCCCGGATGATGATCGAGCACCACACCCAGGCCGTCGAGATGACCGAACTCGCCCCCGACCGCGCCGAATCCACGCAGGTGAAGAAGCTGGCCGAGCGGATAGCGGCGGCGCAGGAGCCCGAGATCGGCATGATGAAGGCGTGGCTGAAGGAGCACGGCAAGGCGGAGCGCGGCGAAGGTCATGAGGGGCACGCGATGCCGGGGATGGCGACCGAGGCGCAGCTGAAGCAGCTGCGCGCGGCGAACGGGAAGGCCTTCGACGAGCTGTTCCTGAAGCTGATGATCACCCATCACGAAGGGGCGATCACGATGGCCGCCGACGCCAAGACGCAGGGCAACAACGTGCGGATCGAGGAGATGGCCGACGACGTGGTCGCGCAGCAGACGAGCGAGATCACGCGGATGCGGCGGATGCTCTGACGTCCGGTCAGACCCGCCGGACGTGACGCGGGGTCAGGAAACCCGCGTCACGCGCCTGGGCGATCAGTCTGAGGGACCTGCGGCGACTGTGGCCGGTCGCGCACATCACGGCGAGCACCGGATCGGCGCCCTCCTGCTGGGCGGCCCGGTACTCCTGCGCGACCAGCCGGCGCCCCTCGACGCCGCGCGGCCACGGCGCCCGCGCCCGGCGCGGTCCCGCGGTCCCGTCCGGCTCGGCCCGGCGGTCGTACCCGCCCTGCCCCTCGACGACGCCGGTGCCGACCCCGCACGCCGCGAACAGCGGCACCTCGAGCCAGTCGGCGAGCACCGCCAGGTCGTCGAGGGAGAGCGCGGGCCGGGCCCGGACGTCCTCCAGGGAGACCTGCCCGTCCGTCACGACGGCCAGCGCCTCGACCCCGGCACCGTCGGGGAAGTCGAGCCGCACCTGGAACCAGGAGGTCGCCTCGTCGCCCTCCCGCACCTCCCACGCGGGCCACACGGACACCGCGCCGTCCTCCGGACGGCGATCGGAAAGATGAAGAAAGGATGCTTCCAGCACACACGCAACGTAACCGCATGATCACACTCCATACGAATGGACACGCGTCGGAAACCGCGCGCTGCACCCTGTCAGCGCAGCCCCCGTGGTGCGATGCTGGAACCATCAGCGATCTCCTGCCGATCAGCGCTCTTGTGTCGATCAGCGACCTGCTGCCGATCCCGGGGATGAAGGAGTTCCGCCGTGCTGCGTGTCGCCGTCGTCGGCTCCGGGCCGAGCGGGGTCTACTCCGCCCAGAGCCTCGTCCAGCTGGAGCCTCTGGCACTCGTCGACGTCCTCGACCGGCTGCCGTGCCCGTACGGGCTGGTGCGCTACGGCGTGGCGCCGGACCACGAGAAGATCAAGTCGCTGCAGAACAACCTGCGCACGGTCCTGGAACACGACCGGGTGCGCTTCCTCGGCGGGGTCCAGGTCGGCGCCGGCGGGGTGCCGGCGGCGCGGCTGCGGGAGCTGTACCACGCGGTGGTGTACTGCGTGGGCGCCGCCACCGACCGGCATCTGGGGATCCCGGGCGAGGAACTGCCGGGGAGCTGGTCGGCGACCCAGTTCGTGTCCTGGTACAGCGCCCACCCGGACGCCGTGGACGACGGGTTCGTGCGCGGCGCCCGGTCGGCGGTGGTCATCGGGGTCGGGAACGTGGCGGTGGACGTCACCCGGATCCTGGCGCGCGGCGCGCCCGAGCTGAGCGCGACCGACATGCCCGACGCGGCGCTGCGGGCGCTGACGGCGAGCCGGGTGACCGAGATCCAGATGGTGGGACGGCGCGGCCCGTCCCAGGCCCGGTTCACCACCAAGGAACTGCGCGAGCTGGGCGGACTGCCGGAGGCGGAGGTGACCGTCGACCCGGCCGAACTGGCACTGGATCCGGCCTGCGCCGACCCGTCCGCGCTGCCCGCACCACAGCGCCGCAACGTGGAGGTGCTGCGCGGCTGGGCGGACCGGGCGCCGCAGGGCGCGCCGCGCCGGATCCGGCTGCGGTTCT
The DNA here is from genome assembly GCF_964272855.1 of Streptomyces sp. enrichment culture. Lineage (NCBI taxonomy): Bacteria > Bacillati > Actinomycetota > Actinomycetes > Kitasatosporales > Streptomycetaceae > Streptomyces > Streptomyces sp. enrichment culture. Next base: position 7,478,950 of record NZ_OZ186847.1, on the reverse strand, counting down.
TCCTGCGCCCCGTCGAACTGCTCGCTGAGGGCGGGCGTGTGGGCGCGGTGCGGTTCGAGCGGACGGCGCCGGACGGGCGGGGCGGGGTGACGGGCACCGGTGAGTTCGAGGTGGTCGAGGCGCAGGTGGTCCTCAGGTCGGTCGGCTATCGCGGGGTGCCGCTGGAGGGGCTGCCGTTCGACGCCGATCAGGGGACGGTGCCGCAGCTGGCGGGGCGGGTGCTGCGCGGCGGGGCCGTGTCGCCGGGCGAGTACGTGGCGGGCTGGATCAAGCGGGGCCCGACGGGCGTCATCGGCACCAACCGGCCGTGCGCCAAGGAGACGGTGACCTCGCTGCTGGAGGACGCCCCGGTGCTCGTCCGCCGGGAACTGCCTCAGGATCCGCTCGCCGCGCTGCGCGCCGAGGGCGTCGAGCCCGTCGAGTGGTCCGGCTGGCAGGCGATCGAACGGGCCGAGGCGCGGCTCGGGGCGTCGCTCGGGCGCGGGGTGGTCAAGCTCCCGGACTGGCAGTCCCTCATGGCCGCCGCCGGAGAAACGCACCGGCAACACCCCTGAAATCAACAAACTGTTCAACGCGCCTACGGTCTCGGGCATGGCCGAAACCACCCCTGTGCACCCCGTCGACGAGATACCGCCGACCCGTCAACTCGCCGCCTTCGGACTGCAGCACGTCCTCGCCATGTACGCCGGCGCGGTGGCCGTGCCGCTGATCGTCGGCGGCGCGATGAAACTGCCGCCCGCGGACCTGGCGTACCTGATCACCGCCGATCTGCTGGTGTGCGGTATCGCCACCCTCATCCAGTGCGTCGGCTTCTGGCGGTTCGGCGTCCGGCTGCCGATCATGCAGGGCTGTACGTTCGCGGCGGTCTCGCCGATGGTGCTGATCGGCACGACGGGCGGCGGACTGCCCGCGATCTACGGCTCGGTGATCGTCGCGGGTCTCGCGATCATGCTGCTGGCGCCCGTGTTCGGCAGGCTGCTGCGGTTCTTCCCGCCGCTGGTCACCGGCACGGTGATCCTGATCATCGGTGTCTCGCTGCTGCCGGTCGCGGGCAACTGGGCCGCGGGCGGCGCCGGGGCGGAGGACTTCGGGGAGCCGCGGAACCTGGTGCTCGCCGCCTTCGTCCTGGTGGTGGTGCTGTGCGTGCAGCGGTTCGCGCCGGTGTTCCTGAGCCGGATCGCGGTGCTGACCGGCATCGCGGCGGGGCTCGCCGTGGCGGTTCCGTTCGGGTTCACGGACTTCGACGGGGTCGGGGACGCCGACTGGGTCGGCATCAGCACGCCGTTCCACTTCGGGGCACCCGTCTTCGAGGCGTCGGCGATCGTGTCGATGCTGGTGGTGGCCTTGGTCTGCATGACGGAGACGACCGGTGACTTCATCGCCGTCGGCGAGCTGACCGGGCGCGGGCTCAAGCCCCACGCGCTCGCGGACGGCCTGCGCGCCGACGGTCTGTCGACCGTGCTCGGCGGCGTCTTCAACACCTTCCCCTACACGGCGTACGCGCAGAACGTCGGCCTGGTCGGCATGACCCGGGTACGCAGCCGCTGGGTGGTCGCGGCGGCGGGCGGCATCCTGGTGCTGCTCGGGCTGCTGCCCAAGCTGGGCGCGGTGGTGGCGGCGATTCCGGCGCCGGTGCTGGGCGGCGCGGGCCTGGTGATGTTCGGGACGGTCGCGGCGAGCGGGCTGCGGACGCTGGCCGAGGTCGACTTCAAGGGCAACCACAACCTGACCGTGGTGGCCGTGTCGGTGGCGATCGGCGTGCTGCCGGTGGGCGTGCCGACGGTCTACGACGAGTTCCCCGACTGGTTCCAGACCGTCATGCACAGCGGCATCAGCGCGGGCTGCCTGACCGCGATCGTACTCAACCTGCTCTTCAACCACCTGCCCGCGCGGGGCGGTTCAGCCGTCGCCGAGCCGGGCGGACTGGCGGGCGGCGGCGGCGAGGAGCGCGTCGAGAAGCCCCGGGAAGAGAGCGTCTAGGTCCTCCCGGCGCAGCCCGTTCATCTTGGCCGTGCCCCGGTAGACCTGCCGGATGACGCCGCTCTCGCGCAGCACCCTGAAGTGGTGCGTGGTGGTGGACTTGGTGACCGGCAGATCGAAGTGCGAACAGGAGAGCTCGTCGCGGTCCGCGGCGAGCTCTCGCACGATCCGCAGCCGCATGGGGTCGGACAGGGCGTGGAGCACGCCTTCCAGCCGGATCTCGTCGCGCAGCGGGTGCGGCAGGGATCGGCTGGCGCTGGCACTGGCGGTGGTCACGGCGGCTGGCTCCACTTCGTCGGGAGCACCATTGTACGAGGATCCTCGTAGTTTGACATCTGCCGTACTACGATGCCTATCGTACGAGCGAAGCCTTCGGCCGTGACGAATGGAGCCCGACCCGTGACCGCCCTCTTCGAGCCCTTCACCCTGCGCGACGTGACCATCCCGAACCGGGTGTGGATGCCGCCCATGTGCCAGTACTCGGCCGCCCCGGGCGGGCCCGACGCCGGAGCCCCGCACGACTGGCACTTCGCGCACTACGCCGCCCGCGCGGCCGGCGGTACCGGCCTGATCGTCGTCGAGGCCACCGCAGTGAGCCCCGAGGGCCGCATCTCCCCCTACGACCTGGGCCTGTGGACCGACACCCAGGTCGAGGCGTTCCGGCGGATCACCCGCTTCCTCACCGACCACGGCACGGTCCCGGCGGTCCAGCTCGCCCACGCCGGCCGCAAGGCGAGCACCGACCGGCCCTGGAAGGGCGGCGCGCCCGTCGGACCGGACGCGCACGGCTGGCAGCCGCTCGGCCCGAGCCCGGTCGCCTTCGACGACCGGCACCCGGTGCCCACCGAGCTGACCGTCGAGGAGATCCAGGAGATCGTCGGCCAGTTCGCGCAGGCGGCCCGCCGCGCCCTCGCCGCCGGGTTCGAGATCGCCGAGATCCACGGCGCCCACGGCTACCTGATCCACGAGTTCCTGTCCCCGCACTCCAACCGGCGCACCGACGCCTACGGCGGCTCGTACGAGAACCGTGCCCGATTCGCCCTCGAGGTCGTCGACGCCGTGCGCGAGGTGTGGCCGGACGACAAGCCGCTGTTCTTCCGCGTCTCGGCGACCGACTGGCTGGAGGAGGGCGGCTGGACCCCCGACGACACCGTCCGCCTCGCCCACGACCTCCAGGCGCACGGCATCGACCTCCTCGACGTCTCCACCGGCGGCAACGCCGCCCACGTCCGCATCCCCACCGGGCCCGGCTACCAGGTGCCCTTCGCCGCCCGGGTGAAGGCCGAGACCTCGCTGCCGGTCGCGGCCGTGGGCCTGATCACCGAGGCCGAGCAGGCCGAGAAGATCCTCGCCAACGGTGAGGCCGACGCCGTCCTCCTCGGCCGGGAACTGCTCCGCAACCCGTCGTGGGCACGCCACGCGGCCCGGACACTGGGCGGGGAGGTCCGGGTACCGGACCAGTACCACCGCTCGGTCTGAGGGACGCGCCGCCCGCGGGGTCGGCGGGGTCAGCGGCATTGCCGAGCGGGAGCCCGACACCGTCGCCAGGCTGCACCCGGCAGGTCACCGGCCTCGTAGGCCGCAAGCCCACCCGCGAGCCGGCGGGGCCGGCGACCTCGTCGACCGCTTGCCCGACGTCCGTCGCCGGGCTGCGACCCGGCGGACCACCGGTCTCTTCGGCCGCCAGCCCGCCGCCATCTTCCGCCAGCTCACCGGCCTCGTCGACGGCTAGCCAGCCCGCCAGCCAGCGGGCCAGCGAACTTGTCGGTCGCGAGCCCGACGCCGTCACCCCGCTGCGACCCGGCGGACCAGCGGCCTCGTCAACGGCAGGCCGGCCCGCGAGCCAGCGCGGTGGTCGATCGAGACCATGACACCGTCACCCGGCTGCGATCCAGCAGACCAGCGGCCTCGTGGGGCGCGAACCACCCGCGAGCCGGCCGGGTCGGCGACCTCGTCGACCGCGAGACCGACGTGCGTCGTCCGGCGGCCATCCAGCGGGCCGCCGGGCGCGTTGGCCTCGAGCCCGCCCCGCGAGCAGGCGGTCGGCGATCTCGTCGACCGCGCGCCCGACACCGTCGCCCGGCTGCAACACGCTGGACCACCAGCCATATCGGCCATGAGCCCGTCAGCGGGCCAGGCGCAGCACTGCCCGTTCCAGGTCCGGCAGTACCCGCTGGCCCGTGACCGCGAGTGCGATGGCGGCCACGACGCCCGCCCAGGCGATCGGGCCGAGCGGGGTGCAGCCGACGAGTCGGCTGGCGCCGGGCGTCTGGACGAGGGCGACCAGGGCGGCGGCCGAGCCGAGGGCGGTGAGCTGCACCAGCGGGCTGTCGCGGCGGTCGAGCAGGGTCTGGGCGAGCTGGGTGCCGACCAGGGCGCACAGGGCCATCGTCGTCGTACGGCGGGCCGTGCCCGGGGTGAACCGGCCGAACAGCCAGGCGGCGACCGCGCCCAGGCAGGTCGTCAGCGCCCGGTGCCGGATCTGCCGCATCAGCGGCGCGCCCAGCAACGACGTGCCCAGCGGCCTGTCGGACTCCGTGACGGCCGCGTCCTGGCTCGGCGTGACCGCGACGGCCATCGCCGGGAACAGGTCCGTGAACAGGTTGACCAGCAGCATCTGACGGGTCGACAGCGGCGCGGCACCGGCGAGCAGCGTGCCGATGATGCCGAACCCGACCTCGCCCGCGTTGCCGCCGATCAGGATGGCGACGGAGTCGGCGACGCTGTGCCACAGCGCGCGGCCCTCCCCGACAGCCTCCACGAGGACGGTCAGGTCGGCGTCGGTGAGCACCAGGTCGGCGGCGTTGCGGGCGGCCGCCGAGCCGCGGGCGCTGATGCCCACGCCGATGTCGGCGGCGCGGATGGCGGCCGCGTCGTTGGCGCCGTCGCCGACCATTCCGACCACCCGCCCGGCGTCCCGCAGCGCCTCGACGACCTGGAGCTTCTGCTCGGGCGCGACCCGTGCGACGACGTCGGCGTCGCGCAGCATCCGGGCGCGCTCGGACCGGTCGACGGCGGCGAGGTCGTCGCCGGTGACGACGGCGGTGTCCTCCGGCCAGCCCAGCTCCAGCGCGATCGCCTTCGCCGTCTGCGGATGGTCGCCGGTCAGCATCACCGGCCGCACGCCCGTCTGGCGCAGCCCGTGCACCAGGGCGGTGGACGTCTCGCGCGGCACGTCCGCCAGCGCCAGCAGGCCGGTGAACTCCAGGTCGCGGGGCTGCTCGTCGCAGACCTCCGCGTCGTTCTCGGTCTCGGCCAGGCGCCGTTTGGCGACCGCGAGGACGCGCAGTCCGTCGGCGGCCAGCGCGTGCGCGGTGTCCTCCGCGTGCTCCGGCAGGTCCCGGCAGGCGGGCAGGACGATCTCGGGGGCGCCCTTGACCACGAAAAGCCGCTCCCCGTCCGTCGTACGGCCGACCGCGCCCGCGTAACCGCGGCCCGCCTCGAACGGCCGGGCCTCCGTCTGCTCCCAGTCCGGATCGCGGCCGGCCGCCTCCAGCACCGCCTCGTCCGTGGCGTGCACCGGCTTCTCGCCGCCGCCGTTGAGCCGCGGGCAGGCCCGCACGGCGATCCGCAGCGCCTCCGAGTCGCCCGCCTCGGCGAGCTTGCGGACGGCGCCGTCCACCTCGGCGACCCGGACCAGGCGCAGCCGGTTCTCGGTGAGGGTGCCGGTCTTGTCGAAGCAGATGGTGTCCATCCGGCCCAGCGCCTCCAGGGTGCGCGGGGTGCGCACCAGGACGCCCCGCCGGCTCAGCCGCCGCGCGGCCGCCAGCTGGGCCACCGTCGCCACCAGCGGCAGCCCCTCGGGGACCGCGGCCACGGCCACCGCCACGCCGCCGCTGACCGCCTCGCGGATCGGCGTGCCGCGCAGCAGCGACAGACCGGTCACGGCGGCGCCGCCCGCCATCGTCAGCGGCAGAGCCTGCCGGGTGAGTTCCTGCAGCCGGGCCTGGACGCCCCCGGCAGGCGGGGTGCGGGCGGCGAGATGGACGGCGCGGGCCGCCTCCGTGCGGTCCCCGGTCTCGACGACGACGGCCCGGGCGTGCCCGGCCACCACGGTCGTTCCCTCGAACACCATGCAGCTGCGGTCCGGCACGGCGGCGCTCGGGGTCGGCTCCACCTGCTTGTCGACCGGCAGCGACTCCCCGGTCAGCGCCGACTCGTCGACCTCCAGCCCGTCCTCCCACAGCAGCCGGGCGTCAGCGGGCACCACGTCGTCGGCGTTGAGTTCGATCACGTCGCCGGGCACCAGCCGTGCCGCGTCCACGGTGCGCGGGCCCTGGCGGCGCCGGTCCCGACGCGACTCCGGCGTCCCGGCCGGGCCGTGGCCGTCGGCCGTCACCCGCGCCTTCTGCTTCTGCTCGGCGACCAGCCCCGACAACGCCCGCTCGGCGCGCAGCCGTTGCAGGCCGCCGACAAGGGCGTTCAGGTCCAGCGCGCCCACGACCAGCAGGGCGTCCGCGACGGAGCCGAGGATCGCCGACGCGGCGGAGCCGACCGCCAGCACCGGGGTGAGCGGGTCGTCGAGTTCGCCGCGCACTGCGCGGGCGAGCTGGAACGACCAGCGGGCCGGCGCCATCGCGGGCATCCGGCCGACCGTGCCGAACGCCTCCCGCACCCGGCCCGCCGCCTGCTCCACGGCGGTCTCCTCGGACTTCAGCCGCTCGGCCAGCCGGGCCTGTACCGAGCGGTGGTCCAGGGCGTGCCAGGCCACCCGCGGCTGGGGGTGCGGCGCCCTCGTCAGCGCCGCGCCGACAGCCGCGCGCATCCCGCCGAGCAGGGCCACCGCCGCGGCCACGTCGACGGGCGCGTGCCGCAGTCCGGGCAGCCACGGGTTGGTCTGCCGACGGGCCTCGCCGACCGCCACGAGCAGCCCGGACAGCGCGGCACCGGACCGGGCCAGCGTCTGGGACCGGCGTCCGACCCGGCGGGCCGCGGGCACCGCGGCCAGCAGCCGCCACACGTCGGGCAGGCCGTCCGGGGTGAGGACGTCCGCGCCCCAGGCGACCGCCGCGTCCCGGTCGGCGAGCGCGACGGCCAGGTCCCCGGCGAACAGCCCTTCCAGGACGTCGATGTCGTCGGAGGAGGCGGGGCGGGCGACGGTGATCACGCAGCCGTCGGCCTCGCGCAGCCGCCGCACCGCCTCCGCGGCCGACCGGTCGGCGGGCACGATGTGGTCGGCGAGGCCGATGAAGTCGGCGAGCGCGGGGTCGTCGCCGACCACCACGCGCAGTCCCGCGCGCCGTGCCGCGTCGAGGACCGGCTCGGCCCACGGGTCGGCCTCGCCGTCCGCGGTGAGCAGCGCGCTCGGGTGCAGGAGGACCGTGCCGGCCGTCTCCAGCCTGCGCAGCCGCTGCTGGTCGCGGACCAGCACGCCGGTGCGCGCGAGGGCGCAGCTGAGGGCGGCGTGGAAGGCGGCGGGGCCGTAGCGGGCGGCCTTCGGTGAACCGGCGAGCACCGCCTCGGCGGCCTCCCCCGCGTCATGCTTGACCAGCAGGGTCGCGAGGGCGCCCACCAGGCTGCCCGACTCGGCGTGGACGGCGTACGCCTGGGCGGGGGTGCGGCGCAGCGGCGGGCGCGGGAACCGGTCCATGGCCACGCCGTGCCGGTCGGGCACGCACAGCCGGTCGTGTACGGCGTCGAAGGCTGCCGCCCGCGTCAGTGTCTCCGCCAGTCCGCAGACGCGCAGCGAGCCGTCGAGGAGGAGGGCGACGGGGTTCTGGCCCGAGCCGTGGACGGCCGCGTTGACGACGGCGAGGACGAGGTCGGCGCGGGAGTCGCCGAGCCGGCCCCGCAGCCAGGAGCGGAACCGGGGGTTCTCCCGGAGCAGGGTGTTGCCGGCCGACACGAACCGGGGTGTGGGCGGCAGGCGCAGCGCGGACACGCCGAACGCGGCACCGATGCCGAGCGCGTCGACGACGAGCGCCGCCACGGCGGTGCGCACCCCGATCGGGTCACCCGGGTGGGCGAACTCCTCCACCAGCTCGTCGTCGGGTGTCAGCCCGTGCCGTTCGGCGAGGTCGGCGGCCTTCTCCAGCACCGTGTCGGCGACGGCGGACTCGGTCGCGGCCACCACCAGGCGGGACAGCCCGCCGTCCCAGTAGGCGTAGGCCACGTCGGGCCGCTCCGCGAGAGCGGCGGCCACCCGCCGCGCGGCGTGGGCGGTCTCCTCCGCCTCGTGCACCAGTGCCGGTCCGGCCGACTTCAGCGCGAGGTGCGCCCGTGGTCCGGACCGCCAGTGGCGCCCGCGTCCGGGCACCACCGCGGTCCGCACGACCCGGGCGACGCGCCCGGCGGAATCGGCTCCGCGCACCCCGGCCCGCGCGGCGCCGGCCGCCGCCCCTGCCGCCATGCCCGCCGCCGGCGCGGCACCGCGCGCCAGTAGCCGGGGCCCGGCCAGCAGGGCCCCGGACACGGCCGTCGCCGACCCCGTCAGCAACCCCATCGTTCACCCTCAGCTCGTCGTCGGGTCGTTTCTCAGCTCGTCGTCAGCCCATCGTCGACGCGTCGTCGGGCGTCGTCGGCTCGTCGTCAGCCCATCGTCGCGGTGCCCCGCCGGGCCGCCGTGCGCCGGTGGGCGGTCGCCGCCCTGATGGTCGTGGTGCCGGTGCCGTGCGCCACGCGGGTACGGGCCCCGGACGCCGTCGTACGGCCGGTTGAGGCGATACGACCGGGGGACGCCGCAGTGCCACCGCCCGCGGACGCTCCCATGCCCGCGCGCGTCGCCGCGGACGTCGTGGTGCCGCCCGACGCCGTACGGGACGCGGCGCTCGTCATGGCCTTGGTCTTGTTGCCCTCGGTGCCCGCCGTCCGTTCGTGGGCGGCGCCCTGCTCGGGCTTCGGCTGGGTCAGCCAGGCGACGGCGGCCCCGGCGATGGCCACGGGCCACTCCACGACGCCCGCGACGCCGAGCAGCCCGGCTCCCGTGTACACCGCCATGCGACGCCCGCGCGGCGACACGTTGCCGACCGCGTCCAGCGTGCCCTCGGCGGCCCTGCTCACCATTCCGGCGCCGGGTACCCGGCGCAATGCCGAGCCGGTCATGTGAACCGGCTTCGTCACAACGGACGACGGCTTCAGCCGTGTCATGACGCTCCCCGCCTCCCTGAAGATGGGTTCGGTGCACGGGCCCGAGTTCCCGCGAAACTCCTAGTCACCCATGGGGAGCGGGGGAAACACGAGTGGCCGGGGACACCGCCTCCCGGCCACTGTGCCACGCCCGTGAGTCAGGCGCTCGCGCAAGCGGTCCCGTTGAGCCTGAAGGCGCCCGGTGCCGCGCTGTCGCCGCCGTGGTTCGCCTGGTAGCCGATGGTGACGCTGCCGTTCGGCGCGATCGTGCCGTTGTAGGCCGCGTTCGTCGCCGTCACCGCGCCGGACGCCGGTGCGTAGGTGGCGCCCCAGCCGTTGGTGATGGTCTGGCCGCCGGGCAGGGTGAAGCCCAGCTTCCACCCGTTGACCGCGGTCGTCCCGGTGTTGGTGATCGTCACGGAGCCGGTGAGTCCGGTGCTCCAGGCGCTGGTCGTGGCGGTCACCTTGCAGCCGGCCGGCTGGGGCTGCGGTGCCGGGCCGGAGCCGTCGAGGCCGAAGAAGGTGAGGACGCGGGCGCCCATGGTGCCGTAGGCGTACAGGTTGTGCCCGACGCCCTGGAGGCTGATCGCCTCGACGGGGGCCTGGTCACCGGTGCCGCCGTAGCGGGTGCGGGTCCAGCCGGTGGCGGGGGTGTCGGTGGACACCGCAGTGCGGCTCACGCCCAGGACGTTCGTCCACTGGTCGATCTCCTCGCCGAAGTTGGGGTAGCGCAGCACGTCGTCCTCGGTGCCGTGCCACAGCTGCATGCGGGGCCGCGGGCCGCTGTAGCCCGGGTGGGCGCCGCGGACCAGGTCGCCCCACTGCTGCGGGGTGCGGGTCACAGTGCCGTTCGCGCAGGCGCTGTTCCACTCGGAGCCGTCGGTGGTGGCGAAGCAGCCGAAGGGGACCCCGGCGAAGGCGGCGCCCGCGGCGAAGACGTCCGGGTAGACGCCCAGCAGGACGTTGGTCATCATCGCGCCGGAGGAGATGCCGGTGGCGAAGACCCGCTTCGGGTCGGCGTCGTAGGTGCCGAGCACCCAGTCGACCATCGACTTGATGCCGGCCGGGTCGCTGCCGCCGCCGCGCCGCAGGGCCTGCGGCGACGAGACGTCGAAGCACTTGCTGGCGCGGGTGACCGACGGGTAGACGACGACGAAGCCGTAGCGGTCGGCGAGCGAGGCGTACTCGGTGCCGTTGTACATGGCCGGCCCGGAGCCGGTGCAGTAGTGCACGGCCACCAGGACCGCCGGGTTCGGGGTGACGCTCTCGGGGACGTACAGGTACATCTGGAGGTTGCTCGGGTTGCTGCCGAAGTCGGTGACCTCGGTGAGGGTCGCGTACGGCACGTCGGCGGCGGCGTCGGTGCGGGCGGCGGCCGGGGGCGCGGCGAGGAGCAGCGCGGCGAGCAACGGTACGAGCGCTCCGTAGAGCGCCACGAGTACCGGACGCAGGGGTCTTCTGACGGTGGTGCCGGGGGTGGCGGGCACGTGGTCGTCCCTTCCTGTTCGCGGCTCGGGATCGTCGGGAGAGGGGAGCGCCGATCCAGCGTGGAAGCGCTCCCACAACAACACACGAGAGCAACCGTGTCGCCGTTCACCACCGACCTCCCGCGGTGCGGGAGTGGCCGAATGTGTTCTGCGCGAAGCGTTGACCAGAAAGCGCTTGCCCTCTACGGTCCGTTCAACAGTGTGACCCACTGGCGCCCCCAAGGGCGGGAAAGGTCGCACAGGCGAGCAATATCGTTCACTCAGCAGTACAAGGTTCACAGACAGGAACAGCGACAACCTCCTAGCACATCCGAAGGGACGCACCCGCATGCGTACACACCCCCACACAAGCGATCGGGACACCGCTTCCGCGCCACGGCCGTACAGCCGCCGACGCGCACTGACCGGAGCGCTGGCCGCTCTCGGCGTCTCGGTTGGCATGCTCATGACCACCGGGGCGCCGTCGGCGAACGCCGCGACCTGGCCCACCCCGAACGGCAGCCAGGCGGTCTCGTCCACCATCTCCCTGTCCGGCACCAAGGACTACGGGATGAAGCGCCTGTACGGCAGCGGCGACCTCGGCAGCGGCGGTCAGGACGAGGACCAGGGGCCGATCCTGAAGCTGGCCGCCGGCACCGTCCTGAAGAACGTGATCATCGGCGCGCCCGCCGCGGACGGCATCCACTGCGAGGGCAGCTGCACGCTGCAGAACGTCTGGTGGGAGGACGTCGGCGAGGACGCCGCCACGTTCAAGGGCTCCTCGTCGTCGAACGTCTACACCATCTCCGGCGGCGGCGCGAAGGAAGCCGGCGACAAGGTGTTCCAGTTCAACGGCGCCGGAACACTGAACATCTCGAACTTCGCGGTGAAGAACTTCGGCACCTTCGTCCGCTCCTGCGGCAACTGCTCCAGCCAGTACAAGCGGACGATCAACCTCAACACGATCGAGGCCACCTACAAGGGCAGCCGGCTCGTCGGCATCAACACCAACTACGGCGACAGCGCGACCCTCCGGGGCATCACCATCGTCGGTGACACCGGCAAGAAGATCGTCCCGTGCCAGAAGTACATCGGCAACGACGACGGTGACGAGCCGACCAGCAACGGCTCCGGTCCGGACGGCACCTACTGCAAGTACTCGTCGTCCGACATCACCTACAAGTAGCCCGCCCCGCACCGCCCCGGTGCCCCCGGCCGTACGAAGTGCCCGCGCGGCGCATCGTACGGCCGTCGCGTCGTGCGCCGCCCGTCAGGGGCTCTCCACGCGCGCGGGGACCCGCGCCGCGAGCTCGCCCCGGTAGTCCGCGTAGGCCGCCCGCAGCCGCGCGCCCGGCCACTCGGCGGGCAGCAGCGCCTCGGGCAGGACGGGGTCCGCCAGCAGATGCCGGACGACGGCCGCGAACGCGGTGAGCCGGTCGGCCGGTCCCTCCGCCCGGGTGACATGGTCGAGCAGGGCCCGCGCGGTGCCGGCCCAGCCGTCCAGCGGCCACAGGTCCGCCGCCAGTTCGGCGGTCGGCCGCGCGGGGCGCACCGTGTAGCGCTCGGCCACCAAGTCCAGGTCGTCCGGCAGCGGCCGGCTCAGGTTGGCGGGGCGCAGCCAGACCCCTTCGCGCCGCTCGGCCAGGCGGAGGGCGGCGAGCCGGGTGCGCAGCTCCACGCGTTCGGCGGGGCCGCGACCGGTCGCCGTGACCACGACCATCTCCCAGTCACCGTCCCACGCGCGCGTGCGCGGCCGCACGGCGTCGTCCTGGCGGCGCCGGCGGGCCAGCAGCCGGTCGCCGATGCGGTAGCCGGTCGCGGTGCGGCGCAGATCGCCGGCGGCCGTCATCCGGCTGAGCGCGGCGCGCAGCGTGGAGCCGCCGACGCCGAACGGGGCCACCACGCGGGCCAGGTCCTTTCCGGACAGCTCCGGCGGGTGCGCACCGAGCAGCAGGCTCAGGACGACCGACCGCGCGGAGAGCGGGCGCAGGTCGAGTTCGTTCGTCGGCATGAAGCCGTACTCTAGGGCGCGACTCCGCGCGTTGCACTATTGCTGCGGTCGAAGCAAGAGTGCAACACTCGGGTATGACCTCGACAGTCGCCCAGCCGCAGCAGGACACGACCACGCAGACCGTGACCGCGCAGACCGCCACCACGCACACCGTCACGAACCAGCCGCCACCGCTCACTCCGTACGACGCGTCGGAGGACGCCGCCCTCCTGGAGGGCCTGCGCCGGGAGGGCGCCGGATGGGCCGAGGCGGATCTCCGGCGGCTCGGCCTGCGGGCCGGGAGCGAACAGGCCCAGGAGTGGGGCGACCTGGCCAACCGGCACGAACCGGTGCTGCGCACCCACGACCGGTACGGCCACCGCGTCGACGAGGTCGACTTCCATCCCGCCTGGCACCACCTGATGGAGGTGGCCGTCACCGAGGGGCTGGCCGGCGCGCCCTGGGCGGACGACCGGCCCGGCGCCCATGTCGCCCGCACGGCGGGCGGCCTGGTGTGGGGCCACGCGGAGGCCGGACACGGCTGCCCCACCTCCATGACGTACGCGGCCGTCCCCGCGCTGCGCCGCACACCCGGGCTGGCCGAGGTGTACGAGCCGCTGCTGACCAGCGGGGAGTACGACCCCGGCCTGCGGATCCCGGCGGAGAAGCGCGGGCTCCTGGCCGGGATGGGGATGACCGAGAAGCAGGGCGGCTCAGACGTCCGGACCAACACCACCACCGCCACGCCCACCGCCGAGCCCGGCGTCTACACCCTGCGCGGGCACAAGTGGTTCACGTCGGCGCCGATGTGCGACGTGTTCCTGGTGCTGGCGCAGGCTCCCGAGGGCCTGTCCTGTTTCCTCGTCCCGCGCGTGCTGCCCGACGGCACCCGCAACGCCTTCCGCATCCAGCGGCTCAAGGAGAAGCTCGGCAACCGCTCCAACGCGTCCTCCGAGCCGGAGTTCGACGGGACCGTCGCCTGGCTGGTCGGCCCCGAGGGGCAGGGCGTCAAGACCATCATCGAGATGGTCAACTGCACCCGCCTGGACTGTGTGATGGCCTCGGCCACGCTGATGCGCAAGACCCTGGTGGAGGCGGGGCACCATGCGCGGCACCGCGGCGCGTTCGGGGCGCGGCTGCTCGACCAGCCGCTGATGCGCAACGTGCTCGCCGACCTCGCCCTGGAGTCGGAGGCGGCGACGACCCTGACGCTGCGGCTCGCGGGCGCCGCCGACCGGGCCGTGCGCGGGGACGCCGGGGAACGGGCGCTGCGACGCATCGCCACCGCCGTCGGCAAGTACTGGGTCACCAAGCGGGGTCCGGCGTTCACCGCGGAGGCGCTGGAGTGCCTGGGCGGCAACGGCTACGTGGAGGAGTCCGGGATGCCCCGGCACTACCGCGAGGCCCCGCTGCTGTCGATCTGGGAGGGCTCCGGGAACGTCAACGCCCTCGACGTGCTGCGCGCGCTGGGCCGGGAACCCGCCGTCGCGGAGGCCCTGTTCGACGAACTCGGCCTCGCGCGGGGCGCCGACGCGCGACTGGACGCGGCGGTGACCCGGCTCAAGGACGGCCTCGCCGAGGCGTCGCCCGTCGGTGCCCGCAGGCTGGTGGAGCACATGGCTCTCGCCCTGCAGGCGTCCCTGCTGGTCCGGTTCGCTCCGCCCGCCGTCGCGGACGCGTTCTGCGCCACGCGGCTGGGCGGTGACTGGGGGCACTCGTTCGGGACGCTGCCCGGGTCGGCCGACCTCGACGCGATCCTCCAGCGGGCGCTTCCCGGCGGCGGCTGACCGCTCCGCGCGGGCACGCCGAGGTTGGCTCACAGTCGCCGGTCGATTCCGGGCAAAGGCGTGGTGGGCGGTGGCGCGGGACGCCGACGCGGTCCTGCCGGTGCTGCTCGGCGAGCTGGAGCGGGAGGGCCGCGCGGCCGCGCGGGTGCTGGAGCTGCTGGGGCCCTAGGCACGTCCGGCGGTGCCCGCGCTGCGGCGCCTGGCCGGGTCCGAGCGGATGTGGGACCGGACGGCCGCCGCTTGTGCCCTCGCGCGGATCACCGGGGACGTCGGCTCCGTCGCGCCGCTCCTGCGCGCCGCCTGGGCGGAGAACCCTCGGACCCGCCAGCCGATCGCCGACTGCCTCGCCGCGCTCGCCGACGCCGCCGCGCCGCTGCGGGACCCGGCCGAGACGGAACTCGCCACGCGCCGCCGGCACACGGCCCGGCCGGACGGCCGCGGCAGCCATGACGTCCCGGCGGACGAGGCGCTGCTGCGGGTGTGCCGGGTGGTGGCGGAGGCGTAGGCGGGCGGCGGGCATGCGTGGCGGAGGGCCGGCCGGGCGGCCGGCACGGCGGGGTGGCGACGGCGGCTCGCGGTGGGGTGACCCGGCGTTCCCCGGGCCGGCGCACGGACAAGTCGCAGTCCGTCGCCGACACGGCCCTGACCTGCGGCGACGGCGCCCTGAGAGGTGACTGTCAGTGGTGGGGTGCAGACTGGCCGATGTCTGGGACGAAGATGTCGCGGAGGTGATCGGCATGACCGACGTACTGCTCGCCGTGGGCACGCGCAAAGGCCTGTTCATCGGGCGCCGGCGAGGTGGCGTGTGGGAGTTCGACGAGAGTCCCTACTTCAACGCGCAGGCCGTGTACTCGGTCGCCATCGACACCCGTGGCCCCACGCCGCGCCTGCTGGCCGGCGGCGACAGCGCGCACTGGGGACCGTCCGTGTTCCACTCCGACGACCTCGGCCGCACCTGGACCGAGCCGTCGCGGCCCGCCGTCAAGTTCCCGCAGGACACGGATGCCTCGCTGGAGCGGGTGTGGCAGCTGCACCCGTCGGCCGCCGAGGCGGACGTGGTCTACGCGGGCACCGAACCGGCCGCGCTGTACCGCTCGGAGGACCGCGGGGAGAGCTTCACCCTGGTCCGGCCCCTGTGGGAGCACCCCACCCGTTCCCAGTGGGTGCCGGGCGGCGGCGGGGAGGGCCTGCACACCGTGCTGACCGACCAGCGCGACCCGAAGTCCGTGACGGTCGCCGTGTCGACGGCCGGGGTGTTCCGCACCACCGACGGCGGAGCCAGCTGGGCCCCGTCCAACTCCGGTGTGTCCGCGGTGTTCCTGCCCGACCCGAACCCGGAGTTCGGCCAGTGCGTGCACAAGGTCGCCCGGGACGCCGCCGACCTGGACCGGCTGTATCTCCAGAACCACTGGGGGGTGTACCGCAGCGACGACGCGGGCGCCCACTGGACCGACATCGGCGAGGGCCTGCCGTCCACGTTCGGTTTCGCCGTGGCGGCCCATCCGCGCCGCGGGGACACGGCGTACGTGTTCCCGATCACCGCGGACTCCGACCGCGTGCCCGCCGGACGGCGCTGCCGGGTGTACCGCACCGCGGACGCCGGTCGGACGTGGGAGCCGCTGGCGGCGGGCCTGCCGCAGGAGGACCACTACGGCACCGTGCTGCGCGACGCGATGTGCACGGACGACGCCGACCCCGCGGGCGTCTACTTCGGCAACCGCAACGGCGAGGTGTACGCGTCGGCCGACGACGGCGACAGCTGGCGGCAGTTGACCCACCACCTGCCGGACGTGCTGTGCGTGCGGGCCGCGGTGGTCGCGTGAGCCGATGACGAGCGTGCCGGTCCGGTCCGGCCCTCGGCCACCGGTTGATCACCCTGTGCCGTACGGCAGTAGGGTGACGCCGTGGCACCACGACCGTTGCATGAAATCGTCGAACCGGGCTGGGCGAAGGCCCTCGAACCCGTCGCCGGAAGGATCGCCGAGATGGGCGACTTCCTGCGCGCGGAGATCGCCGCGGGACGCACCTATCTCCCGGCCGGACAGAACGTCCTGCGGGCCTTCCAGCAACCCTTCGACGAGGTGAGGGTCCTGATCGTCGGACAGGACCCTTACCCGACACCGGGGCACGCGGTGGGGCTGTCGTTCTCCGTGGCCCCGGACGTCCGGCCGCTGCCCGGCAGTCTGATCAACATCTTCCGCGAGCTGCACACCGACCTGGGACTGCCCCAGCCGTCGAACGGCGACCTCACGCCGTGGACCCGGCAGGGCGTGCTGCTGCTCAACAGGGCGCTCACCACGGCCCCGCGCAAGCCGGCGGCACACCGGGGCAAGGGCTGGGAGGAGGTCACCGAGCAGGCCATACGCGCGCTGGCCGCCCGCGGCAAGCCGCTGGTGTCGATCCTGTGGGGCCGGGACGCCCGCAACCTGCGTCCGCTGCTCGGCGACCTGCCGGCGGTGGAGTCCGCGCACCCCTCCCCCATGTCGGCCGACCGCGGCTTCTTCGGCTCACGCCCGTTCAGCCGCGCCAACGACCTGCTGATGCGCCAGGGCGGCCAACCGGTGGACTGGCGCCTGTCGTGACGTCCGGGGCCGGGACCTCAGCGGGCGTCGGGCCGTCCGGTTCCGCCGGATTCCTCGCCGTCGACTCGGGAGGTTCCGGGCTGCGGGTCGTCGTCGGCACGGTGGATGCCGGGCCGCTCGGGCAGCGCGAGTCACGGGTGCCGGTGCGGACGGGGTCGCGGGGCATCGACGCCGGGCACCTGATGGGGCAACTGGTGCCGCTCGTCCGGTCGTTGACCGTCGAGACGGGTGTCGTGGAACTGACGACGGCCGCCGTCGGCGCCGCCGGTTTCGGGACGCTGGGTGACGCGCTGCGCGCCGAGCTGCCGGACGCCCTGCGGCGGGAGTTCGGCATCCATGCGGCCGCCCTCGCCGCGGACGCCGTCACGGCGTATGTCGGCGCGCTGGGCCCGCGCCCCGGCGCCGTGATCGCCGCGGGCACGGGTCTGATCGCCCTCGGCACGGATCTGACCGAATGGCGGCGCGCGGACGGCTGGGGCCATCTGCTCGGCGACTGCGGCGGCGGCGCCTGGATCGGCCGGGCGGGACTGGAGGCCGCGCTGCGCGCCCACGACGGCCGGGAGGGCGGCTCCGCCCCGCTGATGGCCTGCGCGCGGGCACAGTTCGGCCCGCTGCCGGAACTCCCCGGCGCGCTGTATCCCCGTACGGACCGTCCGGCCGTCCTGGCCTCCTTCGCGCCCCAGGTGGCGGCGTGCGCGGACACGGATCCCGTCGCCGCGGACATCCTCCGTGCCGCGGCCCGGCACATGGCCGACTCGGCGGCCGCGGTGTGCCCGTCGAAGGGGGAGCCGGAAGTCGGCCTCACCGGAGGCCTGTTCAAGATGGGCGAGCCGCTGCTCGCGCCGGTGCGGGCGGAGCTGCTGAAGCGGCTGCCGCACGCGCGCTGCGTGTGGGCCGAGGGCGATCCGCTGCACGGCGCGGCGCGGATCGCCACCGCGCTGGCGACGGGCACGCTCGCGCTCCCGAGGGACGAGCGGCTGCTCTGCACGGCGACCTCGCCGGACTGATCCGGCGACGGCGATTCGGCCATAAAGATTCGGCCATTCGAGCGAGGGCCGACACGAGTGACTGTAGGTAAACCCGCTGATCAGTTCGGATCTCCGCGTAACTCATCAGACAAAACCGGACGGAAACCGCTCACCTGCACCCTCCCCGAACAGGGGAACCCAGTAAGCCAGTAACATGCGGCGCCATGAGCTCCCCCACTGGGCCCGCGTCCGGCCTGCCAGTACGAATGCCGCGCCCCCGCCAGCCCGGGCGGCACCGCCGACCCGAGCCCCTGGCGGCTCCCGAGGGCGCGCCCGCGCTCGTCCTCGCGGTACCGGGCACGCCCAGCGCCACCACGCGCAGCCTCGCCGAGGAGATCGTGAGCATCGCCCGCTCCGAGCTGCCCGGCCTCGACGCGCGGATCGGGTACGTCGACGGGGACGACACCGAGTTCCCCACGCTCCAGGCCGTGCTGGCGCACGCCGCCGACGAGCGCACCGCCCGCTACGAGCAGGCGCTCGCCGCGGGTCTCGAGATCAAGGAGCCCGAGGGCCCCGTCGCCGTCGTGGTGCCCCTGCTGGCCGGTCCGGACGCCGCGCTGCTGCGCCAGGTCCGCCAGGCCGTGATGGACAGCCGCGTCGCCGCCGAGCTGACCGATGTGCTCGGCCCGCACCCGCTGCTCGCCGAGGCGCTGCACGTGCGCCTGTCGGAGGCCGGTCTGGCCCGCGCCGACCGTGCCCGGCTGTTCACCGTGGCGACCGCCGCGGACGGCATCATCCTGGCGTCCGTCGGCGGCGAGGAGGCCGTTCAGGCGGCCGGGATCACCGGCATGCTGCTCGCCGCGCGGCTGGCCGTTCCGGTGATGGCGGCGGCCCTCGACCAGGAGGGCTCGATCGCCTCCGTGGCCGAGCAGCTCCGCTCCTCCGGCTCGCAGCAGCTGGCGCTGGCGCCGTACCTGATCGGCCCGGAGATCGACGCCGCGCTGGTCGAGGCGGCCGCCGCCGAGGCCGGCTGCCCCGCCGCCGAGGCGCTGGGCCCGTACCCGGCGATCGGCAAGCTGGCGCTGGCCAAGTACACGACGGCGCTGGGCATCGCCCCGCAGCAGCCGCAGGGCACGCCGGTCCGCTGACACCAGGCCCTGCCCCAGGCCGTTAGACGCGTAAGAGGCCGTACGAGCCGTAGGACGGCCGTACGGCCGAAGGGCCCGCTCCCCGCCAGGAGCGGGCCCTTCGCTCATCCGACGACCACGCAGGAGGCCGCCGGCACGTCGACCGCGCCGCCGCGCCGGGGCCGGCCCGTGGCCGGGTCGACGTCGAACCACGTGACGTCGCCGGAGCGCTCGTTCGCGACGTACAGCCGGCCCTCCGAGGCGGTGAGGGCGCGGGGCCAGTGGCCGCCGCAGGGGACCGTCGCGGTCAGCCGCAGCGTGTCGCCCTCGACGGTGAACACGGACAGCACGTCCTCGCCGCGGGTGGCGGTCCACACGAAGCGGCCGTCGGGCGAGACGACGATGCCCGACGGGTAGGCGTCGCCGGCCGGTGCGCCGGGCAGCACCGGCGTCTCGGTCAGCGGCCGCAGCACACCGTCCTCGGCGTCCCAGCGGCAGACGGTGACGGTCGGGCTGAGTTCGTTGATCACGTACGCGTACTCGCCGTCCGGATGGAAGGCCAGGTGGCGCGGTCCGGAGCCGGGCCGCAGCGGGGTCTCCCGGTGCGGGACGAGACCGCCCTCCTTGAGGACACTCACGCGCGCGGAGTCGGTGCCGAGGTCGACGCTGACGATCCACCGTCCGCTCGGGTCGGACTGCACCTGGTGGGCGTGCGGGCCCTGCTGGCGGGGCGTGTAGGGACCGGATCCGGTGTGCTGGAGGGTGGCGGAGGCGGCGGCCGCGAGGGTGCCGTCGGGCCGCAGCGGCACGACGGTGACGCTGCCGGAGCCGTAGTCGGCGGTCAGGACGTGTCCGGCGTGCACGCCGAGGTGGGTGGGCCCGCCGCCGACGGGGACGAGCGGCCCGGCGAGCTCTGGCACCCCGCCGTCCACCCGGTACGCGGCCACCGCGCCCTGGGCCGTCTCACTGACCGCGTAGAGCATGCGCCCGCCGGGCGCCAGGGCCAGGTAGGAGGGGTCGGGCACACCGCCGACGCTCGCGCCGAGGGTCAGCGCGCCAGTGCCCGGATCGACGTCCGCCACCACCACGCCGGGGCCGCCGGCCGCCGTGAACGACCCGATGAACGCCCGCCGCCGCTGTCCGCCGTCTGCCACCGCTGTCCCCTCTCGGTCCTGGGCTCCCGGGGGTGACGTTAGCAGCGGATCACGGAAGGTCTAGACCAACAGGGCGAAATCTCTGAATCTCTGAGTCCTTGAAGCTCTGATTCCTTGAACTCCGAATCCTTGAACTATGAATACCTGAAGCTTCGAATCTCCATGTCTCCGACATGCGACGCCCCGCCCGCGTCACGCCCCCACGAGCGGTGACCCGGACGGCGCCCGCAGCGGCGTGGCGAGTTCCGCCAGCGCGCGTTCCAGCCCGTGGAGATGGGCGAGTGCCGGTTCCGCGGCGGGTGGCTGTGTCGCCAGAGCGGGGACGCCCTGCTCGGCCGGGCCGCCCGTCAGGGCCTCCACCGCCGCCTGGACCCGCCAGCACGCGGCGGCGAGGCGGGCGTCGTGGGAGGCCTCCGGGTCGGCGGCGACGGCGACCAGGCCGCGGACCTCGCGGGCGCAGTCGTCGAGCAGAGCGAGCACCCGGCGGGCCCGCCGCTTGCGGCCCAGCATCGGGTTCAGCGGGTGCACCAGAGGCGCGACGGCGAGCCGGACGCGGGCGAGCAGCAGTTCCAGATCGGCCACGCCCGGGGCGGGGTCGGCGTCCGGGTCGCCCGCGAGCCGGGCGGCGGTCTCGGCGGTGCAGGCGTGCACGGAGCGCAGAGCGCGCTGGATCCAGGCGTCGGTGACCCGGTGGGTGGTGACCGGGAGGACGAACAGCACGGCCAGGACGGCGCCGAGCGCGCCGACGCCGGTCTCGACGAGGCGCAGGGCGAGCAGCGCGGGATCGAGCACGCCGAGGAGCCCGTAGAGCAGCCCGGCGAGGAGGGTGACGCAGAGCATCATCCAGGTGTAGGACACCGCGGCCGTGTAGAAGATGCCGAAGACGCAGACGGCGATCAGCGCCACGGAGGGGGCGGCGGCGCCGTGCAGCGGGACCGCGGCCAGCACGCCGAGGCCGATGCCGAGCACCGTGCCGAGGACCCGGCGGAAGCCGCGGACCAGAGTCTCGCCGCGCGAGGTGGTGTTCACGAAGATCCACCAGGTGGCGCCGACGGCCCAGTACCAGCGCTCCCCGGACACCAGCTGGCCCACGACCAGGGCGAAGCCCGCGCCGACGGTCGCCTGGATCGCCTGGCGGGTGGTGATCCGGGCGAGGCCTGATCCGGCCGGCGGGGCCACGGTGGGCGCCGGGGGCAGCCGGCGCTCGTAGCACCACAGCCCGAACCGCACCGCCGCCGCGACGAGCACGGACAGCACGACGGCGGCGTACAGCTCGGGCAGCTGCCGCGGGGTCGCCTGGAGGAACTGGGCGATGAAGTAGGTCATGAACGCGAACACGCCGAGGCTGTGCCCGCGCGGGCCCCAGCGGCGGGCGTAGACGCCCGCGCCTACCACGGCGAGGAAGACGAGGTCGCGGACCACGGGCCGATCGTGCACCCCGGCCGCCACGGCGAGCACCGGCAGGCCGGCCAGCGGCAGCAACGCCGTGGTGACGGCCTGGCCGCGGACGGTGGCGTCGGTGACGGTGAACAGGGCGAGCAGCGCGGCGAGGCCGCCGATGACGGCGCCGACGAGGGAGTGGCCGGCGAGGCCGCAGACGGCCACGGCGAGGCCGATGCCGAGAACCGCGCGCGTCGCGAAACGCAGCCGCGTACGCCCCGGGTCCGGAGCCACGAACACCCTCTTCAGCACTGCTTACCGCCCCCTGGAATGGATCTGGAGATGATCGGCATGAAAAAGGCGCCGCGGGATCCGCAGCGCCATCGACCTCCACATGACAGCATCCTCTCCACCAGTGGCTCAAGTGCTCCCGGTCTCACTGGTCCATTGGCTCAGCGGGACGGCTCGGGATGCGGCCGGCACCGGACCATCGGACCATGGCGAGTGGTTCAGCCGGGCAGGCGAGTGGTTCAGCCGGGCGGCGGACAGCCGGGCCATTGGTACAGTCCATCTTGATCACCAGGTCTTCGTGATCACCGTAGGAGGGGCCGGGCACATGGCGGTGGACGAGCTGGACACCCGCATTCTGCGGCTGCTGCTGGAGCAGCCGCGCACGAGTGTGCGGGAGTACGCCCGCATCCTCGGGGTCGCCCGCGGCACACTCCAGGCCCGGCTGGACCGGCTGGAGCGGGACGGGGTGATCACCGGCACGGGCCCGGCGCTCTCCCCCGCCGCCCTCGGTCACCCGGTGCTCGCCTTCGTCCACATCGAGGTCACCCAGGGCCATCTCGACGACGTGGGCGACGCGCTCGCCGGCGTGCCGGAGATCGTCGAGGCCTTCTCGATCACGGGCGGCGGCGACCTGCTCACCCGGGTCGTGGCCCGGGACAACGCCCACCTGGAGGACGTGATCCAGAAGCTGATCAGTCTCCCCGGCGTGGTCCGCACCCGCACGGAGGTCGCCCTGCGAGAGCGCGTGCCACACCGCCTGCTGCCGCTCGTCGAGTCGATCGGGCGCGCCTCGAAGGGCTGAGCCCGCAGGTCCCGTCCCGGCCAATCCCGCGGCTTCCGTCCCGGCCAATCCCGCGCCTTCCGTCCCCGCCGATCCGGCCGTGATCCATTCTTGGCATCCTGGTTCCATGAGCACTCTCGGCGGCATCTCGGTCATCTTCGATCTCGACGGAACGCTCGTGGACAGCGAGCCGAACTACTACGAAGCAGGCCGACAGGTGCTCGCCGAGCAGGGCGTGCCCGGCTACACGTGGGCTGATCACGAGCGGTACGTCGGCATCAGCACCCTGGACACCATCGCCGACTGGAAGCGGCGCTACGACCTGACCGCGCCCACGCAGGAGCTGTTCGCCGCCAAGAACCGCCGCTACCTGGAGCTGGCCCGCGCCGCGACCCCCACCTACCCGGAGATGCGGAAGTTCGTGGAACTGCTCGCCTCCGAAGGCGTCCCGATGGCGGTGGCGTCCGGCTCGTCGCCGGAGGCCATCGCGGCGATCCTGGCCGCCACCGGCCTGGACGCGTTCCTCCGTACGACCGTCTCCGCCGACGAGGTCCCGCACGGCAAGCCCGCCCCCGACGTCTTCCTGGAGGCGGCCCGCCGGCTCGGCGCGGCCCCCGCCGACTGCGTGGTCGTGGAGGACGCCGCCCCGGGCGCCACCGCCGCACAGGCGGCCGGCATGCGCTGCGTCGCCGTCCCGTACGTCGCCGACCAGGCCGACGACCCGGGCTTCGCCGGTGCCGGCCTGCTGTTCCGCGGCGGCCAGCCGGAGTTCACGGCACGGGCGGCGTACGACTGGCTCACCCGCTAGTTCCAGCTCCGCGACCCCACCGGCCCCGGCCGAATCGGCCGGGACCGTTGACGCGCTCCCGCACCGCCTCTACCTTCTGGTCGACTCTTCGTACGCCGTTCGCGATATCGAACAACTTACTTCTTCACCCCATGAGTCGGACCACACAGCCGATCACTCCGCAGAGGAGCAGCACATGGCACCGCCCCTCTCCCGCCGGGCCCTTCTCCGCACCACGGTCCTCGCCGCGGCCGCCGCCCCCGGGCTGGCGACCGCCACCGCAGCGGCTCCGGCCTCCGCCGCCGACCTCCCCGCACCGGACGCCTGGACCCTGCGCCCGTTCCACCTCAAGGACGTCACGCTCGGCGACGGCCTCTTCGCCGCGAAGCGGCAGCTGATGCTCGACCACGCCCGCGGTTACGACGTGAACCGGCTGCTGCAGGTCTTCCGCGCCAACGCCGGCCTCCCCACCGGCGGCGCCGTCGCCCCCGGCGGCTGGGAGGGCCTGGACGGCGAGGCCAACGGGAATCTGCGCGGCCACTACACCGGGCACTTCCTCACCATGCTGTCCCAGGCCTTCGCGAGCACCGGCGACCAGGTGTACGCGGAGAAGATCCGCACCATGGTGGGCGCCCTCACCGAGGTCCGCGAGGCACTGCGCCGAGAGCCGGTCGTCCTGTCCACGGACGGCAGGTTCGGCACGGCGACGGAGCAGGTACGGGGCTCCTACCAGTACGTCGACCTGCCGCCGGACACCCTCGCCGCGAGCCCGGCGATCACCCTCGCGGCCTGGGTCAGACCCACCCACGACAGCACGTGGGCCCGGATCTTCGACTTCGGCGACGACACCACCCGCTACCTGTACCTGACCGCCCGCAACGCCGGCGGCGTCCCCCGCTTCGCCCTCACCACCGGCGGACCCGGCGCGGAACAGGGCCTCAACGGCACCGCTCCCCTGCCCCTGGACCGGTGGAGCCATCTCGCGGTGACCATCGCCGACGGCACCGGCACGCTCTACGTCAACGGCACCGCCGTCGCCCGCGACACCGCCATGACGCTCACCCCGGCGAGCCTCGGTACCCCCGCCCACGCCTGGCTCGGCCGCTCCCACTTCCCCTCAGACCCCGTCTTCGCGGGTGCCTTCGGCGGCTTCGACGTCTGGTCCCGCGCCCTGACCGCCGCCGAGATCGCCGGCCTGCAGAGCAGCCGCGCCGCCGACGCCCCGGCCGGACGCGGCGACCTCGCGTCGTACGCCTTCGACGAGACCGCCGGATCCGCCTTCGCCGACGCCTCCGGCCGCGGACCGACCGCCACCCTGCGCCGCACCTGGGGCGAGCCGAGCCACCCCGGGTTCCTCGCCGCGTACCCGGAGACCCAGTTCATCCAGCTGGAGTCGATGACCAGCGGCGACTACACCAGGGTCTGGGCGCCGTACTACACCGCGCACAAGATCCTGCGCGGGCTGCTGGACGCCCACCTCGCCACCGACGACGAACGCGCGCTCGACCTCGCCTCGGGCCTGTGCGACTGGATGCACTCCCGGCTCTCCCGGCTGCCGGACGCCACCCTGCAACGCATGTGGGGCATCTTCTCCAGCGGCGAGTTCGGCGGCATCGTCGAGGCGATCGTCGACCTGCACGCCCTCACCGGAAAGCCCGAGCACCTCGCGCTCGCCCAGCTGTTCGACCTCGACCGGCTCATCGACGCGTGCGCCGCCGACACCGACGTCCTCGACGGGCTGCACGCCAACCAGCACATCCCGATCTTCACCGGGTACGTCAGGCTGTACGACGCGACCGGCGAGGAGCGCTACCTCACCGCCGCGAGGAACTTCTGGCGGATGGTCGTACCGCACCGCATGTACGGCATCGGCGGCACCAGCACCGGCGAGTTCTGGAAGGCCCGGGACGCCATCGCGGGCACGATCGGTCCCACCACCGCCGAGACCTGCTGCGCGTACAACATGCTGAAGCTCAGCCGGACCCTGTTCTTCCACGAGCAGGACCCCGCGTACATGGACTACTACGAGCGGGCCCTGTACAACCAGGTCCTCGGCTCCAAGCAGGACGAGCCGGACGCCGAGAAACCGCTCGTCACCTACTTCATCGGGCTCACCCCCGGCCATGTCCGCGACTACACGCCCAAGCAGGGCACGACCTGCTGCGAGGGCACCGGCATGGAGAGCGCCACCAAGTACCAGGACTCGGTGTACTTCGCGCAGGCCGACGGCAGCGCCCTCTACGTCAACCTCTACAGCCCCACCACCCTCACCTGGGCGGAACGGGGCGTCACCGTCACGCAGACCACCGACTACCCGCGCGAACAGGGAACGACGCTGACCGTGCGCGGCCGCACCGGCGCGTTCGCCCTGAAGCTGCGGGTGCCGTCCTGGGCGACCGCCGGATTCCGGGTCACCGTCAACGGCCGCCCCGTCGACGGCACCCCCACCCCCGGCGGCTACTTCACCGTGCGGCGCACCTGGCGCAGCGGCGACACGGTCCGGGTGAGCATCCCCTTCCGGCTGCGCGTGGAGAAGGCCCCGGACGACCCGTCCCTCCAGACCCTGTTCCACGGACCGGTCAACCTGGTCGCCCGCAGCTCCTCCACGGACTACCTGGAGTTCGGGCTGTACCGCAACGCCGCGCTCTCCGGCGACCTCCTGCCCACCTTCACGCCGGTGGCCGGGAAGCCCCTCCACCACACCCTCGACGGCACGGAGTTCGCCCCGTTCTTCGAAGGCACCGAGGACCCCACCCACGCCTATGTCCGGCGCTCCGAGCCACGCGTGATCCTCGGCGGCACGGACTCCGGCGTCGCCAACCCGGCCAGGCCCGACGGCACGACCCTGCTCGACGAAATCTGGGCAGGGGCGCCGTTCGCGGGCAAGGGCGCGCTGGTCGCACGGGTGCGGACCACCGTCGAGGCGTGGGTCGGCGCGGGGCTGCTGAACGGGGCGGACGGCGAGCAAATCGTCGCTACGGCACGGAAGGCGTCGTACGTCTCCTGAGCTGCCGGGCCGGGGCGCCGCGCCGTTCGCCTAGGACCGGCGGCGCGGCTTGCCCCGGCCCTTCGCGCCGCTCTTCGGGGCAGCCTTGGCCCCGCCCTTGGCCGCACGGGCGCCGGCCGGGGGCTTGCGGCGGGCCGCGGCCTCGGTCCGGCTCTTCCCGCTCTTCGCCTCCTTCTCGGTCTTCGCGGTCTTCCCGGGCTGCTCGGACTGGGGGCGCGTCCGGCCCCTTGTGCTGTTGACCGTGCGGCCGCGCACGATGCCGATGAAGTCCTCGACCAGGTCGGTGGTGGCGTCCTCCGGCCAGGACAGGGCGACGCTCGACTGCGGGGCGTCCACGAGCGGCCGGTAGGTGAGGTCACGGCGGTGGTGCAGCCGGGCCAGCGACTGCGGCACGACGAGGACGCCCACGCCCGCCGCCACCAGCTCGATCGCGTCGGCGGTGGTGGCGGGACGCTCGACCGCGGGCTTGCCGGGCAGCCGCTCCCATTCCAGCACGTCGTCCAGGGGCTGCCAGACCACGTCGTCCGCGAGGTCCTCGGTGGAGACCTCCTCCGCGGCGGTGATCAGGTGGTCCTTCGGGACCACGACGACCGTCGTCTCGGTGTAGAGGGGGATCGCGCTGAAGACCGTACGGTCCACCGGCAGCCGGACCAGGCCCGCGTCGGCGGCACCGTCGCGCAAGACGTCGGACGCCTCCGCGGCCGGGACCGAGAGGAGGGTCAGCGGGATGTCGGGCTGGCGCTCGTTCCAGATGCGGACCCACTTGGCGGGCATCACCCCGGGCACGTACGCGAGCCGGAACGAGGGGGAGTCTTCCGAGCCGGTCACCCCGCCAGGTTACCGGCTGTGGTCGGACGTCTCCGCCGCGGCCGATAGTCTGGACTGCATGAAGTCGCACCAGAGCACCCAGACGATGAAGCCCGCGACCGCGGCGAAGAAGCTGGGTGTGTACCTCCCCGCCACCCCCACCGAGTTCCAGGAGGGTGTCGTCTCACGCGCCGAGCTGAACGAGCTCCAGGCCAACCCGCCGGAGTGGCTGCGGGAGCTGCGACGCAACGGCCCGCACCCCCGCCCGGTGGTCGCGGCGAAGCTCGGCGTCTCCATCGCCGGCCTGGCCCGCGGCGGGGTCACCGAGGCGCTGACCACCGAGCAGATCGACGCGCTGAAGCAGGACCGGCCCGAGTGGCTGGAGAAGGAGCGCGCCACCCAGGCCGAGGTCCGCAAGGAAGCCGCCCGGCTGAAGCAGCGCGACGCCGAGCGCGCGCAGCGGGGCGACGCGGGCGCCTGACACACCCCTGACAGCCGGCTGCCATCGCACTGCCAACCTCCCTGTCATCCGCACCGGGCCGACGCCCGGGGTGGAAAGTTCGGAACCGTCCTGTGACGACCCGTTCCGATGGGAGTATTCGGATGAAGGCACTGCGCCGTGTCCTGGTCTCCGCCGCGCTGACCCTGTCGCTCGGCGGTCTGCTGGTCCCCGAAGCCGTCGCCGTCCCGGCGGCCGTCGACGTCGTGGCGGCCGCCGCGCCCAGCTGCCGCGCGGGGGACAATCTCGACGAGGTGGCCGCCAAGTTCATCTCCCGCTGCAAGAAGGGCTCGATCCGCCGCGAGTTCCCCAGTGACCGCCTGTCGCGCACGCTCGGCCAGATCTACGACGGGAAGCTGCGGGGCGACCGCGACGACGTGAAGGCCTGGAAGCTGCTGAACGACCGCCGCTTCGACAAGTAGACAAGGCGACCTCAGGCAAGGCGACGAAGCGACACTCTGGAGCCAGCGTGACCGAGCGACACGGCATCGAACAGCCGACCGACCTGCCCTTCGTCGCCCTGGTGGTGATGGAGGCGACCACCGCCGAGGCGGGCTCCCCGGAGGGCCCCCTGTACCAGGAGAACTTCGTCCTGGTGCACGCGCCCGACGAACGCTCCGCGCGCGAGCGGGTCGAACGACGGGCCCGGGACGCGGAGACCAGCTACCTCAACGACCGCGGGCAGACGGTCACCTGGCGGCTCAAGGCGGTCGTCGACGTCAAGGAGTCCGAGGACACCGACCTCGCCAAGGACGCCGACCTGTACGCCCGGCACTTCCGCGACTGGGCGGCGTACGCCCGGGTGGAACCGCTGCTGCCGCGGGACGGCGAGCCCACGTAGGCCGCGCGGCTGTCGTGCGCCGGGAGCCGTGAACCGGGCCGGTGGGTACCGCTACGTACCGGGCATGCGACACGACACGACAGCCGCCGCCCCCGCCGGGGCGGGACGCGACCGCCCCGCGCCGGTCCGGGACAACCCCTCCCTGGCCACCGTGACCGGCACGGAGCTGGCCCGGCTCCGCCGGGGCTTCCTCGCCTGGTACCACCTGCTCGCCCCGGTGATCATCACCGTTCCGCTGTTCCTCGGCGCGCTCGGCTCCTCCGAGGCGAAGGCCGGCCAGACCTTCGAGGTGTTCCGGAACGTCACCCTGGAGTTCTGGGGCGTCCTGGTCCCGATGACGGCCGGGCTCGCCGCGGCACTCTCCGTCCGCGCGGACCAGGACGCCTGGCGGCTCCTGTTCTCCTACGGCGTCCCGCGCGGCCGGTACTTCATGGGCAAGGTCGCCGCGCTGGGCGTGCTGGGCTTCGTCTCCGCCACCGTCCTGCTGGTCATGCTCTCGTTCGGCGCCATGCTCAGCGGCCGCTTCCCTGCGGCGCTCGGCACGGTCGCCGCGGCGGTCTGTCTGCCCTGGCTGGTCGGTCTGTCGATGACGGCACTGGCGACGCTGGTGGCGATGGTGTGGGGCATGGGCCCGAGCATCGGCGTCGGCGTGGCCGGGCTGCTGTGCGGGGCGCTGGTGTCGGACAAGGCGTTCTGGTACCTGGTGCCGTTCGCGTGGCCGATGCGGGTGGTGCTGCCCCTGGCGGGCATCGGGCCGAACGGCGTGCCGCTGCCGGAGGACAGCCCCGTCACCGACCCCGGGGCGATCCCGGTGGCACTGCTGCTCGCCGCGGGCCTGACCGTCGTCCTCCTCCTCGTCGGCCGGCTCCACATGATCCGTAAGGAGATCTGAGATGGCCCAGGCCCAGGCGCACGCCCTGCTCATCCGCGATCTGCACAAGCACTACGGCGCCCACCGCGCCCTCGACGGGGTGGACCTGACGGTCGGGACCGGTGAGGTGTACGGCCTGCTCGGGCCGAACGGCGCGGGCAAGACCACCCTGATGAAGGCCCTGCTCGGCCTCCAGCGGCCGACGGCCGGCACGATCGAGATCCTCGGCCGCCCCGTGGGCCGCGACAGCCTCGCCGAGGTCGGGGCGCTGATCGAGGTTCCCGGCCTGTGGCCGCAGCTCACCGCCGACGAGACGCTGCGCATCCACGCCCGGCTGCGCGGGGTGCCGTTCGACTGGATCGACCCGGCGCTGGAGCTGGTCGGCATGACCGGGGCCCGGCAGCGCAGGGTCCGTACGTACTCCCTCGGCATGCGCTGGCGTCTGGGCATCGCGGTCGCCCTGCTGGCCCGGCCCCGCCTGATCGTCCTGGACGAGCCGACGAACGGCCTGGACCCGGTCGGCATCCGCGAGATGCGCGGCATCATCCGCTCCCTCGCCGAGCAGCAGGTCGCCGTGCTCATCGCCAGCCACCAGCTCGCCGAGGTCGCCCAGGTCTGCGACCGCGTCCAGGTCCTCGTCGCAGGCCGCACCCGTTATGAGGGCTCCGTGGAGGGACTCGCCGTCGACGGCGATGTCGAGGCGGGCTTCTTCCGGCTGGTGGAGACGGCGGACGCTGGAATCCGCTGAGGAGTGGGTGGGGCAGCTGGGGGTGGCTTTCCCAGCGGGGGTGGCCTTCCCGGCGGGGGCGGCCCAGGAGGGTCGCCCCCGCCGGCGTCAGCCTGCCCTGCGGATCTGTGCTCCCGGCCCCCCTCCGTCGTCCACCAGTCCCAGTTCCACCGCGCGGGCGAGCAGCGCGCTGCGGCCGGAGACGCCGAACGCGTTGTACAGCTTGCGGATCCGGCGGTACATGGAGCGCTCCGAGCAGTAGGTGCGGCGGGCGATCTCCGAGACCGTCGCGGAGGAACACAGCATGCGCAGCAGGTCGGCGTCGTAGCCGGCCGGCACGACGGACGCGCGGGCCGCGGCCGGTGCGGATAACGCGCCGTCGGGCAGCGCGCACAGCCGCGTCTCGGAACGCCTGGCCCCAGGCGGGCGGTGGGCTCTGAACTGGGCGAGCAGCAGATCGATCTGCCGTTCGTCGGTGATGGCGAGGTTGAACGCGAAGTTCGCCCCGGCCCGGATGGCCTGGTAGGTGAGATGCCCGGAGACACAGTCGGTGACCGCGACCAGCAGGGCCGCCGGATGCCGGACGCGCAGCGCCCGCAGCCGGTCGGCCTGGAGTTCGCTGAACACCGGCATGAGCACGGGCAGCCGGGGATCACCGGGCGCGGCGAGCTGGACGTCGTCGACGAAGTCGACCCGGTCGAGGCTCACCAGCAGGGCACTGAGCGGTGTCCCCGGTACGGAGCAGGGTGCCTCCAGCCCGCGGTGGGCGAGGACATGAAGACGGCTGTTGACGATGAGTTGCGGCAAAACGTCGATCCCCCGTGGTGCGCGACGCCGGACCGTACGGCTGGTCCGGCGAGGTGGTAGCAGGAACCGCGCCGCCCTCTGACGCGGCGGCGCGGTGCTGAAGGCAGCGGTGGTCAGCCGGCGGCCTGGCAGAGTTTGAGCGTCTTGGTCAGCAGCGACCCGAGGCTGATCGGATCGCCGTCGTCCCCGGCGGCCCGCAACGGCTCGATACTGCGGTATCCGGCGTCGCGCGCCCGGTCGTTGAGCGCGTAGGTCGTGCCGTCGGGAGCCGTGAAGACGGCTTCGTTGTCGCCGCGGCACTCGGCGGTGCCGTGATCGACGGTCAGCGGCCAGGTGTAGCCGAGGTTCTTCTCACTGATCTCCTGGGTGGCGGAGGTGGGGCTCGGCAGTGGCTCCGGATCGGTGGTGGCCGGGTCGGAACGGCCGCTGCCACCACAGGCGGTGACGAGGCAGCAGACGATCAGCGCGACACCCACCAGGGCGCGCGGGCCGGACGGTGCTGTGCCGCGGGCGCCGTCGGGGCCTCGGGTGTGGTCGGGCCGGATCCTGTCGGAGGTCCGTGTGGACGGTGGACAGCCGGGGTCTTGCGTCATCTGCTGGCTACCTCGCTCTCGGAAGAATCGGAAGAGTCCGAAGAGGTGGAAGAGGTGGACGGTCCGGTGGTCTTGAGGAGGGCCGCGTAGCCGTCCTCCAGGGTGGGCTGGACGGGCCGGGCTCCGGGCGGTGGCACCGAGGCGACGACCCGGTACTCGGGTCCGTCGGCGGTGGTGACCGCGCTGACCACGTCGGCTCCGGGCGGCGGTGCGGGGGTGCCGGCGGGCAGCAGATAGGTGCAGCCGGCTGCCTGGCTGACCAGGGCCGCGGTGCTGTCGTGGAAGACGAGCCGGCCCGTGGTGAGGACGGCGACTTCGGGGCAGGTCTGGGCGACGTCGTCGAGGATGTGGGTGGAGAGCAGCACGGTGCGGTCGCCGCCGAGCGCGGCGAGCAGGGCGCGGAACCGCATCCGTTCGTGCGGGTCCAGTCCGGCGGTGGGCTCGTCCACGATCAGCACGCTCGGGTCGCCGAGCAGGGCCTGCGCGATGCCGATCCTGCGCCGCATGCCGCCGGAGAAGCCGCCGAGCCGCTCGTGGCGCAGGTCCTCCAGGCCGACCTGGGTGAGCCGGGTCTCGACCTGCCGCCGCCGCTCGCGCCGGTCGTGGATCTCCTTGAGGACGGCGATGTAGTCCAGGAACTCACGGGCGGTCAGGTCCGGGTACAGGGAGAGTTCCTGCGGGAGGTAGCCCAGGGTGCGCTTGACGGCGGTCAGGCCCGCGCTGGTGGCCAGGTCGTGGCCGGCGACGACGACCCGGCCGGAGGTGGGCCGCAGGACGCCGGTCAGGATGCGCAGCAGTGTGGTCTTGCCGGCCCCGTTCGCCCCGAGCAGGCCGACGGTGCCACCCTCGATGTGCAGGTCGACGCCGTCCAGGGCGCGCCGGCCGCCTGGGTGGACCTTGGTCAGTCGCTCCGTCGTGATGTTCATCGCGGTCAGGCTCCGTGTCGTCGGGGGCGTGCGGCGAGGTGGCCGAGGGCGTGGCAGAGCGCGGCGGTCAGCAGCACGAGGGCGAGGTTGAGCAGGGCGGAGGTGCCGGTGACGTCCGGGCGCAGCGGGCCGGTGCCGCCGCGGGCCGCCCAGATGCGGGGGGCGTCGGCCCAGGCGACGAGGGGGTAGCCGCCGAGCGGCGAGAACACCGTGCCGGTGGGGGTGGGCAGCGGTGAGAAGCGGGGCGGGAAGTGGGTCGCCCACAGCCATACCGCCACGACGACGGCACGGGCCGCGGCGACCGGCATCAGCAGCCCGAGCAGCCCGGCGAAGGCGGTGGCCAGCAGGGCGGCGGGCAGCACGGCCGTGCCGAGCGCGATCAGGGCGGCGGTGAGGGGTCTGCCGCTGGTCTCGGTGAGCGAGAGGACCGCCCCGTAGAGCAGCAGGAGTGCGGCGACGGGGCCGAGTGCGGCGAGCAGCGGGCCCAGGAGGGCTCCGGTGCCGCGGGGCACCCGGCCGGCGGCGGTGGCGGCCAGCAGCTCCGGCATGCCGCGCGCCTCCACACCGCGGCGCAGCCGGTCGGTGAGGGCGAGCGCCAGTCCGAGGGTGCAGAAGGTGTTGGCGAGGACCGCGGTGACGCCGACCCGGACGGCCGGGTCGGCCGGGTCGGTGACCACGGGAGAGGTGACCGCGAGCAGCAGGGTCAGCGCGGCGAGCGGCAGCACCGCGGCCCAGACGACACGCCGCCTGACCGCCATCAGCGCCTCGTAGCGGATGGTCCACAGCAGCGCGGTCATGGAGCTCTCCAGGGTCGGTGGTTCGGTGCCGGTACGGCACGGCTCGGCGGCGTACGCCCCATCAGCCGCCCTCCTCCCGCTCGTGCGTGAGTACGCCGGAGCGTTCCGCGTCGGTGAGGAGGCGGAGTGCGCGGGCGGTGAGCGCGACGCCGGCCAGGGCCGCGGCGACGCCCTGCGGGGCGCCGTGCGGGGCGACCCGGTCGAGGAGGAGCAGCTTGGCCAGGCAGACCGCGGTGACCAGGCCCGCTCCCGCGCCGGAGGAGCCCGCGCGTGCGGTGGCCCAGAGCGCGCAGCCGGTCAGCAGCACGGTGAGGCCGGCCAGTTCGACGAGGACCGTGGCGGGGCGGATGCCGCGGTCGGCGGCGGTGAGCGCGCCGACCAGGGCCGCCGCGGCGACGGCGGTCGACCCGGCGGGCCAGCACAGCCGGCGCAGCACGGTGCGGGGGTAGTCGGTGGGCAGTGTCAGATGCAGTTCCGTCATCGCCTCGCGGGCGATCACGGAGCCGCAGGCCAGGGCGGCGGCGGCGGGCAGCGCGGTGCTGAGCAGGGCGCGGCCGAGCAGGCTGCCGCCGTGCGGCCCGTTGGCCATCGCCGCCCAGGCCGCGAGCGCGGCGAGCAGCGGCAGGACCAGGGCGCCGCGGCCGCAGCGCCGGGCCTCGTACGCCCACCATGAGCGCCAGGGCACGGTGGTCATGGCCTGCTCCTCCCTGCGGCTCCGTGAGGCCGCCGGCTCCTCGCCGGATCGGGGGGTACCCGGACGAGGCGCCGGCGGACGACAGGTACGTAGCGGTGGGACGCGGAACGGTTCACGAGGTCTTCCGTGGGCGCCGCGGCGCGTCCCGTCGGCCGTGCCGTCATGTGCGGGACGGGTGACCGCGCATCGCCGTCGTGGCCCAGGCGAGCAGCAGCGCGGAGGCGGCCACCGTCCACGGCGTGGTGGCCAGCAGGGGGCCCAGAGCCGTGCCGACGGGCGAGGTCAGGAAGCCCTGGGGGCCCGTCAGCACGCCGAGCAGCCACAGGGTCCCGCCCGCTGCGGCTCCGGCGGCCGGTGCCACCCGCACGGCGAGGGCGAGGGCGAGCGACGAGGCGAGCAGCGCCTCGCCGAGCCAGTCGGTCACCACCGGCCACCACCCGGGCCCGCCGACCAGCGCCGAGCACACCACGGCCAGTGCCAGGTCGGCGCCGACGACGACGGCGAGCCGGGCGAGAAACACGGTCCCCGGTGACACGGGGAGCGCGAAGTGCAGCTCCCGGCGCGGGTCCCGGCGGGGTGAGGCAACGACGAGGGAGGCGAGCAGGACCAGCAGCACACAAGCGGCGCCGAACAGCCGCTGCCCCAGGCGCTCGGCGCCCAGCAGCGGTGCCACGAGCGCGGCCGCCACCAGGCCGAGGGCGCTGAGCGGCGCCCACAGCCGGGGCAGCAGGGCGGCCTCGGTGCGGGCGAGTTGCCAGGCCAGCCGCCACGGCACCGGTGGGCGGGCGGGTGTGACGGGGCGGACCGGGGTCACGGCGGGCGCGTCCGCGGGGTCTTCGGTGAGACGGGCGCCGAGGAGGGCGTCGAACGAGGGCGGGACAAGGTGGGGTGCGCTCTCCAGGTCGCGGGTGGCGCGGCCGATGGCCCGCCAGTCCGCCAGTCTGGCGCGGCAGCCGGAGCAGCCGTCGAGGTGGTGCCGTGGGCCGGGTCCGGCGGGGGTGCCGCGCACCAGACGGATCAGCTGTTCGTCGGCGAGGTGGCCGGCGGAGTGTTCGGCGAGGTGTTCTCTCATCGTCGTCCCGTTCCTTCCAGCCGCGAGGCGGCGAGCATGCTGCCCAGCCGCCTGCGCGCGTGGGACATCCGGCTCTTGACGGTGCCCACCGGGATGCCGAGCACGGCGGCCACCTCCGGGTAGGCGAGTTCGTCCACGAGGACGAGGCCCAGTACTTCACGCAGGTGCTCGGGGAGGGCGCGGACCGCCGCGCGCAGCTCGGTCCGCTCGGCCGCCAGGATCACCTGTTCCTCCACTCCGGGGTCCGGGTGCGGTACGTGCTCGGCCTCGGCGAGGTCGGTGAGCTGCGGCCGCGCCCGGCGGAGCTGGTTGTGCGCCTGCCGCCTGGCCACTCCCAGCAGCCAGCCGCGGACGGAGGACTCGCCCCGGAACCCGGCCGCGGACCGCCACACCGCGAGCCAGGCCTCCTGGAGGATCTCCTCCGCCACCGCCGGCTCGGAGGTGAGTCTGCGGATCAGGCGCAGCATGGCGGCCGCGTGCCTGTCGTACAGGGTCCGCAGGGCGGCCTGGTCGCCGTGGGCTGCCGCGGTCAGC
The DNA here is from genome assembly GCF_964272855.1 of Streptomyces sp. enrichment culture. Classification (NCBI taxonomy): domain Bacteria; kingdom Bacillati; phylum Actinomycetota; class Actinomycetes; order Kitasatosporales; family Streptomycetaceae; genus Streptomyces; species Streptomyces sp. enrichment culture. The sequence goes on along the minus strand of NZ_OZ186847.1, from coordinate 7,443,417 downwards.
AGGGCTTCGTCCGAACACACACGACGTACGTAGCCGTCCGCGGGGCGGCGGTTCATCCGCTCCCGCGGATGATCCCTCCTACGAGCGAATCGGGCCCCGGCCCGGGACCGGGCTGCCGCCGGCGGCCGAATACTGCGTTCCGCCCTGCCATTGCACTGCCATTACTGCCAGCCCTTCGGGAAGCCGTTGAGCCCGTCGTGGCGCACGTGGTTGCGTGCTGCACAGAGAGAGCCAACGAGCACCACCCGAGCATCCATCCGCCTCTCCGAACGAAGGAGCCTCACATGGGCACCCACGGACCCGCTCAGTACGACGACGCGGACCTGTTCGACCTCGACCTGGAGATCGGCGTGGAGAAGTCGGTCGCGGGACCGGCCATCACGTCCGTCTCCTACTGCACGCCTGGCTGCACCAGCGACGGCGGCGGTTCGGGCTGCAGCCACTGCTGCTGAGCCCACCGTCCGGGTGGCCGGCCGGCCCCGGAGCCCGGCCGGCCCCCGGACGGCGCCGGTGACATCGACAACGACACGGCATCGACATCGACATCGACCGAACGACGCGCGCGGGGACCGCGGCAGGACGGCGGAGGGGAGCAGGCCTTGGGAGACACGGTGTTCCGCGCGGCCGACGTCTTCCTGCTCCGCGCCCCGGTGGCCCCGGCCGCGCCGGGCCTGCCGCTCCCCGAGGACGGCGTCACGCCCGACGATCCCGGCGCCTGCGCGGCGCTGCTGTGCGCGGCCGCCGCCGATCCGCTGCTGGACGAGGCCCTCGCCCTCGCCTCACCGGCGCTCAGCGCGCTGGTGCGCCGCGTGGCCGCGCGGAGCACCGAAGGGCTGACGGCCCGGCGGCTGCGGCGGGCGGCGCTGGCGGTGCTGCGGTACGACATCCGGATGCGGACGCGGCCGACGCCGTTCGGTCTGTTCGCGGGCGTGGCCGTGGGCGAGTTCTACGCCACCGCGAAGGCGGTCCGGGGAACGGCCCATCGGACGCGCACCCACGCGGACGTCCAGTGGCTCACGAAGGTGACGCACCGTCTGGAACGGGATCCGGCGGTGCTGGAGGCGCTGACCGTGCAGGCGCACCAGGCGCTGACGGTGCGCGGCGACCGGCTGGTGCTGACCGCCCCCTCGGCACGCGCGGCGGCGCCCACGGCGGACGGCGCCGGGCGGGCCACCGTGTCCGTACGGCACACGCCGGTCGTGGCGCGGGTGGTCGCCGAGGCCCGTACTCCGGTGCCGTATCCGGTGCTCGTGGACCGGCTCACGGCCGCCTTCCCGAAGGCGCCCGGTCACCGGCTGCGCGCCCTGCTGGCGGAGCTGGTCGGGCAGGAGATCCTGATCACCTCGCTGCGCCCGCCGCTGGACGGCCGTGATCCGCTGCGGCACGTGCGGTCGGTCCTGGACTCGGTGGCGGCCCCCTCTCCCGCCACCGAGCAGGTCCGCGCGGCGCTGCACCGCCTCGACCGGGACCGCGCGGACTACGACGCCCTGCCTCCGGGCGCCGGGCGGGAGCGGCTGCGGCGGCTGCTGGCGGACGCCCGTGCCGTGGCGGCGGACGACACGCCGTTGCACGTGGACACCCGGCTGGACGTGGAGCTGCGTCTGCCGTACGCCGTGCGGGAGGAGGTCGAGCGGGCGGCGACGCTGATGCTCCGGCTGTCGCGGCCGAAGCGGGGACTGCTGGCGCTGCGCGACTTCCACCGGCGGTTCCTCGACGTGTACGGCGCCGACCGGCTGGTGCCCGTGCTGGAACTGCTCGATCCGGCGACCGGGCTGGGGGCGCCGGCAGGGTACGGCTGGCCGAACAGCGAGGCCGCGCCCGCCCCGCCCGAGGAGCCGCGCGCGGTCGCCGTCGACCGGGCGATGGCGCGGCTGGCGGCGACGGCGGTGCGCGAGCGGCGGCGCGAGATGGTGCTGACCGACGCCGAGCTGGCGGAGCTGTGCCCGGACACGGCGGACACGGCGAACGCGGCGGACACAGGCGCTGTCGGCGCCGTCGCGCAGAATTCGTGCGAGGTCACGGTGCAGGTGGTGGCCGCCGACGCGGACGCGCTGACCGGCGGGGAGTTCCTGGTCTTCCTGTCCCCCTCCCCCGGCTCCCACCGGGCGGGTTCCACCCTGGCGCGGTTCGCCGACCTGGACCCCGGCTGGCGGGAGCCGTTCACAGCCCTGCACCGGGAGACGCCGGTGCACGTGGCGGGGGCCGTGGCGGTGGACCTCGCCTTCCGGACCCGGTCGGGCCGGGCGTCCAACCTGGCCCACACCGTGCCCGCGACGGGGCGGCGGATCTCCGTGGGCGTCCCGGACGCGGCCGGTGCCGAGGAGTTGCGGCTCGCGGACATCGGCGTCGGCGCCACCTTGGACCGGCTGACGGCCGTGCACCTGCCGACGGGCCGGGAGATCGTGCCGGTGCTGGGCAACATGGTGAGCGCTCCCGCGCAGGCGCCCAACGCCGCCCGGCTGCTGTGGGAGATCGGCCTGGAGGGGCAGCGGCTGTGGGAGCCGTGGAACTGGGGTCCGCTCGCCCAGGCGCCGTTCGTGCCGAGGATCCGCTCCGGCCGGTTCGTGCTGGCCTGTGCCGTGTGGCGGCTGGACGAGCTGCGGGCCGTGGCGCCGGGCGCGACCGGGGCCGCGTGGGACCGTGAGGTCGCCGCCTGGCGCGAGCGCTGGGACGTTCCCCGGCTGGTCCTCGCCGTCACCGCGGACCAGCGGCTGCTGCTCGACCTGGACCGGGCGTGGCACCGTGAGCTGCTGCGCGACCGGCTCCCCCGGCACCCCGACCTGATCGCCCAGGAGGTGCCCGGGGAGCACGAAGGACTGCTGGACGGTCCGCTCGCCGGGCACACCACGGAGATCGTCGTTCCCCTCACCCGACGCCCGGCACCGCCGGCGTACCGCCCCTACACCGGTCACCACACCGCGCGGCGCGCCGTGCACGGGCTAGGCGGCGACTGGCTGTCGCTGAAGGTGTACGGCTCCGCGCGCGGCCAGGACGAGCTGCTGCGCACCGCGCTGCCCGGGCTGGTGGAGCGGGCCCGGGAACGCGGCGTGGACCGCTGGTTCTTCCTGCGCTACACCGACGACGCCGGGCACCATCTGCGGGTGCGGCTGCACGGCGCGCGGTCCGATCTGTGGGGCGCGGTCGCGCTGGAGGTGGGCGGGCTGCTGGCCGAGTGGCAGCGGCGGGGGCTGGTGCGCGGGCATGCGCTGGCCCCGTACGACCCGGAGGTCGAGCGGTACGGCGGCGCGGGCGCGCTGGCGGCGGCCGAGGAGGTGTTCCGACGCGACAGCGAGGCCGCCGTCGCGCTGCTGCGGCTCGCCCACGAGGTCCGGCACGCCCCGCCCGCCGGTGTCTGGTCAGGCGTCCGGTCCGGCCCGGCCGGGATCCGGGCCGACGACCTCGCCGTGGTCTCCTGCGCCGCGCTGGCCCACGCCTTCGGGGCGCCCGCGCCCGGGCATCCGCTGCTCGCCGAGGACTGCGGGGGCGACGGCGCGGCGGCCTGGCTGGGCATGACCGGCTCCCGGCGGGACCTGCCCGAGGCCTTCCGGGAGCGGGCCGCCGGCTGGCGCCGGCTGGTCGATCCGTACGGCGGCTGGCCCGCGCTGTCCGCCGACCCCGTCGGCGCGCGCGTGCTGGCCGCGCTGGGCGAGCGGGACGCGGCCGTGCGGCGACTGGCGCGGGCGGCACGGGAGAGCGGACGGACGCCGGAGGGCCGGGTCGTGGGCAGTCTGCTGCACATGGTGTGCAACCGGCTGCTGGGCGGCTCCACCGCCCGGGAGACGGCCGTGCTCGGCATCGCCCGGGGCGCCGTACAGGACCATCTCTACCGCCGGAGGCACCTGTCATGAGTTCCGTCGCCCTCGGGCACCGCTCCCCCGCCTTGGCGGCGGCGGCCGAGCGGGCCGTGGCGCTGGTCGCGCGGCGGCTCGCGGACCCCGACGCGGTCGCCGCCGTGGCGTCCCGCGAGGACAACCGGGACCCGGTGTACGACGCTGTGATGTGGGGGCCGCTCACCCTCTCCAACGGTCTGCCCGGCACCGCTTTGCTGTACGGGGAGCTGGCCCGCGCGGACGCGTCGTGGCGTGCGGTGGCGCACCGTCATCTCGCCGCCGCCGGCCGGGCGGTGGGCGCCGTGCCCAGCCGTGGCCTGTTCTCCGGTCCGGCCGCGCTGCTCGCCGCCGCCCAGACCTGCGCGGGCGGCGCGGGCCATTACGCGTCGCTGCGGCGCCGCCTGGCGCAGTGGGTCGCGCGGGAGCAGCGGGAGCGGCTCGCCGCGTTCCAGGAGCGCGCGGGGCGGGGCGGGCAGGGTGTGGACTGGGCGTCGTACGACCTCGTCAACGGGTTGTCGGGGACCACGCGGATCCTGCTCGACTCGGCGGAGGACCCGGCCGAGCGGTCCCCGGAGGTGGCGGAGACGCTGGCGGCGTCGCTGCGGCACCTGGTCGCGGTCAGCGAGCCGGTCACGGTGGTGGGGCCGGTGCGGCGCACGGTGCCCGGCTGGTGGGTGCCGGCCGATCTGCAGGTCAGCGAGCGGGACCGGCGGACGTATCCGCGGGGCGACTTCAACCTCGGTATGGCGCACGGCATCGCCGGGCCGCTCGCCGTGCTGGCCGCGGCCGCGGAGCGTGGGCACGAGGTGCCGGGGCTGGCGGAGGCGGCGCACCGGATCGCGGGCTGGCTGCTGGGCTGGACGCTGCACGACGAGGCCGGGCCGTACTGGCCGGCGCGGGCGGGCTGGGACGACGAGACGGCCGCCGACCGGCCGCGCGCCCTGTTCACCCGTACGGCCTGGTGCTACGGCACGCCGGGGGTCGCTGCGGCGCTGCACCGCGCGGGGCGGGTGTTCGGGCAGCCGCGCTGGCGGGCCGCCGCCGCCGAGGGGCTGCGCGCGGCGCTGCGGCGGGACGAGCGCCGGTGGGCGGTGGACGGGCCGACCGTGTGCCATGGCTTCGCCGGGCTGCTCGCGGTGCTGTCGCGGGTCGCCGAGGCGGAGCCCGATCCGGTGCTGCATGCGGGCCGTGACCGGCTGACGGGGATGGTGCTGGCAGCTCTCGACGAGGAGGCCCCGTTCGGGTTCCGGCACCTGATGCGCTTCCCGGCGGCCGCGCACTCGTCGGTGCCGCACCGGGCGCTGGACGTGGCCGGGATGCTGGAGGGCGCCGCCGGGGTGGCCCTGGCGCTGTCGCCGGTGCCGCACGGACCGCTGCCGTGGGACCGCTGTCTGGGGCTGGTGTGAGCGGCGCGGCCGGAGCGGCGGGCGGGGCCGGGGTGCCCGCGTACGAGGTGCGCGGGCTGGTCGTGCGGTACGGGAAGGTGACCGCCGTGCGCGGGGTGGACGTCTCCTCGCCTCCCGGGCGGATCACCGCGCTGCTCGGGCCCAACGGGGCGGGCAAGTCGAGCCTGCTGCGGGTGCTGTCCACGGCGGCCCGCGCGGACGCGGGCGCGGCGCGGATCTTCGGCCATGACGTGCGCAGCTCCCCCATGGCCGCCCGGCGCGCCCTGGGCCTGGTCTTCCAGGAGCGCACCCTCGACAAGGAGCTGTCCGTCGAACGCAACCTGTGGTTCCACGCCCGGCTGTTCGGGATGCGGCGGGCGGACGCGCGCGGCCGGATCGCGCTGATGCTGGAGCTGTTCGGGCTCCAGGACCGGGCCCGTCGGCCCGTCGAGGAGCTGTCCGGCGGTCTGGCCCGCCGGGTGGAGATCGCCCGCGCGCTGCTGCACCGGCCGGGGCTGCTGCTGCTCGACGAGCCGACCAACGGGCTCGATCCGAGCGCCCGGAGCGCGGTGTGGGCGGACCTGACCCGGCTTCGGGACGAACTGGGCGTGACGGTCCTGTACTCCACGCACTACATGGACGAGGCCGAGTACGCCGACGAGATCGTGATCATGCGCGACGGCCGGGTGGTCCGGCAGGGCAGCGCCGCGCGGCTCAAGAGCAACCTGGACTCCTCGCGGATCGTGGTGGCCAGCGCCGACGACGCGCTCGCCGCCGCCCAGTTGCGCGCGGCCGGGTTCGCCCCGCTGACCGGGCCGGACGGGATCGCCGTGCACTGCCCGGACCCGGAGAGCCGGGTCGCCGACGTGGTCCGCGCCCTGGACGTCCCCGGGCTCACCCTCTCGGTGCGGCACCCGTCGATGAACGACGTCTACCTGGCCGCGGCCGCCGACGGGCAGGTGAGCGCACGGTGACTCTCCCGGCGGCGTTCGGCGCGGACACCCCGGCGCAACGGCTGGCGTCCGGCCTGCGGGCCGTCGCGGTCATCGCCCACCGGGACCTGCTGCGCCAGGTCATCCGGCCGGGCATGCTGGTCAGCCAGGCCGTGCAGGTCCTGTTCTTCGTGCTGGTCTACGCCGTCGGCTTCGACGGCATGATCGGCTCCGTGCGCCCCGGGGTGCCGTTCAGCGCGTACGTCTTCCCGGGGCTGATCGCCATCCAGGTGGTGTCGGTCGGCATCGCCTCCGGGCAGACGTACGCCTGGGACCGGGAGTACGGCGTGCTGCGCGAGCTGCTGGTGGCGCCGGTGCCGCGGATCTGTCTGCCGCTCGGCAAGGTGGTCGCGGGTGCCGGGGCGGTCACGGCGCAGAGTGTGCTGATGCTCTCCTTCAGCCCGCTCGCCGGGGTGCCGCTGACGCCGTCGGCTTTCGTGGCGGCGGCCGCGTGCTACGCGTTGAGCGCGGCGGTGTTCAGCGTCATCGGGCTGTGTCTGGCGACGCTGATCCAGCGGGTGCAGACGCTCCAGGCGGCCGTGCAACTGGCCATGTTCCCGCTGCTGTTCCTGTCAGGTTCGGTGTTCGCCCCCGAGGACGCGCCGGGCTGGCTGGCCGCGGTGATGCACCTCAACCCGATGACGTACGCGGTGGACCTGGCCCGGCAGAGCCTGCTCGGCGGCCCCGGGATCCTGCCGTGGTGGGCCGATCTAGGGGCGCTCGGCGCGGTCCTGGCGCTGTCGTTGACGCTGCTGCGGCTGCGGAGCGGCCGGTGAGGGAGACCGCGCTCCGGGTCCTGGAGGGAGTGACCGGCTGGCTGTCCTCGCAGCTCGACTGGTTCGACCCCGGCGAGTGGGAGCGCCGGCTGCCGCGCCGCCCCTTCCGGCCGGGTCCGCTGCTGGAACTGCTGGGGTTCCTGCGTCTGCTGGAACGGGTGCCGGGGCTGACGGTTCCGGCGTACTCCGAGCTGCGTGCCCGGGCGCTCGACCTCGCCGAGCGGATCGTCGACGAGCCCGGGTTCGTGACCGGGCTGCGCCGCGCGGACCTGTACTTCCCGTACCACCTCAACCTGGTGGCGCTGCTGGAACTGCTGGGCCGCCCCAGACCGGAGCTGCGGCGGGACTGCCGGGCACTGCTCGCGGTCGGCGCGGGCGGGCACACCCGCCCCCACAGACCGGTGGCGAGCCGGCTGGAGCTGCGCTGCTTCCTCGACCGCTGCGGCCTCCCCGCCCCGCCCGAGCTGCCGGACCGGACGTCCCTCTACCGGCAGAGTCTGCCGGGGCTGGGCGCGGACCCGCTGACCCTGGACGAGGGCGAGGTCTACGCCTTCACCCACGCGCTCTTCTACGCCACCGACTTCGGCGCCCGCCCGCTCCCGCCGGACGTGCCCCTGCCGCGCGACACCGTTCACGTACTGCTGGCCGCGCAGCTCGCCCTCGGCCACCTCGACCTCGTCGCGGAGCTGCTGGTGTGCGCGGAGCTGGCGGGCGATCCCGACGACCGGCTCAGGTCCGCCGGCTGGGCCACCCTGGCCCGCTCCCAGCGCCCCGACGGGGCGGTACCCGGCCCGGTGCACCGACCCGCCCTGCTGACCGGTCCGACCCCTCTGACCGGCGAGAAGGCGACGGCGTACCTCTTCGGCACCTGCTACCACACCACGCTGGCGACGGGGCTCGCGGCGGCGGTGCATCTGGGTTCACCGGTATCGGCCGACGGCCGCGCGGACGACCCCGGGCACCCCACACCGCCCGGCACAGGGTCAGGCGGCACCACACGGCCCTCGGCACCCACCGAAGCCGACAGCGGCAGCCGCAGCACCGACCGCTCCCCAGAACCCGCAGCACAGTCACCGCCCGCCGCCGGAGCCGACGGCACCCCACGACACACAGCCCCACCGTCACCCCCCGACGCCGGTGACGCCGACGCGGTGTGTCGCTGGGCCGACGCGGTGCGGGGTGGCGTAGGGGAAGCGTCCGACGGGGAGCGGGCCGCGTGGGGTGCTTGTGTCGAGCCGCTGCTCGTCGTGTGTGCGTGGCGGCGGGACCGGGCGGGGCTCGCGGCGGTGCTGGCGGTGGCGCATGTGCTGGGGCGGGGCGACACGGCTCTGGCGCGGTCGGCCGCCGCGCTGCTGGCCGCGGGGTGGTGTGACTCGCATGAGGCGGGGCCGGACGGGTACACGGGGGGACCGACCGGGACCGATCGGACCTCGGGAGGAACACGATGAGCGAGCAGACACCGTCCCAGGCCGAGGGCGAGCGGGACGACGCCACCGACACGTACGACCCGCCGCGCACCACTCCCTCCCAGGCGGAGGGCGAGCGTGAGGACGACGTCGAGGACGTGCCGGAGACGGATTACTCCCGTGCCCTCGACGAGGAGGAGCCGGGTTCCCACTCCGGTCTGGAGAGCCGGCCCCGTGAGCCGGAGCCGCCGGGCACGGCGACCGGCGATCCGCTGACCGGTGTCGAGGGAACGGCGGACGACGAGCGGAGCGGCTGACCCCGGCTCGCTGACCTCGGCCCGTCGGCCCGTTGGCGGGTGCCGGCCCAGTGGAGGGCCGGGGGTTCGGCGTGCCGCTGTCGATACGCGCACCCGGAGGTGAGGGCGGATGAACTCCGAGGCGGTGACGGTGCCCGCCGGTGAGGTGGCGCTCGCGGGCGATCTGGTGGTGCCGGGCGGTGAGGTCCCGGCGGTGGTGCTGTTCGCGCACGGCAGCGGCAGCTCCCGGCACAGCCCGCGCAACCGGGCGGTGGCCGAGGCGCTGAACCGGGTGGGTCTCGGCACGCTGCTGCTGGACCTGCTGAGCGAACGGGAGGAGTACGAGGACGCCGCGACGGGCCGGCACCGTTTCGACATCGGTCTGCTGGCCGGGCGGCTGGTGGCCGCGGTCGACTGGCTGGAGCGGCGGCGCGGCACCGAGGGTCTTCCGGTAGGGCTGTTCGGGGCGAGCACGGGCGCGGCCGCGGCGCTGGTGGCCGCCGCCGAGCGGCCGGGGCGGGTGTACGCGGTGGTGTCGCGGGGCGGGCGGCCGGATCTGGCGGGCGACTGGCTGCCCCGGGTGGAGGCTCCGGTGCTGCTGATCGTGGGTGGCGCCGACGAGACGGTGCTGGGTCTCAACGAGGATGCCGCCGCGCGGCTGTCCGTGCCGTACCGGCTGCATGTCGTACCGAACGCCACGCATCTGTTCCCGGAGCCCGGGGCGCTCGAGGAGGTCGCCGAGGCGGCCGGTGGCTGGTTCCGGGAGCGGCTGGCGCAGCCTTCCGGCTGAGCGCGCCGCCGTCAACGGGTCGGCGGTGAAAATCTCTTTGTGTGCTTCACCGTGCTTCCGTGCGCCCCTGTGGAAAAAGGATTCCGCAATCCGCGACCAGGTTGAACTGGGCAGGACTTGGTTCAAGTGCCCATTCGGTGGGTGATCACCGAATTTCGCGTTTCGACTGAGGCGGGTGGTATCCGATGAACGGTTCCGCAACGGAACCAGAACAGGCATGGACAGCGGGTTCCGCGCCGGGCGCAATCCCACTGCTCGGCCACGGTATCGCCTTGTTCCGCCGACCGCTGGCGTTTCTGAATATTTTGCCGGCATACGGCGATTTGGTGGAGGTGCGGCTGGGCCCCCGGCGCGCATGGGTGGCCTGCCACCCGGAACTGGTCCACCGGATACTCGTGGACGCACGGACGTTCGACAAGGGCGGCCCGCTGTTCGACAGACTGCGCGGGCTGATGGGCGACGGCGTCGTCACCTGCCCGTACGAGCCGCACCGGCGCCAGCGCAGACTGCTCCAGCCGGCCTTCCGCCCCTCCCGCGTGGCCGGCCACGCGGAACTGATGGGCCTGGAGGCCGAGTCGGCGTCCGCCTCCTGGCAGGCCGGACAGCAGGTCGACGTCAGCGCGGCGATGATGACGGTGACGGCCCGGGTGATGAGCCGCGTGCTGTTCTCCGACTCCCTCGACGCGTCGGCTCACGCCGAGGTGCGGCACTGCCTGGCCGAGGTGGTCCGTGGCCTGTTCGTCCGGACGATCGTGCCGTTCGACGCCCCGTTCCGCTTTCCCATACCGGCCAACCTCCGCTACCGGCGCGCGGTCGACCGGCTGCACGCCATCGTGGCCGCGGCCGTCGCCGAGCGGCGGCGGGCGGGCGACCACCGCGACGACCTGCTGGGAACGCTCCTGCAGGCCGCCGCGCTCGACACCGGGCCGACCGTCACCGACCAGGAGGTCCACGACCAGCTGATCACCCTGCTGCTCACCGGCGTGGAGACCACCGCCCTGTGCCTGGCCTCCGCGTTCGACCTGCTGGCCCGCAATCCGGCGGCGGAGCGCGCGCTGCACGCCGAGATCGACATGGTGCTCGGGGGGCGACGGCCCGGCGCCGAGGATCTGCCGCGCCTCGAACACACCCGCGCGGTCGTGACCGAGACGCTGCGCCACTCCCCGCCGGGCTGGCTCTTCACCCGCGTGACCACGCGCGAGACGGAGCTGGCGGGACGCCGTCTCCCGCGCGGGACGACGGTGCTGTACAGCCCGTACCTGCTGCACCACGACTCCGCGTCGTTCCCCGAGCCCGAGCGGTTCCTCCCGGAGCGCTGGCTGCCGGGGCGGCCCCCCGCCGGGCGGGAGCACGCCATGGTGCCCTTCGCCGCGGGGAGCCGGAAGTGCCTCGGTGACGGCTTCGCCATGGCGGAGGCGACGATCGCCCTGGCGGTCGTCGCCGGCCGCTGGCGGCTCCGGCACGCGACCGGTCCCGCCGAGGAATCGCGCCCCGCGGTGACGCTGGGCCCGAGGGCGCTGCGGATGATCTGCGTGCCGCGTACCCGCGAGCGGGTCGGCACGGCGCACCCGTACGACGTTCCGCGAACCGGACTCCCGAACGGCAGGTGACAACGGTGTCGACGACGCATGAGGAAATCACGGTCCCGCGGCAGGGCGGAATTCACAATTCCAGCCTCAAGGAGCTGATCGACGCCCATCTCTACATGCCTTTTCCCTTCCAGCGGAACCGGCATGAGGCGGAGGCCACGGCGGGAGTCGAGAAATGGCTCCGGGCGTGCGGACTCGGCGACGAGCCGGGCGTGCTGGACATGATCGCGTACACGCGTCCGGCTGAACTGGCGTCGTTCAACAGCCCGGCCATGGACGCCGAAATCCTGCAGATCATGGCCAACCAGATAGCGTACCAATTCGTCTACGACGACCGAGCGGAGGAGCTCGGCCGCCATTGGCCGGAACGGCTGCTGCCGATGCTCTGCGAGAGCATCGCGATCCTGCGGGACGGTGCGGCCCCCAGCACCGCGCTCGGCTCGGCCCTTGCCGACCTGTACCGCCAGGTCCAGGAACGGTGCACGCCCGCCCAGGCGGCGCGGTGGGCCTGGAAGAGCCGTGAGTACGTCCATGGCCTGCTGTACGAGGCGGTGGCGCAGACCCGTTCGGCGCCACCGACCATCGAGCTGTGCACCTCGGTCCGCTCGCTCACCGCGGGTGTGGAACCGTTCTATCCGCTGTGCGAGGCCTCGCACTCCCAGGAACTGAGCGCCGCGGAACTGCACCACCCCGTCATGCGACGCCTGGAACGGCTGTCCGCCGACGCCGCGGTGTGGATCCCCGATCTGTTCTCCGCGGTCAAGGAGCAACTGGCGGGCGAGATGATCAACCTGGCGCTGGCCCACCAGTACACGGACCGGTGCTCCCTGCCGGTGGCCGTCGCGCGTGCCATCGGGCAGATCAACAGCACCATCAGTGAGTTCGAGGGGCTCCACGCGCAGATCGAGCCGGAGCTGAGCCCGGCCGGCGTCTCCTACGTGGAGGGCATGATCGGCTGGATGCGCGGTTGCTACTACTGGTCCCGCACCGTCCCCCGGTACGCGGAGGCGACCACGCCAGCCGTGTTCCAGTGAACTCCGGCGATTGGCCCTCACTCCGAGGGCCAATCTTGCTTGATTACCAGACAGACGGGTGGTCAAACCAGCAGAGTCGTCGATTCACCCATCCTTGTTCTCCTCCTGTATCAATGCGGCCGATTGGGGGACGTTGAGGGCGTACGCTCGGCGCTGCCTGCGAACCAGCGACAGGAAGCGGTAAGGCACATGGCGCCTGAGTCACGGCAATCGATCGCCCCGGCCCGGCCGTTGTTCGAACGCCAGAGGGAACTCGATGCGCTCGACGCCGCCATGTCGGAACTGCGTGCCTCTTCACACGGCGGCGCGCCCGGTCACGGCGGTCTGCTCGCCTTCACCGGTCCGGGCGGCCTCGGGAAGACGGCACTTCTCTCCGCGGCTCGTGCCCGGGCCACGGCCCACGGGTTGCGAGTGCTCTCGTGCCGGGGTGGCGAGGCGGAACAGGAGCTGGCGTTCCGTGCCGTCCGCCAGCTCGTGCAGCCCACTCTGGCCACGATGAACGAGTCCGCTCTTCACAAGTTCATGGGGAGTTGGTACCCCATCGTCGCCACCACCCTCGGCCTGGAGGCGGCACCCAACGGGCATGTGCCGGACCCGACCGGGGTGCGTGACGGTCTGGACTGGGTGATGACTCGGCTCACGGCGACGAAGGGGCCGCTCGTCCTGCTCCTCGACGACTTGCACTGGGCCGACCTGGAGTCCCTGAGCTGGCTCACCTCGTTCGCTCCCCGCGTCGCAGACCTGCCCGTCCTGATCGTCGCCGCCTACCGGCCCGCCGAACTGCCGCCCGAGGCGGCGGCGTTCCGCGCTCTCATCGAGGACCACGGCCGCCGTCCCTACTCGCTGGCCCCGCTCACCACTGCGGGCGTGGCACGGATCGTGCGGGACGTGGTCGGAGAGCAGGCCGACGACGAGTTCTGCGCGGAATGCTGTGCGGCCACCGGCGGCAGTCCGTTCGAGACCGTCGAGCTGGCCCACGGGCTCGCCGAACGCAAGTTGAGGGGCACTCGGGAGGACCTCCCCGCCATGCGGGACATCGCGGCGGCGGTCAAGGGCCCGGGCCTGCTGGAGCGTCTGCGCGGGCTGGGCACCAGCACCGTCCTCTTCACCCACGCGGCGGTCGTCCTGGGATCGCCGTTCTCCCCCGAGCTGGCCGCCACGCTTTCGTCGGTCGGCAGCCAGGCCGCTGCGGAAGCGGTCGAGAAGCTGCGCGCCGCCCGCATCGTGGCCGAGGGCCAGGCGCCCGGAGGCGGACTGGACTTCGAGCACCCGATCATCGCCAAGACGATCTACCGGTCCATCTCTCCGGCCTTTCGCAGCGGGCTGCACAACGCGGCGGCGGTGGCCGTCCGCGCGGCGGGGCACGGTCCGGCGGCAGCCGCCCGCCACCTGCTGGAAGTGCCGTGCGAAGGCAAGCCGGAAGCGGTCGACAGCCTGCGGGAGGCCGCGCACGAGTACCTGCGCGCAGGGGCTCCGGAGGCGGCCCGGCGGCTGCTGAACCGGGCCTTGCAGGAGCCGCCTCTTCCGGAGCAGCGTGCCGCGCTTCTGCACCAACTCGCGTGTGCCACGTTTCTGATCGAGCCGACGGCCACGGTGCATCATCTGCGGGAGGCCCTGGCGGAGCCCGGTGTCGACCCCGAGCTGCGCGCCGCGATCGTCTACCGGCTGACCCAGGCGCTCGCCCACACCGACCGGATGGCCGAGGCCGCGACGGTGGCCGCCGAGGAGGCGCACAAGGCGGCCCATCCACGGATCCGGCTGCGGATGCAGGCCGATCATTTCGTGTGGAGCATGTTCCGCACCGACGAGTCCGACTCGCCCGCGCGCTCACGCCGGTTGACCCGGCTGGCCGAGCGGCTGCCCGGACGTGGGCCCGAGGAGCGCTGGATTCTGGGACTGCGGGCCTGGGACGCCCTCCTGCGCGGAGAGCCCCAGCAATCCGTACTGCGCTACGCCGAGGAAGCCCTGCGCGACGGCATGAGCTGGACCGACGAGAACCGGGGCTTCGAGGTGCCGGTGTCGGTGGCCCTGGCGTTCATGTACTGCGACCGGCCGCGGCGGGCCGAGGAACTGTTCACCAAGGGCATGGCCGAGTGTGAGACGAAGGGCTGGCGCGGCTCCCACCTGGCCCTGGGGCAGACCCTGTTCGGCTACATCCGCTACCGCCGTGGCGACCTCATCGAGGCGGAGGAATGGGTCCGCGGGGGCCTGCGCACCGCCGCGCGGGTCGAAGGAGCCGTGCCCGCGCAGTGGTTCGCCATCGGCATCCTCATCCAGACGCTGCTGGCCCGCGGCCGCACCACCGCCGCGCGCCGGGTCGCCGACGAGCACCACTACGGCGAGGTGGTCCCCAACGCCGTCATCTACCCCGACCCGCGCACGGTCTACGCGGAGTTGCTGCTGGCGGAGGGGCGCCGGGCCGAGGCGGAGCGGTTGCTGACCAAGGTCGGGAAGTGGCTGGACGGGCGGGACTGGCGCAACCCCGCCTGGTGCCCCTGGCGGATGGATCTGTCGACCGCGCTCGCCCGATCCGCCCCGGAGCGGGCGGTGGAGACCGCCCGGGAAGCCGTGGCGCGGGCCCGGGACTTCGGTGCGGAATCCGCGATCGGCCAGGCGCTCCGCGTCGAGGCCGAGGTGACGGGCGGGCCGGCGGCGCTGGAGTTGTACACGGAGGCCGTGGACCGCCTCGAGCAGTCGCCGGCGGCCTACGAGCTGGCCCGGGCACTGGTCGGACACGGCGCCGCGCTGGCCCGCCACGGCCGGCTGCAGGATGCCGCCGACCGGCTCTACCAGGGGCTGGAGGTGGCCGTCCACTGTGGTGCCACGGCGTTGGCCGCCCAGGCCAGGGAGGAGCTGTCGACCGCCGGGCTGCGGCCGTTGCCGTTGCGGTACACGCAGACGGACTCGTTGACGGCGCACGAGCGCCGGGCCGCCGAGCTGACGGCGCAGGGCCAGCCGGCGTCGGTGGTCGCGAAGGATCTGCGCCTCACGGAGCAGGGGGTGCGGCAGTTGCTCTCGGCCGCGTACCGCAAGCTCGGCACCGACCCGGCGGGGCTCGCCGAGGCGCTGGGGGCTCCGCGGTCGCGTCCGTGACGGGGGTTCGCTCCTGTGGCGCGGGCGTGGCAGCGGGGTGACGATGGTGGTGTGGATGGCGCCTGGACCTGCGAGAGCTGTGGCAGAGAGGCACCCGCCAGCGCGCAGAAGTGCCGCGTCTGCGGATCGTGGCTGCCGCCCTTCCTGAACGAGGACGAGCGGCCGTGGTGGCGGCGTCGGCGCCGGCGGTCGACCTGGACGGAGCCGCCTCCGGAGAGCACGGTCGGCCGGCCCGTCGTCCGTGACCCGACCGTCGTCACGGACGCCCGGACGGACACGCGGATGAACACGCGGACCGACCACCGGTCCGTGGAACCGCCGCTGCGCCCCGTGAGGCAGCCTCCCCCGTCCCTCGTCCACACCGGCGGCGGCACCATCGAGGGCGTGGCGCAGAACGTGCGGATGCGCACCGAGGTCGACGAGGGTTCCGGCAGCACGGTGGTGTGCGACTTCCGGGTGGAGATCCAGGAACGCCGGAGCGGTACGCCGCTGCGGCTGGTGGCCGTCGAGATGCGCGGCGACCGGTTCGACGGCGCCGTCCACGACGGCGACTGGGTGCGCGCCACGGGTGAGTTCAAGCGCGGGACGCTGCGGGTGCGGCGGCTGCGGAACCTGACGACCGGTGCGGAGGTGTCGGTCGGCCGGACCAACGTGGTCGCCATCACGGTGATCCTGGTGCTGTTCGTCGCCTACATGGTGTTCCTGTTCGGGTTCGTGGGCCGCTGACGGGGGTGTCGTCGGTCACCGGCGGCCGTGGATGGGCACGCGGAGGTCCACCAGTCGGAAGTCGCCGTCGCCGCGCGGCTCGACGTAGGCCAGTGGCGCGTAGTGGTAGTGGACTCCGTGGGGGCGGCGTGGGAGCGGGCGGCCCCCGCGGCCGCGGGGCCATTCGACGTCGCCGGTGAGGACTCTGGCGGGGATGATCCAGTGGTCGCCGTGCCGGTAGACGCGGGAGCGGTCCTCGCCGGGCTCGAACCAGATCTCCACGCCGTCCTCCAGGGGCAGCCATTCCGCCTCCCGGACGGGAAGGCCCTCGCCCTGCTCGTCGCCCCAGGCGTTGGTGCCGTGGTCCCAGCGGCGCAGCAGCGGGTGGTGGCGGGCGGACTGGCCGGCGGTCCGCAGGTAGGGGTCGTGTCCGGGTTCGGCGTCGAGGCGGACCTCGTGGCCGCCGTAGTCGATCTCCTGGACGGTGTAGAGGCGGCAGCAGCCCTCGTCGGGGTAGTCGGCGGCGCCACGGCTCACGGTGGCGTCGTCGACGATCTCCACGACGTCGCCGGTGTCCACGCCGAGCTTGTCGTCCCGTCCGAGGGAGTCGAGCAGGACCGTGGGGCCCTGGATGTCGCGGATGGGCAGGACGACGGAGCCGTTCTCCCGTGACCATTTGAAGGTCGCCGTGCCCTCGGTGCCGCCGCGGTGGATCTCCACCCGGTACAGCTGGTTCTCGGGGGCGCGGTAGCCGGAGGACGCGGGCAGGGCGCCGGGGGCGAGGGTGATGGTCTCCTCGGGGCGCCGGGTGCGGGCGGCCAGCGCGCCGCGCGGCTCGAAGCGCCGGCGGATGCGTTTGCGTACGTAGCGTGCGGCGTCGTGCGCGTCGGGGACCGAGCCGCCTTCCATGGGGAGCAGGCACAGCTGCCAGACGACGCGGGTGCGGGCGGTGGTGTCGGGCCCGTCGGTGCCGAGGGCGACCTCGCGGATCCAGGGCGCCTCCAGAGCGGTGACGAGGCGTTCCCACACCCGCAGGTAGATCAGGAAGGGCCCGGAGGGGAGCCGGTCGTCGTCCTGGCTGGGGTCGAGGTGGCCGTCGGGCTGCTCCCAGTAGTCGGTGCCGTCGCACTCGCAGAGGATGCCGTCCACGTACATCCGGCCCGGTGCGACGGTGAAGGTTTCTCCGTCGCACCCTTCGACGCCGAATCCGCCGATGCCGTCCCGGTCGTCGTCGGGCGGGTAGGCGGCGGGGCCGAGGACGTCGGCCGCGAGGGTGCGGACGTAGTGCAGGAGGATCGCCGTCTGTTCGTTGAACTCGGCGTCGAGCTGGACGCGGCCCTGCTGGGAGAGCACGGCCGAGAAGCGCTGGGCGGGGTCGAAGGTGACGCGGGAGAAGTCGCCGTGCATGGGGGGTGTTTCCTGCCTGTGGGGGTGGGCCGGGCGGCGGCTGTCAGGTGACGAAGAAGATTCCGGTGTCGCAGCCGGCGGGGGTGTACTCGGCGAGCCGGGTGCGCAGGTTGTCCTCGCGCTGGGGCTGGAACAGGTGGTGCAAGGCGCCGGGTTCGCCTCCGTCGTCGGCGCCGCGGCGGATCTCCTCGGCGCAGCCGTCGGCGAGCCGGACGTAGTCGGGCAGGCCGTACCGGGTGCCGGCGAAGCGCAGCCGGACGCGGTCCGGGTCGCCCGAGTGCTCGGGTTCGCAGCGGAAGCGGGGCGGTGTCCGTGAGCCGTCGGGCACCCAGCAGTAGCGGACGGAGCCCTGGTCGTCGCGGGTGATCCGGACGTCGCCGTCGAGGAGGGAGTTCTCCAGCACGTCGACGGCGCGGGCGCGGACCGCTCCGATGACGGTGGTGCGGCGGGCGGTGAGGAGGACGTCGGCGGGGCCGCCGTGCGGGGCGGAGAGCGCCGTCGCCTCGCGGTGGGTGGCGTCGAGGACGGTGTCGTGGAGGGTGATCCGGCAGGGTGTGTCGCGCCCGGTCACGGTGATGGCGCCGAGGACGCTGTGCCGCACGTCGACCCGGTCCGGGCCGTCGTCGATCTCCAGGGCCGGCGCGTCGGGTGCGAGGGGGGTGCCGTCGGAGGTGACGGCCCAGCCCGGTACGAAGGTGCAGTGCCGGACGGTGAGACGGCTGACGCGGCCGGTGACCCGTACGCGGCCGCCGGTGATCAGGAGGCCGTCGAGGACGATCCGGGCGCCGGGTGTGCCGGGGTGCCCGTGCTCGCTGCCGGTGATCCGCAGTGACCGGGGTTCGGCGGCGTGCCGCCGGGTGAGGCGGACGACGGGGCGGACGCCGTCGGCGGCGCGCAGGGTGAGGTGGTCGCCGGGGTCGAGCCGGATCCGGGTCAGGTCCTCTTGGACGTCGTTGGCGGTGATCTCGACGATCGCCTCGGTGTAGCCGCGGTCGCCCTGTTTCTCGACGCGCCAGCGTTCGAGGGCGTCGGCGATGCTGTGGTGGTCGTCCGGGCCGGGGCCGACCCGGTAGGTCGCCGTCTTGCCGCTGGTCTCCGTGTCCGGGCGGGGGTATTCGCCGCCGCCGAGGTCGCCGGAGAAGGCGTGGTGGTAGGTGACCCGGACTCCTCGGGCGGGGGCGGCGCCGGTGGGCAGGGCCAGGCGGCCTAGGACGGGGTCGACGGCGATGCGGCCGGGCCGGGGCCGGTACCGCCAGTCGGAGAGGTCGGCGGCGACGATCCGGTCGGGCACCACCAGGTCGTCGCCGGTCCACACGCACAGGCTCTTGCCGGGACCGTAGAAGTCGTACAGACGTTCGGCCAGGGCGCGCCGGCCGATCGGCTCCGGGACGTTCGTCTCGTCGGCGACATGGCCGCTGGACGGCTCGGGCACCGGGGACGTGTACAGGGGCGTGTCGAGGGCGAGCACGTTGAAGGTGTAGCAGGCGTCGTCCCGGTCCAGGCAGTACGCGGGGGCGCGTGTCACGGAGTAGGTGCGCAGCCGCCACACGTGCAGGCCCACCGACTGGAGGCCGTACCGGCCGGGGCGGCGGACGGAGCCGGGGCGGGGTACCTCCACGGTGCGGGCCAGCGGGTCGAACGGGCCGCCTACGGAGTCCAGGGCGGCGGCCCGCCGTACGTCGGCGAGGGCGCCGTGGGCCGCTCGGCGGCGGGCGTCGCGGTCGTCGGAGGTGTACCGGCGCACCGGCTGGGTGACGGCGAGCGCGTGGCGGTACTCGACGACCCGGGCGGGCCAGCCGGCCACGCCGGACGCCAGGTCCTCCAGGAGGGCGAGGGTGCCCTTGCGACGGCGGTTGGCGACGGTGTCGGCGACGTCCCGCCGGGGTACGGCGGCGGCCGGCAGGCCGGTGGCGCGGGCGGTGTCGTCGGAGAGGGCGGCGGCGATGCCCGGCAGGACCTCGTAGCCGACGAGGTCGCCGATGTAGGGCGCCACCCAGTCCTCGCAGGTCTCGATGAACCAGTTGTCGTAGAGGCGTTCGATGTCCTCCTGGAGGACGCGGGCCTGTTCGGCGACGACGGTGAGCAGCGCGTGGAGGGGGCGGCCGCGTTCCTCGTCGTGGCGGCGGTGCACCGCGGGCAGCAGCGCGTACAGCTCGTCGGGGGTCATGGGATCCTCCGCAGGATCAGGGTCCCGGGCACGGCGGGGTCCAGCAGGACGAGTTGGGCGGGGCGCAGCAGGGTGCGCGCGGCCGGGCCGGTGGTGCGCGGGCGGGCCGGCCGCGGCCCGCCGGGCCGGTCGAGGACGACCGTGGGGGCGTACGCGGAGTCGACGACGGCGGACGTGCCCTGCGGGGTCGACGTCTCGCGTCCGGCGCGGGGGCCGGCCGGCAGGCCGGGCACGACGGAGACGGCGGACGGGTGGGTGGCGAACCGGGCCACCTCGGCGGCGGTGGTGCCCTCCGGTACTCCGCCGAACGCGTCGACGTCGACGAAGTCCACGCCCGGCACCGAGTGGGCGGCGGCGACCACGGCGCTGAGGTACACGGGCTGGGCCAGGCGGGCCGCGTCGAAGCCCAGCCGGGCGGCCAGCGCCTCGCGCACCCGCCGCTCGACCCTCTCCGGGTTGTGGCCGGGCAGCGTGCGGACGCCGAGCACCAGGACGAGCCGAACCCGTTCGCAGGGCTCGACCCGGACCGGCAGGCCGGGGTCGCCGTACCGGCGCAGCGCGGTGCGCAGCGCGGTCAGCAGGGGTGCGGCGGGGTCCAGGGGGGCGTCGTCGGCGGCGGCGACGGTGATGTGGACGAGTGAGCGGTGGTCGTCGGTGACTCGGCGGGCCACGGCCTTGCCGACGCCGGCGAAGGCGCGTGCGAAGGACTGGTAGTCGCGGACCGAGACCAGCCGGTCGAAGGCGGCGAGCCTCAGCGGGATGGCCTGCCGCAGTTCGGCCGGGCCGTCGGCGTCGGCGCCGCCGGTGGCGGGCAGCGGGTTGGTGACGCCGCGGACGCCGAGCGGTTGGGTGATCACCTGGCTGATCCGTCCCGCCGGGACGTTCCCGGCGCGGCCGCCGCCGATGCGGTAGCGGGCGGTGACGTTCTCGCTGCCGGTGGGCAGGCGCGCGCCGTGCCGGCCGTCGCCGAACTCCACCACGGCCTGGCCGTCGACGGCGGCGGCGAGCCGGTACACGGGGTCGGCCGGGCCCGCCTCGCCCAGGTCGGCGGTGCGCCGCCACGCCACGTCGTCGACGCGGACGGTCAGCGCCTCGTCGCCGCCGTCGGCGGTCGCGGACGGCAGCCAGACGAGCGGCCCCTGCCTGAGCGGCAGCGACTGTCCGGCCAGGCCGGCGTCACCGCTGCCGAGCACCTCGGTGACGGTCTCCCCGGCGGTCGCCTGGACGACGTTGCCGTGCACGACGGCGGTGTCGCGCCGGTAGCGGTGCGCGAGCGGGGCGGTGAGCAGCAGCGTGGTGCGCACCCGGGCGTCGGCGGACGTCCCGTCGAAGGCGTGCCGCACCCCGGCGAGCACGGCGAGTTCGGCGCCGGGGACGCCCGGACGGGCGCCCGGGGCCGCACCGTCCTCGGGCACGATGTCGGTGCGTTCCCCGGCGACGACGACCAGCCGTCCGGGGGCCAGTCCCTCGAAGGTGCCGTCGAGGTCGACGGCGTCGCCCTCGACGTCGGTGAGGTCGGGTGAGGGCGCGAGGACGAGGGGTGCGGGCGCGGCCCACACGGTGGTGGCGCGGCGGGCGGCGACGTCCTCGGCGTCCTCGGTCCACGGTGCGTCCAGGCGCAGCCGGGTCACCCGGACGGCGTCCTGTTCGTTGGCGACGGCGATCCGGTCGGCCTCGGTGACGCGAAGGACGCGGGTGCGGGAGCGGCCCGCCACGCGTACCGCGATCCAGCTGCCGGGCTGGATCTCCTCGTACACGGCGTCGAGCAGCAGGACGCGGGTGTCGAGCGCGGCGTCGCCCTCGGCCGGGGCGGGTACGGCGGCGCGCAGCAGCCGTTTCACCCGGGCGTCGTCCGGGACGGCGGCGCCGAGCGGGGTCGTGGCGAGCCGGAAGTGCCAGACGCCCGGCGCCGGCCCGGCCGCCGGGGTGACGGCGGCCAGCGCCTCGTACAGGGCGGCGGTGAGGCCCGGCCGGTTGCCCGCGAGGAGGCGGGGCAGCGCGTCGGAGCCGGGGCCGAGGACGTCGCGGACGGCGGGCGGGCCGCCGGGCGGGGGTCCGCCGCGGCGAAGGGCCTCCAGCAGCGGGCCGACGGTGTGCAGGACCGGGCGGTCCGGTGTCTCCAGGTCCCGCAGCAGCGCTTCCCGCTCGGTTCCGGCGGTCGGCGCCTCGGGTTGCCGGGTCAGGCGGCGGACGGCGTCGCGGACGGTGGCGAGGCGTACGGCGGCCCGCTCGGCGAGGGCGTCGGCGTCCAGGTCGTCGGCGACGGCGGACAGCCGCTCGCGCAGCCGGCGCAGCCTGCGGTCGAGGCGGTCGGCGAAGGTTTCCGGGTCGTGCAGTTCCCCGGCGCGCTCGCGGACGTCCCGCAGCAGGTCGAGCAGTTCCTCGAAGGGGCCCTGGGAGCGGGCCCGGCCGGCCGCGTCCTCCATGTCCTCGCGCAGGGCGTCGACCGCCACGTTCAGCTGCCGGGACGGGTCCGGTACCCGCAGCCGTACGGTGGTCCGTCCGAGCGCGGGGTCCCGCTCGACGTCCGCCACCAGGCGGGTCTGGTTCAGCCGGCGGTCGGGATAGGTGAACAGCAGGCGGTCGCCGGGGCGTACGGGATGCTGGACGCCTTCGACGTCGACGGCCGCGGTGCGGACCGCCGCGTGCGGGGCGAGCGCGGCCGGGCGGGTGGTGCGGACGGGGAGCCGGTTCCACTCCGCCCTCGCGGTGAGGTCCTTGGCCGTCTCGAAGGTCAGGGGCAGGCCGCCCGGTTCGGGCTCGCTCCTCACCTGGGAACCGGCCGGCAGCACACAGGAGGCGCCGGGGTCGAGGGTGTACGCGAGGTGGGTGGCGGCGGCGAGGGCGGGGCGGGGCCGGTGGCCGACGAGCCGGCCGAGCCGGACCAGGGAGTCGTGCTCGGTGGCCGTGCGCAGGAACCCCTCGTTGGCGATCCGCTCCTGGTAGAAGGTCAGCACGTCGGCGACGACGGCCCAGGCGTCGAGCAGCGCGATCGTGGGGTCGTCCGGTTCGCGTGTGGTCAGCGCGGCCAGGGGGCCCTCACGGGTCGCCGCGGGGACGTGGCCCGCCGCGGGCAGCCCCGTTTCGGCGGGGTCGCCGTCCGCCCCGGGCGGCGCTCCCGTGGGGTCGCCGTCCACCAGGGGCAGCCGGGCGAGCATCGCGTCGAGGAACTGCCGGTGGGTGCCGACGCGGTACGACAGGGCGGGCAGCCCGGGCCGGTTGCGCGCCGGAGCCGGACCGTCGGTCGGGGAGGTCATCGTCCTCCTCTCAGGCGCAGGGTGAGCCGGCCGTTCTCGGGCCGGGTGACGTCACCGTCGAGCCGGGGAATCTCCAGGGGCCGCATCCGCAGCTCCCCGGAGGGCGGCACGTCCGGGACGCGGAGCGCGTCGTCGTGGACCCTGCGCAGGCGGACGACCTCGGCGTGCCGCACGCCGGGGACGTCCATGCACAGGGCGACCAGGACGCTGGTCCGCACCGGTGTGCCGAAGGTGAGCGCGGAGGGGTCGAAGAACCCCGGCCGGCCGCCGGAGCCGCGTCCCGGCAGCAGCCGCCGCAGCAGGGCCGCGCGGATGTGGCCGGTGAGGTGGTGCGGGTCGACGAGGACGTCCAGCGCAATGTCGAGGGGCACCAGGAGGGCGGGCCGGGTGACCACGTCGTGGCCGATGCGCCGGTAGCGGCACAGGTCGTCGCGTACGTCCTCCAGCAGCCGGGGCGACGGGGCGGTGGCGCCGTCCGGGTCGAGGGCGACGTCGGCCTCGTACCAGCTGCCGGTCCAGCGCAGCGAGGCGGCGGCGCGCTGGACGCCGGGCCGCTGGGCGGCGAGGGTGGCGTAGTCCTCGGCGGTGACGGCCCGCAGCAGGGTCCGGAACGGGGCGCGGGGAGCGGCGAGGCGGACCTCGGCGACCGGCTCCGGGTCGGTTCCGCCGCTCGCGGGCAGGGGGTTGCGGACGCCGGTGACGACGCCCCACAGGTTTGTGCGGCGGGCGGCGATCCGGTTGACGACCTCCCGGCCGGCGTTGCCGGAGCGGCCGTTGCCGACCCGGTAGACGGCGCTGAGACTGCGGCCCGGCTGCGGGGCGCGCCCGCACCGCCCGTCGCCGAAGCGCAGCCGCAGTACGCCGTCGTCGTCGGTCTCGGCCGTCACGTGACGGTCGCGGGGGCCGCTGGAGAGGAGGTCGCGGCGGGGACGCCACTCGGGTTTGGCGGTGCGTCCGCTCCCCTGATGCCCGCTCCTCCCTTCCCCGCGTCTGTTCTGCTCCCCGAGTCCGCTCTCCTCCTCGATGAGGCGCAGGGTGGGCAGAGCCTCGCGGGGGTCGGGGCGCAGCGCGGTGGCCGCCGGGCCGTGCAGGGCCGGGTTGGCGGGATCCAGGGACGCCGCGGCGAGGCCCCGCCAGGTCCGGTCGAACCCCTCGCCCACGTCCGCGGGGTCGAGGACGTACCCGGAGCGGGCCCGGCGGACGAGTCGTTCGACCTGGCGCAGCCTGGGCCGCAGCAGCTCGTCGAAGCGCGACCGCAGGCGCGGCAGGAGGCGTTCGGAGTCGGGCCCGCCGGCGAGGGAACGGCCGAACAGGGCGCGGAGGAAGTCCCGGTCCTCGTCGGTCGGCGCCGTCGCGTCGACGGCGCGCAGCCGGTCGCGTGCCTCGGCGGCGAGGTCGAGGAGCCGGCGGGCCTGGGCGGCGGCCACGTCGGCGGGGCGGGGGTACGGCGGCGACCAGGTGACGGGGCTGCCGCTCAGCGTGGCCGTGAAGGGGCGACGCCGGCCGCCGTCCGGCTCCGGGTCCGGGCCCGGGACCGTATCCGGGTCCGGGTCCGGGTCCGGGTCCGGGACCGAGACGATCTCGGCGGTGGCCGAGGGCAGCCAGGTGTTCTCCAGGCCGTGCTCGACGAGGACGGCGTTGCCGCACGCCACGGCGGTCCTTCCCGGTCTGCCGTCGCCGTTCGGCGGGTTGCGCAGGGTGAGCGGGAAGGTGAGGGCGTCCTCCTCCGCCCAGGCGATCTTCAGGACGTGTGTGCCGGTGTACGCGTCGACGTCCCTGTCGACCCGGGTGAGCCGGACCGCCTGCCGGTGCGCCGGGTCGGGCGGACCGCCGTCGGACCCCTCGGTCTCCTCGATGACGACGAGGTCGCCCGGCACGAACTCCAGTTTCCGGTCCGGGTCGTACAGGGCGGCCCGGGTGGTGCCGACGGGCAGCGGGAAGGCGTCCTGCCCCCAGGCCCACAGCGGGACGCGGTTGTGCTGGGGCCGCAGCCGCAGCTTGTAGTGGCCGAGTGGCTGGTAGACGGGGTGCGGGCCGGCGATGAGGGCTTCGGGGGTCATCACCGGGCCGCTCGCCCCCGTGAGTTCGTCCTCGGGGAGCGCGGTGAACGCCAGCTCCTCGGTGTGCAGGTCGTTCACGGCCGAGGCCGTCTCCAGGCAGACGACGGTGCGGGCGGCGCAGCCGTCGTGCATCGGGTAGCCGACGAGCCGGGCGTGCCGCCGCACCGAGGTGCGCAGCCGGGCGGTGTCCAGGTAGGCCTCGGTGGCAACGGCGTCCTGCTGGTAGCTGAGCCGGTCCCCGACGTGGGCCAGGATCTCCACCAGGGTGATCCAGAGGTCGGGCACGTGGCGTTCGGTCCACTGCGGCATGGTGAGCGACATCCGCTCCAGCAGCAGCCGCCGGAAGCTCGCGTAGTCCTTGGCCAGGTAGTCGATGGCCGGCGCGGGCCGCGGGAGCGGCGTGCCGGCGGGCTCCGCCGCGGGTTGCTCCTCCGGGCGGGCGGTCGGCCGGAACGTGAACTCGGCGCGGTCGCGGCCGCCGTGGAAGCCGGGGCCGCGCACCCGCAGCCGGTAGGTGGACTCGTCGCCCGGCCGGTCGAGGGTGAGCCTGAGCCGTCTCGCGGTCCGGTCGCCCCGGGCCTTTCCGTGCTCGTAGCGCTCCTCGCGATCCTCGCGGTCTCGCCGGTCCTCGCGATCCCCGCGGTCTCGTCGCTCCTCCCGCTCCTCCCGCTCCTCCCGCTCCTCCCGCTCCTCCCGCTCCTCCCGCTCCTCCCGCTCCTCCCGCTCCTCCCGCTCCTCCCGCTCCTCGCGGTCCCACCGCTCCTCCCGTGCCTCGCGTTCGTCGCGTTCTTCGCGCTCCTCTGTGACGCGCACGACGCGCAGTCCGACCACGCGGCGGCCGCCCTCGATCAGGAAGTCGTCCCGGCGGAGGAGCCGTGGGGGCGGTCCGGAGAAGGTGACGGTGAGGGTGCGCCGGTCCGGGTGCGCCGTCACCTCGTCGAGGCCGACGGGGTCGGCGGGCCGGCGCAGGTCCAGGTCGTGGAACTCGGTCATGCGGCCACTCCCCCGCTCACCGTGACGACACGGCTCTCCCCGGTCGCCTTGAGGACGTACGCGACCCGGACCCGGAGGGTGGCCTCCTCCGAGGTCACCGTCAGGGACTCCACCTCCAGCAGGTCGCCGAGCCAGCGCTGCAGGGCCGCCTGGGCGGTCATCTCCAGGGTGGCGGCGAGTTCGGGGCTGTTGCCGGCGAAGACCATGTCGAGGAGGTTGCAGCCGAAGTCGGGCCGGTTGACCCGCTCCCCGGGGCTGGTGAAGAGGACCTGCTCGACCATGTCACGGACGTGGCCGGGGTGGTCGACGGTGGCCGTGCGGCCACGGGCGTCGACGCGGTAGGGGAAGTCGATCCGCATCCCGGTCACATCCCCCGCACCCGCAGCTGCATGGCCAGCACCATCGGGGGGTTGGGCGGCGGTGTGCCGATCCCCATGGCGGGGGCGGGGCTGACCGGCGGGCTGGGCTGCAGCAGCACGGGCAGGCCGTTGACGAACACCCGGGTGGAGGTGTGCAGCCAGGTGACGCTGGTGCAGGGCGGCGCGCCCGCGGTCATGGCCGGGAACGTACAGCCGGCCACCAGGAACACGTCGGCGCTGGTGGCGACCGGTTGCGGCCCGACGAGCACACGTTGCTGCACGGGGGCCGGGATGGTGACGAGGCCGGGTGGATGGGCGCACATCATCATGGCGCCGAAGTGCATCAGCAGTCCTGGCATGGCGTCCTCACAGCCCTCACAGCACCGTCAGGGCACCGCTGTTGACGGTGACCTGGGGTCCGACGAGTTGGATGGTGGCGAGCCCGGGGCCGCAGGACAGCTCGATCGACGTCTCGTTGATCTTGAGGTAGGGCCCGGTGTCGCCGTGCAGTTGCAGCTTGATGCCGCCCGCGGGTCCCGGCAGGTCGCTGATGACGAGGGCGTTCCCGGTGGGGGTCGCCAGCACGATCTGCGGGATGCCGGGCGGGGTGGACTTCGCGGCGGGCGGTACGTCTCCGGATCCGCCGCGCCGGAACCCGAGCCACACCGGCCGGTTGGGGTCCTTGTCCAGGAACCACACCCACACCCCGGAGCCGGGGGGCGGCACCACGTACATCCCGCAGTCCGGTCCGGCCAGGGGGGTGAGGGGCGCGGCCCACACCGGGTTGCCGTCGCCCAGGACCTCGGGGACGCGCACCAGGAGCCGGCCGACGCCGGTCGGGTCGACGGCGGAGACGACGACGCCCTGGTACATGCCGTCCCACTGCCCGGCCCGCGCCGGGGTCGCGCTCCCTTGTGCGCCGGTCGTGTTCATCTCGGATGCGGTCATACGGTCACCACCTGGATGTCGGCGCCGAGCCCGTCGCGGACCAGCGTGAAGTGCTGTCGGTAGGTGTCGCGGGTGAGATCGTGGGTCACCGCGGCCACGAGGTACCGCCCGTCGTAGGCCTGCCCCGCCCCGCGCACCCCGACCAGGGCGTGCGGGCTGAGGACATGGCCGTAGCGCAGGACGTCGACCGTGCCCCGGCCGGTGACGGGGTCGGCGGCGACGGACCGGCCGAGCCCGGCCAGCAGGGTCTGCGGCAGGGACCGTCCGGTCTGGCCGCGCAGCGCCTCGACGCGCAGGGCGGGGGCGGGGCCGGCGGCGAGGCTGCCGCGCAGCATCCGGGTCTCCGGGGCGGTGACCTCGGAGGAGGAAGCCGACGACCCTTCGAGGCGGTGAGTGCCGTGCCCGGACGCGGCGAGCCCGTCGAGGGCGAACGTCAGCTCCTCCACGTTGTCCGCCGCTCCGCAGCCCGTGGTGAGGGCCGGTTGGAGGGCTCCGTCCCGCTTCTGCGGCCCCCAGTAGGCGGTGCTGACGCCGGGCGCGGGGCCCGGTTCGAGGTGGAAGACGTGTCCCACGTCGGCGGCCATGGAGCGCAGATAGACGAGGTCGGTCGCCGACTGCACCGGGATCTCCACCAGCGGGTTGGGCTGGTGGGTGAGGACCGGGGCGACGCACCGGGGCGTGATGCCGTACTGCGCGTACCCGGCGCACACGGTCGTCGCCCGCAGCTGCGACGGCAGGCCCGGGAAGGCGCGGCGGACGTGCCGGAGATCCATGAGCAGGGTCAGATCCTCGCCGGTCACGACGAGATACGACGAGCCGGGCGTCCGGCCGGCGTGCAGCTCCTGCCGGGTGATCACACCGTCGACGAGCACATGGCAGCGGCCCGCGAGCACGACGGCCAGGACGACCCGCTTCTTCGGGTGCAGCGTTCCGCCGGGCAGGACCGCGCGGTGCAGCGGTGAGCCGGGGCTGCTCGCGAAGGTCAGCTGGAAGCCGCTCGTGGTGCCGCTCGCGGCGGTGACCCGGGCGCCGTGCAGGGCGTCGATCAGCGCGGCGGGGGCCGGGCTCGGCACGGTGTCCCCGACGAGTAGCATCAGGTGCAGGCTGTGCGTGGTCACCGGGCCGGCCCGCCCGTGACGGGCGCCGCCGACGCCTCGGCGGGCAGGGTGATCCGCAGCCGGCGGCCGGGCACGGCGGTCAGATCGTCCGGCCGTACCGCCCGGTTGGCGTCCGCGATCCGCCAGGACTGCTCCGGATCGCCGTACCAGCGGGCCGCGATCCGGTCGAGCCGGTCCCCCGCGACGACGACGTGCTCGCCGACCACCGCCAGTTCCTCGGGCTGCGGCAGCAGCCGGCGGCGCAGGTGGGCGACGGTCCGGCCGTCCGGGAGGGTGTGGACGGCCGTCGGGATCCCGCGGTATCTGCTGGTGGGCTCGAACATGTCCGATCTCCTCGCTCAGCGGCCCGTGTAGCCGACCGCGCCGGGGCCGTAGCCGACGAGCGCGGCGAAACGTTCCCTGCTCTGCTGGTACTGCAGATACAGCCCGCCCGCCTTGTGCCGGTGGCCGACGTCGTCGACGGTGAGGATCCGGACGGTGAGCGTCACCCGCGCCCGGATGGGGTTGAGTTCCCCGTCGTACGTCTCCTCCGTCACGTCGATGTCCAGCATCCGCACCGGCAGCACCCGGTGCGGGCCGAGCACCAGCACCGGCAACGGCCCCTGCACCGGGGCGACTTCGAGCATGCCGCGGGCGGCGAGGTCGTTCTGCTGGGTCAGCTGCGCGCCGGTCGGGCAGACGGCGGACTCCAGCGCGGACAGCATCCCGAACAGCCCGCTGCCGACCGGCGGCGCGCCCGCCGGGGCCGTGCCGACCTGGTCGGTCGCGTCGAACTCCGCGTCGATACGGAACGTCTCCCGCGGCGGCCCCTGCAACCGCAGTGCCTCCAGCCGGTCCCCGGCGTCGGCTCCGATGCCGCGCGGCCGTACGGCGCGGATGATGGTGTCGGGGTTGTACTGAAAGGGCACGACGCGCAGAACGCGCCCCTGCTCGGGGTCGAGGAAGACGAAGCCGCCGCGTCGGGGGGCTGCCGGAGTGCTCATGACGCTCCGTCACCTTCCGTGTCTCGGGCCCGCAACGCGGCGTCGTACACGGCACGGGCGATGTGCCGGGCGAGGACGGCGGCGTGGGGATTGGCTGGGACGGTTCGTACGGCGGGTGGTGCCGAGGTTCGCACGGGGGCTGGAGCGGCTGTCCGGGCGCCCGCCGGCGTGCCGTCGAGGCCGAGCAGTACGGCCAGCTCGGCCTCGACGGCCGCGCACAGCGCCGTCGGCGACAGTCCGACGGGCGCGTCCAGCTCCAGCTCCAGCCGCCGGATGCGCAGCTCGACCCGCGTGCCCGTCATGTGATCACCACCGCCGCCTCGGGGTCGAACCGCTCGGCCCGCTCGTCGGTCAGCGGACTGTCCACCCCGTCGACGCGCAGCCGCACCGGATACCGGCCGGGCCGCGCGCCGTCCAGCCGGAACCGCAGCTTCCGGGTGGCCCTCTCGGCCATGGGCTCGGCGGGCACGGGCAGGTCCCCGACGAGCAGTTCGGCCCGCTGCCCGGGATGCACCGCCGGAACGCAGTCCACGGAGAGCAGCACGGCCCCGGCGCGGTCCCGCTCGACCGTGAGCGGCAGAGCACTGGTGATGCGCGGCGCGATGTGCAGAGGCCGGGGCCCGGTGGTCCGTTCGCTGCCGTCGGGCGCGGCGAGCACCACGACCGCCGACCAGCGCCCCGCGCCCAGCTCCTCGCCCACGGTGGCCGTCACGGTGCCGCCCCCGTCGGCGCGCGCGGACAGCACCACCGGGCCGCCGAGCAGCGGATGCGTCAGCCGCACACTCGGCGTCCCGGCGTCGAGCCCCGTACCGCTGAGCACCAGTTCCGCACCGGGCACGGCCACCGCGGGCCGTACCGCGTGCAGCACCGGCCACGGGCCGGTGGCCGTCGCCGGCGCGGCCTCGGGGCCCCGCCCGGAGTCGCCGCGCCGCAGGACCGGCAGCGGCGTCCGCCCCGGCACCGCGCTGTCGATGAACACGACCCGCGCCTCATAGGCCGCCGACAACCGGTAGCCGTGGCCCAGCGCCTCCCACAGGCGGTACAGCTCCTCGGCCGCCGGCTCCGCCGGGGTCACCTTGACCGGCTCCTGCTGCAGATGCAGATCGCTGAAACCCGCGGCGGCCCGCAGCTCGGCCGCTCGCAGCACCGGCCGGTCGTGCAGCGCCGCCATCGCCGCGCCGAGCAGCCGCTCCGGGAGCGCGGAGTCCTCGGCCGGGGCGGCGTAGCCGGTGAGCAGGTAGTGCAGTACGAGGGGCAGCGCGGGTCGCCGGGTCTCACCGGGGTGCGTGTTGACCGGGTCGGTGTTGCGCCAGGCGGCGTCGATCGACGTCCGGTACAGGAAGACGTTCAGCGCGGCGGCGACGCCGTCCTCGACACCGGCAGCCTCCGGATGCCGCGCGGTCACCACCGCACCGGGCACAGCCCGCCGCACGGCGTCCTCCAGCACCGCCCTCAACGTCTCCGTCACCGCGGCGACGGCCAACGCGTCACTCATGGGCGCCGCCTCCCCAGGTAGTCGTCGAGGCTCAGGTCCGGTCGGCGGGGAGGGGCGGGGGGTTCGTCGGGGGGCAACGGTGCGGGGGTGGTGCGGACGACCAGGCGGTCGATGGTGATGCGTACGACTGTTTCTCGGTGGGTGGGGGCGGGGGCGGGGGTGGCGGAGAGGGTGGAGGTGGGGGTGGGGGCGAGAGGGGGGGTCGGTCGAGACAGGGGGCTTCGGGAGGGGGCGGTGGGTCTGGCGGGGAGGAGGGCTGGTGAAGCGTGTGCAGAGGAGGGTTGTCCGGGTTCGTGTGACCGATCCCGGGTCGCGCCAGGGGTGGCAGAGGCAGCGAGTGAGGGGTGGGTCGAGTGCCGGGGCGGCGTGTCTTGGGGGTTCGGCGCGGAGGTGAAGGTGTCTCGCGGAGGCGTGGCGGAGGAGGTTCGGGAGCGGGAGGAGTCGGCGGGCGCGTGCGTCGCGGGAGAGGGGTTCGCGGGTGGTTCAGCGGACTCCGGCGACGCGAGTGGGGCGGGGTGTCGGACGGTTTCGGTTCGGGGGCGGGGGCCGACAGGGGTGTCCGGCGTGGGGGCGAGGGACTGCGGTGCTGAAAGCGGGGACGGCGTGGGTGTCGGGGAGGTGGTGGCGTAGGGCTCGGACGGTACATGTGGACGTGAGGTCAGCGGGGGCAGGTCGGTGCGCTTCGGCGGCATGCCTGAGGGCTTTGGCGGCAGCTCGTCAGTTGCCGGCCGCTTCGTTTCGGGCATTGGCGAGAACTCGTGTGACGTCGGCCGCTTCGCTGCGGGCGTCGGCGATTGCTCATTGGGCGCCGGCCGCATCTCTGAGGGCTGTGGCGAGAACTTGTCTGACGCCGACCGCGTTTCTGAAGGCTTCTGCGGCAGCTCGCCGGACGCCAGCCGCTTCTCTGAGGATGTCCGCAGCAGCTCGCCGGACACCAGCCGCTTACTGGATGGCTTCCGC
This sequence comes from Streptomyces sp. enrichment culture, assembly GCF_964272855.1. NCBI lineage: Bacteria > Bacillati > Actinomycetota > Actinomycetes > Kitasatosporales > Streptomycetaceae > Streptomyces > Streptomyces sp. enrichment culture. The sequence goes on along the minus strand of NZ_OZ186847.1, from coordinate 7,411,774 downwards.
CGCAGCTCGGCAGGCGCCGACGGCGCATCTGAGAGCGTCGGCGGCAGCTCGGCAGCCGCAGGCCGCTCGTCTGAAAAGCTCGGGGGGAGCTCACCTGACGGCATCAGCGGCAGACCGTCAGCCCGCGACAGCACGCCTGACGGCCTGAGCGGCGACTCCCCCGACGCCGACGGCCTGCCTGAAGGCTTCGGCGGCAGCTCAGCCGCTCGCTCGAAGGGCAGCGCTTCAGCCCCCGACAATGCGCCTGACGGCCTGAACGGCGACTCGCTCGGCGCCAATGGCGCGCCTGAGGGCTTCGGCGGCAGCCCACCGGACGCCGCACCCTTCTCTGAGTTGCCCGGCGGGAGTTCGCCTGACTGCTTCAACGGCAGCTCGTCAGCCCCCGACAACGCATCTGACGGCCTGAGCGGCGACTCCACCGACGCCGACGGCCTGCCCGAAGACTTCGGCGGCAGCTCAGCGAACACCAGACCGTTCTCTCGGGAGCCCGGCGGAAGTTCACGCGCCTGCTTGAAGGGCAGCTCGTCACCCCCCGACAGCGCTCCTGGCCGCCGCAGAGGCGTCTTCGCCGACGCCGTCGGCTCGCCTGAGGGCTTGTCCGGAGGGCTCACCGGCTCGGGCTGCGCAGCTGCGGGTTGCGGCGACCGGCGGTGCGCACTCAGCCACGCGGCTGCGGACCCCGGCGACAGGCCGTCGCCCTCGGGCCGCAGAGCTGCGGACTCCGGAGAAGTTCCCTTGGATTCCGGCCGCACAAAGGCAGATGGCTGCGAGAAACCCTGGCGCTCCGATCCCGCCGCTGCAGCCCCCGCCGACAGATCCTCTCGCTCAGGCTCCGCAACCACGGATCCCGGCGGCACGCCCTTGGACGCCGACCGCGCTGGGACGGGCCCCGGCGACAGCGCATCGCCCTCTGGCTTCATAGCCTCAGCCCCCGACAAAGGACTCCTGGACTCCGACCCCACAGGCAGGCCACCAGGCCCCGGCCCCATAGCCGCAGATCCCGGCGACAAGCCCTGGCGCTCCGCCTTCACCGCCGCAGACCCGGGCGACGAACCCTGACGCTCCGATTCCACCGTCGCAGATCCCGACGACGTGCCCTGACGCTCCGACCCCACCGCCGCGGCCCCCGGCGCCAAACCCTCCCGGTCGGGCTGCACCACCGCGGCCCCCGGCGTCAGGCTCGCGGACACCGACCGCACACCGACCGACCCCGGCGGCAATCCTTCACCCTTTGCCCCCGCCGCTGCCCCCGGCGAAGGCCTCCCAGGCTCCGACCCCGCAGCAGCGAACCCCACGGGCGGTGCCTCGGACTCCGCCCTCACAGCAGCCCCAAACCTCGACGGCGCGCGCTCGCTTTCCGGCCCTGCCACCGCAACCCCCGACAACGAGCCCTCAGACCCCGCCCCCGCAGCGACGGCCCCCGGCAACACACCCTCGCGCTCCGACCGCACCACCGCAGAACCTGACGACGGACCCTCGAACCCCTCTCGCGCAGCTGCGGGCTCAGGGGAACGACGATCAAGCCCCAGCTGCCGCCCAGCCCCAGGCCTAGGCGACGGACCGCGAGACGGCGGCGACTCAACCGAACCGGTCCGGTGCCGAGCGGCGTGTTCGTCGGCCGGCAGCGGGCCGGGGCTGTGCGATGCCGTGGCCGAACCGTTCGGCAACGGATCAGAGGACGAATCGTCGTAGGAGCCAGATGGCCCGTCCGCCGCAGTCGGCACCGAACCGGCGACCGTGGAAGCCGCTTCCGCCGGACGCGCCACGTCCCCCGTCTCCCGCACCGGGCCAGGCCTCGACGGTGGTTCCAAGCCACCCCCAGCACTCCTCGGCAACGCATCCGACTCCGGCAGGCCCCGCCCAGGAGTGGCCGCCCAACTCGCTTCCACACCCGCCGAAGGCACCGTGATCTCCCCCCGGCCGACCGCGCCCTCTCCGGTCGTACGACGGTGGGGTTCCCCTCCCGGAACCTGCCCCGGCGTCACCACCGGCCGCTGACTCCCGCCCCACACGGCGTCCGACGCGCAATCCACGGCTCCCGCCGCACTCTCGACATGCCTCGGCGCGTCCCCGGCACCGGCGAGCCGACGAGTCCCACCCGGCGCCGCCGGGCCCATGGGTTCAACCTCTCCCTCACCCTCATCACCCCCCGGCGTCCACATCGACTCCAGCTCAGGCACGGCCGACACCACAGTCCCCGCAGCCCCCGCCACAGCCGCGGTGCCGCCCACAGCCGCCACCCCCCGGCCCACCGATCCCGATCCCGATCTCGATCCCGGTCCCGCTTCCGATTCGCCCTCCTCCCACCCGTCATCGACCACCTGCCCACCGGGCAACCGCGGTGCCGCAGGGTCGAAGACGTTGGGTGCCAGGGGCCGCAGCCACGGTCCCGGTGCCCCGAGCAGCCGGGCCACGAAGTCGCTCATTCCGCGGTCGCCTCCAGGTAGAACTGCCGCCGCACCGGGCTGACGGCCAGCGCGTCGGCCTCCGACCAGCCGTAGGCCCGGGCCAGGGCGTGCACCTCGTGCAGCAGCCGGTGCGCGTAGCCGCTCACGTCGGTCCACAGGTGGTCGGCGATGTCGAGCGGCGCCTCCCACCGGTGCTCGCACTGCGGGCAGTCCAGCGTGAACGACGGATCCGCGCCGGGGTCCAGGCCGGGCAGCCTGCGGGCGATCTCCTCCAGGGCCTGGTCCGGGATCTCGCCTTCGCTCGGGGAGACGTCGACCACGCAGCGCCGCAGCAGGTGCTGGCGGGCGCGGGGCGCAGCGGGGTCGACGGACCCTACGTCGCGGGCGGTGAGCGCGCGGAAGGTGATCTCCATGCCGTGCGCGGTCAGCGTCGCGGTGGCGGGTTCGGCCCGTTCACGGGTCGCCGGGGCGGCCCGGGAGGCCCACTGCGCCCACAACTCGCCCGTGGAGACGGTGACGTCGAGGCTCTCACCGCACTGGGGGCAGTCGGTGACGCAGGGCAGCCGGTCGCCGAACGCCCCGGACCGCAGTTCCAGCAGCAGGGCGTTCAGGGCGCTGAGCGGCAGGTCCGCGACGTCGTGACCCGCGGGTGCCGCCAACGAGGCGAGCAGCAGGGCCCGGACCGCCGGCGTGCGGCCGAGCCCGCTCTCCCACACGTCGAGGACGTTCGCCTCCGTCAGCGACCGCGGCACTGCTCATCACCCGGCGATGTCGGTGAACTGGGAGTCCTCGGGTGGGCTGGTCTTCTCCCGCACCCAGCCGTGGTGCTCCACGGTGATGCGTTCGAAGGCGACCCCGGCGGACCCGGCGTCGAGTTCGGGCAGTCCCTGGTACTCCGACACCCAGGCCTCGCGGACGGAGTAGGACAGCACCTGCTTCCCGGCCTCGTCGAAGACGTCGATGATGAGGTCCCGGCGGAAGTCCTTGAGGGAGGTCTCCAGGCCGCCGGCGGAGTTGCGAAGGCTCCAGATGCGGTTGGCCCACTCCTCGAAGGCGGTGTCGACGGTGCATCCGCGTTCCAAGGTGATGGCCTCGTACTCGGTGCGGCCCGGCAGTTTCCGGCTGGTGCCGGGGTCGCCGCCGTCGCGGTGACGGATGACCTCGGTCGTCCGCTTGAGCCCGCTGACCTGGCTGATTCCCGCGATGTAGGCGGTCTCCCCGCTGAACTTGACCTTGAAGCGGAAGTTCTTGAAGGGGTCCCGGCGCGTCACTTCCGGCATCGTCGTCCTCCTAGACCTGGATCTGGCCGGCGAGCTGCTGGATGTGGACGATCACGAACTCGGCGGGCTTGAGCGGTGCGAAGCCGACGTGGATGTTGACGATTCCGCGGTCGATGTCGTTCTGCGGGTTGGTGTCCTTGTCGCACTTGACCAGGTAGGCCTCCTGGGGGGTGCGGCCCTGGAAGGCGCCCGCGCGGAAAAGAGAGTTCATGAAGGCGCCGACGTTCAGGCGGATGGACGCCCACAGCGGCTCGTCGTTGGGTTCGAACACCACCCAGTGGGTGCCGCGGAACAGGCTCTCCTCGATGAAGAGCGCGAGCCGGCGCACCGGGAGGTACTTCCATTCGTCGGCGAGCCGGTCGGCGCCGCGCAGGGTGCGCGCTCCCCAGGCGACCGGGCCCGCGGCGGGCAGCCGGCGCAGGCAGTTGACGCCGAGCGGGTTGAGCCGGCCGATCTCCAGGTCGGTCAGCGGCACCTCGAGTTCGCTGACGCCGGTGAGTGAGGCATCGGTGCCCGCGGGCGCCTTCCACACTCCGCGCTGGACATCGGTGCGGGCCAGCACGCCGGCCATCACGCCGGACGGCGGGAAGGCCCGCAGGGCGCCCTGGCGCAGGGGGTCCGGGGCGAGGATCTGGGGGTAGTAGACGGCGGCGTTCTTGCCGGGGTCTCCCGCTTCCACGTCCGTGATGTGCTGCACCACGGCGCTCACGGCGCCGGCTCCGTCACCGGACTGCGGCTCCGTCCAGCTCGGTGGCGGGTCGACCAGGAGGATGGCGCGTCTGTCGACGCAGAGCTTGAGGGCGGCGTCCTGGAACGGCTTCGCGCCGCCTTTGTCCTTTAGCTGCTGGTCGAGCCAGGGCACGTCGGGCAGGCAGAGGATGTTGAAGATGTCCGTCTTCAACAGCTGGTGCAGGCCGGTCTTGAGCGCGGCATTGCCCATGTAGTCCTTGGGCTCCAGGGAACGTTCGTCGTCGTCGGCTCCCTTGTTGGCCTCGGCCGGGGCGTAGTACGGCAGCTGGCCCTGCGCCGACTCGTCCGGTCTCAGGGAGAACGGGTCGACTCCGGCTTCCACCTCCGAGTTGGGCGGGGGCACCGTGTCGATCGGGGTCTGGGGATCAACACGGACCAGCTTGGATGTCTCCAGCAGGTTGGCGAGATTGCGGGGACTGTCCGGCCTGACGCTGGCATTGAGGTACGTCTCCACTTCGCCGGTCAGCACGTCACGGACGGTCAGGTTGAACAACGTCCGCCGGCCCTTCTCGGGTTCCAGCTCCGCGGGCGTGTCGTGGTCGACCCTGGCCCGCAGGTTCCGCCCCCAGCGGCCAGGTGAGACGGCCACGAGCGCGGGTGGGGCGGCGTGGGTCCTGCCGCTCGAACGCTCGCCGCCTGCCGGCTCGCCGCCGCCCCGACCTTTCTTCTTCTCCTCGGCAGGGGTGGGGGCGGGGGTAGGAGTGGGGCTCTCTCCGCCCCCGCCCTCGGCGGTCGCCTCCCCGCTCTCGTTCCCCTTCGGAGGCGGTCCCGACGTACGGGAGGACTCCGTGCCGGGCGCGCTCGGCCCGAGCGGCAGACGGACGGGCTTCTCGTCCGCCTTGACCACCCGGACGATCTCAGCCTCGCTGCCCCCGTTCAGATAGAACTGGTAGACGGCGTAGCTCATCGGGCAGTTGGCCTGGAGCCCGCCGAAGGCGGCCTCGTAGTCGGCCCAGCCCGTGATGTGTACGGGCCGGTCGGCGGGACCTCGTGGCGCGTAGCCGACGAAGGCGGCGACCGATGTCGGTACGCCCGTGATCGTCCGTACGGAACTCTTGACCTCGTCGATGTAGACGCCCGGGTAGGTGACGTTCACGGGCATGCCAGCCTCTTTCTCTCCACGCCGAACGGGAACGACGCCGCTCGTGGTCCGCGATCACCGTATGCGGACAATGCGGACACCGCGCCCCGGAGAGCGGTCCGACTGCTTCGATCAGGTGAGGATGATCGTCTGATCAGACCGGACTGGGCGGGGCAAGGCAGGGCAGGGCATGACCGCCGTGCCCGCGCAATCGGCGCGGGACGCGTCGAGCGCGCGCCCCGCGCCCCTCGTCAGCCGAGGAAGCTGAGCCGGACCTGCCGGTTCGGGTTGTCCCGGTTGGTGTCCACCAGGCACACCGACTGCCAAGTGCCCAGCTCCAGGCGGCCGTCGAGCACCGGCAGGGTGGCGTGCGGCGGGACGAAGGCGGGCAGGACGTGGTCGCGGCCGTGGCCGGGGCTGCCGTGGCGGTGCTGCCAGCGGTCGTCGGCGGGGAGCAGGGTGTGCAGGGCGGCGAGCAGGTCGTCGTCGCTGCCCGCGCCCGTCTCGATGATCGCGATGCCGGCGGTGGCGTGCGGCACGAAGACGTTGAGGAGGCCGTCGCGCCCGGCGGCCGCTTCCTGGAGGAAGGCCTCGCAGTCGCGGGTGAGGTCGACGACGGTCTCCGCGGAGCCGGAGGCGATGTTCAGTACTCGGGTCGTGAACGCATCTGACATGCCCCCATCCTGACCCATCCGCCCCGCGCCCGTGCCCCACGACCGCCCCACGACCACCCGGCTTCCGATACCGCGAGTCCAGCGAGCGAGATGTCCGTCGACCGCCGCGGCACGGCCTCGTCGACGCACTGGGCCGGGAACGGCGCGGGGCCCCGATGACCGGCCGGGACCGCTCCGGGAAGACCCACGGCCTCACCCCTGTTGGTAGAAGCGTGAACAACACACGCGAGGTCGAGGTAGTCGTCGTAGGCGCAGGTCAGGCCGGACTTGCCGGCGCCTACCACCTGCGCCGGACCGGCTTCGAGCCGGACCGCGACTTCGTGGTGCTGGACCACTCCCCCGGCCCGGGCGGCGCCTGGCAGTTCCGGTGGCCGTCCCTGACGTACGGCAAGGTGCACGGGATGCACGCGCTGCCGGGGATGGAGCTGACGGGGGCCGATCCGGCGCGGCCGTCGGCGGAGGTCATCAGCGAGTACTTCGCCACGTACGAGCGGACCTTCGACCTGCGGGTGCGGCGGCCCGTCGACGTACGGGCCGTCCGGGAAGGCCCGGACGGGCGGCTGCTGGTGGAGACCTCCGCGGGGACCTGGGCGACGCGGGCGTTGATCAACGCGACCGGCACCTGGGACCGGCCCTTCTGGCCGCGCTATCCCGGCCAGGAGTCCTTCCGCGGGCGGCAGTTGCACACCGCGCAGTACCCGGGGCCCGAGGAGTTCGCCGGGCAGCGGGTGGTCGTGGTCGGCGGGGGCGCCTCCGGCACGCAGCATCTGCTGGAGATCGCGCCGTACGCGGCGGCCACCACCTGGGTGACGCGGCGGCCGCCGGTCTTCCGGGAGGTGCCGTTCGACGAGAACGCGGGCCGCGCGGCGGTCGCGCTGGTCGAGGAGCGGGTGCGGCAGGGACTGCCGCCGAAGAGTGTGGTGTCGGTCACCGGGCTCCCGTTGAACGACGCGATCCGGCAGGGCCTGGCCGACGGGGTCCTCGACCGGCAGCCGATGTTCGACCGGATCACCCCCGACGGGGTGGCGTGGCAGGACGGACGGCACATGGAAGCCGACGTCATTCTCTGGGCGACCGGGTTCCGCGCCGCGATCGACCATCTGACGCCGCTGAGACTGCGCGAGCCGGGTGGCGGCATCCGCATCGAGGGGACGCGCGCGGTCGTCGATCCGCGCGTTCATCTGGTCGGCTACGGTCCGTCGGCGAGCACCATCGGCGCCAACCGGGCGGGCCGCGCCGCCGTACGGGACATCAGGAGACTGCTCGACGGGGAACCGGTCCCGGCATGATGTCCCGTCGGGCTCGGGGTCACCCCTTCGGGCTCCGGCTCACTCCTTCGGGCTCTGGCTCTTCCGCGCGGCGTCGGCGCTCTTCTGCCGCGCGTCGAACTCGGCCAGATTGCGCTGGTGCTCTTTGTACTCGGCGGTGAAGCGGGTGTCGCCCGGCTTGACCGTGACGTAGTACAGCCAGTCGCCCGGCGTCGGGCTGATCGCGGCCCGCACCGCCTCCTCGCCCGGGTTGTCGATCGGCGTGGGCGGCAGCCCCATGCGCTGGTACGAGTTGTAGGGGCTGTCGATGCGGGTGTCCTCCAGCGTGGTCGACGCCGGTGCCCGGTCGAGGGCGTAGTTGATGGTGGAGTCCATCTGCAGGGGCATGCCGCGTTCCAGCCGGTTGAAGATCACCCGGGCCACCTTGCCCATGTCGGCCTTGCTGGCGGCCTCGGCCTGGACGAGGCTGGCGATGGTGACGGCCTGGTAGACGTTCATGGCGTTGCGCTGGGCGCCGGCGGCGATCGGGGCGCCGTTGAACTTCTTGTTCGCGGTGTCGACCATCGCCGTCAGCAGTTCCTCGGGCGTGGTCTTCTCCGCCAGCGGATACCTCGCCGGGAAGAGGTAGCCCTCCGGGTTGCCCTCGGCGTCGATCGGCAGCTTGAGGTCGGCCTGGTCCAGCGATTTCTTGGTGGCGCCCGGGGGCAGTTCGAGGGCCTTGTCGACGGCCGCGTAGACCTGGGCGGCGCGCCAGCCCTCGCGGATGACGAGGGAGGTGGGCTTCTTCTCCTCCTCCTGGTCCTGGACGGTCAGCAGCGGCACCGCCACGGCGGTGCCGGCCACGACAGCTCCGGTCGCGATGAGGGCCAGGCGGCCCCGGCGCGTCAGTCGGATCGTTTTCCGTGACGGAGTGTTCATCTGCATGCGGGCACGGTAACCCGCATATCGTCACAAATCCGGCACACTCCGGCATATCTTCATCTTGTCGGCTCCAATTGGGCGTCCCTGCGCACCAACGCCGCGTAGCGCCCGTCCAGCGCCAGCAGCTGCTCGTGCGTGCCCCGTTCGGCCGCGCGGCCGGAGTCGAGCACCACGATCTGGTCGGCGCCCCGGACGGTGGACAGGCGGTGCGCGATGGTGAGCGTGGTACGGCCCGCCGAGAGCGCGTCGATCGCCTGCTGCACCGCGTGCTCGGTGCCGGTGTCCAGGGCGCTGGTCGCCTCGTCGAGGATCAGCACCGGCGGATCGCGCAGGATGGTGCGGGCGATGGCCAGCCGCTGCTTCTCGCCGCCCGAGAACCGGTGGCCACGCTCGCCGACCACGGTGTCGTACCCGTCGGGCAGGGCCGCGATGTGGTCGTGGATCTGGGCGGCGCGGGCCGCCTCGTGCAGCTCCTCGTCGGTGGCGTCGGGCTTGGCGAAGCGCAGGTTGTCGGCGACGGTCGCGTGGAAGAGGTACGTCTCCTGGGAGACCACGCCGACCGCGCGGGCGAGGGTGTCGAAGTCGAGGTCGCGCACGTCGACGCCGTCGAGGGTGACCCGGCCGCCCGTCACGTCGTACAGCCGGGGCACCAGGTAGCCGAGGGTGGACTTGCCGGCACCGGTCGGGCCGACGATCGCGAGACTGCCGCCGGCCGGGACGGTGAGGTCGATGCCGTCGAGGACGGGGGCGCCCTGGTCGTCGTAGCGGAACTCGACGTTCTCGAAGCGGACCTCGCCCTTGACCTTGTCGAGACGGACCGGGCTCTCCCGCTCGGTGATGTCGATCGGCAGGTCGAGGTACTCGAAGATGCGCTGGAAGAGCGCCAGCGAGGTCTGGATCTGCACGCCGGTGCCGAGCAGGCTAACCGTCGGACGGAACAGGCCCTGCTGGAGGGAGACGAAGGCGACGATCGTGCCGAGGGAGACGTCCGGGCCGCCGAGGGCCAGGGCGAGGCCGGCGGTCCAGTAGATGACGGCGGGCAGGGCGGCCATGACGATCGTGATCACCGCCATCCGCCAGCGGCCCGCCATGTTCGAGCGGACCTCCAGGTCCACCAGGCGCTCCGACTCGTCGGCGAACGACTTCGTCAGCGACTCCGCGCGGCCCATGGTGCGGCCGAGCAGGATGCCGCTGACCGACAGCGACTCGGTGACCGTGGCGGCCATGGTGGCCATCTGTTTCTGGCGCTGGGTGGTGATCTTCCGGCGCTCGTTGCCCACCCGGCGGCTGATCCACACGAAGACCGGCAGCAGGATCAGCGAGACCACGGTCAGCCGCCAGTCCAGGGCGATCATCGCGACGATCGTTGCGATCACGCCGGTGAGGTTGGAGACCAGCGAGGTCGCGGTGGAGGTGACGGTGGCCTGCATGCCGCCGATGTCATTGGCGATGCGGGACTGGACCTCGCCGGTGCGGGTGCGGGTGAAGAACGCCAGCGACATGCGCTGCAGGCGGCCGTAGACCGCGGTGCGCAGATCGTGCATGACCCGCTGGCCGACCGTGGTGGAGACCAGAGTCTGCAGCACGCCGAAGACGCTGGTGAGGACGGCGCTGAGGATCATCCCCAGCGCGAGCAGGGTGAGCAGGCCGGTGCGCTGCTGCGGGATCGCGACGTCGAGGATTGCCTTCAGCAGGAACGGCGTGGCCACCGAGACCACGGACGAGGCGCCGACCAGCAGGCCGACGACGGCGAGACGGCCGCGGTAGGGGCGGAAGAGCGCGAGGATGCGGCGCACCTGCCGGGGCTGTTCCTTGGCGTCGGCGGGCGGGCTCCAGGCGGGTTCGTTGTCGGGGTGCATGGGCTCCTACGGAGGGACGGGACCGATTGAGGATCGTAGCTCATTGTTACCTATACTCACAATGAACGGTGTCCTGATATTGTTCCCGTATGACCACGCCCGATCCCGACGCCCTGCTCGCCGAGCAGCTGCTGCGGCTCACCCGCCGGGTGCACCGCATCCAGAAGCGTCATCTGGAACAGCGCGGCCTGGGTATCACCCCCGCCCAGTCCCGGCTGCTGCGCACGCTCGCGCACTACGGCTCGCCGCCCCGTATGGCCGACCTCGCGGAGCGCCTGGAGGTCGTGCCGCGGGCCGTGACGACGCTGGTCGACGGGCTGGAGGCGAGCGGCAAGGTGCGCCGGGTGCCGGATCCGGCGAACCGGCGGGTGATCCGCGTAGAGCTGACCGACGACGGCCGCAAGGCGCTGAGCGAACTGCGGGGAGCGCGGCGCTCCGCGGCCGACGAGATCCTGGCGCCGCTGTCGGATGATCAGCGGAGCATGCTCGAGGGGTTGCTGGACACGTTGGTGGACGGGGGCGGCGAGCGGAGCTGCTGAAACCTTTCTCGCTCGTCTCGGCAGCTTCGCCTCAGCGACTTCCTCTCAGCGGTTCCGCCTCAGCAGTCGGCCCGGTCCTCCGTGAGCACGCCCTGAACGGTCGTGAGCGTACGGTGGTAGCACCCGGATCGGCCGGCCTGCGATCCGTACAGCCGGTAGCGCTCGCTCGTCGTGCCGACCGCGTGCCGCTGGTCGCGCGGTACGTTCGCGGTGTAGGTGGCGTCGCCGGTGTAGGTGTCGTCGAGCCGTGACCAGGCGGTGCGCCGGCCGCCCTGCGTGGTGACGGCCGTGGCCCGGTCGCCGAGGGTCAGCACGGTACGGAGCCGGTCCCCCGCGCCGAGGGTGGTCGTGCCGTCCATCGTGTACGTCCGCTGGGTGCGCGTGGAACGTGCCGGTCCGCGTCCGTCGACGGTCACCGTCTCGGCGTCGCTCCACTCGGCGTCGAGCGCGTCCGTTCTCTCGCCGTCGGTCCAGCGGTGCGTGGAGGTGTGGGCCAGGGTGCGGCTGACGGTGGTGGTGACCCGGCCGTGCGAGGTGTCGGCGTACCCGGAGACGGTCAGCCGACCACCGCCCTCGGTGTCCACGCGGTGCTCCTGGTTCTCCGAATCCGGCGTGTACGTCGAGGAGTTCGGCGGAGCGCCCGCCTGGGAGGTGATGAGCCCGCCCGGCACGTGAGCGCGCTTCTCGTCCTGCCAGACCAGGACGTTGACGGGGGTGCCCCAGCCGGCGCGGCCCTCGGGCAGGCCGGCGACGGAGACCTCGATCCGGTGCGGGCGGCCGTCGTTGAGGAGTCCGGCGAAGGGGGTGAGGTCGTAGGTGAGGGGCTTGACGTCGAAGGCGCGCGGGCCCGGGACGACGTACCAGAGGAAGGGGTTGGACCAGCCGCCGGTCCACACGGTCGGGAACGGCGCGGCGATTCCGGCCAGTTGCCCGTCGACCCGGATCCGCACCTCGCGGTACGGGCCGTCGTCGGCCTGGCAGGAGTAGGGCGCGGCGGGCGGCACCGTCAGGTACCAGTACTCCTCGCAGCCCCCGCCGGAGCCCGTGGCGTACACCTCGGCGATGACGCGTTCGCTGTTGCGTGGGGTGGTGAGGGTCGAGTCGGCGGTGAGGGTGAGGACGCGGTCGGGTATGCCCCGGTCGGCCACTGCCGGCTCGGCGGGGCCGGCGGTGTGGTCGTGGCGGCCGTCGGCGTAGAAGGTCAGCGTGACCTTGACGTCGATGACGCCCGTGTAGGTGTCGTCGACGACGTTGCCGATCAGCATCTCGACGTCCTGGGCATGGCGGAGGGTGGGGGTGTAGCGGGTGACGTCCTTCTCGACGGACCACTCGATGCCGTCCGGTGACGGCTGCGGGGTCGAGGTGCGGAAGATCTCGACGCCGCCGACGCTGACGTATCCCAGACGGTCGTACTGACGGCCCTTCACGTTGCCGTCGAGCCGCAGGACCACCTTGCTCCAGCGGTCGCCGCAGTCGTCGGGCGGGGTGTAGGTGCCGCGGTAGGGGGTGAAGTCGCGGAACCGGGCCTCGGCGAGGGTGACTTCGCAGGACTTGGTGTCCGGCTTGGGGACGGGCGGGGCGGCGGTGACCGGGTCGTGCCAGTCGGTGCCGAATTCGGCGGGCACGTCGGCCGCCCGGGCACCGGTCGCGCCGACCAGGGTGCCGGCCAGGAGGGCCGCTCCGGTGAGCATGGACATGATGAACCGGCTTCTCATTGCGGGGGTTCTACGCGAGTTCGGCGGCACCCGCAACGAGGCCGCCTCGGCCACCCGTCGGCCACCTCCCGACCCTCCCACCATCACCCGCCACTCATCACCCGCCCACGCATTGCCTGTTTCGTGCGCTCCGGTGGAAAAGCGCTTGCTATCGGCCTGCGCCGGACGTCAACCTTGCACGGTTTGCTGTCGCCGTTCATCCCTTGACACGAGCCCCTGGGACGTCATGCAGATCCAAGACCTTCCGTTCCCCGACCCGGGTGTGCCGGACGCGCGCTCGGGGCCCCGATTCCTGTGGTGGCTCGGCCGGAACCAGCTGGGCGGCCAGCTGAAGTCGCTGGCCTGGGGCCTGTTGCACTTCCTCTCCGTCTCCATGCTGCCGTTCTGCGTCGGGTTCGCCGTCGAGGCCGTCGTCGACCGCTCCGGCTCCCGGCTCGCTCTCGCGGGCGGACTGCTGGCGCTGTGCGGGATCGGCGTCGCGGTCGGCGACACCTTCCTGCACCGCGCCGCCGTCACCAACTGGATCACCGCCGCCGCCCGCGTCCAGCAACTGCTGGCCCGCAAGGCCGCACAGCTCGGCTCGGCACTGACCCGGCGGGTCGCGGCCGGTGAGGTGGTGGCCGTCTCCACCGGTGACGTGGAGAAGATCGGCTGGTTCGTGGAGGCCGTGTCCCGGTTCACCGCCGCCGCCCTCACCGTCGTGCTGGTCGCCGTCGGTCTGGTCGTCTACCAGCCCGCGCTCGGAGTCGTCGTCGCGGTCGGCCTGCCCGTGCTGGCGCTCGCGGTACTGCCGCTGCTTCCCCGCGCGACCCGACGGGCCGACGTCCAGCGCGAGAAGGCGGGGCGGGCCACCGAACTGGCCTCCGACACCGTGGCGGGCCTGCGGGTGCTGCGCGGCATCGGCGGCGAGGAACTGTTCCTGGACCGCTACCGCCGCGCCTCCCAGGAAGTCCGCCAGGCGGCCGTGCGCAGCGCCCGCATGTGGTCACTGATCTCCGCGATCCAGGTGCTGCTGCCGGGACTGCTGCTAGTCACGGTCGTCTGGTACGGCGTCCACCTGGCCCGTGAGGGCCGGCTCAGCGTCGGCGAGCTGGTCACCGTCTACAGCTCCGTCATGATCATGACTTACCCGCTGCGGCACTTCGAGGAGATCGCGATGGCGTACTCCTTCTCGCGTCCCTCGGCCCGGCGGGCCGCGCGTGTGCTGTCGCTGGAGCGGGCCACCGACACCGAGGGATCACGCGCCGCCGAACTGCCGTCCGGAGACCTGTACGACCCGGCCACCGGTCTGCTCGCCCCTGCCGGCCGGTTCACCGCGGTGGTCTGCGGCGACCCGGACGCGGCCGGACGGCTGGCGGAGCGGCTGGGCGGGCACTCCTCCGAGGCGGGCACGTCCGCCCTGCTCGGCGGGGTGCCGCTCGACGAGCTGCCGCTCGACTCCGCCCGCACGGCCGTCCTCGTCCAGGACAAGGACCCGGTGCTCCTCTCGGGCACCCTGCGGGACCTGCTCGACGTGCCTGCCTCGGGCGCGGTCAGCGCCGCCGCGGCGCTGGCGGCCGCGCAGTGCGAGGACGTACTGGCCGCCCTCGTGCAGGGTTCGCTCGGAGCCGACGACCCGATGGACGCCCGGATCACCGAACGCGGCCGGTCCCTGTCGGGCGGCCAGCGCCAGCGGCTGGCACTCGCCCGGTCGCTGCTCACCGACCCCGAGGTGCTGGTGCTGGACGAGCCGACGTCGGCCGTCGACTCCCACACCGAGGCGCGGATCGCCGAGGGTCTGCGGGACCTGCGCGACGGCCGTACGACGGTCGTGTTCACCTCCTCGCCGCTGCTGCTGGACCGCGCGGACCGGGTGGTGCTGGTGCACGAGGGCGAGGCCGCGGCGGTCGGGACGCACCGGGAGCTGGTGCACGAGGAGCCGCGGTACCGCGCGGTGGTGACCCGCGAGACGGACGAGGAGACGGACGAGGAGCAGGACTCGGCCGGTGACGTCCTCGACGAGCTGGACGAGCTGGACGAGTTGAGCAAGTTGAACAAGTTGGACGAGCTCGAAGAGATCGAGGAGACCGCATGATCGGCGTGGCGCCACCGGCCTACGACCCGGCGGCCCCGACGACGGCGAACACCCTGCCCGTCGGCGCCCCCGCGACCTGCCGCGCCTACGTGGCCGAACTGTTCCGCCGGCACCACCGTGCCTTCCTGCTGCTCATCGGCGTGAACACGGTCGCCGTGGTCGCCTCCATGGCGGGCCCGTACCTGCTGGGCGGGCTCGTCGAGCGGGTGTCGGACGGCGACCGGGAACTGCGGCTCGGGCTCACGGCGACGCTGTTCCTCGTGGCCCTGCTGGTGCAGGCCGCCTTCGTCCACCAGGTACGGCTGCGCGGAGCGATGCTCGGCGAGCGGATGCTCGCCGACCTGCGCGAGGACTTCCTCGTCCGCTCGGTCGGCCTCCCGCCGGGCGTCCTGGAACGGGCCGGCACGGGCGATCTGCTCTCCCGGATCACCACCGACATCGACCGGCTCGCCAACGCCATGCGCGAGGCCGTGCCCCAACTGGCGATCGCGGTGGTGTGGGCGGTTCTGCTGCTCGGCGGACTGGTCGTCACCGCGCCCCCGCTGGGCGCCGCCGTGCTGCTCGCCCTGCCGCTGCTGGTGGCCGGCTGCCGCTGGTACTTCCGCCGGGCGCCCGCCGCCTACCGGTCCGAGGCCGCCGGGTACGCCGCCGTGGCCGCCGCGCTCGCCGAGACCGTGGACGCCGGCCGCACCATCGAGGCGCACCGGCTGGGCCGGCGGCGCATCGAGCTGTCGCAGCGGCGGATCCGCGAGTGGACCGCCTGGGAGCGGTACACCTTGTGGCTGCGGTCGGTGCTCATCCCGGTCATCAGCCTCACCCACGTGACGATCCTCGGCTCGGTCCTGATGGTCGGCGGTGTCTTCGTCCTGCAGGGCTGGATGGGCGTCGGGCAGCTCACCACGGGCGCGCTGATCGCCCAGATGCTGGTCGACCCGGTCGGGCTGATCCTGCGCTGGTACGACGAACTCCAGGTCGCACAGGTGTCGCTGGCCCGGCTGGTCGGGGTCCGGGACATCGAGCCGGACGCCGGTGACGCGTCGGTGGTGCCGGACGGCCGCGACGTGCACGCCGACCAGGTGCGCTTCGGCTACCTGGAGGGCGTCGACGTCCTGCGCAAGGTGTCCCTGGAGGTCGCCCCCGGCACCCGGATGGCACTGGTGGGCCCCTCGGGCGCGGGCAAGTCCACCCTGGGCCGGCTGCTCGCCGGGATCTACGCGCCCCGCGACGGCCGGATCACCCTCGGCGGCGCCGAGCTGTCCCGGATGCCGGCCGAGCGGGTCCGCTCCCACGTGGCCCTGGTCAACCAGGAGCACCACGTCTTCGTGGGCTCCCTGCGCGACAACCTGCTGCTCGCCCGCACTGACGCCGCGGACGCCGAGCTGTGGGCGGCGCTCGGCGCGGTGGACGCCGACGGGTGGGCGCGGGCCCTGGACGACGGCCTGGACACCGAGGTCGGCTCGGGCGGACTCGCGCTCACCCCGGCGCAGGCCCAGCAGATCGCCCTGGCCCGCCTGGTGCTGGCCGACCCGCACACACTGGTGCTGGACGAGGCGACGTCCCTGCTCGACCCGCGCGCCGCCCGCCACCTGGAACGGTCCCTGGCCCGCGTCCTGGACGGCCGTACCGTCGTCGCCATCGCCCACCGGCTGCACACCGCCCACGACGCCGACGTCATCGCCGTCGTCGAGAACGGCCGCATCAGCGAACTGGGCAGCCACACGGAACTGGTCGCCGCGAACGGGGCGTACGCGGCGCTGTGGAGGTCCTGGCACGGGTGAGCCGCTTGTCCCACGGGGCGTCCCCCGGGGGCTGAGCCCCGTCACGTCCGCGGGGGCTGCCGGTGCCGGGGCTCCCGGTGCCGGGGCGTTCGTATCCGGTGCAGCCGCGTGCCGGGCAGCCGCGTTCGGTGCCGGTCGGCATGCCGACCGGCATGCCGACCGGGTGGCCGGACTCGGCCCGCCGAGCGCGCGGGGAACCGTCCTGGAGCCCCGGCGGCCGCCTCCCGGCCCCTTGCCGTTGCGCGGTTCCGAACAGGGGTGGAAGGCTGGATAACGGCGGCACCGGCTCGGGGGCACGCTCGCAGTCCCCGGCGGGCAGAGCCTGTGCCCCCGGCACGGACGGTCGCGGTCCGCCGCCCGACGCGGTGAGAACGACCCCGTCCCCACCTTCTGGAGGTTCCCGTGAACAGCGCCGACGGATGGGGAGACGACGTCTACCAGCCCGACGCGTCCGACCAGCGCGAGGACACCGGGCTGCTCGACGCGGAGGACACCCTCGAGTACGACGGTGTCGAGGATCCCCTCGACCGGGGCTGGTCCCCTCCGGAGCGGCCGTGGGCCGTGGAGCACACCGGTGTCACAGCGGCCGAACGTCAGGCCGGTGAGAGCCTGGACCAGCGGCTGGCGGAGGAGCAGCCCGAGCTCACCGCCCCGGACGGCGACGGCCTCGGAGACACCACGGAGACGGACGGGGAACTCCTGGACAACGAGGTCGGTGCCGCCCGCTCGGGCCGTCTCGTCGCCCCGGACGAAGGCGCGCACGAGGACGAGGAGGCCGCGCTGGTCGCCACGGACGTCGGTATCGACGGCGCCGCCGCCTCCGCCGAGGAGGCCGCGATGCACATCGTCGACGAGGAGTCCCTGTCCGGCTGACCGACCGGCCGCCCCCGCCGTCCTCGGCCCCTCTCCCCTGCCACCGCCCCACCTGGAGCAGCCATGCAGCAGGACAAGCACCCCGAGTACCACCCCGTCGTCTTCCGCGACCGGGCCGCCGGCTACGCCTTCCTCACCCGGTCCACGGCGACCAGCGACCAGACCATCGACTGGGACGACGGCGAGACCTACCCGGTCGTGGACGTGGAGATCTCCTCCGAGAGCCACCCCTTCTACACCGGCAAGGCCCGCACGGTGGACACGGAGGGCCGCATCGCCCGCTTCGAGCGGCGCTACGGCGAGAGCACCGGGCAGAGCTGAGCCGGACGCTTCGGCCCGCCGGGCGGCGGCGCGCCTCAGATGACGTTGAGTGCGGCGGCGCCGCCCACTCCCCCGAGCAGCATGAACGCCGGCATCAGCACCTTCAGCTCGACCCAGCTGCCCGCCCGGAAGCGCATCGCCTTGGGCGGGCCCACCGGATACCAGCGCTTGCGCCCGATCGGGATGGGCCACAGGATCGGGCAGCCCGAGACGGTCAGCGCGTCCCCGATGTCGTGCACCAGCGCACCCAGCACGATCGGCAGTCCCAGCCACAGGTACTCCTGACCGGGCCCGGTGAACAACCAGTCCGACCCGTTGCCCGGCTTGTCCAGCACCCCGGCGAGGATCCACGCGCTGGTCGCGGCCAGCAGCCACACCAGGACGTCGCTGCTGGACCCCCGGGCCGCCCGCCACAGCAGCCCCTCGATCGCCAGCACCATGTGAACGAAGAGGAGCGCCAGCACCGCCCAGCGCCCGCCGGTGATCGCCAGCGCCGACGCACCACCGCCGATCAGCACCGCCCACACCCAGGTGTGCGTCAGCGTGCGGTGCCCCCCGGAGCGACGCGGGTCGCCCTGCTTCCTGGTGGACTTGTAGACCGCGTACGACAGCTTGTCGACGATCTCGCACAGGCCGCGCGAGAGCGGGCCGAAGGCCCGTGAGATGGTCGCCGCCTTGTGGTCGAGGTCGGGGGCGAGAGCGGCCCCGGCGCAGATCAGCGCGCCGGCCAGCAGCACCGGCCAGGGCATGGTGTGCCCCGCTGCGGCGGCGGCCGCCCCCACGCCGAGCCAGGCCGCGGCACCGGAGAGTGAGTGTGCTGGTCCCATCATCGCCGTTGCCCGCCCTGTTGCTCGTGTGCCGCTGTCCAGTTGACCCGCTGCGCTGACGCCGCGTCGGCGACACAGCGTAGCGTTCGCGATCTTCGTACGGGCATCCGATTCCCGCATCGAGCGGGAGGCCAGGCAAGATGGGGGCGTGACCCTCATCGATCAGCTGCCGCCGACCGCCGACCCCGACGCCCTGTACGAAGCCTTCGAGTCGTGGACTCAGGAGCGCGGTCTGACCCTCTACCCCCACCAGGAGGAGGCGCTGATCGAGGTGGTCTCCGGCGCGAACGTGATCGTGTCGACGCCCACCGGCTCCGGCAAGAGCATGATCGCCGCCGGTGCCCACTTCGCCGCGCTCGCCCGTGACGAGGTCACCTTCTACACGGCCCCGATCAAGGCGCTGGTCTCGGAGAAGTTCTTCGAGCTGTGCAAGCTGTTCGGCACCGAGAACGTCGGCATGCTGACCGGCGACGCGTCCGTCAACGCCGACGCCCCGGTCATCTGCTGCACCGCCGAGGTCCTCGCGTCGATCGCGCTGCGCGACGGCAAGCACGCGGACGTCGGCCAGGTCGTCATGGACGAGTTCCACTTCTACGCGGAGCCGGACCGCGGCTGGGCCTGGCAGATTCCGCTCCTGGAGCTGCCGCAGGCGCAGTTCATCCTGATGTCGGCGACGCTCGGCGACGTCTCGATGTTCGAGAAGGACCTCACCCGGCGCACCGGCCGGCCGACCTCGGTGGTCCGCTCGGCGACCCGCCCGGTCCCGCTGTCCTACGAGTACCGGCGCACGCCGCTCACCGAGACCCTGACCGAACTGCTGCAGACCCGGCAGGCGCCCGTCTACATCGTGCACTTCACCCAGGCGCAGGCCGTGGAGCGGGCACAGGCGCTGATGAGCATCAACATGTGCTCGCGTGAGGAGAAGGAGCAGATCGCCGAGCTGATCGGCAACTTCCGCTTCACCACGAAGTTCGGCCGCAACCTCTCCCGGTACGTGCGGCACGGGATCGGTGTGCATCACGCCGGCATGCTGCCGAAGTACCGGCGTCTGGTGGAGAAGCTGGCCCAGGCCGGTCTGCTGAAGGTCATCTGCGGCACCGACACGCTCGGCGTCGGCGTCAACGTCCCCATCCGCACGGTGATGTTCACGGCGCTGACCAAGTACGACGGCAGCCGGGTGCGCACGCTGCGCGCGCGGGAGTTCCACCAGATCGCGGGCCGTGCCGGGCGCGCCGGTTTCGACACGGCGGGTTTCGTCGTGGCGCAGGCCCCCGAGCACGTCATCGAGAACGAGAAGGCGCTCGCCAAGGCGGGCGACGACCCGAAGAAGCGCCGCAAGGTGGTCCGCAAGAAGGCGCCCGAGGGGTTCGTGGCGTGGTCGGAGGACACCTTCGAGAAGCTGATCGCCTCCGAACCGGAGCCACTGACGTCCCGCTTCCGGGTGACGCACACCATGTTGCTGTCGGTGATCGCGCGGCCCGGCAACGCCTTCGAGGCGATGCGTCATCTGCTGGAGGACAACCACGAGCCGCGCAAGCAGCAGCTGCGGCACATCCGGCGCGCGATCGCGATCTACCGCTCGCTGCTGGACGGCGGCATCGTCGAGAAGCTGGACGAGCCGGACGCCGAGGGCCGCATCGTGCGCCTCACCGTGGATCTGCAGCAGGACTTCGCGCTGAACCAGCCGCTGTCCACCTTCGCGCTCGCCGCGTTCGAGCTGCTGGACCCGGAGTCGCCGTCGTACGCGCTGGACATGGTGTCCGTGGTGGAGTCCACGCTGGACGACCCGCGGCAGATCCTCGTCGCCCAGCAGAACAAGGCGCGCGGCGAGGCGGTGGCCGCGATGAAGGCGGACGGCGTCGAGTACGAGGAGCGCATGGAGCGACTCCAGGACGTCACCTACCCGAAGCCCCTGGAAGAGCTGCTCTCCCACGCGTACAACACGTACCGCAAGAGCCACCCCTGGGTCGGTGACCATCCGCTTTCGCCGAAGTCCGTGATCCGGGACATGTACGAGCGGGCGCTGTCCTTCACGGAGCTGGTGTCCTACTACGAGCTGGCGCGCACCGAGGGCATCGTGCTGCGGTACCTGGCCGGTGCCTACAAGGCGCTCGACCACACCGTCCCCGACGACCTGAAGTCCGAGGACCTCCAGGATCTGATCGAGTGGCTGGGCGAGATGGTGCGCCAGGTCGACTCCAGCCTGCTCGACGAGTGGGAGCAGCTGGCCAACCCGGAGGAGATGACAGCCGAGGAGGCCCAGGAGAAGGCCGACCAGGTCAAGCCGGTCACCACCAACGCGCGGGCCTTCCGGGTCCTGGTCCGCAACGCGATGTTCCGCCGGGTCGAGCTGGCCGCCCTGGACCAGATCGACGAGCTGGGCGAGCTGGACGCCGAGTCCGGCTGGGACGCCGACGCCTGGGGCGAGGCGATGGACAAGTACTGGGACGAGTACGAGGAGCTCGGTACCGGTCCGAACGCGCGTGGCCCCAAGCTGCTGCTGATCGAGGAGGAGCCGCAGAACGGCCTGTGGCGCGTCCGCCAGATCTTCGACGACCCGAACGGCGACCACGACTGGGGCATCAGCGCCGAGATCGACCTCGCCGCGTCCGACGCCGAGGGCCGCGCCGTGGTCCGGGTCACCGACGTCGGCCAGCTGTGAGCGCAGGAGAACGACACCCATGACGAACCCCGCCGAAAGGCTCGTCGACCTGCTCGACCTGGAGCAGATCGAGGTCAACATCTTCCGTGGCCGCAGCCCCGAGGAGTCCCTGCAACGGGTCTTCGGCGGCCAGGTGGCCGGCCAGGCGCTGGTCGCCGCCGGCCGCACCACGGAGGGCGACCGTCCGGTGCACTCGTTGCACGCGTACTTCCTGCGCCCGGGCCGGCCGGGCGTGCCGATCGTGTACCAGGTCGAACGGGTCCGCGACGGGCGGTCGTTCACGACCCGCCGGGTCACGGCCGTGCAGCAGGGCCGCACGATCTTCAATCTCACCGCCTCCTTTCACAAGCCTGAGGAAGGGAGCTTCGAGCACCAGTTGCCGCCGACCCGGAAGGTGCCGGTCCCGGAGTCCCTGCCGACGGTCGTCGACGAGATCCGTCAGCATCTGGGCGCGCTGCCCGAGCAGTTGGAGCGGATGGCACGCCGCCAGCCGTTCGACATCCGCTATGTGGACCGGCTGCGCTGGACGCCCGACGAGGTCGAGGGTGCCGAGCCGCGCAGCGCGGTGTGGATGCGGGCAGTCGGTCCGCTGGGGGACGATCCGCTGGTGCACACCTGCGCGCTGACCTACGCCAGTGACATGACCCTCCTGGACGCCGTGCGCATTCCGGTCGAGCCGCTGTGGGGCCCGCGGGGCTTCGACATGGCGTCGCTGGACCACGCGATGTGGTTCCACCGGCCGTTCCGCGCTGACGAGTGGTTCCTGTACGACCAGGAGTCGCCGATCGCGACGGGTGGCCGGGGCCTGGCCCGTGGCCGGATCTACGATCTTCAGGGCCGTCTGCTGGTGTCCGTCGTCCAGGAGGGGCTGTTCCGGGCGCTGTAGTTCAGGAGCTTCTGCGGCGCAGCCATCGAAGCAGGCCGCGCTGCCGCTCCGGCTCGCACGCGGGCTCCGGCTCGGGCTGCTCGGGCTCGTGCCCGGGGTGGAGGGGCGCGGGCGGTGTCCGCCGTGGTGCCGGGCGGGGTGCGGGTCGCTGTTCACGGGCTTCCGCCAGGGCCTGGGTCAGGTCGGCGCGCAGCCAGGCGATCTCGTCGGGGTCGTCGGCTGTCGCGATCCGCGCGGCGAGCTGGGCGGCGGGAGAGCCTGGTGTGCTCTGCCCTGGAGGATCCGGCCGGAAGCGGTTCAGGTGGGCGCGTTCGTAGGGGTCCTTGACCAGTTCCGCGATCTGGACGGGGGCGAGCAGGGCGGCCGGCGCCGCGGCCCGCTCCCAGGGGTCGTGGGCCTGTCGCAGCAGGAATCCCAGGTGCCGTCCCCGCCAGTTCCGGGGCCGCAGGTCGAGCCCGGCGTTCAACTGGTCCCGCAGGCCTTCGGGTGCGCGGCCTTTCAGCAGCGCGGTGTTCTTCTCGTCGGCGGTGAACTGCCGTAGCTCGTCGGCCAGATAGAGCCAGACCAGGGCTCGATAGCGGTTCACGTAGAAGCGCACCGGCGCCACCAGCCCCAGGCGTGCGAGGCGGGTGAACCTGGTCTCCGTGATGCCCATGACGGCCGCGGCCTCGCGTGTGCCCACCGTCCGCAGGCTGTCGAGGAGCGCTTCGGGGAAGCCCTCCGCCGAGCGCAGCCGGTCGATCTCGGCGTGTGGGACACGGCGGCCGCCGCCTCCTTCGTCGGGCACCGTGCGGATGCGGCCGAGGTGCACCGCGAGGTCGAACTCGGTGCGCTTGAGGCCCAGTTCGCGGGCGGCGCGGCCCGGTGCCCAGGTGAGGTGGTCCGTCGTGGTGATGGTGTCGCCTGACATCGATGGTCTCCCCCGTGGAGTCGCCCGCTCACGCTCCGTGCGTTTGCGGTGACACAAAGGTATCCGGAACGGCCGACAGCGCGGCGAGCCTGTGGATAACTTGGCGGGGGACGTCGAACGCGCTGGTCAGCGTTCGGCGGCGGGGGCCTGTTCCGGTAGGCGGGCGTCCACGCCGAGGTGTTCTCCGACCCGGTTGACGAGCAGTGTCATCTCGTACGCGATCTGGCCGATGTCGGCCTCCGCGCCGCTGAGCACGCACAGACAGCTGCCGTTGCCCGCGGCGGTGACGAACAGGACCGCGTCGTCGAACTCCACCATCGTCTGGCGGACGCCGCCCGCGCCGAAGTGGCGGCCCGATCCCTTGGCGAGGCTGTGCAGTCCGGACGCGACGGCGGCCAGATGTTCGGCGTCCTCACGCCGCAGTCCCGTGCTCGCGCCCGTCACCAGTCCGTCGTTGGACAGGACCAGTGCGTGCCGCACTTGTTCGACGCGCTCGGTCAGGTCGTCCAGCAGCCAGCCAAGTCCCTGGTTCTGCGCCATGATCCGGTCTCCCCGTGTGATGTCTCCCCCTGGCCGGAGGATCTCTCCGCCAGCCTTCCCCAGGAGCGACGCGCGGGCAAGGAGGATGGCGGCATGGCACACAAGATGACCGACACGCAATGGCGGGAGTTCGTCTCGCACGGCACCCGCACCGGAAAGTTGTCGACCGTCCGGGAGGACGGGAGTCCCCATGTGGCGCCCATCTGGTTCCTGCTGGACGGCGACGAGGTGGTGTTCACCACGGGCAAGGACACGGTGAAGGGGCGCAATCTGGCCCGCGACGGCCGGGTCGCCCTCTGCGTGGACGACGACCGGCCGCCCTTCGCCTACGTGGTGCTGCGGGGCCGCGCGCGGCTGTCGGAGGACCTGGACGAGCTGCGGCACTGGGCGGCCCGGATCGGGGCGCGGTACATGGGCGAGGACCGCGCCGAGGAGTACGGAGCGCGCAACGGCGTGCCCGGTGAAGTCCTGGTGCGGGTCACCCTCGACAAGGTGCTGGCGGAGAGCGGCGTGGCCGAGTGACGCCGGCCGTTCGCCACGCCGTTCCGGTCAGCTGACGGAGTCGAGCAGCCGGGCGGTGTGCATCCGCCCGGCGTACTCGACGAGCCGGATCAGCACCTCCTTGCCGGAGTCGCGGTCGCGGGCGTCGCAGAGCACGACGGGGGTGCCCTGGTCGAGGTCGAGGGCGCGGGACACGTCGAGGCCGCCGTAGGTGCGGGCGCCCGCGAAGCAGTTGACGGCCACCACGAACGGGATGTGCCGGTGCTCGAAGTAGTCCACTGCGGGGAAGCAGTCCTCCAGACGGCGGGTGTCGGCGAGGACGACGGCGCCCAGGGCGCCCTGCGACAGTTCGTCCCACAGGAACCAGAAGCGGTCCTGGCCGGGTGTGCCGAACAGGTAGAGGGACAGTCCCGACCGGATGGTGATGCGGCCGAAGTCCATGGCGACGGTCGTCGTGACCTTCTGGTCCACTCCGTCGGTGTCGTCCACCAGTTGTCCGGCCTGGCTGAGGAGTTCCTCGGTGCGCAGCGGCCGGATCTCGCTGACCGCTCCCACCAGGGTCGTCTTGCCCACGCCGAAACCACCGGCGACCAGTATCTTCAACGCCAGCGCGGTGTTGTCGCCGCCGAGGGCGTCGGAGTTATCGGAGACCATCGATCACTTCTCTCTGGTGTGCCGGCATTGTCTGACGACCGAGCGTCTACAGGGCTCGCAGTCCATCGATCACCTCGCGCAGGATCCGCTCGTCGGGCAGCTGCGCGGGGGGTACGGGGCGGCTCACGGTGACGCGGCCGAGTTCCAGCAGGTCCCCGAGGAGCACCCGGACCACCCCGACGGGCAGGTCGGCACCCGCGGCGAGTTCGGCGACCGACTGGGTCTCCGCGCGGCACAGCTCGATCAGGGCGCGGTGTTCCGGTCCGAGCGTGCCGTCGCCGTCGGGGCCGGCCGCGCCCGGGTCGAGCGTGACGAGGGCGATGAGGTCGAAGGGGACCCCCGTGGGGCCGGGTTTGGTGCGCCCGCCGGTCATGGCGTACGGACGTACGAGGGGCCCTGCCTCGTGGTCGTACCACTGGCTGTCTCGCTCGCCCGGGGCGTCGGCCGTGTCGGGCCTGTCGGTCGTCTCGGTCGTCTCGGTCGTCTCGGTCGTCTCGGTCGTCTCGGTCGTGTCCTCGGTCATCGCTGCGGACCGCCCTTTCGGCTCATCCGGCGGCGGGCGGCCGCGCGGAGGCGCGCGGTGGTGTGTACAGGTGCTCGCCGACCCGCTTGACGAGCCGGGCCATCTCGTAGGCGACGAGGCCGATGTCGGCGGTCACGGCGGTCAGGACGGCGAGGCAGGTGCCGTCGCCGGCGGCCGCGACGAACAGGAAGGCGTCGTCCATCTCCACCATGGTCTGGCGTACGCCGCCGACGCCGAAGTGCCGGCCGGCGCCTTTGGCCAGGCTGTGGAAGCCGGACGCGACCGCGGCGAGGTGTTCGGCGTCCTCGCGGCCCAGGTCGCTGGAGGCGCCCACGGCGAGTCCGTCGTTGGAGAGCACCACGGCGTGCCGTACCTCGTGCACCCGCAGCACCAGGTCGTCGAGCAGCCAGTCGAGTTCGCCGGACCGCTGGGCGGCCCTCGGGTCCTGGATCATGCGGGGTCTCCTTCACTGCTGTCACGGCCGGGGCGCCGGCCGCCGCCTCGGACCCAACCGTCGCGGTAGGCCGTCATGCGGTCCCGTACGAGTTCCGGGGTGCGCGTCTCGTCGCCGTGCGGCCCTGATGGTCGGGCCGGTTCCTCGGGGCGTCGGTCGCGCAGTTGGGGGACGAGATGGGTCTGCCGTACCCGGCGGGGGAGGTCGTCGGGGCTTTCGGGAGTGTCGGGCGGTCGGTGCAGGCGCAAGGCGGTGACTCCCGGGGGCGGGGGTTCGGGGCTGTGCTCCGCCACGGCCGGGGCGGGGGCGGGGGCCACCAGCACGGGCCGGTCGGCAGTTGTCGGCACGGCCTGGACGGACGCCTCCTGGTGGCCCGATCCGTCGGGCACGCGCGCGTAGGCGCGTTCGGTGTCCTGTTCCGCGGTGGCAGGCTCGTCGGGGGCACGTTCCGGCGCGCCGTTGTGCAACAGCGCTTTCGGCAGCAGGACGACGGCCGTGGTGCCGCCGTAGGGCGAGGTCCGCAGGTGGACCTTGATGTCATGCCGTGCCGCGAGCCTGCTGACCACGAAGAGGCCGAGCCGGTCGCTGTCGAACAGGTCCAGCGCCTCCGACTGCTCGATACGGCGGTTGGCCTCGGCCAGGGTCTCCGGGCCCATGCCCAGGCCGCGGTCCTCGACCTCGACGGCGTATCCGTTGCCGACGGGTTCGCCGGTCACCCGCACGCGCGTGTGGGGCGGCGAGAACTGGGCGGCGTTCTCGATGATCTCGGCGAGGAGGTGGGTGAGGTCGGCGACGGCGGCGCCGATGACGGACGCCTCGGGGAGTTGCCGCACCTCCACGCGCGCGTAGTCCTCGATCTCGGACACGGCCGCGCGGACCACGTTGGTCAGGGACACCGGCATGCGCCAGGCCCTGCCGGGGGCGGCGCCGGAGAGGATGATCAGGCTCTCGGCGTGCCGCCGCATGCGGGTGGTGAGGTGGTCGAGCCGGAACAGGTCGCTCAGCTCGTCGGGGTCGTCGGAGCGGCGTTCCATGCTGTCCAGGAGGCTCAGCTGCCGGTGGACGAGGACCTGGCTCCGGCGGGCGAGGTTGACGAAGACGCCGGAAATGCCGCTGGCGAGTTCGGCGCGTTCGACGGCGGCCCGCAGCGCCGCGCGGTGCACGGTGCCCAGTGCCTCGGCGACCTGTCCGGTCTCGTCCTCGGCGGGTGGTCCGGGCGGGGCCTCCGCGCGGATGTCGATCTCCTCGCCGGCCCGCAGTCTCAGCATCGCCTCGGGGAGTTTGCGGCGGGCGATCTTCAGGGCGCCGTTGCGCAGGCTGACCAGTTCGACGACGAGGCCGCGGCCGATGCGCACCGAGATGACGAGGGAGGCCGCGACGGCCGCGAGGCCGAGGAGGACGGCGGCTCCGGCCGGGGTGAGCAGGCCGCGGGTGAACGGGTCGGCGCGTTCGGCGACGCCGCGCGCCGCGTCGCGCTCGATGGTCCGCATGCCGTCCTGGACGTGCCCGTGCGTCTTCTGCCAGGCGGCTTCCGGTGCCGCCGCGACCGCGCGGGCGCCCGCGCTGCTGGCCAGGACCCGGTCCTCCAGAGCGCCTACGGCTGCGTAGTCGGCGCCTTCGGCGAGGTCGAGCCAGGCGGTGCGTTCGTCGCCGCGCAGGTCGGCGACGGCGGCCTCGGTGAGGGTGCGCCGGGTGTCGACGGCGCCGGTGAACAGCCGGAGCCGCTCTCCGGTGAGTCCGTCGGCGAGGCGGGCGCTCGCCAGCAGGACGTCCTCCTGCGCCAGGGCCTCGCCCGCGCGGGAGAACTCCAGCAGCACGCGCGCGTCGGAACCGAGTTCGGCGTCCTGGACGCCGGTGAGCGCGCCGGTCACGCCGAAGGCGTGCGCGATGGTCTCGGTGTACCGCTCGTACGTCTCGTTCCAGCCGGTGCGGTGGTCGAGCACGGCGGTGCGCAGCGGGCGCAGCTCCCCGGCCTCGGCGACGAACGCGACGAGGCGTCGGGCGACCTCGGCGGGCAGTTCCTGGCCGTCGGCGACGGTTCCGCGCTCGCCGAGGCGGAGTCTCGCCACCGCGCGGTCGGTGTGTTCAGCGAGCCGGTCCAGGTCGCCCCTCCCCCCGGCTGACGGGTCGGTCGCGTACCGCACGGCGGCGGCACGCTCGGCCTGAAGGGCGGCGACGGCGTCCGCGACGGGGGTGCGGACCTCGGCGTCGACGCGCTGCAGCTGGCGCAGCCGGGAGACGTCCTGGGCGGTGGTGACGGTGGCGTACGCCCACAGGGCCAGCAGGGACACGACGGGCACCATCAGCAGGCAGATGATCTTGGCGCGAACGGTACGGGGCCGTATCCGCCAGCGTGTGTCACGCGTGGCCGTGCGGTCCGCCGGTATGCCCGCGGCGGCGTCCGGGCCCTCGTCCGCCGGTGGTCCGGCGTGCGCGCGGCGGCCGCGCACCGCGGGCCGGGGTTTCTCGGCGCCGGCCGTCGGGGTCCTTCGGGATGTAGGCATGGCCTCCTGCCTCGGCAAGGGGGTTCGGGCGGTTCAGCGGGCAGCGGTCTCGACCGGCCGCTGCGCGGAGGCGGAGGCCTCGCGCTCCCCCGCCGTCGGTGACAGAGCGACGAACGCCGAGGTGAGGAAGAGATAGGACCCGAGGCCGACGGCGAGGGGGAAGACAAACTGCATCGCCGTGGCCCCGGGCAGCGGATCACCGGCGGGCGTGACCCGCACACGGACCGCGAGCATGCCGGTGTAGTGCATGCTGCTGACCGCCGCGCCCATGACGAGGGAGGCGACGGTGACCGCGGCGGGCGCTTTGATGTTGAGCGCCGCCCAGAGGGCCGCCGTCGCCGCGACGACGGCGATCAGCACGGAGAGGCCGACGAGCACCGGGTCGTAGGTCACGTCACCGTGCAGTCGTACGGCGGCCATGCCCAGGTAGTGCATGCTGGCCACGCCCAGTCCGGTGGTGAGTCCGCCGAGCAGGAGGGCGCGGGTGCGGTCACGGCCGTAGCCGACCGCGAAGACGCCGACGCAGACGACGATCATGGCCACCAGCAGGCTGAGCACGGTCGGTGCGACGTCGTAGCGGATCTCGGTGCCGCTGACGCGGAAGCCCAGCATGGCCACGAAGTGCATGGTCCAGATGCCGGTGCCGATGGCGGAGGCGGCGGTGATCAGCCAGTTGCGGCGCGAGCGCCCGGTGGCACCGAGGGCGCGCACGGTGCAGCGCAGCCCGAGGGCGGCGCCTACGCAGGCCATGACGTACGACAGCACGGGGGTCAGCCAGCCGAAGGCGGCGTGGTCCAGGTGTCCCATGGCCCCGGGACGCTAGCCGGGGCAGAGGCGCACGAAGGGGGCGCATTTCGAAAGGTGTTGGAATATGACACACAGAGATACCTGAACGATCGCGTCCAGCTCGAACATGCACACCGCGACGTCATCCACGCCGGTGAGGGATCATGCGGAACATGAGCGACGACCGTACGCACGTCCAGGAGTTCTTCACCGCCCGCGCCGCCGACTGGGACAGCCGCTTCCCCGACGACGGCCCGGCCTACGCGGCCGCGGTCGCCGAGCTGGGACTGCGTGCGGGCGACCGCGTCCTCGACGCGGGCTGCGGCACCGGACGCGCCCTGCCGCCGCTGAGGGCGGCCGTCGGGCCGTCGGGAGTGGTGCTCGGGGCCGATCTGACCCCGGCGATGCTCCAGGCGGCCGTACGGGCCGGCAGGGACCGGGACGGGCTGCTGCTGCTCGCGGACGTGGCCTCCCTGCCGCTGCGGGCCGAGGCGCTGGACGCTGTCTTCGCGGCGGGCCTCATCGCCCATCTGCCCGATCCTGCCGCGAATCTGCGGGAGCTCGCGCGTGTCGTGCGCCCCGGCGGCCGGCTCGCCCTGTTCCATCCGATCGGCCGCGCGGCGCTGGCGGCTCGCCACGGGCGGCGGATCACCCCGGACGACCTCCGCGCGGAGCCCAATCTGCGGCCCTTGCTCGCCGGTTCGGGGTGGCGGATGACGTCGTACGTCGACGAGGACGCCCGGTTCCTGGTCCTCGCCGATCGCGAGGCCTGAGCCGTCACACCCGCCCGGCGACCGCCGCCGCGAAGGCGTCGGGGTTGTCGAACATGACGTTGTGCCCGGCTCCGGGCACGGTCACGACGCGTACCCCGGCGGCCTCCAGCGTCCGCCGCCCGTCGAGCTCCCCGCTCAGCTCTCCCTGCAAGTAGACGCGGTCGACGGTCAGTTCCTCCAGGATGGCGCGCATCATGGGCTGCGATCCGCGGCGCAGTCCGACGGCGCTGCGGTGCAGGGCGCGCGGGTCGGCGTGCCGCATGGTCGCCGCCCACAGGGGACCGACTTTCTCCAGCACGCGCACGTACCCGCCGTCGACGAAGTCGTCCTCCTCATAGGAGGCGATTCCGCTGCTCCCCGCGGTGGGGGGCGGGAAAGCGTCGAGGTTGGCTTCGGTGAGGACCAGCCGGGAGACGAGGTCGGACCGCCGGTGGGCCAGCACCAGGGCGACGGCGCCGCCCATGCTGTGCGCGATCAGTTCGGCGCCGCCCACGCCCGCGGCGTCAAGTGCAGCCGCCAGGGCGGCGGCGTGCTCCTCGAGGCCGTAGCCGAAGCCGGCGGGCCGGTCGCTGATGCCGTGCCCGGGCAGGTCCACGAACAGGCTGCGCCGGCCCGCGAGCTCCGGCCGGGCCGCTATATGGGCGTGATAGGCGGCGGAGGCCGACCCGAGCCCGTGGACGTACACCCGCGCGGGTTCCGTCCCCGGTGTCTCCGTCCACCGGATCCGGCTGCCCTCACCGTCGAACTCGGCTTGCTGCATCACGCCTCCCTCATTGGTCCACCGTCGTTGTCGGCTCACCCAGGAACATACATCGGTGTCGAGGTATAGAGAAGCTGATGTATTCCTCAAAGGAGGTACTCCATGCCGGATGTACAGCGGGAGCGGAGTGCGCGAGAATGCCGCCATGCTGGAGCTGGCCATCCTCGGATTCCTGTACGACACCCCGCTGCACGGGTATGAACTGCGCAAACGCATCACAGCGCTGACGGGACACGTGCGGCCGGTCGCGGAGAGCACGCTGTACCCCGCGATCAAGCGCCTGGAGCAGGCGGGCCTCCTGGAACGGGCCACCGAACCCGGAGCGGTGGCCGCGCCCCGGCATGTGCTGGCGCTGACCGACAAGGGCAAGTGGGAACTGCGCCGCCGACTCGCCGAGCCCACCCGGCGTGACATCACCGACGAGAACCGCTGGTTCACGGTGCTCGCCTTCCTCCGCCACCTGGACGACGCCGGCGCCCAGGCGGCCGTACTGCGCCGCAGGCTGGCCTTCCTGGAGGAGCCCGCGAGCTTCTTCTACGACGGTGACCGGCCGCTCGCCGCGGAGGAACTGGACGACCCGTTCCGGCAGGGCATCCTGACCATCGCCCGCGCCACCTCGCGGGCCGAACTCGGCTGGCTGCGCGCCACCCTGGAATCACTCGGCGACTGACCCCTGCGCACCACCCGGGGCGACGCCGGTCCGAAGCGCTTCACCGCGCCCTCCCTGCGCCCTTCCTCTTCTGCCGCCGAAGCTTCAACTCTACGTTGAGAGGCAGCATTTGTACGATCAGCGACGAGACCTCACAGGGGGAAGGCGGTCGGCATGTTCGGCAAGGTGCGGGAGTCCTGGAGCAGATTTCGCGGCGCGGGGCGGGAGGAGCGGACCGCCGCCCGTGGCTCACGGACGCACAACCTCTTCGAGGCGGCCGCCGTCTATGTGGCGGCCAACGCCGAGGACGACCAGGACCGGGTCGACGAGGCGGCGGGCTGGGTGTCGCCGGAGGCGTTGTCGTTCGGGGTGAACGAGCTGGCGTGCCGGGCCGTGATCGCGCTCGCGCGGGAGCGCGGCGAGTCGCCACACGCCGTCGCCCGCGACCTCCTCGGGCTGCCGACGGCCTGAGGCGCGTCGCTCCGGGTGGTCGATTCGTCCGGTCTCCACGGGATCACCGCAGCTCCGCGCGGCCGACGGAGTCGTGACAAGGGGCTCTCGGTCGCACTAGGGTGCGCGCCGTTGGACAAACCCATGGGGAGGCTGTGATGGCCGGAACGGACGAGTACGCCGTCACCGCCACGGACGACGCGCTGTATGTGCTCACGGCGGTGCTGCTGACACCGGCGAAGTTCCCGAGCGTGCTGGGCGACGACTACCCGGAGGCCTGCGCGGCGCTCGGCCTCGCGCCGCTCGCCGACGGGTACGGCCTGGTGCTGGGCCAGGACGGCGACGGCGCGCGGTGGACCGTGGTCACCGACGACGTGTCCCTGGTGGCCGTCGCCATCGCCTCCTGGGACTGCGGCATGGAGTACGACCTGTCGCCGGACGAGCGCAGTGTGGTCGCGGCGCTGCCCGGCTGGCCCCTGGCGGTCGCCGTGTCGGCGCCCGGTGTGCCCGCGCCGCACGACCCCGATCCCTCGGTCGACGACCGTCGCCCGCTGGCGCCCCCGGACACGGATGTCTGGGGTCCCGCCCAGCGCCGCCTCGGCGCCGACGAGATCGCGCTCCAGTGGGCGCAGTGGCGGGAACAGATCGACGACGCCGAGTTCGTCACACCCGGCGTCGGCGAGGCCGGGGAGGGAGCCGAGGCGGGCACCGGGCGGACCGGTGTGCGGCGTGTCCTCGCCGAGGCACGCGCGTACGTGGACACGCCGCCGCCGCTCGGCCGGGTCCGCTCGTCCTTCGCGCCGGGCGACGCGCGGACGCTGCGCGCCGACGGCCCCGGCTGGTCGATGGTGGCCAGGACCGACGACATCGCGTTCGTGCTGCTCGACGAGGCGCCCGGGGAAGTCCTGCCGGTGGGACGCGGTCCGGAGCTGCCGGGTCTGCTGGAGGCGCTGGACAAGATGGCCGTACGGCCGACCTGAGCGACCGGGCCGGGCCACGGCGCCTGCCGCGGCCCGGCGGGTGGGTGTCCCACTGAGGTCGACCGGCTTCACGGAGGCGCGGGCGCGCCGGGCTAGCGGCCGAGCTCCTTGCGGGTGGCGCGGCGCAGCCGGCGCCGCTGTGACGGGTCCAGGGTGAGGTACGCGGCGGCCGGGACGCCCAGCACGATCAGCAGCGCGGCCCACCAGGGCAACCAGATCAGCAGAATGAGACCGGCCGCCACACCTCCTGCGGCGATCTTCGCGTTCTTCGACATGTGTGTCGCCTCCTTCGCGGCCACTGCCGCTCTCTGCTGTGAAAACGGCTCCGCGCCCGCGGCGGTTCCGTGCCGCGCCCCTAGGAAATCCCTGACGCGCACCCCTTAGGGATTCCCCCACAGCCCGGATTCAGTGACTCAGCTCACACCCATTGCATGCAAGGTCGACCGGCTTCGTCCTGTAACCTCGGCCGCTCACCCTCCAGGTAGTCAAATTTGAGGAATGCGACCACACTGTGCAGAGCACTCCCCCGGCAACTTCCTCCGACATCCACGAACTGGCGCACTGCTGCGCTATGTTCGTCCCGGGCGACCCGGCCCGTACCGGCGGGGTCGCCTTCTGGCGGCCCGACGGCGAGGCTCCGGCGGCCGTGGCCGCAGCCGCCCTCACGGACCTGACGGTCGTCCTGCCCGGTGAGACCGGCGTCGAGCCGGTCACCGTGCCGGCCGTCGTGCTCCCAATGGGCGCGGCCCTGCCCGTCCTCACGCACGCACGGGCCGCCGGACAGGGACATCGCGCGGCCGTGTTCTGGGGCGCGGCGGCCCTGCTGGCCCTGCACTTCACGGCGCGTGGTCTGCTGCTGCCCGGCCTGTCCACGGGCGAACACGACGCCTGGCGTGTGGGACCGCTCCGCGCGGAGGACACCGAGCGGATCCGCCGGCTCGCCGCCGCGATGCCGCCCGAGGCGCACGCCGTCGCGCCGGACCTCACCGAACCCCTGCGGCTGCCCGACCCGGAAGGGCTGGTGCGGGCCTTCCTGGACGCCGTCGCCGACACCCTGCCGCGCTCCCCCGCCGCCCCGCTCGTCACCGGCGGCCCGGCCTTCGCGGCACCGGAGCCGCAGCACCGGCCCGACCTGCGCCCCTGGGCCGCGGACATCGCCGCAGGACACGACGCGGGCGTGCGGATCTCACTGCGGATCGAAGTGACCGGTCTGACCGACGCGGCCGAGGAGGCGGTACCCGCGTTCCGGGCCGTCCCGCAGGTGCACCCGGTCGGCGACCCGTCCGTCGTCGCGGACGTGGCCACCGTGTGGGCCGCGTCGGACGCCACCAGCGGGGCCTTCGGGCCGGGTGCCCGGATGGACGCGCTGGTGGCGCTGCGCCGCGCGGCACGCGCGTGGCCGGCGCTCGGCCCGCTGCTGTCCGCCGCCGTGCCGGACGCCGTGGAACTCGCCGACGAGGAGGTCACCGAGCTGCTGGGCGAGGGCGCCAACGCCCTCGCGGCCGCCGGGGTGGACGTGCACTGGCCCAGGGAGCTGGCCCGCGAGCTGACCACCCGCGCGGTCGTCGGTCCGCCGGACGACGAGCCGGACCCGGGCAGGCTCGCCTCGGACACGCCGTCCTTCCTGTCCGCCGACGCGCTGCTCGCGTTCGACTGGCGGTTCGCGCTCGGCGACCGGCAGCTGACCCGCGAGGAGCTGGACCGGCTCGCGGAGGCCAACCGCCCCGTGGTCCGGCTGCGCGACCAGTGGGTGCTGCTCGACCCCCGGGAGGCGCGGCGCGCCCGCGAACGGCAGGACCACAGGGTCACCCCTGTCGACGCGCTCGGCGCGGCGCTCACCGGCTCCACGGAGGTCGACGGCCACCGGGTCGAGGTGCATCCGACGGGGTGGCTGGCCGCGCTGCGCGAACGGCTGTCCGAGCCCGAGGGCCAGGATCCGGTGGCGCAGCCGGCCGCCCTCGCCGCCGACCTGCGGGACTACCAGCGGCGTGGTCTGAACTGGCTGGCCCGGATGACGTCGCTGGGGCTGGGCTGCTGCCTGGCCGACGACATGGGCCTCGGCAAGACCATCACCCTGATCGCCCTCCATCTGCACCGGCAGACCGACCCGTCGTCCGCCGGTCCCACCCTGGTGGTCTGTCCCACGTCCCTGATGGGCAACTGGCAGCGGGAGATCGAGCGGTTCGCGCCCGGCACGCCGGTACGCCGCTTCCACGGCGCCGGGCGCGACCTGGACGGGGTGACCGACGGGGAGTTCGTCCTCACGACGTACGGCACCATGCGCCTGGACGCGCGCCAGCTGGCCGGGGTGCCGTGGGGCCTCGTGGTGACCGACGAGGCTCAGCACGTGAAGAACCCGTACTCGGCGACCGCGCGGGAGCTGCGTTCGATCGGCGCTCGCGCACGCGTGGCGCTCACCGGCACCCCGGTGGAGAACAACCTCTCGGAGCTGTGGGCGATCCTCGACTGGACGACCCCCGGGCTGCTGGGGCGCCTGGGCACCTTCCGCGCGAGGTACGCACAGGCGGTCGAGGGCGGCCAGGACCCGGCGGCCGCGGACCGGCTGGCCCGGCTGGTGCGCCCGTTCCTGCTGCGCCGCCGCAAGTCCGACCCCGGTATCGCGCCCGAACTGCCGCCGAAGACGGAGACCGACCGCGCGGTGTCGCTCACACCGGAACAGACGGGCCTCTACGAGGCAGTGGTGCGCGAGACGCTCGCGGAGATCGCGGGTGCCGACAGCATGGCGCGGCGCGGGCTGATCATGAAGCTCCTGACGGGTCTGAAGCAGATCTGCAACCACCCGGCGCAGTACCTCAAGGAGGAGCGGCCGGCGATCGCCGGGCGCTCCGGGAAGCTGGAGTTGCTGGACGAGCTGCTCGACACGATCCTCGCCGAGGGGGCGGGCGTGCTGGTCTTCACCCAGTACGTGCAGATGGCACGGCTCATCGAACGGCACCTGTCCGCGCGGGGTGTGCCCTCGCAGTTCCTGCACGGCGGAACGCCCGTGCAGGAGCGGGAGGCGATGGTGGGGCGGTTCCAGGACGGCGAGGTGCCCGTGTTCCTGCTGTCGTTGAAGGCGGCGGGCACCGGTCTCAACCTCACCCGCGCGGAACACGTCGTGCACTACGACCGCTGGTGGAATCCGGCCGTCGAGGCGCAGGCGACCGACCGCGCGTACCGCATCGGGCAGACGCGGCCCGTGCAGGTGCACCGGCTGATCGCGGAGGGCACGATCGAGGACCGCATCGCCGGGATGCTGAGCCGCAAGCGGGAGCTGGCCGACGCGGTGCTCGGCGCCGGCGAGGCCGCGCTCACCGAGCTGACGGACGCCGAACTGGCCGATCTGGTGGAACTGCGAGGGAGCACGCGATGAACCGGTACGAGAACGACATCGAGCGCACCTTCGCCGCGCTGCCGCCCGCGCGGGGGCAAGGTTTCGCCCGCACCTGGTGGGGTCAGGCCTGGCTGAAGGCGCTGGAGGACGCGGCTCTGGACTCGGGGCAGGTGAAGACGGGCCGCCGGCTCGCCCGCGCGGGCGCGGTGGGGGCGGTGTCGGTGCGGCCGGGGCGCATCACCGCGGTCGTCCAGGACCGCGACCGCACGGCGCACCGGGCGGATGTCCTGCTGGAGGAGCTGTCCGCCGACCGGTGGGACCGTTTTCTGGAGCTGGCGGTCGAGCGGGCCGGGCATGTCGCGGCGCTCGTCGACCGGGAGATGCCGCCGCATCTCGTGGAGGACGCGGCGGTGGCGGGCATCGAGCTGCTGCCGGGGCTGGGCGATCTGGAACCGCAGTGCGACTGCGGTGCCTGGGACCACTGCGGGCACACGGCCGCGCTCTGCTACCAGATGGCGCGGCTGCTCGACGAGGACCCCTTCGTTCTGCTGCTGATGCGGGGACGCGGTGAACGGGCCGTCGTCGACGCCCTCCAGGCGCGGGATGCCGCCTCCGCCTCCGCCTCCGCCTCCGCCTCCGCCGAGCAGACCCGGGCCCCCGTCGGCGTGGACGCCGCGGAGGCGTACGCGGCCGGCGACATCCTGCCGCCGCTGCCCGCCCCGCCCGAGCTGCCCGAGCTGCCCGGACTGCCGCCGTCCCTGGACGCCGAGACCCCGCCCGCGCCCGGGGTCGACCCGGTCGCCCTCGAGTTCCTGGCGGCCCGGGCGGCCCGGGCGGCGCACCGCATGCTGGCCGAGGCACTGCGGCCCGACGGCGACGTGTCCCGGCCCGACCTGACGGTCGCGCAGGACGCGGTCCGGCTGGCCGCGGGCGCGCCCGAGCGGGCGGTGCTGGAGCGGCTGGCCGACGGCTCGGGGAGAGGCCGGGAGGACCTGGCGGCCGCCGTACGCGCCTGGGACCAGGGCGGGCCGGCCGCCCTGGCGGTCCTCGAGGAGGAGTGGACGGTCGAGGGTGACGCCCTCGCACGCGCGCGTGCCGCCCTCGAAACGGCCTGGGACAAGGAGGAGCGCCCGACGCTGCGTGCGCGAGCCAACCGCTGGACGGTCGTCGGCACCTCCAGCCAGCTGCGCCTGGGCCGCGACGGACGCTGGTGGCCGTATCACGAGGACCGTGGCCGCTGGCTGCCGGCCGGCGGCCCGGCGCAGGATCCGGCGACCGCACTGGCCGCGGCACGGGCCGTCCCCGAGGAGGAGACCTCCTGACCCCGGCGTGCCCGTGACGTGGGTGTGCGTCGCCCGGCATCGGCCGACGCCACCCTCGTGCGGGCCGACGCCCCCCGCGCGGGCCGACGCAGACCCACGTGCGCACGGCTGCCGTGGCGACCGCGGCTGCCGTACCGACCCGTATGTGGCTCCCGTGCGGCGTACTGGCCACCGTCGCACACCGCTAGGGGGCGTCTCGCCGATCATGCCGGGCTCGCGGCGTCTGGTGCCGCGCCTCGCCGCGTTGTCGTCGGTCCCCGATTCCCCCAAGCTCTCGGCTCCGCTCGAGCAGGGGGGACCCCCATCGCATCGGCTCCCTCCTCCGCCTTGCGATGCACGGCACCAGACGCCGCTCCCTGATCCGACCTGATCGACGAGACACCCCCTAGGGCAGTTCACCCTCCCCAAGGGATGGGATCAGCGATTCCAGCCCACTGGGGAAGTGGCTGGGAATGCCGCCGGGAAGCTCGCTCGGAAACCCGCTCGGCAGTTCGGTGGGGAAGCCGCTGGGAAGCCCGCTGGGCAGCTCGCTGGGGAACTCCGACGGCAGCGACGGCAGACCGCTGGGCAGCCCGCTCGGGAGCCCGGACGACCTTGTCGGTGATGGGTCGGTGCCGCTGCTGCTGCCCGGCTCGCCGGACGGCCCCCCGTCCGGCGTGTCGTCGCCCGCGAAGGCCACCACCCACAGGACCGCGGCCACGACACCGACGGCCAGCAGTGCGGCCAGGGCGACGAGAGCCGGGCTGCGCCGCCTCGGCGGGGGCCCGGCGTCTCCGGGCGGCGGCGGTCCGAACCCGCCCGGAGGCGGTGCGCCGGGCGGCTGAGGCGGTGGGGGCGGCGTGGCCATACCGCCCAGACTCGCGCGTACCGGCCCAGCACCGCGACCCCCGCGCGGAATTCGGCACGGACTCATGGCGTGGATCGCATGATTCCGCGACATACCGCGCGGGGGCCGTCCTACTGGGACCGGGCCGCCGAGGACAGGTTCAGCCGCGCGCACCCAGCAGGTGGTCCATGGCGAGCTGGTCCAGGTGCTCGAAGGCCATGCCGCGTGCGGCGGCGGCGTCGACGTCGAAGTCCTCGAACGCGGTGGCGTCGGCGAGCAGGGCCTGCAGGCCGTCGGCGGCGGTGGGCTGGGCCAGTTCGTCGAGGCGGGCGGCGCGCAGCGCCTGCTGGACCTCGGGGTCGGCGCGGAAGGCGGCGGCGCGCTCCTTGAGGATCAGGTAGTTGCGCATGCAGCCGGCGGCGGAGGCCCACACCCCGTCGAGGTCCTCGGTGCGCGGGGGCTTGAAGTCGAAATGGCGCGGCCCGGTGTAGCCGGCGCTCTCCAGCAGGTCGACCAGCCAGAACGCGGAGCGCAGGTCGCCGGCGCCGAAACGCAGGTCCTGGTCGTACTTGATGCCGGACTGGCCGTTGAGGTCGATGTGGAAGAGCTTTCCCGCCCACAGGGCCTGCGCGATGCCGTGCGGGAAGTTCAGCCCGGCCATCTGCTCGTGCCCGACCTCGGGATTGACCCCGTACAGCTCCGGGCGCTCCAGGCGCTCGATGAAGGCCAGCGCGTGGCCGACGGTGGGCAGCAGGATGTCGCCGCGCGGCTCGTTCGGCTTGGGCTCGATGGCGAAGCGCAGGTCGTAGCCCTGGGCGGTGACGTACTCGCCGAGCAGGTCGAAGGCCTCCTTCATGCGGTCCAGGGCGACCCTGACGTCCTTGGCGGCACCGGACTCCGCCCCCTCGCGCCCGCCCCAGGCGACGTAGGTCGTCGCGCCCAGCTCGACGGCCAGGTCGATGTTGCGGATGGTCTTGCGCAGCGCGTAGCGGCGCACGTCGCGGTCGTTGGCGGTGAACGCGCCGTCCTTGAACACCGGGTGGTTGAAGAGGTTCGTGGTGGCCATCGGCACGGTCAGGCCGGTGGCGTCCAGCGCCTGGCGGAAACGCTTGACGTGCGACTCGCGCTCGGTGTCGGTGGACCCGAACGGGATCAGGTCGTCGTCGTGGAAGGTCACGCCGTAGGCGCCGAGCTCGGCCAGGCGCTGCACCGTCTCGACCGGGTCCAGGGCACGCCGGGTGGCGTCACCGAACGGGTCTCTTCCCTGCCAGCCGACGGTCCACAAGCCGAACGTGAACCTGTCCTCGGGGGTGGGCTGGTAGCTCATGCCGCGACTCCTTGCTCGCTTGCTGCCGACTATTTCGTCATGGCCGTTTACAAATTAGTATGCGGTCGCGTCTCTGGGAAGAGACAAGGTGCCCCGGATCACAATCCACCACATATCCCCGCTGAGCCGCGGAAGAGGGAGAGCCCCGATGTCAGCAGCCGAGGGTCCGCTCGTCGTCGGCGTGGACACGTCCACGCAGTCCACCAAGGCGCTCGTCGTCGACGCGGCGACCGGGCAGGTCGTGGCGAGCGGCCAGGCGCCGCACACCGTCACCTCCGGAGCCGGCCGCGAGAGCGACCCGCGTCAGTGGTGGGACGCGCTGTGCGAGGCGCTGCGCCAGTGCGGTGACGCGGCCCACGAGGCCGCCGCCGTGTCCATCGGCGGCCAGCAGCACGGCCTGGTCACGCTGGACGAGCGGGGCGAGCCGGTCCGGCCCGCGCTGCTGTGGAACGACGTGCGCTCGGCGCCGCAGGCCCGGCGGCTGACCGAGGAGCTGGGCGGCGCGAAGTTCTGGGCCGAGCGCACCGGCTCCGTCCCCGCCGCCTCCTTCACGGTCACCAAGTGGGCCTGGCTCGCCGAGCACGAACCGGAGGCGGTCCGCGCCACCAAGGCGGTACGTCTCCCGCACGACTACCTGACCGAACGGCTCACCGGCCAGGGCACGACCGACCGCGGCGATGTCTCCGGCACCGGTTGGTGGGCCTCGCGGGTCGAGCAGTACGACGCCGAGATCCTCGCCCACGTGGGTCTCGACCCGGCGTTGCTGCCCCGCGTGGTGCGGCCCGGCGAGGTGGCCGGCACCGTCCGCGACAGCCACGACCTGCCGTTCTCCAAGGGCACCCTGGTCGCGGCCGGCACCGGCGACAACGCCGCCGCCGCGCTGGGCCTCGGGCTGCGCCCCGGCACCCCCGTGATGAGTCTCGGCACCTCGGGCACGGTGTACGCGGTGTCCCGGCGCCGGCCCACCGACCCGACCGGCATCGTCGCGGGCTTCGCCGACGCGCGCGGTGACTGGCTGCCGCTGGCCTGCACCCTGAACTGCACGCTGGCCGTGGACCGCGTGGCGGCGCTGCTCGGGCTGGACCGGGAGGCCGTCGAGCCCGGCACGACCGCCACCCTGCTGCCGTATCTGGACGGCGAGCGCACCCCCGCCCTGCCGCACGCCTCGGGGCTGCTGCACGGCCTGCGGCACGACACGACCGCGGGGCAACTGCTGCAGGCCGCGTACGACGGCGCAGTGCACTCGCTGCTCGGCGCGCTCGACCTGGTCCTCGACGAGGACGCGGACCCCTCGGCTCCGCTGCTGCTGATCGGCGGCGGCGCCCGCGGCACGGCCTGGCAGCAGACCGTACGACGGCTCTCGGGACGCCCGGTCCAGGTGCCCGAGGCGAGGGAACTGGTCGCGCTCGGCGCCGCGGCGCAGGCCGCCGGGCTGCTGACCGGCGAGGACCCGGCCGCCGTCGCCCGGCGCTGGGACACCGCGCGGGGCCCCGTGCTGGAGGCCGTGGAGCGGGACGAGGAGACACTGGCCAGGATCGCCGGGGTACTCTCCGACGCGGCCCCGCTGCTGGAGCGGAGCCCACAGAGCCGCTGAGGACGGACGGAGGCATGACCGCACCCCCGCACGACACCCACCCGGCAGGCCCCGGGCGCGCGTTGCCCGACACCCAGCAGGGCATGCGCCGCCGCAACCTCGCCCGGGTCATGCACACCGTCAGCGCCGAGGGGCCGCTGTCCCGGGCCGCCGTCGCCTCGCGCATCGGTCTGACCCGCGCGGCCGTGTCGACGCTGGTCGACGAGCTGATCCGGTCCGGGCTGCTCCAGGAGCTGGGGCCCGAGCGGCCGGGGCGGGTCGGCCGGCCCGGTTCCGCGCTCGCGGTCAGCTCGCACGGCCCCGCCGGGCTCGGCGCGGAGGTGGGAGTCGACCATCTCGCGGTGTGCGCGGTCGACCTGCGCGGAGAGGTCCGGGCCCGCGCGGTGCGGCACGGCACGAACCGCGGCCGTGCGCCCGAGCCGGTGATCGAGGAACTGACCGGACTCATACGGCAGGTCGTCGCCGAGGCGGAGGGCGAGGGACTGCGGCCCGCCGGGCTGGCGGTCGCCGTACCCGGTCTGGTGGCGCGCGACGCCCGTACCGTCGTCCGCGCCCCGAACCTCGACTGGCACGACACCGACCTCGGTGCCCTGCTGCCCTTCGGGTTCGAACTGACCGTGGACAACGAGGCGAACTTCGGCGCCCTCGCCGAACTCTGGCTCGGCGAGGGCACACCGCCCGACTTCCTGCACGTCTCGGCCGAGATCGGCATCGGCGCGGCCGTGGTCGTCGGCGGTGGCCTGCTGCGCGGAACGCGCGGATTCGCGGGCGAACTGGGTCATGTGCCGGTCCGCCCGGACGGGCCGGAGTGCGCTTGCGGCGGGCGTGGCTGCCTGGAGCAGTACGCCGGCGAGGAGGCGGTGCTGCGGGCGGCCGGGCTTGAGCCGGGCGAGGACCGGGTGGGGATGCTCGCGGGGCGTGCCGAGAAGGGCGACGAGGAGGTACGGCGGGCCCTGCGCGACGCGGGGGAGGCGCTCGGCATCGCGCTGACGGGGGCGGTCAACCTACTGGACCCGGAGAGCGTGGTGCTGGGCGGCGCGCTGGCGGGGCTGGCACCGTGGCTGCTGCCGTCGCTGCGCTCCGAACTGGCGCGGCGCACGGCGGGGCCGCCCTGCCCGGTCTCCGTCTCCCGGTTCGGACCGGAGGGCCCGTTGCTGGGTGCCGCGCACTCGGTGATCCGGGCGGTGCTCGACGATCCGGCGGCGGTAGCCGAGCAGGCCTGACCCCGCCTGATCGCGGGCCGCCTCCGAGCCCTCGATGGCCCGAGGCCCGCCGGCCTCGGCACGCCAACCACCCGTGTGAGTGAGCAGGTTGTCCACAAAGGCGCGCTTGTCCACGGGAGATCGACCGATCCTTCTGCCGGTCACCGAAGCCCCGTACCGTGAATCACGTGACACGCAGTCATGCAGTCGTGCAGTCACTCATTCACGCAGTCACTCATTCACGCAGTCGAGCGGGGGAAACGACCATGTCCACACGCATCCTGACGGTACGCACCCAACCAGACGAAGGTGCCCGGGCGTTCGGCCCGACGTGCGACACGAACCACACCCACGTGGCCGAGCTCCGCGAGAAGTGGCCGCCCGCCCGCGAGACTCACCGCGGACCGCACGCCCGACTGTGCGAGGCGGCGGCGATACCGCGGTGCTGAGACCGCACGC
Organism: Streptomyces sp. enrichment culture; assembly: GCF_964272855.1. NCBI lineage: Bacteria > Bacillati > Actinomycetota > Actinomycetes > Kitasatosporales > Streptomycetaceae > Streptomyces > Streptomyces sp. enrichment culture. The sequence continues at coordinate 7,369,310 of NZ_OZ186847.1, read as the reverse complement.
CGCCACTTCCCCGCGCAGATCACCCGAAAGGCACTTCCATGGAACGGGCACGACCGCTCCCCGACCGGCGACGGATCCTGCAAGGCGCCGCCCTCGCCGCCGTCCCGTACACGCTGCTGCCCGAGACACGGGCAGACGCGCAGACCCAGGCTCCCGACCAGCCGTCGGCGGTCTGGCATCCCGCGCACACCGCCAACTACACGCCGGCGAACCGCCCCAGGAGCCATCCGGTCGACTTCGTGGTCATCCACGTCACCCAGGCCAGCTACTCCACCACGTTGGGCGTCTTCCAGAACCGCAGGAAGCAGGTGTCCGCGCACTACGTGCTCCGCTCGTCCGACGGCCACCTCGCCCAGTGCGTACGCGAGTCCGACATCGCCTGGCACGCGGGGAACTGGGACTACAACACCCGCAGCATCGGGATCGAACACGAGGGGTGGGTGGACCAGCCCCGCTACTTCACCGACGTCCTGTACGAGCGTTCGGCCCGGCTCACCGCCTCGATCTGCGCGAAGTACGACATCCCCAAGGACCGCTCGCACATCATCGCGCACTACGAGGTCCCGGGCTCCGACCACACGGATCCCGGACCGCACTGGGACTGGGAGCGGTACCTCCGGCTGGTCCGGAGAGCCTGACGAACGCCGGGCCGCACAGAACCGTTCTGGTGACCCCGGTCGAAACGGTTGTCCGCGCGCACGGCGGGAGTGACGATGTTCCGGGCCGTGCCGCGCCGTCCCTCCCCCTGCGGCACGGCCGCGCCGCACACACCAGCCGTATCGCCTGCCGGGAGGCCGAGGTGACCGATCCCTGGGTGGCTCTGGAGCCGGGAGCCGACCCCACGGAGCGCGCACGGATCCTGCGTCGCGCCCACGAGACGTTCACGGAGGCGGGCACGGTGTCACGGCCGGTGCGGGCGGTGGTCGCCGACTCGTGGCGGCGCTCGGCCCGGGCCGGCGTCGGGCCGGACGGCGCAGCGAACGTGGAGCTGATGGACGGCGACCTCGGTGCCTACCGGGCGGAGCACCCGCTGGCCCGGGTGATGCCGCTCTGCCGTGAACTGATGGGCTCCTTCGCTGTGGACGGGGAACACCTGCTCGCGGTGTGCGACGCGCACGGCCGGCTGCTGTGGGTCGAGGGGCATCCCGCGACGCGGCGCCAGGCGGGGCGGATCAACTTCGTGCCGGGGGCCCGGTGGGCGGAGAGCGCGGTGGGGACCAACGCCCCGGGCACGGCCGTCGCCGTCGACCGGCCGGTGCAGGTGTTCGCGGCCGAGCACTTCGTCCGCCGGGTCCAGCCCTGGACGTGCGCGGCGGCCCCGGTGCACGACCCGCGCACCGGCCGGGTGCTCGGCGCCGTGGACATCACCGGCGGGGACGGGCTCGCGCATCCGCACAGCCTGGCGTTCGTGCAGGCGGTCGCACGAGCCGCCGAGTCGCAGCTGGCGTTGCTCGCCCCGGGTCGACCGGTCGGTGAGGTCCTGCAGTTGACCGCGCTCGGGCGCAACGAGGCGACCGTGCTCGCCGGTGGCCGGCGCATCCGGCTGAGCCGTCGGCACAGCGAGATCATGGTGCTGCTCGCCCGGCACCCGGAGGGTCTGACCGGGGACGAGCTGCTGTGCGCCCTGTACGACGACGAGTCGGTGACCCCGGTGACCCTGCGCGCCGAACTGGCCCGGCTGCGTGGGGTGCTGGGCCCCGGGCTGCTGGCCTCCCGCCCCTACCGGCTCACCGTGGGCATCGAGTCGGACGTCGCCGTCGTCGAGCGGCGGCTGGAGTCCGGGGCGGTCACGGCGGCCGCGACGGCGTACACCGGACCGCTGCTGCCGGCCTCCCGGGCCCCGGCGGTGGCCCGGCTCAGGCACCGCCTCGCGGACGGACTGCGTACGGTACTGATCGCCCGCCGCGACCCGGACCTGCTGGCCGACTGGGCGCACGCGCCGTGGGGTGAGGACGACCTGGAGATATGGCAGGCGCTGGCGGCGCTTCGTCCGACGGCCGCGGTCCGGGCGCGTCTTGCGGCGCTGGACGCCGAGCTGGCGGCGCCGCGCGGGGAGATGCGGCCGGTGACGCTGCCGGGCCTACCGCTCCAGCCGGGTCCGTCGGGTCGGCCGGGTCAGCCGGGCCGACGCGGAACAGCGGGGAGTCGGCCGGGTCCGTCACCGGGGTACGCCTGAGACGTCCGGCCCCCCTCCCCGGCCCCGCCACGCTGCCGGCCCACAGCCCGAACCCAGTCCCAGCCCAGCCCTGTGTGCAACGTGACCGCAACGTCCGCGTCCGTACCCTCGCGCACCTGGAGCCGCCCGACGGCGGGCGGCGCTGCCACCTGGAGGCTGGACCAGCATGACCCGTTACGCGGCACCCGGCACGCCCGGGGCGATCGTCTCCTACCAGTCGCGCTACGACCACTTCATCGGCGGCGAGTACGTGCCGCCGGCCCGCGGTCGGTACTTCGAGAACCCGAGCCCGGTGACCGGGCAGCCGTTCGCGGAGGTGGCGCGGGGCACCGCGGAGGACGTGGAGCGGGCGCTGGACGCGGCGCACGCCGTCGCGCCGGCATGGGGCCGCCGTTCGGCGACCGAGCGCTCGGACATCCTTCTGAAGATCGCCGACCGGATGGAGACACACCTGGAACAGCTCGCGGTCGCCGAGAGCTGGGAGAACGGCAAGCCGGTCCGTGAGACGCTGGCAGCGGACATCCCGCTCGCCATCGACCACTTCCGCTATTTCGCGGGCGCGATCCGCGCGCAGGAGGGCTCGCTCGCCGAGGTCGACGACGACACGGTGGCGTACCACTTCCACGAGCCGCTCGGCGTCGTGGCGCAGATCATTCCGTGGAACTTCCCGATCCTGATGGCGGCGTGGAAGCTGGCCCCGGCCCTGGCGGCGGGCAACGCGGTCATCCTCAAGCCCGCCGAGCAGACCCCGGTCTCCATCCACTACTGGCTGAGCCTGGTCTCCGACCTGCTGCCGCCGGGCGCGGTGAACATCGTGAACGGCTTCGGCGAGGAGGCGGGCAAGCCGCTGGCGTCCAGCCCGCGGGTGGCGAAGATCGCCTTCACCGGTGAGACCTCGACGGGGCGGCTGATCATGCAGTACGCCGCGGAGCACCTGAAGCCGGTCACCCTGGAGCTGGGCGGAAAGTCGCCCAACATCTTCTTCGACGACGTCTGGGAGAAGGACGACGATCTGCGGGACAAGGCCCTGGAGGGCTTCACGATGTTCGCGCTGAACCAGGGCGAGGTGTGCACCTGCCCGTCGCGCGGGCTGATCCAGCGCGGGAACTACCCCGACTTCCTGGAGGCGGCGATCGCCCGCACCGAGTCGATCAAGGCCGGGCACCCCCTGGACACGGACACGATGATCGGCGCCCAGGCCTCCGGCGACCAGCTTGCGAAGATCCTCTCCTACCTCGACATCGGCCGGCAGGAGGGCGCGAAGGTCCTGACGGGCGGTGAACGCCTCCAACTGGACGGCGAGTTGAAGGGCGGCTACTACGTCCAGCCGACGATCTTCGAGGGGAACAACCGGATGCGGATCTTCCAGGAGGAGATCTTCGGTCCGGTGGTGTCGGTGACGTCGTTCGACGACTTCGACGACGCCATGAAGATCGCCAACGACACGCTGTACGGCCTCGGGGCGGGCGTGTGGACCCGCGACATCAACACCGCGTACCGCGCGGGCCGCTCCATCCAGGCGGGCCGTGTCTGGACCAACTGCTACCACGCCTACCCCGCGCACGCGGCGTTCGGCGGGTACAAGCAGTCGGGCATCGGCCGCGAGACACACAAGATGATGCTGGAGCACTACCAGCAGACGAAGAATCTGCTGGTGAGCTACTCCGCGAAGAAGCTGGGCTTCTTCTAGGCGCGACGGCCGGCGGGCGCGTGAAGACGCCCGCGGCGGGTACCCGGCGGCACATGCTCAAGCGCGCTCTGTGGCAGGGTCTGCTCGCGGGTGGCATCGGGGGCGTGGTCATGACCCTCGGCGAGAAAATCGAGCAGAGGGTCACCGGCCGGCCCGATTCGCATGTGCCCGCGCGGGTCCTGGAACGCCTGACGGGTCTGCCGGAGCCCCCGGGAGCCCAGCCGCCGGCGCTCAACTGGGCCATGCACTACGGCCAGGCCGCCCTGCTCGGCGTACTGCGCTCGGTCATGGCCCAGGCCGGTCTGCGCGGGCCGCTGGCGTCGGCGAAGTTCACGGTGGTCCGTCTCACCAACGACCAGATCCTGGAGAACGCGACCGGAGTGGGTGCTCCGCCGGCCACCTGGCCGCGCGGGGAGCTCGTCCTGGACGTCCTGCACAAGGCCGTCTACGCCTTCACCACCGGCGCCGTAGCCGATGCCCTGGCCGCCCGCAGCGGGCCCGGCCCGGGGCAGAGGCACGCCGCCATGCGTCCCGGCCGCCGACCCGATGTCGGGCCCCTGCCCCGCGGGAACGCCCACGGCCGGTGAGAGCGCCGGCCATCGGACAGCGTCCTCTTCGCCGGCCGGCGAACCGCAATCTCGTCAGCGGCCGAATCGCCGGCCGGCCCGCGAGCCGCGGTAGGCGGCGCGGCGGATGACGGACAGCGCGGGGCCGGGGGTGAAGTCGCGCGCTTCGTGGGCGTAGATGTCGAAGTCGGCGCTCTCCGTGGGGCGTACGGGCAGCGGCGTGTGGACAGTCAGCACGGCGAACTCGCGCCAGCGCCGGTCGGTCGCCTCGGCGCAGAGGTCGAAGACGAGCGGTCCGGCGCTCAGCGCCCGGCTCAGGCTCACCGGGTCGCCATGGACGGGAGCATCGCGAGCCTCGCGTGAACGACGGGGGAAGGCGGCCAGGACGGATGGACGGCCGGCGATCCGGTAGGAGAGGAGGCTGGAGTACGGTCCGCCCAGGGCGTCGGCGCGTGGCAGCGGCAGGTGCCGGGTCATCCGGCCCCGGCCACTGCTCGTGAGCAGCAGATCAAGGGCGTGGCCCGGGCCGTCGGCCTGTTCCACGCGCACCGCCAGCCCCAGCCCGTCGGGCAGCCGCCGGGGCAGGCCGGCCGCTCGGGACAGACGTACCGTTGCCTCGTAGCGACCCGGTGTGTCCAGCCACGGCACGTCCCAGCGTTCGCCGCCGTCCATGACCCGCAGCTCGGCCGTGCACATCAGCCCGTCCGGATGCAGGGCCGGAGCCCCGCGCAGGCGGGCGATCAGGCGGAAAGCCGCCTCGACCGCTCTGACGTGCCGTGATTCCGCCGGTGTCGCGGACCGGGCCGTCCGGGCCGGGCCCCTCACCGGCCGCACCCACCCGCGTGCCTACGGGACGGTGTCCCTTTCGGGCCGGTGGTGCGCAGCCAGGCAGCGATCCAGCCTGCCTGCATCACGGCGTCCAGGAGGTACGTCGGCCGGATCCGGCCTTTCGGCACATAGGTCAGATCGACGGCCAGCAGGGTCAGCGCGGTGCCCAGGCCGATGCGGCGGGCATGCACCGGGCCCAGCGGGTCCGCCGCCGCGGCGAGCTGCGCGAGACCCGCTGAGGCGAGCAGTCCGCCCGTCGTCATCTGCAGCCACACATCGGTCTTCGGCCCGAAGACCCATTCGAAACTGCGCAGGTGCGCGAGCGGCCACAGCCCGCCCACGGTGTTGAAGGCACCGTGCGCGACCGCGACGCCGCGCGCGGACTCCCGTAGTGTCGTCCCGCCCATGACGCCTCCCTTCCACGGCTCGCCGGGTACCCCTCGGACCGGCACCCTTCACTCCGCTTCGAGCGCCACCGTCGTGGTGACCCGGACGAGCGCGGGTCGCCTCGGCACCGAACCGAAGCCGAAGCGCACGGGCGGTTCCACGATCGCCATGACACCGAGGTCGGCGCCCGCGAAGGACGCGGAGACGGCGCGGATCGGCCGCAGGTCCTGTGCGCCGTACCACTCGCGGCGGCCCGCGCGCGCACTGCCGCGGGTCCGCACTCCGGGCAGCAGCAGGCGGGCCGGCCAGTACGTGCACGCGCTCCACGCCGGACGGCGGGCGAGCGCGCCCGGCACGGCCCGCAGCAGGCAGCCCAGGGGCCCTCGCCGCCCGGTGAGGAAGCGCAGCTCGAGCGGGCCCGCGGTGACGGTCCAGGTGCGGTCCGCGACGCCGACCCGCACGGGGACGACGCGTACCGTCTCGAAGACGTAGGTGCCGCCGATGAAGTCGGCCGTCTCCTGTGTGGGGGCCATCAGCAGCCGTTCCCCGTCGGCCCGTTCCAGCATGACGTCGCTGAACGGGCCGAACGGTGTCCGCTGCCAGTGGCCGAGTACGACCCGCGTGCCGGACGAGGTGCCCAGGCCGGCGATCCAGCCCTCGAAGCGCAAGGCCGGGTGCCGTACGGCCGGCTCGGGAACCGGTGGCACCGACAGCCGTACCCGCTGCTCCGCTCCGTGCTCCGCCACAGGCGGCGAGTCCCCCTCGACCGGGAGCCGGAAACGGGCGGGGCGGGCAGGCGCCGGCGGCACATGGCCCCGGTGCCGATCGGCGGGGCTGAACAGCCGAAGGGGCTGCTCGAACGGAGGGCCTGTCCGGGCGTCCGGGCGTGTGCGGTGGCCGCGGTGGCGGGCCGGCTGAAACATGACGGGCGTGCCCTGGCGTCGCCACGCAGTGCGGCGACGGGGGCATTTCGCCCGCCTGGCCTGTCACGAGGAGCGCTCCCCCATGACCTTCAATCCTCTGGAGCAGCGGGGCATCCCGCTGGACCGTCAGCTGCGCAACTGGCGAGAGCTGAACGTACAGCCGGTCGATCCGGACCGCTGCGACCCCTACACCCGCTGCCGCGTCATCACGATGAACGGCATCGAGGTGGAGGCGATCCTCTTCAGCCACCAGCTCGCCCGCAACACGGTCGACCCCGAGGTCAAGCGGCAGCTGGCGCGTACCCGCTACATCGAGGCCCAGCAGCAGAAGGCCGTCAACTGGCTGCTGCCCGGTGTGTCCTCGGTGCTGGAGACGACGATCGCCTACGAGCAGGTGGCGGTGGACCTGACGTCGTGGGTCGCGCGCATGGAGCCGGACCCGTATCTGAAGCAGGCGTACGAGTTCGGTGTGCTCGAGGACTTCGACCACCTGTACCGGTACGCGAACCTGTACGAGATGATCGAGCACCGCAAGGCGGAGTCGATCGTCGACGGGCTGACGGAGGTCATGCCCGGCCGGCCGACGAAGTTCCACCACCGGGACCCGGTCGACAACGTGCGCGACCCGTACGCCAAGGACGAGACGAACCCGCTGTCCAAGCTGCACGCGCTGACGATCATGTCCGCGGAGCAGCAGACCATGAACTTCTACATGAACACCGGCCCCACCTACATGGAGCCGATCGCCCGGCAGCTCTACCAGGAGATCGGGCTGATCGAGGAGGAGCACGTCACCCACTACGAGTCCCTCGTCGACCCGGGTGAGACGTGGTGGGAGCAGCTGGTCAACCACGAGTACAACGAGTGCTACCTCTACTACTCCTTCATGGAGCAGGAGAGCGATCCCAAGGTGAAGGCGATCTGGGAACTGCATCTGAACATGGAGCTGGAGCATCTGCACACCGCCTGCGACCTGATGCGCCGCCACGACGGCCGGGAGCCGCAGGAGGTCCTGGCGCCCGAGCTGCCGAACGTGCTCACCTTCGAGCCGAACAAGCAGTACCTGCGGGAGCTGCTGGACACGCAGATGGACCTGACCACGCTCGGCGCCGGCTACGTCCGCGAGGCCCACGAGCGGTTCGAGAAGATGCAGGAGCAGATCCACGGCGGTGAGCAGCCGCCCAGCGAGCGGGTCATGGCGGAGCACGACGAGATGTTCGGCCGCGAGTACCGCGTCCAGTCCGAGGGCGAGCACCCCGACCCCGCCATGCGCGAGAAGTGAGCGGGCCGAGATGAGCGAGCTGCACACCCCGCAGGCCGGAGACGACCGGGCGAGGGACATCGACGTGGTGGCGCTGCTGACGCGCCAGCACGGTGACATCCGGAATCTGTTCGACGAGGTCGAGGCCTCAACCGGCGAGGAGCGCCGTGACGCCTTCCGCCGGCTCGTGCGGCTGCTGGCCGTGCACGAGACCGCCGAGGAGGAAGTCGTCCACCCCTTCGCGCGGCGGGCGACGCCCGGTGGCGGGCAGGTCGTCGAGGACCGCCTCGCCGAGGAACGGGCGGCGAAGGAGACGCTGGCCGCCCTGGACGAGCTCGACACCGACGACCCCACGTTCATGCCGCAGCTGGTCAAGCTGCGCAAGGACGTCCAGGAGCACGCGCGGGCGGAGGAGCGCTACGAGTTCACGCACATCCGCCGCAGCACCGACGTCACCAACCTCGCCGCGATGGCCCAGGCCGTGAAGGCCGCCGAAGCCATGGCGCCCACCCGCCCGCACCCCGGTGTCGAGTCGGGAGCGGCGAACGTGGCGGTCGGGCCGATCGCCGCGCTCATGGACCGCACCAAGGACACCGTGCGCAAGGCCATGGGCAAGGGCGGCTGACAGACGGGCGGCAGCCCGGTCGTCCGGCCTGGGCTGCCGCTGGGGCTCCGCGACGGTTTTGCGAAGCGGTGACCGTGGCACTCGGGGCTCGCCGAGCGAAGGGCGAGCGATGGCGACGGTCGGCGTGGAAGAGGAATACCTGCTGGTCGATCCGGTCACCGGCATTCCGGTGCCGTATTCGGAGAAGGTGCGCATAGCCGCTGACCTGGCCTGTCACATGAGCGGGCGGGAAGTGCAGTGCGAACTGCTCCAGTCGCAGGTGGAGGTCGCCACGCCGGTGTGCGACACCCTCGACGAGGTCGGAGGGCATCTCCTGCGACTGCGGCAGGCCCTGGCGGCCGGCGCCGGGACACACGGTTGCCGTATCGCGGCCGTCGCGACTCCGCCGCTGCGCGATACGGATCATCCGGTGGCCGTCACCGACCACGCCCGTTACCGGGCCATGCTCGCCCAGGCACCCCAGCTGGTGGCGGAGCAGGTGGTGAACGGCATGCACGTGCACGTGGCCGTGCCCGGCCGCGAGGCGGGCGTGCAGGTGCTGAACCGACTGCGGCCGTGGCTGCCCACGCTGACGGCGATGTCGGCGAACTCCCCGCTGTGGGACGGCCACGACACCGGCTTCGCCAGCTGGCGCACCGTGATCTTCAGCCGCTGGCCGGTCGCCGGTCTGCCCCCGGTCTTCCAGGACGTCGCGGACTACGAGCGGCGCGTGCGGCGCCTGCTGGACTGCGGTCTGATCTCGGACACCGGCCAGCTGTACTGGCAGGCCCGGCTCTCGGACCGGTACCCCACCATCGAGGTGCGCTGCCCGGACGTACAGCTGCGGGTCGACGACGCGGTCATGTTCGCCGGTGTCGTCCGGGCGCTGGTGGAGACGGCACTCGCCGAGGCGGTCACGGACGCGCCGCGGCCGGACTGCGCCCCGGAGTTCCTGCGAGCCGTCATGTGGCACGCGAGCCGTCACGGCCTGAGCGGCACCCTGATCGACCCGAGCGGCACCGTGCGGAGCGCCGGCGACATGGTGCGCGTACTGCTGCGGCACATCGCCGCCGCGCTGGAGGCGTCCGGCGACACGGGCAGGGTCACCGCCCTGGTGAACCGGCTCCTGCGGCAGGGCACCGGCGCGGACCGCCAGCGCGCCGCCCTCGCCGCGGGCGGTCCGCGAGCGGTGATCGACCTGATCGTCGGCGAGAGCACCGCCGGCTGAACCGAGTGCCGGATCGGCGGCCGGGTACTCGCGCTGTACCGGTCTCGGGACCGTCCCTCCACGTCGGGCGTGCGTACACAGGCGGCGGAGAGAGACGATGAGAGGTCCGGGGCACGGAACCGGGCTGCCGCTCCACGGACGGCATGCCGGATCGGCGGCCGGAAGGAGCCGGGATCATGGGTGCGACCGAACCCTTCCGGGACGATCCCGGCACGTCGGAAGTGGTTCCGTCCAGCCCCGGCGGCCTGCTGGACGTGCTGAACGTGGCCGCCGTCCTCCTCGATGCCCAGGGCAAGATCGATCTCTGGAGCCCGCAGGCCGAGATCCTTTTCGGCTACAGCGCCGAGGAGGCGCTGGGCCGGTACGCGGCCCAGCTGCTGATCGACAAGGAGCACCTGGACTCGGTGCTGGCGCTGTTCGCCCAGGTCATGGAGGACGGCGATAGCTGGGCAGGGGTCTTCCCCATCCGGCACAAGGACGGCAGCACGCGCATGGTCGAGTTCCGCAACATGCGGCTGCAGGACGACCAGCGCGAGTACTGGGCACTGGGTCTGGCCACCGACCAGGTCACGCTGCGCCAGGTCGAGCGGAACCTGTCGCTGTCCGCCCAGCTGGTGTCCCAGTCGCCGATCGGGCTGGGCATGCTGGACACCGATCTCCGGTACATCTCCGTCAACCCGGCGGAGGAACGGATGAGCGGCGTGCCTGCGGCCGAGCACATCGGCCGCCACGCCCACGAGGTGCTGCCCTTCCTGGACGATTCGTTCGAGGCTGCCATGCGGGAAGTCCTGGCCACCGGCGTCCCCATCCTGGACCACTACATCGTGGGTCGCACGGCGGCCGACCCGGACAACGATCACGCCTGGTCGATGTCGTTCTACCGGCTCGAAGCGTCCAACGGGAAGGTGCTGGGAGTGGCCACCTCCAGCGTCGACGTCACCGACCGGCACCGCGCCGTGGAAGAGCAGCGCCGCACCGCCCTCACCCTGCAGCGCAGCCTGCTCCCCCATCCGCCGCCGCGGCGGCCCGGCCTCGACATCGCCTTCCGCTACCGCCCCGCCCAGGCGACCATCGAGATCGGCGGCGACTGGTTCGACGTCATCCCCCTGGCCGGCGACAAGAGCGCCCTGGTCGTCGGCGACGTGATGGGCAGCGGCGTCACCGCCGCGGCCGCCATGGGACAGCTGCGCACCGCCACCAGGACCCTGGCCGACCTCGACCTGTCCCCCGCCCAGGTCCTGCACCACCTCGACCACATCACCGACGGCCTCGACACCATCGCCACATGTGTCTACGCCGTCTACGACCCGCACGCCGCACAGTGCCGGGTGGCCCTCGCCGGGCACCTGCCGCCCGTCTTCCTGGGCCCGGACGGCGGCAGTCGGCTGCTCGACCTGCCGACCGGCGCGCCCCTGGGCGGCTGCGGCGTCGCGTTCGACTCCACGACCATCGGCTTCGGCCCGGGCGACCAGCTCGTCCTCTACACCGACGGCCTCGTCGAGACCCGCGATCAGCCGATCGAGACCCGCCTGAACGTTCTCGTCGACATTCTCGACGGCTCCGACCTCTCACTGGACGCCACCTGCGACCGGCTTCTGAACACCCTGCGCTCCGAGGGCGACCACGACGACGTGGCACTGCTCATCGCCCAGGCCGCCCACATCCCTGCGGATGAAGCGCTCACCGGGGCCGAGAACGCGGGTGGAACCACGCAGGACCTCCGTCGCGCCGCGCCCGGCTGGGGTCCTGACCGGCCATGACGGCAGTCCCGGCACCGGTCCACACAAACGGGAGGTTGTTCACCATATGCCCGATTACCCTGGCCTTGTGGAGCCGTATCCGACGCCTCCGGGCAGCGATAACGGCGACCGGTCGCTGCCGATCGCCGGACTACGTCCGGAGATTCTCGCTTCCTGGCAGCGCTCGCTCTCTCTCGGCATCGACCGCGAGGGGGCGGCCCTGCCGATCGAGAGCGACCTGGATCCCGACTCCCGGCTGATCAGGGCTGCCACGCCGGTGCTCGACCGCCTATGTGAACGGTTCGCGGGCATATCGGTGACCGTGGCGCTGGCCGACTCACGGGCGAACATCGTGGGCCGGTGGGGCGATCCGGCGGGGCTGAGTCTGATGGACGCCGCCTCCCTGGTGCCGGGCGCCAATGTCGACGAGCGGTTCATGGGGACCAGCAGCGTCAGCATGGTGCTGAGCACCAGGGCGCCGTTCGTGGTCGTCGGCCACGAACACTTCCTGCACGGCCTCAAGGAGCTGACCTGCATGGCCGCGCCGGTGCGCGACCCGGTGGGCGGCACGGTGCGGGGCGCGGTCAACCTCGCCGTGCCCCGGGCGCTGGCCGACCCCGGCATGGCGCTGGTCCTGCAGGACGCCACCGAACGCATCGGGGAACGCCTGCTGGAGCTGAGCACGGCCCGCGAACGCGAGCTGATGCGCTCCTTCCACCAGTCCAGGGAGCGCGGCGGGCATGCCGAGCTGGACCTCGGCTCGGGAGAGCTGTCCCGGCTCGGCGGACCGGCGCCCCGGCTGGCCTCGCAGGAGCGGCTGACACTGCTGGAGCGTGCCGTCGAGCTGATCTCCTCGACCGGTGAGACATTCGCCGAGGTGCCGCTCGCGGGCAGTCGCGTGGCCGTGCTGCGCCGCCGGGAGCTGCACCACGGCGACGCGGAGGGCGCGGCGGTCGAGGTCAGCTTCGAGGACGCCGGTGGCACGCGGACACCGGGCCCCGCCACGGTCTCCGCCCCCGACGGCCGTCATGTGCCGCTCCTGAACCGGCCCGCCGAGGCGGCGGAGGCGAGTGCACCCGACGCGACGGCGGAACCGGACGCCGCCGCACCGACCGACGCGTGGCTGCTGCTGGTGGGCGAGCCCGGCGTCGGCCGGCTCGCCGCCGAGGCGCGCGGGCGGCTGTCCCTGCTGAACGAGGCGGGCAGCCGGCTCGGCACCACCCTGGACATGTGGCGCACCGCCGAGGAACTGGCGGAGATCGCCGTGCCGCGCTTCGCCGACCTGGTCGTCGTCGACCTGGTGGAGAGCGTCCTGGCGGGCGAAGCGCCACCGCCGGGACGGGTGCGCCCCGACGTGGCACTGCGCCGGGTGGCCGCCCGGACAAGCCTGGCCCGCACGGACGAGGCCGGGACGGACGAGGCCAGGACGGACGAGGCCAGGACGGACATTGCCGGTACAGACGAGGCCGGTACAGACGAGGCCCGAACATACGAGGAGTCCCGTGGCGCCGACTTCGGCGGCGTCAACGAGCCGGTCGGCTATCCCGCCGGTACGCCCCAGGCCCGCTGTCTGGATTCCGGGCAGCCGGTCATGGACTCGGTGCTGACCACCGCCCTGGCCGGGCACCCCGCCGACCGGGTGCACCCCGTCGACCTGCTCGGCGAGGGCGTGCACTCCTACCTGGGCGCTCCGCTGTCCGCGCGGGGCTCCGTGCTGGGCCTGGCGGGGTTCTACCGCCGCGGCAGGACGCGGCCGTACGAGGAGGACGACCTGACGCTGGCGGGTGAGCTGGCGGCCCGGGCCGCGATCAGCGTGGACAACACCCGCCGCTACTACCGGGAGCATCACGCCTCCCTCACCCTGCAGCGCAGCCTGCTCCCGCATGTCCTGCCCCAGCTGAGCACCGTCGATCTGGCCTCCCGCTATCTGCCCGCGGACGCCAGGGCGGGCGTGGGCGGAGACTGGTTCGACGCGATCCCGCTGTCCGGGATGCGCGTGGCGCTGGTCGTCGGGGACGTACCCGGCATCGGTCTGCAGGCGGCGGCGACCATGGGCCGGCTGCGTACGGCGGTGCGGACGCTGGCCGGGCTGGACCTGCTGCCCGAGGAGGTGCTGGCCCATCTGGACGACCTGGTCAGCCGCACCCCCGACGAATCGGCCGGCGAAGAGGACCCCGCGACGGGGACGACCTGCCTGTACGCGATCTACGACCCTGTGTCGTGCCGCTGTACGGCCGCCCGGGCCGGTCATCCGCCGCCCGCGCTGCTCACGCCGGGCGGGGAGGCGCGGCTGATCGACCTCCCGGCCGGTCCGCCGCTGGGGCTCGGCGGCATCCAGCCGTACGAGTCCGCCACCTTCGACCTGCCGGCGGACAGCCTCCTGACGATGTACACCGACGGCCTGCTCAAGGAGAGCCGCGGCTACGGGGACACCGACGCGCGCACCGGGCAGCTGCTGGCCTCGCTGGACCTCGCCGGTCCGGAGCTGGAGGACCTCTGCGACCGGGTCGCGGACACCCTCCCGCCCGGCGGCCCGCAAGACGACGTGGCCCTGCTGCTGGCCCGGGTGCACGCGCTGCCCGAGGACCGGGTGGCGTCCTGGGAGTTTCCGTCCGACTCCTCGGTCGTGGCACGGGCCAGGGAACTGACCCGCGCCCAGCTCGCCGCCTGGGACATGTCGGAGCTGGACTTCAACACCGGGCTGGTGGTCAGCGAGCTGGTCACCAACGCCGTGCGGTACGGCGGCTCCGGGCCGGTGGGCCTGCGGTTGCTGCGCGACGACTCACTGATCTGCGAGGTCTCCGACCGCAGCAACACCTCCCCGCGCATCCGCCGGGCGGCCACGACCGAGGAGGGCGGGCGCGGCCTGTTCCTGGTGGCGCAGTTCACCAAGAGCTGGGGCGCCCGCTTCATGCCGCAGGGCAAGACGGTGTGGGCCGAGCAGCTTCCGCAGCCGGAGCAGCCCGCGTCGGAGACGGACGAGGAGGCGCTGCTGGCCATGTTCGACGACCCCGGCTGATCCGTCCGCTCCGGGGCCGGGCCTGTTCGGGGGCCTGTCCTGTTCGGGGGCCTGTCCTGTTCGGTCTTGTCCTGTTTGGTCTTGTCCGGTCCGGGCCGGACCGTGGGTGGTCTATCGCGAGCCGTGGGACCGTGACGCCCGCGTCCGCGCACGGGCCGCCTCCGGCGGCAGTGTCTCCCCCTTCGCGAAGGTGTCCGCGAACCTCGCCGCTCCCAGTGCGGCCGTCGCCGCGGCGGTGGCGCGGTCGACGTCCAGGCGTTCCGCCGGCGGGAGCGGGGCGCCGGTGGCGGCGCGGGCGGCGGCAGCCGAGCCGAGGAGGAGAGCCGCGGCCTCCGAGTCGTCCGCGATGGCGTGGGCGGCCGCGAGGCCTTCGAAGGGCGAGGGCGACGGCCCGTGGGTCGCCCGTGGTGAGAGCCGTTTCATAGCCCGCGTCCTGGTGGGCCAGCGCGCCCCGCGCGTCGCCGCGCAGCTCGGCGACGAAGCCCAGCTCCGCCATGATCAGTGCGTTGGCTCCGTCGAGACCGACCTGGCGGTGCCAGTCCAGGACCGTGCGCAACCGCGCCTCGGCCTCGTCGAGCAGCCCCTCGCGGCGCGCGCCGAGTCCGAGCCCCAGCTCCGCGTTGATCTCGCCCGCGCGGAAGCCGAGTTCGGCGGCGAGGCGCCGGGACCGCTCGTGGTACTCCCGGCGGCCTTCGCCCTCGCGACAGCGGCCCTGGTGGCGGCACTGCTGCGCCACGTCCCACCGATCGGAGCGACCGCCCCGGCTGAGACACCGCCGGAACCGAAGCCGGAGCCGGAACGGAAACCGGAGCCGGGACCGAGCCCGGAGTCGGCACGACCGGCGGCACTCAGCCCTGGTCGGCCGAGCCGCTGAGGATCTGCTCCCGAAGGATGTCCGCGTGGCCGCAGTGCTGGGCCAGTTCACGCAGGGCGTGGAGGTAGACCCAGCGCAGCGGCAGCGGGCCCCGGCGGTTGCCCCGCAGGAGATCGTCCAGCGTGAGCTCCGCCGTGGCCCGCCGGGACGCCTCGCAGGCCTGCCGATACGACTTCTGGACGGAGGCGATCGTGTCGGCGTCGTCGAGGTCGAACGACTCGTCCGGGGTCTCGGGAATGCCGATCTCCGCACGGGACCGGCAGGTGATCGCCTCGTCGAACCAGACCTTCTCGACGAACGTGGCGTGCTTGACCAGGCCCAGCAGCGTGGTCTTGGAGGCGACCAGCGACCGGCGCGCCTGTTCCTCGGTCAGCCCGTCGAGACTGTCGTGCAGCGCGGACCGGTGCTCATCGAGGAACGTCTCGAACTGCTCGCGCAGCGTCGCGTGGAAGACGTCGGGCTCTAACGACGGATGGGAAGTCATGGCCGCCACGATAAGCCGGCCGTGGTGGCGGTGACGTGGCGGTGCGGCGCGGTGCGCGCTCGGCGTGCAACGCGGCGGAGTTTCCTATGCTTATAGGCTCAACTTGCTTGACGGAGACGGCAACTGACTCACCCTTAGACTCTGCGCATGGCTGAGCTCATCTACAGTATGCGTAAGGCGCGCAAGGCGCACGGTGACAAGGTGATCCTCGACGACGTCACCCTCGGGATGTACCCAGGAGCGAAGATCGGCGTCGTCGGGCCGAACGGTGCCGGCAAGTCGACCGTGCTGAAGATCATGGCCGGCCTGGAGCAACCGTCCAACGGTGACGCCTTCCTGTCCCCCGGTTACAGCGTCGGCATCCTGCTCCAGGAGCCCCCGCTGAACGAGGAGAAGACGGTCCTGGAGAACGTCCAGGAGGGCGTCGCGGAGATCTGGGGCAAGGTCCAGCGCTTCAACGAGATCGCCGAGCAGATGGCGACCGACTACTCGGACGCGCTGATGGACGAGATGGGCAAGCTCCAGGAGGAGCTTGACCACGCCAACGCCTGGGACCTGGACGCCCAGCTCGAGCAGGCCATGGACGCCCTGGGCTGCCCGCCCGGCGACTGGCCCGTCACCAACCTCTCCGGTGGTGAGCGCCGCCGTGTCGCGCTGTGCAAGCTGCTCCTGGAGCAGCCCGACCTGCTGCTGCTCGACGAGCCCACCAACCACCTCGACGCCGAATCGGTGAACTGGCTGGAGCAGCACCTCGCCCAGTACCCCGGCACCGTCGTCGCCATCACCCACGACCGGTACTTCCTCGACAACGTCGCCGAGTGGATCCTGGAGCTGGACCGCGGGCGCGCGATCAGCTACGAGGGCAACTACTCGACGTATCTGGAGACCAAGGCTTCCCGTCTGAAGGTCGAGGGCCAGAAGGACGCCAAGCGGCAGAAGCGGCTCAAGGAAGAGCTGGAGTGGGTGCGCTCCAACGCCAAGGGCCGCCAGGCCAAGTCCAAGGCGCGTCTGGCCCGCTACGAGGAGATGGCCGCCGAGGCCGACAAGATGCGGAAGCTGGACTTCGAGGAGATCCAGATCCCGCCGGGCCCGCGTCTGGGCAACGTGGTCGTCGAGGTCAACAACCTCAGCAAGGCCTTCGGTGACAAGGTCCTCGTCGACGACCTCAGCTTCACGCTGCCGCGCAACGGCATCGTCGGCGTCATCGGCCCGAACGGCGCCGGCAAGACCACGCTGTTCAAGATGATCCAGGGCCTGGAGGAGCCGGACTCCGGTTCGATCAAGGTCGGCGAGACCGTGAAGATCTCGTACGTCGACCAGAGCCGCGAGAACATCGACCCGAAGAAGACGCTGTGGGCCGTCGTCTCCGACGAGCTGGACTACATCAACGTCGGCCAGGTCGAGATGCCGTCGCGGGCGTACGTCTCGGCGTTCGGCTTCAAGGGCCCGGACCAGCAGAAGCCGGCCGGTGTGCTCTCCGGCGGTGAGCGCAACCGGCTGAACCTGGCGCTGACCCTGAAGCAGGGCGGCAACCTGCTGCTCCTCGACGAGCCGACCAACGACCTCGACGTCGAGACTCTGTCCAGCCTGGAGAACGCGCTGCTGGAGTTCCCGGGCTGCGCCGTCGTCGTCTCCCACGACCGCTGGTTCCTCGACCGCGTCGCCACGCACATCCTCGCCTACGAGGGTGACTCCAAGTGGTTCTGGTTCGAGGGCAACTTCGAGTCCTACGAGAAGAACAAGATCGAGCGGCTCGGCGCCGAGGCGGCCCGCCCGCACCGCGCCACCTACAAGAAACTCACGCGCGACTGAGCATGTCACGCGGTCGGCCGCCGTGCGTACACCTCTATCTCGATCTTCATCCGGGGATCGGCGAGACCGCACACGAGCATCGTGGCGGCCGGCCGGACGTCGCCGAAGCAGC
The DNA here is from genome assembly GCF_964272855.1 of Streptomyces sp. enrichment culture. NCBI lineage: Bacteria > Bacillati > Actinomycetota > Actinomycetes > Kitasatosporales > Streptomycetaceae > Streptomyces > Streptomyces sp. enrichment culture. The sequence continues at coordinate 7,351,607 of NZ_OZ186847.1, read as the reverse complement.
GGCGCAGGACGGGCCAGCAGGGCTCGAAGTCCTCGCGGTCGGGCAGCAGGTAGCGCACCCGCACCACGTCGGCGAAGGTGCACTTCGCCTCGGCCAGCGCGGCCCCGATGTTGCGCAGGCACTGTTCGGCCTGCTCCACCACGTCGTCGGAGATGGTCATGGTGGTGTAGTCGAACCCGGTCGTCCCGGACACGTGCACCCAGTCGCCGTCCACCACGGCACGGGCGTAGCCGATCTGCTCCTCGAAGGCCGAGCCGCTGAGGATCGCGCGTCGCTCTGTCATGCGCCGCACGCTAGGTGACCAGCGGACATACGTCTAATACACGCACAGGCATGAGTCGATACCTCCCAGCGTATGGAGGCCGCCGCCGTCCGGCGTGTGGCCGTGGCCGCGGCCGGGCACTCGGGGCTGGTTCGCGGGAACCCGGAGGACGGGAGGGCGGTCACGGTGGACGACGAGCGGTACGACGACGAGGGTGGTGTGCCCCTCGCGGGCTACGCGGGGCTGATGGGCGGCTTCGCGGCGGGTGCGGCGGCGTACGCGGTGGTGTTCCGGCTGCTCGGCCGGCGGCCGCCGGAACAGGTGCCGCCGTGGGACGTGGCGCTGCTGGGCACGGCGACGTTCAAGGTGGCGCGGCTGCTGTCCAGGGACAAGGTGACGGGCGTCGTGCGGGCGCCGTTCACCCGCCGCGAGGGGGAGGGCGAGGCCGCCGAGGTCATGGACGTGCCCCGGGAGGGCGGTACGGCCCGGCGGGCGATCGGTGAACTCGTGTCGTGCCCGTTCTGCATGGCCGCCTGGGTGGGCGCCGGACTGACCGGCTACTACGCGTGGGCGCCGCGGGCCGCCCGCCTGGTGTGCGCGGGTCTGAGCGCGATCACGGTGGCGGACTGGCTGGAGTACGCCTGGACCGGGACGCAGCAGGCCGTCGAGGGCTGACGGGCGAGTGAGGGCAGGAGTGCGTATGTCCATGTCTGTGTCGTTGCCGTTGACGCTGGACGCCAGGCAGCACGGGCTGGTCGGGGACGGGGTCACCGACGACCAGCCGGCGTTCGCGCGGCTGGTGGACATGGTGGGCGCGGCATGCGCGGCGGACGGCCGGCCGCGGACCATCGAGGTGCCGGCCGGGCGGTACGTGATTCGGGACCGGCCGACCCTCTGGCACAGCGGGGTGTCGCTGACCGGGGCGGGGCGGGGTGCCACCTGCTTCGTCCTGGAGAATCCCGGCGCGCCGCGCACCCCGGTGCCGCTGGCCTGGTTCACGACGGCGCAGCACGGCGCCGGCCGGGACCGTCACCTCGCCGACGTCACCTTCGCGCACTTCGAGATCGACGGGTCGGGGGTGCGGACGGAGCAGTACGAGGTGCTGGCGAAGGGGCTGGGGCTGCAGTACGTGCTGCGGGGGCGCTTCAGCGACCTGTACATCCACGACACGGCGGCCACCGGGTTCGGCTGCGACTTCCTTCAGGACACGGTCGTGGAGGGGGTGCTGGCCGAGCGGTGCGGGCGGCAGGACCCCGGGGAGAAGATGGGCGGCGCGGGCATCGGGATCGGCGTCGGCGGATGGGGGCCGAGCGAGCGTCTGACGATCACCTCGTGCACCGCGGTCGGCAACGGCACCAACGGCATCTTCCTGGAGCTGCAGCAGGAGCACTGGAGGCCGCCGCGGGGCATCCGCATCGTCGCCTGCCACTGCGAGGACAACCGGTTCGGCATCTCCGACTGGGGGGCCGACGGGCTGGTGGTGTCCGCCTCGACGATGATCGGCAACCACGAGGCGGGCTTCGACGTGTCGTCCCAGGGCACCACGAGCGTCGGCGGGCGGGGCGGCATCGTCACCGGCTGTGTCATCGACGGCAACGTCCGCGACGGTATCGGGTTCGGCAACTCCCCCGGCCCGTACGCCTTCCGCGGCAACCGGATCAGCAACAACGGCCGGTACGGGTACTGGGATCACAACCTGGAGGGCGGGGACCAGGAGCCGGCCATGGACGTGGTGCTGGAGTCCAACGACATCTGCGGCAACGCGCTCGACGGCGTCCGCGTGGACGCCGGGCTGCGCGACTCGGCGCTGCTCGGCAACCGGATCCGTGACAACGGCCGCCGTGCCGCACCGGCGGCCTCGGGCGGCGGCGACGGGGTGCGCTGTTCCCCGTTCACGCTGGTCGACGAGGGGGCTGCCTGGCCGCCGGACGGCCACCGCGGCAAGCTGGTGACGGTCGGCGAACAGAGTGCGCGGGTGGTGTACAACACGGGGACGGAACTGGGGCTGGCGCCGTGGCGGCCGGGCGCGCCGACCGCCTGGCCCGACGGCACTCCCGCGCCGGGCTCCGGGTATCGCCTGCCCGGCTGTCCCGCCGTACGCGCCGGGATCACCGTGGACTCGCCGGTGTCGCGGCCGCAGCTGACCGGCAACCGGGTCTGGGACGACCGGCGGCCGCAGACGCAGACGCACGGCCTGTGGATCACGGCCGACGGCCGTATGACGGGCGGGCGGGTCACCGACAACGACTTCTCGGGCAACGCCTCGGCGGCGACGCGGTTCGACACCGCGCCGGTGGGCGGGCGGTGGCAGGACAACGACGCGTGAGCAGGGGTCAGCCCGGCTGCCGGGTGGGCGCGCCCATGCCGAGGCGCAGCCGCGCGCCCTGGCGGAGCAGTTCCTCCTGGACGAGTTCGGCGGGCACCTCGCGCGGGGTGCGGCCGTCACGGGTGGCCAGCGCGGCGCAGACCCCGGCGGCCTGGCCGGTGGCCATGGCGATGGGCATGACGCGGTACGAGGAGTGCGCGACGTGCGAGCCGGAGATGCAGCGGCCTGCGACGAGCAGCCGTTCGGTGTCACGGGGCAGCAGGCAGCGCAGCGGGATGTCGTAGAACCGCCCCTGGGGGACGCGCATGAGGACGGTACCGGAGCCCTTGGGGTTGTGGATGTCGACGGGGTAGGCGCCGTGCGCGACGACGTCGGGGAAGGAGCGGGCCTCCATGATGTCGTGGCCGGTCAGGTGGTAGTCGCCGAGGACGCGGCGGGTCTCGCGGACGCCGATCTGGGTGCCGCTCTGCACGACGTACGACTCCTCGAAGCCCGGCACGCGCCGGCGCAGGAAGCGCTCGATCTGCTCCAGCTGCCGGCGGGCGGTGTACTCGGCGCGGGTGAGGTCCCACACGTCGATGCCGAGCGCCCCGGTGACGCGGGTGCTGTTGACGCTGACCTCGCCGGGGTGCGGGGTGCCGAAGAACAGCATGTCCTCGCGGGGCAGGTCGAGTTCGCCCGCCTTGGTGGCCTCCTCGACGAGGTCCCACAGGCCGTGCACGCCCTTCCACTGGTCGGGGTGCTCGCGGACGTACTCGGAGAAGCGCGGCCGCAGGAAGTCCACGACCCGGAACATCAGCGTCATCGGCTGCACCAGCCCGTCCTGGGGGCGGCCGATCTCGCAGGGCGCGCCGCAGGCCACGGCCACGTCGCCGTCGCCGGTCCCGTCGACGACGATGCCCGCGTCGATCACGACGGGGCCCGACTTGCTCTCGAACACCACCCGCCAGCCGTCGTCGAGTGGCAGCGCGGTGGAGGCGAAGGCGTGGAACAGCATGCGCACGCCCGCCTCGTCGAGCAGGTCGAGGAGGACGAGTTTGTAGATCTCGGGGTCGAACGGCACGGTGTAGCCGGTCTTCAGGGACGGCTGCACGCAGCCGCCGCGTGTGCCGAGCCGGTCCAGGAGCTGCCACAGGAACCCGGCGACCACCGCCTCGCCCTCGCCGTGGTCGGTGGGCAGCAGATGGTCGCCCTGCTGGCCGGGCTCGGTGAACACGGCCTGTTTTCGCTCGTTGTGGAACGACATCAGCGGCATGACGAGGGCCGCGGTGGCGTTGCCGCCGAGGAAGCCGTAGCGCTCGACGAGGACCACCTCAGCGCCGGCCTCGGCCGCCGCGCAGGCCGCGGCGGTGCCGGCCGGTCCCCCGCCGACGACCAGGACGTCCGTGCGGCCGCCGTGGCGGGCGGGGCGCGGCGGCAGGGTGACGGTCCGGGACTGTGCGGGTGGTTCCAGGATCGGCATCGCTTCTTCCCGTCGGCAGGTGGTTCCGGTACGGAGGGCCCGGCGTCCGGCGCGGCGGGGGCGGCGTCCGGGACGGCGGGCCCTCCGGGCGTCAGGTCGCGGTCCCGGTACCCGGCCTGAGCAGATGCAGGCCCGGCTCGCCGGCGTCCGCCACGCCCGCGATGCCGGTGTCGAGGGAGTCGAGCACGGCTCCGACCCGGGCGCAGGTCTCCCGCGCCCGGCCGCGCAGTCGCCGTACGCGCTGTTCGAAGTCGTCGCGCCGGTCGGGGAACTCGTCCCAGAGCCGGTCCACCTCCGCCAGCAGCAGTCCGGCCTGCTCGCGGGCGACGCCGACGAGGGCGGGGGCGCCGAGGCGGCGGGCGAAGTCGAAGACCTTGCCGGAGTAGGGCAGCGGCAGCACGGGCAGCCCGGAGAGCGCGGCGAAGATCAGGAAGTGCAGGCGCATGCCGACGACGAGGTCGAGGTGGCTCATGAAGCCGAGGACCTGGCCGGGGCTGTAGACGCTGTGCAGGATGCGGCCCCGGTCGGGCGCGGTCATCCGGGAGAGGACGCCGTGGGCGTGGTGCACGTCCTGGCGTTCCATGGGGACGAAGACGACGTGGGCGTCGAGGCGTCGTACGAGGAAGTCGGCGACGTCGGCGAGGAGGGCGTGATAGTCGCCCTCGTCGAGTTTCTCGGCGGCGCGCCCGGGTTCCCGGACCGACATGCCGACCAGCCGGTTGGCGTCGGCGGGGATGCCCTCCTGGCGCATCATCTGGTCGGTGAACGGCTCCGGCGGCAGCAGCAGGGCGGGGTCGGCGGTGACGGTGATGTCCCGGTCGACGCCGGCCTCCTCGAGCACGAGGTGCGACTCCTCGTCGCGCACGACGACCTCGTCCATGGCCGTCAGCACCGAGCGCACCGCCTCCCGGTCCTCCGCCTCGCGCAGCGGGCCCGCGCCGATGGCGTAGGCGAAGGTGCGGACGCCCCGGGCCTGGGCGGCACCGGTCACCCGCAGGTAGCGGCGGGCCTCGCCGTCGTAGAGGATGCCGCCGCCGCCGAGGACGAGCAGGTCGAGGCGGGACAGCACGTCGAGCACCTGCCTCTGGGGGACGCCCTCCCAGTCGACCACCTCGTCGAGGGTGGGGTGGTGGGCGCGGGTGTGCTCCGCGTTGCGGCTCAGGGCGATCAGCCGGGCCTGCGGTCGGTGGGTGCGCAGACAGCTCAGCATGCAGGTGAGGATGGCCTCGTCGCCGAGGTTGTAGCCGCCGTAGGAACCGAGCAGGCCGATACGCGGGCTCGTCCCGGTGGCGCGGGGAGGCTGTGCGGTGGTGGTCATCCGGAACTCCTGTCCGAGGCGGGTCGCTGCCGCGGGTTCGGGCCCGAGTTGCCGTCACAAGTCGGGAGAAACCCCTGCTGAGGCACTTTCGGCGGACGGTGTCCGGGCTGGTCCGTGAGGGCGGCGGACGGCCGGAACGCCGTCGATGTCATGCGCACAAGGACCGCGAGGTGCGTCGCGGCGGAGCCCGTGACCGCCGGACCCGGGCCGGGCGGTCCTGCTCCGGAACCGGACCGGCCGCCGGTCGGCGGCCGACTCCCGGCGCCCATCCTTCCACGGGACCCGAACGGCCACCATCGCAGCGGAGCGGCCCCGCTCGGCTGTGTGTGCGGTTCCCGGCATGTTCCGGTACCAGGCGGGAAACCGGGGCCGCGTCCCGCGCCGTCCGGCGCGGCACGGAGCCCGTCACGCTCCGTACGTCACTCCGATGCCGTACACCACCGAGCCCCGCGAGCCCGGGCGTCGGAGGCTGTTCGGGTGTGGGCGGTCCGCCGCCGCACCCCTGCCGTCCCTCTGACGAGGAGGCCTGAATGAGCAACCCTTCTTCCCGGACTTCGCGGACTTCGCGGGCTGCCGCGCGGACTTCCCCGCGGGCCTGGCGGCACGCGGTCGTCACCGGCGGCGCCGGCTTCGTCGGCTCGCACCTGTGCGCCGCGCTGCTGGAGTCGGGCGCCGCGGTCACCTGCGTGGACGACTTCAGCACGGGACGGCCCGAGAACGTGACACCGCTGATGGACCGGCCCGGGTTCACGCTGGTGCAGGCCGACGTGTCCGAGGGCCTGCCCGTCGACCGGCCGCCCGACCTCGTCCTGCACTTCGCCTCCCCGGCGTCCCCGGCCGACTATCTGCGGCTGCCGCTGCACACCATGGACGCCGGCAGTCTCGGCACCCGGCACGCCCTGGAGCTGGCGCACCGCTCCGGCGCCCGCTTCCTGCTCGCCTCGACGTCCGAGGTGTACGGCGACCCGCAGCAGAACCCGCAGGACGAGCGGTACTGGGGCCATGTGAACCCGGTCGGCCCGCGCAGCGTCTACGACGAGGCGAAGCGCTTCGCGGAGGCGCTGACCACCGCGCACGCGGACGGCGAGGGCACCGACACCTGCATCGTGCGGCTGTTCAACACCTACGGCCCCCGGATGCGCGGCCACGACGGCCGGGCCGTGCCGACCTTCGTCCGGCAGGCGCTGGACGGCGAACCCCTCACGGTCACCGGCGACGGCGGCCAGACCCGCTCCCTGTGCTACGTCGACGACACCGTGCGCGGCGTCCTCGCGGCCGCGGCGCACGGGCTGCGCGGCCCGGTCAACATCGGCAACCCGCACGAGATCACCATGCTCGACCTGGCCCGCCTGGTGGTCGAACTGACCGGTTCCGCCTCCGACATCCGCTTCATCGAACGGCCGACCGACGACCCGGCCGTGCGCTGCCCGGACATCACGCTGGCCCGCGACAAGCTCGGCTGGGAACCGGAGGTGGACGCCGAGGAGGGCTTGCGGCGGACCATCGCCTGGTTCCGCTCCGGCGCCGACCACTGACCCGTCGTCCCTTCCCCGGGAAGCCGACCGCCCCTTCGCCGAAAGGCCTGGCATCCATGCGCATCCTCGGAATCAACGCCCTCTTCCACGACCCCGCCGCCGCCCTGGTGGTCGACGGCCGTACCGTCGCCGCCGCCGAGGAGGAGCGGTTCTCCCGGCGCAAGCACGGCAAGCGGCCGGTGCCGTTCTCCGCCTGGGAGCTGCCGGAGAAGGCCGCCGCGTGGTGCCTGCGCCGGGCGGGTCTGCGCCCGCAGGACCTGGACGCCGTCGCCTACTCCTACGACCCGGCACTCGCCCGGCCCGCCGCGGACATGGGCCTGGACGATCCCTGGGACCACCTGCGGCAGACGTACGCCCGGGAGGCGCCGGGCTTCCTGAAGGCGGCGCTGCCGGGCCTCGACCCGGACATCGTGCGGTTCGTGCCGCACCACATGGCGCACGCCGCGTCCGGCGCCTACTGCGCGGACGGCGCCGAGGACTCCTCCGTGCTGGTCCTGGACGGGCGCGGGGAGCGTGCCTCGCATCTCGCCGCGCGCCGGGTCGGGGACCGGCTGGAGGCGCTGTACGCGCAGGAGCTGCCGCACTCGCTCGGCCTGGTCTACGAGGAGCTGACCGATCATCTGGGCTTCCTGCGCTCCTCCGACGAGTTCAAGGTGATGGCGCTGGCCTCGCACGGCACCCCGCGGATGCTGGCGGAGCTGCGCCGGTACGTGCATCCGACGGGTGACGGCGGGTTCCGGGCCACCGGGGTGCCGTGGCACGAGTTCTGCCCGCGGCGCGGCGCGGAGGAGCCGTGGACGCAGGAGCACGCGGACGTGGCCGCGAGCGCCCAGGCGGTGCTGGAGGAGACGCTCCTCGATCTGGTGCGCTGGCTGCACGGCCGGACCCACGACAGCGTCCTCACGCTCGCCGGGGGCGTCGCCCTCAACTGTGTCGCCAACTCCCGCATCGCCCGCGAGGGCCCGTTCTCCCGGGTGTGGGTGCAGCCCGCCGCCGGTGACGCGGGCACCGCGCTGGGCGGCGCGCTGCTGCTGGCCGCCGGGAAGGGGGACTCCCCGGAGCCGATGACCGGCGCCGACCTCGGCCGGGACTGGTCGGACGCGGAGCTGGGGGCGTGGCTGAAGACGGCCGCCGTACCGTTCGAGCGGCCGCCGGACATCGCCGGGACGGTGGCGCGGACGCTCGCGGACAACGGGATCGTCGCCTGGTTCCAGGGCCGCTCGGAGTACGGCCCCCGGGCGCTCGGCCATCGCTCGCTGCTGGCCCACCCCGGGCACGCGGGCAACCTGGAACGGCTCAACGACGTGAAGGGCCGCGAGCAGTTCCGGCCGGTGGCGCCGATGGTGCTGGCGGATCGCGCCGCCGAGATCTTCGACGGGCCGCTGCCGAGCCCGTACATGCTGTTCGTGCACGACGTGGCGCCGGCCTGGCGGGAGCGGATCCCCGCCGTCGTGCACGTGGACGGCACGGCCCGGATCCAGACCGTCGACGCGGCGCGGGAACCGCTGGTGGCGCGGATGCTGAGCGAGTTCGAGAAGCTCACCGGGCTGCCGGTCGTGGTCAACACCAGCCTGAACACGGCGGGGCGCCCCATGGTGGACGACCCGCGCGACGCCCTGGAGTGTTTCGGCTCCTCACCCGTCGACCTGCTGGCCATCGGCCCGTACGCGATCCGGCGCGGCGACTTCTTCCGCGCCTCGGCCGAGGGGAGGGTCTGATGAACGAGCGGCACTCCGCCGGGGAGCCCGCCGAGACCACCGGATACGCGATCGTCATCCCCACGCTCGGCCGGCCCAGCCTGCGCACGTGTCTGCGCGCGCTGGCCGCCGCCGGCGGTCCCCCGCCGGCGCGGGTGGTCCTCGTCGACGACCGGCCCGCCACGGCGGGCGGCGCGCCCCTCACGGATGTCGTCCCCGAGCCGCTGCGGCCCGTCACGACGGTCGTCGCGGGCGGCGCCCGAGGACCCGCCGCGGCCCGCAACGCCGGGTGGCGGGCCGCCGGACCGGTGCCCTGGGTCGTCTTCCTGGACGACGACGTGGTGCCCGGGCTGACCTGGGCCGCCGATCTCGCCCGCGATCTGGCTGCGGCGACGCCCCGGACCGCCGCGGTGACCGCGCGCGTCCACGTGCCGTTGCCCGCCGACCGGCGCCCCACCGACTGGGAGCGCAACACCGCCGGGCTCGCCACCGCCCGGTGGATCACCGCCGACATGGCGTATCGGCGGACCGCGCTGGAGGCGGCCGGGGGCTTCGACGAACGGTTCCGGCGGGCCTTCCGGGAGGACGCGGACCTGGCCCTGCGGGTGACCGGCGCCGGGTGGTCGGTGGCCGAGGGGTCCCGTACGACGACCCATCCGGTACGGCCCGCAGACCGCTGGGTCTCGGTACGGCTCCAGGCGGGCAACGCGGACGACGTGCTGATGACACGGCTGCACGGCCGCACCTGGTGGCGCCGGGCGGACGCGCCACGGGGGCGGCTGCCCGGGCATCTCGCGGTGACCGGGGCGGCGGTGGCCGCGCTGACCTGCGCGGTGCTGCGCAGGCCCCGGGCCGCCGCGGTGTGCGGTGGGCTGTGGCTGGCCGGGACGGCCGAGTTCGCGCTGGCCCGGATCCGGCCGGGGCCGCGCACCCGGGACGAGATCGTGACGATGGCGCTGACCAGCGTGGCGATCCCGCCCGCCGCCGTACGGCACTGGCTGCGGGGGTGGTTCGCGCACCGGCGTACGCGGCCGTTCGACGCGTCCCGGGTCGCGGGGCCGCCGTCGGCGCGGCCGGAGCCGGAGCGGGAGCGGGTGGGGTCATGAGCGACCGCCCCTGGCTCTTCGAGGGCCGCCCGCGCGTGTCCGAGGGGCCGGCGCCGCCCGCTCGCTCCCCCGCCGACGCCCTGCCGGCCGCCGTGCTCTTCGACCGCGACGGCACCCTCGTCGTCGACGTGCCGTACAACGGCGACCCGGCGCGGGTCGAGCCCATGCCGACGGCGCGCGAGGCGGTCGACGCCGTCCGGGCGGCGGGGATACCGGTCGGCGTGGTCAGCAACCAGTCGGGGGTGGCACGGGGGCTGCTCACGCGCCCGCGGATCGAAGCGGTTCAGCGCCGGGTGGAGGAGCTGCTCGGTCCGTTCGACGTGTGGGCGGTCTGCCCGCACGGTCCCGACGACGGCTGCGGCTGCCGCAAGCCCGCGCCGGGACTCGTCCTGGCCGCCTGCGCCCACCTCGGCGTCGACCCGGCCCGCAGCGTCGTCGTCGGCGACATCGGCGCCGACCTGACCGCGGCTCGGGCCGCGGGCGCACGGGCCGTACTGGTCCCCACACCGTTGACCCGCCCCGAGGAGACCGCCCTGGCGGAGGAGACGGCGGAGACCGCCGTGGACCTGCTCGGGGCGGTACGGCTGGTCCTGGGCACGAGGCCCGCGGACGCCGTGGCCCGGCACGGGAGGGCGCCACGTCCTGCGGCTGGGCCGAGCGGCACCAGGACCGGGACCGACCGCACGCCGGGCCACGGCGCGGACTGCTCCTGGCAGCGAACGACGCGAACGGCGGCCCCGTCATGACCGCCGCACCCCGCACCCTCGTCGTCCGGCTGGACAGTGCCGGTGACGTGCTGCTGGCCGGGCCCGCCGTGCGGGCGGTGGCGGCCGGGTCGTCGTACACGGCGATGCTGTGCGGGCCGCAGGGTGAGCAGGCGGCGCGGATGCTGCCGGGCGTGGACGAGGTGCTGGTGCACGACGCGCCGTGGGTGGGGCTGGAGCCGGCGCCGGTGTCCCGGGAGGAGACGCGGCGGCTGCTCCAGACGCTGGCCGGGCGTCGCTTCGACCGCGCGCTGATCCTGGTGTCCTTCCATCAGAGCCCGCTGCCCGCGGCCCTGTTGCTGAAGCTGGCCGGGGTCGGCTGGGCGGCGGCGGACAGCGTGGACTATCCGGGCGCGTTGCTCGATCTGCGCCACCGCCGGCGGCCGCACCGGCACGAGGCGCTTGCCGCCCTGGACCTGGCGGAGGCCGCCGGGTTCGCGCTGCCGGCGGGTGACGACGGCACGTTGCGGGTGCTGCCGCCGCCGGACACGACCCGCCTGACCGGCCCAGAACCGTATGTGGTGCTGCATCCGGGTGCCGCCGTGCCGGCCCGCGCCTGGAGCCCGGCCCGGGCGGCGCGGGCCGCAGCGGCGCTGGCCGCCGAGGGCTACCGGGTGGTGGTGACCGGCGGCCGCGGGGACCGGGAGCTGACCGCGCGGGTGGCCGGTTCGCACGCTTTGGACCTGGGTGGGGTGACGGATCTGCGGCAGCTGGCGGGGGTTCTGGCCCGCGCGCGGGTGGCGGTGACCGGGAACACCGGCCCCGCGCATCTGGCCGCGGCGGTCGGCACGCCGGTGGTGTCGCTGTTCGCGCCGGTGGTGCCGGCCGAACGCTGGCGGCCGTACGCGGTGCCGTCGGTGCTGCTGGGCGACCAGGAGGCCGCCTGTGCGGGGACCAGGGCCCGGCGTTGCCCCACGCCGGGACATCCGTGTCTGGACGGGATCCGCGACGCGGAAGTGCTGGCGGCGGTGGCCGCGCTCAGCACCGGAGGAAGGGCGGACCAAGGGGAAGACCGACCGGTCGGGATGAATGACTTGACTGAGACAAGGAAGACGGCGGATCGGGCAAACGAAACAAAAGGGGCCAGTGAGCGAGGAGTGGCGTGGTGAACATTCTGCTGTGGCATGTGCACGGCTCCTGGACGACCGCGTTCGTCCAGGGTCCGCACACCTACCTCGTCCCCGTGCTCCCCGACCGCGGCCCGGACGGGCGCGGCCGGGCCCGGACCTTCCCCTGGCCCGCCTCCGTGCGCGAGGCGACCCCGGACGAGCTGCGGGACGCGGAGGTCGACCTGGTCGTCCTCCAGCGGCCGCACGAGATCGAGCTGGCCGAACGCTGGCTCGGCGGCCGCCGCCCCGGCCGGGACGTCCCCGCCGTCTACCTGGAGCACAACGCCCCGGACGGCGACATCCCGAACACCCGGCACCCGTTCGCCGACCGCGACGACCTGACCCTCGTCCACGTCACCCACTTCAACCGCCTGTTCTGGGACAACGGCGGCACCCGCACCGAGGTCGTCGAACACGGCGTCGTCGACCCGGGGCACCGGTACACCGGCCGGCTCGCCCGCGCGGCCGTCGTCGTCAACGAGCCGGTACGGCGCGGCCGCCACACCGGCACCGATCTGCTGCCCGCCCTGGCCGAGGCGGCACCCCTGGACGTCTTCGGGATGCGCACCGAGGGCCTCGCCGCGCACCTCGGGCTGTCCGAGGATCGATGCCGGTCCGCGGACCTGCCGCAGAGCGAGCTGCACGCGGCGATGGCCGAGCGGCGGCTGTACCTGCACCCGGTGCGCTGGACCTCGCTCGGGCTGTCCCTGCTGGAGGCCATGCACCTGGGCATGCCCGTGGTGGCGCTCGCCACCACCGAGGCGGTGGAGGCCGTCCCGCCCGGCGCGGGCGTGCTGTCCACCCGCCCGCAGGTGCTGGCGGAGGCCGCCCGCCGCTATCTGGCGGAGCCCGACGCGGCGGCCGAGGACGGGGCGCGGGCCCGCCAGGCGGCCCTCGGACGGTACGGGCTGAAGCGCTTCCTGAACGACTGGGAGCGCGTGATGACGGAGGTGCGCTCATGACCGCATCGGTCGGTTCCCTGACCGCCGCCCCGGACGCCGGCCACCCCGGCTCCCTCGACATCGCGCTGGTCTCCGAGCACGCCAGTCCGCTGGCCGCGCTCGGCGGGGTCGACGCGGGCGGGCAGAACGTGCACGTCGCCTGTCTCGCCGGCGCCCTCGCGGACCGCGGGCACCGGGTCACCGTGCACACCCGCCGGGACAGCCCGGACCTGCCCGACCGGGTGCCGCTGCGCGACGGGGTGGAGGTCCACCACGTGCCCGCCGGGCCGCCCGAGCCGCTGCCGAAGGACGAGCTGCTGCCCCACATGGACGAGTTCGGGCGGCAGCTGGTCCGGGCCTGGCGGGGCCGGCCGCCCGACGTGGCGCACTCGCACTTCTGGATGTCCGGGCTGGCCTCGCTGCACGCGGTGCGCGCGCTGGACCTGCCGCTGCTGCACACGTATCACGCGCTCGGCACGGTCAAGCGCCGCCACCAGCGGCTCGCGGACACCAGCCCGCCGCAGCGCGTCGCGCTGGAGACCGAGGTGGGCCGGGGCTGCGACCGGGTGATCGCCACCTGCCGGGACGAGGTCGTCGAACTGACCCGGATGGGCATCCGCGCCGAGAAGGCGAGCATCGTGCCGTGCGGCGTCGACACCGGCCTGTTCACCCCGCAGGGGCCTGCTGCCCCGCGCGGCTCCCACCCCTACCGGCTGCTCCAGCTGGGCCGGCTGGTGCCGCGCAAGGGCGCCGCGGTGTCCATCGCCGCGCTGGCCCTGCTGCCCGACACGGAACTCGTCGTGGTCGGCGGCCCCCCGGCGGACCGGCTGGACCCGGACCCGGAGGTGCGCCGGCTGCGGGAGATCGCCCGCCGGGCCGGGGTCGCCGACCGGGTCCGCTTCACCGGCGGGGTGCCCAGCGAGCAGGTGCCGCCGCTGCTGCGCGGCTCCGACGTGGTGCTGTGCCCGGCGGACTACGAGCCGTTCGGCATCGTGCCGCTGGAGGCGATGGCCTGCGGCGTCCCGGTCGTGGCCAGCGCGGTCGGCGGCCAGCTGGACACCGTCGCGGACCCCGGCACCGGACGCCTGGTGCCGCCGCGCGACCCGCGGGCCCTCGCCCGCGCGGTCGCCGGCCTCCTCGCCCACCCCGAGACCCGGCGGGCGTGCGGCGCGGCCGGGCGCCGCCGGGTGCTGCGCCGCTACACCTGGGCGCGGGTCGCCGCCGAGACGGAGGCGGCGTACTGCGCCGTCCTGGAGGCCGAGCCGGCCGTGACGGGGGTGGTGTGAGGCCGTCCGTCCCCCCGTCACCGCTGCGAGCCCCGACGTTCGAAGGAGGTGCGGGTCCCGCCGCCGTCGCCGCGACGCGGTACGCCCGACCAGCATGAGCGAATCCCCTGCACTCGCCGCCGCCCGGCTGCACTGCCGTTCCCTGGAACAGGCACTCGTCCGGCTGCGCACCGACGGCCTCGGCCGGATCGCGGACTGGGGCGACGGGCTCGCCGCCGTCCTGCCGACCGGCGGAAGGCTGCTCGCCGCGGGCAACGGCGGCAGCGCCGCCCAGGCCCAGCACCTGACCGCCGAACTCGTCGGCCGCTACCGGCAGGAACGGCCCGCGTTCTCGGCGATCTCCCTGCACGCGGAGACCTCCAGCCTGACCGCCATCGGCAACGACTACGGCTTCGACCAGGTGTACGCCCGTCAGGTCGCCGCCCACGGCCGACCGGGCGACGTGCTGATGCTGATGTCCACCTCCGGGCGCAGCGCCAACCTGATCAGCGCGGCCGTCGCGGGCCGCCGGGCCGGGCTGCGGGTCTGGGCGATGACCGGACCGGCGCCGAACCCGCTCGCCGAGGCCGCCCACGAGGCGCTGTGCGTCGACGCCGACACCACGGCCACCGTTCAGGAGACCCATCTGGTCGCCGTGCACCTGCTGTGCGAGGGCTTCGACGCGGCCCTCGGCACCCCGGCCCCCGTCCGGGACCGGGCCACCGCCGCCGGGAGGGTGTCGTGACCGGGCCGCGGCCGCTGGTGGTCGTCGGGGACGTGCTGCTCGACGAGGACGTCGAGGGTGTCGCCACCCGGCTGGCCCCGGACGCGCCCGCGCCGGTCGTGGACGTCACCGACGACCGCCGTCACCCCGGTGGGGCGGGCCTCGCCGCCGCGCTGGCCGCCCGGGGCGGACGCGAGGTGGTCCTGGTGACCGCGCTCGGCGACGACGCCGCCAGTGAGGCCGTACGGCGGCAGCTGCGCGGCCGGGTGCGGCTGGTGGAGATCCCGCTGCGGGGCAGCCTGCCGGTGAAGACCCGGGTGCTGGCGAGCGGGCGTCCGCTGGTCCGCATCGACCGGGGCGGCGGCGAGCCCGGGGAGCCCGACGAGGCGGTGCGGGACGCGCTGACGCAGGCCCACGCCGTGCTCGTCGCCGACTACGGGCGGCACACCGCGGGTGCCGTGCGGCAGCACCTGGAGGCGGTCGTCCCGCGCACCCCGCTGGTGTGGGACCCGCACCCCAGGGGCGAGGCCCCGGTGCCCGGCGCCCGGCTGGTCACGCCGAACGCGGCCGAGGCGCGCAGCCTGTACCCCGGCGACGGGGGCGAGTCGCTGCGCGCGTACGCCGAGCGCGGGGCGCGGCTCGCGGACCTGTGGCAGGCCGCGGGTGTCGCCGTGACGCTCGGGGAGCGCGGGGTGCTGCTGACCCGGCCCGCCGCCGGTACGCCGATGCTGGTGCCGCCGCCGTACCGGGCGAGCGGCGATCCGTGCGGCGCGGGCGACTGCTTCGCCGCGACGACCGCCACCGCGCTCGCCGACGGCGCGCTGCCGGAGGAGGCGTTGCAGCGGGCGGTCGCGGAGGCCGCCGCGTTCGTGGCGGCGGGCGGTGCCGGGAATCCGGCGCTGTGGCGGACCGAACCCGACACCGCGTCCGGTCCGGCGCCCGGCGCGGACGCGTTCGCCCTCGCCGAGCAGGTGCGGGCGCGCGGCGGCACGGTGGTGGCGACCGGCGGCTGCTTCGACCTGCTGCACGCCGGGCACGTGGGGCTGCTGGAGAGCGCCCGGCGGATCGGCGACTGCCTGATCGTGTGCCTCAACTCGGACGACTCCGTCCGGGGGATCAAGGGCCCCGGACGCCCCATCAACCCGGTGGCCGACCGGGCCCGGGTGCTCCAGGCCCTCGGCAGCGTCGACGCCGTCGCGGTGTTCGACGAGGCCACCCCGGAGGCTCTGCTGAGCCGGCTGCGGCCGGACGTGTGGGTGAAGGGCGGCGACTACTCCGTGCAGGAGCTGCCCGAGGCGGAGACGCTGCGCGCGTGGGGCGGTCAGGCGGTTGTCCTGCCCTACCTCAACGGCCGGTCCACCACACTGCTGGCCCGGCGGGCGGCGCGCGCCGCCGTGCCGCTGAAGCCGGGCGGGACGGCGGCGTGAGCCGGGACCCCGCCCGGTCCGCCCGGCCCGGTGTCCTGGTGCTGCGCGCGCTCGGCCTGGGCGACCTGCTGACCGCCGTACCCGCCCTGAAGGCGCTGCGGCGGGAACTGCCGGGCCACGAGCTGGTGCTGGCCGCGCCGGGGCGGCTGGCCGGGGCCGCGTCGGCGACCGGCCTTGTGGACCGGCTGCTGCCGGCCGAGGCGCCGGGACGGGCCGTACCGTCCGGGCTGGCCTGGTCCGGGCCGCCGCCCGACCTGGCCGTGGACCTGCACGGCAACGGCCCGCCCAGTCACCTCCTCCTCCAGCGGCTCGCACCGCGCCGCCTGTTCGCGTACGCGCATCCGGGGACGCCCGGCATCCCCGGCCCGGTCTGGCGGGAGGACGAGCACGAGCGGGAACGCTGGTGCCGGCTCCTCGCCTGGTACGGCATCCCCGCCGACCCCGCGGACCTGACGATCCCGGCGCCCGCGGCGCCCTCCCCCGCGCCGGGCGCGGTCGTCGTCCATCCCGGCGCGGACGCGCCCGCCCGGTGCTGGCCGAGCGAGCGGTTCGCCGCCGTGGCACGCGAGCTGCGCGAGGCGGGTCACCGGGTCGTGGTGACGGCGGGCGCGGGCGAGGCGGTACTGGCCCGGCGGGTCGCGGAACGGGCGGGGCTGCCCCCGTCCGCCGTGCTGGGCGGCACCCGTGACGTGCCGTTCGACCGGCTCGCGGCACTGGTCGCCGACGCGCGCTGCGTGGTGGTCGGCGACACGGGCCTCGCCCACCTGGCCACGGCTCTGCGCACCCCGTCGGTGATCCTCTTCGGCCCGGTGGCCCCCCGCCTGTGGGGCCCGCCCCCCAGCCCCCGGCACCGAGCGCTCTGGCATCCCGGCGACGCCACCTCCGCCCGCCCCGGCGACGCCCACGGACGCGAACCGGACGAACGGCTCCTGCGGATCTCGGTGCGGGAGGTCCTGACGGCGGTACGCGGTCTCCCGGCCGACCGGGCACCCCGGACACCCGGACACGGCTCGACCGACCGGGCCCCGGCTCGAGCCCGGCTCCGCCGCTGAGAAGGAACGGAACCGGGGTGCCCCACGACGCCACCCATCTCAGCCGCGATCCACGCGAGCGAGCCGACGCCCGCGACTTTGCCCGGCCACGGCGCCCCGAGCAGAGCGAGGCGCGGGAGCGTCCACCAGGGCCGTCTACGCCGGCCCCGCCCGGGAAGCATCGCAGGGCTCAGGGCGCGATCAAGCGAGGCAAGGCTCAGGGCGCCCGGCAAGCCACCGACCGCAGCTCCGCCCCGGCGCCCCCGCCGGTGGCCCCGGCCGCAGCCCCAGCCCCGCGCGACGGCTCAGGCCGCGGTTTCCAGTTCCGCGTGCCGCTCCCCCGTACGCAGTGGTGTGACCGGCAGCGTGGTGCGGCGTTCGCGGAGGAGGTGGCCCGTGCCGATCGCGCCCGCGATGATCAGGCCGCCGGCGACGAGGGCGCCCCGGGCGCCGGCGAGTTCCATGAGGAGGCCGAGGGCGGGCGGGCCGGCCAGGCCCCAGCCGGTGCTGATGCTGCCCCACACGCCGAGGACGCGGCCCCGCATGTGGGCGGGCGGGTCGGTCTGCAGCACGGTCGTCCCGGCGGTGTCGGAGACCGACTCCACGACGGCCATGGGCAGGACCAGGACGAGCAGCACGGCGAGCGACGGCGACAGGCCGGCCACCACCTGGAGCAGCCCGCCGGTCGCGGCCAGCGCGCCCACCAGCCGCACGGACGGCTTGCGCAGCCGGGCGCCGAGCACCGCGCCGACGATGCCGCCGACGGCGAGGACGGTGGAGACGGTGCCGAAGGCCCCGGCGCCGCCCGCGAGCGGGCCGGTGACGAGTACGGCGAGGGTGAGGCCGTAGTTCCGGCCGAAGACCGCGCTGATGCCGGTGACGCCGGCGAGGGCGACCAGCCGGGGCCGGCGCGCGAAGAACGCCAGGCCCTCGCGGACGGTCAGGTCGCCGTCCTTGCCCCGTGCGCCGTTCGCGCGCGAGCCGCGCCGGGCGGGGACCGCGGCCCGCGTGGCCGCTCCGGCGACGGGTTTCAGGAACGGGACGACCGAGGCGACGAAGAGGAAGGACAGGCCGTTGGCGGCGTACGCGGCGCCGGTGCCGAGGAAGCCGACGGCCACTCCGGCGAGCCCGGTACCGGCGAGCCGCCCGGCGCTGTGCACGAGGGAGCCGACGCCGATGGCGGAGGGCACGTCCTCGGGCCGGACCAGGTCGTTGCCGAGCAGGGCGCAGGCGGGCCCGTCCACGGTGGCGATGGTGCCGGTGACGGCGGCCAGCACCAGCAGGACGGGCAGGTCGAGCCGGTCGGTCGCCACCAGCACCGCCGTGATCAGGGCGACGACGCCGAGCAGCGCCTGGCTGACCATGGCGGTCAGCTTCCGGGGCCAGCGGTCCACGGCGGCGCCGCCCGCCAGGCTGACCAGCAGCGCGGGCGCGGCCTGCACGGACACGGACAGGCCGGTCGCGGCGGCGGACCCGGTGATCTGCAGCACCAGCAGGTTCTGCACGGTGAGCTGCATCCACGTGCCGGCGTTGGACACGATGTTGGCGAGGGACCACCAGCGCATGCTGCGGTAACGCAGAGACCGCCACGGTGAGCTGGACGCGTCGGGCGGCGGGGGCGCGGGGGTGGCGGAATCAGGCACGGCGGAGGAATCAGGCACGGCGGTTCTCGGCAGGTGTCCGGGGACTCGGGGGATCGGGAAATCCACGGGAGTCGGAATCACCGGCTGCACTGCGCGGTCACTCCACGGGATCTTCGGGACGAGCGCCGCCCATCGTGGCAGACGGGCCACCCGAGTCCTGACCGGGCGCCGTCGCCGCGGGTGGCCGGAACGGGGCAAGTTCCGCGCCCGCCAATCGACTTGCCGCATCCTGTGCACTTGCTCACAGGCTCTCCGGGGACCCCGGCATTCCCACCCGTACGGCCGCGTTACGCCCCGCCCCGGCACGGGCACCCGGGAGTCCGGGACGGACCCCTCCGAGGGCCACCGCAGCGACGATGGAGGTACGGGACATGGGACATGGAGGAAACGTCATCGACGAGCTGATGACGGACCACCGCGAGGTGGAGGAGCTCTTCGGCAAGATCGAGGGTCTGCCGATGGGCGCCAAGGACCGCAAGGTCTACGCGGACCAGGTCACCATGGAGCTGGTGCGTCACTCGGTCGCCGAGGAGGCCCACCTCTATCCGGCGGTGCGTGAGCACCTGCCGAACGGGGACGCGCTGGCCGACAAGGAGATCGAGGACCACTCCAAGGCCGAGCGGATCATGAAGGACCTGGAGGGCTGCGAGGCCGACGACCCCGAGTTCGACCGACTTATGGGCATGCTCATGACCGAGATCCGCTCGCACGTGGCGGACGAGGAGCAGAACCTCTTCCCGATGCTGCGCGAGACGTGCCCCGCGGCGGCCCTCGACGAGCTCGGGGACAAGGTGCGGCAAGCGAAGAAGATGGCGCCGACGCGCCCGCACCCGGCCGCCCCCGACAAGCCCCCGGCCGACAAGCTGCTCGCACCCGGCATGGGACTCGTGGACCGGATGCGGGACGCGCTGACGGGCCGTGGCAAGAAGGACTGAACCGGTCCTTCGCTCAACCCCCCACACATCCTCGACGCCATGGAGGAATCATGGCCGGAATCACCCCTCCCGACCTGCAGAAGGCCCTGTCCGGCGCGGAGTACCCGACGGACAGCAAGAAGCTGGCGAAGGTCGCCCGGGACAATCACGCGTCCAAGGAGATCACCGACCGGATCGAGCACCTGGGCAAGAAGGAGTTCCAGAACCCGGCCGAGGTGAGCAAGGCCGTGTTCCGCGAGGAATGACCTCTTGCACACCGCAGACGGCGGCCGTGGCGCTCGTGCGCCACGGCCGCCGTCGTCATGTCCGGGATCTCTCAGGGATCTCTCAGCCGATGTACCGCCGCGCGGGCGAGGACCGCCGGGCCTGTTCCAGCGCGACCAGCCGCGCCTCCAGGTCGGGCGGCACGGGGTCGCGCTGCCGCAGCACCCAGGGCAGGCCGGCCGCCGCGTGCGCGAAGGCCCGCGCCGAGGCGCGGTCGTGCGGGACCGTGCGCAGCAGGTACCAGGTGCGGCGCAGCGCGGACGGCCAGGGGCGGCGCAGCCAGGTGAACCACAGGGTGTTGCGCAGGCCGAGGACGCGCCGGTGGGTGCTGTCGCGGACCGGGGAGGCGGCGTGATGGATGGTCAGCTCGGGGGCATAGCTGAGCCAGTGCCCGCGCCGCAGCAGGTCGGTGGCGAGCAGTTCCTCCTCGCCACCGAGCCACAGCCCGGGGTGGAAGCCGCCGACCGCGCGGAAGGCGTCGGTGCGCATCACGGTGGCGGCAGCCAGGAAGGAGCCGAGGGCGGGTCCGGGCAGCCACTCGGGGCCGCTGAGCGGCGAGTCGCGCAGTTCGGCGACCACCGGGTCTTCCTCCCCCGACGGTTCGACGAGGATCCGGGCGGTGACGGCGGCGAGCCGGGGCCGTGTGTCGAGGAGGTCCGCCGCCCGGCGCAGCGAGCCGGGCTCCCACCAGGTGTCGTCGTCGCAGAAGGCCACGTAGGGGGTGCGCACGCGCCGGACGGCGAGGTTGCGGCCGACGGCGCCGAGGTTGCGGCCGGGGCGCAGCAGCAGCACCTCCGGGTGGTCCCGGGCGACCGCGTCCGCCGTGCCGTCGGCCGATCCGTTGTCGGTGACGATCACGGGCGGGCGTTCCGGCAGGTCGCGCAGGGTGCGCAGGGTGCGCAGCAGTTCGGGGCGGCGGTCGCGGGTGATCACCACGACGGTGGTGCGGTCGTCCGGGCCGAGCGTGTCGCCGGTCATGTGTGCCTCCCGTCCAGGAGCCGGGCCGCCCGTTCGACGCGGTCGGGCAGCGGTGCGCGGTGCCTGAGGGCCGCGGGGAGCCTGGCGAGCGCCCCGCGCAGCGCCGCGGCGGCCGCCGGGTCACCCCGGGCGGCGTCGGCGGCGAGCCGGGCGGTGTCGCGCAGGGCGACGCCGGCCGGGCGCCGCAGCCAGGCGGTGAGCAGCGCGTTGCGGCGTTGCACGGCGGAGCGGCCGGGCCGCCGGCCGGGGTCGGGGTGGTGCAGGGCGGTCACCTGGGGCACGTAGGCCACGCCCCAGTCGCGGGCCGCGAGGTCGTAGGCGAGCAGGGTCTCCTCACCGCCGAAGAACAGCACCGGGTGGTAGCCGCCGGCGTCGAGGAAGGCCCTGCGCCGCACCACGGCCGCGCAGGCGAGGAAGCCGAGGACCGAGGGGCCGGGGAGCCCGGGGTCGGCGGGCAGCGGGGAGCCGGCGAGGACGGCGTTCAGCGGGTCCTCGGCGGCTTCCGGGCCGACCAGGGTGCGTGCGGCCAGCAGCCCCAGGCGGGGGTGGGTGTCGAGGATGTCGGCGGCGGTGGCCAGCGCGCCGGGCGCCCACCAGGAGTCGTCGTCGCTGAAGGCGACGTAGGGGGTGGTGGCGTGCCGGACGGCGAGGTTGCGGCCGAGGGCACCGGTGTTGCGGGGCAGGGCGATGACCCGCGCGCCCACCGGGTGGGCGCGGGCGGCGGCGGCCGTGGCGTCGGCGGAGTCGTTGTCCACGACGATCACCGGGGGCCGTTCGGGCAGCGCGGCCAGCCGGTCCAGGGTGCGCAGCACGCTCTCCCGGCGGTCGCGGGTGATCACGGCGACGGTGACCCGGCCCGGCGCGGGGGTCCGGGCCGGGGCCTGCTGGGTCAGTGGCTGCTTGCGCGCGGGCATCGCCTCATGTCCTTTCGTCGAGCAGCCGGTGCACGGCGGCGGTGACGTCACGGGCGGTGCCGTGGTCCGGCTCCAGCAGCACGCCGGGCACGCCGTGCGGGCGGCGCGGTCCGTCCGGCGGGGCGAGCGACACCACCGGTGTGCCGGTGGCGGCGGCCAGCTGGGCGGGGCCGGGGGCGCCGGTGACGACCACGTCGGCGGCGCGCAGCACCCCGGCCAGCCGCCGGGCGTCGGTCCGGCCGCCGAGGTCGACGGCGGTGTCCCCGCTGACGTACCGGGTCAGCGCGCTCTCCGCCGGCTCGCCGGTGACGACGACGCGGTGTCCGGCGTCGGCGAGCGCGGCGACCGCCGCGGCGCAGCAGTCGGGGTCCCAGGCGCCGTCGGGCGGTCCGGCGCCGGGGTGGACGACGACGTAGGGGCCGTTGCCGGTGAGGGCGGCGGTGTCCGGGGTGGGCAGCACCCGCAGGCGTCCGTCGTCGCCGGGGCGGGGGCGAAAGCCCAGGGCGGCGGCGGTGTCGAGGGCGGCGTCGGCGCCGGGGCCGCCGCAGGCGCCGACGCGGCCCACGCGGGCCTCGCGCAGCAGTCGCCCGGCGGAGTGGGGGCCGGTCCCGTCCGGGTCGAGGACGAGGGCCACGTCGTAGGCGTCCGCCCGCAGCCGCCGTACCAGCGCCTCGTCGTCCGCCTCCGGGGTGCCGGGCGGATCGCGTACGACGACCTGGTCGACGTGCGGAAGCAGCCGGGCGGCGGGGGCGCCGCCGGGGCCGCACAGCACCGTCACCGGGTTCGCGCGGGTGGCGAGTGCGCGGACCGCCGGGCCCGCCAGGAGCACTTCGGCGAAGCCGTCGAGCCGTACGACGAGTGCCTTCACAGCCACCCCACCCCCGGGCAGCCGGCCGGTGTCCGCTCGGTGAAGTGCGCGATGGTCCGCTTGAACCCCTCTTCCCACGGGACCCGGGGCCGCCAGCCGTACAGCTCGCGGACGAAGGTGGTGTCGGGTCGGCGCCGGGCGGGGCCGCGGGCCCGGCCGGGCCGGTACTCCAGGCGGGAGGGGGAGCCGGTCAGGTGGATCACCCGGCGGGCGATCTCCTCGACGGTGGCCTCGTCGTCGCCGCCGATGTTCACCGGCCGTACGGAGCGGCTGGCGGCCACCAGCAGCACGCCCTCCACGATGTCGTCGACGTAGGCGAGGGACCGCGTCTGGCTGCCGTCGCCCTCGATGGTCAGCGGGACTCCCGCGAGTGCCTGCCGGACGAAGGTGGGCAGGACCTGCCGGCCGTCGGCGCGCATCCACGGACCGTAGGTGTCGAACACCCGCACGATGCCGGCGTCGGTGCCGTGGGCGGTCGCGCAGGCGGTGGTCAGGGCCTCGGCGAAACGCTTGGCCTCGTCGTGGGCGCTGCGCGGGCCGACCGGGTCGACATGGCCCCAGCAGTCCTCGCGCTGCGGATGCCCGGCCGGGTCGCCGTAGACCTGGCAGGCGGAGCCGAGCAGGAACCGCGCCCCGTCCCGTTCGGCGACGGCGAGCGCGTTGCGGGTGCCGGGTCCGGCGGCGTCCAGCGCGGCCAGGCGGCGGTTCCGGCAGTCGGCGGGTGAGGCGGGGCCGGCGAAGTGCAGGACCAGGTCGTAGGGGCCGGGCAGCGCGTCGGGGCAGCCGGGGGCGCTCACGTCCTGGCGCAGGAACCGGAGACCGGGGCGTCCGGCCAGCCGGCGGACGGTGTCCGCGGAGCCGGTCGACAGGTCGTCCGCACAGTCGACCTCGATCCCGTCATCGAGCAGGCGTTCGCACAGATGGGAGCCCAGGAACCCGGCGCCCCCGGTGACCAGGGCGCGCCGCCAGCCCGGCCGGGACAGCGGCAGCGGTATCGCGGAGTACGCCGTCGGCGTCATGAGCGCGGCCTCCCTTCCGCCGAATGGTGAAGCACTTGTCGTTGAGGAGGGGTGGTCGGCGACCGGCGCCCGAGTGCCCCGCGGGGCCGCTTTTCATACTGCGCCGTCCGGGGCGGGTGTGCCACATGGGTCCGCCGGGGCTCCTGTGACCGCTCGCCGACCGCCCGCCGGGGGTTCCGTTCGCCGGCCCGTCTCCGGCCCGTCGAGTCCCGCCACCCGATCGGACATCGCGGTCTGGTGCACTTCCCGTCGTTCCTGGGACAGTTGACGGGACCTCAGGGGGAGAGTGTGACGCATCGTCAAAGGCGGTTCCACGCAGGCAGAACGGTTCTGGTACTCCTCATGGCACTCGGCTCGCTGGCCGGTGCGGCCCTGGCCGGGGCGGCACCGGCCGGTGCCGTTCCCACGGCCGTCGACCTCGCACCGGGCGTGCGCTACGAGGAGTTCGACCTCCAGGCGGCGGGCGGCCCGGCCCGCGCGCACGTGCTCGACATCGACCTGAGCGATCCGAGGGTGCGTCTGGACCTGCTGTATCCGGGGGCGGTGGCCGCGCGGTCCACCGTGTCCCGGCTCGCCGACGCCCAGGGGGCCGTCGCGGGCGTCAACGGCGACTTCTTCAACATCACCGAGACCCAGCACCCGGGCGTGGAGGCCACCGGCGCGAGCGTCGGACCCGCCGTCGCGGCCGGCCGGACCCTGAAGGCGGCCGTGCCGGACGGGCAGCGCTTCGGCCCGGCGCTGCCGCCCGGCACCTCCACCCGAGACGTGTTCGGGGTGGGCGTCGACCGGCGCGCCCGGCTGGACGGCCTCGCCCTGGACGGGTCGGTCACCACGGCGCAGGAGGTGCTGCCGCTCGGCGGCCTCAACCAGTACGCGCTGCCGGTGGGCTCCGTCGGCGCGTTCACCGCGGACTGGGGCAGCGCCTCCCGGGTGCGCGCCACCTGCGGCACGGACACCGAGCGGGCCGCGCCCTGCAGTGCGGACACCTATGAAGTGACGGTCCGCGCCGGCCGCGTGGTGGCGGCGGCGCAGACCCCGGGCCGCGGACCGATCGCCGCCGGCACGACCGTGCTCGTCGGCCGGGAGGCCGGGGCGCGGTGGCTGCGGGGACTCGCCGTGGGTGAGGCCGTACGGGTGCGGCACCGGCTGGTGGCGGCCCGGACCCGGGTGCCGTACCGCTTCGCCGTCGGCGGGTATCCGGTGCTGTCCGGCGGGCAGCCCCTGCCGGGCCTGGACGACCGGACCACGGCCGTGCGTTCCGCGGCGGGCCTGGCGGACGGCGGGCGGCGCGTGCTGCTGCTCTCGCTGGACGGCGCGCCCGAGTACCGCACCGGGCTGACGATCGCCGAGCTGGCGGCCGTCATGCGGCGCCTGGGCGCGGTCGACGCCTTCAGCCTGGACGGGGGCGGCTCCTCCGCTCTGGTCGCCCGGGGACCGGGCGAGACCGCCGTGACGGTGCGCAACCATCCGGCGGGCGGCGCCGAGCGGCCCGTGCCGAACGGGGTCGGGGTGTTCTCGACGCGGTGACCCCCGCGTCCCTCGCGACCGGCCGCCCTTACGGCCTGAGGCTGCTGACGATGTCCGCCGTCGCCGTCAGGCCGCTGTGGATCGTGGGGGCGATGCTCGTGCTCGCCAGGTAGAAGCCGAGCAGCAGGCAGACCAGCGCGTGGGAGATCTTCAGACCGCCGTTGCGCAGGAAGATCACCGCAAGGACCAGAAGCAGCAGCACCACCGAGATGGAAATGGCCATCGTCAACCTCCTCCGCCACGCCGTCACGCGTCCGGTTCACGGCGTTCGGCCGCAAGTGTGGCGTAGCGGAGGGTTCGTCCGGGCGGCTGACCTGTCCGCCGAACGTGTGGTGTCTACGCGGGCCGGTGAGCGTCGAGGAACGCTTCGAGGCCCGCGAGGTCGTCGGTGTTGAGGTGGTCGACGCCCGCGGTGAGCAGTTCGGTCCACACCGCGTCCCGCTCCGGGCCGGGCTGGTCGGGGGTGGCCCAGAACCGCACCCGCTGCCCGCGCGCGTGCGCCGCCCGCACGATGCCGTGCAGCTTGTCCCGCTCGGCCCCGGGGAACGCGCCGGCGCCCCGCCAGGTGAACTGCCGGGTCCAGTTGTCGCTGATCAGCGGGGCGAAGGAGGCGGGTGCGGGGCCGCCGAGGTCGGTGAGCCGGCCGTCGTAGAAGGCCCGGCGGACGGTCTGGGCCTCCATGGGGGCGCGGGCCGCGCGGTCGCCGGAGATCACGGCCGTGACCGGGCCGGGGAGGACCCGGCCGTGGGCGTACGTGGTGAACAGGTGCCGGTAGCGGCGCAGGTGGCGGTCCAGCTCCGCGTAGGTCGACGAGCCCTCGGTCTTGAGGTCGACGAGCAGCTGGAGGGAGCCCCGGTACCCCCGGTACACGGAGCCCTTGTGGGCGCGGACACGGGCGGCGAGCGGGTCGAGGTACAGGGATTCCAGGGTGCGGGCCGGGTCGAGGTCCTGCGGGTCGTGGGCGACGAGGAGCTGGTCGCCGACGAGGTAGATGTCGGCCTCGACGCTGCCGAAGCGGTGGTCGAGGGCGTCGAGCAGGGGGCGGGGGTGCTCGTAGTCGTTGTGGGCGTGGGCGCGCCACAACGGGCGCTGCCGGTGGCGCTGTTCACCGGCGAGGGCGCTGCCGGCGGGCAGGGCGACGGTGCCCGCGAGGGCGGCGCCGAGGGTGGTGAGGGCTCTGCGGCGGGTGGTGAGGGCCATGTGCGCTGCCTCCCTTGAGGTGCCGGACGGATCGCAGTGAGTATGCGGTCGTCGGGGGCTCAGGAAGCAGTGCTGTGCGGTTAGTTGGCCGGAGTGCCGTCAGGTGTTCACTTCGCCGGGGCGGCGCGCGCGGAAAGGCCCGCCCCTGGTGGGGCGGGCTTCCTCCGCGTGTCCGTCAGGGGGCCTGGAGGTCCACCAGTTCGGCCAGCGCCGCGCGGTGGGCGCCCGCGGTGCCGTAGGCGATCGAGTCGGCCTTGGCGCGCTTGAGGTACAGATGGATGGGGTGTTCCCAGGTCATCCCGATACCGGCGTGCAGTTGCAGCGCCTCCTCGGCGGCGTGCACGGCGACCGGGGCGGCGTAGGCCTGCGCGACCGCGACCGCCACATCGGTGTCGGCGCCGGTCGCGAGCGCGTCGGCCGCGCCGCGGGCCGCGGCCCGCAGGTTGACGACCTCCAGCCACAGCTGGGCGAGCCGGTGCTTGAGCGCCTGGAAGCCGCCGACGGGCCGGTTGAACTGCTTGCGTTCCTTGAGGTAGCGGACGGTCTCGGTCAGCGTCCAGTCGGCGACGCCCAGTTGCTCGGAGGCGAGCAGCCCGGCCGCGGCCCGCAGGGCCCGGCGTACCGCGGGCTCCGCGTCACCCAGCCGCCGTCCCGGCGCCCCGTCGAGGACGACGGTGGCCACCGGCCGGGTCAGATCGAGGGAGGGCTTCGCGGTGACGGTCGCGGCGCCGGCGGCCACCGCGTACAGGCCGCCGTCGTCCGCGGGGACGAGCAGCACGTCGGCGACGGCCGCGTCCGCGATGCCGGTCAGCTCCCCGTGCAGGGTGCCGTTCTCCACCCGTACGGTGCGGAAGGCGCCGTCCGGGGCCGTGTTCAGGGCGACGGCGAGGGCGCCGATCGTGGTGGCGGTCGCCAGCTCGGTGAGCAGGTCGTCGGCGCCGCACTCCAGCAGCACCTCGGTGGCGACGACCGCGCTCGTCAGGTACGGCACGGGCGCGACCGCCCGCCCCAGTTCCTCCAGGACGACGGCGACCTCCCGGTGGGTGGCGCCCTGGCCGTCGAGCTCCTCCGGGATCAGCAGGCCGGCCAGGCCCATCCCGTCGGCGAGCGCCTTCCACAGCGCGATGTCGTGCGGGGTCTCCGACTCGGTGCGCGCGATGACGCCCGCCGGGTCGCAGTGGTCGGCGAGCAGACCCCGGACGGCGGCGCGCAGCGC
Organism: Streptomyces sp. enrichment culture; assembly: GCF_964272855.1. Classification (NCBI taxonomy): domain Bacteria; kingdom Bacillati; phylum Actinomycetota; class Actinomycetes; order Kitasatosporales; family Streptomycetaceae; genus Streptomyces; species Streptomyces sp. enrichment culture. Next base: position 7,324,076 of record NZ_OZ186847.1, on the reverse strand, counting down.
CTCTTCCTCCTCGGAGTACAGCAGGTCGGGGTCGGTCATCGGGCGAGGTCCTTCCAGGCGACGTCCTTGTCGGTGCGCGGTTCGGAGGGCAGGCCGAGGACGCGCTCGGCGACGATGTTCAGCAGGACCTCGCTGGTCCCGCCCTCGATGCTGTTGCCCTTGGCGCGCAGATAGCGGTATCCGGCGTCCCGGCCGGTGAAGTCGACCAGTTCCGGCCGGCGCATGGTCCAGTCGTCGTACAGCAGGCCCTCCTCGCCGCGCAGTTCCACCTCCAGGCCGCTGATCTCCTGGTTGAGGCGGGCGAAGCCGAGCTTCATGCCGGCGCCCTCCGGGCCGGGCTGCCCGGCGACGAGCTGCTGGCGCAGGCGTTCGCCGGTGAGGCGGGCGACCTCGGCGTCCACCCACAGCTTCAGCAGCCGCTGGTGCAGGTCGTGGGTGCGCAGTTCGGGGCGTTCGCGCCAGGTCTTCGCGACGGGGCCGATCATGCCGCCCTCGCGGGGCAGCCGCATGCCGCCGATGGCGACGCGCTCGTTGTTCAGTGTGGTCTGGGCGACCCGCCAGCCGTCGCCGGTCTCGCCGAGGCGGCAGGAGTCGGGGATGCGGACGTCGGTGAGGAAGACCTCGTTGAACTCGGCCTCGCCGGTGATCTGCCGCAGCGGCCGCACCTCGACGCCGGGGTCCGTCATGTCGCAGAGGAAGTAGGTGATGCCCTTGTGCTTGGGCACGTCCGGGTCGGTGCGGGCGATGAGGATGGCCCAGCGGGAGTTGTGCGCGCCGGACGTCCACACCTTCTGCCCGTTGACCACCCAGTCGTCGCCCTCACGGACGGCCCGCGTGCCGAGCGCGGCCAGGTCGGATCCGGCGCCCGGCTCGCTGAACAGCTGGCACCAGACCTCCTCACCGGTCCACAGGGGCTTGAGGAAGCGCCGCTTCTGCTCCTCGGTGCCGTAGTGGAGGATCGTCGGCGCGGCCATGCCGAGCCCGATGCCGTTGCGGCGCGCGTCGTTGTCGGGGGCGCCCGCCGCCTCCAGTTCGGCGTCGACGACGGCCTGGAGGGAGCGCGGGGCGCCCAGTCCGCCGAGGCCCTCCGGGAAGTGCACCCAGGCGAGTCCGGCGTCGAAGCGGGCCCGGAGGAATTCCATCCGGTCGGTGTCGGCGGGCGGGTGCGCGGCCAGCAACTCCTGGGTGCGGCGGCGCAGTTCGGCGGCGTCGGTCATCGGGCCTCCTCCATCACTACGGCGATCCGGCCCGTGCTGCGGCCGTCCGCCACCTTCTGCACGGCGGCCGCGGCCTCGCCCAGCGGGACGCGCTCGCTGATCAGCGGCTTGATCGCGCCCCGGGCGGCCAGGTCGGTGAGCTGGTCGTGGCAGTGCCGGACCAGCTTCGGGTTCTTGGTGTTGTACAGGCCCCAGTGCAGGCCGAGGATCGAGTAGTTCTTCACCAGGGCGTGGTTGAGCGCGGGGCTGGGGATGGTGCCGCTGGCGAAGCCGACGACCACGATCCGCCCCTCGAAGGCGACGGTCTTGGCGGACTGGGCGTAGGCGGCGCCGCCGACCGGGTCGTAGATCACGTCGGCGCCCCGGCCGCCGGTGGCCTCCTTGACGGCGGCGACCACGTCCTCGGCGTGCCGGTCGATCACCACGTCGCAGCCCAGCTCGCGGGCGACGGCGGCCTTGTCGGCGCCGCCGACGACGCCGATGACGGTGGCACCGGCCGCCTTGCCGAGCTGGACGGCGGCGCTGCCGACGCCGCCCGCGGCGGCGTGCACCAGCAGGGTCTCGCCGGCCTCCAGGCCGGCCCGCCGGTGCAGACCGAACCAGCCCGTCTGGTAGCCGATGTGCAGGGCGGCCGCCTCGGCGTCGTCCAGCGACTCGGGCGCGGGCAGCAGGGCGGCGGCGTCCGCGACGGCGTACTCGGCGAAACCGCCGTACGGCAGCGCCGGGTTGCCGATGACGCGGCGCCCGTCCTCGGTCTCGCCGCAGATCTCCACGCCCGGGGTGAACGGCAGTGGCGGCCGGATCTGGTACTGGCCGCGGCACAGCAGCGCGTCCGGGAAGTTGATGTTCGCGGCGCGCACCCGCACCAGGACCTGGCCGTCTCCGGGCGTGGGCCGCTCGACTTCCGCGAGGCGCATCACCTCACTCGGCTCGCCGTTCTCGTGCACGTGCCATGCCTGCATGCGCTGCCTCCACGGGACTGCGTCGTCTGACCGGGGTCGACGGCATACTAAGCGGTCGCTTGCCCATCAGGGAACAGTTGCGTGGGTCACCCGTTCGGTGCGCCCTTCGGCCGCGCCCGCACATGCATCCGCTCGCCCTGCGGCCCGAACAGACTGAGGAACTCCACCGGGCCCTCCCCCGTCGACCCGAACCAGTGCGGCACCCGGGTGTCGAACTCCGCCGCCTCGCCGGCCGAGAGCACCACGTCGTGCTCCCCCAGCACCAGCCGCAGCTTCCCCGAGAGCACGTACAGCCATTCGTAGCCCTCGTGGGTGCGCGGGTCGGGCTCCTGCCTGCGCTGCGGCTCCAGCACCTTGAACGCCTGGAGACCGCCGGGCTGCCGGGTGAGCGGCCAGTGGGTGCGCCCGCCCCGCGTCACGGGCTTCGCCCGCACCCGCGGGTCGCCGACCGGAGGGGCGCCCACCAGCTCGTCCAGCGGCACCTGATGGGCCTGCGCGATCGGCAGCAGCAGCTCCAGCGACGGCTTGCGCAGCCCCGACTCCAGCCGCGAGAGCGTGCTGACCGAGATGCCGGTCGCCTCGGAGAGGGCGGAGAGGGTCACCTCCCGCTCCTTGCGCAGCCGCCGCAGCCTCGGACCCACACCCGCCAGCACGTCATCGGTACTCATGACCGCCATTGCAGTTTCGGCAAACATGTTTGTCAATACGGCACCGCTTCGGCGACCGTCGGGCGTGGAGGTGGTCACCATGACCGAGAACACCGGCAACACGCAGAACACCGGGAGCACCGGGAGCACCGAGGGCGCGAGCGACCGGTACGAAGTGATCGTCGTCGGCGGTGGCGCCGCCGGCCTGTCCGCCGCGCTGGTGCTGGGCCGCGCCAGGCGCCGCACCCTGGTCGTCGACGCGGGCGAGCCCCGCAACGCCCCGTCCGGCCACATGCAGGGCTATCTGACGCGGGACGGCATGCCGCCCGCCGAGTTCCTGGCGGCCGGCCGCGAGGAGATCGCCCGTTACGGCGTCGAACTGCTCCGGGACCGGGTGGTGGACGCCGTCCGCGACGGGGACTTCGCGGTGACCCTCGCGAGCGGGCGGACCCTGCGCGCCCGGCGTCTCGTCGTCACCACCGGCCTCAAGGACGAGCTGCCCGACGTCGAGGGCGTCGCCGAGCGGTTCGGACGCGATGTGCTGCACTGCCCGTACTGCCACGGCTGGGAGGTGCGCGACCGCGCCTTCGGGGTGCTGGCCGCCTCGCCGCTGAGCGTGCACCAGGCGCTGATGGTCTCCCAGTGGTCCGACGACGTGACGTTCTTCCCGCACACGGTCGCCGAGGGGGATCTGTCCGACGACGACCTGCGCCGGCTGGCCACGGCCGGCGTGAAGGTGGTGCCCGGCGAGGTGGCCGGCCTGGTGGCCGAGGACGACCGGCTCACCGGGGTACGGCTCGTGGACGGCACGGTGCACGCCCGCGAGGTGCTGTTCGTCTCGCCGCGCCCGGTGCCGCAGACGGGGCTGCTGGAACGGCTGGGCGCCGAGCTGCACGACACCCCGTTCGGCAGCTACCCGGTGGTCGACGCGACGGGCCTGACCAGCGTGCCCGGCGTGTGGGCGGCGGGCAACGCGGTCGGCTTCGCCGAACAGGTCGTCCACGCGGCGAGCGGCGGCTACCGGGCGGCCGCCACGATCAACGGGGAACTGCTGATGTCGGACCTGGACTCGGCCGTGGGGGTGTAGGCCCGACGCCGCCGGTGCACCCTGAGGGCATGCTGCTGGCCAGGCTCGCCCAGGTTTCCCGGGAGGTCGCCGCCACCTCGGCGCGCTCCCGCAAGACCGCCCTGCTCGCGGAACTGTTCCGCGACGCGGAGCCGGACGACGCGCCCGTGGTCATCCCGTATCTGGCGGGACGGCTGCCCCAGGGGCGGCTGGGCGTCGGCTGGAAGGTGCTCGGCCGCCCGGTCGCCCCGGCCGCCGGGCCCACCCTCACCGTGCGCGAGGTGGACGCCCGGCTCACCGAACTCGGCAAGGTGTCCGGGCCCGGCTCGCAGGCGGAGCGGGCCCGGCTGGTCGGGGAGCTGATGGGCGCGGCCACCGAGGAGGAGCAGCGGTTCCTGCTGGGGCTGCTCACCGGGGAGGTCCGGCAGGGCGCCCTGGACGCGGTCGCCGTGGAGGGCCTGGCCGAGGCGACCGGGGCGCCGCCCGCCGACGTGCGCCGCGCGGTGATGCTGGCGGGCTCGCTGCAGAGGGTGGCCGAGGCGCTGCTCACCGAGGGTCCGGCCGCCCTGGACCGGTTCCGGCTCACCGTCGGCCGCCCGGTGCTGCCGATGCTCGCGCACAGCGCGACCTCGGTCGCGGAGGCGGTCGGCAGGCTCGGCGCGTGCGCGGTGGAGGAGAAGCTGGACGGCATCCGCGTCCAGGTCCACCGGGACGGCGACATCGTACGGCTGTACACCCGCACCCTCGACGACATCACCGACCGCCTGCCGGAGGTGACGTCCGCCGCGCTGGAGCTGCGCGGATCGCGGTTCGTGCTGGACGGCGAGGTCATCGCGTTCGACGAGGGCGGCCGGCCGCGCTCGTTCCAGGAGACCGCCGGACGGGTGGGCTCCCGGGTGGACGTGGCGACCGCCGCCGAGGCGGTCCCCGTCTCCCCCGTCTTCTTCGACGCGCTCTCGGTCGACGGCCGCGACCTGCTCGACCTGCCGTTCGCCGAGCGGCACGCGGAGCTGACCCGGCTGGTGCCGGAGCCGATGCGGGTGCGGCGCGCGCTGGTGTCCGGCCCCGACGACCTGCCCGCGGCCGAGGAGTTCCTGGCCGGGACGCTGGCGCGCGGCCACGAGGGCGTGGTGGTCAAGGACCTCGCCGCGCCGTACAGCGCGGGCCGGCGCGGCGCGTCCTGGCTGAAGGTGAAACCGGTGCACACCCTCGACCTGGTGGTGCTGGCCGCCGAGTGGGGCCACGGCCGCCGCACCGGCAAGCTGTCCAACCTGCACCTGGGCGCCCGGCGCGAGGACGGCTCGTACGCCATGCTCGGCAAGACCTTCAAGGGCATGACCGATGTGATGCTGGCCTGGCAGACCGAGCGGCTGCGGGAGCTGGCGGTGTCCGACGACGGCCATGTGGTGACCGTCCGCCCGGAACTGGTCGTGGAGATCGCCTACGACGGTCTCCAGCGCTCCACCCGCTACCCGGCCGGCGTCACCCTCCGCTTCGCCCGCGTGATCCGCTACCGCGAGGACAAGCGGCCGGAGGACGCCGACACCGTCGAGGCCCTGCTGGCGGCGCATCCGGAGGTACGGCGGTGACCGGGCGCCGCAGCGCGGGGCTGCTGCTGTTCCGCCGCACCGAGCGGGGCCTGGAGGTGCTGCTCGGCCACATGGGCGGCCCCTACTTCGCCCGGAAGGACGCCGGGGCGTGGACGGTTCCGAAGGGCGAGTACGAGGCGGACGAACCCGCCTGGGAGGCGGCCCGCCGGGAGTTCCGGGAGGAGCTGGGGGTGACGCCGCCGGACGGGGAGGCCGTACCGCTGGGCGAGGTCCGCCAGACCGGCGGCAAGACCGTCACGGTGTGGGCGGTGGAGGGGGATCTGGACCCCGGCTCCGTCGCCCCGGGGACGTTCACCATGGAGTGGCCGCCGAGGAGCGGCCGCACCCGGGAGTTCCCCGAGCTGGACCGGGTCGGCTGGTTCGGTCTGGACGCCGCCCGGGCCGTGATCGTGCGGGCACAGGCCGCGTTTCTCGACCGGCTGGCGGAGCACTCGCCCTGAGGAGGCGCCCCGCGTTGCGGCCCCCGCCGCCGCGCGCGAAGGTCGAAGCACAACCCTTGCCAGGAGGTCAGCCATGCCCATCGCGACGGTGAACCCGGCGAACGGCGAGACGGTCAAGACGTACGAGGCCATGGGCGAGGAGGAGATCGAGCGCCGGCTCCAGCTCGCCGAGGCCACCTTCCGCACCTACCGGACGACCGACTTCGCCGAGCGCGCCCGGCTGATGCACCGGGCCGCCGACCTCCTCGACGAGGACCAGCGGGACATCGCCCGGGTGATCACCACGGAGATGGGCAAGCCGGTCAGGCAGGCGCGCGCCGAGGCGGCGAAGTGCGCCAAGGCGATGCGCTGGTACGCCGACCACGCCGAGGAGCTGCTGGCGGACGAGGAGCCCGCCGAGGCCGATGTGAAGGACTCCGGCGCCTCCCGCGTCCTCGTCCGCTACCGGCCGCTCGGGCCGGTGCTCGCGGTGATGCCGTGGAACTTCCCGCTGTGGCAGGTGATCCGGTTCGCGGCGCCCGCGCTGATGGCGGGCAACGTCGGGCTGCTCAAGCACGCCTCGAACGTGCCGCAGACCGCCCTCTACCTGGAGGACCTGTTCCACCGCGCGGGCTTCACCGAGGGCTGCTTCCAGACCCTGCTGATCGGCTCCGCCGCGGTGAACGACATCCTGCACGACGAGCGGATCAAGGCGGCCACCCTCACCGGCAGCGAGCCCGCGGGCCGCGCGGTCGCCTCCACCGCCGGCGAGATGATCAAGAAGACGGTGCTGGAGCTGGGCGGCAGCGACCCGTTCGTCGTGATGCCCTCCGCCGACCTGGACCGGGCCGCCGAGGTCGCGGTGAACGCCCGCTGCCAGAACGCCGGGCAGTCCTGCATCGCCGCCAAGCGGTTCATCGTGCACACGGACGTCTTCGACGCCTTCGCCGAGCGGTTCGTCGCCGGGATGCGGGCGCTGAAACTCGGCGACCCCACCGACGAGGAGACCGAGGTCGGGCCGCTCTCCAGCGAGCGGGGGCGGACCGACGTGGAGGAGCTGGTGGACGACGCGGTGCGCGGCGGGGCGACCGTGCTGTGCGGCGGGGAGCGCCCCGACGGGCCCGGCTGGTACTACCCGCCGACCGTGCTCGCCGGGATCACCCGGGAGATGCGGATCCACCGCGAGGAGGCGTTCGGGCCGGTCGCCACGCTGTACCGGGCGGGTGACCTGGACGAGGCGGTGCTGATCGCCAACGACTCGTCGTTCGGGCTGAGTTCGAATGTGTGGACCCGGGACGAGAACGAGGTCGACCGGTTCGTCCGGGACCTGGAGGCGGGCGGTGTGTACGTCAACGGGATGACGGCCTCGCACCCGGCGTTCCCGTTCGGCGGAGTGAAGCGGTCCGGGTACGGGCGTGAGCTGTCCGGGCACGGAATCCGCGAGTTCTGCAACATCACCACGGTTTGGCACGGTGCGTGAGGGCCGCACGGATACGATCCCGGTTGTGAACCGCGAAGTGACTCTGCCTCTGATCGTCGACGACCGCGGGACCCTTCAGGTGGCCGCGGCCGATGTGAGCAAGCTGCTCCGCGTGGTGGGCGGGCGGTGGCTGCGTCTTGTCGAGGCCGGTGAGGAGGGGCTCGACGAGGACACCGTCGCGGCGCTGACCATCGAGCTGGCGAAACTGGCCGATCGCATCGACGTGGCCTGCATCGCGCACAGCAGCGGGGCAGGGGTGGACTGAGCGGTGGACTGAGCGCCTTTCAGGCGCGACGCCTCGCCCGGCACTCCTTGTGGAACTCCCGGACGATCCAGACGCCCGCCGTGAACACGGCGAGCAGTACGGCGACGCCGCCCAGGAACGGATAGATCATGCCGTCAGCATGACAGACGTCCGTCCCGGGCGGCGCACCGGTGTCCGCGCTAGCGGATCGGCATGCCCGACAGCGTCCGGGCGATCACCAGGCGCTGGATCTCGCTCGTACCTTCGAAGATCGTGTAGATGGCGGCGTCGCGGTGCATGCGCTCCACCGGGTACTCCCGGGTGTAGCCGTTGCCGCCGAGGATCTGGATGGCCTGGGCGGTGACCTTCTTCGCCGTCTCGCTGGCGAACAGCTTGGACATCGACCCCTCGGCCGCGGTGAACGGCCTGCCGTTGACCGCCATCCAGGAGGCACGCCACACCAGCAGGCGGGCGGCGTCGATCTGGGTGCGCATGTCGGCGAGCTGGAAGGCGAGGCCCTGGTTGTCGATGATCGGGCGGCCGAACTGCTCACGGGTCCGCGCGTAGTCGAGGGCGACCTCGTACGCGGCTCGGGCGGTGCCGACCGCCATCGCGCCGACCGCCGGGCGGGACGCCTCGAAGGTGGCCATGGCGGCGTTCTTCACGCGCTCCCCGCCGGCCTTCGCCTTCTCGCGGGCCCGCGCCAGCCGCTCGTCCAGCTTCTCCTTGCCGCCGAGCAGGCAGGAGCCCGGGACGCGCACGTTGTCGAGGATGACCTCGGCGGTGTGCGAGGCGCGGATGCCGTGCTTCTTGAACTTCTGCCCCTGGGCGAGGCCCGGCGTGTTCGGCGGGACGATGAAGGAGGCGTGGCCCTTGGAGCCCAGCTCCGGGTCGACGACGGCGACGACCACGTGGACGTTGGCTATCCCGCCGTTGGTCGCCCAGGTCTTCGTGCCGTTGATCACCCACTCGTCCTTGGCCTCGTCGTACACCGCACGTGTGCGCATGGAGGCCACGTCGGAGCCGGCGTCCGGCTCGGAGGAGCAGAACGCGGCGACCTTGACGTCGTTCGCGTCGCCGTACATCTGGGGGATCCAGGTGCCGATCTGCTCGTCGGTGCCGTTGGCGAGGACGCCTACGGCGGCGAGGCCGGTGCCGACGATGGAGAGGGCGATGCCGGCGTCGCCCCAGAACAGCTCCTCCATGGCCATGGGGATGCCGAGGCCGGTGGGGTCGAAGTACTGCTGGGCGTAGAAGTCGAGGGAGTAGATGCCGACCTTCGCGGCCTCCTGGATGACCGGCCAGGGAGTTTCCTCACGCTCGTCCCATTCGGCGGCCGCGGGCCGGATGACATCGGCGGCGAAGCCGTGCAGCCAGTCCCGGACCTCCTTCTGTTCGTCGTTGAGCTCCATGGTGAACTCGGCCATGTCCCCTCCAGCGGCGCACATGCATGTTACTTGCGGTAACCGCAGTCTGTTACCGGCGGGTAGGAAAAGTCAACTCACCGGCCGCCCCCGGCAGCCCGTTCGATGCCCACCACGCGTTGAGTGTTAGTTTGCGCAGGCGTCACCGAATGAGCACGGGTGGGGAGAGCACATGGACACCACGCAGCGGACCGAGCAGCAGCGGTCCGCCGACCGCCGACGGCGCGAGCTGCTGGAGGCCGCGGACCGGGTCGTGCTGCGCGACGGCCCGCAGGCGTCCATGAACGCCATCGCCGCGGAGGCGGGCATCACCAAGCCGATCCTCTACCGCCACTTCGGCGACAAGGGAGGCCTCTACGCGGCGCTCGCCAAGCGGCACACCGACGCGCTGCTGGACTCGCTGCGGGCGGCGCTCGACGCGCCGGCCGACCGGCGCGAGCGGGTCGAGGCCACCCTGGACACCTACCTGGCGGCCATCGAGGCACGTCCCCAGGTGTACCGGTTCCTGATGCACCCGGCGGAGGGCGGCCAGGCCGGCGACCAGGGCTTCGACGTCGGCAAGCACTCGGCGCCGCTGCTGCGGCGGATGGGCGAGGAACTGGGCAAGGTCATCGAGGAGCGGCTGGACCTCGGACCGGGCAGCGAGCAGCTCGCCCGGGTGTGGGGCCACGGCATCGTCGGCATGATGCACGCGGCCGGCGACTGGTGGCTCGGGGAACGCCCCTGCTCCCGGCAGGAGCTGGTGCGCAGCCTGGCCGACCTGCTGTGGGGACGGCTCGCCGCGGCCGGGGACAAAATGGGAGGTCCGGGGTTCTGAGGCGGTCTCCCGCTCACCGGCGCCAGGAGGCCCTGGCCACCTGGCGCATCAGCCGGCGGTGGCGCCGGCCCGAGAGACGGTCGGCGTACACCTTGCCGTCCAGGTGGTCGCACTCGTGCTGAAGGCAGCGCGCGAAGAACCCCGTGCCGTGGATCGTGACCGGCTCGCCGGTCGCCGTGAACCCCTCGACCACGGCGTGGTCGTAACGCTCCGTGCCCGCCTCCAGCCCCGGAAGGGACAGACATCCCTCGGGTCCCCGGACCACGACTCCGTCCGTCTCCACCAGCCGGGGGTTCACCACATGACCGAGGTGCCGCACGTCCTCGTCGTCCGGGCAGTCGAAGACGAACACCCGCAGCGGCTCCCCCACTTGGTTCGCGGCCAGGCCCACCCCTTGGGCCGCGTACATCGTCGCGAACAAGTCCTCCACGAGCCGGGACAGTTCGGGACCGAAGTCGGTGACCTCCGCACAAGGGGTGCGCAGAACGGGGTCGCCGAGCAGGGTGAGAGGCCGGACGCGCCCGTGGGCGCCCGGGATCGAGCCGTGTCGCATGGGCGCAAGGGTACGGTTCCCTCAGCCCGCGCAGGTCGCCCGGGCATGGGCCGGGATTCGGGAGTGCGAATGGATCTCGATAGGCTGACCACCACCACGTTGCCGGCAGGCCCCAGGCACGGCGCGTACGCAAGGAGGATCGAGAACTGATGGCAGGCAACTCGGACCCGCTCACGCCGCGGGCCAAGCTGGCCGTGACCGCGGGCAAGGCGGTCGCTGCGGCATCGCGCGCCGCGGGACGCGGCAGCGGTTCGGTGATCGGTGGCCGGGTGGCACTCAAACTCGACCCCGACCTCCTGGCCAGGCTCGCCCAGAACCTGGACGTCGTCCTGGTCTCGGCGACCAACGGCAAGACCACCACCACCCGGCTGATCGCCGAGGCCCTGCGGGCCGCGGGCCCGGTGGTGTCCAACGCGCTCGGCGCCAACATGCCGGCCGGCATCACCTCGGCGCTCGCGGGCGGCTCGGACGCCCGGTACGGCGTCATCGAGGTCGACGAGAAGTACCTCGCCGGCGTCGCCCGGGACACCGACCCCAAGTGCATCGCGCTGCTGAACCTCTCGCGCGACCAGCTCGACCGCGCCGCCGAGACCCGCATGCTCGCGGAGAACTGGCGCGAGGGCCTGGCCGGGTCCAAGGCCGTGATCGTCGCGAACGCCGACGACCCGCTGGTCGTGTGGGCGGCGTCGTCGTCCCCGAATGTGATCTGGGTCGCAGCCGGGCAGATGTGGAAGGACGACGCCTGGTCCTGCCCCGCCTGCGGCGGTGTGATGCAGCGCCCCGGCGACGACTGGTTCTGCGGTGAGTGCGGCTTCCGCCGGCCCACCCCGACCTGGGCGCTCTCCGGCGACCACGTCCTCGACCCGCACGGCTCCGCCTGGCCGATCCACCTCCAGCTGCCGGGCCGCGCCAACAAGGCCAACGCCGCCAGCTCGGCCGCCGTCGCCGCCGTGTTCGGCGTGCCGCCGCAGGTCGCCCTGGAGCGGATGTACCAGGTGCAGGCCGTGGCCGGCCGCTACGACGTCGTCCAGTTCCAGGGCCGCGACCTGCGGCTGCTGCTGGCGAAGAACCCGGCCGGCTGGCTGGAGACGTTCTCGCTGATCGACCCGCCGCCCGCCCCGGTGATCCTGTCCGTGAACGCGCGCAGCGCCGACGGCACCGACACCTCGTGGCTGTGGGACGTCGACTACACCCGGCTCACCGGCCACCCGATCTTCGTCGTCGGCGACCGCAAGCTGGACCTGGCGGTGCGACTGGAGGTCGCCAACCAGCACTTCCAGGTGTGCGAGAACCTCGACCAGGCCGTGCAGATGTGCCCGCCGGGCCGGATCGAGGTCATCGCGAACTACACCGCGTTCCAGGATCTGCGCCGCCGCGTCGGCAACTGAGTGAGTCGGAAGGACAGTGACTATGAGCGACAACGGTCTGCGGATCGTCTGGATCTACCCCGACCTGCTCAGCACCTACGGCGACCAGGGCAACGTCCTCGTCGTGGAGCGCCGGGCGCGGCAGCGGGGCCTGGACGTGGCCCGGCTCGACGTGCGCAGCGACCAGCCGATCCCGACCTCCGGTGACATCTACCTGATCGGCGGCGGCGAGGACCGGCCGCAGCGGCTCGCGGCCGAGCGGCTGCGCCGCGACGGCGGTCTGCACCGTGCGGTGGGCAACGGCGCGATCGTCTTCTCCGTCTGCGCCGGCTACCAGATCCTCGGCCACGAGTTCATCAACGACCTCGGGCAGCGCGAGCCCGGCCTCGGCCTGCTCGACGTGGTCTCGGTGCGCGGCGAGGGCGAGCGATGCGTCGGTGACGTGCTCGCGGACATGGACCCGCGCCTCGGGCTGCCGCCGCTGACCGGCTTCGAGAACCACCAGGGCGTCACCCACCTCGGCCCCACCGCCCGCCCGCTGGCGCAGGTGCGGCTCGGCAACGGCAACGGCACCGGCGACGGCACCGAGGGCGCGTACAACGACACCGTGTTCGGCACGTACATGCACGGCCCGGTCCTCGCCCGCAACCCGCTGATCGCGGACCACCTGCTGAAGCTGGCCCTCGATGTGAACGCGCTCCCGCCGGTGGACGACCGCTGGTACGACGCGCTGCGCAACGAGCGCATCGCGGCCGCGCAGCAGCCCGCGTGAGAACAGCCGCGCGACAGCCCGCGTGAACCGGGAGTGAACCCGCGGTTCACCAGCCCGTCTGACGGTACGTCCGCACAGGTGAGCGGGGTCGTCCAGCAGGCGGACGCCTGCTACGGCCCCGCCCCCCGAAGCCGCTAGGGTGGCGGGGATTCCAGCCGGACAACGTGGTCCGGTCCCCGGCCCACGTTGAGAAGGTATTTCGGGCTATGCGCATTGGTGTCCTCACGTCCGGCGGCGACTGCCCCGGCCTGAACGCCGTCATCCGGTCCGTCGTGCACCGTGCCGTCGCCGACCACGGCGACGAGGTCATCGGTTTCCGGGACGGCTGGAAAGGCCTCCTGGAGTGCGACTATCTGAAGCTCGACCTCGACGCGGTCGGCGGCATCCTGGCCCGCGGCGGCACCATCCTCGGCTCCTCCCGGGTCCGTCCCGAGCACCTGCGGGACGGCGTGGAGCGCGCCAAGGGGCACGTCGCGGAGCTGGGCCTCGACGCGATCATCCCGATCGGCGGTGAGGGCACGCTGAAGGCGGCCCGGCTGCTGTCGGACAACGGCCTGCCCATCGTGGGCGTGCCGAAGACCATCGACAACGACATAGCGGTCACCGACGTCACCTTCGGCTTCGACACGGCCGTCGGTGTCGCCACGGAGGCGCTGGACCGGCTGAAGACCACCGCCGAGTCCCACCAGCGGGTGCTGATCGTCGAGGTCATGGGGCGGCACACCGGCTGGATCGCGCTGCACTCCGGGATGGCGGCGGGCGCGCACGCCATCGTCGTGCCGGAGCGGCCGTTCGACATCGACGAGCTGACCGCGCGGGTCGGCGAGCGGTTCGAGGCGGGCAAGCGGTTCGCCATCGTCGTCGCGGCGGAGGGGGCCAAGCCGAAGCCCGGCACCATGGCCTTCGACGAGGGCGGCAAGGACATCTACGGGCACGAGCGGTTCGCCGGGATAGCCCGTCAGCTCTCCGTCGAACTGGAGCAGCGGCTCGGCAAGGAGGCGCGTCCGGTCATCCTCGGACACGTCCAGCGGGGCGGGACGCCGACGGCGTACGACCGGGTGCTGGCGACCCGGTTCGGGTGGCACGCGGTGGAGGCCGCGCACCGCGGCGAGTTCGGGATGATGACGGCCCTGCGGGGGACCGACATCGTGATGGTGTCGCTGGCGGAGGCCGTGGAGTCGCTGAAGACCGTGCCGGCGGAGCGGTACGCGGAGGCGGAGACCGTGCTGTAGCGGGGCGAGCCTCCGATCCCCTGCCCCCGGTCGAAGGCTCGGCCGGGGGCAGCTCTACTCTTGTGGGCGGACATCAGCACAAACCCCCCACGAATCAGGAGCCGGCGGATGGATCACAGCGGGCACGGCATGATGACGGATCTGCCGCCGTTCACGCTGGGGCGAGGGCTTCAGTGGTCCGCGGACCCGTTCTTCCTCGTCGCGTGTCTGCTGGGGCTGGCGCTCTACACGTGGGGCGTCGTCCGGCTGACCCGCCGGGGTGACAAGTGGCCGGTCGGCCGGACCGCCTTCTTCTTCGCCGGTGTGCTGAGCATCGGGCTGATGATGAACACCAAGCTGAACGACTACGGAATGGTCATGTTCAGCGTGCACATGGTGCAGCACATGGTGATCAGCATGCTGTCGCCGATCCTGATCCTGCTCGGCGCCCCGGTCACGCTGGCGCTGCGCGCGCTGCCGCCGGCCGGACGGGGCCGCAAGGGGCCGCGCGAGCTGCTGCTGATGCTGCTGCACAGCCGGTACATGCGGATCATCACCCACCCGGTGTTCACGATCCCGCTGTTCATCGCCAGCCTGTACGGCCTGTACTTCACCCCGCTGTTCGACTTCCTGATGGAGTCCAAGCCGGGGCACATCGCGATGATGGTGCACTTCCTCGCCGTCGGCCTGGTGTTCTTCTGGCCGATCATGGGCGTGGACCCGGGTCCGCACCGGCCCGGCTATGTGATGCGGATGCTGGAGCTGTTCGCGGGCATGCCGTTCCACGCGTTCTTCGGCATCGCGCTGATGATGGCCTCGCAGCCGATGGTCGGCACCTACACCGACCCGCCCGCCTCGCTCGGCATCGACGCCCTCTCCGACCAGAACGCGGCCGGCGGCATCGCCTGGGCGTTCAGCGAGATCCCGTCCGTGCTGGTGCTGATCGTGCTGCTGTTCCAGTGGTACGGCTCGGAGCAGCGGCAGGCCAAGCGCAAGGACCGGGCCGCCGACCGGGACGGCGACAAGGAACTCGAGGCTTACAACGCCTATTTGGCCTCACTGAACGCACAAAGCCGCTGAACTTCTTTTGCGGCCGGTTCGGTTCAGTAGCATGAAACCCGTCGGGGGGACCGCCGGGGGGAGCGGTGATGACCGTTCGTGTTTTCATGCGCAGGGCCGCGATCGCGCTGGTATTCGTACTGGCATTGGGCGGATGCGATCGCGACGCACAGGTGTTCGTGGTGAAGGCGGTGGCGGCGGGTGTGCCGTCCACCGCGCCGTTCTTCGACGAGGACGCGGGGCTCGGCCATGACGCCGACGTGCGTTCGCGACCGGCGCCCGGCGGGCTTCAGCAGGGGGACGCACCGGGTCTGTACGGCGGTACGAAACAGCCGGAGATATGTGATGTGGAGCGGCTGGAGGAATTCCTCACCGATCCCGGTAATGACCGCAAGGCACAGGCCTGGGCGACCGCGCTGGACCTCACCACCGGCGAGATACCGGATTATCTCGACCGGCTGACACCGGTTCTTCTCCGTGCCGACACGCTCGTGAAGAACCACGACTACAAGAAGGGAGAAGCGGTTCCCTTCGACGCGCTCCTCCAGGCCGGAATAGCGATCCTCGTCGACGAGCGGGGGCTTCCGGCTGTGAAGTGCTCGTGCGGTAATCCGCTGCGGCCCTTCGAGGGAGACGCCCGGGATATATCGGTCCGATTCGAGGACGGCAACGACGAGTGGCGGGACTTCGACCGCTCGTCGGTGGTCGCCGTCCGGCCCGCCGCACAGCAGCTGGACCGGCTGGTGCTCGTCGACGTCGAGGACCCCGGCCGGGGCATCCACCGGCCCGCCGGGACCACCGGCGAGGACGACTCCTCCTTCGACGCGCGGGAGTCGCGCACCGTGCCCGACGTGTCCGGGACGACCTTCGGACGGGCGAGCCGGCTGCTGGCCGGGGCGGGGCTCGCGGTCTCGGTCGACGGGGGCGGGCTGCCGCCCGGCGACGCCCGGGTGACGGGGTCGGACCCGGCGGCGGGGACGAGGCTGCCGTTCGGGGAGTACGTGACGCTGAGCGTGGCCGGGGGCGGTACGGGGAGCGGACCCGGTACGTCCCCGGCGGCACCGGACTCGCCGACCGACCCGGCCCCCGGCACGGCGCCGGGCTCGCCGCAGGAGCCGGGTGCCACGGGTTCGGGCGGCTCCGC
Organism: Streptomyces sp. enrichment culture; assembly: GCF_964272855.1. NCBI lineage: Bacteria > Bacillati > Actinomycetota > Actinomycetes > Kitasatosporales > Streptomycetaceae > Streptomyces > Streptomyces sp. enrichment culture. Next base: position 7,308,084 of record NZ_OZ186847.1, on the reverse strand, counting down.
GCCGGCGGGGGGATCGTCCGGCCCGGTGTCTACGCCTCCGTCGGAGCCCGGGTCCCCGTCGTCGTCCGGGCCTCCGGCGTCCTCGTCCTCCACGGCCCCGCAGGAGCCGCCGTCACGGCCGCCGTCCTCGCCGGAGCCGGCGCACCCGTCGTCACCGCCGCCGTCCACCGACGACCCCGCGCCGAGCGATCCGCCCGCAAGCCACAAGCCCACCAACCAGGCGCCCACGAGCCAGCAGCCCACGAGCCAGGCGCCCCCCAGCCAGCAGCCACCCAGCCGGCAGCCCACGAGCCGGCCGCCGCCCGGCCAGGCCTCCTCCCCCGCCCCGCCGAGCGGCCCGGGGACCAGCGGTGTGCCCGTGCCGGGCGCCCGGACCGGCACCGCCGGACCCACCGCCACCGCCACTCCGTAGTCCTCCGCGAAACCGGGAGTCACCGGATGCCCTCAGGATCACCGACGTCGGGAGTGGGCCGGGTCATCGCCGGCCGCTATCTGCTGCTGCACCGGCTGGGCAGCGGCGGGATGGGACATGTGTGGCTGGCCCACGACCAGAGACTGGTCTGCGAGGTGGCGCTGAAGGAGATCGTGTTCCGGGATCCGGCCGAGGCGGACCACGAGCGGGAGGCGCGGGTCGCCCGGGCCCGGGCGGAGGCCCGGCACGCGGCCGGGCTGCGCGGGCATCCCCATGTGGTGACCGTGCACGACGTGCTGGAGCACGAGGGGCTGCCGTGGATCGTCATGGAGTACGTGGCGGGCGCCGTCGACCTGCGGGACCTGGTCGCCCGGCGCGGGCCGCTCGCCCCGGCGGAGGCCGCCCGGATCGGTCTGGCCGTGCTGGACGCGCTGACCGCCGGGCATGAGCGCGGCGTCATGCACCGGGACGTGAAACCGGCGAACATCCTGCTCGCGACGGACCGCACCGGGGCGCCGTACGGGCGCGTCCTGCTCACCGACTACGGCATCTCGGTGCAGCCGGACGCCGGTGAACCGCGCTACACGCTGGCGTCCGCGCTGGTGGGCACCGCGGGCTATCTGGCGCCGGAACGGGCCACCGGCGGGCCGCCCACTCCGGCGGCCGACCTGTTCTCGCTGGGCTGCACGCTGTACCACGCCGTCGAGGGCTGCGGGCCCTTCGAGCGGGAGTCGCAGCTGGCGGAGCTGACCGCGGTGGTCGCCGAGGAGCCGCGGCCGCCGGTGCGCGCGGGCGCCCTGGAGCCCGTACTGCGGGAACTGCTCGCGAAGGACCCCGCACGGCGGACAGGGGCGCCGGAGGCGGAGGCGGCGCTCGCCCGGATCGTCACACCGGAGCCGGCGGGGTACGGCCGGACGCAGACCGATCTCGGATCGCGGCCGCCGTGGAGCCCGGCGCCGGACGGCCCCGGGTTCGGGCCCGCCGAGCCGGCGCCGCCCGCCCCGCCCGCTTCACCCCGCAGGCCGCTCCCCCGGGCCCTGCAGGCGGCGCTCGCGGGCGGGCTCGGGACGGTGCTGGCGCTGGGCGGGGTCTGGTACGCGACCGCCGACCGGTCCGCCGCGGGGCCGAGCGCGGCCTCGGCGCCGTACAGCGACGCCGTGGGGCTCGCGCGGGCGCTGCGGGACGGGGACTGTGTGCTCGCGGACTGGCCCGGCGCGCGGTTCACCGGCACGCCCCGGCTGGCGCTGGACCCGAGCTGCCGGGACTCGGTGCCGGACGGGCAGGTGATGGGGTTCGTCCCGGCCGCGTCCGCCGCCGAGGCGCGGGAGCTGGGGCCGCAGCGGTGCGAGGAGCTGACCCGGGAGACGCGTCAGCGGCTGGCGGATGTGCGGAGCCTCGCTCTCGTACCGGCCGAGGACGGGTTCGAGACGGCCGGACGGCGCACCGCGTGCCTGCTGCTCGGGGCGCACGGGCCGGTGTACGGGCCGATCGGCGGGCACCGGAAGCCCGGGGCGGCGTTCACGGACACGGCGACCATGCAGAAGCGGGACTGTCTGCGGGTCCGCTCGCCGCGCGACGTGCGGCTGGTGGCGTGTACGGGGCGCTACGACGAGCAGGTGCTGGGATTCACCCGACTGGACGAGGGCGTCACCCTGGCCCAGGCCCGCACCCGGTCGGACGCCGCGTGCGCCCGGGACGTGCCGCCGAGCGACTACGGCTTCGACCCGTCGGCCTACGAGGCGGGGTCGTGGACCGGCCAGGGAGCCTGGAAATCCGCCACTCATTTCGTCGTCTGCACCGTACGGAAGCAGAACGGGGGCACCATGGAGGGGGACGAACCATGAGGAGGGTGTTGCGATGCCCGGTTCAACGGACGGCTCCACGAAGACCATGGGGGTGCTCACCGTCGGTGGGCTCGTCATGGTGACGGCCTACACGGTGGCGCTCGGCAGCAACGGCTGGCTGTGGTTCGGCTGGGTCGTGCTGGGCCTGATCACCCTGGGCATGGTGGCCACCCGCAGCACCTGACCCTGACCCTCTTCCCTACTCGCGGGCCAGGCGCCCCGCCGAGTGGACGCCCGGCTGGTACTTCGGCAGCCGGGCGGTGACCTTCATGCCCGCGCCGACCGCGGTCTCGATGACGAGGCCGTGGTCGTCGCCGTACACCTGGCGGAGCCGGTCGTCGACGTTGGACAGTCCGATGCCGCCGGACGGGCTGACCTCACCCGCGAGGATGCGGCGCAGCAGCTCGGGGTCCATGCCGGCGCCGTCGTCCTCGATGACCACCAGGGCCTCGGCGCCCGCGTCCTGGGCGGTGATGCCGATGCGGCACTGGCCCGCCTTGCCCTCCAGGCCGTGCTTGACGGCGTTCTCCACCAGCGGCTGGAGACAGAGGTAGGGCAGGGTGACCGTCAGGACCTCGGGGGCGATCTGGAGGGTGACGGAGAGCCGGTCCCCGAAGCGGGCCCGGACCAGGGCCAGATAGTGGTCGATGGCGTGGAGTTCGTCGGCGAGGGTGGTGAAGTCGCCGTGCCGACGGAACGAGTAGCGGGTGAAGTCGGCGAACTCCAGGAGCAGTTCGCGGGCGCGCTCGGGGTCGGTGCGGACGAACGAGGCGATCACCGCGAGCGAGTTGAAGATGAAGTGCGGGGAGATCTGGGCGCGCAGGGCCTTGATCTCGGCCTCGATCAGCCGGGTGCGGGAGCGGTCGAGGTCGGCGAGTTCGAGCTGCACGGAGACCCAGCGGGCGACTTCGGCGGCGGCCCGGACGAGCACGGCGGACTCGCGCGGGGCGCAGGCGACGAGGGCGCCGTGCACCCGGTCGTCGACGGTGAGCGGGGCGACGACGGCCCAGCGCAGCGGGCAGTCGGGGATGTCGCAGCCGAGCCGGAAGGCCTCGCCGCGGCCGGTCTCCAGCGGTCCGGCGAGCCGCTGGAGGACCTCGGCGCGGTGGTGTGCGCCGACGCCGTCCCAGGCGAGCACCCGGGTGTCGTCGGTGAGGCAGAGGGCGTCGGTGCCGAGCAGGGTGCGCAGTCGGCGGGCCGACTTGCGGGCCGTCTCCTCGGTGAGCCCGGCCCGCAGCGGGGGCGCGGCGAGGGAGGCGGTGTGCAGGGTCTGGAAGGTGGCGTGCTCGACGGGTGTGCCGAGGCCGCCCAGGTTCTGGGTGCGCGCGGTGCGCCGCCCGAGCCAGTAGCCGGCGGCGAGCAGCGGCAGGATCGCCACGCACAGCCCGGCGAGGAATCCGCTCACGCCTTCACCTCCGTGCGCAGCTGCTCCGGCAGGTGGAAGCGGGCCAGGACGGCCGCCGTGCCGGGTGGGACGCGGGCCGGGGTCGCGAGCGACACCAGGATCATGGTGAGGAAGCCGAGCGGCACGGACCACAGGGCGGGCCAGGCGAGCAGGGCGTGCAGCGGGCCGCCGCCCGGGAAGCCCGCCATGGTGGCGGCGACGGCGGCGAACGCGGAGCCGCCGCCGACCAGCATCCCGGCCGCCGCGCCGGGCGGGGTGAGCCGCCGCCACCAGATACCGAGGACGAGCAGCGGGCAGAACGAGGACGCCGAGACGGCGAAGGCGAGTCCGACCGCGTCGGCGACGGGCAGTCCGCCGACCAGGACGCTCGCCGCGAGCGGGGCCGACATGGCGAGCAGCGTGCCGAGCCGGAAGTGCCGTACTCCGCGGGTGGGGAGCACGTCCTGGGTGAGCACTCCGGCGACGGCCATGGCGAGTCCGGAGGCGGTGGACAGGAAGGCGGCGAAGGCGCCTCCGGCGAGCAGCGCGCCGAGGAGGTCGCCGCCGACTCCGCCGATCATGCGGCCGGGCAGCAGCAGGACGGCCGCGTCGGCGTCGCCGGTGAGGGTGAGTTCGGGGGCGTAGAGACGGCCGAGGGCGCCGTAGACGGGCGGCAGCAGGTAGAAGGCGCCGATCAGGGCGAGGACGGCGACCGTGGTGCGGCGGGCGGCGACGCCGTGCGGGCTGGTGTAGAAGCGCACGACGACGTGCGGCAGGCCCATCGTGCCGAGGAAGGTCGCGAGGATCAGCCCGTACGTGGCGTACAGCGGGCGGTCCTCGCGGCCCGCGGCGAGGGAGGTCGACATGCCGCCGTTGCTGCCGCGGTCGGCGGCCGGGACCTCGGTGCCGGTCGCGAAGGTGAGGCGGGTGCCCTGGTCGATGCGGTGGGTGCCGGCGGGCAGGCGAGCCTCGGTGTCGTCGTAGGCGCGGCCGTCGACGGTGCCGTCGACGGTGACCGTGAGGGGGCGGTCGAGGCGCAGGTCGAGGGTGGCGTCGACGCGGACGGCGCGTTGTTCGCGGAAGGCGGCCGGTTCGTCGAAGGCGCGGTGCGGGCCGCCGTCGGCCTGCCAGGCGAGGACCAGGAAGAAGGCGGGGACGAGCAGGGCGGTCAGTTTCAGCCAGTACTGGAAGGCCTGGACGAAGGTGATGCTGCGCATGCCGCCCGCGGCGACGATGGCCACGACGACGACGGCGACGATGATCCCGCCGAGCCAGTCCGGTGCCCCGGTCAGCACGGTCAGGGTGAGTCCGGCGCCCTGCAGCTGGGGCAGCAGGTAGAGCCAGCCGACGCCGACGACGAAGGCGCCCGCGAGCCGCCGTACCGCCTGCGAGGCGAGCCGGGCCTCGGCGAAGTCGGGGAGGGTGTAGGCGCCGGAGCGGCGCAGCGGGGCGGCGACGAAGAGCAGCAGCACGAGGTAGCCGGCGGTGTAGCCGACCGGGTACCAGAGCATGTCGGGGCCCTGCACGAGGACGAGGCCCGCGATACCGAGGAAGGACGCGGCGGACAGGTACTCGCCGCTGATGGCGGCCGCGTTCAGGCGGGGGCCGACGGTGCGGGAGGCGACGTAGAAGTCGGAGGTGGTGCGGGAGATGCGCAGGCCGAAGGCGCCGACGAGGACGGTGGCGAGCACGACGAGGGCGACGGCGGGGACGGCGTAGGAGGAGTTCACGGCAGGTGTTTCCCGGTCTCAGCGGTCCTCGACCAGGCGCACGAAGTCCCGTTCGTTGCGTTCGGCACGGCGCACGTACCAGAAGCCGAGCAGGACCAGGGGCGCGTAGAGGCAGAAGCCGAGCACCAGCCACTGGAGGCGGCCGGCGTTCGGGACAGCGGCGAAGACCAGGGGCAGCGGGCCGACGAGCAGGACGAGGGCGGCGCACACGGTGAGGGCGGCGCGCAGCTGGCTGCGCATCAGGGAGCGGACGTAGGTGTGGCCGAGGGTGGTCTGCTCGTCGATCTCGGTGCGGGGGCGGTAGGCGGCGGGGGCGCGGCGTGCGCGGCGGGGCGGGCCGGTGACGACGACGCGGCGGTCGGCGGGGCTCTGCGGCACGGCTCACGGCCTCCTCATCAGCAGGTCCCGCAGCTCACGGGCGTGGCGGCGGCTGACCTGGAGTTCCTCGGAGCCGACCAGGACGCTGACCGTGCCGGCGTCGAGGCGGAGTTCGCCGATGTGGTGGAGGGCGACCAGGTGGCGGCGGTGGATGCGGACGAAGCCGCGGGCGCGCCAGCGTTCCTCGAGGGTGGACAGCGGGACGCGGATCAGGTGGCTGCCGCCCTGGCCGGTGTGGAGGCGGGCGTAGTCGCCCTGGGCCTCGACGTGGGTGATGTCGCCGACGGCGACGAAGCGGGTCACGCCGCCGAGCTCGACGGGTATGTGGTCGGGGTCGGGTTCGTGCACGGGGATGCGGGGGGCGGCGCTGCCGCGCTGTTCGGCGGCGCGGCGGACGGCCTCGGCGAGGCGTTCCTTGCGGACGGGTTTGAGGACGTAGTCGACGGCCTTGAGGTCGAACGCCTGGACGGCGAAGTCCTCGTGGGCGGTGACGAACACGATCAGCGGGGGGTGGGCGAAGCCGGTGAGCAGCCGGGCGAGGTCGAGGCCGTCGAGACCGGGCATGTGGATGTCGAGGAAGACGACGTCGATCGCCTCGGGCCCGTCGGGGCCGGACTCCAGGGCGCGGTTGATGCGGCGCAGCGCCTCGGTCGCGTCACCGGCCCCCTCGGCGCTGCCGATGCGGGGATCGGCGTGCAGGAGGTAGAGCAGTTCCTCCAGCGAGGGGCGTTCGTCGTCGACAGCCAGGGCGCGCAGCATGAACCCGGAGTGTAGGAGTAATTCGTACGCCTGCACACGGGCCGCCGCACGGACGTTCCCGGGACCTTCCCGGGACGTTCGCGGGACGTTCGAGGTGGATACAGTGCCGCCATGAACAGCAGGGCGGCGTCCTTCGACGACCTCGACCGGAAGATCGTCACCGCGTTGATGGCGAACGCGCGGACCAGTTTCGCCGAGATCGGCGCGGCGATCGGGCTGTCCGCGACGGCGGTCAAGCGCCGGGTGGACCGGCTGCGGGAGACCGGGGTGATCACCGGGTTCACGGCGACGGTGAAGCCGTCGGCGCTGGGCTGGCGTACGGAGGCGTACGTCGAGGTGTACTGCGAGGGCGCGGCGCCGCCGCGGCGGCTGGCGGAGGTGGTGCGCAACCATCCGGAGATCACCGCGGCGATGACGGTGACGGGCGGCGCGGACGCGCTGCTGCATGTGCGGGCGCGGGACGTGGAGCACTTCGAGGAGGTGCTGGAGCGGATCCGCACCGAGCCGTTCATCCGCAAGACGATCAGTGTGATGGTGCTGTCCCATCTGATCCCGGAGAGTCCTGAGGCGGGTGCGAACCAGCCCGCTCCGGACGGCGCAGGAGACGTGCGTCTGAGCTGATCACAACGCAGCGATCCTGCGTGAACACGCAGCTTTCGTTTCTTGTCGACCGTCCGGGGCCCTTTCTACCGTTGTGTCAACCCCCAGTCGACACCGCAGGAAGCGGAGGAACCCCTCTGTGTCCGAAAGCCGTGTGCCGCGCCGGCGGCGCTTCCTCGTCTGCGAACCCAGACACTTCGCCGTGCAGTACGCGATCAATCCCTGGATGCATCCCGACGTCCGGGTCGACGTCGACCTCGCCCAGGAGCAGTGGCGGGCGCTGATCGGCGCCTACCGGAGCCATGGCCACACGATCGACACGGTGGAGCCGGTGCCGGGCCTGCCGGACATGGTCTTCGCCGCGAACTCGGCGGTCGTCGTCGGCGGCCGCGTCTTCGGCTCCCTCTTCCACGCCCCCGAACGCCGCCCGGAGTCGTCGCACTACGAGACCTGGTTCAAGACGGCGGGCTACGCCGTGCACCGGCCGGAGTCGGTGTGCGAGGGCGAGGGCGACCTGGTCTGGACGGGCCGGTACATGCTGGCCGGCACCGGGTTCCGGACGACCCGTGAGGCGCACCGCGAGGCGCAGGAGTTCTTCGGCCATCCGGTGATCAGCCTGACGCTGGTGGACCCGTACTTCTACCACCTGGACACGGCGCTGTTCGTCCTCGACGACTCCGCCGACGGCAACAACGTCGTGTACTACCCGGAGGCGTTCTCGCCGGGCAGCCGTGAGGTGCTGAAGCGGCTGTTCCCGGACGCGGTGCTCGCCACCCGCGACGACGCGCTGGCGTTCGGCCTGAACTCGGTGTCCGACGGCCGTCACGTCTTCATCGCGCCGCGCGCCGAGGCGCTGGCCGCGCGGCTCGACGACCACGGCTATGTCCCCGTCCCCGTCGACCTGTCGGAGTTCCACAAGGCCGGCGGCGGCATCAAGTGCTGCACTCAGGAGATCCGTTCATGACCGCACCCGCCCGCACCACCCGTGACTCCGCCGAGCTGATCGCCGCGGAGCGGCCCGTCCTCGCGCACAACTACCACCCGCTGCCCGTGGTCGTGGCGCGCGCCGAGGGCTGCTGGGTGGAGGACGTCGAGGGCCGCCAGTACCTGGACATGCTGGCCGGCTACTCGGCCCTCAACTTCGGCCACCGCCACCCCGCCCTCGTCGAGGCCGCGCACCGCCAGCTGGACCGCCTCACCCTCACCTCCCGCGCGTTCCACAACGACCGGCTCGCCGGGTTCGCCGAGCGGCTGGCCGCGCTGACCGGCCTGGACATGGTGCTGCCGATGAACACCGGCGCGGAGGCGGTGGAGAGCGGCATCAAGGTGGCGCGGAAGTGGGCGTACGACGTCAAGGGCGTCCCCGCCGACCGGGCGACGATCGTCGTCGCGGCGGAGAACTTCCACGGCCGTACGACGACGATCGTCAGCTTCTCCACGGACGAGACGGCCCGCTCCGGCTTCGGCCCCTTCACGCCGGGCTTTCGGATCGTCCCGTACAACGACCTGGCGGCGCTGGAGGCGGCCGTCGACGAGACGACGGCGGCGGTGCTGATCGAGCCGATCCAGGGCGAGGCTGGCGTGGTCGTCCCCGACGACGGCTACCTGGCCGGGGTGCGCGAGCTGACGGACCGCGCGGGCTGCCTGTTCATCGCCGACGAGATCCAGTCCGGCCTCGGCCGCACCGGCCGCACCCTCGCCGTGGAGCACGAGGACGTCGTCCCGGACGTGGTCCTGCTCGGCAAGGCGCTGGGCGGCGGCATCGTGCCGGTGTCGGCGGTGGTGGCCCGCCGGGAGGTGCTGAGCGTCCTGCGCCCCGGCGAGCACGGCTCCACCTTCGGCGGCAACCCGCTCGCCGCCGCCGTCGGCACGGCCGTCGTCGACCTGCTGGAGAGCGGCGAGTTCCAGCGCCGGGCCGCCGAACTGGGCGTCGTCCTGCGGGGCGCCCTCACCGAGCTGACCGGCAAGGGCGTGGTCGGCTTCCGCGCCCGCGGGCTGTGGGCGGGCGTCGACATCGACCCGGCCATCGGCACCGGCCGGGAGATCAGCGAACGTCTGATGCGGGAGGGCGTCCTCGTCAAGGACACCCACGGCTCCACGATCCGCCTGGCGCCCCCGCTGACCATCACCGGCGAGGAACTGCGCTCCGCGATCGGGGCGTTGGAGAAGGTACTGGCACAGGGCTGAGTGCCGGGACCTCGGGGTGGGGGCCGTACCGCCGTACCGGTACGGCCCCCACCCCTCTATCGGCGGTTGCGCCGCCGCGGGCGCCAGGGCAGCCAGTTGGCGGCGGCCTCGATGACGTCCACGGCGTCCTTGCGGTCGGCGCGGAACAGTGCGATGACGGCCGTGAGGAACACCGCGGCCACCAGGAGACCGAACGCCAGGCCGATCACCACCAGCCCCGTGTCGGGCAGCCACTGCGCGAACTCGATGAGCATGTGTCGTCTTCTCCAGGCCACGGACCGGGCGCGGCCTCAGAGTCGAACGAGGCTCACGCTGCGAGCAGGAAGGACGGCACGCCTCGGGACCCGGTCTCCCCGAACGGCCGCACGGCGCCCGCGCAGGGCGGTGCGTTGCGTGTGCCGGCACTCCTGAGCGCCGTACGGAGGAATACGCGGCCCCGGCAGCCGACGGCGTCGAGCCGGTCACGATGACAGGTCAGAATCGCCGCGCGCAACCGGATCAAGGCCATGAGCGCGGCCTTCACATGCCGTCGGGCGAAACGCCCGAGTCCCACCACGCGTCCGGCGAGCTCCAGCGCCCGCCGCCATGTCAGCCGACGGCCGCCGGTACGGACGAACTCGACGGCGAGAGCCTCGTCGATGCGCCGGCTGTTGCGGAGCAGTTCGTCGCGGGTGAGGACACTCGGCCGCTTCGGGCCGAGAAGACCGCCCAGCATGGCGGCGAGAACGGCGAGCCGACTTGAGTCCTGCCCGTGCCGGGCGGCGCGGTGACCAGGAGTAGTTCGTGCCGGTTCAGACGGCCCACCCGTTGCGTGGGTCCGGCGACGGCGGCGCGCTCGCTGGTCCACTCCCGCCAGGCACGCTCGGCCCGGCTCAGCTCGTGCAGAGCCGCGACTGCGCGAAGCGTCCGCTTGGCCTCGACGATGACAAGGCGGTCGCCGTCCTCCCAGACGAGGTCGAAGGCGGCCTTGTCGCGGACGCCGGCCGGGGCGGGCGGCGAGAAGTCGAAGATCGACGGCACGTCGATGCGCTGGTAGGGCCTGCCCAGCGATCGCTGATGAACCGCCGTCAGGATCGTCCGCGAAGCCTTCGGATCGGACAGGAAGCCGGCACACGCCACGACCTTCGGCACCGCCGGGTGATCGGAGTCTCGCCGCCGGTCGGACAGCGCCGGGGTCGGGTAGCTGTAGAACAACACGCCCCCTTCCCTTTACTCGCCGTCTCATCAAGGATACCGGCAGCCTCTGACACGAGGAGCGACCCTTGTTCTATCACCTGCTCAAGTACGTGCTGCTGGGACCGTTGTTGAGGCTCGTCTTCCGGCCCCGGATCGAAGGGCTGGAGCATGTCCCGGCGTCGGGGGCGGCCATCGTCGCCGGGAACCACCTGTCCTTCTCGGACCACTTCCTGATGCCGGCGGTGCTGAAGCGGCGGATCACCTTCCTGGCGAAGGCGGAGTACTTCACGGGGCCGGGTGTGAAGGGGCGGCTCACCGCCGCGTTCTTCCGCAGCGCCGGGCAGATCCCGGTGGACCGCTCCGGGAAGGACGCGGGGCAGGCGGCGATCCGGGAAGGACTCGGAGTGCTGGGGAAGGGGGAACTGCTCGGGATCTACCCGGAGGGGACCCGGTCGCACGACGGGCGGCTGTACAAGGGGAAGGTCGGGGTCGCGGTGATGGCGCTGAAGGCCGGGGTCCCGGTGGTGCCGTGCGCGATGATCGGCACCTTCGAGGCGCAGCCGCCCGGCCGGAAGGTGCCCCGGGTCCATCCGGTGGTGATCCGCTTCGGTGAGCCGCTGGACTTCTCGCGCTACGCGGGCATGGAGCACGAGAAGGCGGTCCTGCGTGCCGTCACGGACGAGATCATGTACGCGATCCTGGCGCTGTCCGGGCAGGAGTACGTCGACCGGTACGCGGCCGTGGTGAAGGCTGAGCAGGAGGCCGCGGCCAGGGAGCGCAGGTTCCGGCGGCTGCCGTTGAGCTGATCTCTGCTGTCGGCGAAGCCGCCGTGGCGTCCGGGTGTCCGGCGCGTACGGTCGCCGCATGAAGCGTGCTGTGGTGATCGGAGCGACAGGGCAGATCGGGCGTCCGGCGGTGGCCGCGCTGGCGCGGGACGGCTGGCAGGTGACGGCCGCGTCGCGCGGCGGCGGCCGGGACGACGGCTGGCCCGACGGGGTGCGGTCGGTGCGGCTGGACCGCGAGGACGACGCCGCGCTGGCCTCGGTGGTCGGCGACGGCTGCGAGCTGGTGGTGGACGTCGTCGCGTACGGCGCGCGTCACGCACGGCAGTTGACGGACCTGCCGGGACGGATCGGCTCCGCCGTGGTGATCTCCACGGTGTCGGTGTACGAGGACGGCGAGGGCCGCGGCTTCGACACGATGGACCGGCCGGACGGCTTCCCCGAGTACCCGGTGCCGATCCGCGAGGACCAGCCGACCGTGGCACCCGGCGACACCTCCTACAGCACGGGCAAGGCGGCCCTGGAACGCGACCTCCTCGCGGCGGGCGACCGGCTGCCGGTGACGCTGCTGCGCGCGGGCGCGGTGCACGGCCCGTACAGTCCGCTGCCGCGCGAGCTGTACTTCGTGAAGCGGAACCTCGACGGGCGGCGCCGGCGGGTGCTGGCGTTCGGCGGGCAGAGCCGGTTCCACGGCGCGCAGGTGCGCAACATCGCCGAGCTGGTGCGGCTGGCGGCGGCGCGGCCCGGTTCGCGGGTGCTCAACGCGGTGGACCCGGACGCGCCGACGGTGGCCGGGATCGGGGCGGCGGTCGACGCGGTGATGGGGGTGCGGACCGAGACGGTGTCCTTCGACGGTCCGCCGCCGGGCCCGGCCGTCGGCAAGTCTCCGTGGTCGGCCGAGCGGCCGGTGGTGTGCGACATGTCCGCCGCCGAGCGGGAGCTGGGCTATCGCCCGGTGGTGTCTTCCTACGCCGAGGGCCTGCCGGAGACGGTCGAGTGGCTGGCGAGGCGGCTGGCCGGCGGACGGGACTGGCGGGAGGCGTTCCCGCTGCTGGCCGGGGTCTACCCGGACCTCTTCGACTACGCGGCGGAGGACGCCTGGCTGGCGGCCCGCGCGTGAGCGGCGGTGAGGGGCGGGCCGTATCCGGCGCCGGCCCGCCCCTCACCTCGTACGCGTGCCGTTTACGGCTTGGGCGTGGCGTGCGGTGCGCAGGTCACGTCCTCGGCGTCCAGCTCGCCGGTGAGCAGGTAGGCGTCCACCCGCTCGTTGACGCAGGAGTTGACGAGGCTGGTCACGCCGTGCGAACCGGCGTTCTTCTCGGTGATCAGGCGGGAGCCCTCGAACCGCTTGTGCAGTTCCAGCGCGCCGCCGTAGGGGGTGGCCGCGTCCCGCTCGGCCTGGACGATCAGCACCGGCGGCAGGCCCTTGCCGGTCTTCACGTCCACCGGGGTGCGCTGCTTGACCGGCCAGGTGGCGCACGGCAGGTTCATCCAGGCGTTGGACCAGGTCAGGAACGGGTGGTCGCGGTGCAGCCGGGTGTTGTCGCGGTCCCAGCGCTGCCAGCTGGTGGGCCACTTGGCGTCGGCGCACTCGACGGCGGTGTAGACGGCGTTGCCGTTCTCGGAGGCGGCGTTGCCCGCGGTGTCGGACAGGTCGGGGGCTGCGGCGTCGACGAGGGCCTGGGTGTCGCCGGCGACGTACTTGCTGAACACGGTGGCGACGGACACCCACGCGGAGTCGTAGTACGGGGCGCTCTGGAAGAAGCCGATCAGCTCGGCCGGGCCGACGACCCCGCCGATGGGCTCCTTCTTCGCGGTGGCGCGCAGTTCCAGCCACTCGGCCTGGACCTCGGCGCGGGTGGTGCCGAGGTGGAAGGTCGCGTCGTTCTTCGCGACCCAGTCCTGCCAGTCCTGCCAGCGCGTCTCGAAGGCGACGTCCTGGTCGAGGTTGGCCTGGTACCAGATCTTCTCGCGGGACGGGTTGACCACACTGTCGGTGATCATGCGGCGGACGTGGCCCGGGAAGAGGGTGCCGTAGACGGCGCCGAGGTAGGTGCCGTAGGAGACACCGAGGAAGTTGAGCTTCTTCTCGCCGAGCGCGGCGCGGATGACGTCGAGGTCGCGCGCGGTGTTCGGGGTGGTCATGTGCGGCAGCATCTCGCCGCTGCGCTCGTAGCAGCCCTCCGCGTACTCGCGGGCCAGCTTGCGCTGGGCGAGCTTGTCGGCCTCGGAGTCGGGCACCGGGTCCATCTTGGGCGCCTTGACGAACTCCTGCGGGTCGGCGCAGGAGATGGGCGCGGACTTGCCGACGCCGCGCGGGTCGAAGCCGACGAAGTCGTACGCCTTGGCCACGTTCTGCCAGACCGGGGCGTTGGTGGTGACGCGGCGCGGGAAGCGCAGGCCGGAGCCGCCGGGGCCGCCCGGGTTGTAGACGAGGGCGCCCTGCCGCTCGGCCTTGCTGCCGGTGTTGCCGATGCGGTCGACGGCTATCTCGATCTGCTTGCCGTACGGCTTGGCGTAGTCGAGCGGCACGGTGACCCAGCCGCACTGGATCGGCTTCTCCAGGCCCCAGCCGGCCGGGCAGTCCCGCCAGTCGATGCCCTTCTTCGCGGCGCGGGCCGCGGCGATCTCGACACCGCGCGCCTCACGGTCCTGACCGTGGCGGGCCTCGGCGGCGCCGCGAGCCTCCACGCCGGCGGTGCTCGCGCTGGCCGAGGGCGCCGCGACGGCGCCGGCCATCAGGGTGGCCGCGACGAGCACACCGGCCGATCCGAGCGCAGCCGTCCGCCTGTTCGGTCTGTTGTCCCTCAAGTGGGGCCTCCCCCTGCGTGGTTGCGATGGTCAGGGGGGATCCTGACTGCTGCGGGGTGTCCGGGAACAGGGGTGGCGGGCCTTTCTTTGCCAATCCGATAACCGGATAAGCCCATCCCGCTGAGCGGGGCGCTATCCCAGCTCGGCCAGCGCCCCGTCCAGCAGCCGCCGCAGCCGCAGCGCGTCGGGCGCGACCGCTGTCACCAGCACGGCGGGCCCGGCGAGCGGCATCAGCGCCGCCCCCTCCCCCAGCACCCGCGCCACCACCGGCCGTACCGCGAACTCGGGCCGCACGACAACCAGTTGCCCCACGGCCCGACGACCCCCGAGCCCCGCAGGACCGTCCCACCCCCCAGGCGCACCGGGCCCGCAGGCGAGCTCCTGGTCGAGCACGGCCCGCCCCCCGACCCGCACGGTCAGCCGGCTGGTCAGCCGCCCGGGCTCCTCCCCCACCCGCCCCAGCACCTGCTCCTCGCGCAGCACCAGCCGGCCCGCCACACCCAGGTCGACACTCGTGCGCACGGTCAGCTCGCTTCCCGCCGCGCAGATCAACTGCTCGGGCAGCCAGTGCAGTTCGGCGCCCTCCGCCACCGTGAGCCGCACGTCGTAGCGGGCCTCGCCCTTGGCCTGGCCCGGCAGGGCGATGGTCGCCGCGGCCGAGCCGACACGCAGCCGGGCGTTCGCGGCCACGTCCGCCTCGACCGCGAGGTGGTCCCCGCCCAGCGGCCCGCTCATCGCGCCGACGAGCATGACGCGGGCCTCGGCATCGCTTCCCCGGGTGCGCCGCAGCGCCAGCGGACCCTCACCCGCCAGCACCGGCAGCGCCGTACCGCCCCGCCCGTCGTCGACGGCCCGGATCCGCGCCGTGGCCCGCACGCCGGTGGCCGGGCTCATGCCGTCCACTCGGCGAGCCGTGCCCGCACCCAGCCGGCCACGTCCGCGACCCCGGTCTCGCCGCGCAGCGACTGGAGGACGACCGGCAGTTCGCCCCGCTGCGCCTTGGCGTCCGCCGCCATCCGGGCGAGGTCGGAGCCGACGTGCGGCGCCAGATCGGTCTTGTTGACCACCAGCAGGTCGGCGGTGGTGACGCCCGGACCGCCCTTGCGCGGGATGTCGTCACCGCCCGCCACGTCGATCACGAAGATCTGCGCGTCCACGAGCCCCTTGGAGAAGGTCGCGGTGAGGTTGTCGCCGCCGGACTCCACCAGGATCAGGTCCAGCGGCCCGACCTCGTCCTCCAGGTCCTCGACGGCCTCCAGGTTGGCGGAGATGTCGTCCCGGATCGCGGTGTGCGGGCAGGCGCCCGTCTCGACGGCGGTGATCCGCTCCGGCGGCAGCACGGCCTCCCGCAGCAGGAACTCGGCGTCCTCACGGGTGTAGATGTCGTTGGTGACGACGGCGAGCGACAGCTCGTCGCGCAGGGCACGGCAGAGCGCGGCGACGGTGGCGGTCTTCCCGGACCCGACGGGCCCGCCGAGCCCGATCCGCAGGGCCCGCCGAGCCCCGTCGGGCCGACGCGCGTCGGCGCTGACGGCGGCGGGGCCGGGGTGGGAGTGGTCGAGATGCATGGCAGCTCCAGTTTCAGGGGACCGGCACGACTCAGCCCGTCCGGCACTTGAGGACGAGGCCGTTCAGGCCGATAGGGGGGTCTGGGGGGCAAAGCCCCCCAGGGTCGGGACTGGGAAGGGGCGGCGGGGGCGAAAACCTTCTAGGGGGTGTCTCGTCGATCAGGCCGGATCAGGGAGCGGCGTCTGGTGCCGTGCATCGCAAGGCGGAGGAGGGAGCCGATGCGATGGGGGTCCCCCCTGCTCGAGCGGAGCCGAGAGCTTGGGGGAATCGGCGAGTGACGACAACGCGGCGAGGCGCGGTGCCAGGCGCCGCGAGCCCGGCATGATCGGCGAGACACCTCCTAGGACGCGAACAGCCGCACAGGCCACCCGGCATGCGCCTCCGCGGAGATCTCCAGCAACGGCGCCGACACGACCGGCAACACGTCGACCCCCTCGGCGATAGCCGTCCGCGCCGCCCCGACCGCCTGATCCACGACACGGTCCAGCTCCGGCGCCAGCCGCGCCAGCACCCCGCTCGCGTCGAACGGATCCAGACTCAGCAACCGCACCACCGCGCTCGCGGGCCCGCTCACACTCTCGTACGCCGCACAGTACGCCGCGTCGACGGCCTCCAGCCCCGCCGCCCGGGCCGCCAGCCCGAGCACGACGGGCTGGTGCGCGCCCTTGGGGAACTCCAGCGCGAGGGCGTCGAGTTCACCGGACGGCCAGGTCGCCCGGGCCGCCCGCATGAGCTGACGCCCGAGCTTGCGCGACGCGCCCCGCAGCGCGGGCGACGGCGTGCGCGCGTCCGCGGCGGCGTCGAGCGCCGCGGGGTCCACTCCGAGCACGGCGGCCGCGGCCAGGGCCGCCGACACCAGACCGGCCGTGTGCAGCCGCCCCCGGCAGAACTCCGCCAGGCTCTCCGCTTCCGTGATCCGCCCGGCCTTGACGGCGGCCTCGGCCCCGCCGGAGTGCGCGTGCCCTCCGGCGGGGAACCGGCCGTCCGCGAGGACGAGCAGTGCCGCGCGCGACATCAGAAGAGGAAGTAACGCTGGGCCATGGGCAGTTCGGCGGCCGGAGTCGCCTCGACCAGCTCCCCGTCGACGTACACGGCGAAGCTGTCGGGGTCGACCCGCACGGCGGGCCGGGCGTCGTTCTCGCGCATGTCCGCCTTGGTCACGCCGCGCGTCGGCTCGATCGCCACGAACCGCTTGCCGAGTCCGAGCCGTTCCGGCAGCCCGTCCTCGAGGGCGAGCGGGGCCACGAAGTTGAACGAGTTGGCGGCCGGCGCCCGTCCGATCGCCCCGTACATCGGGCGAGGCAAGATCGGCTGCGGGGTGGGGATGGAGGCGTTGGCGTCGCCCATCTGCGCGTAGGCGATCTGCCCGCCCTTGAGGACGAGGAGCGGTTTGACGCCGAAGAACGCCGGTTCCCACAGCACCAGGTCGGCGAGCTTGCCGCTCTCGACGGAGCCGATCTCGTGGGCGAGGCCCTGCGCGAGCGCGGGGTTGATCGTGTACTTGGCGACGTACCGCCGCACCCGGTGGTTGTCCGCGCGCCCGTCCCCGGGCAGGGCTCCCCGGCGTCGCTTCATCACGTGGGCGGTCTGCCAGGTCCGCAGGATCACCTCGCCGATCCGGCCCATGGCCTGGCTGTCCGAGGAGATGATGGAGATCGCGCCCAGATCGTGCAGGACGTCCTCGGCGCCGATGGTGGACGGCCGGATGCGGGACTCGGCGAAGGCCAGGTCCTCGGGGACGGCCGGGTTCAGGTGGTGGCACACCATCAGCATGTCGAGGTGCTCCTCGGCGGTGTTGACGGTGTAGGGGCGGGTGGGGTTGGTCGAGCTGGGCAGCACGTGCGGCTCGGAGACCACGGTCATGATGTCCGGCGCGTGCCCGCCGCCCGCGCCCTCGGTGTGGTACGCGTGGATGCCGCGCCCGCCGATCGCGGCGAGCGTGTCGCCGACGAACCCGGCCTCGTTGAGGGTGTCCGTGTGTATGGCGACCTGGATGCCCGTCCGGTCGGCGACGGTCAGCGCGGCGTCGATGACGGCGGGGGTGGAACCCCAGTCCTCGTGCAGCTTCAGGCCCAGCGCGCCGCCCCGGATCTGGGACAGCATCGCCTCGTGGGAGACGGTGTTGCCCTTGCCGAGGAAGCCGATGTTGAGCGGGTACTGCTCCATCGCCTCCAGCATCCGGGCCAGATGCCAGGGTCCGGGGGTGACGGTGGTGGCCTTGGAGCCCTCGGCGGGGCCGGTGCCGCCGCCGACCATCGTGGTCACGCCGGAGGCCAGTGCCTCGTCGGCGACCTGCGGGCAGATGAAGTGGACGTGCGCGTCGACGGCGCCGGCGGTGACGATCCGCCCGTTGCCGGCGATGATCTCGGTCTCCGGGCCGATCACCAGGTCGGGGTGGACCCCGTCCATGGTGTCGGGGTTGCCCGCCTTGCCGATGCCGGTGATGCGGCCGTCGCGGATGCCGATGTCGGCCTTGACGACACCCCAGTGGTCGACGATCACGGCGCCCGTGATGACGGTGTCCGGGGTCCCCTCGGCCCGCGTGGCACGTGACTGCCCCATGGACTCGCGGATGACCTTGCCGCCGCCGAACACCGCCTCGTCACCGGCGAGTCCGGGTCCGCCGGAGCGGTCCTGCTCGATCTCGATCAGCAGATCGGTGTCGGCGAGCCGGATGCGGTCGCCGGTGGTCGGGCCGAACAGGTCGGCGTAGGCGGCGCGCGAGATCTCAGCCATCGAGGGCACCTCCGGTCTCCCCGCGCAGTCCGGGCACCACGCGGGCGCCGGCGATCGGGACGAGTTCGACGTCGACGGGGATGCCGGGCTCGAAGCGCACGGCGGTGCCGGCGGCGACGTCGAGCCGCTTGCCGCGCGCGGCGGCACGGTCGAACTCCAGGCCGGGGTTGGCCTCGGCGAAGTGGTAGTGGGAGCCGACCTGGACGGGCCGGTCGGCGGCGTTGAGGACGGTCAGCCGGGTGACCTCACGGCCTTCGTTGCAGGCGATCGGGTCCTCGGCGAACAGGATCTCCCCGGGAATCATCGACGCCCCCTCAGACGATCGGGTCGTGGACGGTGACCAGCTTGGTGCCGTCCGGGAAGGTCGCCTCGACCTGGACGTCGTGGATCATCTCGGGGATGCCCTCCATGACGTCGTCCCGGGTGAGCAACTTGCGTCCGGAGGCCATGAGTTCGGCGACCGTACGGCCGTCCCGGGCGCCTTCGAGGATGTGCGAGGTGATGAGGGCGACGGCCTCGGGGTGGTTCAGCTTGAGGCCGCGGGCCCGGCGCTTCTCGGCGACGTCGGCCGCCACATGGATCAGCAGCCTCTCCTGCTCGTGCGGAGTCAGTTGCACGTCCCACCTCATTCCTCGCTCCGGGTCGTGCGGGACCCGGTCGCCGCGGCCACCTGCGTCAGGGGATAGATGTAACACACAGACAGATGGCGCGATTCTGCGCGATCGGGAAAGAAAAACCCCTGGTGGCGTGGATCGGCAGGCTAGTTCGCCGGAGTTTCAACGACGTTAACCAGACTTTGAACCCCTCATGACCCGCCGCTGGGCTGCCCCATGCTCGTCAGTGCCCGGAGTCCGTTGCGCAGCACCTCGACCGGCACCGGCCCGAACAGCGACTGCTGCACGACGAATCCCTGCACGGTGGCGATCATCGTGCGGGCCACGTCGTCCGCGGGCAGGTCGGCCCGCATCATCCCGGCCTCCTGGTAGGCCTCGACGACCTCGGTCCAGGCGGCGCGCACCGCGCCGTAGCCCTCCCTGAGGACATCCGCCAGCTCCTCGTTGCGCACGACCTCCGTCCAGACGGTGACGATGAGGCGCGGGAAGGCCGGTTCCCCGTCGACCGAGAGATGCCCGCGCGCCTCCAGGGTGTGACCGAGCACCGAGGCGACCAGGGCGTCCGGCGGCGGAGGCGGGCTCTGCCGGGTGGCCTCCTCGAAGGCGGCCCTCACCTCCCCCAGGACCTCGGCGACGATCGCGGCGATCAGCTCGTCCTTGCCGCGGAAGTAGCGGTAGACCGCGCCCGCCGACAGGTCCACCTCCTTGAGCACGTCCTGCATGGAAGTGGCGTGGAAGCCGTTGCGGGCGAAGCAGAGCGCGGCGCCGTCGAGGATCTGCCGGCGGCGGGCGTCGAGGTGTTCCTGGGATACGCGGGCCATGACCAAAAAGTAAAACGAACGTTCCTTCTTGACAAGGCGGGGTCGCGGCGGGACGGTGGTGGCGAGCTAAAACGAACGATCCTTCTTTTTACCGCCCCGGGAGACCCCCATGTCCGCCACGCGCCCCACACCCACGGCGCGCCGCCTGCTCGCGGTCGTCGTCCTCGTCCCGCTTCTCGCGGCTCTCGCGCTCTGGGCCTTCGCCTGGCCCGCCGCCCGCACGGCACCGCGCGACCTGCCGCTCGGCGTCGCCGGGCCCGCCGCCGCGACCGCGCAGGTCGAACAGCGGCTGAGCCGGCACGACGGCGCCTTCGAGATCCACCGCTACGCCGACGAGACGGCCGCCCGCGACGCGATCGAGGACCGCGAGGTCTACGGCGCGGTCGTGGTCACCGAGCAGGGGCCCCGGCTGCTCACCGCGTCGGCGGCCAGCCCGACGGTCGCCCAGCTGCTGCAGCAGGCGGTGAACGGGCAGGCGGCCGCCGAGGGCACGCGGGTCACGACGCTCGACGTGGTACCCGCCCCGGAGAACGACCCGCGCGGCGCGGCCCTGGGCGCGAGCGTGCTGCCGCTCACCATGGCCGGGATGGCGGCCGGCGCGGCGGTGACCCTGCTCGGGGTGCGCGGCATGCGTGCAGTGACGGCGCTCGTCGGCACCTCGGCGCTGGTCGGCCTCGCCGCGGCCGCGATCGCGCACAGCTGGCTGGGGGTCCTGACCGGCGACTGGTGGGCGGAGGCCGGGGTGCTCGGGCTGGCCGCGCTGGCGGTGTCCGGTGGTGTCGCCGGGCTCGCCGCCCTGCTGGGCCCCGCCGGGACCGGCCTCGCGTCGGCCGTGGTGATGCTGCTCGGCAACCCGTTCTCCGGCGCCGCGGGGGCGCCGCAGCTGCTGCCGGAGCCGGCCGGGGCGATAGGCCAGTGGCTGCCGCCGGGCGCCGGGGCGTCCCTGCTGCGCTCGGTGTCCTACTTCGACGGAGCCGCGGCGACCGGCCCCCTCCTGACCCTCGTCTGGTGGGCGGCGCTGGGCCTGGGGGCGGTGCTGCTCGGCGCGGCGCTGAAGTCCCGTGCCCGCGAGGCCGAACCGGCCGCCGGCCGGGAGCCCGCGCTCGCCGGCTGACCACCCGCCTCCCCGGGGCCCGCTCTCGTCGTTCACGACGGGGCGGGCCCTCGGCGTTACGACGGGGCGGGCCCTCGGTGTTCCGCGGCGATGCCGAACCGCTGCTGTTCGCGGGGAGCGGACGCGACCTCGTGGACCCGGGAGACGGCGCTGATCACCTGCTCCTCCTCGGGCTCCTTGGACTCTTCGAGTCGCTGCAGGTCAGCGGCGGAGACGAGGGCGACGAGGGGCTTGCCGTGGCGGGTCACGACGACGCGCTCCCCACCGTAGACCACCCGGTTGATCAGATCGGCGAGCTCAGCCCTGGCTTGCGTCACCGGAATCTCGTAGGCCATGGTCTCCACATTACGTCATGTACGTCCTGTACATTTTTTACGGAGACAGCTCCGCTGTGAGGAGGGGTCCGTATGACCCGAGAGCCCGCCCCGCCGTCCGCCCGTCACGTCCTGCCCGAGTTCACCGAACGCACCAGCCTCGGCCGCCGGACGACGGATCCGTACTCGAAGCTGCTGGAGGAGCGCATCGTCTTCCTCGGCACCCCGCTCGACGACGCCTCGGCCAACGACGTGATCGCCCAGTTCATGCACCTGGAGTACCAGGCTCCGGACCGGGACATCTCGCTGTACATCAACTCCCCCGGCGGCTCGTTCACCGCCATGGCGGCGATCTACGACACCCTCCGGTTCGTGACCTGCGACGTCGAGACGATCTGCCTCGGCCAGGCCGGCTCGTCGGCCGCCGTGCTGCTGGCCGCGGGGACCCCGGGCAAGCGCTACGCCCTGCCGGGCGCCCGGGTGATGATCCATCAGCCCGCCGCGCCCGGACCGGTGCACGGCCAGGCGAGCGACCTCGCCGTCCAGGCCGAGGAACTGACCCGCGTACGGGGCCGCCTGGAGGAGATGCTGGTACGGCACACCGGACGCACCCCGGAGCAGGTGAGTGCCGACATCGAGCGGGAGAAGATCCTCACCGCGCGGGAGGCGCTGGAGTACGGCCTGGTGGACCGGATCGTCACCGGCCGCAAGACGTCGGCCGCCGCGCCCGGCGCGAGGTGAGCCGCCGATGCTGCCGCCGGAACTCCCGCCGCTGCCCGCGCTCACCCGGGCCGAGAGCGAGTTGATCGACCGTTACCTGGAGGTGGTGGACCTGCTCGGCCGGATCAACCCCGGCCGGGAGGGTCACACGTATGGCGGACTGCGGGCCGCCCAGGCGCTGGTGACCAAGGCGGTGGCCCTGCGGGACGCGTTGGCGCTGATGCACCAGCGGGGCGAGACCGAGCTGCACGCGCCGACTCTCGCGCGGGCGCTGCGCGTGCTCGACGGTGAACGCCGCACGGCGCGCGTCACCCTTCCACCGCTCTCCGACAGTTGACGCACGGCGTGCTTGGCCCGCGTCTCCGGCGCAGGTGACGGGGCGTCCGCGGCGGGGTTGAAACGGACTGAACGGATTACCCACCATCGGCGTATCCAAGGGTCCTTTTTCGAGGTGGCCCAGGTTGCGCCGAGGGAGGACCTTCAGGGCGGAATCGAGCGTTCCGCCGCTGGTCCGGGGGGCTTTGACGGTCTTGACACCCGACGCGTCGTCAGGGTGTCCACCCGAACGGGTGAGTGGTGAGGAAGACCACAAATCCCCGGTTCCGTTGGGATTTTCGGACATGTGTGAGTCAAGATCCCTGTCTGACGACAAGACCCCGCCACCGCGGCGGGGCGATCCGGGCGGACGCCGAGTCCTGCCGCCGCCCGGATGACCGGTCGACAGGAGTGGATCGGCAGGAGTGGAGGACCCAAGCACGACGGGTCGCCGGAACGGTCACGCCACGACCGGGCCGAGCGGTCCTTGGGGTGAAGCCGCGGCAACGCGGCCGGGCAACTTCGCCAGCCCGAATCCGACAGGTCATCCTTCACAGGCGGCTGACGAAGGGTTGCGCATGACCGCGCTCAATCGTGTCCCGTCACTCATGGCCCGGGCCGGTACGGCCTCGGCCCTCACCCTCGCCGCGGTGGGCGGCTCCGTGATCGCCCCTGGCTTCGCCCAGGAGGCCGCGGCCGCCACGCCGGCGAAGAAGGCGCTCCAGGTCGCCGCCTCGAAGAAGGGCTCCCCGTACAAGTGGGGCGCCACCGGACCGTCGAGGTTCGACTGCTCGGGACTCACGCTCTACTCGTACAAGAAGGCGGGCAAGACCCTGCCGCGTACGGCCGCTCAGCAGTACAACAAGACGCGCCACGTCTCGGCCAAGAACCGCAAGGCCGGGGACCTGGTGTTCTTCCACTCGGGGTCCAGCGTGTACCACGTGGGCATCTACGCCGGAAAGGGGAAGATCTGGCACTCCCCGAAGACCGGGGACGTCGTGCGGCTGCAGAAGATCTGGACGAAGAGCGTCTGGTACGGCCGGGTCAAGTAGTGACGGTCGACTGATCACGAGCCGGGTCCGACCGCGTACGCGCGTGCGGGCCCGGCCGCGTTCCGGGGTCAGGGCTCCGGCTGCCCCGCGACCGGCACCGGCCGGGACGGGACCGTCCACGGCAGTTCGATGGCGACGGTCTTGCCGCCCTCCCGGGTGGGGCGGACTCTCAGCCGGCCGCCGCACTCCGCGGTCAGCCAGCGGATGATCACCATGCCCCGCCCGTTGTCCTGCTGCACGGCGGCCGGCAGCCGCTTCGGGAAGCGCGGGTGACTGTCGGTCACGCCGATCCGCAGATGTTCGTCACGTTCGAGCTCCACGTCCACCGTGAAGGTGGGTGACTGCCCGAAGGTGTGCTGTACGGCGTTGGTGGCGAGCTCGGAGACGATCAGCCGGACGGTGTCGGCCACCTCCGTGTCCGACGGCAGACCCCACTCCGCCAGGGTGCCGACCACGAAGACGCGGGCCGCGGAGACCGATGCGGGATCGCTCGGCAGAGTGACGGATGCTTCCAGATGGTCTGCCATGGCGATGTCGTCCCTTTCCCAGGGGACCGCGGACCGACACGAAGGCGGATGGTTCGAGTACGGTCCCGGACTGGTGCTTCGCCGCCAGAGTGCCACCAGCGCACCGATCCAGGTGGCGATCCACCAAGATGTGCATATATCTGTCGCTCGAAGCGGTGAACTCTGCGACGGGAAACCGTGCTCGGACGGCTCGGTTGGAGTAAGGAGGAGCCATGCAGCACGGTCCCGCGGTGCGCCGCCGGAAACTGGGCGCCGAACTGCGTGCGCTGCGCACGAACGCGGGGCTCACCAGTGGGGAGGCGGCCCGGCTGGTGGGCTGGCACCAGTCCAAGGTGAGCCGGATCGAGACCGGCGCGAGCGGGGTGAAACCGGCCGACGTGCGGATACTGCTCGACGCCTACGGGGTGCGGGACCCCCGGCTGCGCGAGCTGCTGCTGGCCCTGGCCGGCTCGGGCGGCGGGCAGGGCCGGGACCACTGGTGGCACGCCTATCGCGGGGTGCTGCCGCCCACGTACCGGGACTTCATCAGCCTGGAGTCCCAGGCGAGCGCGATGCGCACCCTGGAGACCTCGGTGGTCCCCGGCCTGCTCCAGACCCCGGAGTACGCCCGCGCGGTGACCCGGGCGGCCGTGGAGGGGCTCGACGAGGACGGGCTGGACGCGCTGGTGGAGGTACGGCTGGCCCGGCAGGACGTGCTGCGCTCCCATCCGCCGCTGAGGCTGTGCGCGGTCCTGGACGAGGCCGTGCTGCGGCGCGAGGTCGGCGGTCCGGACGTGATGCGGCGGCAGCTGCACCGGCTGCTGGAGGCCGCGCGGCTGCCCCAAGTGCGGCTTCAGGTACTGCCGTTCTCCGCCGGGGCGCACATCGGGGTCACCGGCCCTTTCGTTGTTTTCTCATTTTCGAACACTTCTGATCTGGATGTTGTTGTTCTCGACCACTTGACGAGTAGCCTCTACCTGGAAAGGAAAGAAGATGTTGAGGCCTACACCGAGGCCTTCGACGCTCTTCGCAGGAATGCCCTGTCACCCGAGGAATCGTTGGACTACATCGCCGTGATAAGTGACGGCGCGTAGGGAGGCATCCATGACCGCACTGCCTCGGAACGTACCTTCCGGCACCGATCTGCACGACGTGCGCTGGCTGCGCAGCAGCTACAGCACGGGAGCCAACAACTGCGTGGAGACGGCCAGGCCCCGCTCGGGCACCGGCGCCGGGCTGCTCGCCGTGCGCGACTCCAAGGACCCGGCCGGGCCCGCGCTGCTCTTCTCGCCCGAGAGCTGGGCGTTCTTCACGGCCGCCGTCTGACCCACCGTCCGCCAGGGGCGACGCACGGCCGTGGACGCCGACTTACGGCCGCGTTTCGCCGATCACCCGTACAGCGCGTTCGATCTGGTCCCCGGAGAGGTCCGCCCGGGCGGTCAGCCGCAGCCGGGACACACCGTCGGGCACGGACGGAGGGCGGAAGCAGCCCACCGCGAGCCCGGCGGCCCGGCAGTCGGCCGCCCAGCGCACGGCACTCTCCGGGGACGGCGCGCGCACCGAGACGACCGCCGCGTCCGGACGGACCGCCGCATGGCCGGCCGCCGTCAGCCGGGCGTGCAGCTCGCCCGCCACCGCGCGCGCCCGCTCCGCCCGCTCCGGCTCGCGGCGCAGCAGCCGCAGCGCCGCCAGCGCCGCGCCCGCCGCCGCCGGGGCGAGGCCCGTGTCGAAGATGAACGTCCGGGCCGCGTTGACCAGGTGGTCGATGACCCGGGCCGGGCCGAGCACCGCGCCGCCCTGACTGCCCAGCGACTTCGACAGCGTGACCGTCACGACCACGTCGTCGGCGCCCGCGAGGCCCGCCGCGTGCGGGGCGCCGCGGCCCCCCGGTCCGAGCACGCCCAGGCCGTGCGCGTCGTCGACCACCAGGCCCGCCCCGTGCTCCCGGCACGCCGTCGCCAGCTCCGCCAGCGGAGCCGCGTCGCCGTCCACCGAGAAGACCGTGTCGGAGACCGCCACGGCGGGTCCGTCGTGCGTCCGGAGCGTCTTGCGCACCGCGTCCGGTTCGGCGTGCGCCACCACCTGGGTGGCCCCCCGGGCCAGCCGGCAGCCGTCGATCAGGGAGGCGTGGTTGCCCGCGTCGGAGACGATCAGCGAGCCGTGCGGGGCGAGCGCGGTGACCGCGGCGAGGTTGGCCGCGTAGCCGGAGGAGAAGACCAGCGCCGCCTCGAAGCCGCAGAAGTCGGCCAGCTCGCGTTCGAGTTCGTGGTGCAGTTCGGTGGTGCCGGTGACCAGCCGGGAGCCGGTCGAGCCGCCGCCCCAGACGCGCGCCGCGCGGGCGGCGCCCTCGGTGACCTCCGGATGCCGGGCGAGGCCCAGGTAGTCGTTGCTCGCCAGGTCCAGCAGCGGCGAGTCGGCGGGCCGGGGCCGCAGCGTCCGTACCAGCCCGGCCCGGCGGCGCAGCTCCGCCTGGTCGTCGATCCAGCCGAACGCCATGGGTCCTCCGGGGATTTTGTAGGCAGTGCACAGACACTAGCGGCCTGGCCCGCTGGCCAGGATGTGGCAATCCACACACGGCGAAGTGGCGCTCTTGTGCGAACTCTCCTTGGCCCGGGGCACCTCCGTAGGACAGGATCGGCTCTCATGGACCTGCTGAACACGCTGGTGGAAAAGGGGCTTCGGCGCGAGCTGCCGACCCGCGAGGAGGCGCTGGCCGTCCTCGCGACCTCCGACGACGAACTGCTCGACGTGGTGGCCGCGGCCGGAAAGGTGCGCCGTCACTGGTTCGGCCGACGGGTGAAACTGAACTATCTCGTCAACCTGAAGTCCGGGCTGTGTCCGGAGGACTGCTCCTACTGCTCCCAGCGGCTCGGTTCCAAGGCCGACATCCTGAAGTACACCTGGCTCAAGCCCGACGAGGCCTCCCAGGCCGCCGCCGCGGGTCTGGCCGGGGGTGCCAAGCGGGTCTGCCTGGTGGCCAGCGGGCGCGGGCCGACGGACCGGGACGTGGACCGGGTCTCCGAGACCATCAAGGCCATCAAGGACCAGAACGAGGGCGTCGAGGTGTGCGCCTGCCTGGGCCTGCTCTCCGACGGCCAGGCCGAGCGGCTGCGCGAGGCGGGTGCCGACGCCTACAACCACAACCTCAACACCTCCGAGGGCACCTACGGGGACATCACCACCACGCACACCTACGCCGACCGTGTCGACACCGTGCAGAAGGCGCACGCGGCGGGTCTGTCGGCGTGCTCCGGTCTCATCGCGGGCATGGGCGAGAGCGACGAGGACCTGGTCGACGTCGTCTACTCGCTGCGCGAACTCGACCCGGACTCGGTGCCGGTGAACTTCCTGATCCCGTTCGAGGGCACCCCGCTGGCCAAGGAGTGGAACCTCACCCCGCAGCGCTGCCTGCGGATCCTCGCCATGGTCCGATTCGTCTGCCCCGACGTCGAGGTGCGGATCGCGGGCGGCCGTGAGGTGCACCTGCGCAGCATGCAGCCTCTCGCGCTGAACCTGGCCAACTCGATCTTCCTGGGCGACTACCTCACCAGTGAGGGCCAGGCCGGCAAGGCCGACCTGGAGATGATCGCGGACGCCGGGTTCGAGGTGGAGGGCGCCGGCGAGGTGACGCTGCCGGAGCACCGGGCGGCGGCCGGCGGCGGCTGCGGCTCGCACGCGGGCGCCGGGTGCGGTTCGCACGAGGCCAGTGGGTGCGGGTCGCACGAAGGTGCCGGGTGCGGGTCCCACGAGGGCGGCGGGGTGTGCGGCACGGCCGGCACGGCCCCCGAGGTGCCGGCCAACGAGCCGCGCACCGATCTGGTCGCGGTGCGCCGCCGGGGTGCCGGAACGGACCTCGCGCCCAATGCGTGAGCTGACCGCGCCGGAGCTGCTCGACCTCGACCGACGGCATGTCTGGCATCCGTACGGCCCGATGCCGGGCCGGCAGGAACCGCTCGTCGTGGAGTCGGCGAGCGGGGTGCGGCTGAAGCTCGCGGGCAGCTCCGAGGAGCTGGTCGACGGCATGTCGTCCTGGTGGTCGGCGATCCACGGCTACAACCACCCCGTGCTGAACGAGGCGGCGCGTGAGCAGCTGGCGCGGATGAGCCACGTGATGTTCGGCGGGCTCACCCACGAGCCCGCCGTCCGGCTGGCGAAGCACCTTGTCGACATGTCGCCGGACGGCCTGGAGCACGTCTTCCTCGCCGACTCGGGCTCCGTGTCGGTCGAGGTCGCGATCAAGATGTGTCTGCAGTACTGGCGTTCTCTCGGCCGTCCCGAGAAGCACCGCATGATGACCTGGCGGGGCGGCTACCACGGGGACACCTGGCAGCCGATGGCGGTGTGCGACCCCGACGGCGGCATGCACGAGCTGTGGACCGGGGTCCTGCCCCGCCAGGTCTTCGCGGACCCGCCGCCCACGGAGTACGAGGAGTCGTACACGGACCGGCTGCGCGCGCTGGTCGCCGAGCACGCGCACGAGCTGGCCGCGGTGATCGTGGAGCCGGTGGTGCAGGGCGCGGGCGGGATGCGGTTCCACTCCCCCGCGTATCTTCGGGTGCTGCGCGAGGCGTGCGACGCGCACGACGTGCTGTTGGTGTTCGACGAGATCGCCACCGGGTTCGGCCGTACCGGCGCGCTGTTCGCGGCGGAGCACGCGGCGGTGACGCCGGACGTGATGTGCGTGGGCAAGGCGCTGACCGGCGGCTATCTGACGATGGCGGCGACGCTGTGCACCGCGCGGGTCGCCGACGGGATCTCCCGGGGCGAGGTGCCCGTGCTCGCGCACGGTCCCACCTTCATGGGCAACCCGCTGGCCGCGGCGGTGGCCTGCGCGTCGATCGAACTGCTGCTCGGCCAGGACTGGCTCGCCGAGGTCAAGCGGATCGAGGCGGGACTGCGGGACGGGCTCGGCCCGGCCGCGGAACTGCCGGGCGTGCGGGACGTACGGGTCCTCGGCGCCATCGGGGTCGTCCAGCTCGACCATCCGGTCGACATGGCGGCGGCCACGGCGGCGGCCGTCCGCGAGGGCGTGTGGCTGCGGCCGTTCCGCGATCTGATCTACACCATGCCGCCGTACGTCACGGGAGACGCGGACGTGGCGCGCATCGCGCGCGCGGTGTGCGCCGCCGCACGGGAGGGATGACATGCCGATCCTGGTGATCACTGGAACCGGCACGGAGGTCGGCAAGACCGTCACGACGGCCGCCGTCGCCGCGGCGGCCGTCGCGGCCGGGCGGTCGGTGGCCGTGCTGAAGGCCGCGCAGACCGGCGTACGGCCGGACGAGCGCGGGGACGCCGACGAGGTGGTGCGGCTCGCCGGCGCGGTCACGGCCGGCGAGCTGGCCCGCTATCCCGAGCCGCTGGCTCCGGGGACGGCGGCGCGGCGGGCCGGGCGGGCGCCCGTGCACCCGCAGGACATCGCCGAGGCGGCCGCCAAGCTGGCCACCGAGCACGATCTGGTGCTGGTGGAGGGCGCGGGCGGGCTGCTCGTGCGCTTCGACCCGGCGGGCGGCACGCTGGCCGACGCGGCGGAACTGCTGGGGGCGCCGGTGCTGCTGGTGGCCTCGGCGGGCCTGGGCACGCTGAACTCGACCGAGCTGACGGCCCGTGAACTGCGCCGTCGCGGAGTCGAGCTGACCGGCGTGGTCATCGGCAGCTGGCCCGCCGAGCCGGACCTCGCCTCGCGCTGCAACGTCGCGGACCTCACGGACGTCTCCGACGCCCCCCTGCTCGGCGCCCTCCCCGAGGGCGCCGGCGCCCTCACCCCCACCGACTTCCGCACGACGGCCCCGAGCTGGCTGGCCCCCCGCCTGGACGGAACCTGGGACGCGGAGGCGTTCCGGGTACGGGCGGCGGCGGGACGGTAGGGCTCCGCTTGCGCCGGGGGCGGGGAGGTCTCGCCCCGCCCCCGGCCGCAGGGCCCCCGCCTCGGCGATCCGAGCCTCTCTGTTCCGGTGAGGGTGCACGAAGGGCCGTGCGGGGGAGAATCCCGGGAGGAGCTGTCCGCCTAGGGAGGTCTCCATGGCCCTGCGGTTCGCCGGTGCCGGCAAGGTCGCGCGGGATGCCGTGCACCATCCGCTGTTCGCCCGTTGCTACGCCCGGATCAGCGTGTCCGCCGAGACCCGGATGGGCATGGCGCAGGTGCGCGAGCGGCTGCTCGCGGGGCTGTCGGGACGAGTGCTGGAGGTCGGGGCGGGCAACGGCCTGAACTTCGCGCACTATCCGGGGACGGTCGCGGAGGTCGTCGCGATCGAACCGGAGCGGATTCTGCGGCAGTTGGCCGTGGAGGCCGCGCTGCGCGCCGAGACGCCGGTGGACGTGGTGCCGGGGGCGGCGGAGGCGCTGCCCGTGAAGAGCGAGGGCTTCGACGCGGTGGTGCTGTCGCTGGTGCTGTGCAGTGTGCGGGACGTGCCACGGGCGCTCGGCGAGGTGCGCCGGGTGCTCAGGCCGGGCGGCCAGGTGCGGTTCTTCGAGCACGGCCAGGGCGGCGGCCGGGCCATGCGGCTCTCGCAGCGCGCCCTGGACCGTACGGTGTGGCCGCGGCTGAACGGCGGCTGCCACCTGGGCCGGGCCCCGGTCGCCGCGCTGCGCGACGCCGGGTTCGAACTGGGCCCGTACCGGCAGCTGCTCATGCCGGAGCGGGGCCCGGTGCTGCCCGCCTCGTACTGCGTCCTGGGCACGGCCTGGCGGCCGACGGCGTAGGTCCGGTCCGGTTCCCTACCGGCACCACTGGCGCAGTTCGCGGGCGATCTCGTGGACCGACGCGTCGCCGTTCTTCACCAGCCGCGCCAGGTCGCGGACCTGTTCGGGTGACGTGACGACCTTGAAGCCGCTGGCGATCAGGTAGGCGTAGGCGACCGCGGACGCGAACAGCGCGTTGGAGCGCTCCAGGGCGGGGATGTGGATCAGCTGCTGGAGCAGCGCGGCGGCGCGGGCGTGCGGGGTGTCGTAGACGGGGACGTCGAATATCTCGGCCTGGTGCCGGGCGATGGCGGCGACGAGGGCGCCCCAGTCGGTGACCTGGGGGTCCCCGGGGGTCTGCCGCTCGGCGAGCATCAGCAGCCAGGCGAGGTCGATGCGCAGGTCGCTCAAGGGTCAGCGACCGCCCTCGCCGAACTCCTCGGCGAACACCTTCTCGTACTGCTGCATGAAGTCGGCGGCCGCCTCCACGAAGGTGTGGCCCACCTCGCCGGCGTCCTGCCGGACCAGTTCCTCGATGTAGCGGTTCACGCTCATCCCGCGGGCCAGGGCGCGCTCGCGGGCGGCCCGGGCCGTGTCCTCGTCCACCCGTACGTTCAGCTGGGTCTTCGCCATACCTCGACGCTAGCGCCGAGCCGCTAGCACCGGCAAGGGCGCACTTGGGGGATACCAGGTGTGGGCCGGATCACATTACGCTCGGCCGGGACGAGGAAGTGCGCTCGGCCGGGACGGGGAACCGCGCTCGTCCGAGCTCGGAGTCCGAGCCAGGAGGCAGTCGTGTCCACACCAGCCGCGGAGCACGCCCCCGGTCTCGCGTCCGCCGACGGGGTCGCGGCCCGCGCCCGCGGGCTGACCAAGGCGTACGGCTCGGGCGAGACGACGGTGCTCGCCCTGGACTCGGTGGACGTGGACGTCGTACGCGGCCGCTTCACGGCCGTCATGGGACCGTCGGGCTCCGGCAAGTCCACGTTGATGCACTGCCTGGCCGGGCTCGACACGGTCTCCGCCGGGCGGGTGTGGCTCGGCGACACCGAGATCACCGGGCTGAAGGAGCGGGAGCTGACCCGGTTGCGCCGGGACCGGATCGGGTTCATGTTCCAGTCGTTCAACCTGATCCCGACGCTCGACGCGCTGGAGAACATCACCCTGCCCATGGACATCGCGGGCCGCGCACCTGACCCCCGCTGGCTGGACCAGGTCATCGACACGCTCGGCCTGCGGGACCGGTTGAGGCACCGGCCGTCGCAGCTGTCGGGCGGGCAGCAGCAGCGCGTCGCCTGTGCGCGGGCGCTCGCCGCGCGCCCGGAGCTGATCTTCGCGGACGAGCCGACCGGGAACCTGGACTCGCGGGCGGGGCTGGAGGTGCTGGGGTTCCTGCGGGAGGCCGTGGACGACCTCGGGCAGACCGTCGTCATGGTCACCCACGACCCGGGCGCCGCCGCCCACTCCGATCTGGTGCTGTTCCTCGCGGACGGCCGCATCGTCGACGAGATGGCGCGGCCGACGGCTCAGAGCGTGCTGGAGCGGATGAAGCGCTTCGACGTCACCCGCGGCCCGTCCGACCAGGCTCCCGACCGCGGCCGGGCTCCCCGCGAGGGCTGACCCGTGCTCAAGGCGACGCTCAGAAGCTTCCTCGCGCACAAGGGCCGGCTGCTGCTCTCGGCGCTCGCCGTGGTCCTGTCCGTGGCGTTCGTCGTGGGCAGCCTGATCTTCTCGGACACCGTCGGCCGCACTTTCGACCGGCTGTTCGCCTCCACCGCGGCCGACGTCACCGTCAGCCCCAGGGAGACCCTCAACGAGACGGTGCCCTCCGGTGCGACGGCCTCCCTGCCCGCCGCGCTCGCGGACCGGGCCGCGCGGATCGACGGGGTGGCCGCGGCGCGCGCGGAGGTGGAGGTCCACAACCTCACGGTCGTCGACGCCGCGAACAAGTCGGTGAGTCCCACGACCGGCGCCCCCACCATCGGCACCGCCTGGAACCCGACCGACCGCAGCCCCGTGGAGCTCACCTCCGGGCACGCCCCGCGCGGTCCCGCCGAGGCGCTGCTCGACTCGGAGACCGCCGACCGCACCGGCGTCTCCATCGGCGACACCCTGACCGTGATCGCGCCGCCGGGCTCGTTCAAGGTGGAGGTCGTCGGCATCGTCACGTTCACCACCACCAACCCGGGCGCCGCCCTGCTGTTCGTCGACACGCCGACCGCCCAGACCAGGCTGCTGGGCCGTCCGGGCGCCGCCACCAGCATCACGGTCGACGCGGCGGAGGGGGTCGCGGACTCGACGCTGAAGGGGCGGGTGGCCGCCGCGCTGGGCGCCGACCGCTACGACTACCGGACCGCCGCCGAACAGGCCAAGTCCGACGTGGAGCAGTTGGGCGGCTTCCTGGACGTCATCAAGTGGGTGATGGTCGGCTTCGCGGGGATCGCCGTGCTCGTCGGCGTGTTCCTGATCGTCAACACGTTCTCCATGCTCATCGCCCAGCGCACCCGCGAGCTGGGGCTGCTGCGCGCGCTCGGCGCCGACCGGCGGCAGGTGCGCCGATCGGTGCTGACCGAGGCGCTGCTGCTCGGGCTGGTCGGCGCCACCCTGGGGCTGGTCACGGGCATCGCCCTGGCCGCCGGGCTGATCGAGCTGATGGGCCTGCTCGGCATGAACATCAAGGCCACCGAGATGGTGATCGGCTGGGTGACCCCGGTGACGGCGTACGTCGTCGGCCTCGGCGTCACCTTCGTCGCGGCCTACCTGCCGGCCCGGCGGGCGGCGGCCGTGTCGCCGATGGCGGCCCTGTCGGACGCGGAGGTCGCCGGGGTGGGGCGGCCGCTGCGGACGCGGGCGGTGGTCGGCGCGGTCGTGGGCGCGGCCGGGGCGGCGGCGCTCGTGGGGTGCGTGGTGTCGTCCGAGACCGGGTCGGCGGCCTCGCTGCTGGGTCTCGGGGTGGTCCTGACCCTGATCGCGACCGTGATCGCCGGTCCGCTGCTGGTGCGGCCGGTGATCCGGGTGCTCGGCGCGGCCTTCCCGGCGCTGTTCGGCCCGGTGGGGCGGATGAGCCAGCGCAACGCCCTGCGCAATCCGCGCCGGACGGGGGCCACGGCGGCGGCCCTGATGGTGGGTCTGGCGCTGGTCGGCGGGATCTCGGTGTCCAGCGCCTCCATGACCGAGTCGTTCGACGGGCAGATCGACAAGACGCTGGGCGCCGACTTCGTCGTGCAGAACACCAACTTCTCGCCGTTCCCCCGGGAGATCACCGACGCGGTGCGCGGCACCGAGGGCGTCGGGCTGGTGGTGCGCTCCAAGCTGACCCCGCTGGCGGTGCGGCTGCCGGACGGCGACCGGGTGGAGACGACCGCCGCGGCCTTCGATCCGGGGCTCGACGAGGTCGCCAACATCACCTACGCGCGGGGCGGCACCGCGGCCGCGCTCGCCGACGGCGGGATCGCCATGGACGTGGACTTCGCGCGCGACCACGGGGTGCGGGTCGGCAGTGTGCTGCCGGCCGAGTTCCAGGGCGGGCGGACGACCGAGCTGACGGTGCGGGCGCTGACCGACCAGGACGCCGCCGAGGGGTTCGGCACCACGGGCGGGATGTACTTCGGCATGGGCACGGCCGGGCGGTACGCGCCGGGCGGCCAGGACTCCGCGGTCTACGTGAACGCCGCCGCGGGCACCGACGCCGGCGACCTGCGGGCGGCGCTGGAGCGGACCCTGGAGCCGTACCCGCAGGTCCAGGTGCGGGACGTGGCGGACTACAAGCAGCTGGTCCGGGACCAGATCGCCGTGCTGCTGTACCTCGTCTACGCCCTGCTCGGGCTCGCCATCGTCATCGCGGTGCTCGGCGTGGTCAACACCCTCGCCCTGTCGGTGGTGGAGCGGACCCGGGAGATCGGGCTGCTGCGCGCGATCGGGCTGGGGCGGCGGCAGCTGCGCCGGATGATCCGGCTGGAGTCGGTGGTGATCGCGGTGTTCGGGGCCGTTCTCGGGCTCGCACTGGGGCTGGTGTGGGGCCTGTGCATGCAGCAGGTGCTGGCGTTGCAGGGCATGACCGCGCTGGCGATCCCCTGGGGCACGATCGTCGCCGTCGTGATCGGCTCGGCGGTGGTGGGGGTCGTGGCGGCGCTGCTGCCGGCGTTGCGTGCCTCACGTATGAACGTACTGGCGGCCATCGCGCACGAGTGATGGAATCGTGGCCCTTGCACTCAAGTCGCCGTCCACCGAGGAGAGTTCATGCCGCACCCGTTCCGTTTCGGCGTCAACCTGCTGACCGCGGCGCCCGCCGCCGAGTGGCGGGCCAAGTGCCGCCGGGCCGAGGAACTGGGCTACGACGTGCTGCTCGTCCCCGACCATCTGGGGATGCCCGCGCCCTTCCCCGCCCTGGTCGCGGCGGCCGAGGCGACCGAGCGGCCGCGTGTGGGCACGTTCGTGCTCAACGCGGGTTTCTGGAACCCGGCGCTGCTCGCCCGCGAGGTGGCCACGACGGACGCGCTGACCGGCGGCCGCCTCGAACTGGGTCTCGGCACCGGCTATGTCCGCGCGGAGCACGAGACGGCCGGGCTGCCGTGGGGCTCGCCCGGCGAGCGGGTGGACCATCTGCGGCGCACGGTCGAGGAGCTGGACCGGCTGCTCGGCTCGGAGGAGTACCAGCCGCGGCCGGTGCAGCGGCCCCGCGTGCCGCTGCTGATCGGGGCGGGCGGCGACCGGATGCTGCGGCTGGCAGCCCGGCACGCGGACATCGCGGCGT
Organism: Streptomyces sp. enrichment culture; assembly: GCF_964272855.1. Classification (NCBI taxonomy): domain Bacteria; kingdom Bacillati; phylum Actinomycetota; class Actinomycetes; order Kitasatosporales; family Streptomycetaceae; genus Streptomyces; species Streptomyces sp. enrichment culture. The sequence continues at coordinate 7,272,826 of NZ_OZ186847.1, read as the reverse complement.
TCACCGGGGCGCGCGCGGTGCCCGGGAGCACGTCCGGGGAACTGCTGCCGGTGACGGCGGACGAGCTGGACGAGCGGGTGGGCCTGTACAGGCGGCTCGCCGAGGGCCGGAAGGAGCCCGCCGAGCTGAACCTGCTGATCCAGCTGGTCGCCGTCACCGAGGACCGGGAGGCGGCGCTGAAGCCCTTCCTGCCGTACGTGCCGCATCTGAGCGCCGAGCAGGCGCTGGAGCTGCCCGTCGTGCTGGCGGGGAGCGTGGAGCACATCGTGGAGCAGGCGCTGGAGCGGCGCGAGCGGTACGGGTTCTCGTATCTGACGGTCCTGGAGCCGTCCATGGAGGCGTTCGCCCCGGTGATGGCGGCGCTGCGCGGCCGCTGACCGTCCGCATCCCGGAATCCGCCGTGCCGTGCGCCGGACCGTGGTGGGATCACGGCATGACCGACCTGCGGATTCGGGCCGCGACGCCCGACGATCTCGACACCGTCCTCGGCTTCTGGAAGACCGCCGCCGAGGGCACCAGCATCAGCGACGACCGGCAGGGGGTGGAGCGGTTGGTCGCCCGGGACCCGGAGGCGCTGCTGCTGGCCGAGCGGGCCGGGGAGCTGGTCGGCACGGTGATCGCCGGGTTCGACGGCTGGCGGTGCCATCTGTACCGGCTGGCGGTGCACCCCGAGCGGCGCCGGCAGGGCATCGGCTCGGCGCTGCTCGCCGCGGCGGAGGAGCGGTTCGTACGGCTCGGGGGGCGCCGCGGGGACGCGATGGTGCTGACCCGCAACGAGACCGCGCACCACGCCTGGCGGGCGGCGGGGTACGGACCCGAGGAGCAGTGGCGGCGCTGGACGAAGCCGCTGAGCGGGGACTGAGCGACCACCGACCCATTTTGCCCACCCTTTACCCTTGGAGGGTTACTCGGTCCTCGAAACCGCCGGATCCCCACCGGATCCCGCCGGGGCCGAACCTCCAAGGAAAGGTGTGAACGTCCGCCCATGGGCGAGCCTCCCAGTGCCCGACACCGCGCGATCCTCCCGGCCCTGCCCGACCATGGGACGGAGGTGAACCGATGATCGAAGTGCTCCTCCTGCTGGTGGCCGTCGTGCTGTCACTGATCTGCGGCGCCTTCGTCGCCGCGGAGTTCTCGCTGACCACGGTCGAGCGCGGCGAACTGGAGAGCGCCGTCGAGCGCGGCGAGCGCGGCGCGGCCGGCGCCCTGAAAGCCGTCCGCAACCTGACGTTCCAGCTCTCCGGCGCGCAGCTCGGCATCACCGTCACCAACCTGGTGGTCGGCATGCTCGCCGAGCCGTCGATCGCCCGGCTGATCGCGGGTCCGCTGCGGGCCCTCGGCGTCTCCGCGTCCGCGGCCTCCTCGATCGCCCTGGTGATCGGCACGGCGCTGTCGACGGTGTTCCTGATGGTCGTGGGCGAGCTGGTGCCGAAGAACTGGGCGATCTCCTCGCCGCTGGCCGTCGCCAAACGGGTGGGCAACGCGCAGCGCTGGTTCAGCGCGCTGTTCCGGCCGTTCATCACCCACCTCAACAACACCGCCAACCGCGTGGTGCGCCGCTTCGGCATCGAGCCCGCCGAGGAACTGGCCTCCGCGCGCGGTCCGCAGGAGCTGGCCGCGCTCGCCCGGCACTCCGCCCGCGAGGGCGCGCTGGAGCCGGACACCGCCGAGCTGTTCGTGCGGACCCTGAACCTGGCCGACCTCACCGCGGAGAACGTCATGACACCCCGCGTCCAGGTCATCGCCCTCGACGCCCAGGCGACCTGTGAGGACGTGGCCAACGTGACCCGGGCGACCGGTCTGTCCCGGTTCCCGGTCTTCCGCGGCAGCCTCGACTCCGTCGTGGGCACCGCGCACGTCAAGGACATCCTCGCCGTCCCCGCCGCGCGACGGCCCCGTGTGCCCGTCTCCGAGCTGATGCGCGAGCCGCTGCTGGTGCCGACGACGCTGACCGTGGACCGGCTGCTGGACCGGCTGTCCGGGCGGCGGACGATGGCCGTGGTCATCGACGAGTACGGCGGTACGGCGGGCGTCGCCACCCTGGAGGACATCGTCGAGGAGGTCGTCGGCGAGGTGCGGGACGAGCACGACCCGCACGAGACCCCGGACCTCGCCCCCGCCGGCACCGACGAGGACGGCCACGCGCTGTACTCGGCCGACGGGGCCGCCCGCACGGACCAGCTGGTGCGCGTGGGCCTGCGGACGCCGGAGGGACCGTACGAGACGCTGGCCGGGCTGGTCGCCACCGAGCTCGGCCGCATTCCCGCCGTGGGGGACACGCTGGAGGTCGCCGGCTGGCGGCTGGAGGTCGTGGACGCCTCCGGGCGCAGGGCCGCCCGGGTGCTGCTGCACGCGCCGCTCGACGACCAGGGGGCCCGGACATGACCGCCGTACAGCTGCTGATCGGTCTGGCGACGCTCGTCGTCAACGCGTTCTTCGTCGGCGCCGAGTTCGCGCTGATCTCCGTGCGCCGCTCGCAGATCGAACCGTACGCCGAACAGGGCGACCGGCGCGCCAAGGTCGTGCTGTGGGGGCTGCGGCACGTGTCCGCGCTGATGGCGGCCGCGCAGCTCGGGATCACCCTGTGCACGCTGGTGCTCGGTGTGGTCGCCGAGCCGGCGATCGCGCATCTGCTGGAACCCGTCTTCCACGCGATGGGCGTGCCGAGCGGGGCCGGGCACGCGGTGTCCTTCGTGATCGCGCTGACCCTGGCGACGTATCTGCACATGCTGCTCGGCGAGATGGTGCCGAAGAACATCGCGCTCGCGGAGCCGGTGCGCAGCGCGCTGCTGCTCGGGCCGCCGCTGGTCACGCTGTCGCGGACGCTGCGGCCGGTGATCTTCACGGTCAACGCCTTCGCGAACGCGCTGCTGAAGATGCTGCGCATCGAGACCCGGGACGAGGTGACGGCGACCTTCTCCGACGCCGAGCTGGCCCGGCTGGTCAAGGACTCCGGCGCGGCCGGCCTCATCGACGACCGGGCGCAGGAGCGGCTGCATGACGCCCTGGAGCTGGGCCGCCGCCCGGTGCGCGACGTCGTCCTGCCGCTGGAACGCGTGGTCTACGCGCGCGTGGGCGTCACCCCCGAGGAACTGGAGGGTCTCTCCGCCGAGTCCGGCTTCTCCCGCTTCCCCGTGGTCGACGAGGGCCGCCGGATCGTCGGCTACCTGCACGTGAAGGACGCCCTGGACGCCGCCTCGCGCGACCAGCCGTTCCGGCTGCGCGACATGCGCCGCATCGCCCGCGTCCGCGAGACGACCCCCCTCGACGACGTCCTCACCGCCATGCGCGGCAGCCGGACCCACCTGGCGGCCGTCCTGGGCTCCGACGGCCGCCTGGCCGGGCTGGTGACGATGGAGGACGTGCTGCGGGAGCTGTTCGGGCAGCGGGCGTGACAGGCGGCCGATCCGGGGGGACCGACCGACGGGTATGTGCTTCGGGATACCATCTGTGGCGTCATGCAGAAGAATGCCTCTCCCACGCACGCCAGCCTGGCCGCCGTCGGTGATTCCTTCACCGAGGGCATGTCGGATCTGCTGCCCGACGGTTCCTACCGGGGCTGGGCCGATGTGCTCGCGGCGCGGATGGCCGCGCGTACGCCCGGCTTCCGGTACGCCAACCTCGCCGTGCGCGGCAAGCTGATCGGGCAGATCGTCGACGAGCAGGTGGACGTGGCCGCCGCGATGGGCGCCGACGTCATCACCCTGGTCGGCGGCCTCAACGACACCCTGCGTCCCAAGTGCGACATGGGCCGGGTGCGGGGGCTGCTGGAGGAGGCCGTGGAGCGGCTGGCGCCGGCGTGCCGGCAACTGGTGCTGATGCGCAGCCCCGGCCGCCAGGGGCCCGTCCTGGAGCGGTTCCGGCCGCGCATGGAGGAGCTGTTCGCCTGCGTCGACGAGCTGGCCGCCCGGCACGGCGCGCTCGTCGTCGACCTGTACGGCGCGCCCTCCCTGGCCGACCCCCGGCTGTGGGACGTGGACCGGCTGCACCTGACGGCCGAGGGCCACCGCCGGGTCGCCGAGGCCGTCTGGCAGACCCTCGGCTACGAGCCCGAGGACCCGGACTGGCACGTCCCGCCGCCCCCCACCGCACCGCCCGGGTGGGTCGGCCGCCGCGTCGCCGACATCCGCTTCACCCGGCAGCATCTGCTGCCGTGGATCGGACGGCGGCTCACCGGGCGCTCCTCGGGGGACGGCCGCCCGGCGAAGCGGCCCGAGCTGCTGCCGTACGAGGCGGTCGCCGACGCCGGCGCGTGACGCCCGTCTCGTAGCTTCCGCCGAACGGTCCCGTGGCGCTGGCCTGCACGAACCGCCAGTAGAATCTGGACACGTGACTTCTGCGCCCGCCAAGCCCCGCATCCCCAACGTCCTCGCCGGACGCTACGCCTCCACCGAGCTCGCCACGCTCTGGTCGCCCGAGCAGAAGGTGAAGCTGGAGCGTCAGCTCTGGCTCGCCGTGCTGCGGGCCCAGAAGGACCTCGGCATCGAGGTGCCGGACGAGGCGATCGCCGACTACGAGCGTGTCCTCGACACCGTCGACCTGGCCTCCATCGCCGAGCGCGAGAAGGTCACCCGGCACGACGTGAAGGCACGGATCGAGGAGTTCAACGACCTCGCCGGGCACGAGCACGTGCACAAGGGCATGACCTCCCGCGACCTCACCGAGAACGTCGAGCAGCTGCAGATCCGGCTCTCGCTGGAGCTGATGCGCGACCGCACGGTCGCCGTGCTGGCCCGCCTCGGCAAGCTGTCCGCCGAGTACGGCGAGCTGGTCATGGCCGGCCGCTCCCACAACGTCGCCGCCCAGGCCACCACCCTCGGCAAGCGTTTCGCGACCGCCGCCGACGAGCTGCTGGTCGCCCACGCCCGCGTCGAGGAGCTGCTGGGCCGCTACCCGCTGCGCGGCATCAAGGGCCCGGTCGGCACCGCTCAGGACATGCTGGACCTGCTCGGCGGCGACGCCTCCAAGCTCGCCGACCTGGAGGGCCGGATCGCCGCCCACCTGGGCTTCTCGCAGGCCTTCACCTCGGTCGGCCAGGTCTACCCGCGCTCCCTCGACTACGAGGTCGTCACCGCGCTGGTGCAGCTCGCCGCCGCGCCGTCCTCGCTCGCCAAGACGATCCGGCTGATGGCCGGGCACGAGCTGGTCACCGAGGGCTTCAAGCCGGGCCAGGTCGGCTCGTCCGCGATGCCGCACAAGATGAACACCCGCTCCTGCGAGCGCGTCAACGGCCTCATGGTCATCCTGCGCGGCTACGCCTCGATGACCGGCGAGCTGGCCGGCGACCAGTGGAACGAGGGCGACGTGTCCTGCTCGGTGGTGCGCCGCGTCGCGCTGCCGGACGCGTTCTTCGCGCTGGACGGCCTGCTTGAGACGTTCCTGACCGTGCTGGACGAGTTCGGCGCCTTCCCGGCGGTCGTCGCCCGGGAGCTGGACCGCTACCTGCCGTTCCTCGCCACCACCAAGGTGCTGATGGGCGCGGTGCGCGCGGGCGTCGGCCGTGAGGTCGCCCACGAGGCCATCAAGGAGAACGCCGTCGCCTCCGCGCTCGCGATGCGCGAGCAGGGCGCCGAGCGCAACGAGCTCCTCGACAAGCTCGCCCTCGACGAGCGCATCCCGCTGGGCCGCGCCGAGCTGGACGCGCTGATGGCCGACAAGCTGTCCTTCACGGGCGCCGCCGCCGACCAGGTCGGTGTCGTGGTCGGCCGGATCGAGGAGATCGTGAAGCAGCGCCCGGAGGCCGCGGGCTACACGCCCGGGGCCATCCTCTGACGCCCGTCACGGGATGACCCGCTTCACCCCGGCGGAGCTGGAGGCCGCCCGCGACCGTCTGGTACCGGACGTCGTCGCGGACGGCCTCCACGTGCTGTTCTGCGGAATCAACCCGGGACTGACGACCGCCGCGACCGGCCACCACTTCGCCCGCCCCGGCAACCGGTTCTGGCCGGTGCTGCACCTGTCCGGTTTCACGCCCCGGCTGCTGAAGCCTGCCGAGCAGCGGGAGCTGCTGTCGTACGGGCTCGGCATCACCAACGTGGTGGCGCGGGCGACGGCCCGGGCGGACGAGCTGAGCGCGGAGGAGTACCGCGCGGGCGGGCGGCAGCTGGCGGTCAAGGTCGCGCGGCTGCGGCCGCGGTGGCTCGCCGTGGTCGGCGTGACCGCCTACCGGGCCGCGTTCGACGACCGGAAGGCCCAGGTGGGGCCGCAGGAGCGGACCATCGGGGACACGCGTGTGTGGGTGCTGCCCAATCCGAGCGGGCTGAACGCGCACTGGACCGCGCAGACGATGGCGGAGGAGTTCGCCCGGCTGCGGGCGGCCGCCGCCGAGGGCTGACCGGCGCCGGGTCAGGGCGGGTCCGTCTCGGTGACCACCGCCAGCAGCCGTATCGCGTCGGACGGGTCCCGGTCGGCCACGCCGAGGGCGACCCAGCGGCCGGTCCCGTCCGCCTCCCAGACGTACGCCTCGTCCACCAGGTGACTGAGGCTCCCCCACGGCTCGGGTATCTCCTCGCCGCGCAGGCCGCGCACCCGTAACGTCAGCGTGCCCCAGGGCCGCACCGGTCCCCACCGCCGGTGCAGCACCTGGGCCACGGCCTCCTTGTGCGCGTCCACGTCCTCGGCCGCCTGCTCCCGTGCCGCCGGCTCCCCCTCCCCCGCGAGCAGTTCCGCCATGAAGTAGCCCGGGCCCGCCCGGCCCACGTCCGACCAGCCGTGCTCCACGGGGAAGGGGCGCAGGCACAGCCGGTCGATCGTCTCCAGGCACCGTGCGATGTTCATGCCGCCCAGTAAACCCGCCCCCACTGACAATTGGCGTGGCGTCAGGCGTCCCGGCGCCGCACGCTCCACGCGCCCGCCGCCACGACGGCCGCCGTCCACAGCGCGGTCACGGCGAGCCCTGTCCACGGGCCGAGGGAGCCGTCCGGGTCGGCGTGGAAGACGACTTGGCCGGCGCGGTCCGGCAGGTACTCGGGCAGGCCGCCGGTGGCGGTCCCGATGACGAACGACACCACCAGCAGGAAGGGGACGAGGATGCTGAGCGCGCCGACGGCGCTGCGCAGCAGGGCCGTGAGTCCGGCCCCGAACAGGGCCATCAGCGCGAGGTAGACGCCGCAGCCGACGACGCCGCGTGCCTGGAGGCCCGCCGTGAGCCCGTCCACCGCGTCGCCCATGCCCGCGCGGGCGACGGCGAGCGAGGCTGCGCCGGTCACCAGTCCGACGAGGAACACCGGTACGGCGACGGCGGTCAGCTTGGCCGCGAACCAGCGTCCGCGCCGCGGCACCGCGGTGAACGCGAGGCGCAGTCCGCCGCCCTGGAACTCGGAGGAGACGGCGAGGGCGCCGAAGGCGATGGCCGCGATCTGGCCGGGCGCGGTGCCGAGGAACGCCGTGAACAGCGGGTCGAATCCGGGGTCCGTGGTGCTGCCGGTGGCGGCGATCGCGGAGAACGCGGTCGTCACGGCGAAGAGGGCGGCCAGTGCGCCGTACAGGGAGCGCAGGGTGCGGATCTTCAGCCACTCGGCGTGCAGGACGGGGGTGAACGCCACGGTCAGGCCTCCTGGGGCTGGGCGGTGAACTCGGTCTCGGCGGCGGTCAGGTCGAGGTAGGCCTGCTCCAAGGTGCCCTCCTGGGCGGCGAGTTCGAGGACGGGCAGCCGCGCCTCGGAGGCGAGGCGGCCGATGTCCTCCACGCGCGCGTGGTCCACGATCCAGCCGCCCGGCTCGCCCGGGGCGGCCTCGTAGCCGTGGCGGGCGAGCAGGTCCCGCAGCGCGTTGTCGTCGGTGGTGCGCACGCGGACGCGTGGCCGCACGCGCGCGTCGATGAAGTCGCGCATCGGCATGTCGGTGAGGAGCCGTCCCCGGCCGAGGACGACCAGGTGGTCGGCGAAGGACGCGGTCTCGTTCATCAGATGGCTGGAGACCAGGACCGTGCGGCCCTCGTCGGCGAGCCGGCGCAGCAGCCGGCGGATCCAGACGATGCCCTCCGGGTCCAGGCCGTTGGACGGCTCGTCCAGCATGATCACGGGCGGGTCGCCGAGCAGGGCCGCCGCGATGCCGAGGCGCTGGCGCATTCCGAGGGAGTACGTCCTCACCAGGCGGCGGGCGGCGCCGGCCAGGCCGGTCTCCGCCAGCACCGCGTCCACCCGCGACACCGGGATGCGGTTGCTCGCGGCGAGGGTGCGCAGATGGTCGCGTCCGGTGCGGGAGCCGTGCGCGGCCTGGGCGTCGAGCAGGGCGCCGACCTCGCGCAGCGGCTCGTGCAGCGTGGCGTAGGCGCGGCCGCCGACGGTCGCGGTGCCCGAGGCCGGCCGGTCGAGGCCGAGCACGAGCCGCATGGTGGTGGACTTCCCGGCGCCGTTGGGGCCTAGGAAGCCGGTGACCCGGCCGGGCTCGACGGTGAAGGTGAGGTGGTCGACGGCGCGCCTGCCGCCGTACTCCTTGGTGAGGTCTCGGACGTCGATGCTGGTCATGGCCCCAGACTGGCCGTCGTCCCGGCGGGTGCGCCTCCCCTGTGCGTGGAGGCCGTCTCCCCCGCTCGGGGGAGGCCGGTCGCCGGTGGCGGCTGGCACGATGAGGCGATGATCCGCTTGCTGCGCCCGCTGCTGCGCGGGACGACGTACACGCGCCTGCTGCATCTGTGGGTTCCGATGCTGCTGGTCGCCGTGTGGTTCTTCGTCGACATGGAGCGGTGGTGGATCCCCGCCCTGGCGCTGGTCCCGGTCGCGATGATTCCCGCCGTGCGGCGCGGCGAGGGACTCCAGGCGCGGTTCATGCTGCTGCAGGACGCGTCGGACTCGGGCATCTCCACCGCGCCGTCGGCGACTTGGGGCGACCGGTGGCGCACGGTGCTGTGGCTGCAGGCCCGGATCGTCCTGGGGTCGGCGACCGCGTTCACGACCGTCTGGATGCCGGTCTGCGCCATCGACCTGATCGAGGCGTCGCTCGGCCGGGAGCAGCACGACACCCCGGTCCTGCAGATCGACGAACCCCACTGGGCTTACGCCTTCCTGGCGCCCCTCCCCCTGATCGTCATGGCCGCGGTGGTGGTGGCACTCGGCGAGCTGATCACCGTGCTCGCGCGCGGGCTCCTCGGGCCGTCGGCGGCGGAGCGGCTGGCCGCGCTGGAGGAACGCACCGAGCAGCTGCTGGAACGCAACCGGATCGCGCGGGAGTTGCACGACACGATCGGGCACGCGCTGACGGTGGCGGTGGTGCAGGCGGGTGCCGCGCGGGCGGCGGGCGATCCGGCGTTCACGGACCGGGCGCTCGCCGCGATCGAGGACACCGGGAGGGCCGCGCTGGAGGACCTGGACCGGGTGCTGGGCATCCTGCGCGAGGCGGAGCGTCCGGTGAGCGGGCGTCCGACGCTCACGCAGGCGGACCGGCTGCTGGAGTCCGCGCGCGCCTCCGGGACGAAGGTCGACGCCGAGTTCGCGGGGCCGCTGGCGACGGTGCCCGGCCCGGTCTCGCGGGAGGGCTACCGCATGCTCCAGGAGGCGCTGACCAATGTGCTGCGGCACGGGGACGGGGCCACGGCACGCGTGCGGGTCGCGGTCGCGGACGGCCGGCTCGACCTGGAGGTCCGCAATCCGCTGCCGGCGTCGATAGCCGGGCCCGGCCGGGGCAGCGGGCTGCGCGGGATCCGGGAGCGGGCGGCGCTGCTCGGCGGCCGGGCGCACACGGGCCCCGACGACGGCGACTGGCAGGTGCGCGTCGAACTGCCGCTCGACTGATCTACGCTGGGCGGGTGCCGCCGATCACCGTTCTCCTCGTCGACGACGAACCCCTTGTCCGCGCGGGGCTGCGCGCGGTGCTGGAGGCGCAGCCCGACCTGGAGGTGGTCGGGGAGGCCGCCGACGGGGCCGCGGTGATCCCGCTGGTGCGGCGACTGCGGCCGGACGTGGTCGCCATGGACGTGCGGATGCCGCTGCTGGACGGGATCGAGGCCACCCGCGCGGTGCTGCGGACCGTGCCGGACCCGCCGAAGATCCTGGTGGTGACGACGTTCGAGAACGACGAGTACGTCTACGAGGCGCTGCGGGCGGGCGCCGACGGGTTCCTGCTGAAGCGGGCCCGGCCGGTGGAGATCGTGCACGCGGTGCGGCTGGTCGCCGAGGGCGAGTCGCTGCTGTTCCCGGCGTCGGTGCGGCAGTTGGCCGCCGAGTACGGCGGCGACGGCGGCGGGAACCCGGCGGCGCGGACGGTGATGGACCGGGCGCAGCTGACCGAGCGGGAGGCGGAGGTGCTGCGGCTGATGGCGCGGGGGCTGTCGAACGCGGAGATCGCCGGACAGCTGGTGGTCGGCACGGAGACGGTGAAGTCGCACGTCAGCGCGGTGCTGGCGAAGCTGGGCGCGCGGGACCGCACCCAGGCGGTGATCGCGGCGTACGAGTCGGGGTTCGTCTCCCCCGGCTGACCGGAAGCCGGGGGCGGCCGTCGGGGGCGGGCGCGCTCGCCGGGGTCGGCGGCGCCGAGTACGATCCGGCCAACACGCGCACGAGCTGGGAGGACGGGACGTTGGCGGGGCTGACCGGCGGGGATCCCTCGCTGCTGCGAAGGATCAATTCCGCGGTGGTGCTGCACGCGCTGCGTGCCACGGACTGCGCGACGCTGACCGAGATCACCCGGGTCACCGGACTGTCCCGGCCCACGGTCGAGGGCGTCGTGGAAGGGCTCATCGAGGCCGGGCTGGTCGTCGAGAAGGCCGCCGAGGAGGGCGCCGCCCGGCGTCAGGGGCGGCCCGCGCGACGGTTCCGGTTCCGCGCGGAGGCCGGTCATCTGCTGGGCCTGGAGATCGGCCCGCACCGGGTCGCCGCGCTCCTCGCCGACCTGGACGGCCGGGTGCTGGGCGCCCAGGCCAAGGACGTCTCCGAGACCGCGCCGGCGGACGAGCGCCTGGAGCGGCTGCGCACGGCGGTAGCCGAGCTGCTGCGCCGGGCCGGGGTCGCCCGGGGCTCGCTGCGCGCGGTGGGGGTGGCCACGCCGGGCATCGTCGAGGCGGACGGCACGGTACGGCTGGGCACGGCGCTGCCCGGGTGGACGGGGCTGCGGCTGGGCGAGCGGCTCGGCCGGTCCTTCAAGTGCCCGGTGCTGGTGGAGAACGACGCGAACGCGGCGGTCGTCGCCGAGCACTGGAAGGGCTCGGCGACCGAGTCCGACGACGTGGTGTTCGTGCTGGCCGGGCTGAGTCCGGGTGCCGGCGCGCTGATCGGCGGGCGACTGCACCGGGGGTACGGCGGGGCGGCCGGGGAGATCGGCGCGCTGCATCTGCTGGGCCGGGAGGCGAAGCCGGAGACGCTGCTGTCCACCACGGACGAGCCGCTGCACCCGCTGGACGAGCGGCAGGTCGCGGAGGTGTTCGCGCGGGCCCGCGAGGGCGACCGGCGGGCCCGCGCGGCCGTCGACCGGTTCATTCAGCGGCTGGTGCACGACGTGGCGGCGCTGGTGCTGGCGCTCGATCCCGAGCTGGTGGTGATCGGCGGCTGGGCTGCGGGCCTGGACGGGGTGCTGGAGCCGCTGCGCCGGGAACTGGCGCGCTACTGCCTGCGCCCGCCGAGGGTGGCTCTCTCCCTGCTCGGGGAGGCCGCCGTGGCGACGGGCGCGCTGCGGCTCGCCCTCGACCATGTGGAGGAGCAGCTCTTCGCGGTCGAGGGGACGGTGACGGCACGGCGCTGACGGCGACCCGCCGTCGGCGACCGTGCCGTCGTGTGCCGTGCCTTCGCTGACCGCGCCTCAGCGCCGCGGAACGGTGCGGCGGGCTCAGGAGGCGCGGCGCTCCGGGTCCTCGTGGATCTCGACGGCGCCGAAGTCCCCGAAGGTCAGCCGGCAGGTGTCCGCGCGGTAGGTGGCGACGGAGAGCGCGGCGGTGCGGCCCTCGGCGAAGAAGCGGGTGGTGACGACGAGGACGGGCGCGCCCGGCAGCCGGTCCAGTTCCTTGGCGTCGTCCGCGCGGGCCGAGCCCAGCTCGACCGCGCTGTCCCGCCCCTCCAGTTCCAGCCGCTGCAGCTCGCGCAGCACCGCACGCGCGCGTGCCGCTCCGGACGGGGCGTCGATGGCGGTCAGGTCGGGCACCGAGGACGCGGGGACGTAGAGCAGTTCCGCGGCGACCGGCTGGCCGTGGGTCATCCGGGTGCGGCGGACGGTGTGCACGGGTTCGTCACGGCCGGTCTCCAGAGCGGCGGCGACGGCGGCCGGCGGGGCGGCGGTGGTGCAGTCGGCGGCCTGCCAGGCGTCGTCGCCCGCGCCGGGCCAGGAGTGCCGCTCGGTGCCGACGGCCACTCCCACGCGGGGCGGCGCCACGGTCGTGCCGACGCCGCGGCGGCGCTGGAGCCTGCCTTCCAGTTCGAGCTGCTCCAGGGCCTGGCGCAGGGTCGCGCGGGCGACGCCGAAGCGGGCGGCGAGCTCGCGCTCGTTGGGCAGGATCTCGCCGACGGAGAACTCCGAGTCCAGTGCCTCGGTGAGCACGGTCTTGAGATGCCAGTACTTAGGTTCCGGCACCGATTCCAGCTGCGTGGTCCCCACCCTGTCCTCCGCAATCGCCGGTGATCCCGCGGCGTTTTAGCGCCCTTGTTTATTAAAGGTTGTTGCACTTGTCTGCGACCATAGGGCGGCCCTCACCCTTGGTCAAGACCAATCCTCGATCCCCGGCACGGCGTGCGGGAGCGCCGCGGTGGAGCGTTCATGAAGCGTTCGTATGGGCGCGTGTCCGTGACATGACGGCAAAGCCCCCGTCGCGGGACGGGGGCTTCGGCGGTGGTGCGGGAGCGGTCAGCCGGCGGCCACCGACCGGAGCTTGTCCGGGTTGCGGATGATGTAGACGGCCTGGACGCGTCCGTCGAGGACGTCGAGCTGGAGCACCGAGTCGGGTCGGCCGTCGTCCGTCACGAGGACCGCGGGGCCGCCGTTGACCTCCAGGAAGCGGAAGGACACGGAGCCGCGCTGCGCCGCCGCGCCGATGAGGAAGCGGCCCACCTTGTCGGCGGTCTCCAGCTCCCGCAGGGGCGCCCGGGACTTGCCGCCGCTGTCGCCGACGAGCCGGACGTCGGGGGCGAGCAGCGCCATCAGGCCCTCCAGGTCGCCCTCCGCGGCGGCGTTGAGGAACCGTTCGGTGAGGTCGCGGCGCTGGGCTGGGTCGACGTCGTAGCGCGGCCGGCGTTCGTCGACGTGCTTGCGGGCCCGGCCGGCCATCTGCCGTACGGCCGGTTCCCCGCGGTCGAGCAGGGCGGCGATCTCGGCGTAGGGGTAGCCGAAGGCCTCCCGGAGCACGAAGACCGCGCGTTCCAGCGGCGACAGCGACTCCAGGACGACGAGGACGGCGAGGGAGACGGAGTCGGCGAGCACGGCGCGTTCGGCGGTGTCCGGAACGGCTTCCTCGTGGGCGGTGATGTACGGCTCGGGCAGCCAGGGGCCGACGTAGGTCTCCCCGCGCGCCTTGATCTGGCGGAGGCGGTCGATGGCGAGGCGGGTGGTGATGCGCACCAGGTAGGCGCGGGCTTCGCGCACCTCGCTCCGGTCGGCGCCGGCCCAGCGCAGCCAGGCGTCCTGGACCACGTCCTCGGCGTCGGCCACGCGGCCGAGCATGCGGTAGGCGACTCCCAGGAGGAGCGGGCGGTGCTCTTCGAAGACGTCCGTGGCGGTGTCGGTGGTCACGGGCCCATCCCAGCCGACGCGCGCGGTGGTGTCCAGGCGAAATCCGGTGCGGACACGCGCCGTGCGCGCGGGGGCGCGCGATCGGGGGCATTCGGGGGCTACCCGTCGGTAGCAATTGCTGACAGGGTGTCTACGCAAAGTCCCCGGCGCAACCACGAGGAGCAGCATGTCCGCCTCCGTCTCCTTCACGGTCCCCACCCCCACCGGGTCGCGGCAGTTGACCGTCTCCTACGCGCGCGAGGGCGACGGCGAGCCGTTGCTCCTGCTGCACGGCATAGGCCACCACCGGCAGGCCTGGGACCCGGTGATACCCGTGCTGGCCAAGGAGCGTGACGTGATCGCCGTGGACCTGCCCGGGTTCGGCGAGTCGCCGGCGCTCCCGGACGGGCTGCCGCACGACCTGCCGACGATGACCACCGTGCTCACCGCGCTGTGCGAGGCGCTGGGCGTCGAACGGCCCCACGTGGCGGGCAACTCGCTGGGTGGGCTGCTGGCGCTGGAACTCGGCCGCGCGGGCCGGGTCCGCTCGGTCACGGCGCTGTCCCCGGCGGGCTTCTGGTCCGAGGCCGAGCGGCGCTACGCGTTCGGGGTGCTGCTGACGATGCGGCACATCGCCCGCCGCACCCCCTCGTCGGTGGTGGAGCGGCTGGCGCCGTCGGCGGTCGGCCGGACGCTGCTGACGAGCACCATCTACGCCCGCCCGGCCCGGCGCGCGCCGGAGGCCGTGATCGCCGAGACCCGGGCGCTCGCGCACGCCGAGGGGTTCTCCGAGACGCTGCGCTCGGGCCGGGGCGTGCGGTTCAGCGAGGACGTGCCCGGGCTGCCGGTCACCGTCGCCTGGGGCAGCCGGGACCGGCTGCTCGTGCCCCGGCAGGGCGTCCGCGCCAAGACCGTCATCCCGCGGGCCCGGCTGGTCCGGCTGCCCGGCTGCGGGCACGTCCCGATGAACGACGACCCGGCACTGGTCGCGCGCGTGCTGCTGGACGGCAGCCGGTAGCGGGCCCTAGGCGGTGTCTCGTCGATCAGGCCGGATCAGGGAGCGGCGCCTGGTGCCGTGCATCGCAAGGCGGAGAAGGGAGCCGATGCGATGGGGGGTCCCCCTGCTCGAGCGGAGCCGAGAGCTTGGGGGAATCGGGGACCGACGACAACGCGGCGAGGCGCGGTCCCAGGCGCCGCGAACCCGGCATGATCGGCGAGACAACCCCCCAGCGGCTCAGTCCGCCAGTGCCGTCAGCATCAGGTTCAGCACGGTGGGGTTGTACGGCATGCTCGCGTGCGGGGTGTGGTCCTCGGGGTCGAAGTCCTGGAGGACCAGGTTCCGCACGTAGTGCCCCGGTGTCTCCTTCAGGGCGCACGACTCGTACGGGGTGACGACGTCGTCGTACCGGGTGGCGATGACGGTGTAGCGGACGCTTTCGCTGGTCTCGCCGAGTTCGCCGAGTTCGCGGATGAACTCGCTGTCGGACTGGAGCTGCGGCCAGGCCGGCACGGTCAGGTGGACGGGGCCCTGCTCGACCAGTTCCCCGGCGCCGGGGATCTGGCGGGCCAGCCGCATCAGGCCCTGCGCGGTGACGCCGCGGGTGCCGGGCGCGATACCGACGAGGTGGTGCACCTTCGGGGCGCCGCCCAGGGCCTGGATGTAGTAGCGGGGCATCATCCCGCCCTGCGAGAAGCCGACCATGTCCACCTGCGCGGCGCCGGTGCGCCGCAGCACCTCGTCGACGAACTCGCTGAGCTGCTGGGCGGACTGCCTGATGTCGCCGAGTCCGAACAGCACGGGGTTGAGGTGCTGTCCGTAGTCGATGCGGAAGATCCGGTAGCCGTGCTGCCGCAGCAGCGGGGCGGCCTTGGTCCAGGTGTAGCCGCGGTTGCCGAAGGTGCCGTGCACGAGCACGACCGGACGCGGGTGCTCCGGCAGCAGTGGCAGGTCCCAGTCGTCCAGTCCGGCCTGCACGTCGACCGTGGCGATGATCCCGGCGGTGCCGGCCTGGCCCAGGGCGGACAGCCGCTCGGGCGTCTCGGTGATGTCCGTGAAGACGTTCTCCGAGTTCAGGCCGGGGATCCTGGGCAGCTCGGGGTTGGGGAACATGCTCATGGCGGTTCTCCTCTCAGACGGCCGGCCGGGGTACCAGCCGGGCGCTCGCGGTGCGCAGCAGTCGTACGTACGGCCCCCAGCGCACGGGACGCGCCACCCGCCCGGTCAGGGCGTGTTCGGCGCGGTCGAGGGTTCCTCGGAACGCGGCGTCGTGCAGCGGGCGGAAGAACAGCAGCCAGCCCAGCCAGCGCACTCCGCGCGGGCGCAGCACGAGGGTGCTGCGCAGCACGGTGCGGTGGTCGTCGAGGCGTTCGACGCTGAACTCGTGGAAGCCTTCGAAGCCCTTCGGACCCGTGAAGCGGAAGCGCACCCACTGCCCCGGAACGTAGTGGCTCACCACGTACCGCACGGGGCCGTGTCCGCCGGACACACCGACGGCGAGCGGCCCTTCGAACCGCACGGGCGGCCACTCCGGCGGCCACAGCCGGTCCTTTTCGCCGCCGAGGGAGTCGATCAGCGCGCCGACGGCCTCGGGCGGGGCGGGGAGCGGGCGTTCGTGGACGTTCAGGACAGTGAGCATGACTTCGTGCCTCGATGGTGCGGGGTCGGGGAGCGCGTGTGGCGCTGTCCCGAGGCTGCCAGCCTCCCTGGCGCCGGGGCACTCCCCCGATCGAAGCCTCTCGGAGCACTCGGATGTGCGCGGGACGGGTGGCGTGCCGCGCGTGCTCCGCGCGTTCGCGACAACGCGCTTGCGGGAAAGCGGAGTCGGTCGCGTATCGGCGGCCCGATGGCCTCCAACGGCCGGTAATGCTCACTCTTTTGTGGTCTGGGTGGGTGAATTCCCCTGGTTGCAGGGCGAGTTTGCGACCTGTTCGAAGACGAAGACCGGCCAAGGTGCGAACCCACCGCGGGACACGGGAGGGGAAGCGGAATCCGGAGCGTAAAGAGAGATGAGACAGGCGCAACCAGTACGCCGCATATGCGAGGGGGTGGGGTATGTCCACGTGGCTGCCCGACGCGGATGAGCCCGGGCCCGGTCAGGGCGACCGGTGCGACGATCCGGCCGGGCCGCTGCCGGACGCCTGGCGTCCGCTGATGGCCGAGCCGGGCCTGGCGGAGCTGTGGGGGGACCCGCTGGCGGACGCGACGCTGCGGGAGCTGCCCCGGCTGGTGCCGCCGCGCGGCGCGCTGCACTCGCTGCGGACGTTCCTGCTGGCCGACGCGTGGGCCCGGGCCCGCGGGACCGGCTACGACCAGGCCGGGCTGCTGGCCGCCGCGGCGTTCCACGACACCGGGCTGACCGACGGCGCACCCCGGGTGCGGGGCGGGTTCCCGTGCCGTTCGGCGGCCTCGCTGGACCGGTTCCTCGCCGGGCACGGGGTGGCCGAGGCGCGGCGTGCGGCGCTGACCCGCGCGGTGCGCGAGCACATGCGGCCGTTCCCGGCCCGGGACGCCGGTGCCGAGGCGCGGCTGCTGCACTTCGGCGCGTGGCTGGACGTCACCGGGCGCGGCTTCCGCCGGCTGCCCGGGGAGCGGGGCCGGCTGGCCGCGCTGGCGCCGACCCCCTGGTTCGCCGTCTCGTTCTCCGCCCGGGTGGCCGTCTGCGGGCTGCGCCGGGTCCTGCCGGACTCCTCGGCCCGTCGCGGGCTGAACTCCGGCTCGGCCACTCGCTCTTCCGTCGCGAAAGGACCGTAGACATGACCGTAGACACGACCGCCGGCATGACCGACGACAGGCAGGACGACCAGCGCGTGTTCGACGTCGCCATCATCGGGGGCGGCATCGGCGGGACCATGCTCGGGGCGATCCTCGCGCGCCACGGCGTGCGGGTGCTGCTGCTGGAGGGCAGTGGTCATCCCCGGTTCGCCATCGGGGAGTCCACCGTTCCGGAGACCACCTTCGGCCTGCGGGTACTGGCCCGCCGCTACGACGTCCCGGAGATCGAGCACCTGGCGACCAACGGGGCGCTGCGCCGCCATGTTTCGTCGAACTGCGGGGTGAAGCGGAACTTCGGCTTCGTCTACCACCGGGAGGGCGAGCCGACCCGGGCGAAGGAGTGCACCCAGTACCCGACGTGGGGGCCGCCGCTCGGTCCCGACTCGCACTACTTCCGGCAGGACGTGGACGCGTACATGTTCCACGTGGCCGTCTCCTACGGCGCGACCGCGTACACCCACACCCTCGTCGACGACGTGAAGTTCGAGGAGGACGGGGCGACCATCGTCACCCGGGAGAAGGGCACCTTCCAGGCCTCGTACGTGGTGGACGCCGGCGGGATGCGGGCGATCCTGCCCGAGCGGCTGGGGCTGCGGCAGGAGCCGCCGTACCGCACTCGGTCGCGCACGATCTTCACGCACATGGTGAACGTGCGCCCTTTCGACACCGTCGCGCCCCCGCGCGAGGAGCACAGGATGCCGAGCCCGTTCAGCCAGGGCACACTGCATCACCTCTTCGAGGGCGGCTGGTTCTGGGTCATCCCGTTCGACAACCACGCGAACGGGACCAGCGAGCTGTGCAGTGTCGGCGTCAACCTGGACCTGGAGCGGTACCCGCGGCCGGACGGGATGTCCGCGGAGGAGGAGTTCTGGAGCCACGTCCGGCGATTCCCCAGTGTGGCCCGGCAGTTCGAGCACGCGCGGTCGGTACGGCCGTACGTCTCCACCGACCGCACCCAGTTCTCCTCGCAGACGGTGGTCGGCGACCGGTGGTGCCTGCTGCCGCACGCCAGCGACTTCATCGATCCGCTGTTCTCCAGCGGCCTCGCGGTGACCGTCATGTCGCTCAACGCGCTCGGCCACCGGCTGATCGACGCGGTGCGGCAGGACGACTTCGCCACCGAGCGGTTCGCGTACCTGGAGACGTGGATCAAGCGGATGTTCCGGTTCTACGACGACCTGGTGTCGTGCAGCTACATCTCCTTCGACGACTTCGAGCTGTGGAACGCCTGGAACCGGGTGTGGACCATCACCACGCTGTACGGGACGAACGCGCAGAACCAGGTCGCGGTGAAGTTCGAGAAGACCCATGACCGGGCGGTGTTCGACGCCTTGGAGCAGCCTCCCTACCGGGGTCTGCAGGGCATCGACAACCCGTGGGTCGAGCGGCTCTTCAACCAGTCGCGGGACGCCGTACTCGCCTACCGTGACGGTCAGTTGACGAAGGATCAGACCGTCGCGCGGATCTTCGAACTGCTCCGCGAGAGCGAGTTGTGCCCGGACGTGTGGGGCACCCTCGACCCCGAGGACCGCTGCCCGGCGGGCGTGTTCACGCTCTGGCCGCTGATGCGGATCCTGCTGTGGGGCAAGTTCCGTTCCCCACGGCACGTGCGGGGCGCCTACTTCACCGGCGGGGCCCGGATGATCGGCCGGGAGGCCGTCGAGGCCGGCGCCACGGACCTGCGGCGCGGCACGTCGCTCGTGCAGCAGACGGTGCGGGACATGTGGGTCAACTGGAACCGGGACTGGACCCGGCGGCCGGCTCCGCGCACGGTGGAGCCCGAAGGGCGGCAAAGCAAATGAAAAATCATTCCTGCTGATTCGGAAACGCACCGTTCCGGTTTGCCGCCCCGGAGCCTCGGGTAGGAAAACCATACGGCCGAGAGAAAATGGAATCCGGCTGCCATTCCCCCTGCCTGATCGAGAGACAACGGGCTGCAATTCCCATGGTGCTACATTCCACCTGCCAATCGCCCGCAGCTTGCTCCTGGGAAGATATCTTCCAGCATCAGGACCGCCTCATGCGGCTGGTTCGACGCAGACTTCCGAGTTATCAGGACGCTGAGGACTGCGTTCAGGAAACGATGGCCCGGGCCGCGGCGCACACCGCCCTGGACCGTAATCGTCTGGGCCCCTTCCTGACCTCCGTGGCCCTCCGCCTCTGCATCGACTTCTACCGTGACATGGAGCGACGCAGGCGCCTGCTGCAGCGTACGGCCTTTCTGGACGATCCCGGCACGACCGAGGAAGACGTCTGCGACGAGGATTTCGGCCGGTGGTTACTGACCCAGGTCCACCAGCTGCGCGGCCGCGAACAGGAAGTGATACTCGCCCGCGCGGCGGGAATTTCGACCGCTGAATTCGCGCGGATGAACAACATCTCCGTAAAAGCCGCCGAATCCGCATTCACCCGAGGTCGGGCGCGATTGAAAATGGCCTGCGTAAAGGCCTTGGACGATCGCGTCGGATAGGACCGGCAGCGCCTGCTGCCGCATCGCACAGACAGCGAAAGGAAATCCTTCCATGGGCAGCAACAAGAACATCCAGGACATCATGAAGGACTTCGTCGGGTCGGTGACCGACGCCTGGAAAGACATGATCGACGACCTCATCAACAGGCCGGACAGTTCCACCTCGACCGCGGCCTTCAACCCGGTCCAGGCGCTGACCGGCCTGCCCGTGAACGCGCTGGGCACGCTCTCCCAGGCCCTCAACCCGGCCGCCGCGGCCCAGCTCCTGGGCGGCGTGGGCAATCCGCTCGCCGCCCTGGGCGCGCTCGGCGGGGGCGGTGCCGCCGCCAACCCGCTGGCCGTGCTCAACGCGCTCACCGGCGGTGCCGCCGCCTCCAACCCGCTCGCCGCCCTCCAGATGC
This sequence comes from Streptomyces sp. enrichment culture, assembly GCF_964272855.1. NCBI lineage: Bacteria > Bacillati > Actinomycetota > Actinomycetes > Kitasatosporales > Streptomycetaceae > Streptomyces > Streptomyces sp. enrichment culture. The sequence continues at coordinate 7,252,558 of NZ_OZ186847.1, read as the reverse complement.
TGGGCGGCGCGGCGGGCGGGCTCGGCGGTCTCGGCCAACTGGCGGGCGGCATGGGCCAGCTGGCCGGCGGCGTCGGACACGCGGCGGGCGGCATGGGCAACGTGCTCAACACGGCCGCCGCGCTGCCGGGTCAGCTCGGCCAACTGGCCGGGCTCCCGGCCCAGCTCGCCCACGCCGTCCCCGGCGTCGGCCAGGCGGCCTCCGGGCTCGCGGGGGCCGTCCCCGGCGTCGGCCAGGCGGTGTCCGGGATCGCGGGCGCCGTCCCCGGCGTCGGCGGGCTGCTCGGTGGCGGGGCCCCCGGCGGGGGCGGACCGGCCGAGCGGGGCGGGGAACCCCACAAGCCCTGACCGCACTTGGCCGGTCGTCCCGCTCGGAGCGGCCCCGGCGCCTGCCGCTCAGAGCCCACCCGATCCGTTCCGCTCCGAGCGCACCGGGCGTCCGCCGCTACGAGCCCGTCGGATCCGTTCCGCTCCGAGCGCGCCGGGCGCCCGCCGCTCGGAGCCTCCCGATCCGTTCCGCTCTGAGCGCGCCGGGCGCCCACCGCCTCCGAGCACACCCCAACCCGTCATGCTCTGAGCACACCCGGCGCCCACCGCTCCGAGCCCACCCGATCCGTTCCGCTCCGAGCGCGCCAGGCGTCCGCCGCTCGGAGCCCACCCCCACCCGTCACGCTCTGAGCACACCCGGCACCTGCCGCTCCGAGCACAGCCGTCCAGCACGCTCTGAGCACAGCCGGCGCCCGTCGCTCCGAGTTCACCCGATCCGTCCCGCTCCCCGGTCGCGGCCGCCCCTGGCGCCGACGGCGGTGGCCCGCGGTTTCCGACCGACCGTAAAGGATCCCTCGCGATGGCGTCTGTCGTAGGTGACCGCCTGCGTCTCGTGGTCAAGGTGCTGGGCAGTCTCGTCGCCGACGAGGTCGGTCAGGCCACCCGGTTGCGCAGGAGCACGAAGCGGGACGACTGGTCTCCGGCGGAGGCGGCCGACGCCTCCGCCGGGGCCGAACAGCGCCGCGCCAAGGCGGTGCGGCACGCGCTGGAGAGCCTCGGCCCCTTCTATGTGAAGCTCGGCCAGATGCTCTCGACCCGGCCCGACATGGTGCCCCAGTCGATCCGGGACGAGCTGCAGAACCTGCACGACGAGGTCGACGTCCAGCCGTTCTCGGCGTTCGAGCCGGTGCTGGCCCGCGATCTCGGACCCGACTGGAAGCTGCGCTTCGACGACATCGAGACCGTCGCCCCGCTCGGCGCGGCCTCCCTGGCCCAGGTGTACCGGGTGACCCTGCCCGGCGGGCGCCCGGCCGTGGTCAAGATCCAGCGGCCCGGCATCCGCGAGGGCGTGCTCGCCGACATGGCCCTGATGCGCCGGGCGTCGAAGATCGTGGCGAAGGTCGCGCCCCGGTTCAACGAGGTCATCGACATCGAGGCGATGCTGGGGTCGGTCTTCGACGCGATGGAGCCGGAGCTGGACTTCACCGGCGAGGCCCGCAACATGGACGAGGCCCGGGAGAACATCCGGTCCTTCCGCAGCCTCCAGGTGCCGCGGGTGCTGCACGCCAGCCCCCGGGTGCTGGTGCAGTCGATGGCCCCGGGCACCTCGGTGCGGCACATCGACCGGCGGCACTTCACCGACGACGAGCGCATGGAGGTCGGCCGGGACCTGCTGCGCTTCATGTACCACGGGTACTTCGTCCACCGGGTCTTCCACGCCGACCCCCACGCGGGCAACGTCTTCGCCGCCCCCGGCGGCCCCGCCACCCTCATCGACTGGGGCATGGTGGGCCGCCTGGACCGGCGCACCAGCCTGCAACTGCTGCCGCTGTTCATGACGTTGGCGCAGAACGACGGTACGGGGCTGGCGCATCACTGGGCCGAGATGGGCCGGCTGACGCCGTGGGCCAACATGCCGGCGTTCGCCGCCGACATGGCGGCGTTCGTACCGAAGGTCTCCCATCTGTCACTGGAGGACCTGAACTTCGGCGTCTCCCTCACCACCGTGCTGGCGAAGGCGACCAAGCGGGGCATCGGCTCCCCGCCGGCCGTCTCGCTGCTCGGCAAGTCGTTCGCCAACCTGGACGGCTCGGTGCGCTGCCTCGCCCCGGAGATCACCCTGCCCGAGGTCTTCCAGGGCGAGGTGCCGAAGATCCTCCTCGCCCTCGGCCGCGAGTACCTGGGCCGCAACCAGTTCGCCCGCAACTCCATGGAACTGCTGCTCGCCGCGGTCACCAGCCCCGAACAGATGCGCGGGGTGCTAGCCGATCTCGCCAACCGCCGCTTCGCCCTGCATCTGCACGAGCCCCGCACCCCCGCCGCGATGGGCGGGCAGCGCCCCACCCGCCCGTCCGGCGGTCTGCTGGCCCTGGGCGCGCTGGCCTATCTGCTGGGCCGCCGCCGCTGACCCCTGCCGTCCCGGATCAACGCGCTACGGAGGTTTCCATGCCGGACACCGCTCCACCCGACTCACCCGCCGCCCCGGCGCACGGCGTCTCACCCGCCGCCCCGGCGCACGGCATCTCGCCCGTCGCCCCGGCGCACGGCATCTCGCCCGTCGCCCTGTGGACGGCCGCCGCGCACGCCGCCGAGCAGAGCCGGCCCGTGCCCTACGTCCGCGATCCCTGGGCCGCCGACTTCCTGCACACCGCCGGGTTCCGTGGTGGTCCGCCCGGTGACGGCCCGCTGCAGCGGCTGCTGCCGGACTGGGCGGTGGTGCGCTCCCGGTTCTTCGACGAGCAGCTGCTGGGCGCCGCCCGGTCGGGCTGCCGCCAGGTGGTGCTGCTGGGCGCCGGGCTCGACACCCGCGCCTACCGGCTGGACTGGCCGACGGGGGTGCGGGTCCTCGAGGTCGAGGAGCCCGCCGTCCTGCGGTTCAAGGACCGGGTGCTGGACGGCTCGCGGCCCGCCTGCGGCCGCCGTACCCCGGTCGCCGCGGACCCGGCCGGAGCCGGCCTGCGGGATGCCCTGCTCGCCGCGGGCCTCGACCCCCGGCGGCCCACCGCCTGGCTCGCCGAGACGCTGCTGTACCACCTCCAGCCGGCGGCCGTGCTGGCGCTCGTCGGCACGATGACGGAGCTGTCGGCGCCCGGCAGCTTCCTCGCCGCGGAGTGCGTGAGCGCGCGGGAGGCGGCGTCGGCCTTCGTGGCGCCCTTCCTGGACGCCCTGTCGGCCACCGGCATCCACTGGCACTGGCAGCTCGCCGAACCGGAGGAGTGGTGGGCGGGGCAGGGCTGGGACGCACACGTCGCGGACCTGTTCACACTGCCGTACGTGATCGAGCGGCTCTCCCCCTATCTGCCGCTGCTCACCGAGGCGGCCGCCAAGTGCGTGTTCCTGACGACCGGGACGCTGCGCGGCTGACCGCGCGGCCCACGCGCGCGTGGAGCCCCGGACCGCGCGGTCCGGGGCTCCGGCACACGGGCGGGTGCCCGCGTTACCCCCGCTCCAGCTCCAGCAGCACGTCGAGCCACAGGTCGGGGAGTTCGTCGGCGGTGGCCAGCGCCTCGTCGTGGACGACGGTCAGACAGGTGGTCCCCTGCTGGCTGGTCAGCGTGATCAGGCAGCGGATGCCGGAGGCGAGCCCGGAGAAGACGACGGCGCGGCGCGAGGCGGTCCCCTGGTGGACGAGCGGGTCGCCGAAGTTGACGCTGCTCACCGGTCCGGCGACTGTCGCCCCGTTGACCAGCCGTGTGCCGACCCGGGCGCCCAGCTCGCGCGGGCCGGCGGCCAGCAGCAGCCGGAAGGCGTCGCGCTGCCGGCCGTCGCGCAGCCGCGCGGTGCGGTCCATGACCCGCGCGAGGGCGCGCTGGGGTGACGGCTCGTCACAGGGCAGGAGCACGCGTGCGACGACCATGTGGTTGCCGGGAGCGCACTCCTGTCCGGCGCCGCGCAGCGACATCGGCACCGCGACCGGCAGCGGCGGGTGGACGTCGCCGGTGGCCTTCAGATGCCAGCGGTGGACGGCGTGGGCGTACGAGGCGAGGAAGATGTCGTTGACCGTCCCGCCGTACGTCCGGCCGAGCGCCCGCAGGCGGACCAGCGGGACCTCCGCGTGACACACGCCCAGCCGTCCGCTGAGCGGTCCGTCGAACGCGGGCTTGGGCGTCGGGCGCAGGGAGGCCGCCACGTCGCCGAGGGCGCCGGTCAGGCCGCGCGGGGCCGGCCAGGCGGGGCGGTGCGGTGGCGGGCCGCCGACGGGGTGGTCGTCGAGCAGGGCGCGGGCGGTGTGCGCGGCGCCGACGCCGTCCTGGATGGTGTGGTCGTTGCGGTAGCAGAGGTGGTAGCGCCCCTCGGGGCCGTGGATCAGCCACACGTCCCAGGGCGGCCGGTCCCCGTCGGTCAGCGGCCGGTTCGCCATCAGCCGCCCGGCGCCGGTGCCGTCGTCGTCCGCGGGCAGCCGGGCCTCGTGCACATGCTGGTCCACCGCCATCCGGTCGACGCGCCGGAACACCTTGCGGTCGCGGACGATCCCGTAGCGCAGCACCGGGATGCGGTGGGCCCGTTCGGCCACACGCGCGCGGACCGCCTCCAGGGACGGCGCGCGGCCCGTGAAGTCGAACAGGAAGGCGGCCGTCAGCGGTCTGCCGCCCATGACCCGGTGGTAGGCGGCGTCCGCGGCGCCCATGGCGACGGTGGCGGGCAGCCCGTCGGAGCCGAGGTGGGGTAGCAGCATGGATTCTCCCTGTGACGTGTGACGAGAGGCCGGGCTCAGCAGGCGCGCCGGGTGACCCGGCCGAGCGTGTCCAGGTAGGCCCGCAGCAGCGGGCGGGCGGGTCCGCGGACGGGCAGCGGCGGGGCGGCCGAGCGGTGCCAGGGCAGCGGGTCGTCCTGGTGGCCGAGCAGGGCGCCGGCCACATGGGCGCCGTGGGCCACGGACAGCGCGAGGCCGTGCCCGCAGCAGCCTCCGATGTACCAGACGTCGGGGAGGCCGCGGACCGGGCCGACCACGGGCAGGCCGTCGCCGGTCATGCCGATGCGGCCGGACCAGCGGTGGGTGACCGGCACGTCGGACAGCTCCGGGTGCAGCCGGCGCAGCCACCGGCCCAGCCAGTCCCAGGCCCGCCCGCGCAGCGCCTGGAGCCGGGGCGCGGGGAGTCCGGCGGGGAGGGTGACGGTGCCGCCGCCCGCGACGAGGCTGCGGTCCGGGAGCAGCCGGAAGTACGGCGCCATCGGCAGCGCGTCCACCACGGCCCGCCCCTCGGGCCCGCCCAGCGCCCGGTAGGCCGCGAGGCTCAGCGGCGCGGTGGCGACGGCGTACACCTCCAGCGGCAGCACCGTGCCGACGGGCAGGTCCAGGTCCCGGGCGGCGGAGTTGACGGCGAGGACCGCCTGCCCGGCGTAGAGCCGGCCGTGCGGGAAGACGAGTTCCGGACCGATGAGGTCCCCGGGCCGTACCGCGCGCAGCGGGCTGTCGCCGTAGAACCGGACGCCCTTGGCGGCGCAGGCGCGGGCCAGGGCGCAGGTCAGCGCGGCGGGGTCGAGGGTGGCGGCGGTGCGGTACAGCAGGCCCCCGGTGTACGTCACCCCGACCCGGTCGCGGATGTCCGTCTCGGACAGCACCGGTACGTCCAGGCCGAGCGCGCGGTAGGCGCGGGCCTGCCGGGCGAGGGAGGACAGGCCGGCGGGGGCGCGGGTCGCCATGATCTGCTCGCCGCGCCGCAGTCCGACGGACGTGTCCAGCCGCCCGCACAGGTCGAGCACCGTGTCCACCGCCCGTACGCTCGCCAGGTGCATACGGCGGGCCTCACGCGGCCCGAACCGCCGGACCGCGCGGTCGACGGCCGGGCCGGCCCGCGGTCCGAGCAGGCCGGTGCCGCGGCCGCTGGCCCCGGCGGCGGGGTACCCGGCGTCGACGACGGCGATGTCGAGGCCGGGCACGTGTTCCGCGAGGTGGTAGGCGCAGGACAGGCCGGCGAGTCCGGCGCCGACCACGGCGACGTCCGCGGTGACCACGCCGTGCAGCTGGGGCTGCGGCGGCAGCTCCGCCGGCTCCCATGCGGGGCTGCCGGCCGCCGGCTGGGTCCTCATCCCGTGCCGTCCAGGGCGAGTTCGGTGAGGGAGCGGAACCGGCGGTCGTGCCACAGCAGGGGCCGCCCGCCGCCCACGTGCACGGCCGCGAGCTGGCCGACGACCAGCTGGTGGTCGCCGTACCGGCGGACGTCGGTGAGCAGGCACACCGACCAGGCGAGCGCGCCGGCGAGCACGGGGACGCCGAGGACCTGCCGGGTGCCGGTGCCCGCGAACCGCTGGCCGGCGGTGGTGGTGGGCCCGGCGAACCGGGTGGCCAGCTCGTGCTGGTCCTCGCGCAGCAGGTGGACCGCGAACGCCCCGTGGGCGCGGATCGCGGCCAGGGTGCGGGAGCCGTCGCGCAGGCAGGCGAGCAGCAGCGGCGGGCGGGCCGACAGGGAGGTGACGGCGGAGACGGTCATGCCGAGCGGGCCGTCCGCGCCGCGTGCGGTCACCACGCTGACCCCGGCGGCCAGCTTGGCGTACAGGCCCAGGCAACGGGCGGTGTCGGGGCCGGGTTCCGCGGACAGCGGGTCCGGGGCGGGCGTGTCCGTGCCGGGCCGGTCAGCCGCGAGCGGGGGCGACGGCGCGTTCATCGGTCACCTCCGTGCCGCGCGTACCGGATCCGTTCAGGGGCGCCGGAGGGGCGTCGACGACCTTGGCGTCGACCAGGCCGGCCAGGATCTGGGCGATGTTGGTGCGCAGGGTGGACTCGGCGACCGGGTCGAGGATGTCGGCGAGGGTGGGGATGCCGAGGTCGAAGGCGGCGGTGAAGGTGACGAGGGTGCCCTCGTCGTGCGGGGCGCAGCGCCAGCTGCCCTCGAAGGTCTGGAAGTCGCCGCTGAGCTGTTCGAAGGTGAGCGAGTCGGTCGCGGGCGACAGGGTGTCGCGTTCCCGCCAGCGCATCAGCCCGCCGCGGAACAGCACGGTCCAGTCCGACACCACCGAGCCGTCGGGCAGGGTCTCGACCTGCACGTCCTGGACGGTCCCGGTGAGTTCGGGATATCTGCGGAAGTCGCTGATGCGCTGGTAGACGGCGTGGGGGGTCATGCCCTGGGCGAGGGCGTGCAGGACTACGTGGCGCATGGTCGGTTCGGTTCCTTCCGTCTTGTGGCCAACGGTTCCGGGCGGTCGGGGGTCATCCGGCCATAGGGGTCACCCGGCCATCCGGGCCGTCACGGTGTTCAGCGCCTCGGCGAAGGTCGTGAGGAACCTCTCCAGCACGGCGTCGTCGACGACGGCGGGCGGGGTCAGGCGCAGCACCCGGGTGGAGTTCAGGGAGTGGTTGACGAGCACGTCGCGGGCGATGAGCTCCAGCAGCAGCTCGCCGACCGCCTGTTCGGCGGTGAACTCGATGCCGATCAGCAGCCCCCGGCCGCGCACCTCGTGGACGAGGCCGCCCGGGTGGGGCGCGCAGACGGCCCGGACTCCGGCGAGGATGCGCGGTCCGAGGGCGGCGGCCCGCGCCACGGTGTCCTCGCGCTCCATCGTCTCGACGGTGGCGAGGGCGGCGGCACAGGCGATCGGGGAGGCTCCGAAGGTGGAGGTGTGCAGGTAGGGGTCGCTGCTGAAGGGGGCGTACGCCTCCTTGGTGGCGGCGATCGCGGCGATCGGTACGACGCCGCCGCTGAGCCCCTTGCCGATGAGCATGATGTCGGGGCGCACGCCCTCCGCGTCCACGCCCCACCAGGTGCCCAGCCGGCCCATGCCGGTCTGGATCTCGTCGACGACGAGGAGGGCGCCGTACTCCCGGCACAGGGCGGCGACCCGGCCGAGGTAGCCCGGTTCCGGGATGCGCACCCCGGCCTCGCCCTGCACCGGCTCCAGGATGACGCAGGCCCGGTCCCGGCGGTCCGCGAGGACGCGTTCGAGGTCGTCCGCGTCGCCGTACTCGACCTGCGCGACGTCCGGGACGAGCGGCTCGAACGGGGCCTGGTAGAGGGGGTTGGCGGTGACGCTGAGGGCGCCGAGGGTCTTGCCGTGGAAGCCCTTGCGGGTGGTGACGACGGCGTTGCGGCCGTGGGCGCGGGCCAGCTTCAGGGCGGCTTCGGTGGCCTCGGCGCCGGAGTTGACGAAGTGGACGTAGTCGATGCCCGGCGGGGTGTGCCGGGCCACCGCCTGGGCGGCGCGCGCGGCGACCGGTTCCAGGAAGACGCGGCTGGCCAGCGGGTGGGTGTCGACCTGCCGGTGCACCGCCTCGACGACGGCCGGGTGGCGGTGGCCGAGCAGGAAGACGCCGTAGCCACCGAAGTCCAGGAAGCGGCGGCCGTCGTCGGTGTGGATCCAGGGGCCCTCGGAGAAGACCTCGGCCATGCCGCCCATGACCCGGCCCATGACGGCGCGGCCGGTGCCGATGTGGCGCTGGTAGAGGTCGACGACGTCGGTGCCGGGGTCGGTGGGCAGGGGCGGGGACATGGTCATGACGCGGCCTCCGTGGGCATCGTGGTGATCGGCCGCCTGCGGAGCCGGTTCAGCGTGCCGGCCTGGCCCTCGGCCCAGCTCTCCAGGTTGCGGACGAGGGCCGCGCGGATGTCGTCGTGGCTCGGCCGGACGCCGCAGTGCGGTTCGCCGAGGGAGGAGTCGAAGGGCAGCTCGCTCTGGAAGACCAGCAGCAGTTCGGCGTAGTAGCGCAGGCGCCGGCGCATCGAGCCGGGCAGAGCGGTGCCCTCCAGCATCGGCAGCAGCAGCCGGTGCACCGCCTCGACCGGGATCAGCCGGGGCCGGTCCGGTTCGGGCAGGCCGTGGCGCACGGCGAACTCGGCGCAGACGTCGGCGACCTCCCGCAGCAGGATGGCCTCCTTGCCGGCGGTGAGCCAGTACTCGCCGTTGCCGACGCCGCCGCGGATCAGGTCGCCGATGGCCTGGGTGACGTAGTCCTGCGGGACCATGTCGACGCGGGCGTCGGGGGCGCCGGGCAGCACGGGGACCTGGCCCAGCACCATGGAGCCGATCGCCTTGGTGAGGCCCTGCTCGTCGGCGATCCGTCCGGTGGCGGAGTCGCCCATCACCACGGAGGGCCGGACGAGGGCGCCGGGCAGGTCGGCGTCGCGCCACAGCTGCTCCGCCGCGGCCTTGGAGACCAGGTAGGCGGCGGCGCCCGGGAAGCGCTCCTCGTCCTCCGTGGTCGGGGTGTTCACCACGAACGCGGTGCTCACCAGGTACATCGGGGCGTCCGCGCGGGCGGCGAGGTCGAGCATGGTCTCGGTGCCGAGGGTGTTGGTGCGCACGATGTCCTCGGGCCGGGTGCGCCAGTTGGTCTCGGCGGCGGAGTGCAGCACCACGTCCACCTCCAGGGCGAGCTGGTGCCACTCCAGGTCGCTCAGCCCGAGGCGCGGCGCGAGCAGGTCGCCCTTCAGCTCCCGCACCCTGGGGTCCCGCAGCGGCCGGTTGCGGCGCAGGCAGAGCAGGTCGAAGTCGGGGTGCAGCTCGTCGATGAGGGCCCGGCCGAGGACTCCGGAGCCGCCGGTGAGCAGCACGGTGGGCCGGTCGCGCGGGGCGGGCGCGGGCGTCGGCGCCAGGACGGTCGATCGCAGGGTGTTGCGTGACATGGGTTGTTCCCCCAACGGGTGTCGACTGCCGTACGCGGTGGGCGCCCAGGGCAGGAACGTACGGCAGTGCGGGTCGGCAGGCGCCGGTGTTTCGGCGACGTACGGCGGATGAAGGTGCCGCGGGCCCGGACGTACGGCCGTGAAGAAGGCCGGCAGGCGCCGGTGGTCCGGCGGCGGTCGGCGGCGTACGGCGAGGTCAGGCGATCATGAGCGGCTGGTCGGCCAGGTACGCGGCGAGCGGGCCGGTCATCCGGGAGCGGGACGGCGGGTGCAGGGCGAGGCCGTTGGCGCAGGCGGCGAGGTGGCCGACCTCGTCGGACGTCATGAAGTTCAGCCCGCCGAGCAGTTCCACCGCGCGGGGCACGATCCGGGCGAGGGCGTCCTGGACGCCGTAGCGCACGTACAGCGACTGGGCGAGGGTGGACTCGTCGAGGTCGCCGTCGTCGACCCGGCGGGCGACGCCCTCCGCGGTGGCCATCGCGGCCTCGGTCTCCACGTGCAGCCGGACCCGCTCGTGCTCGGGGATGCGGTCGTTGAGCAGCACCCGCTCCACCAGGGCGCTCGCCGCGCCGAGGTAGCTGCCGGTCATCAGCACCTGGAACCAGATCAGCCCGGCGGTCTGGAGTTCGTCCAGCTGCTGTCCGGTGGGCGTCGCGGTGCGCAGCAGCAGCTCGGGCGGGACGAGGACGTCGGTGAGGGTGACCTGTTCGCTCTCCGCGCCGGCCAGGAAGGTGCTGGACCAGAAGCCGCTGACGCTGAGTCCCTCGCTCTCGGCGGGCACCAGCGCCACCGCCAGTTCCTCGCCCTGGCCGTCCTCGCGGGGCACCAGGACGCTGGCGGTGAGCAGGTCCATGGAGCGGGCGAGGCTGCATGGGCGCTTGACACCGTTGACGCGTACCCCGTCCTCGGTGACCGTGGCCGTCATCGACGGTTCCAGGATGCCCGCGCCGCTGCGGCCCTCGGCGAACCCGGAGGCGATGATGCGGTTGGCGGCGGCCACGCCCTCGATGAGCATCCACTCCAGTCCGTCCCCGAGGGCGCCGAGGCCGACCAGGGTGGCCATCGAGAAGTGGTGCATGGTCGTCGCCACGGCGAGGGACGGCGAGCGGCTGCCGATGGCCCGCTGCACCCGCAGCGCGTCCAGCGCGCCGGCCCCGCGGCCCTGGTGGGACTCGGGCACGAGCAGGCCGGGGCCCCCGCAGTCCCGGAAGAGGCGGATGCCGGGGCTGCCCGGCCGCTCCAGGTCCATCAGCGGGATCTCCCGCAGGGCGGGGTCCAGGTCGGGCAGCAGCTTGGCCAGCGTGGCGCGTTCACGCTCGAGGAATCTCATGGGCGTCCAGTCCTCCAGGAGTCGGGTCGGTCAGACGGAGTTGGTGGCGCGCAGCAGCTGCCAGACGGCACCGAGGCGCGGCCTGCCCTTGAAGGCGATGTACTCGGGGAGGACCGCGTGGGGGGCCCACTTCTCCTTGTATTCGAGCTGGGAGGCGGCGGGGTAGATCGCCTGGCCGTGGGTGGCGAGCAGCCGGGCGAATCGGGCGAAGGAGCGGCTGGCGCCGGGCACTTCGTGTTCCTCGGCGAGCGAGGTGAACGGGGTGAAGCCGAAGTGCAGCCACTGCGCGCCCTCGCCGGTGAGGCGTTCGATGACGGTGGCGTTGAGCGCCTCCATGACGCCCGGCGGCGCGTCGGGGCGGCGCCTGCTGAGGTCGTGCAGCCAGCCGGGGCGGCTGCCGTAGACCGGTGAGTAGTTGATGTAGCAGACGATCTCGCCCTCGATCCGCCCGACGAAGAGCCGGCGATGGGACTGCAGCGGTCCGGTGCGCTGTCCGACGAGGAACCTCAGTTCCTTGACGTGCCGGCCCTTGTCCCGCAGCCAGTCCTGGTCGAGCCGGTCCAGCGCGGCGCAGTCGGCGCCGGGTTCCGACTCGGTGATCTCCAGGCCGGCCCGCCGGGCCCGCGAGATCTTGTTGCGCAGCCGTACGAACCGGGAGCCGCGCAGGGTGAACCGGGCCAGGTCGATGGCGTACGAGGCGCCGAGCTGGTTCACGGTGAAGCCGTGCCGCGCGTACAACTCGGCGTCCTCGCGCTGGAGCTGGACGGCGACCAGGCGCCGCCCGGCGTGCTCGGCGAAGGCGTCGAGCAGTTGCTCGCGGTGGTCCGGCGCGGCGAACGGGCCGCCGAACTGGAGGGTGTAGCGGCCCGACCGGCGATAGGCGCAGGCGCCCGCGAACCGGTCGTCCCGGAAGAATTCGTTGCCGCTGTTGAGTGCGAGAAACGAGCTGGGGTTGTCACTGTATTCGGCGAGTGTGTCAAGCGCCGACTGCATGTGCGCCCTCCCTCGGCGTCCGGGAACCGCCCGCGGCCGTGGCCTCGTACTGCTTCTGGAACTCCCGGTAGGCCGGATCGGTCTCCGGCTCGAAGGCGACACCGAAGGGCTTCAGCGAGTTCCCGAAGAGCGCCCGGTCGCCCATGAGGTGGATGGGCAGCGCGAGCAGGGCCCACTCCGGTTCCACGAACCAGGCCCACGCTCCGGCCAGCACGAGGGCCGTGACGAGGCTGTGCATCACGTTGTAGGCCACGTAGTAGCCGCGCGCGACGCGCCGTTCGGGACTGCGCCGGAACGCGATCGCCCCAGGGACGTATCCGATGAGGTCGATCACCACGAAGAAGGCCGCGAACACGCCCCAGCGGATGTCGGAGAGGTGCTGGTAGGCGAGTACGAGTGAAATGACCAGAAAGGCCAGCCATTCGAGTCGGGAGAACGCGAAGGTGGTCTTGGTCTCGAACCGGTTCTTGGCATCCACGGTCGGCCTGCCCCCTCACTGTGGTCTGTCACTCCTGATTACGCGCGAGCGGGCGCGACCCCTCGTAAACAGGAAGCGACTGCCGCCGCGAGGCCCGCTTCAGTGCTCCGGAGCCCAGGGCGACTCCGGCGCCGACCAAGGCGCTGCCGACGGCCTGGGCGGGACCGTAGGAGCCGGTCCCGACGAGGGGGGCGGTGCAGGCGGCGGCGACGGGGATGAGCCCGGAGAAGAGGGTGGCGCGTTCGGCGCCGATCCGCTGCATGCCGATGTACCAGCAGACGAAGCCGACGACGGTGACGATCGCCGCCTGCCACAGCAGGGCCAGGGTCTCCGTGGTGTCGGGCCGGCGCAGCCAGGCGGTGCCGTCGAGGAGCAGACCGGCCGCCGCGGACTCCAGGGCGGCGACGCCGCACACGGTGGCGGACAGCAGCCGCGGGCCGAGCGGGAGCAGCACGGGTACGGCGAGGACCGCGAAGCCGACCTCACCGGCGAGCGCGCACACCGACCAGGCGAGACCGGCGCCGTCGGTGCGGCCCCAGCCCTGGACGGCGAAGGCGCCGACGGCGACGAGTGAGGCGCCGTACAGCACGGTGCGCCGGGGGCGCCTGCCCTCCAGCAGCGGGACGACGACGGCCACCACGACGGGCGCGCAGCCCACGAAGACGCCGGGCACGGCGGGTTCGGCGGTGCGTTCGGCGGCCAGGATCGCCAGGTTGAAGCCGACCATGCCCACGGCGGCGAGCAGCGCCAGCCGCGCCCACTGCCGGGCGTTGAGGCCGCGCAGCCGGGCGGCGGCTCCGGGTCCGGCCAGGGGTACGAGCAGCAGGCAGGCGAGGGCGTAGCGCAGGAACTGACCGCCCGCGTACGGGTAGTCGCCGAGGACGCTGTTGGCGGTGAAGGATCCTCCGACGAGGACGCAGGCGAGCGCGGCGAGCAGGGAGCCGCGGGTGGTGGTGGCGTTCATGGGAGTGACGCTAGGAACGGCGGCGGCCCGGATTAAGGTCCACTTCCATGACGGTGTCCCGGACCAATTCGACTTTTCCGCATGGCACGGACGGCGCAGACGGCACGCGCGGCATGGACAGCACGGGCGGCACGGACGACGGGGACGGCAAGGCCGGCTCGGTCGCCTGGGAGGTGCTGCTCCCGGCCGCGTCGGCGCCGGCCCGGTCGCGCGGCAGAGCGTTGCAGGCGGCGCTCAGGGAGGCGGTGCGGGCGGGGCGGCTGGTGCCGGGGACCCGGCTGCCGTCGAGCCGGGACCTCGCCGCCGACCTCGGGGTGTCGCGCGGGCTGGTCACGGAGGCGTACGAGCAGCTGACGGCGGAGGGCTATCTGCGCAGCGGACGTGGGGCGGGCACCTGGGTGGGCGACGCCGTACGGGCCGCCCCTCCCCGTGTGCACGACCGCGCCCCGCGCTCGCCCGGCGCGCGGGCCGACTTCGTGCCCGGCACCCCGGACCTGTCGCTGTTCCCGCGCGCGGCGTGGGCGGCGGCGCAGCGGCACGTGCTGGCGGAGCTGCCGCACCACGGGCTCGGCTATCCCGATCCGCGCGGCCTGCCCCGGCTGCGGACCGCGCTGGCCGAACTGCTGGCCCGCCGCCGGGGCGTGGTCGCGGACCCGGAGCGGATCGTGGTCGTCTCGGGGGTGACGCAGGCGACCGCCCTGCTCGGTTTCGCACTGCACGCGCGCGGGATACGCGAGGTCGGTGTCGAGGACCCGGGCAGCCCGCAGCACGATGACGTGTACGCCTCGGCCGGGGTGACCACGGTGCCGCTGCCGCTGGACGCCGACGGCCTCGCCCTCGGTCCGCTGCGGGCGTCGGGTGTGCGGGCGGTCGTGACGACCCCGGCCCACCAGTACCCCACCGGCATCGCGTACTCCGCGCGGCGCCGCGCCGGACTCCTCGACTGGGCGAGGTCGGTGGACGGCATCGTCCTGGAGGACGACTACGACGGCGACTTCCGCTACGACCGCGCGCCCGTCGGTGCCCTCCAGGGCCTGGACCCCGAACGGGTCGCCTACACCGGCTCGGTGAGCAAGGCCCTGGCGCCCGGGCTGCGGCTGGGCTGGCTGCTGGTCCCCGAGTGGCTGGCGGAGGAGGTCGTCACCCGCAAGCGGACCATGGACCTCGGCCATCCCACCGTCGACCAGGCGCTGTTCGCCCGCTTCCTGGAGCACGGCGACTACGACCGTCAGCTGCGCCGCTGCCAGCGCGCCTACCGGGAGCGGCGCGACGCGCTCGTCACCGCTCTGGCGGAGCACTTCCCCGGCGCCGAGGTGTCCGGCATCGCGGCGGGCCTGCACGTCATCGCCACCCTGCCGGCCCGCTACGGCCCCCAGGCGGGCTTCCTCACGCGGATGGCCGCGGCCGGTGTGGCGGTACGCCCGCTGTCGGACTGCACGCACACGCCCGCCGGCGCAGAGGAGGAGAAGGCGGTGCGGCTGGTGCTGGGCTACGCGCATCTGTCGCCGGGGCGGATCAGGGAGGGCGTCCGGTCGATGGCGGAGGCGGCGGCCGCGGGAGACCACGCTCGCCCCGCCTCGTCGTCGATGTGACCGGCACGGCGGTTCCCGCCGCGTGCGGTCAGTTGTTCACTTGTGGTTTCCGTGTGCGCTGCGACGCACCAGTAGTTGTGGCTTCACACACCGGCCGGATTCCGTCCAGGAGGCCCCTTCATGTCACACCGCCCGCTTCCCGACCGCCGTACCGTGCTGCGCGGCTCGCTCGCCGCGTCCGCGGCCCTGACCCTGCCCGTCGGTCTCGGCGCGGCCCCCGCCCTCGCCCTGTCGGGGCGCCCGCGGGCGGGCTGGGGCGTGCAGACGGGCGACGTGACGACGGACTCCGGGCTGGTGTGGGTGCGCTCCGACCGGCCCGCCCGGATGATCGTGGAGACGTCCGCGACCGAGTCCTTCCGCAATCCGCGCCGGTGGCACGGCCCGCTGCTGGGCGCGGACAGCGACTTCACCGGCACCACCCGGCTGCGCGGGCTGCCCCCGGGCGAGCAGATCCACTACCGGGTGCTGCTCGCCGACCCGGACGACCCGCGCCGCACCGGCGAGCCGGTCACCGGCACGTTCCGCACCGCGTCCGTGCGGCGGCGTGACGGTGTGCGGTTCGTCTGGTCCGGCGACCTGGCCGGGCAGGGCTGGGGCATCAACCCGGAGATCGGCGGCTACCGCATCTACGACGCGATGGCCGCCCTGGACCCGGACTTCTTCATCTGCTCCGGCGACAACGTCTACGCCGACGGCCCGATCACCGGGTCCGTGGCCCTGCCCGACGGGCGGATCTGGCGGAACGTCACCACCGAGGAGAAGTCCAAGGTGGCCGAGACGCTGGCCGAGTTCCGCGGGAACTTCCGCTACAACCTGCTCGACGAGAACCTGCGCGCGTTCAACGCCCGGGTGCCCTCCGTCATCCAGTGGGACGACCACGAGGTCACCAACAACTGGTACCCGGGCGAGATCCTGGCCGACAGCCGGTACACGGAGAAGAACGTCGACGTGCTCGCCGCCCGCGCCCGGCAGGCGTTCTCCGAGTACTTCCCGATCTCGACGCTGCGCCGCCCCGACGGCCGGGTCTACCGGGTGCAGCACCACGGTCCGCTGCTGGACGTCTTCGTGCTGGACATGCGCACCCATCGCAACGCGAACTCGGCCGACGACCAGACCCGCGACCCGCAGGGCATCCTCGGCCGCGAGCAGCTGGAGTGGCTGAAGAAGGAGCTGTCGCGGTCCCGCGCGGTGTGGAAGGTGATCGCCTCCGACATGCCGCTCGGCCTGGTCGTGCCGGACACCGGGGACGGCAAGCCGAACATCGAGGCCGTCGCCCAGGGCGACCCGGGCGCCCCGCTCGGCCGTGAGCTGCAGATCGCGGAGCTGCTGCGGTTCGTCAAGCACCGGCGGATCACCGGCACGGTCTGGCTGACGGCCGACGTGCACTACACCTCGGCCCAGCACTACCAGCCGTCGCGGGCCGCGTTCACCGACTTCGAGCCGTTCTGGGAGTTCGTCTCGGGTCCGCTCAACGCCGGGGCGTTCCCCGCGAACACGCTGGACGGCACGTTCGGCCCGGAGCGGGTGTTCCTCAAGGCGCCGGCCCGGGCGAACGTCTCCCCCGCCGAGGGCTACCAGTTCTTCGGCGAGGTCGACATCGACGGCGACACCGCGGAACTGACGGTCCGGCTGCGCGAGCAGGACGGCACAGTGCTGTTCACGAAGGTGCTCCAGCCGGGGCTGGTCGGGCAGTAGATCCCGTACCCTCGTTGCCGTGTCGCGCACCGCCGTCATCCCGCGGTGCGCGGCATGACCCGCGACGGCGGAGCATGACGTTCGACGACGGCCGTCCGACGGTCACATCGAACAGTCACATTGAACGGCCAATTGAACCGTAAATGGGGCAGAAGGCCACTTTACCCATCAGTCACACACCGTTTGTGATCACGCAACACCGTTCCTTCACAGTGGGTGCATGAAGCGGAAAATGACTGATGTGACGCGCGCGAAGCACGGGCGTCCCGTCCACCACTGGCGACGGGACGTCGTCGAACTCGCCGCGCTCTTCACCGCCGTCGCGGTGGCCGACGCCGTGGCCAACCTGATCGGGCACGGACCCGACGGCCCCGCACTGCTGGTGATCTCCGCGATCGCGCTGCTCGCGACCGCGGCCTTCCACACCTGGTGGGCACGCCGCCACGGCCACGCCCCGCCGGTCTCCGATACCGGCGCCCGGCCGAGCTCCACCGAGCGCCAGGCCGGGCCGTCCGAGACGGCGGAGCGGAACCCGGAGGCCGCCTCCGGGGGAAGCGTGCTGTGGCGGCTGCGGACGACGGTACGGGACGAGCCGGGATCGCTGGCGGCGCTGTGCACCGCCCTCGCCGGCCACCGGGTCGACATCCTCAGCCTGCAGACGCACCCGCTGGGCCACGGCACGGTGGACGAGTTCCTGCTGCGCGCCCCCGGGACCCTCGCGGCCGGTGAACTGACCCGGGTGGTGTCGCTGGCCGGCGGCACCGGCACCTGGATCGAGCGGGCCGACGCCCACGACCTGGTGGACGCCCCGACCCGGATCCTCGGCCTCGCCACCCGCACCGCCCTCGACGCCGCCGAACTCCCGCTCGCCCTGAGGCAGCTGCTGGGCCGCTGCACCATCCGCCAGCTGCCCGCCGCCCCGGCCGGCCCCTCGGGTGGCGGTGACGCCGTACCGGCGGAGGGCGTCCTGGAGGACACCGTGATGCGGCTGCGGGCCCCGGAGGGCGGCGTGATCACCGTCGAGCGGCCGTATCTGCCGTTCACCCCGACGGAGTTCGCGCGGGCCCGGGCCCTGGTGGAGCTGGACACCCGGCTCGGTCCCCGCGTCCCGCGCAGCCAGGACGTGCTGACCCTGCCGGAGGGCAAATCCATCACCGTGCACCGGGCGGACACCGGCGACCTGGAGGCGGCGAAGGAGATGCACGAGCGCTGCTCGAAGCGCACCCTCGCCCAGCGCTACCACGGCCCGGTCGCCGACGCGGACCGCTATCTCAACCACCTGCTCTCCCCGCGCTTCGGCCGCACGCTCGCCGTGCGGACCGCCTCGGGGCGGATCGTCGGACTCGGCCATCTGCTGTGGGACGGCGACGAGACCGAGGTCGCCCTGCTCGTCGAGGACACCTGGCAGCGGCGCGGCATCGGCGCCGAGCTGCTGCGGCGGCTGGTGGCGATGGCCGCCGAGGCGGGCTGCGAGAGCGTGTACGCCGTCACCCAGGCCTCGAACACCGGCATGGTCGCCGCGATGCGCGGGCTGGGCCTGCCCCTCGACTACCAGATCGAGGAGGGCACCCTGGTGATCACCGCCCGGCTGGCGGCGGCCCCGGTGGCCGGCCGGCTGCCCGTCCGCGACTGACCCGCGACTCCCTCGATGAACGGCCCGGCGGCGCCGGGCCGTTCGCGTGTCTCATCCCAGGGCGCGGTCCAGGTCGGCCCACAGGTCGTCGACGTCCTCCAGGCCCACCGACAGCCGCAGCAGGCGGTCGCTGACGCCGGCGCCCCGGCGGTCGTCGGCGGCCACGATGCGATGGCTGATGGACGCCGGGTGCTGGATGAGGGTGTCGACGCTGCCGAGGCTGACGGCCGGGGTGACCAGCCGGACGCCGCCGATCACCGCGTGCGGGTCGCCGTACACCTCGAAGGCGATCATCGCACCGCCGATGCGCGGGTAGTGCACCCGGGCGACCCGCGGATCGGCGGCGAGCCGGCGGGCGAGTTCGGCGGCGTTCTCCGACGCGGCCCGCACCCGCACCGGCAGGGTGGCGAGGCCGCGCAGCAGCAGATAGCCGGCCAGCGGGTGCAGGACGCCGCCGGTGGCGAACCTGACCTGCCGCAGCCGCCCCGCGAACTCCTCGTCGCAGGCGACCACTCCGGCCAGCACGTCGCCGTGGCCGCCGAGGTACTTGGTGGCGCTGTGCAGCACCAGCCGCGCCCCGTGTTCGACGGGGCGTTGCAGCACGGGGGTGGCGAAGGTGTTGTCCGCGAGCAGCGGCACCGAGCCGCAGGCGTGGGCGACCGCCGCCAGGTCCAGCTCGGCGAGGGTCGGGTTGGCCGGGGACTCGACGACGACCAGCCCGGTGTCCGGGCGCAGCGCGTCCGCGATCCCGGCCGGGTCGGTCCAGGTGACCTCGGAGCCGAGCAGCCCGGCGGTGAGCAGATGGTCGCTGCAGCCGTACAGCGGGCGCACGGCGACGACGTGGCGCAGTCCGAGGGAGGCCCGGACGAGGAGGACCGCGGTGAGGGCGGCCATGCCGCTGGCGAAGGCGACGGCGGCCTCGGTGCCCTCCAGCCGGGCGAGGGCGGTCTCGAAACGGGCGACGGTCGGGTTGCCGAGGCGGGCGTAGACGGGCGGGCCGTCCGGTTCGGCGCCGGTGGTGGCGAAGGCGTCGATACGGGCGGCCTCGCCCCGGCTGTCGGCTGAGGGGTAGGTGGTCGACAGGTCGATCGGCGGGACGTGCAGGCCCTGCTCGGCGAGGTCGTCGCGGCCGGCGTGCACGGCCTCGGTGGCCAGTGCTCTGGGACGGGTGGGTATCTGTGTGGGCGCTGACTCCATGGCGGAGAGGGTGAACACCGGCCGGGGCCGGATGCGGAAACCCCGTGTTACGTTCGGCCAGTGGCCGAATCTGTCGTACTGGATCCGGTGGACCTCCATTTGCTGCGGCTGTTGCAGAACGACGCCCGGACGACGTACCGGGACCTCGCCGCGCAGGTCGGGGTGGCACCGTCCACCTGCCTGGACCGGGTGACCCGGTTGCGCCGTGCCGGCGTGATCCTCGGGCATCAGCTGCGGCTGGATCCCGCCAAGCTGGGGCGCGGCCTGGAAGCGCTGCTGTCCGTGCAGGTCAGGCCGCACCGGCGAGAACTGGTCGGCCCGTTCGTGGAGCGGATCCGGGCGCTGCCGGAGTCCCGGACCGTCTTCCACCTCACCGGGCCGGACGACTACCTCGTCCACGTCGCGGTCGCCGACATGGCCGACCTGCAGCGCCTGGTCCTGGACGAGTTCACCGCCCGCCGCGAGGTGGCCCGCGTCGAGACCCGGCTGATCTTCCAGCAGTGGGACTGCGGTCCCCTGCTGCCTCCTTCGCCCTCGGCGCAATACGGGTGACGGCCCGCGGGCCGTCGTACGAGGATGGGCCGCATGTCAGAGACCAAGAGCCAGCTGCCTCGCGAAGTCGCCGACGCCTATGTCGACGAGCTCGTCGCCCTCGACCCGGTGACCGGTACCTACCTAGGTGTGAAGGAGAGTTCGAGCCGGCTGCCCGACACCTCGCCCGCGGGTCAGGAGGCGCTGGCGGAGCTGGCGCGCCGGACGCTGGCACGGCTCGACGAGGCCGAGCGCCGGCCGGGCGCGGACAGCGACATCGAGCGCCGCTGCGCCCGGCTGCTGCGGGAGCGGCTGACCGCCGAACTCGCCGTGCACGAGGCCGACGAGGGGCTGCGCGCGGTAGGCAACATGGGCACCGCCGCCCACCATGTGCGCGAGGTGTTCACCGTGACCCCGGCGGACACCGAGGAGGACTGGGCGGCGATCGCCGAGCGGCTGCGCGCGGTGCCGGCCGCGCTCGGGGGCTACCGGGAGTCCCTGGCCCTCGGCCTGGAGCGCAAGCTGTACGCGGGCCCGCGCCCGACCGCCGTCTTCATCGAGCAGCTCGGCGAATGGGCGGACACCGACGGCTCCGGCCGGGGCTGGTTCGAGGACTTCGCCGCCGCCGGCCCGGACGCCCTGCGCGCCGAACTGGACGAGGCCGCCCGGGCGGCGACGACGGCCGTCGCCGAGCTGCGGGACTGGGTGCGCGAGGTGTACGCGCCGGCCGTCGAGGGTGCCCCGGACACGGTGGGCCGCGAGCGCTACGCCCGCTGGTCGCGCTACTACAACGGCACCGACCTCGACCTGGACGAGGCGTACGCCTACGGCTGGTCGGAGTTCCACCGCCTTCTCGGCGAGATGCGGAAGGAGGCGGAGAAGATCCTGCCGGGCGCCGGGACGCCGTGGGTGGCGCTCGCGCACCTCGACGAGCACGGCCGGCACATCGAGGGCGTCGACGAGGTCCGGGACTGGCTGCAGGGCCTGATGGACCAGGCGATCGACGCGCTCGACGGCACCCACTTCGAACTCGCCGAGCGGGTGCGGAAGGTGGAGTCGCGGATCGCCCCGCCCGGCAGCGCGGCCGCGCCGTACTACACGGCTCCGTCGGAGGACTTCTCCCGTCCGGGCCGCACCTGGCTGCCGACCATGGGCCTGACCCGGTTCCCGGTCTACGACCTGGTCTCCACCTGGTACCACGAGGGCGTGCCCGGCCATCACCTCCAGCTGGCGCAGTGGGCGCACGTCGCGGAGAACCTGTCCCGCTACCAGGCCTCCGTCGGCATGGTCAGCGCCAACGCCGAGGGCTGGGCGCTGTACGCGGAGCGGCTGATGGACGAGCTGGGCTTCCTCACCGACGCGGAGGTGCGGCTCGGGTACCTCGACGCGCAGATGATGCGCGCCGCCCGGGTCATCGTCGACATCGGCATGCACCTGGAACTGGAGATCCCGGCGGACTCTCCGTTCCACCCGGGCGAGCGGTGGACGCTGGAGCTGGCCGAGGAGTTCTTCGGCGCGCACAGCAGCCGTCCGGCCGACTTCGTCTCCAGCGAGCTGACCCGCTATCTGACCATCCCCGGCCAGGCGATCGGCTACAAGCTGGGCGAGCGGGCCTGGCTGCTCGGCCGGGAGAAGGCGCGCGAGCGGCACGGCGACGCCTTCGACCTCAAGACCTGGCACATGGCCGCCCTGTCCCAGGGGTCGCTGGGCCTGGACGACCTGGTGGACGAGCTGGCCCGGCTCTGACCGTGCCTCAGCGCCGGAAGCCGCCCTCGGAGTCGATCACCTGACCGGTCACCCAGTCCGCCTCGTCCGTCGCCAGCCAGGCGATGAGGCGGGCCGGGTCGTCCGGCATGCCCCAGCGTCCGGCGGGGAAGCGCGCGGTGATCCGGTCGTAGGCGTCGCCCGTCAGGTAGCCGGTGTCGACGGGCCCCGGGTTGACGGTGTTCACGGTGACCGCCTGCTCGGCGAGGGTGGTGGCGAGGGAGCGGGTGATGGAGGCGAGGGCGCCCTTCTGGAGGGCGTACGCGATCTCGCCGGGCATACCGCCCGCGATGTCCTGGCCGGAGGTCATCATCACCACCCGTCCGCCCGGGGTACGCGGCGGCAGTCCGGCGCGCAGCCCGGCGTACGCCTGCGTCAGCAGCAGCACCGAGCGGGTGTCGACCGCCCAGTGCGCGTCGAGCATCGCGGCGTCGATGGTGTCGAGGGTGCCGTCGGAGCCGCTGAGGGCGTGGTTGGCGACGAGGATGTCCAGCCGCCCGCCGAGCGCGTCGGCGGCGCCGGCGATCAGCTTGGCGGGGGCCGCCGGGTCGGCCAGGTCGCCGGGGCCGTGCACGACGCGCGCCCCGGGGTCGCCCAGGGCCTCCCGGACGGAGGCGGCCACCTCCGCCGGCTGGTCGGCGCCCCACGGCTGGGCGGCGTCGTGCGGCACGTGATGGTGCAGGCAGACGCTCGCCCCGTAGGCCGCGAGACGCCGGGCGACGGCGTGCCCGATCCCACCACGCCTGCTGGCCCCGGTGACGAGCGCGGTCCGACCGCGCAGGGGCAGGGGGCCACGACGCAGTTCTTCGGGAGCGGGCTGCGGAAGTCGGGCCATACAGATCATGATGCGCGGCACACCAGGACCACGTCATCCCGGGCCTCCTGAACAACGGGGGCGCAGCGCAACCCCCCAAGGGGCGCGGGGAACTACGCGCCCGGCCCCCACGACCCGCACTCGCCGAACGACAGAACGACGCACCCCCGATGGCGGTCTTCCCCGACCATCCGCCGGAGGCCTCAGCAGCCGCAGTCCTCCGAGTCCACCGGCGCCGTCAGCGGATCCGCGACGCGCCGCTCACGCCCCTCCCAGGTCTCGAACTCGAACCCCTCACGCACCCAGTACTCGAACCCGCCCAGCATCTCCTTGACCTGGTAGCCGAGTTCGGCGAGCGCGAACGCGGCCCGCGTCGCGCCGTTGCAGCCGGGCCCCCAGCAGTACGTCACGACCGGCACGGACCGGTCGAGCAGCTGCTCGGCCTGCTCGGGGATGAGCGCGGTGGGCAGGTGGATCGCGCCGGGCACGTGTCCCTGGTCCCACGCCGCGGTGGAACGCGAGTCCAGCACCACGAACCCCGGATCACCGCCGGAGGCCAGCGCGGCGGCCACGTCCGAGACGTCGGCGTGGAAGACGAGGCTGGCCCGGAAGTAGGCGGCGGCCTCGGCGGGGGCGGCGGGCGCGACGCGCAGGACGGGGTTGGCGGCGGTGGCGGCGGTGGCGGCGGCGGTCATCGCGAACCTTTCTGGTGGTGTCCGATGACCGGAAATCTACGGTCGTTGATCATCATCCTGAAGGGCCGATCCCCGGCGTGAACCTTGATCGGCCGGGGATTCCCCTGCTATCCCTCGCACATGACCACGTTTTCCCCGGACGCCACCGACTGGCGCATCCTCGACGTCCTCCAGCGGGAGGGCCGGGCCAGCTTCGCCGAGCTCGCGCGGGCCGTCTCCATGTCCCCGAGCGCGGTGACCGAACGGGTCCGCCGTCTGGAGGAGGCGGGCGTCATCCAGGGGTACGCGGCCGTCGTGGACCCGGACCGGCTGGGCCTGCCGATCCTCGCGTTCGTCCGGCTCCGGTACCCGAACGGCAACTACCGGCCCTTCCACGACCTGGTCGCGGTGACCCCGGAGATCCTGGAGGCGCACCACGTCACCGGTGACGACTGCTTCGTCATCAAGGTCGCCGCCCGCTCGATGCGGCATCTGGAGGAGGTCTCGGGGCGGATCGGGGCGCTGGGGTCGGTGACGACGAGCGTGGTCTACTCGTCGCCACTGCCCCGGCGGCCGCTGGCTCAGTGACCCCGTTGCCGCAGGGTCGACCCGGATCTGCCCTTGACGACCTCCAGCTGTGCGTGGATCCGCCGCCGCAGGTCGGCGACGTGGCTGACGATCCCCACGCTGCGGTCGCGTTCGCGCAGTGAGTCCAGCACGTCCAGCACCTCGTCCAGCGTCTGGTCGTCGAGGCTGCCGAAGCCCTCGTCGATGAAGAGGGTGTCCAGGCGCACCCCGCCGGCCTCGTCGGTGACGACGTCGGCGAGGCCGAGGGCGAGCGCGAGGGAGGCGAAGAACGTCTCGCCGCCGGACAGCGTCGCCGTGTCCCGCTCCCGTCCGGTCCAGGCGTCGACGACGTGCAGCCCGAGCCCGCTGCGGCCGCGTCCGGCCCGGTCGTCGGAGTGCACCAGGGTGTAGCGGCCGGACGACATGCGCCGCAGCCGTACGGTCGCGGCGGCGGCGACCTGTTCCAGCCGGGCGGCGAGGACGTACGCCTCCAGGCGCATCCTGCGCTCGTTGTCCGCGGAGGTGCCGGCCGCGAGTCCGGCGAGCCGGGCCACCCGGTCGTACTCCTCGCGCAGTGGCGCCAGCCGGCGTACCCCGGTGGCCGCGCGGGCGGAGAGCCGGTCCAGTTCCGTGCAGCGGCGGGCGGCGGCGTCCCGCGCGGAGGCGGCCTCGCGCACCCGTCGTTCCGCCTCGGCGGCGGTCCGTTCGGCGGCGGCGAGGCCGGCGGGCGGCCGCTGCGCGGCGGCCGCGGTGTCGGCCTCGGCGAGCACCGCGCGGACCGCGGCCTCCTCGTGCTGCCAGGCGTCCAGGCGTCGTTGCAACTCGCGGTGGGCGGTGTCGTCCAGGAGGGCGGCGGCCGCGTCCCGCGGGGTGTCGAAACCGGCCCGGTAGGCGGCGTCGGCGAGCCGGGCGTCGGCCTCCTTCAGGCGCTGGGCGGTGTCCTCGGCGGCGCGCGCGGCGTCGGCCGCCTCGGTGAGCCGGGCGGCCCACCGCTCCAGCTGGGCGGCTCGCGCGGCCACGCTGTCCGCGCCGCCCCGCGCCTGCGCAAGCTCCTCCTCCAGGGTGGCCCGTTCGCTCTCCAGGCGCTCCCGGTGGCCCACGCGGGCGGCGGTGCGGACGGCGGCCTGCTGGCGGGCGGCGGTGCGCCGCTCGTGCTCCCGCTCGGCGTGGCGCAGCTCCTCGTTGGCGGAGTGCAGCGCGGAGGCGGCGTCGCGCGCCTGCTGGTACTGCCGCTCCAGCTCCTCGGCCTCGTGGGCCAGTCGTGCGGTCGGCAGGTCGCCGGCCTCGGCGGTGGCGGCGGCCAGCGCCTCCCGTACGGCGCCCAGGCGGCGCTCGTCCTCGGCACGCTGCTCGTCGGCGCGCTGGTAGGCGGCGAGGGCCCGTTCCTCGGTCTCGCGGCCGACGTGCCCGGCGACCTTGCGGGCGGGGGCGGGGTGGTCGGTGGCCCCGCAGACGGCGCAGGGGGCGCCGTCGACGAGGTTCGCGGCGAGTTCGGCGGCGATGCCGTCGAGGCGCTGTTCCTTGAGGTCCAGCCAGTGGGCGCGGGCGTCCACGGCGGCCGCGGCGGAGGCGAGGGCCTGCCGCTCGGCGTCGTCCGCCTCCCGGGTGAGCCGGTCCCGCTGCCGGGCCGCGTCGAGCCGCCGCCGGGCGGGCTCGCGCTGCGCGGCGAGCTGTTCGGCACGGCCGGCGGCCTCCTGCGCGGACTCGATACGGGCCCGCAGTTCCGCGCGGGTGGTCTCCCAGTCGGCGAGCCAGGACTCCGCCTCGTCGAGGATCTCCTCGTCTGCGCTCTCCTGGCGGTCCAGGTGGGCCCGTTCCGCGACGAGGTCGGCGAGCCGGCGTTCGGCGCGGCGGGCGGACTCCAGGCCGCCCAGCTCCTCGGCGGCCCGGCGGGCGTCGGCCGCGAGCCCGGCGGCACCGGCGTCGGCGTACCGCTCCGGCAGCTGCCCGCGCGCGTGGGTCTCGGCGGCGGCCGCGCGCCGGTGCTCGGCCTCGGCGGAGTCCCGCAGCTCCAGGGCGGGCGCGACGGCCTCGGCCTTGCGGGCCCGCTCCATCCGGGTCTGCGCCTCCCGGTGGGCGTCGGCCCGCTCCTCCAGCAGCACCGCCCGCTGCCGCGCCTCGGCGAACCGCCGCTGCAGCCGGGCCAGTTCCCGTACGTCGTCCAGGGTGCGGTAGGCCGCGGCCCGCGCGGACTCGGCGGCGGCGAGGCGGCACTGGGCGACGGTGAGCTGTTCGCGGGCGGTGCTCCGGGCGACGGCGGCGGCGGTGAGCACGGCGTCGGCCAGGCCGGGGTCGCCGGGGGCCAGCTCGGGCAGCTCCATGGCGCCGCCCGCCGCCTGCTGCATGCGGTGCGCGTCGGCGAGCAGGGCCGCGTCGCCCTCGCGGACGTCGGCCTCGGTGGCGCGGCGGCGCTCGGCGAGCCGCTTCTCGACCTCGGCGAAGCGGTGGGTGTCGAAGAGCCGGCCGAGGAGTCTGCCGCGGGCCTCGGCGTCGGCGCGCAGGAAGCGCGCGAAGTCGCCCTGCGGCAGCAGCACCACCTGGCAGAACTGTTCGCGGCTCATGCCGAGCAGCTGGGTGATCTCCTCGCCGATCTCCTGGTGGGAGCGGCTGCGGTCGGTCCAGGCGCCGGCCGCGGCGTCGTACTCGCGCAGCCAGGTCTGGGCCTTGTCCAGGGTGGTGCCCTTGCCGCGCTTCTTGGGACGCTCCCAGGGCGGCTGGCGGGTGATCTCCAGCCGGCGTCCGGCGACGGTCAGTTCCAGCGTGACCGAGGTGCGGGTGCCGGGCGCGGCGTGGTCGCTGCGCAGGCCGGTGCCCTGGCCGCTCTGCCGGGCGCCCGGCACGGAGCCGTAGAGGGCGTAGCAGACCGCGTCGAGCACGGAGGTCTTGCCGGCGCCGGTCGGTCCGTGCAGCAGGAACAGCCCGGCGGCGGACAGCGCGTCGAAGTCGACGCTCTGGGAGCCGCCGAAGGGACCGAAGGCGGTGATGTCGAGCCGGTGCAGCCTCATCGGGCGACCTCCGTGAAGTGGGCGCGCGCCGTCACCGGGCCACCTCGCGCACGGTCTCGTCCGCGCGGACCGCGTCGAACGCGTCCCGCAGCACGGCCCGCTCCCGTTCGTCGGGGCCGGCGCCGCGGACGTGGGCCACGAAGTCCTCGGCGATCTGCTGGTCGCTGCGGCCGGCCAGGCGGCGGGCGTAGGACAC
The DNA here is from genome assembly GCF_964272855.1 of Streptomyces sp. enrichment culture. NCBI lineage: Bacteria > Bacillati > Actinomycetota > Actinomycetes > Kitasatosporales > Streptomycetaceae > Streptomyces > Streptomyces sp. enrichment culture. The sequence continues at coordinate 7,225,581 of NZ_OZ186847.1, read as the reverse complement.
GTCGGGGTCGTCCTGGGCGCGGTCGGGGTCGAAGACGAGGCTGAGGGTGTGCGGGAAGCGCTCGGTGAGCCGGGCCATGGGCTCGGTGGGGCGGACCGCGTCGGTGAGGGTCGCCTCGACCCAGGCGTCCTCGTGCCGCGCGAGGTCCGGGTCGGCGAGCAGGTCCTCCAGGGTGCCGCGGACGCGGGCGAGCGGCCGGGGCACCGGGCAGTCGACGCGCTCGGCGGTCACCGCGCCGTCGGCGTCGAGGTCGACGAGCCACATGGTCTTGCGGTGCGCGGCCTCCGAGAAGGAGTACGGCAGCGGGGAGCCGGAGTAGCGCACGCGCTCGGTGATGGTCTGGCAGCCGTGCAGATGCCCCAGGGCGGCGTAGTCCACGCCCTCGAAGACGCCGGCCGGGACGGCGGCGACTCCGCCGACGGTGATGTCCCGTTCGCTGTCGCTGGGCTCGCCGCCGGTGACGAAGGCGTGGGCGAGGACGACGGACCGGGTGCCGGGCGGGCGGCCGGCGAGGTCGGCGCGGACCCGGTCCATGGCGGCGGCCAGCACGCTCTCGTGCCCGGGACTGTCCACCCCGAACTCGTCCTTCACCAGGGCGGGTTCGAGGTACGGCAGCCCGTAGAAGGCCACCTCGCCGTGCGCGTCCCGCAGTACGACGGGGGTGCCGCACGCGGCGGGCTCGGTCCGCAGGTGGATGCCCGCCCGCCCGATCAGTCCGGCGCCCACGCCGAGGCGGCGGGCCGAGTCGTGGTTGCCGGAGATCATCACCGTCGGCACACCGGCGTCGGCCAGGCGGTGCAGGGCGTCGTCGAACAGCTCGACCGCGGCGAGCGGCGGCACCGCGCGGTCGTACACGTCCCCCGACACGACCACCGCGTCCACCGCGCGCTCGCGCACGGTGGAGACGAGGTGACCGATGAACTCGGCCTGGGCCCCGAGCATGTTCACCCGGTGGAACGCCCGGCCGAGATGCCAGTCGGAAGTGTGCAGCAGTCGCATGAGCCCCGAGACTAACGGCCGGGTCTGACATCACGGCCGGTTACTCCTGTATCGCCCGTCATGCCCGCACGACTATCTACCGATTACGACCTCTTGGCCTGATTTGTACGCCGCGAATCACACATCTCCGTAGGCCTCTCCGCCCAGTTCGAACCCGGCGGTCCCGGCGGTGGCGTCGGCGAGCCAGGCACGGAAGGCGTCCACGTCGGCGTCGGGCAGGCCGATCTCGATCGTGACCTCCTCGCCGTAGCGCACGTCGCGGACCTCTCGGCCGGTGGCCCGCAGATCGTTCTGCACCTTGCCCGCGCGCTGGTGGTCGACGGTCACGGTGGCCAGCCGGAAACGCCGCCGGGTGATCGTGCCGAGCGCGTCCAGGGCCTCGCCGACCGCTCCGCCGTAGGCCCGGATGAGTCCGCCCGCGCCGAGCTTGACGCCGCCGTAGTAGCGCGTGACGACGGCGACGACATACCGCATGTCGCGGCGCAGCAGCATCTGGAGCATGGGAACGCCCGCGGTGCCGCCGGGCTCGCCGTCGTCGCTCGCTTTCTGGATCGCGGCGTCGGCGCCGATGACGTAGGCCCAGCAGTTGTGGGTGGCGTCGGCGTGTTCCTTGCGCACGGCGGCGAGGAAGTCCTGGGCCTCCTGCTCGGTGGCCGCCGGTGCAAGGGCGCACAGGAAGCGGGAGCGGTTGACCTCGGTTTCGTGCACGCCCGCGCGGGCGACCGTGCGGTACTCGTCCTGCATCCGGCCAGCCTATGCGGCGGCTACTCCTTCTTCCCCCTCGGTACCGTCACCCAGGTCAGCAGCGCCGCGCCCGCGCGGAGCGCCGTCCAGTCGGTGCCGTGCCAGGCGAGGGCGGCCAGCGCCGAGGTCGGGAACTTGGTCCGGACCCGGTCCAGGGTGTCGTCCAGGCCGTCCCCGGCGAGGGCGAGGACCAGCTCCTCCAGGCCCGGGTTGTGCCCGATCAGCAGCAGGGTCCGCACCTCGGCCGGCACCTCGCGCACGACGGCGATCAGCTCGGGCACCCCGGCGGCGTACAGCCGCGGCTCGAAGCGCACCGGCGGCGGGGTGCCCCACTGGGCGGCGGCCAGCTCCCAGGTCTGCCGGGCGCGCAGGGCGGTGGAGCACAGGGCGAGGTCCGGCAGGCAGTCGGCGGCGGCCAGCGCCTGCCCGGCGGCGGGGGCGTCGCGGCGGCCGCGCGGGGCGAGCGGCCGGTCGTGGTCGGGCACGTCGAGCGGCCAGGCGGACTTGGCGTGCCGCAGGACGACCAGGCGGCGCAGCGGGCCGGCCTTCGCGCGCCTGATCATGACGGGGCACCCAGGTCACCGGCGAGGTCGAGGCCGAGGAGCCGGTCCGCGTGGACGTACGTCTCGAAGCGGGCACCGTCGGGCAGCTCCGGCTCGGTCTCCACCCACCGCAGGACGCTCAGCACGCCGGGCACGTCCAGGTCGTCCTCCCACGCGGCGCGCAGCCGTCCGCGCACCTCGTCCGGGATCGGCCGGGACGGCTGCCGCGCCCACCGCGCGACGGTCCGCCGCCAGCCGGCCACCGCCTCCCGTGCCTCGGCCAGGGCGTCGGCGTCCAGCCGCACCGGCTCGCCGCGGCGCCGGGACAGCAGCGCCAGCCGCAGCGCGGCCGGGTCGGTGTCGTCCACGGGGAAGCCGCCGGGCGGCTCGACCGCCGCCACGGCCACCCGCACCCCGCCGTCCGGTTCCGGGGTTCCCTCCGCGGCGACGTGCAGCACCTGCCGCTCGCCCAGCCCCGGCCCGGCCGCCGCGCGGTCCTCCAGCGGCCGGACGCCGAGCGCGGCGGCCGCCGCCCGCAGCTCAGCCTGCTGCCGGCCGGCGCAGAGCAGGCCCCAGACCGGTGTCCCGCCTAGTTCGAGGGCGCGCACGAGGACGTCGGCGACGAGCAGGACCCGCAGGGCGGTGGTGTCGAGGGCCGGCGCGTGCGCCTCCACACGGGTGAGGCCCCGGCGGGCGGGGGCGGCCTCGACGGCTTCGCCGGTTCCGGCGTCGATGATGCGCAGCACGGTGCGAGCGTAGGCCGAGGCGCGCCCGTACGCAGGCCCGCGGCGCGGGAATCTTCGCCCGCCGCCCGCCGTTCTCATGATCGGACGGCAGTGCGAGGCGATCAGGCCCGAGGAGGCCCAGGGTGTACGGCGACGAAGCGACGGTCCGCAAGATCCTCACCGAGAGCGGCGACACCTGGGCGGTGGTGGGCCTGTCGACGAACCAGCGGCGCGCGGCCTACGGCGTGGCCGCGGTGCTGCAGCGCTTCGGCAAGCGGATCGTGCCCGTGCACCCCAAGGCGGAGACGGTGCACGGCGAGCAGGGCTACGCCTCGCTCGCCGACATCCCCTTCGACGTGGACGTCGTCGACGTCTTCGTCAACAGCGACCTGGCCGGGACGGTCGCCGACGAGGCGGTCGCGAAGGGCGCGAAGGCGGTCTGGTTCCAGCTGGACGTCGTCGACGAGGCGGCGTACGAGCGCACCCGCGCGGCCGGTCTCGACATGGTCATGGACCGGTGCCCCGCGATCGAGATACCGCGCCTGGGCTAGGGCCTGTCTGACAATTCCCGTCGTTCGCCCGAAGGGCGGGCCCCGCGGCGTCTGGTGCGTGTGATCGCAAGGCGCCGGAGCGCCCTCGTGGCGGCGCCACGTGGGTGCTCCGGCAACGCGGCGAGCACGCGTGGAGTGCGAGTTCCGCTTCGGCGGGGAGCGGTACCGGCTGCCGTACACCGAGCTGACGGGACATCACCACTTCGTCTATCCGCAGCCGTTGCTCGTGACGGACCTCGTGCGGGAGTACGCCGACGTGCGCGGCGGCGACATCCGGTTCGGGTGCGGGACGTCCGGCTGCACGATCTGGACACGGACCACCCGTCGGTGTCGTACGACTGCCCGGAGAGCGGCCGGCGGGAGGTGATCCGCTGCGACTTCGTCGCGGGCTGCGACGGGGCGCGCGGAGTGACGCGCGCCGCGGTGCCGGACGCCCGGACGGCCGCCACGACTACGGCGTCGGCTGGCTGGCCCTGCTCGCGGAGGCGCCGCCCCTGACGGAGGGGCGGCTGATCGAGAAGCGCGTGCTGGACATGCACAACTACGTCGTGGAGCCCATGACGTACGGGCGGCTGTTCCTGACCGGTGACGCCGCGCACCTCACCGCGCCGACAGCGGCGAAGGGCATGAACCTCGCGCTGCACGACGCGTTCCTGCTCGGCGACGCGCTCGTCGACCACCTCGTCCGGGGCGACCGTACGGGGCTGGACGGATACTCGGCGGCCGGCCTGGGGCGCGTGTGGGACTACCAGGAGTTCTCCCAGTGGCTGTCGGAGGTGTACCACGGGGCGGCCTCGGACGATCCGTACCGCGCGGGCACCACACTCACCCGGCTGCGCCGGCTGTTCGACTCCCCCGGTGCCGCGACGGTGTTCGCGGAGCGGTATCTCGGCAAGACCGCCCTCGCCTCGTGGTGACCGCCGAAACCGGCGCCTGATGCGCGGCTGCGCATCCTGCGCAGGTGATAGGTGCATGCGTGCGCTCTTACGCACATAATGGCGGCGGAGCATCACGCGCCACGCGCCCTCCGGCGCGCGCACCGGAAGGAGACCCCCGTGAGCGACCGGCACGGAAACACCCACCGGCACGGGCCCCGGCCCCGCGATGACCATCACCACGGCCATCACCACGACCACGGGTCCGACCATCACGAGCAGCCCGGTCACCACCAGGACGGTCACCACCACGAGCCCGGCCGCCTCCGCGGAACGCGGCACCGGCTCGCCCACATCCTCACCCCCCACTCCCACGACACCGCCGACAAGGTCGACTCCGCCCTGGAGTCCTCCGCGCGCGGCATGCGGGCCCTGTGGGTCTCGCTCGCGGTGCTCGGGGCGACGGCGATCGCCCAGGCGGTCGTCGTGGTGGCGTCCGGGTCGGTGGCGCTGCTCGGCGACACGGTGCACAACGCCGCGGACGCGCTGACCGCCGTACCGCTCGGCATCGCGTTCCTGCTCGGCCGCCGCGCGGCCACCCGGCGCTTCACCTACGGCTACGGCCGTGCCGAGGACCTCGCGGGGATCGTGATCGTGCTGACCATCGCCGCGTCGGCGGCCTTCGCCGGGTGGACGGCGATCGAGCGGCTGCTCGATCCGCGTCCGGTGGCCCACGTCCCGGCGGTGGCGGTGGCCGCGCTGGTCGGCTTCGCGGGGAACGAGTGGGTGGCCCGGTACCGGATCCGCGTCGGCCGGCAGATCGGCTCGGCGGCGCTGGTCGCCGACGGGCTGCACGCCCGCACCGACGGGTTCACCTCACTGGCGGTGCTGCTGGGCGCGGGCGGCTCCGCGATGGGCTGGCGGCCGGCCGACCCCGTCGTCGGGCTGGCGATCACGGCGGCGATCGTCCTGGTGCTGCGGGACGCGGCGCGCGAGGTGTTCCGGCGGGTGATGGACGCCGTGGACCCCGCGCTGGTGGACCGGGCCGAGCACGCGCTGCGGGCGGTGCCGGGCGTGCGGGAGGTCGGGGAGCTGCGGCTGCGCTGGATCGGGCACCGGCTGCGGGCCGAGGTGGCGGTGGTCGTGGACGGCGACGTGACGGTCCGCGAGGCCCACGCGATCGCGGTCGACGCCGAGCACGCCCTGCTGCACACCGTGCCGCGGCTGACCGCCGCCCTGGTGCACGCCGACCCGGCGCCGGTGCCCGGTGAGGCGGACCCGCACATGGCGCTGGCCCACCACACGAGGGCCTGACGTCGCACCGGGGCGCGGACCGGCAGGCCCGGCGGGCTGGGCCGGGGACCGCGGCCGTCGCTAGACCGGGACCCCCAGCCCGTCCAGCACCACCGCGCCCGGCAGTTCCGCGAACGCCTTCCCGGGGACGAGCAGCTTGCCGCGCCGCCGTCCGCTGCCGACCAGGACGTACGGCAGGTCGACGACGGCCGAGTCCACCAGCACCGGCCAGTCGCCGGGCAGGCCGACGGGCGTGATGCCGCCGTACTCCATGCCGGTCTCCCCGGTCGCCGTGTCCATGGGCGCGAAGGAGGCCTTGCGGGCGCCGAGTTGGCGGCGTACGACACCGTTGACGTCGACCCGGGTGGTGGAGAGCACGACACATGCGGCGAGGGTGCTCTCGCCGCCGCGCTTCCCGGCGACGACCACGCAGTTCGCGGAGCGCTCCAGCAGGTCCCGGCCGTAGTGCTCGACGAAGACGGCGGTGTCCGCCCACCGCGGGTCGGTCTCGACATAGAGGATCTGCTCGGCGGGGACACCCCCGCGCCACTCGCGTACGGCGTCGGCGACGGGGCGGGTCAGCTCGTCGAGGCAGTCGGGGGCCGGGGTGGCGTGGTCGAAGTCTCCGATGGGTGCACGCATGGCCGCACGGTAACAGCCGCTCACTGGACGGGCGGCACCGAGACGGCCATGACCATTTCCATCGGTACGGTGCCCTGGTTCCCGTAGGTGTGCGGGCTGTTGGCCTCGAAGGACGCGCTCGCGCCCGCGGGGACGAGGTAGTCCACGCCGTCGACGGTCAGTGTCAGCTCCCCGGCCGTGACATGGACCAGCTCGACCGTGCCGCCGGGGTGCGGCTCCGACGGGCTGTTCTCACCCGGCATCAGGCACCAGTCCCACATCTCCAGCGGACCGGGGGCCTCGGCGCCCGCGAGCAGCCGGTTGTAGCTGCCGGCCTCGGTGTGCCAGAGCCGCACGGCCCGCTCGGCGGGGACGATCCGGACCTTGGGTCCCCTCTCGTAGTCGAGCAGGGTGGTGATGCTGACGCCGAGCGCGTCGCCGATCTTGACGATGGTGCCGATGCTCGGGTTGGTGCGGGCCTGCTCGATCTGGATGAGCATGCCCCGGCTGACCCCGGCACGGGCGGCGAGCACGTCGAGGGTGAAGCCGCGCACGGCACGCCAGTGTTTGACATTGCGCGCCAGGGACTGGGTCAGCAGGTCGAGGTCCGACACGTTCCATCCACCATCAGAGTCTTCGGAGTCCAATATTCTGGATGACAGTGTGCACTTCACTGAACTACCGTGAGGTGCACCCGACCGTTCCCGATCGTTCACCGAACTGTACTGCGAGGCCCCGTGACAGCACTCTTCGCCCTGGCCACCAGCCTTCTGTGGGGCCTGGCCGACTTCGGCGGCGGACTGCTGACCCGGCGCCTCCCCGCTCTCACCGTGGTGGTCGTCTCGCAGTCGATCGCCGTCCTGGTCCTCGGCGCGATCGTGGTCGCCACCAGCGGCTGGAGCGAGGCAGGGCCGCAGCTGTGGTTCGCGGTGGGCGCCGGTCTGGTGGGCCCGGTGGCGATGCTCGCCTTCTACAAGGCGCTCGCCCTCGGACCGATGGGCGTGGTCTCACCGCTCGGCTCGCTGGGCGTGGCGGTCCCGATCGGCGTCGGGCTCGTCCTGGGCGAACGCCCCGGACTGGTCCAGCTCGCCGGGATCGCGGTCGCCGTGGCGGGAGTGGTGCTCGCGGGCGGACCGCAGTTCAAGGGCGCTCCGGTACAGCGGCAGGCGGTGCTGCTCACCCTGCTCGCGGCGTTCGGCTTCGGCGCGGTGATGGCGCTGATCGCCGAGGCGTCGACCACGCTGACCGGCCTGTTCCTCGCCCTGTTCGTGCAGCGGGTCACCAACGTGGTCGCGGGCGGCACCGCCCTGTACGTCTCCGTGCGGCGCGGCTCCCCCGCGCTCCCCGCCGACGGCTTCCCCTGGCGTGCGCTGCCCGCGCTCGCCTTCGTCGGGCTCGCCGACGTCGCCGCCAACGGCACCTACTCGATCGCCGCCCAGCACGGCCCGGTGACCGTGGCGGCCGTCCTCGCCTCGCTCTACCCGGTGGTGACCGCGCTGGCCGCGCGCGGCTTCCTCAGTGAGCGGCTGCGCGCGGTCCAGGCGGCGGGCGCCGGACTGGCGCTGGTCGGCACGCTGATGCTGGCCGGCGGGTGAGTCAGGGCTCCGCGTCGACCCCGTCCAGCTCCCGCCGGGCCACGTCCGGCTCGTCCAGCTCCGCGAGCCGGGCCACCGCCGCCTCGTCCAGCTCCGACAGCTTCACCAGCTCGTCGGAGGTCACGCCCTCCGGTATCGGCACGGGCGCCGGGGTGCGCAGCGGCGGCTGCCAGCCCTCGGCGGGCGTCCAGCGGCGTACGACCTTGGCGGGCGCGCCCGCCACCACGGCGTGGTCGGGGACCGTACCGCGCACCACCGCGCCGGCCGCGACCACCACGTTCCGCCCGATCCGGGCCCCCGGCAGGATCACCGCGCCGGTGCCGATCCAGCAGCCCGGCCCGATCTCCACGGGCTCCATGCGCGGCCACTGCTTGCCGATGGGCTCGTGGGGGTCGTCGTAGGAGTGGTTCGTGGAGGTGACGTAGACGTACGGTCCGAAGTAGCAGTCGCTGCCGATGGTGACCGTGGTGTCCGCGATGACATGGCTGCCGCGGCCGAGGACCACACCGTCGCCGATGCGCAGGATCGGGTCCGGACCTAGGTCGAGGTCCGGCATCAGACCGGCCGTCAGGGTGACCTGCTCACCGACGATGCAGTGGGCGCCGAGGTGGATCCAGGGTTCGCCGAAGACCGTGCCGAGCGGGAAGGCGAGCCTGGTGCCGGTGCCCATCGAACCGAAGCGGAACCGTCCCGGCCGCTCGGCGGTGACCGAGCCGGTGCGCTGCACCCAGGCCCAGCCCGCATGGACCGCGCGTTGCGCCAGGCGGCGGCGCCATGATGAGAACGTGTTCTTGGGCTTCGGCACCCGCTCACGGTACTCAGGGCGTCACAGGGCCCGGAGACCGGAGGCCTGTGATCTTCGCCCTACCGGGTGGCGTACGGTGCGGGGGTAATCGACGACAAGGAGGCGACGATGGCTCACCAGGCGCTGATCACGGGTATCGGCGGCAAGGAACCGGCCGTGGACCCGGAGGCGTTCGTCGCGCCGACGTCCACGGTGATCGGGGACGTGACGCTGGGGGCGGGCGCGAGCGTCTGGTACGGGGCGGTGCTGCGGGGCGACGTCGAGCGGATCTCGGTGGGCGCGAGCAGCAATGTGCAGGACAACTGCACGCTCCACGCCGACCCCGGCTTCCCCGTCTCCGTCGGCGAGCGCGTCTCCATCGGGCACAACGCCGTCGTGCACGGCGCGACCGTCGAGGACGACTGCCTGATCGGCATGGGCGCCACGGTGCTCAACGGCGCGGTCATCGGCGCGGGTTCCCTGGTCGCCGCGCAGGCGCTGGTGCCGCAGGGCATGCGCGTGCCCCCGGGCTCGCTCGTCGCCGGCGTACCGGCGAAGGTCAGACGGGAGCTGACCGCCGAGGAGCGCGAGGGCATCACGCTGAACGGGACGATGTACGCGGAGCTGGCGAAGGCGCACCACGAGGTGCACGCCGCCCGCTCGTAGGGCTCGGTCGCAGGGCTCAGTCGGTGGCCGGGACGGGTTCCGGCTCGGCCACCTGCTGCTCCGTCGCCTTCTTCGCCTTGCGCTTGATGATCAGCATGGAGGCGAGGCCGACGCACACCGCCAGCACCAGTCCGACCCACGAGAAGCGCTTGAGCCAGGCCTCGGCCACCACGCCGACGTAGTAGATGACCGCGGTGGTGCCGCCGGCCCAGAGGATGCCGCCGAGGACGTTGGCGATCAGGAACTTCCAGTACGGCATGCGCAGCACACCGGCGAGCGGGCCCGCGAAGATGCGCAGCAGGGCGATGAAACGGCCGAAGAAGACGGCCCACATGCCCCACTTCTCGAAGGAGCGCTCGGCGGTGGCGATGTGCCCCTCGCTGAAGTGCCGGGGGAACTTGTTGCCGAGCCAGGCCAGCAGCGGGCGTCCGCCCTTGCGGCCGATGGCGTAGCCGATGGAGTCGCCGATGATCGCGCCGGCGGTGGCGCAGGCGCCGAGGATCACCGGGTCGATGTCGCCGTGCTGGGAGGCGAGCAGCGCGGAGGAGACCAGGATGATCTCGCCCGGCAGGGGGATGCCCAGGCTCTCCAGGCCGATGACCACTCCCACCAGCGCGTAGATGCTGACCGCGGGTACGGTCTCGAGCCATTCCTGGACGTGCACGGCAGCTCCCCTCTCGTCTCTCGTCGCCTCACCGGCATGCGCCCGGCGGGCGCATGCCGGTGCAGCCTACCGGGTCACGGTCCGGCGGCGGTGCCCGCCAGGGTGACCCGTGCGGCCGGGAAACGGCGTCAGCCGAGGCGTGTGGCAGCGTCGGCGGCGGCAGCGACGGCCCGCACGGGCGGCACGGCCTCCTCGGCCCCTGGGTGAGAGGCCCCGTCGGCCCGCTCGCCCGCCGGAAGGGGGCCCGTGTCGATCCGCCCGGCCTCCGGCAGCAGATCCGCGTCGACCCGCTCGACCGCGGGCGGAAGGTCCACGTCGACCTGCCCGGTCTCGGGGACCGCCCCCTGCCGCCCGCCCGCGTCCCGCCGGGGCCGGTTCCCGCTCGGCCCGTCCTCCACCGGCTCGACCTCCCAGCGCTGTGCCGCCGAGCCGTCCCGGCCGGTGACGACGACGTCCGCGTCGGAGCCTGCGGCGACGGCCCGTCCGCGGTGCCGGCGGGGCAGCAGCTCGCCGCGCACGGTGAGGTCGTACCGCGTCCGTCCGGCGGGCTCGGCGCACTCGGCGAGCACCACCGTCCGGTCGCCCGCGTCGAGACACAGCGCCGGGTCGGTGGCACTGCGCAGCAGCCCGTCACCCCGGTACGACCACTGCCCGGCGGAGGAGCACGCCGCCAGACCGGCACGCGCCCCCGCCTCGGGCGCGCCGCCGGTGTCGAGGCACCGGTCGGCGTCCAGGTTGCGCAGCCGGCCGCCACGGACCTCGTCGGCGTGGTCCGCGGGGTCGGCCGAGGGGAGCTGAGGCGTCGGGCTCGGCCGGACCGTGTGGCCGCTGGGCGCGCCCCAGGTGGCGTGGGTGCCGGGGGCGACACCGTTGTCACCGGACCAGCCCCTGACCACCAGCAGCGTGGCGAGCAGGGCGAGGGAGGTGACGCCGACGAGGAGGGCGGCCTTGGTGGGCCGCCGGGACAGGGCGCTCCGGCCGCCGCGCACGGCCGTGACGCGGTGCCGGCCACCGCCGGCCGGGCGGGTGCGGGTGGTGTGGGGCGCGGCGGCGGTGCCGGTGCGGCCGGGGCGGGAGTCGAGGTAGCGGCGGGCGCCCCAGCCGAGCACGGTCTCCGCCAGCAGCACGCCGAGCGAGCCGTCGAAGTGGGCGAGTTGTTCGGCGGCGTACCGGCAGTACCGGCATTCCTGGAGATGGCGTCGCACATCGGGCAGCAGGGTGCCGCCGCGGCGCATCGGGATGTCGAGGAGCCGGTTGTGGAAGCGGCATTCCTTGGTGGGGGCGAGTTCCCGGTGGGCCCGTACGCAGCCCGTCCGGAATTGTTCCCGGGCCTGTTCCAGCACGGTCGCGGCGGTGAGCGTGTCCACTCCTGACAGACCGGCCGGTATGGATATCGGCTCCGCCTCCACCTCCATGTGCCACAACAGGCATTGGGCGGCGGCCGGAAGAGTGTGGAACGCGCGCTCGGCGAGGCGCCTCCGTTCCGGCGTGGCGGGCCGGGCGGCACGCAGTCCACGGCCGCCGGTGGGCTTTCCCAGATCCGGCAGCAGGGACGTCAGTACGGCGTCGGCGGCCCAGTCGGCGACCGTCTCCCGTACGGCCGCGAGCAGCCGTGGGCGCAGGGCGCCGCCGGCGGCCGGGGAGCCGAGCACCTGCCGGAACGCGGCGGTGGCCACCATCGCCGCCGAACTCTCCCGGCTGGCGAGGCAGATGGCGGCGTACTCGTGGACCGCCCGCCAGTGCCGGGCGAGCAGCAGGGCGAGGGCCCGGGAGTCGTACTCGGGGCCGCCGAGGCGGGCGACGAGGTCGCGGTCGGGGAGCCCGGGACCGGATCCGTGGCGGGGCGGGCAGGGCGGACGTGGGGGGTAAGGAGGTTGCACGGAAAACCATTTCCTTCCGCACTTATGTGCCTGGCATTTGCCTTCCCGCGGGGGGCATACCTTCGCACACACGTCTCACAGGAAACAAGAAGTCCGGCTGAGCGGGAAACAGTTGACCGGAAATACCGCGCCGTTACCACCGGTATCCGTACCGGCATTCGAAATTACTCGGCCGCGGACGACAAGTTGTGCGCGGATAAAGCCGGTTGGCGCACCAAATCTCCGATTTCCCCGCACGGTCCACAGCGTTCTCCCATGCGGTTCTCGGCGTGCTCTTATCCCGGTGCTCCAGCATGGCCGCATGAGCGCCCTCCACACCCCGGTCCGCAAGGCGGTCGTCCCGGCCGCCGGCCTCGGCACCCGCTTCCTGCCCGCGACGAAGGCGACACCGAAGGAGATGCTTCCGGTCGTCGACAAACCCGCCATCCAGTACGTCGTCGAGGAGGCCGCCGCGGCCGGGCTCGACGACGTGCTCATGGTCACCGGGCGGCACAAGCGGGCCATCGAGGACCACTTCGACCACGCCGTGGAGCTGGAACGCACCCTCGCCGCCAAGGGCGACACCGTACGGCTGGACGCGGTCCGCGATCCCGCGCGGCTGGCGAACATCCACCACATCCGGCAGGGCGAACCGCTGGGCCTCGGGCACGCGGTGCTGTGCGCCCGCCGGCACGTCGGCGACCAGCCGTTCGCCGTCCTGCTGGGGGACGATCTGATCGACCCGCGCGAGTCCCTGCTCGCCCGGATGCTGGAGGTGCGCGAGCGGCACGGCGGCAGCGTGGTCGCGCTGATGGAGGTGCCGCCGGAGCAGGTGCACCTCTACGGCTGCGCGGCCGTAGAGCCGGCCGGCCGGGACGGGATCGTCCGGGTCACCGGCCTGGTGGAGAAGCCTGCCCGACAGGACGCGCCCAGCCGCTACGCGGTGATCGGCCGCTATGTGCTCGACCCCGCCGTCTTCCCGGTCCTGGAGCGCACCCCGCCCGGCAGGGGCGGCGAGGTCCAGCTGACCGACGCCCTCCAGGAACTGGCCGCGGGCGGCACGGTGCACGGGGTGGTCTTCACCGGGGCCCGCTACGACACCGGCGACAAGGCGGACTACCTGCGCACGGTGGTCCGGCTGGCCTGCCAGCGGCCCGACCTGGGGCCCGGGTTCACGGCCTGGCTGCGGGAGTTCGTCGCGGGGCTCGACGGCACGGCCGCCGCCCGGGGCGCGGCGGCGGCCTGAGCGCATGCCGAGGGCCCCGGCCGCGACGCGACGACCGGGGCCCTGACGGCTGCAGGAGCCGTACGGCTCAGCTGTTGGGGCGCAGTGTCCAGACGACGGTCATCTCGCTGGTGACGGCGCCGTCCTCGCGCTGGATCGCCACGCTCACCGGGAACTCGGGGCGCTTGCCGGCGTCGAGTTCGGCGACGACGTCGGCGATCGGGCGGCCGAGGGTCGCGGTGGCCTTCACCGGACCCAGGGCGATCTTCTTGAACGCGATGTCGGCGTGGACGGGGAGCGGTACGGCGCGCGAGAGCTGGTCCCCGAAGGCGGCCAGGACGATCGCGCCGCTGGCCGACTCGCCGAGGGTGAACATCGCCCCGGCGTGCGGCCCGCCGACGTGGTTGCGGTACTCGCTCTGGTCCGGGAGGGCCAGCACGGCCTTCTCCGGAGTGGTCTCCAGGTACTCCAGGTTCAGGGTCCGAACCATCGGCACCGTGGCGGCGAGCAACTCGCCGATCGACATCTGATCTGCGCTCATGACCGCATGTTACCCATGAGTAGCCAAGCCTGACCAGACTCGTACGATGATCGCCGTATCCTTGCGGCCCATGTGGCATGGAGAGCAGCCGCCGACGAGCGGTCCCGATCCGCGCGACCCGCAGAACAACCCCTACCGGCAGCCCGGTTACCAGCAGACCGGCGCCTCCGCCCAGGGCCCGCGGCCCTGGGACGCCCCCACCCTCCCCGCCGCGCCGCCGAGCGGCGGCGACGCAGGGGGCGGGCGGCGGACGAGGATGATCGCGATCGGCGCGGCGGCGGCCGTCGTGGCGGCCTCCGCCGTGACCGGGGCCGTACTGCTCGGCGGCGACGGCGACCAGGCGCCCGCCCCGGCGCCGAGCACGTCGGCGGCGGCCCCCTCCCCCACCGGCAACCCCCGCGACGGGGACGGCCCGAAGCCGACCGTCGCGGGCTGGAAGGTCGTGGTCAACCCGGACCTGGGCGTCGCCTTCGACGTCCCGGCCGACTGGGCGCCCCAGTCTCCGGACTGGGTCAGCTACGTCACCGAGGACGACGACCCGCAGGAGAAGCCGCTGGTCGCGATGAAGGCACCCGCCCTGCTGAAGGAGAAGTGGTGCTCGTCAGACGACGACCGGGACGGCACCGCCGACGACACCCCGCTGGCGAGCGCCGGCACCCGCGGCAACAACGGGGCCCGCGATCCCGAGGAGGCCGCCCGCGCCGACTCCGCGAACTGGGTCTACGGCCTCTACGCCCAGCCGGACCGCGCGAAGGTCACGACGAGCCCGGCGACCTCGTTCACCACCGACTCCGGCCTCACCGGCAGCCTCGTCACCTCGTCGTCCTCCGGGGTCGAGCGGCGGGAGAAGTGCGACTCGGACGGCAAGGCCACCACCTTCGCCTTCGCGGACGGCGACGGTGACGTGGTGTCGTGGTCGTTCGTCGGCGCGCACGAGGTGGGCGAGGAGGTACCGGACGCCATGGTGAAGGAGATCGCCCGGACGGTGCGCCTCTACACCGTGCCGTCGGAGTACTGAACACGTGCACGGTTTCGCTACCGCCCTGACAAGGGGCGGTGACCGAATCGTGTCGTGAACACCACTAGGGTTACCGCTCATGTGGCCAGGACAGCAGCAGCCCGGGGGCGAGCAGAACCCGCAGGGCCAGAACAACCCGTACCAGCAGCCGGGGTACCAGCAGCCGAATCCCTATCAGCAGCCCGGCTACCAGCAGCCCAACCCGTACCAGCAGCAGCAGTGGAACACCCCCGCGCCCGTGGGTGCTCCGCAGCCGGCGACCGACGGCGGTGGCGGCGGCGGTGGCGGCAACCGGACGAAGCTGGTCGCGATCGTGGCGGCCACGGCCGTGGTCATCGCGGCCGGCGTGACCGGGTTCCTGGTCCTCGGCGGCGACAAGGACGACCAGGCCGACGGCGGTTCCAAGACGAAGACCAGCCAGTCGCCCGCGCCGACCGCGGAACCCACCGCGAGCTCCTCCGGGACGGACGACAACCCGCGCGACGGTGAGGCGGAGAAGCCGACCATCGCGGGCTGGAAGGTCGTCGTCAACCCCAAGTGGGGCGTCGCGTTCGACGTGCCGGCCGACTGGGAGGTGCAGGACCCGGACATGCTCATCGCGTTCGAGGAGGAGAACGCGGACGAGCTCAAGCCGCTCGTCACCATGACCGGCACCGCCATCTACCAGTCCAAGTGGTGCACGTCGGACGACGACAAGGACGGCAGGAGCGACGACGTCGAGCTGGCCGCGGTCGGCACCAAGGGCGCCGACGGCGCAAAGGACACCGACGAGGTGGCGATCAACACGGTCGCCTGGTGGGTCTACGGCGGCTACACCCAGCCGGACAAGAAGAGCATGGTCTTCGAGGAGAAGGCCGAGCCCTTCACGACCGCCTCCGGCATCGAGGGCAGCGTCGCCTGGGCCGAGTCGAAGGACACGCCCCGCAAGGGCAAGTGCGCGAGCGACGGCAAGGCCATGACGTTCGGCTTCCAGAACTCCGCGGGCGACTACGTGGCATGGAACTTCTTCGGCGCCAAGGGCGTGAAGAAGGAGGTCTCCAAGGAGACCATCATGAAGATCGCCGGCACCATCCGGCTGCACGGTGAGCCCACGGGCGGCTGACCTGCGCCGACGGGCGGCGGCAATACGGTTTGGCAAGTCGGGCCCCGGCCGGTGATAGTCAGCCGGTGAACTCCGCCGACGACCTCACCGCCGCCTCTGGCCGCCGCCCGCGCAGACCCTCCTGGGCGGGCCGCAACTACAGTCTGCTGACCGCCTCCGCGGTGGTCACCCACCTCGGCAGCCACGGCGCGCTGATCGCCGCCGCGTTCGCCGTGCTCGAAGCCGGCGGCGACGGCGGCGACGTGGGGCTGGTCGCGGCCGCGCGCACCCTGCCGCTGGTGCTCTTCCTGCTGATCGGCGGGGCGCTCGCGGACCGGCTGCCCCGGCACCACGTGATGGTCGCGGCCAACACCCTCAACTGTGTCTCGCAGGGACTGTTCGCCCTGCTCGTGCTCACCGGCGAGCCGCAGCTGTGGCAGATGATGCTGCTGACCGCGCTGGGCGGCACCGGCCAGGCGTTCTTCAGCCCGGCGGCCGAGGGCATGCTGCTCTCCTCCGTCCAGGGCGAGCAGGCGGGCCGGGCGTTCGCGGTGTTCCGGATGGCGATGCAGGGCGCGGCGCTGGGCGGCGCGGCCCTCGGCGGCGCGATGGTCGCCGCGATCGGGCCGGGCTGGGTGCTCGCGGCGGACGCGGTGGCCTTCGCGGTCGCCGCCGCGCTGCGCTCGTTCCTCGACGTGAGCGGCGTCCCGGCGCGCACGCCGGGCGGCGGGATGCTCGCCGATCTGCGGGAGGGCTGGCGGGAGGTCGCCGGGCGGCCGTGGCTGTGGGGCATCGTGGTGCAGTTCTCGATCGCCAACGCGGTGGTCGGCGCCGCCGACGCGGTCTACGGCCCGCTGGTCGCCCGCGACCACCTCGGCGGGGCGGCGCCCTGGGGTCTCGCGCTCGGCTTCTTCGCCGCGGGCACGGTCGGCGGCGCGCTGCTGATGACCCGCTGGAAGCCGCGCCGGCTGCTGCTGGCGGGCACGCTGTGCGTCTTCCCGCTGGCCCTGCCGTCCGCCGCGCTGGCCGTGCCGGTGCCGGTGGGGGTGCTGTGCGCGGTGATGTTCCTGACCGGGGTGACGCTGGAGGTGTTCGGCGTCTCCTGGATGACCGCCCTGCACCAGGAGATACCGGAGGACAAGCTGTCCCGGGTCTCGGCCTACGACTGGTTCGGCTCCGTCGCGATGGTCCCGCTGGCGACGGCGCTGGCCGGGCCCGCGGAGCAGGCGTTCGGGCGGACCCCGGCGCTGTGGGGGTGCGCGACGCTGGTCGTGGTGGTCACGGCGGCCGTGCTGTGCGTACCGGACGTGCGAAATCTGCGGCGCCGGACCAAGGAGGTCGCGGTGGCGGGTGCCCCGGCCGTGCCCAGCGCGGACAGCGGGTCAGCCGATGCCGAACGCCCCGTCGGGGGGCTCGGGTGACGGTACGGCGTCCTCGTCGCGGACGGGACGGGCGTCGCCGGTGAACTTCCGCAGGGCGGCCCCGTGCTCGACCCGGGCGGGGAAGACGTCGGCGGCGGTGCGGCGGGCCAGCGCGGCGATGTCGACCGGCCGGTGCGAGGCGACCAGCACGGCGTTGCCGAAGCGGCGGCCCCGCAGCACGGCCGGCTCGGCGATCAGCGCAAGCTCCTCGAAGACCGCGGAGAAGGTGGCCAGTTGGGAGCGGAGAAAGGCGAAGGGCGCGGCGTCGGCGAGGTTCGCCAGGTACACACCGTCCGCGCGCAGCACCCGCTCGGCCTCGCGGGCGTAGGCGAGAGAGGTCAGATGGGCGGGGACCCGCGAACCGCCGAAGACGTCGGCGACGAGGACGTCCGCCCGCCCGTCGGGGACCCCCGCCAGCCAGGCCCGGGCGTCGGCGGCGTGCAGCGCGATCCCGGCGCCGGCCGGCAGCGGCAGCTGCTCGACGACCAGGTCCAGCAGCCCCCGGTCGGCCTCGACGACGTCCTGCCGTGAACCCGGCCGGGTCGCGGCCACGTAGCGCGGCATGGTGAGCGCCCCGCCGCCGAGGTGCACCACGTCCAGCGCGCGCCCCGGCTCGGCGAGGGTGTCCAGCACGTGGCCGAGCCGCCGTGCGTACTCGAACTCCAGGTGGGTCGGCTCGTCGAGGTCGACGTAGGACTGGGGCGCCCCGTCGACGGTCAGCAGCCAGGCCCGCTCCCGGTCGACGTCGGGCATCAGCTTGGCGGTTCCCTGGTCGACGGCTCGGCTGACGGGGATGGGCTCGTTCACGGGTCCATTGTGCGGGCGACCGGCGGGCGGCCGTTCACCACCCGTCGCACCCAGGCCTCCGACAGCCCCAGCCGCGCCGCCAGTGTCTCCACCGGCACGCCGCGGCTGTGTGCGGCCCGCAGGGCCGCGTTCCGGCGTCGCTTCAGCCGTTCGTTCGCGACCTCACCGGCCACCGTGCGCTCCAGCACGACCGCCAGCTCGACCAGCAGCCGTGCCGCCACGCCCCGCACTCCGTCCACCGGCCACCCCCTCGTGTCCGCTTCGTCTCCCCGCCCCCCACACCACGGTCAGGGGTCGACAAAGCAACCACAAGGGCGTGTATCAGGCGCACTGGCGACAGACCGGCCCGAATGTCACCCGCCCCACACCTTCGCGACCTCCTCCGCGTGGGCGGGCGCCTGCGCGTACCCGGCCCGCGCCGCCGCCGGGCGGACCGCCGGGTCCGCGGGGTTGCGGCCGAAGGCCTGCTTCGCCGCCGCGGACGGGGTGAGGACGACGACCTGGGCGCCCTGTTCGGCGAGGCGCGCGCCCTGGGCGGCGGCCGAGGCCAGCGGCCCGCCGCCGGCGGCCATGGGGGCGAGCACGACGACCCGGTCGTACCCCGCCGCCAGATGGGCGTTGGCGGGTGAGTGGATGCCGCCGTCCATCCAGCGCCGTCCGTCGAGGGCGACCGGCGGCCAGATGCCGGGCACCGCGCAGCTGGCGGTCAGCGCGTCGAGGAGCGGGACACCGCTGTGCCGGTCGAAGACCCGCAGTTCGCCGGTGGCCGTGTCGACGGCGGTGAGCCGCAGCGGGCGCTCCGGCCAGTCGGCGGACACCAGCCGGCTCTCGATCGCCGCCCGGCGCGCCGCCGGGTCCGGGGTGCGGGCCGCGAGGGCCATCCGGCCGACCTTGCGGCCGTAGGCCTCCGGGGTGCGGGAGGTGAGAGTGGCCCAGGCATAGCGCAGGATCGTGCCGGCACCGAGCCGGCCGCCGATCTCGTCGGCGGGCTCGGCGAGCTGCCGCTCGTAGGTCTCCTCGAGGCCGCTCGCCGGCAGTTGCGCGCCGACGGTCCCTCCCGCCGACGTACCGATCAGCACCTCGGCGTCGCCGAGGTCCACGCCCGATTCCCCCAGGCCGTGCAGCATCCCGGCCAGCCAGCCGGTCCCGCCGCTGCCCCCGCCACCGAGCACGAGTGCCTTTCCGCCCATGGTGTCCCCGCCCCTCACCGACCATGACCGTCCGCGGCCCAGTGTCCCGCACGGCACCGACGACGCGACGCCGGGGGCCCGCCCCGGGCCCCCAACGGGCGGGCGGGTCCCGCCTCTTGGCATGTGCCGAGGCGGGCCCCGCCGGTCAGCCGACCGTCGTGACCGTGCCCGCGCCGACCGTGCGCCCGCCCTCGCGGATCGCGAAGCCGAGGCCCGGCTCCAGCGGCACCTCGCGGCCCAGCTCGACCGTCATCGTGACGGTGTCGCCGGGGCGGGCGACGGCCGTCTCACCGAGGTCGACGGCGCCGACCACGTCCGCGGTGCGGATGTAGAACTGCGGCCGGTACCCGGTCGCCACCGGCGTCGTACGGCCGCCCTCGCGGGCGGACAGCACGTACACCCGCGCCGTGAACCGGCTGCTGGGCACCACGCTGCCGGGCGCGGCGGCGATGTGCCCGCGCCGGACCGCGTCGCGCGGCACCCCGCGCAGCAGCAGCGCCACGTTGTCCCCGGCCTGCGCCTCCTCCATGGGCTTGCCGAAGGTCTCGAGGCCGGTGACGACGGACTCCAGCCCGGCGCCCAGCACCTCGACCCGGTCGCCGAGGCGGACCGTGCCCCGTTCGACGGCGCCGGTGACGACCGTGCCGCGGCCGGTGATGGTCAGCACGTTCTCCACCGGCAGCAGGAACGGCGCGTCCAGGTACCGCTCGGGCATGGGCACATAGGTGTCCACCGCGTCGAGCAGCGCCTCCACGGACGCCGTCCAGCGCGGGTCGCCCTCCAGGGCCCGCAGTCCGGAGACCCGTACGACGGGTACGGCGTCGCCGCCGTAGCCGTGCGCGGTGAGCAGGTCGCGGACCTCCAGCTCGACCAGGTCGATCAGCTCCTCGTCGCCCGCGTCGGCCTTGTTCAGGGCGACGACGATGTGGTCGACGCCCACCTGCCGGGCGAGCAGCACGTGTTCGGCGGTCTGCGGCATGATCCCGTCGAGCGCGGAGACGACGAGGATGGCCCCGTCGAGCTGTGCCGCGCCGGTGACCATGTTCTTGACGTAGTCGGCGTGGCCCGGCATGTCCACGTGCGCGTAGTGCCGGGTGTCGGTCTCGTACTCGACGTGCGCGATGTTGATGGTGATGCCCCGCGCGGCCTCCTCCGGGGCGCGGTCGATGCGGTCGAACGGCACGAAGGTGCCGGTGCCGCGCTCGGCGAGGACCTTGGTGATGGCGGCGGTCAGGGTGGTCTTGCCGTGGTCGACATGGCCCATGGTGCCGATGTTGAGATGTGGTTTGGTGCGGACGTACGCCGTCTTGGACATGGCGATACCTCGAAGCCTCGGCGAAGTGGATCGGGACCCCCGGGAGATGCCGACCCTCCCCCTGCGGGGTCCGCCGGACGATCCGGGGAGGGTCAGCTTCGGGCGCCGTCGGCGACGGCCGTGAGCACGACGACGGCAGCCTTCGTGGCATCCGCGACCGCGGATGCTGCGAGGACGAAGGCGTGCCGGAACATGACGTCGATCATCGCCGACGCGTCACCGCGCGTCGAATGGTTTTCGCGGCACCGCGCGGGGCGGGATCCCGGGCTGCGGCGGAGGCCGGGCCCGGTCTGCGGCGGAGGCGGGGGCCCGGTCTGCGGCAGTCCTGAGACGCACCACACGGCGATCACACACCTTCGTCGGTTACTGTCGCCGGATGCTCGATGCCACCACCCGCTCTGGGGGCACCGCCACGGCCACTCCCCTGGCCGCCTCGGAACTCGCCGTCGCCGCCCCCGCGCCCGCCGGTCTCCCCGCCCGCTGCGCGCGGGCGCTGCTCTCTCCCTGGGCCCGTTTCTCGCTGCTCGTCGCCCTGCTGGCGGGGGCGGCGGTCTCGGTGCTGCTGTTCGAACCGCAGCGGCTGCTGGCGCACGGCTGGCCGCCGCAGCTGAGCGGTGCCGCGGCGGCGCTGGTGTTCACGGTGGCGTACGGCCTGTGCACGGTGGCCTTCGTGCCGCGCCCCCTGCTGAACCTGGCGGCGGGCGCGCTGTTCGGGTCCCAGCTGGGCCTGGGCACGGCGGTGGCGGGCACCGTGCTGGGCGCGGGGCTCTCCTTCGGGCTCGGCCGGGTGCTGGGCCAGGACGCGTTGCGTCCGCTGCTGCGGGGCCGGGTGCTCACCGCGTTGGACGGGCAGCTGAGCCGGCACGGGTTCCGCTCGATGCTGGCGGTGCGGCTGTTCCCGGGAGTGCCGTTCTCGGCGGCGAACTACTGCGCCGCCGTCTCCAGGATGGGCTGGCTGCCGTTCCTGCTCGCGACGGCGCTCGGCTCGATCCCGAACACCGCCGCGTACGTGGTCGCCGGCGCCCGTGCCTCGACGCCGACGTCGCCGGCCTTCCTGATCGCGATGGCCTGCATCGCCGTACCGGGTCTGGCCGGTGCGGTGGTGGCGTGGCGCAAGCGCCACCACCTGCGGGGCCGCTGATCCGTCAGACGCTCTCCAGGATCATCGCGTTCGCGAGCCCGCCCGCCTCGCACATGGTCTGCAGGGCGTAGCGCGCGCCGCGGGCGCGCATGGCGTGCACGAGGGTGGTGGTCAGCCGGGTGCCGCTGGCGCCGAGCGGGTGGCCGAGGGCGATGGCGCCGCCGTGCACGTTGACCTTGGCGAGGTCGGCGCCGGTCTCCTGCTGCCAGGCCAGGACGACGCTGGAGAACGCCTCGTTGACCTCGAACAGGTCGATGTCGTCGAGGGCCAGGTTCGCGCGGCGCAGCACCTTCTCGGTGGCGGGGATGACGCCGGTGAGCATCAGCAGCGGGTCGGAGCCGGTGACGGCGAAGCTGTGCAGCCGGGCCAGCGGGCGCAGGCCGAGGCGGGCCGCGGTCTCACCAGACGTGATGAGCACGGCCGAGGCGCCGTCGTTGACGGGGCTGGCGTTGCCCGCGGTGACGTTCCACTCGATCTGCGGGAACCGCTCGGCGAAGCCCGGGTCGTGGTAGGCGGGCTTCAGGCCGGCCAGGATCTCGGGGGTGCTGCCCGGCCGTACGCACTCGTCGCGCGTGACACCGTCCAGGGCCGCCACCTCGGCGTCGAACAGCCCCTGGTCCCAGGCGGCGGCCGCCTTGCGGTGCGAGGAGACGGCGAAGGCGTCCATCCGCTCGCGGCCGATCGACCACTTGGCGGCGATCAGTTCGGCGCTGATGCCCTGCGGGACCAGGCCCTCCGGGTAGCGCTCGGCGACGCCCGGGCCGAAGGGGTCCTTGCCGGGCGGCACGTTGGACCACATCGGCACCCGGCTCATGGACTCCACGCCGCAGGCGACGACGAGGTCGTACGCGCCGGACATGACGCCCTGGGCGGCGAAGTGCACGGCCTGCTGGGAGGAGCCGCACTGGCGGTCGACGGTGGTCGCGGGGACCGTCTCGGGGAAGCCCGCCGACAGCACGGCGTAGCGGGTGGTGTTCATGGCCTGCTCGCCGACCTGGTCGACGGTGCCGCCGATGACGTCGTCGATCAGCGCGGGGTCGACGCCGGAGCGCTCGACGAGGGTGCGCAAGGTGTGGGCGAGGAGTTCCACCGGGTGGACGTGGGCGAGGGAGCCGTTGGGCTTGCCCTTGCCCATGGGAGTGCGTACGGCTTCGACGATGACTGCGTCGCGCATGGTGCGGGCCTCCTTGGCCGCCGGAGCGATTACCAGTGAGTAGGAAATCTGGACTCACCATAGCCGCATGAGTTGGAAATTCAAACCCTCCAATAGACTGGGCGTCATGGCCGCCCCCAAAGACCCGCGCCCCTGCTCGATCGCCGACGCCCTGGTGCTCGTCGGCGAGAAGTACTCGCTGCTCGTGGTGCGGGAGGTGTGTCTCGGCAACGGCCGCTTCGACCAGCTGGTGCGCAACATCGGAGCGCCGCGCGACATCCTCGCCACGCGGCTGCGCCGGCTCGTCGACGCCGGCATCCTCACCAAGCGGGCCTACAGCGAACGCCCGCAGCGCTTCGAGTACCGGCCCACCCAGGCGGGCCTGGAACTGGTGCCGGTGCTGCTGACCCTGATGGAGTGGGGCAACCGCCATCTGCGCCCCGAGGGCGACCGCCCGATGGTCAACGAGCACAGCTGCGGCAACGAACTGGTACCGGTCGTCACCTGCCAGGCCTGCGGCGAGGCGGTCCACCACCAGGACCTGACGGCCCATCCGCAGTCCCCCGGCTGGACGGTGGCGGGCCCGACGGCGGCGTGAAGGCGGACCGGAGTCGTTCCCCCCGACGGGGCGCGGCCGCCCGCACGGCCTCAGCGCGCACCTGACAGAATCCGCGGATGGGCATCGAGATCACGTTCTTCCTCGCCCCGGACGACGACACGGCCGCCGCGACCCGCCGGACCGGGCCGGGTCGCGCGTTCACTTCACTGGACTGCCGCGACTTCCACCCCGACGACGCCGTCGTCGAGTGGGAGGCCTGCTTCGACGCCCCGTCCGAGGACCTGCCTGCGCTCGATCGGCTCCACGCGCGCGAGTGGCCCCGCTATGTCGCCCCGATCGTCAACGACGGCACCGGCGTGTTCGCCGTCCCCGAGAAGCTGACGCGCGCGCTCGCCGACGCGGGTCCCGACGAGCTGCGCGCCTGCGCCGCGCGCTGGGCCGAACGGCTCCGGATCACGGACGGCGACGACATGACGGACGACGACCCTCCGACCGTCCTGGAAGGCGTCGCCCGGCTCGCGCGGACCGCCTCGGACAGCGGCGGCGCCTTGCGCCTGTACTGCTGGCACTACTGACCGAGGACAACGCCGGCGAGGGTCACGTGCACGGCCGTGCCGCCGAGGATGCTCAGCAGGGCGTTGCGCCGCCACAGGTGCAGGCCGACGGTGACGGCGAGGGCCGTCAGGGGGCGACGGGCGGAACTCGGTCGGTGACAGGTCGCGCAGGCAGTAGGCGACCAGGATCACCATCACGCCCGCTCGCCCGCAGCGGCGCGAGGGCGGCGAAGGGCAGTGCGCGCAGGGCCCAGGTGACGGCGGCGGCGACGGCGTACGCGGGGTCAGACATGGCTCGGCTTCCTGTCGGTCGTACGGCGCTGGGCCGGCAGCCCGGCGGTGAACAGGGCGAACGCCGCGAGCAGCAGTTGGCCGGGGAAGAGGAACCAGGTGGCCAGGGCGCTGATGAGGGCGAGCGCCGGCGTCGTCAGGTCATGGAGCCGGTCGCGGACGGCGTCCAGTGCCAGCACCGTGAACAGGGCGGTCAGCGCGAAGTCCAGGCCGGTGACACCGGCGGGCACCAGCGAGCCGAGAAGGGCGTCGGCGGTGGCGCCGCCGGCCCAGTAGGCGTGCAGACAGAGCCGGACCCGCAGGACACGTCGGCCGGACCAGGACCGGGCCTGCTCCCCGTCGGCCAGGGCATAGGCCTCGTCGCACAGCGCGAAGGTGCTGTAGGCCTTGCCGAGGCGGCCCGGGACCCGGCCTCGAGGTCCTGGCCGACGTCGAGGTCAGCGCGAACGACCGCGACACGTTCCTCGCATCTGACGATGAAGAAGATCAAGGCCTGACCGCCGAGCGGATCACGACCGGTAGACGTCCAGCCGCCCGCACATCCCGAACCGCCCCCGCGCGGAGGGCTGTTCCGCGTACGGCGGCCTCGGCGAGGTGGGACGCGTCGCCCTCGGCGAGCCGGTCGAGCTGGTGCCCGGTCGCCGCCGCGGCGGCCGCCGCCCCGCGCCGCCAGCGGTCCCGCCACTCGTCGAGCCGGGGCCGCACCAGCGTGGCGGCGGCCCGGTGGAAGGCGGCCAGCGCCTCGGGGCCGCCCGCGCGCAGCTCCCGGTAGCCCTCCAGCGCGAGGCCGCGCCGGGCGCGGACGATACGCTCCTGCTCGGCCTCCGGCGCGTCCGCCGGGATCGTGGTCGCGGCGGCGTACGTCTCCGGGTCTGCGAGGTGGCGCGGCGGCAGTGTGAGCACCGCGTCACCCGCCTCGGGCAGCCCGCTGTTCTGCATGAGGACGGTGATGCGCAGATCGCCCTCGTTGACGAGCCGGTGGACGGTGCCGGGCGTGAACCAGGCGACCGTGCCGGGCGCGAGCGGCGTGTCCTCGTAGCCGGACGCGGTCAGCGTCTGCACCGCGCCCCGCCCGCCGGTGACGACGTAGGCCTCGGAGCAGACCAGGTGCATGTGGGGAGTGCCCCCGCACACGCCGTCCGCCGCGGGCCAGTCGTACACGGACAGCCCGGAGACGCCGACCCCGCCGGGCAGCCCGCCGTGGAACGCGCCCTCGCTCACCACGGGTGCGCCTCCAGGTACCCGGCGATCTCCTCCCGTCCCCACGCCCCGTCGGCGACGACGACCCGGTAGCGGCGGGTGAGGGTGGCGCCGGGCGCCAGCGCCAGTTCGTCGAAGAACGCCCAGGAGGGCGCGACCGCCGCGAAGGGCTCGTTGCGCACGAACCAGTGGGCGGGGTGTGCGCCGTGCGCCCCGGCGTGGTCGTTCTCCGGCGCGTGCGCGAACACCAGGGTGGCGTGACCGTCCACGCCGTCGTGCTCGCCGGAGTAGGCGAGCCAGGGCGCCTGCGTTCCCATCAGGCCCGGGCCCTCGCCGTCAGGCCCCGTGACCCGTCCGTCCCGGAAGGCGCGCGGGCCGCGCCAGAACAGACCGGTGTAGCCGGCCATCTCGCGCCCGGCGGTGGTCGGGCTGCCGAACCGGAGCGGCTCGGCGCGCCGGTTGGTGATGGCACTCGTCCAGGTGAGCGCCCACGAGCCGCCCGCCGGATCGATGTCGCGCACCTCGATCCGCCGCCGCTCGTCGGCCCACAGCTGCCCGCCGTGCGGATGCCAGGTCAGCCGCTCGGCGATGACCACCCGCTCCCCGTCGGCGGTGACCTCGTCGAACGCCACGTGCGCCATCGACCCGACCCGTTCGGGAAGCGCCAGATAGCCCTCGCCGTGGACGTAGGAGTTGCCGCCCCACAGGTTCGCCCCGGACAGGTGGGACGCCGTCATCTGCAGGCCCTTGTGCCAGCGGTGGTCGTTGGGCCGGTAGTCGGTGACGACGGCGCCGGACAGGGTGCGCAGCGGATGGAGGTACGGCTTGGGCGCCTCCCAGGCGGCTTCGGGCCGGTAGACGTAGGCGAGCAGTTCCACACCGGTCCGCGGATCGGTGACGGTGACGCGTTCGCCGTGGACGTGGGTGACGCGCGGACCGCCGGTCATGCGGGCACCTCCTGGCTCTCGGCGGACGCCGCGGACCCGGCGGCGGGTGCCCAGCCGGGCGCGCCTCCGTGCAGCTCGGCGTAGTAGGGGTCGCCGGGGCCGATCTCGCCCCGGCGCACGGTGGTGTCCGTGAACGCCGACTTGTACAGAGCGGTGACCAGCTCCAGGCTCTTGCGCCCGTCCGGCCCGCTGCTGCGCGGCCGCTCCCCGGCGCGCATGGCGGCGACCAGTTCTCGCAGCTGGGCCAGGTGGGAGCTGGGCACGTCCGCCCCGAAGTCCTGCCAGGCGGCGGCCTCGGCCTCCGGCACGTCCGGCGCCGGGGTGATCCGCCAGGAGGCGTTGCTGTACCCGTAGAGGTGGGTCAGCTCGATGGTGGCGCGTTGGCAGTCGACGCGGATCCGGCTGACCTCGTCGGGGCTGAGCACGCTGTTGACGACGGTCGCCAGCGCGCCGCTCTCGAACCGCACGAGGGCCGTGGAGACGTCCTCGGTCTCCACGTCGTGCACCAGCCGCCCGGCCATGGCGCGCACCTCGCTCCACGGGCCGAGCACATCGAGCAGCAGGTCCATCTGGTGGATCCCGTGGCCCATGGCGGGGCCGCCGCCCTCGGTCCGCCAGCGCCCGCGCCAGGGGACGGCGTAGTAGGCGGTGTCGCGGTACCAGGTGGTCTGGCAGTGCGCGACCAGCGGCCGGCCGAGGGCGCCCTCGGCGAGCAGCCGGCGGACATGCGTGGCGCCGGAGCCGAAGCGGTGCTGGAAGACGATCGCCGCGTACGGGCCGCCGTCCGTGCCCTCCTCCGCCTCGACGGCGGCGAAGTCGGCGAGCGAGGGCACGGGCGGCTTCTCGCACCACACCCAGGCCCCGGCGCGCAGCGCGGCGACGGTCTGCTCGCGGTGCAGGGTGGGCGGCGTGCAGACGCAGACCAGGTCGGGGCGCTGCTCGCGCAGCATCCGCTCCAGGTCGGTGTAGGCGTGCGGGATCCCGCCCTCCACGCAGAACGCCTCGGCGGCGCCGGCGTCGATGTCGACCGCCGCGACCACCTCGGTCTCGCCCTCCTCGGCGAGCCGGGCGAGCGCGGGCAGGTGCGAGCCCCGGGCGATGGCGCCGGTGCCGATGACGGCGGCGCGGACGGGGCGGCCGGCGAGGGAAGCGGACGTGGACATAGGACTGATCAGCACTCCTCCGGGGTGGCGAGCCAGGACAGCACCGGCGATAGCAAGCGCTTTCCCTCGCCTGGCAACGTAGGTGCCCGCACACCGGCCGGTCAACACCCCGGGGCGATCGCCGCGGATCTCCTACGAAACCCCTGTGTCGGGTCCGTCATCCCGGGGCGCTACGCTGCCCCCTGCACACCTGATCACCGCGCGGCGGGACGGTGTGTCCGTCGTCCTTTCCACGATCGGCACTTGGACTCCGTAACTTCCATGTCTTGGTTCGAATCACTCATCCTCGGACTCGTCCAGGGGCTGACCGAGTTCCTTCCCGTGTCCTCGAGCGCGCACCTGCGACTGACGGCCGCGTTCTCCGGCTGGGACGACCCCGGCGCCGCCTTCACGGCGATCACCCAGATCGGCACCGAGACCGCCGTGCTGATCTACTTCCGCCAGGACATCGGCCGGATCCTGTCCGCCTGGTTCCGCTCGCTGTACGACAAGACGTGGCGCAAGGACCACGACGCGCAGATGGGCTGGCTGGTGATCGTCGGCTCGATCCCGATCGGCGTGCTGGGCGTGACGCTCAAGGACCAGATCGAGGGGCCGTTCCGCGATCTGCGGGTCACGGCGACCATGCTGATCGTCGTCGGCGTGGTCATCGGGATCGCCGACCGGCTGGCCGCGCGCGACGAGACCGGCGGACGGCACCGCGCGGTCAAGGAGCGCAAGGGCCTGCGCGACCTGAGCGTGAAGGACGGCCTGATCTTCGGCCTGTGCCAGGCCGCCGCGCTCATCCCGGGCGTCTCCCGCTCGGGCGCGACGATCAGCGGCGGCCTGTTCATGGGCTACCAGCGCGAGGCCGCGGCCCGCTACTCGTTCCTCCTCGCCATCCCGGCCGTGCTCGCCTCCGGCGCGTTCGAACTGAAGGACGCGATGGAGGGCGGCCATGTGTCCTGGGGGCCGACGATCTTCGCGACGATCATCGCCTTCGCGACCGGCTACGCCGTCATCGCGTGGTTCATGAAGTTCATCTCCACCAAGAGCTTCATGCCGTTCGTCTGGTACCGCGTGGCCCTCGGCATCATCCTCATCGCCCTGGTCACCTTCGGCGTGCTGAGCCCGCACGCGGCCGAATCGGCGCACTGAGACCACCGCGGTCGAGTCCGGTTCAAGCCGGTCAGACCCGCGAAGGCCCCCGCAGACGACATCGGCGGGGGCCTTCCGCCGTCCGGGACCCACCCGGGACGATGGCCGAATCCGCGTACTGACGCCGGGAGTTGGCCCGTGCGCCGACCGTGACCGACTCCATACGGAACGAGTAGCCGCGCGGTAGCGCAGTGTCAGTGGCAGCGCCTAGGCTTGCCCGCATGTCCCCTGATTCCGTTGCCCCTGGTTCCGTGCGGTCCGCGGCCGAGGTGAACGAAGAGATCCGGGCCCTGTGGCTGCGCGCGGGCGGCACCCTGTCCGCCCAGGAGCGTGCCGAGTACGAGCTGCTGGTGGTCGAGTGGGCGGCGGCCATGCGGTGCGAGATCATCGAGGCGGCATGAGAGCGGTGGTATGCGGCACCTGACCGGCGTGCCGCCGCGCCGCGGCCTCGTCATCCTGCTCAACGGCACGTCGAGCTCCGGCAAGTCCAGCATCGCGGCGGAGCTGCTGCGCCTGCTGGACGAGCCGTGCTTCCACATGCCGGTGGACGCCTTCCACGCCATGCGGTCCCCCGTGCCCGTCCCGCCGGAGCGGCTGGACACCGTGCTGCACCGCACCTGGCAGGGCTATCACCGTGCGGTCGCCGGCATGGCCGCCGCCGGGAACGACGTGGTGATGGACCATGTGCTGAGCGCCGAGTGGCGGCTGGCGGACTGCCTGTCGCTGTTCGCCCCGCAGGACGTGGTCTTCGTCGGCGTCCACTGCCCCCTGGAGGAGCTCGAACGCCGGGAGCGCGAGCGCGGCGACCGGCCACCGGGGCTCGCCGCGCGGCAGCTGCGCCAGGTGCACGCGCACGGCGTGTACGACATCGAGTGCGACACCGCCACCGACAGCCCCGCCGAGTGCGCCCGCCGGATCAGGGACTTCCTGCCCGCCCGGCCCACTCCCACCGCCTTCGAGAAGCTGCGCGGCACGGACTGAGCGGCGGAGGACGCCTAAAACCGCCCGTTTCGCGGCGAGTTGTCTTGATAGTGCAGTGGGCCGTTGCTAAGCCTTGGGCACTCGACTCCAGGGAGCACGCCGTGCATCGAGAGCCCCCTCTTCCCATTCCCCGGCGTTCGCGTGTCCGGGGATACATCTGCGCCCTCGCGGCCACCGCCCTCGTGACGGTCACCGCCGCGACGAGGCCCCCCGACCCGGACACCCGGACCACCGCGGACCCGGCAGCCGTGGTCCGCGAGTGGAACGCCATCACCATCGACACGATCAAGACCAGCCTCGGCCCCCGTCCCTCCGGGCAGGTGGCGATCTGGCAGGGATTCGTCTCCGTCGCCGTGTACAACGCCGTGGTGGGGATCGAAGGCGGTTACGCCCTGTACGAATGGCGCGAGCGCGGTCCGGCCAGGGCATCCTCCGCGGCGGCCGCCGCCACTGCCGCCCACGACGTGCTGCTCGCCTACTTCCCCGCCTTCAAGGAGCGGCTCGACACCGCCTACGCGGACTCGCTCGCCGCCCTTCCGGACGGCCAGGCCAGAGACCGGGGTGTTCACTACGGACAGCGCGCCGCCGCCCGCATCATCGAACTCCGGGAGGGCGACGGCAGGTTCGCGGACGTTCCCTTCACCGCCTCCCCGGCGCCGGGGGTCTGGCGGCCCACCCCGCCCGCGTTCCAGCCCTTCATCGACACCTGGCTCGCCAGGCTCCGCCCCCTCCTGCTCACCTCCCCGCAGCAGTTCCGCCCCGGCGGACCCCCCGCCCTCTCCTCGGCCGCGTACGCCGAGGACATCCAGGAGCTGAAGGCCATGGGCGCGAAGTCCGGTTCGGGCAGGAGCGCGCAGCAGACCGAGACCGCCCTCTTCTTCAGCGGCAACCTGATCGAACAGGTCCAGACGGCCGTACGGGACCACGCCGCCCGGCACCGGCTCGGCATCGCCGAGACGGCCCGGCTGTTCGCCGCGGTGAACGCGTCGGCGACCGACGCCGTCGTCACCGCGTGGGACGCCAAGCTCCACTACGCGTCCTGGCGCCCGATCACCGCCATCCGCCTCGCCGACACCGACGGCAACCCCGCGACGACGGCGGACCCGGCCTGGGAGCCGCTGCTCCCCACCCCGCCGCACCCGGACCACCTCGCCGGCCACACGACCGTCACCGCTGCCGTGGTACGCGCCCTGACCGGTGTCCTAGGCACCTCGCGCATCGACCTCCACGTCCCCTCCGAGGTCACCGGCACCACGCGGTTCTACGGGTCCGCCGACGACCTCAACCGGGACGTCGTCGACGCCCGTGTGTGGGGCGGCATCCACTCCCGCACAGCGGACGTGACCGGCTGCCGGGCCGGCACCCGCGTGGCCGCCTGGGCGCTGGACCACTACTTCCAGCCGGTCGGCGAGGACGGCACCCGGCAGTCCCCACCGAAGCGAACGGCTCGGCAGGACAGGCTTTCCGAGCCGGAGTGCGGCGGCGGCACCGGCGGACGGTGAGCGTGGTCTCCGGGTGGCGGGCCCGGACGCGGAATCGGAGTTCCGGCCGATCGGGACGATCGTTCACGGCGATCGCCCTCCGCCCGTGCCACCCACTCGGAGCCACCGCACATCCCGGCCCGCACGCCCCCTTGGCGGGGCCGGTCCGGTGCCCAACACTGAGCCGATGACGCAGCGCGTGGAGCTCGCGACCGTGTTGGACCGGCTGGCCGTGGACGGTCTGGTCACCGACTATGCCGTGGCCGTCGACGACGGCGACTGGGAGGCGTACCGAGAACTGTTCACCCCGGACGGGCGGGCGGACTACCGCTCGGCCGGCGGGATCGAGGGCGAGGCGCGGGCGGTCGCCGTATGGCTCGCCGAGAATCTGGGCGTGTTCCCGATGCGGCAGCATCTGATCGTCAACCGCCGGGTGCGGTTCGGGGTTCTGGAGCGGGACACCGGGGACACGGCACGGGTCCAGGCCGACTACGTCAATCCGATGGGCTTCGCCGGCTCCGACGGCGCATCGGCCCCGCCCGACCTGGTGTGCGGCGGCCGGTACGCGTTCGGGCTGCTGCGGACGGACGAGGGCTGGCGGCTGCGCGAGGTCGTCGTGCACGAGAAGTGGCGCCGTGCGCCCGCCGGGACGGGGCGGCGGTGACCGGCTTAACCGAGGCCCCCTGTACCGAGATCGTCCGCAGCGCGCACACTGGACGCACGGGTGACCGAGGGGCAGGAGGCGCCGTGACGAAGACGCTCGGGCAGTGGCTCGACTCCCCGTGGCGGCGGTCGCTGCTCGGCATCGCCGCGGGCGCCCTGCCGATGTTCGCCTTCCCCGGCCCGTCCCTGTGGTTCTTCGCCTACGTCGCCCTGGTGCCGTGGATTCTGCTGGCCCGCACGGCGCCGACCGGACGGCGGGCGCTGTACGACGGCTGGTGCGGCGGGTTCGGGTTCGTGCTGGCCGTGCACCACTGGCTGCTGCCGAACCTGCACGTGTTCACATTCGTCATCGCGGGCCTGCTCGGCGCGCTCTGGGCGCCCTGGGGCTGGCTGGTGCGCCGGTTCCTGGCCGGCGGTGCCGCACCGGGCCGGGTCGCGGCGGCGCTGCTGGTGCTGCCGTCGGCCTGGCTGGCGGTGGAGCTGGTGCGCTCCTGGCAGGGGCTCGGCGGCCCCTGGGGCATGCTGGGCGCGAGCCAGTGGCAGATGGAGCCGGCGCTCAGGCTGGCGTCGGTCGGCGGGGTGTGGCTGCTGAGCTTCCTGGTGGTGGCGGTGAACGTGGCCGTCGCCGTGCTGGTCGCGGTACGCGCGGCGCGGGTGCCCGCGCTGGCCGGGCTGCTGGCGACGGCGGCCGCCACCTCGGCGGCCTGGTCGTGGTCGCCGCGCCCGGAGGTGCACGGACAGGCGCGGGTGGCGGTGGTCCAGCCGGGGGTGATAGCGGGCCCCGGCCAGCGGTTCGACCGGGAGGAGCGGCTGACCCGGCAGTTGGCCGGGCAGGACGTCGATCTGATCGTGTGGGGCGAGAGCAGCGTCGGTTTCGATCTGTCGGCCAGGCCCGATCTGGCGCGGCGGGTCGCGGAGCTGGCCCGCGTGACGGACACGCCCGTCCTGGTCAACGTGGACGCCCGGCGCTCGGACCGGCCGGGCATCTACAAGAGTTCGGTGCTGGTCGGGCCCGACGGTCCGACCGGCGACCGGTACGACAAGATGCGGCTGGTCCCGTTCGGTGAGTACGTCCCGGCGCGGTCGCTGCTCGGCTGGGCCACCTCGGTCGGCGAGGCGGCGGGCGAGGACCGGCGGCGCGGCGCCGAGCAGGTGGTGATGGACGTCGGGGGCGGCCTGCGGGCCGGGCCGATGGTCTGTTTCGAGTCGGCGTTCCCCGACATGAGCCGCAGGCTCGCCGAGGCGGGTGCCGATCTGCTGATCGCCCAGTCGGCGACCTCGACGTTCCAGCAGAGCTGGGCGCCGGCGCAGCACGCGTCGCTGGGCGCGCTGCGCGCCGCGGAGACCGGCCGCCCGATGGTGCACGCGACACTGACCGGGATCTCCGCGGTCTACGGCCCCGAGGGGCAGCGGATCGGCTCCTGGCTCGGTACGGACGCGAGCGCCGCCGAGGTGTACGAGGTGCCACTGGCCGCGGGGACGACGCCGTACGTCCGCTTCGGCGACTGGCCGGTGTACGCGGCGCTGCTGGTGCTCGCCGGGTTCGCGGCCGCCGAGGGGGCGCGGGTGCTCAGGCGGCCGGGCCGGAGTACTCCAGCACCGCGTGTACCACCCGCTCGCACAGCTCGTGAGTCGCCAGCGCGTCCCGGGCGCTGAGCACCTTGCCCGCGCGGACGGCGTCGAGGAAGCCCAGGACGGCCTGCTCGATGCCGCGCTGCCGGGCGACCGGCACCCAGTCGCCGCGCCGCCGGACGGTCGGCTGGCCCTTGTGGTCGATCACCTCGGCGAGGTTGATCACCTGCCGCTTGGTGTCCTGCCCGGAGACCTCCAGGATCTCCTCGCCCGAGCCGCTGAGCCGGTTCATCACGCCGAGCGCGGTGAAGCCGTCCCCGGCGAGCTGGAGCACCACGTGGTGCAGCAGCCCGTCGCGGAGCCGGCCGCGCACCGTGACGTCGTCGACCGGTCCCGGCACCAGGAAGCGCAGGGTGTCCACGACGTGGATGAAGTCGTCGAGGATCATCGACCTGGGCTCTTCGGGCAGCCCGATCCGGTTCTTCTGCATCAGGATCAGCTCGCGCGGATGCTCCAGGCACTGGGCGTAGGCGGGCGCGTGCCGCCGGTTGAAGCCGACGGCCAGGCTGGTGCCGCGCTCCTCGGCGAGCGTCACCAGCCGCTCGGAGTCGGCGAGTTCGTACGCGAGAGGCTTGTCGACGTACGTGGGTACGCCCGCTTCCAGCAGCCGGGTGACGATCTCCGGGTGGACGGCGGTGGGCGCGTGCACGAAGGCGGCGTCGAGGCCCTGCGCGAGGAGGGAGTCGAGGTCGGCGTGGCGCTGCCCGGCGGGCAGGTGCAGGGTGTCGGCGACCCGGGTGAGCGTCGCGGGCGTACGGGTCTGCAGGTGCAGCTCGACGCCGGGCAGCACCCCGAGCACCGGCAGATAGGCCTTCTGCGCGATGTCCCCGAGTCCGATGCAGCCGACCTTCACGTGTTCTCCCCTCACCACGTCCCCGCGTCCGCCTCGACGGAAGCATACGGGGACTGCGGGGGCCGCCAGTCGGCGATGCCGTCGAAGCCGCGCAGGAAGAGCGCGGGTCCGGCTTTGGACAGGCCGGCGATGAGCGTGTTCCGTACGGCCATCAGGGCCCGGTTGCCGGTCATGTTGAGCCGGGCGACCCTGACGGCCTGGCGGGCGACGGCGGTGGTGCGCGGCAGGCGGGCGGCGGTGTAGGCGGCGAGGTCGCCGCAGTGGTGGGCGAGCACGACGGCGTCCTCGACGGCCTGGTTGCCGCCCTGGCCCAGTGTGGGCGGCATGGCGTGCGCGGCGTCGCCGAGCAGGGCGGTCCGGCCGCGGTGGTGGGCGGGCAGCGGCTGGGCGAGGTGGAACACGTCGTGGCGCAGGACGTCCTCGGGGCGG
The DNA here is from genome assembly GCF_964272855.1 of Streptomyces sp. enrichment culture. NCBI lineage: Bacteria > Bacillati > Actinomycetota > Actinomycetes > Kitasatosporales > Streptomycetaceae > Streptomyces > Streptomyces sp. enrichment culture. The sequence goes on along the minus strand of NZ_OZ186847.1, from coordinate 7,190,881 downwards.
GCGGCGGCGAGCACCGCGGGGACCGGGTCGTGCCAGTCGCCGAAGCGGCGCAGCAGTTCCGCCTTCTCGTCACCGCCGCGCCCGCCGGCGGGGGTCATGGCGGCGGCGTAGGCGTAGACCCGGCCGTCCTTGAGCGGATGCGTGCCCCAGATGCGGCCCCGGCCCCAGGTCTCGTGCGAGGCGAACTCCACGCCGGGCACCGGGATCACCATTCGCCAGGTGGTGAAGCCGGAGTAGACGGGCCCCGGGTGCTCGGGGAACAGCGCGCGGCGCACCGCGGAGTGGATGCCGTCGGCGCCCACCACCAGGTCGGCCTCCAGCTCGCCGGCGGCGGTGCGCACGACGGCCGGGCGGCCGGTGTCGCCGGGGTCGGCGAGGGTGGCCTCGACGGCCGTGCGGACGGTGCCGTCGGGGAGCAGCGCGGCCAGGTGGCCGATCAGGGTGGCGCGGTGCAGCAGGACCAGGGGTCCGCCGAAGCGTTCCTGGGCGGCGGCCGCGCTGGAGCGGGACAGCCAGCGCCCGCTCGGGGTGCGCAGGCCGCCGTCGCCCTGCCAGGCGGCGAGGTCGCGGACGGTGTCGCCGAGGCCGATGACGTCCAGGGCGCGCAGGGAGTTGGGGGCGAGCGAGATGGCCGCGCCGACGGGCTCCAGCGAGCGGGCCCGCTCCAGCACGGTGACCCGCCACCCTCCCTGGTGCAGGGCGGCGGCCGCGGTCAGTCCTCCGATGCCGCCACCGATCACGACGGCCCGCCTCGACGCTGTCATGGCTCCTCCTCGCCCGACCCGTTGACTACAGCTGTAGTCGCCGGACCCGACTGTACTACAGGCGTAGTGAGGCGAGGGAGCGGGAAGAAGCGGGCCGGTAGGTTGATCCCCATGTCCGTACGCACCGCCGGCGGCGCCTCCCGCGCCGACCTCGTCGCCGACACCGCCCTCGCCCTGCTCGCCGAGCGCGGGATGCGCGGGCTGACCCACCGCGCGGTCGACGAGGCCGCAGGCCTCCCCCAGGGCTCCACGTCCAACCTGGCGCGCACCCGGCAGGCACTGCTCGAACTGGCGGTACGGCGGCTCGCGGACCGGGAGGCGCGGGTGCTCGCGCTGGACGAGATGCCGGACCCGCGCGGCGGACTCGACGCACTGGCGGACGGGCTGGCCCTGGCGACCCACCGCGCCCTGACCCACCACCGCGAACTCACCCTCGCCCGCTACGAACTGGCCCTGGAGGCGACCCGGCGCCCCGAACTGCGGACGTACTTCGACGCGACGGGCGCCCGCTTCCGCGACCGGCTCTCCGCCCTCGTCACCGCCCTCGGCTCGCCCACCCCGGACCGCCACGTCCTGTCCCTCGTCGCCTGGGCAGACGGCCTGATGCTCAGCTGCGTCGCCGGCTCCTTCAGCACCCGGCCGCCGAGTCTGGAGGAGGTACGGGCAGGACTGCGGGAACTGCTGAACGGAATGCTGGGCGGCGCGGACGCGCGCGACTGAACGTCACCCGCGCTGGACGCGCGCCCTCCCTGCGGGGACGGAGATCACCCGTACGGCGTAACGTCCGCCGGTCCGCCGTGCCCGGGCGGGCCCGACGCATCATTGTTGCGCGGGTGCATCGAACGACGACCACCGCAACGCTCCTGGTCACCGTGGCCGTAGCGGCTCTCTCCGGCTGTGTGACGGTCCAGCGCCCGCCCGTGCCCGGGCCGCCGGCGGCTCCGTCCGGGCCGGTGGCGCCGCGCCCCGACCGGCGGGCCGAACCACAGATCGTGCAGGCTCCGGCCCGTGAGGCCCTGGAACTCGTCGGCCCGCCGCGCCGGCCGGAGCGCCCCGCACTCGAGCCGCGCCGCCCGCACCCGCACACTCCCTCGCCCGCCGCCCAGCCGCCGAAGCCGCGCACCGCTCCCCCGCCCGAGCAGCCGCGTGCCCGGCGTCCGCAGTCCCGCCCCGCGAACCCGCCCCGGACGAACGCCCCCGACATCTCGGCACCCGGGCGGAAGGACATCACGAAGGACGTCCCCAAGGGCCCGCAGGACGTCTGCGCCCTCGGCAGGAATTACGGCGGCTGGCGCGCCGACAGCCCCGAAGCGACCATCTGCCGCGGGACGTACGGCCACTGAGAACGCGCTGGGGGTCAGGCCGTCGGCGGCGTCTCGGGGCCGCCGGGCCGCTGCTGCGGCGGCCCCCACGTACCGCCGCCCCGGGAGCCCCCGTCGAACTCCCCGTCCCCCAGTGCCGACTCCAGCCGGCCGATCGCCGCACGCACCCCGTCGCCGTAGCTGTCGTCGGCGAGGACACCGGCCGCGCCGCGGGCCCGGCGCAGATGGACCCGGGCCGCCTCGCGACGGCCGAGCTTGACGTAGTCGGCGGCCAGGTTGAGGTGCAGGGAGGGGTAGAGGGCGCGCACCGCGAGGGTGCCCTCGCGGGCGGCGAGCCGGTCGTCGCTCACCTCCTCCGCGGCGGTGAGGGCCCGCAGGTCCCAGGCCAGTTCGTCCGACGGGTCGTCCTGTGTGTCGGCCAGGTAGTGGGCCAGCGTGCAGCGGTGCAGCGGATCCCCGTGCTCCCCGATCTCCGCCCACAGCTGCAGCAGCCGCCGCCGGGCCTCCTCGCGGTCGCCCGCGTGATGCAGCATCACGACCTGCCCGATCCGCCCCATCACCGCGTCCGGAACCGCCTGCTCCTGCCGTTCCACCACCACGCCCTCCGCCCGCTCCGTGTCGATCCCGTCCCTCCCGACGCTAACCGCCCTCGCGGACAAACCGGACGAGGCAGCTCCGTACGACAGGAACGGGATCCGAGGCGGCCGGACCGGCGGCGCCGGCCGGATCCGGCCGGGCCGGGGTCAGCCCAGGTTCGGGATGCGCCAGTCGATCGCCGTGTGGCCCTGCCGGGCGATCGCCTCGTTGATCTGGGTGAAGGGGCGGGAGCCGAAGAACTTCTTGGCGGAGAGCGGGGACGGGTGGGCGCCCTTGACCACGACGTGCCGGGTCTCGTCGATCAGGGGGAGCTTCTTCTGCGCGTAGTTGCCCCACAGGACGAAGACCGCCGGGTCGGGCCGGTCGGCCACCGCGCGGATCACCGCGTCGGTGAACTTCTCCCAGCCCTTGCCCTTGTGCGAGTTCGCCTCGCCCGCGCGGACGGTCAGCACCGCGTTGAGCAGCAGCACGCCCTGCTGGGCCCACGGCATCAGATAGCCGTTGTCCGGCACCGGCAGGCCCAGCTCCTCCTGCATCTCCTTGTAGATGTTGCGCAGCGACGGCGGGGTCTTCACCCCGGGGCGGACCGAGAAGCACAGACCGTGGCCCTGGCCCTCGCCGTGGTACGGGTCCTGGCCGAGGACGAGCACCTTCACCTGGTCGTACGGCGTCGCGTCGAGCGCGGCGAAGACCTCCTCGCGCGGCGGGTAGACGGGACCCTTCGCCCGCTCCTCCTCCACGAACTCCGTCAGCTCCTTGAAGTAGGGCTTCTGCAGTTCGTCGCCCAGGACCCCGCGCCAGGACTCGGGCAGCATGGCGATGTCGGTCACGTCAACTTCCTTACGGTGTGCGGTCGCTTCCAGGACTCAGAACCTACAGGCGACCACTGACAACGCACCGCGCGGGCCGCGTGGGACCGGCCTCACCAACTGGTCTTCCGGTCCAGCTCCCACATCATCATGATCGTCGACGGATCGAGGGCCCGCTCCCCGCCGGAGATCTCCTCGCTCGCCGCGACGAACTGCTTGCCCTGCCACAGCGGCAGCAGCCGCACGTCGTCGACGAGGATCTGCTGGGCCTCCTCGAACTCCCGCTCCACCTGTGCCCGGTCGCTCTCCCGGCGGGAGCGGGGCAGCAGGTCACCGGTGATCTCCGGCGCCGGGTAGGGCGTGCCGAGGGCGTTCTCCTTGCCGACGAACGGCGCGATGAAGTTGTCGGCGTCGGGGAAGTCGGGGAACCACCCGCGCCCGAACACCGGGTACTCGCCCTTCTGGTAGCCCTCGACGTACGTCTTCCAGGGCCGGCTCTTCAGGGTGATCTCGAACAGGCCGGACGCCTCCAGCTGCCGCTTCAGCTCCTGGAAGAGCACGGCGGTCTCCGAGCCGTAGCGGTCGGTGGTGTACCAGAAGGTCAGCGGGACCGGGTCGGTGATGCCCGCCTCGGTGAGGATCGCCTTGGCCTTGTCGGTGTCGGGGTCGCCGTAGTCGTCGAAGAAGCCGGTGGTGTGGCCGTTGATGCCGTTCGGGACCATGGAGTACAGCGGGTCCACGGTGTCCTTGTAGATCTTGTGGGCGATGGTCGGCCGGTCCACGATCTGGGCGACGGCCTTGCGCACGGCGGGCTTCCCGGCCCACGGGTGCTCGGGGTTGAACACCAGGTAGCTGATGTCGATGCCGGCGCCCTCGACCAGCTGCAGGGTCTGGTCGGGGTCCCTGGTCTGCAGGTCGACGATGTCGTCGGCGGCGAGGCCGCGGTAGGTGAGGTCGATCTGCTGGTCCTCGAGGGCCTTCACCATGGTCTTGGAGTCCTGGAAGTACCGGATGGTCACCGCGTCGTTGCGGCGCTCGGCGAAGCCCTCGTAGTGGTCGTTGCGGACCAGTTCGGCCCGGTCGTTCTCCTTGTACGACTTGAGGGCGTACGGCCCGGAACCGATGACCTCGCTGCCCTCGCGCAGGGCGTCGGCGGGGTAGCTCTCGGGGTCGACGATGGACATCGCCGGCGTGGCGAGCACGAACGGGAAGGTGGCGTCGGCCGTCTTGAGGTGGAAGACGACCTCGCGGTCGCCGCGCGCCTGCACCCGGTTCAGGCTGCCCAGCAGCCCCGCGGGCCCGGAGGGCGCCTTGATGGCCAGGATCCGGTCGATCGAGTGCTTGACGGCGCGCGCGTCGAGCGGGCTCCCGTCGGAGAACTTCAGCCCCTTGCGCAGCTCGCACCGGTAGGTGCGGTTGGTTGTGTCCGTGAACTCGCAGCTCTCGGCGGCGTCCGGCTGGGGCGTGGTCGAGCCGCTCGGGTAGCTGAGCAGCGTCTGGTAGATGTTCCGGAACAGCTCCCAGGAGCCGTCCCAGGACGCGGCAGGGTCCAGGGTGCTGGGCGCACTGGTGGTCCCGACGACGATCGGGCCGCTCTCGGCCTCGTCGCCGTCCGAGAACAGGCCACAGCCGGCCACCAGGGATATGGAAGCGATCGCCGCCACTTGCCGCAGGCATCGGTTCCGGTTGAACACGCGCACGCTCCTCGATCTGCCATACCAAAGGTCGGCAGACACTACCGCAGCAACACGCCGCGTGGACCGTCCTTGCGGGAGGTGGTTGATCACCTTTCCGATGACGACGTTGTCAGCCTCCTTGTGAGCCTCAAACATGGGCACGGGCGCCGTTTTCGTCAACACCGATCGCGTCACGCACGGAGCACGAAAAGGTATCGACGGGAAACGACGCCCGTGTGGCGGGCCCGGCGACCGCCGGGCCCCGGCGCGTCAGGCGACGCCCGCGTTGAGGAAGATGCCGCCGTCCACGACGAGCGTCTGACCGGTGACCCAGTCGGACTGCTCGGAGGTCAGGAACGCGGCGGCGCCACCGATGTCGGAGGGCACACCGAGCCGCTTCAGCGGGTACGCCGCGGCCGCCTCCTCCTCGCGGCCCTCGTAGAGCGCCTGCGCGAACTTTGTCTTGACCACCGCAGGGGCGATCGCGTTGACCCGCACCTTGGGCGCGAACTCGTGCGCCAGCTGGATGGTCAGGTTGATCATCGCGGCCTTGCTGACGCCGTACGCGCCGATGAACGGCGAGGGCGCGAGGCCCGCGACGGAGGCGATGTTCACGATCGCCCCGCCGTTGTCCTTCTGCCAGGCGTGCCAGGTCCGCTGGGCGAAGCCCAGCGCCGAGATCACGTTGGTCTCGAACACCTTGCGGGCCACGTTGAGGTCGAGGTCCGCGATCGGCCCGAACACCGGGTTGGTACCGGCGTTGTTGACCAGGTAGTCGACCCGGCCGAAGGCCTCCATGGTGCGTTCGACGGCGAGCGCCTGGTGGGCCTCGTCGTGGGCCTTGCCCGCGACACCGATCACCCGGTCGGAGCCGAGCCTTTCGACGGCCTCCTTGAGGGCGTCCTCGGTGCGGCCGGTGATGCAGACCCGGTCGCCGCGCGCGACGAGCGCCTCGGCGACGCCGTAGCCGATGCCGCGGCTGGCGCCCGTGACGAGCGCGACCTTGCCGGAGAGTTCAGTCATGGTGATGTGATCCCTAGTCGAGCGGTCCGCCGGCGACGTACAGCACCTGGCCGGAGACGAAGCCGGCCGCCTCGCCGGTGAAGAAGGCGATGGCGTTCGCGATGTCGTCCGGCTCGCCGACGCGCTGCACGGGGATCATCGAGGCGGCGGCGGTCTTGAAGTCCTCGAAGCCCATGCCGACCCGCTCGGCGGTGGCGGCGGTCATGTCGGTGGCGATGAAGCCGGGGGCGACGGCGTTGGCGGTGATGCCGAACTTGCCGAGCTCCTTGGCGAGGGTCTTGGTGAAGCCCTGCAGACCCGCCTTGGCGGCCGAGTAGTTGACCTGGCCGCGGTTGCCGAGCGCGGAGGACGAGGAGAGGTTGACGATCCGGCCGAAACCGGCGTCGACCATGTGCTTCTGGCAGGCCTTGGACATCAGGAAGGCGCCGCGCAGGTGCACGTTCATGACGGTGTCCCACTCGGACACGCTCATCTTGAACAGCAGGTTGTCGCGGAGCACGCCCGCGTTGTTGACGAGGATCGTGGGCGCGCCCAGCTCCTCGGCGATCCGCGCGACGGCCGCCTCGACCTGCGCCTCGTCGGAGACGTCGCAGCCGACCGCGAGGGCCTTGCCGCCCGCCGCGGTGATCTTCTCCACGGTGTCCTTGCAGGCGGCCTCGTCGAGGTCGATCACGGCGACCGCGCGACCCTCGGCCGCCAGTCGTACGGCGGTGGCGGCGCCGATACCGCGCGCGGCACCGGTGACGACCGCGACCCGCTGCTCAGTGGTGGACATTGCTGCTTCTCCTCGCCCTTGGGATGCGGCTCCTGCGGTACGCCCATTCAGTGAGCGACCGCTTAGTACCTTCAGCAGACGTGACGCTAGAAGCCCTGGCACGCGGTGTCAACGCCCGATCGGGTGCGTGTGATCCATTACCCCCGCGCCATCCGATCGGCCTACCGCCACGCGCCGCCGCGCCGCCCGGCGCCTAGCGTCGAGGAGCGAGCCATTCGTGGCCGGAAAGGAGGCGCTCCATGCGCCGTCGCACCGGTGCCGTGGGCACGCTCTTCGCGCTCGTCGCGATAGTGCCGGCGGCCGGCCCCGCTCACGCGCAGGACCTGGACTGCACCCGTTTCGCCCACCAGGAGGACGCGCAGGCCGTCTTCGACGCGGACCCGAGCGATCCGCACGGCCTCGACGAGGACACGGGCCCGGACGACGGCGTCGCCTGTGACGTGCTGACCCGCCGCGGCGGCGACGACACCGGCGACGGTGACCTCGGCGACGGTGACATCTCCGCCACCACCCGGCCCAGACAGCCCGCGACGCCCACGGCGCCCGCGACCCCCGGGGTGCCCGCCCCCGCGACCACCCCGGCCGTCCCCGCCCCCGTCGCCCCCACGTCCGCCGCCCCCACCCGCGGCGTCGCGGGCGGACTCGGCGGCGCCACCACCTCCGGCCCGAGCGGCTGGGACCTGACCGCCGGCGCCCTCTTCGTCGCGGCCGCCGCGCTCACGACCGGCTACGTGGTACGACGGAGGAGACGCTGACCTGCGGGGAGCCCGCGCAGCACTGACGCAATGGCACACAGCCGCCCCGCCGCGGGACCGGCCGTTCACCAGCTTCGGCGACCGCACCACCGGCGACTTGGCGGCCGACGCGAAAGCTCCTTCGCCGGGGACACCCGTCCCCGCACCGGCCGTCCACCGGCTACCACCGGCGCCCGAGCAGCACACGGCAGGCCAGCCCGCCGAGGGCCCGACCACAGCGTCCGCCCCTCGCCACCGGCAACTTGATGGACCGGGGCAAAACCGCCGCGCCAGGAACACCCGTCCCCGCACCGGCCATCCACGGCCGTCACCCGCAGCCCTTGATGGCGCGCCGCAGGAACTACCCCGCCGAGGACCCCGCCACCGCACCCGCCGATCGCTGTCGGCAACCCCGGCACCCGGCCGCAGAAGCAGACCGCCAGCGTCCCAGCCACCGCACCACCGGCAACCTGGCGCACCGAAGCAACAGCCACCCCACCGGGGACACCCGCCCCCGCACCGGCCGTCCACGGCCACCACCGGCGCCCTTGAAGCGCACCGCATGACCGACCCCTCCGAGGGCCCGGCCACCGCACCCGCCGATCGCTGTCGGCAACCCCGGCACCCCACCCCGACAGCAGACCGCCGGTGGCACCTTCACCGCACCAGCAGGTCCAGCAAGCGCTCGGCCTCCGCGGTCGGGTCGGTCGTCAGGCCCGTGTGGACCGGGCCCGGCTGGACGATTGTCGAGCGGGGGGCGATCAGCCAGCGGAAGCGGCGGCCGGGGTCGTCGCCCGCGGCCTGTCCCGCCGCCTCGCCGCCGCCGCAGACGCTCTCGACGGCGCGCAGCGCGGCCCGGACGCCGGCCACGTCGGCCCGGGGGTCCAGGGCCAGCAGCCGCGCCTCGTCGAGGTGGGTGCGGGCGCCGACGTACGCCTTGGCCCGGCAGTAGACGAGCACGCCCGCGTTGATGCACTCCCCGCGTTCGACGCGGGGCACGACCCGCAGCAGGGCGTACTCGAAGACGTCCCGGTCGCTGCGCCGGCTGCCCTTGATGATGTGGCGCTCGGTCACTTGGCCCCCTCGATGCCGTTGACGCGGTCGTGGATGACGGCGGCGCGCGCGAGCAGCGGCCGCGCGTACGCCCTTCTGAGGTCGTCCGGCGAGTCGAAGCCGGGCTCGTCGGCCAGCCAGGCATCAGGGATCTCGGCGGTGACCTCGGCGAGCAGGTCCTCGGTGACGCGCGGCACGAGCTCGGCGGCGGCCGCGCGGACGTCCGGGGCGAACGGCCGCAGGGCGTGGTCGGAGGCGTCGTACGGGCGGGCGGCGGAGGCCTCGGCGGACGGCCAGTTGTGGTGCCAGATCATCGTGGCGCCGTGGTCGATGAGCCACGGCTCGCCCCGCCACATCAGCAGGTTGGGGTTGCGCCAGGAGCGGTCGACGTTGTTCACCAGCGCGTCGAACCAGACGATCCGCCCGGCCTCCTCGGGGCTCACCCGGAAGGCGAGCGGGTCGAAGCCGAGCGCGCCGGAGAGGAAGTCCATGCCGAGGTTGGTGCCGCCGCTGGACTTCAGCAGTTCCTGCACCTGCTGGTCGGGCTCGCCGAGCCCCAGGTCGGGGTCGAGGTCCAGCGTCACCAGCCGGGGCACGCGGAAGCCGAGGCGGCGGGCGAGTTCCCCGCAGACCACTTCCGCGACGAGGGTCTTGCGTCCCTGGCCGGCTCCGGTGAACTTGATGACGTACGTCCCGAAGTCGTCGGCCTCGACGAGTCCCGGCAGCGAGCCGCCCTCACGCAACGGCGTGATGTAGCGGGTCGCGATGACTTCCTTGAGCATCGCCCCAGGCTACTGGGGCGTCGGGGGCGGCCTGACGCGGCCCGGCCCAGCCCTGGGCCTCTTTGGGGTGAAGACCCGCGTGGCGGCTGAACCGGATCCGCTCCGGGGCCGTACTGCTGGACATCACATGCAGCCGACCGCACACGAAGTCCGCAGAAGGGAACCTCAGCATGCCCACGGAATCGCTTCAGCCCGGGTCGGGTCCGGCCCGTCGTACCGTCCTGGCCGCGGCAGGAGCGGCGAGCCTCGCCGTCACGCTGGCCGGCTGCGGCTCGGAGGACAGCGGGAACGGCGGGAACGGCGCGGACGCCGGAGACGCCGGAGACGGCGGTGACAGCGGCGCGACCGGCGCCGTGCTCGCCGCGACCACGGAGATCCCCCAGGGCGGTGGCAAGGTCTTCGCCGACGAGGGTGTGGTGGTCACCCAGCCGGCGGCGGGCGAGTTCAAGGCGTTCTCGTCGAAGTGCACCCACCAGGGCTGCGCGGTGCGGGACGTCAAGGACGGGCTGATCATCTGCCCCTGCCACGACAGTCATTTCTCGGCCACCGACGGCAGCGTCAAGAAGGGCCCGGCGACCAAGCCCCTGCCGCCCGCCGAGATCACCGTGCAGGGCGAGGAGATCAGGCTGGCGTGAGCGCGAGGGGTCAGTCCCGGCGCGCGCGTGCGAGGCGGGCGAGGGTGTGCCGGATCATCGTGGGGGTGTAGTCGTCGGGCACCCCCGCGATGGCGTCGGTCGGCACGACCACGGTGTGGCCCAGGTTCACCGCTCGAAGACGGTGTTGGGTATGGCCACGTTGGCGGAGACGCCGGTGACGACGAGGGTGCGGCGGCCGAGGTTGCGCAGCAGGGCGGGGAGCTCGGTGCCGTGGAGGGGCGACAGGTCGTGCAGCCGCCGTACGACGAGGTCTTCCTAGGTGACCTCGATCGGGGCCGCCACCCGGACCGCGGCGGTCCCGGCGAGCTACCGGACCCGCAGCCGTTCGGCGGCGCGGAAGAGGCGGGCGTTGCGGCTCGATCCCCGGCCGTCGGGGCGGCGCTCGGCGACGGCGTGGACGACCTGGACGCCGTTCCGGTGCGCGGCGGCGACCAGCCGGGCGACACGGCCGAGGGCCCCGGAGGCGCGCGCGGCCCGGGCGAGTTCGGGCAGGGCGCTGTCCGGGCCGAGAACCCCCTGCCGGCATTCGACGGTGAGCACTACGGTGGCGGCGGGGTCGAGGGGCGCGCCGGGACCCTCGTCCGACGACGTCATGGTGACCTCCACCGTTGCGCGGGGACGGGAGAGGGCCCATTCTGTTCTGACGCATCGTCAGACACCAGTGGGCCGGGGGGAATTCCATGTCCGTCGCGCAGCGCCGGGGCCGGAAGATCATGATGACGCCCGGCGAGCTGGACGCGTTCCTGGCCGCCGAACGCACCTGCCGTGTCGCCACCGTCTCCGCCGACGGGACCCCGCATGTGAGCCCCCTCTGGTTCGTCTGGGACGACGGCTCGCTCTGGCTGTACTCGATCACCCGCAGCAAACGCTGGGCGGACCTGCGCGGCGACGCGCGCGTCGCCGTGGTGGTCGACGCCGGCCGGGAGTACGACGAGTTGCGGGGCGCCGAGCTGTCCGAGACCGTCGAGTTCGTCGGCGAGGCCCCGCGCACCGGCGAGCCGCACCCCGGGCTGGAGCGGGTCGAGCGGCTCTTCGCCGGGAAGTACTTCGGCCTCGACACCCTGCCGCACGACGGCCGTCACGCCTGGCTGCGGCTGGCCCCGGACACGATCAGGTCGTGGGACTTCCGGAAGCTGGCGCTGCTGTAGGAACGTCCGCCTGTCCGGCGACCCGCTTCCCCGCCGCGCGCAGCGCCCGCACCGCCGCCCGTATCGACGGCCGCCGGTCGGCGTCCACGCGCCAGACGACGTACACATGTCGGCGCACCCGCTGCCGCAGCGGGACGGTGACGACGCCGGGCGGCATCGGATGGCGGCCGAGCAGCGGCACCACGCACACCCCGAGTCCGGCGGCGACCAGCCCGAGCTGGGTGTGTGTCTCGGCGGCGCGATGACTGAGGGTCGGCTCGATGCCCTTGGAACGCAGGGTGAACATCAGCCACTCGTGGCAGAACTCGCCCTCGCCCCAGGTGATCCACTCGTCCTCGGCGAACTCGGCGAGGTCCACCTCCTCCCGGTCGGCCAGCGGATGGCCGACCGGGAGGGCGACGTCCGCGGGGTCCTCCAGGATGGACGCCTTGACCAGGCCGTCGGGCAGCGGCATCGGCTTGTTGTACCAGTCGAGGACGACCGCGAGATCGAGGTCCCCGCGGACCACGCCCCGGATGCCGTACTCGGGTTCCAGCTCGCACGAGCGCAGGCGCAGCGCCGGATGCTCGGCGCGCAGCGCGGCGAGCGCTGTGGGGAAGAGGCCGCGCGCGGCGGTCGGGAACGCCGACAGCCGCAGTTCCCCGACCACCTGACCGCGCTGCGCCTCCAGGTCGGACTGGGCGAGCTCGACCTGCGACAGGATCCGCGCCGCGTGCTCGGCGAGCAGCCGCCCCGCGTCGGTGAGGCGGACACCTCTGCCGTGCTTCACCAGCAGCCGCTGGCCGACCTCCCGCTCCAGCTTGGTCAGCTGCTGCGAGACGGCCGAGGTCGTGACATGCAGCCCCTCGGCGGCACCGCTCACCGAGCCGTGCCGGGCGAGGGCGTCGAGGGTGCGCAGCCGGTCGAGGTTCAGCATGGACGCGATGCTACGACCGGGCGGTTAAGACGACGGTTAAGCCGCGCTACGAGATACCCCGTGCGAATTCTCGATTGTGCTACGAGGTCGACTCACGCATCGTGGGCATCATGACCACCGCCGCCTCCACCACCCGCGCCCCGTCCGCAGCCCCGCCCCGGCCCCGCCGCGCCGTCGACTGGCGCGTCCGCTTCGCCGCGCTGTCACTGATCTGGGGCTTCAGCTTCCTGCTCATCAAGGTGGGCACCGGGGCGTACGCGCCGTTCCAGGTCACTCTCGGGCGGCTGGTGTTCGGTACTGCGGTGCTGGCGGCGGCGATGGCGATGAAGCGGCAGCGGCTCCCGCGCGGTGCCCGCACCTGGGCCCATCTCACGGTCGCCGCCTTCCTCCTGAACGCGCTGCCGTTCTCCCTCTTCGCCTACGCGGAACTGACCATCCCGTCGACGCTCGCCGGCATCTGCAACGCCACCTCGCCGCTGTGGGGCATGGCCCTGTCCCTGGTCGCCCTCTCCGAGGACCGTCCGACCCGGCTGCGCGTCGCCGGTCTCGGCATCGGCTTCCTCGGCGTCCTCACCGTGCTCGGCGCCTGGCAGGGCTTCGCCGGACTGGACGCCACCGGCACGGCGATGGCCCTGCTGGCCTCGCTGAGCTACCCGATCGGCTGGATCTACGTCCGCCGCACGCTCGCCGGGGCGCCCGACTCCCACCTGTCCCTGACGGGCGCGCAGCTGCTGCTGGCCACGGTGCAGCTGGCGATCGTCACGCCCCTGTTCACCAGCGCGCCGACCGCGTTCCCGCTCATACCGCTGCTGGCCGTCGCGGCCCTGGGCGCCCTCGGCACGGGCGTCGCCGTGCTGCTCCAGTACGGCCTCGTCGCCGAGGTCGGCCCGACCACCGGCCAGATGGTCACGTACTTCATCCCCGTCATCGCCACCGCCGCCGGAGTCGCCCTCCTCGGCGAACCGCTCGCCTGGTCGACGCCGGTCGGCGCGGCCGTCGTGCTGGCGGGAGCGGCACTGACCCAGGTGCGGCCGAAGGCACGGGGGTAGCGGCGCACCCCCCTGCGCGAGCAGCAGCGCCCCCCTGTGCGCACCGCCTCAGACATACCCCCGCGCCGGTGCCGGCCCCACCGCCGACGCGATCGCGTCCGCCAGCGGCTCCGTCTCGGTGTCGGTCAGCGCCGAGACGGTGACGCGGATGCCGGGCGGGGCGCTCATCCGGAAGCGGGCACCGGGGGCGACGGCCCAGCCCGCGTGCAGCAGCCGGGCGACGGCCCCGGTCTCGTCGGGCACCGGGATCCACACGTTCATCCCGCTGCGCCCGTGCGCCGCGATCCCGCGTTCCGCGAGCGCGTCGACGAGCGCGTCGCGGCGACGCCCGTAAGCCTTCGCCACCGCCCGCGCGTCCACCGCCCCGTCGGTCCAGAGCCGGACCACCGCACGCTGCACGATCCGGCTGACCCAGCCGGGCCCGAGCCGCTGGCGGCCGACCACCCGGTCGACGGTGACGGTGTCGCCGGTGAGCACGGCGAGCCGCAGGTCCGGGCCGTAGGCCTTGGCGACCGAGCGCACGAAGGCCCAGTGGCGGGTGGCGCCGGCCAGCGGGTGCAGCGGCAGGTCGACGATCCGGTACCCGTGGTCGTCCTCGATCAGCAGGGTCTCCGGGTGGTCGCGGAGCACGGCCCGCAGGGCACGCGCGCGTGCGGCGGTGACCGCGGCGCCGGTCGGGTTCTGGGCCCGGTCGGTGACGATCAGGGCACGGGCCCCGCCGGCGAGGGCAGCGCCCACGTCGTCCGGGAGCGGTCCGGCGTCGTCGACGCCGACGGGCACCGTGCGCAGCCCGAGCGCCGGGACGAGGTCCAGGAGGCTGCCCCAGCCGGGGTCCTCGACGGCGACCGCGTCGCCGGGCTTGAGGTGTGCGACGAGCACGCGCTCGATCGCGTCGAGCGAGCCGGAGGCGACCGCGACCGGCCCGTCCGGCACCCCGTCGGCGTCGAGGTCGGCGCGGGCGATCCGGGCCAGCTCGGGCTCCACGGCCGTCTCGCCGTACAGCACCGGATGCCGGTCACCCTCTCCGGCGGCCGCCGCGAAGGCCGGGCCGAGCGGTGGCAGCAGCGCGGGGTCGGGGTTGCCCGCGGCCACGTCGCGTACGCCCTCCGGCACCTCGACCCGGATGTACTCGCGTCCGGTGGTGGCCGGTTTGGCGCGCACCCGGCTGCCCCTGCGCCCGTCGGTCTCGATGACCCCGCGCTCGCGCAGGGTGCGGTAGGCGGCCGCGACGGTGTTCGGATTCACTCCGAGCCGGGCCGCCAGCTCCCGCATCGGCGGCAGCAGCCGGCCGGGTTCCAGGTCCCCGGAGGCCACCGCCTCCTCGACGCTCGCGGAGATATCCGCTGCGCGCCGCCCTCTGATCGGATATTCTCCTAGCACAAAGACGATTATGCACTAGTGCAATGGAGAGCGCCAATGCAGGGCACCCGGCAGACGGATGAGTCGCCCACCGCCTACACCCCGACCGACCGCACCGTCCCGACTCGCTCGGCCGAGCGCGCCCGGTACGACAGGGAGCTGGTGCACTCGATACTCGACGAGGGTTACGTCTGCCACCTGGGCTTCGTCCGCGACGGCGCCCCGGTCGTGCTGCCGACGCTCTACGGCCGGGTCGGCGAGCGGCTGTACGTGCACGGCTCGACGGGTTCCCGCCCGCTGCGGATGACCGGCCAGGCCGACCCGGGCCTCCCGGTCTGCCTGACGGTCACCCACGTCGACGCGCTGATCCTGGCCCGCTCGGCCTTCCACCACTCGATCAACTACCGCTCGGTGGTCGTGCACGGCCTCGCGTACGACGTCACGGACCCCGACGAGAAGCGCGAGGCCCTGGACGCCCTGGTGAACCACGTGGTGCCGGGCCGGGCCGAGGACTCCCGCCCCGCCAACAAGAAGGAACTCGCCGCCACGGCCGTGATCCGCCTCGACCTGAACGAGGTCTCGGCCAAGCTGCGCACCGGCGGGGTGAACGACGAGCCCGAGGACCTGGACCTTCCCCACTGGGCCGGCGTCGTCCCGCTGCGCAAGGGCTACGACACACCGGTCGCCGACGCCGCCCTGGCGCCCGGCACGCAGCTGCCCGGCTACCTCACGGCGCTCTGACCCGGCCCGGGTCCGGCGTCCACCCGCGCCACCGCCGCCAGCAGGTGACGCAGCGGCGCGGAGGGCGGGCCCGGCGGCACGGCGAGCGAGGTGACCAGCGCCGGCCCGGCCAGCGGCCGTATCGCCACGCGCGGCACCGACGGCAGTCCGGCCACTTCGTAGAAGACCGTCCAGGAGGGGCTGCCGGCGCCGATCTCGGTCAGGGTCTCCTGGAGGGTGGTGAACGGCGGCCCCGGCACCGGTTCGGCGCCGGCCGCGCGCAGGGCGCCGGTCACCAGGTCGTGGAAGGGCCGGTTGCGCTCGCGCGGGGCGAGCCGCAGCGGCAGGTCCGCCAGCTGCTCCAGGCGCGGGGCCGGCCCGGCCGACAGCGGATGGCCGGCGGGCAGCGCCACGTACAGCGGGTCCTCCCACACCGGCAGGAAGACCGGCGCCGGCGCGGTCAGCGGCCCGCGCACCAGCGCCGCGTCCAGCTCGCCGGCCCGCACCGCTGCCAGCCGGTCGGCGAGGGGGAGCCGCCGAAGCCTGACCCTGAGCCGGGGGGCCACCGCGGCCAGTTCCTCCAGCAGGCGGTAGATCCGGTCGCCTGGGCCGTGCACGCTGCCCAGCCGCAGCACTCCGTCCGCCCCGGACACGATGCCGGCGGCCACCTCCCGCACCCGCCGCGCGGCGGCCAGCGCGGCCCGCGCCTCGGGCAGCAGCCGCTCACCGGCACCCGACAGCCGCACCCGGCGCGTGGAGCGATCGAACAGCGGCACCCCGAGCTGCCGCTCCAGGCGGCGGATCTGCTGGCTCACGGCCGACTGCACGATGCCGAGCCGTTCCGCGGCCCGGCCGAATGCGCCCTCCTCGGCCACCGCCACGAAGTATTCGAGCTGCCGCAGCTCCACAGCTCCCCCATTCATCACGAACCGTGATCACCACCAGCGCCAACCGCCGCTGGTTCGCGGTCTGTTCCCGCGCTCGAATGGAGACACAGCCCGGCACACCCCGACAGGAGCCACGAGACATGACCCGGCGCACCGGCACCACCCACGACCCGCTGATCGTCCGGCCCGAGGAGGCCGAACACGTACCGCTGCCGCACGGGGGCGGCTTCCGGCTGCTGGCCGACGCGAGCGCCACCGGCGGCACGCTGGGCGCCAACCGCCTCACCCTTCCCGAGGGCGCCGACGGCGCCCGGCCGCACTACCACTCGGCGTCGTCCGAGCTGTTCTACGTGCTCGGCGGCACCGTGGACTTCTTCCTGGACGGGACGCTGACACCCGTCGGACCGGGCGGGCTGGTCGTCGTCCCGCCGGGGCTGCCGCACGCCTTCGGCGCCGCCCGCGGCCACGACGCCGACCTGCTCGCGGTGCTGACGCCGGGCGTCGACCGGTTCGGCTACTTCCGCGCCCTCGGCCGGATCGCCCACGGCGCCGAGTCCTTCGCCGCCCTCCTGCCCGAACAGGACCGCTACGACGTGCACTTCCTCGACCCGTCGGCGTGGGAGGCCGCCCGGGCCCGCTGACGGGTGCCGGGGACCTGGCCGGGTGTCAGGTGGCCGTGCCGCGCGCGGACAGCTCCCGTTCCGGCGCGCCGCCCGCCACCGGCTCCGCGGCCCCCTTGGCCGGTGTCGAGGACTGTGCGATGAACGCGCCCACCAGGACCACCGCGCCGCCCACGACCTGCGGGGCGGACAGGTGCTCGCCGAGCAGCACCCAGGCCAGCACGGTGGCGATGACCGCCTCGAGGCAGGCCACGACCCCGGCGACCTGCGGTGACAGCCGGCGCACGGACAGCACGCCGGTGATGTAGGCGACGACCGTGGCGACGAGCACGATCCAGCCGAGCAGCAGCCAGGCCGCGACCGGGGTGCCGTCCATGCGCGCGGTGCCGGTGAGCACCGACCAGTCCATGCCCCAGGGCCGGGCTACGACGGTCAGCACGGCGGCGCCGACCAGCAGGCCGTAGGCGATGACGCCGAGCGGGTCGGGCGCGTCCTCGCCGGAGTCGCTGCCCTGGTCGGACAGGACGAAGTAGCCGACCTGGCAGCAGGCGGCGCCGAGCGCGAGCAGCAGGCCGAGCGCGTCGAAGCGGAGTCCCGACCACGCCTCGACGACACAGGCGAGCCCGCCGACCGCGAGGACCACGCCGAGCGCCGCGGCCCGGGTCACCGGCCGCCGCTGCACGAACCGCACCCAGCCGAGGACCAGGGCGGGCGCCAGGTACTCGACGAGCAACGCGACCCCTACGGGGATCCGGGATATCGCGGCGAAGTAGCAGGCCTGCACACCGGCCACGGCGAGCAGCCCGAACCCGGCGAGCAGCGCGGGCCGGCGGCGCAGCAGCGCGCGGTGGCGCACGGCGAGCGGCAGCATCACCAGGGCAGCGCCGGTCACCCGCAGCCACACCACGTGCAGCGGGTCGAGGCCCGCCTCGATCAGCGGTTTGGCCGCGACTCCGGAGCCGCCGAAGGCGACCGCCGACGCGAGCGCGAGACCGAGGCCGAGGCCCTTCCCGCGGCTGCTGTGACTGCTCTCAGACGTATGCACCGGCACATGATGACAGGCGACGACATGACCGTCATCCGTGTTGACACCTGTCTCACCGGATGGACCTCAGAGCCCGGGTTCGCCGCCCCGGACATACGGCCGCGGCGCATCCTCGAACAGACGGCCGTCGAGCGATCCGTCGCCGAGTGATCCGTCGGGGAGCGATCGACCGTCGAGCGATCGACCGTCGAGCCGTGTGCGCAGCTCCGCCACGTCGATCCCGGCCCGGCCCAGCACCTGGACCGCCCGCGCCCCGGGATCCACGACGATCCCCGCGAGCAGGTCGACCCCGCGGGCGGCGAGGTCGCCGCGCCGCCCGGCCCGGCCGCGGGCGTACGACAGCGCGGCCGCGGCCACGGGAGAGCAGCCCTCGCAGCCGGGCACGACCGGGATCGCGCCGGAGTCCTCGACGCTGCCCTGCCAGCGCAGGCCGTAGCCGATGCTGCGCTGCACGAGATAGCCGAGCAGCCGGGCGAGCCGGGGACCACCGCTGAGGGCGGCACGGACGTCGGGGTCGTACTCCAGGAGCGAGTGGAGGAGATGGGCGGTGTCGATCTGCCCGTCCCCGTCGCGTACGGCCCTTCTGCGGGCAGCGGCGAGCACCGGTGCCAGCTCGGCGCTGAGCCCGGCATCGTCGTCCACGCGGTGGGCGCCGAGGTCTTGGCCCGACTGCCGGGGGAAACGGGGTCGCACATCCCCCACCCCATCAGCCCTCGCCGATCGGGGCATCCCCGGCAGGACGCATCTTCGCGTCCCACGCGGAGCGGACACCCCTGGCCGGAATCTCCTCCTTACGGATGAGATCACGCCGAATCTGCCCCGAGACCGCCGCGATCGGCGTTCTCCGCAACTTCTGACGGTTCGTCAGTATTGAAGGTTGCGGGCCCCGCCACTAATTCCGCGACACCGAAGGCCGGCGCGAAGAGCGGACCGACAGAAGAGGTGGCCGTATGGCCGAAGTCGGCGCGAAGACAATCCTCCCGGCTTCGGCCGAGAAGGTCTGGGGACTGGGCTTCCCCGCCGAGGTCGAGTGGACCGTCGAGGAGGTGACGCCGGCCCGGGTGCCGGCGAAGGACTCGGCGACGGCCGCGCTCCACGAGTCGCTGCGCAAGCCGGGCGGACTGGCCGGCCGACGGGACAGCGGCGGACGCGGGAGACCGCCGGACACGGGAGAGCGCCCCGCGGGGTGTCCGCGGGACGCTCTCGCCGCCGTAGGGCCTGCGCGGCCGCTCAGTCCTCGTCGGCGAGGATGAGGTACAGCTTCTTGCGGGCGTCGTTGATGACGGCCAGCGCCTTCTCGCGCTGCTCGGCGCTGCCGGTCTTCCAGACCTGACCGAAGGCCTCCATCAGGCCGAACCCGGCCTGGCGGATGTCGTTCAGCGCCTCCCAGTCGACCCCGCGCGAGGCCTCCTCCCAGGGGGCGTCCGGGCCTTCCTCGGCCGCCGTGCGGCCCGTCTCGGTGAGCGAGAACAGCTTCTTGCCGCCCTCTGACTCACTGACGATGAGACCCTCGTCCTCCAGCAGTTGGAGGGTCGGGTACACCGAGCCGGGGCTGGGCTTCCAGGCGCCGCCGCTGCGTTCGGCGATCTCCTGGATCATCTCGTAGCCGTGCATCGGCCGCTCCTTCAGCAAGGCCAGGATCGAGGCCCGTACATCACCTCGCCGCGCCCTGCCACGCGGTCCGCCGCGCCCTCGGGGCCCCCAGGGGCCCGCGCCGAATCCCGGTCCGCCGAAGCCGGGACCGCCCGGCCCGAACGGACCGAAGGCCGCACGCCGTCCCTCGAAACCGGCACCGAGGCCGCCACCGAAACCACCCCGGCCGTGACGGCCGGAACCCCCGTGTCCACGCTCGAATCCGTGGGTACGCATGATCATCACTCCATTCGATCGCTGATCTGTCGCGTATCGTTCGCGATGTCTCGACGATATATCGGCATGATGCTTACGACAAGGGGCTCGCTCGCTCAGCCTCCTGCCGGCGCCATGGAGATGCTCCAGAACTCGGCGTAACGGCCGCCCCGGCGCAGCAGCTCCTCGTGGCCGCCTTCCTCCACCACCCGGCCGCCGTCCAGGAACACCACGCGGTCGGCGTTTTCGACGGTCCGCATCCGGTGCGCGACCATCACCACCGTCCGGCCCGCCATCAGGCGCTCGATGCCCTCGTGGACGGCCGCCTCGTTCACCGGGTCGAGTGCGGACGTCACCTCGTCCAGCAGCACGACGGGCGCGTCCTTCAACAGCGCCCGGGCGATCGACACGCGCTGGCGTTCACCGCCCGACAGCAGTGCGCCGCCCTCGCCGACACGCGCGTCCCAGCCGCCGGGCAGCCGCTCGATCACCTCGTCCAGCCGCGCCGCGGTGGCCGCCTCCCGTACCTCGGCCTCGGTGGCGTCGGGGCGGCCCAGCCGGACGTTCTCCTCGATCGTGCCGTCGAAGAGATAGACGTCCTGGAAGACGATGGCGATCCGGCCCATCAGCACCTCGGGGTCGATCGAGCGCACGTCCACGCCCCCCACGCGCACCGCGCCCCCGTCCACGTCGTGGAACCGCGCCGGCAGTTGCAGCAACGTGCTCTTGCCCGCGCCCGACGGTCCCACGACGGCGAGCCGCTGACCCTCCGGGACGGACAGCGAGACGTAGTCGATCACCGTGCGATCGCCCTGCCGGAACACGACCGACTCGAACTCCAGGTCATGGCCCCGCGGCTGGACCGGTTCGGCGGCTTCCGGCAGCGGGGCGGTGCCGAGCACCGCGGCGAGCCGCGCCAGCACGGACCGGGCGCCGCGCAGCTTCCCGGCGATGTCCGTCAGCGACAGCAGCGGATCGGCGCAGCGGGCGGCCAGCACCAGGATGGTCAGGAGCTCGGCCGCACCGATGGTCCCGTCGAGCGCGCGGTAGGCGCCCAGGGCCAGCAGCCCGGTGAACACGGCCTGCACGGTGAGCGTCAGGCCCACCGCGCCGGGCAGCGCCGAGAGCGTGGACCGGCGGGACGCTCGCTGGACGTCCCGCAGCGCGTCGTCGAGCAGCCGGAAGCGCTCGGTGGTCCGGCCGCCGGCCCGCAGCACCGGCTGCGCCTGGAGGAACTCGATGACCCGCCCGGTGGCCTCGTGGTCGCGTTGCTCGCGCCGCGCGTCCTGGGCGGCCGTCGCGCGTGCCGTCCACACCTGGATCGCCGCCACGACCGGTACGGCGGCCAGCGCGGCCAGCCCCATCTGCCAGTCGAGGACCAGCATCACGACGACGATCGTCAGCGGGGTCACACCGGCCGAGACGAAGGGGGCCAGCAGATGCGCGACGACGCTCATCGCGTCCAGGACGCCACGACTGGCCAGGACGGACACCTCGCCGAGGCGACCCGGGCCGTACCAGCCGAGGGGAAGCCTGGCCAGATGGTCGCCGAGCCGGTGGTACATGCCGCGCAGCAGCGCGCTGCCGACGTGGAAGCCGGACAGGTCGCTGAGGTAGCGCAGCGCCGCGTAGACCGCGAACGCGATCCCGAACGCGATCAGCCAGGGCCAGGCGTCCCCGGGTGTGCTCCCGAACAGCTCCCGCAGCACGGGGGCCAGCAGCGCGCAGGACAGGCCCTCGGCCACCGCGGTCGTCGTCATCAGGGCCACGGTGCGGCGCAGCGGCCGGGCGTACGCGCGGCCGAGCACGCGCAGCAGCATTCGGATCATCGGGAGTCGTCTCCTCGCGGTACGTCACCGTGGGCTTCGTTCTCGTCGGCGGTCGTTGATCGGTGGGACGGCCGGAGCGCGGCCGATCGATGGGACTGCCGAAGCGCGGCCGACCGGTGGGCATGCCAGAAGTCGGCGAATCTGCCGTTCCGAGCCAGCAGTTCGGCGGGCGTGCCGCGCTCGACGATCGCCCCGTCCTCCAGCATCACGACGGTGTCGGCGTCGGCGATCGTCTCCAGGCGGTGGGCGATGACCAGAACGGTCCGCTCGCCCCGAAGCGTCGCCAGCGCCCGGCGTACCGCCTGCTCGGTGCGCGGATCCGCGAACGCGGTCGCCTCGTCGAGCACCAGCACGGGCGCGTCGGCGAGCAGCGCGCGGGCGAGCGAGATCCGCTGTGCCTCGCCGCCCGAGAGACCGGCGTCCTCACCGATCACCGAGTCGTAGCCGCGGGGCAGTTCGAGGACGCGGTCGTGGATGTTCGCCAGCCGGGCCGCGCGCACCACGTCGTCGAGGTGGGCGTGCGGTACCGCGAGGGCGATGTTGTCCGCGACCGACGCGCGCAGCAGCCGGACGTCCTGGAAGACGCAGGAGACCGCCCGGTACAGCTCCCGGCTGCCGAGGTCGCGCAGGTCGACGCCGCCGAGCAGGACGGACCCGTGGGTGGGGTCGAAGAGCCGCGGCAACAGCTGCGCCAGCGTCGACTTCCCGCTCCCGGACGGTCCGACGATCGCTGTGACCGTGCCCGGCTCCAGGACGAGGTCGATGCCGCTCAGCACCTCGCGGTCGGCCGTGTAGCCGAATCGGACCTCTCGCAGTTCCACCCGCTGCCCCTGGGGCGCCACCGGACGCGCGGGCTCCGGCAGCGGCTCCGTCGCCAGCACCTCCCGGATCCGGCCGACCGCGCGCCGCGCCGCCTGCATCTCGTCGAAGCCGTGCCCGAGGGCGGCCACGGGGGCGGTCAGTCCCAGTCCGAGCAGCAGGAACGGCAGCAGGTCGGCCGGCGCCAGGTCGCCGTTCGTGATGAGGGCCGTACCGCCGGTCAGTACGACCAGCAGGACGAACGGCGGCGACAGCGCGAGCTGCATGCCCGCGGCGATCCTGGAGAGGCCGTGCACCCACCGGTCGAAGGTCTCGGCGAAGTCGTCCGCGGCGGTGCGGAACGCGCGGTGGGCGCGCCCGGTCCCGCCGAACGCCTTGACCACCGAGATGCCCTGTACGAACTCGACGACGGAACTGGAGATCCGGGCCATGGCCCCGTCGAACTCCTCCTGCTCACGCAGCCGGGCCGGGGTCATCATCAGCGGGACCAGCGCCACGGCCAGTACCACCGGTACCAGGGTGATCAGCGTGAGCCGCCAGTCGACGGTGAACAGGTAGACCAGCGACGCCGACGGCACCACGAAGGCGGAGACCAGCTCGCCCGGGGTGTGCGCGATGAACGGGTGCACGGCGCCGACGTCCTCCCCGACCACCTTGGCCAGTTCACCGGTCCGGCGCCGGGCGAACCAGCCGATCGGCACGCGCCCCAGCCGCGCGGCCAGTTGCCTGCGGAAGGTCAACTGCACCCTGGCGTCCAGGATGTGGCCGATGCCGGACGACGCCGCCGTGAACACCAGCCGGACGAACAGGCCGACCGCGCCCGCGATCACGATCGTCCGGACATGGTCGCGGTCGGCCGGTCCGGGCTCCAGCAGCGTGCGCCCCAGCTCCACGACCGCGAGCAGCGGCGCGAGACCCGCGAGAGCGCCGATCACCTGAAGGATCACGACGGCCGCGAAGGTCCGTGCGTGCGGGCGCAGCAGCCGCCCCATGCTCTCTTCCACAGAATCGTTCTTCGTCTCGGCGGTCACCACCGCCTCACCCGGCGAGGGCACGGCGCAGGGCGCCGCCGATCTCGGCGAGCTGTCGCTGCGAGACCTCGGCGGACTGGATCGCCAGCGACCCGTGGAAGGTGCCCGGCCACTGGTGCAGCTCCACCGGCACGCCCGCCTGGAGCAGGCGCAGCGCGTACTCGATGCCTTCGTCGCGATTCGGATCGAACTCCGCGGTGGCGACGTAGGCCGGCGGCAGACCGCTCAGGTCGTCGGCCCGCGCGGGCGCGGCGTACGGCGTGGCGGGCTGGGAGCCCAGGTAGTGCTCCATCGCCGCGGCGCGCACCGCGCGGGTGTTCCAGGGCGTGTCGGTGAAGTTCCGCGCCGACCAGGTCCGCTGCCGGTCGTCGAGGGCGGCCTCGTTGAGCAGCTGGAAGCGGATCGGCGGCCCCTGCTCGTCGCGGGCCCGCAGGGCCACCGCGGCCGCGAGCGCGCCGCCGGCGCTGTGACCGCCGACCGCGATCCGGTCCGGGTCGACACCGAGCTCGCCGGCGTGCCGGTGCGTCCAGGTCAGTACGGCGTAGACGTCGTCCAGGGCGGCCGGGAACCGGTGCTCGGGCGCCAGGCGGTAGTCGACGCTGATCAGGACGGCGCCGGAGAGTCGCGCGATCGGGGCGGCCCAATGGCGTTCGGTGTCCAGGTCGCCGACGACCCATCCGCCGCCGTGCAGCCAGACGACGGCACCCTGCGCCTGGTCCGGGCGGTAGATCCGCACCGGCACGTCCGGATCGGCGGGCACCGTGCGGTCCTCGATCTCCAGTCCCGTGGTGTCGGGTTCCGGCCTCGCGGCGGCCAGCTCGGTGTAGGTCTTGCGGTAGGCGACCGGATCGGTCAGGTCGAAACTGGGGAGCAAGGGGACGAAGGCTTCAAGTTCGGGATCCATGCCGGTCATCCTCACCGGCGCCGACCCCGAGGGTCATCCGCCAACTGTCGGGCAACTCGCCCTGCCAGCGCGCCGATTGGCGCCGCGTCGGTGCGAGGCTGCCCGTAATTCTGACCGGCCGAAATCACCGCGCCCGAGCCGAGAACCCGAACCGGGGAGCCGAACCGAGGACCACCCACCGCCCGCGAAATCAATCCAACACTCGCGAATTGGCCTTGGTCCGCGGCTCCACCGAACCCCTAGCGTCATGCCATGCGGATTCGAATCGTCGACGCCTTCACCGACCGTCCCTTCGCCGGCAACCCGGCGGGGGTCCTGCTCCTCGACGCCTACCCGGACGACGCCTGGCTCCAGAACGTGGCCATGGAGGTCAACCACGCCGAGACCGCCTTCGCGCACCGCCTGCCCGAGGGCGGCGAGGCCGACTGGGCGCTGCGCTGGTTCACCCCCGTCGCCGAGGTCGCGATGTGCGGCCACGCCACGCTCGCCACGGCCCACGTCCTGCACACCACCGACGCCCACGAGGGCCCCGTCCGCTTCGCCACCCGCAGCGGCGTCCTCATCGCGACACCCCGCAAGGACGGCTCGATCACCCTGGACTTCCCCACCGCCCCGCTCACCCCCGTCGACGTGCCGGACGGGGTCGCCGAGGCCCTGGGCGCGGTGCCCCGCGCGGCTTTCGACACCGGCCCCAACGTCGGTGACCTGCTGCTCGAACTCGCCGACGAGAAGACGGTGCACGCCCTGGCACCGGACCACAAGGCGCTCGCCGTGTTCTCCCGGCGCGGCATCATCGCCACCGCCCGCGCCGACGACCCGGCCCGGGGCCACGACTTCGTCTCCCGCTGCTTCTTCCCGAACGTCGGCATCGACGAGGACCCGGTGACGGGCAGCGCCCACACCGCGCTCGCCCCGTTCTGGTCCGGGCGCCTGGGCCGCACCGCGCTGACCGGTCTCCAGGCCTCACCGCGCTCCGGCCGAGTCCACGTCGAACTGCGCGGCGACCGCACACTGCTCAGCGGACACGCGGTCACCGTGATCGAGGGCGAACTGCACGCCTGAGGAAGGCAAGAAGGGGGCGTACGAAGCAGCCGTACGCCCCCTCCCAGCCCGGTCGCTCACGCCGTCGGCAACCAGTCCACCCGGCCGGCCAGCAGGGCGTACCCGACGAACGCCCCGATGTCGAGCAGCGAGTGCGCCACCACCAGGGGCCCCACCCGGCCCCAGCGCCGGTACAGGTGGACGAAGACGACGCCCATCACCAGATTGCCGATGAAGCCGCCGATGCCCTGGTAGAGGTGGTACGAGCCGCGCAGGACGGAGCTGGCCATCAGCGCGCCGCCGGGCGACCAGCCCAACTGGTTCAGCCGGCGCAGCAGATAGCCGACCACGATGACCTCCTCCACGACGGCGTTCTGCACCGCCGAGAGGATCAGCACCGGGTACTTCCACCACACGTCGGGCAGCGCCT
Organism: Streptomyces sp. enrichment culture; assembly: GCF_964272855.1. Classification (NCBI taxonomy): domain Bacteria; kingdom Bacillati; phylum Actinomycetota; class Actinomycetes; order Kitasatosporales; family Streptomycetaceae; genus Streptomyces; species Streptomyces sp. enrichment culture. The sequence goes on along the minus strand of NZ_OZ186847.1, from coordinate 7,165,044 downwards.
CGGGCACCACGGTGAGGTTGAAACCGAGGCCGCGCGCGGCGAGGTAGAAGGCGATGCCGGTACTGCCGATCACCGCGGCGATCGCGGCACCCCGGCCCAGGTCCGGCCAGGGCCGGGTGCGGTCGAAGCCCAGGGTGCGCAGGCTCTCGCCCTCGCGCAGCAGGAAGTGCGCGACGAGGGCGACCGGCACCAGCGCGGTCGTGATGCCGAAGAGCTGCCAGGCGAGGTCGAGCCAGGGGCGGCCCGGCGCGGCCGAGGCGTTGAGCGTGGCGGCCTGGTCCTTGAGCCCGCCCGGCCTGGTCACCGAGCCGATGAAGCTGATCAGCGCGGAGACCCCGCTGGCGCCGAGCGAGAGCGCCAGTACCAGCAAGGTCTCGTCCCGCAGAACCCGCCGCCCGGGCCGCTCCCGCGGAGAGGAACCAGCCACCGCGTCCGAGTCCGCCTGCACTCTGCCTCCCGTTGCCTCACACCCGTCACACCCGCGACGGTTAGAGACAGAGCTTACGAACCTCCCCACCTCACCAAGCCCTCGACCTCCCACCGGCCCTGACCGGACCGCCGACAGGCCCCAGCCGCCGCGCGCGCAGTCACCCGGCCCTCGACCGAACGGCTCCCACCGCTCACCTCGCTACCACCGGCTCCGGCAGTCCCACCGGCCACAGATGCACCGGCTCGCCCTCCCGCATCAACTCGGCGTACCGCCGCGTCGTCGCAGCCAGTGCCGCCTCCCTCGACAGTCCCGCCTCCAGGGCCCGGTGAAACGTCGCGACCTGCCAGGACGCGCCGTTCACCCGGCGCCGGCACCGCTCGTCGATCACGCCGAGGTAGAAGTCCCGGTCGGCGGGCTCCACCCCCCACGCGTCCAGCCCGGCCGAGGCCAGCGGCAGCAGTTCGTCGCGTACGAGGCTCACCGCGTCGACCTCGGTGAGGCCGCCGTAGCGCCCGCGCCGCGGCCAGGTGAAGCGCGCCTCGATGCCGTACCGGCACGCCGCGTCGAAGTTGGCCGCCGCATCCTCGAACGGCAGCCGGGTCCACACCGGCCGCGCCTCCTCGGCCAGCGCGCGGACCAGGCCGTAGTAGAACGCCGCGTTGGCGACGACGTCGGTCACGGTCGGCCCGGCCGGCAGCACGCGGTTCTCCACGCGCAGATGGGGGACGCCGTCGGCGATGCCGTACACCGGCCGGTTCCAGCGGTACACCGTGCCGTTGTGCAGCACCAGCTCGGCGAGCTTGGGCACGCCGCCCGCGTCCAGCACGGCCAGCGGGTCCTCGTCGTCGCAGATCGGCAGCAGCGCCGGGAAGTAGCGCAGGTTCTCCAGGAACAGGTCGTGCGCGGAGGACACCCACCGCTCCCCGAACCAGGTCCGCGGCCGCACGCCCTGCGCCTGGAGCTCGGGCGGACGCGTGTCGGTGGACTGCTGGAACAGCGGTGGCCGGGACTCCCGCCACAGTTCCCGCCCGAACAGGAAGGGCGAGTTCGCGCCCACGGCGATCTGCGCGGCCGACGCCGCCTGCGCCGCGTTCCACACGGCGGCGAAGCGGCCCGGCGTGACCTGGAGGTGCAGCTGCACGGAGGTGCAGGCGGCCTCGGGGGCGATGGACTTGGACGTGCAGACCAGGTGTTCCACGCCGTCGATGTCGAGCGTGAAATCCTCGCCGCGGGCGGCCACGATCTGGTCGTTGAGCAGTGTGTAGCGGTCGACGGCGGAAAGGTTCGTGGAGACCAGGTCGTCCCGTTCCAGGGTCGGCAGAATGCCGATCATCACGATTCCCGCGTCGACCTCCCCGGCCTTTCGGTGGGCATATGCCAGCGCGGTACGAAGTTCCTCGGCGAGCTGGTCGAATACCCGCGCACCCAGCCGGTGCGGGGCGATGTTCACTTCCAGGTTGAACATGGCGAGTTCTGTTTGGAAATCGCGGCTGGCGATCCTTTCGAGAACCTCGCCGTTCAGCATTTTCGGCATGCCGTCGCCACCCGCGAGATTCAGCTCGATCTCCAGGCCCATGAGATTCTTCGGCCGGTCGAACCGCTGCTCCTCCAGGAGTCGCTCCAGCCCCCTCAGGCACTGCTGGAGCTTGTCGCGGTAGCGCTGCCGATCGGACAGGTCGAACGCGCCTGCCACGACCTTCTCCCCCATCGAAGCGTCCCTCCTTCGGCGGGCAGGCCGGACGGTCCGGCCCCCGGTGTCCGGTGCAGGGGGGATGATGCCCAGCCGAAGCGATCCATAACGTCCCCGGCCCAGGCCCCGGACGGCTACTCTGGTCACGCCGACCAGAATGATCGACGGCACATTCACCAGGCATGACGCAGAAGGCAATTTCCGGCACTCCACCCACTCGTGAAAAACGCCGACGACAATGCGCCGACCGCAGCGCCACTATTAGCCGAGGTCACCGCCGCGCAGCCGGCCCGGAATCGGGATGATTCCGCATGTATCGTCGCCGCCTCACCGGCTGAATGACACCTTGTCGGAGTGCCCTGAATCAGCTAGATCAAACAACGAGTGAACAAGTGTCGTATAAACTCCGCGAACAAGGCAGAGAAGGTTGGCGCCCGGTCTCCGGAGCCTGCCGCCGATACCCCGCGGCAGCCCCCGTACACACACATCCCTCGTGCACGGACCCCGGCCCGCCTCTCTGACCTTCATGAGCTGACAGCGCCGTCCGCCCAGCCCTCCCCTCCTCGCGCCACCGTGCCTGTCGAATGAGAGGCGACCCACCATGCCGCTGCATGTCCCCCCGGCTCCCGCGCCCGCACTTCGCTCCGTCCTCACGGCACTCGGTTCCCCCACCGCGGTCCGCGAGGCTCGAACTCCCTCCCTGCGCGCCGTCCAGGGCCCCGTCACTCCCGAGCTGCCCCTGCCGGTCCACGTCCTCGACAGCGTCAGCGCCAAGGGCGTGACAGCCACCCGGCTGGCCGGCTGGCGTTTCCTGATCCGCTCCGGCGACCGGTCCGTGGCCGCCGCCGAGACCCGGCTGACCCCCGACGGGTGGGCGTTCTCCCACTTCTTCGAGGGGCCGTACATCCCGTCCACCGAGCGCGCGCTGGCGCAGGCCGAGACCCTGACCCAGGCCTACCAGCCGCGTCTTCTGTCCGTACCCGGCCTCTACATGCTCACCCTCTGGCTGCACGGCGACCCCACCGCGGACGGCGCCGCCGGCCACCCCGCGGCCACCGACCTGCTGGTCCCGCTGGCACCCGCCCCGCCCGGCATCGCGGCCCACCGCCCGCACCAGGTCGCCGACCTGCTCCCGGTGCTGACCCTGCGGGCGACACCGACTCCGCTGCTGGGCTCACCCGCCTGAAGTCGCGCATCGAAGACAGCGCGTTCCGTACCCCGTCGCGGCGACTCCGCGGCGGGGTACGTCCGTTCGCCCCGGCCCGCCCTCCGAGGGCACCCCCCCTCCGGACTAGCCCCTTCCGGCCACCCCGAACCACCCAAAGGGACAGTGCAGTTGGGATGAACCGTCCGCGTGGGTGACGCGTCATGAATCTGTGAGAAGCGGTGCGGCGAAATCCCTGCGGATCGACGCCCGCGGGGCAACACTGGGTTCCGACCGACTTATCCAACGGGGGCGGCCATGAACACGACAGAGCGAGAGACCTCACCAATGTGCCAGCACCAGCCACCGTGCCCGACCGCCGACTCCGCCGACCGGGAATCCGCCCGACTCGTGGCGCACCACCCGGAGCAGGGATGGAGTCTGCTGTGCAACGGCGTCGTCCTCTTCGAGGACACCGGTGAGCTCCTGCCGGACGGCCGGATCATCGCCCCGCACCGTCCGCAGGACACCGGTCAGGTGATGACAGCCGCCTGAGCGGCACGGTACGAAGGGGGCCGGCCCACGGACCGGCCCCACCTCGCGCCGGGTGCCCGTCAGCTGCCGGCCCGGTAGTCGAACCAGTCGAACGCCGCCCGTCCCTCGGTGGCGTACATCCCGATCACCCGGCCCGTGAACCCGCCGGCGACCTCGGTGGACAGGTAACGCCCGTCCAGCTCCGCGAGCGTCACGGACCCGTCCGGGCCCTCGACGGAGAAGGCGAGCGTGTCGGGCCCGCCCGACCGCAGCCCCGGGCTCTCCTCGCCGGGCAGTACGGCCGTCGGCGGACGTACGCCGGTCGTGCGGATGCCGACGGCGAGGGTGACCGGCCCCGGCGGCACCGGACGCTCCGCGAGGACCTGCCGGACCGGACCGATCCGGGCGATCACGCTCGCCACCCCCTGGGCGACCTCCAGGTCGTAGTGGTGCGCCTCGTCCAGCCGGACCGACAGCCCGGCCCGCGCGTCCGCCGGGTCCAGCCGTACCGCCGCCCGGCAGTCGTGATGCTGCTGCCGGCGTCCGACGAAGGTGTGACCGGGGCGGTCGAGGCTGTCCCCGGTCGCGGTGAGCGTCAGCCACCCCGGCCGCTCGGTCAGCGACCAGGAGTCCTCGGCGCGGCGGCGCGGGGAGATCCAGCAGGGGGCGAGTGCGGTGCCGTCGAAGTCGTCCCGCGCCGGGTCCGCCGCCTGGGGGTGCCATGCCGCGGGCGCCGGATGCCGGTCCCGTACGGGGCCCACCCGGGGCCAGCCGTCGACCCACTCCACCGGCGCCAGGAACGTCTCGCGGCCGAGGACGTGGAACTCCGGGAAGTAGCCGCGCGGCCGGGTGCCGAGCAGCACCATCCACCAGCTGCCGTCGGCCGCCTCGACCAGGTCGGCGTGCCCGGTGCACTGGACCGGCTCCCGGGTGCCGCTGTGGGACAGGACCGGGTTGTGCGGCGCCGGTTCGTAGGGGCCCAGCGGGGAGCGGGCGCGGGCGACGGAGACGGAGTGGCCGCGCGCGGTGCCGCCCTCGGCCACCAGCAGATACCACCAGTCCCCCACCCGGTACAGGTGCGGCCCTTCCGGGTCCCGCTTCCCCGACCCCGACCACACCGGCACCGGACCTTCCAGCACCTTTCCCGTCGCCGGGTCGATCCGGGCCAGACCGACCCCGGCCAGCGCGACCCAGCAGGTGCCGTCGTCGTCCCAGGCGAGGTCGGGGTCGATGCCGGGCAGGTCGATCCAGACCGGGTCGGACCAGGGGCCCTCGGGCCGCTCGCTGGTCACGATGAAGTTGCCCCCACCGCCGACGTTGGTGGTGATGACGTGGAACCGGCCGTCGTGGTGGCGGATCGTCGGCGCGTAGATCCCGCCCGACGCCGGGACCTCGTCCGGCACCGGCAACTGTTCCGGCCGGTCCAGAACGTTGCCGATCCGCCGCCAGTTCACCAGGTCGCGGCTGTGGAAGACCGGTATGCCGGGGAAGTACTCGAAGCTGGAACAGACCAGGTAGTAGTCCTCGCCGACCCGGCACACGCTGGGGTCGGGGTGGAAGCCGGGGACGACGGGGTTCTCGTATGTCCGCATGCGTAGCAAGCCCTTTCTGAAGTCACCCCGAGCCTGCGACGCCATCGGCCCGGGCAAACCCGTGTCAAGAAACTCCCGCCGACCCGTCAGAGTCACGTCAAGCCGCGCCGACCGCGCCCGCCGGGACCCTAACGTCGAACACATGACGCCCTTCGACAGCGCAAGAGGCGAACTATCCCGCTTACCCGAGCGGCACTCCGGCCCCACGGCCTCCGACCGTCACTGGACACGCCACCGGGACAGCGCCCTGGCCTGTGCGGCAGCACTTCTCTCCACGCTGATCCTCACCGACTGGGCCGCCGGCACCCTCGCTCCCTGGCGCGGCGTGATCTGGCTGATCCTGTCCGCGCTGCTCTTCCTGATGCTCTGCCCACCCCGCGTGACGGCCGGACCGGGCTGGCTGGAGACGCGGTTCCTGCTGCGCACCCGGCGGCTCCGCACCGACCTGCTGGTCACCGTGGGCTGCCACGGCGGTGTCGCCCAGCGCGTCATGCTGCGTGACGCGTTCGGCGACTGCGTCGAACTCGACCCCCGGGTCCTCGTCGACAACCCGGACCTGTGGCGCCACCTCGACGCGGGCGCCCACCACTCCGAGAGCACGGGCACCCTGCGGTGCGGGCGCACCGCGCTGCGCCGCCTGGTCCGGCACGTCGACCACGAGACCGCCCTGGCCGTGTTCCGGGTCTCGGGCCTGGAGGAGCCATGACCTACCTGGTCGCGGGTGTCGGTCGACCGCGAGGCGGCCCTATCGTGACGGACATGCACTCCTACACGATCGGTCAGGCCGCGCGACTGCTCGGTGTCAGCCCCGACACCGCACGCCGCTGGGCGGACGCCGGCCGGTTCGCGACTCACCGCGACGACACCGGGCGGCGGCTCATCGACGGACGGGACCTCGCCGCCTTCTCGGTCGAACTCGCGCAGTCCGGCAACGCCGAGGAGGAGACCCCGTACACCTCGGCCCGCAACGCCTTCCCCGGCATCGTCACCGCGATCAAGCTCGGCGACATCGCCGCCCAGGTCGAGATCCAGGCCGGCCCGCACCGCCTGGTCTCCCTGCTCACCCGTGAGGCGGTGGAGCAGCTGGGCCTGGAGGTCGGCATGGAGGCCACCGCGCGGGTGAAGTCGACGAATGTCCATATCGACCGCACCTGACGTCCCGGCGCCCCTGCCCGCTGACGCCGGCGTTCACCCCCTGACACCGGCGCGCACAGTCGCCGCCGTACGCCCGCCCGAAACGCGGTGAGGGCCCCGCCCGGCCGATTGGCCGAAGCGGAGCCCTCACCGTGCAGGAACGATCAGTCCTCGTACGCGTCCAGCGGCGGGCACGAGCACACCAGGTTCCGGTCACCGAACGCCTGGTCGATCCGGCGCACCGGCGGCCAGTACTTGTCGGCGACCGAGACCCCGGCCGGGAAGACGGCCTCGTCACGGGCGTACGCGTGGTCCCACTCCCCGCCGACCGCGGCCGCGGTGTGCGGCGCGTTGCGCAGCGGGTTGTCGTCGGCGGGCCACTCGCCGGAGCCGACCTTCTCGATCTCCGCGCGGATGGCGATCATCGCGTCGCAGAACCGGTCGAGCTCGGTCAGGTCCTCGGACTCGGTCGGCTCGATCATCAGCGTGCCGGCCACGGGGAACGACATGGTCGGCGCGTGGAAGCCGTAGTCGATGAGCCGCTTGGCGACGTCGTCGACGCTCACGCCGGTCGCCTTGGTCAGCGGACGCAGGTCGATGATGCACTCGTGCGCGACCAGCCCGCCCGGGCCGGTGTACAGCACCGGGTAGTGCGGCTCGAGGCGCTTGGCGATGTAGTTCGCGCTGAGCACGGCCACCTGCGTGGCCCGCTTCAGGCCCTCGCCGCCCATCAGCCGGACGTACGCCCAGGAGATCGGCAGGATGCCCGCGGAGCCCCACGGCGCCGCCGAGATCGGGCCGACGCCCGTCTCCGGGCCGGCCGCCGGCTGGAGCGGGTGGTTCGGCAGGTACGGCGCCAGGTGCTCGCGGACGGCCACCGGACCGACGCCGGGGCCACCGCCGCCGTGCGGGATGCAGAACGTCTTGTGCAGGTTCAGGTGCGAGACGTCACCGCCGAAGTGACCCGGCTTGGCCAGGCCGACCAGCGCGTTGAGGTTGGCGCCGTCGACGTACACCTGGCCGCCGGCCTCGTGGACCTGCGCGCAGATGTCGGAGACGTGCTCCTCGAACACACCGTGGGTCGAGGGGTACGTGATCATCAGCACCGACAGCTCGTCGCGGTACTGCTCGATCTTGGCTCGCAGGTCGTCGACGTCGATCTCGCCGTCCTCGGCCGTCTTGACGACGACCACCTTCATGCCGGCCATGACCGCGCTCGCGGCGTTCGTCCCGTGCGCGGAGGACGGGATCAGGCACACGGTGCGCTGCTCGTCGCCGTTGGCCCGGTGGTAGCCGCGCACGGCCAGCAGACCGGCCAGCTCGCCCTGCGAACCGGCGTTCGGCTGCAGCGACACCTTGTCGTAGCCGGTGACCTCGGCGAGACGTTCCTCCAGCTCGCGGATGAGCGTGAGGTATCCCTCCGCCTGCTCGGCGGGCACGAACGGGTGCAGCTGGCCGAACTCCGGCCAGGTGACCGGCTCCATCTCGGTGGTCGCGTTGAGCTTCATGGTGCAGGAGCCCAGCGGGATCATGCCGCGGTCGAGCGCGTAGTCACGGTCGGCGAGCCGGCGCAGGTAGCGCAGCATCGCGGTCTCGGAGCGGTGCTGCTGGAAGACCGGGTGGGTGAGGTACGCGTCGGTGCGCAGCAGCGCGCCCGGCAGGGCGTCCTCGGTGGCCGCGTCCAGCGCCTCGACGTCGCCCTCGACACCGAAGGCGGTCCATACGGCGGTCAGCTGGGCCCGCGTGGTGGTCTCGTCGCAGGCGATCGACACCAGGTCGGCGTCGACGAGCCGCAGGTTGACGCCGTTCTCGCGCGCGGCGGCGACGACCTCGGCGGCCCGGCCCGGCACGCGCACGGTCAGCGTGTCGAAGTAGGCGCCGTGAACGATCTCGGCCCCGCCGTTCGCCAGGCCCGCGGCCAGGATCGACGCGTACCGGTGGGTGCGCCGCGCGATGCCCTTCAGGCCTTCGGGCCCGTGGTAGACGGCGTACATGCCGGCCATCACGGCGAGCAGCACCTGCGCGGTACAGATGTTGCTGGTCGCCTTCTCGCGGCGGATGTGCTGCTCACGGGTCTGGAGCGCGAGGCGGTAGGCCTTGTTCCCGTCGGCGTCCACGGACACGCCGACGAGCCGCCCGGGCAGGCTGCGCGCGAACTTCTCGTGGACGGCCATGTAACCGGCGTGCGGGCCACCGAAGCCCATCGGCACACCGAACCGCTGCGTCGTGCCCACGGCGATGTCCGCGCCCAGCTCACCAGGCGACTTCAGCAGCGTCAGCGCGAGCAGGTCGGCGGCTACGGTGACGAGCGCGCCCCGCTCGTGCGCCTGGTCGACGATCGGCTTGATGTCCCGTACGGCACCGGAGGCACCGGGGTACTGGATGAGCACACCGTTGATCTCGCGCCCGTCCAGCTCGGCCGGGATGCCCTCGGAGAGGTCGGCGACGACGACCTCGACGCCGGTCGGCTCGGCGCGGGTCTCGATGACGGCGATGGTCTGCGGCATCGCGTCCGCGTCGACCAGGAACAGGCCCTTCTTGTTCCTGCCCATGCGCCGGGACAGTGCCATCGCCTCGGCGGCGGCCGTGCCCTCGTCCAGCAGCGAGGCACCGGAGGTCGGCAGCCCCGTCAGATCGGCGACCACGGTCTGGAAGTTCAGCAGTGCCTCGAGACGCCCCTGGGAGATCTCCGGCTGGTACGGCGTGTACGCCGTGTACCAGGCGGGGTTCTCCATCACGTTCCGGAGGATGACGGGCGGCGTGAAGGTGCCGTAGTACCCGAGCCCGATCATGGAGCCGAGGACCTGGTTGCGGTCGGCCAGCGACCGCAGCTCGGCCAGCACCTCGGCCTCGGTGCGCGCCCCCGGCAGGTCCAGGGCGTCGGCGTTCTTGATCACATCCGGGACGGCGGCGGCGGTCAGCTCGTCCAGCGAGCCGTAGCCGACCTGCGCGAGCATCTTGGCCCGAGCCTCCAGGTCGGGCCCGATGTGGCGCTGCTCGAACGGAATGCCCTGTTCGAGCTCGGAGAGCGGAATGCGGGGGGCGGTCATTGCGGAGGCCTCCTGGTCTGACGCGACCTGCGAGGGGCACCACGGCGCGGGTGCCCGGACGGCCTCCCCCTCTGTCATCTCAACCTGAGAGTTTCACCGGACCACCCGAGGGGACCCGGCTTTCACCGTCGGTGAGAGCGGAAGCCGTCGACACCCGCCCTGCTTTCCAGAGTGACCTCGTCCGTGCGGTACATGGGCCTGAGAGATTCCGGGGAGGATTTGCTCCTTCGGCGCCTCCGATGGTGTCCGGAGGACTCTCCCGCACGGGGTCAGCAGCCGTTTGCCAGCGTACCAGCGAGGTCAACGCCCAGGCGTTCGAGTGGCCGGGTTCACCATTGTGCTCTTTCGTAGTGCTTACGGATGAGTTGCGACCACGTGGAGGGCCCGTGCAGACCGATATCGATCCGCGCAACCTGATCGGCCGCAAGGCGTTCGACCGCAACGGCACCAAGATCGGCACCATCGACGAGGTCTACCTCGACGACGCGACCGGCGTGCCGGAGTGGGCCGCCATACGCACCGGCCTGTTCAGCAGGGACGCCTTCGTCCCCCTCGAACCCAGCGAACTGGTCGAGGGCAGCCTCCACGTCCCCTTCGAACGCGCCCTGATCAAGGACGCCCCCGACTTCGGCGTGGGCCGCCACCTCTCGCCCGAACAGGAACTCCAGCTCTACCACCACTACGGCCTCGACATCGCGCCCCCACCGGTCCTGCCGGACCACGACTTCGGCAAGCTGGCGGGCACGGACGAGACCTGAGCCCCCGGGGTGAGCGGCCCACGGCAAACCCGAACCGCGCACCCACCGGCTTCACCCACCGAGCCGGTTCGGCACACGCCACTCAGCCACTCACCCCGGGCACCACTTGAGCACCACCCCTGGCGGCATCTCCGGCTGCCTGTCCGTACCTGGCGGCCTCGCCCTCCCCGGCCACTCGGCCCTCCCCGGTGGCCTCCGAGTTCGCGGCGGCCTCTGAGTCCCCGGTCGATTGACGTTCCCCGGCGGCCTCGCCGTCTCCCGTCTCCCGTCTCCCGTCTCCCGTCTCCCGGCTCCCGGCTCCCGGCTCCCGGCTCCCGGCTCCCGGCCAGCGGGCCATCCCTGGCGCCTCGCCATCTCCGGCGGCTTGGCTTTCCCCGGCGGCCTCATCGTCCCGGCAGCCCGGCCGTCCCCGTCGGCTTCGCCATCCCCGCGCGCATCGCCTTCCGGGGCAGCCTCGCCGTTTCCAGGCACTCCGCCGTCCCTGGCCGCTCGGCCATCGCTGGCGGCCGCACCATCTCAGGCCGCTTGGCCTGGCCTGGCGGCCTCATCGTCCCCGGCGGCTCGGCCGTCCCCAGCGATGTCGCCGTCCCCGGCGGTTTCACCATCTCCGGGCGCTTCGCCTGCCCTGGCAGCGTCGGCGTTTCCAGGCGCTCCTCCATCTCCGGCGGCTTGGCCTTCCCTAGCGGCCTCATCGTCCCGGGCAGCTTCGCCGTCCCCAGGGATGCCTGTGGCTTCACTATCTCCGGGGGCTTCGCCTTTCCCGGCAGCTTCGCCAGCCACTCGGCCACCCCCGGCGACCTCGCCGTCCTGGGTGGCTTCGCCGTTCCCGGCAGCTTGGTCTTGCCGGGCAGCCTCATCATCACCGACGGCCTCGCCACCTCCGGTCACTCGGCCGTCCCCGGCGACTGTGTCTTCCCCGGCAGCCTGGCCGTCCCCGGCTCCCTCGGTGGCTTCGCCACCCCAAGCGGCTCGACCATCCCCGACGGCCTCAGCGACCCCGCCTACCACGCTATCCCCGGTAACCCCCTCGCCTCCCCCGAGGCCTCCGAGTCTCCCCGCAACCAAGGGCAACGGCTCGGCCGGTTCCAGTGCCGGATCGTCGATCCGGAACGTCCGCACGCGCCCCGGCTCCGAAGCCGGCGTCTCGAACCGCACCGTCACCCGCCCCAGGCCGCTGCCCTGTACCCAGCCGTGCCCGTACTCGGTGTGCCGCACGTCGTGTCCCGCCCGCCAGTGCCGCTCGGCCGGCTCCGCCTCCCCGGGAACGCGTATGTCGACCGTCTGGTCCGCCTCGTCGTCCTCGCGCTCCCCCGCCGCCTGCGCGAACAGGTCCTCCTGCGTGTAGTCCGCGAGCCCGCTGACCCCGACGCCGAGCAGCCGGACACCGCCCGTCGTGTCCACGGAGTCCAGCAGCCGCGCCGCCGCCTCCCGTACCACCGCCGGGTCGTCCGTGGGCCCGCGCAGGGTCTCGGAGCGGGTCAGCGTGGAGAAGTCGTACCTGCGGACCTTCAGCACGATGGTCCGCCCGGACAGCCCCGCGCCGCGCAGCCGCCGTACACACCGGTCCGCCAGCCGCCGCACCTCCAGCCCCACCCGGAGCCGGTCGTGGATGTCCACGTCGTAGGTGTCCTCGACCGACACCGACTTGGCTTCCCGCTCGGCCACCACGGGCCGGTCGTCCCGCGCCAGCGCCATCGCGTGGAGCGCCTGCCCGTGCGCCTTGCCCAGCAGCCGCACCAGCTCGTCCTCGCCGGCCTCGGCGATGTCGTCGACCGTGGTGATGCCGGCCCGCCGCAGATGGTCGCCGGTGGCCGGGCCCACCCCGGGCAGGGTCCGCACGGACATCGGCCCGAGCAGCGCCCGCTCCGTCCCCGGGGGGATCAGCACCAGCCCGTCGGGCTTCGCCTGCTCGGAGGCGATCTTCGCGAGCATCTTGGATGCGGCCAGCCCCACCGACCCCGTCAGCCCGGTCACCGCCCGGATGTCCGCGCGCAGCTTCGCCCCCGCCAGCCGCGCCGACTGCTCGTCCCAGGCCGCTCCCCCGGCCTCCAGGTCCACGAACGCCTCATCGAGGCTCAACGGCTCCACCAGCGGCGACAGCGCCCTGAGCAGCGCCATGACCTGCTCGCTGATCGACCGGTACAGCTGGAAGCGCGGCACGAGATACGCCGCGTTCGGCGCCAGCCGCCGGGCCTGCCCCATCGGCATCGCCGAGTGCACCCCGAAGACCCGTGCCTCGTACGACGCGGTGGCGACCACGCCCCGCGGCCCCAGCCCGCCCACGACCACGGCCTTCCCGCGCAGGCTCGGCTTCGACGCCTGCTCCACCGAGGCGAAGAAGGCATCCATGTCCAGATGCAGGATCGTGGGCGCGTTTCTCACATCTCCGATGCTGCACCACGCCACTGACAATGGGCCCGCGCGAACGGACGCGACGGCGACGGCGACGGCGACGGCGACAACGGAACGGGAACGCTCCCATACGCCACTCGCCGCACCCGGAAACACGTTTCAGCAGCCCTCACAGCCGCTGTCACGCCCCTTCCGGAGCCACGTGCCCACGAGTGCCCACGCGAGGCCCATCGGTCTCCACGACAGCCCTGTGACCGTCTCCTACCGCTCCGCTGCTGCGCCGGACCTCGTCGCGACCGGCTCAGACCGCCCGGTTGCGCCGCCGGGCCAGCTCGTCCGCCGGATTGTGCCCGACGAGCGTCTCCCCCGTGTCGATGCGCTCCCCGTGAAGCTGCGACAGCGCGTTCTCCACATCCCGCCAGACCACGCCGACCGCGATGCCGAAGATCCCCTGACCGCCCTGGAGCAGCGCGTGCACCTCGTCGGGCGATGTGCACTCGTAGACGGTCGCGCCATCGCTCATCAGCGTCATACGCTCAAGATCACGGAACCCGCGTTCCCTGAGATGCCGGACGGCGGTGCGGATGTTCTGCAACGACACCCCGGTGTCGAGGAACCGCTTCACGATCTTCAGGACGACGACGTCCCGGAAGCTGTAGAGACGCTGGGTGCCCGACCCGTAGGCGGGCCGCACGCTCGGCTCGACCAGCCCGGTACGCGCCCAGTAGTCCAGTTGCCGATAGGTGATGCCCGCCGCGGCACACGCCGTCGGGCCGCGGTAGCCGACCTCCTCGGCCTCCTCGGACGATGCCCCTCCGCCGCCGGACACAGCCGTCGGCCGCTGCGCAGGGTGATCGGCCGCCCGCCCAAGCGGGTACGGACCGCTCTCCCCGAAACTGCGTCCGGGGGCACCCCCAGCCGTACCGTCGCCGCTGTTTCTCACGCCGACCTCCGTCCTTGACCTGCCTTCTCGACGGTAGGCAGTCACCAAGGGTGCGTCAACGATCGCCACACTCGGCACGCCGAGTGATAATCACCCTAAGAGTGGTTTCCCGTGCCCCACCGCGGGGAAAGGCTAGCCGAATGCTCTCGGCGGGAGCCGCAGGACGCTCTCACTCGCCGCCGGCAAATGCCCACGGCGTCCTGTGACAGGCGCGGCCCGGCCGAGGTCCGCCGGACCGCCCCGAGTCACTGGCTGCTGGTCCCGAAGTCCTCGGGCGAGATCTGGTCGAGGAACTCCCGGAACTTCTCGACCTCGTCCTCCTGCTCATCCGGAATGGCGATACCCGCGTCGTCCAGCACCCCGTCACTGCCGTAGATCGGCGTTCCGGTGCGCAGGGCCAGCGCTATGGCATCGGACGGGCGGGCGCTCACCTCGACCCCGCTCGCGAAGACCAGCTCCGCGTAGAAGACGCCTTCACGCAGATCCGTAATGCGTACTTCGGTGAGCTCCTGGCCGACGGCCTCCAGCACGTCCTTGAACAGGTCGTGGGTCAGCGGTCGTGCGGGGGCCATGCCCTGCTGGGCGAAGGCGATCGCCGTCGCCTCCCCGGGCCCGATCCAGATGGGGAGGTAACGGTCGCCTCCCACTTCGCGCAGGAGCACGATCGGTTGGTTGGAGGGCATTTCGACCCGGACACCTACGACATCGAGCTCGTTCACACAGCAACCCTAGGCCGTGCTCGGGACGTTTGGGTAGTCGGGCCGACATCAGGTGCCCGATCCCGGCCGTCCCGGCCCCCTCGGACACCGTTCGCCACCCCGGCCGAGCGGGCCCCGCAGGCAGCGCGTCCCAGCTCAGGGCAGGCGCACCCCGAGCGCGGTCTGCACCAGCGCCGAGTGCAGCCTCACCGCGAGACCGGCCAGTTCCTTGGCCCGCGCTTCCGCGTGCGCCCTGGTCTGCGGGTTGCGGTGGCGCCTCAGCGGGGCCACCACCTGGTCCACCAGCCCGGCCTCACGGTCGGCCGCGGCCTTCATCGAACGCAGATGACGCGGCTCGATCCCGAACCGCCCCAGCTCAGCGACCAGCGTCGCGACGGTTACGGTCTCCGCGTCGTACACCCCGTCCGACAGCGCCGTGACCAGCCCGTACGACTCCCACTCGGCCAGCTGGAGCTCGTCGATCCCGGCGGCGGCCAGCAGCTCGGCCCGCCCGATCCGGGCCGCCGTGGGCCCCTCGGCCGGCTCCAGGACGGCCTCGCCGTCACGCTGCCGGCCGAGCACGGGAAGCCGTACGTCCTCGCCCCGCTCCAGCGCGTCGAGGTGCTCACGGATCACCTTGAGCGGCAGATAGTGGTCCCGCTGCATCCTCAGGACGTGACCGAGGCGCTCGACGTCACCGGCGCTGAACTTGCGATACCCCGAGGGGGTCCGCTGCGGCTCGATCAGTCCCTCCGACTCCAGGAAACGGATCTTGGAGATGGTGACTTCGGGGAACTCCTCGCGCAGCAGGTTCAGCACCATGCCGATGCTCATCAGCCCACTGTCCGCGGCGGCGGTACCGTGCCCGGCACCGCCGCTCGGTGTTTGAAGCATGGACCTTCCCTGGGGTTTCCCCCGGACTGCGTCTGGGGGAGGGTCAGATGCCCTGCCGACTGGCGTAGAAGACCAGTCGGTACTTGCCGATCTGCACCTCGTCACCGTTCGCCAGAGCGACCTGGTCGATCCGCTCACGGTTGACGTAGGTGCCGTTCAGGCTGCCCACGTCCGCCACCGTGAACGAGCCGTCCGGGCTGCGCCGGAACTCCACATGCCGCCGGGAGACCGTCACGTCGTCCAGGAAGATGTCGCTCTGCGGATGACGCCCGGCCGTGGTCAGGTCGCCGTCCAGCAGGAAGCGGCTGCCCGAGTTCGGACCGCGGCGCACCACCAGCAGCGCGGAGCCCAGCGGCAGCGCGTCGACGGCGGCCTGCGCCTCCGGGGAGAGCGTGGGCATCGGCGTCTGGCCGGTGGCCTCGGCGTCGTAGGCCTCCAGGCCGCTGATGGAGATCGTGGAGGTCGTCTCCGACGGACGCTCCGCCGCCGCACCCGCCCGCAGCGGCGCACCGCAGTTGGAACAGAAGCGGCTGCTCTCCGCGTTGCGGTTACCGCACCTCGTACACACCAGGACCGACATGGACGGATCCTCCTGCCGCGGCTGCCCCGCCGGCGCATTGGACGCGTACGGACCAGAGGAGAACCCTCCACCCGTACTTGAGGTTGACGGTTGCCCGAAACCTATGCCGCCGGACTGGGCAGGGTCAACAGACGGCGCGCCCTGACCTCCCGAAATGTCACCGCCCGGACCAGCCACCTGGTCCCGGAACAGCGGGCGCTGGCCCTCCGCGTCAGGCTGTGCGCGATGACGAGCGGTGGCGTTGTTGTCGCTACCCTCTCGCGCGCTCTTGCCGAACAACTTCGCAAACAACTTCACGGGCGATTCCCCTTGACCGAAACAGACCCGCCCGTGGGGCAGGACGAACCCTGATTGCACACACTGGTCGAGCCGGACATCCTCACAACGTCCGTGTCCACCAGACAGTTTCCACCACGCACCACCCAATCGGTGCGGCGACCCCCCGCAAGCTCATGCCCCCGCCGGACGTCCCCCATGCACCGCCGGTTCACTGGGAGGACGACCGAGCGTAGTCAGGTCGCTTCGCAGCTCGCAAGGCGTCCACGACGATCTTGTCCGACCGCTCGACGGTCACGGTGGCCTGCTCCTTCTCAAGCGTCTGCACCACGCCTCCAGGGATGTTGAGCGCCGGTTCGAGGTCCTGCGGCTTGCCGATGACCTTGAAACGATAGGGCGCGTTGATCTTGTTCCCGTCGACGGCCACGCTTTCGCCGGAATCCGTCAGGAAGGTGCTCGCGACCACCCGCACGCCGTTCACCTGGATCGCCTCCGCGCCCGCGGCGCGCAGCTCCTGGATCGCGTCGAGCAGCATGTCCGCCTCGACCGTTCCCTTCGGGTCCTCGATGGTCATCGTGATGCCGGTGCCCTCCGCGGCCACCGTGCCCGCGAGGACACCGAGTTGTCTCTCCTTCTCGATCGTCTGCCGACGGGCCTCCTCAGCCTGGTTCGAGCTGTTCTCCAGCTCGTCCCGCTGCGTCTCGAGATCCTGCTTCTCGTCTTCAAGACGCTGTGTCCGGTCGTCGAGTTCATCGAGGATGCGGACCAGATCCTCCTGCCGGGCTCCGCGCAGCGCGCTGTCCCCGTCGCTGTTCGAGGCGACCTGCACGGCCAGACCGAAGCCGAGGCCGAACAGCAGCAGTGCCACGATGAGTTGGGCCCGGGTGACGCGCGGCGGCCACAGCCCCTGCACCAGCCGCTGCCGCCCGGTCAGCGCGGGCTCGGCGGGCTCCTCGGGCTCCGGTGCCGGCGCCGGAACCGCCGGCACCTCCTCGGGCAGCTCCTTGCGCAGCCTGTTCTCGCCGGTCTCGTCCTGGGTGCTCATCGGCCTCACGCCCGGAACACGTGCCGGCGGATCGCCGCGGCGTTGGAGAAGATCCGGATGCCGAGGACGACCACGACACCCGTGGACAGCTGGGCGCCCACGCCCAACTTGTCGCCCAGGAACACGATCAGCGCGGCGACGACCACGTTCGACAGGAACGACACCACGAAGACCTTGTCGTCGAAGATGCCGTCGAGCATGGCCCGAAGTCCGCCGAAGACGGCGTCCAGCGCCGCGACGACGGCGATCGGCAGATAAGGCTCGACGACCGCCGGAACCTCGGGCCGGACCAACAGGCCGGCCACGACTCCCACGACGAGGCCCAGTACGGCGATCACGATGTGCCTTTCTCAGTTCTCGGCTGTGCTGACTCGGATCTCGGCTGTGCGGTGCGCACGGTCACACTCGGCGCGGCCGGAAGCCGGAGATCGTCCTCCACGGAGATACCGGTCCGGATGCCGAAGTTCTCCTGCAGGGCATGCAGGTACAGACCGTCCGCGCTGTTCTGGAACCGCCTGCTCAGCGTTTCCCCGTCCCCCACCGCGAGCACCGTGTACGGCGGCACCAGTGGCCGGTTGTCGACCAGTATGGCGTCACCCGCGGCCCTGATCGCCGACAGCGCGGTCAGCCGCTGCCCGTTGATCGAGACGGCTTCGGCGCCCGATTCCCACAGCCCGTTGACCACGCGCTGCATGTCGCGGTCGCGCACCCGTCCCGTGTCGGAGAAACCGGAGGTCCCGCGCGGGTCGGCGTCGCCGCCCGCGCCGGCTTCCTTGGCGTCGTTGACGACCAGCTTCACCCCGGGCCCGTGCACCGCGGTGGCGCCCGACAGGATGCCCATCAGCTCCGTGCGCTCGCCCTCGCCGGTGTGCTTCAGGGCCTCGCGCTGCCGTGCGCCGACCTCGTTCCGCAGCTCGTCGACATCGTTCTCCAGCGCGTCGGCGGCCTCGGTCTCCCGGTCGATGCGGTCGATCAGCTCCTCGCGCTCCTTGGCGAGGGCGGGAGCGGCCACCCGCGCCTGCGCGGCGCCGACGGTGACGACCAGGGCGGCCAGCACCAGACCGACGGCCAGCCCCAGCCGGGCCCGGAGCGTCTTCGGCATGCCGGCGTCCCCGACGGCCTTCTTCCGCTCCGCCGCCTCGGCGTACCCGTCGTCGAGGCTGTGGTCCATGACGTTGTTGAGCAGCGACATGGACGCGTCCGGACGCGAGGGCGGTCGCGTCGATGTGCTCCGAACGGGGGGCGGCTGCGGCATGCCGCACATCGTCGCACGTCGCGCCCAGTACCTCCGAATGGCCCCACCGACGTGCCGGACAGGCCCCCTTGGGGGGCACATGTCCGGCACGCGCGCGTGGAGGGTTCTTTACCGTCCGGCGCTGTCCACGACCGCCGACCACTCGTCGAGCAGGGCCTGCGCGGACGCGTCGTCCGGGCCCTCCGCCCACAGATGGGTGACCGCCTCCGCCGGGTCGGGCAGGACCATCACCCAACGACCGTCGGCCTCCACCACGCGGACACCGTCGGTGGTGTCCACGAAGCGATCTCCGGCCGCCTCGACCACCCGCCGCATGACCAGACCCTTGACGGCCCACGGGGTCGCCAGATCCTGCTTGAGGACGTGCGCCCGCGGAATCCGCGCGTCGATCTGGCTGAGCGTGAGCTGTGTCCGCGCTACCAACCCGATCAGCCGTACGAAGGCCGCCGTGCCGTCGAAGACACTGCTGAACTCCGGAACGATGAAGCCGCCCTTGCCGTCACCGCCGAAGATCGTGGACTCCTCGGCCCCGACCCGTGTCAGATCGTCGGGCGAGGTGGTCGTCCACTCGACCTGGGTCCCGTGGTAGGCCGCCACCTGCTCGGCGATCCTCGTGGTGGTCACGGGCAGGGCCACACGCCCGCTGCGCCGCTCCGCGGCCACCAGGTCGAGCATCACCAGCAGCGCCCGGTCGTCCTCGACGATCCGGCCCTTCTCGTCGACCAGCGACAGCCGCTCGCCGACAGGGTCGAACCGCACGCCGAACGCCGCCCGCGCGGACGCGACGATCTCGCCGAGCCGCACCAGGCCCCGGCGTCGGGCCTCCTCCGACTCCGTCGGCCGGGACTCGTCCAGACCGGGGTTGATCGTCAGCGAGTCCACGCCGAGCTTGCCCAGCAGGCTCGGCAGCACCAGCCCCGCACTGCCGTTGGACGCGTCGACGACGACCTTGAGCCCGGACTCCGTGATCCCCGTCGTGTCGACGTTCCGCAGCAGCGAGCCCGTGTACGAGTCGAACACGCTCGCCGGGAAATGCAGGTCCCCGATCTCTCCGGGGAACGCCCGCCGGTACTCCTGCCGCGCGAACACCCGGTCCAGCTTCCGCTGGCTCGCCTGGGACAGGTCCGCGCCCTGGCCGTCGAAGAACATGATGTCCACGGAGTCCGGCACCCCGGGCGTGGTGCGGATCATGATGCCGCCGGCACTGCCCCGCGCCGTCTGCTGTCGCGCCACCGGGAGCGGTACGTTCTCCAGGTCGCGTACGTCGATGGCGCTCGCCTGCAGCGCGGAGATGACCGCCCGCTTCAGGGCGCGAGCACCCCGCGAGTGGTCACGGGCCGTGGTGACCGTCGAGCCCTTCTTCAGGGTGGTCGCGTAGGCGCCGGCCAGCCGGACCGCGAGTTCCGGGGTGATCTCGACGTTCAGAATGCCGGAGACGCCCCTGGCCCCGAAGAGATGAGCCTGGCCCCGGGATTCCCAGATGACCGAGGTGTTGACGAACGCACCGGCCTCGATCGTCTTGAACGGGTACACGCGCACGTTGCCCTGCACGATCGATTCTTCACCGATCAGGCATTCGTCGCCGATGACCGCGCCGTCCTCGATACGAGCGGCACGCATGATGTCGGTGTTCTTCCCGACCACACATCCCCGCAGATTGCTGTGCTGCCCGACATACACGTTGTCGTGCACCACGGCCTTGTGCAGGAACGCCCCGCTCTTGACGACCACGTTCGAGCCCACGACGGTGTCCTCGCGGATTTCCGCGCCGGCCTCCACCTTGGCGTAGTCGCCGATGTAGAGCGGGCCTCGCAGAACGGCGTCGGGATGCACCTCGGCACCTTCTGCCACCCACACACCCGGAGAGATCTCGAAGCCGTCGATCTCGACGTCGACCTTCCGCTCCAGGACATCGGCCTGGGCCTTCACATAGCTCTCGTGCGTGCCGACGTCCTCCCAGTAGCCCTCGGCGACATAGCCGTAGATCGGCTTGCCCTCCTTCATCAACTGCGGGAAGACATCGCCCGACCAGTCGACGGGAACGTCGGCCTCCACGTAGTTGAAGACCTCGGGCTCCATGACGTAAATGCCGGTGTTCACGGTGTCCGAGAAGACCTGCCCCCAGGTCGGCTTCTCGAGGAACCGCTCGACCTTGCCCTCTTCGTCGACGATGGTGATGCCGAATTCCAGAGGATTGGGCACACGCGTCAGACAGACCGTGACCAGCGCGCCCTTTTCCTTGTGGAAGTTGATCAGATCGGTGAGGTCGAAGTCGGTCAGCGCGTCACCGGAGATGACGAGGAACGTGTCGTCCTTCAGCGCCTCCTCAGCGTTCTTCACGCTTCCCGCGGTACCGAGTGGCTTCTCCTCGTTGGCATAGGTGAGCTCCATTCCGAGCTCTTCGCCGTCACCGAAGTAGTTCTTGACCAGCGAGGCAAGGAACTGCACGGTTACGACGGTCTCGTTGAGCCCATGCCTTTTGAGCAGCCTCAGAACGTGCTCCATGATCGGCCGGTTGGCCACCGGCAGGAGCGGCTTGGGCATGCTCGAGGTCATGGGACGAAGGCGTGTGCCCTCGCCACCGGCCATCACGACGGCCTTCATGTCGGAAGCGTCCTCCTCGAAGAGACGACGGTCTAGCCGACTTCACCCGTCCGAAATTGTCGCGCACTTTTCCGCTGCGGGCCATCGCGCCGTTGCGACCGCACCATTCGGCGAGCTCAATCGGCCATGTCCGCCCGAACGAGACGGCGGACTTGTACCACGTAGAGGACTCCTGCCCACCAGTACAGCGTTGTACCCCATCCGGCGAACGCCCATCCGAAAATGGCAGCGAGTGACGAGAGCCAGCCAGTCCCGTCACTGAGCAACAGCAGCGGGAAGGCGTACATCAGGTTGAAGGTGGCGGCCTTGCCGAGGAAGTTCACCTGCGGCGGCGGATAGCCGTGCCGCCGGAGGATGCCCACCATCACCAGCAGAACCAGCTCTCGCGCCAGCAGTACAGCGGTCAACCAGATCGGCAGGATCTCGCGCCAGGTGAGCCCGACCAGGGTCGAGAGAATGTACAGCCGGTCAGCCGCGGGATCGAGCAGCCGGCCAAGGTTGCTGATCTGGTTCCAGCGCCGCGCCAGCTTGCCGTCCAGATAGTCGCTGACGCCGCTCAGGGCGAGTACCAGCAGCGCCCAGCCATCGCTCTTCGGACCGCCGAACTCCGGCCTGAGGATGAGCCACAGGAAGAGGGGCACGCCGACGAGTCGCGCCATGCTGAGGATGTTCGGGATGGTGAGGACCCGATCTGTCTGAACTCGGGTCTCCTGGACCTCCACCCGGGGGCCTCCTGTGGGAAAACGTGCCAACGATGCCCCCCGACCTTACCTCAACGCAAAAAAGCTCTGGCTCTTGGGCTGTATGCCCAAGAGCCAGAGCTCTAAAGGGAGTTCGGCGGCGTCCTACTCTCCCACAGGGTCCCCCCTGCAGTACCATCGGCGCTGTGAGGCTTAGCTTCCGGGTTCGGAATGTAACCGGGCGTTTCCCTCACGCTATGACCACCGAAACACTATGAAACTGACAACCGGAGCCGCAACACATCGGCTACGACGGCTGTTCGTGGTTTCAGAACCAACACAGTGGACGCGAGCAACTGAGGACAAGCCCTCGGCCTATTAGTACCGGTCAACTCCACCAGTTACCTGGCTTCCATATCCGGCCTATCAACCCAGTCGTCTACTGGGAGCCTTACCCCATCAAGTGGGTGGGAGTCCTCATCTCGAAGCAGGCTTCCCGCTTAGATGCTTTCAGCGGTTATCCCTCCCGAACGTAGCCAACCAGCCATGCCCTTGGCAGAACAACTGGCACACCAGAGGTTCGTCCGTCCCGGTCCTCTCGTACTAGGGACAGCCCTTCTCAAGACTCCTACGCGCACAGCGGATAGGGACCGAACTGTCTCACGACGTTCTAAACCCAGCTCGCGTACCGCTTTAATGGGCGAACAGCCCAACCCTTGGGACCGACTCCAGCCCCAGGATGCGACGAGCCGACATCGAGGTGCCAAACCATCCCGTCGATATGGACTCTTGGGGAAGATCAGCCTGTTATCCCCGGGGTACCTTTTATCCGTTGAGCGACGGCGCTTCCACAAGCCACCGCCGGATCACTAGTCCCGACTTTCGTCCCTGCTCGACCCGTCGGTCTCACAGTCAAGCTCCCTTGTGCACTTACACTCAACACCTGATTGCCAACCAGGCTGAGGGAACCTTTGGGCGCCTCCGTTACCCTTTAGGAGGCAACCGCCCCAGTTAAACTACCCATCAGACACTGTCCCTGATCCGGATCACGGACCCAGGTTAGACATCCAGCACGACCAGAGTGGTATTTCAACGACGACTCCACGAACACTGGCGTGCCCGCTTCAAAGTCTCCCACCTATCCTACACAAGCCGAACCGAACACCAATATCAAACTGTAGTAAAGGTCCCGGGGTCTTTCCGTCCTGCTGCGCGAAACGAGCATCTTTACTCGTAGTGCAATTTCACCGGGCCTATGGTTGAGACAGTCGAGAAGTCGTTACGCCATTCGTGCAGGTCGGAACTTACCCGACAAGGAATTTCGCTACCTTAGGATGGTTATAGTTACCACCGCCGTTTACTGGCGCTTAAGTTCTCAGCTTCGCCCACCCGAAGGTGAGCTAACCGGTCCCCTTAACGTTCCAGCACCGGGCAGGCGTCAGTCCGTATACATCGCCTTACGGCTTCGCACGGACCTGTGTTTTTAGTAAACAGTCGCTTCTCGCTGGTCTCTGCGGCCACCCCCAGCTCACCGAGTAAATCGGATCACCGGGTGTGGCCCCCCTTCTCCCGAAGTTACGGGGGCATTTTGCCGAGTTCCTTAACCATAGTTCACCCGAACGCCTCGGTATTCTCTACCTGACCACCTGAGTCGGTTTAGGGTACGGGCCGCCATGAAACTCGCTAGAGGCTTTTCTCGACAGCATAGGATCATCCACTTCACCACAATCGGCTCGGCATCAGGTCTCAGCCGTATGCAAGGCGGATTTGCCTACCTTGCGGCCTACACCCTTACCCCGGGACAACCACCGCCCGGGATGGACTACCTTCCTGCGTCACCCCATCACTCACCTACTACCAACTTGGGTCAGCGGCTCCACCACTCCCCCTCACTCCGAAGAGATCAGGGGCGGCTTCACGGCCTTAGCATCACTGGATTCGATGTTTGACGCTTCACAGCGGGTACCGGAATATCAACCGGTTATCCATCGACTACGCCTGTCGGCCTCGCCTTAGGTCCCGACTTACCCTGGGCAGATCAGCTTGACCCAGGAACCCTTAGTCAATCGGCGCAAACGTTTCTCACGTTTGTATCGCTACTCATGCCTGCATTCTCACTCGTCAACCGTCCACGACTACCTTCCAGTGCCGCTTCACCCGGCAGACGACGCTCCCCTACCCATCACAGCCGGCGTTGGCCGTTATGCTGCAATGACACGACTTCGGCGGTACGCTTGAGCCCCGCTACATTGTCGGCGCGGAATCACTAGACCAGTGAGCTATTACGCACTCTTTCAAGGGTGGCTGCTTCTAAGCCAACCTCCTGGTTGTCTGTGCGACTCCACATCCTTTCCCACTTAGCGTACGCTTAGGGGCCTTAGTCGATGCTCTGGGCTGTTTCCCTCTCGACCATGGAGCTTATCCCCCACAGTCTCACTGCCGCGCTCTCACTTACCGGCATTCGGAGTTTGGCTAAGGTCAGTAACCCGGTAGGGCCCATCGCCTATCCAGTGCTCTACCTCCGGCAAGAAACACACGACGCTGCACCTAAATGCATTTCGGGGAGAACCAGCTATCACGGAGTTTGATTGGCCTTTCACCCCTAACCACAGGTCATCCCCCAGGTTTTCAACCCTGGTGGGTTCGGTCCTCCACGAAGTCTTACCTCCGCTTCAACCTGCCCATGGCTAGATCACTCCGCTTCGGGTCTTGAGCGTGCTACTACAGCGCCCTATTCGGACTCGCTTTCGCTACGGCTACCCCACCCGGGTTAACCTCGCAACACACCGCAAACTCGCAGGCTCATTCTTCAAAAGGCACGCAGTCACGAGAATGAAGCAAGCTCCATTCCGACGCTCCCACGGCTTGTAGGCACACGGTTTCAGGTACTATTTCACTCCCCTCCCGGGGTACTTTTCACCATTCCCTCACGGTACTATCCGCTATCGGTCACCAGGGAATATTTAGGCTTAGCGGGTGGTCCCGCCAGATTCACACGGGATTTCTCGGGCCCCGTGCTACTTGGGTGTCTCTCAAACGAGCCGCTGACGTTTCGACTACGGGGGTCTTACCCTCTACGCCGGACCTTTCGCATGTCCTTCGCCTACATCAACGGTTTCTGACTCGTCCTACGGCCGGCAGACCGTAGAAGAGAGATCCCACAACCCCGCATGCGCAACCCCTGCCGGGTCTCACACGCATACGGTTTGGCCTCATCCGGTTTCGCTCGCCACTACTCCCGGAATCACGGTTGTTTTCTCTTCCTGCGGGTACTGAGATGTTTCACTTCCCCGCGTTCCCTCCACTTGCCCTATGTGTTCAGGCAAGGGTGACAGCCCATGACGACTGCCGGGTTTCCCCATTCGGAAACCCCCGGATCAAAGCCTGGTTGACGACTCCCCGGGGACTATCGCGGCCTCCCACGTCCTTCATCGGTTCCTGGTGCCAAGGCATCCACCGTGCGCCCTTAAAAACTTGGCCACAGATGCTCGCGTCCACTGTGCAGTTCTCAAACAACGACCAGCCACCCATCACCCCGAGCCATCAAGACTCAAGTTCACTGGGGCCGGCGATCCGAAGACAGACCATGCGGCCGTGCCCTCAGACACCCAACAGCGTGCCCGACACGATCAGTTGACCAGATCAGCGTTCCACGCCCCGAGGGGCAGTACTAGCGCCTGGTCCATCCTGGACCGTGCCGAGTAGTCAACGTTCCACCCATGAGCAACCAGCATCAGACGTTCGCTGATGTACTGGCCTCTGAACCAGGCAAGCCCGGTTGAGAAGTGCTCCTTAGAAAGGAGGTGATCCAGCCGCACCTTCCGGTACGGCTACCTTGTTACGACTTCGTCCCAATCGCCAGTCCCACCTTCGACAGCTCCCTCCCACAAGGGGTTGGGCCACCGGCTTCGGGTGTTACCGACTTTCGTGACGTGACGGGCGGTGTGTACAAGGCCCGGGAACGTATTCACCGCAGCAATGCTGATCTGCGATTACTAGCGACTCCGACTTCATGGGGTCGAGTTGCAGACCCCAATCCGAACTGAGACCGGCTTTTTGAGATTCGCTCCACCTCACGGTATCGCAGCTCATTGTACCGGCCATTGTAGCACGTGTGCAGCCCAAGACATAAGGGGCATGATGACTTGACGTCGTCCCCACCTTCCTCCGAGTTGACCCCGGCGGTCTCCCGTGAGTCCCCAGCACCACAAGGGCCTGCTGGCAACACGGGACAAGGGTTGCGCTCGTTGCGGGACTTAACCCAACATCTCACGACACGAGCTGACGACAGCCATGCACCACCTGTACACCGACCACAAGGGGGCACCCATCTCTGAGTGTTTCCGGTGTATGTCAAGCCTTGGTAAGGTTCTTCGCGTTGCGTCGAATTAAGCCACATGCTCCGCCGCTTGTGCGGGCCCCCGTCAATTCCTTTGAGTTTTAGCCTTGCGGCCGTACTCCCCAGGCGGGGCACTTAATGCGTTAGCTGCGGCACGGACAACGTGGAATGTTGCCCACACCTAGTGCCCACCGTTTACGGCGTGGACTACCAGGGTATCTAATCCTGTTCGCTCCCCACGCTTTCGCTCCTCAGCGTCAGTATCGGCCCAGAGATCCGCCTTCGCCACCGGTGTTCCTCCTGATATCTGCGCATTTCACCGCTACACCAGGAATTCCGATCTCCCCTACCGAACTCTAGCCTGCCCGTATCGAATGCAGACCCGGGGTTAAGCCCCGGGCTTTCACATCCGACGCGACAAGCCGCCTACGAGCTCTTTACGCCCAATAATTCCGGACAACGCTTGCGCCCTACGTATTACCGCGGCTGCTGGCACGTAGTTAGCCGGCGCTTCTTCTGCAGGTACCGTCACTTTCGCTTCTTCCCTGCTGAAAGAGGTTTACAACCCGAAGGCCGTCATCCCTCACGCGGCGTCGCTGCATCAGGCTTGCGCCCATTGTGCAATATTCCCCACTGCTGCCTCCCGTAGGAGTCTGGGCCGTGTCTCAGTCCCAGTGTGGCCGGTCGCCCTCTCAGGCCGGCTACCCGTCGTCGCCTTGGTGAGCCGTTACCTCACCAACAAGCTGATAGGCCGCGGGCTCATCCTGCACCGCCGGAGCTTTCGATCATCAAAGATGCCCAAGATGATCAGTATCCGGTATTAGACCCCGTTTCCAGGGCTTGTCCCAGAGTGCAGGGCAGATTGCCCACGTGTTACTCACCCGTTCGCCACTAATCCCCTCCCGAAGGAGGTTCATCGTTCGACTTGCATGTGTTAAGCACGCCGCCAGCGTTCGTCCTGAGCCAGGATCAAACTCTCCGTGAATGTTTACCGGTAATCCGGTGCAACACATCACGAGAGCGGTGCGAGAGGAGGAATAATCCTCTCGCACACAGCGTCCTCGCTGTGTTTTTTCAAAGGAACCTCGACCATCGGTTGTCCGATGGACGGGGTATCAACATATCTGGCGTTGACTTTTGGCACGCTGTTGAGTTCTCAAGGAACGGTCGCTTCCTTTGTACTCACCCTCTCGGGCTTTCCTCCGGGCGCTTCCCTTCGGTGTTCCAAACTCTATCAGGGTTTTTCCGTCTCTCTGACCACCCTCCCGCAGGCATGCAGAAGGAGACCCCGAGATAGGATCTGACAAGTTGGGTGCCGCCGGGCAAGGACGCTCGGTCGCGTCGCTCAGCCTCAAGCAGGAGTACGACTGTACACGGGGCCGTCGAGCAGGTGCAAATCGATGGAGGATGTGGTCTAGACCTCTAATCGGACCCACTCGTACGAACCGGTACTTCCTATGACATACCCTGCTGCTCAGTGCGCCGTCCGGGACAGGCAGTGACGGCCCATATATCTCCACCCCTGGGAGGTTTCCCATGACCACCGTGACCTCGCCGCTGGCAGGACACGCCATCGGACTGGCAGCCGTGCCGGATCCGGTCTTCTCCGGGGCCATGGTCGGCCCGGGTACCGCCATCGACCCCGTACGTGAGCCTTCCGAAGCGGTCTCGCCCGTCGACGGAGTCATCGTTTCTCTGCACCCGCACGCCTTCGTGGTCGTCGACTCGGACGGGCACGGCGTGCTCACCCACCTCGGCATCGACACCGTGCAGCTCAACGGCGAGGGCTTCGAGCTGCTGGTGAACAAGGGCGACACCGTCACGCGCGGCCAGGCCGTCGTGCGCTGGGACCCGGCCGCCGTCGAGGCGGCGGGTAAGTCCCCGGTCTGCCCGGTCGTGGCGCTGGAGGCCACCGCCGAGGCTCTGTCCGAGCTCCGTGAGGACGGCGACGTCAAGGCCGGCGACAGTCTCTTCGTCTGGAAGTGACGTCACTGCCGTCTTAGGGCGGCCAGGTAGGACAACCACCGCGGCGGCGGGACCCGCCGCACTTATCGGAGACGGGTGAGATGGAGACAACGCTGCGAGGCGTCGGCGTGAGCCACGGAGTGGCGATCGGCGAGGTTCGGCACATGGGAACGGCGGTGCTCGAGCCGCCGGCCAAGCAGATCCCGGCGGAGGAGGCGGAGCGTGAGCAGGGGCGCGCCCGCCAGGCCGTGGAAGCTGTGGCGGCCGACCTGATTGCGCGCGGCAATCTGGCGGGGGGCGAAGCCCAGGCGGTGCTCGAGGCTCAGGCCATGATGGCCCAGGACCCCGAGCTGATCGCTGACGTGGACCGGCGGATCGCCGTGGGCAGCACGGCCGAGCGGGCGGTGTACGACGCGTTCGCGGCGTACCGCGATCTGCTGGCTGGTGCCGGCGAGTACCTGGCCGGTCGTGTGGCCGACCTCGACGACGTGCGGAATCGTATCGTCGCCCGGCTGCTGGGCGTGCCGATGCCGGGCGTGCCGGACAGTGACGAGCCGTACGTCCTGGTCGCCCGTGACCTGGCGCCGGCCGACACTGCGCTGCTGGACCCGACCCTGGTTCTCGGCTTCGTGACCGAGGAGGGCGGACCGACCAGCCACAGCGCGATTCTGGCGCGGGCGCTGGGAGTGCCGGCCGTGGTGGCGCTGCCGGGTGCCGGCGAGCTCGCCGAGGGCACGGTCGTCGCGGTCGACGGCAGCACCGGTGAGATCTTCGTGAACCCGAGTGAGGACAAGAAGGCTCAGTTGACGGCCGCGGCCGCGGAGCGCAAGGCCGCGCTGGCCGCGTCGACCGGTCCGGGTGCCACCTCCGACGGTCACAAGGTGCCGCTGCTCGCCAACATCGGCGGTCCGGCGGACGTGGCCGCCGCGGTCGAGGCGGGTGCCGAGGGTGTCGGTCTCTTCCGGACCGAGTTCCTGTTCCTGGACGACAACAAGAAGGCTCCCTCCGAGGACAAGCAGGTCGAGGCCTACCGTCAGGTGCTCGAGGCGTTCCCCGAGGGCCGGGTCGTGGTCCGCGTGCTGGACGCCGGTGCGGACAAGCCGCTGGACTTCCTGACGCCGGCGGACGAGCCCAACCCGGCGCTGGGTGTCCGTGGTCTGCGGACACTTCTTGACCACCCGGAGGTGCTGCGCACCCAGCTGACCGCCCTGGCGAAGGCGGCCGAGGGTCTGCCGGTCTACCTCGAGGTGATGGCCCCGATGGTGGCGGACCGTACCGACGCGAAGGCGTTCGCCGACGCCTGCCGCGAGGCCGGGCTGCGGGCCAAGTTCGGCGCCATGGTGGAGATCCCGTCGGCCGCGCTGCGGGCGCGCTCGATCCTTCAGGAGGTCGAGTTCCTGTCGCTGGGGACGAACGACCTCGCGCAGTACACCTTCGCCGCCGATCGCCAGGTGGGCGCGGTGTCGCGGCTGCAGGATCCGTGGCAGCCGGCGCTGCTGGACCTGGTCGCGCTGTCCGCTGAGGCGGCCAAGGCCGAGGGCAAGAGCTGCGGTGTCTGTGGTGAGGCCGCGTCCGACCCGCTGCTGGCCTGTGTGCTGACCGGTCTCGGTGTGACCTCCCTGTCCATGGGGGCGGCGTCCATTCCTTACGTTCGGGCGACGCTGGCGAAGTACACGCTGGCGCAGTGCGAGCGTGCGGCGGCGGCCGCGCGTGCGGCGGACACCGCCGAGGAGGCGCGCAGCGCCGCTCAGGCGGTGCTGTCCGGCGAGTGAGTCCGGCCCGGCCGGAGACGGCGGGTGTGCAGGGGCGCTCCACCTTCGGGTGGGGCGCCCCTGGCGCGTTCAGTGCTGGTGGGCCGGGGCGGGGCCGTCCTCCTCTCCCAGGTCGGGTGGCTCGCAGTAGTCGACTCCCGATTCGGGGGAGATGAGGTCTCCGGTCTGTGCGTCGGTGCAGTAGGCGTCGAAGACCTCGCCGGCGGTGAGGGGTTCCAGTCCGTTGCCGCGCAGGCGCCAGCCGTAGACGCGGTCGGGGGTTCCGGGGGCGGTGGTGCGCATGACGAGGCCGCCTGGGCTGTGGGTGGCGAGGCCGAGGGCCAGGACGGTGGTGAATTCGAGAGCTTCGCTTTCGTCGAGTTCGGTGGTGCCGTCGCGGTCGTCGGCGTGCAGGACGGCGACGAGGGTTTCGGCGGTGCTCGAGATGCTGCAGACGAGGTGGTGGCTCCCCTGTGGGGCCGTGTCGAGGATGCGGAGGAGGAGAGCGGAGGCGCGGGTGAAGGCGGAGCGTCCGAAGTCCTCGCCGCAGGTGGGGCAGGAGCCGAGGCGGGCGAGAAGGGTGGAGGCGTAGTCCCAGGTCGCCTGTCGTACGGCCTCGTCGATGAGTGCGGGGACGAGGTCGGTGAGGGGCTGGCCTTCGTAGGGAATGGTGGGGCCTGTGGCGGCCAGTTCGGCTGTGAAGCGGCTCCGGCTCGACGGGACGTCCGGGTCGAGGCCTGTTTCCGCGCAGTAGTCGGCGTACTCCTGGGGGTCGAACAGGGCCACCGCTGTGTGGCTGCCCTGGGACGCTCGGGTCTTGAGCAGGGCCTCGATCTGGTTCAGGTAGGTCTGGTGGTCGTCGAAGGTGAAGCTGCGGTAGCGCCGCATGGCACGGAAGTCGTGCTCGTCGGTGAGGAGCCCGATGGTGCCGGCGATCTCGCGGCGCAGGACGCGTCGCATGGTCAGGTGGTCGGTGTGCGCCATGTTTCCCCCTGTGCGCAGTCGATCAATGCTCACTCACAGTAACCGGCGGCACTGACAGCGGGCTTCGGGTGACACTGGACGCGACCAAGCGAGGGGGAAAAGTGCAGGTCAACGCAGTCGTCTCGGGCTCGGGGTGGTGGTCGGCGAGCCCGAGGCCGTCTGCGGAGAGTGGCCGGCGTCGGGGCGTCAGCCGCGCTTGCGAGCCAGGTCCTCGTAGAAGTGCAGCAGGTCGAGGTTGTCGATGGAGCCCGGGTTGACCGCCTTCTCCAGTGGGGTGCCCTGGAGGAGGCGCTTGACCGGGACCTCGATGCGCTTGCCGGTGAGGGTGTGGGGGATGCCGGGCACCTCGATGATCTCGTCGGGGAGGTGGCGCGGTGAGAGCTCGGCACGGATGGTCTGCTTGATCCGGTCGAGGAGGGCGTCGTCGAGCGCGGCTCCGGAGGCGAGGTGCACGAAGAGCGGCATCCAGTAGCCGCCGTCGGGTTGCTCGATGCCGATGACGAGCGATTCCTTGATCTCGGGGAGGCGTTCGACGGCCTCGTAGATGTCGGCCGACCCCATGCGCACGCCCTGCCGGTTGAGTGTGGAGTCGGAGCGGCCGTGGATGATCACGGAGCCGCGGGATGTGACGGTGATCCAGTCGCCGTGGCGCCAGACGCCGGGGTAGGTGTCGAAGTAGCTGTCGTGGTAGCGGCTGCCGTCGGGGTCGTTCCAGAAGTAGATCGGCATGGACGGCATGGGGTTGGTGACCACCAGCTCGCCGACCTCGTCGGTCAGCGGCTTGCCGCTCGGGTCCCAGGACTGCAGGTCGGTGCCGAGCCCGGGTGCCTGGAGTTCGCCGATGTGCACGGGGAGCGTGGGGACGGCGCCCGCGAAGCAGGAGCAGACGTCGGTGCCGCCGCTGACGGAGGCGATCCACAGGTCGTCGCGGACCTCGTCGTGCAGCCAGCGGAAGCCGTCGGGCGGCAGCGGGGAGCCGGTGGTCGCCACGCAGCGCACCGCGGAGAGGTCGTAGTCCCGCCCGGGGTGTACCTCCGCCTTGCGGCATGCCATGACGTAGGCCGCGGAGGTGCCGTAGAGGGTGGCTCGGGTGCGTTCGGCGATCCGCCACTGGGCGCCGGTGTCGGGGTATCCGGGGCTGCCGTCGTAGAGGACGATCGTGGTGCCGGTGAGGAGGCCGGAGACGAGGAAGTTCCACATCATCCAGCCCGTCGAGGTGTACCAGAAGAAACGGTCCTCGGGGCCTAGGTCGCAGTGCAGGCCGAGCTGCTTGAGGTGCTCGACGAGGATGCCGCCCTGGGACTGGACGATCGGCTTGGGCAGGCCGGTGGTGCCGGAGGAGTACAGCACCCACAGGGGGTGGTCGAAGGGAACGTGTTCGAAGTCGGGTTCCACGTCGGCGCTCGTCAGTGCCGACCATTCCACGGCTCCCTCCGGGGCGTGGGTGCCGAGGAGGGGGATGTGGACGACGGCTCGGAGGGTGGGCAGCTCGCGGCGCAGTTCGGCGACGGTGTCGCGGCGGTCGTGCCGCTTGCCGCCGTAGCGGTAGCCGTCGACGGTGAACAGGACGACGGGTTCGACCTGCTGGAAGCGGTCGAGGACGCTGCGGGCGCCGAAGTCGGGGGCGCAGGAGGTCCAGACGCCGCCCACCGCGGCGGTGGCCAGGAGCGCGACGACGGCCTCGGGGATGTTGGGCAGGTAGCC
This sequence comes from Streptomyces sp. enrichment culture, assembly GCF_964272855.1. Taxonomy (NCBI): domain Bacteria; kingdom Bacillati; phylum Actinomycetota; class Actinomycetes; order Kitasatosporales; family Streptomycetaceae; genus Streptomyces; species Streptomyces sp. enrichment culture. The sequence continues at coordinate 7,132,642 of NZ_OZ186847.1, read as the reverse complement.
GCTGACGCGGTCGCCGGGGCGTACGCCGAGGGAGCGCAGTTCGGCGGCCAGGGAGCCCACCTGGCGGCGCAGCTCGCGCCAGGTCACCGCGCGGGGCTCGTGGGTTTCGTCGACGCAGAGGAGGGCGGGTTCGTCCGCGCGGGTCGCGGTCGCGCGGAGCGCGTGCTCGGCGTAGTTGAGGGTCGCCTCGGGGAACCACTGGGCGCCGGGCATGCTGCGATCGCCCAGCACGCGCGCGTAGGGGGTGGAGAAGCGGACGTCGAACCACTCGGTGACGGCCTTCCAGAACGTGTCCAGCTCGTCGACGGACCAGCGGTGCAGTGCGGCGTAGCCGCCCTCGGCGGGGGCGCCGTGGTGCTCGGCGGCCCAGGCCTGGAATCTGGTGACCTGTGCCTGGGCGATGCGTTCCGGATCTGGCTGCCAGAGCGGCTGCGGGTTGACGGTCGACATGGGCGGCTCCCGGACTGTGCGCGTCGTGTGCGTCCTCCGCGCACGGGCTGGGGTGTGCGCGTGACGCGGCTGACACGGACGATGCCATGTGATCGACTTCTACACCAGGGTCCGCCCCACATACTCCGTGTCGCGAAGATGTGGTCCTGGCACGGGTGAACGGAAGTTGAACGGGACGCACGCATCGGCCGGACAGTGGCAGGGTGAGCAGCATGGACGGTCGTGACCTGGTGCGTTCGATAAAGGCGGTCGGTTCCGTGGGGGCGGCGCAGGGGTGGCGTACCGTACGGGCGGCGTGGCGCAGGAGCCGTGCCGATGCCGCGGGGCTGCCGCCGCGCGGTGTGGAGCGCGCGCGGGTGCCCGGTGTGCTGCGGGGGGCGGAGCCCGGCCCCGGTGGGGGCATTCTGCGGTTCGACCGTTCCGAGCTGCGGATCACCGTGACGGTGAGCGGGGCGGTGTTCTGGGGCTGGGACGGGGCCGGTCCGGAGCCGTCGTACGCGCTCGCGGGACGCTGTCCGGAGCCTGATCCGCGGGCCGTGCTGGAGCCCGACAAGGACGGTGGCTGGCGGGTCGTGGCCGAGCGCATGACGGTCGTGGTCTCGCGGCACGGGGCGGTCGAGGTGCGGACACCGGGCGGGGTGACCCTGCGTCGTGATCTGCCGCCCCGGTGGTGGGAGCCGGTCGGCGGGGGCGGGGCGCGCTGGATGCAGCGGTCGGAGGTGGCCGCGGACGCGCGGTTCTTCGGGCTGGGCGGGCGAGCGTCGGGGCCTCGGCTGCGGGACGGCGTGTACCGGCTGTGGAACACCGACCCGGGGCATGCCTTCGGCCTCGGGGACGATCCGTTGTACATCACGATGCCGGTGCAGCTGGTGGTGGCGGACGTGGGGACGCATTTGATGTTCCACGACACCACGTGGGACGGCACCGTGCTGCTGCGGGAGGGCGAGGAGGGCGCGGGTTCCGGGCACGACCGGGCCGGTGTGAGCGAGCTGCGCATGGACGGTGGCCCGCTGCGCTGCTGGGTGATGGTGGGGACCCCCGCGCGCGTGCTGCTCACCTGGGCCGCGCTGACGGGGGCGCCCGCGCTCCCGCCGGCCTGGGCGCTCGGCCACCACCACGCGCGGTGGGGTTTCGGCAGCGAGCAGGAGGTGCGGCGGATCGTCGCGGGGTACCAGGAGCGTGGGCTGCCCCTGGACGCGGTGCATCTGGACATCGATCACTACGAGGAGCACCGGGTGTTCACCGTCGATCCCGACCGCTTCCCGAAGCTGCCGCAGCTGGCCGAGGAACTGCGGCGCGACGGCGTCCGCCTGGTGTCGATCGTCGACGCGGCGGTGAAGGCAGAGCCGGGCGACGCCGTGTACGACGGCGGCGCGGCGGAGGAGGCGTTCGTGCGGGACGCCTCGGGACGGACCGTCCGGGGGGTCGTCTGGGCCGGGGAGTCGGTGTTCCCGGACTTCACGCACGCGCGCGTGCGGCAGTGGTGGGGACGTCTCTACGAGGAGCGGCTGGCCCAGGGCTTCTCCGGCTTCTGGCACGACATGAACGAGCCGACGTCGTTCGCCGCGTTCGGGGAGACGACGCTGCCGCGTTCGGCACGGCACTCCCTGGAGGAGCGCGGAGGCGACCATCGCGAGGCGCACAACGTGTACGCGCTGTGCATGGCGAGGGCCGCGTACGAGGGGCTGGCCGAGCTGGCGCCGGGACAGCGCCCGTTCGTCTTCTCGCGCTCCGGCTGGGCCGGTATGCAGCGCTACGGCGGGACGTGGTCGGGTGATGTGGCGACGGGCTGGCCGGGGCTGCGGGCGTCGCTGTCGCTGGTGATGGGGCTGGGGCTGTGCGGGGTGCCGTACTCGGGTCCCGACGTGGGCGGTTACGACGGGAGCCCGTCACCCGAGCTGTATCTGCGCTGGTTCCAGCTGGGCGCGTATCTGCCGCTGTTCCGGACTCACGCGAGTATGCGGGCGGGGCGCAGGGAGCCGTGGGAGTTCGGCCCAGAGGTGCTGGAGCACGCGCGCGTGGCGCTGCTGGAGCGTCGCCGGCTGCTGCCGTACTTCGTGACGCTGGCGCATCTGGCGCGGCGTACCGGGGCTCCTTATGTGCGGCCTTTGTGGTGGGGGACGCCGGAGGACCGGGCGCTGCGGGACTGCGAGGACGCCTTCCTGCTCGGCGACTGTCTCCTGGTGGCGCCGGTGCTCGACCCGGGGACGGACCGTCGGGCGGTGCGGCTGCCGCGGGGGCGGTGGTACGACACGGTGACGGAGCGGGCGTACGAGGGGCCGGCGCAGGTGCTCGTGGAGGCGCCCTTGTCGCGTGTCCCGGTGTTCGCGCGTGCGGGTTCGGTCGTTCCCGTACGGGGCGACGACGGTGGGCTGGAGCTGGAGGTGTGGGCTCCCGCGCCGGGGCGTACCGGGGGCGGGCTGGTGGTGCCGGACACCGAGGAGCGCTGGCAGGAGCCGGAGATCGAGCGCTATGTGACCCGCCGGGAGGGCCGGCGGGTGGTGGTCGAGCGGGAGGGTGAGGGCGGTATGGGCGAGCCGCCCTACCCGGTGCGGGTGCGCGGGACTCGGGCGGACCGGCCTCAGACGTAGCGGCCCTCGAACCAGGCCCGCGTGACGAGGGTGTGCAGGGGGAAGGCCAGCTCCTGTGGCCTGCGCAGGAGGTGCCAGCCGCCTGTCTCGTCGGTGGCGGCAGAGGCGGGCAGGCCGTCGGCGGGCCGTTCCGGGAGGAGCCCGAACAGCAGCAGGTGGCCGTCGGGAGAGCTCATGGCGTCGATGAGCCGCACGTCGCGGGCCGCGGCGTCGATACCGGTCTCCTCCCTGAGCTCGCGGACGACGGCCTGGCGCCAGTCCTCGCGGTCGTCGATGTAGCCGCCGGGCAACGCGATGCCTCCCCGCGCGGGGGCGATGGTGCGGGTGATGACGACCAGGGCGGTGCCCTGGGTGTCGTAGACGGGCTGGACGGCGACCGCGACCGGCAGTGGGTTGCGGTAGGTGACGGTGCCGCAGGCCGGACAGGTGCGGGGCCAGCCGGAGACGCCCTCTCCATAGGGCGATCCGCAGCTCGAACAGTGGGAGCCCGGTGCGGAGTTGAGGTTGGGGGTTTGGGTTTCGGACACGCCGCGGACTGTATCCGATCGCGGAGAGGGCGTCGTGGGGCGGAGGCTCAGTGCCCGTGGTGGAGGGACTTCGCGGACACGGGGAAGTCGAAGTAGGTGTCCGGGTAGGGCTCGGGCTTGTAGGTGAAGTGCCACCACTCCTCGGCGAGGTTGACGAATCCGAGGTCTTCCAGGGTGCTCTTCAGCAGCAGCCGGTTGGCGCGCTGTTCGCCCTGGACGCGTGGGTCGAGGGTGTGCGAGAGGGTGTCGAAGCAGTCGAATCCGGAGCCCATGTCGACGGAGTTGTCGGGGAATCGTTCGTCCTGCGGCGCGTAGCAGGGCACGAGGGGTTCGCCGGGGAGGTACGGCCGGGTGGGCTTGGCGGGGAGCTTCACGATGGTGAGGTCCACGGTGGAGCCTCGGCTGTGGCCGGATTTCTCGGCGATGTAACCGTCCGCGAACAGACGGGTCTTGTCGACGTTCGGGTAGAACTCGTCTTTCATCCGCTGGTCGTCGAGGTCCTTCGCCCAGCGGACGAAGTGGTCCACAGCGCGTTGCGGCCGGTAGCAGTCGTAGACCTTGAGGGTGTAGCCCTGGCGCAGCAGCTTCGTCTGGGCCTTGTGGAGGGCTTGTGCGGCGGGGCGGGTGAGGACGCACAGGGGCTGCCGGTAGCCGTCGATGCGTTCGCCGACGAAGTTGTGCGGGGTGAAGTAGCGCATCTCCTGGATGATCGTCCGGTCCACGCTGCGCAGCGCCACGAAGCCCTCGGGGGCGGTGGGTTCGGTCTTCGCCTGTGCGGTGGCGGTGGTCGCGGTCATGGTGAGCAGGGCGACGGCCGCGGTGACGAGGCCGCGGGCCATCAGGGAGAGTCGTGTCATGTCCCCTGCATCTATCAGGCTCGGGTCACACCAGGGAAGCGATCGGATGCAGTCCGCGCTCGATCGGGGGACCCGAGTTCCGCTCGCCCTCTGCCCGTGCCCGGTTCAGCCGTGACACACTCCTGACGCTCAGTCAGATGTCGGCTTGCGGAGGATTCTTGGCGCACACCCGCACTCCTGTGGTCGCCGGCTGGTTCACCGGCGACGGGGACGACTTCCGACTCCTGGGCACACGCTGCTCGGCGTGCTGCTCGGTGTTCTTTCCGCGCGAGGGGATCCACTGCCGCAATCCCGGGTGTCCCGGCGGGGACCTGGTGGAGGTGCCGCTCTCGCGCGAGGGGCGGATCTGGTCCTACACGGACAGCCGCTACCGGGTTTCGTCACTCTACGTGAGCGAGCGGGAACTCTCTGGGAGGCCTACGCGTTGATCGCTGTGGAGTTGCCGGCCGAGCGGCTGGTGGTGCTGGGGCAGGCGGTGCCCGGGATCACCGTCGACGACCTCGCGGTGGGCATGCCGGTGGAGGCCGTCCCCGGTGTGCTGCACGAGGACGTGGAGACGGTGTGGACGACGTGGAAGTGGCGGCCGAAGGGGGCGACTGCGTGATGGACGAGGTGGCGGTGCTGGGCGTGGGCATGCACCCCTGGGGCAAGTGGGGGCGCGGCTTCGTCGAGTACGGCGTGGCGGCGGCCCGCGCGGCGCTCGCCGACGCGGGACTGCGGTGGCGGGACGTCGGCTCCGTCGTCGGGGCCGACACGGTGCGCGGCGGCTATCCGGGTTATGTGTCCGGGGCGACGTTCGCCAGGGCGCTGGGCTGGCAGGGCGCCCGGGTGACGAGCATGTACGCGGCGTGCGCGTCAAGGGCGCAGGCCGTGCACACCGCGCGGGCGCAGACCCTGTCCGGTCTGGCGGACGTCGTGCTGGTGGTGGGCGCGGACGCGGCGCCGAAGGGGTTCTTCCGGCCGATAGGCGGGGACCGGCCGGACGATCCCGACTGGCTGCGCTTCCGTGTGCTGGGGGCGACGAATCCGGCGCACTTCGGGCTGTACGCCCGCCGTCGGATGGCGGTGCACGGCGACACCTTGGAGGACTTCGCCCAGGTCAAGGTGGAGAACGCGGCCCTGGGCGCGCTGAACCCGTACGCGCGCTACCGGCGGCGGACCACCGCCGAGGAGGTGGCCGCCTCTCCGGTGGTCGCCGATCCGCTGCGGCTGCTCGACATCTGCGCGAGGTCGGACGGCGGAGCGGCCGTGGTGTTGGCGGGGGTGGACTTCGCCCGCCGGCGCGGGCTGACGGAGCCGGTGCGGATCCGGGCGGTGTCCACGGTGACTCCGCGCTACCCGAACACTGCTGGACCTTCCGGACATCGCCACGGACTCCGCTGTGGCGGTGGATCCCCCGGCCGGGACCTTCCGCGAGTCGATCGCGCGGGCCGCCTACGAGGAGGCGGGGATCGGGCCGGAGGAACTGTCGCTCGCCGAGGTGTACGGCTTGTCCGCCGCGCTCGAGCCGCAGTGGTACGAGGATCTGGGGCCGTGCGGCGCGGGCGAGGCGGCGAAGCTGCTGCGCGAGGGCGTGACCGGGCCGGGCGGGCGCACACCGGTGAACCCCAGCGGCGGGCTGGCGTCCTTCGGAGAGGCGGTTCCGGCCCAGGCGATCGCCCAGATCTGCGAGCTGACCTGGCAGTTGAGGGGCACCGCGGGCGACCGGCAGATCGCGGGGGCGCGCGTCGGCATCGCGGCCAACCAGGGGCTTTTCGGGCACGGATCGGCGGTGATCGCGGTGCGGTGAGCGGGGCGTCACGCCGGGGCGCGCACTCGGGCGCGCGTACGCCGGTCCGGCGGGCGTACGAACGCGACCCCGCCCTAGTAGCCCTGACGAGGGAGGCCATACGTACGCTGCGTGACCGACCAGGAATGCTGCGTGAACGTCTCATGAACTGGGCCAGGGCGTGCGCGGGCGGGGCCATCATGCTCCCGTGCGCACCTGGTCGGACACGCTCCGCTTCGCTTTCCAACCGGTGGTCAACCTGTCCACCGGCGGGATCGCGGCACTGGAGATCCTCGCCCGCCCGGAAGCCGGCGACATCCTGGCCGAGGCACGTCGGGACCCCGAACTCGACGGGCGGCTGGCCGTGTCGGCGGTCCGGGCGGCGGTTCGCCACGAGACGCTGCTGCCGCTGCACGTCAACGTGTTCGCGGGGACCCTCGCGGACCTCGGCGGGCTCGCGCCCCTGCACGACGCGGTGCGCGCGGCGGGGCGGCTGCCCTGGGAGGTGACCGTCGACGTCGGCCCGCCGTACACCCACGTGCCGCAGCAGGCGCTGCTGGAGGCCGTGGCCGCGCTGCGCGAGCAGGGCTTCCGGGTCAGCGCGGACGGTGTCGGCGACGGTGACGTACCGCTGCGGCTGCTCACGGATCTGACGCCCGACCTGGTCAAGCTGGACGGGTCGATGCTGGCCCGGCCCGCCGCGGTGCGGGCCATGCGGACGCTCTGCGACGAGGCGGGGGCGCTGCTCGCCGTCGAGGGCGTGGAGACCGAGCTGCAGTGTGCGACGGCGTTGTCGGCCGGGGCGCAGCTGGCCCAGGGCCTGCTGTTCGCCCCGCCGGCCAGGCTGCCCGCGGTGGACGTGTACGTTCCGCCCCGTTCCCCGGCCTTCGAGGGGGCGACGCGGTCGGGCCCGTCGGTGCGCGAGTTCGTACGGCCGGCCGCGCTGCTGCCCGACACCGCGTCCGCGTCCCAGGTGCGGGCCCTTCTGACCGGGTCGCCGGACGTGTCGGGCGTGCTGCTCGTGGACCGGGACGGCGTGCCGGTCCGGTCCGTGCACCGGTCCCGGTTCCTGCTGTCGATGTCGGGCCGGTACGGGCACGCGCTGTACGCCGACCGGCCCGCCGCCCGGCTGGGCGATCCGCCGCGGACGGTCGGGGTCGACGCCACCGCCTGGGAGGTGCTGGACGTGGTGGCGGACGGCGCGCGGGACCGTACGTCGGACGATGTGGCGGTGGTCGACGTCCATGGGCGGTGCGTGGGTGTCGTACGGCTCGCGGATCTGGTCCGGGCGCTGGCCGAGTCCCGCGTCGAGGAGGCGGCCGGGCTCAATCCGCTGACGCGGCTGCCCGGTTCGGACGCGATCACCGGTGAGGTGGACCGGCGGATCGCGGACGGCCGGGTGTTCGCGCTGAGTTGGCTGGATGTCGATCACTTCAAGCAGGTGAACGACGGGGCCGGGTTCGCCGCGGGTGACGAGTTGATCCGGTCGGTGGGGCGGGCGTTGCAGCTGGCGGCGTCGGGCAGCACTCGCGTGGGGCACATCGGCGGGGACGACTTCCTGGTGCTGGGAGACCCGGAGGGGCTCCATCGGCTCGCCGCCTCGGTGCTCGACGCGCCCTGGTCGGCGGGCGGCCTGCCGGTGACGCTCTCCCTGGCCACGGTGGTGTGCGGGCCGGGCAGCGTGGCGGATCACCGGCAGGCGGCCGCGTCCCTGGCGCCGCTGAAGAAGGCCGCGAAGGCGCTGACCGGAGCGAGTTGGGTGCTGGGGCGGGCGGGGCTGCCGGGGCACGAGGTCCTGCGGGGCGTGGAGTCGGTGCCGCGGCAGGCGGGGTGCGCCGTGTCGGAGCCGGGGCGAGGGTGATCGGCCCACGGGCGGCCGGTACCGCGGCTGCCGGTACGGCGGTGCCGTGCGCGGCGGCACGGGCCGCACAGGTGACCGAAAACCGTTGCGGTCGCCGACCTTGACGGTCCCTGGGCGCCGGTGAACACTTCCCGGTGTCGGCCGACATCGCCGTACATTCTCGGCGTATTCCGTCGCCGCGCCGCATGGGCTCCTGAGCCACGGCCCACTCCCCCACAGGCGTTTCACGCAAGCCACTGAGCCAGAGAGCCACGGGAGCAACGGGAACCGCATCCTGCACAGGGCATCGGGGTCGATCACCCCGGGACAGGGCCTAGGAGCCGCCATGAGCAACGGAGACATCCTCGTCGGCGAGATCATCGGCACCGCGATCCTGATCCTCTTCGGTGCCGGCGTGTGCGCCGCCGTCACCCTCAGACACTCCAAGGCGCGGGCCTCCGGGTGGATCGTGATCGCGTTCGGCTGGGGATTCGCGGTGCTGGCGGGCGCGTACACGGCCGCACCGCTCTCCGGCGGGCATCTCAATCCGGCCGTCACCCTCGGGATCGCCGTCGACACCGGTGAGTGGGGCGAGGTCTGGGTCTATCTGCTGGGGCAGATGATCGGTGCCATGCTCGGCGCGGTCCTCGCCTACCTGGTCTACTTCGCGCAGTTCCAGGCCAACGTCAGGACGACGGGAACGACCGAGGGGACGGCCGACGAGCCCACGCCGACGCTCGGCGTCTTCTCCACCGTCCCTGAGATCCGCCACCCGGTCGCCAACCTGGTCACGGAGATCATCGCCACGGTCGCGCTGGTCCTGCCGGTCCTCGCCTTCGGGCTGACCGAGGGCCTCGGCGAGTCCGGCACCACGGCGCTGATCGTCTCCCTGCTCGTCGTAGGCATCGGTCTCTCGCTCGGCGGGCCGACCGGGTACGCCATCAACCCCGCGCGCGACCTCGGCCCGCGCATCGTGCACAGCTTCCTGCCGATCCCGAACAAGGGAACCTCCGACTGGGGTTACGCCTGGGTCCCGGTGGCCGGCCCGCTGATCGGAGGAGCACTCGCCGGTCTCGTATACAACGCAGCCTTCTGAACCGAGCCCGAGAGGTGGCCATGACGGACAACGCCGAGAGGTACGTCGCCGCGATCGACCAGGGCACCACGTCGAGCCGCTGCATCATCTTCGACCACGGCGGCGCGATCGTCGCCGTCGACCAGCGCGAGCACCGCCAGATCTTCCCCAAGCCCGGCTGGGTCGAGCACGACGCCACCGAGATCTGGTCCAAGGTGCAGGCGGTGGTCGCCGGGGCGCTCGCCAAGGCCGGACTGCGGGCCGACCGGCTCAGCGCGCTCGGCATCACCAACCAGCGCGAGACGACGGTGCTGTGGGACCGCGCGACCGGCATGCCCGTGCACAACGCCATCGTGTGGCAGGACACACGGACCGCCGCGCTCTGCGCCGAACTGGGCGGCGCAGACGGGCAGGACCGCTTCCGTGAGCGGACCGGACTGCCGCTGGCGAGCTACTTCTCCGGGCCCAAGGCCGCCTGGCTGCTCGACAACGTGCCGGGGCTGCGGGCGCGGGCCGAGCGCGGCGAGATCGCCTTCGGCACCGTCGACTCCTGGCTGATCTGGAACCTCACGGGCGGCACGGACGGCGGCCGGCACGTCACCGACGTGACCAACGCCGGGCGCACCATGCTGATGAACCTGAACACCCTTCAGTGGGACTCCTCCATCCTGTCCGCGATGAACGTTCCCGAGGCCGTCCTCCCCGAGATCCGGTCGTCCGCCGAGGTGTACGGCACGGCGGTCGGCCCGCTCGCCGGCGTACCCGTCGCGTCGGCACTCGGTGACCAGCAGGCGGCGGTGTTCGGGCAGGCGTGCTACGACGTGGGGGCGGCGAAGAACACGTACGGCACGGGCAGTTTCCTGCTGCTGAACACCGGCGACCGGCCGGTGCCGTCCAAGAACGGGCTGCTGACGACGATGGGCTACAAGATCGGCGAAGAGGCGCCGGTCTACTGCCTGGAGGGCTCGATCGCCATAACGGGCGCGCTCGTCCAGTGGTTCCGGGATCAGCTCGGGATCATCCGTACCGCCGACGACATCGAGCCACTGGCGGCCAGCGTCGAGGACAACGGCGGCGCGTACGTCGTACCCGCCTTCTCGGGCCTGTTCGCGCCGTACTGGCGCTCCGACGCGCGCGGGGTCGTCACGGGGCTGACCCGGTACGTGACGAAGGCGCATCTCGCCCGCGCGGTGCTGGAGGCCACGAGCTGGCAGACGCGTGAGGTCGTGGACGCCATGTACCAGGACTCGGGGGTGCCCATCACCACCCTGAAGGTCGACGGCGGGATGACGAAGAACAATCTGCTGATGCAGCACCAGGCCGACGTGCTGGGCGTGCCCGTGATCCGGCCCCGGGTGTCGGAGACGACCTGCCTGGGCGCCGCGTACGCCGCCGGACTCGCCACCGGGGTGTGGAACGACCTGGACGAGCTCGAGGCGCACTGGCGGAAGGACGCCGAGTGGGTTCCGGCCATGGAGGAGTCGGTGCGGGACCGCGAGTACCACAACTGGCGCAAAGCCGTGGAGAAGAGCCTGAGCTGGGTCGAGGACGGCGACGGCTAGGTCCGCGCGGGCGGGGTATCCGACGTGGACCACGGCCCGTACCCCCAGTCGGCGGGGGTACGGGCCGTGCCTGTGGGCCGCGTCAGGTGGTGACGGCCTGACGGCGGTCCGCCGCGTGGGCCATCGCGTGGCGGACCACGCCGACCAGGACGTCCTTGACCGACTCGCGGTCCCGGGCGTCGCAGAGCAGCAGGGGAACCGCGTCGTCCAGATCGAGGGCCCTGCGGATCTCGTCCGCCGGGTAACGGGCGGCTCCCTCGAAGCAGTTGACCCCGACGAGGAAGGGTATGGACCGGCGCTCGAAGTAGTCGACGGCGGCGAAGCAGTCCTCCAGCCGACGGGTGTCGGCGAGGACGACCGCGCCGAGCGCGCCCTCGGAGAGTTCGTCCCACATGAACCAGAACCGCTCCTGACCGGGCGTACCGAAGAGGTACAGCACCAAGTCCTCGCGCAGCGTGATGCGGCCGAAGTCCATCGCCACGGTGGTGGTGTGCTTGCCTTCCACACCGCTGAGGTCGTCGACCGGGCGTCCGGCCTCGGTGAGTGGTTCCTCGGTGCGCAGCGGTCGGATCTCGCTGACCGCTCCGACGAGGGTGGTCTTGCCGACGCCGAAGCCGCCGGCCACCAGGATCTTGAGCGTGACGGGCTCGACCGGGGGCTTGCCGCGCTCAGAACGCCCGAAGATCATCGATCTCTTCTCCTGCTCGCTGGGGGTGGGTGGACGGGGGGCCGTAGCCTCCGCCGCCGGGGGTTTCGACGACGAGTACGTCGTCGGGGCCGACGGACACGGTGTCGCTGCCGCCGAGGGCGGTGACCGTGCCGTCGGCGTGCTCTACGCGGTTGGCGCCCAGGGCGCCGGGCTCGCCGCCCGCCATGCCGTACGGCGGGACGCGGCGGTGCTGGGAGAGCGTGGTGACCGTCATCGGCTCGCGGAAGCGGATGCGGCGCACGGCTCCGTCACCGCCGCGCCAGCGGCCCGCGCCCCCGCTGCCGCGGCGGACCGAGAACTCCTCCAGCAGCACGGGCAGCCGCCATTCGAGGACTTCCGGGTCGGTCAGCCGGGAGTTGGTCATGTGGGTCTGGACGACGCTCGCGCCGGGGAAGCCGTCGCCGGCGCCCGAGCCGGAGGCGACGGTTTCGTAGTACTGGTGGCGTTCGTTGCCGAAGGTGACGTTGTTCATCGTGCCGGAGCCCTCCGCCTGGACGCCGAGCGCCGCGTACAGGGCGCCGGTGATGGCCTGGGAGGTCTCCACGTTGCCGGCGACGACCGCCGCCGGCGGTTCGGGGGCGAGCATCGAGCCCGGCGGCACGACGATCCGGATCGGGCGCAGGCAGCCGTCGTTGAGCGGGATGTCGTCGGCCACCAGGGTGCGGAACACGTAGAGGACTGCCGCGTTGACGACGGCGTACGGCGCGTTGAAGTTGGTGGCCAGCTGGGCTGAGGTACCGGTGAAGTCGACGGTGGCGGAGCGGCTTTCGCGGTCGACGCGCACGCGTACGCGGATGACGGCGCCGGAGTCGGTCTCGTAGGCGTACTCGCCGTCGTCGAGGGCGTCGATGACGCGGCGCACCGCTTCCTCGGCGTTGTCCTGGACGTGCCGCATGTAGGCCTGGACGACGTCGAGGCCGAAGTCCTCGATCATGCGGGTGACTTCGTCGACGCCTTTCTGGTTGGCGGCGATCTGGGCGCGCAGGTCGGCGAGATTGGTCCGCGGATTGCGGGAGGGGTGGGGCGCCTCGGTGAGCAGGCGGTGGGTCTCCGTCTCGCGGAAGCGGCCGTTCTCGGCGAGCAGCCAGTTGTCGAAGAGGACGCCTTCCTCCTCGATGGTGCGACTGTCCGCGGGCATCGAGCCGGGGGCGATGCCGCCGATCTCGGCGTGGTGGCCGCGGGAGGCGACGTAGAACAGGATCCGGTCACCCTCCGTGTCCGACGGGCGGTTGCTGTCGAAGACGGGGGTGATCACGGTGACGTCGGGCAGGTGGGTGCCGCCGTGATACGGGTCGTTGACGGCGTAGGTGTCGCCGGGGCGCATCCGGGAGCCCCGCCGACGGATGACCTCCTTGACGCTGGTTCCCATGGAGCCCAGGTGGACGGGGATGTGCGGGGCGTTGGCCACCAGGTTTCCGTCCGGGTCGAAGAGGGCGCAGGAGAAGTCCAGGCGTTCCTTGATGTTGACGGACTGGGCGGTCGACTCCAGGCGGGCGCCCATCTGCTCGGCGATCGACATGAAGAGGTTGTTGAAGACTTCGAGGAGAACGGGATCGACTTTTGTGTCGGCGTCGGAACTCTCCGTAATCGCGGTGCGTTCCATGACCAGGTGCCCGTCGTCGGTGGCCGTGGCCTGCCAGCCGTGGTCGACGACGGTCGTCGCACTGGCCTCGGTGATGATCGCAGGGCCGGTGACGGCCTCGCCGGGCGGCAGTGCCTCCCGGCGGTGCAGGGGTACGTCGCGCCAGGTTCCGCGGGTGTGGAGGCGGACCGTGTCCGGGGCGGCGGTGCGGCCCTCGTACGGGGCGAGGGCGGAGAGATCGGGGGGTGCGGTGAGGCCGGTGGCTTCCACCGAGAGGGCTTCGACGACGATCGGGCGGTCGAGGGTGAAGGAGTACGTGGCGCGATGACGTGCTTCGAAGTCCTGCCGCATGCCGGCGGGGTCGGTGAGCCGGACGGTGAGGGCGGTGTCGGTGCCGTCGTAGCGGAGCTGGGCGCGGCGGGTGACCTCGACACGGTCCTCGGGGATGTCCTCGGCGAGGAGTTCCGCGCGGGCGGCGGCCTCCAGGTCGTCCGCGGTCTTGAGGACGCCGGGCATCGCCGCGGGCTCCAGGGGCGCCTCGACGGACTGTTCCCGCATGGCGGTGGTGTCGGCGAGGCCGATGCCGAGGGCCGAGAGGACTCCCGCCATGGGCGGGACGAGGACGGTGCGGATGCCGAGCGAGTCGGCGACCATGCAGGCGTGCTGCCCACCCGCCCCACCGAAGGTGGTGAGGGCGTAGCGGGTGACGTCGTGGCCCTTCTGGACGGAGATCCGCTTGACGGCGTTGGCGATGTTGGCGACGGCGATCCGCAGGTATCCCTCGGCGACCTGCTCGGCGGTGCGGTCGTCGCCCGTGCGTTCGTGGATCTCCCTCGTGAGGGCCGCGAAACGGTCGCGGACCAGGGCGGCGTCGAGCGGCTGGTCGCCGCCGGGGCCGAACACGCGGGGGAAGTGCGCGGGCTGGATGCGGCCGAGCATGACGTTGGCGTCGGTGACGGTGAGCGGGCCGCCGCGGCGGTAGCAGGCGGGGCCCGGGTCCGCGCCCGCCGAGTCCGGCCCTACGCGGTAGCGGGAGCCGTCGAAGTGCAGCACCGAGCCGCCGCCCGCCGCGACGGTGTGGATGTCGAGCATCGGCGCGCGCAGCCGGACGCCGGCGATCCGCGTGGTGAAGACGCGTTCGTACGCGCCGGCGAAGTGGGACACGTCGGTGGAGGTGCCGCCCATGTCGAAGCCGATGACGCGGTCGAAGCCGGCCAGCTGCGACATGCGGGCCATGCCGACGATGCCGCCGGCCGGTCCGGACAGGATGGCGTCCTTACCGCGAAACTGGCCGGCCTCGGTGAGGCCGCCGTTGGACTGCATGAACATCAGCCGTACGCCGTGGAGCTCGTCGGCGACCTGCCGGACGTAGCGGCGCAGCACCGGCGACAGGTAGGCGTCGACGACTGCGGTGTCACCGCGCGGCACGAGCTTCATCAGCGGGCTGACCTCGCTGGACAGCGAGATCTGCGGGAAGCCGATGCGGACGGCGAGGTCACCGACGGCGCGTTCGTGCGCCGGGTGGAGATGACTGTGCAGGCAGACCACGGCGACGGCACGGATCCCGTCGTCGTACGCCTGCCGGAGCGGTCCGGCGAGGGCCTCCAGGTCGGGGGCGCGCAGCACCGTGCCGTCGGCGGCGATGCGCTCGTCGACCTCGACGACCCGCTCGTGCAGCAGCTCGGGCAGGTCGATGCGGCGGGCGAAGATCTGGGGGCGGTTCTGGTAGGCGATGCGCAGGGCGTCGCGGAAACCGCGGGTGATGACCAGGAGGGTGCGTTCGCCCTTGCGCTCCAGCAGGGCGTTGGTGGCGACGGTCGTCCCCATGCGTACGGCGTCGACGGGCTCCTCGGAGCCCGCCAGCAGCTCACGTACACCGGCGACGGCCGCGTCGTACCAGGCCGGGCTGTCCGACAGCAGCTTGTGGGTCAGCAGCCGGCCGTCCGGACGCCGCGCGACGATGTCGGTGAAGGTGCCGCCCCGGTCCACCCAGAACTGCCAGCCTGTCACGTCTCCACCTCGCTTCCGCGCTGCTCACAGCGCCCGGAGGCCGTTGATCACGTCGCGCAGAATACTCTCGTCCGGCAGCTCGGCAGGGGGGACGGGGCGGGTCACATGGACGAGTTCCGCGTCCACGAGGTCGCCGATCAGGACCCGTACGACACCGATCGGAAGGTCGAGTTCCGCGGCGAGCTCGGCGACCGACTGGGGCGTGTCACGGCACAGTCCGACGATGTCCACGTGTTCCGGGGACAGCGTCGGGTCCGTCTCCGGGTCGTCCGCGTGGGATTCCGTCACGACCACCGCGATCAGATCGAGGCGGTGCTGGGCCGCATGGCTGGTGCGGCCGCGCGTCATGGCGTAGGGACGGACGACCGGTCCTGCCTCGTCGTCGAACCAGTGGCTTCTTGCCTGACCGTCTGCGCTCATGTCATCCCACTACCCGCCCGCGGGCAGGTCGGTGCGCGGAGCGGTGGCCAGATGCGTCCCGACGCGCTTCACCAGGAGCGTCATCTCGTAGGCGACCTGGCCGATGTCCGAGTCGGCGTCGGAGAGGACGGCGAGGCAGCTGCCGTCGCCGGCGGCCGTGACGAACAGGAAGGCGTCGTCGAGCTCGACCATCGTCTGCCGGACGCTGCCCGCCTCGAAGTGGCGGCCGACGCCCTTGGCCAGGCTGTGGAATCCGGAGGCCACGGCGGCAAGGTGCTCGCTGTCCTCGCGGGTCAGGCTCTTGGACACCCCCGTGGGCAGTCCGTCGCCGGACAGGACGACGGCCTTGCGGATGCTTGCCACGCGGTCCACCAGGTCGTCGAGGAGCCAGTTCAGCTCGCCGGACTTGCCGGTCGTGGCGTGGTCGGTCGCCTTCGGTGCGGTCATCGACCGTCCCCCTTAGTCGTTCCCTGTGGTGCTGTGCCGCTGTGGGCGTCGTCGCCCGCGGCGTTCTCCTCACGGCCGCGCCGCCAGCCGCGCTGGAGCGAGGCCATACGGCTGCGGACCTCGTCGGCGTCCCGCTCGGCGGGTGCCGATGCGTCGTCGGTGCGACGGCGTGCCGGGTCGTGTCTGAGCTGCGGCGCGAGGCTGGCCTGCCGTACGCGTCGGGGCAGCGGGTCGGAGCCGGTACCGGGCTCTTCGGGTTCGGGGCGCCGGCTGGTGCCTGGTGCGTCGTCCCGGGGGGCGCCGGTGCCAGGGCCTCCGGACCGGGTGGCGGTGTGGTCGCCAGGGGCCGGGGCCTGCGGATCGGCATGGCTGCCCAGGGCCTGGGTCTCGGTGGGACGGCCCAGGGCTCGCGGCGGCGAGTCGGCGGGGCCGGTCAGGGCCCGGGGCGGGGAAGCGGTGGGGCCACTGAGGGCGCGGCGCGGGGGCGCGGTGTCGTCGTTCGGCTCGCGGGCCGGGGAGATGGAGTCCCGGCGGCTCGGCGCGGTGGTGGGATCGGGGCGGTCCCGGGAGTCGGTGCGGCCGTCGAGGGGCCCCGGCGAGCCGGCGGTGCGGCCGAGCGGGGAGCTGCCGCGGCGGCGGGTCGGCAGCGGAGCCAGGTGGTCCGCTTCCGGGTGGCGCGAGGTCGGGCCGGTCGCAGGCTCGTCGTCCCGCTCCGCTCGGCGTGGACGCTGCTCGGTGACCGGGCGGCCGTGCGAGCTGACCAGCTTGGGCGTGCGTCTGCGGGGCAGCGGGACGGGAGCGTCGAGGCGGTCGTCGTCCCGGCCCTCGGTGGCGGACGTGTCACGGACGCCGGAGGCGGTGTGGTGACGGTCGCCGGGGCGGCCCGGCGTCTCCTCGTCCATGGGGACGAGGGAGCGGCGCGGGCGGAACAGCCCGCCGCGTTCGCTCTCCTCGCTGTCGAGCACACCGGGGAAGTCCTCGATCGCGTCGAGGTCGACCGGCGCCTCCAGTTCGACCGGTCCGTCCAGCAGCGAGGCGGGCAGCCCGGGCAGCTTCACCGGTACCTGGGAGAGCGCGGTCCTGCGCCCGCTCTCGGCGTCGGCGTCCTTGGGGGGCCGCGGCCGGTCGAGACGGAAGCCGACGCCGTTGGTGTCCGGGACGTCGTCCGTCAGCAGCGTGTCGGGGATGAAGACGACAGCGGTGGTGCCGCCGTAGGGGGAGGGCTGGAGCGAGACCCGGACGTTCTGCCGCTGGGCGAGCCGGCTGACCACGAACAGTCCGAGCCGGTCGGTGTCGGACAGTTCGAACTCCGGGGTCTCTGCGAGCCGGAGGTTGGCGTCGAGGAGCGCCTCGGCCGCCATGCCGAGGCCCCGGTCGTGGATCTCCAGGGTGAAGCCGTTGGCGACCCGTTCGCCCACGACCTGGACGGCGGTGTGCGGCGGGGAGAACACGGTCGCGTTCTCCAGGAGTTCGGCCACGAGATGGGTGAGGTCCGCGACCGCCGGACCGGTGACGGCGACGCGCGGCAGCCGGCGGACCTCGATCCGCTCGTAGTCCTCGACCTCGCCGACGGCGGCGCGCACGATGTCCATGAGCTGGATCGGTTTGCGCCACTGCCGCGACGGGGCCGCGCCGGAGAGGATCACCAGGCCCTCGGCGTGCCGGCGCATGCGGGTGGTCAGGTGGTCGAGGCGGAACAGATCGGCCAGTTCCTCGGTGTCCTCGGTCCTGCGCTCCATGGTGTCCAGCAGAGTGAGCTGCTTGTGCAGGAGGACCTGGCTGCGACGGGCGAGGTTGACGAAGACCTCGGAGACACCGGCACGCAACTCGGCCTGCTTCACGGCGGCTTCGACGGCGGCGCGCTGGAGGGTGTTGAGGGCCTGGCCGACCTCGCCGATCTCGTTCTTGTCGTACTCCAGCCGCGGGACCTCGGTCTCCACGTCGACCTGCTCGCCCACGGAGAGCCGGCGCATCACGCTGGGCAGCCGGACGCCGGACGCCTCATGGGCCTCCAGGCGCAGCTGGCGCAGATCGCGGATGAGCCCGCGGCCGATGCGCACGGAGACGAAGAGGGAGACGAGCAGTGCGGCCAGGCCGAGGACGCCGGCGACGACGACCTTGACGATGACGCCGGTCGCGATGGGCCGGACGCGTTCCTGGTAGCGGTCGGCCGCCTCGTCGTCGAGTGTGCCGAGTTCCTCGAGCACGGTCCCGGCGGCGGTGTCCCAGCTCTGCGCGGTGACGCCGCTGGGCATGCCGGACCGGGTCTTCACCGCGGCCTCTTCGGCGACCCGCAGGGGCGCGGTCTCGGCGTTCTTCCAGAACCGCTCGTACCGGTCCCGGTCCGCGGTCGGCAGCAGGGACCGGTTGACGTCGTACAGCAGGGTGCGCTGGGCGATGAGGTCGGAGATCTGGCGGATCTCGCCGGGCGTGAGCCTGCCGACGACCAGGGCGGAGCCGAGCAGGGCGTCTTCGCGGGAGAGCAGTTCGCGGGCGCGGGAGAGATTGACGAGGGCTCGGTGCTGGGTGTCCATCTCCACGTTGTCGACGACGTGGATGCTGCTCAGCAGGGAGTAGCAGGGGTCGACCAGCCGGTTGTACAGGACGAAGGCCTGGGAGCGGTTGACGGTGCCGTCGGCGACGCTGCGCCGCAGGGCCTCGATGCCCTCGAACGCGTCCAGTACGGCGGTCAGCCGCTCGCCGGCGTCACCGAGGGCGTCGCGCACCTCGGAGTCCCGGGCGTTCTCACGGATCTCGGCGACGGCCTCGTCCGTGGCGGCCTGACTGCGTTTCAGGGCGGCGAGGCCGTTGGAGGCGCGGGGATCGGCGAGGTAGACGAGGGTCTGGCGGCGTTCCTGCTGGAGGACGCGGACGGTGTCCTCGGTGGGGTACCCGATCTCTTCGACGAGGGACGACACACTGAACAGCCGGCCTGCCTCACGGCCCGTGAGTACCGTGGCGAAGGCCCAGATCGCGGTCAGGGACACCAACGGCACGAGAAGCAGCGCCACGATCTTCCGGCGGATGGACTTCCCGCGAAAGCGCATGGCCTCCCCCAGCTCGACCCCCACCGGCAGGGGGTACACCTGTGCGTCAACAAACGGCGCGAGCCTACTACCGACGCACACGTAACTCGAAGGACGATCCGGAAGGCGAACTTCCGTACTGGGCGCCGAGCATGGGGAGTTGTCGGGTCATTGCGGGAGATTGCCTCCCGCATTCCGGTGCCGTGGGAGCCGCCCGGCGCGATCGTCTGGACCGGACGATTGGCCGGAATTTTTCGCTGGTCGGGAATCTTCGGGGAGTGCCGTTCGTCCTTCATGGCAGGGAATGGGGGCGGAATCGGCCACAGGAGCCGCAACCCGCACCCCGGCGGCGTAAAACAGCGCAAGCCGGGCAGCCACTGGGGAGTCGGGGTCTTCGGACCGGCGAGCGGGCTGCTGGCGGTGGGGAGTGACACGGTGATGGGCACGGCGGAGCGACGCGAGGCACCCGCGCGGGGTACGGCGGCGCACGTGACGGCGGAGCGGGGCACCAAGGTTCCGGATCGCGACGTTCCGGTCGGCACTCGGGCGGATACGACCGCGGACGAGGGTGCTGTTCGGGCCGTGAGTACGGTGGTCGCCCCCAGGTCGTGGGAGCCCGACGACGCCCGGGAACGGCCGCAGTACCGGCCGTTGTGGGTCGAGGAACCCGCGAAGCGGCGAAGGCTGCCCGACCCGGTGCGTACCGCCGCCGTGCGGGCGGTGCTCATCATCGCCGTGACGCTGATCCAGGCGATGGTGGCCTTCCTGAGCACCTTGGCCGGATCCTGGCTGGCGTTCCCCATGGTGCTGAGCAGCGTGGCCAGCACGGTGGTGGCCACGTGGGGAGTGCTCGACGTGTGGGTGACGCGCCAGGTGTGGAGCCAGCGCAACGGCGTGGTGTCCGCACCGAGCAGCACCGCACGAACGCTGCGCCGCGAGCGGCGCCGGATGCGTCGGCAGGCCCGGGCCGCCGAGCGGACGCAGGAGCGAATACGCCGGACCGGCGGCGCGGAGCAGCTGTCCCATTCGTGACGGGCGTGGCCCTTCCATCCGGAGGTTCAGAGTCCGGCGCGGTTCATCTGCCCCTTTCTGCATGTGAGTTCGCGACGGGGCCCGCATGAAGGGGGGCCGGTCGACGGCGAGGACGGCGGTCGTACGCCCCTCCCGGTCGTAGAGCGCGAGGAAGCCGCCGGTGGCGAGGGCCGGTGTCGGTGCCGGGACCACTGTCGGTGCCGAGGCTTGATTCGACGCGGCCGGAGTCGACGCCGAGGCCGGAGTCGACGCCGAGGAATCCGGTGCCCCCGCGCAGGGCCAGGGCACCTCTCCCTCGACGACCCGCACCACATCTCCCCCCACCCGGACTCGCCCTCGGGGAGGTCTTCGAGGCGGCAGACGGGTATCACGGGCCCCCTCTCGGTCCGGGACGCGGGGTCCGGGACCTCTTGGTCCAGGCAGTCGGGAAGTTCAGGGAGTGACGGACCGTCGTTCGGTCCGGGAGGTCCGGCCGGTCGGGTGCCCTGGCCCAGGACAGCCGGTCCGGGTGCCCTGCTCGGGACACGTCCCCTTCCGGGATACGGACGCTTCGATAACATGATGTTTCACATGGCGCATGCACGAGCGCTGTGCGCAACAGAATCCCGGGCGGGGCGACCGTCGCGTCAAGGGTTTCCCGCAAATGCGGCCCACGCCGGGCCGTCAGGTGGTGAGAGTCGAACTATGGCCCGCACGCAGAAACACTCCGACCACGGCGACGCGGAAGCCGGGAGCGCGGCGAGGCAGGGCGGACGCGGTGCCCCCAGCGCCGTGCAGTCGGTGGACCGTGCCGTGAGCGTCCTGGAGATCCTCGCCCGGCACGGCGAGGCGGGGGTCACCGAGATCGCCGACGAGCTGGAGGTGCACAAGTCCACGGCGTTCCGGCTGCTCGGCGTCCTGGAGAACCGCGGCCTGGTGGCCCAGGCGAAGGACCGCGGCAAGTACTACCTGGGGGCCGGCGTCCTGCGGCTGGCGGGTGCGGCGGCCGTCCGGCTGGACATCTCGCAGGAGGGCGTCCCGGTGTGCCGGGAACTCGCCGACGAGCTGGGCGAGACGGTGAACATCGCCGTCCTGGACGACGACGCGGCCGTCAACATCATGCAGGCCCGCGGCACCGCGTCCGTGACCGCGCAGAACTGGCTCGGCCGGCGCACGCCCCTGCACGCCACCTCCAGCGGCAAAGTGCTGTTCGCGCACATGCCGCCCACCCTGCGCGAGGGCCTGCTGGCGAGGCCGCTGCCCCGCTTCACGGACCGCACGGTGACCGGCGCCTCCATGCTGCGCGGCGAGCTGGAAGCGGTGGTCGAGCAGGGCTACGGGGTCACCGTCGAGGAGCTGGAGCTGGGGCTGGCGGCCGTGGCGGCGCCGGTGCGGGCGCACGACGGCAAGGTCATCGCCGCGATCAGCGTCTCGGGGCCGGTCTACCGGCTGAACGCCGACCGGCTGCCGGAACTGGCCAAGCGCACCGCGGCGGCGGGCGCCGAGCTGTCGCGCCGGATGGGCTACGGCTTCTGACATACGGACAAGGCGGCGCGGCACAAGGCGACTTCACCTCCCGCACACGAGCGCGGGACCGGGACTCACCGGTCCCGCGCTCGCGATGCCGTCGGGCTCTCAGCCCTCCCGCTCGTTTTGCGCTGCGTTGACCCGCACCCCTTGACGGCCCGTCGACGGCGTTCTCAGCATGTTCCTCATCACGCAACCCATCGTGTAATGCGCAACGGCAGAGGAGCTTGTCGTGCCACACGAGGTCCGTGCCGTAGTCGCCGTGAAGAAGGGCGCGCCTGTCGAGGTGCACACGATCGTGGTGCCCGATCCGGGGCCCGGAGAGGTGCTGGCGCTAGGCAGGCCGCTTGAACATCCGCGTCGCCGTGATCTCGCTGTGCACCGCCTCCCCCGCCTGGGGCTGCTGGGGCAGTCCCGGGCGGAGGTGCTCCTCCACGCTGATGTACTTCAGGCCGGCACGCAGGTCGGCGTCGTTGCGCAGGCGGATGACCAGCGGGAACTCGGCGAGCGCGGTGGTGTCGAACAGGCCGGTGGTGTACAGCAGCTGCACGCCGAGCGCATCCGAGACCGCCCGCTGGAGCTCCAGCAGGTACGTCGCGTTGGCGCGGCCGATCGGGTTGTCGAGGAACAGCGTGCCCGCGTGGCGGTGCTTGTCGCGGCCCCGGTCGTTGGAGCGCAGTGCCGCCATCGTGCAGTACAGGGCGATGGCCGCGGTGAGCAGCTGGCCGCCGGAGAACACGTCGCCCATCTGCCCGACGGGGACGCGCTCGGCGCGCAGCACGGCGTCCGGCTTGAGGATCTCGACGGCGACGCCCTTGGGCTGGAGCGCGGCGGCGACTCCGCGCAGCAGCAGGGACATGCCGTCGCGCCGCAGGTCGGAGTTCTTCTTGACCGCGGCCCGGGTGGCCTCGTCGACGACCTCGCCGAGCCGTTCGGTGAGGGTGGCCTGGTCGGGTTCCTCGAAGCGGATCCGCAGGAATTCCTGCCCGGACCACTCCCCCAGTCCCTCCGGCAGCCGGGACAGCCGCTGCGCGGAACGCAGGGTGGCCAGCGACGACTCGACCAGTCCGCGCAGCCGGTCCACGATCGAGTCCCGGTTGCGTTCCAGCTGTGCCAGCTCGTCGGTGAGGACGCGCAGCCGGGGCGCGAAGGCGTCGGCCCAGCGCTGGGCGTGCTCGGGCAGCGCGGCGGCGGGCAGTTCGCGGATCTGCTGCCGCGCGGGGGTGCGCACCTGCTCGTAGCGGGTGGAGTTGGCGTGCCGGACGAGGACGTCGCTCGCCTCGCGGACGGCGGCCTCGGCGGCGGACAGGTCGGCGGCGCAGCCGCGCAGCGACCGGCGGGCCTCGGCGGCGGACTGCCGGGCCTCCTCCAGGGTGCCCGGGTACGGCTCCGGCTGCTCCTGCTCCTCCTCGGCGGCGTGCTCGCGCAGCAGGTCCCGCAGGAGCGCGGCGATCTCGTCGAAGCCGCCGGCGGCGTCCTCGGCGGCGCGGTGGGCGGCGAGCAGTTCGGCGTGCGCCTCGCGGGCCTGGGCCAGCGCCTCGGTGCGGGAGGCGAGTTCACCGGTGGCGGTGCGCAGCAGGCCCTGGGCGTGCTCGGCGTCGCGCGGGATCAGTTCCTCGGGCAGCTCGGTGTGCGCCTCGGCGTCCTCGGGGGCGTGCCGTTCGGCCTCGCCGCGCAACCGGCCCAGCTGCTCGCTGGCGCTGGACATGCGGGTCTCCAGCAGCTGCACCAGTTCCTCCGCGCGGGCGGCGGCGGCCTGCCGGGACGGGCCGTCGGAGCCGTCTGGCGACTGGAGGAGCTGTTCGGCGCGGGTGCGGACCTTGTTGCTCAGCCGGTCCAGTTCGGCGCGCGCCGCGCTCTCGTCGCTCTCCGCGCGGGCCTGCTCGGCGCGCAGGTCGGCGCCGACGCCGACCTTCTCGTACACCTGGGAGGCCGCGCGGTAGGCCTCTCGCAGGGCCGGCAGGGACGACTTCGGCGCGTCGGTGCCGTCGTCCGGTACGTCGTCGGGGGCGCCCGCGATCTCGGCGCGCTCGGCGCGCAGGGCCCGCGCGGTGCGGCGGGCGTCGTCGGCGGCACGCTGGGCGGCGCGGCGGTCCTCGTCGGCGGCGCGGGCGCGCTCCAGGCAGGTCTGGGCGCGGGCCTCCGACTCGGTGGCCTCGTCGGCGAGTTCGCGCAGCTTGACCTGCCAGCCGGCGCGCTCGCGCAGCCGGAAGGCGAGTCCGGCGAGGGCGTCGGCGGCGCGCCGGGCCTTCTGCGCGGCCTCCTGCTTCTCGTCGCGGACCTGGGCCGCCTCGGCGGCGGCCTCCTCGGCCTCGGCCCGCGCGGTGCGCGCCTCGGCGAGTTCGGCTTCGGTCTCCTCGGCGAACGCGCGTGCCTCCCGGGCGGCCTGGGCGAGTTCGGTGAGCCGTCCGGCGGGGCAGCCGGTGCGCCAGGAGGCGAGCCGGGCGGCCAGTTCGCGGTCCTTGCCGAGGCGGGCCGCGAGGGCGCGGATCTCCTCGTCGCGTTCCGTGGCCCGGGCGCGCAGTGCCTGCCGCTCCTCGTCGGCGGCGTGCTCGTCGTGCATGGCCGGGTTCGGCGGTACGAGGAAGACGTCGCCGGTGTCGGTGCCGGCGGCCGGTGTCGGGGCGAGCAGGGCGGCGGCGGTGCCGACGGCCACGGCGGACCGGGGCAGCAGGGCGGCGTCGCTCAGCGCGTCCCGGGCGCGGGCGTGCGAGTCGGGGTCGGTGATGATCACGCCGTCGACCAGTTCGGGGCGCGCGGCGAGGACGCGGGCGTGGTCGGCGGGGTCGACGGCCTGGGCGAGGTAGCGCCAGCCCGGCAGTGCCGGGATGCCGTGTTCGCCGAGGTATTCGACGGTGGCCAGCACGTCCGGGCCGGGCGGGAGCAGTCCGCCGTCACCGAGGGCGCCGAGGATGCGGGAGTCGTCGGCGGCGGCGGTGCGCAGGTCGAACAGCTGGCGTTCGGCGGAGGAGACGGTGTCGTCGAGGAGTTCACGCAGTTCGTCGGCGAAGCGGTCCAGTTCCTCGGGGGTGAGGGTGCCCTCGCAGCGGGCGGCGCCCTCGGCGGGTGTGTCCGCGCCCGTGCGCGGTGCCGGAACCAGGGCCCGTGCCCCGGCGGAGGCCCCGGGCAGGCTCAGCAGTTCCGCCAGCCGTTCCTCGGCTGCCAGCGCTTCGGCGGTGCGCCGCTCGCCCTCGTACGACCGTTCCGCGGCGGTGGCCGCGTCGGCCGCGCGGGCGGCGGTGAGTTCGGCGCGGGACTCGGCGGAGGCCGCCTCCCGCGCGTGTTCGGTCGCCCAGCGGGAGGCCTCGCGGGCGGTGTCCCAGGCGGCGACGGCGGCCTTCTCGGCGTCGCTGGCGGCGAGGGCCGCCCGCGCGGGGTCGGCGTCGGGCGCGCTGTCGTCGAGCCAGCCCGCGCGGACGGCCTCGGCGGTCTCCTGCTCGACCTCGTCGAGCCGCTGGCGCAGGTGTCCGGCCTCGCTCCGGGCGCGCTGCGCCTCGGTGGCGGCTGCGGTGGAGTCCCGGTAGGCGGAGTCGCCGGCCTGCTGGAGCGCGGCGGAGCGCTCCTCCTCCTCGTTGGCGAGCGTCTCGGCGCTCTCGGCGGCGGCGTGCAGGGCGCGGACGAGGTCGACGGCGGCCTTGGTGCGGGCGGCGAGCGCGGGGGCGGCGTCCCGCTCGGCCTCCTGGATGGCGGCGGCCACGCGGGCGACCCGGTCGGCGGCCGCGCGGTGGCGCAGTACGGCCTCGGCGGCCTGCCACGCGGAGTGCAGGGTGCGCGCGTCGGCGAGTTCGCGTTTCTGCGCGGCGGCCGACTTCTCGGCGGCGGCGAGCGCCAGGGAGGCGTGCCGGTAGGCGAGTTCGGCGGTGATCAGGGCGCTGCGCTCACGGGCGTTCTCGGCGTGGGTGACGGCGTAGGCGGCGGCCGTGACCCGCTGGGCGAGGTCGGCGGCCCGCACCCGTTCCTGCGCGCCCCGCGCGGAGAGCCGGCGGGCGAGGACGCGGGTCCTCCGCTCGGCCCCGGTGTGCACGTCCCGGGCGCGGGAGCGGGCCTCGGCGGCCTCCACGATCCGGCCGAGCAGGTCCACCGACCCGGCGGTGAAGTCCCGTTCGGCGATCAGTTCGGCGCGCCGGCCCAGCTTGTTGCCGAAGCCGCTGACGAGGTCGGCGAGCCCGTCGGTGTCGCGGGTGTCGGTGACGGCGCGCAGCAGCAGGTCGGTGAAGTCGGAGTCCTTCTTCACCGCGAACAGGCCGGCGGCCTCGCCCTCGTCGGCGTTCATCTCCCGCTGGTAGCGGAAGAGTTCGGGGTCGAGGCCGAGGTCGCCCAGGTGCTCGATCCAC
Organism: Streptomyces sp. enrichment culture; assembly: GCF_964272855.1. Taxonomy (NCBI): domain Bacteria; kingdom Bacillati; phylum Actinomycetota; class Actinomycetes; order Kitasatosporales; family Streptomycetaceae; genus Streptomyces; species Streptomyces sp. enrichment culture. Next base: position 7,106,906 of record NZ_OZ186847.1, on the reverse strand, counting down.
CGGTCGTGGATCTCCTCCCAGTGCACCTCCAGGTGCGGGTAGGCCTTGCCGGCCTCGGTGAGCGCGTCCCGGAAGCCCTTCATGGTGCGGCGGCGGCCCTGGGCGCCGGACTGGCCCTCGGCGGGCGGCCGTACGGCGGTGGCCTCGGCGACGGGCAGGTTGTCCAGGGTGAGGCCGGGGCCGGGCCGGAAGGAGTACCAGGCCTCGGCGAACTTCCGCGGGTCGTTGGAGACCTGCCGGCCGCGCCACTCGCTGACCTTGCCGACGACCACGCACTCGCCGGTCTGCACGTGCTGCCACTCCAGGGCGACGTGGCCGCAGTCGTCGGCGAGCAGGAACTTGCGCAGCACGCCGGAGCTGGCGCCGCCGAGGGTGTTGCGGTGGCCCGGCAGCATCACGGAGAAGATCAGCTTGAGCAGGACGGACTTGCCGCCGCCGTTCTCCAGGAAGAGGACCCCGGCGGGCGCGGGCCGGCGCGGCGGTCCGACGGGCTCCTCCTCGAAGAACTCCGCCTGGGTGGGTGCGGGGTCGGGCACGGGCTCGCCCACACCGCGCAGGTCAAGCACGGTGTCGGCGTAGCGCGCACCGGCGGGTCCGATGGAGTAGAGGCGGACCCGGGACAGCTCGTACATGGCGGACTCTCGTAAGGCTTCGTCAGATCGGGGAGGTTCTTGGCGCGGGGGCGGGGGATCAGCCGGAGTGGAACGGCAGTCCCGCGTCGGCCACCAGCTCGAGGTCGTCGGTCTCGTCCGCGGGCAGCAGGGTCGGTGTGCCGTCGGTGACCGGGACGACGCCCAGTTCCAGTAGTTCGGCCATGGCGGCGTTGCCCGCCATGTCGCGGACCTGGAGCCGGTAGCGGGCAGTGGTGCGGTAGGTGCCGCCGCTCTCGTCGCCGGTGCGCTGGAGGAAGCCGGAGTCGGTGAGGAAGGTGACGGCCTTGGCGACGATGCCGGTGGTGGAGGCGGCCGGCCGGCGGGCGTCCTTCGTCGCGCCGGTGGCGCTGCGTCTGGCCCAGATCCGCCAGGCGGCCTCCAGGCCGGGCGCGTCGGTCGCGGGGTCGGTGTTCTCGCCCTGTTCGGCGGCGCGTTCCTCCAGGCGGCGGCAGGCCTGCCGGACGAAGGCGTCGACGCCGTTGACGGTGACGCGGCCGATGTAGCCGTCGTCGGCCAGGTCCTCGGGGCGCGGGAACGCCATCGCGGCGACGGCGAGGTGGGCCAGTCCGTGCAGGAACCGGTCGCCGGAGTCGGCGGCGGTGCGACGCGCGTAGTCGCTCATGCGCACGGCGAAGACCGAGTCCTCGGCGGCGGTGACCGCCATGCCCGCGCGCGGGGAGACCTCCAGGACGACGAGGCCGAGGCCCGCGGCGACGGCGTCCGCGAGGCGGGCGAACGGCGGGTCCTCCCGGTAGCGGCGCAGCAGGTCGGCGTACTCCTGGTCGCGGGCGGGCAGCAGCTTGGGCTGGAGCCCGAAGGCGACGAGCCGCGCCGCGTCGGCGGCGTCGGCGGGGGTGACGGGGGCCTGCGCCGAGGGGGCAGGCGCCTCCGGCTCACTCCACTCGACGTGCTCGGTCACGGTCGGTGCTCCTTGTTGCGCTGGTGCTCACTCATGCTGCTTCCGTCCTGTCCGCCGCCATGCCGGCCGCGTCCAGCAGGGCCGTGCCGACGATGAGGTCGGCGCCCCCGAACTCGGGATCGTCGAGTTCGGTGCCGTCGTCCACGGCGAACAGGAGTTTCTCCTCGCCCTGCCGGTAGGCGGTGCCGACGGGCGGGCTGGCCGCGTGGACGGCCAGCAGGGCGACCAGGTACGGCAGGTCGGGGTCCTGCCGCCGGGCCTGGGCCAGCAGGCCCGACAGCCTGCGCGGCGCGTCGGCCGGAAGGTCCAGCAGTTCCATCGCGGCGGCCAGCTGTTCCTCGCTGAACCGGCTGTCGTCCGGGGTGGCGATGAGGTCGGGCTCGGGCATCTCGGCGCCCAGGTGCTCCCGCTCGACGGGCGGGGTCAACAGGATGTCGACCAGGTCCCCGACCCGGACGGACACCGGGGTGCGCAGGCCGGTGCCCTTGGCGAAGTAGGCGTCGGTGACGCGGATCGCCTGCTCCAGGGGCAGCGGCAGGATCGGGGCGAGGAGGTGGCCGTACAGGTCCGTCCCCGAGGTGGCGGCGGGGGTCGCGAAGGCCTGCCGGTCCTGCTCGGCGCGGAACAGCGGGCCGGCCTCCAGCAGGCGGGACTGGAGCTGGGTGTGGCGGCGGATGCAGTCCTTGACGATGTCGACGAGCTCGGCGGCGCGCCGCTTGTGCTCGGGGTCCTCGGACTCGTCGCGGGCCTTGCGGATGTTGGTGAGGATCGCGTTCTCGTGGCGGTAGCGGTCGGCCACGTGGTCCAGGGCCTCGGCGATCATGTCGGGGACGGCGGTGAGCCAGTCCACCGCGCGGACGTTGCGCCGGGTGGCGTCCAGCGCCTTGCGCAGGGTCTCCGAGTACTGCACGGTGCGGTACCGGGCCTGTTCGGCGGCGAGCTGGGCGTCGGCGAGACGGCCGCGGCTGATCAGCACCTCCAGTTTGACCTCGGCGGCGATCTGCGCGCTGGTGACATCGGTGTCGAGGGCGCCGACGAGGACGTTGACCGCCTCGTCCGTGGTCCGCAGGTAGACGCTGCCGCCGGGGCCGGGCACCTCCTCGATCAGCTTGAAGTCGTAGTCACGGCGGACGTACGTGCCGTCGGGGGCGAAGGTGCCGTACACCGCGCGGAAGCCGCGGTCGACGCTGCCGACGTTGATCAGGTTCTCCAGGACCCAGCGGGCCACCCGCTCGTGCTCGGCGGCGGGCCGCCCCGGGGCCTGCGCGGCGACGCGGGGGACGAGCCGGGCGACGACCTGGTCGTGGTCGGCGCCGGTGTCGAAGTCCATGTTGAGGGTGACGAGGTCGATCGCTGCGAGGGCGATCTCCGCCATGCCGTACACCGTGTACTCGCCCGCGAGGTTCGCCTTGCGCGCGTCGAGGTCGTGCAGCGGCGCGGTGCAGGCGAGCGCGCGCAGCCGCCGCGCCAGTCCCTCGTCGGCGGCCGGGCCCGGTGCGGGGCGCGGCCCCGCGCTGAGCTGGGGCGGAACGCTGTCCGTCGATGCAGGCGAAGTCACGGTGCACAGACTAGGTCCTCGGTCTGACAACGACCCAAACGACGCAGAGGGGGCCCACCGCCGCGCTGTCAAACCGGCCGTTCTCCGCCGAGCTCCCCGCCCATGGCCCGGATGGTCCAACTCCGCACGCGCTCGCCGGGCGCACCGGCCAGAGTGGGCAGCATGACGGAACCTGGCGAGCGACGGCGCCGCACGGCCACCGCCCCGGAGCGCGGGCACGCGCCGCGGGGTGCCGGCGACGCCGCCGAGCGGGCCGCCGAGAGCTTGAGCGCTCTCATCCGGCACCGCCTGGAGGGCGTTTCCGCGGTGCGGCGCACCGACGACGACGGCTGGATCGTCAACATCGACGTCCTGGAGCTGGCGCGCATCCCCGACACGACCAGCCTGCTCGCCGTCTACGAGGTGGAACTGGACTCGACGGGCGAGTTGACGCAGTACCGCCGAATCACGCGCTACCGGCGCGGTGCCCAGGACCAGTGACCGGCCCCTCGCGGCCCGCCGGAAGGACAGCACATGATCACGTATGAAGAAGAGGTCGTCTGCGCCCCCCGCGCCGGAAACCTCTACGACGTCCTGGATCTCATACTCGACCGCGGGATGGTGATCGACGTCTTCGTCCGCGTCTCCCTCGTCGGCATCGAGATCCTCAAGGTCGACGCCCGGATCGTGGTCGCCAGCGTCGACACCTACCTGCGGTTCGCGGAGGCGTGCAACCGCCTCGACCTGGAGCACGACGCGCGCAGCAAGACCGTGCCGGAACTGTTCGGCGCGCCGATGGCCAGGTCGCTCGGCAAGGCGGGCGCGAAGCGGGCCGGGCGGACGCTGAGCGACAAGGTGCGCGGTCTGCTCACTCCCCCCGAGGGGCGGGCCGAGGACGAGGACGAATACGAAGGCGGGTACGGCGAGTACGGCGACCACGGGGGCGCGTACGAGGACGAGGTGCCGGAGCGGGAGCCCGCGGGCCGTCGCGGCGGCCAGGGGCGGCGGCCGGAGCGGCGGCCCGACCGTCCGCGCCGCCGGCCGCCCGCGGAGCGCCCCGCACGCGGTGAGCGCGACCGCCCGGACCGCCCCCGTCCCCGCCCCCGCCGGCGCGCGGAGGAGGAAGAGGAGGAATGACGGTGAGCACTGCCGTCACCACGCTCGGCACCCTGTACGTCTACGGCATCACCCCCGCCGGCGTGGCCGGGCCGCGCACCGCGGGCGTGGCCGGCGCGCCGGTCCGGCTGCTGACCGAGTCCGGGCTGTGCGCGGTGGTCTCCACGCCGCCGGAGCGGCTGCGTCCCCGGCGCCGTGACCTGGCGGCCCATCAGGCGGTGCTGGCGGAACTCGCCGGCCAGGGACCGCTCCTGCCCATGCGGTTCGCGGTGGTCAGCCCCGACTCCGAGGCCCTGCGCGCCCAGCTGCGCGGGGACCGGCGGACCCTCCTCCGCCAGCTGGACGGCGTACGGGACTGCGTGGAGATGAATCTCAAGGGCACGGTCGTCCCCGGCTACTTCGCCCAGCTCGTACGCCGCGACGAGCACCTGGGCGCCCTGGCGGCCCGCGCCCGCCGCAGCCCCGACTACCAGACGAACGTACGGCTGGGCGAGGCGCTCGCCCGCGGTGTGCGCGGCGAGGCGCGCCGCGCCGCGCGGCAGGTCCTCGCCCGGCTGGCCCCCCTGGCCCGGCGCACGGCGGCGGGCCAGGTCGACGACGACCAGGTGCTGAGCACGTCGTTCCTGCTGCGCGCCGCGGACGAGCGGCGGTTCCGGGACGCCGTCGCGGACCAGGCCCGCGTCTACGGCGACCGGCTGGCGCTCAGCGTCACCGGGCCCCTGCCGTGCTACAGCTTCGTCGACCCGCGGCCCACCCCTGCGGGGCGGTGACCCGATGGGACTGGTGAGCGGTCTCCTGCTGCTACCCCTCGCGCCGGTGCGCGGCACCCTGTGGGTCGCCGACCACCTGCTGGCCGAGTCCCGGCGTCAGGCCCACGATCCGCGGCGCGTGCGGGCCCGACTCGCCGCGCTCAACGAGGCCCTGGACAAGGGTGTCATCGACGAGGCCGCCTTCGAGCGGGAGGAGGAGCGGCTGCTCACCCTGCTGGACGGCCTTCCGGACACCCCCGGCCGCGCTCGGACGAGGCCCGAGCCCCCACAGAGGACGAAGCCCGAACGCGCACAGAGAAGGCAACCATGAACGAAATGAAGGTGGCCATGGCGGCGGCCGTGGCAGGCGGCTACCTCCTGGGACGGACGAAGAAGGGGAAGCTGGCCCTGGTCGTCGGCTCCTACCTCGCGGGGCGGCGCCTCGGTGTCTCCCCCGCCCAGTTGGTCTCCCAGGGCCTGGCGAGGCTCCAGGAGGCCCCGCAGTTCCAGGAGCTGTCGGACCAGGTGCGCGGCGAGCTGATGCAGGCGGGCCGCACGGCGGTCTCCGGCGCGGCCAACCGCCGGCTCACGGGCCTCGCCGACGCCCTCCGGGACCGCACCGACGCCCTCAACGGCGCGGCGGGCTCCGTCGACGCGCGCGCCGGGCGCCGGGAGGACGACTACGGGGAGGACGACTACGAGGACTACCCGGAGGACGAGTACGCGGAGGATGACGAGTACGACGACGCGTACGACGACGAGGCCCGTGATCTGAAGCCGCCCGCCCGGACGGCCCCGGCCCGCAGGACGGCCCCGAAGCCCCCGGCGAAGAAGGCCGCAGCCAAGAAGACGGCCGCCAAGAAGACCGCGGCCAAGAAGACCGCTGCCAAGAGGGCTTCTTCGGGCGGCGGCGCCACCCGTTCGCGGCGAGGACGGTGACCCCGGATGGCGACGACGCGGGAACGGGGCGACCGGGCGAGCGGGCACACGGCCCTTCCGTTGGACGACCTCAAGGACGCGCTGAGCGGCTACGTCTCCGCCCTGGGCGGCAGCCTCATGAAGAAGGCGGTGCACGGGGTCGGCAAGCTGGCCACCCGGCTGACGGAGGGGGGCGGCGCGGGCGGCCGGAGCGGCAGCGGAGGCGTCAAGGCCACCCACATCATGGAGGCCGTGGACGTCGGTGTGCCCCTGCGCACCGCATACGACCAGTGGACCGCCTTCGAGGACTTCAGCGGTTTCACCAAGGGTGTGCGCAGCGTCAGCAAGTCCGGCGACGTCGAGTCCACCTGGAACGCCAAGGTCGGCCCCTCGAAACGCAGTTGGCGGGCGACCGTCCAGGAGCAGGTGCCCGACGAGCGGATCGTGTGGACGTCCGAGGGCGCCAAGGGCACCACCCGCGGCGCCGTCACCTTCCACGAGCTGGCGCCCCGCCTCACCCGGATCGTCGTGGTCGTCGAGTACGACCCGGCAGGCCTCTTCGAGAAGACCGGCAATCTGTGGCGCGCCCAGGGGCGCCGGCTGCGCCTCGACCTGAAGCACTTCGCACGGCACGTCACGCTGCACGCCGACGAGGAGGTGGAGGGCTGGCGCGGCGAGATCCGCGACGGCGAAGTGGTCCGCACGCCCGAGGACGTGCGGGCCGACGAGGAAGGCGACGAGTACGAGGCGGAAGCCGAGGAGGACAGGGAGGACGAGGAGGCCGGGGAAGAAGACGAGGAAGAAGACGCCGATGAGGACGAGTACGACGACGAGTACGAGTACGAGGACGAGGACGAGGACGAGAACGGCGACTACGGCGAAGAGGACGAATACGAAGAGGGCGAAGAGGACGAGGGCGACAGAGCCGGCCGTACGCGTCGCTGACCACCCGGGGAGCGTGCAGTGACCGACGTGAGCACCTGGCCTCCGGGCGCGGAGACGCAGCAGTACGCACCCGTCACCGGCAACCTCGCCGACCTTCTCGAACGAGTCCTCGACAAAGGCATCGTCATCGCGGGCGACATCAAGATCGATCTGCTCGACATCGAGCTGCTGACCATCCGGCTGCGCCTGTTCATCGCATCGGTCGACACCGCGCGGAAGGCGGGCATCGACTGGTGGGAGACGGACCCGGCGCTGTCCTCCCGGGCCGCGAGGGACGCGCTCGCGCAGGAGAACGCCCTGCTGCGGGAGCGTCTCGCGGCGCTGGAGGAGGCCGTACGGGAGGCTCTGGACGAGGAGCCGGAGGAGGTCCGATGAACGCGGACGCCACACTCGTGTGCGCCTTCGCCGTGCTGTCCGCCCACCCGGCCGGCGCGGAGCCGCACGTGCACCCCGGTCACGACGGGGGCGGACCGCTGCGCGTCCTGCCGGCCGGGCACCTCTTCCTGCTCGTCCAGGACGTACCGGCGGCCGCGTTCGGCGAGGCGGCGCTCGCCCAGCGGCTCGAACGTCCGGACGAGCTGGAGCGCGTCGCCCGCGCGCACCACCGGGCCGTGGAGACGGCCGCACGGTGGGGTCCTGCCGTACCGCTTCCGCTGGCGACGCTGTACCGCACCGACGACACCGCTGTGCGAGCGGTCGTGGAGCGGGAGGCGGAGCTGGCCGCGCTGCTCGACCGGTTGCGAGGCCGTACGGAGTGGGCGGTGAAGGTCCATGCCGCCACGGCCGCCACCACCACCGCGGCGCCCTCCGACGACGGCGCCAAGAACGACGGCGCGGGGAACGACGGCACCGGGACCGACGGCACCGGGACCGATCGCGGTGTCGCGGGACGCGCCTACCTGCGCCGGGTCAGCGCGCGGCGCCGCACCCGGCAGGAGGAGCACGAGCAAGCCCTGGCCGAGGCCCGGGCCGTGGACCGGGAGCTGAGACGGCACGCCGTCGCCGCGACCCGGCACCGGCCGCAGAGCAGCGAGCTGACGGGAAAGGACGCCCCGCAACTGCTGAACGGGGCCTACCTCGTCGACGACGCCGGCCGGGCGGCCTTCACCGGGGCGCTGGAGCGGCTGACCGCCGCGGGCCGGCTCCGGGGCGTCGAGGTCGTCGCGTCGGGGCCGTGGGTCCCGTACTCCTTCGCGCGCCTGGACGAGCAGCGGCAGTGCGCGGAACGAGACCCGGAGCATAGGCAGGAGGCCGGCGCATGACCGTGCCCGACACCCGGGAACCGGGGCGGCCGTTCGTCCCGTGGGACGAGCCGGAGCCCTACGCGCCGGTCGGCGTGCCGCTGGTCGACCTGCTGGACCGGGTGCTGGCGACCGGGGTCGTGGTCAGCGGGGACCTGGTCCTCGCCATCGCCGACGTGCCGCTGGTGCGGGTCTCGCTGCACGCCCTGCTGTCGTCGGTCAACGAGCGGGTGCCCGCTCCGTGGCCGGACAGCGGGCCGCTGTGAGCGCGCGGCGGGCCGGGTCCGTCGACCTGGACCCTGAGCGGGTGGCGAACGACCTGGCGGCCTTGGTCCTGACGGTGGTCGAGCTGTTGCGGCAGCTCATGGAACGCCAGGCGGTGCGCCGGTTCGACGAGGGAACGCTGAGTGCGGAGCAGGAGGAGCGGCTCGGGACCGCCCTGATGCTGCTCGACCAGCGGATGGACGAAATGTGTGAGCAGCACGGGCTGAGCCGCAGCGACCTGAATCTCGACCTGGGTCCGCTCGGACCGCTGCTGGCGGACCCCGGGCCGTGAGCCGGCCGGCGGATCCGGCAGCCCCGCGTGCGGCGGCGAGAAGGGCCCGCCGCTCACCTTCAACGCCCGGACGACCCGGTCCCGGGTGATCCGGACGGCGGGCCCTGGCCCTCCTCCCCGACCCGCCTCCGGTACACCTCCACCACCCGCTCCAGCGAGTCGTCGAGATAGCCCGCGAGCAGGCGCTCGGCCTTGCCGCGGTCGCCTTCCCGCAACGCCTCGAGAATCACGGCGTTGCGCGCGATGTACGGCTCGTGCAGGCGCCGCGGTTCGTCCACGACGTGGAAGGCCAGGCGCAGTTCGGCGAAGACGCTGCGCATCAGTTCGTCGGTGCGCTCGCTGCCGGCGAGGGCGACCAGCTCCCGGTGGAAGTGGATGTTGGCCGTACCCACCGCTTTCCAGTCACCTTCGCGTGCCGCGCGCCGGCCCGCCTCGACGGCCGCGGCGAGCGCGCCGACGTCGTGCGGCGGGGCGCCCAGCCCCCGGACGACGGCGCACTCGACGAGCCGGCGGGTGCGGTAGATGTCCTCGACGTCCTCCACCGTCAGCACCCGGACGAAGACCCCCCGGTTCAGTTCGTGGACGAGCAGCCGTTCGTGCGTGAGCAGCCGGAACGCCTCGCGCAGCGTGTTGCGGGAGACGCCGAGCGCCCCACCGATGCTGTCCTCGGACAGCCGCGTCCCGGGCGGGAAGTACCCGTCGGCGATACGGCTCCTGAGGATGTCCGAGACCCGCTCGGCGGTGCTGGTGCGCCCGAGGAGCGCGCGGTCGTCGGCAAGATCCGTCAACTGCTCTGCCATGCCTGGAATTCAAGCGCAGCCAACAGGACGAGACAACAGGGGTATTGAAGGATCGTTGAACGATCCTCTACGTTGCTGTGTGTTGGCTCACTTCTGAAGCACCCTCCGTCCTCCCCTTGCGAGGTGCCCATGAGCACGACTCCTCCACCGAAGGCCCTGACCGGCGACACACGCGACGACGCGGATCAACACCACCACGAGGCAGGCCCGTTGGGCTGGCTGCGCGCACTGGGGCCGCGCGGCCGACGCGCCTTCGCCGGCGCGTTCGGCGGCTATGCCCTGGACTCGTACGACTACTTCACACTGCCGCTCAGCATGGTCGCGCTGTCCGCGTACTTCGGCCTGGACAGCGGCCAGACCGGCCTGTTCACCACCGTCACCCTCGTCGTGTCCGCGATCGGCGGCGCGCTCGCCGGGGTGCTCGCGGACCGCGTCGGCCGGGTCAAGGCGCTGATGATCACCGTGATCACGTACGCCGTGTTCACCGTGGCCTGCGGCTTCGCCCCCACCTACGAGACGCTGCTGGTCTTCCGGGCACTGCAGGGCCTCGGGTTCGGCGGCGAGTGGGCGGTCGGCGCCATCCTGGTCGCCGAGTACTCGAGCGCCAGGCACCGCGGCCGCACCCTCGGCGCCGTCCAGAGCTCCTGGGCCGTGGGCTGGGCGCTCGCGGCGATCGTGTACACCCTGGTCTTCTCGGTCCTCGACGACGACCTGGCCTGGCGGGTGATGTTCTGGACCGGCGCGCTGCCCGCGCTGCTGGTCGTGTGGATGCGCCGCCGGGTGCACGACGCGCCCCAGGCCGTCGCCGTACGCGAACACAACCCCGCGAAGGGCTCGTTCACGACCATCTTCAAGCCCGGGCTGCTGCGCACCACGCTCTTCGCCGTGCTGCTGTCCACCGGCGTCCAGGGCGGCTACTACACCCTCGCCACCTGGGTGCCGACCTACCTGAAGACGGAACGCGACCTCTCGGTCGTCGGCACCGGCGGCTACCTGACCTTCCTGATCTCCGGTGCCTTCATCGGCTATCTGACGGGCGGTCATCTCACCGACCGGCTGGGCCGGCGGCGCAACATCTGGCTGTTCGCGCTGCTGTCGGCGGTCTGCATCCTGGCGTACGCGAACATCCCGAGCGGCGCCGACTCCCTGCTGCTCGTGCTCGGATTCCCGCTCGGGTTCTGCATGTCGGCGATCTTCAGCGGCTTCGGCTCCTTCCTGAGCGAGCTGTACCCGACGGCGGTGCGCGGCACCGGCCAGGGCTTCACGTACAACACCGGCCGCGCGGTGGGCGCCGTCTTCCCCACGACGGTCGGCTTCCTCGCCGACAGCTGGGGCGTGGGCGGCGCGCTGGTCTTCGGCGCGGTCGGCTACGGCATCGCCGCGCTCGCGCTGCTCGGTCTGCCGGAGACCCGTGGAAAGGAGCTGACGTGACCCGCCCGCGGCACCACTCCCCCGCCGTCACCGCCACCGGGGACCGCCCCCTGACCCTGGTCGACGCCCGCGCGCACGCGTGGACCCCCCGGGAGGCCCGCGCCCGCATCCGCGCGGGGCTGGCCGGCCCCACCGCCGGGGTCGCGGCGGGCCACACCCAGGTGAACCTGATCTCGGTACCCGCGGACTGGGCGTACGACATGCTGCTGTTCTGCCAGCGCAACCCCAAGCCGTGCCCGGTGCTCGACGTCACCGACGCGGGTTCCTGGAGCACGGTGCTCGCCGACGGCGCGGACCTGCGCACCGATCTGCCGCGCTACCGGGTGTGGCGGGACGGCGAGCTGGTCGACGAGCCGACGGACGTCCTCGGCCACTGGCGGGACGACCTGGTGTCGTTCCTGATCGGGTGCAGCTTCACCTTCGAGTGGGCGCTGACCCGGGCGGGCGTCCCGGTCCGCCATGTCGAGCAGGGCCGCAACGTCCCGATGTACGTCACCAGCCGCCCCTGCCGGCCCGCCGGCCGGCTGCACGGCCCCATGGTGGTGTCCATGCGGCCGGTACCGCCGGAGCACCTGGCGGCGGCGATCCGGGAGACCAGTCTGCTCCCGGCCGTGCACGGCGGCCCCGTACACTGCGGCGACCCGTCGGCACTCGGCATCGACGACCTCGGCCGACCCGACTTCGGCGAACCGGTGACGGCCGAGCCGGACGACATCCCGGTGTTCTGGGCCTGCGGTGTGACCCCGCAGGCGGCGGTGACGGCCTCGCGCCCGCCGTTCGCGATCACCCACGCACCCGGCCGGATGTTCCTCACCGACGCCCGCGACGAGCAGTACCGCGTGGGCTGATCCGAGCCCGACCGAGCCCGACCAAGCAAGAGGGGACCATGACCGCGATCGATCTGAACGCCGACCTCGGCGAGGGCTTCGGCCGCTGGCGGCTGACCGACGACGAACAGTTGCTGTCCGTCGTCACCAGCGCCAACGTGGCCTGCGGCTTCCACGCGGGTGACGCGGCCACCATGCGCCGGGTGTGCGAGCTGGCGGCCGGGCGCGGGGTGACGATCGGCGCCCAGGTCTCCTACCGGGATCTCGCCGGGTTCGGGCGCCGCGCGATGGACGTGCCGCCCGCCGAGCTGGCGGCCGAGGTGGCCTACCAGATCGGCGCCCTGGAGGTCTTCGCGCGGGCGGCGGGCGCCCGCGTGGCCTACGTCAAACCGCACGGCGCGCTGTACAACCGCGTGGTGCGCGACGAGCAGCAGGCCGGCGCGGTCGTCGAGGGGGTGCTCCTCGCGGACGCCACGCTGCCCGTGCTGGGGCTGCCCGGCTCGCGGCTGCTGGAGCTGGCCGCCAAGGCGGGCCTCCCGGCCGTCACGGAGGCGTTCGCCGACCGCGCGTACACCGAGGAGGGCACGCTGGTGCCGCGCGGGCAGGAAGGTGCCGTGGTCACCGACCCGGAGGCCGTCGTGGAGCGGTCGGTGGGCCTTGCCCGGTCCGGGACGGTGACCGCCCGCTCCGGCGTTCCGATCGAGGTCCGCGCGCGGTCCCTGTGCCTGCACGGGGACACGCCCGGCGCGGTGGAGCTGGCCCGGCGGGTCCGGCGGCGGCTGGAGTCGGCGGGCGTACGGGTGGAGGCCTTCGCATGAGGGTGCTGCCGGTCGGGGCCACCGCGCTGCTCGTCGAGGTGGCCTCCGGGGAGGAGGCGCAGGCCCTCCACGCGGAGCTGCTGCGGCGCCGCGCGGAGGGCTCGCTGGCGGTGCGGGAGATCGTGCCCGCCGCGCGGACCGTCCTTCTCGACGGGCTGACCGACCCCGGCCGGCTGGCCGCCGAGCTCGCCGCCGCCGACGTACCGCCCGCGCCGCCGCGCCCCGAGGCGGTCGTCGCCATCCCGGTGCGCTACGACGGCCCCGACCTGGCCGACGTCGCCGCCCACTGGGGGGTGTCCGCACAGGAAGTGGCCCGCATCCACGCGGGGACCGAGTTCCGGGTCGCCTTCTGCGGGTTCGCCCCCGGCTTCGGCTACCTCACCGGACTGCCGCCGCGCTACGACGTCCCGCGCCGGGCCACGCCGCGCACCGCGGTGCCGGCCGGGGCGGTGGCGCTGGCGGGCCCGTACACCGGCGTCTACCCGAGGTCGTCGCCCGGCGGCTGGCAGCTCATCGGCAGCACGGAGGCGGTGCTGTGGGACCACGCGCGCGTACCGGCCGCGCTGCTCGCACCGGGCACGCGGGTGCGTTTCGTCCCGGCGGGGACGGGTGCGGGGGCGGGGGCGGCATGACGGACCGCGCACTCGCCGTCGTACGGGCCGGAGCGCTGACCACCGTCCAGGACCTCGGGCGCCCAGGGCACGCCCACCTCGGGGTGCCGCGTTCCGGGGCGCTGGACGCCCCCGCGGCGGCCCTGGTCAACCGGCTGGTGGGCAATCCGCCGGAGGCGGCCGTCCTGGAGACGACCCTCACCGGCTGCGCGGTGCGGCCGCGTTCGGCCGTCACCGTGGCGGTCGGCGGTGCCCCCTGCGCGGTGACCGTGGACGGCCGGCCCGCCGCCTGGGGCGCCCCCGTACGGGTGCCCGCCGGGGCTCTCCTGGACGTGGGCGCGGCGCGGGCCGGCCTGCGGAGCTACGTCGCCGTCTCCGGGGGCGTGGCCGTCGAGCCGGTGCTCGGCAGCCGTTCCACTGACCTGCTGTCTGGGCTGGGCCCGGCGCCCCTCACCGACGGCGCCGTGCTGCCGCTCGGTGCGCCGGGCGAGCCGCACGCGCGCGTGGACGCCGCTCCGCAGCCCGCGCCGCCCGCCGAGTTGGTCCTGCGGGTCACCTTCGGGCCCCGCGACGACTGGTTCACGCCGGTGGCACTGCGCGCGTTCACGTCCCGCCCCTACCGGGTGTCCGCGGCGAGCAACCGCATCGGGCTGCGCACGGAGGGCCCCGCCCTGGCTCGGGCCCTCACGGGTGAGCTGCCCAGCGAGGGAATGGTGCTGGGCGCGGTCCAGGTGCCCCCGGACGGCCGCCCGGTCGTCTTCCTTGCCGACCACCCGACCACGGGCGGCTACCCGGTGATCGCGGTCGTCCGTCCCGCCGACCTCGCGGCAGCAGCCCAGGCGGTCCCAGGCACCCCGGTCCGTTTCGTGGCGGTACGCCGCCGCTGACGGGCCCGGGGCGCCCGGCCGTTCCACGGCGGAACACCGCCACCCACGGCCCCCGGACTCGCCCAGGGGACCCCTACGCCGCGCCCGTCCGCCCCACCACCGGCAGCGCCGCCAGTGCCGTCGACACCGCCTGGGTCGCGCGCAGGTCGAGGCGGGCGCTGGTGCCGCGGGCGTCGTGGTGAAGCTCGTCGGCGGCGAGCCGCAGCAGCTGGGGCAGCAGGTCGGTGCACCGGCGGGCCACCCAGCCGGTGCCCGCGGTGGCCAGCCACCACAGCGCGGCCCCTCGGGTCGGCGCAGGCGAGGCGGGCTCCGGCGAGGGGGCCGGGCCGGTCGCGAGGCCCGCTCCGGCCAGCAGCGCGTGGAAGCGGACCGCCAGCTGCCGGTGGCCCTTCTCGCCGGGGTGCAGCCGGTCCGCGCTCCACATCGCCCGGTCGCCGAGCCAGGCGTCCTCGCAGGCGTGCAGGTGCACGGCGCCGTAACGCTCGGAGAGGGCGTGGACCACGCTGTTGACCGCCCGCTGGCGCCGGGCGAGGGGGCGGGCGAGCGCCCCGGGCAGCCGCAGCATGGTGCCGGGGTCGGGCAGACAGGCGGTGAGCAGGACCGCGCCCTGCGCGGTGAACGCCGCGTACACCGTGTCGAGCCGCGCGGTGACCGCGTGGATGTCGAAGGTGCGGCGCAGGGTGTCGTTGACGCCGACGACGACGGACACCAGGTCAGGTCGCAGGGCCAGCCCGGCGCGCAGCTGGGTCTCCAGCACGTCCCTGGTCTGCGCCCCGCTGACCGCGAGGTTGGTGAACCGGACCGGTTCGGGGGCGAGGCCGGGGGCGAGCAGCGCGGCCCAGCCGCGCCACCCGCCGGCCACGGGATCACCCACCCCTTCGGTCAGCGAGTCGCCGAGCGCGACGAACCTCGGAGGTCTCATCCGACGACGCCCTCCGCGACTCCGGCGCCCTCGGCGACTTCGGCGCCCTGCCCGACACCGGCGCCCTGCCCGACACCGGCGCCCTCCCCGACTCCGGCGCCCCCCGCGGCGAAGGGACCGGTCAGGACCGTCGTGTCGTGCGCGGCGAGGAACGCCTCCACCGCGGTGCCCCAGCCGAAGCACTCCGCACGCGCGCGTGCCGCGTCGCGCCGCTCCCGCACGGGTCGCTCCAGCAGCGCCTCCACGGCGTCCGCGAAGCCCTCCCCGGTGTCCGCCGCGACGGCTCCGGCGGATCCGACGACCTCCGGCAGGGCGGAGGACGCGCTCACCGCGACGGGCGTCCCGCAGGCCATGGCCTCCAGCGCGGCCAGCCCGAACGTCTCCGCGGGCCCCGGCGCCAGGCAGACGTCGGCGCCGGCCTGGAGCGCCCCGAGCAGCCCTCGGTCGAGGACGTGCCCGAGGAAGGTGACCGGCAGCTCCCGTTCACGCGCCCGCTGTTCGAGCCGCCGGCGCAGCGGCCCGTCCCCGGCGACCACGAGCACCGCCCGCCTGCCCCGCCGGCGAAGCTCGGCGAGGGCGTCGAGCGCGGTCCCGGGCCGCTTCTCCACGGACAGCCGGGAGCACATCACCAGCAGCTCCTCGTCCACGCGCGCGTGGCGGCCGCGTATCTCCGGGTCCCGCAGCGAGGGGTGCCGGTGCGTCAGATCGACGCCGAGAGGGGCCCGTACGACGTTGCGGGCCCCGATGCGCACGAACTCCCGCTCGGCGAACTCGGTGGTGCACACGACCTTGGAGTAGGTGTGCGCGGTCCGCGTGTTGAGCGCGTCGGCGGCGCGCCGGGCGGCCCCTTCCGGCAGGCCCCAGGTGCGCAGCACGCCGTCGGCGGTCTCGTGGGACACCATCACGGCGGGTACTCGCGCGCGCCGCGCCCACCGGCCGGTCCACCGCAGCGTCGTGCGGTCGGAGACCTCCAGGCGGTCGGGCGCCAGGTCCTCCAGGAGGGCGGCGACGCGGCGGCGGTCGGTGAGGACGCGGTAGCCGCCGGTGCCGGGCAGCAGCGGCCCGGGCAGGGTGACGACCTGGCCCTGCTCGGTGTCCTCGTCGGTGTGCCGTTCGCCGGGCACGATCAGGACGGGTTCGTGGCCGGCCGCCCGGTAGCCCTCGCCGAGTTCGCGCAGCGCGGTGCGCAGGCCGCCGGACGCGGGGGCGACGAAGTTGGCCAGCCGGACGATCCGCAGCGGGGTGCCGGTCATGCCGCCAGCACCGCCTTCCGCGCGGCGAGCACGTCCTCGTAGTGCTCGATGAGCCGGTCCCCGACGGCCGCCCAGGTGCGGTCCTCGACGGTCGCCCGCGCGGCGGCGCCGTACGCGGCGCGCAGCACCGGGTCGGCGGCGAGGGACGCCACGGCGTCCCGTACGGCGTCCGCGTCGCGCGGCGGGACCAGCAGCCCGGTGCGGCCGTGGTCGACCAGGTCGAGCGGGCCGCCGGCGGCGGGCGCGACGACGGGCACCCCGCTGGCCATGGCCTCCTGCACGGTCTGGCAGAAGGTCTCGAAGGGGCCGGTGTGCGCGAAGACGTCGAGCGAGGCGAAGATCCGGGCGAGGTCGTCGCCGGTGCGGCGACCGAGGAAGGCCGCGCCGGGCAGCGCCTCCTCCAGGCCGGGCCGGCTGGGGCCGTCGCCGACGACCACCACCCGCACGCCGGGCAGCCCGCAGACACCGGCGAGCAGCTCGACCTGCTTCTCGGGGGCGAGTCGCCCGACGTAGCCGACGATCAGCTCGCCGCCGGGGGCCAGTTCGCGGCGCAGCGCCTCGTCCCGGTGGCCGGGCCGGAAGCGCACGGTGTCCACACCGCGCGGCCACAGCTCCACGCGGGGTACGCCGTGTGCCTCCAGGTCGCGCAGGGAAGCGGTGGACGGCGCGAGGGTGCGGTCGGCGGCCGCGTGCACGGAGCGGATGCGCCGCCAGGCGGCGGCCTCGCCGGCGCCCATGTAGGTGCGGGCGTATCCGGCCAGGTCGGTCTGGTAGACGGCCAGGGCGGGGACGCCGAGCCGGGCCGCGGCGGCCATGCCGCGGACGCCGAGGACGAAGGGGCTGGCCAGGTGGACGATGTCCGCGCGGTGGTCGACGAGTGCGGCGGCGAGGCGCCGGCTGGGCAGGGCGACGCGGACCTGGGGGTAGCCCGGGAACGGAAGGGAGGGGACGTGGACGACGGGGCACGGCGCGAGGGCGTCGGGCCGCTGTCCGGGAGCGGGGGCCGGGGCGACGACGAGGGGTGCGTGACCGCGATCGACGAGGTGCCGGGCGGTCTGGAGCGCGCAGTGGGCCACGCCGTTCACATCGGGGGGAAAGGATTCGGTCACGATGACGACACGCATAGGGGTGTTGTCGCCGCGCTGGACGTGGCCGCGTCAACGTGGATCTTTCCGGCCGAGGAACGTCCCATGAGCGTTGGCACCCGCACCCGGGCGGGTCAGACCGCGGCCATCCGGGCCTGATCCCCGGGTCACCCCGTGTTCACACGAGGGGGCGCACCGGCCCTGCCCGGGGTCGGGTGTCGTCCGGCGCACGCCGGATCTCGGTTCACGCGGCGGGCGCGTCCGGTCCGATGCGGCTGCGTACGGCCGTCTGGACCTCGGCCTCCTCGGCCGGGTCGGCGGCGAGCCGGCGCAGTTGCTCGACGACCCGGGTGTCACCGGTCTCGGCGTGCCGGGCGGCGAGTTCGCGGGTGGTCTCCTCGCAGTCCCACAGGCACTCGACGGCGAATCCGGCGGGGAAGGAGGGGTCGGTGGCGGCGAGCGCGCGGGCGGCGCGGCCGCGGAGATGGGAGGAGGCGGTCTCCCGGTAGATATGGCGCAGGACCGGGGCCGCGCAGCCGATGCCGAGGCGTCCGGCGCCGTCGACGAGGGTCCACAGGGTCGGCGCGTCGGGGCCCTCGCCCCGGATCGCCTCGCGCAGGGCGCCGAGGACCAGGTCGCAGTCCTGGGCTCCGCCCCGGCAGGCGAGCACCCGGCCGGCGGCGGCGCCCAGCTGGTCGGGCCGGCGGGCCCAGCCGCGCGCCCGGTCCACGGCGGCAATGCTGCTCATGCGTTCGAAGGCGTCGACGGCGGCGTCCACGACGGCCGGGGAGCCGGTGCTGACGGCGGCCTCGATCAGATCGAGGGCGTCGGGATCGCCGCTGTCGGCGAGGTACCGCAGCGCGGTGCTGCGGGCGCCGTCGGTGCCGTCCTTGGCCGCCTGCACGATCTCGGGCCGGTCCTCGGGACCGGCGACGGCGACCAGGCAGCGGGCGGCCGGCACATGGAGGGCGGCGCCGCGTTCGAGGCCCTGCTGAGCCCATTCGAACACAGCTCGCACGCTCCAGCCCGGGCGTGGCCCGGTGGGCCGCATCTGTCGCTGCCAGCGGTCGAAGCAGCCGGTCTCCTGGGCGGCGCGCACCCGCGCGGAGATCCATTCGCGGGGGTCCTCGGCCCACAGCCGCCAGGGCCGGGGTTCGAAGGAGTCCCGTACGGCGGCGGCCAGCTCGGCGTCGCCCTCGGGGTCGGCGGGGAAGCGCGCGAGGACGGGGGCGGCGAGGCCGCGCAGGGCGGCGTCGTCGTCGCGCAGGGCGAGTTCGTCCAGGGCCCATGCCCAGTTGGTGCCGTGGGCGGCGTACCTGCGCAGCAGTTCCAGGGCGTCCCGCCTGCCGTAGGAGGCCAGGTGGCCGAGGACGGCCAGGGCGAGCCCGGTGCGCGACTCGTCGCCGTCGAGGATGTCCTCGGGGTCGAAGAGGTGCGCCTCGATGGCGTCCAGCTCGCCGTTCAGGTCCAGGTAGAGACGGGCGTAGTAAAGGGAGCGGTTCTCCACCTGCCAGTCGTGGCGGGGGTCGCGGAGCACGCAGTGGTTCAGGGCCGTCAGGGCCTCGTCACGGGGGGCGGTGAGCGCGTGGAGCGTACCATCGCCGCGGCCCCGCTGGAGCAGGCCGAGCAGCGTACCGCTGGGCGCTATGACCGGATCGAACATGGGAAACAGCCTCACATCAAGCGTCGACGCAACCGGGGAACGTGCACTACCTGGCCGCGTGACAACACGTCGGGGCGCCCGCCGTCTCTAGCTTGCTGTAGACCATCTTCCTCTGCCTCTCGTCGGTGGCCCATGCGGACCGCATCACGGCCCGCGCGGTGCGGCAACACCTGCCCAGCCATCGCGTCCGTGAATCACGACGTCATGATGACTCGGCAGTTCTCCATGCCGCGACCGAAATTTCCGGCGGCCCCGTACCGCCTCCCCCGTGGTCGTTGTCTTCCCTGGTCGGAACGTGCGTTTTACCTGATCAGGCGCTGCGAATCAATCCGCGCCGAACAGCTTCAGCAGCTCGGCCTTGCCGAACATCCGAGCGGTGTCGACGGCTGAGGGCGTGCCGGCGGAAGGATTGGCTCCGCCTTCCAGCAGTGCCCTGATGACAGCTTCCTCGCCCTTGAAGACCGCCCCGGCGAGCGGTGTCTGGCCTCGGTCGTTGACATGGTCCGCCTCGGCACCCCGGGCGAGCAGCGCCCGTACGGTCTCGGCGTGGCCGTGATAGGCGGCGAGCATCACCAGGGAGTCGCCGCGGTCGTTCGTGAGGTTGGCCGGAACACCCGCGTCCACGTACGCCACGAGTGCCTCGGTCTGTCCCTGCCGGGCCAGATCGAAGATCTTCGTCGCCAGCTCCACGACCTCGGGGTCGGGGGCTTCACTCATCGGCCGGACCGCCTCTCACTACAACCGTTCAGGTGAATCGCCAGGGTACTGGCTCCCACGGCACATGACCCGATGTGCCCGAGGTAAAGATCACCACAGACCCGGTCGGGCGCAACCGCGCTGCTCAACCGGCCGAAGACGACTCGGCCGGTCGGTGGAAATCCACCGAATTTCACCCAGTTGCACCTTTTATCGTATGGATACATCCTGTGAGCCTGGAAGTACTCATGGTGACTGTCCCCACGAACCAGGAGATCTCAAATGATCCTGTCCATCTCAGGCGTGGTCCTGCTCGGCGTCATCGTCTTCCTCTTCTTCCGCAAGGACGGCCTCAAGGCCTCGCACTGCCTGGTCTCCGTCCTGTTCGGCTTCTACCTGGCGAGCACGGCGATCGCCCCCGGCATCAAGGCCGGCGGCGAGAGTCTCGCGAGCCTCCTCGGAGGCCTCAAGTTCTGACGTCCGTCCCGCCCGTACGCACCTTCAGGAGACAGCAGTGGCCCGGCGCCCCCTCCCCCGCATTCTGAGCACAGGCAGCGCGCAGATCGCCCGGAGCCGGGAGCTGGCCCGGACGGCGGCCGACAGCGCCACCGACGTCCTCCATCCGCTGATCACGATCACCCGGGGTCTGCGCCGGCTGGCGGCGGCCGGACGGCGCAGATGGGCCGAGACCCCCAAGGACAGGCGCGGGCCGCTGCTGTTCCTGATGGCCTCGGCGGTCATGGTCGTGGCACTGGTGCCGTACGGACCGCTGCTCGCCGTCATCACCCTGATGGCGGCAGCAGCCTGGCAGGGCCGGGACCGCGGCCCGGACGAGCCCGACGGCCCCGACGAGTCGCAGACCGAGCGGCTGAAGTCGTTGTACGAGGCGCTCGTCCCGTACTTCTCGACCGCCGAGGACCCCGAACCGCTGTACTCCCACGGCGGCGACTGGGACAAGGCCTTCCCCGGATACGAGTTCGACGGTTCGGGCCGGGTCGCCCACCTGGTGGTCCGCTATCCGGCCTACTTCCCGGACGGCGAGGCGGAGGCCCGCCGCCGCATCGAGTACCTGCTCACCGCCAAGTCGGGCCGCGGCCGGGAGTACCACTTCGCCTGGGACGAGGAGGGCAACCAGCTCGCCGTCACCGCCCTCGCCCCGCTGCCCACCGACATCGCCGCCCAGCGTTTCGTCACCGCCCCCGGCGAGACGGTCCTCGGCTTCACCGACCCCTCCGAGGTCCAGCGCACCCTCCCCCTCACCCACGGCGAGGAGCGGCGCGACGTCCCCCCGGTCGTCTGGCGCACCGGCGTCCGCTCCACCGAGCCGCACCTGCTGGTCGCCGGCCAGCCGGGCACCGGCACGACCACCCTGCTTCGCTCCATCGCGCTCCAGGCGCTGCAGCACGGTGACGTCCTCATCGTCGACGGCGGCGGCACCGGCGAGTACGCCTGCCTGACCGGCCGCGACGGCGTGCTCGCCGTCGAGTGCGGACTGGCCGGCGCGCTGGCCGGCCTGGAGTGGGCGGCGACCGAGACCGAGCGCCGCCTGATCGCCGCGAACCAGGCCCGGCAGGAGGGCAACCCGCCGCCGGAGGACATCAGGCGGCCCCTGTGGCTGCTGCTGGACCGGCCGACGGTGCTCACGCACATCGCCGCCGCCGACGGCCACAAGGACCCGCAGTCGCTGCTCCAGGTGCCGCTGCGGCACGGCCGGGCCGCGGGGGTCACGGTGGTCGTCGCCGAGCAGTTCGACAGCCTGGACGCCCTCGGCGACGCCGTACGCCAGCACACCCGCGCGCGCGTCGTCCTCGGCCCGGCCACCGCCGGCCGGCTGGAGTCGTTCCTGGGCGCCCCCGCGCAGACCACGCCGGTCACCCATGTCCCCCCGGGCCGCGGCTACGCCCGTCTCGGCGCGGGGCCGGTGCTGCGCCTCCAGGTCCCCGCGACGCCCGACCCGTACGACGACGCCACCAGCGACGCCCACCGGCAGGCCGTGCTGGAGCTGCTGCCCCCGCGCACGACCCCGGCGGAGGACGTCGAACCGGAGAGCGCGGAGCCGACGACCACGGGACCGAAGACCCCGGAGCCGACGACCACGGAGCCGGGGAGCGGCGCGCAGCCGGAACCCGCGGTGGAGCAGGTCCCGGATCCGGTGCCCGCCAAGGCCGTCGCGGCGGAGAGTTCCTGACGCCTCCCGACCGGAGGCATGCGAAGAGGCGGGTCCGCACCGGCGGGCCCGCCTCTTCGGGTCACGCGACGAAGGTCCGCGGCGCCTCCGCGCCCACCGTCCCCCCGCTCTCCACCAGCCGGGCCGCCGCGGCCAGCCGCACCGCGGCCTCCTCCGCCACCGCGCCGCCCACGGTGAACGGGAGCCGCACATACCCCTCGAACGCCCCGTCGACACCGAAGCGCGGCCCGGACGGCACCCGCACCCCGACCCGCTCCCCCGCCTCGGCGAGCCGCGACCCGGACAGCCCGCCGGCGCGCACCCACAGGGTCAGACCGCCCTTGGGCACCTCGAACTCCCACTCCGGCAGCTCCCGCCGCACCGCGGCGACCAGCGCGTCCCGGTTCTCCCGGGCCTGCCCCCGCCGCAGCTCGACGGCCTGCTGCCAGCCCCCGGTGCTGAACAGCCAGTGCACCGCCAGCTGCTCCAGCACCGGTGTGCCCAGGTCGGCGTAGGCCCGCGCGGCGACCAGGCTGCGGATCACGTCCGGTGCCGCCCGCACCCAGCCGATGCGCATCCCGGCCCAGAAGGCCTTGCTGGCCGACCCGACCGTGATCACCGTGGACCCGGCGGGGTCGAAGGAGCACACCGGCGGCGGCATCGCGCCCTGCATGTCCTCGTCGAGCCACAGCTCGCTCATCGTCTCGTCGGCGACCAGCACGGTCCCGGCCGACCGGGCCGCCTCCACCAGCCGCCGCCGCTGGTGCTCGTCGGCGAGCGCGCCGGTGGGGTTGTGGAAGTCGGCGACGACGTAGGCGATCCGGGGCGCGGCGTCCCGCAGCACCTGCCGCCAGCGGTCCATGTCCCAGCCCGTCAGCCCCTCGGCCATCGCGACGGGCACCAGCCGGGCGCCGGCCTCCCGCATCAGCTGGAGGATGTTGGCGTACGAGGGCGACTCCACGGCGATCCGCTCGCCCCGTCCCGCGAAGAGATGACAGATCGCGTCGATGGCGCCCATCGCACCGGTCGTCACCATGATCTGCTCGGGCATCGTGGAGATGCCCCGCGCGGTGTAGCGCTCGGCGATCATCGCGCGCAGCGCGGGCAGCCCGGCCGGATAGTCGCCGTGCGTGTGCGCGTACGGGGGCAGGTCCTCCAGAGCGCCCCGCACCGCGCGGGTGAGCCACGGCTCTGGGGCGGGGAGCGCCGCGCAGCCGAGGTCGATCATCGAGCCCAGCGCCTCGGGCGGCAGCGGTTCCAGGCCCCGCGCGGGCAGCGGGTTCCCGGCCGGTACGGCGGTCCAGCTGCCTGCGCCGCGCCGGGACTCCAGGAAGCCCTCGCCGCGCAGCGCCTCGTAGGCGGCCGCGACCGTCGTACGGCTCACGGACAGCGCGAGGGCCAGTTCACGCTCGGCGGGCAGCCGGGCGGCGACCGGCACGCGGCCTTCGAGGACCAGCAGCCGGATGCCGTCGGCGAGCGCCCGGTAGGCGGGCGGACGCCGGCTGCCGGGGCCGGCCGGGCGGTCTTGCTGGGACTTGAGCAGCCGGGCAAGCTGTGCGGCACCCACCGCCGAGGTCCACTGCGCCATGGTTACCAGTCCACCTTCCCCGAATTGGCCATGGATGGTCTTTCATCCCAAGCCACAGAGTGTCATGAGCCAGTCCACCATCACCAATCAGGGGGGGAACGTCTTGTCCACTCAGGGCCATCTCATACGCCGGCTGGTCCAGCTGTACCTCGGTCTCGCGCTGTACGGCGCGAGCTCCGCCCTCCTGGTGGAGTCGGGACTCGGGCTGGAGCCGTGGAACGTGCTCCACCAGGGCCTGGCCGAGCGCACCGGTCTGACGATCGGCGTGGTGTCGATCGTCGTCGGCGCCGCGGTGCTCCTGCTGTGGATCCCGCTGCGCCAGTGCCCCGGCCTCGGCACCGTCTCCAATGTCTTCGTGGTCGGCATCGCCATGGACGGCGCCCTCGCCGTCGTCCCCGAGGCCGACACCCTCCCCGTACGGGTCCCCCTGATGCTGGCGGGCATCCTCCTCAACGGCGTCGCCACCGGCCTCTACATCGCCGCGCGCTTCGGGCCGGGGCCGCGCGACGGGCTGATGACCGGACTGCACCGGCGCACCGGCCGCTCGATCCGGCTGATGCGCACGGCCGTCGAGGTGGCGGTCGTCGTCACCGGCTTCGCGCTGGGCGGCACGATCGGTGTCGGCACACTGCTGTACGCGCTCTCGATCGGCCCGCTCGCCCAGCTCTTCCTGCGCGTGTTCGCCGTCCCGTCGGCATCCGACGGCAGCACGGTCGTTGCCGGCGGGCAACCGCGGCGAGCGATACTTCGTCGGTGAGCACGCGCATCCGCCATCCCTATCTCGACCACCCCGGTCCCATCCCGTTCGCCCACCGGGGCGGGGCGGCCGACGGGCTGGAGAACACCGTGCGGCAGTTCCGGCGCGCGGTCGAGACGGGCTACCGGTACATCGAGACCGATGTACACGCCACGCGGGACGGCAAACTCGTGGCGTTCCACGACGACACGCTGGACCGGGTCACCGACGGCGCCGGCCGGATCGCGGACCTGCCCTGGGCGGAGGTACGGCACGCCCGGGTGGGCGGCAGCGAACCCGTGCCGCTTTTCGAGGAGCTGCTGGAGACGTTCCCCGAGGTTCGCTGGAACGTCGACCTCAAGGCGGAGTCCGCGCTCCACCCGTTCCTCAACCTGGTCGCCCGCACGGACGCCTGGGACCGGATCTGCGTCGGCTCCTTCTCCGAGGCCCGCGTGGTGCGCGCCCAGCGCCTGGCCGGACCGCGCCTGGCGACCTCGTACGGCACCAGGGGCGTGCTCAATCTGCGGCTGCGCTCCTGGGGCGTGCCCGCCGCGCTGCGCCGCTCGGCCGTCGCCGCGCAGGTGCCGGAGTCGCAGTCCGGCATCCAGGTGGTGGACCACCGCTTCGTGCGCACCGCGCACGCGCTCGGGCTCCAGGTGCACGTGTGGACGATCAACGAACCGGAACGGATGCACCGGCTCCTGGACCTGGGGGTCGATGGCATCATGACCGATCACATCGACACACTGCGCGAGGTCATGGCGGACCGCGGCGTCTGGGCCTGACGCCCCGGACCGGCGGACGTCCCGGCCCCACGCGCGGCACCTGCACGGGGAAGCGAGGGCACGGGTGGGCACCGACACCGTGCGGACGGGCGCGAAGGACGGCGACGAGTCCGCCGCGCGCCGGCGCGAGCAGCGCGGCTGGTACTTCTACGACTGGGCGTGCTCCGTCTACTCGACGAGCGTGCTCACCGTGTTCCTGGGCCCGTATCTGACGTCGGTCGCCGAGGCGGCGGCGGACTCTGACGGGTTCGTCCATCCGCTGGGCGTCCCGGTGCGCGCCGGGTCCTTCTTCGCGTACGCGGTGTCGCTGTCGGTGATCGTGGCCATCCTGGTGATGCCGCTGGTGGGCGCCGCCGCCGACCGCACCGGCCGCAAGAAGCACCTGCTGGGCGCCGCCGCGTACACGGGCGCCGCGGCGACGGCCGCCATGTTCTTCCTCTCCGGCGACCGCTATCTGCTGGGCGGGGCGCTGCTGGTGGTGGCGAACGCGGCCCAGTCGGTGGCGATGATGCTCTGCAACTCCTATCTGCCGCAGATCGCGCCGCCCGAGGAACGGGACGCGGTGTCCTCGCGCGGCTGGGCCTTCGGATACGCGGCCGGGGCCCTGGTCCTGGTCGGCAATCTGGTCCTGTACCTGGCGCACGACTCCTTCGGCCTGTCCGAGGGCGAGGCCGTCCGGATCTGCCTGGCCTCGGCCGGGCTGTGGTGGGGCGGCTTCGCGCTGATCCCGCTGCGCCGGCTGCGGGACCGCCCGGCCGTGGAGCCGGGGGCGGCCGTCCCCGGCCGCCGGCAGCTCATGGCGACCCTGCGGGACATGCGCCGCCACCCGCTCACGCTCGCCTTCCTGCTGGCGTACCTGGTCTACAACGACGGCATCCAGACCGTGATCTCCCAGGCCTCCGTCTACGGCTCCGAGGAGCTGGGACTCGGCCAGTCGACGCTGATCGGGGCCGTGCTGCTGGTCCAGGTGCTGGCGGTGGCGGGCGCACTGGCGCTGGGGCGGCTGGCCCGGCGCCACGGCGCCCGGCTCACCATCCTCGGTTCGCTGGTGGCGTGGACGGTGATTCTCGCCACGGGCTACTTCCTGCCCGCCGGGGAACCGGTGTGGTTCTTCGCGCTGGCGGCCGGGATCGGACTGGTGCTCGGCGGCAGCCAGGCGCTGTCCCGGTCCCTGTTCTCGCATCTGGTCCCGCCCGGCAAGGAGGCCGAGTACTTCGCGGCGTACGAGCTGAGCGACCGCGGGATGAGCTGGCTGGGACCGCTGCTGTTCGGCCTGACGTACCAGCTGACCGGAAGCTACCGGGACGCGATCATCTCGCTGGTGGGCTTCTTCGTGCTGGGTTTCCTGCTGCTCGCACGGGTACCGGTACGGCGGGCGATCCAGGAGGCGGGCAACCCGGTCCCCGAAAAGATTTAGCACTCGGCGCGAAAGGGCTGTAGTGTACGCGTTTGGCCTGCCAGGCGTACCGTTACTGCGCGTCAAAGATGCCGAAACGCTGGGTGACATCTCCTATCAGATGTGACAAACCGGGCGCCTGTGGGTACTGCACTGGTTGACAAGGCTGCGGCTACGACGGCGACGCATGACCCGGAACGGGACTCCGAACGGGAATCTTTACCGCCGACCGGACGTTGACCGGATGACGACGACAGCGACACCTGTCCTGTGGGCGACAAGCCCGGGAGGCACGATTCATGAGTGAGCGAGCTCTTCGCGGCACGCGCCTCGTGGTGACCAGCTACGAGACGGACCGCGGCATCGACCTGGCCCCGCGCCAGGCCGTGGAGTACGCATGCGAGAAGGGGCACCGGTTCGAGATGCCCTTCTCGGTCGAGGCGGAGATCCCGCCGGAGTGGGAGTGCAAGGTCTGCGGGGCCCAGGCACTCCTCGTGGATGGCGACGGCCCGGAGGAGAAGAAGGCCAAGCCGGCGCGAACGCATTGGGACATGCTGATGGAGCGCCGCACCCGTGAGGAGCTCGAAGAGGTCCTCGAGGAGCGGCTCGCCGTGCTGCGTTCCGGCGCGATGAACATCGCCGTTCATCCCCGGGACAGCCGCAAGTCGGCCTAGTCCCCGCGGGGCCTGGCCCGGTATCCAGCGCACGCACATGACCGCGGGCGCCGTACGTGGAAGTCACGTACGGCGCCCGCGGTCGTTTGTGTCCCTGCTCTCCTCCGGGCGCGATGCCCGGCGGCCCGGCGCAGCGGCCCGGCTCAGCGGTTCACTGATTCAGCGGTTCAGCGGCGGGTACTGTTCGCGCGGCGCGTCCGCGGGCTCGTCGCGGATGACCTCGCCCTGGACGACCTTGCCGTCCGGGCGGTGCATCCGGGCCTGCTGGAAGGCGTCGCCCAGGCTTCCGGGGGCGGCCCGGCGCAGCCTGCGGTCCACCGTGCGCTCCGCGTACCGGCCGAGGGCCTTCTGGAGCGGCGGTACGAGCAGCAGCAGACCGGCGACGTCCGAGATCATGCCGGGGAGTATCAGCAGCAGGCCGCCCAGCATCATCAGGCCGCTGCCGCCCCCGCTTGAGGGCGCGGTCCCACGCTGCAGCGCCTCGTTCAGGTTCTGGAAGGCACGCCGGCCCGCCCGCTTGATGACCGCCGCGCCGAGCACGAATCCGGCGACGAGCAGCAGGAACACGGTGAACCCGCCCGCCGCGTCGGCGACCACGGTCAGCAGCCAGATCTCCAGCACCAGCCACGCCGCGACGGCGAGCGGCAGCATGGTGCGCAGCCGGGAGCGCCGGGGCCGGGTGGTGGCAGGAGAAGGGGTCGAAGCGCCAGTCGTCATGGGTCCAGTGTGCCTGCGCCCGGCTCAGCACGGGATAAGGGGCCCGGCCGGTCCCGGCCGGGCTGGCGGCGGCGGCCCGTCACGGCTGCTTCGCAGGCCCCTCGCCGCGGCTGCCCAGCAGCTTGCCGACCCGCTCCCCCACGCCCCAGGTGGTGACCCGCCACAGCGCCTCGACGAGGATGTCGCGGCTCATCTTGGAGTCGCCCAGTTCGCGTTCGACGAAGGTGATCGGGACCTCGACCACGTGGTAGCCGGCCTTGATGGCGCGGCGGGCGAGGTCGACCTGGAAGCAGTAGCCCTGGGAGGCGACCTCGTCCAGGCCCAGGCCTTGCAGGGTCTCCACGCGGAACGCGCGGTAGCCGCCGGTGATGTCGCGCAGCGGCAGGTCCAGGGCCAGCCGCGAGTAGAGGCTGCCGCCGCGGGAGATGAACTCGCGGGACTTGGGCCAGTTCACCACCCGGCCGCCCGGCACCCAGCGGGAGCCGAGCACCAGGTCGGCGCCCTTGAGCGCGGTGAGCAGCCGGGGCAGTTCCTCGGGCTGGTGGGACCCGTCGGCGTCCATCTCGATGAGCACGCCGTAACCGTGCTCCATGCCCCAGCGGAAGCCCGCGAGGTAGGCGGCGCCGAGCCCTTCCTTGCCCTTGCGGTGCAGCACCTGGACGTGATCGTCGGACGCGGCGAGCTCGTCGGCGAGCTTGCCGGTGCCGTCGGGGCTGTTGTCGTCGGCGACCAGGACGTGCGCCTCGGGGACCGCCTCGCGCACCCGGCCGACGATCGTCTTGATGTTCTCCGCCTCGTTGTAGGTCGGAATGATCACCAAGGCCGTGCCGAGCGGGCCGAAGCGTCTCCCCTGGGCCTCTGCCGCGCGGGTGCCGTCGCCGTCGTTCACTGCTGCCCCTTCATGTCCGTACGCAGAGCTCCACCTTAGTGGCCGCGGCCTGCGCTGACGTGACAGGACGTTCCTATGGCGGCGGCCGTTCCACGTGAGCGGGGCAGATGCACTGTTTTGACCACCCCGGCGCCCCGGTCGCGCGGCGGCGCGGTGGTGCGGCGGATGGGGGCCCGGCGCCCTTCGGGCCGACCTGGGACCCGCTGGCTGCGGATCGACCGAAAGCCGTTGTCTACTGAGCGGCCGGGCCCCACCCGGGTCACACCTTCCCGGCCGGCCGGAACGCTCCCTCGGCGCGGTGCCGACGCTGAGCCTGGCTCCCAGTGACGGTGCCCCGGTGCGGTACACCATCCCTGACCCAGCGGCGCCGCGACGAGTGTGCGAACGTTCCCCGGTCGGGGTGTCCGGTGGTGGACCCGGCCGAACCTACCGGTGCCGGGCCGCCGCCTGTCAACAGCCGTCTGACCTGTGCTTTTGTGCCGAACCCGCTGGTGGGCGGGGCGGAAGCGCAGGTCGCGCGACCGTGCGCCGGGCCGCCCGCGCCCCCGCGCGGACCCCGTAGATCACTCGCCCGGCCGTACGAACACGGTCCGTCCGCCCACCACCGTGCGCAGGCAGACGGGCAGGTCGGTGCCGGGGGTGAGGTCGGGCAGGCCGGGGGTGCCGGAGCGCGGGTCGGTGGACCAGCGGGCGACCCGGTCGTCGGGGGCCTGGACGACGAGCTCGCCGGTGCGCCACACGGCGTAGTCCGCGGGCGCGCCCGGCACCAGGACGCCCGCGTCGTCGCGGCCGATCGCCCGCCAGCCGCCGCGCGTGTGGGCGGTGAAGGCGGCCCGTACGGAGACCCGGTGCTCGGGGGTGCGGTGGAAGGCGGCGGCGCGGACCGTGCCCCACGGGTCGAGCGGGGTGACCGGGCTGTCGGAGCCGAGGGCGAGCGGGACCCCGGCGCGCAGCAGGGCCGCGAACGGGTTCAGGGCGCGGGCGCGGTCGGCGCCGAGCCGCTGGGCGTACATGCCGTCCTCGCCGCCCCACAGGGCGTCGAAGGCGGGCTGGACGGAGGCGGTGAGGCCGAGCTCGGCGAAGGCGGCGACGGTCTCGGGGGTCAGCATCTCGGCGTGCTCGACGCGGTGCCGGGCGGCCCGGACGCGGGCGAGGCCGACCTTGTCGGCGGCGGCGCGCACGCCCTCGACGACGGCGGTGACGGCGGCGTCGCCGATGGCGTGGAAGCCGGCCTGGACGCCTGCCTCGGTGCAGGCGACGACATGGGCGGCGACGTCCGCGGCGTCCAGGTAGGCGGTGCCGGTGTGGCCGGCGTCGGCGTACGGCTCGTGCAGGCAGGCGGTGTGGGAGCCGAGGGCGCCGTCGACGAAGAGGTCGCCGGCGGCGCCGGCCGCGCCCAGCTCGCGGGCCTTGTCGACGTCACGCTCGGCCCAGTAGCCGACGACGCGCGGCCCGGGCTCGTCGGCGGCGAGGCGGAGCAGGCCGGTGAAGTCGTCCTCGGAGGAGATCTCGGGCCCGCCGCACTCGTGGACCGAGCCGATGCCGAGGGAGGCGGCGTGCGCGAGCGCGGCACGCTGGGCCTCGGTGCGCTGCCGCGGGGTGACGGCGGCGAGGGCGGCGGCGCGCACCGCGTGGTGGGCGTCGGCGGTGAGCGGGCCGTCGACCGGGCCGAGCTGCGGGGTCATGTCGAGCAGTGCGGTGCTGACGACCGCCGAGTGGACGTCGATCCGCGAGAGGTAGAGCGGGCGTCCCCCGGTCGCCTCGTCGAGCTCCGCGCGGGTCGGCGGGCGGCCGCCGGGCCAGCGGGCGGCGTCCCAGCCGTGGCCGAGCAGCACCCGGTCGTGCGGGCGGGCGGCGGCGAACTCCCGGACCAGGCCGAGGGCCTGTTCGAGGTCCCGCGCGGCGGACAGGTCGAGGCCGGTGAGGGCCAGTCCGGTCGCCGTGGCGTGGATGTGCGCGTCGGTGAACGCGGGGGTGACGAGGGCGCCGTCGAGGTCGATCACCTCGTCCACACCGTCCGCGAACGCGTCGGCCGCGCCCTCGGAGCCGACCCAGGCGACCTGGCCGTGCTCGACGACCATGGCGGTCGCGAAGGGGTCGGCGGGACTGTGGACCTCTCCGCGGCGGAGGAGGACGGTCTTCGGCGGGGCGGTGCGCTCACTCATGGGAACAGTCTCGCGCCCCGCGTGCGCCGCCCCGCACCCAGGTGGCTCAGATACGCGGAGGCCGTGCCTCGTACGGCGTCGACAGGACGACCGTGGTGCGCGTGGAGACCCCGGCGAGGGAGCGCAGCCGGGCCAGCAGCTCCTCCAGTTCGTGCGGGGTGGCCACCCGGACCTTGAGGATGTAGTTCTCGTCGCCCGCGACGCTGTGGCAGGCCTCGATCTCGGGGACGCCCGCGAGCCGCTCGGCGATGTCGTCGGGGGCACTGGGGTCGAACGGTTTCACCGAGATGAAGGCGGTCATGGGCAGCCCGACCGCCTCGGGGTCGACGACCGCGGCGTACCCGCGGATGACGCCACGCTGCTCCAGCCGGCGCACCCGTTGGTGCACGGCCGACGTGGACAGGCCCGTGGCCTTGCCCAGGTCGGTGTAGCTCATCCGCCCGTCCTTGACGAGCAGCTGCACGATCTGTCGGTCCAGCTCCTCCATGGCGCAAGAACCTACAGTGCGGTTGATCCCCTCGGATAGCGAGCGGCCCAGGTCATGCCCGGTTCGTGATGTGAGCGGGAGCGGTCCGTCGGCCGTCCGGGCGACGGGACTGCCACGCGGGCACCTGCGAACGGCATGTGACGAACGCCACAAGGTTCGAGCCGTCTCCGTGATGTTCTCGTGATTACCCCGGAATCCCGTTGGGAAGTGCTTGCTGTGGTCGAGGCCGCAGTGCCCGAACGGCCCAGCCCGAGGGGGAGAATCCCATGCAGAGTCTTAAGCGCCCTGGTCGTACCGCGCCCAAGCGGCAGCAGCCGGTCGTCGAACCCGAGCCGGAGGGTGTCGAACCCGACGCCTACGACGCCGAGGAACTCGACGCCTACGACACCTTCGAGATGTACCGGGTGATCTGCCCGGACTGCGCGCAGCCCATCGCCCTCCTGGCGGACGAGGAGGTCCTGCCGGAGCACGCGCTGTGCGCCTCGCCGTGGAACCCGTTCGGCCTCACGGTCTGTGCGGGTACCGGTCGCCGGGCCTCCGACGCCCGGCCAGCGGACGAGTCCTTCGAGCCGCAGGAGCAGGACACCGCCCTGCTGCTGACGCTGCCCCAGGGGCTCGACTGGCGGACGCAGCCGTTCTCGCACGTCGGCGGCCCGGGTTCGCGCCCGATGCGCGTGCCGGCGATGCGCCGCCACGCCGCCTGAGCCTCCGGCCCGCCTCTTCTCACCGGACCGTGCCACGGCACAGGACTGCCGTGGCGCGCTCCGGCATGCCGGGACGCGCCCCCGGGCCGCCCGGGCGCCCGTGACCGTACGCCCGGCGTGCGGTCTCCGCGAGCGCCCGTGAAACGCACGCCCGATTCCACGCACCGGTGACCTGCCCGGCCCGCGTGGCGTTGCCCAGGCATGACCCCCACGTACTCCACCACCGGGCGACAGCGGCCGCTGCTCGTCCCGAGCGGGTTCGCCCCCAGTGGGTTCGTCTCCAGCGGGTTCGTGCCGAGCGACGTCGCACCGAGCGGCTTCGTCTCGAGCGGCTTCCAGGACCCGCCGATCTACGCCGACCTGTTGCGGACCTGGGCCAACCGCGGCCGCACCCTGCCGGGGCGCCACGACCCGGAGTGGGTCCGGCTGGTGGCGCCCGTGGTCAGGCCGGGTCAGTTCAGCGGGTCTCCGGACCGGCGACGTGACGGGCGATGACCATCCGCTGGATCTGGTTGGTGCCCTCGACGATCTGGAGCACCTTGGCCTCGCGCATATGGCGCTCGACGGGGAAGTCCGCGGTGTAGCCGTACCCGCCGAGGATCTGGACCGCGTCCGTGGTGACCTTCATCGCCGTGTCGGTGCAGTGCAGCTTGGCCATGGCCGCCTGCTTGGCGAACGGCCGCCCCGCGTCCTTCAGCCGGGCCGCCGCGAGGTAGAGGGCGCGGCCGGCCTCGATCTGCGTGGCCATGTCGGCGAGCATGAAGCGCAGCCCCTGGAAGTCGGCGATCGGCCGGCCGAACTGCCGCCGTCCGAGTGCGTACTCCACCGCCGCGTCCAGGGCCGCCTGTGCGACGCCGATCGCGCAGGCCGCTATGCCGAGCCGCCCGGAGTCGAGGGCGGACAGGGCGATCGCGAAGCCCTGGCCCTCCTCGCCGACGCGCCGGTCGTCGCCGACCCGCACCCCGTCGAAGTGGACCTGGGCGGTGGGCGAGCCCTTCATGCCCATCTTCTTCTCCGGCGCCGCGGCACTCAGCCCCTCGGCGTCGCCGGGCACCAGGAAGGCGGTGATCCCGCGCGGACCGTCCTCGCCGGTGCGGGCCATCACGGTGTAGAAGTCGGCGACGCCGCCGTGGGTGATCCAGGCCTTGGTGCCGCTGATCACCCAGTCGTCGCCGTCGCGGACGGCCTTGGTGCGCAGCGAGGCCGCGTCGGAGCCGGAGGCCGGCTCGGAGAGGCAGTAGGCGCCGAGCAGGCCGCCGCCGAGCATCGTGGGCAGGTGCTCGACCTGCTGCTCCTTGGTGCCGTAGGTGGCGAGGGCGTGGGAGGCGAGGGTGTGCACGCTGACGCCGAGGCCGACGGTGAGGCGGGCCGTGGCCAGCTCCTCCAGGACCTGGAGGTAGACCTCGTAGGGCTGCTCCCCGCCGCCGTACTCCGGGTCGTAGGGCAGCCCCAGCAGGCCCGCCTCGGACAGGAGGGTGAAGATCTCGCGCGGGAAGCGGCCGGCGTCCTCCTCCTCGGCCGCCTTGGGCGCGATCTCGCGCTGCGCTATGTCGCGGACGAGCGAGATCAGGTCCCGGGCCTCGTCCGTGGGCAGTTGTCGGTCCACCGGCTGCGGGGCGCGGTCGGGCATGGCGACGCTCTCCTCCCGTTTCGGGCACATCGGCGGACGGCCGCCGTGGGTTGGGGCGGCTCCGCCGGTCTCTCTGAGGCCCAGCCGAGGGGGCGGGCTTCCGGGTCACGGAAGCCGCTGACCAGCGGCTGTGCGCAGTGAGTATGCCCGATCCGGGGCCCTCCGTCACCGGTTAACGACCGCTCACTTCAAGAATTCGGAAAGCGCGGAAATTGGTCCGCACCATTGACCTACTGGTCTAGTCCTCCTACGGTGTCGGATCACCGCACGCGTTATCGCGTTCATGCCAATGAGCGCGCCGTTCCCCTCTCCCCCACGAGGAGACACCTGATGCGAACTCCCCACCGCCCCCGCGGCCGCTTCCGGGCCGCCGTGGCCGCCGCCTGCGCGGCCGTCCTCGGCGCCGGACTGCTCGCCGGCGCCGGTGCGAGCACCGCCACCGCCGCCCCCGAGGCGGAGGCCGCCGCCGGCTCCAAGGTCGTCGGCTACTTCACCGAATGGGGCACCTACGACCGCAAGTACCTGGTCAAGAACATCGAGACCTCCGGCTCCGCCGCCAAGCTCACCCACATCAACTACGCCTTCGGCAACGTGGTCGGCGGCAAGTGTGTGATGGGCGACGCCTACGCGGCCACCGACCGCACCTACACCGCCGCCGAGTCCGTCGACGGCGTGGCCGACACCTGGGACCAGCCGCTGCGCGGCAACTTCAACCAGCTGCGCGAGCTGAAGAAGAAGCACCCGAACCTCAAGGTCCTGTGGTCGTTCGGCGGTTGGACCTGGTCCGGCGGCTTCGGTGAGGCGGCGAGGAACCCGGCCGCGTTCGCGCAGTCCTGTTACGACCTGGTCGAGAACTCCAAGTGGGCGGACGTCTTCGACGGCATCGACATCGACTGGGAGTACCCGAACGCCTGCGGCGCCTCCTGCGACACCAGCGGCCGGACGGCGTACAAGAACCTGATGCAGGCGGTCCGGGCCAAGTTCGGCTCCGGCAACCTGGTCACCGCGGCGATCCCCGCCGACGCGACCTCCGGCGGCAAGATCGACGCGGCGGACTACGCGGGCGCGGCGCAGTACGTGAACTGGTACAACCCGATGACGTACGACTACTTCGGCGCCTGGGACGCCACCGGCCCGACCGCCCCGCACTCGCCGCTGACCTCGTACTCCGGCATCCCGATCGCGGCGAACCACACCTCGGCGACCATCGCCAAGCTGAAGGGCCTCGGCATCCCCGCCTCGAAGCTGCTGCTCGGCATCGGCTTCTACGGCCGCGGCTGGACCGGCGTCACCCAGTCCGCGCCCGGCGGCACCGCGACCGGCCCGGCGGCGGGCACGTACGAGCAGGGCATCGACGACTACAAGGTGCTGAAGACCAAGTGCCCGGCGACCGGCACGGTGGGCGGCACCGCGTACGCCAAGTGCGGCAGCAACTGGTGGAGTTACGACACCCCGGCGACCATCGCGACGAAGATGAACTACAAGAACCAGCAGGGCCTCGGCGGCACCTTCTTCTGGGAGCTGAGCGGCGACACGGCGAGCGGTGAGCTGATCAAGGCCATCAACTGATCTTGGGACGCGGTCACTTGGGGCGGAGGCCGGTCACCGGTCTCCGCCCTCGCTCATGCCTCCCGGCGGGCGGGTCGCGGCGCCGGGAAGGCCGGGTCCAGCTCCTCGATGGCGCGCATGGCACCGCCCAGCGACTTCACCAGCAGCTCACGCATCAGGTCCCGGGGCAGCCCGGGGCGGTCGATCCAGTCGAGGGTGGTGCCCTCGACACCGCAGACCCAGCCGAGCAGTCCCATCCGCGCCAGCGGAGTGATCTCCCGTTGCCCGTAGGCCCCTTCGGCGACGGTCGTGACGATCGCCTCGCGCACGCCGTCCCGGATGGCCTGCACCTCGGTGTCGAAGCCGACGCCGCCGCTGACGATGGTGCGGTACGCGGCCTGGTTGTGCTCGGCGTAGCGCAGATAGCCGTCGACGGTGCGCTCCACCCGCTCACGCGCGGGCAGTTCCAGGCCGCCGGCCGCGAAGGTGACCAGGTCGGCGACGGAGTCCTGGACGATGGCCAGGTAATAGCCGCGCTTGGAATGGAAGTAGTAGTAGATCAGCCCCTTGGCGACATGCGCCTGCCGGGCGATGTCGTCCATCGACAGCGCGTCGTAGGACGTGTCGGCGAACAACTTCCGCCCGATGGCGATGAGTTCCGCGCGGCGTGCGACGGAGCGCTCGGTTCCGCGCGGCCGGGGACGGACGGCGTCACGTTGTTCGCTGATGTTCACTTTCGACCCTGATTCCAACGGGCGGCGGGACATCCGCAGTATGTCAGGTCGGGTCGTAGCCCTATGTGTCAGGTCACAGTGCGGCTGTGCAACCGGTCACAGCAGGCCGAGCCGGGTGACGAGCATCGCCACGACGGCCACGAGGACCCAGCCCATGACATGTTCGACGATCTGCGGGCCGTCGTCCTGGGGGCCGCCGGTACGGACGCGGGCGGCGATGAGGGAAGTGGCGGTCATGTGCTTCTCACTGGTCTCGTACGGGCGGTGGACACGGTGCACACAGTGGACACGCCGGGGCGTCGCCCACCGATCTGTCCACCTTGCCACCGCCCGCGCCGTTTGCGGCGGAGACGTTGCTCACAGCGCCGGTCAGGCCCGGAACCCGGCGCCCGGGGGTCAGCGCACCCCGACCGCCGCCAGCGCCGCCCGCTGCCGCGGGGTCGGCCGGGCCGGGAAGTAGAGGTAGCAGACGCCGCCGGTGCCGGAGACGACCTTGCCGGAGGCGTTGTACCGCTTGGTCCTCAGCCAGATGTTCTCCCACTCGCGCCGCCGGTAGACCCGCCGTACGGCCTCGTTGCTCGGCGAGGCCGGGTCGTTGGCGATCACGTCACCCTCGGCGGTGAAGCCGATCACCGTCATCAGATGGCCGGAGGTGCCGTAACCCGCGCCGGTCAGCTCCTCCTTCAGGAAGGACTGGGACGTTATGGCCGGGATGCCCGCCGCGATCAGCTGCTCCAGTTCCGTCAGGGAGCCGAGTCTGGTGACCACGCCCTGGAGGTCCTTGAAGGTGGCCGCGTAGGCGGCGTTGAACGGCCAGTTGCCGCAGCCCGCGTACTGATAGTCGTAGGTGTACCGGGCGGCGTGGCAGACCTGGGGGTCGGCGAAGGAGGGGTCGACCCAGGACAGCTGCTCGTCGGTGAGCCGGCCGCCCCAGTACTCGATGATCATCTGCGAGGAGGTGGGGCTGCACCAGGCCTCGCCGCCGTTGTCGTACTCGGGGTACTGGCCGACGTGGGTCTCCTGGGAGTAGCGCGGTACCGCCAGCTCCTGGGCGAGGCCCGCCGTGGTGGCGGGGACCGTGAAGCGGTCGGGAATGTCGGAGCCCATCGCGCCGAGGCGCCACACGGTGGGGGTGAGCCGGGTGCCCGGCCGCCGGTACAGGGTCAGCCGCAGCCGGTACGACTCCAGGCGCAGCCCGGACGCCGGGTCGTCGACGGCGAAGGTGTCCGTCCAGACGCTGCTCTTGCCGTCGCCCTGGTCGTCGACGGAGGTCCGCCGGATGTCCTGGTCGCCGGCCGCCCAGCGGCCCATGACGTACCAGGGGGTGTCGGTGCCGTCGGAGTAGGTGCCCTTCAGCTCGATCTGGATCCAGGTGCCCTCGGGGGTCTTCGCGTTCCAGGAGGGGATCACCTCGGTGGCGGGGACGGCGAGCCGGTGTACGGGCGAGGTCCAGGTCGCGTACTCCCAGCGGGAGGTCTCGCCGGTGTGCGGGTCCGTGTAGTCGAGGGTGCCGAGGGGGGCGGCGATCGCGAGGCCGGGCCGGGCGCCCGCGACGGCCCGGGTGCCCTTGGCGCCGCCGGAGCGCCAGTCGGTGTACGTGGTCCAGGCTCGGTTGTCGATGGGCCGGGCCGGGGCTCCGGCGGCGGTCGCGGTGCCGGCCGTGGTGGCGGTTCCGGCGGCCACTGCCGTTCCCGCGCTGCCGGTGACCGCGGCGGCGACCGCCGCGGCCAGGAGGGTTCTGCGGGACGGCTGTTCGGCTCTGCTCATGGGCGCTTGACTCCCAGGGGTGCGAGACGGGCAGGTCCTTGCACGACGGTGTGCGATGGTGTTCGCCAACTGATGGTGTCCGCCAACTATGGACGGGGGTGGACCGCCCTGCCAGCACTTCGGGGCATGCCACGCCCACCAATATTGGTCGGGACCACTGGCGGTCCGGGGCACACGGGATGATGGGCACGTGTCGCATCCCCTGAATGGCCTCGCCCGTACGCTCCGCCGCCTCCCCCCGTCCTGCGGCCCCGTCCGGCTCGTCGGGGTCGACGGGCACGCGGGCTCCGGGAAGTCGACCTTCGCGGGCGAGCTGGCCGCCGCGCTCGGCGGGGCGCCGGTGCTGCATCTGGACGACATCGCCAGCCACGAGGAGCTGTTCGCGTGGACCGGCCGGCTGCTGGAGCAGGTGATCGAGCCGCTCCGCAGCGGCGCGACCGCGTACTACTCCCCCTATGACTGGCGTGCCCGCCGGTTCGGCGCACCGCGTCCGCTGCCGTCGGCGCCGGTGGTCCTCTTGGAGGGCGTCGGAGCGGGCCGCCGCGCGCTGCGCCCGCATCTGGCGCGACTGCTGTGGATGGAGCTGCCCGCCGAGGACTCCTGGACGCGGGGTCGCTCCCGGGACGGGGAGGAGCAGCGGGAGTTCTGGGACGGGTGGGTTTTGGCGGAGCGGCGGCATTTCGCCGACGACCCTTCGCGGCCGTACGCCGACCTGTTGGTACGGCAGGTGAAAGGGGGATACGAGGTGCTTCCGGGGCCTGTGTGACGGTCCTCCGGAGACCAGTGCGTGACGCTCCGTGATGGATCGTCTCCGATGTGGTGAACCTGTGAAGACCCGTGCGTGCGAACTCGGCCGACTGCCTCAACTCCGCTTGACCCGGGGCCCGTACAGGACTTACGTTCTCAATGTGCGGCCAAACGGAGCCGCCCAGTGACGCGAAGCCCCCGATTGTTCCCCCGTGATCGGGGGCTTCGTTCTGTCCGCTTCACGTTTTCCGGCGCTCCCGGCCTCCGATTCGCTCACCCTCGGTCACCATGCGGGTGTGCGCCCCCTCTGCGCCCGACCTCGCCGAACGTCCCTGCGGCACCCTACGGCGGGCACCCGACCCGCGGGTACGATGCCCAATGTCGCAACTCCGGTCCGCTGCACAGCGGTTCGACCAGCGGGGGCACGGTTTGTGGGGGGACGTGATGGACTTCGGCACGCAGGGCCCCGAGGCCCCGGCCGACCTCGCCTGGCTGCGAGGCGTGGACGCGTACACCATGGGCGCCTATCCGCAGGCGGAGGAGGAGTTCCGGACCGCGGTACGGCTGGACCCCGGGATGGCCGACGGCTGGCTCGGGCTGCACGCGCTGCGCGTCGACACCACGACCGCGCTGCTGCGGATGTTCCGGCACCGTGACCGCTTCGGCGAGCAGCGCGCCCGGCACCGCCGCACCCTCAACTCCTGGTACTGGCTGGGCTGGTGGGTCCAGCCCGTGCTGGAGAGCCCCCGCGATCTGCTGCTCGCGCACGCCTCGCACTGGCTGGACGGCCGCCACGTCCCGGAGCTGGACCGGGCCCTCGCCGGGCTGCCCCCGGTCGACGCCGACGCCCAGGTCCGTTTTCTGCACGCCTGCCGGGCCTATCTGGTCAAGGACTGGGAGCAGCTGGTCCGGCACACCGACCCGCTGCTCGACGATCCGCTGCTCGGGATCGAGGCCGGCCTGTTCGGCGGCATGGCCCGGGTCCGCCTGGAGATGTACGGCCAGGCCGAGCCGCTGCTGTCGGCCGCGCTGATGCGCTGCCGCAGCGAGCAGCCGCAGCGCAAGGAGCTGCGGTACTGGCTGGCGCGGGCGCACGAGGGCACCGGCCGCTCGGCGGCGGCGCTCCCCCTGTACCGGGCGGTGCACCGCGTGGACCCCGCCTTCATGGACACCTCCGCGCGGCTCGCGGCGATCGCCGAGGGGGACGGGTACGACGACAGCACCGACCTCGCCTCGCTCCCCCTCACCGGCCCGGGGTCCGACTACGTCGACGGCGCGGAGGGACTGGACCCGCTCTTCGGCATCGAGGACCGCAACCTGAAGCTGACCGAGCCCGGCCTGCCGCCCGCCGGTCCGCTGCCGTCGGAGAGCGACCCGGCGGTACGGGAGAAGGCGACTCTGTCGTCGCAGCCGCTGCCCGCCGGCCCCACCGACCCGGGATTACTCGAGGAGGCGCTCGCCGAGCTGGAGCGCATGGTGGGCCTGGAACCGGTCAAACGGCAGGTCAAGGCGTTGTCCGCCCAGCTGAACATGGCGCGGCTGCGGGCCGGTCAGGGCCTGCCGGTGCAGCCGCCGAAGCGGCACTTCGTGTTCTCCGGCCCGTCCGGCACCGGCAAGACCACGGTGGCCCGCATCCTGGGCCGGGTCTTCTACGCGCTCGGCCTGCTCGGCGGCGACCATCTGGTGGAGGCGCAGCGGGCCGACCTGGTCGGCGAGTATCTGGGCCAGACGGCCGTGAAGGCCAACGAACTGATCGACTCCGCGCTCGGCGGGGTGCTCTTCGTGGACGAGGCGTACTCGCTGTCCAACTCCGGCTACGGCAAGGGCGACGCCTACGGCGACGAGGCGCTCCAGGTGCTGCTGAAGCGGGCGGAGGACAACCGCGACCATCTGGTGGTGATCCTGGCCGGCTACCCCGAGGGCATGGACCGGCTGCTGGCCGCCAACCCCGGCCTGTCCTCGCGTTTCACGACGCGGGTCGACTTCCCCTCGTACCGGCCGCTGGAGCTCACCGCGATCGGCGAGGTGCTGGCCGCGGAGAACGGCGACGCGTGGGACGAGGAGTCGCTGGACGAGCTGCGGTCGATCGCCGGGCACGTCGTCGACCAGGGCTGGATCGACGAGCTGGGCAACGGGCGGTTCCTGCGGACGCTGTACGAGAAGAGCTGCGCCTACCGCGATCTGCGGCTGTCGACGTACCCGGGGACGCTGTCCCGGGACGACCTGGCAACCCTGCGGCTGCCGGATCTGATGCAGGCCTACGGGGAGGTGCTGTCGGGCCGGGGCCCGCAGGATCCGTCAGCCATGTGACGGACCCCGCGGACCGGCCCGGGCGGCTCGGCTCGCCGGGGCGGGTCAGCTCGCCAGCGCTTGCTCGACCTCCTCACCCGAGCGGGGCTCGGACACGGAGGGCGGCGGGGTCTCCCGGTGCGCCGGGTCCCGCACCTCGCCGACCAGCAGTTCCAGCACGTCCTCCAGCGCCACCAGCCCCAGCACCCGGCCGGAGGCGTCGGCCACCTGGGCGAGGTGGGTGGCGGCGCGGCGCATCACCGTCAGCGCGTCGTCGAGGGGCAGCTCGGGGCGGAGGGTCGTCATCGGGCGCCACAGCTGCTGCGGCACCGCGCGGTCGGAGTCCTCCAGGTCGAGGACGTCCTTCACGTGCAGATAGCCCATGAAGGCGCCGCCGTCCGTGGCCACGGGGAAGCGGGAGTACCCGGTCCGCGCGGTCAGCTCGACGATCTGTCCCGGTGTGACCGACGGGGGCACCGTCACCAGCGACTCCCGCTTCAGCAGGACGTCCGTCACCGGGCGGGAGCCCAGTTCCAGGGCGTCCTCCAGGCGTTCGGCCTCCTCGGGGTCGAGCAGTCCGGCCTGGCCGGAGTCCTCCACCAGCCGGTTGAGCTGTTCGCTGGTGAAGACGGCCTCCACCTCGTCCTTGGGCTCGACCCGGAAGAGCCGCAGCACGCCCTGGGCGCAGGCGCCGAGGGCCGCGGTGATCGGGCGGCACACCCGGGCGAAGGCGACCAGTCCGGGGCTGAGCCACAGCGCGGCCTTCTCCGGCGCGGCCATCGCCAGGTTCTTCGGGACCATCTCGCCGATGACGAGGTGGAAGAACACGACGGTGGCCAGGGCGATGACGTAGCCCAGCGGGTGGATCATCGCGTGCGGCAGATGGATCCACTCGAAGACCGGCTCCAGCAGATGCGCCACCGTCGGCTCGGCGACCGCGCCCAGCGTCAGCGAGCAGACGGTGATGCCGAACTGGGCGGCCGCCATCATCTGCGGCAGCCGCTCCAGGCCGTACAGCACCTGGCGGGCGCGGGCGGTGCCGAGCGGTTCGATCTGGCTGCGGCGCACCGAGACCAGCGCGAACTCGGCACCGACGAAGAAGCCGTTGGCGAGCACGAGCAGCGCCGCGAACAGCAGTTGCAGGACGCTCATCGGACG
Organism: Streptomyces sp. enrichment culture; assembly: GCF_964272855.1. Taxonomy (NCBI): domain Bacteria; kingdom Bacillati; phylum Actinomycetota; class Actinomycetes; order Kitasatosporales; family Streptomycetaceae; genus Streptomyces; species Streptomyces sp. enrichment culture. Next base: position 7,065,098 of record NZ_OZ186847.1, on the reverse strand, counting down.
GCCTCCATGACGGGGGCCGTGCGCACCAGGCGGACCCGCTCCGCGCGGTAGTGGCCGACCTGGCGGACGGCGAGCCGCCAGCCGGGCAGTTCCGCGCGGTCGCCGACGGCCGGGATCCGGCCGAGCAGGTCGGCGACGAGTCCGGCGACCGTCTCGTACGGTCCTTCGGGCACGTCCAGGCCTATCCGGGCCAGGGTGTCGACCCGGCAGCTGCCGTCGACGTCCCAGGCGGGCCTGCCGTCCTCGGGCGGGGCGGGGGCGAGTTCGGGTACGGCGTCGAGCACGTCGTCGTGCTCGTCGCGGACCTCGCCGACGATCTCCTCGACGATGTCCTCCAGGGTGACGACGCCGGCCGTGCCGCCGTACTCGTCGACGACGACCGCGATCGGCTGCTCGCTGCGCAGCCGGGCCAGCAACGGCCGGACGGGCAGGGTCTCGGGCACGAGGAGGGCCGGCCGGGCGATCCGCGACACGGGGGTGCGCAGCCGCTCGTGGGCGGGGACCGCGAGCGCGTCCTTGAGGTGGACCATGCCGACGACCTCGTCGATCCGCTCCCGGTAGACGGGGAAGCGGGACAGGCCGGTGGCCCGGGTCAGGTTGACCACGTCCTCGGCGGTCGCCGACGACTGGAGCGCGCTGACCTTCACGCGCGGGGTCATCACATGCTGCGCGGTCAGCTCGCCCAGCGACAGGGTGCGGACGAAGAGGTCCGCGGTGTCCTGTTCCAGGGCGCCGGCCCGCGCCGAGTGCCGGGCCAGCGAGACCAGCTCGCCCGGGGTGCGGGCGGAGGCCAGCTCCTCGGCGGGTTCGAAGCCGATGGCGCGGACGAGGCGGTTGGCGACGCCGTTGAGCCCGGCGATCACCGGGCGGAACAGGCGGGCGAAGGCGTGCTGCGGGCCGGCGACGAAGCGCGCGACCTGCATCGGGCGGGACACCGCCCAGTTCTTGGGCACCAGCTCGCCGACCACCATCTGCACGGCGGAGGCCAGCAGCATGCCGACGACCACGGCCACGCCGGACACCGCGGCCTCGGGGATGCCGACGGCCGTGAGCGGGCCGTCGAGCAGCCGGGCGAGGGCGGGTTCGGCGAGCATGCCGACGACCAGGGAGGTGATGGTGATGCCGAGCTGGGTGCCGGAGAGCTGGAAGGACAGCTCCTTGAGGGAGGCGACGACCCGAAGGGCCTGTCGGTCGCCCTCGGCGGCGGCCTTCTCGGCCTCCGGGCGCTCGACCGTCACCAGGCCGAACTCGGCCGCGACGAAGAAGCCGTTGGCGAGGATCAGCAGGAACGCGGCTGCGAGGAGCAGCAGGGGGGTGGTCATGATGCCGCCGCCTCCGCACGGACGCGGACCTCGTTGAGTCGGTCCGCGCTATGTCGGCAGGGGGCGGCGCAGGTACTACAGGACGATCCGTCCATCGCCGGAGAGGGTCACTCCTCGGGTAGCAGGAGCCCCTGTGCGCCGGGCGGCACGACAGGGGCGGAGGCTCATCGGAAAACACCTCCGCCCCACAGATTAATCAAGACCGGGGCCCGTGCGGCAGGGTGAGCACCCCCGAACCGTCCCCGAGTCAGCCCCGATGTTCCCCGGTACGGGCCTCCACCAGGGCCCTCAGGGTGCGGGTCTGGGCGATGGCCTGCTCCTTGGCGATACCCGGCTGGATGCCGATGGCGGGCAGGCTGGTGCCGTCGCTGAGGTCGAGGAACACCCAGGGGTCGCCGACCCGCAGGTTCACCTGGACGATCTCGGCCCACTCCAGACGGCGGACACTGCCGAAGTTGACGACCGTCACACCGGACTCCTCGGCGACGACCTTGGGGCGTGCCAGTCGCAGCAGCACCCAGGCCAGCAGGGCGGCGGTGAAGACGAAGCTCAGCTTCTCGGCCGGGCTGAGCCGGTCCAGGAGCAGTGCGACCAGCGACACGGTCACGAAGATCGCGGCGGCCGCGGTGAGCAGGACGGCCCGGGTGCGGGTCGGCCGGAAGGTGACGGGCAGATCGGGCAGGGGTGCCGGTTCCGACATCGTGCGCAGCCCCTTCTCAGAGCCGGCAGGCGTGGATGGCGGTCGTCAGGATGGCCCGCGCCCCGATGGAGTACAGGTCGTCCATGATCCGCTGCGCGTCCTTGGCGGGCACCATCGCGCGGACGGCGACCCAGCCCTCGTTGTGCAGCGGCGAGATGGTGGGCGACTCCAGGCCCGGGGTGAGGGCGACGGCCTTCTCCAGCTGCTCGACGCGGCAGTCGTAGTCCATCATCACGTAGGTGCGGGCGACCAGGACGCCCTGGAGGCGGCGCAGGAACTGCTGCACCTTCTCCTCCTCGGCGTCGGCGCCGACCCGGCGGACGACGACGGCCTCGGACTTCATGATCGGCTCGCCGATGACCTCCAGGCCGGCGTTGCGCAGCGAGGTGCCGGTCTCGACGACGTCCGCGATGACCTCGGCCACACCGAGTTCGATCGCGGTCTCGACGGCACCGTCGAGGTGGACGACCGAGGCGTCGATGCCGTTGTCGGCGAGGTGCTTGGCGACGATCCCCTCGTAGGAGGTGGCGACCGTCATGCCGCCGAGGTCCGCGACGCCGGTCGCCGTGCCCGGCTTGGTGGCGTAGCGGAAGGTGGAGCGGGCGAAGCCGAGCGGAAGGATCTCCTCGGCGCTGGCGCCGGAGTCGATCAGCAGGTCGCGGCCGGTGATGCCGATGTCGAGGCGGCCGGAGGAGACGTAGATCGCGATGTCGCGGGGGCGGAGGTAGAAGAACTCGACCTCGTTCTCCGGGTCGACGATCCGCAGTTCCTTGGACTCGCGTCGCTGCTGGTAGCCGGCCTCATGCAGCATCTCCGCCGCAGGGCCGGAGAGTGAACCCTTGTTGGGAACGGCGATGCGCAGCATGAGGTCGGCTTCCTTTGCGTGGTGTGTGGCGGGGACTGTGCGGGATGTGCTTACAGGTGGGCGTAGACGTCGTCGAGGGAGATCCCCCGGGCGACCATCATCACCTGGACGTGGTACAGCAGCTGCGAGATCTCCTCGGCGGCCGCCTCCTTGCCCTCGTACTCGGCGGCCATCCAGACCTCGGCGGCCTCCTCGACGACCTTCTTGCCGATGGCATGGACGCCCTTGCCGACCAGCTCTGCGGTGCGGGAAGTGGCGGGGTCGCCGTGGGCGGCCTTCTGCTGGAGCTCGGTGAAGAGCTCCTCGAACGTCTTCTTGGACATGGTGGTCCTAACCCTACGCGCTGACCGGCACCCCTCAGCGCCAGGGTTCAGATACTGAACGCAGGGTCGCCGCCGTGGCGACCGCCGCGGTCACCGCCTCGTGTCCCTTGTCCTCGTTGGAACCCTCCAGCCCGGCCCGGTCCAGGGCCTGCTCCTCGGTGTCGCAGGTGAGCACGCCGAAGCCGACGGGGACACCGGTGTCGACGGAGACCTGGGTGAGGCCCTGGGTGACGCCCTGGCACACGTAGTCGAAGTGCGGGGTGCCACCGCGGATGACGACGCCGAGGGCGACGATCGCGTCGTAGCCGCGGCCGGCGAGCACCTTGGCGACGACCGGGAGCTCCCAGCTGCCGGGGACCCGCAGCAGGGTCGGCTCGTCGATGCCCAGGTCGTGCAGGGCGCGCAGCGCGCCGTCCACCAGTCCGTCCATCACCTTCTCGTGCCACTGCGCCGCGATGACGGCGACCCGCAGGTCACCCACATTGCGTACGGACAGCTCCGGTGCGCCCTTGCCGCTCACGTTCTCGCCTCTCCTCGGTGTCGTTCGGGTTCGTTCTACTGGTTGCCGCAGGTGGACGCGGGGGCGTCCAGCCAGGGCAGGTCGTGACCCATCCGGTCCCGCTTGGTGCGCAGGTAGCGGAGGTTGTGCTCGCCGGCGGTCACGGGCATCGGCTCGCGCTCGGTGACCTCGATGCCGTGCCGGACGAGCGCGTCGGCCTTCTCGGGGTTGTTGGTCATCAGACGGACGCTGCGCACGCCGAGGTCCTCGAGGATCTGGGCGCCGGCCCCGTAGTCGCGGGCGTCGGCGGGCAGGCCCAGCTCCAGGTTGGCGTCGAGGGTGTCGTGGCCGCGTTCCTGGAGTTCGTAGGCGCGCAGCTTGGACAGCAGGCCGATGCCGCGCCCCTCGTGTCCGCGCAGGTAGACGACCACGCCCCGGCCGGCGGCCTGGATGCGCTCCAGGGAGGCCTCCAGCTGGGGGCCGCAGTCGCAGCGCAGGGAGTGGAAGACGTCGCCCGTGAGGCATTCGGAGTGCATGCGGACCAGGACGTCCTCGCCGTCGCCCAGCTCGCCGTGGACGAGGGCGACGTGCTCGACGCCGTCGACGGTGGAGCGGTAGCCGTACGCCGTGAAGGTGCCGTGCCGGGTGGGCAGGTGGACCTCGGCCTCGCGGCGGACGGTGGGCTCGGCGCTGCGGCGGTAGGCGATCAGGTCCTCGATGGAGATGATCGTCAGGCCGTGCTTGCGGGCGAACGGGATCAGTTCGGGCAGCCGGAGCATGCTGCCGTCCTCGCCGGCGATCTCGACGATGGCGCCGGCCGGGCGCAGGCCCGCGAGCCGGGCGAGGTCGACGGCGGCCTCGGTGTGGCCGTTGCGCGCGAGCACGCCGCCGGGCTTGGCGCGCAGCGGGAAGATGTGGCCCGGGCGGACGAAGTCGTCGGCCTGGGCGGCACCGCTCGCGAGCAGCTGGAGGGTGGTGGCGCGGTCGGATGCGGAGATGCCGGTGGTCACGCCGTGCGCGCCGGAGGCGTCGACGGAGATGGTGAACGCGGTCTTCATCGACTCGGTGTTGTCCGCGACCATCTGCGGGAGCTGGAGCCGGTCCAGTTCGTCGCCCTCCATGGGGGCGCAGATCAGACCGCGGCACTCGCTCATCATGAAGGCGACGATCTCGGGGGTGGCCTTCTCGGCGGCGATGACGAGGTCGCCCTCGTTCTCGCGGTCCTCGTCGTCGACGACCACGACCGGGCGGCCGGCCGCGATGTCGGCGATGGCCTGTTCGATCGGGTCGAGGGCGTAGTCCTCGATGCCGTCGGTGCTGTACAGCAGGGGTGCCGTGGTCATGCCGGGGCTCCTTCCAGGACGGGCTGCCCGGCCCGGCGGGAACGCCGCCACCAGTCGCGCATGCCCCACAGGACGAGTGCGCCGTAGATGACGTAGACGAAGCCGGAGAAGGCGTAGCCGTTGGCGAAGTTGAGGGGAACGCCGACCAGGTCGACGAGCAGCCAGGCGAACCAGAACTCGACCATGCCGCGCGCCTGCGCGTACATGGCGACGATGGTGCCGACGAAGATGTAGGCGTCCGGCCAGGGGTCCCAGGACAGGCTGGGGTAGGCCGTGAAGAGCAGGGCGACCGCGACGGTGCCGAGGGCGGCGGCGGCCGCCATCGCGCCGCGCTCGCGCCAGGTGGCGAACCGTACGGAGACGCGGCCGTCCTCGGTCCGGCTGCGCCCGCGGCTCCACTGCCACCAGCCGTACAGCGCGACGGCCATGACGACGGCCTGCTTGCCGGCGCTGCCGGTCAGGTGGCCGAAGAAGGCGCCGAAGAGGACGAGGCCGGAGAGGAACTGCACCGGCCAGGTCCACAGGGAGCGCCGCCAGCCGAGGGCGAGGGTGATGAGGCCGAGGATGTTGCCCACCATGTCGGACCAGATGATGTGCTGGCCGAAGAGGGTGAACGCCTCGGAGTTGAGCCAGTTCACCGGTCGGCCCCCCGGGTGCCGAGCAGGCGCTCGACGTACTTGGCGATCACGTCCACCTCGAGGTTGACCGGGTCGCCGGGCTGCTTGTGGCCGAGTGTGGTCAGGGCGAGGGTGGTCGGGATGAGGCTGACGGTGAAGTAGTCCGGGCCGGCCTCGACGACGGTGAGGCTGATGCCGTCGACGGTGATGGAGCCCTTCTCGACGACGTAGCGGGCGAGGTCGGCGGGGAGGGAGATCTTCACGATCTCCCAGTTCTCGGAGGGGGTGCGTTCGAGGACCGTGCCCGTGCCGTCGACGTGGCCCTGCACGATGTGGCCGCCGAGGCGGGCGCCGACGGCGGTGGGCCGTTCCAGGTTGACGCGGGAGCCGACGGTGAGGACGCCCAGGCTGGAGCGCTTCAGGGTCTCGGCCATGACGTCGGCGGTGAACTCGTCGCCCTCGTGGTCGACGACCGTGAGGCAGACGCCGTTGACGGCGATGGAGTCGCCGTGCTTGGCGCCCTCGGTGACGACGGGGCCGCGCAGGCGGAAGCGACAGGCGTCGTCGAGGTTCTCGACGGCGGTGACCTCGCCCAGCTCTTCGACGATTCCGGTGAACACTTCCCGGGTCCTCCTGCCTCTTCGGGCACGGACTCCGGGGCTGTCGATGACGACAGAAAGTACGGGCGACGACACCGGGAGCGACGCCGACAGAACCCGTCCCGAAAGGGACGAGCCAATACGGCGGCGCGCACGAATGCCCGCCCGCCGCGCACTGCCTCCCATCCGGACTTTAACCGTCGGTCCAGGAATTTCACCTGGTCAACCGGCCGCTGGAGGCGACCGGGTCGCGGACTGTAACCGCCGGTTCGGACTTTCACCGACCCCGGAGTGCGCTGCTACTGGTACAGGGCCAGTTTGCCACGCCCGATCGACGTCCATACGGGCGAGCGGTGTGGGGTGGCTCACAGCGCGCCCGTATGGACATTCCGAGCGCTTCCGGCAACGCCAACTCCCCCGTTCCCACCCGCACTTCAGATTGGTCCATACCTATTGACTCACTGGTCTAGTCCTCTCTAGGGTCTGCGCAACTTCCGTGGAGAGGAACCGACTGTGCTGTCCCCCTCACGTCACCGGGCCCGACCCGCCCTGCTCGCGGCCGCCGGGGCCGTCGCGGGTCTGCTGCTCGCCGGCCTCCCGGCGACCGTCTCGCACGCCGCCGACCAGGAGTCCTGTCGCCCCGACGGCCTCTACAAGACCCCCGGCGTCGACGTCCCCTACTGCTCGGTCTACGACGCCGACGGCCGGGAGAAGATGGGCGCCGACCACCAGCGCCGGGTGATCGGCTACTTCACCGGCTGGCGTACCGGCAAGGACGGCACGCCCGCGTACCTGGCCCCGGACATCCCGTGGGACAAGGTCACCCATCTCAACTACGCCTTCGCCCACATCGACGGCGGCAACAAGATCTCCGTCGGCGCGGACGGCCCGACGAACGCGGCCACCGGCATGACCTGGCCGGGGGTCAGTGACGCGGAGATGGACCCGGAGTTCTCCTACAAGGGCCACTTCAACCTGCTGAGCAAGTTCAAGAAGCAGCACCCGAACGTCAAGACGCTGGTCTCCGTGGGCGGCTGGGCCGAGACCGGCGGCTACTTCGACGACAGCGGCAAGCGCGTGAACTCCGGCGGCTTCTACTCGATGGCCACCAACGCCGACGGCTCGGTCAACCAGGCCGGCATCGACACCTTCGCCGACTCGGCGGTCGCCTTCATCCGCAAGTACGGCTTCAACGGCGTCGACATCGACTACGAGTACCCGACGACCATGAAGGACGCGGGCAACCCGCTCGACTGGTCCTTCGCCAACGCCCGCCGCGCGGGTCTGGTCAAGGGCTACGCGGCGCTGATGAAGACCCTGCGGGAGAAGCTGGACCGCGCGGGCGCCGCGGACGGCAGGCACTACCTGCTGACGGTGGCGGCCCCCTCGTCCGGCTACCTGCTGCGCGGCATGGAGACCTTCCAGGTCCAGAAGTACCTGGACTACGTCAACATCATGTCGTACGACCTGCACGGCGCCTGGAACGAGTACGTCGGCCCGAACGCCTCCCTCTTCGACGACGGCAAGGACGCGGAACTCGCGGCGGCGAACGTCTACGGCAGCCAGCAGTACGGCGGCATCGGCTACCTGAACACCGACTGGGCGTACCACTACTTCCGCGGCTCCATGCCGGCCGGCCGGATCAACATCGGCCTGCCCTACTACACGCGCGGCTTCAAGAACGTCCAGGGCGGCACGGACGGCCTGTGGGGCAAGGCCGCCGCCACCACCTGCCCGGCCGGCTCCGGCCTGACCAAGTGCGGTGACGGCGCGGTCGGCATCGACAACCTGTGGCACGACAAGGACGACAACGGCAAGGAGTCCCCGGCCGGCTCCAACCCGATGTGGCACGCGAAGAACCTGGAGAAGGGCATCGTCGGGGACTACCTGACGAAGTACGGCTTCCCCGCCGACACCCGGCTCACCGGCACCTACGCCCGCAAGTACGACTCCACCCTGGTCGCGCCGTGGCTGTGGAACGCCGAGAAGAAGGTGTTCCTCTCCACCGAGGACGAGCAGTCGGTGGCCGCCAAGGCCGACTACGTCGTGGACCGCGGCATCGGCGGCACCATGATCTGGGAGCTGGCGGGCGACTACGGCTGGAACGCGGCCAAGGGCCAGTACGAGCCCGGCTCCACGCTCACCTCGCTGATGTACGACAAGTTCAAGTCGGCCGCCCCGTACGGCGCGAAGGTCTCGAACAAGGATCTGCCCGCCAAGGCCGTCGACGTCGGCGTGGAGTTCGGGGAGTTCAAGCTCGGCGACTCCAACTACCCGATCACGCCCAAGGTGAAGATCACCAACAACACGAAGACGACGCTGCCGGGCGGTACGGAGTTCCAGTTCGACTACTCCACCGCGGCCCCGGCCAACGCCTCCGACCAGTCGGGCTTCGGCACCAAGGTGATCAGCAGCGACCACACCGGGAACAACGTCGGCGGGCTGAAGGGCGACTTCCACCGCGTCTCGCTGAAGCTGCCGGCCTGGCAGACGCTGGCGCCCGGCGCGTCCGTGGAGCTGTCCTTCAACTACTACCTGCCGGTGTCCACCCCGTGGAACTGGACCGTGAACATCGCCGGCACGACGTACGCGCTCGCCGGGAACCTGGCCCGCGGCACCACGGTGGTGGAGCCGGGCTCGGGCACCACGCCCACGCCGGACCCGACGACCCCGACCCCGACACCGACCCCGACGCCCGGGGCCTGCACCGCCCCGGCGTGGAACGCCGGCTCGGAGTACGGCGGCGGCTCGACGGTGTCCCACAAGTCCCACACGTGGAAGGCCAAGTGGTGGACGAAGGGCGAGGAGCCCGGCACCACCGGCGAATGGGGGGTCTGGCAGGACCTGGGCGCCTGCTGATCCCGGACGGACGGGCCCGGCGGCGGTGACGACGGCCCTTGCCCGCCGCCGGGTCTCACCAGAGCCACCCCGCACCCTGCCAAAGCGCCGCGCGGCGTACCGCTCTGGCAGGGTGATCGTCATGACGAGCGCGATCGCCGACGAGTTCGAACTCCACCGGGGCCGGCTGTTCGGGCTGGCCTACCGTCTGCTCGGCTCCGCCGACGAGGCCGAGGACGCCGTCCAGGACGCCTATCTGCGCTTCAGCGGCACCGACCGCGCGCAGATCGAAAACCCGGGGGCCTGGCTCGCCAAGGTCGTCACCAACCTCTGCCTCAACCGGCTGACCTCGGCCCATGCCCGGCGCGAGCAGTACGCCGGGCCCTGGCTGCCGGAACCCGTGGGCACCGCCGACGGCACCCTCGGGCCACTGGAGTCGGCCGAGCAGCGGGACGCCGTGTCCATGGCACTGCTGGTGCTCCTGGAACGGCTCACGCCGGCCGAACGGGCGGTGTACGTGCTGCGGGAGGCGTTCGGATACGGCCACCGGGAGATCGCCGAGGTGCTGGAGCTGGGCGAGGCGAACTGCCGGCAGCTGTACCGGCGGGCGGTACGGCGGGTCGCGGCGCAGGAACGCCGGTTCGAACCGGAACCCGAGCGGCAGCGGGAGCTGGTCGCGTCCTTCCTCACCGCCGCGCGCGAGGGCGATCTGGGCGGCCTGGAGAAGCTGCTCTCCGCCGACGTGACCTGGTGGAGCGACGGCGGGGGCAAGGTCTCCGCGGCCCGGCGGCCGCTCGAGGGCCGCGAGAAGGTGCTGCGCTTCCTCGCGGGCGGCTCGCAGCGGTTCGCGGCCGGGTTCACCTACACGCTCGTCGAGGTCAACGGCGGGAGCGCACTCGCCGCGTGGGCTGACGGGACGCTGGTCGCCGTGGTGTCCTTCGAGTCCGCGGACGGACTGATCACCGAGGCGCGGGCCGTGGTCAACCCGGACAAGCTGGCCTTCGTACGGCGCCAGCTCGCTCACCGGTAGGCGGTTGTCACATTCCGCGGGGGCCGCCCGGTCTCCAATGCGGAGGGCGTTCCGGCCGGGAGCGCCCCACGCGAAGGGACCGACAGCATGACCACGATCCTGGTGACCGGCGGTACCGGAACCCTCGGCCGGCTCGTCACCGAGCGGCTGCGGGCGGACGGACACGAGGTGCGGGTGCTCAGCCGCCACGCTCAGCCGTACGCCGTCGACCTGCGGGCGGGCGGCGGGCTGGACGCGGCCGTGGCGGGCGTGGACACGGTCGTGCACTGCGCGAGCTCGCCGCGCGGCGGCGACGAACAGGCGGCCGGCCACCTGATCGCGGCGGCGCGGCGGGCGGGCGTCGGCCATCTGCTCTACATCTCGATCGTCGGCGTCGACCGGGTGCCGTACGGCTACTACCGGTCCAAGCTCGCCGTCGAGCGGCTGGTCGAGGAGTCGGGGATCGGCTGGACCGTGCTGCGGGCGACCCAGTTCCACGATCTGCTGGTCCAGGTGTTCCAGGCGCTCGCCAAGCCGCCGGTGATGGCGCTGCCGGCCGGGGTGCCGGACCAGCCGATCGCGGTGGCGGAGGTCGCCGACCGGCTGGCGGAACTCGCCCTCGGCGGACCGGCCGGGCGGGTCCCGGACATGGGCGGACCCGAGGTGCGGTCGCTGGAGTCCCTGGCCCGGGCGTACCTGGCGGCGACGGGGCGCCGGCGACGGCTGCTGCGGGTGCCGTTGTGGGGCTCCGCGTACCGCGCCTTCCGCGCGGGCGGCCATCTCACGCCCGGACGGGCGGTGGGCAAGGGCACGTTCGAGGAGTACCTGGCGGCCCGCTTCGGGAGCGGCCGGTAGGCCGGCCGGCCCGTACGGTCATCTCTCCGGCGGTGTGAACAGCTCGTCCTGGGCGCGGTCCCGCGCGGTCAGCAGCGCGCCGCGCAGCACCGCGCCGCCGCCGAGGACACTCGTCCGCACCTCGGTCGCCAGCGGCGACATCCGCCGGACCCGCGCCTCGACCCGAGCGGCCAGCTCCGCTCCTCCGGCCTGCCCGATCTCACCCCCGAGCACCACACAGCCCGGATCCAGCACAGCGGCGACGGAGGCGACCCCGACGGCGATCCGGTCGGCGAGGGCGTCGAGAAAACGAGCCCCGGGGTCCGGGGGACCGCCCGCACCGGCCTCGTCGCCAGGCACTGCCGACGCGCTGCCCGACGAGCCCACCGCCGTCCCGGCACCCCGGCCGGGTTCGGGCCCCACACCGCCCATGGAGCCGGAGCCGCCCGCCTCATACGCGAAGCCGGCCGGTCCCCCGGCGCCCGGCGCGCCCTCGGAGCCGGGGCCGGGCCCGGCATCCGCCCCGCCTTCGGCACCGCGCGCCGCCGCGCCCACCAGCTCCGCCGCCCACGGGCCGGCGCCCGCGTGGGGCGCGGTCAGCCCGTGCCGCAGCGCGAGGCTCTCGATGGCCGACGCGCCCGCCAGGGAGTGGAAGCCGCCCTCGCAGTCCGTCGCCGACGGCAGGCCGCTCGTCCCCGGTACCGGCAGGAAGCCGATCTCTCCGGTGCCGCCGGAGGCGCCGCGGCGGAGACTGCCGTCGAGGACGACCGCCGCGCCGGTGCCGTGACCGAGCCAGAGCAGGACGAAGGTGTCGCGGTCGCGGGCGGCGCCGTCGCGCTGTTCGGCCAGGGCCGCGAGGTTGGTCTCGTTCTCGACGATGACGCGGGCTTCGGGGAGCCGTTCCTGGAGCGCGGCGACGAGGCGGCGGTGCCAGGCGGGCAGGCCGGTCGAGTCGCGCAGCTCGCCGGTCGCGGGGTCGATCAGTCCGGGCGCGCCGATCCCGACGGTGTGCAGCCGGTCCGCGCCGGCCTCCTTGGCGACCCGCTCGACGAGGGCGACCGCCTGTTCCACCGCGGGCCCGGTCCCGGTGCCGTCGCCGATCGGCACGGAGGCCTCGGCGAGCACCCGGCCGAGCAGGTCGGAGACGACCACGCTGACGCTCTCGGTACGCACGTCGAGCGCGGCGAGGTGGGCGCGGTCGGCGACGATGCCGTACAGCCTGGCGTTGGGGCCGCGCCGCTGCTCGCCCGCCTCGCCGACCACGGCGACGAGTCCGGCGGCGGTGAGGCGTTCGACGAGGTCGGCGACGGACGGCCGGGACAGTCCGGTCAGCTGTTTCAACTGCCCCGCCGTCAACGGGCCTTCCTGCTGGAGCAGGCGCAGGGCGAGCCGGTCGTTGATGGCCCGGGCGGTGCTCGGGGATGCGGGCATGCCGGGATCCTCCCAGACGGTCGGGCCCGCGCTGCGGGCGGCCACGAGAATACGCCCTATCTATCAGGCAGGCTTCCTGATAGTTTACGGCCGCAGAAACGGCGCCCCCGCGGACGGCGACAGCGGCACGGCGCGGACGGCGCGAACACGCCCGGGGAGGGGCCCGACAATGAGTGAAGTGGTCTACGAGCAACGCGTCGTGCGGCGCGCCCGCTACGCCGTGGCCGCCGTGTTCACCGTGCACGGAGCGGTCACCGGCTCGTTCGCGACCCGGGTGCCGTGGATCCAGGACCACGCCGGCGTGAGCGCGGGCCAGCTCGGCCTCGCCCTCGCCTTCCCCGCGTTCGGCGCGTCCGTGGCGATGCCGCTCGCGGGCTGGTTCAGCCACCGTTTCGGCGCCCGTACGGCCCTGCGCGGACTGCTGGCGCTGTGGACGCTGTCGCTGACCCTGCCCGCCCTCGCCCCGAACCTGGCCACGCTCTGTCTGGCCCTGTTCGTCTACGGCGCCACGGCCGGCATGTCGGACGTGGCGATGAACGCCCTGGGCGTGGAGGTGGAGAACCGCCTCAACCGGTCGATCATGTCCGGCCTGCACGGCATGTGGAGCGCGGGCGCCCTGCTGGGCTCGGCGGCCGGCACGCTCGCCGCGCACCTCGGCTCCGACGCCCGGCTGCACCACACGCTGGCGGCCGGTGTGCTGACCGTGGTCGGCCTGGTGGCCTGCGGCTGGGTGCTGGACCTCCAGCCCGCCGAGGACGAGGAGCCGCCGCCGCGGTTCGCGCTGCCGCCCCGCTCGGCGGTGCTGATCGGCGCGGTGGGGTTCTGCGCGGTGTTCGCGGAGGGGGCGAGCCTGGACTGGTCGGCGGTGTATCTCCGTGACGAGCTGGGCACCTCGGCCGGTCTGGCGGCGGCCTGCACGACCGGGTTCACGTTCACCATGGCGGTCGCCCGGATCGCGGGCGACAAGGTGGTGGACCGTTTCGGCGCGGTGCGGACGGTCCGCTGGGGCGGCGTGCTGGCGACCCTCGGCGGTCTGCTGATCGTCATCGGCGGGCATCCGGCGGTGGCGATGTCCGGGTTCGCCCTGATGGGGCTGGGCATCGCCGTGGTGGTCCCGCTGTGCTTCGCGGCGGCGGGCCGCAGCGGCTCGAACCCCAGCCTGGCCATCGCGGGCGTCGCCACGATCACCTACACCTCGGGGCTGGTCGCCCCGAGCGCGATCGGCGGGCTCGCCCAGCTGACCAGCCTGGTGGTGTCGTTCGGCCTGGTCACCGTGCTGGCCTGCGGGCTCGCCGTGTTCGCCGGCGTGCTGCGGTCCGGCGACCGGGGCCGTCCGAAGGTCAGCGCTGCGGACGCAGCAGTTCCCGGCCCGCGGCCCTGAACCGCTCGCTCCACGGGGCCGGGCGCATGGTGCCGGCGTCCAGCCGGACCAGCACCCGGCTGCCCTGGGCGTAGGTCACCGTCCCGTCGGCCGAGCAGAACCGGAAGCCGTAGGTGAGGCCCGTGGTGCCGAGCCGGTCCAGCCAGAGGTGGACGGCGTAGCCGCCCGGCCGGGTCACCGGCGCCTCGTAGCTGATCCGCAGTTCCCTGACGGCGTTGCAGGCGTCGCCGGCGGCGGCCCAGTCGCCCTCGAAGGTCACCCCGTGCTCCTGCCACAGCTCGGTCCAGGCGCGCTCGACGAGGACCGGGTAGCGGGCGTTGTGCAGCAGCCCGAGCGCGTCGAGGTCGTCGAAGTGGACGGTGACGGGGATCAGCCGGCCGTAAGACGGGGCGGGGGCGGCCGGGGCTTCGGCGGTGGTCATGGGCGGGGCTCCAGGGACGCGCGGGATAGGTGCCCAGTACATGAAGTGCCGGGCGCGATCATCCTAAGCGCCCGCTTTCGCCGAGCCTCCAGCAGCTTCGTCCCACCCCGAGCAGGCGCTCACATGTGCGAAGCACCCCCGTCCACCCCTGACAATGGTCCGGACGAAGCTGCCCGCACGACGAAAGCGACACCCCATGGATCTCGGCGTCCGCTGGAAACTGCACGGCGACGGACGCTCTCCGGCCCCCGGAGCCGTCGTCCACCCCGACGAACGGCTCTCCTGGCCGCGTACGGCCGGACTCGGCGCCCAGCACGTGGTGGCCATGTTCGGCGCGTCCTTCGTGGCCCCGGTGCTGATGGGACTGGACCCGAACCTCGCGATCATGATGTCGGGCGTCGCGACGATCGTGTTCCTGCTGGCCACGCGCGGCCGGGTGCCCAGCTACCTGGGCTGCTCGCTGTCCTTCGTGGGCGTCGCCGCGGTGATCCGCGCCCAGGGCGGCACCAGCGCCACGGTGACCGGCGCCGTCTTCGTCGTCGGGGTCGCGCTGTTCCTCGTCGGGCTCGCCGTGCAGCGGTTCGGGGCGCGGATCATCCACGCGGTGATGCCGCCGATCGTCACCGGCGCGGTGGTCATGCTGATCGGCTTCAACCTGGCCCCCGTGACCGCCTCCACGTACTGGCCGCAGGACCAGTGGACGGCGCTGCTGGTGATGCTGTTCACCGGTCTGGCCGTAGTGTGCCTGCGCGGTTTCTGGTCCCGGATCGCGATCTTCCTCGGCCTGGTCTTCGGCTACGGCATCTCCTGGGTCTTCGACCTGGTCCTCGGCAAGATCCACTCCGTGGACGGCAGCGGCAAGGTCACCGACCACTGGCGGCTGGACTTCTCCGCCGTCGGCCAGGCCGACTGGATCGGTCTGCCCTCCTTCCACGGCCCGTCCTTCGAGTGGTCGGCGGTCCTGGTCGCGCTGCCCGTCGTGATCGCCCTGGTCGCGGAGAACGCCGGGCACGTCAAGGCGGTCGGCGAGATGACCGGCGAGCGGCTGGACGACAAGCTCGGCACGGCGATCTCCGCCGACGGCGTCGGCTCCATGCTGTCCACCGCGTTCGGCGGCCCGCCCACCACCACGTACTCCGAGAACATCGGCGTGATGGCCGCCACCCGCGTCTACTCCACCGCCGCCTACTGGGCCGCCGCCGCGTTCGCCCTGCTGTTCGGCGTCTGCCCCAAGTTCGGCGCGGTCGTGGCCGCCATCCCGGGCGGCGTGCTCGGCGGCATCACCGTCATCCTGTACGGCATGATCGGCCTGCTCGGCGCGCAGATCTGGATCAACGCCAAGGTGGACCTGCGCAACCCGCTGAACCTGGTGCCGGCCGCGGCGGGCATCATCATCGGCGTCGGCAACGTCTCCCTGGAGATCACCGACAACTTCTCGCTCAGCGGGATCGCGCTGGGCACCCTGGTCGTCATCACCGGCTACCACGCGCTGGGCGCCTTCGCCCCCGCCCACCTCAAGGCGCAGGAGCCGCTGCTGGACGAGGGCACGTCCAGCTACGACACCGAGGACACCAAGTCGTCGTAGCCGCTTCTCAGCGCGCCAGGTCGTAGGCGTACGACGGGGTGAACGTGCCCGGCGCCCCCTTGCAGCCGTCCGACTCCCCCGGCAGCTTCACCCACAGGTAGGCGTCGATACGCTCCTCGCCGGTGTTCAGGGTCGGCGCGCGGCCGAGTTTGCGGCCCTCCGGGTCGCACCACCGGCCGTCGGCGGGGGCGCCGTTGCCGTTCCTGCTGGTGTCGATGACCGCGCCCAGGTCCGCCGGGCCGCCGAGGGCGTCCAGCACCCGCCGGTCGTAGGCGATCTCGTCGGCCGTGCGGTGGAAGTTGGAGACATTGCTGAAGACGCCGTCGGAGGAGGCGGCCGAGGCGGCGCCCGCCTGCCGCAGCAGTCCGGCCTGCTCGGCGGCCGGGCGCCAGCCGGAGTGGCCGGCGTCGTGGTAGACGCGGGCCTCGGGGTTGGCCTTCTTGAGCACCCGGCCCGCGCGGGCCAGCGAGGCGAACCTGGCGGCGCGGTCCGCGGCGGAGAGGCAGTCGGCCTGGGCGACCGCGTCGGGCTCCAGGATGACGATGACCTCGCCGGAGCCCAGCCCGGCGGCGAACCGGTCGATCCACGCGTCGTAGGCGGCGAGGCCGGGGGCCCCGCCCTGCGAGTGGCCGCCGCAGTCGCGGTCCGGGATCGCGTACGGCACCAGCACCGGCACCCGGCCCTCGGCGGCGGCGCCGGAGGTGACCGCCGCGACCCGTGAGGTGATCGTGGCCGGTGTGAAGTCGGCGAACCACACCGAGGCGGGCTGATCGGCGATGCGCTGCCGGATCACGTCGCGGCGCGGGTCGTCGGGGTTGGCGCGCACCCAGTCGAGGACGTGGGAGTCGGGGTGGCGGTAGAGCCGCCCGGCCGCCGGGGCGCCGCGCTGCTCCCGGTCGGTGGCGCGGGGCGTCGCGGTGGCGGACGGCGGCCCCTCGGACGGCGGGCCGGTCGAGGACGAGGGCGAGGCGGAGGCGGAGGGTGCCGCCGACCGCGGGGACGGCGACGGCGGCGGCTCGACCGGCGGCGGGTCCGGCCGTGGCGACCGGGTCCGCTCGGTGCTGCTCGCCTCCTCGACGGGCGGCCGGTCGTCGAACGCGGACCTCAGTCCGGTCACCGCGCCGACCGCGACCACGACCGAGGCGGCCACCACCATCGCGTTGCGCCGGACGGCACGCCTGCGCGCGGCCCTGCGCTCGGCCAGCCGCCGGGCACGTAAGCCTGACACGTGCTCTTCCCCCCTTGTGTCGCCGTCTCCCCCACGGCTCACTCCCCCGTGCGACGAACCCGTTCCCCCGTTCTGGGGAAGCGCCGGGCTCGTCGGCACCGCGGCAAGCGTAAGGCTGGGACGCTGCCCCCATGGCGCAGTTGGAACACTTCACCACTCCCGTCGACGCGGTCGTCTCCCGGATGCGCGCGCTCGACGCGTCCCTGCCCCCTCGGGACGGGGTGGCGGTCTTCAACCGCGTCTACCTCGCGGTGACCGAGGCGGTCGACCACCGCATCGACGCGGGCCGGTTCCCGGACCCGCTGGCCGCGATGACGCTGGACGTACGGTTCGCGGAGCGGTACCTCGCGGCGGTCGACGCGGTCGCCGAGGAGCGCCGCCCGCCGGCCTGCTGGCGGCCGCTGTTCCAGTTCCGCCGCCACCCCGGCGTACGTCCGCTGCAGTTCGCGCTGGCGGGCATCAACGCGCACATCGGGCACGATCTGGCGCTCGCCGTCGTGGACGCCTGCCGTACGTTGGGATGCGAACCGGCCGATCTGGAGGATGAGTTCGACCGCGTGGGCGACCTCCTCGTGACGCTGGAGGAGCGCATCCGCGAGGATCTGATGCCGGGCCCCGATCTGCTGCAGATCGCCGACCCGCTCACCCATCTGCTCGGCGCGTGGAGCCTGGACCGGGCCCGGGACGCGACGTGGGCGGCGGCGCGGGCGCTGTGGGCGATGCGCCGACTGCCCGATCTCACGGCGGAGTTCGTCGAGCGGCTGGACGCGGCGGTGGGGTTCGCGGGACGGATGATGCTCACTCCGCTACCGGACTGATCAAGCCAACCGCTTTACGCTCACCAGGCAACTCCCCATTGAATCGTTGTAAGTTGAATGACCCCTTCGGCGTCGCTCACGCAAAGGAGCAGCACGGGACATGGCGATTCGGCTCGGCCTCGGACTGCCCCAGGCACGGCACTACGACATCGGCCGCGACGTACCCGAGGTGGCACGCGCCGCGGAGCGCGTCGGCTACGAGAGTCTGTGGGTGTTCGAGCGCGCGTTGTTCCCCGAACCCGCGACCCAGGGGCTGTACGGCATCGAGGGCCTGCCGTGGCCCGAGCTCTACCGGCATGTCGCCGACCCGCTGGTCACGCTGACGCTCGCCGCGGCGGCCACCGAGCGGGCCCGCCTCGGCACCAGCGTGCTGGTGGCCCCGCTGCACGTGCCGTTCCAGCTCGCCAAGACGCTCGCCACGCTGGACGCGGCGAGCGGCGGCCGGGTGGTCGCCGGATTCGGCACCGGCTGGTCCCTCGACGAGTACGCGGCCGCCGGCATCCGGCCGTTCACGGAGCGCGGCCGGGCCCTGGACGAGCTGCTGGAGGTGTGCCGGGCGGTGTGGGGCCCGGACCCGGTCGCCTACGACGGCGACACCACCACGATCGCCTCCGCCGCGGTCGGTCCCAAGCCCGCCCGGCCCATCCCGGTCCTGCTGGCCGCGTCCAGCCCCAAGGCCCAGCGGCGGCTGGTGGACCACGCCGACGGCTGGCTGCCGGTGGCGATGGACGCCGACGCCCTCGCCGAACAGTGGCGCCGGCTCCAGGACCTGGCGGCCGAGCGGGGCCGTACGGCTCCCCTGCGGACGGTGCTGCGGGTCAACGCGCAGTACACGCCGCGGACGTACGACGGCTCCGACCGCCGGCCCTTCCAGGGCAGCGTCGACCAGATCGTCGCCGACCTGGTCCCGTTCGCGGAGATCGGGCTGGAGGAGATCATGGTCGACTTCCTGGGCGTGCCGCGCGACGCCCGGGAACTCGTGGACCTGGCCGCGCAGGTCTACGACAAGGCCCGCGCGGCCGGTATCTGAGCCGGACCCGGCTCAGTCCTCGGGCAGCTCGACCGGCGCGATCTCGTCGTACACGTCACCGGGGCCCGGGTTGGTCGGGTCGGTGGTGCCGCCCAGGTGGTGCATGACGCCCCAGACCGCGTTCAGCGCGGTCTGGACGGCGCCCTCGGCCCAGCCGGCCGTCCAGGAGATGTCGTCGCCGGCGAGGAAGATGCCCCGCTTGTCCTCGGGCAGCCGGTCCTGCATGAAGTGGGTGAACAGGCGCCGCTGGTAGCGGTAGTGGCCGGGCAGGTTGGCCTTGAACGCGCCCATGAAGTAGGGCTCGTTCTCCCAGGAGACCGTCACCGGGTTGCCGATGATGTGCTTGCGGATGTCGACCTTGGGATAGATCTCGCCGAGCGACTTCAGCATGACCTCCATCCGCTCGTTCGCGGACAGCGGCAGCCACTTCAGGCTGTCGTCGCACCAGGTGTACGACAGGCAGATGACGGCGGGCTTGTCCGGGCCGTCGTCCAGCAGGTAGGTGCCGCGGGTCATGCGGTCGGTGAGCGTCATCGACATGACGTCCCGGCCGGTCTCCTCGTCCTTGTCCAGCCAGAAGGGCCGGTCGACGGGGACGAAGAGCTTGGAGGACTCCATGTAGTGGGTGCGCTCGATCGCCGTCCAGTGGTCGATCGGGAACAGCGAGTCGTCGCAGGCGATCTTCGACAGCAGCATCCAGGACTGGGCGGTGAAGATCGCCGCACGGTAGGTGCGGATGTCGCCGTTCGCGTCGGTCACCGTGATCCGGTTGCCGGCGGTGCGGTTCAGCCGGGTCACGGCCGGGCGCGGCGCGCCGTTCTCGTGCAGCTTGGCGAGCGAGGTGCCGTACGCCCAGTGCGTGATCTTCTCCGGCTCGCGCTCCCACAGGCGCAGCGGCAGCTGCTGGGAGCCGCCGACGATGCCGCGGTGGTGGTCGTCGGCCTCGGTGTAGACGACCCGCAGGATCTCCAGGATGGAGTTGGGGAAGTCGGTGTCCCAGCCGCCGGTACCGAAGCCGACCTGGCCGAAGATCTCGCGGTGCCGGAAGGACTTGAACGCCTCGGAGTCACAGAGGAAGCCGTAGAACGTCTGGTTGTCGAGCTTCTCGACGAGCTGCGACCAGATCTCCCGGATGCGCGGCACGTCCCGCTCGCGCATCGCCTGGTTCATGTCGGAGAAGTCGGCGCCCTCTTCGAGGCACTTGTTCCAGGCGTCGGCGACGTCGCGGTAGACCTGCGGGAGGTCGTCGATCGTCTCGGCGTAGTGGCTCTCGCCCTTGAGGTCGACGACGGTCGACGGGGTCGCCTCGGCGAGGGGGTTCGGGAACGGCCGGGTCTCGAGTCCGACCAGGTCGATGTAGTGCTGGAGGGCGGTGGAGGACGGCGGGAAGCGCATCGCGCCCATCTCGGCGGTCAGCGCCGGGTCGCAGCCGTCGAAGCCGACGGTGCGCAGCCGGCCGCCGATCTGGTCGGCCTCGTAGACGACGGGCTTGAGGCCCATCTTCATCAGCTCGTAGGCGGCGACGATGCCGGACAGGCCGCCGCCGATGACCGCGACCTCGGTGCCGTGCTCGGTGGCGGGCACCTGGCCGAGGCCCGCCGGGTGGGCGAGGAAGTCGTCGTACGCGTAGGGGAAGTCCGGGCCGAACATGGTGATCGGCGGCTGCTGCTCGTCGGCGTGCTCGACGGCGTTGGGCACCGTGGACGTCATGGGGTACGGACTCCTTGCGCGGAAATCTTGCTCAGAAAGCGAGAAGAGAAGCGGGGGGCGGGGGGGAGGGCGGGGGCCGGGGCTTCAGAGAAGGGACCCGTAGAGGGCCGGGCGGCGGTCCTTCAGGTACGGGTTCGCCTCGCGGGAGGCAGCGAGGGAGACGGGGTCCACGTCGGCGAGGACCAGCTCCTCGGCGCGGCCGGCCCGGGTGCGGGCGACGCCGTCGGGTCCGGCCAGGGTGGAGAGCCCGACGAACTCGAACTCCCCTTCCACGCCGACCCGGTTGACGTAGGCGACGTACATCTGGTTCTCGAAGGCGCGCACCGGGACCAGGTGTTCGGCGACGAACTGGAACGGGTGCATCTGGGCCGTCGGCACCAGCAGCAGGTCGGTGCCCGCCAGCGCGTGGGCGCGGACGTTCTCCGGGAACTCCACGTCGTAGCAGATCATCAGGCCGACCCGCAGCCCGTCCAGCTCGGCCTGGACCACCGGCTGCTCGCCCGGCGTGAACTGGTCGCGCTCGAAGCAGCCGAAGAGGTGGGTCTTGCGGTAGTTGGCGAGGCGGGTGCCGTCGGCGGAGATCAGCTGGACGGAGTTGAAGACGATCGCGTCGGCGCGCTCCGGGTAGCCGTACGCGACCGCCAGACCGTGGCGGGAGGCGAGCTCCGCGATCGCGTCGGCCGAGTCGCCGTCGGCGGGCTCGGCGAGGCGGGCGACGTCGTCTCCGATGGCGTAGCCGGTGAGGAACATCTCCGGCGCGACCAGCAGTCCCGCGCCCGCGGCGGCGGCCCGGCCCGCGGCCTCGTCGAGGACCTTGAGGTTCTCGACGGTGGAACCGGGGCGGCCGGAGCTCTGGAGCAGGGCGATGCGCATGCGTGTTCCTCACCGGGACGGATGGGTGTGGGGGACACGTAGACGGTACGGGCGGCGGAGTCGGGCGGACAAGGAGGAGCCGTTGCGCGCTCGTGCGCGGTTCGTTGCGTCCGTGCCGGGCGTGGCGGCGATTCGTTGCGCGCCCCGAGTCGTACGCCCGGTCGCCCTCGGGGCATACCACCGGGCCCAGTCCTCCGCCGGGTGGCGGAGGCGGGGTGACGCCGTCGGCGCGATGTGGCGGGGGGTGGTCCGCGGGGAGAGTGGTGACCGTTCGCATCACCGGCTCTCACCTGCGGAAATCCCGGAAAGGACCTGCCATGAAGCGTCGCACGAGGACAGCCGCGTCCGGTGTCGCGCTTGCCCTGCTGACGGCCGCCGGCGCGGCGGCCGGCACCGCCGCCGCGGAAAAGCGGGAGGCCGCCACGCAGCAGCGCCGGACCGCCGCGGAGAAGCGGGAGGCCGCCGCGCTGACCGGCACGGCCAAGCTGTACCGGTCGGCCGGGGACCCCATCACCTTAGGTCGCGGTCGTCTCCGGCGTGATCACCGACTCCGACCTGCCCGGCGCCGAGGGCAAGCGGGTCGGCATCACCGTGCACGACCGGGGCCGGCACGACCGGCTCGGCTACAGCTGGGCCGCGACGGGCAGCCCCGCCGAGACGGAGGGACTGCCCGAGTGCGAGGGGTCCGCCCCCTTCGAGAAGGTCGAGCGGGGGACGGGCGACTTCACGGTCGTGCCGTGGCGGCCCCGGCTCTGGTCAGCAGCAGCGCCGTCACCAGGTACGGCACCGCGAACAGCGCGAAGACGGTGCCGTGCGCCGCCGATCCGCCGAGTGCCGCGTAGCCGCCGTACACGGCGATCGTGGCCAGCTCGGTGCCGAGGCCCGCGACCGAGGTGAGCGTGGCGCGCTCGCCGTCCTGGATGCGGTGCTGGAGCCGGGCGTCGGCGAGGACCGTGGCCAGCTGGAAGCCGCCGAAGGCGAGGGCCACGAGACCGAGGCCGGCCGGTGTGCCCAGGCCGGCTCCCACGGCGAGGGCGAGCGCGGCCCCGGCGAGCACTCCGGCGAGCCCGTGCCCGCCGAGGCCCGCGGCGCGCCCGGCGAGCAGGCTCCCGGCGGCGGCCCCCGCCCAGATCAGCATGATCAGGTAGGGCACGAGCTCGTCGGGCACCCCGGTCTCCCGCACCAGCAGCGGCGTGTACTCGTCGAGCGCGCCCCACACCGCGCCGACGGCGGGGACGAGCAGCAGCGCGCCCCGCAGGGACCGGTCGCCGCGGGCGGCGGCGAGCCCGGACCGCAGGGTGGCGGCCCAACCGTCGCCGCCCTCGGTCGCCGGCGTGCGGTGCTGCGGGAACCGGGTGGCCGTCGCCGCGGTCAGCAGGGCCGCCAGGACGCTGGCCGCGCCGACCGCCGCGTAGCCACCGAGCGCGAACACCGGGCCGGCGAGCGCGACCGCGGCGACCGTGGCCAGGAGGCGTGCCGCGTGGGACCGGCCCATGACCCGGGCGTACCGGTCGGCCGCGCCGAGCCGGTCCAGCTCCTCGTACACCAGGGCCTCAAGGGCACCGGAGCCGAGCGCTCCCCCGGCACCCCACAGGACGAACCCGGCCGCGAAGGCCCAGTACGACGGGACCAGCACCCACAGGCCGAAGCCGACGGCGGTGAGCAGCGGGCCGAGACACAGCAGCAGCCGGCGCGAGAAGGCGTCGGCCCAGGCGCCGGAGGGGACCTCCAGCAGGACGCCGGTCACCGACCAGAGGGCGAACAGGGAGGAGATCTGCCAGAGCGACAGGCCGGTGTCGGCGAACAGCAGCGCGTACACCGGGTAGAGCAGGACGAAGTCGTCGAGGAACGCGTAGCCGTACAGCGTGGCCGTGAGGCGGCGGACGCCGGTGCCGGGCACGCGTGCGGGTGAGAGTGTCATGAGGCCTTCCCACTGGGACGGATCGGACGCCGGGGGTACGGCGTCCGAGGCGGCCCTCGGGAGGCACGGCGGGTGGATCAATGTCGCCAGGTCATGGCACCGATGGTAGGCGGGACCGGCTCGCCCGCGCAGGGTTCCCGGCGATCCGGCGGCTCCGCCGCACGGCTACCCGTGTCCGCCTCGCGGAGGAGGCCGTCGCCCGCACCGGGGCGCGAGACTTCCTCACGACAAGCCGAAGCCGCCCGCCGAAGGGATCCTCCATGAATGCCGCCGATCGTCTCGCCCTGCCGTTCGTCGACCGGCACAGCACGGTGGTCGCGGCGGGCGCCGACGTCGTCTGGAGGGGGCTGGGTGAAGTCCTGGACCGCTCGTGGGCGGGCGGCGGGGCGGCAGGGTACGCGCGCCGGGTCGGCTGCGCCGACCGCACGGTGTCCGGGCCCCGGCCGCTGACGGAGGGTTCGGCGCTCGCGGGGTTCAGGGTGGCCGCCGCGGATCCGGGCCGGGAGCTGGTCCTCGTCGGGCGCCACCGGTTCTCGACGTACGCCCTGATCTTCCGCCTCGACGAGGCGGGCCCGGGACGAACCGTGCTGCGGGCCGAGACCCGGGCCAGGTTTCCCGGCCCGGCGGGTACCCTCTACGGGCGGCTCGTCATCGGCACGGGCGGCCACGCGATCGGCGTACGGCGGCTGCTGGCGGCGGTCCGCCGCCGGTCCGGATGAGAGCGGTCGGGTCGGCGAGCCGACCGCTCAGGTCGGCGACCCGGACGAGAAGCGCCGCAGCAGCGGGGACAGCACCAGCACCGACTTGGTGCGTTCGACGAACGGCTCCCCGGCGATCCGCTCCAGGACCCGTTCGAAGTGCCGCATGTCGGAGGCGAAGACCTGGGCGATCGCGTCCGCCTCCCCGGTGACGGTGGAGGCGGCCACGACTTCCTGGTAGCGCTCCAGGCCCCGCTGGATGGTCTCCGGCGAGGTGTTGCGGCGGCAGTAGATCTCGACGAACCCCTCGGTCTCCCAGCCGAGCGCCGACGGGTCCACCCGGACGGTGAATCCGGTGATGGCCCCGGTGGCTCGGAGCCGGTCCACGCGCCGTTTCACGGCCGGGGCGGACAGTCCGACCAGTTGACCGATGTCCGCGTAGGAGCGGCGGGCGTCCTCGGCGAGGGCGTGCACGATGCGTTCGTCGAGATCGTTCAGCACAGTGGGGTGTTCACTTCTCAGGTGTTGCGAGACGGGACCGGCGATAGCCGTAGAGGAAGTAGAACACGAGACCGGCGGCCATCCAGAACCCGAAGACGACCCAGGTGACGGTGTCGAGGCTGAACATGTTGTAGGCGCAGAAGACGAATCCCAGCACCGGCAGCACGGGGCCGAACGGCACCTTGAAGGTGCGCTCCAGCTCCGGGCGCTTGTAGCGGAGCACGATCACCGCGATGTTGACCAGGGCGAAGGCGAACAGGGTGCCGATGCTGGTGGCGTCGACGAGCTTGCCCAGCGGGATCAGGGCGGCGAGCACACCGCAGAACAGGGAGACGACCACCGTGTTCAGACGCGGCGCGCCGGTCTTCGGGTTGATCTTGCCGAGCGCCTTGGGGACCAGGCCGTCGCGGGACATCGCGAAGAGGATGCGGGTCTGGCCGTAGAGCACGGTGAGCACCACGCTGGCGATGGAGATGACCGCGCCCAGGGCGAGGAGCGTGCCCCAGAAGGTCTGTCCGCTGACGTCGTTCATGATCGCGGCGAGGGAGGCCTCGGAGCCCTCGAACTTCGTCCAGTGCCAGGCGCCGACGGCGACACCCGCGACCAGCACGTACAGCACGGTGACGATGATCAGCGAGAGCATGATCGCGCGGGGCAGGTCCTTCTTCGGGTCCTTCGCCTCCTCACCGGCGGTGGAGGCGGCGTCGAAGCCGATGTAGGAGAAGAACAGCGTGGCGCCGGCGGCGCTGACCCCGGCCATGCCGAGCGGCATGAAGTCGGCGTAGTTGCCGGACTTGAAGCCCATGAAGCCGACCGCGCAGAACAGCACCAGCGCCGCGATCTTCACCGCGACCATGATGGTGTTGGCGCGGGCGGACTCCCGCACCCCGCCGAGCAGGAAGACCATCGCCAGCAGGACGACGATCAGCGCGGGCAGGTTGATGACGCCGCCCTCGCCGGGCGCGGAGGACAGGGCGGCGGGGATGGTGACGCCGATCGTGCCGTCGAGCAGTTCGTTCAGGTACTCGCCCCAGCCGACGGCGACGGCGGCCACCGAGACGCCGTACTCCAGGACCAGACACCAGCCGCATACCCAGGCGACCAGCTCGCCCATCGTTGCGTATGCATACGAGTACGAGGAACCGGCGACCGGGATGCTGCCCGCCAGCTCGGCGTAGGACAGGGCCGAGAAGAGGGCCGTCAGACCGGCGATCACGAACGCCAGGGTGACCGCGGGGCCGGCCTCCGGGACGGCGTCGCCGAGGACGACGAAGATGCCGGTGCCGAGCGTGGCACCGATGCTGATCATGGTGAGCTGCCACAGCCCCAGGGAGCGGCGCAGCGCGCCTCCCTCACCCTGGCCGCCCTCCGCGACCAGGCGTTCCACGGGCTTGCGGCGCAGCAGGCGCGCGGCGACGCCCGGGCCTGGCTGGGTGGGGTTCTGCGGGGGTGCGCCTTGGTCGAGCACGCGCTGGCTCCTTCTCGCTGCCGTTCAGGTCGGACGGGGTCCGGCGGCACCCCGACGACAGCCGGGACCCACCGAGCGGGGTCCCCGCCACGCCACGTACAGCGCAGCACTCTATGGCCGGGGCGTTGCGGCTGTAATGCAGCAACCTTGCGCATGCCCGCAAGATCATTGCGTTCCTGGGGGTGGGGCGGGGGTTCGTTGCGCGGGGGCTGTCGAGTGTTGCGTCGCGTTGCTCAGTGGAGGGTTTTGACGAGGAACGTGCAGGAGTCGGCCTGCTCCTGCTGGACGCCCTGTTCGTCCAGGTATGTCCACCGGTCGACGTAGGCCACCGCGGGCCGGTATCCGAGCCGTGCGTAAAGAGCTTCGGCGCGCGGATTGCCGCGGCCGACACCGAGACCCATGACGGCGATGCCGCGCTCGGCCGCGAGCCGCTCGGCGGTGCGGATCAGGGCCGTGCCGATGCCCTGGGAACGCAGGGACGGCGGCGCGACGAGGAGGCCGTTGATCTCCGGGCAGCCCGGCTGGACGGCCCGCACCTCGGGCGCCGCGCAGCCGGTCCAGCGCACCTCCGCGTGGCCCACGGGCCGCCCGTCCAGCCACGGGACGAGATAGCTGCTCTCCCCGGCCTCCTGGCGGGCGAAACGGGCGGCGTGCGAGCCGCCGACGCTGTTCGACGGCAGGAGGCGCTCCAGCGCCTCGAGGTCCTCGGCACGGCACACGGTGATCTCCATGGACCCGACCGTACGGCGCCGGACACGCCGAAGGCCCCCGATTTCCCGGGGGCCTTCGGCTGGGGGCTGGTCAGCTCCAGCTGGCGTGCAGCGGCTTGCCCTCGGCGTAGCCCGCGGCGCTCTGGATGCCGACGATCGCCTTCTCGGCGAACTCCTCCAGGGAGCCGGCACCGGCGTAGGTGCAGGAGGAGCGGACGCCCGCGATGATCGAGTCGATCAGGTCCTCGACGCCCGGGCGGGCCGGGTCGAGGAACATGCGGGACGTGGAGATGCCCTCCTCGAACAGCGCCTTGCGGGCACGGTCGTACGCGGACTCCTCGGACGTGCGGTTGCGCACGGCACGCGCGGAGGCCATGCCGAACGACTCCTTGTAGGCGCGGCCGTCGGCGTCGTGCTGGAGGTCGCCCGGGGACTCGTACGTGCCGGAGAACCAGGAGCCGATCATCACGTTGGACGCGCCGGCCGCGAGGGCCATCGCCACGTCGCGCGGGTGACGGACACCGCCGTCGGCCCACACGTGCTTGCCGTACTTCTTCGCCTCGGCGGCGCACTCCAGCACCGCGGAGAACTGCGGCCGGCCGACGCCGGTCATCATGCGGGTGGTGCACATGGCGCCGGGGCCGACGCCGACCTTCACGATGTCGGCGCCCGCTTCGATCAGGTCCCTCACGCCCTCGGCGGAGACGATGTTGCCCGCCGCGATCGGCACCTGCGGGTCGAGCGCGCGGACCGTGCGGATCGCGCTGATCATCGACTCCTGGTGACCGTGCGCGGTGTCGATGACGAGGGTGTCGACGCCCGCGTCCAGCAGCTGCTTGGCCTTGCCCGCCACGTCGCCGTTGATGCCGACGGCGGCGGCGATGCGCAGCTTGCCGTTCGCGTCGGTGGCCGGGGTGTACAGGGTGGCGCGCAGGGCGCCCTTGCGGGTGAGGATGCCGGCGAGCCTGCCGTCCTTGTCGACCGCCGGGGCGTAGCGCCGGTTGTGGTGGTCGAGGGTGTTGAAGGCCTCGCGCGGGTCGATGTCGGCGTCCAGCAGGAGCAGGTCCTTGGACATGACCACTTCGAGCTGGGTGAAGCGGTCGACGCCGGTCAGGTCCTGGTCGGTG
Organism: Streptomyces sp. enrichment culture; assembly: GCF_964272855.1. Taxonomy (NCBI): domain Bacteria; kingdom Bacillati; phylum Actinomycetota; class Actinomycetes; order Kitasatosporales; family Streptomycetaceae; genus Streptomyces; species Streptomyces sp. enrichment culture. Next base: position 7,037,247 of record NZ_OZ186847.1, on the reverse strand, counting down.
ACGACACCGACAGGGCGGTGGTCCTCGTCGACGACCACGCCGGCGTTGTGCGCGCGCTTGGGCAGCAGGGCGAGTGCGTCGGCGACGGTCTGGTGCGGGGCCAGCACGATCGGGGTGTCCAGCACCAGGTGACGGCTCTTGACCCAGGAGACGACGTCGGTGACGACCTCGATCGGGATGTCCTGCGGGATGACCACGAGGCCACCGCGCCGGGCCACCGTCTCCGCCATCCGGCGGCCGGCGATGGCGGTCATGTTGGCGACGACGAGCGGAATCGTGGTGCCCGTGCCGTCCGGGGAGCTGAGGTCCACGCCCTGGCGGGAGCCGACCGCGCTGCGGCTCGGCACCATGAACACGTCGTCGTACGTCAGGTCGTACGAGGGCTGGATGTCGTTGAGGAAACGCACGTGCTGCACATCCCAGTCGATCAGAGGTGGCCCCCGGACAGGTCAGCCAGGGGGAAAGAGCACGTACTTCATTCTCCCATGGCGCCCCCTCAGCGACGTACGGGCAGTTCATCCAGGCTGGTCAGGGAGGCGTTGGGAGGATCCTCCAAGCGCGAGGTGCACGGAGAGCGCCGGAGTGTGGTCCGCCGCCTGACCGAACACCTCCTGAGCGGTCCGCCACTCGTCCGGCCGGGCCTGCGCGTACCCCTGCCAGTTCCGTACGACGACCAGCAGTCCCCGCTCTACGGCGTCCTCCGGCCAGAGGGTGTGGTCGCCGAGGCTGTCGGCGAGCGCGTCCCAGTTCCGGCCGAACCAGTCGGGCAGGTCCAGGGCGCGGGCGCAGCGGTCCATGAGGCCCGCCTTGTCGGTGATCCCGGCGAGATCCAGGGTGACCACGCGTTCCGTCATCTCGGCACCGCCCTGAACGAGTCGTAGTGATCGTCGGTGTAGTGGATCCCGCCGAGACCGGCGCGGAAACCAGCGCGCGGACCGCGCGCAGCCGACACGGCGACGGCGCGCAGACGGACGAGGGCGCCTGGGACGCACCGCGGCCGCATGCCGTCGATGCTGCCACGGCCGTGCCCGGCTCACCCGCCGCCCGCGTCCCTCGGTGTCCGCCGGCGCCCGCCGGCGCCCGTCAGTGTCCGTCCGGGTCCGCCCGGTTGAGCGCGGGCTTCGGCGTCGGGCCCGCCGTCATCAGGTAGTCCGCGGCCGAGGTGTCCGTGACCAGGCTGGTGACCAGCCCGGACCGCAGCACCGCGTCGATCGCGGCCGCCTTGCGCTGTCCGCCCGCGATCGCCACCACCTCGGGGATACGGCGCAGCTGGTCGGCCTTGACCGTGATGCACCGCTCGCCCAGGTCCCGGCCGATCCGGCGGCCCTCGGCGTCGAAGAGGTGCGCGGACATCTCGGCGGCGACACCGAGCGAGGCGTAGTGCGCCCGCTCCTCGTCGCTGAGCATGTCGTGCACCGTCGAGATGCCGGGCTCCCAGGAGCCGATAGAGACACAGGCGACCGTGACCTTGTCGAAGTACTCGAAGGCCCGGGCGATCCCCGTCTGGTTGCGCAGCGCCACCGCGGTGGCCGCGTCCGGCAGCAGCATCGGCGCGTAGATGGGGTGGGCGTCGCCGCCCGACACCTGGGCGGCACGCCGCACCGCCTCCACCGAGCCGCGCTCGGCGGTCCCGGCGTCGTACACGCCCGTCAGCTGCACCACCGTGCAGGGCGGCAGCCGGTCGAGGGCGGCCGCCATGTGGATGGTGGACCGGCCCCAGGCCAGACCCAGCACGTCACCCTCGTTGACCAGCTCGCCGAGCAGGTCGGCGGCCACCTCCCCCAGGTTCTCGGGGTCGGGTGTCTCCTCCGCCTCCGCCGGGGACTCGACCACGACGGCGTGCCTGAGGCCGTAGCGGGCGCGCAGCGCGTCGGAGCGCTCCGCGTCCAGCTCGGCCGGCACCCGGATCTCGATACGCACGAGATCCCGTTCGAGGGCGGTCTCCAGGACCCGGGCCACCTTGAAGCGGCTGACGCCGAACTCCTCGGCGATCTGGATCTTGGACTTCCCCTCGAGGTAGAAGCGGCGGGCCATGGCCGCCGCCTGCACCAGCTCAGCGGGTCCCATCCGCATGGCTGACCGGCCCGCCGACATACCCGACACGGCGATCTCCTCACTGCTGTTCACACTCTGGATTCGCCGTTCATCCTTGCAGATCCGGCGCGCTTGATCAGCCCTGATGGGAGCCGTTCACGTTCCTGACGCTCAGTGGTCGCAAGCCCACGAGGCCTTGGCCGTGGCCGCCTGAGCCTGGTTGCGTAGTGCACGTACCGCCTCGGCCGGGTCGGACGCGCCGTAGACGGCCGATCCCGCCACGAAGACGTCCGCGCCCGCGTCGGCGCACTGCTCGATGGTGGACTCCGCGACCCCGCCGTCGACCTGGAGCCACAGCTGCAGACCGTGCTTGCTGATCAACTCGCGGGTGCGGCGGATCTTGGGGAGCATGATGTCGAGGAAGGCCTGGCCGCCGAAGCCCGGCTCGACCGTCATGATGAGCAGCATGTCGAGCTCGGGGAGCAGGTCCTCGTACGGCTCGATCGGCGTCGCGGGCTTGAGCGCCATGGAGGCGCGGGCGCCCTTGGCGCGGATCTCCCGTGCCAGCCGTACCGGGGCGGCGGCCGCCTCGACATGGAAGGTGACCGAGGAGGCACCCGCTTCCACGTACTGGGGGGCCCAGCGGTCGGGGGCCTCGATCATCAGATGGCAGTCCAGCGGAGTGTCCGTCGCACGGGCCAGGGACTCCACCACCGGCACGCCGAGCGTGAGGTTCGGGACGAAATGGTTGTCCATCACGTCGACATGGAGCCAGTCGGCTCCTTCGACCGCCTTCGCCTCCTCGGCGAGTCTGGCGAAGTCGGCGGACAGGATGCTGGGGTTGATCTGCACGGCCATGACCCAAGCCTGCCATGCGCCAGGCCCTGCCGTAACGGCGGACCCGTGGGCCGGGGCCGGTGAGGGCGCCCATGGCGGACGCCCGAGGCGTCGCGCGGCTGGTCTGCGGGCCGCGCGCCAAGTGGCTGGTGCTCGCTCTGTGGCTGGTGGTGCTCGCGCTGACGGTGCCCTTCGGCCAGCGGCTCACCGGCGCCCAGGACAACGACGCGGCCTCCTGGCTGCCCGGCTCCGCCGAGTCCACGCAAGTCATGGAGATCTCCCAGGAGTTCAGGCCCGAACAGCTCCCCGTGGTCGTCCTCTACGCCCGGGAGGGCGGGCTGACGGCCCGGGACCGGGCGGCGATCGCCGAGGACGTGCGCGAGCTGCGGCTGCTGCGCGACCACGGCGTCCGGGGCGCGGAGACCCGCGGGCCGGTGTTCGACCGGGAGACCGGGCCCCGGGCCGCCCAGGTCTTCGTACCGGTCACCATGGACGAGAAGGGCTGGGAGCACATCGCCCCGGCCGTCGACTCGATCCGGGCGGGCGCCGGCGCGGGCGGCGCCGGCCTGGCCGTGCACATCACCGGCCCCGGCGGCACGTCCGCGGACTTCGCCGAGGCCTTCGCGGGCATCGACTCCACGCTGCTGCTCGCGGCGATGGGCGTCGTCGTCGCCATGCTGCTGATCACCTACCGCAGCCCCACGCTCCTCCTGGTCCCCCTGCTGTCGGTGACCGCCGCGCTGTTCACCTCGCAGGCCATCGTCTACTTCCTCGCACAGCACGCGGGTCTGACCGTCAACGGCCAGAGCGCGGGCATCCTCACCGTCCTGGTCTTCGGCGCCGGCACCGACTACGCGCTGCTGCTCGTCGCCCGCTACCGGGAGGAACTGCGCCGCCACGCGGACCGGCACGAGGCGATGGCCCTCGCCCTGGGCCGCGCGGGCCCGGCGGTGATCGCCTCCGGCGCGACGGTCGTGCTCGGCATGCTCGTCCTGCCGGCCGCCGAGATGAACTCCACCAGCGGCCTAGGCCCGGTCGCGGCCACCGGCGTCGCCGTCGCCCTGCTCGCGATGCTGACGCTGTTCCCGGCGCTGCTGGTGAGCCTCGGCCGCTGGATCTTCTGGCCGGTCGTCCCCCGCGACGGCGCCGACGACCCGGCGGAGCGCGGGATCTGGGCGCGTACGGGCCGCCGTATCGCCCTCCGCCCGCGCGTGGTGTGGGCCGTGACGGCCGTGCTCCTCGGGGTCTGCTCGCTCGGCCTGCTCCAGCTGCGCGCCGAGGGTCAGAGCAACGCCGACGCCTTCACCGACAAGCCGGACTCGATCGTCGGCCAGGAGCTCTCCGCGCGCTGGTTCCCCGCGGGCAGCGGCGATCCGCTCCTCGTCGTCAGCGACCGGGAGCAGGCCGGGCAGGTGGGCCGCGCGGTCGCCGCGGCCCCGGGGATCGTCCCCGGCTCGGTGGTCCCGGCGCCCGGCGCCGCACCGGTGCACGACGGCAGGGTCCTCTTCGAGGCCACCCTGACCGACCCCGCCGACAGCGAGGCCGCGAAGCAGACCGTCGAACGGGTCCGGGAAGCGGTGCACGCGGTGCCGGACGCCGACGCCCGGGTCGGCGGCGGCACGGCGGCGCTGGTGGACATGGACGAGGCGACGACCCGCGACAACCAGCTGATCATTCCGCTGGTGCTGGTGGTGGTGCTGCTGATCCTCTGCGTCCTGCTGCGCGCCCTGCTCGCGCCGCTGCTGCTGATCGGCACGGTGATCCTGTCGTTCGCGGCGGCGCTCGGGATCAGCGCGTTCGTGTTCCGCCACGTCTTCGGCTTCGCGAGCGAGCCGACGGACTTCCCGCTCTTCGTCTTCGTCTTCCTGGTCGCCCTGGGCATCGACTACAACATCTTCCTCACCACCCGCATCCGCGAGGAGGCCGCCCGGCAGGGCACCCGCCCGGGCGTTGTCACCGGCCTGGCGACCACCGGCGCGGTCATCACCTCCGCCGGCCTGGTCCTGGCCGGCACCTTCGCCGCGCTGGGCACCATGCCCCTGGTCACCTTCGCCGAGATCGGCTTCGCGGTCGCCCTGGGGGTACTGCTGGACACCTTCGTGGTGCGGTCGGTGCTGGTGACGGCACTGTTCCTGGACGTGGGACCGGCGGTGTGGTGGCCGCACCGGCTGGCCCGGGAGGACGGCGGTCCGCCCGAGCCCGAGCCGGTCGGCGTGGAGGTCAGCCGGTTCGGCGGATGAGCGCGAGGTACATCGCGTCCGTCCCGTGCAGATGCGGCCACAGCTGGACGTCCGGGCCGTCGCCGAGGTCCGGTACGCCGGGCAGCAGCGGACGGGCGTCGATCAGCTCGGCCTGCGGGAACTGCTTGAGCAGGTCGGCGACCACGGCCCGGGTCTCGGCGAGCAGCGGCGAGCAGGTGGCGTAGCCGACGACACCGCCGACGCGGACGGAGTCAAGGGCGGTGCGCAGCAGGGCGCGCTGGAGCGGCGCGAAGCCGTCCAGGTCCTCCGGGCGCCGCCGCCAGCGGGCCTCGGGGCGGCGGCGCAGCGCGCCGAGCCCGGTGCAGGGCACGTCCATCAGCACCCGGTCGAAGGTGCCGGACCGCCACGGCGGGCGGGTCCCGTCGGCGGCGATGACCTGGTAGGGGCCGGGGTTGCCGTGCAGCGCCTTGGCGACCAGCCCGGCCCGGTGGGGCTGCTTCTCGGAGGCGAGCAGCGTGGCGCCCCGCTCGGCGGCCAGCGCGGCGAGCAGCGCGGCCTTGCCGCCGGGTCCGGCGCAGCCGTCCAGCCACTTCTCGTCCGGCCCGTCCAGCGGCGCGCTGGCGAGGGCGAGCGCGACGAGCTGGCTGCCCTCGTCCTGGACGCCGGCCCGGCCCTCGCGGACGGCCTCGATCGCGCCGGGCTCGCCGCCCTCGGTGAGCCGCACGGCGTACGGCGACCAGCGGCCCGCCACCGCGGCGTCCTCCGCCAGCAGTTCCTCGGCCGTGGCCCGGCCGGGGCGGGCCACCAGGGTCACCTCGGGCCGCTCGTTGTCCGCCGCCAGCAGTTCCTCGATGCCGGCGCGCCCGCCGCCGAGCGAGTCCCACAGCGCGGAGACCACCCAGCGGGGGTGGGAGTGCACGACGGCGAGGTGGTCCTCGGGGTCCTCGTCGTAGGGCGGCGCGACGCGCTCCAGCCAGCCGTCGAGATCGTGCTGGGCCACCTTGCGCAGCACGGCGTTGACGAACTTGGCGCGCCCGTCGCCGAGCACCACGCGGGCCAGCTCCACGGAGGCGGACACGGCGGCGTGCGTCGGGATGCGGGTGCCGAGCAGCTGGTGCACACCGAGGCTGAGCACGTCCAGGACCGGCGGGTCGACCTCCCTGAGCGGCCGGTCGACGCAGTCCGCGATGACCGCGTCGTACGTCCCCTGCCGGCGCAACGTCCCGTACACCAGCTCGGTGGCCAGCGCGGCGTCCCGCCCGTCGAACTTCTCGGGGCCCTCCTTCTCCCGCGCCTTGCGCAGCAGCGGCGGCAGCACGAGGTTGGCGTAGGCGTCCCGCTCGTCCACGGCACGCAGCGCCTCGAAGGCGAGGATGCGGACGGGGTCCTTCTGGGGCCGACGGTAGGGCTTGCCGGGCTTGCGGGGCCGCCGGGAGGTGTCGCTCACGAAAAGGTGCTCCGGATTTCTGTATACGGTGTGCGACCAGCCTACGTCTGCCGCACACCGCCCGTGCCGGGCCTAGGGGGCGTCTCGCCGGTCATGCCGGGCTCGCGGCACCCCCTAGGGGACGTCTCGCCGATCATGCCGGGCTCGCGGCGCCTGGCACCGCGCCTCGCCGCGTTGTCGTCACTCGCCGATGCGCCGCATCGGCTCCCTCCTCCGCCTTGCGATGCACGGCACCAGACGCCGCTCCCTGATCCGGCCTGATCGACGAGACACCCCCTAGGCGCCGACGGTCTCCCCGTCGGCGATGCGCACGCCGCGGGCCCAGTCCGCCGCGCGCATCGGCTTCTTGCCCTGGGCCTGGACCCACAGCAGCTCCACGGCGTGCGAGCCGGTGCCGACGTGGACGTTGTTCTTGCCGACGGACAGTTGTCCGGGAGCGAGGTCGGTGCGGTCCGGGGTCAGGGCGACCTGGATGAGCTTGAGCCGTTCGCCTCGGAACGTGGTCCACGCGCCCGGCGCGGGGGTGCACCCGCGCACCACCCGGTCGACGCGCAGCGCTGGGGCGGCCCAGTCGATCCGCGCGTCCTCGACGGTGATCTTCGGCGCCAGGGTGATCCCGTCGGCGGGCTGCGGCACGGCCTTGAGCGTGCCGTCCTCGATGCCGTCCATGGTCGCGGCCAGCAGTCCGGCCCCGGCGAACGCCAGCCGGGTCAGCAGGTCGCCGCTGGTGTCGGTGGGGCGGACCTGCTCGGTGACCGTGCCGTAGACGGGACCGGAGTCCAGCCCCTCCTCGATCAGGAAGGTCGAGGCACCGGTGATCTCGTCACCGGCCATGATCGAGTGCTGCACGGGAGCCGCCCCGCGCCAGGCGGGCAGCAGCGAGAAGTGCAGATTGACCCAGCCGTGGGCGGGGATGTCCAGGGCGACCCGCGGCAGCAGCGCGCCGTAGGCGACGACGGGGCAGCAGTCCGGGGCGATGGCGCTCAGCCGCTCCAGGAACTCCGGGTCGCGCGGCTTCGCCGGCTTCAGCACCTCGACGCCGGCCTCCTCCGCCCGCTCGGCCACGGGAGAGGCGACCAGCCTGCGGCCCCGCCCCGCGGGCGCGTCGGGCCGGGTGACGACGGCGGCCACCTCGTGCCGGCCGGAGGCGAGCAGAGCGTCCAGGGCGGGAACGGCGACCTCGGGGGTACCGGCGAAGACCAGCTTCATGGGTGGGCACGGGCCTCTCGGACGGAATTGTGCGGGCACGCAAAGTCTAATTCCCACGCGGCGAACGTCCCTGACGGTGGAAAACCCGCAGGCGGGACGCACCGCGCACACCATCACGCGGGGGCGTGGACATATGCCCGCACGCCCCCGGTGCGTGACCAGCGGCGCCGATCCGCGTTGGTCAAGACAGAGTTGACCACCACGGGCCGCGATCGCGGCCCGATCCTTTCTCCTCAACGCCGGTTCGAGAGGCTTGTTCATGGCCGACCACGCAACCCACGACGCCCAGGCTCGGGCCAGCCTGCACTTGCTGGTGCGGGACATCGAGCGGGTCCGCCGGCAGGTGGACGCGCTGCGCACGCTCACCGCCCAGCTGGGAAACGTCTACCGCCCGCGCCGCTCCGGCCCCTCCACGGGCTTCGTCGTCTACGGACGCGCCCCCGCCCCGACCGTCCGCCTCGCCCAGGAACTGCGGGACAGCGTCGAGACCCTGGTCACGGCAGCGGTCGACTTCGACCGCTCGCTCGGCTTCTCGTGGGACGCGGTGGGCTCCGCCCTCGGAGTCACCAAGCAGGCGGTGCACCGTCGTTACGGCTCCCGCCGCGCCGCCGCCCAGGCGGCCGCCGAGGCCGAGCGCGGCACCGAGCCGTCGGGCACCCGGACGGTCAACGTCGGGACCGGCCTGCCCGCGGTACCGACGGTCCCGGCCGCCCGCTCCATGCCCACCCAGCCGACGGCAGGCAGCCCGGCCCTGCGCGACGAGGCCAGGACGACGGCCTTCCCGAGCCCCCGCAACGGCTGACACCGACCGCCCCCGCCCCGCCACCGAACACTGCACTGCCCTCCCGGCGCACCGCGCCGGGAGGGCAGTCCGTGTGCGGCTCCGGGACCACGGCCCTCCCGGCCGGGCACGCCGCCACGTCCCTCCCCCTTCGGGCTCAGCCGCCGGGCACGCCGCCGCGTCGCTCAGCCGATGTCCGGCGGATCGATCCGCACCCGTACCGCCGCCCCGTTCCCCCGGGCCGTCCGTGCCGCCTGGGTGGCCTTCAGCGCCGACGCCAGTGCGGCTCCGCGGCCCGGTGGTACGCGGATCAGCGCCCGCTCCCAGTGCTCCCCGGGCGGTGGCGCGCCCGGCCTGCGCGGCCCGCCAGGCGCGGCGACGGGCACCGGTACCGGGCCCAGCACCTCCGCCTCGGGCGGCATGTCGACCATCGTCAGGAACTCCGCGACCGCCTCCGCCGTCCCCGAGACCGCCGCCATCCGGGACACCGGCGGAAACCCCAGCTCGGCGCGCTCGGCCAGCTCCCGCACCGCGTGCCCGACGGGGTCCCACCGCACCAGCGCCTGCACCGGCCGCAGCGTGGACTCGGCGACCACCACCACCGTCCCGCCCGCGCCCTGCGGACGCACCAGCGCGCCGGCCGCGATCCACCGGCGCAGCGCGTCCTCACCGGCGCGCAGATCGGGCCGCCCGAGCATGGCCCAGCCGTCGAGCAGCAGGGCGGCGGCGTAACCGCCCTCGGCGACGGGCTCGGCGCCCGGTGTGCTCACCACCAGCGCGGGCGTCCCCGGCACCGTGTCCAGCACGTGCTCGCGCCCCGACGTCCGCACCGGGACCGCCGGGAAGGCCCGTCCCAGTTCCTCCGCGGTCCGCCGGGCGCCCACGACCTGCGCGCGCAGCCGGAACGACCCGCACTCCGGGCAGTGCCAGGACTCCTCCGCGCGGCCGCACCAGCCGCACCGCAGCGCCCCGGCGTCCTGCGCCTCGAGCGGTCCGGCGCAGTGCCGGCAGCGGGCGGGCTCGCGGCAGCGGGCGCACGCCATCCGCGGGACGTAGCCCCGCCGGGGCACCTGGACCAGGACCGGTCCGTGCCGCAGCCCCTCCCTGACCGCCTGCCAGGCCAGGGTGGGCAGCCGGGCCGCCCGGGCGGCCTCGTCCCGGGCCAGGTCCTCGTCGCCGACGGTCCGCACCAGCGGGGCGGCGGCCCGTACCTGCTCGCGCCCGGCGACCAGGGGCCGCGCCCATCCGCTCTCCACGAGCTGCGCGGCCTCCACGGTGCAGCTCCAGCCGCCCAGCAGGAAGGCGCACTTGTCCTGGGCGGCCCGCAGCAGCAGCACGTCCCGGGCGTGCGGCTGCGGCGCGTGCGGCTCGCTGTGGCTGTCGTCCCCGTCGTCCCAGAGGGCGACCAGCCCGAGGTCCTGTACCGGCGCGAACATGGCGGCCCGGGTGCCGACCACGGCGCGTACGGACCCTCTGCGTACCGCCAGCCATTCGCGGTACCGCTTCTCGGGCCCCGCGTCGGCGGTGAGCAGCGCGTGCCGCCCCGGCCCGAGCAGGGCGGTCAGGGCGGCGTCGACCCGTGCGGCGGCCCGCCCGTCCGGTACGACGACGAGCGCGCCGCGTCCCGAGGCGAGCGTCGCGGCGACGGCGCGAGCCAGCTCGGCGCTCCACTCCGGGCCGGGCAGCGCGTTCCACACGGCGCGCGGCGCGCCCCCGGAGGCCAGCGCCGCCAGGAACGCCGGGCCTCGCTCGTACCGCGTCCAGGACCCCGCGTCGGGCGCCGGGGGCGGCGGCAGCGGCGCGGGGGACGGCCGCTGCTCGGCCTTCGCGCTGCGCGGCGGCACGGCGAGCTGGAGCACGTCGGCGAGGCTTCCGGCGTACCGGTCGGCGACCGCGCGGGCCAGCCCCAGCAGTTCCTCGCTCAGGACCCGCTCGGGCGACACGACCTGCGCCAGCGCGGCCAGCGGCCCGGAGTAGTCGGACTCCGCCCGCCGCTCGATCAGGAACCCGTCGATCAGCCCGCCGCCCTCGCGGCGCCCTTCGCGCACCCGGTGCCGTCCGGCCCCGAACCGCACCCGCACCCGGACGCCCGGCTGCGCGTCGGCGTCCAGTTCCTCGGGTACGGCGTAGTCGAAGTAGCGGTCGAGGTGCAGTACGCCCTTGTCCACGAGCACCCGCGCCACGGGCAGCTCCTTGGCGAGCGCGGCGCCCCGCCATGTCCGCGGCTTGGCCTTCGGCGCCTTGGCCTTGCGCACGCTCTCCCGGATGAGCGCGAGCTGCTGCGGCGGCGCGCCTTCCGCGCCGCCGCCCCCCTGACCGTTCTCGCTGCTCACGCTTGCATTCTTACCAAACCGCACTGACACCGACGCGCGGCCCGAGATCACCTCGGCCGCGGACGAACGCCCATCGGCGCTTCCGCCTTGGTCCACTCGGCCATACCGGTCCGCCGGGACGGACCGGCAGCAGGATTCGAACCTGCGAGAGGAGAGATCCCCAGAAGTACCCGCGGCCTTCGCACCGGGCACGCGTCGTCGGCCTCCCGAGATCAAGCCGGCTTCGGCACGTGTCTTCCAGATTCACCGCACGCCCGAGAGCGCACTCCACCGAAGGAACCGAGACCCTCGCACCGGGAGATCACCACCGTACGGCGCCGTGCTCCCGCCCGGCCAGCGATTTCCCCACCGGGCCGGGCAGGGCAGGGCAGGGGCCAGGGGCGGGACGGAACGCGACGAGGCCCGGCGCCCCCGAAGGGGTACCGGGCCTCGCGGAGACCGTCGGGGCTTACAGCCCCGCAGCGGCGCGCAGCGCGTCCACGCGGTCCGTGCGCTCCCAGGTGAAGTCGGGGAGCTCACGGCCGAAGTGGCCGTACGCCGCGGTCTGGGCGTAGATCGGGCGGAGCAGGTCGAGGTCGCGGATGATCGCGGCCGGGCGGAGGTCGAAGACCTCGTCGATGGCCTTCTCGATCTTCTCCGGCTCGATCTTGTGGGTGCCGAAGGTCTCGACGAAGAGGCCGACCGGCTCGGCCTTGCCGATGGCGTAGGCGACCTGGACCTCGCAGCGGCCGGCCAGGCCCGCGGCGACCACGTTCTTGGCGACCCAGCGCATGGCGTAGGCGGCCGAGCGGTCGACCTTGGACGGGTCCTTGCCGGAGAAGGCGCCGCCGCCGTGGCGGGCCATGCCGCCGTAGGTGTCGATGATGATCTTGCGGCCGGTGAGGCCGGCGTCGCCCATCGGGCCGCCGATCTCGAAGCGGCCGGTCGGGTTGACCAGCAGGCGGTAGCCCTCGGTGTCCAGCTTGATGCCCTCGTCGAGCAGCGCCTTCAGCTCGGGCTCGACGACGAACTCGCGGATGTCGGGAGCGAGCAGCGAGTCGAGGTCGATGTCGCTGGCGTGCTGCGAGGAGACCACGACGGTGTCCAGGCGGACCGCCTTGTCGCCGTCGTACTCGATGGTGACCTGGGTCTTGCCGTCCGGGCGCAGGTAGGGGATCGTGCCGTTCTTGCGCACGTCGGACAGTCGCTTGGACAGGCGGTGCGCGAGGAAGACCGGCAGCGGCATCAGCGTCGGCGTCTCGTCCGTCGCGTAGCCGAACATCAGGCCCTGGTCGCCGGCGCCCTGCCGGTCCAGCTCGTCCTCGTCGCCCTCGACGCGGGTCTCGTAGGCGGTGTCCACGCCCTGCGCGATGTCCGGGGACTGCGAGCCGATCGACACCGACACGCCGCAGGAGGCGCCGTCGAAGCCCTTCTTCGAGGAGTCGTAGCCGATCTCCAGGATCTTGTCCCGGACGAGCTGCGGGATCGGCGCGTAGGCCTTGGTCGTGACCTCACCGGCCACGTGCACCAGGCCGGTCGTGATCAGGGTCTCGACGGCGACCCGGGACGTCGGGTCCTCGCGCAGCAGGGCGTCGAGAATGGTGTCGCTGATCTGGTCAGCGATCTTGTCGGGGTGACCCTCGGTCACGGACTCCGAGGTGAACAGGCGACGGGACACAACGCTCCCTGGGGTTGCAGCGGCTGCTGGCTGATCATTGGTGGACGGGACGGGGCTGCTGCCCGGCGGTCGTCCTGGAACAGTTTATCGGTCGCGCTCCGCCGCAGGGCCACCCGTCTCGCCTCTCGGGAGCGCTGTGACCTGCGGCACGGGCATTCTGCCCATGTTCTGCGGCATTGGCCAGGGGCGCCACGCCTGGATCGAGCGCGCGGCGGACGGCGTGGCGAGCGGAGCCGGTCAGCGCAGGCGGCCGGCGACGAGGTCCCACACGGTGTCGGCGAGCGCCTCCTTGGGGCCGTGCGGGACGGGCGTCTCACCGCCGTCGGCGGCCAGCACCACGGCCTCGTTCTCCTCGGCGCCGAAGGTCTTGCGCTCCCCCACCTCGTTGACCACGAGCAGATCGCAGCCCTTGCGCTCGAGCTTTCTGCGGCCGTTGGCCAGGACGTCGTCGGTCTCGGCGGCGAAGCCGACGATCACCTGACCGGGGCGCGCCCGGTCGGCGGAGATCTCGGCGAGGATGTCGGGGTTGCGGACCAGCACGACCGGGTCCGGGTCCTGCCCGTCCTTCTTCTTGATCTTGCCGGTCGCGTAGGTCTCCGGGCGGAAGTCGGCGACGGCGGCGGCCATGACGACCGCGTCCGCGTCGGCGGCCGCCTTCAGCACCGCCTCCCGCAGCTGGACGGCGGTGCCCACCCGGACCACGTCCACACCGGCCGGGTCCGGCAGCTCGGCGTTGGCGGCGACCAGGGTGACGCGGGCGCCGCGCGCCGCGGCCGTACGGGCGAGGGCGTAGCCCTGCTTGCCGGAGGAGCGGTTGCCGAGGAAGCGGACCGGGTCCAGCGGCTCGCGGGTGCCGCCGGCGCTGACGACGACGTGCCGGCCGGCGAGGTCGGGCTCCCGTACGCCCCGGGCGAGGACGCGGCGGCAGACCTCGAAGATCTCGGCGGGCTCGGGGAGCCTGCCCTTGCCGGTGTCGACGCCGGTGAGGCGGCCGACGGCGGGTTCGATGACGACGGCGCCGCGCCGGCGCAGCGTCGCCACGTTCTCCTGGGTGGCAGGGTGCTCCCACATCTCGGTGTGCATCGCGGGGGCGAAGACGACCGGGCAGCGGGCGGTGAGCAGGGTGTTGGTCAGCAGGTCGTCGGCGAGGCCGTGGGCGGCCTTGGCGAGCATGTCGGCCGTGGCCGGGGCGACGACGACCAGGTCGGCCTGCTGGCCGATGCGCACGTGCGGCACCTCGTGCACGGCGTCCCAGACCTCGGTGGAGACGGGATTGCCGGACAGGGCCGACCACGTGGCGGCGCCCACGAAGTGCAGGGCTGAGGCGGTGGGGACGACCCGGACGTCGTGTCCGGACTCGGTCAGCCTGCGCAGCAGCTCACACGCCTTGTACGCGGCGATGCCGCCGCTGACCCCCAGAACGACCTTCGGCTTGTCCACCGTCGTCTCTCCCCGAACCTCGGAAACGTGCAACCACCCCCCATGAGACACCACAGGCCCGGCAGACGTGCTGCCGGGCCTGTGGAAAAGTCAGCCGTGAGCTGACCGTATGACTTACTGGCCGGGGCCTTCGACGGCCTCGGAGGTCAGCAGCCCCGCGTTGATCTCGCGCAGTGCGATCGAGAGCGGCTTCTCGTGGACGTGGGTGTCGACGAGGGGACCGACGTACTCGAGGAGACCCTCGCCGAGCTGCGAGTAGTACGCGTTGATCTGGCGGGCCCGCTTGGCCGCGTAGATCACGAGGCTGTACTTCGAGTCGGTGGCCTCGAGGAGCTCGTCGATCGGCGGGTTGATGATGCCCTCGGGCGCGGAGATGGAAGAGGACACGCTCTACCTTCCGATGGATGGGAAAGAATCAGTCGCGATGATCAGCCACTGCGGCATGGTCGTCACGATCACACAACGTTCATCAAGGCTAGCAGCTCACGCGCCACGTCCTCGACGGAGGTGTTGACCAGCGTCTCGTCGAACTCGGGCTCGGCCGCGAGTTCGACCTTGGCCGCGTCCAGCCGGCGCTCGATGACCTCGGGCGGCTCGGTGCCCCGGCCGGTCAGCCTGCGCACCAGCTCCTCCCAGGAGGGCGGAGCCAGGAACACCAGCTGTGCCTCGGGCATCGACTCACGGACCTGCCGGGCGCCCTGGAGGTCGATCTCCAGGAGGACGGGCTCACCCGCCTCCAGGCGCTCCAGGACGGCCGCACGCGGCGTGCCGTAGCGGTTGCCGGCGAACTCGGCCCACTCCAGCAGCTCGCCGTTGGCGATCAGCTTGTCCATCTCGTCGTCGGTGACGAAGAAGTAGTGGACTCCGTGCTGCTCGCCCGGGCGGGGCTTGCGGGTCGTCGCCGACACCGAGAGCCAGACCTCGGGGTGTTCCTTGCGCATATGGGCGACGACCGTGCTCTTGCCGACCCCGGAGGGTCCGGAGAGCACGGTCAGCCGCGGACGTTCACTCATGCAGCGATTATTCCAGCAATCCCGGAGTGCCCGGGACCATCCCCGGGCGGACCGGGGTTCAGGAGCCGGTGCTGCCGAACTCGCGCTCGAGCGAGGCGATCTGGTTGGAACCGAGACCACGCACGCGGCGGCTCTCGGAGATTCCGAGTCGCTCCATGATCTGCTTGGCGCGGACCTTGCCCACGCCCGGCAGGGACTCGAGGAGGGCGGAGACCTTCATCTTGCCGATGACGTCGTTCTCCTGGCCCTGCTTGATGACCTCGTGAAGGGAGGCGCCGGAGTGCTTGAGTCGATTCTTGACCTCGGCCCGCTCCCGGCGAGCCGCGGCGGCCTTTTCGAGCGCGGCTGCGCGCTGTTCGGGGGTAAGGGGCGGAAGAGCCACGCCTACGTCACCTCGGATGTCGAACTGTCGGATACGGACCGGTGAGGAACCTAGTCGCCCCACACCTGGGGAGCCACGAGCAACACGCTCGCCCGTTGACTCTCGTCGGAGACTAGCGGTCAAGTCCGCCGGAGTCAGCGAGAACAGAGGAAAAGTCCTGGTCAGCCTCAGTCAGGACCGGATATTTCAGACATACTGCCCTGGATTTGAGGATGTATCCAGCCTCAAGCCGACCCCGGCGGACGCGACGGGGACCTCAGACCGACGCCACCGCGGTCCGGATCTCCTCCGCGAACCGCTCCGCGGCCGTCCGCAGCGCTCCGACGTCGGGACCGTGCCGCAGCACACCCCGGCTGACGTTCGGGACGACGTTGCGCACCGCCGCTCCGAAGACCCGGGGAAGGTCGGCCGCGGTGGCCCCCTGGGCGCCGATGCCGGGCGCGAGCAGCGGACCGTTGATCGCCAGGTCGTACGAGGACAGATCCCCCAGCGTGGCGCCGACGACCGCGCCGAAGGACCCCAGCGGCTCCTCCGCCGCGTTCTCCTCCGCGAGGTGGGCGAGCATCGTCGCGCCGACGTTCCGGCCGGCCGGGTCCTCGGTGCGCACGGCGTGCTGGACCTCGCCGCCCTCCGGGTTGGAGGTCAGCGCCAGCACGAACAGCCCGGCGCCGTTCTCCCGGGCCAGCTCGATCGCGGGCTTCAGGGAGCCGTAGCCGAGGTAGGGCGAGACGGTCAGCGCGTCGGAGAACAGCGGGGCGTCCTTGCGCAGGAACGACTCGGCGTAGGCGGCCATGGTGGAGCCGATGTCGCCGCGCTTGGCGTCCATGACGACCAGCGCGCCAGCCGCGCGGGCCTCCTCGACCGCCTTCTCCAGGACGGCGACGCCGCGCGAGCCGAAGCGCTCGAAGAACGCGCTCTGCGGCTTGAGGACGGCGACCCGGTCGGCCATCGCCTCGACGACCGTGCGGCTGAACCGCTCCAGACCGGCCACGTCGTCGTTCAGGCCCCACTCGGCGAGCAGGGAGGCGTGCGGGTCGATGCCGACGCACAGCGGGCCGCGGTCGTCCATGGCGCGGCGCAGTCGCGCGCCGAAGGGCTCAGTCATGCCGTCTTCCTCACATCGGCGCCGACCGCGTCGGCGAGGGTGGCGTAGGGGCTCTGGCGCAGGCGCGCGGCGAGGCCCTTGTGGATGGCGCGGGCCCAGAAGGGCCCCTCGTAGATGAAGGCGCTGTAGCCCTGGACCAGCGTGGCGCCGGCCAGGATGCGCTGCCAGGCGTCCTCGGCGTTCTCGACGCCGCCGACGCCCACCAGGGTGATCCGGTCCCCCACGCGCGCGTAGAGGCGGCGCAGCACCTCCAGGGAGCGGGCCTTCAGGGGCGCTCCGGACAGGCCGCCGGTCTCCTTGACCAGGGCGGGTCCGGACCGCAGGCCCAGGCCCTCGCGGGCGATGGTGGTGTTGGTCGCGATGATCCCGTCGAGGCCGAGTTCCACGGCCAGGTCGGCCACCGCGTCGACGTCCTCGTCGGCGAGGTCGGGGGCGATCTTCACGAGCAGCGGCACGCGCCGCGTGGTGACGGTCCGGTCGGCGGCGTCGCGGACGGCGGTGAGCAGCGGACGCAGCGCCTCGGTGGCCTGGAGGTTGCGCAGCCCCGGCGTGTTCGGCGACGACACGTTCACGACCAGGTAGTCGGCGTGGGGCGACAGGCGCTCGGCGGACTTCACGTAGTCCAGGACGGCCTCCGCCTCGGGGACGACCTTGGTCTTGCCGATGTTCACGCCCACGACGGTCTTGAAGACGGGCGTACGGGAGGCCAGGCGCGCGGCGACGGCGAGCGAGCCCTCGTTGTTGAAGCCCATGCGGTTGATCAGCGCCCGGTCCGCGACCAGCCGGAACAGCCGCTTCCTGGGGTTGCCGGGCTGCGCCTCCCCGGTCACGGTGCCGATCTCGACGTGGTCGAAGCCGAGCATCGCCATGCCGTCGACGGCGACCGCGTTCTTGTCGAAGCCGGCGGCGAGCCCGAAGGGCCCGTGCATGCGCAGGCCGAACGCCTCCGTGCGCAGTTCCTTGTACCGGGGCGCGAGCACGGCCGCGACGAAGGTGCGCAGCACCGGGACGCGCACGGCCAGGCGGATCCAGCGGAAGGCCAGGTGGTGGGCCTGCTCCGGGTCCATCCGCTTGAAGACGAGGTTGAAGAAGATCTTGTACATCGTGTCCTCATGAAGAAGCTCGAAGGCGAGCCTCATGAAGAGGGGGACACCGTTTCCGGTGTCCCCCTCAAGGGCTGCTAGTCGCGGGCCGCGGTCAGGAATTCCGCGTGTTCCTGGAGCGATCGGACGCCCACGTCTCCGTGGTTGAGGGCGTCGATGCCCTGGACGGCGGCGGCGAGCGCCTGGACCGTCGTCAGGCACGGCACGGACCGCGCCACGGCCGCCGTACGGATCTCGTAGCCGTCGAGGCGGCCGCCGGTGCCGTACGGCGTGTTGACGATGAGGTCGACCTCGCCGTCGTGGATGAGCTGGACGATGGTCTTCTCGCCGTTCGGGCCGGTGCCCTCGGACTGCTTGCGCACGACGGTGGCGTTGATGCCGTTGCGCTTGAGGACCTCGGCGGTACCGGAGGTGGCCAGCAGCTCGAAGCCGTGCGCGACCAGCTCGCGCGCCGGGAAGATCATCGAGCGCTTGTCGCGGTTGGCGACCGAGATGAAGGCGCGGCCCTTGGTCGGCAGCGGGCCGTAGGCGCCGGCCTGCGACTTGGCGTACGCCGTGCCGAAGACCGAGTCGATGCCCATGACCTCGCCGGTGGAGCGCATCTCCGGGCCGAGGACGGTGTCGACGCCGCGGCCGTGGATGTCGCGGAACCGCGACCACGGCATGACGGCCTCCTTGACGGAGATCGGCGCGTCGAGCGGGAGCTCGCCGCCGTCGCCGTGCTGGGGCAGCAGGCCCTCGGCGCGCAGCTCGGCGATGGTCGCGCCCAGCGAGATCCGGGCGGCGGCCTTGGCCAGCGGCACCGCGGTCGCCTTGGAGGTGAAGGGCACCGTGCGCGAGGCGCGCGGGTTGGCCTCCAGGACGTAGAGGATGTCGCCCGCCATCGCGAACTGGATGTTGATCAGGCCGCGCACGCCGACGCCCTTGGCGATGGCCTCGGTGGAGGCGCGCAGGCGCTTGATGTCGAAGCCGCCGAGGGTGATCGGGGGCAGGGCGCACGCCGAGTCGCCGGAGTGGATGCCGGCCTCCTCGATGTGCTCCATGACGCCGCCGAGGTACAGCTCCTCGCCGTCGTAGAGGGCGTCGACGTCGATCTCGATCGCGTCGTCGAGGAAGCGGTCGACGAGCACCGGCCGGGTGGGGCTGATCTCGGTCGACTCGGCGATGTACGACTCCAGGCGGGCCTCGTCGTACACGATCTCCATGCCGCGGCCGCCGAGCACGTACGACGGGCGGACGAGGACCGGGTAGCCGATCTCGTCGGCGATGGCCTTGGCCTCGGCGAAGGTGGTGGCGGTGCCGTGCTTGGGGGCCGGCAGGCCGGCCTCCTTCAGGACGCGGCCGAAGGCGCCGCGGTCCTCGGCGGCGTGGATGGCCTCCGGGGAAGTGCCGACGATCGGCACGCCGTTGTCCTTGAGGGCCTGGGCGAGGCCGAGCGGGGTCTGGCCGCCGAGCTGCACGACCACACCGGCGATCGGGCCGGCCTGCCGCTCGGCGTGGACGATCTCCAGCACGTCCTCGAGCGTCAGCGGCTCGAAGTACAGGCGGTCGGAGGTGTCGTAGTCGGTGGAGACGGTCTCCGGGTTGCAGTTGACCATCACGGTCTCGTAGCCCGCGTCGCTCAGCGCGAAGGAGGCGTGGACGCAGGAGTAGTCGAACTCGATGCCCTGGCCGATGCGGTTCGGGCCGGAGCCCAGGATGATGACGGCCGGCTTCTCGCGCGGCGCGACCTCGGTCTCCTCGTCGTACGCCGAGTAGAAGTACGGCGTCCGGGCGGCGAACTCGGCGGCGCAGGTGTCGACCGTCTTGTAGACCGGGCGGATGCCGAGCGCGTGCCGGACCTCGCGGACGACGTCCTCGCGCAGGCCGCGGATCTCACCGATCTGCTGGTCGGAGAAGCCGTGCCGCTTGGCCTCGGCGAGCAGCTCGCGGGTCAGCTCCGGGGCCTCGGCGATCTCTTCGGCGATCTCCTTGATCAGGAAGAGCTGGTCGACGAACCACGGGTCGATCTTCGTGTACTCGAAGACCTCCTCGGGGGTGGCACCCGCGCGGATGGCCTCCATGACCTTGTTGATCCGGCCGTCGGTCGGGCGCACGGCGTCGCGCAGCAGCTCTTCCTTGTCGCCGGTCTCGCC
This sequence comes from Streptomyces sp. enrichment culture, assembly GCF_964272855.1. Taxonomy (NCBI): domain Bacteria; kingdom Bacillati; phylum Actinomycetota; class Actinomycetes; order Kitasatosporales; family Streptomycetaceae; genus Streptomyces; species Streptomyces sp. enrichment culture. The sequence continues at coordinate 7,017,570 of NZ_OZ186847.1, read as the reverse complement.
GACGAAGGTGAACTGGCTGCCCTTCTTCTCCAGGGAGCGCAGCGCCTTCTGGAAGGCCTCGGTGAAGTTGCGGCCGATGGCCATGGCCTCGCCGACCGACTTCATGGTGGTGGTCAGCGTGGAGTCGGCCTGCGGGAACTTCTCGAAGGCGAAGCGGGGCGCCTTGACGACCACGTAGTCGAGGGTCGGCTCGAAGGAGGCCGGGGTCTCCTGCGTGATGTCGTTCGGGATCTCGTCCAGCGTGTAGCCGACGGCGAGCTTCGCGGCGATCTTGGCGATCGGGAAGCCGGTCGCCTTGGAGGCGAGCGCCGAGGAGCGGGACACACGCGGGTTCATCTCGATGACGATGACCCGGCCGTCCTCCGGGTTGACCGCGAACTGGATGTTGCAGCCGCCGGTGTCGACGCCGACCTCGCGGATGATCGCGATGCCGACGTCGCGCAGCACCTGGTACTCGCGGTCGGTGAGGGTCATCGCGGGGGCGACGGTGATGGAGTCACCGGTGTGCACGCCCATGGGGTCGAAGTTCTCGATGGAGCAGACGACCACGACGTTGTCGTGCTTGTCGCGCATCAGCTCCAGTTCGTACTCCTTCCAGCCGAGGATGGACTCCTCCAGGAGCACCTCGGTGGTCGGGGAGAGCGTGAGGCCCTGGCCGGCGATGCGGCGCAGCTCCTCCTCGTCGTGCGCGAAGCCGGAGCCGGCGCCGCCCATGGTGAAGGAGGGGCGGACGACGACCGGGTAGCCGCCGAGCGTCTCCACGCCCTTGAGCACGTCGTCCATGGAGTGGCAGATGACCGAGCGGGCGGACTCGCCGTGGCCGATCTTCTTGTTGACCTCCTCGACGACCTCCTTGAAGAGGTCGCGGTCCTCGCCCTTGTGGATCGCCTCCACGTTGGCACCGATCAGCTCGACGCCGTACTTCTCCAGGACGCCGTTCTCGTGCAGCGAGATGGCGGTGTTGAGCGCGGTCTGGCCGCCCAGGGTGGGCAGCAGGGCGTCGGGGCGCTCCTTGGCGATGATCTTCTCGACGAACTCCGGGGTGATCGGCTCGACGTAGGTGGCGTCGGCGATCTCCGGGTCGGTCATGATCGTCGCCGGGTTGGAGTTCACGAGGATGACCCGCAGGCCCTCGGACTTCAGAACCCGGCACGCCTGGGTGCCGGAGTAGTCGAACTCGGCGGCCTGGCCGATGACGATCGGGCCGGAGCCGATGACCAGGACGGACTGGATATCGGTGCGCTTAGGCACGCTGGCCCTCCATCAGGGAAACGAAGCGGTCGAACAGGTAGGCGGCGTCGTGCGGGCCGGCTGCCGCTTCGGGGTGGTACTGGACGCTGAAGGCCGGCTTGTCGAGAAGCTGGAGGCCCTCCACCACGTTGTCGTTGAGGCAGACGTGGGAGACCTCGGCGCGGCCGAAGGGGGTCTCGGAGACCTTGTCGAGCGGGGCGTCGACGGCGAAGCCGTGGTTGTGCGCGGTGACCTCGACCTTGCCGGTCGTACGGTCCTGCACCGGCTGGTTGATGCCGCGGTGGCCGTACTTCAGCTTGTAGGTGCCGAAGCCGAGGGCGCGGCCCAGGATCTGGTTGCCGAAGCAGATACCGAACAGCGGGGTGCCCCGCTCCAGGACGGACTGCATCACGGAGACCGGGTGGTCGGCGGTGGCCGGGTCGCCCGGGCCGTTGGAGAAGAACACGCCGTCCGGGTTGACGGCGTACACGTCCTCGGCGGTCGCCGTGGCGGGCAGCACGTGCACCTCGATGCCGCGCTCGGCCATGCGGTGCGGGGTCATGCCCTTGATGCCGAGGTCGACGGCGGCGACGGTGAACTTCTTCTCGCCGATCGCGGGGACGACGTACGCCTCGGTGGTGGCGACCTCGGCGGAGAGGTCGGCGCCCTTCATCTCGGGCGCCTCCTGGACGCGGGCCAGCAGCGCGGCGTCGTCCTGGATGGCGTCGCCGCTGAAGATGCCGACGCGCATGGCGCCGCGCTCGCGCAGGTGGCGGGTGAGGGCGCGGGTGTCGATGCCGCTGATGCCGACGACGCCCTGGGCGGCCAGCTCCTCGTCCAGCGAGCGCCGGGAGCGCCAGTTGGAGGGCACGCGCGCGGGGTCGCGCACGACGTAGCCGGCGACCCAGATGCGCTTGGACTCGGGGTCCTCGTCGTTGACGCCGGTGTTGCCCACGTGCGGGGCGGTCATCACGACGACCTGGCGGTGGTAGGACGGGTCGGTCAGGGTCTCCTGGTAGCCGGTCATGCCGGTGGAGAAGACTGCCTCGCCGAAGGTCTCCCCCACGGCCCCGTAGGCACGGCCGCGGAAGACTCGGCCGTCCTCCAGGACGAGTACGGCGGGAACCTTGCTGGTTCCCCTGGTGGAGGTCGTCATCGTTCGGCGCCTTCCCTGGTGTTCGTTTCGGTCATGGAGTTCAGTACGTCGACCCACTCGTTGTGCTCGGCCGCTCGGTCCGAGCGGAAGCCCGAGTCGATCAGTTTTCCGCCGTGGGCCCAGGTCACGATGAGCAGTCCGCCCTCGGTGAGCACCTTTCCGGCGATGCCCTTGTCGAGCCGGGCCTCACGCAGGCTCGCGGCCGGGACGAAGAAGTCGGTCGCCCCGGGGCGTACGACCTCCAGTCCCGCGTCCGTCAGCGTGAGCTCGGCACGGCTGCGGGTGCCCAGGCCGTGTGCCACGATGCGGTCGAGCCACTGCCCTGCGGTGGTGGAGCCGTGGTAGCGGCCGCTCATCGTCAGTTTCGCCGGACCGGCGGCATCCGGCGCGGTGGGCAGCTCCGGCAGGTCCCCCTGGAGGGTGCCCCGCCATTTCCAGCCCTCGCGCATCAGCCAGTAGACGAGCGCGACGAAGAGGGCGAGACCGACGACCCAGCCGAGGCGGGCGGCCCAGTCGGTCACTTCCGCCGATTCCTTCTCGGCGGCCAGCAGGAGTACAGGTGTCACGTGAGCTTCCCGTCGACGAGCGTGGCCTTGCCCCGGAGCCACGTGTGCGTGACACGGCCCGGCAGCTCACGCCCCTCGTACGGAGTGTTGCGGCTGCGCGAGGCGAAGCCCGCGGGGTCCACGAGCCCACGGTATGCCGTGTCGACGAGGGTGAGGTTGGCGGGCTCACCAGCCGAGACGGGACGTCCGTGGCCCGAGGCCTGTCCGATCCGCGCGGGCGTGACGGACATCCGGTCGGCGACGCCGGCCCAGTCCAGCAGGCCCGTGTCCACCATGGTCGCCTGGACCACCGACAGGGCGGTCTCCAGGCCGACCATGCCCATCGCGGCGGCGGCCCACTCGCAGTCCTTGTCCTCGTGCGGGTGCGGGGCGTGGTCGGTGGCGACGATGTCGATCGTGCCGTCGGCGAGCGCCTCGCGCAGGGCCATCACGTCGCGCTCGGTGCGCAGCGGCGGGTTGACCTTGTAGACGGGGTTGTAGGTGCGCACCAGCTCGTCGGTGAGGAGCAGGTGGTGCGGGGTGACCTCGGCGGTGACCTGGATGCCGCGGGACTTGGCCCAGCGGACGATCTCGACGGAGCCGGCCGTCGACAGGTGGCAGATGTGCACGCGGGAGCCGACGTGCTCGGCGAGCAGCACGTCCCGGGCGATGATCGACTCCTCGGCCACGGCCGGCCAGCCGCCCAGGCCCAGCTCGGCGGAGACGATTCCCTCGTTCATCTCGGCGCCCTCGGTCAGCCGCGGCTCCTGCGCGTGCTGGGCGATGACACCGCCGAAGGCCTTCACGTACTCCAGGGCGCGGCGCATGATCTGCGCGTCGTGGACGCACTTGCCGTCGTCGGAGAAGACGGTGACGCCGGCCGCGGACTCGTGCATGGCGCCCAGCTCGGCGAGCTTGCTGCCCTCCAGGCCGACGGTGACGGCGCCGATGGGCTGCACGTCGCAGTAGCCGGACTCCTGGCCGAGCCGCCAGACCTGCTCGACGACACCGGCGGTGTCGGCGACCGGGAAGGTGTTGGCCATGGCGAACACGGAGGTGTAGCCGCCGGAGGCGGCGGCGCGGGTGCCGGTGAGGACGGTCTCGGAGTCCTCGCGGCCGGGCTCGCGCAGGTGGGTGTGCAGGTCGACCAGGCCCGGCAGCAGCACCTTGCCACCGGCCTCGACGACCTCGGCGCCCTCGGCGGACAGGCCGCTGCCCACCGCCTCGATGGTCTCGCCGTCGATCAGGACGTCCCGCGCCTCGCCGCCGAGGACCTTCGCACCACGGATCAGGATCTTGCTCATCTGTCTTACTTCTCCTCAGCGGTACGGGCGTGGGTGACGGCGGGCTCGTTGCCGCCCAGCAGCAGGTAGAGGACGGCCATGCGGATGGAGACGCCGTTGGCGACCTGCTCGACGACCGTGCACCGGTCGGAGTCGGCGACCTCGGCGGTGATCTCCATGCCGCGCACCATGGGGCCGGGGTGCATCACGATGGCGTGCTCGGGCATCTTCGCCATGCGGTCGCCGTCGAGGCCGTAGCGGCGCGAGTACTCGCGCTCGGTCGGGAAGAACGCGGCGTTCATCCGTTCGCGCTGCACCCGCAGCATCATCACCGCGTCGGACTTGGGCAGCGTGCTGTCGAGGTCGTACGACACCTCGCAGGGCCAGGTCTCGACGCCGACCGGCACCAGGGTCGGCGGGGCGACCAGGGTGACCTCGGCGCCGAGGGTGTGCAGCAGGTCTACGTTGGAGCGGGCGACCCGGCTGTGCAGGACGTCTCCGACGATGGTGACGCGCTTGCCGGCCAGGTCCTGGCCGAGCCCGGCGTCCCGGCCGACCAGGCGGCGGCGCATGGTGAAGGCGTCGAGGAGGGCCTGGGTGGGGTGCTGGTGGGTGCCGTCGCCGGCGTTGATCACGGCCGCGTCGATCCAGCCGGAGTTGGCCAGGCGGTACGGGGCTCCGGAGGCGCCGTGCCGGATGACGACGGCGTCGACGCCCATGGCCTCCAGGGTCTGGGCGGTGTCCTTCAGGGACTCGCCCTTGGACACGCTGGAGCCCTTGGCGGAGAAGTTGATGACGTCCGCGGACAGCCGCTTCTCGGCGGCCTCGAAGGAGATCCGGGTGCGGGTGGAGTCCTCGAAGAAGAGGTTGACCACGGTGCGGCCGCGCAGGGTCGGCAGCTTCTTGATCGGCCGGTCGGCGACCCGGGCCATCTCCTCGGCGGTGTCGAGGATCAGGACGGCGTCGTCGCGGGTGAGGTCGGCGGCCGAGATGAGATGACGCAGCATCTGTCAGGCTCCGTAAGGCAGTTATTCAGGAGAATTCGGGCAAACCTGGTCGCGCGTCGGCGTGCGGAAGCGTCGACGCGCCCTGATCTGCTACCGGTCGGCCGGCTTGGCGCCGAGCAGCACGGTGTCGCGACCGTCCTCCTCGGCGAGCTGGACCTTGACCGTCTCCCGCAGCGACGTGGGGAGGTTCTTGCCGACGTAGTCGGCGCGGATGGGCAGCTCGCGGTGGCCGCGGTCGACGAGGACCGCCAGCTGGACCGCGCGGGGGCGCCCGATGTCGTTCAGGGCGTCGAGGGCGGCGCGGATGGTGCGGCCGGAGAAGAGCACGTCGTCGACCAGGACGACCAGCTTGCCGTCGATGCCGTCACCGGGGATCTCGGTGCGGGCCAGCGCACGCGGCGGGTGCATGCGCAGGTCGTCGCGGTACATGGTGATGTCCAGCGAGCCGCACGGGACCTTGCGCTCGGTGATCTGCTCGAGCTTGGCGGCGAGTCGCCGGCCGAGGAAGACGCCTCGGGTCGGAATGCCGAGGAGCACCACGTCGTCGGCGCCCTTGGCGCGCTCGACGATCTCATGGGCGATGCGGGTCAGTACCCGCGCGATGTCGGGGCCCTCGAGAACGGGCCTCGCATCGGACGCTTGCGTGTCCATACGAAACGGACCTCCTTCTCCGCCTCACGGGACGGACCTTAAAGGACGTCGGGATTGCGCCACCAACGTTAGCAGGCCCGTACGACACGCCCGAGCACCCCCCTCCCGGGCTCCCGATTTCACCCACTTGGCCCAAGCGATCGCCGATACCACGGAAGAGTCGGTGTGGACCATTCGGCTTGACGCAAGAGAGTCACGCTGCGTAACCTCACAGTGAGTTACCAACCGCGCGGCATGGACCCACGCCAGTCGCGTCGACACAGTGTCCGGGGAGCTATATGTCCAGCGAATACGCCAAACAGCTCGGGGCCAAGCTCCGGGCCATCCGCACCCAGCAGGGCCTTTCCCTCCACGGTGTCGAGGAGAAGTCCCAGGGACGCTGGAAGGCCGTGGTGGTCGGTTCGTACGAGCGCGGTGACCGCGCGGTGACCGTACAGCGCCTCGCCGAGCTGGCGGATTTCTACGGCGTTCCCGTGCAGGAGCTGCTGCCGGGCACGACCCCGGGCGGCGCCGCCGAGCCGCCGCCGAAGCTGGTCCTGGACCTGGAGCGGCTGGCCACCGTGCCGGCCGAGAAGGCGGGCCCCCTGCAGCGCTACGCGGCGACGATCCAGTCCCAGCGCGGTGACTACAACGGCAAGGTGCTCTCGATCCGCCAGGACGACCTGCGCACACTCGCCGTCATCTACGACCAGTCGCCCTCGGTCCTCACCGAGCAGCTGATCAGCTGGGGCGTGCTGGACGCCGACGCGCGGCGCGCGGTGGCCTCCCACGAGGAGAGCTGAGCGCTCCACAGCGTCGGCAGACGCCCAGCAGAAACGTGCCGCCGGGGTGGCCGGAACCGATCGGTTCCGGCCACCCCGGCGGCGTTCTGCGGGCCGCACGAGCCCTGGACGTACGGCGGACGCCCGAGGGCCCGCAGCAGTGGTGCTGCGGGCCCTCGGGCGTCTTGGGGCTCTCAGGCCTGGTCGCGGCGCAGCGACGGCTTGAGTTCCTTGAGCCGGCCGAGCAGGCCGTTGACGAACGAGGGCGACTCGTCCGTGGAGAACTCCTTCGCCAGCTGCACCATCTCGTCGAGGACGACGGCGTCCGGGGTCTCGTCGACCCAGATCAGTTCGTACGCGCCGAGACGCAGGATGTTGCGGTCCACGACCGGCATCCGGTCGAGCGTCCAGCCGACCGAGTACTGCGAGATCAGCTCGTCGATCCGGGTCGCGTGCACCGCGTAGCCCTCGACCAGCTGCATCGTGTACTCGCTCACCGGCGGCTGCCGGGTGTCGGCCCGGGAGAGCCGGATCCAGTCCGCGAGGACCGTCAGGACGTCGGCGCCGCGCTGGTCACCCTCGAAGAGGATCTGGAAGGCGCGCTTGCGGGCCGTGTTGCGGGCAGCCACGGTTAGCTGTTCACCCGGCCGAGGTAGTCGCTCGTGCGGGTGTCGACCTTGATCTTCTCACCGGTGGTGATGAAGAGCGGGACCTGGATCTGGTGGCCGGTCTCCAGGGTGGCGGGCTTGGTGCCGCCGGTGGAGCGGTCGCCCTGGACGCCCGGCTCGGTCTCCTGGATGGTCAGCTCGACGGCGGCGGGCAGCTCGACGAAGAGGACCTCGCCCTCGTGCTGGGCGACGGTGGCGGTGAAGCCCTCGACGAGGAAGTTGGCGGCGTCGCCGACGGCCTTGCGGTCGACCATGAGCTGGTCGTACGTCTCCATGTCCATGAAGACGAAGTACTCGCCGTCCATGTACGAGAACTGCATGTCGCGCTTGTCGACAGTGGCCGTCTCGACCTTGACGCCGGCGTTGAAGGTCTTGTCGACGACCTTGCCGGAGAGCACGTTCTTGAGCTTGGTGCGCACGAAGGCCGGGCCCTTGCCGGGCTTGACGTGCTGGAACTCGACGACGGACCAGAGCTGGCCGCCTTCGAGCTTGAGCACCATGCCGTTCTTGAGGTCGTTCGTGGAAGCCACGGTTGCGGAATCTCCTGGACTGACGTGGACGACCCCGGGGGCACGCACCTGCCTATAGTGCGAGCAGCTCCTTGGTCGTGATGGTGAGTAGCTCGGGTCCGCCGTCCGCCTCGGGGCGGACGACGAGCGTGTCATCGATCCGGACGCCGCCCCGGCCCGGGAGGTGGACCCCCGGTTCGACGGTGACCGGCACGCAAGCGTCCAGTTTACCCATTGCGGCGGGAGCCAACTGAGGGTCCTCGTCGATTTCGAGTCCCACGCCGTGGCCGATGAGCGGAGGCAGTCCTTCCCCGCGGCCCGCCGAGTCCAGCACCTGCCGCGCCGCGCGGTCCACGTCCCGGTAGGCGGCGCCGGGCGCCAGGCTCTCCCGTCCGGCGCGCTGGGCGGCGAAGACCAGGTCGTACAGCTCGATCTGCCAGTCGGCGGGCGAGGTCCCGATCACGAAGGTACGGCCGATCTCGCACCGGTAGCCGCGGTAGGTGGCGCCCAGACAGACGGAGAGGAAGTCGCCCTCCTCCACGCGCCGGTCCGTGGGCCGGTGGCCGCGGCGGCCGGAGTTCGGGCCGGTGCCGACGGAGGTGGGGAACGCCGGACCGTCGGCGCCGTGGTCGACCAGGCGCCGTTCCAGCTCCAGCGCGAGATGCCGCTCCGTGCGGCCGACGAGGATGGACTCCAGCAGTTCGCCGAGGGCCTGGTCGGCGATCTCCGCGCCGATGCGCAGACAGGAGATCTCCTCCTCGTCCTTCACCACCCTCAGCTGCTCGACCGCGCCGCCCAGATCGGCCAGCCGCAGCCGGGGCGCGACCGAGCCGATGGCCCGGTGCCGGGAGACGGTGAGGTGGTGTTCCTCGACGGCCAGGGATTCGGCGCCCTGCGCGGTGGCGAGGTCGGCGGCCGCGACGGCGGGGTCGCCGCCGAGGCGGGACAGGGCGTGCACGCGCAGCGCCTCGTCCGGGCGCCCCTCGAAGGGGCGGTCCTCGGGCGGGCCTGCGCACACCAGCAGGTCTTCGCGCTTGCCCAGCAGCAGTACGGCACCTTGGGGAGCCGCGCCCGCGAGGTAGCGCACGTTGGCGGGACGGGAGACGAGCGCTGCCGCGGTGCCGGCCGCGGTGCAGCGTTCCCGTACTCGCGTACGGCGGGTCGCGTACACCTCTGACATGAGTCGAGCGTAGGAGCTCCCCGGGCTCGGCGCCGTTCGGGAGAGGCTGAGTGGGGCACGGGTCCGTCAGCCGACGGGCCGGCTCAGTCCCCCGGGGTCACCACGCCGGCGGGCTCGCGATCGAGCGGGACAGGATCTCGTCCAGGACCCGGGCCGTGCCGGGGACGTCGAGCTGGGAGTTGTCGATGATCGGCAGTCCCGAGCCGTACCAGCCGGCCATGCGGCCGTGGATGCGGGCGACCTCCTCGTCGGTGAGGCGGCGGTTGCCGCTGCGCTCGGCGTTGCGCTCCAGCACGATGTCGAGCCCGGGGAGGAGGACGACGGGCAGCAGGCCGGGGCCGACGTGCCGCTTCCAGCCGCCGAGGCCGACGACGGGCCGGTCCGGGAAGACGGCGTCGTCGAGGATGCAGGAGATGCCGTTGGCGAGGAAGTTCCGCGCGGCGAAGCCGCAGGTGCGGCGGGCCAGGCGGTACTGGGCCTCCGAGTTGTCGTTCCACCCGGACTGCGGGTCGGCGAACCCCGAGCGGACCCATTCGCGTACGTCGTCCAGGCTGATGTGGGCCGTGGGCACCCGGCGGTGGTCCGCCCAGTACTTGGCGACGCTGGTCTTGCCCGCTCCTGCGGGGCCGATCAGCAGCACCGCGAGGGTCGTGGTGGACGGATCGGGCGCGGCGACGGCCGGCGGGGCGGTGGGTATGGTCACGGGGCCGCCGGGCGGCAGCGCCACATGGCCGGTGGTGTCCGGCGCGTGCGGCGGCATGCCCGGGTGCGCGGAGCCCGGCGCTCCGGGGAAGCCCGGCGCGGGCGGCGGCGGGGGCACGGGGGCTGATCCGTGGGGCACCGGGGCGGGACCTTGCGGTACCGGGGCGGGGCCCTGGTGCGGACCCGGGTGGTGGGGACCCGGGTGGTGTGCGGCCGGCGACCAGCCGGCGGCCGGACCGTGCCCCGGCTGGTGGGGCGGCGGCAGCGGAGACCCCACTGCGTGCTGCATCCGGTGCCACTCCGTCTCGTACAGGCGATAGCGCTGGCAGCGGGCGGGACCCCGCTTCGCTACCGAACGGTACCGCCCCCGGCCGTCCTTTGGTGAACGGCCGGGGGCGGCCCGAAGTGCCCGTCGCGGCAAGCGAATCGGACGGAAGGGTCCTGGCGGGACTTACTGGGCGACCTCGCCGTAGGCGGCGAGCAGCATGGCCGGATCGGGGCCTTCCATGACGGTCGGCTTGGCGAGCCCGTCCAGGACGATGAAGCGCAGCAGGTCGCCGCGGGACTTCTTGTCGACCTTCATGGTCTGCAGCAGCTTGGGCCACTGGTCGTAGCGGTAGCTGAGCGGCAGGCCCACCGATTCGAGGATGGTGCGGTGACGGTCGGCGGTGGCGTCGTCCAACCGGCCCGCCAGACGGCCGAGTTCGGCGGCGAAGTGCATGCCGACGGCGACCGCGGCACCGTGCCGCCACTTGTAGCGCTCGTTCTTCTCGATGGCGTGGCCGAGGGTGTGGCCGTAGTTGAGGATCTCCCGGAGGCCGGTCTCCTTCAGGTCGGAGGAGACCACGTGCGCCTTCACCCGGATCGACCGCTCGATCAGCTCGGCGGTGTGCGGGCCGGCCGGGGTGCGCGCGGCCTCCGGGTCGGCCTCGATCAGGTCCAGGATCACCGGGTCGGCGATGAAACCGGCCTTGATGACCTCCGCGAGCCCGGAGACGTAGTCGTGCACCGCGAGGGAGTCCAGCGCGGCCAGGTCGCACAGGACGCCGGCCGGGGGGTGGAAGGAGCCGACGAGGTTCTTGCCCTCGGCGGTGTTGATGCCGGTCTTGCCGCCGACCGCCGCGTCGACCATCGCCAGCACGGTCGTCGGGATCGCGATCCAGCGCACCCCGCGCAGCCAGGTCGCGGCCACGAACCCGGCCAGGTCGGTGGTGGAGCCGCCGCCGACACCGACGATCACGTCCGTGCGGGTGAACCCGGACTGGCCCAGCGCCTTCCAGCAGTAGGCGGCGACCTCCGCGGTCTTCGCCTCCTCCGCGTTCGGCACCTGGATCGCGACCGCCTCGTAGCCCTGCTCGGCCAGGTCCGCGCGCAGCGCCTCGCCGGTCTCGGCCAGCGCCTCCGGGTGGATCACGGCCACCCGCGCGGCCTTGTCGCCGATCAGACCGCCCAGCTCGCCCAGCAGCCGGCGGCCCACCAGGACCTCATACGGTTCGCTGCCCGGGGTGCCGCCGACCTGGATCCGCGTCACAGACTCGCTCATGCTTCCTTCAACTCCAGTGCGTCCAGCACCGCCTGGGCGACCTCGTCCGGCGTGCGGGCGTCGGTGGCCACGACCGCGCGGGCCACCTCCTCGTACAGGTGCCGGCGGGCTTCCATCAGTTCCCGCCACTGCTTGCGCGGGTTGATCGCCAGCAGCGGGCGGGCGGCGTTCAGGCCGGTGCGCCGGGCCGCCTCCTCGACGTCCATCGACAGGTAGACGACCCGCTGCCCGGCGAGGAGCGCGCGGGTGTCCGCGTCGAGGACCGCGCCGCCGCCGAGGGCGAGGACGCCCTCGTGCTCGGTCAGCGCCCGGTGCACGGCCCGCTTCTCGACGGCCCGGAAGGCGGGCTCGCCCTCGTCGACGAAGATGTCGGCGATGGCCCGCCCCTGCTCGGCGACGATGTCGTCGTCGGTGTCCCGGTAGCCGACCCCCAGCCGCTCGGCGAGCAGCTGCCCGACGGTGGACTTGCCCACCCCCATCGGGCCGACCAGGACGACGACAGGACCGGCGCTCATCGGATGTGCAGGTTGTCGAGGTACGACCGCACGTTGCGGCTGGTCTCGGCGACGCTGTCGCCGCCGAACTTCTCCGCCACCGCGTCGGCGAGGACCAGGGCGACCATGGCCTCGGCCACGATGCCGGCGGCCGGCACGGCGCAGACGTCGGAGCGCTGGTGGTGGGCGGCCGCGGGCTCGCCGGTGACGACGTCCACGGTCTTCAGGGCGCGCGGCACGGTGGCGATGGGCTTCATCGCCGCGCGGACCCGCAGCAGCTCACCCGTGGTCAGACCGCCCTCGGTACCACCGGAGCGGCCCGAGGTGCGCCTGATGCCCTCGTCCGTGGTGACGATCTCGTCGTGCGCCTTGGAGCCCGGCACCCGGGCCAGCTCGAAGCCGTCGCCGACCTCGACGCCCTTGATCGCCTGGATGCCCATCAGCGCGGCGGCGAGCCGGGCGTCGAGACGCCGGTCCCAGTGCACGTGCGAGCCGAGGCCCACGGGGACGCCGTACGCCAGCACCTCGACGACACCGCCGAGCGTGTCGCCGTCCCTGTGGGCCTGGTCGATCTCCGCGACCATCGCCTTCGACGCGTCCGCGTCCAGGCACCGCACCGGGTCGGCGTCCAGCTTCTCCACGTCGGCGGGCGTCGGGTAGACGCCGTAGGGGGCCTTGGCGGCGGCGAGCTCCACCACGTGGGAGACGATCTCGATGCCGGCCGTCTCCTTCAGGTACGACCGGGCCACCGCGCCGAGCGCCACCCGCGCCGCCGTCTCGCGCGCCGACGCGCGCTCCAGGATCGGCCGGGCCTCGTCGAAGCCGTACTTCTGCATGCCCGCGAGGTCGGCGTGGCCGGGCCGCGGGCGGGTCAGCGGCGCGTTGCGGGCCAGTTCGGCCAGCTCCGCCGGGTCGACCGGGTCGGCCGCCATGACCTTTTCCCACTTGGGCCACTCGGTGTTGCCGACCATGACGGCGACCGGGGAGCCGAGCGTGAGTCCGTGCCGGACGCCACCGATGAAGGTGACCTCGTCCCGCTCGAACTTCATCCGCGCACCGCGCCCATAGCCGAGCCGCCGCCGCGCCAGGTGGTCCGCCACCATCTCCGTGGTGATCGGCACGCCGGCGGGAAGTCCCTCCAGCGTCGCGACGAGTGCGGGGCCGTGGGACTCCCCCGCGGTCAGCCAGCGCAACCTGCTCAACGGTGCTCCTCAGTGCTCGCGCCCTGGTACTGCCCTGCGTGCGCGTGTCCTCGCGCACGGCGGTGGCGCGACCGGGTGCGCGGCCCTGGCCCGCCACCCCCGATCCTCCCACGTCCGGGCCGTTGTCCCATCCGCCGGTCCACCAGGCGGACGGGCGGGCGCCGCTCCCGGGACGTGTCCTAGGCCCTGTCGTCAAGTTCCCGCCTGCCCGGCGACGCCATGCACGTGCTCTCGCCGCACCGGGCCCTGGCCCACGTACATCCTTACGAGGACCAGGGCCCGGCACGCCGGGAGCACGCACCTGACGCCGCCGGGCCCGCCCTCCGGGCGGACGACGGGAATTCGACGACCGGGCCTAGCGCTCCGCGAGAGCGTGCTCGCCCGCCCGGCGCATGGCGTCGACGGGGGCCGGGGCGCGGCCGGTCATCTGTTCCACCTGCAGTACGGCCTGGTGGACGAGCAGGTCGAGGCCGCTGACGACCGCGCCGCCGTACGCGGACCAGCGGGCGGCGAGGGTGGTCGGCCAGGGGTCGTACAGCACGTCGAAGAGGGCGGCGGGCCGCTCGGGGATGGCGGCGGCCAGCGCGTCGGTGGTGCCCGCCGGGGTGGTCGCGACGACGAGGGGCGCGCGCAGCGCCTGCTCGGCGTCGGCCCAGTCGGCGACGCGGATCCCGACGTCCAGCCGCTCGGCCCACTGCCGCATCTCGGCGGCCCGGGCCTCGCTGCGGACGTAGACGGCGATCTCACCGGTGCAGATCCGGGCCAGCGCGGCGAGGGCGGAGGAGGCGGTGGCGCCCGCGCCGAGGACGGCCGCGCTGTCGACCTTCTCGATGCCGTGCTCGGCCAGCGCCGCGACCATGCCGGGGATGTCGGTGTTGTCGCCGGTCCGGCGGCCGTCCTCGTGGAGGACGACGGTGTTCACGGCGTCCACGGAGGACGCGGTCTCGCTGATCTCGTCGAGCAGCGGGATCACCGCCCGCTTCAGCGGCATGGTCAGCGACAGCCCCGCCCACTCCGGACCCAGCCCGTCGAGGAAGCCGGGCAGCGCCGCCTCGTCGACGTCGAAGCGGTCGTACGTCCATCCGGTCAGCCCCAGCTCGGCGTACGCGGCGCGGTGCAGCACCGGGGACAGGGAGTGGGCGATCGGCGAGCCGAGAACGGCGGCCCGGCGGGCTGGGGACATCAGTTGTTCCTCGAAGCGTTCCACTGGTCGACCAGCTTCTGGTGCTCTGCGTTGGTCTTGGTGAACTTGCTGGTCTTGCCGTCCATCGAGATGAAGTAGTACCAGCCGTCGTCGGTCGGGTCGAGCGCGCCCGTGAGCGCCTCCTCGCCCGGGTTGCCGATCGGTCCGGGCGGCAGGCCCTTGTAGTAGTACGTGTTGTACGGGTTGTCGTAGTTCCGCAGCTCGGCCAGCGTGAGGTCGATCTTGCTCTGGTTCTTGATGTAGTTGTACGTGGAGTCGAACTCCAGCATGCCGTTGGTCTGCGGGTTGGCCGGCTTCATCCGGTTGTAGACGACCTCGGCCATCTTGCGGAAGTCGTCGTGGCTGGTGCCCTCGGCCTGGGCGAGGCTGGCGACCGTGATCAGCTGCCAGGGGCCGTCGAGGCCCAGGCTCTCCGCCTTCTTCTCGACACCCATCTTCTCGTAGGTGTCGGTGGCCCGCTGGACCATCTGTTTGAGGACGTCCTCGGGCTTCTGCCCCTTGGCGACCGGATAGCTGGAGGGGTAGAGGAACCCTTCCAGCGGGTCCTTGACGTTCTCGTGGTCCTGCGCCCAGCCGGGCAGACCGAGCTTCTTCCAGTCCTCCTTGGCCACCTTGGCGGTGGTGCCCTCGGTGACCTCAAGACGCTGGTCGATGAGGACGTAGATGTCGGCGTTGCGTTTGCCCTCGGCGATGATCAGGTTGTTGCGGCTCTCGTCGCTGAGCATCAGCTCGACGGCGCTCTCGGCGGACATCTCCTTCTGGAGTGTGTACACGCCGTCCTGGATGCTCTTGCCCTCGGGGTTGCCGTTCTGGGCTGCGACGAAGGCGTCGACGCTCTTGACGACGCCCGCCTGCTTCAGCAGGTTGCCCATCGTGTAGCCGCTCGCGCCCTTGGGGATGGTGACGGACACCTGCTCGCCGTTGCCGTCGCCCGCGAAGTCCGGGGCCTCGCCGAAACGATCCTGGTAGAACTGCAGGCCGAAGTAGCCGACGCCGGCGAGACCGCCGCCGAGCACCAGGACGACCACCAGGCAGGCGACTCCGTTGCGGCTCTTCTTCTTGCCGCCGCGGCCCCGCCGGTCGCCCCGGTCGCCCCGGCCACGCCGGCCGCCCGCCTCGTCGTCGAAGTCGTCCGCGTCGTCCGGGCCGTCGGAGTCGCGGTCGTCGTCGCCCGCGAAGAAGGCGTGCTCGCCCTGGTCGGGACCCGGGTCCCAGTCGGTCTGCGGCTCGGGCTCGGCGCTGCGCCGGGCGGGCGGCTCGGGCGGCGGGTAGGCGTCCTGGGTGCCGTAGAAGTCGGGGTGCGCCCCGTTGTAGGCCGCCGACTGCTGGGCGTACGGGTCCGCCGGGTCGGCGGGGTACTGGACCTGCGGCTGGGCGCCGGTGGACCAGGCGTCGCCGTTGCCGTACGGCTGCTGCCGCGGGTCGTACTGCTGCCCGCCCTGGCCGGGGTACTGCTGGCCGCCGTAGTTCTGGTACTGCCGCTGGTTCTGGCCGTACGCGGCGTGCCCGCCGGTGTCGCTCCAGTCGCCGTACTGCGGCTGCTGCGGCTGCTGCGGATAGTGCTGCGGCCGGCCGCCGTAGGACGACTGTGGGCCCGGGTGGGCCTGCTGTCCTCCCCATCCGCCGTCCCCGTACAACGGGTCCTCCGGATGCCACGGTTCGGAGCCTTGGCCCCGGCCATACTCAGTCATCGATCCCCTAGAGCCGCGAGGCGGCGGTCGCGGTCTCGGAAACCGGTTCCGTCCCGCCTCTTGCTGTGCGGCGGCTGTTCGAATGCCGCCGCATCGCGCGGAACGTTACCGTATCGCGATCAGATGACCACTTCGACGCCCTCGCCGGGTGCTTTACCTGACACCCGTTCGGATTCCAGGGCCTGTTGAAGGATGATCACCGCTGCCGCCTGGTCGATGACGGACCGCCCCTTCTTCGACTTCACGCCCGAAGCGCGCAGTCCCTGGCTCGCCGTCACCGTTGTCATACGTTCGTCGACGAGTCTCACCGCGACCGGCGCGATCATGCGTGCGAGTTCCTGGGCGAAGCCGCGCACCTTGGCCGCGGCCGGGCCCTCGCCCCCCTTGAGGGAACGCGGAAGCCCGACCACCACCTCGATCGGCTCGTACTCCTCGACCAGCTGCCTCAGCCTGCGCTGGGCGGCGGGGACGTCCCGCCCGGGCACGGTCTCCACCGGCGTGGCGAGGATCCCGTCGGGGTCGCACGAGGCGACCCCGATGCGGGCGTCCCCGACGTCGATGGCGAGCCGACGTCCTCTGCGCATTACTTGGCCGTCTCCGCGACCAGGCGCTCGACGGCGTCCACGGCGTCGCCGATGGCGGCCGGGTTCTGGCCGCCGCCCTGGGCGACGTCCGGCTTGCCACCACCGCCGCCGCCGAGGGTCTTGGCGGCCGTGCGGACCAGGTCGCCGGCCTTGAGACCCCGCTCGCGGGCGGCCTCATTGGTGGCGATCACCGTCAGCGGCTTGCCGTTGACCGTGGTGAACAGGGCCACCACGGCGGCCCGGCCGCCCTGGATGCGGCCGCGCACGTCGAGGACCAGCTTGCGCAGGTCGTCGGCGGTGGTGCCGTCCGGGACCTGGCCGGTGACCAGGGCCACACCGCGCACGTCCTTGGCGGACTCGGCGAGACCGGCGGCGGCCTGCAGCACCTTCTCCGCGCGGAACTTCTCGATCTCCTTCTCGGCGTCCTTCAGCTTGCCGAGCATGGCGGAGACCTTCTCCGGAAGCTCCTCCGGACGGCCCTTGATCAGCTCCTGGAGCTGGGCGACGACCGTGTGCTCACGGGCGAGGAAGTTGTAGGCGTCCACGCCGACCAGGGCCTCGATACGGCGCACACCGGAGCCGATGGAGGACTCGCCGAGCAGCTTCACCAGGCCCAGCTGGGCGGTGTTGTGCACGTGCGTGCCGCCGCACAGCTCCTTGGAGAAGTCGCCGATGGTGACGACGCGCACCCGCTCGCCGTACTTCTCGCCGAACTCGGCGATGGCGCCCTGCTTCTTGGCCTCGTCGATGCCCATGACCTCGGCGTGCACGGCGAGGTCGCGGGACAGCACCTCGTTGATCTTCTGCTCGACGTCGGTCATCACGGCCGTCGGAACGGCGGACGGCGAGCCGAAGTCGAAGCGGAAGCGGCCGGGCTGGTTCTCGGAACCGGCCTGGGCGGCCGTCGGGCCGAGCGCGTCGCGCAGGGCCTGGTGGGTGAGGTGGGTGGCCGAGTGGGCGCGGGCGATGGCCGTGCGACGGCGGGCGTCGATCGAGGCGTGGGCCTTGGCGCCGACGGTGACCTCGCCGACCTGGACGACGCCCTTGTGCACGTAGACGCCGGGGACCGGCTTCTGGCAGTCGCGGACCTCGATGACGGCACCGGTGTCGACCTTGATCCGGCCGGTGTCGCCGATCTGGCCGCCGCCCTCGGCGTAGAACGGGGTGCGGTCGAGGACGATCTCGACCTCGTCGCCCTCGGTGGCGGCCGGGGAGGAGACGCCGTCGACGAGGATGCCGACGATCGTGGTCTCGCCCTCGGTGTCGGTGTAGCCGATGAAGTCGGTCTCGCCGGCGGCGTCGGCGATCTCGCGGTAGGCGCCGAGGTCGGCGTGGCCGGTCTTCTTGGCCTGGGCGTCGGCCTTGGCGCGCTCCCGCTGCTCCTTCATCAGGCGGCGGAAGCCGTCCTCGTCCACGGAGAGGCCCTGCTCGGCGGCCATCTCCAGGGTGAGGTCGATCGGGAAGCCCCAGGTGTCGTGGAGCAGGAAGGCCTTGTCGCCGGAGAGCACGGTGCCGCCGGCCTGCTTGGTCTCGGTGACGGCGGTGTCGAGGATGTTGGTGCCGGCCTTCAGC
The DNA here is from genome assembly GCF_964272855.1 of Streptomyces sp. enrichment culture. Lineage (NCBI taxonomy): Bacteria > Bacillati > Actinomycetota > Actinomycetes > Kitasatosporales > Streptomycetaceae > Streptomyces > Streptomyces sp. enrichment culture. The sequence goes on along the minus strand of NZ_OZ186847.1, from coordinate 6,999,588 downwards.
GTCTTGAGGAAGGCGTTCTCCTCGGCGAGGGCGACCTTCTCGATGCGCTCGCGGTCGGTGATCAGCTCGGGGTACTGCTGGCCCATCATGCCGATCACGGTGTCGATCAGGTCCTTGACGACCGGGCCGGTGGCGCCGAGCAGGCGCATGTTGCGGATGGCGCGGCGCATGATGCGGCGCAGCACGTAACCGCGGCCCTCGTTGCCGGGGGTCACGCCGTCGCCGATGAGCATCACGGAGGTGCGCATGTGGTCGGTGACCACGCGCAGGGAGACGTCGGAGTCGTGGGCGTCGCCGTAGCGGACGCCGGTCAGCTCGGTGGCCTTGTCGATGACGGCCATCGAGGTGTCGATCTCGTACATGTTCTGCACGCCCTGCAGAATCATGGCGAGGCGTTCCAGACCGAGGCCGGTGTCGATGTTCTTGCTCGGCAGCTCGCCCAGGATCTCGAAGTTGTCCTTGCCGATGCCCTCGCCCCGCTCGTACTGCATGAAGACGAGGTTCCAGATCTCGACGTACCGCTCGTCGTTGACGGCGGGGCCGCCCTCGACGCCGAACTCGGGGCCGCGGTCGTAGTTGATCTCGGAGCAGGGGCCGCAGGGGCCGGGGACGCCCATGGACCAGTAGTTGTCCTTCATGCCGAGGCGCTGGATGCGCTCCTTCGGCACGCCGACGACCTCGTGCCAGATGCGCTCGGCCTCGTCGTCGTCCTTGTAGACGGTGATCCAGAGCTTCTCCGGCTCCAGGCCGTAACCACCCTTGTCCTGGGGCGTGGTGAGCAGCTCCCAGGCGTACTTGATGGCGCCTTCCTTGAAGTAGTCGCCGAAGGAGAAGTTGCCGCACATCTGGAAGAACGTGCCGTGCCGCGTGGTCTTGCCGACCTCTTCGATGTCGGGCGTGCGCACACACTTCTGGACGCTGGTGGCGCGGGCGAAGGGCGCCTTGACCTCGCCCAGGAAGTAGGGCTTGAAGGGCACCATGCCGGCCGGGACGAGGAGCAGAGTCGGGTCGTCCGCGATGAGCGACGCCGAAGGGACGACGGTGTGCCCGCGCTCCTCGAAGAAGCTCAGCCAGCGACGGCGGATCTCAGCCGACTCCATCAGTGGTCCTCATTCCGGTTGTACGAGTACGTCGTGTTCTCGATGTACTTGGGGTCGTTGCGGTTCTCGATGACGGCGTAGCGCCGCGGTGCGGGCAGCTCGCGGTCCGCGTTGATGCCGAGGGCGTCGCCGAGTTCGGCCTCCCGCTGGGCCATGTTGTCGCGGACGTCGAGGGCGAAGCCGACCGCGCGGTCCTTGAGCCGGTGACCCGCCTCGATCGCCTTGTTCGCCGCGGTCGCGGCCAGGCTCTCGGGGGTCAGCTGCTTCAGCTTGCGGTTGACCTTGGTGGTGGCCCACACACCGGCGGCGACACCCGTGGTGAACCAGAACGTACGGCGGAACATCGCTGGTTCAGTCCTTCTTTCCGCGGAGGTTTCGCTTCGCCCGCCGCGCGGCCGGGACAGTGCGGCCCACGATCACGGTACGCCGGGGTGCCCGCTCGGGCACGTCGTCCTTGCGTCCGCCGAGCGCCCGGCGGACGCCGTATCCGAAGGCCGCGACCTTGACCAGCGGGCCTCCGAAGGTGGAGGCGACGGTGGTCGACAGCGCGGACGCGTTGGACGTGACCTCCTGGACGTCGGAGGCGATCGCGTCGACCCGGTCGATCTGGGTCTGCGCGGAGCGCACCGCCGCGGAGGCGTCGGCCAGCAGCGGGACGGCCTGGTCGGTCACGTCCGCCACGAGCTTGGTGGTCGCCTTGAGCGTCTGGGCCAGCCTCGCGAGTGCCACCGCGAGGAAGGAGACCAGGATCGCCCAGAAGACGGCCACCAGGATCCCGGCCACCTCTCCACCGGACACCTTGTGCACCCGCTCCCTGAAACGTGCCTGAACATCGAGAAAGTCGTGCACCGAGCCTATCGCGCCGGGGCTGCCCGTCCGTACCGCATTACCGGGCGGGACCAGCGGAGTTGCCTCCGGCATTTGTACGCAGTGCATACGATTGAGTACGCTGCGTATCCCATGCGGGACCAACAGCGCGGCGACACCCCCCGGACCGGCAATCTCCCCTGGGAACTCGACGGGTTCGTCGGACGGACCTCCGAACTCGCCGCCCTGACGGCGGCGCTCGACGCCGCGCGGCTGGTGACCGTGACCGGTGTCGGCGGAGTCGGCAAGTCGCGGCTGGCCGCGCGCGCCGCCGCCGGTGCCGCGCCCCGCGACGGGGTGTGGCGCGCGGAGCTGGCCCCGCTGCGCGACCCGGAGTTCGTCGACTACGCCGTGATGGAGGCCCTGGGCCTCACCGACCACACCACCCGGCAGCCCCGCGAGACGCTGCTCGGCCATCTCGCCGACCGGCAACTGCTGCTGGTCCTCGACGGTTTCGAGCACCTGGTGGACGCTTGCGCCGCGCTGGTCGTGGAGCTGCTGCGCGGGGCGCCGGGACTCACGGTCCTGGCGGTGGGACGCCGACCGCTCGCGGTGTCGGGCGAGCGGCTGTTCCCGCTGGCGCCGCTGGGCGAGGACGAGGCGGTGGGCCTGTTCACCGACCGGGCGGCCCGGCAGGGGCTGCCGCCCGGCGACGAGCGGACCGTACGGGAGCTGTGCCGGCGGCTGGACGGTATCCCGCTGGCGATCGAACTGGCCGCGGGGCGGCTGCGGGCCCTCTCCCCCGAGCTGCTGCTGGACCGGCTGGAGGACCGGTTCCGACTGCTGACCGGCGGTGGGCGGGACGGGCTCCCCCGGCACCGGACGCTGCGTACGGCGATCGGCTGGAGCCATGAGCTGTGCACGCCCGAGGAGCGACTGCTGTGGTCCCGGCTGTCGGTGTTCACCGGGCCCTTCGACCTGGAGGCCGCCGAGTACGTGTGCGCCGGGCACGGTCTGCGTGCCGAGGACGTCCTGGACGTGCTGGACGAGCTGATCGCGCAGTGCGTGGTCGGGCGGGAACCGGGCGGGACGCCGGTGCGCTACCGGATGCTGGACACGGTCCGCGCGTACGGCGCCGACTGGCTGGAGGCCACCGGTGACGCCGGCCGGCTTCGGCGACGGCACCGGGACTGGTACCTGGGTCTGGCCACCTGGTGCGAGCTGGACTGGTTCTCGCCCCGCCAGTGCGAGGTGGCCGCCCGGGTGGCGGCGGAGCTGCCCAATCTGCGCAGCGCCCTGGAGTTCTGTCTGACCGAGCCCGACGAGGCGCATCTGGCGCAGTACCTGGCGGGCTCCCTGTGGTTCTGCTGGGTCGGCTGTGGGCGGCTGGCCGAGGGCCGGCACTGGCTGGAGCGGGCCTTGGCACTGGACTCCGACCACGAGCAGCCCCGGTTGAAGGCCCTGTGGGTGCTGGGCTATGTGGCCATCCTGCAGGGCGACCCGGTCCCGGCCCTGGCGGCGCTCCAGGAGTGCCGGGAGGAGGCGGAGCGGTCGGGGAGCGCGACGGCGCTGGCGTACGCCGAGCACCGCACCGGCTGTCTGGCGCTGGTCACGGACGACATGGCGCGTGCGGAGACGCTGCTGCGCTCGGCGCTGGACCGCTACCGGGAGATCGGCGAACTCAACAGCAACGTCCTGATGGGGCAGGTCGAGCTGGCCATGACCAGGGCGTTCCGGGGCGATCTGCCGGACGCCGTGCGGCTGTGCGAGGACGTGCGCCGGGTGTGCGAGGACCACGGGGAGCGCTGGGCCCGGGGCTACGCGCTGTACGTCCTGGCGTACGCCGCCTGGAGCGAGGGCGACACGGACCGCGCCCGCGTCCTGCTGACGGAGTGCGTGCGCGGCGCGCACGGCTTCCGGGATCTGCTGGGCTGCGTGCTGGCGGTGGAGCTGCTGGCGTTGGTGACGGCGACGGAGGGCGATCCGGCGGAGGCCGCAGTGCTGCAAGGCGCGGCGGCCCGTATCTGGCCGTCCGTGGGGCTGCCGCTGTTCGGCTCGGCGCACTACAAGGGCCCGCACGAGCTGTGCGAGGCGATGGCCCGGGAGCGGCTGGGCGACGAGCGGTACGAGGAGTGCGTGCGGGAGGGCGAGCGGCTGGACCGCGCGGAGGCGGTCGCCCGGGTGCGGCAACGGGGGCGGATCCGCAACGCGGTGCCGGGCCCGCGCGGGCCGGTGCGGGAGGCGCGAGGGGCGGCGGACACGCAGAAGCCCGCCGGCTCGCCCACCCGGAAGGGTGGGGAGACGGCGGGCTGACGCGGGAGGTGCTACACCCGGATCAACGGGCGTAGTACTCGACGACGAGCTGCTCGTCGCAGATCACCGGGATCTCCTTGCGGTTCGGCTCACGGTCCAGGCGGAACGCCAGGGCGCGGAGGTTCACCTGGAGGTAGCGCGGGGTCTCGCCGTCGGGGGCGAAGCCACCCTCACGGGCGATCGAGAACAGCGTCTTCTCACGGCTGCGCTCGCGAACCTGCACGACGTCGTCCGGACGGACACGGAACGACGGCTTGTCGACCTTCTGGCCGTTGACCTCGATGTGGCCGTGCACGACCATCTGGCGGGCCTGGTAGATCGTGCGGGCGATGCCCGAACGCAGGACCAGGGCGTCGAGACGGCGCTCGAGCTCGACGATCAGGGCCTCACCGGTCTTGCCCTGCACCTTGGAGGCACGCTCGTAGGCGCGGACCAGCTGACGCTCGGAGATGTCGTACTGCGCGCGCAGACGCTGCTTCTCCAGCAGACGGACCTTGTAGTCCGAGTTCTGCTTGCGGCCGCGGCCGTGCTCACCCGGCGGGTAGGGACGGGCCTCGAAGTACTTGACGGCCTTCGGGGTCAGCGCGATGCCGAGGGCACGCGACTTCTTGACCTTGGGGCGGGACTGGTTCGCCACTTGTCTCTCATTTCTGGTGTTCGGCTTGTCAGAGTTGAGGGAGGTCGCATCCGCAGCCGGGGAATCCCGCCGGGTCCGCATGGGACCTGCCGGGCAGCCGCTCCCCTGGTCTGGGCACATACGTGCAGCACGCGAGTGGCCCACCGACCGATTCCGGGATTCCGGGTGGTGGTGGGCTGCCCGCGACACCGTTCGACGGTGCGCGACGCTCCTGGAGCCGATCCGCTGGGGATCGGTTCTCCGGCTGACTGTCCCGTTCTGACTGCACAGGACGCAGCGCTTCAACGAATCCTACAGGGTGCTCAGGACCGCCTGCGACCGAGGTGCTTCCTGGTCCACTCCACGGCGTCCGCGTACCGCGCCTCCGCGCCGTGCCGGCTCGGGGTGTAGTACTCGCGGTCCTTCAGGGCGTCCGGCGCGTACTGCTGGGCGGCGATGCCCTCGGGCAGGTCGTGCGGATAGACGTACCCCTGCCCGTGGCCGAGCTTGGCGGCGCCCTTGTAGTGGGAGTCGCGCAGATGCCCGGGCACCGGCCCGGCCAGTCCCTTGCGCACGTCGTCCAGGGCGGCGCCGATCGCGGTGGTCGCCGCGTTGGACTTGGGGGCGAGGGCCAGGGCGATGGTGGCGTGGCTGAGGGTGAGCGCGGCCTCGGGGAAGCCGATCATGGCGACGGCCTGGGCGGCGGCGACCGCGATCGGCAGGGCATTGGGATCGGCGAGGCCGATGTCCTCGCTGGCGGAGATCATCAGGCGGCGGGCGATGAACCTGGGGTCCTCGCCCGCCTCGATCATGCGGGCCAGGTAGTGCAGGGCGGCGTCGACGTCGGAGCCGCGGATGGACTTGATGAGGGCGCTGGCCACGTCGTAGTGCTGGTCGCCGTCGCGGTCGTACTTCACCGCCGCGCGGTCGACCGTCTCCTCCAGGGTGGTGAGGGCGATCTCCGGCTCGCCCTTGTCGAGCGCGGCCCCGGCGGCGGCCTCCAGGGCGGTCAGCGCGCGGCGGGCGTCGCCGCCGGCGATGCGCAGCAGGTGCTCCTCGGTGTCCTCGGGGAGGGTGACGGCGCCCTTGAGGCCGCGGTCGTCGCTCAGCGCCCGGCGGAGCAGCCCGCGGACGTCGTCGTCCGTGAGGGGTTCGAGGGTGAGCAGCAGGGAGCGCGACAGCAGCGGGGAGATCACCGAGAAGTACGGGTTCTCGGTGGTCGCCGCGATCAGGGTCACCCAGCGGTTCTCGACGGCCGGGAGGAGGGAGTCCTGCTGGGCCTTGCTGAAGCGGTGGATCTCGTCGAGGAAGAGGACGGTCTCCTTGCCGTACCCGCCGGTGGCGCGGCGGGCGCCGTCGATGACCGCGCGGACCTCCTTGACCCCGGCGGTGATCGCGGACAGCTCCACGAAGCGCTTGTTGGTGGCCTTGGAGACGACGTACGCGAGTGTGGTCTTGCCCGTGCCGGGCGGGCCCCAGAGGATCACCGAGGACGGTCCGGCCGGTCCCCCGGAACCCTCGCCGACCAGCCGGCGCAGCGGCGAGCCGGGCTTGAGCAGGTGCTGCTGGCCCACCACCTCGTCGAGGGTGCGCGGGCGCATCCGCACGGCGAGGGGGCTGCCGGTCGGGTCCTTCTCCTGGCGTTCTTCTGCGGCGGCGGTGAACAGGTCGGGCTCCACGCTGGAAACCCTAAATCACCGCACCGACAATCCCCCGGGCGCCGGGTCAGGCCCAGAGCTGGCTGCCCCAGCGGGTCATGATCAGCATGACGATGATGCCGACGTGCGTGACCGGCAGCACCCAGGTGAACTCGCCGAGGAAGTTCTTGAGCCCGGCCGGGGCGGGCAGGAAGCCGTTCCTGACGTTGAAGGACGTCAGGTACCAGAACATGACGATGGTCGCGACCCAGGCCAGCGAGCACCACAGGCACAGCGCGTTGATCTCGTACAGCGACTGGATCATCAGCCAGGTGCAGAACCCGACACCGAAGAGCGTGCCCGCGTTGAAGGTGAGCCAGTACCAGCGCGGGAAGCGGGCCCGGGCGAGCAGGCTCATGCCGACGCAGATCACGATGCCGTAGGCGACGAGGCCGAGCATCGGGTTGGGGAACCCGAAGACGGACGCCTGCTCGCTCTCCATGACGCTGCCGCAGGACACGATCGGGTTGAGGCTGCAGCTCGGCGTGAACGTCTCGCCCCGGGCCTTGGCTTCCAGGATCTTGAACTTGTCGAGGGTGATGACCCAGGCGGCGAGCAGCCCCGCCGCGCCCGTGATCACCAGCAGCAGGGCGAAGGCCCGGCTGCCGCCCACCGTGCGCGGCTCGTCGGCGGTGCGCCGCGACTGGGGCTCGGGCTCGGTGGAGACGTCCTGGACTGTCGTCTTGCTCATCACGCCGATTCCGTCACTTGAGGGAGGTGGACCTGCTTCCGGCATCGGACATTGTGCCGCACACCCCTGTGTGGCCACCGTTCGCTGCGCATAAGGACATACGGCCGAAGGCCGTCCACCGTTCGGATCCGGACATGCCGAGAGCGCCGGGGTTCCCTTGTCCCCGGCGCTCTCGCAGTGCTCGGACGGCGCTCCGACGAGGCCGTCAGCCGAGCCGTGCCTCCAGCTCGGCCACGATCTCGTTGACGCCGATCGCGGTCTGCTCGCCGGACTCCATGTCCTTGAGCTGGACGACGCCCTCGGCGAGGTCCCGCTCACCGGCCACGATCGCGTAGCGGGCGCCGCTGCGGTTGGCGTTCTTCATCGCGCCCTTGAGGCCCTTGCCGCCGTACGAGAAGTCGGCCGCGATCCCCGCCTTGCGCAGGTCGGTGACCTTGGCGAACAGCACCCGGCGGGCCTCCTCGCCGAGCGGCACCGCGAACACGCTGGTACTGGCCGGGATGTCGAGCTCGATGCCCTCCGCCTCCAGGGCGAGGACGGTGCGGTCGACGCCGAGGGCCCAGCCGACGGACGGCAGCGCGGGGCCGCCGATCATCTCGGACAGGCCGTCGTAGCGGCCGCCGCCGCCCACCGCGGACTGGGAGCCCAGACCGTCGTGGACGAACTCGAAGGTCGTACGGGTGTAGTAGTCCAGGCCGCGGACCAGCTTGGGGTCGTCCTCGAAGACGACACCGGCGGCCGTGATCAGCTCACGGACCTCCTCGTGGTACGTCTTGCAGGCGTCGCAGAGGTAGTCGCGCAGCAGCGGCGCGTTCGTCAGCTGCTTCTGGACCGACTCGCGCTTGTCGTCGAGGACGCGCAGCGGGTTGATCTCCGCGCGGCGCAGGGTGTCCTCGTCGAGGTCGAGACCGCGCAGGAAGTCCTGGAGCGCGGCCCGGTACACCGGACGGCACTCCTTGTCGCCCAGGCTGTTGAGCAGGATGCGGAAGTCGCGCAGCCCGAGCGAGCGGTACGCCTGGTCGGCCAGGATGATCAGCTCGGCGTCCAGCGCGGGGTCCTCGGCGCCGATCGCCTCGGCGCCGACCTGGGAGAAGTGCCTGTAGCGGCCCTTCTGGGGGCGCTCGTAGCGGTAGTACGAGCCGGAGTACCAGAGCTTGACCGGGAGGTTGCCCGCCTTGTGCAGGTTGGCCTCCAGAGCCGCGCGCAGCACGGAGGCGGTGCCCTCGGGGCGCAGGGCCAGCTTGTCGCCGCCCTTGGTCTCGAAGGCGTACATCTCCTTGGTGACGATGTCGGTGGACTCGCCGACACCGCGCGCGAACAGTTCGACGCTCTCGAAGCCGGGCGTCTCGATGTAGCCGTAGCCGGAGTTGCGCAGCGGGGCGGCGATCGCCTCGCGCACCGCCAGGTACTTCGCGGAGTCCGGCGGGATCAGGTCGTAGGTGCCCTTGGGGGCCTGGAAGGTGCTCACGAAAGTCTCTCGTCTACATTCCTCGTCGGGGAGCCTCGACGGCTCCCTGGCCGGCGGCCACCTGCCGCAGATAGGGGTTGGTGGCGCGCTCACGGCCGATGGTCGTCTGGGGGCCGTGGCCGGACAGCACCACGGTCGAGTCCTCTAGCGGCAGGCACACGCGGGCGAGCGAGTCGAGGATCTCGGCCATGTCACCGCCGGGCAGGTCGGTGCGTCCGATGGAGCCGGCGAACAGCAGGTCGCCCGAGAAGAGGATCGGCGGGATGTCCGCCGCCTCGGGCAGCCCGAAGGTCACCGACCCCTTGGTATGGCCGGGCGCGTGCGCGACGGTGAGCTCCAGACCGGCCAGCTCCAGCTTCGCGCCGTCGGTCAGCGTCCTGACGTCGTCCGGCTCCCCCACGGTCAGCTCGCCCATCAGCTGCGTGCCGATGGAACGGCCGAGGGCCTTCTCCGGGTCGCTCATCATGTACCGGTCCTCGGGGTGGATCCAGGCCGGTACGTCGTGCGCGCCGCACACCGGGACGACCGAGGCCACGTGGTCGAGGTGGCCGTGGGTGAGGACGACGGCGACGGGCTTGAGCCGATGCTTCTTCAGCGCCTCTTCGACTCCTGGGGCCGCTTCGTGGCCCGGGTCGATGATCACGCACTCCTCACCGGCGGCGGGGGCGACCAGGTAACAGTTGGTCCCCCAGGCCCCGGCGGGGAACCCGGCAATGAGCACGATCGTCCTTCGTTGTGTCGATACGGGCGGCTACAGCTTCCGTAAGAGCCTACCGGCGCTGCCGTTTCCTCAGCGAACCCATATACGGTACGGGGCACACGCAGGCGGTCGGCTCACCAGACGCACGCGTACCACCCGTCGACTTACGAGACGCATGAGGAGTAAACCCGGTGGTCAGCCAGGAGCAGCGGCGGCGTCAGCTCGCCCGGGAGAAGTTCTTGCGGCAGCAGCAGCGGCGAACCGACGCGCGGCGCAAGGCCCGCGTGCGCAACGCGGTGATCGCATCGGCTCTGGGCGTGGTCCTGGTCGGCAGCCTCGCGCTGTACACGACCGGGGTCCTCAAGGACGACGGCAAGGAGAACGCGGGCGCGGAGGTCACCCCGAGCGCGACGGCCCCGAGCACGCCGCCGGACCCGTGCGACAAGCCGGCCAAGGGCGAGGTCGAGTCGATGAGCTGGAAGAAGGAGCCGGCGATGACCATCGACAAGTCGGCGAAGTACTCGATGAAGCTGGCGACGACCTGCGGTGACATAGACGTCGCGCTGAAGACGTCGGCGGCCCCGCACACCGTGAACTCCTTCGAGTTCCTGGCCGGCAAGGGCTACTTCGACCACACCAAGTGCCACCGGCTCACCACCAACGGCATCTACGTGCTCCAGTGCGGCGACCCGACGGGCAGCGGCAGCGGCGGTCCCGGCTACACCATTCCGGACGAGAACCTGAAGGACGAGAGCCTCAAGGACAACGTCTACCCGGCGGGCACGGTCGCGATGGCGAACACCGGGCAGAAGAACAGCGGGGGCAGCCAGTTCTTCCTGGTCTACCAGGACAGCCAGCTGCCGCCCAGCTACACGCCGTTCGGTACCGTTTCGGAATCGGGCATGAAGGTTCTGAAGAAGATCGCCGCCGCGGGTGAGAGCACCGGCGCCGGTGACGGGGCCCCGAACGCGACGGTCGTGATCGACAAGGCGACCGTCACGAAATCCTGACCGCCAACTGCGAATTTCGGTCGCGCGGGATGCGGACAGGCAACCCGCCGGTCGCCTATGTTGGCCGTGACGAAACTGTGGACGATGCCCGGGGGAGCTGAGGCCCCCCGCAGGCATCATGTGGAGGAGGCGCTGTGAGCAGCGACCCGTGGGGCCGCGTCGACGAGACGGGGACCGTGTACGTGCGTACGGCCGACGGCGAGCAGGTCGTCGGTTCCTGGCAGGCCGGCTCCCCTGAGGAGGCGCTGGCCTACTTCGAGCGCAAGTACGAGGGCCTGGTTGTCGAGATCGGCCTCCTCGAGAAGCGAGTGCAGACCACGGACCTGTCGGCCAAGGACGCCCAGGCCGCCATCGACCATCTGCGCGAGCAGGTCGACGCGCACCACGCCGTCGGTGACCTGGACGCCCTGCGAACCCGGCTGGACAAGCTGGTGCAGACCGTCGAGAAGCGCCGCGAGGAGCGCAAGGCGCAGCGGGCCAAGCAGTCCGACGAGGCCCGTCACGCCAAGGAAGCGCTGGTCGTGGAGGCGGAGGAGCTGGCGCAGTCCGACCAGTGGCGGGCGGCCGGCGAGCGGCTGCGGGCGCTGGTGGACACCTGGAAGGGTCTGCCGCGGCTGGACCGCAAGTCGGACGACGAGCTGTGGCACCGCTTCTCGCACGCCCGCTCGGCGTTCTCCAAGCGTCGCAAGGCGCACTTCGCGCAGCTCGACGCGCAGCGCGAGGAGGCCCGCAAGACCAAGGAGCGGCTGGTCGCCGAGGCCGAGGCGCTGTCGGACTCGACCGACTGGGGTGCGACGTCCGCCCGCTACCGCGAGCTGATGGCGGAGTGGAAGGCCGCGGGCCGTGCCCAGCGCGAACACGAGGACGACCTGTGGAACCGCTTCCGCGGCGCCCAGGACGTCTTCTTCGCCGCGCGCAGCTCGGTCTTCGCCGAGCGTGACGCCGAGCAGGCCGAGAACCTGAAGCTGAAGGAGGAGCTGGCCGAGGAGGCCGAGAAGATCCTCCCGGTGACGGATCTCAAGGCCGCGCGGGCCGCGTTCCGCTCGATCAACGAACGCTGGGAGGCCATCGGCCACGTCCCGCGCGACTCCCGGCCGAAGGTCGAGGGCCGGATGCACGCGGTCGAGCGGGCCATCCAGGAGGCCGAGGAGGCCGAGTGGCGCCGGACCAACCCGGAGGCACGCGCGCGTGCCGCGGGTCTGACCGGCCAGCTCCAGGCGGCCGTGGACAAGCTCAAGGGCCAGATCGAGCAGGCGCGCGCCCAGGGCAACAACGCCAAGGCCGAGAAGCTCGAGCGTGAGCTGGAGGGGCGGCAGGCGCTGCTGGACCAGGCACTGAAGGGGCTGCAGGAGTTCGGCGGCTGAGAACCGCACGCGAGAGGGCGCCCGCACCTTCCCGGTGCGGGCGCCCTTTCGTATGCCCTGCTACGACTCGTGTGCCAGTCGACTCGTACGCGTTACGACCGGCTGCGTGCCGACGTCACCCGGTACACGTCGTACACGCCCTCGACGCCCCGGACCGCCTTCAGCACGTGGCCGAGATGCTTCGGGTCGCCCATCTCGAAGGTGAAGCGGGAGGTCGCGACGCGGTCGCGGGAGGTCTGGACGGCCGCGGAGAGGATGTTGACGTGCTGGTCGGACAGGACGCGGGTGACGTCCGACAGCAGCCGGGAGCGGTCCAGCGCCTCGACCTGGATGGCGACCAGGAAGACCGAGGACTGGGTGGGCGCCCACTCGACGTCCAGGATGCGCTCGGGCTCGCGGGACAGTGACTCCACGTTCACACAGTCGCTGCGGTGAACCGATACGCCGCTACCGCGCGTGACGAAGCCGATGATCGGGTCGCCGGGCACCGGGGTACAGCAGCGGGCCAGCTTGACCCACACGTCCTCGACGCCCTTGACGACGACGCCCGGGTCGGCGCTGGTACGGCGCTTGCGGCCGCGTCCGCGCGCCGGCGGCACGCTCTCGTCGATCTCCTCGGTGGCCGCCTCCTCGCCGCCGAAGGCCTGGACGAGCTTCTGCACCACGTTCTGCGCGGAGACATGGCCCTCGCCGATCGCCGCGTACAGCGCGGAGATGTCCGGGTAGCGCATCTCGTGCGCGAGGGTGACCAGGGAGTCGCCGGTGAGGATGCGCTGGATCGGCAGGTTCTGCTTGCGCATCGCGCGGACGATGGCGTCCTTGCCCTGCTCGATCGCCTCGTCGCGACGCTCCTTGGAGAACCAGGCGCGGATCTTGTTGCGGGCGCGCGGCGACTTCACGAAGCCGAGCCAGTCGCGGGAGGGGCCCGCGCCGGTCGCCTTTGAGGTGAAGACCTCCACCAGATCGCCGTTGTCGAGGGTGGACTCCAGCGGTACGAGGCGGCCGTTGACCCGCGCTCCTATGGTGCGGTGGCCGACCTCGGTGTGGACGGCGTACGCGAAGTCGACGGGGGTGGCCCCGGCGGGCAGCGCTATGACGTCGCCCTTGGGGGTGAAGACGAAGACCTCGTTGCGGGACAGGTCGAAGCGCAGCGACTCCAGGAACTCGCTGGGGTCCTCGGTCTCCTTCTGCCAGTCGAGGAGCTGCCGCAGCCACGCCATGTCGTTGATGGCGTCCTTGTCCTTGCCGGACGCCTTGGGCACGTCGGTGCGGACCTTGGAGGCGCCGGCGACCGCGTCCTGCTTGTACTTCCAGTGCGCGGCGATGCCGTACTCGGCGCGGCGGTGCATGTCGAAGGTGCGGATCTGCAGCTCGACGGGCTTGCCGTTGGGGCCGATGACCGTCGTGTGCAGCGACTGGTACATGTTGAACTTGGGCATCGCGATGTAGTCCTTGAACCGGCCGGGGACCGGGTTCCATCGCGCGTGCACCGTGCCGAGGGCCGCGTAGCAGTCGCGGACGGTGTCCACGAGGACGCGGATGCCCACCAGGTCGTAGATCTCCGCGAAGTCCCGGCCGCGGACGATCATCTTCTGGTAGACGCTGTAGTAGTGCTTCGGGCGGCCGGTGACCGTCGCCTTGATGCGGGCGGCGCGCAGGTCCTGCTGGACCTCGTCGGTCACTATGGCCAGATACTCGTCACGCTTCGGTGCCCTCTCGGCCACCAGCCGGACGATCTCGTCGTACATCTTGGGGTAGAGGATCGCGAAGGCGAGGTCCTCCAGCTCCCACTTGATGGTGTTCATGCCCAGGCGGTGGGCGAGCGGCGCGTAGATCTCCAGGGTCTCGCGCGCCTTCTTCTCCTGCTTCTCGCGCTTGAGGTAGCGCATGGTGCGCATGTTGTGCAGGCGGTCGGCGAGCTTGATGACCAGGACGCGCGGGTCCTTGGCCATGGCGACGACCATCTTGCGCACGGTCTCGGCCTGGGCGGCCTCGCCGAACTTGACCTTGTCCAGCTTGGTGACGCCGTCGACGAGCAGGGCGACCACGTCGCCGAAGTCGCGGCGCAGGTCCTCCAGGCCGTACTCGGTGTCCTCGACGGTGTCGTGCAGCAGGCCCGCCATCAGGGTGGCCGGATCCATGCCCAGCTCGGCGAGGATGGTGGTGACGGCGAGCGGGTGTGTGATGTAAGGGTCGCCGCTCTTGCGCTTCTGGCCGCGGTGCCAGCGCTCGGCGACCTGGTAGGCGCGCTCGATCTGGCGGAGCGTGGCCGTCTCGATCTTGGGGTCGTTGCTCCGGACTATCCGCAGCAGCGGCTCCAGGACCGGGTTGTACGGGTTCGCGCGCTGTACGCCGAGGCGGGCGAGGCGGGCGCGGACGCGGTTGGAGGAACCCGTGCGCGCGGGCTGGGGCGGCGAGGCCGGGCGGATCGGGGGCGTCGGCGCGACCGGGGTCCCGCCCGGACCGGAGCTTGCCGAAGGCCCTTGGGCGCGCTCGGGAGGAGCCGGCTTGGGGCGCGCCTGCTCGGCGGCCTTGGCGACGGGCGCGGACTGGGCGTGCTGAGCCGTCCCGCGGCTGTCGTCCTTCGCGTGGGGCGCGGGCTTGGCCGCGGGCTCCGAGCCTTGCTCGGGCTTTGCGGCGGTCAGGTGCTGGGCCTCGTCTGGCAAGAGGGCTCCTCGTGCGCGATCCGGGTCCCCCGGTCAGGCTCCGGAAACCCCATGGTAGCGATCCTGGGCTCCGGGATCGCCTTCAGGCCGATGTGAGGGCCGTCCACTGGGGAAACGCATGGGGCGGGCGCCGGATTCCTCCGGGCCCGCCCCACCCATGCGGTGACGCGATGGCTCAGACGACGAGCAGCGCCTCCAGCGGGGCGCCGTCGAGAGCCGGTGCCAGGCGGCTGCGGCCGTCGAGGAAGGCCAGCTCCATCAGCACCGCGACGCCCGCGACCTGGGCGCCCGCGCGGCGGATCAGCTGGAGGGACGCCTCCGCGGTGCCGCCGGTGGCGAGCACGTCGTCGATGACCAGGACTCGGTCGTCCCCGGTCAGGTCCTCGGCGTGCACCTCGATCTCCGCCGAGCCGTACTCCAGGTCGTAGGACTGGCGCAGGGTGGCTCCGGGGAGCTTTCCGGCCTTGCGGACCGGGATGAAGCCGACGCCCGCGCGGACGGCGACCGGGGCTCCGAGGATGAAGCCGCGGGCCTCCAGGCCGACGATCTTGGTGGCGCCGGTGCGCTCCACGATCTCGGCGAGCGCGTCGGTGAGCGCGGTGAAGGCCGCGGGGTCCGCGAGGAGCGGGGTGATGTCCTTGAACATCACCCCGGGCTCCGGGTAGTCGGCGACGTCGCGGATGCGGCTGAGCAGCAGCTCCTTGATGTCGGTCATCGGCGCTTCCCGGAGGGTCGGCCGCGGCCCCGGGCGCGGGAGGCGGGCTCGTCGCGCGGGCCGACGACCGCGGCGGCGGCGTCGGCGTACGCCTCGTCGCTCCTCTCCCCGGTCTGCGGCTCACCCTGGTCGCCGCCCTGCGCCCGCTTGGCCAGGACGCGCTTGCGCAGGGACTTCATCTGCGGCTCGAGCTCCTTGAGGTCGGCGACGAGCGGCGTGGCGATGAAGATCGAGGAGTACGCGCCGGCCGCGAGGCCGACGAACAGCGACAGCGAGATGTCGTTCAGCATGCCGGCGCCGAGGACACCGCCACCGATGAACAGCAGGCCCGCCACCGGCAGCAGCGCGACGACCGTGGTGTTGACCGAGCGGACCAGGGTGCTGTTGATGGACCGGTTGGCGATGTCGCTGTAGGTCCAGCGGCTCTGCTTGGTGATGTCCTTCGTCTGCTCCTTGAGGCTGTCGAAGACGACGACCGTGTCGTAGAGCGAGTAACCGAGGATGGTCAGCAGACCGATCACCGTGCCCGGCGTGACCTCGAAGCCGACGAGGGCGTAGATGCCGACCGTGATGGTGATGTCGTGGATCAGGGCGACGAACGCGGCGACCGCCATGCGCCACTCGAAGGCGATCGCCAGGTAGATCACCACGAGGACGAGGAAGATGCCGAGGCCCTGCCAGGCCTTGTTGGCGATCTGGTCACCCCAGCTGGGGCCGACCAGCTCGGCGTTGATCTTCTCGCCGTCGACCTTCATGTCCTCGGCCAGCCGGTCCTTGATCCGGTCGGACTGGTCGGTGTCGATACCGGCGACCTGGATGCGCAGGCTGCCGTTGCCGAGCTCCTGGACGATGGCGTCGTGGCCGGAGGCCTCTTCCGCGTAATCCTCGGCCTGGGAGACGGAGACGGAGGTCTTCGGGGTGGTGAAGACGGCACCGCCCTGGAACTCGATGCCCATGTTGAGGCCGCGCACCGCCAGGCCGACGATGGCCGTGATGGTGATCAGTATCGAGATGCCGTACCAGATCTTGCGGTTGCCGACGAAGTCGTAGCTGACCTCGCCACGGTGCAGTCGGGCGCCGAGGTTGCCGAGCTTCGACATCTCACGCCTCCTTCGGGTCGACGGGGGCGGCGGGACGGCGGGTACGGCGCAGCGGCGGCCGGGCACCCAGACGCTTCGGGTCGAGGCCGGACCAGGGATGTCCGCTGGCGAAGAACTTGCGGCGGGCCAGCAGCGTCAGCAGCGGCTTGGTGAAGAGGAACACGACCACGACGTCGAGGACGGTCGTCAGACCGAGCGTGAACGCGAAGCCCTGGACCTTGCCGATGGTGACGAGGAAGAGCACCGCGGCGGCGAGGAAGGAGACGAAGTCGGAGACCAGGATGGTGCGCCGGGCGCGCGGCCAGCCCCGCTCCACCGCGGGGCGCAGCGAGCGGCCCTCGCGGATCTCGTCCCGGACCCGTTCGAAGTAGACGATGAACGAGTCCGCCGTGATGCCGATGGCGACGATGGCGCCGCAGACGGCCGGCAGGTTCAGCGCGAAGCCGATGGCCGGGCCGAGCAGGGCCATGATCACGTAGGTGAGGGCGGCGGAGACCAGCAGCGAGGCGATCGCGATGAGCGACAGACCGCGGTAGTAGACCACCAGGTAGAGCACGACGAGGGCGAGGCCGATGGCGCCCGCGATGAGGCCGGCCTGCAGCTGCTCGCCGCCGAGCGCGGCGGTCACCGTGGTGACGCTGTCCTCCTTGAAGGTCAGCGGCAGGGCGCCGTACGAGAGCATGTTGGCGAGGCCCTGGGCCTCCTGCTGCTGGAAGTTGCCGGAGATCTCGGCGTTGCCGCCGGTGATGGCCTGGCTGACGTACGGGCTGGAGACGACCTCGCCGTCCAGCACAATGCCGAACTGGTTCTGCGGGTCGGCGTTCTGCGCCAGCTTGCCGGTGATGTCGGCGAACTTCTTGCGGCCGCTGTCGGTGAAGTCCATCTGGACCTTCCAGCCGGCGCCGCTCTGGGTGTCGTAGACGGCCTGGGCCTTCTTGACCTCGGTGCCGTCGACGGCGGCCGGGCCGAGCAGGTACTTGTACCAGACGCCGTTGATCTCGCCGCAGCCGACGGTGGTGTCCTCGGGCTTGAAGCCGTCACCGGCCTCGTTGCGGGCCTTCTCCGTGCTGCAGTCGAGCGCGGCGTACTTGGCCTGGGCGTCGCCGTCCTTGCCGGTGCCGGCGCTCGCCGACGGGGAGGCGTCGGCCGACGGGGAGCCGGAGGCGCTGCCGGACGGGCTGGGGCTGGCCTTCAGGGCGTCCGTGACGGCGCGGCCCTGGGTGGTGGCGGAAGCGGAAGGGGCCGTCGCGCTCTCGGACGCGCCGGCGGAGGCGGAGGCGGACGGGCTCGCCTTGTCGTCGTCGGCGGGCTTCCCGGAGGCGCTCGAGGAGGCGCTGGGCGAGGGGCTCGCGGCGGCGGCGCCCGTGGGCTCGGCGGCGAGCACGGGGCGGAAGTAGAGCTTGGCGGTGGTGCCGACCTGGTCCCGGGCCTGCTCGGAGTTGGTGCCCCTGGGGATGTTGACGATGATGTTGCGGTTACCCTGCGTCTGGACTTCCGACTCCGAGACGCCAAGACCATTGACGCGGCGCTCCATGATGGAGACCGCGGTGTCCATGTTGGTCTTGTTGATCGCTGCCTCGTTGCCGTCCTCCGGGACGGCGCGGAGCGTGATGCTCGTGCCGCCGGCCAGGTCGATGCCGAGCCGCGGAGTGGTGTGACCGGAGACGAACATGCCGCCGGTGAGCGCCACGATGGCGATCAGGATCAGGGCCAGCGAGCGCCCCGGCTTGCTCTGGGCGCTCGCGTTCCGGCCCCTTTTAGGTGCTGCCACCTTCTCGTACTCCCTCTCGGGCCGCCACGCGCCGGGTGGGCGTGCGGGCGGCCATGACATGGTGTCGGGATCCCGCGCGGGATGCGCATGTCCCGGGGCACGCGAGGGCCTCTCGCGCGCCCCGGGACATCACTACTTCGCGTCGGCGTCGCCGTCGGTCTTCTTCGGCGCCTCGTCCGCGGTGGTGTCGTCGGAGGGCTCCGCGTCCTTCTTGCCGAGGTCGACGGCCTTGTCGTCGGAGGCGGCGGCAGCGTCGGAGTCGCCGTCGGTCCCGGTGAGGGCGGAGGCGTCGTCCGGGACGAGGTCCGAGTCGGACTTCAGGTCGTGCTCGATGCCGTGGACGATGCGGTTGTACTCGTCGTCGGACAGGACGGCACCGATCGCGTTCTTGGCGAAGAGCAGCTCGACGCCCGGCCCGGCGTCGAGGAGGACCGTGTCCTCACTGACCTCCTTGACCGTCGCGTACATGCCCCCGATCGTGCGGACACCGGAACCGGGCTGCATCTGGTTCCGCATGTCGATGGCCTGCTGCTGCTTCTTCTTGGCCGACCGAGTCATCAGGATCATGGCCCCGATGAGCACGATGAACGGGAGGAGGGTCACGAGACTCACGGGTCGGTACTTCCTTCACACGACCGCGATGGTGAGCGGCCTGATGGTTGGGGGTATGTGTGCCGCCGACTAGAGCGGCATCGGCGGAGTCTAAGCGAGTCCGCGCGCATGGAACAACGCTCAGCATGGCACCGGGGTTCCTGGTCCGGCGAATCCCTCGCCGTCACGCCCCGAACAGGTCCTGTTGTCCGTTTCCCCCGCCCTGCGCGCGGGGCGGGGTGAGGCCGAGATGCGCCCATGCGGCGGGAGTGGCGACGCGACCACGGGGTGTGCGGGCCAGCAGGCCCTCCCGGACCAGGAAGGGTTCGGCGACCTCCTCGACGGTCTCCCGCTCCTCCCCCACCGCGACGGCGAGCGTCGACAGACCGACCGGACCGCCGCCGAACAGCTTCAGCAGGGCCTCCAGCACCGCGCGGTCGAGCCGGTCCAGGCCACGGGCGTCGACCTCGTACACCGACAGGGCCGCCGCCGCGATCTCCCTGGTGATGACGCCGTCGGCCTTGACCTGGGCGTAGTCCCGGACCCGGCGCAGCAGGCGGTTGGCGATGCGGGGCGTGCCACGGGAGCGGCCGGCGATCTCGGCGGCCCCGTCCGCGTCTATCTCGACGTCCAGCAGGTTCGCGGAGCGGTGGACGACACGCTGCAGCTCGGCGGGCTCGTAGAACTCCATGTGTGCCGTGAACCCGAAGCGGTCGCGCAGCGGGGGCGGCAGCAGACCCGCCCGGGTGGTGGCGCCCACCAGGGTGAACGGGGGCAGTTCGAGGGGGATGGCGGTGGCGCCGGGGCCCTTGCCGACGATCACGTCGACGCGGAAATCCTCCATCGCCATGTACAGCATCTCCTCGGCGGGCCGGGACATGCGGTGGATCTCGTCGAGGAACAGCACCTCGCCCTCCTGGAGGGAGGAGAGGATCGCCGCGAGGTCGCCGGCGTGCTGGATGGCGGGGCCCGAGGTGATGCGGATGGGGGCGCCCATCTCGGCCGCGATGATCATCGAGAGGGTGGTCTTGCCGAGGCCGGGGGCGCCGGACAGCAGCACGTGGTCGGCGGTGGCGCCGCGCGCGCGGGCGGCCCGCAGGACCAGGTCCAGCTGCTCGCGGACCTTCTCCTGGCCGATGAACTCGCCCAGGTCCTTCGGGCGCAGCGCGGCCTCGACGGCCTGGTCCTCGCGGTCGGCGGACGCACCGACGAGCCGCTCCTCGGCGGAGGTGTCGGTCGTGTCGTCCCAGTTCATGGAGTGTGCCTCGGGGGTCGCGGTCGGATGGGTCGTGCGCGGAGGGGGCGCCGCTCGCGGGGGTGGTTTCCGGCCGAATAGGGGCCGGGGCGCCTCGCCGCGGGCGGCGCGGGCGTCAGCGGGCTCTGTTGAGGGTCTGGAGAGCCGCCTTCAGCAGCGCGCCCACCTGCGGGGTGCCCTGCGCGGCCTCGGCCTGCGGGGTCACGGCGGCCACGGCCTCGTCGGCCTCGCGGGTGGCGTAGCCCAGGCCGATCAGTGCGGCGTGCAGCTGGTCGCGCCAGCCGGAGCTGACCGGGGCGCCGACGGCGGGGGCGCCGATGGGCTCGCCGAGGCGGTCCTTCAGCTCCAGCAGCAGCTTCTGGGCGCCCTTCTTGCCGATGCCGGGGACGGCGGTGAGCGCCTTCTCGTCTCCGGTGGAGACCGCGCGGCGCAGGGCGTCGGGGCTGTGCACGGCGAGCATGGCCTGGGCGAGGCGGGGGCCGACGCCGCTGGCGGTCTGCAGCAGTTCGAAGACCTGGCGCTCGTCGTCGTCGGCGAAGCCGTACAGCGTGAGGGAGTCCTCACGCACGACCAGGGAGGTGGCGAGCTTGGCCGGCTGGCCCACGCGAAGCGTGGACAGGGTGTTCGGCGTGCACTGGACGGCCATGCCGACACCGCCGACCTCGACCACCGCGGCGTCCGGGGCGAGGGCGGCGACCGTGCCGCTGACGAAGGCGATCATGTCGTACGGCCTTTCGTTGCGTGTGCTGCGTGCTGGGCGACCGCCTGCTGGAGGCGGTTCTGGGCGGGGGCGCGCCAGATGTGGCAGATGGCGAGCGCGAGGGCGTCGGCCGCGTCGGCGGGCTTGGGCGGCGCGGCCAGCCGCAGCAGGCGGGTGACCATGGCGCCGACCTGGGCCTTGTCCGCGCGGCCCGATCCGGTGACGGCGGCCTTGACCTCGCTGGGGGTGTGCAGGGCGACCGGGATGCCGCGGCGGGCGGCGCACAGCATGGCGACGGCGCTGGCCTGGGCGGTGCCCATCACCGTACGCACGTTGTGCTGGCTGAAGACCCGCTCCACCGCCACGTACTCCGGCCGGTGCTCGTCGAGCCACTGCTCGATGCCCTGCTCGACGGCGACGAGGCGGTCGCCGAGCTGGGCGTCGACCGGTGTGCGGACGACCCCGACGCCGAGCATGGTGAGCGGTCTGCCGGGCACGCCCTCCACGACTCCGACACCGCACCGGGTCAGTCCCGGGTCCACCCCCAGTACGCGCACCCGCCCCTCCTTCAATCGCCTGTTCGTGCAGGCTATCGGGTGGCACTGACAACGCCGCACATAGCGACGGGCCGACGGGGTGTGTCCCGTCGGCCCGTTCGGCTCGCCGTGCTCGCTGCGGCGTCAGGCTCCGCCTCAGGCGTCGACCTTCTCCATGACCTCGTCGCTGACGTCGAAGTTGGCGAAGACGTTCTGGACGTCGTCGCTGTCCTCGAGCGCGTCGATCAGCTTGAAGATCTTCTTGGCGCCCTCCTCGTCCAGCTCGACCTGCATGGTCGGGACGAAGTTGGCCTCGGCGGAGTCGTAGTCGATGCCGGCGTCCTGGAGGGCGGAGCGGACCGCGACCAGGTCGGTGGCCTCGCTGATGACCTCGAAGTTCTCGCCGAGGTCGTTGACCTCCTCGGCGCCGGCGTCCAGGACGGCCGCGAGGACGTCGTCCTCGGACAGCTCGCCCTTGGGGACGATGATGACGCCCTTGCGGTTGAACAGGTACGACACCGAGCCCGGGTCGGCCATGGAGCCGCCGTTGCGGGTCATGGCGACGCGGACCTCGGAGGCGGCGCGGTTGCGGTTGTCGGTCAGACACTCGATGAGGACCGCGACGCCGTTCGGGCCGTAGCCCTCGTACATGATCGTCTCGTAGTCGGCGCCGCCGGCCTCCAGGCCACCGCCGCGCTTGATCGCCGAGTCGATGTTCTTGTTCGGGACCGAGCTCTTCTTCGCCTTCTGCACGGCGTCGTAGAGCGTCGGGTTGCCGTCGAGGTCGACGCCGCCCATGCGTGCGGCCACCTCGATGTTCTTGATCAGCTTCGCGAAGAGCTTGCCGCGCTTGGCGTCGATCACGGCCTTCTTGTGCTTCGTCGTGGCCCATTTAGAGTGGCCGGACATCTGCCTGTCTCCTTCGCGTAACCCATCCAGATACGAACGCCAGGAATCCTACAAGGACTCGGCTTCCCGATTCGCGCGCACCATGTCGACGAAGAGGGAGTGCACACGGTGGTCGCCGGTCAGTTCCGGGTGGAACGACGTGGCGAGCGCGCTGCCCTGGCGGACCGCCACGATGTGCCCGTCGTGCTCGGCCAGCACCTCGGCCGCGGCTCCGACGGACTCCACCCAGGGGGCGCGGATGAACACGCCCTCCACGGGGTCGCCCTCGACGCCCTTGATGTCGACGGCCGCCTCGAAGGACTCGTTCTGGCGTCCGAAGGCGTTGCGCCGGACGATCATGTCGATGCCGCCGATGGTCTCCTGGCCCGAGCGCGGGTCGAGGATCTTGTCGGCGAGCATGATCATGCCCGCGCAGGTGCCGTAGACCGGCATGCCGGCCCGCACGCGCGCGCGGAGGGGTTCCATCACGCCGAAGAGGACGGCCAGCTTGGAGATGGTGGTGGACTCGCCGCCGGGGAGGACGAGGCCGTCGACCTCGGCGAGTTCCTCGGGGCGCCGGACCGGCCTGGCCACGGCGTCGGCCGCGGCCAGGGCGATCAGGTGCTCCCGTACGTCGCCCTGGAGGGCCAGGACGCCAATGACAGGGGCTTGGTTGCTCATCGGGTGATTACCAGCCGCGGTTGGCGTAGCGCTCGGTCTCGGGGAGGGTGTCGCAGTTGATGCCGACCATGGCCTCGCCGAGGTTGCGGGAGGCGTCGGCGATGATCTTCGGGTCGTCGTAGAAGGTGGTGGCCTTCACGATGGCGGCGGCACGCTTGGCCGGGTCGCCGGACTTGAAGATGCCGGAGCCGACGAAGACGCCCTCGGCGCCCAGCTGACGCATCAGGGCGGCGTCGGCCGGGGTGGCCACGCCACCGGCGGAGAACAGCACGACCGGGAGCTTGCCCAGCTCGGCGACCTCCTTGACCAGCTCGTACGGGGCGCGCAGCTCCTTGGCGGCGGCGTACAGCTCGTGGTTGTCGAAGCCGCGCAGCTTGGCGATCTCGTTCTTGATCTGGCGCAGGTGGCGGACGGCCTCGACGACGTTGCCGGTGCCGGCCTCGCCCTTGGAGCGGATCATCGCGGCGCCCTCGGCGATGCGGCGCAGGGCCTCGCCCAGGTTGGTGGCACCACAGACGAAGGGGGTGGTGAACGCCCACTTGTCGGAGTGGTTGACCTCGTCGGCCGGGGTGAGGACCTCGGACTCGTCGATGTAGTCGACGCCGAGGGACTGCAGGACCTGGGCCTCGACGAAGTGGCCGATGCGGGACTTGGCCATCACCGGGATGGAGACGGCGTCGATGATGCCCTCGATCATGTCCGGGTCGGACATGCGGGCCACGCCGCCGTCCTTGCGGATGTCGGCCGGGACGCGCTCCAGAGCCATGACGGCGACGGCGCCCGCGTCCTCGGCGATCTTCGCCTGCTCCGGCGTGACGACGTCCATGATCACGCCGCCCTTGAGCTGCTCGGCCATGCCGCGCTTGACGCGCGCGGTGCCGGTCTCGGGGGCCTGGGCGGAGTTGGGGAGGGTGGACACGGGTTGACCTCACTCGGTGAAGAGGGTTTCTGCCGAACCGAGGAAACGTGAGGCGCCCAGGCCACAGCAAGGGCCAATGGAAAGGCGGTGGATCGTTTTTCCGCCACGGCGGGGGAAACCGCAGGTCACGAGCCGCTCAGGCGGCCCGGTCCACCAGCGCCGCGGGCGGTTCGTCGTCCATCTCGAAAGCCAGCGGGAAGGGCGCGTGGCCGGCCAGCCGGAACCAGCGGACCTTGCGGTGCTCGCGGAGCCTGCGGGCCGCGCCCACGGCGTCGTTGTGGAACCGGCGCGCCATCGGCACCCTGCGCACGGCCTCGGTGAGCTCGCGGGCCGCCTCCTCGCCCCCGGGAGCCTCCCGTACGGCCGTCATCTGGTGCGGGTCCCCGAGCACGGCCCGCAGCGCCTGGCTCAGCTCGCTCTCGGCGACCTCACGGTGCTCCTCCTCGGCCTGCCGGGCGGCGTGCGCGGCCTCGTACAGGACGATCGAGGCGGCCGGGTCGAGCACCCCCGACGTAGCCAGTTCCTGCGCCACCGAGGCCCTGCGCAGCAGCTGGGCGTCCAGCGCGGCGCGCGCGGCGTCGATCCTGGCGTGCAGCCGGTCCAGCCGCCCGGCCGTCCAGCTCAGGTAGAGGCCGATCGCGACGAGGGCGGCGAGGATCCAGATGAGGGTTTCGATCACGGGCGGCAGACTAGCCGCGCCGGGTCGACGAGGTCTCGCTCGGGGCGTCGGCGCGGCCGTCACCGGGGGCTAGGTCGTGTCCGCAATGTCACGGCAGCCAGAGTCGCAGGCACGCGATGGTGACCAGGGCTTGGTAGTGACGGGCGCGTTTGTCGTAGCGGGTCGCCAGGGCTTTGTTGTGCTTCAGCTTGTTGAAGCAGCGCTCGACGGTGTTGCGGCGCCGGTAGGCGGCCCGGTCAAGCCGGCATCTGCTCTCTCCGCGTCGGATGCGGCCGTTGATCTGGTCGATCCGCTCCGGAATGGCGGCTTTGATGCCGCGCCTGCGCAGGTAGGAGCGGATCTTCGTGGACGAATACCCCTTGTCCGCGACGACCAGGGTGGGTCGGGTGCGAGGACGGCCGGGCCCGCACCGCCCGATGCGGATGCGGGCCATCACCGCTTCGAACTGGGTGCAGTCGTTGACGTTCCCGGCGGTCAGGGTGAAGGCCAGTGGCCTGCCCTCGCCGTCGCAGGCGAGGTGGATCTTCGTGGTCAGCCCGCCGCGGGACCGGCCGATCGCCTCACCCGGCCAGAGCCCCCTTTTCGCGCCCCGGCCGCGTGCTGGTGAGCCCGCACGGTCGTGGAGTCGACACACACGACCGTCCAGTCAACGGCACCGACGGCATCCGAGTGCTGCTGGACGTGGGCCGGCAGCCGGTCCCAGGTGCCGTCGGCCGACCAGCGGCGGAAGCGTTCGTAGACCGTCTTCCACGGCCCGTAACGCTCGGGCAGGTCCCGCCAGGCCGCCCCCGTGGACAGCTTCCACAGGATGCCGTTGAGGACCTGCCGCCGGTCGCGGGCCGGGCGGCCCATCCGCGACGGAGCCAGCAACGGCTCAATGACCGCCCATGCCTGATCAGTCAGCTCGTGACGACGCACCACGAACAGACCAACGCGCCAACCACTTTGCGGACACGACCTAGGGGGTGTCTCGTCGATCAGGCCGGATCAGGGAGCGGCGTCTGGTGCCGTGCATCGCAAGGCGGAGGAGGGAGCCGATGCGATGGGGGTCCCCCCTGCTCGAGCGGAGCCGAGAGCTTGGGGGAATCGGGGACCGACGACAACGCGACGAGGCGCGGCGCCAGACGCCGCGAGCCCGGCATGATCGGCGAGACGTCCCCTGGCGCCCGGCCCATGACTCGGCCCTGAACGGGGCTCGCCTCGGACACCGGACGTTCCGGGACGCCCCCACCGCGTCGGAAGCTCAGTCCCGCGCCCGCCGTCACCGTCTCGTAGACGGAGAAGATGCCGGCGCGGCCGTCACCGAGAACTGCCGCCCCGGCCCCTCACGCCGGCCCCGAACCAGGCTCGCCTCGGACGCCGGACGTTCCAGGACGCCCCCGCCCCGTCGGAAACTCAGTCCCGCGCCAGCCCCAACCGCGCCCGCAGTCCGCCGCCCCCGTCGGCCCCCTCGTCCGCCGCCACCGCCGCCGCGCCCGCCGTCACCGTCTCGTAGACGGAGAGGATGTCGGCGCCGACCGTCGACCAGTCGAAGCGCCGGACGTGGGCGCTGCCGCGTTCCCCCAGCTCCGCGCGGCGCTTCGGCTCGGCCAGCAGGCGCAGCGCCGCCTCGGCGAGCGCGTCGGCGTCCTCGTTGGCGAACAGCTCGCCGGCCGCGCCCTGGTCGAGGACCTGGGCGAACGCGTCGAGGTCGGAGGCGAGCACCGGGGCGCCCGCCGACAGCGCCTCGACGAGGATGATGCCGAAGCTCTCGCCACCCGTGTTGGGGGCGACGTACAGGTCGACACTGCGCAGGAGACGCGCCTTGTCCTCGTCGCTGACCATGCCGAGGAACTGCACGCGCGGGCGCAGCTCGGCGGGCAGCGACGCCACCGCCTCCTCCTCGTCCCCGCGTCCGGCGACCAGGAGCCGGGTCTGCGGGCGTTCGGCGAGGATCCGGGGCAGCGCCCGCATGAGCACCGGCAGGCCCTTGCGGGGCTCGTCGATGCGCCCTATGAAGCCGATGGTGTCGCCCTGCCACTCCGGGTTCGGCTCGGCCTCGGCGAAGAATCCGACGTCGACGCCGTTGGGGATCACCACGGCGTCCCCGCCGAGGTGTTCCACCAGGGTGCGGCGGGCGTACTCGCTCACCGCGATCCGGGCGCTGATCTTCTCGAGCGCCGCCTGGAGGATCGAGTAGGCGGCGATCATCGCGCGGGAGCGCGGGTTGGACGTGTGGAAGGTGGCCACGATGGGGCCCTGCGCCGCCCAGCAGGTCAGCAGCCCCAGCGAGGGGGAGGTCGGCTCGTGGATGTGGATGACGTCGAACGCGCCGTCGTGCAGCCACCGCCGCACCCGGGCGGCCGACAGGAAGCCGAAGTTCAGCCGGGCCACCGAGCCGTTGTACGGCACCGGCACCGCGCGGCCCGCCGAGACGACGTACGGCGGCAGCGGGGTGTCGTCGTCGGCGGGGGCGAGCACCGACACCTCGTGGCCGAGGCGGATGAAGTACTCGGCGAGGTCGCGGATGTGGAACTGGACGCCGCCCGGCACGTCCCACGAATACGGGCAGACGATGCCGATCCTCACGAGGGCCCCTTCGCGGGGTCGAGGTCCGAGAGCCACAAACGCTGCAGCATGTGCCAGTCCTCCGGGTGTTCGGCGATGCCCTGGGCGAAGGCGTCTGCCAGCGCCTGTGTCATGACAGACGTCTTCTCGGCCCGGGTGCCTGTCTCCGGCACCTCGATCGGGGGATGGACCCTTCCCCGCATGACGGGCGAGTCGTCGTACCAGAGCGTCACCGGCAGCAGCAGCGCGCCCGTCTGCTGGGCCAGCAGCGCGGGCCCGGCGGGCATCCGCGCGGTGTCGCCGAAGAAGGTGACCTCGACGCCGGACGCGGACAGGTCGCGGTCGGCGACCAGGCAGACCAGTCCGCCGTCGCGCAGCCGCCGGGCGAGGGTGCCGAAGGCGGAGCCGCCGGTGTGCGGCAGCACCTCCATGCCGAGGCCTTCGCGGTAGGCGACGAAACGGTCGTACAGCGTCTCCGGCTTCAGGCGCTCCGCGACCGTCGTGAACGGCGTCTCCAGCTTGGTGGTGACCCAGGCGCCCGCCAGGTCCCAGTTGGCCAGGTGCGGCAGGGCGAGTACGACGCCCTTGCCGGAGGCGAGGCCGTCGGTGAGGTGGTGCAGGTCCTTGGGGTCGAAGCCGCCCTTGACGCGTTCGGCGCTCCACGCGGGGAGCCGGAACGACTCCATCCAGTAGCGCAGGTACGAGCGCATGCCCGCGCGGGACAGCTCCGCCAGCCGCTCCGGGGTCGCGTCGGGCACCACGCGCGCGTAGTTGCTCTCCAGCCGCAGCACCCCCTTGCCGCGGCGCTTCCAGGCGGTGTCGGCGATGGTGCGGCCGAGCCGTACCGCGACCGGCTCGGGGAGCTTCTTCACGGTGCTCCAGCCGAGACCGTACAGCGCGTCCGTCAGGCGTTCCCGGACGCTCATTTCGCGGCCTCGCTGCCGTGGGAGGCGTTCGGCTGCCCCTGCTCGGCCGCTGCCGCCGCTTCCGCCTCCGCGGACTCCCTGCGGACCGTGACGACCCGCTGCACCAGCGTGACGAGGCTGCCCACGGCGACGATCCACAGCGCGATCGGCAGCAGCACGTCGATGCCGGGCACACCGAACTTGTGCAGGCCGGCGAGACCGGCCGCGACCAGGGAGATCACCAGCCGCTCGGCGCGCTCCACGAGCCCGTTGACGGCGACCGGCAGGCCGATCGACTCGCCGCGCGCCTTGGTGTACGACACCACCTGGCCGCTGGCCAGGCAGAAGATCGACACCGCGCACAGCGCGTTGTCGTCGCCCCCGCCGGCGTACCAGAGCGCGAAACCGCCGAAGATCGCGCCGTCGGCGACCCGGTCCAGGGTGGAGTCCAGGAAGGCGCCCCAGCGGCTGGAGCGGCCGAGCTGGCGGGCCATGTTGCCGTCGACGAGGTCGGAGAAGACGAACAGCGTGATGACGATCGTGCCCCAGAAGAACTCGCCCCTGGGGTAGAAGACCAGCGCGCCCGCGATCACACCGGCGGTGCCGATCAGCGTGACCGTGTCGGGGCTGACGCCCCGGCGGATGAGAAACGCGGCGAACGGTGTGAGGACACGCGTGAAGAATGCACGCGCGTACTTGTTCAGCATGGCCTTCCCGAGGGTCGGTGTCGCCGCGCGGCCCCTGCTGGCCACCGGCTGGCCCATCGTAGCCACGCGCGCGTGGGCGCGACGGCCGGGCACCCACACGGGTCCGGGACCGTCCGGCGAACGGCCCGCAACCGACGGGCGGCGACGGGTTCCGGTCGTTCGTATGGACGCACCGTGACGGGAGTGGAAAGCTCGAAGGATCGCGGGCGTCGCCGGAGCCGCTCGCACGCGGCCGCGCGTGTCCGCGCCCACAGTGACCTCACCGTGCACGGGAGGCAGGATCATGGGCGACAAGGCGAATGTACATTCCGGAGCCGCCGGCAGGGCTACGGCGGCCGACCACCCCGCGTCCGTACGGAATGTGGTGCTGGTCGGCCACTCCGGATCGGGCAAGACGACCCTGGCGGAGGCTCTCGCGCTGACCGCGGGAGCGGTGAACCGGGCGGGCCGCGTGGAGGACGGCGGCACCGTCTCCGACTACGACGACATCGAGCACCGCCAGCAGCGCTCGGTGCAGCTGTCCCTGGTCCCCGTCGAATGGGACGGGATCAAGATCAATGTGCTGGACACCCCCGGATACGCCGACTTCGTCGGGGAGCTGCGGGCCGGTCTGCGTGCGGCGGACGCGGCCCTCTTCGTCGTCTCGGCCTCCGACGGCGTGGACGGCTCGACCCGCATGGTGTGGGAGGAGTGCGCGGCCGTCGGCATGCCCCGGGCGATCGTCGTCACGCACCTGGAGGCCGCCCGCGCGGACTTCGAGGAGATGACCCGCATCTGCGCCGAGGCCTTCGGCGGCGACGACCCCGACGCCGTGCTGCCGCTGTACCTGCCGCTGCACGGCCCGGAGGGCCCGGACGGGCACGCGCCCGTCACCGGTCTGATCGGCCTGCTCACCCAGAAGCTGTTCGACTACTCGAGCGGGGAGCGGAAGGAGTCCGAGCCGGGCGAGGACCAGCTCCCGCTGATCGAGGAGGCCCGCAACCGGCTGATCGAGGGGATCATCGCCGAGAGCGAGGACGAGACCCTGATGGACCGCTACCTCGGCGGCGAGCAGATCGATCTGAAGACGCTCGTCGAGGACCTGGAGCGGGCCGTGGCACGGGGCACGTTCTTCCCCGTCCTGGCCGCCGCCCCCGCCGCCGACGGCGCCCGCCAGGGCATCGGAACGGTGGAGCTGCTGGAGCTGG
Organism: Streptomyces sp. enrichment culture; assembly: GCF_964272855.1. NCBI lineage: Bacteria > Bacillati > Actinomycetota > Actinomycetes > Kitasatosporales > Streptomycetaceae > Streptomyces > Streptomyces sp. enrichment culture. The sequence goes on along the minus strand of NZ_OZ186847.1, from coordinate 6,969,975 downwards.
TCACCGGCGGGTTTCCGACCCCGTTCGAGCACCCCACCCCCACGGTGACCACCATCGACGGCAGGCCGCGCGAGCTGAAGCCGTGCGACATCGACGGCCCCCTGGTCGCGGAGGTCGTCAAGACGTCCTCCGACCCCTACGTCGGCCGGATCTCCCTGGTGCGGGTCTTCTCCGGCACCCTGCGCCCCGACCAGACCGTCCACGTCTCCGGGCACGGCCTCGCCGACCGCGGCCACGAGGACCACGACGTCGACGAGAAGATCGGCGCGCTGTCCGTGCCCTTCGGCAAACAGCAGCGGCCGGTGACGCACGCCGTCGCGGGCGACCTGGCGTGTGTGGCCAAGCTGGGCCGCGCGGAGACCGGCGACACCCTCTCCGCCAAGGACGACCCGCTCCTGATGGAGCCCTGGCAGATGCCCGACCCGCTGCTGCCGCTCGCCATCCAGGCGCACAGCAAGGCCGACGAGGACAAGCTCTCCCAGGGCCTGGGCCGGCTGGTCGCCGAGGATCCGACGATGCGGCTGGAGCAGAACCAGGACACCCACCAGGTGGTGCTGTGGTGTCTGGGCGAGGCGCACGCGGACGTCGCCCTGGAGCGGCTGCGCAGCCGCTACGGCGTCCAGGTCGACGTCATACCGCACAGGGTCTCCCTCCGGGAGACGTTCGCGGGCAAGTCGGCCGGGCGCGGACGGCATGTGAAGCAGTCCGGCGGGCACGGGCAGTACGCCATCTGCGAGATCGAGGTGGAGCCGCTGCCGGGCGGCTCGGGCATCGAGTTCGTCGACAAGGTGGTCGGCGGCGCGGTGCCGCGCCAGTTCATCCCGTCGGTGGAGAAGGGCGTCAGGGCCCAGGCCGCCAAGGGCGTCGCGTCGGGCTACCCGCTGATCGACGTCCGGGTCACGCTGCTGGACGGCAAGGCCCACTCGGTGGACTCCTCCGACGCCGCGTTCCAGACGGCGGGCGCGCTGGCGCTGCGGGAGGCGGCGTCCGACGCGCGGATCCATCTGCTGGAGCCGGTGGCCGAGGTGAGCGTCCTGGTCGGCGACGAGTACGTGGGCGCCGTGATGAGCGACCTGTCCGGCCGACGCGGCCGGGTGCTCGGCACCGAGCAGACACCCGGGGGGCGCACGGTCGTACGCGCCGAGGTGCCCGAGATCGAGATCGGGCGCTACGCCGTCGATCTGCGCTCCCTGTCGCACGGCACGGCGCGCTTCGACCGCCGGTACGCGCGGCACGAGCCGATGCCGCCACAGGTCGCCGAACGCGTCCGTGAACAGGAGCGGGCCGCCTCCTAGTTGGGACGAGAGAGCACTCAAGTGGTCTGAGAGGCCGCTTTCCTGCCATCCCGGCGGACGGCTTCGGCCGTCCGCCGACGCTTGTCGGTGCCTGCGGATACGCTGAAGACCTGATCAACAGGTGTGCGAAGCAAGGAAGTCGGGAAGGCCGCAGGACGACACTGGCGGCGATCGGGGGCGGGAATGACCGTTGACGGCGGTTACGCGGACATCTTCGGACCGCAGGTGCCGCGCACGGGCGACGAGGGCCAGACGGCGACCTTCGCGCTGGCGTCGGCGGCCTATCGGGACAACCCCGTGGAGGACATCAAGAAGGCCGACAACGAGTGGCACCAGTCGACCGTGAACGCGGGGAAGATCGCGCTGTTCAAGCCGAACCTGGGCGAGGCGTTCTCCCGCGCGGTGGTCGACCGCATGCTGGGCGGCGGCCGCAGCCCGCTCATCCAGTCCTTCGGCACGCAGCCCCAGGTGGTCGTCGAGCACTGCCTGGCCGCCAACCGGCTGCGCCGCGAGCGGGACAACAAGCTGACCGCGATCACGGTCCTGTGCGGGCTGATCTTCCTGCCGGGTTTCCTGGTGTGGCTGCTGGTGTTCCAGCTCCGCACCACCATGGCCAAGCGGGAGGACAGGCGGACCTCCGCCCTGGCCACCGTGCTGCTCGTGGCCGTCGGCGCGATGGCCGTGATCGTCCTGGTCCGGATGCCGTTCGGCGGCTTCTGGGGGTGGTACGCCCGCGCGGCGGTCGTCGCCCCCGTCGCGGGCTGGTTCCTGGCCAAGCAGCTCTGCGAGCGCACCGCGAAGGACCTCAGGGAGCGCTGGGACAGCCTGCTGTCGGGCAGCAGCATCGGCGCGAAGGTCCCGGAGGCGGTGCCCAGCAACCCCGGTGAGACGGCCGCCGAGCAGCTGCGCCAGTCCCTCGCCAAACTCAGCGCCGAGCAGCAGTCGAACTCCGTGTTCTACGCCGGTCCCAAGGGGATCCTCGGCATGGGCACCCGCTGGGGCTCCTGGCAGCTCGCCGAGGAGCTGGTCCCCGCCCACGCCGACCGCGAGATCCACCCGTTCCGCAGCTGGGACGTCATACGCGCGATCCACGACCAGCTGCGCATGCTGGAGCGCGGCCCGCTGAACACCGGCGGCTTCCCGACCCCGTCGATACGGCACTGGATCGTCACCCCGATCGGCGAGAACGCCAAGGCGGTCTCCCGTCCGGAGGGCACCGACGTGGAGGCGTACCAGGTCAAGCCGCACGCCATACAGGACATCTGCAACAAGCAGCAGTTCGGCGCCGGCGACCGGCACTACCTGGGCGTCCAGTGGACGCTGTGGGACGGCCAGCTGGTCCTCACCATGCTGATCACCGTCACCGTGCTGCACTCGACGCTGCGCATCGAGGTCACCGGTCACGCCCTGGGCCCGGTGAACGGCCTGTTCACCACCAAGTCGGAGGCGCCGACCAAGACGGTCAGCAAGTCGCTCAAGCCGTGGGAGACCCGCACGGTGAAGCTGCCGCTGGTCACCAGCGACGAGGTGGTCCGGCTCGCCGTGCGGGCGCCGATCAGCTGGTATCCCCCGCTGCTGAAGTGGCTGGGCGGCTCCATCGGCCTGCCCGAGCCGTTCGGTCTGCGGCACGCCTGGGCCGACCAGCCGTGGCGGCACCGCTTCATGGCCGACGACGCGCTGCGCGCCGCGACGCCGGTGCTGCGCGTGGTGCACTCCGCGGCGATCAAGGTGCTGGACGAGAACGGCGTCGACACGGAGAAGTTCGGCAGCCGCTCCGCCTTCCTCAGCACGGCGGTGCAGGACCCGAGCCCGCGCAAGGCCGACGTCTACGACGCGTGAGCCTGCGCGGTCCGGCCGCGCGGAAGGTCTGGGTGGCTGTCCCCGGGGGCTGCGCCCCCAGACCCCGCATCGGCCGGGACTCACACCGCGGGCCAGGCCTCCGCCAGCATCTTCCGGGTGTCCGCCAGCAGCTGCGGCAGCACCTTGGTGTGGCCGACGACCGGCATGAAGTTCGTGTCGCCGCCCCACCGGGGCACGATGTGCTGGTGCAGGTGCGCGGCGATCCCCGCGCCCGCCACCGAGCCCTGGTTCATGCCGATGTTGAAGCCGTGCGCCCCGGACGCGGTGCGCAGCGCCGTCATGGCCTGCTTGGTCAGCTCCGCCAGCTCGGCGGTCTCCGCGTCGGTGAGGTCCGTGTAGTCGGCGACGTGGCGGTAGGGCACGGTCATCAGATGGCCGCCGTTGTACGGGTACAGGTTCAGCACCGCGTACACCTGCTCACCGCGCCGGACGATCAGCCCGTCCTCGTCGGATTTGGCCGGGATGGAGCAGAACGGGCAGCCGTCGTCGGCCCCCGGGCCGGTCGGCTTGTTCTCGCCCTGGATGTAGGCCATCCGGTGGGGCGTCCACAGGCGCTGGAACGCGTCCTGCGTCCCCACTCCGATCTGCTGCTCCGGCTCACTCGTCATGCAAGGCAGCATATGGCTTCCCCCGTTCGCGGCGTGTCGCCGGGGCGAGCGGGGGGCGGTCACCGGCCAAGCTGGGCCAGTGCACCACGACGACAGCCCTTCGGCTCGCTGGGAGCAGCGCACCGAGATCCCCCTCTTCCTGACGTCGCTGATCTTCTTGGCTGCCTATGCCACCCGGGTCCTGGCCGTGAGCCTGCCGTCCTTCTGGAAGACCCTGTGCGACGTCACAGTGCTCGCCATCTGGCTGCTGGGCTTCGCGGACTACGCCGTGCGCTGGCGGCTGAGCGGGCAGGGCCTGCGTTTCGTCTCCACGCACGTGCTGCACACCGTGGTCGTCATCCTGCCGCTGCTGCGCCCGCTGCGGATCGTCCCGCTCTACGACGTCGTCCAGCGCCGGCGCGGACAGCCCCGGCTGTCTCTGTACGCGCGCGTGATCGCCTACGCCGGTCCGTCGACCGTGCTGCTCGGGTTCTCCGGGGCACTGGCGGTCTACCAGCAGGAGCGCGGGGCGCCCGGGGCGAACATGCGGACGTTCGGGGACGCCGTGTGGTGGGCCGCCGCGACTCTCAGCACGGTCGGCTACGGCGACATCACCCCGGTGACCTTCACGGGCCGGGTGATCGCGATCGGCATGATGGCCGGCGGACTGGCCCTGCTCGGCGCGGTCACGGGCTCGTTCTCGTCCTGGGTGATGCAGACCTTCACTCGCGAGGGAGACGAGCCGAGGCCCCCGGGAAGATGACCTTCCCGGGGGCCTCCTCGCTGGTGAGCGGGATCAGACCTGCGTCCGCTCCTCGACGACCTTCGCGATCTTCGCGATCGCCTCGTCGAACGGGATGCCGTTCTCCTGCGAGCCGTCGCGGTAGCGGAAGGACACCGACCCGGCCGACATGTCCTCGTCGCCCGCGATGACCATGAAGGGCACCTTCTGCTTCTGGGCGTTGCGGATCTTCTTCTGCATCCGGTCGGACGAGGAGTCGACCTCGACCCGCAGCCCCTTCTTCTTCGCCTCCGCGGCGAACTTCTCCAGGTACTCGACGTGCGCGTCACCGATCGGGATGCCGATCGCCTGCACCGGCGCCAGCCAGGCCGGGAACGCGCCCGCGTAGTGCTCGAGGAGCACGGCGAAGAACCGCTCGATGGAGCCGAACAGCGCGCGGTGGATCATGACCGGCCGCTGCTTGGTGCCGTCCGCGCCGGTGTACTCCAGGTCGAAGCGCTCCGGCAGGTTGAAGTCGAGCTGGATGGTCGACATCTGCCAGGTGCGGCCGATGGCGTCCTTGGCCTGCACGGAGATCTTCGGGCCGTAGAAGGCGGCGCCGCCCGGGTCGGGGACCAGCGGCAGGCCCTGCTTCTCGGCGACCTGGCGCAGCGTCTCGGTCGCCTCCTCCCAGACTTCGTCAGAGCCGACGAACTTCTCCGGGTCCTTGGTGGACAGCTCCAGGTAGAAGTCGGTCAGGCCGTAGTCGCGCAGCAGGTTCAGCACGAAGGTGAGCGTCTTGTCCAGCTCGTCGGACATCTGCTCGCGGGTGCAGTAGATGTGCGCGTCGTCCTGGGTGAAGCCGCGGGCACGGGTCAGGCCGTGCACGACGCCGGACTTCTCGTACCGGTACACGGTCCCGAACTCGAAGAGGCGCAGCGGCAGTTCACGGTACGAACGCCCGCGCGCGTCGAAGATCAGGTTGTGCATCGGGCAGTTCATGGGCTTGAGGTAGTAGTCCACGCCCTCGTCGAGCTGCATGGGCGGGTACATGCCCTCGGCGTACCAGTCCAGGTGGCCGGACGTCTCGAAGAGCTTCCCCTTCGTCGCGTGCGGGGTGTAGACGAACTCGTAGCCCTCTTCCTCGTGGCGGCGCCGCGAGTAGTCCTCCATGACCCGGCGGACGATGCCGCCCTTGGGGTGGAAGACGGCGAGGCCGGAGCCGATCTGCTCCGGGATGGAGAACAGGTCCAGCTCGTTGCCCAGCTTGCGGTGGTCGCGCTTCTCGGCCTCGGCGAGGAAGTCCAGGTACGCCTTCAGCTCGTCCTTGGACGGCCAGGCGGTGCCGTAGATGCGCTGGAGCATGGGGTTCTTCTCGCTGCCACGCCAGTAGGCGGCCGCGTTGCGCATCAGCTTGAACGCCGGGATGAGCCGGGTGGAGGGCAGGTGCGGACCGCGGCAGAGGTCCTTCCAGCACAGCTCGCCGGTCTTGGCGTCCAGGTTGTCGTAGATCGTCAGCTCGCCGGCGCCGACCTCGACGTCCGCGCCGTCGTCCGAGGAGGCGGAGCCCTTGAGGCCGATCAGCTCCAGCTTGTACGGCTCGTTCGCCAGCTCCTCGCGGGCGGCCTCGTCGGTCACCACGCGGCGGGCGAACTTCTGCCCCCGCTTCTGGATCTCCTGCATCTTCTTCTCGATGGCCTTGAGATCCTCGGGCGTGAACGGCTTCTCGACGTCGAAGTCGTAGTAGAAGCCGTCCTTGACGGGCGGCCCGATGCCCAGCTTCGCCTCGGGGAACAGTTCCTGCACGGCCTGCGCCATGACGTGCGCGGTGGAGTGGCGCAGGATGTTCAGGCCGTCCTCGGAGGAGATCTCGACGCCCTCGACCTCGTCGCCGTCGGAGAGCACGTACGACAGGTCCCGGAGCTCACCGCCCACACGCGCGGCGATGATCGAGCGCTCGCCGGCGAAGAGGTCGGCGGCCGTAGTGCCCGTCGTCACCACGCGCTCTTCCCGCTCGGAATCGCGTTGGATGATCACACGGACGTCTGACACCGGTCTCTCCTGACTGAAGATGGATGCGGCGCCATACCGAGAGCGCGCGCAATAGGGGATCGTACCGACCCGGGCCCGCCCTCCGCGAAATCAGTCCCCGGCGCACGCCTCCTCGAAGAAGTCGAGATTCTCCTGGAGGGACTTCATCAGGCGGTCCCGTTCCGCCTCGTCCACCTGCACCGGTACGACGCCGGAGGCCCCGGTCAGCCGCCGGAAGCCGCCCCGGCTCTCCAGCCGCCCGTGCACCCGCACCGGCAGCCCCACGAGGTGTGCCTGCCCGGCGATGCGGTAGTCCTCCTCGTCGAGCACGAGCCGCACGTGCGGCACCTCCGCGCCGGCGAGCACCCGCAGCCGTACGTGGCCCTCGCCGCTCGGCCCGGACCTGCGCATCCGGACGACGGCTCCGGTGATCCGCACGGGCTGGGACGGCTCGGCGCGCCGGTAGCGGGCCCCGGCCTCGCGCAGCACGGGCAGGTCGCCGGGCGAGAACTCGACGGCCTCGGCGGAGGCGACCGCGCCCTCCGGGGTGCCGGCGGCGGGTGCCCACGCGACGGCGATCCGGGCGCCCTCGGTGCCCCGGACGAGGGCGGTCAGCGCCTCGGTGAGCTCGCGGCTGACGCCGGCCTCGACGGCGCCGTCGAAGGCGTCCATGCCACCGGTGGCCCGCCGGTAGTCGATCGCCTCGCGGGCGGCGTACAGCGCCTGGTGGAGGCGTACGACCAGGGGGCGTCCGCCGGCGACGGGCACGAAGGCGGTGAGGGCACGGCCGCCGCCGGCGGGGCCGACCAGGACGCTCTCCAGTTCGGCGGCGGCCGCGCGGCGGTGCCGGGCCCCGTAGTAGCCGGCTCGCGCGCGGGTGGCGAGGGCGGCGGCGAGCAGCGTCTGGCGGGCGGCGGTGCGCAGCTGCTCCTCGACGGTCCAGGCGTCGGCGCCGGCCGGTCCGCCCGGGACGTCCCGCCACCAGCGGATCTCGTCGCTGGGCACGGCGAGCCCGACCAGCACCTCCCGGGCGGCGGGACTGGCGCTGCGGGCGAGGGCGGTCAGGGCCTCGCCGAGCAGGTCGTCGCTGTCGGGGAAGGCGCGGCTCTCGGGGACGAGCAGGCTGGTGCCGCTGCCGCCGGGGCCGGGCGGGGTCCAGCGGCCGTAGCGGCCGGGGGCGCCGCCGCGGCGCTGCCAGCCGTGCCGGCGCAGCAGTGCGCTGAGCACGGCGGGGTCGACGCGGCCCGGCTCGGGCGGCTGGTCCCAGCGGACCTCGGGGTGCGGGCGCACCGGTCGCAGGGGCTCGTGGAGCGGGCGGTGGGTCATGGTCTGCCTCCGGTCCCGACCCGCGTCATGATCTCGCACAGCGCCCGGTCGTCGAAGACGCGTGCGGTCGGGATCCGCACGGTGGTGCGGCTGCGGCCGGTGATCGGGTGCCCGGCGAGGTTGACCCAGTAGCAGCAGTGTCTGAGGTCGAGGCGGTCGTGGCTGGCGCGCAGCCAGTCGTCCTGGGACCTGGGCACGAGCATCACGACGAGGATCTTGTGCACCGAGACCGGGGTCCGGGCGAGTTTCGACAGGTGGCCGTTGTCGAGCGTGAAGGAGAAGGAGCGGCCGGGAGGGTTGGGCGCGATCTGGTAGGTCGCCTTGAGCTGCACCTTGATGGTGACCTCGTCGTCGACGGTGTGGCCGGGCGCGCTGTGGCTGACGTGCCAGTCGATGCCGTTGTCGGGGAAGGGCTGCGAGAGCGAGCAGCCCGCGGCCGCGGCGACGGCGTGCAGATAGCCGACCTGCAGGGTCTCCATGCAGGCGGTGGTGGCGAGGGAACCGCGAAGGGGACCCGCGCGGTCGGGCAGCAGCCCGCCCCGCTCGGGCTGCGCTATCGCCATGGCCAACAGCCTTCCGAGCAAAGTGCTTCCCGTGCCGGGCCGCTGAACTGCGCGGACCCGTATCCCTGTTGTCTCCGCCCGGCGTACGGCGCAAACGGCCCGGGTATCACCAAACCGGCAGGAGACGGAACGTCAGCTGCCTCGGGTGAACGAGGAGTTGTGTAGGTATGACGTGCTGGTACGAGGGCCCCCTGGCGGCATTCGACACGGAGACTACGGGCGTGGACGTCGAGACCGACCGGATCGTGTCGGCCGCCCTCGTGGTGCAGGACGCACCGGGCACCCGCCCGCGGGTGAATCGCTGGCTGGTGAACCCGGGCGTGCCGGTGCCCGCCGAGGCGACGGCGGTGCACGGGCTGACGGAGGATCACCTGGCGCGCAACGGCCGCTGGCCGGCGCCGGTGATGCAGGAGATAGCCATGGGGCTGGCCGAGCAGGCCGGCCGCGGGCGTCCGCTGGTGGTGATGAACGCGCCGTTCGATCTGACGCTGCTGGACCGCGAGCTGCGCCGGCACCGGGCGTCGTCGCTGGCGCGCTGGTTCGAGTCGACACCGCTGCTGGTGCTCGACCCGCGGGTGCTCGACAAGCATCTGGACCGCTACCGCAAGGGCCGCCGCACGCTGACCGACCTGTGCGCGCAGTACGGGGTGGGGCTGGACGACGCCCATGACGCGGCGGCGGACGCGCTGGCGGCGCTGGAGGTCGTCCGGGCGGTCGGGCGGCGGTTCGCGTCCCGGCTGGAGCGCCTCTCCCCCGCCGAGCTGCACACGCTCCAGGCGGTGTGGCACGCGGCGCAGGCGCGCGGGCTGCAGGCGTGGTTCGCGCGCAACGGCACCGAGGAGGCGGTGGACCCGGCGTGGCCGCTGCGTCCGGACCTGCCGGCGGCCGCGGCATGAAGAAGGCCGGTCCGCGATGGCGGACCGGCCTTTCCCGGTGGGCGATACTGGGTTCGAACCAGTGACCTCTTCGGTGTGAACGAAGCGCTCTCCCACTGAGCTAATCGCCCGGGAACGCACTGAACAATACAGGTCCCGGCGCCTTTCGTTCAAACCGCTTCCAGCCGGCCCGCCAGTCCGCGCCGTCCCGCGCGCATCATCAGCCAGTGGTTGGCGCGGAAGAAGGGCCGCCCGGGCACCGCGAACCGCCGCAGCAGCGGTTTGCGGACGTGGACCTCCTGGTCGTAGCGCACGAGGCTGCCGGGGCCGTGCGCGATGACGGTCCAGCGCGACCAGCCGTCGACGTCGCCGCTCAGGGCCGCCTCCAGCACTCCGGCCGCGGGGTCGCGGCGCACCTCGCGGATGGTGAAGGTCATGTCGTAGGGCAGGAGCGAGCGGATCCGGATGGCGGCCGTGCGGTCGTCGACCTGGGTCACCTCGCGCACCTGCCGCCACCAGCGCGGATAGTCCTCGACCCGCTCCAGGGCGGCGTACACGGCGGCGGGCGGGGCGGGCAGGTGCCAGAGGCTGCGGAAGCGGTGGTGGGTCCAGTCCATGGGCGGAGTCTGTCCTGCTCAGCGCCTGGGTATCCGCGTCTGAGTACGTTCTGAGTACCCGCACTCATGTACTGGCGGGTGACGGGGGCCACACTCCGAGCCATGACGCACATTCCGTCCCCCGCCGAGGAGTTGCGGCTCGTCGACGCCGAGCTGCACCGACTGGACGCCCGGCGCGCCCAGTTGCTGGCGCGCCGCGGCTGGCTGCTGTCGCAGTTGCAGCCGCTGCGACCGCTGCCGGCCGCTGTCCCGCCGCGTCCCGAGGCCACCGGCCCCCGGGTCCAGAACGTCCTGCTGGTGCTGGGCGGTGTGCTGCTCACCCTGGCGGCCGCCGCGTTCACGCTGGTCAGCTGGGGTCACCTGGGGATCGCCGGGCGAGCCGTGGTGCTGGGCGCGGTAACGGCGGCGGCGCTCGCGGTGCCGGTGCCGCTGCTGAAGCGGGGCCTGCGCTCCACCGCGGAGTCGGTGGCGGGGCTGGGTCTGGCGCTGACGGTGCTGGACGCGTACGCGCTGTACTCGGCCGCGCTGACGGGCACGGACGGCACGGCCTACGCGGCGGGCGCCTCGGCGGCGCTGGCCGCGGTGTGGGCGGCGTACGGTCTGCTGCTGCCCCGCGTGACGGGCCGGCCGCTGGTCCTGCCCGTGCCGGCAGCCGTGTGCGTGGCGCAACTCGCGCTGCCGCTGTGGGCGGTGGCGGCCGGCCCGGACGTGTCCGGGTTCGCGGCGGCCCTCCTGGTGACGGCGGCGGCCGACGCGGCGGTGGCGCTCCGGGTGTCCGCCGGATCCGTGCGGATCGCCGCCGCCGTGGGCGCGTACGGCCTGGGCGGCTGGGGTGCGCTGGCGGCCGGCTGGCTGGCGTGGACGGCCACGGGTCCGGGTGCCGCCGTCCCCGCGGCCGCGCTTCTGCTGCTGGCCACGGCGATCACGCTGGCCGGGGCGCGGGCGCCGCACGCCGGGATGGCGCTGGGCAACGCCGTCGCGGCGGGACTGCTGGCGGTCGCCGCGCTCGGGGCGGTGCCCCGGTCGGCGCTGCCCGGCGCGTGGACGGTGCCGGTCCATCTGGCGTTCGGCATCGCCCTGTTGGGGCTGCTCGGCGTCACCCGGGTCCCGGAGGTGGTGCGCCGGGGGTCCGGCTGGGCCTCCGGGGCCGTGCAGGCGCTGGCCGTGGTTGCGGCGCTGCCGGTGGTGGCCGTCGCGCTGCTGGGGTCCCTCGGCTGGGCGGCGCGGGTCTGGTCGGGGGCGCCCGCGGACGCGCGGGCGGCCGTGACGGCCGACGTGCCGTGGCCGCCGGACAGCGCGACGGCGCCGTTGGCGCTGGTCGCGGTCGCGGCGGTGCTGGCCGTGACGGTCCGGGAGGCCGCTTGGCGGCCCCGCGCCCTGGACGCCGCGCTCGCCCTGGTGTGGGCGGCGGCGGCGGCCCTGCCGCCGGTCCTGCGGCTGCCGTACGTCGCCACGCTGGTGGTGCTGGGCCTGACGACGGCGGCGCTGCTGTGGCTGAGGCGGCTCGCGGCGACCGTGCTCGCCGTCCTCACCTCGGTCGTCCTCGCCCTGCTCGCGCTGGCCACCGAGCCGGCCACCCTCACGGTGCTGGCCCTGCTGACGGCCGGTTTCGCGCTCGGCGCCCGCATGCCGGTGCCGGCGGCGGCCACGGCGGGGTACGCCACCGCCCTGCTCTGCGCGACGGGTGCCGCGCTGGACTGGTCGTCGGCGCACTGCGCGCCGCTGGTGCTGCTGGTGCCGGTGGCGGCGGCGCTGTGGGCAACGCGCACCGAGGGTGCGACCCGGCTGACGGCCGAGGTCTCCGGCGCGGTCGCGGCGCTGGTCGCGGTCGGCCTGGCGGTGCCGGACGCGCCGATGCTGGCGCTGGTGCTGGCCCTCACCGGGGTGATCGCGGCGGCCACGGCCGTACGTCCCGACCGGCGTGCGGTCGGCCACGCGGCGGCCGCGCTGTTCGTGCTGGCCGCCTGGGTGCGGCTGGTGGCCTGGGAGGTGACCGTCCCGGAGGCGTACGCGCTGCCGGTGGCCGTCCCCGCGCTGGCCGTGGGCGTGCTGCGCCGGCGCCGTGACCCGCAGGCGTCGTCCTGGACGGCGTACGGCCCCGGTCTCGCCGCCGGTCTGCTGCCGAGCCTCGTCGCGGCCTGGGGCGACGCGCACTGGCAGCGCCCCCTGCTGCTGGGCACGGGGGCGCTGCTGGTGACGCTGGCCGGGGCCCGGCACCACCTCCGGGCGCCGCTGCTGCTGGGCGGTGCGGTACTCGCCCTGGTGACCCTGCACGAGCTGGCCCCGTACCTCGTGCAGGTGGCGGGCGCGCTCCCCCGCTGGGCGCCTCCCGCCCTCGCCGGACTGCTGCTGCTCGCCCTCGGGGCGACATACGAGCAGCGGCTGAGGGACGTCCGGCGGGTGCGGGAGACGCTGGGGCGCATGAACTAGACGGCTACGACGGCATCTTGTCGCCGAGCAGCGCCAGGTTCTCGATGGCGGCGAGGCCGTACAGGGCGGTGTCGTTGGTGGACACCCAGCCGGCCTCGCTGCCCTCGACCAGGGCGGTGGGGCCGCTGACCTTCTCGGTCTTCCAGGGCGCGGACTCCTTGTAGCCGTCGGAGTTGTAGAACTTGTCCCAGGCCCGCTTGGCGAGCTTCTCGTCGCCGGTCTTGACGGCCGCGTAGGCGTCGAGGCGGGAGTGGCCCTGGAAGAGGATCAGGCTGCCGAAGTTGGAGCCGTAGCGGGCGGCCTGCTCGGTCTTGCCGGCGTTGAAGTAGCGGCAGTAGTCGAAGTAGGCCTCGTTGAACTCCGGCATGTCGACCAGGTCGATGAGTTCGGCGCACAGCTCGTTGAGGCCGAACACCGCCGACAGGTGCGAGACGCCGACGACGGGCTTGTCCGCGACGGCGAACCTGCCGGTGTCGAGGTCGTACAGGCCGGTGCCCTGGACGAAGCCGTTGGGCTGGGCGGCGATGGTCTCCATCGTCGACAGCACGCGCGCCTTGGCCTTCTCCCACTTCGGGCCCTTGCGCTCCCACTCGGTGAGCCAGGCCGAGACCAGACCGCTCCAGTCGGTGCCGAAGCCGATCGACAGGGCGTGCCGGTCGGGCGTGTACGGCTCGGTGCGGATCTTGCGGATCGGGTCGAGGACGAGGAACGTCTCGTCGGAGTCGACGTTGGCGTGCATGAGGTCGCCGACCCGCTCGTCCGCCGTGAGGAAGTAGTAGTAGCGGCGGTAGGTGGTGTTGGCGATGCGCTGCTGCTTGGCGCTGTCGGCGTAGTGCTGGACGCCGTGCCGGGTGCCGAGGCCGGCCCACTTGCCCAGGTGGTAGACGTCGACCTCGCCGGTGTGCCGGGTCATGGCCTCGGCGAACCGGAAGATGTCGGCGCGGCCGGAGCGCAGGTACGCGTACCAGAGCCACAGGTCGGGCGACAGCTCGGAGTTGTCCCAGGCGTAGCCGCCGACGTCGTACCGCCACTGGTGCCGGACGGTGTCGTAGGTGTGCATGATGTCGCCGTAGTCCCAGAAGCCGTACCACCGGCGCATCTCCACCTGGTCCTTGTAATAGGTGAAGAGGAAGTCGAGGTGGTCCTCGATCTTCGCCTTGGCCGGCGTGGAGCGGTCGGGCTCGGCGTACAGGCCCTTGCCGAAGACGCCCGCCTTGATGAGCTGCTTGGGCGGGGCGGCGAGCTGGGGCAGGACGCGGACCGCCTCGACCTGCTCGGCGAGCGTCTCGGCGCTCGGGGTGGACTCGTTGGCCCAGAAGAGGAGTTCGGAGGTACGGGCGATGCCGTAGGCGGTGCCGAACTCGAGCTCGTAGTCCTCGTAGGTGATGTTGAGGCCTTCGATCTGCTCGGGGTAGGTGTCCTGGCCCAGGCCGTCGTGGTAGAAGCGCAGGTCCATGGGCTGCGCCTCGGGCGACCAGAGCCAGACGGTGACCTGGGCCTCGTCGGTGTGGGCGTCGCGGATGTCGAGCTGGGCGGGGAACTTCTCCCAGAAGTCACGCAGGCCGAAGGAGAAGCCGCCGCTGACGCCGCCGACGTAGCCGAAGCCGGAGGCCCGCCGGCCGCCGCCCGCGCCGATCCAGCCGTGGCCCTGCTTGGTGCGCTTGCGCAGCGTGAAGCCGTCGGCGGAGAGCTGGGAGAGGGTGTAGTCGCCCCACTCGGGGATGTACTGCAGGCGGGTGGTGACCCGCTGGTCCCAGGTCGAGGGGTCGGGCAGTTTCTTGCCCTCGAACTGCGCGGCCTGCACCGCCGCGCCCGGGTCGCGGCGCAGTCCGGTGATGCCCTTGACGGCCTCGCGGAGCATTCCGGTGCCCTCGCCGCCGATGCGGATGTGGCGGTCGTACGACTGGTCGCGCATCGGCACGGTGAAGCGGACGCCGATGCCGCGGATGAAGTCGCCGGAGGCCTTGCCGGGCTCCTGGGTGCCGTCGTAGGTGATGGTGTGCACCATGCGGAAGGAGTCGGCGCCCGCGTAGAAGTAGAGCCGGACGGAGAACGGCAGCCAGCTGCGGTTGCCCTTGCGGTGCTTGCCGTCGATGCGGACGACCGCGCGGACCGGGCCCTCCTGCTCGACCTTCACCTCGTCGATGGCGCTCTCGAAGCGCTCGTACTTGACCGTGCCCTGGTCCCCGTCCTCGATCTCCGGCTGGCGGAGCAGGACGAGGCGGCCGTTCTTTGCGATCTCCGTGGAGCCGCGGGTGACCGACTTGACCAGGGTGGAGCCGGACTTGCCGATCCTGGCGGTGATGACGCCGGTGGAGATGTCGACGGTGCCGCCGCTCTTGTCGACGGTGACTTTCTTCTCGGGGGCGGTGGGCCTCCCCGCGGTCAGGGTGAGCTTGCCGCTGCCGGAGCTGACGGCGTGCGCGGTCCACTTCAGGGAGCCGTCGGGCCAGTAGGCGATCGGCCAGGACTGGACGGGGACGTCGGTGCCGTTCTCGTCGGTGAGCGCGAAGGTCTGGTCCTCCTGGTACGCGCCCTTGGGCCAGGGCACGCCGAGGGTGGAGCCGGGCGCGGCGCCGAGACCGCCGTCCTCCAGCCAGTCGAGGACGACGGGTTCCGCCTCGGCGGTCTCCGCTCTGGGCGCGGCCTGGGCGTCCTGCGCCCCCAGCGCCCAGCTGAACTGGGCGGCGGCTCCGGCGACGGCGGCCGCCTTGAGGATGGACCTGCGGGGGATGGGGGACATGGCCTTTCCTTTCCGTACGGTACGGGTTGCCGAGGGCATGACAGGCAGAGGTACGGCGCACGAGGCGCCGCCCTCGAGGGAGCCAGGCGCGCTCGGCGCGCCGCCCGGGGACGAAGTGCTTGACGAGACGAGCGGCACCCCGCGGGGTGCCGCCCCTGATGTGCGGCACCGCGCGTCAGCGGTGCCGGTACCGCTCCTCCACGGCGACGGCGGCCGCCGCGACGGCCCCGAGCACCGGAACCGCCAGCGGCGGGACGAGCCATCCCGAGCAGGCGACGACGGCGAGCCCGCCGACCAGCAGGAAGGACCCGGCCGGGTCCACGACCGTGCGGCGGCCGGCCGCGCCGAGCAGCGCGCGCCAGGACTCGCCCGGTGTCCAGGTCGCCGCCGCCCGCATCCCGGCGACGGCGGCGGCGATGAGCGCGAGCAGGCCGACCGCTCCGACCAGCGGTCCGCCGGGAAGCCCGGCCCGCGCGGCCTGGACGTCCACCCAGACGGCGGCCACCGCGGCCCAGCCGGCCAGGCCGACCAGCCAGCCGCGGCGCACAGCCGCCCGGAAGTCGGCGGCGAACTCCCGCAGGCCGCCCGCCGTGTGGGCCGTACGACGCCGCAGATGCCGTGCGCCGGCGGCGAACGCGGCGGGATAGGTGACGATCCCGAGACAGGCCACGGCGATCCACACGCCGGTGAGCAGGGACTCGGCGAAGACACTGAACCGCTCGCCGAGGACCGGCTCCTTGCGCGGAGCGCGGGCTTTCACGCGTGCTTGCGCCATGGTCACCGCCTCAGCCCTTCAGTCCGGACGTCGCCATACCGTCGATGAGGTAGCGCTGGAAGGCCATGAAGAAGGCGATGACCGGCACCAGCGCCACCAGCGACATCGCGATCATGCTGCCGTAGTTGGAGATGCCCTCCTGGTCGCGGAACATCATCAGACCGAGCGAGACGGTGTACTTCTCGGGGGTGTTGAGGTAGATCAACGGCCCCATGAAGTCGTTCCAGGCGTTGATGAAGGTGAAGATGGCGCTGGTGATGATGGCGGGGCGGCTCAGCGGCAGCACGATGGCCCAGTAGGTTCTCAAGTGCCCGCAGCCGTCGAGCTTGGCGGCCTCGTCCAGTTCACGCGGCAGTCCGCGCATGAACTGCACCATCAGGAAGACGAAGAACGCCTCCGTGGCCAGGAACTTGCCCGCGACGAGCGGCACCAGGGTGTCGGTGAGCTCCAGGTTCCGGAAGAGCACGTACTGCGGGATGAGCAGCACATGGTACGGCAGCAGCAGCGTGCCGATCATCAGCGTGAAGAGCAGGTTCCGCCCGGCGAACCGGATCTTGGCGAAGGCGTACGCGGTCAGCGAGCTGGACAGCACGACCCCCACGACGGCGAGGGCCGCGTACATCAGCGAGTTCCAGAAGAAGCTGCTGATGGCGATGCCGGAGATGCCGTCGGCGAGTCCGGAGAAGTTCTCGAAGACCGGCTCGGTGGGCAGCAGGTCGAGGCTGGCGATGATGTCCTTGCTCGGCTTGAACGAGGCACCGACCACCCAGATCACCGGGTACAGGACGACCGCGAGGACGGCGAGTGCGCCCACGTGCCAGGCGATCGATCCGATGCGCCGCCGTTCACCCGGGGCACGAACGACAGGAGTGGTGGCAGTGGTCACTTGGCGGCCTCCTCGTAGTGCACCCACTTCTTCTGGGACCGGAACAGGACCGCCGTGACGAGCGCCACCGCGACCACCAGCGTCCAGGCCATGGCTGAGGCGAAGCCCATCTGGGCCTCCTTGAAGCCCTTCTGGTAGAGGTAACAGGTGTAGACGAGCGTGGCGTCGGCCGGCCCGCACCGGGTGTCCGAGACGACGTACGCGGAGCCGAACACCTGGAACGCGTGGATGGACTCCAGCAGCACGTTGAAGAACAGCACCGGGGAGATCATCGGCAGCGTGATGTTCCAGAACCGCCTGAAGGGGCCGGCCCCGTCCACCTCGGCGGCCTCGTACAGCTCCTGCGGGACCTGCTTGAGGCCGGCCAGGAAGATGACCATCGGCGCGCCGAACTGCCAGATGCTCAGGGCCACCAGCGAGTAGAGGACGTAGTCCGGGTTGCCGATCCAGCCCCCGACGTCGAACCCGAAGACCGTCTGCGTGCGATCCACGATCGCGTCGTCCGAGAACAGCGCCCGCCACACGAAGCCCACGGAGACGCTGGCGCCGATCAGCGAGGGCATGTAGAACGCGGCGCGGTACAGGCCCTGGCCGCGCCGCTTCTGCGCGAGCAGCAGCGCGACGCCGAGCGCGAGCAGCAGCTTCAGCGGCGTGGCCACGACGACGTACTTCAGCGTGACCTCGACCGACTTCTGCCAGCGCGGGTCCTGGAACATCGTCGTGAAGTTGTCCAGCCCCACCCACTTCGGTGGCGTGAACAGGTTGTAGCTGGTGAACGCGTAGTACAGCGACGCGATCATCGGCCCCGCCGTGAGCAGCAGGAATCCCGCGATCCACGGCGACATGAAGAGATAACCGGCGAGGTTCTCGCGGTGCCGCCCGCGCCGCCCCGCGGCGGGAGCGGCGGGCCGCTTCCCGGCCGGGCGCGCGGGCGCTTCCTTGACGAGCGTCATGGTGGTACGTCCCCTCAGCCCGCGAACGCGGCCTTTGCCTCGCTGAACAGCGCCTTGGCGGCGTCGGCCGGCTTGGTCTTGCCCTGCGCGACCTCACCACCGAGACGCAGGAACGCCGCCTCGATGACATCGGCGCCGGACGGGTGCGGAGTGATCTTCCCGAGCACGCCGGCCGCGGCGACCTCCTCCTCGTAGGCCTTGACGCCCTTGTTGGTCTCGTCGGCGGGCGCGAACGCCTCGTACTGCTCGGTCGTGGCGAGGATGCCGCGGTCGTAGCCCATGATCTTGCCGACCTCCGGGTCGTGGACCATGAAGTCGATGAACTGGGCCACCTCCTTCGGGTGTCCGGTCCCGGAGAAGGCGCTGAGCATCAGCGAGCCGAGGTACTGACCCGTGTCCTTGCCGTTCGTGGTGGGGATCGGCGCGAGGCCGTAGTCCGACTCGCCCTCGCCCTCGTAGCGGATGGAGAAGTTGTCCCAGGTGAACTCGGACGCGGCCAGACCCGCCGACAGACCGGACTTGGGCGCGACCTGCTCGATCTTCTTGGGGTCGGCGACCAGCCCGGAGCGCACGCGCTTGTAGCCGTCCTCCCACCACTGCGTCAGATCGTCCTCGGTGAAGCCCAGGGCGTCCTCGGTGAAGAAGGCCTTGCCGTTCTGACGCAGGTACAGGTCGTAGAGGTACATGATGCCGAAGTAGCCGGTGTCACCAGCGATCTTCAGCTTGTCCTGGATCGTCTGCAGCGCGTCGAAGTACTCGTCCCAGGTCCAGCCGAACTTCGGCTCCACGCCCGCCTTCTCGAAGGCCTTGAGGTCGATGACGAGCGCCATGGTGTTGGCGCCGACGGGGATGCCGATCTGCTTGCCGTCGACCTGACCGTTCGCCAGAACGCCGTTGCGGAAGTTCTCCAGGTCCAGATGTCCCGCGTCGGCCTGCGACTTGAGGTCCATGAGAACGCCGCGCTTGTCGTACTTGCGCAGGAAGCCGACCGCATTCTGGAAAACGTCCGGCGGATTTCCACCGGAGGCCTGGGTCTGGAACTTCTCCCAGAAGGCCGCGTAGTCGGTGAATTCCGGCTTGATCTTGATCTTCGGGTACTTCTTCTCGAAGAGCGCGATGGACTTCTTGATGGCGATGGTGCGCGGCTCGCCGCCCCACCACGCGTAACGGAGTGTCACCGTCCCGTCGGCGGAGGCGCCTCCGCCACCACCGCAACCGGTCGTCGCGGCCAGCCCGAGGGTGGCCGCCGAGGCTCCCGCCACCTTGAGGATCGTGCGCCTCTCCACACTTCTGCCTGCCACCGTCAGACCCCTCCCCGCGGCGTCCTTGCCGCTGCATGAATCGTTTCAAGTAAGCGCTTGCTGGCACAAGGTACGAAGGGGTTCCGGGTGCGTCAATGATTCGGACAGGAATTTCTTGCGACCGAGATCAACCGGCGGGCGGGTCGCGACGACCGCAGAGCCGGCCTGGCGGGGTGACACAGCAGGTGAGGGCGCCGTGATCGGCGTTTCGAACGGGGTGCAGCCTGCCGCACGAAATGGCCGTGCGGCCGAAACTCACCGCAGGGCGCGGACATGACAGGAGGTCGGCGACCGCCCAGCCGTCCCCGCACACACGACGGCGGCCCGCCTGCTTCTCGCAGACGGGCCGCCGTGCCGGGTGGGCGATACTGGGTTCGAACCAGTGACCTCTTCGGTGTGAACGAAGCGCTCTCCCACTGAGCTAATCGCCCGGGCGCAGGAAGAACATTACCCCATGTCAGGGGGTGCCTGTGACCACCCTCGGCCGCCCGCGCCCCGGTCGCGGATCACTGATCCTTGATCTTCCACGGCATGACGAGACCGAACTTCCACAGATAGATCCCGGCCAGCACGGCCGCGATCACCAGACCGAGCACGGTCAGGATGATGTTGCGCCGCCGCACCTTCGGATCCAGGGCCCGCTGAGCCGCCTCGGTGACCTTGCGCTTGGTCCAGCGCAGCACCAGCTGGGCCCACACGAACTCGGTCGCCCAGATCGCCATGCCGCCGAAGATCACGACCCAGCCCGGTCCCGGCAGGGGCAGCATGATGATGCCGGCCACGACGACCGCCAGGCCCACGACGAAGACGCCGACCTGCCAGCTCAGGTGAAGCACCCGGCGCGCCTTGATGAACTCCGGCGCCCGGGAACCGAGTCCCTGCTCGCTCCGCACCCCGCTCGTCCCCGTCTCGTCCGCAGCCATGGCGACGACCTCGCCAGACTCGTTACTCCCCGTATTCATACGGCCAAACCCTACCGGACCGAAACCGGTCACCGAAATGGACGCACCGGACGAAGAGGTTCTCGGCCGGAAGAGTTACCTAAACACACGCAAAACCCTCAGAGGGGTTTACAACGGCACCGTAGGTGGCATGTCGATTTCGCCGACGTGCGAATCCCCGAGCGCACACTGAGCGAAAGGCCCTGGCGCTTATGAACACCACGGTCAGCTGCGAGCTGCACCTGCGCCTCGTTGTGTCGAGCGAGTCCTCCCTGCCTGTCCCCGCAGGCCTGCGGTACGACACGGCCGACCCCTACGCCGTGCACGCCACCTTCCACACCGGAGCCGAGGAGACCGTCGAGTGGGTGTTCGCCCGCGACCTCCTCGCCGAGGGGCTTCACCGGCCCACAGGTACCGGCGACGTCCGCGTCTGGCCGTCGCGTAGCCATGGTCAGGGCGTGGTGTGCATCGCCCTGAGCTCCCCGGAGGGAGAGGCGCTGCTCGAGGCCCCGGCGCGGGCCCTGGAGTCGTTCCTGAAGCGAACGGACGCCGCCGTGCCGCCCGGCACGGAACACCGTCACTTCGACCTTGATCAGGAGCTCTCGCACATCCTGGCGGAAAGCTAGGAGAGCCCCACAGAGCCGCCCGGCGCCGTCCACTCGGGGAGACGGCTCGGGCCAAGACGGCCGCATGCGGCACACCGGCGCCGTCCCGCACGCCGAGCGTGAGGGGCGGCGCCGGTGTGCGCGCGTGAGGGGGGGCGATGCGGGCATCCGGGGGCGACGGCGAGATTCGGCCGGTTCGGCCGGCAGTAGTGACGCTGCGTGTTGGACGGGGGGATCCGAACCCCGCCCTACCCGACTCCACCACGCTGACCGAGTAGCCCCTCACGGTGAGTGACTTGCCCCTCACGGAGCGAGTGAGCTCCCGCGGCGAGTAGGCGGCCTCTTACGGTGAGCCAGTGACCATTTGCCGTGAGTGAGCAGGTCGAGGTCCGTGAGCGCACTGGGCGGAGCCGTGAAAAACCCGGCGGTTCCGGGAACACCGCAGGCCGGGCCCCCGTTCTCAGGGCAAGCGCGGACGGGTACGGGGCAGGGGCCGCCGGGGAGCCATTACCATCGGCCACCACCGACGGGCGTCCGCCCGACCCCCAGGCCAGGGAGCGAAACGTGCTGATCACCCACGACACCCGGTGCGCACTCGACACCGTGGTGGATCTGGTGAACACCGCACCGGAGGACGACACGACCCCGGACGGGCTGCCGGATGTCACGGCCCTCGACGAGTTCGTACGAACGCACCAGATCAGCGATGTCGGCACGCTCTCGGAGTTCGACCTCTCGGCCGTGCGCAAGATCCGTGGCCGGTTCGCCGGGATCTTCGCCGCCCCGGACGCCCGGTCCGCCGCGGTGGTCATCAACGAACTGGTCGCCTCGGCGGGCACCACGCCCCGTCTCACCGACCACGACGGCTACGACTGGCACGTCCACTACTTCGCCCCCGGCGCCTCCGTCGCCGACCACCTGGCGGCCGACTGCGGCATGGCGCTGGCGTTCTTCGTGGTCGCCGGTGAGCAGGAGCGGCTGCGGCGCTGCGAGGCACCCGACTGCCGGCGCGCCTTCGTCGACCTCTCCCGGAACCGTTCCCGGCGGTACTGCGACAGCCGCACCTGTGGGAACCGTCTGCACGTGGCCGCCTACCGGGCCCGCCGCAAGGAGGCGGCCGGCTGACGGCCGGGCGGGCCGGACACCGGTGCCGTCGCGGCCCCCGGCGGGTGGCGCCGGGGACCACGGGTACGGCTCACAGCAACAGCAGGTCGTGCAGCGCAGCTGTGAGCAGCAGACACCCGATCACCGCAAGGAAGATCATCAGCGGTGGCTGGGAAAGGGCGAAGAGACATCCGCGCGGTTCGTCCTGAGGCGGCGCGGCATCGCTCTGTGTCGTGTCCAGCATCTCGCCGGCGATGATGGCGCAGACGGGACCCTTGACACGCCCCGCAGGCCCCGGTTCGTGCGGTACTTCACCGGATCACGTGGTCCGGCGGCGCGATCTTCACTAAGCTTCGCCGGCTCGTGAGCGGGACGCTCTTGTGACGATTCAGCCCGCACCGGTCGCGGGCGTCATATGCCGTGCTTCTTGAGGATGGCCTCGATGTCGCTGAAGTCGTCCCCGGAGTCGGCGGGGGACTTCCGCTGCGGGCGGGTCGCCGGGCGGGAGGCCTGTCCCAGGGAGGGCGCCGAGGCCTGCGGAGCGACCACGTCCGGCCGTCCCTCCGCCGAGACGGCCCCGCGGCCCCGTCGGCCGCCGCGCCGGCGCTCGACCGCACGGGTGCCGACGAAGAGCAACCAGGCGGCGCCCAGCACCCCGAAGCCCGCCCAGGCGACCGGGCTGAAGGCGGTGTCGGCGGCCCACTGGACGGCACCGGTCATGACCAGGCCCAGGGGGACGAGGGAGTAGGCGGCGATTCTCGCGGCCGCGAGGAACCGCTTGCGGTACGCCGTGATCGCCGCGATGCCCAGGCCGGCCGCGGAGACGGCGGAACAGACGGTCTCGGCAATCATCCGGTCCTCCAGCTGGGCTCGATGGCGGGAGCACTGCGTCCCCCTCCATCCTGCACCGCCCACACCCCGCCCGGCCATGCTCCACCCGGACATCAGGGACATCTCCGGGTCGGCTCCTCCTGAGGACGGGGGTTTCCACCGGGATGCCAGGCAGGGGTGCCGACGGGTGCCGGTTGGGGTGGGTGGTCCGGGCTGGGAGACTGGTCTTCATGAGCGACACCTCCCCCGCACGTCCGGCCCCCGTTCTCGACGTCTGGTGCGAGCTTCAGTGCCCGGACTGCCGTACCGCCCTGGACGACCTTCGCGCCCTGCGCGCCCGTTACGGTGACCGTCTGGAGGTGCGGCTGCGGCACTTCCCGCTGGAGAAGCACAAGCACGCCTTCGCCGCCGCGCAGGCCGCCGAGGAGGCCCTGGAGCAGGGGAAGGGATGGCCGTACGTCGAAGCGGTGCTGGACCGGGTCGAGGAGCTGGACCGTAAGGGAGAGCCCTTCCTGGTCGAGGTGGCCGGCGAACTCGGTCTGGACGCGGAGGAGTTCGACACCGCGCTGATCGACGGCCGGCACATCCTGATCGTGGACGCCGACCAGGCCGAGGGCAAGGCGATCGGCGTCACCGGCACCCCGACGTACGTCATCGGCGGCGAACGCCTCGACGGCGGCAAGAGCCAGGAGGGCCTGCGCGAGCGCATCGAGGAGATCGCCGACCGAATGCTGGCCGAGCAGGAGGCCTGACCGTCACAGCAGCGGCTTCTGCAGGGCGTACTGCGTCGTCTCGTAGCCGAGCGACGCGTACAGCCGCTCGGCCGGGGTGTTCCCGGCGAACACGTTCAGCGCGAGGACGCGCAGGCCGGCCGCCATGGACTGGGCCTCCGCTAGCAGCATGAGCGTACGGCCGTGGCCCCGCCCGCGATGGGCCTCGTCGGCCTCCACCTTGTAGACGAACCCCTTGTCCTCGCGCAGGGCCAGCCAGAGGATGCCCACCCGGGTGCCCTCGTGCTCCAGGACGCTGAACCGCATGTGCTCGCTGGCCAGGCCCTGGGGCAGCAGCTGCTCGTGGTCACGCCGCGCCTTGGCGTGCGCCACGGCCTCGGGCACGCCTCGCTCGATCCAGCTGCGCGCGTAGTTCTCGAAGGCGGGGACGCGCCACTCCTCGAACTCCGACTCGGTCATGGGCCTGCCCCGGCTGCCCGCGGGCAGCGCGGGCGGGCTGTCTCCGAGCCGCTTCTCCATGCCGCGGTTGCGGACGGTGTAGCCCAGCGTCCGCACGAGCCGCAGGGCGCCCTCCGCGTCGGCGGGGACGGTCGCCTCGATCCGGGTGCAGCCCCAGCCGCGCGCCACCTCCTCCGCGGCGAGCAGGGCCACCGTGGCGCGGCCGCGTCTGCGGTCGGCCTCGTCGATGTAGACGTGGTGCACGCTCGCCACCGCGTCACCGAGGGAGGACGAGGTCCCGAGATGTATGACGCCGACGGGACGGCTGTTCACGCACACCTGGTAGTGGCGCGAGCGCGTCCCGTCGGCGTGCTGCTGGAGCGGCCCGGTCGGCCGTAGGGTCGTGGTCATCACGGGTGTTCTACCCGCACCGGGGCCCCGGGTCAGCCGAATATCGCGCCGGACGTCGCGGCGGTCACGGATCGAGGTCGTCGCCGGAGCGCTCGTCGAAGATCCGCATGGCCTTGGCCGTCACCGCACCCGCCGTGCCGGGCAGTTCACGGTCGTCGACGCGGTGCACGGCCTGTACGTCCCGCAGGGTGGAGGTGAGGAAGACCTCGTCCGCGCGTTCCAGGACGTCCAGCGGAAGGTCGGTCTCCTTGGCGCCGGTCCATTCGATCGCCAGCGCGCGGGTGATGCCGGCGAGGCAGCCGGAGGCGAGGGGCGGGGTGTGGATCTCGCCGTCCAGGACGACGAAGACGTTCGATCCGGTGCCCTCGCAGAGCTGTCCGACGGTGTTGCCGAACAGCGCCTCGGACGCGCCGTGTTCGTGGGCGCGGGCGAGGGCGACGACGTTCTCGGCGTACGAGGTCGTCTTCAGGCCGGTCAGCGCGCCCCGCTCGTTACGGGTCCACGGCACGGTGATCACGGCGGTCGAGTCCGGTCGGCGCGAGGTCTCGCCGAGGGCGACGACCAGGGTCGGGCCGTGCTCTCCCCGGTCGGAGCCGAGCGGGCCGTGGCCGCCGGTGTAGGTGATGCGCAGCCGGCCCAGCGGCATGGGGTTGGCCTCGAGGACGGCGGCGCAGCCGCGGCGGACCTCGTCGAGGTCGGGGTCGGGCAGACCCAGACCGCGGGCCGAGCGGGTCAGCCGGTCGAGGTGGCGGGTCAGGGCGAAGGGCCGGCCGTCCACCGCCTTCACGGTCTCGAAGATGCCGTCGCCCACGGTCAGCCCGTGGTCGAAGACGGAGACGCGGGCGGATTCGACGTCCTGCAGCCCGCCGTCGAGCCAGATCTTCACGTAAGTACCTCTCCACTCACCTCGTACGTCCCCGACGCTACCGCGAGCAGCCGGGACGCCTTCAGTTCGGTCTCCCGCCACTCCCCCTCCGGGTCCGAGCCCCAGGTGATCCCCGCGCCGGTCCCGAACCGCAGGAGCGGCGTGCCCTCGCTGGTGCGGTCGGTGCGGTCGATCCAGAAGGTCCGGATGCCGACGGCCAGCTCGCCGACGCCCCGGTCGGCGTCGACCCAGCCGATGCCACCGCAGTACGGGCCGCGCGGGGCCGGCTCCAGGGCGTCGAGGATCCGCAGGGCGCTCGACTTGGGGGCGCCGGTGACCGAGCCGGGCGGGAAGGCGGCTGCCAGCAGTTCCGGCCAGCCCGCGCCGTCGCGCAGCTCGCCGCGCACGGTGGAGACCAGGTGCACCAGACCGGGATGCTTCTCCACGGCGCACAGGTCGGGCACGGTGACGCTGCCGGTGGCGCAGACCCGCCCGATGTCGTTGCGGACCAGGTCCACGATCATCACGTTCTCGGCGTAGTCCTTCTCCAGGAGGTCCGCCTCGGTGCGTCCGGTGCCCTTGATCGGCCCGGACTCGACGATCCGCCCGTCCCGGCGCAGGAACAGCTCCGGGGAGGCGGTGGCTATCTCCACCCCGTGCCCCGGCAGACGGATCGTTCCCGCGTACGGCGCCGGGTTGCCGCGGGCGAGCAGTGCGGTGAGGGCGTCGACGTCGGCGCCGGGGTCGACCGGGGCGGACAGCACCCGGCAGAGGTTCGCCTGGTAGACCTCGCCGGCCGCGATGTGCTCGCGGATCCGCCGTACGCCCGCCGTGTACGCGGCACGGTCGAGGGACGACGTCCAGTCACCGGCCGCCGGTCCCCGCCAGGCACCCGGCACCGGGGCCGGGACCGGAACCTCGCGGACGTCCGCGAAGCGTGCGCAGGTCAGGCGGCCCTCGAAGTCCGCGGCGACCGCCCAGAAGCCGGTGGAGTCCAGGGCCGCGGGATCACCGGTGACGTCGAGGAGGCCGGTGGCGAGACGGTCGCCGAAGCGGGCGAGAGGAGCGAGGTCGAGCACGCTGTCGAGTCTAGGGCGGGTGTCCTGCGGGTGGCCCCGGCGTGTCCTTCCGGACGCCCCGGCCGGGTCGTCCGGTGAGCGCAGCGCAGCACGCTGCACAAACGCGTTTTTGTGCTGGCCCGGGAATCCGCTAGAGTTCAACACGTCGCCGGGACGCGGAAGCGGACCGAAACGACAAGCGGACGTAGCTCAGTTGGTAGAGCGCAACCTTGCCAAGGTTGAGGTCGCGAGTTCGAGCCTCGTCGTCCGCTCGAAGGAAAAGGGGATCTTCCCGATCCTCTACACTCCTGGTGGAGTGGCCGAGAGGCGAGGCAACGGCCTGCAAAGCCGTCTACACGGGTTCAAATCCCGTCTCCACCTCCAAGGACGATTAGCTCAGCGGGAGAGCGCTTCCCTGACACGGAAGAGGTCACTGGTTCAATCCCAGTATCGTCCACTGGATCTTCGGATCCTGGATCTTCTCGAAGATCCCACCCGCGCGATTAGCTCAGCGGGAGAGCGCTTCCCTGACACGGAAGAGGTCACTGGTTCAATCCCAGTATCGCGCACGCAGTGCCCACGGTCTGCTCCACTGAGTTGAGTGGATATGATCGTGGTCCCGAGGACGATTAGCTCAGCGGGAGAGCGCTTCCCTGACACGGAAGAGGTCACTGGTTCAATCCCAGTATCGTCCACACACCGGAAACCCCCGGCCGTCTTGAACGGTCGGGGGTTTCGTCGTCTTCGTCGTCTTCGTGTTGAGCACCGAGGTCCCGGTGGACCGGTGGTCGGTCCACCGGGATCAGTGACTCAGCCGGTGACTCAGCTGGAGAAGAGCATGTGCCCGAAGCTCTTGTGGCGCTTGTGACCGTAGTGACCGCCGTGCGGGGCGCCCCAGGCGGGAGCGGCCGGCTGGGTCGGGTACGACTGCGGGGCCGGGGCGGGAGCGGCCGGCGGAGCCGGCGGTGCGGGCTGCGTCCACTGGGACTCCAGACGGGTCAGGGCCTCCAGCTCGCCGTAGTCGAGGAAGATCCCGCGGCAGTTCGCGCACTGCTCTATCTGGACTCCGTTGCGGTTGTAGGTGTGCATCGCGGCATGACACTTCGGACACTGCACGGTCGGCTCAACTCCTCGCCGGTCGATCCTGCTTCATGTATCGCCAGGACAGACTCTGTCCGGCTGCGGTCGGTTGCACCCTACTTCGCGGAGTTTCGAGCCAACTCCGTGGGGACCGTGGCCATTCGGTCGCAAGCGTCCACGAGCGACTGCTCGACCTCGTCCAGCGGGCGGCCCGCCGCGACGGCCTTCGCGATCGCCTGGGCGGCGGCCTGGACGGTGAGGGCGCGGGCCGGGACGTCCAGCGCGGGCCAGGGATCGCCGGTCGCGGGGACGGCCGGGCCCGCGGCGGTGCGGTAGGCGGCCAGGAAACGGGTCCACTCGTCCGGCGGGAGCAGGCCGCAGGCGTACCAGGCGGCCGGGCGGGCCAGATCCCAGGACGGTACGCCCACGCCGAGGTCGTCGACGTCGATCAGCAGCCAGCGGGTGTCCGAGGCCGGCGCGCGGACGAGCTGACCGAGGTGGAGATCGCCGTGACAGAGGGTGGTCGCGTCCGGCATGGGCGCCTCCGCGCGGGCCCAGGCGGGGAGGGAGGCCCAGGCGCGCAGCACGGCAGCGGCAGCGGCTGCGGCAACGGGGTGGCGGTCGCCTTCGGCCGGGATTACGAGACGCGTGAGGCGGGCCACCGCGCGGGCGGCCTTCTCGGGGCCGCGCATGGCGGGCAGGGGCGCCGGTGCGGGGGTGCGGTGGAGGCGTGCGAGGAGGGTGGCGGCGGCCTCCCAGGGGGCGGCGTCCGGGTCGTCGGGGTCGACCGGGGTGCCGTAGGGCCACAGGGTGACCAGGCGGCCGTGGAGGGGCTCCGGCGTGGGGTCGAGCGGGGGCAGGAGGACGTCGGGAAGGCGGGCGGCGGTGGTGACGCGGGATCC
The DNA here is from genome assembly GCF_964272855.1 of Streptomyces sp. enrichment culture. Classification (NCBI taxonomy): domain Bacteria; kingdom Bacillati; phylum Actinomycetota; class Actinomycetes; order Kitasatosporales; family Streptomycetaceae; genus Streptomyces; species Streptomyces sp. enrichment culture. Next base: position 6,942,046 of record NZ_OZ186847.1, on the reverse strand, counting down.
GAGGCGCGCGGAATCGGTGTCAGGAGCGTGTGCCTTGGCTACGGCGGGACCGTGGCGGACGACGGTGGCGTCCGGGCGGTCGGCGAGGGTGGCGATCGCGGCGGGACCACAAGCGCACGCGCGGGTGCTGCTGCTTGCGCCGGGGTGAGCGGCGGTACTGGCCTTGGCGGCGAGGGCGGTGAGAAGCGGGGGTGTCGGCACGCGGGGTCCTGGGTGGTGGGGTGTTGGGGTGAGGGTACGTGGGGGTGTGGGTAGGCCTGGGGGCTGGGCGGGGGGTGCGGGTCCCGGCACGACCGGGCGTCTCTCTTCGCGAACTGTTCGTGGGGAGGGCGTCCAGCGCCCACCCGTGGCGGCGTAGGCGGCACGAGCGCCTGCGGGCTTGGTTCGGGCTAGCGGGGGCCTGCGGCCTGGGCGGGTGAGCGGCGCATCGCGGGCGGGAGAGCGGCGCTCGCGCGCAGGCAGGCGCAGTGGCGACGACGGCGTATGCAGGGCGGGCGAGCGGCGGCCACGGCGTGGGCGGACAGCGGCGGCCACGGCGTGGGCGGACAGCGGCGGCCACGGCGTGGGCGGACAGCGGCGGCCACGGCGTGGGCAGGGGCAGATGGCGGCTGAAGGCGGGCCGGGGAGCACTGTCGCTCGGGGTGGGTCTGCCGTGGCCGCGGTGGGGCTGGGTGGGATGCCGCTGAAGGGGGTCTGGCATGCGCTGCGGCGGAGCGAGGCGGGGACGGCGTCCGCCTGCGGCGGGGGGCCGCATCCCAGCCGAGGCGGTGCAACGCAGGACAATCCGGCCGAGGCAGAGACGGCGTCCCGCCTAGGTCGGGGGGCGGACGGCACCCGATGAGGCGGACACGGCATGCGGCTGCGGCGGAACGAAACAGGAGCCGCCCCGGCGGGGCAGAGTCGCGCAGGCAGGGCAGCCGGCCCCAGCCGAGTGATGGAGGCACGGCAGCCGACCGAAGCTGGGACGGAGTGGGGCCGGCGTGGGATAGGTGGGTAAAGCAATGCCGGCGCAGCTCCCCAGCTGCGCCGGCATTTTGCCGTCCGCCGCACCCCCGTCCCCACGGGGTTATGGGTGGATGTCCCCGCCCGGACCGCTCATCCGGGCCTGGGGTCGCCGCTCAGCGCCCCAGCATCACGCCCACGGACGACGCCTGTGTGGCCACTGTCTCCCAGCCGTCGAAGACGACCAGGAGCAGGACCGCCAGGGGAAGGGCCATCAGCGTCGCCACCAGCGGGTGGCGGCGGCCCTGGCGGCGGGGACGGAGCGCGGCGGCGTACGCCTTGCGTCCCTCCTCGCGGAGCAGCGTCCGCGGTGCCGTGTGGGCCATGGTCCTCTCCTGACCGTGATCAGTTGTCGTGGCAGCGGCGGGTGTCTGACCTCGGGGGACGAGTACTGCACCCGCCGCTTGACCTCAAATCTAGGCGGGCGGCGGACGCCGCACGTCATGCCCTCGTACCGATTGCCTGGCCTCCCCGAGGATGAGCCATGAGCTGCGGTGTACTCCCCTGGGTGGAGACGGAGTGCTACGTCTCGGGGTCTTCCCGGAGGGGACGCCCGGAGTGCCCCCGCTTTTCCGAGCCGTCCTCCCGGGGCACCGGCTGTTCGACCAGCGCGAGGACCCGGTTCGCCATGAACCGTGCCGTACGGACGACGGCCCCGGTGCGGGTGACTTCGCTCACTTCCACCACGCCTCGTCGCACGGCCGTCTCCACCCGGCGGCCCGCCCGGCTCGCCACCACCTCGTACGTCCGTGTCGTGTCGCCGGCGTCCACGACTATTTCCACGCGGTCACCCTTCACGGGATCAATCCCCCTTCTGTGACGGGTGGTTGAGTGCCCGCCGTCCATGAAGTCGGGCCGTTCGCGGGCTCCCTGACCATCCTTCAAGTGTCCCACCCGGCACTGACAATCGATCGGATGGAGAGGGCGCGGCCTCTGCGCGCAGGCGGCCGGGGAAACGTAAGCTGTGCCACGTCAGACGGACCGGGCAGCGGGGATGAACATGGCGATGATGCGCCTGAGGCGCGAGGACCCGCGCGTCGTCGGCTCGTTCAAGCTTCACCGACGGCTCGGCGCGGGTGGGATGGGCGTTGTCTATCTGGGCTCCGACAAGAAGGGGCAGCGGGTCGCCCTGAAGGTGATCCGGCCCGATCTCGCGGAGGACCAGGAGTTCCGGTCGCGGTTCGCCCGCGAGGTCTCCGCGGCCCGCCGGATCCGGGGCGGCTGCACGGCCCGGCTGGTCGCGGCGGATCTGGAAGCGGAGCGTCCGTGGTTCGCCACGCAGTACGTGCCCGGCCCGTCCCTGCACGACAAGGTCGCCGACGAGGGCCCGCTGTTCGCGGCCGACGTCGCCGCGGTCGGGGCCGCGCTGTCGGAGGGCCTGGTCGCCGTCCACGAGGCGGGGGTCGTGCACCGGGACCTCAAGCCGTCCAACATCCTGCTGTCCCCGAAGGGACCGCGGATCATCGACTTCGGTATCGCCTGGGCGACCGGCGCCTCGACCCTGACCCACGTGGGCACGGCGGTCGGCTCCCCCGGCTTCCTCGCCCCCGAGCAGGTGCGCGGCGCCGCGGTGACCCCGGCCACGGACGTGTTCTCGCTGGGTGCCACGCTCGCCTACGCCTCGACCGGCGACTCGCCCTTCGGGCACGGCAGCTCCGAGGTGATGCTGTACCGCGTGGTCCACGAGGAGCCGCAGCTGCACGGCGTCCCGGACGCGCTGGCCCCGCTGGTGCGGGCCTGCCTGGCGAAGGACCCCGAGGAGCGGCCCAGCACCCTGGATCTGTCACTGCGGCTGAAGGAGATCGCCGCCCGCGAGGCACAGGAGCTGATCGAGGGGCGTCCGCCCGCGCCGCGCAGCAGTGAGGCGGACCGGCCCACCGGCCGGCTGGCGGACACCTACCCCGACCCGCAGCGCCCGCCGTCCCCGCGCCGGCCGCAGGGCCCGGCGAGCGCGCCCGGCACGCCCGCGCCCCGGGGCGCGGGTGCGGCGCGCGGTGCCGCACCCGCGCGGGGCGGTGGCCCGTCACGAGGTCCGGTTCCGTCGCGCGGCGGCGGTGGCGGTGCCTCCCGGGGCGGGGTCCCCTCGTCCCGGTCCGGGACGCGGCCCACGCCCGCTTCTCGGAACACGCCCGCCTCTCGGAACACCCCCGTGTCGCGGAACACGCCGGCCCCGCGCAACACCTCCGCTTCGCGCAACACCTCCGCCTCGCGCAGCACGACCCGTTCCGGCAGCGGTGCCCGTCCGGTGCCGCGCGGCGGATCCGGACGGTCGGCACCCAGGAACACCAAGACCGGGCTGCGGCCGGCCAACCCGCGGCTGCTGCGCCAGCGGCTGTTCGTGTTCGTCGTCGTGACCCTGCTCGTGGCGCTCGGCATCGGTCTCGTACAGGGCTGCCAGGGGTCGGCCCACGGGCTCGGCGACGAGCGGGGAGGCGTCCCGGAGCGGCAGGAGCAGGTACGGACCGGCTACCGCCCGCTGGACGAGGGGCAGTTGATGTCCGAGCGGTACGAGTCGACCCTCGAGCGGTCCGAGTAAGCCGCAGGCGGTCACCGGGCCGTCGCCGGCGACGGCTACGCCCCCGGGCGGCCCGTCGCCACCGCGTAGAACGCGACCGCCGCCGCCGCGCCCACGTTGAGGGAGTCCACGCCGTGGGACATGGGGATGCGGACCCATTCGTCGGCGGCGACCAGGGCCTGGGTGGTCAGGCCGTCGCCCTCGGCGCCGAGCATCAGGGCGACGCGGTCCATGCGGTGCGGGGCGGCCTCGTCGAGGGTCTTGGCCTTCTCGTCCGGGGTGAGGGCGAGGAGGGTGAAGCCGGCCTCGCGGACCGAGTCCAGGCTCTTGGGCCAGCTGTCGAGGCGGGCGTACGGGACGGAGAAGACCGCGCCCATGGAGACCTTGACGCTGCGGCGGTAGAGGGGGTCGGCGCAGTCCGGGGAGAGGAGCACCGCGTCCATGCCGAGGGCGGCCGCCGAGCGGAAGATGGCGCCGATGTTGGTGTGGTCGTTGACCCCTTCCATGACGACGACCCGGCGGGCGGTGCGCAGGAGGTCGGCCGCCGTCGGCAGCGGCTTGCGCTGCATGGAGGCGAGGGCGCCGCGGTGCACGTGGTAGCCGGTGACGCGTTCGGCGAGTTCCGGGGTGACCGCGTAGACGGGGGCCGGGAGCTCGTCGATGACGTCGCGCATGACGTCGACCCACTTGGCGGACAGCAGCATCGACCGCATCTCGTACCCGGCGTCCTTGGCCCGCCGGATGACCTTCTCGCCCTCGGCGATGAACAGGCCCTCGGCGGGTTCGCGCTTGCGGCGCAGCTCGACGTCGGTCAGGCCCGTGTAGTCGTGCAGACGCGGGTCGTCGGGGTCATGGACGGTGATGAGATCGGCCACAGGGTGATACTGCCTTGCTCTGGGGTGCTGCCAACGGCACGGAACGGGTTGTGTCACCCCGGGTTACGCCGAGGTCTGGGGGCCTACGGTGACCACCTCGCCGATCACGATGACCGCCGGGGGCTTGACCTCGCGGGTACGGACCGTGTCGGCGACCGTGGCCAGGGTGGCGTCGACGCGGCGCTGGGCGGCCGTCGTGCCCTCCTGCACCAGGGCGACCGGGGTGTCCGGGGACTTGCCGTGCGCGACCAGGGTCTCGGCGATCTTGCCGATCTTGTCGACGCCCATCAGCACCACCAGCGTGCCGGTGAGCTTCGCGAGGGACGCCCAGTCGACCAGCGAGCGCTCGTCGTCGGGGGCCACATGGCCGCTGACCACGGTGAACTCGTGGGCCACGCCCCGGTGGGTGACCGGGATGCCGGCCGCGCCCGGGACCGAGATCGAGCTGGAGATGCCGGGGACGACCGTGCAGGGGATGCCCGCCTCGGCGAGCGCGTGGAGCTCTTCCATACCCCGGCCGAAGACGTACGGGTCGCCGCCCTTGAGCCGTACGACCGACTTGCCCTGCTTGGCGTGCTCGATGAGGGCGTTGTTGATGGCCTCCTGGGCCATGAAACGGCCGTATGGGATCTTCGCCGCGTCGATCACCTCGACGTGCGGGGGCAGCTCGGCGAGCAGGTCGCGCGGGCCGAGGCGGTCGGCGATGACCACGTCGGCCTCGGCGAGCAGGCGCCGGCCGCGGACCGTGATCAGGTCCGGGTCACCGGGGCCGCCGCCGACCAGGGCGACGCCCGGGGTGCGGGTGCGGTGGTGGGGGGCGACGAGGGTGCCGTCACGCAGCCCCTCGACGACCGCGTCACGGATGGCGGCGGTGTGGCGGGGGTCGCGGCCGCGTGCGTCCGTGGTGAGTACGGCGACGGTGACGCCCTCGCTGTGGCCCGTCGCCGGGGTCCAGGCGGTGGCCGCGTCGGCGTCGTCGGAGCGGACGCACCACACGCGGTGGCGCTCCGCCTCGGCGGAGGCGGCGGTGTTCGCCTCCGCGTCGCTGGTGGCGATCAGGGCGTACCAGGCGTCGGCGAGGTCGCCTTCGGCGTACGGGCGCTTCTGCCAGGTGATCTCGCCCGCGTCCGCCATCGCCTCGACGGAGGGGGTGGCCTCCGGGGAGACGAGGTGGATGTCGGCGCCCGCCGCGATGAGGGCCGGGAGGCGGCGCTGGGCTACCTGGCCGCCGCCGAGGACGACCACTTTGCGGCCGGTGAGGCGGAGGCCTACGGGGTAGGCGGGGTGTTCGGCCATGAGGGGACGGCTCCTCGTGCTGGCAGGCGGGGGGCGCTTCGGCGTCGGAGCAGCCCTGACGTGCGGATTTTAGAGTGCGAACGGGGCAGGCGACAGGAGCGGTCCGATGGCTGAACACCGGACCGCCCCGCGCGGCACGCCTACTTCTCGGTGACACCCGCCGAGTCGAACGTCGCCACCTCGTGCATCGCCCTGGCGGTGCTCTGGACCATCGGGAGGGCGAGGAGGGCGCCGGTGCCCTCGCCGAGGCGGAGGTCGAGGTCGACCAGGGGGCGCAGGCCCAGCTTGTTCAGGGCGGCGACGTGGCCCGGTTCGGCGCTGCGGTGGCCCGCGATGCAGGCGGCCAGCACCTCGGGGGCGATGGCGCGGGCCACCAGGGCGGCGGCGCCCGCGCTGACGCCGTCCAGGATCACCGGCGTACGCAGGGACGCGCCACCGAGGAGGAGGCCGACCATGGCGGCGTGCTCCAGGCCGCCGATAGCGGCGAGGACGCCGATGGGGTCCGCCGGGTCGGGCTGGTGGACCTCGATGGCGCGACGGACGACCTCGGTCTTGCGGGCCAGCGTCTCGTCGTTGATGCCGGTGCCACGACCCGTCACCTCGGCCGGGTCCGCGCCCGTGAAGACGGAGATCAGGGCGGCGGACGCGGTGGTGTTCGCGATGCCCATCTCGCCGGTCAGCAGCGCCTTGTTGCCGGCCGCGACCAGGTCGCGGGCCGTCTCGATGCCCACCTCGATGGCCTTCTTGGCCTCCTCGCGGGTCATCGCCGGGCCGGTGGTCATGTCGGCGGTGCCCGGCCGGACCTTGCGGGGCAGCAGACCCGGGGTCGACGGCAGGTCGGCGGCGACACCGACGTCGATGATGCAGACCTCGGCGCCCACCTGGCCGGCGAACGCGTTGCAGACCGCTCCCCCGCCGAGGAAGTTGGCCACCATCTGGGCGGTGACCTCCTGCGGCCACGGCGTGACGCCCTGGGCGTGCACACCGTGGTCGCCCGCGAAGATCGCGACGGCCGCGGGCTCCGGGATCGGCGGCGGGCACTGCCGGGACAGGCCGCTGAGCTGGGCGGAGATGATCTCCAGCATTCCGAGCGCGCCGGCCGGCTTCGTCATGCGCTTCTGGCGCTCCCACGCCTCGCCGAGCGCCTTGGCGTCCAGCGGGCGGATCTGCGCGACGGTCTCCGCGAGCAGGTCGTGCGGCTCCTCTCCGGGCAGGGCACGGCGGCCGTACGTCTCCTCGTGGACCACCCAGGACAGCGGGCGGCGCTTGGACCAGCCGGCCTGCATCAGCTCGGGCTCGTCCGGGAACTCGTCGACGTAGCCGACGCAGAGGTAGGCGATGACCTCCAGGTGCTCGGGCAGGCCGAGCGCGCGGACCATCTCCCGCTCGTCGAAGAAGCTGACCCAGCCGACACCGAGGCCCTCCGCGCGGGCTGCGAGCCACAGGTTCTCGACCGCGAGGGCGGCGGAGTACGGCGCCATCTGCGGCTGGGTGTGGCGGCCGAGGGTGTGACGGCCGCCGCGGGTCGGGTCGGCGGTGACGACGATGTTCACCGGGGTGTCGAGGATGGCCTCGATCTTCAGTTCCTTGAACTGCTTCGCGCGGCCCTTCGGCAAGGACTTCGCGTACGCCTCGCGCTGAAGCATCGCCAGCTCGTGCATGGCCCGGCGGGTGTCGGCGGAACGGATGACGACGAAGTCCCAGGGCTGCGAGTGGCCCACGGAGGGCGCGGTGTGCGCCGCCTCCAGGACGCGGAGCAGCACCTCGTGCGGGATGGGGTCGCTGCGGAAGCCGTTGCGGATGTCCCGGCGTTCCCGCATGACCTTCAGGACGGCTTCGCGCTCGACGTCGGTGTAGGCGGGGGCGGCAGGGCCGGTGGACTGGCGTGCGTCTGCCACGGGGGCCGTGCCTTCTTCTTGCTGGTCTGCCTGCTGCGTCTGGTGCGTCGGGTGTGCCTCGTCCGCCTGTTCCGCTCGCAGGTCCCGCAGGTCCTCCTGCTCGGCGGCCCGGGTGTCCAGGTCGTCCGCCTGCTGTACGAGTGCGACCTCGTCCGTGTCCTCGGCGGCGGCCGCCTGCTCGGGCTCGCGGGGCGCCGGGACCGTGGGCGCCAGGTTGGGCGTCGTCGGGATCGAGCCCTCCACCGGCACGAACTGACCGACGGCCTGCTCCGCGCCGGGCTCGGCGGCCAGGGGGGCGGGGGCGTCGGCGGACACCTCGGGGGCGGGAATCCCCGCGGGGGCCTCGGGGGCGGGAATCTCCGCGGGGGCCTCGGGGGCTGCGTCGATCTGTACGTCGTCGGCCGGTACGGCGCTCGGGACGTCCGCGACGGCGGCTTCGGGCTCGGGGGCCGGCTCCGGGGCGGGCGGGGCGACGAGCTGGTCGACGGGCTGGTCGACAGGGGGCTGCGGCTGCTGCGGGGTGTCCGCCGGCTGCGGCTGCGGCAGGGTCTCCGCCTGCTGGTCGGGCTCAACGACCTGCGGAGCCTCCGCGGGCACGGGCGCCTCGACGACCGGAGCGGGCGCCTCGGGAGCCTGCGCGGCGGCAACAGCGACGGCTTCGGCGACCTCAGGAGCCTCGGGGACCTCAGCGGCCTCGGGCAGCACCGCAGGAGCCTGCGGCGCCTCCGAGACGACCGCCTCGGGAGCCTGCGGCGTCTCAGGCGCGGCCTGCTCGGGCGCCTCGGTGGCGACGGCGGCGATCGGTTCCGGCGCCTGCGGCGTCTCGGGGGCCGGCTCCGGCGCGGCGACGGGCTGGACCTGCTCGGCGTCGGGCTCCGGCACCTGTACGGCGACCGGGCCCTGCAGGGCCTCCGGCTGCTGCGGCTCGACGGCGTCCGGGGCGGGGACCGCCTGCGGCTCGGCCGGAACATCGGCGACCTGACCGGCGTCCGGAGCGGGGACCGGGGTGGCGTCGGGAAGCTGGACGGGGGTGACAGGATCGGCGTCGGCCGGGGCCACCGCGGCGGCGACCTGACCGTCCTCGGCAGCCACCTCGGGGGCTGCCTCGACCTCGGCGGCAGCCTCCGCGACAACCTCTGCGGGCTCCTGCCCGGCCTCGGCGACCGCCTCCACGGGCACCTGCCCGGTGCTCGCGTCCTCCCCCGCGGCAGCGGGGAACTCAACGACCTCCGGTACGGCGGCGGCAGCGGCAGCCTCGACCGGGGCCTGAGCAGCGGCCTCCGCCTCGACGGCAGCCGCGACGGGGGCCTGGGCGGCGGCCTCGGCCTCGACGGCAGCCGCGACGGGGAACTCACCGCTCCCGGAAGCGTCAGCGGCCTCCTCGACCGCCGGACCGACCGGCACGTCAGCCACCTCGGCCGCATTAGCCGTATCGGCCGCAGCCTGTGCAGCCTCCGGAACCTGCTCGGCCTCCACCGCACCCGGCATCGCCGACGCCGTGGCCTGGCTGGTGAGGCGGGCCACCGCCGCCTGGGCCGCGTCGGCGGGCTCCGGCTGGGCGGCGACGGGCGGGACAACCGTTTCCGCAGGGGTCGGCTCTGCGGCGACCGGCGCCTGCACCGGGGCAGGAGCCGGCGCCGGAGCGGCCGGGGCCTGTGTCTGGACCGGCGCCTGCGCGCCCCACGGTGCCGCGCCCTGGGGCGGCAGGTCGCGCGGGACGTCGAGGTACTCGGGGCCGCGGTCGGCGAGGGAGCGGACCGGGCTGGCGGAGGCGTCTGGGATCTGCGGGCCGAGGTGCAGCGGACGGCGCGGGGTGATCGGCGGGATCGGCGTCGTCGGCGCGGTCGGCAGCGTCGGGTTCGGCAGGCGGACGCCGGTGAGGTCGACCGAGCCGCTGTCCCGGCCGGCCAGCTCGTGCGGGCCGGGTTCGTGGACGGCCTCGACGACCGGCTCGGGCGCCGGCGGGGCCACCTCGTTGCCCCAGGCGCCCTGGGCGCCGGGCAGCAGCAGGTCTTCGTCCTCGGCGGGTGTCTCGGAGAGGTAGGTGTACGCTCCGGGCGCGGCGACGCCCGGCTGCTCCACCATGCCTGCGTTCTCCGGCAGCCCCTCGCCCGGGACCTGGCCGGTGTCGGTCATGCGTACCCCTCGCCCATCGGTTGATGCTTCTACGACCAGCTCACCCGGAACGGCGCACCGACCGCCCGTAGTGAAGAACGAGCGTGCGTGCCCAGCGGCACGAACGACCGCCCGGAAAAGGCGACAAAGCCATTCAGTGGCATTGTCGCGGTCGTTCCGCCGTCAGGACAGCTCGATCCACGACGGCCCGCTGTGGACTGCGCCACGTTGCGCGTCCTCCCGGTTGTTGCCGTACCACACACACCCCAAAAAGGGCGCGTTTTCGGGACATTGACCGACGGGGTGCCGGACGTCCTGGTGCGGTGCAGCGATCGGCCAGCCTACCGCGCGCGGTACGACAACCGGATCACGGGGCGCGATCCGGGAGAACCCCGCTGAGCAGGAACGCGACGCTCCGCTCCTTCTCCGTCCAGTGGCGGGTGTCGAGTTCCACGGACTGCAGCAGGGCGCACTGGACCCGGTAGCCGTGCTCGGTCAGATCGCGGCCGACGAGTTCGGCCGCGTCGCGGGTGCCGGCGTGGGTGACGATGCGCTGCGGGCGGCGGTCGGCGACCGCGGAGACCACGGCCGCTCCCCCGCCGCCGATCCGGACGACGTCCGGTTCGGGCAGGTTCTCCAGGACGTGCGGGGCGACGCCCTGGACGACCTGGAGCTGGACGCCGAAGCGGCGGGCGGCGGCCTGGGCGCGGGCGCAGGCGGCGGGGTCCCGGTCGACGGCGATGACGGCGGCGCCGGCCCGGGCGGCCTCGACGGCGAAGGCGCCGGAGGCCGAGCCGATGTCCCACACGAGGTCGCCCACGCGGGGGCCGAGGCGGGCGAGTTGGGCGGCGCGCAGCGGTTCGGTCTCGCCTTCGCCGAGTTCGGCGTCGTAGGCCTCGGCGGGCAGGGTCCAGCCGCGCGGGCCGGCGGCCGGGTCGCGGCCGGCGATCCAGCCGCCGCCCTCGGTCGCGGCGACGGGTCCGCCGATGACGATGACGACGTTCGGGTCGCGCCAGGTGTGGTCGGCGGCGTTGTCTGAGGTGACGACGGTGACCTGCTCGCGGTCGGTGCCCAGTTCCTCGCAGATGACGAAGGTGCGGTGAACTCCGTCCAGGAGGAGTCCGAGTTCGGCGGGGCCGGCGCCGGGGGCGGTGAGAACCGCCACCTTAGTGTGGGCCCGGCATACATTCACCGCGCGTCGCAGGGTGCGAGGGTGTGCGACGACCACGTGTGCGTCGTCCCAGGGCATTCCGGCGCGGGCGAAGGCGGCGGCGACCGAGGAGACGGCGGGCACGACTTCGACCTCCAGGCCGAACTCGGGTGCGCGCAGGGTCCGTACGACGCCGAAGAAGCCGGGGTCGCCGTCGGCGAGCACCACGGCCGTGCCGCGGTGGGCGGCGATGCGGCGGGCGGCGAGGGCGACGCTGCCGAGGCGGATGCGTTCGGCGGCGGGGGGCACCTCGGGCAGGGCGAGGTGGTGGGCGGCACCGGCCACCAGCGTGGCGGCGCCGAGGGCGGCGCGTGCCGCGGCGGTCAGCGGAGAGCCGTCCCAGCCGATCACCGTGACCCGGTCGGCCATCGTCGTCACTCTCCTGTTGGTTCGCGCGGGTCGTCGGGGCAGGCCCCGTGAGCGTACCCGGTGGGGCCGCGGGCGGGGCGGGCGACCTCGCCGGTGGATTCAGTTCCAGTCCGGGTAGGACGTGAAACCTCCGGTGTCCGCCAGCTCCTCGGCGACACCGGCCAGGTCCTCCGGCAGCAGGCTCCAGACGATGACATCGGTGCGTACGTCGCTCCACGCCCCGCTCCGGGTGCGGGCCCGGGCTATCCAGGCGCCGCGCAGGACGCCCTCGCTGATACAGCCGATCTTCTGCGCGACCTGCTGGGAGGCGGTGTTGTCGGCGGCGGTGCGCAGTTCCAGCCGTTCGAACTTCTGGTCGTTGAAGAGCCACTGGGCGGTGGCCAGGGCGGCCTCGGAGGCGTAGCCCTCGCCGCGGGCCCAGGGGGCGATGACGTAGGCGAGTTCGCTGGCGCGGACCCGCCAGTCGGTGTTGCGCAGGTGGACGGTGCCGACCAGACGCTGGGTCAGGAACTCGGTGACGGCGAGGACGACGCCGCGGCCCTCGGTGCGTTCGGCGGGGGCGAGTTCGGTGATCCAGGCGCGGGCGTCGGCCTCGGTGTAGGGGTGCGGTACGGAGGTCCAGGCGACGACGAGTTCGTCGTTCATCATCTCGGCGAAGGCCTCGACGTCCGGCTCCTCGAAGGGGCGCAGGACCAACCGCTCCGTGCTGATGGAGATGTTGGGGAAGGTGCTCGTCATGGCGCCGCTCCGTAACCTGTGAAACCGTCAGGGCCTGCTGAACTGCCCAGCATGCAGCATGAAAGCACCGAACCGCACAACGGGGTCCACTCCGCCTGGAGGGGACCCCGTCGTGCGGTGTGCCGGGTCAGCCGGAGGTGACCGGGAGGACCGAGCCCTGGTACTCGTCCTCGATGAACTTCGCCACCTCGGGCGAGGTGAGGAGGTCGGCGAGCCTGCGCACCCGCGGATCGTCCTCGTTGCCGCGCTTGACGGCGAGGATGTTGGCGTAGGGGTTGTCCTTCGCCGACTCCAGGAGGATGGCGTCCTCGGTGGGGCTGAGGCCCGCATCCTGGGCGTAGTTGTTGTTGATGACCGCGGCGGCCACGTCGTCGAGCGAGCGGGGCAGCTGGGCGGGCTCCAGCTCCTTGAACGTGAGGTTCCTGGGGTTGGCGGTGATGTCCGCGGGGGACGCGTCCGTGCCGGCGTCCTCGCTGAGCGTGATCACGCCCTTGGAGGCGAGCAGCTTCAGGGCGCGGCCCTCGTTGGTGGTGTCGCTGGGCACGGCGACGGTGGCTCCGTCGGCGAGCTTCGTGACGTCGTCGGTCTTCTTGGAGTAGACGCCCATGGGCGGCAGGTAGGCGTCGACGACGGGGACCAGATCGGTGCCCTTGGCCTGGTTGAAGTCGTCCAGGTAGGGCTCGTTCTGGTAGAGGTTCGCGTCGAGCGCGCCCTCCTGGAGGGCGGTGTTCGGCACGACGTAGTCGGTGAACTCCCGGATCTCCAGTTCCAGGCCGGCGTCCTCGGCGAGGTTTTCCTCGATGTACGTCAGGATCTCGCCGGCCGGGACGGCGGTGGCGCCGACGACGAGGGTGTCGTCGGCGCCACCGCCGGAGCCGGAGCCGCAGGCCGCCGGACCGAGGGTGAGGGTCAGGGCGGTGGTCGCGAGGAGTGCGGTGCGGCGGGTGCGCAAGGCCGTCAGAAGGCCGCGACGACGGCGCCGTCGTACTCGTCGTCGATGAACTTCTTCACCTCGGGCGAGGTGAGGAGCTTGGCGAGCTTCCGGACGCGCGGGTCGTCCTCGTCGCCCTTCTTGACGGCGAGGAAGTTGCCGTACGGGTTGTCCTTGGGGGACTCGGCGGCGATGGCGTCCTTCGCCGGGCTGAGGTCGGCCTCCAGGGCGTAGTTGCCGTTGATCACCGCGGCGTCGACGTCACCGAGGGAGCGCGGCAGCTGGGCCGCCTCCAGCTCCTTGAACTCGAGGTTCTTCGGGTTGGACTCGATGTCCTTCGGGGTCGCCTCGTAGCCGACACCGGCCTTGAGCTTGATGACGCCGTTGGCCTCCAGCAGCTTCAGCGCGCGGGCCTCGTTGGTCGTGTCGTTCGGGACCGCGACCGTGGCGCCCTTCTCCAGGTCGGCGAGCTTCTTGACGCCCTGGGAGTAGACGCCGAGCGGCTCCAGGTGGACCGTCGCGCCGGGGACGGCGACGATGTCGGTGCCGTTCTTCTTGTTGAAGTCGTCGAGGTAGGGCTGGTGCTGGAAGTAGTTGGCGTCCACCTCGCCCTGATCGACGGCCGTGTTCGGCGTGACGTAGTCGGTGAACTCCTTGACCTCGAGCTCGAGGCCCTGCTTCTCCGCGAGGTTGTCCTTGATGTAGTTCAGGATCTCGGCCTGCGGGGTGGCGGTGGCGGCGACGGTGAGCGGTCCGCTCGCGTCGGAGCCGGAGTCCTTGTCGGAGCCGCAGGCGGTGAGCCCGAAGGTCAGTGCTCCGGCGGCGAGGACGGCGGTGGTGATCTTGGCGGTGTTACGCACGAAAAGTGCCTTTCCTTATGGGTGGTGCGGCCCCGTCGTGGGTGGACGGGGAGTTTCGGGGAGCGGCCGCTTACGCGACCTTGTCGATGTCGGCCGCCGCCGGCTCCTTCGCCTTGAGCAGGCGGAGCGTGGGGGCCGGGCCGGAGCGGGCGCCGCGGCGGTGCAGGGAGCGGGCCGCGTGGTCGCCGGCGAACTGGATGACGGAGATGACCACGGCGAGGATCGCGACGGTGATCCACATCAGGCCGGTCTCGAAGCGCTGGAAGCCGTAGCGGACCGCGAGGTCGCCGAGGCCGCCGCCGCCGACGGTGCCGGCCATGGCGGAGTAGCCGATGAGCGCGATGACCGTGGTCGTGGTGCTGGCGATGAGGGAGGGCAGGGCCTCGGGGACCAGGACCTTGCGGACGATGGTCCAGGTGTTGCCGCCCATCGACTGGACGGCCTCGACGAGCCCGTGGTCCACCTCGCGCACGGCCGTCTCGACGAGCCGGGCGAAGAACGGGATGCCGCCGATGGCGAGCGGCACGATCGCGGCCTCGCTGCCGATGGTGGTGCCGGTGACCCAGCGGGTGAAGTTCATCAGGGCGACCATCAGGATGATGAACGGCATCGAGCGGCCGATGTTCACGATCTGCCCGATGACCTTGTTCAGCACCGTGCTCTGCAGCAGTCCGCCCTTGTCGGTGAGGACCAGCAGGACGCCGATGGGCAGGCCGGCGACGACCGCGATCAGCGTGGACCAGCCGACCATGATCAGCGTCTCGGTACAGGCCTGCTCCAGCAGGGGCTGCATCTCGGACCAGGTCACTTGGCACCTTCCTTCACCAGTACGGGCTCCTGGCCGACGATGTCGATCTCCAGGCCCTGCTCGCGCAGGAAGCCGATCGGTACGACGTTGTCCTCGTAGCGGCCGGGCAGCTCGATGCGCATCCGGCCGACCTGGAGCCCGCCGACGGTGTCGATGGCGGCGCCGAGGATGGAGATGTCGATGTTGTAGGTGCGGGCCAGCTGGGAGATGACCGGCTGGGTGGCGGCGTCGCCGTGGAAGGTGACGTCGAGGACGGTGCGGTCGTCGCCGGAGGCCTCGCCGCCCACCGGGAACAGCGCGGAGGCCAGCTCGGAGCCGGGGGTGGCGAGCAGTTCGCTGACGGTGCCGGACTCGACGATGCGGCCGTGCTCCATCAGGGCGGCGGAGTCGCAGATGCTCTTGACGACGTCCATCTCGTGGGTGATGAGCAGGACGGTCAGGCCGAGCTGCCGGTTGAGGTCGCGCAGCAGCGTCAGGATCGAGCGGGTGGTCTCGGGGTCGAGGGCGCTGGTGGCCTCGTCGGAGAGCAGCACCTTGGGGTCGCCGGCCAGGGCGCGGGCGATGCCGACGCGCTGCTTCTGGCCGCCGGAGAGCTGGGCGGGGTAGGCCTTGGCCTTGTCGGCGAGACCGACGAGGTCGAGGAGTTCCAGCGCCTTGCGGGAACGTTCCTTCCCCGACTTGCCCAGGATTTCCAGCGGCAGCTCGACGTTGTCCTGCACGGTCCGGGAGGACAGCAGGTTGAAGTGCTGGAAGACCATGCCGATCCGGCTGCGGGCCTGCCGCAGCTCCCTGCCGGCGCGCGGGCCGCGGCCGGCGAGCGCGGTGAGGTCCTGGCCGGCGACGGTGACCGTGCCGGAGGTGGGGCGCTCCAGGAGGTTGACGCAGCGGATGAGCGAGGACTTGCCGGCACCGGACTGGCCGATGACGCCGTACACCTCGCCTTCGCGAACGTGCAGATCGACGCCGTCGAGGGCGGTGACCTCGCGGCCGCGTGAGCGGTAGACCTTGGTCAGGCCCGATGTGGTGATCACTGGGGTTTCCGTCACTGTCGAGTGCGCGGGCGTGGGTGTGCCCGGGCACGGGTGCATTCGGTCGGGAACGCGGCACGGTTCTCGCGGTGCGCGGGGACCGGGGGAGAACTTGTGCGCTGGGCGGCTCGGTGCCGTAGGGCGGGCGCTACGGCGGACATGAGCGGGCTCTCGCTTCGGGGCGCGAGGCTCAGGTGGTGCAGGGGCCCTCTAGAAGGCGCACATTCGACACAGACACATACAACGAGCACCGGGCGTCATGGTCGCCTCGGTCGCAAGATTGCGGCTGCTCATCGTGGTCATGCGATCAGTAAAGCAGACGTACGGTCCTGACCGGTCACCGCCGTCCGCATAGTGGACAGCGGTGGACCGTCACGGACGTACGTCAGTCCCGTACGGCGATCTCCACACCCCCGTCGGTGACCAGTACCGACAGGGCCGACAGGTCCCGCACCACCAGGTCGGCGTCGAGCTCGTGGGCCTGGTGGGTTGTGGCCAATGCCACGGTGGTCATCCCGGCGGCGCGGCCCGCGGCGAGACCGGCGGGTGCGTCCTCGAAGACGACGCAGGCGGCCGGGTCGACGCCCAGCGAGCGGGCGCCGAGCAGGTAGGGCTCGGGGTCGGGCTTGCCGCGGGTGATGTCGTCGGCGGCGATCAGGGTCTTGGGCAGGATGCCGACGGCGTGCAGGCGGGCCTCGGCGAGCCGCCGGGTGGCGGAGGTGACGACGGCCCAGCGGTCGGCGGGCAGCGCGGCCAGGAAGTCCTCGGTGCCGGGCAGCAGCCGGACGCCGCCGCCTGGGACGTCCTCCACCTCGAACCGCTCGATCCGCGCGACGGCCTCCGGCACTACCTCGGCGGGCAGCAGGTCCGCGGCTATCTCCGCGGCCGGGCGCCCGTGCAGCTCCACCTGCCCGAACCGCTCCGCCGTGATGCCGTACTCCGCGGCCCACCGGGTCCAGCAGCGGTGCACGGATTCCAGGGAGGAGACGAGGGTCCCGTCGTTGTCGAACAGGAGGGCTTGTGCGCGGATCTTCATGCCCCCGACCCTACGGGGCCGCCGGAACGAGCTGTTCCGGGCCGTGGCCGCGGATGGCCGGGGGCGCGCACGGGGTGTCCGTTGCGTCGTAATAGGGTCGCTGCATGCTTGATGCCCTGACGCTGGTGACCGGGGTCGCCGCGCTGCTGCTCGCCGCGTGGTGCGGCTGGGCGGCGTACCGTGACCAGCCGACCAAGGACTGGCACTTCACCGGGATGGCCGTGGTCACCCTGTTGACCCTGATCCAGCTGGTCGTCGGCATCGTGCAGCTGGCGCGGGGCGAGGAGCCGGACCAGGGGACGACGATCTTCGTGTCGTATCTGCTGGGCGCGTTCGCGTGCGTGCCGGCCGCCGGCTTCATGTCGCTGGCCGAGCGCACCAAGTGGGGTTCGGTGACGGTCGCCGCGGGCGGCGTGGTCCTCGCCGTGCTGGAGGTGCGGCTCTATGACATCTGGGGAGGCTGAGGTGACCGCGGTCGAGGAGAGGCAGCGGCAGCGCCTGACCAGCGGGCCCGGAACGCTGCTCGTCTGGCTGTACGGCGTGATGGTCGTCGGCGCGGTCTCGCGCTCCGCGTATCAGATCGCCACCGAGTTCGACCGGGCGCCGCTCGCCTACTCCCTGTCGGCGGTGGCCGGTGTGGTGTACGGCTTCATCACGTACACGCTGTTCCGGGGCGGGGAGACGGCCCGCAGGGCGGCGCGGCTGTGCTGCGCCGCCGAGCTGGTGGGCGTGCTGGTCGTGGGCACCTGGACGCTGGTCGAGCCGTCGGCGTTCCCCGATGCGACCGTGTGGTCGGACTTCGGGATGGGTTATCTGTTCATCCCGGTGCTCCTGCCGGTGTCCGCGCTGTTCTGGTTGCGGAAATCGCGGAGCGGGCAGCCGGGTTGACGGCTCGTCGGCGGGTGCGGGCCTTCCGTGGTTTCTCGCGCGGTTCCCCGCGCCCCTGAGGGCGTTCCCCTCACGCCGTCTGCACGTACGTGCCCGCCCGCTTCTCCAGGATGATCATCGGGACGCCGTCCGAGCCCTGGGCCGTGCCCACGGCCTCGTAGCCGACCTTGCGGTAGAGGCGGAGGTTGCCTTCGCTGCGGTGGCCGGTGTGGAGGCGGAACTTCTTGGCGCCGCGCTGGTCGGCGAGGGCGGACTCGGCGGCGTTCAGGAGGCGGGCGCCGATGCCGTGGCCCTGGAGGCGGGGGTGGACGCAGAGCTTGCCGATGGCGGCGGCGCCGTCCTCGGTGACGGTGCCGCGCACGGAGCCGACCACCTCGTCGCCGAGCCGGGCGACGAACACGCAGTCGTCGGCGACCTCCCGGCGGAGCGAGTCGAGGGTCTGGACGAGCGGGTCGATGCGGTAGTTGCCGTACAGCGCGGCCTCGCTCTGGAAGCACAGGTACTGCAGCTTGAAGATCTGCTCGGCGTCCTGGTCCGTCGCCTCGGAGATGACCACGCTCATGCCCATGTGTGCACGCCTCCCGCTCACCTGTTGCCTGTCGTCCCACACTCCTATCCCCGTGCTCCCCGGGCCGCAACCTCCGTTGTGAGCAATCGCCGTAGACATCCCAGACATCTGGAACGTTCCGGTCCGAGACTGCCCTGTGAGATACCCAACTCCCCCGCGATCTCCCGGTATGTCAGGTCCTGCGGGGACAGCAGCGCTTCGAGCAGCGTCGGGCAGCGGCCCGGCAGCCGGCGGACCATGTCACGCAGGGCGCGGCGACGCGCGGCGGCGAGGGCCAGTTGCTCGGGGGTGCCGCCGCCGTCGTCGGCCGGCTCGTTCGCGTACGGCCGTTCGCGACGGGTCGTACGACGGGAGCGGCGCGCCTCGGAGCGGACGGCGCGGCGCAGCCAGCGCTCGGGGTCGTGGGGCGGGCCGTCGGTGCCGAGGCGCTCCAGGAGGCGGAGCCAGACCGCCTGTTCGAGGTCCGCGGGCTCGGTGCCGGGGTGTGCCTCGGCGACGGCCTCGGCGGCGAGCAGCGGCCGCAGCGCGGTGAGGAGGTCGTGCGTCATATGCGGCACGACGCGGCCGCCCGGGCGGTGGGTTGCCCGGGCGGCCGGGAGTCACCCCGAACGGGGTGCGGGGTTCAGCCGTTGACGAACTCCGCGCGGGCCAGCAGGCCGGTGTCCGGGTGGTCGGTGAAGACACCGTCGATGCCCGTCGCGAAGTACGCCCGGTACGCGCCGAAGACGTCGCCGTAGCCGTCGGCGTCCGTGCCCTTGCGGAAGTCCGCCGGGAGGAACGGGTTCTCGTTGCGCAGGGTGTAGGGGTGCAGGATCAGGCCCACCTTGTGGGCGTCGGCGACCAGCGTGGTCGGCTCGGTGAGGTTGCCGGCCGCGTCCTTCGGGACGACCAGGTCGAGGGTGGGGCCGATGCCCTGGGCGTAGGAGGCGATCTCGCGCAGGCCGGCCGGCTTGACCAGGTCGGCGACGGTGCGCGGGTCACCGGTCTCGACGAAGTCCCAGGGGCGGCTGTTCGCGCCGGACAGCAGGACCACCAGCGGGTTGTCGACCAGCTTGTTCAGGCGCTGGATGCTGGTCGGCTCGAAGGACTGGAGGATGACCGGGGAGTTCCACTTGTGCCTGCCGTGCTTGCGCAGCACCTTGGCGACCCGCTCCTCCAGGCCGAGGCCCAGCTTGCGGAAGTAGGTGGGGTGCTTCAGCTCGGGGTAGATCCAGACCTGCTTGCCGCGCCGCCGGGTCTGCTCCTCCTGCCAGCGCAGCACCTCCTCGAAGGTGGGGATCTCCCAGCGGCCGTCGTAGAGGGTGTTGTGCGGGCGGTTGGCGGGGATCCGCTCCTTGGCCCGCAGGGTCTTCAGCTCGGCGAGCGTGAAGTCCTCGGTGAACCAGCCGGTGGTGCGCACGCCGTCGAGGGTCTTGGTGGTCTTGCGGTCGGCGAACTCGGGGTGGTCGGCGACGTCCGTGGTGCCGCCGATCTCCGGCTCGTGGCGGCAGACCAGGTGGCCGTCCTTGGTGGGCACCAGGTCGCCGGCCTCGACGATGTCGGCGCCCATGTCCAGGGCGAGCTGGTAGGCGGCGAGGGTGTGCTCGGGGCGGTAGCCGCTGGCGCCCCGGTGTCCGATGATCGTCGGCACGGGCAGGCTCTTCACGCCGCGGCCCTCCTTGCTCGCGTCGGCTCTCGCCGTGCCGCCCAGCCCGAGGACCGCTCCGCTCGCGCCGAGCACGGCCGCGCCGAGGAGCGCCCGTCGTCCGGTGCTGTGGGCGTGTTCGTTCGTCTCCTGCGTTCCCATCGGCGCCTCCCTCAATCGGCTCGGCCGTCGTTCGGCCGCGGTGCGCGCCGATCGTAGGGGCGCGGACATGACGGAGGGGAGGCCTCGGGTCGAACACATGGATGACGATGGATGGCGTAGTGGAGGCGCAAAATAACGGGCCGTCGGCTTGCCGGGCCGGGCGCGGGCCACCCGTCGGCAAGGGCCCGGCACGCGCCGCGCCCGGGGTACCGGGCGAGGTGCGTCACATCGTGGCCTGCGTGTCACGCGCCGTCCACGGCGCGATGGCGCAGGTTAACCCGCGTCAACAGTGAGTAAGACGTCGGTGAACCCGATGTGCGCCACGCCGGGAACCGCGAGTATCGTCCTCACCTGCACAGACACATACCGCTTCACTCACCGACATCTTCGACACCGGAGGGCTCGTTGTCCCGCTTCGCACTCATCAAGGCAGTGCTCGGCCCGGTCATGCGCCTGATGTTCCGCCCTCGGGTGGAGGGCGTGGAGCACATCCCGGGCGACGGGCCGGTCATCCTCGCGGGCAACCACCTGACCTTCATCGACTCGATGATCCTGCCGCTGGTCTGCGACCGTCAGGTCTTCTTCATCGGCAAGGACGAGTACGTCACCGGCAAGGGCCTCAAGGGCCGGCTGATGGCCTGGTTCTTCACCGGCGTCGGCATGATCCCGGTCGACCGGGACGGCGGCCGGGGCGGCGTGGCCGCGCTGATGACGGGCCGGCGGATCCTCGAGGAGGGCAAGGTCTTCGGCATCTACCCGGAGGGCACGCGGTCGCCCGACGGACGGCTGTACCGGGGCCGCACCGGCATCGCGCGGCTGACGCTGATGACGGGTGCGCCGGTGGTGCCGTTCGCGATGATCGGCACGGACAAGATCCAGCCGGGCGGGGCGGGGCTGCCGCGGCCGCACCAGGTGACGGTCCGGTTCGGCGAGGCGATGGAGTTCTCGCGGTACGAGGGGATGGACCGGGACCGGTACGTGCTGCGGGCGGTGACGGACTCCGTGATGACCGAGGTGATGCGGCTGTCCGGGCAGGAGTACGTGGACGTGTACGCCACGAAGGCGAAGGCCGCCTAGAAAGTACCCGGTACCCGGCGCGGCGGCCAGATTCCGTCCGCCTGCCGGTGGAATCTGCATCCGACACCTCGTCTGCCCGGACCGGTTCCCGCGTATATGAACACAGAACATGTCTTATCTAGGCATGCACACACCTTCGCGGCGTACCCTCCTCCGTGCCCCGATCGCCGGTGCCGGCGCGGGACTCCTGGCGGCCTGCACCGACTCCGGCCCCGAGCCCCGTTCCGGCCCAGAACACACCGGTCACCAGGGTGACTTCGTCCCGCCGGGGCCCTCGGGGTACATCAACCCGTCGGATCCGGAAGTCGAGGCCGCCGAGCGGGAACGCGGCTCGGGCCCCGTCCGCACGCTGCGGCTCACCGCCGCCGAGACCCTGCTGGACCTGGGCGGGCGCACCGTCCGGACCTGGGCCTACGACGACGCGGTGCCGGGCCCGCTGGTGCGCGCCACAGCGGGGGGCATCCTCAGCCTGACACTCGCCAACCGGCTGCCCGCCCCGACCACGCTGCACTCGCACGGGCTGCGTCTGCGCTGCGACATGGACGGCACTCCGGGCCTGACCCAGCCGGAGATCGAGCCCGGAGCCGACTTCCTCTACCGCTTCGCCGTCCCCCACCCGGGCACCTACCTGCTCCACTCCCACGTCGGGATGCAGCCCGACCGCGCCCTGTACACCCCCTTCATCATCGACGACCCGAAGGAGCCGCTCGCCTACGACGAGGAGTGGATCGTCGTCCTGGACGACTGGCTCGACGGTGTGGAGGGCTCCACCCCCGACGGGGTGCTCGAACAGCTCAAGCCCGGGGCGAGTGGATCCATGCACTCGGGCGGCATGGGCATGGGCATGGGGTCCGAGCGCGGCACGCCCGAGCACGCGCACGGCTCGCCGTCGGCCGGAAAGTCGTCGGGGCCCTCCCGGGTGCTGATGAACTCCTACAGCCGCCTCCTCGACGGGGAGAGCGGCAACGTCGCCCACCCCCACTTCCTGGTCAACGGGCGGCTGCCCACCCGGCCCTCGGTGTTCCGCTGCCGTCCCGGCGACCGCGTCCGGCTGCGCATCATCAACGCCGGTTCCGACACCGCCTTCCGGGTCGCACTGGAAGGTCACAGCATGACCGTCACGCACACCGACGGCTATCCGGTGGAGCACCGGGACACGGACGCCCTGCTCGTCGGCATGGCCGAGCGGTACGACGTGCTCGTCACCGCGAAGGACGGCGTCTTCGCCCTCGTCGGACTCGCCGAGGGCAAGAAGGGCCGGGCCCTCGCCGTCCTGCGCACCGACAAGGGACGGCGGAATCCCCCGCCGGACGTCCACCTCGACGAGCTCGACAGGCGGATCGTCCCGGCGCGGCGGCTGAGGCCGCACGAGTCGGTGGCCCTGTCCGACCGGGAACCCGACCGCGAGATGCGCATCCGGGTCACCGGCGGAATGGAGAAGTACAACTGGGGCTTCGACCACAAGCCGTACGACGTGCGGCACCGTTACCCGATCCGCTCCGGGGAACGGGTACGGCTCACCCTGATCAACGCCACCGACATGTGGCACCCCCTGCATCTGCACGGCCACACCTTCGCGATCACCGGCTTCGGCGCGGCGGGCGCGCGCAAGGACACCTCGGTGGTGCTGCCGCACCGCAAACTGGTCATCGACTTCGACGCCGACAATCCGGGGTTGTGGATGCTGCACTGCCACAACCAGTACCACTCGGAGAGCGGCATGATGACGATTCTCGGTTACAAGAGGTGACACCCGGGCGGGGGCGCCGGGGCACGGCCCCGCGCCCCCCTGGCGGTCAGTGCCCGTGGCCGGAGCTCTCCAGGCGCTGTCCCTTCAGCAGGAACCAGGCCGCCGCAGCCGTCGCCAGCAGGACCGCCGCGCCCACACCCGCCGCGAGGGCGAGGCCGTCGACGAAGGACGCGCGGGCCGCGTCCAGCAGTGCCCCCGCCGTGTCCGCCGGCAGGCCGTGGGCCGCTTCCACCGCGCCGCCCAGCGACTCGTGGGCGCCCTCGGGGGTGCCCGCCGGGGACGGGAAGCCCCGGTAGACGCCGGTGACGATGGAGCCGAGCACGGCGATACCGAGGGCGGCGCCGAGTTCGTACGCCGTCTCCGAGACCGCGGAGGCGGAGCCCGCCTGCTCCTTGGGCACGGAGGCGAGGATGACGTCGGCGGTCACGGTGAAGGAGAACCCGGCGCCCACGCCGACGACCAGCAGGGCGGCGCCGAGCTGCGGGTAGCCGGTGGACTGGTCGAGGAAGGTCAGCGAGGCCAGGGCCAGGCCGACCGCGGCGAGACCGCCGGCGACGACCGACCGCACCGAGAAGCGCCGGGCCGCCGCGCCGGCGACCAGACCGGCCGTCACCGCGCCGATCGCGGCGGGCAGTTCGGCCAGCCCCGCCTCGAACGGCCGCCTGCCCTGCACCAGCTGCAGGTACTGGGAGAGGAAGAACACCAGGCCGGACATGCCGAGGATGGTCAGCAGGTCGGCCAGGACGGCCGCGCCGAAGCCGCGCTTGCGGAACAGCCGCATGTCCAGCAGCGGGACGGGCAGCGTCAGCTGACGGCGTACGAAGCCGTACAGGGCGGCGGCGCCGAGGGCACCGGCGGCGAGGGTCGCCCAGGTGAAGCCGTGGGTGGCGGCCTCCTTCACCGCGTACACCACGCCGATCATCCCGACGAGCGAGAGCAGCACGCTGGGCAGGTCCCACGGGCCCGGGTCCGGGTTGCGGGACTCCGGCAGCAGCTTGCTGCCGACGAGCACCAGCACCGCCATCACGGGCAGGTTGATCAGGAAGACCGAGCCCCACCAGAAGTGCTCCAGCAGGAAGCCGCCCGCGATCGGGCCGACCGCGGTACCGGCGGAGGCGGTGGCGCCCCAGATGCCGATGGCGAGGCTGCGCTCGCGCGCGTCGTGGAAGATGTTGCGGATCAGGGCGAGGGTGGCCGGCATCAGGGTCGCGCCGGCGACACCGAGCAGCGCCCGCGCGAGGATCATCATCTCGGGGCTGGTCGCGTAGGCGTTGAGCACGGACACCGCGCCGAAGGCGGTGGCGCCGATCAGCAGGATGCGCTTGCGTCCGATGCGGTCGCCGAGGCTGCCCATGCTGACGAGGAGACCGGCGATGACGAACGAGTAGACGTCACCGATCCACAGCAGCTGGGTGCCGGTCGGTGCCAGGTCCTCACTGATGTACGGGGTCGCGAGGCCGAGGACGGTCGCGTCGACGGCCACCAGCAGCACGGCGAGCACGAGGACGGACAGCGCGAGCCAGCGGCCCGGACGCTTCACCGCCTCCGTGGGGGTCACCGGCTGCAGGGTGCTGGTCATGGTTCCTCTCTCCGTAGTGCGCCGCCGAGCAGCAGCTCGGCGATCATGAACTGGAAGTCGTTGCGGGCGACCTTGCCGTCCAGTACCGACCAGGCGCCGGCGGCGAGCAGGCCGTACAGCGCCTCGGTGAGCCAGGTCGGCGAGAGGTCGATACGGAACTCGCCGCTGTCCTGGCCGCGCCGGAACAGGGTCGAGACGCGGGTGTCGATGCGGGCCCAGCCCGCGTTCTGCTCCTCGCCCTCGAACAGCTGGTTCTCGCTGTAGAGGAAGGCGAGCAGGCCGGCGGCGGGCTCGATCTCGCGGATCAGCCGGCGTACGGCCTCGCCCGCCGGGCCCTCGTCCAGCCGGGCCCGGTCCAGCGCGGCCTCGCACTCGGCGATGCCCAGCGCCTCCAGCGCCCGGACGAGCGCGTCGCGCCCGGCGAACTGCCGGTGCAGCGTGGCCCGGCTGATCCCGGCGGCCTTGGCGACCTCGTCCATGGTCGCGGTGGATTTACGGGTCAGCAGGGCGGCGGCGCTGCGCAGTACGTGGTCACGATCGACGGCCATGAGACAACCATAGACCAAGTGAGACATCTTTGTCTCAGACAAGGCGTGTGTGACTCATTGCCGCTGGTCGGCGGGGGTGTCTCAGTGCCAGGGCAGCTGTCCGCGCCGCTCCCAGTAGGCGCGCGGGTCCTCCGCCAGGGCCGCGAGGCGGGTGAGCCGGTCCTCGTCCAGGTCGACGACGGGGGCGTGCAGGTTGGAGGCGAGCTGGACGACGGTGGCCGCGCCGGACAGGACCACGCCCGCCCACGGCTGCCGCAGGACCAGGGCCAGGGCGACGGCGTCACAGCCGAGACCGGTCTCCTCCGCCACGGCCTTCAGCGCGTCCGGGGCGTGCGGCTCGGCCAGCCGGCCATTGGCCATGCCCTCCTTGACGATCACCGTCAGACCGGCGTCGTGCGCCTCGGCGAGGGCGGGGGCGGCCGAGGTCTCCAGCGCGTTGTACGTGGACTGGACGGTCCGGAACAGCGGCTCGCCGTCCACGGTCACGGCGAGCGCGGCGCGGATCGCGTCGGCCTGGGCGGGGCCGCTGGTGGAGAAGCCGACGGTGACGCCCTGCGCGGCGGCCTCGGCGAGCCGGGCGTGCAGGTCCTTGTCGGTCAGGGCGGGGCTGTCCGGGGTGACCGAGTGGATCTGGTAGAGGTCGAGCCGGTCGCCGAGCAGGGCGGCGCTCTCGGCGCGCTGCCGCTCGTACGCCTCGACACTGTGGTCCTTGACCTCGTGCCGCTCGGCGTCGGTGGTCCAGTCGGCGGTGTAGGTGTAGCCCCACTTGCTGCCGATGACGATGTCGTCGATTTCCGGGTGCGCGGCCAGCCAGCCCGCCAGGAACTCCTCGGAGCGGCCGTAGGAGCGGGCGGCGTCGAAGTAGCGGACACCCTGGGCGTAGGCGGCGTCGAGGAGTTCGTGGGTGCGCTCACGCAGCGCGTCGACGCTGCGGTCGTCGCCGAGGTCGCGGTCCCGTCCGAGGTTGATGTACCCGGGGCGGCCGACGGCGGCGAGACCCAGGCCGATGTGGCAGGTGGGCGTCGTGGCGGTCGCGAGACGGGCGAAGGGCATCGCGGGCTCCGTTTCGGTCGGCTCCGGTACGGCTGTACGGCTCGACGACCAACGTAACCCGCGATGCCCTCACGTCACTTCTTGGCGTTCGCCCAGCCGTGCTGGGCGGCCACGTCCGCCTTCACCTCGGCCAGCTGCACGGCGACCGCGCTGGGCGCCGTACCGCCGCGGCCGTTGCGGGAGGCGAGGGCGCCGGGCACGTTGAGGACGGACCGCACCTCGGGCGTCAGATGCTCGGAGATCTTCGCGAACTGCTCGTCCGTGAGGCCGTCCAGCTCCTTGCCCTCGGACTCGGCGACCTTCACACACTCGCCGGCCACCTCGTGCGCGACCCGGAACGGCACGCCCTGCCTGACCAGCCACTCGGCGATGTCGGTGGCCAGCGAGAAGCCGGCCGGGGCCAGCTCCTCCATGCGCTCGCGGTGCACGGTGAGGGTGGCCATCATGCCGGTGAAGGCGGGCAGCAGGATCTCCAGCTGGTCGATGGAGTCGAAGACCGGCTCCTTGTCCTCCTGGAGGTCGCGGTTGTACGCCAGGGGGAGGGCCTTCAGCGTCGCCATCAGGCCGGTCAGGTTGCCGATGAGGCGGCCCGACTTGCCGCGCGCCAGCTCCGCGATGTCCGGGTTCTTCTTCTGCGGCATGATCGACGAGCCGGTGGAGAAGGCGTCGTGCAGGGTCACGAAGGAGAACTCCTTCGTGTTCCAGATGATGACCTCCTCGGCGATCCGGGAGAGGTTCACCCCGATCATCGCGGTGATGAAGGCGAACTCGGCGACGAAGTCGCGGGAGGCCGTGCCGTCGATGGAGTTGGCGGCGCTGCCGTGCTCGAAGCCGAGGTCGCGGGCGACCGCCTCGGGGTCGAGGCCGAGGCTGCTGCCCGCGAGGGCGCCCGAGCCGTACGGCGAGACCGCCGTGCGCTCGTCCCACTGGCGCAGCCGCTCGGCGTCCCGGGACAGGGCCTGGACGTGGGCGAGGACGTGGTGGGCGAAGAGCACGGGCTGGGCGTGCTGGAGGTGGGTGCGGCCCGGCATCGCCACGTCGGGGTGGGCCTCGGCGAGGCCGATCAGGGCGTCCTGGAGCTCGGCGATCAGGCCGCCGATGGTGCGGGCGTGGTCGCGCAGGTACATCCGGAAGAGGGTCGCGACCTGGTCGTTGCGGGACCGGCCGGCGCGCAGCTTGCCGCCGAGGTCGGGGCCGAGGCGCTCCAGCAGGCCGCGCTCCAGGGCGGTGTGCACGTCCTCGTCGGCGATCGTGCCCACGAAGGAGCCGTCGGCGACGTCGGCTTCGAGCTGGTCGAGCCCGGCGATCATCCGCTGGAGCTCGTCCTCGGTGAGGAGGCCCGCCTGGTGCAGCACGCGCGCGTGGGCGCGCGAACCGGCGATGTCGTACGGCGCGAGCCGCCAGTCGAAGTGGACGGACGCGGACAGTTTCGCCAGGGCCTCGGCGGGCCCGTCGGCGAAACGGCCGCCCCAGAGCCGTACGTCACCGCTGTTGCTGCTCACTCGCGCTGCTCCTAGCCTCGCACTGCCTTCCCGGTCATGCATGAGTATGCAGAACACTGCATGATTCGTCAATTTCGGGGGGCGTTGAACGGGGGAAATCGCTTTCTCGTACTGCTCACCGAACTTGTCAGTACCTCTCCGCAGCTCCCCGACCCGAGTGAGGCATCCGCATGTCCAGGGCACTTCCCAAGTACGACAAGCGCCGCGTGGCGATCGTCGGCGGCGCCGCCGCCGTGGTGCTGTCCGGCGCGCTGATCGCAGGCTCCGCCCTGGCAGGCGAGTCGTCCGGCAGCGACGCCGGCCCCCGCACCCTGGCCGCCCCGGGCAGGATCAGCTGCCCGGACGTGGCATCCCGGCTCCCCGCGATCCCCGCCTCCGCCAAGGCCGAAGTCGACCGCAACCTCACCCTCCTCCAGACCCAGATCGCCGAAGCCAACAAGCGCCTCACCGACACCGCCGGCCAAGGCGGACCCAACTTCGTCCAGAACGCCATCCTCGGCCCCCTCCAAGGCAAACGAACCGCCGCCATCGACCGCATCGCCATCTCCATCGGCCGCACCACCACCAAGCCGCAAGGCCTGGAAGCGCTCGCGGCCTGCACGCTCGGCGGCGCGGGAACCGGCACCGGCACGGCGGCACCGAGCCCGGCGGCACCGCGCCCCGTGGCGACACAGCCGGCCCGCGCGGGCAGGATCAGCTGCCCGGACGTGGCGTCGAAGCTCCCCGCGATCCCCGCCTCCGCCAAGGCCGAAGTCGACCGCAACCTCACCCTCCTCCAGACCCAGATCGCCGAAGCCAACAAGCGCCTCACCGACACCGCCGGCCAAGGCGGACCCAACTTCGTCCAGAACGCCGTCCTCGGCCCCCTCCAAGGCAAACGAACCGCCGCCATCGACCGCATCGCCATCTCCATCGGCCGCACCACCACCAAGCCGCAAGGCCTGGAAGCGCTCGCGGCCTGCACGCTCCGGTAGGAGGGAGGTGGCCGCCCCGTGGAAGCGCCGGCCGGGGCGGCCGCCAGCCGGCAACCGCCGCAATTCGTCGGACAAATGAGCGACGTGCATCAATAATCGTTAGACATGGGAAAGACTTACGAACGCATCGACGGCAGACTCCGGACGTTCATCGAGGAACAGCCCGTCTTCTTCACCGCGACCGCCCCGCTCGCGGGCGACGGCACTGTCAACCTCTCCCCCAAGGGCCTCAAGGGCTCCTTCGTGGTGCTCGACGAGCACACCGTGGCCTACCTGGACTTCGCGGGCTCCAACGCGGAGACCATCGCCCATCTGCGGGAGAACGGCAGGATCACGCTGATGTGGTGTGCCTTCCAGGGCCCGCCGAACATCGTCCGCGTGCACGGCCGCGGGGAGCCGGTGTTCCGGGACGACCCGCGCTTCCCGGACCTCCTCGCCCGCTTCCCCGCCATCGACACGACCTCCCACGGCCTGCGCGCGATCATCGTCGTGACGGCCGAACTCGTCCGTGACACCTGCGGATACGCGGTGCCCTTCATGTCGTACGACGAGGACCGCGACCTGCACGGCAAGCGGTTCGCCCGCGAGGACGACGCCTCGCTGAGCGCCTACTTCGCAAAGAAGGAGCATGTGGCGAGCAGCATCGACGGACTGCCGGGGCTGCCGTTGCCGCTGCCGTCCCTCGTCCGGGACACCCCCTAGGGGGTGTCTCGTCGATCAGGCCGGATCAGGGAGCGGCGTCTGGTGCCGTGCATCGCAAGGCGGAGGAGGGAGCCGATGCGATGGGGGTCCCCCCTGCTCGAGCGGAGCCGAGAGCTTGGGGGAATCGGGGACCGACGACAACGCGGCGAGGCACGGTGCCAGGCGCCGCGAGCCCGGCATGATCGGCGAGACGCCCCCTAGCCCCCGAACGGCGCAACCGCGCTGGCGCCGCGCCCGGGCGCCGCTAGCGTCGGAGGCATGCGCCCCGCCGTCGCCGCCGTCTCCCTGTTCGCCTGCGTGTGCCTCACCGCCTTCGCCCCGTCCGGCGAGGAGGTGCTGCCCGACCGGATGGCCGACACCGGGGGCGGCCGTCAGCTGATCACCGCGGTGGCGCCGGAGGCCGGTGCGACGCGCGGCACGGTGGCGTGGTGGGAGCGGCGGAACGGACGGTGGGTGGAGGAGGGTTCGGCGGCGGCCCGGTTCGGCGCGAACGGGCTCGTCGAGGGTGCCGCGCGCCGGCAGGGCACGAACACGACGCCGACCGGGCTGTACGACCTGCCGTACGCCTTCGGCATCGAGCCGGCACCGCGCGGGACCACCTACCGCTACCGCCCGGTCCGGGAGGACTCCTGGTGGTGCCAGGACAACGGCTCCCGCGCCTACAACCGATGGACCGAGCCACGTCCGGCCGACTGCCGCGCCGCCGAGGCCGAGCACCTGGTCTCCTACACGACGCAGTACGCGCACGCCCTCGTCATCGGCTTCAACTACGCCGAGCCCGTGCGGGGCCGCGGCGCCGGCATCTTCCTCCATGTCGACGGGCGGGGCGCCACGGCCGGGTGTGTGTCCGTGCCGGCGGGCGCGATGCGGCGGATCCTGGCCTGGGCGGAGCCCGGCAAACGGCCGCACATCGCCATCGGGACGGAGAGCGGGCGGACGGCCGTCACCCGCTACTGAACGCCCGGCGAACGCCCTCGCCGCTCGCTGAACACCGGCCGCCTCCCCCACGTATCTCTGGGCCAAGGGACTACGAGACACCGTTGCCCCCGTCCCCGGAGGAACCGTGACCACCACGCTCGCAGGCGGCCGTGCCGCCCGGCGCCAGACGATGCGCCGCATCCGCCCGCGCCGCTCCCCCGCCGTGCCGCTGCTGCTGGCCCTGTGGGCGGGGGCGGGCGGGGTGCTGTGGCTGTGGTGGCACACCACTCCCTCGATCGCGGACGACACCGGGCGGATCCTCGGCGCGGGCCGGATCACCGGTCTGCTCGCGGGCTATCTGATGGCCCTGGTGGTCCTCCAGATGGCGCGGGTGCCCGCGCTGGAGCGGCGAGTGGGTTCCGACCGGGTGGCCCGCTGGCACGCGATGACCGGCCGCTACACGCTCTGCCTGGTGATCGCGCACGTCTTCCTCATCATGTGGGGGTACGCGCTGCAGGCCGGGCGGAGCCTCGGTGACATCGTCCAGCAGACCGTCGACTCGGTGAACCAGCTGCCGGACATGGGCAAGGCCGCGATCGGCACCGGTCTGCTGCTGCTGATCGGGCTGGTCTCGATCGGCGGCGTCCGCCGCAGGATCCCGTACGACGCCTGGTACCACGTGCACCTTCTGACGTACGCGGCGGTGTACCTGACGTTCTGGCACCAGATCAGCACCGGCAACGACTTCGCCGTCGAGCCGGTCGCGAAGACCTTCTGGTACGGGCTGTACGGGACGGTCACCGCGCTCGTCGTCTGGTACCGGGTCATCACCCCGGTGCGCCTCAACCTGAAGCACCGGATGCGGGTCGAGGCCGTGATCGAGGAGACGCCCGGGATCGTGTCGGTGCTGATCGGCGGGCGGAAGCTGCACCGGATGGGCGCGGAGGCCGGGCAGTTCTTCCGGTGGCGGTTCATGGCGCCGGGCATGCGGTTCAGTTCGCACCCGTACTCGCTGTCGGCGGCGCCCCGCCCCGGCGTGCTGCGCATCACCGTGAAGGCGATCGGCGACCACAGCGCCCGGCTGCGCGAGCTGGCCCCCGGCACCCGGGTGTGGGCCGAGGGCCCGTACGGGGCGCTGACCGCGCAGCGCCGCAGCCGCGGCAAGGTGCTGCTGGTGGCGGGAGGCGTCGGCATCACCCCGATGCGGGCCCTGTTCGAGACGCTGCCGGGCGCGGCCGGCGACATCACTCTGCTCTACCGGGCCAACAGCACCCAGGACCTGGCCCTGTGGGACGAGCTGGCCGCCATCGCCGACGAACGGGGGGCGCGGCTGATGTACGCGGTCAACAGCCCCGACGGGGAGCGCCCGGACATCTCGGCGGAGCGGCTGCAGGAGAAGGTGCCCGACATCGACAAGCACGACGTCTTCCTGTGCGGGCCGCCCGGCTTCGCGCAGTCCGTGTACGAGGCGCTGCGCGGCGCGGGAGTGCCCGCCCGCCGCATCCACCACGAGTCGTTCGAGATGTGAGCGACGGTAATTCCAGCGATTTCAGGAGCTGTTGGGACCGATGAGGAAGAGTCACCCGATCCGGCGTGCCCTGCTCGCCACCGCCGCCACGGTGTCCGGCATCGTGTTGCTGCTGTCGCTGAAACCGGCGTCCGACCCGGCCTCCGCCTCGGCGGTGGGCGGCGCGGCCCCGCAGCAGACGGCGGCGGGCCAGTCACCTCAGGGCGGCGCCCGGGGCGCGGGCACCACCACGCTCACCGGCGAGGCGGTCCAGACCCAGTACGGTCCGGTCCAGGTCCGTCTGACGGTGGCCGACGGCCGCGTCACCGGGGCCGACGCCGTCCAGGCGCCCAGTGGCGGCCGCAGCGGCCAGATCACCGCCGACGCCGTACCCCGCCTCAACCAGGCCGCCGTCGCCGCCGGCACCGCCGACATCGACGCCGTGTCCGGAGCCACCTACACCAGCGCCGGATACAAGGAGTCACTCCAGTCCGCCCTGGACCAGATGGGAAGCGCGAGCCCCGAGGCCGAAGCCGAGGCCGAGCCCGGGACCGAGGCCCGTACGGTCACGGGCGCCGTCGCGCAGACCCAGTACGGCCCCGTCCAGGTCCGTGTCACCGTGACGGGCGGCCGTGTCACCGGGGCCGACGCCGTCCAGGCGCCCAGTGGCGGCCGCAGCGGCCAGATCACCGCCGACGCCGTACCCCGCCTCAACCAGGCCGCCGTCGCCGCCGGCACCGCCGACATCGACGCCGTGTCCGGAGCCACCTACACCAGCGCCGGGTACAAGCAGTCCCTGCAGTCGGCCCTGGACCAGATCGGTGGGTGAGGCCGCAGAAGCTCCCGTCGCGGTACGTCGGGTGGAGGAGACGATGGGGACCGTCTTCTCCTTCGACGTCCGCGGCGGGGATCCCCGTGCCGTGCGGGCTGCGCTCGACGAGGCGGTCGACGGGCTGCACCGGGCCGACGCGGTGTTCAGCACCTACCGCGAGGACAGCCAGCTGTCCCGGCTGTCACGCGGCGAGCTGACCGTCGAGGAGTGCGACCCGGAGGTCGCCGAGGTGCTGGCGCTGGGCGCCGAGGCGGAGCGGATGACCGACGGCTGGTTCAGCACCACGTACCAGGGCCGCCTCGACCCGACCGGCATCGTCAAGGGCTGGGCCGTCGAGCGTGCGGCGCGGGTGCTGGCGCTGGCCGGCGCGAGCGGGGTGAGCGTCAACGGGGGCGGCGACGTGCAGTTGCTGGGCGCTCCCGGGGCCGAGCGGCCGTGGCGGGTCGGGGTCGCAGACCCGCTGCGTCCGGGCGGCCTGGCGGCGGTGGTCTCGGCGTCCGGCACCACGGAACTGGCCGTCGCCACCTCCGGCACCGCCGAACGCGGCGCCCACATCGTCGACCCCCGCACACGCAGGTCGGCGGTCACCGACCTGCTCGCGGTGACCGTGGTGGCCCCCCACCTGACCTGGGCGGACGCCTGGGCGACGGCTGCTTTCGCGATGGGCGCGAGGGAGGGCCTGGCGTGGCTGGAGAGCCTGCCGGAGGTGGAGGCCCTGCTGATCACGGCGGGGGACGAGGTGAGGTGCACCAGGGGCCTGGCGGGTCGGCTGGGGTGAGGCAGGCTCCCTCAGTGCCCGTTCTGAGCCAGCCGGAGCAGGTGGTCCGCCAGTGCCTGCCCGCCGTCCGGCTGCCGGGAGATCAGCAGCAGCGTGTCGTCACCGGCGATCGTCCCCAGGATGTCGTGCAGCTCCGCCTGGTCGATGGCCGAGGCGAGGAACTGCGCCGCCCCCGGGGGCGTCCGCAGGACCACGAGGTTCGCGGAGGCCTCCGCGGAGATCAGCAGCTCCTGCGAGAGCCGCCGCATCCGCTCCTCCTTCGCCGACTCGCCCAGCGGCGCCCGGGGGGTGCGGAAACCCCCCTCGCTCGGCACCGCGTAGATGAGTTCGCCGTCGGTGTTGCGGATCTTCACCGCGTTCAGCTCGTCCAGGTCCCGGGAGAGCGTCGCCTGGGTGACGGTCAGCCCGTCGTCGGCGAGCAGCTTCGCCAACTGGCTCTGGGAGCGCACCGGTTGCCGGTTGAGGATGTCCACGATCCGGCGGTGGCGGGCGGTGCGCGTCTGCGGCACGGCGGGTCCGTTGGCCCCCGGCTGCTCGTGATCCTGCGCCTGGCTCATCGTCGTCTCATTCTCCGGATCGTCCGTCCCCGCTGACTGCGTCGAGGAAGCCGGGCAGCGCCTGGACCAGCGCCGCCACGTCGTCGTCACCGAGGTTCAGCGGCGGCATCAGCCGTACGACGTCGGGGGCGGGCGCGTTCACCAGGAAGCCCGCTTCCTGAGCCACCTGCTGCACCTGTGCCGCAAGGGGTTCGGTGAGCACGATACCCAGGAGCAGTCCCGCACCCCGGACGTGGCCGACGAGCGGGTGGCCGAGCCCCTCGATCCCGTTCCGCAGCTGCTCGCCCTGCCGCTTGGTGTTCTCCAGGAGTCCTTCGTTCGCGATGGTGTCGAGGACGGCGAGGCCGGCGGCGCAGGCGACGGGGTTCCCGCCGAAGGTGGTGCCGTGGTGGCCGGGCTTCAGCAGGTCGGCGGCGCGGCCGAAGGCGACGGTGGCGCCGAGCGGCAGTCCGCCGCCGAGGCCCTTGGCGAGGGTGACGACGTCGGGCAGGACGCCCTCGTGCGCCTGGTACTCGAACCAGTGCCCGGTGCGGCCGATGCCGGTCTGCACCTCGTCGAGGACGAGCAGCGAACCGGTGGCGGCGGTGATCGCGCGGGCGGCCTTGAGGTAGCCGGGCGGCGGGACGACGACGCCGTTCTCGCCCTGGATGGGCTCGATGACGACGAGCGCGGTCTCCTCGGTGACGGCGGCGGCCAGGGCCTGCGCGTCGCCGTAGGGGACGTGGGTGACGTCGCCGGGCAGGGGGTGGAAGCCGTTCTGCTTGCCGGGCTGGCCGGTGAGGGCGAGGGCGCCCATGGTGCGGCCGTGGAAGCCGCCCTCGGTGGCGACCATGTGGGTGCGTCCGGTGAGCCGGCCGATCTTGAAGGCGCCTTCGTTGGCCTCGGCGCCGGAGTTGCAGAAGTAGACCTTGCCGTCCCGGCCGAAGTGCGTGAGGAGCCGTTCGGCGAGGGCGACGGGCGGTTCGGCGACGAAGAGGTTGGAGACGTGGCCGAGGGATGCGATCTGCTTGCTGACGGCCTCGACGACCGCGGGGTGGGCGTGGCCGAGCGCGTTGACCGCGATTCCGCCGACGAAGTCGAGGTATTCCTTGCCGTCGGCGTCCCACACCCGGGTGCCCTCGCCGCGGACGAGGGGCAGCCGGGGGGTGCCGTAGTTGTTCATGAGCGCGCCCTGCCAGCGCGTGGTCAGTGCCTCGTTGCTCATCGCTCCCCCTGTTCGTCCGGCTTCTCGTCGGGCACGACCATGGTGCCGATGCCCTCGTCGGTGAAGATCTCCAGCAGGATCGAGTGCTGGACCCGGCCGTCGATGACGCGGGCGGTGGTGACGCCGTTGCGTACGGCGTGCAGGCAGCCCTCCATCTTCGGCACCATGCCGGAGGACAGCTCGGGGAGCAGTTTCTCCAGCTGGGAGGCGGTGAGGCGGCTGATCACCTCGTCGCTGTTCGGCCAGTCCTCGTACAGTCCCTCGACGTCCGTGAGGACCATCAGGGTCTCGGCGCCCAGCGCGGCCGCGAGCGCCGCGGCCGCCGTGTCGGCGTTGACGTTGTAGACGTGTCCGTCGTCCTGGGAGCGGGCGATCGACGAGACGACCGGAATCCGGCCGTCGGCGAGCAGCGCCTCGATCGCGCCGGTGTCGATGTCGGTGATCTCGCCGACCCGGCCGATGTCGACGGATTCGCCGTCGATCTGCGGCTGGTGCTTGGTGGCGGTGATGGTGTGCGCGTCCTCGCCGGTGAGGCCGACGGCGAGCGGGCCGTGCTGGTTGAGCAGTCCGACCAGTTCGCGCTGCACCTGTCCGGCGAGCACCATCCGGACGACGTCCATGGCCTCCTCGGTGGTGACGCGCAGGCCGGCCTTGAACTCGCTGACGATTCCGTGCTTGTCGAGGGCGGCGCTGATCTGCGGGCCGCCGCCGTGCACGACGACCGGCTTGAGGCCGGCGTGGTGCAGGAACACGACGTCCTGGGCGAAGGCGGCCTTCAGGTCCTCGTCGATCATGGCGTTGCCGCCGAACTTGATGACGACGGTCTTGCCGTTGTGCCGGACCAGCCAGGGCAGCGCCTCGATGAGGGTCTGGGCCTTGGGGAGAGCGGTGTGCTTCCGCGTCGGATTGCTCATGAGCTGTAGGCGCTGTTCTCGTGGACGTAGTCGGCGGTGAGGTCGTTGGTCCAGATGGTGGCGGTCTCGGCCCCGGCGGCGAGGTCGGCGACGATGTGCACCTCGCGGTAGCGCATGTCGACCTTCTCCCGGTCCTCGCCGACGGAGCCGTTCTTGCAGACCCAGACGCCGTTGATGGCGACGTTCAACCGGTCGGGCTCGAAGGCGGCGGAGGTGGTGCCGATCGCGGAGAGGACGCGGCCCCAGTTGGGGTCCTCGCCGTGGATGGCGCACTTGAGGAGGTTGTTGCGGGCGATGGAGCGGCCCACCTCGACGGCGTCGGCCTCGGTCGCCGCGTTGATCACCTCGACCTTGATGTCCTTGCTGGCGCCCTCGGCGTCGCGGATCAGCTGCTGGCCGAGGTCGTCGCAGACCTGTCGTACGGCCTCGGCGAACTCCTCGTAGGCAGGGGTGACCTCGGCGGCGCCGGAGGCGAGCAGCAGGACGGTGTCGTTGGTGGACATGCAGCCGTCGGAGTCGACGCGGTCGAAGGTGACCTTGGTGGCGGCGCGCAGCGCCCGGTCCAGGGTCCCGCTGTCGAGGTCGGCGTCGGTGGTGATGACGACCAGCATGGTGGCGAGGCCCGGCGCGAGCATGCCGGCGCCCTTGGCCATGCCGCCGACGGTCCAGCCGTCCTTGGTGACGACGGACGTCTTGTGGACGGTGTCGGTGGTCTTGATGGCGATGGCGGCCTTCTCGCCGCCGTGCTCGGACAGCTGGGCGGCGGCGGTCTCGACGCCGGGGAGCAGCTTGTCCATGGGGAGCAGGACGCCGATGAGGCCGGTGGAGCAGACGGCGACCTCTCCGGCGCCGATGTCCAGCGCCTCCGCGACCTTCTCGGCGGTGGCGTGGGTGTCCTGGAAGCCCTTGGGGCCGGTGCAGGCGTTGGCGCCGCCGGAGTTGAGGACGACGGCCGACAGCTCGCCGCTCTTGAGGACCTGCTCGGACCACAGCACCGGGGCGGCCTTGACGCGGTTGGAGGTGAAGACGCCCGCGGCGGCGCGGCGCGGCCCGGTGTTGACCACGAGGGCCAGGTCCGGGTTGCCGTTCTCCTTGATCCCGGCGGCGATGCCCGCCGCCGTGAATCCCTTGGCTGCCGTGACGCTCAAGGTGCGACTCCGATCGTGGAAAGCCCGGTGGTCTCGTCGAGACCCAGGGCGATGTTCATGCTCTGGACGGCACCGCCGGCGGTGCCCTTGGTCAGGTTGTCGATGGCGCTGATCGCGATGATCCGCCCGGCGGCCTCGTCGTACGCGACCTGCACCTGGACGGCGTTGGACGCCTGCACGGACGCGGTGGCGGGCCACCGGCCCTCGGGGAGCAGGTGGACGAAGGGCTCGTCGGCGAACGCCTTCTCGTAGGCGGCGCGGACGGTGTCCGCGGTGACCCCCGGCCTGGCCTTCGCGCTGCACGTGGCGAGGATGCCGCGCGGCATCGGCGCGAGGGTCGGGGTGAAGGAGACGGAGATCCGCTCGCCGGCCGCCGCGCTGAGGTTCTGGATCATCTCGGGCGTGTGCCGGTGGCCGCCGCCGACGCCGTACGGCGTCATGGAGCCCATGACCTCGCTGCCCAGCAGGTGCGGCTTGGGCGCCTTGCCCGCGCCGGAGGTGCCGGACGCGGCGACGATCACGGCCTCGGCCTCGGCGAGCCCGGCGGTGTAGGCCGGGAACAGGGCGAGGGAGACAGCCGTGGGGTAGCAACCGGGTACCGCGATGCGCTTGGACCCCTCCAGCGCGCCGCGGGCACCCGGAAGTTCGGGGAGGCCGTACGGCCAGGTCCCGGCGTGCGGGGAGCCGTAGAAGCGCTCCCAGTCGGCGGCGTCCTTCAGCCGGAAGTCGGCGCCCATGTCGACGACGAGGACGTCCGGTCCGAGCTGTTCGGCGACGGCGGCGGACTGCCCGTGGGGCAGCGCCAGGAACACGACGTCGTGTCCGGCGAGCACGTCGGCGGTGGTCTCCTGGAGCACCCGGTCGGCGAGCGGCAGCAGGTGCGGCTGGAGTGCGCCGAGCCGCTGGCCCGCGTTGGAGTTGCCCGTGAGGGCGCCGATCTCGACCTCGGGGTGCGTCAGGAGCAGACGCAGCAGCTCTCCGCCCGCGTATCCGCTCGCTCCGGCCACTGCCGCACGTACCGTCATGGGACCCTCCGACCCTCCTCCTGGATGGCATGACTATACGTTTCGCTGCACGTTTATGCAATCCATGTGATCCATACGCATCGCACCGGACGCGAGAATCGGCGTGTACACCGCAAGCGGCCGAAGGACCTCCCGTGACACCGGACCTCAGCACGTTCACCGCTCCCTCCGAGGAGTGCCCGCCCGTCCC
Organism: Streptomyces sp. enrichment culture; assembly: GCF_964272855.1. Taxonomy (NCBI): domain Bacteria; kingdom Bacillati; phylum Actinomycetota; class Actinomycetes; order Kitasatosporales; family Streptomycetaceae; genus Streptomyces; species Streptomyces sp. enrichment culture. The sequence goes on along the minus strand of NZ_OZ186847.1, from coordinate 6,903,865 downwards.
CGTCCCCGTCGACTGGGCGGTCGTCGAGGAGTGGCTGGGGCTGCGCCTGCCCGGCGACTACAAGCGGCTCGCGGACCGGTACGGCCCGCTGGAGTTCGGCGACTTCCTCTATGTGCACGCGCCGTGCGCGGGAGAGGAGTTCGAGTACGCCGAGTGGCTGCGGGAGGTCCGCCGCGAGGCGGTCCGTGGGCTGCCGGAGGACGAGCGGCCCGCGCTGCACCCCGAGCCGGGCGGGCTGCTGCCGTGGGGGTGCAGCGCGGGCGACGACGCGCTGTTCTGGGACACCTCCGTGTCCGAGGACCCGGACGAGTGGACGGTCGTGGTCAGGCACCAGGGGGCGATCCCCGGCAGCGGACTGCGCCCCTGGCACCCGTACGACCTCACTCTCACCGGGTATCTGCGGCACACCGTCCGGGACACCTGGGAGACGCCGTCCCCGCCCGGCCCGCTGATGGGACCGCTGCCCGGCACCGTCGCCCGCCCGGACTTCCTGACGGACGCCGGGCCGTGGACGCCGCCCGAGCCCGTGCCGCCCCGGCTCGGCGAGGCCGAGCGGCGCATCGCCCTGGAGACCGGCACCGGACAGGCGGCACTGCGGCTGCTGGCCCCGCCCCCGGCGGAGCCGTATCTCGGCGACGCCACCTGGGAGCAGCTGTTCGCCGAGCTGGGGACGCGGCTGCCGCGGGAGTACGTGGAGCTGCTGGAGGTGTACGGCGCCGGCGCCTTCAGCGAGTGGCTGCGGCTGCACACACCGCTGCGCACCGGCGAGCGGCGGTTCACGACGCTGGCCGGGGAGATCCTGGACGGCTACCGGCGGCTCAGGCGCAGCCACCCCGACGACTTCCCGCTGCCGGTGTGGCCCGAGCCGGGCGGTTTCCTGCCGTTCGGCAACTCCATCGACGGCGACTACCTGGGCTGGCTCACCGAGGGCCCCGATCCGGACTCCTGGCCGCTGGTCTTCTGGCCCCGGCACGCCCGGCAGGGGCCGCCGCTCGCGGGCGGGCTGGTGGAGACGCTGCTCGACTGGCAGCGCGGGAACCTGGTCACGCCGGGGCTCGCGCACCTGGACGAGGAGCACGACGACCCGCTGGAGTGGGCGGGCTTCCGGGGCTGGGACGCGGGCGCCTACTGGTAGGCCCGCCTCAGCGGCCCTTGCGCGCCGCGTACGCCCGGGCCGCCCGGACCCGGTTGCCGCACTTCGTGGTGCACCAGCGGCGGGCGGCGTGGGAGCGCAGGAACCAGCGGGCGCAGCCCTGGGCGGCGCATTCGGCGAGCTGATCGGCCTCGGGGCCGGTGAGCAGTTCGGCGGCGTCCTCGGCGAGCAGGGAGAGCGCGGCGCCGGCCGGGTTGCCGGCGTCGGACTGGTGGGCGCGGCGGGGGCCGTCGGCGGTCCAGTCGAGGCGGGGGGTCGGCGGGGCGGCGGCGAGCGCGGAGTTGAACGCGGCGAGGCTGCCGGCCGGGGGGACGGCCGCGGTGCCGTAGGCGGTGAAGAGGGCGCGCAGGGCCTCGCGCAGCCCCAGGAGCCTGCCGAACTGCCGGCCGTTGAGGGCGACGCGGTCCGGCAGCAGCTCGTGCCGGACCAGCCACAGGTGCGCGGCCTCGGTGTCGTCGAGCAGGTCCACCGGGCCGTGGCTCAGGGTGAAGCGCGTGTTGACCAGGGCCAGCGACACATAGCGTTCCTCGCCCGGGACCGGGAGCCGGTGCAGGGAGACGGGGGACTCATGATCCACGCTCTCATGTTAACGCTTGCGATTCTCCGTGAGGAGACCTAGCGTGCCTCACGGCAAATGGTTACAGAACCCGTGAGAGGTGAGACGTCGTGGCCTTCGACGTGCACGCGCTGCGCAAGGACTTCCCGATCCTGGAGCGGACCCTGGACAGCGGCGCCCGCCTCGTCTACCTGGACTCCGGCGCCACCACCCAGAAACCGCTCCGGGTCCTCGACGCCGAGCGGGACTTCCTGCTGCACCACAACGCTGCCGTGCACCGCGGCGCCCACCAGCTCGCCGGGGAGGCGACGGAGGCGTACGAGAACGCCCGGCACACCGTCGCCCGTTTCGTCGGCGCGGCGGACGACGAGATCGTCTTCACCCGGAACACCACCGAGGGCATCAACCTGGTCGCCCACGCGCTGGGCGACGCCCGCCGGATCGGCCCCGGCGACCGGATCGTGGTCACGGAGATGGAGCACCACGCCAACCTGGTGCCCTGGCAGCAGCTCGCCGAGCGGACCGGCGCGACGCTGGACTGGTTCGGGCTGACCGACGAGGGGCGCCTGGACCTCACCCGGCTCGACGAGCTGGTCGACGAGCGCACCAGGGTCGTCGCCGTCACCCACCAGTCGAACGTGCTCGGCACGGTCAACCCGGTGCGGCTGCTGGCCGACCGCGCCCACGAGGTGGGTGCGCTGGTGGTGGTCGACGGCGCCCAGTCGGTCCCCCACCGGCCGGTGGACGTCGCCGCGCTCGGCGCGGACTTCCTGGCGTTCTCCGGGCACAAGATGCTCGGCCCGTACGGGGTCGGCGTGCTGTGGGGCCGGCGGGATCTGCTCGACTCGCTGCCGCCGTTCCTGACCGGCGGTTCGATGGTCGAGATCGTGGAGATGGAGCGGACCACGTTCCTGCCGCCGCCGCAGCGTTTCGAGGCGGGCGTGCCGATGACGTCCCAGGCGGTCGGCCTGGCCGCGGCGGTGGACTATCTCCAGGCGCTCGGCATGGCCGAGGTCGCCGCGCACGAGGACCGGCTCACCGCGCGGGCCCTGGAGCTGCTGGGCGAGATCCCCGGCGTGCGGATCGTCGGCCCGCGCGACCTCGCCGACCGGGGCGGCGCCGTCTCCTTCACGGTCGACGGCGTCCACCCGCACGACGTCGGCCAGGTGCTGGACGAGCGCGGGGTCGCCGTCCGGGTCGGCCACCACTGCGCCCGCCCGATCGTGCGCCGGTACGGCGTTCCGGCGACGACCCGGGCGAGCTTCTACGTCTACAACACGCCGGCGGAGGTGGACGCGCTGGCGGAGGGGGTGCGGGCGGCCCAGGCGTACTTCGGGGTCTGAGCCGCCCGCGTCCCCCTCACCTCCTGGCGATCCTGAGGAACGTCACGGAGTTCGCCGGGAAGGTGTAGGTGAACTTCCCGGCGACTCCCGTGAACGTGGACTTCACCGGGGTGACCGGGGTGTCCGTCTCGGTGTTCACGTCCTCGGGGTCGGCGGCCAGGGTGGTCACCCGGGCCCGCGAGGAGACCTTGGCACCGCCCAGGTCGACCGCCGTACGGGCGGCCGTGGACTGGGCGTTGACGACCTTGACGATCAGTTCGCCGGTGCGCCGGTCCTCGGTGACGACCTGGCGGAACGGCTCGGCGGGTTTGTCGTCGGTGAAGCTGCCCCAGAGCTGTCCGTCCAGGTAGAGGCCGACCTGGCGGCCCCGCACCTTGATGTCGATGTCGTAGGCGCGGCCCGTCTCGATCGAGTGGGGCTTGGAGATCAGTGTGGACTTGCCGCCGTCCGAGGCCTGCTCGACGGCGGAGCTGGTGTTGTTCCAGCCGCCGAGGTTCCACCAGTAGTAGTTGCCGGTGTCCTTGACACCGAAGGCGACGAGGAAGCCCTCCTTGCCGGACTTCTTGGTGGCCTCGACATGCAGGTCGTAGTCCTTCCACGCCGGGTCGCCCGCGGTGACCAGGGTGTTCTCGGCGGCGGCGTCGGTCTGGACGTAGGTGCCGTCCTGGACGCTCCAGCTGCCGGCGCCGGAGTGGGTCCACTTCGAGGCATCACCGGAGAAGTCGTCGCTGAGCAGGGTCGTGCCGTCGGCCGAGGTGACCTTCACGTCGTCGTAGGCGGCGCTGGTCGCCCAGGTGGACAGGCCGACCGCGCCGGTGATCGGGCCGCTGACGTCCGGCGTGCCGGTCGCGGTCGAGGGGATCACGCGGTCGCCCACGTTGTTCATGAACAGCTTCTGGACCTCGTAGCCGGCCGAGTTCCAGGAGGCCCGGTTGTTGAACCAGATCATGTCGGGGCGCCACTGCACGTAGTCCTCGTTGGCGAGCAGCGGGGCGTACGAGGCGAGCTTGACCACGTCCGCGTTGCGTTCCAGGCCGGTCATGAACGCGGCCTCGGCGAGGGCGTTCTTGAAGGCGTTGCCCTGGGAGGCGTACTCGCCGAGGAACACCTTGGGGCCCTGCCGGTCGTAGGAGTCGTAGCGGTCGTTGTTCTGCAGGAACCACTGCGGGCTGTTGTAGTAGTGCTCGTCGACCATGTCGACGTCGCCCTCGCGGTTGAGCTTCCAGGCGGTGTCGAAGGTGGTTCCGGCGTCGTCCGGGCCGGAGTTGGAGATGACCGTGATGTCGGGGTACTTCGCCTCGATCGCGGCGCGGAACTTCTGGAAGCGGGCGAAGAACTCGTTCGGCAGGTTCTCCTCGTTGCCGACGCCGAGGTGGGTGAGGCCGAAGGGCTTCGGGTGGCCCATCTCGGCGCGCAGCCCGCCCCACTTCGAGGTCGTCGGGCCGTTGGCGAACTCGATCAGGTCGAGGGTGTCCTGGATGTGCCGCCGCAGCAGTTCCTCGTCTTCGGTGGCCTTGTTCTGGCCGCAGCCGGTGACCAGGGCGGGGACGACGGGCAGCGGCATGGCGCCGATGTCCTCGGCGAAGCGGAAGTACTCGTAGTAGCCGAGGCCGTAGCTCTGGTTGTAGCCCCAGAAGTTGGCGTTGGTGGCGCGTTCCTCGACCGGGCCGACGGTGTCCTTCCACTGGTAGGACCGCTTGCGCTGCCAGCCGGAGGCCTCGCTGTAGTCCTCCATGGAGCCGGTGTTGACCAGGCAGCCGCCGGGGAAGCGGACGAAGGCCGGGTTCAGGGCCTCGATCTTCTCGGCGAGGTCCTTGCGCAGGCCGTTGGGCTGGTTCTTGTAGGTGTCGCGCGGGAACAGCGAGACCATGTCGAGCGCGGCGGCGCCGGCGGAGTGGACGGCGAGGCGGCCGCGGTTGCTGGTGCGGGTCGCGGTGAAGGTGGCGGTGTACTTGGCCCAGCCGCCCTCGGCGCTCACCCGGCGGGCGGTCGCCAGCTCGCCGGCGGCGTCCTTCAGGGAGACGGTGAGGGTGGTTCCGGCGTCGGCGCGGGCCCACACGGAGAAGTCGTACCGCTTGCCCTGCTCCACCCGTATCCCGGTGTTGTAGCCGGCGTTGGTGACGGACGAACCGGCACCCAGGGAGAGGTAGTTGCGGTTGCGCTCGTCGAGCCGGCCGTCGTCGTTCACGACCTGCGCGGTGCCGGCGACCGTCCAGGAGGTCAGCGGGGTGTACGAGCCGTTGTCGGCGGTGGAGTACTCGAAGGACCGGTTCTGCACGAGTTCGGCGTACAGACCGCCGTCGGCCGCGCGGTTGATGTCCTCGAAGAAGACGCCGTACATCGTGTCGTCGATCTTCGCGCCGGTCGCGGACGGGTCGACGGTGATGGCGTAGTCGGTGACGGACCCTGCGTGCGCGGGCGCGGGCACGAGCACGGAGGAGGCGGCCAGCGCGGCGGTCGCGGTCAGGCCGAGTCTCCAGCGGGTGGTGCGGGTGGTGCGTGACATGGATACTCCGCGGCTCTCTGCTCCGGAAAGGAGTTGTTCGAAATATCGGACCTTGGTCAGCACTTCGAACGGCAAGATAGGGAGGGGGCGGGTACGCGTCAATGGGTCACGCAGGAACGGACGGGACGGAGAGTCGTACGCGATGGGCGAGTTCTGGCCGGTGCCGGAGGCGCTGGCGTTTCTGGCCGGGAAGTGGGAGGTGACGCGTTCCGTGCGGGATCTCGCGGGCGGGGACGCGGGGGAGTTCACCGGAACGACGGTTTTCAGCCCGCTCGAGGGCGGCGGCCTGCTCCATCACGAGTCCGGGACGTTCACCTGGCAGGGCGTCTCCCGGCCCGCCGAGCGGACCCTGCGCTTCCTGCCGGGACCGGACGGCGCCGGGACGGCCGACGTGCGGTTCGCGGACGGCCGGCCGTTCCACGACCTGGACCTGACGTCCGGGCACTGGGTCACCGACCACCCCTGCGCGGCCGACCTCTACCGCGGGGAGTTCACGGTCCGGGACGCGGACCACTGGCGGACGGTGTGGCGGGTCGGGGGCCCGGCGAAGGACGTGATCCTGACGACGGACTACGCGCGCGTGGGCTGAGTCCGGCAGCCGTCGAGACGCAGGTTCCAGCGGCCCGCGCGCCCCGTCACGGTGGTCGTCGACAGCGGGCGGACGTCGATGTTCCAGTACGTCGACGGCGGTGCCTTCAGGGCGTACACCAGCGCCGCGCGGATCACCGACGGCTCGGCCACCGCGACGATCCCGCAGCCGTCCTCCGCCGGCCGGGTGTCCAGCCAGCCGCCGACACGGCCGATGAAGGCGAGCAGCGGCTCACCGCCGTGCGGATTGCCGCGCGGGTCGGCCAGCCACGCGTCCACCGCCTGCGGCTCGCGGGCCATCGCCTCGCCGAGGGTCAGCCCGCGCCACCGGCCCATGTCGCAGTCGCGCAGGGCGAGCTGCGCCAGCGGGGCGTAGCCCAGGGCGTCGCCGGTGGCGCGGCTGCGCGGCGTGGGCGAGCAGTAGCGCAGCTCGGCCGCCGCCAGCGGCAGCAGCTCGGGGGCGACGCGCTCCACCTCGCCCCAGCCCGCCTGGTCCAGCGGCCGGTCGTCCTCGAAACGCTCCGCGAGCAGCGGGGAGCTGCGCGCGGCGGCGACGAACGTGACCCGAAGTGTCATGCGGGGATGGTGAGCCGCGCGCGTACCCGGGTCAAGGGGTGGAGGCCAGGGGTTACCCAGGGTTTACCCGGCTCACCGGTCGAAGTGGAGCGCCATCCACTGGTCCGGCCGCTCCAGCGGCGCGAATCCCAGCTTCGCGTACACCGCGTGCGCGTCGTGCGTGGCGAGCAGGATCCGCCGCAGCCCGTACGGCCGCAGCTCCTCCCGTACGGCGCCCACCAGCGCGGTCCCCACGCCCTTGCCCCGCACCGACGGGTCGACGTAGACGTCGCACAGCCAGGCGAAGGTCGCCCGGTCGGTGATGATCCGGGCGTACGCCACCTGCTCCCCCGAGGCCGTGTCGTACACCCCGAAGTTGAGCGACCCCGCGATGGCCCGGTCCTGCTTCTCGCGGGGCCGTCCGAGCGCCCAGTAGGCGTCGGTGGACAGCCACCGGTGCACACGGTCGGTGTCGACGCGCTCGGGGTCCGTGGAGATCTCATAGCCGTCGGGGAGGCGGAAGGTGTCGTCCATGGGGGGAGGTTGGCAGTTCCGGGACGGCGACGTCGAACGATTTGCCCGGCGGGGCTGTGCGGACGGTCCGCCTACAGGACCTCGTCACAGGCCGTCCGCAGCCGCCGCACCCCCTCCGCGATCTCGCCCGTCCCGGCGACCGCCGCGAAGCTCAGCCGCAGATGGGCGGCGGGCGGCTCGGCGCTGAAGTAGGGGCGGCCGGGGGTGACGGCGACGCCCGCGCGCAGCGCCGCCGCCGTCAGGGCCGCCTCGTCGGTGCCCTCGGGCAGCCGGGGCCACAGGTGGTAGCCGCCGCTGGGGATGTGCGGCAGCGCCAGCTCGGGCAGCCGCAGCCGCAGCGCGGAGACCATGGCGTCGCGCCGGGTTCTCAGCTCGGCGGAGACCGCGCGCAGATGACGCGGCCAGGCCGGCGAGCCGACCAGCTCCAGCGCCGCCTCCTGGAGCGGCCGGGGCACGAAGAAGGTCTCGACGACCTGGATGGCGCGCAGCCGCTCCAGCACCGGGCCCCGGGCGGCCAGCGCGCTCACCCGGAAGCTGGGCGAGGTGGCCTTGGTCAGCGAGCAGACGTGGACGACGACGCCGTCGGGGTCGTCGGCGACCAGCGGGCGCGGCAGCGGCGGCGCGTCCTCGTGCACGAGGCGGCGCACGAAGTCGTCCTCGACGACGAACGCCCCGGCCGCCCGCGCGAGCCGCAGCACCTCACCCCGCCGCTCGGGGGCGAGGACGGCACCGGTGGGGTTCTGGAACAGCGGCTGGCAGACGAGGACCCGGGCGCCGGTGGCCCGGAACGCGTCGGCGAGCAGGGCCGGGCGGACCCCGTCGGCGTCCACCGGGACCGGCACCGGCCGCAGGCCCGCCGCCCGGGCGATCGCGAGCATGCCCGGGTAGGTCGGCGACTCCACGAGCACCGGCGCCCCGGGCGGGGCGAGCGCGCGCAGGGCGGTGGTGAGCGCGGACTGGCCGCCCGCGGTGATCAGCACCTCGGCCGCGGTGACCGCTCCGCCGGGGCCGCCGATGCTGCGCGCGAACCACTCCCGCAGCTCCGGCAGCCCTTCCATCGGCGGCCGTCCCCAGGCGCCGGGCCGGCGTCCCGCGCGGGACAGCGCGGCGGCCATCGCCCGCTCGGGCTGCAGGGAGGGGTGCAGGTAGCCGCCGTTGAACTCGATCACGCCGGGCGACGGTGCGGCGAGGGAGACCAGCACCCCGGAGGCGTCCACGGAGCGCGGCACGGCCTCGGCGGCGCCGTCGGCGCTCAGCGTCAGCTCCTGCCACGAGGTGTCCCCGGCGAGCGCGGCGGCGGGACGCGGCCCGGCCCGGAACGCCCCGGCGCCGGGGCGGGTCACCACCAGCCCCTCGGCGGCGAGCTGGGCGAGCGCCCGGGAGACGGTCACCGGGCTCACCCGGAACCGCTCCACCAGGGCCCGGCTCGACGGCAGCTTTCCACCTGGGGAGTAGCGGTCCAGCTCTCTTCGCAGCTGTTCCGCCAGTTCACCCACACTGCTACGCTCTTGCATGAGAGCACAGAGTAGCGCTACCAAGCCGACCGCGATAGCAGTCGACGCCCCGCCCACAGGCCCGTCCACCGGTGCGTCCACCGGTCCGGCCGCCGTCCCGGCCCGCGCCGCGGCGGGCACCCTCCAGGCGGCCCTCGGCGTCATCGCCTTCTCGCTCACCTTCCCCGCCACCGCCTGGGGGCTGGAGGGCTTCGGGCCCTGGTCGCTGGTCGCCGTGCGCAGTGTGCTGGCCGCGCTGATCGCGGGCGGCTGCCTGCTGGCCATGAGGATCCCGCTGCCGGCCCGTGAGCACCTTCCCGGGCTTGCCGTGGTCGCCGCCGGGGTGGTCATCGGGTTCCCGATGCTGACCACGCTCGCCCTGCAGACCTCGACCACCGCGCACGCCGCCGTCGTGGTCGGGCTCCTGCCGCTGACGACGGCCGCGCTGTCCGCGCTGCGCGTCGGCAGCCGCCCCTCGCGCACCTTCTGGACGGCGGCCCTCGCCGGTGCCGCGGCGGTGGGCGTGTTCACCGCGCAGCAGAGCGGCGGCGGCCTGAGCACCGCCGACCTCTGTCTCTTCGGCGCGCTGCTGGTGTGCGCGGCCGGCTACACCGAGGGCGGCCGGCTGGCCCGGGTCATGCCGGGCTGGCAGGTCGTCGGCTGGGCGCTGGTGCTGTGCCTGCCGCTGAGCGTCCCGGCCACCGCGATCGCGCTGTCGTACGAGCCGGTGACGCTCACCGCGCACGCCGTGGCCGGGGTGCTGTGGGTCGCGGCGGGGTCGCAGTTCCTGGGGCTGGTCGTCTGGTACCGGGGCATGGCGGCCATCGGCATCCCCAAGGCCAGCCAGTTGCAGTTGGCCCAGCCGCTGCTCACACTGGTGTGGTCGGTGCTGCTGCTGGGCGAGCACCTGACAGTGGCCGCCCCGCTGACGGCCGCGGCCGTGCTCGTCTGCATCGCCGTCACCCAACGGGCGCGAGGCTGAGCGGCGTACGCCGCCGGGTTCCGCCCGGCGCCCACCGCAGTGGACTCGAGGCCACGGACCGCTGCTCCCGCGATGGTGAGGAGGCCACAGATGCGCGCAAGCGTGGGCGACCAGCTTGTCCAGCACGGCAGGGTGGTCGGACAGCACGACAAGGTCGGCGAGATCGTGGAAGTGCTCGGCCAGGAGGGCAACCCCCCGTACCGCGTCCGGTTCCAGGACGGGCACGAGGGTCTGTGCTCCCCGGGCCCCGACACCGAGATCCGGCACCGGGACACCCACCCGATGACCGGTCAGTGATCCAGGGCGCGGGATTCGCCGGTCACTGGTAGTGGTCGGCGATCACCCGCGCCAGCGCGCCGTACGGGTCCGCCACCACCTCTTCGGCGGCGAAGAACACATGCCCGCCGACCTCCGGGTACCTGGACGCCAGCGTCAGATGCCGGGACAGCTCGGCCGGGTCCTGCCAGGCCGCGGGCTGCGCGGGGTCACCGGCCTTGTACAGGGCCTCCCCGATGTAGAGCCGGGTTCCGGTGCCCCGGGCGGCCTTCGCCCACCACGGGACCAGGGTGGCGTAGTCGGCGGCGGTGAAGCCGATGTGCCAGTACAGCTGCGGGCAGATGTAGTCCACCCAGTTCTCCCGCACCCACTTGCGGGTGTCCGCGTACAGGTCGTCGTAGGTCTGGAGGGCCGTGGTGTCCGAGCCGCGCGGGTCGGTCTCGGCGTTGCGCCACACCCCGAAGGGGCTGATCCCGAACCGGGTCCCGGGCCGCACCTCCCGGATGCCGGTCGCCATTCCGCGCACCAGCCGGTCGATGTTGTCGCGCCGCCAGTCGGCCCGGTTGGTGAAGTCGCCGCCGTGGGCGTCGTAGGCCGCGTCGTCGTCGAAGCTGTGGCCCGGCACCGGGTACGGGTAGAAGTAGTCGTCGAAGTGGACTGCGTCGACCGGGTACTTCTCGACCGCGTCGAGCATCGCGGTCCGCACGAAGGCACGGACCTCGGGCAGCCCCGGGTTGTAGTGGAGCTTCCCGGCGTACGTCACCACCCACCCGGGATTCCTGCGGGCCGGGTGGGTGGGCGTGAGCCGGGTGAGGTCCGCGTGGGTGGCGACCCGCAGCGGGTTGAACCAGGCGTGCAGCTCCAGGCCGCGCGCGTGCGCCTCGGCGACGGCCGTGCCGAGCGGGTCCCAGCCCGGGTCCCCGCCCTGGGTGCCGGTGAGGACCTGCGACCATGGCTCGTACGCCGAGGGCCACAGCGCGTCGGCGGCCGGCCGCACCTGGAAGATCACCGTGTTGAGGCGGCGCCGTACGGCCGCGTCGAGCAGGGCGATCAGCTCCGCGCGCTGTTCGGCGGCGCTCAGACCGGCGCGGGAGGGCCAGTCCCGGTTGGCGACGGTCGCCAGCCACACGCCGCGCATCTCGTCGGTCACCGCACCGCCCGCCGCGCCCCTCGTCTCGCCGTCCGCCCGTGGCCCCCGACCGGGCCTCCCCGGGGCCGCCGAGGCGGCATCGCCCGCCATGGCCAGGGCCGACAGCGCGGCGGCCGCGAAGACCCGACGTGTCATACGTCCCATGCGAACACCCCCATACGCCGCGTCTCCACGCGGTCACCATCCGTTGCCGCGCCCAGAATGCCCGACCCCGGCGATCGATCATCGATACTTGGCGGTAACGTGCACGAACGGAGCAGGCACGTGCAGGCCCCGGGACCCGGCGGACCTGACGAGCATGGATCAGCGAAGGGGACGATGTGACGGGCATCCCAGCGGGAGACATTTCGCGCGTCGGAGTGGTCGGCTGCGGCCAGATGGGCGCCGGTATCGCGGAGGTGTGCGCCCGCGCCGGCCTGGACGTCAAGGTCGCCGAGACCACCGGCGAGGCCTTGGAGATCGGCCGCACCCGGCTGTTCAACTCCCTGGCCAAGGCCGCCGAGCGGGGCAAGATCAGCGAGGAGGAGCGGGACTCGACGCAGGCCCGGCTGAGCTTCACCACTGACCTCGGCGAGTTCGCCGACCGTGATCTGGTGATCGAGGCGGTCGTCGAGAACGAGCAGGTCAAGACCGAGATCTTCCAAGTGCTCGACCAGGTGGTGACCCGCCCGGACGCGATCCTGGCCTCCAACACCTCCTCCATCCCGCTGGTGAAGCTGGCGGTCGCCACCTCGCGGCCGGACCAGGTCATCGGCATCCACTTCTTCAACCCGGCCCCGGTGCAGCAGCTCGTCGAGCTGATCCCCGCGCTCACCACATCCGAGGGCACGCTCAGCCGGGCCCAGCTGTTCACCGAGAAGGTGCTGAACAAGCACGCCATCCGCGCCCAGGACCGCTCCGGCTTCGTGGTCAACGCGCTGCTGATCCCGTACCTGCTCTCCGCGATCCGGATGTTCGAGTCGGGCATCGCCAGCCGTGAGGACATCGACAACGGCATGGAGATGGGCTGCGCGCACCCCATGGGCCCGCTGAAGCTGTCGGACCTCATCGGTCTGGACACGGTCGCCTCCGTGGCGTACTCGATGTACGAGGAGTACAAGGAGCCGCTGTACGCCGCTCCCCCGCTGCTCCAGCGCATGGTCGACGCCGGCCGGCTCGGCCGCAAGACCGGATCCGGCTTCTACACCTACGGCTGATTACCGACCGTCAGTATCCGGCCGGACGCAGGGCCCGGCACCCAGGAGGGTGCCGGGCCCGCGCCATTCACACACCGTGTGCGCGCCGGGCTCGCATATGCCCTGCGCACACGCTCCCCATGCGCCCACCAGGCGAGTTGACTCTTCATGCGCATGCAAGGGATGTAGACCGACCACGGAAAGGAGCGGACTTGTGACCGCCGATCCCGAGCATCCGGTCGTGAACGGAGAACTCGCAGAGTTACGACGCCGCCTCGATGTGGCCTATGCCCGCGTCGAAGGCGGACTGGCCCTGCTCAGCCATCGGACCGAGGAGACCGCGAAGGAACTGGACGAGGTGAACAACCGGCTCGTCACGCTGGAGCACGCCCGCTGGCCGCTGCCCTCGCTCGCGGCCGTGACGGCCGTGGGCGCGCTCGTCGTGACGATCTGGCAGGCGCTGGGACGTTAGCGGACACGCCCTAGGGGACGTCTCGCCGATCATGCCGGGCTCGCGGCGCCTGGCACCGCGCCTCGCCGCGTTGTCGTCGGTCCCCGACGCGCCGCATCGGCTCCCTCCTCCGCCTTGCGACGCACGGCACCAGACGCCGCTCCCTGATCCGGCCTGATCGACGAGACACCCCCTAGAGCCTGAGGTGGTGAAGTAACAGCAGTGCGGCCGCCATGTTGGCGGCCGGGACCTCGCCGCGGGCGATCAGGTCGGGGACGACCTTGAGGGGGACCCACTCCCGCCGGTCCGACTCGAAGTCGTCCACGGGGTGACCGACGTACTCGCCCTCGTCGGCCCAGTAGATGTGGTGCCGGGCGTCGGTGAGCCCGTTGGACGGCTCCACGCTCATCAGATGGCGCAGCGGTCCCGGCCGCCATCCGGTCTCCTCCTCCAGCTCCCGGGCGGCGGCCGCCGCGATGTCCTCGCCGTCCTCCACGACGCCCGCCGCGAGTTCCCACCCCCAGCTGTCGGTGATGAAGCGGTGCCGCCACAGCAGCAGGACCTCGTTGGCCTCGTTCACCACGGTGGCCACGGCGACGGGCCGCAGCCGTATCAGGAAGTGGTCGAGATGCCGGCCGTCCGGCAGCTCGACATCCGCGAGGTTGACGCTGAACCAGCGGTTTTCATACACAGTTTGTTCGTTCTGTTTCGTCCACTGCACGGTTCTGCCACCTTCCGCCGAGTAAGTGGCAATATCGCAGCAGGAGCGGGCGGGCAGCAGGGCGCACACCCGGCCGCTAGCGGGGCGGCCGTGGGCGCAGTGGGGTCGCAAGGTATCCGCAGGGGGGTCCGGACAGCAGGTCTACAGCGGTACGCGCAGGGCCCCGTCGATGAGTTCGGCGGCCTCGGCCGTGCCCGCGCCGCCGCTGCGCACCAGGTGCTCGCGTACCGCCCGGAGTCTGTCGCGCAGCCGCTGCGACTCCATCCCGCGGGCCTGCTCGGCCATCCGCACCGCGGTGGCCACGGCCTTCTCCGCGTTGCCCTGGCGCAGTTCGATCGTGCTGAGCATGGCCAGCCGGTGCACGCGGCCCCGGTCGTGCGCCGGGGTGTCCACCGCCGCCTCGGCGTGCTCCCGGGCCGCCGCCAGCTCACCCAGGCTGAGCAGCGCCTCCGCCACCTGGACGTTGACCAGCCCCGGCTGCACATAGCCGGTCTCGTCCGGTTCGTAACCGCGCCGGATCCGCTCGGCGGCCTGCTCGGCGCGCCGGATGCAGGACAGCGCCCCGCTGCCGTCGCCGAGATGGGCGTAGGCCTTCGCCTGCATCGCGTACAGGTCGGAGGCCAGCGCGGGCGTGATGTGCTTCCCGGCGGTGCGCAGCGCGGCCTCCGCGAAGGCGACGGCCTGCCGGTACTCCTTCATGAACAGCGACTGGTTGACCAGCAGCGCGATCACATAGGCGCCGAGTCCCCGGTCCCCGCTGGCCTTCGCCAGCCGCAGCGCCTGGTGGAAGTAGCGCTGGGCGAGGCCGTGCGCGTCGGAGTCGTAGGCGCAGATGCCCGCGACCGCCACCAACCCGCCGGTGGCCCGGTGCAGCTGACGGCCCGTGGCGTCGGTGTAGCCGCCGCGCAGCAGCGGCGCGGCCTCGGCGTTGAGGAACCCGACGATCCGGGTGCGCGTCGCGACCCCGCCGGCCTTGCGGTACATCTGCTCGTAGTGGGTGCGGGCGGCGCGCAGCATGTCGATGTCGGCCGGGGTGACCCGGTGCCGCCCGCCCCGGGAGACGTCCACGTCCTCGGGCGGGTTCTCCCACTCCCACACCGGCATCACGGCGGGCGTGCCGGTGACCGCGGGCGCGCCCAGGATATGCGGGCGCTGCTGCTCGTCGGAGCGCCACAGGGCGGTGGCCCGCTCCACGAAGCCGGACAGCGACGTGCCGTGCGCGGTCGGCTCGCCGCCGGGGACGCCGAGTCCGATGTCGTCGAGGGTGACCGGCCGGTGCAGCCGGGCGGCCAGCACCTCGCAGATCAGGTCGGGCACCTGGCCGCGCGGACGCTGTCCCTTCAGCCAGCGGGCCACGGCGGTGTGTTCGTAGCGGAGCGCTAGTCCGCGCGCCCGTCCGGCCTGGTTCACGTGCGCGGCCAGACCGGCGTGCGAGATGCCCGCCTCGTCCAGAATCGCGTCGAGCAGTGTGTTGGGCTGCATGGGATAGGCCCCCCGGATGGCTCGGTGCCCGACAGCGTAGTGAATCCGGGTTCACACGGGGTGTGAACGGAGTACGCGAATCCGGGGTGTGCGCGCGCTGTCGCGGAGAGTTCCGAGCGGGTTGACTGAATGTCCTCGAAAGAGGCCGGCCGGGCCGTCGGCTCCCCCTCGTACAGTGCGACGGCCCGCGCTCACGCCGTCCGCCGCGTCGCCTGCCCGACACTCCGTGGCGGGGCGGACGGCGTGTCGCCGGCGGCACTGCCCCGCGCCCCTGAAGGGCGACCGAGCAGACGCTCGTTGCGGACGACCAGGAAGGCGACGTCATCGGCGGGGGTGCCCTGGGTGTGGCGCAGCAGGCGGGTGAACACGGCTCCCAGGAGGGCCTGCGGAGTTCTCGTCCCCGCGCTCAGCGCCTCCGCGAGGACGAGGTCCAGCGGGAAGAAGCGGCCCTGCGCGTCGCGGGCGTCCTCCGCGCCGTCCGTGTGGAGGAAAAGGGCCTCACCGTGCCGGAGTTCGCCGCAGGGTGTGGCGGGCAGTTCGGGCGGCAGCGGGAACGGGCCCAGCGGCGGCAGCGGCTCGGCCACGGACAGCGGCTCGACCTCGGCGCCCCGCAGGCGGTACGGCCATGGGTGACCGCAGTTGAGGGCCCGCATCTGCCCGTCGCGGTCGATCTCCAGCAGCAGGACGGTGACGAACTCCTCGGAGAGCGCGCCGCCCGCCTCGGTGCGGCCCCGTTCCCGCAGATGGCGGGCGAGGGCCCGGTCCAGCCGGCGCAGCACCCGGTCGAGGTCGGGTTCGTCGTGGGCGGCCTCGCGGAAGCTGCCGAGCACGGCGGCGACGGTTGCGATGGCGCCGATCCCGTGCCCGCGCACGTCGCCCATCACGGCCCGTACGCCGTGCTCGGTGGCCACCACGTCGTACAGGTCGCCGCCCACACTGGCGCCGCGGTCGGCCGCCAGCTGGGCGGCGGCCACCCGCAGCCCGTCGACCCGTGGCGGCAGGGGCCGCAGCAACGCGCTCTGCGCGGCACCGGCGACCTCGCGGGCCTGTTCGAGCTCGCGCAGCAGCACCCGGCGGACGTGGAACATCAGCCCGGTGCCGACGGCGAAGAAGACGGCGCTGATCACGAGCCGCGCCCCGAGCCCGTCCTGCCGGCCGAGCGGGCAGGCCAGCTTGTAGGCGATGGCCGCGGCACCCCAGGCCGTGGGCAACCCGAGGGCGAGCATCCGACGACCTGGGGCCCGTGCCCTGATACGGATCATGCCGATGGCCCCCCATGTAGGCCCTGACAGCGCGGACCGACCCCGAAAGGCCGGTCCGATTCTGTCGACCGCATGACCCGTAAAGACGGATCAGCCGGAAATGTCACCCGATCGAGTGAGGTGACTCCAACGCCCCGAAAAGGGGTGCGGGGAACCGCGCGACCGGTCACGGACGGCTGGAAGCCTCCGACGATCGCACAGTCCCCCGGCGCTGTCGCGGGACTAGCCCCGCAGCACCGCCCCGGTCCGCTCGGCGGCCAGCGCGACGGCCGCGTCCCGCGCGGCCGACGCCTCGTCCACCGTCAGCGTCCGGTCGCCGGCCCGGAAACGCAGCGCGTACGCGAGGGACTTCTTGCCGTCCCCCAGCTGCTCCGCGTTCTCGTACACGTCGAACAGCCGGATGCCCTCCAGCAGCTCGCCCGCGCCCTCACGCAGCGCGGCCTCGACCTCGGCGTGCGGCACCGGCTTGTCGACGACGAGCGCGACGTCCTGCGTGGCCACGGGGAACGTGGAGATGCCGGGCGCCTGCGGGGTGCCGTCCCCGGCCTGCTCCAGCGCGTCCAGGTCCAGCTCCATCGCGCAGGTCCGCTCGGGCAGCCCGAGCGCCTTCAGCACGCGGGGGTGCAGCTCGCCCGCGTGGCCGACGACCTGCTCGGCGCCGTCGGCGACGACGACCAGCTCGGCGCACCGGCCCGGGTGCCACGGACCGTACTGGCCCTTGCGCACCACCAGCTCGGAGCCCGCCTCCCGGGCGACGAGCCGCGCGGCCTCGACCGCGTCGGCCCAGTCGGCCGGACGGCCCTTGCCCCACCAGCCGGCCTGCTCGCGGGCGCCCGCGAGGACGACGGCCACGTGGCGCGGCTGCTCGGGCAGCACGGCGTTCAGCGCGGCGAGCTCCTCGTCGGTGGGACGCCGGTCGACGGGCAGGTGAGCGGCGACGCCGCGCTCCTGACGCGGGTGGAAGACCAGCCCGGTCTCGAACAGCGCCAGGTCGTGCGAGCCCCGGCCGTCGTTGCGGCGCAGCGCGCCGAGCAGACCCGGCAGCAGCGAGGTGCGCAGCGCGGGCTCCTCGTCGTTGAGCGGGTTGACCAGCTTGACCACGCGGCGGGCGGGGTCGTCGGCCTCCAGGCCGAGCTGGTCGAAGACCTGCTCGCTGACGAACGGGTAGTTCGGCGCCTCGACGTACCCGGCGCCGGCCAGCACCCGGCCGACCCGGCGGTGCAGCCGCTGCCGGTGGGTGAGGCCACGGCCCGACGGGGGCTTCGGCAGGGTGGAGGGCAGGTTCTCGTAGCCCTCCAGCCGGATGACCTCCTCGGCCAGGTCGTTGGCCTCCAGCAGGTCGGGCCGCCAGGACGGGACGGTGACGATCAGCTCGTCCTGCCCGTACACGTCGCAGCCGATCTCCTGCAGCCGCCGTACGACGGTCTCCCGGCCGTAGACGACACCCGCGACCTTGTCGGGGTGGTCGGCCGGCACGGTGATGGTGTGCGGCGCGGACGGCGCGATGACCTCGGTGACCCCGGCGTCCGCGGTGCCGCCCGCGAGCAGCACCAGCAGGTCGACGGTGCGCTGGGCGGCGGCGGACGCGGCCTGCGGGTCGACACCGCGCTCGAAGCGGCGGGAGGCCTCCGAGGACAGCTTGTGGCGGCGGGCCGTACGGGCGATGGAGACGGCGTCGAAGTGCGCGGCCTCGATCACCACGTCGGTGGTCGCGCCCTCCTCGTCGTCGTGGTCGGCGATCTCGGTGTTGGCGCCGCCCATGACACCGGCCAGGCCGATGGGGCCGCGGTCGTCGGTGATGACCAGGTCCTCGGCGTGCAGCTTCCGCTCGGCGCCGTCGAGGGTGACGATCTTCTCGCCCTCCTCGGCACGGCGGACGCCGATCGTGCCCTTGACCAGCTTGCGGTCGTAGGCGTGCAGCGGCTGGCCGAGCTCCATCATCACGTAGTTGGTGACGTCGACGGCGAGGGAGATCGGGCGCATGCCGACCTTCTGGAGCCGGCGCTGGAGCCAGATCGGGGAGCGGGCCTCGGGGCGCAGGCCGGACACCGTGCGGGCGGTGAAGCGGTCGCAGCCGAGCGGCTCGGAGATCTTCACCGGGTAGCCGAAGGCGTTCGGGGCGGGCACGTCGAGCAGCGCCGGGTCGCGCAGCGGCAGGCCGTAGGCGATGGCGGCCTCGCGGGCGACGCCGCGGATGGACAGGCAGTCGCCGCGGTTGGCGGTGACGGCGATGTCCAGCACCTCGTCGACCAGTTCGAGCAGCTCGATGGCGTCCTTGCCGACCTCGGTCTCGGGCGGCAGCACGATGATGCCCTTGGTGCCGTCGTCGCCCATGCCCAGCTCGTCGCTGGAGCAGATCATGCCGTGGGACGTCTTGCCGTAGGTCTTGCGCGCGGAGATGGAGAAGCCGCCCGGCAGGGTGGCGCCGGGCAGGACCACGACGACCTTGTCGCCGACGGCGAAGTTGCGGGCGCCGCAGACGATCTCCTGGGGCTCGCCGGTGCCGTTGGCCTGGCCGACGTCGACGGTGCAGAAGCGGATCGGCTTCTTGAAGCCCTCCAGCTCCTCGATGGTCAGCACCTGGCCGACGACCAGGGGGCCCTTGAGGTCGTGGCCGAGCTGCTCGACCGTCTCGACCTCCAGACCGGCCGAAATGAGCTTGGCCTGGACGTCACGGCCGGTCTCGGTGGCCGGCAGGTCGACGTACTCCCGCAGCCAAGAAAGCGGGACCCGCATCAGATCTCCATCCCGAAGGGCCGGGTGAACCGGACGTCACCCTCGACCATGTCTCGCATGTCTTCGACGTTGTGGCGGAACATCAGCATCCGCTCGATGCCGAACCCGAAGGCGAACCCGCTGTACTTCTCCGGGTCGACGCCGCAGGCGGCCAGCACCCGCGGGTTGACCATGCCGCAGCCGCCGAGCTCGATCCAGCCCTCGCTGGAGCAGGTGCGGCAGGGCCGGTCGGGGTTGCCGACGGACTCGCCGCGGCAGACGTAGCACACCATGTCCATCTCGGCGGACGGCTCGGTGAAGGGGAAGAAGTTCGGCCGCAGCCGGGTCTTCATGCCCTCGCCGAACAGCGACTGGACCATGTGGTCCAGGGTGCCCTTGAGGTCCGCCATGGTCAGGCCCTCGTCCACGGCCAGCAGCTCGACCTGGTGGAAGACCGGGGTGTGGGTGGCGTCCAGCTCGTCGGTGCGGTACACGCGGCCCGGGCAGATGACGTAGACCGGCAGCTCACGGTCGAGCAGGGAGCGGATCTGCACCGGCGAGGTGTGGGTGCGCAGCACGACACCGGACTCGGAGCCGCCGTCGGGGCCCTGCACGAAGAACGTGTCGGCCTCGCCGCGGGCCGGGTGGTCCGGGCCGATGTTCAGGGCGTCGAAGTTGAACCACTCGGCCTCGACCTGCGGGCCCTCGGCGACCTCGTAGCCCATGGCCACGAAGATGTCCTCGATGCGCTCGGACAGGGTGGTGAGCGGGTGGCGGGCGCCGGCCGGTACGCGGTCGTACGGCAGCGTGACGTCCACGTCCTCCTCGACCAGCACGCGGGCGTCCCGCTCGGCCTCCAGCTCGGTCTGGCGGGCGGCGAGCGCCTTGTTCACGGCGCCGCGGGCCTGGCCGACCAGCTTTCCGGCGGCGGCCTTGGCGTGCGGGGGCAGGGCGCCGATCTCGCGGTTGGCCAGGGCCAGCGGGGAGGTGCCGCCGGTGTGGGCGACCTTGGCCTCCTGGAGCGCGTCGAGGGAGCCCGCGGCGGCGAAGGCGGCGAGCGCCTCGTCCCGCATGCGCTCGATCTCTTCCGGTTTCAACGCCTCGACCTCGACAGGGTCGTACGACTTATTGGGTGCCGACATCTCTTCCCGTGCTTCCGATTGGCTGGCTGAAGGTCCCCGTCACCGACGTCACCGACGCTCTGGGACCGTCGCGGGACACAAAGGTGCCAAAGGCCGAGTCTAACGGGGTGAGGGTGTACGAATGCGCCCGTGGGTCACTGGGCGAGATACGCCGGTGCCCCCACGGGCAAGGTAAATCGGAACTCGGCGCCGCCCTGCTGGGCGCGGCCGACCGTGATGGTGCCGCCGTGGGCCTCGACGATGCCCTTGACGATGTAGAGCCCGAGGCCGGTGCCGCCGCGTTTGCTGCCCCGCCAGAAGCGGGTGAAGACGCGGTTCATGGACTCCTCCGGGATGCCGGGCCCCTCGTCGCTCACGGTGACCGACGTGCCGGTGTCCTCCCCTTCGCGGGGGGACGCCGTGGCCGTGATGTCGATGGTGACGGTTCCCTCGCCGTGCCGCACCGCATTTTCCAGCAGGTTGCTGAGCACCTGGTCGATCTTGTCGGGGTCGGCCCACAGGCCGGGCAGCGGCTGCTCGATGCGCAGCAGGAACCGGTCGGCGGCCTGGCCGGCGGCGACGTACGCCTGGATGTGCCGTCCGACGGCGGCGCCGATGTCGACGGGCTGGCGGCGCACCTCCAGGCGCCCGGAGTCGATGCGGGAGATGTCCAGCAGCTCGGCGATCAGCCGGGTGACGCGGTCGGCGTCCGCGTCGACGGTCTCCAGCATCAGCCGCTTCTGGTCGTCGGTGAACCTCTCCCACTTGGCCAGCAGGGTCGCGGTGAAGCCCTTGACCGAGGTGAGCGGGGAGCGCAGCTCGTGGGCGACGGTGGCGATCAGCTCGGCGTGGCTGCGCTCGGTGCGGCGCCGGGCCTCGGTGTCGCGCAGGCAGACGACGACCCGGCGGACGGGGCCGGTGGGCTCGGCGCGCACGTACCGGGCGGAGACCAGTACCTCCCGGCCGCCGGGGAGCAGCAGGTTGCGCTCCGGCTGGCGGACCCGGATGGCGAGCCCGCCGTAGGGGTCGGTCAGCTGCCACCAGCGCCGGCCCTCCAGGTCCTCCAACGGCAGCGCCGACTCCAGCGGCTGCCCGAGGACCTCGGCGGCGCGGACGGCGGCGATGCGCTCGGCGGCGGCGTTGCAGCAGACCACCCGGCCGTGCTCGTCGGCGACGACGAGGCCGTCGGGCAGGTCGTCGGGATCGATGCCGAGGCCGGCCGCCGGATCACCGGGCCGTGGCGCGGGCGGGCGCCGCACGTCCTGTGCTCCGCGTGCGCTGCTCGTGCCGACGCTCATCCCCGTATCCCACCTCTCGGATGGTTGAGTGGGCCCCCGAGCCCGTCACCCTACTAGCTCTCGGTGACGGATCGGCACCCTCCGAAGGCGCGCTGTGCGCGGGCCGACGCGTAGAGACATACGGCGGCGGCGGTGGCGAGGTTCAGGCTCTCCGCCTTCCCGTGGATGGGGACGCGGACCACGGCGTCCGCGAGGGCCCGGGTGTCCTCCGGCAGGCCCCAGGCCTCGTTGCCGAAGACCCAGGCGGTGGGCCCGCCCATGCTGCCCTTGTCCAGCTCGTCGTCGAGGTCGTCGGTGCCGGCCCCGTCGGCGGCGAGGATCCGCACCCCGGCCTCCTTCAGCCCGGCGACGGCCCGCTCGACGGGGACGCCGACGGCGACCGGCAGATGGAACAGGGAGCCGACGGAGGCGCGTACGGCCTTCGGGTTGTACAGGTCGACGGAGGCGTCGGTGAGGACGACGGCCTCGGCGCCCGCGGCGTCCGCGCAGCGCAGCACCGTGCCGGCGTTGCCGGGGTCGCGGACGTGCGCGAGGACGGCGACGAGCCGGGGCCGTGCCTTCAGGATCTCCTCGAAGGGCGTGTCGACGAACCGGCAGACGCCGACGAGTCCCTGCGGGGTCACGGTGGTGGAGATGTCGGCGATCACCTGTTCCGAGGCGAGGTGCAGCCGGGCCCCGGCGTCCCGCGCCTCGCCGACGATGTCGGCGTACCGCTCCGCGGCCTCGACGGTGGCGAACAGCTCGACGAGGGTGTCCCGGTACGCCGCCGCCTCCCGCACGGCCTGCGGCCCCTCCGCGAGAAACAGCCGCTCCTTGCCCCGGAAGTTCCGCTTGGCGAGCCGCCGGGCGGCGGAGACGCGGGGAGAGCGGGGGGAGATCAGCTCGGGGGCGGCGGGAGGCATGGGGTTCACCTTCGGTTGTCCTGTCCGGAAAGTCTCGGAACGCAGCGGACCCGCAGGCCGTGAGAGCCTGCGGGTCCTTCAGTCACGTCGGCTCGGAGCCAGCGCGTCGCTGTGTTACGCGGCCTTGGGCGCGTTCACGTCCGACGGCAGCGCCTTCTGCGCGACCTCGACGAGCGCGGCGAACGCGTTCGCGTCGTTGACGGCCAGCTCGGCCAGGATCTTGCGGTCGACCTCGACGTTCGCCGCCTTCAGACCCTGGATGAAGCGGTTGTACGTGATGCCGTTCGCGCGGGCAGCGGCGTTGATGCGCTGGATCCACAGCTGGCGGAAGTCACCCTTGCGCTTCTTGCGGTCGTTGTAGTTGTAGACCAGCGAGTGGGTGACCTGCTCCTTGGCCTTGCGGTACAGGCGCGAACGCTGACCGCGGTAGCCGGAGGCCTGCTCGAGGATCGCCCGGCGCTTCTTGTGGGCGTTGACTGCCCGCTTGACGCGTGCCACTTGTTAACTCCTTGTAGCGGGGCCGTGGTTGTCGTCACACGGCCCGGAAACGATTGGGTCCCGGTGTCGGTGGATCAGGCGCTGGGCGCCCGACCTCACTTGCCGAGAAGCTTCTTGATCTTCGCGGCGTCGCCCGGGGCCATCTCGGCGTTGCCGGTGAGGCGACGCGTCACGCGGGACGACTTGTGCTCGAGCAGGTGGCGCTTGCCGGCGCGCTCACGGAGCACCTTGCCGGAGCCGGTGACCTTGAAGCGCTTGCTGGCACCGCTGTGCGACTTGTTCTTCGGCATAGCGCCGTTCTCTCCTCGTCGGTGGCGCTCCGGTGCCCGGTCGCGAAAACCGGGCACGGGTGGAGCGTCGCTCTTGTTTCGGTTACTGCCTGGGACTCGGAAGTCCCCGGGATCACGCCTCGGCGGGTTCCTCGGCGGCAGCCTCGGGGGCGGCCTCGGCGTCGGCGGGGTTCTGCGAACGACCGGGGTTGGCCTTCGCCTCCGCCTTGCGGGCTTCCTGGGCCTGGCGAGCCTCGGCCATCGCCTCGGTCTTCTTCTTGTGCGGACCGAGGACCATGATCATGTTGCGGCCGTCCTGCTTCGGGTTCGACTCGACGAAACCAAGGTCCTGGACGTCCTCCGCGAGGCGCTGCAGCAGCCGGTAGCCCAGCTCGGGCCGGGACTGCTCGCGACCACGGAACATGATCGTGATCTTGACCTTGTCGCCCTGCTTGAGGAACCGGACGACGTGACCCTTCTTGGTGTCATAGTCGTGCGGGTCGATCTTCGGCCGGAGCTTCATCTCCTTGATGACCGTGTGCGCCTGGTTCTTGCGCGCCTCACGGGCCTTCATGGCCGACTCGTACTTGAACTTCCCGTAGTCCATGAGCTTGCACACGGGCGGACGGGCGTTCGCCGCGACCTCGACCAGGTCCAGGTCGTACTCCTGCGCAAGCTCCAGGGCCTTGGCAAGCGGCACGATGCCGACCTGCTCGCCACTGGGACCGACAAGTCGCACCTCGGGAACGCGAATCCGGTCGTTGATGCGGGGCTCGGCGCTGATGGATCCTCCTCGGTAGCACCACGCGACGGTCTGGCGGACAGCCGCGTAACGTCTGTGTTCGTTAGACCTAACCGCGCCGAAGCACAAAAAATGCCCCGGACGATCACAGGCGGGGCTCCTCGAACTACCGGAGCACCGCCGCGATCACCGCGGGGCGCGCATTCGGACGGATCGCCGCCTCGGGGACGGGACCGTCTGACCGGTGACCCGCCGCCCTGAGGGCGGTCGGGTGGGAGTTCGAAAGCCTCCACTTGTAGGCCGGACTCGACAGCCGTGAAGCGCACGTGTCCGACCGGTCGTTACACAAGGTTAGCAGCTCCGTCCAGGAACGGCTAACCGAGGCCAACTAGGGCCTGTTCCGTTCCTGCCCCTATGGTGAACGCCATGAGTGAAGAGACGCCCGACTTCAACGCCATGACCCGCGACATCGCGGAGGTCCCCGCGGTCGAGGTGATCGTGACGGTCGCCGTCAACCTGATGAGCGCCGCCGCCGTGAAGCTCGGTCTGACCGAGGAGGGCGACAAGTACAAGGACCTGGACGAGGCCCGCAAGCTGATCCACGCCCTGGCCGGCCTGCTGGACGGCAGCGCGACCGAGATCAGCTCCTTCCACGCGGCGCCGCTGCGTGACGGCCTGAAGTCGCTGCAGCTGGCGTTCCGCGAGGCGTCCGTGGTCCCGGACGAGCCGGGCCAGGGGCCGGGCGAGAAGTACACCGGCCCGGTCTACGGCTAGGTCCTCGGCACGTCACCCGCGCACGTACAAGGGCTCGCCCGGAGGCGTGGTCCCGGCCGGCAGCAGTGCCAGGTCGAGGCCGCGTACCAGGCGGGCCCGCAGTGTCTCGTCGGCGGCGAGGCGCCGGGCGATCACCCGGGCGGCCGCGGCGGGCTCGGCGGCCGGGTCCAGGACGAGCGCGAGCGTGCCGTCGGCCTGGCCGGGGCCGAGGTGGGCGCGCACCACGGCGGGCTCGGCGGCGACGGCGGCGCGCACCGCCTCCAGGACGGCCGGATCGGCGAGCGGGTCGGTCGTCGTACGGCCCTCCGCGAGCGCCAGCAGCGCGGGCCCGGTCAGCTCGAACGGCACGGGTCCGGCCAGGTCCAGCACGACCGTGTCGGCCTTCTCGTGGGCGGCGGCCTGGAGCGCCTGGTGCAGCGGTACGGCCACCGGGCGGGCCTGCGGGTCCCAGCGGGCCAGCGAGTCGGTGGAGGTGAACGCCGGGAGGGCGGTGCGGCCGCCCGCCTTGAGGGTGGGGACGGCCATGTCGCTGGTCTTCTCGCGGCGCAGCCCGTTCTCGTCCTCCTCGACCTCGCCGAGCACGGCGACGACGGGGACCAGCAGCCGGGCGCCCTTCAGTGCCTGGAGCACCGGCGCCAGGGCGGTGCGGTCCTCGGCCCAGGCCGCGAGCGCCGCGCTCAGCCGGGGGTCGGCGGAGCCGTCGTCGTCGGAGAAGCCGGGGTCGGGAATGTTCTTGTTCGCCACGGTCACCGACCCTATCGGGGGGATGGGGGCGGAACGCGGGCGGGCTTGCCCCCGGCCCCTTGAAGGATCGTCCTGCGGCTAGAGGATCGTCCTGCGGCCCCGCCACAGGACCACCGCCGCGACGAGCAGCACCCCGCCGGCGCTTCCGGCGAGGGCGCCCGCCCAGCCGGTGCCGTCGTCCTCGGGTTCGGCGGCGTCGGGGCCGGGGCCGAAGTACTCCTCGCCGTAGGCGGCCGAGCGCAGGCTCCCCGGCTTCAGGCGGCCGGCCTCCTCGATGGCGGCGGCCGGGTCGATGAAGCCGAAGCCGCGGGAGTCGTCGCGGCCGTCGGCCGGGGCGTTGCGGGCGGTGTCCTCCAGGAGGCGCTTGATCTGCGCCGGGGTCAGGCCGGGATGGGCCGCCTTGACCAGGGCGACGGCGCCGGAGACGAACGCGGCGGCGGCGCTGGTGCCCCAGCCCTCGTAGTACTTGCGGTCGGGGTCGGCGATGACGACGTCGACGCCGGGGGCGCTGACCGTGGCGTACCAGCGGCGGGTGGAGAAGGAGGCGCGGGTGCCGTACTTGTCGACGGCGGTCGCGGCGATCACGCCCGGGTAGGCGGCCGGGTAGGAGATATGGTCGCCCTTCTCCCCGCCGTTGCCGGCCGAGGCGACGACGACGGCGCCTTTCTTCAGGGCGTACTGGACGGCCTCGTCCTCGGCGGGTTCCGGGTGGGCGGAGGCCGAGTCGTCGCCGAGGGAGAGGTTGATGACGTCGGCGCCCTGGTCGGCGGCCCAGCGGATGCCGGAGGCGAGGGCGTTGCCGCGGGTCTTGCGGGCCTTGCTCCGGGCGGGGTCGCCGTCCTCCAGGATCACCCGGACGGGGAGGATCTTCGCGGCGGGCGCGATGCCCATGACGCCGTCGGTGCCGCCGTAGCCGTGTCCGTGGCCGGCGATGATCCCGGCCATGGCGGTGCCGTGCCGGGCCCAGGCGCGGTCGCCCCGGTCGGCGCCGAAGCCGACCATGTCCCTGCCGGTCAGGACGTTCCCGGCGAGGTCGGGGTGGGTGGCGTCGACGCCGGTGTCGAGGACGGCGACGGTGATGCCGGCGCCCTTGGTGGTCTGCCAGACCTGCCGGGTGTGCAGGGCGTCCAGGGCCCACTGCTTGGCGCGGATGCCGTCGGCGTGCGCGGCGGTGGGCGGGACGAGGGCGAGGGATGCGGCCAGGAGGGCGCTGAGCGCGGCGGCCCGGTGGGTCGTACGGCGGCGGGTCATGAGGGCTGCTCCGTGGCGGCGACGACGGACTTGCGCAGGCCCCGCTCGACTCGGTCGGCGAGGCCCTTCGCCTCGTGGCCGAGGCCTGCCTGGGCGGGGGCGGTGGTGGCGCCTGAGCGCATCGCGTCGGCGGCGGGCTGCGGCTCGTCCACGGCGCGGCCGTCGGCCCAGCCGGAGACGGCGTAGACGACGACGGGCGCGTCGGTGAGGACGGAGACGGTCCACGCGGCGCGCTGGGCGTCGCCGAAGCCGGCGGCGACGGTGCCCTTCGCGGCGTACGGGCGGGGCATCAGGTCGGTACGGCGGTGCAGGCCCTCGTCCTCGAACCGTGCCTGAAGGGCGCGCATGGCGGCCGCGTCGGCCTTGGTGAAGAGCAGGCCGACGGTGGTGACGTGGCTCTGGGTGGCGTCGGTGTAGGTGGCGCGCAGCAGGCGCTGGCAGCCGACGGGGGCGAGGGCCTTGCGCAGCAGCGGGTCGAAGGCGTCGGCGCAGCCGGTGTCGGGGGCGACGGCGATCCTGGTCCAGGTGCGGTCGGCCTCGCCGGGGCCGGCGCCGGTGCCCGTGACGGTGCGCGGGAACAGCTGGTCGACGGGCACGTTGTGCCAGAGTCCGGCGGCCGTGGCGAACGCGCCGCGCTCCCCCGCGTCCGTGGAGTCGCCGGCCAGCCAGCTGCCCGTGACGGCACCGCCGATGAGGCCGAGCCCGAGCACGACGCAGGCGGCGGCCGCGACGGTCTGCCGCCGCACCCGGCCGCCGGGCGGCGGAAGCGGACGGTCGTCGCCGAAGGCGTGGGGCATCGCGGTTCGGGGGGCGGGTGGGGCGCTCCAGGAGTGCGGGGGGTTCGGCGCCGGGGTCGCCGACGCCATCGAACCGGTCCCGGACGAGGTCGGGCTCTGCGGTCGGTGCGCCGGGGGGCGGCCGGGGTGGCGCGGCACGGACCCGGCCTGCGACCGGGCGGCGGGTACGCCTGTCCGGGGGCGGGGTTCCGGTGTCCCGGCGCGCGGGCGGGACGCCTGCGGTGTCGGGTGGTGTACCGATTCGGCCGGTGCGGGGGCGGCGGGATCGGCGGCGGGGTCCGGCGTCTCCGGCGGGACGGGGCGCAGGCGGGTGGTGCGTTCCGTGGCCGTCTCGGCGGGGGCGTCGGCGGAGCGGGGCGGCACGGGGCCGCGGGCCGCCGGGGGCGGCAGGTCCGGGAAGCGGGCCGAGGCGGCCGGCGGGGGCGGGGTGACGGAGGTGTCCGTCTGGGAACGCGGGGCCTGTGGGGGCCTGGTGCCGTCGGCGGGGGCCGTGGGGTTCGCGGCCGGTCGCTCGTCCGGTGGGGAGTCGGGGCGCGGTGGGATGGGAGCGTGCCGCGCTTCCGTGCTCATGCACCCCCCGTTTCCTCGTGCCCGGGCCCGTCTCCACGTACGCGGCTCGTCCTCACGTCGCACGCATACCCGCACGGATGGACCGCCATCCGGCGGGGGCATCCCCGCGGGGCCGTTCCGACATGCGTGCGCGTCACTCTACGGGTTGCCCGCGCCGATGCGGGAACCAGTCCACGACCGCGGGGCATCTGCCCGGAACATCCCCCTACCCTGCGGTAATCCTGTCTGGCAGGCTGCGCTCATGACTGCGCGTGCCGCCGACCGGGCCCGTTACGACCGGGCCACCGCCCATCTCGACGCTCCTGTGGCGATCGTGGACCTGGACGCCTTCGACGCCAACGCGGACGACCTGGTCCGCCGGGCCGGGGGCAAGCCGATCCGGGTGGCCAGCAAGTCCGTGCGCTGCCGGGCCCTGCTGGAACGCGTGCTGGCGAAGGACGGTTTCGCGGGCGTCATGTCCTTCACGCTCGCCGAGTCGCTGTGGCTGGCCCGTTCCGGCTTCGAGGACGTGCTGCTGGCCTATCCGTCCGCCGACCGCGCCGGTTTCGCCGAGCTGACGAGCGACCCGAAGCTGGCCGCCGCCGTGACCGTGATGGTCGACGATCCGGCGCAGCTGACGCTGATCGACCGGGCGCGGGACGGCGGGCGTGAAGTGGTGCGGGTCTGCCTGGAGTTGGACACCTCACTGCGGCTCCTCGGGGGCCGGGTGCGGGTCGGCGCGCGGCGCTCCCCGCTGCACTCCCCCGCCCAGGTCGCCGAGCTGGCGCGGGCGGTGGACCGGCGGCCGGGGTTCGAGGTCGTGGGGATCATGGCCTACGAGGGTCATGTCGCAGGGGTCGGGGACGCGGTGGCGGGGCGGCCGGTGCGCTCGCGTGCGGTGCGGCTGATGCAGGCGGCGGCCCGCCGGGAGCTGGCCGAGCGGCGGGCGGCGGTGGTGCGCGCTGTGCGGGCGGTCGTGCCGGGTCTGGAGTTCGTCAACGGCGGCGGCACGGGCAGCGTGCAGCACACGGCGGCGGAGGACGCGGTGACCGAGATCGCGGCCGGGTCGGGGCTGTACGTGCCGCGGCTGTTCGACAACTACACGTCGTTCAGCGGGCGTCCGGCGGCCCTGTTCGCGCAGCCGGTGGTGCGGCGGCCGGGGGTGGGTGTGGTGACGGTGCTCGGCGGGGGCTATCCGGCGTCCGGCGCGGCCGGGTGGGACCGGCTGCCGGTGCCGTGTCTGCCGGAGGGTCTGCGCTACGACCCGCAGGAGGGGCCCGGCGAGGTGCAGACGCCGCTGCTCGGTTCCCCGGCCGACGATCTGCTGATC
This sequence comes from Streptomyces sp. enrichment culture, assembly GCF_964272855.1. Classification (NCBI taxonomy): domain Bacteria; kingdom Bacillati; phylum Actinomycetota; class Actinomycetes; order Kitasatosporales; family Streptomycetaceae; genus Streptomyces; species Streptomyces sp. enrichment culture. The sequence goes on along the minus strand of NZ_OZ186847.1, from coordinate 6,874,648 downwards.
GGCGACAAGGTGTGGTTCCGGCACGCCAAGGCCGGTGAGCTGTGCGAGCGGTTCGACTCGCTGCACCTGGTCGAGGGCGACCGGGTGACGGCCACCGTGCCGACGTACCGGGGCGAGGGCCGTACGTTCCTCTAGGAGTGACCGGCTGGAGAAGCCGGCTAGGAGGGGCCGGCTAGGAGGGGCCCACGCTGCTGCCGACGCCTCCGCTCCCGCCGGTGTCCCCGAGTACGCGGATGCCCTTGGTGATGAGGTCCATCTCGGCGAGCGGCGGGCCGTCCTCGCCCGCGTCGAAGACGTAGCGGACGATGACCGGCGACTCGGTGCCGACGCTGGACTGGAAGGCGAGGGACTGGACGTAGCCGCCGGGCCCGTCCGCGGTCCTGACCCGCCAGCGCACGAAGTACCCGGCGCGGCCGGCCACCGCGACCGGCCCGGAGTCGACCAGCTGGTGGGACTCGATGCCGCCGTAGGGGCGCCGGTCGAGGGCGTCGCGGTCGTAGGCCTCGTCGGCGGCGTCGGCTATGTCGCCCTCGGCCAGGGCCTTGGGCGAGGTCTCGTCGTTCTCGGTGACCGTGCGGGAGAAGACCATGCCGTGCCGGCAGACGCCGATGCCGCTGGGGCAGTCGTAGGTGCCGTCGGTGGTCATCACGACGTTCTCCTGGCTGACGTTCCGGGGACGGACCCAGCCGGCGGGCAGCGGGAAGGTGATGCCGTTGAGCTGGTCCTCGACGACGGCCGGGTCGTCGCCGGACGGCTCGGAGGCGGTGGGGGACGGTGCCGTGGACGGCTGCGAGGTGGTGCTCGGCACGAGTGTCGGGCCGGGGCCGGCGACCGGCCCGCCGTCGTCACCGTCGCCCGTCGCGTCTTCCTGCAGGAAGACGGCGCCCGTGACGATCGCCGCGACCAGCACGGCCCCGGCGACGGTGAGGGCCATGGCCCTCGACCGTGCGGAGCCGCCGCCCACGGTGGTGGGAGGCTGCGGCCAGGGGAGCGGCGGCGGGCCCGGCACCGGGTGCCCGGCGGGTTCGGGGGCCCGCTGGTGCTCGGTCCAGGCCGTGCCGTCCCACCATCGCTCGGCGTGCGGAGCCGTGGGGTCGCGATACCAGCCGGGCGGCGGTGTCATGCTCATATCCCGGCACTGTAGGCCCAGAACTACAGCGGTGTGACGTACGCCCCCGAGATCCCGCCGTCCACCAGGAAGTCGCTGGCGTTGACGAAGGAGGAGTCGTCGCTGGCGAGGAAGGCGACGGCGGCGGCGATCTCCTCGGCCTCGGCGAACCGGCCGAGCGGGATGTGGACGAGGCGGCGCGCGGCCCGCTCCGGGTCCTTGGCGAACAGCTCCTGCAGCAGCGGGGTGTTGACCGGCCCCGGGCACAGCGCGTTCACGCGGATGCCCTCGCGGGCGAACTGCACGCCCAGCTCCCGTGACATGGCGAGGACGCCGCCCTTGGACGCGGTGTACGAGATCTGGCTGGTTGCCGCTCCCATCCTCGCCACGAACGACGCCGTGTTGATGATGGAGCCCTTGCCCTGGCGCCGCATGTAGGGGATGGCGGCCTTGCAGCACAGGTAGACGGAGGTGAGGTTGACCTCCTGGACCCGCTTCCAGGCCTCCAGGCCGGTCTCCAGGATGGAGTCGTCGTCGGGCGGGGAGATCCCGGCGTTGTTGAAGGCGATGTCGACGCTGCCGTAGGTGTCGTACGCCGTTCTGAACAGCGCCTCGACCTGTTCGGGGTCGGTGACGTCGACCTTGACGAAGATGCCGCCGGTCTCCTCGGCGGCCGCCTTGCCGCGGGCCTCGTCGACGTCGCCGCAGACGACGTGCGCGCCCTCGGAGGCGAGCCGGCGGACGGTGGCGAGGCCGATGCCGCTGCCGGCTCCGGTGACGACGGCGGTGCGGCCGACCAGCCGGCGGCAGATGATCTCTTCGGTCACTGTGCGGGGCCCTCCGTACTGATGAAGACGTTCTTGGTCTCGGTGAAGGCGGTCAGGGCGTCGGGGCCGAGTTCACGGCCGACGCCGGACTGCTTGAAGCCGCCGAACGGGGTCCAGTAGCGGACGCTGGAGTGGGAGTTGACGGAGAGGTTGCCGGCCCGCACGGCCTGGGAGACGCGCAGGGCGCGGCCGACGTCGCGGGTCCAGACGGACCCGGAGAGGCCGTAGTCGGTGGCGTTGGCCAGGGTCACGGCCTCCGCCTCGTCGTCGAAGGGGAGGACGACGGCGACCGGGCCGAAGACCTCCTCCACGGCCACGCGTGCGCGCGGGTCGACGCCGGTGAGGACGGTGGGCGGGAACCAGAAGCCGGGGCCTTCGGGGGCCTTGCCGCGGATGCCGGGGGCGTCCGGGTCGACGTACGAGCGCACCCGGTCCAGCTGGCCGCGGGAGATGAGCGGGCCCATGTCCGTGCTCTCGTCGGCCGGGTCGCCGACGCGCACCGCCTCGATCGCGGGGGCCAGCAGCTCCAGGAAGCGGTCGTACGCGGTGCGCTGGACGAGGATGCGTGTCCGGGCGCAGCAGTCCTGGCCGGAGTTGTCGAGGAAGGACATGGGGGCGGCGGCCGCGGCGGCCTCCAGGTCGGCGTCGGCGAAGACGATGTTGGGGCTCTTGCCGCCGAGTTCGAGGGTGACGCGTTTGAGGTGGACGGAGCCCTTCGCCAGCACCTGCTTGCCGACGGCCGTGGACCCGGTGAACACGATCTTCGCCACGCCCGGGTGCCGGACGAGCGCGTCGCCCGCGACGGGGCCGTGGCCGGGCAGCACCTGGAACAGGTGCTCGGGCAGGCCCGCCTCCAGGGCGAGTTCGGCGAGCCGCAGCGCGGTGAGCGGGGTGGTCTCGGCGGGTTTGAGGAGCACCGCGTTGCCCGCCGCGAGGGCGGGGGCCGTGCCCCAGGCGGCGATCGGCATCGGGAAGTTCCAGGGCGCGATCACGCCGACCACGCCGAGCGGTTCGAGGATCGTGACGTCGAGGCCGCCGGGGACCGGGATCTGGCGGCCGGTGAGCCGCTCCACTCCCCCGGCCGCGTAGTCGAGCAGGTCGCGGACGTTGCCCGCCTCCCAGCGGGCGTTGCCGAGGACGTGACCGGCCTCCCGCACCTCCAGCCGGGCCAGTTCTTCGAGGTGGCCGTCGACGGTGACGGCGAACCGGCGCAGCAGCCGGGCCCGGTCGCCCGGGGGCAGCGCGGCCCACGCGGTCTGCGCCTTCGCCGCCCGTACGACCGCCTGGTCCACGTCCTCGGCCGTGGCTGCCGGGACGGTGGCGACGACCTCCTCGGTCGCGGGGTTGAGTACCTCGAGGGTCACGGTCACGGGGTCCTCACATCCGTTCGAAGGAGCGGCGCAGCTCCCAGTCGGTCACCGCGGCGTCGAAGGCGGCGAGTTCGACGCGCGCCATGTTGCGGTAGTGGTCGACGACCTCGTCGCCGAACGCGGCCTTGGCGACGGGGCTGGTCTCCCACAGCTCGGCGGCCTCGCGCAGGGTGGTCGGCACCTGCGCGTACCCGGCGGTGTAGGCGTTGCCCTCGCAGGCCTCCGGCAGCTCCAGCTCCTGCTCGACGCCGTACAGGCCGGCGGCGACCATCCCGGCGACCGCGAGGTGCGGGTTGACGTCGCCGCCGGGCAGCCGGTTCTCGAAGCGCAGGGAGCGGCCGTGGCCGACGACCCGCAGGGCGCAGGTGCGGTTGTCGTGGCCCCAGGCGACGGCGGTCGGGGCGAAGGAGCCGGGCTGGAACCGTTTGTAGGAGTTGATGTTGGGGGCGTACAGGAGGGAGAAGTCGCGCAGCGCCGCCAGCTGTCCGGCGAGGAAGTGCCGCATGAGCGGGGACATGCCGTGCGGGCCGTCCCCGGCGAAGGCGGGGCGCCCGTCGGTGTCCGTGAGGGACAGGTGGATGTGGCAGGAGTTGCCCTCGCGCTCGTTGTACTTCGCCATGAAGGTCAGGGACACGCCCTCCTGCGCGGCGATCTCCTTGGCGCCGGTCTTGTAGATCGCGTGCTGGTCGCAGGTGACCAGGGCCTCGTCGTAGCGGAAGGCGATCTCGTGCTGGCCCGGGTTGCACTCGCCCTTGGCCGACTCGACGGTCATCCCGGCGCCGGCCATCTCGTTGCGGATGCGGCGCAGCAGGGGTTCGACGCGGCCGGTGCCGAGCACCGAGTAGTCGACGTTGTACTGGTTGGCCGGGGTGAGGGCCTGGTAGTTGGTGTTCCAGGCCTGCTCGTAGGTGTCCTTGAAGACGATGAACTCCAGCTCGGTGCCGACCTGGGCGGTGAGGCCGAGTGCGGCGAGCCGGTCGAGCTGGCGGCGCAGGATCTGGCGGGGGGCGGCCGTCACCGGGGAGCCGTCCTCCCAGGCGAGGTCGGCGACGACGAGGGCGGTGCCGGGGTGCCAGGGGACCCGGCGCAGGGTGGCGAGGTCCGGGCGCATGGCGAAGTCGCCGTAGCCGCGGTCCCAGGAGGACATCGCGTAGCCGTCGACGGTGTTCATCTCGGCGTCGACGGCGAGGAGGTAGTTGCAGCCCTCGGTGCCGTGCCGGAGCACCTCGTCGAGGAAGAAGCGCGCGGCGAACCGCTTGCCCTGGAGGCGTCCCTGCATGTCCGGGAAGGCGAGGACGACGGTGTCGAGCTCGCCGCCCGCGACGAGGGCGTGCAGCTCCTCGACGCTGAGCGGGGGTGTGCGGTCTGCCACGGGGAGGGCCTCCTTCGGTCAGCCGGGAGCCCTAAGGTATGAGTGACGACCATTGGTTGGGAAGGGGGCACAGCCACATGCCACTGGATCCGGTGGAACCCGCCGGTGCCGCCGCCGGGGACCGGCTGGCCCGGGTGCTGCGTCCCGTGCGGGCGGGCAACGGCTTCGAGGAGGCGCTGGAGCAGATCCTCCAGGTGGTCCGGCTGGGACTGGTGCCGGGCGGCGGGCGGCTGCCCGCCGAGCGGGAGCTGGCGGAACGGCTGGGGATCAGCCGGGTGACGCTGCGCGAGGTGCTGAAGGTGCTCCAGGACCAGGGGCTGGTGGAGTCGCGGCGCGGCCGGTACGGCGGAACGTTTGTGCGCGAGCGGGCGGACGCCGTCGGCGAGGCCGAGCTGCGGCGCCGGGTCGCCGGCGTCGACCTGGAGGACGTGCTGCGCTTCCGGGAGGTGCTGGAGACCGGCGCGGCCGGGCTGTGTGCCGCGCACGGGCTGACGGACGCGCGGGCGGGGCGGCTGCGCGAGGCGCTGGCCGGTACCCGGGACGCCCCGCCGGCCGACTACCGCCGCCGGGACACCCTGCTCCACCTCACCCTCGCCGAGCTGTCCGGCTCCGCGACGCTGACCGCGCAGTACGCGGCGGTCCGGGCCACGGTGAACGACCTGCTCGACTGCATCCCGCTGCTGGTGCGCAACCTGGAGCACTCCCAGCGCCAGCACACCGCGCTGGTGGAGGCGGTGCTCGACGGGGACGCGGACGGGGCGCGGGAGATCATGCGGGAGCACTGCGCGGGCACGGCGGCGCTGCTGCGCGGGTTCCTCGGGTGAGCGTCTTGCCGTGCGCCCCGCACCTCGGCAATGGTACGGAGGGGATCCATTGAGGGAGGTCGGATGACGGACGGGCGGCCGCTGATCGGGGTCAGCACCTACCTGGAGGCCGGGGCGCGCTGGGGTGTGTGGGAGCTGGAGGCGGCGCTGCTGCCCGCCGGGTATCCGCGGCTGGTGCAGGAGGCGGGCGGGCTGGCCGCGCTGCTGCCGCCGGACGCGCCGGAACGGGCGGCGGCGGCCGTGGCCCGGCTGGACGGCCTGGTGATCGCGGGCGGCCCCGACGTGGAACCGGTGCGCTACGGCGCCGACCGCGACCCCCGCACCGGCCCTCCGGCGCGGGAGCGGGACGCCTGGGAACTCGCCCTGATCGAGGCGGCGTTGGCGGCCCGGCTGCCGCTGCTGGGGATCTGCCGGGGCATGCAGCTGCTGAACGTCGCCCTCGGCGGCACCCTGACCCAGCACGTCGACGGGCACGCCGAGGTGGTCGGCGTCTTCGGCCGCCACCCGGTCAAGCCGGTGCCGGGCACGCGGTACGCGGGGATCGTCGCGGAGGAGACGGCCGTACCGACGTACCACCACCAGGCCGTCGACCGTCTCGGCGCCGGTCTGCTGCCGTGTGCCCACGCGACGGACGGCACGGTCGAGGCGATCGAGCTGCCCGCCGCCGCCGGCTGGGTGCTCGGCGTCCAGTGGCATCCGGAGATGGGCGAGGACGTCCGCGTGATGCGCGCGCTGGTCGAGGCCGCCACGACAGCGCTCTGAACCCCGTCGGGCGCGGCGGCTACCTCCGGGTGAGCGACAGCAGGTCCCGCGCCGGTCCCGTCGGGCGGTGGCCGGTGCGCCAGACCGCGCGCAGGTCGCGGCGGAGGCGGACGCGGTCCACGGGGACGCTCACCAGGCGGCGGGTGGACAGTTCCTCGCGCACGGAGAGCTCGCTCAGCACGGCGGGGCCGGCGCCGGCGACGGCGGAGGCCTTCACCGCGGTCGTGGAGGACAGCTCGATCAGCGGGCGGGCCAGGCCGCCGAGGGCCGCGTCGAGGACCTGGCGGGTGCCGGAGCCCTTCTCGCGCAGCACGAGCGGGGTCGAGGCCAGTTCGTCCGGCGACAGCGGCAGCCGGCGGCGGGCCCAGGGGTGGCCTGGGGCGGTGACCACGATGAGCCGGTCGCGCGCGACGACCGCCGAGTCCAGGCCCGCCGGCACGGTCAGGCCCTCGACGAAGCCGAGGTCGGCCTCGTGCGCGAGGAGCCGTTCCGCCACGGCCGTCGAGTTGCCGGCGAGCAGCGACACCGCCGTGTCGGGCCGTTCGGCGCGCAGCGCGAGCAGCCAGCCGGGCAGCAGGTACTCGGCGATGGTCATGCTGGCCGCCACCCGCAGCCGTGAGTCACGCCGGTCCCGCAGCGCCTGCGCCCCCGCGTCGAAGGCCTCCGCCGCCTCCACGACCCGCCGGGCCCAGTCGGTGACCAGTGCCCCGGCGTCGGTGAGCCGGGAGCCGCGCGGGGAGCGGTCCACCAGGGCGACACCCAGCTGGCGTTCCATGGAGCGGATCCGGCTGCTGGCCGCGGGCTGGGTGATGCCGACCTCGCGGGCCGCCGCACCGAGGCTGCCCAGCCGCGCCACGGCCAGCAGCAGCTCCAGCGCCCCCAGGTCGGGCACCCGGTGTGCCAGCGACCCGGTCGGCGCGGCCCCCTCCGTACCGTTCCGCCCACTCGTGCCACCCGTGCTGCTCATAAGACCAGTTTATGCCCCCATAGAAAGATCATCCCTGGTGGGAGCCCTTCGAGCCCTGGACAGTGGGGGCATGGTCACCGCAGTACGCCACCTCGGCCCCAACTGGTACGCCTCCGTGATGGGGACCGCCGTCGTCGCCACGGCCGGCGCCACGCTCCCCCTGCCCGGCCGGGGTGCGCGCACCGCCTGCACCGCCGTGTGGGCTCTCGCCCTGGTCGTGCTGGTGACCCTGCTCGCCGCCCGCGCCCTGCACTGGATCCACCACCGCGACCAGGCGCGCGCCCACCTCCTCGACGCGGCCGCCGCCCCCTTCTACGGCTGCCTGGCCATGGCCCTGGTGTCGGTGGGCGGCGGCGCCCTGTCCCTCGGCCGGGACTGGATCGGCGCGACGGCGGCGGTCGCGCTCGGCGCCGCCCTGTACACGGCCGGTACGGCGGTGGGGCTGGCCTCGGCGGTCGCCGTCCCGTACCTGATGGCCGTACGGCATCGCGTGGAGCCCCACCAGGCGACGCCCGTGTGGCTGCTGCCGCTGGTCGCGCCGATGGTGTCGGCGGCGGTCGGGCCGCTGCTGGTGCCGCATCTGCCGCCCGGCCAGGCCCGGCAGACGCTGCTGTTCGCCTGTGTCGCGCTGTTCGGGCTGAGCATGCTCGCGACGCTGCTCATGCTGCCGCTGGTCTTCGCCCGGCTGATCACCGCCGGCCCGCTGCCCCTGGCGCTGACCCCGACCCTCTTCCTGGTGCTGGGGCCGCTGGGCCAGTCCACCACCGCGGTCGGCATGTTCGCCGACGTCGCCCCCGGTGTCGTCCCGGCCTCGTACGGCGACGGGTTCGCGGTGCTCGCCGTGCTGTACGGGGTGCCGGTCATGGGGTTCGCGCTGCTGTGGCTGGGGCTCGCCACCGCGCACGTGGTGCGGGCCCGGCGGCAGGGCATGGGTTTCTCCCTGACCTGGTGGGCGTTCACGTTCCCCGTCGGCACCTGTGTCACCGGCACCGAGTCGCTGGCCCGGCACACCGGGCTGGTCGTCTTCCAGGGGATCGCCGTCCTGCTGTACGGCCTGCTGGTCGCCGCCTGGACCACCGCCGCCGTACGCACGGCGCACGGGCTGCTCAGCGGACGGCTGCTCGCAGCGCCGCGCCCAGCACCCGCGGCGCCTCGGCGAGCGACGGCCCGTACCACGTCAGGTGCCGTCCGCTGACCAGTGCGCAGGGCAGTCCGGGGAAGGCCTCGGGGCCGTCGTCCGGGGTGAAGCGGTACGGCTCGTCGGGCAGCACGACCACGTCCGGGCGGGCCGCGACCAGCTCGTCCACGGGGACACGCGGGTAGCGGTCGGCGTGGCCGGCGTACAGGTGGTCGACGCCGAGCCGCGCGAGCACGTCGCCCGCGAAGGTGTCCCGGCCCAGCACCATCCAGGGCCGCCGCCAGACCGGCACGACGGCCGTCGTACGGCGCTCCGGTGCGGGCGGCGCCGACCAGGCCGCCTCCGCCTCGTCCAGCCAGCGGGGCCGGCCGGGCGCACCGCACGCGGCCAGCACCCGGGCCAGCTCCCGGAAGGCCCCCGGCACGTCCCGCACCTCGGTCACCAGCACCTCGACGCCCGCCGCGCGCAGGGCGTCCACGTCGGGGGCGCGGTTCTCCTCCTCGTTGGCGATCACCAGGTCCGGGGCGAGCGCGACGATCCGCTCGATCGCGGGGTTCTTGGTGCCACCGACGCGGGGCACGTCCAGGTCGGCCGGATGGCTGCACCAGTCGGTGGCGCCGGCCAGCACCCCGGGCACGGACACCGCCACCGCCTCGGTCAGCGACGGCACCAGCGAGACGACCCGCACTACCGGGGCCGGTCCTGGACGGCCTCGATGTGCTCGGCGACGGCGACGACGAGGACCCGGGTCTCCGGCACGGTGGCCCGCCAGCGGTGCCGCACCCCGCCGGTGAGGTACAGCGTGTCGCCCCGGCCGAGCCGGTACGCGCGGCCCTCCGCCTCGATCTCGACCGCGCCGTCCGCGACGTACATCAGCTGGTCGTTGCGGTGCTGGAACTCGCGCCCGGCGTCGTGGTCGCCGGTGAACTCGGAGGCGTGCATCTGGTGGTGGCCGCGGACCAGGGAGCGCACCTGCGGGTCGGGCGCCGGCTCGGTCTCCTCGGCGCGCACCACGTCGACGCTGCACGCCGGGTCGGCGGCGGCCAGGAGCTCGACCGCGGTGGTGCGCAGGGCGTCGGCGACCTTCTCCAGGGAGCTGCGACTGGGCCGCGCCCTGTCGTTCTCGACCTGGCTCAGGAAGGGCACCGACAGGCCGCTGCGTTCGGCCACGACGGCGAGGGTGAGCTCCAGGGCCCGGCGCCGCCGCCGGACGGCCGCGCCCACCCGAAGGGGCTGCTCTTTGTGGTCGCCCATCGCTCCGGCTCCCTCCTTCGCTCGTCGTCGCGGATCGTCTGCCCGGTCGTCCCGGCGCGTTCATGCCGATGAGTACTTCTCTGCACCCTACGCATGTTCGGCAAACCGTTTCATGCGCCCGTCGCATCGACGACACATCGCGCGGGGTGCGACCTCACAGTTCGCGCCAGTGGATCAGCTCCTGTGAACGCGCCGGGCCGGAGGCCTCCCCTCCGGGACGAAGAGGCTGCCCAGCGGGGGCGGGCGGCTCGTGGGGCGGTGATCGGCGCCGGGCCGCCGGGATGTGGCCGTGCTCCTGCCGGCTTCCGGGATCCCGCTCAGTTCAATGCGGGCCCGGGCCCCGATGTTCCCGCCGGCCGTACGTCCGGGCCTGGGCGAGGGCGTAGCGCTTCGTGGTTGTCCGGATCCTTTTCGTCGGCGCCTGCGCCGTGCGGCGTATCTCATGCCGCGAGGGGCGGGCCGCACCACACGGATCGTGTGGGTGGCCCGCCCCTCGTCCCGGCGGCCGGTGTCCGTCAGGTCACCCGGCCGCCTGGCTCTTGCCCTGGCCGTCGACCGGCGCCCACCGGTCCACCAGGCCGGGGTTCTGCTTCAGCCAGGCGCGGACGGCGTCCTGCTCCCCGCCCTTGCCGGCCTTCTGGATCCGCGCCTCCAGGCCGGTGAGCTGCTTCTCGGTCATCGAGAAGTCGTTCAGCCACCGGCCGACCTCGGGGTTCTCGTCGGCGAAGCCCTTGCGGGCCAGGGTGTGCACGCCGTCGCCCTCGCCCCAGGCACCCTTGGGGTCCTTCAGCTTCTTCAGGTCGTAGTCGCTGTACGCCCAGTGCGGTGACCACAGGGTGACGACGATCGGCTGCTTCTTGGCGTACGCGCGCTTCAGCTCGGCGAGCATCGCGGGCGTGGAGCCGTCGACGACGTCGTAGTCGCCCTCCAGGCCGTACTCCTCGAGTACCTTGTCCTTGAGCAGGCCCATCATTCCGGCGCTGGGTTCGATGCCGACGATCTTGCCGCCGAAGTCGTCGGCGTGCTTCTTGAGGTCGTCGAGGGTGTTGACGTCCTTCATGTACGCCGGGACGGTCAGTTCCAGGGAGGTCGGGCCGTACCACTTGCCGAGGTCGTCGAGCTGCTTGCCGTACTTCTTCCAGTACTCGGCGTGCGTCGTCGGCAGCCAGGAGTCGGTCTGGAAGTCGACCTGGCCGGTGGCGAGGCCGGTGTAGAGCGGGCCGGCCGCGTACTGGGTGGTCGTCACGTCGAAGCCGCGCTGCTCCAGGATCTCCTTCCAGAGGTACGTGGAGGCGATGCCCTCGTCCCACGGGATGTACCCGATGGTGATCTCCTTGCCCTTGCCGACGTCCGAGGCGGAGGCCTCGGCGGTGCCGGCGGAGGAGCCGAGGACGCCCATGCCGCCCGCGACCAGGGCGAGGACGGCCACGCCGACGACCGGGACGGCCGGGCGGGGACGGTAGGTCCACACCTTCTGGCGGCCCGCCGCCCGGGCCTTCGCGGCGGCGCGGCGGCCCAGCGGGGAGATCTGCGTGCCGAGGGCGCTGGTCATCCGGTCCAGGTAGATGGCGAGGACGACGATGGCGACGCCCGCCTCGAAGCCGTAGCCGATCTCCAGCTGGCCGATCGCCTCGTTGACCGCGCCGCCGAGGCCGCCGGTGCCGGCCATGCCGGCGATGACGACCATGGACAGACCCAGCATGATCACCTGGTTGACGCCCGCCATGATGGTCGGCAGGGCGAGCGGCAGCTGCACCCGCAGCAGGGTGTCACGCGGCGTGGTGCCGAAGGCCTCGGCGGCCTCGACCAGCTCCTTGTCGACCTGGCGGATGCCCAGCTCGGTCATCCGGACGCCGGGGGCTATCGCGAAGATCAGCGTGGCGATGACACCGGCGGCGGTGCCCAGTCCGAAGAAGAGGATGGCGGGAATCAGCAGCACCATCGACGGCATGGTCTGGAGCAGGTCCAGGACCGGCCGTACGATCGCGCTGACCCGCCGCGAACGGGCCGCCCAGATGCCCAGCGGGACGGCGATCACCAGGGCGATGACGGTCGCGACGAGGACCAGGGACAGGGTCGACATGGCCCGTTCCCACAGGCCGAGCGAGTCGACCAGGGCGAAGCCCGCGAAGGCGAGGACGCCCGCGACGAGACCGCGCAGCCACCAGGCCAGGACGGCGAGGATGCCGGCGAGCAGCAGCGGCTCGGGCGCGTTCAGGACGGCGTCGATGCCGTCGTACATGCCCTCGACCACCGTCTTGACGGCGTCGAAGAGCCACGAGACATGGGTCAGCAGCCAGTCGACACCGGAGTCGACCCAGTCGCCGAGACGCAGCCTAGGCATGGGCGGTCACCTTCCCGTCCGGGTTGTCGCAGGCCGCGGGGCCGGCCGTCTCGTCGCCGAGGAAGCCGAGCAGCCGCTGCCGCGGCACGACGCCGACGACCCGGTTCGCCTCGTCCACGACCGACACGCGGTGCGACAGCCGGGCGCTGATCGCGCACAGCTCCGCGAACGGCGTCTCGGGGGTCGCGGTCTCGCAGCGGCAGAGGGGGCCGTCGCCGGTGACGGAGGTGTCCATGATCGCGCCCGCGGTGAGCACCCGGGAGCGGTCGACGTCCTGGATGAAGGAGGCGACGTAGTCGTTCCCGGGGCGCAGCAGGATGTCCTCGGCGCTGCCGGTCTGCACGATCCGGCCGTCGCGCATCACGGCGATGCGGTCGCCGAGGCGCATGGCCTCGTTCAGGTCGTGGGTGATGAACACGATCGTCTTCTTCAGCGTCCGCTGCAGGGTGAGCAGCTGGTCCTGCATGTCACGGCGGATCAGCGGGTCCAGGGCACTGAAGGACTCGTCCATCAGGAGCAGGTCGGCGTCGGTGGCGAGCGCGCGGGCCAGGCCGACGCGCTGCTGCATGCCGCCGGACAGCTCGTCCGGCCAGGACTTCTCCCAGCCGGCCAGACCGCACAGAGCCAGCGCCTCGCCGGCGCGCTGCTCGCGCTCGGCGCGGGGCACGCCCTGCACGGCCAGGCCGTAGGCGGCGTTCTCGAGCACGCTGCGGTGCGGGAAGAGCGCGAAGTGCTGGAAGACCATGCTGATCTTGCGGGCGCGGACCTCGCGCAGCTCGCGGTCGCCGAGCGCGGTCAGGTCCTGGCCGTCGAAGCGGACGGCTCCGGCGGTCGGTTCGAGCAGCCCGTTGAGCATGCGCAGCAGGGTGGACTTGCCGGATCCGGAGAGGCCCATGACGACGAAGATCTGACCGGGCTCCACCGTGAAGGAGGCGTCGATCACGGCGGCGGTGGTGCCGTCGGCACGCAGTTCCTCGCGGTCCGCGCCGGCGCGGAGCCGGTCGACCGCCTGGTCCGGTCGTCTGCCGAACACCTTGTACAGATGCTCGGCCTCAAGCCTGGATGACACACGTACCTCTCGTCATGGACGGCGACAAAACAGAGCGATGGGGGCACACGTAACAGTTGAACGCGCAACCGGCATCGCTCAGGGGCGGCGCCTGCCCGGCTTCCCTCACCCCAAACTCGCAAGTGGCCCAGTTCACGGGGTAGGCGCAGGGCGCAACGCGTTGCCGCGTCGCCGGTACGGGCGGGGCTGTCGGTGGCGTACGGCATGATGCGAGGCGTGACCGGACGACTGATGCTCCTCGACACCGCCTCGCTCTACTTCCGCGCCTACTTCGGCGTCCCGGAGTCCGTGAAGGCCCCGGACGGCACGCCGGTGAACGCCGTGCGCGGACTGCTGGAATTCATCGACCGCCTGGTCCGGGACCACCGCCCCGAGCACCTCGTGGCCTGCATGGACGCCGACTGGCGCCCGAAGTGGCGGGTCGACCTGATCCCGTCCTACAAGGCGCACCGGGTCGCCGAGGAGCGCCCGGCGGGCCCGGACGAGGAGGAGGTGCCCGACACGCTGTCCCCGCAGGTGCCGGTCATCGAGGCGGTGCTCGACGCACTCGGCATCGCCCGCGTGGGCGTCGCGGAGTACGAGGCGGACGACGTCATCGGCACCTTCACCGCGCGCGCCACCGGCCCGGTCGACATCGTCACCGGCGACCGCGACCTGTACCAGCTGGTGGACGACGCGCGCGGGGTGCGGGTGCTGTACCCGCTCAAGGGCGTCGGCACCCTCCAGGTGACCGACGAGGCCTGGCTGCGCGAGAAGTACGGCGTCGACGGCAGCGGGTACGCCGATCTGGCACTGCTGCGCGGCGACCCCAGCGACGGCCTGCCCGGCGTGGCCGGCATCGGCGAGAAGACCGCCGCCAAGCTGCTCGCCGAGTTCGGCGACCTCGCCGGCATCCAGGCGGCGGCCGACGACCCGGGCGCCCGCCTCACCCCCACCCAGCGCAAGCGGCTGACCGAGGCCCGGCCGTACCTGGCGGTGGCCCCGAAGGTGGTCCGCGTGGCCACCGACGTCCCGTTGCCGGACGTCGACACCGCCCTCCCCCGCACCCCCCACGACCCGGCATCCCTCGACACCCTGGCCGACCGCTGGGGCCTGGGCGGCTCACTCCGGCGACTGCTGGGGACGCTCGGGGCGTGAGCGCCGGTCGGGGAGCGACCGGCGAGTGGGCTTGCGCCGTCGGCGGGAGGGCACTCGGGGCTCGCGGGTGGCCGCACGCGGCCGCCGCACAGGCATGCGCCGGGTGATCGTGGCGCGACACGCACACATAAAGACCGTAGGGAGTGGTGTCAGCCGAGCGGGGGAAGATGTTAACTTAGGTAAGCCTAAGTTCAGGGATCAGGGAGGCCGTCATGGCAGAACGTCCGGCCAGGAAGCCGCGGAGGGCCCACTCGGCCCAGGTCGTGCGCACCGAACGGCTCACCCCGCACATGCAGCGCGTGGTGCTCGGCGGTGAGGGCCTCTCGCAGTTCACCGCGGGCACCCACACCGATCATTACGTGAAGCTGCTGTTCCCGCCGAACGAGGGCATCACCTACCCGGAGCCGTTCGACCTTGAGCGGATCCGTGAGGAACTGCCCCGCGAGCAGTGGCCGGTGACCCGGACCTACACCGTGCGCGCCTGGGACCCGGAGGTGCGGGAACTGACCCTGGACTTCGTGCTGCACGGCGACGAGGGCCTGGCCGGCCCCTGGGCGATGCGCGTCCGGCCGGGCGACACCGTCCGCTTCATGGGCCCCGGCGGCGCCTACGCCCCCGACCCCGACGCCGACTGGCATCTGCTCGCCGGTGACGAGAGCGCCCTGCCCGCCATTGCCGCCGCGCTGGAGGCACTGCCCGACGGCGCCGACGTCCGGGCCTTCATCGAGGTCGCCGGCCCCGAGGAGGAGCAGAAGATCAACTCCGACGCGGAGGTCGTCTGGCTGCACCGCGGCGACCGGCCCGTCGGCGAGGCCCTGGTGGAGGCCGTCCGCGCGCTGCCCTTCCCGCAGGGCCGGGTGCACGCCTTCGTGCACGGCGAGGCCGCCTGCGTGAAGGAGCTGCGCCGGCTGCTGCGCATCGAGCACCAGGTCCCCCGCGAGGACCTGTCGATCTCCGGCTACTGGCGTCTCGGCCACAACGAGGACGGCTGGCAGGCCTCCAAGCGGGACTGGAACGCGCGGATCGAGGCCGAGCAGGAGGGTGCGGACGCGTCCGCCGCGTGACCGGCCCCTACGCTGGAGCGCGATGAGACGCAGGACCCGTATTCCGCCCGCCCCGCTCCCCCAGCGCCAGGGGGTCGACCCGGTGCGGGTGCGGCTGCCCGCCGACGGCCCCTGGGCCACCGTCCGCGACCATCTCGTGGAGCGGCTCTCGGGCGCGGGTCCCGGCGTCGTCGACGGGATGTTCGAGGCCGGCGGGATCGTCGGGGCGGACGGTGCCGCGGTCGCGGCGGACACCCCGTACGAGCCCGGCATGTTCGTGTGGTTCCACCGGCAGCTGCCCGAAGAGGTGCCGGTGCCGTTCCCGCTGCGGATCGTGCACCACGACGAGCACATCGTCGTCGTGGACAAGCCGCACTTCCTCGCCACCACCCCGCGCGGCAGCCATGTCACCGAGACCGCGCTGGCCCGGCTCCGCCGCGAGCTGGGCGTGCCCACGCTCGGCGCCGCGCACCGGCTGGACCGGCTCACCGCCGGGCTGGTGCTGTTCACCGTGCGCCCCGAGGAGCGGGGCGCGTACCAGACGCTGTTCCGGGACCGGCTGATACGCAAGGAGTACGAGGCGGTCGCCCCGTACGATCCGTCGCTCGCCCTGCCCCGGACCGTGCGCAGCCGGATCGTCAAGGAGCGCGGCTCACTGACCGCGGTCGAGGTCGAGGGCGAGCCGAACGCGGTCAGCCGGATCGAGCTGCTCGGACACCGGGCCGGTCTCGCCCGGTACCGGCTGGTGCCCGGCACCGGGCAGACGCATCAGCTGCGGGTGCACATGAACGCGCTCGGCGTGCCGATCCTCGGCGACCCCCTCTACCCGGTGGTGGCCGCCCCCGTCCCGCCCGGCGACTTCCGCAGCCCGCTGCAACTGCTCGCGCGGGAGCTGGAGTTCACCGATCCGGTGACGGGGGTGACGCACCGCTTCCGCAGTACGCGGACGCTCGCCGCCTGGCCCGGTCAGTAGCGGTCAGTAGCCGCCCCACCAGCGCCGGAACCGCTGCCAGAGGCCCTGCCTGGGAGCGGGTTCCGGCTCCGGCGCCGGTTCGGGCTCCGGCTGCGGCTGCGGCTGCGGCTCGGGCTGCGGGGCGGAGATCACCGGCTCCGGGAACGGCCGGTCCCATGTCTTCGGCGGGTTCGGCGTGTGGCTCGGCATCTGGTCCACGTCCTGCTGGAGCGTCGCCCCGAACCGCACCGGCAGCTGCACCAGATGGCGCGAGGCGATCGACTCCCGCCACTCCAGCTCGTCCTCCTCGCAATTGAGCCGCACGTCCGGCAGCCGCCGCAGCAGGGCGTCGACACCGACGTCGGCGATGGCACGGCCGATGTCCTGACCAGGGCACTCGTGCGGACCGCCACCGAAGGCGAGATGGGCGCGGTTGCCCATCATGTTGGCGCTCAGGTCGGGCCGGATCCGCGGGTCGACGTTGCCCGGCGCGGGCGCGAAGAGCAGTCCGTCGCCCTTGCGGATCTGCCGGCCGCCCAACTCGGTGTCCTGCTTGGCGAAGTAGGCGAAGACGGTGCTGAACGGCGGCTCGTCCCACAGGGACTGCTCGACGGCCTGGCCGACGGTCATCTGCCCGCCGTTCAGCTGGGCCCGGAAGCCCGGGTGGGTGAGCACCATGCGCAGCGCGTTGGAGAGCAGGTTGGCCGTGGCCTCGTAGGCGGCGATCAGCACCACCCGCAGGTGTTCCCTGACCTCGTCGTCGGTGAGCCCGGCCGGGTCGGCGACGAGGAGACCGGCGATGTCCTCGTCGGGCTCGGCCCGCCGGCGGGCGGTGAGCCGTCCCAGGGCCTCCATGATGTAGGCGTTGCTGGCGATCGCGGTCTCGGTGCCCTTGAGCATGTCGCGGGCGGCGTGCACGATCCGGTCGTTGTACTCCTGGGGCATGCCGAGCAGCTCGCACATCACGGCCATCGGCAGGTACTCGGCGTACTGGTGGACCAGGTCGGCCTCGCCGCGCTCGCAGAACTTGTTCACCAGTTCCTGGGCGTAGCGGTAGATGTGCTGGCGCAGGTGGCGGTGATTGATGGGCGCCATGGCGTTGGTGACCGCGCCGCGCAGCCGCCGGTGTTCGTCGCCCTCGGCGTGGGAGCAGATGGGCTGCCAGGCGATGTGCGGCATGAGCGGGTGGTCGGGTTTGACCCGGCCCTCCAGGAGCGGGGTCCAGATCCGGCTGTCCCGGCTGAAGACCGCGGGCGTGCCGACCAGCCGCAGGTTCTCGGCGTGGCCGAGGACGACCCAGATCGGCACGTCGTCGTGGAGCAGCGCGGGCGCCACCGGGCCGTGCTCCTCGCGCAGTTCCTCGTACAGGGAGCGCAGGTCGATCGGTTCGGGGCCGTAGAGCCGGTTCATTCCGCCGCGGCCGATGCCGTGCGCGGGGCACCCGGGGGGCGGGTCGAGGGTGAGGCCGTCCGTACCGGTGGTGGTGGGGATGTCAGACGTCACGGTGGGTCGCTTTCCAGGCTTTCGGGGAGGGGCGTCAGGTGAGCCGGCCGGTCAGGGCGAGGGAGTGCAGGAAGCGCATCAGGGTCATCAGGACGTCCCGGCTGGAGGCCCGGCGGCGGACGTCGCAGTCGATGATGGGGATCTCCGGGGCGAGGTCGAGTGCCTT
The DNA here is from genome assembly GCF_964272855.1 of Streptomyces sp. enrichment culture. Taxonomy (NCBI): domain Bacteria; kingdom Bacillati; phylum Actinomycetota; class Actinomycetes; order Kitasatosporales; family Streptomycetaceae; genus Streptomyces; species Streptomyces sp. enrichment culture. The sequence continues at coordinate 6,856,812 of NZ_OZ186847.1, read as the reverse complement.
GCGCAGTTCCTCGGCGGGGTAACGGGGCGCGTCGGGGAAGGAGTTGACGGCCACCACGAACGGCACGCCGCGCTCCTCCAGCCGCCCCATCACGTCGAAGCTGACCTCCAGGCGCCGGGTGTCGACGAGGACGACCGCACCGAGAGCGCCCTCGAACAGGCCGTTCCACAGGAACCAGAACCGCTCCTGGCCGGGGGTGCCGAACAGGTACAGCACGAGTTGCTCGGAGATGCTGATCCGGCCGAAGTCCATCGCCACGGTGGTGGCGGTCTTGGTGTCGGAGCCGAAGTTGTCGTCGACCCCGATACCGGCCTGCGTCATGGTCTCCTCGGTGGTCAGCGGCCGGATCTCGCTGACCGAGCCGACCATGGTGGTCTTGCCGACCCCGAAACCGCCGACGATCACGATCTTCACCGCGGCCTGTGCCGTGTGCGGCAGCTGGTCCTCGGCGCGTGGGCCGGGAATGGTGTCAGAGCTTTTGAAGTCCATGCATCACCGCTTCGAGGAGGGAACGGTCAGGGAGCGCCTGGCGGACGATCGGGGCGCGCGCCTGCACCAGTCCGGCCGCCAACAGGTCGGTCAGCAGGACGGAGACCACACTGAACGGCAGCTCGAGGTAGGCGGACAGCTCGGCCCCGGAGAGCGGGGCCTCGCACAGTCTGAGCAGCGCGGCCTGCTCGGGCGGCAGCGAGGTGGGCGGGGTGCCGCGCGCCACGATCAACGTGACCAGGTCCATCTCGGCGGGAGAGCCGCCCTCGCCGATCAGGTACAGCCGCTCGGGGTTCTTGCCCTCGCCTTCCTTGGGGGGTGCCGGGGCGGGTTCCTGCTGCGGGTGGCGCCTCTGGCGTTGCGGAGGCGTCATACGGACTGCCCGTTCCGCCGGGGCGGACTGGTCAGATGGGTGCCGAGCCGCAGGACCAGGTCACGCATCCGGCCGCTCATCAGCCCGGGGTCGGTCCGCACGTCGGCGAGCACGGCGAGATAGGCGTTGGCGCCGGCGGACATCAGGTAGAAGTAGCCGCCGTCCACCTCGATGACGAGCAGCCGCATCTCGCTCTTCTCGCTGGCCTGGATCTCGTCGGTGATGGCGTGGGCGAGGCTCTGCATGCCGGCGCAGGCGGCGGCGACACGGTCGGCGGCGTCGGGGTCGCCGCCGTAGCGCGCGATCCGCAGTCCGTCGGCGGACAGCACCACGATCATCTCGATGCCGATGGTCCCGTCGACGAGGTCCCGGAGCATCCAGTCGATGTTCCCTCGCTGCTGAATCACGTGAGGTCCCCCTCGTCGTCGGCCTCAGTGCGGGCCGTTTCGTCCTTGTCGTCCTTGTTCTCGTCGAGCAGGTGCAGATACGCGGTGGGGTTGCGGGTGAAGGCGGTCGGGTCACCCGGGTTGTTCTTCCGCAGGCCCGCCCAGAAGGACTCGACCCACAGGCCGGGAGGCGGCAGTTCCTTCTCGGGCTCCGGCTCCGGCTCGGGCTCGACCGGCGCCCACGGGTCCTGCCTGGCCCGTTCGGCGGCCCGCTCGGCCGCCTCCTTCACGGCCTGGTCGAACGCCGCCTCCTCCGCGATCCGCTGGCTGAGCGGGGTCTTGACCCGGCTGCGGCGCTGCGGCAGGCCTTGCTCGGTCCACTCGGTGACCACGGGGATGTCGTCCTCCATGGACACCGTGGCGGGGATGCGCGGGTTGGTGGGGCGGCGGATCTTGGGCTTGCGCGCGGGACCGGCGAGCGCGCCCTTCGGGCGATCCGCGACGGACTGGGCGCCGATGCCGTGCGGGACGAAGCCGAGCACGCCGGGTTCGTCGGTCATCATGTTCCGCGGCACTACGAGCACCGCGCGCAGACCGCCGTACGCCGAGGCGCGCAGGGAGATCTGCATGTTGTGTTCCTTGCACAGACGGCCGACGACGGCGAAGCCCAGCTGGGGAATGTCCGTGATCACCTCGAGGTCGGTGCCGTCCATGGCCTTCTCCAGCAGCCTCTCGAGCCGCAGCCTGGACTCCTCGTTGAGGTCGGGGCCGCAGTCCTCGATCTCGATGGCCACGCCGTACTGCACCTCGTGCGCGGTGACGTGCACCTGGGTGGTCGGCGGCGAGTAGCGGGTGGCGTTGTCGAGGATCTCCGCGCAGGCGTGGATGATCGGCTCGACCGCGGTGCCCTTGATGTTGACCTTGGCGATGGACTTCAGGTCGATGCGCTTGTACTCGAGGATGCGGGACATGGCGCCGCGCAGCACGCTGTAGAGCGCGACGGGCTGGGGCCACTGGCGTGCGGGGCGGCCGCCGCCGAGCACGGAGACGGTGTCGGCGAGACGGCCGATCAGGGCGTTGCCGTGGTCGATGCGCAGCAGGTCCTGGAAGACCTCGTGGTTGCGGCCGTGGTCCTCCTCCATCTCGCGGAGTTCCTTGGCCTGCTGGTGGACGATGGCCTGGACGCGCTGGGCGACGTGGACGAAGGAGCGCTGGGCTCCGTCGCGCATGACCGCCTCGCTGTCGACGGCCTTCAGCACCTGGCGCAGCAGTGAGGCGTGCAGCGCGCCGAGTTGGCGGAACGCCGGGACGTGCCGCTCCAGGCGGATGAACACCTCCCTGGGGGGCAGGCCCTTGCGCGTCATGTGCAGGGCGGTGGGCAGGATCTCCTCGGTGAGCACCACGAGGACCTGGTCCCGGTCGGCGAGGCGCTGTTCCAGTTGCGCGCTGCGCCGGGCGTGTTCGTCCTGCTGGGCGCGGAGCGCGCGACCCCGGCGGGCCGCCTCGGCCGCCGTCAGCACGACCAGCAGCGTGGCGATGCCGCCGCACAGGCCGACCGCGAGCCGCGCCGAGTGCGCCACCACGGCGACGGCGGCTCCGGTCGCCGCCGCCATCACTATGGCCGGTGGCAACAGCACACGTGCGTACGGGAGTTCACGGCGTCGGGGTGTGGGTTGAACACTCACCATGTGGGCCCTCTGAAACGAATCGGCTGGGTGTCGGGCGAGCTTGCGGGGGGAAGAGTCATGGAAATGTCTGGGTAATCAAGACGATTGGGAACAGACGCACGAATACACCGCAACTCGGTGCGCTGCGGGCGAGCTTAGTCCGACCGGATCATCGCCGTGTCATATTCAGCAACCGCCTGAAACGGGCCGCGGACACGGAGTACGCTCGTTTCCATTTACACGCCAGGAGATCACTCGCGCACCCTGCGTAACAGCGAACGGGCATACGAAAGCCGTTCACCCAGGAGGGTGAACGGCTTTCGTGAGACCCCTTCGGGGGCGCGGCGAACCGCGGTCAGCCCACCGACGAGTAGGCGACGACGCCCCGCAGCAGCCCGTCGACCGCCTTGCGCGCGGCCTTCGGCACGGTCGACCCCTCCGCGGGGGCCGCCGCCTGGATCTGCCCGAGCACGTCGATGACCTGCTTGCACCACCGCACGAAGTCACCGGCCGGCATCTCCGCCTCGCGCAGCACCTCGTCGAGGCCCTTGCCCGAGGCCCACATGTACGCGGCCCACGCGAACCCGAGGTCCGGCTCCCGCTGCCCGACGCCCTCGGTCTGGTTGATGCGGTACTCCTCCTCCAGGGCGTCCAGCCGCCCCCAGATCCGCACCATCTCGCCGAGCGCGGCCTTCGCGTTGCCGGACGGCAGCTTCGGGGCGAGCGCGTCGTCACCGACCCGCGCCTCGTACACCAGCGCCGAGACACACGCGGCGAGCTCGGCCGGGCCGAGCCCTTCCCAGACCCCGGCGCGCAGGCACTCGCTGGCCAGCAGGTCCAGCTCGCCGTAGAGCCGGGCGAGCCGCTTGCCGTGCTCGGTGACCTCGTTGTCGCGCAGATAGTCCAGCTCGGTCAGCAGCGCGACGATCCGGTCGAAGGTCCGGGCGATGGTGTTGGTGCGTCCCTCGATGCGGCGCTCCAGCTGCTTGGTGTCCCGCAGCAGCCGGTGGTACCGCTCGGCCCAGCGCGCGTGGTCCTCACGGTCGTTGCACCCGTGACACGGGTGCGCCCTGAGCGCCGCCCGCAGCCGCGCGATCTCCCGGTCGTCCGCGGCCTGCGAGCGGCGCTTGCGGTGCCGCTCGGGCGGGATGTGCCCGGCCTTGCTGCGCAGCGCGGACGCCAGGTCCCGTCGGGACTGCGGCGAGCGCGGGTTGAACGAGCGCGGGATCCGCATCCGGTCCAGCGGCTCCACCGGCACCGGGAAGTCCATCGACGCCAGCCGCTTGACCTGCCGTTCGGCGGTGAGCACCAGCGGGCGCGGCCCGTCGTGGTGCTCCAGGCCCCGGTGCCCGTTGGACCGCCCGGCCGGCAGCCCCGGGTCGAGCACCAGCGCCAGCCCGGCGTACTTGCCGGTCGGCACATGGATGACGTCGCCGGGCTTGAGCCGCTCCAGCGCGACGGCGGCCTCGGCGCGCCGCTGCGCCGCGCCCTGCCGGGCCAGCTCGGTCTCACGGTCCTTCAGCTCCCGGCGCAGTCGCGCGTACTCCTCGAAGTCGCCGAGGTGGCAGGTCATGGACTCCTTGTAGCCGTCCAGACCCTCCTCGTTGCGCTGCACCTGCCGGGAGATGCCGACGACCGACTTGTCGGCCTGGAACTGGGCGAACGACGTCTCCAGCAGCTCGCGCGAGCGGTGCCGCCCGAACTGCTCGACCAGGTTGACCGCCATGTTGTACGACGGCTTGAAGCTGGAGCGCAGCGGATACGTCCGGGTGCCCGCCAGGCCCGCCAGGTGCTCGGGGCTCATGCCGCGCTGCCACAGCACGACCGCGTGACCCTCGATGTCGATGCCGCGCCGCCCGGCGCGGCCGGTCAGCTGGGTGTACTCGCCCGGGGTGATGTCGGCGTGCTGCTCGCCGTTCCACTTGACCAGCTTCTCCAGCACCACCGACCGGGCGGGCATGTTGATGCCCAGCGCCAGCGTCTCGGTGGCGAAGACGGCCTTGACCAGCCCGCGGACGAACAGTTCCTCGACGACCTCCTTGAACGTCGGCAGCATGCCCGCGTGGTGGGCGGCGATACCGCGCTCCAGGCCCTCCAGCCACTCGTAGTACCCGAGGACGTGCAGGTCCTCCGGAGGGATCGACGAGGTGCGTTCCTCGACCAGCGACCGCACCTGTTCCCGTGCCGCCTCGTCGTTGAGCCGCAGTCCGGCGTACAGGCACTGCTGGACGGCGGCCTCGCAGGCGGCGCGGCTGAAGATGAAGGTGATCGCCGGGAGCAGCCCCTCGGCGTCCAGCCGCTCGATGACCTCGGGCCGGCTCGGCGTCCACACGCGCGAGCGCTGCCGCCGCTCCCGCTCCCGGTCGGCCTCGCGCATCGCCCGGCCGCGCCGGCGGTCCTGGAACGACGGCCGGGTGGCCTCCATGCGCGCCATGCGCGTGAGGTCGGGGTTGACGGCCTTGCGGTGGCCCTCGCCCTCCTCGAACAGGTCGTACATCCGGCGCCCGGCGAGGACGTGCTGGAACAGCGGGACGGGCCGGTGCTCGGAGACGATCACCTCGGTGTCGCCGCGGACGGTGTCCAGCCAGTCGCCGAACTCCTCCGCGTTGGACACGGTCGCCGACAGTGACACCAGCGTCACCGACTCGGGCAGGTGGATGATCACCTCTTCCCAGACCGCGCCACGGAAGCGGTCGGAGAGGTAGTGCACCTCGTCCATGACCACGTAGCCCAGGCCGAGGAGGGTCTGCGAGCCCGCGTACAGCATGTTCCGCAGCACCTCGGTGGTCATCACGACCACCGGGGCGCCGGAGTTGACGCTGTTGTCGCCGGTGAGCAGGCCGACCTTCTCCGTGCCGTAGCGGCGGCACAGGTCGTTGTACTTCTGGTTCGACAGCGCCTTGATAGGCGTTGTGTAGAAGCACTTCTTGCCCTGTCGCAGGGCGAGGTGGACGGCGAACTCGCCCACGATCGTCTTGCCCGAGCCGGTGGGAGCGGCCACCAGTACGCCCTTGCCCGCCTCCAGGGCCTGGCAGGCCTCGATCTGGAAGGGGTCGAGACCGAAGTCGTACATCTCGCGGAAGGACGCGAGCGCGGTGGCCTGCTCGGCTGCCCGCCTGCGGGCTGCCGCGTACCGCTCGGCCGGTGAGAGGTCCTGTGTCATCGTGCTTTCGAGCGTACCGGGCCGCACTGACAACAGGACGATCATTATCGGGATCCGGTCCTGTGAATCCGGCGATAGCCCCAGCTCAGGGGCCCGCGACCCGGACCGCGCCGGGCACGCAGCGCGCGGTCAGCGGCAGCGGTCCCAGCGGTTCGCCGTCGGCGTACCCGGTGATCCCCTCGGCCGCCAGCTCGACCGTCGCCGCGCGGTGCACGGTGACCTTGGGGTGGTCGACGTGCCCGCCCCGATAGACCGTCGGGAAGACCCGCAGCAGCGTGCGCCGGGAGCAGTCCCCGACGACGGTGACGTCGAACAGCCCGTCGGCGAGGTCGGCACCGGGGCAGATGCGCATCCCGCCGCCGTACGACGATCCGTTGCCGACCGCGACCAGGGTCGCCTCGACCTCGCGCGCGGCTCCGTCGTCGAGGGTGATCCGGTACCGGAACGGCCGGAAGGCGGCCATTTCGGCGAGCATCGCGAGGTCGTACTTGAGGCGGCCGGCGGGCCATCGCATGCGGTTGCCCCGGTCGTTGACGCGGGAGTCGAAGCCGGAGGCCAGCACGGTGCCGAACCAGCGGTCCCCGGCCCGGCCGAGGTCGATGTCGCGCAGCCGGTCCTCTTTGAGGGCGTCCGCGATCAGCCGGCCCGCGGCGGCCGGGTCCCGCACCGGCAGACCGAGGGCGCGGGCGAAGTCGTTGCCGGTGCCGACGGCGACCAGGCCGAGCGGGGTGCGGGTGCCGGCGACGGCCTGCAAGGCCAGGTTGACCATGCCGTCCCCGCCGACGGCGATCAGGGCACCGGTGCCGCCGGCCACGGCGGCCCGCGCGCGGGCGAGGGCGTCCCGGGCGTCCTCCCCGAGGACCGTCCGGACCGAGAAACCGGCCGCCCGCAACGCGGAAGCGGCCGGCTGCGCCGCGTGGGCGCCCCGGCCGCGGCCCGCGGTGGGGTTGACGAAGAGAGTGATCTCGCTGGTCACGCAGTGACCTTACGAGGTGCGTCCCGCTCCTCAGGTCACGTCGTCATAACCGTTGACCCGGTCCCTGGTCGCCTGTTCGGGCAGCGCGGGGGCGGCGGCGACCGCCTCGATCTCGCCGATGTCCTCGGGGGTCAGGTCCAGCTCGGAGGCCTCGTCGTCGGCGGGGCCCAGGGCCTCACGGCGGCTGCGGCGGCGGTCGTTGACGAGCGAGACGACCACGGCGCCGAAGTACAGGATCCAGATCGGCCCGGCGAGCGCCAGCATGGTCAGCGGGTCGGTGCTGGGCGTGGCGATGGCCGCGAAGACCGTGATGCCCATGATCATGCCGCGCCACCAGCCGAGCATCCGCTTGCCGGAGATGGCGCCGGTGAAGTTGAGCATGACCAGCAGCAGCGGCAGCTCGAAGGAGAGGCCGAAGACGATGACCATCCGGGTCACCAGGTCGAGCAGGTCGTCCAGCGGCAGCAGGTTGTCGACGCCGAACGGCGTGAACTCGATCAGGACCTTCGCCGTGGTGGGCAGCACCTTGTAGGCGAAGAAGGCGCCGCCGAGGAAGAGCGGGAAACCGGTGCCGACGAACGCGTAGGCGTACTTCTTCTCGTGCTTGTGCAGACCGGGCGCGACGAAGGCCCACAGCTGGTACAGCCAGACCGGTGCGGCCAGCACGACACCGGCCATCAGGGACACCTTCAGCGCCAGTGTGAACGGGGTGAGCAGACCGTTGATCGTGATCTGCGCGCACGGGTCCTTGGCGTCCTCGGGCAGCCTCGCCAGCTCCTCGAAGGACTCCTTGCAGCCGACCGACTTCAGGATCGGCTCGGTGAAGAAGTTGATGATGTCGTTGTAGAAGAAGGCGGCGACGACCGTGACGACGACGATCGCCAGCAACGCCTTCGCGAGCCGGTTGCGTAGCTCACGAAGGTGCTCCGCGAGGGGCATCCGCCCCTCGGGATCCTTCTCCTGCTTGCGGGCAGACTTCAGCAACCCACGTTCCCATCTCGTGCGGCGGGCCGGAGGTCACCGGCCCTGCGTCAGCGCTTGGTCGTGTCCGTCGGCTCGGTGACCGGGCGGGAGCTGGTCACGTCGCCGGGGGCGGCCTGGATGACGCGCTGCGCGGGCTGCTCGTCGGAGTTGTTCGGCGGGTCGGCCGGGGCCGAGGACTTGCCGTCCTCCTTCATCGCCTTGGCCTCGCTCTTGAGGATGCGCGCGGACTTGCCGAGCGAGCGGGCCATGTCCGGAAGCTTCTTCGCGCCGAACAGCAGGATGATGACGACGAGGATGAGAATGATCTCGGGGGCTCCGAGCTTCCCGAACATAAGCTTTTACCTTCTCACCGAGGCGGGTGGGTGGGCGGCTGTCCGACCGGTCGGACAGGTGTCCGAACGACCGTGCTGGCAGCGATCGTAACGCTCAGGGGTAAACGTCCGGCAATCCCCGTGCGTACTCCCGGTTCGCGATCCGGGCCTCGTTTTCCGGACCGCGACCAGCAGCGTACCTGGCAGGTGGGCCGACTCGACAGGGCGAAGCGGCCCAAAGCACATGAACTCACCGGACTCACAGGGGCCGCACAGCGCGACCCGCGACGCGGCTCACAGCGCGGCTCCCGGTGCGGCTCACAGCGCGTCCGCGGAGCGGGCCGCGCTGACGGCGGCGCGCTCCAGGTCCTCGGCGGCGCGGTTGATGCGGCGCGCGGAGTCGGCGACCTGCAGGCCGAGGCGCCGCGCCTCCACGAAGACCCGCACGGCGAGCACACCGAGAACGGCAAGACCCAGGAAACCCACAGCAACCGCGAACATCGGCCAGAACATGACGCCGAGCCTAGACCGTCCTAGACCGTCGAGTGGAGCCGCAGGGTCCGCACGCCGCCGCCGGTGAGCAGTTCGACGATCCGCTCCCCCGCGGGCTTGCGGACGGCCGCCCCGCACTCGGGGCAGGTGAACGAGTAGAACGTCGTACGGCTGCTGGCGCCGATGGCCAGCCGCAGGGCGCTCGCAGCGAGTTCGAAGCGGCCCCGGCAGTCCGGGCAGCCGGCCTTGAACACCACCGGGGTGGCGCTGCGCATCCCGGCGAACGCCGAGGCCACCGACACACCGCGGACGCCGGACGCCGACTCGCTCACAGTCCCTGCTCCTGCCTGTCGAACAGCTCGTCGTGAACGGGGTTTTCGAGACCGTCGTACGCGGCCAGCGCCTCGCGGGCGACCCGGCGGGCGCTCTCGGCCAGTTCGGCCGGGGCGACGATCCGTCCGTCCCGGCCGAGGCGCAGCGCGAGGCGGCGCAGCGAGGCCGGGTCGGGGGTGCGCAGGGTGATCCGCAGACCGCCGTCCGGGAGTTCCTCGGCGCTGTCGTGCGGGTAGTACTCGGCGACCCACCGGCCGCCGGGGCCGACCTCGACGATCACCTCGGGGTCCTCGGCCGCGGGCTGCACCAGCCCCTCGGACAGGTCCCGCAGCTCGATCTCGGGCGGCGCGGAGGGCTCGTCGAGGATGCGGATCTCGGCGACCCGGTCGAGCCGGAAGGTGCGGCGCGCCTCGGAGCGGCGGCACCACGCCTCGACATAGGTGTGGCCGACGCTGACCAGCCGGATGGGGTCGATCTCGCGCTCGGTGACCTCGTCGCGGGCCGGCGAGTAGTAGCGGATCCACAGCCGGCGGCGCTCGGAGATCGCCCGGTCGACGTCGGCGAAGACCCCGCCCTCCGACTCGAAGGTCACCGACAGCCGGGAGCTGGCGCCCGCCGCCTCGCCCGCCGCGGTCTCCACCTTGGCGGTGGCCCGCAGCAGGGCCTGCCGGTCGCTCTCGCGCAGCCCGGGCAGGGTGGCCACCGCGCGGGCGGCCACCAGCAGAGCGGTCGCCTCGTCGGCGGCGAGCCGCAGCGGCTCGGCCGCCTCCGCACCGAGGGCGGCCGGGTTGTGCCACCAGATGCGCTCGCCGTCGGTGTCGATGTCCAGCAGGTCGCCGCCGCGGAAGCTGGTGCCGCACATGGGCAGCACGTCGAGGTCGGAGACCAGCTCCTCCTCGGTGATGCCGAAGGCGCGGGCGACGTCCTCGATCCGGGCGCCGGGGCGCTCCTTGAGATACGTCACCAGGGAGAGCATCCGCCGCGTCTGGTCGATCGCGTTCACGGGCCTGACCGGTCTGCCTGCCACTGTCCGTCCCCCTCCCCCTCAGCCCTTGGCGACGGCGCGCAGCCGGTCCACCACGTCGGCCCGCAGCTCCGCGGGCTCCAGCACCACCACGTCCGGCCCGAACTCCACCAGCCAGGCGTCCAGCCCGTGCCCGTACGGAATCTCCAACTCGTCCCAGCCGTCGTCGAGTTCCCGGACCGCGGTGGCCTTCGCCCGCAAGGGGTACCCGGCGCCGGCGCGCAGCCGGATGCGCGCGCTGCGGTCGGCGGTCTCGCCCGCCCAGCCGGCGACGGTCTCGCGCACGGTGACCACGTCGGGCACCGGCGCGGTGAAGCGGGCGCCACGCGAGCGCACCTTGCCGGTGATCCGGGACAGCCGGAACACCCGCTCCGCGCCCCGGTCGCGGTCCCAGCCCGCGAGGTACCAGTGGCCGCGCCAGCACTCCAGCGCCCACGGCTCGACGTGCCGGGCCTCGGGCTGCGCGGCGTTGGCCTTGCGGTACTCGAAGACGACGGGACGGCGGTCGCGGCAGGCCAGCATCAGCGGCTCGAAGGCGGCCTCGTGCACGGGGATGCGCGGCTCCAGGGCGCCGTGGGCCTCGTAGGGGTCCACGTCCTCCGGCAGTCCGGCCGCGCGCAGCTTCTGCAGGGCGCCGCTGGCCGCGCCGGCCAGTCGGGCCTGCTGCCACACCTTGGCGGCCAGGCCCAGGGCGGCGGCCTCCTCGGCGTCGAGGGTGATGGGCGGGAGGCGGTTGCTGTCGCGGCGGGCCAGGTAGCCGACCTCGCCTTCCAGGTTCTCGACGGTCTCGATGACGAGCCCCAGCTCACGCAGGTCGTCCTTGTCCCGCTCGAACATCCGGTTGAAGGAGTCGTCGGAACCGGGCACGCCCCTGTCCGGCCCGAAGGCCTCCATGTAGGCCTCGATGGACTCGCGCAGCTCGCGCTTGCTGAGCGGACGCCGCGTCCCCAACAGACACAGCGCCAGGTTCATCAGCCGCTCGGCCTTGGCAATGGCCATCGACGCCCTTCGCCTTCCCTATGGTGCTTCCGACCGTTGACCGTACCGCTCCGGGGTGCCGTGACAAAAGCCGAGGGCCCACGCCTGGACAGGCATGGGCCCCGGATGATCGGAACCGGTCGGCTCCCGTACGCGCCTCGCACGAGGATCGGAACGTCTTCTGATCGTTCCCGACCCCCGTACGACGATCAGGCGGCGATCGGACTGCGATCAGACGCCGAGCAGGTCGACGACGAAGATCAGCGTCTCGCCGGGCTTGATCGCCGGGGTCGGGCTCTGGTTGCCGTAGGCGAGGTGGGCCGGGATGGTCAGCTGGCGGCGGCCGCCGACCTTCATGCCCTGCACGCCCAGGTCCCAGCCCTTGATGACCCGGCCGCCGCCCAGCGGGAAGCGGAACGGGGTGCCCCGGTTCCAGCTCGCGTCGAACTCCTCACCCGTGCTGAAGGCGACACCCACGTAGTGGACGGTGACGGTCTGGCCCTCCTGCGCCACCGGGCCGTCGCCCTCCCAGATGTCCTTGATCTCGAGGTCCGCCGGGGGCTCGCCGCCCGGAAAGTCGATCTCGGGCTTATCGATGCTCACGTCTTCGCTCCTGCGTGTGTACGACAAGTAACGCGGCCAGTCTTTCATCCCACCCGGCCCACCCGTGACCAGCCACTCCATCGAAGGCGGAGGTTGCCGACCCGGCCGGCTCCGGTATGTTCGCCGCGTGAACCACAGAGTGGCCCTGGTGGCGTGCTTCCTCATACCGGCTCTCTGGGGAGCCGGAAGCCTCCTGAGTGCCCTGACGGCCTCGGCGGAAGTGGTCTGCCCCGGGGAGAACGCCGGCGAGGACGGGGAGGAACGCCCCGGACCGATGCGGCCCGGGGACACCCGGTGCGCCGTGCTGGACGGAACGCTCGGCGTGGGGACCCGGAACTACGAGCAGCAGCGGCTCGCCCAGTCCCTGGAGCGGCGCGAGGACGCGAGGAACGGCGTCCTGCTCCTGGCCTACGGCACCGGCGGGACGCTCCTGGCGTGGCGCGCCACCAGGCCCGGCTCCCGCGCGGACTGAGCCCCGCCGGTGACCGGCCGCCTCACATCTTGGCGAGGATGTCCACCGTGAACACCAGCGTCGCGCCCTTGGCGATGCCGCTGCCCTCCGGCGGGTTGTCGCCGTAGCCCAGGTCCGGCGGGATCACGATCAGTACGCGGCTGCCGACCTTCTTGCCGGTCAGCCCCTGGGACCAGCCCTTGACGACCTGCTGGAGCGAGAAGGACGTCAGCGCCTTGCGGCTGTACGTGGAGTCGAACTCCTTGCCGTTGTCCCACTGCACGCCCTTGTACTGCACGAGCACGCTGTCCTCGGCGCCGACCGCCGCGCCGTCGCCCTCGAGGATGTAGTTCGCGACCAGCTTCCCGGGCGGGTCCGTCTTCGGGACCTCGACGGACGGCGCCTTGCCGTCCGTGTTGGTGCCGACCTCGGGCAGGTCGGCGTCGTCCTGGTCGACCTCGGTGCCCTTGGCCGAGCTCTTGGCGTTGAAGGTGGCCTGCAGGTCCACGACGAAGACCAGCGTGTCGGTGCCCTTGATGCCCGCCTGGGACTGGCCCTGCTCGCCGTAACCCCAGGTCGGGGGCACCGAGAACTGGACCCGGCTGTCGGTCTTCTTGCCGGTCAGCGCATACCGCCAGCCGTCGATGATGCTGCCCTGCGCGAGCTGGATCACCAGCGGCGTCTCACGGTCGTAGGAGTTGTCGAAGACCTTCGCGGTGGCCCAGATCTGACCCAGGTAGTTCGCCTGGACGTAGTCGCCCTCCGCGACGGTCTGACCGCCTCCCGCGATGACCGTCTTCACCGCGAGGTCCTTCGACGGGTCACCGCTGCCCTTGGCGACCGTCGGCTTCTCGTCGAACTTCGTGCCCGCGGTGATCGCCGGCAGCGGACCGTCGACGATCTTCGGCGACGGCGCGGCGGACGCGTCCGGCGCCGAGGGCGAGGCGCCGTCGGTGGCCTTGCTCGAATCGGCCTTGTCCTCGCCGCATCCGGCGAGCGTGACCAGTCCAGCGGGAACGGCAATCATCAGTGAGCGTCGGCGCACGGTGGGGGCCTCGTAATCGATCGATCGTGTTGATGGCGTGCGCGCAACTCTACGGCGTGAGAAGGGCGCCGTACGGGTAACGTACGGCGCCCGTGTGGCGTTCCGGCATTCAGCCCGGAAACCCGCCGACTCACATTCCGGCGATCAGCTTCTCCACCCGGTCGTCCACCGAACGGAACGGGTCCTTGCACAACACGGTGCGCTGCGCCTGGTCGTTGAGCTTCAGATGCACCCAGTCGACCGTGAAGTCCCGGCGCTGCTCCTGCGCCCGCCGGATGAAGTCACCGCGCAGCCGCGCCCGAGTCGTCTGCGGCGGAACCGACTTTCCCTCGAAGATCTTCAAGTCGTTGCAGATCCGCGCGGCTTGACCCTTCTTCTCCAGCAGGTAGTACAGGCCCCGACGACGGTGGATGTCGTGGTACGCGAGGTCTATCTGCGCGACCCGCGGATGCGACATCGTCATGTTGTGCTTGGCCCGGTACCGCTCGATGAGCTTGTACTTCATGACCCAGTCGATCTCGGTGTCGATCCGGTCGAGGTCCTCCGTCTCGATCGCGTCGAGCGTGCGGCCCCACAGCTCCAGGACCTGCTCCACCGTGCCGGTGCGGATGCCGCGCCGCTCGCAGAAGTCCAGCGCCTTCTCGTAGTACTCGCGCTGCACCTCCAGAGCCGACGCCTCCCGGCCGCTGGCCAGGCGCACCTTGCGGCGACCCGTGATGTCGTGGCTGACCTCACGGATCGCCCGGATCGGGTTCTCCAGGGTCAGGTCACGCATCACCGTGCCCGCCTCGATCATGCGCAGCACCAGGTCCGTGGCGCCCACCTTCAGCAGCATGGTCGTCTCGGACATGTTCGAGTCGCCCACGATGACGTGCAGGCGGCGGTAGCGCTCGGCGTCCGCGTGCGGCTCGTCGCGCGTGTTGATGATCGGCCGGGAACGGGTCGTCGCCGACGAGACGCCCTCCCAGATGTGCTCGGCCCGCTGGCTCACGCAGTACACCGCACCGCGCGGCGTCTGCAGCACCTTCCCCGCGCCGCACAGCAGCTGCCGGGTGACCAGGAACGGGATGAGGATGTCCGCGAGCCGCGAGAACTCCCCGTGCCGGGCCACCAGATAGTTCTCGTGGCAGCCGTAGGAGTTGCCCGCCGAGTCGGTGTTGTTCTTGAAGAGGTAGACGTCGCCCGCGATTCCCTCCTCGTGCAGGCGTCGCTCCGCGTCCACCAGGAGTCCTTCGAGAATGCGCTCGCCGGCCTTGTCGTGGGTGACCAGTTCGATCACATTGTCGCATTCGGGTGTGGCATATTCCGGATGCGATCCCACGTCGAGATAGAGGCGGGCGCCGTTCCGCAGAAAGACATTGCTGCTTCGGCCCCATGACACGACACGGCGGAAGAGGTACCGCGCCACCTCGTCAGGCGACAGACGGCGCTGTCCCCTGAACGTGCACGTGACGCCGTACTCGTTCTCCAGCCCGAAAATGCGGCGGTCCATGAGTGAACATTACGCCCGATCCCCTGAACTGAAACGGGGTTCGACAGCACGATTTGGATCATTTTCCGATGAAGACGCAACGACCGCGGTCCGCGCGGGAGCTGCGAGTACCCGACCCGTGGCCAGAAGAACCAGCAGCGACACACCCCCGGCGGCACCCGGCAGGGCGAATCCCCACAGCGCCCCGCCCCACTCCACGACCGGACCCGCCAGGCCCGTACCGACCGACGCACCCACCGTGAACGTCGTCACCAGCCACGAGAACGCCTCCGTCACCGTCCCCCTCGGCGCGTGCCGGTCCACGATGACGAACGCGCACGCGATCGCGGGCGCCAGGAACACCCCGGAGAGGGCCGTCAGCGCCGTCATCGCCACCGCGCCCGGCATCAGCATCAGCGGCAGGTAACACACCGCCAGAAGACCCACCAGCACCCGCAGTCGCCGCTCCGGCGCACCGGCCCACTGCCGCGCCCCGTACACCGCGCCACCGACCAGCGCGCCCAGCCCCAGGGCCGCCATCAGCCAGCCGTAGACCGCGTCACCGCCGTGGTCGTCCGCGTACGACACCGCCGCGACCGTGATCGAACCGAGCGCCACACCCACGAAGAGGAACGCGCCGAGCAGGGCGATCAGTCCCGGCGAGCGCAGCGCGCCCAGCCAGTGCGCCTCGCGCGGAGCCGACCGCCACGCGCGCGAGGGCGGCGACACCACGACGGACAGGGCACCGAGCACACCGATCACGTTCAGCACCAGCAGGGCCGCCTGCGCGGACCACAGGGCCGTGCAGAGGGTGACCAGCAGCGGGCCGACCGTGAACATCACCTCCTGCGCCACCGCGTCCATCGCGTACGCGGTGTGCACCTGGCCCTCCTTGCGCAGCACCGACGGCCACAGGGCCCGCAGACCGCCCTCCAGCGGCGGGGTGAACAGCCCGGCCGCGGCCACGGCGGCGTACGACAGCGCCGGCGGCTCGGTGCCCGCGAGCGCGAAGACGGCCATCGCCAGCGCCGACAGGACGGCCGCGGGCAGCTGCACACGCGGCTGGCCGTGCAGGTCCACCAGGCGGCCGAGCAGCGGCTGCCCCACCGCGTTGGCGACGCCGTACACGGCGGCCAGCGCCCCGGCGAGGCTGTACGAACCGCCCTCCGCGCGGACGAACAGCACGATCGCGATCGCGGCCGTGGCGTTCGGCAGCCGGCCCACCAGCGTGCCCACCAGCAGGCGGGCGGCGTGCCTCGCCCTGAGGATCTCCAGGTACCCCGCGGCCATGTGCCCCGCCCTCCGGCTTGAGGTTTTACGTATAACTTCCTCCGTCATACGTACCATGTGCGCTGTTCACCCGTCCAGGCCGAGCCCGGGCGCGACCCCGACCGAGGAGCAGCCGCCGGTGGCACGAGCCAGCACCCGCCCCACGAGCCGCGACGTCGCCGAAGCCGCCGGCGTCTCCCAGGCCGCCGTGTCGCTGGTGCTCGGCGAGAAGTGGCGCGGCCGCGTCTCCGAGACCACCGCCGAACGCGTCCGCCGCGCCGCACGCGACCTCGGCTACCGGCCCAACCTCGCCGCCCGCAACCTCCGCCTCGGCCGCACCCGCACCGTACTGCTCGTCGTCCCCGCCCTGACCACCGAGTTCTTCGCCGGCGTCTACACCGGCGCCGCCCGCGTCGCCGCCGCCCACGGCTTCGGCGTCGTCCTCTACCCCTCCCCCGAAGGCATCGGCCCCGCCCGCGACCCCTTCGCCTCCGCCCAGGCCGCCCTCGACGGCGTCATCGCCTCCTCCATGGCCGCCGACGCCCTCACCGCCATCCGCGGCGACCAGCTCCCCCTCGTGATGCTCGACAGCGACCCCGACGGCAGCCTCGGCGCCGCCACCGTCAACCTCGACATCGCCGACGGCATCCGACAGATCACCGAACACCTGCTCGACCTCGGCCACCGCCGCTTCCTGCACCTGGCCGCCGACGTCCCCTCCTGGACCTTCGAGGTACGCGCCCGCGAACTCGCCGCACGGCTCGGCACCGTCCCCGGCACGACCCTGCGCACCGCACCCGCGCCCATCCACATCGACGACGCCCTGACCGCCGCCGAGACCGCGCTCACCGGCCCCGGCCCCCGCCCCACCGCGATCATCTGCGACGACGACAAACTCGCCGCCGGCGCCTACAAGGCCGCCCGGCGACTCGGCCTGCGCATCCCCGACGACATCTCCGTCACCGGCCTCGACGACCTCGCCCTGGCCACCGCCATCGACCCCGAACTCACCACCGTGCGACTCGACGCCGAGCTCTTCGGCGAGCGCGGCATGAAGGCCCTGCTGGCCGTCCTGGAGGGCCGCACGCCCGCCCGCGGCGACATCCCGGTCGAGTTGGTCGTACGGGGCTCCACGGCGCCGCCACCGGCCCCCTGAACGCCGCGTGCCCCGGACCTCGAAAGGCCGGGGCACACTCACGGAGACAAGGCGGAGCCGGAGGCGACTACTCCTCCTCGGAGCCCTCGGCCGACTCGGCCGACTCGCCCTCCGACCTCGCGGCGGCGTCGTCCGCCAGCAGCCGCGACAGCTGCCGGCTGGTGATCCGCTTGAACTTGCGCTTCTGCGGACGCGTACGGTCCAGCACCGCGACCTCCAGGCGCTCGGCGGGGATCTCCCGCTGCGTGCCGTTCGACTCGCGGGACAACGCCTGCACGGCCAGCTTCAACGCCTCCGAGAGGGTCATACCGTCCTGATGACGCTGATCCAGATAGTTGCTGATCAGCTCCGCGTTGCCACCCACCGCGACCGAACCGTGCTCGTCCACGATCGAACCGTCGTGCGGCAGCCGATAGATCTGGTCGGACTCCGGCGTCTCACCGACCTCGGCGACCACCAGCTCCACCTCGTACGGCTTCTCACCGACACTCGAGAAGATCGTGCCCAGCGTCTGCGCGTACACGTTCGCCAGACCCCGCGCGGTGACATCGCCCCGGTCGTACGTGTAGCCACGCAGATCGGCGTAGCGCACGCCGCCGATCCGCAGGTTCTCGTACTCGTTGTACTTGCCGGCCGCCGCGAAACCGATCCGGTCGTAGATCTCGCTGAACTTGTGCAGCGCGCGGGACGGGTTCTCACCGACGAACACGATGCCGTCGGCGTACTGCAGCACGACCAGACTCCGGCCGCGCGCGATGCCCTTGCGGGCGTACTCGGCCCGGTCGGCCATGGCCTGCTGAGGTGAGACATAGAACGGCGTCGACACCGGTTATCCGTCCCTTTCTGTGGAAGTCACTGGATCACCTACAACAACAGCGCCCGCGCTCAGAGCAGCGCGGCCCGCGGACCGTCGGGCTGCTCCAGACGCCGCTCCAGCACCGAGCGGGCGATCTGCGAGGACTCGTCCTCGGTGAGCCGGCGGAAGCCGTCCTCGGTGATCACGGTGACGATCGGGTAGATCCGGCGGGCGACATCGGGACCACCGGTCGCCGAGTCGTCGTCTGCCGCGTCGTACAGAGCCTGCACCACGAGCGTCGTGGCCTGCTCCTCGGTCAGGTCCTCACGGAAGAGCTTCTTCATCGCACCGCGCGCGAAGATCGAACCGGAGCCGGTGGCCGCGTACCCCTGCTCCTCGGAACGGCCGCCCGTCACGTCGTACGAGAAGATGCGGCCCTTGTCGCGGTCCAGGTCGTAACCGGCGAAGAGCGGCACCACGGCCAGACCCTGCATGGCCATGCCCAGGTTCGAACGGATCATCGTCGACAACCGGTTCGCCTTGCCCTCCAGTGAGAGCTGGGCACCCTCCACCTTCTCGAAGTGCTCCAGCTCCAGCTGGAACAGCTTCACCATCTCGACGGCCAGACCGGCCGTGCCGGCGATGCCGACGGCCGAGTACTCGTCCGCCGGGAAGACCTTCTCGATGTCCCGCTGCGCGATGACGTTGCCCATCGTGGCCCGGCGGTCACCGGCGAGCACGACACCGCCGGGGAACGTCACGGCCACGATCGTCGTGCCGTGCGGGGCCTCGACCACGCCCTGCGTGGGCGGGAGTTGCCGGTTGCCGGGCAGCAGCTCGGGCTGGTGGTCCGACAGGAAGTCCATGAAAGAAGAAGATCCAGGCGTCAGGAAGGCAGCTGGTAGACGCCCGGTGCTACGAGTGTTGGCTTCCACGCGATTCCTTCCACGTAAGCAGCAGCCCGCCTTATGGCATCGGGCCGATCCTTGAACTGCCCCAGCGCGGCGTTGCAGCTGAAGCACAGTACGCCACGGACCCTACCCGTCTCATGGCAGTGATCCACATGCGCGGCGGGGGCGGAAAGACATATGCAGCAGATGCCCCCTTGGCTGTCGATCAGCGCGTCGCGTTCGGCTTCGGTGATGCCGTACTGACGCTTCAGATGATCTTGCCGCCCTTGCACCGCCCGGCAGGTCTTGCAGCGGGTCGGCAGGCCGTCCGATGCGGACGCGTTGCGGTGCCACTCGCTGTGCGGCTTGACTTCGCCGCATGAGCGGCAGAGCTTGTGGCCGGGCGGCACATCGACCTTCGTACGGACCGGCTTGCCCATGGCCTCCCGGCGGCGCCGGTAGTGCGCTGCGCTGTACTGCGCCACGCACTCCCGGCACCGCACCTGAAGGCCGTCGCTCCGGTTCCTGTCCCGTGCGAACGCGGTCGGCTGCAAACACCGCCCGCAGCCCGTGCACCGTTTCCCGGGCGTCTCCTCACCCATCCCCCGTACCTTCACTTCAAAGGCAAGTGAGTCCGAGCGCCTTTACTCGCCACCCTTTTGCACGAAGGAGCGCACGAAATCCTCGGCGTTTTCCTCGAGTACGTCGTCGATCTCGTCCAGAACCGAGTCCACGTCGTCGCTCAGCTTCTCGTGACGCTCCTTGAGGTCCTCCGAAGCCTGCGCCTCCGCCGCCTGCTCCTCGACCTCCTCGGTCGACCGGGTGGCCTTCTGCTGTCCGCCGCCGGTGTCCTTGGTCGCCATAACCCTCACCCCGCTCGGTTCGCCCGACACAGTTGCTCGGTCAAGATCAGACCCTACTCGCCGGGTCTGACAATGGCCCCGCAGTTTCTCCAACGTACGGGGCCCACCTCGATGATTCCCGGACACGGTGGTTTCCACCCTGCCCGGGCGGCACTTCCCGGGTACCCGCTCAGCCGCCGGAGAGCACCCTGACCAGGTCCTCGGCGGTGCGGCAGCGGTCCAGGAGCTCCTTGACGTGATTACGCGTTCCGCGAAGCGGTTCCAGGGTTGGGACGCGCTGCAGCGAGTCCCGGCCCGGGAGGTCGAAGATCACCGAGTCCCAGGAGGCCGCCGCGACGTCGTCCGCGTACTGCTCCAGGCAGCGCCCGCGGAAGTAGGCGCGGGTGTCCTCCGGCGGCTTCTGCTTGGCCCGCTCGACCTCCGCGTCGTCCAGCAGCCGCTTCATGCGCCCGCGGGCCGCGAGGCGGTTGTAGAGGCCCTTCTCGGGGCGTACGTCGGCGTACTGGAGGTCGACGAGGTGGAGCCTCGCGGCGTCCCAGTCGAGGTTGTCGCGGCGGCGGTAGCCCTCCATGAGCTCGCGCTTGGCGACCCAGTCCAGTTCGCCGGCCAGGCTCATGGGGTCGTGTTCGAGCCGGTTGAGGGTGTCCTCCCAGCGGGACAGGACGTCCTTGGTCTGCGCGTCGGCGTCGGCTCCGAAGCGTTCCTCCACGTATTTGCGCGACAGCTCGTAGTACTCCATCTGGAGCTGGACCGCGGTGAGCGTGCGGCCGCTGCGGAGCGTGATGAGGCGCTTGAGGGAGGGGTCGTGCGACACCTGGTGCAGGGTGCGGACGGGCTGGTCCACGGCCAGGTCCACCGCGATGAAGCCGTCCTCGATCATGGACAGGACCAGGGCGGTGGTGCCCAGCTTGAGGTACGTCGAGATCTCGGAGAGGTTCGCGTCGCCGATGATCACGTGGAGGCGGCGGTATTTCTCCGCGTCCGCGTGCGGCTCGTCGCGGGTGTTGATGATGGGGCGCTTGAGGGTGGTCTCGAGGCCGACCTCGACCTCGAAGTAGTCCGCGCGCTGGCTGAGCTGGAAACCGTGTTCGTGGCCGTCCTGGCCGATGCCGACGCGGCCGGCGCCGGCGAAGACCTGGCGGGAGACGAAGAAGGGCGTCAGGTGGCGCACGATGTCCGAGAAGGGGGTCTCCCGCTTCATCAGGTAGTTCTCGTGCGTGCCGTAGGAGGCGCCCTTGTTGTCGGTGTTGTTCTTGTAGAGGTGGATGGGCTGGGCCCCGGGCAGCTGAGCGGCCCGTTCGGCGGCCTCGGCCATGATCCGCTCGCCGGCCTTGTCCCAGAGGACGGCGTCGCGGGGGTTGGTGACCTCGGGCGCGCTGTACTCCGGGTGTGCGTGGTCGACGTAGAGCCGTGCGCCGTTGGTGAGGATGACATTGGCGAGGCCGATGTCCTCGTCGGTGAGCTGGCTGGAGTCGGCGGCCTCGCGGGCGAGGTCGAAGCCCCGCGCGTCGCGCAGCGGATTCTCCTCCTCGAAGTCCCAGCGGGCCCGGCGGGCCCGGTGCATCGCCGCCGCGTAGGCGTTGACGATCTGGGACGAGGTGAGCATGGCATTGGCGTTGGGGTGGCCGGGGACGGAGATCCCGTACTCCGTCTCGATGCCCATTACTCGCCGTACGGTCATGCGGCCCTCCTTGCCCGGCGTAGCCCTCGGTCGTGGGCTCCGCTCAGATACCGCTGGTGCTCTGTCGCGTGTGCGGTGCCCGTCCCCGCACTGCGCGACTCGGCGGTACGGAAGAGCCTAGAACGCCTTTGCGCCGGTGTGGAGATCATTTGCGTCATTGCCTGCTCCAGCCGTGGCCGGAAAAACAGTCGGCTGCGGGTACCCGGAAAGGGCACCCGCAGCCGCCCTGTGTTTTACAGGTACTGTCCGGTGTTCGCCACCGTGTCGATGGAGCGTCCGGTGTCCGCGCCCTGCTTTCCGGTGATGAGGGTGCGGATGTAGACGATCCGCTCGCCCTTCTTTCCGGAGATCCGGGCCCAGTCGTCCGGGTTGGTGGTGTTCGGCAGGTCCTCGTTCTCCTTGAACTCGTCCACGCATGCCTGGAGGAGGTGGGAGACGCGGAGGCCCTTTTGGTTGTGCTCGAGGAAGTCCTTGATCGCCATTTTCTTGGCGCGGCCGACGATGTTCTCGATCATGGCGCCGGAGTTGAAGTCCTTGAAGTAGAGGACTTCCTTGTCGCCGTTGGCGTAGGTGACCTCGAGGAAGCGGTTCTCCTCGGATTCGGCGTACATGTGTTCCACTGCCGTCTGGATCATGGCCTGGACGCATGCGGCCTTGTCGCTGCCGTGCTCGCCGAGGTCCTCGGCGTGCAGCGGGAGGCGTTCTGTGAGGTACTTGCCGAAGATGTCCTTGGCCGCTTCGGCGTCCGGACGTTCGATCTTGATCTTGACGTCGAGCCGGCCGGGTCGCAGGATCGCGGGGTCGATCATGTCCTCGCGGTTGGAGGCGCCGATCACGACCACGTTCTGCAGGCCTTCCACGCCGTCGATCTCGGCGAGCAGCTGCGGGACGATGGTGTTCTCCACGTCCGAGCTGACGCCGGAGCCGCGGGTGCGGAAGAGGGATTCCATCTCGTCGAAGAAGACGATGACGGGGGTGCCCTCGCTGGCCTTCTCGCGGGCTCGCTGGAAGACCAGGCGGATCTGCCGCTCGGTCTCGCCGACGTACTTGTTGAGAAGCTCGGGACCCTTGATGTTGAGGAAGAAGCTCTTGCCGGCGGCCTGGCCGGTGACCTCGGCGACCTTCTTGGCCAGCGAGTTGGCGACGGCCTTGGCGATGAGCGTCTTGCCGCATCCGGGGGGCCCGTAGAGCAGGACGCCCTTGGGCGGCCGCAGTTCGTGCTCCTTGAACAGGTCGGGGTAGAGGTACGGGAGCTCGACCGCGTCGCGGATGGCTTCGATCTGGTTGCCGAGGCCGCCGATCTGCTCGTAGCCGATGTCGGGGACCTCTTCGAGGACGAGTTCCTCGACCTCGCTCTTGGGGACGACCTCGTAGACGTAGCCGGAGCGGGGTTCGAGCAGGAGGGCGTCGCCGGGGCGGATGGTGACGTCCAGCAGCGGCTCGGCGAGCCGTACCACCCGTTCCTCGTCGGTGTGCCCGAGCACCAGGGCGCGCTCGCCGTCCTCGAGGATCTCCTTGAGGGTGACGATGTCCCCGACGCGCTCGAACTCCATGGCTTCGACCACGTTGAGCGCTTCGTTGAGCATTACTTCCTGGCCGCGCCGGAGTTCTTCGACCTCGACGCTGGGGCTGACGTTCACGCGGAGTTTGCGGCCTCCGGTGAAGATGTCGGCCGTGCCGTCCTCGTTCGCCGCGAGGAAGACACCGAAGCCGGCCGGCGGCTGTGCGAGCCGGTCGACCTCTTCCTTGAGGGCCACGATCTGGTCGCGGGCCTCACGGAGCGTGTTGGCAAGTCGCTCGTTCTGGGCGGACACGCCGGCCAGGTTGGTCTGCAGCTCGACGATCCGCTCTTCGAGAATCCTCGTGTGTCGCGGAGAGTCGGCGAGCTTGCGTCGCAGGACGGCGATCTCCTGCTCAAGGTAGGCGATCTGCCCGGCCGGGTCGTCGGACCCGCGTCCCGGGCGGATGCCGCGGTTCATGTCGTCGTCGTGGGCTGCCACGGTCCTCACCTCCTCCAAGGGGAGCTGGACGCTTCCAGACCCTACCTGGGTGGGTGTCGATTGAAACCCCTAGATCACAAAGACTGTCGGGGTGTGTCCGATCTTCACCCTTGCGCTCTCCCTCACGCCAGGGGAATACCCACCGAACGCGATTGGAAAGCGACCAGAGGTAGGGTCGAAGCGTTCAACACCCGCCAGAGCTGGCCGGATTCCCGTATGGCTCGGCGCAGAAAACGGCAGGAGAGATGACCGTGCAGCAGGAGGCCGGAGTCGTCGGCGAGGCGCTGGAGGTCTGGATCGATCAGGATCTCTGTACCGGCGACGGCATCTGCGCTCAGTACGCGCCCGAGGTGTTCGAGCTGGACATCGACGGTCTGGCCTATGTGAAGGGCGCCGACGAGGAGCTGCTTCAGGCGCCGGGCGCCACAACGCCCGTGCCGCTGCCGCTCCTCACGGATGTGATCGACTCGGCGAAGGAGTGTCCCGGCGAGTGCATCCACGTACGTCGGGTTTCGGACAGCGTCGAGGTCTATGGACCGGACGCAGAGTGACTGAATAAGCACCCTGCGTTACGACTGTCTGATTTCTCACACCATTTGGTGGCGTGCGTCAGACGCTGCGGGCCTCCACGGGTGACGAGCGGACGAACGAGCCGTTCTTCCACCGCCACTTCGCGTTCTCCTCGACGTCCGGGCAGCAGGTGGGCACGTCGGGGGTCGAGTAGCCGAGCAGGGTCGTGAGGACTTCGCCGTCGCGTACGGCGAAGTCCTTGACCGTGTAGCGGTCCTTGGGGTCGACGAGGGTGGCCACCACGCGCGTGTGGGCGTCGTCCGCGCCGCGGGTGAGGACGTACACGCCGTCGGGCGGGGTGCTGATACCGGCGTCGCAGTGCACCACGGCGACCGTCTCCGGCCGGCCGTCGCCGTCGAGGTCCCCGGTCGCCTCGCGTTCCACGACGGCTTGCACGGGCCCGCATTCGAGGGGGAACTTCACGCCGTCCGTGGCGGGCGCGGCGGCCACGGGGGCCGACTGCGTGCCGAGGCCCGGTTTCTGGGCGGCGGTGGCGGCGTCCGGCTGGAGGAACGAGGAGAGGGCCACGACACCGGCGAGCGCGGTGGCGGTGGCCAGCCAGTGGATGGGACGGGTGCGGGTGTGTGCCAGTTCCGGGACCGCGGATTGCTGCACTAGGAGTGTCTCCTGTGAGAGCTGTGCCGGTGGGGTGGCCTGCATGCTGCCACACCTCACAGGGCGGGGGAACCGCGGGGTCCGGGCCTGGTGGCGGTCGTCGCGGGACCAGGGGCTCTGCGGGGCCCCGGGGGCGCTGAAAAGCGCCGAGGGGCGTCAACAGCGCGGCGCCGTGGCCGAGTTCCGCGCGGGGCGCGGGAACTCGGGCACGGCGCCGGGACGTTGTACGCGGCACGGGGCCGCCCGGGCGGCCGGTGCCCGCGCGTCAGCGGCCGATGCCGCCGTCGGCGTTGGGGCCGGTGTAGTCCTCGCCGTAGGCGCCCTTGGCGGGGCGGCGGCGGCGCATGGGCGGCTCGACGCCGTCCGCGAGGCGGCGGGCGGTGAGGAGGAAGCCGGTGTGGCCGATCATCCGGTGGTCCGGGCGCACCGCCAGGCCCTCGATGTGCCAGTTGCGGATCATCGTCTCCCAGGCGGTCGGCTCGTTGAAGCAGCCGATCTCGCGGATGGACTCCACGGTCCGGGCGAGCTGGGTGGTGGTCGCGACGTAGCAGCACAGGATGCCGCCCGGGACCAGTGCCTTGGAGACGGCCTCCAGGCACTCCCAGGGGGCGAGCATGTCGAGGATGACGCGGTCGACGTCGGTGTCGCTCAGGTTGTCCTGGAGGTCGCCGACGGTGAGCTGCCAGGCGGGGTGCGGGCCGCCGAAGTAGCGCTCCACGTTCTGCTTGGCGATCTCGGCGAAGTCCTCGCGGCGCTCGTAGGAGTGCAGCATGCCCTGGTCGCCGATGGCCCGCAGCAGGAAGCTGCTGAGCGAGCCGGAGCCGACGCCGGCCTCCACGACGCGGGCGCCGGGGAAGATGTCGGCGAAGGCGAGGATCTGCCCCGCGTCCTTCGGGTAGACGACTGCTGCCCCGCGGGGCATGGAGAGGACGTAGTCGGGGAGCAGGGGGCGCAGCGCGAGATAGGCGACGTTCCCCGTCGTACGGACAACGCTGCCCTCGGGAGCGCCGATCAGCTCGTCGTGCGGGAAGGAACCCTTGTGGGTGTGGAAGTTCTTCCCGGCCTCGAGCGTGAACGTGTAGTGGCGGCCCTTGGGGTCGGTCAGCTGTACCTGGTCCCCGACCTTGAAGGGCCCGCGGCGGCGGGCGGCACCGGTCGGTTCGGACATGTGAACAGACTACCGGGGTTTGCGGGGGGCGCGGACCACGAGGTGGGCCCGGCCGTCGGCTAGGAGGGCCTGGCCATGGCCTTGACGAAGGCGCGCTCGACGTCGGCGGCGGAGAGGACGCCGTAGATCTCGCCGGTCCCCTCGACCACCAGGTACTCGGTGGCCGGGTGGGCGCGCAGTGCCTCCAGCAGGTCCTCGCCGGCCAGCTCGGCGGAGACCCGCATGCCGTCGGTGAGTTCCTGGGCGAGGCCGCTGACGGCGACCCAGGGGCGGCGGTGCTCGGGGACGCCGACGATGGCGGCCTCGCGGACCAGGGAGATCGGGGTGCCGTCGGCGTCGACGACGACCAGGGCGCGGGCGCCGGCCTCGTTGGCGCGGCGCAGGGCCTCGGAGAGGGGGGTGTCGGTCGGGACGGGCACCGCGCGGCGGGTGAGGGTGCGGGCGCGCAGTTCGGGGAGGTGTTCGCGGAGCCGGGCGACGCGGAGGCTGTTGCCGGCGCCGGTCCAGATGATCGCGGCGAGGATCGCGGCGAGCAGGGCGTCCATGACGGTGTCCATGCCGACGTTGTCGACGGCGTCGGAGCCGAGGAGGCCGGACTGGGTGAGCAGCGGCAGGCCGATCAGGACGGAGACGGCGAGGGCGCGGCCGACCCAGGCGGCGGCGATGGTGCCGCTCATCGGTCTGCCGGTGATCTTCCAGACGACGGCGCGGAGCATCCGGCCGCCGTCCAGGGGGAGGCCGGGCAGGAGGTTGAAGACGGCCACGATGAGGTTGGAGATCATCAGGCCGGCCAGCAGGACGCCGGGGACCGTGCCGGGTTCGACGGCCAGCATGGCGACGTAGAAGACGCCGGCGAGGACCAGGGAGAGCAGTGGGCCGACGAAGGCGAGCACGAACTCCCGGCCGGGGGTCTCGGCCTCCTTCTCGATCTCCGAGACGCCGCCGAAGAACTGGAGCTGGATGCGGCGGACCGGGAGTTTGAAGCGGATCGCGGCGACCGTGTGGGCCAGCTCGTGGACGAGGACGGAGGCGTAGAAGGCGACCGCGAAGAACAGGGAGACCAGGTAGCGGGCGGCGCCGAGCTCGGGCAGGACGCGGTCCAGCTGGCCGCCGAAGACCCAGGTGATCAGGGCGGCGACGAGGAACCAGCTGGGCGCGACGTACACCGGGACGCCGAACAGCCGGCCCATGAGCAGCCCGCCGCCGGGCTCGGGGCGCTCGGGTGCGGGGCCGTGGGCGCCGGAGTGGGCGTGGGCGCGCTCGTGGTCGTCGGCGGGTGCGGGGGCCTTGGCGAAGTCGGGGCCGCCGACGGGGAGGTCTTCGTGGCGCGCGCCGCCGGTCGCCTGGTCGCGGACGGCGGGCGCACGCTGCTCGGTATCGGCGTCGGCGTCGGTGTCGGGAGCGGCGTCGGCGTCGGCGTCGGGAGCTGTGGCGCCGGTGCCCGCTTCCCGGGCGGCGTCGTCGGAGGCGTCGGCGGGCTCCTCGGCGGAGCCGGAAGCCGGACCGGCGGTCGCGGCCTCGGGCTCCTCGTGCTTCTCGGTGCCGGGCTTCTCGGTGCCGGGGTGGGGCGGCTCGGCCGTGGGGTGCTGTCGCGGCGGTGTCGTCGCGTCGGAGGCCGGGTTCGTCGGTGCTGCGTGGTGTCCGGCCGGGTTGTCGTCGCCCGACCGCGGCTGCCCGCTCCCGCCGCTCTCGTCCACGGTGTCCCCTCGTTCGAAGCGTCGCCCCCCGCCTGCCGGGCGGAAGGTCTCGGGTCGATGGTATGCGTCCGCCGGGACACCTTCCGCCCCGGCACCCCACTGTTGCCCCGGCGGTCGAGGGTCACACGACCGGGAGGGGGTCACTGTCAGTGGTGGGCCGTAAGGTCTGTTGGCATGGAGACGAGCACCGAGGGCGCGACGGAGGCCCGCAGCGACGGTACGGCCGAGGCCACGATCGTGGCGGGCGAGGCGGTGACCGCGACGGCGACGACGGCCACGGCGGTGACCGCACCGGAGACCGAGGCCACCGCGACCGCGGCCATACCGCCCGCCTCGCTCTCCCCCTCGCGTGCGGGTGACTTCATGCAGTGTCCGCTGCTGTACCGGTTCCGGGTGATCGACCGGCTGCCCGAGAAGCCCAGCGAGGCGGCGACGAAGGGCACCCTGGTCCACGCGGTGCTGGAGCGTCTGTTCGACGCGCCGGCCGGGGAGCGGACCGCGCCGCGGGCCAAGTCGCTGATCCCGGGCCAGTGGGACCGGCTGCGGGAGTCGAAGCCGGAGCTGGCCGGGCTGTTCGCCGACGACCCGGAGGGCGCCCGCCTGGCGCGCTGGCTCGGGGAGGCGGAGCAGCTGGTGGAGCGTTGGTTCACGCTGGAGGACCCGAGCCGGCTGGAGCCGGCCGAGCGGGAGCTGTTCGTCGAGGCGGAGCTGGACTCGGGGCTGCGGCTGCGCGGGATCATCGACCGGGTCGACGTCGCGCCGACCGGCGAGGTGCGGATCGTCGACTACAAGACGGGCAAGGCGCCGCGTCCCGAGTACGCCGAGGGCGCGCTGTTCCAGATGAAGTTCTACGCGCTGGTCGTGTGGCGGCTGAAGGGGGTCGTCCCGCGCCGCCTCCAGCTGGTCTATCTGGGCAGCGGTGACGTGCTGACGTACGACCCGGTCCTCGCCGACCTGGAGCGCGTGGAGCGCAAGCTGCTCGCGCTGTGGGACGCGATCCGGCTGGCGACGGAGACGGGTGACTGGCGGCCGCGTCCCACCAAGCTGTGCGGCTGGTGTGATCACCAGGCGCACTGCCCGGAGTTCGGCGGCACTCCCCCGCCGTATCCGCTGGCGGTGAAGGCGTCCGGTTCCGGCGAGGGGTGAGCCGCCGTCCGGGGCGCCCCGGACGCGGAGCGGTGCGCAGGCGCAGGGCAGAATGGACCCGGACTAGCGAAGGAGACTTACGTGGCCATCCGCGTCCTACTGGTCGACGACCAGCCGCTGCTGCGTACGGGCTTCCGGATGATCCTGGAGGCGGAGCAGGACATCGCGGTCGTCGGCGAGGCCGGGGACGGCCTCCAGGCACTCGACCAGGTGCGGGCCCTGCAACCCGATGTGGTCCTGATGGACATCCGCATGCCGCGGATGGACGGCGTGGAGGCCACCCGGCAGATCACCGGTCCCGGGCGGGACGGCCCGGCGAAGGTGCTGGTGCTGACGACCTTCGACCTCGACGAGTACGTGGTGGAGGCGCTGCGGGCGGGGGCGAGCGGTTTCCTGCTGAAGGACGCGCCCGCGCACGAACTGGTGCAGGCGATCCGGGTGGTGGCCGGCGGTGAGGCCATGCTTGCCCCGAGCATCACGCGTCGGCTGCTCGACAAGTACGCCACGCACCTGCCGTCGGGCGACGAGCCGGTGCCGGACACGCTGAACACCCTCACCGACCGTGAGGTGGAGGTGCTGAAGCTGGTCGCGCGCGGTCTGTCGAACGCCGAGATCGCCGCCGACCTGTTCGTCAGCGAGACGACCGTGAAGACGCATGTCGGCCATGTCCTGACGAAGCTGGGGCTGCGCGACCGGGTGCAGGCCGCGGTGTACGCGTACGAGAGCGGGCTGGTGCGCCCGGGCGCGCAGTAGGGCCTGACGGAACGGCACAAGGGGCGGTCCCTCCTTCCCCGTGGGGTGAGGAGGGGCCGCCCCTCGTCGTGTCGGGGGTCAGCTCTTGCTGAGCTCCCAGAACCGGAACACCGTGGAGGCGTCCAGGCAGTACTCCAGGCCGTACACGCCCTCGCGGGCGACCGCGTACTGCTTGGCCTGCCAGACGGGCAGCATGGGCAGTTCCTCGGCGACGATGTCCTGCAGCCGGCCGTAGTCGTTGTCCGTCACCGCACGGTCGGACTCGGCGGCGGTTCGCGGGATGAGCGTGCCGGTGATGGTGTTGTTGGCGTAGTTGTTGCCGAGCACGTTGCCCTCGCCGAAGAACGGGGCGGTGAAGTTGTCGGCGTCGGGGTAGTCGGGGACCCAGCCCTTGACGTAGACGCCGTACTTGCCGGCCTCGATGTCCTTCTCGTACTGGTCGAAGGCGACGGACTTCACCCGGGCGTCGAACAGGCCGCTGGCGTTGAGCTGGCCGGCGATGGCCTGCAACTCCTGGTCGGTGGCGGGGCCGTAGCGGGACGGCGTCGACCAGAGGGTGAGCTTCACCTTGCCGTCGATGCCGTCGGCGCGCAGCGCGGCGGCGGCCTTGGCCTTGGAGGGGCTGGCGCCGTAGGTGTCGAAGAACGCCGTGTTGTGGCCGGTGATGCCGGCCGGGATGATCGAGTACAGCGGGGTCGCGGTGCCCTGGTAGACCTCGTCGATGAGGGCGTCGCGGTCGATGAGGTGGGCGATGGCCTTGCGGACCGAGAGCTTTCCGGCGACCGGGTCGTCCATGTTGAAGACGAGGTGCTGGACTTCGGCGCTGGTGCCCTCGACGACCTCGACTCCCGCGTCGGAGTCGGCCTTTTCGATGTCGGTGATGTCGCCGGCGCTCAGGCCTCGGTAGGCGATGTCTATCTCGTCGTCGAGCAGGGCCTGCTTCAGCGCGGTGCGGTCGCCGTGGAAGAACTTGAGGGTGACGCCGGAGTTGCTGACCTCGGCGTTGCCCTGGTAGTGCTCGTTGACGGAGAAGACGGCCTGGCTGTCGTCGAAGGAGTCCAGCTTGTAGGGGCCGGAGCCGACCGCTTCGCCGTCCTCGCGGAGCCCGGCGGCGTCGTAGGAGCGGTGGTTGACGATGGAGCCGGCGCCGGAGGCGATCTTGCTCGGGAAGGTGGCGTCGGCGACCTTGAGCTTGAAGACCACGGTCTTGTCGTCCGGCGTCTCGACCGAGTCGAGCATCGGGAACATGATCGCCGGGCCGTCGGCGTCGTTGATCTTCAGCATGCGGTCGAAGGAGAACTTGACGTCCTTCGAGGTGAGCGAGTCACCGTTGCTGAACTTCAGGCCGTCCTTGAGCGTGCACTTGTACGTCTTGGTCGAGGTGTCGGTGAAGGTGCATTCCTCCGCCGCCTCGGGCTGCGGCTCGGTGCCTCCGTTGGGGAAGCCGAGCAGTGACTGGAAGACGTTGTTGAACAACAGCCAGGAGCCGGGGTCGTAGCCGGAGGCGGGGTCCGTGGCCAGGACGTCGTCGGACATCCCCATGACGACGGAGGAGCCGCTCTCCCCGGCGTCACCGTCTTCCGACCCGCATCCGGTCAGCAGGCCGGAGGCCAGACCTGCGGCGAGGGGCAGGACCGGCCACTGCTTGCGCATGTTCACTGCGTGTGCCTTACGTCGTTCTCTGGTTCCTGGGCGACCGTGCGGCGCCCGACGAGTGAAGTGGTGTCAGCCGCTCACACCGCGACCGAGCTCCCAGAGCTGGAGGGTCGAGGAGGAGTTGAGCGCGTAGGCGGTCCCGGTGATGTCGTCGCGGGCGGCGACGTACTGCTTGCCCTGCCACAGCGGCAGCACGGGGACGTCCTCGGCGACGATGTCCTGGATCTGCGTCAGGCTGTCGGCGGCGGAGAGCCGGTCGGCCTCGCGGCGGGACTGCGGGATCAGGCTGTTGCGGATCTGGCTGTTGGCGTACGGCGAGCCGAGGAAGTTGTCCTTGTCGAGGAACGGCGCGAGGTAGTTGTCGGCGTCCGGGAAGTCCGGGAACCAGCCCATGCCGTAGACGTCGTACTCGCCCTTCTGCTCGGCGGGGCGGAACGTCGACCAGGGCGTGCCCTTGATGTCGACGTCGAACAGGCCGCTGTCGTTGAGCTGCTCGCGCAACAGCTCGAACTCCTTCTTCGTGGCCGAGCCGTAGTGGTCGGTCGTGTAGTGCAGGGTCAGCTTCACCGGGGTGGTGATGTCGGCCTTGGCGAGGATGCCGCGGGCCTTGGCGACGCTGGGGTCCTGGTAGCGGTTGAAGAACGAGTTGGAGTGGCCGGTGATGGTGGCCGGGACCAGCGAGTACAGCGGTTCGGCCTGGGAGCCGTAGACCTCGGAGACGATCTCACCGCGGTTGACGAGCTGGGCCATGGCCTGGCGGACGGCCTTGGTGCGGACGGCCGGGGCGTCGGTGTTGAAGGCCAGGTAGCGGATCTCCAGGCCGGGCATGTCGACGAGGTCGACGCCCTCGGGGGCGTCGGCGGCCAGCTGCTCGATCTGCTCGGGCGTCATGGTGCGCGTCATCAGGTCGATGTCGCCCTGTTCGACGGCGTCGGCCATGTCGGCGGCGTCCGTGTAGGAGACCAGCTCGACCTTGTCGTTGTTCACCGTCAAGGTGCCCTTGTAGTCGGGGTTCTTGGTGAACACGGCCTTGACCAGCTCGCCGTCCTTCTCCTCGGCCTGCAGGGTGTACGGGCCGGAGCCGTCCACGGCGAAGCCGTCGCGCAGCTTGTCCTTGGCGTAGTCGTCGGGGTTGACGATGCCGGCGACCGGGGTGGACAGCTTGAACGGGAAGGTCGCGTCGGCGGTCTTGAGGTGGAAGACGACCTCGCGGTCGCCCTGCGTCTCGACGGTGTCGATCGTGGACAGCAGGGCGAAGACGCCGCTGTCGGCCTTGATGGAGCGGGCGCGGTCGATGGAGTACTTCACGTCGGCCGCGGTGATGGGATCACCGTTCGCGAAGGTCAGGTCGTCGCGGAGCCGGCAGACGTAGCGTTCGTTGCCCGTGTCGGTGAAACCGCAGCTCTCGGCGGCCTCGGGGATCGGTTCGCCCTCGCCGCGGGGCTGGATCATCAGGGTCTGCACGGTCTGGCGCAGGACGTTCCAGGTGCCGACGTCGTAGGCGTAGGCGGGGTCGAGGGGTGCGGGGGCGTCCTTCGAGGCTATGAACCGGTCGGTGGTGCCGACGACGATGGCGTCCCCGCCGTCGCTCCCGCTGTCGGATCCGCCGCAGGCGGCCAGCGCGGGTGCGAGCAGACCGACCACGGCCGGCAGCACCAAAGTCTTGCGGTTCATGCTCGAGTTTCTCCAGAGCTGTCGAGTCCGTGTATCCGGCATGCGGGGGTGTCGCAGCGGATCACGGGAGCAGGGGGGTGATGTTCTCGCGACGAGATTAGTGCGCGCCCGCACGGGGGTTGACAGCCACTGGAGTTGAACGTCCATCACGGAGCGAAACCGGGCGTGGACGCACCGAAAACCCGACAGGGGAAGGATTCGTGCAGCGTCTCACCAATCGGGACACAAGGGCACGGCGGAATCCGCAGGAAGGGGGCAAGGAGCAGCCCTTGGGCAGGCTGTCGAGACCCACCGGCGTGACGAACGTCACACCCCCGACGGGGAGGGGACGCACTGGAATTCGGCCACGGGGAGTGATTCGAATTCCCTTGTGGGTGCGTCGGTGAATTCGAGGGCTATCGCCGCTGCACGGTGGGTGAAGACCTAGGGCATTTCCGTCATCAGGCCGCGCAGAAAAGCGAGGTCGACCTCTTCGAGAGAGGTCACCACGGTGCGCCGGGCGGCGGGGGCGATGGGCGCGACGGACGGCACCGCGACCACCCGGCAGCCGGCGGCCTCGGCCGCGGCCACACCGGTCGCCGTGTCCTCGACGACCGCGCACCTGGACGGTTCGGCGCCGAGTCCGGCGGCGGCCAGCAGATACGGGTCGGGGTGCGGCTTGGTGCGCGGCACCTCGTCACCGGCGACGGTCAGGGTGAAGTGCTGGGGGCCGAGGGTGGTGAGCACCCGGTCGATGATGCGCCGGTGGGAGGCGGAGACCAGGGCCGTGGGGATCTCGTGCGCGGCCAGTTCGGTGAGCAGCCGGGTGGCTCCCGGCATCAGCGGCAGCGCCCGGTCGATGCGGTCCTCGAACCCCTGATTGAGCAGGACGGTCAGTTCGGCGAGGGTGATGTCCGCGCCGGTCGCCTCGATGAGGAACCCCGCGCTGCGGCTCATGGGGCCACCGACGACGACATGGCGCCAGGAGTCGTCGAGGGCGTGCCCGAGGCCGGCGAAGACCTCGACCTCGACGTCCCACCAGAAGCCCTCGGTGTCCACCAGGGTGCCGTCCATGTCGAGGAGCACGGCCTGCAGGGCGGAGCCTTCGGCCGTACGGGTGCCGAGCGCGGGGACGGTGGTCGTCATCCGGCGTACCTCCTTGAGGGACGACCAGGCCGGTTCCCGCGCGGGGAACCGGCCTGCAGTGGACCGACCAGTGTACGACTCCGGCAGGGGAATCGCCTCGTTTGAACGTCGGACGGCGGGGCACTCCGCGAGGACCGCCGGGGGTCGGTGTCCCGTGCGGTCCTCGCGGGGTGTGCCGGGTGAGGCCCGGCGCCGTGCTCAGCGGGCGTTGAAGTACTTGGCCTCGGGGTGGTGGATGACGATCGCGTCCGTGGACTGCTCGGGGTGGAGCTGGAACTCCTCGGACAGCTGGACGCCGATGCGCTCCGGCTGGAGCAGGTCCGCGATCTTGCCGCGGTCCTCCAGGTTCGGGCAGGCGCCGTAGCCGAGGGAGAAGCGGGCGCCGCGGTACTTCAGGGCGAACATGTCCTCGATGGCGGCCGGGTCCTCACCGGCGAAGCCCAGCTCGGAGCGGACCCGGGCGTGCCAGTACTCGGCGAGCGCCTCGGCCAACTGGACGGACAGGCCGTGCAGTTCGAGGTAGTCGCGGTAGGAGTCGGACGCGAAGAGCTTCGCGGTCTCCTCGCCGATGCGGGAGCCGACGGTGACGACCTGGAGGCCGACGACGTCCGTCTCGCCGGACTCCTCCGGGCGGAAGAAGTCGGCGAGGCACAGCCGGCGGCCGCGGCGCTGGCGCGGGAAGGTGAACCGGGTGCGCTCGTTGCCGGCCTCGTCCAGGATGATCAGGTCGTCGTCCTTGGAGACGCACGGGAAGTAGCCGTAGACGACGGCCGCCTCCAGCAGGTTCTCCGTCTGGAGCCTGTCCAGCAGGCCGCGCAGCCGCGGCCGGCCGTCGGTCTCGACCAGTTCCTCGTACGTCGGTCCCTCGCCGGTGCGGGCCTGCTTCAGGCCCCACTGGCCCTTGAACAGCGCGCCCTCGTCCAGCCAGGAGGCGTACTCCTTGAGCTGGATGCCCTTGACGACGCGGGTGCCCCAGAACGGCGGCGTCGGCACCGGGTTGTCGGTGGCGACGTCGGAGCGGACGTGCCCCTCCTCCGGGCGCTCCTCGACCTCGACGGCGGCGGCCCGCACCCGGCGCTGGCGCAGCTCGGGCAGCTTCGCGCCGGGCACGCCCCGCTTGACGCCGATGAGGGCGTCCATCAGGCGCAGGCCCTCGAACGCGTCGCGGGCGTAGCGGACTTCGCCCTCGTAGATCTCGTGCAGGTCCTGCTCGACGTAGGCGCGGGTGAGGGCGGCGCCGCCGAGGATGACGGGGTAGGAGGCGGCGAGGCCCCTGGAGTTCAGTTCCTCCAGGTTCTCCTTCATGATCACGGTGGACTTGACCAGGAGGCCGGACATGCCGATGACGTCGGCCCGGTGCTCCTCGGCGGCGTCCAGGATCGCGGAAACCGGCTGCTTGATGCCGAGGTTGACGACGTTGTAGCCGTTGTTGGACAGGATGATGTCGACGAGGTTCTTGCCGATGTCGTGGACGTCGCCGCGCACGGTGGCGAGGACGATGGTGCCCTTGCCCGCCTCGTCGGTCTTCTCCATGTGCGGCTCCAGGTGGGCCACGGCGGTCTTCATGACCTCCGCGGACTGGAGCACGAACGGCAGCTGCATCTGGCCGGAGCCGAACAGCTCGCCGACCACCTTCATGCCGTCCAGCAGGGTCTCGTTGACGATGTCGAGGGCGGGGCGTTCCTTCAGCGCCTCGTCGAGGTCGGCTTCGAGGCCGTTGCGCTCGCCGTCGATGATGCGGCGCTTGAGGCGCTCGTCCAGCGGCAGCGCGGCCAGTTCCTCGGCCTTGCCGGCCTTCAGCGACTTGGCGGTGGCGCCCTCGAAGAGCTGCATCAGCTTCTGCAGCGGGTCGTAGCCCTCGCCGCGGCGGTCGTAGATGAGGTCGAGGGCGGTGTTCACCTGCTCCTCGTCGAAGCGGGCGATCGGCAGGATCTTCGACGCGTGGACGATCGCGGAGTCCAGGCCGGCCTTGACGCACTCGTCGAGGAAGACGGAGTTCAGCAGGATGCGGGCGGCCGGGTTCAGGCCGAAGGAGATGTTCGACAGGCCCAGGGTGGTCTGCACCTTGGGGTGGCGGCGCTTGAGTTCGCGGATCGCCTCGATGGTGGCGAGGCCGTCCTTGCGGGACTCCTCCTGGCCGGTACAGATGGTGAAGGTCAGGGTGTCGATGAGGATGTCCTCCTCACGGATGCCCCAGTTGCCGGTCAGGTCGTCGATGAGCCGTTCGGCGATCTCGACCTTCTTCTCCGGCGTGCGGGCCTGGCCTTCCTCGTCGATCGTGAGCGCGATCAGGGCGGCGCCGTGCTCGCGGGCGAGCTGGGTGACGCGCGCGAAACGGGACTCGGGGCCGTCGCCGTCCTCGTAGTTCACGGAGTTGATCACCGCGCGGCCGCCGAGCTTCTCCAGGCCGGCCTGGATGACGTCGACCTCGGTGGAGTCCAGCACGATGGGCAGCGTGGAGGCGGTGGCGAAGCGGCCGGCCAGCTCCTCCATGTCGGCGACGCCGTCCCGGCCGACGTAGTCCACGCACAGGTCGAGCATGTGCGCGCCCTCGCGGATCTGCTCCCGGGCCATCTCCACGCAGTCGTCCCAGCGGGCCTCCAGCATGGCCTCGCGGAACTTCTTGGAGCCGTTGGCGTTGGTGCGCTCGCCGATGGCCAGGTAGGAGGTGTCCTGACGGAACGGCACCGACTGGTAGAGGGAGGCGGCACCCGGCTCGGGGCGGGGGTCGCGCTCGGCCGGGGTGAGGTCCCGGACCCGCTCGACCACCTGGCGCAGGTGTTCCGGGGTCGTGCCGCAGCAGCCGCCGACGAGGGACAGGCCGTAGTCGCGGACGAAGTTCTCCTGGGCGTCGGCCAGCTCGGGCGCGCTCAGCGGGTAGTAGGCCCCGTCCTTGGTCAGCTCCGGCAGGCCCGCGTTGGGCATGGCGGACAGCGGGACGCGGGCGTGCCGGGACAGATGGCGCAGGTGCTCGCTCATCTCGGCGGGACCGGTCGCGCAGTTCAGGCCGATCATGTCGATGCCGAGCGGCTCCAGCGCGGTCAGCGCGGCGCCGATCTCCGAGCCGAGCAGCATGGTGCCGGTGGTCTCGACGGTCACCGAGACGATCAGCGGTACGTCGTACCCGGCGGTCTCCATCGCGCGGCGGGCGGCGATGACCGACGCCTTGGTCTGGAGGAGGTCCTGGGTGGTCTCGACGATCAGGGCGTCGGCGCCGCCGGCGAGCAGGCCCTCGGCGTTCTGCTGGTAGGCGTCGCGGATCGCGCGGAAGGTGGTGTGGCCGAGGGTGGGCAGCTTGGTACCGGGGCCCATGGAGCCG
Organism: Streptomyces sp. enrichment culture; assembly: GCF_964272855.1. Taxonomy (NCBI): domain Bacteria; kingdom Bacillati; phylum Actinomycetota; class Actinomycetes; order Kitasatosporales; family Streptomycetaceae; genus Streptomyces; species Streptomyces sp. enrichment culture. Next base: position 6,819,688 of record NZ_OZ186847.1, on the reverse strand, counting down.
AGCACCCAGCGCTGGCGGCCGTCGCGGGCGGTGTGCTCGTCGGCGGCCTCGCGGGCGATCCGGGCACCCGCCTCGGACAGTTCCAGCACGCGTTCGGGGATGTCGTACTCCGCCATCGCGGTGAGGTTGGCGCCGAAGGTGTTGGTCTCGACGCAGTCGACGCCGGCCGCGAAGTAGGCGTCGTGGACGTGGCGGACGATGTCGGGCCGGGTGACGTTCAGGACCTCGTTGCAGCCCTCGAGGTCCTGGAAGTCCTCGAGGGTGGGTTCCTGGGCCTGGAGCATCGTGCCCATCGCTCCGTCGGCGACCACCACACGTGTGGCGAGCGCCTGTCGGAGCGCGGACGCACGGGTCCGGCTGTCGGCGGAAGGGGTCGGCGGCAACGAGGCCATGTAAGGGCTCCCTGAGATGCGACGGCTGTCGGCTTTGCGTCACCTCGGGCACGGTCGGGGACCGTCCCGGGGCGGGCGCACGTCGTCAGGGTAACCGGCGTCCGGGGCCTAGGGTCAGGGGCGTCCACGAGGCGGACGAAGATGTCGTGCCGGGAAGCCGGCGGGAGCTTTCGCCGATGACTTTCGGCCACCCCCGGTGGACGTGGGACGAACAACTGCCGACCGACCATTAGCGAGAGGTCGGCATCGACCGGTAGTGTTCGACAATGCCGAACGGCGGCAGCGACGTCGGCTGGACGGTCGAGGGAGACGGAGGCAGGACGGCGATGGCACGGAACATCCAGTCGCTCGAGCGGGCGGCCGCGATGCTGCGCCTGCTCGCGGGCGGGGAACGACGGCTCGGCCTGTCGGACATCGCCTCGTCCCTGGGCCTCGCCAAGGGCACCGCGCACGGCATCCTGCGCACCCTCCAGCAGGAGGGCTTCGTCGAGCAGGACGACGCCTCCGGGCGCTATCAGCTGGGCGCGGAGCTGCTGCGGCTGGGCACCACCTATCTGGACGTGCACGAGCTGCGGGCCAGGGCCCTGGTGTGGACCGACGACCTGGCCCGTGCCAGCGGCGAGAGCGTCCATCTGGGTGTGCTGCACCAGCAGGGCGTGCTGATCGTCCACCATGTCTTCCGCCCCGACGACAGCCGGCAGGTGCTGGAGATCGGCGCCATGCAGCCGCTGCACTGCACGGCGCTCGGCAAGGTGCTGTCCGCCTACGACCCGGTCGCCCACAGCGAGGCCGTCGAGGCCGACCGCAAGGCCTTCACCGACCGCACCGTCTGCGATCTGGAGCCCTTCGAGCAGATCCTCGACTTCACGCGGGCGCGCGGCTACGCGGCCGACGTGGAGGAGACGTGGGAGGGCGTGGCCTCCATCGCCGCCCCGATCCACGACCGGCGGCGGATGCCGGTCGGCGCGGTCGGCATCACCGGGGCCGTGGAACGGGTCTGCCGGGACGGCGAGCTGCGTCCCGAGCTGATCGCCGCGGTACGGGACTGCGCCCGCGCGGTGTCGCGGGACCTGGGCGCGGGGCGCTTCTGAGGCGCGCGGCGGCCTGAGGGCCGTACCGACTCGACGTGTGATCACCGGGACGCCGGAGCGGCGTTCCGGTGATCACCGTACCCTGAGACCGGACATTTCCGACAAAACATGCCCAGTGCGGCCCTGAAGATCGATAGCCCATCGCGATCAATAACGATCGTGTTTTCGATAACGGAACCCTTGACGCATGCGTGACGCCGGAGAAAGACTCCCGTCCATCGGTCGGCATTGTCGAACACCTACCGGCAATACGCGCTAGAGTGTGACAACGCCAAGGGCCGGCCATCGCTCTCACCCCCGAGGGCGCGGAACCTCCGTTGGGACACGGGGTTCGGCTTCCCCTGGACGAAGGACAAAGGAGTCGCGGGTGTCCAGCTCCGACATCTTCATCGGCGAGACCATCGGTACCGCCATACTCATCCTGCTCGGCGCCGGCGTTGTGGCCGCCGTCGTGCTCAAGGCCTCCAAGGCCCAGAACGCCGGTTGGCTCGCCATCACCTTCGGGTGGGGCTTCGCCGTCCTCACGGCCGTCTACACCACGGCGCCCCTGTCCGGCGCCCACCTGAACCCGGCCGTGACGCTCGCCATCGCGATCAAGGACGGCGACTGGAGCAACGTTCCGACCTACTGGGCGGGACAGCTGCTGGGCGCCATGATCGGTGCCACGCTCGCCTGGGTCGCTTACTACGGCCAGTTCCGGGCCCACCTCACGGACCCCGAGATCGTCGGGGACCCGGGCACCGAGTCCAGCAAGGCCATCGAGGCGAGAGAGGCCCAGGCGGGCCCCGTCCTCGGCGTCTTCTCCACCGGACCGGAGATCCGGAACGTGGCGCAGAACCTGGCCACCGAGATCATCGGAACGTTCGTGCTCGTCATCGCGGTCCTCACCCAGGGCCTCAACGACAACGGCAACGGCCTCGGCATCCTCGGCGCGCTGATCACCGCGCTCGTCGTGGTCGGCATCGGTCTCTCGCTCGGCGGTCCGACCGGATACGCCATCAACCCGGCGCGTGACCTCGGCCCGCGCATCGTGCACGCGCTGCTTCCCCTGCCCAACAAGGGCGGCTCCGACTGGGGCTACGCCTGGATCCCGGTCGTCGGACCGCTGATCGGCGGCGCACTCGCGGCAGGCCTGTACAAGCTGGCTTTCGCCTAGACCTTCCGCTGACGCAGCAGCACACCTCGAGTCCGTTTCCGTGAAACCTCAGGAGCACACCGTGACCGACGCGCACACCGCCGGCCCGTTCATCGCCGCCATCGACCAAGGCACCACCTCCAGCCGCTGCATCGTCTTCGACCGGGACGGCCGGATCGTCTCCGTCGACCAGAAGGAGCACGAGCAGATCTTCCCCAAGCCGGGCTGGGTCGAGCACGACGCCACCGAGATCTGGACCAACGTCCAGGAAGTCGTCGCCGGGGCCATCGAGAAGGCCGGCATCACCCGCGACGACATCAAGGCCATCGGCATCACCAACCAGCGCGAGACCACCGTGCTGTGGGACAAGAACACCGGTGAGCCCGTCCACAACGCCCTCGTCTGGCAGGACACCCGCACCGACGCGCTCTGCAAGGAGCTCGGCCGCAACGTCGGCCAGGACCGTTTCCGCCGTGAGACGGGCCTGCCGCTCGCGTCCTACTTCTCCGGCCCGAAGGCCCGCTGGCTGCTCGACAACGTCGAGGGGCTGCGGGAGCGCGCCGAGGCCGGCGACATCCTCTTCGGCACCATGGACACCTGGGTCATCTGGAACCTGACCGGCGGTGTCAACGGCGGCAAGCACGTCACCGACGTGACCAACGCGTCCCGCACCATGCTGATGAACCTCCACACCATGGAGTGGGACGAGAAGATCGCCGAGTCCATCGGCGTCCCGCTGGCGATCCTGCCGGAGATCCGCTCCTCCGCCGAGGTCTACGGCGAGGTCACCGGCGGCAGGCTGGGCGACGTGCTCGGCGGCATCCCGGTCGCCTCCGCGCTCGGTGACCAGCAGGCGGCCCTGTTCGGCCAGACCTGCTTCTCCGAGGGCGAGACCAAGTCCACCTACGGCACCGGCACCTTCATGGTGATGAACACCGGTGACAAGATCATCAACTCCTACGCGGGCCTGCTGACCACGGTCGGCTACAAGATCGGCGACCAGCCGACGGTGTACGCGCTGGAGGGCTCGATCGCCGTCACCGGCTCCCTGGTGCAGTGGATGCGCGACCAGATGGGCCTCATCTCCACCGCGGCCGAGATCGAGACGCTCGCGCTCTCGGTCGAGGACAACGGCGGCGCCTACTTCGTACCGGCCTTCTCCGGCCTGTTCGCCCCGCACTGGCGTTCCGACGCCCGCGGTGTGATCGCCGGTCTGACCCGGTACGTCACCAAGGCGCACCTGGCGCGCGCCGTCCTGGAGGCGACCGCCTGGCAGACCCGGGAGATCGCCGACGCCATGGTGAAGGACTCCGGCGACGAGCTGGTGGCCCTGAAGGTCGACGGCGGCATGACCTCCAACAACCTCCTGATGCAGACGCTCTCGGACGTCCTGGACGCACCGGTGGTGCGCCCGATGGTCGCCGAGACCACCTGCCTCGGCGCCGCCTACGCCGCCGGCCTCGCCGTCGGCTTCTGGTCCAGCACCGACGAACTGCGCGCCAACTGGCGCCGGGCCGCCGAATGGACCCCCCACATGGACGCGGAGACCCGTGACCGTGAGTACAAGAACTGGCTCAAGGCCGTCGACCGGACCATGGGCTGGATCGACGACGACGAAAGCTGACCGAAGCCTGCGGGGAGCTCAGCGGCGAGCTCCCCGGCGAGCTCGGCCACATCGTCCCGATGAGGAGTAAGAACCCCAAATGACCAGTCAGACCACCCTGCAGTCCGTGCCTGCCCTCGGGACGCGCCCGGCCTCCGGCTCGAACCCGAGCCGCGCCGAGACCCGGGAGCAGCTCTCCAAGGCGTCGTACGACCTTCTCGTGATCGGCGGCGGCATCCTGGGCATCTCCACCGCCTGGCACGCCGCGCAGGCCGGGCTCAGGGTGGCTCTGGTCGACGCCGGCGACTGGGCCGGCGCCACCTCCTCCGCCTCCTCCAAGCTGCTCCACGGCGGTCTGCGCTACCTGCAGACCGGCGCGGTGAAGCTGGTGGCGGAGAACCACTTCGAGCGCCGTGCGGTGTCCCGTCAGGTGGCCCCCCACCTGGCGAACCCGCTCACGTTCTACCTCCCCGTGTACAAGGGCGGGCCGCACGGCGCGGCGAAGCTCGGCGCGGGAGTGTTCGCGTACTCGATGCTGTCGGCCTTCGGCGACGGTGTCGGTCACCTGCTCTCCCCCGCCAAGGCGCAGGCGGACGTTCCCGAGCTGCGCACCGAGAACCTGAAGGCCGTGGCCGTGTACGGCGACGACCAGATGAACGACGCCCGCATGGCGCTGATGGCGGTCCGCGCGGCCACCGAGGCGGGTGCGGTCGTCCTCAACCACGCCGAGGTCACCGGCCTGCGCTTCACCAAGGGCCGGGTGACCGGTGCCGAGCTGCGCGACCGGCTCTCCGGCGACGAGTTCGGCGTCAGCGCCCGGCTCGTGCTGAACGCGACCGGCCCGTGGGTCGACCACCTGCGCCGTATGGAGGACCCGAATGCCGCGCCGTCGATCCGTCTGTCAAAGGGCGCGCATCTGGTCCTGAAGCGCACCTCCCCGTGGAAGGCGGCGCTGGCCACCCCGATCGACAAGTACCGCATCACCTTCGCCCTCCCCTGGGAGGACATGCTGCTGCTGGGCACCACGGACGAGGAGTTCGAGGGCGATCCGGCGGATGTCGCGGTCAACGACAAGGACATAGCGCAGATCCTCGACGAGGCCGCGTTCTCCATCCGCGACCAGCAGCTGGACCGGAGCCTCATCACCTACGCGTTCGCCGGTCTGCGGGTGCTGCCGGGCGGCCCCGGCGACACCGCGAAGGCCAAGCGCGAGACGGTGGTCACCGAGGGCAAGGGCGGCATGCTGTCCGTCGCGGGCGGCAAGTGGACGACCTTCCGCCACATCGGCCGTACGGTGATGCAGAAGCTGGAGTCGCTGCCGGGCCACCCGCTGGGCGAGGACTTCGAGCCGATCTCGTCGCTGCCGAAGAAGCTGCCGCTGCCGGGTGTCGCCAACCCGCGCGCGGTCGCCCACCGGCTGCTGACCGACGGCCCGGCGCCGGGCCCGCGGATGGCGGCGGACACCGCCAAGCACCTGGCCACCCACTACGGTTCGCTGGCCTTCGACATCGCCCGCATCGCCAACGAGAGCCCCGAGCTGGCCGAGCGTGTCCACCCCGACGCCCCGGAGATCTGGGCGCAGGTGGTGTGGGCCCGTGACCACGAGTGGGCCGAGACGGCGGACGACGTGCTGCGCCGCCGCACCACGCTGACGATCCGCGGCCTGGCCACGGACGAGGTCCGGACGAAGGTCCAGGACCTGCTCGACGAGAAGTAGGCGTCGAGGAAGCAGATCTCGCGCGCCGGCACTTCCCTGACCGCCCGCCGGCAGCCGCGGAACGGCCCCCTCCGCACAAGGGGGCCGGGCACAGGAAGGGGGTGGCTCCCCGCCGACGGAGCCGCCCCCTTCGCCATGCCCGCACCGTCGCCGTGCCTTCGTCGTCCGGGTCGCGCGGCGCGGCGGGGATCGCGGGGTGTTCCATGTCGGCGAACGGGGCAGTGATCCGTTCACTCCCCCGTGCAAGGGGGCTGCGGGCGCCCCCGCCGAACGCCGTAAGGTTGGGACGTCAAGCGAGGGCACGTCGGAAGGAGGCACTGGGTGATCGAGCTCGAGGGGGTTCCCGAGCTGATCGACCCGGTCATGGTGGCCGCGTTCGAGGGCTGGAACGATGCCGGCGACGCCGCCTCCACCGCGGTCGCGCATCTCGAGAGGGAATGGAAGGGCGAGGTCTTCGCGGCGCTGGACGCCGAGGACTACTACGACTTCCAGGTCAACCGCCCCACGGTCTTCATGGACGGCGGCGTGCGGAAGATCACATGGCCGACGACCCGGTTGTCGGTGGTGCGGGTCGGCGGCGACAAGCCGCGTGACCTGGTGCTGGTCCGGGGCATCGAACCGTCCATGCGCTGGCGCTCGTTCTGCAACGAACTGCTGGGCTTCGCGCACGAACTGGGTGTGGAACTGGTGGTCATCCTGGGCGCTCTGCTCGGCGACACCCCGCACACCCGTCCGGTGCCGATCAGCGGGACCACGTCCGACCCGGACCTGGCCCGCCGGATGGACCTGGAGGAGACCAAGTACGAGGGCCCGACGGGCATCGTCGGTGTCCTCCAGGAGGCGTGCACGCACGCGGGCGTACCGGCGGTGTCGCTGTGGGCCGCCGTACCGCACTACGTGTCGCAGCCGCCGAACCCGAAGGCGACGCTGGCGCTGCTGAACCGGCTGGAGGACCTGATCGACGTGCGCATCCCGCTGGGCGAGCTGCCCGAGGACGCGCGCGCCTGGCAGGTCGGCGTGGACCAGCTGGCCGCCGAGGACAGCGAGGTCGCGGAGTACGTGCAGACGCTGGAGGAGGCCCGGGACACCGCCGAGCTGCCGGAGGCGTCGGGTGAGGCGATCGCCCGCGAGTTCGAGCGGTATCTGCGGCGCCGGGACGGCGGCCGGGACAATCCGGGGGACCGGACGCGCCCGCCGATGCCGCCGAAGCCGGGCACGGACGACGGGGAGTCGTCGGAGGACTGAGCCCTGTGCGGTGGGGCGGTGCGAGGCGTGGTCGTGCGCCCCGCACCGCCCTTCCTCACACTCGGGGCACGGCCACCGTGTCGTAGTCGGTGTCGGGGGCCGGCGGGTCGATGTCGAACCGCGCGTTGGGCAGGTAGATCCGGTCGCCCCAGGCGGCGGCCGTCGTCGGGATGCGGAACCGGTCCGGGTCCGTGACGCGGGTGATCAGGGAGCCGCGGGTGCCGGACGAGTTCAGCCGGAAGACGTCGATGGCGTTCTGCCACTGCTGGACGACGTAGAGGGTGCGGCCGAGCAGCAGCAGGCCGTCGCCGTTCGGCAGGAGCGCGCCGCCGAGGTCGACGGCGCTCGCGCTGCCGGTGCGCGGGTCGACCCGCATGAGGCCGCCGCCGCCCGCGAAGGCGTTCACCACGAGCAGGGCGCTGCCGTCGGGGGTGCGTTCGATGCCGTTGGCGGTGAAGTCGGGGCCCTGCTCCCAGTCGCCGCTCAGCGGCACGGTCTCCACGCCCTGCGGAGCGCCGTCACGGCCGAGGTCGAGCCGGTAGAGCCGGGGCAGGAAGGAGTCGGTGAACCAGGCGGCGCGCGGGGTGAGGACGACGTCGTTGACGAAGGCGCCGCCGACCTCGTGCACCTGCTCGATCTCACCGGTGCGGGCGTCGACGGTGCGCAGATCGCCGCCGGCGCCGCCGGAGAGGAAGAGCCGGCCGTGCCGGTCGGTCTTCAGGCCCACGACGGGACGGTCCGGGCCGAGTCCGCGGTGGACGACGCGGCCGCGGCCGGTGGCGAGGCTCGCCCGGTAGACGTCGCCGTTGGCGAGCGAGCCGAACCAGGCGTACGGCTCCGAGCCGATGGCGATGCCCTCCGGCTGGAAGCCGTCGGGCAGCGGGAAGCGGGTGGGCCAGGTCGCCTGCCGGGCGTCGGCCGCGTGTGCGGTGCCGCCGAGCAGTGCCGCCCCGGTGAGGGCGGCGGTCGTGGTGAGCAGTCTGCGCCGTGCTAAGGAACGCTCCGTGGATGTCACTGCGTATGTCCTTCTGCGAGGGCCGACGCGAACGGCCGGCCGGACGGTGTTGGTTCCAGACGTGTCGCGTGTCGTTCCAGACGCGCCGCGTGCTGTCTCCGGACGTGTGGCGTGCTGTTTTCCGGACGTGTCGGTCCGGGGCACCGCCTCCGGGTGGAGGGGGCGCCCCGGACCGTACGCGGCTGCTACAGGGCCACGCCGAGCAGGGCGTCGACCGCGCGGGTGACGACGCCGGGGGCGCCGGTGTCCTCGCCGCCCTGCTCGTGCTGGAGGGTGGCCCAGCGGTCGACGGCGGCCAGCGCGGCCGGGGCGTCGAGATCGTTGGCCAGGGCCTCGCGGATCTCCTCGACGAGGGCGTCGGCGCCCGGCCCGTCGGGCCGGGAGACGGCGGACCGCCAGAGCTCCAGCCGGGCCTCGGCGTCCCGCAGGACCTGGTCGGTCCACTCCCAGTCGGCGCGGTAGTGGTGGGCGAGCAGGGCGAGCCGGATGGCGGCCGGGTCGACGCCGTCGCGGCGCAGCCGGGAGACGAAGACCAGGTTGCCCTTGGACTTGGACATCTTCTCGCCGTGCAGGGCGACCATGCCGGCGTGGACGTACGCCTTGGCCATGGGGAACTCGCCGGTCAGCACCTGTGCGTGGGAGGCGCCCATCTCGTGGTGCGGGAAGGCGAGGTCGGAGCCGCCGCCCTGGACGTCGAAGCCCATGCCGAGGTGGTCGAGGGCGATGGCGACGCACTCGATGTGCCAGCCGGGGCGGCCGCGGCCCAGCGAGCCGCCGTCCCAGCTCGGCTCGCCCTCGCGGGCGGCCATCCACAGCATCGGGTCGAGCGGGTTCTTCTTGCCCGGCCGGTCCGGGTCGCCCCCGCGCTCGGCGGAGAGCAGCCGCATCGCGGCGGCGTCCAGGTTCGAGACCTGGCCGAAGTGCGGGTCGGCCTCGACGGAGAAGTAGATGTCACCGTCCAGCTCGTAGGCGGCGCCCAGTTCGCGCAGGCGCTCCACCAGCGGCACGATGCCGGGTATCGCCTCGACCGCGCCGATGTAGTGCCGCGGCGGCAGCATCCGCAGGGCGGTCATGTCCTCGCGGAACAGGGCGGTCTCCCGCTCGGCGAGCGCCACCCAGTCGAGGTCGTCGCGCTGCGCCCGCTCCAGCAGCGGATCGTCGACGTCGGTGACGTTCTGGACGTAGTGGACCTGCCGCTTGGTGTCCAGCCACACGCGCTGGACGAGGTCGAACGCGTTGTAGGTCGCCGCGTGACCCATGTGGGTCGCGTCGTACGGGGTGATGCCGCAGACGTAGATACGGGCGACGGGACCGGGATCGAGGGTGACCAGAGCGCCGGTCGCGGTGTCGTGGATCCTCAGGTCGCGGCCCTGACCAGGCAGGGCGGGGACCTCGGAAGCGGGCCAGGCATGCATGCCTTGAGCCTAACCGGACTGGAGTTCCGAATCCGAACCGGACCAGGCCATATGGCCGGGAAGGCGCTCTTGCGCGTTCCCGGCCGATGTGCCTCGCGGCCGCTGCCTCACGCGGCGCCGCTCACACCGGTGGCCACGGGATGGCGGGCCACTCCCCGCCCGGCTCCGGGTGGACCCCCGAGGTGAGCAGGGCGTCGACCCGGGCGCGGGTGGCGTCCAGCTCGGCGGGGGTGATCAGCCCGGCCAGGCGTTCGGCGAGCGCCCCGCCCTCCCGCAGCCGCTCCTTCAGGCCCCCGAGGACCGTCACGGCCTCCTCGGTGAGGGATTCGCCGGCCCAGCCCCACAGCAGGGTGCGCAGCTTGTCGTCGACGTTGAAGGTGACCCCGTGGTCGATGCCGTAGAGCCGGCCGTCCCCGGCGGGGAGGAGGTGGCCGCCCTTGCGGTCGGCGTTGTTGATCACCGCGTCGAGTACGGCGAGCCGCCGCAGCCGCTCGTCGTCGGCGTGCACCAGCAGCGCGGTGCGGCCCTCCCCCACGTCGGCGAGGCCGATCGCCTTCCAGCCCGGCGCCGGTTCCTCCTCCTCTACGAGGGCCAGCAGCTCGGCGCCGGGGACGGCCTCGATCCACAGCTGGACCATGCCCTCGCCGTACGGCCCGTCGCGCAGCACGGTCGACGGCACCAGGTCCCACCCGGTCGCCTCGGAGACCAGGTAGGCGGCCACCTCGCGGGCGGCGAGCGTCCCGTCCGGGAAGTCCCACAGCGGGCGCTCCCCGGCGACGGGCTTGTAGACGCAGGCCGTCTCCCGGTCCTCGTACGTCACCGTGCAGTACAGCGCCGCGTTGGAGGCGTCCCGGATTTGTCCGCGGACGGTCAGCTCGCCCTCGGCGAGCAGTTCCGCCGGGGTCATGCTCCGCGGCGGTATCCGTTCTGGCGCGGACATACGTGTCCTTCCGGGTCGAGCGGCAGGCTGCACAGCGGGCAGGGCGGCCGGCCGGCGTTGACGACGTCGAGGGCGCGCTTGGCGAAGGCTCTGGCCTGGGCGCCGGTGAGGCGGACCCGAAGCATCGGCGGGCCGTTCTCCTCGTCCTGGAGCAGCCGCTCCTCGGCCTCGGCCAGGTCCTCGTCGGAGTCGGCCTCGAGCTCCACGAGGGCCTGCGCCTCGACGACCATGCGCTGCTCCTCGCCGTCCCAGGCGAGGGCCATCGTGCCGACCCGGAACTCCTCCTCCACGGGGGTGTCCAGCGGGGCGGTGTCGGTGATCTCGGCGGGGGCCACGGCGGGGACGGCGGCACTGCCGCCGCTGCGCCGTACGACCTCGTCGAGGAGTTCGTCCATGCGCTCGGCGAGCGCGGCGACCTGCGTCTTCTCCAGGGCCACGCTGGTCACCCGGGAGCCGGCGGAGGCCTGGAGGAAGAACGTACGGCGCCCGGGCAGTCCGACCGTGCCGGCCACGAAGCGGTCCGGTGGGTCGTAGAGGAACACCTGACGGGACACGTCCTGTCTCCTGGAATCGTCTGGACTTGTGGATCGGCATCGACTTCGGGACCGACTGACCGCTTCACCCTACTGCGGCCGACGATCACGGTGCGCCCGCACCGCCCCCGACGGGTGCGTCCTCGGCCGGGGGCTCCTCGCGCGGCACCAGGGAGGTGAAGTCGCCCGTGTCGCCGAGGCGGACGAGGAACGGGCGCAGACGGGTGTAGCGGATCGCGGTGATGGAACACGGTTCCACAGCGATCCGCTGGAAGAGGTCGAGATGAAGTCCGAGGGCGTCCGCGACGAGCGACTTGATGATGTCGCCGTGCGAACACATCAAGTACACCGCGTCGGGCCCGTGATCGCGCTCCACGCGCGCGTTCCACTCGCGTACGGCCTCGGCCGCGCGGGTGGCCATCGCGCGCATCGACTCACCGCCCGGGAAGGCGGCGGCCGACGGGTGGGCCTGGACGACCTCCATCAGCGGCTCGTCCTTGAGTTCGGCGAGCTTGCGGCCGGACCAGTCGCCGTAGTGGCACTCCCCGATCCGTTCGTCGGTGTGCGCGGTCAGTGCGGGGCGGGCGTCGAGCAGCGGCCGGATCGTCTCCTGGCAGCGCTGGAGCGGGCTGGTGACGATCTCGGCGAGCGGGAGTTCGGCGAGGCGGGCGGGCAGGGCCGCGGCCTGGGCGGTGCCGCGTTCGTCGAGGCGCACGCCGGGCGTCCAGCCGGCGAGCAGTCCCTCGGTGTTGGCGGTGGAACGTCCGTGCCGGACGAGGATCAGCGTGGGCATGCGGCCCAGCGTAGGCGTACGCCGGAGGGCGTGTGTGAGGTGTGGAAGGGAGAATGCGCTTCGTGATCGTCGACTGCGGCATCTACCGGGAGGGGCATCGTGTGGAGGGTCCTTCGGACCTCTCCGACGCGCTGGACGAGGCGCGGGCCGCGGGCGGCTTCGTGTGGATCGGGCTGCACGAGCCGAGCCCGGAGGAGTTCGAGCTGGTCACCGAGGAGTTCCGGCTGCATCCGCTGGCCGTGGAGGACGCCTTGAAGGCCCACCAGCGGCCCAAGCTGGAGGTGTACGACGACTCGCTGTTCCTCGTCCTGAAACCGGTGGTGTACGAGCCGGAGAGCGACGCGGTGTCCTCCGGCGAGGTCATGATCTTCCTCGGTGACGCCTTCGTGGTGACCGTCCGGCACGGCGAGGGCGCACCGCTGGCCGCTGTACGCAAACGGCTGGAGCGGGAGCCGGAGATGCTGGGCAAGGGCCCGACGGCCGTGCTCTACGCCATCGCCGACGCCACCGTCGACCACTATCTGGAAGTCGCGGGCGAGCTGCAGAACGACCTGGAGGAGCTGGAGACGGAGGTGTTCTCGCCGGACGTGGCCGGCTCGCGGCACACCGCGTCGCGGATCTACACCTTCAAGCGGCAGATCCTGGAGTTCCGCCGGGCCAGCGGGCCGCTGGCCCTGCCGCTGACCCGGCTGGCCGGGAACGGTCCGTTCGGCGCGGCGCCGCCGTTCGTGAACGACAAGGCGCGGCCCTTCTTCCGGGACGTGCACGACCATCTGACCCGGGTCAACGAGTCGGTGGACGGGCTGGACCGGCTGGTGTCGGACGTGCTGTCGGCGCATCTGGCGCAGATGAGCGTCCGGCAGAACGACGACATGCGGAAGATCTCCGCGTGGGCGGCCATGGCCGCGGTCCCCACGATGCTCGCGGGGATCTACGGCATGAACTTCGAGCACATGCCGGAGCTGCGCTGGGTGTGGTCGTATCCGGCGGTGATCGGTGTCATGGTCGTCCTGGAGGTGCTGCTCTACCGGTTGTTCAAGAGGCGCGGGTGGATGTGAGGGGGGTGCCTCACGCGAATTCCGGGGCCGACTCCGCGGGGCCGCCCAGGGCGTTGCGGCGTTCCGGCGTCCTGAGGGAGACCATGCGCCGCCAGCCGCCGAGGCGTTCGTAGGCGTAGACCGCGTGGATGCCCGCCGCGAGCACCGCGGACTTGGCCTTCGGCCAGTGCAGGATGCGGCCCATGTGGGCCATGACGGAGAGGCTGACGTCGCGGTAGACGCGGATCTCGGCGAGGGCGCACTCGCGCAGGGTGCGCCGGATGGTCCGGCCGTGGCCGGCGCGGGCGAGGCGCAGCAGTTCCTCGTGGCAGTAGGCGAGGTGGGCGTCCTCGTCCCTGGAGATCATCCTCACCGCCCGGCCGAGGTCGGGGTGGTCGGCGAAGTGCCTGCGCAGCAGCTCCATCTGCTCGGAGGCGCGCTGCTCGGTGACGCGGCTGTGGGCGAGGTAGACGACGACGTCCCGGACGGTGAGGGGTTCGTCGCGCTCGAGCCTGTCGTGGGCGAGGCCGATGCCGGCGCGTTCCAGCAGCATCGTGTAGTCGGTCCCGGGCGGGACCGGGACGGGGTCGAGGCCGCGCTTCCTCATCAGGGCGTTGAAGATGCGCCCGTGCTTGTCCTCGTCGGCGCCGTGGCGGGTGATCTTGGGGGCGAGTTCGCGCTCGCTCGCGGGGACGAGCGCGGCGATGCGGGCGTTCTCCCAGCCGCCCTGGTCCTCACCGCCGGCGGCGATGGAGCAGAACAGGGCGAAGGACTCGTCGTTGTCGAGGATCTCCTGGAACAGGCTTTTGGCCGAAAGCATCTGGGGCACCTCTCTGCAGGGTTCCGCAGGCCGCAAGGAACGAGTCAAATGCGGGACGAGGTGGGCGGCAACAGGTGTGCCGGACAACTCCGCCGAAAGAAGGACCGCCGGGGTGTGCCGGGGGCGTAACCGCGTACGGGGAAGGCGCGTTGTTCCGCGTGACGGCCGTGGCGGGGTAGACCCCCGAGCCCCCACCACGGCCGCGGAAATCCTCCGGCGGCGCAACCCGGGATCCCGTGTGTCAGGCGAGCCCGGCGCGCTCCAGGGCCTCGGTGCCGGCGCGGAGCGAGGCGATCCGCTCGTCGAGGGTGAAGCCCGCGGGGGCCAGGGTGAGGGTGGTGACGCCGGCCGCGGCGTACGCCTTCATCCGGTCGGCGATGCGGTCGACGGAGCCGAGCAGGGTCGTCTTGTCGATGAGGTCGTGCGGTACGGCGGCCGCGGCGCCCTGCTTGTCGCCGGCGAGGTACTTCTCCTGGACCTCGTCGGCCGCCTGCTCGTAACCCATGCGCCGGGCCAGCTGGTTGTAGAAGTTCTGCTTGCGGCTGCCCATGCCGCCGACGTACAGGGCGGTGTAGGGGCGGAAGGTGTCGGCGAGGGCGGAGACGTCCTTGTCGTCGCCGACGGCGATCGGGAGGGTCGGGCAGACGTCGAAGCCGTCGAGGGTCTTGCCGGCCTTCTCGCGGCCCGCGCGCAGGTGCTGGACCGCCGTCTCCTCGAGGTGCTCGGCGGCCGGGAAGATCAGCAGGGCGCCGTCGGCGATCTCGCCGGTCTGCTCGAGGTTCTTCGGGCCGATCGCGGCGATGTACAGCGGGATGTGCTCGCGCTGCGGGTGGACGGTGAGCTTGATGGGCTTGCCTGGGCCGCCGGGGAGGGGGAGGGTCCAGTGCTCGCCGTCGTGGGTGAGGCGTTCCCGGCTCATCGCCTTGCGGACGATCTCGACGTACTCGCGGGTGCGGGACAGCGGCTTGTCGAACTTGACGCCGTACCAGCCCTCGGAGACCTGGGGACCGGAGACGCCGAGGCCGAGGCGGAAGCGGCCGCCGGACAGCGAGTCGAGGGTGGCTGCGGTCATCGCGGTCATCGCGGGCTGGCGGGCGGGGATCTGGAAGATGGCCGAGCCGACGTCGATGCGGGTGGTCTGGGCGGCGACCCAGGTGAGCACGGTGGCGGCGTCCGAGCCGTAGGCCTCGGCGGCCCAGCAGACCGCGTAGCCGAGGCGGTCGGCCTCCTGGGCGACGGCGAGGTTGTCCGCGTCCATTCCGGCGCCCCAGTAGCCGAGGTTGATGCCGAGCTGCATGGCCTTCCCCTTACTGATCAGTAACGTCCCTTTGTGGGGGTGACCCTACCGGGTGGGTGACCACGGGACGTAGACCTCCCTCAGCGCCGCGCGAACGGTGGGGAACGCGGTCGGGAAATCGGTTGTCCACAGGCAACCCACGGCACCAGTTCCGGCCAGTAATCTCGGCGGACATGGAGCAGAGGCATCTCGGCCGTACCGGCCTGCGCGTGTCCCGTATCGGCCTTGGCACCCTGACGTGGGGCCGGGACACCGACGAGCACGACGCCGCGGACCTCTTGAAGACGTTCTGGGAAGCCGGCGGCACGCTGATCGACACGGCGGACGTGTACGGGAACGGGGAGGCCGAGTATCTGCTAGGACGGCTCATAGACGGGCTGGTGCCGCGCCGGGACCTGGTGATCTCGACCAAGGCCGGGAGCGTGCCGGACCCCGACCGGCGGTTCGACGGGTCACGGGGGCACCTGCTGGCCGCGCTGGACGCCTCGCTGGCCCGGCTGGGCACGGACTACGTCGACGTGTGGCACATCCACGCGTACGACCCCCGGACACCGCTCGAGGAGACGCTGCAGGCGCTGGACCTGGCGGTGAGCAGCGGCCGGGTGCGGTACGCGGGGGTGTCCAATTTCTGCGGGTGGCAGCTCGCCAAGGCGGCGACCTGGCAGCTGGCCGCGCCGGGCACGCGCACCCGGCTGGCCAGTACGCAGATGGAGTACTCGCTGCTGCAGCGCGGGGTCGAGCGGGAGGTGCTGCCCGCCGCGCTGGACCTGGGCATCGGGCTGCTGCCCTCGTCGCCGCTGGGGCGCGGGGTACTGACGGGGAAGTACCGCAACGCCATGCCGCCGGACTCGCGCGGCGCGTCCGAGCATCTGGCGCCGTTCGTGGAGCCGTACCTCGACGACATGGCCGGCCGCATCGTCGACGCCGTGACGACCGCGGCGGACGGGCTCGCCGTGACCCCGTTGCAGGTCGCGCTCGCCTGGGTGCGGGACCGGCCCGGCGTGGCCGCGCCGATCGTCGGCGCGCGCACCGCGCAGCAGCTCACGGCGGCGTTGTCAGTGGAGGCACTTAGTCTTCCTGACGAGATCTGCCGGGCGCTCGACGATGTGTCGGCGCCTGTGCACCGCTATCCCGATCACGACTGGAGCACGCTGTGAGCACGGAGCCGGAGACCACCGAGGACGCCGAGCAGAACACGCCGGCCCCCGAGGCGGAGGGCGGCGTCCCCGACACCGAGGAGGGGACCGGGGGCGAGCGGCACGGCGGGGCTGAGGGGGCCGAGGGGGCGCGGGGCGCTGGGGCTCAGGGGGCTGGCGAGGCGCGGGGCGCCGAGGCTCAGGAGGCCGGCGGGGCGCGGGGCGCCGGGGTTGCGGGAGCCGAGTCGGCGCCGGGCACCGAGGCCGAGGGGGTCGGCGAGGGACAGGGCACCGAGGCCGAAGGGACCGGCGAGGGACAGGGCACCGAGGCCGAAGGGACCGGCGAGGGACAGGGCACCGAGGCCGAAGGGACCGGCGAGGGACAGGGCACCGAGGCCGAAGGGACCGGCGAGGGACAGGGCACCGAGGCCGAAGGGACCGGCGAGGGACAGGGCACCGAGGCTGAGGGGGCCAGCGAGGGGCAGGTTTCCGAAGCGGAGGCGGAGCTTGCGGCTCAGCGGGTCGAGCGGGAGCGGATCGAGCGGCGCAAGGCGGAGAAGCAGGGGCCCATCGAGAGCGGGGCCAAGCTGAGCGGCAAGGCCGCCGACCTGCTCGCCGCCGTGCGGGCCGTGGAGAGCGGGGCGAAGCCCTCGGCCACGGTGTTCGCCGAGCCCGAGGCGACGGTGCGGCGACCGGCCCCGGAGCCGGTGCGGCGGACCCAGCCGGTGGCCCCGCCCGTCGCCGCCACGCCCGCGACGGGGACCGTCGAGGGCGTCCGGCGGGTGCTGGCCGAGGGCGGTGCTCCCGAGGCGTTGGCGCCGCAGGCGGCGACCGTGCTCGGGGAGGGCGCCGAGGACCGGCTGCGGTCCGACCCCTGGCTGCTGCTGCGGGTCGGCGGGGTGCGGCCCGAGCAGGCCGACGGGTTCGCGCGGGCGCTGCTCGGCGCGCAGTGCGGCCCCGACGACGAGCGGCGGCTGCGCGCGGTCGTCGTCTGGCTGCTGGAGCAGGCGGCGCTGGCCGGGCACACCGCACTCGAGCTGCCGGCGCTGACCGCCGCCCTGGCCCAGCGAGGCGTGCCCGATCCGGACGCGGCCGTCCAGGACGCCCTCGCCGAGGGCGAGGTGCTGGCCTTCCAGGACGGGCTGGAGGAGTCGGAACCCGCCGAGCCGGAGTCCTCCGGGGAGGGCGAGGAGCGGGCCCCGGTGCGGGTGCTGGTCGGTCTGGAGCGGTACGCACTCGCCGAGGAGAGCCTCGCAGACGGCCTCGGGCGGCTGATCAACTCGGTGCCGAAGGAGGACGGTTCGGGCGCGGCGTGGGAGCGGGCCGGGTCCGCGGCCCAGGGCTCCGCCGCCGAGCTGATCCGGGCGGTCGCCGGGCACGGCCTGGTGCTGCACACCGGCGGTGAGGCGTCCCGCGCCGAGGCCGCGCAGCTGCTGGGCGTCGCGCGGGAACTGGGGCTGCGGGCCTGGGCCGCCGTGCACAGTCCGCTGGGGCGCGCCGGGTTCCCGGAGCGGGAGACGGTCGCGACGGTCGCGGGACTGCTGTCCGGCGCCGAGGGGCCGGGCCGGGACGCGGACGGCGCGCTGGACCTGGATCTGCTGGTCGTGCTCGACGCGCCGCAACTGGACGTGGAGACCGGTGCGTTGCTCGTGGAGTCGCTGCCGGACGGGGCCCGGCTGGTGCTGTCCGGGGACCCGGCGGTGCTGTGGTCGGCGGGGCCCGGGCGGGTGTTCGCGGATCTGCTCGCGGCGCGCAGGGTGCCGCAGGTCGCCTCCCGTCGGCCCGATCCCGGACCGCTCGGCGAGCTGGTGTCGGGGATCGGCGTCGGCGAGCTGAACCAGGTCGCCGCGCCCGGCAAGGAGATCGTGATCGTGCCGGTTCGGGACGCGGGCGAGGCCGTGCACCGCACGGTGCAGCTCGTCGCGGACTCGGTGCCGCGGGCGATCGGCGTGCCCGCCGAGGAGACGGTGGTCATCACGCCGGGGCACGGCGGCGCGGCCGGCACGCGCGTGCTCAACGCCGCGCTGAAGGAGCGGCTCAACCCCGGGCCCGGGCGCTTCGGCGGCTTCGACCCCGGCGACCGGATCGCCTACTCCCCCGCGCCCGGCCGTACGCTGCCGGGGCGGGTGGTCACGGCCGACGCCGACGGGCTGCATCTGTCGTGCGCCGGTGAGGCCGTCGTCGTACCGCGCGAGCGGGTGGAGCAGTGGGTGCGGCACGGGTGGGCGCTGACCGCGCACCAGGCGGTCGGCGGACGCTGGCCCGCGGTGGTCGTGGTCCTGCCGGGCGACGCCGCCCAGAGCCTGACCCGGCCCTGGGTCTACACCGCCTTCGGCCGCGCCGAGCGTCATCTGTCCGTCGTGCACGGGGTGGAGCAGGCCCTGCCGAGAGCGGTCGCGGAGGGCATGGCCAAGCCGCGCACCACGCGCCTGCCCGACCTGCTGCGCCCCGAGGCACCCACCGCGGAGTAGCCGCGCGGACACGGAACGGCGGCCACCGGGGCTTCCCCGTGGCCGCCGGGGTCACCGCCGCCGCGTCACGGCCGCGTCACCGCCGTCTCGTCTCCGGCGGGACGCCTCAGCGCTCCGCGTCCAGAGGTTCGAGATCCTCGTCTTCGTCTTCGTCTTCGTCTTCATCCGCGACCTCGTCCTCGTCGAGGTCCAGCTCGTCGTCCTCCAGCTCGTCGGAGTCGGGATCGGCGTCGTCGGGACCGTCATCGGGGTCGTCGTCGGCACCGTCGTCCAGGTCCTCGTCGAAGACCGCGCTGACGTCGAAGCGGCAGACCACCCGCTGGGGGTCGACCGCGTCGAACGGGGCCGCGAGCCATTCGCCGGGTTCCGGGGGCTCGTCGGTGGCGATCACCCACAGCGTGGAGTCGCCCTCCTCCAGACCGAACTCCTTGTGCCGGGTGGCGATCTCGTCCGGTTCGAACTCGCCGAACAGGATGCCGAGCGCCCCGTTGACCGTCTCCCCGCCGTCCGCGTCCGCGCTCGCGTCCGCCGCCTCGACCCGCTGGGCCTGCGCCAGCAGCCGCTGCGGCTCCGCCACCGCGTAGTCGCGGCGGATCAGCACACTCAGCGCGCTCGGTTCCTCGGGCCCGGTGTACGGCGGGAGCGAGTCGTCCGCGCCGGGGATCTCGAAGGGCGTGACCTCGTCGTAGCGGTCGTAGAGCAGTTCGTCGTACGCCTCTGCGGCCGCGGCCAGCTGGTTGAACGCCTCGTAGACGGCCGGGTCGTCCTCCCCCGACCGGCGTTCGACCGCGGCGAGATGGCGGTCGAGCGCGGTCTTGACCGCCTCGGCGGCGGCGCGTACCTCGGCAGCGGTGGGCTGCGCAGCATCAGACATACTGCAGACGCTATCCGTACCGGGCCCCAGCCCGCACAATAGATGCGATGCCGGAATACGAATTTGTCGACGTGTACGTACCGCGCGGGGTCTCCCGCAAGGACGCGACGCGTCTGCTGACGGACCATGCAGAGTACGGAAACTGGGAGTTGCACCGCCTGAGCCTGCTGCGTGACGGCAGCCGCAAGGTGCGGTTGCGTCGACGGATCATCCGCCAGGTGCGAGCCACGTGGTGAGGTGAGAGGCGAAACGGAGCGGGCCCCGCCGGTTGGCGGGGCCCGCTCCGTTCTCCGGTGTGGGCGTCACGCCGAGGCACGTGCCCTGCGGTACAGGACCGCGCCCGCCAGCAGCGCGCCCGCGCCCAGGGAGGCCGCGGCGCCCACCGGCAGACCGCTGCCGGTCTCCGCGAGCTGTTCCCTGCCCTGGGGCTGGGTGACGGACTGGGCGCCGGGCTGGTTGCCGGCCCCCGGTCCGTCGTCGCCGGGCGTCGAGTCGTCCGTGGCGGGCGGTGTGCCCGGATTGGCGGGTTCCTCGGGGTTGCCCGGGGTGCCGGGCTGCTCGGGCGTACCGGGCGGGGTCGTCCCGGGCGGGTTCGTCCCCGGAGGCGTGGTCCCGGGAGGCGTCGTTCCCGGCGGGTTCGTCCCCGGCGGGTTCGTCTCCGGAGGCGTGGTCCCGCCGTCTCCCGGCGGGGTGGTGTGCCCGCCGCCGGAGCCGCCGCCATCGTTGGCGCAGTCGTTGCCCACCGCGGCGTTGCCGACGCCGATGATGTCGACGGTGTTGCCGCAGACGTTCACCGGGGCGTGGATCGGCGCCTGAACGTGGTTGCCCGAGCCGACGCCGGGCGAGTCGGAGGCGTGTCCGCCGGCGTGCGCGCCGCCGGAGCCGCCGTGGCCGCCGTGGCTGTCGTTGCCGCAGGAATTGCCTGCCGCCGGGTTGAGGAGCCCGACGACGTTGACGGTGTTGCCGCAGACGTTGACCGGCACGTGCACCGGCGCCTGCACGGTGTTGCCGGAGAGCACTCCGGGCGAGCCGGACGCGGCGCCGGCCGCACCCGAGTGCGCCTGGGCCTGACCGCTCGCGACGGCGATCACTCCCGTCGCGGCCGCCACGGTCATCAGTCCCTTGCGGGTGGCCTGTCGCATTGCTGAATCCCCCTACTACGTCGTGACAGAACCGGATCGATCGCGAACCGGCTCCTGGAAATCCGGGAGAGCGCTCGGCCCCGGAGCGCATGGCGCGTGCTCCGGGGCCGAAGGGCTCAGAACTTCATGAGGTGAGGCCCGACGTCACTTGTTGACGCAGTAGTTGCCGAAGGCGGGGTTCAGCACGCCGATCACCGAGACCGTGTTGCCGCAGGCGTTCACCGGGATGTGCACGGGAACCTGAACAACGTTGCCGGAGACGACACCCGGGGAGTGCACGGCGGCACCCTGGGCACCGGAGTCGGCGACGGCCATGCCGGCACCGGCGAGAACCAGACCACCGGTGGCAGCGGCGGCAGCGACGACCTTCTTGATCATTATTCCTCCTCGTTGGCAAGGCGATCCCAAGCCGCGGATCGCATCACCAGTAACGAGGAGGGAGTAATAGGGCTACGACCTGATGAGCGCATTCACTCTTCCCAGTCCGCCTCGTACGCGCGGCCGAAAAGTGCAGTCACGTTTCAGCGGGACGAATCAGGACGCGTCGAGGAACCGGTCGAGCACCCGCACCCCGAACTTCAGCCCGTCGACCGGTACCCGCTCGTCGACCCCGTGGAACATCCCGGCGAAGTCCAGCTCCGGCGGCAGCTGGAGCGGGGCGAAGCCGAAGCAGCGGATGCCGAGGTCGTCGAAGGACTTGGCGTCGGTGCCGCCGGAGAGCATGTACGGCACGGCGCGGGCGATCGGGTCCTCGGCGCTCAGCGCGCTCTGCATGGCGTCCACGAGCCGGCCGTCGAAGTCGGTCTCCAGCGCCTTGTCGGCGTGCACGTCCTCGCGCCGCACGCGCGGGCCGAGGATCCGGTCGAGGTCGGCCAGGAACTCCTCCTCGTAGCCGGGCAGGAAGCGGCCGTCGACGTGCGCGGTGGCCTGGCCGGGGATGACGTTGACCTTGTAGCCGGCGCCGAGCATGGTGGGCGCCGCCGAGTTGCGCAGGGTGGTGCCGATCATCTTGGCGATGCCGCCGAGCTTGGCGAGGGTCTCGTCCATGTTCTCGGGGTCGAGTTCGGTGCCGAGCGCGTCGGACAGCTCGTCGAGGAAGGACCGTACGGTCTTGGTGACCCGGACCGGCCACTTGTGCCGGCCGAGCCGGGCGACCGCGTCGCACAGCTCGGTGATCGCGTTGTCGTCGTTGGTCATCGAGCCGTGGCCGGCCGTGCCCTCGACGGTCAGCCGCATCCAGTGCATGCCCTTCTCGGCGGTCTCGACGAGGTAGAGCCGCAGTTTCTCGTTGACGGTGAAGGAGAAGCCGCCGACCTCGCCGATCGCCTCGGTGACGCCCTCGAAGAGGTCCGGGTGCCGGTCGACCAGGTAGCGGGCCCCGTAGGTGCCGCCCGCCTCCTCGTCGGCGAGGAAGGCCACGACGACGTCGCGCGGGGGCTTGCGGCCGCTGCGCAGCCGGTCGCGGACGACCGCGAGGGTCATCGCGTCCATGTCCTTCATGTCGACGGCGCCCCGGCCCCACACGCATCCGTCCGCGATCTCGCCGGAGAAGGGGTGGTGGGTCCAGTCGGCCGCGTTGGCCGGTACGACGTCGAGATGGCCGTGCAGGAGCAGGGCGGGCCGGGACGGGTCCTCCCCCTCGATCCGGGCCACGGTGGAGGCGCGGCCGGTGTGGGATTCGAAGATCTGCGGCTCCAGGCCCACCTCGGCCAGCTTCTCGGCGACGTACTCGGCCGCCTTGCGCTCGCCGGGGCCGGAGTGGTCGCCGTAGTTGCTGGTGTCGATCCGGATCAGCTCGCGGCAGAGGTCGACGACCTCGTCCTCGCCGGTGACGCCCTGGCCGGTGCCCGTCTGGCTCACGCTGGTTCCTCCCGCTGTCGCCGCTGGTGGTTCCCCCACATCCTGCTCCTTGTGTCTGCGGGGTCCAAGACCGGACCCGGCCCGTCACACGCCGTTCACGTCAGCGGGGGGTGATCAGCCACCCCCGAAAGCCTGGTAATGTTTACGACGTCGCCGCGGGGGAAACCGCCCCGCACGACAGACACCTTGTCCGGGTGGCGGAATGGCAGACGCGCTAGCTTGAGGTGCTAGTGCCCTTTATCGGGCGTGGGGGTTCAAGTCCCCCCTCGGACACCAGCCGGATCCCCCGGTCGCTCAGGCGGCCGGGGGATCCGTCGTTTCCGGGGCCGGGCGGCGCAGGAGCGGCGGTCGGCCCCGGTCGCATCGCCGCCGCCACCTTCTCGATGGCCTCCTTCCGCACCTCGGGGCACAGGCGATGGTGCAGCAGAATGGAGGGCATGTCCCGACGTGGCTCGCATCTCCGGCGTCGTACCGCCGCCACCCCCGCCGACCGGCCCTCATGCCCTTGCGGTCTTGCAGAGACCTACGAGGAGTGCTGTGGGCGATTCCACCGGGGTGCGGGGGCTGCGCCGACCGCCGAGCGGCTGATGCGGTCGCGCTACAGCGCCTTCGTGCGGCGGGACGAGGCGTATCTGCTGCGCACCTGGCACCCCCGGACGCGGCCGCCGGGTGTCGACTTCGACCCGGGTATGCGGTGGACCGGCCTGGAGATCCTGGACACCACCGACGGCACCGCGTTCCACACGACCGGCACGGTGACCTTCCGGGCCTCGTACCGGGGCGGCGTGCTGCACGAGCGCA
This sequence comes from Streptomyces sp. enrichment culture, assembly GCF_964272855.1. Taxonomy (NCBI): domain Bacteria; kingdom Bacillati; phylum Actinomycetota; class Actinomycetes; order Kitasatosporales; family Streptomycetaceae; genus Streptomyces; species Streptomyces sp. enrichment culture. The sequence goes on along the minus strand of NZ_OZ186847.1, from coordinate 6,796,371 downwards.
GCCGGTTCGAGCGGGTCGACGGGGCGTGGGTGTACGTCGACGGGGACTTCCCGGAAGGCTGAGCGTCAGGGCGCCAGGATGTCCAGCTCCTGCAGCGCGCCCACGGCGATCTCCCGGGTGAGCTGCTCCGCGCGGTCCGCGTCACCGGCGCGGACCGCCTCCGCGACCCGGACGTGCAGGGTGACGGCGGCCGGGTCGGGGTCCTCGAACATCACGTCGTGCTGGGTACGGCCGGTCAGCACCTCGGCGACGACATCGCCGAGCCGGGCGAACATCTCGTTGCCGGAGGCGGTGAGGATGACCCGGTGGAAGGCGATGTCGTGGAACAGATAGCCCTCCAGCTGGTGGCCGCGCGAGTGCGCGACCATGCCGAGCGCGCACTCGGTCAGCTGCGCGCACTGCTCGGCGGTGGCGTGCTGGGCGGTCAGTCGCGCGGCCACCGGTTCGATGGCGGAGCGCAGCACGGTGAGCGAGCGCAGCTGGTGCGGCCGGTCGGCGCCGGCCAGACGCCAGCGGATGACCTGCGGGTCGTACACGTTCCACTCCGCCTTGGGGCGGACCGTGACGCCGACCCGGCGGCGGGACTCGACCAGATGCATCGACTCCAGGACGCGGACGGCCTCGCGCATCACCGAGCGTGACACGTCGAAGCGCTGCGCCAGCTCGTCGGTGCGCAGGACGCTGCCCGGAGGGTACTCGCCCGCGGTGATCTCGGGGCCAAGGGTGTCCAGTACATGGCCGTGCAGCCCTCGGCCCGTTGTGCTCATGCACTCAGAGTACGGGGCGGGTCACGCGATCAAAAAGTCAGACTTATTCATCACACCCTCTTGAATTCGTCGTACCTAATGCGTTTCAGTATGCCGACATCACCGTGTCGACGAAGACAGCGAGGCAGCGATGAACACCCCCCATGTCGTCGTGGTCATGGGCGTCGCGGGCACCGGGAAGACCACCATCGGTCCCCTGCTCGCCGCCCGGCTCGGCGTCCCTTACGCCGAGGGCGACGACTTCCACCCCGAGTCCAACATCGCCAAGATGTCGGCCGGCACCCCGCTCACCGACGAGGACCGCCTCCCCTGGCTCGACGCCATCGGCGGCTGGGCGGACGGCCGGGCCGGACTCGGCGGGGTGGTCAGCTGCTCGGCGCTGAAGCGGTCGTACCGGGACCGGCTGCGGGCCGCCGCACCGGGACTGGTCTTCGTACACCTCACCGGCGACCGCGCCCTCATCGAGGACCGCATGTCGCACCGGCAGGGGCACTTCATGCCCACCGCGCTGCTCGACTCCCAGTTCGCCACGCTCGAGCCGCTCGGTGCGGACGAGGCGGGCGTCTGCGTGGACGTCTCCGGCGGCCCCGAGGAGATCACGCGGCGGGCGGCCGAGGCGCTGGGCGAGCTGCCCGAGCCGGCCCGGTGACCCCGTAGCCCCTTGTCACACCCCTTGTTATCCCCGTCCTTGTTATCCCCCCGCGCGCTGACCCCCTGCGCGTCATCCCTCTGCGCCCGGCGCTGCCGGGCGCGCCCCCCTCCCCCATCCCCGTCACCTGTTAAGGGAACCCCCGTGACCAGACTCAGCGTCGAGATGCTGGCAGCGGACACCGTCGAGCCCATCACCTCGGCCGGTCATGCCCAGCTGGGCATCGCCGTGCTGGCGGGCATCGCCGTCATCGTCCTGCTCATCACCAAGTTCAAGCTCCACGCCTTCCTGGCCCTGACCATCGGTTCGCTGGCGCTCGGAGCGTTCGCCGGGGCGCCGCTCGACAAGGCCATCGCCAGCTTCACCACCGGTCTCGGCGCCACCGTCGCGGGCGTCGGCGTGCTGATCGCGCTCGGCGCCATCCTCGGCAAGATGCTCGCCGACTCCGGCGGCGCCGACGAGATCGTCGACACCATCCTCGCCAAGGCGGGCGGCCGTTCGATGCCGTGGGCGATGGTCCTGATCGCCTCCGTGATCGGTCTGCCGCTGTTCTTCGAGGTCGGCGTCGTCCTGCTGATCCCGGTCGTGCTCATGGTCGCCAAGCGCGGCAACTACTCCCTGATGCGCATCGGCATCCCCGCGCTCGCGGGTCTGTCGGTGATGCACGGTCTGGTCCCGCCGCACCCCGGTCCGCTGGTCGCGATCGACGCCGTGGGCGCCAACCTCGGTGTCACGCTGGCGCTGGGCGTCCTGGTCGCCATCCCCACGGTGGTCATCGCCGGTCCGCTCTTCGCCCGCTACGCCGCCCGCTGGGTGGACGTGCCGGCGCCGGACCGGATGATCCCGCAGCGCGCCTCCGACGAGCTGGACAAGCGCCCGAGCTTCGGCGCCACCCTGGTGACGATCCTGCTGCCGGTCGTGCTGATGCTGGCCAAGGCGCTGGTGGACATCGTCGTCGACGACCCCCAGAACACCGTGCAGCGCGTCTTCGACGTCGTCGGCTCCCCGCTGATCGCCCTGCTCGCCGCCGTCCTGCTGGGCATCTTCACGCTGGCCCGCCCCGCCGGGTTCTCCAAGGAGCGCGTCTCCGCGATGGTCGAGAAGGGTCTCGCTCCCATAGCGGGCATCCTGCTGATCGTCGGCGCGGGCGGCGGCTTCAAGCAGACGCTGATCGACTCCGGCGTCGGCCAGATGGTCCTGGAGATCTCCGAGGACTGGTCGATCCCGGCCCTGCTGCTGGCCTGGCTGATCGCCGTGGCGATCCGGCTCGCGACCGGTTCGGCGACGGTGGCGACCGTCTCGGCGGCGGGCCTCGTCGCCCCGCTGGCCGCCGACATGTCGACCACCCACGCCGCCCTCCTGGTCCTCGCCATCGGCGCCGGCTCGCTGTTCTTCAGCCATGTCAACGACGCCGGCTTCTGGCTGGTGAAGGAGTACTTCGGGTTGAACGTCGGCCAGACGATCAAGACCTGGTCGGTGATGGAGACGATCATCTCGGTGGTCGCGGGGGCGTTCGTGCTCCTGCTGTCGCTGATCATCTAGCCGCGGTCCGTACGCCGCTCAGGGCCCGCCCCCTCGGGGGTGGGCCCACCGCGTTTCTTTCTCCTCTGCCGCCCCAACCTGGGCGGAACGGCTTCCCGGAGCACATCGGCGGCCCGATGATGCCGCATCGGCGGCGGATCTGGGTGCCGGCCCTGCTGGTGGCGCTGGTGGCCCTGTTCTGGGCGGTGTACGCCTACGCGGGGATCGTGGGGCGGGGCCGGGCCGCCCTGACGACGGCGACGGTCGCCTCAGAGTTCCCGGCCGTGGTGGTGTTCAGCGAGCGTGACCTGCTGATCCGGGGCGGCGGGAGCTGTGTCGCGGCGGTCGACGAGAAGGGCAGCCCGTACCGCTTCCGGTACGCCGGACTGCGGCTGTTCCACGTCTCCGGGGACCGGCTGTTCCTCGTCCCGAGGCGCTGGGCGCCGTCGGACGGCACGCTGTACGTGCTGCGCGAGGACGAGGCGAAGGTGCGGGTGGAGTACGTGAGCGGCGGCGTCGAATACCGCGAGCGGGAGTGCGACGGGGCGCTGACGACTCCTTGAGCCGGTGCCAGGCTACGGCCGCCACAGCGAGTGCTCCCGCTCCGCCCACTCCCGGCTCACCGTCCCGGTCCGCATGCCCCGGCGGGCCTCCGGATCCGCGAGGGCCATGCCGATGTGTCCGGCGAGGACGATGCCGACGGTGAGGGCCAGCCAGTCGTGGACGAAGGTCGCGCTGGTGCGCCACATCAGCGGGGTGAGTTGGGTGAACCACATCATCAGGCCCGTGCCGAGCATCACCAGGGTGGCTCCGGCGATCCAGGCGGCGTAGATCTTCTGCCCGGCGTTGAACTTGCCCGCGGGCCGGGAGCCGGGCCGCCGGTCACGGCGTACGGCGGCGCGCAGCCAGCGGCCGTCGTGCGGGCCGAAGCGGTTGAGCAGGCGCAGGTCGGCGCGGAAGGCCCGGGAGGCCAGGGCCGCCAGGACCGGCGCCGGCAGGGCGAGCCCGGCCCACTCGTGCAGGGTGACCACGAGCGCGCGGCGGCCTACGAGCTGGGCGAGTTCGGGGATGTACAGGCAGGCCGCGGTCAGCACGCACACGCCCGTCAGCGCGGCCGTGGTGCGGTGCGTCCACCGCTCGGCGCGGGTGAAGCGCCGGACTCGGACGGTGGCCGGCGGGGTCTCAACTCGTGGGCTCATCGTCCCGCCCGTTCGACCGGCCGACCCAGGCGTCGACGTCGTAGCCGCGCTCCTCCCAGTAGCCGGGCCGCACGTCCTCGGTGACGGTGATGCCGGAGAGCCATTTGGCGGACTTGTAGAAGTACATGGGCGCCATGTAGAGGCGGACGGGGCCGCCGTGGGCGTGGCCGAGGTCCTCGTCCCGCATGCGCAGGGCGACCAGGACGTCCGCGCGGCGGGCCTGGGCGAGGGTCAGGCTCTCGGAGTAGGTGCCGTCGAAGCAGGTGAAGCGTACGGCCGTGCCCTTCGCGCGCACTCCGGCGGCGTCCAGCAGCCGGGACAGCCGCACCCCTTCGAACGGCGTGTCCGGCACCCGCCAGCCGGTCACGCACTGCACGTCCCGGACCAGGCGGGTCTGCGGCATCGACCGGAGGTCGGCGAGGGTGTAGGAGGCGGGGCGGTCGACCAGGCCGTCGACGGTGAGGCGGTAGTTCTCCGCGTTCTTGCGGGGCACGGAGGAGGCGACCGAGTAGTACCGGAAGCCGCCGCCGTTCGGCAGCAGGCCGGTCAGGCCGGTGGGGTCCTTGTCGGCGGCGCCGCCGAGGAAGGACTCCAGGCCGCGTTGCAGGGTGGGCGCGGAGATCACGCCGAGGGCGCCCAGGCCGAGGGTGCCGAGGAAGACCCGGCGGCCGATCGGGCGGCCCTCCTCCTCGGGCTGTCCGGTGTTCACCCTGCCATTCGAGCACTCGCGCCCCCGGCCGGGCCAGGGCTGGCGGGTTTTCGTCCTCGCCGGTGTTCCGCCCGCGCAAGGAATCCCAGGGGGACGCGTGGCCGGTCAGACCGTGCCGAGCGCTCGGGTGCGGGCGGCGTGGAAGGCGGCGAGCGGGTCACGGTCCGGGTAGGACCACGGCTCCGGGGTCGCGTGGCCGCCGATGCGGTGGAACAGGGCGGCGGCCTCGGCGCCCCGGCCCTCGCAGTGCTTGGCGTGGGCGAGGAAGTTGAGGTCGAGCAGGCGGCGGGGATGGTCGTCGTGCTCCCATTCCAGCCACCAGTCGAAGGCGGCCTTCATCACCTGCCGGGCCCGGCGTCCGGACCAGTGCCCGGAGCCGGCCGGGTCGGCGGGTTCGAACCCGGCGGCGGCCAGCACGCGGTAGCGCTCGGCGTGCGCGACCACGGGGAGGATCGCCAGCGGCGAGTCGGCCGGGGCCTGCTCGGCGGCCCAGTCGGCGAAGTCGTACACCTCGTGCAGCGGGTCGGGGCCGGAGCCGGCTCGGCGTTCGGCGAGCCGGGCGACCATCAGGTGGTGCGCGTGGTGGTGGTCTGCGTACCGGGCCCGTACCTGCTCGAAGGTCCGTACGACCTCCTCCTGGCTGCCGAGGTGCCGCTCCAGCAGGAGCAGACCGAGCCAGGGGGTGGGGTCGGCGGGGTACCGCTCCGCGGCGCTCCGGCAGGCCTCGCGGGCCAGGTCCGGCTCGTCCTTGCCGCGCAGCGCCCGCCAGACCCGGGCCAGGGCGAGCAGGACGGCGGCGTCGGCGGAGTCGGGCTCGGCGAGCAGCCACGCCCGGGTCCAGGCGGCGCTGTAGGTCTCGCGCGCGAGGACGACGGCGCGGTGTCCGCGCCGGTCCCAGTCGTCGCCGGTGCGGGCCAGCAGGGAGCGGGCCGCCTGCCAGCGGCCCTGGGACAGCGCGGCGCGCGCGGCGGTGAGGTCGGTGTCGTCGAGAGCCGAGTCGAAGGCCCGGTCCGCGCTCCCCCGGTTTCTCGGCTTCGCTCGCACAGGGAGGGGACCTCTGGGCTGACTCGGACTGCCATCGGGTGATCACGCACAGCAAACCTCCAGCCAAGGGTCTCCGTCAAGCGCCGCCGGTACATGGCACACGTCAACCGGCCATGACGGCACGGGACTTGTACAGCCCGGCCGGCCCGCCTGTCCCCCGGGACCGTTCCGGCGTGACGTGCGCCATAGCGCGACCCCGCCGCGCCCCTCAGCATGGCGGGACGCACCCCATTTGTCCCGGGTCCGCCGATCATCCCGGCCGGTCCGAACGATCATCCAGGGAGCAGCTTGTCCGTCTCGGTTCTGGTGCTCGCCATGAGCGCCGCATGCTGCCTGGGCTTCGGCTTCGTCCTCCAGCAGAACGCGGCCCAGCGCGCACCCCTCAACGACTTCCTCTCCCCGCGCCTGCTGCTGGACCTGGCGAGGATGCCCGGCTGGCTCGGCGGCATCGGCCTGATGGTCGCCGGCACGGCCCTCGGCGCGGTGGCGCTCGGCCAGGGCGAGATCTCCGTCGTGGAGCCGCTGCTCGCCACGAACCTGCTCTTCGCCCTCGCTCTGTCCCGGCACCGCACCCGGCAGCCACTGGGCCGCCAGGGCTGGCTGGGGCTCGCGCTGCTCGCGGGCGGGGTGACGGTGTTCCTGGTGGCCGGCGAGCCGCGCGGCGGCGGCGCGGTCCCCGGTCCGCTGCGGCACTGGCTGATCATCGGCGTGATGGTGGGCTCGGCCCTGCTGCTGACCGCGTACGCCCGCCGCACCCGCGCCGGCGCCGGCCCGGTGCTGCTGGCGGTGGCCGCGGGCCTGCTGTACGGCGTGCAGGACGCGCTGACCCGGCAGAGCGGGCAGCGGTTCGCCTCCGGCGGCGCGGCCGAGCTGCTGACCGGCTGGCAGCCGTACGCCGTCCTGCTGCTCGGCGTGACCGGGCTGCTCCTGGTGCAGAGCGCCTTCGAGGCCGCCCCGCTGCGCAAGTCGCTGCCCGCGCTGACCGCCGCCCAGCCGCTCGCCGGCATCGTCTGCGGCGTCGGCTTCCTCGGCGACCGGCTGCACACCGACGCCGGCGCGCTGGCGTGGGCGGCGACGGGGCTCGCGGCCGTGGTGGGCGGCATCGTGCTCCTGGGCCTGCATCCGGCGCTGCCGCAGGGCACCGTCGCCCCGGCGGGCGCGCCCGCCCTCCAGCCCGGCTGACCGGGCCTCGCCCGGCCGGCCACGTCCGGCCCAGGTGTCCGGGTCCGGCCCGGCCGACCGGGCGGGCCTGCTTGGATGGGCCCATGAGCGCTGCGGACGAGATCCTGGACATCGTCGACGAGCACGACCGCGTGATCGGGCGGTACCCGCGCGGTGAGGCGTACGCCAAGGGCCTGCGGCACCGGTGCGTGTTCGTCCAGGCGCGCGACGCCGAGGGCCGGATCTTCGTGCATCGCCGCACCCCGACCAAGCTGGTCTTCCCCTCGCTGTACGACATGTTCGTCGGCGGGGTGGTGGGCGCGGGCGAGTCGTACGACGAGGCCGCGCTGCGGGAGGCCGAGGAGGAGCTGGGCGTCAGCGGACTGCCGCGGCCCCGGTTCCTGTTCAAGTTCCTCTACGACGACGGCTCCGGGCAGTCCTGGTGGTCGGCCGTCTACGAGGTCCGCTGCGACCTGCCGGTCCGCCCGCAGGCCGAGGAGGTCGCCTGGCACGCCTTCCTGCCGGAGCCGGAACTGCGGGAGCGGCTGCACGAGTGGGAGTGGGTGCCGGACGGCATGGCGGCGTACGAACGCCTGCGGGCGCACCGCTCGACGGGCTGACCTGCCCGTTCGAACCCCTCCCGGTACTGTCGGACGCGTGATCGAACTCCTGCGGAACGTCCGCCTGTGGTTCGCCCCCGTACGCATACGCGAAGAGGGCGGCACCCCCGACTACCGGTTCTCGCTGGCGAACGAGCGGACCTTCCTGGCCTGGCTGCGGACCGCCCTCGCGTTGATCGGCGGCGGTTTCGCGGTGGACCAGTTCCTGCCGGACCTGCGCTGGGGCTGGCGGGTCGGCCTGGCGCTCGCGCTGCTGGCGGCGGGCGTGCTGTGCTCGCTGCGCGCGGTCAACCACTGGATCCGCTGCGAGCGGGCCATGCGGCGGGGCGAGGATCTGCCGGTGTCCCGGTTCCCGGCGCTGCTGAGCGTCGTCGTCGCGGTGGTGGCCGTGGCGATGGTCGTCGTCGTGCTGCTCGGCTGGGAAGGATGAGCGGGGCCGCCCCGGAGCGCGACCCGGGGCTCCAGCCCGAGCGGACCCGGCTGGCCTGGCGGCGCACCACCCTCTCCGGCACGGTCGCCGCGGTGCTCGCGATGCGGACCGCGCTGACCGACGGCCCCACCGCCGCGGGCGCCGTGGTCTGCGCCCTGTGCTTCACCCTCTGGCTGGCCTTCCTGCTCCTCGCCCACCACCGCATCCGCACCCTCATGACGACCCCCCGCCCCGCCCCCCTGACCCCGCGCCACGCCACAGCGGCCACCCTCTGCACGGCGACTCTGGCGGTGTGCGCGGCGGCACTGATCCTCTAGGGGGTGTCTCGCCGATCATGCCGGGCTCGCGGCGCCTGGCACCGCGCCTCGCCGCGCTGTCGTCACTCGCCGATTCCCCCAAGCTCTCGGCTCCGCTCGAGCAGGGGGCACCCCCATCGCATCGGCTCCCTTCTCCGCCTTGCGACGCACGGCACCAGACGCCGCTCCCTGATCCGGCCTGATCGACGAGACACCCCCTAGAGCCACCCGGCAGGCCTTGAAGGGTCAGGCCCTGGAGCCTGTCGCAGACCCTGCGGGGTACGCGAACCCCATGCAACCCTTATCTCCGGAAATGCCCCTTCCCCCTTCTCCCTCGACAGCTTCCGGAAGTGAACCCATGACGAGTCCCCACATGGAACACGCCGCCCACACGCACACCCACGGCCCGGACTGCGGACACACCGAGGTCCCGCACGGCAGCCACGTCGACTACGCCCACAACGGGCACCTGCACCGCGAGCACGGCGGCCACTGGGACGAGTGCGAGCCCGCCGAGCACACCACCCACACGGACCACGACCACCGGCACGGCGAGGACTGCGGCCACCCCACGGTCCTGCACGGCGACCACATCGACTACCTCCACGACGGCCACCGGCACGCCGAGCACGACGGCCACTGGGACGACCACTGAGCCCGCCGGAACCCGCCATGCGACGGCTCCCCGCGACGCGCGCGGAGCCGTCGTCCTATCGTGGCCCTGATCACGTTCGCTCCGCCTACTGGACGGCATACCGACCGGTCGGCATCATGAATCGGGTCCCGTTAACCCGTCCGTAGGAGCGACGATGAGTTCCGACCACCCGCCAGGCCTCGATCCGGACCGGCTGCGCGCCCTGCTCGACCGCGAGCGCCCCGGTCTCGTGCAGGGCCCGCTGACCGGCCGGCTGATCGAGGGCGGACGGTCGAACCTCACCTACGCCGTCACCGACGGCACCTCCAAGTGGGTCGTACGGCGCCCCCCGCTCGGCCATGTGCTGGCCACCGCGCACGACATGAAGCGCGAGCACCGGGTGATCAGCGCCCTGCACCCGACGAAGGTACCGGTGCCGCGGCCGGTGCTGCTGTGCGAGGACGAGGAGGTGCTCGGGGCGCCCTTCTACGTCATGGAGTTCGTCGACGGCACCCCGTACCGCACCGCCGACCAGCTCGCCCCGCTCGGCCCCGAGCGCACCCGGAACGTGGCGCTGGGCCTGGTGGACACCCTCGTCGAGCTGCACGCCGTGGACCCCGCCGAGCTGGGGCTCGGCGACTTCGGCCGCCCCGAGGGCTTCCTGGACCGGCAGCTGCGCCGCTGGGGCAAGCAGCTGGACGCCTCCCGCAACCGCGAACTGGCCGGCATCGACGAGCTGCACGCGGCCCTCGGCCGCGACCTGCCGCGCTCCCCCGCCCCGGCCGTGGTGCACGGCGACTACCGCCTGGACAACGTCCTGATCGGCGCCGACGACCGGATCAAGGCGATCCTCGACTGGGAGATGTCCACCCTCGGCGACCCGCTGACCGACCTGGGCCTGCTGGTGATGTACAGCATGCCGCTGGGCATGCCCGACTCCCCGGTCTCCACGACCGCCGAGGCCCCCGGGCACCCGGCCCCGGCCGAACTGATCGAGCGCTACGCCGCCCGCTCCGGGCGCGACGTCTCCCAGGTCTCCTGGTACACGGCCTTCGCCTGGTTCAAGCTCGCCGTGATCCTGGAGGGCATCCACTACCGCTACACGCTGGGCCAGACGGTCGGGCGCGGCTTCGACCGCATCGGCGACCTGGTCCCGGTCTTCATCGCCCACGGTCTGACCACTCTGCAGGAAGGCTGACGCCATGGACTTCGCGTTCGACGCACGCACCGAGGAGCTGCGTGCCAAGCTGCTCGCCTTCATGGACGAGTACGTCTACCCGGCCGAGGCCGTCGCCGAGGAACAGCGGGCCCTGCTGGCCTCGCCGTGGGACACCCCGGCCGTGGTCGAGGAGCTGAAGGCGGAGGCGAAGCGGCAGGGCCTGTGGAACCTCTTCCTGCCCGACGCGGAGCACGGCGCCGGCCTCACCAACCTCCAGTACGCGCCGCTCGCCGAGATCACCGGCCGCAGCCCGCAGCTGGCGCCGACCGCGACGAACTGCGCGGCGCCGGACACCGGGAACATGGAGGTCCTCGCCCAGTTCGGCGACGAGGCGCAGCAGAAGCAGTGGCTGGAGCCGCTGCTGGCGGGCGAGATCCGCTCCGCGTTCGCGATGACGGAGCCCGACGTGGCCTCGTCCGACGCCACCAACATCACCACGCACATCGAGCGGGACGGCGACGAGTACGTCATCACCGGCCGCAAGTGGTACATCTCCGGGGCGATGAACCCGGACTGCAAGATCTTCATCGTGATGGGCAAGACCGACCCGGACGGTGCGGACATCCGCCGCCAGCAGTCGATGGTCCTGGTCCCCCGCGACACCCCGGGCGTCACGGTCCGGCGCGCGATGCAGGTCTTCGGCTACGAGGACCACTACCACGGCGGCCACGCCGAGGTGATCTTCGACCAGGCACGCGTGCCGGTCTCGAACCTGATCGGCGAGGAGGGCGGCGGCTTCGCCATCGCCCAGGCCCGGCTCGGCCCCGGCCGGATCCACCACTGCATGCGGCTGATCGGCATGGCCGAGCGGGCGATCGAGCTGATGTGCAAGCGCGCGGTCTCGCGTACGGCCTTCGGCAAGCCGCTGGCCGCCCAGGGCGTGGTCCACAACTGGATCGCCGACGCGCGGGTCACCGTCGAGCAGCTGCGCCTGCTGGTGCTGAAGACGGCCTGGCTGATGGACACCGTCGGCAACAAGGGCGCCCACACCGAGATCCAGGCCATCAAGATCGCCACGCCCCGCGCGGTCGTCGACATCCTCGACAAGGCGATCCAGCTGCACGGCGCGGGCGGCGTCAGCCAGGACTTCCCGCTGGCCGAGCTGTACGCCGGCGCGCGGACCCTGATGATCGCCGACGGTCCCGACGAGGTGCACCAGCGGTCGCTGGCGCGGCGGGAGCTGAAGAAGTACGCGTGAGGCACGTGTAAGGGGCGGCTGCCCTTGCAGCCGCCCCTTACACGTCGTACGCGTCGTACTCGTGGCGCCGTTACGGCCGCAGCGCCCGCAGCAGCAGGTCGGCCAGGTGGTCGGCGACCTGCTGCGGGGTGAGGGGGCCGTCCGGGCGGTACCAGGTCGACAGGTGGTGCACGGACCCGAAGTGGTAGTCGACCACCAGGTCCGCCGGGGTCGCCTTGGAGAAGACGCCCGCCTCCTGGCCCTCCTCGATCAGCGCGCGGAAGCGCTCGTGGTAGCGCCGGCGCTCCGCGCGCACCTGCTTGTTCTTCTCCGGGCTCAGATGGTGCATGGAGCGGAAGAAGATGGACGCGTCGTCCAGGTTGTCGATCGTGGTGACCACGACGTCCGCCGCCGCGTCCCGCACCCGCTTCTCCACCGGCTCGTCGGCGCCCGCGAAGGTGTCCAGCCGCTCCTGCTGGAGCCGCAGCACGCGCGCGTACACCTCGTGCAGCAGATCGTCCTTGGAGCCGAAGTAGTGGTACAGCGCCCCCTTGGTGACGCCGGCCGCCTCGACGATCTCCTGCACCGAGGTGCGGTCGTAACCCTGCTCGGCGAAGAGCCGGGTGGCGGCGGCCAGCAGCCGCTGCGGCACAGGAGTCCCGTCTCCGTCCGTCGTCCTGGGCACTGCCGCCACCTGCCTTCCTCGTCGCCTTACCGATTGTCCTGCGCTGCGTCCCGCGCCTCGTCCTGTGCGCGGGAACGCAACTCCCGCCGGAGGATCTTCCCACTCGCCGTCTTCGGCAAGTCGGGCAGGATCTCGACCTGACGCGGGTACTTGTAGGCGGCCAGTCTCTCCTTGCAGTGCGCCGCCAGCGCGTCCGGGTCCGTCTCGGCGCCCGGGCGGAGCGATATGTACGCTTTGACGGTCTCCCCGCGGTACCCGTCGGGCACCCCGACGACGGCCGCCTCACGCACCGCCGGATGCGCGTAGAGCACGTCCTCGACCTCGCGCGGCCACACCTTGAAGCCGGACGCGTTGATCATGTCCTTCTTGCGGTCGACGACGTACAGCCAGCCGCGCTCGTCCATGAACCCGATGTCCCCGGTGCGCAGCTCGCCGTCCGGGAACGTGTCCGCCGTGGCGTCGGGCCGCCGCCAGTAGCCGGGCACGACCTGCGGGCCCCGGACGACGATCTCGCCCTGTTCCCCGAACGGCACCTCGGCGCCCTCGTCGTCGACGATCCGCACGACCGTGTCGGGCCCGGGCACGCCGACGGCCAGCGTGCCGGAGGCCGGGTCGACGGGGGCCTCCAGATGCGGTGGGACGGAGGCGCAGGGCGCGGTGCACTCCGTCAGTCCGTAGCCGTTGCGGATGTACGGTCCGAAGCCGGCCCGGAACTTCTCCACCAGGGCGGGCGGCAGCGGTGCGCCGCCGGAGGAGATCACCCGGAAGGACGAGAAGTGGTCCGGGGTGACGGAGGGGTGCGCGGCCAGCGCCATGAAGGCCGTGGACGGGCCGACCGTGTAGTGCGGCCGGTGCTCGGCGAACGCGTCCAGCACGACGCCCGCCTCGAACCGGTAGGCCAGGACCAGCGTGCCCGCGCTGTTCAGACAGGCCCCGAACTGGCAGACCATGCCGGTGATGTGGAACAGCGGCGCCATCGCGAAGTACACCGGCGCCTCGGGCAGCGCGAGCCCGGTCCGCTGCCGCTCGGCGTTGTACATGATGTTGCCGTGCGTGTTGGTGGCGCCCTTGGGTGCGCCGCTGGTGCCGGAGGTGTAGCTGATCAGCGCGAGATCGCCGGGCCCTGGCTCGCGTCCCTCGGGCGCCTGGTGTCCGGCGCGGGCCACGGCCGTGAGGTCGTCGGCGTCGGCGGCCCGCGGCAGCCGCTCGAAGGTCAGCACGCGCGTGTCCCCGCGCGTCTGGAAGTCCAGTTCGCACCCGGTGAGCACGATCCGCACCGGCGAGTCCTGCGCGGTGTCGCGCAGATACGACTCCCAGGCCCGGTCGGAGCAGATCAGCGCCGCCACCTCGCCGTCCCGCAGCACGTGGGCCACCTCGCCCGACTTGTACATCGGGTTCACCGGCACCACGACCGCGCCCGCCTTCCAGGCGCCCAGCACGGCGAGCACGAACTGCGGGGAGTTCTGCAGCAGCACGGCGACGCGGTCCCCGCGCTCCAGGCCGCGGGCGGCGAGGTGCCCGGCGACCGAGTCGCTCAGCTCGTCGGCCTCCCGGTAGCTCAGTCGCCCGTCGAAGTAGGCGAGGAAGGTGCGGTCCGGGGCCTCGGCGACCGCGCGCCGCAGCGCGTGCACCAGCGAGTCCGCCGGGCTTACGGGCGCCTTCTGGGCCTCGCCGAGCAGCGCCAGCCAGGGCTTGTCTGCGTAACGGGCGCCGGTCACCGGGTCGCCTCCCACTTCTGCTGGAGGTGGTTCATGCCGCTCAGCCAGCGGTCGGGTTCGGCGGCCCGCGCCTGGTAGTACCCGGCGACCTCGGGGTGCGGCAGGATCAGGAACCGGTCCTCCTCGATCCCGGCGAACAGGGCGTCCGCGACCGCCTCCGGCTCGATCGCGGTCGGCGCGAGCACCAGGTCGCCGGCGCTGCCGGTCCCGGACAGCATGTCGGTGCGCACGCCCTGCGGGCAGATCGCGTGCACCTTGACGCCCCGGTGCCGGTACGTCAGCGACAGCCACTCGGCGAAGGCGTACGCCCCGTGCTTGGTGACGCTGTAGGGCGCGGCCCCGATCATGGTGAGCAGCCCGGCGGCCGACACGGTGGACACGAACCGCCCGGCGCCGCGCTCCAGCCAGTCCGGCAGCAGGACGTGCGCCGCCCGGACGTGGGCCATGACGTTGACGTCCCAGGCGAGCGCCCACACGTCCTCGCCGGCCGCCTCGGAACCCCCGGAGGCGACCCCGGCGTTGGCGCAGTAGACGTCGACGACGCCACCGAGCGCGTCCCGCGCCTGGTCCACGATCGCGGAGGCGTCCCCGGGCACGGCGATCCCGCCGACCTCCTCGGCGACGGCCTTCGCCTTCTCGGCGTCCAGGTCGTTGACGACGACCCGGGCCCCCTCGGCGGCGAACCGACGGGCCAACGCGGCCCCGATCCCGCCACCGGCCCCGGTGACGACGACTCCCGCACCCTGCACGGCTTCCACCATCGGTCTCCTTCGACGCGACGCGACACGGCTCTCCCCCGGTCAAACGTCAGACTAACCGGTCGGTATGTCACAAGGAAGGGGAACGGCGACGCCGGGAAGGGGGCGCTGGGAACCGCGCGACCGGCTCCACCGGCCCGCACCCCTGCGACACTCCCTGCGGGAGCACTCCACACACCCCGGAGGTAACCGCATGAAGCTGTCCAGACGCACCCTCCTGGCGACCACCGCAGCCCTCACCGCGACGACGACGGCCACGGCAGGCGCGGCCCCACAGGGCCGTACCCTCCGCACCGGCTTCGAACGCCTCGCGCAGGACGGGTACGCGATCCTCCACGGCGAGCGCGTCGGCATCGTCACCAACCCCACCGGCGTCACCAAGGACACCCGCCACATCGTCGACGTCATGCACGCCGACGACCGGGTGAACCTCACCGCCGTCTTCGGGCCCGAGCACGGATTCCGGGGCACCGCCCAGGCCGGCGGCTCCGAGGGCCGCCACGACGACCCGGCCACCGGTCTCCCCGTCTACGACACGTACCTCAAGAGCGGCCAGGCCCTCGCCGACATCTTCACCGCCTCCGGCGTGGACACCGTCGTCTTCGACATCCAGGACGTCGGCGCCCGCTTCTACACGTACATCTGGACCCTCTACGACTGCATGGCGGCGGCCGCCCTCGCCGGCAAGCGCTTCGTGGTCCTGGACCGCCCGAACCCGGTCACCGGCCGCTCCGCGCAGGGTCCCGTGCTGCACAAGGAGTTCGCCACCTTCGTCGGCCGGGAGCCGATCTCGCAGGCGCACGGGATGACGGTCGGGGAGCTGGCCCGGCTGTTCGACGGGGAGTTCCTGACGACGCCCGTGCCGCTGGACGTCGTACGGATGACCGGCTGGAAGCGGTCGGCGTTCCACGACACGACCGGGCTGCCGTGGGTGCCGCCGAGCCCGAACATGCCGACGCCGGACACCGCGCTGGTGTACGCCGGGACGTGTCTCTTCGAGGGCACGAACCTCTCCGAGGGCCGGGGCACCACCCGCCCCTTCGAACTGCTGGGCGCGGAGGGGATCGACGGGCGCTGGGCCGCCGCGGCGAACGAGCTGTCCCTGCCCGGTGTGCGCTTCCGGGAGGCGTACTTCGCGCCCACGTTCTCCAAGTTCCAGGGGAAGACAGTCGGTGGCGTCCAGATCCACGTCCACGACAGGGCCGCCTACGACCCCGTCCGCACCGGCATCGCGCTGCTGGTGACCGCCCGGCGGGTCTGGCCGGGCTTCGCCTGGCGGTCCGACAACTGGATCGACAAGCTGACCGGCTCCACCCGGGTCCGCACGCTGATCGACGCCGGGGCGGACACGGACGACGTGGTCGCGGACTGGCAGGCGGAGCTGGCGGCCTTCCGGGCGGTCCGCAAGGAATACCTGCTGTACTGACCGGCCGTGACATATGGCCAACCTCCCCCGTTGGCAGGACGATGCGCCCACGGCGCGTACCTGTGGGGACGGAGGGGCTGGCGATGGCGGATCCGGGCATGAGCGTGACTCCCTATGCGGAGCTGACCTTCGACGCGGACGGAGACGCCGACGGGCGCCGGCGGGACCGGCTCGTCGACCGGGTCGCGGACGGCGGCGTCCGCGACCTGGTCGTCTTCGCCCACGGCTGGAACAGCGACCGCTCGGCCGCCACCCGGCTCTACAGCGCCTTCCTCGCGCCGTTCCCCCGGCTCGCGCCGCGGGCGCGGATCGCGTACGCGGGGGTGGTGTGGCCGTCGATGCGGTTCTCGGACGAGCCGATCCCGGACTTCCCGCGCTCCGTGGCGGCCGACGACCCCCCGCCCCGCCCGGCGCTCGACAAGGTCACCCGGCACGCGCTGCTGGAGACCTTCCCCGGGCGGGCGACGGTGGTCGACCGGCTCGCCCGGCTGCTGGACCAGCACCCGCCGCAGGAGGCGGCGCTGGAGGAGTTCGGGCGGCTGGTCCGGCTGCTGGTGGAGGTGGTGCCGCCGGGCCCGCAGGGGCTGTTCGCGGCGGACACCCTGGCCGAGGGGGTGCCGCAGGACGGGCCGCGGATGTTCTCCGCGCCGGTGGCGGAGGTCTGCGAGGAGTTCGCCCGCGCACGGGCCGGCGAGCGGGCGGATGGGCTGCGGCTGCCCAACCCGTGGGAGGGCGCCCAGGAGCTGCTGCGGCAGGCGACGTACTACGCGATGAAGCGCCGCGCGGGGACCGTGGGCGAGCGGGGGCTCGGGCCGGTGATCGGGCGGCTCGCGGCGGCCGCGCCGGGGCTGCGGGTGCATCTGGTGGGGCACAGCTTCGGGGCGCGGCTCGTGTCGTTCGCGCTGCGCGGGATGCCGGAGGGCGTGCGGGCGGTGAAGTCGGTGACGCTGCTCCAAGGGGCCTTCTCGCACTACGCGTTCGCCGCGCGGCTGCCGCACGACGCCCGCGCGGGAGGCGTGCTGCAGGGGCAGCAGAACCGGATCGACGGCCCGCTGGTGTGCTGTCACTCCCGGCACGACGCGGCGCTCGGCACGTTCTACCCGCTGGCCTCGCGGATGGCGGGCGACGACCAGGGGCTCGTCGGGCTCGATCCGGCCCGTGCCCTGCGCGACCGGTGGGGCGCGCTGGGGTACGGCGGGCTGCGGGCGGTGCCCGGCACGCGGTTCCTGACGCTCGCCGAAGCGCTGTCGGAGCCGCTGCCCGGCTCCGGGTGCGTGAACGTGGACGCGGCGGCCGTGGTCCGGCGCGGCGGGCCGCCCGCCGGCGCGCACGGCGACATCCTGCACCCGGAGCTGGCGCGGCTGGTGGTGGCGGCGGGCCGCGTCCGCTGACCCGCCGCCGCCCCTCAGGGCTCATCTGGTGCCTCGACCGGGTGTCTCACCGGGTGTCTCACCGGTGCGACGTGAACTCCACGACCTGCTGGTACGTCGGCCGGTTCTGCCAGCCGACGGTGCGGTGGCCGATGCCGCCCAGGGCCCGGTGAACGATCGCATCGGCGCACCACTGGTCGCCGGCCGCGCAGTGCTCGTCGCCGGGGTAGACCTGGGCGGCGGTCTTCCCGGCCGCCTCCTTCAGCGTGCCGATCAGGGTGTCCCGGCAGGCGGCGAGGCCGCCGTCGCCGCAGTAGGTGTCGGCGAGCGGGCCCCGCACCTGCTCACCGAGGACCGTGCGGATGTCCTTGTCGACATAGCTCCACCAGCCGTACTGGAAGGCGCTCCCGGCGTGCGCGCCGGTCGGGCCGTGCGCGGCGGACGGGGACTCGTCGACGGGCAGGTTGGCGGTGACGGCGGTGTACAGGCCGCCGCCCAGGCCGGGTTCGAACTCGGCCTTCACCAGCAGCGGCCACCAGGCGTCCAGGACGCGGATCGCCTCAGCGTGCGCGTAAGTCCGTGAACCGGCCGACGTCTCCGTCCGCTTGGCCCCGGCCGCCGCCCATGCCCGCAGCTTGCTCACGGCCGCCGCGGCCGCCGGGTCGGTGACCGGGGCGCTGTCGATCACCTTCAGCAGGTTCGGCAGCACCTGCTCGGCCCGCAGGTCGGTGAGGCCGGCACCGGCCATCGCCTTCACCAGTGACGCCCGGGTCACCCCGCCCGCCTCGACCAGCCTCGCCACCCGGTCGTCGAGCAGGTCGCCGCGGTGGACGCGGCCGTTACCCCAGGGCGCGGACGGGTAGTCGCGGGCCGGTTTGTTGTTCCAGGAGACGTAGTAGTCCTGGTCGATCGAGTTCGGGTGCCGGTCGGGCGGGGTGTAGTCGGGGGTGTTGGTCGCCGGGTCCCAGTTCCGCCACTCGTACGCGGGCCGCGCCCACACCGGGAACTCGGCGTCGACGCTGCTCGCGCGCACCGGGTTGTCGCCGCTGTTGTAGTACGCGGTGTGCTCGGAGTCGGCGTAGAACCAGTTGAAGGTGTAGTTGATGTGCTGCGCCGCCCGCTGGAAGCTCTCCGGGCCCGTGACGTAGCCGGGGTCGTTCAGCATCTGGAAGCCGATGATCGAGTCGGCCTCGTGCAGGTACGAGGTCCGCAGGGTGGTGTAGGCGACCTTCTTGCCGCCGACGGTCGCGCGGTGGGTGACCGGGCCGTACTTCGTCCGCCAGACCCGCATCGTGTACGAGCCGGCCGCGGTGCCGTCGGCGACGGTCGGCTTCCAGGCGTTCTTCTGCTCCACCTTCTCCATCGGGACGCAGGTGCCGCGGTGCAGGTAGTGGTGGTCGTCCTGGCACAGCTCGACGGCGTAGGTGTCGACGACGTCCTGGCCGGAGGTGGTGGCGCTCCACGCGTAGTCCTGGCCGCGGCCGAGTTCGACGTAGAAGCTGAGGCCCGCGAAGGAGGCGCCGCGGGCGCTGATGCCGGGGCCCTGGATCTCCTGGAGCATCAGCAGCTGCGGCGCGAAGTAGCCGGTCTGCGGGCCGAAGACGGCGACGGGGTGGCCGCTCGCGGTGTGCTCGCCGCTGACGACGAGGGCGTTGGACATGCCCCGCCTGGCGGAGGTGACGGCGTTCGCCGCCGCGCCGGCGGAGGCGTCGGCGGCACTCGGTCCGGTGGCGCTGCCCGTGCGCTCGTGCACCAGTGGTTCCGGTGTCACCGAGCCCGCGTCGGGCAGTGCAAGGCCCTGCGGGTCGTCGGGTCTGACGGCGTAGGGGAAGCTGCCGTCGTGGACGGTGAGGGCGGCCTCGGGGTCGTTGCGCATCCGGAAGGACTCCCAGACCCGGGTGCCCTCGGCCACGCCGTACCGGGACTGGGCGGCCAGCAGGGACAGCGCGTTGTTCACCTCGCCGCCGCCTCCGGAGCCGAACAGGGCGCCGACGACGGAGGCCAGGGCGACCAGGTCGGTGGGCTTGAAGTGCTCGATGGTGCCGGCGTTGGTGACGGAGTCCTTGTGGCCGGTCAGGACGTACTCGCCGGGGAAGTAGCGGCCGCCGTCGGAGGCGTCGATGTAGGCGTTGATGCCGTCCACGTAGGCGTTCACGTCGGCGAGGGCCTGCCGGCCGCGCTCGCCGTGCCGGGCCGCCGCGCCGTCGATCTGGGCCTGGAGGTCGGCCTCGGTGTAGGGGGCGTTGCGCCAGAACTCCTGCTCCAGGCCCTGGTTGGCGGCGGCGCCGCCGGCGAACGGCGTCAGCCGGCCGCGGCCGACGTGCCGGAAGACGTCCATCAGCCACAGCCGGTCCTGGGCGGCCGCGTAGCCGGCGCCGAACTCGGTGCCGTAGCGAGTGGTTCCGGTGATGTGCGGCACACCCGTCTTCTTGTCGCGGACGATCGTCACGTCGGTGCGTCCCGCGGGGCGGACGGTGGAGGCGACCTGGTCGGCGGGGACTCCGAAGGAGGCGTCGTTGAAGAAGCCGCCGAGGGTGGCGTCGGTGAGGTTCTGGTGGCCGCCGGCCAGGTCGGCGTAGGGCCCGAGCTGGTCGTCGGTGTGCGCGGGGCGGGTGCCGAAGGCCTGGTGGAGGAGGATCTGGGCGAGGGTGGCGTTGCCGTTCTGGCCGGGCGGCAGGATGTCGGAGCACCGGCCGCCGCAGTGGTCGTCCGCCGCCGCGGCCGGGGCGGCCGGCGCCTCGGGGACCGCCGCCGCCGGGGAAAGCGGGGACAAAAGGCCGGCAACGAGGACGCATAGGGACGCGGCCTTCAGGAACCCGGGGAATCCGCGGGGAGTTCTCAGTCTGTCGAGCGCGTTGTGTGGGGTGCGCCGTGGCATGGCAGTTCCTCCCGACAGGGGTGGGCCGGTGGTTACCGCCGGTATCCCCGAGTTCGAAGCTGAACATGCGTCACTTTCGGGTGGCACAGGGTCCGTTGATGGCGCCCATCGCACATCGGATGGCCACGGAAGGGAGCCGAATCGCGTGTCGATACGTCTATTCGGCGACGTCCGTACGACGACGCCGCAGTGACCGAAGTACAGGTGCAGGTGTGACGGAGGTGCAGGGCGATGGCCGGTTTCCGGAGTCTGGCGAGACAGGTACGAGACCCCCGGTGCGATCTGGCGCTACGGCGCTACTCGCTGCGCAAGTGCCTAGAACGGTTCGCCCCCTACGGGCATCGGGCGACCTGGGACCATCTGTGCTCCCGGGCCGGATTCGGTCCCGAGGACCGATCCCCCGACCCGGCGCGGCTCGTGGCCGCGCTGGACGAGCTGGAGGAGGCGCGGGCGGTGTGGCTCGCCTACGAGGTCGAGTTCGCCGAGCGCCGCAGGAAGGAGAAGCACGACGGACTGCGCAGGCCGGGCAGTGTGGACGACTGGCACCGGCTGACCTGGGGCGGCTTCGGCGTCGCCTGGTGCGACGACCCCCGGGTCCACCCCGACGAGCCACTGGCCGAGGTGCTGCGCAAGCTGATCGCCGCCCTGGAGCGCGAACCGGGTTCGGGCTGCCCGGTGTGCGGCGGGGAGCGCCTGTTCTGGAAGTACGACCTGGACCACGAACCCTCGTCCGGCCCGGTCTGCGCGGACTGCGGGATCCTCGTACCGCGGCCCGTGCTCACACCGGAGGCGCTGGCGTACGCCCGGCGCACACGGGTGCTGGTGTCGGCGTGAGGGAGTAGCCAGGGGGGTGCGCTGGGGGATGCCGCACCCCCGTTCGTCAGGGGAGTTCCGGCAACGGGGGCATCGCGTTGGGCGACGGGGGCATCGCGTTCGGCGACGGGGGCATCAGGACGAACGCGTTCCGCCGGACCGCCGGGCGCCCGGGCGCTCCGCCAGCAGGCGGGAGCCGGTGAGGCGTTCACCGAAGACGTCGCCGGGGTTGGACAGCACACAGGTGTCCAGTGAGAGACAGCCGCAGCCGATGCAGTCGGAGAGATGGTCGCGCAGCCGGTTGAGCTGCTTGATGCGCTCGTCCAGTTCGGAGCGCCAGGCCTCCGACAGCCGGGCCCAGTCCTCATGGGTCGGCGTGCGCTCCTCGGGGAGCTGGGCCAGCGCCTCGCGGATGGTGGCCAGCGGGATGCCGACGCGCTGGGCGGCGCGGATGAAGGCGACCCGGCGCAGGGTGTCACGGCTGTAGCGGCGCTGGTTGCCGCTGGTGCGGCGGCTGCCGATCAACCCCTTGGACTCGTAGAAGTGCAGGGCCGAGACGGCGGCGCCGCTGCGCGCGGAGAGCTGGCCGACGGTGAGCTCGTGGATCTTCTCTGGAATCTGGGGCACTCCTCGAACCCTACCGATCGCGTCACACGGACGGTCCGTTGACAGGTCCCTTCGGGCCCACCATGCTAAGCAGTTGCTTAGGCATGCGAGGACGCATGTGACCGAGTGGTGCGAGCGAGAGGCCGGGACATGGCAGAGCCGAGGATCTTCACGTCCGTCGACGAGCTGAAGGCGGCGGTGGGCGAGCAGCTGGGGTACAGCGACTGGCTCGAGATCGACCAGAAGCGGATCGACCTGTTCGCGGAGGCCACCGGCGACCACCAGTGGATCCACGTCGACCCGGAGAAGGCCGCGGCCGGGCCGTTCAAGACGACCATCGCCCACGGCTACCTCACGCTCTCGCTGCTCCCGCTCTTCGGGCCGCAGCTGATCGCCGTCGAGGGCGTGAAGATGGGTGTCAACTACGGCAGCAACAAGGTGCGCTTCCCCTCCCCCGTGCCGGTCGGCTCGCGGGTGCGCGCCACGGCCGCCATCACCGGCGTCGAGGACGTCAAGGGCGGCGTCCAGGTCACGGTCGCCTTCACGGTGGAGCGCGAGGGCGGAGACAAGCCGGTGTGCGTGGCCGAGGCGGTGTCCCGGTACTACCTCTGAGGTCCGGCACTGTCTCTGAGGCCCGGTGCTACCCCGGGAGTTCCCGGTCCGGGGTCACTTGACCCCCACCATCCTCAGCACGAGGTCGGCGTAGAGCGCGCCGACCTCGTCGGGGGTCCAGGGGCCGTTCACGTTGAACCAGCGGGCCACGTCGATGCAGAGGGACAGCACGGCGAGGGTGGTCCCCCTGACGTCCAGCACGTCGAACTCGCCGGACGCGACACCGTCCTCGATGATCCCGCGCACCTCGTCGTCGCACTGGCGGCGCAGAGCCAGGATCTCGGCGCGGGCGTCCTCGCCGAGCGAGTCCAGCTCGTACTGGACGACCCGGGCGGTGGTGCGTCCGCCGGCGTGCCAGCGGACGAAGGAGCCGACCGCGTCGGCGAGCCGCTCCCGCGCGCTGCCCTCACGGCGGGCCGCCGTGCGCAGGATGTCCAAGGCCTTCTCGTGGCCGATCCGGCTGATGCGGTGGAGCAGCTCTTCCTTGGTCTTGTAGTGGATGTAGAGCGCGGCCGGGCTCATGCCGGCGCGGCCCGCGATGTCACGGGTCGTGGTGGCGTGGTAGCCGCGCTCGGCGAAGGCCTCCACGGCGGCGATCAGCAGCCGCCGGGCCGCGTCCGGGGTGACCTCGCCCCACGGCTGACTCTCGCCGCCGGCCGTCTCCTCCGCCGTACTCATCGCTCGTTCGCCCCTCTCGCCGACAGGGGCACCACCATACCGCCGAACCTGAGCGCCCGCTTAGACGCCCCGCTCGGAGCGGGTCGGGCACCGCGCGCCGTCCCGCCGGTCGCGGATCACCTTGGCGAGGGTGAAGGCGGAGGTGACGAGATAACGTACTCAGAACGCCGAGACCCCGGTGAGCGCCCGGCCGATGAGGAGCTTCTGGATCTGGCTGGTGCCCTCGTAGAGGGTCATCACGCGGGCGTCCCGCAGCAGCTTGCCCGCCGGGTACTCGTCGATGTAGCCGTAGCCGCCGAAGACCTGGAGGGCGTTGTTGGCGGCGCGGACGGCGGCCTCGGAGGCGAAGAGCTTGGCCTTGGAGGCCTCGGTGGCGAAGGGCAGCCCGCGATCGACGAGGTCGGCGACCCGCCAGGTCAGCAGCCGTGCGGCGTCGACGTCGACCGCGATGTCGCTGATCAGCTCCTGGACGAGCTGGTGGTGGGCGATGGTCCTGCCGAACTGCTCGCGCTCCCCCGCGTGGCGCACGGCCGCATCGAGGGCGGCCTGGGCGATGCCGACACAGCCCGCCGCCACCGACATCCGGCCCTTGGCCAGGGCGGACATGGCGACGGAGAAGCCCTTCCCCTCCTCGCCCAGCATCGCGCTCGCGGGGACGCGCACGTCCTCCAGGACGAGTTCCGCCGTGGCCTGCCCGCGCAGTCCGAGCTTGCCGTGGACGGTGCGGCGGGTCAGGCCGGGGGTGTCGGTGGGCACCAGGAAGGCGCTGACGCCCTTGTGGCCGGGCGCGTCGGTGGAGCGGGCGAAGAGCAGCACGACGTCGGCCCAGGTGCCGTTGGTGATGAACATCTTGGTGCCGTTGACGACGTAGTCGTCGCCGTCGCGCACCGCGCGGGTGGCGAGGCTGCCCGCGTCGGAGCCGGTGCCGGGCTCGGTGAGGCCGAAGCAGCCGACGTACGCGCCGGAGGTGAGGCCGGGCAGCCACCGCCGCTTCTGCTCCTCGCTGCCCCAGGCGGCGATGGTCTTGGCGACCAGGCCGAGGGAGACGGAGACGATGCCGCGCACGGACGAGTCGCCGCGGCCCAGCTCCTCGGTCACCAGGCAGTACGCCAGGTGGTCGCCGCCGGAGCCGCCGTACTCCTCGTCGACGGTGAGCCCGAGGAAGCCGACCTCGCCGAGCTTCTTCACGATGCCCCGGTCGACCTCCTCGGCGCGGTCCCAGGCGACCACGTGGGGGGCTATCTCGCGCTCCACGAAGTCCCGGGCGAGCTGCCGTACGGCGGTCTGTTCCTCGCTGAGCTCCAGGTTCATGGCGCGTCACCCCACACGTAGGTCACAGATTGAAAGTCGCACATTTAAATTAGCACTGCTAGTTTCCAGTCGCAGCCCTACTATGTGCGCCATGGCCCGACCGCGCAAGCCCCTGCTCAGCACCGACCGGATCGTCGAGACGGCCCGGGAACTCGTGGACGCGGAGGGCCTGTCGGCCGTCTCCACCCGGCGGCTGGCCGCCGAACTCGGGGTGAGCGGGCCCTCGCTCTACAACCACTTCCGCACCAAGGACGAGATCCTCGAGGCAGTCGCCGACTCCGTGAGCGGCCAGGTCGACCTGTCGATGTTCGAGGACGGCCGGGACTGGCGGACCGCGCTGCACGACTGGGCGGTCTCCTACCGCGCCGCCCTGCGCGACCACCCGAACATCGTCCCGGTCCTCGCCCGCGGCCCCGGCCGCCGCCCCGCCGCGCTGCGGCTCGCCGACGCGGTGTACGGGGCGATGGTCGACGCCGGGTGGCCGCCCGCGCAGGCCACCTCCATCGGCGCGCTGATGCGGTACTTCATCATGGGCTCCGCGCTCGGCTCGTTCGCCGGCGGCTTCGTGGACGACGCCCTCGCCTACGACCCCGCCGACTATCCCCACCTGGGGCAGGCGCACCGCCTCGCCGAGCAGCAGGAGAAGATCGACGAGCGGGCCTTCGAAACCGGGCTCACCGCCCTGCTGGACGGGCTGGCGCAGCAGTTCGCGCTGGTCGGGCGCCCGGCGTAGCACGGTTCGGCAGGGACCGAATCATGCGTGCCGCATGCTGGGGGCATGACCACCAGGGACACCCGGGCGGCCGGGCTCGCCGCCCTCGCCGGCCTGATCGCCGACACCACCCGGGCCGCGTGCCTGCTGGCACTGCTCGACGGCCGGGCGTGGACCGCCGGTGAACTGGCCCGGCACGCGGGCGTCGCCCCCTCGACGCTGAGCGAGCACCTGGGCAAGCTCGTCGCGGGCGGGCTGCTCGCCGAGGAACGGCAGGGGCGGCACCGTTACGTCCGGCTGGCCGACGCCCGCGTCGCGCAGCTGCTGGAGGACCTGGCGGCCCAGGTGACACCGGGGGCGCCGGACCGTCCGCGGAGCCTGCGCGAGGCCGGCGCCGGTTCGGCCATGGCCCGCGGCCGCACCTGTTACGACCATCTCGCCGGGCGCCTCGGCATCGCGGTCACCGACGCGCTGGGCGCGCTCGGGCTGCTGCGCCGGGACACGGGGTTCGCGCTCACCGACGCGGGGCTCGCCTGGTTCGCCGACGCCGGTATCGACCTGGACCGCGCCGGCCGCCGTCCGCTGGCGCGGGCCTGCCTCGACTGGACCGAGCGCCGCCCGCACCTCGCCGGCGTGGCGGGCGCCGCCCTGTGCCGGCACGCGCTCGACGCGGGCTGGTGCGTGCGCATCGGCTCGGAGCGCGCGGTGAAGGTGACGCCGACGGGCGAGCGGGCCCTGTCCGAAGCGCTGGGCATTCCGGCGGGATCGCTGCGCTGACGCCCGGTCCGAAATCCGCGAGCTCTCCCCCTCTGCCTCTCCTAGCCTCGGGAAACATGATGCCGTCACCCTCTCGCCCCGCCTTCCTGGCCGCCGGTGCGGCCCTGGTCACCGTCGTGCTGTGGGCCTCCGCGTTCGTGTCGATCCGCAGCGCCGGGGAGGTGTACTCGCCGGGCGCGCTGGCGCTCGGGCGGCTACTGGCGGGCAGCGTGGCGCTCGGGGCGCTGTGCCTCATACGGCGGGAGGGGTGGCCGCCGAGAGCGGCATGGCCCGGGATCGCGGTGTCCGGAGTGCTGTGGTTCGGCGTCTACATGGTGGTCCTCAACTGGGGGGAGCAGCAGGTGGACGCGGGGACGGCGGCGCTGGTCGTGAACATCGGCCCGATCCTGATCGCGCTGCTCGGCGCCCGGCTGCTCGGCGACCCGATGCCGCCCCGGCTGCTGGCGGGGATGGCGGTGTCGTTCGCCGGTGCGGTGATCGTGGGTCTGTCGATGTCCGGCGGCGGTTCGTCGTCCGCCCTCGGTGTGCTGCTGTGCCTGCTGGCGGCGGTCGCCTACGCGGGCGGCGTGGTCGCGCAGAAGCCCGCGCTCGCGCGGGCCGGCGCCCTCCAGGTGACGACCTTCGGGTGTCTCGTCGGGGCGGTGCTCTGTCTGCCGTTCGCGGGGCAGCTGGTGAGCGAGGCCGCCGAAGCGCCCCTGCCGGCCACCCTCAACATGGTCTACCTGGGCCTCTTCCCGACCGCCCTGGCCTTCACCACCTGGGCCTACGCGCTGGCCCGGACGACCGCCGGCCGGATGGGCGCGACCACGTACGCGGTGCCCGCGCTGGTGGTGCTGATGTCGTGGCTGGTGCTCGGCGAGGTGCCGGGGCCGCTCACGCTGGCGGGCGGGACGCTGTGCCTGGCTGGGGTGGCGGTGTCCCGGTCGCGGGGGCGGGCGGCCCGGGTCGTGGCGGCCTCGCCGCGACCCGAACCCGCCCGCGAGCGGTCCGGCGGGGCCGCCGGGTCAGCGTGACCGTGCCCGGTCCGCCAGCACCTTGATGGAGACGAGGGCGATGACCGACAGGCCGATGACATAGCCGGACACCGCCATCGAGGTGCCGGTCGCCTCCAGCAGCAGCACCATCACGAACGGCGCCAGTCCGCCGCCGCACACCGCGGCGATCTGGTAGCCGAGGGAGGCCCCGGTGTAGCGCATCTCCGGTGTGAACAGCTCGGCGAACAGCGCGGCCTGGGGGCCGTACATGATGCTCAGGAAGCAGCTGGCGACGAAGCTGGCGACCGCGAGCCACAGCAGTGAGCCGGTGTCGATGAGCAGGAACATCGGCACCGCCCACAGCGCGATGCCCGCGGCGCCGAGGCCGTAGATCCGGATGCGGCCGACGCGGTCGGAGAGCGCGGCGGAGGCGGGGATCAGCACCAGCTGGGTGAGGCTGACGCAGAGCGAGACGGTGAGCACCGCGCCGCGCTCCATGTCGAGTTCGCGGGTGGTGTAGTCGAGGACGCCGGTGATGAGGATGTAGAAGGTCGCGGTGTTGACGGCGAAGGAGCCGCCCGCGAGCAGCACCGTGCCGAGGTGATGGCGCAGGATCGTGCGCAGCGGGGAGGACTCCTCGCCCTTCTCCTTCTCGGCCAGTGCCCGCTCGGCCTGCCGGAACTCGGGGGTCTCCTCGACGCGGACGTGGATGTACCAGGCGAGCGCGAGGACGAACACGCCGACCACGAACGGGATCCGCCAGCCCCAGGCCTCGAACGCCGACTCCGAGGTGAACGCCCCGGCCAGCAGGAAGACGGAGTTGGCGGTGACCACGCCGATCGGGACGCCGAGCTGGACGACGCTGCCGTAGATGCCGCGCTTGCCCTCGGGGGCGTACTCGGTGGCCAGCAGCATGGCGCCGCCCCACTGGGCGCCGACGGCGATGCCCTGGACGACGCGCAGGGCGACCAGCAGCAGCGGCGCGGCGACGCCGATCGTGTCGTACGTGGGCAGCAGGCCGATCCCGGTGGTGGCCAGGCCCATCAGGGTGAGCGCGAGGACCAGCATCGGCTTGCGGCCCCGCTTGTCGCCGAGGTGACCGGCGACGATGCCGCCGAGCGGGCGGGCCAGGAAGCCGACGGCGAAGGTGGCGAAGGCGGCGAGGACCCCGGCGGAGGCGCTGCCGGCGGGGAAGTAGAGGTCGCCGAGAACGAGGGCGGCGGCGATGCCGAAGACGAAGTAGTCGTACCACTCGACGGCGGAGGCGAGCGCCGCCGCGGTGGCCACACGGCGCCGGTTGACCTCGGGGAGGGCGGTGGCGGTGGGGGCGGAGGGTTGAGCGGGGGGGGAACGTGTCCATGCGTGCACACTCCGATGGGTGCGGTGGGGACGTTCCGGGGAACATACTGACCGGACGGTATGGGGTCAACGGTCGTGCGTGAAGTTACCGGTGAGGAAAAAGGGCCCGGGGTGTCCCCGGGCCCCTTCGGTCAACGACCCGGGGCGGTCACGTCAGAAGATCACCAGGGCCCGGCCGCCCTTGCCCGCCAGCATGTTCTCGAACGCCGCCGGGATGCCGTCCAGGGCGATCCGCTCCGTCACCAGCGCGCCCAGGTCCAGCCGGCCCTCGCGCACGTGCCCGGCGAGCACCGGCAGGTCCCGCGCCGGGTCGCTGTTGCCGTAGACGCAGCCGGAGAGGGTGCGCCCCCAGTGGAAGATCTCCAGGGCGTTGAAGGTGACCTGCTGGTCCTTGCCGCCGATGCCGACCACGGTGGTCCGGCCGCCGCGCCGGGTGGACTCCCAGGCGGCGCGGATCGTCACCGCCCGGCCCACGCACTCCACGGCCACGTCGACACCCTGCTTGCCGGTCAGGGCGCGGATCTCGCGCGGGGTGGTCTCGGAGGCGACGACGTAGTCCGTGGCGCCCGCGGTCCGCGCCAGCTCCTCCTTCTCCGGCGAGACGTCCACCGCGACGATCTTCGACGCGCCCGCGATCCGCGCGGCCTGGAGGGCGGCGAGACCCACCCCGCCGACCCCGAACACGGCGACCGTCTCGCCCTCCCGGACCCGCGCCGAGTGGTGGACGGCGCCGTAGCCGGTGAGCACGGCGCAGCCGAGCAGGGCCGCGTCCGTGAGCGGCACCCCGTCCGGGGCGGGCAGGACGCAGTTCGCCGGGACCACCGTCTCCTCGGCGAACGCGGCGACGTTCAGACCGGGGTGCAGCTCGGTGCCGTCGTCGGCCCGGCGGGCGTGGACGGCGCCGATGCCGCCCAGCGCGTTGGCGCACAGCCACACCTCGCCGAGCGCGCAGGCCGGGCAGCTCCCGCAGGAGGGCGCCCAGTTGAGGACGACGCCGTCGCCGGGGGCGACATGGGTGACGCCCTCGCCGACGGCGAGGACGGTGCCCGCGCCCTCGTGGCCGAGGACGGCCGGCAGCGGCACCTTCATGGTGCCGTTGGACAGGGACAGGTCGGAGTGGCAGACACCGGCGGCGGCGAGCCGGACCCGGACCTGCCCGGGTGCGGGGTCGGGCAGCTCGATGCCGGTGATCTCCAGCGGGGCGCCGATGGCGGGCACGACGGCGGCACGGACGGCCATGTGAGGGAACTCCCTTAGAACTGGAGGGACTTGGTCTGGAGGTACTCGGCCAGGCCGTGGCTGCCGAGCTCGCGGCCCACGCCCGACTGCTTGTAACCGCCGAACGGGGCCAGCGGGTTGAAGCGGCCGCCGTTGATGTCGACCTGCCCGGTCTCCATCCGGCGTGCGAAGGCGACCGCCTCCGCCTCGTCGCCCGCCCAGACCGCGCCGGCGAGCCCGTAGACGGTGCCGTTGGCGATGCGCAGGGCGTCGTCCTCGTCCTCGTAGGGCAGGATCACCAGGACCGGGCCGAAGATCTCCTCCTGCGCGATGGTCATCTCGGGGGTGACGTCCGCGAAGACGGTCGGACTGACGAAGTAGCCCTGGTCGCGGGGCGCTTCGGGGCCACCGGCGACCAGCCGGGCGCCCTCGGCGACGCCCTTCTCGATGTATCCGCGCACCCGCGCCTGCTGCTGGGCGTTGACCACCGGGCCGATGCGCTCGCCGTACTTGGCGGCGGCGGTCCGGGCGAGTTCGACCGCCTCCTCGTACCGCTCGCGGTGGACCAGCATCCGGGTCCAGGCGCTGCACGTCTGCCCGGAGTTGGACATCACGTTGGCGACGCCGACGTTGACCGCCTTGGCCAGGTCGGCGCTGGGCAGGATGACGTTGGCGGACTTGCCGCCGAGTTCCAGGGCGACCTTCTTGACGGCGGCCCCGGCGAGCGCGCCGATCCGGCGGCCGACGGCGGTGGAGCCGGTGAAGGAGACCAGGTCGACGTCCGGGTGCTCGGCGAGCGCCTGGCCCGCGACCGGGCCGAGCCCGGTGACCAGGTTGAAGACGCCCGCCGGGATCCCGGCCTCGTCGGCCACCTCGGCGAAGAGCTGGGCGGTGAGCGGGGTGTCCTCGGCGGGCTTCAGCACGACCGTGCAGCCGGCGGCGAGGGCGGGGGCGACCTTGGCGACGATCTGGTGCAGCGGGTAGTTCCAGGGCGTGATCGCCGCGACCACGCCGATCGGCTCCTGGTAGACCACGGAGTTGCCGACCTTCTCCTCGAAGGCGAACCGGGCCGCGAGCTCGGCGTAGGAACCCGCGACCGCGATCGGCGCGCCGACGTGGACGGCCTGGGAGAACTTCAGCGGCGAGCCGAGTTCGGCGGTGACCGTCTCGGCGATCTCCCCGGCCCGCGCCACCAGTCCGTCCCGCAGGGCGGTCAGACGCGCGGCCCGCTCGGCGGGCGGGGTGGAGGCCCAGCCCGGAAGGGCGGCGCGGGCGGCCCGTACGGCGTTGTCGACGTCCAGGGCGGTGCCGGCGGGCACCTGGCCGACGACCTGCTCGTCGACCGGGTTCACGACGTCGATGACGTCCCCTCCGGCGGCCGGGCGCCAGGCGCCGTCGATGTACATGCCGTCATGTGCCTTCATCGCGTTCCTTCCGGCGAGCCTCGTCGTCGAGCCCCAAACTAGCGCCGTTAGTTTTACGGCACCAGGGGACTCCCGCATGGCACGGCTCACCCTGCCCGGGAGCCGCTCAGAAGTCGACCCGCGTCCGGCTGTCGACCCGCGCGACCGCCTCCTGCGCGAACCGCTTCTCGTAGTCCCGGCGGATCTCCTCGATCCTCCGGTCGCCCACCGCCGCCTCGGCCACCGGGTACAGCAGGATCAGCTCGTACGACCGCTCCTTCTCGATGACGCCGCGCCGTCCCGCCACTGCCCGTGCCCCTCCTGCACGGCGAGCCCGCCGGGGAAGTCCGGGGTCACCTCCCGGTCGACGAAGTCGGCGAACTGCCGCCCGGTGACGGCCGGTCCGCCGTCGGGCCGCTCGGTGCCGAAGAACAACCGGGTTTCCATGTAGGGCGCGCGCCGCGCGGCGGGGTGGCCGGGGAGTCGTCGAGGGTGGCGTAGGCGGTGGGGGCGGCGACGGCGAGCAGCAGGCCGGCCGCCACGAGGGCGGTCCGGGTGCGGATGGCGCGGACGGTGAAGCGCGTGTGGTCGTCCATACGCCTTCCCATACGGGATGCGCGCGTCCGGAGCGGGCAGCCGCGCGGGGGTGCCCGGATGCCCGATCCGGAGCGCACGCCGGTGACGCGCGCCGGACACGGCGGACGAGCCGCCCGCGACGAACGGGCTCAGGCGTCGCTTCGGCGGCGGGGGCGGGGAGCGCTGGCCCGCCGCTGCTCGGGGGCCGGCTTCGCCGGGGACCGCAGGGCCACGCCCGAGGACAGCAGGAGCAGCACCCCGAGCATCACGAACGGCGCGGCCACGCCCGCCACTCCGGCGACCAGGCCCGCCGTGGCGGGCGCTGCGACCTGGCCGAGGCGGTTGCCGGTCAGCCGCAGGGCGAGGGCGGTGGAACGGGCGCCCTCCGGCGCGGCCTGCACGACCGTCGTCATGGACAGCGGCTGCCCGACACCGAGGCAGAAGCCGAGCGCGGCCAGCATCACGGCCAGCGCCCACACCGGCACCGGCAGCGCCACGCCCGCGCAGAGCACGGCGGCCAGCAGACAGGTCACGGTGAGCAGCGCGGTGCGGCCGAGCAGCCGCAGCAGCGGGGTGAGCACCAGACGGCAGGCGATGGTTGCCGCCGCCCGCAGGCTGAGCAGCAGCCCGATCACCGACGGGGCGATACCCCGGTGCTCGCCGACCACCGGCAGGTAGGCGGTGAGGATGTCGGTCGCGGACAGCACGGAGAGGCTGATCAGGATGCCCGCGGGCACGCCCCGGGCGCGCAGGATGCCCCGCACGGGCACCCGGTCGCCCGCCGCCTTACCCGAGCCGGACGCCGTACGGCGGTGCTCTATGCGCCACAGCGAGCTGACCGCGACCGCGGCGCCCGCGCCCGCGACCAGCAGGGCGAGCGCGCTGGTGCCCGCCATGTCGGGGCCGCCGATCAGCGCGCCGGCCGCGATCGGGCCGACCAGCTGACCGAGGGAGGCGCCGATGGTGAAGTGGCCGAAGTTGCGGTCCTGTTCGTGCGGGGCGGACTGGCGGGCCACCAGGGACTGGGCGCCGATCACGAACGCGAGGTGGCCGAGGCCCATCACCCCGCTCCAGACCGCCATGGCCCACAGCGAGCCGGCCAGTCCGCTGAGCACACAGCCGCCGGATATCAGCACCACGCCGATCGGCAGCAGCGGCGCGCAGCGGCCGTGGTCGGTGCGGCGGCCCAGCGGGACGGCCGCGAACAGCGGAAGCAGCGCGTACACACCTGCGATCACACCGACCGCCCGCTCGTCCGCGCCCAGCGCGAGGGCCCGGTAGGAGACGGCGGGCCGGGCCATCGACACCGCCCCCTGCGCGAAGCTGAAGGCGACGACGAGCCGGAGCAGCCAGCCGCGGTTCCCACCGGGCCCCATGGTTTTCCACCTCCGTGCGGAGTCGAGGGCGTACGAGGACGAGGATGTAGTGCGGGCGTCAGATGATGCCGAACAGGATGCCCGCTCCGAGGATGACCAGGCAGGTGAGCGCGGCCCACTTCACCACGAACCGGGTGTGGTCGCCGAACTCGACCTTCGCCATGCCGACCAGCACGTACACGGCCGGGACCAGCGGGCTGGACATGTGCAGCGGCTGGCCGACGAGCGAGGCGCGGGCCATCTCCAGCGGCGAGACGCCGTGCGCGGCGCCGGCCTCGGCGAGGACCGGCAGGACGCCGAAGTAGAAGCCGTCGTTCGACATGAAGTAGGTGAGCGGCAGGCTCAGGACGCCGGTGACGAGCGCCATGTGGGGGCCCATGCCCTCGGGGATGACGTCCACCATCCACTCGGCCATGTGGTCGACCATGCCGGTGCCCTGGAGGACGCCGGTGAAGACGGCGGCGGCGAAGACCATGCCGGAGACGTTGAGGACGTTGTCGGCGTGGGCGGCGAGGCGGGCCTTCTGGTTCGGGATGCTCGGGAAGTTCACGGAGAGCGCGAGCGCGGCGCCGAGCAGGAACAGCACCGGGATCGGCAGCCACTCCATGATCATGGCGGTGAGCAGGGTGACCGTCAGCAGCGCGTTGAACCAGTACAGCTTGGGGCGCAGGGTGTCGCGGTTCGGATCGAGGCCCTGGAAGTCGTCGGCCTCGTCGGTGGCGGAGCCGCCGTCGGCGGATCCCTCGGAGACGTCCGCGTCGGTGCCGGAACCGGAGCCGCCCGTGAGGTTCTTGGCCGTGCCGGGGCCGCCGGTGCCGACCAGCACCGTCTCCGTCTCCTTCTCCTCCAGCACCTCGTCCAGCGTGAGCACGCCGAGCCGCCTGCGCTCGCGCAGGCCGAGGACGTAGGAGAGGCCGATCACGAAGAGCAGGCCGACGGCGAGGGCCGGGATCATCGGGACGAAGATGTCGCTGGCGTCCAGCTTCAGCGCGGTGGCCGCGCGGGCGGTGGGGCCGCCCCAGGGCAGCGTGTTCATCACGCCGTTGGCCATGGCCGCGACACCGGTCATGACGACCAGGCTCATCTTCAGGCGCTTGTAGAGCGGATACAGCGCGGAGACCGTGATCATGAAGGTGGTCGAGCCGTCGCCGTCCAGCGACACGATCGCGGCGAGCAGGGCCGTCCCGACGACGATCCGCATCGGGTCGGCCTTGCAGAACTTGAGGATGCCTCTGACGATCGGGTCGAAGAGACCGACGTCGATCATCACACCGAAGTAGACGATCGCGAACATCAGCATCGCCGCGGTCGGGGCAAGGCTGGTGACGCCGTCGATGACGTAGTCGCCCAGGTGGGCGCCCTTGCCGACGAAGACGCAGAACAGTGCGGGGATCAGCACCAGCGCCGCGATCGGCGACATCTTCTTCATCATGATCAGGACCAGGAAGGTCGCGATCATGGCGAAGCCGAGGATGGTCAGCATGAGTGGATACCTAACGTTCGCCCTTGAACTCCCACCTGAGCCGGCGGTGCGATGGACGTTAGGTCCCGTCAAGCAGCGTTAACAAGACGTTGACATGCGAGCAATAAGCGCAAAACTGCTGGTCACAGCTTTGCTCAGGTCAGCTTCCTGAGCATTTCAGGCCATCGGGGCGAGTTCGACCGGCACGCCGTTGAGGACCGCGTTGCCCGACAGCGGGTCGAGCAGACTGCCGTCGAGGAGCTGGTTGACGTTGACCCCGGGTTCGGCGGAGGCGTGGCGCAGCCGGGTGCCGGGACGGTCGTGGCCCCAGCCGTGCGGCAGGCTCACCACGCCCCGGCGCACCCCGTCGGTGACCTCCGCCGGGACGGTCACCGCTCCCCCGGCGCCCTTGACCCGCACCGGCGCCCCGTCGCACACGCCGAGGCGTTCGGCGTCCTCGGGGTGGATGTGCAGGGTGCAGCGGTTGGTGCCGCCGGTGAGGGCCGGGATGTTGTGCATCCAGCTGTTGTTGGAGCGCAGATGGCGGCGGCCGACCAGGAGCAGCCCGGCGGGCAGCTCGGCCATCGCCCGCCTCAGCCGGGGCAGGTCCGCGGCGATGGGGGCGGGCAGCAGCTCCACCTTGCCGCTGCGCGTCCGCAGCGGCTGCGGCAGGCGGGGGCGCAGCGGGCCGAGGTCGATGCCGTGCGGGTGCGCCAGCAGCCGGTCGAGCGTCAGCCCGTCCTCGCGTACGCCGAAGCCGTCGCCGTAGGGGCCGAGGCGCAGCATCAGGTCGAGCCGCCGCTCGGGGCCGTTGTCGCCGGTGAGCCGTGCGGCGAGTTCGCGCGGGTCGCGGCCGTGCACCGGGGAGTGCGGGTCCTTGACCGCTTTGCCGAGGGTCTGGTCGATCACCAGGGTGTCGACGGCGGAGGGGTCGGCGCCGTGCATGCCGCTCACCGCCAGGGTCAGCCGCGCCAGGATCTCCGTCTCGGCCATCCGGCCCGGCTCCAGCGGGATCGCGGGGCGGGTGTAGCGGACCTGGTTGCGCACGGCGAGGGTGTTGAAGGCGAAGTCGTGGTGCGGGCTCTGCGCGGGCGGTGGCGGGGGCAGCACCACGTCGGCGTGCCGGGAGGTCTCGTTGAGGTAGGGGTCGACGCTGACCATGAAGTCGAGCGAGCCGAGGGCTTTGTCGAGGCGGTCGCCGTCGGGTGTGGAGAGCACCGGGTTGGCGGCGACGGCGATGACCGCGCGGATCGGCTCGCCCTCGTCCGTGACGGTGTCGATCTCCTCGGCGAGCGCGGAGATCGGCAGCTCGCCCTTCGCCTCGGGGTGTCCGCTCACCCGGGAGTGCCAGCGGCCGAGCGCGAAGCCCTTGCCGGGGCCGGCGGGTCGGGGGGTCTTGTCGGTGGCGGCCTGCGGGAAGAGGGAGCCGCCGGGGCGGTCCAGGTTGCCGGTGAGGACGGCGAGGACGTCGACGAGCCAGCTGGCGAGCGTGCCGTGCGGGACGGTGCAGCTGCCTATGCGGCCGTAGACGGCGGCGGTGGGGGCGGCGGCCAGTTCGCGGGCGAGGACGCGCGGCACGTCGGCGTCGACGTCGCAGGCGGGGGCGACGGCCTCCGGGGTGAAGTCGCGTATCGCGTCGCGGAGTTCGTCGAGGCCTTCCAGGTGCGGGGCGAGGCCGCCGACGTCGACGAGGTCCTCCTCGAACAGCACGTGCGCCGTCGCCGCGAGGAGCAGCGCGTCCGTGCCGGGGCGGATGGCGATGTGCCGGTCGGCGAGCCGGGCGGTGCGGGTGCGGCGCGGGTCGATGACGGTGAGGGTGCCGCCGCGGGCCTTGAGCGCCTTGATGCGGCCCGGGAAGTCGGGGGCGGTGCACAGGCTGCCGTTGGACTCCAGCGGGTTGGCGCCGATCAGCAGCAGGTGGTCGGTGTGGTCGAGGTCGGGCACGGGGATGGCGTTGGCATCGCCGTAGAGCAGGCCGCTGGAGACGTGCTTGGGCATCTGGTCGACCGTGGAGGCGGTGAACAGGCTGCGGGTGCCGAGCGCGCCGATCAGGACCGGCGGGTAGAGGGCGCCGGCCATGGTGTGCACGTTGGGGTTGCCGAGGACGACGCCCACGGCGTTCGGTCCGTACCGTTCGACGACCGGCCGGACGCCGGCGGCCACCGCGTCGAAGGCCTCCTCCCAGGTGGCCTCGCGCAGCTCGCCGTCCCGGCGCACCAGAGGCGTGCGCAGCCGGTCGGGGTCGCCGTCGACGGCGCCGAAGGAGGCGCCCTTCGGGCAGATGAAGCCCTGGCTGAAGACGTCGTCGCGGTCGCCGCGCGCGCCGGTGACGGTGGTGCCCTCGATGGTGAGGGTCAGCCCGCAGGTGGCCTCGCACAGCGGGCAGATACGCAGAGCGGTGCGGGACATGGGTCCTCCCGGGGTCTGGTGGCAGCGGCGGCTCACACGAACCGGGCCGAGCATACCGACCGGTAGGCATGTAGGGGAGGGGTCTGCGCCGGACCGTTCGTCAGTCCAGCACCCGCGCCAGATAGGACCGCAGCATCTCGCGCATCTCGCCGATGATCCCCTCGTCGCCCTGCGGGTCCACCCGGAAGGCCAGCTGGACGAGGGCGTCGGAGGTCTCCACGGCGACCAGGAAGGTGCGGCGCAGGTCGTCGTCGACGGTGCGGCCGAGATAGCCGGAGAGCAGTGCGGTCAGCCGGTCGGCGACCCGGTGGTTGGGCTCCGACTGGCGGGCCCCGACGGGGATCTGGTTGCCGAAGTCGACGAGGGAGAAGCCGGGCGCGGTGCGCTTCATGGCCAGGTACTCGTCGATCACCGCGTCCACGGCGGCCCGCCAGTCGCCGGCCCGGGCCTGCTTCAGTCGTTCGGTGACGCGCTCGGCGTACCGCTCCAGGTTGCGCTGGGCGAGGGCGTCCGCCATCTGCCGTTTGTTGCCGAAGAAGCGGTAGACGGAGCCGATGGGGACGCCGGCGCGCTCGGCGACGGCGCGGGTGCTGAGCGCGTCGTAGCCGACCTCGTCGAGGAGGTCGGCACAGGCGTCGAGGATCCTGGTCAGGCGTTCGGCGCTACGGCGCTGGACGGGGGCGCGGCGGAGCGTGGTCGCATGGGGCACGGGCTTCATGATGCCTTTCCGGAGCGGTCCGGTGAACCTCACCCCCCCCAGTACGCGTACCGGTGGCCCTGACACTCATCTCCGGGCCGGACCGGGCTCCGACGCGGTGATGTCGGCCGTGCTCTGGACCGGTTCGCCGTCCACCGCCCACACCGTGCCGTCGTCCGCGCAGAGCCGGGCGGTGACCTGGTGGGTGCCGCGCGGGACGAGCCGGCCGGGGATGCGGTACTCCGGGTCGCGCAGCTCGCTGACGAACCGGCCGTCGACGAAGAGCCGGACGGTGCCGCGCCCGGCCACCGGCTCGGCGGGCGTCCCGGCGGGCGAGAGCCGGAAGCCGCGCAGGGTGAGCCGGACCCGCCAGCTCTCCCCGGCCGGGTCGGGCTGCACCTCGACGCCGACGCCGGGGGCGTCCTCCTCGTCCACCTGGCGGTAGGAGCGCCCCTCCTCGTCCCGGTCCTCCAGCACCTTGCCCACCGGTGCGGGCGCCCCCGCGCCACCGCCCTCGTCTGCGTCACCGGTGCCGCAGCCCGCGGACCCGCCCAGCACGAGGACACAGACCGCGAGCGCGGCGAGAAATCTACGTGTCCACGACATGCCGGCGAGCGTAGAACACCGGTGCGACACCTCGGATCCCCCTTGAGTCTGGTTGTCGTAGTCCCCCGGTGGTCCGCCGAGAGGAGGGCGCCCCGGTCCGGTACGACTCTTCGTGCGGATCTCCCGCCGTCCTTCCGCAGGCCTCTTGCGCACACGAAAACGCAATCCTACGGTGATGCATAGGAATGAGTGGTCAGTACTTGTCCCACCGGCACAGGGAGCAGTGATCATGAGCGGGGACCCGCGCAAGGCCGCCGAAGGGCTGGCGTATCTCTCCGGATTCGGCAACGAGCACAGCTCCGAGGCCGTCCCGGGCGCCCTGCCCGAGGGCCGCAACTCACCGCAGCGCGCCCCGCTGGGGCTGTACGCGGAGCAGCTGAGCGGTACGGCGTTCACCGAGCCGCGGGCCCACAACCGCCGCTCCTGGCTGTACCGGATCCGCCCGTCGGCCGCCCACCCGGCGTTCACCCGTTCCGGCAACGGCGCGCTGCGCACCGCGCCCTTCACCCAGACGGTGGCCGACCCGAACCGCCTGCGCTGGAACCCGCTCCCCGAGCCGGGCCCCGAGACGGACTTCCTGGCCGGCCTGTGGACCCTGGGCGGCAACGGCGACGTGACTCAGCGCGCCGGCATGGCCGTGCACCTGTACCACGCCAACGCCTCCATGGACCGGGTCTTCAGCGACGCGGACGGCGAGCTGCTGATCGTCCCCGAGCGCGGCGGGCTCCTCCTGCGCACGGAGTTCGGCCTGCTCCACGCGGAGCCCGGCCATGTGGCGCTGATCCCGCGCGGGGTGCGGTTCCGCGTGGAGCTGCTGGACGGCTCCGCGCGGGGCTACGTCTGCGAGAACTACGGCGCCCCGTTCCGCCTCCCCGACCTCGGCCCGATCGGCGCCAACGGCCTTGCCAACGCCCGCGACTTCCAGGCGCCGGTCGCCGCGTACGAGGACGTGGAGGGCCCGGTGGAGGTGGTGAACAAGTTCTGCGGCAACCTCTGGACGGCCACCTACGACCACTCGCCGCTGGACGTGGTCGCCTGGCACGGCAACTACGTGCCGTACGTCTACGACCTGCGCCGCTTCAACGTCATCGGGACGATCTCGTACGACCACCCCGACCCGTCGATCTTCACCGTGCTGACGTCCCCGTCCGACACCCCCGGACTGGCCGGCGTCGACTTCGTGGTCTTCGCGCCGCGCTGGCTGGTCGGCGAGGACACCTTCCGGCCGCCGTACTTCCACCGGAACGTGATGAGCGAGTACATGGGCCTGATCGAGGGCGCCTACGACGCCAAGGCGGAGGGCTTCGTGCCGGGCGGCGGTTCGCTGCACAACATGATGTCGGCGCACGGCCCCGACCGGGAGACGTTCGACCGGGCGAGCGCGGCCGAGCTGCGCCCGCAGAAGATCGACGACGGGCTGGCGTTCATGTTCGAGACCCGCTGGCCGGTGACGCTCACCCCGCAGGCGGCCCGCGCGGAGCACCTGCAGCAGGCGTACGACGACGTCTGGCAGGG
Organism: Streptomyces sp. enrichment culture; assembly: GCF_964272855.1. Taxonomy (NCBI): domain Bacteria; kingdom Bacillati; phylum Actinomycetota; class Actinomycetes; order Kitasatosporales; family Streptomycetaceae; genus Streptomyces; species Streptomyces sp. enrichment culture. The sequence goes on along the minus strand of NZ_OZ186847.1, from coordinate 6,757,006 downwards.
CCTCGAGCGCCACTTCCGGCCCTTGCACTGACGATTCCCCGACGGTACGGATGGCCCCGTGACCTCCTTCGCTCCGGACTCCATCGTCCTGAACCGCAAGCTGCCGCTCTGGTACCAGGTGTCGCAGTCGCTGCGCGCCTCGATACTCGGCCGCTCGCCCCGGGACCCGCTGCGGCTGCCCACGGAAGAACAGCTCGCCGGGCACTACGGCGTGAGCGTGCTGACCATGCGGCAGGCACTCAAGGAGCTGGAGGACGAGGGGCTGATCACCCGCCACCGCCGGCGCGGCACGTTCATCGAGCCGAGCGCCCGCCGGGGCTCCCCGGTGCGGCTGCTCGGCTCGGTGGACGCGATCGTGGCCCAGCAGTCCGGCATGACGACGGAACTGCTGGACCACGGCCGCGCGCCGGTGCCCGCCGAGGTCGCCGAGCACTTCCCGGACCTCGCCGAGGCGGCGACGTACCACCGGCTGCGCAGCGACGCCGAGACCGGCGAGCCGACCAACCACGCCCGCAACTGGGTCCGTCCCGAACTCGCCGACCGGATCGACCTCGACGACCTGGTCCGCTGGCCGATGACCAAGGTGCTGCGCGACGTGGTGGGGGCGGACATCAGCCGGATCACGGACACCGTGGAGGCCCGCCTCGCCGACCCGGAGACGGCCCGGCTGCTCCAGGTGCCGCTGCTCAGCCCGATCCTGCACTACACGGGCGTCACCTACGACGCGGACGGCCGGGTCCTGGACGTCGTCGTCATCCACTACCGCGGCGACCGCTTCTCGTTCACAGTCACCCTGGAGGCCACCTGAGCCGTCGTACGATGCCGGGCGTGACGTACGACGACGCTCCGCTGCTGGCGGACCTCATGCCGTGGTCCGTCGCACCGCCACGGCTCGGCCGGGAGTGGCCGACGGCCCCCGACGCCCCCTCGCTGACGGCCCGCTGGGACGCCTTCGTGAAGGCCGACGGCGCCGAGCGCGAGGCACTGTTCGAGCCGAGCCGCGCCCGCACCCTGCGCACCGCGGTCGGCCAGCTCCCCGGCCAGTCCACCGGCACGGAACGGCTGCTGCGCGCCGGCGGCCCCTGTCCGGCCCCGGTCCGCGTCCTGCGCGCCCCCTTCGACGAGCAGTGGCTCATCCCCGACCACCGGCTCATCGACGCCGCCCGCCCGGAGCTGTGGCGGGTGGCCGACGAACACCAGGTGTTCGCCGTGGAGAACGCGGAGGACCCCGCGCTCCCCCTGCTGGCGACCTCCCTGCTGCCGCTGCTCCGCCCCGGGCCCGTCCGTCCCCTGTACCGCCGCCCCGGCGGCACGGAACCGAATCTCGCGCCGGGCCTGACGGAACACCTGGCCGCCCGCCTCGGGCATCCGGTGCGGCCGCCGGACGTCCTCGCCTGGACGCTGGCGACGGTACGGCCGGACCGCGCCGTCCCGCTCACCGGGGACCCCGGGGCGTGGGCGGAGGGTGTGGCGCTGGGCCGGCGTCTGCTGTGGCTGATGCGCCGCGACGGTGAACGCCCCAAGCTGCCGGGCGGCCGGCGCCCCTACGTCCGCGCCCCGCTGCCCGCCCGCCCGGTGACGCTCGCGTACGACCGCGAGGAGGAGACCCTGCTGCTCGACGAGGGCCGTATCTCCCCGGTGCCGCCGGAGGCCTGGGACTTCGAGTCGGGCGGGACGCGGGTGCTGGAGCAGTGGTTCACCGTCCGCACCGCCGCCCCCGAGCCGGGCACGCTCACGGCGATCCGCCCGGCGTCCTGGCCGCAGCCGTGGACGTCGGAGCTGCTGGAGCTGATCACGGTCCTGGCCCTGATCGCCGAACTCCGCCCGGAGCAGGAGCGGCTGGCCTTCCCGTCGCCCGTCACGGCGACGGAGCTGAAGGAGGCGGGCGTCCTCCCGGCCCCGGACCGGGCACGCCGCCCGGCGTCGGTCCTGGACCACCAGGAGGAAGGCCCGGACGGCCAGTTCGCGCTGCTCTAGGGGGCGTCTCGTCGATCATGCCGGGCTCGCGGCGCCTGGCACCGCGCCTCGCCGCGTTGTCGTCGGTCCCCGATTCCCCCAAGCTCTCGGCTCCCTCCTCCGCCTTGCGACGCACGGCACCAGGCGCCGCTCCCTGATCCGGCCTGATCGACGGGACACCCCCTAGCCCTTCGGCGCGAAGCCGTCGAGGAGCCGGTCGAGCATCAGGTCGAACGCCCCCTCCAGGTTCACCGGCCCCGGGTCCTCCGTGAAGGCGGCGGCCAGCCGCGGATACGCGCCGGTCGCCAACTGCCCGCCCACGTAGGCCATCCGCACCGCGCTCTCCTGCTCCTCCGACCACGGCAGCGACCGGCTCCGCTCGGCGGTGGCCAGCTCGTTGGCGACGTACGCCGTCACGCACCCGTTGAGCATGCCGATGAGCTGCATCTTCGTGCCGGAGGGCGCGTCGAGCGGGTCGAGGCAGGCCATGCAGTGCTCCAGGAAGCGCAGGGCGTGCGGACTGAACCCGTACACGGGTGACATCACCCGCGGCAGCCACGGGTGCCGGTGCATCAGCGCGCGCGTCACACGCGCGATCCGCCGCGCCTCGGCCCGCCAGTCGCCGCCCGGCTCCCACAGCTCGTGCTCCGCGCTGACGGCGTCCACCATCAGCTCGTACAGGTCCTCCTTGCGGGGGACGTAGTTGTACAGCGACATCGTCCCGCAGCCCAGCTCGCCCGCGACGCGCCGCATCGACACCGCGTCCAGGCCCTCCGCGTCGGCGATCCCGACCGCCGCCGCCGCGATGTCGGCTCGGGTGTACGCGGGCCTCGGCCCGCGCCCGGTCCGCTCGGGGCGCGCCCAGATCACTTCGGGTTCGGTCGCTCGGCCGGCCATCGGTCATCACCTCGCACACCATCCTAGTTACGTACGCCGTACGTAGTGCGCTATGGTCGGACCATGACTACTACGTACACCGTACTTAGTGAGGGTCTGGAGAAGCGCTTCGGCAAGGTGCGGGCACTGCGCGGACTGGATCTCGCGGTCGCGCAGGGCACGATCTGCGGGCTGCTCGGACCCAACGGGGCGGGCAAGACCACCGCCGTCCGGCTGCTCACCACGCTGCTGCGGCCGGACGCCGGCTCCGCCCGGGTCGCCGGGCACGACCTGGTCCGCGAGGCCGCGGCGGTCCGCCGCCGGATCGGCGTCACCGGGCAGTACGCCTCGGTCGACGGCGACCTCACCGGCCGCCAGAACCTGCGCCTGTTCGCCCGGCTGCACCGGGTGCGCGGCCCGGCCGAGACCGCCGGCGAACTGCTGGAGCGCTTCGGCCTCACGGAGGCCGCCGACCGGCCCGCCTCCACCTACTCAGGTGGCATGCGCCGCCGCCTCGACCTGGCGGCGAGCCTGGTCCGCCGCCCCGACGTGCTCTTCCTGGACGAGCCCACGACCGGCCTCGACCCGGCCTCCCGCAACGACATCTGGGAAGCGGTCCGCACCCTGCGGACCGAGGGCACGACGGTGCTGCTGACCACCCAGTATCTGGAGGAGGCCGACCAGCTCGCCGACGACATCGTGCTCGTGGACCGGGGCCGGGTCGCGCACACCGGCTCCCCGGCCGCGCTGAAGGCGGTCGTCGGGACCTACGTCGAGGTGGTGGTCGCCGACGCCGACGTGATGGTGAAGGCGGCGGGCGTCCTGGACCACCTCACCGGCGCGCGGCCGACGTTCGACCACGACCGGGGCGCCGTCGGCGCGGTCACCCGGGACACCACGCTCACGCTGCCCCGGCTGGTGCGCGAACTCGACGCGGCGGGCGTACCGCTGCTCGACGCGAGCGTCAAGCCGCCCACCCTCGACGACGTCTTCCTGCACCTGACCGACGAAACCCCCGACCGTGACGAGACCGAGGAGGCGGCCGCATGAGCGCGCTCGTCCACGACGGCGGCGCGATGCTGGGCCGTCAGCTCCAGCGGGTCCGGAACAACCCGGGCCTGATGATCCTCTCCCAGACCATGCCGATCACCATGCTGCTGTTCTTCGGCTACGTCTTCGGCAGCGCGCTCGCGATGCCGGGCGCCGAGTACCGCTCCTTCCTGGTGCCGGGCCTGCTGGTGGCGACGGCCGCGGGCGGGGTCATGACGGGCATGTTCCAGGCCGCCCAGGACACCCACCGGGGCGTGACCGACCGGCTGCGCACGCTGCCGACGAGCAGGGCGGCGGTGCCGCTCGGGCAGGCCGCCGCCGACCTGGTCGTCACGGCGGCGGGCACGGTGCCGTTCCTGCTGGTCGGGCTGGCGACGGGCTGGCGGATCGAGGGGTCGGCGGCGCGGGCCGCGGGCGCCGTCGGGCTGCTGCTGCTGTTCCGGTTCGCCTGCACCTGGGTGGGCATCTTCCTGGGCCTGCTGACCCGGAACGAGGAGGCGGCGGGCCAGCTGGGCGGGGCGACCTTCGTGCTGCCGCTGCTGTCCAACGCCTACATCCCGACCGAGGGCCTGCCCGGCTGGCTGCGCGCCCTCGCCGAGTGGAACCCGATCAGCGCGGTCACCACCGCCGTACGGGACCTCTTCGGCAACGCGCCCGTGCCGGACGGCGCGGCCTGGCCGGTGGCGCATCCGGTCGCCGGGTCGCTGGCGTGGTGCGCGCTGCTGATCGCCGTGTTCGCCCCGGCCGCGGTGCGCCGGTACGCGCACGGGGACCGCTGGGGGGTGTCTCGTCGATCAGGCCGGATCAGGGAGCGGCGTCTGGTGCCGTGCATCGCAAGGCGGAGGAGGGAGTCGATGCGGAGCATCGGCAAGTGACGACAACGCGGCGAGGCGCGGTGCCAGGCGCCGCGAGCCCGGCATGATCGCCGAGACACCCCCTAGGCCCTGTCCTGTCTCGGGCGTGCTGACAAAGGGCCTGGGCAGGGGCATGATCCAGCGCATGGACCGTCTTCCGCTGCCCCTGGAGGGCATCACCGTCGTCGCCGTCGAGCAGGCCGTCTCCGCCCCGTTCGCCACCCGTCAGCTCGCCGACCTCGGCGCCCGGGTGATCAAGGTCGAGCGGGTGGACGGCGGTGACTTCGCGCGCGGCTACGACACCGCCGCGCGTGGCCTGGCCTCCCACTTCGTGTGGTGCAACCGCGGCAAGGAGTCCGTCGCGCTGGACCTGAAGGACCCGCGCGGGCTGGACGTCGTACGGCGGCTGATCGCGGACGCGGACGTGTTCGTGCAGAACCTCGCGCACGGGGCGGCGGCCCGGCTGGGCCTGGACGCGGCGACGCTGTGCGCGGCGCATCCGCGGCTGATCGCGGTCGACATCTCGGGCTACGGGGCGTCGGGACCGTACGCGGACAAGCGGGCCTACGACATGCTCGTGCAGTGCGAGGCGGGGCTGGTGTCGGTGACCGGGACGCCGGAGCAGCCGGTGAAGGCGGGCATCCCGGCGGCGGACATCGCGGCGGCGATGTACGCCTTCTCCGGGGTGCTGGCGGCGCTGGTGCGCCGGGGGACGACCGGGCGTGGCGGGCCGGTGGAGATCTCGATGCTGGAGGCGCTGACGGAGTGGATGGGCCATCCGCTGCACCACACGCTGCACGACGGCACTCCCCCGGCGCGCACGGGCCTGGCGCACGCGGTGATCGCGCCGTACGACGCCTACGCCACGGCGGACGGCGGGCGGGTGCTGCTGTCGGTGCAGAACGACCGGGAGTGGCGGCGGCTGGCCGAACATGTCATACGGCGGCCGGAGTTGGGTTCGGATCCGGCGTACGCGACGAACGCCGCGCGGGTGGCGAACCGGGAGCGCACGGACGAGCTGGTGGCGAAGGCGCTGGGCGTGCTCGACGCCGACGAGGCGCTGGCGCGTCTGGAGGAGGCGGGGATCGCGTGCGCCCGGCTGCGGGACGTCCGGGAGGTGGCGGAGCATCCGCAGCTCGCGGCGCGGGAGCGGTGGCGGGAGGTGGGGTCGCCGGCGGGGCCGCTGCGGGCGCTGCTGCCGCCGATCACGCTGCCGGGTGGGGACATCGCACGGATGGGTGACGTACCCGCGCTCGGCCGACACACCGAGGCAGTGCTGCGTGCCGTGGGGATGACGGACGACGAGATCGCAGCGTTGCGCCGGGACGGTGTGGCGGCCTGAGCGCGGGTTCCTGAGGTGGCACCGGTGAGCGCCGGTGCCGTCGGTCAGTGCCCGCCGAACAGTGTGCGGCGGAGCCTGCGCAGCGGGGCGAAGAGCGAGACGCGGCTCACTCGGGCGCCCGTGGCGCTGGGGGCGTGCGCGGGCTCACGCGCGGTCAGTTCGCGCATCAGCGAGGTCGCCTCGGCCGTCTTCTGCTGCGGCACGGCGGGACCCGCCAGCACCGCGAGATGGCGGTCGAGGCGCGTACTGGTCGCGCTGCTGCCGCAGGTGATCGCAGGGACCCTGGCCCTGCTGCGCACAGTTATCTGTTCCATGTCACTCCCCACCCGTACGAGTCCACCCGGCCCGGGCAGGGTAACCCTATCGCCCCCTCGGGGCACGCGTGTATCGCGGTCACAGGATTCACCTTCCCCGCAAGGGTGTTGACCATCCCCGCTCGATTACTCTCCGAATCCAACCGATTCCAGGGCGAGTTGGACAACGGGCCTGGTCGTGGGCCGAGCTGACCCTCCGTCGGGTTCGACGGTCACAGCGAGTGACGTCGATCCGCGGTCCAGTCCGGAGGCGACCAAGGGCGTGTCGCCGTCGAAGAGGCCCAGGGAGCGCGGTTGTGCGTGGGGGCGCATGAGCCACAGCTGGTGAACGTGTTCGTCCGGCGGCTCACCGTAGCCGCCCAAGGTCACCACCGCGCTCCCCGCCGAGGCGGAAGCGATCACTCCGATCGTGCGGCCGCGTTCGTCCCGGCCGGTCGTGGCGCGGGCGTCCGGCGCGGCCAGGACGTGGGCGATCTCACGTGCCCGGTCCCGCTCCGCGGCCAGTTCGCCCCGCGTCCGGTCGGCCTGGACGGCGAACAGCCCGGCCACGACGAGCGCCGCCGCGGCGGTCGCGGTGGCGAACGGCACGAACAGGGGGCGCGTGCGGCGCGTACGGGTGCGCGCGGGCGGCGGCCGGGTGCCCCAGACGTGCGGGGGCAGTCGGGGCGTGTGGGCCGGGGCCGGGGCGGCGGTCTCCTGCGGGGTGTTCCGTACGGCGGCCAGCACCCGCTCCCGCATCCCGGCCGGCGGGGGTTCGGCCGCGGACCAGGCCAGCCGTACCGCGTCCTCGGTCAGTGCCCGCACGTCGTCGGCGCACCGCCCGCAGCGCGCCAGATGCCGTTCGAACCGGCGCCGCTCCTCGGGCCCGAGGGCGTCGAGCGCGTAGGGCGCGGCGAGGGAGTGGGGGTCGTCCCGGCCGAGGAGCCGGTCGAGGACGCTCATGCCGCACCTCCGAGGCAGTGCCGCAGCCGCGTCAGCCCGTCCCGCATCCGGGTCTTCACCGTGCCCAGGGGCAGCGACAGCCGTTCGGCGACCTCGCGGTAGGTGTAGCCCTCGTAGTAGGCGAGGGTGACGGACTGGCGCTGGAGGGCCGTGAGGCGGTGCAGGCAGCGGCGCACCCACTCGCGTTCGAGCCCGGCCTCCACCTCCTCGGCGACCTGGTCGAAGGCTGTCTCCCGCGCGCGCAGCGCCTCGCGCTGGTCGCGGTCGACGGCCGCGCGGGCGCTGCGCACCCGGTCGACCGCCCGGCGGTGGGCGAGGGTGAGCACCCAGGCGAGCGCGCTGCCCCGCCCGGGGTCGAACCGCGCGGCCGACCGCCACAGTTCGAGCAGCACCTCCTGCGCCACCTCCTCCGACTGGGCCGGATCCCGCACCACTCGCTTCACCAGCCCGAACACCGGGCCGGACACCAGCGTGTACAGGTCCTCGAAGGCCCGCTGGTCACCGCCCGCCACGCGCAGCAGAAGCTCGTCCGCCTCCACCCGCTCCCCCTCCCTGTCGCCTGTCGGACGGGATTACGGATCAGCGTGCCGAAAACGCGGGTCGCGTGGTGGGGAAAAACTAATTTCCGATCCGACCAATCCGCTGGGCGCCCCGCTGCGAATCACCGGTGTCAGGCACATCGGCACGGAGGACGGACGGGATGACCACTATCTCCAGGAGCGGGGCGGGGCGCGGTGTCGCCGCCCTCGTCTGTGGCGCGCTGGCCGCCGGGGGGCTCGCGGCCGCCGGGGTGACCGCGCTGGAACCGGGGGCGGCCGCCGCCTCCAGCCATCGGGAGGCCCCGCTGATCTCGGGCACCCCGCAGTACGACAACACGGACGTGTACGCGTTCGTGAGCCCGGACAAGCCGGACACGACGACGATCGTCGCCAACTGGATCCCCTTCGAGGAGCCGGCCGGCGGACCGAACTTCTTCCCGTTCGCCGAGGACGCGCAGTACGACCTGCACATCGACAACGACGGCGACGCGCAGGGCGACCTGCTGTACCGCTACACCTTCACCACGCACGTCAAGAACAAGAAGACGTTCCTGTACAACACCGGCCCGGTCGAGAGTCTGGACGACCCGGACCTCAACGTGACACAGACGTACGACCTGGAGCTGCTGCGGCTGAAGAAGCAGCACCTGGTCTCCCGGACGACGATCGCGCACGACGTGCCGGTCGCCCCGTCGAACGTCGGCAAGGCGTCGATGCCGGACTACGGCAAGCTGCGCGACCAGGCCGTCCACAAGCTCGCGGGCGGCGCCACGACGTTCGCCGGGCAGGCCGACGACCCGTTCTTCCTGGACCTCAGGGTCTTCGACCTGCTGTACGGCGGGAACCTCTCCGAGGTCGGCAACGACACCCTGAAGGGGTACAACGTCAACTCCGTGGCGCTCCAGGTGCCGAACGAGCTGATCCGCCAGTCCGCGCACCAGCCGGTCGTCGGGATCTGGTCGACGACCCAGCGCAAGAACGCCCAGGGCCAGTGGCGGCAGGTCTCGCGGCTCGGCAACCCGCTGGTCAACGAGGTCGTCAACCCGCTGAAGGACAAGGACCGGTTCAACGCGGACGCGCCCTGGAACGACGGCCAGTTCCTGAAGAACGTCACCAACCCCGAGCTGCCCAAGCTGATCGAGGCGATCTACAAGATCGAGGCGCCGGCGGAGCCGCGCAACGACCTGGTCGACGTCTTCCTCAAGGGTGTCGAGGGGCTGAACCAGCCGCCGCACGTACGCCCGGCGGAGGTGCTGCGGCTGAACACCTCGATCAAGCCGGCCGCCGAGCCCAAGCGGCTCGGTGTCCTCGACGGCGACAACGCGGGCTTCCCCAACGGCCGCCGGCTCACCGACGACGTGATCGACGCGGCGCTCCAGGTCGTCGAGGGCGAACTGCTCGGCCAGAAGAACGACCTGGGCGACGCGGTGGACGCCAACGACAAGGAGTTCGGCTCCGCCTTCCCGTACCTCGCCCTGCCGACGGAGGGCTCGCGCGGCCCGCTCGCCAAGGGCACCTCGGGTGACGCGGACGTACGCAGCCAGCTCGGCGACGCGCTGAGCCCGGCGGGCGTGTCCGGTGACGACACCCCGCTCATCGCCGCCTCGGCGGGCGCCGGAGCCGTCGGCGTCCTGCTGATCGGCGGCGGCCTGCTGTGGTGGCGCCGGTCGCGCCGACGCGCGTACTGACGCCCCACCCTCCCCAGACCGGCGCGGCCCGTACCTCCCCAACCCCCACGGCACGGGCCGCGCCACTTCTTCACCGACCGGCGTACAGGGCCTGTCTTCCGGATCAGGCCGGCCGTCAGGAACGGTGCATCTCGGCCGAGCCGAGCGGGGTCTGGTGCGTGCAGCTGCAAGGCGGAGGAGGGAGTCGACGCGGCGCGTCGGCGACCGACGACAACGCGGCTGGGAGGTCCCCCTGCTCGAAGAGCTTGGGGGAGTGCGTGCCAGACCCCGCGACGCCGGACTGATCCGAAAGAGAGGCCCTAGGAGAGGCATGGTCCCGCGCACCACGAAAGACGACGACACCGGGTCCCGGCGGGCCCTTCGGCTCGCCGGGTGTGCCGCGCTGCTGGCCGTGGCCCTGACCGGGACGGCGATCGCGGTCGGCGACGTCCGCGAGGGCGGTCAGCGGCCGCTCTCCCCGGCGCCCGCCGCCGTCACCCCGGCCCTGCTGTCGCAGGGTGACCTGGACGCGGGCGTCAGCGCCCTGCAGTCCCATCTGCGCGCCCAGCCGAGGGATTTCGGCGGCTGGGCGACCCTCGGCCTGGCCTACGTCGAGCAGGCCAGGACCGGCGGCGACCCCTCCCGCTACCCGGCGGCCGAACGCGCTCTGGAGCGCTCACTCGCCCTGCGGCCCGGCAACGACCAGGCCCTCGCCGGCCGCGCCGCCCTGGCCGCCGCACGGCACGACTTCACCGCCGCCCTGCGCGACGCCGACCGGGCGCTGAAGGAGAACCCGTACAACGAGCGCGCCCTGTGCGCCCGGATCGACGCACTGGTGGAACTCGGCCGCTACCCCGAGGCGGCGCGGGCCGCCCGCCTCGCGGACACCCGGCGGCCGGGGATACCGGTGTTCACGCGGTACGCGTACGTCCACGAGCTGCGCGGTGACGTCCGCACCGCACGCCGGGTCCTGACCCGGGCGCTCGACTCGGCCACCGCACCCGGTGACGTGGCGTACGTGGCCACCGCGCTCGGCCAGCTCGCCTGGAACGAGGGCGACCACGAGACGGCCCTGCGGCACTACGCCCGCGCTCTCGCCGCCGACGACGCCTACCTGCCCGCGCTGGAGGGCCGGGCCCGGGCCCAGGCCGCGCGGGGCGAGCGGGCGGCGGCGATCCGGACGGCGGAGCAGGTCGTCGCGCGGGCCCCGCTGCCGGGCCCGCTGGTGCTGCTCGGCGAGCTGTACGAGCAGCGCGGCGACCGGGGCGACCGGGCGAAGGCCCGTGAGCAGTACGCCCTCGTCGACGCCTGGACGGCGCTGGCCCGCTCCGGCGGCCTCAACCCCGACCTGGACACCGCCCTCGCGGCGGCCGACCACGGCGACGAACGGACCGCCCTGCGCGCGGCCCGCGCCGAGTGGGAGCGCCGCCGCACCGTGCACACCGCCGACGCCCTCGCCTGGGCGCTGCACGTCAACGGGCGGGACGCGGAGGCCCTGCCGTACGCCCGCCGGGCCACCGCCACCGGCTACCGCAACGCCGCTTTCCACTACCACCGCGGCATGATCGAGCGCGCGCTGGGCCGCGCCCCGGACGCCCGTGCCTCCCTCGGCAAGGCCCTGGAGCTCAACCCGGGCTTCTCGGCCCGGGGCGCCCGCGAGGCCCGCGCGGCCCTGAAGAGCCTGGAGGCAGCCGAGTGAAAGCCCGTCACCTCCTGGCCGCCGCCGGGGCCGCCTGCGCGCTCGCCGTGCTGCCCGCCGGGGCCGCAGTGGCCCATCCGCTCGGCAACTTCACCGTCAACCAGTACGACGGCCTGGTCGCCGCCCCCGGGAAGCTGCGGATCGAGCACGTCGAGGACTTCGCCGAGATCCCGGCGACCCAGGCCGCGCCGGACATCGAGCGGCAGGGCATGGCCGCCTGGACCCGCGAGCGGTGCGCGCGGGCCGCGCGGGACAGCGAGGTCACGGTCGGCGGCCGCCCGGTCGCCGTGACCGTCGTCTCCCACACCGGCCGGGTCCGGCCGGGTCAGGCGGGGCTCGACACCCTGCGCGTGGAGTGCCGGCTGACGGCACCGCTTCCCGAGGGCACGAGCGTGACCGTAGGCTTCCGCGCCGCCGGCGCGGCCCTCGGCCCCGGCTGGCGGGAGATCACCGCACGCGGCGACCGTACGACGCTCACCGCGTCGGACGTGCCGCGGGAGTCGGCGTCGCGCGTGCTGACCCGCTACCCCGAGGAGTCGCTGTCGTCCCCGGCCGACACCACCACCGCGTCCCTGCGGGTGCGCCCCGGCGGGCCCGCCCTCGCCGGGGAGCGGGACGACGGCGACGCGCCCGCCGGGTCCGTGCTGCCGCCCGGCGCCGACCGGTTCACCCGCGCCCTGGACTCCCTGATCGCCCGTCACGACCTCACCCCCGGGTTCGCCGCCCTCGCCCTGGCCGTCGCGCTGGGCCTGGGCGCCATGCACGCGCTCGCGCCGGGCCACGGCAAGACGCTGATGGCCGCCACGGCGGCGGCGCACGGGGGCAGGACGCGGCTGCGGGACGTGCTGCCGCTGGCCGCGTCGGTGACCGTCACCCACACGCTCGGCGTGGTCGCCCTGGGCCTGCTGGTCACGGCCGGTTCGGCGGCGGCGCCCTCGGTCGTCGCCTGGCTCGGCATCGCGAGCGGCGTTCTGGTGACGGCGGCGGGAGCGGGCCTCGTACGACGCGCCTGGCGGAACCGGGGACACGGACACACACACGGGCACGGACACGGACACACGCACGGGCACGGACACGGACACACGCACGGGCACGGGCATGAACACGGCCATGGACATGCGCATGAACACGGGCACGGGCATGGCCACGAGCACGGGCACCATCACCATCACCCCCATCCGCACTCCCACCCCCGCCCCACCCTCCGAGGCACCCTCTTCCTAGGGTTCGCCGGCGGGCTCGTGCCCAGTCCCTCCGCGGTGGTCGTGCTCGTCGGCGCGGCGGCGCTGGGGCAGGCCTGGTTCGGGCTGCTGCTCGTCATGGCGTACGGTGCGGGGCTCGCGCTGACCCTGACCGCGGCCGGGTTCGCGGTGTCCAGGCTGGGGGCGCGCGTGGCCCGGGCGCGGCTGCCCGGGGGCCCGCTGACGGCGGCGCTGCGCCGGAGCGCGCCGCTGGGATCGGCGTCCGTGGTCCTGGCGTTGGGGGCCGGATTGGTGCTCAAGGGGGCGGCAACGGCACTCGGGTGAGCTACTTTCGTGGAGAAACAGGGATTTCGCCCGGATGCGAAGGGGGCGCCCGTGTCCGACGTACCGGGCCGTGAACGGCTGATCGCGGGTCGCTACCGGCTGCTGTCCCCCCTCGGCGAGGGCGGCATGGGCACCGTGTGGCGGGCCCGTGACGAGGTGCTGCACCGCGAGGTCGCCGTCAAGGAGGTGCGCGCCCCGGCGGGGCTGTACGGCACCGACGTGGAGCGGATGTACGCCCGGCTGGAGCGGGAGGCGTGGGCCGCCGCGCGGATCACCGACCGCAATGTGGTGACCGTCTACGACGTGGCGACCGAGGACGGCCGCCCGTGGATCGTCATGGAGCTGGTACGGGGCGTCTCGCTGGCCGAACTGCTGGACGCCGAGGGCCCGCTGACGCCGCGGAGGGCGGCGCACGTCGGCGCCGAGGTGCTGGCCGCGCTGCGGTCGGCGCACGCGGCGGGGGTGCTGCACCGGGATGTGAAGCCGGCCAACGTGCTGCTGTCGAACGACGGCCGGGTGGTGCTCACCGATTTCGGCATCGCCATGGTCGAGGGCAGTTCCGCGCTGACCATGACGGGCGAGGTCGTCGGCTCGCCCGAGTTCCTCGCGCCGGAGCGGGCGCTCGGCCGCACGCCGGGGCCCGAGTCCGACCTGTGGTCGCTGGGCGTGCTGCTGTACGCGGCGGTGGAGGGCAGTTCGCCGTTCCGTCACGACACTCCGCTGAGCACCCTGCGGGCCGTCGTCGACGAGGAGTTGCCGCCGCCACGCCGGGCGGGGCCGCTCGCCCCCGTCATCGAGGGGCTGTTGCGCAAGGACCCGGCCGAGCGGCTGTCGGCGGACCGCGCCGAGCAGGATCTGCGGGTGATCGGCGCGGGGGGTTCCCCGCGCGCGGACACCGCCCCGACGACGCCGGTGGCGCCGTATCCGCAGACGGTCGCGGCGTCCACCGCGCCGCCCCGGCAGCCGTCCGCCTCCTCCACCGCTCCGCTCCCGGAGCCGCCGCCCCGTGACCGCCGGGGTGTCCTCGCCGTGGTCGCGGGCCTGGTGGTGCTCGCCCTGGCGCTGGGGGGTCTGGCGTACGCGCTGGTCAACCTGGACGGCGGCGACGGCGGTGGCAGCGCGGGCGGTGCCACCAGGAGCACCCCCACCGTGGAGCGGAGTTCGCCGACGCCGACCGAGGAGGAGACCTCAGAGGAGCCGCCGTCCCCGTCGCCCAGCCCGACCCCGAGCAGCAGCCGTCCGAGCACACCGCCGCCCCAGTCGGTGACCGTCTCCGTCACCGGCTCCCGCACGGAGTACCACGGTCCCTGCCCGCCGCCGCAGGTGGACGCGCCCGAGTTCACGGCGACGTTCACGGTGGGCCGGCTGCCCGCGGAGGTGGAGTACCGGTGGGTGAACGGCAACGGTGAGCCGGTCGAGGGGGGCTGGCGGACGCTGTCGTTCCCGGAGGGCCGCGAGAAGAGCCGGCAGGCCCGGGTGGTCGTGACGACGTACGACGAGGGCGGGACGTTCGAGAGCGCGATCGGTGTGGAGGTCCGTGAGCCGGTGCACACCACGTCCGGCGCGGTCGCGTTCTCGGTGACCTGTGTGACGGAGACCCCGACGGGCGGGGTCTCCGCTTCACCGAGTGCGTGAGGTTCAGGCCACGTTGCGGAAGACCGGCAGGTAGCCGCCGGACTGGCCGCTCGCGGTCGGGTGGTACGACTCGCCGATGTTCAGCCAGTTGACGCTGTGCAGCCAGGAGCTGCCGGAGCAGATCTCGTGGCCGGTGAACGTGGTGCGGACGTCACCGAAGGTGAAGCCGTGGTTCAGGGCGCGCTTCTCGATCGCGGTGTTCAGGTGGTCGGAGGCCTGGTTGATGGCGGCGCGCTTGGTCTCGGAGAGACCGAGGCACGAGGCGCCGAGCTGGTAGAAGCGGGGGTAGCCGAGCACGACGACGTGGGCCGACGGCGCCTTGGAGCGGATGGCGCCGTAGACGGCGTCGAGCTTGCCGGGCAGCGTCGAGTCGACGTACGCCCTGGCGGTGTTGATGCGGCTGATGCAGGCGCTGTCGGACTGCAGGACACAGGTCGTCATGACGTCGGCGAAGCCGGCGTCGTTGCCGCCGACGCTGATGGAGACCAGGCCGGTGCCGGTGCCGAGCGGAGTGAGCTGGTTGGCGAGGACATCGTCGGTGCGGGCGCCCGAGCAGGCGGTGAAGTGGAAGGACGAGGGTGCGTTGGCGGCGGCCCAGAGTTGCGGGAACGCCTTGGTGCTGCGCTTGCAGTCGCCGCTGGAGCTGATGTAGCTGCCCGCGCCGACGCCGGAGGAGTAGGAGTCGCCGAGCGCCACGTAGCCGGTGGCGGCGGCTTCGGACGCGTGGGCCCCGGCGGCTCCGGTGAGCGTCGCCACGACGCCGAGGAGGACCGAGCTCACGTATGCGACAAGTCGGGAACGTCTCATGGAACCTCCCTTTAGCAGGATCTCTGCGTCAACCGTCGTACCAACTACGCGTGTTGACGGGAAGTGTCCATGCCAAGTCTTTTGTGAGCGTTCCCGCTGCGTTCCTGATCAGTTTCTGATCGCTTTTCAGACCATTCCCGGCCACTTCCGGACCGATCCCCCGACGCCCTCGTGCGCCGCGTTTCGTGTGCATGACAGATTTGTTGACGGGTGCTCAACTCCCTTGTTTCCCCAGTCACGGGCACCTCACGCTGTTTCGCGTAACCCCACAGACGCAGCGCCCCACCCGGGCGCGCGCCGCCAAGAGGAGGACTCCCTCGTAATGGCACACCTGCGAAGCAAGAAGGTCCGGCTCGCCGCGATAACCAGCCTGGCGACCGCCGCCCTCGTGGGCGGGCTCACCGCCCTCCCCGCCCAGGCCGCCCCGGCCGAGGGCACCGTGCTCGCGGCCGGCTCCCCCACCGCGATCAAGGACAGCTACCTCGTCACGCTGAAGAAGAGCGCCGGCCTCAAGGCCGCGTCCAGCGAGGGCAAGGATCTGATCGAGCGGTACGGCGGTTCGGTCAGGAAGACGTTCAAGAGCGCCCTGAACGGCTACTCCGCCACCCTCTCCGCGAGCGAGGCGAAGAGACTCGCCGCAGACCCGGCGGTCGCCTCCGTCGAGCAGAACCAGCGCGTCTCCATCGACGCCACGCAGTCCAACGCCCCCTGGGGCCTGGACCGCATCGACCAGACCTCCCTCCCGCTGTCCGGGACCTACACCTACCCGGACAGCGCGGGCAGCGGTGTGACCGCCTACGTCATCGACACCGGCGTGCGCATCACCCACTCGCAGATCAGCGGTCGTGCCTTCAACGGCTACGACGCCGTCGACGGCGACACCACCGCCCAGGACGGCAACGGCCACGGCACCCACGTGGCCACCACCATCGCGGGCTCCACCTACGGCGTCGCCAAGAAGGCGAAGATCGTCGCGGTCCGGGTGCTGAACAACAGCGGCTCGGGCACCACCGCGGGCGTGGTCGCGGGCATCGACTGGGTGACGCAGAACCACTCCGGTCCCTCGGTCGCCAACCTCTCCCTCGGCGGCGGGGTCTCCACGACGCTGGACAACGCGGTGCGCAACTCCATCGCCAGCGGCGTGACCTACGCGGTCGCGGCGGGCAACAGCAACGCCAACGCGTCCTCGTTCTCCCCGGCCCGGGTCTCCGAGGCCATCACCGTCGGCGCCACCACCAGCACCGACGCCCGCGCCAGCTACTCCAACTACGGCTCGGTGCTGGACATCTTCGCGCCGGGCTCCTCCATCACGGCGGGCTGGCACACCAGCGACACCGCGACCAACACCATCTCCGGCACCTCGATGGCGACCCCGCACGTCGCGGGCGCGGCCGCCGTCTACCTGGCGAACCACACCTCCGCCACCCCGGCGCAGGTCGCCTCGGCGCTGACCGCCGGCGCCACCACCGGCAAGGTCACCAGCCCCGGCAGCGGCTCGCCGAACCGGCTGCTGAAGCTGGTCCCGTGACACCCGCGTCACTGATGTGAACCACGGTTCCCCGGAGGTGCGCCACGCCTCCGGGGAACACCCGTCGCCGTCTTGACGGCTCCCTCCGCACTGGGTCACATTGAAGCCCGGCATCCGGCGCTTCGGGGGGCAAAGTCGCCAATGCAGACCATCCGCAGCACAACCGATCCAGGCGGAACAGATACGGCGGACGAGGCGGACGACGCCGAGCGGTCGCGGTCAGGGCCGGGGAGGGACCTGACACCACTGCTCGCGGGCGCCGCCACCGCCGTTGGAGCGCTCGGCGCGTTCCTCGCACTCACCGGCTCCGGCTCGCCGCTGCGCGGCCCGTTCACCCTGTTCTTCCTGCTTGCGGCACCGGCCGCGGCGATCGCCGTCGCACTCACCGGGCTGGAACCCTTCGGCCGCACCGTCGCCGCGCTGGCGGGCGCGGTCGTCGTCGACATGCTGGTGGCCCAGATCCTGCTGGCCACGCACCACTGGTCGGTGCGCGCCGGGCTGGTGGCCGTGACCGTGTTCAGCGCCCTCGTTCTCCTGCTGGTTCCAGTGCGGCGGCTGCGCGGCCGCACGCCGAGAAGACAGGGCTAGTGACGTGGACATCAGCGTGTACCGCCCCGGCGAGCTGACCGCCGCCGACCGGGCGGAGTGGACCGCTCTGCAGGCCAAGGCGCATCTGCACGGCTCGCCGGAGCTGGCGAACCCCTTCCTGTCCCCGGAGTTCGCGCTCGCGGTGGGCCGCTACCGGCGTGGCGTACGGATCGCGGTGGTCCGGGAGGGCGGCGAGCCGGTCGCGTTCCTGCCGTTCCAGCGGTCCGCCGCCGGCGTGGGCCGGGCGATCGGACTCGGGGTCTCCGACGCGCAGGGCGTGGTGCACCGGCCGGGGTTCACCTGGGACGCGCGGGAGCTGCTGCGGGCCTGCGGGCTCGCCGTCCTGGAGTTCGACCATCTGGTCGAGGGGCAGCGGCCGTTCGCGGCCGGCGTCTCCGGCACCTTCCCGTCCCCGGTCATGGACGTCGACCAGGGCTACGACAGCTATCTCGCCGGGCTGCGGGAGCGCTCGCCGAAGTTCACCCGGACCACGCTCGCCAAGGAGCGCAAGCTGGGGCGGGACGCGAGCGGCGTGGTCTACGTGCACGACGAGCGGGACCCGGCCGCGCTGCGCACGCTCATGGGATGGAAGTCGGCGCAGTACCGCCGTACCGGGCGCAGCGACCGCTTCGCGCAGGACTGGATCACCGATCTGGTCCGCCATCTCTTCCACACCCGCACCGAGCGGTTCGCCGGGACCCTGTCGGTGCTGTACGCGGACGGCAGGCCGGTGGCCGCGCACTTCGGGCTGCGCAGCGAGCGGATCCTCGCCTGCTGGTTCCCGGCGTACGACCCGGCGTTCGCCCGGTACTCCCCGGGCCTGATCCTGCATCTGCGCATGGCCGAGGCGGCCGCCGCCGACGGGGTCGCGTATCTCGATCTGGGCCGGGGCGAGAAGGAATACAAGGACTCCCTGAAGACCCGGGACATCCGGGTGTCGGAGGGGTGGGTGACGCGCCGTCACCCGGTGGCGCTCGGGCATCGGGCACGCCGTGCCCCGGTGCGGGCACTGCGCAACGCCGTGGTGTCCCGGCCGGAGCTGTTCGAGCCCGCCGACCGGCTGCTGAAACGGGTGGGAAAGATCCGCTCAGTACGGCACTAGTCGGCGGTAACGGGAAAACCGACAAAAACGTGAGGTCTGGTTCCAGGCCTTGCCATATGGACTCAATCGTCAATACCGTCGTACAACTCACTCGCATCGGACCATCATCCAGCGGACCAGGGGAGGGCTCAGGGCCGCGGTGGTGCCGGCGCGAGAGCGCGGTAGGGGGGTGCCGTGACCGGTCGGCGTGCGTACGCGTGCGCGACCGGGGACGTGCCGCGCAACCGGCTGCCGTTTTCCGGCGCCGGTGGGTTTCGCCAGTGACACAACCCCCCTTTCGAACCGGACAGACAACCGGGCCGCCCAGGGGCGGGCGGTCCACCGGACGAGAGGGACCAGACTCATGAGCTCAGTACTGCGCCCGGTGAGCACGGGCCACGAGCCGGCCAGGAGCACCGCGTACCGGCCGATCTCCTCCCACCTGGCGATCGCGCCGCCGGTGAGCGTGGTGATCCCGGCCATGAACGAGGCGGAGAACCTTCCGTACGTCTTCAAGACCCTGCCGGACTGGATACACGAGGTCGTCCTGGTCGACGGCAACTCCACCGACGACACCGTCGAGGTCGCCCGTGAGCTGTGGCCCGGCGTGAAGGTCGTGCGACAGCGCGGCAAGGGCAAGGGGGACGCGCTGATCACCGGGTTCGAGGCCTGCACCGGCGACATCATCGTGATGGTCGACGCCGACGGCTCGGCCGACGGCAACGAGATCGTGTCGTACGTCTCCGCGCTGGTCTCCGGCGCGGACTTCGCCAAGGGCTCCCGCTTCGCCAACGGCGGCGGCACCGACGACATGACGTTCGTCCGCAAGCTCGGCAACCGCGCCCTGTGCGCGGTCGTCAACCGGAAGTTCGGCGCCCGCTACACCGACCTCTGCTACGGCTACAACGCGTTCTGGCGGCACTGCCTGGACAAGATCGACCTCGACTGCACCGGCTTCGAGGTGGAGACCCTGATGAACATCCGGGTGGTCAAGGCGGGCCTGCGGGTGCAGGAGATACCGAGCCACGAATACCTCCGCATCCACGGCACCAGCAACCTCAGCGCCGTCCGCGACGGGCTGCGGGTGCTGCGCGTCATCCTGCGGGAGCGCTCCAACCGGCGGGCGCTGCGCCGCCGTACGCACGCCTCCCCGATGCTCGACGCGGTGCGGGGAGAGGCGTCTTGAGCGGTACGGGAAGCGGGGCCCCGGGCGGCCCCGGCATCTCCGTGGTCGTCTGCGTCTACACCGAGGAGCGCTGGGAGGACATCCTCGCGGCGGTCGCCTCGGTGCGGGCGCAGTCCCGGCCGGCCCTGGAGACCCTGCTGGTCGTCGACCACAACCGGGCGCTGCTGGACCGGCTGGAGCGGGAGTACAAGGAGGCCGAGGACGTGCGGGTGCTCGCCAACGCGGGCCCCCGCGGACTGTCCGCCGGCCGCAACACCGGCATCGCCGCCGCGCACGGCGAGGTGATCGCCTTCCTCGACGACGACGCCGTCGCCGAGCGGGACTGGCTGCGCCACTTCGCGGCGGCCTACGCAGATCCGCGGGTGATGGCGGTCGGCGGCCGTACGGTGCCCGTCTGGGCGTCGGGCCGCCGTCCCGTGTGGTTCCCGGAGGAGTTCGACTGGGTGGTGGGCTGCACCTACCGGGGGCTGCCGCCCGGCCGGGTCCGGGTGCGCAACGTGCTCGGCGGCAACGCCTCGTTCCGCCGGATCGCCTTCGACGCGGCGGGCGGCTTCGCCACCGGCATCGGACGCGACGGCGACAAGCGCCCGCTGGGCTGCGAGGAGACGGAGCTGTGCATCCGGCTCACCCGGGCCGTGCCCGGCGCGGTGCTGCTGATCGACGACCGGGCGGTGATCCACCACCGGGTGCCGACGGGCCGGGAGCGCTTCGGCTACTTCCGCGCCCGCACGTACGCCGAGGGCCTGTCGAAGGCGCTGGTCGCCCGCAGCGTCGGCGCCGGCAAGGGGCTGGAGTCGGAGCGGCGGTACGCCACCCGGGTGCTGCCCGCCGGGGTGGCGCGCGGGCTGCGGGACGCCGTGCTGGCCCGGCCGGGCGGCGCGGGGCGGGCCGGGGCGATCGTCGCCGGAGTGCTGACGGCGGCCGGCGGGTACGTCGTCGGGAGTGTGCGGGCGCGCCGGGGCGGGACCGCGTTCTCCGTGGCGCCGATCGAGGGGGGGGAGCGGATGACCGCGGAGACCGGTGTGCCGATCCTCATGTACCACGCGGTCGCCACCGACCCGAACGACGCCACCCGCGCCCTCTCCGTCGCTCCCGAGGCGTTCGCCGCCCAGATGGAGCTGGTCGGCGACCTGGGCCTGACCCCGGTGACCACCGCCGACCTGGCCGCCCGCTGGCGCGCCGGGCGCCCGCTGCCGAGCCGCCCGGTCCTGGTCACCTTCGACGACGGCTACGCGGGCGTCCACCGGCACGCCCTGCCGGTGCTCGCCAAGCACGGCTTCCCGGCCACGCTGTTCGTCTCCACCGGCTGGCTGCGCGGCCCGCACGACACCGGGGGCGCCCTGGACACCATGCTCGACTGGGACCAGGTGCGCGAACTGGCCGCCGCGGGTGTGGAGGTCGGCGGGCACAGCCACAGCCATCCGCAGCTCGACCAGTTGGACGACGACGCGCTGCGCTTCGAGCTGACCCGCTGCCGCGACCTGGTCGCCGGTGAACTCGGCGCGCTCCCGCTGTCCTTCGCCTACCCGTACGGCTACTCCAGCCGCCGGGTCCGGCGGGAGGTGCGGGCGGCCGGGTTCGCCCAGGCGCTCGCCGTCGGCAACGAGCTGGCCCGGCGCCGCCAGGGGCCGTACGCGCTGCGCCGGGTCACCGTGCGCCGCGGCACCGGGATCGAGGAGTTCGCGCGGCTGGTCGAGGGCCGCGCGATCGCCCGTACGTTCGCCACCGACCGTGCCCTGACCAAGGGGTACGCCATGGTCCGCAGAGCCCGACAGGTCCGCCGGAAGGCCATCCGTTCCCGTGTCTGACACGACCACCGCAGCGCAGGCCACGACGTCCGCCGAACCGGAACAGGCGACGCCCGGGCGGCCGGGCGGCGGCCAGCTGTTCCGCAACGCCTACGCGCTGATGCTCAACACCGGGATCTCCGCGGTGCTGGGTCTCGGCTTCTGGCTGGCGGCCGCCCGCTACTACTCCGAGTCGGCGGTCGGCCAGGGCTCCGCCGCGATCGCCGCGATGAAACTCCTCGCGGGTCTGACCGCGGTGACCCTGACCGGTGCCCTGGCCCGGTTCATCCCGGTCGCCGGGCGCACCACCGGCCGGCTCATCTTCCGCACCTACGCGGGCAGTTCGCTGATGGTGGCGCTGGCGGCCGGGGTGTTCCTGCTGACGCTGGACCTGTGGGGGCCCTCGTACGGCTTCCTGGACGGGCCGGTGAACGGGCTGGGGTTCGTCGTCGCGGTGATCGCCTGGAATCTGCTCACGCTGCAGGACGGGGTGCTGACCGGGTTGCGCAGCGCGCTGTGGGTGCCGGTCGGCAACACCGCGTTCTCCGCGGTCAAGCTGGGCCTGCTGGTCGCGTTCGCGGCGGCCGTCCCGACGACCGGCGTGTTCGTGTCGTGGGTGGCGGCGATCGCGGTGTCCGTGCTGCCGCTGGGCTGGCTGGTGTTCCGGCGGCTGGTGCCCCGGCATGTGGCGGCGACCGAGGAGCACGTGAGGCCGCCGTCGCTGCGGGAGGTGGGCCGGTTCCTCGCGGGCGACTACACCGGATCGCTGTTCTCGCTGGCCGTCGTCTACCTCGTCCCGGTGATCGTGGCCGCGCAGGTCAGCTCCGAGGACAACGCGTACTTCTACATCACCGCGACCATCGGCGGCACGGTCAACCTGCTCGCCATCAACATGGGCGCCTCGCTGACCGTCGAGGGCTCGCACGACCCGGGCCGGCTCGCCGCCAACACCCGTGCGGCGCTGCGCCGCATGGCCAAGATCATGCTCCCGGTCTGCGCCGTGCTGTTCTTCGGCGCCCCGTGGATCCTCGGCGTCTTCGGGGCTGGCTACGCGGACGCGGCCACGCCGCTGCTGCGCTGGTTCGCGGTCGGCGCGGTGCTGCGGGTGGTGATGGAGACGTACTTCGCGGTGCTGCGCGCCCAGAGCCGTACGGCGGGACTCGCCTGGTTGCAGGGCCTGCTGTGCGCGCTGGTGCTCGGGCTGACGCTGCTGCTCCTCCCCCGGATGGGGCTGACCGGCGCGGGCGTCGCGGAGATCGTCAGCCTCGCGGTGATCGTGGCGATCGCCGCGCCCAGGCTGTACCGGACCGTCCGGGCGGTACCGTCCGGCGCCGGCCGCCCCGAGATGACGGCACCGGACGGAGACGTCGCCGACCCGCCGGCGCGCGAGGCCGGCACCGCGCCCCCGACCCGCCGCCGCGGCCCGGGCTGGGCGCTCGACACCGACACCCTCGCCCTCGGCGTCCACGTCGACTTCGACCATCTGGAACGCCGCCCGGACGTCCGCCCGGGGCCGGGCACACCACCGGCGGGCATCCCCGTTCCGGCCGACGCGGACGTGGACGCGCCGTTCGAAGCGGACGCCGAGCCCCCGCACCGGACCGAGCAGCCGGAG
Organism: Streptomyces sp. enrichment culture; assembly: GCF_964272855.1. Lineage (NCBI taxonomy): Bacteria > Bacillati > Actinomycetota > Actinomycetes > Kitasatosporales > Streptomycetaceae > Streptomyces > Streptomyces sp. enrichment culture. Next base: position 6,734,014 of record NZ_OZ186847.1, on the reverse strand, counting down.
ACCTCGGAGAAGAAGGACGTGGCGCAGCTCGTGCAGCTCGCCGAAGCGGCGGTTCCGCCGCCCGCACCGCCCGCGCCGCCGATGGCCCGCCGGCAGCGTCTGATGCCCACCCGCCTCGGCGTGGTCCTCGGCTGTCTGCTGGTCGCCGCGCTGCTGCTGTACTGGGTGCCCGCCGCCCGGCTCGGCGAGGCCGACCTCGACCGGATGGGCGGACTCGGGCTGATCTCCGTGCTGCCCACCCCGACGCTGGTCGGCGCCGGCCTGCTGGTGGTGGTGTTCGCCTCGCTGCTCTGGCTGGGGCGCGAGCACCGGGCGCTGCTGCTGGTGACCCTGCTGGCGACGGTGGTCTCGCTGCACGCGCTGCCCGCCGTCGTCGAGACCGAACCGCGGTTCGCGACCGCCTGGCAGCACCTGGGCTTCCTCGACCACATCGACCGGACCGGGACGGCCGTGCCCGACCTGGACGCGCGGTGGAGCTGGCCGGGCTTCTTCGCGGCGGCCGCGTTCGTCGCCGAGGCCTGCGGGGTCACCGACTTCACCGAGGTCATCCGCTGGTGGCCGACGGGCATCCAGCTGCTGTACCTGGCGCCGGTGTTCCTGCTGACCCGCTCGCTGCGGGCGAGCTGGCGGGCCCGCTGGACCGGCATGTGGATCTTCGTGCTGAGCGGCTGGGTGGGCCAGGACTACTTCTCCCCGCAGGGCTTCACCTATCTCCTCTACCTGGTCTTCGTGGCGATCCTGCTGGTGTGGTTCCGCGCGCCGCGCGTGATCTGGACGAGACTGCGGCCCGGCGAGGCGGAGGTCGAGCCGGTGAACCGGCGGCAGCGGGCGGTGCTGCTGCTGGTGGTGATCGGCCTGTTCATGGCGAGCGTGCCCGCCCATCAGCTCACCCCGTTCGTGATGCTGGGCGTGGTCACCGTGCTGGTCCTCGTCGGCCGCTGCGAACTACGCGGGCTGCCCGTGCTGTTCGGGGTGGCGGTGGTGTCCTGGATCGGTTTCATGGCGGAGCCGTACTGGTCGGGGCACTTCGACGAGATGTTCGGCGGGATCGGCGGGGTCGGCGGCAATGTCTCCTCGTCGGTGTCCGGCCGGATCGAGGGCGGCAGTTCCACGCACAAGCTGGTGCTGTACGCGCGGGTGGCGCTGGCCGGCGGGGTGCTGGCGCTGGCCTGCTGGGGCTGGTGGCGGCGGCGCGACCACCGGTACCGGGAGCGTGCGCTGCCGGTCCTCGTCTTCGTGCCGTTCCTCGGCTTCGGCATGCAGTCGTACGGCGGCGAGATGGCGCTGCGCGTGTTCATGTTCGCGCTGCCCGGCGCGGCCCTGCTGGCCGGCCTGGCGCTGTTCCCGCGCACCGGCGTCACCGCGAAGGAACGCGACCGGGACCGGGTCAGTCTCGCCCCGCTGGCGGCGCTGATGGCCGGCCTGGTGCTCATGGGCGGCTTCCTGGTGGCCCGCTGGGGCAACGAGCCGTTCGAGCGGATCCGGCCCGGCGAGGTCGCCGCCATGGAGTACGTGTACGCGCACGACGATCCGAGCGTGCGGCTGCTGTGGCTGAGCAACGACACCTTCGAGAACGTGACACCGGCGATGCCGTGGGGCGCGCGGGACATGGAGAAGGTGGAGTACGTGCCGACGCTCGCACCGACCGACCCGGTGCTGGTGTCGGGGCTGGTGAAGGCGCTCAAGGACGCCGGCCCGAACTCGTACCTGATGGTCAACCGCAGTCAGGTCACGTATCTGACGATGGACGTCGGGTATGCCACGACCTGGGAGCCGCGGCTGATCCGGAACCTGGACCGGCGCCCGGAGCTGCGGAAGGTCCTCGTCAACGAGGACGTCACGATGTACGCGCTGAGCGAGCGTCCCGCGGGGCCCGTTCCCGAGCCGGATCCCGGACCGGCGGGGCCGCGGGTGACCTGGACGCCGTGGTCGGTGGTCGGGGCGCTGGCGGCGGCCGCGCTGATCGTGCTGCTCGCGGCCCGGGAGGTGCTGCGGGTCGCGGTGCGGCCGGGGGTACGGCAGCTGCGCCGCCTCCAGGGCAGCTTCTGGTTCTCGCTGCCGTTGCTGGCGGTGCTGCTGGCCTCGCTGGTGCAGCGGTTCCTGACGATCAAGTGAGAGGTGCGCGGCAGACGCCGGTGGCCGGTCCCGCTAGCGGGTCAGCCACTTCACCTCGTAGGCCTGGAGGTCGACGGTCCGCCCGTCGACCTTCGTGCTGATCGCCCGGTCGCGGGTGTTGACGACGAGGACCGTCCGGTCGGTGGCGAGGGCGCGGACCCGGCGGTCGACGGTCAGATCGTCGTAGGCCGTGCCCGGCGGGAACGCTGCGGCGAACCGGGAGACGAGGTCGTGCATGGGCAGCTCGCCGCCGCCGCTCGCGGTGCCGGTCGGGGTCCACAGGCAGCCGGGGCACTCGGGGCCCCGCTCCGCCTCCGGGTTCCAGTAGAAGCCGGAGGAGGCACCGCCCCGTACCATGGCGATCATCCCGGCGGCCTGGACGGCGACCCGGCGGGTCTCGGACCAGCCGTGGCGGTCGTCGTTGCCGTCGGCGGGCTCGACGTAGTACTCCGCCCACCACAGCGGCAGTTCGCCGCCGGTGCGTCCGCGCACCCACTCCCCCACCGCGGTGAACTTGTCGGTGGCGGTGAACTCGTCGGGCAGCAGCTCGTCGTCCCGGGTGTAGCTGGAACCGTCCACGACGACGAAATCGGCGCCCGCCTTGTGCCGGTTCCAGTAGTCGAAGGCGTCCAGGACCCGCTGGTCCACGGCCCCCCAGGGACCCCTGAGGCCGGTCGAGGCGTGCTGCTGGCGGGGATCGAGGCTGTCCATGACCAGGTAGGGGCCGCCGACCATGATGTCCTCGTCGACGGCCTTCAGCGCCTTGTACACGAGGTTGTACATCCGGGTGTAGCCCTCGTGGTCCCAGCGGTGCTCGGCGTCGTTCCAGAAGCCCTTGAACTCGTTCCAGACGATGAAGTGCCGTACGTCGGGGTAGCGCTTGGCGACGGTCGCGGCGAGCGCCGCGAAGTCGTCGTAGTGCCCGGGCTCGGGCGCCGTCTCCAGGGCGGCCTGGCTCCAGTCGGTCCGGTCCGCGCCGGCCTCGCCGCCCTTCATCCAGTCCGGGGCGCAGCACAGGGTGATCACCGGGGTGGCGCCGGAGGCCCGCATGAAGTCGACCCGCAGGTCCAGCGCGTCGAAGTCGTAACGCCCCTTCACCGGCTCGGGGTTGTCGGCACCCCAGCCCATGATGTGCTGGTTCTGCGGCAGCCCGGCGTCCCGGAGCCGTTCCTCGACCCGGGCGACCGCCTCGGGGCTGCCCTCGTCGGCGCTGAACTGGGTGTGCGTGAAACCCCAGCCGACGTCCGGTCCGTACCGCTGTGGCGGGGTGACGGGCGTGCCGTGCACCTTGTCGCCGTCGGGCGAGGTGCCCTCGGTGCTCGCGCCGCCGGGCAGCGTGCCGAACAGGGTCACCAGCAGGGCCGCGACGGCCACCGACACGCCGAGCAACGCGGTGAGCCGCCACCGCCGTGCCCCCGAATCCCACCCATGACGTCCCATCGAGGGCAACAGTAGCGGCGGGGGCGGGCGTCGGGGCAGATGTCGTGAAGAAGCAACCAAGGAGCGACGAAGGGCGCGGACGGGACACAGCGGGGCGAGCGGCACGGAAGGCGACACTCCGCGCGCACCTCGGAAACCGGGTGCACGAGACGCCCCGGTGCCCGATCATGGCGGCATGTCCGCGAACCCACACGACGCACTGCCGATCCGGCTCAACGTCGACGACAGCGACTCGCCCTCCGACGTCGTCGACGCGCTGTTCCTCGGCCGCTTCGCGACGGGCGAGCAGCCCTTCTCGCACGCCGCGAACATCGACCGCGTCCGCTCCGGGGCGACCCTGCTGCCGCCGGACGCGCGCGTGCTGCGGGTGGCCCGCGACGACGACCGCAGCGCCACCCTCGCCGAGGGCGACGGCTGGACGCTGCTGGTGTCCCGCTGGAACCGGGGCGCCGACGTCACCGTGACGGCGACCACCGCCGACCTCGCGGCGCAGGTGCTGAGCGCGGCGACGGACGGCGCGGCGGACGAGCCGGAACCGCAGCCGGAGAACGTCACGATGGGCTTCTGGTACGTCTCCCCGAGGCGCGGCCCGCACCGCACCACCCGGCAGATCTCGGCGGGCACCTGGGACGAGGTGCGGCCCAACTACACGGCGCCGGTCGCGGAGGCTATGGACCGGCTGATGAAGACCACCCCCGAGGACATCGCGGGCCGGCTGCTCCTGCTGCACGGCCCGCCCGGCACCGGCAAGACCTCGGCGCTGCGCACCCTGGCCCGCTCCTGGCGGGACTGGTGCCAGGTGGACTGCGTGCTGGACCCGGAGCGGCTGTTCTCCGACGTCGGCTATCTGATGGACATCGCGATCGGCGAGGAGGACGCGGCGGGCAAGGGCCGCTGGCGGCTGCTGCTCCTGGAGGACTGCGACGAACTGATCCGCGGGGAGGCGAAGCACACCGCCGGGCAGGCGCTGTCCCGGCTGCTCAACCTCACCGACGGGCTGCTCGGCCAGGGCCGCAACGTGCTGGTCGGCGTCACCACCAACGAGGACCTGGAGCGCCTGCACCCGGCCGTGGTGCGTCCCGGCCGCTGTCTGGCCCGGATCGAGGTGGGGGCGCTGACCCGGGCCGAGGCGGTGAGCTGGCTGGGCACGGACGAGGGCGTCGGCCGGGACGGCGCGACGCTGGCCGAGTTGTACGCGCTGCGCCGGGGCACGTCCCCGACGGCGCTGCCGGAGCCGCGGGGCGGGGTGGAGGCGGGGATGTACCTGTGAGTGCTGCGGCTGCCCGTGTAGTGCTTTGATGGGGATATGCCTCTGTATGTCGGCACGTCGGGGTGGCAGTACAAGGACTGGAAGGGCCTGCTGTACCCGTCCGACGTGCCCACCCGCCTGTGGCTGGAGGAGTACACACGGCACTTCGCCACCGTCGAGATCAACAACGCCTTCTACCGGCTGCCGACGCGGGAGACCTTCGAGGCGTGGCGGGAGCGCGTGCCGCCGGACTTCGTGGTCGCGGTCAAGGCCAGCCGGTATCTGACCCACATCAAGCGTCTGAAGGACCCCGAGGAGCCGGTGGAGCGGCTGATGACCCACGCGGCGGGTCTCGCCGATCGGCTGGGCCCCGTCCTGCTCCAGCTGCCGCCGACGCTGAAGGCCGACGCGGGCCTGCTGGACGCGTGCCTGCGCCGGTTCCCGGCGTCGACCAGGGTCGCCGTCGAGCCACGGCACGAGTCGTGGTGGACGCCCGAGGTCCGCGCGGTGCTGGAGTCCCGCGCCGCCGCCCTGTGCTGGGCGGACGTCCTCTCCCGCCCGGTCACCCCGCTGTGGCGCACCGCGGACTGGGGTTACGTCCGCTTCCACCAGGGCCGCGCCCGGCCGTGGCCGCGCTACGGCCGGCAGGCCCTGGAGACCTGGCTGCGGCGTGTCGCGAAAGCGTTCGACGACAGCCGGGACGTGTACACGTACTTCAACAACGACCCTGGCGGGGCGGCGGTGGCGGACGCGATGGCCTTCGGAAGGCTGGCGGCGTCCAGGGGCCGCACGGTGACGCGGACACCGGCCGCGCTGTCGGCGACCCGGGTCCACCGGTAGGTTCCTACGCCTCGTACGCGGCCCGCAGTGCGTCCCGTACGGCGTCCAGCGCGCCCTCCTGGGGAACGCCCAGGCGCCGGGCCCGCTCCGCGTACGCCCGGGCCGCCGACGCCAGCTCCCGCTCCGCCGCCGGGCCGGCCGCGGCGACGAACGTCCCGTTGCGGCCACGGGTCTCGATCACCCCGTCCGTCTCCAGCGCCCGGTACGCCTTGGCGACCGTGTTCGCCGCGAGGCCCAGCGACTCCGCGAGCCCGCGCACCGTCGGCAGCCGGTAGCCCACCGGCAGCTCCCCCGACCGCGCCTGCGCGGAGATCTGCACCCGCACCTGCTCGTACGGCGGTACGCCGCTGTCATCGATGTCGATCTTCAACGTCACGGGGCGATTGTCCCGCAGCCCCCGGAAAATGGGAGGCATCCGGCCTTGATCCCCGCGTAGCGTGCGGCCGCATGACCGTCATCGTGCGCGATCTCCGCCCCGAGGTCCGAGCCGACGCCGAGGCTTTCATCCGGGTCAGGCACCGGGCGCTGCCCTACCTGCTGAGCACCCCGGAGTCCGTGCTGCACCATCTGGCCCACACCCACCCCGACGCCCGCTTCCGGCAGTTCGTCGCCGAGCGGGACGGCGAGGTCATCGGCACGGCCGAGGCCGGCCTCGCCCATGACAGCCCGGAGCCGGGGCAGGGGTGTCTCAACGTGTACGTCGACCCGGAGCGGACCGGGCACGGAGCGGGCTCGCTGCTGGTGCGCATCGCCGAGGAATACCTGGCGGGGGTGGGCGCGACCCGGCTGTTCTCCTGGGTGCTGGACGACCCCGCGAACCGCGGCTTCGCCGAGCGGCACGGCTACCGGGCCAGCCGCTCCGCGCACTTCCTCCGCCTGGACCTGGCCGGCGGCACCCTGCCGCCGCCGCAGGGCCCGCCCCCGGGAGTGGAACTGCGGACCGGCGCGGACTACGCGGACGACCCGCGGCCCGTGTTCGAGCTGGACGCGGCGGCCACCGCGGACGAACCGGGCGACATCACGGCGGAGTTCACCGACTTCGAGGCCTGGGTCGAGGAGACCTGGAACCACCCGCTGCTCGACCTGGAGCTGACCTCGGTCGCGGTCGTCGACGGTCGTCCGGCCGCCTTCAGCGCGGCCTACACGGACCCGGCCCGGCGCCGCTACGCCTCGGCGATGACCGGCACCGCCGCCGCCTTCCGCGGCCGCGGCCTGGCCAAGCTCGCGAAGAACGACTCGCTGCACCGGGCGCGGGCCGCGGGTTACACGGAGGCGATCACCGGGAACGACGCGGGGAACGAGCCGATGCTCGCGATCAACCAATGGTTCGGGTACGAGATCTGCGCCACGGAGGTGCGTTATGTCCGCGAACTCGGCTGACACCGGAAGCCAGGTCGAGGTGGTCCTGGTCAAGGCGGGCCGTACGAAGATCCGTTACGGGGCGCGGCTGCTCGGTGACGACGGCGTCCGGATCGCGGTCCGGGCCCCCTGGGCGGGTGCCGGGGTCCGTGACTTCGGCTTCGTGCGGTTCGAGCCGGGGGACGTGTTCACCGAGTACTACTGGCGGGACCGCTGGTACTCCGTGAAGGAGGTCCGCGCGGCCTCGGGCGCGCTGAAGGGCTGGTACTGCGACATCACCCGGCCGGCGGTCCGGTCCGGCGCCGAGGTGGTGGTCGAGGACCTGGACCTGGACCTGTGGCGTTCCGCCGACGGTGCCGAGGTGCTCCGGCTGGACGAGGACGAGTTCGCCGAGAGCGGCCTCGCGGAGCGGGACCCGCACGCCGCCGCGGCGGCCGTTGCGGCCCTGGACGAGCTGGAGACCCTGGCCCGTAAGGAGGGCTTCGACGCGCTCCTGGCGTGACAGCCCGCTGTCACCCGATCACGGTGGTTTACAGACACCGTCGGGGTGACACCCGCCACGGACAACCGAATCGTGACTGCCGCCACAGACAAATCGGGCGGCGATGAGGAAGTCTCGCCGAACGGGTCCACCCCCGTGAGAACGCGGAACCCGGTGGACCCACGAGGAGGCAGCAATGCGCCGTGTGACCGTGCAGAAGCCCCTGAAGAAGAGCGACGCCCGCCGGGTGCGTGAGGAGACCGACGAGCGCCCCGCCGGCCGCCCCGAGGTGCGCAAGGACATCGCCCGCACGTGGTGGCCGGACTGCTGACCCCTGGCCGGCCGGCCCGCGGCCCCTCAGGGCCGGTTCAGGAGCTTGCGGTAGTGGACGCGGTCGTAGGGCCCGTCCACGCGCCGTTCCACGACCTCGTATCCGTACCTCGGGTAGATCTTCTGGTTCTCCCACATCATCGCGTTCGTGTAGAGCCTGATCTCGGGCAGACCCAGCGCGCGTGCGCGCGCGTCGACGAACCGCAGCAGCCGCCGCCCCACGCCCCCGCCATGGGCGTCGGGGTGCACGGCGATGCTGTCCAGGAAGAGATGGTCCTCGTACGCGTCCAGGACGACGAGGCCGGTCACCGGGTCCCCGGTGACGAACACCCGCCCCGCGGCGACGTCCGCCGCGTGGTCCGCCTCCATGGGCTGCGGCACCACGCCGATCCGCGCGACGTAGGGGTGGTACGCCGCGGCGGTCACGGACTTCACGGACGGTACGTCGGCGGCGACGGCCGGCCGGATCTCCTCGTCGTTCATGCCCCGAACGGTAACTACCTCAGCGCAGTCTGAGCACTCCCTTAACGGGACCATAAGGATCTCCGTCCGCCGTCCTGGGCAGCCGATTTCGCGGTTTCCTCGGGCTAGCTTCTGATCACCCCCACGGGATCACACCCGGGTTCACACGGGATCAGAACCGCCCGCAACCGCGTCTAGGAGTTCCCCCATGCCCGCACGCCGCCGCAAGGCCGCCGCCACCGTCGCCGCCCTCGGCCTCGGCCCGCTCGCCCTGACCGCTCTGTCCGCGGCACCCGCGTCCGCGCACGGTTCGATGGGCGACCCGGTCAGCCGGGTCTCGCAGTGCTACGCCGAGGGCCCGGAGAGCCCGTCCTCCAACGCGTGCAAGGCGGCGGTCGCGGCGGGCGGCACCCAGGCGCTGTACGACTGGAACGGCATCCGCATCGGCGACGCCGCCGGGCAGCACCAGGCGCGGATCCCGGACGGCAAGCTGTGCAGCGCGAACAACGAGGAGTTCAAGGGCCTCGACCTGGCCCGCGCCGACTGGCCCGCGACCAGCGTGCGCAGCGGCTCGTACACCTTCAGGTACCGCGTGACCGCCCCGCACAAGGGCACCTTCAAGGTGTATCTGACGAAGCCGGGTTACGACCCCTCCAAGCCGCTCGCCTGGGACGACCTGGATCTGGCCGATCCCGTGGCCACCGTCACCGACCCGGCCGCGTCGGGCGGGTTCTACACGTTCTCCGGCACCCTTCCGGAGCGCACCGGCAAGCACGTGCTGTACGCGGTCTGGCAGCGGTCGGACAGCCCGGAGGCGTTCTACTCCTGCTCCGACGTCACCTTCGGCGGTGACTCCCCTGCCTCGTCGACCGCTCCGTCCGCCCCCGCCCCGTCCGCCTCGGCTCCCTCCCAGGAGCAGATCGAGGAGGGTGCCGACAAGTCGACCGTCGAGAACCACGGTCACGGCGACGACGACCCGCACACGACGGCGGAGCCGGCCGCGGCAAAGGCCCAGGAGAGCGACACGACGGCCGGCGAGGGCGCCGACGCGGAGAGTGGCGCGGAGGGTGACGCGGAAGGCGCTTCGGAGGCCAACCAGCCCAAGGCGGCGGGTGCTTCGCAGAAGCTCGCGGAGACCGGCGGCGACAGCAGCACCCCGTACATCGCGGTCGGCGGCGCGGCGGCGCTGGCCCTCGGCGCGGCCGCTCTGTTCGCCTCGGTGCGCCGCAAGGCGGTGACCGGCGGCCGGCACGGCCGCTGAGGCGACCGGGACTTCCGGGGTCCGGACGGCGGCTCAGGCCGGCCGGACCCCGGCGGCGCTCAGCTGAAGGCGGAGGCGCAGGTGGTGGGCTTGGCGTGGGCCGGGTCGAGGGCGTTGGCCACCTCGTGGAAGGCGATCCGGTCGAACAGCCCGATCGCCAGGTGCTCGGAGAGGTCGACCGGGCAGAGGTCCTGGAGCAGCACGTTGCGTACGTCCGGCCCTTCCAGGTACCCGCTCCGGTAGGGCGTGACGACCTGGTCGTACTTGGTCGCGAGGACGGTGTAGCGGACGCCGGGCACGGTGTCGCCGCCCTCGTTCAGCTTGGTGAGGAAGTCGGAGCCGGTGATCTGGTCGGCGAGTCCGGGGGTGGCGGTGGAGAGCAGGTCCTCGGCGCCGGGGAAGTACGGCAGCAGCTTGGTGAGTCCGCTGAGGGTGGTGCCGTGGTTGTCGGGGGCGATGCCGATGAGGGCGTTCACTTCGGCCGCTCCGCCGAGGAACTTGAGGTAGTGACGGGGCATCATGCCGCCCTGGGAGTGGCCGACGAGGTCGGTCTCGGCGGCGCCGGTCGCGTCGAGCACTTTGTCGATGAACGCGTCCAGTTGTTCCGCCGACTTGTCGATGGGGCCGAGCCCGTGGAAGAACGGGACGCCGGGGAGCTGGCCGTAGTCGAGGGAGAAGACGCAGTAGCCGCGCTTCACCAGATACGGGGCGAGGCCCAGCCAGTTGTCGACCGAGTTGCCGAGGGTGCCGTGGACCAGCACGACGGGGCGGGGGTGGGAGGCGGAGGGCTTGCACGACCAGTTGTTCCAGCCGCTGCTGGGGGCGTCGGACGCTTGGGCGGTGGCGGCGGGGACCAGGGTCGCCGTGGCAACCAGCAGCAAAGCAGCCACGGATCTGCGTATTCGGTTCCAGGGCAGCATCGAGTGATCTCCTGACGGCTCGTGGGGAAGGAGTTACGACTGCCTTACGCCCTGTGATCCGGATCACGGGATGCTGTTCACATGTCAAGTTACGGGTGAGTAGCCTCAGCGGGAAGTTACGCGACAGTAAAAACTGGCGGCGCTAGTTGATCGTGAGCCCGACGCGTCCCGCCCGGCCCGGCTCGGGTTACGCCGCCAGTCTCCCCGGCATCACCGCCCGCGGCCCGAACTTCGCCCGCGCGCGGTCGGCGACCTCCTCGATCCGGCGGACCCGCTCGTCCACGGGGTCGAAGGAGAGCTGGTGGGAGGCTTGTTCGGCGGGGGCCAGGCCCTCGGCACGCAGGGCGATCGCGCGGACCCGGGCGCGCTGCAGGCCGAGGGCGTCGTACATGCCGTACACCGCCTTGGCCAGCGCCGCCGAGTGGGCGGTCGGCTCGGTCAGGGTGCGGGAGCGGGTGGTCGCGGAGCGGTCGGCGTAGCGCACGGTCAGGGTGAGGGTGCGGCAGACCTTCTCCACGGCGCGCAGCCGGGCGCCGATCTCCTCGGCGGCCGAGAGCAGGGCGCGGCGGTGCCGTTCCGGGTCGAGTTCGTCGCGGTCGAAGGGGCGTTCCGTGGCCAGGGAGCGGGAGACGGCGTTGGGCACGACCCGGCCGCGGTCGATCCCGTTCGCCTTCTCGTGCAGGTCGCGGCCCGCCTTCGCGCCGACCAGGCGCTGGAGCGTGGACAGCGGCGCGGCGGCGACCCGGCCGAGGGTGTCGAGGCCGTACTCGCACAGGGTGCGGGCGGTCGCGGCGCCGACGCCGGGCAGGACGGCGACGGGCTTGTCGGCGAGGAACTCCGCCACGGCGTCCGCGGGGACCGCGCGGGTCACCCCGGGCCGGGCGTCGCGCAGCGCGATCCGGGCCAGCATCGGGCCCGGGCCGGCGCCGATCACGCAGTCGATCCCGTGGTGGGCGAGGGCGCGGACCCGGATCACCGAGGCCAGTTCGACGGCGTCACGTCCGAAGTAGCGTTCGGCGCCGCGCAGATCGGCGAGCGCCCCGTCCGGCGGCAGCGCCTCGACGACCGGCGTGAACTCCTCCAGCAGCCCGAGCAGCCCCGGCAGGGCCGCCTCGTACATCGGCGGCAGCTGGAAACGTACGCAGAGGATGGTCATCCCGCACTCCCCGGACTCTGGTGCCACAACTTCCTTGTTCGCGAAGGTTCTTGTCCCGCGGGCCGCAGATCGGCCCACGGGTGCATCTCGTACCCGGTGGGCATGTGGATCGTCCGGGACCGGTGGGTCTCCATACGGTCCCGGGCGGCGGAGCCGGCCGGGGCGGGCAGCCCGTCGGAACCGGCGAGCCGCCCGCGCGCGGGCCCTTGTCCGTCGTCGGGCGCGGGGGTGTCGGGCGCGGGGGTGCCGGGCGCGTCGGCGAGCCGGGCCGCGACCCCCTCCAGCCCTTCCTCCCGGCGCAGTTCGACCAGTTCGGCGAGGTTCCAGGCGGCGGAGCCCACCACGCTGAGGCTGCGCGGGCCGCGCCGCTGGACCACCCCGCGCACCAGCAGCAGCCAGGAGTGGAAGACGGTGTGGGCGCAGGCGTCGTGGGAGTCGTCGAAGAAGGCGAGGTCGACCAGGCCGGTGCCGTCGTCCAGGGTGGTGAAGATGACCCGTCTGCCGGACCGGACGGGCGGGGTCTGGGTGGCCGCCTTGGCTCCCGCGACCAGCACGGTCTCCCCGTGCCGGGCCTCGCGCAGCCGGCGTGCGCCGACCACGCCCAGTTCGCGCAGGAACGCGCGGTGGTCGTCCATCAGATTGCGTGAGGCGTCCATGGAGAGCACGCCGAGTTCGGCGCTGAGCCGTTCCTCCGCGGAGAGGTCGGGCAGCCCGGCGGAGGCGGTGCTGCGGCCGCCGGCCAGAGGGAGCTGTCCTCCGCCGCCGCCCATGCCGCGGGCGCCGCGGTGCAGTTCGGTCAGGTGCAGTTGCAGGTCGCGGCGGTTGGCGCCGAACGCGTCCAGCGCGCCGACCTGGGCGAGCCGGGCGGCCAGCGGGCGGCTGGGGCGGGCCCGTTCCCAGAAGTCGAGCAGGGAGGAGTACGGCTGTCCGCCCTCGATCCGCTTCGCCTCGGCCTCACTGATGTTGTGGACGTCGGAGAGGGCCAGCCGGAGCCCCCAGAGCCCTGGACGCGGACCCGATTCAGACACCAGTTCGATCCTGTGTGCGACCCCGGACTTGTTCACGTCCAACGGCAGGATCGGCACCCCGCGCCGCCGCGCGTCCGCCAGCAGCAGCCGCTTCGGATACATGCCGGGGTCGTGGGTGAGCAGCCCGGCGTAGAAGGCCGCCGGGTGATGCGCCTTCAGCCAGGCCGACTGGTACGTCGGCACGGCGAAGGCGACCGCGTGCGCCTTGCAGAAGCCGTAGCTGCCGAACGCCTCGACGATCTCCCAGGTGTGCTGGATCGTCTCCGCGTCGTAGCCGCGGGCCGCCGCGTGCTGGGCGAACCACACCCGTATCCGCCCCTGCGACTCCGGGTCGGACAGCCCGCGCCGCACCCGGTCCGCCTCCGCGCGCCCGCAGCCCGTCATGATGTCGACGATGTGGATGATCTGCTCGTGGAAGACGACGACCCCGTACGTCTCCTTCAGCGGTCCCTCCAGATCCGGGTGCGGATAGCGCACCGGCGCCCGCCCGTGCCGCGCCTCGATGAACGGCCGCACCATGTCGGCGGCGACCGGCCCCGGCCGGAAGAGGGAGATGTCGACGACCAGGTCGTGGAAGGTCGCCGGCTGGAGCCGGCCGACCAGGTCCCGCTGGCCCGGCGACTCGATCTGGAAGCAGCCCAGGGTCTCGGCGGAGCGGATGAGACGGTACGTCGCCGGATCGCCCGGCGGCACGGCGTCCAGGTCGACCTCGGCGCCCGTCGTCCGCTTCACCTCGGCGACCGCGTGAGCCATCGCCGACTGCATCCGCACCCCCAGCACGTCCAGCTTGAGCAGCCCCAGGTCCTCCACGTCGTCCTTGTCGAACTGCGCCATGGGGAAGCCCTCGCCGCTGGTGGGCATCACCGGCGTACGGGAGAGCAGGGAGGCGTCGGAGAGCAGGACGCCGCAGGGGTGCATGGCGACCCCGCGCGGCAGCGCGTCCAGCGCCTCGACCAGCTCCCACAGCGTGCCGTACCGCTCCTTCCGAGCCGCGAGCTCCTTCAGCTCGGGCAGCTCCTCCAGAGCCGCGCGGGCGTCGCGGGCGCGGATGTGCGGGAAGGACTTGGCGAGGCGGTCGATCTCGGCGGGGTCCAGGGACAGGGCCGCGCCGACGTCACGGATGGCGTGCCGCACCCGGTACGTCTCCGGCATCGCGACCGTCGCGACCCGCTCGGCGCCGAACCGGTCGATGATCGCCCGGTAGACCTCCAGGCGGCGCGCGGACTCCACGTCGATGTCGATGTCGGGCAGCACCAGCCGGCGCTTGGACAGGAAGCGTTCCATCAGCAGCCCGTGCTCCACCGGGTCGGCGTGCGCGATGCCGAGCAGATGGTTGACGAGGGAGCCCGCGCCGGAGCCGCGCGCGGCGACCCGGACGCCCATCCTCCGTACGTCGTCGATGACCTGGGCGACCGTCAGGAAGTAGGAGGCGAAGCCGTGGTGGGCGATGATGTCCAGTTCCTCGTGCATCCGCTCCCAGTAGGCGCGCCGGCCGGTGTAGCCGCGCAGCACCATGCCCGCCGCCGCCCGGGAGGCGAGCACCCGCTGGGCGGTACGGCGGTCCGCGCCGACCAGGTGCGGCTCCGGGAAGTGGACGGTGCCGATGCCGAGGTCGTCCTCGGGGTCGACCAGGCAGGCGGCGGCCGTCGCCTGGGTCTGCTCCAGCAGCCGGTGGGCGGTGTCCCGCCGGTAGCCCGCAGCCTGGACGATCCGCTCGGCGGCGTGCAGCATGGCGTCCGCGTCCTTGAGCCAGGCCTCACCGGAGTCCAGTTCCTTGGCGGGGTCGATCGGCACCAGGCGGCGGGCGGCGTCCAGGACGTCGGCGACCCGGCCCTGTCCGGGGTCGGCGTACCGCACGGCGTTGCCGAGCACCGGGCGGACGCCCTGCTCGGCGGCGAAGCCGACGGTACGGGCGGCCAGCCGCAGGGAGCCGGGCCCGGTGCCGGTGCGGCCGTGCCAGACGGCCTCCAGCCGCAGGGCGTCGCCGTAGACCTCCCGCCAGGGGGCGAGGAGCCGCGCGGCCCGGTCGGGGCGGCCCGCGGCGAGGGCCCGGCCGACGTCGGAGCCGGGACCGAGCAGCACGGTGAGGCCGTCACCGTGGTTGTCGGCCCAGGGCAGGGCGGGGATGTCCGGGCCGCCCCGGTGCGCCGCGGTGACGAGGCGGCACAGGTCGGCCCAGCCGCGGGCGCCGTCGCGGGCGAGGAAGGTGACGCGCGGGGTCGACTCGTCGATGAAGGCACCGCCGCGCACCGGGGTGCGACGCCGGCTCTCCGGCCGTACGGAGTCCGGCTCGGGCGCGGTCACCGCCAGGTCCGCGCCGAACAGCGGGCGGACGCCGGCGCGGGCGCAGGCCTTGGCGAAGCGGACCGTGCCGGCGAGGGTGTCGCGGTCGGTGAGGGCGAGGGCGTCCATGCCGCGCTCGGAGGCACGCTCGGCCAGCCGCTCCGGGTGCGAGGCGCCGTAGCGCACGGAGAACCCGGAGACGGTGTGCAGATGCGTGAAGCCCGGCATCCGCACCTCCCGCCATCCGCTATCGAACATCCGTTCCCAACCTGCTCACCACCACCATAGACCAAATCCCGAACATGTGTACGACAACCGTTCGGGCCCCTCCCACCTGCGGAAACGTCTGTCTCCCCGGACGGTGGGGACATGACACAGACCACGTTCCTCCGAGAGGTGAAGGACGCCGTCACCCCGCGGGCCACGCTGCTCGTCCTCGGCGTGATCGCCCTCCAGCTGCTGTTCATCACCTCGTACGTGGGAGCGCTGCACGACCCCCGGCTGAAGGACGTGCCCTTCGGGGTGGTCGCGCAGCCGGCCGCCGCCCAGCAGGCGGTGACCCGGCTGGAGCGGCTGCCCGGCGACCCGCTGGACCCGCGCGCGGTGGCCGACGCGGAGACCGCCCGCGAGCAGATCAGGAACCGGGACATCGACGGCGCCCTGGTCCTGAACCCGCACGGCACCACCGACACCCTCCTGGTCGCCTCCGGCGGCGGCACCGTCCTCGCCACCTCGCTGGCGACGCTGACCACCACCCTGGAGAAGGCCGAGGGGCGCACGGTGCGGACCGTGGACGTGGCCCCGGCCTCCCCCGACGACTTCGACGGGCTCTCGTCGTTCTACCTGGTCGTCGGCTGGTGCGTCGGCGGCTACCTGTGCGCCTCGATCCTCGCCATCAGCACCGGCGCCCGGCCCGCCAACCCGCGCCGCGCGGTGATCCGGCTCGCCGTGATGGCGGTGGTGGCGATCGTCGGCGGGCTCGGCGGCGCGGTCATCGTCGGACCGGTCCTGGGCGCCCTGCCCGGCGGCGTCGCGGCCCTGTGGGGGCTCGGCGCACTGGTCATCTTCGCCGTCGGCGCGGCGACCCTCGCCCTCCAAGGGCTCTTCGGGATCGTCGGCATCGGCCTCGCGATCCTGCTGGTGGTGGTCCTGGGCAACCCCAGCGCGGGCGGCGCCTTCCCGCTGCCGATGCTGCCACCGTTCTGGGAGGCGATCGGCCCGGCCCTGCCACCGGGCGCGGGCACCTGGGCCGCCCGCTCGATCGCCTACTTCGAGGGCAACGGCACCACCGGCGCCCTGCTGGTGCTGTCGGCATGGGCGGCGGCCGGCGTCGTGATCACCCTGGCGGCGGCGGCACTGCGCCGGAAACGCCGGGAGGAGCCCCTGCCGACGCAGGTGCCGTAGGCCCGCGCGGAGAAGGAGCCTCAGGGGGCGTCTTCCCCCGGGCCCTCCCGCAACCCGCGCACCTCCCCCGTCCCCAGCGCGATCCCGGCCCGGGCCCGCATCGGCTCCTCGCCGCGCCGGGAGAGCAGGACCACCTCGTCGACCACCGCCGACAGCGTGCCGAGCCGGGCGGCGCACTCGGCGGCCAGGTGCTTCGGGTCCTGGGTGCGGCCGAGGGACAGATGCGGGGTGAAGCGGCCGCCGCGCCCCCGGCAGAGCGGGAACCTCAGTTCCAGCTCCCGCTGGAGGCGGGACCACTGCGCCCGGTCCGCGGCGGCCGGGTCGAGCCACACCGTGGCGTAGTGCCGGTGCCGGAACCAGCGCACTCCGGCCAGCCGTGCCGGGAACGCCGCGCACCGCGCCGCCCCGGCGGACAGCAGCGGCAGGGCCCGCGCGAATTCCTCCTCCGGCACGAAGCCGAACAGCAGATTCACATGCGGCGGCCACCGCCGTACCTGCGGATCGTGCTCCCAGCGGATGTCCTGGATCACCGGCCAGAGCTCCCGCGGCGGCAGCCACGCCACCGCCGTCCGGGGGGTGGGCGCCACCTCGAGCGCGTCCACCGGCTCGGCCCCGTCGAAAACCGGGTTCCCGTCCACATCACCAGGATCACCGCCGGCGGGCCGCACGCGAAAGTCCCGCCCCTCGCGCGGGGCGGGACTTCGCTACGTGCGGGACGGGTCAGCCGATCTGCGTGCCCGTCGCCGACAGCGCCTCCGTCACCGGCTGGAAGAACGTCTCCCCGCCGGAGGTGCAGTCGCCGCTGCCGCCGGAGGTGAGGCCGATGGCCTTGTCACCGGAGAAGAGCGCGCCGCCGCTGTCGCCGGGCTCGGCGCAGACGTCGGTCTGGACGAGGCCGTTGACGATGTCGCCGTTGCCGTAGTTCACGGTGGCGTCCAGGCCGGTGACCTTGCCGGAGTGCACCTGCGTGGTGGAACCGCTGCGGGTGACCTCCATGCCGACGGTGGCCTCGGCCGCGCCGCTGATCTGCTGGGCCGAGCCGTTGTAGAGGTTGACCTCGCTCGGGTGGTCGACCTCGGCGGTGTACTTGACGAGACCGTAGTCGTCACCCGGGAAGCTGGACGCCTCGTTCTCACCGATGACGGTGCCGGAGGAGTCCGACCAGGTGGAGATACCCTCGGTGCAGTGGCCGGCGGTCAGGAAGAACGGCTCCCCGCCCTTGACCACGTTGAAGCCGAGCGAGCAGCGCCCGCTGCCGCCGGTGATGGCGTCACCGCCGGCGATGAAGGGCTTGAACTCCCCCTTGGTGCGCTGGAGTTCGGCGACCGCGCCGAGACCGTCGACGACCTTGCCGAGCTTCTCGAACTCGGCCGCGGAGACGGTGCGGTCGGCGGTGACGACGACCTTGTTGGTGATCGGGTCGGTGACCCAGGCGGTGCCGGGGATGGCCGCGTCCTGCTTGAGTGTCGTACGGGCGCTCTTCAGCTCGGCGAGGGAGTGCTCGACGACTCTCGCCTGGGCGCCGGCCTCCTCGACCACCTCGGCGGCGGCCTCGTCGAGCACGTTCACGACCAGGCTCTTGTCCTGGGCGTCGTAGTACGTGCCCGCCGCGTCGGCGCCGAGGTCCTGACCCAGCGTCGAGGCGAGCTTTCCGGCCGCGATCGCCGACAGCGTCTTGAGCTCCGGGGTCTCCGACGGCTCACTCGCGTTCGCAGTCTGGAAGGTGACTCCCGCGGCGACCAGTGCGGCGATGCCCGCACCTGCCACGGCGAACCGCCGCTTGGGTATGCGTCGGTGCTTCAACTCACGTCCTCCTGTGGGGGGTCGGCCCGACGGTGGTTGTGGGGACCACGACGAGCCGGAAGGCTTGGTTGACGGGCGCCCACTCTTCCGAACCGCACAGGGAGCGCACAAGGTCGACTTCAGGACGCGCACATGGCGACCACCGCGCGCCCTTCGCCCCTTCACCACCCCGCGTATTCCTCTTACATCCCAGGGGAATTCGCACTGCAAACGCTACGCGTGAGTAACCGTGTACGGGTTGGTGAGGTCTAGTCCTGACTGATTTTCACCTCTGCCCCTCCCACCCCGGAGACCCCAAAGGGAGAGCCCCCGCACGCTGTTGCGTGCGGGGGCTCCCGAGATCGCCGGCTGCGAACGCGGAACGGCTCAGTAGACGCTGACGCCGTACGCGCTCAGGGCCTCGGTGACCGGCTGGAAGAAGGTCGTGCCGCCGGAGGAGCAGTTGCCGCTGCCGCCGGAGGTCAGACCGTACGCGGTGCCGTTGCTGCCGTAGAGCGGGCCGCCGGAGTCGCCGGGCTCGGCGCAGACCGTGGTCTGGATCAGGCCCGAGACGATGTCGCCGCCACCGTAGTTGACGGTGGCGTTGAGGGCGGTGACGCGGCCGCTGTGGGTGCCGGTGGTGGAGCCGTCGCGGATGACGGTGGTGCCCACGCTCGGCGTGGCGGCCCGGGTGATGTCCACGCCGTTCGCGGTGCCGGGCCGGCTGACGGACCCGGTGTACCGGACGATGCCGTAGTCGTTGCCCGGGAAGCTGGAGCCCGCGGTCGAGCCGATGACCGTGGTGCGGCCCGAGTTGGAGTACCAGGTGCCCGCGCCGTCGGTGCAGTGGCCGGCGGTCAGGAAGTACTGGGTGCCGCTGCTGTTCTGGACGTTGAAGCCGAGGGAGCAGCGCCAGCTGCTCGCGTAGATGGCGTCGCCGCCCTGGATCAGCTTGGTGAACTTGCCGGGCGTGCGCTTGATGGTGAGCGCGTCGGCGTTGGCCCCGGCCTGTTCCTTGATCTTCGCGATCTCGGCCTTGGAGACCGTGCTGTCGACGGTCACGAGAACGCGGTTGGTCTTGCTGTCGACGGCCCAGGCGGTGCCCGGGACGTCGGCCTTGAGCACCGAGGCACCGGCGCTCTTCAGCTCGGTGGCGCTGAACGTGGTGGCGTCGGACGCGTTCGCGCTGGGGACCGCGACCGCGGCGGCGGCCACGAGTCCGGTGGAAACGGCGATCAGCCGGGTCCGTCTCGATATGCCGCTGCGAGGGGTGGTGCGCTTGATCCTCACTTTTCGTTCCTCCACAAAGGAAGTCGGGGGCCCGCGTGGGGTCGGGGCCCGTGAGGCGCAGCCGGGGGCACGGGCGTCCGGATTCCGAACACGCCGTGCCCCTGACAAGCGCTTGTGGGAGTATTCGGCCGAACGACCGGTAGGCGCAAGGGTGCCTTTCGGCCGTCAAGCATTGAACGAACTGTGCGGAATGGCCCCCGTACCGGCCTTGATGACCCGTCAGACCAGGTTGCGCTCCCCTGCCGCGACCGGCACGACCAGAGTGTTCCCCGGCGGCGGGAAGGGGCAGATGAAGTGGTCGGCGAAGGCGCACGGCGGCAGCAGCGCCTGGTTGAAGTCCACCGTCGTGGAGCCGTCGGCGCCGGGCGCGGCCGGCCGCAGGAACCGGAAGCGGTAACTGCTGTCGCCGCTGGTGGCGTCGGCGAAGACGGCCCAGAGCGAGCCGTCGCCCTCCACCGTCACCTGGAGGGTGTGCTCCCGCCCGTCGAGGGTGAACGCCAGCTCCCCGCCCAGCCCGAGGCCGCGCCGCCTCCCGTCCGCGTTCTCCACCCGGACGGTGCGGTCGTCGTCGTACGGCGTGAAGCGGCCCGGCACCGACCAGCGCGGATCGTACGGTGTGGCCTCGATGCCGCGGAACAGCCGGCGCGTCTCGGCCGCCGGGTCGAAGTCGCGTACCCCCCAGATCCCCTCGCGGACGAGCACGACCAGCCGTCGTTCGCCGTAGCCGACCCGGGCGGCGGACACCGGGCCGGCGTCGGCCGCGAGCCGTACCCGCCCCTCGAAGGGTGCGCCGTCGACGGTCAGGCCGTCCCCGGCGCCGGCGGTCAGGACCACCGCGTCACCGTCGGCGGTCCAGTTCCCCGGGATGTCCGGAAGTCGCCCCTCCGGATAGTCCTCCAGCCAGTGGGTCGCGGTCAGCGCGAGCGGCCCGTAGGGAGCGGACACCGTCTCCAGGCGCCCCTCGTGCCACTGCTTCCACTCGCCGGACGCGTCCGTCGTCATGTCATCAACCCTTCCATACCGGGTCAGGCGACCCGAGGTGTGAGCGCGCCGTGGCGCACTGGTCTTTCCGCCGCGGGTGAGGCGGCTCAGGCGGCCGCACGGTCGGCCGACGCCCGCAGGAACGACAGCGCCGCCCGCGCCGCCGCGTCGTTCTGCCGGAACGCCGGTCCGCCGGAACGCGGCCGGACGAAGGCGCCCGCGCCCCGGACGTCGGTGTGCGGGCCGAGCGCGAACCGGCGCGGATGCGGCAGCCCGGCCCGGTCCAGCACCCGTCCGTCGACCGGGTCCACGCGGAGCAGCCCGTCGGGGGTGGCGTCGGCCCCGTCGGCGTACAGCTCCCGCAGCAGCGGCTCCCGGGACCGGGCCACCGTGGGCTCCGGCAGCCGCGCCTCGACCAGCGCCCGCGCCTCGACGGCGAACCCCGGCACGGTCGGGCTCGACGCCCGGAACACCCCGTCCTGCGCGCGGACTTCCATGTCGGCGCCGACGAACCGCAGCACGCCCGCGCGGGACAGTGCGAGCAGTTGCCGCAGCCGGGGCCCGGGCGGCCCGGACGCCAGGTAACTGAAGAAGCCGTGCCACCAGGTGCCGATGTCCCCGAGCCGCATCAGCTGGCCGTATACGGAGAGCAGGGCGCCGAAGACGGCCAGGTCGGGGCTGTGCGCGGGGTCGTGGCGGCGCCGCAGATCGGCCTCGACGTAGTCGCGCAGCCCGGCCTGGAACGCCTCGTGCGACCCGTACCGCACGCCGGCCAGCGGGCGGTCGAGCGCGGCGAGGTCCAGCCGGTCGGCGGGGTCGGACACGGCGGCGGCGACGAGGGCGGCGCGCTCGGCCGGGTCGTCGGCGGCGGCGTACTTGTCCTCGAAGGTGCTCCAGTCCAGGCCGGTCCGCCCGGGGTGGGCGGTGAACAGCCGGTGGTAGTGGGCGAAGCCCAGCTCCCTCTCCACCAGCGGCCACACGTCCCGCCGGAAGTCGATGCCGCCCGGCCGGGCGAGCAGCGCGTCGGCCTCGGCAGGGCCGAAGAACCGGGGCAGCGGCGGCGGGGCGCCGTCCAGGCCGTAGCCGAGCTTCGCGTGGTACGGCACTCCGCGCCGCGAACCCACGTACAGCACCGGCTCCTTGCCCGAGGGGACGTAGGTGTCCCCGTCGTACCGCCCGCCCCGCCCCTCGGTGAGCAGCACCATCAGGTCGACGAAGGCGAGCCCGAAGCCGCGCACGACGACGGGCTCGCCGGGCCGCAGCGGGCTCAGGTCGCTGTCGGCGGTGAAGTCCGGCGGCAGGTGGACGAGGTCGTGGGCGCGGGCGTACTCGCTCAAGTGGGTCTGCTCGGCGTCGGGTTCGGCGTCGAGGTGGCCGAGGGTGAGGATCACCAGGTCGGCGAGGAGGGGGCTCGGTCTGCCCTCGAGCCACACCCGCTGCCGGCCCTCGCGGGGTCCCGAGACCCGCAGGGCCCGGCACGGGTGGTGGTGCACGGCGACTCCGGGCGGCAGCGCGGCGACCGCACGTTCGTAGGCCCAGCGGAGGTAGGTGCCCTGGACCCGCCGGCCGACGAAGGCGTCGCCGGCGAGCCCGGCCCACTCGTGCAGGGTGGGTCCCTCCTGGACGGGTCCGGCCATCTCCACGGTGTCGTCGGTGAACACGGTGACGTCCTCGGCGCGGGAGTTCATCCACAGCAGGGGTGACTGCGCGGTGCGCCAGATCCGGCCGGGGCCCGGCGGGTACGGGTCGACGAGGTGGATGTCGAGGCCGGTGCCGGGCACGGAGCCGGCGGCGTTGGCGGCGATCCGCTCCAGGACCCCGGTCCCGCGCGGTCCCGCTCCGACGATCACCAGGGACGCTCTCATCGGGCGGTCTCCGCACCGCGCGCGTAGCGCTTCTCGACGTAGTACTGGCCCACGCTCAGCAGCGAGGTGACGACGGTGTACCAGACGGTGGCCACCATCAGCAGCGGGATGACCTGGTACGTCTGGTGGTAGACGAGCTGCGTCGAGTACAGCAGGTCCTGGACGGCGATGACGCTGACGATTGAGGTGCCCTTGAGGGTGCCGATCAGCATGTTCCCGGCGGGCGGCACGATGGAGCGCATCGCCTGCGGCAGCACGATCCGCCACCAGCGCCGCAGCCGGCTCAGCCCGAGCGCCTGCGCGGCCTCGATCTGCCCGGTGCCGACGGACAGGATCCCGCCGCGCACCACCTCGGCGGCGTACGCGGCCTCGTGCAGGGTCAGGCCGATGACCGCGACGGCGACCGGGCCGAGCAGGTCGACGGTCCGCACCCCGAGGATCTGCGGGTAGAGCGCCCCGATGTTGAACCACAGCAACAGCTGCACCAGGATCGGGATCGACCGGAACAGCCAGACGTATCCCCAGCTGACGGCTCTGAGCACGGGGTTGGCGGAGAGCCGGGCGGCGGCGAGCAGGGTGCCCAGCGCGAAGCCGAGCACCATCACCACCGCGGTCAGCCACAGGGTGAGCCACAGTCCGCGCAGCACCGCGGTCGAGGTGAAGTAGTCGGCGACGACTCCCCACTGGAAGGCGTCGTTGCGCAGCACCGAGTCGACGACGAGTCCGAGCAGTACGAGAACGCCCGCGGCGGCCGCCCACTGGCCGTACCGGCGCTGCGGGACGATGCGGTCGGTCTCGGCGGGGACGGGGGGCGCGGGGGCTTTGGCAAGGGTGTCGGAGGACATGGGAAGGCTCCGTGATGTGTGTGGAACACGGTGATGCCTTCACACGGGACGGCCAAGCCCCTCAGCAGGGCCGTCGGTCGAGAGTACGGGCCCGATCGGCCGGACTGTCAAGGCCGTCCGGATGGTGAGCGGGGAATCTCATTTTTCCGAGGCCTGGTTGACGGGTCGTCCGGACGCCTGTTCCACTTGGCCCATGCATCCGCAGCAGTGGCTGGTCACGCGCTCCCACATCGACTTCGGTCGAGTGTGGTCCTCTTCCTGTTGAGCCGACTCCCTGCTCGCCTTCCCTTTATCTCTTTCCTTCTTCTCCCTTTCCTGCCTTCACACGCGCGCTCACCCCTCCCCTCAGTGCGTCAGCCGCAGCCGCAGTCGCAGTCGCAGCCGTCGCAGCAGCCGTCCTCACCACAGCAGTTGCAGCACTCGCAGCAGTTGAAGCAGTCGCCGCATCCGCTGCAGTCGCAGTTGGCGCAGGGCCCCTGCCGGTGCTCCCTGCTCCACGGGTCCTCGTACTCACCGCAGCACAGCCGGCACGTACAGGCCAGCCCCAGCCACACCGCGCATCCCGCGAGCAGCCCCCGCCGGTCCCGGCGCGGCGGCTCCGGGGGCATCGGCGCGCCCGGTCCGCCGGGAGTGCCGGGCGGGGCGTAGGGCCCGGCCGCCTCCGGCCGGTGCCCGCAGGAGGAGGTGCCGAAGGCGCGGTCGACCGAGGCGGGCAGCTCGTGCACCAGCAGCCGGTGCGCCAGCCGCCCCTCGGTGAACTCGACCTCGCGCAGTGCCAGCCGGATGCCGTGCACGGCGTCGTCGGCGAGCCGCCGGGCCTCGGTGAGCGGGGTGCCGGTGGCGGTGAGCGGGTTCCAGGCGCCGGACGCGGCGTCAGCCTCCTTGTCCTGCACGGCGTCCAGCAGGTGCGCGAGCCGTCCGAAGAGACGTCCGGCCTCGGCCAGCGGCTCGGCGTTGCCCGGCCGCCCCGCCAGCACCGCGGTGTGCGCGAAGGCGGCGGCGGTGGCGGTCTCGGTCGGCTCGGTGACGGTCAGGATCGGGGTGCCCGGCCCGGCCAGCGCCTCGATGCCGAGCTGCCGGTCGACGGCGTCGACCAGGACGGCGGTGTCGAAGCCGACGGCCGATCCGGTGCGGGCGCCGGCCCGTCCCCAGCCGTCGGCGACCCGGCGGGCGGCGAGCGCCACCGGGCGGCGGGCCAGCAGTCCGTCGCCGTCGGCGACGTGGTCGCGGACCTTGGCGGAGGCGAGCACCAGCGACACGGCGGCGGCGAGCCGGGCGCCCTCACCCTGCGCGACGGAGGCGGTGCGCATCCCGCGCAACGGGCACGGCCCGGCCGTACGCCGCCAACGGCCGCCCTCCCGTTCGCCCTGAGCTTCTGTCAGAACCGAGACGAGCAGGCCGTCGTAGTTGGTGACGACCCGGGCGAACTGGCCGTGGTCGGCACGCAGAGCGAGGCAGAGACCGCACAGATGCGCCATCCACTCGGACTTGAGGCGTTCGCCGAGACGATGACTGCAGGGCCGGACTATTCCGAACAAGAGGCTCCCCCGTGGGCCGTGTGACGCGGATTCGGCCGCATCGTATCGGCCACTTTGTTCACCCGTACGCAGTGCCCGTCACCCGTCCGCCGGGAAGAATCATATTTCACTCACAGTCAGCAGCCGCATACGACGGGACCCTTGGGGTAACCGGCCTCTCGACGGATTCGCTGTGCACCAGTACCGTCACAAACCCCCCGCACGGCGTCTATCCACTTGGCGCGACATCCGCATCATGGACGACCATGGGGATGCGGAAAGGAAGAAAGACCGCTGCGAGAGGAGGCGTCCATGGGATCGGTGCGCAAGGCGAGTGCCTGGCTCGGCCTCGTCGACGACAACGATGACGAGCGCTATTACGACGACGAGTACTCCGAGGAGAACGAGTCCGGGGACGCCTGGGTCACGGACCCGCGGGTGAAGGTGGCCACGGACACGGCCGAGGAGCGGGGCCGCCGGATCGGCACGGTCACCCCGGACAGCTTCCGGGACGCACGGGTCATCGGCGAGCTGTTCCGGGACGGCGTCCCGGTGATCATGAACCTGACGGCGATGGAGCCCGCCGACGCCAAGCGCGTCGTCGACTTCGCGGCCGGCCTGATCTTCGGGCTGCGCGGCTCCATCGAGCGGGTCTCCACCCGCGTGTTCCTGCTGACCCCCTCCAACACGGAGATCGTGAGCGGCGACCCGGCCGCGCACCGCTCGGACGGTTTCTTCAACCAGAGCTGAGGCAGGGCCGCCCACCGGCCCCGCCTCGGCCCCACCGGCTCACCGGAAGGCGTCGAGCCCGGTGAGTGCCTTGCCCAGCACCAGCTGGTGCATCTCCACGGTGCCCTCGTAGGTGAGCACCGATTCCAGATTGGTCGCGTGCCGCATCACGGGATATTCGAGCGAGATCCCGTTGGCACCGAGGATCGTCCGGGCCGTACGGCAGATCTCGATGGCCTCCCGGACGTTGTTGAGCTTGCCGAAGCTGACCTGCTCGGGACGCAGGCGGCCGGCGTCCATCCGCCGCCCCAGATGATGGGCGAGCAGAATCCCCTTGTGCAGTTCCACCGCCATGTCGGCGAGCTTGGCCTGGGTGAGCTGGAAGCCACCGAGAGGCCGGCCGAACTGCTCACGCGTCCTGGCGTAGTCGACGGCGGTCTCGAAACAGCTCCGCGCCGCGCCCATCGCGCCCCACACGATGCCGTAGCGGGCGTGCGACAGACAGCTGAGCGGGCCGCGCAGCCCGGTCGCGCCGGGCAGCACCGCGTCGGCGGGCAGCCGTACGTCGTCCAGGACCAGTTCGCTGGTGACGCTGGCCCGCAGCGACCACTTGTGCTTGATCTCGGGCGCCGAGAACCCGGGGGTGTCGGTCGGCACGGCGAAGCCGCGGATGCCCTCGTCGGTCTGCGCCCAGACCACGGCGACCCCGGCGACGGAACCGTTGGTGATCCACATCTTGCGGCCGTTGAGCACCCAGTCGGTGCCGTCATTCTTGGCGTACGTCCGCATGGAGGCGGGGTCGGAGCCGTGGTCGGGCTCGGTGAGCCCGAAGCAGCCGATGACCTCGCCGGCGGCCATCCTGGGCAGCCAGGTCTGCTTCTGCTCCTCGCTGCCGAAGCGGTGGATGGCGTACATGGCCAGGGAGCCCTGCACGGAGACCAGAGAGCGGATGCCGGAGTCGGCGGCCTCCAGCTCCAGGCAGGCGAGGCCGTACTGCACGGCGCTCGCGCCCGCGCAGCCGTACCCGTCGAGGGACATGCCGAGCGCGCCGATCGCGCCGAGTTCCCGGGCCAGCTCGCGGATCTGCGGCAGCTCGCCCTTCTCGTACCACTCGGCGACGTACGGCAGCACCCGGTCCGCCGCCCAGCCGCGCACGGTGTCGCGGACGGCCAGGTCCTCGGGTTCGAGGAGGTCGTCGAGGCCGAGCGGGTCGGCGGGATCGAACGGCGGCAACTTCGCGGACGTGGACACGGGGCACCCTCCGGCGGCTCTGGAGCGGCGGCACCAGCTTTTAACTAGCACCGCTAGTCTCGGATTCAGGGCGACGCTACGACGCAGTCTCCCCCACGTCCACCCACCCGCCGTGCCGGACGCTCAGGCGGAGACCCGGGACTCCGCGACCTCGCGCGGCGCGGGCAGCTCCACCGGGCCCGTCGCCTCGCAGTGCATCACCCTCGGCAGCCGCAGCGCCATCACCGCGCCGAGCAGCAGCAGACCCGCGCTGACCAGCAACGTCACATGCAGTCCGTGAACGAAGCAGTCCCGGGCGGCGTTGCGCAGGGCCGTGCCCGCCTCGCCGCCGAGCCGCCCGGCCACGTCGTAGGCCTCGCCCAGGGAGTGGCCGGCCGCGGCCGACGCGGACGCCGGCACGCCCGGCACCGAGGTGAGGCCGGGCGCGTACGCCGCGTTCATCACGCTGCCGAGCAGCGCGATGCCGATGCCCGCGCCGAGCTGGTAGGAGGTCTCGCCGATCGCGGCCGCGCCGCCGGCCTGCTCCTGCGGGGCCTCGCTCAGCATGGACTCGTACGCCCCGAAGAGAGTGGTCTCCAGACCGAATCCGAGCAGCACGAAGCCGGACAGCATCAGCGCGGCGTTGTCCTCCCGGCCCAGCGCGGTCAGCAGCACCACCGCGGCCGCGGTCAGACAGAACCCGGAGACCACCATCCGGCGCGGCCCGAACCGGCGCAGCATCCGCGCCCCGAACAGGCCCGCCGCCATCGCCGCTATGGTCAGCGGCAGCAGCCGCAGCCCGGTCTGCAGCGGGGACAGCCCGAGTACGAGCTGGAGGTACTGCGCCGCGATCAGCTCCAGCCCGACCAGCGCGAGCATCGCCAGCACGATGCAGCCGACGGAGGTGCTGAACGCCGCGCGGGCGAACATCCCCAGGTCGACCAGCGGATACGCCCGCCGCCGCTGCCGCCGCACGAACAGCGCCAGCAGGGCGGCGCCGGCCAGCAGCGGCAGGACGGTGAACGGGCCCGTCACGTCCTGCCCGCCGCCGAGCCGCTTCACGCCGAGCACCACGCCGAACAGTCCGGCCGCCGCCATCAGCGCGCCGCCCACGTCCCACGGGCCGTTGCCGTCGCCCTTCGACTCGGGCAGCAGCAGCCGCCCCACCGGCAGGCTGACCAGCATCAACGGGATGTTGACGAGGAAGACCGAGCCCCACCAGAAGTGTTCCAGGAGAAACCCGCCGAGCAGCGGGCCGACGGCCGCGCCGACCGCGGCGACCGCGCTCCAGACGCCGATGGCGAGCGCCCGCTCCCGCCGGTCCGGGAAGACCTGGCGCAGGATCGACAGCGTCGCGGGCATGATCATCGCGCCGCCGACGCCGAGCAGCGCCCGGGCGGCGATCAGCACCTGGGCGTCGGGGGCGAAGGCGGCCAGCGCGGAGGCCACCCCGAACAGGGCGTACCCGAGGAGCAGGACGCGTCTGCGGCCCACCCGGTCGCCGAGCGTGCCGAACAGGATCAGCAGCGAGGCGCAGACCAGCGGGTAGGTGTCGACGATCCAGAGCAGTTCTATGCCGCCGGGCTTCAGATCCTCGGTGACGGCGGGCACCGCCACGTGCAGCACGGTGGCGTCGACGGCGACCAGCAGCAGGCTGACGCAGAGGACGACGAGGACGACCCAGCGGTTGGCACCGGCCCCGGCCGCCCGACGGCGCGTCCCGACCGCGGCCGTGGTCGTCCCGGACATGTACGTACCTCCCAGATGTTCCCTCGCATCGGCGGGCTCGCGGGGTTGGGGAATCCCCCACGACTCGGCCGGAGGAGCGGTGGTCTCCGGCCCGCGCAACGGATGGCGAGTGACACGTCAGCGTACGCGAGTCCATGCCGGAGTCACGTGGTGGAGCTCTCACACTTCCGGCGGATCCGGTGTGGCGTACACCACTCGCTGAACCGCTCCGTACACCACGTCCGTACTTCACGGAGCACGCCGGGCCCGGCCGCCCGGTTCCCCCTCCCGCCGATACTTGAGCCCGTGACCGACCTCGAAACGCGCCCCAGGCACCTCATAGGCCCCACGCGCCCGACCCTTCGCCGGGCGGCCCCGGCCCTCCTCGGGTACGCCGCCGTCCGCGCCCTGGGTCTGCTCGCGCTGGCCGTGTGGAGCGCCGCGCGCGACAAGAGCGCGTACACCCTGCTGACCGCCCGCTGGGACTCCCTCTGGTACGTCAGGGTCGCCGAGCTCGGTTACGGCTACGAGGTGCGCCTGCCGAACGGCGACATCCACTCCAACCTCGCCTTCTTCCCGCTGCTGCCCTGGCTGGAGCGGCTGCTGCACACGGTGACGCCGCTGTCGTACGCCGACGCGGGTTTCGTCGTCAGCCTGGTCGCCTCGCTCGCCGCGGCCTGGGGGGTCTTCGCGGTCGCCGACCATGTGTACGGCCGCCGGGCCGGGGTCTGCGCGGTGCTGCTGTGGGCGGTGCTGCCGGTCGGCATCGTGCAGTCGATGGCGTACAGCGAGTCCCTTTTCACCGCGCTCGCCGCGTGGTCCCTGTACACCGTCCTCACCGGCCGCTGGCTCACGGCGGGCACGCTGGCACTGCTGGCCGGGCTGACCCGGCCGGTGGGGCTCGCGGTGGTGGCGGCGGTGTGGACGGCGGGGGCGGTGTCCTTCATTACGGCGGGGGCGCGGTCCTCCATGACGGCTGGGGCGCGTTCTTTCGTGGCGGCCGGGGCGCCTTCCTTCCCGCGGCAGTGGCGGGGCCGGGGCGGCGTTGGGCCATCCGCGCGGCCGGGAAGCGCGGCGCCCATCCCCGGCGCGCGTGCCACCGCCCACGCCCCCTCCCCCGCCGACGGCCCCGGCGGGGAGGGCGCACAGGCGTGGCGACGCGCCCTCGGGATGCTGCTCGCGCCCCTGGGCGCCGCGGGCTATGTGCTGTGGGTCGGGCACCACACCGGCAAGGGCCCGCTCGGCTACCTGGACGTCCAGGCGGGCTGGCGCAACGGCTTCGACGGCGGCTACGCCTTCGCCCGCTTCGTCGCGGAGAAGTTCACGTCGCTCCCCTCGGCCCTGGCGGGCGCCGGACTGATCGTCGGGGTCGGGCTGGTGATCCGGCTGTACGTGATCTGCGTCCGGCAGCGCCAGCCGCTGCCGCTGCTGGTGTACACGGGGGTCGTCACCGCCCTCGCGCTGTGCGCGTCGAGCTACTTCGGCTCGAAGCCGCGCCTGCTGATGCCCGCCTTCCCGCTGCTGCTGCCGCTCGCGCTCGCCCTGGCCCGGCCGCGCACCTCCCGGGCGGTGCTGGTCACCGCGGGCGTCGCGGTGGTCTCGGCGGTGTACGGGGCGTTCTGGCTGAACGGCTCGGGACCGCCCTGACCGGCCGCGCGCGCCCGGTGAGCGCCCGGCGAATTCCGCGCCATGCGCCGGTGAACGAATTCATAAGGAGGCCAAAACCAGCCCCTGCGGAATGATCAAAACAATTGAAGGGAACACGTCCTGAGGATTGCGGAATCGCTGGAATAAACGTGTGCCTGAGAGCAATCCCACATCACATCGTCATTACAAACCCGGTGATTCGGCGGGGAAGTGAGCTCACTCGCTGTAACGTCGATTGGGTGCGTACCGAACCAAAGCCGACCCGGCTCGACCGGATCTTCGCCCGACTGGACCGCGAACCGCAGCGGCCGGTCCTCGACGTGCCGCGCATGACGCGGCACCGGGTGGTGCTCTTCGGCGCGACGCTCGCCTTCTACCTCACGATCGTCCTCGCCGTGGTGACCACCTCGTGGCTGGTCCGGCTGGACTGGCAGGCCATGCTCTTCCGGCCCTACCAGCAGTGGCCGGAGATCCACGCCTTCCTGGACTACTGGGTGGTCCTCGGCCAGCGCGGCCCGACGGCCGTGATGGTCGCGGCCTGGCTCGGCTGGCGCTGCTGGCGGCAGCACACCCTGCGCCCCCTGCTCGCCTTCGGCGCGGCGCTGCTGCTGCTGAACGTGACCGTGGGTGCAGTGAAGTACGGGCTGGGCCGCTCGGGGCCGCACTACGCGACCGAGCTCGGCTCCAACGAGATGTGGCACTGGTTCCAGGCCGGCAGCGACATATTTCCCTCCGGCCACACCGCGAACGCGGTGGTGACCTGGGGCATCCTCGCCTATCTGGCGTCCACGCCGCGCGCCCGCCGCTGGCTGTCGGCACTCTCGGCGGTGCTGTCGCTCAGCGTCGGCCTGACCACCGTCTACCTCGGTACGCACTGGCTGAGCGACGTCCTGCTGGGCTGGGCCGCGGGCCTGCTGGTGCTGCTGGCGCTGCCGTGGCTGGAGCCGACCATCGCCGCCGCCGAGGCCTGGCTGTTCACCCAGCGCGACTGGCTGCGCGCCCGCCGCCGCGGCGTGGTCCCGCTGCCCCAGCCGACGCCGCTCGCCCCGGCCGCGCAGGAGGAGCCGGTGCCGGTGCGGGAGACCGTCTCGCCGGCTGCCGCGCGCACCTCCCGGGCGTCGGGGCTGCTGGCCCCGGGCCCGCACACGGCCCGCTCGGAGCGCACCCCGGTCACCCCAGCCGGCAGCCGCCGTCCGCCGCACTCCGACCGCCTCCCCCGCGGTACGGCACCGGCCGCGCGCCCGGTGACGGGCGGCTGAGAGCACATGAGCGAGGCCCCGATCAGCACGATCGGGGCCTCACTCATGCGGTCTCAGCCCTTCCAGGCGCGCGCCACCCGGCCGTCCCTCACCTCGAAGTTCAGCCGCCCGACGCGGTACTCCATGGTGATGATCGCTCCCGGCGGCAGCGCGCGCACCGTCGGCCACCCCCGTTCGCGGGCGCGCCGCTCGGCCGCGTCCGCGTCGAGGCCGACGTAGGCGTCCGGGCTGTCCTGGGGTTCTGCGGAAGGTGTCGGAATCGGTGCCATGCCGCCACGCTAGGCGCTGTCCGGCGGCCGGGGAAGGGGAGGCCGGACACCCTGGGTCACTGATCCCCCTCCGGTCACACTTCTGTCACAGGATCACGACACGCGTTTCGGCCGCCGTGTCATCGACCGCCGTGCGGCGTGCACTCACTCGGACGAGCGGTTCGGTACGCCTTCCGCAGGTATTCGAACGAAATTCCCGCGTGTCGGCACGGCTCGCCGAATTGCCCGGCGGAAAGTTCCGGGAGGACTGTCCCCCGGGTCTCATTCCATTGCCATTCCGGGCGGGCGACGAGGGCCGATTCCGCACACGGAATACACGGTTCCGTCACAGAAACCCCGTACGAGCGAAGGGGCGAGCGAGGCATGGGGACGGAGACCGTACCGGCGGCGGCGCGACGGGTCGGGGCCGGGAGGCGCGGCCGGGTGGTCATCGACTGGCTGACCACCACCGACCACAAGAAGATCGGCCATCTCTACCTGATCACGTCGTTCGGGTTCTTCCTGATCGGCGGGGCGATGGCACTGGTGATGCGCGCCGAGCTGGCCCGGCCGGGGCTCCAGCTGGTCGGCAACCAGGAGTTCAACCAGCTCTTCACGCTGCACGGCACGATCATGCTGCTGCTGTTCGCGACCCCGACCTTCGCAGGCTTCGCCAACGAGCTGATGCCCCTGCAGATCGGCTCCCCGGACGTCGCCTTCCCCCGGCTGAACATGCTGTCGTACTGGCTGTTCCTGTTCGGCGGGCTGATCGTGCTCGGCTCGCTGGTCGTGCCGACCGGGCCCGCGGCCTTCGGCTGGTTCGCCTACGCGCCGCTGAACAGCCTGGAACGCTCGCCCGGGGTCGGCCCCGACCTGTGGATCATGGGACTGGCGCTGGCCGGGTTCGGCACGATCCTCGGCGCGGTCAACTTCATCACCACCATCATCGGGATGCGCGCCCCCGGCATGACGATGTTCCGGATGCCGATCTTCACCTGGAACACCCTGTTCACCTCGATCCTGATCCTGATGGCGTTCCCGGTGCTGGCAGCCACCCTGCTCTGTCTCGAGTCCGACCGGCGGTTCGGCTCGCACGTCTTCGACGCGGCGAACGGCGGCGCGCTGCTGTGGCAGCACCTGTTCTGGTTCTTCGGGCACCCCGAGGTGTACATCATCGCGCTGCCGTTCTTCGGGATCGTCACGGAGATCATCCCGGTCTTCAGCCGGAAACCGATCTTCGGCTACATGGCGCTGGTCGGCGCGACGATGGCGATCACCGGTCTGTCGGTGGTCGTGTGGGCGCACCACATGTTCGCGACCGGCGCGGTGCTCCTGCCGTTCTTCTCCTTCATGAGCTTCCTGATCGCGGTCCCGACAGGGGTGAAGTTCTTCAACTGGAGCGGGACCATGCTCAAGGGCTCGCTGTCCTTCGAGACGCCGATGCTGTGGTCGGCCGGCTTCCTGGTGACGTTCCTGCTCGGCGGGCTGACGGGAGTGATCCTGGCGTCGCCGCCGATGGACTTCCACGTCACCGACTCGTACTTCGTGGTGGCGCACTTCCACTACGTGGTCTTCGGCACCGTCGTCTTCGCGATCTTCGCCGGGTTCTTCTTCTGGTGGCCCAAGTTCACCGGGAAGCTGCTCGACGAACGGCTCGGCAAGATCCAGTTCTGGACGCTGTTCGTCGGCTTCCACGCCACGTTCCTGGTGCAGCACTGGCTGGGCGCGGAGGGCATGCCGCGCCGCTACCCCGACTATCTGGCCGCGGACGGCTTCACCGCCCTGAACACCATCTCGTCGATCGGCGCGTTCCTGCTGGGCCTGTCCACGCTGCCGTTCCTCTACAACGTCTGGAAGACCGCCAAGTACGGCACGAAGGTCGAGGTCGACGACCCTTGGGGATGGGGCCGCTCCCTGGAGTGGGCGACCTCCTGCCCGCCCCCGCGGCACAACTTCACGGCGCTGCCGCGGATCCACACGGATTCCCCGGCGTTCGACCTGCACCACCCGGAGTACGCGTCTCCGGCACCCCGGCACTCCGATCCAGCGCACGACCGAGGCGTTCCCGGGCATCCCTGAGCGCCTCGGTCAGCTCCGCCGGCTCCAGCACCTCGAACTCGAAGCCGAGCAGCAGCACGTGGATCACCATCACGTCCAGGCTCGCGGCCCCGGTGCGCAGCACACAGGCGTCCGGGCCGTCGGCCTCCAGTGTCCCGTCGGACGGCGAGATGTGCGCGGCCGCCTCCTCGACGGGCGCCAGCACCCGGATCACGGCCTGTGCGGCGTACGCGCGCGTGGAGACGCCCTGCGACACATAGGCGGCCAGGTCCTCGGCGGGCGGCGTGCGCGGGGTGAACCGGGGGCCGTGCGGGGGCTTCGGCGTGACGCGGTCGACGCGGAAGGTGCGCCAGTCGTCCCGGTCGAGGTCCCAGGCGACCAGGTACCAGCGCCGCTCGGAGCACACCAGGCGGTGCGGCTCGACGGTACGGCGGCTGCGGGCGCCCTCGTGGTCCGCGTACTCGAACCGCAGCCGCTCCGCGTCCCGGCACAGCGCCGCCAGTTCGGTCAGCACCGCCGGGTCCACGGCCGACGGCTGGGGGCCGCGCAGCATCGGCACGGTGAACGCGTTGAGCGCGCCCACCCGGTGACGCAGCCGCTGCGGCAGCACCTGCTCCAGCTTGGCGAGGGCCCGTACGGAGCTCTCCCCTATGCCCTCCACCCCCTGCCCGGCGGCCGTGCGCAGGCCGACGGCGACCGCGACGGCCTCGTCGTCGTCCAGCAGCAGCGGCGGCAGGGCGGCGCCCGCGCCCAGCTGGTAGCCGCCGCCGGTGCCGGGGCTGGCGTGCACGGGGTAGCCCAGCTCGCGCAGCCGGTCCACGTCCCGGCGGACCGTGCGCGGGGTGACACCGAGCCGTTCGGCGAGTTCGGCGCCGGACCATTCGCGGTGGGCCTGGAGGAGGGAGAGCAGCCGGAGCAGCCGGGCGGAGGTATCGAGCATGGGCTCGAGTATCCAGGGCTCGTACGCCGGGCGGGGGACAGAACAACGGGGAGCGGCGGCTCGCCGCCCGTCCCCGGTGGACGGGCGGCGAGCCGCGACGCCGGACCGGCCCCCGCGAGGACCCTGCCTAGGGCAGGGTGAGCATCTGACCGATCTTCAGCTGGTTGGGGTTGCCGCCGATCGTCGCCTTGTTGGCCTTGTAGAGGGCCTGCCAGCCGCCCTTGACGCCGTACTTGCGGGCGACCGCGGAGAGCGTGTCGCCACGTTTCACGATGTGCATCCGGCCTTTCAGGCCGTATCTCTTCGAACAGACCGGCCAGGCCTCCCAGCCCTGCACCGCCAGCACCTTCTGGGCCACGGCGATCTGCTCCTCGCGGGTGGCGAGGTCCGCGCGGGCGGCGTACTTCAGGCCGCCGTACGCCTCCCAGGTGGGCTGCCAGAACTGCAGGCCCCCGTAGTAGCCGTTTCCGGTGTTGATGTGCCAGTTGCCGCTGCTCTCGCAGTCGGCGACACAGCCCCAGGGCCACTTCTCCTTCGGGCAGTGCTGCGGCGCGTGGGTCGCGGCCTGCGGTCCGGAGGCCGGTGGCCGGGACGCGGCCTGGGCCATGGCGGGAACGGGCGCGGTCAGCACGGCGGCCGCCGCGGCCAGGGTGAGGGTCATCGGGGTGCGCAACATCGGCCCACGCTAAGCAGCACCCGGCGCCCGGCCCGGCGAGCCGCGCCCCACGCGCGCGGGGCCCCACCCGGTCGGCGGACCGGGTGGAGCCCCCGTTCGGCGGCGTCGGCGCGTCAGAGCCGCAGCCGCTGCCCCGGCACGATGACGTCGGGGTCCCCGCCGATGACGGCCTTGTTGGCGGCGTACAGCCGCTGCCACGTGGTCCCGTGCCGGCCGGCGATGGCGCTCAGCGTGTCGCCGTCGCGGACGGTGTAGTCGCCGCGGGAGGCGCCGCGGTCGGTGTGGCCCGCCGTGCGCGCCGGCGTCCCGGCGGGTTTCCCGGCAGGCTTCCCGGCGGGCTTCTCAGCGGGCTCGGCGGGAGCCGCCGCGGGTGCGGGCGCCTCGGGTGCGCTGCCGTACGCGCCGGCGCGTACCGAGCAGGTCGGCCACGCGCCCCACCCCTGGGCGCGCTGGACCTTGGTGGCGACCGCGATCTGCTGGTCCCTGGTGGCCCGGTCGGCGGTCGGCGCGTAGGCGGTGCCGCCGAAGGCGCGCCAGGTGCCGGCGGAGAACTGGAGTCCGCCGTAGTAGCCGTTCCCGGTGTTGATGTGCCAGTTGCCGCCGCTCTCGCACTGGGCGATGCGGTCCCACACTCCGCCGTCCGCCGCCTGGGCGGTGCCGGTCGCGGTCAGCAGCCCGAGCGGGGCGAGCAGGACCGCCCCGGCGAGAGCCGCCGTCGTACGCGTCTTACGGGCGCGGTCGCGGGTGGTATCGGCACATTCGGACATGTAATTCCCTCTCGACGGACCCGGGGTCCCCCAAGAGACGGGGCTCGCTTCCCGCGTGGGATCGCGGTCGGCGCGCTCCGCCCCCGTCCGCCGGTGCTGTGCACCGGGCCGGCGTGGTGCTGCTGCCGATCCGGCCGACGGACGTACCCGAGCGGTGCTCGTTGCACACGGCGGAGGAATCTAGGCACCGTGGCGGGCAGGTATCAACCAACTCCTCGTCCCCGCAGGCCAGTTCGAGGTTACCGAAGGTATCAGCGATTTTCGGACACCCCATTCATTCGCTGATTTCCGGATTTTTCGACCCGTCGTCCCGTAAACCTGTGACTCTCCTCACCGGCACAAGTCCCTTTCCTCGTCCGGGACTTGACGCTGAGTGTCCGATTCCGACGGCGAGGTGACCCTGAGCTTCGGATGGTTCGATTCGATTCGTCGTACTGCGTGACTCCCGCCACAGATCGGCCGTTGTCATCTTCATGAGCCCGGGACCGACCCGGACCACGGGCCGGGAGCCACCCGGCCTCGCCACGCACCGCATCCCGAGGGAGCCACCCGTGCCGCGCATGCTCGACGTCAGCGACGAGGTACGCGCCGAGATCGGCGACGAAGAAGCCGACCGGCTGCTCGCCGGAGACAACACCCCTGGCAGTTACGACTGCACGTCCTGCCGCACCCCGGGCGACTCCGAGCGCGAGCGCACCAGCACCGTGCTGTTCATCGGCGACGAGACCGCCGTGCTCGCCTTCGCCCACGCCGCCTGTCTGCCCTCCCAGGTCGTCCAGGTCACCGAGGAGCAGCTGCAGGGCGCCGTGAGGTCCATCAGCGGCGACACCACCGACCTGGGGCCCGACAAGGTCACGCCCGAGCAGGCCGTGCTCGGTGTGACCAGCGGACTCGTGCTCATCGCGGGCGAGTTGCACCCGGCGCTGGTCGTGGAGCCGACCGGACCGATCGTGCGCCCCGGCTCGACCGGCGTCGGCGACGACTTCCTGCCGCTGCTCATCGAGCAGGGGTTCATGCCGGTGACCGAGCTGAGCACGGTGCCGCCGGTGCTGCACGGATGGTCGGTGCTGCTGGCGATGGGCCAGCTGCACGCGGTGCTCCAGCCGTCGGCCAACGGGGGCCGGCCGGTCGCCTGGTGGCAGGCGCACCAGCCGCTTCAGGTCACGGAGGGCTGGCGGTCCGCCGCGAACAAGCACCAGCAGGTGCTGATGTTCGCCGCGCCGGTGGGGTCCATCGGACGGCAGCCCCGCGAGGACCTGCTGCGGGACGCGCTGGACAAGGCGGCGGCCAACGGCAAGCTGGTCGCGGGGACGCTGCCGCTCGCGGGGACCTGAGCGCCCCGCGCGCCGGGGGACCGCCCCGCGCGGCGGGGCGGTCCCCCGCATCTTCTGATGTGCCGGTGTCGTTTGGACATACGTGCACGCATACGACGCTCCCCGCCGCCAGTCCTATCCCTCGGTCCCTCCCCCACCGCGGTCGGCTCAGGATCAGAGCGGACCATCGCCCACGCCGATCTACGACAAGCTCTATGCCGAGTACGTCAAGTCGTTCCGCGCGCTTCCGGGCGACCGCAGCGGCGAGGAGAAGCTGGGGTTCACCGCCTTCGGGAGCATTCCGTACGGCGCGGGCTCACTCGGCGGTTCGCTGGGCGGCTCACTCGGCGGCTCCTACAGCGCCTACAGCGCCGGCGCGCCGAGCGCCCGGCACGGCGGCGGCGGACAGCAGCCGCAGTGGCAGCGCGTCGGGCAGATCCCGGCGGCCCTGCCACCGGGCCGGCGCGGCAGCCGTTGACCCGACGAAGCAGGACCCGACGAGAAGGGCGGCCCCGACCGGGACCGCCCTTCGTCACTTCTTCTCTCGCGTCACTTCTTCTTCGCGCCGCGCTTCTCGCGCACCCGCACCGAGATATGGATCGGCGTCCCCTCGAAGCCGAACTCCTCGCGCAGCCGGCGCTCGATGAAGCGGCGGTAGCCGGCCTCGATGAAGCCGGAGGCGAAGAGCACGAACCGCGGCGGCTTGGTGCCGGCCTGGGTGCCGAACAGGATGCGCGGCTGCTTGCCGCCCCGGATCGGGTGCGGGTGGGCGGCGACCAGCTCACCGAGGAAGGCGTTCAGCCGGCCCGTCGGCACCCGGGTCTCCCAGCCCGCGAGGGCGGTCTCGATCGCCGGAACCAGCTTCTCCATGTGCCGGCCGGTGCGCGCCGAGACATTGACCCGCGGCGCCCACGAGACCTGGCCCATCTCGGTCTCGATCTCCCGCTCCAGGTAGTAGCGGCGCTCCTCGTCGAGGGTGTCCCACTTGTTGTACGCGACGACGAGCGCGCGGCCCGCCTCCACGGCCATGGTGATGATCCGCTGGTCCTGCACCGAGATGGAGTCGGTGGCGTCGATCAGGACGACGGCGACCTCGGCCTTCTCGACGGCGGCGGCGGTGCGCAGCGAGGCGTAGTAGTCGGCGCCCTGCTGGAGGTGGACCCGCTTGCGGATGCCCGCCGTGTCGACGAACTTCCAGGTCTTGCCGCCCAGCTCGATCAGCTCGTCGACCGGGTCACGGGTGGTGCCCGCCAGCTCGTTGACGACGACGCGCTCCTCGCCCGCCACCTTGTTCAGCAGCGAGGACTTGCCGACGTTCGGGCGGCCGATCAGCGCGACGCGGCGGGGGCCGCCGATGCCGGCGCCGCCGAAGGTCTGCTCCGGCGCCTCGGGCAGCGCCTCCAGGACGGCGTCCAGCATGTCGCCGGTACCGCGGCCGTGCAGCGCCGAGACCGGGTGCGGCTCGCCGAGGCCCAGGGACCACAGGTAGGCCGCGTCGGCCTCGCCGCTCGGGCCGTCGACCTTGTTGGCGCACAGCACCACGGGCTTGCCGGCCTTGCGCAGCAGCCGTACGACGGCCTCGTCGGTGTCGGTGGCGCCGACCTTGGCGTCGACGACGAAGACCACGGCGTCGGCGGCCTCGATGGCGAACTCGGCCTGCGCGGCGACGGAGGCGTCGATGCCGAAGACGTCCTGCTCCCAGCCGCCGGTGTCGACGACCTTGAAGCGGCGGCCCGCCCACTCGGCCTCGTAGGTGACGCGGTCCCGGGTGACGCCCGGCCGGTCCTCGACGACCGCCTCGCGGCGGCCGATGATCCGGTTCACCAGGGTCGACTTGCCGACGTTGGGGCGGCCGACGACGGCGAGCACCGGCAGCGGGCCGTGCCCGGCCGCCTCGATGGCGCCCTCGACCTCCTCCAGGTCGAAGCCCTCTTCCGCGGCGAGCTCCATGAACTCCGCGTACTCGGCGTCGCCGAGCGCCCCGTGGTCGTGCTCGAAGCCGTCCGAGCCGCCGGGCTGGATCTGGTCGTTCATGAAGTCCGTACCTCGTCGTTCATTCGTGGTGATCGGTGGAGTGCCCCGGTTTCCCCGGTTGATCCACTACTCAGTGTCGCTCAGCGTCCGGTCAGACGCCTGGCGTTTTCCAGGTGCACCGTGAGGTGCTTCTGGATGCGTTCGGTCGCCTCGTCCAGCGCCTTGCGCGTGCGCCGCCCCGAGCCGTCGCCCGCCTCGAACGGGTCACCGAAGACCACGTCGACGCGGCTGCGCAGCGGGGGCAGCCCCTTGATGAACCGTCCGCGGCGCTCGGAACTTCCCAGCACGGCCACCGGGACGACCGGCGCCCCGCTGCGCACCGCGAAGTACGCGAGCCCGGCCCGCAGCGAGGCGAAGTCTCCCTCACCCCGCGTGCCCTCGGGGAATATCCCCAGCACCCCGCCGTTGTCCAGCACGCCCAGCGCCCGGGTGATCGCGGTGCGGTCGGTGGAGTCGCGGTCCACCTTCAGCTGGCCGATGCCGGTCAGGAAGGGGTCGAGCGGGCCGACGAACGCCTCCTTCTTGATCAGGAAGTGCGTCGGCCGGGGCGCGACACCCATGACCATCGGGCCGTCGATGTTGTGCGAGTGGTTGATCGCGAGGATCACCGGGCCGGTCGGCGGGACCTTCCAGGCGCCGAGCACCCGCGGTCGCCACAGCCCGTACATCAGGCCGACGCCGATGCGCCGCCCGACCTCGGCGCCCCGCGCCGACGGAGCCTCGGTCACTTCCCGGCCCGCTTCTCCTCGACGAGAGTGACGACGCACTCGATGACCTGCGGCAGCGTGAGCTCGGTGGTGTCCACCTCGACCGCGTCGTCGGCCTTGGCCAGCGGGGAGGTCTTACGGCTGGAGTCGGCCGCGTCCCGCTTGAGCAGGGCCTCGCGGGTGGCGTTGACGTCGGCGCCCTTCAGCTCACCGCTGCGGCGGGCGGCACGCGCCTCCGGGGAGGCGGTGAGGAAGATCTTCAGGTCGGCGTCCGGCAGGACCGTCGTGCCGATGTCGCGGCCCTCGACGACGATGCCGTTCTCGGCGGCGGCCGCGATGGACCGCTGGAGCTCGGTGATCCGGGTCCGCACCTCCGGGACCGCGCTGACGGCGCTGACCTTGGAGGTGACCTCCTGGGTGCGGATCGGGGCGGAGACGTCGGTGCCGTCGACGGTGATGGTCGGGCCCGTCGGGTCGGTGCCGGAGATGATCTCCGGCTTCCCGGCCACGGCGGCGATCGCCGTCGGGTCCTCGAGGTCGATACCGTTGGTCACCATCCACCACGTGATCGCCCGGTACTGGGCGCCGGTGTCCAGGTAGCTCAGGCCGAGCTTGGCGGCCACGGCCTTGGACGTGCTCGACTTGCCCGTGCCGGAGGGGCCGTCGATGGCGACGATCACTGCGGGGACGGTCCGGGCGGCGCCGTTTTCCACGGGGGGACACCTTCCTGGTGCGGGTGGCGGGGGTGGGGGCGGGTTGGTGCCCCCGACAAGGTTACTGGGTGCGCGTCACTCGTCCGGCCGCACCTGCCCGGCGCCGGCCGGGCGAACCCGGTCCGTGAGGCGTTTGCGGACGAGGTCCGGCCTACTGCCGGATCGCCCACCCCCGCTCCCGCAGCGCGGCGCTCAGCACCGGCACCGCCTTCGGCTCGACCATGAGCTGGACCAGGCCCGCCTGCTGACCCGTCGCGTGCTCGATCCGTACGTCCTCGACGTTGACCCCGGCCTGTCCCGCGTCCGCGAAGATGCGGGCCAGCTGGCCGGGCTGGTCGTCGATGAGGACGACCACGGTCTCGTAGACCCGCGGCGCGGACCCGTGCTTGCCGGGGACCCGCACCTGGCCCGCGTTGCCGCGCCGCAGCACGTCCTCGACGCCGGCGGTGCCCTCGCGGCGCCTGGCCTCGTCGGAGGACTCCAGGGCGCGCAGCGCGCGGACCGTCTCGTCGAGGTCGGCGGAGACGTCCGCGAGGAGGTCGGCGACCGGCCCGGGGTTGGCGGAGAGGATGTCGATCCACATCCGGGGGTCGGAGGCGGCGATCCGGGTCACGTCCCTGATGCCCTGCCCGCACAGCCGTACGGCGGACTCCTCGGCGTGCTCCAGGCGCGCGGCGACCAGGCTGGAGACCAGATGGGGCATGTGGGAGACGAGCGCGACGGCCCGGTCGTGGGCGTCGGCGTCCATGACGACGGGCACGGCCCGGCAGTGCGAGACCAGCTCCAGGGCGAGGTTCAGCACCTCGGTGTCGGTGTCCCGGGTGGGGGTGAGCACCCAGGGACGGCCCTCGAAGAGGTCGGCGGTGGCGGCGAGCGGCCCGGACTTCTCCCGGCCGGACATGGGGTGGGTGCCGATGTACGCCGACAGGTCGAGGCCGAGCGCCTCCAGTTCGCGTCGCGGGCCGCCCTTGACGCTGGCCACGTCGAGGTAGCCGCGCGCGAGCCCGCGCCGCATGGCGTCGGCGAGCACGGCGGCGACATGGGCGGGCGGCGCGGCGACAACCGCGAGGTCGACGGGTCCCTCGGGGGCCTCGTCGACGCCGGCGCCGAGCGCGGCCGCGGTGCGGGCCTGCTCGGGGTCGTGGTCGTCGAGGTGGACGGTGACGCCGCGCTGGGCGAGGGCCAGGGCGGCGGAGGTGCCGATGAGGCCGGTGCCGATGACGAGTGCGGTCCTCACTGGGCGATGTCCTTGCGCAGGGCGGCGGCGGCACCGAGGTAGACGTGGCTGATCTCGTTGCGGGCCCGGTCGGTCTCGATGTGGGCGAGGACGCGGACCACGCGCGGCATGGCGCCCTGGATGTCGAGCTCCTGGGCGCAGATCAGCGGGACGTCGACGATGCCGAGCTTGCGGGCGGCGGCCGCCGGGAAGTCGCTGTGCAGGTCCGGCGTGGCCGTGAACCAGATGCTGATCAGGTCGTCGGCGGTGAGGCCGTTCCGCTCCAGGATGGCGGTGAGCAGGGCTCCGACCTGCGCGTCCATGTGCTCGGCCTCGTCCCGCTCCAGCTGGACGGCCCCCCGGACCGCTCGTACCGCCACGGCGCTGCTCCTTGTTGATCGCGTTCCAGTTGTGCGTTCGTCCAGCCTAGTCAGCCCGGGTCCGCCGGTCGCGCACCGCCCGTGTCCTGAGACGGCCGGCTCAGGCGTCCCAGAGCGCGCCGAGGGCCAGCAGCTCGCCGCGGTACTCGATGCGGTCGGTCCAGTCCGCGGGCCAGGCGTCGGCACCGAGGTGGGCGCCCACGAAGGCGCCGGTGAGGCAGGCGATGGAGTCGGAGTCGCCGGAGGTGCAGGCGGCGCGGCGCAGCGCGGTGAGCGGTTCACCGACGAAGAGCAGGAAGCAGAGCAGTGCGGTGGCGAGGGCCTCCTCGGCGATCCAGCCGGCCCCGGTGGCGAGGCAGGGGTCGGTCTCCGGGGAGACGGTGCGCACGGCGTCCTGGAGCCGCGCGAGGACGCCCAGGCATTCGTCCCAGCCGCGGGCGATGAAGTGTTCGGGGCCGGGGTCGTCGCTGCGGGTCCACAGGTCGCCGAGCCACTGGTGGTGGTAGCGGGTGCGGTTGTCGTAGGCGTACGAGCGCAGCAGGCCGACGAGCCCGGTCGGTTCGGCGCCGCGGGCGAGCAGGTGGACGGCGTGCGCGGTGAGGTCGGAGGCGGCGAGGGCGGTGGGGTGGCCGTGGGTGAGGGCGGCCTGGAGCTGGGCGGCGCCCGCCCGCTGGTCGTCGTCGAGTCCGGGGGCGAGTCCGATCGGCGCGACCCGCATGTTGGCGCCGCACCCCTTGGAGCCGGTCTGGCTGGCGTCCTGCCAGGCCCGTCCCTCCTCCTTGAGCAGGTGGCAGGCGCGCAGGCAGGTGTTGCCGGGGGCGCGGTTGTTCTCCGGGGACTGGTACCAGTCCACGAACTCCTCACGCACGGGCCGCGCCAGCCGCTTCGGCGCGAGGGCGCCCCGGTCCATGGCGGTGCGCAGGCCGCGGCCGAGCGCGAGTGTCATCTGGGTGTCGTCGGTGACGATCGCGGGCCGGGGCAGGTCCATCTGCCGCCATGGGCCGTACTTGGCGAGGATCGACGGTACGTCGTTGAACTCGGTCGGAAAGCCGAGCGCGTCCCCGAGGGCGAGGCCCAGGAGCGCTCCGGTCGCTGCGCGTTTCGGCACGCGGATCACCATCCCCTTTATCGTCACTGTGACCATAAAGGGGATGGCGGACCACCCACAAGTGCTTTACGGATCTCCCTTAGAGATCGACTTCCTTCATCAGCATGCCGACCTCCGTGTTGGACAGCCGCCGCAGCCAGCCGGACTTCTGGTCGCCCAGGGTGATCGGACCGAAGGCGGTGCGCACCAGCTTCTCGACGGGGAAGCCCGCCTCGGCGAGCATGCGCCGCACGATGTGCTTGCGGCCCTCGTGCAGGGTCACCTCGACCAGGTAGTTCTTGCCGGTCTGCTCGACGACCCGGAAGTGGTCCGCGCGGGCGTAGCCGTCCTCCAGCTGGATGCCGTCCTTCAGCCGCTTGCCCAGGTCGCGCGGGATCGGCCCGACGATCGCGGCGAGGTAGGTCTTCTTCACGCCGTACCGGGGGTGGGTCAGCCGGTGCGCCAGCTCGCCGTGGTTGGTGAGCAGGATGACGCCCTCGGTCTCGGTGTCGAGACGCCCCACGTGGAACAGCCGGGTCTCACGG
This sequence comes from Streptomyces sp. enrichment culture, assembly GCF_964272855.1. Classification (NCBI taxonomy): domain Bacteria; kingdom Bacillati; phylum Actinomycetota; class Actinomycetes; order Kitasatosporales; family Streptomycetaceae; genus Streptomyces; species Streptomyces sp. enrichment culture. The sequence continues at coordinate 6,690,129 of NZ_OZ186847.1, read as the reverse complement.
TTGGTGACGTAGTCGCCGAGGCACTGGCGTCCGTCCGGGTCCTCCATGGTGGAGACGACGCCGGCCGGCTTGTTCAGCGAGAAGAACTGGTACGACTGCGTGGCGACGGTCAGCCCGTCCACCCGGATCTCGTCCTTCTCGGGGTCGACCCGCATGCCCTGTTCGACGACGATCTCGCCGTTCACCTCGACCCGCGCCTGCTCGATCAGCTCCTCGCAGGCCCGGCGGGAGCCGTAGCCCGCGCGCGCGAGCACCTTCTGCAGGCGCTCGCCCTCCTGCTCGGCGCCGGGGAACGTCTTGGGCGGCTTGATGTCCTTCTTGCCCGCGTACCGCTCCCGGTTGCGCTCCTCGACCCGGGCCTCGTACTCACGCGAGCGGGCGGGTGCCGTACGGCCGCGCCCGCCACCGCCGCCGCGCTGCTGCTGGGACTGCTTGGGGCCGCCCTTGGCGCCACCGCGCGCGGAACCGCCGCGCCCGGACTTCGGGCCGTCCTGGGAGGCGCCGGGGCCCACGTCGTAGCGGCGCTCCTCGGGGCGGGGCTTGCGGGGGCGGCCCTGCCCCTGCTTCTGGTCCCTGTCGTTGCCGGCACCGCGGTGGTTGCCGCGCCCGCCGTGTCCGCCGTTCCTGCCGCTGCTTCGCATCAAAGTTCCGTCGTCGTCGTGATCGTCGTGTGTTCGTCGTCCGCGTCCGGCGCGTCCGGGTCGAACGACGGTACGCCTTCCTGGGTCTCGGCCTCGATCGCCTCCGCCTCGGGGAGGAAGGGCGCGAGCTCCGGGAGCTCGTCCAGACCGCGCAGGCCCATCCGCTCCAGGAAGTAGTTCGTCGTCGTGTACAGGATCGCACCTGTTTCGGGTTCCGTGCCCGCCTCCTCGACCAGACCGCGCTGGAGGAGGGTGCGCATCACGCCGTCGCAGTTGACCCCGCGCACGGCCGAGACCCGGCTGCGGCTGACCGGCTGCCGGTACGCCACCACCGCCAGCGTCTCCAGCGCCGCCTGGGTCAGGCGGGCCTGCTGCCCGTCCAGCACGAACCGCTCGACGGCGGGCGCGTACTCGGCGCGGGTGTAGAACCGCCAGCCGCCCGCGACGAACCGCAGCTCGAACCCGCGTCCCTGCATGGTGTACTCGTCGGCCAGCTCCCGCAACGCGTCCGCGACCTGCCGCCGGGGCCGCTCCAGGATCTTCGCCAGCTGCTCCTCGGTCGCGGGCTCGTCCACGACCATCAGCACGGCCTCCAGGGCGGGCTTGAGGCCGAGTGCGGCGACGGTCTCCTCGCTCATCAGGGCTTCTTCTCCTTCTCGGGCTCCTCGGGCGGCCGGTCGAACTCGTCGGTGACCCTCGGGGCGTCGTCCCCGTCCCCGCCGGTCCAGCGCACGAGCAGTTCCCCGAGCGCGGTCTCCTGCTCCAGCGCGACCGCCTTCTCCCGGTACAGCTCCAGCAGCGCGAGGAAGCGGGCGACGACGGTGAGGGTGTCGTCGGTGTCCCCGACCAGCGTGCGGAAGTTCGCCTCGCCCAGCTCCTTCAGCCGGGCGACGACGATCCCGGCCTGCTCCTGCACGCTGACCAGCGGGGCGTGGATGTGGTCGACGTACACCTGGGGCTTCGGCTTGGGCTGCATCGCCTTGACCGCGAGCTTCGCGAAGCCCTCCGCGCCGATGCTGATGACCACCTCGGGCAGCAGCTCGGCGTGCTGGGGCTCCAGGCCGACGGTACGGGGGTAGCGCCGGGCCTCGTCGTCGAGCCGCCCGTCGAAGATCTCCGCGATCCGTTTGTACGCGCGGTACTGCAGCAGCCGCGCGAACAGCAGGTCCCGGGCCTCCAGCAGCGCGAGATCGGCCTCGTCCTCGACCTCGGCGGCGGGCAGCAGCCGCGCGGCCTTCAGGTCGAGCAGGGTGGCGGCGACGACCAGGAACTCGGTCGTCTGGTCCAGGTCCCAGTCCGGGCCCATCGCCCGGATGTGCGCCATGAACTCGTCGGTCACCTTCGACAGCGCGACCTCGGTGACGTCCAGCTTGTGCTTGGAGATCAGCTGGAGCAGCAGATCGAAGGGGCCCTCGAAGTTGGCGAGCCGGACCTTGAAGACACCGTCGGCGGGTTCGTCGCAGTCGACGGGCTCGGCGGCTTCGACCGGCTCGGCAGGCTCGACGGCCTCGACCGGCTCGGCCCCGGTGACCGGAATCTCCGGTTCAGGCGCCTCGGCGGGAGCCTCTTTCGGACTTGCCTCTTTCGGACGGGCCTCCTCCGGACCCGCCTCCCGCGGTCCGGCCGGCGCCGCGCCCGGCCCCCTCCCCAGCGCACGCCGACGCCCGGCACGGCCGGAAGCGGGGACGGGAGAGTCGTACGAGGTCATAGCCCCCGCAGGCTACCGCTACCGCCCCCGCAGCCGCCGAACGAGGATGCTGGCGTCCCCCCGGGTCTCCAGATCCGCGAGCACGACGGCCACCGCCTCCCGCACGATCCGGCCCCGGTCGACGGCGAGCCCGTGCTCGCCGCGGAGCACGAGACGCGCGTGCTCCAGGTCCATCAGCTCCTCGGCGGAGACGTACACGGTGATCTTCTCGTCGTGCCGTTCGCGTCCGCTCGGCCGCCGCGTGGCCGACCGCCCCCGCTTGTTGCGGGGCGCCGCCGCGGCAGAACCTTCCTGCGCCGCCTGGCGCCGCCCGGAGCGCTCTCCGGAGGCCGTCCGGCTGCGGGACTCGCCCGCCTCGGCCGGCTCCGGCTCCGCGGCCACGTGCTCGGCACCGTCGCCGTCGCCGCCCTGCGCCGGCACGGCCTGCGGGGCGTCGTCCACGGACGCCGGGTCGCTCTCCCCCGCGGGAGCCGGCACCCGGGGCTCGCCGCCCGCGGGGCGCCGGGGAGTGGACGGCTGGAGCGCCATTCCCCCTGTCGTACGGAACAGTTCGTCGGCCCCCGGCAGACTCACTCGGCGTGACACCGGGCGAGCACCTCCCTGGCGAGCTGGCGGTAGGCGGCGGCACCGACGGAGTTGGAGGCGTACGTGGTGATCGGCTCACCGGCGACCGTGGTCTCCGGGAAGCGGACCGTGCGCCCGATGACCGTGTGGTAGACGTGGTCGTCGAACGCCTCGACGACCCGCGCGAGCACCTCTCGGCTGTGCACGGTGCGCGAGTCGTACATCGTGGCGAGGATCCCGTCGAGCTCCAGCTCCGGGTTGAGCCGCTCCTGGACCTTCTCGATGGTCTCGGTCAGCAGCGCCACACCGCGCAGGGCGAAGAACTCGCACTCCAGCGGCACGATCACCTTGTGGGCGGCCGTCAGCGCGTTGACCGTGAGCAGGCCGAGCGAGGGCTGACAGTCGATCACGATGTAGTCGTAGTCGGGCAGCAGCGGCTTCAGGGCGCGCTGGAGCGTCGACTCGCGGGCGACCTCGGAGACGAGCTGGACCTCGGCCGCCGACAGGTCGATGTTGCTGGGCAGCAGGTCCATGTTGGGGACCGCCGTCTTCAGCAGCACCTCGTCCGCCGCCATGCCCCGCTCCATGAGCAGGTTGTAGACGGTGAGGTCGAGTTCCATCGGGTTCACGCCGAGACCGACCGACAGCGCGCCCTGCGGGTCGAAGTCCACGAGCAGCACCCGGCGTCCGTACTCCGCGAGCGCGGCGCCGAGATTGATGGTCGACGTGGTCTTGCCGACGCCGCCCTTCTGGTTGCACATCGCGATGATCGTCGCGGGGCCGTGGTCGGTGAGCGGACCCGGGATCGGGAAGTACGGCAGCGGGCGTCCGGTCGGGCCGACGCGCTCACGGCGCTGGCGCGCCGCGTCGGGCGCGAGCGTGGCCGCGTACTCCGGGTCGGGTTCGTACTCGGCGTCGGGGTCGTAGAAGTGCCCGTCGGGCAGTTCCTCGTAGTCGGCGAAGTGGTTGTGGGGCGCGCCACTTCCGTCGCCGGCCATGGCGTTCACGTGATGGCCATCCATGCTCTGGGGTGCTGTCTGAGCCATGTGGGGGCTGGCTTGGCTCTGGTGGGCTGCGAAGGTGCGGACAGCGACGGAGCCGACAGCCTCTAGCCCCGCGGATCCCTGGGCCCGCGTAGGCATTCCTGGTTGACCACCCCCGGGAGAAAATGTCGACTCATTCACAAGTCGTCTTACCTCCTTGGTGACCAGGAAACTTCTAGACAAGGTCAGCGTGGCACCATGCCGACGGTTGGCGACTCTATGGCGTGTCGGGCGTCCGCAGCAACACAATCCGCCGGACCCGGCCCGATGTGTCGGCAATGAAACATCCCGCTGTCAAGGGCGTACGGCCGTCGCACAGCAGGATTCACCGGTGTGCGAATCGGTTAAAGGGATACGTTCGAGGCGAGTTGACCGAGCGTCGCAAAGTGACCATACACACACCCGGCCGGACCTTGTCGGGCAAGGTCCGGCCGGGTGTTCGGGGTTGACGACCCTTGTTGACGAATCGCCTTTTACCTATAGATGACTTGAACCGGACGGTCAGCCGAGCAGCGACTCGAGCTCGACGTGCTCCAGTCCGTGCGCCTCCGCGACCTCGCGGTAAACGACCTTGCCGTCATGGGTGTTGAGACCCTTGGCGAGCGCGGCGTCACGGCGCAGCGCCTCGACCCAGCCGTTGTTGGCCAGCGACACGATGTACGGCAGCGTGGCGTTGGTGAGGGCGTTGGTGGAGGTGTTCGGGACGGCGCCGGGCATGTTGGCGACGCAGTAGAAGACCGAGTTGTGGACCTTGAAGGTCGGCTCGGCGTGCGTGGTCGGGTGCGAGTCCTCGAAGCAGCCGCCCTGGTCGATCGCGATGTCGACAAGGACACTTCCCGGCTTCATCCGGGAGACCAGCTCGTTGGTGACGAGCTTCGGGGCCTTGGCACCCGGGATGAGGACGGCGCCGATGACGAGGTCGGCGTCGAGGACGGCCTTCTCCAGCTCGAAGGCGTTGGACATGATCGCCTTGACCTTCGTGCCGAAGATCCGGTCGGCCTCACGCAGCTTGTTGATGTCGCGGTCGAGCAGGGTCACGTCGAAGCCCATGCCGACGGCGATCTGGGTGGCGTTCCAGCCGGAGACACCACCGCCGATGACGACGGCCTTCGCCGGGGTGACACCCGGGACACCGCCGGGGAGCACACCGCGGCCGCCGGCGGCACGCATCAGGTGGTAGGCGCCGACCTGCGGGGCCAGGCGGCCCGCGACCTCGGACATCGGGGCGAGCAGCGGCAGGGCGCGGTTCGGCAGCTCGACCGTCTCGTAGGCGATGGCGGTGGTGCCGGACTCGATGAGGGCGTCCGTGCACTCCTTGGAGGCGGCCAGGTGCAGGTAGGTGAAGAGGGTCTGGTCCTTGCGGAGGCGGTGGTACTCCTCCGCGATGGGCTCCTTGACCTTCAGCAGCAGGTCGGCGCTGGCCCAGACCTCGTCGGCGGTGTCGAGGATCTGGGCACCGGCGGCGACGTACTCCTCGTCCGTGATCGAGGAGCCGGTGCCGGCGTTGCGCTCGATGACGACCTGGTGGCCGTTGCGCACCAGCTCGTGCACGCCGGCGGGGGTGATGGCCACCCGGAACTCGTTGTTCTTGACCTCGCGGGGGATGCCGACCTTCACGTCGATCACGGTCCTTGGCTCAGAGGGTGTAGTACGCGACATACCCGGATGTACAGGGCACACCGGGAGACACCGCAGGAGAACGTGCGGCAGAGCCAGTCTAATGAAGGTGTTCCCGCTGTCTAGCCTTTCATTGCATCAATCTTCAGCGGATGTACTGCGGATTTCGCAGGCGTTAGCTCGCTGTTCCGGCTGTGGATCTTCCGGATCGCCCTCCTGCTCGCTCTCTCGGAGCTCATCACCCAGCATGCGCTCGGCCGCGCTCCGGTGCAGTCCGGCCGCCGTGGGATCACCGAGATGGTCCAGCGTGTCGGCCAGCCGGAGGTACAGCGCGGCCTGCAGCCGCACGTCCTCCGCGCGGCGCGCCCACTCCACGGCCTCCTGGCAGGTACGCAGCGACTCCTCGGGCCGCCCCGCGTACTCCTGCACCCGGGCGAGTTCGCTCAACGCCCGCGCCTGCGCGGCGACATCGCCGAGCTTGCGGTATCCGGCCGCCGCCGCCCGCCAGCCGCGCAGCGCCTCGCCGTAGCGGCCCGCGTAGGTGTGGGCGGCGGCGATACGGCCGTAGAGCCGGGCGGCGTCCGCGCGCTCGTCACGGGCCAGGCGCTGGGCGAGGGCCCGGCCGTACCAGTCGGCGGCCCGGTCGTAGTCCCCCAGCTCCTCGTGGGCGCCGCCTACGGATTCCATCGCGCGGCCGGTCGCATACGGGTCGTTCGCCTCGCGTCCGGCGTCCAGCGCGGCCCGGTAGCGCGCCAGCGCGTCGGCGGTACGGCCGGTCCGGGCGTCCAGATCGGCCAGGTTCAGCAGGGCCGCCGCCTTCTCCCGGGGCAGGTTCCGGCGCTCGGCCACGTCCAGCACGAGCTGGTGGACGACGTACAGGTCGGGGGCCGCGGCCTGGGTGCCGAAGTGCGCGACCATCGCCCGCACCAGCTGGGACATCAGGCGCCGGGCGAGCGTGTCCAGGTCCCCGTCGGCGACGGCGGCGCGGGCCGCGGCGAGCAGGGCGGGCCGACGGATGCGCAGCCAGTCGGCGGCCGCCCGCGGGCTGGGGAAGCGCAGCGAGCGCGGCATGCCGAGCAGCTTCTCCCGGGCCTGCGGGCTGTCCGTCTCGGTGATCGCCCGGCACGACTGGAGCAGCCGCACCGTCCGCTCCAGCATCCGGGCCCGGGCCAGCTGGAGCTCGGCCGGCCGGTCCTCGGTCTCGGCGGCGCCGCGCAGCAGCGGGTGCAGGGAGCCCGGCACCTCGTACTGCGGCAGCGGCGAGTCCACCGCCCGCAGCAGGCCGAAGGCGGCCAGGTCGTCGAGGATGCCGCGGGCGGTGCTGACCGAGCAGCCGGCCAGCGCGGAGGCCGTGTGCGGGTCGACGTGTCCGGCGGGGGCGAGGGAGAGCAGTCGCAGTATCCGGGCGGTCGGGGCCGGCAGCGCGGCGTGCACGAGCCGGAAGACCCGGCTGAGCGGCGAGGCCGCGTTGTCCTCGGCGACCTCGGCACGCAGCTGCTTCCCGAGGTCGGCGACGGCCGCGTTGGGACTGGCGGCCAGCCAGCCGCCGGCCAGCACCAGCGCGCCGGGCTGGGCCTGGCACTCCTCGACCAGGCCCTCGGCGGCCCGCGGGTCGACGGTGATCCGCACCGAGCCGGTGAGCCGGGACAGCAGCTCGACCGCGGACTTGGTGTCCAGACCGCCCAGGGTGCAGGGGCGGACGTCGGCGATGCCGGTGAGCGGGCCCTGGGAGACGGCGACGACCAGGCAGTCCGGGGTGTCCGGCAGCAGGGCGTCGACCTGCTCGGCGTCCGCCGCGTCGTCCAGGAGCAGTACGGAACGCCGGTCGGCCAGGGCCGTGCGGAGTGCCGCCGTCAGGTCGTCCGCGTCGGCTCCGGCGGGGGCGGACAGCTCCAGCTCGGCGAGGAGGTCGCGGGCGGTGCGCTCGGTGGGGACGGGAGTACCGTCGGGTTCGCTGAGCCGGGCCCGCAGCACCCCGTCCGGGTAACGGTCGGCGACCTGGCGGACCAGTTCCTCGGCGAGCGCGGTCCGCCCGGAGCCGGGCCGGCCGGCGATCAGCAGGACCCGGGCGCGGGGGGCCTTGCGGCCGGCGAGGGTGTCGAGTCCGGCGCGCTCGATGTCGGCGCGCAGTTCCTTCAACTCCCGTGTGCGGCCCAGGAAGTCGTACTCCCGCGGCATGTGTCCCGTCAGCTCCACGCCGCCCGCGTCCACCGCCTGATCCGCCACGGGCCACACTCCCGTCCCACCGCACGTGCACAGCCCGCCGGGACTCCGGTGCGGGCGTCTCCAGAGCCTAGTTCACGCTCTGCGACGATCCCCGCGGAGCACGGCGGCGACATCCCCCGATCGGATCAGGCGATGGTCACACCGCGAGGGGCGGGCGTCGGATCAGGACGCGAAGGGCCGCGCCGGCCACGCCGCCTCGGCCGGGCGCAGCGCGTCCAAACCGTCCCCGGCGCGCGCGGCGACCAGCGACAGGACACCCACGACCAGGCAGTTGTTGTGCAGCTCGCCGGCGAGCACACCGCGCACCAGCTCGTCGACCGGGACCCGGGCCAGCTCCATGTCGGCCTCCTCGTCCTCGACCTCGAAGCGCTCGCCCTCGGCCGCGGACAGGCCCCGGGCGAGGAAGATCCGTACGGCCTCGTCGCAGCCGCCGGGCGTGGTGTAGACGTCGGTCAGCACCCGCCAGTCCTCGGCCTTGACGTGTGCCTCCTCGTACAGTTCCCGCTGGGCGGCGTGCAGCGGGTTCTCGCCGGGCACGTCGAGGAGTCCGGCCGGGATCTCCCACAGCTTCTGGCGCACGGGGTGCCGGTACTGGCGCAGCACCAGCACGTGGTCGGCGTCGTCGAGGGCGAGGACGGCGACCGAGCCGGGGTGGACCTGGTAGTCGCGGCGGACCACCGTGCCGTCGGGCATGACCACGTCGTCGGTGCGGACGGAGGTCTTGTTGCCCACGAAGGGGGTGTCCGTGGCGCGGATCTCCCACTCCTCGGGGGTGTCCTTGATCGTCATGCCCTGTCCTTCCGGAGGTGCAGAAAAAGACGTGCGGAAAAAGACGTGTGGAGAAACGTGTGGAGAGAGACGTGCGGAGACAGACGTTGCGGAAAAGCCGGGGCGCGCGTCCTCGCGGACCCGCACCCCGGCCACCGTACAACCGTCGGGTTACTTCGCCGTCTGCCGCTCGACGGCGGCCTTGACCAGGCCCGCGAACAGCGGGTGCGGGCGGGTCGGCCGCGAGCGCAGCTCCGGGTGGGCCTGGGTGGCGACCAGGTAAGGGTGGACCTCACGCGGGTACTCGACGTACTCCACCAGCTTGCCGTCCGGGGAGGTGCCGGAGAACTGGATGCCCGCCTTCTTCTCCAGCTCCGCGCGGTAGGCGTTGTTCACCTCGTAGCGGTGACGGTGCCGCTCCTCGACGTACTCCTTGCCGTCGTACACCTCGCGGACGATGGAGCCCTCGGCCAGCTTGGCCGGGTACATGCCGAGGCGCATCGTTCCGCCCATGTCGCCCTCGCCGGCCACGATGTCCAGCTGCTCCGCCATGGTGGAGATCACCGGGTGGGCGGTCGCCGGGTCGAACTCTGTGGAGTTGGCGTCCGCGATGCCGGCCAGGTTGCGCGCGGCCTCGATCACGATGCACTGCAGGCCGAGGCAGAGGCCGAGCAGCGGGATCTTGTTCTCGCGGGCGTACTGGATCGCGCCGACCTTGCCGGAGACACCGCGGTCGCCGAAGCCGCCGGGGATGCAGATCGCGTCCACGTCGGCGAGCTGCTCGGCGGCGCCGGCCGGGGTGCGGCAGTCGTCGGAGGTGACCCACTTGATCTTGACGCGGGTGCGGTTGGCGAAGCCGCCGGCGCGCAGCGCCTCGGTCACCGACAGGTAGGCGTCGGGCAGGTCGATGTACTTGCCGACCAGGGCCATGGTGATCTCGTGGGCGGGCTTGTGGACGCGCTCGAGCAGGTCGTCCCAGGTCGTCCAGTCCACGTCACGGAAGGGCAGGTCGAGCTTGCGGACGGCGTAGGCGTCCAGGCCCTCGGCGTGCACGACCTTCGGGATGTCGTAGATCGACGGGGCGTCGGGGCAGGCCACGACGGCGGCCTCGTCGACGTCGCACATCAGCGAGATCTTGCGCTTGATCGCCGTCGGCACCTCGCGGTCGCAGCGCAGCACGATCGCGTCCGGCTGGATGCCGATGTTGCGCAGCGCGGCGACGGAGTGCTGGGTCGGCTTGGTCTTCAGCTCGCCCGACGGGCCGATGTAGGGCAGAAGAGAGATGTGCACGACGAAGACGTTGTCCCGGCCGACCTCGTGGCGGACCTGGCGGACGGTCTCCAGGAACGGCAGCGACTCGATGTCGCCGACGGTGCCGCCCACCTCGGTGATGACGACGTCGACGTCCTCCGCGGCCATCCGGCGGATGCGGTGCTTGATCTCGTTGGTGATGTGCGGGATGACCTGGACGGTGTCGCCCAGGTACTCGCCACGCCGCTCCTTGGCGATCACCGTCGAGTAGACCTGACCGGTGGTGACATTGGCGGAGCCGTCGAGGTCGCGGTCAAGGAAACGCTCGTAGTGGCCGATGTCCAGGTCGGTCTCGGCACCGTCGTTGGTGACGAACACCTCACCGTGCTGGAAGGGGTTCATCGTGCCAGGGTCGACGTTGATGTACGGGTCGAGCTTCTGCATGACGACGCGCAGCCCGCGCGCCTTCAGCAGCATGCCGAGGCTGGAGGCGGTCAGGCCCTTGCCGAGCGAGGAGGCGACACCCCCGGTGACGAAGATGTGCTTGGTCGTCGTGGATTTGGACGGCATGGCCAAGAGGGTGCTCCCGTGGTCTCGGTCTGGGGGTGCGGTGCGGCTTTCCTGGAGGAGCCGTCGCTGCGGTTCGGGGGTTCTACGCCCACCGGTCCACGGGCTACCAGGGTATCAGCGCCTCGGCGCGATGGCTCCCGGCGACGCTCTGCGCACGGCCCGCCACGGACGTGAACCCATCACCCGTTCCTCACCCTCTGCTCACCCGTTCGGCGCAGTCGGGTTGCCCGGAGCGGCACGCACATCATCTACGTGCGTCGTATCCTGCTCGGACACTCGCTGCCGAGCGCGCCGGCCGAACGGCACCACCCCCGTCCGTAGGGAACCGGAACAACGAGAGCTCGTCAGATCGTTGAGTGACGACGGTCGCCCGGGCGCATCGGCTCGACGACGGTTTTGCCTCACAGCTCAACGACGCATTACAACGAACCCCTTGACCGCACTAGCGAAAGCCCCCTTGTCTGGGGCTACGTGGCCGTTCGACTGGAGTTAGCACGTGGCCGGGCGCATCGAAGACTACGCACTCATCGGAGACATGCAGACCGCTGCCCTGGTCTGCCGGGACGGCACAGTCGACTGGCTGTGCCTGCCCCGCTTCGACTCGCACGCCATCTTCGCCGGTCTGCTGGGCACCGAGGAGCACGGCTTCTGGCGGATCGGCCCGGCGCACGCGGCCGACGCCGAGCCCCCCGTCGCGGCCCGGCGCAGCTACCGCGGCGACTCGCTGATCCTCGAGTCCGAGTGGGACACCCTGCGCGGCACGGTCCGGGTGATCGACTTCATGCCCCCGCGTGACGGCGCGCCCCAGCTGATCCGGATCGTCGAGGGCGTCTCCGGCCGGGTCCCGATGCGTTCGGCGCTGCGGATGCGGTTCTCCTACGGCCGGATCGTGCCGTGGGTGCACAAGCACGACGCCCGTACGGTCGCCGTGGCCGGCCCGGACTCGGTGTGGCTCGACACCCATGTCGAGACCGAGGGCAAGGAGCTGACCACCTACTCCGAGTTCACGGTCTCGCCCGGCGAGCGGATCGCCTTCACCATCTCGTGGCAGCCCTCGCACAAGGAGGCGCCGCCCCTGCCGGAGCCGGAGCAGTCGCTGGAGGCGACGGAGGAGTTCTGGCGGGAGTGGGTCGAGCACTGTACGTACCACGGCCCCTACCGGGAGCCGGTGATCCGCTCCCTGATCACCCTGAAGGCGCTGACGTACGCCCCCACCGGCGGCATCGTCGCCGCCCCGACCACCTCCCTGCCGGAGGAGATCGGCGGCGTGCGCAACTGGGACTACCGCTACACCTGGCTGCGGGACGCGGCGATCACCCTGTCCTCGCTGCTGCGCACCGGCTACCGCGAGGAGGCCCGCGCCTGGCGCGAGTGGCTGCTGCGGGCGGTCGCCGGCGACCCCGAGAACCTGCAGATCATGTACGGCATCGCGGGCGAGCGCGAGCTGGGCGAGGCGGAACTGGACTGGCTGCCCGGTTACGAGAACTCCGCGCCGGTCCGGGTCGGCAACGGCGCCGCGCACCAGCTCCAGCTGGACGTGTACGGCGAGGTCACCGAGGCCCTGCACCTCGGCCACATGACCGGCCTGGCGCGCAGCGACTACGCCTCCCTGCTCCAGCTGAAGCTGATCAGCTACCTGGAGAAGCACTGGCACGAACCCGACGAGGGCATCTGGGAGGTGCGCGGCCCGCGCCGGCACTTCGTGCACTCCAAGGTCATGGCGTGGGTCGCCGTCGACCGCACGATCAAGCTCGTCGAGTCCGGCGACGCGGACGGCCCGCTGGAGCGCTGGAAGGAACTGCGCGACGAGATCCACCGCGAGGTGTGCGAGAAGGGCTACGACAAGGAGCGCAACACCTTCACCCAGTCGTACGGGTCGCGGGAGCTGGACGCGTCGCTGCTGCTCATCCCGCAGGTGGGCTTCCTGCCGCCGGACGACAAGCGGGTGATCGGCACGGTGGAGGCGATCCAGCGGGAGCTGTCCACCCCGGACGGCTTCATCCTGCGCTACCCGACGCAGGGCGAGAACGAGGGTGTCGACGGCCTGCCCGGCGACGAGGGCGCCTTCCTGGCCTGCTCGTTCTGGATGGCCGACGACCTCGCGATGATCGGCCGGGTCGACGAGGCCCGCAAGCTCTTCGAGAAGCTGCTCTCCCTGCGCAATGACCTCGGCCTGCTCGCCGAGGAGTGGGACCCCCGCCTGCAGCGCCAGGTCGGCAACTTCCCCCAGGCCTTCAGCCACGTGCCCCTGATCGACACGGCCCTGCGGCTGACGGCGTCGGGGGCGTACGGGGGCTGACGCGGCACGGAGCGGCGGCGCCCGAGTGTGCATCCGGCGCCGCGCCACCCGTGCCGGGCCCGCCTAGGCTGGAACCGGACGATTGCCCCTGCGGTGGAAGGGGGCGGCCATGGCTCCCCTCTCGAAGGCGGGCGCGGCGCTCGACGCGCTGCGTGAGGATCTGGCCGGCGAGGTGTTCGCCCCGGGGGACGCGGGCTACGACGAGGCCCGGCGCGTCTTCAACGGCATGATCGACCGCCGTCCGGCGGTGATCGCGCAGTGCGCGCACGAGGCCGACGTGGTGCGGGCCGTGCGGTTCGGCCGGGACCTGGACCTCAACATGGCGGTGCGCGGCGGCGGGCACAGCGTGGCCGGGATGGCGTCGAACGACAACGGCCTGGTCGTCGACCTGCGCCGGATGCACGGCGTGACCGTCCATCCGGGAGCCGAGGCGGTCCGTGTCGAGGGCGGCGCGACGATGAGCCACCTGGACCGGGCGACCGAGCCGTACGGCCTCGCCACCACCGGCGGACGGGCCTCGACGACCGGCGTCGGCGGGTTCGTGCTGGGCGGCGGCAGTGGCTGGCTGGACCGCTGCTGCGGGCTCGCCGTCGACAATCTGCTCGGCGTGGAGCTGGTCACCGCGGACGCCGAGCGGATCCACGCGGGCGCCGACGAGAACCCCGACCTGTTCTGGGCGCTGCACGGCGGCGGCGGCAACTTCGGCGTCGCCACCGCGCTCACCCTGAAGCTGTACGAGATCCCGGAGTTCGCCGTCGCCCTGCTGCTGTACCGGCCGGAGTCCGGCCGGGAGGCGGTACGCGTGTACCGGGACGTCATCGAGTCCGGCCCGCCGGAGGCGGGCGGTGGCGTGCTGTACATCACCGCTCCGCCGGCGGAGTTCGTGCCGCCGCACCTGGCCGGCACCCTGGTCTGCGCGGTGCTGCTGACGTACGCGGGCTCCGAGGACGACATGCGCGAGGTCGCCGGGCTGCTGCTGGCACTGCCGCACGAGGGGGAGCTCGTCGGGGCGATGCCGTACGCCGACGTCCAGTGCATGCTCGACGATCCCCCGGGGCTGCGGAACTACTGGTCGGCCGAGTACCTGACGGGCGCCCCGGACGACTTCGTGGACGTCTTCTGCCCGCTCGCGCTTCCCATGCCGGTGCCGAGCGGCAGCAAGCACGTCCTGTTCCCGCTGGGCGGGGCCGTCGCCGACGGCCCCGCCGAGTACCCGGTCCCGTACCGCGGCTCCCCCTGGGTGGTGCACCCCTTCGGTGCCTGGACGGACCCAGCCGACGACGAGCGCTGCGTCGGCTGGGTGCGTGACGTGCGCGGCCACGTCCGCCCGTGGAGCACCGGAGCGGTCTACCTCAACTTCATCGGCGACGAGGGTGCCGACCGCGTCCGGGCGGGCCTGGGGCCGGAGAACACCGCCCGGCTGGCCGAGCTGAAACGCCGCTACGACCCGGACAACGTGTTCCGCTTCAACCACAACATCAGGCCCGCCTGAGACACGGCCGCGCACCCCCGCCACGGGTCACGTCACCGCGTCGATCACCTCCCGCGCGGCCCGCTCCCCTTCGGTCGCGCCGCCCTCCATGAACCCCTGGAAGTCGTAGGAGCAGTGCTCGCCGCCGATGTGGACGTTGCCCTGCGCGGTGCCCTCATAGCCCGCGTACCGGTGCAGATAGCCCACCGGCCAGTACGAGTAGGCGCCCTGGGCGTAGGGGTTGAGGTGCCAGGCCGAGAGCTGCGCCCGGCCGGTCCAGGCGGCCGACGTGCCGGGGAAGAAGGCGTCGATGTCCCTGGTGTACTCCGCCGCCAGTCTCGCCACGTACGGATCGCTCTCGGAGGAGAACGGCCCGGCCGGCGTCAGCGACCTGGCCAGGCTGCCGCCGTGGTACTGGATGAGGATGCCGCCCGTGCCCGGCTGGACCTTGGTGGTGTCCCAGGTCTGCTGCACCCGGCCGTCGGTGAAGCAGTCGCCCGCCGAGACCCCCGGCCAGGCGCCCGTGCCGCGCCAGGGGCGGCTGGAGAACTGCATGTTGAGCTTGGTGCAGTGCCCCATACGGGCGTCGCGCAGCAGGCTGGTCATCCGGCTGTCGAACCCGGCCCTGCTCAGGTCGAGCCCCTTGAGCACCGGCAGCGGCACGCACAGCACCGTGTGGTCGGCGGTGACCGTGCGAGTGGCGCCCGCCTCGGTGAACGTCAGCGTCTGGGTGCCGTCGGCGTCGGCCCGTACCGCCTGGAGCGACCAGCCGTGCCGGATCGTCCCGTCGGGCAGGGAGCCCGCGATGGCGTGCGGCAGCCGGTCGTTGCCGCCGACGATGTGGTACCGCTCGTTGGACAGGCCCCAGATGTTGAAGTTGCCGGGATTGGTCTGGTAGCCCATCAGCAGCACCAGGGCCAGCGAGGACTGCTCGGTGGTGTCGGCGCCGTACTCGACGTTGTAGGCGACGTCGAAGAACCGGCCGAGCGGCGCGTCGTGGCCGCCGGGCACCCGTGACTCGATCCAGTCGTGGATCGACATGTCGTCCAGGGCCGTACCGGCCGCGGTCGTCCGGTTCCACCTCACCTCCCCGGCCTCCAGCAGATCGCGGTGGAGCGCCTGGTAGACGGCCTTGAAGTCCTCGTCGGCGTGCTCGCGCGGGTAGTACTCGCCGCCGAACCACAGGACTTCCTCGGCGCCGTTGGGCCCGCCGCCGAGGAAGTCCTCGACGGGCAGGGAGAAGCGGCGGCACAGCTCCAGCATCTTCTTGTGGCTGGTGTCGATCAGCTCACCGCCGATCTCTGAGATCTGGCCGTGCGCCCAGTGGTCGCGCTGGGTGTACATCCGGCCGCCGACCCGGTCCGGGTCGGCCTCGTAGACCGTGCAGGGGAGCCCCGCGTCATGGAGGGTGAGCGCCGCGGTCAGCCCGGCGATGCCGGCGCCGACGACGGCGATCCGTGGAGCGGACGCGGCGGCCACGGGAGCGGCGGTCGTGACGGAGGCCGTGGCGGCGAGGGCCGCCGCGCCCTTGAGGACGGACCGGCGCCGCAGCCGCGCCTCGGCGACGGGCAGACCCAGCGCACGGGCTGCGGCGTGGTCGGCGGTGAGGGAACGGAGGACGTGCAGGGCGTGCGTACGGGACACAGTGCTGCTCCTCAGACCGTGGCGGATGTTTCCTCGTTGTCGTCGATCTCGTCGGTGTCGTCGGTGTCGTCGGATTCTTCGGTCTCGTCGTCCGTGCGTTCGGCCGCGTCCTCCAGGACGATCCGGCCGATGATCTCGTAGCGCTGCGGCTGCCGGGCCTTCAGATACAGGCCGAGCCCGAGGCCGCCGAAGAAGACCAGCCCGACGATCCACGGGATGGCTTTGAAGAAGAGCGAGTCGGCCGCCGTGCCGGCCGCGGTGTCGAGGTTGGTCACCAGCAGCACCACCACCGCGATCATGCCGACGCCGCCGAGCAGCGGGGCGGTGAGGGTGCGGAACCAGTGCCGGTCCTCGGGGTGGTTCCTGCGGAAGTAGCCGATCACGGCGAACGAGCACAGCGTCTGCACGATCAGGATCGCCATCGTGCCGAGGATCGCCAACAGCGTGTAGAGGTGGATGTACGGGTCCTGCCCGGTCAGCCAGAAGGCCCCGACGAGCACGACCGCGACGACCGACTGGACGAACGAGGCGACGTACGGCGAGCCGTGCCGCGCGTGGGTGCGGCCCAGCGCCGGGTGCAGGAAGCCCTCGCGGCCGACGGCGTACAGATAGCGGGCCGCGCACTGGTGGAAGGCCATGCCGCAGGCGAAGGACCCGGTGATGAGCAGCCACTGGAAGGCGTCGACCGCCCAGGCGCCGATGTAGGCGTGCGCCGGGTCGAAGAACAGGTCGAGCGGGCTGGTCCCGGAGGAGACCTCGACCGAGCCCTTCAGCCCGTTGCCCGCGATGGTCATCCAGGAGACGTAGATGTAGAAGAGACCGACGCCGACGACGGAGATCAGCGTCGCGCGCGGGATGACCCGCTTGGGGTCGCGGGACTCCTCGCCGTACATCGCCGTCGACTCGAAGCCGACCCACGACCAGAACGCGAAGAACAGGCCGAGTCCGGCGGAGGTCCCGGTGAAGGCGTTCGCCGGGTTGACCGGCTCGACGGGGATGCCGTCCGGGCCGCCGCCGTTCAGCAGTACGGCGGTGGCGACCGCGAAGAGCACCGCGATCTCGGCGATCAGCATCACGCCGAGCGCCTTCGCGGTCAGGTTGATGTCGAAGTACGCCAGCACCGCCGTCACCAGCAGCATCGCGGCGGCGTACACGACCCACGGCAGGTCCACGCCGAGCTGGTCCTCGACGGTGGTCTGGGCGAAGTAGGAGAAGACGCCGACGATGGACGCCTCGAAGACGATGTACGCCAGTACCGCGAGCATCCCGGAGGCCATGCCGGTGATCCGGCCCAGGCCGTGCGAGATGTACCCGTAGAAGGCGCCCGCGGCGGTGATGCGGCGGGCCATGGCGACGTAGCCGACGGAGAACACCGTCAGGACGAGCGTGGCGAAGAGATAGCCGGCCGGCGCGCCGGTGCCGTTGCCGAAGCCGACCGCGATGGGCAGGTTGCCGGTCATCGCGGTGATCGGCGCGGCGGTCGCCACCGCCATGAACACCACGCCCACCAGGCCGACGGAATTCGCCTTGAGGCGATGCACCTCTCGCGTGGGTGTTTCTGCCATTCCCGCCCCTTTCCAAGGACCGTGACAACGAAATCCGAAGATCGCTCGGCTGTTCCCTGCGAATGCGACAGTTTCGCGGCAGAGTGACGCACGCCACAACAGACACGCGGTCGTGCAATCCGGCGCCCGGGGCGACGCATTGTCGGGCCCGGGCGCCCCGTGATCGCTCCCGTAACCGCCCGGAGATGTCGCCGGAACGCGCGCGCCGGTAGCGTCCGCTGCATGGACAGCCGATTCGACAGCACGGGCGCCGGGATCACCGTTCAACGGGCACTGGAACTGCCCGGTCTGCGCAGCGGGCTCCCCGAGGTGCTGGCAGGGGCGGAACGGCTGCAGCGCACCGTGCGCTGGGTCCACGCGGGCGAGGTGCCCAACATCGCCTCCCTGCTCAAGGGCGGCGAACTGCTGCTGACCACCGGGTACGGCCTCGGCACCCGTCCGGCCGAGCAGCGCGCGTTCGTGCGCACCCTCGCCGAACGCGGCATCGCGGCCCTGGTGGTGGAGCTGGGCCCGCGCTTCGCCAGGCTGCCCGCCGCCCTCGTCGAGACGGCCCGCGCGGCCGGGCTGCCGCTGGTCCAACTGCACCGCGAGGTGCCGTTCGTGACGGTCACCGAGGAGATCCACACCGAGATCGTCAACGGCCACTACGCCCTGCTCCAGCGCGCCGAGGAGGTGCACCGCCGCTGCACCGAGGCCCTGCTCGGCGGCGGCGGGGTCCCGCAGGTCCTCGGCATCCTCGCCGACTTCGGCGCCAACCCGGTCTTCCTGGAGACCTCCGACGGGCAACTGCTGTACGCCGCCGGCGCCGGCCCCGAGGGCGCCGACCCGCTCCAGGTGTGGGAGGGGCTGCGCGGCCCGCACAAGGACGCCCCGCCGCCCGCCGGTTCGGTGCTGGTGGACGTGCCGGGCGGCGGTCCCGGCACCGGCTCGGTCCGCGCCCGCCTGGTGCTGCTGCCGGTGCGCGGCCCGCTGGCGCCGGTCCACCGGATCGCCGCCGAACGCGCCGCCGGCATCCTCGCCGTCGTCCTGATGCAGGCCCGGCAGGAGGAGGAGCTGGCCGCGCGCGGGCGCGGCGACTTCCTCACCGACCTCGCCGAAGGCCGGATCGCCGCCGACGACGCCCCCGCCCAGGCCCGCGTCCTCGGCTTCAAGCCGGGCGCCGGCCCGCTGCTGCCGGTGGTGATGCGGCTCGGCGACGGGCTCTCCCCCGGCGGGGGCTGGGCGGTGCTGGCACGCGCGGTCGCCGAGGAACTGGCGTCGGTGGGCGTGCCGGTCCTGCTGGGCGTACGACCGGTGGAGGGCCGCGTCCCCCTGCTGCTGGGCCTGCGCTCGGAGTCGGAGCGCTCGGCGGTCGCCGACCGGGTCGCGGCGGCGCTGCGGGCCGGGGTGGAGCGGGCCGGGATGCAGCGGCCGGGCGCGCAGCCGCCGGTCGTGGTCGTCGGCGTGGCGGGCGGCTGGGCGGCGGCGTCGGCCGGGCTGCGGCACGCGGCGGAGACGGCGACCGCGGCCCAGGGTCTGACCGACCGCCCCTGGTACGACGCCCGCCGCCTCGACATCGACCTGCTGCTGTGGCGGCTGCGCGACCACCCCGACCTCGCGGCGTTCGTCGACCGGGCGATCGGCCCGGTCCGTGACCACGACCGCCGCTCCCGACCCCCGCTGCTGCCCACCCTGGAGACCTATCTGGCGCACGCGGGCCGCAAGGCGGAGACCGCCCGCGAACTCCATCTGAACCGGCAGACCCTCTACAACCGCCTCGCCCGCATCGGCGAGTTGCTGGGCACCGACCTCGACGACCCGCAGACAGTCCTGGCGTTGAGCCTGGCCCTGCGCGCCCGCCGGCACGTGGGTTAGATCATCGGCCGGGGCTGGGTCAACTCGTCGTACACACTGAGCACTTGGGCGACGGTCTCGTCCTCCGTCGGCCAGGTGGCCGCCTGCCGCACACCCCGCTCCCGCAGCAGTTCCCGCCGCTCCCGGTCCCCGAGCAGCCGTACGACGGCCGCCGCGAACGCCACCGCGTCCCCGGCCGGGACCAGTTCGGCCGCGTCCCCGACCAGCTCGGGGACCCCGCCGACGGCGGTGGCGACGAGCGGCACGCGGCCGTGCAGGGCCTCCTGCGCGAGCACCGACCGCGACTCCCGGCCGCCCGGCAGCAGCGCCAGATCGGCGGCGTCCAGCAGCGCGGCCACGTCGTCCCGCTGTCCGACCAGCCGCACCGGCAGTTCCTCGTCCTCGATCCGGCCCTGCAGCTCCGCCCGCAGCGGACCCTCGCCCGCCACGACGACCTGCGGCGCGGGATCCAGCTCCCGCCACCGCCGCGCGGCGTCCAGCAGCAGGTCGTAGCCGCGCTGCCGGTCCAGCGAGCCGACCGCCAGCAGCAACGGCCGCCCGATCGCGCCGAGTTCGGCCCGCACCTTGGACCGCTGCCGGTCCGGGTCACCGCGCTCCACCGCCGTACGCGGCCCCGGCAGGGACACGGCGGCCAGCCGCGCGTCCCGGGCGCCGGTGCGGCGGGCCCCGTCCACCAGGTCCGAGCTGGTGCCGAGCACGACGGCGGCGGCCTTCACCACGCGCCGCTCCAGCAGCCGCAGCAGCTGACCGCGCGCTCCCTCGGCGTGCGCCCGGTTGTGCCAGGTGACGACCAGCGGGATGTGTTTGCCGCTGAGCGCGAGCGCCGCGCGGAAGGAGGCGTGCAGCCCGTGCGCGTGCACCAGGTCGGCGTTCGCGCAGGCCGTCCGCAGCGCGGCCACGGAGACCGGATCACTGCTGCGCGGGATGTGCACGTGCTCGGCGCCGGCCCCGGTGAAGTCGTAGGTGTGATCGGCCTCGGTGGGGGCGCACACGGTGACCCGCACGCCCCGTGCGACGAGCCCCGCGGCCAGCGAGCGCACATGCGCGCTGCTGCCGGCGTTGCCTCCGCCCAGCACCTGCACGGTGCGCAGCGACGACTGGCCGTGCGGTGACGGGCTGCTCACGGGGGTCACGTGCCCGGGCTCCTGGTTCGGCGTCGGTCGGTCACGGCGGTCACGGAGAAACGTACAGAGGGATCGGGCGGAGGGGTGTACCGCGCGGGTCCTCCCCGTACTCCGCCAAGGATGCCAGCCCGTACGCCCGTTCCGGGAACCCCGCACACCCGAGCGCCGCCCGCGCCTGGACAACGCGCCATCTCACATCCCCCACACGAGTGAACCGGTCCTGCACGAGGGTGACCTGACGTCCCTCACCCGTGACCCGACCCCCACGCGTGTCCCATCACCCCGCACCCGAACCCCGCCGACTCACTCCCACGCGCCGCCGAACGCACTCCCCCGCTCCCCGGGTCCCGGTTCACGAGGTTGCGGCGCCCTCACCCGTTCCCCCGCCCGCGAAAGCGCTCACCCGCTGCCCGTGAACGGCCGCCGCCACCACCGCCGCCGCATGCGCGACCAGCCCGGCCCGCCCGCTCCCCGCGACGACCGCCGCCCCGAGCGCCGCGCCCAGCGCGTGCGCCCCGGCGTCCCCGATCATCGCCCGCTCCGCGAGGTCGTCCGGCAGCACGGCTCCCGCCGCCCCCATCACAGTGGCCGCCATCTCCGCGCCGGGCCCCTTCCGCAGCAGCCCCGGCAGCCCGAGAGCCAGCGCGGCTCCGGCGGCGCGCCCAGGCCGTACGTCCACCAGGTTCACGGCGTGCGCGGCCCCGGCGATCACCACCCCCGCCAGCACCTTGTCCACCGCCCGCTCCTTCATCAGCGCGCCCGCGAGCAGCCCGGCGGCGGAGATCCCGAGGAGCTTGACGGCACCGCTGGTGACCCGGCCGTCCCGGAGCGCGGACAGATGCGCGCGGAACCCGCGCCGCGGGTCACCCGCCCCGGCGAAGTCGTCGTACGCCCCGCACACCCCGGCGACCGCCACGGCGACCCCGGCGGCGGGCCGTATCCGCGCGACGCCGACGGCCGTGGCGAGAGCGGCGGCGGGACCGGCGTACAACTCGACGCTGCGGCCGGCGTAGTTCTCGCGCCGCCAGGCTTCCCGGCCACCGGGGGCGGTGGCGCGGAGGAGGGCGGTGGCGGCGCGAGTGAGGGCGGCGGACGGTCCGAGGGAAACGATCATCCGCCCACCCTAGGGGGCGTCTCGCCCCCTGGGCACCGGCTACCCGGCGTCGCCCCTGGCCGCCGCCAGCAGTTCCTCCGCGTGCGCCCGAGCGGTCTCGGAGTCCTCCTGCCCGGCCAGCATCCGGGACAGCTCCCGGACCCGCTCCTCGCCTTCCAGCACCTTCACGCCGGACCGGGTGACCGATCCGTCGTTGGTCTTCTCCACCAGCAACTGCCGGTCGGCGAAGGCGGCGACCTGCGGCAGGTGTGTCACGACGACCACCTGCGCGGTCTTCGCGAGCCGTGCCAGCCGCCGCCCGATCTCCACCGCGGCCTTGCCGCCGACGCCCGCGTCGACCTCGTCGAAGAGATACGTCGGCACGGGATCCGTCCCGGCGAACACCACCTCGACGGCCAGCATCACCCGGGACAGCTCACCGCCGGACGCCCCCTTGGCGATGGGCCGGGGCGGCGCCCCGGGGTGCGGGGCGAGCAGCAGCTCGACCTCGTCGGCACCGGACGGCCCGTACGCCACGGTCCGCCCGCCGACCTCGACGCCCTCCGGGTCCTCGGTCTGCCGGATGGCGAAGGACACCCGTGCGTGGGGCATGGCGAGCGAGCCCAGCTCGGCGGTCACGGCGGCGGCGAAGCGCTCGGCGGCCTCCGTCCGCGCGTCCGTCAGGGCCTGCGCGAGTCCGCCCAGTTCGGTCCGCAGCGCGTCCCGCTCGGCGGTCAGCTCCTCGATCCGCGAGTCGTCGCCGTCCAGCTCGGTCAGCCGCGCGGCACTCCGCTCGGCCCAGGCCAGCACCGCGCCGACGTCCTCGCCGTACTTCCGTGTCAGCGCGCTCAGCGCGGCCCGCCGCTCCTCGACGGCCGCGAGCCGCAGCGGGTCGGCGTCGAGGTCGTCGGCGTACCCCGCGAGTTCCCCGGCCACGTCACCCAGCAGGATCCCGATCTCCCCGATCCGCTCGGCGAGCGCGGCGAGCGCGGGATCGTGCGACCGTACGGCCTCCAGGGCCCGGTGGGCGCCCGCGACCAGGGTCGAGGCGTCGACCCCCTCGGGGTCCTCCGGGTTGCCCGCCAGCGCGGCGTGCGCGGCGGCGGCGGCGGACGCCAGTGCCTCGGCGTGCCCCAGCCGCTCGGCCTCCGCCGCCAGCTCGGCGTCCTCCCCGGCGCGCGGCTCCACGGCGGCGATCTCGTCGAGGCCGTAGCGCAGCATGTCGGCCTCCTGGGCCCGCTCACGCGCGCGCGTGGTGATCTCTTCGAGCTCCGCGGAGACGGCCCGCAGCCGCCGGTAGGCCTCGCTGTACTTGGCGAGCGGCACGGTCACCGTGTCCCCGGCGTACCGGTCGAGCGCCTGCCGCTGCCGGGACAGCTTCAGCAGCCCCTGCTGGTCGGTCTGCCCGTGCACGGCGACCAGCTCGTCGGCCAGCTCGGCCAGCAGCCCCACCGGCACGGAACGCCCGCCCAGATGGGCCCGCGACCGCCCTTCGGCGGAGACGGTACGGCTGATCAGCAGCGCCCCGTCGTCGAGCTCGGCGCCGGCCTCCTCGGCCCGCACGGCCACGGAGGCGTCCGCCCGCAGGGCGATCCGCCCCTCCACGACGGCCTTGTCGGCCCCGATCCGCACCAGCGCCGGGTCCGCGCGCCCACCGAGCAGCAGGCCCAGGCTGGTGACCACCATGGTCTTGCCCGCACCCGTCTCACCGGTGACCGCGGTGAACCCGGGCGACAGCTCGACGACGGCGTCATCGATGACACCGAGCGACCGTATCCGCATCTCCTCCAACACGGACACGACCTTACGAGGTCCGGGTCCGTGAGTGCGACCACCCCACCCCTGTCACCCACGTGAGCGGGCCCACCTCAGGGGCGCAGGGAACCGCGCGACCAGCCACGACGAACCCGCACCCGCCGACGACGAAGAACCACCCTCTCGGATGGCGCACGACGACTAGTGCGGCGCCCCCCGCCACCCGGACACCGGCAACGCGAACTTGGCCACCAGCCGGTCGGTGAACGACGCGTGATGCAGCCGGGCCAGCCGCACCGGCACGGCCCCCCGCCGCACCTCCACCCGCGCTCCCGGCGGCAGCTCCACGGTCCGCCGCCCGTCGCACCACAGCACGCCCGGCGGAATGTGCGGCAGCACCTCCACCGCGAGCACGGAATCCGGCGAGGTCACCAGCGGCTTCGCGAACAACGCGTGCGCGGAGATCGGCACCATCAGCAGCGCCTCCACCTCGGGCCACACCACGGGCCCGCCCGCGGAGAACGCGTACGCCGTCGACCCGGTCGGCGTCGACAGCACGATCCCGTCACAGCCGAACCCCGTGACCGGCCGCCCGTCGATCTCCAGCACCACCTCGAGCAGCTTCTCCGCGCCGGCCTTCTGCACGGCGGCCTCGTTGAGCGCCCAGTCGGTGTGCACGATGTCGCCGTTGCTGTGCACGACGACGTCGACGGTCATCCGCTCCTCGACCTCGTACGCCCTGGTCACGACCCGGTCGACGACCTTGTCGAGGTCGTCCCGCTCGGCCTCCGCGAGGAACCCGACCCGCCCGAGGTTGACCCCGAGCATCGGCACACCGGACGCCCGCGCGAACTCGGCCCCGCGCAGCAGCGTGCCGTCGCCGCCCAGCACGATCAGCAGCTCGCACCCGTCGAGGCACTGCGGAGTCGCCTCGCCGACCAGCTCCACCTCGTCCGGCAGCGGCAGGTCCCGCGCCTCCGCCTCCAGGACCCGCACCCCGATCCCGGACCTCAGGAGCCCTTTCACCACGAGCTCGGCGCTGCGAATGGCTGCCGGACGCCCGGTGTGGGCCAGCAGGAAAACAGTACGAGCTCGGTTCGGTGTCAACGCGGCCCCTCCGCCACTGCACGGTCAACGTCGGCCGGGTCCAGCTCGGGAGCACCGGCCCGCAGCCACAGAAAGTACTCGACATTGCCGGAAGGACCGGGCAGCGGACTGGCGGTGACACCCTTCACCCCGAGCCCCAGCTCCCACGCCTTCTCGGCCACTCCTCGCACGGCCTCCGCCCGCAGTTGCGGACTCCGTACGACTCCCCCGCTGCCCAGCCGCTCCTTCCCCACCTCGAACTGCGGCTTCACCATCATCACCAGGTCGGCGTCCGGCCGCACGCACCGCACCAGGGCGGGCAGCACCAGTCCGAGCGGGATGAAGGACAGATCCCCGACGACCAGGTCCACAGGTTCTCCGTCGATCGCCTCGAGCGTCAACTCCCGTACGTTCGTACGGTCCTTGACGGTGACGCGTTCATCGCTCTGCAAAGTCCAGGCCAGCTGCCCGTAACCGACGTCGACGGCGACGACGTGTGCCGCGCCCGCCCGCAGCAGCACATCCGTGAACCCCCCGGTGGACGCGCCGGCGTCCAGCGCCCGCCGCCCCTCGACGACCAGCCCCTGCGGCACGAACGCCTGCAGCGCCCCGGCGAGCTTGTGACCGCCCCGGGAGACGTACTCGGGGTCGTTGTCGTCGGCGGTGACCACGATGGCCGCCGCGGTCTCCACCTGAGTGGCGGGCTTGGTCGCGACGGTCTTGCCGACGGAGACCCGCCCGGCGGCGATCAGCTGGCTGGCGTGCTCGCGCGAGCGCGCGAGCTTCCGGCGGACCAGCTCCGCGTCGAGACGGCGGCGTGCGACTCCTGCCACGTTCGGTTCAGCTCCTATTGCCGTACGTCGAGGGGGGCGCCGGAGGTCCCGGGCGGGCGTCGAGCGCGGTGAGCGCGTCGCGCAGCCCCCGGTATACATCCTCGTACACCTCGACGTGCCCGTCCGTGGCGAGGTGGTCGGCGTCGGCCAGCCGGTCCAGCGCGGCATCGACGTCGGCGTTGCCGGTGGGCGTGCGCGGCACCTCCAGCGGGGCCGGGGCGGCGAGGTCGTACGCCGGGTCGTACGCGGGCTCGTCCACCGCCCCGCCCACCGGCTCGTCCGCCGGTCGCTCCGGTCCGTCCGGCACGTCTCCCTCGTCCGGCACGGCTGCTGCGTCGTTCATGCCCCGACGCTACCCCGAAGCCCTGGGGTAACGTCGACCTCGATGGCCACGATCGAGGAGTGCCGCAGCGCACTCGACAAGCTCTCGGACAGCATGCAGCGCGCCGAAGGGAACGTCCGCGAGGCGGCGGCCCTGGACCGCTCGGTGAGCTGCCACATCAAGGACCTGGACGTCACCTTCGTCGGCCGCATGAGCGGTGGCCGGATCGAGGTGCGGGACACCGTGCAGGGCCCGCCCCCCGAGAAGGCGCAGATCCGGCTCGCGATGACCGGGGACGACCTGGTGGCGCTGGTCGACGGCGAGCTGCACTTCGCCAGGGCGTGGGGTTCGGGCCGGGTGAAACTGGAAGCGAGCCTGGCCGACCTGTTCCGGCTCAGGAAGCTTCTGTAGCCGCCACCTTCGCCAGCTCCTCGCGGGCCCCGGCGCGTGCCTTGCGCGCGGCCGGCACCACCAGCGGGGTCCCGGTCTCCGGGTCGTCGATGACCTGGCAGCGCAGCCCGAAGACCTGCTCCACCAGCTCGGCGGTGACGATGTCGTTCGGCGCGCCCTGGGCGATGACCTCGCCGCCGCGCAGCGCGATGAGGTGCGTGGCGTACCGGGCGGCGTGGTTGAGGTCGTGCAGCACGGCGACGAGCGTGCGGCCCTGCTCCTCGTGCAGCTCGGCGCAGAGGTCCAGGACGTCGATCTGGTGCTGGATGTCGAGGTAGGTGGTCGGCTCGTCGAGCAGCAGCAGCGGCGTCTGCTGGGCGAGCGCCATCGCGATCCACACGCGCTGCCGCTGACCGCCGGACAGCTCGTCGACGTAGCGGTCGGCGAGTTCGGCGACCCCGGTCTGCGCCATGGACTCCTGGACGACCCGCTCGTCCTCGGTCGACCACTGCCGCAGCAGGCCCTGGTGCGGGTACCGGCCGCGGCCGACCAGGTCGGCGACGGTGATGCCGTCCGGCGCGATCGACGACTGCGGCAGCAGGCCGAGGGTGCGGGCGACCTTCTTCGCGGGCATCGACTGGATGACCTGACCGTCGAGCAGCACCCGGCCCTGGCTCGGCTTCAGCATCCGCGACAGCGCCCGCAGCAGGGTGGACTTGCCGCACGCGTTCGGGCCGACGATCACGGTGAAGGAGTTGTCGGGGATCTCCACCGAGAGCTGCTCGGCGATGACCCGCTGGTCGTAGGCGAGGGTGACGTTCTCGGCGGACAGTCGGTTCACGGTGCTCCTTCGGTTGTTCATCGGACGGTCGCTCATATCCGGCCCGCCCGGCGCTCGGCGACCAGCAGCCACAGCAGGTAGCCGCCGCCGACCACTCCGGTGACCACGCCGACGGGCAGCTGGTCCGCGCCGAAGATCCGCTGCGAGACCCAGTCGGCGGTGACCAGGAGAGCGGCCCCCATGCACAGTGACGGCAGCAGGTTCGGCCCGGGCGAGCGGGTCAGCCGACGGGCGAGCTGCGGCGCGGTGAGCGCCACGAAGCTGACCGGTCCGGCCGCGGCGGTGGCGGCCGCGGTGAGCAGCACGGCGGACACCATCAGCAACATCCGTACGCGCTCCACGCGCACGCCGAGGGCGTTGGATACGTCGTCGCCCATCTCCATCATCCGCAGCCCGCGTCCGTTGGCGAGGACGAGCGGGAGGAGCACGGCGCACAGCGCGAGCAACGGCCACACCTGCGCCCAGTCGCGGCCGCTGAGGGAGCCGGTCATCCAGACGACGGCGCGGGAGGCGTCGACGAGGTCGGCCTTGGTGATCAGGTAACCGTTGACGGCCGTGACGATCGCGGACACACCGATACCGACCAGAACGAGCCGATAGCCGTGCACGCCCCGCTTCCAGGCGAGCAGATAGATGGCCATACCGGTCACCAGGCCGCCCACCAGGGCACCCATGGTGACCTCGGTGGCGCTGCCGGAGAACAGCACGATCATCACGAGCGCGCCGGCCGTCGCCCCCTGCCCGAGACCGAGGATGTCCGGACTGCCCAGCGGGTTGCGGGAGATGGCCTGGAACAGCGCGCCGCCGAGCCCCAGCGACGCACCCACCAGCAGACCGACCAGGACCCGCGGCAGCCGCAGCTCGTTGACGATGAACTCCTGCCCGGGGTCGCCGTCGCCCATCAGCGTCCGGACCACGTCGGCGGCCGGGATCGGGAAGTCGCCGGTGCCGATCAGCACGACGCTCGCGGCGAGCGCGGCGACCAGCAGCAGCACGACGACCGTGACGGCCCGGACGTCCAGCCGCACGGACAGCCCGCCGGGGGTCCGCAGCGCGCGGGTCGCCCGAGCGGGCTTCGCCGCAGTGCCTTCTCCGGTGGTCTTCACCGCGGTCCTCACAGCTGGGCCGTCCTTCGCCGTCGTACGAGAAAGATGAAGACCGGGCCGCCCAGGATCGCGGTGACGATCCCGACCTGGATCTCCGCGGGCCGGGCGACGACCCGGCCGATGACATCGGCGCCGAGCAGCAGCACCGGCGACAGGACGGCCGCGTACGGCAGGATCCAGCGCAGGTCCGGGCCGGTGAAGGAGCGCACCACGTGCGGCACCATCAGCCCGACGAACACGATCGGCCCGCACGCGGCGGTCGCGGAACCGCACAGCACGGTCGCGGCGAGCATGGCCAGCACCCGGGTGCGGTTGAGGTTGGCGCCGAGCGCCTTGGCGGTGTCGTCACCCATGGCCATGGCGTTCAGCGGCCGGGCCAGGCCCAGCGCGAGCACCATGCCGGCCACCATGAACGGCAGTACCTGGAGGATGCTCTCGTTGGTCGCCGAGGTCAGCGAACCCACGGTCCAGAAGCGCATCACACCCAGCGCCGCCTCGTCCAGGATCATCATGGCCTGCAGATAGCCGTAGAGGGCCGCGCTGATGGCGGTGCCGGCGAGCGCGAGCCGCACCGGTGTGGCGCCCCGGCTGCCACCGAGGAACCAGACCAGCGCACCGACCGCGGCCGCGCCGCAGAACGCGAACCACACATAGCCGCTGAGGCTGGTGACGCCGAGGAAGGTGGTCGCGGTGACGACGGCCGCGGAGGCACCGGCGTTGATGCCGAGCAGTCCGGGATCGGCCAGCGGGTTGCGTGTCAGCGCCTGCAGGACGGCACCGGCCAGACCGAGCGCGGCTCCGGCGAGCAGACCGAGGACGGTCCGCGACAGCCGGTCCGCGACGACGATGTCGCCATAGGTCCCCGAGTCCTCGAACAGGCCGTGCCAGACCTGCTCCAGAGACAGCCCTCGGGCACCGATCGCGATACTCGCCAGCGCGACGGCCGCGAGAATCGCCACGGAGACGAGCAGCCCAACGGCCCGTATCGCCCGTCGGTTCGGGGGCGCGGGAGCGGTCACCGCGCGCTCTTCGGGAGGACTCTCAACCAACACGCGGTTAGGTTAGCCTACCCTCCTACCCAATCAAGATCCAGAACAGCGCCACCAGCGGTTCCGTAACCGGCGTGACCGCGGGCAGTCGTGCCGCCGGGGCGGCACGGGAGGGTCACGACGGGCGGGGCACCACGGGCGGGCACCGTGGGCGGGCGGGTCACAACCCCAACCGAGCCAGCGCCTTGCCCCCGTCCAGCTCGCAGACCCCGTCCCCCGCGACGGTCCAGGCCACCGCGCACAACGCCCGCAACCCGTCCAACGCCGTGCCCTCCCCCTCCAACTCCAGCCGCTCACGCCCGGCCACAGCCGTCCACCCGCCGCACCGGAACCCCTCCCCGGCTTCGACGACCTCCGGCTGCCCGACGAGCAACCCCCGCAGATCCGCGTCCACATACGTCGGCCGATGCCGCGGCTCCGCCGCCAGCAACCGCGCCCCGTCGGTCACCCCGGTCAGCACCAGCAGCGAGTCCACACCCCCGTTGAACGCCCCCTCGATGTCCGTGTCCAGCCGGTCCCCCACCACCAGCGGCCGCTCGGCCCCGGTCCGCAGAATCGTCTCCCGGTGCATCGGGGGCAACGGCTTCCCCGCCACCTGCGGCTCCGCACCGGTCGCGATCCGCACGACCTCCACCGCGGCCCCGTTCCCCGGCGCGATCCCCCGCGCACCGGGAATGGTCAGATCGGTGTTGGACGCGAACCACGGCACTCCCCGCGCGATCGCGTAACAGGCCTCGGCGAACCGCCCCCACGGAAGCTCCGGCCCGCCATATCCCTGCACCACCGCCGCCGGCTCGTCCTCCGCCGACTCCACCGGCACGAGGCCCTGCTCCCGCAGCGCCACCCGCAGCCCCTCACCGCCGATCACCAGCACCCGCGCCCCCGCGGGCACCTGCTCGGCGATCAGCCGCGCCACGGCCTGCGCGGAGGTGATGACGTCCGACGCCTCCGCCGCTATGCCCAGCTCGGTGAGGTGCTCGGCCACGGCGTCCGGGGTGCGCAGCGCGTTGTTGGTGACGTAGGCCAGGTGCATCCCGCCCGCCCGGGCCGCCGCCAGCGACTCGACCGCGTGCACGATCGCGTTCCCCCCGGCGTACACCACGCCGTCCAGGTCGAGCAGAGCCGTGTCGTACACCTCGCTCAGCGCCCGCGCACTGCCCGCGGGCCTCGTCCTGACGCTCTGGCTCATTCCACCGCTCCTCGTCCGCCTACGCTCGTGCTCCCCGTTCCCCCGATCATCCCCCATGGCACTGACACACGTACGATGCCGGGATGAACCTTGCGGGTCACTCGGAAGCAATGGCGCCCCGAGGCCTGGAACTCACCCCGTTCCGAGGCCTGCGCTACGACCCCGACCGGGTCGGCAGTCTGGCGGCCGTGACATCCCCGCCGTACGACGTCGTCGTACGCCCCGACGGCCTGCACCACCTGGAGGCCGCGGACCCCCACAACATCGTCCGCCTCATACTTCCCCAGGCGGCCACCCCCACCGAGCGCAACGCACAGGCCGCCGACACCCTGCGCCGCTGGCTCGCCGAGGGCGTGCTGACCGCCGACGCCGAGCCCGGCTTCTACGTCTACGAACAGCACGACGGCGCCGGCCTCCTGCAACGCGGCGTCATAGGCGCCCTGCGCGTCTCGGAGCCCTCCGAGTGCGTGGTCCTGCCGCACGAGGACGTCATGCCGCACGTCGTCGCCGACCGCGCCGCCCTGATGCGCGCCACCCAGGCCAACCTCGAACCGCTCCTGCTGACCTACCGGGGCAACGGCTCGGCGACCGACACCTCGGCCGTCATCGAACGCATAGCCGAGCTCCCGCCCGTGCTGTCCACCACCACCGAGGACGGCTTCCACCACCGCCTGTGGGCCGTCACCGACCCCTCCGACGTGGCCGGCATCCAGTCCGACCTGGCCCGCCACCAGGCCCTCATCGCCGACGGCCACCACCGCTGGGCCACCTACCGCAGGCTCCGCGCTGAGCACGCCTCCCCGAGCCCCTGGGACTACGGCCTGGTCCTCCTGGTCGACACGGCCCGCTACCCGCTCCGCGTCCGCGCCATCCACCGCCTGCTGCACGGCCTGCCCGTCCCGGACGCCCTGGCGGCCCTCGACGGCCGGTTCCGCGTACGACGCCTGGACGCCACCCTCACCGAGGCCCTCACGGCTCTGGGCGACGCCACGGACGACGGCAACGCCTTTCTCCTCGCCGGCGACGGCGCCTTCCACTTGATCGACCGCCCGGACCCGGCCCTGCTCGCCCGCACGGTCCCCGCCGACCGCCCCGAGGCCTGGCGCTCCCTGGACGCCACCGTCCTCCACGCCACCCTCCTCGACCACGTGTGGGACATCCCCGAGGACTCCCCGGCCCACATCGCCTACATCCACGACGCGGCCGCCACCGTCGCCAAGGCGGAACACGACGGCGGTACGGCCGTCCTGATGCACCCGGTCCGCGAGGAAGTCGTCCGCGACCTCGCCCGCCAGGGCGTCACCATGCCCCGCAAGTCCACGTCCTTCGGCCCCAAGCCGGCGTCCGGCCTGGTCCTGCGCGCCCTGGACCACTGAGGCAGGGATACGGAGGCAGGGCAATACGAAGGCAGGGCATCGAAAGGCAGGACAAACGAAAAGGGGCGGGACCGCAGTCCCGCCCCTTCAGTCACATCCGTCAGTCCTGACGGTCGTCCTCGTCCTTGTCGGCGTCGCTCTGAGCCGCGTCCTCGTCCAGCGCGTCCACGAACTCGACACCGTCCAGCTCGGCGAGCCGGTCCGACGCGTCCGTGCTGCCGTCCCGGTCCGCCTCGACGGCCTTCGCGAACCAGTCCCGCGCCTCACGCTCCCGCCCTGCCGCGAGCAGCGCGTCGGCGTAGGCGTACCGCAGCCGCGCGGTCCACGGGTGCACGGCGTTGGAGGCCAGCTCCGGGCTCTGGAGCGTCACGATGGCCGCGTCCAGCTGCCCCATGTCCCGCCGGGCACCGGCCGCGACGAGCCGCATCTCCACCTGGCCGGCCTTGTCCAGCTTGTGCACCTCGGGCGCACCGGCCATGTCCAGCGCCTTCTCCGGCCGCCCGAGCCCGCGCTCGCAGTCGGCCATCACCGGCCACAGCTCCACGGACCCGGTCATCCGCCGCGCCGCCCGGAACTCCGCCAGCGCCTCGCTGTACTTCTGGTTCGCGTACGCCGCGAACCCGGCGGCCTCCCGCACCGCGGCGACCCGCGACGCCAGCCGCAGTGCCACCTTGGAGTAGCCGTACGCCGCCTCGGGGTCCTCGTCGATCAGCCGGGCGACCATCACCAGGTTCCGTGCAACATCGTCCGCGAGCGTCTTCGGCAGGCTCTGCAGCTCCTGGCGCACGTCCTTGTCGATCTCGTCGCCGGTGACCTCCTCGGGGATCGGCAGCCGCTTGATCGGCTCACGGTCACGGTCCCGGTCGCGGTCGCGCTCATCACGGAAGCGCCCACCGCCACGCCGGTCGTCGTCACCGCGGCCACGGAAGCCACCGGGCCGACCACCGCGGTCGTCACGACGCGGCCCACGGCCCCCACGGTCGTCCCGCCCACGAAACCCACCACGGTCCCCGCGCTCACCACGGTCGTCCCGCCCACGGAAGCCACCACGGTCGCCGTCACGGCGGTCATCACGGCGGTCATCGCGCCGGTCGTCACGCCGGTCGTCACGGCGCTCGTCCCGCCGGTCGTCCCGACGGAACCCGCCGCGGTCCCCGCGATGCTCGTTCCGCCGGTCGTCCCGACGGAACCCGC
This sequence comes from Streptomyces sp. enrichment culture, assembly GCF_964272855.1. Lineage (NCBI taxonomy): Bacteria > Bacillati > Actinomycetota > Actinomycetes > Kitasatosporales > Streptomycetaceae > Streptomyces > Streptomyces sp. enrichment culture. The sequence continues at coordinate 6,657,550 of NZ_OZ186847.1, read as the reverse complement.
CGCGGTCCCCGCGATGCTCGTCCCGCCGGTCGTCACGGCGCTCGTCACGGCGCTCGTCACGCCGGTCGTCCCGACGGAAGCCACCGCGGTCCCCGCGGTGGTCATCCCGGCGGTCGTCACGGCGGAACCCGCGGTCGCGGTCGTCACCGCGCCGGTCGTCGCGGCGGTCATCACGCCGGTCGTCGCGCCGGCCGTAGCCGCCGCCTCCACGGTTGTCGTCGCGCCGGAACCCACCACGGTCGCCGCGCTCGTCACCTCGGCGGCCGTAGCCGCCGCCACCGCGGCTGTCGTCACGCCGGAAGGCGGGACGGTCCCCGCGGTCGTCCCGGCGGAACCCGCGGTCACGATCCCGGTCGTCCCGACGCGGCCCACGGTCACGGTCACGGTCGCGGTCGTCCCGCTGGTATGACGGCCGGTACCCGCGATCCCCGTCACGGCGGTCATCACGCCGGTCATCACGCCGATCATCACGGCGGTCATCACGGCGACCGTAACCGCCGCCACCACGACTGTCGTCGCGACGGAAGCCACCACGGTCACCGCGATCGCCGCGCTCACCACGGTCGCCACGGTCACCGTCACGACGGCCGTAGCCGCCCCGGTCACGGTCACGGTCGTTGCGGTCACCACCGCGACGGAAGCCACCGCGGTCGCTACGATCGCCGCGATCCCCACCATCCCTGCGCCGCTGGTCGCGCTCCGGACGGTCGTCGGGAGAGTTGGTGGACATCGGTGACTCCTGTCTTCGGTACCGCAAGCATTGTAAAAACAAAAGGACCCCTGGTCCCAGCTGAACGCTGGTGACCAGGGGTCCTCCAAAGATTGTTCGGCGGCGTCCTACTCTCCCACAGGGTCCCCCCTGCAGTACCATCGGCGCTGTGAGGCTTAGCTTCCGGGTTCGGAATGTAACCGGGCGTTTCCCTCACGCTATGACCACCGAAACCCTAATGGTTTCGAGCGAACAAGCACACTCTTCTATTATGCGTTCAGCTCAAAAGCCGGCAACGGTCGTTGCCTCAGAACTAACACAGTGGACGCGAGCAACTGAGGACAAGCCCTCGGCCTATTAGTACCGGTCAACTCCACCAGTTACCTGGCTTCCATATCCGGCCTATCAACCCAGTCGTCTACTGGGAGCCTTACCCCATCAAGTGGGTGGGAGTCCTCATCTCGAAGCAGGCTTCCCGCTTAGATGCTTTCAGCGGTTATCCCTCCCGAACGTAGCCAACCAGCCATGCCCTTGGCAGAACAACTGGCACACCAGAGGTTCGTCCGTCCCGGTCCTCTCGTACTAGGGACAGCCCTTCTCAAGACTCCTACGCGCACAGCGGATAGGGACCGAACTGTCTCACGACGTTCTAAACCCAGCTCGCGTACCGCTTTAATGGGCGAACAGCCCAACCCTTGGGACCGACTCCAGCCCCAGGATGCGACGAGCCGACATCGAGGTGCCAAACCATCCCGTCGATATGGACTCTTGGGGAAGATCAGCCTGTTATCCCCGGGGTACCTTTTATCCGTTGAGCGACGGCGCTTCCACAAGCCACCGCCGGATCACTAGTCCCGACTTTCGTCCCTGCTCGACCCGTCGGTCTCACAGTCAAGCTCCCTTGTGCACTTACACTCAACACCTGATTGCCAACCAGGCTGAGGGAACCTTTGGGCGCCTCCGTTACCCTTTAGGAGGCAACCGCCCCAGTTAAACTACCCATCAGACACTGTCCCTGATCCGGATCACGGACCCAGGTTAGACATCCAGCACGACCAGAGTGGTATTTCAACGACGACTCCACGAACACTGGCGTGCCCGCTTCAAAGTCTCCCACCTATCCTACACAAGCCGAACCGAACACCAATATCAAACTGTAGTAAAGGTCCCGGGGTCTTTCCGTCCTGCTGCGCGAAACGAGCATCTTTACTCGTAGTGCAATTTCACCGGGCCTATGGTTGAGACAGTCGAGAAGTCGTTACGCCATTCGTGCAGGTCGGAACTTACCCGACAAGGAATTTCGCTACCTTAGGATGGTTATAGTTACCACCGCCGTTTACTGGCGCTTAAGTTCTCAGCTTCGCCAGGACGAATCCTAGCTAACCGGTCCCCTTAACGTTCCAGCACCGGGCAGGCGTCAGTCCGTATACATCGCCTTACGGCTTCGCACGGACCTGTGTTTTTAGTAAACAGTCGCTTCTCGCTGGTCTCTGCGGCCACCCCCAGCTCACCGAGTAAATCGGATCACCGGGTGTGGCCCCCCTTCTCCCGAAGTTACGGGGGCATTTTGCCGAGTTCCTTAACCATAGTTCACCCGAACGCCTCGGTATTCTCTACCTGACCACCTGAGTCGGTTTAGGGTACGGGCCGCCATGAAACTCGCTAGAGGCTTTTCTCGACAGCATAGGATCATCCACTTCACCACAATCGGCTCGGCATCAGGTCTCACCCTGCATGAGTGGCGGATTTGCCTACCACTCGGGCTACACCCTTACCCCGGGACAACCACCGCCCGGGATGGACTACCTTCCTGCGTCACCCCATCACTCACCTACTACCAA
>NZ_OZ186847.1:5107500-6650000 GCF_964272855.1 Streptomyces sp. enrichment culture | reverse complement strand
GTACAAGCAGGACATCGAGTTCACCAAGGTGCGGCTCGGCGGTGCCTTCGAGCTTCAGGCGAACGCCGTGCACGCGGTGCCGTTCACGCTGGACATCCCGTGGGAGACGCCGATCACCATGATCGACGGTCAGGCGCTGCGCGGCATGGACATCGGTGTGACGACCGAGCTGGAGATCGCGCGGGCCGTGGACTCCGGTGACCTCGACCCGATCAACGTGCACCCGCTGCCGGCGCAGAAGGCGATCCTGGACGCCTTCATCCAGCTCGGCTTCCGCTTCAAGAACGCGGACATGGAGCGCGGGCACATCCGGGGCACCCGGCAGAAGCTGCCGTTCTACCAGGAGATCGAGTTCCTGCCGCCGCAGCAGTACCGCGGCCTGAACCAGGTCGAGCTGAGCTTCGTGGCCGACCAGAACACGATGGACGTCGTGCTGGAGATGGACAAGAAGCCGGGTCTGTTCAGCGAGGGCAGCGACACGTTCCGGTCGTTCCAGGTGGGGCTGAACGACTACCAGGGGACCGACTGGGCGGCGTACCTCAACCAGTGGCTGTCCGAGGTCGGCAGCAAGCGCAACTGGTTCTAGGCTCGGTACCCACGGACCGAAACGATCAGGAGGTACCGAGGTGACCGAGCTGAAGCGGCGGCCTCTCCCCCACGACTTCCATCCGCCCGTGCCGTCGTTCACGGTGACCAGCGGGGACGTCGCGGAGGGCGCCACGCTGAAGGACGCTCAGGTCTACGCGGCCGGGAACACCTCTCCGCAGCTGCGCTGGGAGGGCTTCCCCGCCGAGACCAAGAGCTTCGCCGTGACCTGCTACGACCCGGACGCCCCGACGGGCAGCGGGTTCTGGCACTGGGTCGTGTTCGACATCCCGGCCTCCGTCACCGAGCTGCCGGCGGGTGCGGGCAGCGGCAAGTTCGAGGGGCTGCCCGAGGGTGCCGTACAGGCGCGCAACGACTACGGGACGAAGGACTTCGGTGGTGCCGCGCCGCCGCCCGGAGACGGGCCGCACCGGTATGTGTTCACGGTGTACGCGGTGGATCAGGAGAAGCTGGGCCCGGACTCGGACGCCAGTCCCGCCGTGGTCGGCTTCAACCTGCGGTTCCACACGCTGGCGCGTGCCCAGCTGATCGGTGAGTACGAGGTGCCCGCCGAAGCCTGACGTTCACGGAACGTTCGCCCGCCCCCGGTCTTGTTCGCGACCGGGGCGGGCACTTTTTATTGCGTTGTCCATCTCGGCGTGCCCGGCCAGAGTTGATCCAGCCCGCCAAGGGGTGGGCCGGTGCGCACGGGAGGTGGGCTGGTATGCGGGACACGCTGGTACTGAACGCGAGCTTCGAGCCGTTGTCGACGGTGACGCTGAACCGAGCCGTCGTTCTGGTGCTGCAGGACAAGGCCGTCGTCGAGCAGGCCCATCCCGAGCTGCGGATGCGGGGAGCGGCGGTCGACATACCGGCGCCGCGGGTGATCCGGTTGTGCAGGTACGTACGGGTGCCGTTCCGAAGACAAGCGCCGTGGTCCAGGCGGGGTGTGCTGGTGCGGGACCGGCACCGGTGCGCGTACTGCGGTCGGCGGGCGACGACGGTGGACCATGTGGTGCCGCGGTCGCAGGGTGGCGGGGACACCTGGCTGAACACGGTCGCCTCGTGTGCGGAGGACAATCACCGGAAGGCGGACCGGACGCCGGAGGAGGCGGGGATGCCGCTGCTCTCCGAGCCGTTCGAGCCGACGCCGGCGGACGCTATGTTGCTGGCGCTGGCCGAGGAGGAGTTCGAGGCGCTGCCGGACTGGCTGGCTCGGTCGGCTGCCTGACGTAGACCGTAGGGCTGCTGGTCCCTTGTCGGGTGATGGTTGTTCGTGGCTCGTCGCGCAGTTCCCCGCGCCCCTGGGGAGCTGCCGTCAGTCGATCGTCGGCTTCTCACGGCGTTCCGTGGCCTGGGGGCCGATGGTGGGGGCGCCGCCGCCGGAACCGCCCGACATCGGGCCGAAGTTGCCGAGGGCGCCGGAGAGGCCCTTGAGGGCGTCGCCGATCTCGCTGGGGACGATCCAGAGCTTGTTGGCGTCGCCCTCGGCGATCTTCGGGAGCATCTGCAGGTACTGGTAGGACAGCAGCTTCTGGTCCGGGTCGCCGGCGTGGATGGACTCGAAGACCGTGCGGATGGCCTGGGCCTCGCCCTCGGCACGCAGGGCGGCGGCCTTGGCCTCACCCTCGGCGCGGAGGATCTGGGACTGCTTCTCGCCCTCGGCGCGCAGGATCTCGGACTGGCGGACACCCTCGGCCTGGAGGATCGCGGCGCGCTTGTCGCGGTCGGCGCGCATCTGCTTCTCCATCGAGTCCTGGATGGAGGTGGGCGGCTCGATGGCCTTGAGTTCGACGCGGTTGACGCGGATGCCCCACTTGCCGGTGGCCTCGTCGAGGACGCCGCGCAGGGCGGCGTTGATCTCCTCGCGGGAGGTGAGGGTGCGCTCCAGGTCCATGCCGCCGATGATGTTGCGGAGCGTGGTGACCGTCAGCTGTTCGATCGCCTGGATGTAGCTGGCGACCTCGTAGGTGGCGGCGCGGGCGTCGGTGACCTGGTAGTAGATGACCGTGTCGATGTTGACGACCAGGTTGTCCTGGGTGATCACCGGCTGCGGCGGGAACGGCACGACCTGTTCGCGCAGGTCGATGCGGTTGCGGATGGTGTCGATGAACGGGACGACGATGTTCAGGCCCGCGTTGAGGGTCCGTGTGTAGCGGCCGAAGCGCTCGACGATGGCGGCGCTGGCCTGTGGGATGACCTGGATCGTCTTGATCAGGGCGATGAAGACCAACACCACCAGGATGATCAGGACGATGATGATCGGTTCCATCGCTGCTTCCCCGTACCCTTCTCCGCCTCGGCGCTCTTGGAAGATCTTATGGCTCTGAAGATCTTGCTGGTCGAGTCTTGCAGACCGTCACGCAACTCGTAGGGTGTTCGGTCCACTTGTGTCCTGCGAGCTGTCGTGCGCGGTGTCGTGCAAGGTGTCGATCGAGGTCACATGACGATCGCGGTGGCCCCCTCGATGTCCACCACGTCCACTTCCTGGCCGACTTCGTAGGCACGGTCGGTGTCGAGGGCGCGGGCCGACCAGACCTCGCCGGCGAGCTTGATGCGTCCGCCGGAGCCGTCCACGCGCTCCAGGACGACGGCCTGCTTTCCTTTCAACGCCTCGACCCCGCTGACGAGTTGGGGCCGTTGGGCGCGGTGCCGGGTGGCGATGGGGCGTACGACCGCCAGGAGCGCGACCGAGACCGCGACGAAGACGAGCACCTGGACCACGACGTCGCCGCCCACGGCGGCGGCGATCGCGCCCGCGATCGCGCCGACCGCGAGCATGCCGAGTTCGGGCATGGCGGTGACCACGAGCGGGATTCCGAGCGCGGCCGCGCCGACGAGCCACCACACCCATGCGTCGATGTCGTTCACACGGTCATGGTAGGTCCGTGGTCCCGTCGCCGACAGGGCGCGATCGGGCGGGAACGCGCCCTGCGGCCGAGGGCGTTGGGGTTCAGCCGAGCGGCAGGCCCTGGGCGGTCCAGCGGTCGCCGACCTGCTCGACGACGAGCGGCAGGCCGAAGCAGAGGGAGAGGTTGCGGGAGGTGAGTTCGAGCTCCAGCGGGCCCGCGGCGAGGACCTTGCCCTGGCGGATCATGAGGACGTGGGTGAAGCTGGGGGCGATCTCCTCGACGTGGTGGGTGACCATGAGCATCGAGGGGGCGATGGGGTCGCGGGCGAGCCGGCCGAGGCGGCGGACCAGGTCCTCGCGGCCGCCGAGGTCGAGGCCGGCGGCGGGCTCGTCGAGGAGCAGCAGCTCCGGGTCGGTCATCAGGGCGCGGGCGATGAGGGTGCGCTTGCGCTCGCCCTCGGAGAGGGTGCCGAACTTGCGGTCCAGGTAGTCGGACATGCCGAGGCGGTCGAGGAAGGCGCGGGCGCGCTGCTCGTCGACGTCCTCGTACTCCTCCTGCCAGGCGGCGGTCATGCCGTAGGCGGCGGTGAGCACGGTCTGGAGGACGGTCTGGCGCTTGGGGAGCTTGTCGGCCATGGCGATGCCGGCCATGCCGATGCGGGGGCGCAGTTCGAAGACGTCGGTGCCGGGCTTGCCGAGGGTCTCGCCGAGGATGGTGGCGGTGCCCTTGCTGGGGTAGAGGTAGCTCGAGGCGACGTTGAGGAGGGTGGTCTTGCCGGCGCCGTTGGGGCCGAGGATCACCCAGCGCTCGCCCTCCTTGACCGACCAGGAGACCTGGTCCACCAGAGCCCGGCCCTCGCGGACCACGGATACGTCCTGAAGCTCCAGAACATCGCTCATGAGCGCGTTGTCTCCCCTTGCAGTGTCGCCGGTCTCGGCTGTCGCGTACGCCTGTGGCTCGGTCGGTCGCGCCGGTGGGCGCAGCCCTCCATGAAATCTACGCCACCGGTCGGCCCGGACATTCCCTCGGTCCGGTCCTTAGGGTGGAGGCATGCTCTCGGAACCACGCTCAGGACGTCTTGCCGCATGGGGAAATGCCCTACTTGCCGGACTTGTCTCACCGGATGACGCCGTGCTCGCCGTCGTCGGGGACGATGCCGTGCACCGGGTGGCGGGGCTGCCCGGCGAGTCGGCGCCCGTCGGGCTCACGCTCGCGCTGGGTCGGCTGCGCACGCTCGGGGTGACCGCGCTGCGGGTCGCGCTGCCCTCGCCGGGGCATCCGCTCGGTCTGAGCGGGCCGCCGGAGTTCAACCAGCGGGCGATCGACGCCGAGGAGGCGGTGATCTGTCACGGCGCGGCGCTGGGCCTGGTGCCGGAGGTGTACGAGGCCGGGCCCGAGGGTGATGTGCATGTCGAGGTCGTCTGGCACTGCCTGGCGGTGCGGGAGGCGCCGCCGGCCGATGTGCCCTCGCTCGGCGAGGCGGAGCGGGAGCTGGCGGAGGCCCTGCGGGAGGCGACGGAGGTGCTGACGCGGCTGGACGTGGCCGCGTCGGGGCCGGTCGCGGAGGCGGCGATCGACGCGTACCGGGCGCGTGCGGAGCGGGGGCGTGAGGTGCTGGCGCCGGGGTATCCGCCGCGGGCGGTGCGGGTGCTGGAGCTGGCGCAGCGGGTCGGGATGCTGATCTCGGTGGCATACGAGAACGGGCACGGGGGCGCGGTGAGCGCCGGTGAGATGGCGGCTCGGGCGCAGGCGCTCAGGCCGGTGGAGCGGACGGCCCGGCGGGCGCAGGTGGCGGCGTACAACGCCGTCGTGGAGGAGCGCGAGCGGGGGATGCGGTGAGCGCGGGTTCGCGCCGACCGGCGCCGGCGGACCGGTGGCCGCCACGGCGGCCTTCCCGGCGATGTGCTCAGCCGGTGAAGGCCGCCGTGGCCGATCGTCCCGCGACCGCGGGACGCGACGTCAGTGGTTGACGCCCAGGTTGCCGAAGGCCGGGTTCAGCACGCCGATGACGTTCACGCTGTTGCCGACCACGTTCACCGGGACGTGGACCGGGGCCTGGACGAGGTTGCCCGAGACGACGCCCGGCGAGTGCTCCGCCTTGCCGGCCGCCAGGGAGCCCTCGGTGGCGGAGGCCATGCCCGCACCGGCGGCCACCAGACCACCGGCCACCATCGTCACAGCCGCTGCCTTCTTCAGGTTCTTCACTTCTGAGCCCTCTCTAGCGATCACTGCGGCAGGCGCCGCAGCACGCACTGGAGAACGGCGGAGATCCGCGGAGGATGCGCCATCCGGGGGACATTCCCACGACGGTATGAATCTCAGCCCGGAGCGGAACCTTCCGTATTGCCGTCCGTAGTGCCGTACGGAGGGCTTGTCAGCCGGTGACGGAGGGCTTGTCAGCCGGTGACGCCATGGCGTACGGCCCACAGCGCGGCCTGCGTGCGGTCCGCCAGGTCGAGCTTCATCAGGATGTTCGAGACGTGGGTCTTGACGGTCTTCTCGGACAGCACCAGGGCGCGGGCGATCTCCCGGTTGGAGCGGCCGTCGGCTATCAGGCCCAGCACCTCGCGCTCCCGCTCGGTGAGCGAACCGCCCCTGCCCTGGCCGGTGGTGGAGTCCTCCTGGGCCAGCAGGGCACCCGCCACCTCCGGCTGGAGCAGGATGTGCCCGGCGTGCACCGAGCGGATGGCGCCGGCCAGGGCGTCGGGGTCGACGTCCTTGTACACGTACCCCGCGGCGCCGGCGCGCAGGGCCGGGACCACCGTGCGCTGCTCGGTGAAACTGGTGACGATGAGCACGCGCGCGGGGTTGTCGAGTTCGCGCAGTCTGCGCAGGGCCTCGACGCCGTCCATGCCCGGCATCTTGATGTCCATCAGCACGACGTCGGGCCGCAGTTCCTCGGCGCGCTCGACGCCCTCGGCTCCGTCGGCGGCCTCTCCGACGACCTCGATGTCGTCCTGCACTTCGAGGAAGGTGCGCAGGCCCCGGCGGACGACCTGGTGGTCGTCGACGAGCAGCACCTTGATTGCGTCAGCCACCGGGGACCTCCATCTCGATCGTGGTGCCCTTGCCGGGCGCCGATTCCACGGTCAGTCTGCCGCCGACTCCCCCGGCCCGGTCCCGCATGGAGACCAGGCCGAGATGGCGTCCCGCGCGGCGGACCTGGCGCGGGTCGAATCCGCTGCCGTCGTCCGTGACGCGCAGCACCGCGCCGTTGCCGCGCTTCTCCAGGGCCACGTCGACCCGGTCGGCGCCGGAGTGCCGCAGGGCGTTGTGGAGGGCCTCCTGGGCGACGCGCAGCAGGGCCTCCTCCTGGGCGGCGGGCAGGGCGCGCACCCCGCAGCTGTCGAAGGACACGCGCGCGGTGTGGGCGCGGTCGAGGACCTGGATCTGGGTGCGCAGGGTGGCGACGAGGCCGTCCTCGTCGAGGGCGGCGGGGCGCAGCTCGACGACGGCGGTGCGCAGTTCGTCGGCGGCTTCCGCGGCGAGGGCGGCCACCTGCTGCAGTTCGCACTTGGCACGGGCCGGATCGCGGTCGACGAGGGCGGTGGCGGCCTGTGCGGTCAGGCGCAGGGAGAACAGCTTCTGGCTGACGGCGTCGTGCAGTTCGTGGGCGAGGCGGGAGCGTTCCTCGGCGATGGTCAGCTCGCGGCTGCGTTCGTAGAGCCGGGCGTTGGTCAGGGCGATGGCGGCGTGCTGGGCGAGGATGGTGAGCAGTTCCTCGTCGTCCTCGGTGAAGTTGCAGCCGCCGGCGGGCAGCGCGCAGTTCTTGTTGGCCAGGAAGAGGGCGCCGAGGATCTCGTCGCCGTCGCGGATGGGCACGCCCAGGAAGTCGGCCAGCTCGGGGTGGGCGGAGGGCCAGCCCTCGAAGCGGGGGTCCTCCCGGACGTCGGCGAGGCGTTCCGCGCGGGCCTCGTGGAGCATCGAGGCGAGGATGCCGTGCTGGCGCGGGAGGGGGCCGATGGCCTTCCACTGCTCCTCGCTGACGCCGTCGACGACGAACTGGGCGAAGCCGCCGTGGTCGTCGGGGACGCCGAGGGCGGCGTACTGCGCGTCGAGCAGTTCGCGGGCGGACGCGACGATCGTCTTGAGGACGTCGCGCACCTCGAGATGCCTGCTCATGGCCAGCAGCGCGGAGCTCACCGCGGCGAGGCCGGACCTGGGGCCTTGACTCATGTCTCCACGCTACCGGCGGGGTGTGACAGCGCGGATCCGACCGGTGACGGCGACTGTCTGGTTCCGAGGTCCTAGGGCGCGGGTCCCGGGGGCTCGGCGTAGGACGAAGGGCCCCGCCGGTTTGCGGCCCGCGTCCGAGGCGGGGCGGACGGGCCTGTTCCTACGGTGTGGGCACGCCGAGGGGCGGGTTCGAGGACGAGGGGACGTGGGTCATGCCGGTGGCGATCATCACGGGGGCTTCGAAGGGGCTCGGACGGGCGCTCGCCGAGGCGCTGGCGGAGCGCGGCTGGGATCTGGCGCTGGACGCGCGGAACGCCGAGGTGCTGAAGGGAACGGCGGCGGGGCTCGCCGGGCACGGGACCCGCGTGGCGGCCGTGCCCGGGGACGTGGCGGACGCGGGGCACCGCGCGGAGCTGGTGGCGGCGGCCCGGCGGCTGGGCGGGGCGGACCTGCTGGTGAGCAACGCGAGCGCGCTGGGTGCCGAGCCGCTGGTACGGCTGGAGCGGCTGGAGCTGGACGGGCTGCGGCGGGCGCTGGAGGTGAACGTGGTGGCCGCGCTGGGTCTGGTCCAGGAGGCGCTGCCGCTGCTGCGGGCCTCGGGGGCGGGGACGGTGGTCGCGGTCAGCTCGGACGCGGCCGCCGAGGCGTATGGGACGTGGGGCGGGTACGGGGCGTCCAAGGCGGCGCTGGACCAGCTCGCGGCGGTGCTGGCCGAGGAGGAGCCGGGGCTGCGGGTGTGGGCGGTGGATCCCGGGGACATGGCGACGGACCTGTACGCGGCGGCCGTACCGGACGATGACGATCCGCGGCCGGACCCTGCCCGCGTGGTGCCCGCGTTCCTGCGGCTGCTGGACGAGCGGCCCCCGAGCGGTCGGTACTCGGCGCCGGCGCTGCTGGCGGGGGCGCGATGAGGCCGGCGGGCGTACGGGTGCCCGAGGAGCTGTCCGCGCGGGTGCCCGCCGAGCAGCGGGGGCCCGGCCTGGGCCGGGATGCCGTACGGCTGCTGGTGTCGCGGGGGACGCGGGTGTCCCACCGGGTGTTCGCGGAGCTGCCGGGGCTGCTGCGGGCGGGTGATCTGCTGGTCGTGAACACGTCGCCGACGCTGGCCGCGGCGGTGGACGGCCGGCTGGGGCACGCGCGCGTGGTGGTGCATGTCTCCGCGCGGGGTGACGACGGCCGGTGGGCGGTGGAGCTGCGGGATCCGGACGGCAGGGGCACCACGCGCGCGCGGGCGGGCGGACCCGCGGGAGTGGGGGTGCGGCTGCCCGGGGGCGGGCGGCTGGTGCTGGAGGAGCCGCTGAGCGGGCTGAGCGGGCGGCTGTGGTGGGCGCGGGCGGCCGGTGCGGACGTCCGCGCGGTGCTGCGTGAACACGGGCGGCCCATCCGGTACTCCTACACGGAGCGGGACCAGCCGCTGTCCGTGTACCAGACGGTGTTCGCGCTGCCGTCGGCGGACGGGGAGGGGAGCGCGGAGATGCCGAGTGCGGCGCGGCCCTTCACGCACCGGATGGTGACGGAGCTGGTGGGCCGGGGGGTGCGGTTCGCGCCGGTCTCGCTGCACACGGGGGTGGCGTCGGCGGAGGCGCACGAGCCGCCGTACCCGGAGCGGTTCGTCGTGCCGGAGGCGTCGGCACGGCTGGTCGACGCCGTGCGGGCGGATGGCGGCCGGGTGATCGCCGTGGGGACGACCTCGGTGCGGGCCGTGGAGTCGGCGGTGGGCGCCGACGGGGTCGTACGCGCGCGTGCGGGGTGGACGGATCTGGTGGTCACTCCGGAGCGCGGGGTGCGGGTGGTGGACGGGCTGCTGACCGGGCTGCACGAGCCGGAGGCGTCGCATCTGCTGATGCTGCGGGCGGTGGCGGGACGGGCGGCGGTGGACCGCGGGTACGAGGAGGCACTGCGGGGGCACTACCTGTGGCACGAGTTCGGGGACGTCCATCTCCTGCTGCCGGAGGAGGCCCCTCACCGAGCCCTTACATAGGGCATTGCTTCAGCAACGGTCGGTGAGACGGGGTGGGTCGCGATGTGAGCCCTCGCATAGGGCGCAGGTCACGTACGAAGGTCCTTAGGAGGTGGACAGCCTCCACGTGAGCGGGACAGACGGTCCAATCTGTCCCGATTTGCCCCTAGGTGATCCACTACCGGACATCGTACGTCACACCTTTGCCACAGAATTTTGCGGCCGCTAAGAATTGCAGCCGTCGCTCAGCGCCGCGGGTTTCCGCCCGCGGCGTTCGTGCGGGACGAACCCGTGTCCCCCGCCGGACGCAGAGCGACTCCGCGCTATTCGAAGAGGTCCATTCGCATGCTGCAGAACCATCAGAAGCCCGGTCGTAGTCGCTCGCTGACCAAGACGCACAAGATCGCGCTCGCCGGTGTCGCCGCCCTCGGTACCGCCGCCGTCGCGCTCTCCGCCGCCCCGGCCGGTGCCAAGACCACCACGACCGAGGCCGGTTCCGCGGCTGCCGTCGCCTACAGCCCCGCGCAGGTCAAGGACGTCAAGACGACCGTCACCGACCAGCTCGCCGCCACCAGCGTGAAGATCGAGGCCATCGAGGCCAAGCACCAGGCCGTCGTCAAGGCCGCGGCGAAGAAGGCCGAGGCCGCCGCCAAGCAGAAGGCCGAGGCCCTGGCCGCGAAGCAGGCCGCCGCCAAGAAGGCCGCGCAGGAGCGCGCCGCGAAGGCCGCCGCGAGCCGGTCCGCGCAGCGCGCCGCGATCAAGCCGGCCGCCGTCCAGTCCTACCCGAACAACCTCGACGGCTGGATCCGCGAGTCGCTGACCATCCTGAAGAAGCACGGCATCCCGGCCTCCTACGACGGCATCCACCGCAACATCATGCGCGAGTCCTCGGGCAACCCGAACGCCATCAACAACTGGGACATCAACGCCATCAACGGCATCCCGTCGAAGGGCCTGCTCCAGGTCATCCCGCCGACCTTCAAGGCCTACCACGTCCCCGGCACGTCCTGGAACATCTACGACCCGGTCGCCAACATCACCGCCGCCTGCAACTACGCGGCCGACCGGTACGGCTCGATGGACAACGTCAACAGCGCGTACTGAGGCAGGCGCGGACCTCGGTACACAGCGCCGAAGGGCGGCACCCCCCTGACGGGGTGCCGCCCTTCGGCGTCGCACGGACCGGCTCCTACTTGCGCATGACCTCCGGCTCGTGGCGGCGCAGGAAGCGGGCCACGAAGAAGCCGCAGAGGACGCCCAGGGCGATCAGGGCGGCCATGTCCAGACCCCAGGTGCCCAGGCTGTGCTCCCACAGCGGGTCGTTGTCGGCGCCCTCCTCGGGCGGGCTGATCTTGTTGAAGTCCAGCGTGGCGCCCGCGGCGGCTACCGCCCAGCGCGACGGCATCAGGTACGAGAACTGGTTGACGCCGACCGTGCCGTTCAGGGCGAAGAGGCAGCCGGTGAACACGACCTGGATGATCGCGAACATCACCAGCAGCGGCATCGTCTTCTCGGCGGTCTTCACAAGCGAGGAGATGATCAGGCCGAACATCATCGAGGTGAAGCCCAGCGCCATGATCGGCAGGGACAGCTCGACGAGCGTGGCGCCGCCCAGGATCAGGCCCTCCTCGGGGATCTCCCGGCTGGCGAAGCCGATCACGCCGACCAGCAGGCCCTGGAGCACGGTGATCATGCCGAGCACGAACACCTTGGACATCAGGTACGCCGAACGGGACAGGCCGGTGGCGCGCTCCCGTTCGTAGATGACCCGTTCCTTGATCAGCTCACGGACGGAGTTCGCCGCGCCGGCGAAGCAGGCGCCGACGGCGAGGATCAGCAGGACGGTGGTGGCCGTGCCGTTCGGGATGATCCGCCCGGTCTGCGGGTTCGCCGGGTTGGGCAGCAGACCGCGGTCCGGGTCGATCAGCAGGCTCACCGCGCCGAGCACGGCCGGCAGGATCACCATCAGGGCGAGGAAGCCCTTGTCGGAGGCGATCACCGAGATGTAGCGGCGGACCAGCGTGACCCACTGCGACATCCAGCCCTGCGGCTTCGGCGGTTTCATCGCCTGCATCTGCGGCATCTGTACGGCCTGCGGGGCGACGGCGTCGATGTCCGCGGCGTACATCTGGTAGTGCTGCGAGCCCTTCCAGCGGCCCGCCCAGTCGTAGTCGCGGTAGTTCTCGAAAGCGGAGAACACATCGGCCCAGGTTTCGTAGCCGAAGAAGTTCAGCGCCTCCTCGGGCGGGCCGAAGTAGGCGACGGAACCGCCCGGCGCCATCACCAGCAGCTTGTCGCACAGCGCCAGCTCGGCCACCGAGTGGGTGACGACGAGGACCGTGCGGCCGTCGTCGGCGAGGCCGCGCAGCAGCTGCATGACATCGCGGTCCATGCCCGGGTCGAGGCCGGAGGTCGGCTCGTCCAGGAAGATCAGCGACGGCTTGGTCAGCAGCTCCAGGGCGACGGAGACGCGCTTGCGCTGGCCGCCGGAGAGCGAGGTGACCTTCTTGTCCTTGTGGATGTCGAGCTTCAGCTCGCGCAGCACCTCGTCGATGCGGGCCTCGCGCTCGGACGCCGTGGTGTCGGCGGGGAAGCGGAGCTTGGCCGCGTACTTGAGGGCCTTCTTGACGGTCAGCTCCTTGTGCAGGATGTCGTCCTGCGGGACCAGACCGATGCGCTGGCGCAGCTCGGCGAACTGCTTGTAGAGGTTCCGGTTGTCGTACAGCACCTCGCCCTGGTTGGCGGGCCGGTAGCCGGTCAGCGCCTTGAGCAGGGTGGACTTGCCGGAGCCGGACGGGCCGATGACCGCGATCAGCGACTTCTCCGGGACGCCGAAGGAGACGTCCTTGAGGATCTGCTTGCCGCCGTCGACCGTGACCGTCAGATGGCGGGCGGAGAAGGACACCTCGCCGGTGTCGACGAACTCCTCCAGCCGGTCGCCGACGATCCGGAACGTCGAGTGGCCGACGCCGACGATGTCGGCCGGGCCGAGCAGCGCCGAGCCGCCCTTGGCGATCGGCTGGCCGTTGACGTACGTGCCGTTGTGCGAGCCGAGGTCGCGGATCTCCATGCGGCCGTCGGGCGTGGCGTGGAACTCCGCGTGGTGGCGGGAGACCTGGAGGTCGGAGACGACCAGGTCGTTCTCCAGGGCACGTCCGATGCGCATGACGCGGCCGAGCGCGAACTGGTGGAACGTGGTGGGGCTGCGGTCGCCGTGGACCGGCGGCGCCCCCGCGGCACCGCCGGGCACCTTCTGCACGTAATTTTCCGCCGGGGCCTGCTGCTGCGGGATGTGCGCGCCCGCCTGCGCCTGCTGCTGCCAGCCGGCCTGCGGGGCCTGCTGGTGGGGGATCTGCTGCTGCGGCGCCGGCGCCTGCTGGGCCCAGCCCGCGCCCGCGCCCTGCGCCGCGTACGGCTGCTGCTGCGGCTGGGCCTGCGGCGTAACGGCGGCCGCGGCGCCGGAGAGCGTCACGAGCGGACCATCGGTGCCGTTGCCCAGGTGCACCACCGAGCCGGCACCGATCTCCATCTGCTGGATCCGCTGGCCGTGCACGAACGTGCCGTTGGTGCTGCCATGGTCCTCGATGACCCAACTGCGGCCGTTGAAGCTGACCGTGGCGTGCCGCCAGGAGACCCTGGCGTCGTCGAACACGACGTCACCCTGAGGGTCACGTCCGAGTGTGTAGGCCCTGGACGAATCGAGCGTCCAGGTCCGTCCATTTGATTCCAGTACGAGTTCCGGCACTCCATGCCCCACTGAGTTGTCCCCCGAGTTACCCCCGTCGCAGGGAGTCTAGGGATGTCGAACATCGGGGGGAACTATTTCAGGAGCGGCCCCCTGACCGAAAGTCGGGCCTTGTGAAGACCGCGTACGGGCGCATCGAAGCGTTGCCGTTGACGGGGGTTGAAACCTGCCCGGAGAGTGGTAATCCCCCGCGAGGGGGACAAGCGCGGCACTCCTGCCGCGCTGCGGATCGGGGGTCTGCCATGAGCGTCGAGACCGCGCGGTACGGCACGAAGGTGCCCTGGGTCGATGTGCTGCTGTCCGCGATCGCCGCCGTGAGCTGGGCGTTGATCGGTATGGCCGGGACGGCGGCGCTCGGGCTGCGGCTGCTGGAGGCCGACGCGGCCGGTTCGTTGGGGCCGATGACCGCGGCGGTTGTGGCGCTCGGGGCGGGTGGTTCCGTCACCCCGTCCGGGGATGTGTCCGTGTTCGGCCTGGAGGGCGCCGAGGCCACGACCGCCATCGAGATCACGCCATTGGGTGTGAGCCTGGTCGGCGCGCTGCTGCTGTCGTGGTTCTTCCTACGGTCCTTGCGCGCGGCCGGAGTTGTGGTCTCTCCCGCCGAACTCCTCGCCCGCACGGGGGCGGTGGCCGCGCTGTTCGTCGCCACACTGGGCGGGCTGGCCTGGGCGGGGCACGACGTCATCACCCTCGACGGCGGCTCGCTCGGCCTCGACGACGTGCCGGGGGCGGGGTCCGGTGCCGGTTCAGGTTCCGGGGGAATCGAGATCCCCGGGCTCGGGGACATCGGGGATCTCGGGGACATCGGCGGGCTGCTGCCCGACCGGCTCGGCGACCTCGTCGACGCGGAGGCGGCGGTCGGGTTCACCGTCGACACCGCGCCGACGCTGCTGGGCGGGGCGGCCTGGGTGACCGGGGTGCTGGTGGTCGCGCTCCTCGCGTCGCGCCGCACGCCGCTGCCGCGCGGCTGGGACGTGGTGCACCGCGTGGTGCGGCCGACCGTGTCGGCGCTCGTCACGGTGCTGCTGATCGCCGTCGCGGCGGGGTGCGCGGCGGCGGCGTACGCGGCGATCGGCGACGACCACCCGAAGCGGATCGCGGGGGCCGCGCTGCTCGGCGCGCCGAACGGGGTGTGGCTGGGGACGTCGATCGGCCTCTTCGTGCCCTGGCACGGCGAGGCCTCCGGCGTCCTCACCCGCTTCCTGCCCGACCCGCTCGACGACCTCCTCGCCGACTCCGACCAGCGGGTCACCCTGGGGCGGCTGGCGGAGCTGGACGGGCGGGTGTGGCTGCTGGGGGTGGCGGCGGTGCTGGCGATGCTGGCGGCAGGGGTGCTGCAGGCGGTGCGGACGCCGGTGGAAGTGGGTGCGGCGGGCTCGGGCGGGACTGTACGTGGCCGGGGGGTCGTCGGCTTCGCGGGGCGCTGCGCGCTGCGGCTGGGGCCGGCCACCGCGCTCGCGCTGCCGCTGCTCGGACTGCTGACCGAGGTGTCCCTGGACGCCTCACTCTCGATCCTGGGGGTCGACGCGTTCGGGGCCGGGGTGGACCTGAGCCCACACCTCGGCACGGCACTGCTGCTCGGCGCGGTGTGGGGCGCGGCTGCGGGAGCCGGCGGGGCGCTGCTGGCATGGGCCGCCGGGGCCGCCGGGCGGCAGGCGGCCCCGTTGGCACTGGGTGCCGTGCGGCAGGGTCTCGCGGACCAGGCCCAGGGCCCGGGGCCGTATCTCCCGGGCACTCCGTACCGACCGCCGAACCCGGCCACCAATCCGTACCTGCGCCTACCGGAAGGCTTGCACCGCGACCGGGACCGGGACCAGGACACGGAGGTGCTGCGGCCGGGTGGACGGGGGGCTTGGGGAGGGACGGCTGGGGGGCTGGCGCCGGGGTCCGCTTCTCGGGGAGGGGCGGCCGAGGGGCCGTCGCAAGGGGCTGGGGCTCGGGGAGGGGCCGCTGAGCAGGCGCCGCCGCGCGGGTGGGGCGGCGGCAGCGAGGGGGCGGCTGGGGAGCCGTCGCAAGGGCCGGGCTCTCGGGGAGGGGCAGCGGAAAATGCCCCACCGCAAGGATGGGGTTCTGGCGGGGAGGCGCCAGCAGATGCGCCGCCGCGCGGCTGGGGAGCCAGCGGAGGGGCGGCCGGGGAGACACCGCGCGGAGGGGGCTCTCGCGGCGGGGCATCCGGGGATGCGCCACGGCACGGCTGGGGCGGCAGCGGAAGCGCGGCTGGGGAACCGCCGCAAGGGCCAGGCTCACGCGGAGAGGCGACAGCAGACTCGCCGCGCGGCTGGCAAGCCAGCGCAGGGGCAGCCCGGGAGACACCGCCCGGAGGGCGCTCTCCCGGAGAGGCAGCAGGCGCTGTGCCGCCACGCGGGTGGGCCCGCAGCGGAAGCGGGGCCGGAGAGCCACCACGCGGGTGGGGCGAGAGCGGGGTCGGGGAGCCACTACGCGGGTGGGGCGAGAGCGAGGTCGGGGAGCCGCCGGAAGGGTCAGGCTCTCGCGGAGAGGTGTCAGAGGATGCGTCGCCGCGCGGGTGGGGCTCTCGGTCCGGGGCGTCTGGGGTGTCGGCGTCCGGGCAGAGTCGCCATGAAGGAGCGGCCGGGCTCGGTGCCGGAGATGGGGCCGCGGAGCAGGCGTTCTCCAGGGAACCCGGGGAGGAGGCGGACCAGGTGGTCTGGGATGACGGGCTGTACGGGGCCCCGACCGTCGTGCGTCCCGTGGAGCCGCCTCCGCGTTCCCCCCGGCGGACGCCGGGCTCGCGGGCGCCGACGTCGCCCGAGGAGGGGCCGCCGCCGCCACCGCCCCCCGCGCCACCCCCGCCGGGCAGGCCCAAGTAGGGTGCCGGGCGGGGCCGGAGTTTGGCGTCGTGGCCGGTGTGTCACACGGACTTCATCCGGGCGTCGACCAGTGTTCCGTGTCCGCTAGGCGGACCTCGGGGGCGGGCGGCACTGGGTGCCGGTTACCGTGGGAGCACCATGAGCGCTTTGCAGACCTCTGACGTCCCCACTCTCCTGGTCAAGATCTTCGGCAAGGACAGGCCGGGGATCACAGCCGGGCTCTTCGACACCCTCGCCGCCTACTCGGTCGACGTGGTCGACATCGAGCAGGTCGTCACCCGTGGCCGGATCGTGCTGTGCGCGCTCGTGACCGAGCCGCCCCACGGGCTGGAGGGCGACCTCCGGGCCACCGTCCACAGCTGGGCCGAGTCGATGAAGATGCAGGCCGAGATCATCTCCGGCCTCGGCGACAACCGCCCGCGCGGCCTCGGCCGCTCCCTGGTGACCGTGCTGGGTCACCCCCTCACCGCGGAGGCCACCGCCGCGATCGCCGCCAAGATCACCAAGGCCGGCGGCAACATCGACCGTATCTTCCGGCTCGCCAAATACCCGGTGACCGCCGTGGAGTTCGCGGTGTCCGGCGTGGAGACCGAACCGCTGCGCACCACCCTGGTCACCGACGCGGCGGCGCTCGGCGTCGACGTGGCGGTCGTCGCGGCGGGACTGCACCGGCGCGCCCAGCGCCTGGTCGTCATGGACGTGGACTCCACACTGATCCAGGACGAGGTGATCGAGCTCTTCGCCGCGCACGCCGGCTGCGAGGACCAGGTCGCCGAGGTGACGGCCGCCGCGATGCGCGGCGAGCTGGACTTCGAGCAGTCGCTGCACGCGCGGGTGGCACTGCTGAAGGGCCTGGACGCCTCGGTGGTGGACAAGGTGCGCAGCGAGGTCCGGCTGACGCCGGGCGCCCGCACGCTGATCCGCACGCTGAAGCGGCTCGGCTACCAAGTCGGTGTGGTCTCCGGCGGGTTCACCCAGGTCACGGACGATCTGAAGGAACGCCTGGGGCTGGACTTCGCCCAGGCCAACACCCTGGAGATCGTCGACGGCAAGCTGACCGGCCGGGTCACCGGGGAGATCGTGGACCGAGCGGGCAAGGCGCGGCTGCTGCGCCGGTTCGCCGCGGAGGCGGGCGTACCGCTGTCGCAGACCGTGGCGATCGGCGACGGCGCCAACGACCTGGACATGCTGAACGCGGCCGGCCTCGGGGTCGCCTTCAACGCGAAGCCGGTGGTGCGGGAGGCCGCGCACACGGCGGTGAACGTGCCGTTCCTGGACACCGTGCTCTACCTGCTCGGTGTCACCCGGGAAGAGGTCGAGGCGGCGGACGCGCACGAGGAGAGCTGATCCGACCGGGCGGCTCCGGGTAGCCGCGGCCGCCGTCGTGGTGTGACGTCGTCGTGTGACGGGGCCGGTACCGCCGTGGTGCCGGCCCCGTCAGCTGTACCGGGGTCGGCTCACTCGCTCGGGGCCCAGTAGTCGACCAGGGTGCCGAGGCCCGGTTCGAGGGTCTTCCAGGAGCCGGTGAAGGACAGCACCGCGAAGGCGGCGGCCGGGAAGCCGCGGCGGGCCATCCGCCGGCGGGCGTCGTCCTCGGCCGAGCCGGCCAGCACCTCGGCGAGGCCGTGCACGCCGGGGTTGTGGCCGATCAGGAGGAGGTTCTGGGCGTCGTCGGGGGTTTCGTTGAGCACGGCGATCAGCTCGCCGGGCGAGGCCTCGTAGATCCGCTCCTCGTAGACCGTCTTCGGCCGGTGCGAGAACTCGTGGACGGCGAGCTTCCAGGTCTCGCGGGTCCGGGTCGCGGTGGAGCAGAGGGCCAGGTCGAAGGGGATGCCGGTGTCGGCCAGCCTGCGTCCGGCTTCGGCGGCGTCCATGCGGCCCCGGTCGGCGAGCGGCCGCTCGTGGTCGTTGACCTGGGGCCAGTCGGCCTTCGCATGCCGGAAGAGGACGATCCTGCGGGGTTCTGCGACGCTCATGACTCCCAGCTTCGCATGAAACAGGCCATGGGGCGCAGGGAGTTGACGAGCGGTTTCGCCGGTGCTCAGCGGGTCAGCAGCTGCCGGACGTGGTCCATGAGCCGGGCCACGGCGGGGTCGCCGCCCGCGGCGTGGGCGTCGGCCGGGTTCAGGATGAGCGTCAGCAGGGCGACGAAGGCGAGCGTCGGCAGGGCGAGGGCCCACCAGGGCAGGCGGGTTTCGACGCCCCGGGTGCCGACCGGGCGGGGGCGGGACTGGGTGCGGGCCGACATGATGCCTCCGTGGATCCGTCCTCGACTGGTGTGGTCCGCCTCCCGCGGCCACACTTCGACGCTACGGAACGGAGAGGCGTCAACCCATCCGGTGATCCACCCACTTGACCCTGACACTCACCCCCTAGGGGATGGTGGGGACAGCCCCACCATGAGCGAGCCATCCGGGGCATCGGGGCCTGGGAGCCGAGGGCCGCGGGTCCTACGGCGCGGCGATCGACGCGATGACGGCGATGATCACGAAGATGGCGAAGAACGAGCCGAAGACGAGCAGCATCTTCTTCTGGCCGTTCTTGGGGTTCGGGTCGAGCACTGGCATACCGCAAGTCTCGCACCCGTCTCCCGCACCCGCCCCGCCGGGGTCACCCGAGCCCCGTACCGCCGGGCTCACCTTCCCCGAGCCCGCCCCGCCGGGGGTCAGCCGGCGGCAGCCGCCTCGTCCTCCACCGTGCGGTCGCGGCCCGCCAGCCAGCCGACCGCCATCTGCGGGATCATCAGGGCGACCATCAGAGCGATCGGCAGCCCCCAGCCGCCGCTGTGCTGGTAGAGCACGCCCACCAGGAGCGGTCCGGGGATGGAGATCAGATAGCCGGTGCTCTGCGCGAACGCGGACAGCTGGGCCACGCCCGGGCCGGACCGCGCGCGCATCCCGACCATGGTCAGCGCCAGCGGGAAGGCGCAGTTGGAGACGCCGAGCAGCACGGCCCACGCCCAGGCGCCGCCGGCGGGTGCGAGGTGGAGCCCGGCGTATCCGGCGAGGCCGCACACGCCGAGGGCGAGGACGATGGGCCCCTGGTGGGGCAGCCGGGTGGCCAGCCGGGGGATGACGAAGGCCAGCGGCACGCCCATCACCATGGTGACGGCCAGGAGCAGACCGGCGGTGCCGGCGGGGACCCCGGCGTCGCGGAAGATCTGCGCCATCCAGCCCATGGTGATGTAGGCGGCGGTGGCCTGGAGGCCGAAGAAGGCGGCGAGCGCCCACGCGATGCGGCTGCGGGTGATGCGCAGCGCGGGGGCCTGCGCCTCCCCCGGGGCTGCCGCGGGGTCGGCCTGTTCGGCGCCGGAGGTCGCGCCCCGGTCCCGCAGGACCGGCAGCCAGGGCAGTACGGCCGCGGCGGCGAGAGCGGCCCACACGGCGAGCCCTGCTTGCCAGTCGCCGCCCAGCGCGTCGGTGACCGGCACGGTCACGGCGGCGGCGGTGGAGGTGCCGAGGGCGAGGGCCATGGAGTACGCGCCGGTCATGGACCCGACCCGGTCGGGGAACCAGCGCTTGACGATGACCGGCATCAGGACGTTGCTGACCGCGATGCCCATGAGGGCGAGCGCGCTGGCGGCCAGGAATCCGGGGGTGCCGCCCGTGAACGGCCGGATGAGCAGGCCGGCGGCGATGGCGGCCATGCCGGCGCAGACCACCGCGGCGGGGCCGAAGCGGCGGGCCAGGCGGGGTGCCATGACGCCGAAGACGGCGAAGCAGAGCGGCGGCACGGAGGTGAGCAGTCCGGCGACGCTGCCGCTCATGCCGAGGCCGTCGCGGACCTCTTCGAGGAGGGCGCCGAGGCTGGTGATGGCGGGGCGGAGGTTGAGGGCGGACAGCATGATGCCGACGACGACCAGGCGTACGGTCCACGCGCGCGTGGTGCTCTGCTGCGCCGCGGTCCTGCGCGGCGCCTCATCGGAGCGGCCTGCCGCCGGACGACCTGCGTCCTGCGACTCCGGGGACTTCTTCGTCTGTATCTCCTCGCCTGCCATGCGATCCATCATAGAATCATGGGATGATTGGTTGTCCATTCCCCGGGCGCCCGATGCCGCCCGGCCCGTGCGAAGGTGTGCCATGCCCTTGAGCCACCCCCGTCGTTCGGCGCTGTCCGAACAGGTCATCGCCGAGCTGCGCAACCAGATCACCTCGGGCGAGTGGCCGGTCGGCTCCCGCATCCCCACCGAGCCGGAACTGGTCGAGCAGCTCGGCGTCGCCCGCAACACGGTCCGCGAGGCGGTCCGGGCGCTGGCGCACAACGGCCTGCTGGACATCCGCCAGGGCTCCGGCACCTATGTCGTGGCGACCAGTGAGCTGGCGGGCGTGATGCACCGCCGTTTCGCGGGCGCCGATCCCCGGCACATCGCCGAGCTGCGCTCGACCCTGGAGTCGGCCGCCGCGAAGCTGGCCGCCGAGCGGCGCACCGAGAAGGACCTCAAGCAGCTGGACGCGCTGCTGGTGCGGCGCGAGGAGGCCTGGGAGACCGGGGACGCGGAGACGTTCGTGACGGCGGACGCGACGTTCCACCTGGCCGTGGTGGCCGCCTCGCACAACGACGTCATGACGGCGATGTACGCGGACCTGGGCGAGGTGCTGCGGGACTGGCTGCGCGAGGACGTGGGCGAGACGCTCACCCCGGAGACGTACATGGACCACGCGCGGCTGGTGGACGCCATCCGCGCGGGCGACGCGGAGACGGCGGCGACGGAGGCGGCGGGCTATCCGTTCCTGTGCCGCCCGGGCCGGTTCAGCTCCCCTGGTTCTGGTGACTGATCCACACCGCGCGAACCTCCTTCCAGCAGCGGCCGGTCAGGCGCACGGTCATCGCGGGACCGGCGTCGGCCGGGGCGCTGTCGGTGTCCAGGTCCCACCAGCGGACGCATTCGATGTGCAGCCGAACGCGGTCCGTGTCCACATAGGGGTTGTGACAGTGAGCGGTCACCTCGGAGCCGTGGATCCGCGTGCGGCAGGCGGCTCCGGACGGCTGGGGCGTTTCCGGTTCGCGCGCCTCAACGCGCGCGTGGGGCATCGCTTCGTGCGGCAGGGAAAGCACCAGGGCGGCGGCCAGGGTCACTGAGGCCAGGCTGCGGAACAGGTACACAAGGGAACCTCCTCGGCCGTGCTGGGGAGGGACGCGTTGGTGGACGCGTAATCAGAGTGCCCGGTTGCCTCGGGCTTCCGCCTGGCCGGATAGACCGAACGGGTGACGCCCCGCTCCCCGCGCCAGGCGGGAAACGGGGCGTCGGCGCCGTAGGCGATGCCTTACGGGACGGGTCACGCACCGATGGCGTGCAGACCACCGTCCACGTGGATGATCTCGCCGGTGGTCTTCGGGAACCAGTCGCTCAGCAGGGCGACCACACCGCGGCCGGCCGGCTCCGGGTCCTTCAGGTCCCACTCCAGCGGGGAGCGGCTGTCCCACACCGAGGCCAGCTCGCTGAAGCCCGGGATGGACTTGGCGGCCATGGAGCCGATCGGGCCCGCCGAGATGAGGTTGCAGCGGATGCCCTGCTTGCCCAGGTCACGCGCCATGTAGCGGTTCGTGGCCTCAAGGGCGGCCTTGGCCGGGCCCATCCAGTCGTACTGCGGCCAGGCGTACTGGGCGTCGAAGGTGAGGCCGACGACCGAGCCGCCGTTCTGCATCAGCGGCAGGCAGGCCATGGTCAGCGACTTCAGCGAGAACGCCGAGACGTGCATGGCGGTGGCCACCGACTCGAACGGCGTGTTGAGGAAGTTGCCGCCGAGCGCGTCCTGCGGGGCGAAGCCGATGGAGTGGACGACGCCGTCGAGGCCGCCCAGCTCCTGGCCGACGATCTCCTCCAGCCGGCCCAGGTGCTCGTCGTTGGTGACGTCGAGCTCGATGACCTTGGTCGGCTTGGGCAGCTTCTTGGCGATGCGCTCGGTCAGCGTGGGCCGCGGGAACGCGGTCAGGATGATCTCGGCGCCCTGCTCCTGGGCCAGCTTGGCGGTGTGGAAGGCGATGGAGGACTCCATCAGCACACCGGTGATCAGGACGCGCTTGCCCTCGAGAATTCCGCTCATGGTGATCAGTGACCCATTCCCAGTCCGCCGTCTACGGGGATGACGGCTCCAGTGATGTACGAGGCGTCGTCCGAGGCGAGGAACCGCACCGTCGCGGCGATCTCCTCGGGCTGCGCGTAACGGCCGAGCGGCACCTGAGACATGATGTTCTCGCGCTGCTCGTCGCTGAGCGCCCGGGTCATGTCCGTGTCGACGAAACCGGGCGCGACGACGTTGAAAGTGATGTTGCGCGAGCCCAGCTCACGGGCGAGGGAGCGCGCGAAGCCGACGAGGGCGGCCTTGGACGCGGCGTAGTTCGCCTGGCCGGCCGAGCCCAGCAGGCCGACGACCGACGAGATGAGGACGACCCGGCCCTTCTTGGCGCGCAGCATGCCGCGGTTGGCCCGCTTCACGACGCGGAAGGTGCCGGTGAGGTTGGTGTCGATGACCGAGGTGAACTCCTCCTCGGACATGCGCATCAGCAGCTGGTCCTTGGTGACGCCGGCGTTGGCCACCAGCACCTCGACCGGGCCGTGCTCGGCCTCGATCTCCTTGTAGGCCTGCTCCACCTGCTCGGGGTCGGTGATGTCGCACTTGACGGCGAGGAAACCGGCCGGCGGCTCGCCGGACCGGTACGTGATCGCGACCTTGTCGCCGGCGTCGGCGAAAGCGCGGGCGATGGCGAGGCCGATGCCCCGGTTGCCTCCGGTGACGAGAACCGAGCGGCTCAACGGATCACCCTTTCGATAGCGGTCTGATACCCCGCCCGGCACCTGGACGACAGGCGGCCATGACAGGCGGCTTCACCGAAAACCTATCGGTCGGCCGCGGGCGCCGGACATTCGGGCACCCACAGTGGCGCAGGGGGCTCACTGTCGAATCCCTACAGAAAGCCCCGGTCGCCGGATACAAACGTGTGGTCCGCGGGCCCGCGGGCGCGTCATGCTCGGAGCCGACAGGCGACGACAGCAGGGAGACCTCGGGTGCCTCATACCATCGACGAAGCCTTCACGGCACTTCCGCTACGCGCCCTCGCCGACGCCGCGCTGGCACGCGCGCGTGCCCTCGGCGCGGAGCACGCGGACTTCCGGTTCGAGCGGGTGCGCAGCGCGTCCTGGCGGCTGCGGGACGGCAGGCCGTCCGGGTCGTCGGACACCACCGATCTGGGCTACGCGGTGCGGGTGGTGCACGGCGGGACGTGGGGCTTCGCGTCCGGCGTGGACCTGACCATGGACGCCGCCGCGAAGGTGGCGAGCCAGGCGGTGGCGATGGCCAGGCTCTCCGCTCAGGTGATCAAGGCGGCCGGGTCGGAGGAGCGGGTGGAGCTCGCGGGCGAGCCGGTGCACGCCGACAGGACGTGGATCTCGTCGTACGAGATCGATCCGTTCACCGTGCCCGACGAGGAGAAGGCCGGGCTGCTGGCGGAGTGGAGCCGGCGGCTGCTGGCGGCCGACGGGGTGGACCATGTCGACGCCTCGCTGCTCACCGTGCACGAGAACAAGTTCTACGCCGACACGGCCGGGACCGTGACCACGCAGCAGCGGGTCCGGCTGCATCCGCAGCTCACGGCGGTGTCGGTCGACGATTCGAGCGGCGAGTTCGACTCGATGCGCACGCTCGCGCCGCCGGTCGGGCGCGGCTGGGAGTACCTGACGGGCACCGGCTGGGACTGGGACGCCGAGCTGGCCGAGATGCCGGAGCTGCTGGCGCAGAAGATGCGCGCGCCGAGCGTGGAGCCGGGGCTGTACGACCTGGTCGTGGACCCGTCCAACCTGTGGCTGACGATCCACGAGTCCATCGGGCACGCGACCGAGCTGGACCGCGCGCTGGGCTACGAGGCCGCGTACGCCGGCACCTCGTTCGCCACGTTCGACCAGCTCGGCACGTTGAAGTACGGCTCGGAGCTGATGAACGTCACCGGCGACCGCACCGCCGAGCACGGCCTGGCGACCGTCGGGTACGACGACGAGGGCGTCGAGGCGCAGTCCTGGGACCTGGTGAGGGACGGCACGCTCGTCGGGTACCAGCTGGACCGCAGGATCGCGAAGCTCACCGGGCTCGGGCGGTCCAACGGGTGCGCCTTCGCCGACTCCCCCGGGCATGTGCCGGTGCAGCGGATGGCCAACGTCTCGCTGCGGCCCGATCCGGCCGGCATGTCCACCGAGGACCTGATCGGCGGCGTCGACCGCGGCATCTACGTCGTCGGGGACCGGTCCTGGTCCATCGACATGCAGCGGTACAACTTCCAGTTCACCGGCCAGCGGTTCTTCAAGATCGAGAACGGGCGGATCACCGGGCAGCTGCGGGACGTCGCCTACCAGGCGACCACCACCGACTTCTGGGGATCGATGGTCGCGGTCGGCGGGCCGCAGACCTATGTGCTCGGCGGCGCCTTCAACTGCGGCAAGGCCCAGCCGGGCCAGGTCGCCGCCGTCTCCCACGGCTGCCCGTCCGCCCTGTTCCGGGGCGTGAACATCCTCAACACCACTCAGGAGGCCGGCCGATGAGCGCCCACTACGGGATCGGCTGGGGGTCCGGGGGTTATTCCCCCGGGAAAGCACAGTCTCAACACCACTCAGGAGGCCGGCCGATGAGCGCCCCGACGAACAAGCCGTACGAGATCGTCGAGCGGGCCCTGGAGCTGTCCCGGGCCGACGGCTGCGTGGTGATCGCCGACGAGGAGTCCAGCGCCAACCTGCGCTGGGCGGGCAACGCGCTGACCACCAACGGCGTCACGCGCGGGCGCACGCTCACCGTCATCGCGACCGTCGACGGCAAGGAGGGCACCGCCTCCGGGGTGGTGTCCCGGTCCGCCGTGACCGCGGACGAGCTGGAGCCGCTGGTGCGGGCCGCGGAGGCCGCCGCGCGCGGCGCCGAGCCCGCCGAGGACGCCCGTCCGCTCGTCGCGGACGTGCCCTCCTCCCCCGACTTCACGGACGCGCCCGCGGAGACCTCCTCGGCTGTGTTCGCCGACTTCGCGCCCGCCCTGGGCGAGGCGTTCGCCCGCGCGCGGGCGGGCGGCCGGGAACTGTACGGCTTCGCCAACCACGAGCTGACCAGCAGCTACCTGGGCACCTCCACGGGGCTGCGGCTGCGCCACGACCAGCCCAACGGCACGCTGGAGCTGAACGCCAAGTCGCCGGACCGCTCCCGCTCGGCGTGGGCCGGACGCTCCACCCGGGACTTCAAGGACGTCGACCCGGCGGCGCTCGACGCGGAGCTGGCCGTCCGTCTCGGCTGGGCCGAGCGCCGGATCGAGCTGCCCGCCGGGCGGTACGAGACGCTGCTGCCGCCGACGGCGGTCGCGGACCTGCTGATCTACCAGATGTGGTCGGCGTCGGGCCGGGACGCGAGCGAGGGCCGCACGGTGTTCTCCAAGCCCGGTGGCGGCACCCGGCTCGGCGAGCGGCTGAGCGAGCTGCCGCTGACCCTGCGCAGCGACCCGCACGAGCCGGGCCTCCAGGCCGCGCCGTTCGTGCTCGCGCACTCGTCCGGCGGCGACTCGTCGGTGTTCGACAACGGGCTGCCGCTCACGCCCACCGAGTGGATCGGCCGCGGAGAGCTGAAGCATCTGATCACCAGCCGGCACAGCGCGGACCTCACCGGGCTGCCGGTGTCGCCGGGCATCGACAACCTGATCCTGGACGGCGGCGACGACCGCACCCTGGACGAGATGGTCGCGAGCACCGAGCGCGGGCTGCTGCTGACCTGCCTGTGGTACATCCGCGAGGTGGACCCGGCGACGCTGCTGCTCACCGGCCTGACCAGGGACGGCGTGTACCTGGTCGAGAACGGCGAGGTGACCGG
The DNA here is from genome assembly GCF_964272855.1 of Streptomyces sp. enrichment culture. Taxonomy (NCBI): domain Bacteria; kingdom Bacillati; phylum Actinomycetota; class Actinomycetes; order Kitasatosporales; family Streptomycetaceae; genus Streptomyces; species Streptomyces sp. enrichment culture. The sequence goes on along the minus strand of NZ_OZ186847.1, from coordinate 6,624,024 downwards.
CGAGGTGAACAACTTCCGGTTCAACGAGTCGCCGGTCGGGCTGCTGGGGCGGGCCACGGAGGCGGGGCGCACGGAGAAGACGCTGCCGAGGGAGTGGAGCGACTGGTTCACCAGGGCCGCGATGCCGCCGCTGCGGGTGCCCGACTTCAACATGAGCTCGGTCAGTCGCGGCGTCTGAGCTGTCGGCAGGCCCCCATAGACTGGGGGAAGCCCTTTTCACCGTTCAAGGAGACATACGACCGTGACGGACATCGTCGACGAGCTGAAGTGGCGTGGGCTGTTCGCCCAGTCCACTGACGAGGACGCTTTGCGCAAGGCGCTCGCGGACGGTCCCGTCACGTTCTATTGCGGCTTCGACCCGACCGCGCCGTCCCTGCACGTGGGGCATCTGGTGCAGGTGCTCACCGTGCGCCGGCTCCAGCAGGCCGGGCACCGGCCGCTGGCCCTGGTGGGCGGCGCCACGGGTCTGATCGGCGACCCCCGCCCGACCGCGGAGCGCACGCTGAACGACCCGGAGACGGTCAAGGGCTGGGTCGAGAAGCTGCGCCGCCAGATCGAGCCGTTCCTGTCCTTCGAGGGCGAGAACGCGGCCCTGATGGTCAACAACCTCGACTGGACCGAGGGTCTGTCCGCGATCGAGTTCCTGCGCGACATCGGCAAGCACTTCCGTGTCAACAAGATGCTGACGAAGGACTCGGTCGCCCGTCGCCTGGAGTCCTCCGAGGGCATCAGCTACACGGAGTTCAGCTACCAGCTCCTGCAGGGCATGGACTTCCTCCAGCTCTACCGGCGGTACGGGTGCAGCCTCCAGCAGGGCGGCAGCGACCAGTGGGGCAACCTCACGGCCGGCCTGGACCTGATCCACCGGCTGGAGCCGCAGGCCGACGTGCACGCCCTGGCCACCCCGCTGATGACGAAGGCGGACGGCACCAAGTTCGGCAAGACCGAGGGCGGCGCCGTCTGGCTCGACCCGGAGATGACCACGCCGTACGCGTTCTACCAGTTCTGGCTGAACGTGGACGACCGTGACATCTCCCGTTACATGCGCATCCTCTCCTTCAAGTCCCGCGAGGAGCTCGAGGAGCTGGAGAAGCTGACCGAGGAGCGGCCGCAGGCCCGCGCCGCGCAGCGCGCGCTCGCCGAGGAGCTGACGACGCTGGTGCACGGCGCCGACCAGACCGCCGCGGTGATCGCCGCGTCCAAGGCGCTGTTCGGGCAGGGCGAGCTGACCGACCTGGACGAGCGGACGCTGGCCGCGGCCCTCTCCGAGGTGCCGCACATCCAGGTCGGCGAGCTCGGCCCGGTCGTGGACCTGTTCGCCGAGGTCGGCCTGGTGGCCAGCAAGTCCGCGGCGCGGCGCACGGTGAAGGAGGGCGGCGCGTACGTGAACAACGTGAAGGTCGCCGCGGAGGACGCCGTCGCGGCGAAGGAGGAGCTGCTGCACGGGCGGTGGCTTGTGCTGCGGCGAGGCAAGAAGAACCTTGCCGCGGTCGAGGTTCTGGGCGCCTAGTGCGATAGGGGTGCGGACGGTCCGCGGGCCGCGGCTTCGTCGTGGTCGCTCGCGCGACTCCCCGCACCCCTTCGCGGCGTTTCTCAGACCCGGTGTTTCCGCTTGCCCAGCGTCGCCATGTACAGCATGTCGCCGACGGCGACGATGATGATGGCCGCGATGAGCTGGAAGATGTGCCGGCTCCAGTCGATGCCGGGCGTCTCCTCGACGCCGAAGCCGCGCGCCATGGCGTTGCCCGCGACAGCGCCGAGCATGCCGAAGATGGTGATCAGCCAGAGGGGGCTGTGCTGCTTGCCCGGGATGATGGCCTTGGCGATCAGGCCCAGCACGAATCCCACGATGATCGCCCACAACCAGCCCATGGTTGCCTCCTCGTCCGGCTCGACGTGAGCTGTACGCCCAGTCTCGGCCGGTAGGCCGTACGGCGCATGTCGGGAGCCCCGTACGCGGGACGGGGGAGGGCGTCCGCGCAGGCCGGAGGGTGACCCGGTCTCGTGGCCTGCGCAGGCCCGGCGTAACGTGGAGTCGTCCCGGCCGGGCGTCCGATCCGGTACGGCGGACGTCGGGACGGGCCGGGGAGAGTCCGATGCGGGCGGATGGTGGAATGTGATGCGGAAGCTAGGGGACGGCGGCAACGCCCAGGTGTTCCGGATCACTGGGGCCCGGCAGGGTCTCCAGGACGATGTCCGCGGGCGCCAGCGCCGGTATGTGATCTCGATGAGCATCCGTACGGTCTCGGTGATCCTGGCCGCGGTGCTCTGGAACGTGGAACGGCATGTCGCGATCGTGGCGTTGGTGCTCGGCGCGGTCTTGCCGTACATCGCGGTGGTGATCGCGAACGCGGGGCGGGAGAACGCGCCGTCGCTGCCCTCGACGTTCGTGTCGGTGCCGCCCCGGACGATGATCGCGCCGCCGGCGGAATCCGGTGCGGAGGACGCGGGGAAGGATCCGGGAGCGGCGTCGCGGGACTGACCGCCGGTGCCGGGTTCGTCCGAAGCTCAGGAAATGCTCAGATCAATCATGTAGTTCCAGTGCCCGGCAACCGGTTACCCGTGACATACTTCGTAGGCGCTCCGCATCCCCCGTCGGAGCGATGGACCGACGCCGGGCAGCTCCCCCCGTGGCTGCTCGGCGTCGCTTTTTTGCGCTGGTGAGACGAAACAGTGAGTGACGAGACCTCCCCGATCTGTTCCGCCAAGGGCTGCCGGGACGCCGCCGTGTGGGTGCTGGCCTGGAACAACCCGAAGATCCACACGCCGGAGCGGCGCAAGACCTGGCTCGCCTGTGAGGAGCACCGCGAGCATCTGTCGCAGTTCCTCGGGGTGCGCGGGTTCCTGAAGGACGTGGTGCTGCTGAAGGAGTGGCAGCAGCAGGCGGAGGGCTGACGCCCGGCGTCAGCCGCCGATGGCGGACATCGGCCGGTCCGGCTGGACGAACGTCGGGTCGTCCAGGCCCGCGCCGGCCTTCTTGCCCCACATCGCCAGCCGCCAGATCCGGGCGATCTCCTCGTCGGGGGCGCCGGAGCGCAGCGCGGCCCTGAGGTCGGTCTCCTCGGTGGCGAACAGGCAGGTGCGGACCTGGCCGTCGGCCGTGAGGCGGGTGCGGTCGCAGGCGGAGCAGAAGGGGCGGGTGACGGAGGCGATGACGCCCACGCGGTGCGGGCCGCCGTCGACCAGCCAGCGTTCGGCCGGGGCGGAGCCGCGGGCCTCGGAACCCTCCTCGGTCAGCTCGAAGCGGGTGCGCAGGGAGGTGAGGATGTCCCCGGCGGTGATCATGCCGTCGCGCTTCCAGCCGTGCTGGGCGTCCAGGGGCATCTGCTCGATGAACCGCAGCTCGTAGTCGTGCTCGACGGCCCAGGCCAGCAGGTCGGGGGCCTCGTCGTCGTTGAGCCCCGGCATCAGGACGGAGTTGACCTTGACCGGGGTGAGGCCGGCCGCGCGGGCGGCTTCGAGGCCTTCCAGGACGTCCTTGTGCCGGTCGCGGCGGGTGAGGGTCTTGAAGACGTCGGGGCGCAGGGTGTCCAGGGAGACGTTGACCCGGTCCAGGCCGGCTGCCTTCAGGGCGGGGGCGGTGCGCTTGAGGCCGATGCCGTTGGTGGTGAGGGACATCTGGGGGCGCGGCTCCAGGGCGGCGACCCGCTCGACGATACCGACCAGGCCGGGGCGCAGCAGGGGCTCACCGCCGGTGAAGCGGACTTCCTTGACGCCGAGTGAGGTGACGGCGATGTCGATGAGGCGGACGATCTCGTCGTCCGTGAGCAGGTCCGGCTTGGCCAGCCACTGCAGGCCCTCCTCGGGCATGCAGTAGGTGCAGCGCAGGTTGCACCGGTCGGTGAGCGAGACCCGCAGGTCGGTGGCCACCCGGCCGTAGGTGTCGATGAGCACTGGGCCCCCTCCCTCGTACGGAGCACACACGGAGCACGCTTGATTCCGTCACCAGTGAGCCTACGTGACGGCACCGACAACGACAGAGCCCGATCCCACGAGGTAAGACACGGCCGCGTCGTAGGGTTCTACGACGCGGCCGTGCCGGGTGGGCTCAGTGAGCGCCGGTGCCGGTGAGGGAGCGGACCTCCAGCTCGGCGTACTTGCCCTTGTCCGGCTCCTCCTTCGACAGCAGGGTGCCGACGACGCCCAGCAGGAAGCCGACCGGGATCGAGATGAGGCCGGGGTTCTCCAGCGGGAACCAGTGGAAGTCGACGTCGGGGAACATCGAGGTGGGCTTGCCGGAGACGACCGGCGAGAACAGCACCAGGCCGACCGCGGTGATCAGGCCGCCGTAGATCGACCACAGGGCGCCCTGGGTGGTGAAACGCTTCCAGAACAGGCTGTAGAGGATGGTCGGCAGGTTGGCGGAGGCGGCGACCGCGAAGGCCAGGGCGACCAGGCCGGCGACGTTCAGGTCGCGGGCGAGGGCGCCGAGCACGATGGAGACCGCGCCGATGCCGACGGTCGCCCAGCGGGCCGCGCTGATCTCCTCCTTCTCGGTGGCCGTGCCCTTCTTGATGACGTTGGCGTAGATGTCGTGCGCGAACGACGAGGACGAGGCGAGGGTGAGGCCGGCGACGACCGCGAGGATCGTGGCGAAGGCGACCGCTGAGATGGTGGCGAGCAGGATGGCGCCCCAGCTGGAGTCGACGCCGCCGAGGTGCAGGGCGAGCAGCGGGGCGGCGGTGTTGCCCGCCTTGTTGGAGCTGGTGATCTCCTCGGGGCTGATCAGCGCGGCGGCGCCGAAGCCGAGGGCGAGGGTCATCAGGTAGAAGGCGCCGATCAGACCGATCGCCCAGATCACGGACTTGCGGGCGGCCTGGGCGGTGGGGACGGTGTAGAAGCGGATCAGGATGTGCGGCAGACCGGCGGTGCCGAGGACGAGGGCGATGCCGAGCGAGAGGAAGTCGAGCTTGGTGGTGCCGCTGGCGCCGTACTTGAGGCCGGGCTCCAGGAAGGCCGCGGCGTGGCCGCTCTTGTCGGCGGCGGTGCCGAGCAGCTCGGAGATGTTGAAGTCGAACTTCAGCAGCACCAGGAAGGTCAGCAGCAGCGCGCCCGCCATCAGCAGCACGGCCTTGACCATCTGCACCCAGGTGGTGCCCTTCATGCCGCCGATGCTGACGTACACGATCATCAGGACGCCGACCAGGGCGACGATGGCGATCTTGCCGCCGTCGCTGGTGATCCCGAGCAGCAGGGAGACCAGGACGCCCGCGCCGGCCATCTGGGCCAGCAGGTAGAAGATCGACACGACGATGGTGGAGGTGCCGGCGGCGGTGCGGACCGGGCGCTGGCGCATCCGGTAGGCGAGGACGTCGCCCATGGTGTAGCGGCCGGAGTTGCGCAGCGGTTCGGCGACCAGCAGCAGGGCGACGAGCCAGGCGACCAGGAAGCCGATGGAGTACAGGAAGCCGTCGTAGCCGAAGAGGGCGATGGCGCCCGCGATGCCGAGGAAGGACGCGGCGGACATGTAGTCGCCGGAGACGGCGAGGCCGTTCTGGAAGCCGGTGAACTGGCGGCCGCCGGCGTAGAAGTCGGCGGCGTCCTTGGTCTGCCGGCCCGCCCAGATGGTGATGACCAGGGTCGCGACCACGAACAACCCGAACAGGCTGATGATCAGCCCGCGGTGCTCGCTCGCCTCACCGGCTGCCAGGGTGAAAGCGGCGGTGCTCATTCGGCGGCCTCCATACGGGTCTTGATGGCCTCGGCCTTGGGGTCGAGCTTCGCGGCGGCGTGCCGCGCGTACCACCAGGCGATGAGGAACGTGGTGAGGAACTGGGCGAGGCCGAGGGCCAGGGCCACGTTGACGTTGCCGAACAGCTTGGTGCCCATGAAGTCGCCCGCGTAGTTGGAGAGCAGGACGTACAGCAGGTACCAGGCGATGAAGGCGACGGTCAGCGGGAAGGCGAAGGAGCGGTAGGAGCGGCGCAGTTCACCGAACTCGGCGCTCTCCTGAACCCTGGCGAACTCCTCGGTGGACGGTAGCCGGTGTTCGGTCTTCGAGGGGGGCGGTGCGTCGGTGGCCACGGAGTCTCCTCGCGGTGCGGATGGCGACAGGGGTGATCTGGATCACATCGACCGGGCGGCGATGTCAGTTGCCCCCGGTGTGATCCGGCAGAGGGCTCGCTTGTGCTCGGCCTCCTGTCCAACGTCACGGCGCCGTTCGGGAACCGGTTCAACGACGATCGTCGTAAATCTGAGAAGTCATCGCGGCTACGCATTGCTGGTCAGCGAGTTCGGGGGATAGCTTCGCTCTGCACCATCGTCATGCACCTGCCCGAGCACCACCTGTGTCTCGGGCCGTTTCGTTTCCGGATGATGTGGAGACCCCATGGCTCATCTGCGCTCCAGACGCCGACTCGCACTCGCCGTGCCCGTCGTGCTGTCGTTGACCGCCTCGCTCGGCTTCCTGCCCGCGACCGCCTCGGCCGCGCCCGGCGGGGAGACCTCGACGCAGGCGGCGGACGCGCCCGAGCTGGCGTACGTCGTCAACACCGAGGTGGACAAGCGCACCGTCGCGGCGGTGAAGAAGGCCGTCGAGGCGGCCGGCGGCACCGTGGTGACGGCGTACGAGAAGATCGGTGTGATCGTCGCGCACTCGGCGAACCCCGACTTCGCCAAGCAGATACGCACGGTCCGCGGCGTGCAGTCGGCGGGTGCCACCCGCACCGCGCCGCTGACCCCCGCGGGCACGACGGACGAGGGCGGCGCGGACTACCTGACGGCCGCGGAGGCCGCGAAGGTGAAGGCCGCGTCGGCGGCCACCCCGGAGGCCGAGCCCCTCGAGGCCGACCAGTGGGACCTGCGGGCGATCGGCGCCGACAAGGCCGCGCAGATCAACCCGGGCAGCAGAAACGTCACGGTCGCCGTCATCGACACCGGTGTCGACGACACCCATCCGGACCTCGCCCCGAACTTCTCCAGGTCCCAGTCCGCCAACTGCGCGGGCGGCGTCGCCGACACCAGCGAGGGCGCCTGGCGGCCGTACACCGAGGCGGACTACCACGGCACCCACGTGGCCGGTGAGATCGCCGCCGCCCGCAACGGCGTCGGTGTGGCCGGTGTCGCGCCCGGGGTGAAGGTCGCCGGCATCCAGGTGACCGACCCGAAGAGCGGCCTCTTCTACGCGGAGAGCGTCGTCTGCGCGTTCGTGTTCGCCGCCGACCACGGCGTCGAGATCACGAACAACAGCTACTACGTCGACCCGTGGCTGTACAACTGCATGGACGACCCCGACCAGCGGGCCATCGTCGACGCGGTCAACCGGGCCCAGCTCTACGGCCAGAAGAAGGGCACCCTGCACCTGGCGTCCGCGGGCAACTCCAACCACGACCTCGACGCCGACGCGATCCTCGACGACACCAGCCCCAACGACACCACGCCGGTCGAGCGCACCATCGACCCGCACGAGTGCTACGACGTGCCGACCCAGCTGCCGGGCGTCGTCACGGTCAGCGCGACGGGCGTGAACAACCTCAAGTCGTACTACTCCTCGTACGGCGAGGGCGTGGTGGACGTGGCGGCGCCGGGCGGCGACCGGCGCTACCAGATCCCGGACACGCCGTCGAAGAACGGCCGCATCCTGTCCACGATGCCGAACAACCAGTACGGCTTCCTCCAGGGCACCTCGATGGCCGCGCCGCACGCCTCGGGCGTCGCCGCGCTGCTGAAGTCCGAGCATCCGTACGCCACTCCGGCCCAGCTCCAGGCGCTGCTGAAGGCGCAGGCGGACAACCCGGGCTGCCCCGAGTCCTACGACCAGGACGGCGACGGCGACCAGGACGCGGTGTGCGAGGGCGGCAAGCGCGTCAACGGCTTCTACGGCTTCGGCGTCGTCAACGCGCTGGACGCGGTGAAGTAGGACTCGACGCGAGTCAATAGGAGTCATCTCTCCATGCCGGGCCGTGCGGGGCATCCGCGCGGCCCGGCATAGTTCGTCCATGAAGGACATCACTCACGCGTGGTCAGCGATCGGCGGAGACCCCGCACTGGTCGAACGGGTGTCGGTGACGGCCCGGCGGGGCGCGCTGGAGGCGCGCCTGCCGGTCCTGGAGTCGGCGCGGGCCTGCGTGGCCGTGTGCGCGCTGGCCGCCGCGGAACTGGCGGCCCGGCGGTACGCGCTCGCGCGGGTGCCCCGGGTACGGGTGGACGACGGGGCGGTGGCCACCGCGTTCACCAGCGAGCGGCAGCTGCTGGTCGACGGGCGCGCGCCGGTCAACTTCGCCCCGCTGTCCCGGTTCTGGCGCACGGCCGACGGCTGGGTGCGGACCCACGCCAACTACCCGCACCACCGGGAACGGCTGCTGTCCGCGCTGGGCGTCGGCGAGGACGGGGTGGCGGCCGCGCTGGCCGCGCGTGGCGCCGCGGACGTCGAGGAGGCCGTGTACGCCGCCGGCGGCCTCGCCGTCGCCGTACGGACCCCCGAGGAGTGGGCCGGGCATCCGCAGGCCGCGGCCGTGGCGCGGCGCCCGCTGGTCGAGCGCGGGCGCCTGGACACGGCTCCCGCGCGGGTGCTCGCCGCTCCGGCGGACACGGCGGACGCTCCCCTGCTGCCCGCCGCCGGGCTGCGCGTGCTGGACCTGTCCCGGGTCCTCGCCGGGCCCGTGGCCACCCGCACCCTCGCCCTGCTCGGCGCGGACGTGCTGCGCCTGGACCCGCCCGGCCTGCCCGAACTCCCCGACCAGCATGCCGACACGGGCTTCGGCAAACGCTCGGCGACCCTCGGCCTCGCCGCCGACCGGCGCGTCTTCGAGGAGCTGCTCACGGCGGCGGACGTCGTCGTCACCGGCTACCGTCCGGGCGCGCTCGACCGGTTCGGGCTGTCCCCCGAGGCGCTCGTCGAGCGGCGTCCCGGGCTGGTGGTGGCCCAGGTGTCGGCGTGGGGGGCGTACGGGCCGTGGGGCGGGCGGCGCGGCTTCGACAGCCTGGTGCAGGCCGCCACCGGCATCGCCGTCGTCGAGGGCACGCCGGAACACCCGGGCGCCCTGCCCGCGCAGGCCCTCGACCACGGCTCGGGCCATCTGCTCGCGGCGGCGGTGCTGCGGGCGCTGACGGAACAGTCGTACGACGGCTGCGGGCGGTTCGTCCGGCTGGCGTTGGCGCGGACCGCGCGGTGGCTGACGCAGGAGGTCACGGCCGGCGGCGGCGCGGACACGCGGGAGCCCGCCTCCTACGACGCGGGCCCCTGGCTGGCCGAACGGGACAGCCGGATCGGCCGCCTGCGGTACGCGCTGCCGCCGGTCGCCTTCGAGGGCGGCCCCGAGGACTGGGCCCGGCCGCCGGGGCCGCTGGGGGCGGACGCGGCGCGCTGGGCCTGAGCCGACGAGGGCGGTACCCGGCTGAACGCGCTCCCCGCGCGGAACGCCGGTCTGTCAGTTGTCCGCGGAGGCTTGCCCAGTTCTGTGGCGACTGGTGAGGATCGTGCGGTGACCTCCATACGACCGGCCGGCGAGGCCGCCGGGAATCGCGGCACCGCGCGGCGGGCCGGTACCGGTGGGGCCGTCACCCTGCTGGTCCTGGTGACCCTGGGGGCGCTGATCCCGCTGCTCGGGCCGTCCGCCGCGCTGCACGGCACCGGCGAGTCCGCCGCGCCCGGCGTCGGCGGCATCGCCCTGCTGCGCGCGGTCCTCTTCGCGGCACTGTGCGTCCCGCTGGGCGAGCTGTTCGTGCGGCGGCTTGCCCGCGCCGTGCCCGGCGCCCCGGCGGAGCTGCCGCGCAGCCGGGCGGTGTGGGCGGCCGGTGCCGGGTTCGCCGCCGCGCTGGGGCTGGCCTCGGTGGTGGCCACCGGCAACCTGGTGCCGCACGGCCTCGGCCAGATCGACGTCGGCGGCCTGTACGCCTCCCGGGACGGCAAGCTGGCCCTGCTGGAGGTCAACGCGTTCGCGGTGGCGGGGCTGTGCGCCCTGTCAGGCCGTCCGGGGACCCAGGTGTGGCCGCTGGCCGCGGTGGTCGCCGCGGAGGCGCTGCGCGCCCATCCGGCGACCGAGCACAGCCCGCTGGCCGGCTCGGCCCTGACGCTCGTTCACGTGCTGTGCGCGTCGCTGTGGACGGGCGGTCTGCTGTACGCGCTGCGCACGCTGCGCCGGTGGGGCGCGGACCGGGCGGGCGCCGCCCTGTTGGGGCTCTACGCGCGCGTGGCGGCGGTGCTGCTCGCCGTGCTCACCGTGACGGGCGTCTGGAGCACCCTGCGCCGGATGCCGCCGGAGACCGTGCCGGAGCAGCTGACGACGACGGCGTACGGGCGTGCCCTGCTCGCCAAGGTGCTGCTCGTGGCCGCCGTCGGCGCGCTGGCGCTGTGGGCGCGGATCCGGCTGTCCCGCGCGGCCGACCCCCTGGCCGCCTGCTCCCCCGCGCGGGCGGAGGTGGTGGTGCTGGCGGTGGTGCTCGCGGTGTCGGGGCTGCTGACGGCACTGCCGGTGCCGATCCGGTGGTGACCGTCAGACGGTCGCCCTCGTCCTGTCCCCGCCCGGCACCCGGTCGCGCAGTGTGCCTCTGGCGAGCAGGAACTGCGCGGCGATGTACGTGAGCATGATCCACAGGTCGGGGCGCGGTGCCTGCGGCCAGTCGGCGACGCCGGTCGCGATGAGGGTGTCGGAGAGCACGAAGAGCGCGCCGCCGATCCCCGCGGTGCGTCCGAACCGGCTCGCCGCCGCGTACGCCATGGCCGTGAGCAGCAGGCTGTAACCGGCCACGGGGACGCGCAGGTCGGCCGGCAGGTCGGGCCAGAGCGCGGCGACGGTGGAGACGAGGACGACGCCGTAGGCAGCGAGCAGCACGCCGGGAGGGGTGCCCGCACGGCCGTACGCCTTGAACAGCATCAGGTAGCAGACGTGGCCGACGGCGAACGAGGCCATCCCGGCGAGGAAGGCGGGCTCCGCGCCGGAGAGCAGCAGCACGTCGCCGCCCCAGCCGCACAGCAGGGCCGCGATCAGCAGCCGGGGTGCGCCGGAGAACGCGGCGTAGCCGGCCAGCAGGGGCATCAGGAGGGGCTTGGCCACCACGTGCCCGGGGTCGAATCCGGCCGCGAGGGAGGCGAGGTCGACGGCGGCGGCGAGGCCGAAGGCCCACAGGAGGGCGCGGCGCGGCGTCATGCGACCACGGTCTCCTTCGAGGCGTCCTTCTTCGGCGGGGCGGGCTGCCAGCCGGGCCCGCCGAAGACGCGCCCGACCCGTTCGCGCCAGCCGGAGGCGGCCTTCACGTCCCTGGCGATGGCGACGTACTCGTGGGTGGCGACCCGCAGCGGGTTGTACGTGTCGATGTTCTTCGTCAGGCCGAACACGGGCCGCTCGGTCTCGGCGGTGAACGAGCCGAACAGGCGGTCCCAGACGATGAGGATGCCGCCGAAGTTGCGGTCCAGGTAGCCGCCCTGGGAGGCGTGGTGCACGCGGTGGTGGGAGGGGGTGTTGAAGACGAACTCGAACCAGCGGGGCATCTTGTCGATCCGCTCGGTGTGGATCCAGAACTGGTAGACGAGGTTCGCGGAGGAGCAGAACGCGAGGGCGGCCGGGTGCACGCCGGCGGCGATCAGGGGGACGTAGAACGGCCAGACGGTCAGCGAGGTCCAGGGCTGGCGCAGCGCGGTGGTGAGGTTGAACTTGCGGCTGGAGTGGTGGACCACGTGGCAGGCCCACAGGATGCGGATGACGTGGTGGCCGCGGTGCGACCAGTAGTAGAAGAAGTCCTGCGCGAGGAGCATCAGGGCCACGGTCCACCACAGCACGGGCACGCGCAGCGGGGTGAGTTCGTAGACGGCCGTGTAGATGGCGACGATCGGGAACTTCCACAGGAAGTCGAAGACGAGACTGCCGAGCCCCATGGTCACACTGGTCGCGGCGTCCTTCGTCTCGTACCCGGCCTGTTCCTCGTCGGGATGGAGCCGGACACTGATGATCTCGAGGATCGTGAGCAGCGCGAAGGCGGGTATCGACCAGACCACGACATCGGGGAGGTTCGGCATTACTGCACCGTAGGACCGTCGTCGGGCCGGAGCTAGACGTTGTTACCGATAAGTATTACCAGCGGTAAGCGCTTGTTTGTTGGCGATCTCCGCCAATGGCGATCTTCACCGACGACGCTCACACCCCCGCCGCCCCCAGCAGCGACCCGACCGCATACGTGACCCCCATCGCCAACACCCCGCCCCCCACGTTCCGCACCACCGCCCGGCGTGGCGCCGCCTCCCCCAGCCGGGCGCTACTCCAGCCGGTGCAGACCAGCGCGAGCAGGACGGACCCCACGGTCACCGGCAGGCGCCAGTCCGCCGGCGGCAGCACGATGGCCAGCAGCGGGAGCAAGGCTCCCGCCGTGAACGCCAGGAAGCTCGCCCAGGCCGCGTGCCACGGATCGGTCAGCACGTCGGGGTCGATGCCGAGCTCCACGCGCGCGTGGGCGCGCAGCGCGTCACGTTCCGTCAGCTGGACGGCCGCCTCGCGGGCGACGTCCCGGGACAGGCCCCGCTCCTCGAGCAGGCCCGTCAGCTCCGCCAGCTCGGCTTCCGGCCGCTCCCGCAGTTCCCGCTTCTCCACGGCCAACGCGGCCTTCTCGGAGTCCCGTTGGGTGGAGACCGAGACATACTCCCCCGCGGCCATCGACAGGGAGCCGGCGAGCAGGCCGGCGAGGCCCGCGGTGAGGAGCGAGGAGCGGTCGCCGGTCGCACCGGCGACACCGACGACGAGACCGGCGGTGGACACGATCCCGTCGTTGGCGCCCAGTACGGCCGCACGCAGCCAGTTCAGCCGCTCGGCCAGCGCGCCCCCGTGGGCACTGCCGGGCGGCGGTCCGGTCGGTTCGGTCACCCCCGGAGGATGACATTCCGGACATCGCCCGACCGGTACCGACTCACACGCACGCACATCGGACCGTCGAACACACGGCCGCACTCGGCCACCTGAGGGACAGCACTGTCAGTCCCGGCCCGTATCCTCAGGGACCATGCTCGAAGACCGCACGACCGCAGCGTCCTCCGCCACGACGTGGCCGGCCGCGTATCCGCACGGATACGCGGTCGTTGACGTGGAGACCACCGGACTGGCCCGCGACGACCGGATAATCTCCGCGGCCGTCTACCGGCTGGACGCGCGAGGCGAGGTCCAGGACCACTGGTACACGCTGGTCAACCCCGAGCGCGATCCCGGCCCGGTGTGGATCCACGGACTCACCAGCGAGGCACTGGAGGGCGCGCCGCTCTTCGCGGACATCGCCGACGAGTTCGCGACCCGGCTGGAGGGCCGGGTGCTCGTCGCGCACAACGCCGTCTTCGACTGGCAGATGATCGCCCGGGAGTACGCGCGCGCCCGGCGCGAGGCGCCGGTGCGGCAGCGGCTGTGCACCATCGCCCTGTCCAAGGCGCTGGAGCTGCCGCTGCCCAACCACAAGCTGGAGTCGCTGGCCGCCCACTTCGGCGTCGTCCAGCGGCGCGCGCACCACGCGCTGGACGACGCGCGCGTGCTGGCGGAGGCGTTCCGGCCGAGTCTGCACGCCGCCGCCTCCGGGGACGTACGGCTGCCGCTGCACGAGTGCCGACCGCTGACCGAGTGGGCCGACCGGCCCGCGCCCCGCATCGGACAGCAGGCGGGCGGCCCTGGCGGCTACGGCGGCTACCGGCCGACCAGTTGGCGCCCCTCCCGGAAACGGCCCGCATGCCCCTATCCCAACCCAGGGCGGTACGAAGAGGGCAAAAGACTCAAGCAGGGCATGCGGGTCGCGTTCTCCGGCGACACGTCCGTGGAGCGGGAGCTGCTGGAGGACCGGGCGACCGAGGCCGGGCTGCACGTCGCGACCAGCCTGTCCCGGCTGACCAGCCTGCTCGTCACCAACGACCCGGACTCGGGCACCTCCAAGGTGCTCAAGGCCCGGCAGTACGGCACGCCGGTGGTCGACGAGGCCGCGTTCGGACAGCTGCTGCGGGATGTGGAACCGGCGTCGGAGCAGTGACCGTACGGACGGGTGATTGCCGCGCGACTCGCCCGCCGCCCGCTCGCCCGCGCGGCGGCGACGGCTCACCCTGTGGCGCATGGCGACTTGCGAAGTTTGCGGCAACAACTACGGCATGACCTTCGAGGTGCACGCGCAGGGCGCGGTGCACGTCTTCGACTGCTTCTCCTGCGCGATCCACCGCATGGCTCCCATCTGCGAGCACTGCCGGGTGCAGATCATCGGCCAGGGCGTCGAGGTCGAGGGCCACTGGTACTGCGGCGCCCACTGCGCCCGCTCGGAGGGGAAGGTGGGCATCGTCGACCGCGTCTGAGCCCCGCGTCCCGGCACCCCTGCCGACGGCACCCCACGGCCTGCGAGGTACGGTCGTGGGGTGTACCGCTTCCTGTTGTCCCGGCAGTGGGTGATCCTCACCCTCGTCGTCCTCGCGCTCATCCCGACGATGATCGAGCTGGGCTTCTGGCAGCTGCACCGGCATGAGCACCGGGTCGCGTTGAACAAGGTGATCGCCGACTCGCTGGCCGCGAAGCCGGTGCCGGCCGAGTCGCTGACCTCGCCCGGGGCCGTGATCGAGGACGCGGACCTGTACCGCCGGGTGTCGGCGACGGGCCGGTTCGACACCGCCCACGAGGTCGTCGTACGGCGTCGGACGAACGCCAACGACGAGATCGGCTACCACGTGCTGACCCCGTTCGTCCTCACCGACGGCAAGGTCCTGCTGGTCAACCGGGGCTGGGTGCCCGCGGGCGCCACCCAGCGCACGTTCCCGAGGGTCCCGGCGCCGCCGCGCGGCGAGGTGACCGTCACCGGACGGCTGATGGCCGACCAGACGACCGCCGAGAGCGGCATCAAGGACCTCGAGGGGCTGCCCGACCGCCAGATCATGCTGATCAACAGCGCGCAGGAGGCGAAGCGGCTGGGCAAGCAGGTCCTCGGCGGGTACGTCGAACTGACCGATCCGCGGCCCGAGGGCGACACCCCGCAGCTGATCCCGGCCCCCGACCACGACGACATCGGCCCCCACATGGCGTACGCCGTGCAGTGGTGGCTGTTCTCCGGGGCCGTCCCGCTCGGCTGGGTGATCCTGGCCCGCCGGGAGGCCCGCGACCGCGCGCAGGCGCGGGAGAAGGAGAACGAGAAGGAGAAGGAGAACGACGGCGAGACGCCGGAGGCCGAACCGGCCACGGTGTAGCGCCCTCGCACACCTTCACCCGCCCGGCGGCAGCCTCACCCGCCCGCCTACGGCCTCACCCGCCCGGCCGTAGTCCCGATTGGCCCCCAGGTCCGCCGGGAACCCGCACCCCGTGCATCCCCGTATCGAGGACTACGCGCTCATCGGCGACGCGCAGACCGCCGCCCTCGTCGGCAAGGACGGTTCCGTCGACTGGCTGTGCCTGCCCCGCTTCGACTCGGCCGCGTGCTTCGCGAAGCTGCTCGGCGACGAGGAGAACGGCCACTGGCGCCTCGCCCCCAAGGACGCCGAAGGCCCCTGCACCCGGCGCGCCTACCGTCCCGGCACGCTGGTGCTGGACACCGAGTGGGAGACCCCGCAGGGGGCGGTCCGGGTCACCGACCTGATGCCGCAGCGCGACCGCGCCCCCGATCTGGTCCGCGTGGTGGAGGGCCTGAGCGGCAGCGTCACCATGCACGGCACGCTGCGGCTGCGCTTCGACTACGGCTCGATCGTGCCGTGGGTGCGCCGCTCCGACGGCCACCGGGTGGCCGTCGCGGGCCCGGACTCGGTGTGGCTGCGCAGCGAGCCCCCGGTGCACACCTGGGGCCAGGACTTCTGCACTCACTCGGAGTTCACCGTGCGGGCGGGCGAGCGGGTGGCGTTCGTGCTCACCTGGCATCCCTCGCACGAGCCGCGCCCGCCGCTGGTCCACCCGTTCACCGCGCTGGAGTCGAGCGTCGCGGAGTGGCAGGCGTGGGCGGCCCGCTGCCGCTACCAGGGCCCCTACCGGGACGAGGTGATCCGCTCCCTGATCACCCTCAAGGCCCTCACCTACGCGCCGACCGGCGGCATCGTCGCCGCCCCCACCACGTCCCTGCCCGAGGCGATCGGCGGGGTCCGCAACTGGGACTACCGCTACTGCTGGCTGCGCGACTCCACGCTGACCCTCGGCGCGCTGCTCGCGGGCGGCTACGCGGAGGAGGCGGCGGCCTGGCGGGACTGGCTGCTGCGCGCGGTCGCGGGTGACCCGGCGGACCTGCAGATCATGTACGGCCTGGCGGGCGAGCGGCGGCTGCCGGAGGTGGAACTGCCGTGGCTGCCGGGGTTCGAGGAGTCCCAGCCGGTGCGGATCGGGAACGCCGCCGTCAAGCAGGTGCAGCTGGACGTGTACGGCGAGGTCATGGACTCGCTGTCGCTGGCCCGCAGGGCGGGCATGCCGATCGTGCCGCAGGGGTGGGAGATCCAGCGGGCGATGGTGGACTTCCTGAGCCGGGCCTGGCGGCAGCCGGACGAGGGGCTGTGGGAGGTGCGCGGCGGGCGCCGGCACTTCGTGCACTCGAAGGTGATGGTGTGGGTGGCGTTCGACCGCGCGGTGCGGGCCCTGGAGCGCTATCCGCAGCTGGACGGCGACCGGGAGCGCTGGCGGGCGATGCGCGAGGAGGTGCACCAGGAGGTGTGCGAGCGCGGCTACGACCCCGCGCGGAACACCTTCACCCAGTACTACGGCTCCAAGGAGCTGGACGCCGCCCTGCTGCTGATCCCGCGCGTCGGCTTCCTGCCGCCGGACGATCCCCGGGTGCTCGGCACCGTCGAGGCGGTCCGCGAGGAGCTGGAGCACGACGGTCTGCTGCGCCGCTACAGCGCCCGGCGGACGACCGTCGACGGGCTGCCCGGGGACGAGGGCACCTTCCTGGTGTGCTCGTTCTGGCTGGCCGACGCCCTGCACATGGCGGGCCGTACGGACGAGGCCCGCCGGCTGTTCGAGCGGCTGGTGGGCCTGGTCAACGACGTGGGGCTGCTGGGCGAGGAGTACGACCCGGCGACCGGCCGCCAGCTCGGGAACTACCCGCAGGCGTTCAGCCATATCGGTCTGGTGAACACCGCTCTCGCCCTGTTCGGGGACGAGCGGGCAGGATAGGGGTCATGGATCTTGGACTGAAGGACCGGGTGTACGTCGTCACCGGGGCCACGCGCGGCCTCGGCAACGCCTCCGCGCGCGAGCTGGTCGCCGACGGGGCGCGGGTGATCATCACCGGGCGGGACGAGAAGACGGTCGCGGACGCGGCCGACGCGCTGGGACCGAACGTGGTGGGCGTGGCCGTGGACAACTCCGACCCGGAGGCACCCACCCGGCTGATCGCGACCGCGCGGGAGCGGTTCGGCCGGTTCGACGGCATCCTCATCAGCGTCGGCGGGCCCCCGGCCGGTTTCGTGGCCGACAATTCCGACGAGCAGTGGCAGGCCGCGTTCGAGTCGGTGTTCCTGGGCGCGGTGCGGCTGGCCCGCGCGGCGGCCGCCGAGCTGGACGAGGGCGGTGTCATCGGGTTCGTGCTGTCCGGGTCGGTGTACGAGCCGATCGCGGGGCTGACCATCTCCAACGGTCTGCGGCCGGGGCTCGCGGGCCTGGCCAAGTCGCTGTCGGACGAGCTGGGTCCGCGCGGCATCCGGGTGGTCGGGGTGCTGCCCGGCCGGATCGACACCGACCGGGTGCGCGAGCTGGACTCGCTGTCCGCGGACCCGGAGGCGACGCGGGCGGCGGCGGAGTCGCGGATTCCGCTGCGCCGGTACGGCACGCCGGAGGAGTTCGGGCGGACGGCGGCGTTCCTGCTGTCTCCGGCCGCCTCCTACCTGACGGGTGTGATGGTGCCGGTGGACGGCGGGGCGCGGCACGGGTTCTGAGGGTTCTGGGCGGGAGCCGGTCTCCGCCGGCCTCAAGTGACCCGTTCCGCGCGGTGCCTGACACCCCGCAGGCGGACCTCCGTCGGCAGGCTCGCCAGGCCCGCCGAGTCACGGGCGTGGGTCAGGACCCGGGCCGTGAGGTGATCCAGCGTCTCTCCCGGGTCCACATGGGGTTCCAGCGCCAGGCGTACCCGTGCCTTGGGGGCCGTACGGCGGCCGGTGAGCAGGACGTGGGCGCCTGTGACGCCGTCCAGGCCGGCCGTCTCGCTCTCCAGGACGTCCTCCAGGGCCCGGCCGCGCAGCAGGGCGCCCTCGCCGTCGCCGGTGTCGACCAGGACCTCGTTCAGGCGGCGCCGGCGCAGCACCGCGATCAGCCACCACAGGGCGAGCAGCACGAGGAGGGCGAGCGCGGCGAGCACGACCGGCCACCACCAGTCGGCGTCCCGCCAGCGGGTCCGTTCGGCGGCGGTGAGCAGGACGTCGTGGCGGCTCTGGTGGAGCCACCAGGAGGGTGGCGGGGCGCCCAGCCCGACGGCGAGGACGGAGCCGCCCAGGGCGACGAGGACGAGGCCGACGAGGCCGAGCAGTACCCGGTTGACGGTCCTGAGCATGGTGGTCACCCCTTCCTGCCGGGTCGCCGGACGCGCACGGACAGGGCCGGCGGGTGGGCGAGCCCCAGCCCCGCGAGCGCGTCGGCGAGCACGGCGTCCAAGTCGGCGCGTACGTCCTCCAGTTCGCGGAAGTGGGACACCGCGCGGACGGTGGCCTTGCGGCGGCGCACCTTCGCCCGTGCCGACTGCACGCCCGCCACCTCCATGGCCCGGTCGCGCAGCACGGTGGCGGCGGCCGGCCGGTGCAGTGCCGCGCGGACGTCGGGTCGGGTGCCGCGCATCGGCAGCAGGGCGCGCAGGCCGGGCGTGACGGCCAGGACGACGAGCCAGAGGCCGAGGGCCGCGGCGACGCCGGCGCCGGTGAGCACCCAGGGGTCGTCCAGAGGCCGTTCGGCGAGTTGCCGGGCCAGTTCGCGGCGCCAGCGCATGGCCGGCCGGTCGGCGCGTACGGCGGCGATGTCGTAGAGGAAGAGGCCCGACACGCCGAGCAGGAGGACGGCGACGATGCCCGCGGGCACGCGGCGCGCGGACCAGAAGCGCCGGCCGGCGCGCTCGGCGTGCGGCGCGGGCTCGGGGCTCGCGGCCGGTTCCGCCTTCTCCAGGACCGGCATCCGCCGTGTGGTGCCGTCGGAGCCGTGGGGTTCGCTCATCGCGTCCTCCCCCGTGCGGCGCCGAGGGCCTTCGGCAGGTGCAGGCGTTCCACCTCGACGGCGACCTCCGGCACCTCGAATCCCACCAGCGTGCCCACCCGCTCGGCGACCTGACGTCGCACCGCGCGGCAGCGGGAGCCGATGTCGGCGGGGTAGCCGAGTTCGAGGTGGATGCGGATCCGCGCGGCGTCGTGGTGGACGGCCACGTTCGCGTGCGGCGGCGCCGCCTCGGCGGGCACCGCGCCGAGCGCCTCGCGTGCCGCCTGGGCGGCGATCTTCGCGACGACGCGGTCGGCGATCCGCGTGGCACCGCGTTCGCCCGGCGGTGGGGCGCCGAGGGGTCGGGGGATCTCACCGGCGCCGCTGTTCACCGGCGTCACCCCTGCCGGTTGCCGCGCGGCCGGAAGAAGTCGCGCAGGTCTATGTCTCCCTCGAGGAGCCGGCCTACGACGAACCCGACGGCGCCCAGTGCGGCCACCAGCAGGAACGCGCCGAAGCCGCCGAAGTACCCGGCGAAGCCCAGCGCCATCCCGGCGATCATTCCGGCCACGGCCATGCTCATCCTGTGCTCCTCCGGTGCGTCACTGCAGCCTTGGCTCCGGCTGTTCCTCTTCCTCTTCGTCCGGCAGCTTCACGTCGCTGACCGCGATGTTCACCTCCACGACCTCCAGGCCGGTCATCCGCTCCACGGCCGCGATGACGTTCTCGCGGACATCGCGGGCGACGTCGGCGATCGAGACGCCGTAGTCGATGACGATCTCCAGGTCGAGTGCGGTCTGCTTCTCGCCGACCTCGGCCTTGACGCCGCGGGTCACCGATTTGGTCCCGCCGGGTACCCGGTCGCGTACGGCGCCGATGGTGCGGCTGAGGCCGCTGCCCATGGCGTGCACGCCGACGACGTCCCGGGTGGCGAGCCCGGCGATCTTCTCCACCACGCCGTCGGCGATGGTGGTGCGCCCCCTGGTGCCGGGGTCTCCCCCGCCGCGCCGGGTGGCCTTCTGGGTCTGCACGGGCGAGTCGGTCCCGCCCTCCGGGGTCTGCGTCCGGTTCCGGTCCGTCATGTCGGTCATCGCCGTACGTCCCTTTCGGTTCGTCGCCCCCTGCCACAACGGTAAGCGCGGTTGCTCGGTCGCGCGCCAGGAATGAGGCAGGCTGGAGCAATGACGACGGCGGACCGGTGGACGCGGGCGGTGCGGGATCAGCTGGGGCTCGGCAGGATCCTCCCGCTGGGTGACGCACGTGACGGGGCTTGGATCACGGAGGCCGCGGCGCGCGCGGTGCTGTGGCGCGCGACGGACGAGGTGACGGGGGTGCGGCTGGGCGCGTTGCGGATCGCGCTGGCCGACCCGGGCCACACCTACGACCCGGCCGTGCCGGCGCCGCCGAGCGCGCTGCCGCCGGGCCCGCTGCGGCTGACGGCGGAGTTCGCGGCCTGGGCGGCGGTGCCGCTCCCGGAGTCCGCGGCGCGGGTGCGCGCGGCCCTGCTGGAGGCGTCGGCGCGGCGGCTGGGGCTGCGGGTCGCGGAGGTCGATCTGCGGGTGACGGACCTGCTGGACGAAAAGCGGGAGCCGGTCGTCGTACGGCCGCCGGAGCCGCCGGACGCGCGGGAGCCGGCGGGCGGCGACGAGGCGCGGGTCGCGGGCCTGGTGCTGTCCGTGCCGGGCGTGGCGCGGCTGACCGGCACGCTGGGCGGTGCGGGCCGGGCGGTGCACGTCGAGGAACGGGCGATGGGCGCCGAGGAGGGGCCGGACGCGGGCGCGGCGGGGAGCGCCGGGGCGGCGCCGCACGCGTTGCCGCGGCGGCACGTCCGGCTGGAGGTCGCCCTGCGTGCGGACCACCGGGCCGTGGATGTGGCCCGGGAGGTCCGCGCGCGGGTGGGTGAGGCGCTGCCGGATCACCCGTCGGTGGCCGTGCTGGTCACCTCGGTGGGCTGATCGGCGGCGTGCCGGGGTGGTCAGTCGCCGATCCCGGCCAGGTCGCGCAGCCGGCGGGCCTGGGCCTGGCGCTCGGCGGCGCGCTGTTCCTCGTAGGTGCGGTCCTGGGCGCCACGCAGCAGCGCCTTGGTCTCGACGACGGCGTCGCGCGGCGCGGCCAGCAGGGCGGCGGCCAGGTCGCGTACGGCGCCGTCGAGCTGGTCGCCGGGCACGGCGACGTTCGCGAGTCCGGTGGTGACGGCCTCCTCGGCGTGGACGAACCGTCCGGTGGCGCAGATCTCCAGCGCGCGGGCGTACCCGACGAGGCCCACCAGCGGATGGGTGCCGGTGAGGTCGGGGACGAGTCCCAGGCTGGTCTCACGCATGGCGAACTGCACGTCGTCGGCGACGACGCGCAGGTCGCAGGCGAGCGCCAGCTGGAATCCGGCGCCGATGGCATGCCCCTGGACGGCGGCGATGGACACGAGGTCGCTGCGCCGCCACCAGGTGAACGCCTCCTGGTACTCGGTGATGGTGGCGTCCAGTTCGGCGTCGCCGCCGCGCGCGAGGTCGATGAACGACGGCTCGCCGTCGAAGCCCTCGGGCGTGAACGCCTGCCGGTCGAGTCCGGCCGAGAACGACTTGCCCTCGGCGCGCAGCACGACCACGCGGACGGTGCCCGGCAGCAGCCGGCCCGCCTCGGCCAGCGCCCGCCACAGAGCGGGGCTCTGCGCATTGCGCTTGGCCGGGTTGGTCAGCGTCACCGTGGCGAGCGCGTCGTCGACGGTGAGCCGTACGCCGTCCTTGTCGAGTACCGGGTCGATTACCGGGTCGAGCGAAGCCATGGGGCGCCTCCGATGGGTGCGGTCATCGCGAGTGCCGTCTGCGGGCACTCCTAAGTGACTGCACAGTAACCACCCGGCCGATCAGCCGACCGACCGGGTGGCCACCATCGAAGCCGTGGGGCCACCCGGGGGCTGGTCAGGCCGACGTGGCCTTCTTGCCCCGGGTCGCCCCGCCACGCCCACGGAGCGTGACGCCCGACTCGCTGAGCATGCGGTGCACGAAGCCATACGAGCGGCCGGTCTCCTCGGCCAACGCCCGGATGCTCGCACCGGCGTCGTACTTCTTCTTCAGGTCTGCCGCGAGCTTGTCGCGCGCGGCGCCGGTCACCCGGCTGCCCTTCTTCAGAGTCTCGGCCACCCGTGCCTCCTCATGGGAAGTGCGCTCTGGTCTCCTCATGATCACCCCTCTGGGGCTTCATGGCCACCCATTCGGCAAGGTCCGTGGATGAGGGTTTTGACGACAGGAGCACATCCCCACAAGCGGAATCGACGGCTCCACGTGATGGACGGGATACGTCCGAACGGGTTGTTCCGCAAAATTCCAGGTCAGCGACGCGAAGCGGCCGACCCCTTGTCGACAAAGGAGTCGGCCGCGAGATCGGTGTAGGACACACCCTGGGGTGAGGAGATCTCACACAGATGATGGATCTCGGCTAGGCCGAATGATCCATACGCGGTGGATCACCCTCTCGATCACGCCAGGGCGACGAGATCCGCGTAGTCGGAACCCCACAGGTCCTCCACGCCGTCCGGCAGCAGGATGATCCGCTCCGGCTGGAGCGCCTCCACGGCGCCCTCGTCGTGGGTGACCAGGACCACCGCGCCCTTGTAGGTGCGCAGCGCGCCGAGGATCTCCTCGCGGCTGGCCGGGTCGAGGTTGTTGGTGGGCTCGTCGAGCAGCAGCACGTTCGCCGAGGAGACCACCAGGGTGGCCAGCGCGAGCCGGGTCTTCTCACCGCCGGAGAGGACGCCCGCGGGCTTGTCGACGTCGTCACCGGAGAACAGGAACGAACCGAGCACCTTGCGGACCTCGACCAGGTCCATGTCGGGCGCCGCGGAGCGCATGTTCTCCAGGACCGTGCGGTCGGGGTCGAGGGTCTCGTGCTCCTGCGCGTAGTAGCCGAGCTTGAGGCCGTGGCCCTCGATCACCCGGCCGGTGTCGGGCTTCTCCACGCCCCCGAGCAGACGCAGCAGGGTGGTCTTGCCGGCGCCGTTGAGGCCGAGGATGACCACGCGGGAGCCCTTGTCGATGGCCAGGTCGACGTCGGTGAAGATCTCCAGCGAGCCGTACGACTTCGACAGGCCCTCGGCGGTCAGCGGGGTCTTGCCGCAGGGCGCGGGCTCCGGGAAGCGCAGCTTGGCGACCTTGTCGGACTGGCGCACCTCGTCCAGACCGGCGAGCAGCTTCTCCGCGCGGCGGGCCATGTTCTGCGCGGCGACCGTCTTGGTGGCCTTGGCGCGCATCTTGTCGGCCTGGGCGTTGAGGGCGGCGGCCTTCTTCTCGGCGTTGGCGCGCTCGCGCTTGCGGCGCTTCTCGTCGGCCTCGCGCTGCTGCTGGTAGAGCTTCCAGCCCATGTTGTAGATGTCGATCGTGGCGCGGTTGGCGTCCAGGTAGAACACCTTGTTGACGACCGTGTCCACCAGGTCGACGTCGTGCGAG
This sequence comes from Streptomyces sp. enrichment culture, assembly GCF_964272855.1. Lineage (NCBI taxonomy): Bacteria > Bacillati > Actinomycetota > Actinomycetes > Kitasatosporales > Streptomycetaceae > Streptomyces > Streptomyces sp. enrichment culture. Next base: position 6,600,563 of record NZ_OZ186847.1, on the reverse strand, counting down.
ATGACGATGAAGCCGCCGCGGTAGGTCTTGAGGTAGTCCCGCAGCCAGACGATCGAGTCGGCGTCCAGGTGGTTGGTCGGCTCGTCGAGCAGCAGGGTGTCGGCGTCCGAGAAGAGGATGCGGGCCAGCTCCACGCGGCGGCGCTGACCGCCGGAGAGCGTGTGCAGCGGCTGGCCGAGCACCCGGTCGGGCAGGTTGAGCGCGGCGGCGATGGTGGCGGCCTCGGCCTCGGCGGCGTACCCGCCCTTGGTCAGGAACTCCGTCTCCTGACGCTCGTACTGCCGCATCGCCTTCTCGCGGGTGGCGCCCTTGCCGCTGGCGATGCGCTGCTCGTTCTCGCGCATCTTGCGGATCAGCGCGTCGAGGCCGCGCGCGGAGAGGATGCGGTCGCGGGCGAGGACGTCGAGGTCGCCGGTGCGGGGGTCCTGCGGGAGGTAGCCGACCTCGCCGGAGCGGGCGATGGTGCCGGCGGCGGGGATGCCCTCGCCGGCCAGGCACTTGGTGAGGGTGGTCTTGCCGGCGCCGTTGCGGCCGACCAGGCCGATGCGGTCGCCCTTGGCGACACGGAAGGTGGCGGACTCGATGAGGACGCGGGCACCGGCGCGCAGCTCGATACCGGAGGCGGAGATCACGGACAGACTCCAGGGCGGATGGTGGGCGGGACGGGGGGCTTCGAGACGTTCCCGCCGTCTAATGCGCGAGGAGAATGGCCATGGGGCCAGTCTAACGGGGTGGTGCAAGCACTTTTTCTGCGTCCGGGTGTTCGATCTCGGGGCCGGGAAGATCGACGTCGAGGGGCTGCCGGCGTGCGACGACGCGCCCCGGGCCATCGACCGCGATGAGCTGCGCGGTCCAGGCGCCGGTCCGGGGGCGCGGCTGGGAGGGCAGCGGTACGCCCCTGTGACGCATGGCACGTTCGGGGGCGAAGGCGCAGCCCTCGCGGGCCGGGAGTCGCGAGCCGGGCCGTTGTCGGTGGTGGCTGCCAGACTGGATCGCGCGGTGGGCCCCGGTGGCGGGGTCCCGGCGCGGGCCGGTGTCGAGCACGAGGGAGTGATCGGTATGGCGGGCACGGACAACGGACGTCCGAGCATCTTCCCGGCGTTGTTGTACGCGGACGCGAAAGCGGCGATCCGGCAGCTCACGGAGGCCCTGGGCTTCACCGAGCTGTCGGTGTACGAGGGCGAGGACGGCGTGGTGCTGCACGCGGAGCTGGTGCAGGGCAACGGCGCGGTGATGCTCGGCTCGAAGGGCCGCGGCGGCATCTTCGACACGGCGATGAAGGGATCGGGCCCGACCGGGGCGTACATCGTCGTGGACGACGTCGACGCACACCACCGGCAGGCCGTGGACCACGGCGTGGAGATCCTGATGCCCCCGACGGACCAGGAGCACGGCTCCCGGGACTACATGGCCCGGGACCTCGAGGGCAACATCTGGACGTTCGGCACGTACGCCCCGCAGATACGCGTCTGAGCCGCCGCGGCGCCCGGGCCCGCGCGTCCCGGCGGCGCCTCAGCTTCCCCCGGTGTGCACCTGGAAGGCGGCGCGGCGCACGGCCTTGGCCAGCGCGGGGTCCGGGTGGGCCGCCGCGAGCGCGACGAGGACCTGCACGGTGCGCGGGTGACCGACGGCGCGCACCTCGTCGAGCAGGGCGGGCACGGTCGGCTGCACCGCGGACTCCAGGTGCCGCACCAGCATCGGCGCCTCGCCGTGGTCGGCGACCGCCGCGGCGGTGTCGACCCACAGCCAGGTGGCCTCGTCCCGGGTCAGCACCTCATGGGCGTCCTCGGGGTCGGTGCCCTCCTGTTCGGCGAGCCACAGCAGGGCGTAGGGCCGCAGCGTCGGCTCGTCCACCACGAGGCGCACATCGGGCTCGGCGGGGGCGCCGACGACCCGCAGCGCCTCGAAGGCGAGTCCGCGCAGCAGCGCGTCGTCGCCCCGGGCGGCGTCGAGGAGCTCGGTGACGGCGCTCCCGACGGGGCGGGCGGCGAGCCAGGCCCGGTATTCGGCACGGGCCGCGTTGGGCCGCAGCTGGGCGCAGCCGCGCAGCATGTCCTCGGCGGCGGCCTCGATGTTGCCGGCGGGGCTCTGCGCGGCGACGCAGATCTGCTCCAGCTTGACCCAGACCGCCCAGCTGCCCAGCGGGGTGAGGGTCGCCTGGTCGTCGGCGCAGGTGAGGGCGCCGACGGAGGCGAGGGCGTGCAGGGCCCAGTCGAGCAGCGGGGCGAGTTCGGCGTCGGCCGGGGCGGCGGGCTGCGCGAGGCCGGCGACGGGCCGCGCGGGTTCGCGCTGGGGGCCGTAGGGCACTTCGCAGCGCTCGGTGCGCAGTTCCCGCACCCGCTGCTGGAGCAGGTCGAGCAGCTGCTCGACGGGGACGGGCCCGGCGGACAGCTGGAGGAAGGAGAGCACCTGCGGCATCGCCGAGACGACCTCGGCGACGGCGGCGGGCTCGTGGTCGACGGGCTCCGGGTAGGCGAGCGACCAGGCGTCGAAGAGGGCGACCCAGCCGCGCAGTACGGCGCTGTCGTCGCGGTGCCAGGCGCGCAGCCGCCAGCCGGGGCGGGCGCTGTCGCCGTGCACCTCGACGAGGCCGGCCAGCCGGGCGGTGTCCCAGTCGGCGCGGACCTGCGACGGCGTCAGGCCCAGCTCCACGGCCGCCCGTTCGGCGGTCGCGTCGGTGAGGGTGGCCTTGCCGTCGGCGGTCGCGCCGGCTCTGCCGGGGCGCAGCGCGGTGTCGGCCCAGCGGGCGACACGGGCGGCACCGGCCAGTCTTGAGCGTGCCATTCCGGCCAGCTCCGCGGGGGCCGGGGTGCCCTCCGGCGGGCGCGGGGCGGGGCGGCGCGCGGGCCGCTGGTTCATCGCTCGGGGGGCGGCGGCCAGGGGTCGCGGGCGGACGAGTCGAAGCCTGGAGTCGCGCGGGATACGGGACGTCACGGGTGCAGTCTTCCGGTTGACGGTCCGAAAACCCAAACGGAATGTCACCGCGGGCGACGGGACTGGCCAAGGGAGGGGGTTCGGCAGGCGCCCGAAGGCCATGAACCGGACAGTGGTACGACGCTAAACGGAATCGCTGCGACCGGATGAGGAGCGGGTGGGGAGCGGGTGTGTTCGAAACGGATGCACGCGGGACGGCCAGGGCCCACGGGCTCACATGAAGGGCGTGAGGAAGCGCCTCAGGGCCTCCTCGTAGGCCTCGGGGTCGGCGTTCCACATGGCGCCGTGCGGGGCCTGCGGGACCGTGTGCAGGGCGACCAGGCCGGGGCGGCGCGCGGCCAGGCGGCGGGAGAACACCCAGGGGGCCACCGTGTCGTCCGGGCCGTGGAAGAGCAGGACCGGGACGTCGAGCCGGTCGGCCTGCGCGGCGTCGTCGGCGTCGTCGCCGAGCAGCCCGGCGCGGCCCTGCGCGGCGCGCACCGCGAGCGGCAGCAGCGCGCCCGGGGTGCGGCGCGCGGACGCGAGGGCGCGCAGCGTGGACTCCCAGTGCAGCACCGGCGAGTCCAGCACCAGTCCGGCGATCCGGTCGCGCACGGCGGAGTGGGCGGCGGCCCGCAGGGCCATGGTGGCGCCGGTGGACCAGCCGTACACGACGACGCGTCGGGCGCCGTACCGGGTGGCGTAGCGGATCGCGGCGTCCAGGTCGCGCCACTCGCTCTCGCCGAGGTGGTTCAGACCGTCGACGGGGCGGGGGGCGCCGAGGTCGCCGCGGTAGGCGAGGTCGAGTACGGGGAAGCGCTGGCGGTGCAGGAACCCCATGACGTTCATGGGGTGCTCCCGGGTGGTGCCGAGGCCGTGCACGGTGATGACCCAGGTGTCGCGGGCGCCGGGCACGAACCAGGCGGGCAGGGCGCCGAGTTCCCCGGGGACGTCGACGTCGGCGTGTTCCAGGCCGAGGGCGGCGTGCGGGTCGCCGATGTACGCGTTCGGGGTGAGCCAGACCTTGTCGCCGGTCTCCAGGGTGCCGTGGGTGACGCGGTGCAGCCTCCGGACGACGGTGTCGGCGGTGTGCGGGGCGGATTCGAGGACCGGCCCGACGACCGCGTGCAGCCCGTTGCCGGCCAGGCCGTACGTGCCGGGGCGCAGCGAGGCGAGGGCCCGGGTGAGGACGATCTGCCCCGCGGCCGTGCCGTGCACGGTGAGCCGGGGTTCGGTGGGCAGCGGGCGGCCCGGTGGCGCCTTGAGCGCGGCATCGCTGGCGAAGCGGCCGGCGGCCACCGCGGCGGCACCGGCGACTGTCATGGCGGTGACGGCAGCGGCCGTCGCTTTGACAGGGCGCACGGATCCAGTGTCCGGGCGGAGGCGGCGCCCGGCCAGTGGGCGGACGGGTTCCGTGTCCGCGTCAGCCGCGCCCGCGCCCCCGCGGCCTCACTCCGTACTCCGCTGGCCGTAGCCCCGCAGGCGCTCCTCCACCGCTTTCAGCTGGGGCTCGGACAGGAGGCTCGGGGTCAGGCCCGGCACCGAGGAGGCGGTGAGCCAGAGGCGGCACATCCACTCCAGCTGGGCGGTGCGGTCGTAGGCCTGGTCGAGGGTGGTGCCGTAGGTGATCGTGCCGTGGTTCTGGAGGAGGCAGCCGGAGCGGTCGGCGAGGGCGTGGAGCATGTTCTCGGCCAACTCGTCGGTGCCGTATGTCGCATACGGGGCAACCCGGACGGGTCCGCCGAGCGCCGCGGTCATGTAGTGGATCACCGGCAGTTCCGGGACGAGCGTCGAGACGGCCGTCGCGTGCACCGCGTGGGTGTGGACGACGGCCCGGGCGCCGGTGGTGCGGTAGACGGCGAGATGCATCGGCAGCTCGCTGGTCGGCACGAGGGTGCCGCGCACCTGCCGGCCGGTGAGGTCCACGCCGGTGAGGTCGGCGGGCGTGAGCCGGTCGTAGGGGACGCCCGACGGTGTGACCAGAACGGTGTCCCCGACCCGTACGGACACGTTGCCGGACGTGCCGACGACCAGCCCGTCGGCGACGGTCCGCCGCGCGGTGGCGACCAGGGCGTCCCAGGCCCGCGCCTCCTCCTCGCGCGTACCGCTCCCGCGCGGCTCCGTCACCTCCGGTGCGCCTTCCAGGCCGTCCCGCACGTCCCGCCGGTCCCCTCGCTGCTCAGCCATGGCGCGATCCTGCCAGGCGGACCGGGGGCCGGCGCGCCGCCGGGGCACTGTAGGCCGGAACCAGCCGGTCCGGAAGTTCCCATATCGGGGCGTATCACCCTTTGATCAGCTTTGGTCGGAGATCGACGAGCATCCACCGATCTTCCAGTACCGTCTGGCTGGATTTGTCATGTACGACGCCATTCCGGGGGGATACATGGCCCGTGACCGCAGACCATCCAGCCACCACAGGCACGACCACCGCCACCGTCACAGCGGCCGCGGCAGCCGCCTGGCCGCCGCCTTCGTGGCGGCGCTCACCCTGACCGGTACCGCCCTCGCCGGGATTCCGGCCTCGGCGGCCGGCAGGCCCAAGGGGCACGACGTCTCGTCGCACCAGAAGAGCGTGGACTGGGAGAGCGCCAGGACCAAGGGCGCCCGGTTCGTCTACGTCAAGGCGACCGAGGCCACCACCTACCGGAACCCGTATTTCAGACGGCAGTACGACGGCTCGCGCGCCGCGGGCCCGATCCGCGGGGCCTACCACTTCGCCCTGCCGGACAGGTCGTCGGGCAGGACGCAGGCCGCCCACTTCGTACGCAACGGCGGCGGCTGGCGGGCGGACGGCTGGACGCTGCCGCCCGCGCTCGACATCGAGTACAACCCGTACGACAAACAGCACAAGTGCTACGGGCTGGGCAAGGCGAGGACGGTCGCCTGGATCAAGGCCTTCAGCGACGAGGTCAAACGGCTCACCGGCCGCCGCCCGGTGATCTACACGACCACGCACTGGTGGAACAGCTGCACCGGGGGCAGCCGCGCCTTCGCCGCCGACCACCCGCTGCGGATCGCCCGCTACGACGCGGCGGAGCCGGGAACACTGCCGGCCGAGTGGTCGTTCTGGACGATCTGGCAGTACGACAACGGCGGCGGCCTGCCGGGTGACCAGAATCTCTTCAACGGCTCGACGGACCGGCTGAGGGCGTTCGCCAAGGGCTCGTGAGCCGTGCGGCACGGGGGCCGTCGGACCCACCGCACATGTCCGGCACGCCGGGAAATCGACGGCGGAACGGCGGTCCTCCTTTAGAGACACCGTGATGCCCTCCCCAGTTCACCTCGCGTTCACCTGGGTTACCTACCTTCGTCCAGCCAATGACCTCGAACGATTGCCTGGGTAAATGGAAGGCATCTCGCTGATCCTCGCGATTGTGGTGGTAACCGCACTCGCGTTCGATTTCACGAACGGTTTCCACGACACCGCCAACGCGATGGCCACCACCATCTCGACCGGTGCGCTCAAGCCGAAGGTCGCGGTGGCCATGTCCGCCGTCCTGAACCTCGTCGGTGCCTTCCTCTCGGTGGAAGTCGCCAACACCATCTCCAAGGGCCTGGTCGACGAAAGCGGCATACGTCCCGAGGTCATCTTCGCCGCGCTGGTCGGCGCGATCCTGTGGAACCTGCTGACCTGGCTCGTGGGACTGCCGTCCTCCTCCTCGCACGCCCTCATGGGCGGCCTGGTCGGCGCCACCATCGCCTCGGCGGGCGTCGGCGCCGTCCACGGTGACGTGCTGGTCACCAAGGTGCTCATCCCCGCGATCGCGGCCCCGCTGGTGGCGGGCATCGCCGCGATGATCGCGAGCCGGCTGACGTACACGATGGGCAAGAAGGCCGACGGCAAGGCGGCCGCCAAGGGCTACCGTGCCGGGCAGATCGCCTCCGCGGGCCTCGTCTCCCTCGCCCACGGCACCAACGACGCCCAGAAGACGATGGGCATCATCACCCTCGCCCTGGTCGCCGGCGGCTCGCTCGCCCCCGACTCCGACCCGCCCATGTGGGTCATCCTCTCCGCGGGCGTCGCCATCGCCCTCGGCACCTACCTCGGCGGCTGGCGCATCATCCGCACCATGGGCAAGGGCCTCACCGACCTCCAGCCGCAGCAGGGCTTCGCCGCCCAGACCAGCGCCGCGACGGTCATCCTGGCCTCCTCCCACCTCGGCTTCTCCCTCTCCACCACGCACTCGGTCTCCGGTGCGGTGATGGGCGCGGGCCTCGGCCGCAAGGGCGGTGTGGTCCGCTGGTCCACCGCCACCCGCATGTTCGTCGCCTGGGGTCTGACCCTGCCGGCCGCCGCGCTGGTCGCCGCGCTCGCCGAGTGGGTCTGCGGCTTCGGCGACTGGGGCACGGCGCTCGTCGCGGTCTTCCTGGTGGGCTCCAGCTTCGCCATCTGGAAGATCTCCCGCCGCGAGGTCGTCGACCACACCAACGTCAACGACAGTGACGACGCCGAGTCGCCCGGCGTGGTGACCACCGCCATGGCCGCCGTGACCCCGCCGCCGACCGCTGCCGCCGCCGAGGAGCTGGCGGCCACCATCCCGGCCCCGGCCAAGCCCGCCAGCACGGACCCGGCGCCCTCGCAGGCCGCGGTCTGAGCCCCGCGCACCCAGGTACGTAAGGAATCAGCAGCATGAAGATCGACTGGGCGGCCCTCGGCTCCGTCTTCGGCGTCAGCCTCGTGGTCACCGTGGCCCTCGTGGCCCTCTTCACCCTCGGCATCGCCGGCCTGTCCCGCCGCGAGCGCGCGGCGGAGCAGGGCGACTCGGCGGCCCTCGCGGTCACCGGCGCGTACGCGTGCTTCGCGGCGTGCGCGGCGGCGGTGGCGTACGGGATCTACCTGATCGTCGCCTGACCCACCGGGTTCCTCGATCCGCCCTGTCGGGGCCGTCCCATCGGCGGCCCGGGCGGGGCGGACCCATGTCCGGGGCCGGTCTCCGCCGAGGCTCCGGACGTCGTCGTCAGCGGGAGCCCTCACCGTCACGCTGCCCCGGTACACCCGACGTGACGGGGTTCGTCCAGTGCATGGTCACGCTGAAGTGGGCCTCGCTCGATCCCTGGGCCACCACGACCCCCGCCTCGGCGCTGAGGGTGATGCCGAACTCCACGGTGACCGAGTCCGGTGGTCTGGGCAGTGCGCGGGCCCCGTCCACGACGGCGCCGAGTGCGGGCCGGACCCGGGCGAGTGCCTGCTGGAGCGTCTCGGCGGCCCCGGCGATCCGGCCGCCGCGCGCCACCCGCTGCACTCCGGCCGGGCCTTCCCCGGCCACCGCCAGCAGCACGACCTGCCCGTCGTCCAGCGGCATCTCGCCCACGTACGCCACGTGCGTCCCCTCCCGCCTGCGTCCCACGCCCTATGAGACACAGGGGAATTGCAGGCGTTCACCCTGCGTGATCACAAGCGGGTTCGGTGAATGCCGCCCGCAGGAGGGGATTTCGGGCGAGCCGGTTACGGCGGGCCGGGCGCCGTGCTAGCCATGTGGGGTTCTGCACACTCCCCCCTCGCAGGTCAACGGCAAGTTGACGGCCGTTCCGGCCCCGTGGTGGACTGCCCGAGCCATGTACGGCGGCAGGAGAGGAAGCCCGGTGTGAATCCGGCGCGGTCCCGCCACTGTGACCGGGGAAGAACAGCCTCGGGAGCCAGGAACTCTCACCGCCGGTCTCGTCGAACCAGGGCGTGGACACCCTGAGTGAGGACATAACGCGATGCTCGGCTGCCGCCGTTCGAGGTTGAGGTTCGGTACCAGGGCCCTGCCCGCCCCCACGGCCGGCTGAGCCCGATGCGTGCCGATCGCGTCTTCGCGTACGGCGTCGCCGCCGGCCTTCTCGGTGACCTGCTCTTCGGCGATCCGCGCCGTGGGCATCCGGTCGCCGCGTTCGGGCGGGCCGCGTCCGCCGTCGAACGCGTCCTGTACCGGGATCACCGGGGGCGGGGCGCGCTGCACACCGTCGTGTGCGCCGGTGGCGCCGTCGCACTGGGGGCCGTGGCCTCGCGGGCCGTACGGTCCTCCCCCGCCGCTTCCGTCGCGCTGACCGGCGCCGCCACCTGGGCGGTGGTCGGCGGGACTTCGCTCGCGCGCGAGGCCGCGGCCATCGGGCGGGCTCTGGAAGCAGGCGACGTGGAAGCCGCACGGGCGCGGCTGCCGCATCTGTGCGGGCGTGATCCGCAGGCGCTCGACGCCGACGGCATCGCCCGGGCCGTGGTCGAGTCCGTCGCCGAGAACACCTCCGACGCCGTCGTGGGCGCCCTGGTGTGGGGGGTCGTCGGCGGGGTGCCGGGACTGCTCGGGTTCCGTGCCGTGAACACGCTGGACGCCATGGTCGGGCACAAGTCGCCCCGCTACCGGCGCTACGGGTGGGCCTCCGCGCGGCTGGACGACCTCGCCGGGTGGCCGGGGGCGCGGCTGACCGCCGTGCTCGCGGTCGTGGCGGGCGGGGATCCGCGGGGCGCGGCGCGGGCCTGGTGTGCCGACGCGCACCGGCATCCGAGCCCCAACGCCGGGCCCGTGGAGGCCTCGTTCGCGGGGGCGCTCGGGGTGCGGCTGGGCGGCACGCTCTCCTACGGCGGGCGGGTCGAGCACCGGCCCGTGCTCAACGGGGACGCCGGACGCGCCGTCCGGGTCACCGACATCCAACGGGCCGTACGGCTCTCGCGCCGCGTCGGGCTGCTCGCGCTCGGCGTGTGCGCGGCCGGACGGCTCCTAGGGAAGGGGCGTACCTCATGAGCGGCGGTCTGCTGGTCGCCGGCACCACCTCCGACGCCGGGAAGAGCGTCGTCACCGCCGGGATCTGCCGCTGGCTGGTGCGGCAGGGCGTGAAGGTGGCGCCGTTCAAGGCGCAGAACATGTCCCTCAACTCGTTCGTGACGCGCGAGGGCGCGGAGATCGGGCGGGCGCAGGCCATGCAGGCGCAGGCCTGCCGGGTCGAGCCGACCGCGCTGATGAACCCGGTGCTGCTCAAGCCCGGCGGTGAGCAGAGCAGCCAGGTGGTGCTGTTGGGCAAGCCGGTGGGCGAGATGAGCGCGCGCGGCTACCACGGCGGGCGGCAGCAGCGGCTGCTCGGCACGGTGCTGGACTGTCTGGCCGAACTGCGGGGCACGTATGACGCGGTGATCTGTGAGGGGGCGGGCAGTCCGGCCGAGATCAATCTGCGCCGGACGGACATCGTGAACATGGGCATCGCGCGCAACGCCGGTCTGCCCGTGCTCGTCGTCGGCGACATCGACCGCGGGGGCGTCTTCGCCTCCTTCTTCGGCACGGTCGCGCTGCTGTCGCCGGAGGACCAGGCGCTGGTCGCCGGGTTCCTCGTCAACAAGTTCCGGGGGGACGTCAGCCTCCTCGAACCCGGCCTCGACATGCTCCGCGACCTCACCGGGCGGCCCGCCTACGGCGTCCTGCCGTTCCGGCACGGCCTCGGCATCGACGAGGAGGACGGACTGCGGGTGTCGCTGCGCGGCACGGTGCGGGAGTCGGCGGTCGCCCCGCCGGTCGGCGAGGACGTGCTGCGGGTCGCCGTGTGCGCGGTGCCGCTGATGTCCAACTTCACCGACGTGGACGCGCTGGCCGCCGAACCCGGCGTCGTGGTGCGGTTCGTGGACCGGCCGGAGGAACTGGCCGACGCCGACCTCGTGGTGGTGCCGGGTACGCGCGGCACCGTGCGGGCGCTGGAGTGGCTGCGGGAGCGGGGGCTGGCCGAGGCCATCACCCGCAGGGCGCGCGACGGGCGGCCCGTCCTCGGAGTCTGCGGCGGCTTCCAGGTGCTCGGCGAGCACATCGAGGACGACGTGGAGAGCCGCCGCGGGCACGTCGACGGGCTCGGCGTCCTGCCCGTACGGGTGCGGTTCGCCCGCGAGAAGACCCTCACCCGGCCGCGGGGCGAAGCGCTCGGCGAACGCGTCGAGGGATACGAGATCCACCACGGGGTCGCCGAAGTCCTCGGCGGGGAAGCCTTCCTGGACGGCTGCCGGGTCGGACAGACCTGGGGCACCCACTGGCACGGCTCGCTGGAGTCCGACGGCTTCCGGCGCGCGTTCCTGCGCGAGGTGGCCGCCGCCGCGGGCCGCCGCTTCGTGCCGGCGCCGGACACCTCGTTCGCCGCGCTGCGCGAGGAGCAGCTCGACCGGCTCGGCGACCTGATCGAACAGCACGCGGACACGGACGCGCTGTGGCGGCTCATCGAGTCGGGCGCGCCGCAAGGACTGCCTTTCATTCCACCGGGAGCGCCCGCATGAGCACAGTGTTGTTGTTGTCGACCGCCGACACGGATCTGCTGGCGGCCCGCGCCTCCGAGGCCGCCTACCGGATCGGCAACCCGACCCGGGTGGACGTCCGGGAGGAGCTGCCGGGCCTGATCGAGGGCGCCGACATCGCCGTCGTACGGCTGCTGGGCGGCAAGCGCGCCTGGGAGGACGGGCTCGCCGCGCTGAAGGCGGCCGGGGTCCCGACCGTGCTGCTCGGCGGGGAGGCCGTGCCGGACGCGGAGCTGATGGCCGAGTCGTCGGTGCCCGCCGGCGTGGTGGCGGAGGCGCTGAAGTACCTCGTGGAGGGCGGGCCCGCCAACCTCACCGAACTCGCCCGGTTCCTGTCGGACACCGTGCTGCTCACCGGTGAGGGCTTCGACGAGCCGCGGAAGATGCCGGAGTACGGGGTCCACGGGGAGCGTGCGCTCCAGGACGGCCGCCCGACCGTCGGCGTGCTCTTCTACCGGGCCCACGAACTGAGCGGCAACACCGCCTTCGTGGACACGCTGTGCGACGCGATCGAGGCGCACGGCGCCAACGCCCTGCCCGTGTACTGCGGTTCGCTGCGCGGCGCCGACGCCGGGCTGTACGAGCTGCTGGGGCAGGCCGACGCGCTCGTCGCCACCGTCCTCGCCGCGGGCGGCACCCACGCCTCGCAGGCCTCCGCCGGCGGCGACGAGGAGGCCTGGGACATCGGCGCGCTCGCCGAGCTGGACATCCCCGTGCTGCAGGGCCTGTGCCTCACCTCCTCGCGCGCCGCCTGGGACGAGTCCGACGCCGCCCTGTCCCCCATGGACGCGGCCATGCAGGTCGCGATCCCCGAGTTCGACGGCCGGCTGATCACCGTGCCGTTCTCCTTCAAGGAGCAGGGCCCGGACGACGTCCCCGTGTACGTGGCCGACCCGGAGCGGTCGGCGCGGGTCGCCGGGATCGCCGTACGGCACGCGCGGCTCAGGCACAAGCCCAACGCGGACAAGCGGATCGCGCTGGTCTTCACCGCCTACCCGACCAAGCACTCCCGGGTCGGCAACGCCGTCGGCCTGGACACGCCCGCGTCGGCGGTGCGGGTGCTGGACGCGCTGCGCGACGCCGGGTACGGGCTCACCGAGTACCCCGCGGGCGGCGACGAGCTGATCCACCGGCTCATCGAGGCCGGCGGACACGACGTGGAGTGGCTGACCGAGGATCAGCTGGCCGCCGCGCCCGCGCGGGTGCCGCTCGCCGACTACCGGGCCTGGTTCGACAAGCTCGACCCCGAGCTGCGGGAGGCCATGCGGGAGGCCTGGGGCGAACCGCCGGGCAGCCTGTACGTCGACGGCGACGACATCGTCCTCGCGTCCCTGCGGTTCGGGAACGTCGTGGTGATGATCCAGCCGCCGCGCGGCTTCGGCGAGAACCCGATCGCGATCTACCACGACCCGGACATGCCGCCGTCGCACCACTACATGGCGGCCTACCGCTGGCTGGAGAACAGCTTCGGCGCCGACGCGATCGTCCACATGGGCAAGCACGGCACGATGGAGTGGCTGCCCGGCAAGGGCCTCGGGCTGTCCGGCGGGTGCGCGCCGGACGCCGTACTCGGCGACCTCCCGCTGATCTACCCGTTCATCGTCAACGACCCCGGCGAGGGCACGCAGGCCAAGCGGCGCGGCCACGCCACCGTCGTCGACCACCTGGTGCCGCCGATGGCCCGCGCCGACACCTACGGCGACCTGGCCAAGCTGGAGCAGCTGCTCGACGAGTACGCGCTCGTCTCCGACCTGGACCCGGCGAAGGCGCCGGCCGTGCGGGCCCAGATCTGGACGCTGGTCAAGGCGGCCGAACTGCACCACGACCTGCATGTCGACGAGCAGCCGGACGACGACGAGTTCGACGAGTTCGTCATGCACATCGACGGCTACCTGTGCGAGATCAAGGACGTGCAGATCCGCGACGGGCTGCACGTCCTGGGCGGCGGGCCGGTCGGCGAACCGCGCGTCAACCTGGTGCTCGCCGTGCTGCGCGCCTCGCAGGTGTGGGGCGGGCAGGCGAACGCGCTGCCGGGTCTGCGGTCCGCGCTGGCCGCGCACTTCGGGCTGGCCGAGAAGGAACTGCTGGCCGAGCCGGGCGCGCCGGTGAAGGTGCCGGCGGAGCTGACGGACCTGGTGGACGGCCCGGCGCGGACCGCCGCCGACGCGATCGACCTGCTGGAGCAGCTGTGCCAGCGGATCGCGGAGGGCATGGAGGAGCGGGACTGGGAGGTCTCCTCGGTGCCCGGGCTGGTGCAGGAGGTCCTGGGCACGCGGCTGCCCGACGCGCTCGCCGTGCTGGAGTTCGCCTGCACCGAGGTCGTGCCGCGGCTGGCCCGGACGACGGACGAGATCGGTCACATCCTGAAGGCGCTGGACGGCGGTTACGTCCCGGCGGGCCCGTCGGGCTCCCCGACCCGCGGCCTGGTCAACGTCCTCCCCACCGGCCGGAACTTCTACTCGGTCGACCCGAAGGCGATCCCCTCCCGGCTGAGCTGGGAGGTCGGGCAGTCGCTCGCGGACTCCCTGGTGCAGCGGTACCTCGCCGACAACGGGGAGTACCCGAAGTCGGTCGGCCTCACCGTCTGGGGCACCTCGGCGATGCGCACCCAGGGTGACGACATCGCGGAGATCCTGGCGCTGCTGGGGTGTCGGCCCGTGTGGGACGAGGCGTCCCGGCGGGTCACCGGGTTCGAGGTCATCGGCCTGGAAGAGCTGGGCCGGCCCCGCATCGACGTCACCGTCCGCATCTCCGGCTTCTTCCGGGACGCGTTCCCGCATGTGGTCGGTCTGATCGACGACGCGGTGCGGGCGGTGGCCGAGCTGGACGAGCCGGCCGAGTCCAACTACGTGCGGGCGCACGTGGAGGAGGACACCGCCGAGCACGGCGACCGCCGCCGGGCCACGGCCCGGGTCTTCGGTTCCAAGCCGGGGGCGTACGGCGCGGGCCTGCTGCCGCTGATCGACGCCCGCAACTGGCGCTCCGACGCGGACCTCGCCGAGGTGTACGCGGTGTGGGGCGGCTACGCCTACGGCCGCGGGCTCGACGGGCGGGCGGCACGCGGGGACATGGAGACGGCGTTCAGGCGGATCGCGGTCGCCGCGAAGAACGTCGACACGCGCGAGCACGACCTCGTCGACGCGGACGACTACTTCCAGTACCACGGCGGCATGGTCGCCATGGTCCGCCACCTCACCGGCGCCAACCCCGAGGCCTACGTCGGCGACTCGGCGACGCCCGACCAGGTGAAGACCCGCACCCTGGGCGAGGAGACCCACCGCGTCTTCCGCGCCCGCGTGGTCAACCCGCGCTGGATGGCGGCGATGCGGCGCCACGGCTACAAGGGCGCCTTCGAGATGGCGGCGACCGTCGACTACCTGTTCGGTTACGACGCCACCGCCGGGGTCGTCGACGACTGGATGTACGAGAAGCTCAGCGCCGAGTACGTCTTCGACCCGGAGAACCGGGACTTCATGAAGAAGTCCAACCCGTGGGCCCTGAGGGGCATCACCGAGCGGCTGCTGGAGGCGGCGGACCGGGGGCTGTGGGCGGAGCCGGACGCGGACACGCTGGAGCGGCTGCGCGCCACCTACCTGGAGCTGGAAGGCGACTTGGAGGACGACCAGTGAGTACCCCGTTCCCTTTCACGGCCGTCGTCGGCCAGGACGACCTGCGGCTCGCGCTGCTGCTGAACGCGGTCTCCCCGGCGGTCGGCGGTGTGCTGGTGCGCGGCGAGAAGGGGACCGCGAAGAGCACCGCGGTCCGTGCGCTGTCGGCGCTGCTGCCGGAGGTCGACGTCGTCCCCGGGTGCCGGTTCTCCTGTGACCCGGCCGCCCCGGACGCCGGCTGCCCGGACGGGCCGCACGAGCCGGGCGCGGGGGCGCCGCGGCCCGCGCGCATGGTGGAGCTGCCCGTCGGTGCCTCCGAGGACCGGCTGGTCGGCTCGCTGGACATCGAGCGGGCGCTCGCGGAGGGCGTGAAGGCGTTCGAACCCGGTCTGCTCGCCGACGCGCACCGCGGGATCCTGTACGTCGACGAGGTCAACCTCCTCCACGACCACCTGGTCGACCTGCTCCTCGACGCCGCCGCGATGGGCGCCTCGTACGTCGAGCGGGAGGGCGTCTCCGTGCGGCACGCGGCCCGTTTCCTGCTCGTCGGGACCATGAACCCCGAGGAGGGCGAGCTGCGCCCGCAGCTGCTCGACCGGTTCGGGCTGACCGTGGAGGTCGCGGCCTCGCGGGAGCCGGAGCAGCGGGTGGAGGTCGTACGGCGGCGGCTCGCCCACGACGACGACCCCGCCGGGTTCGCGGCCCGCTGGGCCGAGGAGGAGGCCGCCGTACGGCAGCGGATCGTGGCGGCGCGGGAGCTGCTGCCGTCCGTGCGGCTCGGTGACGGCGCGCTGCGGCAGATCGCGGCGACCTGTGCCGCCTTCGAGGTGGACGGGATGCGCGCCGACATCGTGATGGCGCGCACCGCGACCGCGCTGGCCGCGTGGGCGGGCCGGACCGACGTGCTCGCCGAGGACGTCCGGCAGGCGGCGCTGCTGGCGCTGCCGCACCGGCGGCGCCGTAACCCCTTCGACGCCCCCGGGCTCGACGAGGACAAGCTGGACCAGACCCTGGAGGAGTTCTCGGGAGACGACGACCCGGACCCGGATCCGGACCCGGACGGTCCGGGCGGCGGGGGTGGCGGGCAGCCCTCCCCCGACGCGGGCCCGCAGGGCGGTGACACCGCCGCGCGCCCCGAGGCCGGCGAGGGCGGCGAGCCGCAGGCGTCCGGCGCCGGTGAGCAGTCGCCCGTACGGGCGGCCGAGCCGTTCCGTACGAAGGTGCTGAGCGTGCCGGGGATCGGTGAGGGTGCCGCCGGGCGGCGCTCGCGGGCGAGGACCGAGCACGGCCGGACGACCGGGGCCCGGCGCCCGCGGGGCACGCTGACCAAGCTGCACCTGGCGGCGACCGTGCAGGCGGCGGCGCCGCATCAGCGGGCGCGGGGCAGGTCGGGGCCTGGGCTGGTGGTCCGCCGGGACGATCTGCGGCAGGCGACCCGTGAGGGCCGCGAGGGAAACCTCGTGCTGTTCGTGGTCGACGCCTCCGGCTCCATGGCCGCCCGGCAGCGGATGAGCGCGGTGAAGGGTGCCGTGCTGTCGCTGCTGCTCGACGCCTATCAGCGGCGGGACAAGGTGGGGCTGGTGACCTTCCGCGGGTCGGCGGCCGACGTGGCGCTGCCGCCGACCTCGTCCGTCGACGCCGCCGCCGCGCGGCTGGAGTCGCTGCCGACCGGTGGCCGTACGCCGCTGGCGGCGGGGCTGCTGAAGGCGCACGACGTGCTGCGGGTGGAGCGGCTGCGGGACGCGGCGCGGCGTCCGCTGGTCGTGGTGGTGACGGACGGTCGGGCGACGGGCGGTCCGGAGCCGGTGGCGCTGGCCGCGCGGGCGGCCGGGCTGTTCGCGGCCGACGGGGTCGCGTCGGTGGTCGTGGACTGCGAGTCGGGGCCGGTGCGGCTGGGGCTCGCGGGGAAGCTCGCGGGTGAGCTGGGCGGTACCGCGGTGACGCTGGACGAGCTGCGGGCCGACAGCATCGCCGGGCTGGTGAAGGACGTACAGAGGAGGGCCGCGTAATGCCGCAGGGACAGCCGAGTGTCATCCCGGACGACGGGCTGACGACGCGTCAGCGCAGGAACCGTCCACTGGTCGTGGTGCACACGGGGATCGGCAAGGGCAAGTCCACGGCCGCCTTCGGACTGGCGCTGCGCGCCTGGAACCAGGGGTGGCCGATCGGGGTGTTCCAGTTCGTCAAGTCGGCGAAGTGGAAGGTCGGCGAGGAGAACGCGCTGCGTGTGCTGGGCGCCTCCGGCGAGGGCGGCACCGTCGACTGGCACAAGATGGGCGAGGGCTGGTCGTGGGTCCAGCGGGACGCTCAGATGGACAACGAGGAGAAGGCC
Organism: Streptomyces sp. enrichment culture; assembly: GCF_964272855.1. Taxonomy (NCBI): domain Bacteria; kingdom Bacillati; phylum Actinomycetota; class Actinomycetes; order Kitasatosporales; family Streptomycetaceae; genus Streptomyces; species Streptomyces sp. enrichment culture. Next base: position 6,583,465 of record NZ_OZ186847.1, on the reverse strand, counting down.
CGCGAGGGCTGGGAGCAGGTCAAGCGGGACCTGGCGAACGAGACGTACCGGCTGTACGTGCTCGACGAGTTCGCGTACCCCATGCACTGGGGGTGGGTGGACACCGACGAGGTGGTGGCGGTGCTCCGTGACCGTCCCGGCACCCAGCACGTCGTGATCACCGGGCGGAACGCGCCGGAGAAGCTCGTCGACTTCGCCGACCTGGTGACCGACATGTCCAAGGTCAAGCACCCGATGGACGCCGGCCAGAAGGGCCAGAAGGGCATCGAGTGGTGACGTCCGTTCCCCGGCTGGTCGTCGCCGCCCCCGCGTCGGGGAGCGGCAAGACCACCGTAGCCACGGGGCTGATGGCCGCGTTCGCCGCGCGGGGGCTCGCCGTGTCCCCGCACAAGGTCGGGCCGGACTACATCGACCCGGGCTACCACGCGCTCGCGACCGGGCGTGCGGGGCGCAACCTCGACGCGTACCTGTGCGGTCCGGAGCTGGTCGGTCCGCTGTTCGCGCACGGCGCGTCCGGCTGTGACATCGCCGTCGTCGAGGGCGTGATGGGGTTGTACGACGGGGCCGCCGGGGAGGGTGAGCTGGCGTCCACCGCGCAGGTGGCGAAGCTGCTGCGGGCGCCGGTGGTGCTCGTGGTGGACGCCTCCTCGCAGTCGCGGTCGGTGGCCGCGCTGGTGCACGGCTTCGCGTCCTGGGATCCGGAGGTGCGGATCGGGGGCGTGATCCTCAACAAGGTCGGCTCGGACCGGCACGAGGCGCTGCTGCGGGAGGCGCTGGACGCGTCCGGGGTGCCCGTGCTCGGGGTGCTGCGGCGGGTGAAGCAGGTGGACACGCCGTCGCGGCATCTGGGTCTGGTGCCGGTCGCCGAGCGCCGGGCGGCGGCCGTGGAGGCCGTGGCGGCGATGGCCGCGCAGGTCGAGACCGGCTGCGATCTGGACGCGCTGGCGGGGCTGGCGCGGGGCACGGGCGCGCTGCCGTGCGAGCCGTGGGAGCCGCCGGTGGTGCCCGTCGGCGAGCGGGCGGTGGTGGCCGTGGCCGGTGGTCCCGCGTTCACGTTCTCCTACGCCGAGCACGCCGAGCTGCTGACGGCGGCCGGTGCCGAGGTGGTGCCGTTCGATCCGCTGCGGGACGAGCGGCTGCCCGAGGGCACGGCGGGGCTGGTGATCGGTGGCGGCTTCCCCGAGGTGTACGCCGGTGAGCTGTCCGCCAACGAGCCGCTGCGCGCGGCGGTCGGCGCACTGGCGCGCTCCGGGGCCCCCGTGGCCGCCGAGTGCGCGGGGCTGCTGTATCTGTGCCGGGAGCTGGACGGGCAGCCGATGTGCGGGGTGCTGGACGCCTCGGCGCGGATGAGCGAGCGGCTGACGCTGGGCTACCGGGACGCGGTGGCCGTGGGCGACAGTGTGCTGGCGGCGGCCGGGACGCGGATGCGGGGGCACGAGTTCCACCGCACGGTCGTCGAGCCGGGCGCGGGGGCCGCCCCGGCGTGGGGGGTACGGGCGCCCGAGCGGCGCGTCGAAGGTTTCGTACAGCGTGGTGTGCACGCGAGTTATCTGCACACGCACTGGGCGTCCGAGCCCGGTGTCGCCCGTCGGTTCGTGGAGAGGTGCCGGACGTCATGAGCAGCAGGCTGATCGGGGTCGGGGTGGGTCCGGGCGACCCGGAGCTGGTGACCGTGAAGGGCGTGAACGCGCTGCGGGCCGCCGATGTCGTCGTGGTGCCGGTGATGGCTGCACCTGATGGGACGGACGGCGGTGAGCGGGGGCGGGCCGAGGCGACCGTGCTGCACTACGTGCCCGAGGAGAAGGTCGTCCGGGTGGTGTTCGCGCTGAACGAGCGGACGGACCGGGCGCGTCGGGAGGCCACCTGGGACGCTGCCGGGGAGCGGGTCGCCGGGCTGCTGCGGGCGCATGGCGCGGTGGCGTTCGCGACCATCGGGGACCCGAACGTGTACTCGACGTTCACGTATCTCGCGCAGACCGTCGCCGAGCTGGTGCCGGGCACGGTCGTGGAGACCGTGCCGGGGATCACCGCGATGCAGGATCTGGCGGCGCGTTCCGGTGCCGTGCTGACGGAGGGCACGGAGCCGCTGACGCTGGTGCCGGTGACGGCGGGCGCGGCCGTGCTGAAGGACGCGCTGAACGGGCCGGGGACGGTCGTGGCGTACAAGTTCGGGCGGCAGGCCGCCGAGGTCGCGGAGGCGCTGCGCGACAGCGGGCGGATCGACGGGGCCGTGTGGGGGTCGGCGCTGGGGCTGCCGGAGGAGTCGATCCGGCCGGCCGCCGAGCTGGACGGGGCTGCGCTGCCGTATCTGTCGACGCTGATCGCGCCCGCGCGGCGGGACGGCGGGCGGGGCGGCAAGCTGTGACCTGCCCCGAGGCGCGGTCACTCGGCGATGCCGACCACCAGCCAGATGAAGCCCGCGCCCGCGACCGTGCACAGCAGGGTCGAACGGGCCGGGTGTTCGTGGTGGGCCTCGGGCAGGATCTCGGCGGCCGCCAGGTAGAGCAGCGCGCCGCCGAAGAAGGCGAGGTAGCCGCCGAGCACCGGTTCGGGGACGGTGAACAGCAGCGTGGACGCCGCGCCGACGACCGGGGCGACCGCGTCCGCGACGAGCATGGCGATCGCGCGGCGGCGGGCGTTGCCGTAGACGGTCGTGAGGGTGAACGTGTTGAAGCCGTCCGCGAAGTCGTGGGCGATGACGGCCAGCGCGACGGCGAGGCCCATGCCGTGGCCGACCTGGAAGGCGGCGCCGATGGCGATGCCGTCCATGGCGCTGTGGCCGACCATCGCGGCGGCCGCGGTGAGGCCCACTTCGGGGGTGCGGCCGTTGCGCTCCTCTCCCCCGTGCGCGGATTGACGGGCCGCCAGCAGACGTTCCACCAGATGGGCTACGAGGAAACCGGCCACGAACAGCAGCAGGGCCGCCGGTACGCCGTGCACCTCGGTGCCCGCGGCCTCCAACGCCTCCGGCAGCAGGTCCAGGCCGACGACGCCCAGCATCAGGCCGCCGGCCAGGCCCAGCACCAAGTGGCGGCGGTCCGTCACGCGCTGTGCCGTCCAGCCGCCGGCCAGCGTCATCAGGAACGCGCCGAGCGCGACGAAGACCGCCATGTGCCCTTGCTATCCGATGCGTGCCCGCCCGCGCACATCCGACGCCGCGCGCGTTGACCCGCGCCGCCCCCTGAGAACTTCCGTACGAGAGGAACCGATCCATGGCCGACACCCCCGCCGGCAAGGTGACCTTCGTCGGTGCCGGCCCCGGCGCCGCCGACCTGCTGACCTTCCGTGCCGCGCGCGCGATCGCCGAGGCCGACGTCGTGATCTGGGCCGCGAGCCTGGTCCAGGCGGAGGTCCTGGAGCACGCCCGGGAGGGCGCGCGGATCCTGGACTCGGCGACGATGTCGCTGGAGGACGTGGTCGCCGTCTACGAGCGGGCGCACGCCGAGGGGCTGAGGGTGGCCCGGATCCACTCCGGCGACCCGGCCCTGTGGGGCGGCACCCAGGAGCAGCTGGACCGCTGTCACGCGATCGGCATCGCCACCGAGGTGGTGCCCGGCGTGTCGTCGTTCTCGGCGGTCGCGGCGCTCGCGCAGCGGGAGCTGACGATCCCCGAGGTCGCGCAGTCCGTGGTGCTCACCCGGCTGGGCGGCGGCAAGACGCCGATGCCGCCGGGTGAGGAGGTGCGCGAGTTCGCCAGGCACGGCACCACCATGGCCGTCTTCCTGTCGGCGGCGCGCAGCGGGCAGCTGGTGCGGGAGCTGCTGGAGGGCGGCTACCCGACGACCACGCCGGTCGTCGTCGCCTATCAGGCGACCTGGCCCGAGGAGCTGGTCGTGAGGTGCACGATCGGCACGCTGGAGGAGACGGTCAAGGAGCACAAGCTGTGGAAGCACACGCTGTTCCTGGTCGGCCCGGCCCTCGACGCGCACGGCACCCGCTCGCACCTGTACCACCCGGGGCACTTCCACGGGTACCGCAAGGCCGACCCGGAGGCCCGCAGGGCGCTGCGCGCGCGAGGTGCCCAGACGTGATCACGGTGGTCGGTACGGGCACCGGGGCGCCCGTGCCGCGGGAGGTGCTGGCCGGAGCCGAGCTGGTCGTCGGCGGGCAGCGGCATCTGGACGCCGTACGGCTGCCGGAGGGCGCCGAGCGGATCGTGCTGGGGCCGCTGGCGCCCGCGCTGGACGCGATCGAGGAGTACGCGGGGAAGGATCGGTCCGTGGTCGTGCTGGCCTCGGGCGACCCCGGGTTCCTCGGGATCGTGCGGGTGCTCGCCGAGCGGTTCGGGCCGGAGCGGCTGGACGTGCGGGCCGGGGTGTCCTCGGTGGCCGCCGCGTTCGCGCGGGCCGGGCTGCCCTGGGACGACGCTGTGGTGGTGAGCGCGCACGGGCGGGATCCGCGGACCGCGGTGAACGTGTGCCGGGCACATCCCAAGGTGGCGGTGCTGACCGGGCCGGGCGCGGGACCGGCGGAGCTGGGTGCGGCGCTGCGGGACACCGGGCGGGTCCTGGTCGTGGCCTCGGCGCTGGGCGATCCGCAGCGGGAGCGCGTGGTGCGGGTGACGCCCGCCGAGGCTGCGGCCCGCGACTGGGGCACGGCGGTCAGCGTCGTGCTGTGCCTGGACCCGGAGCGGGCGCTGGGCGCGGTGCGCACGGTGGCCGGCCCGGCGCCGGGGCCCGCCGGCTGGGCCCTGGACGAGGCGGACTTCGCGCACCGCGACTCGATGATCACCAAGTTCGAGGTGCGGGCGCTGGCCCTGGCCCGGCTGGGCCCCCGGCTCGGCGACCTGGTGTGGGACGTCGGCGCGGGCTCCGGCTCGGTGGCCGTGGAGTGCGCGCGGCTCGGCGCTGCGGCCGTCGCCGTGGAGAAGTCGGCGGACGGTGTGGAGCGGATCCGCGCCAACGCCGCCGCGCACGGCGTGGACGTGCGGGTGGTGCACGGGGCGGCGCCGGACGCGCTGGCGGGCCTCGACGGCGACCCGGACGCGGTGTTCGTCGGCGGGGGCGGGCGGGAGCTGCCCGCGATCGTCACCGCCTGCGCGCGGCGCGCCCGGCGCACGGTGGTCGTCGCCATGGCCGCGCTCGACCGGGTGCCGGCCGCCCGCGAGGCCCTGACGGACGCCGGGTTCACCTGCGACGGGGTGCTGTTGCAGTCTTCCCGGCTCGCGCCGCTGCCGGGGGACGTGACCCGGCTCGCGGCGACCAATCCCGTTTTCCTGCTGTGGGGCGTGCGGCCTCACGCCTGTACTGAAGGAGTTGCCCAGTGATCGGCCTCATTTCCGCCACCGCGGCGGGGGCGGCTGCGCGGGACCGGCTGGCCGCGGCGTGGCCGGACCGCACGCGCGTGTACGACGGACCCGTGGGGGACGCCGTACGGCGGGCGTTCGCCGAGTGCGAGCGGCTGGTGTGCTTCCTGGCGACGGGGGCCGTCGTCCGGCTGGTCGCGCCGCTGCTGGACGGCAAGACGGCCGACCCGGGCGTGGTCTGCGTCGACGAGGGCGGGCGGTACGCCGTGTCGCTGCTCGGCGGGCACGCCGGCGGCGCCAACGACCTCGCGCGCGAGGTGGGCGCGGTGCTGGGCGCCGAGCCGGTGGTGACGACCGCGACGGACGCCGTCGGCATCGCCGGGCTGGACACGCTCGGGCTGCCGGTGGAGGGCGCGGTCGCCGCCGTGTCGCGGGCGCTGCTGGACGGGGAGCCGGTGGCGCTGCGGGCGGAGGTGGCGTGGCCGCTGCCGCCGCTGCCGGTCGCCGAGGACGGGCCGTACGCGATCCGGGTGACGGACCGCGCGGTCGAGCCCGCCGAGCGGGAGGTGCTGCTGCGTCCCCCGACGCTCGTCGTCGGTGTCGGCGCCTCGAAGGGCGCCCCCGCCGAGGAGGTGCTCGGGCTGGTCGAGGAGGCGCTGCGGGAGGCGGGGCTGTCGCCTCGCAGCGTCGCCGAGCTGGCCACCGTGGACGCCAAGGCGGAGGAGCCCGGCATCGTCGAGGCGGCCGCCCGGCTGGGGGTGCCGCTGGTGACGTACGGCGCCGAGGAGCTGGCCCGGGTCGAGGTCCCCAACCCGTCCGACGCGCCGCTCGCCGCGGTCGGCACGCCGTCGGTCGCGGAGGCCGCGGCGCTGCTGGGCGGCGGCGAACTCCTCGTGCCGAAGCGGAAGTCCTCGGCCCGGCCGGCCATGGCGACCTGCGCGGTCGTACGGCGGCCCGGGCGCGGGCGGCTGGCGGTGGTCGGGCTCGGGCCGGGCGCCCGCGACCTGCTCACCCCGCGGGCCAGGGCGGAGCTGGAGCGGGCGTCGGTGCTGGTCGGGCTCGACCAGTACGTCGACCAGATCCGCGACCTGCTGCGGCCCGGCACCCGCATCCTGGAGTCCGGGCTGGGCGCCGAGGAGGAGCGGGCGCGGACCGCGGTCGCCGAGGCCCGCGAGGGCCGGGCGGTCGCGCTGATCGGCAGCGGGGACGCGGGCGTGTACGCGATGGCCTCCCCCGCGCTCGCCGAGGCGTCCGACGACATCGACGTCGTCGGCGTGCCGGGCGTCACGGCGGCGCTGGCGGCCGGGGCGATCCTCGGCGCGCCGCTCGGCCACGACCACGTCTCGATCAGCCTGTCCGACCTGCACACGCCGTGGGAGGTCATCGAACGGCGGGTGCGGGCCGCGGCCGAGGCGGACATCGTCGTGACCTTCTACAACCCGCGCAGCCGGGGCCGCGACTGGCAGCTGCCGAAGGCGCTCGCGATCCTCGCCGGGCACCGGGAGCCGGCGACGCCGGTCGGTGTCGTACGGAACGCCTCCCGGCCGGACGAGTCCAGCCGGCTGACCACGCTGGGCGCGCTGGATCCGGCGACCGTCGACATGATGACGGTGGTGACCGTGGGCAACACCGCGACCCGTGAGATCGCGGGCCGCATGGTGACGCCCCGCGGCTACCGCTGGCAGGAGGAACCCCGGTGAGCCGCGCGGCCCGCCGCTCCGCCGCCGCGTCCGCCACGCCCGCCGCATCGCTGTACCACCCCGTTTCGCACTCCGAGGAGAAACCGTGACCACCCCGCCGCCCGCCCTGCTCATCGCCGGCCATGGCACCCGCGACGACGCCGGAGCCGAGGCATTCCGCGACTTCGTCCGGGAGCTGGGGCGCCGCCACCCCGAGCTGCCCGTCGCGGGCGGCTTCATCGAACTGTCCCCGCCGCCGCTGGGCGAGGCGGTGACCGAGCTGGTCGAGCGGGGCGTACGCCGGTTCGCGGCCGTCCCGCTGATGCTGGTGTCCGCCGGGCACGCCAAGGGGGACATCCCGGCGGCGCTGGCCCGCGAGAAGGAACGGCACCCCGGCATCTCGTACACCTACGGCCGTCCGCTCGGCCCGCACCCCTCGCTGCTGTCGGTGCTGGAGCGGCGGCTGGACGAGGCGCTGGGCGGCGCCGGGCGCACCCACGAGGAGCGGGCGGACGTGACCGTGCTGCTGGTGGGGCGCGGGTCCACCGATCCCGACGCCAACGCCGAGGTGCACAAGGCGGCGCGGCTGCTGTGGGAGGGGCGCGGGTACGCCGGGGTGGAGACGGCGTTCGTGTCGCTGGCGGCACCGGACGTGCCGGGCGGGCTGGACCGCTGCGCCCGGCTGGGCGCGAAGCGGATCGTCGTGCTCCCGTACTTCCTGTTCACCGGCATCCTGCCGGACCGCGTGCGGCAGCAGACCGAGAGCTGGGCGGCCGAGCACCCCGAGGTCGAGGTGCGGTCGGCGGACGTCATCGGGCCGGAGCCGGAGCTGCTGGACCTGGTGATGGAGCGGTACGCGGAGGCCCTGAAGGGCGATCTGCGGATGAACTGCGACTCGTGCGTGTACCGCATCGCGCTGCCCGGCTTCGAGGACAAGGTGGGGATGCCGCAGCAGCCGCACTTCCACCCCGACGACGACGGTCACCACCACGGTCATGGCCACGGTCATGGTCACCACCACGGGGGACACACCCACAGCCATGCGCACTGACGACGGGCACGATCTGCGGCATCACGGGGACGCGGAGGTCCGTGACGACGGCTCCGCGCTGGTCGACCTGGCCGTGAACGTACGCGCCGACACGCCCCCGGCGTGGCTGCGGGAGACGATCGCCGGGTCGCTGGACGGGCTGGCCGCCTACCCCGACGGGCGGGCCGCGCGGGCGGCCGTGGCCGCGCGGCACGGGCTGCCGGCGTCGCGGGTGCTGCTGACGGCCGGGGCGGCGGAGGCGTTCGTGCTGCTGGCGCGGGCGCTGAAGGTACGGCGGCCGGTCGTGGTGCATCCCCAGTTCACCGAGCCGGAGGCCGCGCTGCGGGACGCCGGGCACAGCGTCGACCGCGTGGTGCTGCGGGAGGAGGACGGGTTCCGGCTGGACCCCGCCGCGGTCCCGGAGGACGCCGACCTGGTGGTGATCGGCAACCCGACGAACCCGACGTCGGTCCTGCACACCGCCGGCACCATCGCCTCACTCGCCCGTCCCGGTCGGACGCTGGTCGTGGACGAGGCGTTCATGGACGCGGTGCCCGGTGAGCGGGAGGCGCTGGCCGGGCGGACGGATGTGCCGGGCCTGGTGGTGCTGCGGAGTCTGACGAAGACGTGGGGGCTGGCCGGGCTGCGGATCGGCTACGTCCTCGCCGCGCCGGAGACGATCGAGGAGCTGGAGCGGGCCCAGCCGCTGTGGCCGGTGTCCACGCCGGCGCTGGTGGCGGCTCAGGCGTGCGTCTCGCCGCGGGCCCTGGCGGAGGCCGCCCACGCGGCACATCGCGTCGCCGCGGACCGGGCCCACCTCGTGGCCGGGCTCGGGGAGTTCGCCTCGGCGGGGCTGCGCGTGGTGACCCCCGCGGACGGCCCCTTCGTCCTCGTACGGCTGCCCCACGCCGCCGCCGTACGGCACCGCCTGCGCGACCTGGGCTTCGCCGTGCGGCGCGGGGACACGTTCCCCGGTCTGGACGAGGAGTGGCTGCGCCTGGCGGTGCGCGACCGCACGACGGTGGACCGCTTCCTCGCAGCCCTGGCACAGGCATTGCCGACCGGCTGAGGCCGGGGCTCCCCCGCCCCCGGCCTCAGCACGGCTCAGCGAGCCCGAATCACCCCCGCCGGCGCCCCCGCGCCACGACCGCCCCGCCTGCCGCCAGTAGGGCGATCGCGCCCGCCGCGAGGTAGGGGGTGAGGTAGCTGCCGCCGGTTTCCGCCAGGTCGGCCCGGGTGGCGGGGGCGCCCTGGGGTTCGATGTCGGCGGCCGGGGCGGGAGTGGCGGACGCCGGGGGTTCGGCGACTGCGGGGGCCGGAGGGGTTTCGCAGGTGGCGGCGGCGAGGGTCACCGTGCCCTGCACCTCGGCCACGTTCAGCTTCAACGGGTTGACGGAGACCGTGAGTTCGAGGGCGGTCGCGGCGGCCGTGCGGGAGGTGGTCTCGCGCTTCGACAGGTCGAGCCGGACCTCGCCGACGCCCGGGACCCGCACATCGGTCGGACCGCCCGTGGTGAGGGTGACGCGCTTGCCGAGCACCGTGACGGAGCCCAGCAGGTTGGACTCGGCCACCGGCGTCCTCCCGGCCTCGCAGGTCGCCGTGGAGGTGACCTGTTCGACCTCGATGAGGGACAGCAGCGGCAGGCCGGGGACGTGCACCTTGGCGTGCGCGAGGCGCGTGCCGCCCTCCGCCTTCCCGTCCGTCACCGTCGCCTTCGCCTGGGCCACGTCCGCCTGCAGCACGCTGAACGGCTCGCCCCCGTCGACACCGTCCAGCCGTGCGGTCAGCGCGGTCTTCTCCGCGCTCCGCGGCGCCTGGACGTCGTTGAGGGAGACCGCGAGGGGGACGTTCACGGTCTTGTTCAGGAGCGAGACGTCCAGCCCGGTGCGCAGGACCACGGCGGTGGCGCGGCCCTCGCCGCCGGTGCCGGGGGTGGCGTGGGCGAGGGCCGCGGGACCGGCGGCCAGGGCGGTGGCGGTCGTCACGGTGACGAGTCTGCGCGCGGGCATGCGGAATCGGGTGCCGTTCAAGGTTGGGACTCCCCTGAGGAAAAGTGCTGAGGACCCCGAAAGGATGAAACGCCTCAGGAGTGAACGGTCAGCACTCTCACCTCACTTCACCCCATCGAGCGGTTTCCGCGCCGGACGTTCGACTACCGCCTGTTCCTGGCTCTCGGCACCCGGTCCTCAAGGAGGGCAGGTATCCGCACCTGACGGCCACCGCACTCGGCGCCCGGTTCGTCTGCAGCAATCCGGCCGCCGAGCGGTTGCGGCCCAATCACCGACAAGGCCAAGCTGGTTCCGCTCCTTCCGCAGGGGTACGAACCCGTGCCCGCCTCGGCTCTCGGACTGGGGAGCGAAGACGACGGTTTGGAGATCTACATCGACGACCGCGCGTACGTCGGCAGTCTCAGGTCAGCGGACATGCCGGTCCACTTCGTCCCGGACATCACTCACGATCGTCGCATCGACGACGCAGGAGTGGGCAACCTGACGGTTCGGGTGCCCGCCAGGAAGAATCCCTTCCACTCACTCAACGAAGGGTTCGGGTTCACCTCGACCGGAAGAGTCGACGTGGTCGTGTGGTACGAAGGCGGCAAGGGCACTGCGGCGCTCACCTTCCGGTCCGACGTCGCGCAGCAAGGCCCCGCCCAGAGCCAGGTGTTCACCAGACCGGGAACCAAGCTGAACAGCATCCTCCGCGGAGGCGGGCTCGGACCCGGCCCCACAGACCCCGAGACCGGGTTCGAAAGCATCAGGACTCCCTCACTCAGCTTCCAGTACCCGCAGGGCGGCAGCGGAAGCCTCGTCCTGATCGAGAAGCCGTGCGGCAACGGACCGAGGTGTGCGGAGCAGTGATGCAGGCCATCGAACCTCAGCCGACGACCCGCCCGTTCAGCACGACGCGGCGCGGTGCCGTCAGCACCCGTACGTCCGTGCGCGGGTCCGTCTCGTAGACCACCAGGTCGGCGGGGGCACCCTCGTCGAGGCCGGGGCGGCCGAGCCAGGCTCGGGCCGCCCAGGTCCCGGCGGAGACGGCGTCCACGGCCGGGATGCCGGCCGTCACCAGTTCGGCGACCTCGGCGCCCGCCAGGCCGTGCGGGAGGGAACCCCCGGCGTCGGTGCCGACGAACACCGGGATGCCGGCGTCGTAGGCCGCGCGCACGGTGTCGTAGCGGCGGGCGTGCAGGCGGCGCATGTGGTCGGCCCAGCGCGGGAACCTGGCCGCGCCGCCGTCGGCGAGCCGGGGGAAGGTGGCGATGTTCACAAGGGTGGGGACAATGGCGACGCCCCGCTCCGCGAACAGCGGGATCAGGTCCTCGGTCAGGCCCGTGGCGTGCTCGACGCAGTCGATGCCCGCCTCGACCAGGTCGCGCAGGGAGTCCTCCGCGAAGCAGTGCGCCGTGACCCGCGCGCCAAGCCGGTGCGCCTCGGCGATCGCCGCCTCGGCCGCCTCGCGCGGCCAGCAGGCGGACAGGTCGCCGAGGTCGCGGTCGATCCAGTCGCCGACGAGCTTCACCCAGCCGTCGCCGCGCCGGGCCTCCTGGGCGACGTACGCGACGAGCTCGTCGGGCTCGATCTCCCAGGCGTAGTTGCGGATGTAGCGGCGGGTGCGGGCGATGTGCCGGCCCGCCCGGATGATCTTCGGGAGGTCGTCGCGGTCGTCGACCCAGCGGGTGTCGGAGGGCGAGCCCGCGTCCCGGATCAGCAGTGTGCCCGCGTCCCGGTCGGTGAGGGCCTGCTTCTCGGCGACGTCCCGCGGGACCGCGCCGTGCGCGTCGAGGCCCACATGGCAGTGGGCGTCGACCAGTCCCGGCAGCGCCCATCCGGAGACCGTGCGCACATCACGGGCGCCGACGGGACGGTCGTAGGTGATCCGCCCGTCGACGACCCACAGTTCGTCCCGGGTGTCGTCGGGGGAGACGAGCACCCGTCCCTTCACGTGCAGCACCGCGCGTTCGCTCATGCACCGCACCCTAGGCCAGCCGCTACCCGGACTTGCCCACCTGGTCCGAGGTCTCCTCCTCGACCTGGGCCATCGCGGGGTCGAGGAGGCGGGAGAGGAAGTGGCGGGTGCGTTCGTGGGCGGGGCGGGTGATGACCTGCTCGGGCTCGCCGTCCTCGACGATCACTCCGCCGTCCATGAAGACGACCCGGTCGGCGACCTCGCGGGCGAAGGTCATCTCGTGGGTGACGACCATCATCGTCATGCCGTCCTGGGCGAGCATGCGCATCACCGCGAGGACGTCGCCGACCAGCTCCGGGTCGAGCGCGGACGTCGGCTCGTCGAACAGCATCACCTCGGGGCCCATGGCGAGGGCCCGGGCGATCGCGACGCGCTGCTGCTGGCCGCCGGAGAGGGACGACGGGTAGGCGTCCGCCTTCTCCGACAGGCCGACCCGGGCGAGGTTCTCGGCGGCGACCCGGGCGGCCTCCGCCTTGCCGCGCCCCAGCACCCGGCGCTGCGGCAGCGTCAGGTTCTCGGTCACCGTGAGGTGCGGGAAGAGGTTGAACTGCTGGAAGACCATGCCGATCCGGCGGCGTACGGCGTCGATGTCGACGTCCGGGTCGGTGATCTCCGCGCCGCCGACGAACACCTGGCCCTTGGTCGGCTCCTCGAGCAGGTTCACGCACCGCAGCAGGGTGGACTTGCCGGAGCCGGACGGGCCGATGACGCAGACCACCTCGCCCTGCCGGATCTCCAGGTCGATGCCGCGCAGCACCTCGTTGTCGCCGAACGACTTGTGCAGCTCGCTGATCCGGATCTCGGGTCGGCTCATTTGACGGCCTCCTTGGCCTTCGCCTCCATACGGCGTACGACGAAGCCGAGCGGGATCGTGACCAGCAGGTAGCACAGGCCGGCGACGAGGATCGGCGTGGAGTTGGCGGTCTGGCTGGCCAGGTCGCGGCCGAACTTGGACAGCTCCCGCTCCTCCAGGGTGACACCGAGGAACAGCACCAGCGAGGAGTCCTTGAACAGCAGGACCAGTTCGTTGGTGAGCGGGGGGAGGATGACCCGGAAGGACTGCGGGAGGATGATCGAGACCATCGCCCGCGCGTGGGAGAAGCCCAGCGAACGGGCCGCCTCCATCTGTCCCTTGGGGATGGCCTGGATGCCCGCGCGGAACGTCTCCGCCATGTAGGCGGCGGCGACCAGGCCGAGCGCGAGGGCGACCTTGCCGTAGGTGCCGCCGACGATCTCCGTGCCGGGGAAGGCCAGCGGGACGGCCACCCCGATGAAGATGAAGATCAGCAGGGCGGGCAGGCCGCGGAAGATCTCGATGTAGACGCCGGCGAGCCAGCGGTACGGGCCCACGGACGACAGCCGCATCAGCGCGATGACCATGCCGAGCACCAGGCCGACGGCGAAGCCGGACACGGTGTAGAGCACGGTGTTCTTCAGCGCCAGCGTGATGACCTCGGGGAACATCTGCTCCGCGATGTCCCGCTGGGCGAACTGGTTGGCCAGCCGGCCCCAGTCGGCCGCGACCGCGAAGGCGATCACGGCCGCGACGAAGACGACGTACTGGACGCCGCGCGAGATGCTGCGCTTCTGGCGCCGGCTCAGGCCCTTCCGCTTCGGCAGGACTGCTGTGTCCGGGCTCGTCATGAGGCGGACGGGGAGGCCGCGGACTGGTCGTACGGGCCGATCCACTGCTCGTACAGCTTCTTGTACGTGCCGTCCGCCTTGGCGTCCGCGATCGCCTTGTTGATGGCCTCGCGCAGCTTGTCGTTGCCCTTCTTCACCGTGAAGCCGTACTGCTCGCCGGTGTTGATCTGCTCGGCGACCTCGAAGGCGTCGGCGTTGGCCTTGTCCTTCAGCCAGCCCTGGACGACCGGGTAGTCGATGACGACCGCGTCGACCTGGCCGGTGCGCAGGCCGTTGAGGACGGCGTCGGAGGACTCGAAGGAGACCGGGTCGAGGCCCTGGCTCTTGGCGTAGTCCTCACCCGTGGTCTGCGCCTGGGCGCCGACCTTCTCGCCCTCGAGGTCGGCGACGGAGGAGATGCCGCTGTCCTTGTCGGCGAGGACGGCCTGGGTGGCGTCGAAGTACGGGTCCGAGAAGTCGACGTTCTTCTTGCGCTCCTCGGTGATGGTCATGCCGGCGGCGGCGAGGTCGCACTCGCCGGAGTTGAGGAACGCGCCGGTCTTGAAGTTCTCGAACGGGGTGTCGACGATGTCCTGCTTCACGCCGAGGTCGTCGGCGACCAGGTCGATCAGGGCGACGTCGAAGCCCTGCACCTTGCCGTCGATCTCCGACTGGAACGGCGGGTACGGCAGGTGGGTGCAGGTGGTGAGCTGCCCGGCCTTGACGAGCTCGACGCCGCCGGCGGCCGTCTTGGTGCCGCCGTCGCCGTTGTCGCTGGAGGTGCAGCCGGCCAGGAGGACGAGTCCGGCCGTCGCGGTGGTGGCGACCAGGGCGCGGGCCCGGCGGCCGAGGACGGTGTTCACGGGGACCTCCTGTTAAGGGAACTGAGAGTTCCGATTATAAGGAAATGTTTGGGCCACTCAAATCAAACCGATGGTTGTGAGTGGGTTCGACCTAAGAAGTCGGCACTGGGGCGGCTCAGGGGCCGGGACAGGGGGCTGCCGGAGGGAACGTCAGGGCTACCCTCGACTGCGTCCGCCCGTGGGCGAAGTCCGCGTCCACCCCGTGAGCGAAGAGAGCACCACCGTGACCCACCCGTTCCTCGACCTGCCCCCGCTGACCGCCGCGCGGTTCGCCGCCATCGAGGACCGGGTCGCCCGGCTGCTCGACACCCGGCAGGACGTCGTGATCATGCAGGGTGAGGCGCTGCTGCCGCTGGAGGGGGCCATCCGGGGCACCGCGGGGCCGGGCACCACCGCCCTGAACGTGATCACGGGCCCCTACGGGCAGACCTTCGGCGACTGGCTGCGGGACTGCGGGGCGACGGTCCACGACCTCTCCGTGCCGTTCCACACGGCGGTGAGCGCCGAGCAGATCCGCAAGGCGTTCGCCGAGCACCCCGGCATCGACTTCGTGTCGCTGGTGCACGCCGAGGCCGCGACCGGCAACACCAACCCGGTCGCCGAGATCGGCGAGGTCGTCCGGGAGCACGGCGCGCTGTTCTACCTGGACGCGGTCGCCTCCGTCGGCGCCGAGCCGGTGCTGCCGGACGCGTGGGGCGTGGACCTGTGCGTGATCGGGGCGCAGAAGGCGATGGGCGGCCCGGCGGGCGTGTCCGCGGTGTCGGTGAGCGAGCGGGCGTGGGCCCGGATGGCGGCGAACCCGCAGGCGCCGCGCCGGTCCTACCTCTCCCTCCTCGACTGGAAGGAACGCTGGGTCGACGGCGGCCGCAAGGCGCTGCTGCACGCGCCGGCGCAGCTGGAGATGCTGGCGCTGGAGGCGTGCGTCGAGCGGATCGAGGCGGAGGGCCTGGAGACGGTGATGGCCCGGCACCGGTCCGCCGCGTCGGCGACCCGTGCGGGCGCGCTGGCCCTCGGCGGGGGCCTGGAGCCGTACGTCCACGACGCGGCGGAGGCGGCCCCGGTGGCGACGACGCTGCGCGCCCCGTCCGGCGTGACGGCCTCCGACCTGGTCGCCCGCGCCCTGGCGACCGACCCCGCGCTGCCGCTGGCCGCGGGCGGCGGCGCGCTGGCCCGGGAGATGATCCGCGTCAACCACTACGGCCCCGACGCCACCCCGGACACCATCCAGGCGGCCCTCGCGGCCCTGGGCGCGGCTCTGGCCGAGCAGGGCCTCCAGGTGAACCCGGACGCGGCCCGCCGCGCGGCGGAGCAGGCCTGGCACTGAGCGACCAGGGGTCCGGGAGCCGGCACTGAGCGATCCGGGGCCCGGGAGTCCGGCCCCCGGCCCCCGGGCACTGCTCTGCGCGCACGGGCCGGAGGCGTTGTCAGTCCCCCGTGCCATGCTCCCCTCATGACCACCGACGCATCCCGGGCGACCCTGCCCGACGGCCGCCCCATCCCCCTGATGACCGGTGACGAGCGGGCCATGCTGGAGAGCTGGCTGGACTTCCACCGCGCCACCCTGGAGCTGAAGTGCCGGGGACTGGACGACGCGCAGGTACGGGTCACCTCGGCGGAGCCGTCGTCGCTGACGTTGCTCGGCCTGGTGCAGCACCTCGCCGAGGTGGAGCGGAACTGGTTCCAGCGGGTGTTCGCCGGGCTCGACGTGCCGCCGGTCTTCGAGGAGGAGACGGGGTACGCGCTCGACCCCGCGCGCGGGCTGGACGAGGTGCTCGCCGTCTGGCGGCGGGAGATCGCACGCGGGCGGGAGTTGTGCGCGGACCGGGCTCTGGAGGACGCCGGGCGGATCGTCGGGGGCCGATGGCCGGGGTCGAGGTGAGTCTGCGGGCGGTTCTCATTCATCTCATCGAGGAGTACGCGCGGCACAACGGCCATGCGGACATCCTTCGGGAGCGTATTGACGGGCTTACCGGGGCCTGAATTCATTCTCTTTACGGAAATCAAATCCGGGGTAACTTCCCGTGTTCTTCTGCCCCGTTTCCCCAACCCTAAACGCGAAGATTCTGCGAACGCCGAACGGGTCGTTCCGGGCAGATCTCGCGAGGGTTACATGGGTGTGACGCGTTACACATCGCGCCCGTTTCGCGAAGTGAATCCCGCACAAATTCGGGCATCTCCCCGCGGTCTCGCGCGATCACCCGCGCCCGCGTGATAACACACGACCGCGCCACACCCAAGCCCTTTCCCCCATGCAATTTTGAATTTCGCTCGCTAAATTCAATCCGCATGACTGCCGCACAAGCAGACCTACACATCGACCGCCCGTCGGTGGCGGACGGAGCCGCTTTCTGGCGGCTCGCCAAGGAATCCGGAACCCTCGACCTGAACTCCTCCTACAGCTATCTGCTGTGGTGCCGGGACTTCGCCGCGACCTCCGCGGTGGCCCGTGACGGCGACGGAGAACCCATCGGGTTCGTCACCGGGTATCTGCGGCCGGACCGTCCGCGGACCCTGCTCGTCTGGCAGGTGGCCGTCGACGCCGCGCACCGCGGCCGTGGGATCGCGGCCCGGCTGCTCGACGGGCTGGCCGCCCGGGTGGCGGCCGAGCGCGAGGTCATCTGCGTGGAGACCACCATCACCCCGGGCAACACCGCCTCGCAGCGGCTGTTCACCTCCTTCGCGGAGCGCCACGGCGCCCGCGTGGAGCGCGAGGTCGTCTTCGACACGCCGCTGTTCCCGGACGGCCCGCACGACCCCGAAGTCCTTTACCGCATCGGCCCGTTGACCCCCCACCTCTCGCACTGAGGAGCGATTCGTCGTGACCATCACCCAGCCCGACCTGAGCGTCTTCGAGACCCTGGAGTCCGAGGTGCGCAGCTACTGCCGCGGCTGGCCCACCGTCTTCGACCGGGCGCACGGCAGCCGTATGTACGACGAGGACGGCCACGAGTACCTGGACTTCTTCGCCGGAGCCGGGTCGCTCAACTACGGCCACAACAACCCGGTCCTGAAACGGGCGCTGCTCGACTACCTGGAGCGGGACGGCGTCACCCACGGCCTGGACATGTCGACCACCGCCAAGCGGTCGTTCCTGCAGACCTTCCAGGACCTGGTGCTGCGCCCGCGGGACCTGCCGTACAAGGTGATGTTCCCGGGCCCGACCGGCACCAACGCGGTCGAGTCCGCGCTGAAGCTGGCCCGGAAGGTGAAGGGGCGCGAGGCGATCGTGTCCTTCACCAACGCCTTCCACGGGATGTCCCTGGGCTCCCTCGCCGTCACCGGCAACGCCTTCAAGCGGGCCGGCGCCGGCATCCCGCTGGTGCACGGCACGCCGATGCCGTTCGACAACTACTTCGACGGCCGGGTGCCGGACTTCCTGTGGTTCGAGCGGCTGCTGGAGGACCAGGGCTCCGGGCTGAACAAGCCCGCCGCCGTGATCGTGGAGACCGTGCAGGGCGAGGGCGGCATCAACGTGGCCCGCCCGGAGTGGCTGCGCGCGCTCGCCGAGCTGTGCGAGCGGCAGGACATGCTGCTCATCGTCGACGACATCCAGATGGGGTGCGGCCGTACCGGCGCCTTCTTCTCCTTCGAGGAGGCCGGCATCACCCCGGACATCGTCACCGTCTCCAAGTCCATCAGCGGCTACGGCCTGCCGATGTCGCTGTGCCTGTTCAAGCCCGAGCTGGACGTGTGGGAGCCGGGCGAGCACAACGGCACCTTCCGCGGCAACAACCCGGCGTTCGTCACGGCCACCGCCGCCCTGGAGATGTACTGGACCGACGGCTCCGCCATGGAGAAGCAGACCCGGTCGCGCGGCGAGCAGGTCGAGCAGGCGCTGATCGCCGTCACCGAGGAGAACCTGGCCGACGTCAAGGAGTACCGCGGCCGGGGCCTGGTGTGGGGCCTGGAGTTCCACGACAAGGACCGGGCCGACCGGGTGGCGCGCCGTGCCTTCGAGCTGGGGCTGCTGATCGAGACCTCCGGCCCGGAGAGCGAGGTCGTCAAGCTGCTGCCCGCGCTGACCATCACTCCCGACGAGCTGGACGAGGGGCTGACGACCCTCGCCCGTGCCGTCCGGGAAACCGCCTGACCACATCCCCGAACCCGCCGACCGCGCTATCTAGGAGGCATCGCAGCACCGTGATCGTCCGTTCGTTCAAGGACATCGAAGGCACCGACCGGCATGTGAAGGCCGCGTCCGGGACGTGGGAGAGCAAACGCATCGTCCTCGCCAAGGAGAGGGTCGGCTTCTCCCTGCACGAGACGATCCTCTACGCGGGCACGGAGACGTCCATGTGGTACGCCAACCACATCGAGGCCGTGGTCTGCGTCGAGGGCGAGGCCGAGCTGACCGACCACGAGACCGGGCGGACGTACACCATCACGCCCGGGACCATGTACCTCCTGGACGGCCACGAGCGGCACACACTCAAGGTCAAGGAGGACTTCCGCTGCGTCTGCGTGTTCAACCCGCCCGTGACCGGCCGGGAGGACCACGACGAGAACGGCGTCTACCCGCTGCTCACCGAGCCCGAGGAGGTGTGACATCAACATGACCACGACCACCACCGCGACCGTCACCGATCTCTACCCGACCCGCGGCGCCAGTGAGGTGCTGGTCCCGCGCCAGGACCCGGTCGTCTGGGCCGCGCCGGACGCCCCCGGCCCGATCGAGCCGGACGGCCTGCAGGCCTTCGAGCGCGACGGCTTCCTCGCCATCGACCAGCTCATCACCGAGGACGAGGTCGCCGTCTACCGGCAGGAGCTGGAGCGGCTGGTCACCGACCCGGCGATCCGCGCCGACGAGCGCTCCGTCGTCGAGCCGAAGTCGCAGGAGATCCGCTCGGTCTTCGAGGTGCACCGGATCAGCGAGGTGTTCGCGAACCTGGTGCGGGACGAGCGGGTCGTCGGCCGGGCCCGGCAGATCCTCGGCTCGGACGTCTACGTCCACCAGTCGCGGATCAACGTCAAGCCCGGCTTCGGCGCCAGCGGCTTCTACTGGCACTCGGACTTCGAGACCTGGCACGCCGAGGACGGTCTGCCGAACATGCGGACGGTGTCCGTCTCCATCGCGCTGACCGAGAACTACGACACCAACGGCGGGCTCATGATCATGCCCGGCTCGCACAAGACGTTCCTGGGCTGCGCGGGCGCCACGCCGAAGGACAACTACAAGAAGTCCCTGCAGATGCAGGACGCGGGCACGCCCTCCGACGAGGCGCTGACCAAGCTGGCCTCCGAGTACGGCATCCGGCTGTTCACCGGCAGGGCCGGCTCGGCGACCTGGTTCGACTGCAACGCCATGCACGGCTCCGGCGACAACATCACGCCCTTCCCGCGCAGCAACGTGTTCATCGTGTTCAACAGCGTGGAGAACACGGCGGTCGAGCCGTTCGCGGCCCCGGTACGCCGACCGGAGTTCATCGGGGCTCGGGACTTCACGCCGGTGCGGTGAACCCGGCCGGGGGCCCGGGGGTTGCCCCCGGGAGACACAGCATCGGGGCTCGGGACTTCACGCCGGTGCGGTGAACCCCACGGCGCTGAGGTGACATACGGGAGCGGGCGGTGCCGTGAAGGCACCGCCCGCTCCCGTATGCGCGCTCAGTCCGACAGCACGTCCAGCAGGCGGTCCACGTCGGCGGCCGTGTTGTAGAGATGGAAGGCGGCCCGCAGGTTGCCCGCGCGGTTCGACACCTCGATGCCCGCCTCGCTCAGTTCCGGCTGGCGGACGCCGAGGCGGGGCACCGAGACGATCGCCGATCCGGGGGCGGGCACGGGCTCGTGGCCGAGCGTCGCGAGCCCGGCCCGGAACCGGTCGGCGAGCGCCACGTCGTGGGCGTGCACCGCGGCCACGCCCAGCTCCTCGATCAGTTCGAGTGAGCGGCGCAGGCCGGCGAAGGTGAACAGCGCGTGGGTGAGGTCGAACCGCCGCGCGCTGCGGGCGTATTCGGCCACCGGCCCGTAGCAGCTGTCCCACGGCTTCTCCGCCGCGACCCAGCCGGCCAGCAGCGGGGTCAGCCCGCCGAAGTCCTCCGGGACCACGAGGAAGGCCGTGCCGTGCGGGCCGAGCAGCCACTTGAAGGAGACGGCCGCGGCGAAGTCGTGGGCGCCGGCGTCCATCGGCAGCCAGCCGGCGGCCTGGGAGAAGTCGATGTAGGTGCGCGCCCCGTGGGTGCGGGCCGCCTCGCGCAGGGCGGGCAGGTCGGCGATCCGTCCGTCGGCCGACTGGGCGGCGCTGACCGCGACCAGCGCGGTGCCGGGGCGGACGGACTCGGCGATCCGCTCCAGCGGGACCGTGCGGACCTTGAGGTCGCCGCGGACGTGGAACGCGTTCAGCACGGAGGTGAAGTCGTCCTCGGCGGTGAGGACCTCGGCGCCTGCGGGCAGGGAGGCGGCGATCACCCCGGTGTGCGCGGCGACCGACGCGCCGAGGGCGACCCGCGTCACCGGGACCCCGGCCAGCCGGGCGAAGGCGGCCCGGCAGACCTCGACGTCCTCGTACAGCGGGGTCAGCGGCCTGCCCTCGGCCCGCAGCAGGGCCGCCTCGTGCAGGGCGGTGACGCTGCGGGCGGGCAGCAGGCCGTTGCTCGCGGTGTTCAGGAAGGTGGACTTGGGGGTGAACTCGGCGCGGACCAGGCTGTCGAAGGTCTCCGTGGGCTCCATGGCTCCACTGTGCGGCCCGGTGACCTCGCCGTCCATTGCGAATTTCTGTTGACGACGTCCCAGTGTTGCTTATGCATCCGCGCCGAGCTGCGGTTTTGCCGGCCCGGCTCAGTGCTGCGGCACCGCGCAGCCGTCCGGGCCGCACGCGTCGGCGTCCCCCTGGTCGATGAGGGTGAGCGGGGAGCGCTCGCCCCACGCCTGGGTGAGGGCCTGGGTGAAGACGTCGGCGGGCTGGGCGCCGGAGATGCCGTACTTCCGATCGAGGACGAAGAACGGCACGCCGGTGGCGCCGAGCTGGGCGGCCTCCTGTTCGTCGGCGCGGACCTCGGCGGCGTAGGCGTCGGGGTCGGCGAGCACCGTGCGGGCCTCCGCGGCGTCCAGCCCGGCGGCGACGGCGATCTGCACGAGCCGTTCGGTGTCGTCGAAGACGGACTGCTCCTCGGCGAAGTTGGCCTCGTACAGCAGCTGGATCAGCTCGCCCTGCCGGCCGTACTGCTTGGCGTGGTGGAGCAGGCGGTGCATGTCGAAGGTGTTGCCGTGGTCGCGGCCGCGGGTGCGGTAGGCCAGGCCCTCGGCGGCGGCCTGCGCGCCCAGGTTGTCCTCGGCGGCCTGCGCCTGCTCCTCGGACATGCCGTACTTGCGCGCGAGCATCGGGATGACGGGGCCGGTGTCGCCCTTGGCGCGGCCCGGGTCCAGCTCGAAGGAGCGGTGCACCACCTCGACCTCGTCGCGGTGCGGGAAGGCCGCCAGCGCCTTCTCGAAGCGGGCCTTGCCCACGTAGCACCAGGGGCAGGCGATGTCGCTCCAGATCTCGACGCGCATGTTCTCCGCTCTCCAGCTCGGTTCACTGTGCGGAGACTCCCTCCGCGAAGGTATGTGAACCTTCAAACGGCTGGATTCATTCCCGGCCGGGACTCGTTCCCGGCCGGCACTCACTTCCCGTCGATCGGGAAGCGCAGCCGGAGATGGTGGCCGGGCTCCCCGTCCGGGTCGGGCTCCCAGCCCTGCCGGGCGTAGAAGGCCTGGGCTCGCGTGTTCTCGGCATGCACGTCCAGGACGGCCGTGCGCCGCCGCTCGGCCCGCCACTGTTCGACGCAGGCGGCGTGCAGGGCCGTCCCGACCCCGGTGCGCCAGTGGTCCGGGTCGACGTGGAACTGGAACAGCTTGACCGTTTCCGCACCGGCGTCCTCCGGTGTCCGGGAGGAGGCGAGGCCGACCACCCGCCCGCCCTCGACGGCGCACAGCACATGGCCGTCCGGTCGTTCGACGGCGGCCCGCCAGGCGGCGGACCAGTCGGTGCCGTCGTCCGGGATCCCGTCGGGGTAGTAGGTCGCACGGGCACGGGCGTGCAGCGCGACGAGGGTGTCGACCTCGGCGGGCACGGCGGTGCGGATCACCGGGCAGGCGCGGACACGATTGCTGACCATGCCACGGAAGACGGGATTCCGCCGGTCCCGGTTTCAGCTTCCGTCGCGCAGGTCCTCGGGCCAGTCCGGCCGGAACCCGATGTGGTCGTACGTCACCACACAGCCCTCCCCCATGGGCGACTGGGTCATGAAGCCGACGAGGGCCGCCCCGGTCTCCTTCTCCTCGCCCAGCGTGAACAGCCGGACGAAGGTCCACCGCTCGCCGTCCCGGGAGGCGTGGAAGGCGAAGGCGCGCCCGGTCCGGCTCACCCGCAGCCAGACCGAACTGCCCTCAACGGTGAAGGAGTTGGCGTCGTCGGAGTGTCCCCGGGTGACCACCGTGCAGACGGTGGGCACGTCCGGGGAATACTCCAGGCAGAGCTTGGCCCACGCCCGTTCGCCGACGTGGACGTAGAGCACCCCGGCGTCGAAGGCCGCGCCGAACCCGACGGTGACCCGCGCGATCAGCTGGAAGTCCCCCTCGGGCGCCCCCAGCAGCCGCGGCGCGTCCCCGGCGGGCTCCAGCGCCTCCCCGGTGGGCGGCACGAACCGGTCCTGCCGGGGCCCGGCCCACCCGGTGAGCACACCGTCCTCGTAGGACCAGTGCCCGTCGGGGCCGTATGTGCGAAGGGGGAAGGGGAGTTCGGGAAGCTCGACGTCCATGACTGCATTCTCCACGGGGCGGTGACCGTCCTCGGGGGAACCCCGCACCCCGGCGGCGCTAGGGGGTGTCTCGTCGATCAGGCCGGATCAGGGAGCGGCGTCTGGTGCCGTGCGTCGCAAGGCGGAGGAGGGAGCCGATGCGATGGGGTACCCCCTGCTCGAGCGGAGCCGAGAGCTTGGGGGAATCGGCGAGTGTCGACAACGCGGCGAGGCGCGGTGCCAGACGCCGCGAGCCCGGCATGATCGGCGAGACACCCCCTACCGCTCCAGCACCCCGTTGAACCGCCGGGGCAGCCCCAGCGGATTCTCGTCCCGCAGCTCCGCGGGGAGCAGCGCGGCCGGCGTCCCCTGGTACACGACCGGCCGCAGCCACCGCTCGATGGCGGTCCCGCCCACCGACGTGGAGGTCGAGGTCGTCGCGGGGTACGGCCCGCCGTGATGCTGCGCCGGTGCCACGGCGACCCCCGTCGGCCACCCGTTGACCAGCACCCGCCCGGCGAGCGGGGTCAGCTCGGCGAGGATCTCGGCACCCCGCCCCTCACCGGCGGCCTCCCCGGACGACAGGTGCACGGTCGCCGTGAGGTTCCCCGGCAGCCTCGACAGGACCGCCTTGGCCTCTGTCTCGTCCTGGTAGCGGGCGACGACGGTCACCGGCCCGAAGCACTCCTCGAGCAGCAGGTCGTGCTCGCCCTCCCGGGCCAGCTTCTCCGCCGGCACGGTCAGGAAGCCCGGGCTGACGGTGTGCTCCCCGCCCTCGCCCGGCGTCACCGGGGCGTCCACGTCCGGCAGTTCGGCCCGCTCGGCGACCCCGGCGACGAAGTTGTCCCGCATCCGGTGGTCGAGCAGCACCCCGGCGTCGACGGCGCTCACCGCGTCCGTGAGCGACTTGACGAGCCGGTCGCCCGCGTCGCCGGCCGGGGCGAGGACCAGGCCCGGCTTCACACAGAACTGGCCGACGCCCAGCGTCATCGACCCGGCGAGCCCGGAGCCGATGGCGTCGGCGCGTTCGGCCGCCGCGGCCTCGGTGACGAGGACGGGGTTGAGGGAGCCCAGCTCGCCGTGGAACGGGATCGGCACCGGGCGCGCGGCCGCCGCGTCGAAGAGGGCGCGGCCGCCCCGTACGGATCCGGTGAAGCCGGCGGCGGTGACCAGCGGGTGCTTGATCAGCTCGATGCCCGCCTCGAAGCCGTGCACCAGGCCGAGCACGCCCGCCGGGATGCCATGCTCGGCGGCGGCCTCCCGCAGCACCTCGGCGACCTGCTCGGACAGGGCCGGGTGGTCGGGGTGGGCCTTGACGACGACGGGGCAGCCCGCGGCGAGCGCGCTCGCGGTGTCGCCGCCGGGGACGGAGAAGGCGAAGGGGAAGTTGGAGGCGGAGTAGACGGCGACGACGCCCAGCGGCACCTTGTAGCGCCGCAGGTCCGGGACGGGCGGGGTGGCGGTGTCGTCGGGGTGGTTGATGACGACGTCGAGGAAGGCGCCCTCGTCGACGATGTCCGCGAAGGCGCGCAGCTGGTAGCAGGTGCGGGCGAGTTCGCCGGTCAGCCGGACCGGGCCGAGCGCGGTCTCGGCGTCGGCGGTCTCGACGAGCCGGTCCTTGGCGGCGTCGAGCCGGTCGGCGGCCGTGCGCAGGAAGGCGGCGCGGACCGCGCGGTCGACCAGGGCGCCGCGGGCGTCGTGCGCGGCGCGGACGGCGGCGTCCACGGCCTGGGCTGTGGCCTCCACCGCAACCTGTTCACGCTGCTTCCCGGTACGGGGATCGACACTCCAGACTGGTGCTGCTGCCACCGGGGGTCCCTCCACACATGTCTTGCCGCAGTTTTTGGGGCATCCACTGGGTCATTCACCAGGGTCGTTCGATATACTGAACGCTGTCTCTGATGATGAATACGCTGTCGGAGACTATTTCCCGTCGAACGAAGGGGTCAAGGGCGATGTCGGCAGGCGAGACGGGCGGCGGGGCGCAGGTCAAGTCGGCGGTACGGACCGTCGAACTCCTCGAGTACTTCGCCGGGCGGCCCGGCATGCACTCCCTCGCGGCGGTCCAGGAGGCCGTCGGGTACCCCAAGTCCAGTCTGTACATGCTGCTGCGCACGCTCGTGGAACTGGGCTGGGTGGAGACCGACGCGACCGGCACCCGGTACGGGATAGGGGTGCGCGCCCTGCTGGTCGGCACCTCGTACATCGACGGCGACGAGGTCGTCGCGGTCGCCCGGCCGACGCTGGACCGGCTCTCCGACGACACCACCGAGACCATCCACCTGGCCCGCCTGGACGGCACCAACGTGGTATACCTGGCCACTCGTCAGTCCCAGCACTATCTGCGTCCGTTCACCCGGGTCGGCCGCCGCCTCCCCGCGCACTCGACGTCCCTCGGCAAGGCGCTGCTGAGCACCTACAGCGACGAGCAGGTCCGCAAGATGCTCCCCGAGACGCTGCCCGCGCTCACCGAGAACACCGTCACCGACCGGGAGAAGCTCATCGAGGAACTGCATCAGGTGCGCGAGCAGGGGTACGCCGTCGACCGCGAGGAGAACACGCTGGGGCTGCGCTGCTTCGGCGTGGCGATCCCCTACCGCACCCCGGCCCGCGACGCCATCAGCTGCTCCATCCCGGTGGCCCGGCTGACCCCCGCGCACGAGCAGATGGTGAAGGACGCCCTGTTCGACGCCCGGGACCGGCTGACCCTGGCGACACGGAGGCTCTGACGGTGCAGGTGGCGCTCCGCCCGGTGCACGACAGCGACCTGCCGGTCTTCTTCCGGCAGCTCAACGACCCCGAGTCCCTGCGGATGGCCGCGTTCACCCCGGTGGACCCGGCCGACCGGCAGTCCTTCGACGCCCACTGGCGCCGGCTGCGCGCCTCGGCCGACGTGCACGCCCGCACGGTGCTGCTCGACGGTGACGTGGTCGGGAACGCGGCGGTGTACGGCATGCCGGGCGAGCGCGAGGTCACCTACTGGGTCGACCGCGCGTACTGGGGCCGCGGCGTGGCCACGGCCGCCCTGCGCGCCCTGCTCTCCGAGGTTCCCGAACGCCCCCTGTACGCCCGCGCGGCGGCCGACAACGCGGGCTCGCTGCGCGTCCTGGACCACTGCGGCTTCCGGGAGACGGCACGGGTGCCGCAGTACGCGCCCGCGCGGGGCGAGGAGATCGAGGAAGTGGTGCTGCGACTGGAGGGGTGAGGGTGCCCGGGGGTGAGGGCCCTGGAGGGGTGAGGGGGCCTCCCCCGCGCGGCGGAGCCGGATCGTCGCCGGGCAGGACGTGCCCGCCCCCGGCCCCACGGGAACGTGGACGCATGACGCAGCCACTCGTTCGTACGTCCCCGCCCGCCCCGGCCCACCCCGCCCGCCGCGCCCGCGCCCGCCGGCTGCTGCGCGGCGTCGCCGTCCTGTCCTGCGCCCCCTACCTCTGCCTCAAGGTCGCCTGGATCGCGGGGAGCCGGATCGGAATCCCGGAGGGCAGCTCGCTGCTGGAGCACCGGGGGACGGTCGCGGCGATGAACGCGGTGACCGTGCTGATGGACGCCGCGGTGATCGTGCTGGCGCTGCTGCTGACCCGCCCCTGGGGGCGCCGGGTGCCCGCCTGGCTGCTGGCCGTGCCGGTGTGGGTGGCCACCGGGCTGCTCGCGCCGATCATGGCCGGCTTCCCGATCCAGCTGCTGGTGGACGTGCTGGGCGGCGCCTCGACCGGGTCCGGGCCGGACGAACCGTTCCTCGAAGCCTGGGTGTTCGGGGTCGTGTACACAGGCTTCATCGTCCAAGGGCTGTCCCTGGGCGCGCTGTTCGTCATCTACGCCCGGGACCGCTGGGGCGGGCTGTGGCACGGCCTGGTGTGGGAGCTGCCCGTCGGCCTGGTCGGCGGCGCCCAGCGGCTCGCCGCGTGCGCGGCGACCCTCGTCGCGGTGCCGCCCTTCGCCCTGCACCTGCTGTGGGCCTGCGGCGGCACGTCCTGGCTCAGCGCGGGGATCGCCGACGACGACGCGAGCAGCGGGTTCCGGGTCGTCGAGGCCACGTCCACCGGTTTCCTCGCCGTGGCCGTGGCGGGCGGCGCGCTGCTCGCCTTCCGGCGCGGCCCGGTGCTGCCGGTCGCCGTGCCGCTCGCCCTCGCCTGGGTGGGCTCCGCCGCCACCGCCTGCTGGGGTGGCTGGATGACCCTGTCGTCGCTGACCGGGGTGGCGGACGTCGCCGACCGGCCCACGCCGGTGATGCACCTCGTCTACTCTGCTCAGATGATCGTCGGCATCCTGGTGGCCTCCGTCTGCGCCTACTTCCTCGCCGAGCGTTCGGCGCTGCCCGCCAAGCGGCCCGCGTGAGCACCCCAGGGGGTGTCCGCCTCGCCCGGTCGCTGTTCGGCCGGCGGGCGCGCCGCCGCTGGATCCATCTGATCCTCGGTGGCGCGCTCGCCATGCCGTACGTGTTCGTCGGGCAGATCATCGTGGGACCCGCGACCGACTCCCGGTACGTCTTCCAGGACCTGTTCCTCCAGCTGGCCTCGTTCGCCGTGGGACTGCCGCTCGCCGCCGTCACCTCGCTGTTCCCGCTGACCCGGCCACTGGAGTCCGGTGCGGTGCGCTCGCTGTGCGGCGTGGACCCGGACCGGCTGGCCCACGGCCCCGCCCGCACCCGCGCCGCGAAGGGCCGTACGGCGGCCTGGTTCACCCTGCATCTCGGGTTCGGCGGGATCATCTCCGGGATGTCGCTGGCGGTACCGCCGTTCGCCGCCTTCCTGATCCTGCTGCCCGCCCTCGCCAGGTTCCGCGCCGAACAGGTCGACCTTCCCGAATCCCTCGACCAGACCTGGGTGCTGGCGCTCGCGCCGGTCGCGGGCGTCGCGTCGCTGCTGGCGCTGGCGGCCTGTGCGGCCGGCTGCGGCGCGCTGCTGGCCCGCTGGGCGCCCGCGCTGCTCGGGCCGGACCCCGAGGACCGGCTGGCGGCGGCCGAGCGGCGCGCCGCCGACCTTGCGGTGCGCAACCGGCTCGCCCGCGAGCTGCACGACTCCGTCGGCCACGCGCTGAGCGCGGTCACCCTGCAGGCGAGCGCCGCCCGCCGGATGCTGGACAGCGACCCGGAGTTCGTCCGTGAGGCGCTCGCCGCGATCGAGGACACCACCCGGCGCACGGTGGGCGAACTGGACGCGGTGCTGGGCGTGCTGCGGGACGGCGACGCCCCCGGCACGGCCCCCGCGCCCACCCTGGACGCCGATCTCGACGGTCTGCTGCGCCGCACCCGCGCGGCCGGTCTGCGGGTGACCTGCGACCTGGCCGTCGACCCCGCCGCGCTGCCGCCGGTGCTGTCCCGGGAGGCGTACCGGATCGTGCAGGAGGGGCTGAGCAACGCCCTGCGGCACGGCGGGGGCGGCGGGCGGGTGGCACTCGGGATGACGCGGACGGCGGGCCGACTGGAGATCAGCGTGGAGAACCCGCTGACCGGCCCCGCCCCCGGCCGCCCCGGCGGCGGTCACGGTCTGCGCGGGATAGCGGACCGGGCCCGGCTGCTGGGCGGCACCTCCGAGGCGGGCCCGGCCGGCGGGGTGTGGAGACTGCGCGTACGTCTGCCGATGAAGGGACCCGTATGACCGCCCCCACCCCCCTGCGTGTCGTCCTCGCCGACGACGAGCGGATGGTCCGTACCGCGCTGCGCGCCATCCTCTCCGCCGAACCGG
The DNA here is from genome assembly GCF_964272855.1 of Streptomyces sp. enrichment culture. NCBI lineage: Bacteria > Bacillati > Actinomycetota > Actinomycetes > Kitasatosporales > Streptomycetaceae > Streptomyces > Streptomyces sp. enrichment culture. The sequence continues at coordinate 6,554,664 of NZ_OZ186847.1, read as the reverse complement.
ACCTGGAGGTCGTCGGCGAGGCCGCGACCGGCGCCGAGGCGGTGTCGGTGGTCCGGGACCGCCGGCCCGACGTCGTCCTGATGGACGTGCGGATGCCGGAGATCGACGGCATCCGGGCCACCGAGCAGATCCTCGCCACGGTGGACGCGCCGCCCCGGATCGTGGTGGTGACGACCTTCGAGAACGACTCGTACGTGTACGACGCCCTGCGCGTGGGTGCCGCCGGGTTCCTGCTGAAGCGGGCCGACGCGGAGGCGCTGGTGCAGGCGGTGCGGCTGGTGGCGCGCACCGACACCCTGCTGTTCCCGTCGGCCGTACGGTCGCTGGCGGTGCGGCACGCGCGGGCCCGCCCCGCTCCTCCGCCCTGGGTGGCGAGGCTCACGGGGCGGGAGCGCGAGGTGCTGCGGTTCATGGCGGAGGGGCTGACCAACGCGGAGATCGCCGCGCGGATGGAGGTCGGCGCGGCGACGGTGAAGACGCACGTGGCGGGCGTCCTGGCGAAGACCGGCGCCCGGGACCGCACGCAGGCGGTGATCGCGGCGTACGAGGCGGGGTTCCTGAGGGGCGAACCCTGACCCGGCCCGGAGGGTGTCCCGGAGTTTTCTGAGGAGCCGATGAGAAAACGGACGGAAGGGAACGTTCCGGCCGGTCCCGCTCGTCTGTCCGAGCGGGATGAACAAGACGATCAGGCACGCGTCGGTCTTCGCGCTGCTCCTGGTGCTGGCCCTGCTGGTCAGGGCCACCTGGGTGCAGTTCTACCAAGGCCAGGCGCTCGCGGACGACAAGGACAACCGGCGGAACGCGATCGAGCTGTACAGCGAGCCGCTCGGCAACATCGTCGTGGCCGGGGAGTCGGTCACCGGCTCGGCGCGCACGAAGAGCGGCGACCTCAGATACAAGCGGACGTACAAGGACGGCGCGCTGTACGCGGCGGTGACCGGCTACAGCTCGCAGGTGTACGGCGCCACCCAGCTGGAGGGCGTCTACCAGGACCTGCTGGACGGCACGGACACCCGGCTGAAGACCGTGCTGGACACGGTCACCAACAAGCGTGCCGACCCGGGTGATGTGATCACGACGATCGACCCGGCCGTCCAGCGGGCGGCGTACGGGGCGCTGGGCGACAAGAAGGGCGCCGCCGTCGCGATCGACCCGGCGACCGGGAAGATCCTGGCCGTCGTCTCCACCCCGTCGTACGACCCGTCCAAGATCACCGCGGGCGACTCGGAGGTCTGGACGCAGCTCACCGAGGACGACGACAAGCCGATGACCAACCGGGCGCTGCGCCAGCCGCTGCCGCCGGGTTCCACCTTCAAGCTGGTGGTGGCCGCGGCCGCGCTGGAGGACGGGCTGGTCTCGTCGGTGGACGAGCGCACGGACAGCCCCGACCCGTACGACCTGCCGCTGTCCTCCGACGACCTCACCAACGAGAACCCGAACGCGCCCTGCGAGAACGCCTCGATCCGGGTGGCGCTCCAGTACTCCTGCAACAACGTCTTCGGCAAGATGGCCGTCGACCTCGGCCAGGACAAGGTCCGCGCGATGGCGGAGAAGTTCGGCTTCAACGACGACGAGCAGGACGTGCCCGTGCGCGCGTACGAGAGCGTGTACCCGAAGGACATGGACGAGCCGCAGACCGCGCTGTCCGGCATCGGCCAGTTCGACGTCACCGCGACCCCGCTCCAGATCGCCATGGTGTCGGCGGCCATCGCCAACGGCGGCAAGCTGGTCGAGCCGCACATGGTGTCGCAGATCACCGACCATGGCGGCGGTGCGCTGGAGGACTACGACGACAACGCCTCCGCCAAGGAGATCGTCAGCTCCGACACCGCCGAGCAGCTCCAGTCGGCGATGCAGACGGTCGTCGAGGAGGGCACGGGGTCGAACGCGCAGATCTCCGGCGCCACCGTCGGCGGCAAGACGGGCACGGCCCAGCACGGCGAGAACAACAGCAAGACGCCGTACGCCTGGTTCACCTCGTACGCCAAGTCCGACAGCTCGGACCGTGAGGTCGCCGTGGCGGTCGTGGTCGAGCAGTCGGACGCGGCGCGTTCCGAGGTCAGCGGCAACGGTCTGGCCGCGCCGGTGGCCAAGGCGGTGATGGAGGCGGCGCTGAAGGACTGAGGGACGAGGGGCGCCCTGGGGCGCCCCTCCCCCTACTTCACACCCAGCAGTTGCTCGACCGGATCGATCGCGAAGTACACCAGGAACAGCGCCGAGGTGCCCCACAGCAGCCAGTGGACCTCCTTGGCCCGGCCCAGCACCGTCTTGATCACGACGTAGGCGAGGAAGCCCGCGCCGATGCCGTTGGTGATGGAGTACGTGAACGGCATCACGGCGATGGTGAGGAACGCGGGGATCGCGATCTCGTACCTGTCCCAGTCGATCTGCTTGACCTGCGTCATCATCAGGAACCCGACGGCGACCAGGGCCGGTGCCGCCGCCTGGAGCGGGACGATGGTGAGCAGCGGGGTGAAGAAGAGGGCGAGGGCGAACAGGCCGCCGGTGACGAGGTTGGCGAGGCCGGTGCGCGCGCCCTCACCGACACCGGCGGCCGACTCGATGTAGGAGGTCGCCGAGGAGGCGGAGGCCGCGCCGCCCGCGACGGCCGCGGCGCCGTCGATGAGCAGGACCCGGCTGAGACCGGGCACCTTGCCGTCCTCGTCGAGCAGTCCGGCCTCGGTGCTGATGCCGACGACGGTGCCCATGGTGTCGAAGAAGTCGGACAGGACCAGCGTGAAGATCAGCAGGATCACGGTGACGACACCGACCTCGGGCGCGCTGAACGCGCCGAACAGGCTGAAGTCGCCGACGAGTCCGAAGTCGGGGCTGTCCAGCACCTCGTCGGGCCACTCGGGCGTGGTCAGGCCCCAGCTCTCGACGTCGGCGAGCGCGTTGACGACGATCGCGACGACCGTCATGGTGACGATGCTGATGAGTATCGCGCCCTTGACCTTGCGGGCGAGCAGTCCGATGGTCAGCAGCACGCCGAGGCAGAAGACGAGGATCGGCCACCCGGTGAGGGTGCCGGTGCCGCCGAGCTGAACCGGCACGGTGGTGTTCGCGGCGTCGGGGATGCGGCTGACGAAGCCGGCGTCGACGAAGCCGATGAACGCGATGAACAGGCCGATGCCGACGCTGATGGCCTGCTTGAGCGGCTGCGGGATGGCGTGCATGACGGCCTCGCGCAGCCCGGTCAGCACCAGCACGCAGATCAGCAGGCCTTCGAGGACGACCAGGCCCATGGCGTCGTCCCAGCTCATCAGCGGGGCGATCTGGAACGCGACGACGGCGTTGAGGCCGAGTCCGGCGGCGAGCGCGAGCGGCAGGTTGCCGCCGATGCCCATGACGACGGTCATGACCGCGGCCACCAGGGCGGTGGCGGTGGTGAGTTGGACGGGGTCGAGCAGTTCGCCGTTCGCGTCCTTCGCCGTGCCCAGGATGATGGGGTTGAGGACGAGGATGTAGGCCATCGTGAAGAACGTGGCGAAGCCGCCGCGTATCTCCCGGCCGATGGTGGATCCCCTCTCGGAGACCCTGAAGAACCTTTCGAACATGGCGGACACTCCTCGACGGCTTCTTGATCGGGTGCGGATGCTGGCTGGATTGTTCCCGCGTCGAACCGTCTTCAGGTTTTCTCCGTGTTACGGAATCAAGTTCGGTCGGCCATACGGCATTCGAAACCTCGTACGCCTCGCTGATACAGTTCCCGATCCCGTCCTGGCGTACGACTGTTCGGCGCTGGGGAATCGCTGCGAGGAGAGACCGCCCGTGGGCACAGTCGTCGACGACGCCGCCTCCGCGGAGTTCCATGCCTTCTTCGAGCGCCACTACGCCGAACTCTCGCGTCTCGCCCACCTGTTGACCGGCGAGCCGGACGCCGCCGACGACCTCGCGGCGGACGCGCTGCTGGCCCTGTGGCACCGCTGGGACCGGGTGCGCGCGGCCGACCATCCGGCAGCGTACGCGCGCGGCGTGGTCGCCAACCTGGCCCGCACCCGGATCCGGACCGCGGTGCGCGAGCGGCGCCGGATCTCCCTGTTCTGGTCGCAGCGCGAGGAGAAGACCGAGAACCCGGACGTGGCGGGCGTCGTCGACGTCCAGGAGGCGCTGCGCAGGCTGCCGTTCCGCAAACGGGCCTGTGTGGTGCTGCGGCACGCCTTCGACCTGTCGGAGAAGGACACCGCGCTCGCCCTCGGGGTGTCGGTGGGTACGGTGAAGAGCCAGACCTCCAAGGGAATGGCCGAGCTGCAAAGACTGCTCGGCACACAGCAGGCTCCGCAGAGGGTGCGTGCCGCGATGGCGCGCACCGGCCAGGCCGCGGGAAGGGACCGATGACGATGCAGCGGGACGTGCACGACGAGCTGCGCGCCCGGCTGCACGAGGCGGCCGAGGCGCACGAGCCGGACCGGGTCCGTATGCTGGCCCGGATCGAGCGCGGCATGACCGAGGAGGCCCGGCCGTCCGGTCATCGGGCCACGCTGCCGCCGGTGTTCGGCTGGCTGCGGGTGGTGGGGGCCACGGCCGCCGTCGCCGGGGTGCTCGCCGTCGGCGGGTACGCGGTGGCGTCCGCCGTGAAGCCGGACGACGCTCCCCCGCAGGGCACGGTCGCGGTCACCGCGACGCCCACGCCGTCGCCGGAGGCGACCAGCAGGCCGCCCGCCTTCCCGGTGGACCCGTCACCGAGCGCCCCGCCCACCCGGCGGGAGTCGCCGAGCGCGCCGCCGGCGACGCCGCCGGCCGCGACGCCCGCCCGGCCGCCCGCCGGCACGGAGGTGGAGGACGGCCCGCTGTGGTCGGACGGCTCGGTCGACCCGCACAGCAACGAGTTCTGGGCGCAGAGCAACGTCACCCTGAAGACCACCGAGCAGCTGACGGCGCTCACCGTGGAGCTGACGGTGGCGCAGACCGGCGGGGTGTCCTCCACGGGTGCCTGGCGCTCGCTGCCCGAGGACGACTTCGAGCTGACCGTCGGCGAGCGGGACGGCTTCCTCGTCTACACCTGGCGGTTGAAGGAGGGCCGTACGGTCCCGGCGGGCACCTGGGTGTTCGCGGGGCAGTACGACCACGAGCGCGGCGGCCGCGACGCCAAGGACGACGGTTACGCGGCGACGGCCCGCACGGGGCCGAAGGACCTGGCGGTGGCGGGCGACTTCGCACCGCGCGACGAGGACGGGGAGTCCGGCGACGGCGACTCCTGACGGACGTCGTGAAAAAGATCGGAAGACGCGGCAACCCTTTCCTCACCGGTGGCGACCAGGAGACGCAAGGATCCCCTCCCACGCAAGGAATGGGCATGACAGCACGAGCCGAACAGCGCGTCCGCCACCGCCGCCGCGTCACCAGACGACGGGCGGTGATCGCCGGCGCCGCCGCTCTCGGCATCACCGGGACGGCGATCGTCACCACGACGATGCTGTCCTCCGCGGGCGCCGCCTCCTCCTGGCCGACGCCCAAGGGCACCAAGGCCGTCAGCAGCACGATCTCCGTCTCCGGCACCTACGACGGCGGCTACAAGCGCTTCTACGGCAGCGGTGAACTGGGCGGCACCGGCCAGGACGAGGGCCAGGACCCGGTCTTCAAGCTCGCCGACGGCGCGGTCCTGAAGAACGTCATCCTGGGCTCCCCCGCCGCCGACGGCATCCACTGCCAGGGCAGCTGCACGCTGCAGAACGTCTGGTGGGAGGACGTCGGCGAGGACGCCGCCACGTTCAAGGGCAAGTCCTCCTCGGCCGTCTACACCGTGCACGGCGGCGGCGCGAAGAAGGCCGACGACAAGGTCTTCCAGTTCAACGGCGCGGGCAAGCTGGTCGTGACCAAGTTCCAGGTCTCGGACTTCGGCAAGCTGGTGCGCACCTGCGGCAACTGCTCGACGCAGTACAAGAACCGCCAGGTGATCATCAACGACGTCGACGTCACCGCGCCCGGCAAGTCGATCGTCGGGATCAACTCCAACTTCGGCGAGACGGCGGCCCTGCGCAACGTGCGCATCCACGGCGACAGCGGCAAGAAGATCAAGCCGTGCACCCGTTTCCAGGGCAACAGCACGGGCGCCGAGCCCAAGGAGCTGGGCACCGGCCCCGACGGCACCAACTGCCGTTACACGGCGTCCGACCTCACCTACGAGTAGGCCGCGCCCAGGCGCCCCCGAACGGCCGGCCCGAGCCCCCCTCGCCCGGCACACCGAACGCCCCCGCCGGTGACAAGCGGCGGGGGCGTTCCGTCGCGTCCGAAAGTTTCGCTCCCTTCCCTCCCGTCCGCACCGATTGACCGGCTGTCCCCCACCGGTGACACTCCGAAGGCAACGCCTTCCAACAGAATCCCCCACACTCACACAGGGAGTTTCATGAGCCGCCCCCGCACGCTCCTGCTCCCCTTCCTGGCCCTCCTCCTCGCCCTGCTGACCGCCCCACCGGGCACCGCCCACTCAGGAGCACCCCCAGTGAATGCCCCCAAGTACGCCGGCTATCTCTTCGCCTACTTCACCGGCGAGGGCACCGCCGACGGCGAGCAGATCCGCTACGCCCTCAGCCGCGGCAACGACCCCCTGCACTGGCGGGAGCTGAACGCCGGAAAGCCGGTCCTGACCTCCACCATCGGCGAGAAGGGCCTGCGCGACCCGTTCGTGATCCGCTCCCCCGAGGGCGACCGGTTCTACATGATCGCCACCGACCTGCGGATGTACCGGGGCTCCAGCGGCAGCTGGGACCAGGTGCAGCGGCACGGCAGCAAGTCGATCATGGTGTGGGAGTCGACGGACCTGATCCACTGGGCCGACCAGCGCCTGGTGAAGGTCTCCCCCGACACCGCGGGCAACACCTGGGCGCCGGAGGCCTACTGGGACGAAACGCTCGGCGAGTACGTCGTCTTCTGGGCGTCGAAGCTGTACGCCGAGGACGACCCGGAGCACACCGGCTCTACGTACAACAAGATGCTGTACGCCACCACGAAGGACTTCCGCGCCTTCAGCGAGCCGAAGGTCTGGAACGACCCCGGCTACTCGGTGATCGACTCCACGGTGGTCGAACACGAGGGCACCTACCACCGCTACACCAAGGACGAACGCGACCCGAGCAGTTCCAGCCCGTGCTCCAAGTTCATCACCGCGGAGAAGTCGACGAGCCTCACCGACACCTCGTACGACTTCGTGGCGGACTGCGTCGGCAGCGGTGCGATGGACCGCGGCGAGGGCCCGACCGTGTTCAAGTCGAACACCGAGGAGAAGTGGTACCTCTTCATCGACGAGTACGGCGGCCGCGGCTACCTCCCCTTCGAGACCACCGACCTCGACTCCGGCGAGTGGACCCCGTCGACCGGCTACCAGCTCCCGGCGAGCCCGCGGCACGGCACGGTCCTGCCGGTGACCCAGGAGGAGTACGACCGGCTGCTGGCCGCCTACCCGGTGACCCCCGCCTCGGTCGTGGACGTCACGGCGAAGGGGCAGAAGGGGTACGCCGTCGTCACCGAGGCCGCCTCGAGGGTCGTCCTGCCGATGAAGCCGAACGCCGACCTGCGGCATCTCGCCCCGGAGTTCGCCGTCGGCGCCGGCGCCACGCTCACCCCGCCGTCCGGGACGCGCCGGGACCTCCGCACCCCGCGGACGTACACGGTGACGGCGGCCGACGGCACCACCCGCACCTGGACGGTCGAGGCGGTCCCCACCCGCAGCCCCGTCCTGCCCGGCCTGTACGCCGACCCCGACATCCGTCACATGGACGGCCGTTACTGGATCTACCCGACGACGGACGGCTTCCGCGGCTGGGGCGGCACGCGGTTCAAGGCGTTCTCCTCCGAGGACCTGGTCCACTGGGAGGACCACGGCGTGATCCTCGACCTGGGCCCGGACGTCAGCTGGGCCGACAAGAACGCGTGGGCACCGGCGATAGCCGAGAAGGACGGCAGGTACTACTTCTACTTCTGCGCCGAGCAGCAGATCGGCGTCGCCGTCGCCGACTCCCCGGCGGGCCCCTTCAAGGACGCGCTCGGCAAGCCACTGATCGGGAAGACCCAGTTCACCGGGCAGATGATCGACCCGGCCGTGTTCACGGACGACGACGGCACGTCGTATCTCCACTGGGGCAACGGCCGCGGCTATGTCGTCCCGCTGAACGACGACATGGTCTCCTTCGACGGCGCGCGGGTGAAGGACATCACCCCGGCGGGCTTCCGTGAGGGCTCGTTCGTGGTGAAGCGGCAGGGCACGTACTACTTCATGTGGTCCGAGGACGACACCCGCAGCGAGAACTACCACGTGGCCTACGCGACCGGTCCGAGCCCGCTCGGCCCGTGGACGAAGCGGGGCACGATCCTCGCCAAGCGTCCGGAGTACGGCATCCTCGGCACCGGCCACCACTCGGTGGTGAACACGCCCGGCACGGACGACTGGTACGTCGTCTACCACCGCTTCGGGCTGAACGGCCCCGGCCGTCCGGGCGGCGACGGCACCCACCGGGAGACCACGATCGACCGTCTGGCCTTCGCGGCCGACGGGACGATCGAGCCGGTGGTGCCGACCCTTGAGTCGATCCGCCCGGTACGGCGGTAGGCATCACACCCGGACACCCGCCTCACAGGACGGCGTCGAGCCAGGCGAAGACCTCGTCCTGCATGCGGTCGACGAAGACATGGCCGAGGTCCGGCCATGTCTTCAGCACCAGCCGCTCCTCGGCGCGGCGCGAGCGCCAGACGGCGCGCAGCCTGTCCTGGGCCGCCCGTACGCCGTCGGCGGGGAAGAGGGTGTCCAGGGCGCCGTGGAAGAAGAGCATCGGCCTGGGCGCGGCGATGCTCGCCACGTCGGGGATGTCGAGTTGGCGGGCGAGCCCGGGGTGGAGCATGTAGTACGACGACTGTCCGCGAAGGGTGTTGTTGCCGGGGACCATCATCTCCTTCAGGCCGGTCATCCAGCACACGCTCGCCGCGGCGGCGACGTCGTCGCTGAGCGCGGCCGTCTGCCAGGCCCGGTAGGCGCCCATGGAGAAGCCGAGGGCGCCCACCCGGCGGGCGTCCACCCGGTCGAGCCCGGCGAGGAAGGCGGCGGCGCGGGCGTCCTCCCGGGCCGTCAGGCCGGCGAGGGAGGAGCCCAGGTTGTACAGGTTGGAGGCCAGGGCCTGCTGCTGTTCGTAGGCGAGCGGCCCTCGGTCGCCCCAGCCGAGCGCGTCCAGGCAGAGCACGACGTAGCCGCGCCGGGCCAGCTCGTCGCCGACGAACCGGCCGCTGAAGTAACGGTCCGCCCAGGCCTGCGCGGAGGCCAGCCGGGTGTCGTCGTACCAGGGCCGGACCAGTTTCTCCTTGCCGATGTCGAACTTCGCCCCGTGGTCGTGCAGCAGCAGCACCGCCGGGAACGGGCCGGTGCCGTGCGGGGTGAGCAGGGCGCCGCGCACGCGTTCGTAGCGGGTGAGGGAGAGCGTCACCGTCTCCCGGGTGTAGCCGTCGGCCCGGACCCGCTCGCCGTACTCGGGGGTGTACGGCGTGCCCTCCTGCCGGCCGACGAACAGGTGGTCCTCGACGACCGCGCGGGCCGCCCGCCGCCAGGCCCGGAAGTCGCGGACGGGTGACGTGCCCCAGGCGAGCGGGAAGGTCAGCTCGTCCTTGAGGGCCTGGTGGAAGTCGGGCAGGTTGCCGCCCACGAGGTCGGCGGCGCCGGTGGTGCCCGAGCCCCCCGCGGTGAGCGCCGCGGCGGCGGCCCCGGTGACGAAGGCCCGGCGGGCCAGCGGCTCAGGCATGGGGCCTCCCGGCGCCCGCGTGCCGCAGGACGTGGTGCTCGACGGCCGCCGGGGAGGTGAGGGCCCGGTAGGGGTAGGCGTCGGCGGGGTGCCAGCCGACCTCGTCGGACAGGCCTAGGCCGCTCGCCACCTCGTCCAGGCGGGCCGGGCGGCCGTTGAACCAGGAACCGGTGTCGTGGAAGTGCGTGCCGCCGTAGGCCGCGACGGCGAGGCCGGGCCCGCCGCCCGGGTAGCGGAAGACGTTGCGTTCGGAGAAGATCGCGGACTCCACTCCGGCGCCGAGGGCGTACAGCGTGCCGTCCACGCTGCCCCGGTAGACGTTGTTGACGACGTGCACCTGCCCGAAGCGGACGCGGGGCCCGCGCTGCACGATGCCGGTGAAGAGGTTGCGCACGAAGGTCACCTTCAGGTGCCCGCGGTCCCGGTCGCCGCGGCCGTCACCGGACCCGATGAGGATGGCCTTGTCGTGGTCGGTGAACCGGCTGTCGGAGACGGTGACGAAGTCGGAGCCGTCCTCGATGTCGAGCAGCCCGTCGTGCCGCTGCACGTGCTCGCCGTGGAAGCCGAGGGGGGCCTCGCGGTCGGGGAACCGGCCGTCGGTGAAGGTGCAGTGGTCGACTTGGATGTGCTTGCCGGTGATGACGGTCATGGCGTCGAAGCGGGCGTTCCAGCTGCCCTGGTCGCCGTCGCCCGGGGACCAGCTGGTGAAGAAGTCCACGGGTGCTTCGAGGTGCAGGTTGCGGACGATGATGTTCGTGCCGGTGTCGACGGTGAGGAACACCCCGAGCAGCCGGGCGTCCTCGCCGGCGCCCACGAGGGTGGTGTTGCCCGGCACGGTGAGCTGGATCTGCGCCTTCTCCCGGTTGGAGCCGGTCTGCCGCAGGGTGCGCTGCTGCCTGCAGTAGTCGTGGCGGGTGTCGGACCAGGTGCCGCCGTCCTCACCGAAGCAGGACATGTACTTGGTGAGGTCGTAGCCGGGCGCGTAGTCCTGCTCGCCGAGCAGCGTGCCGTCGTCGGTCTCGTGGCCGTTGATGTCGCCGACGACGCGGATCACCTTGGGCGCGGTGGGGTCGCCCCCGTTGGCCAGGGCGGCCTTCAGCTCCGCGCGGGTGTGCACGGTCCAGGTGGTGCCGCCCGCGCCGCCGGTGGTGCCGGGGCCGGTGGCGGCCCAGCCGACCGGGTCGTTCCCGGCCGCGGCGGCCGGTCCGGGCGTGGACCAGAACAGGCAGACGCAGGCGAGGAGTGCGGCGAGCCTACGCATACGGCCGCCAGTCGCCGAGGTAGGTCCGCCTGGTGTGCCCGCCGGCCTCGGCCGGTGTCAGCTGCGGCCGGTTCCCGGGCACGGAGACGACCGCGCCCGGACCGGTGTTGCGGTACTCGTGGAACCGCATGCTCTGCCAGGGGAAGGCGTCCCGCATGTTGGTGTACGGCGTCACCGCGTCGATGCCGGGCCCGATCCGGGTCTCCCGCACGACCAGCGACGGCCAGGCGGTGGTCTCGTACGACGGCACCCACGGCCGGGCCAGCTTGTACGCCCCGTCCTCGGCGCCGGAGGTGATCCGGCAGCGGACGGCGAGGATGCCGTAGGGGTTGGCGCGGGCCGTGGCGGGGGCGAAGACCATGCCCTTGGGGGTGAAGTCCACGACTCTCGGCAGGGTGTGGAAGTGGCAGTCCTCGAAGACGGCGGTGGCCCGCCCGAAGACGAAGTCGACGTCACCCTCGACATAACAGCGGTGGAAGTACTGCCGGTCGAAGGACGCGAGGGCGGTGGTGTCGGCGAAGAGGGTGTCCTGGTGGCCGAGGAAGCGGACGTTCTCGAAGTGCGACCGGTCGCCGGTGACGTAGGCGGCCACCGCCTGGGTGCCGGTGATCTCGGGGTGGTCGGCGCGTAGCCAGTCGTTGGCGAGGGTGAGATCGCGGACGGTCAGGCCGGGGGCGGCGGAGGTGAAGGTGGCGGAGCCCGCGGTGCCGTAGGTGGTGCCGTCGGGCTTCTCGGTGCCGTTGGCGTTGTCGAAGACGATGACGGCGTCGCGGGGGTCGCGGGTCGCCCCGCGCAGGGTCAACTCGCTCTTCTCCGCCGGCACGTTGACGACTTCGCGGTACGTCCCCGGGTGCACGACGATCGTCCAGCCGGGCCCGTCGACCGCGTCCACCGCGGCCTGGACGGAGTCGCCGGGGCGGACGTGCCGCACGCGGCGGCCGTGGGCGACGGCGGCGGGCTGGGTGCCGACGGCCAGGAGCCCGCCGGCGAGGCCGGTGAGGAGGGTGCGTCGCCGCATGCTCAGCACGCCGCCTCCTTCCAGGGCTGCCAGTCGCCGAGATAGGCGGCGCGGGTCGCCGACCGGGCCTGCTCGGGGGTGAGCTGGGGCCGGTTCCCGGGGACGGTGACGCGGGCGCCGGGGCCCGTGTTGCGGTACTCGGCGAACCGCTGGTTCTGCCACGGGAAGGCGTCCGACATGTCGGTGTACGGCGCGGCCGCGTCGATGCCGGGGCCGAGCCAGGTGTCCCGGACGACGAGGGAGGGCCGGGCGGTGGGGTCGGAGCTGGGCACCCAGGGGCGGGCCAGCTTGTAGTGGCCGTCCGGGGCCTCGCTGGTGATGCGGCTCCGGGTCACCAGGTAGCCGAGCGGGTTGGCGCCCGCCGTCGAGGGGGCGAGGACGAAGCCGTACGGGGCCGCGGCCAGGTCGGTGCGGTCGAGGGTGCGGAAGTGGCAGCGCTCGAAGACGGCGGTGGCCCGGCCGAAGACGAAGTCGACGTCGCCCTCGACGTAGCAGCGGTGGAAGTACTGGCGGGCGAAGACGGTGAGCGCGTTCGTGTCGGCGTACAGGGTGTCCTGGTGGCCGAGGAAGCGGCAGTGGTGGAAGGCGGAGCGGTCGCCCATCACCTTGATCGCGACGGCCTGGGTGCCGGTGATCTCGGGGTGGTCGGCGCGCAGCCAGTCGTTGGCGAAGGTGATGCGGTGGGCGGTGAAGCCGTCGGCCCGTACGGTCGTGGTGGCCGATCCGGTGGTGCCGTACGTGCCGCCACCGGGCTTGGGGGTGCCGGCCGCGTTGTCGAAGACGACGACCACGTCGCGCGGGTCGTCGCCGGCGCCGATCCAGGTCATCCCGGCGCGGGTGGCGTCGACGGAGACCGTCTCGCGGTAGGTGCCGGGCGCGAGGACGAGGGTGCGGCCGCTGCCGGTGGCGGCGGTCACGGCGGCCCGCACGGTGGTGAAGTCGCCCCGGCCGTGCGGGTCGACGTAGAGGGTGGCCGGGGAGAGCCGGGCGGCCGGGGAGCCGTACCGGCCGAACGGGCGGGGCCCGCCGGCGGCCCGCGCGGGCAGAGCGGTCAGGCCGAGCGCGGCGCCCGTGCCGGCGCTCGCCGTGAGGAATCCCCTTCTGGACAGGGGGGAGCGGAGGTGGGGCGAGGGCATGCGGGTGCTCCTTCGGGATGCGGCCCGTTCGGTGGCCGGGGCGGCGCCGCCGCCCCGGCCCCGTCGAGCGGGAGGTCGTCAGCGGAGGCGTCCGGCGCCCGCGCGGTGGTCGACGATGCCGGGGACGGCCCGGGGGTGGTCGACCTCGGTGCGCAGGGCCGGCGTCCAGCCGGCGCCGGACTGGAGGGTCTCGGCGGGGACCTCCGCGTTGTGCACGGCGATCAGGTCGGTGAGCCTGCCGTTGACGTAGTTGTTCTCGGCGGTGAGCGGCGCCTCGTTCCACTTCTTCAGCACCTTGCCGGTGCTGACGCCCTTGGCCAGGGAGAAGGCGTTGTGGGTGGCGTGCAGCCGGGAGCCCGCGCCGATGCCGAAGACGTAGCCGAACTTCTGGCCCTTGGTCACCACGAAGTGGTTGTTGTACGAGTCGACCTGGCCGAACCGGACGCGCGGCGCCCGCTCGACGATGCCCTCGAAGCGGTTGTGGTGCAGGGTGACCCTCAGCTTGCCGGTGTCGGTGGCGCCGGCCCCGTCGCTGTTGCCGATGAGCATGGTCTTGTCGTGGTCCTTGAAGGAGTTCCACGACACGGTGACGAGGTCGCCGCCGCGCACCACGTCGACCAGTCCGTCGTGCTGCTGGTAGACCTTGCCGAAGTAGGCCGGCAGGGAGCTGTCGGGGTGGCGGCCGTCGGTGAGCGTGTTGTGGTCGATCCACACATGGGTGGAGCCGTAGACCACGACACCGTCGTACTCGGAGTTCCAGGCGCCGGTCTTGTTGTCGTCGGTCGGGTCCCACTGCGGGAAGCAGTCGACCGGGGCCTCGATGGTGAGGTTGCGGACGATGACGTTGTCGACGCCCTTGATCTGCAGGCTGCCGCCGAGGATCGCGGCGTCGCGGCCGACGCCGACGATGGTGGTGTTGGCGGGGATGTCCGCCTTGATGGCCTTGTCCTGCTCGGCGGCGGACGCGGCCCGCAGCTCCTCCTGCTCGCCGCTGACGGGGGTGTCGTGGCCCCAGACGGCGGGGTCGTAGTCGGCGAGGTACTGCTGGAAGTCGTAGCCGTCCGCCGCGAAGGCGTCGCAGCCCTCGGACACGGCGTCGATCTTTCCCACGACCTTGATGATCTTGGGTGCGCTGCCTCCGTCGGCGAGCGCCTGCTTGAACTCGGCCCATGTGGTCACGGTGTAGACGTGCTCGGCGTCGGCGGCCGACCCGCCGGTCGTGCCCGTCCCCTCGGAGGCCCATCCGTCCCCGGCGGCCAGCACCTCGCGGCCCGGGTCGCGGGATCCGGCGTGGGCGGTGGCGGCCCCGGTGACACCGAGGACCAGGGCGGCACAGCCGGTCAGCGCGACCGCCTTCGCTGTGGCATGCCCATGCCATTTCTGTCCGTTCACTGTGCGGCTGTTCATCGTGCGGCTCTCTCTCCTGCGATCGGATGGATTACGCGGCGGCCGGCGGCCAGGTGATCCAGGACTCCGGGATCTCGTCCTCGACCCTGCGCACGTCCCGCGGGCCCAGCACCCGCGTCCGCAGCAGCTCCCGCACCACCAGCCGCGCCACGGCGATCGCGCCCGGCGGGTTGAAGTGCGTGTTGTCCTGCTCGGTCGCCGTCCAGTTGAAGTACTTCTCGGTCTCCTCGACGCCCAGCTCCTGCCACAGCGCGAGCGACAGCGCCTGCACGTCCAGCAGCGCCACGCCCTCCTGCCCGGCGAGGGCGCGCATCGCCGCCGGATAGTCGCCGTGGCTCGGCAGGGCGTTGCCCGCCGCGTCGAACCGCCGCCGCTCCACGGCGGTGGCCAGCACGGGCCGGGCACCCCGGGCCCGCGCGCCGTCGACGTACAGCCGCAGATGGTCCTGGTACGTCGTCCAGGGCTCGGTGTACCTGGCGGGGTCGCCGCTCTTCTCGTCGTTGTGCGCGAACTGGATGATCAGGAAGTCGCCGGGCCGGATCTCCCCGAGGATCACGTCCAGCCGGCCCTCGTCGACGAAACTCTTCGAACTCCGCCCGTTCACCGCGTGATTGGCGACGGGCCGGTCCTTGTGCAGAAAGAAGGGAAGTGCCATCCCCCACCCGGTCTCCGGCGCCGCGTCCGCGTACTTCTGCGCGGCGGTGGAGTCCCCGGCGATGTAGATCGTGCGCTCACGCCGTCCGGCGGAGGCCTGCGCGGTGCCGTTCGCCGCGAGGGCGAGCGGAACGGCGGCCAGCGCCGCCGAGGTGACTTGTCTGCGAGAGAGGGGCAACGCCGAGTACCTTTCGGACCAGGGGTGATGGGTCCCACCCAGGGGCGCGGGACCCCTTCGATTTGCGGCTACCGCCGCGTGGGCGCGAGCAACCGGGGACGGCCCGCAGTCCGCGAACCACGGACCGCCCCCACCACGAACCCGGAACTCAGCCGTTACGCTGCTTCCACTCGGCCTGCGCCTCGTTCAGCTGCTCGGCCAGCGTGTCCAGGAAGTCCTTCGCGGACATGTCCCCCAGCAGCACCTTCTGGAAGTTCGGCTCGTTGTCTGCCTTGGAGATCGTGTTCCAGTCCGGCAGGTAGTACGGCAGCTGAACGATGGTCGTGGACCCGTCACTCAGCGCGTCGGCGGCCAGCTTCGTCGGCTCCGCCTCGGAGATCCACGGGTCCTTCGCCGCGTCCAGGTTCGCCGGCACCTGCCCCGCCGCCTCGTTGAACTTGGAGTTCTCCTCGTGGGAGAGCGCGAACTCGATGAACTTCCAGGCGGCTTCCTTGTTCTTGGAGCTCTTGAACAGACCGAGCCCGTCCACCGGGTTGGACACCTGCACCCGCTTGCCGCCGGGGCCGGTCGGCTGCGGGATGCCGCGGAACTTGTCGGCCCCGAGCGCCTTCACGTGGTCCTGGTACGACCCCAGGTTGTGGTTGAGCATTCCGATGGTGCCGGAATCCCACTGCGCGACCATCTTCGTGAAGTCGTTGTTGAGGTCGGCGGACGGCGTGACCTTCTTGTACAGGCCCGCGTACTTCTCCAGCGCCTCGACGTTCTTCGGGTCGTTGACGGTGGTCTTGTCGCCCTTCCAGAACGAGGTGATCCCGCTCTGCCCGTACATCGCGTCCAGGGCCTGCGCGATGGATCCGGCACCACCGCGGATGGTGTAGCCGAACTCGTTCTTCTTCGCGGCGGTCAGCTCGTCCGCCGCCTCGAAGAAGGCCTCCCAGGTGGTCGGGTCCTCCAGGCCCGCCTTCTTGAACAGGTCGGTGCGGTAGTACAGCACACCGTTGTTCGCGGAGGTCGGGATCGAGTACAGCGTGCCGTCGCCGCCGCCAGCGGCCTTCATGGACTCGACCATGTCCTCGTTGAGCTTGCCGTTCAGCTCGGACTCGGCGAGCCGGTCGTCCAGCGGCTCCAGGGCGTCCTGCGCGGAGAAGCCGGCGAGCATCGCCGCGCCGACACCGCCGACGTCCGGAAGGCCGCCGCCCTGGATGGCGGTGTCGACCTTGGACTGGTACTCGGTGGAGGAGATGCCGACGTACTCGACGTCGATGTCCGGGTTGGCCTTCTCGAAGTCGGCGATGACCTCCTTCCAGATGTCGGTGCGGACACCGCCGTTGTTGTCCCAGAAGACGATCTTGCCCTTGCCGCTGCCCTCGGAGCCCTGGCCGCCGCCCCCACCGCTGCCGTCGTCGCCGCAGGCGGTGGCGGTGAGCGCGAGAACGGAGCCCAGGGTGACGGCGATGGCGGCGCGCCGGCTTCTGCGGATGCTGATCTTCATTGGTCGGCTCTCTTCTTCGGATTGAGCGGAGATATGAAGTTGTGGGGATCAGTGACGGGCGTACGGCGCCCAGCCGTCCGTGCCCTCGAGGTAGTCGGCGACGGTGTGCGTCCTCGCGTCCGCGTCGCTCATCTGCGGCCGGTCCGCGGTGACCGCGGCCCCCGGCCCGTGGTTGCGGTACTCGGCGAACCGGGCGTCCTTCCACGAGAAGCCGCTCATGTCGGTCCACGGGGAGGCCTTGACCGCGGCGGGCAGCTCGGTGTCGCGGATCAGCACCTGGGCGACCGCGTCCGGCTCGCCGCCCGGGTGCCAGGGCCGGCCCAGGTGGTAGCTGCCGGCCGGCGCGTCGCTCACGATCCTCGATCCGGTGATCAGGAACCCGTACGGGTTGCCCTTCCAGGTCGAGGCGGCCGTGACGTACCCGTTGTCGGTCGCGGACCCACGGCTCAGCGCGCGGATCACGGACCGTTCGATCACCGTGGTCGCCCGCCCGTAGACGAAGTCGACGTCGCCCTCGATGCAGGAGTCGCGGATGTAGACCCGGCTGACGGTGGTCAGCTTGGGGCTGTCGGTCATCAGGGTGTCCTGGTTGCCCAGGAAGGCGGTGTCCTCGAAGACGATCCGGTCGCCGGTCGTCTTCACCGCCAGCGCCTGCTCGCCGTTCAGCTCGTGCGCGGCCTCGTCGAAGTCGTTGCTGAAGGTGAGGTTGCGCGCCGTGACGTCACTGGCCGAGATCCGTACGGTCGCGCTCCCGGTGGAGCCGCCGTACGCGGCGGGCGTGTCGTAGACGATGACGGTGTCGGAGCGGTCCTGTCCAGTCCCCTGCAGCACGATGTTCGGCTTGGTCGCGGGAATGTGGACCTTGGCACGGTGGGTGCCGGGCGCGACGGCGATCGTCACCGGGACGTCGTTGCCGTCCGGCACGGCGTCCACGGCGGCCTGCACGGTCGGGTGGTCCGCGGGGACGTGCAGCACGGTGCCGACCTGCTTCTGCGGCCCGGAGAAACGCTTCACGAGGGCGGGCACGGCGGCCGCCGGATCCAGCCGGTAGGCGTAGAAGTCCCGCGGGTCGAAGGCCGTGCCCCACGTGTCGTGGCGCCCGGTGGTGTTCTTCAGGATGGACCCGCGCTGCACCAGTTCGGCCGTCGCGTCGGCCTGGTACGGGTGCTGGACGTCCTCGTAGTACGAGTTCTCGATGACCATCCTGGTCTTGCCGCGCGACCAGTTCCCGTACGTCCACACGGGATCGCCGGGGTCCGCCTGCGCCGTCAGGTAGTTGTTGTACAGGTGCGCGTAGGCGGCGTTGTCGGCCGACGGGTTGCGCTGCTTGGTGTTCCGGAACCAGTTGTGGTCGATGGTGATCTGCGTCCTGACGTTGGTGGTCCAGCCCAGGCCGAACGTCTTGTTGTTGTTCTCGAACCGGTTGTAGGAGACGGTCACGTACTCGCTGTCCTTGCGGACGTCGAGCTGCCCGTCGCAGATGTTCGAGAAGCGGTTGTGGTCGACCCAGACGTGGTGGACGGTGTCCATCTGGATGCCGTCGAAGTCGGTGTCCTTGCAGTCCCAGTTGCCCTCGACGGCCGAGTCGCGGATCGTCAGGTTGCGGATGATCACGTTGTGGGTGCCGGGGCCGAGATGGAACTCGCCCTGCACCAGCTCGCCGGTCGCCCCGACGCCGACGATGGTCTTGTCGGAGGCGACCTCGATGCTCGCGCCGAACGGCTGCGCGGTGATGCTGCCCTCGACCCGGATGACGTACGGCTCGGGTGCGGCGGCGTACTTCGCCAGCGCGGCCTGGTCGGTGACGGTGACGACCTTCCCCCTGGCGCCTCCGGAGGTGCCGCCGGCGAGGGAGGCGAACCCGTGCGGGCGGTCGGTCCAGCGGGACGGGGACGCGGTTTCCGCCTCTGCGGCGGGCGGGGCGGCGTGGGCCTCCCCGAGGGATCCGAGGCCCAGCGCGGTGACGAGGCCGATGACGGCGGCCACCACCTTGCCGGGCCCCGGTCTCGACAAGCGCTTGCCATGGGGGTACGTCATTGCGGCTCCCAACAGGCTTACGGATGAGGTGAGTTAGAGCGCTGAGATGCGGAACTGCGTGAACGTGGCCGCTCCGGCGTGCCCCTGCCCGTCGCCGGGCGCCGCCGCGAAGAGGCCGAGCAGGGCGCCGACCCAGCGCCACGGGGTGGCGGCGAAGACCTGGCCGGAGGGGCGGAAGCCGTCCCCGGTGTCGGCGAGGAAGCGGCAGCGCGCGCCCGCCCCGATCTCGATCCGCAGGGTGGCCCGCCCTTCGGGGGCGGGCCGGGGGTGCTCGGCGTCCCGTTCGTGTTCCGCGACCGCCTCGGCGAACCGGTGCACCAGGTGGACCGTCCCGTCGGTCCCCCGTTGCAGCCCGATCCAGCCGAACGCGTCTCCGAGCACCGCGAGGCCCGCCCGCGCGCCCGGTTCCTCGCTGTCGAGGCGCAGCCCCACCTCGACGGCCGAGGGGATGCCGGGCAGCCGCTGGGTGAGGACGTTCGGGAGCTTGCGCAGGTCGTGCGTGTCGGCCGAGCGGACGCAGGTGAGCCTGAGTCCGTCGCCGGAGTGCTGGGTGGCCCAGCCGTCGCCCGGGTTGGCCGTCCACTGCCACTGCCGGCCGTGGCGTCCGCCGGGGAAGTCGTCGTCGGTGGCGGGCGCGGCGGGCGGCTGCGGCGGCAGGTCGGGCTTGCGGTGTACGGCCACCGGGGCGCCCTCGTCGCCGAGCACCGGCCAGCTGTCGGTGCCCCAGCGCATCGGCTGGAGGTGGACGACCCGGCCGTAGGCGCCGCGCTGCTGGAAGTGCAGGAACCAGTCCTCGCCCGACCGGGTGCGCACCCAGCCGCCCTGGTGGGGGCCGTTGACGTCGGTGTCCTTCTGTTCCAGGACGACCTTCTCCTCGTACGGCCCGAAGAACTCACGTGACCGGAAGGCGCCCTGCCAGCCGGTCTCCACTCCCCCGGCGGGGGCGAGGATCCAGAACCAGCCGTCGTGCTTGTAGAGCTTGGGGCCCTCCAGGGTGAACCAGCCGGGGACGCGGTCGGCGTCCACGATCAGCTTGCCCTCGTCGAGCAGGGAGGTGCCGTCGGGGTGCATGCGGTGGCCGGTGAGGCGGTTCTTGACGCCGGAGCGGGACTTGGCCCAGGCGTGCACCAGGTAGGCCTCGCCGGTCTCGTCGTCCCACAGGGGGCAGGCGTCGATCAGGCCCTTGCCCTCCTTCAGCAGGTGCGGCTTGGTCCAGGGGCCGCGGATCTCGGGGGCGTTGATCTGGAAGACGCCCTGGTCGGGGTCGCCCCAGAAGATCCAGAAGCGGTCGTCGTGGTGGCGCAGGGAGGGTGCCCAGACGCCGCAGTCGTGGCGGGGTTCGTCGAACACGGCCGCCGGTTCCAGGCGGTCCAGGGCATGGCCGACGAGCGTCCAGTTGACCAGGTCGCGGGAGTGCAGCAGCGGCAGTCCGGGGACGCGGCCGAAGCTGGAGGCGGTGAGGTAGTAGTCGTCGCCGACGCGGACGACGTCCGGGTCGGACCAGTCGGCGTTCAGGACCGGGTTGGTGTACGTCTCGTCCGTCACGCGGCGACCGCCTTCCGGATCAGGGCCGCGGCCTCGTCCCGGTCGAG
This sequence comes from Streptomyces sp. enrichment culture, assembly GCF_964272855.1. Taxonomy (NCBI): domain Bacteria; kingdom Bacillati; phylum Actinomycetota; class Actinomycetes; order Kitasatosporales; family Streptomycetaceae; genus Streptomyces; species Streptomyces sp. enrichment culture. The sequence continues at coordinate 6,534,167 of NZ_OZ186847.1, read as the reverse complement.
GCGGCCGTCGGCGACGACGGTGACGATCCGCCGTACGACGGTCTCGCCGGGCGGCACCGGCAGTCGTTCACCGTGGGCCAGGGAGGAGCCGACGCCCGGGTACTCGGCGGTGCGCACGAACCACGGGTCGCGGCGGGTGGCGTCGGTGGCGCCGGCGAAGACCAGCGTCCAGGAGGTGCCCGCGAGCGCCAGCCAGTCGGCGCGCTGTCCGTGCGCCGCCGCCTCGCCCTCGGTGCCGGCGGTGAACACGTCCGGTGCGGTCGCCTCCTTGCGGGCCCGCCAGAAGAAGCCGCCGTAGGCCGCGCCGGGGCGTCCGTTGGTGGCGGGGCTGCCGATGGTGAGCGGTTCGGCGCCCGGGTTGGTGAGGGCGAAGGTGAAGTCCAGCGCCCAGGCGGTGCCGGTGAGTTCGGTGGCGGCGACGGTGCGGCGCTCGCGCAGCACCTCGGTGCCCCCGGCCACCCAGCGCAGTTCCTCGACGAAGCCGTCGGGGTCGCGCAGCTGGAAGCCCACGTGCCGCTGGGCGCCGTGGTTGTCCAGCTCGGTGGGGCCCTGGTCGCGGACGAAGGTGCGCCCGCCCCAGAAGTTGTGCCCCTCGACGTCGGGAACGGCGACACCGACGCCGAGGTGGTGCAGGTGGTCGGCGGGGCTCAGCTCGGTGACCGATACGCCGGACAGGGTGGTGACGGGGTGCAGATAGGGGCGCGGGGAGAGCCGGTCGGGCAGTGCGGGCCGGGTGACGTACCGGCCGACCGGTCTGCCCGCGACGCGCAGGACCGCGCTGTCTTCACTGGTCATCGGGTGCTCACCTCTCTCGGGGCGGCCCAGGGGGCCGCCAGCTCGGAGTACAGGGCGAGGGTGTCGGCGGCGGCCGCGACCAGGCCGTCGACGCCGGGCACGACCCGGCGCTCCTCCCCCGGCGGCCGGTGCCAGGCGGACTCCGGCAGCGGGGCGGGGTCGGGCGCCAGCCGGATCGCCTCAACGACCTTCATGAAGGCGCCGGTCTCCGCGGGCGGGACGAGCAGCGGGGCACCGTTCGCCAGGTGGTCGGCGAGGTTCTCCAGGAGGTCGGTGCGGCCGTACTCGATCTCCTCGGGGCCGTGGTCGGCGCGCTGGAGCAGCACGCGGTCCTGCTTGTACCAGAAGGTGATCCGGCCCCGGCTGCCGTGCACCAGGACGTACGGCTCGTCCGGGTGTTCGGCGCACAGGGTGGCGGCGACGGTGACCGGGCGGCCCTGGGCCGTGGTGACCCGGACGCAGGAGGTGTCGTCGGACTCGATCGCGTTGGCCCGCCACAGCTCGGTCTCGATCCCGGTGACGTCCTCGGCGCGGGTGCTGCCGCCGAGGGCGAGGGCGGTGGCGACGGCGTGCGCGAGCGGGTTGGTGAGCGCCCCGTCGATCACGTCGGCGCCGTTCAGCCGCCGCTTGCCCGCCCACGGGGCGCGGCGGAAGTACGCCTCGTCCCGGGCCCAGGCGCCGGCCCCGCCGATGCCGGTGACCGTGCCGATCGCCCCGTCGGCGATCAGCTCGCGGATCGCGGGCACGGCGTGCGAGCCCATCGACTGGAACCCGATCTGGCAGGCCACGCCCGCCTCGGCGATCCCGTCGGCCATCCGCCGGAACTCGGCGTAGGACGGCGCGGGCGGCTTCTCCAGCAACAGGTGCACACCCCGGCTCGCGGCGGCCAGCGCCAGGTCGGTGTGGGTGGGGATCGGCGTGCAGATCACCGCGGCGCGGGCGCCGGTGCTGTCGAGCAGTCCGCCGAAGTCGGCGGACTGGGCCGGGAGTTCGCCGCCGAACTCCTCCTCGGTCAGCGGGGTCAGCTCGCAGATGCCCACCAGCCGTACGACGCCCAGCTCCTGGAGGCGGCGGATGTTCGCCACGTGCCAGCGGCCGTGGCCGCGGGCGCCGGCGAGGACCAGCGGCAGGGGTCCGGTCATGGGACCCTCCCCGCTCCCGCGCCGTGCGCGACCGCCCGGTCGGCCTTCGCGGCGCTGTCGACCGTGCCGTGCAGGGCGGGTGTCCAGCCGACGTCGGCGGTCAGGTCGCGCTCGCTGCCCGAGTTGTAGGCGTTGTGGATGGTGAGCAGGTCGACCGGGTAGCCGTTGAAGAGGCTGCCGCTGTCGTGCAGGGCGGTGCCGTTCCAGCTCTTGACCAGGTCGGCGGCCTCGATGTGGCTCGGCGTGTGGAAGGCGTTGTGCTCGGCGTACACCGCCGACTCGGTGCTGACGCCGATGGAGTAGCGGTAGTCGTGGGCGTCCTCGGGGACGACGTAGCGGTTGTTGTAGACGTGCACCTGGCCGAAGCGGACGCGCGGGGCGCGCTGGACGACCGACTCGAACTCGTTGTGGTGCAGGGTGACCCGCAGCTTGCCGCGGTCGCCGGTGGCGGTGTCGCCGTTGCCGATGAGCATCGCCTTGTCGTGGTCGGCGAACCGGCTCCAGGAGACGGTGACCAGGTCGGACCCGTTGGTGATGTCCAGCAGGCCGTCGTGGCGCAGGTAGTTGCGGGCGAAGTAGGCCGGCTCGTCCTCGTCGGGGTGGCCCTTGTCGCTCAGGATGACGTGGTCGACCCAGACGTGGCTCGCGCCGCGCAGCCAGATCGTGTCGTACGCCGCCTTCCAGTCGCCGAGGCCGCCGGAGTTGGGCTGCCAGACGGGGAAGCAGTCGTAGGCGTCGCGGACCTCCAGGTTGCGGACGATGACGTTGTCCGCGTCGCTGATCTGCAGGCTCGCGCCCTTGAGGACCGCGTCGTCGCCGAGGCCGACGATCGTGGTGTTGGAGCCGACGCGCAGCTCGACCCGCTCGGCCTGCCTGGCCGCGGACGCCTTGCGGGCCTCCTCCTGGGGGCCGCTCGGCTTGGCCGAGCCCCAGGTGCGGGGGTCGTAGGCGGCGAGGTATTTCTTCAGGCTGTAGCCGTCGGTGGCGTAGTCCTCGCAGTCGAGGCGGCGGCCCCGGTCGTCGGTGTTGGCGTCGATGGTCCCGGCGATCCGGATGATCTTCGGGGTGGCACTGCCGCCGTCGAGGGCGCGGACCAGTCCGGCCCGGTCCGAGACGGTGAGGACATGCGCGTCCTCGGCCGCCGCGCCGCCGGTGGTGCCGCCGTCGGCGGCGGCCCAGCCGTCGTCGGACGCGAGGGTGTCACGGCTGATGTCGCGGGCGTCGTCGGCGTGCGCGGGCACGCACAGCGCACCCAGCAGGGCGGCCGTCAGGGCGGCGTGACGCGTTCTCATCCCTTCACCGCCCCCGCGCTGAAGCCGGTGATCAGCCACTTCTGGATGAAGGCGAAGACGATGACCACCGGGACGGCGGCGATGATGCCGCCCGCCGCGAGGGCGCCGAGGTCGACGCTGTCCGCGCTCATCAGGGTGTTCAGGCCGACCGGGATGGTCTGCTTGGCCTGGTTGTTGAGGAACATCAGGGCGAACAGGAAGTGGTTCCAGGAGTGCACGAAGGCGAAGGAACCGACCGCGATCAGCCCGGGGCGCAGCAGCGGCAGCACGATCACCCGGAAGGCGGTGAGCCGGTTGCAGCCGTCGACCCAGGCCGCCTCCTCCAGGGAGTACGGCACGTTCTTGATGAAGTTGCTGATCAGGATCATCGACAGCGGCAGCTGGAAGACCGTCTCGGCGATGATGACGCTGCCGAGCGAGTTGATCATCTGGAGCTCGGCGAAGATCTCGAACAGCGGGACCAGCAGCAGCGCGCCGGGCACGAACTGCGAGCACAGCAGGGCGAGCATGAAGCCCCGCTTGATCTTGAAGTCGAAGCGGGCGAGGGCGTAGCCGCCGGCCAGGGCGACGACGGTGGTCAGCACCAGGGTGGCGAGACCGACGAGCACGCTGTTGCCGAAGTAGGTGCCGAACTGCCGCTCCGTCCACACCTTCTCGAAGTGGTCGAAGGTGATCGGCCACGGCACCAGCGAGGTGGAGCCGGCCGGGCGCAGGGCGAAGAGCAGGATCCAGTAGAACGGGATCAGGGTGAAGACCAGGTAGATCGACAGCGGCAGGTAGATCTGCCAGCGGGGGACCTCGTCCCAGCCGCGGTGCTTCGTCTTCACCGGGCGCTCGGGCTCGGTCGGGGCCGGGCGCGGCGCGGGGACGACCGGGGCCTCCTTGATGGTGCTCACTTGGACTCGCCTCCGAACTTGCTCAGCCGCAGATAGACGATCGAGCAGAAGAGCAGGATCACGAACGCGACCGTGGTCAGGGCCGACGCGTAACCGAAGTCGTGGGCGTCGACGCTGGTGTTGGCGATGTACAGCGGCAGGGTCGTGGTCTCGCCGGCCGGTCCGCCGCCGGTCAGGGTGTAGAGCAGGTCGACGTTGTTGAACTCCCACACCGCGCGCAGCAGCGTGGACAGGACGATGGCGTCCTTCAGGTGGGGCAGGGTGATGTGCCAGAACTGCTTGATCCGGCTGGCGCCGTCGACCTCGGCGGCCTCGTACAGGTCCTTGGAGACGGACTGGAGGTCGGCGAGGATGAGGATGGCGAAGAAGGGCACGCCGCGCCACAGGTCGGCGACGACCGCCGCCGGGAACACGGTTGACGTGTCCGACAGCCAGCTGGTGCCGTAGGAGCCGATGCCCATGTCGGCGAGGTAGCGGGTGACGCCGGTCTGGGAGTTGTAGAGCAGCACCCAGATCGCCGAGGTCAGCACGCCGGAGACGGCCCACGGCGAGAAGACCAGGGCGCGTCCCAGTGCCCGGCCGACGAAGGTCTGGTTGACGATCAGGGCCAGCGCGAGACCGAACAGCAGCTGGAGTCCGACCTCGACGACGACCCACTTGGCGCTGAAGGTGAGGGTGTCCCAGAAGACCGGGTCCGCGGTGAAGGCGTGGACGAAGTTGTCGAAGCCCGCGAAACCGTTCCGCCACGGCTTGGTGGGGTTGTAGTCCTGCAGGCTGTAGTAGAAGACACTGATCACCGGGTAGGCGATGAAGCCCAGCATCAGCAGGGCCGCCGGCGCGATCAGCAGGTACGGGAGCCTGCGCGGGGTGGCGGAGGCACGGCGCCGCCGTTGTGGCGCGGGCGGTTTCGCCACGGCTGCGGCTTGGGCCATGACTGTTCTCCGTTCTCGGTGAAGCGCTTTCCGAAGGGTGTTCGACATTTCGGCCAAGAGAGACCCGGCCGTGTGCTGCTAGCCCGCGTACGGGTCCTGCACCTTGCCCGGCCGCGCGAGGAACTCGAAGTCGCAGCCGGTGTCCGCCTGGGTGACCTGCTCGTTGTAGAGCGCGCCGTAGCCACGCTCGTAGCGGGTGGGCGGCGGGGTCCACTCGGCGCGGCGCCGGTCCAGCTCCTCGTCGTCCACGTTCAGGTGCAGGGTGCGCGCCTCGACGTCCAGGGTGATCAGGTCGCCGGTGCGCACCAGCGCCAGCGGTCCGCCGACGTACGACTCCGGCGCCACGTGCAGCACGCACGCGCCGTAGCTCGTACCGCTCATCCGGGCGTCGGAGATCCGCACCATGTCCCGCACGCCCTGCTTCAGCAGGTGGTCGGGGATGGGCAGCATGCCGTACTCGGGCATGCCCGGACCGCCCTTGGGGCCGGCGTTGCGCAGCACCAGCACGCTGTCGGCGGTGATCCCCAGCGCCGGGTCGTTGATGGTGCGCTGCATGGTCCTGTAGTCGTCGAAGACGACCGCGGGACCGGTGTGCTCGAGCAGGTGCCGCTCGGCTGCGATGTGCTTGATGACCGCGCCGTCCGGGCAGAGGTTGCCGCGCAGCACCGCGACCCCGCCCTCCTTCGCCACCGGGTTCTCCCGGGGCCGGATGACGTCGTCGTCGTGCACCCGGGCGCCCTCGATCTGCTCCTGCATCGTGTCGTACGACACCGTCGGCCGGTCCAGGTGCAGCAGGTCCGGGATGCGGGAGAGGAAGCCGGGCAGGCCGCCGGCGAAGTGGAAGTCCTCCATGAGGTACTTCTGTCCGCCGGGCCGGACGTTGGCGAGGACCGGGACGGTGCGGGCGATGCGGTCGAAGTCGTCCAGGGTGAGCTCGACGCCCGCGCGGCCGGCCATGGCGATCAGGTGGATCACGGCGTTGGTGGAGCCGCCGAGACCGAGGACGGTGGTCACCGCGTCCTCGAAGGCGTCACGGGTGAGGATGTCGCAGAGCCTGCGGTCCTTGTGGACCAGTTCGACGATCCGCAGACCCGCCGCGGCGGCCATCCGGTCGTGCCCGGAGTCGACGGCCGGAATGCTGGAGGCCCCCGGCACGGTCACGCCCAGCGCCTCGGCGGCGGCGGTCAGCGTGGACGCCGTGCCCATGGTCATGCAGTGGCCGGGCGAGCGGGCCAGGCCGCTCTCCAGTTCCTGCATCTCGCAGTCGCCGATGAGACCGGCGCGCTTGTCGTCCCAGTACTTCCACATGTCGGTGCCGGAGCCCAGCACCTCGTTGCGCCAGTGACCGGGCAGCATGGGACCGGCCGGGACGAAGACCGCCGGCAGGTCGACGCTCGCGGCCCCCATCAGGAGGGCGGGCGTGGACTTGTCGCAGCCGCCCATCAGCACCGCGCCGTCGACCGGGTAGGAGCGCAGCAGCTCCTCGGTCTCCATGGCGAGCATGTTGCGGTACAGCATCGGGGTCGGCTTCTGGAAGGTCTCGCTGAGGGTGGAGACCGGGAACTCCAGCGGGAATCCGCCCGCCTGCCAGACGCCCCGCTTGACCGCCTGCGCGCGGTCGCGCAGGTGGACGTGGCAGGGGTTGATGTCCGACCAGGTGTTGAGGATCGCGATGAGCGGCTTGCCCAGGTGCTCCTCGGGCAGATAGCCGAGCTGGCGGGTGCGGGCCCGGTGACTGAACGAGCGCAGTCCGTCGGTGCCGTACCACTGGTGGCTGCGGAGTTCTTCGGGGCGACGGGTCATATGGACCACCCGGCGGCGATCACGGCGACCTCGGAGCGCTCCTGCTCCGGCAGCGGCTTGCTCGGCGGGCGCACCTCGCGGCGGCACAGGCCGAGCGAGGCCAGGGCCTCCTTGACGACGGTGACGTTGTTGGCGGAGCCGTTGGCGGCGCGCAGCTCCTCGAAGCGGCGGATCTGCTCCCAGACCTTCATCGCGGCCGGGTAGTCGCCGGCCCGGAGGGCTTCGAGCATGTTCAGCGAGACGGCCGGGGCGACGTTCACCAGGCCCGAGGTGAAACCGGTGGCGCCGGCGGAGAAGTACGACGGGGCGTACGGCTCGGCGAGCCCGGCCACCCACACGAACCGGTCCAGGCCCGCGTCCCGGGCGAAGGCGGCGAAGCGGGCGGCGTCCGGGACCGCGTACTTGACGCCGATCACGTTCGGGCAGGTGTCGGCCAGCTCGGCGAGCCGGTCGCCGTGCAGCTGCGGGTTGCGGATGTAGGGGACGACGCCCAGCTCGGGCACGGCCTCGGCGATCGCGCGGTGGTAGTCGACCCAGCCGCTCTGCGAGACGTACGGGTGGACGGGCTGGTGCACCATCACCATCTGCGCGCCGTGCTCGCGGGCGTGCCGGGCGGAGGCCACGGCGGTCGGCACGTCGTGGCCGACGCCGACCAGGATCACCGCGCGGTCGCCGGCCTCGTCGATGGTCAGCTCGGTGACGAGCTGCCGCTCCTGGGGCGTCAGGGCGTAGAACTCTCCGGTGTTGCCGTTGGGGGTGAGGGTCCTGACCCCACCGTCGAGCAGACGACGCAGCAGGGCCCGGTGGGTGTCCTGGTCGACGGAGCCGTCCTCGGCGAACGGTGTCACCGGGATCGCGACCACGTCGGCCAGGGCCGCCCGCTGGGTCTCGAACGTCGTTGTCATGCCTGACCGTCCTCTCCCTGGACCTCGCCCTGCACTTCGGGGAAGGCCCGCTCGACGAAGGACGCGATGTGGGCGTGGAGGGCGCGCGCCGCGCCGTCGGCGTCGCCGCCGAGGGCGAGCCGCAGGATCTCGCGGTGCTCACTGGCCTCCCGCTCCCACGAGGGGTCGGCGGCCCAGGCCACGGCCGAGACGAGGGCCGCCTGGTCGCGGACCTCGTCCAGCATCCGGCCGAGCAGCGGGTTGCCGCACGACACGTACAGGGCGCGGTGGAACTCCCGGTTGGCGAGCGACCGTTCGGCGGTGTCCGTGGCGTCGTCCGCCCTGGTCAGCGCATCCCGGGCGGCGTCCAGGGAGGAGCCGCGGCGCACGGTGCGGCGCAGTGCCTCGGGCTCCAGGAGCAGCCGCACGTCGTAGACCTCGCGCGCCATGTCCGCGTCGACCATGCGCACGGTGACGCCCTTGTACTGGCTCATCACCACCAGCCCGGTCCCGGCCAGGGTCTTCAGCGCCTCGCGGACCGGGGTCTTGGAGACCCCGAACTGCGCGGCCAGCTCGGTCTCGACCAGGGCCTGGCCCGGCGTCAGCTGTCCGGTCAGGATGCGGTGTTTGATCCCTTCCAGCACGAACTGCGTGCGTGAGGGGATCGGCGTGGGCACAGAGGTCATGCGCGCCTCTCGGATATCGCGTATCGCGTCTCATATATGACGTACGAAGTACGACGCGTTGAAGGTAGGAGTGCCCCCGTGTTTCGTCAATGCTTCTGACAAAGGAAGTTGAGGTTGCCGGTTTCGCCGTCAGAGGCGGTGTACCGCGCCCTCGCGTGCGGTGGCGGTGGTTCCGCCGAACGCGGCGGCGGCGCGGGCGGTCGCGGCCTCGGGGGTGAGCGTGGGCCCGACATGGGTGACGAGCAGCCGTCGCGCGCCGGCCTCACGGGCGGCGGCGCCGGCGTCCTCCGGGGTGAGGTGCACCTGTTCGCCTTCGCGATGCGTGTCGACGTCCGCCTCGCACAGGAACAGGTCGGCGTCGCGGGCGAGTTCCATGAGTGCGGCGCAGGGGCCGGTGTCCCCCGAGTAGGCGAGGGCGCGCCCGTCCGCCTCGGCGCGCAGCCCGTACGCGGGCACGTCGTGCGCGACCGCGCGGGCGGTGAGGAGCAGGTCGCCGTGGCGGGCGGTGTGGCCGTCGTACAGGGGGTGGAAGTCGAACACGCCGCTCAGCGAGGCGGGGTCGGGGCGCCCGAGGAACGCGGCGAGGCGGTGGGCGCAGCCGGCGGGCGCGTACACGGGAATCGGTGCGGGCGGGGTGAGGCCGCCGTACGCGAGTGCGTAGTAGGCGGCCAGGAGATCGGAGTTGTGGTCGGCGTGCAGGTGGGAGATCCAGATCGCGCCCAGCCGTGCCGGATCCGTGTGCCGCTGCAACTCCGCGAAGCTGCCGGGGCCGGCGTCCACCCACACCTCGGCGCCCGGGGCGCTCAGGAGATAGCCGGAGCAGGGGCGGCCGGGGGCCGGGTGCGGGGAGGCGGTACCGAGGACGGTGAGCGTGAGAGACATGCGGGGAGGGTACGGTCCGGTGGCCGCAAGGCTTGCGCTCAGGGAGTGTCCCGTCGGCCGGTCCGGGCCTCAGGGGGTGTCTCGTCGATCAGGCCGGATGAGGGAGCGGCGCCTGGTGCCGTGCGTCACAAGGCGGAGGAGGGAGCCGATGCGATGGGGGTCCCCCCTGCTCGAGCGGAGCCGAGAGCTTGGGGGAATCGGGGACCGACGACAACGCGGCGAGGCGCGGTGCCAGACGCCGCGAGCCCGGCATGATCGGCGAGACCCCCCTAGGGCGTCCAGCCCGGGTCCCGTCCGCTGAGGCCGATCGCCCGGTCGAGCAGCGGAGCCTCGTCCGGGACGGGCACCACCGGGCCGAAGATGCCGTCGCGGAGGGGGTCCTCGGCGGCCTCCCCGAGGAAGGCGTGGCAGGCCCGGAGCGCGGCCGGGTCGGGGGCGTAGTCCTGGCCGGTGGCGCGGGCCAGGTCCCAGCCGTGGACGACCAGCTCGTCGACGGCGACCAGACCGGCGACCTCGCCGGGCAGGTCGACTCCCCCGGCGCGGGTCATGCCGGTCCAGGCGGACGGGTCATCCCACGCGCCGGGCAGTTCGGCGAGCGCCGCGGCCAGCTCCTCGCGCCAGTCGGCTCCGATGTCCGGCAGGGTGCTGTCCGGGGGCGTGTCGGTGGTGGGCCCCAGTTTCTTGCGGCCGGCATCGCGGAAGGCGACGGCGAGCCCGGTGATGTGGCCGAGCAGATGGCGGACCCGGTACCCGGGGCACGGGGTGGGGGCCGTCAGCAGATCGTCGGGGACGCCTGCGGCGAGGCGGGCCACGATCGCCGCCTGCGGGGCGAGGTCCAGGGTCGGGTTCATGCGCTGCTCCTCAGGGTTCGGTCTCTCGGAGTGTTGACCGGTCCCGGGCCCGGAACTCATCGCCCGGCCGCCCACCGGATACGGCGACTTCCCGATCCGCGCGCGGGGGCCTTGGCACCAGCCTGGCGTGCCATGACGACGAACTGGACAGTGACCCGCGTCCTTCGTGACCGCAACGCGGCGCTCTCGCTCGCCGCGGTGGTGGTGTCCGGCTTCGGCACGTCGGCGCTGTGGCTGGCGTCCGGCGTGTGGGTGAAGGACCTCACCGGCTCGGACGGGCTGGCCGCGCTGTGCATGGCGGCGATGTGGGCGCCGACCCTGGCGGGCCCCCTGCTGGGCGCGCTCGCCGACCGCGTCCCCCGCGCGCCGCTGCTGATCGGCGTCAGCGTGCTGATGGGCGCGCTGCTGCTCACGCTCCTCACCGTCGACGCGCCGGGAGAGCTGTGGCTGCTGTTCGTGGTCCTGGCGGTGTACGGCGCGGCGGGCACCGTCCACGACGCGGCCGAGTCGGCGCTGGTCGCGGCGGCCGTCGACGGGCGGCTGCTCGGCGACTTCAACGGGCTGCGGACGACGGCCACGGAGGGCATGAAACTGCTGGCCCCGCTGGCGGGCGCGGGGCTGTACGCGGCGTACGGCGGCTCCGGTGTGGCCGTGCTGGACGCGGTGACGTTCGCCGTGGCGGCGGGGCTGTACGGGCTGCTGCGGGTGCGCGAGGAGCGGCCGGCGCCGCCCGTCGGCGGACGCCGGGCGCGGACGGCCGAGGGCGCGCGGTATCTGTGGTCGCACCGCGGGCTGCGCCCGCTGGTCCTGGCGGGCGGGGCGACGATGCTCGGCGCGGGCCTGAGCGGGGCGCTGCTCTACGCCGTCGTCGACGACCTCGGGCGCTCCCCCGAGTACGCGGGTGTGCTGTACGCCGCGCAGGGCGCGGGCTCGGTCGCCGTCGGGCTGCTCTCGGGGCCCGGGCTGCGCCGGCTGGGCGAGCGGCGTTTCGCGGCGTACGGCATCGCGCTGACGGCCGGGGCGGTGGCGCTGCGGGCGGTGCCGTCCGAGCCGGTGGCGCTGGTGAGCGGCGCGGCGGTCGGCGCGGGCCTGCCGGCGGTGCTGATCGCGACACTGACCGCTGTGCAGCGCGGCACGCCGGGGCCGCTGCTGGGCCGGGTCACCGCCACCGCGAACACGCTGGTGTTCACACCGAACGTGCTGGGCCTGACGACCGGAGCGGCCCTGGTCGGGCCACTGGGACACCGGCCGCTGCTCATCACCGCGGGCGTGGCACTGACAGCGACGGCGGCCGCACTGCTCCAACGCCGGCCGACCCCACTGCCGGCCGAACCGAAACCACGGTCCGGGGCGGACCCGGCGTGACCGGACCGCAGCTCGAAACCACCGCCGAACAGACCCCGCCCGACCCCACCGCGATCGGCGCCCCGGAAAACCCCGAGCAGGAACCCCACCGGCGAGCACCCCGCCCAACCGAAACCACGGCCCGAAGCAGACCCGGCCTGACCCCACCACAGCCCCGTCCGCCCCAGCCCCCGAGCCGAGAAGCCGCCGGCGGCGGACTGCCCGTGCCGGGGCAGCACCGCACCGCACCCGGAGCCCTCAGAGCCCCGCCAGCGCCGCCCGCACCGCCTCCAGGTCGCCGTCCGACGCCAGCCCCGCGTGGTACAGGCGCAGTTCGGTCGCGCCGAGGTCCCGGGCTCGGGTGGCGTCCTCGGCGAGGGTGCCGGGGCTGCCGCCCATCCCCGAGACGACGGTGAGGTTCGCGGCGAGGACGGTTTCCTCGTGCGCGTGCTCCGCGAACGGGGTGAGGAGGCCCGCACCGCCCGTGCAGGGGACGACCACGCCGTCGGCGACGGAGAGGATGTGCGCGGGGTCGACGCCCGCGTTCGCGCCGCAGTGGTAGGAGACCGGGTCGGCGTGCAGCAGGATCCGGAAGCCGGCGGGGGCCTCCGCGCGGACCGCCGAGACGGCCGCCTCCTGGAGGGTGCGGGCGGTTTCGTCCCGCCACGCGCGCGTGGCGGCCGCGGTGGTGTCGCCGAGCAGTTTCTCCACCGCCGCCCAGCCCCCGTCGGAGGGCGCCCCTCGCCACAGCGGCTCCAGCGCGGCGTGTACGGCGGCGGCCAGCTCGTCGGCGTCCAGGCCGTGCTCGGCGTATCCCGCGCGGCAGTCCGCGCAGAAGCACAGGGACATCAGGTACTGGCCGGCGTCGCCGAGGCCGACCCCGCCGGTCTTGTCGTGGGCGTGCAGATGGGCGAGGCCGTACCAGCCCAGGGACTCCAGCTCGGTGCCCCGCGCCCCGGGCCGTACCGCCGCCTCGGCGGCCAGGTCGACGAGGTACGCGCGCGTGGCGGGCTGCGCGATGCACGGCGCCCAGGGGTAGCGGTCGCCGTAGGCGTTGACGACGGAGGTGTCCGGGTGCTCGGCGCCGAGGCGGGAGTTGTGGGCGAGCACGACCCAGCTGTGCGTCTCCAGGCCGGCCTCGGCGAGCGCGGCTGCCGCCTCGCCGTACGCGTCGGCCTCGGGCACCCAGGCACCGGCCGGGTAGGGGCGCAGGGTGCGGTCCGCCCAGCGGGGGCCGAGCGGGTAGAGCACGGCGGCGTGTTCGGCGGTGACGATGCGGTGGCGGGGGTGGCGGGGGGTCAGCGCCCGCGTGGAGTGGTAGGCGGAGGCGAGCGTCGCCTGGCGTATGCCGAGGTCCGCCAGCCGGGCCGGGGCCTGGGGGTCTCCGTTGACGTCCCAGGGGTAGACGAACGCCGACGCCTTCACTTGGTCTCCTCCAGCAGCGCGTACCCCCGCTCGATCAGCTGAGCGAGCTGCTTGACATGATCGTCGCTCGGCTCGTGCAGCGGGGGCCGGACCTCTCCCACGTCCAGCCCGCGCAGCCGTACGCCCGCCTTGACCAGGGCGACGGCGTACCCGCGGCCCTGGGCGCGCAGTTCGACGAAGGGCCGGTAGAAGCCGTCGAGCAGGCGGTGCGCGGTGGTGTCGTCGCCGGTGCGCAGCGCCCGGTGGAAGGCGAGGGCGATCTCGGGCACGAAGCAGAACACGGCGGAGGAGTACAGGGTGACGCCGATGCCCCGGTAGGCGAGCTGGGTCTGCTCGGCGGTCGGCAGGCCGTTGAAGTAGAGGAAGTCGCCGGGGGCCTCGGTGCGTACGGCGCTGACGATCCGCTGCATGAGGTCGAGGTCGCCGAGGCCGTCCTTGAGGCCGACGATGCCTTCGGTGCGGGCGAGTCCGACGACCGTCTCGGGGGTGAAGACCGCGTTGTCGCGCTGGTAGACGATGACGGGCAGCCCGGTCGCCGCCGCGATCTCCCGGTAGTGCCGCAGCAGTCCCTCCTGCCCGGCGACGACGAGGTACGGCGGCATCGCGAGCAGCCCGTCGGCGCCGGCCTCCTCGGCGAGCCGCGCGTACCGCACGGCGAGCGCGGTGCCGTAGCCCGCTCCGGCGACGACGGGCACCCGCCCGGCGGTCTCCTCGACCGCCACGCGTACGCACACCTCGAACTCCTCGGGGGTGAGCGCGTGGAACTCCCCGGTGCCGCAGCACGCGAAGACCGCCGCGGCGCCGGCCTCGACCCCGCGCCGCACATGGGCGCGGTAGGCGTCGAGGTCGACGGCGCCGTCCGGGCCGTAGGCGGTGACGGGGAAGAACAGCGGCCCGCTGGGGACGGTGAGGCGAGCGGCGAGAGGGGCTGTCGTCACGGGCTCTCCCGGGGATCCATGAGGTCCATATGCTTGATCTGCGTCTACATTTCTGAACTCGCCCACGCTAAGCCGCCCCCAGGAGGCGGGTCAAGCGTGCCAACCCTCGACACACCAGCGGATTTCACGGTTCCACGGGACACTTGACGGGCGGTGCGCACCCTCTTAGCGTGTCCACGAATATGAATGCCGTACGCGAATGTGCACGCAGCGCGCGGGTACGGCCGGCGATGCAAGGAGATCCGAGGATGCCCGCTCCCCGCACCGTTCTGCTCACCGGCGCCGCCGGCGGCCTCGGCACCCTGATGCGGGACCTGCTCCCGGACTACGGCTACGAGCTGCGCCTGCTCGACCTGCGCCCCGTCGAGGGCGCGCCGGGCGCGATCGTCGCCGACCTCGCCGACAAGGACGCGGTCCGGGAGGCCGTACGGGGCGTCGACGCGATCATCCACCTCGCGGGCATCTCCCTGGAAGCCCCCTTCGAGAAGATCCTCAAGGCGAACATCGAGGGCACCTACAACCTGTACGAGGCCGCCCGCGAGGAGGGCGTCCGGCGGATCGTCTTCGCCTCCTCCAACCACGCGGTCGGCTACACCCCCCGCCCGCAGGGCGACGACCCGCTGATCCCGATCGAGACCCCGCGCCGCCCTGACACCTTCTACGGCCTGTCCAAGTCCTTCGGCGAGGACCTCGCGCAGTTCTACTGGGACAAGCACGGCCTGGAGACCGTCTCGGTGCGCATCGGCTCCTGCTTCCCCGAGCCGACCAGCGTGCGGATGCTCTCGGTGTGGATGAGCCCGGCCGACGGCGCCCGCCTCCTGCACGCGGCACTGACCGCCGAGCAGGTCGGCCACACCGTCGTCTACGGGTCCTCCGCCAACACCCGGCTGTGGTGGGACCTGTCCACCGCGCGGGCCATCGGTTACGAGCCGCAGGACGACTCCGAGCCCTACGCCGAGAAGCTGATCGCCGAACAGGGCGAGCTGGACCCGGCCAACCCGGCGCACGCCTGCCTGGGCGGCCACTTCGTGACCGAGCCGCCGATCTGGCCGTACTGACCGGAAAACATCGGCGGAGCGGGCGGGCGGGAAACGGGCCCGCCCGCTCGGGCATTCGGGCACGGATCGAGCCCGGCCGGGCAACCCGCTCCAGGGCCCCAGGGCCCCGCGACCAGCCACGACGCTTCCGCAGACGGCCCTCAAAGCGCCGCCCGCACCCAAGACCGAACGGGCACACACGGGCAGCATCACCCTCATAACAGACCTGGCCAGCGTCCCCCACCCGCTGTAGAACTTCCCCCATGGGCCACAGCGGGCCCGAACGGGCACTACGGCAGGAAGGGCGGGTGACGGCCATGCACAGAACCGCGGAGGAACGCCAGCGCGAGATCGTACGCGCGGCCCGCGCCGGCGGTTCCGTTGACGTCACCGCGCTCGCCGCCGAGCTGGGCGTGGCCAAGGAGACCGTCCGGCGGGACCTGCGGGTCCTGGAGGACCACGGCCTGGTGCGGCGCACGCACGGCGGGGCCTACCCCGTGGAGAGCGCCGGGTTCGAGACGACGCTCTCCTTCCGCGCCACCAGCCACGTCCCCGAGAAGCGCCGGATCGCGGCCGCCGCGGCCGAGCTGCTGGGGGACGCCGAGACGGTCTTCGTCGACGAGGGCTTCACCCCGCAGCTCATCGCCGAGGCACTGCCCCGCGACCGGCCGCTGACCGTGGTCACCGCGTCCCTGCCGGTCGCGGGCGCGCTCGCCGGGGCGGACCACGTCTCGGTGCTGCTGCTCGGCGGCCGGGTCCGCCCGGGAACCCTCGCCACCGTCGACCACTGGACGACGAAGATGCTGGCCGGCTTCGTCGTCGACCTCGCCTACATCGGCGCCAACGGCATCTCCCGCGAGCACGGTCTGACCACCCCCGACCCCGCGGTCGGCGAGGTCAAGGCGCAGGCGGTGCGGGCCGCGCGGCGCACCGTCTTCGCCGGGGTGCACAGCAAGTTCGGCGCGGTGAGCTTCTGCCGGTTCGCCGAGGTCGGCTCGCTGGAGGCGATCGTGACGAGCACGCTGCTGCCGTCGGCGGAGGCCCACCGCTACTCGCTGCTGGGCCCCCAGGTCATCCGCGTCTGAGGAACCGGCAGCGTCCGGGAACCCAGCCGCGTCCGAAGATCCAATGGCGTCCGAAATCCAACCGCGTCCGAAAATCCAACCCACTCCCCATACAGGGCACCCCTATGCCCGACTGCACCCCTTATCTCCCCATACGTCCAGGAGCGATCCATGCGAACCCAGAGCCGACGACGGCCCCCGCGAGCGACACTCGCCACGGCCGTCGCAGGGACGCTGCTCGCCCCGCTGCTCTCCGGCTGCTGGGTCGGAGCGGGCGGGGCCGGATCCGGCGGCGACGCCATCAACGTCCTGATGGTCAACAACCCGCAGATGGTGGAGCTGCAGAAGCTCACCGCCGCCCATTTCACCCGGGAGACCGGCATCGAGGTCAACTTCACCGTCCTGCCGGAGAACGACGTCCGCGACAAGATCAGCCAGGACTTCGCCAACCAGGCCGGCCAGTACGACGTCGCCACCCTCTCCAACTACGAGATACCGATCTACGCCCGCAACGGCTGGCTCAAGGAGATGGACTCCTACGTCGCGAAGGACCCCGCGTACGACGAGCAGGACGTCCTCAAGCCGATGCGCCAGTCCCTCACCGGCGACGACGGCAAGCTGTACGGCCAGCCCTTCTACGGCGAGTCGTCGTTCCTCATGTACCGCAAGGACGTGTTCGCCCGCGAGGGCCTGACCATGCCCGAGCGCCCCACCTGGCGGCAGGTGGCCGACCTCGCCGCCCGCGTCGACGGCGCCGATGACGGCATGAAGGGCATCTGCCTGCGCGGACTGCCCGGCTGGGGCGAGGTGATGGCCCCGCTGACGACGGTCGTCAACACCTTCGGCGGCACCTGGTTCGACCAGGACTGGAAGGCGCGTCTGGACTCCCCCGAGTTCGAGAAGGCGACGAAGTTCTATGTCGACCTGGTCCGTGAGCACGGCGAGTCCGGCGCGGCCCAGTCCGGCTTCGCCGAATGCCTGAACAACATGACCCAGGGCAACGTCGCCATGTGGTACGACGCCACCTCCGCGGCCGGCTTGCTGGAGGCGGCGGACTCCCCCGTCAAGGGCAAGGTCGGCTACGCCCCCGCCCCCGTCGAGAAGACGGACTCCTCCGGCTGGCTCTACACCTGGGCCTGGGGCATCCAGGACGCCTCCCGCAACCCCGACAAGGCGTGGAAGTTCGTCTCCTGGGCGTCGAGCAAGGAGTACGAGGAACTGGTCGGCGAGAAGTCGGGCTGGTCGAACGTCCCCGCCGGCAAGCGGGCGTCGACGTACGACCACCCCGCCTACCGCGCGGAGGCCGCCGCCTTCCAGGAGATGACCCGCGCGGCCATCGAGGGCGCCCGCCCCGACGACCCCGGCGTCCAGCCGCGCCCCGCGCCCGGCATCCAGTTCGTCGGCATCCCCGAGTTCACCGATCTCGGCACGCAGGTCTCCCAGGAGATCAGCGCGGCCATCGCCGGACGCCAGTCCGTCGAGACGGCCCTGAGGAAGTCCCAGCAGCTCGCCGAGCGCATCTCCGAGGAGTACGAGGGACGATGACCGCGACGACGACGGCCCCCGTGGCCACCAGCCCCGTCCGCACCGCGGGCGCGCCGAGGGCCCGGCTGCGCGCCTGGGCGACCCGCGCCCCGCTGCTGCCCGCCCTGGTCTTCATGATCGTGGTGACCCAGCTGCCCTTCGTGGCGACGCTGATCATCTCCTTCTTCGACTGGAACGCCCTCTACCCCGACGCCCGCCGCTTCACCGGCGTCGACAACTACCGCCAGGTGCTCACCGACGCCGACCTGCGCCACTCGGTGGGCACGACGATCCTGCTCACGGCGACGGTGGTGCTGGTCAGCCTGGTCCTGGGCCTGGTCCTTGCGCTGCTGCTCGACCGCCGCTTCAAGGGCCGGGGCGCGGTCCGCACCCTGCTGATCGCCCCGTTCCTCGTGGTCCCGGTCGCGGCCGCGCTGCTGTGGAAGCACGTCCTGTACAACCCCGAGTACGGCCTGCTGAACGGCCTGCTGAGCTACGTCGGCGGCCCCCAGCCGGACTGGATCTCCAGCACCCCGCTGCTCGCCGTCGAGGCGTCCCTGGTCTGGCAGTGGACCCCGTTCATGATGCTGATCCTGCTGGCCGGGCTGCAGAGCCGCGACCCGCAGCAGATCGAGGCCGCGCGGGTGGACGGCGCGAGCGACTGGCAGATCTTCCGCCATCTGACCCTGCCCCACCTGCGCCGCTATCTGGAACTCGGCGCCCTGCTCGGATCGATCTACATCGTCCAGAACTTCGACGCCGTCTTCACGATCACCTCCGGCGGCCTGGGCACCGCGAACCTCCCCTACACCGTCTACCAGAGCTTCTACCAGGCCCACGAGAACGGCCTCGCCTCGGCCGCGGGCGTGCTGGTGGTCATCGGTTCGATCGTCATCGCGACCTTCGCGCTGCGGGTCGTGTCGTCCCTCTTCCGCGAGGAGGTGTCCCGCGCGTGAACGCCGTGCGCCGCACCGGGCCCGGCCTGCTGGCCTGGCTCGCCGGGATCGTGTTCTTCCTGCCCATCGCCTGGATGGCGCTGACGTCCTTCCACTCGGAGGCGGACGCGGCGGCCAACCCGCCCTCCTTCACCGCCGCCCTCACCCTGGACGGCTACCGCGAGTTCTTCGGCCTCTCGGGCGGGGCGAGCCCCTGGCCCGCGCTGATCAACTCGACGGTGGCCTCGGTGGCGTCGACCCTGCTCGTCCTGCTGCTCGCCCTCCCGGCGGCGTACGCGCTGTCGGTCAACCGCGTCCGCAAGTGGACGGACGTCCTGTTCTTCTTCCTGTCCACCAAGATGCTGCCCGTGGTGGCGGGCCTGCTCCCGATCTACCTGTTCGCCAGGAACGCGGGCCTGCTCGACAACATCTGGCTGCTGGTCCTCCTCTACACCTCGATGAACCTGCCGATCGCCGTCTGGATGATGCAGTCCTTCCTCGCCGAGGTACCGGTGGCCGTGATCGAGGCGGCCCGGGTGGACGGCGCGCGCCTGCCGACGATCCTCGCGCGGGTGATCGGGCCGATCGCGCTGCCCGGCATCGCGGCGACCGCCCTGATCTGCTTCATCTTCAGCTGGAACGAGCTGCTGTTCGCCCGGGTGCTGACCGGCGTCGTCGCCGAGACCGCCCCCGTCTTCCTGACCGGCTTCATCACCAGCCAGGGCCTGTTCCTGGCCAAGGTGTGCGCCGCGTCGCTCGTCGTCTCCCTGCCGGTGCTCGCCGCGGGGTTCGCCGCCCAGGACAAGCTGGTCCAGGGCCTGTCGTTGGGAGCCGTGAAATGAAGGCCGCCGTCATCGAGTCCGTGGGCCGGGCCGTCGTCACCGAGGTCCCGGACCCCGCGCCGGGGCCGCGCGAGGTCGTCGTCGAGGTCGCCGCCTGCGGCCTGTGCGGCACCGACCTGCACATCCTGCAGGGCGAGTTCGCGCCCAAGCTGCCCGTCGTGCCGGGCCACGAGTTCGCCGGCGAGGTGGTCGGGGTGGGCACCCAGGTCACCGAGGTGTCGGTCGGCGACCGGGTGGCGGTCGACCCGTCCCTGTACTGCCACGAGTGCCGCTACTGCCGTACCGGCCACAACAACCTGTGCGAACGCTGGGCGGCGATCGGCGTGACCACGGCGGGCGGGGCGGCGAAGTACGCCGTGGCCCCGGTGGCGAACTGCGTACGGCTCCCGGACCACATCCGCACCCAGGACGCCGCCCTGATCGAGCCCCTGTCGTGCGCGGTCCGCGGCTACGACGTGCTGCGCGCCCGCCTCGGCGCCCACGTCCTGATCTACGGCTCGGGCACGATGGGCCTGATGATGCTGGAGCTGGCCAAGCGGACCGGCGCGGCGAGCGTGGACATGGTGGACGTGAACCCGGCCCGGCTGGAGACGGCACGCCGGCTGGGCGTCTCGGGGTCCGCCGCGAACGCGGACGAACTGGACCGCCCGCAGGGCTGGGACGTGGTGGTGGACGCCACGGGCAACGCGGCCGCCATCCAGGACGGCCTGGACCGGGTGGCGAAGGCGGGCACGTTCCTGCAGTTCGGCGTGGCGGACTACGCGACCCGGGTCACGATCGACCCGTACCGCATCTACAACCAGGAGATCACCATCACCGGTTCGATGGCGGTCCTGCACAGCTTCGAGCGGGCGGCGGAGCTGTTCTCCAACGGCGTCCTGGACCCGGAGATCTTCATCAGCGACCGCATCCCGCTGGACCGCTACCCGCAGGCGCTGGAGCAGTTCGCGTCGGGAGTGGGGCGCAAGATCGTGGTGGTGCCGTAGGACAGGCCGGACACCGAAGAACGCCGGGGCCGCGACCACCCGCGCGACCGGTGGTGACCCGATCGGCGGGCCGGTAAGGGAACGGTAAAACGGCCTCGGTCGTTCAACGAGGCATGACAGCTATGACCCCCGGCTCGAACATCGCTCTCTCCGCCGCCCGCGTGTCGGTGGAGGTCGCAGCCCCGGTGCGGCTCGACGTTTCGGGCCTGCTGCTCACCGCCGACGGCAAGGTGCGCTCCGACGACGACTTCATCTTCTACAACCAGCCCACGGGCCCGGGTGTGACCTACCGCTCCGGCGGCGGCACCGCCCCCGACTCGATCACGGTCGACACCGCGGCCGTCCCGCCCGGCATCGAGAAGATCGTCGTCACCGCCAGCCCGGACGCGGCCGGTCAGACCTTCCAGGGCATCGAACCGACGGCGACCGTGCGCAACGCCGACGACGGCTCCGTCCTCGCCACGTTCACGCCCCCGCAGCTCGGCACCGAGACGGCCCTCGTGGTCGTGGAGATCTACCTGCGCAACGGCCAGTGGAAGGCCCGCGCGGTCGGCCAGGGCTACGCCGACGGCCTGGCCGGCATCGCCACCGACTTCGGCGTCACGGTGGAGGAGCCCGCCCCGGCCCCCGCCGCCCCGGCCCAGCCGGTCACCCCGCCGCCGGCCCCCGCCCAGCCGCCGGTGGCCCCGCCGGCCCCGCAGGTGGACCCGCGTGTGGCCGCTCCCCCGGCGCCCGCCGCCCCGCCGGCCGCCCCCGCCCCGGGCGCCGGGAAGATCAACCTCGACAAGGGCCGCGTCAGCCTCCAGAAGAACCAGACCGTGTCCCTGGTCAAGGGCGGCCGCCCGCTGCTCTCCCAGGTCAAGATGGGCCTCGGCTGGGAGCCCGCCTACCGCGGCAGGGACATCGACCTGGACGCCTCGGTCATCGCCTACGGCCCCCAGCGCAACCACATCGACAGCTGCTACTTCGGCAAGCTCACCATCGTCGGCGGCGCGATCCGCCACTCCGGCGACAACCTCACCGGCGAGGGCGGCGGCGACGACGAGGTCATCACCGTCGACCTCGGCCGCCTCCCGCAGGACGTCACCGGCCTGGTCTTCACCGTCAACTCCTTCTCCGGGCAGAAGTTCACCGAGGTCGCCAAGGCGTACTGCCGCCTCATGGACGCCGCGACCGGCGAGGAACTCGTCCGCTTCGACCTCACCAACGCCGAGGCGCAGACCGGCGTGCTGATGGCCAAGCTGATCCGGCAGTACTCCGGCGAGTGGGAGATGACCGCGATGGGCGACTTCGTGAAGGCCCGCACGGTCCGCAACATGGTCAAGCCCGCGGCCCAGGCGCTGTAGCGGAGGGCGGGAGCCCGGGGGCGCCCCCGTCCAGGGGCGCCCGGCGGCTCACACCGCCCGCGGGCTCATGCCGCCCAGGGCCAGTCGGCGTTCCGCCCCGCCTCCAGCAGCGGCACCATGCGGAACGCCGCGTCGGAGAGGCCGCCGAAGGTGTGCCGGTTCCCCGTCCCGGACGGGCCGTGGCCCGCGCGGTGACCCGCGAGGTTCCAGGTGTAGACGGGCACGTGGGCCGGGATCTGGTCGGTGGGGGCGCCGTGGCGGTTGTGGGTGTACTGCTCGTCGGTGACGATCAGGACCCGGTCGTGGCCGTCGTAGTGCCGGCGCACCGCCTCGGTGGTGTCGGTGCCGCCAAGGTCGCCGAAGCGTCCCAGGATCTTCAGCACCGACTCGCCCGCGCCGAACGGCACCGCGTTGCTGGACGTGCCGAACTCGACGAGGTCCGCGTGGGCCGCCCGCAGCGCGAGCGCCGTGCCGAAGATCGCCGCCGCGTCGGCCCGGTTCAGCTCGGAGCGGTCCGAGAGCCGGGACCAGAACATGGAGCCGGAGCGGTCGACGAGGACGAGCGTGCGGCCGGGCAGCGCGGGCACGTTGGCCAGCGAGTGGCCGAGCGCCTGCTCCAGCGGGTACGCCCAGCGCAGCGACGGCGCGTGCTGGTACGCGGCCAGGTACCGGAAGGGGAACTGCCGCGAACGGCGCACCTCCTCCGGGTCGCCGATCCGCGCGGCGACCCGCGCCGCGACCTCGTCGGAGACACCGGCCTCGTCGAAGTTGCGCAGGTTGCGGACGAGCGCCATGGTGCCCATGGACGGGATCACGGCCTCCCAGGCCTCCTTGTCCATCGGCCCCTGGAGCCAGCCGGCCAGCGCCTCCCAGGTCATCCCGGCCGCCGCCAGCCGCTCGGCCCCGTCGGGCGCCGTCACGACCGCGCGCCGCTCCTCGACCGGCACCGCCATCAGCTCACGGTGCGCGGTCAGCACGCTGTTCGACGCGGGCGGCACCGCCGTGTCCGGGTTGTGCCGCCGGTCGAGGGCGTACCGGAACAGCTCGCCCTGCCACGGCTTTTCCGGGTCGGGCGCGGCGTGCACCAGGTTGAGGATGTCGCCGAACCGGTAGCCCTTGGACGCGGTGTCGTACTTCAGCAGCGACTTGCCGGTGTAGAGGCGGCGCACGGCGTCGGCGACGCCGCGCTTGACCGGCTTTGGCACCGCGCGGCCGTACGCCGACATCCAGTACGCGAGCAGTTCGCCGGGCTCGTCGGGGCGCTGGAGGACGGAGTCCACCACCCGGCGGTTCGACGGGCCGTCGGTCACGCCCGCGTCGAGCCGTGCCTTCACGTACTCGGCGGCGCCGACCAGGGCCGCCGTGCGGAGGTTGCCCTCGCCGCGCAGCCAGCCGAGCAGACCGGCCGTCCAGGCGGGGTCGGTGACGGCGAGCTCGTGTACGAGCGCGGTGAAGCGGTCGTCGCGGGCGGCGCCGGACTCGTAGAAGGTCTGCTGCGAGACGAAGTTGGAGACGGCGAGCAGGAACAGCTCGGACCGCGCGTCGCGCTCGTGGCCCCGGCCGCCCTGGTGGGTGTACAGCGTCCGCCCGGTCGACGCCACCGGCGAGGCCGGCTGCGCCTTCGCGCGCCGCACGTTGAATCGCGCCATGGCGAATTCCCCCGAATTCGTTGTCCTTCGGAGGGAGGCACAGCAACAGGAAGGGGCCCGAGATCGGAGTCGGCGACGGGCTTTTGTCAGATGCTCTGTCCCTTGAGCTACGGCGCCTTGGAGGCGACGACGGGATTTGAACCCGCAACCTTCTGATCCGAATGAAGTATCCGCTGCCTGCGCACCGGGCACCCACCTGGAGCTGCGCCTCCCGAGATCAGATCGGCCGGCGGCGTTGGATTCTGTTGCAAAGAAGTAGCCGCACTGCCAGCGCACCGGGAGGTGCGTGAGGATCACTCTAGAAGGGTGCCTTCGGCCGGGCGAGCGAATTAATCACTTCACCGGCGCGGGCGCTTCCAGGGCCCGGTGATGGCGGGCATGATGCCGGGCTCCTGGATGTTGGCGTAGAGGGTGCGGCCGTCGGGTGAGAAGGCGACGCCGGTGAACCCGCGCCCGCCGGACGGCGTCAGCCTCCGTGCTGCGACCGCGCCTTGAACGCCGCCTTCCGAGCCTCCTTGGCGATCTTCTTGTCCGGGTGGATGCGTCCCATCGCCTCCAGGACGTCCGCAGTGGCGGGATGGTCGACGCGCCAGACGGCGGCGAAGAAGCCGCTGTGCTGCTCGGCCAGGCCCTCGACCAGGGCGCGCAGTTCCTCGGAGTTGCCCTCGGCGGCGAGCTGCGCGGCGACCGTGTCGATGGTCAGCCAGAACACCATCGCCTCGGACGGCGGCGGCACGTCGGCGGCGCCGCGTTCGCTGAGCCAGACCCGGGCGAGCCCGCCCAGTTCCGCGTCGTCCAGCACCTCCCGCAGCGCGGGTTCGGCCTCGGCGCCGACCAGGGACAGCGCCTGCTGGCAGCGCAGCCGGCGCAGGGGTGCCCCGGGGTCGGCGCCGCGGGCGGCGGCCAGCAGTTCCCGTGCGGCGGCGAGGGATTCACGCCGGGCGAGCCACTGCTCGGTCTCGGCCTGCGCGGCCCGCGGCCCGAACGCGGAGGTGCCGTCGAGGAGCGCGTCGGCGCCTTTGTCGGCGAGTTCGCCGACGGCGGGCACGGCGAACCCGGCCTCCAGCAGGCGGGCCCGCAGCCCGTGCCGTCCGAGGGGGGTGAGCCGGACCATGCCGTACCGGGCGACGTCGGTCTCGTCGACGGGCCCGCCCGGCTCGTCGTCGGTGTCGGCCATGAGGGCCTCGTCGACCGGCCGGTACTCGACGAGCCCGATCGGCTCCAGCAGCCGGAACTGGTCGTCGAGCCGCATCATCGCGTCGGAGACCTGCTCCAGGACGTCGTTGGTGGGCTCGCCCATGTCGTCGGGGACGATGACGGAGGCGGCGAGCGCGGGCAGCGGCACGGGGCTGTCACCGGGGCCGTCCTCGCTGACGGTGAGCAGGTAGAGGTTGGCGAGCACGCTGTCGAGGAACTCGGCCTCGCCCTCCGGGTCCCAGTCGAGGGCGGAGAAGTCGATCTGCCCGCCTTCGTCGAGGGCGTCGACGAGGTCGTCGAGGTCGGGCACGCTCGCGTCGGCGAGCACCGTCTCCAGCGCGGTCTGCCAGACGCCGAGGACGTCCTGCGGGGACCCGCCGGTGAGCAGGGCGAGGTCCGCGCCGGCGGCCACCGTGCCCGTCTCCTCGTCGACGATCTCGACGAGCCCGGTGTCGACGGCCACCCGCCAGGCCTCGCTCGCGTACGCGGCGGCGTCGTCGCCGCTCAGCCCCAGCGCGCCGGCCGCGGCGGGCAGCTGTTCCTCGACCAGTCCGCCCCCGGCGTCGACCCGGGTGCCGGGTCCGGCCCAGCGGGCGAGCCGGGCGGCACGGGACAGCAGCGGGGTGGACAGCGCGTCACGCGCCAGCTCCGCTTCGGAGGTCAGCCGTACCGGCGGCAAGGGGGAGCTGTCTGACATCGGCTGGTTCTCCTAGGGCCGCCGGGGGCGGCGTACGACCAATGGTTCAGCCGCTCAGCCTAGACGGGTTTCGACCCATGCCGCCTGGTTCATCTCCTCGTCGACGGCCGTACATGGCCGAAACCTTGACAACTGGCCGGGACAGGCAGGAGATTGACGCGCGTAGAAGTCGGCGGACATCTGTTCACCGAGCGGGGGACCCGACCCTCCTCCTCCTCGGGCACACGGCTCCCCGTCTTCTACGCGCGTCGCCACCGCCCCACCGGTCGCGGCTCCCGACCTTTCACGTTCCACCCTCGTCCCGGCGCCCACGTACGTCCCCGGAGGGATCCCGTTGCCGAGCAAGTCTTCCGCGCGCCTCGCCGCGCTCACCGTCGCCGCCGTCTGTTCCGCGGCGTCCACCGTCGTCCTCACCTCCCCGGCGCACGCGGACAGCGTGCGCGTCCGTGACATCCAGGGCACGACCCGGACCTCGCCGTACGCGGGCAAGCAGGTCACGGACGTGGCCGGAATCGTCACCGGGGTGCGGACCTACGGCCAGTCGAAGGGCTTCTGGATCCAGGACCCGAACCCGGACGCCGACCCGGCCACCAGCGAGGGCGTGTTCGTCTTCACCAGCTCCACGCCCAAGGGCGTGGCCGTCGGCGACGCGGTGACGGTGTCGGGCACGGTCTCCGAGTACGTCCCGGGCGGCACCTCATCCGGCAACCAGGCCATCACCGAGATCACCCGGCCCACGGTGACGGTCGTCTCCAGCGGGAACGCCGTGCCCGCGCCGGTCGTCGTCGACGGCGACTCGGTGCCGGACGCGTACACCCCGCAGGGCGACCCGGCGGCGAACGGCTCGGTCAACGGCCTGCCGCTCCAGCCGTCCGAGTACGCCCTGGACTACTACGAGTCCCTGGAAGGCATGAACGTCCGGGTCGCCGACGTCCGCGTGGTCGGCGCCACCGACCCGTACACCGAGCTGTGGGTCACGGTGAAGCCGGACGAGCGCGACAACCGGCGCGGCGGCACCGTCTACGGCTCCTACACCGCCCAGAACACCGGCCGGCTCCAGATCCAGTCCCTCGGCAAGTCGGCCGACTTCCCGGACGCGAACGTCGGCGACACCCTCGCCGGCGCCACCGCCGGCCCGCTGGACTACAACCAGTTCGGCGGCTACACCCTCGTCGCCAACGAGATCGGCGCGCTGCGGAGCGGCGGCCTGGAGCGCGAGACCACCCGCAAGCAGCGGAACGGCGAGCTGGCGGTCGCGACGTACAACGTCGAGAACCTGGACCCGTCCGACGACACCTTCCCCGCGCACGCCGCCGCGATCGTGAACAACCTGCGCTCGCCCGACATCGTGTCGCTGGAGGAGATCCAGGACAACAACGGCGCGACGAACGACGGCACGGTCGCGGCCGACCGGACGGTGACCGAGCTGATCGACGCGATCGTCGCGGCGGGCGGCCCCCGCTACGACTGGCGCGGCATCGACCCGGCGAACAACGCCGACGGCGGCGAACCCGGCGGCAACATCCGCCAGGTGTTCCTCTTCAACCCCGAGCGCGTGTCCTTCACCGACCGCGCGGGCGGCGACGCGACCACCGCCGTCGACGTGATGCGGGAGCGCGGCAAGGCGGCGCTGACGGTCTCCCCCGGCCGGATCGACCCGGCGAACGAGGCCTGGAAGAGCAGCCGCAAGCCGCTGGCCGGCGAGTTCGTCTTCCGCGGCCGCACGGTGTTCGTGATCGCCAACCACTTCAACTCCAAGGGCGGCGACCAGGGCCTGACCGCGCAGTACCAGCCGCCGGCCCGCAGCTCGGAGACCCAGCGCCACCTCCAGGCGACCGCGGTGAACACGTTCGTCAAGGAGATCCTGGCCACCCAGAAGAACGCGGACGTCATCGCCCTCGGCGACATCAACGACTTCGAGTTCTCCGGCACCGCGGAAGCCCTCGAGGGCGACGGCGAGCTGTGGTCGGCCGTCAAGTCGCTGCCGCGCGGCGAGCGGTACTCGTACGTCTACCAGGGCAACAGCCAGGTGCTGGACCAGATCCTGATCAGCCCGTCGATCCGGCGCGGCTGCGACTTCGAGTACGACAGCGTGCACATCAACGCCGAGTTCCACGACCAGATCAGCGACCACGACCCGCAGGTGCTGCGGTTCCGCCCGTAGCCGGTCTGTCCGGTCGGTCGGTCGGTCAGTCAGTCAGTCGGGCAGCAGGCCCACGGCGTGCCGGTACCGGGTGCCGGTGAACCTCTTCACCGCGGGGTGCGTCCGCACCCGGTCCCACTGTTCGGTGGGGGCGCCGATGCCCTCGCCGGGCGCGGCGAGGACGGCGTCGTAGGCCTGCTCGCTCTCCCACTCGGCGTAGTTGAGGACGTGGGTGCCGTCCGTGCTGAGGTGGAAGTGGGCGGCGATCAGACCGCGGTGGCCGACCGGGTCGTCGGCGAGGGCCTGGATCACCTGGTCGACCCAGCCGGCCCGCTGCCCGCTCGCGTCCGGGGCGAAGTCGATCCGCACGGTCACGATCAGTCCGGGCACCCGGGTGTCGCCGGCGGCGCGCTCACGGCTGCGGTGGCGCCGGTAGCGGTCGAGCCCGACGCGTTCGATGCCGGGCACGGCAGTGTCGATCTCGTCGACGCGCTCCTGCCGGTGGGTCTTCACGAACGCCTCGTACGCCGCCTCGCCCGCCCACTGCGAATGGTGCATGAGGGTGGAGCCGTCCAGGCCGGTGTAGACGTGGTAGCCGAGCAGTCCGTCGGCGGGCCACGGGCGGCGCTCCCAGGTCGTGGCGATCGCCTCGACGGTGGCCCGCTGCCGTTCCGGGGTGCCCACCCGCCAGGTGCTGAAGAACGGCGCCCCGGTCTCCGGGCGGGTGAGGTCGGGGTGGGCGAGGGTACGGCTGGTCATGTCTGCCTCCGCGAAAGGCTGGTCGGTGCCTGTGCCGACCAGCCTCCAACCTCAACCAAGCTTCACGTCAAGCGCGTTGCGTAGTGCCGCGGAAGGTCCTCACCGCCCGCCGCCGCGCCGGCGCAGCATCCCGGCCGCGACGACCGCGGCGCCCGCCGCCCCGGCGACGAGCGCCGGACGCGGATGCCGCAGCGCGGCCTGGGCGATCAGGCGCACCGGCTGCGGCGCCCGGTGCTCCACGGCATGACCGGCCCGGGCGGCACCGCCCTGGACGGCCTGCCCCGCCTGGGCCGCGCTGCTGCGCAGCTGGACGGTCATCGCGCCCGCCTTGTCCATCAGGTCGGCGGCACGGACACGGGCGAGGTCTCGTATGTCCGCCGCGTCCTTGGCCCTGTGTGTCATCGGTCAGCCCTTTCCTGCGGTCTGCGGACCTTCCGGGTACCCTGACCGGCCGCCACTACCCCGCCCCCGGCACCTCGTTCGCGCCGTCCTTACCGGTATCTCGTAGCAGAACTAAGTGGAGCTTCACCGCGGGCCTGCCGAGACTGCTCCCATGACGCACACCGCTGCCACCGCCCCGCCCTTCGGCCGCGCCCTCTGCGCGATGGTCACGCCCTTCACCGCCTCCGGCGCGCTGGACCTCGACGGTGCCCGGCGGCTGGCGGACCGGCTGGTGACCGAAGGCTGCGACGGTCTGGTGCTGAACGGCACGACCGGCGAGTCGCCGACCACGAGCGACGAGGAGAAGGCGGCGCTGGTGCGGGCCGTCCGGGAGGCGGCCGGCGAGCGGGCCGCGATCGTCGCGGGCGTCGGCACCTCCGACACCCGGCACACGATCGAGCTGACCCGGCAGGCCGAGAAGGCGGGCGCCGACGGCGTGCTGGTGGTCACGCCCTACTACAGCAAGCCCCCGCAGGACGCCGTCGAGGCCCACTTCCGCGAGGTCGCGGACGCCTCCGGCCTGCCGGTCGCGCTGTACGACATCCCCGGCCGCACCGGCACCCGGATCGCCCCTGAGACCATGCTGCGGCTCGCGGACCACCCGAGGATCGTGGCGGTCAAGGACTGCTCGTACGACTTCCTGGGCGCCCAGAAGGTCATCGCCCGCACCGGCCTCGCGTACTACGCGGGCTGCGACGAGCACAACCTCGCCCTGTACGCGGTCGGCGGCACGGGCTGGGTCAGCACGGTCGCCAACGTGGTCCCCCGTCAGGTGCGCGCGGTCCTGGACGCGTTCGACGCGGGCGAGACGGCCCGCGCGGCGCGCCTGCAGCAGCGGATCACGCCCCTCGTCGAGGCGATGATGGCGGCGGACCTGCCCGGCACGGTGACCGCCAAGGCCCTGCTCGGCCGGCTGGGCCTGCCCGGCGGCCCGGTCCGCGCACCGCTGCGGCCCGCCGGCCGGGGGGCGGTCGACGGGCTGCTGGCGGCGTACCGGGAGGCGGTCGCCGAGGCGTAAGCGGGGACGGGCTCGGCGGTCGGGCTCAGCGCTCGGCGAAGACCGGTTCCCACTCGGTGCGGGCCAGTGTCTCGTTCGGCTCGCGGACGCCGGTGAGCGGCACGACCTTCTCGCTGCCGATCGTGACCAGGACGATCCGGGGCCGGTAGGTGTCCGTGCCCGAACCGGGCAGGCGCTCCCAGGTGATCAGCCGCCGGTCGTCGGCCCAGGCCATCGCCCCGCTGCCGCGCACCTCGCCGATCTCCTTCCCGGTGCGCGGGTCGAGGAGCCACGTGTACGCCTTCTCGCCCTTTTCCCGGGCCAGCCCTCCCGCAGCGAGCCGGCCGTCGGGCGACAGCCCCGCCAACGCGTCCCAGACCAGGTGCCGTTCGCCTGCGGGCGCGGTGATCTCGTCGCCCCCGAGGTCGTGGTACTGCCGCACGGAGTTGCCCCGGACCACCCGTGACCACACGGTCGTGCCGTGGGCGCCGAAGGCGAAGTCCTCCCGGAAGTTGACGTTGTCGTCGGCCTCGACCGGGCTCCAGGTCGTCTTCCCGGAAGGCAGCTCCACGATGTGGAAGCCGAGCCGGTTGGGCACACCCCACCGTCCCATCCAGTCCTTGCCCTTCTCACCTTCGACCGGGTCCCGCAGGTCGGGGTTCTGCGCGTACGCCGTGGCGACCAGCCGCTCACCGTCCGGCGAGAAGGCGAGCCCGCCGACGCCGTGGTCGACGGTGATCCAGGCCTCCACCTGCCGGGTGCGCAGATCGAGCAGCCCGATCCGCTTCGTGGGCAGCCGCCGCTCCAGCACCGCCGCCCTCTCCAGCCCGGGCGCGACGGCGACGTACGACCACCGGTCGTCCTCCTCGTACCGGCCGGTGCCCGGGTTCAGCAGGTGGTACGTGCGTTCCGCGACACCCTCCGTCTCCGACCGGGCGACGACCTCGGTCGTGTAGTACGCGGCGAGCGCCACGTTCCCCGCGGCGACCATGTCCCGCGGCGGCGACTGGTCGGGGTGGGCATGGACGTCCCGCTGCTCCGTCACCTCGGCGGGCCGCACGTCGTGCTTGCCGGAGTCGAGCAGCGGCACCCCCACCGAGACCGCGACCACGGCTGCGGTGGCCATGGCGGCGGCCGCGAGCCTCCGGACCCGCCGGCGCCGACGGGCGCCCAGCACCCGGTCGGCGAACCCCGGCTCGGCCGACGGCTGTTCGGCGGCCTGCTCACGCAGCGTGTCGCGCACCAGTTCCTCGACGTTCACGGACGTACCTCCACGGTCTCGACGGGCGCGAAGTCACGGGACGGCAGGGGCTCGGCGTCCCTCGGCCCGAGCGCGGCCAGCTCGGGGGCGAGCGCGCGCAGCCGGGCCAGGGAACGGTGCGTGGTGGACCGCACGGTGCCCACGGAGCAGCCCAGGAGCCGGGCCACGTCGGCCTCGGGCAGGTCCTCGAAGTAGCGCAGCACCAGCACGGTGCGCTGCCGGGCGGTGAGCCGGGACAGCGCGTCCCGCATCACCAGCCGCAGCTCGGCGGCGGCCGAGGTGTCGCTCGCGGACACCGCCGGGTCGGGCGGCTCGGCGACGCTCAGCTCCCGCCGCGGCCACTTCAGCCGCCAGCGGCTCACCTGCTGCCGGTACAGCACCTGCCGGACGTAGGCCTCCGGCTCGTCGATCCGGTGCCAGCGCCCGGCCGCCTTGACGAGCGCGTTCTGCAGCAGGTCCTCGGCGGCGTGCCGGTCGCCGCCGCTGAGCAGGACCGCCGTCCTCAGCAGCGCGGACGACCGGTTGGCCACGAAGTCCCGGAAGTCCTCCTGCGCCTCGGCATCCATCGTCACCTTCTCTTCCCCGGGGACGGACCCG
Source organism: Streptomyces sp. enrichment culture (assembly GCF_964272855.1). NCBI lineage: Bacteria > Bacillati > Actinomycetota > Actinomycetes > Kitasatosporales > Streptomycetaceae > Streptomyces > Streptomyces sp. enrichment culture. The sequence goes on along the minus strand of NZ_OZ186847.1, from coordinate 6,502,822 downwards.
GTGTCCGCCCCTCGCGCCCCTTGGGACGCGCGCGGAGCCCGGCCACTATGCCTGCCGGCGGAGAGAAATCCGTACGGCGGCCGGAACGGCTCGGGGCCCGCACCGCGAGGGGAAGCGGTACGGGCCCCGAGGGGGAGGGCGGGCGGTGCCCGCTACTCCGCGGCGGGTGCGCCGGCGGACTCGGCGGACTCGGCGGCGGCCCCGCCGCCCAGCCCGAGGAAGTGCTGGAGCACGTCCTCCATCGGATCGTCGATCTGGCCGGCGTTGACGAGCCCGACCCGGGGGCCGTTGTGCGACGCCGTGTTGGTCTCGTCGGCGTACGCGACCCCCGCCGGAGCCCCGCACACCACCGCCGCCAGAACGCCCGCCCCGGCCAGCCGGCGCACCGCGCCCCTCGCCCGCTCGTTCCTCATCACTCAGCCCTCGTCTCACCATTCGGCATCTGATCGGACGGACCATGCGTCCACCCGTTCATCGGCCGGAACGGCCCCGAGGTCACGGCGAGTAATCCGTTCAAGTGATCGTCACCGGCCTGACCAACCGTGAGGTGACGCCGGAGATCAGTTGTGGCTGTGCAGGATCTCGTTCAGGCCGCCCCACTCCGCGTTGTTCGGGCGGGCCTCGACCGTGCCCGTGACCGAGTTGCGGCGGAAGAGGATGTTGGAGGCGCCGGAGAGTTCGCGGGCCTTGACGACCTGGCCGTCGGGGAGGGTGACGCGGGTGCCGGCGGTGAGGTAGAGGCCCGCCTCGACCACGCAGTCGTCGCCGAGGGCGATGCCGATGCCGGCCTCGGCGCCGATGAGGGAGCGCTCGCCGATCGCGACGCGCTCCTTGCCGCCGCCGGACAGGGTGCCCATGGTGGAGGCGCCGCCGCCGATGTCCGAGCCGTCGCCCACGACGACGCCCTGGGAGATGCGGCCCTCGACCATGGAGGTGCCGAGGGTGCCGGCGTTGAAGTTGACGAAGCCCTCGTGCATGACGGTGGTGCCGGAGGCGAGGTGCGCGCCGAGGCGGACGCGGTCGGCGTCGGCGATGCGGACGCCCGCGGGGGCGACGTAGTCGGTCATGCGCGGGAACTTGTCCACACCGAAGACGCTCAGGTGCAGGCCGCGGGCGCGGGCCGCGAGGCGGACCGTCTCCAGGGTGTCCACGGCGACCGGGCCGAGCGAGGTCCAGGCGACGTTGGCGAGCAGGCCGAAGATGCCGTCGAGGCTCTGCTCGTTCGGCTTGACCAGGCGGTGCGAGAGCAGGTGCAGCCGCAGGTAGGCGTCGTGGGTGTCGAGCGGCTTGTCGTCCAGGGACGAGATGACCGTACGGACCGCGACGATCTCCACACCGCGTACGTCGTCCTTGCCGAGGGCGGCCACGCCGTGCTCGCCGAGCAGTTCGGCGGTGCGGTCGGCGTCCAGGCGCTCGGTGCCGGCCGGGCCGAGGCCCTCGGCAGTCGCAGCGGCCAGCTCGGGCGCGGGGAACCAGGTGTCGAGGACGGTGCCGTCGGCGGCGATCGTGGCGAGGCCGGCGGCCACGGCGCCGGTGGTGCGGGGAGCAGTCGTGTCGGTCATGAGGGAAACCTAACGTGACGGGGGCCGCCCGGGCGAACCGGTCCGGCCCCCGTCTCACGTGCCGGGCGAGGCCCCCACGGGCGGCTGGGGACGGTCGTCCTCGCCGTCCACGACCTCGGTGGTGAGGCGGGCGCCGCTGATCTCCACCTCGCCGTCCCGGCTGACACTGCGGAACCCTCGGTAGAGGCGGGTGTCCGGGTCGAGGAGCGTTTCGTCCCGGAACCCGGCGCCTTCCCGGTACACGGCGATCGCGTCCCGTCCGGCCGCGTCCACGACGTCGGCGACCCGCACACCGGGGACGGTGGCGAGGGCCCGGTAGACCTTGGCGAGGTCTTCGGGGTCGTAGACGTAGGACCGGCTGATGACGGCGGTCAGGGCCCGGTACTCGTGCTCCGTGCGGCTCTCCCCGGGGTCGGTGGCGTGGAAGAAGGCGCGGGCCTTCGCCCGGACCCGCGCCGGGTCGTCGGGGAGGCTCTTGAGGAAGGCGTAGTGCTCCCTCGGCGAGTGGTCGTCGCCCGCCTTGCCGTTCTCCATGGCCGGGTCGGCGTACCGGATCAGCCGCTCGTCGGTCTGCGGATCGGGCGCGTCGTCCGTCGTGTTCGTCTCGACGGTCTCGGTGTGGATCCACTGGCCGTCGTGCGCGGTGACCGCGGGACCGGCGGCGACGATGTCCGCCGCGTCGTTCAGCCAGCCCTTGGCGCTGCCCAGCTCGACGGTGTAGCCGTGGCCGGCGCCCGGCAGGGCGGTCTCGCCGCGGCCGTCCGTCACCTGGGGCACGATCACCGCGGCCGCCGCGATGGCCGCCGCCGCGCCGATCGCCGCGAGCCGCCAGTCGGCGCGCAGCCGGCGGGTACGCCCGCCGCGGGCGGCCCGCAGCAGCCGCTCCCGACCTCCGACGAGCCTGTCCCGTCCCGGCCGGGGCGCCTCGGCCCGCAGCTCCCGCACCCTCGTCATCTCGTCCATCGTCAGACCACCTCCGTGGCGTCGAGCGTGAATGCGGGATCGGCCCCGAGTGCGGCACGGACCTTGCGGCGGGCCCGGTTGAGCCGGGAGCGGACGGTGCCGACGGGGATGCCGAGGGCCTCGGCGACCTCCGGGTACGTCAGATCGGCCCAGGCCACCAGCAGCAGGACGTGCCGGTCGCCGGCGGAGAGTGCGGCGAGGGCGCCGGCGAGCGGGGCGTGGGCGGTCTGCGCGGTCACCCGGTCGTCGGCGCGCTCGGACCAGGACTCGGCGACCGGGTCGTGTCCGGTGCGGGCCAGCGCGCGCAGGGCGCGCACCTCGGCGCGGCGCTGCTTGCCGATGAGGTTGGCGGCGATGCCGTAGAGCCAGGGGCGGGCGTGGAACCGGTCGGTGTCGTAGCGCGAGCGTGTCCGGAAGGCGATGAGGAACGTCTCGGCGGTGATGTCGTCCGCGGCGCCGGCGCCCAGCCGGCGCTGTACGTAGCGGTGGATGTCGGCCGCGTACCGGTCGTACAGCAGCGCGAACAGCTCCGGCTCCGCCAGGGACCGGCCGACGATGTCGGCGTCCTGGGGCGGCGATGGCGGTCCGGTCACGGGGCCTCCGTGGGCGTGGTCGGGGTGAGCATGTCACCCCGCTGTTCCCCGATGCCCCCTGAGGGGTTCACGCCGTCAGTGCGCCCCGCCGGTGTTGACCACCACCACCCCGACGATGATCAGCGCGATCCCCGCCGCCTTGGCGGCCGTCATCCCCTCGCCCATGAACACCACGCCGATGGTGGCGATCGCCGCGGTGCCCACCCCGGACCAGATCGCGTACGCCGTGCCGACGGAGACCGTCTTCAGCGTCTGCGCCAGCAGTGAGCAGGAGATGGCCGAGCAGCAGGAAACCCATGGGGGCGAGCCTGGTCAGGGCCCTGAACAGCACGGTGGCCCCCGGTGCCAGGCACCGGGGGCCACCGTCACAGCCGTACGGATGACCTCAGACGTTGAACCCGAGCGCCCGAAGCTGCTCGCGGCCGTCGTCCGTGATCTTGTCCGGGCCCCACGGCGGCATCCAGACCCAGTTGATGCGCAGCTCGCTGACGAGGCCGTCCGTGGCGGACTTGGCCTGGTCCTCGATGACGTCGGTCAGCGGGCAGGCCGCCGAGGTCAGCGTCATGTCGACGGTCGCCACGTTGGAGTCGTCGATGTGGATGCCGTAGATGAGGCCGAGGTTGACGACGTCGATGCCCAGCTCGGGGTCGACGACGTCCATCAGGGCCTCGCGGAGTTCCTCCTCCGAGGCCGGCTTCATCTCCACGGTCTCGCTCATGCCGTCTTCCTTTCGGCGTCGGCGTCGGCGCCCAGCGCCTGGGCCGTCGCGTCCTTCCACGCCATCCAGCTCAGGAGGGCGCACTTGACCCGCGCGGGGTACTTGGAGACGCCGGCGAACGCGACCGCGTCCTCCAGCACCTCCTCCATCGCGTCGTCGGGCTCGATCCTGCCCTTGGACTGCATCAGCTCCAGGAAGGTCTCCTGGATCTTCTGGGCCTCGGCGAGATCCTTGCCGACCAGCAGTTCGTTCAGCACCGACGCGCTCGCCTGGCTGATGGAGCAGCCCTGGCCCTCGTACGAGACGTCGCTGACGGTCGTGCCGTCGTACTTCACGCGCAGCGTGATCTCGTCGCCGCACGTGGGGTTCACGTGGTGCACCTCGGCGTCGCCATCCCGCAAGCCCCGCCCGTGCGGGTTCTTGTAGTGGTCCAGGATGACGTCCTGGTACATGGAGTCCAGCTTCACCTTTTCAGCACGCCCCTCAGCCGAAGAAGTTCCGTACGTGCTCCAGGCCGTCGACCAGTGCGTCGATCTCGGCCGGTGTGGAGTACAGATAGAACGACGCTCGCGTGGTCGCAGGAATTCCGTAGCGGAGGCAGACCGGGCGCGCGCAGTGGTGGCCCACGCGGACCGCGATGCCCTGCTCGTCCAGGACCTGGCCCACGTCGTGCGGGTGGATGTCGCCCAGCGTGAAGGAGATCGCCGCGCCGCGGTCCTCGGCCGTGGTCGGGCCGATGATCCGCAGGTCGGGGACCTCCGCCAGACGCTTCACCGCGTACTCGGTGAGCGCGTGCTCATGGGCGAGGATCTTGTCCATGCCGATCGAGTTCAGGTAGTCGATCGCCGCGCCCAGCCCGACCGCCTGCGCGATCGGCGGGGTGCCCGCCTCGAACTTGTGCGGGGCGGGAGCGTACGTCGACGAGTGCATCGACACCGTCTCGATCATCTCGCCGCCGCCGAGGAACGGAGGCAGGTCCTCCAGCAGCTCCTGGCGGCCCCACAGCACGCCGATGCCGGTCGGGCCGCACATCTTGTGGCCGGTGAAGGCCACGAAGTCGGCCTGGAGCGCCTGCACGTCGACCGGCATGTGCGGCGCGGCCTGGGAGGCGTCGACGCAGACCAGCGCGCCGACCTCCTGGGCGCGGCGGACTATCGCCTCGACCGGGTTGACCGTGCCGAGGATGTTCGACACCAGCACGAAGGAGACGATCTTCGTCTTCTCGGTGATGATCTCGTCGATGTTCGACAGGTCGAGACGGCCGTCGTCGGTCAGGCCGAACCACTTCAGCTTCGCGCCCGTGCGCTGCGCCAGCAGCTGCCACGGCACGATGTTGGAGTGGTGCTCCATCTCGGTGATGACGATCTCGGTCTCGGAGTCCACGCGGTAGGGCTCGTCGGCCCAGCCCAGCATGTTCGCCACGAGGTTCAGCGACTCCGAGGCGTTCTTGGTGAAGATCACCTCGTCGCGGCTGGGCGCGTTGATGAACTCCGCGACCTTGTCACGCGCGCCCTCGTACAGCGCCGTGGCCTCCTCGGCGAGCACATGCACACCGCGGTGGACATTGGCGTTGTAGCGCTCGTAGTACTCGCTGAGGGCGTCCAGCACCTGGCGCGGCTTCTGCGAGGTCGCCGCGTTGTCCAGGTACACGAGCTTCCTGCCGTCGTGGATCACTCGGTCCAGCACGGGGAAGTCCTTGCGGATCGCCTCGGTGTCGAGGAGGCCCGGCAGCTGTGTCACGCGGATGCGCCACCCTTCGTGTATGCCTCGTAGCCCTCGTTCTCCAGCTTGTCGGCGAGCTCGGCGCCGCCGGACTCGACGATGCGGCCGCCGGAGAACACGTGGACGAAGTCGGGCTTGATGTAGCGCAGGATGCGCGTGTAGTGCGTGATCAGCAGGGTGCCGACCTCGCCGGTCTCACGGACGCGGTTGACGCCCTCGGAGACGATACGGAGCGCGTCGACGTCCAGACCCGAGTCGGTCTCGTCGAGGATCGCGACCTTCGGCTTCAGCAGCTCCAGCTGAAGGATCTCGTGGCGCTTCTTCTCACCGCCGGAGAAGCCCTCGTTGACGTTGCGCTCGGCGAAGGACGGGTCCATGTTGAGGCGCTCCATGGCCTCCTTGACCTCCTTCACCCAGGTGCGCAGCTTCGGGGCCTCGCCGCGGATGGCGGTGGCGGAGGTGCGCAGGAAGTTGGAGACCGAGACGCCGGGGACCTCGACCGGGTACTGCATCGCCAGGAACAGGCCCGCGCGGGCACGCTCGTCGACGGACATCTCCAGGACGTCCTCGCCGTCGAGCAGCACGGTGCCGCCGGTGATCGTGTACTTCGGGTGGCCCGCGAGGGAGTAGGCGAGGGTCGACTTGCCGGAGCCGTTGGGGCCCATGATGGCGTGCGTCTCGCCCTGCTTCACGGTGAGGTCGACGCCCTTGAGGATCTCCTTCGTGGCGTTGTCGGCCTCGACGGTGACGTGCAGGTCTCGGATTTCAAGCGTTGCCATGGGTGCCTCAGGACTCCTGGGTGAGGGAGACGAGAACGTCGTCCCCTTCGATCTTTACGGGGTAAACGGGGACGGGGCGCGTCGCGGGGAGGCCGGACGGCTTGCCGGTGCGCAGGTCGAACGCGGAGCCGTGCAGCCAGCACTCGATCTGGCAGTCCTCCACCTCGCCCTCGGAGAGCGAGACGTTCGCGTGGGAGCAGATGTCGTGGATCGCGAACACCTCCCCCTCGGTCTGCACGATGGACACCGGCGTGCCGTCGAGTTCCACCCGCTTCGGGGTGTCCTCCTCCAGCTCGCTCAGCCCACAGGCGCGTACGAAGGTGGTCATGCGACCGCCGCCTCCAGCTCCTCTTCGATCTTGGCGATCAGGCGCTCCTCGATGTCCGCGACACCGATCTGCTGGACCAGCTCGGCGAAGAAGCCCCGGACGACGAGGCGGCGTGCCTCGTGCTCCGGGATGCCGCGGGCCATCAGGTAGAACAGCTGCTCGTCGTCGAAGCGGCCGGTGGCGCTCGCGTGGCCGGCGCCGACGATCTCGCCGGTCTCGATCTCCAGGTTCGGCACCGAGTCGACCCGCGCGCCGTCCGTCAGGACGAGGTTGCGGTTCATCTCGTAGGTGTCGGTGCCCTCGGCGGCGGCCTCGATCAGCACGTCGCCGATCCACACCGCGTGCGCCGCGTCGCCCTGGAGGGCGCCCTTGTACACGACGTTGGACTTGCAGTGCGGCACGTTGTGCGTGACCAGCAGGCGGTGCTCCTGGTGCTGGCCGGCGTCGGTGAAGTACAGGCCGAACAGCTCGGCCTCGCCGCCGGGGCCGGCGTAGGTGACGCGCGGGTGGAGGCGGACGACGTCACCGCCGAAGGTGACGACGACCGACTTGAGGGAGGCGTCCCGGCCGATCAGCGCGTTGTGCTGGGCCACGTGCACGGCCTTGTCGTCCCAGTCCTGGACGGAGACGACGGTCAGCTTGGCGCCGTCGCCCAGGAGGTATTCGACGTTGGCGGCGAGCACCGCGTCACCGGTGTGGTCGATGACGACGACGGCCTCGGCGAAGGCGCCCAGCTCGATCACCTGGTGGCCGAAGGCGGTGCCGCCCTCGCCGTGCACGGCGATCCGGATCGGCTCGGTGAGGACGGTCTCCTTGGGGACGGTCACGACCGAGGCCTTCTCGAAGGCGGAGTACGCCTGCGCGGCGACGCGGTCCACCGGGGTGCCCGCCTTGCCGAGCCGCGCGTCGTCCCGGCCGACGGTCTCGACGACGACTCCCTCGGGGGCCTCGACGGTGACCTTCACGCCCTCGCCGTCGGCGACGGCGGTGCCGTCGTGCAGTCCGCGCAGCCGCTCCAGCGGGGTGAACCGCCACTCCTCCTCGCGGCCGTGCGGGACCGGGAAGTCCGCCACGTCGAAGGACGGGGGCGCGCTCATGCGCGAGACGACGGTCGACTCGGCGGCGACCGCGATCGAGCCGGCGGTGGTGGAGCCCACCGGGATGTTCTGAGCCTCAGCCATGGCTGTCGTAATGCTCGCTTTCCGTTACGTAAGGGGCCTGACGGGGTTCGCGTGCCGGTGATTAACCGACCGCGCCCTCCATCTGCAGCTCGATCAGCCGGTTGAGCTCCAGCGCGTACTCCATGGGCAGCTCCTTGGCGATCGGCTCGACGAAGCCGCGCACGATCATCGCCATCGCCTCGTCCTCGGAGAGACCGCGGCTCATCAGGTAGAAGAGCTGGTCCTCGGAGACCTTGGAGACGGTCGCCTCGTGGCCCATGGACACGTCGTCCTCGCGGACGTCCACGTAGGGGTAGGTGTCCGAGCGGGAGATCGTGTCGACGAGCAGCGCGTCGCACAGCACGTTCGACTTGGCGCCCGGGGCGCCCTCGCCGATCTCGATGAGACCGCGGTAGGACGTACGGCCGCCGCCGCGCGCCACGGACTTCGAGACGATGTTGGACGACGTGTTCGGCGCCATGTGGACCATCTTGGCGCCCGCGTCCTGGTGCTGGCCCTCGCCGGCGAAGGCGATGGACAGGGTCTCGCCCTTGGCGTGCTCGCCCATCAGGTAGACGGCCGGGTACTTCATCGTCACCTTGGAGCCGATGTTGCCGTCGATCCACTCCATGGTCGCGCCCTCGTAGGCGACGGCGCGCTTGGTGACCAGGTTGTAGACGTTGTTCGACCAGTTCTGGATGGTCGTGTAGCGGCAGCGGGCGTTCTTCTTGACGATGATCTCGACGACCGCGGAGTGCAGCGAGTCCGACTTGTAGATCGGGGCGGTGCAGCCCTCGACGTAGTGCACGTAGGCACCCTCGTCGACGATGATCAGGGTCCGCTCGAACTGGCCCATGTTCTCCGTGTTGATACGGAAGTAGGCCTGGAGCGGGATCTCCACGTGCACGCCCTTCGGCACGTAGATGAAGGAGCCGCCCGACCACACGGCGGTGTTCAGGGCCGCGAACTTGTTGTCACCGGCGGGGATGACCGTGCCGAAGTACTCCTTGAAGAGCTCCGGGTGCTCCTTCAGCGCGGTGTCGGTGTCGAGGAAGATGACGCCCTGCTCCTCCAGGTCCTCGCGGATCTGGTGGTAGACGACCTCCGACTCGTACTGGGCGGCGACACCGGCGACGAGGCGCTGCTTCTCGGCCTCCGGGATGCCCAGCTTGTCGTAGGTGTTCTTGATGTCCTCGGGCAGGTCCTCCCAGGACTCCGCCTGCTTCTCCGTGGAGCGCACGAAGTACTTGATGTTGTCGAAGTCGATGCCCGACAGGTCCGAGCCCCAGTTCGGCATGGGCTTCTTCTCGAAGAGCTTCAGGCCCTTGAGGCGCAGCTTGGTCATCCACTCCGGCTCGGACTTCTTGTCCGAGATGTCGCGGACGACGTCCTCGTTCAGGCCGCGCTTCGCAGCGGCACCGGCCTCGTCGGAGTCGGCCCAGCCGTATTCGTACTTGCCCAGACCCTCGAGCTCAGGGTGGGCAGTCTCCGTGGGGAGAGTCATGCGGGGTTCCTCCCGGCCGTGCTTGCAGATGCGTTCTTAGTGGTTTTGGAAGTCTTCGGGATAAACGTCGTGCAGATGCCGTCGCCGTGGGCGATGGTGGCCAGCCGCTGTACGTGAGTACCGAGCAGCTCGGCGAAAAATTCCGTCTCGGCCTCACACAGCTGCGGGAACTGCTCGGCGACGTGGGCGACCGGGCAGTGGTGCTGGCACAGCTGCTCGCCGGTGGGCGCGCTGCGCGCGGTAGCAGCGTACCCGTCGACACTCAGGGCCTTGGCCAGCGCTTCGGCGCGCTCCTCGGGGGCGGCCTGGTCGACCGCCTTCCGGTAGGCGGCGGCCTGGGCGGCGATCCGGGCCCGGGCGAAGGCGGCGACCGCCTCGCCGCCGCCCTCACGCTCGGCGATCCAGCGCAGCGCGTCCATGGCCAGCTTGTCGTACGACTGGTCGAAGGCGTCCCGGCCGCAGTCCGTCAGCGCGAACACCTTGGCGGGGCGGCCGCGGGTGCGGGTGCCGTACACCCGCCGCTCGCGCGCCTCCACGACGCCGTCGGCGACGAGGGCGTCGAGGTGCCGGCGGACGGCCGCCTGGGTGAGGCCCAGCCGCTCGGCGAGTTCGGCGACGGTCGACTGGCCGTGGTCCAGGATGGACCGCGCGACCCGGTTGCGCGTCGAGCGCTCCCCGGTCGCGAGCTCCTCCTGGGGGGTCCCCGTGGGGGTCTCCCGAGCCTCGCCGACGTTTTTCACAACGCCATTGTTGCGTAATTCCTCAGAGCGTGACAAGCGGCGTCCGAACCGGCGGACGGTGCCCTGCGTCACTTAGGTAAACCTAAGATGACCTGCGGAAACGATCTTTGATCGATCAAAGCAGATCACAGATCGAGGGCGTCCACGGGCCCCTTCCGGGACACGCCCGGACCATGCCCACACCCCCTCCGACCGGCCCACTCGTCACCCGCGGCACCCTCGCCGACGACTTCGCCGAGCTGGGCGTCCGCCCCGGTGAGACCCTCCTCGCGCACACCTCCCTGAGCTCCCGCGGCTGGGTGTGCGGCCGGCGCCGTCGCCGTCGTGCAGGCACTCCTCACTCGGCCCACCCCCAGACCTCCTTCGCCGCGCTCGGCCCCGGGCGCGGCGATCACCGACGGCCACGCCCCCGACTGCCGGCTCGGCTGGGGGTACCGCCCACGCCATTCAGCCAGTGGGTACCGGATACCGGCGCCGCTGGTCGAGGTGGGCCGGCCCGGCGGGACCGCCCCGTCGTCCGCGGCAAGGCCGGCGCCGCCGGGGCACGGCTGTTCCCCGTGGCCGACGCGGTGGCCTACGCGGAGCGCCGGCTGGCACTGCACCGGCCCCGGGCGCTCGAAACGGAGTGAGCGATCCGGCCGTCCTCGGGTGCACTTCCGCACCCGGCCGCCTGAGGCCCCCCGCGCCTACCTAGACTCTGGAGCCATGCGAAACGAGCCCGTGCTCCAGGTCCAGGCCCTGGTGAAGCGGTACGGCGACAAGACCGCGGTGGACGGCCTCGACCTGGTGGCCCGGGCGGGCGTGACCGCCGTCCTCGGCCCCAACGGGGCGGGCAAGACGACCACGGTCGAGACCTGCGAGGGGTACCGGAGGCCGGACTCCGGCACGGTGCGCGTCCTGGGCCTCGACCCGGTCCGCCAGTCCGGCGAGCTGCGCCCGCGGATCGGGGTGATGCTCCAGTCCGGCGGCGTCTACTCCGGCGCGCGGGCCGACGAGATGCTGCGCCACATGGCGAAGCTGCACGCCCACCCGCTGGACGTGGACGCGCTGATCGAACGGCTCGGGCTCGGCTCGTGCGGCCGTACCGGCTACCGGCGGCTGTCCGGCGGGCAGCAGCAGCGGCTCGCGCTGGCGATGGCCGTCGTGGGCCGCCCCGAGCTGGTCTTCCTCGACGAGCCGACCGCCGGTCTCGACCCGCAGGCCCGCCGTGCCACCTGGGACCTCGTCCGCGACCTGCGCGCCGACGGTGTCTCCGTGATCCTCACGACCCACTACATGGACGAGGCCGAGCAGCTCGCCGACGATGTCGCGATCATCGACGCGGGCAAGGTCATCGCCCAGGGCTCCCCAGAGGAGCTGTGCCGCGGCGGCGCCGAGAACACCCTGCGCTTCAGCGGTCGCCCCGGCCTCGACGTGGGCTCCCTGCTGAAGGCGCTGCCCGCGGACTGCGCGGCGGCCGAGCTGACGCCCGGCTCCTACCGGGTGGTCGGCAAGGTCGACCCGCAACTGCTGGCGACGGTCACCTCCTGGTGCGCCCAGCACGGGGTGATGCCGGACCGGATCTCCGTCGAACGGCACACCCTCGAGGACGTTTTTCTGGAGCTGACGGGTAAGGAGTTGCGCTCATGATCGGGCCCCGCACGAAGGCCGGCCGGGGGTCCGGGGGTTGCCCCCCGGGAAGGCACAGCCTGGAGCTGACGGGTAAGGAGTTGCGCTCGTGACCACCCCCACCGGCGTCTACACGCCCAAGCCCGGCGCGGCCCCGCTGCCCCGGATGATCGCCGCGCAGGCCGCGCTCGAGACGAGGATGCTGCTGCGCAACGGCGAGCAGCTGCTGCTGACGGTGATCATCCCGACGCTGCTGCTGGTTCTGTTCAGCACCGTGGACATCGTCGACACCGGCGAGGGCGAGGCCGTCGACTTCCTCGCCCCCGGCATCCTGGCGCTCGCCGTGATGTCGACCGCGTTCACCGGCCAGGCCATCGCCACCGGCTTCGAACGCCGCTACGGCGTGCTGAAGCGGCTGGCCGCCTCCCCGCTGCCCCGCTGGGGCCTGATGACCGCCAAGACCGCGTCCGTGCTGGTCACCGAGATCCTCCAGGTGATCCTGGTGACGGTGATCGCGTTCGCGCTCGGCTGGTCGCCGCACGGCAGCCCGTTCGCCGTCCTGCTGCTCCTCGTCCTCGGCACGGCGGCCTTCTCCGGGCTCGGTCTGCTGATGGCGGGCACCCTGAAGGCGGAGGCGACGCTGGCCGCCGCCAACCTGGTCTTCCTGCTGCTGCTCGTCGGCGGCGGGGTGATCGTGCCGCTGGAGAAGTTCCCGCCCGCCGCCCAGGACGTCCTCGGGCTGCTGCCGATCTCCGCCCTGTCGGACGGGCTGCGGGACGTCCTCCAGCACGGCGCCGGCCTGCCGTGGGGGAACCTGGCGATCCTCGCGGTGTGGGCGGTCGCGGGGCTCGCGGCGGCGGGGCGGTTCTTCCGCTGGGAGTAGGCCGCGAGGTCTGTTTCGCACCCCTCGTGAACGCGTGCACAAGCAGCCCCCTACGATGGTGGGCGTGCCAAAGTTGACCCGCGCCGACGCCGAAGCGGCGTTGCGCAACCCGCTCGCCTTCATCGCCGCCCGCTGGACCCCCGATCCCCGGACGGTCCAGCGGGCCGCGCTCGCCGCGCTCGTCATGTCGGTGGTCATCGTGGTCACCGGCGGCGCGGTCCGGCTCACCGGTTCCGGCCTCGGCTGCCCCACCTGGCCCAAGTGCACCGACGACTCGCTGACCGCGACGTCGGAGATGGGCCTGCACGGGGCCATCGAGTTCGGCAACCGCATGCTGACGTACGTGCTGTGCGCCGCCGTCGGCTGGGCGATCATCGCGGCGCGCTCGCAGAAGCCGGTGCGCCGCGACCTCACCCGGCTGGGCTGGGCGCAGTTCTGGGTCGTCATGAGCAACGCGGTGCTCGGCGGCATCGTCGTGCTGGTCGGGCTGAACCCGTACACGGTCGCGGCCCATTTCGTCGCCACGTCCGCGCTCATCGCGATCGCCGCGGTGATGTGGCAGCGCGCCCGCGAGGGCGACGCCGCGCCCCGTCCGCTGGTCGGCAAGTCGGTGCGGCAGCTGGTGTGGTGCATGGTCGCCGTCACCGTCCTGCTGATCCTCGTCGGCACGGTCGTCACCGGCGCGGGCCCGCACGCGGGCGACTCCAGTGACGTGCCGCGCATGCCGGTGGACTGGGAGATGATCAGCAAGCTGCACGCCGTGCTGGCGTGGATCGTGGTGACGCTGACCTTCGCCCTGTGGTTCGTGCTGAAGGCGGTCGACGCCCCGCGCGGGCCGCTGAACCGGACCCGGGAGCTGTTCGTGATCCTGCTCCTGCAGGGCGCCATCGGCTACGTCCAGTACTTCACGGACCTCCCCGAGATTCTGGTCGGCCTGCACATGCTCGGCTCGTCCGTGATGTGGATCTGGACCGTACGGGTGGTGCTGTCGCTGCGCGAACGGCCCGGGACCGACCCGGCGGACCTGCCGGGACAGCCGGAGCGGGCGGCGCTCACCAACGTCTGAGCGGCCCTGTCCGGGCCCTCAGTCCAGCCCGTACACCCGCCGCGCGTTCCCCGCGGCGATCAGGCCCGCCACCCGCTGGGCGTCGGTGAGGGACCACGCGCCCTCGGCGACCCAGCCGCCCAGCACCCGTGCCAGGGCCTCGCGGAACAGCCGGGCGCCCACGACGTGCAGCTCGGGCAGGCCCTGTGCCCCGCTGGAGAAGAGGACCTTGCCGAAGGGGGCGAGTTCCAGGATCTCGGCGAGGACGGTGGCCGCCCGGGCGCCGGTGCGCACCAGGGCGGCGCCGGAGTCGGCGTAGACGTGCGGGAAGACCCCGGCCAGATGGGCCGCGTGCCGGTGGTAGGGGTAGCCGTGCAGCAGGACGAGGTCCGTGCCCAGGCCCGCCGTCGCCCGTACGAAGTCGGTGAGCAGCACCGGGTCCGTGCGGTCGATCCGCAGCCCCGGCTCGCCGAGCCCGGCGTGCAGCTGGAGGGGCCGCCCAGTGGCGACGGCGCTCCACAGCAGGTGCCGCAGCAGCACCGGGTCGCTCAGTTCCCCGCCGACGGGACGCGCCGCCAGCCAGCGTCCCGCCGCGCCCCGCACCTCCCCCGGGCCGGGCGGCTCGGGGGCGAGCGCGAGGCCGTGCCGTACGCCCGCCACGGAGGTGAAGGCCACCGCGCTCGCGCCGGCGCCGTGCACCGACTCGGCGAGGTTGGCGAGGAAGGACTCGACGGTGCCGGAGGTGTCGGCGACCTGTTCGGCCAGCAGCTCCAGGCGGACGATCTCCCGGGCCTCGGCCGCCGAGGCGGCGGCCAGCTCGCCGGGGCCGGTCAGGTCGCCGGGCAGGCCGGTGTCGACCAGGTACGTGGTGATGCCGCTGCCGCGCAGCAGCCGCCGGCCGGCCTCCACGACGCCCAGTTCCCGGCGCCGGGCGAGGTAGCGGGCGGGCGGGCAGTGGGGTTCCAGGCCGAGCAGGGGCGGGCACCAGCGCCGTACGGCGAACCCGGTCTGGGTGTCGAAGAGGGTGGTGCCCGGGGCGGGCGGTCCCTCGGTGCGGGCCAGCTGGGCTTCGAAGGTGCCGAGGCCCAGCTCCGTTCTGAGCACGCCGTGGCAGTACTGGTCCACGAGGGACGGCGTTTCGATCATCCGGGTCTCCCGTGACTGGACCGCGTACTCCTACGAGGCCTAACGGGTGAACCGGGTGTCAGGTACTGCGGTCGCGCACCCCGTGCGAACCGGCGGCCGGTGTCAGGGGTTGGCGGGACCGCCGACCTGGATGCCCGCCATCCGGGACCATTCGTACGGGCCGGTCTTCACCTTGGCGGCGAACTCGCCGTCGAAGTCCTCGTGGACGGTGATGCCGGCCTTCGCCACGGCCTGCTCGGCCAGCTCGTAGGAGGGGGCGACCAGGTCGCCCCAGCCGCCGTCCTCGCCGACGAGGACGATCCGGGCGCCGCGCTGCCCGATGTACGCCACCTGGCCCTCGGCCCCGCCGTGTGCCTTGGAGAAGGCGCTGATGCGCTTGGCGAGCCGGGCGACCGTGCGCTCGGCCTTCGCGTCAACCTGCTGCGTGTCTGCCATGGCCAGGATGCTACCGACGGGTAGATCAAACGGCGACCGGCGGGGTGCGTGGCCTTGGCCACGCACCCCGCCGGTCAGCCGGTACGGATGTCCGTCAGCGCAGGAAGGGGTCCACCGCCACCGCGACGAACAGCAGCGACACATAGGTGATGGACCAGTGGAAGAGCCGCATCTCCTTCAGCTTCCCGCCCGTGACCTCGGCCTTCGCCCGGTTCTGCAGGGCGTGCGCCTCCCACAGCCACCAGCCGCCCGCGGCCAGCGCGACGGCCGTGTAGAACCAGCCGGTGTAGCCGAGCGGGGTCAGCAGCAGGGAGACGGCGACCATCACCCAGCTGTAGATCACGATCTGCTTGGCGACGACCTTGTTGGAGGCGATCACCGGCAGCATCGGGACGCCCACGCGCGCGTAGTCCTCCTTGACCTTCATGGACAGCGGCCAGTAGTGCGGCGGGGTCCAGAAGAAGATCACCATGAAGAGGACGACCGGGGCCCAGGAGAGCGAGTTGGTGACCGCGGTCCAGCCGATCAGCACCGGCATGCAGCCCGCGATGCCGCCCCAGACGATGTTCTGCGAGGTGCGGCGCTTGAGGATCATCGTGTAGACGACGACGTAGAAGAGGAGCGCGGCGAGGGAGAGCCAGGCCGACAGCCAGTTGACGGTGAGCCCGAACAGCAGGGTCGAGACCACCGCCAGGGTGATGCCGAAGGCCAGGCACTCGCGCGGGCTGACCATGCCGGTGACCAGCGGTCGCTGCGAGGTGCGGTCCATCAGCGCGTCGATGTCCCGGTCGATGTACATGTTCAGCGCGTTCGCGCCACCCGCGGAGAGGTACCCGCCGACGCAGGTGAGCAGCACCAGACCGAGGTCGGGCACGCCCTGCTCGGCGAGGAACATCACCGGCACCGTCGTGATGAGCAGCAGCTCGATGATCCGCGGCTTGGTCAGCGCCACGAACGCCTTCACACGGGCCCCGAACGGCCGGTGACTCGGGCTCTGGCTCGTCCCGATAACCCCCGCAGGACGGGATTCAACGGCCGTCACGCACACCCCTGACAGAGACATCCCAGCAAGCCTCCCCGTGTGAAGTGCGGGTAAAGGCTCGCGCGTACCACGCCACTGTAGACGTTGCCCATACCCCGATCTTCGCGGGGGTGGGGTCGTGTTGGGCGGCGCGCTCCGGCGCGCGTGCGGGGGTGTGTGGGAGGGCGCGTCCGGGGGTGCGTGCGAGGTCGCGTCCGGGGACCCGGAACGATCATTCGGTCGAGCGATCGGGCGCCCGCTCGAATGGGCGCCGGATGACCCTTGTGTGACCGTCACATGTGCGGCCGATGCGCGTCGATTGAGCGGTCAGATGAGCGCCTTCGTATTCACTTGGCGAAGCCGGTCCGGCCCGGTCAGGAGGCGGATCCCCGCGAGTCCCGGCAGTCTGTAATGACTCGAAAAAATGCACCATCTCGCGGGGGTAGGCTCGACAGCGGCCGGTGGGCGTGAAGTGCACCGGCGGTCGGTGTACGCCCACACCGGCATCCGACATGTGGAGAGGAGCCCTGACTCAGGGTGAGCACCAAGCCGACCACCACAGACCTCGAGTGGACCGAGCTGGACCAGCGGGCCGTGGACACCGCCCGAGTCCTCGCCGCCGATGCCGTACAGAAGGTTGGCAACGGCCATCCGGGTACGGCGATGAGCCTGGCGCCGGCCGCCTACACCCTCTTCCAGAAGGTGATGCGGCATGACCCGGCGGATGCCGACTGGGTCGGACGCGACCGGTTCGTGCTGTCCGCGGGCCACTCGTCCCTGACCCTCTACACCCAGCTGTACCTGGCCGGCTTCGGCCTCGAGCTGGACGACCTGAAGGCCTTCCGCACCTGGGGCTCCAAGACCCCGGGCCACCCCGAGTACGGCCACACGGTGGGCGTGGAGACGACGACCGGCCCGCTCGGCCAGGGTGTCGCCAACGCCGTCGGCATGGCCATGGCCGCCCGCTACGAGCGCGGTCTGTTCGACCCGGAGGCCCCCGCCGGGGAGTCCCCCTTCGACCACTACGTCTACTGCATCGCCGGTGACGGCTGCCTCCAGGAGGGCATCTCCGCCGAGGCGTCCTCCCTCGCGGGCCACCAGAAGCTCGGCAACCTGATCCTGCTGTGGGACGACAACCACATCTCGATCGAGGGCGACACCGAGACGGCCGTCTCCGAGGACACCGTCAAGCGCTACGAGGCCTACGGCTGGCACGTCCAGCGCGTGGAGGCCCAGGCCAACGGCGACCTGGACCCGAAGGCCATCTTCGACGCGATCCAGAAGGCCAAGGCCGTCACCGACCGGCCGTCCTTCATCGCCATGCGCTCGATCATCGCCTGGCCGGCCCCGAACGCGCAGAACACCGAGGCCGCCCACGGCTCGGCGCTGGGCGACGAGGAGGTCGCGGCCACCAAGCGCGTCCTCGGCTTCGACCCGGAGCAGACCTTCGAGGTCGCCGACGAGGTCATCGAGCACACCCGCAAGGCGCTCGAGCGCGGCCGCCAGGCCAAGGCCGAGTGGGAGAAGTCCTTCCAGGAGTGGCGCAACAACAACCCGGAGCGCGCGGCCGAGTTCGACCGCGTCGCCAAGGGCGAGCTGCCGGCCGGCTGGGAGGAGAAGCTCCCGGTCTTCGAGCCCGGCAAGGCGGTCGCCACCCGTGCCGCGTCCGGCAAGGTGCTGCAGGCCCTCGGCGAGGTCATCCCGGAGCTGTGGGGCGGCTCGGCCGACCTGGCCGGCTCGAACAACACGACGATCGACAAGACGTCGTCGTTCCTCCCCGAGGGCAACCCGCTCCCGGAGGCCGACCCGTACGGCCGCACGATCCACTTCGGTATCCGCGAGCACGCGATGGCCGCGGAGATGAACGGCATCGCGCTGCACGGCAACACCCGTATCTACGGCGGCACCTTCCTGGTGTTCTCCGACTACATGCGCAACGCCGTGCGTCTGTCGGCCCTGATGCACCTGCCGGTGACCTACGTGTGGACGCACGACTCCATCGGCCTCGGCGAGGACGGCCCGACCCACCAGCCGGTCGAGCACCTGGCCTCGCTGCG
Organism: Streptomyces sp. enrichment culture; assembly: GCF_964272855.1. Classification (NCBI taxonomy): domain Bacteria; kingdom Bacillati; phylum Actinomycetota; class Actinomycetes; order Kitasatosporales; family Streptomycetaceae; genus Streptomyces; species Streptomyces sp. enrichment culture. Next base: position 6,484,558 of record NZ_OZ186847.1, on the reverse strand, counting down.
CGCCATCCCGGGCCTGAACGTGGTCCGCCCGGCCGACGCCAACGAGACCGCGATCGCCTGGCGCGAGATCCTCAAGCGCCACACCAAGGAGTACGGCAAGGGCCGGCCGCACGGTCTGGCGCTGACCCGGCAGGGCGTGCCGACCTACGAGCCCAACGACGACGCGGCCAAGGGCGGCTACGTGCTGTTCGACGCCGACGGCGGCGAGGCCCAGGTGGTCCTGATCGCCACGGGTTCCGAGGTGCACGTCGCCGTCGAGGCGCGCGAGCGGCTGCAGGCCGACGGCGTGCCGACCCGTGTGGTGTCCATGCCGTCCGTGGAGTGGTTCGAGGAGCAGGACCGGGGGTACCGGGACAGCGTCCTGCCGCCGCACGTGAAGGCGCGTGTCGCGGTCGAGGCCGGTATCGGTCTCACCTGGCACAAGTACGTCGGGGACGCGGGCCGGATCGTCTCCCTGGAGCACTTCGGTGCCTCCGCCGACGGCAAGGTCCTGTTCCGCGAGTACGGCTTCACCGCGGAGAACGTGGCCGCCGTGGCCCGGGAATCGCTCGCCGCCGCCCAGCGCTGACGCTCATATACGACACGTAGGAGATGCATTTTCCATGACAGACGCACTCAAGCGCCTCTCCGAGGAAGGCGTCGCGATCTGGCTGGACGACCTGTCGCGCAAGCGGATCACCTCCGGCAACCTCGCCGAGCTGATCGACCAGCAGCACGTCGTGGGCGTCACCACCAACCCGACCATCTTCCAGAAGGCGATCAGCAGCGGCGACGGATACGACCAGCAGCTGTCGGACCTCGCCGCCCGCAAGGTGACGGTCGAAGAGGCCATCCGCATGATCACCACGGCGGACGTCCGGGACGCCGCCGACATCCTGCGCCCGGTCTTCGACGCCACCGACGGCCAGGACGGCCGGGTGTCGATCGAGGTCGACCCGCGCCTCGCGCACAACACCAAGGCGACCGTCGCCGAGGCCAAGCAGCTGGCCTGGCTGGTGGACCGCCCCAACACGCTGATCAAGATCCCGGCGACCAAGGCGGGCCTGCCCGCGATCACCGAGGTCATCGGCAACGGCATCAGCGTCAACGTCACGCTGATCTTCTCGCTGGAGCGCTACCGCGAGGTCATGGACGCCTACCTCTCCGGCCTGGAGAAGGCGAAGGAGAAGGGCCTGGACCTCTCCCTGATCCACTCGGTGGCGTCCTTCTTCGTGTCCCGCGTGGACACCGAGATCGACAAGCGGCTCGACGCGCTCGGCACCGACGAGGCCAAGGCGCTGCGCGGCAAGGCCGCCCTCGCCAACGCCCGGCTCGCCTACCAGGCGTACGAGGAGGTCTTCTCCTCGGACCGCTGGAGCGCGCTGGAGCGGGCGGGCGCCAACAAGCAGCGTCCGCTGTGGGCGTCGACCGGTGTGAAGGACCCGGCGTACAAGGACACCCTGTACGTGGACGACCTGGTCGCGCCGAACACCGTGAACACGATGCCGGAGGCCACCCTGCAGGCCGCCGACGACCACGGCGAGATCACCGGCAACACCGTCGCCGGCACGTACGAGCAGGCGCGGGCCGACCTGGACGCGGTCGAGAAGCTCGGCATCTCGTACGACGACGTGGTGCAGCTGCTGGAGGACGAGGGCGTCGACAAGTTCGAGGCGTCCTGGAACGACCTGCTCAAGTCGACCGAGGCCGAGCTGAAGCGCCTCGCCCCTTCGGAGGGCTGAGACCTTGAGCCCCGTCACCGGAGCGAACCCGCTTCGTGACCCCGCAGACCGACGGCTCCCGCGTATCGCGGGGCCGTCGGGCCTGGTGATCTTCGGCGTCACGGGCGATCTGTCGCGCAAGAAGCTGATGCCCGCCGTGTACGACCTCGCGAACCGTGGTCTGCTTCCGCCGGGCTTCTCCCTGGTGGGCTTCGCCCGCCGTGAGTGGCAGCACGAGGACTTCGCGCAGGAGGTCCACGACGCCGTCAAGGAGCACGCCCGCACCCCCTTCCGCGAGGAGGTCTGGCAGCAGCTCATCCAGGGCATGCGTTTCGTCCAGGGCACCTTCGACGACGACGAGGCCTTTGAGAAGCTGCGCGCCACCATCGAGGAACTCGACAAGGCGCAGGGCACCGGCGGCAACTTCGCCTTCTACCTGTCCGTGCCGCCGCGCTCCTTCCCCGTGGTCATCCAGCAGCTGAAGAAGCACGGGCTGGCCGACCAGACCGGCGGGTCGTGGCGGCGCGCGGTGATCGAGAAGCCCTTCGGCCACGACCTGAAGTCGGCCGAGGAGCTGAACGCGATCGTCCACGAGGTCTTCGCCCCCGACCAGGTCTTCCGGATCGACCACTACCTGGGCAAGGAGACCGTCCAGAACATCCTGGCGCTGCGGTTCGCCAACACGATGTTCGAGCCGATCTGGAACCGGTCCTTCGTGGACCACGTGCAGATCACCATGGCCGAGGACATCGGCATCGGCGGCCGGGCCGGCTACTACGACGGCATCGGCGCCGCCCGCGACGTCATCCAGAACCACCTGCTCCAGCTGCTCGCGCTGACCGCGATGGAGGAGCCCGCCTCCTTCGACGCCGACGCGCTCGCCGCGGAGAAGACCAAGGTGCTCGGCGCCGTGCGGCTGCCGAAGGACCTGGGCCGCGACACCGTGCGCGCCCAGTACACGGCCGGCTGGCAGGGCGGCGCGAAGGCCGTCGGCTATCTGGAGGAGGAGGGCACCGACCCCGACTCCAAGACCGACACCTACGCCGCGATCAAGCTGGGCATCGACAACCGCCGCTGGGCGGGCGTCCCCTTCTATCTGCGCACCGGCAAGCGCCTCGGCCGCCGGGTGACGGAGATCGCGGTGGTCTTCCAGCGGGCCCCGCACTCCCCCTTCGACACCACGGCGACGGAGGAGCTGGGCTCGAACGCGATCGTCATCCGCGTCCAGCCCGACGAGGGCGTCACCGTCCGCTTCGGCTCCAAGGTGCCGGGCACGTCGATGGAGATCCGGGACGTGTCGATGGACTTCGCGTACGGCGAGTCCTTCACCGAGTCCAGCCCGGAGGCGTACGAGCGGCTCATCCTGGACGTGCTGCTCGGCGACTCGAACCTCTTCCCGCGCACCGAGGAGGTCGAGCTGTCCTGGAAGATCCTCGACCCGATCGAGGAGTACTGGGACACGAACGGCAAGCCGGCCCAGTACCCGGCCGGTACCTGGGGTCCCGTCGAGGCGGACGAAATGCTCGAGCGAGACGGACGGAGCTGGCGCCGGCCATGAAGATAGACCTCACGGACACCACGGCCAGCAAGATCAACAAGGCGCTGGTGCAGGGCCGCCGAGCCATCGGCACCCCGGCCGTCGGCATGGTGCTCACGCTGGTCATCGTCACGGACGAGGAGAACGCGTACGACGCCCTGAAGGCCGCGAACGACGCCTCGCGCGAGCACCCCTCGCGCACCCTCGTGGTCGTCAAGCGCGTCTCGCGCACCCCGCGCGACCGCACCCAGTCCCGGCTGGACGCCGAGGTGCGGGTCGGCGCGGACGCCGGCACCGGTGAGACGGTGGTGCTGCGGCTGTACGGCGACGTGGTCGACCACGCCCAGTCGGTGGTGCTGCCGCTGCTGCTGCCCGACGCCCCCGTGGTGGTCTGGTGGCCGGTCAACGCGCCGCTGGACCCGGCGAACGACCCGCTGGGCGCGCTGGCCCAGCGCCGGGTGACCGACACCTACGCCGCCGAGCAGCCGGTGCGGGAGCTGGCCGCCCGCGCGGGCACCTACACCCCCGGCGACACGGACCTGTCGTGGACCCGCATCACGCCCTGGCGTTCGATGCTGGCCGCGGCCCTGGACCAGGTCGTCTGCGAGGTGCGGGGCGTCGAGGTGGAGGGCGAGGAGTTCAACCCGAGCTGCGAGCTGCTGGCGATGTGGCTCGCGGACCGGCTGGACGTGCCGGTCCGGCGCTCGGTGTCGGCCGGGCCCGGTCTGACGGCGGTCCGCATGGACACCGACTGCGGTCCGATCGTGCTCGACCGCGCCGACGGCTCGCTGGCGACCCTGTCCATCCAGGGGCAGCCGAACCGGGCGGTCGCGCTCAAGCGGCGCGACACCGCCGAGCTGATCGCGGAGGAGCTGCGCCGGCTGGACCCGGACGACACGTACGCCTCGGCGCTGCGGTTCGGGGTGGAGCGGCTGAACGCGAAGCCCGAGGAGCCCGAGGTTCCCGAGGGGTCCGAGGGGTCCGAGGCCGGCGACCCGGTCGCCTCCGAGGAGCCCGTCGCCGTCCCGGAGCCGGTCGAGGAGGCCGCGAAGGCACCGGCGAAGAAGGCCGCCAAGAAGGCTCCGGCGAAGAAGGCGGCGGCGAAGTGAGTACTCCGCAGCTCGTCGTGCACCGCGACAAGGACCTGATGGCTCAGGCCGCGGCGGCCCGGCTGATCACGAAGATCGTGGACGCGCAGGCCTCGCGCGGCTCCGCGTCCGTCGTGCTCACCGGCGGCCGCAACGGCAACGGCCTGCTCGCCGCGCTGGCCGCCGCGCCCGCGCGGGACGCCGTCGACTGGGGCCGGCTGGACCTGTGGTGGGGTGACGAGCGGTTCCTGCCCGAGGGCGACCCGGAGCGCAACGTCACCCAGGCACGCCAGGCGCTGCTCGACGCGGTGCCGCTGGACCCGAAGCGGGTGCACGCCATGCCCGCCTCGGACGGCCCGTACGGCTCCGACGTGGACGCGGCGGCCGCCGCCTACGCCGAGGAGCTGGCCCGCGCGGCCGGTCCCGAGAACCACGGCGCGGTGCCGAACTTCGACGTGCTGATGCTGGGCGTCGGCCCGGACACCCATGTGGCGTCGCTCTTCCCGGAGCTGCCCGCCGTACGGGAGACCGAGCGCACGGTGGTCGGCGTCCACGGCGCCCCCAAGCCCCCGCCGACGCGGGTCACCCTCACCCTCCCGGCGATCCGGGCGGCCCGTGAGGTGTGGCTGCTGGCGGCGGGCGAGGACAAGGCGAACGCCGCCGCGATGGCCCTGTCGGGCGCGGGCGAGATCCAGGCCCCGGCGGCCGGGGCGTACGGCCGCTCCCGCACCCTGTGGCTGCTGGACGCGCCGGCGGCCGCACAGCTGCCGCGGTCGCTTTATCCGCCGGCGTCGCCGTGAGCGGGTGAGCGGACAGACGGAAAAGGGCGGCGGAGGTTTCGTACCTCCGCCGCCCTTTTCCGTTCCTCACTTCACCGAACCGGCCATCACACCCTGCACGAAGTGCCGCTGGAAGGCGAAGAACACCACCACCGGCACCACCAGGGACAGGAACGCTCCGGGGGCCAGGACGTCGATGTTGCTGCCGAACTGGCGTATCTGGGACTGGAGTTCCACCGTCAGCGGCTGTGCCGAGCTGTCCGCGAAGAGGAGGGCGACCAGCATGTCGTTCCAGACCCACAGGAACTGAAAGATGGCGAGGCTGGCGATGGCGGGCCGGCCCACCGGCAGGACCAGGCGGGTGAAGATCCGCCATTCGCTGCCGCCGTCCATGCGGGCCGCCTCCAGCATCTCCTTCGGCATCTCGGCGAAGTAGTTGCGCAGCAGGAACACGGCGAAGGGCAGGCCGTAGGCCACGTGGAAGAGCACCACGCCGGGGATCGTGCCGAACAGGCCCAGCCGGCCGAAGAGTTTGGCGACGGGCAGCAGGCCGATCTGCACGGGCACCACCAGCAGTGCCACCACGCCGAGGAAGATCGGTTCGCGTCCGGGGAAGTCCAGCCAGGCGAACGCGTATCCGGCGAGCGCGGCGACGACGACGACCAGGACGGTGGTCGGCACCGAGATGAGGACGGTGTTCCAGAAGGCCTGGGTGATGCCCGAGTTGTCCAGCAGCGCCGAGTAGTTGTCGAAGGACAGCTGACCGGGGCTGGTGAACACCGTCCACCAGCCGCCCTTCGCGGTGTCCTCGGCGGACCGCAGCGACGACAGGAACAGCCCGGCCAGCGGTGTCATCCACACCAGTCCGACCACCACCAGGAAGGCCTGGACCAGGCCGTTGCCCAGCCCGCGCCGGATCGCGTTCATCGCTGACTCCTTCGGAAACGGCGGACGTTGAAGACCATCGCCGGGATCACCAGCAGCAGGAGCAGCACACCGAGCGCGCTGCCCAGCCCCTGGTTGTTGCCGCCCCCGAACGACACCAGCCACATCTGTGTCGCGAGCACGGTCGCGTCCTCCTGCACCGGGCCGGGCGCGATGATGTAGACGAGGTCGAAGACCTTCATCACGTTGATCACGAGGGTCACGAACACGACCGTCAGCACCGGCGCCAGCAGGGGCACGGTGATCCGGCGGAAGATCTGCCACTCGTTCGCGCCGTCCATCCGGGCCGCCTCCAGGGCGTCCCTTGGCAGCGTCGACAGTCCCGCGCCGATGAGCACCATCGCGAACCCGGTCCAGATCCACAGGTACGCGCCGATGATCGCGGGGGTGACGAGCGCCGGGCCGAGCCAGGAGATCCCCTCGTAGGGCGGGGCGAAGTTGCCGGCGGGCAGGCGCACGGTGTACGAGCCGTCGGCCAGGCCGGGGAAGCGGAAGGAGCCGTCGGACGCGGTGGTCGTGGAGGCGACCGTACGGCCGTCCCGGACCGCCTCGACCGTCATCTCGGGCAGCCCGCTCTCCCGCCGGTCCACCTCGCCCTGCTCACCGCCTCCGCCGGGCGTGAAGTCCAGGTAGACGACCCCGCGCAGCTCGTCCGGAGCGGCGTCCAGGCCGGCCGCCGGGAAGGCTGGCCGGGCGTCGGCGGGCAGGTCGTCGGGGCGCACCCCGACCAGGCCGAGCGCCACCGTGTCCCCCGGTGCCGCGCTCCGGGTCGTGCCGTACGAGCCGTCCGCCGCCTTGTCCAGGCCCTGGCCGTCGCGGGCCCGGGCCGTCGGATAGGACGAGGTGCCCGTGAAGGCGTCGTGGACGGAGACCACGGCCGCGTTGAGCACGCCCTTGTCGGGGTCCTCGTCGTAGGCGAGCCGGAAGATGATGCCGGCCGCGAGGAAGGACACCGCCATCGGCATGAACAGCAGCAGCTTGAACGCGGTCGCCCAGCGGACCTTCTCCACCAGCACGGCCAGGATCAGGCCGAGCCCGGTGAGCAGCGCCGGGGCGACGACGACCCAGATCGCCGTGTTGCGGACGGCCTTGAGCGTGGCCGGGTCGCGGAACATCTCGGTGTAGTTCTCGCCGCCGACGAACCGGGTTCCGGAGGCGTCGAAGAAGCTGCGGCCGATGGAGAACAGCACCGGGTAGACGACGAGCGCGCCGAGCAGGAGCAGCGCGGGGAAGACGAACAGCAGGGCGATGGTCCGGCCCCGCCGCCGCGGGCGCCGGGGAGTCCCGGCGCCCGCGGTGGTGGGCGGGCTCGCCTCTTTCACGAGCGTCGCAGTCATGTCAGCCCCGGTACGCCTTGGCCGCGGCGGCCTCGAGGTCGGCGGCGGTGGCCTTCGGGTCCGACGGGTCGCGCAGGAAGTCCTGGAGGATCTTCCACTCGCCGGTGCCCTTGGTGCCGCCGAAGGCCGCCGGGGCCTGGTCGGACATGTCGAAGCGGACCGAGTCGCCGGCCGCGACGAGGGACTTGGCGGTGGCGCGGGTGACGTCGTCGCCGTAGGCCGCGAGGTCGAGCTTCTTGTTCGGGGAGAGGAAGCCGCCCGCCTCCGCCCACACGGCCGCGGCCTCCGGCGTCGCCAGGTACTCCAGGAGCGCCTGGGCGGCCTTCTGGTTCTTGCCGTCCTTCAGGACGACGGCCGCGTCGCCGCCGCTGACCACCGGCGCCTTGCCGTCGCCGACCGCGGGGAACGGGAAGAAGTCGGCGTCCTCGCCGATCGCCTTGCCGAACTGGTCCTTGGCGACACCGGCGACGAAGTCGCCCTCGTAGACCATGCCGGCCTCGGGCTCGGGGCCGAACACCTTCTCCACGGAGCCCGGGAAGTCGGTGTTCAGGGCGCCCTTCTGGCCGCCGGCGATCAGCTGCTTGTCCTTGAACAGCTTGCCGAGCGTGGTGAGCGCCTCGACGACCGAGGCGTCGGTCCACTTCAGTTCGTGGGCGGCGAGGGCGTCGTACTTCTCGGGTCCGGCCTGGGAGAGGTAGATGTTCTCGAACCAGTCGGTGAGGGTCCAGCCGTCCTGCCCGGCGACGGAGAAGGCGGCGAGCCCGGAGTCGGAGACGGTCCGGCCGGCCTTCAGCATCGCGTCGTACGTCTTCGGCGGCTCGACCCCGGCCTGGGAGAGGGCGTCGGGGCTGTACCAGACGGTCGACTTGTGGGCGGCCTTGAAGTAGAGGCCGTAGAGGGTGCCGTCGACGCTGCCGTAGTCCTTCCAGACGGGCGCGTAGTTGGCGGCCACGGACTCCTGGGTCTTCTTCGACAGCGGCTTGAGCCAGCCCTGTTCGGCGAACTGGTTGAGCACGCCGACCTGCGGGACCATCACGACGTCGGGGGCGTTGCCGCCCTCGATCTTGCTGCCGACGACGGTGGAGACGTTGTCCCCGGTGGAGACGAACTGCGTCTTGGCGCCGGTCTTCTCGGTGAAGGCCTCCAGCACCTTCTGGAAGTTCTTCTGCTCGGTGCCGGACCAGACACCGGCCACGGTGACGGTCTGGCCGCTCAGTGCCTGGTCGCCGCCGCCGGCCGAGACGGGGTCGCCTCCGCCGCAGGCGGTCGCGCCCAGGGCGAGGGCGAGGGCGGTGCAGCTCATGAGCAGGGTGGTACGTCGTCGCATCATCGTTGATGTCCCTTCGCAGGATGTCTCAGGAGGAGAGCGGGAGGTCGTTGATCCACCAGGCCGCCGTCGAGCCGGGCAGCACTCCGGCCGGGCAGGGGCCGCTGGACAGCAGCGGGGTGCCGGAGACCGGCGCGGGCACGGGCGTGGTACCGAAGTTGACGGCGCAGACGAGGTCGTCACCGCGGGTGAAGGCCAGCACGCCGGGCGGGGTGTCGAGCCAGCGCAGGGTGCCCTCGCCCAGCTGGGGCAGGGCGGCGCGCAGTTGGAGTCCGTCGCGGTACAGGTGCCAGAAGGAGCGGGTGTCGGCGAGGGCGCGGTCGGTGGCGTACTCGGCGAAGTAGTCCGGCTGCGGCAGCCACGGCTTGGCGCCCTCGGCGCCGGAGGTGAAGCCGAACGGCGAGGCCGTGCCGGACCACGGCAGGGGCACCCGGCAGCCGTCGCGGATGCGGGCGCGGCTGCCGGTGCGGTGGAAGATCGGGTCGGTGAGCACGTCGTCGGGGAGGTCGACGACCTCGGGCAGGCCCAGTTCCTCGCCCTGGTAGATGTACGCCGCTCCGGGCAGCGCCAGCATCAGCAGCGCGGCGGCGCGGGCGCGGGCGGCGCCGAGGCCGCTGCCCTCGGTGGCGGGTTCGCCGTAGCGGGTGACGGTGCGGACCTGGTCGTGGTTGTTGAGCACCCAGGTGACCGTGGAGCCCGTGCCGGCGATGTCCTGCATGGCCTCGGCGACGACCTTGCGGAAGGCGTCGGCGTCCCAGGGGGCGCTGAGCAGGTCGAAGAAGAAGGCCTGGTGGAGTTCGTCGGGGCGGACGTACAGGGCGTGTTCGCGGGCGGTGGGTACGGACACCTCGCCGACCAGGAGGCGTTCACGGCCGTCGCGGGCGGCGTATTCGTCGCATATCGCGCGCCACCGCCGCCATACGTCGTGCACCTCGGGCTGGTTCCAGGCGAGCGGGTTGACGGAGTCGCGGGTGCGGGCGTCGGCCTCGGGGTCGTCGGAGTCGGGCAGCTCGGGGTGCTTGAAGAGGCCGGCGGCGACGTCGATGCGGAAGCCGTCGACGCCCCGGTCGAGCCAGAAGCGCAGGATCCGCTCGAACTCGGCGGGGATCTCGGGCTCGCGCCAGTTCCAGTCGGGCTGTTCGGGCGTGAACATGTGCAGGTACCACTGGCCGGGCCGGCCGTCCGGCTCGGTGACGCGGGACCAGGCCGGGCCGCCGAACATGGCGTGCCAGTTGTTGGGCGGCTCGGAGCCGTCCGGGCCGCGGCCCTCGGCGAAGTGGAAGCGGGCCCGGGCCGGGCTGCCGGGCGCGGCGGCCAGCGCCTCGCGGAACCACGGGTGCTCGCTGGAGCAGTGGTTCGGGACGATGTCCAGCAGCACCTTGATGCCGAGCCGCCGGGCGGTGGCGACCAGCTGGTCGAACTCGGCGAGGTCGCCGAAGAGCGGGTCGACGTCGCAGTAGTCGGCCACGTCGTAGCCGTGGTCGTGCTGCGGCGAGGGATAGAAGGGGCTCAGCCAGATCCCGTCGACGCCGAGCTTCTTCAGGTACGGCAGCCCCGCGCGGACACCGGCGAGGTCGCCGATGCCGTCGCCGGTGCTGTCCAGGAAGCTGCGGACGTAGACCTGGTAGATCACCGCGTCCCGCCACCAGTGGTGCGTGTTCAACCCATTGACCTGTCTCTCAAAAGCCAACCGTTATGCATGCATGTTAAGTAGGCGTGTCGAGAGGGTGTCAATGAACAGAGCGCAGCCACCTGCTAGTTGACCGGGAAAATCAGGACTTATCCGGGCAGAAAACGGCAAGCGATACGTCGACGTTACCTAACATGTAACTAGGAGAGGGAAACCTCTGCCGATCGGCGAGGTCAGCGGCTCGAGATCGCGGCCAGCTCGCGCGCCAGCCTGCGCACCGCGGAGCCGGGCGTCTCCTGCCCGGTCATCGCGTCGTGCACGACCGCCTGCACCACCAGGCTGACCTGGTCGTAGTGCGGACTCTTGGGGCGCGGCGCGGCAGCGAGCACGCTCTCGCGCAGGGTCGGCAGATAGGGGAACGCCCGGATCAGCTCCGGGTCGTCGTAGAGGTCGGCCCGTACGGGCGGCAGCGCGCCGCGCGTGAGGACCTGGCGCTGCACGCGCTCGCCGGTGAGGTAGGCGATCAGCCGCGCGGCCGTGTCGGGATGCCGGGCGTGGGCGCTGACGGCCAGGTTGGAGCCGCCGAGCACACTGGTGCCGGGGCCGTCCGGCCCGGGCAGCGGTACGGCGCCGATCTTCCCGGCGACCTCGGAGCCCTCGGCGGACGCGGCGACGTACGCGTACGGCCAGTTGCGCAGGAAGAGCAGCCGGCCGTCCTGGAAGGCCCGCTTGGACTCCTCCTCCTTGTAGGCCAGCGCCTCCTCGGGGATCCACCCCTCGCGGACCCCGCGGGCGAGGAACCCGATGCCCTCGCGGGCGGCCGCCGAGTCCACGGTGACCCGTTCGCCCTCGTCGCCGAGGATGGTGCCGCCCGCCGAGTAGACCGCCTCCGCCGCGTTCACCGTCAGACCCTCGTACGGCAGGAACTGGCCGGCGTAGCCGTCGAGCCCGTACTTCGGGGCGATGGTCTCCGCGTGCCGCTCCAGCTCGGCCCAGGTGCGCGGCGGCGGCACGCCCTCCTTGGCGAGGATGTCCTTGCGGTAAAGGAGAAGTCCGGCATTGGTGACATACGGGACGGCGTACAGCCGTCCGTCGTAGGTCGCGGTCGCGACGACCGGCGGCAGGAAGGTCTTCAGGGCGAAGCGGTCGCGGGGCAGCGGACGTATCCAGCCCGCGGCCGCGAACTCCGACGTCCAGTCGACGTCGATGTTGAGCACGTCGAACCGGCTGCGGTCGCCGCCGCGCAGGTCCGTGGCCATCTGCGCGTGCGCCTCGTCGGCCGAGTCCGGCAGTTCCACGAGGGTGACCCGCTCACCGGGATGAGCGCGGTTCCAGCGCTCCAGCAGGGGCCCGAGATAGCCGGTGAGGTCCCCCGCGGTGGCCAGGGTGAGCGGACCTCGTCCGCCCCCGCTCTCCCCGGGCTGCGCCTGCGCGCCGGAGGCGATGTATCCGGTCAACAGCACGACCAGGACGAGGAGGCCCCTACCGGCGGCCCGTATCCACCGCATAGGTTCCTCCCTGTACACCGGCCACGGGCACCCTCGCCCGGGTCAGAGGCCATGTATACCTGTTAGGTATGGGCGATACTAGGGCCTGGAGCACATTACGCAGCACATTACGCACATGGCGAGGACAGGAGGACTGCACGAGTGCGCCTGCCTCTCCTGGCACTCCTCGCACGCGGCCCGGCCCACGGCTACGAGCTCAAACAGGACCTTGAGCAACTGCTGGGCTCCGCGTACCCTCAGCCGAACGTCGGCCAGATCTACGTCACCCTCGGCCGCCTCGAGAAGTCGGGACTGATCGAGGGCGAGGACATCGAGCAGTCCAGCCGGCCCAACAAGAAGGTCTACCACCTCACCGACGCCGGGCGGGAGGCGCTGCACGCCTGGTTCGAGGAGACCGAGGACGAGCCGCGCGTGCGGGACGAGTTCTTCATGAAACTCGCCCTCGCCCCGCAGACCGGTCTCGCCGACCAGATCGCCCTCATCAACCGACAGCGGCGCCAGTACCTGAACACCATGCGAAACCTGTCGAAGCTGGCCACCGCCGAGAACCGCGACAACCGCATCGCCCAGCTGCTGATCGAGGGCGCGATGCTGCACCTCCAGGCCGACCTCGACTGGCTGGAGCGGTGTCAGGAAGAACTGGAGGAGCTGGAATGAGCGACGCTTCCGCTCCCGTGCTGCGCGCCGAGGGCCTGGTGAAGACGCACCACGGCGAGGGCGCGCCCGCCCATGCCGTGCGCGGCGTCGACCTGTCCGTGCGGCGCGGGGAGTTCGTGGCGATCACCGGGCCGTCCGGCGCCGGCAAGTCGACGCTGCTGCACCTGCTCGGCGGGCTCCAGCGGCCCGACGCCGGCAGCATCTGGCTGGACGGCGAGTGCACGGACGGGTACGGCGAGGCCCGCTGGGCCGTGGAGCGCCGGACCCGCATCGGGATCGTCTTCCAGTTCTTCAACCTGGTGTCCAACCTGTCCGTCGCCGACAACGTGGAACTGCCCGCCCTGCTCGCCGGGGTCCCGCCGAAGCGGGCGCGCGCCGAGCGGGAGCGGCTGCTGGCCGACCTGGGGCTCACCGGCAAGGAGCGCAGCATGCCCGGTGAGCTGTCCGGTGGCGAACAGCAGCGGGTGGCGCTCGCCCGCGCCCTCGTCAACCAGCCGCCCCTGCTGCTGGCCGACGAACCCGCGGGCAGCCTCGACAGCAAGGGCACCCGCGAGGTGGTGCGGCTGCTGTCCGGCTTCCACCAGCGCGGCCAGACGATCCTGCTGGTCACCCATGACGCCCGGATGGCGAGCGCGGCGGACCGGGTGATCAGTTTCTTCGACGGACGGATCGCCGACGACGCGGAACTCGACGGCGGCCGGCCGTCACGCCGGGCCGGGATATCCGGTGTGCTGGAGCTCAAGGACTGACATGCGGCTGTACGACCACTGCGCCGACCGCGCATGCGCGGCGACCGGAGGCAGAGCTCGCCACGAGCGCGCGGTGACCGGAACGGGGCCCCGCCGCGGGCCCTCGGCGGCCGGGTCGAAGGGCTGAGGCCGTGCGAGCCACCCTGCGCTGGGCGCACTCCGATCTGCGCACGCACCGCGGCGAGGCGCTGTTCCTCGTCCTCGCCACCGCGGGCATCGTCCTCTCCCTGCTGCTGGCCGCCGCCCTGTTCGGATACGCCACCAACCCCTGGCAGCGGGTCTTCACCCAGGCGCGCGGTGCGCACGTCTGGCTGCACACCGCCCCCACCGCCGACGCCAGGGACCTGGCCGGGCTGGACGGCGTCGAGTCCGTCGCCGGGCCCTACCCCACGGCGTCCACCACTGTCGTCGCGGGCGGCAGCCGCGCCTCCGTGGAACTGCGCGGCAGCTCCGCGCGGACGCCCTCCGTCGGCCGCCCGCTGCTCGCCTCCGGCCACTGGCTGGACCCGGCCACCCCCGACGGCGTGGTCCTGGAGAGCCGCCTCGCCCTCGCCCTGCTCGCCGAGCCGGGCGACACGCTCACCCTGCCCGGCACCGCACGCCGGCTCACCGTCGTCGGCGTCGCCGACAGCGCCGAGCCGCGCTACCGGCCGGGCGAGCAGCCGGGCCTCGTCTGGGCGCTGCCGTCCGCCGTGCCCGACCCGGACGCGCAGGTGATCGGGCTGCGGCTCAAGGATCCCGGCGACACCGGGTACGCCGTGCAGCGGGCCGTGACCGTGCTCGGCGCGGGCGCGATCGGCGAGGTCTCCACCTGGCAGCAGGCCCGGGCCGAGGCGCAGGGCGACAACCGGCTCCTCGGACAGGTGCTGGGCCTGTTCGGGCTCGGCGCGCTGGCCGCCGCCGGGCTCGCCGTGCACGGGGCGATCGGCACCCGGATCCGTGGCCATCTGCGAGACATCTCGGTGTTGAAGGCGATCGGCTTCACCCCGGGCCAGGTGGTTCGCGTCTTCCTGCTCCAGCACCTGGCGTACGCCCTGCTGGGCGCCGCGGCCGCCGCCGCGCTGACCGAGGCGCTGGGCAGCCGGATCCCGGGCCGACTCGGCGACGCGATCGGTGTGTGGCAGGGACTGCCGGGGCATACGGCCGCCCTGTTCGCCGTGCCGGTGGCGGCGGTGCTGCTCATCGGCGCGACCACCGGGCTCGCCGCGTGGCGGGCGGGACGGGTGCCGCCGGTGCCGGTGGCGCGGTCCGGGGCGCCCTCCGGAGGACGGCTGTCGGGGCCGGCGCGCCGGGCGCTCGGGGCGCGGGTGCTCGGGGTGGGCGTGCCGCCCGCGCTGGTGCTGGGCTGGCACAAGGCGTTCACCCGTCGCCCGCGGTCGTGGGGTGCCGTGGCGCGGCTCGCGCTGCCGCTGCTGCTGATCGTGGTCGCGCTGAGCGCGTGGACCACCATCGACCGTTTCCAGCGCAGCCCCGAGCGGATCGGCCTGCCGGCCGCGCTGACCGTGCGGGCGGACGCGCGCCTCGACGACCGGGACGCCCGCGAGCTGCTGGAGCGCGATCCGCAGGTGGCCGCCGCCTACCCGGGTGTGGAGGTGGCCGCGCTGGTGCCGGGCCAGACGGCGACGATCGCGCTGCGCGGGCTCGGCACCCGTGCGGAGCCGTACCCGTACACGCTGGCCGAGGGCCGCGCCGCGCGCGGGCCCGACGAGGCGGTGGCCGGGCAGGGGCTGCTCGATCTGCTGGACGCGCGGGTCGGCGACTGGGTGCGGATGACCGTGGGCTCCCAGCCGCAGGTCCTGCACATCGTGGGCCGCAGCATCGAGCCGGAGAACGCCGGCCGGGTCGTCTCCACCTCGCTCGACACCCTCCGCGAGAACGACCCCGGGCTGAGTCCGAGCCTCTTCCAACTGCGCCTGACCCCCGACGCCGAACCCGGGGAGGTCGCCGAACGCCTCGCCGAGGCGGGGCAGGGGCACCTGGACGTGCACACCGTGACGAACCCGGCCGACGGTCTGTACTCCCTGCGCGGAGTCGTCCTCGGGCTGATCGCCGTGCTCGCCCTCATCGGGCTCATCGAACTGCTCACCGCGATCGGCGGCACCGTCCGCGAGGGCGAGCGCGATCTGCCGGCGCTGCGGGCGATCGGCCTGTCCCCGCGCCAGATCACCGCGATCACCGTCACGGCCACGGGCTGCACCGCCCTCGCGGCCGTCCTCCTCGGAACCGCCCTGGGGGTGCCGCTCGCGCGCTGGCTGATCGACACCCAGGGCAGCTCCAGCGGCATCGGCGCGGGGATCGCCCAGGGCCCCTCCCCCGCGCTGCTGGTGCTGCTGGGGGCGGCCGCCGTGCTGGGCGCGGCGGGGCTCGCCGCGCTGCCAGCGGCC
This sequence comes from Streptomyces sp. enrichment culture, assembly GCF_964272855.1. Classification (NCBI taxonomy): domain Bacteria; kingdom Bacillati; phylum Actinomycetota; class Actinomycetes; order Kitasatosporales; family Streptomycetaceae; genus Streptomyces; species Streptomyces sp. enrichment culture. Next base: position 6,468,917 of record NZ_OZ186847.1, on the reverse strand, counting down.
CGCTCGACGCGCCGCCGCTTCGCGGACACGCTCAGCTCGGTCGCCTGACCGACGCCGATGCCGGGGCGGGGCCCCGGGCTGGACGCTTTCGGTCAGCCGCCGTTGGGGCCGGGGGTGTAGGGGTTGCCGTACGGGTTGCCCTGTGGGGGCGTGTACGGGTTGCCGTACGGATTCCCCTGCGGCAACCCGTACGGGTTGCCGTACGGGTTGCCCTGCTGCGGGACGTACGGCGGTGCCGTCGGCGGCATGGTGGGCGGCATCGGCGGAGGCGGGCCCGGGACGCGGGGCAGGGTGGCCGGGTGGGCGGCCAGCCGGATGCCGTAGCGCTGCCTGAGGCGGCCCATCTCCAGCAGGGCGATGCCGGTGACCGTCAGTGGCGCGCCCAGGATGAACAGGAAGCCCATGGTGAGGCTCAGGCCGTGCAGATCCCCGGTGACCAGGTCGGGGATGGCCATCAGCCAGGTCGTCACCGTGGCCAGCAGTGGCGGCAGACAGCGGTGGACACCGGCCGTGCCGAAGAAGTTCCCGGAGACGTGCACCGCTCCGCGGATCACGATGGCGGTCAGCCAGAGCGCCACCGGGGCGAGCAGCAGTACGAAGAAACCCGCGCCGCCCGCGAACCGCCACACCAGGACGGTCAGCACGATCGTGCCGACGAAGGCGAGCAGCAGCTTCAGCGAGTTGAGCAGCGGTTCCCGCATCGCCCGGACCGTGCCGCCGCGCCGCCAGACGAAGAGCATCACACCGACCGTCAGCGGGGTGATGAACAGCAGCACGGCGGAGGCGGTGAGCATGTTCTCCAGCACCTCCTCGAAGGCGAAGCCGCCCTCGACGAAGGTGTAGACGCCGACCGCCGCGACCGTGCCGGCGATCAGCCGTACCCGCTTGAGCTGTTCCACCGCCGGGTCCAGCGAGTCCGGGATCCAGGCCGGGTGGAACAGCGCGCGGGCCAGTTCCTTCGGCCGCAGCAGCGACCTGGGCGTCAGGGTGCCGCCCGTCCAACTCCCCTGCGTTCTCGTCACGTTGAGCTCCCCCGAGCGATCGTGTCCATGATCGTCGGGGAGTCTACGGGAAGCGGGGGCTCAGGCGCCTCCCGCTTCCCGGGGGCACCTTGGCCCCCACTGTCACCGTCCGTCAGTGCCGGCCGCGCAGCTCCCGGTACCGGGCGACCAGCGCCTCGGTGGACGTGTCCAGGCCGGGCACGTCGGCGCCTTCGGTGAGCGCGGGCTCGACGCGCTTGGCGAGGACCTTGCCGAGCTCCACGCCCCACTGGTCGAAGGAGTCGATGTTCCACACGGCGCCCTGGACGAACACCTTGTGCTCGTAGAGGGCGACGAGCTGGCCGAGCACCGACGGGGTCAGCTCCCGGGCGAGGATCGTCGTCGTCGGGTGGTTGCCCTTGAACGTCTTGTGCGCCACCAGCTCCTCCGGCACGCCCTCGGCCCGCACCTCCTCGGGCGTCTTGCCGAACGCCAGCGCCTGGGTCTGGGCGAAGAAGTTGGCCATCAGCAGGTCGTGCTGCGCCTTGAGTTCGTCGCTCAGCTCGGCGACCGGCTCGGCGAAGCCGATGAAGTCGGCGGGGATGAGCTTGGTGCCCTGGTGGATGAGCTGGTAGTAGGCGTGCTGGCCGTTGGTGCCGGGGGTGCCCCAGACGACGGGCCCGGTCTGCCAGTCGACCTCCTGCCCGTCCCGGTCCACGTACTTGCCGTTGGACTCCATGTCCAGCTGCTGCAGGTAGGCGGTGAACTTGGACAGGTAGTGGCTGTAGGGCAGGACGGCGTGGGACTGGGCGTCGTGGAAGTTGTTGTACCAGATGCCCAGCAGGCCCAGCAGCAGCGGCGCGTTGGCCTCCGGGGGCGCGGTGCGGAAGTGCTCGTCGACCAGGTGGAAGCCGTCCAGCATCTCCCGGAAGCGGTCCGGGCCGATGGCGATCATCAGAGACAGGCCGATCGCGGAGTCGTAGGAGTAGCGGCCGCCGACCCAGTCCCAGAACTCGAACATGTTCGCCGTGTCGATGCCGAAGTCCGCCACCTTCTCGGCGTTCGTGGACAGCGCCACGAAGTGCTTGGCGACGGCCTCCTGACCGGCGCTCAGTCCGCGCAGCAGCCAGTTGCGGGCGGAGGTGGCGTTGGTGACCGTCTCGATGGTGGTGAACGTCTTGGACGCGACGATGACCAGGGTCTCCGCCGGGTCCAGGTCGCGGACCGCCTCGTGCAGGTCGGCGCCGTCCACGTTGGAGACGAAACGGACCGTCAGATCGCGGTCGGTGTAGCTGCGCAGCACCTCGTAGGCCATCGCGGGGCCGAGGTCGGATCCGCCGATGCCGATGTTGACGACGTTCCGGATGCGCTTGCCGGTGTGGCCGGTCCACTCGCCGGAGCGGACCCGCCCGGCGAAGTCGGCCATCTTGTCGAGGACCGCGTGGACGGCGGGCACCACGTTCTCGCCGTCGACCTCGATCACCGCCTCGCGCGGGGCCCGCAGCGCGGTGTGCAGCACGGCCCGGCGCTCGGTGTTGTTGATCCTCTCGCCGCGGAACATGGCGTCCCGCAGCCCGAACACGTCCGTCGCGGCGGCCAGCTCGCGCAGCAGCCGCAGGGTCTCGTCGGTGACGAGGTGCTTGGAGTAGTCGATGTGCAGGTCACCGACCTGGAGCGTGTACCCGCTGCCGCGCTCGGGGCCGGCGGCGAACAGGTCGCGCAGCCGCACCTCGCCGAGCTCCTCGCGGTGCTTGGCCAGAGCGGTCCACTCGGGGGTCTGGTTGAGCCTCGTACGGCCGTCTGCGTTCATCTGGGACTTCAGCCTTCTTCCTTGTCCTGCCTGTACCGGCGCCTGCCCCGCTGCCGGTCCCAACCTAGTTGATCAGCGGTTGCCGGGAGCTGTCGTGACGCCGTCCTGCGGCGCAACAACAGGTACGTCGGGCCGGCGGCCGGGTATCAGCGCGGCGACGGACAGGGCGAAGAAGGCGGCCGCGAGCAGCGCGGGCGTGTTGGCTCCCCAGGCGCCGGCGACCGCGCCGCCCAGCAGGGCGCCGAGCGGCGCTCCGGCGACCGCGAGGGTCCGGTAGGCGGAGCTGACCCGGCCCAGCATCCCGGCGGGGCTGCGCTGCTGCATCAGCGTGGTCGTGTTGACGTTCCACACCATGCCCATGAACCCGAACACGGCCAGGGCGCACACCAGGGCGACCGGGCTGCGCACCGTGCCCATGACGAGGAGCGCGCCGATCTGCACGCTCCCGGCGACGAGCACCGCCCGGACCCGCCCGAGACGGTCGGCGATCCGTCGGACCGCCGCTCCCCCGGTCAGGCTGCCCACGGTGTACGCGGTCAGGGCCGCCGCGTATCCCCCGGTGCCCGCGTCCAGCCAGTCGGTCACCAGGACGACCAGGGTGGCGATGAGGGCGCCCATGCCGACGTTGCACAGGGCGGTGGCGGCGCACAGCGCCCGCAGCGCCCGGTCCCGGACCAGCGTGCGCAGTCCCTCGGCGATCTCCCGGCGCAAGGTGCTGCCCGCCGGTCTCGGCTCCCGCCGGGGCGGCGCGGTCCGCAGGGAGGCCACCAGCGCGGCGGCCAGCAGGAAGGTGACGGCGTCGGCCGCGAAGGGGACGGCGGCCCCGGCCGCGAGCAGCAGCGGCACGACGGGGCCGCCGACGAGGCCGCCCGCGAGCTGCTGGCCGGTCATCAGGCGGGCGTTGGCGCCGCCGAGCGCGTCCTTCGCGACGAGGCCGGGCAGCAGGGCGGTGGCGGCGTTGTCGAAGAGGGTCTGCAGGGTGGTGAGGGTGAAGGCCAGTGCGATCAGCAAGGCGATCGACGCGTGTCCGAGCGCCACGGCGACCGCGAAGCCCGCGACCAGCAGTCCGCGTACGGCGTCCACGGTCCACATGGCGCGACGCTGGTCCACGCGGTCCGCGACGGCTCCGCCGAGCAGTCCGAAAAGCAGCCAGGGCAGCTGGCCGCAGGCGGTGACGGAGGCGATGAGCAGCGGCTCGTCGGTGAGTGTGACGGCGAGCAGGGGCAGTGCGGCCGTGCGCAGGGCGTCGCCGAAGCTGGACAGCACTGCGGCGCTCCACAACCGCCCGAAGCCCCCACGCCACGCGGGGGCGGTCGCACCCGCCGTCTCGACCGTCGCCACGACTCCCCCCTCACGATGCGCCCGATGCACACACCGTAGAGGGCACCACTGACAACCGGTCCGCGAGCGGGGGCCGGCCGCGGTGGCCGGGACGGCTCCGGCCGGGCACCTGTCGGTACCCGGCCGGTCGTCAAGTCCTAGATCTCGCCCCGCAGTTTGGCCAGCGCCTCGGCGAGGATCGCCTCGCCGTCCGCGTCGCTGCGCCGCTCCCGGACGTACGCGAGGTGCGTCTTGTAGGGCTCGGTGCGCGGCGGAGCCGGCGGGTTGTCCCGGTCCTGTCCGGCCGGGAAGCCACAACGCGGGCAGTCCCAGGTGTCGGGAACCTGCGCGTCACTGGCGAAGCTCGGCTGCGTCTCGTGTCCGTTGGAGCACCAGAAGGAGATGCGCAGACGCGGCGCGGACTCGCCCCGCTCGGCCTCACCCATCGGCCCCGCCCCGACCCGGCTTCCTCGGATCGCGTTGCCACTTGCCACGGTCGTAACTCCCTGCGTGATGGTGCCGCGAAGCGCGTCGGCGTTTCGCTTCGCTGCGAGCGCCCCAGTCTACGTAAGGCCCAACGCGCGTCCAGTGATTGGAGTTACAAGGCCCCACATCCTAGACGCAAGCCCCATGATAGGCCGCGCTCCGGGGCGCGTACCGAACATGGGGCGTTACGTGTGGAATCGTGCTGACGTGCGGAGTGTCAGCGATCGTGTGTCGGCGGTTTCCGGACCTCAGCCGACCTTCATCAGGATGCCGAGCACGACGATGCTCGCGAACCACAGCAGACCGACCACGACGGTGATGCGGTCGAGGTTGCGCTCGGCGACCGAGGAGCCGCCGACGGAGGACTGCATGCCGCCACCGAACATGTCGGAGAGGCCGCCGCCCTTCCCCTTGTGCATCAGCACCAGCAGCATCAGCAGCAGGCTGAAGACGATCAGGGCGATCGAGAACCCCATAACCACGGCTGGACCAACTTCCTCGGCTTCGGATGGACGACGGGGGCCGGCAGACACTGCCGGCCCCCGCAAGGGTACGACGTTACGCCGCTACCGCATACTCACTGGTCGCGGAAGCGCACGATCTTGACGAACTCGTCGGCGTCCAGGGACGCGCCGCCGACCAGGGCGCCGTCGATGTCGGCCTGCGCCATGATCTCGGCGACGTTGCCGGACTTCACGGAGCCGCCGTACTGGATGCGGACCTTGTCGGCCACGTCCTGCGAGTACAGCTCGGCGATCTTGCCGCGGATGGCCGCGCAGACCTCCTGGGCGTCCTCGGCGCCGCAGACCTTGCCGGTGCCGATGGCCCAGACGGGCTCGTAGGCGATCACGATGGTCTCGGCCTGCTCGGCCGGGAGGTCCTTCAGACCGCCCTCGACCTGGGCCAGGGTGTGCGGGACGGCGTTGCCGGCCTCGCGGACGTCCAGCTCCTCGCCGACGCACATGATCGGGGTCAGGCCGTGCTTGTAGGCGGCCTTGACCTTGGCGTTGACGATCTCGTCGGTCTCGTTGTGGTACTGGCGGCGCTCGGAGTGGCCGATCGCCACGTACGTGCACTTCAGCTTGGCCAGCATCGGGCCGGAGATCTCGCCGGTGTAGGCGCCGGAGTCGTGCGCCGAGATGTCCTGGGCGCCGTACTTGATCTTCAGCTTGTCGCCGTCGACCAGGGTCTGCACGGAGCGCAGGTCGGTGAAGGGCGGCAGGACGGCGACCTCGACGGCGTCGTAGTCCTTGTCGGCGAGGGCGAAGGCGAGCTTCTGGACGTGGGCGATGGCCTCCAGGTGGTTGAGGTTCATCTTCCAGTTGCCCGCCATCAGCGGCGTGCGGGTGCTCATTGAGGTCAGTCCTCCAGTGCGGCGAGGCCGGGGAGCGTCTTGCCCTCGAGGTATTCGAGGGAGGCGCCGCCACCGGTCGAGATGTGGCCGAATGCGTTCTCGTCGAAGCCCAGGGTGCGGACGGCCGCGGCGGAGTCGCCGCCGCCGACCACGGTGAAGCCCTGGGAGTCGACGAGGGCCTGGGCGACCGCCTTGGTGCCCTCGGCGTAGTCGGGGTGCTCGAAGACGCCCATGGGGCCGTTCCAGAAGACGGTGGCCGCGTCGGCGAGCTTCGAGGCGTACAGCTTGCGGGTCTCCGGACCGATGTCCAGGCCCTCCTGGTCGGCGGGGATGGCGTCCGCGGCGACGGTGGTGGGGTTGGCCGGGGCCTTGGTCTTCAGGTCCGGGAACTCGGTGGAGACCAGCACGTCCACCGGCAGGACCAGCTCGACGCCGTTCTTCTCGGCGCGCTCCATGTACTCGGTGACGGCCGGGATCTGGTCCTCCTGGAGGAGCGAGATGCCGACCTCGTAGCCCTTGGCCTTGAGGAAGGTGTAGGCCATGCCACCGCCGATGAGCAGGCGGTCGGCCTTGCCGAGGAGCTGGTCGATCACGGCGAGCTTGTCGGAGACCTTGGCGCCGCCGAGGGCGACGACGTACGGACGCTTGACGTCCTCGGTGAGCTTCTTCAGGACGCCGACCTCGGTGGCGATGAGGTGGCCGACGTAGTGCGGCAGCTTCTTCGGGAGGTCGAACACCGAGGCGTGCTTGCGGTGCACGGCGCCGAAGCCGTCACCGACGTAGACGTCGGCGAGGGCGGCCAGCCGGTCGGCGAAGCCGGCGCGCTCGGCGTCGTCCTTGCTGGTCTCACCGGCGTTGAAGCGCAGGTTCTCGATGACGGCGACCTGGCCGTCGGCGAGGCCCGCGACGGTGGACGTGGCGGAGTCGCCGACCGTGTCGGTCGCGAAGGCCACGTCGGCACCGAGGAGTTCGCCGAGCCGGGCCGCGGCGGGGGCGAGCGAGAAGGCGGGGTCCGGGGCGCCCTTGGGGCGGCCGAGGTGCGAGGCGACGACCACGCGGGCACCCGCCTCGGCGAGCGCCTTGACGGTGGGCAGGACCGCGCGGATGCGGCCGTCGTCGGTGATGGTGGTGCCGTCCAGCGGCACGTTGAGGTCGGCGCGGACGAAGACCCGCTTGCCCGCGACCCCGTCGGCGAGGAGTTCGTCGATCGTCTTCATGTTCAGGGGACTCCTACAGGAGGCTCGTTCTGCTCGTGACCGGATGGCTCGTGACCGATGACCAGGCCTGATCCTAGAGAGGAGGGCCGGTCGTGACGCGCGTCAGGGCCCGGGCCGCGCGTCCCTGCGCCTGGCCCGAGCCCTGCTCTCACATCAAAGTTGCTGCTTCAGCCGATCAGAGCTGGTTGCCCACGAAGACCGTGAGGTCGACGAGGCGGTTGGAGTAGCCCCACTCGTTGTCGTACCAGCCGATGACCTTCACGTTCTTGCCCTCCTGGACCATGGTCAGGGAGGAGTCGAAGGTGCAGGACGCCGGGGCGTTGACGATGTCGGAGGAGACGATCTGGTCCTCGGTGTAGTCGAGGAGACCCTTCAGCTCGCCCTCGGCGGCCTTCTGGAAGGCGGCGTTGACCTCTTCCTTGGTGACCTCGCGGGACAGCTCGACGACCAGGTCGGTGACCGAGCCGGTCGGGACCGGGACGCGCATGGCGATGCCGTCCAGCTTGCCCTTGAGCTGCGGCAGCACCAGGGAGGTGGCCTTCGCGGCACCCGTGGTGGTCGGGATGATGTTCTCGGCGGCGGCACGGGCGCGGCGCAGGTCCTTGTGCGGGAAGTCCAGGATGCGCTGGTCGTTCGTGTACGCGTGCACCGTGGTCATCAGACCCTTGACGATCCCGAAGTTCTCGTCGAGGACCTTCGCCATCGGGGCCACACAGTTGGTGGTGCAGGAGGCGTTGGAGATGACGTGGTGGTTCGCCGGGTCGTACTTGTCGTGGTTGACACCCATGACGATGGTGATGTCCTCGTCCTTGGCCGGAGCCGAGATGAGGACCTTCTTCGCACCGCCCGCGATGTGCTTCGCGGCGTCTTCCTTCTTGGTGAAGATGCCGGTGGACTCGATGACGATGTCGACACCCAGCTCGCCCCACGGGATGTCGGCGGGGTTGCGCTCGGAGAGCACCTTGATGGTGTGGCCGTCGACGGTGATCGTGTCGGCGGTGTGCGTGACCTCCTGCTTGAGGCGGCCCAGGATGGTGTCGTACTTCAGCAGGTGAGCGGTGGTCGCGGTGTCACCCAGGTCGTTGACAGCCACGATCTCGATGTCTGCACCCTGCTCCAGCAGCGCGCGGAAGTAGTTACGACCGATGCGGCCGAAGCCGTTGATGCCTACGCGGATCGTCACGAACCGATCTCCTCGTTGGTACGCCGGCTCCGTTGTCGCCGGCGAGCTCTATTTGGGATGTCCCCGACCGCCTACGACCCTACCTCTCCGAAGCCTCCGAAGTGACATCGAGACGGCCCCTACAAGGCACGGCGGTCCGTACCCGCCAGTAGGGGTACGGACCGTCTCAAGTGTGGCGGGTGGCGCTCAGGTGCGCCCTGTTGTTTTCAGTCGTCGAGCACGGCGAGCGCCCGGCCGATCAGGGCTGTGCGGTCGGCCGCCGCGGCGACGTGCTCCAGGCCGAAACCCAGCAGCACGGTGTCGTCCGTGGTGACCGCGCCGTACGTCTTGAACAGTTCCCCGGAAAGGCCCCAGTCCTCCACCACGGCGGGACTTCCGGCGGGCGGGCCGGAGGTGGTCCAGACGCCGAGCGACGTCTCGAAGCCCTCCGTCTGTCCCGCCGTGCCGCCGATGACGACGGAGGCGTTGTCGGCGAGCACGCCGTGGCCGCCGGAGCCGGGGTCGGTGATGTAGCTGAGCGACAGCTCCACCTTCTTCCCCGCGTACGCGGAGAGGTCGAAGGAGACGTCCTGCCAGCCCGCGGAGACGCCGGTGAAGCTGTTCCAGGCGCCGCTGGTCCCGGCGGGCGCGCACCCGTCGTCGCCGAGCGTCAGATACCGCTTCAGCGCGGGGTGCGCCTGGAGGAAGAACCCGGCCTCGCACTCGGCGGGCACGGCGGTGCTCGTGGCGCCGTTCCGCTCCGGGAGGGTGGTCCAGTCGTCGCCCCCGGCCGTACGGGCCTCCAGCACCGCGTGGTCGTAGCCCTCCTCGGTGTCCCACAGCAGGCGGGTGCGCAGGGCGGGCTGGTCGGAGGCGGTCACGCCGGTGAGGTCGACGGTGCGGGTGAGGCGGTTCCAGGCGTAGTCGGAGTGCGTGACGGCCGCCATGGAGGTGCCCTCGTACGGCCCGTAGGGGTTGACCGTGCCCGGGTACTGGCCCGCTCCCGCGCTCGTGAACTGCGGGAAGTCCGCCGCGGGCAGCGTGTCGGAGGTTACGCCGAAGGACCCGGCCGTGTTCAGCGGGTTGCCGGGCGCGTCGCCGAGCGGTGCCTTGACGCCCGCGAGGGCGCCGGTGCCGTCGAAGCCGGTGACCTTGGGGAGGGTCGTACGGGTGTAGGCGCCCAGGTAGTACTGGCTGAAGTCGTTCGACAGGGTGCCGCCGCCGAGGTCGACGGAGCCGCCGGCCGTCTCGCCCGCCTCGATCAGCTCGCCGCCCTCGTTGAGGTAGGCGCGCAGTTCGAGCTGGGTGGCGTTGCCGGGCCGCAGGGCGCCAGTGTAGTGGACGACCGTTCCGAAGTGGCCGAGGACGCCGAGCGCGTCGGGCGCGCCCTGGGTGGCGACGTCCCAGACGACGGCCTTCTCACCGTTGGCCCTCAGCGCGTCGACGTAGGTCTGGGCCTGCGTCGCGGCCTGCCCCTCCTCGGCGACGACGAGGACGTCCGCGCGGGGGCGTTCGGCGACGGTGTAGGTGAAGTGCTCGCTCTCGGTCCGCTTCCCGGAGCGGGTCTCGCCGGTGAACCAGACCTCGACCTTGTCGCCGCGATCGCCGTCGGCTACCTTCGCGCGGTACTCGTCGAAGTACAGGTTGTCCTCACCGCCGTAGGTCTCGCCGCCCTTCCAGGGCCGCAGCCGCATGTCGTGGACGCGGCCGCCGTTGACGCGGTACTTCAGCTCCTTGTCCCGCACCGACTTGCGGACGACGACCGAGACCTCCTGGTCGGCGCCGCGCGAGTACGAGGTGGTGAAGGGCGCCGGGGTGAAGTCGGGGGCGGGGGTGCCGACCGAGGACCTGGGCTGGTCGGGGCGGGCGGCGGACTCGGCGACGGAGAGCGCGAACGGGATGTTCTTCTCGAACTCCTGCTGGATCAGCTTCTCGTCGTCCGGGAAGGTGAAGACGGAGGCGCAGTCCGAGGCGTTCCAGGCGTCGTCCGGGTAGGCGTTCGACACGGTCTGGCAGGTCGACATCTCCGGCGTGAACATCGCGGTGCCGTTGACGTTGGCCGCGTGGCCGTCCGCCTCGCCGTTGGTGGTGTACAGCTCGGAGGAGACCTGCGGGTGGTAGCCGGGGATCGCCGAATTCCCGGGGGTGCCGGCGAGCGCCTTGTAGAGCACGTCGTCCGGGGTGTCGGTGGCGACCTGCCAGCCGACGCCGTAGAGGAGCAGTTCGGCCGCCGAGTGGTAGTTGATGCCGTACTCGAAGCCGACGCGCTTCTGGAAGGCGTCGACGGCCCGGGTCTCGGGCTCGGAGTTGGGGCCGCCGCCGCGGTAGGTCTGGCTGGTGGGGTACGGGGACGAACCCTCGTCGTCGTAGCCCCACTTGTAGGCGAAGTTGCGGTTGAGGTCGACGCCGTCGCCGATGGTGATGGCGCCGTCGCCGTTGACGTCGCGCATGTTCTTGCGCCACTGGCGGTCGCCGTCGGCGGCGTGTGTGTAGTCGTAGCCGTCGGGGTTGGCGGAGATGACGAACCACAGTTCGGTGGTGTCGACGATCTTCTTGACGCGTTTGTCGGTGCGGTAGTTGTCCAGGTAGTGGTGCATCAGCCGGCGGGTCATCTCCGGGGTGATCCACTCACGGGCGTGCTGGTTGGACATGTACAGCACGGCCGGCTTGGCGCCGTCCTCGCTCTTCCTGGCGTTCTTGGTGAGTTTCAGGGCGAGGATGTCCTGGCCCTTGACGGTCTTGCCGATGGAGACCACTTTGGTCAGGTCCGGGTGCTCCTGCCCCGTCCGGAGGATCTCCTCCTTGAGGTTGCCCGGTCCGCTGTACGGGCGGTAGACGCCGTTCCCGGCGGCGGCCACGCGGGCGCGGGTCCTCGCGGAGAGCGTGTGCTCCTCCAGGTCGACGCCCTGCTTCTCCAACTGTGCGGCCTGCTTGTCGGTGAGGTACACCTCGACGGAGGCGGTGCCCTTGTCGGGAGCCTGCTCGCCGAGTTCATGGGCGTCCTGACCGGCCGCCAGCAGCAGCGGGATCTGCTGCTTGGTGACCTCGGCGCGGAACACCCTGACTTCCTCGGTGTCGGGTTCCGGGGAACTCGCGTTCTGCGCCTGGGCTACGGGTGCGATGCTCACTCCGCTGATCAGGAGCGTGCCGATAGCGAGGATCGATCTCGCTCTGCGTCTCATGAACCCCCCTGCTGGTGGTTCGCCACAGCGACGAATAGGTGCCAGGCTCATGACAGTTCATGATCGAGTCAAGGGTGCCCGAACGAAGGCAGGCGGACGCGAACACGCCGGTGCCGACGCCCGATCGGACGTCGGCACCGGCGTGTTGACGAGGTGTCAGCCCACGAGGTTGTCGGCCAGCTCCTCACTGAGGTTGGCCTCCGTGCCCGGGATGCCCAGGTCGGCGGCCCGCTTGTCGGCCATCGCCAGCAGCCGGCGGATCCGGCCGGCGACCGCGTCCTTGGTGAGCGGCGGGTCGGCGAGCGCGCCCAGCTCCTCCAGGGAGGCCTGCTTGTGCTCCATGCGCAGCCGGCCCGCGGCGGCCAGGTGCTCCGGGACGTCGTCGCCGAGGATCTCCAGGGCGCGCTGGACGCGGGCACCGGCGGCGACGGCGGCCCGCGCGGAGCGGCGCAGGTTGGCGTCGTCGAAGTTGGCCAGGCGGTTGGCGGTGGCGCGCACCTCGCGCCGCATCCGGCGCTCCTCCCAGGCCAGCACCGACTCGTGGGCGCCGAGGCGGGTGAGCAGGGCGCCGATCGCGTCACCGTCCCGGACCACCACGCGGTCCACGCCGCGCACCTCACGGGCCTTGGCGGCGATGGACAGCCGGCGGGCGGCGCCGACCAGGGCGAGCGCGGCCTCGGGGCCGGGGCAGGTCACCTCCAGGGAGGACGAGCGGCCCGGCTCGGTGAGCGAGCCGTGCGCCAGGAACGCGCCGCGCCAGGCCGCCTCGGCGTCACAGGTGGCGCCGGAGACGACCTGCGGGGGCAGCCCGCGGATCGGTCGGCCCCGGCCGTCCACCAGGCCCGTCTGCCGGGCCAGCTGGTCGCCGCCCGCGACGACCCGCACCACGTACCGCGAGCCGCGGCGCAGCCCGCCGGGCGCCATCACGATCAGCTCCGAGCTGTGCCCGAAGATCTCGAGGATGTCCCGCTTGAGCCGGCGGGCCGCCATCGCGGTGTCCAGCTCCGCCTCGATCACGATGCGCCCGCTGACCAGGTGGAGGCCGCCGGCGAACCGCAGAATGGCGGAGACCTCCGCCTTCCTGCAGCAGGTCCGGGTGACGGGGAGCCGGGAGATCTCGTCCTTCACCGCTGCCGTCATCGCCATGGGCCGATCCTTCCATGCATCCGAAAAATACGGTCGTACGCGGCGGCCAGCAGCTCGGGGTCGTGCCGCGGAGTTCCGTCCCTCCGGGCCACCGGCGCCAGCTCGACCGCGGCCCCGAAACGCTTTGCGGCGTCGGTCAGCGAGTCGCGGTCGGGCACGGCGGCCTCGTCGGCCAGCACCACGTCCAGGGCGAGTTTAGGGGCGTGTCGTCCCAAAACCTCCAAATGACGCTGCGGGGAGAAGCCGTCGGTTTCTCCGGGCTGCGGCGCGAGGTTGAGGGAGAGCACGCGGCGCGCCTTCGTCTCCGTGAGCGCGTCCAGCAGCTGCGGCACGAGCAGGTGCGGGATGACCGAGGAGAACCAGGAGCCGGGACCGAGCACCACCCAGTCCGCGTCCAGGACGGCCGCGACGGCCTCCGGGACGGCTGGCGGGTCGTTCGGGACGAGGTGCACCGACTGCACCTCGCCCGGGGTGAGGGCGACGGTGGCCTGGCCGCGGACGGTCCCGACCTCGTCGGGCCGCTCCGGGTCGTGGCCCTTGACCAGGGCCTGCAGCTCCAGCGGCACGGCGGACATGGGCAGCACCCGGCCGTGCGCGCCGAGCAGCTTGCCGACCAGGTCCAGGGCCTGGACGTGGTCGCCCAGCTGCTCCCACAGGGCGACGATCAGCAGATTGCCGACCGCGTGGTCGTGCAGTTCGCCGTGCGACTGGAAGCGGTGCTGGATGACGCGGGCCCAGGTCTGGCCCCAGTCGTCGTCGCCGCACAGCGCGGCCAGCGCCTTGCGCAGGTCGCCTGGGGGCAGTACGCCCAGCTCGTCGCGCAGCCGCCCGCTGGAGCCGCCGTCGTCGGCCACGGTGACGACGGCGGTGAGGTCGCCGGTGATCCGGCGCAGCGCGGCGAGCGAGGCGGACAGGCCCATGCCGCCGCCGAGGGCCACCACCTTGGGCTGGGCGCCCCGCCGGCGCGCCCTGCCGCCACGGGGTTCGGCGGACCGGCCGCCGCGCCCCTCGGGGATGGCCCGGCGCAGCCTGCTCAGCCGCGGAGTACGTCCGGTCATTCGCGTCCCATGTCCCGGTGCACGACCACCGTCTCCACGCCCTCGGCCGCGAGGCGTGCGGCCAGCTTCTCCGACATGGCGACCGAGCGGTGCTTGCCGCCGGTGCAGCCGACCGCGATGGTCACATAGCGCTTGCCCTCGCGCCGGTAGCCGGTGGCGATCAGCTGGAGCAGTTCGGCGTACCGGTCCAGGAACTCCTTGGCGCCGGGCTGGTTGAAGACGTACGCCGCGACCTCGTCGTTGAGGCCGGTGAACGGGCGCAGCTCGGGCACCCAGTGCGGGTTGGGCAGGAACCGGCAGTCGACGACCAGGTCGGCGTCGACGGGCAGGCCGTACTTGTACCCGAAGGACATCACGGTGGCCCGCAGCTCGGGCTCCTCCTCGCCGGCGAACTGGGCGTCCATCTTGGCGCGCAGCTCGTGCACGTTGAGGCTGGAGGTGTCGATCACCAGGTCGGCGTCGCCGCGCAGCTCGCGCAGCAGTTCGCGCTCGGCGACGATGCCGTCCACGATGCGGCCGTCGCCCTGGAGCGGGTGCGGGCGGCGCACCGACTCGAAGCGGCGCACCAGGGCGTCGTCGGAGGACTCCAGGAAGACGATCCGCCGGGTCACGCCCCGGGTGTCGAGGTCGGCCAGGGACTCGCGCAGATTGTCGAAGAAGCGACGGCCGCGCACGTCGACGACGACCGCGATCCGCGCCACGTTCCCCTGGGAGCGGGCGCCCAGCTCCACCATGGTGGGGATGAGGGCGGGCGGGAGGTTGTCGACCACGAACCAGCCGAGGTCCTCCAGACACTTCGCGGCCGTGGAGCGGCCGGCGCCGGACATGCCGGAGATGATCACCAGCTCGGGGATCGCCGCCTCGGGCACCCCGGGGGCCTCGGCGCCCGTGTTCGTCTGTGCTCCGTTGCCCTGGGCCTCCTTGCGGTTCTGGTCCTCGCCGGTCTCCTTGTGTGGTTCCTGGATGTGGGCCACCTCGGCGTCCGCGTTCCCGGCCGCGCGGTCCGGCCCCGTCGTGGGACGGTTCTCGTGTTCGGTCATGTCTCCTGCCCCCGTCGCTCGTCCGGGGCGCCCGTGGGCACGGGCTCCCCTTGGGCATCCGCCGTCGTCTCGGGTGCCCCGTATTCCACGTCATCCATGATCTCTCCAGTCGCCGTGTTCACGGCAGGCGCGGCCGGAGCCGCCTGGGCGAGGACCACGGCGATGGTTTCGGCCGTCTTGCGGCCTATGCCGGGCACCTCACAGATCTGGTCGATTGTCGCGGATCGCAGCTTCTTCACCGAACCGAAGTGCTTGATGAGGGCCTGTTTGCGTGTCGCGCCGAGGCCGGGCACGTCGTCCAGCGGGCTGGTCCGGATGCGCTTGGCGCGCTTGCTGCGCTGGTAGGTGATCGCGAACCGGTGGGCCTCGTCCCGGACGCGTTGCAGCAGGTAGAGACCCTCGCTGGTGCGGGGCAGGATCACCGGGTCGTCCTCGCCGGGCAGCCAGACCTCCTCCAGGCGCTTGGCGAGACCGCACACCGCTATGTCGTCGATGCCCAGCTCGTCCAGCGCCCGCTGGGCGGCCGCGACCTGGGGCCGGCCGCCGTCGACCACGACGAGCTGCGGCGGGTAGGCGAACCGCTTGGGGCGGCCGTCGTCCTCGGTGAGGCCGCCGGCCGGAGCCTCGTCGGCGCCGTCCGTCAGAGCGGGCTCGCCGTCGGCCCACTCCCCCGTCCTCTCCTTCTCGGCCAGGTAGCGCCGGAAGCGGCGGGTGATCACCTCGTGCATCGAGCGGACGTCGTCCTGTCCCTCGAAGCCCTTGATCTGGAAGCGGCGGTACTCGCCCTTGCGCTGGAGACCGTCCTCGAAGACGACCATGGACGCCACCACGTCCTCGCCCTGGAGATGGGAGATGTCGTAGCACTCGATCCGCAGCGGGGCGCTGTCCAGGCCGAGGGCGTCGGCGATCTCCTCCAGGGCGCGCGAACGGGTCGTCAGGTCGGAGGCGCGCTTGGTCTTGTGCAGGACGAGCGCCTGCTGGGCGTTGCGCTGCACGGTCTCCATGAGGGCCTTCTTGTCGCCGCGCTGCGGGATGCGCAGCGAGACGCCGGAGCCGCGCCGCTCGGTGAGCCACTGCTGCACGGGGCCGACCGGGTCGGGCAGCGCCGGGACCAGGACCTCCTTGGGGACGGCGTCGCCGGTCTCCTCGCCGTACAGCTGCTGGAGGGCGTGTTCGACCAGGGCGCCGGTGGTGATCTCCTCGACCTTGTCGGTGACCCAGCCGCGCTGGCCGCGCACCCGGCCGCCGCGGACGTGGAAGATCTGCACGGCGGCTTCCAGCTCGTCCTCGGCGACCGCGATCAGGTCGGCGTCGGTCGCGTCGGCGAGCACGACCGCGTTCTTCTCCATGGCCTTCCTCAAGGCCTCGATGTCGTCGCGCAGCCGGGCCGCCCGCTCGTACTCCATCTCCTCGGCGGCCTCCGTCATCTGCTTCTCCAGACGGCGGAGGTAGGTGCCCGTACGGCCGGTCATGAAGTCGCAGAACTCGTCCGCCAGCTCCCGGTGGTCGTCGGCGGTGATCCGGTCGACGCACGGGGCGGAGCACTTGCCGATGTAGCCGAGCAGGCAGGGGCGGCCGGTGCGGGCGGCGTTCTTGAAGACGCCGGCCGAGCAGGTGCGCACCGGGAAGACGCGCAGCAGCAGGTCGACCGTGTCGCGGATGGCCCACGCGTGCGCGTAGGGCCCGAAGTAGCGCACGCCCTTCTTCTTGTGGCCGCGCATCACCTGCACGCGCGGGAACCGCTCGTTCATCGTGACCGCGAGGTACGGGTAGCTCTTGTCGTCGCGGTACTTGACGTTGAACCGGGGGTCGTACTCCTTGATCCAGGAGTACTCCAGCTGCAGCGCCTCGACCTCCGTGGACACCACCGTCCACTCCACCGACGCGGCGGTGGTCACCATGGACCGTGTGCGCGGGTGGAGGTTCGCCAGGTCCTGGAAGTAGTTGGCCAGGCGCTGGCGCAGGCTCTTCGCCTTTCCGACGTAGATCACCCGGCGGTGCTCGTCGCGGAACCTGTACACCCCGGGAGAGTCCGGGATCTCACCCGGCCTGGGGCGGTAGCTGGAGGGGTCGGCCATGTCTCACACCCTACTGGCGAGGACCGACACTCCGGCGGGCCTGTGGACGACGCCGCGGCCGCCGTGCGGTGACGTGGCGGACACCGGCCACGCCGGCATGGTCGAACCTCGGCCAGGAGTGCGCCACGGTTGGGTTTCAGGTGTTGTCGGGGCCTGGTCCACACGCTTCAATGCGGGGGAACTCGGGGCCCCTGAAACATGGCGTACGGATGTGCAGAACGCCGGCGCCGACGGGGGTGGCCCCGCTCAGCACCCGCGCGAACGGTCTGACCAGCCGTTGTGACCCGCAGAGAAAGGCCCCTGCATGCCGCACGCCACACAGCACGCGGACACCGCCGACATAGCCGCCGACGCGGACCTCGCCGACGCCGACCTGGACACGGCCCTGCGGGGCGGCCCCTTCCACGTCGCGCTGCGCGCCGCGATCGCCGCCCGCGGACTGCCGCTCCAGCGCGTGCAGCACCATCTGTCGCGGTACGGCGTGAAGGTGGGCGTCACCAGCCTGAGCTACTGGCAGCAGGGCGCCCGCCGGCCGCAGCGGCCCGAGTCGCTGCGCGCCGTCCGCGCGCTGGAGGAGATACTCCACCTGCCCGACGAGTCGCTGATCCGGCTGCTCGCCGACAGCGGAGAGCGCTCCGCGCGGCGCCCGGCGGCCCGCTCGTACCGGTCCCTCCTTGAGGCCTCCGACGTGCTGGCCCGGCTCCTCGTCGAGCTGGGCGCCCAGCTCGACTGCGGACTGCACATGCTCGGCCACCACGAGCGGGTGCGGATCGGGACGCGCCGCGAGCTGGTGGCGCGCGAGTCGCACCACATCGTCCGCGCGTACCAGGACGGCGTCGACCGCTTCGTAGCCGTCCACCACGGCGACCCGGGGTGCGCGCCGGAGCGGATGACGGTGCACGCCCTGGACAACTGCCGCACCGGGCGCGTGCGCTGGCACCGGGAGACCGGGGTGCTCGTCGCGGAGCTGCTGTTCGACACCCGGCTGCGGGCCGGGGACACCTTCCTCTTCCGGTACGGCGTCGAGGACGGCACGGCGGGGACTTCTCGTGAGTACGTCCGCGGGTTCGGACCCGCGGGCGGGCAGTACGCGCTCCAGGTGCGGTTCGACGAGGGCGCCCTGCCGGTGCGCTGCCACCGCTTCACCCAGCACTCGGCGGCGGCCCCCCGCAGCGGCCGCCAGGAACTGGCCCTGACCGGCCTGCACCACTCGGTCCACCTCGTCGAGCCCCGGGTGCGGTCGGGGATCGTGGGGATCGGGTGGGAATGGGAGTGAGCGCCCGCCCCGGGAGGGCGTAGGGCGTCCTCCCACGCGCGTGCCGTCAGGCCCGGGGGCTCGCCACGATCCTGCCGTTCTCGCTGCTGACCTCGAGTTCCGTCAGCGGCACGGTGGCCGGGGGAGCAAGCACCTCACCGGTCATGGCGTCGAACTCGCTGCCGTGGCAGAAGCACATCAGCTTGGTGCCCTCCAGCTTGCTGATCGGGCACTGCGCGTGCGTGCAGATCGTGCTGTACGCCTTCAGGGCGCCCTTCTCGTCCCGGCTGACGACCACGTTGTGCTCGCGGTACAGCCGCGCGCCGCCCTTCGCGACCTCGCTCTCCGCGCCGAGTTCGACCGGCGCGGTCGGGGCGGCCGGCTTGGCGGAGCCTCCCCCCGAGGAGCAGGCGGCCAGGCCGAGCCCGGCCACGGGCGCGAGCGCGGCTCCGCGCAGGACGGTGCGGCGGCTCGCGGAGGGACGGGGGGACATGCGGTTCTCCGACATGCGGGCTCCACTGGTCGTGGCTGGTGGGCTGGCGTGGCTGGCGGGCTGGTCGTGGCTGGTGGGAGGGGTGCGGCGCGGGTGCGGGGCGTGGGCGCCGCGTCCGCGTGCCGACGATAACCGGGGTGGTTTCGGGGTGTTCGGGTGGGGTGTGCGTAAGGCCCGGTGGGCGCGTAAACGCTTGCGTAAGCGTTTACATCTGCGGCCGGATGAGATACCTTCCCGCGCAGAAGGCCGGGCCGCCGCCCGCAGCCGTTCGCGTTGCCGCTGCCGCTGCCGTCGTGAGGAAGGAGAAACCGGGATGCCGACCATGGCCGACGTCGCACGGAGCGCCGGGGTCTCCGTGGCGACCGTCTCCCACGTCCTGAACGGCACCCGGCCCGTGCTGCCCCACACCCGGCAGGCCGTCCTCGACGCGATCGACGAGCTGGGCTACACCCCGAACACCCTCGCCCGCTCCCTGGTGACCTCCCGGACCCGCTCCATCGGCCTGGCGGTGTCCGCGATCAGCAACCCGTACTTCACGGAGATCCTCCAGGGCGTCGAGGCGAGCGCCCTGGAGCACGGCTACAGCCTGCTCATCGCCGATCCGCACGACGACCCCGAGCACGAGCGCAAGGTCGTCCAGCTGCTGCACGAGCGCCGGGTGGACGGCATGATCGTCGCCCCGTCCGCCGATCCGCGGGAACTCGTCTCCTACCTGCGCCGCCACGACGTACCGGCCGTCTTCCTGGACCGCGTCGTCGACGACCGCGCGGAGGGCGCCCAGCGCTTCGACCAGGTCTGCGCCGAGAGCGCCGAGCCCATGACCCGGCTGGTCACCCATCTCGCCGGGCTCGGCCATCGCCGGATCGGCCTGGTCGCGGGCCGGCCCGGACTCAGCACCACCGGCGAGCGGATCACCGGCTACCGGCACGGCCTCGCGGCCGCCGGGCTGCCGTTCGAGGAGCGGCTGCTGGAGCACGGCGACTCGGAGCAGGCGGGCGGTGAGCGGGCCACCCAGACCCTGCTGTCGCTGGCCGCGCCGCCCACCGCGCTCGTCACCGCCAACAACGCCATGACCATCGGCGCACTGCGCGCGCTGCGCGACCGCGGCCTGACCGTGCCCGACGACCTCGCGCTGTGCTGCTTCGACGACTTCGCCTGGGCCGACCTGTTCTCGCCCCGGCTCACCGCGATCGCCCAGCCCAGCAAGGAGCTGGGCGCGGAGGCGGTACGGGTGCTCCTGGAGCGCCTGGCCGCGCCGGACCGGCCCGCCCGGACCGTGCGGCTGCCCTGTGTGTTCGTCCACCGCAGTTCCTGCGGCTGTCCCGACCGGCCCGCGCGGCCGGATACGTCCGAAGGGCTCCAGCGGCCCGAGAGAGGAGCCGACTCGTGATCGTCGTCGCCGGTGAGGCCCTGATCGACCTGGTACCGCACGGCCCGGGTGCCCTGGCGAGCCTGCGGCCGGCGCTCGGCGGCGGCCCGTACAACACGGCCGTCGCGCTCGGCCGCCTCGGCTCGCCCACCGCCTTCTGCTCCCGCGTCTCCTCGGACGCCTTCGGCGAGGCGCTGCTGGACGGTCTGCGGGCGGCCGGGGTGGACGTGTCGGGCGTGGAGCGCGGCGCCGAGCCGACGACGCTCGCCGTCGCCACGATCGACGAGCAGGGCTCGGCGGCCTACTCGTTCTACGTGGACGGCACCGCCGACCGGCTGTTCACCGCTCCGGCCGCGCTCCCGGCGGGGACCCGCGCGGTGTCGTTCGGCACGTGCTCGCTGGTGTTGGAGCCGGGCGCGAGCGCCTATGAGGAGCTGATGCGGACCGCGACCGGGCAGGGCGTGTTCACGGCACTCGATCCGAACATCCGGGCGGGTCTGATCCCGGACGCGGACGCCTATCGGGCGCGATTCCTGAAGTGGCTGCCGTCGGTGACGCTGCTGAAGCTGTCCGAGGAGGACGCGCGGTGGCTGGGCGGCACGCCGCACGAGTGGCTGGCGGCCGGGCCCTCGGCCGTCGTGATCACCCGGGGCGGCGACGGGCTGACCGTCTTCACACGGGACGGCGCGGAGTACTCGGTGCCGGGCGAGAAGGTCACGGTGGTGGACACCATCGGCGCCGGGGACACCGTCAACGCGGCCCTGCTGCACGGTCTGGCCGCCCGGAACGCCCTCACCGCCGAGGCGCTCGCCGACCTGGGCGCCGACGGCTGGACGCGACTCCTGCGGTTCGCGTCCCGCGCGGCGGCGATCACCTGCTCCCGGGCCGGCGCGGAGCCGCCGTACGCGCGGGAACTGGACGACTGACGCCGGGCCCCTCCGGGGAGGACAGTGGTCGGGGGGCCGGTGGAGCGGTCGGCGTCGCGCCGCGAACGGGCGTCGTTCGGCGGTCGGGACGCCGGTCGAACGGGCGACGTCCCGAGACCCTGCGGCGCCCGGAGGCCCCGTGGCGGTCGCGACGCCGGCGAAATGGTCGGCGTCGCGCCGGGCGAAGATGGCGTCCGGTGCCCGGAGACCCTACGGCAGTCAGAGGCCGACGGAACGGTCGGTCAGCGTGGCGCCGGGCGAGCAGACGGCGTCCGGCACCCAGAGACGCTGCGGCGGTCGAGCGGGCGGCGTCCCGAGACCCTGCGGCGCCTGGAGCCCCATGGCGGTCCGGACGCCGACGGAACGGTCAGCGTCGCACCGGGCGAACGGACAGCGTCCGGGCTCGGACACCCGGTGGCGGTCGGGACGCCAGCGAAACGGTCGGCGTCGCGCCGAACGAAGATGGCGTCCGGTCCCCGGAGACCCTGCGGCGGTCAGAGGCCGGCGGAACGGTCAGCATCCGGGCCCGGAGACCCGGTGCGGCCGGGACACCGGTCGTCCGGGCGGCGTCGCGGCGGTCGAACGGGCGGCGCCCAGAGACGCTGCGGCGCCCCGCGCCCGACACTCGGCGCTACAAAACCCGCACCCCGCGGGGCCCTCAGCCCGCTGCTCGGCTCACCGCGCGCAGGGCGCCCGGGCGGCGGCCGGTCAGGCGGTCCAGGGCGGCTGCCGTGGCCTCGTCGGCCGGGAGGTGGATGACGACTCGCTGGCCGTCCTCCGGCAGGGCGAGCGTCTCGTGCAGCAGCCGCAGCGGACCGACCTCGGGGTGTTCGACGTGCTGTGAGCCCACCCGCCGCGGGGCCGTCGCCAGATCGGCGAACCGGTCGGCGAACTCCGCTCCCGCCGTCACCGTCAGCTCCTCGGCCAGCTCGGCGGCGTACGGGTCCCGGAGGGGGACGTCGTGCCGGAGCTGGGCGACCAGGTTGTCCGCCTCGCGTTCCCAGTCGGGGTAGGCGTCGCGCGCCCGGGCGTCGGTGAACAGATGGCGGAGCAGGTTGGGCTGCTCGGCGTCGAGCACCCCGATCGGGCCGAACAGCCCCGCGTACCCGGTGGTGTGGGCGAGGACGTCGCCGATCCAGTTGAGGACCACGGCGGGGGCGGGCTCCAGGTGCTCCAGGACGGCGCGCACGGTGGGGCGCGGAGTGCGGCTGAGCGGCGGGGCCGCCCCGCAGACGAGCGGGTCGCCGCCGTCCGCCTCCTTGGTCAGGCGGCGCAGCACCACCCGGTCCTGCAGGGTCAGGTTCAGCGCGTCGGCGAGGGCGCCGAGGACCTGGGCGGACGGGTTGCGGTCCCGTCCCTGTTCCAGCCGCGTGAGGTATTCGACGCTGATCCCGGCCAGGGTGGCCAGCTCGGCGCGGCGCAGTCCGGGGGTGCGGCGGCGCAGGCCCGGGGGCAGTCCGACTTCCTCCGGAGTCACCGCCTCGCGCCAGGTCCGCAGGTACGTGCCCAACTCGTTGTCGCTCACCCTGCGAACGTACCAACGCCCGCGCGCCGAAGGGTGGCCCTGCGACTACCAGGCTCGGCCCGGTCTCCCTGCGGCGCTTTCCGGCCCCCAGGGTGGAGGCATGACGCGAAACGACTTCTCGAACACGCTGACCACCTCCGCCCTGCCCCTGTCCCCCGGCGACTGGGAGCTGGACCACCTGCACTCGGCCGTCAACTTCACCATCCGCCACCTGGGCATCGCCAAGGTGCGCGGCCGCTTCACCGAGGTGAAGGCCGCCCTCCACGTCGGCGAGGCGCTGGAGGACGTACGGGTGACGGCGGAGATCGCGCTCGCCTCGATCGACACCGGCAACCCTGACCGGGACGCGCATGTCCGCGCCTCCGACCTGCTCGATGTGGAGAAGCGCCCCACGATGGCCTTCCGCTCGACCCGGGTGTCGGGCGAGGGCGAGGACTGGACCATGGAGGGTGAGCTGACGATCGGCGACGTGACCCGTCCGGTGACGCTCGCCGTGGAGTTCGGCGGACTGGTCGACGTGCCGATGGACGGCAGCCGGCACGCCGGATTCGAGGCGACGGGCGAGATCCGCCGCACCGACTACGGCCTCGACTTCGCGCCCGGGCTGCTCGGTGACGTGGTGAAGATCCAGCTCGACATGCAGTTCGTGGAGCCGAAGGCCGCCTGAGGGGGCGAGACGCGCGGTGCCCCGGGGGAACGGTCCGAACGGTCCGTCCCCCGGGGCACCGCGCGTCGCCGCGCGAGATCAGGCCTTGCGGGCCCGCGTGGTCTTCTTCGCGGGCGCTGCTTTCTTCGTGGCCGCGGCAGCCTTCTTGGTCGCCGTGTTGTTGGCGCTCTTGGCGGTGACGGTCTTCTTCGCCGTGGACCTGGCGGCGACAGTCTTCCGGGCCGTGCTCCGCGCGGGGGTCCGGACCGGCTCGGCGTCGCTGATCCGGTCGGCGCCGAGGACCTCCCGCAGGAACTTGCCGGTGTGGCTGGCCGGGACCGCGGCGACCTCCTCGGGGGTGCCCTCGGCGACCACGACACCGCCGCCCGCGCCGCCCTCGGGACCCATGTCGACGATCCAGTCGGCGGTCTTGATCACGTCGAGGTTGTGCTCGATGACGATGACCGTGTTGCCCTTGTCGACCAGGCCGGACAGGACCTTCAGCAGCTTGCTGATGTCCTCGAAGTGCAGACCGGTGGTCGGCTCGTCCAGGACGTAGACCGTACGGCCGGTGGAGCGCTTCTGCAGCTCGCTGGCGAGCTTGACGCGCTGCGCCTCACCGCCGGACAGGGTGGTCGCGGACTGGCCGAGGCGGACGTAGCCGAGGCCGACGTCGTTCAGCGTCTTCAGGTGGCGGGAGATCGCCGGGACGGCCTCGAAGAAGTGCATCGCCTCCTCGATCGGCATGTTCAGGACCTCGGCGATGGACTTGCCCTTGTAGTGGACCTCCAGGGTCTCCCGGTTGTACCGGGCGCCGTGGCAGACCTCGCACGGGACGTAGACGTCCGGGAGGAAGTTCATCTCGATCTTGATGGTGCCGTCGCCCGCGCAGTTCTCGCAGCGGCCGCCCTTGACGTTGAAGGAGAAGCGGCCGGGCATGTAGCCGCGGACCTTCGCCTCGGTGGTCTCGGCGAACAGCTTGCGGATGTGGTCGAAGACGCCGGTGTAGGTCGCCGGGTTCGACCGCGGGGTGCGGCCGATGGGCGACTGGTCGACGTGCACCACCTTGTCGACGAGGTCGTCGCCGTCCACGCGCGTGTGCCGCCCGGGGACGGTCCGCGCGCCGTTCAGTTCGCGGGCCAGGTGGGTGTACAGGATGTCGTTGACCAGGGTCGACTTGCCGGAGCCGGAGACGCCGGTGACGGCCGTGAACACGCCGAGCGGGAACGAGACGTCGATGTCCCTGAGGTTGTTCTCGCGGGCGCCGTGCACGGTGAGCCGGCGGGACGGGTCGAGCGGGCGCCGGATGTCCGGCACCGGGATGGACTTCTTGCCCGCCAGGTACTGGCCGGTCTGCGACTCGGCGTTGGCGAGCAGTTCCTTCAGGGAGCCGCTGTGCACCACCTTGCCGCCGTGCTCACCGGCGCCGGGGCCGATGTCGACGATCCAGTCGGCGACCTTGATGGTGTCCTCGTCGTGCTCGACGACGATGAGCGTGTTGCCCATGTCGCGCAGCCTGACCAGGGTCTCGATCAGCCGGTGGTTGTCGCGCTGGTGCAGGCCGATGGACGGCTCGTCGAGGACGTAGAGGACGCCGACGAGACCGGAGCCGATCTGGGTGGCGAGCCGGATGCGCTGGGCCTCGCCGCCGGAGAGCGTGCCGGCCGCGCGGTTCAGCGAGAGGTAGTCCAGGCCGACGTCGACCAGGAACCGCAGCCGCTCGTTGACCTCCTTCAGCACCCGCTCGGCGATCTTCTTGTCGCGGGCGTTGAGCTTCAGCTCGCCCAGGAACTCCGCGCAGTCGCTGATGGACATCGCGGAGACCTCGGCGATCGACTTCTCCATGATCGTGACCGCGAGGACGATCGGCTTCAGGCGCGTGCCCTCACAGGTGGGGCAGGGCACCTCGCGCATGTAGCCCTCGAAGCGTTCGCGGCTCGCGTCGCTCTCGGCCTCGCTGTGCCGGCGCTTGACGAAGGGCACGGCGCCCTCGAACGGCGTGGTGTACACGCGCTCGCGGCCGTACCGGTTGCGGTAGCGGACCTCGATCTGCGTCTTGTGGCCGTACAGCAGGGCCTTCCTGGCGCGCTGCGGCAGGCCCGCGAACGGGATGTCGGTGCGGAAGCCCAGCGCGTCCGCGAGGGCGCCGATCAGACGGCCGAAGTAGTCCTTGGTGTGACCGTGCGACCAGGGGTGGATGGCGCCCTCGTCGAGGGACTTGTCCGGGTCCGGGACGATCAGCTCGGGGTCGACCTCCATGCGCGTGCCGATGCCGGTGCACTCGGGGCAGGCGCCGAAGGGCGAGTTGAAGGAGAAGGAGCGCGGCTCCAGCTCCTCGAAGGACAGGTCGTCGTACGGGCAGTACAGGTGCTCCGAGTACATCCGCTCGCGCTCGGGGTCGTCCTCGGGGAGGTCGACGAAGTCGAGCACGACCATGCCGCCGGACAGGCCGAGGGCGGTCTCCACGGAGTCGGTGAGGCGGCGCTTGGCAGAGTCCTTGACCGTGAGGCGGTCGACGACCACCTCGATGGTGTGCTTCTCCTGCTTCTTCAGGGTCGGCGGGTCGGAGAGCTGGATCGTCTCGCCGTCCACGCGCGCGCGGGAGTAGCCCTTGGTCTGGAGGTCGGCGAAGAGGTCGACGAACTCGCCCTTGCGCTCGCGCACCAGCGGTGAGAGCACCTGGAAGCGGCTCCCCTCCGGCAGCTCCAGGACCTTGTCCACGATGGCCTGCGGCGACTGGCGCGAGATCGGGCGGCCGCACTCGGGACAGTGCGGCTTGCCGATGCGGGCGAAGAGCAGCCGGAGGTAGTCGTAGACCTCGGTGATGGTGCCGACCGTCGAGCGCGGGTTGCGCGAGGTCGACTTCTGGTCGATGGAGACCGCCGGGGAGAGGCCCTCGATGAAGTCGACGTCCGGCTTGTCCATCTGGCCGAGGAACTGGCGGGCGTACGAGGAGAGCGACTCCACGTAGCGCCGCTGGCCCTCGGCGAAGATGGTGTCGAAGGCCAGGGAGGACTTGCCCGACCCGGACAGGCCCGTGAAGACGATGAGCGAGTCACGTGGCAGGTCGAGCGAGACGTTCTTCAGGTTGTGCTCACGCGCGCCACGGACGATGAGACGGTCGGCCACGCCGGTCCGCACCTTTCTTGAGAGAAGTGACAGGGGCGGGGCCCCCGTCTTCCTCAGACTAGGGGGAGCCACTGACAACGCCGGTCGGATTTCCCGGTCGCATAACAATCCCCGACCATCCAGCATGCCCGACGCCGCCTTCGACCATATAGCACGCGCATTCGATTTATGGCCCCGGTCCGCCTCCTTCACCCGAAGGAGTGGCGGGGCTAGGGTCAGGCCCATGATTGATCACGCTCGTGACCTGGTGTCTGTACGCGAGGCGACCGAGCGGCTGCTCACCGCAGCCGCCAAGTTGGACAACGCGACCGTGACGGAACCGTCACGGCTGCCCGGCTGGACCCGCGGCCACGTCCTCGCCCACCTGGCCCGCAACGCGGACGCCCTCGTGAACGTCCTGGAAGGCCGGCCCATGTACGTCTCCGGCGAGGCCCGGAACGACGACATCGAGCGGGACGCCCCCCGGGCCCTCGACGTCCAGCTCGCCGACGTCCGCGCGAGCGCCGAGCGCTTCCAGGAGACGGGGGCGGCGCCCGCCGACTGGTCGCGGACCGTGGAGCTGCGCAACGGCGTCACCGACTCGGCGTCCCGGGTGCCCTTCCGGCGGTGGGTCGAGGTCGAACTGCACCACGTGGACCTCGGCATCGGCTACGAGCTGGAGGACCTGCCGGCGGAGTTCACGGAGCGGGAGATCGACTTCCTCGCCGACCGCTTCACGGGCAGCCCCGAGGTGCCGCCGACCCGTCTGACGGACGGCACGCGCGCGTGGAGCACCGGCCGGGAGGCCGACGTCCCCGAGGTCACCGTGCGGGGCACCCGCGCGGAGCTGCTCGGCTGGCTCGCGGGCCGGCGCGACGGGTCGGGGCTGACCGTGGCGGGCGGGACGCTGCCGCCGCTGCCTCCGCTGTGACCGCGACCTAGACTGGCGGCCATGACGTACAGCGGACAGGTGACGGTCGGCGGCCCGGCGGACGTGCACGAGCTCAAGGACCTGATGATCACCAAGATCGCGGTCGGCCCGATGGACAACAACGCCTATCTGCTGCGCTGCCGGGCCACGGACGAGCAGTTGCTGATCGACGCGGCGAACGAGGCGCGGACGCTGCTCGGCATGATCGGTGACGACGGCATCGCCTCCGTCGTCACCACCCACCGCCACGGAGACCACTGGCAGGCGCTCGCCGAGGTCGTCGCGGCCACCGGCGCCCGTACGTACGCGGGCCGCGACGACGCCGAGGGCATCCCCGTGCCGACCGACGTGCTGGTCGACGACGGCGACGTCATCCGGGTGGGGCGCGTGGAGCTCACCGCGCGCCACCTCGTCGGCCACACGCCCGGGTCGATCGCCCTCGTCTACGACGACCCGCACGGGCACCCCCACGTCTTCACGGGCGACTGCCTCTTTCCCGGCGGTGTCGGCAACACCCACAAGAACCCCAAGGCGTTCGCCAGCCTGATCCACGACGTCGAGACCAAGATCTTCGACGTCCTCCCGGACGAGACGTGGGTCTACCCGGGACACGGCAACGACACCACGCTGGGCACGGAGCGCCCGCAGCTGCCGGAGTGGCGGGCGCGGGGGTGGTGAACCCCGGGTGACGTCGGGGCGCGCGGCATCGCACGCGCGCCCCGTGTGAACGGCGTGCACGCACCGAGGCCCCGCGCACGCTCCCCGCGAACCGCATCGCGCGGTCAACTGATGGCAGCCCCGCGCGGGATGACGTTCCCGATGACGTTTCCGCGTGGCACGGGCCGCCGGTCTTCGATCCCCGCCCTCGGCCGGCGGCCCAGGGCGGGACACGCCCCCAGGGGTTACGCCTCCGCCCGAGTCTCCCCGAGCAGCGCGGCGACGCGTTCCACGCCGAACACGTATCCCTGGATGCCGCAGCCGGCGATGATGCCGTCGGCGCGCAGGGAGACGTAGGAGATGTGCCGGAACGACTCCCGCTTGTGGATGTTGGAGATGTGGACCTCCACCACCGGCATGCCGTCACAGGTGTTCAGCGCGTCGAACAGCGCGACGGAAGTGTGCGTGTAGGCACCGGGGTTGATGACGATCGCGCAGTGGTTCTCCCGCGCCTCGTGGATCCAGTCGACCAACTGGCCCTCGTGGTTGGTCTGCCGCAGGTCGATGGTGCCGCCGTGCGCGGCCGCCGCCTTGGCGCACAGCGCCTCGACGTCGGCGAGGGTGTCGGAGCCGTAGATCTCCGGCTGGCGCTGCCCGAGGAGGTTCAGGTTGGGGCCGTTGAGAATCATGATCGGGGCGTTGGCCAGGGTGCGGGGCACTGTTCCTCCGGTCGTTCGAGGTGGGGCGGTCCGGCCGGGACCGCTGCTCGACCCGGTTTATCACGGTGCGTCGGCGGCTCGACCGGCCGTACCCTCCCGGCATGATCACACCGGAGTACCCTCCCAAGCCCTCCCCCGGCGACCGCATAGCCGTCATCTCCCCGGCCAGCGGCCTGCCCGGCCTCTTCCCGCGCCCCCACGAGCTCGGCCTGGAGCGGCTGCGCGGCGAGTTCGGCCTCGAACCGGTCGAGTACCCGGCGACCCGGAAGATGGGGGCGACACCGCGCGAGCGGGCCGACGACATCCACGCCGCCTTCGCCGACCCGGACATCAAGGCGGTGATCGCCTCGATCGGCGGCGACGACCAGATCACCGTGCTGCCGCTGCTGGACCGGGAGCTGATCCGGGCCAACCCGAAGCCGTTCGTCGGGATGAGCGACAACACCAACCTGCTGGTCTACCTGCGCAACACCGGCATCGTCGGATACCACGGCGCGAGCGTGATGGTGGAACTGGGCCGCCCCGGCGCCATGAACCCGCGGACGGCGGACTCGCTGCGGGCGGCGCTGTTCACCTCCGGCCCGTACGAGCTGCGTCCCGCCGAGCGGTGGAACGACGTGGACCGCGACTGGGCCGACCCCGCGACCTTCCAAGAGGAGCCGCCGAGCCGGCCCAACGACGGCTGGACCTGGGTGAACGCCGACCGCGTGGTGGAGGGCCGCAGCTGGGGCGGCAATCTGGAGATCCTCGGCTGGATGCTGATGGCCGACCGTGAGATCGCCCGCGACCCGGCGGAATACCAGGGCGACGTGCTGTTCCTGGAGACCTCGGAGGAACTGCCGAGCGCCGCGGAGGTCTACCGCACGCTGCGCAACATGGGCGAGCGCGGGCTGCTGCGGCAGTTCTCCGCGCTGCTGATGGCGCGCGCCAAGACCTGGTCCTTCGAGCGCCCCAACAGCCCCGATGAGGGCGCCCGTTACGCCGCCGACCAGCGCGAGGCCGTACTGCGCGCCATGCGCGTGTACGCCCCCGACACCCCGATCGTCTTCGACGTCGACTGCGGCCACACGGACCCGCAACTCGTGCTCCCGTACGGCGGCACGGTACGGGTCGACGGCCCGGCCCGGCGCATTACGATCACATACTGAAGCGGACCGGCCACCTCCACGCGCCCCCGTAACCCGCGATCACTGTGGGTAGTTGACGCGGCATGCACGACGTACGCACCGTAAAGGCACCGTCCATGCTGCGGCTCGCGAGCGCCGCCCTGGCCGGTACCGCCATCGAGTTCTACGACTTCTTCGTCTACGGGACCGCTGCCGCGCTGGTCCTCGGGCCGCTGTTCTTCCCGACCGTCTCCCCGCTGGCGGGCACGCTGGCCGCGTTCGCGACCTTCGGCGTGGGATTCGTGGCGCGGCCGCTGGGGTCGGTGCTGTTCGGGCACATCGGGGACCGGCGCGGACGCCGGCCGGTCCTGGTCGTCTCGCTGCTGCTGACGGGGGCCTCCACGGTCGCGGTCGGCTGTCTGCCGACGTACGGCTCGATCGGCATGGCCGCTCCCCTGCTGCTCGTCACCCTGCGCTTCCTCCAGGGGCTGGGGCTCGGCGGGGAGTGGGGCGGGGCGGTGCTGCTGACCGCCGAGCACGCGCCCGCCGAGCGGCGCGCGCTGTGGTCGAGTTTTCCGCAGGTCGGGCCCGCGGTGGGCTTCCTGCTCGCCAACGGCTCGATGCTGGTTCTGTCGGCCACCTTGTCGGAGGCGGAGTTCGCCGCGTGGGGCTGGCGGGTGCCGTTCTGGGCGGCGGGGGTGCTGGCCGCCGTGGGGCTGTGGCTGCGCTCGTCGCTCGCCGAGAGCCCCCGCTTCCTGGAGATCGAGGAGCCCGCGCGCGTGCCGCTCGCCGAGGTCGTGCGCGGCCACTGGCGACTGGTCCTGCTGACCGCCGGCGCCCTCGCCGTCGGCTACGCGGTCTTCTACGCCGTCACCACCTGGTCCCTCGCCTACGGCACGGAACGGCTGGAGGTGAGCCGCAGCGTGATGCTGACCTGCATCATGGCCGCGGTGGTGGTGAAGGGCGCGCTCACCCCGGTGGCGGCGGTGCTCGGCGACCGGTACGGCCGGCGGCCGATGTGCCTGGCCGGCTGCGCGGCCACCGCCCTGTGGATGTTCCCGATGGTGGCGCTGCTCTCGACCGGCGCGCCGCTGCTGATGTTCCTCGGGTTCCTCGGCGCGATGCTCGCGTTCATCACGATGTTCGCGGTGATCGCCGCCTATCTGCCCGAGCTGTACGAGCCGCGGGTGCGCTGCACGGGCGCGGCCGTCGGCTACAACCTCGGCGGGGTGCTGGGCGGCGCTCTCACCCCGATCGCGGCGACCGCTCTGGCCGAGCAGGGCGGCCGGGTGCCGTGGGGCGTGGGCGCCTATCTGACCGGGATCGCCCTGCTCAGCCTGGCGTGCTTCGCGCTGCTGCCGGAGACCCGTCCGGTGCCGGTCGCGGTGGCGAAGCCGGTCATGGATTGATCGCCAGCTCCAGGTAGGCCGCGAACAGCACCAGGTGCACACCGCCCTGGAGGGGGGTGGCACGGCCCGGTACGACCGTCAGCGACGCCACGACCACGGTCAGCGCGAGCAGCACCATGTGGGTGGCGCCCAGGCCGAGGACGAGTGGTCCGGAGAGCCAGACGGAGGCGAGGGCCACGGCGGGAATGGTCAGGCCGATGCTGGCCATCGCGGAGCCGAGCGCCAGGTTGAGGCTGGTCTGGACCCGGTCGCGGCGGGCGGAGCGCAGTGCGGCGATGGTCTCGGGGAGCAGCACGAGCAAGGCGATGATGACGCCGACCACGGCGTGCGGCAGCCCGGCGGCCGCCACGCCGGACTCGATGGTCGGCGACACGCCCTTGGCCAGCCCGACCACGCCGACCAGGGCGAGGCCGAGCAGCCCGAGACTGAGCCAGGCGGTGCGGGCGGACGGCGCGTCGGCATGGGCGTCCTCGCTCATCACCTCTCCCTGCCGGGTGATGGGCAGGAAGTAGTCGCGGTGTCTGACCGTCTGGGTCGCCACGAACAGGCCGTACAGGGCCAGCGACGAGATCGCGGCGAAGGTGAGCTGCACCCCGGAGAACTCGGGGCCCGGCTTGCTGGTGGTGAACGTCGGCAGTACCAGGCTGAGCGTGGCCAGGGTGGCGACCGTGGCGAGGGCGGCGCCGGTGCCCTCGGGGTTGAAGAGCGCCGTGCCGTGCCGCAGCGAGGCGACCAGGAGACAGAGGCCGACGATGCCGTTGCACGTGATCATCACGGCCGCGAAGACGGTGTCCCGCGCCAGGGTCGCGCTCTTGTCGCCGCCGTCGGCCATCAAGGTGACGATCAGAGCGACTTCGATGATCGTGACGGCGACGGCGAGGACGAGGGAACCGAAGGGCTCCCCGACCCGGTGGGCGACGACCTCGGCGTGGTGCACGGCGGAGAGCACCGAGCCGGCCAGCACCAGGGTCACGACCGCGACGACCGCGCCGGGAAGATCACGACCCCAGGTGAAGACCAGCAGGATCACGGCGAGCACCGGCACGAGGAACGTCCACTGGTGGGTGAGCGACCTGAGCCGAACGATCATGTGGCGATCGTCGCAGCCGGGCTGTGGCCTCGCATTCCGGTCCGCGGGCCGTTCGACGGTCCAGCTCCCGCTGGTCAGGTGTTCCTTCTGGCCGGCTCCTACATCTCCTCCTCGCGTTCGCGTCTCGTCGCCCGGTCACGTCTTCGCTCGTGTCGGTGGCCCTCCTCGGTGGTCGGTGTGTTGTCGCGTGCGTCGGTGCACGGTGCCGGAAACGCGGCACCGGGAGCGGCGGTCGGCGGTGCGCCGCTGCCGCTCCCGGTGCTGGGTGCGCTGTCAGTACGACGCGATCAGGCGTCGACGCTGTCCTTCGGGTTCTGCTCACCCTCCGTCCGCGCCGCCTCGGCCTCGGTCTGCTTCCTGGTGGCCATCAGGCTGGTGATCGTGGTGACGATCAGGACGGCGCAGATCACGCCGAGGGAGACCGGGATGCTGATCTCGGGGACGTGGACCCCGG
This sequence comes from Streptomyces sp. enrichment culture, assembly GCF_964272855.1. NCBI lineage: Bacteria > Bacillati > Actinomycetota > Actinomycetes > Kitasatosporales > Streptomycetaceae > Streptomyces > Streptomyces sp. enrichment culture. Next base: position 6,436,396 of record NZ_OZ186847.1, on the reverse strand, counting down.
ACTCGTGCAGGGCGTGCAGCACCAGTTTGACGCCGATGAAGCCCAGGATGACGGACAGGCCGTACGACAGGTGGACCAGCTTCTTCAGCAGGCCGCCGATGAGGAAGTACAGCTGCCGCAGACCCATGAGGGCGAAGGCGTTGGCGGTGAAGACGATGTACGGGTCCTGCGTGAGGCCGAAGATCGCCGGGATGGAGTCGAGGGCGAACAGGACGTCGGTGGTGCCGATCGCTAGCATCACGACCAGCATCGGCGTCATGACGCGCTTGCCGTTCTGCTCGATCCACAGCTTGGTGCCGTGGTATCGGTCGGCCACGCCGAAGCGGCGCTCGGCGGCCTTGAGGAGCTTGTTCTCCTCCCACTCCTCGTCCTCCTCGTCGGCCCGGGCCTCCTGGATGAGCTTCCAGGCGGTCCAGATCAGGAAGGCGCCGAAGATGTAGAACACCCACGCGAAGCTGGCGAGGATGGCGGCGCCGGCGGCGATGAAGATCGCTCGCAGCACCAGGGCTATGAGGACGCCGATGAGCAGCACCCGCTGCTGGTACTGCGACGGAACCGCGAACTTCGCCATGATCAGGACGAAGACGAAGAGGTTGTCGACGCTCAGCGACTTCTCGGTGATGAAGCCCGCGAAGAACTCGCCGGCGGGCTGGCCGCCGCCGAAGAAGAGCAGGCCGAGCCCGAAGAGACCGGCGAGGACGATCCAGACGACGGTCCAGATCCCGGCTTCCTTGATGGATACGTCATGGGGCTTGCGGCCGATGAAGAAATCGACCGCGATCAGGGCGGCGAGGCCCACGACCGTCAGGACCCACAGGGTCACGGAAACTTCCACTGCGCCTCCGGCAGTACGTAGCGGCGAACAGAACAGTCAGCGTCGTCGCGCTGCCGGAGGTCTCTTCCACCCACGATGGGCCGACGCCCCGGGATCTGGCCAGATCCGTATTGACGGGTACGCCGCAGCAGACAGGGAGTACTCCCCTCCGTGCGGAAAAGAGTACCCCAATCACCAAGGAAAGGTAAAGCGATTGGTAAAGGGAAAGGTAAATGACCAGGTCAGGCCGCTTTACTAAGGCTTGGCCCAGTACTGGGTGAGGGTCATGGGCGCCAGGCTCGGCGAGCCGCCGCGACCTGGGTGAGCACCTGCTGGAGCACCTGGCTGCCGGGCGGCACGAGCGGCGGCTCGTACGTCCAGGCGTGCCCGACCCACGGGTCGGCGAGGTGGTCGTCCGGCACCGGCGTCAGCCGCAGCAGCGAGCGCCACAGCGGATCGAGCAGCGGGCCGTACCCCGCGGCGTCCTCGCGGTCCGCGACCATCATCAGGTGGACGCCGACGTCGGGGCCCTCGTCCGCGAGGTACCGCAGCTGTGTGACGGCCCGGTCGTCGAAGCCGTGCGGGAAGTCGTTGACCACCAGCAGGTGGCGGGAGGTGTCGAAGCCCGGCGGGAGCGAGTCGGCGGCACCGCCGCGCACCGCCATCTGCACCAGGTCGACCCGCTGGGTCAGCCGGGACAGCACGTCCGCCACCCCCGCGGCGCCCAGCGCGGGCGGCGCCGCGAGGACGCCGGTCTGCACCAGCGGTGCCAGTGCCTGCGCGCCGGACCCGGCCGGGTCGATGACGTAGACGGTGAACTCGCCCGCCGGGTGGACGGCGAGCAGCCGGGCCGTGTGCGCCACCGCCGACTCCATCGCCAGGCGGCGCGACTCGTGCGTGTCGGTGAACGAGCCGTCGAGCGATCCCGCGCGCCCGCTGTCGATCCACAGACCGCGCTCCAGCGGCAGCCGGACCAGCATCGGGATGCGCAGCCGGGCGCACTCCGGCAGGTGCAGGTCGCCGAGGCGCACGGCCATCGGCAGTTCCATCGGCACCTGGTAGCCGTGCCAGACCGGGTTGTCCCAGCCCGCGTACGCCGACGGCAGCGCGGGTTCGACGACGTCCGCCTCCGCGGTGAGCTGGGCGAGGTCCCGGTCGAGGGCCTGGCGGGCCTGGTCGACGAGCTGGGAATGCTTGGCGCGGGCCGCCTCCCGGGCGGCGTCGGCCTGTCCGCCGATGCGGCTGCGCGGGTCGGAGAGGACCTGTTCGAGTTCCTTCTCCATGCGCGAGTCGGCGAAGTCGACGGCGCTGCGGTAGGCCGCCGTGGTGCGGGCCAGGTCCTCGAACATGCCCCACACCTGGTTGTAGAGCCGCTCGTCCATCGACCAGCCGGTCGCGTCGCCCGCGACGGGGTGCGCCGGCTGGCCGGGCGCCGCCGGGGGCGCGGTCGGTGGGGGCGGGGGCGGGGCGGCGTTCTGCCGGCGCGGGTGGTGGTAGTTGACCGGGCCGCCTGCGGTGGGCACGGACGGCTGGGTGACGGCGGACGGGTCCGCCGGGGCGGGGCCCGATCCGTACCCGGACGGGTCCGCCGGGGCCGGGTCCGCGCCGTAGCCCGGCAGGGAGCCGGTGGCCCTCTGAGTGCCCGGTGTGCCGTAGGGCGATCCGCCGCCGGCTTCCGGGCCGAGGGTGGGGGTGGCGGGCTGCCGGGTGCGGTCGCCGTCCGCCGTACGCGGCGGGGGCGCCGCCACCGAGCGGGCCATGCCCTGGGCCACCGCGTCGTTGATGACGGCGGCGAGGCCGTGGGCCTCGGGGAGGCTCTGGTCGGCGAAGAGGTCGGCGAGACCGCCCGCGTAGCCCTGGCCGACCGCGCGCACCTTCCAGGCGCCCTGCCGGCGGTAGAGCTCCAGGGCGACGACGGCCGTCTCGGCCTCCAGGCCGGTGAGGGTGAAGGTGGCTATCTCGGCGCCGTCGAGGCCGGTGACCGCGACGAAGGGTGCGGCGACGGCACCGAAGCGGCCGGGGCCGCCCGCGGTGCCGACGGGAAGGGAGAGCAGCACGTGAACCCGGTGCACGGCGTCCGGCATGGCGTCCAGGTCCACGGCGAGGCGGTGGTCGGCCGCCGCCTGGCGGGAGACCTCCAGGCCGGGCAGCGTGGGTGCGCCCGGGTGGGCCACCCCTTCCACGCCGTGGACCTTGCCGTTCTCGTCGCCGAGAGTGGCCGCGGCCACGATCGGCGTGCCGGCCGAGACCCTGATCTCCAGACGGGCCTGGGAGAGCGGGTGGTTCTGCCCCCGCACCAGCTCGGCCGTCATCGCCTTGTCCCCCTGTTGTCGCCGTGTAGGTGTGGTGTGCCGGACGCCGGCCGGGTCAGAGCAGCGGCAGGATGGCCGGCATCAGGTCCTGGAAGGTGCGGCCGTTGGCCGGGTTGCCGAGGGCGGTCATCGACCAGCCGGCGCCCGCGCGGTGCACCTTCGCCATGATCTGGGCCGTGTAGGCGCCGCCGCCCGCGAGGGTGTAGCGGGCCAGCTCCTGGCCGTTGGTCTCGTCGACCAGGCGGCAGAACGCGTTCTGCACCTCCTGGAAGGTCTGGCCCGTGAAGGAGTTCACGGTGAAGACGATCTGGTCGATGTGGACCGGGAGGCGCTGCAGGTCGACGAGGATCGCCTCGTCGTCGCCGCCCTGGCCGACACCGCCGACGAGGTTGTCGCCGGTGTGGCGGACCGAGCCGTCGTCGCTCACCAGGTGGCGGAAGAAGACGACGTCGACCGGCTGCTTGTCCGCGAACAGGACGGCGGAGGCGTCGAGGTCGATCTCGCGGGTGCGCGAGCCGAACAGGCCGCGTCGCGGGGCCGCCTGCCAGCCGAGACCCATGCGCACCGCGGTCAGGCTGCCGCCGTCGTTCTTCTGCAGACTGATGGCCTGACCCTTGGTCATGTTGACGGTCACGCGCTGATTCCCCTCTCGAACAGTCCCCTGTTGCCGCGGTGTCCGCGGTTGACCTGAACACTACGCAGGGGCACTGACAGTGCCGTACCCCGGCCCGGACTTTGTGTCGGTCTTGCAACACAGCGCAGCCGGTGGCGGGGCCTGCGGGGCTGCCGGGGCGCCGGTTCCGGGAGCGGAGGGCCGGCGCCCGCGCGGAGCCGTCAGGACAGGCCCGCCTCCTTCATCTGGCGCAGTTCCTTCTTCATCTCGGAGACCTCGTCGCGCAGTCGGGCCGCGATCTCGAACTGGAGGTCCGCGGCGGCGGCCCGCATGCGGGCGGTCAGCTCCTCGATCTGCTCGGCGAGTTCGGCCGCCGGACGGTCGGTCGGCACCGTCTCCCTGGCCTTGCCCTTGGCCGGCTTGGCGGCCTTGGTGGCCTTCGCGCCCTTGACCCCGTGCGCGGCGAGCGAGGGGACCGGGGCCTTGGTGCCGCGGCCGTCCTTCTTGGCCCGGTAGCCGGTGCCGAGCAGCTGCTCGGTGTCGACCTCCTCGCGGGCGATCTGAGCGACGATGTCGTTGATCTTCTTGCGCAGCGGCTGCGGGTCGATGCCGTTCGCCTTGTTGTAGGCGATCTGCTTCTCCCGGCGGCGGTTGGTCTCGTCGATGGCCTTCTCCATCGCCGGGGTGATCTTGTCCGCGTACATGTGGACCTGGCCCGAGACGTTGCGCGCCGCGCGGCCGATGGTCTGGATCAGGGAGGTGCCGGAGCGCAGGAAGCCCTCCTTGTCGGCGTCGAGGATCGCCACCAGGGACACCTCGGGCAGGTCGAGGCCCTCACGCAGCAGGTTGATGCCGACCAGGACGTCGAACTCGCCGGCCCGCAGCTCGCGGAGCAGTTCGACGCGGCGCAGGGTGTCGACGTCGCTGTGCAGATAGCGGACGTGGATGCCCATTTCCAGGAAGTAGTCGGTCAGGTCCTCGGCCATCTTCTTGGTGAGGGTGGTGACCAGGACTCGCTCGTCGCGCTCGACGCGGGTGCGGATCTCGTGCACCAGGTCGTCGATCTGACCCTCGGTCGGCTTGACGACGACCTCCGGGTCGACGAGGCCGGTCGGGCGGATGATCTGCTCGACGACGCCGTCCGCGCGGGACAGCTCGTAGGTGCCCGGGGTCGCGGAGAGATAGACGGTCTGGCCGATGCGCTCCTGGAACTCCTCCCACTTCAGGGGGCGGTTGTCCAGCGCGGAGGGCAGCCGGAAGCCGTGGTCGACGAGGGTGCGCTTGCGGGAGGCGTCACCCTCGTACATGGCGCCGATCTGCGGCACGGTGACGTGCGACTCGTCGATGACGAGGAGGAAGTCCTCAGGGAAGTAGTCCAGCAGCGTGTTGGGCGGGGAGCCGGGCGAGCGGCCGTCGAAGTGCATCGAGTAGTTCTCGACGCCGGAGCAGGTGCCGATCTGGCGGAGCATCTCCAGGTCGTAGGTGGTGCGCATGCGCAGCCGCTGGGCCTCCAGGAGCTTGCCCTGCTTCTCCAGATCGGTCAGCCGCTCGGCGAGCTCCTTCTCGATGTCGTTGACCGCGCGCTCCATGCGCTCGGGGCCGGCGACGTAGTGGGAGGCCGGGAAGACGTAGAGCTGCCGGTCGTCGCTGACGATCTCGCCGGTGATCGGGTGGAGCGTGGACAGGGCCTCGATCTCGTCGCCGAACATCTCGATGCGGACGGCCAGCTCCTCGTAGACCGGGAAGATCTCGATGGTGTCGCCGCGGACCCGGAAGGTGCCTCGGGTGAAGGCCATGTCATTGCGCGTGTACTGGATGTCGACGAAGCGGCGCAGCAGCTGGTCGCGGTCGATCTCGTCGCCCACCCGGAGGGGCACCATGCGGTCCACGTACTCCTGGGGCGTGCCGAGGCCGTAGATGCACGAGACCGAGGCGACCACGACGACGTCACGCCGGGTGAGCAGCGAGTTGGTCGCGGAGTGGCGCAGGCGCTCGACCTCCTCGTTGATCGAGGAGTCCTTCTCGATGTAGGTGTCCGACTGCGGGACGTAGGCCTCGGGCTGGTAGTAGTCGTAGTACGAGACGAAGTACTCGACGGCGTTGTTCGGCAGCAGCTCGCGGAACTCGTTCGCCAGCTGGGCGGCCAGGGTCTTGTTCGGCGCCATGACCAGCGTGGGGCGCTGGAGCTTCTCGATCATCCACGCGGTGGTGGCGGACTTGCCGGTGCCGGTCGCGCCGAGCAGCACGACGTCCTTCTCACCGGCTTCGACACGCCGGGCGAGGTCGGCGATGGCCGCCGGCTGGTCGCCGTTCGGCTGGTAGGGGCTGACGACCTCGAAGGGCGCCACCGTACGTTCGATCTGGGAAACGGGCCGCATGCCATCCACCGTACGACCCGCCACTGACAACGGGCTCGGGATCAGTGGTTCTGCGGCGTGCGGGCCCGGCGGCCGGCCGGCCGGCGGCGGGCGCGGAGCGGGAAGCGGATGTGCTGATGGCGGCCGGGGACGTGGGCCGGGACGCCCGGCTTGTTCTCCGGCCGGGGCCAGTCGGGCTTGCCCATGACCATCAGCGGGTCGAACAGAACGACGACGCCCGCGAGGCCGAGGAAGGCCAGCGGGCCGATCAGCATGGGGGCGAGCAGGGCGGCGGGCGAGTCGCCGGCGGTGGGGGCGGCGGTGCCGTGGACGTGGACGCTGAGCGCGGCCATGCCGGTGTAGTGCATGCCGCTGACCGCGAGGCCCATGACGAGGCTGGCGCCGATGCTCCACAGGAACCCTCTGACCTGCCCGGCGGCCCAGAGGGCGGCGGTCGCGGCGGCCATGGCTATGACGACCGAGGCGGAGACGGTGAGGGTGTTGTACTCCAGCTGCCCGTTCAGCCGCATCCCGGCCATGCCCAGGTAGTGCATCGAGGCCACGCCCAGACCGGTGATCGTGCCGCCGGTGAACAGCGCGGCCCCGCGGGCGCCCCGGTAGCCGACGATGAAGATCCCGACGCCCACCATGACGATGGCGACGGCCAGGCTGGCGTACGTGGTGGGCTTGTCGTAGTGGATCGGCGCCTCCTCGACCGTGAACCCCATCATCGCGATGAAGTGCATGGTCCAGATGCCGGAGCCGATGGCCGCGGACCCGAGGGCGAGCCAGCCGGGGCGCCAGGACCCGGCCACCAGCATGGATCTGGTGGTGCAGCGCAGGCCGAGGGCACCGCCGAGGCAGGCCATGAGATAGGCCGCCAGCGGGGTGACGAGGCCGTAGCTGAATCCGTCGACCGTGCCTTGCATGCGCGGTAGCCCTTCGCCCTCTTCCGTCCCGGAATTCCCTGAAATGACGCCCCTTCCCAGGACCGCCCGAGCGGTCAGGGTTGAGGCAGAGAGTATGACTCCCACCGGAATGGTCGAACGACTTTCCGGCAAAGAAACACGCCCCCGCCGCAGATGTGCGGTCCCGGTGAGCGGCTTCCGGTAAACCCGTTCCATCTGTGGTCATCGTGTACCCACCTCACGTTGACCCTCTGCTGTCAGAGTTGAGCTGACCGTGATCGCTCTACGCGAGGAGTACGCATGCACCCGCGCGCAGCCGCCGCCGCGACCACCGCGCTCCTGGGCGCCGCAGCCCTGCTGGTACCGGCCCCGCACCACCGCGCGGAGGCCGCGGTGGCCGAGCGGCCCGCCGTCATCGCCCACCGGGGGGCCTCGGCGTACGCCCCGGAGAACACCCTGGCCGCCGTCGACAAGGCCGCCGAGCTGGGCGTCGAATGGGTCGAGAACGACGTCCAGCGCACCAGGGACGGCGAACTCGTGGTGATCCACGACGACAGCCTGCAGCGCACCACCGACGCCGAGGCGGTCTTCCCCGGCCGGGCTCCCTGGAAGGTGAAGGACTTCACCGCCGCCGAGATCGCCCGCCTGGACGCCGGGAGCTGGTTCGACCCCGCGTACGCGGGCGCGCGCGTGCCGACACTGAAGGAGTATCTGCACCGCGTGGAGTCCCATCACCAGAAGCTGCTCCTGGAGATCAAGAAGCCGGAGCTGTACCCGGGCATCGAGCAGGACACGCTCAAGGTCCTCGCCAACGAGGGCTGGCTCGACCAGCAGCACGAGACGGACCGGCTCGTGCTGCAGAGCTTCAGCGCGGACAGCCTGCGGACCGTCCACGAGCTGCGCCCCGGCGTCCGGACGGGCTTCCTCGGGACACCGCCGGTGGCGATGCTCCCGCGATACGCACGGTTCCTGGACCAGATCAACCCCCCGTACACCAGCGTCCACACCGGTTACGTCCTCACCGTGCACGCCTTCACCGGGGCGCACGGCCAGAAGCTCCGGGTGTCCGCCTGGACCGTCGACTCCGCGGACACCGCCCGGACCGTCGCCTCGTACGGAGTGGACGGCATCATCACCAACAGGCCCGACCTGGTTCGGGATGCGCTGGGCGGCGAGTGACTTCCGGCCGGCGGGCGGGCGTTGTCAGTGGCGGGCCGTACGGTGGGTCGCATGAGCAGCGATGGGCAGTACGAGCAGCAGGTGGTGTGGACCGTCGTCGGTACCGACATCGGTCCCCTGCTGCTGGCCGCGACCCGTGACGGCCTGGTCAACGTCGTCTTCCATGCCACGGACGCCGTACGCGACAGGGCCCTGGACCGGCTCGCCGCCCGGCTGGGCACCGAGCCCGTCGAGGCTCCCGGCTCCCCGCTGCTCGCCGAGGCGATACGCCAGGTCGAGGACTACCTCACCGGCGCGCGGCACGACTTCGACCTGCCGCTGGACTGGTCACTGATCTCGGGCTTCAACCGGCAGGTGCTCCGCGAGCTGGCCCTGGGCGTGCCGTACGGCACGGTCGTGGGCTACGGCGATCTGGCCGACCGGGTCGGGCAGCCCGGCGCGGCGCAGGCGGTGGGCGCGGCGATGGGCGCCAATCCGCTGCCCGTCGTCGTGCCGTGTCACCGGGTCGTCGAGCGCGACGGCGGGATCGGTGGGTTCGGTGGCGGCCTGGAGACCAAGCGGAAGCTGCTGGCCCTGGAGGGCGTGCTGCCGGAGCCGCTGTTCTGAGGCCCGCTCTTCTGAGGCTCACTGTTCTGAGGCTCGTTGTTCTGAGGCTCGCTTCGAACTGGTGGCGTCTGGCACGGGCCGCGCGCGTTTGAGCGGGGCCGCCGCCCGCCAGGGATGAGGGAGGACCGGCGGACAGGAGGCAGTCGTATGACGCTGGTGGTGTCGGAAGAGGTGCGGGAGGCGGTCGCCGCACGCCGCCCGGTGGTGGCCCTGGAGTCCACGATCATCGCTCATGGACTGCCTCGCCCGCGCAATCTGCAGGTGGCGCTGGAGCTTGAGGAGGCGGTACGCCGCGAAGGGGCCGTCCCCGCGACGATCGCCGTCCTGGACGGGCGGCCGCACGTCGGCCTCGACAAGGAGCAGGTGGAGCGGATAGCCAACGAGGAGGGGATCCGCAAGCTGGGGCACCGGGACCTGCCGCTCGCCGTGGCCTTGGGGGCGAGCGGGGCGACGACGGTGTCCGCGACGGCGCTGCTCGCGAACCGGGCCGGTGTGCGGGTGTTCGCCACGGGCGGGCTCGGCGGCGTCCATCGGCAGTGGACGGTGACCCAGGACGAGTCGGCCGACCTCGGGCTGCTGGCCCGCACCCGGATCACGGTGGTGTGCGCGGGGGTCAAGTCGATCCTGGACGTACCGGCGACGCTGCAGCGGCTGGAGACCCTGGGCGTGGCGGTCGCCGGGTACGGCACGGACCGGTTCCCCGGCTTCTACCTATCCGACTCCGGCCACCCGGTGGACTGGACGCTGGACAGCCCGGAGCAGGTCGCGCGGGTGATGCGGGCTCAGGACACGCTCGGCACACCGGAGTCCGCGCTGATCGTGGCCAACCCGGTGCCGCGGGCGGAGCAGCTGGATCCCGAGCTGCACGCACGCGTGCTGGCCGACGCGCTGCGCGCCTGCGAGGAGGAGGGCGTCAGCGGTCAGGCGGTCACGCCGTTCCTGCTGGACTATCTGGTGCGGCACACCGACGGCGCCTCCCTGAGCGCCAATCTCGCGGCGGTGCGGGGCAACGTACGGCTGGCGGGCCGGATCGCGGCGGCCTGGGCCGGGGCGTGAGCGGGGCGGGGGGAACGGCGGGGGCACGGTCTCCCGGAGACGGCGCGCTGCCGGACGGCGCGCTGCTGGTCGTCGGCGACGTGATCACGGATGTCGTCGCCCGGCACAGCGGGCCGTTGGCGCCGGGCACGGACACGGCCGCCGCGGTCCGTACCGTGCCCGGCGGCGCGGGCGCCAATGTGGCCTGCTGGGCCGCTCGTTCCGGGAACGCTCAGGTGCGTCTGCTCGGGCGGGTCGGGGCGGAGTCGGCCGCCTGGCACGAGCGGGAACTGGCGGCCTGCGGGGTGCGTGCGCGGCTCGTCGTCGATCCCCAGGCGCCGACCGGCACGGTGATCTGCCTGGTCGACACGGGTGCGGCGGCCGAGCGGACGTTCCTCACCGACAGCGGGGCGTCACTGCGGCTCGACCCCGGCGACTGGTCGGACACGCTGCTCGACGGTGTCGCACGGCTGCATCTGTCGGGCTATCTGCTGTTCTCCGAACCGAGCCGGGCACTGGTGGCGGTGGCCATGGCGGCGGCACGCGCGCGTGGCGTGCCGGTGAGCCTGGATCCGGCGTCGGCCGGCTTCCTGAAGGACCTGGGCGTGGACCGGTTCCTCACGCTCGTCGACGGGGTGGACGTCCTGCTGCCCAGCCGTGACGAGGCCTGCCTGCTCACCGGCCTGAGCGACGCTGCGGCCGCCGCGGCCGAGCTGAGCCGGCGCATCCCGCTGGTGGTGGTCAAGCAGGGTCCAGACGGCGCGCTGCTGGCCCGGTCCGGCGCCGTTACCGCTCACGTTCCCGCCGTACCGGTGACGCCCCGGGACACCACGGGCGCCGGGGACGCCTTCACGGGAGCGTTCCTCGCGGCCCTGCTGGCGGGCGCCCACCCCGAGGCGGCAGCGGAAGCGGGCTGCGCGGCGGGAGCTCGGGCGGTCGAGGGGGTGGGAGGCAGACCGCCGGGACGCGGGGACCGTTCTGCAGGGGGCTGATCCCGGTCCATAGGGGGCTGATCCCGGCGCCTCACGCCTCACACCTTGCGCCGCCCCCACGCCGAGATCATCGGCGGCGCCGCCAGGTCCATCGCGCCGGCGGCGACGTTTCGGAGGTGGCGGTCGATGTCGTAGGCGTCGGCGAGGCCCTCGCGGATCAGCTCGTCGCGGATCTGATGGATCGTCGACGCCTCCAGCGAGGCGCACGCCGGTGAGGTGACGGGGAAGTACGCGTCGGCCTCGACGCGACGCAGACCGGCCGCGCGGAGCAGGCGCGGCAGGCCGCGGCCGTAGGCGAGGTCGGCGCCGCGATGGGCGAGGAGCTGGCGCAGCGCCTCCCGCATCCGGTTCGCCAGCTGCTGCTCGGGGCCGTACTCGTCGGGGCAGACCAGTGGCTGGAGGGCGAGGTCGACGTCCTCGACGAGCAGCCGGCCGCCGGGGCGCAGGGCCTCGACCATCGCGCGCAGCGCCTTCGCGCAGTCGGGCACCTGGGCGAGCACCAGCCGGGCGTGGACGAGGTCGAACCCGTCCCCCGGCGGCCCGTCGACGCTCACGTCGTGGACGCGTACCTCGACCGGCGGGCGGGAGGGCGACGCCGCCCAGGAGGGGTCGGGGTCGGTCGCGAGGACCTTGCCGGTCGGACCGACGCGCTTGGCCAGCCAGGAGACGATGGTGGTACCGCCCGCGCCGACCTCCCAGCAGCGCCAGCCGGGCCCGACGCCGAGCGCCTCGAAGTGCCGGAACGTCGTGGGGTCGAACAGGGCGGCGAGGGCGGCGGAGCGCTCGGCCGACCCGGACTGCCGGTGATCGCGGAGATTCCCGTCGGTTAGCGTCATGCCGCGATCATCCCAGTTGCCCGACTTGCCGGGAGTGGTCGACGCTCCGACGGCACCGAAGTCCCGTTGTCCACAGGCGGGAACAAAGCGGAACCCGCGCCGCCCACAGCCTTTTCCGCTGTTCTCGCCGTCCTGGCACACTGGCGCGACAGGCGCGGGAACGCGACGTGAGGATCCACGCGAGGAGATCCAGATGTCCATGGCAGGGAATCTGCGGAAGGTGACGAGCCTCGGCCGGGTCGGCGGCCTCCGCAAGGTGGCGGGGCTGGCGCGGCGACGCCGGCGTGTCGACCTGAGCCACCCGGCCCGCTCCCCGCTCGGCTCCTCCGTCGTGAACTGCGTGGCGTACGAGGAGGGTGCCCGGCTCCCGGTCGGCGGCGACCTGGTCGACGCCGTGGAACGGGTCCGCAAGAGCGGTGACGGTTTCGTCTGGCTCGGGCTGCACGAGCCGACGGTGCAGGAGTTCGCGGGTATCGCCGAACTGTTCGACCTGCATCCGCTGGCCGTGGAGGACGCCATCGAGGCGCACCAGCGCCCGAAGGTGGAGCGGTACGGCGAGACGCTGTTCGCCGTGTTCAAGACGGTCTGCTACGTCGATCACGAGGAGCTGACGGCCACCAGCGAGGTGGTGGACACCGGCGAGATCATGGTGTTCGTCGGCCGGGACTTCGCGATCACGGTGCGGCACGGCCGGCACGGCTCGCTGGGCCCGCTGCGCGAAGAGCTGGAGTCCCAGCCGGGCCAGCTCGCCAAGGGCCCGTCGGCGGTGCTGCACGCGATCGCGGACAACGTCGTCGACGACTACCTCAACGTCATCGAAGCGGTCCAGGCCGACATCGACCAGGTCGAGACGGACGTCTTCGCGGAGAACGGCGCCCGTGCCGACCCGGGCCGTATCTACCAGCTCAAACGGGAGTTGCTGGAACTGAAGCGGGCGGTGGTCCCGCTCGGACGGCCGCTGCTCGATCTCGCCGCCCGGCCGATACGGGTGGTCGACCCGGAGATACAGGCGTACTTCCGTGACGTCTCCGACCACCAGCTGCGCGCCGCCGAGCAGATCGCCGCCTTCGACGAACTGCTGAACTCGATCCTCCAGGCCCACCTCGCCCAGGTCACGGTCGCCCAGAACGAGGACATGCGGAAGATCACGGCGTGGGCGGCGATCGTCGCCGTGCCGACGATGGTGTGCGGGGTCTACGGCATGAACTTCGACCACATGCCGGAGCTGCACTGGCGGTACGGCTACGGCATGGTCATCGGCGTCATATCGGTGGCCTGTCTGGTGCTGTACCGGGGCTTCCGGCGCAACGGCTGGCTCTGAGGCGTGCCGCGGCGCACCGGCGCCGACGGGACGGATCGCGCGCCGGCGCCGGACGCGGCGGGGTCACCGGGGCGGGTCGTCAGCCCCTGGCGTAGACCTGCTCGGCCCACTCCGCGATCTGGTTCTCCGGCAGGTTCCGGACCAGGTCGGCCTCGCTGATCATGCCGACGAGGCGCTTGTTCTCTATGACGGGCAGCCGGCGGATCCGGTGGTCCTCCATCTCCTGGAGCGCGTCCCTGATGTCGGCGTTCGCGTCGATCCAGCGCGGGGTGCCCTGGGCCATCTCGCCCGCGGTGACCTTGGACGGGTCGTGGCCCATCGCCACACAGCCGACGACGATGTCGCGGTCGGTGAGGATGCCGCACATCCGTTCGTTCTCGTCGCTGATGGGCAGGGCTCCGACGCCCAGTTCACGCATCAGCTGGGCGGCGCGGTCCAGGGTCTCGTGAGCGGGGATCCACTGTGCGCCGCGGTGCATGATGTCTCCGGCAGTGGTCATGAAGTACCTCCCGATGCCGGACGGCCGGCGCGGCGCGGGGGGGCACCGCTAGTCCCGGCGCCCTTAATTCTCGCCGTGCCCCACGGCCCCCGCACCCGGAGTCAGGCCCTGGCCAGCGCCTGCCGGGCCGGATAGGTGCGGGTGCGGGCGCTCAGCCCCGCCAGGCCGGTCGCCGTGGGTCGTCCGCGCGCACCAGGACGTCGGCGGTGCCGGCGGGGTCGGTCTCCTCGTCGTAGCGCTCGAAGGCGGGCAGCGTCCAGTGGTCGGCGTCGGGGGTGCGGCGGCGCAGGGCACCCGGCGAGAGCAGGAGGTGAACGGTCAGGTCGAAGGGGAACCAGTGCCGCAGCAGGAGGGGGCCGTGCAGCAACAGCAGACCGTCGGGAGGGAGTTGGACGTAGGGGCTGCGGGTGGCGCGGTCGGTGACCGGGTCCCGGAGGTCGGGCAGGACCCGGCCGTCACCGCCCGGTTCGAGCGGGCCGAAGACCTCCCGCCACAGCGCTCCGGTGTCGAACCAGCCGTCGTAGTAGGCGTCCACGTCGCGGTGGCCGTGTTCGAGCCGGAGCGAGGCGGGGCGCAGGAAGCCTTCCGTGCCCACGACCAGGGAGGGCCTGCCGCGCAGGCGCAGCGCCTCGTGGACCCGCGCGGCGAGGTCTCCAGGGCGGGCCGCCGGGGCGCCGTCGAAGGCGATGCGCGGCCAGGGGCTGCCGTCGCCGGGCTTCAGGTCGAGCAGCCGCTCGGCCAGGAGATCGCCGAGCCGGTCCCAGGTGATCGCTTCGAGTCGCACATGGCCCATGATGCGTCAGCGGGCGGTCGGGACGTGTCTCGTAGTTGGCTCGGCGGGCGGCGGCGGACGCCGGCGGCTGCGCGCCCGGGCCGTCCGTGGCCCGGGTGGGGCGGGCGGCGCGGCGGCGTAGCTCCCCGGGCTCCGCGGGCATGAACCGGGTATGGCCGCACCCTTGAGTCCCCAGACCTTCCGGACGCCTGAGGGCCTTCTCGCCGTCCAGCCGCTGAAGCGCAAGCGCTGTGCCGCGTGCCGCCGCGGGCCGCTGCCGCTGCTCGTCCTGGAGGAGGGGGTGCCGCGCTGTCTCGACTGTGCCGACCTCGGGCATCTGGTGTTCCTGCCGCGCGGCGACACGGCCCTGACCCGCCGGGCACGCGAGGAGAGCGGGCTGTCGGTGGTGGTCATACGGTTCAACCGGCGCAGGGGGCGCTACGAGCGGCAGGGCGTGCTGGTGGAGGCGGCGGGGCTGGCCCGGGCCGAGCAGCGGTGCCTGGCGGACGCGGAGGTGCGGCGCCGGCGGCGGATGCGGGACGCGCAGCGGCGGGCGGAGCAGGACGTGCGGTTCGCGGAGGCGTTCGCCGCGGAGATACGGCGGCTGTTCCCGGGCTGCCCGGCCGGGCGGGCGCGGGAGATCGCCGCGCACGCCTCGGTACGGGGCAGCAGCCGGGTCGGCAGGAGTGCGGCGGGGCGGGCGTTGTCCGAGGGGGCGGTGATCTCGGCGGTCGTGGCCTCCGTACGGCATGTGGACACGCCGTACGACGACCTCCTGATGAGCGGGGTGCCCCGGCACGAGGCGCGGAGGCGGATCTCGGCGGCCGTGGAGAGCGTGCTGCGGGGCTGGCAGGACGAGGGGGCCGAAGCGGTCGGCTGAGGGCGGGCGCGGAGGCGGTCGGATGAGGGCGGGCGCGGGGCCGGGCGTCCGCGGCGGATCGGTGGACGCGCTCGCCGGTGTGCGGAATCGCTGGACGCTCGCTTATGGGTGTGCGGCGCTCGGGCATGGCTCGGTGGCGCGGACACGGCTTGGCTGGGGGTGACGGCAGGGCGGGGCACGACAGCAGGTCGGGGCGCCGGCCGGACGGGGAGACGAGGGCGACATGATCGAGGGTCCGTATTTCGTGCTGACGGTGCTGGGGGTGCTCGGCACCGGCCTGGTGGCCGGGGTCTTCTGCGCCTTCTCCACCTTCGTGATGCGCGGTCTCGCCGCCCTGCCGCCCGCGCAGGGCGTCGCCGCGATGCAGGCGGTGAACGTGGCGGCGGTGCGGCCGGCCTTCATGAGCGTCTTCCTCGGGTCGGCGGTGCTGTGCGCGGTGATCGCGGTGGTGACGTTCGTGCTGTGGCCGGACGCGGGCACGGTGGAGCTGCTGGCCGGCAGCGCGCTGTACCTCGTGGGTTCCCTCGGCGTCACGGTGGTCGCCAACGTGCCGCGCAACGAGGCACTGCGGCGGCTGGATCCGGGCACTCCGGAGGCCGCCGCGTACTGGGCGTCGTACGTGCGCCGGTGGACGGCGTGGAACCACGTCCGCACGGTCGCCTCGGCCGCCGCCGCACTCGCGTACGTGCTCGCGCTGACCTGACGGCCCCGGCGGCTTGGAAGCGCTCTCCGCCCCCGCTCTCCGACCCCTCTGCGGACAGGGCGAACGGGACGTATCGTGGCCGGAAGAGTGCCGCCGAGGACGCACGGCCGTCGAGGGCACGCGCGAGGAACACGCGAGACCCGCGCCTGCCACATGGAACGTGGAACGTACGCCAGCAAGCGTAGGGAGACGGCCATGGCCGATCCCAAGGGATTCATGACCACGCCTCGCCGGGAGTGGCCCCGCCGGCCCGTGGACGAGCGCGTGCGGGACTGGAACGAGGTGTACGTCCCGGGGGCGCTGCTGCCGATCATCAGCGAGCAGGCCGACCGCTGCATGGACTGCGGCGTCCCGTTCTGCCACCACGCCTGCCCGTTGGGCAATCTCATCCCCGAGTGGAACGACCTGGTCTCCCGGGAGGACTGGCGGGCGGCGGCGGACCGGCTGCACGCCACGAACAACTTCCCCGAGTTCACGGGCCGGTTGTGCCCGGCGCCGTGCGAGGCGGGCTGTGTGCTGGCCATCAACCAGCCGGCCGTGACGATCAAGAACGTGGAGTGCGCGATCGCCGACCGCGCCTGGGAGGAGGGGTGCGCCGCGCCCCGGCCCCCGGACCGGCTGTCCGGGCACACGGTCGCGGTGATCGGCTCGGGGCCCACCGGGCTCGCCGCGGCCCAGCAGCTGACCCGCGCGGGGCACACGGTCGCCGTCTACGAGAGGGACGACCGGCTCGGCGGGCTGATGCGGTACGGCATCCCCGAGTTCAAGATGGAGAAGCACCACCTTGAGCGGCGGCTGGAGCAGATGCGGGCCGAGGGGACGAAGTTCCGCACCTCGACGGAGGCCGGGCGGGACATCGACACGGCGGAGCTGCGGTCGCGCTACGACGCCGTGGTGATCGCCACCGGTGCCACGGCGTGGCGGGAACTCCCGGTGCCGGGGCGCGAGTTGACCGGGGTACACCAGGCCATGGAGTACCTGCCGCTGGCCAACCGGGTGTGCGAGGGGGACATCGCGGTGTCCCCGCTGTCCGCCGCCGGAAAGCACGTGGTGATCGTCGGGGGCGGCGACACCGGCGCGGACTGTCTGGGCACCGCGGTACGGGAAGGCGCCGCGTCCGTGACCCAGCTGGACATCTACGCCCAGCCGGGCACCGAGCGCGACGACGACACCGAGCCCTGGCCGACGTACCCGCGGATCTACCGGCTGTCGGCCGCCCACGAGGAGGCGGGCGAGCTGCGTACGGCACCGGCGGCGGACGCCGACGCCCGGCTGTTCGCGGCGTCGACGCTGCGGTTCACCGGCGACGCGGACGGGCATGTGCGCACGCTCCACCTCGTCGAGGTGGACGCGGAGCGCCGGCCGCTGCCCGGGTCCGGCCGCTCGCTCCCCGCCGACCTGGTGCTGCTCGCGCTCGGCTTCTCCGGGCCGGACCGCGCGGACGGGCTCATCGATCAGCTGGGCCTGGAACTCGAGCCGCGCGGCACGATCGCCCGGGACGGCGGCTTCGCGACCAACGTGCCCGGCGTGTTCGCCGCCGGGGACGCCGCGCGGGGCCAGTCGCTGATCGTGTGGGCCATCGCGGAGGGGCGGGCGGTGGCCGCGGCCGTCGACCGCTGTCTGACCGGCAGCTCCCGGCTGCCTGCGCCGATCGGGCCGTACGACCGGCCGATGAGCGTGTAGCCGGGCCGCCCGATGCGTGTGGGGCGCCGGGGCGGGCCTGCCGGTGAGCGTCGGGTGGCCGCGGCCCGCTGCGGCTTCAGCGGCGGCGCTCGTCCGTGCCCGCGCGCTTCGCCGTGGCCAGGGCCACCCGGTTCCAGGTGTTGATCGCGAGGATGAGGGCCAGGACCTGGCCCAGTTCCTCCTCGTCGAAGTGGGCCGCGGCTTCGGCGTAGACATCGTCCGGGACACCCTGGCCGGCCACCAGCGTCACCGCCTCCGTCAGGGCGAGAGCGGCCTGTTCCCGCTCGGTGAAGAAGTGCCGGGCCTCGCGCCACACGGCGACCATGTGCAGCCGTTCCTCGCTCTCGCCGGCCCGGCGGGCGTCGCTCGTGTGCATGTGGAGGCAGTACGCGCAGTGGTTGAGGTGCGAGGCGCGGATCTGGACGAGTTCGACGAGGGCCGGATCGAGTCCGGCGCGGGCGGCGGCGTCGAAGCCGACGAGCGCGCGGAAGGCCTTCGGGGCGGACCGCGCGAAGTCGAGGCGTGGCGTGTTCGTCGTCGTCGCCTTCCGAGCGTTCGTCGTCATCTCGTGCGTGCTCGTGGTCATGTGCTGCGTGTTCGTCGTCATGTGCTTCAACCTACGGGCCGTAAAGACCCTCTGTAGGGTGCACTTTCATGACGGATTCATGGGTCAATTCGGCGGAGCGGATCGGCGCCGACCTGCATCTGGAGCTGTCGGGGCCGGGCGGGCGGCGGGCCGCGCTGATCAGGGCGCTGCGCGAGGCGGTGCGCGGCGGGCGGCTGGCCCCCGGCACCCGGCTGCCGCCCTACCGTTCACTCGCCGCCGACCTCGGGGTCGCCCGCAACACGGTCGCCGACGCGTACGCCGAGCTGGTCGCCGAGGGCTGGCTGACCGCACGGCAGGGCTCGGGCACCCGGGTGGCCGACCGGGCCGAACCCCTCAGGAGCACCGCGCGGGTCCCCAAAAAGGCACCGCCACTCGCGCGTGGGCCCCGGCACGACCTGCGCCAGGGCACCCCTGACGCGTCGGCGTTTCCGCGCGCGGCGTGGCTCGCGTCCTACCGCCGGGCCCTCCAGCAGGCGCCCAACGAGGTGTTCGGGCCGGGCGATCCCGCCGGACGCCGGGAGCTGCGCGAGGCGCTGACCGAGTACCTGGCACGCGCGCGGGGAGTGCGCACCGAGCCGGACCGCATCGTCATCTGCTCGGGCTTCGCGCACGCGCTGCGCCTGCTGTTCCAGCAGAGCGGCCCCGGCGGCGCGCCCGTGCTGCGCGGCCCGCTGGCCGTCGAGGCGTACGGACTCGGCTTCCACCGCGGTCTGCTGACCTCCGCCGGCGTCCGTACGGTGCCGCTCCCCCTGGACGAGGACGGCGCCCGGGTCGACCGGCTGGGGCGCGAGCGGGGCGTGCTGCTCACCCCGGCGCACCAGTTCCCCACCGGCGGTCCCCTGCATCCCGCCCGGCGTGCCGCCGTCATCGACTGGGCACGCGCGCGTGGAGGGGTGGTTCTGGAGGACGACTACGACGGTGAGTTCCGCTACGACCGCAAGCCCGTCGGCGCCGTCCAGGGCCTCGACCCCGAGCGCGTGATCTACATCGGCTCGGTCAGCAAGAGCCTGTCGCCGGCGCTGCGGCTGGGCTGGATGGTCCTGCCGGAGCGGTACGTCGACGGCGTGCTCGCGGCCAAGGGCGAGCGCGAGGCGTGGGCGAGCGTGCTGGACCAGCTGAGCCTCGCCGACTTCGTCGCCGGGGGGTCGTACGACCGTCATGTACGGCGCATGCGGCAGCGGTACCGGAGCCGCCGGGACCGGCTCGTCGCGGCCCTCGCCGAGCAGGCGCCGCACATCGGGGTCACCGGGGTCGCGGCGGGCCTGCACGCCGTGCTGCGGCTGCCGCCCGGCACCGAACCGTCCGTCGTCAAGGCAGCCGCGTGGCAGGGCATCGCCCTGGACGGCCTGGCCGGGTTCCGGCACCCGTCGGCCGAGGCCGACGGGACGACGACGGACGGACTGGTGGTGGGGTACGCGACACCCTCGGAGCACGCGTACGGGGCGGCGCTGGAGGCACTGTGCGGCGTGCTCCCGCCGCCGTGACGGCAGGAGCGAACGACCGGACCACCAAAATGCGTCAGTTGGACGGGAAGCCAGACGGAAAGCCAGTACGAGAACGATGGAAAGGCGGGTGGGGAAGCATGAAAAGAAGATACAGAAAAGGAATTAACAGACAATCAGCATCAAATGGAGCGATTCACGACAGCAGGAAGTCCGCCACCCCCGCCTTGGCCCCCTCGATGAACGCCGTCATCTCGTCGGTGGTGTAGATCAGCGCCGGCCCGTCGGGGTCGGTCGACTGGCGGACGGCGATCCGGCCGTCGTCGAGCTTCATCGCCTCCAGGCAGTTGCCCCCGTTGCCGCCGCTCCACGGCTTGTGCCAGCCCTCGCTGCCCAACTCCCGCGCGGGCATGCCGTTGTAGATCCGCTCCGCGCGGACCCCCGGCTGGTGCTGGGACGTGATGCGATCCATTCACAGCTCCTTGCGGAGATCCCGCAGGATCTCCTTCGTGCGTTGTGCCGTGGCGGCCTGCGCCGCCATGCGGTCCATGACCTCCAGGTGGGTGGCCACCTCGGCGCGCGCGTCCAGGTAGACGGCGCCGGTCAGGTACTCGCTGTAGACCATGTCCGGCAGTTCGGGCATGGTGAATCGGAACAGCACGAAGGGCCCGTACGTGCCGGGGTGCGGTCCCGTGGAGAACGGGACGACCTGCAGCGTCACATGGGGCAGCTTCGTGGCCTCGAGCAGCTTGTCGATCTGCGCGCGCATCACCTCCGGGCCGCCGACGGGGCGGCGCAAGGCGGTCTCGTCCATCACCATCCACAGCCGTGGGGCGTCCGGACGCGTGAGCAGTTCCTGACGCTGCATGCGCAGCGCGACATGGCGCTCGATGTCCTCGGGACAGGTCTGGCCGACGGCTCCGGAGGTCAGGACCCCGCGCGCGTACTCCTCGGTCTGCAGCAGTCCGGGGACGAAGTGGGGCTCGTAGCTGCGGATGAGGCCGGCGGCGCCCTCCAGGCTGACGTACATCGAGAACCAGCCGGGCAGGATGTCGTGGAAGCGCTGCCACCAGCCCGGCTTGTTGGCCTCCTCGGCCAGCTGCACGAACGCTTCGGCCTCGTCGTCGGGGACGCCGTAGGCCTTCAGGAGGAGTTGGAGGTACGGGATCTTGAGTGCGACCTCGGCGGTCTCCATGCGGCGCACGGTGGCGGGGGCGACGTGGAGGACGCGGGCGGCCTCCTCGCGCTTGAGACCCGCGCGTTCCCGCAGGTCCAGCAGGCGCCGGCCGAGGACGACCTGGCCGACCGTCGGCGCGGACCGCGGCTCGCTCACGCTCCACCTCCAGTCAAGGGTTTCCGTACAGCCCGGCGGCGCCATTCGAAGACCCATTCGAAGGCCCGATCCGGTCGATGTCGATCCTGAACGGGCTGAAATCAGCCACATCCGGACGGCTCAGGCCTTCGGCGATCCCAAGTGGCGCCGCGCGACGTGCTGTTGCGAGCAGTGTGCCATGGCCGTTCAGAGAGTCACACCGCACTCTGCAATTTTCATAGTGACCCTTGCCAAGTGTTCGCGCCGGGGAGATAGTGGCAAGCGTGATTCCGTCCGCGCCCTTAGGAACAGACGCGGCAGCCGGCCGCCCGTTCGGCCCCGGCGCCGCCACGGAAGCCTCCCCCACCGGGGTCGCTGCCGAGCGCCGGTTCCGCTTCGAGCTGGCCGCACACCCGGGCTCTCCCGCGCAGGCCAGACGCCTGACACGGGCCCGACTGACCGGCTGGTCGGTGTGCGAGGACACCTGCGACTCGGCCGCCCTCGTGGTCTCCGAGCTGGTCACCAACGCCATCGTGCACACCGCGAGCGACGTCGTCGTCTGCGAGCTGTACGACGGCGCCGAACTGGTGCGCATAGCCGTGCGCGACCAGGGGTGCGCGCCGGGCGAGCTGTCCCCGTCCCCACAGCGACCCGACGAGGAGCACGGGAGGGGGTTGCTCCTCGTCGACGCCCTGAGCCACTCGTGGGGCGCGCAGGAGCACGGTCCCGGCCTGCTGGTGTGGGCCGAGCTGCCCCGCCAGGCCGAGGCGCCGCGCTCCGACCTCGGCTGGGGCGCCCGCCCCAAGCCGGGCCCGCAGGACGACGCCCCCGGCGAGGAGGACGAGGCGGAGGCGCGGACCCTGCCGGCGGGCGGCGGAGACGCACACGCCTCGGGCCTGGGACTCGGCTGGGGAAGCGTGTGACCGCCCTGTCCGGCGGCAGGCAGGTGCGCAACCTGGACACGCTGGTCCGGTTGGGGCGCGAGCCGCGTACGCCCGGCACGCCCCGTCGGCTGACCGTCCCCGACGGGATGACGGCCCCGCTCGGCTGCGACGCGGTCGCGGTGCCGGCGCGGTTCGGTCCCCAAGTGCTGACCCGGCTGCCGCGTGTGGGATGCGTGTACGCAGACCACACGCACTGGTGGTGGCTGGTCCCGTCCGACTCCGACTACGCCCTGGAATGGCCCGCCCCCGCGCGGTACGCCACAGGCGCGGTCGCCCCCGACGCGCCACGCCTCATCCACCGCCCGGACGGCGAGGTTCCGTACACCCCGCCGATCCCGCTGTACCTCACCCTCTGCCGGCTCACGGACACGACCCCGACGTGGTCGCGCCCGGTCAGCGCCTGAGGGCCGGCTCTCGGCGCACGCCGATGCCGCGGGCCCCGGCCCCCGCCCGCTGCAAGCTCCCCGCCCCGTGCGAGTCCCCGGACCCGGCGCACGTCCGCAGACCCTCGTCCAGCGCACGCCCGCGCACCCCCGCCCCGCCCCGCTGCGCCCTGCCTCACGGCATTCCGCGCCGGAATAGTGACCCTTCGTAGGGCGTCGGGGGAGGCGAACGGTGGGCGGGAAGCGTGACGAGGCGGCCGGGCAGGCGGAGCCGTCCGAATCGGAGCGGCTGCTGTTCGGCGGACCGTTGCGCTACGACATGGGTTGGAACCAGCACGCCGACGCCTTCCTGGAGCTGTCCTTCCGCGCGATGGTCGTGCGGCTGCCCGGCCTGCTGGCGTCCAGTCTGCGGCTGGCCCGGCGGGCCGACGGCCGGGCCGCGCGGACCGTGCTGACCGCCGAGGCCGGCCGGGGCGCTGCCCAGGCGGTGAGCCTGCTGGCGATGAACAGCGTGCTCGGTGACCTGATGGGCGGCGGCCCCATCGAGGACCGTCTGCGGAGCGTGGTCCCGGCACTGGTCACCATGGCCGTCGTACTCCTGGTCGCCGCCCTGCTGCGTGCCGCCTCGACGTACGCCACCGGTCGGCTGGAGCCCAAGGTCGAGCGGGTGGCGACCGAGCTGTATCTGGAGCGGGCCGCGTCCGTGGAACTGGCCGCGATCGAGGACCACGCCTTCCACAAGCTGCTGGACACCGCGCAGTACGGCGCCGACTCCGCCCGCCGGATGATCACGTACGGCACCCGCGTGGTGAACGCCATGATCTCCCTGATCGCGGCGGCCGGCGTGCTGACCGTCCTGCACCCCCTGCTGCTGCCCCTCCTCGTCACCATGACGCTGCCCAGCGCCTGGAGCGCGCTGACGAACGCCCGCCGCCGCTACGAGTCGTTCCACATCTGGGTGCAGCACGCCCGCGCGGGGCACCTGATCAGCGGTCTGCTCACGGAACCGGCCGCGGCCCCGGAGATCCGTGTGCACGGCGTCGGCCCCTTCCTGCTGCGTCACTTCCGGTCGATGTCGGAGGCGGCGGAGGCCGAGCAGGCCCGGCTGGCCCGGCTCGCCGCCCGGACCGGACTGTTCGCGGCGGCCTGGACGGGCCTCGCCGCGGTCGCGACCTACGCGACGCTCGGCGGTCTGCTGCTGGTCGGCGCGATGTCGCTGTCGGTGGCCGGTACGGCCGTGATCGCGATCCGCACCGGCTCCGCGAGCCTGGACTCCCTGGTCCTGGAGGTGAACCTGCTGCACGAGGAGGCCCTGTTCGTGGGCGACCTGGAACGGCTGTACACGGAGGCCGCCGAACGGGCGATCCCGGTCGGCGGCGCGGCCCTGCCCGAGAACCCGCGCGAGATCCGCTTCGAGAACGTCACGTTCAGCTATCCGGGCGACTCCGCCCGCCCCGCCCTCGACGACGTCACCCTCACCCTGCCGCTCGGCCGGATCATCGCCCTGGTCGGCGAGAACGGCTCCGGCAAGACGACCCTGGTGAAGCTGCTCGCCGGGCTGTACACCCCGGACCGGGGCCGGATCCTGTGGGACGGGGTGGACGCGGCGACCGCGGACCGGCACCGGCTGGCGGAGCGGATCGCGATGGTCGCCCAGGACTTCAAGCGCTGGCCGTTCACCGCGCGGGTGAACGTCGCGCTGGGCCGTCCGTCCGCACCGGTGACGGAGGAGCGGCTCACGGCCGCGATCGGCGAGGCCGGCGCCGAGGAGGTGGTCGCGGATCTGCCGCGCGGTCTGGACACCCTGCTGGCCCGTGAGTTCAGCGGCGGGCACGAACTGTCGGGTGGTCAGTGGCAGCGGCTGGGCATCGCCCGCGCGGCGTACCGGCGCGGCGGCATCCTGATCGTCGACGAACCGACGGCGGCCCTGGACGCCCGCGCCGAACTGGAGGTCTTCGAGAAGATCCGCGCGCTGGCCGGGACCGGGCAGACGGTCGTCCTCATCACCCACCGGCTGGCGTCCGTCCGCCACGCGGACCTGGTGCACGTCCTGGAACAGGGCCGGCTGGTGGAGTCCGGCGCACCGGAGGAGCTACTGGCCGGCGGCGGTGTCTACGCGGAGCTGTACGGGCTCCAGGCGCAGCAGTTCGCCGCGCGGGTGCCCGCCCCGAAGGCGGGCTGACCCCACCGGTCACAGGAGGGCCGCACAGATCCACTCGGGTCAGGCGGCCGCCTCGGCGACCGCTTCGCGGACGATCACCAGGAACGTGTCCGTCGCGAGGTCCATGACGACCTCCGCCGGCTGGCCCTCCAGACGCCGCGCGTGCGCGAACTCCTCGGCCGGCCACGACCCGCGCGGACCGCCGGCGGGAAAGCGCTCGAGCACTGTTCGCCCGTTCACCCTGCACCTCCAGAAAGCGACGTACGTGTACGAGTTAACGCCTACAGGAGGTCAAACACCTCGCTCGGTGACGGGACTGAGACGTAGTTGGCACCCGTTCACTCCAAAGTGTGAGCCGCGTCTCGGTGAACTCCCGATTTCGCATACCTGACGTATGCGCTCTCGTACTCGTCGTGAGATCGGATGGTCTCACCGTCCGCAGCGGTCCCGAAGGCCGACGCGCGCCCCTCGGGTCACTCCGCGTCGTACCGCTGGACGCGCCGCCCGTGCCCCCGGTCGAGGAGCGCCGGCAGGCGCTTCCCCAACTCCCTGACGGCGGACGCCACGTCGAGGGTGAGCAGCTCTCGGTCGCGCATCAGGACACGGCCGTCGACGATCGTGGTGCGGACGTCGGAGGCGCGGGCACTGTGCACCAGGGTCGCGGCGAGGTCGTGGACGGGCTGGGTGTGCGGTCCGGTCAGGTCGACGAGGACGATGTCCGCGCGGTGCCCCGGTGCCAGGGAGCCGACGACACCGTCGAGGCCCACCGCGCGGGCGCTCTGCAGGGTGGCGTGGTGGAGCGCCTGACGGGAGGTCATCCAGCGGGGATCGCCCTCGGCCGACTTCTGGACCAGCGCGGTGAGCGCCATCGACTCCCAGACGTCGAGGGAGTTGTTGGAGGCCGCGCCGTCGGTGGCGAGCCCGACGGGGACGCCGGCCGCGCGCAGGGCCCGTACCGGCGTGGTGGTGGGCCAGGCGAATTTCAGGTACCCGCGCGGTGCGCTCGCCACCGCGACCCGCCCGCCGGCCCGCTCCAGGACGGGCAGGTCGCGTTCGACGACACCGGTGCCGTGCGCGATCAGCACATCGGTGCCGAGGATGCCGGTGCGCTCCAGGACCTCGATCGGGGTGACGCCGTGCCGGGCGAGGCCGGCGGCGGTCTGGTCGCGGTTCTCGGCGGCGTGCAGATGCACCGGCAGGCCGTGCTCACGGGCCAGCTCGGCGGTGGCGGCCAGGTCGGCGTCGTCGACCGTGTAGGGGGCGTGCGGGGCGAGGGCGGTGGTGATACGGCCGCCGGCACCGCCCCGGTGCCGCAGCGCGAACTCCAGCGACCGCTCGCGCCCTTCGGGCCCCTGGGAGGAGAAGAACGCCTGGCCCAGATGGGCGCGGATCCCG
The DNA here is from genome assembly GCF_964272855.1 of Streptomyces sp. enrichment culture. Classification (NCBI taxonomy): domain Bacteria; kingdom Bacillati; phylum Actinomycetota; class Actinomycetes; order Kitasatosporales; family Streptomycetaceae; genus Streptomyces; species Streptomyces sp. enrichment culture. Next base: position 6,410,642 of record NZ_OZ186847.1, on the reverse strand, counting down.
CATTCCTCGACGACCGCGGCGACCGCGTCCATGGCGAAGTAGTGGTCGGCGAAGCAGGTGACGCCGCCCCGGATCATCTCGGCGCACGCCAGCCGCGCACCCCACTCGACGTCCCGCGCGGTGAGGTTGCTCTCGACGGGCCAGATCACGTCGTCGAACCACGCCTCGGTGGGCAGGTCCTCGGCGGCCCCGCGCAGCGCGACCATCGGGGCGTGCGTGTGGCAGTTGATCAGGCCGGGCAGGGCGGCCTGTCCGCGCGCGTCGATCCGCTCGGCGGCGGGCAGCCCCACGACGTCGGCGGCCGCGGTGACGGACTCGATCAGCCCGTCGCGTACGACGATCGCGGCGTCGTCCCGGAAGGCGACCCGCTCGTGGTCGTCCCGGCCTTCGACATGCACGAGAGCGGTGCATCCCGTGATGATGAGGTCGGCGGGAGAAGTCGTCATCACGCCAACGTACGGCGGGGCGGTACCGCGAGGTGAGCGGAACCGCGCATCCGGCCCCCGGCCCTGTCGCGAAGCGGCCGGGGACCGCACCCTGGCCTCACCACGCCCCGCCACCAGGCTCTGCGAAAGGGGCCCGGAATGCTTGTAGGCACCTGGAATCTGGAGAACCTCTACCGGCCCGGCGGGCTGTTCGGCCCGAAGGACCAGGCCGGGTACGAGACCAAGCTGGCCTCCCTCGCCGCCGTGATCACCGAGCTGGATCCGGACCTGCTGGGACTGCAGGAGATCGGCGAGCCGGTGGCGCTGACCGACCTGGTCGGCATGCTGGACGGCGACTGGCACACCGTGGTCTCCACGCATCCCGACGCCCGGGGCATCCGCGTCGGGTTCCTCAGCCGTACGCCGCTGCGCGTCCTGGCCGACACCACGGCGTTCCCGGACCCGGTGCGGTCGGTGCAGACCGACGACGCGGGGCACACCACGACCCAGGCGGGGCGGGGCGTGCTGGCCGTGGAGACGGCCGGCATGAGTGTCGCGGTCGCGCATCTGAAGTCGAAGCTGCTGACCTACCCGGGCAATCGTTTCAGCCCGAACGACGAGGGCGAACGCGCGCGCTTCGGCGCCTACGCCCTCTACCGCAGGGCCGCCGAGGCGACGGCGCTGCGCGCGCTGGCCGACGTGCTGCTGGCCGGTGACGGCCGGGAGCGGGACGTGGTGGTGCTGGGCGACCTGAACGACGAGGTGCAGGCGGCGACCACGCAGATCGTGCTCGGCCCGCCCGGATCGGAGATCGGCACGGGCGGGTTCTCCCGGGAGGACAAGGGCGACGCGTTCCGGCTGTGGAACATCGCCCCGCGCATACCGGACGAGCAGCGCTACTCGCGTGTGCACTCCGGCCGCCGCGAGCTGATCGACCACATACTGCTCAGCCATCGCCTGGTGCACCGGATCACCGCCGCGGGCACCGGGCTGCCCGGCGAGGAGGCGCCACGACTGCCGTCGGTCGGCGAGGACCCGGTCGAGCGGCGGGACGCCCCGGGCTCGGACCACGCGCCGGTGTGGGTGCGGATCGGCTAGCGCGGGCGTCCGTCCGCACCCGGTGGGCCTCCCGGTCGAGGCGCAGGGTCTCTACGGCGTCTGTGTCCCTGGAACGCCACTGGGCGGCTAGACGGCCAACGGGAGACGCGCCGCCCGTAGCCCGCCGCGCTCCGCGGCGAGGACGCCCAGCACGCCGAGCGCGTCGGTCTCCGCGGCCTCGGCGAGGAGGCGGTCGAGCCGGCCGATGTGCCGGGGCGTGAGCCGCCCGGTGTCGTCGAGGTGCACGGCACACGCGGTGGTCGTGTCCACGAGCCGTTCGAGGACGGCTGCCGCCTCGTCCGCGCCCCGCGTGTGCCGGGCCAGCGCGGGCAGTTCCGCCGCGGCGACGGCGATGGCCGTACGGGCCTCGGCGAGCGCGCGGTAGGCCTCTCGGCGCAGCACCCACCGCGCGGGGCGGTCGTCGGACCCGGCGAGCACGTGCGCGAGATAGGCGTGCGCGGCCCCGCCCGCCGCCGCCAGCCGGGCCCGCACCGTGCCGCCCCGCTCCCCCGGCATCGGCAGATGCCCGACGATCAGTACGATCGCGCAGGCCAGCAGCGTCTCACCGATCCGGCTCGCGGAGGCCTGCGGCTCCCCGCCGACCATCACCAGGGCGAGCACCAGCACCGTCACGACGGCGGTCTGCGCGGCGAAGTGCCGGGTGGCGACCGGGATCAGCGCCCCACTGACCGCGACGACCGCCACGAGCCCCGCCGGCTGCGGCAGCACGGCGGCGAGCCCGGCGAACACCAGCGCCCCCAGGACGGTGCCCACGGCCCGGCACAGCACCCGCGACACGAGCGGCCCCAGGTCGGGCTTGACGAGGAAGACGGCGGTGGCGGGCAGCCAGTACCAGTGGGTGTGGTGCAGCGCCTGGGCGATGGCGCCGGCAGCGCCGAAGGAGAGGGCCACCCGCACCCCGTACTCCCGCCCGCCGGCCCCGAACGCGGCGCGCAGCAGCTGCCGCGCGGTCCGCCGCCGGGTGTGCAGCGCGCCGCCCTCGGCCCGGTCGAAGGCCTCCGCCGCGCGCAGCAGCGCGTCGTCCAGGGCCCGCAGGGCGGGCGCGGAGCGCGAGGGCGCGGGCAGCGGCCCTGTGTGCGTGTTGCGGCGCACGGCCGCGGCGAGCCGCCGGGGCGCCTGCGCGGCCCGCGCGGAGACCGGCTCCCCCGCCCAGGCGAGCGCCGTGGCGGCCTCGGCGAGGGGCAGCGCGGCGGCGTACTGCGCGTGCAGCCGCCGCTCGGCCGCGGACCCCGCGTAGCGGCGCAGCCGGGGCCCGGTCAGGGCGTCCTGGGCGTGGTCGAGAGCGGCGGTGAGCGCGGCCCGGCGGGTCGTGGCGTGCGGGCCGCCGACGGCGTCGAGCAGGTCGGCGACGGCGTCGTACACGCCCGCCACGGCGGCCCGCTCCCCGTCGAACCTGAAGTCCCCGGCCAGCGCGCCGGGCGTAGGCACGACCAGCCGCAGCGCCAGCAGCCATCCGGCGCCGCACAGGAACGCGAGTCCGCGCAGCCACCCCGGCTCGGGCAGCGGCATCCCCGCCCCCACGACGCAGGCGACCAGCACCTGTGTCCCTGCCGCCGAGGCGACCGGGCCCACCGCGCTCACGCACCCGGCGAGCAGCCCCAGTGCCGTGAGCAGCACCGTCAGCGCGACGGGCCCGCCGTGCTCCCCCGCGTACGCCCCCACGACCAGCCCGGCCGCGCCTGCCGCCGCCGGAACACCCAGCCGCCGCACCGCCGCGCGGCGGCTCCCCGGCCGGTCGTTGATCCCCGCGAGCATCGCCGCGATCGCCGCCACGACGCCGACCGAGGCCCGCCCCGCCACCACGGCCACCGCCAGCAGCGGCCCCGCGGCCGACGCGCCGCGGACCACCGCGGCCCACGGCACGGGGCCCCGCTGCGCCCGCAGCGCATGGGTGAACCAGAGGGGCAGTGCGGGTACGACACGTCGCGACACGCGGCTCCTGTCGACACGAGGGCGGGGTGTGCCTGCGGGCGACGGCGGCCGGGCGGTAGTACAACCCACGGTAAGGGGCGTTGTCGGCGGACATGGGACGGGCGTGTTTCGGCCGTGTGACGGTTGGCCGGGGGCGTCAGCCGGCCCGCTCGGTCCGCTCCGGGGCGACCCGCGCGAACAGCCGCTCGACGCGGGCGATCGTCCGGCTGAGGGCGTGCGCGTCGCGTGCCGCGAACAGTGACGCGATGATCTCGTCCATCTCCCGCAGCCCCGCCCGTTCCAGCAGCCGCTTCTCGTTGGTCACCCACTCTCCCCTGGCCGCCAGTACGGCGTGGCTCGCCTGGGTCGCGGCGACGGCGAGGGCGCCGGCGAGTTCGGTACGGCGGTCGGCGGGGACGTGGTTGGCCTTGGCGTAGCCGAGGGTCGCGCGCGCGGCGCCGTACCAGCGGTCGGCGGCGGAGCGGCGGAGCTCGTCCGGGTAGCGCTCGGGGCGCGGCAGCGTGCCGCGCAGGGTCCGGTTGACGGCCAGTTCGGCGACGACCAGGTAGCTGGGGATGCCGGCGAGGTGGAAGAGCAGCGGCTCCACGCGGAACCTGCCCGTCTCCGCCTCCGCCAGCTCGTGCTCGATCACGTCGAGATCGCGGTAGTGCACGTCCACGCGCCGGCCGTCTACCGTCAGCCACGCGCCCCCGTTGAACACGCCGCCGCCCCAGCCGCCGATCTCCGACACCTCGCCCTCCCAGCCGAGGGCGCGCAGGTCGGCGGGGTCGAAGGGGCCTCGGTAGTAGATGCCGAGGTCCCAGTCGCTGTCCGCGCGGTGGGTGCCCTGGGCGCGGGAGCCGCCCAGAGAGACGGCTTCGACCGTGGGGAGGGCGGCGAGAGCGTCGGCGACGGTGTCGAGGAAGGCCGAGTCGGTGAGGGCGGGCATCGGCGGCTCCGGACGGTCGTACGGCCAGTGGGACGGGGCGGCGAGCGCATCGGGCGGCCACACGAGGGGGCCCGTGTCCGCGCGGGTCGCAGATTATGCGGGCCCGGACCGTCCCGCACCGGATTTTCCCCCACGTCAGCCTTCCGCCGTCGTCCGCGTCTGCGGTTGTCAGTGGCGCGCGCTATCAATGAATCGTCACGTGGTGTGATGATTACGGGGGAACGGCGATGATGACGCAGAGCAGGGCCGGCAACGGCCGCCGGCAAGAACCGCAGCCGGTACTGACGCACTGGTCCACGGCCCGGCTGAGGGCGCGCGGCTGGACCGCCACCATGGTGCGCCAACTCCTCGGCGAACCAGACCTGCTGCGCCCGCATCCGCTCTTCCGCACCGCCCGGCAGATCCGCCTCTATCGCGTGGAGCGGGTCCTGGAGGCCGAGCGCGGCGCCGAGTTCCGGGCCCTCGCGGCCGCCGCCGCACGACGCGGCGCCGCGGCACGGACCGCCGCGCTGCGCAGGCGGCGGGTAAATCCGGGTGCGGGCCCGTCCTCCGGCCCAGATGATCGACTGAACCGGCCCGATTGACCGACTGATCGTCGGCCGGACGTCCGTCATCGACAGCTCAGGAGCGCTCATGATCCGACGCGTCACCGTGCCCACCCTGTTCCCGCCCCCGACCTACTCCCACGCCTCCGTGGTCGAGGCCGGCACGAAACTGGCGTTCCTCGCCGGGGCCGTTCCGCTCGACGCCGAGGGCAAGCTGGTCGGGGAAGGCGATCCGGTCCGGCAGGCACGGCAGGTGATCGCCAATCTGGAGGAACAACTGCGCGCGGTGGACAGCGACTTGGCGCACGTCGTGGCGACCGACGTGTACGTGGTGAGCGGTGAGCCCGCGACGCTCTCCGCGGTGTGGGACGTGGTCGAGGCGTCCGGGCTCGGCACCGGCCCGCATTCGTCGACCCTGATCGGTGTGGCCTGCCTCGGCTACACGGGACAGCTCGTGGAGATAACGGCCACCGCCGTCGTCCCCGAGGAAAGCCACCCGTGACGCCGGCGGCCGCGCTGCGCCGGGCGACCCCTTCCGACGCCCGCCCCGCCGCCGACGTGTGGCTGCGGTCCTTCGCCGCCGCGCTGCCGGGCGTCGTACGCGCGCACTCGGACGACGAGGTCCGCGACTGGTTCCGGCATGTCGTCGTGCCGCGCCACGAGACGTGGGTCGCCGAGGCGGCGGACGGGACGGGGCTGGTCGGGGTCATGGTGCTGGACGAGGCGGAGCTGTCGCAGCTGTACCTCGCTCCCGACTGGCGGGGGCGAGGTCTCGGCGACCGGTTCGTCGCGCTGGCCAAGGAGCGCCGGCCCGACGGCCTCGGCCTGTGGACCTTCCAGGTCAACACGCCCGCCCACCGGTTCTACGAGCGTCATGGCTTCGTCGCCGTCGAGTGGACGGACGGCAGCGTGAACGAGGAACGGGAACCGGACGTGCGCTACGTCTGGCGGCCGGACCAGCCGCCCGGCGCCGCCGCCCACAGCTGACACTGCACGGGGGGGCGCTGGCAGAACTCTCCCGGTCGAATCCCCAGCAGGGTCCCTGGCCTGCCTAGCGGCGGGCGTACCCGTCCGTCGCGGCGACCAGCAGGTCCGCGATGCCGGGCGCGCCCGCGCTGTGCCCGGCCTGGTCCACGATCCGCAGCTCGCTGCCGGGCCAGGCCTGGTGCAGACGCCATACGACGCCCAGGAGGTTGCCGAAGTCGAGGGCGCCCTGCACCAGGGTGCCCGGGACGCCCTTCAGCAGGTGGGCGTCGCGCAGCACCACCCCCTCGTCGTTGCCGTCGCCGAGGAAGTGGTCGTGGCCCCAGTAGTGGGTCACCGTCCGGGCGAAGCCCATCCGGAACTCCGGGTCCTCATAGCGCGCCACCGAGCGCGGCGGGGCCGGCACGGTCGCCGTCTCCCAGTCGGTCCAGCCGCGCGCCGCGCGCTCCCGCACCTCCGGGTCCGGGGACTCCAGCAGCCGGTTGTACGCGGCGGCGAGGTTGCCGTCGCGCTCGTCCTCGGGCACGAGGGACACAAATCGCTCGAAGGCCTCCGGGAAGATCTTCCCCAGCCCCCTGGTCATCAGGGCCACTTCGGGGTTCGAGCCGGTCGCGACCCCTGTGAGCACCAGCTCCGAGACCACCCCGGGGTGCGTCTGCGCGTAGCGCAGCCCGAGCACCGAACCCCACGAGCCGCCCCACACCAGCCACCGTTCGACGCCCAGATGCCGGCGTAGCAGCTCGAGATCGGCCATGACGTGGGCCGTCGTGTTGACTCTCATGTCGGCCCCGTGGACGCCCGCGTGCGGTGTCGAACGCCCGCAGCCGCGCTGGTCGAGCTGGACGATCCGGTAGGCCGCGGGGTCGAACAGCCGCCGGAAGTAGGGCAGGCTGCCGGAGCCGGGCCCGCCGTGCAGCACCAGCGCCGGCTTGCCGCGCGGGTTGCCGCTGGTCTCCCAATAGACGCGGTTGCCGTCGCCGACGTCCAGCATGCCGTGGTCGTACGCCTCGATCTCCGGGTAGAGGGCCATCGCAGCAACGTAACGCCGCCCCGGCGGACTGTCGCCCGGTTTCCGGCCGGGCGGCGGCCGACAGTGACTCCGGCCCTACGGCAGCCCGGCCGCGGTCGCCGCCGTGCGCAGCACCTCGCGCAGCATCTCCGGGGTGAGCCGGCCGGTGAAGGTGTTGCGCTGACTGACGTGGAAGCAGCCGAAGAGGTCGAGGCCGGTGGCGCTTTCGGGGGCGTCGGAGGCGTCGAGGTGGACGCGAGCGCCGTGTCCGAAGGCGGGGCGCGGCCTCGGCACGGTCCAGCCCGCCTCCGCGAACGCGGGCAGCGCCGCCTGCCAGCCGAAGGCGCCGAGCACGACCACCGAGCGCAGCGTCGGACGCAGCAGCCTCAGCTCCTGGACGAGCCAGGGCCGGCAGGTGTCCCGCTCCCCCGGCGTGGGCTTGTTGGCGGGCGGGGCGCAGTGCACGGGCGCGGTGACGCGCACCCCGTACAGCTCCAGGCCGTCGTCGGCGGTGACGGCCGTGGGCTGGGAGGCGAGCCCCACGTCGTACAGCGCCTGGTACAGCACGTCACCCGAGCGGTCGCCGGTGAACATCCGCCCGGTGCGGTTGCCGCCGTGCGCGGCCGGGGCGAGCCCGACGATCAGCAGCCGGGCGTCCGCCGGCCCGAACCCCGGGACGGGACGGCCCCAGTACGTCCGGTCGGCGAAGGCGGCGCGTTTGACGCGGGCCACCTCCGTACGCCACGCGACCAGCCGTGGGCACGCGACGCAGTCCGCGATCCGGGCGTCCAGGTCGGCCAGGCTGTCCATGCCTCAACGGTACGGGCGCGGCGTTAAGGTCGGGGCATGGCTTCCGAGCGTACGGACAGGAACAGAGGCGACGGCCGCCGTGGGGACCGCCGACGGGGCACCGAGATCCCCGGCCCCACCGGGAGCGGACCGCGGGACGTCGTGGCACGCCGGGAACCGGAGGGCACCGGGCCGGACGGAAGCCGGGAGCACGCGCGGCCGACCGCTCAGGATCAGGTGCTTCCGCGGACCGGCGACGCCGGGAAGCCCGAGGAGAGCGTCTCGGCGGCTGCGCCGGACACTGTCGGCACCGGCTCCGGCGGCCACCCCGCGCCCGCCGCTGGCTCCGGCCCCGTGGATCCCAAGGTCGCCGCGGCCATCGCCGCCGCCGAGGCCGCCGCGCCGGCGAGCGGCGAGACCGTACGGGTGGACAGCTGGATCTGGTCGGTACGGCTGGTCAAGACCCGCTCCCTCGGCGCCGCCGCCTGCAAGGGCGGGCACGTCCGGGTGAACGGTGAGCGGGTCAAGCCCGCTCACTCGGTGCGGATCGGCGACGAGGTGCGCCTGCGGCACGAGGGCCGCGAGCGTGTCGTCGTCGTCAAGCGGCTGATCCGCAAGCGGGTCGGTGCGCCGGTCGCCGTGCAGTGCTACATCGACAACAGCCCGCCGCCACCGCCCCGCGAGGCCGTGGCCCCCGCCGGAATCCGCGACCGCGGCGCAGGCCGGCCGACCAAGCGCGACCGCCGCGAGCTGGAACGCCTCCGCGGCCTGGGTGGCCTCGGGGGCGCCGGAGGTCCCGGAGGCCTCGGAGGCCACCCTGGAGGGCGATGAATCCAGGCGGGGGCGGCGTACGGCCTGACAGATGCACGGGGACGGCGGACCTACGGGCCTACCGGCCCGCCGGCACCGCCCTCACCCAGATCCGGTCCTCCGTCAGATATCTGTCCACCTTCAGCCCTGCCTCCGCCAGCGCGTCCTCGAACTGCTCCTTGGTCAGGGGCCGCACCCGGAACGTCTGGGTCCAGGCGGCGTCCGGGAACTCGTACTCCGCGCGCACCGAACGCAGGCCCTCGCCGACCGGTTCGGACGACACGATCCGCACGGTGAAACCGCTGGGGTCGACCCGCTCACGCGGCACGTCGGTGTGGTAGTCCTCGCCCTCCCGCTGGATCAGCACGCAGCCGTCCTCCGCCACGTGCCGCACACAGGTCCGCAGCAGCCCCCTCCGCACCTCCGGGTCCCCGGTGTGCACCAGGAAGGAGGCCAGCAGCACCGCGTCGAACGTCTCGCCCAGGTCCAGGTCCTCGATCGGGCTGAGGACCGTCCGCGCCCCGCGGACGCGCTCCAGCATCTCGGGTGACTCGTCGACCGCCGTCACCCGGTAGCCACGCTCCAGCAGCGGATGTGTCATCCGCCCCACCCCGCTGCCCAGCTCCAGGATGTGCGCACCCGCCGGCACGGCGGAGGCGATGACGTCCGGCTCCGGCCCGACCGGAAGCCGTGAGTAGAGCTCGACCGCGCAGCCGTCCGGGGTGATCGCCCCGGGCCCCGTCCCCTGATGTCCCGCTCGCATTTTCAGCTCCATGACCGGCCAACGGACCGCTCCCGCACGCCCGTTCCCACCCCACCGCGACACCACCCGTTCGAGCGACACCCGGCGACGGCCGGTCGACGCCCGGCCGGCACCCGGCTGCCACCCGGTCGGCACCCAGCCGGAGAACCCCTGGCGGGACGGATGGGCCCGGGGCCTGGAGCGTGACGGCGCCCAGGAGTACGTTTCAAGGAGGAGTGGTGGTCCGATGCGTACCGGCAGTGAGCCGATGACCGCGCGCAGTGCACTGCGGGCGCGCTTCTGGCTGAGCCTGTGGGGCCTGACCTGGGCGATCTTCGGCACGGCCGCGTTCGCCCTGGTAGGGCGGGTCGGCTGGGCCATCGCCTGCGGCGTGCTGTGGCTGGTGGCCACGATCGACATGATCATGGTCCTCCGGCACATCCGCCAGGGCCCGCACTACCAGCCCGGGCCCGACGTCCCGCCGTACGAGCCACCGAAGAACCACCCGCGTTAGTCGAAGCGCGCCGCCTTCAGGTACTCCGGGTTGGGGTCCAGCGCGGCCGCCAGACGGAAGTGGCGCTTGGCCTGGTCGGGGCGGCCCTGACGCTCGTAGGTACGGGCGAGCGCGAAGTGCGCGAACGCGTTGTCCGGCTCGCGCTCCAGCACGATGGTGAATTCGAGTTCGGCGGGCCGCAGTTGCGCGGCCGCGAAGAAGGCGCGGGCGCGCAGCAGCCGCGCGGCGGTGTTCTCGGGGTGCGCGGCGATGACTCCGTCGAGCAGCTTCACCGCGCCCCGCGGGTCGCGCGCGGCGAGCAGTTGCTCGGCAGCGCGGAAGTCGATGACGTCCGTCTCCGGCGTACGTCCGGTCGAACCGCTGATCTCGGGCACGGCTTGTTCCTTCCCTCGCTGCACCCGTTCAACGCCCGCGAGCCAGGCCGCTATTCCTGGCCCGTGCCCAGGCCTACTCCTGGGCCGGCTGCTTCGGCGTGCGCGCTCGGCGCGCCAGTTCGGCCCAGACCTCCTTCACCCGCCGCTCCAGCTCCTCCAGCGGTACGTCGTTGTCGATCACGATGTCCGCGATCTCCCGGCGCTTCTCGCGGGTCGCCTGTGCCGCCATCCGCGCGCGGGCGTCCTCCTCGCTCATGCCGCGCAGCCGGACGAGGCGGTCGAGCTGGGTCTCCGGGGCGGCGTCGACGACGATCACCACGTCGTACAGCGGGGCCAGGCCGTTCTCCGTGAGCAGCGGTACGTCGTGCACGACGACGGCGTCCGGCGCGGCCGCGGCCTCCAGCTCGCGGGAGCGGGCGCCGACCAGGGGGTGCACGATCGAGTTGAGGACGGCCAGTCTCCCGGGATCGGAGAAGACGATCGAGCCCAGCTTGGGCCGGTCCAGACCGCCGTCCGGGCCGAGCACCTCCTCGCCGAAGGCCTCGACGACCTCGGCGAGCCCGGGCGTCCCGGGCGCGACCACCTCACGCGCGATGCGGTCGGCGTCGATCAGTACGGCACCGCACTCCACGAGGAGCCGCGACACCTCGCTCTTGCCGGCGCCGATGCCGCCGGTCAGGCCCACTGTCAGCATGAGCGGAAGCTTAGGCCCTGCCACCGGCGGCGCACCCCGGCGGGGCGCCGGCCGGGCAGACCGGCCCGCCCCGCCCCGCGTCTCAGCCGTCTCCCTCACGTTCCGCGAGGAACCGCTCGAACTCCCGCCCGATCTCGTCCGCCGACGGGATCTCCACGGGCTCGGCGAGCATGTTGCCGCGCGTCTCGGCGCCGGCGACCGCGTCGTACTGGTGCTCGAGACCCTGGACGAGCGCCGTCAGCTCCTCGTCGCCCTCGCGGATCTGGCGCTCGATCTCCGTCTGGGTGCGGTGCGCGTCGGTGCGCAGGGAGTGCGCGATGCCGGGGAGGACGAGCCCGGTGGCCGCGGTGACGGCCTCCAGGACGGTCAGCGCCGCGTCCGGGTACGGCGAGCGGGCGATGTAGTGCGGCACGTGCGCGGCGACGCCCAGCACGTCGTGCCCGGCCTGCATCAGGCGGTACTCGACCAGCGACTCGGCGCTGCCGGGCACCTGCGCCTCCTCGAAGGGGCTGCGGTGGCCGGGGACCAGCTCGCTGCGGTTGCCGTGCGGGGTGAGGCCCACCGGGCGGGTGTGCGGGACGCCCATGGGAATGCCGTGGAAGTTCACGGCGAGGCGCACGCCCAGCCGCTCCACGATCTGCTCGACGGCCGCCGCGAAGCGCTCCCACTCGACGTCCGGCTCGGGGCCGGACAGCAGCAGGAAGGGCGCCCCGGTGGCGTCCTGGACGATCCGGACGGCGAGCGTGGGCTCCTCGTAGCCGGTCCAGCGGTCGCGCCGGAAGGTCAGCAGCGGACGGCGGGCCCGGTAGTCCACGAGCCGGTCGTGGTCGAAGCGGGCGACGACCTGGTGGGGCAGCGAGTCGAGGAGCCGGTCGACGATCTGGTCGCCGGTCTCGCCCGCGTCGATGTATCCGTCGAAGTGGTAGAGCATGACAAGACCGGCCGACTCCTGGGCGAGCGCCATGTCGACGACGGCCAGGCCCTTCGGCTCCCACGTGTACAAACCCTGCGGATCAAGCACTGTGACCGCTCCTCCTCGTGTTCGTACTGCACAACGCGGCGCGGAGCACGGGCATTCCCGTCCGGTCCCGATCAACTACCGCGCGTGGTGGGCGGCTTCGCCATGGGGCACCGAGTCGCCCGCGTACGGTCCCGGAAACGCCGAAGGCCCGCATCCCTGACGGGATGCGGGCCCTCGGTCATCGGCTAACCCTCAGCGAGGAGCTGGGGTGCCCCCTCGGGGGGAGCTCAGCTCTGGCCGCCGGCGAGCTTCTCGCGCAGCGCGGCAAGCGCCTCGTCCGACGCCAGGGCGCCGGAGGTGTCGCCGCCCTCGGAGGAGTACGAACCGCCGGTCGCGGCCGGAGCGGCGGCCTCGCCACCCTCGGCGGCGGCAGCGGCGTCCGCCTCGCGGGACTTGATGACCTGCTGCTGGTGCTGCTCGAAGCGGGACTGCGCCTCGGCGTACTGGCGCTCCCACTCCTCGCGCTGCTTCTCGTAGCCCGGCAGCCAGTCGTTGGTCTCCGGGTCGAAGCCCTCGGGGTAGATGTAGTTGCCCTGGTCGTCGTAGGACGCGGCCATGCCGTACAGGGTCGGGTCGAACTCGACCGCGGACGGGTCGGCACCGAAGGACTCGTTGGCCTGCTTCAGCGAGAGGCTGATGCGACGGCGCTCGAGGTCGATGTCGATGACCTTGACGAAGATCTCGTCGTTGACCTGGACGACCTGCTCCGGGATCTCCACGTGGCGCTCGGCCAGCTCGGAGATGTGGACCAGACCCTCGATGCCCTCGTCCACGCGGACGAACGCACCGAACGGAACCAGCTTCGTGACCTTGCCGGGCACGACCTGGCCGATCTGGTGGGTGCGGGCGAACTGCTGCCACGGGTCTTCCTGGGTCGCCTTCAGCGACAGGGAGACGCGCTCGCGGTCCATGTCGACGTCGAGGACCTCGACGGTGACCTCCTGGCCGACCTCGACAACCTCGGACGGGTGGTCGATGTGCTTCCAGGACAGCTCGGAGACGTGGACCAGACCGTCGACGCCACCCAGGTCCACGAAGGCACCGAAGTTGACGATCGAGGAGACCACGCCGGAGCGGACCTGACCCTTCTGCAGGGTCGTGAGGAAGGTCTGGCGGACCTCGGACTGGGTCTGCTCGAGCCAGGCACGGCGGGACAGGACCACGTTGTTGCGGTTCTTGTCCAGCTCGATGATCTTCGCCTCGAGCTCCTTGCCGACGTACGGCTGAAGGTCGCGAACACGGCGCATCTCGACCAGGGAGGCCGGAAGGAAGCCGCGGAGGCCGATGTCGAGGATGAGACCACCCTTGACGACCTCGATGACGGTACCGGTGACGATGCCGTCCTCTTCCTTGATCTTCTCGATGGTGCCCCAGGCACGCTCGTACTGGGCGCGCTTCTTCGAGAGGATCAGGCGGCCTTCCTTGTCCTCCTTCTGGAGGACCAGGGCCTCGATCTCGTCGCCGACGGCGACGACCTCGTTCGGGTCGACGTCGTGCTTGATCGAGAGTTCGCGGCTCGGGATGACACCTTCGGTCTTGTAACCGATGTCGAGCAGGACCTCGTCCCGGTCGACCTTCACGATGACGCCGTCGACGATGTCGCCGTCGTTGAAGTACTTGATCGTCTCGTCGATCGCTGCGAGGAAGGCTTCCTCGTTACCGATGTCGTTGACCGCTACCTGCGGGGTGGTGGCGGTGGTCTCGGTGCTGCTCGTCATGTGGGAAAGGGCTCCGGTACGGACATTGAAGTCGTAGGTACTGCTACGCCGGGAGCCCGTTTCGCTCTGCAGAAGCCGGACAGCCAAGGAAGCGCCTCACCGGGGGAACCGGTGTTGGCGCCTCGACAACCGAGGGGACATACAACAGATGCGAGCGCAGCCTGCTACGTCTGAGGTGCGCAGGCCCGCAGCGCAACTTGTAGCATACGGGGGCAGCCGGGCAGGGTCAATGCGCGAAGCCGCACACCCGGGGCGGTTCGCCGCATTCCCGGCACAAATCCTGTCTCCTGAGGCCACGACGGCCTCGGCGCGTCCCTTCGGCGACGCCGCCTGGACGGGTTGCACGGAAGAGTACGACGAGGGAGCCCATCATCCAAGAGCCCGTTTCCCCCGAGCCCGTATCCGAGCCTGAGGCCACCCGTCGTGACGCCGGGGTCGCCGAGAGCGCCCGGGCCAACCGGGGCTGGTGGGACCGCAACGCGGACGAGTACCAGATCGAGCACGGCACGTTCCTCGGCGACGACCGGTTCGTGTGGGGCCCGGAGGGCCTGGACGAGGTGGAGGCCGAGTTGCTGGGCCCGCCGGAGGAGCTGAAGGGCAAGGACGTCCTGGAGATCGGCGCCGGCGCGGCGCAGTGCGCGCGCTGGCTGGCCGGCCAGGGGGCCCGTCCCGTCGCCCTGGACCTCTCCCACCGCCAGCTCCAGCACGCCCTGCGGATCGGCGGATCGTTTCCGCTGGTGTGCGCCGACGCGAGCGCGCTGCCCTTCGCGGACGCCTCCTTCGACCTGGCGTGCTCGGCGTACGGCGCGCTGCCGTTCGTGGCGGACCCGCGGCTGGTGCTGCGGGAGGTGCGCCGGGTGCTGCGGCCGGGCGGCCGCTTCGTCTTCTCGGTGACCCATCCGATCCGGTGGGCCTTCCCGGACGAGCCGGGCCCGGAGGGGCTGTCGGTCTCCGCCTCCTACTTCGACCGCACGCCCTACGTCGAGCAGGACGACGAGGGCCGCGCGGTGTACGTGGAGCACCACAGGACGCTCGGCGACCGGGTCCGGGACGTCGTGGCCGCCGGCTTCCGGCTGGTGGACCTGGTGGAGCCGGAGTGGCCCGCGTGGAACACCGTCGAGTGGGGCGGCTGGTCGCCGCTGCGCGGCAGTCTGATCCCCGGTACGGCGATCTTCGTCTGCGAGCGGGACTGAGGCGTGATCCGGCACGACGCCCTGGACGCCCTGCCCGTCCGCGACGCCCTGCCCGCGCTGCGGGACGCCCTGGAGGGGCCCGGTGCCGCCGTGCTGGTGGCGCCGCCCGGTACCGGCAAGACGACGCTGGTGCCGTTGGCGCTCGCCGGGCTGCTGGGTGAGGGGCCCGCGCGGCGGGTGCTGGTCGCCGAGCCGCGGCGGATCGCCGCGCGGGCGGCGGCCCGGCGGATGGCGTGGCTGCTGGGCGAGAAGGCGGGCGGGACCGTCGGCTACACGGTGCGCGGCGAGCGGGTGGCCGGGCGGCACACGCGCGTGGAGGTCGTCACGACCGGTGTGCTGCTGCAGCGGCTGCAGCGGGACCAGGAGCTGACCGGGGTCGACGTGGTGCTGCTCGACGAGTGCCACGAGCGGCATCTGGACGCGGACACGGCGGCGGCCTTCCTGTGGGACGTACGGGAGGCGCTGCGGCCGGAGCTGCGGCTGGTGGCCGCGTCGGCGACGACGGACGCCGAGGGGTGGGCGCGGCTGCTGGGCGGGGCGCCGGTGGTCGAGGCGCGGGGCGTCTCCCATCCGGTGGAGGTGGTCTGGGCGCCGCCCGCCCGTCCCGTACGGCCGCCGCACGGGATGCGGGTGGATCCGGCGCTGCTGACGCATGTGGCGTCGGTGGTGCGGCGGGCGCTGGCCGAGCGGCCGGGGGACGTCCTGTGCTTCCTGCCCGGTGTCGGCGAGATCGCCCGGGTCGCCGGGCAGCTGGGGCGTCTCGGGGACGTCGAGGTGCTCCAGGTGCACGGGCGGGCCCCGGCGGAGGTGCAGGACGCGGTGCTGGCGCCGGGGGCGCGCCGTCGGGTGGTGCTGGCGACGGCGGTCGCGGAGTCGTCGCTGACGGTCCCCGGGGTGCGGGTGGTCGTCGACGCGGGGCTGGCGCGGGAGCCGCGGGTGGACCACGCGCGCGGTCTGAGCGCGCTGACGACGGTACGGGCCTCGCAGGCGGCGGGGCGGCAGCGGGCCGGGCGTGCGGGGCGTGAGGCGCCGGGTGCGGTGTACCGGTGCTGGGCGGAGGCCGAGGACGCGCGTCTGCCGCGTTTCCCGGCTCCGGAGATCCAGGTGGCCGACCTGACGGCGTTCGCGCTCCAGGCCGCCTGCTGGGGCGATCCGGAGGCGACGGGGCTGGCGTTGCTCGATCCGCCGCCGGGCGGCGCGATGGCGGCGGCGCGGCAGGTGCTGTCGGCGGTCGGCGCGGTGGACTCCGCCGGGCGGGCCACCGAGCGCGGCGTCCGGCTCGCCCGCCTCGGTCTGCACCCCCGGCTGGGCCGTGCCCTGCTGGACGCCGCGCCGCTCGTCGGTACCGACCGGGCCGCCGAGGTCGTGGCGCTGCTCAGCGAGGAGCCGCCGCGTGAGTACGGCGACGATCTGGCCGGTGCCCTGCGGGCCGCCCGGCGCGGCGGTGACGGGTACGCGGCTCGGTGGCGCGCGGAGGTGCGGCGGCTGCGGGCCCTGGCGGGCGAGGCCGGCGGCTTCGATCGGGCGGCCGGGGCGGACGGCGCGAACGATCGGACGAACACAGCTCGTGATCGAAGTGCGGGCGGTCGGGCGAGCACCGGAGAGGACCACCTCGTCGGGCTGGTCGCCGCCCTGGCCTACCCGGAGCGGACGGCCCGCGTCGACGGTGGCTCCTATCTGATGGTGTCCGGGACGCGGGCCGAGGCCGGTGAGGGCACGGCGTTGCGGGGCGCGCGGTGGATCGCGGTCGCGGTGGCCGACCGGCCCGTCGGCCGGGGACACGCGCGCGTGCGGCTCGCGGCGGCCGTCGACGAGGACGTCGCGCGGCGGGCGGCGGGGGCGCTGCTGGCGGAGGGCGACGAGATCCGCTGGGCGGACGGCGACGTCGTCGCCCGGCGCGTGGAGCGGCTGGGGGCGGTCGAGCTGGCCGTACGGCCCCTCGCCGAGCCCGCCCCGGAGCTAGTGCGGGAGGCGTTGCTCGACGGGCTGCGGCGGGAGGGGTTCGGGCTGCTGCGGTGGTCGCGGGAGGCCGTCGTCCTGCGGCAGCGGCTCGCGTTCCTCCGGCTGCACCTCGGCGAGCCCTGGCCCGAGGTCTCCGACGAGGCGCTGCACGCGCGCGTGGCGGAGTGGCTGGAGCCGGAGCTGGGCCGGGCGCGGCGGCGGGCGGATCTGGCGCGGATCGGCGCCGCGGACTGTCTGGCGCGGCTGCTGCCGTGGGCGTCCGGCGACGCCGCGCGGTTCGACGAGCTGGCGCCGGAGCGGATCACCGTGCCGAGCGGGTCGGCCGTACGGATCGACTACGCGGATCCGGAGCGGCCGGTGCTCGCCGTGAAGCTTCAGGAGATGTTCGGGCTGCAGGAGTCGCCCCGGGTGGCCGGTGTGCCGCTGCTGGTGCACCTTCTCTCGCCCGCCGGGCGGCCGGCGGCCGTCACCGCCGATCTCGCCTCGTTCTGGAAGGACGGCTACCGGGGTGTCCGCGCGGAACTGCGCGGCCGGTATCCGAAGCATCCGTGGCCCGAGGATCCGGCGACGGCGGAGCCGACCCGGCACACCAACGCGCGGCCAAGGCGGTGAGCGGGGCGGGTTCGGTGGTCCGCGCGGGGGGCGGGCCGCCGGGCCGGCGGCCGCGGGCCTCCAGGAGGAGGGCGAGGGCCAGCAGGAGGGCGCCGAGGGTCAGCAGGCCCCAGGGCAGGTAGGACGTCGTCAGCAGGACGGGGGTGACGCCCTCGACGGGCATGGCCTTTGGGGAGGGGACCCGGGTCCAGGGGATGGTCTGCTCCAAGTGGTAGACCTCCAGGCCGCGGAAGTCCCGCGTGTCCTTGTAGTGGATGGGGGCCGTCACGCGCGCTTGTGCGTCGAAGTACTGGTAGTTCCGTTTTCCGGTCAGGAACGGCCATTTGAACTCGATGCCCTCGCGCCGCACGGGGTCGCCGTCGACCGTCTCGCCGCCTGCGTGGACGGGTTCCTGGGTGTGGGCGTCGAAGACGTACCGCTCGGGGATCCTGGAGACCATCTCGCCGTCGGGGCCCTGGACGTAGGAGAGGCCGTCCCGGACGACGACGTCCCGGTCCGTGGTCCGCTCCACGCCTTCGGAGGGCTCCACGTCGCCCCTGAGGGTCTGGACGATCGTGACCCGGGGGACCTCGCGGCCTTCATGGTGCCGTAGTCGAGGAGGGTGGCGTCCTTCGCCTCCATGACCTGCTACTGGTGCGCCGGGACCTTGGCGAGCCGGGGGAAGGCGTACCGGCGCAGCAGAGGGGACAGCGCCGTGCAGAACACGGCGAGGGCGAGCAGGACCAGGCCGGCCTTGCGGCGCATCTCGGCCTCCCTCCCGGGGTCACGGGTGTGCGGGCACGGTCGTCAGCAGCGGCTTCGGGGAGGTCTCGCCGTCCGGTGTGCCGAGCGCGGTGAGGGTGAGGACGAGGGCGAACGCGAGGGCGAGACCGGTCGCGGCGGCGATCAGGGCGCGCATGCGGGCCTCCCGGCTCCGGAAACTGATGCATCGTCAGATCGGGCCGCCGTAGCAACGCCGGGGTGAGATGAGAACACGTCGCACGCATGACGAGGGCGCCCGTCCGCCGCGGCGGAGGGGCGCCCTCGTGCGGGCCGGGTGCGGTTACGCGCCGGCCGGGGCCGACTCGCTCGCCGACGGGCTGGGCGAGGCCTCGGGTGCCGTCACCTTCAGCTCCACGGTCAGCGTGGCGCCGCCCGTGGTGGTGATGCGCAGCAGGAACGTGCCGGTGGCGTCGTCCGCGTACAGCTTCGGCAGCGTCAGCAGGCCGTCCTCGTCGGTCTTCAGGTCCTTCAGGGTGCGTACGGGCTTGCCGTCCGCGTCCTTGAAGTAGGGGCCCTTGTCGTTGGCCGTCGGGTCGTCCGCCGACTTGACGAGGGTCGCGGTGGCCGCGACACCGTCCGCGACGGCGCCCTTGTACGTCGCCTTCACCTGGACCTGGTCGGCGAACTCACCGCCCGCGACGCAGGTGAGCGCGGTGTCGCCGGTGCGGGCGAGGGTGTCGGCGGCCCGCGCGGTGACGGTGGCGGTGTAGCCGACACCGCTGATCGAACGGCCCACGACGTTGGCGCGCACGGTGAACGAGCCGGTCTTCTCCCCCGCCTGGAGGGAGGGCGCGACGGCCACGCCGGCGCTGCTGGTGACGACGGTGGCGACCTTCTCCCCGCCGGGGAAGGTGGCGTCCGTGGTGCCGACGATGGTGAAGCGGACCCGCACCTTGCCGACGCCCTCGCCGGACTCGGTCTCCGCGCGGGTGCTGATCCGCTCGGCGAACGTGTCGCCCGCCATGGCGGTCAGCTTCCCGGTGCCCGCGTCCTCCAGGTGGTGCACGGTGTCGGTCGGGGTCGGCGGGGTCGTGGTCGGCGGCGGGGTGGCCGGCGGGGTCGTGCCGGGCGGGGTGGTCGGCGGGGTCTGGGAGCCGCCGCCCGAGGCGGGCGGGGTGGGCTTCGGCTTGTGCGTGGGCGGCTTCGAGGTCGCGGGCGGCGTCGGCGACGGGCTCGCCCCCACGGTGTCGTCGCTGCGGTCGGCAGGCAGCTGGCCGGTGCCGTCCGGGACCTCGTGGGTGCCCTTGCGGTAGTACTCCAGCCAGGACAGGACCGTGTTCAGGTAGTCCGTCGAGTTGTTGTAACTGAGGATCGCGCTGCGCAGATCGGCGTCGGTGGACAGGTCCCAGCCGAAGCGGCACAGGTAGTGGCCGGCCGCGAGGGCGGCGTCGTAGACGTTGTTGGGGTCCTTCTTGCCGTCGCCGTTGCCGTCACGGCCCGCCCACTCCCAGGTGGACGGGATGAACTGCATCGGGCCGACGGCACGGTCGTAGGAGGCGTCCCCGTCGTAGGCGCCGTCGTCGGTGTCGCTGATGTTGGCGAAGCCGACGCCGTTGAGCTGGGGGCCGAGGATCGGGCTGGTCGTGGTGCCGTCGGCGGTCACCCGGCCGCCGCGGGCCTGACCGGACTCCACCTTGCCGATGGCGGCGAGGAGTTCCCACGGCAGGTTGCAGCCGGGCTTGCTCTCGCGCAGCTCGGCCTCGGCCTTCTTGTAGGCGTCGAGGACGGTGGCGGGTATGCCCGCCGCGGTCTCGCCGGTGACGCCCGGGGTGGCGGTGGCGCCGCTGGAGGGCGAGGGTTTCGGACTGTTCAGCGGCGGCAGGTCCGTGTAGTACGGCGAGTTGCCGGTCGCGCTGTCGTCGGCGAGCGCGTCGGGCGAGGGCGCGCCGGAGGTGGTCGGTCTGCCGGCGCCGTCGGTCGTCAGATCGGGAGCCTGGGACGCGGCCAGGGCCGCGACCGCGGCCGCGGCCACGGCGGTGTTCGCCGCCCCCTTGCGCAGCCTCGTGCCGAAATGCGCCGCCATGAAGTGAACCCCTCCCAGCGGGCGTCCCAGCGCCCGCGTCTGCCTGTCCTGTTGGCGTTGATCCGCTTTTGTGATTTTGTTGGCCGGCTCGACGCGCTCCCCGCACGCCAACCCTGGCGACCCTACGACAACTTGGTACGCACGGGCACCCGTCGGTGCCCGTTTTCCCCTACTTGGCACGCGACAGTCACGCACGCGGTTCCCGAGGGAGCGGACACCCTGCGCATACTGGGCGTCAACGTTCTTCGCGGGGGGCTCCGTTGCCGTTCACACTCAGCCACGCGGCAGCCGTTCTGCCCGCCGTACGCACCGACGGAACCGGCCGGTGGCGCCTGCTGCCGGCCGTGCTGGTCGCGGGGTCGTTCGCGCCGGACATGACGTACTACGCGGCGAGCGCCCTGCCCGAGGCGATGGAGTTCGGCGACGTCACCCACTCCTTCCCCGGGGTGTTCACGGTCGATGTGGCGGTGGCCTGGCTACTGGTGGGGCTGTGGCTGCTGATCCGGGAACCGCTGGTGGCACTGCTTCCGCGCGCGGGGCAGCACCGCGTGGCGTCACTGCTGAGATGCGGGGCGCCCCGCGCGCGCGTGCGGGCCGATCTGGTGCTGCGCTGGTACGCCTCCGCGTCGCTCGGGGCGCTGACCCATGTCGTGTGGGACGCGTTCACCCACTTGGACCGGTGGGGCATGCGGCTCTTCCCGGTGCTCGGCGAGGAGATCGCGGGTTCACCGCTCTACTGGTACCTGCAGTACGGCGGTTCGGCGGTGGCGGCGGCCGTGATCGCCGTGTTCGCCGCCCGGGCGCTCCGGCGTGCCCCCGCCGCGCGGCCGTCCGGAGTGCCGGTGCTGTCGTCGCGGGACCGGTGGTGGGCGGCGGCCCTGATCGGCGGTTGCGCCGGGGTCGCGGCGGCGCGGCGGGTGATGCGGTGGTGGGACCACTGGGGTGCCATGGCAAAGCCCTGGGAGCTGATCCCCACGCTGTGCTTCGGCGCGGGCGCCGGGCTGGTGGCCGGCGTGCTGCTGTACGCCGTGGGCGTCAGGGTGTGGCGCCCGGCCTCGGTGCCGGACGGTACGGGCACGGGCGGCGAGGACCGGCCCCGGAGCCGTTCGGCGGCTCGCTGAGAGCGGGGACCGTCGCGGTGAAGACGGTCACGGTGTACGCCGGCCTGGGCCGTGACAGCAGACGGGACATCAGGGCCAGGAACAGCGCCGGATAGCCGCGGACCAGATCGGCCCGCGGCCGCCGGGCCCCGGTGGCGTCACGCAGGCGTACGGCGGACGGCACGCGTCGGCCGATCCGGCGCCGGAGGTCCGTCGCGGTGTGCCGCAGGACCGTCGTCGGGCCGGCGACACGGGCGGTGCTTGCGCCGGCCGAGAAGGCCGGGACCGGCCGGAGCGGGGTCGCCGTCCGGCGGAGGCTGAGCATGCGTATACCCATGGCGGCATCTTGACGGCAGCGGTGGGTGGGGGCGTTTTCACGGAGGCCACGGGAGTGAAGGTGCCCTCCGGGGTCAGCCGGGTCTTCCCTGAGCGTCTGCCGGGTTGCTTGTCGTCCGCGGGTGCGGGCCGGCTGTGGCTGGTCGCGCGGTTCCCCGCGCCCCTTGGCGGCACAGCCGTCCCGCCCCCGAGAAAACCACTGCTAGTGCGCCGCCGACTCCCAGTCCGGGCCCACGCCCACCGAGACGTCCAGGGGAGCCCTGAGCTGTACCGCGGTGGCCATCTCGTGGCGGACGATCCTCTCGACGGTGTCGCGTTCGCCGGGGGCGATCTCCAGGACGATTTCGTCGTGGACCTGGAGGAGCATGCGGGAGGTGAGATCCGCCTCCCTCAGGGCGCGGTCGACGTTCAGCATGGCGATCTTGACGATGTCCGCGGCGGTGCCCTGGATGGGGGCGTTGAGCGCCATCCGCTCGGCGGCCTCGCGGCGCTGCCGGTTGTCGCTGTTGAGGTCGGGCAGGTAACGGCGGCGCCCGAAGAGCGTCGCCGTGTAGCCCGTCGCCCGCGCCTCGTCGACGACCCTGCGCAGATAGTCCCGCACGCCGCCGAACCGGTCGAAGTAGGCGTCCATCAGGGTGCGGGCCTCGGCGGCCTCGATGTTCAGCTGCTGGGAGAGACCGAAGGCCGACAAGCCATAGGCCAGGCCGTACGACATGGCCTTGATCTTGCGGCGCATCTCCGCGTCGACCGCGCCGGGCTCGACGGAGAAGACCTGCGCGGCGGCGGTCGTGTGCAGGTCCTCGCCGGAGGTGAACGCCTCGATCAGGCCCGCGTCCTCCGACAGGTGGGCCATGACGCGCAGCTCGATCTGGCTGTAGTCGGCGGTCATCAGGGACTCGAAGCCCTCGCCGACCACGAAGCCGCGCCGGATCGCCCGGCCCTCGTCGGTGCGGACCGGGATGTTCTGCAGGTTCGGGTCGGTCGAGGAGAGCCGGCCCGTCGCGGCGACGGTCTGGTTGAACGTGGTGTGGATCCGGCCGTCCGTCGCGATGGTCTTGATCAGGCCCTCGACCGTGACCCGGAGCTTCGCCTGCTCGCGGTGGCGGAGCATGATCACCGGCAGCTCGTTGTCGGTCTGGCCGGCGAGCCAGGCCAGGGCGTCGGCGTCGGTGGTGTAGCCGGTCTTGGTCTTCTTGGTCTTGGGCAGGCCCAGCTCGCCGAAGAGGACCTCCTGGAGCTGCTTGGGCGAGCCCAGGTTGAACTCGTGCCCGGCTGCCGCGTGGGCCTCCTTCACGGCCTGCTGCACGGCGCCCGCGAACATCTGTTCCATGGCTTCCAGGTGCGCGCGGTCCGCCGCGATGCCGTGCCGCTCCATCCGGGCCAGCAGCGCGGAGGTGGGCAGCTCCATGTCCCGCAGCAGGTCCGCCGCGCCGACCTCACGCAGCCGCTCCTCGAAGGCCTCGCCCAGGTCCAGCACCGCGCGGGCCTGGATCATCAGCGCCTCGGCCTCCGCGCCGTCGTCCGTGCCGAAGGCGAGCTGGCCGTCGGCCGCGGCGGCGGGGGCCAGCTCGCGGTGCAGGTACTCCAGGGACAGCGCCTCCAGGTCGAAGGAGCGGCGGCCCGGCTTCACCAGGTAGGCGGCGAGCGCGGTGTCCATGGTGACCCCGGCGACGGTCCAGCCGTGCTCGGCGAAGACCCGCATCGCGCCCTTGGCGTTGTGGAAGACCTTGGGTCGGGCCTCGTCGGCCAGCCAGCCGGCGAACGCCGTCTCGTCGGCCTCGTCGAGCTGCGAGGGGTCGAACCAGGCGGCCGGTCCGGAGGCGGCGGCGAGGGCGACCTCTGCGACCGAGCCGGTGCCGAGCGCCCAGGTGTCGACGGTGGCCACGCCGAGCGGGCCGGTGCCGTGCTCGGTGAGCCAGCCGGCCAGCTCGCCGGTGCCGAGCACCGTGCCGTCCAGCTCCACCCCGTCCGCGACGACCGGGGTGGTCTCGGCCTCCTGGGCGCCGGGGTCGACGGCGAGCAGCCGCTCGCGCAGCGAGGGGTTGCGGATCTCCAGGGTGTCGAGGACCATCGCGACGGCCTTGCGGTCGTACGCCGCCCGCTCCAGGTCGGCGACGGTCTTCGGCAGCTCGACCGTGCGCACCATCTCGGTGAGCCGGCGGTTGAGCTTGACGGCCTCCAGGTGGTCGCGCAGGTTCTGGCCGGCCTTGCCCTTGACCTCGTCGACCCGCTCGACCAACTCGGCGAAGGACCCGAACTGGTTGATCCACTTCGCGGCGGTCTTCTCGCCGACGCCGGGGATGCCGGGGAGGTTGTCGGACGGGTCGCCGCGCAGGGCGGCGAAATCGGGGTACTGGGCGGGCGTCAACCCGTACTTCTCGATGACCTTCTCCGGGGTGAACCGGGTCAGCTCGGAGACGCCCTTCGTCGGGTAGAGCACCGTGGTGTGCTCGCTGACCAGCTGGAAGGAGTCGCGGTCACCGGTGACGATCAGCACCTCGAAGCCCTCGGCCTCGGCCTGGGTGGCGAGGGTGGCGATCACGTCGTCCGCCTCGAACCCGTCGATCGCGAAGCGGGAGACGTGCATCGCGTCGAGCAGCTCGCCGATCAGCTCGACCTGGCCCTTGAACTCGTCCGGGGTCTTGGAGCGGTTCGCCTTGTACTCGGTGAACTCCTCCGAGCGCCAGGTCTTGCGGGAGACGTCGAAGGCCACCGCGAAGTGCGTGGGTTCCTCGTCACGCAGAGTGTTGGCGAGCATCGACGCGAAGCCGTAGATCGCGTTGGTCGGCTGGCCCGTCGCGGTCGTGAAGTTCTCCGCGGGCAGCGCGAAGAACGCGCGGTAGGCCAGGGAGTGCCCGTCCATGAGCATCAGCCGGGGACGGCTCCCGCCGGAGGGGTTGTCGGTCTTCTTCGATGCTGTCTCTGCCACGTCCCCGATCCTGCCACGCCCCACTGACAGTCGGCCCCCACGCGGGGACCGCCGCCGTGCCCGGGCACCGCGCGGGGGCGGGCCGGGAGGGGGCGCGCGAACCCCGGGACGTTCCGCAAGCGTTGCTCACGCGGGCCCCCGACCCCGCGGGCTGATCGTCGTCGGTGCCCCGTGCGAGGATCGGAGACGTACCTCACACGAGTACGCGAAGGAGAGCGCGCGATGGCGACGAAGCCACCGAAGGCCGATCCGGTGCAGGACGCGCCGCAGGTCGCCGAGCCGAAGCACGCCGCGGCGGGACTCCCGGCCATCGGGCACACCCTGCGCGTCGCCCAGCGGCAGATGGGTCTCAAGCGGACGGCGCTGACCCTGCTCAGCGTGAACCAGAAGGACGGCTTCGACTGTCCGGGCTGTGCCTGGCCGGAGCCGGAGCACCGGCACAAGGCGGAGTTCTGCGAGAACGGCGCGAAGGCGGTCGCCGAGGAGGCGACGCTGCGCCGGGTCACGCCCGAGTTCTTCGCCGCGAACCCGGTGGCCGATCTCGCGAACCGCAGCGGCTACTGGCTCGGCCAGCAGGGCCGTCTCACGCACCCCATGTACCTGCCGGAGGGCGGCGAGCACTACGAGCCGGTCACCTGGGAGCGGGCCTTCGACATCGTCGCCGAGGAGATCGCCGCGCTCTCCTCCCCCGACGAGGCCGTCTTCTACACCTCGGGCCGCACCAGCAACGAGGCCGCGTTCCTGTACCAGCTCTTCGCCCGCGAGCTGGGCACGAACAACCTGCCGGACTGCTCGAACATGTGCCACGAGTCCTCCGGCTCGGCACTGGGCGAGACGATCGGCATCGGCAAGGGCAGCGTCCTGCTGGAGGACCTCTACAAGGCCGACCTGATCATCGTGGCGGGCCAGAACCCGGGCACCAACCATCCCCGCATGCTCTCCGCTCTGGAGAAGGCCAAGGCGGGCGGCGCGCGGATCATCAGCGTCAACCCGCTGCCCGAGGCGGGCCTGGAGCGCTTCAAGAACCCGCAGACCCCGCAGGGCATGCTGAAGGGCGCCGCCCTCACCGATCTCTTCCTGCAGATCCGCATCGGCGGCGACCAGGCCCTCTTCCGGCTGCTGAACAAGCTGATCCTCGAGACCGAGGGCGCGGTGGACGAGGAGTTCGTCCGCGAGCACACCCACGGCTACGAGGAGTTCGCCGAGGCCGCCCGCGCCGCCGACTGGGACACCACGCTCACCGCGACCGGTCTGACCCGGCCGGAGATCGAGGAGGCCCTGCGCATGGTGCTGGCCTCCAAGCGCACCATCGTCTGCTGGGCCATGGGCCTCACCCAGCACAAGCACTCCGTGCCGACCATCCGCGAGGTGGTCAACTTCCTTCTGCTGCGCGGCAACATCGGCCGCCCCGGCGCGGGCGTGTGCCCGGTGCGCGGTCACTCCAACGTGCAGGGCGACCGCACGATGGGCATCTTCGAGCGGCCCGCGCCGGCCTTCCTGGACGCCCTGGAGAAGGAGTTCGGCTTCGCTCCCCCGCGCGAGCACGGCTACGACGTCGTGCGGGCGATCCGCGCGCTGCGCGACGGCGAGGCGAAGGTGTTCTTCGCCATGGGCGGCAACTTCGTCTCCGCCTCCCCCGACACGGAGGTCACCGAGGCGGCGATGCGGCGGGCGAGGCTCACCGTGCACGTGTCGACGAAGCTGAACCGCAGTCACGCGGTCACGGGCGCCCGGGCGCTGATCCTGCCGACGCTGGGCCGCACCGAGCGCGACGTCCAGAGCGGCGGCGAGCAGTTCGTGACCGTCGAGGACTCCATGGGCATGGTGCACGCCTCGCGCGGACGCCTGGAACCGGCGAGCCCGCGGCTGCTCTCCGAGCCGGCCATCGTGTGCCGGCTGGCCCGCCGCGTGCTGGGCGAGGGCAGCCGTACGCCGTGGGAGGAGTTCGAGAAGGACTACGCGACGATCCGCGACCGCATCGCGCGCGTGATCCCCGGCTTCGAGGACTTCAACGCGCGCGTGGCCGTCCCCGGCGGCTTCGCCCTGCCGCACGCCCCGCGGGACGAGCGCCGCTTCCCGACGGCCACCGGCAAGGCGAACTTCACCGCCGCGCCCGTGGAGTATCCCGAACTGCCCGAGCGCCGGCTGCTGCTGCAGACCCTGCGCTCGCACGATCAGTACAACACCACGATCTACGGCCTGGACGACCGCTACCGGGGCATCCGGAACGGCCGCCGCGTGGTGCTGGTGAACCCCGGGGACGCCGCCGCTCTCGGCGTCGCGGACGGGTCGTACGTGGACCTGGTGAGCGAGTGGAAGGACGGGGTCGAGCGGCGCGCGCCCGGGTTCCGCGTGGTGCACTACCCGACCGCGCGGGGCTGCGCGGCCGCGTACTACCCGGAGACCAACGTCCTGGTGCCGCTGGACGCCACCGCGGACACCAGCAACACCCCGGCCAGCAAGTCGGTCGTGGTGCGTCTGGAACAATCGGCGACCGACTGAGCGTTTGCTCAGCCAGAGCGACGACAGACGAACGGAGCCGGGCCCCATGGGCGAGCAGCACACCGTGAAGTTCCCGCAAGAGGTCATCGACGAGTACGCGGCGCTGGGCGTCGACCTGCCCGCCCTGTTCTCCGCCGGGCACCTCGGCACGCGGATGGGCGTGCAGATCCTGGAGGCCTCGGCGGACCGGGTCGTCGGCGTCATGCCGGTGGAGGGGAACACCCAGCCGTACGGGCTGCTGCACGGCGGCGCCTCGGCGGTCCTGGCCGAGACGCTGGGCTCGGTGGGCTCGATGCTGCACGGCGGCGTCTCGAAGATCGCCGTCGGCGTCGACCTGAATTGCACGCATCACCGCGGCGTGCGCTCGGGCATGGTCACCGGTGTGGCCACGCCCGTGCACCGGGGGCGGTCCACGGCGACGTACGAGATCGTGATCAGCGACGAGGACGACCGGCGGGTGTGCACCGCGCGGCTGACCTGCCTGCTGCGCGAGGTGACCCCGAGCGACGAGAAGCGCGCGAGCTCGCTGGGCTGACGACTCGCCAGGTCTCCCAACAGCCGCCGTGCACCGGCCCGTTGCCACGGGCCGGTCGCGGCGGCTTTCGCGTGTTCCGGAGCCTTTCCGTGACGGAACCTCACCCGCCTTTCCGGACGAAGACCGCCGAAGCCCGGCGAAGACCGCCGAAAACCGGATTCCTCCGCAAGATCACCCTTCTCATACCGGTGATCGAATGCGCGAAAGCACCTCCGGAACCCCAGATTCCCTTTCACGAGTGTAACTCTTCGTAATACGCGCGCAATACAAAGGCACCCTTTTCGGCATCCCTTCGCGCCCGGCGGACCCCGCCGCACGGCCGCTCCCGCAGGCCTCTCAAGTAGCCTGCAGCAACGAATCCGCGACATCAGCAAATGGCAAGAACACTACTGATAGAGGCAATGAAGGCCTGCGAGTCTCACGATATGGAACGGGCGAATCGGCCAGAATTCCGCTCTTCCACCCGTCGAGTACCGCTCTGCATTACGCCGTGTCATAACAAGAGAGTCACAGCCTTCGACAGGGTCTCCTCCACGTTCCCCACACACGCTTAGAGTCACGGCCAGTCACCGCGCCAACGGATTCGAAGTCACTTCGGTCCCGCGCTCGACTCGGCGTGCTCCACAGGGAGCCGGCGTGCCAGGGAAAGGACCTGATTCGTGCGTCAACGTTCGCTCATTGCCATCACGGCCGCGCTCGCGGCGGGATCGCTCACCCTCACCGCATGCGGGTCGCGCGACGACAGCAGCAACGGCGGCGGCGGCGGTGGCGACAAGACCACTGTCGTGATCGGCGTCGACGCCCCTCTGACGGGTGACCTCTCCGCCCTCGGCCTCGGCATCCGCAACTCTGCCGAGCTGGCCGTCAAGACGGCCAACAAGGAGGAGTTCGTCGAGGGCGTCGAGTTCAAGCTGGAGCCCCTGGACGACCAGGCCCAGCCGTCCGTCGGCCAGCAGAACGCCCAGAAGTTCATCAGCAACAAGGACGTCCTCGGCGTCGTCGGCCCGCTGAACTCCAGCGTCTCGCAGCAGATGCAGAAGCCGTTCAACGACGCCGGCCTGGTCCAGGTCTCCCCGGCCAACACCGGCACCGAGCTGACCCAGGGCGACGGCTGGAAGACCGGCAACTCGGTCCGCCAGTTCAAGACGTTCTTCCGCACCGCCACCACGGACGAGATCCAGGGCGCCTTCGCCGCCGAGTACCTGTACTCGAAGGCCGGCATCAAGAAGGTCTACCTGATCGACGACCAGAAGACCTACGGCGCCGGTCTCGCCGCCTCCTTCAAGGCGAACTTCACCAAGCTCGGTGGCAAGATCGTCGGCAGCGACCACATCAACCCCGACGACCGCGACTTCAACTCCGTCGTGGCCAAGATCAAGAAGACCGGTGCCGAGGCGCTCTACTACGGCGGCGAGTACCCGGCCGCGGCTCCGCTGAGCCAGCAGCTCAAGGACAGCGGCCAGAAGATCCCGCTGATGGGCGGCGACGGCATCTACTCCGGCGAGTACCCGAAGCTGAACAAGAAGGCCGAGGGCGACCTCGCCACCTCCGTGGGCAAGCCGGTCGAGCAGCTCGACTCCGCCAAGACGTTCATCAAGAACTACGAGGCCGAGAACTTCGAGGACGACTACGAGGCCTACGGCGGTCTGACCTACGACGCCACCTGGTCGATCATCGAGGCCGTCAAGCTGGCGGTCGAGGGCAACGACGGCAAGCTGCCGTCCGACGGCCGCAAGGCGGTCCTGGACGCCATGGCCAAGGTCAAGTTCGACGGCGTCACCGGCACCATCTCCTTCGACGAGTTCGGTGACACCACCAACACGCTGATGACCGCGTACAAGGTCAAGTCCAACGCCTGGGCGCCGGAGTACAGCGCCTCTCCCAAGGTGGACTGAGCAGGGGACGAGTAGAGAGAACATCCCCCTCACACATTGATCAGGCCGCGCGGGTAGCGCCCACCAGCGCTCCCGCGCGGCGCCATATCCGAACCACTCCACGGAGGCCCTGCGGTGAACGAACTGCCGCAACAGCTGGCCAATGGACTCATCCTCGGCGCGATGTACGGACTCATCGCGATCGGCTACACGATGGTCTACGGCATCGTCCAGCTCATCAACTTCGCCCACGGCGAGATCTTCATGGTCGGGGGCTTCGGGGCCCTCACCGTCTGGCTGATACTCCCCGACGGCTTCGCGCTCGGCGCGGCCGTCCCCCTCATGATCGTGGGCGGCATCCTCGTCTCGGTGGCCGTCGCCACCGCGG
Organism: Streptomyces sp. enrichment culture; assembly: GCF_964272855.1. Lineage (NCBI taxonomy): Bacteria > Bacillati > Actinomycetota > Actinomycetes > Kitasatosporales > Streptomycetaceae > Streptomyces > Streptomyces sp. enrichment culture. The sequence continues at coordinate 6,380,822 of NZ_OZ186847.1, read as the reverse complement.
CGGAACGCTTCGCCTACCGGCCGTTGCGCACCGCGCCACGGCTCGCACCGCTGATCACCGCGATCGGCCTGTCCATCGTCCTGCAGCAGGTCGTGTGGATGTGGTACCCGGACGCGAAGAAGGACGTCTCCTTCCCGCAGTTCGACGGCGACCCCATCGACATCCTCGGCGCCAGCGTCCAGCGCGGTGACCTCTTCGTCCTGATCGCCGCCCCGCTGTGCATGGTCGCGCTCGGCCTCTTCGTCACGAAGACCCGCTCCGGCCGCGGCATGCAGGCCACCGCCCAGGACCCCGACACGGCCAAGCTGATGGGCATCAACACCGACCGCATCATCGTCATGGCCTTCGCCATCGGTGCCGCGTTCGCCGCCATCGCCGCCGTCGCCTACGGCCTGAAGAACGGTCAGGTCGGCTTCCGCATGGGCTTCCTGATGGGCCTGAAGGCCTTCACCGCGGCCGTGCTCGGCGGCATCGGCAACATCTACGGCGCCATGCTCGGCGGCATCGTCCTCGGCGTCGCCGAGTCCCTCGCCACCGGGTACGTCGGTGACATCCCCGGCATGGAGCTCTTCGGCGGCGGCGCCTGGAAGGACGTGTGGGCCTTCTCGCTGCTCATCCTCGTCCTGCTCTTCAGGCCACAGGGCCTGCTCGGCGAACGCGTCGCGGATCGGGCGTGATACCCATGACCACGAACACCACCAAGACCGACGCCACCACCAACGTGGCCACCGCCCCGGCCACCCCGATCGTCCCGCTGCCGCCCGCCGCGGCCCGCGCGATCGCCGTCGCGGGCTCCGCCGTCGCCTTCGTCGGCACCTTCCTCGCCTGGACCTGGACCGAGGAGTTCCCCGGCAACCTCACGGTGACGGGCTACCCCGGCGGCCTGCAGGTGCTCACGCTCGTGGGAGCACTGCTGACGCTGCTGTTCGCCGTCTCCGGCTACGGCGTCCGGGGCCTTCGCTGGCTCACCCCCGGCGGCACCAACAGCCCCGTGCTGCTGAGCGCCCTCGGTGTCCTCGGCACCACCGGCTACGCCCTCGGCGCGATCAGCTACGAACTCGGCGGCCTGGTCAACCTGGAGCCCGGTGCCTGGGTCTCCGGCGCCGGTGCCCTGCTCGCCCTCGTCGGCGCCCTCGGCCTCCCGGCCGACCAGCCCCACGACGCCGGCGACCCGGCCCCGAGCCTGTGGGGCCGCGTCCGCCACGCGTTCACCGCCCCCGAGCCCGCCCGCGCCAAGCAGCTGCCCTCCTGGGCGGAGATCCTGGTCATCGCCGCCGGCTTCGGCGTCGGCCTGTACGTCTTCGCGTACGGCATCGGCACCGAGTACTCCGAGCTGTTCATCGGCTTCCTGATCGTCGCCGCGTTCGGTTTCACGGCCGTCACCCGCGCGGGCCTGCTCAAGCGGCTCTCCGCGCTGACCGCCAAGCACCGCAACGTCACCATGGCGGCGGCGTTCGTCGCGGCGATCTGCTTCCCGTTCACCCAGTCGAACGACCAGTTCGCGCTGATCGGTGCGAACATCCTGATCTTCGCCACGGTCGCCCTGGGCCTGAACGTGGTCGTCGGCCTCGCCGGCCTCCTCGACCTCGGTTACGTCGCCTTCCTCGGCGTCGGCGCCTACGCCGCCGCCCTGGTCTCCGGCTCCCCGCAGTCGACGATCGGCGTGCACTTCCCGTTCTGGGCGGCCGTCCTCACCGGTGCCCTCGCCTCGCTGATCTTCGGCGTGGTGATCGGCGCCCCGACCCTGCGGCTGCGCGGCGACTACCTCGCCATCGTGACGCTCGGTTTCGGTGAGATCTTCCGCATCACCATGAACAACCTGAACGGCAACAGCGGCCCGGACGTCACCAACGGCTCCAACGGCATCCCGAACATCCCCGACCTGGAGGTCTTCGGGTTCAACCTCGGGATCCCGCACAACGTCCTCGGCCACGAGCTGACCCGCTCCGGCAACTACTACCTGCTGATGCTGCTGTTCACGGCGATCGTCGTGCTGGTCTTCCGCCGCTCCGCGGAGTCCCGCATCGGCCGTGCCTGGGTCGCCATCCGCGAGGACGAGACCGCCGCCACCGCCATGGGCATCAACGGCTTCCGCCTGAAGCTGCTCGCCTTCGCGCTCGGCGCCTGCCTCGCCGGTCTGGCCGGCACCGTCCAGGCACACGTGTCGTACAGCGTCACCCCCGAGCAGTACCAGTTCGCCGGTTCCGTGCCGCCGAACTCGGCCTTCCTGCTCGCCGCCGTCATCCTCGGCGGCATGGGCACCATCAGCGGCCCGCTCATCGGTGCCGCGCTGCTCTACCTGATCCCGGCCAAGCTCCAGTTCATGGCGGAGTACCAGCTGCTCCTCTTCGGCATCGCGCTGATGCTCCTGATGCGCTTCCGCCCCGAGGGCCTGGTCGCCGACCGCAGGAAGCAGCTCGAATTCCACGAGACCGGACAGCTCGACGTACCGGAGGACAAGTCGCTGCCCGAGGGCGCGACCGGCGTCGCCAAGGCAGGGGCGTGACCGCCATGACCACCACCACGACCGCACCCACCAGCACCACGGTGCTCGACGCCAGCGGCGTCACGATGCGCTTCGGCGGCCTCACCGCCGTCCGCGGCGTCGACCTCACCGTGAACACCGGGGAGATCGTCGGCCTCATCGGCCCCAACGGCGCCGGGAAGACGACCTTCTTCAACTGCCTCACCGGCCTGTACGTGCCGACCGAGGGCAAGGTCTCCTACAAGGGCACCGTCCTGCCGCCCAAGCCGCACCTGGTCACCCAGGCCGGCATCGCCCGTACGTTCCAGAACATCCGGCTCTTCGCCAACATGACCGTTCTGGAGAACGTGCTGGTCGGACGGCACACCCGCACCAGGGAAGGCCTCTGGTCGGCCCTGCTGCGCCTGCCCGGCTTCAAGAAGGCCGAGCAGGAGTCCCGGGAACGCGCCATGGAACTCCTGGAGTTCACCGGTCTCGCCGCCAAGGCCGACCACCTCGCCCGCAACCTGCCCTACGGCGAGCAGCGCAAGCTGGAGATCGCCCGGGCGCTGGCGAGCGAGCCGGGTCTGCTCCTTCTCGACGAGCCGACCGCCGGTATGAACCCGCAGGAGACCCGGGCCGCGGAGGAGCTGATCTTCGCGATCCGGGACAAGGGCATCGCCGTCCTCGTCATCGAGCACGACATCCGGTTCATCATGAACCTCTGCGACCGGGTCGCCGTGCTCGTCCAGGGCGAGAAGATCGTCGAGGGCCCCGCCGAGGTCGTCCAGGCCGACGAGCGCGTCATCGCCGCCTACCTCGGTACGCCCTTCGAGGGCGCGCCGGGCAAGGAGGAGGCCGCCGAGGTCGCGGCCGCGGAGGCCGAGGCCGAGGCGCACAGCACCACAGAGGGAGACGACAAGTGACCGCACTGCTGGAGGTCGAGGACCTCAGGGTCGCCTACGGCAAGATCGAGGCCGTCAAAGGCATCTCGTTCAAGGTGAACGCGGGCGAGGTCGTCACCCTCATCGGCACCAACGGCGCGGGCAAGACCACCACGCTGCGCACGCTGTCCGGGCTGCTCACGCCGGTGTCCGGCGAGATCCGCTTCGACGGCAAGTCGCTGAAGAAGGTCCCCGCCCACAAGGTCGTCTCGCTGGGCCTCGCCCACTCCCCCGAGGGGCGGCACATCTTCCCCCGGATGACCATCGAGGACAACCTCCGTCTCGGCGCCTTCCTGCGCAGCGACAAGGAGGGCATCGAGAAGGACATCCAGCGCGCCTACGACCTGTTCCCCATCCTCGGGGAGCGCCGGAAGCAGGCCGCGGGCACCCTCTCGGGCGGTGAGCAGCAGATGCTCGCCATGGGCAGGGCGCTGATGTCCCGGCCCAAGCTGCTGATGCTCGACGAGCCCTCCATGGGTCTGTCGCCGATCATGATGCAGAAGATCATGGCGACCATCCAGGAGCTGAAGTCCCAGGGCACCACCATCCTGCTCATCGAGCAGAACGCCCAGGCCGCGCTCTCGCTGGCCGACCACGGCCATGTCATGGAGGTCGGCAAGATCGTCCTGTCGGGCACGGGCCAGGACCTGCTGCACGACGAGTCGGTACGGAAGGCGTACCTCGGCGAGGACTGATCGCCCCTACGGGTGAGGCCCGCGTCCCCCTCGGGGGCGCGGGCCTCACTCATGCCGGTGCGGTGCCGGGCGTCAGCCCTTGGCGGCCTTCTTCTCCTCGGCGTCCTGGATGACGGCCTCGGCGACCTGCTGCATGGACATCCGGCGGTCCATGGAGGTCTTCTGGATCCAGCGGAACGCGGCCGGCTCGGTCAGGCCGTACTCCGTCTGCAGGATGGACTTCGCCCGGTCGACGAGCTTGCGCGTCTCCAGTCGCTGGGTGAGGTCGGCGACCTCCTTCTCCAGCTCCTTGAGCTGCGTGTACCGGGAGACGGCCATCTCGATCGCCGGTACGACGTCGCTCTTGCTGAACGGCTTCACCAGGTACGCCATCGCACCGGCGTCCCGGGCCCGCTCGACCAGGTCGCGCTGGGAGAAGGCGGTGAGCATCAGCACCGGGGCGATGGACTCCTCGGTGATCTTCTCGGCCGCGGAGATGCCGTCGAGCTTCGGCATCTTCACATCGAGGATCACCAGGTCGGGCCGGTGCTCGCGGGCCAGCTCCACGGCCTGCTCGCCGTCGCCGGCCTCGCCGACGACCGTGTAGCCCTCTTCCTCCAGCATCTCTTTGAGGTCGAGCCGGATCAGGGCCTCGTCCTCGGCGATGACGACTCGGGTCGTCAGCGGAGGCACGTGCGACTTGTCGTCGTCGGGCGCGTCTACGGGCTGGGGCGACTCGGCGGTCACGGGGGCTCCTTGTTCAGGGCAGGGGTACTGCTGACAAGAGCCTACCTAGCTGCGGTAAGGTGGGGACACGGCGGGTAGCCGCCAACCTTCTTTTTGAAGGGGGCCCCGGTAGCCCAGCGGTAGAGGCAATGGTCTCAAACACCATCCAGCGTCGGTTCGAATCCGACCCGGGGTACTTTTCCTTAATCTCCAAGGTCACGCCAAAAGCGGATGTCCACACTCACGTGAACATCCGCTTTTTCTCGTTGTCCACGGCTTATCGGGTACCGCGGTCCTCTCCGATGTGGTGGACGTGAACCAGATTGGTCGTGCCGGAGACACCGGGCGGGGAGCCGGCGGTGATGACGACCGTGTCGCCCTTCTGGCAGCGGCCGTATTCGGTGAGGAGTTCGTCCACCTGGGCGACCATGGCGTCCGTCGATCCGACGTGCGGGCCGAGGAAGGTCTCCACGCCCCACGACATGCTGAGCTGGGAGCGGGTGGCCGGGTCCGGGGTGAAGGCGAGGAGCGGGATCGGGGAGCGGTAGCGGGAGAGGCGGCGGACGGTGTCGCCGGACTGGGTGAAGGCGACCAGGAACTTCGCGCCGAGGAAGTCGCCCATCTCGGCGGCGGCGCGGGCGACGGCTCCGCCCTGGGTGCGGGGCTTGTTGCGCTCGGTCAGCGGCGACAGGCCCTTGGCGAGCAGGTCCTCCTCGGCGGCCTCGACGATCTTCGCCATCGTGCGGACCGTCTCCACCGGGTACTTGCCGACGCTCGTCTCGCCGGACAGCATCACCGCGTCCGTGCCGTCGATCACCGCGTTGGCCACGTCGCTGGCCTCGGCACGGGTCGGCCGCGAGTTCTCGATCATCGAGTCCAGCATCTGGGTGGCGACGATGACCGGCTTGGCGTTGCGCTTGGCCAGCTTGATCGCGCGCTTCTGCACGATCGGGACCTGCTCCAGCGGCATCTCGACGCCCAGGTCCCCTCGCGCGACCATGATGCCGTCGAAGGCGGCGACGATGTCCTCGATGTTCTCGACCGCCTGCGGCTTCTCGATCTTGGCGATGACCGGGAGGCGGCGGCCCTCCTCGTCCATGATGCGGTGGACGTCCTCGACGTCCCGGCCGCTGCGGACGAAGGACAGGGCGATGATGTCGAAGCCGTTGCGCAGGGCCCAGCGCAGGTCCGCCTCGTCCTTCTCGGACAGGGCGGGCACGGAGACGGCGACACCGGGGAGGTTGAGGCCCTTGTGGTCGGAGACCATGCCTCCCTCGACGACGGTGGTGCGGACGCGGGGGCCGTCGACCTCGGTGACCTCCAGGGTGACCTTGCCGTCGTCGACGAGGACGCGTTCGCCGGGGGTGACGTCGGCGGCGAGTCCCTTGTAGGTGGTGCCGCAGGAGTGCCGGTCGCCCTCGGCGCCGTCCTCGACGGTGATGGTGAAGGTGTCGCCGCGTTCGAGGAGTACAGGGCCTTCGGTGAAACGGCCGAGCCGGATCTTCGGGCCTTGAAGGTCGGCGAGGATCCCGACGCTGCGGCCCGTCTCGTCGGCGGCCTTGCGCACCCGGTGGTAGCGCTCCTCGTGTTCGGCGTGGCCGCCGTGGCTGAGGTTGAAGCGGGCGACGTCCATTCCGGCGTCGACCAGGGCCTTGATCTGGTCGTACGAGTCGGTGGCGGGCCCAAGGGTACAAACGATCTTTGCTCGGCGCATGTTTCGAGCCTATGACTTACCGGCGGGTAGACAATTGGCCGGGCATGACTACTCAACAACCTTTGCGTGAAGGGGCGTTGACAAGCGTTGAATTGTGCGGTGGGCCGCTCTGATGAGCATTTCGAGCAACCCATTTGCCGGTACTCCCTTTCCAGGATCGACCGCTTATTCGACTTTCGGGTCGGCCCGGCATTCTCCTCACAGCCGGGGCGGCGCCATCGTGAAGCGGGCGTTGACCGCGGCGAACACGTGCTGCCGCTGCGGTTCCAGGTCGAGCGGCGGTGCCGCGCCGGGCTCCGCGGGGCCGGCGAGGGCCGCGGCCCGCGCCCGGCCGGGAGCCTGCGGGAAGGACGCCGCCGGCCCCTCCGCGCCGATGTCGGCGAGTTCGACCAGGGCCGCGAGGGTGGTGCCCAGCGCGTCGGCGTACTCGCGGGCACGCTGCACCGCCTCCCGGACCGCCTGCCGGCGGGCGTCGCGGTAGGCGGGTGAGTCGCGGCGCAGCGCCCACCAGGGGCCGTCGACCCGGGTGAGGTCGAGGTCGGCCAGGCGGGTGGTGAGTTCGCCGAGCGCCGTGAAGTCGGACAGTTCGGCGGTGACGCGGACGCCGCCGTGGTAGGTGCGGACGCGTTCGCCGCGGCCGTGCTTGGTGAGTTCGGGGGTGATGGAGAAGGCGCCGGTCTCCAGCCGTTCCACCGCGTCACCGTAGGACTTCACGAACTCCAGGACCGTGGCGTTGCGGCGGGTGAGGTCGTCCAGGGCGGCGCGCCGGTCGCGGCCTCGGGCGCTGACGGTGATGCCGAGCCGGGCGATCTCCGGGTCGACTTCGAGGCGCGCCTCGCCGCGGACGGCGATACGCGGGGCGTCGGGGGTGCCGTAGGGGACGGCGGGCTGGTCTTCGGCTGCGGCGGGGCTGGTCATGGGACCCACTCTGTCACTCGTGCGCGGGGTCCAAGCCCCCGGCGGCGCACCGGGGTTTCACCGGTGAGGTCACCAGATCGAAACCTCGCGGACCTGTTGCCGCCGGGCATGTCCGGGTCAGAATCTACGCGCGTTTCGTCTACGCGCGTCATCGACCGTGGCACCGAGGAGAGCACGACATGCCGTTGAACCGCCGGAAGTTCCTGAAGAAGTCCGCCGTGACCGGAGCCGGGGTGGCACTGGCCGGTGCGGCGGCGGCGCCGTCGGCGCAGGCCGCGGAGACGGAGAAGGGCGCGACGCCGGCCAAGCGGTACTCGTTCACCGTGATGGGCACCACCGACCTGCACGGCAACATCTTCAACTGGGACTACTTCAAGGACGCGGAGTACACCGACGCCAAGGGCAACGCGAAGGGCCTGGCGCGGATCGCCACGCTGGTGGAGCAGGTCCGCGAGGAGAAGGGCCGCCGCAACACCCTGCTGCTGGACGCCGGTGACACGATCCAGGGCACCCCCCTGACGTACTACTACGCGAAGGTCGACCCGATCACCGCCGAGGGCGGCCCGGTGCACCCGATGGCGCAGGCGATGAACGCCATCGGCTATGACGCGGTGGCGCTCGGCAACCACGAGTTCAACTACGGCATCGAGACCCTGCGCAGGTTCGAGGAGCAGTGCGACTTCCCGCTGCTCGGCGCGAACGCGGTGGACGCGAAGACGCTGAAGCCCGCCTTCCCGCCGTACTTCATGAAGAAGTTCAAGGTGCCGGGCCTGCCGCCGGTCAAGGTCGCCGTGCTCGGCCTGACCAACCCGGGCATCGCGATCTGGGACAAGGCGTACGTGCAGGGGAAGCTGGCGTTCCCGGGTCTGGAGGAGCAGGCCGCGAAGTGGGTGCCGAAGCTGCGTTCGATGGGCGCGGACGTGGTCGTGGTGTCGGCGCACAGCGGTTCCTCCGGCACGTCCTCCTACGGCGACCAGCTGCCCCACGTGGAGAACGCCGCCGCGAACGTGGCGAAGCAGGTGCCCGGGATCGACGCGATCCTGGTCGGCCACGCCCATGTGGAGATCGAGGAGCTGCTGGTCACCAACGAGAAGACCGGCCGGACCGTCGTCCTGTCCGAACCCCTGTGCTACGCCGAGCGGCTGACCCTGTTCGACTTCGAGCTGGCCTTCCGCAAGGGCCGCTGGCACGTCGAGTCGGTGAAGGCGTCGCTGCGCAACTCCAACACCGTCGAGGACCACCCGTACATCGGCAAGCTGCTCGACGACGAGCACGCCAAGGTGGTGGCGTACGTCAACCAGGTCGTCGGCACCGCCACCGACACCCTGACGACGGTTGACGCCCGGTACAAGGACGCCCCGATCATCGATCTGATCACCAAGGTCCAGGAGGACGTGGTGAAGGCGGCCCTGGCGGGCACCGAGCACGCCTCGCTGCCGGTGCTGGCGCAGGCCTCGCCGTTCTCGCGGACCAGTGAGATCCCGGCCGGCGACGTGACGATCCGGGACCTGTCCAGCCTGTACGTGTACGACAACACGCTGGTCGCCAAGCTGATGACGGGTGCGCAGCTGCGGGCGTACCTGGAGTACTCGGCGGAGTACTTCGTGCAGACGGCGGCCGGCGCGCCGGTCGACGTGGACAAGCTGACCAACGCGAACGGCCGCCCCGACTACAACTACGACTACGTCTCCGGCCTGTCGTACGACATCGACATCGCCCAGCCGGCCGGTTCCCGGATCAAGAACCTCACGTACGGCGGTGCCCCGCTGGACGACGCGGCGCGGTTCGTGCTCGCGGTGAACAACTACCGGGCCAACGGCGGCGGCGCGTTCCCGCACGTCGCCTCGGCGCCGGAGCTGTGGGCGGAGTCGACGGAGATCCGCACCCGGATCGCCGAGTGGGTGACGGCCAAGGGCGTGCTGGACCCGAAGGACTTCGCGTCGGTGGACTGGAAGCTGACGCGGAACGGCACGCCGGTCTTCTAGGCCCGGCTCGGAGAACGGCCTCAGATCCCGTCCGCCAGCGGAGTCAGCGCCTTCGGGTGCTGGGCGGACGGGATCCGGGGCCGTCCCTGTTCCAGGCCGAACGTGGTGAACGCGGTGCGGTCGGGCAGCGGGTAGGGCTCCTTGCCGGTGAGGGAGTTCAGGATGCTCGCGCTGCGCCAGGCGGCGAGGCCGAGGTCGGGGGTGCCGACGCCGTGGGAGTGCGGTCCGGCGTTCTGCACGTACACCGAGCCGGTCACGGACGGGTCCAGGACCAGCCGGAACTCGTCGTCCACGCGCGGGCGCTCGCGGCTGTCGCGGCGCAGGTAGGGGTCGAGACCGGCGAGAATGCGGCCGAGCGGGCGCTCGCGGTAGCCGGTGGCGAGGACGACGGCGTCGGTGGTGAGCCGGGAGCGGGTGCCCTGCTGGAGGTGCTCCAGGTGCAGTTCGATCCTGGTGGTGGCGATCCGGCCGGCGGTGCGCACCCGGACGCCGGGGGTGAGGACGGCGTCGGGCCAGCCGCCGTGCAGGGTGCGGCCGTACAGCTCGTCGTGGACGGCGGCGATGGTTCCGGCGTCGATGCCCTTGTGGAGCTGCCACTGGGCGGCGACGAGTCCGTCGCGTACCGGTTCGGCGAGGGCGTGGAAGTAGCGGGCGTAGTCGGGGGTGAAGTGCTCCAGGCCGAGCTTGGAGTACTCCATGGGCGCGAACGCCTCGGTACGGCCGAGCCAGTGCAGCCTCTCCCGGCCGGCCGGGCGGCCGCGCAGCAGGTCGAGGAAGATCTCGGCGCCGGACTGCCCGGCACCGACGACGGTGACGTGCCCGGCGGCGAGCAGGGCGTCGCGGTGGGCGAGGTAGTCGGCGGCGTGCACGACGGGCACGCCGGACGCGTCGACGAGGGGGCGCAGCGGGTCGGGGACGTACGGCTCGCTGCCGATGCCGAGGACGACGTTGCGGGAGTACGTCCGGCCCAGGGCCTCCGCCTCCCCGTCGGCGTCGAGCTGCGTGAAGTCGACCTCGAAGACATCGCGTTCCGGGTTCCAGCGGACGGCGTCGACCTGGTGGCCGAAGCGCAGTCCCGGCACGCTCTGCGACACCCAGCGGCAGTAGGCGTCGTACTCGGCGCGCCGGATGTGGAAGCGCTCGGCGAAGTAGAAGGGGAAGAGCCGGTCGCGGCTCTTGAGGTAGCTGAGGAACGACCAGGGGCTGGCCGGGTCGGCGAGGGTCACCAGGTCGGCGAGGAACGGCACCTGGATGGTGGCGTCGTCGAGGAGCAGGCCGGGGTGCCAGTCGAAGGCGGGGCGCTGGTCGTAGAAGACGGCGTCGAGTTCGGTGAGCGGGTGGGCGAGGGCGGCGAGGGAGAGGTTGAACGGTCCGATGCCCACGCCGACCAGGTCGCGGGGTGCTTCGGGTTCGGTCCGGGGGACTCGGGGGGCGGGGGCCGGGGTCATCGGGGGGTGTGTCCTTCCACCAGTTCCAGGAGCGCGGCCAGGTCGTCGGGCCGGGCGTGCGGGTCGAGCAGGGTGGCCTTCAGCCAGAGCCGGCCGTCGAGGCGGGCCCGGCCGAGGACGGCGCGGCCGTCGGCGAGGAGGGTGCGGCGTACGGCGGCCGCGGCGTCGTCGGCGGCCCGTGCGGGCCGGAACAGGACCGTGCTGATCGTGGGCCGGTCGTACAGTTCGAGGGCGGGGCGCGCGGCGATCAGGCCGGCCAGCTCGCGGGCGCGGTCGCAGACCTGGTCGACGAGGGCGCCGAGCCCGGCGCGGCCGAGGGCCTTGAGGGTGACGGCGATCTTGAGGGCGTCGGGGCGGCGGGTGGTGCGCAGGGAGCGGCCGAGCAGGTCGGGCAGCCCGGCCTCGGTGTCGTCGTCGGCGTTGAGGTAGTCGGCGCGTTGGTGCAGGGCGGCGACGTCGCGGGCGTCGCGCACCGCGAGGAGTCCGGCGGCGACCGGCTGCCAGCCGAGTTTGTGCAGGTCGAGGGTGACCGTGTCGGCGGCGTCGAGTCCGTCGACGAGGGCCCGGTACCGGTCGCTGAACAGCAGGCCGCCCCCGTAGGCGGCGTCGATGTGCAGCCGCGCGCCGTGGGCCCGGCAGCGGGCGGCGATCTCCGGGAGCGGGTCGATGATCCCGGCGTCGGTGGTGCCGGCGGTGGCGGCGACGAGCAGCGGGCCGCGCAGGGCCGTGAGGGCGTCGTCGAGGGCGGCCGGGTCGAGGGTGCCGGCGGGTGCGGGGACGACGACGGGGCCGGGCAGGCCGAGCAGCCACGCGGCGCGGGTGAGCGAGTGGTGCGCGTTGGCCCCGAGGACCAGGCGTACGCCGCCGCCCAGGGCCTCGCGGGCGAGGAGGAGAGCGAGGTGGTTGGACTCGGTGCCGCCGGTGGTGACGAGGCAGTCGGGGGTGGGCGGCTCGTCCGTCTGCCGTCCGGGGGCGTCCGTGCGGCCGTACACCTCCGCCGCGAGCGTCGCCGTCACCAGCGCCTCCAGGGCGGAGGCGGAGGGGGCCTGGTCCCAGGAGTCCAGGGACGGGTTCAGGACGCTCGCGGCGAGGTCGGCGGCGGTGGCGACGGCGAGGGGCGGGCAGTGCAGGTGGGCGGCGCAGAGCGGGTCGGCGGGGTCGGCGGCGCCCGCCGCGAGGGCGTGCACGAGCAGGCGCAGGGCGTCCGGGTCGCCTTCGTCGGGGAGCAGCTCCCCCACCGCCGCCCGCATCCGCGCGGCGACCGTGCCGGGGCCGCCCCTCGGGAGCGGGCCGCCTCGCGCCCGGCCGCCGGCCGCCAGCGCGTCGAGGACCGTGTCGAGCAACGGCCGCAGCGCGCCGGGGCCTTGGGGGCCCGAGGCGAGAGGCGGCATGTGCATGCGGTCAGCTTGTACACGGCTGTGGCCACGCGCCCGGGAAGCGTGGAATCAGTACCCGAAAGGGGGTACCGCCGGCTTCAGCGCCGGAAGTCCGCCGCGTGGTCCTCGGCCCACTCGGTGAAGGTGCGGGCCGGGGCACCGGTGACCTTCTCCACGGTCCGGGTGATCTCGGGTTCGGTGCCGACCATGTCCCCCATCGTCTTCAGCAGGACGCCCAGCATGCCCTCCGGGACGTGCGGGAAGAGGTCGGGGCCCGCCTCGTGCGGCGGGACCTCGACGAAGCGAAGGTCCCGGCCGATCGCCCGGCCGATCACCGCGACCTGACCGGCGTGGGTGACCGCCTCCGGCCCGGTGAGCCGGTGCACGGCGCCCTCGTGGCCGTCGTCGAGGAGGGCGCGTTCGGCGACGGCGGCGATGTCGTCCTCGTGGATCGGCGCGGCGGGCGCGTCGGCGAAGACGCCGCGCACGGTGTCGCCGGAGCGGATCTGCGGGAGCCACTGGAAGGCGTTGGTGGCGAAGGCGTTGGGGCGCAGGAACGTCCACTCCAGACCGCTGTCGCGGACCTGGCGTTCGACGGTGGCGTGCATGACGTGGATCGGGTGGGTCTCGTCGGCGCCGTCCTGGATGATCCCGGAGGAGAGCATCACCACGTGCCGCACGCCTGCCTCGCGCGCGGCGGCGAGGAAGGCGCCGGTGCGGTCCCCGGCACCCTGGGCGTACAGGAACAGCCTGGAGGCACCGGCGAACAGCGGCGCGGGGTCGTCGAGGTCCAGCCGCGCCACCTCGGCTCCCTCGGGCAGCGCGGCGCGCGCCGGGTCCCGGGTCAGTGCCCGGACCGGGTGCTCGCGGGCGATGAGACGGCCGACGAGGGCACGGCCGACGTTGCCGGTGGCTCCGGTCACCACGATCACGGTTTGCCTCCTGGGGGCGCTGGGCTGATCGGTCTTGGCCCGGTCGAGCCTAGGAAGACCGATCAGCCGCCCGCGTCGGCCGATGGGAGGAGCCGCGCCCTACGCCGAGAGCCCTAGGGCTCCGGGAGCGCGTCCCTAGGACGCGGCCTCCCGGACCCGCAGCGCGCGCGCCAGGTCGTCGAGCTGGTCGACGAGCTTGCGGCGCAGCGCGGGGATGGGGTCGCCGTCGCTCAGGCACCGCTCGCCGAGGGTCAGGTTCTCGGCGTCGACGGCGTGCGCGGGGAACGCCCAGCGGCCGGCGGCGTCGGCGATGGCGGGGCCGCGCCGGGCGGCGACGGCGAGCGCGTCGTCGTAGAAGCGCGCCACGTACGGGCGTACCAGCTCGGCCTGTTCGGGCTGCCAGAAGCCGCGAGCGGTGGCCGTGAACAGGTAGTTGGACAGGTCGTCGCGGGCGAACATCGCCTCCCAGGCGCGTTCCTTGGCCTCCGGGTCGGGCAGGGCGGCGCGGCAGCGGGCGGCGCCCTCCTGGCCGGTGGCGCTCGGGTCGCGGTCCAGTTCGGCGGCGATGGCGGCCTCGTCGGTGGCGCCGAGGACGGCGAGCCGGCCGAGGATGCGCCAGCGCAGCTCCGGGTCGAGCTCGGGGCCGCCGGGCACGGTGCCGTCGGCGAGCCACGCGGCGATGGTCTCCGGGTGGGCGGCGACGTCGATGAAGTGGCGTACGGCGATCAGTCGCAGGCCGGGGTGGTCGCCGTCCTCGGTGCGGCGCAGCAGGTCCCGGCAGAGGCCGGCGACGGTGGCGAGGGCCGCCGGGCGGGCCTCGGGGGCCAGGTAGCGGTCGGCGACCTGGCCGGTCGCGAAGCCGAGGACGCCCTGGACGAGGGCGAGGTCGGTCTCGTGCGGGAGGTGGGCGCGGGCGGTCTCCAGATAGGCGTAGGCCGGGAGTTCACCGTCGCGGACGGCGTCCCGGAGCGCGTTCCACACCACCGCGCGGCTGAGCGGCTCGGGCAGTCCGGACAGGCCGGTGCGGACCGCTTCGAAGGACTCCGCGTCGAAGCGGACCTTGGCGTAGGTGAGGTCGCCGTCGTTGGGAAGCAGCAGGGTGGGCCGCTTGCCGATGGGCTGCGCGGCGGTCTGCGGCACGTCGAGTTCGAGGCGTTCGCGCAGGGTGAGGCGGCCCTCGTCGGCGACGTCCAGGTCGTACAGGCCGACGGCGATGCGGTGCGGGCGGCTGCCCGCGTGGTCGACGGTCAGGGCGCAGGTGCCGTCGGCGCCGGCGGTGACGCGCGGGGTGAGGGTGTCGACGCCGGTGGTGCGCAGCCAGGCGTCCGCCCAGGCGTGCACGTCGCGCTCGGTGGCGGAGGCGAGGGAGTCGATGAAGTCGGCGAGGGTGGCGTTGCCGAACCGGTGCCGGGCGAAGTGGGCGTTGATGCCGGCGAGGAAGTCCTTCTCGCCGAGCCAGGTGACCAGCTGGCGCAGCGCGGAGGCGCCCTTGGCGTAGGAGATGCCGTCGAAGTTGAGCAGTGCGGCGGCGGTGTCCTCGACGGCCTCGGGGGCGACGGGGTGGGTGGAGGGGCGCTGGTCGGCGTCGTAGCCCCAGGCCTTGCGGACGACGCCGAAGTCGGTCCAGGTGTCGGTGAAGCGGGTGGCCTCGGTGAGGGTCTGGTAGCCCATGTACTCGGCGAAGGACTCGTTCAGCCAGATGTCGTCCCACCACTTGAGGGTGACGAGGTCGCCGAACCACATGTGGGCCATCTCGTGGGCGATGACCATCGCGCGGGTCTGCCGCTCGGTGTCGGTGACGGCGGAGCGGTAGACGAACTCGTCGCGGAAGGTGACCAGTCCGGGGTTCTCCATCGCGCCGGCGTTGAACTCGGGGACGAACGCCTGGTCGTAGGAGTCGAAGGGGTACGGCTCCTCGAACTTCTCGTGGTAGCGGTCGTAGCACTGCTGGGTGATCTCGAGGATCTCCTCGGCGTCCGCGTCCAGGTAGGGGGCGAGGGAGCGGCGGCAGTGGATGCCGAAGGGCAGGCCGCGGTGCTCGGTGCGCACCGAGTGCCAGGGGCCGGCTGCGACGGCGACGAGGTAGGTGGAGATCAGCGGGGTCGGCGCGGCCTTCCACACGCCGTCGGTGTGCTCGGTGACACCGTTGGCGAGGACGGTCCAGCCGTCGGGGGCCTTCACCGACAGCTCGAAGACGGACTTGAGGTCGGGCTGGTCGAAGGCGGCGAAGACGCGCTGGACGTCTTCCATGAAGAGCTGGGTGTAGACGTACGTCTCGCCGTCGGTGGGGTCGGTGAAGCGGTGCATGCCCTCGCCGGTGCGGGAGTAGCGCATCGCCGCGTCGACGCGCAGCTCGTGCTCGCCGGCCGTGAGGTTCTTCAGCGGCAGGCGGTTCTCGACCAGGGTCTCGGGGTCGAGGGGCTGTCCGTCGAGGGTGACGGAGCGCAGCTCGGCGGGCTTGAGCTCGACGAAGGTGTCCGCGTCCGTGCGGGTGGTGAACCGGACGACGGTGAGGGAGTCGAAGGTCTCGTCCCCGGTCGTCAGATCGAGGCCGATCGTGTAGCGGTGGACGTCGAGGAGCTGGGCACGGGTCTGCGCTTCGTCGCGCGTGAGTACGGACATGCAGCACATGCTGCCTGATGGCATCGGCACGGGACAGAGGCGGAGGGGGGAGGCGGACGGGGGGAGGTACGGAGGGAGGTGCGGGGCGGGCGCGTCCCGCCCCGGGCCGGGCGCCGGGGCCGACCGGCGTTCGCGGTCAGCCGGCGGTCGGCGTCCGGCCGTTCACCGCGTCCTCGGCGATCCGCTCGTGGTGCCTGATCACCTCGGCGATGATGAAGGACAGCAGCTTCTCCGCGAAGGCGGGGTCCAGCTTGGCGCTCTCCGCGAGCGCCCGCAGCCGCTCGATCTGGCGCGCCTCGCGCGCGGGGTCGGCGGGCGGCAGCTGGTGCACGGCCTTGAGGCGGCCGACCTGCTGGGTGCACTTGAAGCGCTCGGCGAGCATGTGGACGACGGCCGCGTCGATGTTGTCGATGCTGTCCCGCAGCCGGGCGAGCTCCTCGCGGACGGCGGGGTCGACGTCACCGGTACCGGTGTTGCTGGTGGTCATGAGGGGCACCCTACGGGGCGGCGTCCCGGTCGCTCATGTGCCGATCACCTTGTGGAACGACACGTCGGCGTGGCCGCCGGGAACGCCGGGGGTGCGCCCCGTCTCCCGGAAGCCCAGCTTCAGGTAGAACTCCGGGGCCTGGAAGGTGTACGTCGAGACGACCATGTCGGTGCAGCCGCGCCGCACGCCCTCCTCCTCGGCGGCCCGCATCAGCCGGCTCCCCCACCCGTCGCCCCGCACGTCCTCGCGCACCCACAGCAGGTGGACGGCGCACAGGCCGCCCCAGGTCCACCCGGTGAGGCCGCCCGCCGGTTCACCGGCGGCGTCG
Organism: Streptomyces sp. enrichment culture; assembly: GCF_964272855.1. Lineage (NCBI taxonomy): Bacteria > Bacillati > Actinomycetota > Actinomycetes > Kitasatosporales > Streptomycetaceae > Streptomyces > Streptomyces sp. enrichment culture. The sequence continues at coordinate 6,364,204 of NZ_OZ186847.1, read as the reverse complement.
TCGACCCGGACGCTGAACTCCTCCGGGGTCCCGGCGCCGCAGGCCGCGCCGTTGAAGGCGGTGAGTTCGTCGTCGAGGAGCTTTTCCAGGGCTTCGTCCTGGCCGCCGGTCCGCAGGGTGAGCGGGGCGGCGCCGGGGTGCTGCTGTTCGGCGGTCACGTGCCGGATTGTGCCAGGGGGTGGAGCGGGGGCCGAACGGTTTTCGCCGGGTGCGAGTGAGATCCGCACGGGCGCCGGAACGTCAACGGCGGAGCCGTCTCCCCCTGGGGGCGGCTCCGCCGTGCGTCTCGCGTCGGCCGGTTACAGCGCCGACGCGGCCTTGGCTATGTCCTTGGCGAAGGTGCTGACCTCGGTGTAGACGCCGGGCACGCCGGTGCGGGCGCAGCCGTCGCCCCAGCTGACGATGCCGACCTGGATCCACTTGCCCGCGTCGTCCTTGCGGAACATGGGACCGCCGGAGTCACCCTGGCAGGTGTCGATGCCGCCGCTGGTGTAGCCGGCGCACAGTTCCTCCTTGGGCACCAGGCGGTTGCCGTAGTGCCACTTGCAGGCCCGGTCGCTGACGAAGGGGACGGACGCCTTCTGGAGCTTGGTGGTGCCGGTGCCGGCACCCTCCTTGGTGTCGCCCCAGCCCGCGATGGTGAAGGTGCCGCGGTTGTAGCGGGTGGTGGTGGCGATCTTCAGCGTGGGCTTGTCGATCGGCTTGGCGAGCTTGATCAGCGCCCAGTCCTTGCCCGTGCCGTCGTAGCCGGGCGCCACCTTGACCTTGGTCGACTTGACCTTGATCGCGGAGGAGGAGTTCAGGTCGGCGACACCGGCGGTGACGGTGATGCTGGTGTTGTTGCCGGAGCCGTCCATGCAGTGGGCGGCGGTCAGGACGATGTCCTTCTTGTAGAGCGCCCCGCCGCAGCCCATGGAAAGGTGGACCATGAAGGGGTACTCGTTCTGCGCGGCGGGCTTCCCGCCGATGACGCGCGCGTCCGCGGCGTGCGCGCTGACCGGCTGGAGGCTGGCGACCGCGAGGGCTACGGCACCGGCCGCGGCGGCCTTCTTCGCCAGCGCCAGGCCGCCTCTCTTGGCGGCGGTGGTCGAGGTAAGTGTCAACGTATGTCCTTTCGTGGGGGGTTGGGCGGCTCGCAGTATGTGATCAGACGCCGTTCATGACAAGGACGGATCTCACGTCGTGCGGAAGGAACCCCTCGGGCGAAAATCCGCTCCCCTGCTCGTAGAGTGGGAAACGGGTTCAGGACGTCCTGGGGGTCGGCGTGGCGAACGGCGGACCGGTCGAGCACGGCTACCCACATCTGGAGACGGTGCGGGCCGCCGTCACCGCGCTGTACAAGCGCCTGTCGTACGACACCGTCCAGACCTTCGCGACCAGCGTGGCCCCGGCCGACGTGGCCTTCTGCGACACCGACGACCTGTATCTCGGGGCGCAGCGGGTGGCCCGGGAGCTGGTGCTGCACTACCGGCTGCCGGACGCCCGGCTCGTCGTGAGCTTCCGCGAGATGACCCACGCGGCGAACGTCGAACTCGCTGCGGGACCCGAGTACTTCGTGGAGCTGAACGACCGCTTCCGCACCCATCGCCGGGACATCGGCGCGGCCCTGGCGCACGAGGTGACGCACGTCTATCTGCACCGTCTGGGCCTGGCGTTCAACGGCACCCGTGACAACGAGATCCTGACGGACACGGTGACGACGTACCTGGGCGCCGGGTGGCTGCTGCTGGACGCCTACCGGGAGGACGCGGCCTCCAGCCAGAAGCTCGGCTATCTGACCCCGGAGGAGTTCGGCTACGTACTCGCCAAACGGTCCCTGGTGTTCGGGGAGGACCCGTCGACGTGGTTCACCAGCCCGCAGGCGTACACGGCGTACACCAGGGGCATGGCCCTGGCCCGCCATGACGGGGAGCAGCCCCCGCTGACGGCGGCCGGCTGGGCGGGCCGCCGCCGCTACGCCCGCGACCGGCGGCACGCCCAGGACCGGCGCACCGGCGTCACCGCGCCCGGCGCGCCCTACGCGTTCACGCCCGACGCGCAGGGCCCGCTGCGGGTGTCGTTCCCCTGCCCGACCTGCCATCAGCGGATCAGGGTGCCGGTGCGGGGGCGGATGCGGGCGCGGTGCGCGCTGTGCAGGACGGTGCTGGAGTGCGACACCTAGGGCGCGTGGGGCGAGGACCTAAAGCCGGTCGTGGGGGACTTCACCGATCCCCCCGCGGCCGGTGCGCTCGCCAAGACGGAGGTGCTGTTCACCGGCTGGGGCTGCCCGCCGCTGACCGCGCAGGCGCTGGAGCGGATGCCGCGGCTGCGCACGGTGGTGGACGCGGCGGGCTCGGTGAAGCACCACATCACCGACGCCTGCTGGGCGCGCGGTCTCACGGTCGCCTCCGCCGCCGACGCCAACGCGGTGCCGGTGGCCGAGTTCACGGTCGCCGCGATCCTCTTCTCCGGCAAGCGGGTCCTGCACGCGGCCCGCGTGTACCGGGAGCGGCGGTCCTGGGTGAGCCCCATCGAGGTGATCGGCGCGGGCGGCACTACCGGCAGCGTCGTCGGGGTGTCCCGCATCGGCCGCCGGGTGCTGGAGCTGCTGCGCCCGTACGATCTGCGGGTCCTGCTGTACGACCCGTGTGTCGACGCGGAGGAGGAGTTCAGGTCGGCGACACCGGCGGTGACGGTGAGGCCTGTCTGCGCCAGCAGGCGGAGCCGAGCCTGCGCCGGCTGGGCACCGACCGCCTCGACCCCGACTACCCGCTCGCCGACCAGATCGGCGCGCTCCGGCAGCTCCAGGAGGAGTGCAAGGTCCGGCACATCGGTCTGTCCGAGGTGTCGGTGGCTCAGATCGAGGCGGCGTCCGAGATCGCGCCGATCGCGGCCGTGCAGAACATGTACGACCTCGCCGAGCGCGGCCACGACCCGGTGGTCGACCACACCGCGAGGCGGGGCATCGCCTTCGTGCCGTACTTCCCGATCGCCATGGGCGAGCACGCGGCGGACGGGAGCCCGGTCGCCGCCGTCGCGGACGAGCTGGGCGCCAGCCGCTCGCAGACCGCGCTGGCGTGGCTGCCGCACCGCGCGCCGAACGTGGTGCCCATCCCCGGCACGTCGTCGCCGGAACACCTCGCGGAGAACGCCGGCGCGCCCGGCGTCACCCTCACCGAGGAGCAGTTCGAGCGGATCTCGTGAGCGGCTACGGCCGTACGATCCCCTGGGCCCGGGCGGCCGTCAGCCACGCCGGGAACTCGCCCACCAGGCGGTCGTACAGCTCCGCGTCGGACACCGCCCGCGGGTCCTCCCCCGCGTGGAAGAACCCGGCGTTGTCCACCGTCCGCTTGGCGGGCACCGGCAGTTCGTCCAGCTTGCGCAGGAACTCGAACTGCCGGCTGCCCGGGTCGCCGAAGCCGATGAACTGCCAGAACAGCGGCAGCCGGGAGGCCTTGCACAGGAACCGCTCGGCGGCGAGCTTGTTGATCGGGCCGCCGTCGGTCTGGAAGACGACCAGGGCGGGGGCGGTGGCGCCGCTGTCGAGGTAGTGGTCGATGACGGCGTCCATCGCCAGGTGGTAGCTGGTCTTGCCCATGTGGCCGAGCCCGGCCACGATCCGCTCGATCCGCCCCTGGTGGCCGTCGAGCGCGATGTCGGTGACGGCGTCGACGTCCGTGGAGAAGAACACCACCGGCACCCGGCCGTCGTCGTCGAGGTGGGCGGAGAGCCCGAGCACCCGGTCGGCGAGCGCCTGCACGGTGCCGTCCTTGTAGTACGGCTTCATGGACCCGGAGTAGTCGACGACGAGGTACACGGCGACCCGCTGCCCGTCCAGTCCGTGCCTGGCGAGCGAGACCCCGGCACTCTTGTACAGGTTCACCAGCGCGGGCGCGGTCTCCTGCACCTTGCTCAGACTGATCGCCGCCATAGCGCCACCGCCCCCTTGTGATCACCGCTCCCCGACCCGCCGAGCGTACGGCAACCGGGACCTCACGGGCCCCACCTTCCCCTGGCACCACCGGCGTTCGTTATTTTGTTCGCCGCCGTCCCCACCGGCTCAGTCCGTCCCCCAGCCCCAGAGGAGCCGGCCGTGGAACCCGAGTCCACCGTCACGACCTGTTACCGCCATCCCAAGGTGGAGTGCCGCGTCCGCTGTGTCCGCTGCGACCGGTACATCTGCCCGGACTGCATGCGTGAGGCCGCCGTCGGCCACCAGTGCCCGGAGTGCGTCAAGGAGGGCGCCCGGTCCGTCCGGCAGGCCCGGACGGTCGTCGGCGGCAAGATCTCGGGCACACCCGTGGTGACGTACGTCCTGATCGGGCTGAACGTGCTGGCCTACCTGCTGCAACTGGTGCTCCCGGACTTCCAGGACCGGTTCGCGATGCTCGGCGCCCGGCTGGTGGGACCGGACGACGTCCACTACGTCTACCAGGGCTCCTACTTCGGCATCTACCACGCGGAAGGCCTGGTCGCCGGGGAGTGGGAGCGGCTGGTCACCAGCGGGTTCCTGCATCTGATGCCCACCGAGGGCACCTTCGGGATCGCGCACATCGTGATGAACACGTTCGCCCTGTGGCACCTCGGGCGGATCCTGGAGACCCAGCTCGGCCGGGCCCGCTACCTCGCTCTCTACCTGCTGGCGATCCTCGGCGGATCGGTCGCCGAACTGCTCCTCGCCGAGCCGTCGGCCGTCTTCGTCGGCGCCTCCGGCGGCCTCTTCGGCCTGGGCGCCGCCTACTACGTCATGGCCCGGCGCTTCGGCGGGGACATGGCCACCGTCAACCGGGACACCGCGATGCTGCTGGTGTGGCTGCTGATCTCGGCGGGCGTCACCTCATGGCAGGGCCACCTCGGCGGCCTGCTCGCGGGCGGCGCGGTGACGGCGGCGTACGCCTTCGTGCCGCGGGGGCCGCGCCGCACCCTCGTGCAGACCGCGGCCTGCGCGGGGCTGCTGGTGCTGCTCCTGCTGCTGGCGTACGCGAAGGTCTCCCAGCTGAAGGGGTCCTGAACCCACCGCGCGCAAAAAGCGGCGGCGCCTGCCCATCGTCCGGTCGGGGACTGTCGGGCAGGCGCCGTCTGTGTTCCGTACGCCTTTGTACGGGACGTTCTGTGGTGGACCGTCAGACGGTCAGGGCGCGGTCCGTCGGGCGGATCGGGGCCGGCAGGTCGCTGGCTCCGGTCAGGAACCGGTCCACGCCACGGGCGGCCGAGCGGCCCTCGGCGATCGCCCACACGATGAGCGACTGGCCGCGGCCCGCGTCACCGGCGACGAAGACACCCGGGACGTTGGTCTGGAAGTCGGCGTCGCGAGCGATGTTACCGCGCTCGTCGAGGTCCAGGCCGAACTGCTCGACCAGGCCGTTCTCCCGGTCCGTGCCCGTGAAGCCCATCGCCAGCGTCACCAGCTGGGCGGGGATCTTGCGCTCGGTGCCCGGCTTCTGGGTCAGCTTGCCGTCGACGAACTCGACCTCGACCAGGTGCAGCCACTGGACGTTGCCGTCCTCGTCGCCCTCGAAGTGGGTGGTGGAGACGGAGTAGACCCGCTCGCCGCCCTCCTCGTGCGCGGACGTGACCTTGTAGAGCATCGGGAAGGTCGGCCACGGCTGGTTGGCGTTCCGCTCCTCGCCCGGCCGCGGCATGATCTCCAGCTGGGTGACGGAGGCCGCGCCCTGGCGGTGGGCCGTGCCGACGCAGTCGGCGCCGGTGTCGCCGCCGCCGATGACGACGACGTGCTTGCCCTCGGCCGAGACCGGGGTGGTGACGTAGTCGCCCTCCTGGACCTTGTTGGCCAGCGGCAGGTACTCCATCGCCTGGTAGACGCCCTTGAGCTCGCGCCCCGGCACCGGCAGGTCACGCGCGGTCGTCGCGCCGACGGCCAGGACCACCGCGTCGTACCGCTTCTTCAGGTCGGTCGCCTTGAGGTCGCGGCCGATCTCGACGCCGGTACGGAAGCGGGTGCCCTCCGCGCGCATCTGCTCGATACGGCGGTTGATGTGCCGCTTCTCCATCTTGAACTCGGGGATGCCGTAGCGGAGGAGGCCTCCGACGCGGTCCGCGCGCTCGTAGACGGCGACGGTGTGGCCGGCGCGGGTCAGCTGCTGGGCGGCGGCCAGACCGGCCGGGCCCGAGCCGACGACGGCGACGGTCTTGCCGGACAGCCGCTCCGGGATCTGCGGGGCGACGTCACCGGTCTCCCACGCCTTGTCGATGATCGAGACCTCGACGTTCTTGATGGTGACCGCCGGCTGGTTGATGCCCAGCACACACGCCGACTCACAGGGAGCGGGGCACAGACGGCCCGTGAACTCCGGGAAGTTGTTCGTCGCGTGCAGCCGCTCGGAGGCGGCGCCCCAGTCCTCGCGGTAGGCGTAGTCGTTCCACTCGGGGATCAGGTTCCCCAGCGGACAGCCGTTGTGGCAGAACGGGATGCCGCAGTCCATGCACCGGCTGGCCTGCTTGCTGATGATCGGCAGCAGCGAGCCGGGGACGTAGACCTCGTTCCAGTCCCTGACGCGCTCCTCGACGGGGCGGGACTTGGCGACCTCGCGGCCGTGGTTCAGAAAGCCCTTCGGGTCAGCCATTGATCGCCGCCTCCATCATCTTCTCGGTGATCTCGGACTCGGAGAGACCGTCTCGCTCGGCGGCGTCCTTGGCGGCGAGCACTGCCTTGTACGTGCTGGGGATGATCTTGCTGAAGCGCTCCGCGGCGGAGTCCCACTCGGCGAGCAGCTTCTCGGCGACGGTCGAGCCCGTCTCCTCGTGGTGGCGGCGCACCACGTCGTGCAGCCACTGCTTGTCCGCGTCGTCCAGCGCCTCGACGGCGTCCAGGTTGCCGACGTTGACGTTGTCCCGGTCGAGGTCGATGACGTAGGCGACACCGCCGGACATGCCGGCCGCGAAGTTGCGGCCCGTCTCGCCGAGCACCACCGCGTGACCGCCGGTCATGTACTCGCAGCCGTGGTCGCCCACGCCCTCCGAGACGACCAGCGCGCCGGAGTTGCGGACGCAGAACCGCTCGCCGACCTTGCCGCGCAGGAACATCTCGCCGCCGGTGGCGCCGTAGCCGATGGTGTTGCCGGCGATGACGCTGTACTCGGCGAGGTGGTCGGCACCGCGGTCCGGGCGGACCACGATCCGGCCGCCGGAGAGGCCCTTGCCGACGTAGTCGTTGGCGTCGCCCTCCAGACGCAGCGTGACACCGCGCGGGACGAAGGCGCCGAAGGACTGGCCGGCGGAGCCGGTGAAGGTGATGTCGATGGTGTCGTCGGGCAGGCCCGCGCCACCGAACTTCTTCGTCACCTCGTGGCCGAGCATGGTGCCGACCGTGCGGTTGATGTTGCGGATCGCGACCTGGGCGCGCACCGGCTGGGCGTCGGTGGCGTCCGAGGCGGCCAGGGCGTCCGCGGCGAGCTTGATCAGCTCGTTGTCGAGCGCCTTCTCCAGGCCGTGGTCCTGGGCGATCAGCTGGTGGCGGACCGCGCCCTCGGGCAGCTCGGGCACGTGGAACAGCGGCTCCAGGTCCAGGCCCTGCGCCTTCCAGTGGCTCACCGCGCGGGTCACGTCGAGGACCTCGGCGTGACCGACGGCCTCCTCGATGGAGCGGAAGCCCAGCTCGGCGAGGAGCTCGCGGACCTCTTCGGCGATGTAGTTGAAGAAGTTGACGACGTACTCGGCCTTGCCGGAGAACCGGTCCCGCAGGACCGGGTTCTGGGTGGCGATGCCGACCGGGCAGGTGTCCAGGTGGCAGACGCGCATCATGACGCAGCCGGAGACGACGAGCGGCGCGGTCGCGAAACCGAACTCCTCGGCGCCGAGCAGCGCGGCGATGATCACGTCACGGCCGGTCTTCAGCTGGCCGTCGGTCTGGACCACGATCCGGTCGCGCAGGCCGTTGAGCAGCAGGGTCTGCTGGGTCTCGGCGAGGCCGAGCTCCCAGGGGCCGCCCGCGTGCTTCAGCGAGGTGAGCGGGGAGGCACCGGTGCCGCCGTCGTGGCCGGAGATCAGCACCACGTCCGCGTGCGCCTTGGACACACCCGCCGCGACCGTGCCGACACCGACCTCCGAGACCAGCTTGACGTGAATCCGCGCCTGCGGGTTCGCGTTCTTCAGGTCGTGGATCAGCTGGGCCAGGTCCTCGATGGAGTAGATGTCGTGGTGCGGCGGCGGGGAGATCAGGCCGACGCCCGGCGTCGAGTGACGGGTCTTGGCCACCCACGGGTAGACCTTGTGGCCGGGCAGCTGGCCGCCCTCGCCGGGCTTGGCGCCCTGGGCCATCTTGATCTGGATGTCGTCCGCGTTGACCAGGTACTCGGAGGTCACACCGAAGCGGCCGGAGGCGACCTGCTTGATGGACGACCGGCGCGCCGGGTCGTACAGGCGCTCCGGGTCCTCGCCGCCCTCACCGGTGTTGGACTTGCCGCCCAGCTGGTTCATGGCGATGGCGAGGGTCTCGTGCGCCTCCTTGGAGATGGAGCCGTACGACATGGCGCCGGTGGAGAAGCGCTTGACGATCTCGCTGGCCGGCTCGACCTCGTCGATGGAGATCGGCTGCCGGTCCGACTTGAAGCCGAACAGGCCGCGCAGCGTCATCAGCCGCTCGGACTGCTCGTTCACGCGCTCGGTGTACTTCTTGAAGATGTCGTAGCGACCGGTGCGCGTGGAGTGCTGGAGGCGGAAGACCGTCTCCGGGTCGAACAGGTGCGGCTCGCCCTCGCGGCGCCACTGGTACTCGCCGCCGATCTCCAGCGCGCGGTGCGCGGGAGCGATGCCGGAGGCCGGGTAGGCCTTGGCGTGGCGGGCGGCGACCTCCTTGGCGATCACGTCGATGCCGACGCCGCCGATCTTGGAGGCGGTGCCGTTGAAGTACTTCTCGACGAAGGCCTCCTCGAGGCCGACGGCCTCGAAGACCTGGGCGCCGCGGTAGGAGGCGACGGTCGAGATGCCCATCTTGGACATGACCTTCAGGACGCCCTTGCCGAGGGCGTAGATCAGGTTGCGGATGGCCTTCTCGGGCTCGATGCCGGGCAGGAAGGTGCCCGCGCGGACCAGGTCCTCGACGGACTCCATCGCCAGGTACGGGTTGACCGCGGCGGCGCCGTAGCCGATCAGCAGGGCGACGTGGTGGACCTCGCGGACGTCACCGGCCTCGACCAGCAGGCCCACGTGGGTGCGCTGCTTGGTGCGGATGAGGTGGTGGTGGACGGCCGCGGTGAGCAGCAGCGACGGGATCGGCGCGTGCTCGGCGTCCGAGTGGCGGTCCGACAGGACGATCAGGCGGGCGCCGTTCTCGATGGCGGCGTCGGCCTCGGCGCAGATCTCCTCGATGCGCGCGGCGAGGGCGTCACCGCCGCCCGAGACCCGGTACAGGCCGGAGAGGGTCGCGGCCTTCATGCCGGGCATGTCGCCGTCGGCGTTGATGTGGATGAGCTTGGCCAGCTCGTCGTTGTCGATGACCGGGAAGGGCAGCACGACGGACCGGCAGGACGCGGCGGTCGGGTCGAGCAGGTTGCCCTGCGGGCCCAGCGAGGAGCGCAGCGAGGTGACCAGCTCTTCGCGGATCGCGTCCAGCGGCGGGTTGGTGACCTGCGCGAACAGCTGGGTGAAGTAGTCGAAGAGCAGCCGGGGGCGCTCGGAGAGGGCGGCGATCGGCGAGTCGGTGCCCATCGAACCGATCGGCTCGGCACCGCTCTTGGCCATGGGGGCCAGGATGACGCGCAGCTCCTCCTCGGTGTAGCCGAAGGTCTGCTGGCGGCGGGTGACCGAGGCGTGGGTGTGCACGATGTGCTCGCGCTCGGGCAGGTCGCCCAGCTCGATCTCGCCGGCCTCCAGCCAGTCGGCGTAGGGCTGCTCGGCGGCGAGCTGCGCCTTGATCTCGTCGTCCTCGATGATGCGGTGCTCGGCGGTGTCGACGAGGAACATCTTGCCGGGCTGGAGGCGGCCCTTGCGGACGACCTTGGCGGGGTCGATGTCGAGGACGCCGACCTCGGAGCCGAGGACGACGAGGCCCTCGTCGGTGACCCAGTAGCGGCCGGGGCGCAGACCGTTGCGGTCGAGCACGGCGCCGACCTGGGTGCCGTCGGTGAAGGTGACACAGGCCGGGCCGTCCCAGGGCTCCATCATCGTGGAGTGGTACTGGTAGAAGGCGCGCCGGGCCGGGTCCATGGAGTCGTGGTTCTCCCACGCCTCCGGGATCATCATCAGCACGGAGTGCGGCAGCGAGCGGCCGCCGAGGTGCAGCAGCTCCAGGACCTCGTCGAAGGAGGCGGAGTCGGAGGCGTCCGGGGTGCAGATCGGGAAGACGCGGTCCAGCTCGCGCTCGCCGAACAGGTCGGAGACCAGCTGCGACTCGCGGGCGCGCATCCAGTTGCGGTTGCCCTTGACGGTGTTGATCTCACCGTTGTGCGCGACGAACCGGTACGGGTGGGCGAGCGGCCACGACGGGAAGGTGTTCGTGGAGAACCGGGAGTGCACGAGCGCGATCGCGGAGGCGAAGCGGCGGTCGGACAGGTCCGGGAAGAAGGGCTCCAGCTGGCCGGTGGTCAGCATGCCCTTGTAGACGATGGTCCGCGCGGACAGCGACGGGAAGTAGACGCCGACCTCGCGCTCGGCGCGCTTGCGCAGCACGAACGCCTTGCGGTCCAGGGCGATGCCCGTGCTGGTGCCGTCGGCGACGAAGATCTGCCGGAAGGCGGGCATGGTCGAGCGGGCGGTGGCGCCGAGCAGGTCGGGGGCGACCGGGACCTCACGCCAGCCGAGGACGTCCAGGCCCTCCTCACCGGCGATCGTCTCGATACGCGAGACGGCGTCGGCGGTGCCGTCCTCCGGCAGGAAGGCGGTGCCGACGGCGTAGGCGCCGGCCTCGGGCAGCTGGAATCCGGCCACCTCGCGGAAGAAGGCGTCCGGCACCTGCGACAGGATGCCCGCACCGTCGCCGGAGTCCGGCTCGGAGCCGGTGGCGCCGCGGTGCTCGAGGTTCCGCAGGACGGTGAGGGCCTGCTCGACCAGCGTGTGGGACGCCTCGCCGGTGAGGGTGGCGACGAAGCCGACGCCACAGGCGTCGCGCTCGTTGCGGGGGTCGTACATACCCTGCGCAGCAGGGCGAGCATCCATGAAGGACCAGTTCTGGCCATTCGCGGAGTGCTGGGACGGCTGGCGCGGCGTACGCATCGGCTCTCCCGTCGTCGTCATGTGGCTGGTGGTACCTCCCAGGCCCGAAAGGCACTGGGGGAGCTGCCGAGGGACGACGTTGGCCCTCTGCGAGATCTGCGATGAGATCAAAATTTCGTGCAGGTTACATGATGGAGCGGTTCTCGGGAACCGGATACTCCGTTCCAGCATGCGGACACCGCGGTGGCGGCGAGTGCCGCGCTCGGCGGCGGAAAGTATGGGGGACCGGTGCGAACAGATCGGTGTCCGACGGCCCGAAGGCGGGGTCAGCAGCGTCGCTCACCCCGCGGTGCGCCGCGGGCGTCATTGCCCGCAGCGCTTACGGCTCATGCCCGCTGGTCACGCATCCGAAACCAACGAGTAACGGCTACTTATGCGGCCCATCGCATAAGTTCCAGCCGGGTCATCCTACGGCCACTCCGAACGCCATGCCCAGGGCGTACGTCACACCGGCCGCCGCGCCACCCAGGGCGAGCTGCCGCAAACCGCTGAACCACCAGCTGCGCGCGGTCACCTTCGCCACCACCGCGCCGCACAGGAACAGCCCGAGCAGCGCCAGCAGCACGGCCGGCCACAGGGCGCTCGCCCCGAGCAGGTACGGCAGCACGGGGAGCAGGGCGCCCAGCGCGAAGGAGCCGAAGCTCGACACCGCGGCGACCGCCGGCGACGGCAGGTCACCGGGGTCGATGCCCAGCTCCTCGCGGGCGTGGATCTCCAGCGCCTGCTCGGGATCCCTGGACAGCTGCCGGGCCACGTCCCGCGCCAGATCGGGATCCACTCCCCGGGACACGTACAGCGCGGCCAGCTCGGCCTCCTCGTCCTTGGGGTGCTTGCGCAGCTCGCGCCGCTCCACGTCCAGCTCCGCCTCGACCAGCTCGCGCTGGGAGGCCACGGACGTGTACTCGCCGGCCGCCATGGAGAACGCGCCGGCGGCGAGCCCCGCGAGCCCGCTCAGCACCACGGTGTGCTGACTCGCCGCACCGCCCGCGACACCGGTCATCAGGGCGAGGTTGGAGACCAGGCCGTCCATCGCGCCGAAGACGGCGGGGCGCAGCCAGCCGCCGTTGACGTCCCGGTGCGTGTGGTTGTCGCGGTGCGCCTCGTGCAGCGGCGCCTCGGTCTCGATGATGGCCATGAGGGTCCCCCAGAATGCTTCTTTGGACTGCTTCTACTTTTCGACAACACCCACGTTACGTCGTGAAATTTCCTCCCGCCAGCAAGGAAAGGCTGGGCTAACCTGCACTTTTACCCTCTTCCGCTCAATCGTGCGAGAGCTTGCACATATGTCGACCGGGTGACGCTGAGGCGCCTGAGGCTGCGCCGCACACCGCACCGGGGGACAGTTCCGCAAAGGGCTCTGCGCCGTCTCGGCGCCCTTGAGAGGAGAGGCCCGTATGGCATCGATCGCCTGCATTCCCTCGGTCCCGGCGCCCGGCGACGCCGCCGAGTTCCGCGAACGGGCACGCGGCGCGCTGCTCGGGCTCGCCGTCGGGGACGCGCTCGGCGCGCCGGCCGAGAACATGAAGCCGTCGGAGATTCGCGCCCGCTGGGGCCGCATCACCGGCTACGTCACCGACACCCCGTCCGGCACGGACGACACCGAGTACGCGATCTTCTCGGGCCTCCTACTGGCCCGGCACGGCTCCGCGCTCACCCCGGCCCATGTGGAGGCCGCCTGGCACGAGTGGATCGCCGACCGCGCCGAGGGCCCCTTCCGGGGCGCCGGCTTCAGCGAGCGCGGCACCCTGGAGAACCTGCGCCGGGGCCTGGCCGCCCCCATCTCCGCCCAGCACCGGCACGCCTGGAGCGACGGTCTGGCCATGCGCGCGGCCCCCTTCGGCGTCTTCGCGGCCGGCCGCCCCGCCGAGGCCGCCCGCCTGGTGGCGATCGACGGTTCCGTCAGCCACGACGGCGAGGGCATCTACGGCGGCCAGGCCGTCGCCGCGGGCGTCGCGGCGGCGATGACCGGCGCCCCGACGATCGCGGTGGTGGCCTCGGCCCTCGCCGTGGTCCCGGACGACTCCTGGACGGCCCGGTCGCTGCGCCGGGCCGTGACCGTGGCCCACCGGGGCGAACGCGCGGTCCGCTCCGCGGTCGTCATCGGCGGCTACCCCTGGACCGACCTCGCCCCCGAGGCGGTGGCCCTGGCCTTCGGCGCGTACGCCGCCGCCGACGGCGACTTCAAGGAGGCCGTCCTGACCGCCGTCAACATGGGCCGCGACGCCGACACCACGGCCGCGGTCGCGGGCGCCCTCGCCGGCGCGACCCAGGGCGTGTCGGCCATCCCCGCCGACTGGGCGTCGGCGATCGGCCCGGCCCGCGGCAGCTGCCTGCCGTCGATGGCGGGCCACCACGTCCTGGACGTGGCGGACCTGCTGACCGCGAAGACGGCGGAGAGGGCGACGGACAGGGCGCCGGACAGGGCGCCGGAAACGGCGGCGGAGAGGACGCCGGAGGTGACGCGGTGACGCCGCCTCCGGCTCCGTGGGACGACGCGACGACGACCCTCGACACACCCGCGGCCGCCGGCGGCGGGCAAGCCCCGCCGGGGCCACCCGCACCCGGCGACGAAAGCGGTACGGGTGGTGCCGGTGGGAACGACCCGGCCGAAGGCGGAGCCGAGACCGGAGCCGCACGGCCCCGCGCGGCGGCCCGCATCGAAGGCCTCCTGCTCGGCCTCGCCGCAGGCGACGCCGCCGGCTGGCCCGCCGCCCGCCACCGCGCCGCCCGCATGCCCGACTGGACCCGCCGCCTCACCCGCGAGCTGGACACCTTCGCCGAGCACAACGCCACCACCACGCTCCCCGTCCCCATCGCCCTGAACCAGCCCCCGGAACCCCTGCGCCTCGGCCCCTCCGACGACGCCGAGTGGGCGGCGTTCGCCGCCGAGGCGGTCCTGCGGGCCGGCGACGACGCCGCCCTCGGCGACCTCAGCCGGGACCGCCGGATGCGCGCGGCGATCGACCTCACCTGGAACGCGGTCGCGAGCGAGGTCGCCGCGGCGGCGGAACGCGCCCCCGAGGTCGAGTCCGCCGTACTCCCGCTGCGCGCCCGCATCTCGGTCCGGGCGGGTCTCGGCAACCTCGCCGCCGGCCTGCGCCCGCCCGCCACCGGCCACGACAACCCGCACTACTTCGACGACGCGGCCTGCGTCCGCGCCTGCGTGCTGGCCGTCGCGCACCCCGGCGACCCCGAGGGCGCCGCCGGCCTCGCCGAGTTCGACGCCCGCTACACCCAGGACGGCGACGGCGTGCACGGCGCCCGCGCGATGGCCGCGGCGGTGGCCGTCGCGCTGACCGGCGCGGACCCGCGGGCCTGTGCGTCGGCGGCGCTCGCCGAGCTGCCGGCGGAGACGGAGATCGGCCGCAACGCCCGTCACGCCCTGACCCTGGCGGACGAGGCCGACGGCGCCTTCGCGCTGGTTCCGCTGCTGGAGCACCAGATCGTCGACCACGTCTACAGCTACGGCATCGCCGCCGCCGAGACCGTCCCGGTGGCGCTGGCACTCGCCGTCGCCGCGCGGGGCCGGATCGCCGAGGCGATCCCCGCGGCGGCCTGTCTGTCCCGGGTCGCCGACTCCGCCCCGGCCCTCGTCGGCGCCCTGACCGGAGCGCTGGGCGGCGGCGCGGCGGTCCCCGCGTCGTGGCGGGACGCCTGCCGGGTGCTGTCCGGCTGTGTCCTGCCCCGGCTCACCGGCACCGATCTGGTGGAACTCGCCGAACTCCTGGAAGCGGCACAACCGGCCCCACCAGGAGGATGATTCGGGGCATGACGCCCAAAGGAGAAGAAAGCCGAGCGGAGTCCCTGGCCGAGCGGATCACCGGCGCACTGGTCGGCGCCGCCGTCGGTGACGCGCTCGGCGGCCCGGTGGAGGGCTACTCCCCCGACCAGATCCTCGAACGCCACGGCGGCCGCGTCCACGGCGTCGTCGGCCCCTGGAACGGCGACGCCTGGCGCACCGCCCGCCCCCTCGCCCCGTACCACAAGGGCGACGGACACGTCACCGACGACACCTTGATGACCCACGCCCTGGTCCGGGTCTACGCCCGGGTCCGCGACCATCTGGACGCCTACGCGATCGCCGAGCACCTGGTCCCGGACCTGATGACGACACCGCGCTGGATCCCCGAACTGGAGGCCGAGGCACTGCCGTTGCACCGCGTCTTCCTGGCGGAGAAATGGCTCGTGACGAGACTCCACTACGGCCATGCCGACCCCCGCGAGGCGGGCGTCGGCAACATCGTCAACTGCGGTGCCGCGATGTACATGGCGCCGGTCGGCCTGGTCAACGCGGCCCACCCGGCGGGCGCGTACACGGAGGCGCTGGACGTCGCGGGCGCCCACCAGTCGTCGTACGGCAGGGAGGCGGCCGGGGTCTTCGCGGCGGCGGTCGCCGCGGCCTGCGCCCCGGACGCGACCCCGGACTCGGTGGTGGCGGCCTGTCTGTCGCTGGCGAAGGACGGCACGCGGACGGCGATCGAGCGGGTCTGCGAGACCGCCGCCCGGCACGGCGACTTCGAGTCGGCGCTGGTGCCGCTGCGGGAGGCGGTGGCCCCGTACGACACGGTGGGCCCCGACTACCGGGCCCCCTCCCTGGGCGCCCGCCGCCCCTCCCGGCTGCACGCGATCGAGGAACTGCCCATCGCGCTGGGCATGTTGCTGGTCGCGGGCGGGGACTACCGGCACGCGGTCCTCGGCTCGGTCAACTACGGCCGTGACTGCGACTCCATCGCCACCATGGCCGGCGCGCTGGCCGGCGCCCTGGGCTCGCCGGTCCCGGAGGACTGGGCGAAGACGGTCGCCGAGGCCAGCCGTCTCGACCTGCACGAACCCGCACGCGTCCTCACCGAGGTGACCCGGGAGGTCTTCGCCCGTGACGTACGGCGCCGCCGCGCCCACGAGGCGGCCTTCGCCGCGCTGGGAGGTGCCGGATGCTCCGACTGACCTGGGTCCAGCCGGAGGACCTGCTCGGCCACGAACTCCGCCAGGCCGCCCTGGACGGCCGTGAGCCGTCGGCGATCGCCGAACGCTGGAAGGCGGCGGGCGGCTGCGAGGCCCCCGCCCGCGCCGGCGCCTCCCCCGAACCCGCGTCCCGCTATCTGCGTCTGCTCGCGGAGGACCTGCTCGACGAACTGGCCGACCTGCCCAGCAGGTTGGCGGACCAGGAGCCGACCGACCTGGGCCGGATCACCGCCCTGTGCCCCGGCTGGCCGTCCACACCGACCACCGCCCCCGCGCCGCCGGACGCCCTGCTGCCCCGGCTGCACGCCGCCTGGCTGGGCCGGGCCGTGGGCTGTCTGCTCGGCAAACCCGTCGAGAAGCTCCCCCTCGACGGCATCCGCCAGATCGCCCACGCCACCGGCAACTGGCCCCTCACCACGTACTTCACCGCCCGGGGCCTGCCCGACGACCTCGCCGCGAAGTACCCGTGGAACCGCCGCTCGGCCACCACCTCGCTCGCCGAGAACATCGACGGCATGCCCGAGGACGACGACCTCAACTACCCGCTGCTGAACCTGCTTCTGCTGCGCCGCCACGGCCGGGGCTTCACCACCGACGAGGTCGCCGCCCTCTGGCTCGACGCACTCCCCGCGGGCCGCGCCTTCACCGCCGAGCGCGTCGCCTACCGCAACCTGCTCTGCGGTCTGGAACCCCCGCGCACGGCCCGCCACCGCAACCCGTTCCGCGAGTGGATCGGCGCGCTGATCCGCGCCGACGTGCACGGCTGGACCAACCCCGGCGACCCGGCCCGCGCCGCCGCCCAGGCCCACCGCGACGCCACCCTCACCCACACCGCCAACGGCGTCTACGCGGCGATGTTCACGGCCGCCGTCATCGCCTGCGCCGCCACCGGGTCGTACGACGTCCACACCTGCCTGCGCACCGGCCTCACCGTGGTCCCGCCGCGCTCCCGGCTCGCCGGAGCCGTCCGCCACGCCGTCCGGCTGGCGCGGACCACACCGGACTTCGACATGGTCGTGGACGAACTCCACGCCACCCACGCCGCCCGCCACCACTGGGTGCACGCCGTCCCCAACACCGCCCTGATCGCCGCCGCGCTCACCCACGCCGACGGCGACTTCACCGGCTCCGTGTGCCGCGCGGTGTCGGGCGGCTGGGACACCGACTCCAACGGCGCCACGGCCGGCAGCGTCGCCGCCCTCCTCGCCGGGCACCCGGACGCCCTGCCCGAGCGCTGGACGGCCCCGCTGAAGAACCGCCTGGCCACCTCCGTCGCCGGGTTCGACGGCACCGGCTTCGACACCCTGGCCCAGCTCACCCTCCAGGAGGCAACCCGCCCATGACCCATATCGCCGTCCTCGGCAGTACGAACATGGACCTCGTCGCCTACGTCGAGAAGGCACCGCAGCGCGGAGAGACCGTGACCGGACGGGAGTTCCGTACGATCCCCGGCGGCAAGGGCGCCAACCAGGCGATCTCCCCCACTCTCGGCTTCGCTCGAGCGGGGGCACCCCCATCCGCCCGCGCCGGAGCGGCCGTGTCGATGATCGGCGCGGTCGGCAACGACGCCTTCGGCACCCGGCTGCGCGCCACCCTCGAGCACTCCGGGGTGGACACCGGCCGCCTGCGCACCACCGAGGGCCCGTCCGGCACCGCCCACATCGTCGTGGACGACGAGGGCGGCAACGCCATCGTGGTGATCGCCGCGGCCGACGCGCTGCTGCTCCAGCTGGAGGTCCCCCTGGCCGGGGTGACCGCCGGCGCGGAGGCGGCCCGCGCGCACGGCGTCCGCACCATCCTCACCCCGGCCCCGGCCCGCCCGCTGCCGCCGGAACTGCTCGCCGCCGTCGACCTGTTGGTGCCGAACGAGCCCGAGGCCGCCGCGCTGACCGGCGTCCCCGACCCGCGCGGGGCGGCCCTCGCCCTGCTCGACCGGGTCCCCGAGGTGGTGATCACCCTGGGTGCGGCGGGCAGCCTGCACGCCGCCCGGGGCACCGAACCGCTCACCGTCCCCGCCCCGCGGGTCAAGGCCGTCGACTCCACCGGCGCGGGCGACACCTTCGTCGGCGCGCTCGGCGAGGGCCGCCCGATGCCTCAGGCGCTGCGCTGGGCCGCCCCGGCGGCCGCCCTGTCGGTGCAGCGGGAGGGCGCGTCGGCGTCGATGCCGTCCCGCCAGGAGATCGAGGCCGGGTTCACGTCATGACCCAGGCACCCCCGCTGACCGGTCTGCGCGTCCTCGACCTCGCCACCCTGTTCGCCGGCCCGCTCGCCGCCACCCTCCTCGGCGACTTCGGCGCGGACGTCGTCAAGGTCGAGCACCCCATCCGGCCCGACCCGTCCCGCGGCCACGGCCCCTCGAAGGACGGGGTGGGCCTGTGGTGGAAGCTCCTCGGCCGCAACAAGCGCACCATCACCCTCGATCTGTCCAAGCCCGGCGGCCGCGCCACCCTGCTGCGGCTGGCCGCGACCGCCGACGTCGTCGTCGAGAACTTCCGCCCCGGCACCCTGGAGAAGTGGGACCTCGGCTGGCCCGAGCTGTCCGCCGCCAACCCGCGGCTGGTCCTGGCCCGGGTCACCGGCTTCGGCCAGTTCGGCCCGTACGCCCGCCGACCCGGCTTCGGCACCCTCGCCGAGGCGATGAGCGGCTTCGCCGCGATCACCGGCGAGCCGGACGCGCCCCCGACGCTCCCGCCGTTCGGCCTCGCCGACTCGATCGCCGGGCTGGCGACGGCGTACGCCGTGATGACCGCGCTCGCCGCCCGCGAGCACACCGGCGAGGGCCAGGTCGTCGACATGGCGATCATCGAGCCGATCCTGACCGTCCTCGGCCCGCATCCGCTCTGGTACGACCAGCTGGGTCACGTCCAGCCCCGCACCGGCAACCGCTCCCAGAACAACGCGCCGCGCAACACCTACCGCACGGCGGACGGCACCTGGGTCGCCGTCTCCACCTCCGCCCAGTCCGTCGCCGAACGCGTGATGCGGCTGGTCGGCCGCCCCGAGCTGATCGACGAGCCCTGGTTCGCCACGGGCGCCGACCGCGCCCGCCACACCGACGTCCTCGACGAGGCGGTCGGCAGCTGGATCGCCCGGCACACCCGCGCCGAGGTCATGGACGCCTTCGAGAAGGCGGAGGCGGCCATCGCCCCCATCCAGGACGTACGGGACGTGATGGCCGACCCGCAGTACGCCGCCCTCGACACCGTCACCACCGTCGACGATCCCGAGCTGGGCCCGCTGCGCATGCAGAACGTCCTCTTCCGGCTGTCCGCGACCCCCGGCGCGATCCGCTGGGCCGGCCGCCCGCACGGCGCGGACACCGACGCGGTCCTCACCGAACTGGGCCTGACCCCGGACGAACTGGCCGCGTTGCGCGCGGAGGGCGCGCTGTGATCCCGCTGACCTGGCTGTACGCCCCCGGCGACCATCCCCGCACCGTCGCCAAGGCCCTCGTCAGCGGTGCGGACGTGGTGATCGTCGACCTGGAGGACGCGGTCGCGCCGGACCGCAAGGAGTACGCCCGTACGGCCACCGCCGAGCTGCTCGCCGAGCCGCAGCCGGTGCCGGTCCACGTCCGGGTCAACGCCCTCGACGGTCCGCTCGCCGCGGCCGACCTGCGCGCGATGGCCGGTCTGCCCGGGGTGTCGGGGCTGCGCCTGCCGAAGGTGACCGCGCCCGGGCAGATCGTGCGGATCGCCGAGCACGCGGCACCCGCCGAGGGCGGGGCACCCGCGCTGTACGCCCTACTGGAGTCGGCCCTCGGCGTGGAGCACGCCTTCGCCATCGCCGCCGCCCACCCCGCGCTGCGCGGTATCGCGCTCGGCGAGGCGGACCTGCGGGCCGACCTCGGGGTACGGGACGACGCGGGCCTGGAGTGGCCGCGCTCCCGGGTGGTCGTCGCCGCCCGCGCGGCCGGCCTGCCGCCCCCGGCCCAGTCGGTCCATCCCGACACCCGGGACCTGAAGGGCCTGGCCGCCTCCTGCGCCCACGGTCGCGCGCTCGGCTTCCTGGGCCGTGCGGCCATCCACCCGCGGCAGCTGCCCATCATCGAACGGGCCTACCTCCCCACCCACGAGGAGATCGAGCAGGCGGAGACCGTCCTGAAGGCGGCGGCCCTGGAGCGGGGCGCCCAGGCGCTGGAGGACGGCACCTTCATCGACGCGGCGGTGGTGGTGGCGGCGCAGCGGACCCTGGCACTGGCCCACCGGCTCTGATCGCCGGTGTCCCGCCACGGACACCGAGAGGGCGCCCGGAAGATCTCCGGGCGCCCTCGGTGACGTAGGAGCCGCCGTCAGCTCTGCTTCGCCGACCCGGCCTCGTCCTTCGCGTCCGCGTCCTTGCCCTCGGCCTCCGCGTCCTTGCCCGCGGCCTCGGCGTCCTCGGTCGCGGCGTCGCCGCCGTCCTCGCTCTTCGCCGCCGTGTCACCGTCGCCGTCCGACGGCTGCGCCCCCGGCTCCACGACGTCCTCACGGCCGGGCCGCTTCTTCGCCGACACCACGATGTAGGTGACGGCGAGCAGGAAGACGACCAGCGCGGTCCAGTTGTTCAGGCGCAGGCCCAGGATCTCGTGGGCGTCGTCCACGCGCATGTACTCGATCCAGAACCGGCCCGCGCAGTACGCGGCGACGTACAGCGCGAACGCGCGGCCATGGCCCAGCTTGAAGCGCCGGTCGGCCCAGATCACCAGCAGGGCGACGCCGACGCACCACAGGGACTCGTACAGGAACGTCGGGTGGTAGTAGCCGGGCATCCGGCCGTCCGCGGTGGAGGTGATGTGCAGCGCCCACGGCAGGTCGGTCTCCCGGCCGTACAGCTCCTGGTTGAACCAGTTGCCCCAGCGGCCGATGGCCTGCGCGAAGGCGATACCCGGGGCGACGGCGTCGGCGTAGGCGGGCAGCGGGATGCCGCGGCGGCGGCAGCCGATCCACGCGCCCAGCGCGCCGAAGGCGATGGCGCCCCAGATGCCGAGTCCGCCCTCCCAGATCTTGAAGGCGTCCACCCAGTCACGGCCCTCGCTGAAGTACAGCTGATAGTCCGTGATCACGTGGTACAGCCGACCGCCGATCAGGCCGAACGGCACCGCCCAGACCGCGATGTCGGCGACCGTGCCGGCCCGCCCGCCGCGGGCGATCCAGCGTTTGTTGCCGAGCCAGACGGCAACGAACACGCCGATGATGATGCAGAACGCGTAGCCGCGCAGCGGAACGGGTCCGAGGTGGATCACCCCGCGCGACGGGCTGGGAATATAGGCAAGTTCCATGGCAAGGTCGACGCTACCGTGCCGGACCGGCCCGGCGACGGGCAGCCCGGCTACGGGTCCATAACGGGCGGTCGCCCGGCGTCATTTCCCGGTCACGACTTCGCGGCCTGCTGCACCTGCTGCTTCAGCTTGGCAGGGGTCATCGTCCGGTCGTCGAAGATGTTCTTGCCGTTGAGCAGCACGGTCGGCGTGCCCCGGAAGCCGCCGTTGCTGAACGCCTGGGCGGACTTGTCGACCCAGCTGTCGTGGGTGCCGTCCTCGACGCACTTTCTGAACGCGGGCGTGTCGAGGCCGTCGACCTTGCCCGCCAGCTCGATCAGCTCGTCCGTCTGGGCGAACGCGTCGTCGGTCTCGGGGGGCTGGTTGTCGAACAGCACGTCGTGGTAGGCGACGAACTTGCCGGCGTCCTGGGCGCAGGCCGCGGCGTTGGCGGCGGTCCGGGAGCCGCTGCCGCCCATGTTGCCGTCGATGATCGTGGCCAGGCGGTAGTCGACCTTGAGCTGTCCGGCGTCCGTCAGCTCGTGGACCGTCTGCCGGTACGTCGTCTCGAAGGACTTGCAGGCCGGGCAGCGGAAGTCCTCCCAGACGGTGAGCGTCGACTTGGCGCCGCTCTCGCCGACCGGGATGACGAGGCTGTCCTCGCCGTTGGCGCCCGAGGGGGCCACGACCGGGCCCGCGCTGTCGCCGCCGTCGTCCTTGCCGGCGTTGGCGGCGACGACGCCGATCACCGCCGCGAGGCCCAGGACGCAGACGACGCTCGCGCCCACGATCAGCGCCCGCCGTCGCTTCTCCGCGCTCTTCTGCTTCGCGCGCTCCGCCGCCAGCCGCTCTCGGGCCGTGCGCTTTCCGTCACGGTTGTTCTCGCTCACACCCGCAGAACGAACCGGGGAGACGCAGCGCGCCTCCCCGGCTCCAGGACCACCCGTTCGAGCGACCCGTACGAAGATCGCTCTGTTACTCCCGGCGAGTCACCCGCGTGACCGTCACGCCTGTCGGCGCACGCCCCGCGCGAGCTCACCGGCGAGCGCGCGGACGGCCTCCACGCCGGCCGCGTCGTCCGGGGCGTCCAGCATCCGCTTGACGAACGCCGAGCCGACGATCACGCCGTCGGCGAAGCCGGCCACCTCGGCGGCCTGCGCGGCGTTGGAGACACCGAGGCCGACGCAGACCGGCAGCTCGGTGGTGGCGCGGGTGCGCTCCACCAGGTTCCGCGCCTGCGTGCCGACCGACTCGCGGGTGCCCGTGACGCCCATCAGCGAGGCGGCGTAGACGAAACCGCTGCCCGCCGCGGTGATCTCGGCGAGCCGCTTGTCCTTGCTGCTGGGCGCCACCACGAAGACGGTCGCGAGGCCGTGCTTCTCGGCGTGCTCCCGCCACAGGGCGGACTCCTGCACGGGCAGGTCGGGCAGGATGCAGCCCGCGCCGCCCGCCTCGGCCAGTTCGGCGGTGAACCGCTCGACGCCGTAGCGGTCGATGGGGTTCCAGTACGTCATGACGAGGATCGGCTTGCCGGTGGCCTGGTGGGCCTCCCGGACGGTCCGCATCACGTCGGCGATCCTCACTCCGCCGCGCAGGGCGATGTCGTCGGCGGTCTGGATGACCGGGCCGTCGAGGACGGGGTCGCTGTGCGGCAGACCGACCTCCACGACGTCGGCGCCGCCGTCGAGGACGGCCTTGATCGCCTCGATGCCGCCGTCCACGGTCGGGAACCCGGCCGGGAGGTAGGCGATGAGGGCGGCGCGGCCCTCGGCCTTCGCCGCGGCGAGCGTGTCGGTCAGCAGCTGGACGTTCCCGCTCACTTGGCGTCCCCCTCGATCTCGGCGACGTCGGCGGCGTCGGCCGCGACCTCGGCGTCGGTGTCGTACAGGCCGAAGTAACGCGCGGCGGTGTCCATGTCCTTGTCGCCGCGGCCGGACAGGTTGACCACGATCAGCCCGTCCTCGCCCAGTTCCCGGCCGACCTCCAGGGCCCCGGCCAGGGCGTGGGCGCTCTCGATGGCGGGGATGATGCCCTCGGTGCGGGACAGCAGGCGCAGTGCCTGCATGGCCGCGTCGTCGGTGACCGCGCGGTACTCGCCGCGGCCGCTGTCCTTGAGGTACGAGTGCTCGGGGCCGATGCCCGGGTAGTCCAGGCCGGCCGAGATGGAGTACGGCTCGGTGATCTGGCCCTCGTCGTCCTGGAGGACGTAGGAGCGGGAGCCGTGCAGGATGCCGGGCTCGCCGGCGGTCAGGGTCGCCGCGTGCTCGCCGGTCTCGACGCCGTGCCCGGCGGGCTCGCAGCCGATGAGGCGGACGCCCTCGTCCGGGATGAACGCGTGGAACAGGCCGATCGCGTTGGAGCCGCCGCCGACGCAGGCGATGGCGGCGTCCGGCAGGCGTCCGGCGCGCTCCAGGAGCTGGCGGCGGGCCTCGACGCCGATGACGCGGTGGAAGTCGCGGACCATGGCCGGGAAGGGGTGGGGGCCGGCGACCGTGCCGAACAGGTAGTGGGTGTGGTCGACGTTGGCGACCCAGTCGCGGAACGCCTCGTTGATGGCGTCCTTCAGGGTGCGGCTGCCGGACTTCACGGCGATGACCTCGGCGCCGAGCATCCGCATCCGGGCCACGTTGAGGGCCTGGCGCCGGGTGTCGATCTCGCCCATGTAGATGGTGCAGTCGAGGCCGAACAGGGCGCAGGCGGTGGCGGTGGCCACGCCGTGCTGGCCGGCGCCGGTCTCGGCGATGACGCGGGTCTTGCCCATGCGCTTGGTGAGCAGGGCCTGGCCGAGCACGTTGTTGATCTTGTGGGAGCCGGTGTGGTTCAGATCCTCGCGCTTGAGGAAGATCCGGGCGCCGCCGGCGTGCTCGGCGAACCGCGGCACCTCGGTCAGGGCGCTGGGACGGCCGGTGTAGTTGACGAGCAGGTCGTCGAGTTCGCGGGCGAACTCGGGGTCGTTCTTGGCCTTGTCGAACTCCACGGCCACCTCGTCGACCGCCGCGACGAGGGCTTCCGGGATGAACTTGCCGCCGAACGCGCCGAAGTAGCCGTCCGCGCTCGGGACCTGGCCCTCCGGGTCGGGGATGAAGAAGTTGCTGGGCATGCTTGAGCCTCACGGTGGGTGTGGTGAAGAGTCACTGTTCGCCGTGGGGGCGGGGCTTGTCGTGTGGCCTCAGGTCGTCTGTGGCTTTTCGCGCAGTTCCCCGCGCCCCTGAAAGCCCTGCTGCCATCGGCGGCCGTTCACCTGCCCCGGTTCGTCACCGATGACGTACCGCACCCGGCGGCCGTGCACCCGGCGGGCGGGGGCACGGCAGCCACGGGGCCGGCAGCCGCGCGCGAGGCGGGCGTACGGGTCCCTGGCGGTCTCGGTGATCGGAGGAGTCATCGTCGGTCAGCCTAGCGAAGGATCAGCCCCGGCCGTGGCGCAGTGCGGGGTGCTCGCCCGCGGCCACCAGGTCGGCGACGGCCGCCTTCGGGTCCTTGCCCGTGACGAGGGACTCGCCGACCAGGACGGCGTCGGCTCCGGCGTTGGCGTAGGCGATGAGGTCGTGCGGGCCGCGTACACCGGACTCGGCGACCTTGACGATGTGGTCCGGGATCTCCGGGGCCACCCGCTCGAAGGTGCCGCGGTCGACCTCCAGCGTCTTGAGGTTGCGCGCGTTGACACCGATGACCTTGGCGCCGGCGTCCACCGCGCGGTCGACCTCCTCCTCGTCGTGGACCTCGACGAGCGGGGTGAGGCCGATGGAGACGGCACGCTCGATCAGCGACTCCAGCGCGGACTGGTCGAGGGCGGCGACGATCAGCAGCGCGAGGTCGGCGCCGTACGCGCGGGCCTCCCACAGCTGGTACGAGGTGACGATGAAGTCCTTGCGCAGCACCGGGATGTCGACGCGCGCGCGGACCGCCTCGAGGTCGGCGAGCGAGCCGCCGAAGCGGCGCTGTTCGGTGAGGACGGAGATGACGGCCGCGCCGCCCGCCTCGTAGTCCGCGGCGAGGCCCGCGGGGTCGGCGATCGCGGCCAGCGCGCCCTTGGACGGGCTGGAACGCTTGACCTCGCAGATCACCTTGACGCCGTCGCCCTTGAGCGCGGCGACCCCGTCCTTGGCGGCGGGCGCCTTCGCCGCGCGCTCCTTGAGCTCGTCGAGGCTGACGCGCGCCTGCCGCTCCGCGAGGTCGGCACGGACTCCGTCGATGATCTCGTCGAGCACACTCACGCGAGCGGCCCCCTTCCAGTCGGCTGACTGTCACAGCGGTCGGTCGAAACCTATGGTCATAGCGATGGTATCCGGGATGGGGCGAAGGCCCCGCATCCGGTTGACGCCGGTCCCAGTACCTGGACACCCGTCCGATGATCAAGGATGCAGCCAGCCACCGAACGGCAGGTTCCGGACAACCGTGAAGACCAGCACCAACGCGCCGACGGCCCACAGGTGCGCGGACCGCAGGTCGAGCCGCAGCGGCCGGCCGCGCGCCGCGCGGACCACCCAGACGGTCCACGCCACGGCGAACAGCGCGTAACCGGCGACCGCCACCGCGTTCGCCTGGAGCGCCGCCGCGAGGTCGCCGTGGACGACGGCGTGCGCGCTGCGCAGCCCGCCGCAGCCGGGGCAGTACAGGCCGGTGAGGCGCAGCAGCGGGCAGACCGGGTAGTGGCCGGGTTCGTTGGGGTCCACGGCCCCGACGTACGCGAAGGCCCCGGCGACGGCCGCCAGCACTCCGGCGGGCACGGCCAGCCGGCCCGCGGCCGGTGTCGTTCTGGGGGTGTCGGCGCTCACGTCTCGCATTGTGCCTCGCGGGGCCCCGGACACGCGTGAGGGGCGGCTCGTGGGCCGCCCCTCGACGAAGTACGCCGTGCTGTGTCGCGCCGGTCAGCTCTCGGCGGCGACGGGCTCGCGGGTCGCGGTGGCGGCCGGCTTCACCGTGGTGGCGCCCTGGACCATCTTCAGGGGCTGCGACTTCGGCATGCCCAGGCCCATCGTGCGCATCACGCCGCCCACGACACCGCCGAGGAGCACGATGGCCATGCCGCCCCAGAAGCCCATCGGGTTGGCCATCACCATGAAGGCACCCGCGACGGTGAAACCGATGAAGGCGATGATGACACCGGTCCAGGCGGCCGGGGTGTGACCGTGCCCGTGGCTGCTGTCCGCCATTGCTTGCTCCTCGTAGCCGTGTGCGTGTGTGAGCCTCGCGCTCGTCGTCCATTGTCCCGTACGCGTGCGCGTGCCATGCGCGGGGGTGGCCCCGGCGTCGCGTCTGTTTCGCCACATCCGGGCGCCGGTCCGGGGCGTCGGCGCCCGCCGGACGTCAGGCCGGTCAGGCCGGTCCGGTGCCGGTCGGGTCCTCGCCGCGGTCCAGGGCCTTCCACAGGTCCTCGGGCCGGTCCGGGTCGACGGCCGGCGCGGCGCGGCGGGGGCGGGGGGTGCCGGAGCGCTCGTAGCGGCCGGACATCGCGGGCCACAGCCGGCCGTAGCGCAGGGCGAGCAGTCCGGCCAGCAGGATCAGGGCGCCGCCGACGGCCGCGACGTACGGCCACGCGGAGTGGCTGAGCGCGTGCACGGTGGCGGAGGTGTCGCCGGAGACGCGGGCGGCCTGCTCGTCGAGCGCGGAGCTGTCCGAGGCGCCGAGCACGGCGGAGACGACGGTGCCGATGCCGCAGAGCGCGAGCAGCGCCGCGACCAGCAGCCGGCCCGCCCGGCGGACGGCGAAGACGGCGACGAGCGCGGCCAGGCCCACTATGGCCAGGGCCGCGGGGACGCCGGTGACGTCGCTGCCCTTGGCGGTCAGGGGGAAGGCGCCGCCGGCCACCGTCGCGGTGCCCTCCGACCACTGCTGGCGGGTGGCCAGCAGTGTCACGGCCGCGCCGAGCGCGCCGCACAGCAGGGCGATGGCGAGACTCCGGCGTCCGGCCCGCGCGGGTCGTGCGGCTTCGGTACGGGGGTGAGGTACGGCAGTCACGTACTCCACTATCGCCTGAACCCCGGGCGAACCGTCACCCGGGGTTCACGTGATAAGCGCCCTACTCGCCGAGCCGGTTGGCCGTGTGGACGGCCCTGAGGACCGCGGCGGCCTTGTTGCGGCACTCGGTGTCCTCGGCGACCGGGTCGGAGTCGGCGACGATGCCGGCGCCCGCCTGCACATAGGCGGTGCCGTCGCGCAGCAGGGCGGTGCGGATGGCGATGGCGGTGTCGGAGTCGCCCGCGAAGTCGAGGTAGCCGACACAGCCGCCGTACAGGCCGCGCCTCGACGGCTCCAGTTCGTCGATGATCTGCATCGCGCGCGGCTTCGGGGCGCCGGAGAGGGTGCCCGCCGGGAAGCAGGCGGTGAGCACGTCGAACGCGGTGCGGCCGGCGGCGACCTTGCCGGTGACCGTGGAGACGATGTGCATGACGTGCGAGTACCGCTCGACGGACATGAAGTCGACGACCTCGACCGAGCCCGGCTCGCAGACCCGCCCCAGGTCGTTCCGGCCCAGGTCGACGAGCATCAGGTGCTCGGCGCGCTCCTTGGGGTCGGCGAGGAGTTCGTCGGCGAGGGCCTGGTCCTCCTGCGGGGTGGCGCCGCGCCAGCGGGTGCCGGCGATGGGGTGGACCATGGCCCGCCCGTCCTCGACCTTGACCAGCGCCTCGGGGGACGAGCCGACGACGTCGAACCCGTCGAAGCGGAACAGGTACATGTACGGCGACGGGTTGGTGGCCCGCAGCACCCGGTACACGTCCAGCGCGCTCGCCGTGCACGGCGTCTCGAAGCGCTGCGAGGGGACGACCTGGAAGGCCTCGCCCGCGCGGATGCGCTCCTTGATGTCCTCGACGGCCGTCCGGAACTCGGGTCCGCCCCACCGCGCGGTGTACTCGGGCAGCTCGGAGGGCGGGAGGACGGCGGGCGGCTGGGCGACCGCGCGGGACAGGTCGGCCTCCATGGCGTCGAGGCGGGCGATCGCGTCCGCGTAGGCCTCGTCGACGCCGGTGTCCAGGTCGTTGTGGTTGATCGCGTTGGCGATCAGCAGGACGGAGCCCTCCCAGTGGTCCATCACCGCGAGGTCGCTGGTGAGGAGCATGGTCAGCTCGGGGAGCCGCAGGTCGTCCCGCTCGCCGGGGCCGATCTTCTCCAGTCGGCGCACGATGTCGTACCCCAGGTAGCCGACCATGCCGCCGGTGAAGGGCGGCAGGCCTTCCTGGTGGGGGGTGTGCAGCGCCTCGATGGTGGCGCGCAGCGCGGCGAGCGGATCGCCGTCGACGGGGACGCCGACGGGCGGCGTGCCCAGCCAGTGGGCCTGCCCGTCGCGCGCGGTGAGGGTCGCCGCGGAGCGGACGCCCACGAAGGAGTAGCGGGACCAGGAGCGGCCGTTCTCCGCGGACTCCAGGAGGAAGGTGCCGGGGCGCTCGGCGGCCAGCTTGCGGTAGAGCGCGACCGGGGTGTCGCCGTCGGCGAGCAGCTTGCGGGTGACGGGGATGACCCGGCGGTCGGTGGCGAGCTTGCGGAACGTCTCGATGTCCATGGCCGCCGACCTCACTGACCCGGCGCCGGCACGCCGGCGTCCTTGAGCAGCACGTCCTCGTCGAAGCAGGTGCGCGCGCCGGTGTGGCAGGCGGCGCCCACCTGGTCGACCTTGACCAGCACGGTGTCCGCGTCGCAGTCCAGGGCGACGGACTTCACCCACTGGAAGTGGCCGGAGGTGTCCCCCTTCACCCAGTACTCCTGGCGGCTGCGCGACCAGTAGGTGCAGCGGCCGGTGGTGAGCGTGCGGTGCAGCGCCTCGTCGTCCATCCAGCCGAGCATGAGCACCTCACCGGTGTCGTACTGCTGGGCGATGGCGGGCAGGAGCCCGTCCGCGCTGCGCTTGAGGCGCGCGGCGATCTCCGGGTCGAGGCTGCTGGGCGGCGGCGTGCTGGTCATGGGTGCCATTGTGCCGCGCCCCACAGACAGTCTCGGCCCGGCGTCCACTGGTTGAGCAAGGCGGCGCGCAGCGCCTAGTCGAGGGGTGGTGGCCGGGTGACGGGTGGGCGGACTTCTCCGGGCGGTCGTAGGCTGAACCGCATGTCGACCTTTGCCAAGCGTGAACGGCTCCTGCTCGCCGACCTCTTGGAAGCTCTGGGCCCGGAGGCCCCCACCCTGTGCGAGGGCTGGCAGACCCGTGAGCTGGCCGCGCACGTGGTGGTGCGGGAGCGCCGCCCGGACGCCGCCACCGGCATCCTGATCAAGCAGCTCGCGCCACGCCTGGACAGGGTGATGGACGAGTTCACGGCGAAGCCGTACGAGGAGCTGATCCAGCTCATCCGCACCGGCCCGCCGCGCTTCTCCCCCTTCGCGCTCAAGCAGATCGACGAGATGTCGAACACCGTCGAGTTCTACGTCCACACCGAGGACGTCCGCCGCGCCCAGTCCGACTGGTCCGCCCGCGTCCTCGACCCCGTCTTCCAGGACGCCCTGTGGTCCCGTCTGGAACGCACCGCCCGCCTCATGGGCCGCTCCGTCCCCACGGGTCTGGTCCTGCGCCGCCCCGACGGCCAGACGGTGGTCGCCCACCGCGGCACCCCGGTGGTGACGGTGACGGGCGAGCCCTCCGAACTCCTCCTCTTCCTCTACGGCCGCCAGCGCGCCGCCAAGGTGGACCTGGACGGCGACGCGGACGCGATCGACCGCCTGCACGACAGCAAGCAGCTGGGCATCTGAGGCCTCAGAGTTCCGCGCGGCGCACCGCGGACGACCCGAGGCCGACGACACCCGCCATCGCGCAGACGGCCGCACAGGCCGTGAACACCGGGCCGGTGCCCCACACGCCGATCGCGGCGCCGACCAGCGGCATGGTGAGCGGCGCGACACCCAGGCTGACCAGGTTGGACGCGGCGGTGACCCGGCCCAGGCAGGCGGGGTCGGACTCGGTCTGCAGCAGCGCCCCGCACAGGGCGCCGCTGAGCCCGGCCAGCAGGCCGATCACCACGGCCGCGGCGACGGCGGCCGGAACCGACGGGGCGTGGGCGAGCGCCGTGATGGCGCCGGCGCCGCCGACCACGGTGACCGACAGCACCAGCCCGGCGCGCGGTATCCGGCCCCGGACCGCGAGCAGCAGGGAGGCGGCCCCGGCGCCGATCCCGAACCCGGCGAGCACCCAGCCGACACCGGAGGCGCCCCAGCCGCGCCGGTCGGCGAGCAGCGTCAGGCCCACGTTGAGCGGCCCCACGAACCCGAGGTCACCGAGGGCGACGACCAGGAGGAGCGGCCCGAGCACCCGGTGCCGCCGGATGTACCGCAGCCCCGCGCGCAGGTCTTGCCAGGCGCCGGGCCGGGTGTCCCGGTCGTCGGGCGGCAGCTCGCCCACCCGCACCGAGACCAGCAGCGGCACCGAGACCGCGATGAGCAGTCCGGCGATCCCGAAGGCCGTGGCGGCACCGCCGAGCGCCACACCGAGACCGCCCAGGGGGGCGCCCACCACATGGGCGAGCTTGACGACCAGGCCGCGCATGCCCTGCACCCGGGCGAGCTGGTCCCGACGGGTGATCCGGGCGGGGAGGGCGCCCACCGCGGGCATGAAGACGGCGTCGACGGCGCCGAAGAGCAGGGCGAGCAGCGTCAGCGGCCACAGGCCGGGGTCGGCGGCGAACAGCAGCAGAGCCACCGCGAGCACGGCCGCGCAGCGCACGGCGTCGCTGCCGATGACGACCCGGCGCGGCCCGAACCGGTCGGCGATCACTCCCCCGCCGAGCATCAGCAGTGCCCGGGGTACGGCGCTGAGCGACATCACCAGCCCTGCCTGGGCGGGGGTGCCGGCGCGGACGGCCGCCCAGGACAGGGCGATGTAGTAGACGTTGTCGCCGATCGCCGAGGAGGCGTACGCGCCGAGCCAGCGCAGGACGTCGGGGTCGCGGTGGGCGGGTCCGGCGATGTCCGCCGCCGCCGGTAAGCGGGTCGTCGTCATGTGGAAACCCCCGGTCAGACGCGGAACGGGAACGTGTACGTGTGCACCGCGACGTTCTCGCGTCCCGTGCTCTCCCCCGCCGCCTCGGCGGCCCGGCCGCGTTCCTCGTACTTGCGGGCCAGGGCGAGCAGTTCGGCGTTGAACTCGGCCAGTTCGGCGGCGGTGAGGCGCAGCACGGACTCGGCGGAGTCCGCGGAGGTGTTCCACTCGGGGCCCCAGTGCGCCCGCTCGTCGAGGTAGCGGCGGTACATGGCCATGCGCTGGTCGGCGAAGAGCCGGCTGGCCGCGGTGTGCGCGGCGGCCTTCTCCGGGGCGTCCCGGAAGTCCTCGTCGCGGATGCTCACGCCGTCGGAGGCGGGCTGCCACCAGCGCTCCCGCCCGTCCTCGCTCTGCGGTTCGGCCTCCTCGATCAGGCCGTGCTCGGCCAGTTTCCGCAGGTGGTAGCTGACGAGCGACACCGCCTCGTCGACCTGTTCGGCCAGCTGGGAGGCGGTGGCGGTGCGTGCCACGAGCAGCCCTCGGTAGAGGTTCATCCGCAGCGGGTGGGCGAGCGCCTTGAGGGTGCCGAGGTCGGTGATCCGACGGTCTCTCTCCTTGTCTGCCATGCGTGCACGGTAGCCAGGAAAGAAAACTTGCACAATAAGTATTGCGCAAGTTCCCCTTCGCATCTGCTCGCGAAAGAGCCCCGGCCGAACGACCGGGGCTCAAGGACTCTACGAGCGGGCGGCTCGGGCCGAGGTCACCTGACCGCGTGCCCGGCCTCCCGCAGCGTCTCCTTCACCTGGCCGATGCGCAGGTCGCCGAAGTGGAAGACCGAGGCGGCCAGGACCGCGTCCGCGCCGGCGGTGATCGCCGGGGGGAAGTCGGTGAGCTTGCCGGCTCCGCCGGAGGCGATCACGGGGACGGTGACGTGCTTGCGGACGGCGCGGATCATCTCCAGGTCGTAGCCGTCCTTGGTGCCGTCCGCGTCCATGGAGTTCAACAGGATCTCGCCGGCGCCCAGCTCGGCGGCCCGGTGGGCCCACTCGACGGCGTCGATGCCGGTGCCCTTGCGGCCGCCGTGGGTGGTGACCTCGAAGGAGCCGTCCTGCGTGCGGCGGGCGTCCACTGACAGGACCAGGACCTGTCGGCCGAAGCGCTCGGCGATCTCGCGGATCAGGTCGGGGCGGGCGATCGCGGCCGTGTTGACGCCGACCTTGTCCGCGCCCGCGCGCAGCAGCTTGTCCACGTCGTCGGCCGTGCGCACGCCGCCGCCCACCGTCAGCGGGATGAACACCTGCTCGGCGGTGCGGCGGACGACGTCGTAGGTCGTCTCGCGGTTGCCGGACGAGGCGGTGATGTCCAGGAACGTCAGCTCGTCGGCGCCCTCGGCGTCGTACACCTTCGCCATCTCGACGGGGTCGCCCGCGTCGCGCAGGTTCTGGAAGTTGACGCCCTTGACGACCCGGCCGTTGTCCACGTCCAGGCAGGGGATGACTCGGACCGCCAGGGTCATGACTGCTCGGCTCCTCTGAATGCTTCTACTTCGACTTCGACCAGGATGCGCGGGTCCACGAAGCCCTCCACGACCAGGAGGGTGGACACCGGCCGCACCGCGTCGAAGATCTCCTTGTGGGCCCGGCCCACCTCGTCCACGTCCCGGACGTGGGTCAGGTACATCCGGGTGCGGATCACCGACCCGACCCCGAGTCCGAACTCGCCGATCGCCTCGATCGCGCTGGTGAAGGCCACCTTGGCCTGTTCGTAGGGGTCGCCCTCGCCGTACAGCACCCGCCCCTTGAAGGACGTGGTGCCCCCCACCAGCACACGGTCGCCCGCCGCGACGGCGCGTGCGAAGCCGAAGGAGTCCTCCCAGGGGCTTCCGCTCTGCACGCGCCGTACGGCTCCGGACGTCATGACGACACCGTCTCCAGGGCCTCTTCGAGGGTGAACGCCTTGGCGTACAGGGCCTTTCCGACGATGGCGCCCTCGACACCGAGGGGCACAAGACCGGACAGCGCGCGCAGGTCGTCCAGGGACGACACGCCGCCGGACGCCACGACCGGGCGGTCCGTGGCCGCGCAGACGTTCTTCAGCAGCTCCAGGTTGGGGCCCTGGAGGGTGCCGTCCTTGGCGATGTCCGTGACCACGTACCGCGCGCAGCCCTCCTTGTCGAGACGGTCCAGCGTCTCGTAGAGGTCGCCGCCGTCGCGGGTCCAGCCGCGGCCGCGCAGGGTCGTGCCCCGCACGTCCAGGCCCACCGCGATCTTGTCGCCGTGCTCGGCGATGACCTTGGCGACCCACTCCGGGGTCTCCAGCGCGGCCGTGCCGAGGTTGACGCGGGTGCAGCCGGTGGCGAGCGCGGCGGCCAGGGTGGCGTCGTCGCGGATGCCGCCGGACAGCTCCACCTTGATGTCCATCGCCTTCGCGACCTCGGCGATCAGCTCACGGTTGTCGCCGGTGCCGAAGGCCGCGTCCAGGTCGACCAGGTGCAGCCACTCGGCGCCCGCCCGCTGCCAGGCCAGGGCGGCCTCCAGGGGGGAGCCGTACGAGGTCTCGGTGCCGGACTCGCCGTGCACGAGGCGGACGGCCTGGCCGTCGCGGACGTCGACGGCGGGGAGCAGTTCGAGCTTGGCCATGTCTCTACAGGGTTCCGATCCAGTTGGTGAGCAGCTGCGCGCCGGCGTCGCCGGACTTCTCGGGGTGGAACTGCGTGGCCCACAGGGCGCCGTTCTCCACGGCGGCCACGAACGGCTTGCCGTGCGTGGACCAGGTGACCAGCGGTGCGGCCATCGCCGGGTTGGTGGTCTCCAGGGTCCAGTCGTGGACGGCGTAGGAGTGCACGAAGTAGAAGCGGGCATCCGCGTC
Source organism: Streptomyces sp. enrichment culture (assembly GCF_964272855.1). NCBI lineage: Bacteria > Bacillati > Actinomycetota > Actinomycetes > Kitasatosporales > Streptomycetaceae > Streptomyces > Streptomyces sp. enrichment culture. The sequence goes on along the minus strand of NZ_OZ186847.1, from coordinate 6,330,092 downwards.
CAGGCCGGCGAACAGCTCGGAGCCGGCCGGTGCCTCGACGGTGTTCCAGCCCATGTGGGGCACGATGTCGGCCTGGAGCGGTTCGACGCTGCCGGGCCACTCGTCGAGGCCGTCGGTCTCCACTCCGTGCTCGATGCCGCGCGCGAAGAGGATCTGCATGCCGACGCAGATGCCCATCACGGGCCGCCCGCCGGACAGCCGGCGATCGATGATCCAGTCGCCGCGCGCCGCGCGCAGCCCCTGCATGCAGGCGGCGAAGGCGCCGACGCCCGGCACCAGCAGGCCGTCGGCATTCATGGCGGCGTCGAAGTCGCGGGTGATCTCGACGTCGGCGCCGGTGCGGGCGAGGGCGCGCTCGGCGGAGCGGACGTTGCCGAAGCCGTAGTCGAAGACCACGACCTTCTTCGGGGTGCTCATCAGTTCCACACCTCCAGCCGCATGACGCCCGCGACGAGGCACATCGCGGCGCCGATGGAGAGCAGCACGATCAGGCTCCTGGGCATCTTCTGCTTGGCGAAGGAGATGATGCCGCCGACCAGGAACAGCCCGACGACGATCAGGACGGTCGACAGCCCGTTCACAGTGTCTCTCCGTTCTCTTCTCCGCCCGCGCGGCGCAGAGGTGCGGCCATCGTCGTCGTCTGCGGCCCGGCGGCCGCGCGTGCGTCGCTCACAGGGCGCCCTTCGTGGAGGGAAGGATGCCCACCGCGCGCGGGTCGCGCTCGGAGGCGTACCGCAGGGCGCGGGCGAGCGCCTTGAACTGGCACTCCACGATGTGGTGCGCGTTGCGCCCGTACGGCACGTGCACGTGCAGCGCGATCTGGGCCTGGGCGACGAAGGACTCCAGGATGTGCCGGGTCATCGTGGTGTCGTACTCGCCGATCATCGGCGCCATCTTCTCGGGCTCGGTGTGCACGAGGTACGGGCGGCCGGACAGGTCGACGGTGACCTGGGCGAGGGACTCGTCCAGCGGGACCGTGCAGTTGCCGAAGCGGTAGATCCCCACCTTGTCGCCGAGGGCCTGCCTGAAGGCGGCGCCCAGCGCGAGGGCGGTGTCCTCGATGGTGTGGTGGGAGTCGATGTGCAGGTCGCCCTCGGTCTTCACGGTGAGGTCGAACAGACCGTGCCGGCCGAGCTGGTCGAGCATGTGGTCGTAGAAGCCGACACCGGTGGAGATGTCGGTCTTCCCGGTGCCGTCGAGGTCTATCTCGACGACGACGGAGGTCTCCTTGGTCGTGCGCTCCACGCGTCCCACGCGGCTCATGTGTTCTGCTCCTTCTTCACTTCACGGACCGCGTCGAGGAACGCGTCGTTCTCCTCCGGGGTGCCGGCGGTGACCCGCAGCCATCCCGGTACGCCGTTGTCCCGGACCAGGACGCCCCGGTCGAGGATCCTCCGCCAGGCCTCGTGGGCGTCGGCGAACCGGCCGAACTGGACGAAGTTCGCGTCGGACTCCGTCACCTCGTAGCCGATCGCGCGCAGCTCGGCGACCAGCCGGTCCCGCTCGGCCTTCAGCTGCTCGACGTAGCCGAGCAGGGTGTCGGTGTGCTCCAGGGCGGCGAGGGCGGTGGCCTGGGTGACGGCCGACAGGTGGTAGGGCAGCCGGACCAGCTGGACGGCGTCCACGACCGCCGGGTGCGCGGCGAGGTAGCCGAGGCGCAGCCCGGCCGCGCCGAACGCCTTCGACATCGTGCGGGAGATCACCAGGTGCGGGCGGCCGTCGAGCAGCGGCAGCAGCGAGTCGCCGTGACTGAACTCGACGTACGCCTCGTCGACCACGACGATCGACGGCTTCGCGGCCTGCGCCGCCTCGTACAGCGCGAGCACCGTCTCGGGCGGGACGGCGTTGCCCGTGGGGTTGTTGGGGGTGGTGACGAAGACGACGTCCGGCCGGTTCTCGGCGATGGCCTTCTCGGCCGCCGCCACGTCGATGGTGAAGTCGTCGTTGCGCGGGCCGGAGATCCAGCCGGTGCCGGTGCCGCGCGCGATCAGGCCGTGCATGGAGTACGACGGCTCGAAGCCGATCGCCGTACGGCCCGGTCCGCCGAAGGTCTGCAGCAGCTGCTGGATGACCTCGTTGGAGCCGTTGGCCGCCCACACGTTGGCCGGGCCCACCTCGTGGCCGGACGTCTTCGCCAGGTACTCGGCGAGCCGGGTGCGCAGCTCCACCGCGTCCCGGTCCGGGTAGCGGTTGAGGCCGCGGGCCGCCTCGCGCACCCGCTCGGCGATCCGCTCGACCAGCGGCTCGGGCAGCGGGTAGGGGTTCTCGTTGGTGTTCAGCCGTACGGGGACGTCCAGCTGCGGGGCGCCGTAGGGGGACTTGCCGCGCAGTTCGTCCCGGACGGGGAGATCGTCGATGCCAGTCACTTGCCCTGCGGAACCTTCCAGTCGAACCTCGCCTTGATCGCCGCGCCGTGCGCGGGCAGGTCCTCCGCCTCCGCCAGCGTCACCACGTGGTGCGCGACCTCGGCCAGCGCGTCCTTCGTGTAGTCGACGATGTGGATGCCGCGCAGGAAGGACTGCACGGACAGACCCGAGGAGTGGCAGGCGCAGCCGCCGGTGGGCAGGACGTGGTTGGACCCGGCGGCGTAGTCGCCGAGGGAGACGGGCGCCCACGGGCCGACGAAGATCGCGCCGGCGTTCTTCACCCGGTCGGCCACGGCCGCGGCGTCGGCGGTCTGGATCTCCAGGTGCTCGGCGCCGTACGCGTCGACCACCCGCAGGCCCTCGTCGACCCCGTCGACCAGCACGATCGCGGACTGCTTGCCCTTCAGGGCCGGGACGATCCGGTCGTCGACGTGCTTGGTGGCCGCGACCTGCGGCTCCAGCTCCCGCTCCACGGCGTCGGCCAGCTCCACCGAGTCGGTGACCAGCACGGCCGCCGCCAGCGGGTCGTGCTCGGCCTGGCTGATCAGGTCGGCGGCGACGTGCGCCGGGTCGGCCGTGGCGTCGGCGAGGATCGCGATCTCGGTCGGGCCCGCCTCGGCGTCGATGCCGATCTTGCCGGTGAAGAAGCGCTTGGCGGCGGCGACCCAGATGTTGCCGGGGCCGGTGACCATGTTGGCGGGCGCGCAGGACTCGGTGCCGTAGGCGAACATCGCGACGGCGGTGGCGCCGCCCGCGGCGTACACCTCGTCGACGCCGAGCAGCGCGCACGCGGCGAGGATCGTCGGGTGCGGCAGCCCGCCGAACTCGGCCTGGGCCGGTGAGGCGAGCGCGATGGACCCGACGCCGGCCTCCTGGGCGGGCACGACGTTCATGACCACGGAGGACGGGTAGACCGAGCGGCCGCCCGGCACGTACAGCCCCACGCGCTCCACCGGCACCCACTTCTCGGTGACCGAGCCGCCGGGCACCACCTGGGTGGTGTGGGTGGAGCGGCGCTGCGCGCGGTGGACGAGCCGGGCGCGGCGGATGGACTCCTCCAGGGCCGCGCGGACGGCCGGGTCCAGCTCGTCGAGGGCACGGGTGAGCGCCTCGGCCGGCACCCGGACCCGCTCCAGCTTCACGCCGTCGAACTTCTCGGCGAAGTCGATCAGCGCCGCGTCGCCACGATGATGCACGGCCTCGCAGATCGGACGCACCTTCTCAAGGGCGACCGATACGTCGAAGTCGGCTCGGGGCAGCAGGTCGCGCAGGGCGGGACCCTCCGGGAGGGCGTCGCCGCGCAGATCGATTCGGGAGATCACAGGCCCAATTCTCGCAGACCGGTGACGGCGGCCGTCCGCACGTATCAATGGCTGATACAGAGTGTCCAGCGAACCGGGAGGATTCCCCTCACTTCCCGTGTTCCATCCGTCACAGAGCGGGCATGAACAGCTGTACGAAGGGATGAACCCGTGAGTATCCGGGAGGGGAGTGACAGCTGTGACCGAGGGGGCCGCCCTGCGGGCCGGGGACGTTCCGGACGATCTGACCGCCGCCGAGGCCGGCATGTGGCAGGCCTTCCGCAACGGCACCGTCTACGACCTCACCAGCGGTGACGCCGTCGTCGACGATCCGCACGGCGGGCATCCGTGGGGCCCGGAGCGGACCGTGCGGGCCCGCATCGTGTGCTGGCTGCTTCTGGACGGTCCGCCCGCGCTGGCCGGCCGGGTGTCCTCGCTGAAACTGTCCGGCGTGCAGATCAGCGACACGATGGATCTGTCCGGCGGGACCGTGGTGCCGTACGTCGAGCTGACCGGCTGCCGCTTCGAGCGGGAGGTCAGACTGCCGGAGGCCCGCTTCAGCACCGTGCGCCTGGTGAACTGCTCGGTGCCGCGGCTGGAGGCGGCCCGGGTGCACACCGAGGGCGACCTGCACCTGCCGCGCAGCCGGTTCCTCGGCGGGATGCGGCTCACCGACGCGCACATCGGCACCGACCTGCTGCTCAACCAGGCGATCGTGTACCGCGACCGCAGCGGCCGCTCCATCGCCGGGGACGGCATGAACGTCGGCCAGGACCTCCAGGCCGAGCTGCTGGAGTCGCACGGCGAGCTGAGCCTGCGCGGCGCCACCGTCGGCGTGTCGCTCAGCCTGCGCGGCGCGCGGCTGCGCAACCCGTACGGCAGGCTCGCGCTGAACGCGCCGCAGCTGACCGTCGAACGGACCCTGTACCTCACCCCGGCGGGCGTCGGCAGCCTCCAGCTGAGCGGCCGGACGCCCGCGCAGGGGACCCGGATCCAGCGGTTCGAGTGCCAGGGCGGGCTGCGGCTGGACGACGGCCGGTTCGGCGACGCGGTCGACTTCGACGGCGCCCGCCTCGTCCTCGACGACGACCAGGAGCTGTCCCTGCGCCGCGTCCAGGTGCCGGAACTTCGCTTCCTCGGGGACGGGCCGCAGCGCGGCAAGGTGGTGCTGTCCGGCGCGCGGGTCGTCAACCTCGTCGACCGGGCGAGCAGCTGGCCGGGCCCCGGCCGCCTGCACATGCCTGGCTTCACCTACGAGAACCTGGTCCCGCAGGGGCCTTTCCCGCTCGCCGAGCGGCTGGAATGGGTGGCCGCGGCCACCGCCGAGTACAACCCGGACCCGTACGAACGCCTCGCCTCCGTGCTGCGGGCCGGCGGCGAGGACGAGGACGCCCGCGAGGTGCTGCTCGCCAAGCAGCGGCGGCGGCGCGAGACGCTGCCGCCCGCGGCCAAGTTCTGGGGCTACGCGCAGGACTGGACCGTGGCCTACGGCTACCGGCCGGGCCGCGCCGCGGTGTGGATGGCGGTGCTGTGGGCGGCGGGCTCCCTCGCCTTCGCGTACGCCGGGCGGCCCGAGGCGGGCGGCGGCGGCGCCGCGAAACCGCCCTGGAACCCGGCCCTGTTCGCCCTCGACCTGCTGCTGCCCGTCATCGACCTCGGCCACGCGGGCGGCTGGCAGCTGCGCGGCGGGTGGCAGTGGCTGGGCGCGGCGATGATCCTGCTGGGCTGGGTCCTCGCGACGACGGTCGCGGCCGGGGCGACACGGCTGCTGAGCCGGAACTGACCGGACGGGACAGGGCCCGGCCCGCCCGGTCCGTGGGCGGGACGGACACGCCGCCCTCCGCGACCATTAGGCTTTTGCGTCGTGACCACCGTCCGGCTGCCGCTCTTCCCCCTCAACTCGGTGCTGTTCCCGGGACTCGTTCTCCCGCTGAACGTCTTCGAGGAGCGCTATCGCGCCATGATGCGTGCGCTGCTGAAGACCCCCGACGACGAGCCGCGCCGGTTCGCCGTCGTGGCGATCCGCGACGGCCACGAGGTGGCCGCGAGCGCACCGGGCATGCCCGACCCGACCTCCCTGCCGGAGCGCGGCCCCGCCGCCGGATTCGGCCCGGACCCCGTCAAGGCGTTCCACGGCACCGGCTGCATCGCCGACGCGGCGACCATCCGGGAGCGGGCCGACGGCGGCTTCGAGGTGCTGGCGACCGGGACCACCCGGGTGCGGCTGCTGTCGGTGGACGCGTCGGGGCCGTACCTCACGGCCGAGCTGGAGGAACTGCCCGAGGAGCCTGGCGACGAGGCGGGGGCGCTGGCCGAGGGCGTGCTGCGGGCGTTCCGGCAGTACCAGAAGCGGCTGGCGGGCGCGCGGGAGCGGTCGCTGGCGACCGGCGGGGACCTGCCGGACGAGCCGTCGGTGGTGTCCTACCTGGTCGCGGCCGCGATGATGCTGGACATCCCGACCAAGCAGCGGCTCCTCCAGGCGCCGGACACCGCGTCCCGGCTGCGCGACGAGCTGAAACTCCTTCGCGCGGAGACGGCGATCATCCGTACGCTGCCGTCGCTGCCCGCGGTGGACCTGACGCGCGGCCCCACGAGCCTGAACTGACCACGGAACTGGACGAGCGGAAGCCCGGATGGCGAAGAAGTCGAAGAAGCAGCAGTCCGGCGGCACTCCGGCGACGGTGGCGTTGACGGCGGCGGGCGTGGAGTACACGGTCCACGTCTACGACCACGACCCCTCCCACCCGTCGTACGGCGAGGAGGCGGCCGAGGCGATGGGCGTCTCCCCCGAGCGGGTCTTCAAGACGCTGGTCGCCGACGTCGACGGCAGCCTCACCGTGGCGGTGGTGCCGGTCGCGGGGCAGCTCGACCTGAAGGCCCTCGCGGCAGCGGTCGGCGGCAAGCGCGCGGCCATGGCCGACCCCGCCCTCGCGGAACGCACCACCGGCTACGTCCGGGGCGGCATCTCCCCCCTGGGCCAGCGCAAGAAGCTCCCGACGGTCCTGGACGCGTCGGCCTCGTTCCACACCACGATCTGCGTCTCGGCCGGCCGCCGTGGCCTGGAGGTGGAACTGTCCCCCACGGACCTGACAAAGCTCACGGACGCGGTGGTGGCCCCGATCGGCCGGACCTGACGCCTACCCCAGGCCAAGCCCCGGCACCTCGCCGCGCCGCCGAGAGCTTGGGGGAGGGTGGGCGCGGGCGGCACCCCGTCGCGCCGGGTCGCGCAACACTCCGCCCCAGCGAAAACGCCGGGCCCAGCTCAGCCCTGCCCTGCGGCAGCCCCCTTCGGCCCGTACCCGTACGGCACCTCCGGGTCCCGGGGCCCGAACAGCGCCGTGAGTCCGAGGTGCACCAGCAACCCGGCGAAGGACCACGTCAGCAGCACCCCCTTCGCGCCCAGCTTCACCGGCGCGGAGAACGTCACCCCCCGCCCGGCCGCCTTCGCGTGCGCCAGCACGTCCTGTGACGGTCCGAGCCACACGCCGACCCGCCACGCCACCAGCGATCCGAGCAGTCCGCCGACGCCCAGCGCCAGCACCAGCGGCACTCCGCCGCGCCGCCGCAGCAGGAACACCACCACGCCGGTCAGCACACCGAACGCCAAGGCCAGCAGGGTGAACGTTCCGTCGACGCCGACCGCCTGCTCGCCCTCGGTGTCCTTGACGTACACGACCCAGCTGCCGTCGATCACTTCCCCGACCAGCGGCACCCGGGGCGCCAGCCAGTTCCACAGCACCCCGAGCAGCACCCCGGCGAGCGCCGCCGCCACCGTGATCACCGCGGCGTCCCGCACTTCTTCGGTCTTCATCCCGGGGCCGTCCTGTCCCTGCCCTCCGTGGGCTCCGTACGCCACTGCCCCGTACCCGGCGCCGACGGCACCCGAGGGCGGCCACTGGCCGTGCGAGGAGTGTTCGTGCGGCGGCGGAGGCGGAGTCAACGGTGCTGTCACCCTGACATCGTGCCAGGCCCGTCCACCGGGCGCGTCACCGGACGGCGGCCCGCCGATACGCCCAGGTGGCGACGGCCAGCGAGATCACTCCGACCCCCGCGCACACCGCGAGGTCCACCGCGACGACGGCCCAGTCCGGGTCGGCCGCGAAGGTCCGCGCGTAGGCCTCCACCCCGTAGGTGGACGGCAGCAGGTCCCGCGCCAGCCGGATGATCTCCGGCATCCGCTCCGGCGGCAGCACTCCGAGCAGCAGCGCCGCCGACATGCCCAGCTGCCCGAGCAGGGTGGCCAGCTCCGGCCGCGGCGCGAGCAGCCCGCATGCCGCGCCGAGCCCGGCGAGTGCCGCTCCGGCGAGCGGGACGACGGCGAAGAGGATCCACAGATGGGTCAGCGGCAGCCCGAAGAGGAGGCAGCCGAAGACGGCGGTCACGAAGGTGCCGGGCACGGTGAACGAGGCGTACGCCCCGGCCGCCCCGAGCACCACCGCCGCGGGCGGCACCGGCAGGGTGGCGTAGTGGTCGAGCCCGCCGGTGGCGCGCAGCTGCCCGAAGTACTGCGCGAGCAGGTTCAGCGCGACGAAGGCGACGACCACGACGGAGGACCCGGCGACGACGGAGTGCGCCTCGCCGCCGCCGTCCACCACTCCCCGCATCATGATCATGATGCCGATGGACTGGAAGGTGGCCACGAACAGCAGCGGGATCCGCGCCACCCGCGCCCGGGACAGCTGGGCCCGGTACACGGCGGCGAGCGCCGGCCACAGCCGGGCCGGCGGCGCCAGCTCGGCGGCCGGACGGTCCGCCCCGTCCCCGGCCACGGCACCGCCCGGCAGAACCTCTGCGGGTACGACACTCACGTCGTGCTGCTCCTCTTCCCTGCGGCGGTGGCCCTGTTCCGTACGGACGCGGTGGCCGGGCTGCTCATGCCTTCACCAGTCCCTGCCGCGCGGCCCCGCCGAGCGCCATGTACACGTCCTCCAGGCTCGGCGTGGTCAGCGTGAAGTCGTCCAGCGCGGCGAAGGCCGCCCCGCCGGTGACGGTGGAGACGACCGCGCGGGCCTCCTCGGGGGCCAGCCGGAGCGTCCAGCGCCGTCCGGCCTGCTCGGCCCGGTCCTTGAGCGCGGCGACCTCCGGCACGTCCAGCGGTGCCCGCTCCCGCCACACCAGGTCGACCCGCACCTCGCCGGCGACCTGCTCCTTGAGCCCGGCGGGGGTGTCGCAGGCGATCACCCGGCCCTCGTCGAGCACGGCGACCCGGTCGAGGACGGTCTCCGCCTCGATGACGTTGTGGGTGACGAGGACGACGGTGGTGCCCCGCTCGGCGCGCCGCCGGTCGACGGCGGACCACACCGCCCGGCGCGCCACGGGGTCCATCGCGGTGGTCGGCTCGTCGAGCACCAGCAGCGGCCGCTCCCCCACCAGCGCGGCGGCGAAGCAGGCCAGCCGCCGCTGCCCGCCGGACAGCTTGCGCAGCGGCCGCCCGGCGATCGGCGCGAGCCCGAGTTCGTCGAGGACGGCGTCCCGCTCGGCCCGCGCCCGGCGCACGTCCAGCCCGCGCAGCCGCCCGGTGGTCTCGGCGGCGAGGGAGACGGTCAGGTCGTCGAGGGCGGTGGACTCCTGGCCGAGGTAGGCGAGGATGCGGGAGGCGCGCTCGGGGTGACGGACGATGTCGTGGCCGAGGATCTCGACGCGGCCGCTGTCGGGCCGCATCAGGCCGGTGAGCTGGCGTACGAGGGTGGACTTGCCGGCGCCGTTCGGTCCGAGCAGCCCGAAGATCTCACCGCGCCGCACGTCCAGCCGTACGTCGTCGGTGGCGCGCACCTCGGGGGTGCCCGGAGTGCCGCGCCGTCCCCGCGTCGCGGGGTACGTCTTGGTCAGTCCGCGCACCGCGCACACGACCTCATCGCTGTCCCCGAAGGCCTGTCCCGCGCGCGTACTCACAAGGGACGAGACTACGGGGTGCCGGACCGGCAGCCGAGCCCGGGGCGCCGTCCGCGCCCAAAAACCACCGTTACCGATAAATCCGCCGCGTTCCGCAGGGCCGTCCCGGGCGCCGCTACTCGCCCGCCGGCGCGTGTTCCACGCCCGTGCGGCCGTCGACCTCGCGCCAGAACCCGGCCCGGATCGCGTACCGGTCGTGCTCGTCGATCTGGTCGTCCTTGTGGGCCAGCAGCCCGAACCGGGCGGCGTAGCGCAGCAGCTCGCCGTCGATGCGGTGCGGGATGCGCGGGTACATGCCGGACAGCCGCTGCAGATGCCCGTGGTCGCCGAGCCGGGAGATCCAGCGCCTCGCGAAGACCTGCCCGACCTCGTACGGGTCGCCGCCGACGGTGGTGATGTCCTCCTCCCGGTCGGCCCACCGCTGCTCGGCGGTGGTCAGCTGGGCGAGGGTCGGCATGGAGACGGCCTCGGGCGGCTCGGTGGTGACGCCGGGCCGGTCCACCCACCCCTTGTCGGAGGACCAGCGCAGGGTCGCGGTGGCGGGATGCCGGTCCGCGGGCTGGGCGCCGTGCGCGCGCAGCGCGGCCAGGTCCTTCGGCGTCGGCACGCCCTTGGACGCCGGCACCCGCTCCTCCGCGCCGTTCTGCGCGGCGGCGGGCGCCGGGTGCGGGGGTTCCTCGGTGGTGCGTTCCGCCGCGCCGAGCGCCGACTCGGGCAGCGGCGCGGACAGGATCGCGGCGATCTCCGGGCGCGGCACGGGCGGCGGCGCGCAGACTCCGCCCAGTTCCTTCGCGCGTACCGCCTTGGTGATCCACGTGCGGTCCAGCACACGCCGCTCGTCGGCCTCGGCGACCAGGTCCTCGGACTGGTTGTAGTCGCCGTCGGCGGCCTGCACGGCCCACAGGTGGACGGCGACGCCGTGCTCCTTGGCCGCCATCATGCCGGGCAGCAGATCGCCGTCCCCGGTCACCAGCACCACGTCCGAACAGGCCCGGTTGCGGGCGAGTTCGGTCAGTTCGGCGTGCATGGCGGCGTCCACGCCCTTCTGGGCCCAGCGGCCGTCGCTGCGGGTGAGCGCGCCCAGCCGGACGGTGACCCGGGGCATCACCCGCAGCCGGCGGTGCTCGGGTTGCGGGACGCGGTCGGGGGCGCCGTCGAACCAGTAGATGCGCAGCAGCGGCTGCTGGGTGTCCGACTCGGCTCGTTCTCGCAGGCCCTGGATGAGGGCGGTGTGGTCGACGGTGATCCGGGACCTCGACGGCTCTCCGGCGAGGAGGCTGGCGGCGGCCCCCAGCAGATACCCGGCGTCCACCAGGACGATGCAGCGGTCCACGCGACTCACCCTCTTCCCGGGAGGTTTGCTTCGGGCTTCCTTCGAGTCTGCCCGACCGCGCGAGGGTTAACGGCCCGAACTCGATCTTCGGCGTGGCGTTTATGCGAATCGGCTCGCGGCCGCGCCCCTGGCGCACGCCGACAAGCCCTGTTACAGACGGTAATTGTCCGACATGCGCTGCGTGTCGGCGTATGTGAATCTGAACGCGGCCCTGGCCCCTAGATCCCCCAAGGGAGGCAGATCACCATGGCCAAGAACAAGAACCGTGACCGTAAGCAGCCCCAGTCCGAGCGCGGGCGGCAGCAGGCCCAGCAGAGCACGATCGAGCCGCAGGCCGAGCAGGACGCCCAGCAGATGAGCCCCGGCGACTTCGCCCACAAGGGCCGGCAGAAGCGCTTCGGCCACAACTGACATCCGTGTGACGGGCGTTGAGGCCCGGACACAGACCGAGGGGCGCATCCCGGCCGGGATGCGCCCCTCGTGGTGAGTGCGGTCAGCCCGCGAGGCAGGACGGCCCGAGCAGCACCTTCAGGTCGCCGAAGAGCGCCGGATCCGGCTTCACCCGGTGCCGGTCCAGGCGCAGCACGGTCGTCTTGGTCGGGCCCTGGAGCCTGATCCGCACCTCGCTGTCGCCCTTGTGGTGGGTGAGGATCTCACCGAGGCGGCTGACCATGGGCGGGGTGACCCGGGTGGCCGGGATGGTGAGCACCACGGGCGCGTTGGTGCCGGCGTTGGACAGGTCGGGGACCATCAGCTCCATGGCGACCAGCCGGGGCACGTCCTCCCGCTTGTCGAGGCGGCCCTTGACGAACACCACGGCGTCCTCGACGAGTTGGGTCGAGACCAGCTGGTAGGTCGCCGGGAAGAACATGCACTCGATGGAACCGGCCAGGTCCTCGACGGTGGCGATCGCCCAGGCGTTGCCCTGCTTGGTCATCTTGCGCTGGAGGCCCGAGATGATGCCGCCGATGGTGACGACCGCGCCGTCCGCGTGCTCACCGCCGGTGAGCTGGGCGATGCCCGCGTCCGCCTTGTCGGACAGCACGTGCTCCAGACCGAAGAGCGGGTGGTCGGAGACGTACAGGCCGAGCATCTCCCGCTCCTGGGCGAGCAGATACGTCTTGTCCCACTCGTCGGTGGAGAACTCCACGTCGAGCCCGAAGCCGGGTTCGCTGCTGTCCTCCTCGCCCATGCCGCCGAAGAGGTCGAACTGGCCCTCGGCCTCCTTGCGCTTGACCGCGACCACGTTGTCGATCATCGGCTCGTACTGCGCGGTCAGACCCTTGCGGGTGTGCCCCATGGAGTCGAAGGCGCCGGCCTTGATCAGCGATTCCGTGGTCCGCTTGTTGCAGACGACCGCGTCCACCTTGTCGAGGTAGTCCGGGAAGGAGGAGTACTTCCCCTTCGCCTTGCGGCACTTGATGATCGACTCGACGACGTTGGTGCCGACGTTGCGGACGGCGGACAGGCCGAAGAGGATCACGTCGTCGCCCTGGGCGGCGAAGTTGGCCTCCGACTCGTTCACGTTCGGCGGCAGCACCCGGATGCCCATGCGGCGGCACTCGTTGAGGTAGACCGCCGACTTGTCCTTGTCGTCCTTGACCGAGGTGAGCAGCGCCGCCATGTACTCGGCGGGGTGGTTCGCCTTGAGGTAGGCGGTCCAGTACGAGACCAGGCCGTACGCGGCGGAGTGGGCCTTGTTGAACGCGTAGCCGGCGAACGGGACCAGCACGTCCCAGAGCGCCTGGATGGCCTCGTCGCTGTAGCCGTTCTTGCGGGCGCCGGCCTGGAAGATGACGAAGTTCTTCTCCAGTTCCTCCGGCTTCTTCTTGCCCATCACGCGGCGGAGGATGTCGGCCTCGCCGAGCGAGTAGCCCGCGATGATCTGGGCGGCCTTCTGCACCTGCTCCTGGTAGACGATCAGGCCGTAGGTGACGTCCAGGACCTCCTTGAGCGGCTCCTCCAGCTCGGGGTGGATCGGCGTGATCTCCTGCTGGCCGTTCTTGCGCAGCGCGTAGTTCGTGTGGGAGTTCATGCCCATCGGGCCCGGGCGGTACAGGGCCGACACGGCGGAGATGTCTTCGAAGTTGTCCGGCTTCATCAGCCGGAGCAGCGAGCGCATCGGGCCGCCGTCGAACTGGAACACGCCGAGGGTGTCGCCGCGCTGGAGCAGGTCGAAGGTCGTGGGGTCGTCGAGCGGGAGGCTGAGGAGATCGATGTCGATCCCCTTGTTGGCCTTCACCATCTTGACGGCGTCGTCCATGATCGTGAGGTTGCGCAGGCCCAGGAAGTCCATCTTCAGCAGGCCGAGCGACTCACAGCTCGGGTAGTCCCACTGCGTGATGGTGACGCCGTCGGTGTGCCTCACCCAGACCGGGACGTGCTCGGTGATGGTCTCGCTGGACATGATCACGCCGGCCGCGTGCACACCCATCTGCCGGACCAGGCCCTCCACACCGCGCGCGGTGTCGATGACCTTCTTCACGTCCGGCTCGTTCTCGTACATCGACCGGACCTCGCCCGCCTCCGAGTAGCGGGGGTGGTTCGGGTCGGTGATGCCGGACAGCGGGATGCCCTTGCCGAGGACGTCGGCGGGCATGGCCTTGGTGATGCGGTCGCCCATCGCGTACGGGTAGCCGAGCACGCGCGCGGAGTCCTTGATCGCGTTCTTGGCCTTGATGGTGCCGTACGTGCCGATCATGGCGACCTTGTCGGCGCCGTATTTCTCCGTCACGTACCTGATCACCTCGACGCGCCTGCGCTCGTCGAAGTCGATGTCGACATCGGGCATCGAGATGCGCTCGGGGTTGAGGAACCGCTCGAAGATCAGGCCGTGCGGGATCGGGTCGAGGTCGGTGATGCCGAGGGCGTAGGCGACGATCGAGCCGGCCGCGGAGCCCCGGCCGGGGCCGACGGCGATGCCCTGCTTCTTCGCCCACATGATGAAGTCGGCGACGACGAGGAAGTAGCCCGGGAAGCCCATCGAGATGATCGTGTCCATCTCGTACTCGACCTGCTTCATGCGGTCGTCCGGGATGCCGTCCGGGAAGCGGCGCTGCATGCCGCGCATGGTCTCCTCGCGGAACCAGCTGACCTCGGTGTAGCCCTCGGGGATGTCGAACTTGGGCATGAGGTCGCGCTTCTCGAACATGCCGGTGGTGTCCACCATCTCGGCGACGAGGAGCGTGTTGGCGCAGCCCTCCTGCCAGGCGTCCGAGGAGTCGATGGCGTACATCTCCTCCGTGGACTTCAGGTAGTAGCCGGTGCCGTCGAACTTGAAGCGGTCCGGGTCGGAGAGGTTCTTGCCGGTCTGGATGCACAGCAGGGCGTCGTGCGCGCCCGCCTCGTGCGCGTACGTGTAGTGCGAGTCGTTGGTGACCAGCGGGGGGATGCCGAGCTTCCGGCCGATCTCCAGCAGGCCGTCGCGGACCCGGTGCTCGATGTCGATGCCGTGGTCCATCAGCTCCAGGAAGTAACGGTCCTTGCCGAAGATGTCCTGGTAGTCGGCGGCGGCCTTGAGGGCCTCGTCGAACTGTCCGAGCCGCAGCCGGGTCTGCACCTCGCCCGAGGGGCAGCCGGTGGAGGCGACGATCCCCTCGGACCACTTGGAGATCGTCTCCTTGTCCATCCGGGGCCACTTCTGGAGCCAGCCCTCGGCGTAGGCGTCGGAGGAGAGGCGGAAGAGGTTGTGCAGCCCCGTCCGGTTCACGGCCCACATCGTCTTGTGGGTGTAACCGCCGGAACCGGAGACGTCGTCCCGCTTCTGGTGCGGCTGGCCCCACTGGATCTTGCGCTTGTTGCGCCGGGACTCGGGGGCGACATACGCCTCGATCCCGATGATCGGGGTGATTCCGGCCTTCTTCGCGGAGTGGAAGAAGTCATACGCGCCGTGCAGGTTGCCGTGGTCGGACATGGCGATATGGGTCATGCCCATCTCGTTGCACGCGTTGAACATGTCCTTCAGCCGCGCGGCACCGTCCAGCAGCGAGTACTGGGTGTGGACGTGCAGGTGCGTGAACGGCGGCTTGGACACGGCTGCGGCCTCCTGGGGAAACGCGGGTCGACGGGGGCCCGACAGGCTGCGGACAGTCTGGGGGACAGCGTCGAAGTCTATGCCTCGGGACTGACAACCCGCGGGCACTCACGCGTACCGTCGGACGTTGGAAGGTGACGGACACCGTGTCCGAATCCTGTCCGATTCCCGTCCGCACAGGTCACGCACCATCCGTACCAGGAGGCACCCAGCGATGTCGTTCCCGCAGCTCAGCGACGAGCACCGCGGCGAGGAGATCCTTGCCGTCCTCGACACCGCCTTCGGCGAGCTCCTGGCCGCCGACCCGGCCGCGTTCCGGGTGAAGTTCCGGAAGATGGCCGCGTCCGCGTTCGCCTTCTACCGGGGCACGGCGGCGCTCTTCTACCACGACCTGGACGAGGAGAAGCGGGGCGGTCCGTACCTGGACGAGCGCACCTCCCGGGTGTGGATCCACGGTGATCTCCACGCCGAGAACTTCGGCACGTACATGGACTCGACCGGCCGCCTGATCTTCAACGTCAACGACTTCGACGAGGCCTACGTCGGCCCCTTCACCTGGGACCTCAAGCGCTTCTCCGCCTCGATCGCGCTGATCGGGTACGCCAAGGCGCTCAGCGACGAGCAGATCACCGAGCTGGTGCGGACCTACGCGGCGGCGTACCGCGAGCGCATCCACGCCCTGGCCACCGGCGCCAAGAGCGACGAGGTGCCGCCGTTCACCCTGGACACCGCCGACGGCCCGCTGCTGGACGCGCTGCGCGACGCCCGCTCGCTGACCCGGTTCGGGCTGCTGGACTCGATGACCGAGATCCGCGACTTCGAGCGCCGCTTCGCGCCCGGCGGCGGCGCCGTCGAGCTGGACGCGGCCACCCGCTACAAGGTGCTGGCCGCCTTCGACGGCTACCTGGAGACGCTGCCGGAGACCTCCCTGGCCCGCCCGGACTCCTACCGCGTGAAGGACGTCGTCGGCCGCCGCGGCATCGGCATCGGCTCGGCGGGCCTGCCGTCGTACAACATCCTGCTGGAGGGCCACAGCGACGCCCTGGAGAACGACGTCGTGATCTACATCAAGCAGGCCCAGACCCCGGCCGTCTCCCGGCACATCACGGACCCGTCGATCCGCGAGTACTTCCGGCACGAGGGCCACCGCACGGTGATCTCCCAGCGCGCCCTGCAGGCGCACGCCGACCCGTGGCTGGGCTGGACCGAGCTGGACGGCGCGGGCCAGCTGGTCGCCGAGGTCTCGCCGTACGCGGTCGACCTGGACTGGGGCGACATCGACGACCCGGAGGAGATCGCGGCGGTCGTCGCCGACCTGGGCCGGGCCACGGCCACCATGCACGCGGCCGCGGACGACGAGAGCGGCCACTCGGACCTGGTGCCGTTCTCCACCGAGCGGGCCATCGACGCGGCCCTCGCGGCCGACGAGGAGAGCTTCGCGCCGCTCCTGGTGGACTTCGCGCACGGCTACGGGGCACGCGCGCGTGCCGACCACCAGATCTTCCTCGACCTGTTCCGCAACGGCCGGATCCCCGGCCTGTAGCACCGGTCCGCCCGGCTCCCTCACAGGAACCTTTTAGGGGTCCCTTACGGGAGCCCATGACACACTCTCCAGACGATGGACATATCCGGGACCCAGCTCAGAGCCGTACGCGCGGCGCTGTTCACGGCGATCGTCGTGACGCTCAGCACCGCGTCACACGTGCTGCTCTCCGGCGTCCCGCTGCCCGTGGGGACGGTGGCGGCGATCGCCGCCGCCGTGTTCCTGATCGCGTACGCGCTGGCCGGCCGGGAACGCGGCTTCGGCCGGATCGCGGCGCTGCTGATCCCGCTGGAGCTGGCCGCGGACACCGTCTTCACCGCCGGCCAGCACGCCTGCTACGGCCGCGCGGGCGGCCCGGTCGCCGGTCCGCTGCGCTCGGTCGGCCTGGACGTGCTGTGCGCCGGCGAGGTGGGCGGCCCGCTGACCCGGATGGCCGGGACGACCGGCACCGACCGGGTCGCCGCGCTGCTCGCCGACGCCCACCCGGAGACCGCCTGGCTGCTGCTGGGCGCGCATGTCGGCGTGGGTCTGCTGGCGGCGGCGTGGCTGCGCCGCGGCGAGCGGGCGCTGGCCCAGGTGCTGCACGCGATGACCGCGACCACGTTCCGGCCGCTGCTGCTGGCGGCCGCCGCGGTGGCGGCCCGGCCGGCCCCGGCGGTCCGCCGGCTGCCGCGCCCCGCGCACCGCACCGCCCCCGTCCGTGACCTGCTCCTCGCGCACTCCCTGGGACGGCGTGGACCGCCGTGCTCGGCCACCGTCGCTCTCGCCGCCTGAGCGAAGCGACACATCCGAACACGAGCAGTCCTTCGTCCGTATCCGCGCACACCGGTGCGCGACCTTCAGGGAGAACACGAACATGAGCAAGCGGAACAGCCAGGCGGCGAAGACGGCGGCCCGGGAGCGGCTGCGCCAGGAGCGCGAGCGGCAGGCCAAGCGGGAGAAGACCAGGCGGCAGCTGATCGTCGCCGGGTCCATGGTCGCGGTACTGGCGCTGGCCGGCGGCATCGGCTACGCAGTCGTGCAGACCAACCAGCCCTCGGCGTGGGAGGCGGCCGCCGACGCCAAGGTCGTCGCCCCGGCCAACACCTCCGGCAAGAACGGCACCACGATCCTCGTCGGCGACTCCAAGACCGACAACGTCGTCCACCTCTACGAGGACCCGCGCTGCCCGGCCTGCGCCTCCTTCGAGCAGACCATCGGCGAGACCGTCAACAAGGGCATGGAGGACGGCGACTACAAGCTCTCCTTCACCCTCGGCACCTTCCTCGACGGCAACCTCGGCGGCGAGGGCTCCAAGAACGCGCTGAGCGCGCTGGGCGCCGCGCTGAACGTGAGCACCGACGCGTTCCTCGACTACAAGGCCGCGCTGTACTCGGCGGAGTACCACCCCGCGGAGACCACCGACGAGCTCGCCGAGGACGACTACCTGATCAAGGTGGCGAACACGGTCGACGCGCTGAAGGGCAACAAGAAGTTCCAGGACGCGGTCGAGAAGGGCACCTACGACGCCTGGGCGATGAAGATGAGCGACTCCTTCGACAGCACGGAGGACGTCAAGTCGACCCCGACCATCAAGATCAACGACAAGGTCATCACCAACCCCGAGACCGTCGACCAGTGGAAGGCGGCGCTCAAGGACGCGGGCGTCACCAAGTAGCGCCGGATACAAGTGCGGGCGAACTCTTGATCGGTTCGCCCGCTCTTCATGTCCGTTGCCTTACCAAGCCCCTTACCGATCAGTAATCTGATCGGCCGTGACCAGTCGTAACAGATCCCACACCGCCGCCAACCCGCCCGCCCCGCGCCGCCGTACGGTCGTCAAGGCCGCCGCGGCCGGGGCCGTTCTCGCGGCCCCGCTGGCCGTCCCCGCCCCGGCGCTCGCCGCCGAGGCCCCCGCCTTCCTGCACGGCGTCGCCTCCGGCGACCCGCTGCCGGACGGCATCCTGCTCTGGACCCGGGTGACGCCCACCCCGGAGGCCGTCCCCGGCTCGGGGCTCGGCCCCGATGTCGAGGTGCGCTGGACCGTCGCCCTGGACAAGGCGTTCACGAACGTCGTCGCCAAGGGCTCCGTCACCGCCACCGCCGCCTCCGACCACACCGTCAAGGCCGACGTACGCGGCCTCGCGCCCGCCACCGACTACTGGTTCCGCTTCTCGGCCGGCGCCACCGACTCCCCCGCCGCCCGCACCCGCACCGCCCCGGCCGCCTCCGCCGCGGTCGCGAACCTGCGCTTCGGCGTGGTCTCGTGCGCCAACTGGGAGGCCGGGTACTTCTCCGCGTACCGCCATCTCGCCGGCCGCGGCGACCTGGACGCCTGGCTGCACCTCGGCGACTACATCTACGAGTACGGCACCGGCGAGTACGGCACGCGCGGCACGGTCGTCCGGCCGCACGTCCCCGCCCACGAGATACTGACGCTCGCCGACTACCGTGCCCGGCACGGCCGCTACAAGACCGACCCGGACCTCCAGGCGCTGCACGCCGTGGCCCCGGTCGTCGCCATCTGGGACGACCACGAGATCGCCAACGACACCTGGTCCGGCGGCTCCGAGAACCACACCGAGGGCGCCGAGGGCACCTGGGCGGCGCGCCAGGCCGCCGCCAAGCGGGCCTACTTCGAGTGGATGCCGGTCCGCCCGGCGATCGCGGGCACCACCTACCGCCGGCTGCGCTTCGGCAAGCTCGTCGACCTCTCCCTGCTCGACCTGCGCTCCTTCCGTTCCCAGCAGGTGTCCGTGGGCGACGGCGAGGTCGACGACCCGGAGCGGACCCTCACCGGGCGGGCCCAACTGGACTGGCTGAAGGCGGGACTGACCTCCTCCGACACCACCTGGCGGCTGGTCGGCAACTCGGTGATGATCGCGCCGTTCGCCGTCGGCTCGCTCTCCGCCGACCTGCTGAAGCCGCTGGCGAAGCTGCTGGGCCTGCCGCAGGAGGGCCTCGCCATCAACCCCGACCAGTGGGACGGCTACACCGACGACCGCCGGGAACTGCTGGCCCATCTGCGGGCGAACGCCATCCGCAACACCGTCTTCCTCACCGGCGACATCCACATGGCGTGGGCCAACGACGTGCCGGTGAACGCCGGTACGTACCCGCTGTCGGCCTCGGCCGCCACGGAGTTCGTGGTCACCTCGGTCACCTCCGACAACCTCGACGACCTGGTGAAGGTGCCGGAGGGCACCGTCTCCGCGGTCGCCGCCCCGGTCATCCGGGCCGCCAACCGGCATGTCCACTGGGTCGACACCGACCGGCACGGCTACGGCGTCCTGGACATCACCGCCGACCGTGCGCAGATGGACTACTACGTCCTGTCCGACCGCACCGAGGCGGACGCGACCGCGTCCTGGGCCCGCTCGTACCGGACCCGCAGCGGCACGCAGAAGGTGGAGCGCACGTACGACCCGGTGTGACAGCCACGCCTGAGGGGTCATTTTCAGCCAAGAACAGCAGCACGGTGAGCTGTTAAGGCGAGATCACAACATCCTCCTCCTCGCTACGGCGGGTGGTGCGGACCATGGCTCGAATCCGGACACACCACCCGCCTGGTAACGGCCTTCGTTACGTCGAGATCTCAAACCTCGGACAGGCCGCCAGTTCATCTCCTCAATTCTCCCTGTTTGCCGGGAATTTGATTGGGCCTGATCGCCCCTCTTCCCGTCTGAGCATGTCCACGTAATCTCCGGGCGGCGGCCAGGAAGACCCCTGCGCCCCATTCCCCACCGCATCCGCTAGGAGCCAGCATGCGTGCGCTTGCCCGGATATCTCCCTCGACGCGCAGACGTGTTCTCGCCACCGCCGTCGTGGCCGGAACCCTGATGCTCACCCCCCTGTCGGCGCCCACGGGCGTCGCGGCGGCCGGCACTCTCGCCGCCGCCGACTGCGTCGAGGACACCCACGCGGACACCCACGCGAACGCTCCGGCCACGGCCCGCGAGGCCCGCCCCGGGTCCGGCGAGCACGCCGCCGAGCCCAACGCGGTGAGCGCGGCGAAGGCCCAGGCCATGGAGGCCGACCTGCGCAAGAAGCTCGACAAGCTGCCGGGCAACGGCCGCAGCCTGTCGGCCACGGCCACCATCCCCGTGTACTTCCACGTCATCCACGACGGTGCCGCCGGGCAGCTCGACTCGGCCGACATCAGCGCCCAGATGAACGTGCTCAACGCGGCGTTCGGCGGCCAGGGCACCGGCAACGTCGACTCCGGCTTCCAGTTCTCGCTGGCCGGCACCGACTACACGGACAACGCCGCCTGGTACAACGTCTCCTCCGGCTCGGCGGAGGAGAAGGCGATGAAGTCCGCCCTGCGCAAGGGCGGCGCGAACGCGCTGAACATCTACACCGCCAACCTCGGCGGCGGCCTGCTCGGCTGGGCCACCTTCCCCAGCTCCTACAACTCCAGCCCGTCCATGGACGGCGTCGTCCTGCTGGACGCCTCGCTGCCCGGCGGCTCGGCCGCGAACTACGACGAGGGCGACACCGCCACCCACGAAGTCGGCCACTGGCTCGGGCTGTACCACACCTTCCAGGGCGGCTGTAACGGCAACGGCGACTACGTCGAAGACACCGCGGCCGAGAAGAGCCCGGCCTACGAGTGCCCCGAGGGCCGGGACACCTGCACCCGCAAGGCGGGCGCCGACCCGATCCACAACTTCATGGACTACACGTACGACGCCTGCATGTACCAGTTCACCTCCGGCCAGGTGACGCGCATGCAGCAGAGCTGGGCGGCCTACCGCACCGCCGGCTGAACCGGCTAGCCGAGCGAGTCCAGGAAGCCGAGCGCCACCCGCCAGGTGGCCTCGGCGGCCTCCGCGTCGTAGTCCGGCAGGTCGGGGTCGGTGTACAGGTGACCGGCTCCGGCGTACCGGTAGACCTCCACGTCCGCGCCCGCGCGGCGCATCTGCAGATACCAGGAGCTCAGCCAGTCGTCCGTCTCGAACGCGTCCGGCTCGGCGACGTGCAGCTGCACCGGCAGGTCGTCCACCGTCGCGTTCGGCGCGATGTCCGAGGTGCCGTGCAGAAGCAGCAGCCCCTTGGCCTTCTCGTCGCCCAGCGCGAGGGTCTGCGCGATCGAGGCGCCGAGGGAGAACCCGGCGTAGACGAGGCCGCGCTCCGAGTAGGGCGCGGCGGCCAGCACGGCCCGCTTCAGCAGCTCGTCCTTGCCGATCTCCTCCTTGGCGGCCATGCCCTCCTCGACCGTGTCGAACGTGCGCCCCTCGAAGAGGTCCGGCGTCCACACCTCGTGCCCGGCGGCGCGCAGCCGGTCCGCCGCGGCACGCACCGCGGGCCTGAGGCCATAGGTCGAGTGGAAGAGCATGATGTTCATGAGGCCAATGGTGCCAGCCGGGTGTGACGAGGCGGGTCCGGGGCAGTACCCGCAACCGCCCCGGATTCACATGTTCAGGCCCGCCCGTGGCCGGTTACGTTCGAGGACATGGAGAACGTACTCCGCCCACTGATCGTGGTCGGCGGCGCCGTGCTGCTCACAATGGTGATCGGCTGGGCCACCGACCTGCTGCTGCGCAGGGCCGACGGACGGCAGAGCGAAACCCCGCTGTGGGGTCTGCTGCGCCGCGGCCGTGTCCCCTACCAGCTCCTGCTGTGCGCCGCCCTGCTGAGAGGGTCGTACGACGAGGCCCAGCTGTTCCAGGACCACCGCGTCGGGATCGGCCGCACCCTGACGGTCGTGCTGATCGGCTCGGCCGCCTGGCTGGTGATCCGGATCGCGGCGGCCGTCGTCGAGACGTCGTACACCCGCTACGCCAGCTCCCGCGCCCACCGCGACCCCGCGCGGGTCCGCCGGGTGCGCACCCAGGTGACGCTCATCATGCGGGTGGTGTCGGCGGTCGTCGGGGTGGTGGCGGTGGCGGCGATGCTGCTGACGTTCCCCGCGTTCCGCGCGGCGGGCGCCTCGCTGCTGGCCTCGGCGGGCATCCTCGGCATCGTCGCCGGTGTCGCGGCGCAGTCCACGCTGAGCAACATGTTCGCGGGGTTCCAGATCGCGTTCGGCGACATGGTGCGCATCGGGGACACGGTCGTCGTGGACGGCGAGTGGGGCACCGTCGAGGAAATCACGCTGACCTATCTGACGGTGCGGACCTGGGACGAGCGCCGGATCACCATGCCGGTGTCGTACTTCACGTCCAAGCCGTTCGAGAACTGGTCGCGCGGCACCCCGCAGATGACCGGCGTCGTCTACTGGCAGCTGGACCACTCCGCGCCGGTCGACGAGATGCGCGAAAAGCTCCGCGACATCCTGCGCGAGTGCCCGGCGTGGGACGGGCGGGCCTACGACCTGTCCGTCACCGACACCACGCCGAACACCATGGAGGTGCGGGCGCTGATGACGGCGAAGGACGCCGACGACGTCTGGACGGTCCGGGTCACGGTCCGCGAGCGGATGATCGGCTGGCTGGTCCGCGAGCACCCGTACGCGCTGCCCCGGGTCAACACGGCCGACGCGCTGCTGCCGCCGCACCGGCCGCCGGCCCCCCGCCGCTCGCCCGACGGCTTCCCGAACCGACGGGCCGTGGAGACGCCGAGGGCGGACCGGGGCTGAGCCGCGCTCAGCGCAGGCTGCGCACGTCCAGCTGGCGCAGCACCCTGTCCACCACCTCGGGGTCCGCCCCGGGCTCGCTGCGCGCCGCCAGCACCTCGTGGCGGGCGGCGCTCAGCAGCTCCCCCTCGATGCGGCGCACCCGCTGCAGCCGCCGCACCCGCTTCTCGTGCGCCTCCCGCCGCTCCTCCTCGCCGATCTCCGGGCTGATCCGCACCCCGATCTCGAAGGCCCGCCGCAGCATCCGCTCCGACAGCTCGTCCGGCAGTTCCTCGACCGACTCGATCTCCCGCAGCCGCCGCTTGGCCGCCTTGGCCGCCCGCACCGCCAGCGCCTTCTCGAACTCCTTCTCCCGCTCGGTGTCGGCCTGCACGCCGAGCCGCTTCACCAGCCACGGCAGCGTCAGGCCCTGGAGCACCAGCGTCACCATGATCACTCCGAACGCGATGAAGACGATCTCGTCCCGGTCGGGGAACGGCGAGCCGTCGTCGGTCCGCAGTGGAATGGCCAGCGCCAGCGCCACCGACGCCACGCCCCGCATCCCCGACCACCACATGACGACCGTCTCCCGCCAGCTCATCGGGATCTCCTCGTCGTAGTCGCGCCGCGCGTGCAGCCGTTTGGTGAGCCAGGTCGCGGGCAGCAGCCACAGCAGTCGTACGAGGACGACGACCCCGGCGATCGCGAGGGCCCAGCCCAGCATCTCGCCCCAGCGCCCGGACGCGGTGCGGACCGCGTTGTGCAGTTCGAGCCCGATCAGGCCGAAGGCGACCCCGGTGACGAGGGTGTCGACGATGTCCCAGAAGGTGTGCCCGGCGAGCCGGGTCATCACGTCGTCGGCGTCCGTCGCGTACTCGGAGATGAACAGCGCGGTGGTCAGCACGGCCAGCACACCGGAGCCGTGCAGTTCCTCGGCGAGCACGTAGGAGGCGTACGGCACCAGCAGGGTGAGCCCGATCTGCAGGGTCGCGTCGCCGAGCAGGTCCATCAGCTTGTTGGCGCCCCAGCCGAGGACGAGCCCCACGGCGACCGCGACCACGGCGGACAGCACCAGGTCGAGCCCGGCGCCCCAGGGCGAGAAGGTGCCGCTGACCACGGCGGCGATCGCCACGTGGTAGAGCACGATGGCCGTCACGTCGTTGAACAGCCCCTCGCCCTCCAGGATCGACACCAGCCGGCGCGGCAGCCCCAGCTGCCCGGCGACGGCGGTCGCGGCAACCGGGTCGGGCGGCGCGACCAGCGCGCCGAGCGCCAGGGCGGCGGCGATCGGCAGCCCCGGCACGATGGCGTGGGCGACGCCGGCGACGCAGAACATGGTGACGAACACCAGCGCCACGGCGAGCAGGAAGATCGGCCGTTTGTTCGCCGTGAACTGCCGCCAGGAGGTGCGCCGTACGGCCGCGTAGAGCAGCGGCGGCAGCAGCAGCGGAAGGATCAGGTCCGGCGGGATCTCGACGTTCGGCACGAAGGTGAGCAGCGCCAGCACGACGCCCAGCAGGGTCATCAGCACCGGCGACGGCAGACCCAGCCGGTCCCCGACCGGCACGCTCACCACGGCCCCGAGCAACAGGACGAACAACAGGGCCAACTGGTCCACGCTCAGCGCTCCGACGGTCTAGGCGATCACAACCCCCGGCCCAGCCTGCCACGCGCGCTACAGAACGCGGCGCATCCCCTGGTGCGGGATCCCGGCCTCCAGGTACTCCGGCCCGTACGCCTCGTACCCCAGCCGCTCGTAGAACCCCAGCGCGTGCGTCTGCGCGTGCAGGTCCACCACCGCGAGCCCGCGCGCGCGTGCCGCGTCCTCGATGGCCCGCACCAGCAGCGCGCCGAGGCCCAGCCCCCGCGCGTCCTTGGCGACCGCCAGCCGCCCCAGGGACCCCAGGGACGGGTCGCCGCCGGTGCGCTCCTTCGCGCCCTCGCCGTACAGCAGCCGCCCGGTGCCCAGCGGAGTGCCGTCCTCGCGCACGGCGAGGACATGCAGCGCCACCGCGTCGAACTCGTCGTACTCCAGGTCCTCCGGGACGCCCTGCTCGGCGACGAAGACCTCCTTGCGCACCGCGAAGCACGCCTCGCGGTCGGCGGCCTCCTCGGCGACGCGCACCGCGTACGACGGCGAGGTCATCCGTAGGTCTCCTCACGGACCTGGTCCAGCGCCTGCTGGAGGTCCTCGGGGTAGTCGCAGGCGAACTCGGCCCACTCGCCGCTGCCCGGGTGCTCGAAGCCGAGGCGCACGGCGTGCAGCCACTGGCGGGTCAGCCGCAGCCGCTTGGCGAGCGTCGGGTCGGCGCCGTAGGTCAGGTCGCCGACACAGGGGTGGCGGTGGGCGGACATGTGGACGCGGATCTGGTGGGTGCGGCCCGTCTCCAGCTTCACGTCGAGCAGGGAGGCCGCGCGGAACGCCTCGATCAGGTCGTAGTGCGTGACCGAGGGCTTGCCCTCGGCGGTGACCGCCCACTTGTAGTCGTGGTTCGGGTGGCGGCCGATGGGCGCGTCGATGGTGCCGCTGGTCGGGTCCGGATGGCCCTGGACCAGGGTGTGGTAGCGCTTGTCGACCGTGCGCTCCTTGAACTGGCGCTTCAGCGACGTGTACGCGTACTCCGACTTCGCCACGACCATCAGGCCCGAGGTGCCGACGTCGAGGCGGTGCACGATGCCCTGGCGCTCGGCGGCGCCGGAGGTGGAGATCCGGTAGCCGGCCGCGGCGAGGCCGCCGATGACCGTCGGACCGGTCCAGCCGGGGCTGGGGTGGGCGGCCACGCCCACCGGCTTGACGATGACGACCACGTCGTCGTCGTCGTGCACGATCTCCATGCCCTCGACCGGCTCGGCCACCACCTGCACCGGCGCGGCGGCCTGCGGCATCTCGACCTCCAGCCAGGCGCCGCCGCGCACCCGCTCGGACTTGCCGACGACCGTGCCGTCGACCAGCACCTTGCCCGCCGCGGCCAGCTCCGCCGCCTTCGTACGGGAGAAGCCGAACATGCGGGAGATGGCGGCGTCGACGCGCTCGCCCTCCAGGCCGTCCGGCACGGGCAGGGTACGGATCTCGGGAATCGTGCTCACCCGTCGAGTATGCCGGACGGGTCCGGCAACCCTGCACGCGCGTTCAGTCCTTGTGGACGGTCCCGTCCGGGTCGAGGCCCCTGAACGACAGCAGCACGATCAGGATGCCGCCGCACACGATCGCCGAGTCGGCGAGGTTGAAGACCGCGAAGTGCTTGGGCGCGATGAAGTCCACCACCGCGCCCTCGAAGACGCCCGGCGAGCGGAAGATCCGGTCGGTGAGGTTGCCCAGCGCGCCGCCCAGCAGCATGCCGAGCGCGATCGCCCAGGGCAGGCTGTACAGCTTGCGGGCGAGGCGGGCGATGACCACGATCACGGCCGCCGCGATCACCGTGAAGATCACGGTGAAGGCCTCGCCGAAACCGAAGGCCGCGCCCGCGTTGCGGATCGCCTCGAACCGCAGCCAGTCGCCGATGATCTCGATCGGCTCCTGGTGCTCCAGCTTCTCGACCACGATTATCTTGCTGACCAGGTCGAGGACGTAGGCGAAGGCGGCGACCGCGAAGAGCACGGCGATCCGCCGCTTGCCCCGCGGCCGCGCGGGGGCGTCCCCGGCCTCGGACCCGCCGTCGCCGGTCCCCTCGACGTCCGGCCGCTCCGGTCCCTCGGCCCGCGCCGCGTCCGAATCGTCCGGCGTACCGATGATGCGTTCCGCCTCTGCCACGTGAGTCCCTCAACTTAGGTACCTGACTGAGGACGAGGGTACGGCACGCCCTCGGCGCCGATCAGTACCGGCGTTCCTGCTTCTGCTTGCACTCCACGCAGAGGGTTGCCCGCGGGAAGGCCTGCATGCGTGCCTTTCCGATCGGGTTGCCGCAGTTCTCGCACAGGCCGTAGGTGCCGGCGTCCAGGCGGTGCAGGGCGCGCTCGGTCTGGTCGAGCATCTCGCGCGCGTTGGCGGCCAGCGCCAGCTCGTGCTCGCGGGTGATGTTCTTGCTGCCGGTGTCCGCCTCGTCGTGGCCCGCGCCGTCCCCGGGGTCCCGCATCAGGCCGGCCAGGGACGCCTCGGAGGAGGCGATCTCGGCGCCCAGCCGCTCCAGCTCGCCGGTCAGCTCCGCGCGAGCCTCCTCGACCTCCTCCGCGGTCCAGGGGTCCTCACCGGGGCGCACCGCCAGCTCGCCGGGCTCCACCGCGGCGACGCGTGCCTTGGGAACGGCGGTCTGGGCCGCCGCGGCCGTGCCAGGAGTCTTCTTCGCAACCACCGTCGTGGCTCCCGTCTGCTCCGCGGCCTCAGCCGCGCCCGCCTTCTTCGCCCTGCTCTTCCCGCCCGTACTCCGGGCGACGCTCTCCGAACCGAGGTCCTCCCCGCCCGACGCGCCACCGACGCCCAGGCCCTCGGCGCCCGCGCCCTCCGCCGCCACTCCGGCGGCGACATCCTCATCGGCGACGGCCCTGTCGGCGACCACCTCATCGCCCGCCGCTGCCCGAGCCGCCACCTTGCCGGCGGCGGTCCGCTGGCCGGCGGTCCTCTTGGCCGCCGCCTTCTCCGGGCCCGTCTCACCGGCGACGCCCTTCTGGGCAGCCGCTTCGTCGGACACCGCGGCACCGGCCGCCACCTTCCCGGAGGCCGACCGCCTGGCAGCCGTCTTCTGGGGCGCCGCCCGCTCAGCCGCCGTCTCACCGGCGCCTGCCTTGCCGGCGGCGGTCTTCCTGACGGCCGACTTCTTGGCGGCCTGCTTCTTCGCTGCCGACTTCTCCCCGGCGGCGGCTTGGGGAGTCGCCGTCCTTCCCACCGGCTCCTTCGCAGCCGGGGTCTTCTTCACGGCGGCCTTCTTGACCGAGGCCTTCTCCACCGCGGCCTCCGTCGCGGTCTCCCTCGCCGCGCTCTTCTTGACCGCTGCTTCCTTGACGACCGCTTCCTCGGCCCTCCCGTGCCTGGCCGCCTTCAGGTCGGAGCCCGGCCCCTTGGAGGCCTGCTCCTTGGCAGCCGACTCCTCGGGGGCCGACTTCCTCCCGGCCGGCTTCCTCGCAGCCGTCTTCTTCGCCGCCGACTTCTTGCCCGCGGTCCTGTCGGCCGCGGTCTTCCTGGCCCCCGCCTTCTTCCCGGCCGCAGCCCCCGTCCCGGCCTTCGTCTGCGCCACAGCCGCCGAATCCGCCACCGCCGTCCCCGCGGCCGCCGAATCCGCCCCCGCCGCCGTCTTCCGCACGGCACCCGAATCCGCCCCCACCCGCGCCCTCACCCCAGCGGCGCCCGCCCCCGAGACCGCCTCCCCCCGCACCGCCCTCACCGACTTCACCGCGCGCTTCGCCGCCCCCTCCCCCCGCGCGCTCTTCTTCCCGCTCGCGTCCTTGGCCGTACCCGCGGCGGCGTCGGCGTCGGCGCCGGTGCGTGTGGGCCGGCCGGACGCCGACTGCTGTACGGCGGTCTTCTTCGCCACCATGGCCGCGGCCCCTTCACATATTGTGATCTTGCTCGCGAATCGTGCTGGGACGATAAATCGACTCGAGTCACGCGGCAACGGGGCACGCCGCCCGATTCGCCCGCCCCGCGCCCCCCGCGCGTCCGGCATGCATGCGTTGTGCCCAGCTCCCCGCGTGGTAATCCGCCGAGCCGGACATCCCCGGATCCGGGCCCGCGCACCTGACCATTCGGGTCATCCCGCACCCGGTCCGCCCCGCGCCCGTAAACCGGTCGGCCGCTGTCCGTGTGGCGCCGTACACTGGGCGGAGCGAAAAGCGTGGATGGGGACGAGTAGCGGCGTACGCAGCCCAGAGCGACCCGGGGACGGTGGAAGCCCGGGGGCGAGCGCGACGTGAAGATCACCCCGGAGCCGCCGGAAGAAAGCCGCAGCCAGCGAGCCGCGGCGAGTAGAACCGGCATCGCGACCCCAATGAGGGGGCTCACCGAGGCACGACCTGCCCCGGAGGGCCAAGGAGGGTGGTACCGCGGGAGCGCGCCGAAGGCGGCGTAAGGAAAGACGTAGCTCTCGTCCCTCCGACGGAAGGCAGCAAGTCCGCCGGAGGAAGATCGATGACGACGTACCGCCAGGTGCCCGCACAGGTCGACCTGCCCGCCCTTGAGCACGCCGTGCTCGACTTCTGGCGCGAGCAGAAGATCTTTGCCAAGAGCCTGGAGCAGTCCCAGGGCCGCCCCGAATGGGTGTTCTACGAGGGCCCGCCCACCGCCAACGGCATGCCCGGCGCCCACCACATCGAGGCGCGCGTCTTCAAGGACGTCTTCCCCCGCTTCCGCACCATGCGCGGCTACCACGTGGCCCGCAAGGCGGGCTGGGACTGCCACGGCCTCCCCGTCGAGCTGGCGGTCGAGAAGGAGCTGGGCTTCAGCGGCAAGCAGGACATCGAGGCGTTCGGCATCGCCGAGTTCAACGCCAAGTGCCGCGAGTCCGTGACCCGCCACACCGACGCCTTCGCCGACCTGACGACCCGCATGGGCTACTGGGTCGACCTCGACGACGCCTACCGCACGATGGACCCCGAGTACATCGAGTCGGTGTGGTGGTCGCTCAAGGAGATCTTCGACAGGGGACTCCTGGTCCAGGACCACCGCGTGGCCCCCTGGTGCCCCCGCTGCGGCACCGGCCTGTCCGACCACGAGCTGGCGCAGGGCTACGAGACGGTCGTCGACCCCTCGGTCTACGTCCGCTTCCCGCTGACCTCCGGCCCGCTGGCCGGCGAGGCCGCGCTGCTGGTCTGGACGACCACTCCGTGGACCCTGGTCTCCAACACCGCCGTGGCCGCCCACCCCGAGGTCACCTACGTCGTCGCCACCGACGGCGAGGAGAAGCTGGTCGTCGCCGAGCCGCTGGTCGCCAAGGCCCTCGGCGAGGGCTGGGAGCTCACCGGCCAGTCCTTCACGGGCGCCGAGATGGAGCGCTGGACGTATCAGCGCCCGTTCGAGCTGGTCGACTTCCCGGCCGAGGCCCACTTCGTGGTCAACGCCGACTACGTCACCACCGAGGACGGCACGGGTCTGGTCCACCAGTCCCCCGCCTTCGGTGAGGACGACCTCAAGGTCTGCCGTTCGTACGGCCTGCCCGTGGTCAACCCGGTCCGCCCGGACGGCACCTTCGAGGAGGAGGTCCCGCTGGTCGGCGGCGTCTTCTTCAAGAAGGCCGACGAGAAGCTCACCGAGGACCTCGGCGCCCGCGGCCTGCTCTTCAAGCACCTGCCGTACGAGCACAGCTACCCGCACTGCTGGCGCTGCCACACCGCGCTGCTCTACTACGCGCAGCCGTCCTGGTACATCCGCACGACGGCCGTCAAGGACCGCCTGCTCCAGGAGAACGAGAAGACCAACTGGTTCCCGGACACGGTCAAGCACGGCCGGTTCGGCGACTGGCTGAACAACAACATCGACTGGGCACTGTCCCGCAACCGCTACTGGGGCACCCCGCTGCCGATCTGGCGCTGCGAGGAGGGCCACCTCACCTGCGTCGGCTCCCGCGCGGAGCTGACCGAGCTGACCGGCACCGACCAGTCCGGCCTCGACCCGCACCGCCCGTTCATCGACGACGTCACGTTCACCTGCACCCACGAGGGCTGCTCCCTCGACGCGGTGCGCGTGCCGGAGGTCATCGACGCCTGGTACGACTCGGGCTCGATGCCGTTCGCGCAGTGGGGCTACCCGTACAAGAACAAGGAGCTGTTCGAGAGCCGGTACCCGGCGCAGTTCATCTCCGAGGCCATCGACCAGACCCGCGGCTGGTTCTACACGCTGATGGCGGTCGGCACGCTGGTCTTCGACAGGTCGTCGTACGAGAACGTGGTCTGCCTCGGCCACATCCTCGCCGAGGACGGCCGGAAGATGTCCAAGCACCTGGGCAACATCCTCCAGCCGATCCCGCTCATGGACCAGCACGGCGCGGACGCGGTCCGCTGGTTCATGGCGGCCGGCGGCTCCCCGTGGGCGGCGCGCCGCGTGGGCCACGGCACCATCCAGGAGGTCGTCCGCAAGACGCTCCTCACGTACTGGAACACGGTCGCCTTCCAGGCTCTGTACGCGCGTACGTCGAACTGGGCGCCCTCCGAGGCCGACCCGGCCCCGGCCGACCGCCCGCTGCTGGACCGCTGGCTGCTGTCCGAGCTGCACGCGCTGACCGACCAGGTGACCCAGTCGCTGGAGGCGTACGACACCCAGCGCGCCGGCAAGCTGCTGTCCGCGTTCGTCGACGATCTGTCGAACTGGTACGTCCGCCGCTCGCGGCGCCGCTTCTGGCAGGGCGACAAGGCCGCGCTGCGCACCCTGCACGAGGTCGTCGAGACGGTCACCAAGCTGATGGCCCCGCTGACCCCGTTCATCACCGAGCGGGTCTGGCAGGACCTGATCGTCCCGGTCACCCCGGGCGCGCCGGAGTCGGTGCACCTGGCGTCCTGGCCGGAGGCGGACCTCGGCGCCATCGACCCGGAGCTGTCGAGGCAGATGGTGCTGGTGCGCCGCCTGGTGGAGCTGGGCCGGGCCACCCGCGCGGAGTCCGGGGTCAAGACGCGTCAGCCGCTCAGCCGCGCGCTGATCGCGGCGACCGGCTTCGAGACGCTGGACCGCGAGCTGCACACCCAGATCACCGAGGAGCTGAACGTCGAATCGCTGGCGTCGCTCTCCGAGGTCGGCGGTTCCCTGGTGGACACCACCGCCAAGGCCAACTTCCGTGCCCTGGGCAAGCGGTTCGGCAAGCGGGTCCAGGACGTCGCCAAGGCCATCGCGAACGCCGACGCGGCCGCGCTGTCGCTGGCCCTGCGCGAGGGCACCGCCTCCGTGGAGGTCGACGGCGAGACGATCACCCTGGCCCCGGACGAGGTGATCATCACCGAGACCCCGCGCGAGGGCTGGTCGGTGGCGTCCGACGCGGGTGCCACGGTCGCCCTCGACCTGGAGATCACCGAGGAGCTGCGGCAGGCGGGTCTCGCCCGTGACGCGATCCGGCTGATCCAGGAGGCCCGCAAGAACAGCGGCCTGGACGTGGCGGACCGGATCGCGCTGCGCTGGACGGCCACGGACCCGGCGGTCGTCGCGGCCCTGTCCGAGCACTCCGGGCTGATCGCGGACGAGGTGCTGGCCACGGACTTCGCCCAGGGCGAGGCGGACGACACCGGTTACGGCGAGCCGTTCACCGACGAGGGCCTGTCCCTGACGTTCCGCCTGCGCAAGGCGTAAGCGGGAACGAATCCGGCAGGCAGCGCACGCAGAAGGCCCGGTCCCCCACGGGGGCCGGGCCTTTCGCGTGCGCACGCCGGTCACAGGTCACGGAAGGACGGCGAGGACGCCGGGGTGGGCCGGATTCGAACCGGCGTCCTCCGTCGATGCCATCGAGGCGCGACTACCACTGCGCTACACACCCCGCCGCCGCGAGCACCCTACCGTCCGCGTCGTGACCCGGCCCACTCGGTTCCCGCGCCCCCGGAACGACAGCCGAAAAGGGCGGGGCCCCGGATCGGAATCCGGGGCCCCGCCCTGAACGCTGCCGACTGCTACGCCGTACTACGAACCGTCAGTTGTCGTCCTCGTCGATGAGGAACCCACGCATCGGCGAGGGGGCCTGACCCATCGGCGACGGGCCCTGCGGCCGCACCGGAGCCATCGGCTGGGTCATCGCCGGGGACATCTGCTGCTGACCGCCGTAGGACGGAGCGGACGGGCTCGGCGCACCCCCCATCGACTGGTTGCCGCCGTAGGACGGGGCGCTCGCGCCGGCCGGCGCCATGGAGGGCGACGGGGACGGCGGGAGGGACGCGGCCGCCGGGGTCCGCGGCGGGGCGAGGGAGTCGTCGGCCTGGGTCTCCAGCTGGCGCAGCTGCGACTCCAGGTACGACTTCAGTCGCGTGCGGTACTCGCGCTCGAAGCCGCGCAGGTCCTCGACCTTGCGCTCCAGCGTGGCGCGGGCGGACTCCAGGGAGCCCATCGCGACACGGTGCTTCTCCTGCGCGTCCCGCTCCAGGGCGTCGGCCTTGGCACGGGCGTCACGCTCCAGACCCTCGGCACGCGAACGAGCCTCGCCGACGATCTTGTTGGCCTCGGAACGGGCCTCGGCGATCGCCTGGTCGGCCGTCTGCTGGGCCAGCGACAGGACACGGGCGGCGCTGTCGCCACCGGGGCCCTGACCGGGGCCGCCCATGGGACCGCCCATGGGGCCGCCCATCGGACCCGGGCCCATCTGGCCCTGCATCGGGCCCTGGCCCATCGGACCCTGACCCATCGGGCCGGGACCCTGCGGACCCTGACCGCCGGGACCGGCGGGCAGCTGCGGGGCACCGCTCGGCAGCTGGGGCGGACCACCCATGGGGCCACCCATCTGCTGCTGCGGCGGGCCCGATATGCCGGCGGGTACCGGAGCGCCCGGACCTCGCATCCCCTGCTGCGGCATCCCCTGCTGCGGCATCCCCTGCTGCGGCGGCTGCTGCTGCTGGTCCTGCGGCTCCTGCGGCTTGCGCATGTTCTGCTGGTTCTGCGCGGCGGCACGCGTGGCGGCGGCCAGCTTGGCGCGCAGATCCTCGTTCTCGCGGAGCAGACGGGTCAGTTCGGCTTCGACCTCGTCGAGGAAGGCATCGACCTCGTCCTCGTCATAGCCTTCTCGGAGGCGGACGGTCGTGAACTGCTTGTTCCGCACGTCCTCGGGGGTCAACGGCATCTCTTCACCTCAACGTAGTCGTCGGCATCGGCAAGACGGTAGGTCACATCGCTCACAGCCGGCTCACGATCGAGATCAGGATGTAGACGATGATCATCAGTACGAAGAAGGACAGGTCGAGCGCCACGCCCCCGAGACGCAGCGGCGGAATGAACCGCCGCAGAAGCTTGAGCGGTGGATCAGTGACAGTGTAGGTGGCCTCCAGAACGACCACCATCGCCTTGCCGGGTTGCCATGAGCGGGCGAACTGGAAGACGTAGTCCATGACCAACCGGAAGATGAGCACGATGAGGAAGCACATCAGCGCGATGTAGATGACATCAAGGACCACGCTCATGACCCGTGCTTCCCTCTCCCCTGTTTCCCGTGCTGTGTGGGTACTGCTTTGTACCGCGTTTTCCGGTCGTGCGTCTCAGCTCTGGTTGAAGAACCCGCCCTCTGCGATGCGGGCCTTGTCCTCCGCCGTGACATCGACGTTAGCAGGCGACAACAGGAACACCTTCTGCGTCACCCGCTCGATGCTGCCGTGAAGACCAAACACCAAACCCGCCGCAAAGTCGACAAGTCGCTTCGCATCTGTGTCATCCATCTCAGTCAGATTCATGATCACCGGGGTGCCCTCACGGAAGTGTTCCCCGATGGTACGGGCCTCGTTGTAGGTCCGCGGGTGAAGCGTGGTGATCCGGTAAGGCTCTCGTTCCGATACGACCTTGGGCATGATCACCGGTGCGTTCTTCTCCAGGCTTGCGCGTTCTTGTGTGATGGACGCCACGGGCGCGATGCGCGCCGGGCGCCCGGATTCCGCGGGTAGCGAAGCGGAATGGGCCACCGGCTCCCGAGGGGCCGGCGGATGTACCACTCTTACCGATTCGTCCCTTTGGGGCTGATGCGAACCGTGAGACTGGTGGGACGGTTCGTGCCGTCGGTGATCCCGCTCGGGCTCCGGGTCCAGTTCGGGCTCGAAGTCGTCATCGGGGTCGAATCCCCGGCCGTCGTACCCATCGTCCTCCACGAGGCCGAGGTAGACCGCCATCTTGCGCATCGCGCCGGCCATGCTCTGAGTCCTCCGCTCTGTGGTGGATCGACTGACGACTGCCAAGTGCCCGCGATCCACGAGGTCGTTGCGCCCGCCCTTCGACGGTAATGACCATATTTTCTGCTGTGGTCCGACTTCTTGGCGACGTTACCCGAGCCTGGGGCGGACTCCGAGTACCGCGCTGCCGACGCGCACATGTGTCGCTCCGGCGGCCACGGCCTGCTCGAGGTCCGCACTCATCCCCGCGGAGACCATGTTGGCAGCCGGATGGGCTCGGCGCAGGTCGGTCGACAAATCCATCAACCGCTCGAAGACCGCCTGTTGGCGCCCGGCGTACTCGCCGGTGAGCGGTGCCACGGTCATCAGTCCGTCGAGCCGCAGCCCCGCCGAGGCGGCGACCAGACCGGCCAACTCCTCGATTCCCTCGGGCGCCACCCCGCCCCGCTCGCCCCGGCCGCTCGCGCCCGCGTCGAACGCGACCTGGAGCAGGCACCCGATCTCCCGTTCGGCCCGGACGGCCTCCCGGGACAGGGCCGTCACGAGCTTGGCGCGGTCGACGGACTGCACCACGTCCGCGTAACCGACCACGGAACGGACTTTGTTGGTCTGCAACTGGCCGACGAAGTGCCAGGAAAGGGGCAGATCCGAGCATTCCGCGGCCTTCGGTGCCGCGTCCTGGTCGCGGTTCTCGGCGACATGACGTACACCGAGTTCCGACAGGATCCGCACATCGCTCGCGGGGTAGGTCTTGGTGACCACGATCAGGGTCACCTCTTCACGCTTGCGCCCGGCCGCCACGCAGGCCGCGGTGATGCGGTCCTCGACCCGCGCCAGGTTTGCGGCGAGTTCGCCCTTACGGTCCGTCATGCCCCATCAGTCCAGCCAGACGTAGCCCGCCAGCCGACCGGTGGTGCGGTCGCGGCGGTAAGAGAAGTGGTCCTGCGACTCCAGCGTGCACACCGGCGACTGCTCCCGGTCGTGCACCCCGAGCCGTTCGAGCTGCGCGTGCACCCCGGCGGCCACATCGACCGCCGGCGTGCCCCAGCTCGTCTCGGCGTACGCCCCCGGCTCCACGGCGGCCACCTCGGCGCGCATCGGCTCCGGCACCTCGTAGCACCGGCCGCAGACGGCGGGTCCAGTGCGGGCGACGATCCGGGAGGGGTCGGCGCCGAGCTTCACCATGGCCGCCACGGCGGCGGGAACGATCCCGGCGACCATGCCGGGCCGGCCCGCGTGGGCCGCGGACACCACACCGGCCACCGGATCGGCCAGCAGGACCGGGACGCAGTCGGCCGTGAGCACGGCGAGCGCGATGCCGCGCCCGGCGGTCACCAGCCCGTCGACCTGGGGGACGCGCTCGACGTTCCACGGCCCGTCGACCACGGCCACCTCGTTGCCGTGCACCTGGTTCATCCAGACGACCAGGCCGGGGTCCACGCCGAGCGACTTCGCCGCCAGCTCCCGGTTGGCCCGTACGGCCTCGGGGTCGTCGCCGACCGCGCCGCCGAGATTGAGCTCCTCATACGGAGCGGCGCTCACCCCGCCCCACCGGTCGGTGAAGGCGAAGTGCGCGCCGCTCACGTGTCCGTGCTGTCCTATCACTTGAGGAAGTCCGGGACGTCCAGTTCCTCGGCCGCGCTGTCCGTGTAGGTCCGCGGCGCCGGCGGGACCGGCGGGGCGACCGGGATTTCGGCGACCGGCTCCGGGGCGGGCTCCGGCTCCTCCTTCGGCGTCACGCTGCCGAGCGAGCCGAAGGACGGGCGGCTCTCCGGCTGCCGTACCGGAGCGGGCTCCTCGCGGCGGGCCGGGGCGGAGGAGGCCGAGCCGAGGACGTTGTCCCGGCGGGCGGGCGGCTGGCCGCCGTCGAAGCCGGCCGCGATCACGGTGACCCGGACCTCGTCGCCGAGGGCGTCGTCGATGACCGCACCGAAGATGATGTTGGCCTCGGGGTGCGCGGCCTCGCTCACCAGCTGGGCGGCCTCGTTGATCTCGAACAGGCCGAGGTCGGAGCCGCCGGAGATGGAGAGCAGCACGCCGCGGGCGCCGTCGATGGACGCCTCCAGCAGCGGCGAGGAGATCGCCATCTCGGCCGCGGCCACCGCACGGTCGTCGCCGCGGGCCGAGCCGATGCCCATGAGGGCGGAACCGGCCTCGGACATGACCGACTTGACGTCGGCGAAGTCGAGGTTGATCAGGCCGGGGGTGGTGATGAGGTCGGTGATGCCCTGAACACCGGAGAGCAGGACCTGGTCCGCCGACTTGAAGGCGTCGAGGACCGAGACCTGGCGGTCCGAGATGGACAGCAGCCGGTCGTTCGGGATGACGATGAGGGTGTCGACCTCTTCGCGGAGCTCGGCGATGCCGTCCTCGGCCTGGTTCGCGCGGCGCCGTCCCTCGAAGGTGAACGGGCGCGTGACCACGCCGATGGTGAGCGCGCCGAGGGAGCGTGCGATGTTGGCCACGACGGGCGCGCCGCCGGTGCCGGTGCCGCCGCCTTCACCGGCCGTCACGAAGACCATGTCGGCCCCCTTGAGGACCTCCTCGATCTCCTCGCGGTGGTCCTCGGCGGCCTTGCGGCCGACGGCCGGGTTGGCTCCGGCGCCGAGTCCGCGGGTGAGTTCGCGGCCGACGTCGAGCTTGACGTCGGCGTCGCTCATCAACAGAGCTTGCGCGTCGGTGTTGATGGCGATGAACTCGACGCCCTTGAGACCGACCTCGATCATCCGGTTGATGGCATTGACACCACCGCCGCCGACACCGATGACTTTGATGACTGCGAGGTAGTTCTGCGGTGCTGCCACGTCGAAGGCCTCTCGCCTCGAGTTACGTGTCGCCGCCTCGCGGGTGCGCCGCGATCCGACGACTGATGCCGAATGGGACGGTCCGTTTCGCCGACCCGAACCCTAACGTTGAAGTTTAGGGTTACCAGTGTGTCTGTTCCCTGGAGTCTTCTGAACAGGACACTAAGTCGACAAGTGGCGCACGTTCAACGAACACGCCGAACCTCCCGTTTTTCTTTTCACCCTATGTGATCAGCCGTAGCAGTGCCCAACCAGGGTGCTGGCCTGCGCTGATGTGCGTCAACTCCCCGATGACGCCGGGGCGGTGGGCACGCTCACGTCGAAGTGCCGGGCCTCCGGGGCCGCTTTCATCAGCGCATTGAGGGTACGGGCCTTCAGGGCGCCCTTCTCGCCGCTCCCCCAGGCGACGGTGCGGCCGTCACCCAACTCCAGCGAGACGTCGTCGTACGAACGCACCTTGACGACCCGGGTGAGCCGCGCGACCCGGTCCGGCAGGGCGCCGGCCACCCGCACCGCCTCCCGGGTCAGCCGGGCCTCGCCGAAGCGGCGCAGGCTGGCCGCGGCGGAACTGGAGCGGGAAACCCTCAATTCCAGAAGGGGAACACCTTTCGGCGCGTCAGAAACCGTGGCGAAACGGACACCCTCGTCGTCCACTTCGACGAACTTCCCGCCCTTTTCGACGAGCAGAACCGCCGTCCGCTCGGTCACTTTCAGCCCCATTCCATGCGGCCAGGAACGCTCCACGTCAACCGTGTCAATTCGGGGCAATTTCTGGCGCAGTCGGCTCTCCATCGCCTCGGTGTCGACGGAAATCAGCGGTTCCCCGACCGGCGCGTCGGCCGCCTCGCGCACCTGCTCGGGCGTGAGCACGCGGGTGCCGGAGACGGAGACGCGCTCGAGACGCAGCAACTGCGAGCCGTACAACAGCCAGCCGCCGCCCGCGCCGAGGAGCGTCAGGGCGACGGCAAGGATGATGATCGTACGGAGCCGGGGCGACCGCAGCAGCAGCCGCAGCCGCCGGACGGGGGGCGGGCCGGACGGCTCCTGCCGACGTGCACCGCGTTCGGCGGTGGTGGGTCCGGCCACACTCGCTCCCTTTCTGGGCGTTACCGGCGCGAGGCGATCGCCTCGTACACCATGCCGACGAGCAGGTCGTCGGCGTCCCGGCGGCCGAACTCGCTGGCGGCGCGGGACATCTCGTACAGCCGGTGCGGGTCGGCGAGCACGGGCAGCACGTTCTGCTGCACCCACTCCGGTGTGAGTTCCGCGTCGTCGACCAGCAGGCCGCCGCCGGCCTTGACCACCGGCTGGGCGTTGAGCCGCTGTTCGCCGTTGCCGATGGGCAGCGGGACGTAGGCGGCCGGGAGCCCGACGGCGGAGAGTTCGGCGACGGTCATCGCGCCCGCGCGGCAGAGCATCATGTCGGCCGCGGCGTACGCGAGGTCCATCCGGTCCAGGTAACTTACCGGGATGTAGGGGGGCATTCCCGGCATCTGCTGCACCTGCGGCAGTTCGTTCTTCGGGCCGACCGCGTGCAGGATCTGGATGCCGGCCTGCTGGAGCCAGGGCGCGACCTGCTGGACGACCTCGTTGAGGCGGCGGGCGCCCTGCGAGCCGCCGGAGACGAGCAGCGTCGGCAGGTTCGGGTCGAGCCCGAACATCGCGCGGGCCTCGGGGCGGACGGCGGCCCGGTCGAGGGTGGCGATCGAGTGCCGCAGCGGGATGCCGATGTAGCGCGAGTTCCTCAGCTTGCTGTCCGGGGTGGCTACGGCGACCTGGGCGGCGTACCGGGAACCGATCTTGTTGGCGAGGCCGGGGCGGGCGTTGGCCTCGTGGATGACGATCGGCACGCCGAGGCGCTTGGCGGCCAGGTAGCCGGGCAGCGCCACGTAGCCGCCGAAGCCGACCACGACGTCCGCCTTGGTCCGCTCCAGGATCTGCTCGGCCGCCTTGATGGTGCCGCGCAGCCGGCCCGGGACGGTGATCAGCTCGGGCGTGGGCTTACGGGGCAGCGGTACGGCCGGGATCAGCGCCAGCTCGTAGCCCCGCTCGGGGACCAGCCTGGTCTCCAGGCCGCGCTCCGTGCCCAGGGCCGTGATGCCCACGGTCGGGTCCTGCCTGCGCAGGGCGTCCGCGAGGGCGAGCGCGGGCTCGATGTGGCCCGCGGTACCCCCGCCGGCGAGTACGACATGCACCGAAATTCACCGCTCTCCGGACGAGCGCACCGCCGAGGTGCGCCGTCGCATCGTGTTCCATCTCCGGGGCCCCGCAGAGCCCCCAGCCCCCCGCTTTCTACCAAAGCGGGGTTGCCGCATCGCAAGCGCCGCCCGCGCAGCGGGCTCGTCGCGCGCGAAGGCGATCAGCAGCCCGATGGCGAACATGGTCGGCAGCAGGGCGGATCCTCCGTAGGAGAACAGCGGGAGCGGGACGCCGGCGATCGGCAGCAGACCGAGCACCGCACCCATGTTGATCACGGCCTGGGCCGTGATCCAGGTGGTCACGCCTCCCGCGGCATACCTGACGAAGGGGTCCTCCGTGCGTCCGGCCACGCGGATACCCGCATAGCCTAGAGCGGCGAAGAGGGCGAGCACCGACAGCGTCCCCGCGAGGCCCAGTTCCTCACCGGTGACGGCGAAGATGAAGTCGGTGTGCGCTTCGGGTAGTTGGCCCCATTTTTCCACACTCGCGCCCAGTCCGGAACCGAAGAGTCCGCCGGAGGCGAGGGCGTAGATCCCGTGCACGGCCTGCCAGCAGGAGCCGTCGGGGCCCATCTCGGTGGCGCCGACGCAGGCGAAGCGGTCCAGCCGGTTGGCGCTGGTCTTGATCAGGACCGTGCCGATCACGGCGGCGACCGCCAGCACCCCGACGAACAGCCGGGTGGGCGCCCCTGCCAGCCAGAGCAGGCC
The DNA here is from genome assembly GCF_964272855.1 of Streptomyces sp. enrichment culture. Classification (NCBI taxonomy): domain Bacteria; kingdom Bacillati; phylum Actinomycetota; class Actinomycetes; order Kitasatosporales; family Streptomycetaceae; genus Streptomyces; species Streptomyces sp. enrichment culture. Next base: position 6,289,676 of record NZ_OZ186847.1, on the reverse strand, counting down.
GAACAGGATCGCGGTGAGGATGATCGCCGTGCCCATGTCGCCGCCGAGCATGATCAACCCGAGCAGCAGGAACGCCACCGGAACGAGCGGCACCAGCATGTGCTTCCACTGCGCCAGCAGCCTCTTGTCCGACTTGCGGGCGAGCAGGTCGGCGCCCCACAGGACGAGGGCCAGCTTGCCGAACTCGCTGGGCTGGATCTGGAAGGAGCCGCCGAGGGAGATCCAGTTCTGGTTGCCGTTGACCGCCATCCCTATCCCGGGCACCTGCACCAGCGCCATCATGACGACGGCGCCCGCGAGGATCGGGTACGCGAGCGCGCGGTGCAGCTTCACCGGCATCCGCGAGGCCGCGTACAGCAGCCCGGCGCCGATCACGGCGGCCAGCAGCTGCTTGCGGAAGAAGTAGGACCCGGGCAGCGACATCTGGAGCGCGGTGATCTGGGAGGCCGAGTAGACCATCACCAACCCGAGCACGGTGATCATCAGGCTGCCGCCGAGGATCAGGTAGTACGCGGTCAGCGGCCGGTCCCAGGCCCGGCGGGTGCGCGTGTAGAACCCCACGACGGGATTCTCGCGGGAGGCGGTGGAGGGCCGCACCACCCGCCGCTGGACGGGCGGACGCCCGGTACGGCTACCGGGCATCGGCGTCTCCGCTGTACGGTCCCACGCGTCGTCCCTCCCAGGGTCGCCCGGCAGGCGGCCGGGTCAGGCTCCGAGTCCGCGAACCGCCTCCGCGAACGCTTCACCGCGCTTGTTGTAGTTGGCGAACATGTCCATGGAGGCGCAGGCCGGGGCCAGCAGCACCGTGTCGCCGGGCCGGGCGAGGCGCCGGGCCTCCTGGACAGCCGCGAGCATCGCCCCAGTGTCGGTCCGGTCGAGGTCGACGACGGGTACTTCCGGGGCGTGTCGCGCGAGCGCTTCACGGATCAGCGCGCGGTCGGCGCCGATCAGCACGACCCCGCGCAGCCGCTTCGCCGACTTGGCGACCAGTTCGTCGAAGGTGGCTCCCTTGGCGAGGCCGCCCGCGATCCACACGATCGACTCGTACGCCGCCAAAGAGGCTTCCGTGGCGTGGGTGTTGGTCGCCTTGGAGTCGTCGACGTACGCGACGCCGTCCACGTCGGCGACGTGCTCGATCCGGTGGGCGTCCGGCCGGAAGGCCCGCAGCCCGTCCCGTACGGCCTGCGGGGGCACCCCGAAGGCGCGGGCGAGGGCCGCCGCGGCAAGGGCGTTGGCGATGTTGTGCGGGGCCGGCGGGTCGACGTCGGCGACCTCGGCGAGCTCCTGGGCGTTCTTCTGCCGGTTCTCGACGAAGGCCCGGTCGACCAGGATGCCCTCCACGACGCCGAGTTGGGACGGCGCCGGGGTGCCGAGGGTGAAGCCGATGGCGCGGCAGCCCTCCTCGACGTCCGCCTCGCGCACCAGGTCCTCGGTGGCCTTGTCGGCCACGTTGTAGACGCAGGCGACCCGATTGCCTTCGTAGACGCGGCCCTTGTCCTTGGCGTACGCCTCCATGGAGCCGTGCCAGTCGAGGTGGTCCGGGGCGAGGTTGAGGACGGCGGCGGAGTGGGCGCGCAGGGACGGCGCCCAGTGGAGCTGGTAGCTGGACAGCTCCACGGCGAGCACGTCGTACTCCTCGTCGCCGAGTACCGCGTCCAGCAGCGAGACGCCGATGTTGCCGACGGCGGCGGTGCGCAGCCCGGCGGCCTTCAGGATCGACGCCAGCATCTGCGTGGTCGTGGTCTTGCCGTTGGTGCCGGTCACGCAGAGCCAGGGCGCCGAGTCCGGGCCGCGCAGCCGCCAGGCCAGTTCGACGTCGCCCCACACCGGCACGCCGGCCTGCTCGGCGGCCGTGAACAGCGGCTTGTCCGGCTTCCAGCCGGGCGCGGTGACGATCAGCTCGGTGCCGTCGGGCAGGGTCGCGCCGTCGCCGAGGCGGACGGTGACGCCCAGGGCCTCCAGCTCGGCCGCCTGTGCCCGGGCACGCTCGTCGTCGCCGTCGTTGACGACCGTGACGATCGCGCCGAGCCCGTGCAGCACCTTGGCCGCCGGGACACCGGAGACGCCGAGCCCGGCGACGGTGACGCGCTTTCCCTGCCAGTCGGTCACTTCTCTGCTGCCCATCCCGCGTAGAAGAGGCCCAGTCCGACGATCACGCAGATGCCCTGGATGATCCAGAAACGGACCACGACGAGCACTTCGGACCAGCCCTTGAGTTCGAAGTGGTGCTGGAGCGGAGCCATCCGGAAGACCCGCTTCCCGGTGAGCCGGAACGAGCCGACCTGGATGACCACCGACATGGTGATGAGGACGAACAGACCGCCGAGGATGGCGAGCAGCAGCTCGGTGCGGGAGCAGATCGCGAGACCCGCGAGCACACCGCCGAGCGCCAGCGAGCCGGTGTCACCCATGAAGATCTTGGCCGGCGAGGTGTTCCACCACAGGAAGCCGAGGCAGGCGCCCATCAGCGCGGAGGCGACCACCGCGAGGTCGAGCGGGTCGCGCACCTCGTAACAGGCACCCGGGTTGGTCAGGGTGCCCGCGTTGGCGCAGGACTCCTGGAACTGCCAGACGCCGATGAAGGTGTAGGCGCCGAAGACGAGGACGGAGGCGCCGGTGGCCAGACCGTCGAGGCCGTCCGTCAGGTTCACGCCGTTCGACATGGCGAGGATCATGAACAGCGCCCAGACCACGAACAGCACCGGGCCGATCGTCCAGCCGAAGTCGGTGATGAACGACAGCTTGGTGGAGGCCGGGGTGTTGCCGCGGTTGTCCGCGAACTGCAGGGAGAGCACCGCGAAGGCGATGCCGACGATCAGCTGGCCGGCCATCTTCGCCTTGGCCCGCAGACCCAGCGACCGCCGCTTGACGATCTTGATGTAGTCGTCGAGGAAGCCGACCAGGCCCATGCCGACCATCAGGCCGAGCACCAGCAGACCCGAGTAGGTCGGGGTGTAGCCGGTGATGACCTTGGACAGGAAGTACGCCGCGACCGTCGCCAGGATGAAGGCGATACCGCCCATGGTCGGCGTACCGCGCTTGCTGGCGTGCTCGCGCGGGCCGTCGTCACGGATGTACTGGCCGTAGCCCTTGCGCGCGAGGAGCTTGATCAGCAGCGGGGTGCCGACCAGCGTCAGGAAGAGGCCAATGACTCCCGCGAACAGGATCTGCTTCATCATCGGGCGGCAACCTCACCCTCGGCACCGGACTCGAGCAGCGCCTGGGCAACGCTTTCGAGGCCGACCGAACGGGACGCCTTCACGAGCACGACGTCCCCCGGGCGCAACTCGCTGCGCAACAGGTCGACCGCCGCCTGTGCGTCGGACACGTGCACCGACTCCTCACCCCACGAACCCTCGTTATATGCGCCCAGTTGCAGCCAGGCGGCTTCCCTGCCCCCGACCGCGACGAGCTTGCTGACGTTGAGCCGGACGGCGAGCCGTCCGACCGCGTCGTGCTCGGCGAGCGCCTCGTCCCCGAGCTCGGCCATCTTGCCGAGCACCGCCCACGTACGACGCCCGTTGCCCATGGCCGCCAGCGCACGCAGAGCGGCCTTCATGGACTCGGGGTTCGCGTTGTAGGCGTCGTTGACGACCGTCACGCCGTCCGGGCGCTCGGTGACCTCCATCCGCCAGCGGGAGAGGGAGCCCGCCTCGGAGAGCGCGGTGGCGATCTCTTCCGCGGACATGCCCAGCTCATGGGCGACGGCGGCCGCGGCGAGCGCGTTCGACACGTGGTGCTCACCGTACAGGCGCATGGTCACATCGCTGCACCCGGAGGGTGTGTGAAGGGTGAAGGAGGGCTGCCCGGTGTCCGTCAACCGCACGTTCTCGGCGCGTACGTCCGCTTCGTCGGACTCTCCGAAAAAGAGCACCTTCGCCTGCGTACGGGACGCCATGGCCCGTACGAACGGATCGTCTGCGTTGAGGACCGCCGTACCGTCCTCCGGGAGGGCCTCGACCAGCTCGCCCTTGGCCTGGGCGATCTGCTCGCGGCCGCCGAACTCGCCGATGTGGGCGGAGCCGACGTTGAGGACCAGCCCGATCTTCGGCGGGGTCAGTTCGGTGAGGTACCGGATGTGCCCGATGCCCCGGGCGCCCATCTCCAGGACCAGGAACCGGGTCTCCTCGGTGGCGCTGAGGGCGGTCAGCGGCAGCCCGATCTCGTTGTTGAGGGAGCCGGGCGTGAACACCGTCGGTGCCTTGCGCCGCAGGACCTGCGCGATGAGGTCCTTGGTGCTGGTCTTGCCCGCCGAGCCGGTGAGCGCGACCAGCGTGGTGCCGAGCTCGCGCACCACGTGCCGGGCGAGGGCGCCGAGCGCCGCCTGGACGTCGTCCACGACGATCGCGGGCACGCCGCAGGGGCGCGAGCCCAGTACGGCGGCCGCGCCCGCCGCCACGACCTGTGGTGCGAAGTCGTGGCCGTCCACGCGTTCGCCGACGAAGGCGGCGAAGAGGGCGCCGGGCTCCACCTCACGGGAGTCCCGGACGACCGGCCCGGTCACCATGACCGACGGATCCGGTATGTCGTACGTCTGCCCGCCGACGACTTCTGCGATCTCGGCGAGAGAGAGGGCGATCACAAGTTCATCCCCTGGGTCTGCTGGATTCTCATCCCTGGGTGTTCGGGCCCTGGGTGTTCTGGATGGCTTCGCGAAGCACCTGGCGGTCGTCGAACGGACGGATCACGCCGGCGATGTCCTGGCCCTGCTCGTGCCCCTTGCCCGCGACCAGCACGGTGTCGCCCGGTCCCGCCCGGTCGACGGCGGCGGCGATCGCGGCGGCGCGGTCCTCGAAGAGCAGGACCTCGCCGCGCTCGTGCACCGGCACGGACGCCGCGCCCTGGAGCATGGTGGCGAGGATCGCCAGGGGGTCCTCGGAGCGGGGGTTGTCGGAGGTCAGTACGGCGACGTCGGCGAGCCGCGCCGCGGCGGCGCCCATCGGCGCGCGCTTGGTGGTGTCCCGGTCGCCGCCGCAGCCGATGACGACGTGCAGCCGGCCCTTGGTGACCTTGCGCAGCGCCTTCAGCACCGATTCGACGGCGTCCGTCTTGTGGGCGTAGTCCACGACCGCGAGGTACGGCTGTCCGGCGTCCACCCGCTCCAGCCGGCCCGGCACGCCCGGCACGGCCGCGATGCCGTCGGCGGCGGTCTGCGGGTCCAGACCGGCGACGGCCAGGGCGACCAGCGCGGCGAGGGTGTTCGCCACGTTGAACGGGCCCGGCAGCGGGGACTTGGCGGTGATCCGCTCGCCGTTCGGGCCGAGGACGGTGAACGTGGAGTCGAGCTGGCCGATCCGGACGTCCTCGGCGCGCCAGTCGGCGTCGGGGTGGCCCTCGGCGGAGTAGGTGACGACCGGGACCGTGGCCTCCTGGGCGAGCCTGCGGCCGTACTCGTCGTCGACGTTGACCACGCCCAGTCTGCTGCGTTTCGGCGTGAACAGCTGCGCCTTGGCCCGGAAGTAGTCCTCCATGTCGGAGTGGAACTCCATGTGTTCCGGGCTGAGGTTGGTGAAGACCGCGACGTCGAAGACGCAGCCGTCGACCCGGCCGAGGACCAGGGCGTGGCTGGAGACCTCCATGGCGACCGCCTCGACGCCGCGTTCCCGCATGACCGCGAACAGGGCCTGCAGGTCGGTGGCTTCGGGGGTGGTGCGCTCGGACTTGATGCGCTCGTCGCCGATGCGCATCTCGACCGTGCCGACCAGGCCGGTGGACCTGACCGTCCGCAGGCCGCCCTCGACGAGGTACGCCGTGGTGGTCTTGCCGGAGGTGCCGGTGATGCCGATCTGGAGCAGGTCCGCTCCGGGCCGGCCGTAGATCGTGGCGGCCAGCTCGCCCATCCGCGCGCGCGGGTCGTCGACGGTCAGCACCGGCAACCCGGTGGCGGCGGCGCGTTCGGCGCCGGCCGGGTCGGTCAGCACGGCGGCCGCGCCGAGACCGGCGGCCTGCGTGACGAAGTCGGCGCCGTGCGCGCGGGCGCCCGGCAGGGCGGCGTACAGGTCGCCGGGGCGGACGGCGCGCGAGTCATGGGTGATGCCCGTGACCCCGGCGGTGCTGTCCGGTACTGCGACACCCAGCTGACCGGCGAGTTCCGCGAGGGGTGTGGCGGAGAGCTGCGTCGGCCGGGGCGGACCCGGGTATGTCACGGGGTGGCCCTTCTGGGTGGTTTGGGACTGATCAGCGTGTGGCACGGCGGTGAGCGTACCGGGCGTACCCGCTCCGGAGCGAAGCGAGGGGCGGGGGGCGCCTTGGTTCCCGGCATCCGGGGTGATCGTGGTCACGGGTGGTTCCTGGTTGCTCGGTACTGGTCGGGTCTGCTCAGGGCCGGTAGGTCACCGGCAGATTCGCGGGCGGTGCGCCGGTGGGCGGGATCTGGAGGGTCTTGAGCGCGAACTCCATCACCTGCTTGTAGACCGGCCCGCAGATCTGACCGCCGAAGTAGCTGCCCTTGGTGGCGTTCTGGATGGCGCAGTAGACGGTGACGCGGGGCTGGTCGGCGGGCGCGAAACCGGCGAACGACGACGTGTAGCCGCGGTACTTGCCGGTGGCCGGATCCACACGGTTCGCGGTGCCCGTCTTGCCCGCCACCCGGTAGCCGGGGATTCGGGCCTTGGTGCCGGTGCCCTCCTCGTCGTCGACCACCGACTCCAGCATCCGGGCCAGCGTCTTCGCGGTCTTCGTGCTGATCACCCGCGTCTTCTCGGGCTTGGGGGCCGGGGTGAACTGTCCGTCGGGGCCCTTGGTGCCGCGGATCAGGGTGGGCTCGATCCGGACGCCGCCGTTGGCGATGGTCGAGTAGACGGACGCCGCCTGCATGGCGTTGATGGAAACGCCCTGGCCGAAAGGAATCGTGTACTGCTGCGAGGTCGACCACTCCTGCGGCGGGGCGAGGATGCCCTCGGTCTCGCCGGGGAAGCCGAGTCCGGTGGGTTCGCCGATGCCGAACTTGCGCAGGTAGGAGTGGAGCACCTTGTTGGCCTCCGCCTGGTTCTTGCCGAGCTGGCCGGTGGCGAGGATGGTGCCGATGTTGCTGGACTTGGCGAGCACGCCGTTCAGCGTCAGGTACCAGGTCGGGTGGTCGATGTCGTCCTGGAAGAGCCGGTCGCCGCGGTGCAGCCGGTTCGGCACCACCACATGCGTCTCCGGGGTGGCAGCCTTCTCCTCGAGCACGGCGGCCATCGACATGACCTTGGCGGTGGAGCCGGGCTCGAAGGCGTCGACGAGCGCCGCGTTGCCCATGTTCGCCGAGGTGGCGGTGGACAGGTCGTTGGGGTCGAAGCCGGGCGAGTTCGCCATGGCCAGGATCTCGCCGGTCCGGGTGTCCTGCACGATCACGTAGCCGCGGTCCGCCTGCGACTTCTCCACCTGCTCGGCGATGGCGTTCTGGGCCGCCCACTGGATGTCGCGGTCGATGGTCAGCTCGACGTCCGTGCCGGGCACGGCGGGCGTCTCCTCGGCGCCGATGGTGGGCACCTGGCGGCCGCCGGACTGGGCGTAGCGGATCTCGCCGTCCTCGCCGGCGAGCTGCTTCTCCAGCTGCTGCTCGATGCCGCCGCTGCCCTTGCCCTCGGCGTTGACCCAGCCCAGTATCCCGGCGGCCAGCTCGCCGTTCGGGTACACCCGCTTGCTGCTGGGGGTGGCCAGGACGCCCGCGAGGACGTTCACCGTGCCGGCGTCCGTCTGCTGCTTCTTGGCGAGCGCGGACTTCAGGTCCTTGATCTGCTTCCAGACCTGCGGGGTCTGCCGGTCGGCGAGCTTGACGTAACGGATCGTCTCGTCCTCGGGGCGGAGCTTCGCGACCAGTTCCTCCTGGTTCTTGTCGAGGATCGGCGCGAGCAGGGCGGCCGCCTGCTCGGGGCCGTCGTCGACCTTCAGCTGCTCGCGGGTGAACAGCGTCGGGTCGGCGGTGATGTCGTACGCGTCCACGCTGGTGGCCAGGGCCACGCCGGCGCGGTCGGTGATCTCACCGCGCTCGGCGGCCAGCACCTGGCCGACGTACCGGTTCTTCTCCGCCTTGGCCGCGTACGCGCTCGCGTCGACCGCCTGCACCTGGAGCAGACGGACGACGAAGACGAGCAGGACGAGGGTGAGCGCGACGCCGACCAGGCGCAGGCGGGGGCGCGGGTTGCCGAGCCGGATGACGCGGGGGGCGTGGCCGCCGCGGGGCGGGGCCGGGCGCGCCGGACGGCGGGCCGGGCGGGCGCCGGGGGCGGGGCGCCGCTGCGCGCCCGGGCGGGCGGGCCGCGCGGGGCCGGGCACGCGGCGGCGCGGCGGTTCCCTGTCGGTCACTTCCGTCACCTGCCGGGATTCGTCGGGGTCGGGGTGAGACGGGCGGCCGCCGCGGTGGGGGTGGTCGCGGCCGGCAGGGGCGCGGCGGCGGTCAGCGCCTCCGGGGCGAGGACGAGGGGCGCGCCCGCGGTGGCCGGGGCGGGTGAGGGGACGCCTCTGACCGTGCCGTCGGGGTTCAGGAAGGCCGGGTCGCCGCCGGGGACCATGCCCAGCTCACGGGCGCGGTGCTGGAGGGCGTCGGGGGCGGAGTAGGCGTCGATGTCGCGCTGGAGGGCCTGTTCCTCGTCGGTGAGGTTCTTGGTCTCCCGCTGGAGGTCGTCCAGCTTGAACGAGCCCTCGCTGAGCGCGGAGTTCAGTACCAGAAGGCTGATCAGCCCGCCGCCGAGGAGAAGGACGACGAGGAGTACGAACGGGGTGCGGGCGGCCTGGCCCCGGGCGGTGGGGAAGAGCCGCGCGAGCCGCGCCGCCCTGCCCCTCAGTTCGGGTTTCCTACTCACTCGCCCTCCCCCTGGGTCCAGGTTTCCAACCCGCGACTGCGCGCTCCCGCCCCTCCGCCCGGCTCACTCCACGTCCTCCCTGATGCGCTCGGCGCCGCGCAGCCGGGCCGGGGCGGCCCGCCGGTTCTCGGCGACCTCTTCCTCGGTGGGAAGTTCGGCACCGCGCGTGAGCAGCTTGAGCCGGGGCTGGTAGCGCTCGGGGACGACGGGCAGACCGGGCGGCGCGGTGGTCGCGGCACCGGCCGCGAACACCTGCTTGACCAGCCGGTCCTCCAGCGAGTGGTACGACAGCACGGCGATCCGCCCGCCCACGGCGAGCGCCTTGACGGCCGCCGGGATCGCCCGCTCCAGCACCGAGAGTTCGCCGTTGACCTCGATCCGCAGCGCCTGGAAGGTGCGCTTGGCCGGGTTGCCGCCGGTGCGCTTGGCGGCCTGCGGCAGCGCGTCGCGGATCAGCTCCACCAGGCGGGCGCTGTTGCTGAACGGCTCCTTCTCGCGCTCGCGCACGATGGCCGCGACGATCCGCTTGGCCTGCTTCTCCTCGCCGTACGCGCGCAGGATGCGCACCAGCTCGCCGGCCGGGTAGGTGTTGAGGACCTCGGCGGCGCTGATGCCGGTCGTCTGGTCCATCCGCATGTCGAGCGGGGCGTCCTGCGCGTAGGCGAAGCCGCGGTCGGCCTCGTCGAGCTGCATGGAGGAGACGCCGAGGTCGAACAGGACGCCCTGCACGCGCGGCAGGCCGAGCCGGGCCAGGACGTCGGGCAGCTCGTCGTAGACGGCGTGCACGAGGGTGGCGCGCTCGCCGTAGGGGGCGAGTCGCTCACCGGACAGGCGCAGCGCCTCCTTGTCCCGGTCCAGGGCGACCAGGCGCGCCTCGGGGAAGCGGGTGAGCAGGGCTTCGCTGTGGCCGCCGAGGCCGAGGGTGCAGTCGACGACCACCGCTCCCGGTTCCTGGAGGGCGGGGGCCAACAGGTCCAGGCACCGCTGGAGCATCACCGGGACGTGTCGACTCTGGCTCAAGGGGCCCTCTCAGGTCCGGCGGGCGGTACGCACCGCCGGGTCCCCGCCCGCTCGTGAAGGGGAGACCGGCCGGCGCCGGAGGCGTCGGCCGGCCGGAGCGGGTGGAGGCCGAGCCGTACGTACGCGCCGCGCACGTGGGGGATCTCCGGTACGTCGCCGGGGACTCCGGGGGAATTCAGTCCAGCGGGGAGAGCGCGCCTCGCCTCCCGCTTCGCGTCACTTTAGTCCACCCTGTCTTCCGGTCAATCAACCGGCCTGCGCGTCGCGGCGGGGCTGCGTTCGACACCGTACGAGGGGGTGGACCACCCGTCCGGGCGCCTCCGAGCCGCATCTGTGGGTTACCTCACACAACAACCCCGATGGCGCTCTTTGTCCTCTCTCACGGCAGGACCGGACCGGACGTGACCAGTAACGTCATAACCATGACGACTTCTGCATCGGTACCCGCCGGCCCCCAGGACCCCGCCGCCACCCGAGGCGGCACCGTCACCGACCGGCTCGTCGAGGCCAACGAGCGTTACGCCGCCGGCTTCACCGACCCCGGCATGGACGCCCGGCCGGTGCTCCGCGTCGCGGTCGTGGCCTGCATGGACGCCCGTCTCGACCTGCACGCGGCGCTCGGCCTGAACCTCGGCGACTGCCACACCATCCGCAACGCGGGCGGCGTCGTGACCGACGACGTGATCCGCTCGCTGACCATCAGCCAGCGCAAGCTGGGCACGCGCAGCATCGTCCTCGTCCACCACACCGGCTGCGGCCTGGAGTCCCTCACCGAGGACTTCCGCACCGAGCTGGAGCAGGAGGTCGGCCAGCGCCCCGCCTGGGCGGTGGAGTCCTTCCGGGACGTCGACCAGGACGTACGGCAGTCGATGAAGCGGGTGCGGACCTCGCCCTTCCTGCAGCACACCGACGACGTGCGCGGGTTCGTCTTCGACGTGAAGTCCGGCCTGCTGCGCGAGGTCGACCCGGCGTAACCCCCGCCACACGGCTGTCGTTTCGCTGTCAATTCTCGCCTGTGGCGCCGCGAAAGGCACCAAAGCCGACATATCGCGGGCAGTTGTCCACAGGCGAGTGACACGAACCGGTAACGGCAACAAGAATGCGGTGGGTGGCGTCACGCGGAACTATTCACGCGTGGTGCCCGTGTTTCGGGGTGGGCCGGTTTCGCATGCCAGAGCGTCGGCCCGGAAGAACGGGCCGAGGAGGGCCGGGTGACGACCTATGACGATCGAGCGAGCCTCACTGATCTGACTGCCACCGTGGAGCGGATCCGCAGTTCGGTGGAGGAAGTGATCGAGGGCAAGCCCGAGGTCGTACGGCTTTCGCTGACCGTGCTGCTCGCCGAGGGGCACCTGCTGATCGAGGACGTCCCCGGCGTCGGCAAGACGATGCTCGCCAAGACGCTCGCGCGGTCCATCGACTGCTCGGTGCGGCGCATCCAGTTCACGCCCGACCTGCTGCCGTCCGACATCACCGGCGTGTCCATCTGGGACCAGCAGCGCCGGGACTTCGAGTTCAAGCCGGGCGCGATCTTCGCTCAGATCGTGATCGGCGACGAGATCAACCGTGCCTCGCCGAAGACCCAGTCGGCGCTCCTCGAGTCCATGGAGGAGCGCCAGGTCACCACCGACGGGCAGAGCTACGAACTGCCCAGCCCGTTCATGGTGGTGGCCACCCAGAACCCGGTCGAGATGGAGGGCACCTATCCGCTGCCCGAGGCCCAGCGCGACCGGTTCATGGCCCGGGTCTCCATCGGCTATCCGAGCCCGGAGGCCGAGCTGCAGATGCTGGACGTGCACGGCGGCGTCAGCCCGCTGGACGACCTCCAGCCGGTGGCCCACGCGCACGAGATCGTGAAGCTGATCGAGGCCGTGCGCGGCGTCCACGTCGCCGAGACCGTCCGGCGGTACGCGGTCGACCTGGTCGCCGCCACCCGCGTCCACCCCGACCTCAGACTCGGCGCCTCCCCCCGCGCCACGCTGCACCTGCTGCGCGCCGCCAAGGCGTCCGCCGCCCTCAGCGGCCGGGACTACGCGCTGCCGGACGACGTCCAGGCGCTCGCCGTGCCCGTGCTCGCCCACCGCCTGCTGCCCACCGCCCAGGCCCAGCTGAACCGGCGCACGTCCGAGCAGGTCGTCCAGGAGATCCTCCAGCGCACCCCGGTGCCCGCCGCGCCCCAGCAGAACGGCTACGGCCTGGGTCACGGCGCGCCGGCGTACGGCCAGCAGCCGCCGCGGAGGCTGTGATGAGCGCGGGGGCGGGTCAGCCGGAGGGCGAGCGGGGCGGGCTGCGCACCGCCCTCGCCGGTCTCACCACCCGGGGGCGCTCCTTCCTGGCCGCCGGAGTGGCCGCGGCGATCTGCGCGTACGTCCTCGGGCAGAGCGATCTGCTGCGGGTCGGCCTGCTGCTCGCGGTGCTGCCGCTGGTGTGCGCGGTCGTGCTCTACCGCACCCGCTACCGGGTCGCGGGCAGCCGCCGCCTCTCCCCCGGCCGGGTGCCCGCCGGCAGCGAGGCCCGGGTCCACCTGCGCGTCGACAACGTCTCACGGCTGCCCACCGGCCTGCTGATGCTCCAGGACCAGGTGCCCTACGTGCTCGGCCCGCGCCCCCGGTTCGTGCTGGACCGGGTGGAGGGCGGCGGGCGCCGCGAGGTGTCCTACCGGGTCCGCTCCGACCTGCGCGGCCGCTACCCGCTGGGACCGCTCCAGCTCCGCCTGACCGACCCGTTCGGGATGTGCGAGCTGACCCGGTCCTTCTCGGCGTACGACACCCTGACCGTGGTCCCGCGCGTGGAGGCGCTGCCGCCGGTGCGCCTGACCGGTGAGGCCAAGGGGTACGGCGACGGACGGCAGCGCTCGCTGGCGCTGGCCGGCGAGGACGACGTGATCCCGCGCGGCTACCGCTACGGCGACGACCTGCGCCGGGTGCACTGGCGCTCCACCGCGCGGTACGGCGAGCTGATGGTGCGCCGCGAGGAACAGCCGCAGCGCTCCCGCTGCACCGTGCTGCTGGACACGCGAGGCGCCGCCTTCCGGGGCGCGGGCCCCGACTCGGCCTTCGAGTGGGCGGTGTCGGGCAGCGCGTCCGTGCTGGTGCACATGCTCGAACGGGGCTTCTCGGTGCGGCTGCTGACGGACACCGGCAGCTCGGTGCCCGGTGAGGGCGCCGACGGGTTCGCGGGCGCGAGCCAGGAGTCCGCGGACGCGGCCGGACTGATGATGGACACCCTCGCGGTGATCGACCACTCCGACGGCTCGGGGCTCTCCCGCGCCTACGACGTGCTGCGCGGCGGCAACGAGGGACTGCTGGTCGCCTTCTTCGGCGACCTCGACGAGGAGCAGGCCGCGGTGGCCGCCCGGATGCGCCAGCGCAGCGGGGCCGCCGTCGCCTTCCTGCTGGACAGCGAGAGCTGGGTGCGCGAACCGCACGACGCGCCCGGACCGGTGAACCGGAGTGAGGAGCGGCTGCGGATGCTGCGGGAGGCGGGCTGGACCGCCGTGAGCGTCCCGCGCGGGGCGTCGCTGAACGACGTGTGGCGGCAGGCCGACCGGGACCGGGGCGGCGTCGTCACCGCGGGCGGTCCGGGCGGCGGGGAGGTGCGGCGATGAGCGGGCGGGCCCGGATGGCGGTGTGCGCGGCGGCGGCCACGATGATGGCCGCGTGCGCCCTGCTGCCGCTGGTCGACCCGGCCACCTGGTTCCTCCAGGCGGCCATCCTGCTGGTGATACAGACCGCCGTCGGCGCGGCCGCCCGCCGCATCCCGCTGGCCCGGCCGCTGACCGTGGCGGCGCAGCTCGTGGTCACACTGATGCTGTGCACCCTGGTCTTCGCCCGCGAGCAGGCACTGCTCGGGCTGATCCCGGGCCCGGAGGCGTTCGCCCGCTTCGCGGACCTGCTCCAGCAGGGCGCGGACGACGTCTCGCGGTACGCGATCCCGGCGCCGCTGTCCGACGGCATCCGGCTGCTGCTGATCGGCGGTGTGCTGCTGATCGGGCTGGCCGTGGACACCCTCGCGGTGACCTTCCGCAGCGCCGCCCCGGCCGGGCTGCCGCTGCTCGCGCTGTACTCGGTGGCCGCGGGGCTGTCCGACGGCGGCGCCGACTGGCTGTGGTTCCTGATCGCCGCGGTCGGCTACCTGATGATGCTGCTCGCCGAGGGCCGGGAGCGGCTGTCGCAGTGGGGCCGGGTGTTCGGCGGGCCGCCGCGCACCCCGGGCGGGGAGCCCGGGGCGGTGTCCCCGGCGCGCACCGGACGGCGGATCGGCGCGGTCGCGCTGGGCGTCGCCCTGGTGGTGCCGCTCGCGCTGCCCGCGATGAACGGCGGACTGCTGGACGGCGCCGGGAGCGGTGTCGGCGCCGGGACCGGGGGCGGCGGCACGATCTCCGCGGTGAACCCGCTGGTCTCCCTGCGTGACAGCCTCAACGTGGACGAGGACCGTCAGGTGCTGTCGCTGCGCACCGAGACGAGCGACCTGTCCAACCTGTATCTGCGGATCGTCTCCCTGGACGACTTCGACGGCACCACCTGGAAGCCGTCCCGGCGCGGCATCATCGGGGTGCCGGACGAGTTCCCCACCCCGCCGGGCCTCGGCCCGGACGTGCGGCGCGCGGAGGTGCGGACCCGGATATCCGCGGCGGAGTGGTACGCGCAGGACTGGCTGCCGATGCCGTACCCGCCGAGCGGTGTGGACGTCGACGGGAACTGGCGATACGAGCCGGTCGGCATGACCGTCGTCGGCGACCACGGCCAGAACACGCGCGGCGCGCAGTACACGGTGACCAGCCTCGACGTACAGCCGACCGCGCGGCAGCTCGCCGATGCCCCGGCGCCGTCGGCGGCCCTCGTGCGCGACTTCACGGAGGTCCCCGAATCGCTGCCGGCCGTCGTCTCCCGGACCGCCCGCGAGGTCACCGAGGGCGCGGCGAACCCGTACGAGCAGGCGGTGAAGCTGCAGGAGTACTTCGCCCTGAACGGCGGGTTCCAGTACGACACGGAGGTCGACGCGGGCAGCGGTTCGCAGGCGATCGCCAAGTTCCTGCGGGACAAGCAGGGCTTCTGCATCCACTTCTCGTTCGCGATGGCGTCGATGGCCCGCACCCTCGGCATCCCGGCCCGGGTCGCCGTGGGCTTCGCGCCCGGCACCCCGCAGGCCGACGGCTCGGTGTCGGTGGGGCTCAGGGACGCGCACGCCTGGCCGGAGCTGTACTTCGAGGGCGTCGGCTGGACCCGCTTCGAGCCGACCCCGAACCGGGGCACCACCCCGCCGTACACCGTGCCGGAGATCCCGGGCAGCACCATTCCGGAGCTGCCGGAGCAGTCCCGGCCGACGGCCGAGGCCCCGTCGGCGGAGCCGTCGGCGAGCACCAGCTGCACCGTGGAGCAGAAGCGGCTCCAGGAATGCGGCGCGGCCCTCCCGGTGGAACCGGGCGCCCCGGAGGACAAGAGCGGGCCGTGGTACGAGACGGCTGCCTGGGTGGCCCTCGGGGTGGTGGTGGTCGTACTGCCGCTGCTGCCCATGCTGTGGCGGCTGAGACGGCGGTCCGTGCGGCTGACCTCGACCCTGCACGCCCCGTCCGGCGCGGCCGGGGTGCTCGGCGGAGGCCGGGACCGGGGCGCCGAGAGCCGTGCGGACGGCATCCGGGTGGAGGCCGTGCCCGGTGAGGCGGAGCGGCGGGCGGCCGAGATGGCCGCTGGGCATGTGCTCGCCGTGTGGCGGGAGCTGACGGACAGCGCCTGGGACTACGGCATCGTGCCGGACGAGGCGCTGACCCCGCGCAAGGCGGCCGCGCGGATCGTCCGGCTCGGGGAGTTGGAGGAGGCGCCGGCCGCGGCGGTGCACCGGGTGGCCGGGGCTGTCGAGCAGGTGCTGTTCGCGCCGCGGCCGCAGGCGGTGACCGGGCTGGCCGCCGAGGTACGCCAGGTGCGTGCGGCGCTCAGGTCGCGGGTGGGCTGGCGCACCCGGGTGCGGGCGGTGCTCGCGCCGCGGTCGGCCGTACGCGCGCTCTGGGACGTGGCGGACCGCTGGTCGGCCTTCAGGGCCCGCTGGGCGGGGCGACGGTCGGCCCTGCTGCGCCGGCCGTCCGGTCAGCAGAGCGGCTGAGAACATGTGTGAGGGGGTTGCCGCCCGATGGCGGCAACCCCCTCACACATGTTCCGTATGGGTTCCGGTGTCCTACGTCAGAGGAGCGGGATCAGAGGAGCGAGAAGGGGCTAGTGGCCCTGCTGCTCGTCACGGCGCCGCTGCCAGCGCTGTTCGATGCGATCCATCATCGAACGCCGCTGACGTCCCTGATGGCGGGCGTGGGGACCGCCGCCGCCGGGCTGCTCGCCTGGTCGGGGGGCCTTGCGCCAGCCGGTTACGGCGAGCACCGCACAGCCCAGCATGACGAGGAAGCCCACCACGCTGAGCCAGACCTGCTTGGCGACCATTCCGGCCATGAGGAGCGCGATACCTACGAGGAAGCCCGCGACCGCCTGGTAGACCCGTCGCCGGGTGTACGTACGCAGCCCGCTTCCCTCAAGCGCTGTCGCGAACTTGGGATCTTCGGCGTACAGCGCTCGCTCCATCTGCTCGAGCATGCGCTGCTCGTGCTCTGAGAGCGGCACGGAGTCCTCCTCATCGTGCAGTCGCCGGGGCGACTCGGGGGGTCCCTTCAGGATAGGCAGGGAATCGCCCCCGTGAAACCCGCCCCTCTACGCCAATTGGCCAACCGGGTGCCGCCATGTCGGCCCGGCTCGCTGAGGCTTGCATTCCCCAGCGACCGACCCGTCATGCCGGGCGGTCTCCCTCGATCATACGGCGACAACCGCCCGATCGGGTGGCCTGTGGCGTACTCCATCCGCAACCAATGCCCTGATCAGCGGCTCGTCACAGGAGGTGACTCAGGACCCCTCCGCCGCATCGGTCCCGGGCGTCTCACCGAGCACATGGAGCTGTGTGGCCACGGCGTGGAACGCCGGCAGCTCGGCCGCGGCGGCCTCCAGCTTGAGCAGCGCCTCCACGGCTCCGGGCTCGGTGTCCACCAGCACCCCGGGAACGAGGTCGGCGAAGACCCGCACGCCGTGCACGGCGCCCACCCGCAGGCCCGCGCCCTCGACCAGGCCGGTGAGCTGTTCGGCGGTGAAGCGGCGCGGCATGGGGTCGCCGGCGCCCCAGCGGCCGTCGGGGTCGCCGAGTGCCTGCCGGGCCTCCGTGAAGTGGCCGGCGAGGGCCCGGGCGAGCACGGCGCCGCCGAGGCCGGCGGCGAGCAGGCTGAGGACGCCCTCGGGGCGCAGGGCGGCGACGGCGTTGCGGATGCCCTCGGCGGGGTCGTCGACGTACTCCAGGACGCCGTGGCAGAGCACCGCGTCGTAGCCGCCGCGCTCGACCACGTCGAACAGGCCGTGGGCGTCGCCCTGCACGCCCCGGACCCGGTCGGCGACGCCGGCCTCGGCGGCGCGGCGCTCCAGGGCGAAGAGCGCGTTGGGGCTGGGGTCGACCACGGTGACCCGGTGGCCGAGACGGGCGACCGGCACCGCGAACTTGCCGCTGCCGCCTCCGGTGTCGAGGACGTCCAGCGACTCCCGACCCGTGGCCTTGACCCGGCGGTCCAGGGCGTCCTGAAGGACCTCCCAGACCACGGCGGTACGGAGAGAGGCGCGGGGGCGCATCGGGTCCGACACGGCAGTTGACTCCTCGGCACGGCCACCGCCTGTCCAACGGCGGAGCGGAACGGGGTGCCTTCCCGCCCGGGGTACGGGGCGGGGAAGGCCTCAGGCGCCCTCCACCCTATTGCCTCCGGCCCCTGCCCGGTCACCGCGGTTCGCCCGGCGGCGCCGGTGCTCAGCCCGCGTCCGGCATCGCGTGCCCGGCGTCCGGGTCGTCCTCCCCCTTCCGGTCCTGGCGCGGCTGCGGGAGCACCGGCTGGGGCACCAGCATCCGCTCGACGAGGCGGAGGAACATCGCCACGTCCCGTATCAGATCGTCGGCGTCCCGGGGACTGGCCGCGCCCTGGATGCCCGCCTCGGCGCGGGCGCGGCGGCGGGCGCCGGAGGCGAACAGGGCGCTCCACTCGGTCAGCTCGGGCGCGATCTCGGGGAGCACTTCCCAGGCGCTCCGGATGCGGGCCCGGCGTCGCGGGTTGGGCTCGGGGCGGCCGCGGGCGGCGAGCACGGCGGCGGCGGTGCGCAGGGCGGCGAGGTGGGCCGTCGCGTAGCGCTCGTTCGGGGTTTCCAGGACGGCGGCCTCGTCGAGTCCGGCGCGGGCCTGGGCGAGCAGGTCGAGGGCGGCGGGCGGGGCCGAGGCCCGGCGGAGGACGGGGTGCACATCGCTCGCGGGGCCGGTCAGTGAGGGGGCAGGGCCGGTGGCGCGGCGCCGGCGCGCGGCGGCGGACGGGTTGGCCATGACGAACCTCCTGTCGTCTGGGTGACGGCATCGTGGCCGTATGTGCCCATCGTGAGGTATGGCACTGACAATCCGTTCTGACCTGCGCCTTTGCCTCGATCGAAGGTTCGGGTTAGTTTTTGCACTGACCAGTCAGTTCAAATTGGTCGGCTCATGGGACGGCCGGCTCGCGAGGTGGAGGGACGTGCTGTGGGGGAGGCAGCCGCGAGGGGACTCGCTGTCAGCGCCCGGGACTTCGGGCTGAAGGGGCCCCGCGGCTGGGCGTTCCGCGGGATCTCACTGGAGGCGGAGCCCGGCTCGCTGATCGCGATCGAGGGACCGTCCGGCACCGGCCGCACGAGTCTGCTGCTCGCGCTGACCGGGCGGATGAGGCCCACGGAGGGGACGGCGGTCGTCGGCGACGTCCGGCCACCGAAGCGGATGGCGGCCCTCCGTCAGGTCAGCGCCCTCGCGCACGTCCCGGGCGTCACCGACCTCGAACCGGCCCTCACCGTCGCGGAGCACCTGCGCGAGCGGGCCCTGCTCCAGCGCCGCTTCGGCGACTCGCTGCGCGGGCTGTTCCGGCCGCGCCGTGAGCGCCGCGACGAGGCCGCGCTGCGCGTCGACGCCGCCCTGGCCGCCGCCGGCCTCGACCCGGCCGCCCTGCCCAAGGGCACCCGCACGGCCGTACGGGACCTGGAGCGCCTGGAGACGCTGCGGCTGTCCGTCGCACTCGCCCTGATCGGCGGGCCGCGCCTGCTCGCCGTCGACGACACCGACCTCAAGCTGTCGGACGCGGAGCGGGCCGAGGTGTGGACGCTGCTGCGTTCCATCGCCGCGGCCGGGACGACGGTGCTGGCGGTGTGCAGCGAGGCCCCGCAGGACGCGGTGGTCGTGTCCACGCGGGCGCCGCGGGACACGGAGGCCCCCGCGGGGGACGGCGGCACGGAAGAGGCGGACGCCGCAGACGAAACCGGCGCCGAAGACACCGGCGCCCCGGAAGCCGACGACGAAGCCGACGACGACGAAGCGAAGGAGACGGCCGATGCGGTCGCCGAAACTGGCCGCGCTTGAGCTGCGGCGCTTCGCGCGGGGCAGGCTGCCGCGCGCGGGCCTGGTGGCACTGTTGCTGCTGCCGCTGCTGTACGGGGCGCTGTACCTGTGGTCCTTCTGGGACCCGTACGGTCGTCTCGACCGCCTGCCCGTGGCGCTGGTGAACGACGACAAGGGGGCGACGGCCGGCGGGAAGAAGCTCCACGCGGGCGACGACATCGTGGCCGGGCTGCGCGACAGCGAGGTCTTCGACTGGCACGAGGTGAGCGCCGCCGAGGCCCGCGCGGGCGTGGAGGACGGCCGGTACTACCTGTCGCTGACCATGCCGGAGGACTTCAGCGCGCGGATCGCCTCCAGCTCCGGCGACTCCCCGGAGACGGGCGCGCTCCAGGTGCGCACCAACGACGCCAACAACTACATCGTGGGGCAGATCTCGCGGACCGTGTTCAGCGAGGTCCGCACCGCGGCGTCCACCAAGGCGTCGCGGTCCTTCCTGGACAAGATCTTCATCTCGTTCTCCGACATCCACGGCGAGACGGTGAAGGCCGCGAGCGGCGCCGACAAGCTGAAGGGGGGCATCGGGAAGGCGGAGCAGGGCTCCAAGGACCTCGCCGACGGCCTGAAGGACGCCAAGGACGGCAGCGGCGACCTGTCCAAGGGGCTGAAGAAGCTCCACACGGGCGCGGGCGACCTGGAGGACGGTTCCAAGCGGGTCGCGGAGGGCACGCAGGCCCTCGCCGACAAGGTCAACGGGATCTCCGGCAAGATCGGGCCGTTCCTGAAGGACAACGAGAAGGCCATCGGGGACACCGCCCAGTTCGTCGCCGACTCCGCCGGCACGATCCGCGACAACCTGGACAGCCTCTCCGAGACGGCCCCGGAAGCGGCGAAGAAGGCCCGCGAGTCCGCCGACAGCCTGGCCGGCGTCTACACGACCCGCTGCGAGAAGGCCGTCCTGCCCGACGCGGCCTGCCCCGACCTGAAGCTGGCCAAGGACGCCGCCGCCGACGTGGCGTCGATCGCCGGCGACCTCGACACGCTGGTCACCGAGCACAGCGGCGAGCTGAAGCAGCTGGACAAGCACCTGGCCGCCCTGGAGCAGCAGGCCCAGGCGCTCGCCGACCGCGCGCCGCACCTCTCCGAGGACCTGGACGACGCGGTCAAGCGGATCAACAAGCTGAACGAGGGCGCCGGGAAGGTCGCCGCGGGCGCCGTGAAGCTCCACTCGGGGCTCGGCACCGCGAAGACCGGCGCCTCGGACCTGGACACGGGCGTCGGCAAGCTGAAGACGGGCGCCGACGACCTCAGCGGCGGCATGTACAAGCTCGTCGACGGCTCGGTGAAGCTCGCGGACGGGCTGCACGACGGCGCGGAGCAGATTCCCGACTACGACGAGCGGGAGCGCGACAAGCGCACCGAGGTCATGGCGGACCCCGTCCAGCTCGCCGCCAAGTCGCTGCACCAGGCGCCCAACTACGGCACCGGCTTCGCCCCGTACTTCATCCCGCTGTCCCTGTGGGTGGGCGCGATGGTGGCGTACATGCTGATCCCGCCGCTGAACCGGCGCGCCCTGGCCGCCGGAGCCGCGGCCTGGCGGATCGCCCTGGCCGGCTGGCTGCCGGTGCTGGCGATCGGGATCGCGCAGACCGTGGCGCTGATGGCGGTGCTGCACTGGGCGATCGGCCTGGAGATGGCCCGCGCGGCCGGCACGGTGGGCTTCCTGTTCCTGGTGACGGGCTGCTTCGCGGCGATCGTGCAGCTGCTCAACGCCCGCTTCGGGGCGGCCGGCCGGATCCTGGTGCTCGCCCTGCTGATGCTCCAGCTGACGTCGGCGGGCGGCACGTATCCCGTGCAGACCAGCCCGGGCTTCTTCAACGCGATCCACCCCTTCCTGCCGATGACCTACGTCGTCGAGGCCCTCAGGAGGCTCATCACGGGCGGCGGCCTGGGCCCGGTCTGGCAGGCGTGCGCGGTGCTCGCGGCCTTCACGGTGGGCGCGCTCGCGCTGACCGCTCTGTCGGCCCGCCGCCGCCAGGTGTGGACGCTGGACAAGCTGCACCCGGAGCTGAGCCTGTGACCTCGCCTCCCGTGCCGTGCCCCGACGCCGTTCCTGTGACAATCGGGGCCATGGAAAGCAGCAGCGCCCCGTCGGGCGGCAGCACGCGCCGCGAGGCCACCCGGCAGAAGCTCTACGAGGCGGCCGTCACCCTCATCGCCGAGCAGGGCTTCTCGGCGACCACCGTGGACGAGATCGCCGAGCGGGCGGGGGTCGCCAAGGGCACGGTGTACTACAACTTCGCCAGCAAGTCGGTCCTCTTCGAGGAACTGCTGCGGCACGGCGTGGGCCTGCTCACCGCGTCCCTCCAGGAGGCGGCCGAGCAGACCGAGCGCGACGGCGGCAGCAAGGTCGACGCGCTGGACGCGATGATCCGCGCGGGGCTCGGTTTCATCGCCCGCTACCCGGCTTTCACACAGCTCTACGTGGCGGAGCTGTGGCGCACCAACCGCGCCTGGCAGTCCACGCTCATGGTGGTGCGCCGGCAGGTCGTGGCGGTGGTGGAGGACGTGCTCCGCGCGGGGGTGGAGAACGGTGAGCTCGCCGACGAGATCGATGTCCAGCTGACCGCGGCGGCGCTGGTCGGCATGGTCCTGGTGGCCGCCCTGGACTGGCAGTCGTTCCAGCCGGAGCGCACCCTCGACGACGTCCACGCCGCGCTGTCCCGGCTGCTTCAGGGGCGGGTGAGCGGCCGCCCCTGAGACGGCACTGCGCAAAAAGGCGAAAGCGCCGGTCCTGGACCGTGGCCGCGTCCCCCGCGGGCCACCGTCCGGACCGGCGCCTTCCGTTCCCCCGTACTCCCCCGTACGTCCCCCCGTTCGGTCGTTCCCCCGGGTCTCCCCCGTGCCTCGCCTCCGCCGGCCTTCGCCGGCGGAAGGAGCGGATCGAGGGCCGCTCCGTTCCGGCGCCCCGTGTCGCCGGTGCCGGAGCCGCGCCCTTCCTCCGTGCCTCAACTCTTTCGTTCGCGCGGGGTGGTCCCCATCCGCGCGCGTACTCATCTCGCCACCTAGGTACGGATACTCAGCCGTCCGTGCTCGCCCCCAGACGGCCGTTTCCACCGGGCGGGCCGCACGCGGCCGGCCAGGGCCGGACCACCGGGCGGGACTGTCGGTGGCGGCCGATAAAGTCGCGGGCATGGCACGGATTGCGGTGATCGGCGCCGGGATGGGCGCGATGGCGGCCGCTGCCCGGCTGGCCGTCGCGGGCCACCGGGTGGCGGTGTACGAGCGTACGGAGACGTACGGCGGTGGTGTGCGCCGCCGGGAGCGGGACGGCTTCCGCTTCGACACCGGGCCGGGCCTGCTTCCCCTGCCCGCGGTCTACCGCGATCTGTTCGTCAAGACCGGCAAGGAGCCACTGGAGGACTGCGTCGAGCTGGTCCAGGTCGACCCGTCGGCCCGGCACGTCTTCGCGGACGGCACGGCGGTCTCCCTGCCGAACGCCTCCCGCGCGGGCGTCGTCGCCGCGCTGGACGAGGCCCTGGGGGCGGGCGCGGGCGGCCGCTGGGGCGACTTCCTGGTGCGGGCCCGCGAGGCCTGGGACCGCACGCGGCGGCCGCTCCTGGAGGAGCCGCTGTGGCCGAACTGGACGGTGCTGGCCGAGCGCGAGCCCTACCCGGCGGTCCCCCACAAGCGGCTGCTGCGCACCCGCCGGGCCGGCACGCCGGCCGAGATCGGCGCCTGGGAGCTGCGCGACCCCCGGCTGTCCGCCCTGCTGGAGAGCCACGTCCTCGGCCACGGCCTGGACCCGCGCGTGGCTCCGGCGAGCGTGGCCGTGCTGCCGTACATGGAGCACGCCTTCGGCGTCTGGTACGTCCGCGGCGGTCTGCGCGAACTGGCCCGCGCGGTGTACGACCGCTGCCGGGCCCGCCGCGTCGAGTTCCGCTTCGGTGCCGAGGTCGCACGCGTGCTGGTGCGGGACGGCCGCGCGGCCGGCGTGGAACTGGCCGACGGCACGACGGCGGAGGCGGACTTCGTGGTCGCCGGTGTCGCCCCCGGCGTACTGGACGGCCTCACCGCGGGCACGGCGGTGCGCGGTGCGGACGAGGTCCCCGCGCGGGGCGGGCTGCCGAGCCGGCTGACGGTGCTGCTGGCGCTGCGCGGCGGCCGCCCCGAGGGGACGCCGTGTCGCACGGTGGTGCATCCGCTGGACCGCGACGCCGAGTTGGCGTACGTGTTCGACGGCGGCGCCGGGACGGAGGTGCGGCCCACGGTCACCGTGCTGCGCCCGGACGACCCCGAACTGGTCCCGGACGCCGCCCACGAGGCGGTCACGCTGACGGCGACCGTTCCGGCGGGCGCCACCGGGCCGGAACTCCGGCTCCACGCGGACCGCATGATCTCCGCCGCCGAGCGCGCCGTACCCGGTCTGCGCGACCGGCTGCTGTGGCAGGAGGAGCACACCCC
Organism: Streptomyces sp. enrichment culture; assembly: GCF_964272855.1. Taxonomy (NCBI): domain Bacteria; kingdom Bacillati; phylum Actinomycetota; class Actinomycetes; order Kitasatosporales; family Streptomycetaceae; genus Streptomyces; species Streptomyces sp. enrichment culture. The sequence continues at coordinate 6,265,995 of NZ_OZ186847.1, read as the reverse complement.
GGCCGACATCGCGGAGGAGACCGGCGGAGCGGGCGGGGCCGTGCCCGCGCCCGCGCTGGCGGCGGGCGGGGGCGTCTGCTGTACCCGGCCAACTCCACTGCCGTGGAAGGGCTTTTCACCGTGGGCGGCTGGTCGCATCCGGGCGGCGGACTGCCGCACGCCGGGATGTCGGGCGCGCTGGTCGCCGGGCTGATCGTGGAGGGTCCGGAGTTCCGGGGCTCCCAGTGAGCCGCTGAGCCGCCGGTAGAGGCCGGCGGCTCGACACCGGTCAGAACCGGTAGTGCTCGTCGTAGCCCTGGCCGTGCGCCTGCCCGTCGCCCTGGTAGGGGTACGGCTGCTCCGGCGGGAGTTCGGCGCCCAGGGGGTCGTCGGTGGTGCGCTGCTGCGGGACCCACACCCCGCCGGGCGGAGTCTCGCCGCCGTAGCCGTGGGCGGCGTACTGGTCCTGGCCGTAGGCCTGCTGGCCGTACTGCATGTCGTAACCGGGGTCGTACGAGACACCGCTGTAGGTCTGGGTGCCGATGTACGGGTCGGAGTAGGCGGCGTACTGCTGCTGGCCGGTGGTGTCGTAGCCGTACTGCTGCGGGTAGCCGGAGTAGCCGTCGTAGCCGTATCCCTGGCCCTGGTCGGCCGTCTGGGCGGTGGCCGCGTACTGGTCCTGGGAGCGGTCGCCGCCGTGGGCCGAGTCGCCGTATATGCCGTAGGAGCCGGTCTCGTCCGGGAGCGGCTGAGGCTCGTAGACGGCGGTGGTCTCGGCGGCGGAGGCGGCGCCGGAGCGGGCCGGGGTGAAGACGTCGTCGCGGTCGTGGTCGTCGCCGTAGGACCCGTATCCGTCACTCCGAGTGGTGACGGCGTGATCCGTCGCTTCGAGGTCGGAGACCTCCAGGGTCGGGTGCTTGCGACCCCCGCGGTCACGCTTGCCGCCGCCCGCGCCAGGGCGGCCGGTGACCGCCCAGCCGGCCGCGAAGCCTCGGCGGAACGACAGCGTGACGTAGGTCTGCCCGACCGCGAACGCGGCGGCACCCAGTCCGATCACGATGACGGACGGGATCAGTACACCGACGACGACACCCAGGAAGCCCGCGAACGCCAGCAGCCGCCAGCGCAGCCGCGCCTTGTACTGCAGCAGGACCTCGCCGAGCAGCCACAGCGCGACGATGCCGAACGCGATGTAGAGGACCGTCCAGCCCATGTACGCCCCTCTCCCAGTGGCCGCTACGCAGTGTGTCGTATGACCGTGCGACCGGTCTAGGCCCGCGGTGGGTGGTGCAGGCCCAGGTTCTCGTAGATTTCCAGCGTCGCCGTGGAGTTGTTGAGCGTGATGAAGTGCAGTCCGGGCACTCCTTCGGCCAGCAGCCGCGCGCAGAACTCCGTGGCGAAGTCGATGCCAATGGAGCGTACAGCGGCGGGATTGTCTTTTGCTGTGAGGATCCGCTCTTTCAGGGCGTCCGGGAACGCCGCGTTGGTGAGGGACGGGATCCGCTCCAGCGTCCTCACGCTACCGATGGGCATGACCTCGGGGATGATCGGGGTCTCGCAGCCGGCCGCCGCGACGCGGTCGCGCAGCCGCAGGTAGTCCTCCGGGTGGAAGAACATCTGGGTGATCGCGTAGTCGGCGCCCGCGCGGCACTTGTCGACGAAGTGGCGGACGTCGGTGTCCCAGTCCTCGGACCGCGGGTGCATCGCGGGGAAGGCCGCGACGCCCACGCAGAAGTCACCGGAGGTCTTGATCAGTTCGACCAGGTCGGCGGCGTAGGTGAGGCCCTGCGGGTGCGGCACCCACTCGCCCATCGGGTCCCCGGGCGGGTCGCCGCGCAGCGCGAGCATGTTGCGGATCCCCGCGTCGGCGTACTGGCCGATGATGTTGCGCAGGTCGGCGACGGAGTGGTCGACCGCCGTGAGGTGGGCGATCGGGGTGAGGGTGGTGTCCGAGGCGATCGCCTCGGTCGCCTTGACCGTGCCCGCGCGGGTGGAGCCACCCGCGCCGTAGGTCACGGAGACGAAGTCGGGAGCCACGGCCTCGACCCGGCGCAGCGCGTTCCACAGGTTCCGCTCGCCCTTCGGGGTTTTCGGGGCGTAGAACTCGAACGAGTACGTCGTCTTGCCGGTCGCGAGCATGTCGCGGACGGTCGGAGCGTGATCCGACCTGGTGGATGCGGTGCCGAGGGCCATACGGGCAGGTTAGCCAGGGCTTCGTGGTCCCCCAACCGGAGTCGGGAAATTTGCCCGATTTGTCACTTTGTTGTCCACCCCTTGGACAGATCCGTGGACATCACGCCTCCCGCAGCCGCTTCACCAGCTCCGCCGTCGCCGCGGCCGGGTCGTCCGCCTCGGTGATCGCGCGGACGACGACCACCCGGCGGGCTCCCGCGTCCAGTACCTCGTCGAGGTTGCCCAGGTCGATGCCGCCGATGGCGAACCAGGGGCGGTCGGTGCCCAGGGCGGCGGTGTACCGCACGAGGTCGAGACCGGGGGCGTGCCGGCCGGGCTTGGTGGGGGTGGGCCAGCAGGGGCCCGTGCAGAAGTAGTCCACGCCCTCCTGGACGGCGGCCGCGGCGGCCTCGGACTCGGCGTGGGTGGAGCGGCCTATGAGCACGTCGTCGCCGAGGATCGCGCGGGCCGCGGGGACCGGGAGGTCGCCCTGGCCCAGGTGGAGCACGTCCGCGCGGGCGGCGTGGGCGACGTCCGCGCGGTCGTTGACCGCGAGGAGCCTGCCGTGCCGGGCGCAGGCGTCGGCGAAGACCTCCAGGTGCTCCAGCTCCTCGGCCGCCTCCATGCCCTTGTCGCGCAGCTGCACGATGTCGACACCGGCGGCCAGCACCGCGTCCAGGAACTCGGGCAGGTCGCCCTGGCGCCTGCGGGCGTCCGTGCAGAGGTAGAGCCGGGCGTCGGCGAGGCGGGCGCGGGCCGTGGTGGCGTCGGGCATGGGTGTCCCCCCGTTGTCGGTGGCGTACGGGCAGCGGCGGGCCGCCGCGGGCCGCGGTGAACCACGGCCGTGGCGACTGTGCGCGCCGCGGCCCGTACGCCGGACGGTTGTTCAGGTCAGCTTGCTCAGATCACACGGCGAGCGCCTGGGCCCGGCGCTTCACCTCCGTGCCGCGATTCTCGCTGAGGGCCTGCGCGGGAGTGCCGGGCAGGCTGTCGTCGGGGGTGAAGAGCCACTCCAGCATCTCTTCGTCCGTGAAGCCGTCGTCCCGCAGGAGTGTCAGGGTCCCGGACAGGCCCTTGACGACCTTGTCCCCGTCGATGAAGGCGGCGGGGACGTGCAGCGCGCGGTTCTCACCACGGCGTACGGCGATGAGCTGGCCCTCCTTGACCAGCTGCCGCACGCGCGTCACCTCGACGCCGAGCTGTTCGGCGATGTCGGGGAGGGTGAGCCAGGCGGGGACGAGAGCATCGATCTTTGCGTCAATCTCGGTCACGTCACCAAGCCTGCCATCCCGGACTGACAGTGGGTAGCCAGCACGGGCGCGGCGGGGCCGACGGAGTGGACCGTAGCCCTCCGGGCGGATCCTACGCCGTCGCCGCCTTCAACGGCCGCCCGGGGTCGGTCAGCAGCTCGGGGTCCATCGGCGCGCCCGACTCGATCAGCCGGCGGCCCTGGGCGAGGTCCCTCGGGCGGCCCACCGCCAGCAGGGCGACCAGGCGCTTCTCGCGCAGCCAGCACACCGACCAGGCGGGCCCGGACGGGTCCCCGCGCCACAGCAGCGTGTCGGCGGACGCGTGGTGCCCGGCGTACTGGACGAAGCGGCCGAACTGCTCGGACCAGAAGTACGGGACCGGGTCGTACACCGCGGGGGCCTCGCCCGTGGTGGCGCCGACGATGTTCGCGGCGACCGTGCGCGGGCCCTGGAGGGCGTTGTCCCAGTGGTGGACCAGCAGCCTCTCGCCGTACCGCGCGGAGGGGAACGACGCGCAGTCGCCGACCGCGTACACGTCCGGCGCGGAGGTGCGCAGACCGGCGTCGGCGACGACCTCGCCGTACGTCCCCAGCTCGATGCCGGAGCCCGTCAGCCAGGCCGTGGCGGGCCGGGCGCCGATGCCGACGACGACGGCCCCGGTGGGCAGCCGCGTCCCGTCGTCGAGGAGCACCGTGCCGGGCTCGACGCGCGCCACGCGCGCGTGGGTCCGCAGATCGGCGCCGGCGTCGGCGTACCAGGAGGTCATCGGGGCGGCCACCTCGGCGGGCAGCGCCCCCGGGAGCGGCCGGTCGGCGGCCTCCACGACGGTCACCGCGCAGCCCGCCTCCCGCGCGGCGGTGGCGAACTCGGCGCCGATCCAGCCCGCGCCGACGACCACGACGTCGTGCTGGCGCGCGAGCACCGGCCGCAGCCGTTCCGCGTCGTCCAGGGTGCGCAGCAGGTGTACGCCGGGCACGCCCTCGGCGCCGGGCAGCCGAATCGGTTCGGCGCCGGTGGCGACGACCAGGACGTCGTACGGCTCCGGCCCGGCCTCGGTGTCCAGCTCGTGGTCGGCGGGGCGCACCCCCTGGACCTCGCGCCCGAGGTGCAGCTCGATGCCGAGCGCCTCGAAGTCGACGTCGAAGGCGGAGCCCTCGGCCGTGCCGAGCAGGACCGCCTTGGACAGCGGCGGCCGGTCGTACGGCTGGTGGGGTTCCGCGCCGATCAGGGTCACCGTGCCGGTGTAGCCCTGTTCGCGCAGGGCGACCGCGGTCTGCACACCGGCCATGCCCGCGCCGGCGACGACCACCCGCCGCGGTGCGGACGATCCCCGTTCCTGGGTCTGCTCGCTCACCTGATCACCATAGACAACTGACATCTCGTCAGTCAGTGCTCGTGCGTCGTGACCTGCTCCACAACACTGGTCCCGGAGCCCTCCTGGGACTCCCACCGCCAGGTCTCCTCCAGCCGCAGCCGCCCGTCGGGCAGCTCCACCACGAGCGACACGCAGTGCCCGGAGGAGGTCGTCCCGTCCGTCTTCAGCTGGACATACCGGAAGTCCAGCCGGTCGCCCTCCCGGGTACCCACCAGATGCCCGCGGACGACGTCTCCGCCCGCGTACTCGGCCCAGATCTCGCCGTCCTTCTCGTGGTAGGTGAACCGGGTGCGGGTGCCCACCTGGCCGGGGGCCTGGTCGGCGACGGGGGCGAGGACGAGACCGTCGAGGGATCGGTGGTGCGGGCGGGTCACGGGCGGAGGCTCCCTTACTGAGCGGCACGGGGTCGGGCTAGGGTGGCCAACGTAAAGCACTCGCGGGAGCCCGGACGCACCGGGCTGAGAGGGAGGCTGGCGGCCTCCGACCGTACGAACCTGATCCGGGTCATGCCGGCGAAGGGAGGGGCTGGACGCCCATGTCGCGTACGTCCGACACATCCGACGTCCTCGTCATCGGGGGCGGGATCATCGGTCTGGTCACGGCCTGGCGGGCCGCGCAGCGCGGTTTCGCCACGGCGGTGGCGGACCCCGAACCGGGCGGCGGGGCCGCCCAGGTGGCGGCCGGGATGCTCGCCGCCGTCACGGAACTGCACTACGGCGAGGAGACCCTGCTCGGCCTGAACCTCGCCTCGGCCCACCGCTACCCGGAGTTCGCGGCCGAACTGAGCGAACTCACCGGCCACGACCTCGGCTACCGCCGGTGCGGCACGCTCGCCGTCGCCCTCGACGCCGACGACCGGGCCCATCTGCGCGAACTGCACGCCCTGCAACGGCAGTCGGGGCTGGAGTCGGAGTGGCTGTCGGGCCGCGACTGCCGGCGGCTGGAGCCGTTGCTCGCGCCCGGGGTGCGCGGGGGCCTGCGGGTGGACGGCGACCACCAGATCGACCCGCGGCGGCTGGCGGCGGCGCTGGTGGCGGCCTGCGAGCGCGCGGGGGTCGTGTTCCACCGCGTGTGGGCGGAACGGCTCACCGTCGCGGGGGGCCGGGCCACGGGCGTCGTCACCGCCGACGGCACCGTGCTGGGCGCCGGGCAGGTGGTGCTCGCCGCGGGCAGCTTCAGCGGGCGCCTGGCGGGCGTCCCGGACGAGCTGCTGCCGCCGGTGCGGCCGGTGAAGGGGCAGGTGCTGCGGCTGACCGTGCCCGCGCGGTACGCGCCGTTCCTCAGCCGGACCGTGCGGGCCATGGTGCGCGGCAGCTACGTCTACCTGGTGCCGCGCGAGAACGGCGAGCTGGTGGTCGGCGCGACCACCGAGGAGCTGGGCTGGGACACCACGGTGACCGCGGGCGGGGTGTACGAGCTGCTGCGCGACGCGCACGAGCTGGTGCCGGGCATCACCGAGCTGCCGCTGACGGAGACCCGCGCGGGACTGCGCCCCGGCTCCCCCGACAACGCGCCGCTGCTCGGCCCGACCGACCTGGACGGGCTGCTGCTGGCCACCGGCCACTACCGCAACGGGGTGCTGCTGACCCCGGTGACCGGTGACGCCATGGCCCACGTCCTGGCCACCGGTGAACTTCCGGAGGAGGCCCGCTCGTTCACGCCGAAGCGTTTCACCGCCGCCCGCACGGAGCCCGCACCGACGGAACCGGCGCTCAAGGAACCGGCGCTCAAGGAACCCGCACGCACGGAGCCCGCACTCACGGAGCAGTCCGCATGAACATCTCGGTCAACGGCGAGAGCCGCGAGGTCGCGCCCGGCACGGCGCTCGACGCCCTCGTCCGCACGCTCACCGCGGCGCCCTCCGGAGTGGCCGCCGCCCTCAACGAAACCGTCGTCCCGCGCGCGCAGTGGGCGGCCACCGCGCTCTCCGACGGAGACCGCGTCGAAGTCCTCACCGCCGTCCAAGGAGGCTGACCCATGGCCGACGACCCCCTCGTCCTCGGGGACACGACGTTCACCTCCCGGCTGATCATGGGCACCGGCGGCGCCCCCAGCCTGGACGTGCTGGAGCGGTCCCTGGTGGCCTCCGGGACCGAGCTGACGACCGTCGCGATGCGCCGGGTGAACCCGGACGTGCACGGCTCGGTGCTCTCCGTGCTGGACCGGCTCGGCATCCGGGTGCTGCCCAACACGGCGGGCTGCTTCACCGCCGGGGAGGCGGTGCTCACCGCGCGGCTGGCGCGGGAGGCCCTGGGCACGGACCTGATCAAGCTGGAGGTCATCGCCGACGAGCGGACCCTGCTGCCCGACCCGATCGAACTGCTGGAGGCCGCGGAGACCCTGGTCGAGGACGGGTTCACGGTGCTGCCGTACACCAACGACGACCCGGTGCTGGCGCGGAGACTGGAGGACGTGGGCTGCGCCGCGATCATGCCGCTCGGCTCCCCCATCGGCTCCGGCCTCGGCATCCGCAACCCGCACAACTTCCAGCTGATCGTGGAGCACGCGCGCGTGCCGGTGATCCTGGACGCCGGGGCCGGTACGGCGTCCGACGCGGCGCTCGCCATGGAGCTGGGCTGCGCGGGTGTGATGCTCGCCTCGGCCGTCACCCGCGCCCAGCAGCCGGTGCTGATGGCGGAGGCCATGCGCCACGCGGTGGAGGCGGGCCGGCTGGCCCACCGCGCGGGCCGCATCCCCCGCCGGCACTTCGCCGAGGCGTCGTCCCCGACGGAGGGCCGGGCCCGCCTCGACCCGGAGCGCCCGGCGTTCTGACCGGACCGGCCCGGGACGGTCACAGGTCTGCTGCAGTCCGTCCCCCGGGACACCGGGAGGGACGGTCGTGTCGGTGGCGGCTCGTACACTCACCTGCGTGGACACGACCCTTCAGGACCCTCTGGTCGGGCAGCTGCTCGACGGCCGTTATCGCGTCGACGCGAGGATCGCGGTCGGCGGGATGGCCACGGTCTACCGGGCCGTGGACACCCGCCTCGACCGCGTCCTCGCGCTGAAGGTGATGCACCCCACGCTGGCGGCCGACGCGTCGTTCGTGGAGCGGTTCATCCGGGAGGCGAAGTCGGTCGCCCGGCTCGCCCACCCCAACGTGGTCCAGGTCTTCGATCAGGGCGCCGAGGGGGCGTACGTCTACCTGGCGATGGAGTACGTCGCCGGCTGCACCCTGCGCGACGTGCTGCGCGAGCGCGGCGCGCTCGCTCCCCGGGCCGCGCTGGACATCCTGGAGCCGGTGCTGGCCGCGCTCGGCGCCGCGCACCGCGCGGGGTTCGTGCACCGCGACATGAAGCCGGAGAACGTCCTCATAGGGGACGACGGCCGGGTCAAGGTCGCCGACTTCGGGCTGGTCCGTTCCGTCGACACCGTCACCAACACCACCGGAACGGTCCTCGGCACGGTCTCCTATCTGGCCCCCGAGCAGATCGAGCACGGCACGGCCGATGCGCGCGTGGACGTCTACGCCTGCGGTGTCGTGCTGTACGAGATGCTGACGGGCGGCAAGCCGCACACCGGCGACACCCCCGCCCAGGTGCTGTACCAGCACCTCCACGCGGACGTGCCGCCGCCCTCGGCCGCCGTCCCCGGTCTGGCGTACGAGCTGGACGAACTGGTCGCCTCGGCCACCGCGCGCAGCCCGGAGGTCCGCCCGCACGACGCCGTGGCGCTGCTCGGCCAGACCCGGGAGGCACGGGCCGCGCTGAGCGAGGACCAGCTCGACGCGGTACCGCCGCGGGCCCTGACGGCGGAGCACGACAACGCCGAGGACCGCACCAGCGTGATCCCGCGCGCGCTGACCTCCCCCGCACTCGGCTTCGCTCGCGCGGGGGGACCCCCATCCCGCCCGCTGCCGGTCGACGGGGACGACGAGCCGCGGGTCGAGCGGACCAGTCGGCTCCAGGCGCCGCCGCCGGCGGCGGCTCCCCGGCGCCGGCCGCCCCGCACGGTGGTGACGATCGTCGCGGCCGTCCTGCTGGTCCTCGGCGTCGGCGCGGGCGTCTGGTACATCAACTCCGGCCAGTTCACCCAGGTCCCGCCGCTGCTGGCGAAGACCCAGGAGCAGGCCGAGGACCGGCTCGCGGACGCCGGCCTGGAGGTCGGTGACGTCGAGCACGCCTACAGCGACACCGTCGAGCGCGGCACGATCATCAGCACGGACCCGAAGCCGGGCAGCCGGATCCGGCAGAACGACTCGGTCACGATCACCGTCTCCGACGGGCCCCGGACCGTGAAGGTGCCCAACCTGGCGGGCTACCGCCTGGACAAGGCGCGGGAGGTGCTTAAGGACGAGGGCCTGGAGCCGGGCATGGTCACCCGCGCGTTCTCCGAGGACGTGGCGCGCGGTGTCGTGATCGGCACGGAGCCGGTGGCGGGCACCGAGCGCAAGGCGGGCTCCGCGATCGCCCTCACCGTCAGCAAGGGCAGCCCCATCGACGTCCCGGACGTCACCGGCCAGGACCTCGCCGACGCCCGGCAGCGGCTCCAGGAGGCCGGCCTGAAGGTGCGGGTCGCCGAGCAGCAGGTGCACTCGGAGTTCGACAAGGGGCAGGTCGCCGAGCAGACCCCGGACGCCGGGCGGCGCGCCGCCGAGGGCGACACGGTGACGCTCACGGTGTCCAAGGGCCCGGTGATGGTCGAGGTCCCGGACGTGGTCGGCGACAGTGTCGACGAGGCGAAGGACAAGCTGGAGGCCGCCGGCTTCCAGGTCGAGGAGGACCGCGGACTGCTGGGCCTGTTCGGCGACGAGGTCGAGAGCCAGTCGGTCGAGGGCGGCGAGACGGCCCCGAAGGGCGCCACGATCACGATCACGATCCGCTAGAGACCGGTGAGGGATCAGCTGAGAGCCACCCCACACCCTCCGCGGCCGGGGCAGGGGAAGCGTCATGACACCCTGAAAGGGTGAAGAGTGAACTTCCCGGCCCCTTGCGCAACCCCGTCGGCGGTCACGTCCCCGTGGCCGGCGGTCTCAGCTCCGTAGGACTGTCGTACGCCCGCGACCTGAGGGCCGAGGCCGTGCAGGTCTTCGTCGCCAACCCGCGTGGCTGGGCCACCCCGGCCGGCAATCCGCGGCAGGACGAGGAGTTCCGGGCGGCGTGCGCTGCCGAGTCGATACCGGCGTACGTGCACGCGCCGTATCTGATCAACTTCGGCTCGCACACCGAGGCGACGGTGGAGCGGTCGGTGGAGTCGCTGCGGCACTCGCTGCGGCGCGGCCGGGAGATCGGCGCGCTCGGCGTCGTCGTGCACACCGGCAGCGCGACCGGCGGGCGGGAGCGGTCGGTGGCGCTGAAGCAGGTGCGGGAGTTCATGCTGCCGCTGCTGGACGAGCTGACCCACGACGACGACCCGTACCTGTTGCTGGAGTCGACGGCCGGCCAGGGCTTCTCGCTCTGCTCACGGACCTGGGACTTCGGGCCGTACTTCGAGGCGCTGGACGCCCACCCGAAGCTCGGCGTGTGCCTGGACACCTGCCACATCTTCGCCGCGGGGCACGACCTGACCGGCCCTGACGGCATGCATCAGACGCTGGACCTGCTGGTGGACACGGTCGGCGAGGGCCGGCTGAAACTGATCCACGCCAACGACTCCAAGGACGTGGCCGGCGCGCACAAGGACCGGCACGAGAACATCGGCGTCGGCCACATCGGCGAGGATCCGTTCCGGGCGCTGATGACGCACCCCGCGACCGAGGGCGTACCGCTGATCATCGAGACGCCGGGCGGCAAGCAGGGGCACGCTGCGGACGTGGAGCGGCTGAAGAAGCTGCGCGACGGCTGAGCCCTCCCCCGAAAAACCGAGGTCAGGGCCGGGATCAGAGCTCGGGGCCGTCCCCGGGCCCCTCCTGGTAGGAGTAGCGCTGCTCCCGCCAGGGGTCGCCGATGTTGTGGTAGCCGCGCTCCTCCCAGAAGCCGCGGCGGTCGGCGGTCATGTACTCCACGCCCCGGACCCACTTGGGTCCCTTCCAGGCGTACAGGTGCGGCACCACCAGGCGCAGCGGGAAGCCGTGCTCGGCGGTGAGCAGCTCACCGTCCTTGTGGGTGGCGAAGATCGTGCGCTCGGCGGCGAAGTCGGACAGCCGCAGATTCGAGCTGAAGCCGTACTCTGCCCACACCATCACATGGGTGACATTCCCGGCGGGCGGCGCGATCTCCAGGATGGTCCGCGCGGGGATCCCGCCCCACTCCGCGCCCAGCATGCTGAACTTCGTCACGCAGTGCAGATCGCCCATGACGGTGGTGTAGGGCAGGGCCGTGAACTCCTCGTGGGTCCAGCAGTGCTTCTCGCCGTCGGCGGTGGCCCCGAAGACCCTGAACTCCCAGCGCTCGGGCCGGAACTTGGGTACCGGGCCGTAGTGCGTGACCGGCCAGCCGCGCTGCAGTCGCTGTCCCGGCGGAAGCTCGGACCGTGCCGCTTCTCCTGTTTCGCGCTCCACCGGATGACCCATGACTCCATCCTGACAGACCCCGACCGGTGCACATGACCACGTGGGGTCCGGAAACGGGCAACCAGCACCAAGCATGCACTTACTTACTAAGTGCGCACTTACTGGACGATCTTCGATCGTCGGTGCAATCATGCGGCGCAACCTGCCAGTTCCCCCGCGTGGAAGGAGCCTCTGCGATGCAGGGCGACCCCGAGGTCCTCGAATTCCTGAACGAGCAGTTGACCGGCGAGCTGACGGCGATCAACCAGTACTGGCTGCACTACCGGATCCAGGACAACAAGGGCTGGACGAAGCTCGCCAAGTACACGCGTGAAGAATCCATCGACGAGATGAAGCACGCGGACAAGATCACCGAGCGCATCCTGATGCTGGACGGCCTGCCCAACTACCAGCGCTTGTTCCACGTGCAGGTCGGCCAGACGGTGACCGAGATGTTCCGGGCCGACCGGCAGATCGAGGTGGAGGCGATCGACCGCCTCAAGCGGGGCATCGAGGTGATGCGCACCAAGGGCGACATCACGTCCGCGAACCTCTTCGAGTCGATCCTCGAGGACGAGGAGCACCACATCGACTACCTGGACACGCAGCTGGAGCTCATCGACAAGCTCGGCGAGGCGCTCTACCTCGCGCAGCAGATCGAGCAGCCGAGCTAGGGCCCGAGAGGCAGGATCTCAGGCCGCGTCTTCCAGTCCGGCCAGCACCGGCTTGCCCTGGTCGGCCAGCTCGCGGCGCGGGCACGCGCCCCTGCCCAGGAGTGCCTGGATGCGCCGTACGCACGAACCGCAGTCCGTGCCGGCCTTGCAGGCGGAGGCTATCTGGCGGGGGGTGCAGGCGCCGTTCTCCGCGTGCTGCTTGACCTGCTGCTCGGTGACGCCGAAGCAAGAGCAGACGTACACGCGGTTCACCTCCCGCAGGGATCGATAAGTGGCGCCGTCCCCGTGATCGGTGAGGCTAACCTAACCTTACCCATCAGACAGGACCCGCAAAAGTGCGGTGGGGCGCGGATCGTATGTGATCCGCGCCCCACTTCATGGCTGGAAACAGCCGATGATCGGCGAGAACGTCACTGGTCCCGGTACATCTCCGCGACCAGGAACGCCAGGTCCAGCGACTGGCTGCGGTTGAGCCGCGGGTCGCAGGCCGTCTCGTAGCGCTGGTGCAGGTCGTCGACGAAGATCTCGTCGCCGCCGCCCACGCACTCGGTGACGTCGTCACCGGTCAGCTCCACGTGGATGCCGCCCGGGTGGGTGCCGAGTGCCTTGTGGACCTCGAAGAAGCCCTTGACCTCGTCGAGCACGTCGTCGAAGCGGCGGGTCTTGTGGCCCGAGGCCGCCTCGAAGGTGTTGCCGTGCATCGGGTCGGTCACCCAGGCCACGGTGGCACCGGAGGCGGTGACCTTCTCGACCAGCTCGGGAAGCTTGTCGCGGATCTTGTCCGCGCCCATCCGGACGATGAAGGTCAGACGGCCCGGCTCGCGCTCCGGGTCCAGGCGCTCGATGTACTGCAGCGCCTCCTCGGCCGTCGTCGTCGGGCCGAGCTTGATGCCGATCGGGTTGCGGATCTTCGAGGCGAACTCGATGTGCGCGTGGTCCAGCTGCCGGGTGCGCTCACCGATCCACACCATGTGCCCGGAGACGTCGTACAGCCGGCCGGTGCGGGAGTCCACGCGGGTCAGCGCCGACTCGTAGTCGAGCAGCAGCGCCTCGTGCGAGGCGTAGAACTCGACGGTCTTGAACTCCTCCGGGTCGGCGCCGCAGGCGTGCATGAAGTTCAGCGCGTTGTCGATCTCGCGGGCCAGCTGCTCGTAGCGCTGACCGGACGGCGACGACCTCACGAAGTCCTGGTTCCAGGCGTGCACCTGACGCAGGTCGGCGTAGCCGCCGGTGGTGAAGGCGCGCACCAGGTTCAGCGTCGAGGCGGACGCGTGGTACATCCGCTTCAGCCGCTCGGGGTCCGGGACGCGGGCCTCTTCGGTGAAGTCGAAGCCGTTGACGGAGTCGCCCCGGTAGGTCGGGAGCGTCACGCCGTCACGGGTCTCGGTCGGCTTGGAGCGCGGCTTGGAGTACTGGCCGGCGATCCGGCCGACCTTCACCACGGGCACGGACGCGGCGTACGTCAGCACGGCGCCCATCTGGAGCAGGGTCTTGAGCTTGTTGCGGATGTGATCGGCGGACACCGCGTCGAAGGCCTCGGCACAGTCGCCGCCCTGGAGGAGGAACGCCTCTCCCTTGGCGACGGCCGCCATCCGGGCACGCAGCTGGTCGCACTCGCCTGCGAAGACGAGCGGCGGATACGACTCGAGGTCCGCGATCACTGCGCGCAGAGCCTCGGCGTCGGGGTACTCGGGCTGCTGCGCCGCGGGCAGGTTTCGCCAGGTGTTGCCAGCGCTCGCGCTGGTCTTAGCGTTCACGGTCACAACCCCAACATTACGGGGTGATGTCCTTGCTTCCGGACCACGACCAGCAAGTGAGACGCAGCCGACGTGTGACGGACACGGGGTCACGTGTGACGGACATCGGGTAGGGTGCGCCGTATGTTCGCGCACTCGAACCAGAACTGGTGGTGGACCGCTTCTCCGGCGGCCCACTGACTGCGCGTACCCAAGACTTCGCGAAGGCCGCCCGAGGGGCGGCCTTCGGCGTGTCCGGCGGTCCGCTCCTCTCCTGAGACTGAGAAGGAGCACGGACCATGAACCTGCTCGGCTTGCTGGACGACCCCCGTCCGTTCGCCCTGCTGCGCCGCCGTACCCCGGGCCACGACCACGACCGCGTCGAGGTGCTGATCGGCCGCGTCGGCACCCGCGAGCGGCTCGCCGACCTGCCCGACGAGGGCCTGGCCCTGGTGCCGTTCCGGCAGATCCGCGAGCGCGGCTTCGACGTCCGCGACGACGGCACCCCGCTGCTGGTGCTGACCCCCGAGGAGTCGTACGACGTCCCGCTCGCCGAGGCGCTGGAGCAGCTGCCCGCGCACGAGGTGCGGGTCGAGGGCGGCGGCTTCGACGTCGGCGACGAGGAGTACGCGCGGATCGTCGGGCGGGTGCTGGACGAGGAGATCGGGCGTGGCGAGGGCGCGAACTTCGTGATCCGGCGGACCTACGAGGGTGAGATCCCGGGGTTCGGCCGCGCCGACGCGCTGGCGCTGTTCCGGCGGCTGCTGGCGGGCGAGCGCGGCGCGTACTGGACGTTCGTGGTGCACACCGGGGAGCGCACGCTGGTCGGCGCCAGCCCCGAGGTGCATGTGCGGATGTCCGGCGGCACCGTCGTGATGAACCCGATCAGCGGCACGTACCGCTACCCGGCACAGGGGCCGACGCCCGAGCACCTGCTCGACTTCCTCGCCGACGGCAAGGAGATCGAGGAGCTGTCGATGGTCGTCGACGAGGAACTGAAGATGATGTGCACCGTCGGCGACATGGGCGGGGTGGTCGTCGGGCCCCGGCTCAAGGAGATGGCCCATCTCGCCCACACCGAGTACGAGCTGCGGGGGCGGTCCTCGCTGGACGCGCGGGAGGTGCTGAAGGAGACCATGTTCGCGGCGACCGTCACCGGCTCGCCGGTGCAGAACGCCTGCCGGGTCATCGAACGGCACGAGGTCGGCGGGCGGCGCTACTACGCGGGCGCGCTCGCCCTGCTCGGCCGGGACTCCGGCGGGGCGCAGACCCTCGACTCCCCCATCCTGATCCGCACCGCCGACATCGACGCGGCGGGGCGGCTGCGGGTACCGGTCGGCGCCACCCTCGTGCGCGGCTCGGACCCGGTGAGCGAGGTCGCCGAGACCCATGCGAAGGCGGCCGGGGTGCTGGCCGCGCTCGGGGTCCGTCCGGGCCGGCCGCGCGAGGAGGCCGTACGGCCGCGGCTCGCCGACGATCCGCGGGTGCGGGCCGCGCTGGACGGGCGGCGTGCCTCGCTGGCGCCGTTCTGGCTGCGGATGCAGGAGCGGTCGGCCGAGCTGGACGGGCACGCGCTGGTCGTCGACGGGGAGGACACCTTCACCGCGATGCTGGCGCACGTCCTGCGGTCGAGCGGTCTCGAGGTGACCGTCCGGCGGTACGACGAGCCGGGGCTGCGGGAGGCGGTGCTCGCGCACGAGGGGCCGCTGGTGCTGGGCCCCGGGCCGGGCGATCCGGGGGACCTCGACGATCCGAAGATGCGGTTCCTGCGGGCCCTGACCGCCGAGGTCGTCCGCGGCCACCGGCACGGCGTGCTCGGCGTGTGCCTCGGGCACGAGCTGATCGCCGCCGAGCTGGGCCTGGACATCGTACGGAAGGAAGTGCCGTACCAGGGAGCGCAGACCGACATCGACCTGTTCGGGCGGCCGGAGACCGTCGGTTTCTACAACAGCTTCGTCGCGCGCTGCGACGACGAGGCGGCGGCGGAGCTGGCCGCGCACGGGGTGGAGGTGAGCCGGGCCGCGAACGGTGAGGTGCACGCCGTACGGGGTCCCGGGTTCACGGGCGTGCAGTTCCACCCGGAGTCGGTGCTGACGCTGAACGGCGCCGCCGTCGTGCGGGAGCTGGTCGGTCAGCTGCGCGGGACCAGCACGTTCTCCGAGCGGCGGCCCGCCCGGTAGTCCAGGACGTTCTTGACGGTGGTCTCGACGATCTGACCGACGGCGTCCCGCGTGTAGTAGGCCTGGTGGGAGGTGACCAGGACGTTGGGGAAGGTGACGAGGCGGGCCAGCGTGTCGTCGTCGACGGCCTCCAGGGACTTGTCGAGGAAGAACAGGCCCGCCTCCGCCTCGTAGACGTCGAGACCGACGCCGGTGAAGCGGCCCTCGCGCAGTTCGGCGACGAGGGCCGCCGTGTCGATGAGGCCGCCGCGACTGGAATTGACCAGGATCGCGTCGTCCTTCATCGACTTCAGCGCGGCCGCGTCGATCAGGTGCTGGGTCTGCGGCATCAGCGGGACGTGCAGAGTGATCAGGTCGGACTCGGCGAGCAGCTGCTCCTTGGGGACGTATGTCATGCCGAGCTGCATGCAGGCCGGGTTCTCGGCGATGTCCCAGCCGAGCAGCCGCATGCCGAAGCCGTGCGCGATCCGGGCGAAGGCCTCGCCGATCTTGCCGGTGCCGAGGACGCCGGCGGTGCGTCCGTGCAGGTCGCGGCCCATGAGTCCGTCGAGGCGGAAGTCGAAGTCGCGGGTGCGGATGGAGGCGCGGACGATCCGGCGGTTGACCGCCATGGCGAGGGTCCAGGCGAACTCGGCGACCGCGTACGGCGAGTAGTACGAGACGCGGGCGACGGTCATGCCGAGGCGTTCGGCGGCATCGAGGTCGATGTTGTTGAAGCCGGTGGAGCGCTGGGCGACCATGCGGGTCCCGCCCGCCGCCAGGATCTCCAGGACGCGCCCGCCCAGCTCGGCGTTGACGCTGGAGGAGACGATCTCGTGGCCGGCCGCGATGGGGGCGGTGTCCTCGTTGAGGAGGACGTCCAGACAGCGGACCTCGTGGTGGCCCGCGAACGCCTCCTCGATCAGCGGCTTCTCGTCGGCCTGGACGCCGAACGCCAGGATCTCCACGGGGTCCCTCCGGGGGTTTGACGGAATTTGCCGGGTTCCTGTGAATATAGACAGCTTCCTACAAGCCCCTTCTCAGACGCTCCGTCAGGGCTCGGCCCTGCTGGGGGGACGGGCGGGGCTCCGCCAGGCGGGCCAGCAGGCGGTCCAGGTGGAGATCGACGGCCGACTCGACCAGCTCCGCGTACACCTCGGCGGCGAGGCGGGCGCGGTGGCGGGCGACGGCCGCAGCGACCAGGGCGATCAGCGCGGCCGGCCACCACAGGGCGGCAAGCGGCAGATACAGCACCGCCCAGCCGCCGAGCGTGAACGCGGTGTCCAGGCGGGCGCGGGTCTCGGTGAGGGTGTCCCGGGTGGCGGAGGGCAGCAGCAGCCACAGCCGGGGCCAGACGGTGGCGAGGTCGATGCCGTACTCCTGGCGCAGCCGTACGGCGGGGGCGTGCAGCCGGTCGCCGAGCCAGGTGGGGTGGCACGGCGGGATCGGCGCGAGCGCGTTGCGGCGGGCGGCGTCCTCGGGCCGGCCGTCGGTGCGGTACGCGGTGTCGGCGGACTGCCAGGCGTCGGCACGGCGGGCGGTGCGGCGGGCCGCGAGGGCGGCGAGGGGGCGCGGCCAGGCGCCGGTGAGCGCGCGTTCGACGGGGCCGGCGAGGGCCTGGGCGAGCAGGCCGAGCCCGGCGGAGAGCGGTACGGCGGCCAGGACCAGCAGGACCGCGCGGACCGCGAGGGCGTTCTGTCCGCCAGGTTCGCCCTCGGTGAGCGAGACGAAGGCGTCCCCCAGGGCGCGCCAGTCGGACCAGCCGTGGTGGCCCAGCTCGACGGCGGCGCCGGCGACCAGCAGATAGCCGAGGCCCGGCAGCACCAGCAGCGTGAACCAGCGTTCGGCCAGCTTGCGGCCCAGCTCGGCGAGGAAGCCCGTCACCGCGGTCAGCCGTCCGCGACGAAGTCGAGCACCCGCTCGTGCACCAGGCACTCCGGTGGTCCCTGTCCGGCCCGGCGCTGCTCGACGCGTCCGCAGCTGCCGACCGGGCACAGGTACAGGCCCTCGACGGGCGGGCCGGGAGCGCCGACCGGTGTGGGGGCGTGGCGGGCGAGCAGCGGGCCGGTGACGGTGACGTCGAGGGAGCGCAGCACCTCGTCGAAGTCGGCGCCCTCGCGCAGTCGCCGCACCGCCTGTTCCAGGGCCGCGCGCCGGGGGCCGCTGAGCAGTCGCAGGGTGGCCAACTCCCGGCAGAACTCGGCGCGCAGGTCGTCGTCGGCTGGTTCCACGGGGTCGATCGTAGGACGGGTCATAGGCCTCACGCCCCGGAATGCACATGCGCGGCCCAGCTGAGCGGCCGGTCCGGGTGGCGGGCGCGCAGTCGCCGCACCGCGTGGTGCAGGGCGAGGGCGGCGGGCGGGGCGTCCCCGGGCACCCGGTTCGCCGGTGCCAGCGCCCCGTACACCTCCCGGGCCAGCTCCGCCGACGAGTCGTCGTCCACGCGCCACAGGGTGCCGATGACCTGTGAGAAACCGGCGAGTTGGAGGGATGCGGCCAGGTGCAGGGCCTCGTCGGGGAGGCGGGTGCCGCCGAGGGCGGTCTCGCAGGCCGAGAGGTAGGCGAACTCCGCGCCGGGCAGGTCGAGTCGGGAGACGTCCAGCACGGACAGCTCGCCGCCGGGGAGCAACAGGCGGCCCTGGGAGGGGTGTTCGGGGTCCTGTACGCCGTGGCAGGCGAAGTGGGCCCAGGAGTGGGTGGTGAGCGCGGACCGTATCGCGTCGGCGTGGGCGTCGGCTCCCCGGAGCAGGGTGCCGCCGACGGCGGTGTGGGCGAGGGCGGCCTCGCGCAGGGCGCCCGGGAGCGGGGCGAGGCCGTCGAGTTCGGGGACGGCGACGATCAGCGGGCGGGGCTTCGCCGCGGGGGCGCGCCGGGTGCGGGCGCGCAGCAGGGCGGCCACGCTCGGGGTGTAGGAGGACACCACCCGGTCCGGGACCTCGCCGGCCGCGTGCAGCGGCAGGAAGGACAGGGCCCCGGCCGGGCACCACCACAGCCGGGGCGGTGGTTCGCCGGGCGGCGGCGGGCCGGTGATGCCGAGGGCGTCGAGGACGGGGGCGGCGACCGTGCGCCACAGCCAGTCCAGCACGTCGGCGACGGCCTGTTCGGCGAAGGCGCGGGCGAGGCCGGAGCGGGCGGCCGCGGCGGTGGCCGTGAGGAGTGTGCCGGCGCGTTCCCGGGCCTCGGTGTCGGAGTACTCCGGCAGCGGGCGGACTTTCAGGTCCGCCGGGTCCGGGCCGTCCAGCAGCAGGGCGTATCCGCCGGGGTCGGGGCCGCCGGTGATCACGACGACCGGCCCGTGCGCGCCCGCGGCGAGCAGCCGGTCCGCGCGGGGCGGGCGCAGGAAGTCCGCGAAGCCGGGGCAGGCGCGGATGGCCTCCAGGGTCTCCTGCCATTCGCGGGCGAGCCGGTGGCGGCGGTCCGCGTCCTCCCCGGTCAGGCCGTCGCCGGTGGCGCGGTCGAGGCCGTGTCGCACCGCTTCGAGCCGGGCGGCCAGCGCGGGTTCGGCGGCGGCCAGTTCGTCGGTCTCGGTGCGCAGTTCCAGCGCCTGGGCGGCGAGCACGCCGCGGCCGGCCTCCAGCAGTTCGAGGGCGTCGGCGGGCCGGCCGGCGGCCAGGGCGGTCAGTCCGGCGAACGCGCCGGCGCGGGCGACGCGGGCGAGCATCTCCTCCTGGTCGGTCCGGTCGACGCCGCGCCAGGCGAGCAGCGGCAGGGTCTCGACGGCGCTGCGGGCCGCGGCGAGGGACCGCTCGGTGTCGCCGGTGGCGCGGGCCACGGCGGCCAGCTCCAGCGCGGCGGAGGTGCGCACCAGGGCGGACTGGGCCGGGTCGGCGGCGAGTTCGGCGTTCACGGCGAGCGCATCGTCGCGCACGGCGTCGTGGCTGCCGTCGACGCGGGCGATCTCGGTGAGCGCCCGGGACAGCGCGGCCAGGGCGCCGGCGCGCCGCTGGTCCCCGGGCGGTATCAGGCGCACGGCGGTCCGCGCGGCCGTCACGGCCCGGTCGAGGTCGGCCCGGTCGCCGCGGTGCCGGTGGCGCTCCCACAGGGCGTGGGCGTGGTTGGCGTGCAGGGCGCCGGCGCCCTGCGGCAGGCCGATGTGCGCGGTGTCCCGCAGGGCGGTCTCGAAGTGGCGTACGGCGGTGTCGGCGGCCTCGGGTGGGGCGCCGGGCCGGCGGGCGCGGGCGAGCAGGACGCCGCCGAGGGCGTTCAGGAGCTGGGCTCGCCAGTGGTGGCCGGGGGAGGTGGTGGCCAGGGCGCGCTCCACCAGTTCCTGGGCGTGGTCGAGTCCGGCGGCGCCCTCGGACTCGCGGGCGTACTCGACGAGCAGGCCGACCAGGGTGCCGAGGACGACGGGGTACTCCGCGCCGAACTCGGGTGTCGACCGGGCCAGTCGCTCGGCCGCGGTGACGGCCTCGCGGAGCGAGGAGAGGTGCCGGACGCGGGTGTACCGCTCGCTCAGCGCCATGACGAGGCTGGCGGGCAGCTGAGCGGGTACGTCGGCGTCCGGCGGCAGGAGGGCGAATCCCGCACGGCAGCAGTCGACGGCCTCGTCGAGCAGGGCGAGGTCGGAGGTGTCCCGGTACCGGGCGATCAGGACCTCCGACAGCCGGCCGAGGGCGTCGACGCGGCGGGCGGCGGTGCCGGCCAGGTCGACGGCGCGGCGGGCGGCGGCCTCGGCGGGCCCGAGATCGCTCGTCGCGGACAGCTCGCGCCGGGCGAGCAGCAGGGCCACGAGGCTGGTGAGGACGCTGCTGTCGTCGGCGTGGGCGGCGCCCGGCGCGGTCAGCCGGCCCACGGTGGCGAGGGCGCGCGCGACGACCTCCGGGTCGCCGTGCGCGCGGTACTCGTGCAGCGCGGCGGCCGTGTAGGACGTCACGGCCTCGGGGTCGGGGCGGTCGCCGGTCAGTCCCTCGGCCATCAGCTCCAGGGCGCGTCGCCGGTCCGCCGGGTCGCCGCGCAGCTGGTAGCGGTACTGGTGGTGGCGGCCGAGGTCGGCGGCGTACCGGGCGGGTTCCTCCCGGTACAGCTCGGTGTAGGCCTCGACGGCCTGGTCGAGGATCTCCGGGTCGCGGCGGCGGGCGAAACGCTGGGCGAGCACACCGGCGTAGATCGGCCGGTCGTTGCCTTGGAAGAGGTGGTGGTGGGGGTTGCCGCGCATGTCGCGCATCAGCGCCAGGGCCTCGTCGACGACGGTGACGTCCCTGTGCTCGTGGGCGGTGGCGTCGAGCAGGATGCCCACGGTCCCCGCGGCCTGGACCAGCCACTCGCGGCTCGTCGGGTCCAGCGCGGCGAGCGCGGCGCGGGCCAGGTCGGGGGCGTCCTCGGCGAGGGAGGGGTCCCCCAGCCGTCCGGCGCGGGCGGACAGGAGGGTGGCGAGGTGGGCGGCGCGTTCGGGCGCGGTCGCCGGTGTGGCGGCCTGGTGGGCGGCGCGGGCGTGGCGGATCGCGGCGTCCTGGTCGGCGGGGTCGGCGTCCCGCGCGAAGCGCTGCGCCGCGAGGTGTGCCACGAGGTGGTGGACGTCGCCGTGGGCGGCGGGATGGGGGGCGGGGCCGTTCAGGGCGCGGACGGCGCAGATCAGGGCGGCGTCCAGGCACCAGGGGCGCAGCCAGTCCGGGGTCTGCTCGGCTCGGGCCCGGGCCGCGAGTCCGGCGGCGAGGCCCCCGACGGCGAGGGCCGCGGCGGCGTCGACCTCCGCCGCCGGGTCGACGAGGGCGCGCAGGGCCGGGGGAACGGCGACGGGGTGGGCCCGGTACAGCACGGCGGTGGTGAGGAGGACGACCGCGTGTTCCGGCGCGTCCTCCCCGCCGTCGGCGGCCGCCCTGGCCGCCGCCGTGGACAGCGCCGCCAGCGAGCGGGCCTCGGCGGGCGGCGGGGGCGGCGGCGGCTCGCCGTCGCGTAACGCGGGCCAGACGCCGCGCAGCGTCTCGCGGTGCCCTTCCAGCAGGGCGCGCAGGCCCAGCGTCCGCCACCGTCCCCCCATGACTCCCCCGCCCCTCGGCTCGCTCAGCTCCCGTGACGCTCCGTCAACCGAAGAACACCCCGACCTCGTCGTAGAGTTCCGGGTTCACCCTTTTGAGTTGCGCGGTCGCCTCGGCGAGGGGCACGCGGACGATGTCCGTGCCGCGCAGGGCGACCATCGTGCCGAAGTCGCCGTCGCGGACGCAGTCGATGGCGTGCAGGCCGAAGCGGGTGGCGAGCCAGCGGTCGAAGGCGCTGGGGGTGCCGCCGCGCTGGACGTGTCCGAGGACCGTGGTGCGGGCCTCCTTGCCGGTGCGCCGCTCGATCTCCTTGGCCAGCCACTCCCCGACGCCGGACAGCCGGACGTGCCCGAAGGAGTCCAGCGACCGGTCCTTGAGGACCATGTCGCCGTCCTTCGGCATCGCGCCCTCGGCGACGACGACGATCGGCGCGTACGACGCCTTGAACCGGGAGGTCACCCAGGCGCACACCTGGTCGACGTCGAAGCGCTGCTCGGGGATGAGGATGACGTTGGCGCCGCCGGCCAGACCGGAGTGCAGGGCGATCCAGCCGGTGTGGCGGCCCATCACCTCCACCACCAGGACCCGCATATGGGACTCGGCGGTGGTGTGCAGCCGGTCGATGGCCTCGGTGGCGATGCCGACGGCGGTGTCGAAGCCGAAGGTGTAGTCGGTGGCCGACAGGTCGTTGTCTATCGTCTTGGGCACGCCGACGCAGGGCAGCCCGTACGTGTCGGACAGCCGGGCGGCGACGCCGAGGGTGTCCTCGCCGCCGATCACGATCAGCGCGTCGACGTCGTGCTTGGCCAGGTTCTCGCGGATCCTGCGGACGCCGTTGTCGTCGTTGAGGGGGTTGGTGCGCGAGGAGCCGAGGATCGTGCCGCCGCGCGGGAGGATGCCGCGCACGGCCGGGATGTCCAGGCGCGTGACGTCCCCCTCCAGGGGGCCGCGCCAGCCGTCCCGGAAGCCGGTGAAGTCGTAGCCGTACTCCTGCGCGCCCTTGCGGACGATGCCCCGGATGACGGCGTTGAGCCCGGGGCAGTCGCCGCCTCCGGTCAGTACTCCGACCCGCATGGAAAGTCCCTTCGCCGGGTTGCCGTGAGCCGTGCCGTGCGTGTGACGGTGTGCCGTACGAGCAGGCTAGGGGTGACCCAGGTCACTTCGGCAGGGTCCGGAGGGGCGGTTCCGGTGCGGAGTCAGCCGGTCGGCCGAACCCCGGCCGGGCGGCGCTACTCCTCGTCGAGGCCGCGCTCTATCGCGTACCGCACCAGCTCCACCCGGTTGTGCAGCTGGAGCTTGCCGAGGGTGTTCTGGACGTGGTTCTGCACCGTGCGGTGCGAGATGACCAGGCGTTCGGCGATCTGCTTGTAGCTCAGGCCCTTGGCGACCAGGCGCAGCACCTCGGTCTCCCGGTCGGTGAGCCGGGGCGCCCCCGGCTGGTCGGTGTCGGCGGCGGGCGCGGGCTCGGAGGCCAGCCGCCGGTACTCGCCGAGGACCAGGCCCGCGAGGCCCGGGGTGAAGACGGGGTCGCCGACGGCCGTACGGCGCACCGCGTCCAGCAGTTCCTCGGTGGACGCCGACTTCAGCAGGTAGCCGGTCGCGCCGGACTTCACCGCCTCCAGGACGTCGGCGTGCTCACCGCTCGCGGACAGCACCAGGACGCGCAGCGCGGGGTCGGCGGCGACGACCTCCTTGCAGACCTGGACGCCGGGCTTGAGGGGCAGGTTGAGGTCGAGGACCAGCACGTCGGGCGCGGCGGCCTTGGCGCGGCGCACCGCCTGTTCGCCGTCGCCCGCGGTGGCGACCACGTCGAAGCCGTGCTCGGTGAGGTCGCGGGCGACGGCGTCGCGCCACATGGGGTGGTCGTCGACCACCATGACCTTGATCGTGGTCGTCGTCGTGGTCTGCTCGCTCATCGCTTCCCCCGTGCCGTCCGTTCGCTCTTCTCGCTCTTCGGGACCTTCAGTTCCACCTCGGTGCCCTGTCCGGGCGTGGAGAACAGCTCGGCGCTGCCGCCCAGGTCGCGCAGCCGCCCCCGGATGGACAGGGCCACCCCCATCCGCCCCTCGCCCTCGGCCTGCGCGAGGCGCCCCTCGGGGATGCCGGGTCCGTCGTCCCGTACGGACACGATCACCTCGTCGGGCTCGTCCTCGATGAGGATCCACGCGCGCGCCTGCGCGCCCGCGTGCCGCTCGACATTGTCCAGGGCGGCGCCGACGGCCGCGGCCAGTTCCCGGGCGGCGTCCGCCGGCAGGGTGACGGGCGCGCCGGGCTCGGCGACGCTGACCCGGGCCCCGGCGTACGGCATGAGCAGCCCCCGCAGGTCGACGGGACCGTCGCCGCCGTCCGGCTCCTCCACGACCCGTACGACCGCGCCCTGGGCGGCGTCCTCGGAGACCCGGGAGACCGGCACCATCCCGCCGGAGACCAGGGTGCGCAGCGCCACCTCCTGCTCGCCGGCCAGCCGGCCCAGCTCGGCCGCCTCGCCGCCGAGGGCGGCGCCGCGGCGCTTCACCATGGCCAGCACCTGGAGCACGCTGTCGTGGATGTCCCGGGCGAGCCGCTCCCGCTCCCGGGTGGCGGCCTCGATCTCCAGGGCGCGGGCGAGGGTGCGCTCGGAGGCGCGGGCGACCTCGACGACGTAGCCGATGGCGATGGAGGCGACCCAGACCAGGATGACGTTGTGGACGGTGTCGCGGGCCGGGGTGCCGCGTTCGACCAGGTTGGCGACCGCGACCGCGGTGGAGGCGAGGGCCGCCCAGCGCCAGCCGCCCTTGAGGGCGAAGGCCAGCACGGAACCGGCGGTCCATATGGACGGCAGGGTCGGGCCGCCCCCGAGGATGCGGTCGTGGTCGTCGGCGACGAGGGTGAGCAGGATGCCCCCGACGGCGATGGTGAGGTCGACGGCGAGGAAGCGCCTGGTGCAGCCGGCCTCGCTCGCGACCTTGGGCAGGGTCGCCAGGGTCCATACGGCGAGGAGGGCGTAGAAGGCGACGGCGATCCAGGGGCGGGCGAACTCGTCGTACGCGGTGACGAAGAGGCCGATCGCGTACATCATGGTCAGCACCCGGTAGGCGGCGAGCGCACGCCACAGCGGCTGCTCGACCGACATCCTCATGACTTTCTCGCGCCTGGCCATGTCCCCCACCCCCGCCCTGGACCGACGCGTCCAGGGCCCGGACCGTTCCCGGTCCGCTCCGGCAATCCGGTGATCCGGTACTGCGCCGCGTGCCTAGGGGGTGTCTCGCCGATCATGCCGGGCTGATCCGGCATGATCGACGAGACACCCCCTAGTCCGCCTGCTCCCGGTGCGTCTTCTCCTTCTCGGCCTGTTCCTTCTCGGCCTGCGCGAGCGCGGCCTTGGCCGCCTTCGCCGCTTCCTTCTCGGCCTTGGCCGCGTCCGCGATCTGCCGCTTGGCGGCGGTCGCGTACATGTCGACGTACTCCTGGCCGGAGAGCTTCATGATCTCGTACATGACCTCGTCGGTCACCGCGCGGAGCACGAACCGGTCGTGCTCCATGCCCTGGTAGCGGCTGAAGTCCAGGGGCTTGCCGATGCGGATGCCGGGGCGCATCACCTTGGGGACGACCTTGCCGGGCGGCTGGATCTTCTCGGTGTCGATCATGGCGACCGGGATGACGGGCGCGCCGGTGGCCAGCGCCACGCGCGCGAGGCCGCCGGGCTTGCCCCGGTAGAGGCGGCCGTCCGGCGAACGGGTGCCCTCGGGGTAGATCCCGAACAGCTCACCCCGCTCGATCACCTCGATGCCGCTCTTCACGGCGGCCTCGCCCGCGCCGCGCGCGCCGGAGCGGTCCACCGGCAGCTGGCCCACGCCCTTGAAGAACGCGGCGGTCAGCCGGCCCTTGACGCCCGGGGTGGTGAAGTACTCCGCCTTCGCGATGAAGGTGACCTTGCGGTCGAGCACCGCAGGCAGGAAGAAGGAGTCCGAGAAGGACAGGTGATTGCTCGCGAGGATCGCGGGGCCCTCGGCGGGAACGTTCTCCAGGCCCTCCACCCAGGGCCTGAAGACGAGCTTCAGCGAACCCCCGACGGTGACCTTCATCGCGCCGTAAAACAACCGAGTGCCTCCTGTGTCTGTAGATCAGACCTTAACCCGGAGGCCGGGCAAAGCGACCGACGGCCCTGGTCGGTGTCAGTGCGGTCGCGTACGGTGAAGCATCACCTGGACTCGTTTCACGCCCCTTGGGATGAAACCCCCGAGATGAACAGGAGACCGAAGGTGCCGGTCCTCCCTGGAGCCGAGCCGTACCGCCACGAGGGCGGAGACGTCGGCGTCCTGCTCTGCCACGGCTTCACCGGTTCCCCGCAGTCGCTGCGCCCCTGGGCGGAGTACCTGGCCGAGCGCGGCCTGACGGTCTCGCTGCCGCTGCTCCCCGGGCACGGCACCCGCTGGGAGGACATGCAGCTCACGAGCTGGCAGGACTGGTACGCCGAGGTGGACCGCGAGCTGCGCGCCCTGCGCGAGCGCTGCGCACAGGTGTTCGTGGCCGGGCTGTCGATGGGCGGCGCGCTCGCGCTGCGGCTCGCCGCCAGGCACGGCGACGCGATCAGCGGCGTGGTGGTCGTCAACCCGGCGAACAAGGTGCACGGCCTGTCCGCCTACGCCCTGCCGGTGGCCCGGCACCTGGTCCGCACCACCCGGGGCATCGCCAGCGACATCGCCAAGCCGGGCAGCGTGGAGGTGGGGTACGACCGGGTGCCGCTGCACGCGGCGCACTCCCTGCGGATCTTCTTCCGGGTGGTCGACGCCGAGCTGCCCCAGGTCACCCAGCCGCTGCTGCTGCTCCACAGCCCGCAGGACCACGTGGTGCCGCCCGCGGACTCGGCCCGCATCCTCAGCCGGGTGTCGTCCACGGACGTCACCGAGCTGCTGCTGGAACAGAGCTACCACGTCGCGACGTTGGACCACGACGCGGACCGGATCTTCCAGGAAAGCCTGGCGTTCGTCGGCCGGCTCGCACCCAGTGTCGGCGCCGGCAAGGAAGGGACGGCCGCAGGTGGCTGAGTTCGACTCGGAGCGGGAGGACCGCGAGAGCCGGGAGGAACGGGAGGCCCGCGAGGCCCGGGAGAGAGGCGTGGGCGGGCTCGCCGGGGTCGGCGGCACGGGCCGCCCCGGCCGCGAGCCCGAGGAGCAGTCGGTGCCGTTCGACGAGGACGCCGCGTGGGCCGCGATCGTCGCCGGGTACGGCGAGGAGCCGCCGGACCCGCCGGGCGCCAAGCCGTTCAAGTCGGTGGAGGACCTGGCCCTGCTGGAGCCGGAGACCAACGACGACGACGGCGAGGCACCGCGCAAGGGGGCGGCGAAGCCGCTGGGCAGCTCCGTCTCCTTCGCCCCCGGCGTCGGCGGCGGTCCCCGCGACTACTCGGTGCCCGAGCCGGCGGAGGACGACTTCGACGAGGACGACGAGGGCCACTTCGTGCCGCCCGAGCCGCCCCCGCTGCCCGCCGCCGACACGACCGCGAAGTTCGCCTGGCTGGCGGTGATCGGCGGCCCGGTGCTGCTCCTGCTGGCCGTCCTGTTCGGCTGGGACATGACGTGGTGGCTCACCACCCTCGGCATCGGCGGCTTCGTGGGCGGCTTCACCACGCTGGTGATGCGGATGCGGACGGACGACGAGGACGACGACGATCCGGGGCGCGGAGCGGTCGTCTGACGGTCGAGCTCTCAGTTCGCCGGCACTCTGAGGGCGGCCAGGACCGGAAGGTGGTCCGTGGCCGCCCTCAGGTCTGTCTCCGTGATCCCGGGGTGCCCGGTCGGGACGCCGCACCCCAGTACCTCGACACCCTTCGTCGCGAAGATCGCGTCGATGCGCTGGTGGGGTTCGACGGGCGTGGAGGTGTACTCGGCGCCCCAGGGGGCGGCGGCCCAGCAGTCCTGGAGATCGGCGGCGAGCCGCCGGAAGGTACGGCCGTCCGGGCGCTCGTTGATGTCACCGCCCACGACCGCGTGCTCCACGCCCAGCGCGGCGAGCCGGTCGAGGACCATGCCGCCCTGCTCGTACCGCTCGTCCTTCTGCAGGCTGAGATGGCAGCTCACCACCCCCAGCCGTGCGCCCCCGAACCGCACGACGGCGGTGGCGAGGCCGCGCCGGTGCAGGCCGGGGGTGAGCGGCAGCAGCACGTCCTCGGTGCGCTCGACGGTGGCCCGCAGGGAGCACAGCAGGGCCGGTCCGGCGGCCGTGGCGCCGCCGGAGAGGATCACCAGGTCGGCGGCGCCGGCGAGCCGGGCGAGTTTCTTGCGCCAGCGGAAGAAGCGGGGCGCTTCCTGGACGAAGACCAGATCCGGGGCGCAGGCGGAGATCACCCGGGCGAGAGCGGCGGTGTCGTCCCGCAGGGACCGGACGTTGTAGCTGAGGACCCGCAGCACGACGGAACCGTCGGGTTCCGTACGGGAGTTGGGCAGCAGCGGAGTCGGATTCGCCATACGGATGAAGTTACGCCCAGGACCCCCACCCAGGGGCGCGGGGAACTGCGCGACAGGCCACGATTCACCCGCGGCCGAAATCGCGCAGAACCCCTGCGGCGAAACCACTCACATGATCGGGTCGGGCTCCCGGGCCAGGTCGGCCGCGCCGACGAGACCGGCCTTGTTGCCCAGCTGGGCCGCGATCACATCGGCGACCGGACGCCAGTTGCCGCCCACCAGCCAGCGCTTGTACGACTTGCGGATCGGGTCGAGCACCAGCTCGCCCTCGTCCGACAGGCCGCCGCCGACGATGAACGCGGACGGGTCGAACAGCGACGCGAGGTCGGCGAGGCCCGCGCCGGCCCAGCGGGCCAGCTCACGGTAGGAGTCCACGGCGACCGGGTCGCCCTGCCGGGCGGCCATGGAGATGTGCTTGCCCTCGATGCCGTCGGGGGTGCCGTCACCCAGCCCGAGCAGCACCTCGGCGCGCTCCGGGGTGGCGTTGGCGCGCTGCTTGGCGTACCGGACGAGGGCGCGGCCGGAGGCGTACTGCTCCCAGCAGCCCTGCGAGCCGCAGCCGCACAGCAGGCCGTCCGGCACCATCCGGATGTGGCCGAACTCGGCGGCCACGCCGAAGTGGCCGCGGCGCAGCTTGTTGCCGATGATGATGCCGCCGCCGAGGCCGGTGCCGAGCGTGATGCAGATGACGTTGCGGTGGCCCTTGCCCGCGCCGAACTTGTACTCGCCCCAGGCGGCCGCGTTGGCGTCGTTCTCCACCACGACCGGGAGGCCCACGCGGGCCTCAACCTTCGCCTTCAGCGGCTCGTTGCGCCAGTCGATGTTCGGCGCGAAGTAGACCTCGGAGCGCTGGCGGTTGACGTAGCCGGCGGCGCCGATGCCCACGCCGACGATGTCGTGACCGGCGCGCGCGCCTTCCACCGCGGAGGCGATGGCGTCCACGATGCCCTCGGGCGTGCCCGGGGTCGGCACCTTGTGGGTCGAGAGGATGTTGCCTTCCTCGTCGACCACGCCGGCCGCGATCTTCGTGCCGCCGATGTCGACGCCGATGGTGAGTCCCATGAATCCCTCAGTTTCGGTCGAGCCCCGCTATGGCCAACCGTACCCGAGGGCGGTTCAGTCCAGGTCGATGCGTTGCCCTGGACCGGTGCCCTCACCGGGGTCGCGGCGGGGGTCGGACGTCTCGTCGAGCTCTTCTGTCCCCGCCGTCCCGGCAGTCCCCGTGGTCCCGCTGGTCCAGCGGTGTTCCTGGTTCTGCACGGCGGAGCGGTAGGCGGCGAGGAGTTCCTGGCCGGCCGCGGCGAGGTGGTCGAAGACGTCCGGGTTGCGTTCGATGACCGGTTCGACGGCCGCCTTGGCCTGCTGGACGACCTGCTGCACCACCTGCTGCGCGGCGGGTCCCGCGACCGCTCCGAGCAGCGGCGACTGGAGCCCGGCCAGCTTGTCGAAGGCCGCGTCGACGAACTTGCGCAGCTCCTCGGCCGCGGAACCGGGTGGCGGTCCCTGGCGGGCCCGGTGGCGGGCCTTCTCCGCTTCCAGGTCCTCGGCGCAGGCGGTCGCCCACGCGTCGGCGTCACCCGGCGGACGGGTGTCCTCGGCCGCCTGCTCCCGAGCGGCGTCGTGGGTGGGGCGCTCTTCGCTCATGGCGGACTCCTGACTGCGTTTCGTCCCTACGACGTTACCCGAACGGGTGCGGCGGCTTCATCTGGTCGCGGGCCACAAGCGGGGATCGGGGGCGAACCGGACGCGCAGCTCGCCGTCGCTGAGGCCCGCCCCGTCGACGGTGCAGCGGCGCAGCGCGGACGGAAGCGGAACGATACGGCGGAACTGCCCGGCGGTGACGACGAGTTCGTCGCCGCGCCGGATCAGGTCGAGGTCGTCGCGGACCGCGCCGGGCAGCGGGATGTGCCAGACGAGCACACCGTCCTCGGCGAGCCGGTCGGTGACCGGCCAGGCGACGCGGGCGGAGCCGGGGGCGGCGGCCGGCACGGGGAGCGCGGCGAGGTCGTCGGTGCCGCGCGGGTCGCGGCCGAGGTGCGGCACGGGACGGACGTCGTACGACTCCTGCCACTCCGCGAGGACCTTGCGCTGCTGGGCGAGCGGCCCGGCCAGCCAGCCCTCGGCGTCGCCTTCGGGTTCCGGGAACACCCGGTTGGCGAGCAGCGCCTCCGGGCGGTGGCCGTGCAGGGCGAGACCGAGGGTCGCGGTGCGTACGGCGTCGGCGCCGGCCGGGGTGGGGTCGGCGACCAGGCGGACCTGGGTGGTGCGGTCGGCGAGGACGGCGGTGAGGGCGGCGAGTTCGACGTCCCAGCGGGCGGCGGTCTCGTACAGCCACTCCGCGGGCATCGGCACTCCGGCCAGCCGGCCGAGGACGGGGCGCAGGGCGCGGGCCGCCTGGCGTTCGGGCGGGAGGAGGCGGCGCAGGTAGCGGCGCAGTTCCTCGGGGAGGGCGAGCAGGGCGAGGGCCTGCGGCGCGGGCGGGAGGTCGACGACGACCAGGTCGTGGGCCTCGGAGAGGGCGGCGTCGCGCAGGGCGCGGAGCACGGCGAGTTCCTCCGCGCCGGGCAGCGGGGTGACCTCCTCGGGGTCCAGGCGGGCGGCGCCGAGCAGGTCGAGGGCGGCGGAGGCGCGGTCCTGGAGGGCGGCGAGGTCGTCCCGGAAGGCGGCGGTCGCGTCGGGGCGCCAGACGGTGAGGTGGGGGGTGATGCGCACCGGGGCGGGTCCCGTGGGGGTGCCGAGGGCGGCGCCGAGGGTGTCGGTGCGGTCGGTGCCGAGGAGGAGGGTGCGGGTGCCCTCGCGGGCGGCGGCGAGCGCGGTGGCGGCGGCGAGGGTGGTACGGCCGGTGCCGCTCTGGCCGGTGAGCAGGAGGGTGCGCATGGGGGTGAACGGTACTCGGGGTGATCGCCGGGGGGGGTGCGCGGCCCGGCGCGACGGGGTGCCGCCGCGCCCGCCCTCGCCGGCGTCCTTGCAGCCGCTTACCTCGCCCCCGACTCCACCCTCTTCTTCAGGCCCGCCAGCGCGCGGTCGATGATGACCTTCTCCGCCTTGCGCTTGATCATGCCGAGCATGGGGATCTTGACGTCGACGGTGAGCTGGTAGGTGACCTCGGTGCTGCCGGCGGGGCCGGGCTCGAGGAGGTAGGAGCCGTCGAGGGAGCGCAGCATCTGGGACTTGACCAGGGTCCAGGAGACCTCGTGGTCGCCGGTCCAGGTGTAGGCGAGGGTCTGGTCGTCCTTGATCGCGCCCGCGTCCATGACCAGGCGGACCTGCTCGGCGCGGCCCCGCTCGTCGGTCTTGAGGACCTCCGCCTCCTTCACCTCACCGGTCCAGTCCGGGTAGCGGGCGAAGTCGGCGATGACCGCCATGACGTCGGCCGGTGCCGCCTCGATCGTGGTGCTCGAGCTGGTGTGTTCCGCCATCGCCGTGGCTCCTCCAGATGCGGGCCGTACTGAGGAAGTGTGCGCACGTGTGTGCCGTGTGAAGGCTATCGCGCGGCGACCGGGCCGATGTCACCCGTATCCACGCCGCCTGCGTGGAGCGCGCGGCCCCCGGCCACCGGCGTGCCGCCGTTCACCACTCCAGCGCCCACGGCCGCCCGGCGCCCGCGAAATGCCCGACGTTCACGCACTCGGTCGACCCGATCCGCATCCGCCGGACCAGCGGCTGGTGGACGTGCCCGAAGAGGGAGTAGCGGGGTCTGGTGCGCCGTATCGCCTCCAGGAGCGCCTTGCTGCCCCGCTCGAAGCGGCGGGCGACCGTGTCGTAGACGAGTTCCGGCACCTCCGGCGGGATGTGGGTGCACAGCACGTCCACCTCGCCGACCGCCTCGATCTTCGCGGCGTACTCCTCGTCGCTGATCTCGAACGGTGTCCGCATGGGGGTGCGCAGACCGCCGCCGACGAAGCCGAAGGTCCAGCCGCCGATCTCGACCCGCTCGCCGTCCAGCACCGTCGTGCCGGGGCCGGCGTACTCCTGCCACAGGCGGGGCATGTCGACGTTGCCGTAGGTGGCGTACGTAGGGGTCGGGAACGCGGCGAACATCTCGGCGTACTGTGCCCGCACCGCCCGTTCGATCACCGTGGCCCGGTCCCCGTCGACACCCGCCCACAGCCGGGCGCCCAGTTCGCGGGCCTCGTCGAAGCGGCGGGCGGTGCGCAGGGCGACCAGGCGGTGGGCGTTCTCGACGCCGAACAGGTCGGGGAAGATGCCGCGCGAGTGGTCGGCGTAGTCCAGGAACAGCACCAGGTCGCCCAGGCAGATCAGGGCGTCGGCGCCGTCGCCGGCCCTGGCCAGGTCCGTCGAGTTGCCGTGCACGTCGCTGACGACATGGACACGGTGGGTGCGCGTTCTGCCGTTTCCGACCGGTGTGGGTGCCATGTCGATCAAGCGTAGGCGTGTGCGGCAAACGTGAACAGTAGCGGTCGGACCTGCGCTTACTCGCCAGTCGGGAGAGGCGTGGACTACTGTGCGCGAAGTAGCAGCAATCCGTGTGACGCAGCGAACATCTCGCCGGGACCCCCTGTCGTAGACGCCATACCGGCGGGTAACGTCCGGGCAGTCCAGTCGTGCTCAGGATTTCAACCACTGGGGTCCCCACCCCTGGCGGACGTCCTGACGCACTTGCCCGAGCCTTGGACCGCACCGTCGCATCACACAACGTCGTGGCGCCGGCGCCCTGTGAGGAGCAGCAGTCTTGCGCGAGTTCAGCCTTCCGGCTTTGTACGAGGTCCCCTCGGACGGCAACCTGACCGACATCGTCCGCAGAAACGCCGCGCAGCACCCCGAGGTCGCCGTCATCGCCCGCAAGGTGGACGGTGCCTGGCAGGACGTCACCGCGACGGCCTTCCTCGCCGAGGTCCACGCGGCCGCCAAAGGCCTGATCGCCTCGGGCGTTCAGCCCGGCGACCGGGTCGGCCTGATGTCCCGCACCCGCTACGAGTGGACGCTGCTCGACTTCGCGATCTGGAGCGCCGGCGCGGTCACCGTGCCGGTGTACGAGACCAGCTCGCCGGAGCAGGTGCAGTGGATCCTCGGCGACTCGGGCGCCACCGCCTGCGTCGTGGAGACCGACGGCCACGCCGCCGCCGTGGAGTCGGTGCGCGCCTCGCTGCCCGCGCTGAAGAACGTCTGGCAGATCGAGGCCGGCGGCGTCGAGGAGCTGGGGCGGCTCGGGCAGGGCGTCAGCGACGAGACGGTCGAGGAGCGCAGCTCGCTGGCGAAGGCCGACGACCCGGCGACCATCGTCTACACCTCCGGCACGACCGGCCGCCCCAAGGGCTGTGTGCTCACCCACCGCAGCTTCTTCGCCGAGTGCGGCAACGTCGTCGAGCGCCTGCGGCCCCTGTTCCGCACCGGCGAGTGCTCGGTCCTGCTCTTCCTGCCGCTCGCGCACGTCTTCGGCCGCATGGTGCAGATCGCGCCGATGGTGGCGCCGATCAAGCTGGGCTGTGTCCCGGACATCAAGAACCTCACCGACGAGCTGGCGGCGTTCCGCCCGACGCTGATCCTGGGTGTGCCGCGGGTCTTCGAGAAGGTCTACAACTCGGCGCGCGCCAAGGCCCAGGCGGACGGCAAGGGCAAGATCTTCGACAAGGCCGCGGACACGGCGATCGCGTACAGCAAGGCGCTGGACACCCCGTCCGGCCCGTCGCTCGGGCTGAAGCTGAAGCACTTCCTCTTCGACAAGCTGGTCTACAGCAAGCTGCGCGCGGTGCTCGGCGGCCGCGGCGAGTACGCCATCTCCGGCGGCGCCCCGCTGGGCGAGCGGCTCGGCCACTTCTTCCGCGGCATCGGGTTCACGGTGCTGGAGGGCTACGGCCTGACCGAGTCCTGCGCGGCCACCGCGTTCAACCCGTGGGACCGGCAGAAGATCGGCACGGTCGGCCAGCCGCTGCCGGGTTCGGTGGTGCGGATAGCGGACGACGGTGAGGTGCTGCTGCACGGCGAGCACCTGTTCAAGGAGTACTGGAACAACCCGGGCGCCACCGAGGAGGCGCTGGAGGACGGCTGGTTCCACACCGGCGACATCGGCACCCTCGACGAGGACGGCTATCTGCGGATCACCGGCCGGAAGAAGGAGATCATCGTCACCGCGGGCGGCAAGAACGTCGCCCCGGCCGTGATCGAGGACCGGATCCGGGCGCACGCGCTGGTCGCGGAGTGCATGGTGGTGGGCGACGGGCGGCCGTTCGTGGGCGCGCTGGTCACCATCGACGAGGAGTTCCTGGGCCGTTGGGCGGCCGAGCACGGCAAGCCGGCCGGTGCCACCGCGGCGTCGCTGTCCGAGGACGCCGACCTGCTGGCCGCGATCCAGTCGGCGGTCGACGACGGCAACGCCGCGGTGTCGAAGGCGGAATCGGTGCGGAAGTTCCGCATTCTGTCCTCCCAGTTCACCGAGGACTCGGGCCACCTGACGCCGTCGCTGAAGCTGAAGCGGAACGTGGTGGCGAAGGACTTCGCGCACGAGATCGAGGCGATCTACGCGAAGTAGTCACGCGGTACGGCCCTATGGCGCGGTGTCCTCCACGAGGACCCGCGCCATCGTGCGTTCGGCGAGCGCGGTGATGGTGACGAACGGGTTCACCCCGATCGAGCCGGGCACGAGCGAGCCGTCGGTGACGTAGAGCCGCCGGCAGCCCTTCACCCGGCCGTAGTCGTCCGTCGCCCAGTCGGTGCCGGCGCCGGTCCACAGCCGGCCCATCTCGAGCACGAGGGTGCGGATCCCGGCCTGGCCGGGCCGGAGGGCGGCGACCGCGCCGCCGTAGCCGGAACCGACCACGACGGCGGGGGCGGACTCGACCGCGTCGGGCTCGGCCGCGTGGGCGGACCGGAGACCGACGCGGGTGAAGGCGAGGGCGGCGGCCGTCCGGAGGGCCGCCATGCCGAGGATTGACGCCGCGTCAGCTGACCCCGCATCAGGTATGGGGATCATGCTGCGCAGCATGCGGCGAATTCCCGGTTCCGCCTGGAGGGCTGCCGCTTCATCCGCGTCGGGGGCCGCGGGTTGTCCGGGGTTCCCCTACAGCAGCGTTCTCAAGTCCTCCGCGAGCAGGTCCCAGCGCCACTTCTCCTCGACCCACCGGCGGCCCCGCTCCCCCATCCGGCGGCGCAGTTCCGCGTCGCCGAGGAGGGTGACGATCCGGTCGGCGGCCTCCTCGGGGTCGCCGCCGCGCACCACCCAGCCGGTCTCGCCGTCGAGCACCGCGTCGGGCGCGCCGCCGGAGTCCCCGGCGACGACGGGCAGCCCGGTCGCGGAGGCCTCCAGGTAGACGATGCCCAGGCCCTCGACGTCGAGCCCGCCGCGCCGGGTGCGGCACGGCATGGCGAAGACGTCCCCGGCGCCGTAGTGCGCGGGCAGCTCCGCCCAGGGCACGGCACCCGTGAAGCGCACGGAGCCGGCGACCCCGGTCTCGCGGGCGAGCCGCCGCAGGTCCTTCTCGTAGGGGCCGCCGCCGACGATCAGCAGCACCGCCTCCGGCTCCGCGGCGAGGATGCGCGGCATGGCCTGGATGAGGGTGTCCTGGCCCTTGCGCGGCACGAGCCGCGAGACGCAGACCACGACCGGCCGGTCGGTGAGGCCCAGCCGGGCCCGCACCTCCGCGCCGCCCGACTCCGGGTGGAAGGTCTTCTCGTCGACGCCGGGCGGCAGCTGCACCATGCGTGCGGCCGCCTCGGGGGTGAGCGCGCCGGCTATCCGGGAGCGCGTGTACTCGCCCAGGTAGGTCAGGGTGTCCGTGCTGTCGCCGATCCGCCGCAGCAGCTGACGGGCGGCGGGCAGCTGGGCCCAGCCGGCCTCGTGCCCGTGGGTGGTGGCCACCAGACGCTCGGCACCGGCCCGGCGCAGCGCGGGCGCCATCAGCCCGAGCGGCGCGGCCGCCCCGAACCACACCGCCGTACAGCCGTGCTCCCGCAGCAGCCCGACGGCCCGCCGGGTGGCGGCGGGTGTCGGCAGCAGCATGGTCGTGCTGTCCCGTACGACGGTGAAGGGCTGCTCGGCGTCGAACGCGGCCGTCGCCTCCCGGCCCTCGCGGCCACGCTTCCAGGTGGAGGCGTAGACGACCAGCCGAGCGGGGTCGAGGCGGAGTGCCATGTTGTGCAGGAACGCCTGGATGCCGCCGGGGCGCGGCGGGAAGTCGTTCGTCACGATGAGGGTCTTGCGCATCGTCGCAGACCCTACCCAACGTAGACTCACAGGCCGGCACGGCCGTACGGAACAGGGGCTCGAAGGTGAACAGGACGGACAGCCGAGGGCACCTGGCGTCACTGCTGGGGGCGTGGTGCCTGACACGCCTGTTCCTGCTGCTGTTCGTCTTCAAGGTGTACGTGTTCCCCGGCCCGGACGTCACCAGCGACATCTCGGTGATCTACCAGGGCTGGTACGGGGTGCTGCGCACCGGAACGTTTCCGCTGGGCGACGTCACCTGGCAGTACCCGCCGGCCGCCGCACTCGCCGTCCTCTCCCCCGCGCTGCTGCCCTTCCTCGACTACGCGCACGCCTTCTTCGTCCTGGCCTTCCTCGCCGACCTGGTCGTCCTCGCCCTGCTGTGCCGCGCCGCCCGGCGGCCGGAGCGGACCCTGCGCGGCGCCTGGGTTTGGGTCGCCGGCGTGGCGCTGCTCGGGCCGACGGTCTACGCCCGCTACGACGTGATGGTCACCGCCGTCGCGGTCGCCGCGCTGCTCGCGGGCGCCCGGCGGCCCCGGCTGATGGGCGCGCTGGCCGCGTTCGGGGCGCTGCTGAAGGTGTGGCCGGTGCTGCTGCTGGTCGCCGCCCGCAGACGGGGCACCTGGGTGGCGGCGGCGTGCACGGCGGGCGGTCTCGCGGCGCTGTTCGCCCTCGCCCTGCCCGGCGCCTTCGCCTTCCTGACCTTCCAGCGGGACCGGGGCACCGAGGTGGAGTCGCTGGGCGCGCTGGTCTTCCACGTGGCCCGGCACTTCGGCTGGGACGGCGAGGTGCTGCTGAACTACGGCTCGGTGGAGTTCCTCGGCCCGTACGTCGAGGTGGTCAGCACGGCCGCGCTCGCGCTGACCGGCGCGGCGTTCGGCTGGCTGCTGCTGTGGCGGCTGCTGGCGGTGCGGTTCGAGGCGGGCACGCTCGCGGACGCGGCGTTCGTGGCGGTGCTGATGTTCACCACCACCAGCCGGGTGATCAGCCCGCAGTACCTGGTGTGGCTGGTCGGGCTGGCCGCGGTCTGCCTGGGCTTCCGGGCGAGCCGGATGCGGCTGCCGGCCGGCCTGGTGCTGGCGGCGTGCCTCGCGACGGTCCTGGAGTTCCCCGTCTGGTTCGCGCACGTCGTCGCCAGTGACGGCCTCGGCGTCACGCTCCTCGCGGTCCGCAACGGCCTGCTGGTCGCCGCCACCGTCGTCGCGGCCCGCGAGCTGTGGCGGGCGACGGTGCCCCGCACCGCCCGCCGCACCCGGCTGCCCTCTCAGGCCGCCCGCGCCAAGGAGCCGACGGTCTCCTCCTGACGCCGCCGGGCGCGGCGCAGCACCGCAACCGCCGCGCACTGCACCGCCATCGCGAGCGCCAGCGCCAGGCACACACCCGGCAGCCCGAACCCGGACAGGCCGTACGCCAGCGGCAGCTGCACCGCCGTGCCGAGCACGGTCACCCGCAGCAGGAGTGGCGCTCCCCCGCCGCCCTCGAAGACCCCGCCCAGCGCGATGAAGCAGGCCATGAGCAGCAGATACGGCCCGACGCAGCGCAGGAACAGCGCGCCGGCCGCGGCGACCTCGGGCTCGGCGCCGAAGGCGGCCATGATCCAGGGCGCGGCCAGGGCGAAAAGTACGGCGGCGAGCGCGCCGGCCGTCCCGGAGAGCAGCACGGCCGCCCGGCCGATCGCCCGCCGCTCGTCGCGGCCCGCGCCGAGCAGGTGGGCGGTGTGGATGGCGGCCGCCTGCCGGACGGAGTAGAAGGCCATGGTGGCGACGTGGAGGGACTTGTAGGCGATGGCGTACGCGGCGACGGCGGTCCCCCCGATCCGTGCGACGACGGCGACCAGGACCAGCGCGCCGCCCTGGCGGACGGTGAAGTCGGCGGCCATCGGCAGCCCGGTGCGCAGGGTGCGGCGCAGAGCGGGCCGGACGCCTTCGGCGGGGCGGGCCGAGCGGGCCGCTCGCAGCAGTGCGGAGCGGCGCAGCACCGCCAGCCCCGCCGCGAGGGCCGCGCAGCGGCAGAGGACGGTCGAGAGGGCGGCGCCCTGGACCCCGTACCGGTGGATCAGCCAGGGGTCGCAGACGAGGATCAGGCCGCCTGCGAGGAGCGCCAGCCGCATCGGGGTCCTGGTGTCGCCGGTGCCCTTGAGGATGCCGTCGACGAGGTTCTGGGCGAAGAAGACGGCCATGCCCGGCAGGGAGATCGCGAAGTAGCCGACGGCGAGTGCGAGAGCGGCGCTCTCGTCGCCGAGCACCGCTCCCGCCAGGGGTTCCCGCAGCAGGAAGCCGCCTCCCGCGACCACCGGTGCGATCAGCGCCCACACCGCCCAGCCGCCCCGCACGGCGGCCCGGACCGCGCCCGGGTCGCGGGCCCCTCGGGCGCGCGCGACCAGCACGGTCGTCCCCGAGCCGAAGACCAGCGCCACGCCGAGCAGCACGTTCTCGGTGTTGGTCGCGACGGCGACGGCCGCCACCGCCGGGCCGCCGAGCCGGGCCACCCAGACGGTGTTGATGATCCCGGCGGCCACGGAGGCGAGGAGTTCGACGTAGACGGGCCGGGCGAGCGAGACGAGCTGTCCGCGATGCGTGTCCACGACTGACGACCCCCTCGAAGCGAGCTACCTCGATTCGAGGTAGCTCGACAAGAGGTACCATCGTCGTCACCACCGCCGCAAGGAGGAAAGGAGGAACCGGGCGCATGCTGGAGCTGTCGATCCTCGGCTTCCTCGCCGAGGAACCGCTGCACGGCTACGAGCTGAAGGAGCGCATCAAGGCCCTCAGCGGCCACGTCCGCCCCGTCAGCGACGGCGCCCTGTACCCGGCGATCACCCGCCTCGTCGCCGCCGGCAAGCTGGCGCAGCACACCGAGCCCGGCACGAGCGCCGCCCCCCGCCGCGTCCTCTCGCTCACCGACGAGGGCCGCGCCGACCTGCACGCACGCCTGCGGCAGCCCAAGCAGACGGAGATCACCGACCAGGTCCGCTTCAACACCCTGCTGGCGTTCCTGCGCCATCTGCCGGACCCCGCCGAGCAGGCGGCGGTGCTCCGCAGGCGCCTGGACTTCCTTGAGACCCCGGCGAGCTTCTTCTACCGCGCGGGCGAGCCGGTGCGGGCCGAGGAGGCTGGCGATCTGTTCCGCCTGGGCATGCTGCGCGTGGCCCGGGCGACCGGCGAGGCGGAGCGGGCCTGGCTGAGGGAGGCCATCGCGCTGCTGGAGGACGCACCGGCTCAGTCGCCGAGCTGATCCCGCAGATACTCCCGCCACAGCGCCGTGAAGTCCTCCGGCGTGGTCCCCAGCACCTCGGCCGTCGCCGCCGCGACCGCCCCGTCCCGCTTCCCGTGCTCCCCGACGGCCCGGTAGAACGCGCCGAGCCGCGCCTCGCCCCAGCGGTCCGCGATCAGCCGGCAGGCCAGCCAGCCGCCCTCGTACGCCTGCGCCAGCGCCGCCGCGTCCCCGGTGAAGCCGAAGTCCTCGTCGGCGGGCAGAGCGGCGGGCACCCGCCCCTCGGACACCGCGCGCGCCAGCTCGGGCGCGGCCTGCGCCGGGGAGCGCCCGGTGCCCCGGTAGCCGACCCAGTCGGCGTAGCCCTCGGACAGCCACAGCGGGGTGGCGGCGTTGGTGTGGGCGCGGGTGGCGACGTGGGTGGCCTCGTGGGTGAGCACGACCTGCCGGCCGACCGGCCCGAGGACGCCGTACGCGTCCGGGTTGACGATGATCCGGTCGGCGGGCGCGCTGCCCGTACCGGTCTCGCCGGTGGTGACCGCGGCGATGCCCCGGTAGGAGGAGGCGGGCGAGCCGAGCAGGGCCGCCATGCCGTCCAGCGACTTCGGCACGAGCACCACGAGCCGTCCGCTCCACGCGGTGCGCCACGTCCCGGAGACGGCGGGCACCGCGCGGTCCGCGAGGCCGGCGAAGGCCCGCAGCTCCTCGCGGGACCGTCCGACGCCGAGGACCAGGCTGTCGTCGCCGCGCACGGCGGTCACCGTGCCCTGGTCCCACAACTGCTGGGCGGCCTCGGGCGCGGGCCGGTCGGAGGCCACCGTCCACCGCCCGTCGGCGCCGTGGGCGAGGGTGAGGGTGCGGCCGGCGGTGACGGGGGCGGCGTCGTATCCGGCCACGCGGTAGCGCAGGTCGACGTCGGCGGTGGCGGTGTCGCCGCTGCGGTCCAGGGACTTCAGCCGGTACGACCAGGCCGCCAGCGGCACCGCGCGCAGCCGGTCGAAGCCGACGGTCGCGCCTGTCGCGCGGTGGGCCGCCGGGTCGTGGTCCAGGACGGCGGCGGCCCGCCGGTCGAGCAACCGCTGCACCTCGACCCGCGCGGCGTCCGTGGCGGGCCGCCCCCCGCATCCGGTCAGGGCGACGAGCAGCAGACACAGCGCCATCACCCAGGGCCCTGACGCCCGCCTTCGATCAGCCACCTTCCCGAGGGTAAGCGGCCCCGGCCGGTTCAGACCCGGGTGACCGCCGAGACCGGCATCATCCCGACCGGGTCGTAGCGCACCGGCGCGCCCGGGTAGGGCGCGTGGATGACCTGGCCGTTGCCCACGTACATGCCGACGTGGCTGGCGTCGGAGCGGTAGGTGACGAGGTCACCGGGCCGGGCCTGGGAGAGCGGGACGTGCCTCCCGGCCGCCCGCTGCGCCTGCGAGGTGCGCGGCAGGGAGACCCCGGCCTGCGCGTACGACCACTGCATCAGGCCGGAGCAGTCGAAGCCGCCGGGGCCCGCGGCGCCCCACACGTACGGCTTGCCGAGCGCCGAGCGGGCGGCGGCGACCGCGGCGGCGGCGCGGCCCGAGGCGGGGGCGGCGTCCCCGAGGTCGGGCATGCCGTCGCGGCCGGAGCGGGAGGCCCGGTCGTACGCGGCGCGTTCCTCGTCCGGCAGCGAGTCGAGCAGCCGCCGGGCCTTGGCGAGCTTGCGCTCCACGGCACGCTTGTGGGAGGCGACGGCCTTGCGGGTCTTCTCCAGCTCGCCGAGGGTCTCGGTGGCCTCCGCGCGGTCCTGGGTGAGTACCCGCAGGGCCGTCTGGAGGTCCTTCAGCCGGGCGGCCTGGTGGACGGAGATCCGGTCCAGGACGGCCGCCTTGTCGAGGTAGTCGTCCGGGTCCTCGGAGAACAGCAGGGCGAGCGACGGGTCGAGGCCGCCGGAGCGGTACTGGGCGCCGGCCAGCGAGCCCAGCGCCTCCCGCATGGTGTTGACGCGTTCCTGCTGCCGGGCGATCCGGTCCTGGGCGCGGTTCACCTGGCGGCGCAGTGTGTCGGCGCGCTCGTCGGCCTTGTTGTAGGCCTCGGTGGCCTTCTCGGCCTCCGCGTAGAGGCGGTCGACCTCGGCACGGGTGTCGTCGTGCGGCGCGGCCACGGCCGGGATCGCGCCGAGCGCGGCCGCCGCGGCCGACAGGAGGGAGACCGCGACGGTCGTGCCGCGGTCGAGACCGGACGACGGTGCCTGACGGCGATGGGACCCCACGAGAAGCCGCGCTCCTTCCACTGGCGGACAGGAAAACCCCCGCACGCCGGTGACACGGCGTAGGGGGAAACGCGGCAGACAGTAACCCTGTGACGGGGCGGCGACCAAAGACCTCGGCGGGCGCAAACGATGACGCCCCGCCGCTGACGCAGGTCATCGGCGGGGCGCGAGGTCAGAAACCGTCCCGGTGATTCGCCCGTTCGGGCGGTGTGGTGTCCCGGTCTCGGAGACGGGTCAGACGCGGACACCGAACATGAACGGGCCACCGATGGTGTCGAACGACTCGTAGCGGACGACCGTGCCGGTGCGCGGGGCGTGGATGATCTGCCCGTTGCCCGCGTAGAGGCCGACGTGGTGCAGGTCGTTGAAGAAGAAGACGAGGTCGCCGACCTGGAGGTCGCTCTGCGAGTAGATGCGGGTGCCGTAGTTCGCCTGCTGCTCGGAGGTCCGCGGGATCGCGACGCCGGCCTGGGCGTAGGCCCAGGAGGTCAGCCCCGAGCAGTCGAAGGAGGACGGGCCGGTGGCGCCGTAGACGTAGGGGCTGCCGAGCTTGGTCTGGGCGGCGGAGTAGGCGGCGCCCGCCCGGCCCGAGGCCGAGGCCGAAGCCGAGGCCGCGGCCGCGGGGGTGAGGGCCTGACGGCTGCTGTCCCGGCTCGCCCGCTCCTCCTCCGCCGCCAGTGCCGCCTTCTCCTGCGCGGTGAGGGTGTTCAGGAGCTTCTGCGCCTCGGCGAGCTTGGCCTGGACTTCCTTCTTCTTCTCGCCCAGCTCCGTGCGGGTGGAGGAGAGGTCCTTCAGCTTGTCGGAGGCCTCGGCGCGCTGCTGGGCGAGGTCGCGCTGCTTGTCCTGGATCTTCTTCAGCGCCTCGACCTGCTGACTGCTCAACTGGTCGAGCGTGGACGCCTTGTCGAGGTAGTCGTCCGGGTCGGCGGAGAGGAAGAGCTGGAGGGACGGGTCGAGGCCGCCGGAGCGGTACTGGGCACTGGCCATCGAACCCAGGCCGTCGCGCAGCTCGTTGACCTCTTCCTGGCCACGGGCGACGTTGTCCTGGATGGTGGAGATCTCCTTCTGGAGCTTCTCCTGCTTCTCCTTGGCGCCGTTGTACTTCTCGGTGGCCTGCTCGGCCTGCTCGTAGAGCTTGTCGACCTTGGACTTGACCTCGTCCTTGCTCGGCTTCTCGCTCGGTGCCGCGTTGGCGGCCTGGGAGCCGAGGGCGACGGCAGCGGCGGCTGCGGTGGTCAGCACGGTCACACGGGCGCGACTGGGCTGCTTGGGTCGACGGTGGGACGCCACGGAGGTGAACTCCTTCTTCTGAGTGATCACCCGCTCGGAGGTACGAGCCCAGACCCTAGTGATGTTCTTGTGATCAGTTCAAATCCTCACAAGAAAATTCTCGTCACACACGGCATTCTTTGCCCACAACTCACGGGGCGCTGTTGACGGTTGACGCTACGTTGCGTGACAGTTCCGTCAATTCGGGCATCGAAGCCCGTACGCCGACCTTCAGGACAGTCGCTTGAGAAGTACCGCGGAAGCCACCGGCCGGGCGCCGGCACGCGCCACCCCGTCGGCGACCTCGCGGTCGGTGGAGGCGACGATGACCGGACGGCCCGGCGGCTCGGCGCGCACCAGCTGGCGGATCAACTCG
Organism: Streptomyces sp. enrichment culture; assembly: GCF_964272855.1. Taxonomy (NCBI): domain Bacteria; kingdom Bacillati; phylum Actinomycetota; class Actinomycetes; order Kitasatosporales; family Streptomycetaceae; genus Streptomyces; species Streptomyces sp. enrichment culture. The sequence continues at coordinate 6,222,538 of NZ_OZ186847.1, read as the reverse complement.
TCGGCGGTCACACCGGGCTTGGAGAACAGCACCCGCACGCCGCGCGGCGGCGCCAGCAGCACCGGCGCAGCCAGCTCGGCCCCGTCGAAGACACAGGTGACCTCGGCGCCGGTCTGCGCGGCGAGCTGGGAGAGCTGGCCGAGCAGCCGCAACCGCTGCTTCTCCAGGGGCATCTGGGGATAGCCGGTCTTGGTGACGTTGTAGCCGTCGACGACCAGATGCGCCTGCGGCAGCGCGAGCAACTGGTCGAGGATGGCCGGATCGTTCTCCGACAGGGCGCGCGCGGCGATGTCCTTCGGGGTCATACGTCCCGGTTCGACCGCGTCCACGGTCTCGGCCGGCCGTACCGAAACCGGCGGCAGGGCGAGTTCGCGGCGCAGGCCCTGGGTGGCGTCGAGCAGGGTGTCCAGCAGCAGCCGTACCCGCATGTCCTCCACGCTGCGTCCCTCGCGGGCCGCCCGGCGGGTGGCCTCCAGGGCGGCCTCCGCCTCCCCCAGCCGCGCCTTGAGCCGCCGTACCTCGCTGTCGGCGGCGGACGCCTGGGCGTGCCCCTCGGCCCGCAAGGCGTCGATCTCGGCGTGCACCTTGCGCAGTGCCGCCTCGCCGCGCTTGACGTCACTGAGGGCGGCGCGCAGTTTGCGGTGAAGCGATTCCGCTTCCTTGCGGGCGGCGTCCAGTTCGGCGCGCAGCCGCTCGGTCTCGGTGCGGGTGTGCTCGCGGGCGGCGTCCAGTTCGGCGCGCAGCCGCTCCAGTTCGGCCCGGCTCTCCTCGTCGGCGCGTTCGGCGTCGGCGCGCTGGGCCTCCTCGCCGGCGGCGGTCACCAGCTTCACCCAGCCCGCGGGCCGCAGCACGTAGGCCGCGGCCGCCACGTCGAGCGGGTCCGCGGCCGGCGGCGGCGAGCCGGAGTCGAGGGCGCCGGCGAGTTCCGGCTGGGCCTCTCTCAGCTTCTCGCCGATGCGCTGCCGGAACAGCGGGTCGGTCTCCAGCGCCGAGGCCATCGCGTTGCCCGCGAACTTGGCCCGTCGATTGGGGGCGAACCGGGCGTACTGCCGCAATTGTGCGGGCAGTTCGGTCACGGTCAGTCCGCCGAAGCCGTCCGCGACGATCTGCACGACGCGGCGGCGCACCCCTTCGGGCAGCGGGCGGTCGAGCACCTCAGCGGCGCCGTCGCCCGGCCCCCCGCCTTGTGTCTCCACCATCCGTCACACCCCAATGCCTCTACGGGACCCCCCGGAGGGGGCCGCGCCTGCGGGGCCCTCCCGCACTCTCGACCTCGCGCGAGCGGGGGGACCCCTGTCGTCAGGAGCCGGCGCCCGGCCTGTCCACGAGTTCCACCTGGTCCACGGCGTTGCACCAGCGGCAGCGCACGGACTCGATGGTCTCACTGACCACCTCGCGCTCCTCGACCGTCGGCTCTCCGGCCAGATCCAGGTGGACGTACTCGACGACCTTCGACGAGCGCGTCACGTCGAAGCGGGTGAGGTTGCCGCAGAGGGTGCAGCGCCACCGCGTCGTGGCGGTCGGCAGGGGAACCGTCATCGTGACTGTTCGCTTTCCTTCTAGTGTCCGTGACACGCCGGACTTCCCGCGGCGTGTGGCTCGTAACCCTACGGCCTGCGGGGACCCGGGCGCCCGTCCGTCCACGGCGGCGAGGCGGTCTGTGCGGTTGCGTCCGGTTACGTCATGCTCTGTGTTCATGATCAGCAACTGGAGGGTGCCGGACTGGCGGACGATCCGCCGGCCGTCGGCCCCGGTGACGTACGCACTGATGGCGCTGTGCTGCCTGATCTTCGTGATCGGCCCCGCCTCGGGCCTCAGCCCCGTCTACGGCTCCGGCGACGAACTGCTCGCCGCGCAGCGGGCCTATTTCCGGCGCTGGGGAGTGGTTCCCGCAGAACTGTTCGAGGGGTCCCCCCGGGCGGCCCTGACCCCGGCGACGGCACTGTTCGTGCACGGCACCTGGGTGCATCTGCTCGGCAACATGCTCTTCCTCTACGTCTTCGGGGCCATGACCGAGGAACGGATGGGCCGCGTGCAGTTCACCCTCTTCTACCTCGGCTGCGGCTACCTCGCGCTGCTCGGTTACGCGTGCGCCAACTCCGACTCCGCTCAGTCGCTGGTCGGGGCGTCGGGCGCGATCTCCGCCGTCCTCGGCGCGTTCCTCTTCCTCTTCCCCCGGGCGCGGGTGACCAGTCTCCTGCCGTTCCTGTTCTTCCTGCCGCTGCGGTTCCCGGCCTGGCTGGTGCTGCCGTTCTGGGCGGCCCTGCAGTGGCTGGCGGCGGGGCAGGCCTCGCAGGGGCCGGGGGTGGCGTATCTGGCGCACGTCGTGGGCTTCGCGCTGGGCCTGCTCTTCGCGTGGGCCCGGTTCGGGCCTGCGACTAGAGTGAAGGCCGCCCCAGCTCCGGCACCCGAGGGAGAGAACCAGCCGTGATCACCGCGATCGTCCTCATCAAGACCAGCGTGGACCGGATCCCCGAGATCGCGGAGTCGATCGCCGCGCTGGACAACGTCAGCGAGGTCTTCTCCGTCACCGGCACCTACGACCTGATCGCCATGGTCCGGGTGAAGGAGCACGAGGAGCTGGCGGAGGTCATCCCCGGCCGCATCAGCAAGATCCCCGGCGTCGAGGGCACGGACACCCACGTCGCGTTCCGCACGTACTCCCAGCACGACCTGGAGGCGGCGTTCTCGATCGGCCTGGACAACTGACACGCCGCGAGGGGGCGCGGGCCGTATCGGACATGCGGCTCCGCCGCAGGGGCGCGACCGGCGACACAGTCCGCAGATGAAGGCTTCCTCATCCGCCGCTCATCCGCACCGCACCGAACCGGGGCCAGGATCGGGCCCATGGTCTTCACACGCCGGATGGCGGCCCTGGCCGCGGTCGTAGTCATCCCCCTCGGCATCGCCGCGACCAGCTTCGCCCTCACCGACAGCCCCGAGTCGCCGGAGGTCCCGGCGAAGGTCGAGCTGGAAAGCGGCTCCCCCACGCCGGCACCGACGCCGACGCCGACGCCCGGCGACGAGGTCGTCTCCCGGCCTCCGGTGACCGACGACCCCGCGAGTGATGACGATGACGACGACCGCGGCACCGGCACCGGCACCGACGACGACGGCCCCGGCGACGACGGCTGACCGCCCGCGCCGGCGGATCTCCGCCCGCGTCCGCATCCTGCTCTGGCTGCTGCTGGTGATGGCGGTCGCGCTCGCCTCGGTGGCCACCACCACCCGCTCCATCCTGCTGCGCGACACCGACCAGCGGATCAACAACCTGCTCGCGCAGGAGGCCGGCGAGTTCGCCCACTTCGAGGAGGCGGGCGTCGACCCGGAGACCGGCCGCCCGTTCACCGACCCGGCCCGGCTGCTGCGGGTCTTCCTGGAACGGCAGTACGCCGACCTGGACGAGGAGCTGGTCGGCCTGGTCGGCCACCCTGGCGGCACCCCCGCGCAGATCGTCCAGCAGCGGGAGATCCCCGTCGCGCTGCCGCTGCACCGGGACACCGACGCCCGCCGCCGCATCTTCGCCTCCCCGGACTCCAGCGGCACCCTGCACCGCCCGTCCGGCGACATCCGCTGGGCGAAGGTCGCGGTCGCCCGGTACGGCGGCGAACCGGAGGCCGCGTTCGTGGTGGCGTTCCACCCGGGCCGCGAGCAGGACCGCGCGGACGAGGTGTTCCGGGTGCTGCTCGCCATCTCCGGGGTCGCCCTGCTGATGACCATCGGCATCGCCTGGGTGGTCGCCGGGCGCATCCTGAAGCCGGTCCGGCTGGTGCGCACCGCCGCCGCACAGCTCACCGAGCAGGACCTGACCCGTCGTATCGCCGTGGTGGGCCGGGACGACGTGGCCGCGCTCGCGGAGACGTTCAACGCGATGCTGGACCGCCTGGAGCGGGCCTTCGCCGCCCAGCGGCAGTTCGTCGACGACGCGGGCCACGAGCTGCGCACCCCGATCACCATCGTGCGCGGCCATCTGGAGCTGATGGGCGACGACCCGGCCGAGCGCGAGGAGACGATCCGGCTGGTGACCGACGAACTGGACCGGATGAGCCGGATCGTCGAGGACCTGCTGCTGCTCGCCAAGGCCGAACGCCCCGACTTCGTCACCCCGGAGCCGGTCCAGCTCGCCGAACTCACCGCCGACGTCTACGTCAAGGCCCGCACCCTCGGCGACCGCGACTGGCGGCTCGCCGAAGTCGCGGAGGCGGAGGCCGAGTTGGATCCGCAGCGGATCACGCAGGCGATGGTGCAGCTCGCGCAGAACGCCGTGCAGCACACCGCCCCCGGCCAGACCATCCGCATCGGCTCCCGCGCCGGCTCCGACGGGATCGAGCTGTACGTCGCCGACTCCGGGTCCGGGGTGCGGCCGCAGGACGCCGAGCTGATCTTCGAACGGTTCCGGCGCGGCACCGCCCGGCGCGGGGCTCGCGGTTCCGGCGCCGGGCTCGGGCTGTCGATCGTGAAGGCGATCGCGGAGGGCCACGGCGGCCGGGTCCGGCTGCGCCCCACCGAGGGCGGCGGCGCCACCTTCGTACTCACCCTGGGCGGGCCGCACCCATGAACCCGCTGGAAGGAGCACGCCCGTGAACCGCATCCTCATCGTGGAGGACGAGGAGCGCATCGCCTCCTTCGTCGAGAAGGGCCTGCGCGCCAACGGCTTCACCACCACCGTCGTCGGCGACGGCGACGCCGCCTGCGACTACGCCCTCACCGGCGGCTTCGACCTGGTGGTGCTGGACATCGGCCTGCCCGGCCGGGACGGCTTCACGGTGCTGCGCGAACTGCGCGAGGCCCGGGTGACGGTCCCGGTGATCGTGCTGACCGCGCGGGACTCCGTCCGGGACACGGTGGCCGGCCTGGAGGGCGGCGCCGACGACTGGATGACCAAGCCGTTCCGCTTCGAGGAACTCCTCGCGCGGGTGCGCCTGCGGCTGCGCACGGCAGCCAGGGCGCCGGAGGTGACCGTGCTGCGGTCGGGCCCGCTCAGCCTGGACCTGCGCACCCGCCGGGCCCGCTCCGGGGACCGCACGGTCGATCTGACGGCCCGTGAGTTCGTGCTGCTGGAGCTGTTCCTGCGCCACCCCGGGCAGGTGCTGTCCCGCGAGCAGATCCTGTCCCACGTGTGGGGCTACGACTTCGACCCCGGCTCGAACATCGTGGACGTGTACGTCCGGGCGCTGCGCAAGAAGCTCGGCGCGGAGCGGGTGGAGACGGTCCGCGGGATGGGGTACCGGCTGCCGGCCGCGTGAAGTTCCCTTCATGTCCGGCTCATCGACGGCTCACCGCCGCCCGGAACTCTCGACGATGTGACCCTCACTCCCCGTCTCGCCGTGGCCCTGTGCGTGGCGCTGTCCCTGTGCGCGCTGCTCGCCGTGCCCGGCAACTTCCCCGGCCTGAGCGGTGACGCGCGCCTCACCCTCGCCGTGTTCGCGCTGGCGACCTGCGCCTGGATCGGCACCCCGATCGACGACACGTACATCGCGCTGGGCGCCGGACTCGCGCTCACCGCGACCGGGGTGATCAGCAGCGACACCCTGTTCGGCACCCTCGGGGACTCCACGGTCTGGTTGCTGATCTGCGCGTTCGTGCTGGCGGCGGCGGTCACCCGGACGGGGCTCGCGGGCCGGGCGGCGGCCTTCCTGGTGGGCGGCGCGCGCACGGTGCGCCAGCTGGTGCACCTGACCACGGCCGCGTCGGTCGTCACGGCGTTCGCGGTGCCGGCCACCTCCGGCCGGGCGGCCCTCGCGCTGCCCGTCTTCCTGGCGCTCGCCAAGGCCCTCGCCGACCGGAAGCGACTGGTCGTGATGCTTGCGCTGCTGTTCCCGACCGTGATCCTGCTGTCGGCGGTGGCGACCCTGATCGGTGCGGGCGCGCATCTGATCACCGTGTCGGTGCTGTGGGAGGCCACCGGGGAGCGGATCGGGTTCGTGGAGTGGCTGCTGCCGGCCCTGCCGCTGGCGGTCGCGTCCTCGCACCTCGCCGCCGAGGCCGTGCTGCTCACCACCACCCGCCGCGCGGACCGCCGCGGCCCGGTGCGCGTCACCGCAGAGGAGATCCAGCGGCACAGCCAGACCCCCGTGACCGGCCCCTGGACACCGGAGGAGACCCGCTGCGCGCTGCTGCTGGCCACGGTGGTGCTGCTGTGGTGCGGCGAGCCGCTGCACCGGGTGCCGCCCGCCGTCGTCGCGCTGATCGGCGCGGTCGTCGCCGCGTCACCGGCCCTGGGCACCGTACGGCTGAAGGACGCGCTGCGGACGGTTCCCTGGTCGCTGCTGCTGTTCATGGCCGCGACCATGGCGATGGGTGTGGCGCTCGCCGACTCGGGCGCCGCGAGGTGGCTGGTGTCGGGGCTTCCGTCGGGGGTCGGTCCGGTGGTGTTCCTGGCGGTCGTCGTCGCGGTCAGTACGGCGGCCCACCTGGCCCTGCAGTCCCGCTCCGCCCGCTCCTCCGTCCTCGTGCCGCTGGTGGTGGCCGCCGCGGCGGGCGCCGGCGTCAACCCGGTCGCCGCGGCGCTCGCCTCGACGGCCGCGGCGGGCTTCTGCCATACCCTGCCCGCCTCCGCCAAGCCGGTCACGCTCTTCGCGGACATCCCCGGCACCCCCACCTACACCCCGCGCGACCTGCTGCGTCTGTCCGCCGTGCTGGCCCCGCTGACCGCCGCCCTCGTCCTGCTCTTCGCCGTGGCGGTGTGGCCGCTGCTCGGCGTTCCCCTGACCCGTTAGGAGACCCGCCATGCTGAGCCGAGTCGTCGTAGCCCCCAGCGGCTTCAAGGAGTCGCTGTCCGCCCAGGCCGCCGCCGACGCCATCGCGGACGGGGTCCGCCGGGTGCTGCCGGACGCCGAGATCGATCCGGTCCCGCTGGTGGACGGCGGTGAGGGCACGGCCGTCGCGCTGGCCGCCGCGACCGGCGGGCGGCTGGTGGCGCTGCCCGCGACCGGCCCCGTAGGCGACCGGCTCGGCACCCACTTCGCGCTGCTCGGCGGCGCCGGGGACACCGCGCTGGTGGAGATGGCGGCCGTCGCCGGGCTCGCCCTCGTCCCGCACTCCCTGCGCGACCCTGGCGCCACCACGACCTACGGCGTCGGTGAGCTGATCCGCGCCGCGCTCGACACCGGCGTACGGCGGATCCTGGTCTGCTGCGGCGACTCCGGCACCTCGGACGGCGGCGCGGGCGCCCTGCAGGCCCTCGGCGCCCGCCTGCTGGACGCCAACGGCTTCGAACTGCCGCCTGGCGGGGCCGAGTTGATCCGCCTGCACCGCGTCGACCCGACCGGCCTCGACTCCCGGCTGCGCGACACGGAACTGGTGGTCGCCTGCAACCCGTACAACGTGCTGTGCGGCGAGCGGGGCGTGGCGCGGGTCTTCGGACCGCAGAAGGGGGCGACGCCCGCGCAGGTGGAGCATCTGTCGGCGGGCCTGGAGAACTGGGCGTACGTCCTCACCCGCGATCTCCGGGTGGCGGGCACCGATCTGCGGCACGGGCCCGGCACCGGCGCGTCCGGCGGGCTCGGCGCGGGCCTGGCCGCGCTCGGCGCCCGGCTGCTGCCCCGCTTCGACGTCCTCCTCGACCATCTCGACCTGGACGCCCGGTTGGCCCGCGCCGACCTGGTCATCACCGCGGAGGGCGCCCTCGACCACCAGACGCCGCGCGGCAAGGTCCCGGCCGAGGTGGCCCGCCGCGCCAAGCGGTACGGCCGTCCGGTGCTCGCCCTGGCCGGCACGCTCGGCGAGGGCGCGCACGAGGTGCCGGGTGTGGACGCGTTCAGCGGGATCCTGCCCGCGCCGATGGCGCTGGCGGAGGCGCTGTTGCGGGCGGGCGAACTGCTCACGGACGCCGCCGAACGCGCCCTGCGGTTGATCCTGCTGGGCGCCCGGCTACCGGCTCACGCGGAGGTGTCCGGCACGCAACGCCCGTCCTCGGTGCGGTAGTTCCAGCGGGCGCCGTCCCGGACCAGTTCCCGCACGGCGGTCAGGAACCGCTCCACGTGCTCGTCCGGCGTGCCCGCGCCGAAGCTGACCCGGATGGCGTTGAGGGACTTCTCGCCGGGCGCGGCCTCGGGGGCGCCGCACTCGCCCTGGGTCTGCGGGTCGCTGCCGAGCAGGGTGCGGACGAGCGGGTGGGCGCAGAACAGGCCGTCGCGCACGCCGATGCCGTACTCCGCGGAGAGCGCGGCGGCGAAGTGCGAGCTGTTCCAGCCGTCGACGACGAAGGAGATCACGCCGACGCGCGGGGCGTCGTCGCCGAAGAGGGACAGGACCCGCACCTCGGGCACCTCGGCGAGGCCCGCGCGGACCTTCTCGATCAGGTACCGCTCACGGGCGACCAGGCTGTCGAACCCGGCGTCGGTCAGCGCCTTGCAGGCGGAAGCAATGGCGTAGGCGCCGATGACGTTCGGCGAGCCCGCCTCGTGCCGGGCGGCGCTCTCGTGCCACTCCACGTCCACGCCGCCGTCCTCGCACCGGCTCACCTTGCGGCTGGCGCCGCCGCCCGCGAGGTACGGCTCGGCCTCCCGCAGCCAGTCGGCGCGGCCCGCGAGGACGCCGGAGCCGAACGGGGCGTACAGCTTGTGGCCGGAGAAGGCGACCCAGTCGACGTCCAACTCCTGTACGGAGACCGGGTGGTGGGGGGCCAGCTGGGCGGCGTCGAGCACGATCCGGGCGCCGTGCGCGTGCGCCGCCGCGGCGAGCTCGCGGACCGGCCACAGCTCGCCGGTGACGTTGGAGGCGCCGGTGACGCAGACCAGCGCCGGGCCGTAGGGGTCGCGGTCGGCGAGGGCGCGCTCGAGGGTCGCCACCGCCTCAGCCGGGGTGCGCGGCGCGTCCAGGTAGGTGACCTGGGCGTTCTTCCAGGGCAGCAGGGAGGCGTGGTGCTCGGTCTCGAAGACGAAGACCCGGCAGTCGGCGGGCAGGGCCGCGGCGAGCAGGTTGAGCGAGTCGGTGGTGGACCGGGTGAAGACGACCTGGTCGCCGTCGCGGCAGTCCAGGAACTCGGCGACCGTGCGGCGGGCGTTCTCGAAGAGGTCCGTGGACAGCTGGGAGAGGTATCCGGCACCGCGGTGGACGCTGCCGTAGTACGGCGCGTAGGCGGCGACGTCGTCCCAGACCCGCTGGAGCGCCGGCGCGCTGGCGGCGTAGTCGAGCGCGGCGTAGGCGACCTCGCCGCCGGTGACGAGCGGCACGGTGACATCTCGCCCCAGAACGGGCAGCGGGGCACAAACGGACTGGTCGGCGGCAGCGGTGGAGACGGACATGGCGAAGCTCCCGTGAGGTGAGAGAGAGGAAGAGAGAAAAAGGGATGCGGAGGCGGGGCTCTGCGGCCCTATCGCATTCGCTTGCTCACGGGAGACTCCCTCGAACGACCAGGACCCCTGGTTTGCGAGGGGTCCGCGCTTGCCGTAGGCCTTGCTGCCGTACGGCCTGGTCTTCACCCGGGGCACCCCGCCACGGACGGAGGGTTGCCGGACAGTCGGCCGGGGCCTCATGACTGTCACTCATGACCTGGTACGGGAACGTACGCGAAATGATCGTCGTCCCGCAACCCGTGTCCGGATCGCGGGACGCTCCTCGGTGAAACGCTACGCGTTGCTGGCCGCCACCCAGCGCTCCAGCGTCCGCTTCGCGGCGCCCGAGTCGATCGACTCCGCCGCCTTCGCCATCCCGGCGCGGATCTGCTCCGCCAGCGGCTCCCCGGTCGGCTCCAGCGCGACCAGCGCCGCCGCCGAGTTCAGCAGCACCGCGTCCCTGACCGGGCCGGTCTCGCCGTCCAGCAGGCGGCGGGCGACCTCGGCGTTGTAGGAGGCGTCCGCGCCGCGCAGCGCCTCCACCGGGACCAGTTCGATGCCGACGTCCCGCGGGTCGAAGGTCTCCTCGGCGACCTTGCCGTCGCGGACGATCCACACCCGGGAGGTGGAGGTGGTGGTCAGCTCGTCGAGGCCGTCGTCGCCGCGGAACACCAGGGAGGAGTTGCCGCGTTCGGCGAAGACGCCCGCGACGATCGGCGCCATCCGCAGATCCGCCACACCGACCGCCTGGGCCTTCACCCGGGCCGGGTTGGTCAGCGGGCCGAGGAAGTTGAACGTCGTGCGGATGCCCAGCTGGCCGCGGGCCGCCGCCACATGGCGCAGCGCCGGGTGGAACTTCACCGCGAAGCAGAAGGTGATCCCGGCCTCCTCGGCGACCTCCGCCACCCGCTTCGGCGTCAGCTCCAGATTGACGCCCAGCTTCTCCAGCACGTCGGAGGCACCGGACGCCGACGACGCGGCCCGGTTGCCGTGCTTGACCACCTTCGCGCCGGTGCCGGCCACGACGACGGACGACATCGTGGAGATGTTCACCGTCTTCGCGCCGTCACCGCCGGTGCCGACGATGTCGACGGTGGCGCCGGGCACCTCGATCACATTGGCGTGCGCGTACATCGCGCGGACCAGGCCGGTGATCTCCTCGACCGTCTCGCCCTTGGCCCGCAGCGCCACCGCGAACCCGGCGATCTGCGCGTCGGTCGCCTCGCCGCGCATGATCCGGTCCATCGCCCAGGCCGTGTCGTCGGCGCCCTGGTCCCGGCCCTCCAGCAGCGCGTTCAGTACGACGGGCCAGGAACGGCCCGCCGCGGTGTCGCCTCCAGCGGGGGTCACAGCGCTCATCAGCCGCTCCTGATCGTCGTAGAACACATGAAACACATCGGTGCGATCCCAGCCTATCCAGCCCCGGGCACGGCGAAGGGCCCCCGTCCGAACACCGGACGGGGGCCCTTCAGCGTGGCGTGGCGAACGCAGCGATCAGTGGTGGCCGTGGCCGCTCGTGATCTCCTTGTACTCCTCGACGGTGGGCTTGGCGATCTGGGACTCCTCGCCGTAGTACGCCTTGCTCAGCTTGGCGCGCAGCTTCTCGGAGCCCTTCACCTTGCGCTCGACGCCGTTCTCGTCGACCGTCGGGCCGATCTCGGCCGGCTTGTACTGCTCGTGCGCGGTGAGCGTGTACAGCTTGTCCTGGCTGAGCGGCTCGTGCACCTCGATGAACTCACCGTGCGGCAGGCGCTTGATGGTGCCGGTCTCGCGACCGTGCAGCACCTTGTCCTTGTCCCGGCGCTGCAGGCCCAGGCAGATCCGCTTGGTGATGATGAACGCGAGGACCGGGCCGGCGAAGAAGCCGATCCGCACGAACCAGGTGACGTCGTTGATCGACAGGTTGAAGTGCGTGGCGACGATGTCGTTGCCACCGCCGATCAGCATGATCATGTAGCCGGTCACCCAGGCGACACCGAAGGCCGTACGGGTCGGGGCGTTGCGCGGGCGGTCCAGGATGTGGTGCTCGCGCTTGTCCCCGGTGATCCACGACTCGATGAACGGGTAGAGCGCGATCACCGCGAGGAACAGACCGAAGAGGACCAGCGGGATGAACACGCCGAGGACCAGCGTGTGACCCCAGAAGTTGACCTCCCAGCCCGGCATCGCACGGATCAGACCCTCGGCGAAGCCCATGTACCAGTCGGGCTGGGCGCCCGTGGACACCTGGTCCGGACGGTACGGGCCGAGGACCCAGATCGGGTTGACGGACGCGATGCCGGCGATGGCCGCGATCACACCGAAGACCAGGAAGAAGAAGCCTCCGGCCTTGGCCATGTAGACCGGCAGCAGCGGCATGCCGACGACGTTCTTGTTGTTCTTGCCGGGACCCGCGAACTGCGTGTGCTTGTGGTAGAAGACCAGGATCAGGTGGGCCACCACGAGGCCGAGCATGATGCCCGGCAGCAGCAGGATGTGGATCGAGTAGAACCGGGCCACGAAGTCGGTGCCGGGGAACTCGCCGCCGAACAGGAACATCGAGATGTACGTGCCGACGATCGGCACGGACAGGATCGCGCCCTGGGTGAAGCGGACACCGGTGCCGGAGAGCAGGTCGTCCGGGAGCGAGTAGCCGGTGAAACCGGTGAACATGCCCAGGACGAACAGCAGGAAGCCGAACAGCCAGTTGATCTCACGCGGCTTGCGGAACGCGCCGGTGAAGAAGACGCGCATCATGTGCACGAACATGCCGGCGAGGAAGACGATCGCCGCCCAGTGGTGGATCTGCCGGATCAGCAGACCGCCGCGGACGTCGAAGCTGATGTCCAGCGTGGAGGCGAACGCCTCCGACATGAGCTGGCCCTGCAGCGGCACGTACGAGCCGTGGTACTCCACCTCGTTCATCGACGGGTGGAAGAACAGCGTCAGGTACACACCCGTGAGGATGATGATGATGAAGCTGTAGAGGCAGACCTCACCCAGCATGAACGACCAGTGGTCGGGGAAGATCTTGCGCATGTTGGCCTTGGCCAGGGAGTAGATCCCCAGCCGGCCGTCGGCCCAGTCGGCGACGCGCTCGCCGGCCGGTGCCTTCCCGCGTGCGCGGGACCCGGTGGTGTCTTGAGTGCTCATCCGCGCTCCCAGAAAGCAGGACCGACGGGCTCTTCGAAGTCGCCGAGCGCCTCGAGGTAGCCCTCGTCGTTCACGCCGATGCGCAGCTGCGGAAGGGCGTGGCCGGCGGGGCCGAAGATGACCCGGGCACCGTCGGACAGGTCGAAGGTGGACTGGTGGCAGGGGCACAGCACGTGGTGCGTCTGCTGCTCGTACAGGGAGATCGGGCAACCGACGTGGGTGCAGATCTTCGAGTACGCCACGATGCCCTCGTGCGACCACTCGAGCTCTTGCTTGTCCTTGATGTCGCCCGGCTCGAGCCGGACGACCATCAGGGCGGCCTTGGCGATCTCGTTCTGGAAGTCGTGGTCGTGCTCCTCCAGGCCCTCGGGCATGGCGAAGGTGAGCGAGCCGACGGCGACGTCGGAGGGACGCAGCGGCTCGTGCGTGTTCATGTTGACCAGCAGCTTGCCCTTGGACCACAGGGTGTGGCGCAGCTTGTCCTCGGGCAGCGGACCGAGGTCGCGCAGCAGGACGACGCCGGAGAGCGGCACCAGGGTGAGCGCACCGAACATCGTGTTGCGGATCAGCTTGCGGCGGCCGATCGCCGACTCCTTGGCGCCCTGCTTGAAGTCGGCGAACACCTGGGCACGGACGTCGGCCGGGGCCTCGATCGGGTGCCGCTCCTGGACCAGCTCCTCGTCGGACATCAGGGTGCGGCCCCAGTGGACCGCGCCCGCGCCGATGCAGAACAGGGCGAGGCCGAGGGTCAAGCCGAGCGCGAGGTTCAGCGCGCCTACGTGGCCGAGCGGCCACACGTAGATCGACTTGTCGACGGGGATCGCCACGAACGAGGCGATGAAGCCGATGGTGGCCAGCATCGACACCGTGAACAGCAGGGCGACCGTGCGCTCGGACCGCTTGGCGGCCCGCTCGTCGATGTCCTGGATCCGGTGCTCGTGGGGCGGCAGGCCGGGGTCGGCGAACGGGTGCTTCTCGTCCGCGACGTCCACCGCGCCGTGGGCGGCGTCCTGCGCAGCGGGCAGGTTCTCTTCTGGAATGTCTTGGCTACTCATGACTTCTTGGCCTTTGCGGTCCGGGCGGCGACCCACACGGCTACGGCGATCAGCCCGCCGAGACCGGCGATCCAGCCGAAGAGACCCTCGCTGACCGGCCCGAGGCCGCCCAGGTCCGTCCCGCCGGGGTTCACGGTGTCGTCACTGTTGACCGCGTTCAGGTACGCGATGATGTCCTTCTTGTTCTGCTCCGACAGCGTGGTGTCGGGGAAGGAGGGCATGTTCTGCGGGCCGGTCTGCATGGCCTCGTAGATGTGCTTCGGGTCCACGTCCTCGAGGGTCGGCGCGTACTTGCCCTTGGTCAGGGCACCGCCCTTACCGGTGAAGTTGTGGCACTGCGCGCAGTTGGTGCGGAACAGCTCGCCACCCTCGGCGATGTCCGCGCCCTGCGGGCCGTACTGCTCCTCGGTGGGCACGGACGGACCGGCGCCCAGCGACGAGATGTAAGCCGCGAGCTGGTCGATCTCGGCCTGGGTGTAGATGTTCTTCTTCCGCGGCACCTGGGCGCCCTGGGAGGTCGCGGCAGGCATACGGCCGGTGGCGACCTGGAAGTCGACGGCCGCCGCGCCCACGCCGACCAGGCTCGGACCGTCGGAGGTGCCCTGACCGCCGGTGCCGTGGCAGCTGGCGCAGCCGACGGCGTAGAGCTTCTTGCCCTCGTCGATGGCGAGGGACTGGGCGGCTTCATCGGCCTGCGCCTTGCCCGCGGGTGCGAAGGCGGCGTACAGCCCCCCGGTAGCCGCCAGCGCGAGGAGTAGGACGACGACCGCCGCCAGCGGATGGCGTCGTCGTGCGGAGAGCTTTTTCACGGATTACCCCGGTGTCAGGATCTTCTGCGTCGATGCTTCTGGAGGTGCGCTTCGGTAACGCGCGTGGGATCGGGTCCGGCTACTTGATCATGTAGATCGTGGCGAAGAGGCCGATCCAGACGACATCGACGAAGTGCCAGTAGTAGGACACGACGATGGCGGCGGTCGCCTGCTCGTGGGTGAACCTGCGGGCCGCGTAGGTACGGCCCAGGACCAGCAGGAAGGCGATGAGACCGCCCGTCACGTGCAGGCCGTGGAAGCCGGTGGTCAGGTAGAAGACCGAGCCGTAGGGGTCGGACGAGAGCGAGAGGCCCTCGTGCTTGACCAGCTCGGTGTACTCGTACACCTGGCCGCCGATGAAGATCGCACCCATGATGAAGGTGACGATGAACCAGCCCCGGAGCTTCTTCACGTCACCGCGCTCGGCGGCGAACACGCCGAGCTGGCAGGTGAGGGAGGAGAGGACCAGGATCGTGGTGTTCGTCGCCGAGAACGGGAAGTTCAAGGCTTCCGCCTTCTCACTCCAGAACTCGGGTCCTGTCACCGATCGCAGGGTGAAGTACATCGCGAAGAGGGCCGCGAAGAACATCAGCTCGGAACTCAGCCAAATGATGGTTCCGACGCTGACGAGGTTCGGTCGGTTGACCGACGGGTGCGCGTGCCCGGTGTCTACTGTCGTTGCTGTCGCCACGACCGACATTATGTCGGTCGCTTATCCCGCCCTCACTCCGGGGGGTGCCGTTCGGAGTGTTGCCGTCGGCCGTACCGGTGTTGACGTGGTGTTCAGAGGAGTAGCATCCGGGCCTACGGGCCTTTCCGTACGACGCCGAAGTCACGGAGGAAGCTATGCAGCCGACCGCCACGGTGCTGGTCTACAGCGACGACTCCAACACCCGCGAGCAGGTGCGGCTCGCCTCCGGTCGACGGCCGGCTCCGGACGTCCCCGTGGTGGAGTTCGTCGAGTGCGCGACGCCCGCGGCGGTCCTCGGGGAGCTGGAGAAGGGCGGGATCGACGTCTGTGTGCTGGACGGGGAGGCCGTGCCCATGGGGGGCATGGGGCTCTGCCGGCAGATCAAGGACGAGGTCTTCGAGTGCCCGCCGGTGCTGTTGCTGATCGGGCGGCCGCAGGATGCCTGGCTGGCCACCTGGAGCCGTGCGGAGGCGGCTGTGACGTTGCCGGTGGATCCGGTGGAGTTCGCGGGGGCGCTGGCGGCTTTGCTGCGGCAGAAGAGGCTTCAGAGCGCCTAGGAGTCCGGGAGGCGTGGTGTTCGCGCGGGTGCGGGCCGTCCGTGGCTCGTCGCGCAGTTCCCCGCGCCCCTGAGGGGCGTCACACTGCCGTCGGTCTGAGGCGTGCCGCTTGCTCCGGTCCCGCGGTCTCCGGCTTGCCGGCCGTCAGGGCGCTGCCCTCGCGCCACTGGGCCCAGCTGAGGTTCCAGTCGCCGAAGCCGTTGCCGAAGGGTTCCATGGGGGCGCCGTAGGAGTTGACGACCTTCACGAGGTCGCCTTCGCGGACGTTCTCGAAGAACCAGGCCGCGTTGCCGGTGCTCATGCCGGTGCAGCCGTGGCTGACGTTGGCGGCGCCGTGGGAGCCGGCGGACCAGGGGGCGGCGTGGACGTACTCGCCGCTCCAGGTGACCCGGGTCGCGTAGTAGACCGGCAGGTCGTACGACTCGGAGGAGCCGGCGGCTATGCCGATGCTGGTGCTGCGCATCCGTACGAAGTACTCCTTGCCGAGCACCACCTTGACACCGTTGCGGGTCTCGAAGCCGGGCTTGCCGGTGGTGACGGGTATGGAGTTGATCTCCTCGCCGTTGCGGTAGACGGTCATAGAGTGCGAGGCGGCGTCCGTCACGGCGACTATCTGGTCGCCGGTGGATATCTTCAGCGGCTTGGCCGCCCCGCCCCACAGCCGGTCGCCGACCTTGATGCCCTCCAGGTTGCTGCGGACCTGGACGGTGGCGTGGGTGGGCCAGTAGTCCTTGGGCCGGTAGTGGAGTTCCTTGTCGTTCACCCAGTGCCAGGCGCCCTCCACGGCGGGCGTGGACTGCACCTTCAGGGCGCGTTCGATGACGGCCCGCTGTGCCGGGTCCCGGACCGCGTGGCTGAGTTCGGCGGTGACGGGCTGCCCGACCCCGTACGTGCCCGCCTTGGGGCCGAAGGTGACGTCCAGCTGCTTGCGGGTGACGGGCTTGCCGGTGTCGAAGGCCAGGAGGCGGCGGCCGGGCCTGCCGTCCTCGTCCTCGGTGCTCACCCGGACCGTGTAGTGGGTGCCGGCGGCGAGCGGGGAGGTGGAGTGCCAGCGGGTGCCGTCGGCGGTGAGTTCGCCCGCCAGACGGCGTCCTGCCGCGTCTGTCGCGGTGACGTCCGTGATGCGGCCCTCGTCCCCCTGCCGGGTGATCTCCAGGGCCTTGTCGGGGTCGGCCTTCTGCCCCCCGCCGGTGGGGCCGTTGAAGGAGATCTGGTCCGCCGCGTCGTAGGGCGCGGCCGACAGGGGGTGGTCCTCGTCCCCGCAGGCGGAGACGGCCGGGGCGATGGATATCGCCAGCAGAGCGCAGGCGGTGACGGTGCGGGTGCGCGGTGTGTGCCTCATGAGCTCACGCTAGGGAGCTTCGTCAAGCACGGCGCGCCGGGTCACCCGGTCGAAGGACCGATGTTGCTGCAAAAGCGGGAGCCCGGACTCTCCTGACGGAGTGTCCGGGCTCCCGTGGGCTCAGCGGGTGCTACTGGGTGCGGTTCTCACCGCGGTAGTACTCGAAGACCCAGCCCCAGATGCCGATCAGGATCAGCGGGGCGGAGAAGTAGAGCAGCCACCAGCCGACCGCGACACCGAGGAAGGCGAGGGCGCCACCGATGGCCAGGGACAGCGGCTGCCAGCTGTGCGGGCTGAAGAAGCCCAGCTCGCCCGCGTCGTCCGCGACATCGGCCTCCAGGTCGTCCTGGGCACCGGCGTCGACTCGCCGGGCGGTGAAGCCCAGGTAGAAGCCGATCATGATGCACAGACCGAAGGCCAGGAAGAGGGCCGTGGTGCCGGCCGGCTCCTTCGACCACACGCCATAGACGATCGCCATGGCGAGGACGAAGACGCTCAGCCACATGAACATCTTGCCCTGGATCTTCACTTGCCGGCCTCCTTGCTACCCGCGAGCGCTTCCTGGCCGCCGGTGTGGCCCAGCTGCTCGAGGGCGGCGATGTCGGGGTGGTGCAGGTCGAACGCCGGGGATTCGCTGCGGATCCGCGGCAGGGTGAGGAAGTTGTGCCGCGGCGGCGGGCAGGAGGTCGCCCACTCGAGGGAGCGGCCGTAGCCCCACGGGTCGTCGACGCCGACCGGCTTGCCGTACTTGGCCGTCTTCCAGACGTTGTAGAGGAACGGCAGGATCGACAGGCCGAGCACGAACGAGCTGATCGTGGAGATCGTGTTCAGGGCGGTGAAGCCGTCGGCCGCCAGGTAGTCGGCGTACCGGCGCGGCATGCCCTCGGCGCCCAGCCAGTGCTGGACCAGGAAGGTGCCGTGGAAGCCGACGAACAGCGTCCAGAAGGTGATCTTGCCGAGCCGCTCGTCGAGCATCTTGCCGGTGAACTTCGGCCACCAGAAGTGGAAGCCGGAGAACATCGCGAAGACGACCGTGCCGAACACCACGTAGTGGAAGTGGGCCACCACGAAGTACGAGTCGGAGATGTGGAAGTCCATGGGCGGCGAGGCCAGGATGACACCGGTCAGACCACCGAAGGTGAAGGTGATCAGGAAGCCGGTCGCCCAGAGCATCGGTGTCTCGAAGGACAACGAGCCCTTCCACATCGTGCCGATCCAGTTGAAGAACTTCACACCGGTCGGGACGGCGATGAGGAACGTCATGAAGGAGAAGAACGGCAGCAGCACACCACCGGTGACGTACATGTGGTGGGCCCACACGGTCACGGAGAGACCGGCGATGGCGATGGTCGCCGCGATCAGGCCCCAGTAGCCGAACATCGGCTTGCGGGAGAAGACCGGGATGACCTCACTGATGATGCCGAAGAACGGCAGGGCGATGATGTACACCTCTGGGTGTCCGAAGAACCAGAAGAGGTGTTGCCACAGTAGTGAGCCGCCGTTGGCCGCGTCGAAGACGTGAGCGCCGAACTTGCGGTCCGCCTCCAGGGCGAACAGCGCGGCCGCCAGGACCGGGAAGGCCAGCAGGACCAGGACACCGGTCAGCAGGACGTTCCAGGTGAAGATCGGCATGCGGAACATCGTCATGCCGGGTGCGCGCATGCAGATGATCGTGGTGATGAAGTTGACCGAGCCGAGGATGGTGCCGAAGCCGGAGAAGGCCAGACCCATGATCCACATGTCGGAGCCGATGCCGGGCGAGCGGATCGCGTCGGACAGCGGGGTGTAGGCGAACCAGCCGAAGCTGGCGGCGCCGTTCGGGGTGAGGAAGCCACCCACCGCGATCAGCGAGCCGAACAGGTAGAGCCAGTAGGCGAACATGTTCAGTCGCGGGAACGCGACGTCGGGTGCGCCGATCTGCAGCGGCATGATCCAGTTCGCGAAGCCCGCGAACAGCGGCGTCGCGAACATCAGCAGCATGATCGTGCCGTGCATCGTGAACGCCTGGTTGAACTGCTCGTTCGAGAGCATCTGCGTACCCGGCCGGGCGAGCTCGGCGCGCATGACGAGCGCGAGCACACCACCGATGCAGAAGAACGCGAACGACGTCGCCAGGTACAGCGTGCCGATGGTCTTGTGGTCGGTGGTCGTCAGCCACTTCACCACGACGTTGCCGGGCTGCCTGCGTCGGACCGGCAGCTCGTTCTCGTAGGTGCCGGCCTCGGCGGCACCCGAGGGTTCGTTGACGATACTCACAGGACGTTCGTCTCCCGGTTCTTCTCGTGCTCGGTCTGCTCGATACCGGCGGGCACGTAACCGGTCTGGCCCTTCTCGGCGAGCTCCTTCAGGTGCTGCTCGTAACGCTCGGGGGAGACCACCTTCACGTTGAACAGCATCCGGGAGTGGTCGACGCCGCACAGCTCGGCGCACTTGCCGAGGAAGGTGCCCTCATGGTTGGGAGTCACCTGGAAGGCGTTGGGGTGGCCCGGGATGACGTCCTGCTTCATGAGGAACGGCACCACCCAGAAGGAGTGGATGACGTCCCGCGAGGTGAGGACGAAGCGGACCGTCTTGCCCTCCGGCAGCCACAGCGTGGGGCCGGGGTTGCCGGTCTGCGGGTTGCGCTCACCCGGCGTGCCGCAGGTGTAGACACCGCCCGCGTTGTCCGGGAAGTCCTTCTTGTAGCGTTCCGGGACCGCGTCCAGTTCCTTGGCGGTCTTGGCGTCGCCGGTGGAACCTTCGACGTTCTCGATGTAGTTGAAGCACCAGCTCCACTGGAAGCCGACCACGTTCACCGTGACGTCGGGCTTCTTCTCGAGGCTGAGCAGCTTCGACTCGTCGCGGGCCGTGAAGTAGAACAGGACCGAGACGATGATGATCGGAACGACCGTGTACAGCGCCTCGATGGGCACGTTGTACCGGGTCTGCGGAGGTACCTCGATCTTGGTGCGGCTGCGCCGGTGGAAGATCGCACTCCACAGAATGAGGCCCCACACCAGCACGCCGACGGCGAGCGCGGCAGCCCAGGAGCCCTGCCACAGAGAGAGGACGATCGGCGCCTCTTCCGTGGTGGGGGTGGGCATGCCAAGGCGGGGGAAGTCCTCCCATGTGCAACCGGTGGCGGTCGCCAGGACCAGGCCCGCGGTCAGTGCCTGCAGCAGCTTCCGCCGCATCGGGCGCCGCGGCGAGCGGTCGGAGCCGTTGGGACTCACGTAGCGCCTTCCCGAGAGTCTCGCCCGCGCGGATCGGCTGCGGCCTGGCCTTCTCGCTGGTCGGTCGCCGCCCTGCGTCGGGCAGGGGTTTGGATGTTTATGCGGACCAAACCCTACTGGACGCGTTTTGGGGTCGCGCGGGGAGGGTCCCTACACGCGCGGGGGGTCACTCAGACGGGGTGGAACGCGGTGTTCCGGGGGGATCTGACGCCCAGTGGAGTGACACGTCCGGCGAGGCGGGGTGCGGGTCGCCGGCGGGTGCCGGTGCGCGGCGGCCGGTCGCGGCCGACGCGGCGCCCGCCTCGTGTCCGCGCAGGCCGCGCAGGTCACGCGGGTCGCGCGGGGGTGGCGCGGGTGGCGCGGGTCGCGTGGGTCGCGCCCCTGACGGCGTCCGCTCGGCCCGGCGTTCTAGCGTTGCTGTGTGTCCTACTTCGATGCTGCTTCCGCCGCCCCCCTGCATCCCGTGGCCCGGCAGGCCCTCCAGGCCTCCCTCGACGAAGGGTGGGCCGATCCCGCGCGGCTCTACCGGGAGGGGCGACGGGCCCGGTTGCTGCTGGACGCGGCGCGGGAGGCCGCCGCGGACGCGGTCGGGTGCCGGCCCGACGAGCTGGTGTTCACCCCTTCCGGCACCCGGGCCGTGCACTCGGGGATCGCGGGCGCGCTGGCGGGCAGGCGGCGTGCCGGACGCCACCTGATCGTGTCAGCGGTCGAACACTCCTCGGTGCTCCACGCGGCCGAGTCCCACGAGGCGGACGGCGGCACGGTCACCCGGGTGCCGGTGCGGCGGACCGGTGAGGTGGAGGCGGCGGAGTACGCCGCCGCGCTGCGCGACGACACCGCGCTGGCCGTGCTGCAGTCCGCCAACCACGAGGTGGGCACGGTGCAGCCGGTGGCCGAGGTCGCCCGGGCCTGCCGGGCGGCCGGGGTGCCGCTGCTGGTGGACGCGGCGCAGTCGCTGGGCTGGGGACCGGTCGCCGGCGACTGGTCGCTGCTGACAGCGAGCGCCCACAAGTGGGGCGGGCCGTCCGGGGTGGGGCTGCTCGTCGTCCGCAAGGGCGTGCGGTTCGCGCCGCAGGGCCCCGCGGACGAACGGGAGTCGGGCCGGGCCGCCGGTTTCGAGAACATCCCGGCGATCGTCGCCGCCGCGGCCTCCCTGCGGGCGGTGCGGGCGGAGGCGGCCGCCGAGGCGGTACGGCTACGGGAGCTGACGGAGCGGATCCGGGCGCGGGTGCCCGCGCTGGTGCCGGACGTGGAGGTGGTCGGCGAGCCGGAGCGCCGGCTGCCGGGGATCGTCACCTTCTCCTGTCTCTATGTCGACGGTGAGGCCCTGCTGCACGAGCTGGACCGCGAGGGTTTCTCGGTTTCGTCCGGATCGTCCTGTACGAGCAGCACCCTGACGCCCAGCCATGTGCTGAAGGCGATGGGCGTGCTCAGCGAGGGCAACGTCCGGGTGTCGCTGCCGCCGGGGACGCCGGAGGAGGACGTCGACCGGTTCCTGCGGGTGCTGCCGGGGGCGGTGGCCGGGGTGCGGGAGAAGCTCGGGGCTCCGGCCGGCGCCGCCGTCGTACGGCAGGAGGACACGCTCGTGCTGGACGCGCTGGGCAAGCTGTGCCCGCTGCCGGTGATCGAGCTGGCGAAGGTCATCGGGCAGGTGCCGGTCGGCGGGACCGTCCGGGTGCTCGCGGACGACGCGGCGGCCCGGCAGGACATCCCGGCGTGGTGCGAGATGCGGGGCCAGGAGTACGTCGGGGAGGAACCGGCGGAGCGGGGTACGACGTACGTGGTCCGCCGGGTGGCGTGACCCGTCCGTCTGACGGGGCGCGGGGAACCGGGCGACCGGTCCCCGCGCGCCCACGCACCCGCGGGCGAGGGATCAGCCCAGATGCGCCTGGACCTCGGCGGCGGCGTCGTGCCCGTACGCCTTGGTGAAGCGGTCCATGAAGTGAGCCCGCCGCAGCTGGTACTCCTGCGTGCCCACCGTCTCGATGACGAGGGTCGCCAGCATGCACCCGACCTGCGCGGCCCGCTCCAGCGAGACGCCCCAGGCCAGCCCCGACAGGAACCCCGCGCGGAACGCGTCGCCGACGCCGGTGGGGTCGGCCTTGCGGTCCTCCTCCGGGCAGCCGACCTCGATCGGGTCCTCGCCGACCCGCTCGATGCGCACACCGCGCGAGCCGAGGGTGGTGACCCGGTGGCCGACCTTGGCCAGGATCTCCTCGCCCGTCCAGCCGGTCTTGGACTCGATGAGGCCCTTCTCGTACTCGTTGGAGAACAGGTACGTGGCGCCCTCCAGCAGTATCCGGATCTCCTCCCCGTTCATCCGGGCGATCTGCTGGGAGAAGTCGGCGGCGAAGGGGATGTTCCGGGAGCGGCACTCCTCGGTGTGGCGGAGCATCGCCTCCGGGTCGTCGGCGCCGATGAGCACCAGGTCGAGGCCGCCCACCCGGTCGGCGACGGTCTTCAGCTCGATCAGCCGGGCCTCGCTCATCGCGCCCGTGTAGAAGGAGCCGATCTGGTTGTGGTCGGCGTCCGTGGTGCAGACGAAGCGGGCGGTGTGCAGGGTCTCGGAGATCCGGACCGAGCCGGTGTCGACGCCGTGCCGGTCCAGCCAGGCGCGGTACTCGTCGAAGTCGAAGCCCGCGGCGCCGACCAGGATCGGCTTCGTGCCCAGCTGACCCATGCCGAAGGCGATGTTCGCGCCGACGCCGCCCCGGCGGACGTCGAGGTTGTCGACCAGGAAGGAGAGCGAGACCGTGTGCAGCTGGTCCGCGACCAGCTGGTCGGCGAAGCGGCCGGGGAAGGTCATGAGGTGGTCGGTGGCGATGGAGCCGGTGACTGCGATGCGCACGGCGTGGACGCTCCTGGGTGGAGGGGTAATGACAGTTCACGCTACCCGGTGTGCGCGGTGACCCTGAAGTGTGGAAAACTACCCGATAGTAGACGTTTCTACGTGAGTCGATCCGTGCAACGGTGCCGCTATGACGAACCTCGACGGACCCGCCCCCGCCCCCGCCCTCGCCGACCTCGAAGGCGACCTGGCGTCGCTGCGCTGCGACTGCGCCCGGATGGCCCGGCGCTGGACGGCCCCGGAGCGGGGCGCGGTGCCGCACGTCCCGCTGACCCTGATCCACGGCGTGAGCGTGCCGCCGGCCTCCGCGCGGCTGCTGGACGCGATGTCCGACTACGGCGACTGAGCCGCCCCCGCGCCCCCAGGGGAACCGTGCGCTCCCCCGCCGCGTCCCATCGCTGTCCCCCGTAACAGCTGTGTGGCCGAAGGAGCGATGCGGTGAACAGCGAGCGACCCGACAACGACGACGAGGTCGTGGAGGAGGCCGGCGCCGTCGAACGTCAGACGGAAGGGCGTGCGACGGAAGAGCGTGCGGCGGAGGAGCGCGCTGCGGAGGAGCACGCTGCGGAGGAGCGCGCTGCGGAGGAGCGCGCTGCGGAGGAGCGCGCTGCGGAGGAGCACGCTGCGGAGGAGCACGCTGCGGAGGAGCGCGCTGCGGAGGAGCTTGAGCCGCAGGAGCGTGAGCCGGACGAGCGTGAGCCGCAACAGCGTCAGCCGGACGAGCCCGACCCGCAGCAGCCTGAGCCGGAAGAGCCCGACCCGCGCCGGCGTGAGCCGGAAGAGCTCGACCCGCAGCAGCTCGCCCCGGAGCGCGCCGAGCGCATCGCCTCGGACCCGGACGCCGCGCCCCGCGGCTCCCGGCACCGCTCCCCCGCCCTGATCGCCGCCGTCGCCGCGGCCGTGCTGCTGGTCGGGGGTGGCGGGGCGTATCTGGCGGCGTCCGCGGGCGGCGGTTCCGGCGCCGGTTCGGGGTCCGGCGTGCCCGGCGGGAACGGCACGCCGCCTCCGCTCGCCCTCGACGGCTACTCCGAGGGCGGCGGGAACGGCATCGCGCCCGGGGAGCCCGACCCGAACGGCGTCATCTACACGGCGTCCGGCGACCTTCCGAAGGGTCCGGGCTCCGCGCCCGTGCACTGGGCGAAGGGCGACGTCACCCGGGAGGACGTCACCCGGCTGGCGGCAGCGCTCGGCCTGGAGGGGAAGCCGGTGGCCGATGGGCAGGCCTGGAAGGTGGGCTCCGACAAGGACGGGCAGGGGCCGAGCCTCCAGGTGAACCGGCAGGCCCCCGGCACCTGGACCTTCCACCGGTACGCGCCCGGCACCGACGACTGCGAGGGCGTCACGGTGTGCTCCAAGCCGCCCGCCTCGCCGTCCGCCGACCCGGTGAGCGAGGCCGCGGCGCGCAAGGCCGCCGCGCCGGTGCTCCGGGCGCTCGGGCAGGACTCCGCCGAGGTGGACGCCTCCCGGACCCTGGGCGCGCAGCGGGTGGTGAACGCCGATCCGGTGATCGGCGGGCTGCCCACGTACGGCTGGCCGACCGGGCTGACGGTCGGCGCGCAGGGCGAGGTGGTGGCCGGCAGCGGCCAGCTGAAGACGCCGGTGAAGGGGGACACGTACCCGGTGCTGGACGCCCGGCGGACGCTGGACCGGCTCAACGGGGCCCAGGAGCCCGTCCGTACCGGCGGCATCGGCGGCTGCGCCAGTCCCGTACCGCTGGAGGAGGACGGCCCGCAGGCGTCCTGCGAGGTGTCGGAGCCGTCGGTGTCCCCGCGGGAGCCGGTCGTGGTGGAGAAGGCGGTGTTCGGGCTGGCCTCGCACTCCGTGGACGCGCGGCCGGTCCTGGTGCCGTCCTGGCTGTTCGAGGTGCGGGCGCCGGGCGCGGCGGACGGCTACACAGTGACGTATCCGGCGATCGACCCCCGGTATCTGACCTCGCCCGCGCCTCCCGGTGAGCCGAGCGGGCAGCCCAGCCCGCGGCCGACGGGCCCGGAGGTGCCCGGCGACACGCAGGACGTGAAGGTGGAGGGCTACACGACCGAGGGCACGGAGCTGACCGTCGCCTTCACCGGCGGGGTCTGCTCGGACTACGAGGCGACGGTGAAGGAGAGCGCGGACCGGGTGACGGTCACGGTGACCGAGACGCCCTGGCCGGACAAGGTCTGCATCATGATCGCCAAGGTGCACCACCGCACGGTCGAGCTGGACGAGCCGCTCGGCGACCGCGAGGTGGTCGGCTCGGACGGCGAGGGTATCCCGCTGGAGAAGCCGGGGGCGCGGCTGCCCGCGCCGCGGTAGGGCACACCGCCGCCACGGCACATACGCGAAGGCCACGGCGCATACGCGAAGGCGGTGACCTCCCGTCCGGGGGGTCACCGCCTTCCGTGTCACTCGGCTCAGCCGCGTGTCACTCGGTCAGCTGAAGGAGTCGCCGCAGGCGCAGGAACCCGTCGCGTTCGGGTTGTCGATCGTGAAGCCCTGCTTCTCGATGGTGTCGACGAAGTCGATGGACGCGCCGCCGAGGTACGGGGCGCTCATGCGGTCGGTGACGACCTTGACGCCACCGAAGTCCTTGACGACGTCACCGTCGAGCGAGCGCTCGTCGAAGAAGAGCTGGTAGCGCAGGCCGGAGCAGCCGCCGGGCTGAACGGCGACACGCAGGGCCAGGTCGTCGCGGCCTTCCTGGTCGAGCAGGGCCTTGACCTTCGCCGCGGCGGCGTCGGACAGGATGATGCCGTCGGTGACGGTGCTGGTCTCGTCCGATACGGACATCTACATCTCTCCCGGGTTGTACGGAGACTGCTTGCCGACGGTTGCAACCGGCGGGGCCGCGGATTCATTCCGGGACGGGCCCGAGTCTTTTTCTCCTTGGCTTCTTTTCATGCTCGCACATGCGCGGGCGGGCGCACAGCGCCCTGTGGACAAGCTGACGACACTCCGCGGGGAAGGCGGGGAAGGCGACGATCCGGACATAGGGATTCACGTCACATCGACGCAATGGCCATCGTCAAAGTGACGTGAAGCGGTTATGATAGATAGCGTCATTTCGACGAAAAGGTCGAAACGCCGTCCCGCTATCCCGCCGGTCCGGTCCCCCGGATCGGCGAGCCGCAGAAAAGAAAGGGTGCGTGTCGTGACCACCGCCCAGACCCAGGAGCTCGACGTACAGCCGACGCCCCTCGCCCTGCTGCTCCTCGGCCGTGAGGCCGACCCCAGGAGCGAGCGCGGTGTGGAGTGCCCCGGCGACCTGCCCTCGCCGTCCGACCCGGACCTGGTCGAGCGCGCCCGCGCGGCCAAGGAGAAGCTGGGCGACAAGGTGTTCGTGCTCGGACACCACTACCAGCGCGACGAGGTCATCCAGTTCGCCGACGTCACGGGCGACTCCTTCAAGCTGGCCCGCGACGCGGCCGACCGCCCCGAGGCCGAGTACATCGTCTTCTGCGGCGTCCACTTCATGGCGGAGTCCGCCGACATCCTGACCTCCGACGACCAGAAGGTCGTACTGCCCGACCTCGCGGCCGGCTGCTCGATGGCCGACATGGCCACGGCCGAGCAGGTGGCGGAGTGCTGGGACGTGCTGACCGAGGCCGGCATCGCCGAGCAGGTCGTCCCCGTGTCGTACATGAACTCGTCCGCGGACATCAAGGCGTTCACGGGCAAGCACGGCGGCACCATCTGCACCTCGTCCAACGCCAAGCGCGCGCTGGACTGGGCCTTCGAGCAGGGTGAGAAGGTGCTGTTCCTCCCCGACCAGCACCTCGGCCGCAACACCGCCGTGCGCGACATGGGCATGTCCCTCGACGACTGCGTCGTCTACAACCCGCACAAGCCGAACGGCGGCCTGACCGCCGACGAGCTGCGCGCGGCGAAGATGATCCTGTGGCGCGGCCACTGCTCGGTGCACGGCCGCTTCAGCCTGGACTCGGTGAACGACGTGCGCGAGCGCATCCCGGGTGTGAACGTCCTCGTCCACCCCGAGTGCAAGCACGAGGTCGTGGCCGCGGCGGACTACGTCGGCTCGACCGAGTACATCATCAAGACGCTGGAGGCCGCGCCGGCCGGCTCCAAGTGGGCCATCGGCACGGAGCTGAACCTGGTCCGCCGTCTGGCGAACCGTTTCGCCCCCGAGGGCAAGGAGATCGTCTTCCTCGACAAGACGGTCTGCTTCTGCTCCACCATGAACCGCATCGACCTCCCCCACCTGGTCTGGGCCCTGGAGTCGCTGGCCGAGGGCAACCTGGTCAACCGCATCGAGGTGGACAAGGAGACCGAGGCGTTCGCCAAGCTGGCGCTGGAGCGGATGCTGGCACTGCCGTAAGTAACCGTGACCACGGCCTCAGCTTCGGCCGTGAGAGTGTGACCGACCCCGGTCACCCCGACGATCGGATCAGCCCGCCGCGGGCTTCCGGTCGGGGTGGCCGGGGTCGACGGTGAAGAGGGTGCCGTCCGGCGTGACGACGACCAGGCCGCCCTCGTGCAGGACGACCTCGGGCTGGGCCCAGCCGTTGGCCGCGACCCGCGCCGAACGCGGCCGCGTCTCCCACAGCAGCGTCCCCTCACGGGCGTCCAGGGCCGCCACCCGGCCGCTGAGGCTGGCCAGGAACAGGGTGCGGCCCCGCTGGTCGAGCACCGCCCGGCCCGGCTGTTCCAGCGTGGTCCCGGTCTCCCACAGCTCCTTGCCCGTGGTCGGCGAGACTGCCCGTACGACACCGTTGGACATCGTGAACAAGAGGCGGCCGTCCGTCAGCGTGGGGTGCCCGCCGAAGTCCTCGGCCAGCGTCACCCGCTTGCGGTCCCCGGTGTCCGGGTCCACCAGCAGGATCGCCTCGTACGCGTCGTCGGTGGTGCCCAGGCCCCCGCTGTCCTCGGCCCACTGGAGGAAGGCCAGCCGGCCGTCGACGACGCCGTAGAGCGTGCTCTCGATCGGCACTTTCACCTGCCGGGTCGAGCCGTCGGCCGCGTCGAGCTCCAGGATCACCGAGTTCTCCGACTCGGTCTCGGGGCTGCACTCCGTGTACAGGCCGGGGGCCATCCGCAGGAACGTGCAGTAGTGGCCCGCGGGCAGCTTCGCCCTCCAGCGCTCCTCGCCGGTACGCGCCGCGCGGGCGACGAGCGCGCTTCCGCCGGCGTCCGGAGTCACCACCAGACCGTCGGCGAAGGAACTGTCGGCGTACTGCTCGTTCCCGGGGCGCGTCCACAGCCGTCCGCCGTCGTCCGCGTCGAGGCCGATGAGGGTGACCTCGTCGTTCTCCCACTCCTCGTCGGAGACGACCAGGCGCACGACCACCACGCCGTCCGCCACTCCCAGCACGGCGGCGGAGGAGAGCCGGTCCCCGGACACCCCGTCCGGCAGCAGGTCGGCCCGCCACGCCGTCCTCCCCGTGAGGGCGTCCACGCGCACCGGCAGCATGGCGTCACCCCCGCAGTAGACGGCACTCTCGTGCAGCAGGCACTCCGGCCCGGTCATCGCGCCGTTCTCGCCCAGGGCCTTCGCGCCGCGCGCGGGCTTCTCGAACACCGTCGTCTGCCAGGGCTGCCAGCCCTTCGGCAGGTCCGCCCACCGGGACGGCGCGCTCGACTTGGGCACGGCCGACGGTCCGGGCGCCGCCCCGCCGTTCGCACCCGGCCCCAGCAGATACGCCGTGAGCCCGAGGGCCAGCGCGCCGACCGTGCCGGCCGCGGCCAGCAGCGGGCGGACCCGGCCGGGACGGCGCCCGGACTGCGTGGTCCGCTGGTCGGCGACCGTGCCGGGGTGCGTCGTCGCCAGGTCCGACGGGTCGAGGCGCAGGGTGACGGTCGCCGGGTCGCCCGGGTCCGGCTCGGGCAGGGCGGCGGCGAACTCCCGGGCCAGCTCGTCGAGTCCGGGGCGGTCCTCGCGCTCCTTGGTCAGGCAGCGTTCCAGCAGTGTTCGCAGCTGCCGCGGCACACCCTCCAGCACCGGCTCGTCGTTTATGACCCGGTACGCCGTCAGGTACGGGCTCTCCGCGTCGAACGGCCCGCGCCCCGTCGTCGCGTACGCCAGCAGCGCGCCGAGCGAGAAGACGTCCGAGGCCGGGCCGACCGAACGGGCGTCGGTGAACTGCTCCGGGGACATGAACGGCGGGGTGCCGATCATCTGCCCGGTCTCGGTCAGGGTGAGGTTCTCGGTGGCGCGGGAGATGCCGAAGTCGATGACGCGGGGCCCGTCCTCGGCCATCAGCACATTGGCCGGTTTCAGATCCCGGTGCACCACCCCGGCCCGGTGGATGTCCCGCAGCGCCTCCACCAGGCCCAGCGCGAGCCGCCGCAACTCGGCGTCCCTGAGCGGCCCCTGCGCCCGTATCCGCTCGGCGAGGGACCGGCCCGGCACGTACTGGGTGGCCATCCACGGCCGGTCCGCCTCCGCGTCGGCGTCCACGACCGGCGCGGTGAAGGCACCGCTGACCTTGCGGACGGCCTCGATCTCCTGGCGGAAACGGGCACGGAAGACGGGGTCCTGCGCGTACTGCGCGTGCACCACCTTCACGGCGACCTCACGCCCGGACCGCGCCCTGCCCCGGTAGACGACGCCCATGCCTCCGGCCCCGAGCCGGTCGACCAGCTTGTATCCGCCGACCGACCGCGGATCGTCCTTGCTCAGCGGCACCGCCGTGATCCTCTCCCCCGTCACGCAGTTCGAGCGACAGGATACGTAAGGGGGGTGGTGGGCCGGGTTGCCCCAGCCTGTTGATTGTGGCCGTACCGGGTCTCTTCCCCCTCCCGCGTCACTACCCTTGTCTCCTCACGGCACGTGCACGCGCGGGGGCGGAATGGCGTATCGGCGCAACCAGGTCGACGATCTCGTGATCGTGGTCCCGGGGATCATGGGCAGTCGGCTGGCGGACGCGGACGGCAGGGAGGTGTGGGGGCCGTCGGGCGAGGCGCTGTTACGGGGGATCAGAACCCTGGGCGGCTCCCTGAAGGACTTGGCCCTGCCGAGGGGGGTGCTGGACGGCCATCCCGGGGACGGTGTACGGCCGGTGGGCGTGATGCGAGACGTCCACGGCCTGCCGGGCCTCTCCCCGCTGGTCGAGGGATACACGGACCTGCTCGGCTGGCTGCGACGGCACTTCACCCTGGACTGCCGACAGCCCGGCGACGACCCGAGAACCCCGGCCAATCTGACTGCCTTCGCGTACGACTGGCGGCTGTCCTGCCGTTACAACGCCGAGCGGCTGGGCGAGCGGGTGAGGGAAGAGCTGGGCCGATGGCGGGACGCCGGGCACCCGGACGCCAAGGTGGTCTTCGTCTGCCACTCCATGGGCGGGCTGGTGGCCCGGCAGTACGTCGAACTGGGCGGCGGGGCGGAGATCACCCGGCGGGTGGTCACCCTGGGCACACCGTACCGGGGCTCGCTGGACGCCCTGCTGTACCTGGTCAACGGACTGCGCGTGAGCGAGCTGCGGGGCGGCCTCGCCCGCCTGATACCGCTGAACCTCTCGGACTTCGCGCGCAGCCTGCCGTCGCTGCACCAGCTGAGCCCCGACTACGCCTGCCTGGACGGGGTGCCCGGTCAGACGGGGCTGCGGTACGCGCGTGAGGTGACCGGACTGCCGGGGCTGGACGCGGAGTTGCTGGATGATGCCGAGAAGTTCCACTCGGATCTGCGGGAGTCCCGGGCGGGGGCGGCGTACGGGGTTGAGTACGCACCGGTGAGCGGCGTACTGCAACCGACGCCCACTACGGCGGTCGTGGACGGTGCGGGACGACTTACTCCCCTGCTCACCATCGGCGGCGCCGACGAGGGTGGCGACGGCCGGGTGCCTCGGTTGTCCAGTGCGCACGTGGGGGCGGGACGGCCCGCGTACACGCCGTGGGAGCAGCACGGTTCCTTGCAGAACAACCCGGCTGTGCGGGAGGGGTTGTCGGGGTGGCTGGCGGGCGAGCCGACCTATCACCGGGGGCCGGGCGACGAGACGACGGCGCTGGGCGTGCGGGTGCCCGACGTGGTGGCCGAGGGCGAGCCGTGCGAGGTGGCGGTGACGGCCGCGCGGGATGTGCCCGGGTATGCGGAGCTGGCCGTGGGGGTTCGGGTGGACGGGGACTACGGGGTGATTCCGCTGCGGAATCTGGACGGCGGGCGCTATGTCACCGCCCTGACCGGTCTCACGCCGGGCGTGCACCGGCTGGAGGTGGGTGCCGGCAGTCAGCCCGAGCGGACGGTGACGGCGCTGGTGCTGGTGGTGGGCTGTGAGTGAGCCGTCGGCTGAGGCGTACGCGGCGACCGCGCTGTGCGTCGTCTGCGAGGCGTACGAGGGCGCGCCCGCGTCGCGTCGGCTGACCGGTGCGCGGGAGCAGATGCTGGGGATCGCGGAGAGGTTGCGGGGGCTCGGGTTCGCCGTGCGGGTCGTCGGCGCGGAGGAGGACCCGGATCTGGCGACCTTCCGGAGAGAGAAGGAGGAGTGGCGGACCTTCTGGCAGCGGGAGGGCGGGAACGGGCCGGCGCTGGTCCTCTGGTCGGGGCACGGCGAGCTGGACGGCCAGGAGCTGAGGCTGGTGCTCGGCGACCTGAAGCTGACCGGCAACCAGTTCGAACGCGCGATGCTGCTGCAGGAACGCGGGGTTTCCGCACGGGACCTCGTCGACGCGGCGATGGCCTCCGGCGCCGATCAGGCACTGCTGGTGGTGGACACCTGCCATTCGGGGGCCGGTCTCGCCCCGAGTGTCGACCGTGCCTTGGCTCATCTGCGGCAGACTTCACTGCCCCAGGGCCGGTCGAAGTGGCTGGGGGTGATGGCGAGTTGCCGTCCTGGTGAACTCGGCGAAGGCTACGGGCCTCTGATGGAAGCCGTGGCGCGAGCTCTGGCCACCGGCCCGCACACCGACCACTACCGCACCGCGTGGAGCGCTCACAACGAGCTGGTCACCGGTACCGACCTGATGTCGGCGGTCCGAAGCCACTGGGCGGAGGACAAGCAGACGCCGGAGAGGGTGGCGGTCGGCGACGAGCGCCCTGCGTTCCCCAACCCGAAGTCCGATCCGGCCGCGCCCCCTGTACTGGTCGAGCACCTGGTCCTCGCGGCACGCGGGGTGGGGCATCTGGAGGAGGGCTGGTTCTTCACCGGGCGGCAGCGCGTGCTCGGCGAGATCGTCGACTGGATGCGGGCGGCGGCGCCCGGCCTCTTCCTCGTCACCGGACCAGCAGGGTGCGGCAAGTCGGCGGTGCTGGGGCGGGTGGCGACGCTCGCGGATCCCGCGCAGCGCAGGAAGGCCGAGGAGCAGGGTGCGATCCGGGACGGCGATCCGGACCCCGGTGAACGGTCCGCCCGGAGCTTCGCGGCCGTGCACATGCGGGGTCTGGACGCGACGCAGGTGGCGGCGGACATCGCCGCTCAGCTCGGCCTGGACGAGCCGAGGAACGCGGACGCTCTCAGAGCGGAACTCCGAGATCTTCCGACCCCGCCGGTCGTGGTCCTGGACGGCCTCGACGAGGTGCCGGCCGAACACACCCAGAGCGTCATCGAGGAACTGGTCTTCCCGCTGAGCCGGATGCTGCCGGTGCTGGTCGGCTCCCGGGAGCGGCCCTTCCGCAACCTGCTGAAGCCCGACACGACGCTCTACGACGCCCTGGTCCAGCACATCGGTGACAGCGTCCACAGGGTCGACCTGGAGAACGAGCCGGGCACTCGGGACGACATCGCGGAGTACGTACGGCGTCGTTGCGAGGCGGACAGGGTCGACGGCACCGCGGTCGCCGAGGCCCTGGCGAACCGCGCGACGGCACGAGACGGGGGCTTCCTGTTCGCACGGCTGATGACGGACTTCCTCATCGCACGGCTGCGGAAGGGGATCGTCGTCGCCGAGGAGCTGCTGGCCGGGCTGCCGGACTCCGTGGAGGCCGCGTTCGAGGAAGACCTGCGTGGCGGCGAGCGACCGTCGGCGGCGCGAGACCTCCTCACGGCACTCGCGTGGTCCGCCGGGCGCGGCATGCCGGCGGGCGGAGTGTGGGAGGCAGTGGCCTCGGCGCTCGGCGGGGAGGGGGTCTCATACGACGAGGGGGACGTGGACTGGGCGCTCTCGGAGTACGGCCGCTACATCGTCGAGGACAGCGCGGGCCCGCAGGCCGTGTACCGGTTGTATCACCGGGAGTTCGTCACTCACCTGCGGAAGCGCGGAGGCCCTGAGGATGCCGACGCCGCGATGGTGGTGTTGCGGGCGCTGGTGGATCTCCTGCGGCGGCAGGCCGAGGTCGGTGACTGGGAACGGGTCGATCCGTACGTAGGCATGTGGCTGGCGCGTCACGCGGTGTGGGCAAGCAATCCTGGGCCAGGCATCGATGTGCTGCGTGAGCTTGTGGTGTGGGATCCGGACAGCGCGCGGCCTTTTCTCGCGGAGGCTCTGCTGGAAGCGTCGGTGGGCCTGGCGGAAACGGCCCAGCACGTCACTGCCGCAGAGTTGGCGCACGAGGCGGCCGACCTTTACAAGGGATTGGCCGACGCAGACCCCGTGCATCTCCCCGACCTCGCCGGATCACTCAACAACCTCGCCAACCACCTGGCCGACACCGGAGACCGCCAAGGCGCCCTCGAACCCGCCCACGAAGCCGTACGCATCCGCCGCGAACTCGCCCGCACCAACCCCGC
Organism: Streptomyces sp. enrichment culture; assembly: GCF_964272855.1. NCBI lineage: Bacteria > Bacillati > Actinomycetota > Actinomycetes > Kitasatosporales > Streptomycetaceae > Streptomyces > Streptomyces sp. enrichment culture. The sequence continues at coordinate 6,189,016 of NZ_OZ186847.1, read as the reverse complement.
CGCCTACCTCCCCGACCTCGCCATGGCACTCAACAACCTCGCCGTCAGCCTGGCCGAGACCGGAGACCGCCAAGGCGCCCTCGAACCCGCCCACGAAGCCGTACGCATCCGCCGCGAACTCGCCCGCACCAACCCCGCCGCCTACCTCCCTAACCTCGCCGGATCACTCAACAACCTCGCCGTCCGCCTGACCGAGACCGGAGACCGCCAAGGCGCCCTCGAACCCGCCCACGAAGCCGTACGCATCCGCCGCGAACTCGCCCGCACCAACCCCGCCGCCTACCTCCCCGACCTCGCCATCGCACTCAACAACCTCGCCGTCAGCCTGACCGAGACCGGAGACCGCCAAGGCGCCCTCGAACCCGCCCACGAAGCCGTACGCATCCGCCGCGAACTCGCCCGCACCAACCCCGCCGCCTACCTCCCCGACCTCGCCATCGCACTCAACAACCTCGCCGTCAGCCTGGCCGAGACCGGAGACCGCCAAGGCGCCCTCGAACCCGCCCACGAAGCCGTACGCATCCGCCGCGAACTCGCCCGCACCAACCCCGCCGCCTACCTCCCTAACCTCGCCGGATCACTCAACAACCTCGCCAACCACCTGGCCGAGACCGGAGACCGCCAAGGCGCCCTCGAACCCGCCCACGAAGCCGTACGCATCCACCGCGAACTCACCCGCACCAACCCCGCCGCCTACCTCCCCGACCTCGCCGCATCACTCAACAACCTCGCCGTCCGCCTGGCCGAGACCGGAGACCGCCAAGGCGCCCTCGAACCCGCCCACGAAGCCGTACGCATCCGCCGCGAACTCGCCCGCACCAACCCCGCCGCCTACCTCCCTAACCTCGCCGGATCACTCAACAACCTCGCCGTCCACCTGGCCGACACCGGAGACCGCCAAGGCGCCCTCGAACCCGCCCACGAAGCCGTACGCATCCGCCGCGAACTCGCCCGCACCAACCCCGCCGCCTACCTCCCCGACCTCGCCATGGCACTCAACAACCTCGCCGTCAGCCTGGCCGAGACCGGAGACCGCCAAGGCGCCCTCGAACCCGCCCACGAAGCCGTACGCATCCGCCGCGAACTCGCCCGCACCAACCCCGCCGCCTACCTCCCTAACCTCGCCGGATCACTCAACAACCTCGCCAACCACCTGGCCGAGACCGGAGACCGCCAAGGCGCCCTCGAACCCGCCCACGAAGCCGTACACCACTACACCCAACTCACCCGCACCAACCCCGCCGCCTACCTCCCCGACCTCGCCGGATCACTCAACAACCTCGCCAACCACCTGGCCGAGACCGGAGACCGCCAAGGCGCCCTCGAACCCGCCCACGAAGCCGTACACCACTACACCCAACTCACCCGCACCAACCCCGCCGCCTACCTCCCCGACCTCGCCGCATCACTCAACAACCTCGCCAACCACCTGGCCGAGACCGGAGACCGCCAAGGCGCCCTCGAACCCGCCCACGAAGCCGTACACCACTACACCCAACTCGCCCACACCAACCCCGCCGCCTACCTCCCCGACCTCGCCGGATCACTCAACAACCTCGCCGACCACCTGGCCGACACCGGGAACGAACCAGCCGCCATTCAGGCGTACACCGATGCGGCTGCCAGCCTGTCCGAGGCTCACCCGGCCGCCGCCCGCACGATCGAGTACGAGCGAGACGCCTTCCGGCTCCGATGTCCCGAGCCGACGCGGACAGCAGGTCTGCTCGGGCTCATCCGCATGGTCACTGACACGTCGGCCGAGCAGCCCGGCGAGGTCACCCTGCGAGCTCGGCAGGCACTTCGGGACCACGCCCACGGGTCCCGGTCTGGTCGCGAACTGCTGGAGCGCGCTTGGCGGCAGGAGACGAGCGCGCCCCTCCCGGACTGGCTGTCGCTCTCGGAAGAGACTCTGCAACTGGTCATCGACTGGGTGAACACGCCTTCCTGGCCGGACAGCCGGGCGTTCTGGTCGCACCATGCCGATGCCCTCGCCTCCGACGAAGCCTCGATCGCTCTGGCGGAGCTGGCGCTCGCGTGGCCGGTCGCCGCGCAGCACCGGGCCCTGCGGGAAGACATCCTCTCCGAGGGCAGCGATGCCGTCTTCCAGCCGCTGATCATCCACGACCGTCTCGTGGACTGGCTGCGCTGCGAGGACTGGGACGACTCGGCACGCTTCCTCCGGGAGAACGCGGAACTACTCCTCGACGAGTCCGCCGAGGAAGTACTGGCGCAAGTCGAGCCCTACACCCCTGCGGTCGCGGTACACGCCGCCCTCCTGCACATCGCGCGCGCCGAGGACATCGACACCGCCTTCCGCCGCGTCCAGGACCGAAGCGCGCTCCAGGAGTACGTCCTCCGCGCCCTGAACGAACGTGACGCACAGGCACTGGCCCACATCGCCGCCATCGAGCATTCAGCCTTCGACGACCAGCCCTCCTCCGTCACCCACCTGCAAGCCGCCCTCCTCCTCTCCGACGCCCCGGACGCGCTGGACGTCGATGCCCTGTCCGAAGCGGCGGTGGAGACCGACCCAGAGACCCGCAACCGCCTCACCTCCGAACTGGCGACCCTCGTCGCCGGTTCCCCGGACCCCCGCCACACCCCCCACTGGATGCGCCTGATCCAGGCCCTCACCCAAGCCCGCCCCTGACCACCGTGTACGTGATCTGCCTGGTCCTGGCAGCCGCCCCCAACCTCCCGAACGCGCCCAACGTCCTGGAGGAGCACCGCGACGTCCAGCAGAGCATCACGTACTCCCGCTACGGCCACACCATCCGGCTGGACACCCTCCCGGCGGCCCGCTGGGAGGATCTGGCCCAGTACCTGGCCGACGGCACCCCCGACGTACTGCACTTCGCCGGGCGGGGCACGCCCGACGACGGCCCCCGGTTCGTCACCGACGACGGCGGCGAGGCCCCGGCAGCCCTCGACGGTCTGCGCCGCTGTATCGCCGCCGCCGGCGCGAGCGGGCTTCACCTCCTCGTCCTGAACGCCTGCTGGACGGGAGACCTGGCCAAGACGCTCAGCGACACGGTCCCCGCCGCCATCGGCTGGCAGGCCGAGGCCGCCGAGATCCACGCCCGGAATTACGCACGGGTCCTCCACCGCAACCTCTCCGCCGGCGAGTCCGTCGCAAGGGCGCACTCAGCCGCCTGCATGATGCTGCGGCTCGCCGGCTGCACGAGCCCGCCGACCATGCACAGCGGCGTCGGGCACATCCCCGAGGCGCACTTCCTCATCGGCCCGGAAGTACGCCAAGTGCCTCAGCGGGCACCGCTCACCCTCCGGGATCACGAGACCATCGCGCGCCTGCGCAAACCCCGTCTCCCGTGACCTCTCGGCTCAGTTCAGCCGCCCGCCCCGGCTCGCCGCGATCCGCAGCGCGTCCCCGAGGGATTCCGCGAGGCGGATTCCGGTGAAGCGCAACTCGCCCTTCCCCACCGTCGGATCGTCGAGGAGCGACTTCGCCGCGGTGAGGACGTATGCCGCCGACGCCAGCAGTTCGCTCTCCACCTCGTCGGCCATGCGGGACAGTTTGCTGCCGTCACCGTCCGAGCTGAGGTAGCACGGGCGTCCGTCGGGCGTGGTCCAGGGCAGCAACCGCAGGGGCGCACCCGTTCCGTCACGCAACATGTTCTCCGCTCCTTTCTGCCCGTTTCCCCGACGGGCGCGAATGCAAATGGTTACCGTTTGTGCCCCCATCGTCGCGCTGTGGCACCAGCCGCAACAGACACGCCGTATCCCAGACCTCAGAAAGGGACGCAGCCATGACCTTCAAGCCGCAGACCCTGACCCCATACCTCTCCGCCCGCCACTACTTCGGCGCCGAGCAACGCCGCCACCGCGAATCCGCCCAACTGTCGCTCGTACAGCTCGCGGGCATCGTGAACTCCAGCAAGAGCACCCTCGCCCGGATCGAGACGGCCGAGCTGATGCCGCCCCCGGACCTGCCCGACCGGCTGGACGCCGCGTTCGGCACCGACAAGCACTTCCACGGGCTGTACGAGCTGGCCAAGCGCGAGGCGCACCCGGATCAGTACCGGCGGTTCATGGACTTCGAGGCGCAGGCGGAGGTCGTCGAGAACTACGTAGCGCAGGCCATTCCAGGGCTGTTGCAGACCAAGGAGTACGCCCGCGCGCTGCTCAGCTGCCAGGAGGACCTGCCCAGGGAGCAGATTGAGGAGCGCGTCAACGCCCGCCTGTCCCGGCAGGCTCGGCTGAGGTCGGAGCAAGCGCCTCTGCGTTGGGCGATCATCGAAGAGTCCGTCCTCCGACGCCGGGTCGGCAGCAAAGAGTGCTGGTACAACCAACTGGCCTTGCTACTCGAACAGGTGGATACTCCCGACAGCAAGGTCCAGGTTCTGCCTTTCAGTGCGGGTCCTCATTCACTGATGGGCGGCGCCCTGACCCTGCTGACCCTTCCCAAGGGTTCCGTCATGGCCTACGAAGAGGGCATCCAGGTCGGTCACCTCTACGAGGACCGGGACTCGGTGAAGAAGTGGCGGCGGCAGTACGAGGTGCTGCGCGCCAACGCCCTCCCACCGGCGGCCTCGGCGGAGCTGATCCGAGACGCGATGGAGGACTACAAGCCATGCAGCACACCCCCGAGCTGAACTCTGCCCGGTGGCGTCGGAGCAGCTACAGCAACACCAACGGGGGCGATTGCGTCGAGATCACCGAGGACTTCCCCGGCGTCGTCCCCGTACGCGACAGCAAGACGCCCAACGGCCCGGCACTCGTCGTCCCAGCAGCCGCCTGGGACGCGTTCGTCAACTCCCTGAAGGCGTAACCGGCGTAAACGAAAGCGGCCGGGCCCCGTACCCACGGGACCCGGCCGTTCTCACACCGTCAGGCGACACTCACGCGTCACACCCCCGCCGGCTCCAGCACCTCCTCGGACTTCTGCTTCGCCGCCCGCTTGGCCGCCCGCTTCTTCGCACGCCGCTCCTTGCGGAGTTCCAGCATCGCGTAGAGGGTCGGGACGAGGAGCAGGGTCAGCAGCGTGGAGGTGACCAGGCCGCCGATCACGACCACGGCCAGCGGCTGGGCGATGAAGCCGCCCTCGCCGGTGATGCCGAGGGCCATGGGCAGCAGGGCGAAGATGGTCGCCAGGGCCGTCATGAGGATCGGCCGCAGACGGTGGCGGCCACCCTCGATGACCGCCTCCACCACACCGTAGCCCTGCGCCCGGTACTGGTTGATCAGGTCGATCAGCACGATCGCGTTGGTGACCACGATGCCGATCAGCATCAGCATGCCGATCATCGCCGGGACGCCCATCGGAGTACCGGTGGCCACCAGCAAACCGATCGCCCCTGTCGCGGCGAAGGGGATCGAGACCAGCAGGATCAGCGGCTGGGCCAGCGAGCGGAACGTCGCGACCAGCAGCATGAAGACGATCGCGATCGCCGCCAGCATCGCCAGGCCCAGGTTGGCGAACGCCTCGTCCTGGTCCTCGGAGACGCCGCCGATCTCGGCGGTGGCGCCCGCCGGGAGGTCCAGGGAGTTGAGCTTCGTCTGGAGGTCGGCGCTGACCGCGCCCGTGTTGTCGCCGGTCGGCTTGGCGGTGATGGTCGCCGCGCGCTGGCCGTCGATGCGGGTCATGGAGACGGGGCCGTCGACCAGCTCGACGTCCGCGATGGTGCCGAGCTTGACCGGGCCCAGGCGGAGCTTCTCGAGCTGGGCCATCGTCTCGGCGGGCTGCGCCGAGCGGATGACGATGTCGCGCTCGGTGTCGTCCAGGGTGGCCTTGGCGGCGGTGGTGCCGCGGACCGCCTGGGCGACGGCCGCGCCGAGGGTCTGGTCGTCGAAGCCGGCCGCGGCCGCCTTCTCGTTGGCCTTGACCGAGATCCGGGGGACGCTCTGCGAGAGGTCGCTGGTGACGTCGGTGACGTCGTCCAGGTCGGCGACCGCCTCGCGGACCTCCTCGGAGGCCTCGCGCAGCACCTTCGCGTCGGCCGCCTTCACCACGACGCTGAGGTCCTGGTTGGCGAAGCCGTCACCGGCGGCGATCGTCGTCGTACCGATGCCGTCGAGCTTCTTCAGGCCCTCGTCGATGGCCTTCTCGACCTTCTCAAACGACGCCGACTCCTCCAGCATCACCGAGTACGACGCCTGGTTGGTGTCGGTGCCACCGCCGAAGGCCGCCATGAAGCCGGAGGAGCCGACAGTGACCTGGTAGTCCTTGACGCCGTCGACGCCGTCGAGCAGCTTCTCGATCTTCTTGGCCTGGGCGTCGGTCGCCGCGAGGCTGGTGCCGGGCTTCAGCTCCTGCTTGACGGTGAGGACTTCCTGCTCGCCCTGGTCGAAGAAGTTGGTCTTCAGCAGCGGGGCCATGCCGAACGTGCCGATCAGGACGACGACGGCGATGGCCACACTGGTCAGGCGGCGGCGCGTCGCGAAGCGCAGGACCGGGACGTAGAAGCGCTGGAGCCGGCTCCTGGCCTCCTTCTCCTCGGCGAGGCGGCGGGCCTCGTCGGCGTCCTCCGGGGTGCCCTTGGGGGCGCGCAGGAACCAGTAGGAGAGGACCGGGACGACCGTCAGGGAGACCAGGAGGGACGCCAGCAGGGCCGCCGTCACGGTCAGCGAGAAGGAGCCGAACAGTTCGCCCACCATGCCGCCGACCAGGCCGATCGGCAGGAACACGGCGACGGTGGTGAGGGTGGAGGAGGTGACCGCGCCGGCCACTTCGCGGACCGCCTTGAGGATCGCCTCCTGGCGCTCCTCGCCGTAGCCGAGGTGCCGCTTGATGTTCTCCAGGACGACGATCGAGTCGTCGACCACGCGGCCGATGGCGATGGTCAGCGCGCCGAGGGTCAGGACGTTGAGCGAGAGGTCACGGGTCCACAGGACGATCAGGGCCAGGACCACGGACAGCGGGATCGACACCGCGGTCACGAGGGTGGAGCGGACCGACGCCAGGAAGACGAGGATCACCAGGACCGCGAAGAGGAGGCCCAGGGCGCCCTCCGTGGTCAGGCCGTCGATGGACTTCGAGACCGCCGGGCCCTGGTCGCTGACGACCGTGACCTCGGCGCCGGAGCCGAGGTCGGCGCGCATGCCGGGGAGCTTGTCCCGGACGGCGTCGGAGATGGCGACCGCGCTGCCGTCGCGGTCCATGGTGACCATCACGGCGAGGCTGGGCTCGCCGTTGGTGCGGGTGAGGGAGTCGGCGCGGGCCGCCTCCTGCTTCACCTCGGCCACGGAACCGAGGCGGACCGGCCGCTCGACGCCCTCGCCGGTGACCCTCAGGTCCTCGATCTGCTTCAGCGAGGTGAAGCCGCCGCCGACCTGCACGGTGCGGTTGGCGCCGTCCTCGTCGAAGGAGCCGGCCGGGACGGTGGCGCCGCCCGCCTGGAGCGCCTGGGCGAGGGACTGGGCGGTCAGGCCCGCCCTGGCCAGCTTCGCGTCGTCGGGTGTGACGGTGACCTGGAGGTCGCGTACGCCGTCCACGGTGACCTGGCCGACGCCGTCGATGTCCTTCAGCGCGGGCACGACGGTCCGGTCGAGCTGGTCGGCGAGGGCCTGCTGGTCGCGGTCGGAGGTGACGGCGAGGACGACGGTCGGGATGTCGTCGGTGGACCCGGCGACGACCTGCGGGTCGACGTCGTCCGGGAGCTGGACGCGGGCCCGGTTGACGGCCTGCTGGACGTTGGCGACGAGCTGGTCGGTGTCGTTGCCGTAGTCGAAGGACGCCATGATCACGGCGTTGCCCTCGCTGGCGGTGGCGGTGACGCCGGTGATGCCGTCGACCGCCTCGAGGTTGTTCTCGATCGGTTCGACGACCTGCTTCTCGACCACGTCCGGGGACGCGCCCTGGTACGGCGCGATCACCGACACCATGGGCAGTTCGATGGTGGGCAGCAGCTGCTGCTTGAGCTGGGGGATCGCAATCGCCCCGAAGGCGAGCGCGATGATCGACATCAGCCCTATCAGGGCCCGTTGCGCGAGGCTGAATCTTGACAGCCAGGACATGGGTCAGCGTCTCTCTTCCGTGGCCTGAGCGGAGCGGTGGGCGCGTGACGGCGCCCACCCCACCACCCTGGTCCATGGCGAAGGCCCCGGCCGTCGGTCCCAGGTCCATTTCCTTATGCGGCGCATACTGCGGGTGGAGTACCGCCCGTTGCGGTCACTCCACCCTTGGACGTACCAGCCCGGACTCGTAGGCGATGACCACCAGCTGGGCCCGGTCGCGGGCGCCCAGCTTGGCCATGGCCCGGTTGACGTGCGTCTTCACGGTGAGCGGGCTGACCTGGAGGCGTTCGGCGATCTCGTCGTTGGAGTGGCCGCCGGCGACCTGGACCAGCACCTCGCGCTCCCGGACGGTGAGGGCGTCCAGCCGCTCGGAGCGGGCCTGGTCGTGGTCGCCGTCCGCGCCGTCGCCGCCCTGGGCGAGGAAGCGGGCGATCAGGCCCTTGGTGGCGGCCGGGGAGAGCAGGGCCTCCCCGCCGGCGGCGACCCGGATCGCGTTCAGCAGCTCCTCCGGTTCGCTGCCCTTGCCGAGGAAGCCGGCGGCGCCCGCGCGCAGGGACCGCACCACGTAGTCGTCGACCTCGAACGTCGTCAGGATGACGATGCGGACGTGGGCGAGCGCCGGGTCGGCGCTGATCTCGCGGGTGGCGGCGAGCCCGTCGGTGCCGGGCATGCGGATGTCCATCAGGACGACGTCGGGCCCGTGCTCCTTGGCCAGCCGCACCGCCTCGGCGCCGTCCGAGGCCTCGCCGACGACCTCCATGTCGGGCTCGGAGTCGACCAGCACCCGGAAGGCGCTGCGGAGCAGTGCCTGGTCGTCGGCGAGCAGGACACGGATGGTCATGCGGGACCCCTTTCGGCGGTGTTCCGGGTCTCGACCGGCAGGATCGCATGGACGCGGAAACCGCCGCCGTAGCGGGGGCCGGTGGTGAGGGTGCCGCGCAGGGCGGTGACGCGCTCCCGCATGCCGAGCAGGCCGTGGCCGCCGCCGGCCGGCGGGCGGTCGGTGTCGCCGGTGCCGTCGTCGAGGACGGTGATCTCGATGTTCCGTCCCACGCGGACGACGCTGACCTCGGCCTTCGCCGCGGTGCCGGCGTGCTTCTGGATGTTGGTGAGGGCTTCCTGGATGACCCGGTAGGCGGCGAGGTCGACGGCGGCGGGCAGGGCGGTGCCGTGGTCGGTGCGGGCGACCTCGACGCGGAGGCCGGCGTTGCGGAAGGTGCCGACGAGTTCGTCGAGGCGGTCCAGGCCGGGGGCGGGCTCGGTGGGGGCCTCGGGGTCGCCGGACTGGCGGAGCAGGCCGACGGTGGCGCGCAGCTCGTCGAGGGCGGAGCGGCTGGCCTCGCGGACGTGGCCGAGGGCTTCCTTGGCCTGGTCGGGACGCCGGTCCATGACGTGTGCGGCGACCCCGGCCTGCACGTTGACCAGGGCGATGTGGTGGGCGACCACGTCGTGCAGGTCGCGGGCGATGCGCAGGCGTTCCTCGGCGACCCGGCGGCGGGCCTCCTCCTCGCGGGTGCGTTCGGCGCGTTCGGCGCGTTCCCGGATGGCCTGGACGAAGGCGCGGCGGCTGCGCACGGCGTCCCCGGCGGTGGCGCCGATGCCGGTCCAGGCGAAGATCGCCAGGTTCTCCTGGGCGTACCAGGGCAGCGGGCCGCTGAGCATGGCGGCGCCGGTCAGCACGGTCATGGTGAGCAGGCCGACCCGCCAGGTGGTGGGGCGGTCGGTGCTGGCGGCGACGGTGTAGAGGGCGATCACCGCGGCCATCGCGACGGGGGTGCGGGGGTCGCCGGTGACGAACTCGACGAGGGAGAGGGCGCCGGTGAGGGCCAGCACGACCAGGGGGGCGCGGCGGCGGAACACCAGGGCCGACGCCCCGAGCACCATCAGGACCAGGCTGAGCACGTCGGGGCTGTGCAGGCCCCAGGTGACGCCGTCGTCGCCGTGCGGGTCGACGAAGGAGCCGGCGACCATGCAGAGCAGCACTCCCGCGGCCAGCGCCGCGTCCAGCGCCATGGGGTGGGCCTTGAGTCGGTGCCGGGCGCGTTCGAGGGTGCTCACGGTGGTCCACCGTAGCCCGGCGGCGGGCTCGCCCGGCCGGGGACGGCGGTCCCCGGTGGCGGTCAGTCGGGGATCAGGCCGTCCCCGGCGAGCAGCTCCCGGACCTCGTCCAGGGTCGCCTCGGGGGACGGGAGGATGAGCTCGGAGGGTTCGAGGGAGTCGTCGGGCAGGGGCGTGCCCAGTTCCCGGACCCGGTCCAGGAGGGCGCTCAGGGTGCGGCGGAAGCCGGGGCCGTCGCCCTGTTCCATCTCGGCGAGCAGGTCGTCGTCCAGCTTGTTCAGCTCGGCGAAGTGGCTGTCGGCCAGCTCCACCTGCCCCTCCCCCATGATCCTGACGATCATGTCGCCCTCCTCGGCGTGGGCCCCTACTGCTTGTCGAACCTCGGGGTGTCCTGCGGCTGCTGCCGGCCCTGCTGCTGTCCCTGGCCGCCCTCGATGGCCTGCTGGCCACCCGTCGTGCCGCCGGCCAGCTCCGCCTTCATGCGCTGCAGTTCCAGCTCTACATCCGTACCACCGGAGAGCCGGTCCAGCTCGGCCTGGATGTCGTCCTTCGCCATGCCGGAGGGGTCGTCGAGGGCGCCGGAGGCGAGCAGTTCGTCGATGGCGCCGGCGCGGGCCTGGAGCTGGGCCGTCTTGTCCTCGGCGCGCTGGATGGCCAGGCCGACGTCGCCCATCTCCTCGGAGATACCGGTGAAGGCCTCGCCGATGCGGGTCTGTGCCTGGGCCGCGGTGTAGGTCGCCTTGATCGTCTCCTTCTTCGTACGGAAGGCGTCGACCTTGGCCTGGAGGCGCTGGGCCGCGAGGGTGAGCTTCTCCTCCTCGCCCTGGAGCGTCGCGTGCTGGGTCTCCAGGTCGGTGACCTGCTGCTGGAGGGCGGCGCGGCGGGACAGCGCCTCGCGGGCCAGGTCCTCGCGGCCCAGCGCGAGCGCCTTGCGGCCCTGGTCCTCCAGCTTGGAGGACTGCTGCTGCAGCTGGTTGAGCTGGAGTTCCAGACGCTTGCGGGACGTGGCGACGTCCGCGACACCGCGGCGCACCTTCTGGAGCAGCTCCAGCTGCTTCTGGTACGAGTAATCGAGGGTCTCGCGCGGGTCCTCGGCCCGGTCAAGGGCCTTGTTCGCCTTCGCGCGGAAGATCATCCCCATACGCTTCATGACACCGCTCATGGGCTTCGCGCGCCCCCTTCTGACCGACTCCGGCTCCAGCTCTGCGACAGAACCCACAGTACGGGCCCTGCATCCATTACCGCACTGTTCGGGGACGGATGCGCTCATCCCCAAGGACGACTGGGGACGGTCCCGCTCCGGCGTAGGGAGTAGGTGGTCCCCCGGTACGCCCTCGAGTGCCCACCAGGGGTCCGGGGCGTACGCATCGTCCCCTCTGTCCCCCTACAGACGACTGGTGTTGCCGGATCGTTCCCCGCGGGGCTGGGGTCCAACCCCGGGCACCCCGTACCCTTGGGTTTTGTGTTCCGTAGCCGTGCCAAGGAAGAGAAGGCCACCGTCGCCGACAACGCGCAGGTGAACCTCTCCAAGCAGCCCCGTGACCCGCAGGCCCCCAAGGGCCGCCCCACGCCCAAGCGCAGCGCCGCCCAGTCGCAGCGCCGCAGCGTGGCCAATACGCCGACGACGCGCAAGGAGGCCGCCAAGCGTCAGCGCGAGGAGCGGCGGGCCGCCCTGGAGCGGCAGCGTCAGGCGCTGGCGGGCGGTGACGAGCGGTATCTGCCGGCCCGCGACAAGGGCCCGATCCGCCGGTTCGCGCGCGACTTCGTCGACTCGCGGTTCAACATCGCGGAGTTCTTCCTGCCGATGGCCGTCGTCATCCTGGTGCTGAGCATGATCCGGGTGCCGGCGCTGCAGAACATCGCGCTGCTGCTGTGGCTCGTGGTGATCGTCCTGATCGTGCTGGACTCGATCGTCACCGGTGTCCGGCTGAAGAAGCGGCTGAACGAGCGCTTCCCCGACGACAACAAGCGCGGCGCCGTCGCCTACGCGCTGATGCGCTCCCTCCAGATGCGCCGACTCCGGCTGCCCAAGCCGCAGGTCAAGCGCGGGGAGCGGCCCTGAGCGCTGCGTCGTTCTCCGGGAGCGCGGCCGACGCCCGGCTCGGTGAGGCGGGCGGTCTGCGCGAAGTCGTACGACAGGAGCTGGTGACCCGGCAGCTCGAGGAGCAGATAGCCGGGCGGTTCCCGGTCGGGCAGCGGCTGCGGGTGCTCGACGTGGGGATGGGCCGGGGCACCCAGGCGCTGCGGCTGGCCCGGGCCGGGCACCAGGTCACCGGCCTGGAGCAGGACCCGGCGATGGTCTGCGCGGCGCGTGAGGCGCTGTCCGGCGAGCCCGAGGGCATCCGGGAGCGGATGCGGATCATCGAGGGGGACGGCCGGGAGACCGGTGTGCACTTCCTGCCGGGCAGCTTCGACGTGGTGCTCTGTCACGGGGTGCTGATGTACGTCGAGGAGCCCGATCCGCTGCTGGCGGGGCTGGCCCGGGTGCTCGCGCCGGGCGGACTGCTGTCGCTGCTGGTGCGCAACGGGGACGCGCTGGCGATGCGGCCGGGGCTGTCCGGCGACTGGGCGGGGGCGCTGGCCGCCTTCGACACCACCACCTACCTGCCCCACGCCCGGACGGACTCGGCCACCGGTACCCCGGTGCGCCCCGGGGCCGAAGCACGGGCCGACCGGCTGAGCGCGCTGACCTCCACCCTGGCCGGGATCGGGGCACCGCTGCGCGCCTGGTACGGGGTGCGGGTCTTCACGGACACGGTCGCGGACGGCACGCAGCCGCCCGCCGATCCGCGGGCGCTGCTGGCGGCGGAGGAGCGGGCCGGGCGGACGGACCCGTACCGGGGCGTCGCGGCGCTGCTGCACCTGTGCGGGGTGCGCGGCTAGGGGACACCCCCTGGCGGTCTCCCGTTCGGGTGAGCACCGGGGGCCGGGCGGACGCGCCGCCACCACACTCGGGGCATGGACGCTTCCCGTGGGCCCCTGCTGCGCCGTGCCGTTCTCTGCCTCCTGCCGTTCGTCCTGCTCGCGGGCTGCTCGCTCCCCGGGTCCTCGTCGTCCTCGTCGTCCTCGTCCTCGCAGTCCTCGTCGCCTTCCGCCGGGAAGGACCTGCCGGGCACGGCCCAGGCGGCCGTGCCCGGGGCGGCCGATCTGGAGAGCGGCTACCGGAAGGTGATCCGGGACGTCCTGCCGTCGGTGGTGCAGATCCAGGCCGGCGACGAACTCGGCTCGGGAGTCGTCTACGACGGGAAGGGTCACATCGTCACCAACGCGCACGTCGTCGGCGACGGGAAGACCTTCCAGGTGACCACCGCCGGCAGCGAGACCCCCCTCACCGCCGAGCTCGTGTACTCGTACCCCCAGCAGGACCTCGCCGTCGTCAGGCTGGAGCGGGTGCCGGACGGGCTGAAGGCCGCCAGGTTCGGGGACTCCGCCGAGGTCGAGGTGGGGCAGATCGTGCTGGCCATGGGGTCGCCGCTCGGACTGGCGTCGAGCGTGACGCAGGGCATCGTCTCGGCGACCGGGCGGACCGTCACCGAGGGCGGCACCGGCGGGGGCACGGGCGCCACCCTCGCCAACATGGTGCAGACGTCCGCGGCGATCAACCCCGGCAACAGCGGGGGCGCCCTGGTCGACCTCCGCGGCGAGGTCGTCGGCATCCCGACGCTCGCCGCCGCCGACCCGCGCGTCGGGAACGGCGCGGTCGCCGGCATCGGGTTCGCCATCCCGGCGTCGACGGTGAAGACCGTCGCCGGCCAGATCGTCGAGCAGGGCCGGGTCACCCACTCGGGGCGGGCGGCCCTCGGCATCACCGGCCGTACGCTCGTCGACGCGGACTACCAGGCCGTCGGGGTCGCGGTCGTGGAGGTCCAGCGCGACGGGGCGGCCGACGAGGCGGGCATCCAGCCCGGGGACGTCATCACCGGTCTGGGTGACACGGACGTCACCACCATCACCTCACTCGCCGAGGCGCTGGCCGCGCGGCAGCCGGGCGACCGGACGACGGTGACGTTCCGGCGGGGCGGCGCGGAGCGGACGGCGGACGTCACGCTCGGCGAGCAGTGAGCGGGCGGGGCGGCCGGGTGGTGCGTGCCGCCCCGCGGTGCCTACGACGCCGCTTCCTCCGCGTGCAGGCTCATCGGGCCGTAGATCTCCGTGCCGTCCTCGAACAGCCGTACCTGGTCCGCGCCTCCTTCGAGCAGGTCCTTCCAGTGCTCGCCGATCCACGACTCGGCGTCCCCCTGCGTGGTGAACTCCTCGGGCTGCACCGCGGGCTGGACCTCCGTCCCGTCGGCCTTCTCGAACCGCCACGTCCATGCCGCCATGTACGCCTCCCAGCTGTCAGCACAAGCAGAGCGCGGGCCGGATCTTGGTCCGGCTCCTGTCCCGAGCCTAGGCCCTCTCGTCAACCTCCCGCCCGCCCCACGACGCCATGCACGCACTCTCGCCGTAGGGCCCGCCCTCCGGGCGGACGACGGAAGTTTGACGAGAGAGCCTGGCCGGGCGCGCACGACCTGCGGCGGCACGCGAAAATCGGGTCCGTGGAACTGACTCTGCTCGGCACCGGTGCCCCCGCGGGACTGCCCCGCCCGGACTGTCCCTGCGCGACCTGCGCGACCGCGCTCGGACCGGACGCGCGGGCGGCCACCGCGCTGCTCGTGGACGGGGCGCTGCTGCTGGACCTGACGCCGGGCGCGGCGTTCGCGGCGGCGCGGGCGGGCCGGTCGCTGGGCGGCGTACGGCGGGTGCTGCTGTCGCATCCGCACGACGGGCCCGCCGTCGAGGTGCCGGCCGGGCTGCCGCAGCCCGAGCGGGTGCCGGACGGGCGGGAGCAGGCGCTGCCGACCGGGCACCGGGTGCGGGCTGTGGCGATGGACGCGCCGGGCACCGGGTACGCGGTGACCGGGCCGGACGGGCACCGGCTGCTGTATCTGCCGCCGGGGGGCGCGCCGGCCGGGCTGGAGGAGGGCACCCCGCACGCGGAGCCGTACCACATGGTGCTGGCGGACGTGGTGGGTCGGCCGGACGCGCTGGCGCGGCTGCGGGCGGTCGGGGCCGTCGCGCCGACGACGGATGTCGTCGCCGTGCACATCGATCACGACGTGCCGCCGGGCGCCGAGCTGCGGCGGCGGCTGGCGGCGGCCGGGGCGACGGTGGTGCCGGACGGCACGACGCTGGTGGTGGGGGCGTACGAGGACGCGCCGCACGTGCCGCGGCGGACGCTGGTGCTGGGCGGGGCGCGGTCCGGGAAGTCGGTGGAGGCGGAGCGGCGGCTGGAGGCGTTCCCGGAGGTGCTGTACGTCGCCACCGGCGGGACGCGGGGCGGGGACACCGAGTGGGCGGCGCGGGTGGCGACGCACCGGGAGCGGCGGCCGGGGTCGTGGCGGACGGTGGAGACGTGCGACCTGGTGCCGCTGCTGAAGGACGAGGGGCCGCCGCTGCTGATCGACTGTCTGTCGCTGTGGCTGACCTACGCGATGGACGCCGTCGGCGCGTGGGACGACGCGGAGTGGGCGAACGGGGGTGAACGGGGGCTGCGGGAGCGGGTGCGGGAGCTGACGGCGGCCGTGCGGGAGACCCGGCGGACGGTGGTCGCCGTGTCGAACGAGGTGGGTTCCGGGATCGTCCCGGCGACGGCGTCGGGGCGGCGGTACCGGGACGAGCTGGGGCGGCTGAACGCGGCGGTCGCCGGGGAGTGCGAGCAGGTGCTGCTGGTGGTGGCGGGGCAGGCGATGGTGCTGCGAGACACCCCCTAGGCCGCGCGGGTGCGGCCGGGTCAGCCCAGGCGGGCGATGACCCGGTACGCGTTGGCGAACGGGGTGTGGCGCAGGAGGGGGGCCAGGGTGTGGTCCGCCGCCGTGGTCGCCGCCGTCAGCGGGGCCGCCGCTCCGGCGAGGACCGCGCGCGTCGCGCGCTGGATGTCCGTCGGCGGGACGGGACGCCAGGGGGCGTCGGGGGACGGCAGCAGCCGGGTGAGGACGAGGGAGGTCGCGGCGGACAGGTCGTCGGGGGAATGGACGCTGTCCGTTTGTACGACCGTGCAGCCCCGGGCCTCCAGTTCCGCGTGGAGGTTGGCCGGCGGGACGAGGTGGAGGTGGTGGGGCTGGGTGTGGTGCAGCCACCATCTGCCCAGGACCTTCGCGAACACGCTCGTCGGGTCGGGGAGTTCGATCAGGATGTGGCCGCCGGGGCGGAGCAGGCCCAGCGCCGCGTGGAGGCCGGCCCGGGGGTCGGGGCCGCGGTCCAGGTGGTGCAGGACGCTGACGACGTCGTAGCGGCCGCGGAGCCGGTCGGTGACGGTCCGGGTCGTCAGGTCGCCGACGTACGCCTCCTCGACGCGTCCCTGCTCGCGGGCCGTCAGGACGTGCGGGGTGGGGTCCAGTCCGTCGAACGCGGTGTACGGGAGGTATTCGCGCGCCACGTCCGGCAGGTCCCCGTCCGCCGTGCCCACGTCGAGCCAGCTCTCCGGTTCCCCGTACGGCAGCATCGCGCGGACGGTGGCGCGCAGCCGGCGCCGGGAGGGCCGGCCGCGGGGGGTTTCCTGCTGGGGGTAGCGGGCGTAGAACGCCAGGCCCTCGGGGGTCAGGCGGGGGTTCTGGAAGACGTGCGCGCAGTCCCGGCACTCGTCGACGCTGAGGGTGCCCGGTCTGTGCTGGAGGAGGTCGGGCGCGGAGAACCGGGTCCGCAGGATGCGGGAGCCGCACCACGGGCAGTCCTCGCGGCGTGGTTCGTGGAACCGGTCGGTGCCGCGGGCGAGTTCGGCGAGGCAGGCGGCGCGGCGCCGGGCGGTCACCTGGGCGGCGGAGGGCGAGGACGGCATCGGTGGCTCCCGGGACGGGCACAAGCACGTACACGAACGCATCCATGCATACCCGTACACATACGCGTACACAGACAAATTGGAACGTATGGGATCGCGATCTTGGGTGCAACGACGTGGTGACCGCGTGGTGACCATGTGGCGCCGTCCGGTTCGACCGGTGCCGGTACTGTTCGGCGAATGAGCTCGCTTAATCTCGACGACTTCACCGATCTGATCGAGCGCCCCGACGGCGGGGTGCGCCGGGACGCCGAGGCGCGCCGGGAGCGTCAGATCGTGCCGCCCGGATCGCTGGGGCGCCTCGACGACCTGGGTGAGTGGCTGGCCGCGGCGCAGGGCGTCGTACCGGTGCGGCCGGTCGAACATCCGCGGGTGGTGCTGTTCGCCGGAGACCACGGCATCGCGGAACTGGGCGTCTCGGCGCGGCCCGCGGGCAGCGCCCACGAGCTGGTGCGCGAGGTGCTGGAGGGCGCCCGTCCGGTGGCGGTGCTGGCCCGGCGGTCCGGGGTGCCGGTGCGGGTCGTGGACATGGCGCTGGACTGCGACCCGGGCACGCTCCCCGAGGACGTCGTACGGCACCGGGTGCGGCGCGGCAGCGGGCGGATCGACGTCGAGGACGCGCTCACCCCGGAGGAGGCGGAGGCCGCCTTCCGGGCCGGGGTGGCGGTGGCCGACGAGGAGGCCGACTCGGGCACGGACCTGGTGGTCCTCGGCGACATCAGCGTGGGCGGCACCACGGCCGCCGGTGTGCTCGTGGCCGCGCTGTGCGGGACGGACGCCTCGGTGGTGACCGGGCGGGGCGGGCTCGCGATCGACGACCTGGCGTGGATGCGCAAGTGCGCGGCGATCCGGGACGCGCTGCGTCGCGCCCGGCCGGTGCTCGGGGACCAGTTGCGGCTGCTGGCGACGGTCGGCGGCGCCGATCTGGCCGCGATGACCGGGTTCCTGCTGCAGAGCGCGGTCCGGAAGATGCCGGTGATCCTGGACGGTGTCGTCGCCGCCGCGTGTGCGCTGGTGGGCCAGCGGATCGCGTTCCGGGCGCCGGACTGGTGGCTGGCCGGGCACGACAGCGGGGAGCCGGGCCAGGCGAAGGCCCTGGACCGGATGGCGCTGGAGCCGCTGCTGAGCCACGGGGTGAAGGTCGGCGAGGGCGCGGGCGGCCTGCTGGCCCTGCCGCTGGTGCGGGCCGCGGCGGCGCTGGCGGCGGAGCTGCCCGAGAAGCCGGCGCCGGAGCCGGACGTGAAGGAACCGTCCGACGTCTGAAGGAACCGTCTGACGTCTGAGCGAGCCAGGTCACGTCGGCCCGGCTGAACTTCTCCCCGTTCGGCGCGGTCTTCCCGGGCGATGAACACGCTCGTCCGCCACGCCCGCGCCGAATGGGGTCCGCTCTCCGCCACCCTGCGCGAAGCCCTGCTCCGACGGCGGGCGCGGGCCGTCCCGCTGACCGTCGCAGCGGTCTGCCTCACCGCCGTACTGCACGACGTGCACGGCCGGTCGTGGGGCTACGGGCTCGTGCAGAACCTCGGGACCGTGCGCGCCGAGGACCCGCTGTGGCTCGCCCTGCTGCGCACCCCGCTCTCCCTCTTCGTCCCGGCCCTGGACCTGCCGGCGTGGGGTGCCCTCGCGCAGATCCTGCTGGTGTTCGGCATCGCGGAGATCTGCCTGGGCCGCCGCCGCACGCTCGCGCTCGCCTACACCGCGACGCTCGCCGGGACGCTGTACGCCCGGCTCGGCGTCGCGCTCGGCCCGCACGTCCCGCTGGGGCTGCCCGCGGCGGACGCGCACGTCGTGGACACCGGGCCGTCGGCGGCCGTGGTGGGGCTCGCGGTGTACGTGGCCTGGCGGTACCGGGCGTATGTCACCGCCGGGGCGGTGATCGTGGCGATGGTGGCCGAGGTGCTGGTGAAGGCGAACCTGGCCGGCAAGGAGCATCTGGCGGCGATCGCGGCGGTGCTGGCGCTGTGCGTGGTGGAGGCGGTGTTTCAGCGGCGGTCCAGCTCGGGGGCGGCCGGTTCGTCGGGCGCGCCGCCGATCCAGTCCTGCACCCGGCGGGCGGGTCCGGTCCAGCGGCGGTCGTGGTGGTACGCGCGCAGCTCGGCGCGGGCGCGGGCGTGCGGGCGGCGGGCGTAGAAGCGGCGGGCCCACAGGGAGCCGGGGCGGGCCAGGCGGAGCGCGCCGATCAGGGCGACGAACGGCACGATCGCGCCGAACAGGGCGGTGGGCAGCTTGCCCTTGATCAGGGCGACGAGGGAGAAGACGAAGTTCCCGACGACGGTGGCGATGACGGTGCCGCGGTCCTGGAGCTCGTCCTGGTCGAGGTCGTTCACGCCGAACGGGGAGAACCCGGAGAGGACCAGGCCGACCACCGCTGCCGTCAGCACCACGACCTCGACGCTCCTGCGGCCCTCCTCGCTCCAGTAGACGTCGTTGAGGTGGAGGATCAGCGCGAACTCGTCGAGCACCAGCCCCGCGCCGATCCCGAAGATCACCGCGCACAGCGCCGGGCCGAGCCCTTCCCGTCCGCTGGCCACCGCCCCGAAACCGCCGATGACGACGAGCACGACCCCGGGCACGACGTGGTGGATGTGGAGCCCGCCCGCCTTCACGTTGCCGAAGGGGCCCTTGCCCGCCCGGATGAGACGGGTGACCAGCCGGGTGATCAGGAAGGTGAGCACGAAGGCGGTAAGGGCGAGCAGCAGGGGGAGTTTGCCCGGTTCGATGATGTTGCGCTCCAGCCACTGCACCATGAGTCCAAGTGTGGCGGGATTCCGCACCGGGCGCCGTCCGGACCGTCGCGTACTCTTCCGGGCGTGTCCTCCCCGATCTTGCCGCTTCCGCCGCTGCACGGCCTCCGCTTCGCCTTCGGCACGCTCACCGTCCTGCCGGTCCGGGTAACCCGCTGGGACCGGGAGGCCGCGCGGGGCGGGATGCTGTGCGCGCCGGTCGCCGGACTGGTCGTCGGGATCCTCGCCGCGGCGGCCGGGGTGGCGCTCCTGCTGCTCGGCGCCGGTCCGCTGCTCGCCGCCGTGGCCTCCGCCGCCGTGCCGGCCGTGCTCACCCGGGGACTGCACCTGGACGGGCTGGCCGACACCGCCGACGGGCTGGGCAGCGGGAAGCCCGCCGAGGACGCGCTGCGGATCATGAAGCAGTCGGACATCGGGCCGTTCGGGGTGATCACCCTGCTCTTCGTGCTGCTGGCCCAGGTGGCCGCCCTCGCCGAGGCCTACGACGGCTCCTGGGCGCGGGGTGCGCTCGCCGCCGTCGTCGCGGGCACCGCCGCCCGGCTGGCGCTCACCCTGGCGGCCCGCGCCGGGGTGCCGGCCGCCCGCCCGGACGGGCTGGGCGCGGCCGTCGCGGGGGTGGTGCCCCGGGGCGGAGCGCTGCTCGTGGGCCTCGGGGTGGCCGGGGCGGCGGCGGGCGCGGGTGTGTTCGCGGGGTCGTACGACCTCGGCCGTGCGGCTCTCGCGGCCGTCGCGGTGGTCCTCGCGGTAGCCGCGGCGGAACTGCTGCTGCGGCACTGTGTCCGCCGGTTCGGCGGGGTGACCGGCGATGTGTTCGGCGGGCTCGCCGAGACGGCGGCGACCACGGCGCTGGTGGTGCTGGCGCTGGGCTGAGGCCGGGGCCGGCCCTCGGGGCTCAGCAGGGCCGCCGCCACACCCCCAGCTCGTACTTCTTCAGCATCGAGCTGAGCCGCAGCCGCCGCGCCTCGGGGCAGAAGTCGCGCGTGGGCAGCTCGTACTCCACGTGGAAGACGGCCTTGTCCGCCTCGATGAACGGGGTGAGGGTGTCGCACTCGTCGTACTGGGCGCACTGCTCGTTGACCGCGAAGTCGAAGTCGCCGACCAGCTCCGGGATCTGGTCCAGGTCGTTCTTCAGGCCGACGGCCATGCCCCGCTCGTGGACGAGCCGGGCGATCAGCCGGTTGTAGCGGAGCTGGTCGTCGGCGGTGAGCGGGAAGCCGGTCCGGTTGCGGTAGCCGTCCATGTTGTCCGGCTCCACCGCGTCGAAGCCCTTCTCGCGGCACATGTCGATCCGGGCCGCCATCAGCGGCTCCAGGACGTCGGTGCGGCGGATGTCGAGCCAGCGCTCCCCCTCCCAGCCGTTGCCCTCGCCCAGCACGGACTCCGGGAACTCGCCGGCGTCCGGGCGGAAGTCCTCCCAGGCGCCGGTGGACAGGTAGCAGATGACCTTGCGGCCCCGGTCGTGCAGATCGGCGACGGCGTCCGCGTCGTGGTCGAAGCCGTCGATGTCGTACACCGGCACGTCGACCGCCGGGTCGAGACGGCCGCTGAGCTGCCACTGCCAGGGGGTGCCGGGGCGCGGCTGCCAGCGCTGCCCGGACGGCCCGTCCGGACGCGCGGGACGGTCCGGCCGGTCCTCGGGGGCTGACGTACAGCCCGCGAGCAGCAGCAGAAGCAGGGCGAGCAGAGGGATCGGGCGTCTCACCGGGCGGGCTCCAGGGTGTGCGGCAACGTACCCCAGGGATGATCTCCCGTGCCGGGCACCGCGCAGTACACGGTCGCCCCCAGCTCCCGGGCCGGGCCCTCGACATCGGCGCCCGGCGGGACCCCGTGGACGAGGTGGCACTGCCGCGCGCCCGTGCCCGGCCAGGGGCGCGGGGGCCGGGCGCGGTACGTCGCCCAGTCCCCCTCGAACGTGACGACGAGGTCGGCGATCCGGGCGTAGCAGGGGTGCGGCTCGGTGCCGTGGTTCAGGGCGACGGTGACACAGTCCGCCGCCCGGGCGGCGGAGGCCAGGCGGCGGTAGTGGGCGAACTCGCCGGGGCCCGCCGCGGCCTGGTCGAGGAAGACGCCGTCCGTGCCGTACCAGGCGCGGTGCCGTTCGATCTCGCGGACCACGTCGGCGTACGGGCGGCGGCCGTAGTCGGTGTCGGTGTACCCGAGCACCCGCACTCCCCCGGACGGCCCCCTTGCGGCCCGCAGCCGGGCGGCGACCTCGGCGAACGCCGGGTCGGGGGCGTCGCCGGGGCCGCTGGCCGGGTTGAGGACCACGCCGTGGAGGCGGGGCGCGGCCGCGACGACGGCGTCCCACTCGGCGGGGCGGACGGACGGGTGCTCGTAGTACGGGACCAGCAGGGTGCTCATCGGTGGGCGGTCGCCCTCCCCAGCAGGCCGCACACCAGGGCCGCCAGTACGGCTGCGGCGACGCCGTGGACGGTCACGCCGACCCGGTGCGGATCGCCCGTGTGGGTCGTCAGCGCGAGGGTCTGGGCGAGGGCGGCCGTGCAGCACACCGCCGCCGCGCCGTGGATCGCGCCGAACGACTGGAGCAGCAGGCCGGTCCAGAGCACCACCCCGAGCAGTAGGAGTCCCGTCAGGCGGACGCCGGTGACGGCCGGGGACCCCGGCCACAGGGCGGCGGCCGCCAGGGCGAGGGCGGACAGGGCCGCCAGGTAGCCGGCCAGGCAGCGGACGACGGTCAGGGCGGTGGTGCGCCGGAACGCGCGGGGCGTGCTGGTGGAGCGCAGCCCGGCGAGGCTGCCGCTGCGGAAGCGGTACAGCAGCCATTCGGCGGGCCCCGTGCTGAGGGTGAGCGCCACCGCTGCGGGTGCGGCGACCACGCTGTGCGCCTGCCCGGCGAGCACGTCGCCGAGGGCCGCGTACAGCACGAGGACACCGCTGCCGAGGCCGAACAGCGCGTACGGCAGCGAGGCGGCGAGCCGGGGCCCGCCCGGCCGGTGCGCGACGGGGCCGAACGACCCGAACGGCAGCAGCGCCGTCAGGCCCGCCGTCCAGCTGCCCTCCCCCAGCTGCCGCAGCGCGGGCGCCACCTCGAGCAGGGCGAGCGCGGCGACCACGGCCGGCGAGCCGAGCAGCAGGGTGAGCCGGGTCGCCTCGGGCACCTCGGTGACCAGGGCCGCCACCGCCCCGGCCGCCATCGGCAGCAGGGCGACGAGCAGTGCCTTCTCCCGGCCCAGGACCAGCAGGACGGTGGCCGCGCCGAGATAGCAGGACTGGCCGGCGGCGAAGGCGACGGCGGCAGGCTCGGCGGTGCCGGCGACGGCGAGCGCGGTCAGGGAGCAGAGCAGGGCGCCGAGGGGCGCGCCGACGAGGAGGCAGCGGCGGGCGGCCGAGCCGTCGCCGAGGCCGAGCCAGGAGTAGGCGCGGTGGGCGAGGCCCTGGTTCCAGGTCCAGCCGGTGAGGGCGCCCGCGAGCAGCGGGACCGTGCCGACGGGGAGGCCGAAGTCGCCCTCCGGGCCGGCGAGGAGGGGGCCGCCGAGGACGTAGGCGAGGCCCGGCAGGGCGAACACCACGCCGCGCAGCAGACAGCCCAGCAGACCGGCCTGCCAGGGGTCGTGGACGGGCCCGTCGGGTTCGGGGTGGCGGCGGGGGACGCGCGCGTACAGCTCCTCGGCGAGGGCGAAGGAGTCCTTCACCCCGTACTGCTCGCGTATCCGGTCGTCGGAGAGGCCGTCGGACTCCAGCAGCGCGGCGATCTCGTCCGGGTGGACGGCGGCGCCTATGAAGTCGTGCAGGTTCTCGGCGAGTTCGTCGATGGGATCGGGCCCGGCCCAGTGGGGGACGCGCTGCCTGGGGGCGCGCTGCCGCGGGACGGCGGGCACGCTGCCGGGGTGGGCGCCCGGGGGCGGCCGGACGTCTCCGCTCACCAGTCCGTCCCGTCCGTCGCCACGGCCGCGTACCAGGGGTCGCGCAGTTCGAGGGTCCAGTCGGCGACCGTCTCGACGGTCGGCTCGTACACCTCGGGGGCGCCCGCCAGTTCGTGGTAGATCGTGCGGAAGTTGTCCACGGAGCGGCGCAGGGTGAACCGGTCGACGACCCGCTGACGGCTCAACTCGCCCAGTGCGCGGCGGCGTTCGTCGTCGCGGAGCAGGGTGAGCGCGGCGGCGGCCATCTTCTCCGGCTCGCGCGGCGGGACCACCAGGCCGGTGTCGCCGACGGCCTCGCGCACTCCGCCGACGTCCGTCGACACCGTCGTACGGCCGCAGGACATGGCCTCGATGATGGAGAACGGGAAGCCCTCGGAGATGGAGGACAGCATCACCACGTGGCCGGCCGCGTAGGCGCGCCAGACCTCGCTGACGCGGCCCTCGAAGGTGAGGCCGTCGGTGACGCCGAGTTCGGCGGCGAGCTTCTCCAGCTTCGTCCGGTAGGCCTCGCCGCCGGGCGGGACCGGGCCGAACAGGCGCAGCCGGGTCTGCGGGATCTCGGCGCGGACCAGGGCGTAGGCGCGGATCAGGGTCTCCAGGTCCTTGATGGGGTCGACGCGGCCGCACCAGGTGAGGGTGGGGGTCTCGGGTTCCGGGCCGGCGTGCGGGAAGGCGGCCGGGTCGACGCCGTTGTAGACGGTGCGGATGCGGTGGGCGGCGGCGCCGCCGCGCTCCTCCCAGCGGCGGTTGTACTGGTTGCACGGCGTGATCAGGTCGGCCGAGCGGTAGCCGTGTGAGATGAGTTCACGGTAGAAGCCGAGCATGAACGCCTTCACCGGCCAGCGCTGGGCCTCGCGGCGATAGCCGAGATAGCGCTCGCGCAGATAGATGCCGTGCTCCGTGAGGAGGAACGGCACACCGTCCAGGGCGCGGGCGGCGAGTGCGGGCAGCGTGGCGAGGCCGCTGCCCGTCGCGTGCGCCACGGAGTCCTCCGGTATCCGCGTCCCCAGCGGGCGCAGGGCGTGTTCCAGCAGGTCGGTGGCGGTCAACGCGTCGTGCACGGTGGGTCCGGCGGCCGCGGTCGGCAGATGCGGCATCGTCCATATCCACATCAGCGAGCGCAGCGCCGCCTCCGTGCGCAGCGCCGCCGCCAGCCGGCCGTCGCGGGCGAGGACGGCCAGCTCGGTCAGCGCCTCGCCGAAGTCGCAGGGCGACTCGGGGTCCAGGAACGACATCAGCAGCCGCTCGTAGGCGTCGACGAAGCGGCGGCGGGCCCTGCCGTACGGCGCCCGCCGGTGTCCCGGGCGCGGGCCCCAGGTCGGCACCGAGGTGTGCCGGCAGACGTTGGGCGGCAGGTCCCAGGTGACCGGTTCACGGCCGCTGCCGGTGAGCGAGACGATGTGGAAGTCGACCTCCGGCATGCCCTTGACGAGTTGGTCGCACCAGGTGCTGACGCCGCCGTGGACGTGCGGGTAGGTGCCTTCGGTGAGCATGGTGACGTGCAATGCCGCGCGCCTTCCCCCTGTTTGCGGACTCCGTGCGGGGAACTGCTGCCTCGTCGCCCGGGTGCGGGGTCGTCGTGGCTGGTCGCGCCCCCGCGGCGGAGCCGCATATCGATACGGCCCCGCGCCCCTTGTCGGCGTTGCGCCTACGGCAGTTTCAAGGTGACCGCCGACTGCAGAAGCTCAGGTGCCGTCCACGCCGAGCGTCGGCCCGCGTACGGCGTGCCGAACGTCGTCGTGCCCAGCAGGAGTTGTTTCCTGGTGCCCTCCGGGGCCGTCACCGGGATCTGGGTGCCGGCCGGGGCGGTGACGGTGACCGTGTCGCCGACGCGGTACGCCGTGACCCGGCCGGCGTCGAGCGCGGACCGCCAGGCGGCGCGGCGCTTCAGCTCGGTGCCGGCGGCGCTGTGGCTCGGGTTCTCCAGCGGTGTGTTGTCGGCGAACATCGCCCGGTAGTCGGCGAGGATCTTGTCCAGCACCGGGTAGAGGATGCGGTCCTCGGCCAGGTTGGACTGGTGGACGTAGTGCGGGCGCGGGTCGCCCGCGAGGACGTGGCCGAGGGCGATGCGGGCCTCCTGCGGGACGATGTAGGAGTCGTAGCCGGTGGCGAGGTCCAGCGGCTCGTCGAGGCAGGTGGAGTTGGCGTTGTCCTCGCAGGCACCGCTGCCGCCGTCGGCCCTGGAGGTGTAGATCCAGTTGTACTCGTCGGTCATCTCCGCCTCGGTGCCGACGTTGTAGTACACGTTCATCGGATGCCGGGGCACGGTCACCGCGGCCCCGACCGGGCGCTGCTGCGGTTCGCGGGAGTTGTCGGAGGCGATCCACTTCACGCCGGTGTCGGCGAGCGCGCCCGCCAGGTTCGGGTTGTCGGCGGGCTGCTGCGGCAGGGTCTTCAGGCCGGAGTGCTCGCCGGTGACCAGCTCGGTGCGGTCGACGGGCAGGCCCTTGGCGGTGGCCCAGTTCTGGTTGTCGCGGATCTGCGCGGCGATCTCGGCACGGCTCATGTACCGGGTGCTGCCGTCGGCGTTCTTCGCGCAGGTCCACGGCACGGTGGAGGTGTCCTGCACACAGCCCAGGAAGGGGTGGGTGTAGGTGTGGTTGATCCAGCGGTACCGCGCCCGGTCGGCGAGCAGCCGGTCGGCGAGCGGGTCGGTGCCGCCGTTCTCGGTCTTCCACTGCTCGCCGGAGCCCGCGTTGTAGACCATGTCGAGGGTGAAGCCGCGCTCGCGCTGCCACTGGGCCGCGTAGGCCGCGTCGGCGGCGGTCATCCGGATCGGCGTGGTCCCCTCGCCCTCGCCGCCCGCGCAGTCGAGGTCGCCGGGCGTGCAGTCGCGCTCGGTGTCCCAGCGGCTGTCGGCGGCCAAGACGTCGTCGACGTGGACCGCGAAGTGGTTGCGGGAGCGGCCCAGGTGCACGCCCTGCGTCAGCCATTCGACGACGCCCCGGGCGAGCGCCCGGAACTGCCGCTGGTGCTGGTTGTAGGCGAACGTCACCACCAGTTCGCGGCGCCCGTCGTGGGCATACTCCCCGACGACGCTGCCGCGGCCGGTGCCGCCGGGCACGGGGATGTCGACGTAGCTGGTGAAGCCGGCGCGGGGCCGGGCCACGTAGCCGTAGCTCTCCTGGACGGCCGGGTCGATGTCCTCGAAGGCGAGGGGGCCGTCGAGATAGCCGAACCAGCCGGCCCTGCCGGCCTCGGTGACGGTCGCCTCGCGCCCGTCGAGCGCGCCGGCCCAGCCGCCCTCGCTGGTGTGGTCGAGCCCCACCCCGGGATGGGCCCAGGTGTAGGCGTCGACCTGCGGGACGCCGTACGTGCGCTCGTAGGTCTCCAGCGCGGTCTGCTCGGCGGAGCCCGCGCCGAACGGGGCCTCGTGGGGCAGTACGATGCCCTGGAACCTCGCCCGGGGCCTGCCGTTCACGGTGTCGCTGAGGAACGCCTCGGTGACCGCCGGGCGGCCCGGGTCGTTCAGGTCGAGCGTGGTGTACGGGATGCCGGTGCTCTCCAACTGGGCGGTGATGGCCTCGACGGAGCTGTCCCCGTTGTCCACCACCAGCACCCTCAGATCGATCCGCGGCTCGACCGCCGCCGACGCTCCGGGCACCCCCAGGCCCAGCGTCATCAGTCCGGCCGCCGTCAGAACCGCGACCGTTTCTCTCCTTCTGCGCACGCGTGGCGCCATGGTGTCCTCCCCCCAGAAGATCCCCCGTGTCCGTTCGGCCCTTTACGACCCCCGGGCCATTTACGGAGGATCACGCGGAAATCATGCGAACCGGTGAGCACGGGACCCACCGGAACCCGACGAGTGTGACCCAGCTCATCGAGTGCGAGGATCAGGAAACGGCCACGACGCCACTCACAGGTGAACGCCCGCAGGCGTGAGCGAATGAACGCGCGAGCGTAGTCTCGTCCCAGGTCCGCGCCGCACAGACACGGACCCGGACGAGACCTCCTCGAAGGGCCGGATCCAGGGTCGGCTGTCGGGCCCGGCCGACCCACCCTGTTCGGCCACAGCAACTTCACATCGGAAGCGAGAATTCACCACCGTGACTGCTCTCACTCTCAGCACCGCCGCGGCGGCCGGCCTGCGGGCCGACGCGATCGTGATCGGTGTCACCAAGAGCCCGAAGGGCGGAAAAGGGCTCGCCGTCGCGCCGGGCGCCGAGGCCGTGGACAGCGCCTACGACGGCAGGCTCGCCGGTCTCCTGGAGACCCTGGGCGCCTCCGGTGCCGAGGGCGAGGTGACCAAGCTGCCCGCGCCGTCCGGCTTCAAGTCGCCGCTCGTGGTGGCGGTGGGCCTGGGCGCGCAGCCGGACAAGGACGGCGAGTACGACGCCGAGGCGCTGCGCCGCGCCGCCGGCGTGGCCGCCCGCGCGCTGTCCGGCTCCAAGAAGGCCGCCTTCGCCCTGCCGGCCGCGGACGCCGCCGCGATCGGGGCGATCGCCGAGGGCGCGCTGCTCGGCGCGTACTCCTTCGACGCCTACAAGGAGAACGGCAGGAACGCCAAGGACAAGAACGGCAAGGCGCCGCTCGCCGAGGCCGCGATCCTCGGCGGCAAGCCCCGCGACAAGGAGCACAAGGCCGCCCTCGAGCGCGCCACCGCCGTCGCCGAGGAGCTGAACCGCGCCCGCGACCTGATCAACACCCCGCCCAACGACCTCAACCCCGAGGCGTTCGCGGCCATCGCCCAGGCCGCGGCCAAGGAGCACGGCATCAAGGTGCAGGTGCTCGACGAGAAGGCCCTCGCCAAGGGCGGCTACGGCGGCATCCTCGGCGTCGGCGGCGGCTCCGCGTCCGCGCCGCGCCTGGTGAAGCTGTCGTACACCAACTCCAAGGCGAAGAAGCACCTGGCCTTCGTCGGCAAGGGCATCACCTACGACTCCGGCGGCATCTCGCTGAAGCCGGCCGGGCACAACGAGACGATGAAGTGCGACATGAGCGGCGCGGCGGCGGTCTTCGCCGCGGTCGTCGCCGCCGCGCGGCTCGGTCTGGAGGTGAACGTCACCGGCTGGCTGGCGCTCGCCGAGAACATGCCGTCGGGCTCCGCCGTGCGCCCCGGTGACGTGCTGCGCATGTACAGCGGCAAGACGGTGGAGGTGCTGAACACCGACGCCGAGGGCCGGCTGGTGCTGGGCGACGCGCTGTGGGCGGCGTCCGAGGAGAAGCCGGACGCGATCGTGGACGTGGCGACGCTGACCGGTGCGATGGTGCTGGCGCTGGGCAACCGCACGTTCGGTGTCATGGCCAACGACGACGCGTTCCGGACGGCGATCGTGGAGGCCTCGGAGGAGGTCGGCGAGGAGTCCTGGCCGATGCCGCTGCCGGAGCACCTGCGCAAGGGGATGGACTCGCCGACGGCGGACATCGCCAACATGGGCGAGCGGATGGGCGGCGGTCTGGTCGCCGGTCTGTTCCTGCGCGAGTTCGTGGGCGAGGGGATCACCTGGGCGCACCTCGACATCGCGGGGCCGGCGTTCAACGAGGGCGGGCCCTTCGGGTACACGCCGAAGGGTGGCACCGGGTCCGGGGTGCGGACGCTGGTGCGGCTCGCGGAGCTGACGGCCGCGGGTGATCTGGGCTGACGCCCGCCCACTGAGTCGGGTGTTTCCGCCGCGGGGCGGCTTCAGGGGCGTGGGGGCTGGTCGCGCAGTTCCCCGCGCCCCTTGGCGGCGTCCCCTCACCCGGCGTCACGAGTGAACGTGCTGTGTCTCACACCCCGGCCCCGCGTCTCGTCCGGTGCGGACAAGTGCGAAGATGGGGCTCGGCAGGACAGGGCCCCACCTAAGGGCCGAAGAACGAGCGGCCGGACACCAGCCGCCGACCGGTCACTGGAGACCGGCGTGGCGCACATGCATGGAGGACGTGACGTGGCGAACGACGCCAGCACCGTTTTCGACCTAGTGATCCTCGGCGGTGGTAGCGGTGGTTACGCCGCGGCCCTGCGCGGGGCGCAGCTGGGCCTGGACGTCGCCCTGATCGAGAAGGACAAGGTCGGCGGCACCTGCCTGCACCGGGGTTGCATCCCCACGAAGGCCCTGCTGCACGCGGGCGAGATCGCCGACCAGGCCCGCGAGAGCGCGCAGTTCGGCGTCAAGACCACCTTCGAGGGCATCGACGTCCCGGCGGTCCACAAGTACAAGGACGAGGTCATCTCGGGCCTGTACAAGGGTCTGCAGGGTCTGGTCGCCTCCCGCAAGGTGACGTACATCGAGGGCGAGGGCCGGCTGTCCTCCCCCACCTCCGTCGACGTCAACGGTCAGCGGGTTCAGGGCCGCCACGTCCTGCTGGCGACCGGCTCCGTGCCGAAGTCCCTGCCGGGCCTGGAGATCGACGGCAACCGCATCATCTCCTCGGACCACGCCCTCGTCCTGGACCGCGTGCCGAAGTCCGCGATCATCCTGGGCGGCGGCGTCATCGGCGTCGAGTTCGCCTCCGCGTGGAAGTCCTTCGGTTCGGACGTCACGATCATCGAGGGCATGAAGCACCTCGTCCCGGTCGAGGACGAGAACAGCTCCAAGCTCCTGGAGCGCGCCTTCCGCAAGCGCGGCATCAAGTTCAACCTGGGCACGTTCTTCCAGAAGGCCGAGTACACCCAGGACGGTGTCAAGGTCACCCTGGCCGACGGCAAGGAGTTCGAGGCCGAGGTCCTGCTGGTGGCCGTCGGCCGCGGCCCGGTCTCGCAGGGCCTGGGCTACGAGGAGGCCGGCGTCGCCATGGACCGCGGCTACGTCCTCGTCGACGAGTACATGCGGACCAACGTCCCGACCATCTCCGCGGTCGGCGACCTGGTCCCGACGCTCCAGCTCGCGCACGTCGGCTTCGCCGAGGGCATCCTGGTGGCGGAGCGGCTGGCCGGTCTGAAGACCGTCCCGATCGACTACGACGGTGTCCCGCGGGTGACGTACTGCCACCCGGAGGTCGCCTCCGTCGGTATCACCGAGGCCAAGGCCAAGGAGATCTACGGCGCGGACAAGGTCGTCGCCCTGAAGTACAACCTGGCGGGCAACGGCAAGAGCAAGATCCTGAAGACCGCGGGCGAGATCAAGCTCGTCCAGGTCAAGGACGGTGCCGTGGTCGGCGTCCACATGGTCGGCGACCGGATGGGCGAGCAGGTCGGCGAGGCCCAGCTGATCTACAACTGGGAGGCGCTGCCGGCCGAGGTGGCCCAGCTCATCCACGCCCACCCGACGCAGAACGAGGCGCTCGGCGAGGCCCACCTGGCCCTGGCCGGCAAGCCGCTGCACTCCCACGACTGACCTCCCTCGGTCACTGGGCGCGACGACACAGACTTCCGCAATTCGTAAGGAGCAACAGAAACCATGGCGGTTTCCGTAACCCTTCCGGCGCTCGGCGAGAGCGTCACCGAGGGCACCGTCACCCGCTGGCTGAAGGCCGAGGGTGAGCGTGTCGAGGCCGACGAGCCACTGCTCGAGGTCTCCACCGACAAGGTCGACACCGAGATCCCGGCCCCCGCCGCCGGTGTCCTGGCCTCCATCAAGGTCGCCGAGGACGAGACCGTCGAGGTGGGCGCCGAGCTGGCGATCATCGACGACGGCACGGGCGCGCCCGCCGCCGCCCCGGCTCCGGCCGCCGAGGAGGCTCCGGCCCCGGCCGCCGAGCCCGCCCCGGCCCCCGCGGCCGAGGCCCCGGCCGCCCCCGCCGCCCCGGCTGCCGCTCCGGCCGCGCCGGCCGGTGCCGCCGAGGGCACGGACGTGGTCCTGCCCGCGCTCGGCGAGTCCGTCACCGAGGGCACCGTCACCCGCTGGCTGAAGTCGGTCGGCGACAGCGTCGAGGCCGACGAGCCACTGCTCGAGGTCTCCACCGACAAGGTCGACACCGAGATCCCGGCCCCGGCCTCCGGTGTGCTGCTGGAGATCGTGGTCGGCGAGGACGAGACCGCCGAGGTCGGCGCCAAGCTGGCCGTCATCGGCGCCCCGGGTGCCGCTCCGGCCGCCGCGCCCGCCGCCGAGGCCCCGGCCGCCCCCGCGGCTCCGGCTGCCGCCCCGGCCGCCCCCGCCGCCGCTGCCCCGGCCCCGGCCCAGCCCGCGGCTCCGGCGCCCGCGCCGGCCGCCCCGGCTCCGGTCACCCCGGCGCCTGCCGCTCCGGCCCCGGCCGCCGCGCAGGCCACCGACGAGGGCGCCTACGTCACCCCGCTGGTGCGCAAGCTCGCCGCCGAGAACGGTGTCGACCTGTCCACCGTCAAGGGCACCGGCGTCGGCGGCCGTATCCGCAAGCAGGACGTCGTCGCCGCCGCCGAGGCCGCTAAGGCCGCTGCCGCCGCTCCGGCTCCGGCTCCGGCTGCCGCCGCGCCGGCTGCCGCCGCCGCCAAGAAGGCGCCGGTCCTGGAGGCGTCCCCGCTGCGGGGCCAGACCGTGAAGATGCCGCGGATCCGCAAGGTCATCGGCGACAACATGGTCAAGGCGCTGCACGAGCAGGCCCAGCTGTCGTCGGTCGTCGAGGTCGACGTCACCCGCCTGATGCGTCTGCGTGCCCAGGCCAAGGACTCCTTCGCCGCGCGCGAGGGCGTCAAGCTGTCCCCGATGCCGTTCTTCGTGAAGGCGGCGGCCCAGGCGCTGAAGGCCCACCCGGTCATCAACGCCAAGATCAACGAGGCCGAGGGCACCATCACCTACTTCGACTCCGAGAACATCGGGATCGCGGTGGACTCCGAGAAGGGCCTGATGACGCCGGTCATCAAGCACGCGGGCGACCTCAACATCGCCGGCATCGCGAAGGCCACGGCGGAGCTGGCCGGCAAGGTCCGCGCCAACAAGATCACGCCCGACGAGCTGTCCGGCGCGACCTTCACCATCTCCAACACCGGTTCGCGCGGCGCGCTGTTCGACACGATCATCGTGCCGCCGGGCCAGGTCGCGATCCTCGGCATCGGTGCCACGGTGAAGCGTCCGGCCGTCATCGAGACGGAGGAGGGCACGGTCATCGGCGTCCGCGACATGACGTACCTGACCCTGTCCTACGACCACCGCCTGGTGGACGGCGCCGACGCCGCGCGTTACCTGACCGCGGTCAAGGCGATCCTGGAGGCGGGCGAGTTCGAGGTCGAGCTCGGCCTGTAGGCGCCTCTCGGTGCTCATGACGGTGCCCCCACCCGGAATCTCCGGGTGGGGGCACCGTTGTGGAGGGCGCGGGGCCCTCTCAGCGGGGGATCACGCCGGTGGCTGCGGGGTGACCGCGGTCCACGGGGACGTACACACGAGATCGGTCCCCGGCACGTCGCAGAAGGTTTCCACCACCCTGCCGGTGGTGGTGATCACCTGGACGTTCAGCGTGTTGCCCTGCACGGTCACGGTGATGTCGCACGGGTTCCCCGGAGCGTTCGGGTTGTCCGAGAGATCCGACCACGTGTACGCGCCGGGGGTCGGCTGGAGGCTCCGCGAGCCGACCGAGATGTCGCCGTCGGGGTCGACGACCCCGGTGAACTGCTGCGAGTCCCGGTTGTAGCTGTCGATGCTCACGCACGGTCCGGGAGGGCCGGGAGGGCCCTGCTCGCCCTTGCAGGGGTCGCGGTGGCTGGACCCGCAGTTGCCCGGGTCCGGGTTGACCTGGTCGATACTGTGGGCCGCGGCGACCCCGGACGGCGAGACGCCGAACAGTGCGGCAGCCATGATCATCGCGCCGCCCAGCCGAAGACCGTATCGCCGGGCGGAGGCCCGGGTCTCGGAGGGTGGTTGTTTGACTTGCATCATGAACGCTTCGTGTCCCATCTGATCGGGGGGATATGGCGCGATCATTTGATACGAATCATTCGCCCGCGGCTCGCGACACACGCGCCGGAGCGTGACGATTCACCGGTCCGGCGCAGAGCGGACCGGCACGGCGCACCGGCTCCGGCACCACCCGCGCTCCCCCCGCCCGCACCGGAAACGGCATCAGCACCCGGCGACGCACCACCGGCATGTAAGCCTCGTCTCACCTGCGCCAAAGCACCGTCGCAGGCCCTTCCGGCGAAGCGTCCGGGCCTTATTGTCTAAACGTCAAACGCCCTAAGGAGCCCTCATGACCGCGCCCGTCGTCCACTCGCTGCGCGAACAGATCCGCGAGCACATCCTCGAGGGGATCATCAGCGGACGCTGGCAGCCGGGCGAGCGCATCGTGGAGCGCCGGATCGCGACCGAGCTGGAGGTCAGCCAGACACCCGTGCGGGAGGCCCTGCGCGAGCTTGAGTCCCTGCGCCTGATCGAGTCCGCGCCGAACAAGGGCGTCCGGGTGCGGAACCTGACCGCCGCGGACCTGGAGGAGAGTTATCCGGTCCGGGCGGGCCTGGAGGCGATCGCGGCCGAACTGGCGGCGGAGCGGCTGGCGGAGGAC
Source organism: Streptomyces sp. enrichment culture (assembly GCF_964272855.1). Lineage (NCBI taxonomy): Bacteria > Bacillati > Actinomycetota > Actinomycetes > Kitasatosporales > Streptomycetaceae > Streptomyces > Streptomyces sp. enrichment culture. The sequence goes on along the minus strand of NZ_OZ186847.1, from coordinate 6,155,210 downwards.
TGCTCGGCGCTGGAGCCGCATGTGAGTGCGCTGTACGACGCGGACCGGGAGTCCGACGGCACGGCGCAGGTGCGGCACACGGTGGGCTTCCACCGGGAGCTGGTGCGCGCCGCGGGCAACTCGGTGCTGCTGCACACCTGGGAGGGCCTGGGCATCGAGGTGTTCACGGCGCTGTCGATCCGCTGGCTGGGCACGGTGCAGCAGTCGTACGCGGAGGAGCACGAGGAGCTCCTCGCCGCGTTCCGCCGCCGTGACCCGCGTATCGCCGAGATCGTGAAGGCGCACGTGCTGGGGTGCGCGCCGCGGGCGTGACCGGACGGCCGCGCGGTCGCCGCCTCCGGGGCCGCCATCACCGTATGCCCTAGTGTGACCGGCATGTCCGAAACGCCGCAGCACTGGGCCCGCTTCAAGGAGTCGCCATTCCTGCCGGCGACGGTGCTGGTCCTGATCCTCGGCGCGGCCGCGGGCCTGTTCGCCTGGTCGTACACGTACGCCATGGCCGATCCGACGCCGCGTTCCGTTCCGGTGGCGGTGCTCGGCCAGTACGAGCAGGCGCGGGGCCGGGCCTTCCTGGACGGCATGGAGGAGGCGCTGAACGCCTCGGTGAAGGTGCGCGCCTACGACAGTGCGGCCGCCGCCCGGGACGCGGTCGACGAGCAGGAGATGTTCGGGATCTTCGAGGTCCGCGGCGACGGCGCCGCCGTCACCCTCGACGTCTCGGGGGCGTCCGGCGCGTCGGTGGCCGAGGTGCTGTCGGAGGCGGCGCTGGAGGTCGGCGAGAGGACCGGGGTGTCCGTCACCGTCCAGGACATCAAGCCGCTCCAGCCGGGCGATCCCCGCGGGCTCGCGATCTTCTACATCTCGTTGGCGGCGGTGATCATCGGTTTCGTCGGCGCGATCCAGCTCAGCGTGCACGCCCGGGCGCTCAACCCGCTGGAGCGGATCGCGTTCACGGTGGCGTACGCGCTGCTGGGCGGGTTCGCGATCGCCGCGGCGGTGGACTGGCTGCTGGGGGCGCTGGACCTGCCGTTCCTGGCGTCGTGGGGGATCCTGGCGCTGACGATGTTCACCAGCGGCATGGTCTTCACCATGTTCAACACCCTGATGGGCCGCTGGGCGATGCTGCCGACCTGGGGTCTGATGGTGCTGCTGGGCAACCCGTCGTCGGGCGGCGCGGTGTCCTGGCCGCTGCTGCCGTCGGCGCTGGGCACGATCGGCCGCTGGCTGCCGCCGGGCGCCTCGGTGAACGCCCAGCACACGGCGGTGTACTTCCCCGGGCGCCAGCACGCCTTCCCCTATCTGGTGCTGATCGGCTGGTCGGTGCTGTCCTGCGGGGTCTTCCTGAACTGGTCGCACCGGCATCCGGGCGGCCGGGACAAGCCCGAGTGACATCCGAGCGTTTCTCCGCTCATGCGCGCCCCACCTGCGCAAACCCTTCCCCAGAGCGTCACCGCGTGCCATCACTCAAGGCACCGCGTGCCGACTTTCTCGGTATCGAGAGGTTTTGGACATCAACCCTTTGATCGATCATCGATCAGGGAGTTACAGTCACCGACGGGCTTCCACCGAAGCCCCAGCCCTGTCCTGCCAAAGACCAAGGGCACCCCCGAACCCTTACCGATGAGGGAACCCCCTTCGACTGAGGAAGGCGGCGACATGACCGACCCCAACGCCATCCAGCCGAGCGCGCTCGACCAGCTCCCTGACCGCGACCCCGAGGAGACCGCCGAATGGCAGGCCTCGCTGGACGCGGTCGCCAAGGCGGCCGGCCCGCACCGCGCCGCCTACCTGATGCGGCGCACGCTGGAGCGCGCCGAGGGCGCCGGCGTCGCACTGCCGAAGCTCCTGGAGACGGACTACGTCAACACCATCCCCACCGCCGCGGAGCCCGCCGTTCCGGGTGACGAGGCGATGGAGGCCCGGATCACGGCCTGGAACCGCTGGAACGCCGCGGCCATGGTGACCCGCGGCTCGAAGTACGGCGTCGGCGGCCACATCGCCACCTTCGCCTCCGCGGCCTGGCTGTACGAGACCGGCTTCAACCACTTCTTCAAGGGCAAGGAGGCCGACGGCTCGGGCGACCAGCTCTACATCCAGGGCCACGCCTCCCCCGGCATCTACGCCCGTGCCTTCCTCGACGGCCGGCTGAACGAGGACCACCTCGACAACTTCCGCCGCGAGGCCGGCGGCAACGGTCTGCCGTCCTACCCGCACCCGCGCCGGCTGCCCTGGCTGTGGGAGTTCCCCACCGTCTCGATGGGCCTCGGCCCGCTCTCCGCGATCTACCAGGCGCGCTTCAACCGCTACCTGACCAACCGCGGCATCAAGGACGTCTCCGCCTCCCACGTGTGGGCCTTCCTCGGCGACGGCGAGATGGACGAGCCGGAGTCGACGGCGGCGCTCGCGCTGGCCGCGCGTGAGGAGCTGGACAACCTCACCTTCGTCATCAACTGCAACCTGCAGCGCCTCGACGGCCCGGTCCGCGCCAACTTCAAGATCGTGCAGGAGCTGGAGGCCCAGTTCCGCGGCGCCGGCTGGAACGTCGTCAAGACGCTGTGGGGCTCCGCCTGGGACGAGCTGTTCCAGCTCGACACCACCGGCGCGCTGGTACGCCGCCTGCGCGAGGTACCCGACGCGCAGGTCCAGACGTACCAGACCCGCGACGCCGCCTACATCCGGCAGGACTTCTTCGGCAAGGACCCGGCGCTCGCCGAGATGGCGAAGCTGCTGAGCGACGACAAGATCCTGGAGATCTTCCACTTCTCGCGCGGCGGTCACGAGCCGCGCAAGGTCTACGCCGCCTACAAGGCCGCCGTCGAGCACAAGGGCGCGCCGACCGTGATCCTGGCGCAGACGGTCAAGGGCCACACCCTCGGTGAGGGCTTCGCGTCGAAGAACGCCAACCACCAGATGAAGAAGCTCTCGGTGGACGAGTTCAAGACGATGCGCGACCTGCTCGACCTGCCGATCAAGGACAGCGACTTCGCCGACGGCGTGGTCCCCTACGGCCACCCGGGCGCCGACTCCCCCGAGGTCCGCTACCTCCAGGAGCGCCGCGCCGCCCTCGGCGGTCCGGCCCCGGCCCGCCGCGTGCACCCGGTCGCCCCGCTGCCCGCGCCCGCCGACAAGGCCTTCGCCTCCTTCGACAAGGGCTCCGGCTCGCAGAACGTCGCCACCACCATGGCGTTCGTCCGCCTGGTCAAGGACCTGGTGCGCGACAAGGAGACCGGCAAGCGCTGGGTGCCGATCGTCCCCGACGAGGCGCGCACCTTCGGCATGGAGTCGCTGTTCCCGTCGCTCGGCATCTACTCCCCGAAGGGCCAGACGTACGAGCCGGTCGACCGCGACCAGCTGATGTACTACAAGGAGGCCGAGAACGGCCAGATCCTCAACGAGGGGATCACCGAGGCCGGTTCGATGGCCGACTTCATCGCCGCTTCGACGTCGTACGCGACGCACGGCGAGGCGATGATCCCGTTCTACATCTTCTACTCGATGTTCGGCTGGCAGCGCACCGCCGACCAGATGTGGCAGCTCGGCGACCAGCTCGGCCGCGGCTTCCTCGTCGGCGCCACCGCCGGCCGCACCACGCTGACCGGTGAGGGCCTGCAGCACGCCGACGGCCACTCGCCGGTGATCGCGGCCACCAACCCGGCCGCCCTCACCTACGACCCGGCGTTCGCGTACGAGATCGCCGTGATCGTCAAGGACGGTCTGCGCCGCATGTACGGCGAGGCGGCCCCGGGCGAGGACCCGAACGTCTTCTACTACCTGACCGTCTACAACGAGCCGCTGCCGCAGCCCGCGAAGCCGCAGGGCCTCGGCATCGACGAGGGCATCGTCAAGGGCCTGTACCGCTTCAACACGGCGGAGTCGGCGGGGCTGACCCCGGTGGCGAACGCCCCGCGCATCCAGCTGCTGGGCTCCGGCACCGCGATCCACTGGGCCCTGGAGGCGCAGAAGCTGCTCAGCGAGGAGTGGGGCGTGGCCGCCGACGTGTGGTCCGCGACCTCCTGGAGCGAGCTGCGCCGGGACGCGCTGGAGGCCGACGAGGCGCTGCTGCGCGGCGAGGAGCGGGTGCCGTTCGTCCGTCAGGCGCTGCAGGGCGTCGAGGGCCCGGTGCTGGCGGTCTCCGACTACATGCGCCAGGTCCCGGACCAGATCGCGCAGTGGGTCGAGCAGGACTGGTCCTCGCTCGGTGCGGACGGTTTCGGCCTCTCCGACACCCGTGAGGCCGCCCGCCGCCACTTCGGCGTGGACGCCCAGTCGATCGTCGTCGCGGCCCTGGCCCAGCTGGCCCGGCGCGGCGAGGTCAAGGCGACGGCCGTGAAGGAGGCGCGCGAGCGCTACGGCCTGTAAGGCCGGCCGGTCACGAGGAGGCCCCCGCTTCGGCGGGGGCCTCCTGCATGATGTGCGCATGCGTGCTGCCCGGCTGATCAAGATGGTGCTGCTGCTCCAGTCCCGGCCCTCGATGACCGCCGCCGAGCTGGCGCGGGAGCTGGAGGTGTCGGAGCGGACGATCACACGGGACGCGCAGGCCCTGTCGGAAGCGGGCGTACCGGTGTACGCCGACCGCGGCCGGGCCGGCGGCTACCGGCTGATCGGCGGGTACCGGACCCGGCTGACCGGGCTGCACCGCGGCGAGGCCGAGGCGCTGTTCCTGTCCGGGGTGCCGGGGGCGCTGCGCGAGATGGGGCTGGAGGACGCCGCGTCGGCGGCCCGGCTGAAGGTGTCGGCGGCGCTGCTGCCGTCCCTGCGGGACGCCTCCCGTACGGCGGCCCAGCGGTTCCATCTGGACGCGCCGGCCTGGTTCAAGGAGCCCGCGACCCCGCCGCTGCTGCCGGTGGTCGCCGACGCGGTGTGGGACGACCGGCGGGTCACCGCCCGGTACCGGCGCGGTGAGGGGGAGGTGGAGCGGCTGCTGGAGCCGTACGGGCTCGTGCTGAAGGCGGGCGTCTGGTACCTGTGCGCGCGGGTCGCGGACGCGGGCGCGTTCCGGACGTACCGCATCGACCGCTTCACCGCCGTGGAACCCGGCGAGGACCGGTTCGTGCGCGACGAGGAGTTCGACCTGCCCGCGTACTGGGAGGAGCAGGCCGAGCGGTTCGCGCGCTCGCTGCTGCGCGCCGAGGTCGTCGTCCGGCTCACCGAACGCGGCGTGCGCGCGCTGCCGTACGCCGTCGACCCGCTCTCCGCCCGGGACGCCCTGGCCACCGCGGGCGGACCCGATCCGCGCGGCCGGGTCACGGTCACCCTGCGCGTGGAGTCGGAGGAGGTCGCCCACACCCAGCTCGCGGCCCTCGGCCCGGAGGCGGAGGTGCTGTCCCCGGCGTCCCTGCGCGAGCGTTTCGCGGAGGACGCGCGGAGGCTGGCCGAGCTGTACCGGTCATAGCGCCCGCACTCCGGGTGCGACGGCCCGGCGCAGGGCAGATGCTGGAGCGGTGATGGACGAGACGGAGTTCTGGGAGCTGGTCGACGCCACCCGTGAGGCCGCCGAGGGCGACCCCGAGGAGCAGGCCGATCTGCTTCTGGACCGGCTGCTCCAGCTGGAGCCGGACTACGTCCTCGACTTCGCCCGGCACTTCGAGGCCCGCTACAACCGCGCCTACCGCTGGGACCTGTGGGGTGCCGCCTGGGTGCTGCTGGACGGGGCCAGCGACGACGCCTTCGACTTCTTCCGCTGCTGGCTGATCGGCCAGGGCCGCGAGGTGTACGAGGGCGCCCTGCACGACCCGGACTCGCTCGCCGACCTGCTGGAGGACTTCGACGAGGAGATCGACGGCGACGGCGAGGACCTCGGCTACGCGGCCGACGAGGCCTACGAGCAGCTGACCGGCACCGTCGCCCCGGACCTGGGCATCGCCCCCGCCCCGACGGAACCGGCGGGCACCCCGGTCGACTTCGAGAACGAGCGGGTGCTCGCCGAGCGCTATCCCCGGCTCTGGTACCGGTTCAGGGAGTGACCCGGCGCCGGCCGCCGTCCGAGGGGAGGTACGCCTGTGCCTGGTCCGTCCGCGCCGCGTGGTGCGGCGGTGCCGCGTTGGCCTCGTCGAGTGCGGACGCGGTGACCGCCGCCGGGCCCAGCACCACCGCCACGGCGGCGCACAGCGCCGTCCACACGTGACTCCGTCCGCTTCCGTCCCTGCTCATGATCCCCACCTCCGGTGCGTTGGTGACGCCGACGGTAGGGCGGTGGCCTGGGAGAGCCCCACGGACGTGCTGTGCGCCCGCTGTGGGAGGGGCGGACGGCCCTGGATGCGGGCGGCGAGGTCGCGGATCTCCGGGAGGCGGGCGGTGAGGGCGGCGCCGGGGCAGCTGGTCATGTAGCCGTCGTTGTGGCCGCCGAGGGTGGGCAGGGTGGCGGCGGTGCCGGCGGCGTAGCGGCTGCCGCTGTTGCTGGAGACGAGGCGGACCCTGGCCCGCGGGTCGGTGTCCGACAGGCCTAGCTTCCAGGCGGCCAGCGCGGCGATCGCGTGGGTCATCACGGCGGGCACCTCGACGCCGGCCGGGAAGGTGCCGATGGCGGCGATGCCCGCGGTGCGGTGGTTGAAGCCCTGGGTGTGGGCGCCGGTGACGGGGCGGTCGACGCCGCCCGCGCGGCCCTCGTAGATGGTGCCGCAGCGGTCGACGAGGAAGTTGTAGCCGATGTCGTCGAAGTCGCGGGCGCCGGTCTGGCCCGTGTGCAGGTGGCGGATGATGCGCGGGGTGTCGGCGCAGTCGTAGGCGTTCGGCGAGTCGGTGTGGTGCACGAAGACGGCGACGACCTTGTCGTCGTACCGCGCGGGCGGCTGTTTCGGCGCGGGTCCGGTCAGCCAGGCGGAGCGGGGCACGATGGGCGGCCTGGCCGCGGCGTGCGGGGCCGCCGGGCGGGGCGCGCGCGGGCGGTCGGCGCTGGACCGGACGGCGCGCTCCACCCCGTTCACGCACAGCACCAGCGCGACCACGGCGGCGAGCCCGGGGAGCACCCGGAGCAGCGCCAGAGCGCGACCCGGCACGGGGAGCGGCCGCCGTCGTGACCGCCGTGCGCCTCGGGCTCCTCGGAAGACACGCATGACCCCACTGTCGGCAGGGTGCCGTCCGCCCGCGATGTGCGCTCTGCCACCTGGCGGAACCATCGTCCCGGTCCACGACGTTTCCCCGGGTACACACCGCGTGACCGGTTCGGCGGCGACGGCGCGCGGGTGCGCTGATCACTGGGCCCGTTCCCCGCGTATATGGGAACCGAGAGAAAGGCGGCTTGGTGGACCTCCTCGACATCCTCCTGGTGCTGGCGATCCTGGTCTACGCCGGCTCCGGCTACCGGCGCGGACTGGTGGCCGGCTGTGTCTCGCTGGCCGGCTTCGTGGGCGGCGCGGCGATCGGCGTCTGGGTGCTGCCCTGGGTGATGGACCTGGTGACGCCGGGTTCCACGGCGGCCACGGTCACCGCGGTGCTCACCGTGCTGGTGCCGGCGGCGGTGGGCCACGAACTGGCGGGGCGGCTGGCGCTGCGGGTGCGGCGGGAGCTGTCGTGGGGGCCGCTCAGGGTGGCGGACGGCGTCGGCGGCGCGGTGGCGAACACGGCGGCCGTGCTGATCGTGGCGTGGGTGGCGGCGAGCGTGCTGGCGGCGTCCTCGTCGACCATGCTGTCGGCGGCGATCCGCGACTCGCGGCTGCTGGGGGCGGTGCAGCAGGCGATGCCGGACACCACGCCCGCCTGGTTCTCGCGGGCCACCTCGGCGCTGACCGAGGCGGGCTTCCCGCAGGTCTTCAACCCGTTCGAGAACGAGTCGACGGCCGAGGTCGCGCGGCCTTCCGGGGACAGTGTCACGGTGGCCGCCACGACCGCAGCCCAGCGCAGCACGGTGAAGGTGGAGGGCGTCGCGGGCACCCAGGGCCGCGAGGGCAGCGGGTTCGTGTACGCGGCGGAGCGGGTGATGACCAACGCGCACGTGGTGGCGGGCATCGACGAGCCGACCGTGCGGGTGGGCGGGATCGGCCCGGCGTACGAGGCGCGGGTGGTGTTGTTCGACCCGGAGAAGGACGTGGCGGTGCTGCACGTGCCGGACCTGCGCGCCCCGGTGCTGCGCTTCGACGACGACGCGGATCGCGGGGACGCCGCGGTGGTCGCCGGGTATCCGCAGGACGGCGGCCTGGACCTGCAGGCGGCGACGGTCGCGAACCGGGTGCGGGCGACGGGCCAGAACATCTACAACGACGAGTCGGTGACCCGGGAGATCTACTCGATCCGCTCCATGGTCCGCCCGGGTAACTCCGGCGGGCCGCTGCTGACCACCGAGGGCCGGGTGTACGGGGTGGTGTTCGCCCGGTCCACCTCCGACGCCGAGACGGGCTACGTCCTGACGGCGGAGGAGGTCGCGGGCGACGCGGCGCGGGCCGCGCGGACGACGACGCCGGTGGACACGGGCGAGCTGGTCACCTCGTAGACGTCAGGGGCGGTCGGGGACGTCAGGTCAGCTTCTGCCCCATGAGCACGTCGTCGGCGTAGGTGCCGTCGAGGCAGAACTCCTCCGGCTGCACGCCCTCGACGACGAAACCCTCCGACTCGTACAGGGCGCGGGCCCGGGTGTTGTGGCCCAGCACGCGCAGGGTGATCCGGCGGAAGCCGCCGCTGCGGGCCTCCTCGACGGCGGCGCGGACCAGGGCCCGTCCGACGCCCTTGCCGCGGGCCTCGTCGGCGACGGCGAGGCCGCGGATCTGCCGGACGTGCGCGTTGGAGGGCAGCGGGGTGGGGAACCCGAGGCGGACGTAGCCGACGACCCGGCCGTCGAGCTCGGCGACCAGGTGGTCGGCGGGGCCGCAGGTGTCGCGGAAGAAGGGCTCGTCGGGCGCGGGGCGGGCGGTGACGGCGTGCAGATGGGACCAGGTCGTGTGGTCCAGGTGGCGCAGTTGCTCCTCGTCCTCGGGACGGGCGACGCGTAGGAACGGCTCAGACATGCCGGTCACCTTACGTGGGGAATGCAGCTGCCTCACCGGGGTTTTCCCGGCTCGACGGGCAGGATGAGGTCATGCAGCCTTCAAGGATCGCGGTGGCCGGCGCGTCCGGTCTCATCGGCGGCGCCCTGGTGCGTTCCCTGGTCGCGGACGGGCACGACGTGGTGCGGCTGGTGCGCCGCATGCCCCGGTCCGCCGACGAGGCGCGCTGGGAGCCGGAACGGCGGCGGGTGGACCCGGCGGTGCTCGCCGGGTGCGACGCCGTGGTGAACCTGGCGGGCGCAGGGGTGGGCGACCGCCGCTGGACCGAGGAGTACAAGGCGCTGATCCGCTCCAGCCGGGTGGACGGCACGGCGGCCCTCGCGCGGGCCGTCGCCGCGCTGGACCGGCCGCCGCGGGTCTTCCTGAACGGCAGCGCGATCGGCCTCTACGGCGACACCGGCGGCCGTGCGGTCGACGAGGACGCCCCGCCGGGTGCCGGGTTCCTGCCGGAGCTGTGCGTGGAGTGGGAGGCGGCCGCGGCACCGGCGCGGGAGGCGGGCGTCCGGACGGTGTTCGCCCGCACGGGCCTGGTGGTGGCCCGGGAGGGCGGCGCCTGGGGCCGGCTCTTCCCGCTGTTCAAGGCGGGTCTCGGGGGGCCGATCGGCGGCGGGCGGCAGTACTGGTCGTACATCGCGCTGCACGACGAGGTGGCCGCGCTGCGGCATCTGCTGGACCGGGAGGATCTGTCCGGGCCGTTCAACCTGACCGCGCCCGAGCCGCTGACGAACCGTGAGATCAGCGCGGCGATGGGCCGGGTGCTGCACCGGCCGGCGGTGTTCGCGGTGCCGGCGCCGGTGCTGCGGGCGGTGCTGGGCGAGATGGCGGGGGATGTGCTGGGCAGTCAGCGGGTGCTGCCCAAGCGGCTGTCGGAGTCCGGGTTCCGGTTCGCGTTCCCCGGGATCGAGGACGCGATCCGCGCGGCACTGTGAGAACGGGGCGGCCCGACCGTATGCGACCGCCGTGCGACCGTGCCCTGCCGATGCGCGACTGCACCTGACCGATCGCGGGCCTAACCTCGACGCGAACTCGGGTATCCCCGGAGCCCGTTGGGGGCATCAGGTCTCCACCGGCCGCGCAACCTCGAGGAGGGGCACGTGCTTGAGCCCGCGTTTCAGGCGGATGTCGTCGTGGTGGGAGCCGGGGTCGCCGGTCTCTCCGCGGCGCTTCGGCTGGCCCATGCAGGAGTGACGACCACGGTCCTGGAGGCCGGCCCAGGAGTGGGCGGGCGGATGTCGACCGAGAAGGTCGACGGATTCCGGCTCGACCGCGTCGGGCAGCTGCTGTTCACGTCGTATCCCGAACTACGGCTGACCCCGGGGCTCGACGCGCTCGCGCTGCGGCTGTTCGCCCCGGGCGTCCTGCTGCACAGCGACGGCCGCCGGCACCGGGCGGGCACCCCGGTGCACGGACGGAGCGCGAGGGGCGCACTCAATGCCGTGCGCGCCCTTGCGAGCGCCCCCCGGGCGACTCCGGGACGCGGCCGAGGAGGCGCCGTGCCCCCGCCCAGGAACCGGCCCACGGCCCCGGTCGGCGGAGCCGTCGACCAGGCCCGGCTCGGCAGCGCGCTCGCCCGGATCGCGGGCACCCCACTGGAACGGCTGCTGGCCCGCCCGGAGCAGCCCGCCGGGCAGGCGCTGGCCGCCCGGGGCCTGCCCGCGCGGACCGTCGACGGCTTCCTGCGGCCGCTGCTCGCCGCGCTGCTGTGCGATCCGGAGCTGACCACCTCCAGCCGGTGCGCCGATCTGGCGCTGCGGGCGTTCGCCGCCGGGCGGACGGCCGTGCCGGAGGGCGGCGCCGAGGTGCTGCCGGAGCTGCTGGCCCGCGCCCTGCCGCCGGGGAGCGTGCACACCGGCGTGCGGGTCACCTCGGTCTCCACGACCTCGGTGACCACCGCCGAGCACGGCGAGTTCCGCTGCCGGGCGGTGCTGCTGGCCACCGACGCGCGCAGCGCGGCCGAGCTGCTGCCGGGCCTGCGGGTGCCGGACTTCCACCCGGTGACCGTGGTGCACCACACCACCGACGCGCCCCCGGCGACCGGCGCGGCACTGCTGCTGGACTCCGACCGGGGCGGGCCGGTGGCGCACACGGCGGTGATGAGCGCGGTGGACCCGAGCCGGGCCCCGGCGGGCCGGACGCTGATCTCCTCGACGGTCCTCGGCTCCCCGCCGGACGACGTGGACACCGCCGTACGCATGCACCTCGCCCGCCTCTACGGCACGTCCACGGCACGCTGGGAGACCCTGGCCGTGCACCGCACCGCCGAGGCGGTGCCCGCGATGCGGGCGCCGCACGATCTGCGGCGACCGGTACGGCTGCTGGCCGGGCTGTACGTGTGCGGCGACCACCGGGACTCCAGCACCGTCCAGGGCGCCCTGCACTCGGGCCACCGCGCCTCGGCGGCGATCCTGGCCGACCTGGGCGCGGCGGGCTCGATGCACACGGCGGACCCGAACCCGACGGCCCGGGCGGCGTGAGGCCCGGGCCGCCCGGGGGCGTGCGGGGTCAGCCCAGTGCCGCCGCCACCTTGTCCCGGTAGCTGCGCACGGGCGCGGCGTCCTTGTACGGCTCCAGTCGTCGCTCGAATTCCTTGACGTACTCCACCGCCCGCACCGACCGCATCTCGGCCGCCTGACCCGCCGCCTCGGCGGCGAGCGCGCAGGCCTGGTCGAGTTCGCCGAGGCCGAGGCGGGCGGTGGCGAGGACCACCCGGCAGAACAGGCGGCTGCGGGCGAAGGACGGGGCCCGCAGCTGCAGGGAGCGCTCGGCGTGCTGGGCGGCGGCGCGGAACTGCTGCAGGTCGCGGTGGCAGTGGCCGAACTCGTCGGCGAGCTGCGCCTCGTCGAAGGAGCGCGCCCAGTGCGGGACCTCGTCGCCGGCCCGGGCGGCCTCCAGGGCCCGCTCGGCGCGGACCAGGGAGGCGGTGCAGGCCCGCACCTCCCCCAGGACGCCGTGCCCGCGCGCCTCGGCGGCGTGCAGCAGGGCCTGCACGGCCGGCGGCGCCGAGCCGCCGACGCCCTGCTGGGCGACCCGCGCCAGCTGCACGGCCTCCCGCCCGTGCCCCAGGTAGACGGCCTGGCGGCTCATGGTGACGAGCACGTAGGCGCCGTACGGCCGGTCCCCGGCCGCCTGCGACAGCCGCAGCGCCTGCACGAAGTACCGCTGGGCGAGGCCGTGCGCGGCGATGTCGTACGACGTCCAGCCCGCGAGCCGGGTGAGGTCGGCGGCGGCGGCGAACAGCCGGCGGCCGGTCTGCTCGCCGTAGGTGCCGCGCAGCATCGGCTCGCACTCGTGCTCCAGATAGCGCACCAGCGCCTGCCGGGCGTGCCCGCCGCCGTAGGCGTCGTCGAGGGTGCGGAACAGGTCGGCGACCGAGCGCAGCGCGGCGATGTCACCGCCGGTGACCCGGTGGCCGGGGCCCCGGTCGACACCGCGCTGCCGGGGCACCCCGGGGCGGCCCTGCGCGGGGATCCTGGGGAGGTTGCCCTGCTCCAGGCCGCCCGGGACCTTGGGCACGGGCTCCGTGCCGCGGGCGACCCGCTCGTCGGCGCGGCCGATCAGCCAGTCCCGGCTCGGCACGACCAGGCCCGCCGGGGTGAAGGCGATCTTGCGCAGTTCGGCGTGGCTGCCGGAGTCCTTGCGCCACAGGCCGCTGACGATGTCGACGGCCTCCTCGGGGCCGGCCGCGAACTCCAGTCCCGCGTAGACGGGTGCGCAGGCGTCCAGGCCCAGGTCCTGGGCGGTGAGCCGGCGCCCGAGGCGGCGGGTGAACACCTCGGCGATGAGGGCGGGCGTGGTGCCTCTGGGCTGCTGGCCGCGCAGCCAGCGGGTGACGGATGTCTTGTCGTATCTGAGATCGAGCCCGTGCTCGAGGCCGAGCTGGTCCACTCGACGGGCCAGACCTGCGTTGGAGAACCCCGCTTCTGCGATGAGCGCGGCGAGCTGTCGGTTGGGGGTGCGCTGCGCGGGTCGTTCCGTCATCTGCGGTGCGATCTCCTGCCTCCGGGCTTCCGAATTGCCCGGACTGCCTGTGAGCAGCCCTTATGGCCTTGTGAACGGCGCGAATGTAGCGGAGAGTAAACACCCGATCGCACACTTCCACGTTCATTCATCCGATCGTGTGAGGATTGCCCCCGAGGCTGACGCGCGACCGACGGTCGTACAGTGACGTAGGCGCGTTTCACGCCTTACGACCTTCTAGGGAGGCGCTTGCCGTGAGTGAGTTGCGGTTCGTCCGTATGGGATTCGGTGCCGAGGCCGTCGACTACCAGGAGGCCTGGGACGAGCAGCGCCGGGTGCACGCGGCGCGCTTCGAGGACCGGGTCCCGGACACCGTGCTGCTGCTGGAGCACCCGCCGGTCTACACGGCCGGCCGGCGCACCGAGCCCAGCGAGCGGCCCCTCGACGGCACCCCCGTCATCGACGTGGACCGCGGCGGCAAGATCACCTGGCACGGTCCGGGGCAGATAGTGGGCTACCCGATCCAGAAGCTGCCCCGCCCGGTGGACGTGGTCGCGCACGTCCGCCGCCTGGAGGAGGCGCTGATCCGCACCTGTGCCGAGTTCGGCGTGGAGACCACCCGGGTCGAGGGACGCAGCGGGGTGTGGGTGCTGGGCGACCCGGTGGAGCAGCGGCCGGCGCTCGGCGGGCTGTCCCTGGACTTCGACCCGCGGCTGACCGACGACGAGTTCGACCCCCGGCTCAACGGCCCGGAGTACGCCCCGTCCAACGCCGGCCAGCGCCGCGAGGACCGCAAGATCGCGGCGATCGGCATCCGGGTCGCCAAGGGCGTCACCATGCACGGCTTCTCGTTCAACGTGAACCCGGACAACGCCTGGTTCGACCGGATCATCCCGTGCGGCATCCGGGACGCCGGGGTCACCTCGCTCGCCAACGAACTGGGCCGGGACGTGACCATCGACGAGGTGCTGCCGGTCGTCGAGCGCCACCTGCGGGACGTGCTGGAGAACGCGGACCTGAAGCCGAGGGTGATCGAGAAGACTCCGGCATAGGGAATGGGCCCCGCCCGGCGCGGGTTGGCCCGGTCGCAGGGGGTTGGCCCGGTCCGAGGGCCATCGAATACACGGGCGTACCCTTGAGGGCGCCGAAGAATCAACGCTAGGGAGCCGGTCGTGTCCGCAGTCGCACCCGACGGACGCAAGATGCTGCGCCTGGAGGTCCGGAACAGCCAGACCCCCATCGAGCGCAAGCCCGAGTGGATCAAGACCCGGGCGAAAATGGGCCCCGAGTACACGCAGATGCAGAACCTCGTGAAGAGCGAGGGCCTGCACACGGTCTGCCAGGAAGCCGGCTGTCCCAACATCTACGAGTGCTGGGAGGACCGTGAGGCCACGTTCCTCATCGGCGGCGACCAGTGCACCCGGCGCTGCGACTTCTGCCAGATCGACACCGGCAAGCCCGAGGCCCTGGACCGCGACGAGCCCCGCCGGGTCGGCGAGTCCGTGGTCACGATGGACCTGAACTACGCCACCATCACCGGCGTCGCCCGCGACGACCTGGAGGACGGCGGCGCCTGGCTGTACGCGGAGACCGTGCGCCAGATCCACGCGCAGACCGCCGGCCGTGAGGGCGGGCGCACCAAGGTCGAGCTGCTGGCCCCCGACTTCAACGCGGTCCCGGAGCAGCTGGAGGAGGTCTTCTCCTCCCGTCCGGAGGTCTTCGCGCACAACGTCGAGACCGTCCCGCGGATCTTCAAGCGGATCCGCCCCGGCTTCCGCTACGAGCGCTCCCTGAAGGTCATCACCGCCGCACGCGACTACGGCCTGGTGACCAAGTCGAACCTGATCCTCGGCATGGGCGAGACCCGCGAGGAGGTCGGCGAGGCGCTGCGGCAGCTGCACGAGGCGGGCTGCGAGCTGATCACGATCACCCAGTACCTGCGCCCGTCCGTGCGTCACCACCCCGTGGAGCGCTGGGTGAAGCCGCAGGAGTTCGTGGAGCTGAAGGAGGAGGCCGAGCAGATCGGCTTCTCCGGTGTGATGTCGGGCCCGCTGGTCCGCTCCTCCTACCGGGCCGGCCGCCTGTACCAGATGGCCATCGAGAAGCGCGGTACGTACGTCGCCGCGCAGGCTGTGTGATCGCCGCCCCGAGAAGGCGTGTGAATTCACGCACAAGTAGTTACCGCCAAGTAGTAGCCGTGTGACCGCGGCCCCGACCGTCCTCCCAGTTGAGGACCCCGGTCGGGGCCGCGACGGCGTTCCGGGCCCGGCAACAGTTCGGCCATCCGGCGGCATCGGGGCTTCATGCGTGTTTGACCGGTCGGTCACGTCCTGGTAACACCAGTCAGTGACCCTGGTTTCACACCCCGTGAACCACGCTGAGCCCTAGGGGGATCCACCATGCAGGCCGCGCCAGTCCGCGCCACCGCGCTTCCGACCTTCACCGACGCACTGCGTGCGGTCGAGTCCCTGCTCATGAGCTCCGGCCAGCGCACGGCCCGCCGCAACGCCTGGACCTCGGTCCTGGAGGACCGCCGCCGCGCGAAGGACCGCGTGGAGGCCGAGCGCGTCCTCGAACAGGCCTACGCGGGCCGTTCCTGATCTTTCCCCGGGTAACCGCCGGGGCACTGCCGTCGAAGGCGCTCCCGGAGCCACGTAGACTTCGTGGCATGGCGAGGAAGGACACGGCAGCGGACGACGCTGCGAACCCCGGGCGACTGAAGCAGATCGCCCTGACCTACAAGATGACCCGCAGGGCCGACAAGAAGATCGGTCTTGTACTCGCGGCTGTCGGAATCGTCACCTTCGGTGTCTTCCTCGCGATCGGTTTCTTGATCGGTCACCCCATCTATCTCGGCATCCTGGGCTTCCTGCTCGCCTTCCTCGCGACGGCGATCGTGTTCGGACGCCGGGCCGAGCGGGCCGCCTTCGGGCAGATGGAGGGCCAGCCGGGCGCCGCCGCGGCGGTGCTGGACAACATCGGCCGGGGCTGGACGACCACCCCCGCGGTGGCGATGAACCGCAGCCAGGACGTGGTGCACCGGGCGGTCGGCAAGGCCGGCATCGTGCTGGTCGCCGAGGGCAACCCGAACCGGGTGAAGAGCCTGCTGGCCGCCGAGAAGAAGAAGATGAACCGCATCGTCGCGGACGTCCCCGTGCACGACCTGATCGTCGGCACCGGCGAGGGCCAGGTGGAGCTGAAGAAGCTGCGCACCACCATGCTGAAGCTCCCCCGGGTGCTCACCGGCCCGCAGGTCACCGCCACCAACGACCGGCTGCGCGCGCTCGGCGACCTGATGAGCAACATGCCGCTGCCGAAGGGCCCGATGCCGAAGGGCATGCGCCTGCCGAAGGGCGGCCCGAAGGCCCGCTGAGTCTCCTCGTACGAGAAATACGACGAAGGGGGCGCCCGGAGATTTCCGGGCGCCCCCTTCGTCGTATCCGCTCGTCGTATCCGATCGGAGCTCAGATCCGCACTTCCACCGTGCGGGCGAGGCGGTCGTGCAGGCCGCGGCCGTCGCGGTCCCAGACCAGCGCCGGGATCGCCAGGCAGAGCAGGACCGTGCGGAGCGCGGCGCGGCCGGGGTGGACGGTGCCGGTGTCCAGGTGGGCGACCCGCAGACCGAAGAGGCGCTTGCCGGGGGTGAAGCCGAGCGTGCCGACGGTGAGCAGGCTCATCACGAGGAAGATCAGCAGCGCCCAGTTGCTGGTCGCCTGGCCGTAGCCGTCCGTGATCAAGCCGTATGCGATCAAGAGGCACAGGCCCCAGTCCACGGCCAGCGCGCCGAGCCTCCGTCCGGGGCGGGCGAGGGAGCCCGGCCCGTCCTCCGGCAGCCCCAGCTGCTCGCCGCGGTATCCGAAGTCGGCACCGGCCTCCTCCATGGCCGCGCGCGGCCCGGAAAGCCATGATCCGATTGCTTGCCTCTTGTCCACCCGTACACGGTACTGCGCCCATATATGACCGGAGGACGCCGGGGTGTTTCCGGGCCTCATGCGGACTACTGTGGAACGCGAGCCGGTTAACTTGTGCGAAACAAATGGGTCACGCCGGAGAAATCCCGCCTCCCTAGGGTCGAGGCAGCGTGTGCCACCGCACTGGCCGCACGAACGATCTACCACCCCGGCGGGATGGTCGGGAGTAGGAGGAGCTGGATGTTCCAGAACGCCGACGAGGCCAAGAAGTTCATCGCGGACGAGGACGTCAAGTTCATCGACGTCCGCTTCTGCGACCTGCCGGGCGTCATGCAGCACTTCACCATTCCGGCTGCGGCGTTCGACCCGGACGAGGAGCTGGCCTTCGACGGGTCCTCGATCCGCGGCTTCCAGGCCATCCACGAGTCCGACATGGCGCTCCGCGCCGACCTCTCGACCGCGCGCGTGGACCCGTTCCGCCGCGACAAGACGGTCAACATCAACTTCTTCATCCACGACCCGATCACCGGTGAGCAGTACTCCCGTGACCCGCGGAACGTGGCGAAGAAGGCCGAGGCGTACCTCGCCTCCACCGGTATCGCCGACACCGCGTTCTTCGGCCCCGAGGCCGAGTTCTACGTGTTCGACAGCGTGCGCTTCAAGACCGCCGAGAACGAGGCCTACTACCACATCGACTCCGAGGCGGGCGCCTGGAACACCGGCGCGCTGGAGGACAACCGGGGTTACAAGGTCCGCTACAAGGGCGGTTACTTCCCGGCCCCGCCGGTCGACCACTTCGCCGACCTGCGTGCCGAGATCTCCCTGGAGCTGGCCAAGGCCGGTCTGCAGGTCGAGCGCCAGCACCACGAGGTGGGCACCGCCGGCCAGGCCGAGATCAACTACAAGTTCAACACGCTGCTCGCCGCCGCCGACGACCTCCAGCTCTTCAAGTACATCGTGAAGAACGTGGCCTGGCGCAACGGCAAGACCGCGACCTTCATGCCGAAGCCGATCTTCGGTGACAACGGCTCGGGCATGCACGTCCACCAGTCGCTGTGGAGCAACGGCGACCCGCTGTTCTACGACGAGCAGGGCTACGCCGGCCTGTCCGACACCGCCCGCTACTACATCGGCGGCATCCTCAAGCACGCCCCGTCGCTGCTGGCCTTCACCAACCCGACGGTGAACTCCTACCACCGTCTGGTGCCGGGCTTCGAGGCCCCGGTGAACCTGGTGTACTCGCAGCGCAACCGCTCCGCCGCGATGCGTATCCCGATCACGGGTTCGAACCCGAAGGCCAAGCGCGTCGAGTTCCGCGCGCCCGACGCCTCCGGCAACCCGTACCTGGCCTTCTCGGCGCTGCTCCTCGCGGGCCTGGACGGCATCAAGAACAAGATCGAGCCGGCCGAGCCGATCGACAAGGACCTGTACGAGCTGGCTCCCGAGGAGCACGCGAACGTCGCGCAGGTCCCGACCTCCCTCGGCGCGGTCCTGGACCGCCTGGAGGCCGACCACGAGTTCCTGCTCCAGGGCGACGTGTTCACCCCGGACCTGATCGAGACGTGGATCGACTTCAAGCGCGCGAACGAGATCGCCCCGCTGCAGCTGCGTCCGCACCCGCACGAGTTCGAGCTCTACTTCGACGTGTGATCGACCCCTCCCGGTCGTCCCGGCGCCCCCGTCCCTGTATCGCGTTTCTCAGGGCGGGGGCGCCGCCGTATGGTTCTGCTGTACAGCTGTTCGAGCGATGTGATCGTGGCGACGGGGAGACGGGGATGTCCGAACAGGACGAGGAGAAACGGGAGTTCGACCTCCGGTGGGCGGACGACGCCGAGCACAAGGAGCCCTCGGCTCGGGCCCGGATGCTCGCCGCGCGGTGGAAGGACAACCCGCCCGGGCCGGTGCCGTTCCGCGCCGACCCGGAGCCCAGGACTCCCCGGCGGTCGTCGTGGGTGTCGACGGCGGTCGTCCTCGGCTGCGTGGCCGCCGTGATCGTGCTGCTGGGGTACATCAACTTCCGGGCGCCGTACTGACCGGGCGGCACTGGGCCGCGCAGACCGTGCAGCGCTGGCGCGGCTTCGAAGCGCGCGGGCATCCCGAGGTGGGTGAGCTGCTCGACCGGTCGGCCCATCTGTTCAGCTCGTACGTGCTGAAGCGGCGCAAGTGGGAGGCCGGGCTGCCGGCCTGAGTCGCGCCGGGCGGGCGGGTGCACACTGGCTTAAGGGGCGAGTGCCCGGCTGTGAGGTGGTGTGCCATGCGGAGCCGCTTCCGGAGCGACCGGCGGCTGACCGCGCGGATGGCGGTCACGCTGTTCCTGCTCGGGCTGTTGTACGTGGGCTTCGTCGCCGCGTTGATCGTGCTGCTGAAGTCCTGGGTGCTGGTCGTGGTGGTCGCGGCGGTGGCGCTGGGGGCGCAGTACTGGTTCTCCGACCGGGTCGCGCTGTACGCGATGCGCGGGCGGGTCGTCGAGCGGGACGAGTACCCCGAGCTGCACGCCGTGGTGGACCGGCTGTGTGCGCTCGCGGACATGCCGAAGCCGGTCGTCGCCGTCTCCCCGATGGACATGCCGAACGCGTTCGCGACCGGGCGGAACGCCGACCACGCGGTGGTCTGTGTGACCACCGGGCTGCTGCGGCGGCTGGAGCCCGCGGAGCTGGAGGGGGTGCTGGCGCACGAGCTGTCGCACGTGGCGCACAAGGACGTCGCCGTGATCACCGTGGCCTCGTTCCTCGGGGTGATCGCCGGACTGGTCGTGCGGTTCGCGTTCTACTCGCAGCTGTTCGGCGGCGGACGCCGGGACCAGAACACGGCGGCCGTGTTCGCCGCGGTGCTGGGGGTGTCCCTTGCCGTGTACGCGATCAGCTTCCTGCTGATCCGGGCGCTGTCCCGGTACCGGGAGCTGGCCGCCGACCGCGCGGCCGCGCTGCTCACCGGCCGGCCCTCGGCGCTGGCGTCGGCGCTGACCAAGGTGACCGGGGATATCGCCCGCATCCCCACCCGTGACCTGCGGACGGCCCAGGCCTTCAACGCGTTCTACTTCACGCCGGCGCTGGGCCGGGAGCCCGGTCTCGCCCGGATCTTCTCCACCCATCCGACCCTGGAGCAGCGGCTGGCGCAGCTGGGCCGTATCTCCGGGGAGCTGGGTGAGGCGGCGTCGCCCGGGAAGGCGGGGTGAGCATGCGGCTGCTGGACATCCTGCTCGGGCGCAGCAAGCCGGTCGCGCCCGACCTCGACCAGCTCTTCGCCCTGCCCTCGGCGGCGGTGACCCTGGAGGCCGCCGTCTCCTTCGCCCCGACCGGGCGGGGCGCGGTGTGCTTCGCCACGGTGGAGGGCGCCGCGTTCGAGCAGACGCATCGCGAGGTGCGGGCGCTGCTGGACGCGGACACCGACCGCAGCGGCCCGCCGGTGGGTCTGGAGCGGGACGTGTACGGCTACTCCTGGCTGGTCTCGCGCCGCTCCCCCGGCGAGCTGCCGCTGCTGGTCAACGACCTGCACGCGGTGAACAGCTCTATGGAGATGAACGGCTTCGGGCCGCAGCTGCTGTGTTCGCTCGTCGGCTTCCGCGATCCGGAGGAACACCGGCTGGCACTGGTCTACCTGTACAAGCGGGGCACCTTCTACCCGTTCGCGCCGCTGCCCGGCGGGAGGCAGCGGCGCGACAACGCGCTGGAGCTGGAGGTTCGGGCGGCGCTCGCCGGTGATCTGCGGATCGAGGAGGACCTGGGGCGGTGGTTCCCGGTGTGGGGCGCCCCGGGTCTGTGACCTCGGTGCCTGGTCACCGGACCGACGGCTCACCCGCTCCTCTCGCGCTCCTGACGGCGGGCCTCCAAGGGGCGCTCGCGGCGGTAGCGGCGCTCCCACTTGGCCTGCTGGTCACGGCGTTCGCGGTAGTCCTGGTACGTGGCGGGCGCGGACCCCGCACCCGTGGGGGGCGTCGGCGTCGTCGCGTCCCGCCCGGACCGGACGTACAGGAAGAGCAGGGCGGCGGCGGCGAGCCAGTAGAGACTGTTTCCGAATCCCAGGACGACCAGGACGGCCGCCCCGGAGAGCACGACGGTTCCCATGACGGGCCTCCTCCCTGGGACGTGAGGTGGGTGTGTTCCGAGGGTGCCGTGTGCGCCCGGCACGGCGCATCCCCTTTTCCGACATGGGTGAATGGGGGGCATGACCCAACTGCCTCCCCGACGCGCGTTGTCGACGTCTTTCGTCCACGATCACGACGGCGAACGGCTCAGTGGGACGTACGGCGGTGACGGTGCCGCTCCCGGGGCGCCCGCCGCCGTCCTGCTGCACGGGGCGGGCACCGGCAGCAGCAGGCCGCTGCTGCCCCTGCTCGCGGAATTCGCCGGGCGGGGCTGCCACGCGCTGGCCTTCGACTTCTCCGGGCACGGCGAAAGCACCGGCCGGCTCGCCGAGTCGAGCCTGCGCCGCCGGTTCGAGCAGGCCGTGGCGGTGATCGACGCGCGGCTGCCTGCGGACGCGCCGCTGGTCCTGGTCGGGTTCAGCATGAGCGGGCAGACGGTGGCCGACCTGGTCCGCCACTACGGCGACCGGGTCGCCGCGGTGGGCCTCGGCGCGCCCGCGGTGTACGCGGCCGATGCGTGGGACGTGCCGTTCGGGGACGGCACGGGCCGCTTCACCGGCGTCCTGCGCACCCCCGGCAGCTGGCGGGGCTCCCCCGCCCTCGACACGCTGCGCGGCTTCCGCGGCCGGGCGGTGCTGGCCGTCCCCGGCACCGACGCGGTGATCCCGGCGGAGGTGACGGAGGCGGTCCAGGACGCGCTGGCCGCCCGCGCCCAGTACACCCGCTTCGAACTGCCCGACGCGGAGCACAGGTTGGGCTTCTGGCTGCGCGACCGCCCGGAGGACGGGCGGCGGTTCGTGACCGCCGTGCTGACCGGACTCGGCGACCGGGGCTGGACCGCGACCCGCGCCTGGGTGGCCAAGCGGCTCCCGGAGGGCCGGGAGGTCGTCGGGAGCCGCGCGCTGCGCGGGGGCTGGAGCTCGCAGATGCGCCGCCTCACCCTGGACGACGGTTCGGCCCTGGTGCTGCGCACCTTCGTGAAGCCGTTCTTCCGCCGCCACGCCCCGGGCCTGCTGACCCGCGAGGCGGACATGCTCCGGCTGCTCGCCGTGCGGGCGGGAATCCCGGTGCCGGAGCTGGTCGCGGTGGACGCGACCGCCGAACTCTGCGACCACCCCTCGCTGCTGATGACGTCGCTGCCCGGCCGGGTGCGGGTCGACGAGGAGGACCTGGAGCGGCGCGTGGAGCTGCTGGCGGGCGGGCTCGCCCGGATCCACGCGGTCGTACCCGGCGAACGGCCGCGGACTTACCAGGCGTGGACGTCACCGGACCGGGTGCGCACCCCCGGGGGCGCGCTGTGGGAGCGGGCGGTGGACGTGATCCGCCGTGACCCGCCGCCGTACGACGGCTGCTTCCTGCACCGGGACTTCCACCCGGGGAACGTGCTGTTCGACGGCGCCGGCGACAGCCTGCGGATCAGCGGGATCGTGGACTGGGTGGAGACCTCGTGGGGGCCCGCCGACCTGGACGTGGCCCACTGCTCGACGGCTCTGGCGCTGCTGCACGGGCCGGAGTGGGGGCTCGGCTTCCGGGAACGCTACGAGCGGCACGGCGGTCGCCGGCTCGCCGACGGCGCGGACCACCTGTACTGGCGGCTCCTGGACGCGCTCGGCTACTCCCCCGACGCGGTCAGGCTCGCCGGGCCGTGGCGGGAGCTGGGCCGGACGGATCTCACGCCTGAGGTGCTGGGCGGGCGGCTGGAGGCGTACGTCCGGGGCCTGCTGGAGCGCTACGCCGGCTGACCGGACCCGATCGGGGCGGCCGGCGCTCACGGCTCCGGAGCGGCCGTGACCACGCCCGCTGCCACGGCCGCGCCCAGCGCGGTGTGGTCGGCGGCGGTCTGGTCGGCGTAGCGCAGCGCGAAGTCGGCGACCGCGCGGTCGAAGGTGTCGGCACCGCCGAGGTAGGCGGCGATGGCGATGCGGTCACCGGAGCGGGCGTGCGCGCGGGCCAGGGCGGTGCCGCACAGGGCCGCGTAGGCGTGCAGGTCGCCGGGGGTCATGCCGGCGACGTCGGCGGAGCCCTTCATGTCGCGCAGCTGACGCCAGTAGAAGGCGCGGCCCTGGGGCCCGGTCGTCCAGCCGAGGAAGATGTCGCCCGAGGCCTGGAGCAGCCGCTGACCGGCGACGACCCGGTGGCCGGGATGGTCGTAGGGCCCGCTCGGCAGGTGCTCCTCCAGCACGGATCTGCGGGCCTCCTTGATCTGGAGGAACAGCGGGTCCGCGGCGTCGCGGCCCTCCAGCAGCACGATGAAGCAGCGGGTGCCGACGCTGCCGACGCCGACCACCTTGCGGGCGGCGTCGGCGAACCGGTAGCGCTCCAGGAGCAGCCGGCGTTCCTCGGCGAGGGTGGAGCGGTAGTCGCTGAAGATCTTGCGCAGGGCGGCCGTGTCGGGAACGCCGGCCGGTTCGAGCAGCGGCGGGTCGTGGATGATGCGGCGCCGCCCGTCGACGACCTCGGTCAGCTTGTCGAGGGCCTGCAGGCTGGTACGGCGACGGGCCCGGGTGAGGCTGGCCTCGACGCGGCGGCGGCGCCGGGCGGAGCGGACCAGCGGCAGCAGCCCGTCCGCCTCGATGCGCTCGTACCAGACGTCCAGCTCGCCCATCCGGGCCAGCCGCCGCATGGTGGTGCGGTAGGCGGCGGCCGCCTCCAGCGCGGACCGGTGCGCCTTGGCGTCGCCGTGCCCGTTCTCGCGGGCGGCCACCGCCGTGCTGGCGGCGAGCCGTTTGACGTCCCACTCGAAGGGGCCGGGAAAGGTCTCGTCGAAGTCGTTGAGGTCGAACAGCAGGGTGCGTTCCGGGGAGGCGTACAGGCCGAAGTTGAGCAGGTGGGCGTCGCCGCACAGCTGCACGGTCAGCCCGGTGTGCGACTGGGTGGCGAGATCGGCGGCCAGCACGGCGGCGGCGCCGCGCAGGAAGGCGAACGGGGAGGCGGCCATCCGCCCGTACCGGATGGGCAGCAGCTCCGGCATCCGGTCCTGGCCCTGCCGCTCCAGTACGGCGACGGGGTCCTGCCGGTCGACGGGGGCGAGCCAGGCGGCGTGCGCGGTGCGGGGGACGTGCTTGCGGACGGCCTTGCCCTGCCGGGCGCGCTCGGCCGGCGTGGCGGTGGTGTTCACGGTGCGGCGGCCGGCGGCCGTATGCGGGGGTGGTCGTTGCCGTCGCGCTCCATCGCACACCTCCCGGGGTCACGGTCTCCTGTTCGCAGTGAACGGCCGGGGCGGGGGCGGCGCATGCCCGGTACGGCGATCGGGTGACGGGCGGTGGGAGGCGTGGGCGGGGGGCCGGTTGTCAGTGGCGTCGGGCAGGATCGACGGCAGGGACCCGGCTGACGGGAACCGGGCCCCTGGGGAGGTCGGAATGAGCGGCGGGACGGCACTGCGGCACATCGGCACGGCGGAGCGGCGGGCCCGGCTGGGGCTGCGGCACCGGCTGGCGGCGGAGGCGCGGGCGGCGAGCCCGGAGGAGGTCGCCGAGGCGCTGGTGGCGCTGCACGGCACGGATCCGGCGACCGTCCATCTGGCGGTCGGCGCCCGGCTGGCGGAGCCGGTGAAGACGGTCGCGGAGACCGAGCGCGCGCTGTACGAGGACAGGACCCTGGTCCGGATGCACGGCATGCGGCACACCGTGTTCGTGTTCCCGACACAGCTGACCGCCGTCGTGCACGCCTCGACGGGGATCACGGTCGCCGCGCGGGAGCGGGCCTCGCTGGTGAAGGACATGGCGAAGGCGGGCGCGCCGGACGCCGCGTGGCTGGCCGAGGTGGAGGCGTCGGCGCTGGCCGCGCTGGCGCGGCGCGGGGAGGCGACGGCGGCCGAGCTGGCGGCGGACGAGCCACGGCTGCGGGAGCAGTTCGTTTACGCGGCCGGGAAGAGCTACGAGGGCGTGCACACGGTCTCCGGCCGGCTGCTGCGGGTGCTGGGGGTGGAGGGCAAGGTGGTCCGGGGCCGCCCGCTGGGCTCCTGGACGTCGTCGCAGTTCCGCTGGGCGCCGGCGCCGGAGCATCCGGAGCTGGACGTCGCCGGGGCGCAGGCGGACCTGCTGCGCCGCTGGCTCACCGTCTGCGGGCCGGCCACCGAGGCGGACCTGAAGTGGTGGACGGGGTGGCGGGTCACGGAGGTGCGCCGGGCTCTGGGGGCGATCGGGGCGCGGGAGGTCGGGCTGGACGAGGGCACGGGGTACGTCGTCGACGGCGACGAGGACCCGGTGGCGGCCCCCGCCGAGCCCTGGGCGGCCCTGCTGCCCGCGCTCGACCCGACCGCCATGGGCTGGCAGCAGCGGGACTGGTATCTCGCGCCGGAACTGCGCGCGTCCCTCTTCGACCGCAGCGGCAACGTCGGACCGACCGTGTGGTGGGACGGCCGGGTGGTGGGCGGCTGGGCCCAGCGGCCCGACGGCGAGATCGTCTGGCGGATCCTCGAGGGCACCGGGCTGGGCCGGGAGGCGGAGGCGGCGATCGGCGCGGAGGCGGAAAGACTGCGGGAGTGGGTGGGGCAGACCCGGGTGACTCCGCGCTTCCGGACGCCGCTGGAGCGGGAGTTGGCCGGGTGAGGCGCTTCCGGTGCCGTGAGGCGCTTCCGGTGCCGGGTGAGGCGCTCCCGGTGCCGGGCGCCGCACGAGGACACGGCACCCGGCACCGGCCTCACCTCACCGGCTGTACTTCATCAGCGCCCGCACCATGTGGCACGTCGTGTCCGACGGCGGGTGGACACCGATGAGCCGCGCGGTGTCGCGGATCGTCTCGTTGCGGGCCTGGCCCGGCAGGTACACGCCGGAGTCGAGCAGCGCTATGGCCAGGCGCATCGCCTTGAGCCGGCGGTTGTGCGAGATGTACCACTCGCGCGGCCGCCCCGCCGGCAACGGCCGCTTCGCGACCGGGACGTACGGCAGGTCGAGCTGGACGGCGCGGCGGGCGGTGGACTGGGTGGGCAAGGGCTTCGGCTTCAGTGCGGCAGCGGGCACGGGCATCCTCCTGTCGCGGTCAGAGAACCGCCCGGAAGGCCCCGGCGATCCCCTCGAACACTGCTTCAATTCTACTGCCCGCCACTGACAATCGGATGACCCTGAGACGCAGGATATCCCCAGGTGAGCAAGGGAATTGGCGATGCGTCAGAACGGTTTCCCGAGACCCCTGGGACGCACCCTCAAAATCGAACAGAGCAGGGTGCCCGCACTGCGCCCGGCGACCCCCGGCGTACCGTGTCCGGCATGGAAATCTGGATCAACCCCGCCTGCTCCAAGTGCCGCAGCGCGATCAGCCTGCTCGACGCCGAGGGCGCCGACTACACCGTCCGCCGCTACCTGGAGGACGTGCCGACCGAGGACGAGATCCGCGACGTGCTCGACCGCCTCGGCCTCGAACCGTGGGACATCACCCGCACCCAGGAGCCCGCCGCCAAGGAGCTGGGCCTGAAGGAGTGGCCGCGGGACGCCGCCTCGCGCGACCGCTGGGTGACGGCGCTGGCCGAGCACCCGAAGCTGATCCAGCGCCCCATCATCACCGCCGACGACGGCACGGCCGTGGTCGGCCGCACCGACGAGGCGGTACGCGACATCTTGTCCCGTTAGCGGCGTTTCCAACTGTTCGTCGGCGGGGGCGAGTCGGGGTGGCTCCCGCTGTTACCCTCCGCCGCCATGACCTTCGGTGATCAAGGAATCGACCCATACGCCCAGTGGGCGGCCGAGCAGGAGCGCATACGGAGGCACCGCCGCACCCGCTGGGCGGTGGCCGGAGCGACCGGTGCCGTCCTGCTCGCCGCCGTCGCCGCCGGGACCGTGATGTACACCGGCGGCGACGAAGGCGACACCGCCGCCCCGCCGCCCGCGACCGCCTCCGGGACCACCGCCGCCCCGGTGGTCCCCTCCGTCACCAGCTCGCTGCCGCCGGACGCCCCGTCCGCCCTCCCCTCCCTGCTGGCGCGCCCCGTGGTCCGGCCCGAGCAGGCGTTCCCGGCGACGAGCGTGCGCCTGGACGACGGCTCCCGCTACGAGCGGGTCGACCTGGCCACCACACCCGACTGCGCCCAGGGCATGTCCCCGGAGCTGGCCGCGCTGATCGAGCAGGGCGAGGGCTGCCTGCGGCTGACCGCCGCGCTGTTCACGGACGTGGAGCGGCGCTCGCAGGTGACGGTGACCGTACTGAGCTTCCGCCGCGTCGAGGACGCCTCGTCGGTGTTCGCGATGGCCTCGATGGACCCGGTGACCTATCAGACGGTCTCCCTCGACCCGCCGCCCGAGGCGGGCATGCCGACGGTGCCGCCGGGCTCGGCGGGGGTGTTCCGCCGGCTGATGACGGTCCGCTCGGTGGTGTTCGCCAACGGCCAGTGGGGCGACGGCGCGGAGACGGAGGAGGCCGCGATCACGGCGCAGACCGAGGACCTGCTCCAGTACGTCAACGACAACGTGGTTGCGTACGAGGAGGGCTGAGAGGAGCCCGGGCCGGCAGGCGGCGGAGCGGGAAACCCGCACCCCAACCCCCGTGTGACACAGCCCACTTCAACATCCTCCCGTGACCGCTGAGTAACCTCGTTCGGGATCTCGTACATAGCGGCGTACGCTCCACCGACCTCTTCAGGAGGCGCGCATGTCGCGTAGGAGAACGCTCAGTACGAAGAAGAAGATCGCGCTGCTGGTGAGCGCGGCGACGGTGGCGGGGGGCGGGGCCTTCGTCATGGCGAGCACGTCGAACGCCGCGCAGTCGGCGAAGGACTCGTCCGTCTGCCAGGGTCTCGCCACCGCGCTCGGCAACAACCAGCGGTTCATCGAGGGACAACGGGCCAATCCGGACGCGCAGTCGGAGGCGAGGATCGCCAACCGCGAGGCGGTCATCGCCGAGATCCAGCGCAAGCAGGAGGCGTCCGGGTGCGAGGTGGGCGAGGCGGTCGGGGGGTCGGCTCAGGACTCCCAGGCCGGGCAGCCCGCCGACCCGTCCGCGCCCGCCGAGGAGGCCCAGCCCTCCGCTCCCGCGGAGGAGGCCGCGCCCTCCGAGCCAGCGGAGGAGGCACAGCCGTCCGCGCCCGCCGAGGCGGCCGGGCAGCAGGTGTGCAACGGCTCCACCGTCACCCTCTCCGGCGAGGGCGGCGCCCCGGCCGCGTCCAGCAACCAGTTCCCGGCCGGGACGAAGCTGAAGGTCACCAACCTGGACAACAACAAGTCCACGACGGTGGAGGTCACCTCGGTCTCCGGCAGCTGTGTGCTGCTCAACAACGCGGCCTTCGAGCAGGTCCGGGAGCCCGGCAAGTTCCTGATCCGCCGGGCCGTGATCGAGAAGGTGGGGTGAGGCTCAGGAACCTGACGATCCACGCAGGAATCCGCTGAGGCGGCGGCCCGTACCGGGGGGTGCGGAGTGCGGCAGCGCGTGATGGGAGACGTCCGGGAGGACGACCGTCTCGACGTGCGGCAGCAACTCTTCCGCCCGGGCCGCCACCTTGCGCGGGTCATGCGTCCTGCCGCTCGCGGCCACGAGCAGCAGGACCGGCAGGTCGAGCCCGCGCAGCGCCCGGGGGGTCGGGCGCGGGCCGGTCACCGGCTTCACGGAAGGGAAGCCGGCGGCCGCCTCCTGGAGGCGGAGCCAGTCGGGGTCCAGGGGTGCTCCCCCGGTCTCCCACTCCAGGAATGCGCGGACGCTCCGCGCGGAGGGCCGCAGCAGCATCGGCAGGGCGTGCAGCAGGTACGCCGTCTTGTACCCGGCGAAGCACTGGGTCGGGTCCAGGAGGAACAGACGGCGCACCCGCCGCGGCGAACGCAGGGCGTGGTGCAGGGCGATCCACGCCCCGTACGAGTGCCCGCCGACGTCCGCCGCGCCGATGCCGAGGCCGTCGAGGAGCGCGTCCAGCCAGGCCGTCAGGTCGGCGACCGTACGGAGGGGACGGTCGCCGGCCGGGACGCTGCGGCCGGGGTCGCCGATCAGGTCGACGGCGTGCACGCGGTGCTCGCGGGCCAGGTCGGCGGCCTGCGCGTACCAGGAGGCCGAGGTGGCCCCGCCGCCGGGCAGCAGAAGCAGCGGGGGCGCGTCGCGCGGGCCGCAGACGTTGACGTACGTGCTGCCGTACGGCGTGGGCACCTCGCGTGCCTCCCGCTCGGCCGGCCACTTGGCCATCACCTTGTCGTACGCCGCCCGGAAGCCGTCGGTGTCGTACATGCTCTCCGCCCCCCTCGTCACGGTTATTATCTCGCTCAGCGAGATACACGTCTGGCGAGATGATAGGCGGAGGGCGTCGGCATGGCGAGTGAGGGACCGGAGATGGAGCTCGTCCATCTGCTGCGGGCGGTGACGGTCGAACTGGGCCTGCACAGCGCGCGATTCGCGAACCGGAACGGTATGCACCCGACGGACGTCCGCGCCCTGATCGCGCTCATGGACGCCACGCGGGTCGGCGAGGAGATGACCGCGGGCAGGCTCGGCGCGGCGCTCGGGCTGAACTCCGCGGGGACCACGGCACTCGTCGACCGCCTGGAACGGGCCGGCCATGTGCGGCGGGTGCGCGGGCGGCGCGACCGGCGCCAGGTGGTCGTCGAGGTCGAGCAGCGGGCGGTGGAGCTGGGCCAAGCCCACTTCGGCCCGCTCATCGCCCATGCCGTGGAGCTGCTGCGGGGTTACGACGAGCGGGAGCGGGCGGCGATCCGCGGCTTCCTGGAAGGGGTGCGGGAGGCGGCGGCCGGGGCGGACTGAGCGCGGGGTTCCCCGGCCGGCCGGGGTATTCCCATCGCATACGAGCCGCCTGGCCGCTCACCGTCCGCGAACGCGAACGGTGAGGTCCCGCACCGACGGCTCCCTCACGATGTGAGTCGCGCCACACCACCCCCAGGTAACACGGGGTTCACAAACGAGCAATGACCGGGAAATCGCCTGTTGACAGGCTCACGGACATCAACGCGGCGCCCCAGTGCCGCAGCGCCGCAGCACCCGCAAGTGCGTCAGACACACCCCCGAAGGAAGTGGCCCGTGACCTTCAAGGCTGAGTACATCTGGATCGACGGCACCCAGCCGACCGCCAAGCTCCGCTCCAAGACCAAGATCATCGCGGGTGAGCCCGCCGGTCTGGACGCACTGCCGATCTGGGGCTTCGACGGGTCCTCCACGAACCAGGCCGAGGGCCACTCCTCGGACCGTGTCCTCAAGCCGGTCTTCACCTGCCCCGACCCGATCCGCGGCGGCGACGACATCCTCGTCCTCTGCGAGGTCCTGAACATCGACATGACGCCGCACGAGTCCAACACCCGTGCCGCGCTGGCCGAGGTCGCGGAGAAGTTCGCCGCGCAGGAGCCGATCTTCGGCATCGAGCAGGAGTACACCTTCTTCGACGGCTCCCGCCCGCTCGGCTTCCCCGAGGGCGGCTTCCCCGCCCCGCAGGGCGGCTACTACTGCGGTGTCGGCGCCGACGAGATCTTCGGCCGCGACATCGTCGAGAAGCACCTGGACAACTGCCTGAAGGCGGGCCTGGGCATCTCCGGCATCAACGCCGAGGTCATGCCGGGCCAGTGGGAGTTCCAGGTCGGCCCGCTCGCCCCGCTGGAGGTCTCCGACCAGCTGTGGGTGGCCCGTTGGCTGCTCTACCGCACCGCCGAGGACTTCGGCATCTCCGCGACCCTCGACCCGAAGCCGGTCAAGGGCGACTGGAACGGCGCCGGCGCGCACACCAACTTCTCCACCAAGGCGATGCGCGAGGGCTACGA
Organism: Streptomyces sp. enrichment culture; assembly: GCF_964272855.1. Lineage (NCBI taxonomy): Bacteria > Bacillati > Actinomycetota > Actinomycetes > Kitasatosporales > Streptomycetaceae > Streptomyces > Streptomyces sp. enrichment culture. The sequence goes on along the minus strand of NZ_OZ186847.1, from coordinate 6,124,609 downwards.
CGCGATCATCACCGCCTGCGAGTCGCTCGGTGAGGGCTCGAAGCCGCTCGACCACGTCAAGAACTACGGCGCGGGCATCGACGACCGCCTGACCGGTCTGCACGAGACCGCCCCGTGGGACGAGTACTCCTACGGCGTCTCCAACCGCGGCGCCTCGGTCCGCATCCCGTGGCAGGTCGAGAAGGACGGCAAGGGCTACATCGAGGACCGCCGTCCGAACGCCAACGTCGACCCGTACGTGGTGACCCGCCTGCTGGTGGACACCTGCTGCTCCGCCCTGGAGAAGGCCGGCCAGGTCTGATCCGCATCGCGGCTCCGTGAGGGGACGCCCGCCTTTCCGGCGGGCGTCCCCTCACGCGTTCATGGCCGAGAGCGTCCAAGCAGTGAGAGAAGGGTCCCGGACCATGGGCGGCGTCTGCTTGAATGGAGGCATGGCCAGCTTCCAGAAGTACTCCGCGACGGGTCGCCATGACCTCGAGCCCTTCTGGCCTTCCCGTCAGCACCACGACTTCGACCGGGTGTGTTGCCGCGCGACGAACGCGCCGGCCCTCTAAAGCCGTCACACCCTGGCCTTCGGCCGGCGCGCCGACGTACGTCCCCTTCCCGACGGACTCCTCGCGCGAAAGAGCTGACCTCTCATGGCGACCACTCGTTCCCTGCCCACCGCCCCCTCACCCGTCTCCCGGCACCGGCTGCGAGCCGTCGGCCGCGACGACGTCGTCGACGTGACGGACTTCCTGCCGCCGGGCGCCACCTGGCTGCCGGCCCCGCCGCACACCCTGCCCGCCCTGCCGGGCCGGCCGCCGATGGTCGGGTACCTGGTGCTCGTCCCGGCCGACCAGCAGACGCCGTTCGCGCCGGTCGCGGTGCCGGACCAGCAGCCCGCCGGCATACCCGCCCCCGAGGCGGCCGCCGCCGAACCCCTCATCCGCATCGACTCCGTCCGCCGCACCGCCCAGGTGGACGGCCACGAACTCGACCTGACCTACCTGGAGTTCGAACTCCTCGCCCACCTGGTGGCCAACCCGCACCGGGTGCACACCCGCGACCAGCTGGTCACCACGGTGTGGGGGTACGGGCACGTGGGCGACGGCCGCACGGTCGACGTGCACATCGCCCGGCTGCGCCGCAAGCTGGGCGCCGAGCACCGCGACACCATCCGCACCGTGCGCCGGGTCGGCTACAAGTACACGCCGCCGACCGGTCGCTGAGTCTGCCCACGGCAGATTCCCCTTCCCCGCCGCGCGGTCGGCGGGCAGAGTCACCGGCATGAGACTTCTCGTGCTGGGCGGAACGGAGTTCGTGGGGCGGGCCGTCGTGGACGCGGCCCTGGAACGCGGCTGGGAGGTGACCGTCTTCCACCGGGGGCGCCACACGGCGCCCGACGGGGCGCGGGCGCTGCACGGCGACCGCACCGCGCCCGACGGGCTCGCCGCGCTCGCCGAAGGCGAATGGGACGCCGTCGTCGACACCTGGTCGGCGGCGCCCCGCGCGGTGCGGGACGCGGCGCGGCTGCTGCGGGGCCGCGCCGCCCGATACGTGTACGTGTCCAGCTGCTCGGTGTACGACTGGGCGCCGCCCGCCGGATACACCGAGGAGGCGCGGTTGGTCGAGGGCGCCGAGCCGGACGCGGAGCAGACCGAGTACGCGCGTGACAAGCGGGGCGGCGAACTGGCCGCGCTCGACGCTTTCGGCGCGGACCGCACGCTGCTGGTGCGCGCCGGGCTGATCATCGGGCCGTACGAGAACGTGGGCCGGCTGCCGTGGTGGCTGACCCGGACGGCCCGCGGCGGCCCGGTGCTGGCGCCGGGCCCCCGGGACCTGCCCGTTCAGTACGTGGACGTCCGCGACCTGGCCGAGTGGATCCTCGGGGGCGTCGAGCAGGAGCTGAGCGGCCCGTACAACCTGATCTCCCCGCGGGGCCACGCCACCATCGGCACCCTTCTGGAGGCCTGCGCGCGCGTCACCGGCGGGACGGCCGAACTGTGCTGGACCGACCCCGAGTTGATCCTGGAGGCCGGGATCGAGCCCTGGACCCAGCTGCCGGTGTGGGTGCCGCCGAACAGTGATCTGCACGAGGCGCTGCACTGCGCGGACGTCTCGCGGGCGGTCGCGGCGGGCCTGCGCTGCCGTCCCGTCGAGGAGACCGTCGCCGACACCTGGAACTGGCTCCGCGAACTCGGCGGGGTGGCCCCGCTCCGCCCCGACCGGCCGCAGAAGGGCCTGGATCCGGAGACGGAGGCGAAGGTGCTCGCCCAGCGGGAAAGTCGTCAACTGCTGTAAACCAGAGGCAATTTCCGGAACGTTTGAACACCCGTGGGACCGGTTCCGTATGGAGGGGAGCCGCTTCACTCCTGTCGGGCGCCTCGATGCTGCCCCGCAAGGAAGTCAGAGGAGTTCCATGGGACGCAACACACGAAAACGCCGTACGCCGCTGGCCACCAAGGCCATTGCCGCATCGGCGGCCCTAGCGCTCGGTGGGGGCGGGCTGATCTGGGCGAACTTCTATGCCTCGGCGCACGAGGAGAACCGCTGGCCGGACCGGACGAAGGCAGCCACGGCGCAGGTCGCCACCATCGACTGCCCGGACGTCGGCCAGCAGCTCACCGAGGTACCGGACCAGGCGCGGGGCGAGGTGGACGGCGAACTGGCCACGCTCGACCAGCAGATCACCGACGCCTACCAGCGGCTGGCGACCACCCGGGACGCGCAGGCCAGAGACGCGAGCTACGTCCAGAACGCGATCCTCCAGCCGCTCAAGGACCGCCGCAAGGCGATCATCGACCGCATCCAGCTGGAGATCAACCGGGCCGGCGGCAGCGCCTCCGAGGAACTGGACACCCTCTCCGGCTGCACCGGCACACCGGCCGAGCAGCCGCAGACCACGGACGGCCAGAACGGCGACGGCCAGAACGACGGCCAGGACGGCGACGGTCAGCAGCAGGACGGCGGGGACCAGAACCAGGACGGCGGGGACCAGAACGGCGACGGAGACCAGAACGGCGACGGCCAGCAGGGCGACGGCGGCCAGCAGCAGGGCAACGGCGGTCAGGCCGGCAACGGCCCGGTGGCGGCCGACTTCCAGGACATCACCACCGTCCAGCCCGGCTCCCGCAACCTGCCGAACGGGCTCGCCGCGAACGGCCGGTCCGGATCGCGGGGCAGCTTCACCACGAAATGCGGCACCAACGGCAACGACAACCACAACACGGACAACGTGATCGTCGCCCCCGGTGTCACCAACGGCGCCCACCACCTGCACGACTACGTCGGGAACCAGAACAACGACGCCTTCGCGAGCGACGAGGACCTGGCGGCCGCCGGCACCAGCTGCCAGAACCAGGGCGACAAGTCGTCGTACTTCTGGCCGGTGCTGCGCCTCCAGGACGGCTCGCAGGACTTCGACCAGAACGCCGCCGGCGGCGGCACGGAGGGCAACGTCGGCCGCATCCTGCAGCCCAAGGTGGCCCAGCTGAAGTTCGTCGGCAACAAGCGCGGCCCGGTCGTCGCGATGCCGCCGGCGCTGCGCATCATCACCGGTGACGCCAAGGCCTTCGTCAACGGCCTGGCGAACGCCAACACCGCGTGGACCTGCACCGGCTTCGAGGACCGGCAGCTGACGGACAAGTACCCGCTGTGCCCCGAGGGCAGTGACGTGGTGCGCCTGTCCAACTTCCAGAGCTGCTGGGACGGCCAGAACATCGACAGCGCCAACCACCGCACCCACGTGGCGTTCGTCCAGGCCGACGGCTCCTGCGCCAACGGCTTCAAGGCGATCCCGCAGCTCCAGGTGCGGCTGGTGTACGAGGTTCCGACCCCGACCATCGAGAACGGGGTGGTCCAGAACCCGTTCGCGGTGGACACCTTCCCGGAGCAGCTGCACAAGCCGATCACCGACCACAACGACTTCATCAACTTCTTCTCCCCGCAGTTGATGAACAAGATGGTCGACTGCATCAACACCGGCCGTAAGTGCGCGTGAGCCCGGCGAAGGCCGGCGGCGAGGGGCTTCCCCTCACCGCCGGCCTTCGGCGTGTCCGGTCACGTGCCGGGACGGTCGCGTGCCGGGGCGGTCGGTGCAGGTCAGTGCCCCGCGTGCGAGGCCCCGTGGCCGGCTCCGTGGTCCTTGCCCTCCTCCAGCGTCCCGCCGAGCGTCCCGCGCAGCGCCGTCACCACCTCGGTCTCGCCGACGGCCACCCACTTGCGGCCGACCAGGTAGTGACCGCCGTAGTCCTTCGCCCCGTTGATCCACTCGCGCTGGCCGCGGTCGGTGGCGAAGGTGGCGAGGATGAACTTGCCGTCGCCGTTCTCGCAGATCGCCTGCCGGATCTCGTCGGCGTCCGTCTGCATGTCCGGTGCGCAGTCCACCTCCGCTGCCAGCTGTTCCAGGCTCCCCGCGGCGGTCTCGGGCACCTCCGCCCGCGCACCGCCGGAGCCGCAGCCCGCGAGCGCCAGGGCGGCCACGGCCACGGCGAGCATCGGTCGGATCAGCCTCATCAGTTCCTCCGGTCGGGCGTCGAACGGGCAGCTGCCTCAGGTCGATACGGCTGCCGGGACCGGGGTGCTCAAATCGCCCACGCGAATCGCCGGCCGGTCCCCCGAACGGGTGTGACCATCCGCCGTGCCGCTCGTTCTCCCGGACGTGCAGTCACAGGATTTCGCCCAGCGTCAGAACTCCCCGGCCGTCGCCGATCCGGTGGTCGACGTCGAGCGTGCCGAGGCCGCGCTCGTCGAGCACTACCCCCGGCTGGTCCGCCTGGCCTACCTGGTGCTGCCCCCGAGTCTGGGCCGCAACCGGCGGGTCCTCACCGCCCACGCGCTCACCCAGCGGGCCCTGCCGCGCGGCCGTGCCCGGGCCTCGGTCATCCCGGCCCAGGCCACGGGCCGCGAGGGCGACCCCGGGTACGCGCTGCTGCGCCTGCGGGTGCTGCGCTCGGCGCTGGAGGCGGGACTCCCGCTGCGGCGCAGGGCGTGGCCGAAGCGCTCCCAGCTGCCGCCGCTGCTCCCCCAGGTGTGGGGGCTGCGGCTGTTCCCGCGCTCGGGTGGCGCCGACGAACTCGCCCTGGACCAGCAGCTGTCGGCGCTGTCCGCCCCCGCCCGTGCCGTCCATGTGCTGCGCGGCCTGGAGCGGCTGGCCGACCCCGACGTCCGTACGGTCCTCTCGGCCGCCGGGGTCGAGGACCCGCGGGCCGCGCTCGCCGAGGCCGACACCGTCGCCGCGCGGTACGCGCTGCTGGACTCCCCCGAGTTCGACCCGTGCTCCCTCCAGGCCCGGCCCACCGACCTGATGCGCCGCCGCCAGCATCTGAAGGCGGCGCTCGCGGCGGCCGCGGCGGCCGCGGTGTGCGGGGCGCTGCTCGCGCTGCCCGGTGACGGCTGGGGCCCGGACGGCGCCGCCGCGCCCCCGTACGCGCTGAACGCCGCCGCCCAGGCCGCCCTCGACCCGGCCAGGCTGACCAAGGTGGCGCCCACGGTCTGGCGGTCGGCGACCCGCAGCGACTTCTCGGTGTGGCCGGCCCGCGGCGACCTCACCGACGACACCGCGCTGCTGCGCCGCACCCTCGCCGTCTGGGCCCGCCCCGGCGAGAACGTCCGGGTCTCGGCGACCCCGGGCACCCCATCCGGCGGCCCGGCCGGACCGCCGCAGCTGCTGTACGCGGGGCGGGTGGACCGGGCCCGGGTGGTGATCCTCTACGACGGCCTGCGCATCGCCCGCTACGCCGAGCCGAAGGACGGCACGGCGGGCGCCGCCCTGGACTTCGCCCGCGCGGACGGCGCGACCCGGGCCGAGGCGAGCGCGCTGGTGCTGGGCCGCACCGACGGCAACGTCCGCTATCTGATGGCCCCCTGGGTGAAGTCGGCGGCCGAGCGGGACCTGACGAAGCCGGGCTCCGGCGCGATGGCGCTGACCCTGACCGGCGGGATCACCTCGCCGCTGGCCAGCCCGGTCACCCGGACCGGCTCGTGCACCTCCTGGAACGTGCTCCAGGTGACCGACGGTTCCGGCACCCGGCTGATGGCCGACCTCGGCGAGCTGATGCCGGCCCGGCTCACCAGCGGCCGTCCGGGCTCGGTCGAGGACGCGGCGGGCGCGCGGGCGCTGCGCACCTGGGCGCCGTTCGCCTGTTCGCTGGGGGCGGCCCGCGGGCAGGGCGTGCGTTCGGTGAACGCCTGGGAGTACGCCCGGCAGCCGCTGCCCGACGGCAGCGGTTCGGCGGCCTGGGTGTGTACGCGGGCGGAGACCTGGCGGGGCGGCGGCGAGCAGGTGCTGGCCCAGTTCCAGACGCCGGGCGGGGCGTACGGCGCGGTCGCGGCGAAGGGCGGCGACGTACCGGCGTGCGGCGTGAAGGATCCGCATGTGCTGGCCGGGGTGCTGTGGAAGTCCGAGGCCGGCGCCTGGTATCTGCTGGCCGCCGGGAGCGGGGACACCACGTCGGTCAGCGCGTCGGGCGGGGTGAACGGATCGGCGAACGGCAACCTGCTGACCGTACGGACCGAGCAGGGCGCGCGGGCCGAGCTGAAGGGGACGCTGAAGAGCGGGCGGTCGATCAGCGGCCTCCGCCAGGACACGCCCTGAGGACAGCCTCGCTGACTCCGGTGTCAACAAGCTCGCGCAGAGGGCTTCACCCCCGGCCTACCCGTCAGTACATTGACGCCATGTCTAACAAGCAGGCCGGGGTGCCGGAGCCCGTCGAGTCCGAGCGGATACCGCTCAAGGCGCGGAAGGTGTCGTTCTCCTGGGAGGGCACCCCGCTGCACTGGGTGCCGGGGGACCCGTTCACCACGCACACGATCAATGTGCTGCACCTGCTGCTGCCGGCCGGTGAGCGCTGGTTCGTGCACGTCTACAAGCAGGTGCTGCCCTACATACGCGACGAGCGGCTGCGCGAGGACGTCATCGGGTTCATCGGCCAGGAGGCGATGCACTCCCAGGCCCATGACGAGGTGCTGCCGCACTTGCGGGAGCAGGGGCTCGATCCGACGCCGTACACCGCCCAGGTCGACTGGCTCTTCGAGAAGCTGCTCGGCGACCGCACCCTCCCGCCGGGCCGGGCCCGCCGCTGGTGGCTGATGGAGCGGGTGGCGCTGATCGCGGCGATCGAGCACTACACCGCGTTCCTCGGCGACTGGGTGCTCAACGCGGAGGAGCTGGACCGGCGGGGCGCCGACCCCACCATGCTGGACCTGCTGCGCTGGCACGGAGCGGAGGAGGTCGAGCACCGTTCGGTCGCCTTCGAGCTGTTCATGCACGTCGACGGCGGCTACCGGCGCCGGGCCCGCACCTGGGCCACCGCGTTCACCGCGCTGGTGTTCCTGTGGCAGCGCGGTGTCCGCTTCTTCATGGAGAACGACCCGACCCTCCTGGACGGCAAGGCCACCTTCAAGGACTTCCACGTGCGCGGGCGGCACGGACTGCTGCCCTCGACCGGGGACATGCTCAGGTCCGTCCCGCGCTATCTGAGCCGCGACTACCACCCCTCGCAGGAGGGTTCCACCGAGCAGGCGATCGCGTATCTCGCCTCCTCCCCCGCCGCCGTGGCCGCCGACGCCGCCGTCACCGCCGCCGTCGCCGACGACAAGAGGAGCGCCGCCTGATGCCGAAGCCGATGACCGTCGTCCTGGTCGCGGGTGCCGCGCTGCTCGCCCGGCGGGCGCTGCGGCGCCGGATCCAGGCCTCGCCGCTGTGGCCGATGCCGGCGCTGGAGGAGCCGGTCTCCGGGCGGCCCCGGTCGCGGGCGCTGCGGCTGCTGGTCACCGCGCACGAGGAGATCGCCGACGGGGTCGTCCAGCTCCGGCTGGAGGGACACGACCTGCCGCGCTGGGCGCCGGGCGCCCACCTCGACCTGGTGCTGCCGTCGGGGCTGGTGCGGCAGTACTCGCTGTGCGGCGACCCGGAGGACACCTCGTCGTACACGGTGGCGACCCGGCTGGTGCCGGACGGGCGGGGCGGCTCGCGCGAGGTGCACGAGCAGGTGCGGGAGGGCACGGAGCTGGAGGTGCGCGGGCCGCGCAACCGCTTCCCGCTGGTCGAGGCGGACTCGTACGTCTTCGTGGCGGGCGGCATCGGCATCACGCCGGTCCTGCCGATGCTGCGGGCGCTGCCGGACGGCACCGAGTGGCGGCTGCTGTACGGCGGGCGGACGCGGGCGTCGATGCCGTTCCTGGAGGAGGTCGTGAAGATCGGCGGCGACCGGGTGACGGTCGTCGCGGAGGACGAGGACGGGCTGCCGGACCTGGACGCGCTGCTCGCGGACGTGCCGGAGGGGGCCGCCGTCTACTGCTGCGGGCCCGAAGGGCTGATGGCGGCTGTGGAGGAACGATTCCCCGGGGTCCGTACGGAACGGTTCGCGCCACGTACGGCGGCGGGCGGCGAGGGCGCCTTCGAGGTGGAACTGCGTCGCAGCGGCGTGACGTTGACGGTGCCGGCGGACCGGAGCGTGCTGGACGCCGTCCGGGACGAGCTGCCGAACACGGCGTACTCCTGCGCGCAGGGGTTCTGCGGCACCTGCCAACAGCGGGTGCTGGAGGGCGAGGTGGACCACCGGGACGAGCTGCTGACGGACGCGGAGCGTGGCGACTCGATGCTGATCTGTGTGTCGCGGGCGCGCAGCGAGCGAATCGTGCTCGACATGTGAAGCCAGATGAACGCCGGCGACCGATCCAGACCGTTCGAGGCTGGATTCGATCGGTAAGGTGTTCGTATGACTACCGGGGTTCGCCGCAGAATGGGAGTCGAGGAGCGGCGGCAGCAGTTGATCGGCGTCGCCCTCGAACTGTTCAGCCGCCGTTCTCCCGACGAGGTGTCCATCGACGAGATCGCGTCGGCGGCGGGCATCTCGCGCCCCCTGGTCTACCACTACTTCCCCGGCAAACTCAGCCTGTACGAGGCCGCGTTGAAGCGCGCGGCGGAGGATCTGGCGGGCCGGTTCGTGGAACCGGCCGAAGGGCCGCTGGGCGCGCGGCTGCTGCGGGTGATGGGGCGGTTCTTCGACTTCGTCGAGGAGCACGGGCCCGGTTTCTCGGCGCTGATGCGCGGCGGCCCGGCGGTCGGCTCGTCGACCACCAACGCGCTGATCGACTCCGTACGGCAGGCCGCCTACGAGCAGATCATCGCGCATCTGCGGGTGCCGGAGCCGCCGGCCCGGCTGGAGCTGGTGGTGCGCTCCTGGATCTCCCTCGCCGAGTCGACGGCGCTGATCTGGCTGGACGGGCGGCGCATCCCGCGCGAGGAGCTGCAGACGCAGCTCGTGCACGACTTCGCCGCGCTGATGGCCGTCAGCGCGGCCTTCGACGACGAGATGGGCGCCCTGGTCCGCCGCGTCCTCGCCGACGAGCCCGCCGACGGCCCGTTCAGCGACCTGGTGACCCGGCTGATCTCGCTGGCGTCCTAGGGGGTGTCTCCTAGCTCTCGAACTTCCGGTACGACGGGTCCAGTTCACGGACCTCCGCCGAGGCGTGCAGGGCCAGGCCCGCGGCCGGCTTGATGTGGTCCCGCAGGAGTTCCAGGACGGCCTCGGTGAGCTTCGCCTTGGTCTCCTCGGTACGCCCCGCCAGCAGGCCGATCATGACGTGCACGACGGCGTGCCCCTCGGTGTCGGGGCCGACCGTGGTGTGCTCGGTACGGCGGAACTGGGTCTTGCAGGCCGGGGGCTTGGCCGCCGCGATCTCCACCACGGTGGCGTGCAGCGCCGTGGCGAACCCCGGCCGATCGAAGTCCTCCGCCAGCTGCTCGGAGTAGTCGACGGTGATCTGCGGCATGGGTGCTCCTGTTCTGGGTCCGGACAGGAGCACCCTAACCGCAGCGTCCGTCAGCCGGCCCGGGTGAAGACCGCCACCGTGCGGCCCGGGACGGTGAACGTGCCCGATTCCTCCGTGTAGGCCGACTTCTTCACCACGGCGTCCGAACCGGACGCCTGCACCGGGTGCAGCCGGTATCCGTCACCGGCGAGCTGGGCGATCCGCTGCTCCTGGCGCTCGGGCGTCGCGTTGAACACGATGACGAGTTCACCCAGCTTCATGGTGATCACGCCGGGCGTCTCCTCGGTGCCGGACAGCGGGAAGGACAGCGCGGACTGCACCTGCGCGGCCGTGTCGAGGGAGAACGCCTTCTCCGTCGTACGGATCCTCAGCAGGTCCCGGTACGCGGCCGAGGCGCCCTCGATCTGCGGGCAGCCGACCTGGATCTTGGTCAGCAGGGCCTTGGCGTACGGCCACTTCGCCTGGTTGTCGGCGGCCGGGGGCAGGCCGCGGCCGAAGCCGTTGCCGTCGGCGCAGTTCCAGTGGATCGCGTTGAACCAGTCGCCGCTGTCGTAGGAGTTGCGGTCCAGGGACTTCGAGCGCAGCAGGTCGGTTCCCGCCTGGGAGAGGGCCGGGCCCTGCGAGAGGGTGGCCGTCGCCATGGCGAGTACCTGCATCCGCGCCCGGTCGGCGGCGCTCACCGACGACGGCAGCTTGAACGCGAGGGCGTCGAAGAGCGTCTCGTTGTCGTGCGCGTCGGCGTAGGCGAGGGCGTCGCCCGGGGCCGCCGCGTATCCGGCGGGCGCACCGTTGTAGTCGACCTCGGAGCCCTTGACCCGCTCGCCGCGCGTGTCGGTGAAGCGGTAGCCGGCGAGGTTGCCGGTCAGGCCGACCTTGATCAGGTCCTGGTAGTGCAGCAGCCGGGCCCTCTGCTCGGCCTCGGTGCCGTTCTCGGCGTTCGGGTTGGGCTCGGTGTACAGGCCGGAGGCGAAGCCCTGGACGCCGGGGTCGGCGTCGAAGGGGCCGCCGCCGCGCACCGCGTCACGGGCCCGGTCGGAGAAGGTGGCGATGCCGGTGCCGGCCATGTTCTTCTGCGTGGCCTGGACGAAGCGGGCGTCGTCGGCGATCTCGCCGAAGTTCCAGCCCTCGCCGTACAGGATGATCTGCTTGCCGTCGACGCCGTCCTTCTCCGGGGTCAGGGCGTCGAGGGCCTTGCGGACGGCGAGGATGTTCTCCTTCGGGTGGTGGCCCATGAGGTCGAAGCGGAAGCCGTCGACCTTGTACTCCTTGGCCCAGGTGACGACCGAGTCCACGACCAGCTTGCCCATCATGGCGTTCTCGGTGGCCGTGTTGGCGCAGCAGGTGCTGTTGGCGACCGAGCCGTCGGCGAGCAGGCGCTGGTAGTAGCCGGGGACGATCCGGTCCAGGACGCTGGTGTCGGCCTGGCCGCTCGCGGCGGTGTGGTTGTAGACGACGTCCATGACGACCCGCAGGCCGTCCTCGTTGAGCGCCTTCACCATCTCGCGGAACTCGACCGTGCGGGCGGTGCCCTCCGGGTCGGTGGCGTAGGAGCCCTCGGGGACCGTGTAGTGGTACGGGTCGTACCCCCAGTTGTAGGCGTCCTTCGCGGCCGCCTTCGCCACGCACTCCTGCTGCTTGTCGGAGTCGGCCGGGTAGGAGGCCAGGTCGCAGTCGACGGTCGCCTGCTCGGACTTCTTCTCGGGGATGGTGGCGATGTCGAACGCCGGCAGGAGGTGGACGTAGGCGGTGCCGGCCTCGGCGAGCTCGCGCAGGTGCCTGCTGCCGTCGCTGTCCTTGTCGGTGAAGGCGAGGTAGGTGCCCCGGTCCTTCGCCGTCCTGTCCGCCACGGAGAAGTCGCGGATGTGCAGCTCCTGGATCTGGGCGTCCTTCAGCGGCACGGCCTTCGGCTTCTTCAGCCCGTTCCAGCCGCTCGGCGCGAGGGACCTGTCGGCGAGGTCGACGACGAGGCTCCGCTTCGAGTCGGTGGTGAGGGCGACCGAGTACGGGTCGGTGACCTTGTTGGTGACGACCTCGCGGACGCTGGGCGCCCAGACCTTCACCACGTACCGGTACGGCTTGCCCTTCCAGGACTTCGAGCCGGTGACGGACCAGACGCCGGTGGCGGCGTCACGGCGCATCGGCTTGAGGGAGCCGTCCAGCTCCAGGGACACGCTCTGGGCGGTGGGTGCCCACACCGCGAGGGTGGGGCGGCCGTCGCGGAAGGTGGGACCGAGGTCCGCCCTGGTCGCGTCGTAGAGGTCGTCGAGCACTCCGGCGATCTGCACGCCGGTCGCCGACAGAACGGCCCCGTTGGCGGCGTACTGGGCGGCGACGAGCTGGCCGCGCAGGGCCTCGCGAACCCGGTCGCGGTCGCGCGGGTCGACGGACCAGGCGGTGTGGCTCTTCAGGTGCGGGAACTTCGCCTTCTGCGCGTCGGTGAGAGACGTCCTGCTGAGCCGCAGCCGGCGCTCGTCGGTGCTGGTCAGCACGCCCTTCTCGGCCTTGATGGAGCCGGTGCGGGAGTACAGCAGCTGGGTGGAGGCGGCCGCGTCGGAGCCGTTCCAGACGAGGGTGTCCCGATCGATCCAGACCGCCTTGGCGGTGGTCGGGTCGACGGCGGCCGCGGAGCCCGCGGGCTGCGGCAGCAGGTACTTCTCCTGGCCGTTCAACAGCCACACCTCGTGGCCGTTCGCCTTGAGGTCGAGCGACTGGTCGGTGGACAGGTCCTTCTCGTCGCCCTTGTGGATGATGTAGCTGAGGCTGGTGGCACCCTCGGTGAGCGGCACCTCGAAGACCGCGCCATAGGCATCAGTCTTCACCGGCTCGAGGGGTTTCGACCAGTCGGTGGGGTTCGCGGCACCCGTCCAGACGTGCAGTCCCCAGCCGTCGTAGTCGCCGTCGGCGCGGTGGTAGTGCAGGACGGCCTTGCTCTTGTCCTGCTCCGGGTACTCGGGCCGTTCGGTCCGGACGGCCTCCTTGCCCTGCTCGATCCAGATCTCGCCGGTCTTCGTGACGTCGATCGTGCGGTCGGCGGAGACGTCCTTGCCGCCCTGCTCGTCGATGACCAGGAAGCCCACGCTCGAGGCGCCCGGCTTCAGCTTGACGTAGGCGAAGGCGCCGTAGGCGTCACGGCCGGTGAACGGGTGGCTGTCCGGCCACTCGGTGGCCTCGCCGTCGGCGAGGTCGCCCCAGGCGTACAGGCCCCAGTCGGCGTAGTTCCCGTCCTCGCGCTTGTAGTGCACGATCGCGTAGTCGCGGGAGGAGGCGGTGGGGACTTCCTCGGCGGGCGGCGTGCCGGTGGCGGACGCGGCGGTGGCGCTCGCCGTGCGGCCCTTGGAGTCGATCACCACGGCCTTGTAGCGCAGGGCGGTGCCGGCGGGCACGTCCTCGCCGATGGTGTGGGTGACCTTGTACGGGGCGTGGTCGGCGGAGCCCAGGGTCCGCCACTTGCCGTTGCCGGTCTGCGCGGCGAAGACGACCCGGTTGAGCTGCCCGCCGTCGACGTCGGCCGTGATCTCGACGGTGCCGGTGGCTCCGGTGGCCGGGGCCTTCAGGGTGAGCGCCGGCTCGGTGGCGGGGGCGGGAAGCCTGCCGGCGGCCTTGAGGACGACGGCGGATCCGGCGGGGACGGTGACGGTGAGCTTGCGGTCGGCGCCGGACTTCACGGACCCCTCGGTTCCGTAGATCCCGTCGAAGGCCGTGTCCGCGGAGCCGGTCGTGAAGGTCGCGGTCTTCGCCTCGCCCGCGTTGTTGAAGGCGACGACGTACTCGGTGCCGGTCTTCGCGTCGGTGCGGGAGACGGCGTAGACGCCGGGGCCGTCGGCGGCGTAGCGCTCGGTCTGGACGCCGTCGGCGAGGGCCGGGTGGGCCTTGCGGAGCTTCGCGAGAGCACTGATCTGCCGGTAGAGCGGCGCTCTCGGGTCGTACGCGTCGTCGGCGTGGGTGCGGTCGGTGCCGAGCTGGTCGTCGTCGAGGTAGTCGGCGACCTTCGAGGCGAACATCGTCTGGCGGGCGTCCTTGTCGCCGCCCGCGCCGGTGAAGCCCTGCTCGTCGCCGTAGTAGATCACCGGGTTGCCCCGGTTGAGGAACATCAGCTCGTTGGCGAGGGAGGCCTTCTTCAGCAGCTCGGCGTCGCTCGCGTCCGGGTCGTCCTGCTTGAGGAAGGTCCCGAAGCGGCCCATGTCGTGGTTGCCGAGGAAGGTGACCTGCTCGTACGCGTTGGCCTTGTCGGTCGTGTACTTGTAGTCGTCGCCGAAGACCGACGCCAGCTTCTTCGCGCTGCCACCCTGGGAGGCGTAGGCGCGGGCCGCGTCCTGGAAGGGGAAGTCGAGGGTGGAGTCGAGGCGGCCCTCGGTGACGTAGGGGGCGGTGACGTTCGTGTCGGCGGAGTAGACCTCGCCGAACATGAAGAAGTCGTCGCGGCCCTTCTTCGCCGCGTAGGCGTCCAGGGCGGTCGCCCACTGCGTCCAGAACTCGGTGTTGACGTGCTTCACGGTGTCGATCCGGAAGCCGTCGATGTCGAAGTCCCTGACCCAGCGCTGGTAGATCTTCTCCATGCCCTCGACGACCTCGGGACGCTCGGTCCACAGGTCGTCCAGGCCGACGAAGTCACCGTAGGTGGCGGACTCGCCGGCCCAGGTGGAGTCGCCGCGGTTGTGGTACATCGTCGGGTCGTTGAGCCAGGACGGGACCTTCACGTCCTTCTTGCCCTCGGCGACGACCGGGGTGCGCGGGAAGGAACCGGAGTCGACGGCGGGGAAGTCGCGCTCGCCGTCCGCGTAGTCCGCGTCGTCGAAGGGCTCGCCGTCCTTCGTCAGGTACGGGAAGGCGCCCTTGGAGAGGTAGTCGTAGGACTTCTCCTCGTAGTCGACGACGTCGGCGGTGTGGTTGGTGATGACGTCGAAGAAGACCTTCATGCCCTTGGCGTGCGCCTTGGAGATGAGGGTCTCCAGGTCCTCGTTGGTGCCGAAGTGCGGGTCGACCTGGGTGAAGTCGGTGATCCAGTAGCCGTGGTAGCCGGCCGAGGCGTTCGCGCCCTCGCCCTGCACGGGCTGGTTCTTGAAGATGGGGGCGAGCCAGATGGCGGTGGTGCCGAGGCCCTTGATGTAGTCGAGCCTCTTCGTCAGGCCCTTGAGGTCTCCGCCCTGGTAGAAGCCCTTGTCGGTGGGGTCGTACCCGGTGGTGAGGCGGGTGCCGGCGAGCCCGCCCTTGTCGTTGCCGGTGTCGCCGTTGGCGAAACGGTCCGGCAGGACGAAGTAGAACTGCTCGCGGGTCAGGTCGTGCCGGGCGGGCGCCTTGGCCAGCGCCGCGTCCGACGGCGGGGGCGGCGGCGCGGCGTGGGCGGCGAGCGGCTGGACCAGCGCCGCGGCGAGCGCGGCGACGGTGACGGCCGCCACCCGTCTGCTGTGCACGGTGCGGCGCGTCCCAGGCGCCGGCCATCTCGGTATCACAGGCGTGAACTCCTTGCGATTACGGCTCATTCGGGTCCGACCCCGGGCGCGACGGTATCCCCGGAGCAACACTTGCAGCAAGGGTCGTGAAAGTAACGGAAAGGCATTTCACGACCCTTGCCCGTCCGCCGTGTCAGCAGCTGGACTTGCCCGCGTAGAGGGCGAGGGCGGTGTTCGCCCCGAGGGTGGCCGTGAACTGGCCGCTGGAGTTCACCGACACCGGGGTGTTGTTCTGCACGTTGCAGTACGTCCCCGCGGGCAGCGAGGTCTGGTAGGTGCGGGTCAGCGAGGACGTCTCGTGGTTGATGGCCACGTAGCCCTTGCTGCCCCGGCCGAAGGCGATCGCGTCGCCGCCGTTGTCCCACCAGTTGGTGACCGCCGTACCGCGCGTGGCGTTGCGGAAGGCGACCATGCTCTGGATCTCCGGCCAGGCGTGCTGGCACTTCCAGCCGTTCTGCCAGCAGGCGTCGACCCGGCCGCCGTTCGGCGGGCCTGCGTCGTGGTCGGTGAACTCGTAGCCGGAGTTGATGTCGGGCGCGCCGTACGGCCAGGCGAGCATGAAGACGTTGGCCAGGGTGTAGTTGGCGCCGTCCTTGTAGTTCAGTGTGGAGCCGTTGCGCTCGGTGTCGTGGTTGTCGACGAAGACCCCGGCGGACGCGTTGTTCAGGTAGCCCCAGCCCTCGCCGTAGTTCTTGAGGTAGGCGAGGTTCTCGTTGTTGAAGACCCGCTTGAGGTCGTAGGCGTAGCGGAACTCCTGGACGTCGCCGTTGCCGGTGTACTCGCCCGGCTGGACGGCCTCTCCGCTGCCGTAGATGACCTCCTGCTTCCAGTAGACGGAGGGGTTGGTCAGCCGGGACTTGATGTTCGCCAGGTCGGCGGTGTCGATGTGCTTGGCGGCGTCGATGCGGAAGCCGTCCACGCCCAGCGACAGCAGGTCGTTCATGTACCCGGCGATGGCGCCGCGCACGTAGTTCTCGCCGGTGTCGAGGTCGGCGAGGCCGACGAGCTCGCAGTGCTGGACGTGCCAGCGGTCCTGGTAGTTGCTGATCTGGGCGGTGCAGTCGTCGAAGTCGTACGACGAGTACAGCCCGGGGTAGGCGTACTTCGTGTACGACGAGCCGCCGGTGCCGGTGCCGTTGCCGGCCGACATGTGGTTGATGACGGTGTCGACGACGACCTTCACTCCGGCCGAGTGGCAGGTGTCGACCATGTTCTTGAAGGCCGTGCGGTCGCCGAGCCGTCCGGCGATCTTGTAGCTGACGGGCTGGTAGGACGTCCACCACTGGGACCCGGCTATGTGCTCGGCAGGCGGGGAGACCTGCACGTAGCCGTAGCCGGCGGGACCGAGGCGGGTGGTGCACTCCTTCGCCACCGAGGCGAAGTTCCACTCGAAGAGGACGGCGGTGACGTCCTTGGTGCCGGGCGGGGCGGCCTCGGCGGTGGTGGCGGGCGCGAGGAACGCCGCCGAGGCGGCGAGCACCAGGGCGCCCGAAAGGGCTCTGCTTCTGGCCATGTGGGGTTCCTTCACCGTTGAAGGGCAGTGTCACTGAAGGGACTTGCTGAAATCTTTCAGAAACCTTGCGGTGGCCAGATGTTAAAGGCCCGCTGTCCAAAAGGGCAGCGGGCCGTGTGAAGTTACTGCAAGAAGTTACCCGGCCGTGCTGAACCACACCGTGGTGTCGGCGGGCACCTTCACCTCGCCGTCGGCCTCCAGCACCTCACCGCTCGCGAGCAGCAGCCGCCCGTACGCCGGGGTCGTCACCGATTCGGCGCCGGTGTTGGCGACACAGACGAACTCCCCGCGCCGCAGCGCCAGCACGCCCTCGGGCGCCTTCAGCCACTCGACTTCGTCGCCCGCACCGAGGTCCGGCTGCGAGCGGCGGACGGCCAGCGCGGAGCGGTACAGCTCCAGGGTGGAGCCGGGCACGCCCGCTTGCGCCTCCACGCTCAGCTCGGCCCACTCCGCCGGCTGGGGCAGCCAGCTGCCGCCGCTGCCGAAGCCGTACGACGGGCCGCCGCGGGTCCACGGGATCGGCACCCGGCAGCCGTCGCGGAAGCCGTCCTGGCCCTCGCCGCGGAAGTATGCCGGGTCCTGGCGCACCTCGTCGGGCAGGTCGACGACGTCCGGCAGGCCCAGCTCCTCGCCCTGGTAGACGTAGGCCGAGCCGGGCAGCGCCAGCATCAGCAGCGTCGCCGCGCGGGCCCGCCTCAGGCCCAGCTCGCGGTCGCCGGCGGTGCGGATCTGGGTGCCGAGGCCGGGCGGGTTGGCGAAGCGGGTGGCGTGCCGGGTGACGTCGTGGTTGGACAGCACCCAGGTCGCGGGGGCGTTGACGGGGCGCATCGCCTCCAGTGTGCGGTCGATGACCGTGCGCAGCTCCTCGGCGTCCCATTCGGTGCCGAGGTACTGGAAGTTGAACGCCTGGTGCAGCTCGTCGGGGCGCACGTAGTTGGCGGTGCGCTCCACGGTCGGCGTCCAGGCCTCGGCGACGAAGATGCGTTCACCGGCGTACTCGTCGAGCACGTGCCGCCACTGGCGGTAGATCTCGTGCACGCCGTCCTGGTCGAAGAACGGCATGACATCGTTGCCCAGCAGCTTCAGCTGGTCGTGGGATCCCAGGTCCGGCAGGCCCTCGGCCTTCACCAGGCCGTGCGCGACGTCGATGCGGAAGCCGTCGACGCCCATGTCGAGCCAGAAGCGCAGGATGGAGCGGAACTCGTCGCCGACCGCCGGGTGGTCCCAGTTGAAGTCGGGCTGCTCGGGGGCGAACAGGTGCAGGTACCACTCGCCGGGGGTGCCGTCGGGCTCGGTGACCCGGGTCCAGGCGGGGCCGCCGAAGATGGACTCCCAGTCGTTGGGCGGCAGTTCGCCGCTGACGCCCTTGCCGGGGCGGAAGTGGTAGCGCTCGCGCAGCGGGGAGCCGGGGCCCTCGGCGACGGCGCGCTTGAACCACTCGTGCTGGTCGGAGGAGTGGTTGGGCACCAGGTCGACGATGATCCGCAGGCCCAGCTCGTGGGCGTCGCGGATCAGCGCGTCGGCGTCCAGGAGGTTGCCGAACATGGGGTCGACGGCGCGGTAGTCGGCGACGTCGTAGCCGGCGTCGGCCTGCGGGGAGGCGTAGAAGGGGCTGAGCCACACGGCGTCCACGCCGAGGTCGCGCAGGTACGGGAGTCGGGAGCGTACGCCTTCCAGGTCGCCCATGCCGTCGCCGTTGCTGTCGGCGAAGCTGCGCGGATAGACCTGGTAGATCACCGCCTCCCGCCACCAGTCGCGGCGCTTGGCGACGGTGGCGACGGCGGAGTCCGGTGCCGGGTCAACAGTGTGCTGGCTCATGGCGTCCTTGATGTGTAACCGATTCGAGGTCATGGAGGCGTGGGTACGGCGGCGGGGTGGGGTGACGAGGCGGCCGCGGTGACAGCGGGGTCGGATGGGCACCGCGGCCGCCACCCGCGCGGACAGGGCGCGGGAGTCGTGAGGGACGGGCGTCAGCCCTTGGTGCCGCCCGCGGTGAGTCCGGTCACCAGGTTCTTCTGCACGAGGTAGAAGAACGCGGACACCGGTATCGCGATGAGCACCGCGGTCGCGGCCATCAGGTTGCGCTGGGCGTCGTGCTCGCTGACGAAGCTCTGCAGACCGACGGCGAAGGTGTACTTCTCGTCGTCGAGCAGGAACGTGGTGGCGAAGGCGACCTCGCCGAAGGCGGTGATGAAGCTGTAGAACGCGGCCACCGCCAGGCCCGGCCGGGCCAGCGGCAGGATCAGCCGCAGGAAGGTGCCGAACGGGGAGAGCCCGTCGACGCGGCCGGCCTCGTCGATCTCGAAGGGGATGGTGTCGAAGTATCCCTTGAGCAGCCAGGCGCAGTACGGGACCGCGGTGGAGCAGTAGACGAGGATCAGGCCGAGGTAGGTGTCGATGAGCTGCAGCTCCGACAGGATCTGGTACATCGGCACGATCAGCACGGCGATCGGGAACATCTGGGTGCACAGCAGCACCCACATGAACTTCTTGTAGCCGGGGAAACGCATGCGGGACACCGCGTAGCCGGTGGTGGCCGCGATCATCACGCCGATGACGGTGGTGCCGAGCGAGACGATCAGCGAGCTCTTCAGCCAGTCGAAGAAGTTCGTCTCCTGGAGCACGAAGCTGTAGTTGTCCAGGGTCATCGTCGACCAGATGCGCCCGGGGTGCAGATAGTCGTCCTTGTCCGGGCCGAGGGACAGGAAGACCAGCCAGACGATCGGGAAGAGGGCGATCAGGCTCGCGATCGTGAGCAGGCCGTGGGAGACGAGGGTCGCGGCGAGGCTGCGCTCACTGCGCCGGCGCACCTTGGCGGGCGTGGGGGCGGAGCCGGCAAAGGCCTGGTCCGCGGTGGCGGACTTGGTGACGGTCGTGGTGCTCATGGGGGCTCCTGCCTCAGATCGCGGCTTGCTCATCGCGGTTCAGCCAGCGGCGGTAGAAGGAGGTGAAGACGATCAGAATGCCCAGCAGCAGGATGCCGTAGGCGGCCGACTCGGCGAACTCGCGCGGCTGCTGTCCGAAGCCGAGCTGGTAGGCCCAGGTGACCAGGATCTGCGCCTCCGGGGCGGTGTTGCCGAACAGCAGGAAGATGATCGCGAACTGGTTGAAGGTCCAGATCACGCCGAGCAGGATCACCGTGGAGCTGACCGTGCGCAGGCCCGGCAGGGTGACGTAGCGGAACTGCTGCCAGCGGCTGGCGCCGTCCATCTCGGAGGCCTCGTACAGGGTGCTGTCGATCGACTGCAGACCGCCGAGGAGCGAGAGCATCATGAACGGCACACCGCACCAGGTGTTGACCATGATCGCGGCGAACCGCTGCCAGAAGGTGTCCTCCAGCCAGGCCGGGGCCGGCAGGTGCAGGAAGTCGAGGACGGAGTTGATCAGGCCGGTGTCGGCGAGCATGAAGCGCCAGCCGAAGACCGTGGTGAACGTCGGCACGGCCCAGGGCAGGATCAGGATCAGCCGGTAGAAGGTGCGCCCGCGCAGCTTCTGGTTGAGCAGCAGCGCGAGGCCGAGGCCGATGGAGTAGTGCAGGGCGACACAGGCCGCCGTCCACACGATCGTCCAGATGAAGTGGGACCAGAAGCGGTCGTAGGCGGTCTCGCCCCACAGGATGTCGGCGTAGTTGTCGATGCCGATGAACTTGTAGGTGGCCTCGATCTCGTTGACACCGATCGTGCGCGCCGAGTTCAGGCTGTCGGCGTCGGTGAGCGTCAGGTAGAAGCCGTAGGCAAGGGGGTACAGCACCAGGGCGCCCAGGACGACGATCACCGGGGCGATCATCGCGTAGGCGTACCAGTGCTTCTGGTAGCTGAGCTTGAGGCGCCGGCCCAGCCCGGGCCGGGGACCGCGGTCACCGCTCCGCTTGCCGGTCGCACGGTCGATGGCGACTGTCATGGTTCGACAACCTTCTAGTGATTCGGCAGATCAGTCAGTACGGCTCACAGGCCGACGGCCGCCGGATCCTTCCCCCTCTGAAACGGAGGATCCGGCGGCCACGCGGCTTACTTGCTGAAGTCCGGGACCAGCTTGGCGATCGACGTCTCGGCGTTGGCCAGGCCCTCGTCCAGGGACACCTTGCCGCCGGCGACCTTCAGCAGCTCGTCGTCGAGCGGGCCCCACAGCGAGCTGTACTCGGGCAGCGCCGGGCGCGGCTGGGCGGCCGCGAGCACCGTCTGGTAGCCGGCGATGCCCGGGTCGGCCTTGACCTGCTCGGTGTAGGCGTCGTCGCGGGTCGGCAGCGTGTTGTTCTTCAGGGCGATGGTCTCCTGGGCCTTCGCGGAGGTCATGAAGTTCACGAACTTCAGCGCGGCCTTCTGGTGCGCCTCGTCCGAGCCCGCGTAGACGGACAGGTTGTGACCGCCGGTCGGGGCGCCCGCCTTGCCGGTGGAGCCGGCCGGGACGGTGGCGATGCCCAGGTTGTTCTTGTCCTTGAAGGCGGAGCCCTTGTAGAAGTTGGTGATCTCCCACGGGCCCTGGATGATCGAGGCGACCTTGCCGTTCACGAACGCCTCCTGGATGTGGGCGTAGGCGTCGGCGGTGGTGTCGGCCTTGTGCAGGCCCTTGCCGTCGAACAGGCTCTCCCAGGTCCCATAGCCCTTCTTGGCGGCGGGCGAGGTGACCGTGATCTTCTTGGCGTCGACGTCGACGGTGTCGGCGCCCTCGCCGTAGAGGAAGGACTGGGCGTAGTAGGCCTGGGTGGAGCCCCAGTAACCGTCGACGCCGGTCTTCGCCTTGATCTTGGCGGCGGCCTTCTTCAGGTCGTCCCAGGTCTTGGGGGCCTCGACGCCGGCCTTCTCGAACAGCTCCTTGTTGTAGACGAGGGCGAGGGTGTCCGTGGTGAACGGGACGCCGTAGGTCTTGCCCTCGTACTTGGCCTGCTCGAGCAGGTTGGACTTGAACTTGTCCTGCTCGGCGAGGGCCTCGGTGCCGTCCAGCGGCAGGAAGAAGCTCTTCTTGGCGAACGCCGGGGTCCAGCCGACCTCGGAGCGCAGCACGTCCGGGGCACCCTTCGAGCCGGCGGCGGTGTCGAACTTGTTCTGCGCCTGGTCGAACGGGACGTTGACGTACTTGACCTTGATGTCCTTGTTGGCGGCCTCGAACTCCTTGACCAAGGCCTGGTAGGTCGGCGCCTCGTTGGTGGCGTTGGAGGTGTCCCACCAGGTGATGGTGACCGGCCCGTCGGCCTTGTCGCCGCTGTCGCCGTCTCCGCCGCAGGCCGTCATCGCGAGAGCGAGGGACGCCACCAGCGCGGTGGCCGCTATGCCACGCCGCATGAGTTCTCCTTGAGGGTGAAAGCCCGTTTACCTACCGACTGCGCCATCGCGGCCGCCGGGCGACGTGAACGTAACAGCGATGCAATAGTTGCGAAAGACCTTGCAGAAAAAAAGTGCAAGACGTCTCGGAAGTTATCCGCGCGTGACCCGCCGTAGGCCTTCTCGAGACCGCTACCTACCGCTACTGAGCGGGGACGGACGGAGTTGTGCAAGACTCTGCAAGCTCTTGCCACATGGTTTCAACAGAGGCCGATCAAGACTTCAAGGGGACGACGCGATGACGCAGCAACCCGGAGCGGGCCGACCAGCCGCTCGCACCCGGCGTCCGGTTGGTGGGCAAGGCGAGACCCGCCCGGTACAGTCCCACCCTGTGACCACACGGCTTGCGGACATCGCTGCGCAGGCGGGGGTGAGCGAAGCGACCGTCAGCCGCGTCCTCAACGGGAAGCCCGGCGTCGCCGCCACCACCCGCCAGTCCGTGCTGGCCGCGCTCGACGTCCTGGGCTACGAGCGTCCGGTGCGCCTGCGGCAGCGCAGCGCCGGTCTCGTGGGCCTGATCACGCCCGAGCTGGAGAACCCGATATTCCCGGCCCTCGCCCAGGTCATCGGACAGGCGCTGACCCGGCAGGGCTACACCCCGGTGCTCGCCACCCAGACCCCCGGCGGCTCGACCGAGGACGAGCTGACCGAGATGCTGGTGGACCGCGGGGTCGCGGGCATCATCTACGTCTCCGGCCTGCACGCCGACACCACCGCCGACATGCAGCGCTACGAGCAGCTGCGGGCGCAGGGTGTGCCGTTCGTGCTCGTCGACGGCTTCTCGCCGAAGGTGCAGGCGCCGTTCATCTCGCCCGACGACCGCGCGGCGATGACGCTGGCGGTCACGCATCTCGCCTCGCTCGGTCACACCCGGATCGGGCTCGCGCTCGGCCCGAAGCGGTTCGTGCCGGTGCAGCGCAAGATCGAGGGGTTCGTGCGGGCCGTGCAGGACCAGTTGGGGCTGTCCGCGGAGGTGGTCGAGTCCGAGCTGATCCAGCACTCGCTGTACACCCTGGAGGGCGGCCAGGCCGCCGCGACCGCGCTGATCGGCAGGGACTGCACGGCCGTGGTGTGCGCCAGCGACATGATGGCCCTGGGGGCGATACGCGCGGCCCGTCAGCTCGGCCTCGACGTCCCGAAGGACATCTCCGTCGTCGGCTTCGACGACTCCCCGCTGATCGCCTTCACCGACCCGCCGCTGACCACGGTCCGCAAGCCGGTGCCGGCTATGGGCCAGGCCGCGGTGCGCACGCTGCTGGAGGAGATCGGCGGGACGCCCGCGCCGCACAGCGAGTTCGTGTTCATGCCGGAACTGGTGGTGCGCGGTTCGACCGCTTCGGCCCCTGGGGACCGAAATCGTCCGTAAGGCGGAGTGTGCGAGGCCGGGCGCCGTGCTCCCGCAGTACGAGCAGGTGTCCGTACGGCGGAGAACGTGCGACCGGAACCCGACCGGGGGATGATCGGTGAGGGAACGCTTTTCTGGCAGACTCTGTGCCCATGGGTGAGACGACCGTGACGACACTGGAAGGCCGAGAAGAGGCCGTTCCGCAACCCGTCGCGGACGCTGTCGCGGACGAATCGGGCAAGACCGAACAGAGCGTACTGCGTCGACTGCGCACCCCGCGCCGCCCCCGGCTGTGGTTCGAGATCCTGCTGATCGCGGTGAGTTACTGGACGTACTCGCTGATCCGCAATGCCGTACCGGAGCAGAAGGTGGCGGCGCTGCGCAACGCGGACTGGATCTGGAAGACCGAGCAACAGCTCGGCATCGCCGTCGAACAGACGGTCAACCACGCGGTCAACGCGGTGACTTGGCTGGTCGTGGGCATGAACTACTACTACGCCACACTGCATTTCGTGGTGACGCTCGGCGTGCTCGTATGGCTGTACCGCGGTCATCCCGGCCGCTACGCGGCGACCCGGCTGGTGCTGTTCGCGACGACGGGCGTGGCCCTGGTCGGCTACTACCTGTATCCGCTCGCCCCGCCCCGGTTGATGAACGGCGGCCACTTCGTCGACACCGTCCTGGTCCACCAGACGTGGGGCTCGATGGCGTCCGGCGACCTGAAGAACATGTCGAACCAGTACGCGGCGATGCCGTCGATGCACATCGGCTGGTCCCTGTGGTGCGGCCTGACCATCTTCGCGCTGGCCGCCGTGCCCTGGGCGCGCGTCCTGGGCCTGCTCTACCCGGCCGCCACCCTCGTCGTCATCGTCGCCACCGCCAACCACTTCTGGCTGGACGCGGTGGGCGGAATCCTCTGCCTGGGCTTCGGCTACGGCGTGGTCCGGGTCTGGTACGGCGCCCTTCCGCACGCCCTGCCGAGGCTGGCGCCGACGCCGGCGCCCACGACGAGGCGGGCGTTCCTGCCGACCAAGGCGTAAGGGCCGGCGTCACCCGGCCGTGCTCACGCCGGTCTGCGCCGCCTCCCTCAGTGCCTCGATGAAAGAGGCCATGGCCGGTTGCGGGGGTGCCGTGGCTCGCAGGGCGACGCTGATGGTGCGGGCCGGTTCCGGGGAGCGCAGGCGGCGTACCGCGACGTCCGGGTGGCGGCCGCCGAGGCCGAGGCGGGGGATCAGGGTGACGCCCAGGCCCGCCGCGACGAAGCCCTGGGCGGTGGCGTAGTCCTCGCTGTCGACCACGAAGCGGGGCCGGAACCCCGCCGCCTCGCAGGCGGCGAGCTGTGCGTCGAGGCACGGTCCCGGCCACTCGCTGCCCACCCAGGGCTCCTCCGCCAGCTCCGCCAGGTCCACGCTGCGGCGGGCGGCCAGCGGGTGGCCCTTGGGCAGCACGGCGAGGTAGGGGTCGTCCAGCAGCCGCAGCAGCCGTACGCCGTCGTCCTGGCCGGCCGTCTCCGGCCGCCCGACCACCAGGGCCAGGTCCGCCCGCCCCTCCCTGACGTCCGGCAGCGGATCTCGGGCGTCCGCCAGCCGCAGTTCGACCCGCACTCCCGGATGCAGCGCCCGCAGCCGGGCCACCGCCGGGGCGACCAGTGCCGCCCCGGCCGTCGCGAAGTACCGCACCGACAGCCGCCCGGTGCGTCCCGCCAGCAGATCGGCGAGCGCGGTCTCGGCCTCGGCGACCCGCCGGGCGATCGCGTCGGCGTGCTCGGTCAGCAGCACGCCGGCCGCCGTGGGCCGCACCCCGCGCCCCACCCGCTCCAGCAGTTCCGTGCCGGCCTCCTTCTCCAGTGCCGCGATCTGCTGGCTGACCGCGGAGGGCGTGTAACCGAGCCGCGCGGCCGCCGCGGTCACCGATCCGGTGCCGACGACGGCCCGCAGCACCTGCATTCGTCGCACATCGAGCCGCATGCAGTCGAGCTTAAAGGAGCGTAAGAACTCTTCACTTGTCCTGAAGCAATCCGGCGCGGACCGTGGAGCCATGCCCCTCGCCTCCACCCTCCGTATGGCCGCCCTCGCCCTCCTGTGGGGCTCCGCCTTCCTGTGGATCAAGGTCGCGCTCACCCACGGCCTGTCCCCCGCCCAGATCACCATCGCCCGGTGCGCCCTCGGCACCGCCGTACTGCTCCTCCTGGCCCGCCGGGCCGGCCAGCGGCTGCCCCGCGCCCGCGCCACGTGGCGTCATCTCGTGGTGGCCGCGCTGTTCTGCAACGCCCTGCCGTTCGCCCTGTTCAGCCTGGGTCAGCAGACCGTCGACTCGGGTGTCGCGGGCGTCCTGAACGCCACCACGCCCCTGTGGTCCCTGCTCATCGGCCTCCTGCTCGGCACCGACCGCGGCCTCGGCCCGGTGCGCCTGACCGGCCTGCTGTGCGGCTTCGCCGGTACGGTGCTGATCTTCGCGCCCTGGCAGCGCTCGAGCCTGCTGAGCTGGGGCGCGGCGGCGCTGCTGGCCGCGGCCGCGAGTTACGCCGTGGCGTTCGCGTACATGGCCCGCCATCTCGGCGACCGCCGGGCCCCGCTGGCGCTGTCGGCGGCGCAGCTGCTGACCGCCACCGCCTGGACCGGGCTCGCCCTGCCGGTGGCCGGCCCGGTCGACGCCGACCTCACGGCGCTGCTGGCGGTCACCGCGCTCGGTGTGCTCGGCACCGGCGTGACCTTCTACCTCAACTACCGCCTCATCGCCGACGAGGGCGCGACGACCGCGGCGACGGTCGGCTATCTGCTGCCGGTGGTGTCGGTGTCGCTCGGGGCGCTGGTGCTGGGCGAGGACGTCGGCGCGCGGGTGGTCGCGGGGATGGCGGTCGTCCTGCTGGGGGTGGCGCTGACCCGCCGGCCGCGGCGGGCCGGGTCGGCGGCGCCCCGGCGGGGGGCGGCTCACGTCGCGCCGTAGAACAGCTCCTCCACCACGCCCCGCGCGAGCCGCGTCGTACGCCGGTACGCGTCGAGCATGTCGCCCACGTGGCCCGGCCCGTACCCCAGGTACCGGCCCACGGCCGCCAGCTCCCGGCCGTCCGACGGGAAGGTGTCCCCCGCCCGGCCCCTGACCAGCATCACCGCGTTGCGCACCCGGGTGGCCAGCACCCATGCCTCGTCCAGGGTCGCCGCGTCCTCGGCGGAGATCAGACCGGCCTCGCGGGCCGCCGCCAGCGCCTCGCGCGTACGCGGTGTGCGCAGCGCCTCGTGGGCCGCGCCGTGCCGCATCTGGAGGAGCTGGACGGTCCACTCGACGTCGGACAGGCCGCCCGGCCCGAGCTTGGCGTGCAGCTTGGGGTCGACGCCCCGGGGCAGCCGCTCGGACTCCATGCGGGCCTTCAGCCGGCGGATCTCGCGTACGGCGTCGTCGTCGAGCCCGCGGGCGGGGTAGCGCAGCGGGTCGATCAGCTCGACGAACCGGCGGCCCAGGTCCGCGTCGCCGGCCACCGGTTCCGCCCGCAGCAGCGCCTGTGACTCCCAGACCAGGGACCAGCGGCGGTAGTACGCCTCGTACGACTTCAGGGACCGTACGAGCGGCCCGGACTTGCCCTCGGGGCGCAGGTCCGCGTCGATCAGCAGGGGCGGGTCGGCGCTGGGCACCTGGAGCAGCCGGCGCATCTCGGCGACGACACGGTTCGCGGCGTCACCGGCCTCGCGCTCGTCCACGCCCTCCCTGGGCTCGTGCACGAACAGCACGTCCGCGTCGGAGCCGTAGCCCAGCTCGTGACCGCCGAAGCGGCCCATGCCGATCACCGCGAACCGGGTCGGCAGGGTGTCGCCCCAGCCCTCGCGGACCACGGCGCGCAGGGTGCCCGCGAGGGTCGCGGCGGTCAGGTCGGACACGGCCGCGCCCACCCGGTCCACCAGGGCGCCCTGATCGGCCTCGGCGGGCCGGTCCTCGGTGCCGTAGGAGCCGACGATGTCGGCGGCGGCCGTACGGAACAGCTCCCGGCGGCGTACGCCGCGCGCCGCGGTGACCGCCTGCTCGCCGTTCCCGGCGCGGCCCACGGCGGCGAGGATCTCCTGCTCCAGATGGGCGCGCGTACGCGGCTCCAGTCCCGCGCCGTCGCCGTCGCCGAGCAGCGCCACCGCCTCCGGGGCGCGCATCAGCAGGTCGGGGGCGAGCCGGCCGGCGGACAGCACCCGGGCGAGGTTCTGCGCGGCGGCGCCCTCGTCCCGCAGCAGCCGCAGGTACCAGGGCGTCTTGCCGAGCGCGTCCGACACCTTGCGGAAGTTGAGCAGGCCCGCGTCGGGGTCGGCGGAGTCCGCGAACCAGCCCAGCAGCACCGGCAGCAGGGTGCGCTGGATGGCGGCCTTGCGGGTGACGCCGGAGGCCAGCGCCTCCAGGTGGCGCAGGGCGGCGGCCGGGTCGGCGTAGCCGAGGGCGACCAGGCGTTCGCGGGCCGCCTCGGGGCTGAGCCGGGCCTCGCCGGGGGCGAGCTGCGCGACCGCGTCGAGCAGCGGCCGGTAGAACAGCTTCTCGTGCAGCCGGCGTACGACGGCGGCGTGCCGCCTCCACTCGCGGTTCAGCTCGGCCACCGGGTCGGTGCGCAGGCCCAGCGACCGGCCGAGGCGCCGCTGGTCGTCCTCGGCCTCGGGGACCAGGTGGGTGCGGCGCAGCCGGTACAGCTGGATGCGGTGCTCCATGGAGCGCAGGAAGCGGTACGCGTCCTCCAGCTGGGTGGCGTCGGCGCGTCCCACGTACCCGCCCGCGGCCAGCGCCCGCAGGGCGTGCAGGGTGGTGCCGCTGCGCAGCGTGGCGTCCGCCCGCCCGTGCACCAGCTGCAGCAGCTGGACGGCGAACTCGACGTCCCGGAGCCCGCCGGGCCCCAGCTTCAGCTCCCGGTCGACCTCGGCGACGGGGATGTTCTCCACCACGCGCCGCCGCATCTTCTGCACGTCGGCGACGAAGTTCTCCCGCTCGGCCGCCTGCCACACCAGCGGCGCCACGGCCGCGATGTACTGCTCGCCCAGCTCCCGGTCGCCGGCGACCGGGCGCGCCTTGAGCAGGGCCTGGAACTCCCAGGTCTTGGCCCAGCGCTGGTAGTAGGCGAGATGGCTGCTGAGGGTGCGCACGAGGGGACCGTTGCGGCCCTCGGGCCGCAGATTGGCATCGACCGGCCAGATCGACCCCTCGACGGTGGTCTCCGAGCAGATCCGCATCATGTGCGAGGCGAGCTTGGTGGCCGCCTTGAGCGCCTTGCTCTCGTCGGCGCCCTCCGCGGCCTCGCCGACGAAGATGACGTCCACGTCGGAGACGTAGTTCAGCTCGTGACCGCCGCACTTGCCCATCGCGATCACCGCGAGCCGGCACATCGCGGCGTCCTCGGGCGCGTCCGCGCGGGCCTGGCGCAGTGCCGCGCGCAGGGTGGCGGTGGCCAGGTCTGCCAGTTCACCGGCGGTGTCGGCGACATCGGTGGTGCCGCACACGTCCCGGGCGGCGATGGAGAGCAGGCAGCGCCGGTACGCGACCCGCAGGGCGACGGGGTCGGACGCCGCCGCCAGGCCCCGCTCGAACTCCTCCACGCCGGGGTGCAGGTCACGTGGCTCGTACCTGGCGAGCGCCCGCCAGTCACCGGCGTGCCGGGCCAGGTGCTCGCCGAGCGCGGCGGAGGCGCCGAGCACTCCCAGCAGCCGGTCGCGCAGCGGCTTCGCCGCTATCACCGTGTCGAGCAGTTCCCGGCGGTCGGCGGGAGCCGGCTGCGCCTCCAGCAGGCGCAGCAGGCCGCGCAGGGCCAGATCCGGGTCGGCGGTGGCGCCCAGTGCCTCCAGCAGGACGGGGTCGTTGCGCACCGGCGCGAGCTCGTCGCTGTCCAGTAGCCGTTCGGCGGCGGTGGCGTCGGTGAAGCCGTGCCGCAGCAGCCGCGTGAAGGTACTGCTTCTGCGCCCCGGCGCCGTCATCCCAGGCCTCCCGTTCCGGATCCCGTCGTACGAGATCACCGTCGTACGAGCCGAGCCTAACCGCAGTGGGGTGCGCGGGCCGCGATGAGTTCGACGGGTGGACCGGGTCTCTACTCGTGACACGTGAGGCAGGGACGTTAGACCGGGAGGATCGACCATGACCGACGGACACCCGCACACCCGGCTCGACGCGCGGTACAGCGACGAGAAGGCCACCGCGACACCGTGGCCGCGCGCCGAGTCGCTGCTGGCCGCGGCCGAGCTGTTCTGGATCTCGACGGTACGACCGGACGGGCGCCCGCACGTGACGCCGGTCCCGGCCGTGTGGTCGGCGGGCGCGCTGCACTTCTGCACGGGACCGGAGGAACGCAAGGCGCGCAACCTGGCGGAGAACCCGCGGGTGGTGCTGACGACCGGCACCAACACCTGGAACCAGGGCTACGACGTGGTCGTCGAGGGCGAGGCGGTGCGCGTGACGGACGACGGCCGGCTGCGCGAGCTGGCGGCGGCGTGGGAGACGAAGTACGGCGACTTCTGGCACTTCGAGGTACGGGACGGGTATTTCCACCACGGCCCCGGGCGGGCCGCCGTCTACGCGGTGGCGCCCCGCACGGTTTTCGGCTTCGGTAAGGGGGAGCCGTTCAGCCAGACGCGCTGGCGGTTCGAGTCGTAGGTCTGCAGGACGTCCGGCGCCGGCGAAGGAGTCTCGTACATGGACCTCACCATGGACCTCACCCTGGAAGTGATCCCGCTGCCCGTGAGCGACGTCGACCGCGCCCGGGACTTCTACCGGGACAAGGTCGGCTTCCACGTGGACATCGACGCGGAGGTCATGCCGGGGATGCGGATCGTCCAGCTGACTCCGCCCGGCTCCGGCTGCTCCATCGCCCTCGGCGACAGCCTCTGGGAGCTGACCAAGGGCCCGACGCCGGCGCCGGGCTCCTACCAGGGGCTCCAGCTGTGCGTCGCCGACATCGAGGCGGCCCGCGCGGAGCTGGTCGAGCGGGGCCTGGAGGTGTCGGAGCCGGTGCGGTACGCGCCGGACGACGGGGCGACGTTCATGTACTTCGCCGACCCCGACGGCAACGGCTGGTCGATCCAGGAGTACCGGCGGCGGGCCACGGAACCGCTGTACCGGGTGCTGGCGGAGCTGGCGCGGAAGCAGCAGCAGTAGTAGTGACCGCGAACCGTCCCTGACCGGCCAGGACACCACATCCGGGGCCGCCGTGTACGTGGTTTCCGCAATCGCCCTCCCGGGCCCGCGGCTGCCGCTAGCATCGCCCGACAACGCCTGTTTCAGGGCGAGTTGATGCACAAGGAGCCCCATTGCACACCGAAGTGCGGACCGTCACGCCCGATCTGGCTCAGGAGTGGCTGGAGCTCAACACCTCCAACCGCCCCCTGAGCCGGCCGACGGTCACCCACCTCACCCGGGCCATCGAGCGCGGCGAGTGGAAACTCACCCACCAGGGCATCGCTTTCGACGAACAGGGCAAGCTGGTCGACGGTCAGCACCGGCTGCACGCGGTGGTCAAGGCGGGCCGGGCGGTGGACATGCTCGTCGCGCACGGCGTGCCGAGGGCCGCGTTCACCGTGATGGACACCGGCCGCAAGCGCACCGGCCGGGACGCGCTCTCCCTGGCCGGCGAGGCCAACAGCAACCACCTGGCGGCCGCCCTGCGCGGCCTCCAGCTCTTCCTGACCTCCCCGGACGCCCACTGGTCGGGCGGCTCGTCGCAGGTCTCCAACGACCAGCTGCTGACGATCCTGGAGCAGCATCCCGACATGCGGGAGGCCATCAACCGCGGCATCGCCATCCACCGCGCCTCACGTGTCACGGTCACGGCCGCGTCGATCGGCTGGTACGTGACCTCCCGCGAACGCCCCGACATCGACCAGACCCCCTGGTACGACGGCCTGCTCAGCGGCGCGGGCCTCTCCGAGGCCGACCCCCGTCTGATCCTGCGCAACACGATGCTCGGCATGGCGGCCGGCAAACGCCATCGCCGCAAGGACGACTCACGTGAGCACCTGCTCTACTACCTCAAGGCGTGGAACGCCTGGGTGGAGGGCCGCTCCCTGAAGCTGCTGCGCCGGTCGCCCGGGGAACGCATGCCCAAGATCACCAAGAGGCCTCAGGAGTCCCAGGGGGACGCGGACGCCGCCCAGGCGTCGGATCCGTAGGCCCTGGCGAGCACGCCGACCGTGTCGGCCATGGCCCGGCGCAGCCCGGCCGGCGCGACGACCTCGACGTCCACGCCGAGCCGCAGCAGCTCGCCGCAGGCGTGATCGGTGCTCTCGATGGGGATGACCGCCTCGACCCAGCCGTCCTCGCCGACGGCGGTCGCGGTGTCGTCGACGGCCCGCACCACCTCCGGCGGGACGTTGTCGGGCAGGCGCCGGCGTCCCCGTGGGGACAGGCGGACGGTGGCCGTGCCGGTGTAGCGACGGCTCCGGAAGTCCTCCAGGTAGGAGGCCCAGTACGCGCCGAGGTCGAAACCCGGCGGCCGGTCGAACCGCTCGTCGCTCAGCACGGCGTCCAGGACCTGGGTCACGCGGTACGTCGCGGCACGGTCGCTCGCGGCCCGATCGTTCGCCGTCCGGTCTTCCGCGGCCCGGTCCTTCGCGGCCCGGTCCTTCGCGGCCCGGTCCTTCGCGGCCCGGTCCTTCGCGGTCCCGTCCTTCGCGGCGGCCACGAGGTACCAGGTGCCGGACTTGAGCACCAGGCCGTACGGGCGCAGCCGGCGACGCACCTCCTGCGGCGCGCGCCAGCGGCGGTAGCGCACGTCCACCGCCCGCCGGGTGAGCACCGCGTCGACGAACAGCGGAAGACGCGGCGTCGGCTCGGGCTCCCGGTACCAGCCGGGAGCGTCCAGGTGGAACACCGCGGCGGTCCGCACGGCCTCCTCGCGCAGCCCCGCCGGCAGCGCGGCCAGCAGCTTCAGCCGTGCCGCCGCCACCTCCTCCGCGAGCCCCAGGTCGGCGGCGGGGCCGGGCAGCCCGGCGAGGAACAGTGCCCGCGCCTCGCCCTCGCTCAGCCCGGTCAGACGGGTGCGGTAGCCGTCGACCAGCCGGTATCCGCCGCCCCGCCCGGTCTCCGCGTAGACCGGCACGCCGGCGGCCTGCAGCCGCACCAGGTCACGGTAGGCGGTGCGCACGGACACGCCCAGCTCCTCGGCGAGCCCTCGCGCGGACACGCGGCCCCGGGATTGCAGCAACAGCAGCACCGACAGCAGTCGACCGGCAGACATGGCCGCATTCTCCACGGCGGCCGAAACCCTGACAGCTCCTGGCACACGGCTCCCCTACCGTCGGCTCGCGCCCGCTGAACGCGACGACCACCACCAGGAGCCCGCCGTGCCCTCCACCGCCCCCGTCGACCGCCCCGCCGTGATCGAGCTGCGCCAGTACACGCTGCGGCCCGGCCGGCGCGACGAGCTCATCGAGCTGTTCGACCGGGAGTTCGTCGAGCCCCAGGAGGAGACCGGGATGGTCGTGCTCGGCCAGTTCCGGGACCTCGACGATCCGGACCGCTTCGTCTGGCTGCGCGGCTTCCGCGACATGAACGTACGGCACCGGGCGCTGACGTCCTTCTACGGCGGCCCCGTCTGGGCCGAGCACGGCCCCCGGGCCAACGCGACAATGACCGACTCCGACGACGTCCTGCTGCTGCGCCCCCTGTCGGACGGGAGCGGTCTCGCCGTCTCCCCGCCCGAGCGGGCCCCGGCCGGTTCGCCGGCGCCGGCCCGGTTCGTGGCCGCCACCGTGTGGTCCTTCCCGCGCGACCGGCACCACGGCATCACCCTGATCCGGGACGGCCTCCTGCCCGCGCTCGCGGAGACCGGGCCCGCCCCGCTCGCGGCCCTTACCACCGAGACGGCACCCAACACCTTCCCCAGGCTGCCTGTCCGCACCGGGGAGAACGTCGCCGTGGTCCTCACCTCGTACCGCGATGAGAGCGCCCACCGGCGGCACCTCGCCGCCGTACTGGCCCACCCCCGTGTACGGGACGGGATCCTCCGCGCCCTGGAGCGAGAGCAGACCGAGGCCCCCCGGACCCTGCGGCTGGCGCCCACAGGCCGTTCGCTCGTCTCCTGACCCCGGTACCGCCGCTCGTGTCGCCGGGCCGTACCGTCTACGCGTCCAGGGGAACCGGATCGGGGAGTGGCAGTGGGGGCAAGGCGTGTGGGCGCGGCGAGTGCCGCGATGGTCGCCGGGGTGTTCGTCCTGTGCGGGTGCCTGGGAGAGGAGTCGTCCGGGGCACGGGGGGTGCCGGCGACGGCATCGCCGTCGAAGTCCGCCGCCCCCTCCCCGTCGCCTTCGGAGTCGCGGCCGTTGACGACCCCGCAGCTGAGGTCCCTGCTGCTGCGGGACACGGACATGCCGCAGACCGACGGCATGTCCGAGCAGGCTCCGGCGCCCGAGTACCCGCGCATCGCGGCGGACGGCCCGGACTGCCAGAAGGTGCTCGACACCCTCGTCATGCACGACGCGTCCACGTCCGTCATCCAGGACTGGTGGCAGGACGAACGCTGGAGCGCCCGGACGTGGCTGGCCTCCTACAGCGGTACCGGAGCACAGGAGCAGTTCCGGCGGCTGGAGGAGGGGCTGGAGAGCTGCGAGTCGCTTCGGGGACAGACCCCCGAAGGCAAGCTGAACTCACGGGTCGCCGTGTCGGCGGCCCCGGCGCTCGGTGACGAGGCCGTCGCCTTCGAGCTGAGCATGGAAGGCCCGGACGGCACCACCCTGACCGACCGCCACGTCGTTGTACGGGTGGGCTCCCTCACCGCCGATATCAGCGACCGCGGCACGGAGCACGCCGACCCCTTCCCGCTCGACGCCCTGGTCGACAAGCAGGTGGCCAGACTGACGCGGAGCCCGTCCGCCTGACCCGGGGCCGGCCGCGAGGCCGCTGCCCCGGGACCGGGGCGTCGAAGGGCGCGAGAGCTACAGCACCGGCAGGTTCTTCCGCAGCTCGAACGCGGTGACCTCGGAGCGGTACTCCTCCCACTCCTGGCGCTTGTTGCGCAGGAAGAAGTCGAAGACGTGTTCGCCCAGGGTCTCGGCGACGAGGTCGCTGCTCTCCATCAGGGTCAGGGCCTCGCCGAGGTTCTGCGGGAGGGGTTCGATGCCCATCGCGCGGCGCTCGGCGTTGGACAGGGCCCAGACGTCGTCCTCGGCGCCCGGCGGCAGCTCGTAGCCCTCCTCGATGCCCTTGAGGCCGGCGGCCAGCAGGACGGCGTAGGCCAGGTAGGGGTTGGCGCCGGAGTCGAGGGAGCGGACCTCGACGCGGGCGGAGCCGGTCTTGCCCGGCTTGTACATCGGGACGCGGACCAGGGCCGAGCGGTTGTTGTGGCCCCAGCAGATGTAGGAGGGGGCCTCGCCGCCCGCGCCGGCGGTGCGCTCGGAGCCGCCCCAGATGCGCTTGTAGGAGTTGACCCACTGGTTGGTGACCGCGGAGATCTCGGCGGCGTGGCGCAGGAGGCCCGCGATGAAGGAGCGGCCGACCTTGGAGAGCTGGTACTCGGCGCCGGACTCGTAGAACGCGTTGCGGTCGCCCTCGAAGAGGGACAGGTGGGTGTGCATGCCGCTGCCGGGGTGCTCGGAGAACGGCTTCGGCATGAAGGTCGCCTGGACGCCCTGCTCCAGCGCCACCTGCTTCATGACCAGGCGGAACGTCATGATGTTGTCGGCCGTGGACAGCGCGTCGGCGTACCGCAGGTCGATCTCCTGCTGGCCGGGCGCGCCCTCGTGGTGGGAGAACTCGACCGAGATGCCCATGGACTCCAGCATGGTGATCGCCTGGCGGCGGAAGTCCATGCCGATGTTCTGCGGGGTGTGGTCGAAGTAGCCGGAGTTGTCGGCCGGGGTGGGGCGTGAGCCGTCCAGCGGGCGGTTCTTCAGGAGGAAGAACTCGATCTCCGGGTGCGTGTAGAAGGTGAAGCCCAGGTCGGAGGTGCGGGCCAGGGCGCGCTTCAGCACGTAACGCGGGTCCGCGAAGGACGGGGAGCCGTCGGGCATGAGGATGTCGCAGAACATCCGGGCCGTGCCGGGGGCCTCCGCGCGCCACGGCAGGACCTGGAAGGTGGAGGGGTCCGGCTTGGCGATCATGTCGGACTCGTAGACCCGGGCGAAGCCCTCGATCGCGGAGCCGTCGAAGCCGATGCCCTCGTCGAAGGCCTGCTCCAGTTCGGCCGGGGCCACGGCAACGGACTTGAGGAAGCCCAGCACGTCCGTGAACCACAGGCGTACGAACCGGATGTCGCGCTCCTCCAACGTCCGGAGCACGAACTCCTGCTGCTTGTCCATCTTCCGCTTCCCCATCCTTGCTGGTCAGGCCGCCTGCCCCGCGCACCACCGGGAGGCGGTCGGGCACCTGAGCATCCCACCACAACACCATTTCATGCGCGTTGCGGACCTTGATCGGCCGGCCGACCCCGGTCTGAACGGCTCGGGTACGGCAGATGTACGGCGCTGCAGCCCATCTTGCCTGCTCGTCCCGCCATCCGTAATGGCTGATCGGCAGCCGGCGCCGGGCCCGCTCCGCGCCCTCCGCCGCCAGGTGCGGAACCGGCCATTCCAGGTGCTGTTCCGCGGGCCATTCCCGTGACCTCCCTACGAGATGACCGCTGTCCCCCATTACGATCAGCGCACCCGTCCGTCTCCCGTTCCCCAGAAGGGCCAGCCCCATGGGTTCCGCCAAGAACAAGAACAGCGCGGCACGCCAGGCACGCATAGCCGAGATGCGGCGTGCCGAGCAGGCCCGCGAGCGCCGCAACCGGTTCCTAGCCATCGGCGCGAGCGTGGTGATCGTCGCCGGTCTCGTCGTGGGCGGCGTCGTGCTCGTCCGGTCGCAGTCCGACGACTCCGGCAACTCGGCGAGCGACGACAAGACCACCGGTAAGTTCGTCACCGGCTCGGACGGGGTGCGCAAGTGGGAGGGGACACTCTCCCGCAACCACGTCAAGACGGACGTCAAGTACTCGATGGAGCCACCGGTCGGCGGCGACCACCACCAGGCCTGGATGAACTGCAACGGTGACGTCTACACCGAGGAACTGAACAACGTGAACGCCGTGCACTCGCTGGAGCACGGCGCGGTCTGGGTCACGTACAACAGCAAGGCCGACAAGGCCGACGTCGAGAAGCTGGCCGAGAAGGTCAAGAAGACGCCGTACACGCTGATGAGCCCGGACGAGAAGCAGAAAGACCCGATCATGCTGACCGCCTGGGGCCACCAGCGGACGGTGACCGGCGCGGACGACGCGAACGTCGACAAGTTCTTCCAGACGTACGTGCAGGGCGAGCAGACCCCCGAGAAGGGCGCCGCCTGCACCGGCGGTCTCGCGCAGTGAGGCAGGCGCAGGCCGGCTGGATCGCGGGCGCCGCGGCGGCGGCGCTCGTCGCGGCCGGCGCGATCACCTACGCGGTCGCCTCGGACGGCGGGTCCGGTGTCGAGCCGCCCGCCGCCGACTCCGCGGACGCCGGCTTCGCGCGTGACATGGCGGTGCACCACCAGCAGGCCGTGGAGATGTCGTACATCGTGCGCGACCGCACCGAGGACGAGGAGGTGCGGCGCCTCGCGTACGACGTCGCCCAGACCCAGGCCAACCAGCGCGGCATGCTGCTGGGCTGGCTGGACCTGTGGCGCCTGCCGAAGGTGTCCGCGGACCCGCCGATGAGCTGGATGGGCATGGGCGACGCCCCGGCGAAGGGCGACGGCTCGCTGATGCCGGGCATGGCGACCGACGAGGAACTGGCGAAGCTCGGCGAGCTGAACGGCAAGGCCGCCGAGGTCTACTTCCTGAAGCTGATGACGGAGCACCACCGGGGCGGCATCCACATGGCCGAGGGCTGTGTCTCGGCGTGCACGGTCGACGTGGAGAAGCAGCTGGCCCAGGGCATGGTCGAGGCGCAGCAGTCGGAGATCGACCTGATGGCCGACATGCTGGCAGAGCGGGGCGCGAAGGCACGCTGAGCGAGCCGGCTCACTCGCTCACCACCCCATCGCGTCGCTTTGACGATTACACTGGGCGCGTGCCTCGACTTCGCCTCGCCCTGAACCAGATCGACGCGCGCGTCGGCGACCTCGCCGGTAACGCGGAATCGATCCTCCGCTGGACCCGGCACTCCGCCGAGCGGGGAGCGCACCTGGTGGCGTTCCCGGAGATGGCGCTGACCGGGTATCCCGTCGAGGACCTGGCCCTGCGGTCCTCGTTCGTCGAGGCGTCCCGCACGGCTCTGCGCTCGCTCGCCGCGCGGCTCGCCGAGGAGGGCTTCGGGGAGCTGCCGGTGATCGTCGGCTACCTGGACCGCTCCGAGACCGCCCAGCCGAAGTACGGCCAGCCGGCCGGCGCCCCGCAGAACGCGGCGGCGCTGCTGCACCGCGGCGAGGTCGCGCTCACCTTCGCCAAACACCACCTGCCGAACTACGGCGTCTTCGACGAGTTCCGCTACTTCGTGCCCGGCGACACCATGCCGGTGCTGCGGCTGCACGGCGTCGACATCGCGCTGGCCATCTGCGAGGACCTGTGGCAGGACGGCGGCCGGGTGCCGGCGGCCCGCTCCGCCAAGGCCGGCCTGCTGATCTCCGTCAACGCCTCGCCGTACGAGCGCGACAAGGACGACACCCGGCTGGAGCTGGTCCGCAAGCGCGCCCAGGAGGCCGGCTGCACCACCGCCTACCTCGCCATGATGGGCGGCCAGGACGAGCTGGTGTTCGACGGCGACTCGATCGTGGTCGACACGAGCGGCGAGGTCGTCGCCCGTGCCGCGCAGTTCGCCGAGGAGTGCCTGGTCGTCGACCTGGACCTGCCGGCCGCGGCGCCGGACGCGCCGGACGGCGTGGTCGACGACGGTCTGCGCATCGACCGCCTGGTGCTCTCCGAGGAGCCCCTGCCGCCGTACGAGCCGGAGTACACCGGCGGTCACGCGCGGCGTCTGGAGGACGACGAGGAGGTGTACTCGGCGCTGGTCGTGGGCCTGCGCGCGTACGTCGCCAAGAACGGCTTCCGCTCCGTCCTCGTCGGCCTGTCCGGCGGGATCGACTCGGCCCTGGTCGCCGCGATCGCCTGCGACGCGGTGGGCCCGGAGAACGTGTACGGCGTGTCCATGCCGTCGAAGTACTCCTCCGCGCACTCCAGGGACGACGCGGCGGAGCTGGCCCGCCGTACCGGCCTGAACTTCCGCACGGTCCCGATCGCCCCGATGTTCGACGCGTACATGGACTCGCTGGGCCTGACCGGTCTCGCCGAGGAGAACCTCCAGTCCCGCCTGCGCGGCACGCTGCTGATGGCCGTCTCCAACCAGGAGGGCCACATCGTGCTGGCCCCCGGCAACAAGTCCGAGCTGGCCGTCGGCTACTCGACGCTGTACGGCGACTCGGTCGGCGCGTACGGCCCCATCAAGGACGTCTACAAGACGTCCGTCTTCCGCCTCGCCGAGTGGCGCAACAAGGCGGCCGAGGAGCGCGGCGAGACCCCGCCCATCCCGGAGAACTCCATCACCAAGCCCCCGAGCGCCGAGCTGCGCCCCGGCCAGG
Source organism: Streptomyces sp. enrichment culture (assembly GCF_964272855.1). Classification (NCBI taxonomy): domain Bacteria; kingdom Bacillati; phylum Actinomycetota; class Actinomycetes; order Kitasatosporales; family Streptomycetaceae; genus Streptomyces; species Streptomyces sp. enrichment culture. The sequence goes on along the minus strand of NZ_OZ186847.1, from coordinate 6,085,753 downwards.
TGGACACCGACTCCCTGCCGGACTACCCGGTCCTCGACGCCATCCTGGAACGCTACGTGGACCGCGACGAGGGCGCCGCCACCATCGTCGCGGCCGGCTTCGACCCGGAGCTGGTGGCCCGCACCCTGCGCCTGGTGGACACCGCCGAGTACAAGCGCCGCCAGTACCCGCCGGGCACGAAGATCTCCCCGAAGGGCTTCGGCAAGGACCGCCGGCTGCCGATCACGAACGGCTGGCGGGAGACGACCCCCGGGTGACCGGCAGGACGGGTGAGCGGAAGGGGCCGGGTGTGCCGCCGGCCCCTTCGTGTGTGCCGCCCGCGGCCGCCGTGGCGGCTCAGCCGCGCACGGACTCGGTCTCCGCCGGCATGCGGCCCGCCACCAGCAGTTCCCGGCCCGGCTGGGGGGCGGTGCGGCGGTGGTCGACCGCGTAGGCGATCGCCGCGACCGCGAGGCCAAGGACCGCCAGCAGGGCGCCCGCGAGGGCGGGGGACGTGGTGCCGAAGCCCGCGGCCAGGGCGAGGCCGCCGATCCAGGCGCCGCCGGCGTTGGCGAGGTTGAAGGCGGCCTGGTTGGCGGAGGAGGCGAGGGAGGGGGCCGCGGCGGCCTTCTCCATGACCATCAGCTGGAGCGGGGAGCCGGTGACGAAGGCTGCCGTGCCGAGGAGGGCCACCGCGAGCGCCGCGGTCCACCCGGTCCGCATCAGCAGGGGGAACGCGGCGAGGACCGCCGCCAGGGCGATCAGGCCGCCGAACAGGGTGGCGCGCATCGCGTGGTCGGCGAGGCGGCCGCCCAGCAGGTTGCCCACCGTCGCGCCGACGCCGAACAGGGCCAGCAGCACGGTCACGCTGGTCTCGGCGTAGCCCGCGGAGTCGGTGAGCATCGGCGTGATGTAGCTGTACGCGGCGAAGAGCGCGCCGAAGCCCGCGACCGTGGTGCCGAGCGCCAGCCAGACGGGGAGCGAGCGCAGGGCGGCCAGTTCGCCGCGCAGGCCTGCCGCGGGGGCCGTCGCCGTGTCGCGCGGGATCAGCAGGGCCAGGGACGCGATCGCCGCCAGGCCGATCGCGCTGACGCCGAGGAAGGTGGCGCGCCAGCCGAGGTGCTGGCCCATGAGCGTGGCGACGGGGACGCCGGCGATGTTGGCGACGGTCAGGCCGAGGAACATCAGCGAGACGGAGCGGGCCTTGCGTTCGGGCGCGACCAGGGTGGTCGCGACGACCGCGCCGACGCCGAAGAACGCGCCGTGCGGGAGGCCGCTGAGGAAGCGGGCGGCGAGCAGGTAGTGCTCGTCGGGGGCGAACGCCGACAAGGCGTTGCCCGCGACGAAGAGGATCATGAGGCCGATCAGGACGGCGCGGCGGGACAGGCGCGCGGTGAGCGCCGCGAGCAGCGGGGCGCCGATGACGACACCGAGGGCGTAGGCGGACACGAGGTGTCCGGCGCTGGGGATGGATATGTGCAGGTCGGCCGCGACTTCGGGCAGCAGGCCCATCATCACGAATTCGGTCGTGCCGATACCGAAGGCACCTACGGCCAGGGCGAGCAGGGCCAGGGGCATGAAGGCATCGCCTTTCGAGCGCGTACAGGGGCTTACAGGGGAGCGGGGTTCGGTTCCCTCGTATGTTCAGATACGGAACAAATACTCCCCCGGCCGCTATTCCGGCGGGGTTCCGGAAGGCTTCCTGCCGGTTAAGACTCCGTTGCCAGCCGCATGCGCGCCGCCACCGGCAGATGGTCGCTGCCCGTCTCCGGCAGCGTCCAGGAGCTGACCGGCTCGACGCCCTTGACCAGGATCTGGTCGATCCGCGCCATCGGGAACGAGGCCGGCCAGCTGAACCCGAAGCCGCTGCCCGCCGCGCCCTGCGTGGAGCGCATCTGGGAGGTCACCGCGTTCAGCGCCCGGTCGTTCATGGTGCCGTTGAGGTCGCCGAGCAGGACCACCCGGTCCAGCGGCTCGTGGGCGATGGCCTCGCCGAGCGCGTCGGCGCTGGTGTCCCGCTGCCGGGCGGTGAACCCTGCCTCCAGCTTCACCCGCACCGACGGCAGATGGGCGACGTACACCGCGACCGGCCCCTGCGGGGTGGTCACGGTGGCCCGCATGGCCCGGGTCCAGCCCAGCTTGATGTCCACCGGCTCGATCCCGCTGAGCGGGTACTTGCTCCACAGCCCGACCGTGCCCTGCACCGAGTGGTACTCGTACGTCGGCGCCAGCGCCTCCTCGTACGTGGACACCGCCGAGGCGCGCAGTTCCTCCAGCGCCACCACGTCCGCGCCGGACGCGGCCACGGCCCGGGCGGTGCCCGCCGGGTCGGCGTTGTCGGCGTTGACGTTGTGCGTGGCCACCGTGAGGTCGCCGCCGGCGGCGGCCTTGTCGGTGAGCAGTCCGCCGAAGAGGTTGAGCCAGACGGCCGCCGGGAGCAGCACCGCGATCAGCGCGGTCGCGGACCTGCGCAGGACGGCCGTGAGGAGCAGCACCGGGACGCCGAGGCCGAGCCAGGGCAGAAACGTCTCGGTGAGGCTGCCGAGGTTGCCGAACCGGTTCGGGATGTGGGCGTGGGCCGCCATCACCAGGGCGAGCACGACGGCGAGGGCGGCGGCGACCAGTCCGCGGCGCCAGATCCGCGGGTCGCCGCGCCAGCCGGCGGCGATACGGTTCGCCAGGCGCCGCAGTCCGGACTCTCGGCGCCCGGCCTTCGAGCCGCCGCCGTCCGTCTCCGTCACGTACGCCTGCTGCGCCATACCGTCGCCTCGCTACCTGCCGTGCTCATCGTCGTCCCCCGCGCCTATGACCCTAGGGGATGATCGACTTCGTTCCTGCCGTCCCATGACGGCCGTACAGGCACCAGGACGAAGAAGTCGGCGCGGGGAGTTCCGGGTGTCGCTCCGATGGCCGGGTCTGTGACGAAACGATCACATTCCGGTTCACGGGCGCAGGCCCTCCAGCAGCCGGTCGACGATCTCCTCCGACAGGCCCTCCGGCAGGGAGGCGCCCGGGCGCATCACCGTGCGCACCAGCATGGGACCGAGGAACAGGTCGATCAGCAGTTCCAGGTCCACGTCGTCGCGCAGCTCGCCGTCGCGCTGGCCGCGGCGCAGCACCTCCAGCTGCAGGCGGCGGCGGGGCTCGACGACGCTCGCGTGGTAGGCGGCCCAGATCTTCGGGCTGCTCTTCATCTGGGCGTAGACGTTGAGCAGGATCGCCGACGACTGGGCCATCAGTCCGCGCCCGCGCAGCTGTTCCAGCAGGGCCACCAGGTCGTCGCGCATGGAGGTGCCGGGCAGCTCGGGGTCGGGGGGTTCGGCGGCGCGGACGACGTCGACGAAGAGTTCCTCCTTGCCGGGCCAGCGGCGGTAGATGGTCGCCTTGCCGACGCCGGCGGTGCGGGCGATCCGCTCGATGGACAGCTCCGCGAGCGGTACGCCGTCCTCCAGCAGTTTCACCACGCCCTCGATGATGGCCCGCTCCACCGCCTCGCTGCGGGGGCGGCCCCTGGCGGGGGTGTCCTGATCGGGACGGCTGTCGGCGAGCCTCACGTCACTGTCCTTTCCATGACGGCTGGGAGTGATTCTTCCTGCCGCCGTCCCGGCAGGAACAGCGCCACCACCAGCGCCCCGGCCACCGCGACGCCCGCGCCGCACAGCGCGGCCAGCCGCATGGCGTGCAGGAAGGCGTCGTGGGCCGGGCCGATCAGGGCGTCGCCGCGCGGGCCGAGGCGGGCGGCGACGGCAAGGGTGGCCTCGACGGACTCGCCGGCGGTGTGGCGCAGGGCGGCGGGCAGGGCGGTCAGCTTGCCCTCGATGGCGGTGCGGTAGGCCGCGGAGAGGACGGAGCCGAGCACCGCGACGCCGAGGGCGCCGCCGACCTGGCGGAAGGTGTTGCTGAGGGCGGAGGCGGAGCCCGCCTTCTCGCGGGGCAGGGCCTGCATGATGACGACGCTGGTGGGGGTCATGATGTGCGCCATGCCGGTGCCCATGAGGAAGAAGACGACTTCCAGGACCCAGACCGGGGTGTCGGCGTCGAAGGTGGCGAACACGGCGAGCATGGCGGCGAGCAGCAGCATGCCGCCGGTGGTGGTGGCCTTGTTGCCGAAGCGGTCGACGAGCAGCCGGGCGCGGGGCGCGAAGAGCAGCTGGGCGGCGGCGAGCGGCAGCATCAGCAGGCCGGTCTCCAGCGGCGAGTAGCCGCGCACGCTCTGGGTGTAGAAGACCGAGAAGAAGGTCACGCCCGTCAGCGCGAAGAAGACCAGCGAGATGGCGGCGATCGCGGCGGAGAAGACCTTGTTCCTGAAGTAGGTGACGTCGATGGACGGGTGCTCGCTGCGCTTCTCGAAGACGACGAAGGCGATGAGCACGGCTAGGCCCGCGCCGCTGGTGGCCAGGACGGCCGGGTCGGTGAAGTCGGCGAGTTCGCCGCCCTTGATGATGCCGAAGACGAGCAGGACGAGGCCGACGACGGACAGCAGCACGCCGACGGGGTCGATCCGCCCGGGGCTGGGGTCGCGGGAGTCGGGCACCAGCCACACCATGAGGGCGACCGCGAGCAGCACGATCGGCACGTTGACGAGGAAGACGGATCCCCACCAGAAGTGCTCCAGGAGAAATCCGCCGGTGATCGGGCCGATGGCGATGGCGAGGCCGACGCCGCCGGCCCAGAAGCCGATGGCCTTCGGCTGCTCGTCGCGTTCGAAGACGTTCATCAGCACGGCGAGGGTGGCGGGCATCACGAAGGCGGCGCCGAGGCCCATGACCGCGCGGTAGGTGATCAGTTCGCCCGGGGTGCCGGCGAACGCGGCGAGCGCGGAGCCGGTCCCGAACACGGCGAGCCCGCCGAGCAGCACCTTCTTGCGGCCGAGCCGGTCGCCGAGGAGCCCGGCGCTGAACAGCAGGCCCGCGAAGACCAGGGTGTAGGAGTTGATCGCCCACTCCAGTTCGCTCTGGGTGGCGCCGATGCCGGTCGGGGCCGGGGTGGAGATCGTCTTGATGGCGACGTTCAGGATGGAGTTGTCGAGCACCACGATCAGCAGGCTCAGCATGAGCACACCCAGGATGGCCCAGCGGCGCCGGTGCACCGCTTCGGGTATGCGGGGGGCGTGGACGGCGGCGTCAGTCATGGGGCCGAGCCTAGGAGATTTACGATACGAGACGGTTCCGTATCGAATATTTTTTGCCCGTTCTTGTGCACGTCTCGCGGCGTGACGGGGGTCCCCTAGCCGACCGTGGCACGAGGTGCCACCATGGGGGTGATCCGGGGACGCCGTGAGGGCGCCTCGAGATGACGTAAGGAGCCGTTGCCATGACGCAGCTTTCGGCTGCCCAGACTGCGAAGACAGGAACCTCCGACGGCAGCAAGGCGCTGTACGGGGGCAAGGGCACCCGCCGTATCACCGTCCGCGACATCGCCCTCGCCAAGGAGCGGGGCGAGAAGTGGCCCATGCTCACCGCGTACGACGCGATGACCGCGTCCGTCTTCGACGAGGCCGGCATCCCGGTGATCCTCGTCGGCGACTCGGCGGGCAACTGCCATCTCGGGTACGAGACCACCGTGCCCGTCACCCTCGACGAGATGACCATGCTCTCCGCCGCGGTGGTGCGCGGCACCCGGCGCTCGCTGATCGTCGGCGACCTGCCGTTCGGCTCCTACCAGGAGGGTCCGGTGCAGGCGCTGCGCTCGGCGACCCGGCTGGTGAAGGAGGCCGGGGTGCAGGCCGTCAAGCTGGAGGGCGGCGAGCGCTCGCACGAGCAGATCCGGCTGCTGGTGGAGTCCGGCATCCCGGTGATGGCCCACATCGGGCTCACCCCGCAGTCCGTGAACGCCATGGGGTACCGGGTGCAGGGGCGCGGCGAGGAGGCGGCCCAGCAGCTGCTGCGGGACGCCAAGGCCGTGCAGGACGCGGGCGCCTTCGCGGTGGTGCTGGAGCTGGTGCCGGCCGAGCTGGCGGCCGAGGTGACGCGCACCCTGCACATCCCGACGGTGGGCATCGGCGCCGGGGCGGAGACGGACGCTCAGGTGCTGGTGTGGACCGACATGCTGGGGCTGACCGGCGGCCGGGTGCCGAAGTTCGTCAAGCGGTACGCGAACCTGCGTGAGGTCATGGGCGACGCGGTGAAGGCGTTCGCCGAGGACGTGGTCGGCGGAACGTTCCCGCAGGAGGAGCACTCCGTCCACTGAGCCATCGCGGTACCGGACAGCCCCGCCGACCGTCCCCCGTCGGCGGGGCTGTTCCGTCGCCGGGCGCGGCCCTCACCGACACGCGCCGTCGGCGGCTGTCGGCGGCTGTCGGTGACCTGTCGGCCGTTTGTCGGTGGGCCCTGACACTGTCGTCCGCATGACACGGATCGAGAAGAACGACGGCACCATGGCCGTGACCGTACGAGGGCTGGTGAAGCACTACGGGGAGACCAAGGCGCTGGACGGCGTCGACCTGGACGTGCGGGAGGGCACCGTGATGGGGGTGCTCGGGCCGAACGGCGCCGGGAAGACCACCCTGGTACGGATTCTGTCCACCCTGCTGTCCCCCGACGCCGGGCAGGCCACCGTCGCCGGTTACGACGTCGTACGGCAGCCCCGGCAGCTGCGCCGGGTGATCGGGCTCACCGGGCAGTACGCCTCCGTCGACGAGAAGCTGCCGGGCTGGGAGAACCTGTATCTGATCGGGCGGCTGCTGGACCTGTCCCGCAAGGACGCCCGGGCCCGCGCCGACGAACTGCTGGAGCGGTTCTCGCTGACGGAGGCGGGAAAGCGTCCGGCGGCCACCTACTCCGGCGGCATGCGGCGGCGGCTCGACCTGGCCGCCTCGATGATCGGCCACCCGGCGGTGCTCTACCTGGACGAGCCGACCACCGGACTGGACCCGCGCACCCGCAACGAGGTGTGGGACGAGGTCAAGCGCATGGTCGGGGACGGCGTGACCGTGCTGCTGACCACGCAGTACATGGAGGAGGCCGAGCAGCTGGCCTCCGAGCTGACCGTCGTCGACCGCGGCAAGGTCATCGCGCGCGGCGGCATCGACGAGCTGAAGGCCAAGGTGGGCGGGCGCACCCTGCGGGTGAAGCCGGCCGATCCGCTCCAATTGCGGCCGCTGGCCCGCGCGCTGGACGACCTGGGCATCACCGGGCTGGCCACCACCACCGTGGACGCCGAGCGCGGCACCGTGCTGGTGCCGATCCTCAGCGACGAGCAGCTGACCGCCGTGGTCTCGGCGACCGTCGGGCTCGGCATCACGCTGTCCTCCGTCACCACCGAACTGCCCAGCCTGGACGAGGTGTTCCTGTCGCTCACCGGCCACCGCGCCACTGCCCCGCAGGACCCCGAGCCCACCGACGCCCGCGAGGAGGTCGCCGTATGAGCGCCACCACCGTCACCACCGCAAGCCCGAAGGCCGACACGCCCATTCCGCTGCGCGGCCATCTGCGGCACACCGGCGCGCTCATCCGCCGCAACCTGCTGTGGATCCGGCAGGACCCGGAGTCGATGTTCGACGCGGTGCTGATGCCGATCGTGTTCACCCTGCTGTTCGTCTACGTCTTCGGCGGGTCGATCGGGCAGGCGCTGGGCGGCGGGCAGGAGACGTACGTGCAGTACGTGGTGCCCGGACTGCTGGCCATGATGGGCATGAACATGGCCATGGGAGTGGGCACCGGGTTCAACCAGGACTTCAACTCCGGTGTCATGGACCGCTTCCGCTCGCTGCCGATCGGCCGGGGCTCCGTGCTCTTCGCGAAGATCGCGGTGGAGCTGATGCGGATGCTGGTCGCCACCGTGATCCTGCTGATCGTGGGTGTGCTGGTGGGGTTCGACATCACCAACTGGGGCGGCCTGATCGCGGGCGTGGCCCTGGCGGCGGCGTTCGGCTCCTCCCTGATGTGGGTGTTCCTGACGCTCGGCGTCGTCCTGAAGAACGCCCAGTCCGTGCAGGGCATGGGGTTCCTGGTGCTGTTCCCGCTGCAGTTCGGCTCGTCGGTGTTCGCGCCGCCGCAGTCGATGCCGGGCTGGCTGCAGGCCTTCACCGACTACAACCCGCTGTCCACGCTCGCGGACGCGGCGCGCGGACTGATGGTCGGCGGCCCGGTCGCACGCGACCTGTGGGTGACGCTCGGCTGGACCGCGCTGATCACGGCGGTCATGGCGCCGATCGCGATCCGCAAGTTCAAGACGAAGGCCTGACGGGGCGCCGCGTCGAAGAACCGTCACACCGGCCGTCACACCAAGGCGGTGGCCTCCTGCTCGGTGAGGCCACCGCCTTCGGCGTACGCGGCCGTGAACTCCGCCGCGGACAGCGCGGCCCGGACGGCGGCCTCGGCCCGCCCGCGCGCCTCGCGTTCCAGGGCCGACGGCACGTGGCCGGGCGGCAGCAGCGCCGCGGACGCGCCCAGGCAGCGGGCGGCGTCAAGGGCGTCGCCGCAGCCGGCCATGGCGAAGGCCGCTGTGGCGAGGTACCCGGCGACCAGTTGCGGGGCCATCGACCTCGACAGCGGGTCGTCGGCCCGTTCCAGGGCGCGCCGGATCTTCTTCCTGGCCTCCTCGTGGTGGCCGTCCACGGCGTCCACCCACGCCTCCCCGCCGAGGATGAACGCGTCGAAGACGACGAAGTGGGCGACGCCGAACTCCTCGCGCAGCGCCCGCAGATGCTCGCGTGCCTCGGCGGTCCGGTCGGTGATGCTGAGCCACCCGGCGAGCATGACCCGGCAGAAGGGCATCGCCTCGGTCTGCGCGCCGTCCGCGCGTTCGAGCACGTCCCGCAGCAGGCGCTCGCCCCGCTCGGCCTCGCCCGCCTCCAGCAGCGCGCCGCCCAGCCGGGCGGAGAGGACCGTGAGCTGCGCCCGGGCGCCGAGCCGCCGGGCGTGCTCCATGGCTGCCTCGTAGTCGGCGGCCGCCTGGAGGTGGTGTCCCCGGCGCTCGCGGGACTCGGCTCGCGCGGACAGCGCCTCGGTGGTGCCCCAGGCGTCGCCGAGACGTTCGTAGATCGCCAGCGACTCGTCGGCGTCCCGGCCGGCGTCGCCCGCGCGGTCCGGACGGGCGGCGAGGAGGTTGGCGCGGATCTGCAGGCTGGCGGCCAGCTCCCAGTCGTATCCCGGGGTGGCGCGGCAGGTCTCGACGGCGGCGTCGAGGATCAGGGACAGCCGGTCCATGCCGCCGGTCAGCATCACGGCGTAGAAGGAGAGCATGCCGGGGCTGCGGCAGGTCTGCGGCAGGCCGGGCTCGTAGGTCTCGGCGATGATCTGCAGCTTGCGCTGCGCCTCCGGGGTCTGCCAGGCGTCCAGCTCGGTGTCCATGCAAGCGAGGTGCGCGAGGTGGACCCCGCGCCGGGCCTCACGCAGGACCTCCCCGGACATGGGGGGCGGGTCGGCGGTGCAGCGCTGCCACACGGGGGCGGCCTTGCGGACCGGATCGGTGAAGGGGTCGGGACCCAGTTCCATGACCGCGCGGCACCAGTTGCGGGCCTCGATGCGCAGGTCGCGCATCTGCCAGTACCAGGCCAGCGACAGCACCAGGCACAGCGCCTCCTGCTCGTCGCGGGCGGCGACGGCGTGCCGCAGGGCGGTGCGCAGGTTCTCGTACTCGCGCTCGAGTGCCTCGATCGCGGCGAGCTGGCCCGGGCCGCGCAGCAACGGGTCGGTGGTGCGGGCGAACTCGCGGTAGTACGTGAGGTGGGCGCGCTCGGTGCCGGGGCGCCTGCCGGACTCGTCGAGGCGTTCACGGGCGTACTCGGCGACGGTCTCCAGGAGCCGGTAGCGCATCTCGCCGTCGCCGGCCGGGGCGGCCACCACCAGGGACTTGTCGACGAGGGAGCCGAGCGCGTCCAGGGCGGCGGGGCCGCAGACGGCCTCGGCGGCGGCGAGGCCGCAGCCGCCGGCGAAGACCGACAGGCGGCTCAGCACGTCGCGTTCGTCGGCGTCGAGCAGGTCCCAGGACCAGTCGACGACGGCACGCAGGGTCTGCTGGCGGGGCAGGACCGTGCGGCTGCCGGAGGTGAGCAGGCGGAAGCGGTCGTCGAGGCGGTCGGCGATCTGCCGGGGGGTGAGCATCCGCAGCCGGGCGGCGGCCAGTTCGATGGCGAGGGGCAGTCCGTCGAGGCGGCTGCAGATCTCCGCGCAGGCCTCCGGGTCGTCCTCGACGCGGAACCCGGGCCGGGCGGCGGCGCCGCGGTCGGCGAGCAGCCGCAGCGCGTACGGCTCGGGCAGCGGCTCGACGGGCCGCAGCACCTCGCCGGGTACGCCGAGGGGTTCGCGGCTGGTGGCCAGCACGGTCAGGTCCGGGCAGCGCTCCAGCAGCTCGGCGGTGAGCCGGGCGGCGGCGTCGACGACGTGCTCGCAGTTGTCGAGGACGATCAGCATGCGCCGCCGGCCACAGTGCTCGACCAGGCGTTCGATGGGATCGTCGTGGCGGTCGGCGACCGCGGCCCGCAGCTCCTCCGCGCCGGCGCCGTGCAGCACGGTCTCGCGGGCGCCGATCGCGGTGAGCACGGCCTCGGGGACGGCGGCCGGGTCGTCGACCGGCGCCAGCTCCGCCAGCCACACCCCGTCCCTGGCCGGGCCGTCCGCGCTCTCGGCGGCCTCCTGCGACAGCCGGGTCTTCCCGGCGCCGCCGGGGCCCAGCAGGGTGACGAGCCGGGCGGTGGCGAGGTCGTCCCGGATGGTCTCGATGTCGGTCTCACGGCCGACGAAGGAGGTCAGGCGGGCCCGCAGGTTGCCCTGCGGGCGCGGGGCCCGCGACGGGACGGGCACGTCCTGCTGCCGCAGCAACTCGGCGTGCAGCTCCCGCAGTTCGGGCCCCGGGTCGGAGCCGAGGCGGTCCGCGAGGAGATGCCGTACGTCGTCGTAGGCGGCCAGTGCCTCCGCCGTACGGCCGGCCTCGCGCAGGGCGCGCAGCCGCAGCGCCTGGAGGGGTTCGTCCAGAGGGTGGGCCTCGCACAGGGCGGTCAGCTCGGGCAGCGTCTGCGCGGCGTGGCCGAGGGCCAGGGCGGCGGTGAGGCGGGCGCGGCGGACGTCCAGCCGGCGGGCCTCGCAGCGGGCGGCCTCGGCGGCGCGGTCGGGCAGGTCGGCGAGGGCGGGGCCCTGCCACAGGGCGAGGGCGTCGTCGAGGAGAGCGGCGGCCTTGGCGGGGTCGCCGTCGGCCAGGGCGCCGGCGCCGTCGTCGGCCAGGCGGGTAAAGCGGTGCAGGTCGACGTCGTCGGGGCGGGCGCTCAGCCGGTAACCGCCGTCCACCGACTCCACGGCGTCCGCGCCGAGGGCCCGCCGCAGCCGGCCGACCAGGGCCTGGAGGGCGCCCGGCGCGTCGGCGGGCGGGTCGCCGTCCCACACCTCCTCGACGAGCAGCCCCGCGGGCACGGCCCGCCCGGCCCGCAGGGCCAGCACGGTGAGCAGCGCACGCAGACGCGCCCCGCCGACGGGGACGGCCGTGCCGTCGGAGCGGAATGCCTGGGTGGTGCCGAGGATGCGATAGCGCACGGGGTCCATTGTCTCCAGGGACGCCCGGCCGCCGCCTCCGGGTTTCGGACCGGCCGGAAACAGGCGGGAACCCATAGCCCCTCACGGAACGTTCCCCCTCCGTCACGGACCGGCCGGAACGCTCGGGAGCCCTCACCATGACCACCGCCACCATCCGCCCGGGCGAACGGCGGATCAGTCCCGTCTTCCTCGGGATCCTCGCCGTGACGGCGGTCACCGGCTGGGCCACCTGGACCGGGTTCGCGGAGCAGCCCGGGGTGGCCGTGTTCCTGTTCGTGACGGCGGCGTGGATCGTCTCGCTGTGTCTGCACGAGTACGCGCACGCGCGGACCGCGCTGCACAGCGGCGACATCACGGTCGGCGCGAAGGGCTATCTCACGCTCAATCCGCTGCGGTACACGCACGCGCTGCTGAGCATCGTGCTGCCGGTGGTGTTCGTGATCATGGGCGGGATCGGTCTGCCGGGCGGTGCCGTGTTCATCGAGCGCGGGCGGATCCGGGGCCGCTGGCGGCACAGCCTGATCTCGGCGGCGGGCCCGCTGACGAACGTGCTGTTCGCGGTGGTGTGCACGGCCCCGTTCTGGCTGGACGCGCTGGACGGCGTGCCGCCTGACTTCCGGTTCGCGCTGGCGTTCCTGGCGCTGCTCCAGGTGACGGCGGCGATCCTGAACTTCCTGCCGGTGCCGGGGCTGGACGGCTACGGCGTGCTGGAGCCCTGGCTGTCGTACGAGGTGCGGCGCCAGGTGGAGCCGCTGGCGCCGTTCGGCCTGCTGATCGTGTTCGCGCTGCTGTGGATCCCGTCGGTCAACGCGGTGTTCTTCGACCTGGTCGACGCGGTCCTGCGCGGGCTGGACGTCAGCGACTTCGACACGTACTGCGGCTACGACCTGTACCGCTTCTGGCGCGGTGGGAGCGAGGTCTGCTCGGTCAGTCCGTGACGCGGTGGCGCTTGAGGTAGTACCAGCACATGTTGGACGACAGTCCGGCCATCAGCACCCACACGATGCCCAGCCAGCTGCCCTGCGCGAAGGAGACCACGGCGGCGACCACGGAGAGGACGCATACGACGAGGGCGTAGAGGGCGAGACGCCGGGCCGGGCCGGGTGGGGGCGAGAGGGGCATGTCGGTCGGCTCCTGTCGGGGGACACTGCTGGACTTGCTGCCCACCAGTGTCCCCCATGGGCTCATACGTCCGTGACGCGGAGCCCCGCGTGCGCCTTGTAGCGGCGGTTCACGGAGATCAGGTTGGCGACCAGCGACTCCACCTGGTGGGCGTTGCGCAGCCGCCCGGCGAAGACGCCGCGCATGCCGGGGATGCGGCCGGCCAGCGCCTGCACGATCTCCACGTCGTCGCGCGCCTCGCCGAGGACCATCACATCGGTGTCGATCTGCTCGATCTCCGGGTCCTGGAGGAGGACGGCGGACAGGTGGTGGAAGGCGGCGGTGACCCGCGCGTCCGGCAGCAGGGCGGCGGCCTGCTCGGCGGCGCTGCCCTCCTCCGGCTTCAGCGCGTAGGCACCCTTCTTGTCGAAGCCGAGCGGATTGACGCAGTCCACGACCAGCTTCCCGGCCAGCTCCGCGCGCAGCGATTCGAGGGTCTTGGCATGCCCCTCCCACGGCACGGCGACGATCACGATGTCGCTGCGCCGCGCGCACTCGGCGTTGTCGGCGCCCTCGATGCCGTGTCCCAGGTCCCCGGCGGCGGTCTGCGCCCGGTCGGCGGCCCGGGAACCGATGATCACTTTCTGGCCTGCCTTGGCGAGCCGGTAGGCGAGGCCCTTGCCCTGCGGACCGGTCCCGCCGAGCACGCCGACGACGAGCCCGGAGACGTCGGGCAGGTCCCAGGGGTCCTTGGCGGGGGCCTTCGCGGGGGTCTGTGCACTGTCGGTAGAGGTCATGGGCCGACTCTACGTCCGCCACCGCCGCCGCACCGGTCGAGGTGAGCCGCGTCACGAGGGACGGGTGGGAACTGCCGGTGTTCTCGCGGGTGTTGGGGTCGGTGTGACCGAGGGTTGTACCCAGGTCGGGCGAATTCGGGGTGAACCCGGGGCCACGGCCGGACGGTTGCGGCAGGATGCGGGCGCATGGATGCCGTACGGGTGGCGCTGTTGCGGGAAGTGCTCGCGGGGACGGAGTGGTTGTCGTCCACCCGGCGGTTCGCGGGTGTGCTGCGCGGGTCCGTGGTGTCGCACGGGGGCGGGCTGCTGCTGGTGGGGACGCCGGAGTACGAGCCGTGGCATCTCGCGGCACATCTGGTGGACGAGGCCGCGTGGTCGGGGACGCCGGAGCTGGCGCCGACGCTCGTACGGCACGACGCGCGCCCGACGGACCCGGCGCATCTGGCGGTGGGCCCCGGCCGGATCGAGGCTGCGCGGCGCGGCGAGACGCTGCTGGTCGTGTCGCCGGCCGAGGCGGGGGCGCCGCTCCTGGAGCGGGTGCACGACGCCCGGCGGGCCGGGGCGACGGTCCTCGCCCTCACGCCCGGCGCGGACGACCTGACCACGATGGCCCACGAGGCGCTGACCGTGCCCGACGGCGGCGAGCTGGACCTGGACACCGTGCAGCACCTGGTCGGCGCGGCGGCCGGGGAGAACTCGGTGCCCCCGCCGCGCGGCCGCCGCCGGTGGCGCGACCGGCTCTCCCGGCTGGCGGACCAGCTGACGGCGCCGCCGCCGGCCCGCTGGTAGGGCCGCTCCGCGGCCGCCGGGAAAAACGGTTGCCCGCGTCGTTCCGGCGACCGAGCATGGCGCCTCGTGACCGACGACACCGACGACGCGCCCTCCGGCCTGCGCGCCCTGCTGCCCGACCTCGCGCCCTGGCGGGCCTCCGCGGACTTCCGGCGGCTGTGGCTGTCGGGTCTGGTCACCAACTTCGGCAGCTTCCTGACCTTCGTCGCGCTGCCCGTGCAGATCAAGGAGCTGACCGGGTCCGCGGCGGCGGTCGGGGCGATCGGCGCGGTGGAGCTGGTGCCGCTGGTGGTGTTCGGGCTGTACGGCGGGGCGCTCGCCGACGCCTGGGACAAGCGGAAGCTGATCGTGTGGACGGAGGCCGGGCAGGGTGTGCTGTGCGCGGCGCTGCTGGTGAACGCGCTGCTGCCGAGCCCCGCCGTCTGGCCGCTGTACGTGATCGCCGCGTTCGCGTCGGCGCTGACGTCGGTCCAGCGCCCCGCGCTCGACTCGCTGATCCCCCGCATCGTCGCCCACGAGCAGCTGCCGGCCGCCGCCGCGCTGAACTCGCTGCGCTGGCAGGTCGGCGGGATCGCCGGCCCGGCGCTGGCGGGCGTGGTGGTGGCGTACGCCGGCATGGGCTGGGCGTACACCGTGGACCTGCTGACCTTCGTGGTGTCCCTCGCCCTGGTCGTCCGGCTGCGGCGGTCCCCCGCGTCGCACGAGGCGCAGAAGCCGTCGCTGCGGGCGGTCGCCGAGGGCGCCCGCTACGCGTGGAGCCGCAAGGAGCTGCTGGGCACGTACGCCATCGACCTGGCCGCGATGTTCCTGGCGATGCCGCTCGCGGTGCTGCCGTTCCTCGCGGACGAACTGCGCGCCGAGTGGTCGCTCGGACTGATGTACGCGGCGCTGCCCGCCGGGTCCCTGCTGGTGAGCCTCACCAGCGGCTGGACGTCGCGGGTGCACCGGCACGGGCGGATGGTGGTGCTGGCGGCCGTGCTGTGGGGGCTGGCCGTCGCCGCGGCGGGGGTGGCGGGGAACGTGTGGCTGGTGCTGCTGTTCCTGACCCTGGCCGGCGGCTTCGACATGGTCAGCGGCATCTTCCGGGGCGCCATGTGGAACCAGACGATCCCCGACGAGCTGCGCGGCCGGCTCGCCGGGATCGAGCTGCTGTCGTACTCGGTCGGCCCCCAGCTCGGCCAGGTCCGCTCGGGCGGCATGGCCGCGTGGGCGGGGGTGCGCGCCTCAGTGTGGTCGGGCGGTCTGGTCTGCGCGGCCGGGGTGGGGCTGCTGGCGCTGTGCCTGCCCAAGCTGATGACGTACGACGTGCGGACCAACGAGCACGCGGCGCGGCTGCGCGATCAGCGCGCAGCCGCGGCCGGGACGGAGGCGGCCGGGGTGCCGGCGGCCTGATCAGTCCTCGTCGGCCTGGCCCGGGGTCGGCGCGTCGTGCCAGCGCGGGTCGTTCTCCCACTGGAGGTTGCGTTCCCGCGCGTTCTCCATGGCGTGCCGGGCCTCCTCGCGGCTGGCGTACGGCCCGAAGCGGTCCTTGCCCGGGCAGTCCGGGCCCTCCTCGACCTTCTTGTGCTCCAGGCAGTAGTACCACTCGCCCGGCTTGCCCGCCGTGCGCTTCTTGAACAGGGCCATGACCGGCTCCTTTCGCCAGGGACATGTTCCCCATGCCCGCTGGTTAGACTCGCTGGCATGTCTGGCCAGTCGCTGCTCGTACCAGGGGAGCTGTCTCCCACCCGTTCCGTACCCGGAAACATCCGCCGCCCCGAGTACGTCGGCAAGCCCGCGCCGACTCCGTACACCGGGCCGGAGGTGCAGACTCCGGAGACCATCGAGGCGATGCGGGTCGCCGGCCGGCTCGCCGCGCAGGCGATGGCGGAGGCCGCGAAGATCATCGCGCCCGGCGTCACCACGGACGAACTGGACAAGGTGGCGCACGAATACCTGTGCGACCACGGCGCCTATCCCTCCACGCTCGGCTACCGGGGCTTCCCGAAGTCGCTGTGCACCTCCGTCAACGAGGTGATCTGCCACGGCATCCCCGACTCGACGGTCCTGCGGGACGGCGACATCGTCAACCTCGACGTCACCGCGTACCTCGGCGGGGTGCACGGCGACAACAACGCCACGTATCTGGTGGGTGACGTGGACGAGGAGAGCCGGCTGCTGGTGGAGCGCACCCGGGAGTCGCTGAACCGGGCGATCAAGGCGGTCAAGCCGGGCCGGCAGATCAATGTGATCGGCCGGGTCATCGAGTCGTACGCCAAGCGGTTCGGCTACGGCGTGGTCCGGGACTTCACCGGCCACGGCATCAACTCGTCGTTCCACTCGGGGCTGATCATCCCGCACTACGACAGCCCGCACGCGACGACCGTGATGCAGCCCGGGATGACGTTCACGATCGAGCCGATGCTGACGCTCGGCACGCACGAGTACGACATGTGGGACGACGGCTGGACGGTGGTCACGAAGGACCGCAAGCGGACGGCGCAGTTCGAGCACACGCTGGTGGTGACGGAGACCGGGGCGGAGATCCTGACTCTGCCGTGACCCCGCCCGCCCGGCACCTGGAGCCCGCTCTCTTCGGAGGGCGGGCTCTTTCGCGTGCGGGCTCTTTCAGGTGCGGGCCGGGGTGAGGCGGGTGAGGATGGTGGATACGGAGTTACCGACAGGGAGTCGGCATAGCGTTGACTTAGGTAAGCCTAACCACAGAGAATCCGGATCATGGACTCGTTCTCGACTCTCCTCCGCACCGCGTCCCACGAACAGCACGTGGAGGCGGAGACCTCGACTTTCATGAGCGACCTGCTCGGCGGCCGTCTCGGCGTGGACGCGTACGCGCGCTACACCGAGCAGCTGTGGTTCGTGTACGAGGCCCTGGAGGCCGGGGCCGAGCGGCTGGCGTCCGACCCGGTGGCGGGCCCGTTCGTCCGGCCGGAGCTGTTCCGGCTGGCCGCGCTGGAGCGTGACCTGGAGCATCTGCGCGGCCCCGGCTGGCGCGGCACGCTGAACGCGCTGCCCGCGACCCGGGGGTACGCGGACCGGGTGCGGGAGTGCGCCGAGCGGTGGCCCGGCGGATACGTCGCCCACCACTACACCCGCTACCTGGGCGACCTCTCCGGCGGCCAGATCATCCGCGACAAGGCGGAGAGGACGTGGGGCTTCGAGCGGAAGGGCGACGGCGTCCGCTTCTACGTCTTCGAGGGGATCCCCAACCCGGCCGCCTTCAAGCGGGGTTACCGGGAACTGCTGGACGCGGTGAACGCGGACGAGCTGGAGCGGCAGCGGATCGTGGCCGAGTGCAAGCGAGCGTTCGCGCTGAACACGGCCGTCTTCCGGGCTCTGGGCGAGGAGTTCCCGCTGAGCGCCTAACGCTTGGCGCTCGGCGCTCGGCGCTCG
Organism: Streptomyces sp. enrichment culture; assembly: GCF_964272855.1. Classification (NCBI taxonomy): domain Bacteria; kingdom Bacillati; phylum Actinomycetota; class Actinomycetes; order Kitasatosporales; family Streptomycetaceae; genus Streptomyces; species Streptomyces sp. enrichment culture. Next base: position 6,068,229 of record NZ_OZ186847.1, on the reverse strand, counting down.
GCGCTCGGCGCTCGGCGCTCGGCGCTCGGCGTCAGCGTTCCAGGAAGACGCGGCCGCCGATCTCCACCCAGCCCCCCGGCTGTGGTGCCGTCAGGATCTGGGAGCCCGTGCCCTGTGTGATGTTCAGGGCCCTGCCCAGGCGGTCGGTGAGGAGCAGGGCCGCCGCGCCCGTCGCCTCGTCCTCGTCGATGCCGTCGTCGCGGCCGGGGAAGGCGCGGGCGCGGATCCGGCCGGCGGGTTCGTCCTCCCAGGCCCAGGCGTAGATCCACTCCCCCGGCGGCGGCACCGGCAGGTCGTCGACCTCGGCGGCCGTCGCGTACTGGCGCAGCGTGCGCGGCGGCGCCCACTCCGGCCGCGCCTCGATCCAGCTGAACTCCCCGTCCTGGCGGGCCCCCACGACGCCGGCCGGGGTGACGAGTTCCGGCACGTCCAGCAGCCAGGCCGCGCCGACGCAGGGGTGACCGGCGAAGGGCAGCCGCAGGGTGGGGGTGTAGATGTCGACGACGCCGCGCTCCGGGTCGTCGACGAAGACCGTCTCGCTGAAGCCCAGCTTCGCCGCGAACGCCTGCCGGTCGCTCTCCTCGGGCAGCACCGTTCCGTCGCGGACGACCCCGAGTTCGTTGCCGTATCCGCCGTTCGCCGCGCAGAACACGCGCAGCACGTCGTAGTCAGTCACCGGGGAATTGAAACATCGTGCGGGCGGCGAGGTCGTCCCAGGCCGCGACACCGCCGGGCAGCGGCCAGGTGCGGGTGGTCTCCCGGTCGTAGGGCAGCTCGGCCACGGCGTCGGCGTAGCCGCGCTCCATGGCGGCGCGCCGGCGGTCGGTGCCGGGCCCCGGAGGGCGGGCGGCGAGGGCACGCAGATGCCGGCGGTGCCCCTCGGTGATGCCGTCGACCGTGCGCCGCCACTCCTCCTCGTCGGGTGCGCGCGTCAGCTCCACGCACTCCGGGACGCCCTCTTCGGCCAGGGCGGCCACGGCCCGGTCGTGGCCGTCGAGGAGGAGCCAGCCGTCGAGGAAGGTCACCCACCACAGCAGGACGGGCGCGAGGGTGCCCTCGCGGGCGTGCTTGCGGTAGGCGCGGACCCGGGGCGCGTCCGGCGGGGAGAGCCGCCGCAGCGGGAGGACGCCGTGCCAGCCGCCGCCGCACAGCAGCTCCAGCCGGGCGCCAGGCCAGTCGCGTACGAAGTCCTGGGTCCACACGGTGGGCTCGAAGAAGCCGCGCCTGGCGAGCCTCCAACGCCCGTCGTGCAGCGGGCTCTCGGGGGCGTCCTCCAGCCAGTCCGCGTACCGGTGGGCCCAGGAGCGCCGCGCGCGCTGCAGGTCGGCGCGCAGGGGCGGCAGCGGGGAGCGGTAGCCGTCGAGGCGGTGCAGGACGAGGTCGCGGCAGCAGCCCTCGCCGAGCGTCCTGCCGAGCCACAGCGGCCGTTCACCCTGGTGCAGCGCCCGCCGCCCGTCGTGCGCCCACTCCAGGCGCAGCGGGGGCGGGCCGGGCCTGCCCTGGACGGTCAGTACCAGGCGGTCCGGCCCCAGTGACTCCCTGTGTGCTCCGCGCATGGCACAAGTCTCAGGGAGCCAGGGGATGTTCCGACAGCGGATTACGCCTCGCCGCGGCGGCGGAGACAGACCGGCGGGACCAGCAGAGCACGGCCCTGGTCGTGGCGCTGCTGACGGCGGCCGCGGTCAGCGTCTCCGGAGTGATCGGCTTCGTCGGGCTCGTCGTCCCGCACCTGCTGCGCACGGCGGCCGGCCCCGGGCACCGCTTCCTCGTCCCCGGCAGCGCGCTGGGTGGCGCGGTGGTGCTGCTCGCCGCCGACCTCGCGGCCCGCACCGTCGCCGCCCCCGCCGAACTGCCGCTCGGCGTCCTGACCGCCCTGGTGGGCAGCCCGTTCTTCTTCTGGCTGCTGCGCCGCACCCGCCGCACGCAAGGAGGCTGGGCCTGATGCCGCTGTTCCGCACCCGGCGCCCCGTTCCCCCGCCCGCCCCGGCCGCCGGGGACGTCCTCGCCGAGACGCGGAACCTGCACGTCCGGCTCGGCGCGCGGCATGTGCTCCGTGGCGTCGACGTCACCGTCCGCGCGGACGAGGTGCTGGCCCTGGTCGGCCCCAACGCAGCGGGCCAGTCGACCCTGTTGGGCGCGCTCGCCGCCGATCTCCCGGCCGCCGAGGGGGCCGTACGGATCCACGGGCGTCCGGCAGGCGACTGGCCCGCGCCCGAACTGGCGCGCGTCGCTCGGTGTTGCCGCAGTCGGCGGCGGCGAACGGGCCCGGGTCGCGCTCGCCCGGGTGCTCGCCCAGCGGGCCCCGCTGCTGCTGCTCGACGAGCCGACCGCCGCGCTCGACCTCAAACACCAGGAGCCGGTGCCGCAGTTGTGCCGGGAGCGGGCGGCGGCCGGCCCGCCGGCCGAGGTCTTCTCCGACCACCTGCTGTCGGAGGTCTACGACCAGCCGGTGGAGGTGCTGCCGCATCCGCGCACCGGAGCGGTGCTGGTGACACCGCGCAGGGACGGCTGACAGGTCACGGTGTGGCCGCTGTACCCGGTCCCGACGACCGGCGTCCGCCCCGCCCCGGTAGGGTTCGCCTCCGGGAAGGGGAAGGTGAAGGAGCCCGATGAGCAGGGATCGCAGCCCGCGCCGGCTTCGCAGGCGTGACCGGAACGCTCTCATAGCGGCCTCGTTGACCGCTATGTCACTGACCGCGAGCGGGTGCGTGGTGGTGCACGGCGAGCGCGAGGTGCTGCCCGCGACCACCCGCGCCGAGGCCGCCGAGGCGCTGGAGGAGTTCACGGCCGCGTACAACAAGGCCGACAAGGAGTACGACAGCACCCAGGACGCCGAGTTCGTCACCGGGCCGCTCGCCGACATCGACGGCGCCCGGCTGAAGGCGGGCCGGGCGAACAACCCGGCCGGCAACCCGAACCACAGCGCGCTGGAGTTCTCGGACGCCGAGTACACCATCCCCAAGAAGGCCGGCTGGCCGCGCTGGTTCCTCGCCGACGCGAAGGCGAACAAGGGCGGCACCGCCCGCTGGCTGCTGGTGTTCACCCGCGACGGGCTCGACGAGCCGTGGCAGGTGTCGTATCTGACGCTGGTCTCCCCGGACGCCGTACCGGAGTTCGAGAAGGACAAGGACGGCTGGGCCGAGGCGGTGCCCGCGAACGCGCCCGGACTGACCATCTCCCCGGGCGGCCTGAGCAAGGCGTACACCACCTACCTCAAGGAGAACGGCTCGGAGTTCGCGCCCGGCCTGCACACCAGCCAGTGGCGGACCCAGCGTCAGAAGGACGCGCGGAAGCCGGGCCTCGTCACCCAGTACATCGACTCGCCGCTGACCGACGGCGCCTACGCCCCGGTCGCGCTGCGCACCAAGGACGGCGGGGCGCTGGTGTTCTTCACCACCCGCCACTACGTGAAGCAGACCGCCCACGCGGGTTCCACGGTGCCGACGCCGACCAAGGACGTGCTGGCCCTGACGACCGGCGAGATCAAGCAGTCGCTGACGAAGGAGATCGTCTCCAACGAGGTGGCCCTCGTCCCGGAGAAGAGCGCCGGGTCGCAGGTCTCCGTGCTGGGACGGATCCAGGGGATGACCTCGGCGAAGGGCGAGTAACCCCGGACGTCTAGTGCCGCAGCGGCCAGGCCGTGTGCGCGTGGTCCTCGCCGGCGTGGCGGGCGCAGGCGTCCGTGAGGTGTTCCAGCAGGGTGAGCGGGTCGGGCAGCGCGTGCTCCGGGCCGCGCACCCAGTGCACGGTCTGGTCGTCACCGGGGAGCCGGGCGGGCGGTACGAGGACGTAGGAGCCGCGGCAGTGCCAGCGCAGGCCCGGATGCTCGTCCATGGTCTCGGGGTGGCAGTCCAGCTCGCACGGCCACCACTCGTCCTCGTCCTCGGGGGTGCCGCGGGTGAGGGTGAAGAACAGCATGCGGCCGTCGTCGCTCTCGGCGACCGGGCCGACCTCGACGCCGGCGGCGAGCAGCCCGGCGAGCGCCTCGCGGCCCGCTCCCAGGGGCACGTCGAGGACGTCGTGCATCATGCCGGTCGCGGTGATGAAGTTGGCCTGCGGCTGGTGGCGGGCCCAGCGCTCGATCTGGGCGCGGTCGGTGGTCGACTGCGTCTGCCAGGCGAAGGACACCGGGTGCCGGGCGGGGGTGGGACAGCCGACCCGGTCGCAGGAGCAGCGGTAGTCGGGCGCCGGGTGCGCGGCGGGCGCCAGCGGCAGCCCCGCGGCGGCGGCGGCGAGCAGCAGGGCCTCACGGCCGCCGTCCTCGGCGGTGTCCTTGGGGCCGCCTCCCCGCAGCCACTGGGAGAGTTTGCCCCGCAGGCCGCTCCGGCCGCCGAACTCCGCGCTCATCTATCCCCTCGCCTCGCCTGTCGTGCGGACAGCATGCCTTATGGTCGCACCATCCTGCGCGCCGGGGGGCCCAAGTACCCAACCGGGGTACAGGGGACGAGACGTACCCCACACCGGCGCGCGGCGGCTCAGCGCGGGGCGAGTCCGTACAGGGCGTAGTCGACGAGGGTGTCCGTGTACTCGTAGGAGATCGGTCCGGTGCGCTGGAGCCAGCGCTGGGCGAGCGGGGAGACGAACAGCTCCAGGGCGATGCGCGGGTCGATCTCCGGGCGGACGTCCCCGGCGTCCTGGGCGGCGCGCAGCCGGTCGACGTACAGCTGGAGGGACGGTTCGAGGAGCTGGGCCACGAAGACGCGGCCCATCTCCTCGTTGACGACTCCTTCGGCGGCGAGGGCGCGGGAGGGGACCTCGAAGCGCGGGTCGACCAGTTCGTCGACGGTGGCCCGCAGCACCAGCTTGAGGTCGGCCGCGAGGTCGCCGGTGTCCGGCAGGGCGTGGTCGCCGCGCCGGCCGCCGGCCTGCTCGTTGGCCTGCTCGGCGAGGTCGAGGAAGGCCTCCAGCAGCACGTCGGCCTTGGACGACCACCAGCGGTAGATCGTCTGCTTGCCGACTCCGGCGCGGGCGGCGATGCCCTCGATGGTGGTCTTGGGGTAGCCGACCTCGCCGACGAGGGCGAGGGCGGCGTCGTAGATGGCGCGGCGGGACTTCTCGCTGCGTCGGGAGGCGTCGGGGGCGGTTTTGCGGGCGATGGAGGACATGGCTCGAATCTATCAGGTTGACAAGACGGTCCGTCTCGCCTCACCCTGGGGATCACAGAAAGCGAGACGAGACGTCTCGTTACGACGGGTTCGCAGAAGGAGACACACCATGACCCGAGGCGGAGCAGGAAGCATGCTGGGCGTCGGCGGTACGCGGCGGAACCTCGGCCGCAAGGCCCTGCGGGGCGGCGGCAAGGGCGGCCGGGTCGGCGGCGGCCAGGACGCGCAGGCCCAGAAGCGCGAGCTGCTGTTCAGGTTGCAGCAGCGGCGCGACGACGAGAAACGGGACTGAGGCGACTCAGCCGAGGCCGTCGGTGTCCCGCGCCGGCGGCCAGGCGTCGCCCCAGTCGGCGTCGCGGGCGGCGCGGTAGTCGTCGCCGTGCCGCTTGGTGACCGTGGTGCGGCGCAGCCGCTCGTCGGCCTCGCACAGGTCCAGCAGCACCTGGCCCTTGCGGATCTGCGGACGCCGGACGACCCGGGCGGGGGCCGGGGCGACGGGGAAGCGGACGGCGGCGACGTAGCTGAACTTCTCGTCCTCGTAGGCGAGGGAGCCGCCCTTGACCTGGCGGTGCAGGGAGGAGCGGCTGACCCGGGCCGAGAAGTGGCACCAGTCGGTGCCGGGGGCGATGGGGCAGGCGGCGCTGTGCGGGCAGGGGGCGGCGATGTGGAAGCCGGCGGCGACGAGGCGGTCGCGGGCGGCGAGCATCCGGGCGTAGCCGTCGGGGGTGCCGGCCTCGACGATCACGACGGCTCGGGCGGCCTCGGCGGCGGCGTCGACGAGGGCGGCGCGGTCGGGTTCCGAGAGCTCGTTGAGGACGTAGGAGACGGTGACGAGATCGGTGCTCTCCAGAGTGAGCGCCGCTCCGATCCGGGAGCGCTGCCAGCGCACGTCCCGCAGCAGCGGGTTCGCGGCGGCGATCTCCCGGCCCAGCGCGAGCGCGGGCTCGGCCCAGTCCAGCACGGTGACGGGCCGGACGCCCGGCCAGGTCGCGGCGACCGCCCAGGTCGCGGCCCCGGTCCCGCCACCGACGTCGACGTGGCCGCCGGGCACCCAACCGGGCGCCGCGTCGGCGAACGCCGCCAGCGCCGAACGGACCGCCTCGAACGTGGCCGGCATGCGGTACGCCGCGTACGCGGCCACGTCGGCCCGGTCCCGCAGAATGGGCGCGTCGGTCGGCGTCGCCCCCCGATAGTTGGCGATCAGCCGCTCGACGGCCTGCGCCGCCTGCTTGGGCGGCAGCCCGTCGAGCAGCCCGGCGAGGGCGGCGCGCAGGGTCTCGGCCGGGGCGGACACGGGGGTGGGGGCGGGGGCGTTCACCTTGCGATTCTCTCAGGTCGCCGGCGCCCCGCCGGTGTCATGTCCCCCGCACCGCCCGCGCCACCCGCGTCCCCGCCGCCGCGCGCGGTGCGCTGTCCGGGGTGCGGCGCCTCGGGTGGACGGTGTTCGCCAGCAGCACCAGGAAGGTGTCCGTCGCCGGGTCCAGGACCAGGGACGTGCCCGTGAACCCGGTGTGCCCGGCCGCGCCGCGTCCCGCCAGGGCGCCCATGAACCACGGCTGGTCCAGCGCGAACCCCAGTCCGGGCGGGGTCAGCAGCAGCTCCACGAAGTCCGGGCCCAGGATGCGCGCGGGCCCGTACGCGCCGCCCGCGAGCAGTGCCCGGCAGAACACCGCCAGGTCCCGCCCGGTGGAGAAGAGCCCGGCGTGCCCGGCGACCCCGCCCAGCGCCCAGGCGTTCTCGTCGTGCACGACGCCCCGCAGCATGCCCCGGTCCGCCTTGGCCCACGGCCGCCGCTGGTCCTCGGTGGCGGCCGCGCCGGGGCAGGGTCCGAAGTGGGTGTTCGTCATGCCCAGCGGGCGGGTGATGCCGTCCCGGACCAGGGTGTCCAGCGGGCGTCCGGTGACCCGCTCGAGGACGTGCTGGAGCAGCAGCATGTTCAGGTCCGAGTAGCGGTGCACGCCCGGCTCCCCGGTCGGCGGCTCGGCCCGCAGCAGGGCGAGCCGTTCGGCGTCGTCGGCGCAGTCGTACAGCGGGAGTTCGGGCCGCAGTCCGGAGGTGTGGGTCAGCAACTGGCGTACGGTGACGCCGTGCCGGGCCGCCGCGCGGAACTCGGGGAGGTACGCGCCGACCTTGGCGTCGATGCCGAGTGTGCCCCGCTCGATCTGCTGCACCGCCGCGACCGAGGTGAACAGCTTGGTCAGCGAGGCCAGGTCGAACGGGGTGTCGAGGGTCATCGGCACCCGGGCCGTCTCCGGCAGCTCCACCCCGGCGTCGCGCTGCGGGTCGTACGCCGCGTAACGCACCGCCCAGCCCGCCGCCTCGGCCACCGCCACCACCGGGCCGCGTCCGGCGACCACGACCGCGCCGGCCGCCCAGGGGCGTTCCCCGGCGGTGAGGGCGTGGACCTCGTCGACGAGCCGGCCGCATTCGGCGGGGTCGAGTCCGGCGCGTTCCGGTGTGCCGTCGCGCAGTCTCGGTGCGCTCAGCTTGCTCCCCCCTTGCTCTGCGCTTCGCCCGAGCGGGTCACGGGCCCGCCCTCCGCGATCGCGTCGGCCTTCCAGGGGCGGCACATTGCCACGAAGCAGGCCGCCGCCACCAGCGCGGCCGCCAGCTGGACGACCGCCATCGGGACGGCGGTGTCCTCCCCGGCGATGCCGACCAGCGGGGAGGCGATCGCGCCGATGAGGAACGAGGACGTGCCGAGCAGCGCGGACGCGGAACCGGCCGCGTGCCGGGTGCGCAGCAGGGCGAGGGACTGGGCGTTGGGCAGGGTGATGCCCATCGCGGTCATCAGTACGAACAGGGCGGCGGCCACCGGCGCCAGGCCGGTCTCGCCGAAGACGCCGAGCGACATCAGCAGCAGCGCGGTCGCGGCGAGGACGACGATGATGAGGCCGACGGCGAGGACCCGGTCGAGCCGGACCCGGCCGATGAGCACCTTGCCGTTGATCTGCCCGGCGGCGACCAGTCCGACCGAGTTCAGGCCGAACAGCAGGCTGAAGGTCTGCGGGGAGGCGCCGTGGATCTCCTGGATGACGAACGGCGAGGCGGCGATGTAGGCGAACAGGGCGGCGAAGGCGAAGCCGCCGGTGAGCAGGTAGCCCGTGAAGGGCGGGTCGGCCAGCAGGCCGCGCATCGAGCGGAGCGCCTCGCCGACGCCGCCGGTGTGCCGTTCGGCGGCCGGCAGGGTCTCGGGCAGCTTCGCCCACACCACCGCGGCGAGCAGCGCGCCGACGACGGTGAGCACCACGAACACGCCCCGCCAGTCCGTCACCTGGAGGATCTGCCCGCCGATGAGCGGGGCGACGATCGGGGCGACCCCGGAGATCAGCATGAGGGTGGAGAAGAAGCGGGCCATCTCCACGCCGTCGTAGAGGTCGCGCACGACGGCGCGGGCGATGACGATCCCGGCCGCGCCCGCGAGGCCCTGCGCCAGCCGGAAGGCGACCAGGGACTCGACGGTGGGGGCCAGCGCGCACAGGGCGGTGGCGACGACGTAGACGGCGAGTCCGGCGAGCAGCGGGCGGCGGCGGCCCCAGCGGTCGCTCATCGGGCCGACGACGAGCTGTCCGAGCGCCATGCCGGCCAGACAGGCGGTGAGGGTGAGCTGCACGGTCGCGGCGGGGGCGTGCAGGGAGCGGGTGACCTCCGGCAGCGCGGGGAGGTACATGTCCATCGCCAGCGGCGGCGTGGCGGTCAGTCCGCCGAGCACCAGGGTCACCAGCAGTCCGGTCCGGCGTCGCGCACGCGGGGACGGCCGCGCCTGGGGTGCGTCGGCCGCCTGTGACAGTTCCGGTATGGATGCCCCGCGTTCGGGCATGTGGCCTCCCTTTCCTCGCGGTCCGGTCCCTATGCTCTCAGCTCGAACAGAGTGCCTGTTGTCACTGAGACGAGCATGGGGCGGGAATGACGGCGGACAGCGTGCGGTGGGGGATTCTGGCGACCGGCGGGATCGCCGCCGCGTTCACGGCGGATCTGGTGGATCTGCCGGACGCGGAGGTGGTCGCGGTGGCCTCGCGGACCGAGGCGTCGGCGAAGGCGTTCGCGGAACGGTTCGGGATCGACCGGGCGTACGGGGACTGGGAGGCGCTGGCGCGGGACGAGGACGTGGACGTGGTGTACGTGGCCACGCCGCACTCGGCGCACCGGGCGGCGGCCGGGCTGTGTCTGGCGGCGGGGCGGAACGTGCTGCTGGAGAAGCCGTTCACGCTGAACGCGCGTGAGGCCGGGGAGCTGGTGGCGCTGGCGCGGGAGCACGGGCGCTTCCTGATGGAGGCCATGTGGATGTACTGCTCGCCGCTGATGCGGCGGCTGACGGCGCTGGTCGCGGACGGGGCGATCGGCGAGGTGCGCAGTGTGCAGGCGGACTTCGGGCTGGCCGGTCCGTTCCCGCCGGCGCACCGGCTGCGGGATCCGCTGCAGGGCGGGGGCGTGCTGCTCGATCTCGGGGTGTATCCGGTGTCGTTCGCTCAGCTGCTGCTGGGTGAGCCGTCGGGGATCGCGGCGAGTGCGGTGCTCTCGGAGGAGGGCGTCGATCTCCAGACGGGGGCGGTGCTCTCGTACGCGAGCGGTGCTCTCGCCTCGGTGCACTGCTCCATCGTGGGCGGTACGCCGACGGCGGCGTCCGTCACCGGGTCGCTGGGCCGCATCGACATCCCGCACGGCTTCTTCCACCCGGAGCGGTTCGTGCTGCACCGCGCGGGGCGCGAGCCGGAGGAGTTCGTCCACGACCCGGCCGACGCCCCGCACAACAGCCTCAAGCACGAGGCCCGCGAGGTGATGCGGGCGCTGCGCGCCGGGGAGACCGAGTCCCCGCTGGTCCCCCTCGACGGCACGCTCGCCGTGATGCGGACGCTCGACGCGATCCGTGACCGCGTCGGCGTCCGCTATCCGGGTGAGGCCCCCGAGGCGGACCCCACCGCGCGGCTCACGCCGGCTTGAGCCCCGGCTGACCCGCCTCCGTCACGAAGGACGCCGCCGTCGTGACCGGCGCCCCGGGCGTCGTCACGTACGGCACGGTCCGGAAGTCGGCCCGCGCCTGCTCCCGGCCGAGCGTGACCGCCACGTAGCCGCGCCGGCCGTTGTAGAACTTCAGGTGCGGGTTGGCGGTCATGTAGGTGTCCCAGTTGGCGGGCTTGTCGGAGCCGTCCCGGCCGCTGGCGATGGAGGTGGCGACGATCTCGGTGCCCAGGGTGCGGGAGGCCGGGTCGTCGAAGTCGTCCTTGATGTCGAAGGCGTACCCGACGTGCACGTCACCGGTGAGCACCATCAGGTTCTCGATGCCGGCCGCCTTCGCGCCGTCCAGCACCCGGCGGCGCGAGGCCCGGTAGCCGTCCCAGGCGTCCATGGACACCCGTGAGGGCTCGGTCAGGTCGAACTTCCGCTGGGAGAAGGTGACCTGCTGCGGGACGACGTTCCACAGCGCCCGGGACCGCTGCCAGCCGTCGAGCAGCCAGCGCTCCTGGGTCTCGCCGGTCATGGTGCGGGTCGGGTCGTCGACCTCGGGGCCGGGGACGTCGGCGCCGTCGCCGTAGGCCTGGTTGCTGCGGTACTGGCGGGTGTCGAGGACGTCGAACTGGGCGAGGCGGCCCCAGTGCAGGCGCCGGTAGAGCTGCATGTCCGGGCCCTCGGGCAGCTGCGGGCGGCGCAGCGGCTGGTTCTCCCAGTAGGCGCGGTAGGCGGAGGCGCGGCGCAGCAGGAACTCCTCCGGCGGCACGTTGTTCTCGGGGGTGTCGTCGGCGTAGTTGTTCTCGGTCTCGTGGTCGTCCCAGGTGACGACGAAGGGGTGCGCGGCGTGCGCGGCGCGCAGGTCGGGGTCGGTCTTGTAGAGGGCGTACCGCAGGCGGTAGTCCTCCAGGGTGACGGTCTCCCGGTTGAAGAGGGCCGGCAGGACGCGGTCGGTGTAGTTGCGGTGGCCGCCGACGGAGTTGACGGCGTACTCGTACAGGTAGTCGCCGAGGTGGAAGACGACATCGACGTCGTCCTGGGCGAGATGGCCGTACGCGGTGAAGTAGCCGTCGTGGTAGGCCTGGCAGGAGACGGCGGCCAGGCGGAGCGCGCCGGCCTGTTCGCGGGGGTCCGGCGCGGTGCGGGTGCGGCCGGTCTCGCTGATCCAGCGGCCGACGCGGAAGCGGTAGTAGTAGGCGCGGCCGGGGTCGAGGTGGGAGACCTCGACGTGCACGGTGTGGTGGAACTCGGGGTGGGCGGGGGCGGTGCCGCGTCTGACGATGCGGCGGAACCGCTCGTCGTGGGACAGCTCCCAGTGCACGGTGACCCGTTCGGCCGGGAGGCCGCTGTCGGGCTGGTAGGGGGCCGGGGCGAGGCGGGTCCACAGCAGGACCGAGCCGGGCAGCGGGTCGCCGGAGGCGACACCGAGGGTGAAGGGGTCCTCGGTGATCCGGGCCGCGTCGAGTTCGGTAGCGCTCGCCGCGCCGGCGGCCGGCAGGTTGACGGCGAAGGCGAGGGCGGCGGCCGCGCCGGTGACGGTGAGGAAGCGGCGTCGGCCCAGGTGGCGGGCGGCGGCGCGGAGTTCGGGGGCGTGCTGTGGCTGGCGGTCTGCGTGAGTCATCCGGTCCTCCCCTGACAGATGGGTGCCTCACGCATTGGAGTGGCCGGGGGCGACTCCCGATAGGCGTGTACAGGACAACCAGATGTCGGATGGATGAGTTCCGGATGGCGGACCGTCCCGTACGCTGCGGGCCCATGAATGCGAAGCGAACGGAGAGTCGGCCGGGGATCGCCGTGGTGACCGGCGCGGGTTCCGGCATCGGGCGCGCGGTCGCCGTGGAGCTGCTTTGCGCGGGCTGGTCGGTGGCGCTGGCGGGCCGCCGGGCACAGACGCTGGAGGAGACGGCGGCGCTGGCGCCCGAGGGCGTCTCGCTCGCCGTGCCCACGGACGTGTCACGGCCGCAGGACGTGGACGCGCTGTTCTCGGCCGTCGTCGACCGGTTCGGGCGGGTGGACCTGCTGTTCAACAACGCCGGGACGTTCGGGCCGGGCGGGGTGCCGGTCGAGGAGCTGCCGTACGACGCCTGGCGGCATGTCGTGGACACCAACCTCAACGGGGCGTTCCTGTGCGCGCAGGCGGCGTACCGGCGGATGAAGGAGCAGGACCCGCAGGGCGGCCGGATCATCAACAACGGCTCGATCTCGGCGCACACGCCCCGCCCGCACTCGGTCGCCTACACGGCCACCAAGCACGCGCTGACCGGCCTGACCAAGTCGCTGTCGCTGGACGGGCGGCCGTACGGCATCGCGGTCGGCCAGATCGACATCGGCAACGCGGCCACCGACATGACGGCCCGGATGCAGACGGGCGCGCTCCAGGCCAACGGCGAGATCGCGCCGGAGCCCGTCATGGACGTGGCCGATGTGGCACGCACGGTGCGGCACATGGCGGAGCTGCCGCTGGAGGCGAATGTCCAGTTCGCGACGGTGCTGGCGACGGCGATGCCGTACGTGGGGCGCGGCTGAGCGGACGGGTCACGCGCGAGGACGCCCGAAGGCCGGACCCGAAGGTCAACCTACACATACGGAATTCAACCATCCGCCCCCATGGCCTCTGGCGGACGGCCTATGCTCGACTCCCCTCCACAAGAACTTCACACTTGGAGGGCCGAGCTTCCGCCGACCATCACCAGGGGGGAGGCGCGGCGGCCGTTCCACGGCACCGGGTTGGGGGTGGGCCTCGTGAGGGACCGCGAGGAACGCACCGGTCCGTGGAACGGCCGCCGCGTCACACGGTCGCCGGCCGGCCGCCCAGGATGCGGTCCACCTCCGCCAGCTGCCCGGCGGTCAGCGGCCCCTTCGCCAGCGCGCCCGCGTTCTCCTCGGCCTGCGCGACCGAACGGAAGCCGGGGATCGGCACCGCGCGCGGACTGCGCGCCCACAGCCAGCCGAGGGCGCCCTGCGTCAGCGTCCGGCCGTCGGCGGTGAGCACCTCGCGCACCGCCTCCACCCGGGCCAGCCACGCGGGATCGGCGCCGGAGCCGTCACCGAAGCCGCGCAGCCAGGCCGGCGGCCTGCTGCGGATGTCCCCCGCCTCCGGGCGCGGGCGGCCGACGTGCCATCCGGTGAGCAGGCCCATCGCCAGCGGGCTGCGCACGACGCTCGCCAGGTCCAGCGCCTCGCTCAGCGCGAACAGCTCCGGCGCGTCCTGGAGCACGTTCGCGGCGTGCTGGACGGCCGTGCAGTGCGGGCCCTCGGCGAACAGGGCGGCGCGGGCCGGGTCGTCGGTGCTCCAGGCGTACGCCCGGACCAGCCCCTGGCGGACGAAGTCCTCGCACAGCTCCCGCAGCCGCACGGCCCGCTCCGGGTCCGCGTCGGGCAGGTGGAACTGGTACAGGTCGACGTAGTCGGTGCCGAGGCGGCGCAGGGAGGCGGTCAGCGCGCGCCGGGCGTACGCCACGGAGTCGTCGCCGCCGGTGAAGGTGCGGGTGGGCTCGTCGAACAGGAAGCCCCACTTGGTGGCGACGACCACCTCGGCGCGGCGCTTGCCCAGCGCCCGGCCGAGGACGCGTTCGCTGTGCCCGGCGCCGTAGGAGTCGGCGGTGTCGAAGAAGGTGACGCCGACGTCGAGGGCCCGGCGGATCGCCCGTACGGACTCCTCGTCGTCGACCCTGCCCCAGCCCAGGGGCTGCCCGTCGGGCGTGCTGTACTCGCCGCCGACGGCCCAGCAGCCGAAGCCGAGGGCGCTGACCCCGATACCGCTGCGTCCCAGTACGCGTGTGGTGCTCTCCATGCCCGCGCACGCTAGGAGTTGAAGTGCGCGCGAGGGCAAGGGAAAGAGTCAGGCCTGCCCGGTCTCGAAGCGCGAGATCCGGCCGTCGTCCTCGACGGTGAAACGCCAGCGGGTGCGCATCTCGCCCCAGGTGTCGTTGCGGTAGCGGGCGATGAGGGCGCGGCCGCCGGCGGACTCGTTGTCGACCTCCATGTGGCCGTGCGAGGAGAAGATCTCCTCGTCGATCCATGCGGCGAGGTCCCGGTCGGAGCCGTCGTCGGCCATCGTCGCGCCGGGCGCGAGCAGCGCCATGAAGCCCTCGCGGTCGTGCGCGTTGACCGCGGTGACGAAGGCGCGGACGGCCGGGTCGCGCAGCTTGGCTGTCTGAATCGTCATGCCGTCAGCGTCACACCGGCCCCGGCACCCCGCCACCCGAACGGATGCGGCGGAAGGGACCGCCGGGAGCGAGGGTGCGACGGTGAGAGCGGGGAAACCGGGGCGGGGTCGCATCACACGCTTGTTCCGTTCCGTCTGTGCTCCGGGAGTCAACGTGACGTTCTTCGACCGACGTGATCTGGGTCTGCTGCTGCTCCGGCTGGGTGCCGGCGGGGTGCTCGCCGCGCACGGGACGCAGAAGCTGTTCGGCTGGTTCGGCGGCGGCGGTATCGAGGGGACCGGCCAGTTCATGGAGTCCGTCGGCTACCGGCCGGGCAAGGCCAGCGCCACCGCGGCGGGCCTCGCGGAGACCGGCGGCGGCACCCTGCTGGCCCTGGGCCTGGCCACCCCGGCGGCGGGCGCGGCGGCCGCCGGGGCGATGGCGGGCGCGGCGGCCGTGCACGCCCCGAACGGCTTCTTCAACATGAGCGGCGGCTACGAGTACGCCGCCACCCTCGGCCTCGCCGCCACCGGCCTCGCCGTCACCGGCCCCGGCCGGCTGTCCCTCGACCACGCCACCGGCCATGTCCTGGACCGCGGCTGGATGGTCCCGCTCGCGCTCTGCGCGGCGGCGGCCGGGACGGCGGCGGTGGTGGGCACCCGGGTCAGGCACCTCCAGCGGCAGGCGGAGAACCAGGGCGCGGAGCAGGACGCCCTGTTCGACGAGGCGACGCCCAGCTAGGGCCGGTCGTTCCGATCACTCTCGTGTATCACCGCACACCCGCAGGTTCTGTTCGACGCGGAGCTGATCCAGCTCGCGCAGTTGCTCCTCCAGGGCCTGCGGTTCGACGAGGTGGCGCAGTACCGCCTGGTGGAAGGCGTCCCGCAGGGTGCGGGGCATCGCGTCGGAGGCGTCCCAGCAGCGGGTGCGGCCCTCCTCGCGGAGGATGCCGCCGATCCGCCGCTCGGTCGCGTCCTGTCCGGGGTCCGGGGCCGACTTCTTGTTGGCGGAGTGGTCGGGCAGCGGGGTCTTCGGGTCGGCCAGGTAGCGGATGAGCTCGCGGGCCTCCTCCTTGGGCGTCAGCAGAGCCGCGAGGTCGCCGGAGACCTCCCAGGCCCCGGCGTCCGGCCCGGCCTCGGGGATCACCTCGGCGGAGGGGACGTACTCCCCGCCCTGCCGCTGCCAGTGCCCGGCGCGGAAGGAACCCTGGTGCTCCAGCCGGCCGGTGCCCGCGCAGGGCGCGCCGAACCCGGTCGTCAGCATCCTCGCGACGCGGTCGGTGTCGCCCGCGCCGACCATCCCGCCCCAGGTCGTCCAGGCCTTGCGGACGCGGGGATCGGTCCACGCCAGCTCGCCGTTCACCCACTTCGCGTACTCGCGCGGCCCGGCCTGCTGGAGCAGGACGTCCTCCACCCAGTCGGTGCCGGGCCAGCCGGAGGTGGCGCCGTCCTCCATGCCCAGGCACCACCGCTCCGGCGCGCCCGCCGACTCCACGGTGGGCTTCTCGCCCGTGTACCAGACCATGCTCTTCAAGCTGGTCTTGACGGGCAGCCAGTAGGTGTGGGTGCCGCGGCCCTCGACGGGCACCTCGGGTGCCCACATCTCGTCGTAGTCACCGGCCTCGAACAGGCCGTCCAGCGGCTGGAGCCGGCCGGCGTCGGCGTAGGCCAGCAGTTCGCCCGGCCCGGGCAGCACCGCCACGTCCGGCGGGTTCCCGGCGGCCATGTCGGCGGCCAGCACCTGGCTCAGCGCGGAGCTGCCCTGGTAGACGACGTCGATGCCGTAGTCGTCCTCGAACTTCTGAATGACCTGTTCGTCGAAGTCCTCCGCCTCCTGGCCGGTCCAGCTGGCGAGCAGGGTCACCGTCTCCTTGGGGCCCCGCGCCCAGCGAACCCCCGCGTACACGCCGGCCCCGAGCAGGGCCAGGCACACGGCGAGGGCGACGAGCGTACGAGGTCGCGGGCGTCTCATCGCGGCCCCCGGAACCGGTACTCGGCGATACGCGGCCACAGCCCCCACACCGTCAGTGCCATCACCACGGCCCCTCCCAGCAGCACCCAATCCGACAACGAGGCCCAGAACCCGGCGTCCGCCAGGGCCTCCTGCACCCGGTCGGCGTCCAGCGGGATCCCGTCCGGGTCGGCCTCCGGGACGCGGATCCCGTCGACGGAGCCGGTCATCGCGGACTGTGCCCTGCGGGTGAGCCAGGCCAGCACCGGCACGCCGAGCGCGCACACCACGGTGGCGGCGAGCAGCCGCACCTGCACGGGACGCCGGAAGCGGCGCCGCAGGAACCGCTGGGTCTCCAGCAGTGCCGTGAACAGCGCGAGGTACAGCACGACGACCGTGCTCCAGCCGAGCCACAGCTGCCAGGGGAACGCCGCCTGCCGCTCGGCCTCGTCGAGTTGCTTGTCGCGCAGGGCGTCGAGCCGGCTCAGGACGTCCCCGTCGGTGCCGTCCTCCTCCTGGAAGCCGAGCACCTGTTCCGCGTAGTACAGGTAGGCGCCGTGCAACGCCTCCTGGTCCTCCCGGCCCCAGCGCTCCACCCAGCTGGAGTAGACGGCGATCAGCCCGGTGACGGTCTGCAGGTCGTGGCGGCCCTCCACGCCGATGACGTTCTCCGCGGCGGCCAGGGCGAGGCTCTGCTGGGCGACCGAGATCTGGGTGTGGAACTCGCCGCTCATGTCGCCGCCCGGCCCGCTGCCGCGTACGACCTCGTGTGCCGTGCGCAGCGCGTTCTCCGCGGTGTCGACGGCGAGGATGCCGGGGGCGCTCGACGACGCCAGCGGCACGGTGTCGTCGTGCACGCCCCGGTAGGCGAAGAACAGCACGAGGGTGGTGGCCGCGCCCAGCGCCAGCAGCAGCCGCAGTCTCAGGGTCAGTTCGCGCGCGGTGGTGCTCACGGCCGCTCCTCGAGGCGGTGGCCGCAGGCGGGGCAGAACCGTGCGCCCGCCGGTGCCTTGCTCGCGCAGACCGGGCAGGGCACGGTGACCCCGCCGGTTCCCCCGGCGCCGGTGGCGGCGCCCGTGCCGGTGCCGGACGCGGGGCCGTAGCTGCTCTGGCTGCTCGCGGTGATCAGGTGCTGGAAGTCGACGGCCGTCACCTCGGGGCGCAGGGCGACCCGCCCGGCCGCCGCGTCGTCGACCCGCACCAGCCGGGCCAGTCGGGCCAGCTGCTCGTCGGCGCCCATCGCGTGGGCCAGCTGCACGGCCCGGCCGAGCTGGTGCTCCGCCAGGTCGCGTTCGCCGCGCCGGTGCGCGTCGGTCGCGGCGGCGACCGCCTCGCCGAGCCGCTGGTGCTGCTCGAAGTGCTCGACCTGGGCGTCGGTCTGCCGGGACAGGGCCGGGTTGTCCGTCCAGTGCACCAGGCAGGGCTGCGGCGTCGGCAGCCGCACCTCGCCGCCGGGCACGTCGACGGCCACCACGGCGAGCTGGAGGTCCTCCCGGCGCGGGCGGCCGGCCGGATCGGCGGACAGGCACAGCTGGTAGCGGCGGGTCTCGTCGCCCCAGGCGCGGGTGACGAACCGTCCGGTGCCCTCGGCGGTCAGTTCCGCCTCGGTCGGGAAGACCTGTTTGAGGTAGCGCACCCCGGCGCCGGGCATCGGGGTCACGGAGATCGCCAGCTCGGGCACGGTCTTGGTGAGGAGACGGTCCATCAGCTTGGCGTACTCCCCCGGCAGGGCCTCCTCCTCACGCACGGAGGAGGAACTGCCGTGCAGGCGGCGGGTGATGCGCAGCAGCTCCTGGCCGTCCCAGCCGTCGCCGATGCCCCAGGCGTCGCAGACGAACCGGCCCGCGCAGGCGTCGAGCACACCCGCCAGCGGCATCCGCTCGTCGTGCTGGTTCTTGCCGTCGGTGAGCAGCAGGACGTGTCCGATGGGCGCGTCCTGCTCGGTCAGCAGCCGGCGGCACAGGTCCAGCCAGGCGCCGATGCAGGTGCCGCCGCCCGCGACCAGCTGGTGCACGGCCCGCTCGGCCCGCGCCCGGGTCCGGTCGGAGGCCCGGGCCATGCGCTGGGTGTCCGGATAGACCATGGCCGCCTGCTCGTTGCCGCGGACCACCGCGAACGGGGTGCCGTCGGGAAGCTTGCGGATCGCCGCGACCGCCGCCTGCTGCGCGGCGTGCAGCTTCTCCGGCGGCCAGGTCATCGAGCTGGAGCAGTCCACGGCCAGGACCTGCGCGAGCACCGGGCCGCCCACACGGCCGCCGCCCTCGGTGCCGTCCACGCGCACACTGAGGATGGCGTGCATCTGCGGGTCGTCGGCCTCGCCGGACAGGTACTTCCACTGGCTGATCTCCAGCCCGACGGTGACCTGCCCGGCCGTCCCGTCCGCCCCGGGCGCTGCTGTCTCCACGATGTCCGTACACCTCGCCCTCGTCGTCGCTGTGTCGCTGTGTCGCTCAGTCGCCGTGTCGCCGTGTCGCCGTGTCGCGCCGTGGCGCGCTCACGCCGTACGCCGCCGGCCCCGCAGCAGCTGCCGGAAGGCGGCCGGCTCGGGGAGCACCGCGTAGGCCCGGTCCAGCAGGTCGCCGCGCTCGCCGGCACTGCCCGCCTGGTCCGCGAGCCGCTTCAGCGACCGGGACAGCAGTTCCGCCAGGGCCTCCTCGCCGTCCGCCGGGCCGAACAGGTCTCCTGCGGGGAAGCCGGTCCCCCATCCGCCGGGCGGACGGCAGCCGAGCGCGTGCTCCCTCAGTTCGGTGACCAGCCGGTCCCAGGAGCCGCTGCCGTCCAGATGCAGCCCGGCCAGCCGGTCGGCGGCCGCGCGCAACTCGGCGGTGCCGGGCCCGGATCCGCGGGGCAGCCGGCCGGCCAGCACCCGGACCGCGGCGACCCGCGCGGCGTCGTAGTGCCGGGACGTCGTCGGCACCTCGTCCAGGACGGCGACGGCCCGCCGCCGGTCGCCGCGGCGCAGCCGGATCCGGGCCAGTCCGAACGCGGCGCTGCCCTGGGCGGGGTCGCGCCGCCGGACGGCCTCGTAGTACTCCTCGGCCTGCCGCTCACGGGCCTCGGCCCGTCTGACCTGCTGTTCCTCGGCGCGCCGGATCCGGGCCAGGCCGGCCCCGGCCCGCGGCACCGTGATCTCCTCCGCCGCCGCGTTCCGCAGCGCCTCGGCCAGGTACTCCGAGCAGTATCCGAGGGCCAGCTTCGGCGCGGCCTCGCCCGGCAGCGCGGCGTAGGCGGCCATGAACTCGCCCTCCGCCGCCTCCACCCGGCCGCACGTCAGATGCACCAGGCCCCGGTGCCAGAAGATCCGCCAGTCGTACTCGCCGCTGCGCTCCTCGGCCCTCAGCACCCATGTCTCGGCCCGGTCCGCCCGCCCGGCGTCCAGATAGGCGCGGCACAGCCACAGCGCCGTCTCCACGGTGTCCAGCGCCGGGTCGCCGAAGGCCCGTTCGGCGATCCGGTCGGGGGTGTCGGCGGCGAGTCCGCCGAGCAGCACGGTGGCGGCGTCGGCGGGGTCGGGGAGCGGCACGGGCAGCGCGCGGGCCGTCTCCCGGGGGTCGGGGGCGCCGACGGGCAGCTCGGGTGTCCCGGTCCCGGTGCGGCCCGTCCAGTGCTCCAGCGCGGGGACGGTGCCGAGGGCGGCGCCGAAGACGGCAGCCGTCGGCTCGAACCGGGTGGACCGCTCCGGGTACGGCTCGTGCCCGCCGAGCGCCTGGTGCTCGCGCAGCACCTCCCACAGCTGCCGGGACATCTCGGCGGCCGAGCGGAACCGGGCGGCCGGCTCGGGGTGGGTGGCGCGGCGGATCAGCGCCTCGAAGGAGCGGGCGGCCAGTCCGGCGGGCGGGCCGGCCCGTTCGGCGAGGACCTTCAGGGTGCGGCCGACGGTGTAGAGGTCGCTGTCGACGCCGAGGCCGCGCTCGTCGCGTTCCTTCTTCGGCGGGGCGTATCCGTGGGTGTAGACCAGCCCGGAGGAGCGGTCGTCGACGCGGCGGATGGCCCCGAGGTCGATGACCTTGATCTCACGCCCGTAGTGGATGACGTTCTCGGGCTTCATGTCGCAGTAGAGCAGCCCCTGGCCGTGCAGGTACTCCAGGGCGCCGAGGATCTTGCAGCCGTACGTGATCACGTGCCCGAACTCGAGGCCGCCGTCCCCGAACAGCCGGGCCAGGTCCTCGTCCGGGGCGAACCGGATCCAGGCGAGGGAGCGGCCGCCGACGTACTCCATCACGATGTAGCCGGTCGGTTCGCTGTCGCCGGGCGCCTGGTGCCGCACGTACGTGACGATGCGGACGATGTCGCGGTGGTGGAGCGTGGTGAGCGAGCGGCGCTCCTCGACGGCCGCCCGCCGGGCCACGGCGTCACCGGTGTTGATCAGCCCCTTGAGCACGACGTGCAGCCCCGGCACCCGGGTGTCCTCGGCCAGGTAGACCCAGCCGTGGCCGCCGACCGCGAGATAGCCCAGCACCTCGTAGTGCCCGGCGACGCGGTCGCCGGGGCGCAGTTTCGGCCGGAAGGAGTACTCCGAACCGCACTCCGGGCAGAAGCCGTGGTCGGGTGCCGGGCCGCCGTCGTAGGACACCCCGATCGTGCCGGCGCAGTTGTCGACGCCGCAGCGCCGGCCGCCGGTGGGCGGCCGGGCCGTGGTGTCGGCGGCCTCCGAGGGCTCCGGGGAGGGCAGGTACGGCAGGACCAGCAGGCCGTCGCGGTCCAGCTCGCCGGCGGCCGGGCCGGCGGGGCGGCGCGGGGGCTCTGCGGGGTGGGCGGGGTCGGGGGTCCCGCTCGTGGAGGGCCCGGGTGCCGGGGGCGGCGGCTCGGGGGCCGCGGGGCGGCGGTGGCAGGTGTCGCAGAAGCCGGTCACCATGAGGTGACCGCCCTGGCAGTCGGGTCTGACGCAGGCCGCCCCGCTCATACCGAGGACTCCGCGCCGCGCCCGTCGACCCGGCGGGTGTAGGCCTCCACCGCCGCCTCGGCCGCGCGTACGTCACAGGGTCTGGTCCGGAGCAGGTCGTGCGCCCGCAGATAGAGGGCGTCCACCACCGGGTCCTCCTCGCCTTGGGTGGAGTGCTGGTGCAGGACGTGGTAGCTGCGCAGCCGGCCGGTGAGTTCGTCGCGCCGGTCGCGCAGGCGGTCCAGCCGGCCGAGGGCCCTCGCCAGGCGGGCGGCGACCCGGTCGGCCAGCCGCTCGTAGCGGGCCAGGTCCGGGACCTGGCCGGCGTCGCGGCCCGCCGCGCGGAGCAGGTCGGCCAGGGCGGCGTGGGCGGCCACCAGGTCGGAGTCCACGGGCCGGACGCCGTCCGGGAGCACTGCCGCGCGACGCTCGTACAGGGCCCCGGCGAGCGGCCCGGTGATCTCCTTCAGCCGTTCGACGAGCCGGGCGCGGCGCTCCTGCGCGGGCCGGGTCAGCAGCTGGTAGCGGGCGCGGCGGTGGCAGGCGCCGGCGGTGCGGAAGACCAGCAGCAGCCGGCTGCCGCCGACGCGCAGCACCTCCAGCAGGTCCAGCAGGGCCGGCGGGTCGAGTGCCTCGTCGACGCCGACGACGACCAGGTTGAGGGTGACCTTCGCGGCCCGGATCCGGTCCGGCGCGGACACCGCCGGCTGGTGCCACAGCCCCATGCGTTCGGCGATCCGCTCGGCGATCTCGGCGGAGGTGAGCCCGCCGGCGTGCACCGCGAGGTCGTGGCCGCCGGCCGACGGGACGGTGCCCGGCGGGTCGAGCGAGGCCCGGTCGACGGAGACGGCGGTGCGCAGCTCCCGGTCGGCGAGCGTGATGGCGCGGCGCAGGGTGGCGGCCCGGGCGGCGTCCTCGTGCCGGACGACGCTGATCTTCACCTGGTGGCCGTCGTCGCGGAACCAGGCGGCGAGGCGCTGGGCGAACGGCTCGTCGAGCAGCGCCTCCGCGGCGTCGTCGGCGGTGGACCGCAGCCGGTCGTCGACGGCGGTGGGCCCGACGATGAACGGCTCGGCCTGCGGCAGGTGCCGGGCGATGGTCTCGGCCGGGCTCATGAAGGAGAACCGGTTGCCGTGCTGGTCACTCTGACCGGTGAGCACCATGCCGATGACCTCGCCGGTGAAGCTGTCGGCGACGCCCGCGCCGCTGCATCCGGGGCTGGCGAGTTCGCCGGGGCTGGTGGGGCTGAGCTGCACCTGCCCGTCGCGTCCGCAGCCGCCGACGACGGTGGCGCGGAACCAGATGCCGCCGTTGTGGTCGTACGGGAAGCCGTACATCCGCACCTCGCGGCCGGGTGTGGACAGCCGGTGCAGCCGGACGGTGTCCTCGACGGGCCGGGGCCGCTCCAGCCGCAGCAGGGCGACGTCCCCGCTGGGGTCGCCGTCGGCGTCCTGGGTCTCCGGTACGTACGCGGTCCCGTCGACCCAGGCGGTGACCGCGGGCACGCTGTGGTCGGCCGCGCCCACGAACTCCGCGGTGACCCGCTCCGCGGCCCTGTCCACCACATGGGCACAGGTGAGGACCCGGTCGGGGCTCAGCAGGATGCCGGCCCCCGCGATCTCCCCGTCCGCTCCCCGGATCCGCACGGCCCAGCTCGGCGTCTCCATCGACGAGGCGGCTTGCACTCCCCCGGCAGCAGCCATATTCGGAACTATACGGGCGCTCGGTCCTGGCGCATACTGGTGCGACAAGGGAACAACGGGCCTTCTGAGGAGGCGAGTTGCCGGACGAACCGGGGTTCGTGGGACTGGCCGAGGTGATCCGCCAGATCCGGGGTGAACTGGAGGAGGCCCGCGTCGAGGCGCAGGGCCGGGCCCTGGGTTTCACCGTGGAGAACGTGAGCCTCACCTTCACCGTCCAGGTCCACCGCTCCGGCACGGGCCGGGGCGGTGTCCGGATCGGTGTGGTGACCGCGGAACTCGGCGGCACCGTCGACCGCCAGACGACCCATCAGGTCCAGGTCGACCTGAAGCCGGAGCTGCCCGGCGGCGAGCGGGTGAAGGTGAGCCGGTAGGGCCTTGCCGCCGGAGCACGGCGGCGCGGGCCCTCCCTTCCGGGTCATGCCGACGCGGGCGTTTCCTTCCGGGTCACGCCGGCGCGGGCGTTCTCAGACGCCGAGGCGGCGGGTGAGGGGGCGGCGGAACAGGAGCAGCACCGCGCCGGTGGCGAGGGCCGCGGCGCCCAGGGCGAGGAACCAGCCGGGGCCGGGGACACGGTCGCCGGACACCTTCAGGGCGTTGCCGCCGAGGCCGCCGCCGAGCGCGCCGGCCAGCCAGAACAGGGCGACCATCTGGCTGACGAAGGTGGCCGGGGCGATCGCCGTGGTGGCGCTCATCCCGATCGGGCCGAAGGAGATCTCGCCCGCCGCCAGCAGCAGGAACGCCACCAGCAGCCACAGCGGCGACACCCGCGTGCCGTCGGACGCGAGCGTCGCGGCCGTCGCCATCACCAGGTAGGCGGCGGCGGTGGCGCCCATGCCCACCGCGTACTTCCCGACGGTCGGCACCCGGTCGCCCGCCCGGGTCCACAGCCAGGCGAACAGCGGCGCCACCACCAGCACGAACAGCGGGATCGCCGCCTGGAACCAGCTCGCGGGCACGGTCCAGCCCAGCACCTCGCGGTCGGTGGCGTCCTTGGCGAACAGCGCGAAGGCCGAACCGCCCTGGAGGAACAGGGCCCAGAAGACGGCCGAGGCGAGGAACAGCCAGACGTAGGTGCGCACCCGGACGCGTTCCTCGGCGGTCAGCGCCGGGTCGCGCAGCAGCCGCCAGAAGCAGACGATCGGCAGCCCCACGCACAGCAGCCCGATCAGCGCCATCATGTGGCCGAGCCGGAAGGTGCCGAGCGCGGCGTCGACGCCGTACACGACGACGACCAGCGCGGTGGCGGCGAGGGTGCCGCGCAGCACGCGGGTGCGCTCGGCGGGCGTGGCGGAGCGCTCGGGGGCCCGGCAGACGTCGCCGAAGTGCCGGGAGCCGCGGACGTACTGGACCAGGCCGAGGCCCATGCCGACGGCGGCGGCGCCGAAGCCGAGGTGCCAGTTGACGCCCTCGCCGAGCGCGCCCACGACGATCGGCGCGATCAGCGCGCTGACCTGGACGCTCATGTAGAAGACGGAGAAGCCCGCGTCGCGGCCGGCCCGGTCCTCGCGGTCGTAGAACGCGCTGAGCAGGCCGGCCATGTTGGGCTTGAGCAGCCCGGTGCCGAGGGCGATGAGCAGCAGGCCGGGGTAGAGGGACCAGGCGACGGGCACCGCCATCGACAGATGGCCGAGGCCGATCAGGGCGCCGCCGTAGAGCACGGCACGCTGTGCGCCGAGGACGCGGTCGCCGATCCAGCCGCCGGGCACGGAGGCCAGGAAGACGGAGGCCATGTACAGGCCGTACAGCAGCGAGGCGTCCCCGGCGGACATGCCGAGGCCGCCGCGGTCGGTGTCCTCGGTGGCGTACAGCACGAGGATCGCGGTCATGCCGTAGAAGCTGAAGCGTTCCCAGATGTCGGTGCCGAAGAGGGTGGTGAACCAGCGCGGGCGGCCCAGCAGGCCGGTGGCCGGGCGGGCGGGGGCGTCGGTGGTGGTGACGGGCCGCCGGTCGGCGGCGGACGGTTGGGTCGGGGCGGCCATGGCTCCTCCGGTGGACACGTCGAACGGGCGCACGCCGAGCCTCACCGGGGGCGTTCGGGGACCGCTCGAGGACCGCTCGGGCCCTAGGGGGTGTCTCGTCGATCAGGCCGGATCAGGGAGCGGCGCCTGGTGCCGTGCGTCGCAAGGCGGAGGAGGGAGTCGATGCGATGGGGGTCCCCCCTGCTCGAGCGGAGCCGAGAGCTTGGGGGAATCGGGGACCGACGACAACGCGGCGAGGCGCGGTGCCAGGCGCCGCGAGCCCGGCATGATCGGCGAGACGCCCCCTAGGGGGCGTCCGGCACGCGTACGGCGCCCGGCCGGGGGAAGTACCGGGCGCCGCGCGTAGGGAGGGGGCGGACCGGGCGCCGGGTGCGGCGGTGGCGACGGGGGACTGCCACCACGGCGGCCCCGGGGCCCGGCCCGGCTCCCGGCAGCGCTGCCGGGAGCCCTTTCCCCTCACCCCCTCAGGGAACCGTCCGCCCCTAGGAAGCCGCTCGCGCCCCGCTCGCCCGCGAGCGGTCCCTGTTCGAACACCGGGACGGCAAGGAGCCCGGGCGCGTCAGGACGCCCGGGCTCCGGTCTCGGGTACGGCTGCCGTGCCGTCAGCCGTGCTTCTCGAAGTCCACCTCGGGCAGCCGGCGGTCCAGCGCGGCCGGGAGCCACCAGGCCCGGCGCCCCATCAGCTGGAGCGCGGCGGGCACGATGAGGCAGCGGATGATCACGGCGTCGACGAAGACCGCGACGGCCATGCCGAAGCCGAACTGCTGGAGCATCCGGTCGCCGCCGAGCATGAAGGCGCCGAAGACGGCGATCATGATCGCGCCGGCGGCGGTGACGACCGAGCCGGTGTGCGCCAGTCCCTCGCGGATCGCGGCGGTGGCGTCCTGGGTGCGCAGCCACTCCTCACGGATGCGGGAGATGATGAAGATCTCGTAGTCCATGGAGAGACCGAAGACGATCGCGAAGATCATGATCGGCAGGTATGCCTCGATCGGCCCGGGCTCCACGCCGAACCAGCCCTTCTGGAAGACCAAGACCATGGCGCCCAGCGAGGCCGCGATGCTCAGCAGGTTCAGCAACGCCGCCTTGAGCGGCACCAGCACCGAGCGGAACACGGCGACGAGGATCAGCAGCGACAGGCCGACCACGATGGCGACGAACACGGGCATGCGGTCCGAGACGGTGTCGGCGTAGTCGATGACGGCGGTGGTGGCGCCGCCCACCAGATAGCGGGCGCCGGTGTCGCGCTCCAGGTCCACCAGGACGTCGTCGCGCAGGGTGTGCACCAGGTCGGTGGTGCGCGCGTCCTGCGGCGAGGTCTCCGGGAAGGCGATCACGGTGAACGCCTTGCCGTCCTCGGCGGGGATCGGCTCGGTGGCGACGGCGACGCCGTCGGTGCCGTTCAGCGTCCGGGTGAGCGCCGTGCCCGCCGCGTCGTCGCCCTCGGCGACCACCACGAGCGGGCCGTTGAAGCCGGGTCCGAAGCCGTCGGCGAGCAGGTCGTAGGCCTTGCGGCTGGTGCTGCTCGCCGGGTCGTTGCCCGCGTCGCCGAAGCCCAGCCGCAGGTCGAGCGCGGGGACGGCGAGCGCGCCCAGCGCGACGACGGCCAGCAGCAGGGCGGCCAGCGGGCGGCGCTGCACCAGGCCCGCCCAGGCGCGCCAGCGGGCCTCTCCGCCGCCCACCTTGCCCTTGGCCTCACGCTTGGCCGCCCGGGCCCGGAACTGGCGGGCGAAGCGGTTGCCGAACAGGGCGAGCAGCGTGGGCAGCAGGGTGAGCGAGGCGATCATGGTGACCAGGACGGTGAGCGCGACGGCGACCGCGGTGCCCTGGAGCGAGCCGATCCCGAGGGCGACCAGGCCGAGCAGGGCCACGATGACCGTGCATCCGGCGAAGAAGACGGTGCGGCCCGCGAGGTCCAGGGCGCGCCGGCCCGCCTCCTCCGGGGTCGCGCCGCGCACCAGTTCGCTGCGGTAGCGGGCGAAGATCAGCAGCGCGTAGTCGATGCCGACGCCGAGGCCGACCAGCATCATGATGTACGGCGTGTAGCTGGCGATGGTGAAGACGTGCGACAGCAGGATGATCGCGCCGAGGGTGCTGCCGACGGCGAACACGGCGGTGATGACGGGCAGTCCGGCCGCGATGACGGTGCCGAACATCAGGCCGAGGATGACGAGCGCGGCAAGCATGCCGGCGCCCTCGGCGGCGCCGCCCTCCGGTTCGGCGAGGGTGCGCGCGGCCTCGCCGCCGAGTTCGACGGTGAGGCCGCCGGACCGGGCGGTCATCGCGGTGTCGTGGATCCGCAGGGTGTCGTCCCTGGTCATCTCCTCGGACCGGCCCTCGAGGACGACGGTGGCGTAGCCGACGGTGCCGTCCTCGGAGACGGCCTGCTCGTCCTGGTAGGGGCTGCGCACCTGGGCGACCTTGGGCAGGCCGGCCACCTTGTCCAGCATGGCCGTGACCCGGCGGCGGGTGTCTGCGCCGGCCAGGCCCGCCTCGTCGTGCAGCACGATGTCGAGGGTGTCGCCGGCCTGCGCGGAGCCGTGCTCGCGCATGGTCTCCAGGGCCTGCTGGGTCTCCGTGCCGGGCAGTGAGAAGTCGTCGCGGTAGGCGTCGCCGGCGGCGGTGGCGCCGCCCCAGACGGTGAACAGGACCACGACCCACAGCAGCAGTGCCGTCCACCGGTGCCGCTGGGCGAAACCGGCGGTGCGCTCCAGCAGGGAGCGGCGGTGTGGGGGTGGCGGCGGTGTGGGGGTGTCGCCCCGGACCGGTGTCATGGTCACCATGAACTCCTTGTTGAGACAGGACGTTCAGTGATGCCACAGCGGTGTCGAGCCCGGCTCGAGCCGCTGCCGAGCACGGCGGCGCGAGGGGCGCTCAAGCGGGACTCCAGGCATCCTCGACCACAACTCCCTTTCATCGTAGGTGAATTCACTACCCTGTCCCATATGTGGCTTATCGGGTTACTGGGGGCATTCGCCGTCATCGTCCTTCCCGCACTGCTCGCCCGGCGACTGCTCGGCATGCGGGCCGGCGCCCTGCGGGTGGTGCTCGCCGCGCTGGTCGGCGTCTCGGTGTCCGGGACGCTCGTCGGACCGCAACTGCAGAACGCCGGGGGCGGCTGGGCACTCCTGCCGCTGATGCTCGGCATCGGACTGCTGACCGCGATGGTCTGCCTCGTCCTGCTCGACCTGATCGTGGCGGACCGCCGCGTCCGCCCGCTGGGCTGGGTGCGGGCCGTACGGGGGCGCCTGGCCCGCACCCGCCGCTACTCCGAGATCCTCGCCATCATCGGACGGCACGGCCTCGGCCCCTACGTCACCGGCCGGCCCCGGGGCGGCGGCGGCACCCGCCACCAGCAGCTCGCCCACGAACTGCGCGAGGCACTCCAGGCCGGCGGCACCACCTTCGTGAAACTGGGCCAGCTGATGTCCACCCGCCGCGACCTGCTGCCCGAGGCGTACGTCACCGAACTCAGCCGGCTCCAGGACCGGGTGCCGCCCGCGCCGTGGCCGCAGGTCGAGGCCGTGCTGCTGGAAAGCCTCGGCGCGCCACCGCAGGAGGTGTTCGCCGAGTTCGACCCTGAACCGCTCGCCGCGGCCTCCGTCGCCCAGGTGCACGCCGCCGTGCTGCGCGACGGCACCCGCGTCATCGTCAAGGTGCGGCGCCCCGGCATCCGCGACGCCGTCGAACGCGACCTGGACATCGTCGGACGGCTCGCCCGCACCCTGGAGAACCGCACCGAGTGGGGCCGCTCGCTGGGCCTGACAGAACTCGCCCGCGGGTTCTCGGTCGCGTTGCGTGAGGAACTCGACTTCCGGGTCGAGGCACGCAACCTCACCATGGTGCGGCGGGCCGCCGAGGAGCGCCGCGACGGCAGCGTCACGCTGCCCGCGGTGTACGAGGAACTGAGCACCGAACTCACCCTGGTGATGAGCCGCATCGACGGCGTACCGCTCGGCCAGGCCCGGCCGGACAGCCCCGAGCACGGGGCGAAACTGGCGCGGACCCTGCTCACCGCGCTCCTCGACCAGATCATGTACGACGGGGTCTTCCACGCCGACCCCCACCCCGGGAACATCCTGCTGCTGCCCGACGGGAGCCCGGCACTGCTCGACTTCGGCTCGGTGGGACGGCTCGACGGCGGGCTGCGCTCCGCCATGGTCGGCCTGTTCCTCGCCGTGGACCGCGGCGACCCGGCCGCCCTGCGCGACGCCCTGCTCGAAGTGACCGAGCGGCCCGAGGACGTGGACGAACAGCGGCTGCAGCGGGCGCTCGGCCAGTTCAGCGGCCGGCACCTCGCCCGGGGCGCCGCCCCCGACGTACGGATGTTCACCGATCTGTTCCGGCTGGTCGCCGACTTCCGGCTGGCCGTACCCCCCGAGATGGCGGCGGTGTTCCGGGCGCTGGCCACCCTCGAGGGCACGCTCAGCCGGGTCTCGGCGGACTTCGACATCCTCACCGCCTCCCGGTCGTACGCCTCGGCCCGGTTCAGCCGGCAGCTGGAACCCGAGACCGTACGGGACGCCGCGCGCGACGAACTCCTCACCCTGCTGCCGGTGCTGCGCCGCCTCCCCCGGCGCCTGGACCGCATCACCGGTGCGCTGGAGGAGGGGCGGCTCGGGGTGAACGTCCGCCTCCTCGCGGACGCTCGCGACCGGCGGGTGATCGGTGAACTGCTCAGCCGGGTGCTGCTGGCCGGACTGGGCGTCTTCTTCGGAGTGCTCGGGGTGCGGCTGCTCGGCCTGGAGGGCGGCCCGGAGGTGACGGCGGACCTCAGCCTGTACGCGCTGATCGGCTATCACCTGCTGGTGGTGTCGGCGGCGGTGGTGCTCCGCACGATCCACGTGCTGACCCGGCCGCTGTCCTGACGGCGGCCGGGACCCGGACCGCGCCCCTCACACGGAAACGGTGAGGGGCGCGTCCGCGTCCTTCGGCGGGGACGCGAGAACGGCCCGGGGAGCACCGCGGCGGACGACCCGGCCCCCGTCCATCACCAGCACCTCGTCCATCGCCTCCAGTCCCACGGTGCGGTGGGTGACGAGGATCAGGGAGGTGCCCCGGGTGGAGGCGAGCACATCGGCCAGCACCGCGTCGGCGGTCGCCGGGTCCAGGCCCTCGGTCGGTTCGTCGAGCAGCAGCAGCGGTGGCGCGGCGAGCAGGGCGCGGGCGAGGACCAGCCGCCGGCGCTGGCCCCCGGACAGCCGGTCCCCGTCGGAGCCGACCACCGTGTCGAGCCGTCCCGGCAACGACTGCACCCACTCCAGCAGACCCGCCCGGCGCAGCGCGTCGTGCAGCCGGGCGTCCGTGGCGCCGGGCCGGGCGGGCAGCAGGTTGTTCCGTACGGTGGTGTGGAAGACGTGCGCGTCCTGGAGCGCCCCGCTGACCGTGCGCCGCAGCTCCGCCTCGGGCACCCGCGCCAGGTCCGCGCCGCCGAGCCGGATCTCGCCCCCGCACGGCACCGCGAACCGGGCGATCGCGGCGAGCAGCGTCGACTTGCCCGCCCCGCTCGCCCCGACGACGGCCACCCGCCGCCCGGGCGGCAACTCCAGATCGACCCCGCGCAGGGCGAGCGGCCCGCCGGGGCGGTGGCGTACGGAGAGGTCCCGGACGGAGAGGTGCGCGGCACCCGCGAAGGGCGCCGGCCGGTGGGCGGCGGGGGCCGTCCGGGCCGGGGCGACGGCTCCGTCAGGGGACGCCGTCGCCCCGGCAGTCGGGTGCGCCCGGGTCGCGGCACCCTCGGGGAGCGCCGTGGTCCCCGAGGGCGCCACGGGCGCACCCGCGGCCCGCTCGGCGGACCGTGCCGTCCTGGCAGGCGGCCCGGCCGGGGCCGTGACGCCGTCAGGGAGCGGTGCGGGGCTCGTGGGCGTCGGGGCGGGGGCCGTGTGTGCCGGGGTCAGCAGGGCCTGGACTCGGCGGGCGGTCTCCGGGAGGGCGGTGAGGTGCTGGGCTGCCGTGGGCAGGGGGGCCAGGACTTCGAAGGAGGCCAGGGTCAGCAGGGGCAGGGTCACCGACCACACACCGGGCACGGACCGTGCGCAGACCACGGCGACGGCGACGGTCGTGGCGCCCTGCACCACCGTCAGCGCGGCAGCGGCCAGCACGTTCAGCAGGGCGGCGCCCCGGTCGTGGGCGCGCAGGCGGCGGGCGGTGCCGACGGCCCGCTCGGTCTCCCGGTCCGCCGCGCCGAAGACCCGCAGGTCCGCCGCGCCGTCCAGCAGGTCGGCGGTCCGCACGGCGAGTTCCGCGCGCAGGGCCGCACCCCGCCGCGCCGCGCGGGCCGACGCAGCGGCGGTCAGCGCGGGCACCAGCAGTCCGCCGCACGTCAGGCCGAGCGCCAGGACGAGCGCGGCGGACGGGGAGACCAGCGCCGCGCAGCCGACCGCGACGACGGACACCGCGGTCGCGGACAGCGCGGGCAGCGCCACCCGCAGCAGCGCGTCCTGGACCAGGTCGACGTCGGCCACCAGCCGGGACGCGGCGTCCGCGTCCCGTACCGTGCGGGCGTCCTCGTGGGCGGGCCGGCGGGCCAGCGCGCCGAACACCCGGCCGCGCAGCCGGGCCACCGCGCGCAGGGCCGCGTCATGGCCGGCCAGCCGCTCCCCGTACCGGAAGAGGCCGCGGGTCACGGCCAGCGCCCGCACCGCGACGATGGCCACCGACAGCGCGCCCATCGGGGGGTGCTGCGCGGCGCGCGCGATGAGCCAGGCGGCCAGCGCCATCAGCGTCACCCCGGCCAGGTCGGCGGCGAGCGCCAGGCCCGCGGCGGGCAGCAGCCGCCGCAGCGGTCCCGCCGTGCGCAGTACCGAGAACAACGCCCTCACCGGGCCACCTCCCTCTCACGGACCGCCCCGTCCCGTACGTCGAGCCGGCGGTCGGCGCCGTCGAGGAGCCTCGCCCGGTGCGCGACCACGAGGACGGTCCGGCCGGTCATCAGCCGTTCACCGGCC
The DNA here is from genome assembly GCF_964272855.1 of Streptomyces sp. enrichment culture. Lineage (NCBI taxonomy): Bacteria > Bacillati > Actinomycetota > Actinomycetes > Kitasatosporales > Streptomycetaceae > Streptomyces > Streptomyces sp. enrichment culture. The sequence goes on along the minus strand of NZ_OZ186847.1, from coordinate 6,036,568 downwards.
GCCAGGACCGCCGACTCGCTGTCGGCGTCGAGGCCGGCCGTGGGTTCGTCGAGCAGGACGAGCGGCGCGTCCCGCAGGAAGGCGCGGGCCAGCGCGATCCGCTGCCGCTGTCCGGCGGACAGCCCGGTGCCGCGGGCGCCGAGCCGGGTCGCGTAGCCGTCGGGCAGCGCGGCGACGAAGTCGTGGGCGGCGGCGGCACGGGCGGCGCGTACGACGTCCTCGTCGGTGGCGTCGGGGTCGCCGAGCCGGATGTTGTCGGCGACGCCGCGGTCGAAGAGGTACGGCCGTTGCGGCACCCAGCCGATGCTCCGGCGCCAGGCGTCGGGGTCGAGCGAGGCGAGGTCCTGTCCGCCGACGAGGACGCGTCCCTCGTCGGGCCGCACCAGGCCGAGGAGCACGGCGAGCAGGGTGGACTTCCCGGCGCCGCTGGGGCCGGTCAGGGCGACGCGCTCCCCCGGTTCGACGGTGAAGGAGACCTGGTGGAGGACGGGCCGGGGCCTGCCGGGGAGCCGGACGGTGACGTTCTCGAAGCGGATGCGGACCGGCCCCTCGGGGCACTTCGCGGCCCCGGCGGCCCCGGTGCTTCCGGCGTTCCCGGTGCCTTCCGCGTTCCCGCCCTCGGCGTCGAGCAGGGCGAACGCCTCGCGGGCCGTCGCCGTGCCCTCCGTACCGGCGTGGAACTGGCTGCCGAGCGCGCGCAGCGGCAGATACGCCTCCGGGGCGAGCAGCAGCACCGTCAGCGCGGTCGTCAGGTCGAGGGAGCCGTGCAGCAGCCGCAGGCCGACCGGGACGGCGATCAGGGCGAGCGAGAGGGTCGCCACCGTGTCCAGGACCAGGGTGGACAGGAACGTGATGCGCAGGGTGCGCATGGTGGCCCGGCGATGGGAGTCCGCGACACCGGCGACGATGTCCTCCTGGGCCTCGGCGCGGCCGAACGTGCGCAGGGTCGGCAGGCCGCGCAACGCGTCGAGGAAGTGTCCGCCGAGCTGGGCGAGGGCCGCCCACTGGCGGGCCGTGGCGTCCCGGGTGTGCAGTCCGACCAGGGCGCCGAAGACCGGGATGAGCGGCAGGGTGACCAGCAGGATCGTCGCGCCGAGCGGGTCGTGCAGCAGCATCGCCGCCAGCACGGCGGGCGGCACCAGCGCGGCCACCAGGATCTGCGGCAGATAGCCGACGAGGTACGCGTCGAGGGCGTCCAGGCCGCGCGTGAGCAGGGTGCTGATCTCGCCCGTCCGGCGGTCCTGGGCGTCGTAGCCGCTGCGGCGCGCGGCGGCCCGGAGCAGGCGGGTGCGCAGTTCGAGCTTGATCCCGGCGGCGGCGCGCTGCGCGGCGGCGGCCCGCAGCCAGCCGGCGAGGCCGCGCGCGGCGACCGCCACGGCGACCCAGGCGACGGCCGCGGCCGTGGGCCCGCGCCCGGTGAAGGTGTCGCCGAGCAGCCGGGCCAGCGCCAGCGCCTGTCCGACGGTGCCCGCCGCGCCGAGCAGCACCCCGGCCGCGACGAGCGCGCCCGCTCCCCGGACGCGGGGGGTCAGCCCGAGCAGCCGCGCCCGTACCGCCCGGTCACCGGACTCGTCCCCGGCGTCCCGGCGCCGTCGCGGCCTGTCGTCCTGGAACCCGGTCACCACGTCTCCCCCGTTCGTCACCGGTTCGGTTCGCTCAAGGGGCGGCGCCCCGTCAGAAGTACGCCGGGGAACGCTCGTCCGCCTTGGCGCGGTGGGCCCACCACTGCATGGCCTGGAAGGCGAGCAGCACGGGGAGGACGAGCAGCACGACGGGGCCGACGACGCTGAGCGTGGAGGGGTCGGCCGCGGCGTCGGAGACCGAGACGTGCTCGCCGGTGCCGTGGCGGCTGACGACCACCTCGGGGAAGTGCGCGGCGCCGAGCAGCAGTACCGGGGCCAGGGCGGCGACGGCGCTGACGACGGGGGCCTTCCAGCCGGCGGACGACGTCAGCCGGGGGGCCAGCAGCAGGGCGGCGACGGCGGCCAGGAACAGCAGCGCGGCGGGAAGCGGGTTGAGCAGTCCGTCGCGTGCGGTGCCGTCGGCGACGGCGGTGACCGCCGTGAGGGCGGCGAGGCCGGCCGCCCCGGGCGCCAGCCGGCGGGCGAGGTCCGCGGCCCGCCCGGAGACGGGCCCCTCGGTGCGGACCGCGAGGAACACCGCGGCGTGCACGGCGAAGACGGCGACGGCGGTCAGCGCGGACAGCACGGTCACCGGGCGCAGCAGCACCCCCGCGTCGACGGAGAGGTGGCCGTCCTCGACCGGTACCGCGCCGAGCAGCGCGCCGCCGAGGGTGCCCCACATCAGCGCGAGGACCAGGCAGGCGATCCGGACCAGGGCGTCCCAGCGGCGGTGCGCGCGCTCGCCGGAGACCCGGCGGCGGAACTGGGTGGCGGCCTCGCGCACCAGCAGGGCGGCGACGGCGAACACGATCACCGGGTACATCCCGCTGATGACGCTGGACTCCAGGCCGGGGAAGCCGCCGAGGGTGATGCCGGCCGCGGCGACCAGCCAGACCTCGTTGCCGAGGAAGAACGGCCCGGTGGCGGCGGCGACGGTGTGCCGTTCGGCGTCGTCACGGGCCAGCCACCGGCCGATGATGCCGGTGCCGAGGGTGATGCCGTCCAGGGCGAGGTAGCCCGCGAGGAAGAGCCCCAGCAGCGCGTACCAGATGTTGTGCCACACGATGAACTCCCAGTGCGTTCGGCGCCGTCGGGCTGTCAGAAGGTCGGGGCGGAGGACGAGGCGGAGGACCGGGCGGAGGCCTGCTGCGGGAGGTCCGGCAGGTCGGGGGCCTCGGCGGAGGTCTCACCGGGGGTGCGGCCGAGGTGCGAGCCGTCGGGTCCGCGCCGCGCGAACCGCAGCAGCAGCGCCCAGTCCACGACGAGGAGGACGACGACGAGGGTGCCGAAGACGAGCAGCGAGGTGAGGACGGTGCCGTAGCCGAGTCCCGGGGTGACCGCGTCCTCGGTCTTCAGCAGGCCGTAGACGGCCCAGGGCTGGCGTCCCACCTCGCGGAAGATCCAGCCGGAGATGTTCGAGACGTACGGCAGGACGAGGGCGGCGGTGAGCAGCCACAGCAGCACCTTGCGGCGGATCAGGTTCCGCTTGATCATGAACAGCACGCCGATGACCGCGATCAGCATCATGAACAGCGCCGGGATGATCATCACGAACTCGGCGGTCTGGCTGAACCCGGGCGGGAAGTAGTTGTCGGGCCCGAACTTCTGCGTGAACGTCTCGACCATGTCCTGAGCCCGGTCGGACCGCTCGCCGTACTTGGTCGGCGTCTGCTTCACGGAGTGCCCGATCTGCAGGCCGCCCAGCGAGGCGGTCACCAGGATGAACACCGGGGTGAGCGGCAGCGCCAGCTTCATCGAGGACCAGAAGAACTCGTCGTGGCCGGTGCGCTTGCGCAGGTGCCAGGCGCTGACGGCGATGATGAAGAACGATCCGGTGACCACGGCGGCGGCGAGGATGTGGAACGCCGCGGACAGCGCGTTGGAGTTGGTGAGCAGGGCCGTGAAGTCGGTGAGGCGGGCCTCCCCGTCCTTCATCTCGTAGCCCACCGGGTGGTTGAGGAAGCCGTTGGCGGTGAGGACGAAGAAGACCGAGGAGTACGCGGTGAGCGCCACCAGCCACAGCATCACGGTGTGCGTGACCCGGCCCATCCGGTTCCAGCCGAAGATCCACAGACCGAGCAGGGTGGACTCGGCGAAGAACGCGACGAGGGTCTCGATGGCCAGCGGGGCGCCGAAGACGTTGCCGACGAAGTGGGTCAGTCCGCTCCAGGTGAGCCCGAACTGGAACTCCATCACGATGCCGGTGCCGATGCCCAGGGCGTAGTTGATGACGTAGAGCTGGCCCCAGAAGCGGGTCTGCCGGCGGTGGGCTTCCTTGCCGGTGATCGCCCAGCGCGTCTGCATCACCACCAGGTAGGTGACCAGCCCGAGCGTCAGCGCGACGAACAGGAAGTGGGCGATGGCGGTGATGGCGAACTGGAGCCGTGCGAGTACGAGCACGTCGTCCACGATGGTTCCCCTCGGTCGGCTGAGCAGCCGTGTGTCGGTGGTGGCTTTGCGTCGTTCAGCGGGTGGATGGACGGCCTCCCCACTTCAGCCGAGCCGGCTGGAGGGGCGCTCGAGCGGTACTTGAGCCGGGGGCCGCGGCCGTCCCTGACGCCGGGACGGCCGCGGCCGGTGCCGGACGGCCGTTCAGGAGTGGCTGGAGTAGGCGAGTTCGTCGTGCTCGATCGCCAGCTCGTCGGTGTACACGAGGTCGAGGTAGCGCTCCCCCCGGTCGGCCAGCAGGGTCAGGACGCGGCTGGGGCGCGGGATGTCGGGCAGCAGTTCCTCGACGGCGGCCACCACCGACCCGGAGGAGCCTCCGGCGAAGATGGCCTCCTGGCGCAGCAGCCGGTGGCAGCCGCGGATGGCGGCGGCGTCGTCGATGTGCACCACCCGGTCGATCTCGGCGGGCGTGAGCAGTTCCGGCACCCGGCTGGATCCGACACCGGGCAGCATCCGCGGCCCCGGTGGTGTGCCGAAGATGACCGAGCCGACGGCGTCCACCGCCACCACCTGCATCTGGGGCCACACGCGGCGCAGGCCGCGGGCGAGTCCGTGCAGGGTGCCGGTGGTGCTGACGGCGGCCACCAGGACGTCGACGGGCTCCGGGCAGTCGTCGATGACCTCGCGGGCGGTGGTGACCGCGTGGGTCTCCCAGTTGAGGTGGTTGGCGTACTGGTTGATCCAGACGGCGTCCGGGTCCTCGGTCAGCAGGTCCTGCACCCGGGCGAGCCGGGTGTGCAGATAGCCGCCCGCGGAGTCGACCTCGCGGACCATCTCGATCTCGGCGCCGTACTGGCGGAGGATGCGCAGGTTGGTGCGGGAGGCGTTGGGGTCGACGACGGCGGTGAACCGCAGCCCGTAGCGGACGGCCACCATGGCCAGCGCCACGCCGAAGTTCCCGGAGGTGCTCTCGACGATGTGGGTGCCGGGGCGGATCATGCCGTCGCTGATGCCGCGTTCCACGATGTAGCGCGCGGAGCGGTCCTTGACGCTGCCGCCCGGGTTGAGCATCTCGAGCTTGGCGAGGACCTCGACGCCGTCCTGGGGGAAGAGCCGGCTCAGCCGGACGAGCGGGGTGCCGCCGACGCAGTCGGTGATGGAGTCGTGGATCACGCCGTCTCCTGGTGGGCGGAGGGGGCGCCGAACAGCGCGCGGCACCCGTCGAGTCCGTGGATCTCGGTGGTCACCTCGGCGGCGGGGCTCAGCTCCCACTGGGCGCGGGTCATGCGCCAGCGGGTGAGCACCACCGGTTCGCCCCGCCGGTCCTGCACCTCGATGCCGTCCGGCTGGTAGCCGAGCTTCTTGTTGACGCCGAGGGCGGCGGAGTTGTCCTCGTACACGGCGGAGGTGGCGTGCCGGGCACCCAGCCCGGCGAAGGCGAGGTGGAGTGCCGCGGCACGCATCTCGGTGCCGAGGCCGCGGCCCTGGTGGCCGCGGGCCAGCCAGCTCTCGCTCGCCACTTCCCGCAGGCGGGGGAAGTTGCGGGCCTGCAGACCCTGGACGCCGACCGGGCGGCCGTCCAGGAACACGGCGAGGCCGAGGTTCCAGTAGTCGGGGCGGCTCAGCGCGAGTCCCTTCCACAGGTACTGCAGGACTCGGCCCGCCACGACCTGCGGCAGTGCGTTGCTCCAGCCGCCCTGGAAGGGTGATGCGTCGGGGGCGTGGATGCCCTGGTCGGCGACGAGTTCGGCGAGCGAGCGCAGATCGCTCTCGTCGGGGACGCGCAGCTCCAGCCGCGGGGTGGTGAGCCGGAGCCGGAACTGGGGCGCCCAGACCGCGAGTGCGGCGCGGTGGCCGCCGGGGGCGGACGCCGATCCGTCGCGCGGTGCGCCCGGCGTGGTCCGGGTGCTTTCAGCGATGTTCTCTGCCATGGGGGAATGCTCCGCAGGCGGTCTCAACGGGTGGTGGAAGACGTCTTGACGTGCGGACGGGCGGTGATCCCGGGCGCGGGCACACGGATCTCCCGCCGGCGACCGGACGTCAGCCGTACGACGCCGGTCACCAGGCCGGTCAGGATGATCAGCGGCCACAGCACGTCGGGCAGGGCTCCGATCGTCCCGCCGAGCCCGAGCAGCCCGAACGCCGCGGCGCGCAGCCGGCGCAGCCGGGCCGGTCCGGGCGCCGGTACGGCGAGCAGGACGCCGGCGAGGAGCACGGCGCCGGCGGCCGCCGGGTCGAGGACGCCGAGCGCGTCGAAGGCGTCGCCGAAGGCGCCGCGCACGGCGGCCAGCGGCGGCACCACCCAGAACCAGGCGAGACCGGCGGCGGCGAGCGCGCCGGCGAACCGTTCGGGGGTGCCGTGCCACCGCCCCCGCATGCCCCGTTCGGCGAGGTCGACGGCGTTGAACGGGCCGTACAGCACGGGCCGCCGGCCCAGCAGCAGCACCGGCAGGGCGGCCAGTTCGATGCCTCCGTACCCGGTGAGCCCGGCGACCAGCACCGAGAACTCGACATACAGGGCGACGCCCAGGGCCGGGCCGTCAGGCAGGACGCCGATCGGGTAGAGCAGCATCGGCAGCAGGAGCAGGGCGCCGCCCGGCCAGCCCGACAGCCCGTTGCGGGCGCCGCGTGCCAGCAGCGGCCCGAGCAGGACGAGGAGCCCGGTGTAGGCGGCGGCCAGGCCGAGGGCCGTGCCGGCGGCCGCGAGGAGTTCGCCGCCGCCGTGCTCGGGGGCCTTGGTGGTGAGGATGTGGGTGAGGGCGGCGGCGCCCGCCGCGACGCGTACGGCCCGGCCGACCGGCCCGGCGTCCCGTCCGAGCACGAGGGCCCGGCCGCGGCCGGTGGTGCCCGCCGCGCTCACAGCTCCACCCGCACGCCGTAGCGGCGCAGCCAGTCGTTCAGGCCGAGCAGCATCTCCACGTTGGCCCGGGCGACCCAGGCGCGCATGCCGCTGTCCAGGACGGACGGGTCGTCGATGAGGGCCCGCACCCCGGCGGTGTCGGCGAGCGGCGCGGCCGGTGCGGCGGGATCGGCGAGCAGGGCCGCCATGCCCTCGCACAGGGCGTGGCCGTAGGCCGGGTCCTGGGTGACGGGGTAGGGGCTCTTGGCGCGGTTGACGACGTCGTCGGGGAGCAGGTCGGCGACGGCGGCGCGCAGCAGGGACTTCTCGCGGCCGTCGAAGCTCTTCAGCGACCACGGCACGTTGTAGGCGTAGTTGACCAGGCGCCAGTCGCAGAACGGCATGCGGGTGCCGAGGCCGGCCGCCGAGCCGAGGGACTCGTCGTGGCTGAGCAGGGTCTCCAGCCAGCGGGTGAGGTGGAAGTAGGTGATCTCCCGCATGCGCAGGGTCTGGCCGCTCTCGCCGTCCAGGCGCGGCACCTCGGCCATGCTGGTCGCGTACGCGTCGGCGCAGTAGCCGTTGAGGTCGAGCTTGCCGAGCAGGTCGGGGGCGAGCAGGTCGCCGCCGAGGCCGTGCTTGCCGCCGCCGAAGCGGGCCATGGCCACCCAGGGCAGGGTGGGGGCCTCGACGAGTTCCTTGTTGTGGACCCAGGCGAAGCCGCCGAACACGGCGTCCGCGATCTCGCCGAGCAGCACCGAGCCGACGTGTTCGCGCACCGCCCGGCACAGCAGGTGCAGGGAGGTGTTCATGTTGCCGAGCGGGCTGGGCACGTCCTTGGCGCGCAGCACGGCCGCGCGCACCGCCGGGTCGATGATGTCGGCGGTGTCGAGGACGAGGTCGGTGTGCTCGGTGCCCAGGTGCCGGACGACGGACTGCACGAACGGCGCGTCGGGGCTGCCCCAGATCTCGTCCTGCTTGAACTCCTCGGCGGAGCCGAAGGAGACCGTGAAGGTGCGCACGGTGCCGCCGCCGCGCTCGGCGAGCGCCTGGTGGGCGAGGGCGGTGACGGCGCTGGAGTCGATGCCGCCGGACAGCAGGATGCCGGGGACGGCCCCGGTGCCCAGGCTGCGGCGGACGGAGGCGCCGAGCAGCTCGCGGATCCGGGCGATGGTCTCCGCCTGGTCGTCGGTGTGCTCCTGGGCGGTCAGCTGCCAGTACCGGTGGCTGGTGCGGCCGGCGCGGGTGAAGCGCAGCACATGGCCGGGCGGCACCTGGGCGAAGCCCTTGAGGATGCCGTGTCCGGAGGTGCCGGCGTAGGAGAACAGCTCGCGCAGGCCGTCGGCGTCGATGACCGGTTCGACGGCGGGGTGGGCGAGGATCGCCTTGCGCTCGGAGCCGAACAGCACGCCGGAGGCGAGCGGGTAGTAGTAGAGCGGCTGGTTGCCGAGCCGGTCGCGGGCCAGCACCAGTTCCTGGTCGCGCTCGGACCAGACGGCGGCGGCGAAGGCCCCGTCGAGGTGTTCGGCGAACCGCTCGCCCCAGCGCAGGTAGGCGCGGCCGACGAGTTCGGCCTGGGTGACGGGGCGGCCGGTCACCCCGAGGTCGGCGCGCAGGCCCTCGGCGTCGTACAGGGTGCCGGTGACGGCGGCGGCGAGCACGGTGCGCCCGCCCTCCTCCAGCACCCACGGCTGGCGCGGGGCGCCGGTGCCGTCCGCGTCGGACCAGCGGGCGCCGACGGCGGCGTGCTCGGCGGTCCACAGCTTCTCCCCGTCGGGGCCGCGCTGGGCGAGGGAGGCGGTCATGGCGAGCAGCGCGGGCCGTTCGCGCCGCAGATCCCGTTCGGGGTCGATCCATCCTGCGATTCCGGACACGGCGTGGGGCTCCTCTCGGTAAGGGGAGCCACAGGCTGGCCGCGGTACCTCAAGTTTGACTGGACGGCCTCTCCAGCAGCCGTGCGGACGATGCTCCACGGACGGGATCCGGTCGATCCGGGTCCGGCCGTTCGTACCGGAAGGGAGTGTGGCTGTGGGCAAGGAGCCCGAGGAACTTGTGGAGCGGTCCGAGGAGTCGACGGACGTTCTGATCGTGGGCGGCGGCATCACCGGACTGAGCTGTGCGCTGTTCCTGCGGCACCACGGGGTGCGGTGCGCGCTGGTGGAGCGGCACGCGTCGACCTCCGTCCACCCCCGGGCGTGGGGGTGGTACCCGCGGACGCTGGAGCTGCTGCGCTCCGTCGGGGTGGAGGAGCCGGTGCTGCGGGCCGCCGCCGGCTACGCGGAGCACCGCCGGCAGGCGACCGTGGAGTCGCTGGCGGGCCGGGAGCTGAAGGCGGCCATGCTGCCCGAGCCGGGCGATCTGAGCGCCGTGACACCGTCCCGGCAGATCGCGCTGGGCCAGGACGTCATGGAGCCGATCGTCCGTGAGGCCGCCGACCGGGCGGGGGCGGTGCTGCGCTACGGCACCGAACTGATCTCGTTCGAGCGGCCGGAGGGCCCGGACGGCCCGGTCGTCGCCACGGTGAAGGACCGGGGCACCGGCGAGGAGCGCCGGGTGCGGGCCCGCTGGCTGATCGCCGCGGACGGCGGGCGCAGCCCGGTGCGGGAGACGCTGGGCATCCGCCGGGTCGGCCGGGGCACCCTCCAGCACCAGGTGAGCATCCTGTTCCGCGCGGACCTGAGCGGGCCGCTGGCCGGGCGCCGGTTCTCCATCTGCCAGATCGAGAACGCCGACATGAGCGGCGCGGTGCTGGGCCACGACGACACGCTGGGGCGCGGCACGCTGATCCTCCAGTACCGCCCCGAGCAGGGCGAGACACCGGAGGACTTCGACACCGAGCGCAGTGTGCGGCTGGTCCGTTCGGCGATCGGCGTCCCGGACGCGCCGGTGGAGATCATCGGTGTGCTGCCGTGGGAGCTGGCCGCGCTGTCCGCGGAGCGGTTCCGGGACGGCTCGGTGTTCCTGGTCGGGGACTCCGCGCACGTGATCCCGCCGATCGGCGGCTACGGCGCCAACACCGGTGTGCACGACGCGCACAACCTGGCCTGGAAGCTCGCGGCGGTGCTGCGCGGCGAGGCGGGTGAGGGGCTGCTCGACACGTACGACGCGGAGCGCAGGCCGGTCGCGGAGGCGACCATCGAGCAGGCGCAGCTGCGGCTGCTGGTGCGGTCGGGGCGGGCCGGTGAGGAGCAGCGCCGGGCCACCGTGGACGTGCTGGCGGTGATGCTCGGGCACGCCTATCCGGCCGTCGCCGAGCCGGGTGTGAGCCTGGCGCGGTTCCGGGAGCCGGCGGAGCTGTCCGGGGAGCCCGGCACGCGTGCCCCGCATGTGCCGGTGCTGCGGCGCGACGGGGAGGGGGACCGGCCCGGCTCGCTGCTGGACCTGTACGGCTCGTCGCTGGTGCTGGTGTGCGGCGCCGACGGCTCGCCGTGGCGGCGGGCCGGTGAGGACGCCGCGCGCCGGGTCGGGGCGCGGCTGCGCACGGTCGCGTTCGGCGCGGAGCTGCGGGACGGTTCGGAGGAGGGCTGGCACCGGCGGTACGGGGTGAGCGCCGACGGTGCCGTGCTGGTGCGTCCCGACGGGTTCGTGGCCTGGCGTTCGGCCGGTGCCGTGGCGGACGGTGCCGCCGTCCTGGAGGCGGCCCTGCGGCGCACGCTGGTGCGGGACGCGGACTGAGCACGCGGAAGGGGCCGCCGTCCGGGAGGACGGCGGCCCCTTGGCGTTGCGGGGAGGCAACGGATGAACCGTGTTACGACACGCGGAAGTTGGCCATCATCGCCATGTCCTCGTGCTCGAGGTTGTGGCAGTGGAAGACGAACTTGCCGGTGTGGTCGTCGAAGCGGACGAGCAGGCTGAGCTTCTCGTTGGGCATCATGCGCGCCGTGTCCTTCCAGCCGACGTCCTCGGGGTTGACCGAGGTGGAGCCGCCGCGCTTGTACACCTGGAAGGGCGACAGATGCAGGTGGATCGGGTGGTGGGTGGTGGAGCTGAACTCCCAGATCTCGATCTCGCCGCGCTTGACGTCGGCCCAGCTGCGGTCGGTGCTGAACGGGTAGCCGTTGATCTTGTAGACGTAGTGTCCGTTCTCCTGGTTGCGGGCGAGGGTGAAGGACCGGGTGCGGACGGCCTTCGCGGGGTCGAGCCGCTCGACCGTCGACAGCGTCGCCGGCACGGAGGTGTTGTCCGTGATCCTGTCGCCGACCACGAACTGCATGACCTCGGCGGTGGAGCCGTCACCGAGGCTGTTCTCCATGGTGACCTTGGTGCCGGGGGCGTACAGGCCGAAGTTCACGATCACGTCGAAGCGCTCGCCCGGCACCATGTAGACGGAGTCCATCTCCTGCGGCTTGGCGAGGAGTCCGCCGTCGCTGGCGACCAGGGTGAAGGGCTCGCCGGACGGGGGCTCCGGGTCCAGCCTGATCCGGTAGCGGCGGGAGTTGGAGGCGTTGACCAGCCGCAGCCGGTGGCGGGCGCCCGGCACCTGGAGCCGCGGCCAGGGCACGCCGTTGACCAGGATGACGTCCCCGGTCATGCCGTTGTGCGCGTCGCCGGTGACGCCGGGGGTGGTCTTCAGGGTCGGGTCGATGGACGGGTAGGACAGCGCGCCGTTGGAGTCGAAGGCCCGGTCCATGATCATCACGGGGATGTCGCGGTCGCCCTTGGGCAGCGGCAGCGCGTCCTCCTCCGCGTCGCGGACGATGTACAGGCCGGCCAGCCCGCGCCAGACCTGCGGCCCGGTGAAGTCCATCCGGTGGTCGTGGTACCAGAGCGTGGCCGCCCGCTGGGCGTTCGGGTAGGTGTAGTTCCTGGTGCCCTCGGCGGTCGTGCCCTCCATCGCCACACCCGAGTGGTGCTGGTGGGCCGACGCGGTCCAGCCGGAGGTGGGCAGCAGCAGGTCGGTCGGGTAGCCGTCGCTCTCCGCCGGCGTCTTGCCGCCGTGCAGGTGGGTGACGATCGGCACGGGCAGGTCGTTGCGGGTCCGCACGACCGCCGTACGGCCCTTGCGGACCTCGAAGGTGGGGCCGGGGAACGTGCCGTTGTAGCCGAAGATCTCGGTCTGCACGCCGGGCAGGATCTCCACCTTGGCGGTGTGGGCCCGTACGTCGAAGTAGTCGGTGGTGCCCTCGGACGAGGTCGGCTTGATGACCGGCGGCCGTTTGAAGGCGAGGGTGAAGCGCTCCGGCAGCGGCACGTCCCCGGACTGTATGACGCCCTCGCCGTCGCCGCCGCTGTTGCAGCCGGCCGCGAACGGGAGGATCAGCCCGGTGGAGGTGACGCCCAGGGCGCCCAGGAATCGGCGTCGTGAAAGAGACATGTGCCTTCCTAGTCGATGACGATGAGCGAGCGGTCCAGCGTGGTCAGGAGCCGGTTGCCGTCGGACTCGACGACAAAGGGGTCCTCTACATGGACGCCGCCGAGGCCGAACTCGTAGTACGGCGTCTCGGAATTGACGACGGTTCCCTCCTCGATCACGTCCCCGTTGCCGGGGGTGAGGAGGACCGGCTCGTAGATCTCCGCGCCGATGCCGTGACCGACGTGGTGCCTGCGGTAGTGCGGCACACCGGCCGCGCGGACCGCCTCCACGGTGCGGTCGAACAGCTCGCCGCCCGTCATGCCGGCCTTGGCGCCGTCCAGCGCGGCCTGCTCGCCCGCCAGCATCGCCGCGTACACCGCGGCCAGCCGGGGCGCGGGCTCGCCCAGGCAGGCGGTCCGGGCGATGTCGGACCAGTAGCCGCGCCAGGTGCAGCCCACGTCGAACCAGATCGAGTCGCCGCGCCGCAGCCGTGTGTCCGACGGCCGGGTCTGTCCCAGCACCCCGTCCCGGCCGAACTTGATCAGGGTGAACCGGGGGCGGCCGCCCGCCCGCGCGACGGCGGTCTCGAACTCCCGCACCATGTCCCGTTCGGTGACGCCCTCGGCGGCGATGCCCAGGGCGGCCCGGATCCCGGACTCCGCGATGGCCGCGGCCTCCGCTATCCGGTGGGTCTCCGCCTCCGTCTTGACCTTGCGGACCTGCTGGAGCACGGCCGCGGCGGGGCGCACCGCGGCGCCCGGCAGGGCCTCGGCGAGCCGGTCGAGGAAGCCGAGCGGGGCGGCGTTCTCGTCCACGCCGACCCGCGCCTTCGCCAGCCCGGCCTCGGTGAGGATCCGCACCAGGGCGCCCAGGGCGTCCGGCGCGGGCGGGGCGTCCACGCCGATCTCCTTGAACCGCTCCTCGCGCGGGGTGAGTTCCAGTCCTTCCGGCAGTTCGCGGTGGAACGTCCCGTAGGCGACGACACCGCTCAGCGCGGTCGTGGCGTCCAGGAACTGGTCGACGTCACCGCGCGAGCTGGCGAAGTACGGGGCGTCCGGGCGGTCCCGGGTGACCACGGCCAGCGCGCGGCTGCTGTACGGGTGGTTCTGGCCGCCGACGCTGGAGATCCCCGTCAGGTACAGCACGTTCTCCGCCGATGTGGCGACCAGGACGTCCAGGCCCGCCTCGTCCAGGTGCCGGGCGAGGCGCCGGGCGCGCGAACCGTCGGCGGTCACAGCGCGAGCCTCACCCGGTAGTGGTCCAGCCACAGGTTCAGCTGGAGCATCAGCTCCACGTCGGCCCGGGCCATCCGGTCCTTGGTCAGCCGCTCCAGGCTCGCCGCGACCGCCCCGGCCGCCTCCACGTCCATGATCTGCCGCACCGGCGCGTCCGGGTCGGCGAGCACCGCCTTCATCGCCCGCTGCAGACCGGCCGGGTAGTCGGGGTGGTTCGACACCGGGGAGGCGCTGCGGTGCCGGTTGAGCACCGACTCCGGCAGCAGGTCGGCGACGGCCGCGCGCAGGATGCCCTTCTCGATGCCGCGCCGGTTGTGCATCTCGTTGGGGATGTTGTACGCGTACTGGACGAGCTCCGGGTGGTTGATCGGCGTACGCAGCTGGAGGCCGGCCGCCGAGTAGGAGCCCGCGTCGATGCCGAAGCGGGTGTTCATCAGGTAGGCGACGCGCCGCATGTGGCGCTGCCACTCGTCCTCCTCCGGCAGGTACTCGACCTCGGCGACCGCGGTGGAGTACACGTCGCGGTAGTACGTCGGGAAGTCGAGCGCGGCGAGCGCGTCGGCGTTGAACAGGCCGGTGCCGAAGCCGTTGGCGGCGCCGAACTTCTGGGCGAGCGCCACCCAGGGGAAGGTCCCGGACAGCACCAGGTCCTTGTGCGTGAACCAGGTGGCGCCCTGGAAGTACTTGTCGCCGCCGTACCCGGCGAAGACCACCTTGCAGCCCTCCTGCGCGGCGCGCTGCACCGTCAGGTACTGGGCGGTGTCCATGTCGTACTGGCGGGTGGGGAAGTCCTTCGACTTCAGCATGCCGACCCGCACGATCGGGTCGAGGATGTCACCGGTCTCCAGCTCCACCAGGGTGTGGTCGGCGCCGATGTGTGTGGCGACCTCGGTGGCGAACGGCGTGTCGTGGGTGCTGCGCATGACGTCCGCGCGGAACTCGCTGCTGCGGAACTCGATGGTGAACGCGCGCAGGCTGCCGCTCTGCGAACGGGCCAGCGAGTCCGCGGCCAGGCCCGCCACGGCGGAGGAGTCGGCGCCGCCCGAGAGCATCACCAGCATCTGGGACGGGTCCTCGGTCAGGTTGTCCTCGACGCTGCGCGCCAGGATCTCGCGCACCCGGGCGACGGTCGTGTCGTAGTCGTCGGTGTGCGCCTGGGTGCTGATGCCCCAGTACTTGCGGCGCTTGAGACCGTCGCGGCCCCAGCGGGCGATCTCGGCGGCGCCGACCCGGTCGAAGCCGGAGAAGATGCCGCCGTGCGGCAGCGCCTGGGACACCGCCTCGCGCAGTCCGGCCGCGTCGACGACCGGGTCCACCTCGGGGTGGGCGAGCAGCACCTTGCGCTCGGAGCCGAAGACCATGCCGGTGGAGGTGCGGGTCCAGTACAGGGGCTGGCCGCCGAGGTGGTCACGGGCGAGGACCATCTCCTCGGTGCGGCCGTCCCAGATCGCCACCGCCCAGGCGCCGGTGAGCCGGGGCAGGAAGCCATCGCCCCACTCGCGGTAGGCGTGCGCGACCAGGGCGGTCGGCCCGGCCGACGCCGGCACCCGCACCCCGGCGGCGGCCAGGTCTGCGCGCACCGCCTCGGTGCCGGTCGGCCAGCCGGTGACACAGGCCACGATGTCGTGCTCGCCGGCGGGCAGCACGAACGGCTGCTCGTCCGTCAGTCCGTCGAGGTGCAGCAGCCGGGCGCCGAGCGCGGCGTGCTCGCCGGTCCACACCGCCTCCCCGTCCGGCCCGCGCTGCGCCAGCGTGGACGCCATCGCCGTGACGACCGGCCGATGCCTGCGCAGGTCCCTTTCGAAGTCGATCCAGCCAACGAGCCCGGACACGGCGTCACCTCTGTTCCCACGTGAAGTTGCGTTCTGACTGCGTCTGAAGGTCACCGGCAGCATCCGGGCGCACGGTCGCGCCCCGGACGCACCCCGCTAGAGCGGCGGTCGACAGCGCAGGCCGCGCGGCTTGGTCGTCGAACGATCCTCGAGCCGTCCTCCGTGGTTCCTGCGGACAGTGGCCGCGACCTCAAGTCGGACTTCCAGGAGGCGTACGTGACCACCCACCCGACCGTGCCGCGGAGCTCCTGGCTCGCGCTCGGTGCGGTCCTGCTCGCAGGATTCCTGCACACCTTCGACGTGACCGTGGTGAGCATCGCGGCACCGTCGATCCAGGACGGACTCGGCGCGTCCGACGCGGCCGTGCAGTGGCTGCTGGCCGGCTACAGCCTCGCCTTCGCACTGCTGCTGGTGACCGCCGGCCGGCTGGGCGACGCGTACGGGCGCCGCCCCCTGGTGCTGTGGGGCATCGTCGCGTTCACCCTGGCGTCGGCGCTGTGCGCGGCCGCGCCGAACGCCGGGGTGCTCGTCGCCGCGCGCGTGCTCCAGGGGCTGTCGGCGGCGCTGCTGGCCCCGCAGATCGCCCCGGTGATCATCCTGCTGTTCCCCAAGGAGCGGCGCGGCCCGGCGTTCGGGGTGCAGGCCGCCGTGATCGCCGCCGCCACCTGCGGCGGGCCCGTGCTCGGCGGGCTGCTCGCCCACGCCGACCTGTTCGGCCTCGGCTGGCGGGCCGTGTTCCTCGTCAACCTGCCCGTGGGCGCGGTCGCCCTGGTGCTCGCCGCGCGCTGGCTGCCCGCCGAGCGGGCGCAGCGGCCACCCCGCCTGGACCTGGTCGGCGTGGCCGTGGCCACCGCCGGCCTGTTGCTGCTGCTGGTCCCGCTGGTCCAGGGCCGCGAGACCGGCCACCCGCTGCTGCTGATGCCGGTGGCCCTGGTCGGCGTAGGCGTGCTCGCGCTGCTGGCGCCGTTGCAGCGCCGGGCCGAACGCGCCGGACGCACCCCGCTGCTCGCGCCGGGCCTCTTCCGCGGGCGGGCCTTCCCGGCCGGCGCCGCGGTGAACTTCCTGGTGCTGGGCGCGGTGGCCTCGTTCTTCCTGGTCTACGTCGTCCATCTGCAGGACGGCCTCGGCTACAGCGCGAAGGAGGCGGGGTTCACCCTGCTGCCCTTCGCCCTGTCGGCGGCGGTCGCCTCGGGCGCGTCGGTGCCGCTGACCGGGCGTCTGGGGCGCCCCATGCTGGAGTGCGGCGCGCTGCTGATGGCCGTGGGCACCACCGTCCTGCTCTGGCAGAGCGTGGACCGCGGCCTGGAGCTGCGCCCGCTGCACGTCCTGCCCGGCCTGGTGCTGTGCGGGGCGGGGATGGGTCTGCTGAGCCCCCCGCTGTACAACATCACCCTCTCCGCGATGCCCCACGGCGGCATCGGTTCGGCGAGCGGGGTGTTCTCCACGTTCGGCCAGATCGGCAACGCGTTCGGGGTGGCGCTCGTCGGCTCGGTGTTCTACGGCCTGGCGGCCGGCGCGACGGACTCCGTCCGGGCGGTGGGCTGGGCCCTCGGCTGCCAGCTCGTCATGTACGTCCTGGCGCTGGGCCTCCTGCGCTTCGGCCTGCCCCGGCCGGCCCGGCCCGCCGAGACCCCCGTCCCCCGGACACCGGTACGCGAGCACCAGCCGCACTGAGGCCCGGCTCCCGCCCGCCCCCGGTCGTCGTCCTTCGACCGGGGGCGGAGTGCTGGGCCCGGACCGGCTGCCGGGTGCGGGCATTCAGGGGCGCGGGGAACTGCGCGAACAACCCCCCACCGGCCCGCACCCCGCAGCGCATCCGCACCCCCACGGCGCTCCCCGCACGACGAAGGGCGCCGCCGCGAAGGAATGTCCCTCGCGGCGGCGCCCTTCAGGGGCCGGTGTCACGCCGGGGCTATCTCACGGATCACCTCGGTGACATGCATCGCCCCGCCCTTGCGGTACGGCTTCAGCTTCAGCCGGTGCGCCAGGTGGCGCTCGCTCACCTCGAACGCCCGGAAGCGGTCCTCGGACGTCCAGTCGCTGAGCACCCAGTACACGCCCTCCTCCTCGGTGTCCCGCACCAGCGTCTGACCGAGGTTGTCCGGCTCCCGGGAGATCGACTCCCCCACCTCCCGCCACGTCCGTTCGAAGTCCATGGCCATCTCCGGGAAGACCTCCATGCGGAGGATCACCCTGTGCGTCACCGTCGTCCGTCCCTTCCCTCGTCGGTCGTCGCCGCGTTCGTGCCGTCCCGCCCGAGCAGCCGCGTCACGACCGCGCGCAGCGTGTTGCGGGCGAAGACCGGCGCGTCCGCGCAGCGCCAGGCGACGACCCCGTCGGGCCGTACCAGCACCGCGCCCTGCGCCGTCACGCCGTACCGCTCCGGCCAGCGGTCCTCGACATCGGTCAGCTCCGCGCCGATGCCGTACACCTCCAGCGGCACCCCCAGTTCGTGGGAGACCGCCGGGGCCGCCTCCCGCCAGGCCCGGTTGTCGGGCCCGGTGAGCAGCACCGGGCGGGAGCCGAACAGGTCCAGCACGGACAGTTCGGCGCCGCCCCGGCGCAGCCGCAGGTGCGGGGCCCGGCTGCCGGGCCGTCCGTCGTTCTCCGCGGACCAGACGCCGTAGCCGGGCAGGACGCCCTCGTCCCAGGAGGTCACGGCCGAGGAGCGGTACCGCCAGGACAGCCAGACGAGGGGGTCCTCGACGATGCCCGGATGCGCCGGCTGCCGCTCCCCCGGCTCGTCGGCGAGCCGCGGCCGGTCCTGGGAGCGCAGGACGGCCTGCTCGACGGTGGCCACGCTGATCGGCCGGCGTTCCTCGTCGTAGCTGTCGAGCAGTTCAGGACCGGCCCAGCCGTCGAGGACGGCGGCGAGCTTCCAGGCCAGGTTGTGCGCGTCCTGGATGCCGGTGCTGGAGCCGAAGCCGCCGCTGGGCGGCATGACGTGCGCGGCGTCCCCGACCAGGAAGACCCGTCCGTCGCGGAAGCGCTCTGCGGTGCGGGCGGCGCCCTCCCACGGGGAGACGGACAGGATCCGGGGGCTGAGGTCCGGTACGCCGGCGGCGGCCCGGACCAGTTCGGCGCACCGCTCCTCGGTGTACGACTCAAGGTCGGTCACGGCGGGGTCGCAGGCGATGTGCAGCAGCCAGTCGGTGGCGTTGTCCAGTGGCATCAGGGCGCCGCGCACCTGCTCGTTGAACGTGTAGCACATCAGGAACCGGCGGCCGGCGAGCTGCTCGGTGAGGTCGGCCCGGAAGTGCACGTTGACGTAGTGGCCGAGTGCCTCTCCCTCGAAGGGGATGCCGAGCGAGTCCCGGATCCCGCTGTGCGCGCCGTCCGCGGCGACGAGGTACCGGGCCTTGACGGTCCGCTCGGCGCCGGTGACGCGGTCCCTGACGCGTGCGGTGATCTCCTCGCCGGCGGGGCCGTCCTGGGTGAAGGAGAGCAGCTCGCTGTGGAAGCGCAGGGCGACGCCGAGCCGTTCGGCCCGGCCCCGCAGCACGTCCTCCAGTTCGCCCTGGTGGCACAGACACCAGCCGGTCGGGGACAGCGTGCCGACGTCGGCGCCGACGTCCATGACGTACTTCTCGTCGAGGGCGCCGAGTTCGGGTCCGGCCAGCGAACGGGCCGCGATGACGCCGGAGTTGCGGGCGAGGGTCCGGGCCGAGGGCATGGCCCGGATCTCGTCCTCGACGCCGGCGGCCCGCATCAGCTCCATGGCCCGCGGATGGACGCCGCGGGCGCGGGGGTGGCCGGAGAGCTCGGGCTGCCGCTCGATCAGCAGGCAGTCCACGCCCTGCTGGGCGAGGAACACTGCGGCCGAGAGTCCTGCGAGCCCCCCGCCGACCACCAGGACGTCGGTGTTCCGGAGCGTGCTCCGGGTGGTACTGAGCATGTCACCCTCCTTGCTCGGGCCGGTGTTCGACCAGGACGGAGGCGTCCTTGTCCCCGTCACCGGCGGCCAGTACCTGGGCGAACCGCTCCCGCACCGCGCCCAGGACGGGCATGACGGTGCCGAGCTCGGCGGCCGCCTCCATCGCGATCCGGATGTCCTTCTCCATCAGCTCGGAGCGGAAGAAGGCCGGCTCGTAGGTGCGCTTGAGCATCAGTTCGGCGCGGAACCGCATCACCAGGGAGCTGAAGCCGCTGCCCGAGACGACGCCGATCAGCTGGTCGCGGTCCAGGCCGGCCGCGGTGCCGTAGTCGACGGCCTCGGCGAGGGCGGCGACCTGCGCGCCGAGCAGCAGGTTGAGGATCAGCTTCATGCTGGCGGCGGTGCCGGGGGCACCCAGGTGGACGACCTCGCTGCCGATGGCCTCCAGGACGGGCCGCGCCTCGTAGAGGTCCTCGGTGGTCCCGGAGACGAACACCCGCAGCTCGCCCTTGCGGGCCTGGAGCGGGTTGCCGACGACACAGGCCTCGACCCGGCGCAGGCCCTTGGCGGCCAGCCGGGCGGCGGCCTCGCGGGCGTAGCCGGGGGACACCGTGGAGGTGTCCACGATGACCGTGCCGGGGGCCAGGACCGGGACGACCCGGCCGAACAGGATCTCCTCGACGGCCGCTTCGTCGCTCAGGCTGAGCATGACGAGCTGGTGCCCGGCCGCCGCCCGCTCCGGGGCGTCGGCGAGCCGTGCGCCGGCCTCGACGAGCGGCGCGGCCTTGGCCGCGGTCCGGTTGAAGACGGTCAGGGTGTGCCCGGTGTCCAGCAGCCGCCGGGCCATGCCGCCGCCCATGTTGCCGAGGCCGATGAACGCCAACTGGCGGTCTGTCATGGTGGTTTACTCCTCTTACGTCGCTAAGCCTCAGGAACTCGTCTCGCGCCGGGCGCGCTTGTCTCAGTACGCCGCGTCGACCTCGTAGACGGCGAAGGGGGCGCCGCCGCGGTCGTCGCGGAACGGCCGCAGCGGCGCGGTGTCCTGGCGGTGGTCCGGGCCGGCCTCCCAGGCCCGGAACGCCGCCAGCGACTCCCAGCGGCTCAGCACGGCGAGCGCGGTGGGGTCGTGGGGGCTGCGCAGCAGCTCGTTGCCGAGCATGCCGGGCGCCCCCGCGAGCCGCTCGCTCACCTCGTGGTACGCGGCCCGGACCGCGGCGAGCTGTTCCTCGTCGTACGCGGCCTGGTACACCACGACCCGGACCTCACCGCCGCCCGCGCCGCCCTCACCGGGCATCGACGGCCGCCCTGCCCTCGATGCCGTGCAGCACCTCCATGACGTGGAAGGTGCCGCCCTTGCGGAACGGGTGGAGGGTCGCCCGGTGCTCCAGGTGGGCCGGGCTGTCCTCGAACTCGCGGAAGCGGGGCTCGTCCACCCAGTCGCTGACGATGACGTAGGTGCTGCCGGGGCCGTCCTCGCGGGACAGCGACTGCCCCAGGTTGGCCGGGTGGCCGGTGACCGCCTCGGTCCCCTCCAGCCAGGCCTTCTCGAAGTCGGCCTCCTTGCCCGGCTCGATCTCCATGCGCAGCATCACCCGGAAGGCCATCAGGAGATCCCCCCGTCGACGCCGATCGTGTTGCCGGTGACGTACCGGGACAGGTCGCTGGCCAGCCACAGGATCGCGCCGGCGACCTCGTCGGGGGTGCCGAGGCGGCCCAGGGCGGTCTTGGCGCCGTACCGCTCGGCCATCAGGCGCTGCTGCTCCTCGGGCATGGCGTGGAAGTTCTCGGTCTCGATGACGCCGAGAGCGACCACGTTGAAGCGGATGCCCTTGGGGCCGAACTCCTTGGCCAGGGAGCGGTTCAGGCCGACCAGGGCGGCCTTGGTGGTGGTGTAGTGGGCGCGCAGCGGTATGCCGGCCTCGACGGCGCGGGAGCCGATCGACACCACCGAGGAGCCCTCGCCGAGCAGCGGCAGCGCGTGCTGGATGACGAGGTGGGCGCCGGTGACGTTGGTGGCGAGGATGCGCTGCCACTCCTCGAGCGGCAGCTCGGCGTACGGGATGTGGCTGATCGCGCCCGCGTTGTTGACGAGCAGGTCGAGGCGGTCGCCGTGCAGCTCGCGGACCTTGGTCAGCAGCGCGGCGATCTCCTCCGGCTGGGACAGGTCGGCGCGCACCACGTGGTGGTCGCCGCCGGTCTCCTTCAGTTCCCGCTCCAGGGAGGCGACGTACTCGCTGTCGCGCTGGTAGCAGGTGACGACGTCGACGCCGGCGCGGGCGAGCGCCAGCACGACGCCTCGGCCGACACCTCGGGTGCCGCCCGTGACCAGGGCTTTCTTGCCCTTGAGGCCGAGATCCATGGGATACCTCCGTAGCACGTTCACAGGGTGGGAGCAGGTGGGAGCAGGTCGGAGCAGGTCAGAGCAGGAAGCCGAGCGCGGCGCAGTTGGCGACGAGCGCCGTGATGGTGAGCACGCTGCGGCGCTGGTTCCACGCGCCCCACTCGCGGCGCGGGTCCCGGAAGTCCTTCGGCAGGTTCTCCGGGTCGATGGTCCGCATCCACCGGTTGACCGGCGCGTTCTTGGTGACCGAGATCAGGGCGGTGGCCAGGGCGAGCACCCCGGCGACCGCGAACAGGGTGCGCGCCGCGGTGCCGGCGGAGCCGACCGCCAGCACCGCGTCGAGGACGACGGTGGCGAGCAGGCAGATCGGCATCGCCGGGTCGTAGCGCTGCCCGAAGAACGCGTGGGCGTGCACATAGCGGTCGGTGGGCAGCGACGCGAGATAGGGGAAGCCGCCGAGCTGGGTGCCGAAGAGGACGCCGGCGGCCAGGCCGTTGCAGAGCAGGAGCAGGGGGGCGAGTAGGTTCAGCACCGGGGCTCCTCAGCGGGTGAGCACGCGTGCCGCGGCCTCGACCCGCTCCTTGATGAGCGCCATCTGCACCTTGGTGTTGATGTTGAGGTGCTCGGTCATCGCGTCGTCGGTGGCGGGCGCCTCGGGCTTCATGTGGAAGTCCTGGACCCAGCGCATGCGCACCCCGCCGCCGGGCTCCTCGGTGTACTCCCAGTAGATGTTCATGAACTCGAAGGGGCCGGTCTCGACGCGCTCGGCGCGCACCGTGCGGGTGGCCGGGTCACCGGTCCGCCTGGAGACCCAGCTCCAGACGTTGCCGTCCTCGTCCGGGTGCATGGTGAGCCGGAAGACGACGGTGTCGCCGTCCCGCTCCAGCACCTCGGCGGAGGCGTACTCGCTGAACAGGTTGGGCCAGTTGGGGACGTCGTTGGTCAGGTCCCAGACGACGTCCATGGGCGCGTCGATCACGATGTGGTTGTCGGTGTGTCCAGCCATGACAACTCCTCGGTACGGAGGCTTTCGAAAAGCGGTGTCGGTCGGTTCAGCGGCCCAGCACCAGGGCCGAGGCGAAACCGCCGTGGCCGCGGGCCAGCACCAGCGCGTGCCGCAGCGGCAGCTCGCGCGGGGCGCCGGTGACCAGGTCGACGTCCAGGCCGGGGGCCACCTCGCGGATGTGGGCGGTGTGCGGGACGACGCCCTCGCGCAGCGCGAGCAGCGCGGTCGCCACGTCGAGCGGGGCGCCGCCGCCGTACATCCGGCCGGTGAGCGTCTTGGGCGCGGTGACCGGGACGCCGTTCGGGCCGAAGACGGCGGCGATGGCCTCCGCCTCGTCCCGGTCGTCCTCCGGGACGCCGGAGGCGTCGGCGAAGA
Source organism: Streptomyces sp. enrichment culture (assembly GCF_964272855.1). Classification (NCBI taxonomy): domain Bacteria; kingdom Bacillati; phylum Actinomycetota; class Actinomycetes; order Kitasatosporales; family Streptomycetaceae; genus Streptomyces; species Streptomyces sp. enrichment culture. The sequence continues at coordinate 6,013,766 of NZ_OZ186847.1, read as the reverse complement.
CGACGTCGATGTCGGACGGGGTGAGTCCGGCGTCGGCGATGGCCTGTTCGGCGGTGCGGCGCAGGGCGCGCGGCCGGCCCGAGCCGGGGGCCGGGTCGAATCCGGCGGCGTAGCCGAGCACCCGGCCGTAGCCGGTGCCCGCGCCGCGCTCGGCGGCCTGCTCGGCGCTCTCCACGACGAGGATGGCGCCGCCCTCGCCGGGCAGGTGCCCGGAGGCCTCGGCGTCGAAGGGCAGGTAGGCGCGCTCCGGGTCCTGAACGGTGGACAGCCGGCCGGTGGTGAGCTGCGCGGTCAGACCGTAGGGGCACAGCGAGGCGTCGGTGCCGCCGGTGACGACCAGCCGGGAGCCGCGCCGGACCAGCCGCCGGGCCTGGCCGATCGCGTCGAGTCCGCCGGCCTGCTCGCAGGCGAGCACGCCGCACGGGCCGCGCATCTTGTGCCGGATGGACAGCTGGCCGGTGGTGGCCGCGTAGAACCAGGCGATGGACTGGTAGGCGCCGACCCAGCTGGGGTCGTTCTGGTAGAGCGCCGTCATCTCCTTCTGCCCGAACTCCGTGCCTCCGGAGGACGAGGAGGTCACGACGGCCATCTCGTACTCGGGGATGGCCGTGACGTCGGCGCCGGAGTCGGCCAGCGCGGCCTCCCCGGCGGCCAGCGCGAGATGCGTCCAGTGGTCGGTCTGCACGATCAGCCGGCCCGGCACGTTCTCGGTGGCGTCGAAGCCCGGCACCTGCCCGGCGTAGCGCACCGGGTAGGGCGTCGGGTCGAAGCGTTCGATCCGTCCGATGGCCGACTTCCCGGCCAGCACCGAGGACCAGTGGGCCTCGACGCCGATACCGGTGGGCGCGCAGATCCCCAGTCCCGTGATGACGGGAGCGGTCGATGCGCTCATTCTCACTCCCCCCTCCCCGCGGCGGCGGCCGCGGTCCCGGGCCGGGCCAGCACCATCGCGCTCTGGAAGCCGCCGAAGCCGCTGCCGACGGACAGCACCGCGTCCATGGCGTGCTCCCGGGCGGTGACCGGCACGTAGTCCAGGTCGCAGAGCGGGTCCTTGGTGGTCAGGTTGGCCGTGGGCGGCACCACCTGGCGGTCCAGCGCCAGGGCGCAGGCGGCCACCTCGATGGACCCGATCGCGCCGAGCGAGTGCCCGACCATCGACTTGATGGAGCTGACCGGGATGTCGTAGGCGTGCTGTCCGAGACTGCGCTTGAAGGCGGCGGTCTCGTGGCGGTCGTTCTGCTTGGTGCCGGAGCCGTGCGCGTTGATGTAGTCGATCGCGGTCGGGTCCAGCCGCGCCTGGTCCAGGGCGACGGTGATGGCCTCCGCCATCTCCCGGCCGTCCGGCTTCAGACCGGTCATGTGGTACGCGTTGCTGCGGCCGGCGAACCCGGCGATCTCCGCGTAGATGCGGGCCCCGCGGGCGAGGGCGGCCTCGCGTTCCTCGACGACCATGACGGCGGCGCCCTCGCCGAGCACGAAGCCGTCCCGGTTGCCGTCGAAGGGGCGTGAGGCGTGCTCCGGGTCGGAGTTGTTCGGGGTGGTCGCCTTGATCGCGTCGAAGCAGGCGGACGTGATGGGCGAGATGGGCGCGTCCGTGGCGCCGGCGATCACGACGTCGGCGGAGCCCTCCTCGATGAGCTGCACCGCGTGCCCGACGGAGTCCAGGCCCGAGGTGCAGCCGGTGGAGATCAGCGCGACCGGCCCCTCGGCGCCGGTCTCCCAGGCGACCTCGACCGCCAGGGTGGACGGCACCATGTAGCCGTACAGGTGCGGTACGCCGTACTCGTGGTCGACGAGCCACTTGCGGCCGCTGTCGGAGAGGGTGACGTACTCCTCCTCCAGGCCGGTGGTGCAGCCGACCGCGCTGCCCAGGGAGACGCCGACCCGCTCGGGGGCGACGGCGGACAGCTCGAGCCCGCTGTCCGCGACCGCCTCCCGGGCGGAGACCACGGCGAACTGCGCGGCGCGGTCCATCCGCCGGATCTGACGCGGGGTCAGTCCGGCGGCGGCCGGGTCGAAGTCCACCTCGGCGGCGACCTGCGAGCGGAACGCCGCCGGATCGAACAGGGAGATGCGCCGGGTGGCCGTACGGCCCTCGGACAGCGTCCGCCAGAAGGCCTCCCGGCCCACCCCGCCCGGCACGACCGCGCCGATGCCGGTGATGACGGCACGTCGGGTCACCGGGCACCGCCGACATCGGGGTTGGACTGCTCGGGGCGCTGGGCCGGCTCGGTGTCGACGTGGCCCAGCTCGGGGCGCGGCGCGAGCGGCGACAGGTGGAAGGCGCAGCGGGCAGTGGTCTCGCCGGTGTTGACGAGGCGGTGGCGGACGCCGATCGGCACGAGCAGCGAGTCGCCGGCGCCGAGGCTGAGGACGTCACGGCCGTCCAGCGTCATCTCCAGCGTGCCGTCGATGACGTGGATGAACTCCTCGGAGTACGGGTGGTAGTGCTCGGTCACCCAGTCGCCGGGCTCCAGGGTCATGACGCCGCCGAAGCCGGAGCCGCAGCCGACCGTCTTGGGGCTGAGGGTGACGCGGATGTCGCCGCCGCGCTTGGTGTTGGCCTCGACCTCGTCGGCGGCCACCTTCACGGTGCGGGTGATGGCGGTGGTCACTGGATCCGCCCTCCGTCCTTGGTCCAGATGTAGAAGGGCTCGGCCATCGCGTCCTTGGGCTCTTTCCAGTTCGGGTCGTAGGGCTCCACGCACTGGGCGAGCCGGGTGTTGATGTCGTCGTAGAGCGGGTGGCTGCGGGCCCGGTAGAGGTTGGCGTTGATGTCCTCGTCGGCCTCGACCAGGTGGAAGTAGAGGCCGTGGAACTTGAAGAGCGTGCGGCGGCTGACGCCGATCATGTGCGGCAGATCGGTGGAGTCGGAGTCCTCGAAGATCTTCGCGATGTCGTCCGTCTTGTCCGGCCGCAGCTTGGCGACGATCAGGGTGCGGTGCACGTCGTCCCTCCCATTCGGGTCGGTGTTCGGAAGGGAAGGTCGCACCGCGGTCTGGAGGGTGGCTCGAACTCCCCTTCAGTGAGGGGACCTCGAGCGGGGCCCTAGCCGGCCGGGCTGTGGTGGGCGGGGATCGTCCCCCGTCGGGCAAGAGGAGAGAGGGCACAGGCATGCCGTTCGCAGCCATCACGTACGACATCAAGCCGGGCTACGAGAAGGAGCTCACCGAGATCTTCGGCAACTTCAAGCGGGTGCGCGGCAGCCGGGTCGACGACGCCTCGGGCGAGCAGGCCGGCACGATCCTGGCCACCGCGGTCTTCCTGCGCGACGACACCCTGGTCCGGGTCATCGAGTACACCGGCGACCTGGAGGCCGTCGCCCGCCACATGGCGTCGCAGCCGGGCGTGCAGGAGGTCGAGCGCAAGCTCAAGCCCTATCTGACCAAGCCGCGGAACACCGACACGGTGGAGGGCTTCGTGGCGACGTTCAAGCGCAGCCTGCTGACCACGGTGGCGCAGATCTCGGCGAGGGACGTCCCGTCCCCGGCGTAACGGACACGCCCGCGCCCGCCCGTGCCGCCCTGGGCGGCACGACAGGGGCGCGGGGCTGTATCGATGTGCGGCTCCGCCGCGTGGGCGCGACCAGCCACAAACCACCCGCACCCCGCAACGATACGAAGCCCCACCCGCACACACGCCGAGGCCGCACCCCCCGGGACGGGAAGTGCGGCCTCCGTGTGTTGCCGCTACGGTCACATCGCCGTGAGCGCCGCCGCGTTCACCGCCAGCGCCACCACGGCCAGCACCGTGCGCAGGTAGTGGTAACGGCGCCACAGCGGGCGGGGATCCTCCCAGTCCGCCGGGATGACCGCCGGGTCGGTGATGGCCTTGACGCGGCGGTTGATCGGCACGTTGCACAGGTGGGACACCCCGGACACCCCGAGCAGCAGCACCGCGCCGGCCGCGAACAGCGGCCGGGCGGCGCCGTCGGCCACCACCGCGAGCACCGCGTCGGCCAGCGTGCTGCTCAGCACGATGACCGGCATGGTGGGATCCCAGTTCCGGCCGAGCAGCTTGTGCGCGTACACGTAGGTGCCGGTCTCCATCGCGAACAGCGCGGGCAGCACGCTCAGCGCGACGGCGAACAGCACTCCGGCGGTGACGCCGCTGCCCACCAGGGCAGCGACGCCCAGCACCTCGGTCATGACGCCGCGGCCCCCGCGGGGTGGGTGTCCACGGTCAGCTGCGCGACCCGCCGCATGGTGGCGTTGCGGAAGTACGCGGCGAACGCCTCCGGCGAGCTGGTGTCGCGCGGCTCCGCGAGGAACGGCTGCAGCCGGGCCTCCGCGGTGTGCACGCCCTGCTGCGCGGCCATGTGCCGGCCGACGGCCGCGAAGTCGCCCTCGTAGTGGATGACCCGGACGACGACGTCGTCCTTGACGAACACCGCGGTGCCGAGCAGCCGGCCGGCCGGCGTCCCGCCCTCCCCCGCGAAGTCGGGGGTGTCGACCCGCTGGAACTCCTCGAAGATCTTCGCGACCTCGTCCTCGTGGCCGGGCTTGACCCGGTAGGTGATGGCTGCGTAAGGCATCAGATTCCTCCGTCGACTTCGATGGTGGTGCCGGTGACGTACGCGGCGGACTCCCCGGCGAGGAACAGCACCGCGCCCGTCACGTCCTCGGGCCGGCCGAGCCGTCCCAGTGCGGTGAGCGCGGCCAGCTTCTGGGCCACCGGCGGCGGCGGTCCGCCGTCCGGCTCGGTCCGCGTCACGCCGGGCGCGACCAGGTTGACCCGGATGCCGCGCGGCCCGAGCTCCTTGGCGAGCGCCCGGGTGAACCCGATCAGGGCGGCCTTGGAGGCGCTGTAGTGGACGCCGAACGGGCGGCCCCGCAGCGCCACCGAGGCGCCGATGCTGACCACCGAGGCGCCCTCGGCCAGCGCGCCCAGCAGCGCGTGGGTGACCAGGTAGACGGACGTGGTGTTGTGGTCCGTGACCCGGTGCCACTCGGCGTCGGTCAGCTCCGCGAAGGGCTTGTGCCCGTCGACGCCGAGGTTGTTGACCAGGACGTCGAGGCCTCCCGCGCCGAACCGGCCGACGACGGCCCGGGCGAGCGTCTCGGCGCCCTCCCGGGTGGTCAGGTCGGCCCGCACGGTCTCGTGGTCGGCGCCCAGCTCGTCCAGTTCGGCGGCCAGGGACTTCGCCGCCGCGTCGTCATGGCCGTAGGAGACGACGAGCCGGGCACCGGCCCGGGCGAAGGCGAGTGCCGTCGCCCGGCCGATGCCCTTGGTCCCACCGGTGACGACCACCCGCCGTGCCACGGCAGAAGCGGTCACCGGACCGCCCCGGCGCGCGGCGCGACGCTGATCATCTGCAGCAGCATCCGCGGGGTCTCGGCCTCACCGACGGCGTCGTCGTCCAGCACGATGCCGTACTTGCGGTTGATCACGCTGGTGACCTGGAGCAGGGCGAGGGAGTCGTAGCCGAACTCCAGGAACGGGGTGTCGAGGGCCTCCTCTCCCTCCAGTGCCATGCCCTCCTCCGGGGCACCGACGCACTCGAGCAGCAGCTCTCCGAGTTCGGACAGGGTCATGTCGCTCACGATGCTTCCTCTCGCTTCCTTGACGGGTCAGTTGGCCCTCGCCAGTTGCGGGCCCGCGACGGTTGCCGCGGTGTCCAGGTCGAGCTGCGGCGAGGAGTCGAGCACCGCCCGGTGCAGATGCTCAACGCTGGGTGAGGGATCGAGCCCGAGGCTCTGGTTCAGGCAGCGGCGCAGCTGCCGGTAGACGGCCAGGGCGTCGCTGCGGCGCCCCACCCGGTACAGCGCGAGCATCAGCTGCTCGTGCACCGCCTCGTGCAGCGGATGGCGGGCGGCGAGTCCGGAGAGCTCGCCGATGAGTTCATGGTGGCGGCCCAGCCTCAGGTCTGCCTCGATCCGGCGCTGAAGGACGCTCATCCGCGACTCGTCGAGCCGGGTGGCCTCCACCTCCAGCAGCGGCCCGCACTGGACGTCGGCGAGCGCCCGGCCGTGCCACAGCGACAGCGCCCGGCCGAAGAACGAGGAGGCGTCCGTCCAGTCGCCCCGGTCCAGGGCCCGGTGCCCGGCCGACGACAGCGCGTCGAACTCGTGGGCGTCGAGCAGCCCCCCGTGGATGTCGAGGCGGTAGCCGCCGGGCTCGGTGACCAGGACGCTCTTGGCCCCGTGCGGGAGGCCGTCGCCGGCGCCTTCCTGGCCGAGCGCGGCGGCGATGGCGTTGCGGATCTGGAGTATGTACGTCTGCAGGGTGGTCTGGACGCTGCGTGGGGGGCTCTCCCCCCACACCTCCTCCACCAGCGAGGCCACCGACACGACCTCGCCCGCCTGGAGGGCGAGCAGCGCGAACACCTTGCGCGGCTTGACGGCGGTGAGACGCACGGGCACCCCGGTCAGGGTGGCCCGGAACGGGCCGAGCACGCTGATTTCCATGCGCGGATCTCCTTCGGTTTACGTGGGTCGGCCGGCCTGGTGGGGCGCCGCGCCGGGCCGCGCCGCCTCGGGTCCTGTCGCCTCGGACCGCAGGGCCTCCCCCACCGCGCGGGGCACGTCCCGGCCCCGTACGAAGAAGTGCGCGCCACGGACGGTCCGGAACCGGAAACGGGTAGCGGTGCAGTGCTTCCAGGCGTGCACCTCGGTCGCGGAGACCAGCGGGTCGTCGTCGCCCGCGAAGGCGTCGAGGGGACACGGCAGTGGGGTCACGGGCACGGAGCGCAGGCTCTGCGCGAGACGCAGGTCGGCCCGCAGGGTGGCGAGGGTGGCTCCGAGCCAGCCGACCCGGCTGCGCAGCGGGGCGGGAATGCTGTCCTGGCCGCCCAGCGCCAGGATCAGCTCCTCGTCGGGGAGTTCGGGGCGGAGCAGGTTCTTCACCAGCGGCGCCGGGAGCTGCGGTGCCGCGCACGCGGCGACCGTCAGCAGCTCCGGCGGCCGCTGTCCGGAGCGCGCCCGGTGCTGGGCGAGCCGGTAGGCGACCAGCGCCCCGAGGCTGTGCCCGTAGAACGCGTGCGGCTCGTCCAGCAGGGTTCCGAGATCGCGCTGGAGTTCGTCGACCAGCCGGGCGCCGTCGGTGAGCCGTTCCTCCCCGCGCCGGGTCTCCCGGCCGGGCAGCCGCACCGGCAGGACGGACACTCCCGGGCCGACGCGCCGCTGCCACCCGGCGAAGGTCAGGGCACCCCCGCCGGCGTGGTGGAAGCAGAACAGCCGGATCCCGTCCCCGCCGGGCTTCGGCCGGACCGCCAGATAGCGATGCACCCGGGCCCCCCTTCGTCGCCGCATCGTTTCGCCGCACCTTTTCGGTCAGATGCGCGATCCGAGCGTCACCGCAGGGGCTCGGTCACCGCTCAACTTGCGCTGGAGCGTGGATCCGAGAGCACCGGCAGCAGCGGCAGCACAGCGCCGGTCTCCTGCCGGTCGCCGAACCCGGGGTCGTAGACGGCGGCACTGACCGTGTAGGCGTCGTCCACCAGCCAACTGTGGAAGGACCACTCCTCGCCGGTGCCCGGCGTGCCGTCGGGCCGCAGCATGCGCACCCCCGCGTCCCGTGTGCCGAAGCCGAACTCGGTGAAGCGGAAGCGCAGCCCCTGGCCGATCGCCTTGCTGTAGGCCTCCTTCAGAGTCCACAGCCGCACCAGCTCACGGTTGCGCCGCTGCTCGGGCACCCGCTGCAACTCCTCCAGTTCGTACGGGGTGCAGGCCTTGAGCTCGGTACCCAGCTCCAGCATCCGGCGGTCCGCCGGCTCGGTGTCCACACCGATCCGCCCGAACCGGGTCAGCCCCACCACCAGCAGCCCCTCCGTGTGGCTCAGCCCGACGTCCAGCTGGTCGATCCCCCGCAGATACGGCCGCCCGCCCGGCTTGTACGCCAGCTCCAGCTCCCGCGGCAGCGCCCCGAGCACGGCACTCGCCGCGGACTTCAGCAGCAGCCGGGAGGCGACGAACCGGTCCCGGTTCCGCGAGGCGGGCATCCGCGCCAGCCGCAGATGATCCGGCCCGAGATCGTCGACGAGCCCCGGCGAGTCCAGGTCGCAGGGCAGCCAGTCGTCGACGGCCGCGTACACGACACAGGTCCCTTCGTCCGCCATCGCCCGGCGAACGGCCTGCCAGGAGTGCGCGGGCCCCAGGTGCCGCAACGGCCCCATCATGTCCAACCTCCACTTCGGCGCCCTGAAGGGGCGCGGGGCTGTATCGACGTGCGGCTCGCCGCGCGGGCGCGGCCAGCCACCACGCTCCCGCGGCCGCGGAACCGCACGTCGAGGCACCTCGGTGGGCGCACTACCGCCCGATAGCCGTCGCATACAGGTCATAGCTGCGCGCGTCGTCGAACCGGTGCAGCAACTCGGCCAGCATCCGGTCGAGCCCCGCCGCGGGCACCCGCCCCACCGACTTGTCCAGCCGGCAGGCGATCCGCGTCAGCGCCATCGCCGCCCACACCGGATCGGCGAGGAACCCGCGCTCCGGCCGGTGCCGCCACACCCCGAGACACGCCGCCCCCGCGACGAGCAGGGCGTACCGGTCCGCCAGCGCGTAGGCACGCGGGCTGACCGGACGTCCGGCAGGTCGCGCGGCGAGTTCCTCGCAGGCGTCGGACAGCGCCCGCGCATGCCTCACGAGGACCGCTGCCGCCTCCTCGAGCGGCCCGGCGGCATGCCGCGCCGACTCCTCCAGCGACCCGAGCAGCGAGTCCCGTTCGGGAGCGAGCGCGTTCTCCTCCGGCCGGCACGGCGGCAGCGCCGCGTCGAACGGCCGGAACAGTCCGGCGAACTCCTCGGTCCCGCCCGGCGGGGCGAGGGTCGGCAGCCGCAGCAGCTGGGCGATGATCACGGCCCGGCTGGCCGAGGCGCCCGCGCTGCCCAGGCCGATCATCGGCAGGTCGCGGGCGGTCTTCTGGAAGATCCCGTAACTGCCGCTCGCCGCGTAGGCCTCCGCGCCGAGCACGATCGACAGGTCGTCCATCGTCTCGTTGAGGATCGTCGGCAGCAGGTACTTCGCCACGGCGCCCAGGGTGCGGCTCTCCCGGGGCAGCAGATGCGGCGCCCGGGTCGCGACGAGCGACAGGCAGTCGCACACCAGCAGGTCGGCGAAGGCGTCGACCAGCGCGGTGCGGGTGCGCGCGGAGTGGAGCGAGGCCCGGCTGCGGGAACGGTGCGAGCGGGCGAACGCGGTCGTGGTGCGCAGGGCGGTGTCGGCGCAGCCCAGCGCCATCGACAGGCCCGCGCTGCGGGTGAGCGGGAAGACCAGTTCGGCCAGCCGCGCCCCGCCACCCGACGCTCCGATCAGCGCCCCGGCGTCCAGCCGGTGTCCGTCGAGGGCGAGTCCCTGGATGGCGCACCCGCGCACCCCGACGGTGGGGCGGCGGGGCAGCAGCTCCAGGTCCCGGCCCGCGGGGTGCGCGGGTCCCGGTGACAGGAAGGCGCTCAGGCCGTCCGGCGTGTGCGCGAACATCACCAGGGCCCGCGCGTGGGCGGTGTTGTTGAGGGCCTCCTTCCGTCCGCTGACGCGGTAGCCGCCGGCGCCGTCCGGCTCCGCGGTGAGCCGGTTGCGCAGGAAGTCGTTGCCCTGCGGCGGCTCGGGGTAGGCGCAGGCCATCCGGCCGTCGTCGAGCAGCAGTTCGGCGGTGTCCCGGCGCTGGCGCGCGGTGCCGCCCGCCCAGACGACGACCGCGGCCAGGTACGAGGTCAGGCCGTAGCCCAGGCCGAGTGCCGCGTCGCGTCGGAAGACCGCGCGCAGCACCCGGGCCAGCGCGTCCAGCCGGTCGAGCCGGCCGCCCAGTTCCCTGGGCACGAACTCGGCGTTCAGCCCGAAGGCGTCGAGCAGCCGCTCGGCGGCCGGCAGCAGCCGCCGGTGTTCGTCGGCGGCGAGGAACTGCTGGGCGCCGAGCGGGTTGCCCGGGTCGTCGAGGTCTCCGAAGTCGTGCTCGAGCCGGGCGATGCGTTCCTGTACGGCGGCTTCCGAGGAGTCCACCGTGTTCACCGCCGTTGTCATGGCATCCCTCCGTCCTCGTCCGGAACCTCACGGGCCGCTGCTCGACCGGCACGGCTCAAGACGCGCTCAAGGTCGTCCGGCCAGACTCCGTCATGTCGCTTGGGCCGGGTGTGAACGCCGGGTTCAACAGCATGGGGTCCAGCGGGCTGTCGTAGCGGTACTGCTGCCAGAACGGGGTCTGGTCGCCGGGCAGCCAGAGGGACCCGTAGGCCACCAGTGAGTTCCATATCGGCCGCAGCAGGCGCTCGAGTGCGACTCGGGCGACGCTGCCGCCGCTGTGTGCGGTTGCGGGCATGTCGTGCCGTCCCTTCTGATATCGGGAAAGGCCACGATCGCCGCGGCTGCTCGGTGGTTCCTCGAGGAACTCTCGCGCGGGCGGGCCCGGGACCGTATTCGAGTGGGACTCGAGCGGTGTGTGGTCGGATGAACGTCAGGCATGCATGCCGGGACGAGGAGGGGGCCGGTCGGTGTCCCAGCGCGATGGCAACACAGAGCTGACCGTGGTCGAACGCTTCACGACCACGTCGGCCCCCACCGTGTTCGAGCGCGAACTCCTCGAATACGCCGTGTACCGGGAGTCCCGGAAGGGGTTCGTCAGCCGGGTGACCGCCGCTCTCACCGAACGTCCCGGCGGATACGTGCACCTCGACCGGTGGACCGGCCTGGACCGCCTGTTACGGGTGGTGCACCAGGACCCGGCGGCGCCGGCCGGCCCGCGAGGGCTCGCGGCCACACTGCGCGCGGAGGCGGAACTCCTGGTCAGCGTCGGGCGCATCACTCTGGACTGCGCTCCGGCGGACGCCGCCCGGCTGGTCCTGGTGCGGGCCGTGGTGACGGGCGAACCCGAGCGGTTCGAGCTGGACTTCGGTTCCCTGGTCGGGCAGTGCGTGGCCGACGAGGGCTTCGGCGGCAGCGATCTGCTGCGCTCGGTGGCCGACCCGTACGTCTACACCGGGCTGTTGTGGTGGCGGGACGCCGCGGCCTGCGAGCGGGCCCGCGCGAGCGCCGCCTACCAGGACAGACTCGGCAAACTGGCGGCGACCGCCCGCTGCACCGAGGAACCGGCCCGCCCCCTCGCGACCCCCTGACGCCCCGCGTCCGCCACCTCACCTCACCTCGCCCGGCCCTCGCACGCCCTGCGCCGCGCCCTCGGCACCCCGCGCCTCACAGCACCCCGAGCACCCCGAGCGCCCCGGCCCACCCCCGAGTACTTCTCGAGCGCCGGCGAGCACCATCCCCCCATGGACGAGCCCACCGAAGCACAGCCCGCCTTCGTCGTCGTGCGCGGGCGGCCGGACCATGTCGAACTGGCCGCTGTGACGGCCGTGCTCCTGGCCAGGCTGCGGGCACTGGCGGACGCGGAGGAGACGGACGGGGCGGATGACACGGCGCCCCGGGCCCCCTGGGGCCGGCCGCGGCGGTCCCGGCCGCGGGTCGGCTGGGCGGCGCCCCGCTGAGGTACCGGCGCCGGGCATCCCAGCAGCGGTCGAGTGCCCTTCGAGAAGGCACACATACCGTCTGGCACCGGGTGGAAACAGGCGCCGACGACGGGGAGGCGCCCGCGCCCGTACGACACGCAGGGGGTCCCACATGAGCGACTACCGGACGTTCACAGAACTGATGCTCGCGAGAGCGGAGGAGGCGCCGGAGCGCGCCGCTCTGCTTCTGCTGCCGGACAGCGACGACCGCGGCCGCCCCGCGACGGTCTCCTACCGCACGCTCGACGCCTCGGCCCGCCGCCTGGCCGGCCGGCTCCAGGCCGACGGTGTCGCCGGGGAGCCGGTGCTGCTGCTGCACGCCTCCCGGCGCCAGTTCGCCGTGTCGTTCCTGGCGTGTCTGTACGCGGGCGCGGTCGCCGTCCCGGTCCCCCCGTACGGCGGCCGCAGCCACCACGAGGAGCGGGTCGCGGGGATCGTCCGGCAGGCGTCCCCCCGCGCCGCCCTCACCGACGCCGCGCTGGCCCCGGACATCTCCCGGCTGCTGGCCCGGCACGGCCACGGCTCCATACCGTGCCTCGCCGCCGACGCGGCGCACGCGTCCACCGAGTGGCGGCTGCCCCGGCTGGACCGGGACACGCCGGCGTATCTGCAGTTCACCTCGGGTTCCACCGGCTGCCCGCACGGCGTGGTGGTCACCCACGGCAACCTGCTCGCCAACCAGGAGGCGCTGGCCGGGCTGCTCGGGGCGGGCCCCGGGTCCCGGATCGGCGGCTGGCTGCCCTTCCACCACGACATGGGGCTGGTCGGGCAGCTGCTGCATCCGCTGTGGCTCGGCGCGACCGCCGCGGTGCTGTCGCCGGAGGCGTTCGTCCGCCGCCCGGCGCGCTGGCTGGAGGCGATCGGGCGGTACGGCATCGAGGTGAGCGGCGCCCCCGACTTCGCGTACGACCTGTGCGTGCGGCGGGTCACCGACGAGCAGCTGGCGGGGCTGGACCTGTCGGGCTGGCGGGTGGCGGTGTCCGGCGGGGAGCCGGTGCGCGCCGAGACCCGGCGGGCCTTCGTCGAGCGGTTCGCGGGCGCCGGTCTGCGCCCGGAGGCGATGCACGCGGCGTACGGCCTGGCCGAGGCGACGCTGCTGGTCTCCGGCGGTCCCGCCGGGGCCGGTGAGCGCACGGTCGACGCGGATGCCCTGGAGAAGGGCCGGCTGAGCGAGCCCCAGCCGGGCCGGCCCACGCACACCCTGGTGTCCTGCGGCACGGCGGCGGGCGCGGCCGGCCGGGTGCTGGTCGTCGACCCGGAGTCCCGGGAGGTGCTGCCGGACGGGGAGGTCGGCGAGATCTGGGTGAGCGGTCCGGGCGTCGCGGACGGCTACTGGCGTGACCGGTCGGCGACGACGGAACGTTTCGGCGCCGTCACGGCCGACGGCGCGACGGGTCTGCTGCGCACCGGCGACCTGGGCGTCCTGGACGACGGGCGGCTGTATGTCACCGGCCGGCTGAAGGACGTGATCGTGATCGCGGGGCGCAACCTGTACCCGCAGGACCTGGAGCGCACGGTGCAGCGCGTCAGCACCCTGTTCGGCACGGGCAGCGCCTTCTCGGTGCCCGGCGAGCGCGAACGCGTGGTCGTGGTCCAGGAGTTGCGCACCCACCAGCGGTACACCCTCGATCTGGAGGAGCTGGCCAAGAACGTACGGCGCTGCCTCACCGAGGAGTTCGAGGTGGCCGTGGCCGGGGTACTGCTGGTACGGCCCGGCACCGTGCGGCGCACCACCAGCGGGAAGGTGGAGCGCGCCGCGATGCGCCGGCTGTTCCTGAACGGCGGGCTGCGGCCCGTGTACCAGTACCTCGACGACGACCTCGTGGCACCGGCGGGCCCGCGCCGCCGGACGCGGAGCTGACGCACAGACGGACAGACGGACAGCGACGGGGAACGGAAGGAAGGAGGCAGGACGTGAGCGCAGCGGCACCGGGCGACCCCGACGAGGGGGTCTTCGCCGCCTGGCTCGCCGAGCGGATCGGCGAGTACGCACGACGAGAGGTCCACCAGGACGAGGAGCTGTCCGAGTGGGGGCTCGACTCGGTCGCCCTGCTCGGCCTGTTCGGGGACATCGAGACGGAGTTCGGTCCGCTGCTCGACCCGGCGGACATCTGGGCCCACCCGACCGTCCGCGACCTCGCCCGCTATCTGGCGATGCGGCACGGCATGGGGCGGCACCCCGACCGGGTGCGGGCGGTGTTCGTGTTCACCGGGCAGGGCTGTCAGCACCCCCGGATGACCGCGGGCCTGCACGAGGCCCTGTCCGGGTACCGGCGCCATCTCGCCGAGGCCGACGAGGCGATCGGCCCGTATCTCGGCCGGTCGGTCCGCGAGCTGATCCTCGACGGCGATCCCCGGGTGCACCAGACGGCGCTGACCCAGCCGGCGCTGTTCGCCGTGGGATACGCCCTGGCGATGACGCTGCTGGAGGAGGAGGGGGTGCGCCCGGTGGCCGTGCTGGGGCACGGCACCGGCGAGGTCACGGCGGCGGTGGTCGCCGGGGCGCTGTCCCTGGAGGACGCCGCCCGGCTGGTGTGCTACCGCGGCTCCTACATGCAGTACCTGCCGTCCGGCGGCGGGATGATGGCGACCTGCGCCAGCCCGTTCGAGGCGGCGGACGCGGCGGCGGCGGAGCCGGAGGTGTCCATCGGCGCGTTCAACGCGGCCCGCGCCACCGTGCTGTCCGGCGCGGTCGACGGCCTGGAGCGGGTGCGGGAGCGGCTGGCGGCGGTGGGGATCGCCAGCACCTACCTGCAGGTGACACATGCCTTCCACTCGCCCCTGATGGAACCGGTGACGCCCCGCTTCGAGGCCGCGGCCCGCCATCTGACGGGCGGGGCGCCCCAGCTGCCGTACTACTCCACGGTGTACGGGCGGCGGTACGCCGAACCGCTGGCCGGCGACTACTGGACCGCGCAGATCACCGCACCGGTGCGGTTCGCCGACGCCGCCCGCCAGATGCTGGCCCAGCAGGCGCCCAGTCATGTCGTGGAGATCGGCCCGAAGGCGGTGCTCACGCCCTTCCTGCGGCGGATGTCCGGCGCCCGCGGCCCCGTGTGCCTGGCCGTGTGCCGCAGTCCGGAGACCAACGCGGTGGACCTGGCGGGCGTCCTGTCGAAGCTGAACGCGGGTCCCCTGGCGGAGATCTGACGCTCGCGGGGGACGCCTACGGGATCCAGCCGGCTTCCTCCGCGATCCGGATCGCGTCGATCCGGTTGCGGGCGTTCAGCTTGTCCACGATGGCCGTGAGGTAGTTCCGTACCGTGCCCTGGGTGAGGAAGAGATGGTCCGCGATCTCCGCCGCGTCGGCGCCGCGCGCCGCCAGCCGCAGCACCTGGGTCTCCCGCGGGGAGAGCGGGTTGTCCGGCGCCTCCCAGGCGCTGAGCGCGAGTTCGGGGTCGATGACCCGCTGGCCGACGGCGACCGACCGCACCGCCTGGGCCAGCCGGGACGGGGGCGAGTCCTTGAGCAGGAAGCCGGAGACCCGCGCGGCCATCGCCCGGCGCAGGGTCCCGGGCCGGCCGAGGCTGGTGAGGATGAGGGTGCGGCAGCCGGGCACCCGGTCGTGAAGTTCGGTGGCGGCGGTGAGGCCGTCGGTGCCGGGCAGGTCGATGTCGATGACGGCGACGTCGGGGCGGGTCTCCAGTGCCGACGGCACGATCAGGTCGCCGCGGTCCACCGAGGCGACGACCTGCAGATCCGGTTCCAGCTCCAGCAGGGCGACCAGCGCGCCCCGGACCATGTGCACGTCCTCGGCAAGCAGGATCTTCACCAAGAGCATTCATTCCCCCGTTGTGTACGTGGCCGCTCAGACGGCGCGTCTGTCCGCCTGCCCGGTCCAGGTCGCCGCCGACTCGGCAACCGGTTGCCCCCGCGGCGGCACGAGCTCCGCGGCGTCTTTCTTGGGCGGGGTGGCCGGGGCCACCGCCGTCAGCCGGAACCGGTCGCCCGGGACGACGCCCGCGGTCAGCTCGCCGCCGATCGCGGCGAGCCGGGTGTGCAGGTTGCCGAGCCCGCTGCCCCGGTCCGGCGAGGCGGCCCGGTTCCCCGTCGTGACACCGTCGTTGACGAGGTCCAGCCGCACCGTCTCCCCCACCGTCTGCACCTCGATGGTGCAGGACTGCACCTTGCTGTGCCGGAGGATGTTCGTGACGCCCTCGCGCAGCGCGGTCGCGAGCACGGTGTCCACGAGCGGGTGGAGTCTGCCGCACCGGATGTCCAGGCGGACGTCGACGTCGGCCGCCGCCATCACCTCGGCCACCGACTCGGCTTCCGCCTCCAGCGACATGTCCCGGTAGCCGCTGGCCACGAGCCGTACGTCGGCGAGCGCCTGGCGGGCGACCCCGAGCACGGAGGCGACCTCGTCGCGGGCCCGCTCGGGGTTGACCGGGACCAGGCGGTGGATCAGCTCGCTCTTGAGCGTGATCGCGGAGAGGCTGTAGCCGAGCAGGTCGTGCAGGTCGCGGGCGAACCGCAGGCGTTCCTGGGTGACGGCCATCCTGGCCATCTCGGCGCGGGTCTCGTGGACTTCGCGGACGAGCTCGGTGAGCCGGGTCAGGCCGTAGATGACGAGTCCGGTCAGGGCGGTGGAGATGGTGTAGTAGCCGGTGTCCCGGGCGGACAGCCCCTCGGCGAGCGACCAGCCGAGGATCACCAGCGGCATGGCGCTGTAGCAGAGCCATGCGATGCGGCCGGGGAAGAGGAGGAGAATCGATCCGGCGAGCGGTCCCGCCATGCTTCCCCAGATCACCCCCAGCCACACCATGGGTCCGAAGATGAGGGACGTCTGCGCGGCGAGCGTGAGCGCCTTGCGGCGGGTGGACCATCTGCGCGCCCCGCGCGAGGTGAGCAGCAACTGGATGACGTAGAGCAGGATCACCGCGACCCAGCAGACGACCAGGCCGAAGGTCCCGGTCACGACCTCGTGCACGTTGAACAGGGTGACGAGGCCGTAGCCGGAGAAGACCGCCGCGCTGACACCGTGTGCGAGACGGGGTGCCAGCAGATCCCTGTGGGGCACGCCCCTCCCGGCGTCCGGACGCATACCCTCCGCTAAGCCGTTGCCGCGAATGAGGTCGTTGTCCGATATCCGGAAACGGCCCGCCATGTGTCGACTCCTCGCGTGGAATTGGGGAGTTTGCGTGACCGAACTATAAGCCGACACATGCCGGGTTCGGGACCTGTACAGCACCTTCACGGGGTCTACAACATCAACGGCAGGGGGTTGAGCGCGTCGTAGCAGGTGGGACGGTCGAGAAGCCCCATGGTCACCGGCACCTCGTACAGCCGCCCCGGCGCGAATCGGGCGTAGAACGGCCGCAGGCCGGGCACCAGCACCTTCACCGCCGGGATCCCCACGTCCGGGCGGGTCTGGTCCAGCACCAGGAGTTCCATGCCGTGCGCCGTCACCAGGGAGCGGATGTCCTCGATGTCGGCGAGCAGGTCGTCGTGGCGGTGGGGCCGGCGCCACGAGCCGGGCGTGCGCTCCGCCTGCCCGGGGTCGGGCAGCAGATACGGCAGGTCCTGAGCGCACGGCGTGGACCCCGCGGCCACGGCGGGCAGCATCTGGACCATCTCGGTCAGCGCCCGGCGCAGTGCCAGCCGCGGATCGAGGTGCGCCCCGAAGCCGTACACGGTCTGTCCGGCGCCGCCGTCCGCGCCGCGTGAGGCCGCCACGACGACGGGGATGCCGAGGTCCGAGGTGAGGTCGAGCGCCCAGACCCGGCGGCCGGCCCGGGCGAGGGCGTCCCGCAGGCCGGCGAGCCAGGGCTCGTCGAAGGCGTCGAGGTCGACGCCCGGCCGCCGGAGGCGGTTGTACCACCACAGGGCCACCGCGTCCCGCTCGACGAGTTCGAGGAAGCCCTGTACGACGGCGTCCTCCAGGCTGGTGCCGGCCGCGTTGCCGTTGGAGTCGGCCCACAGCCCGTCCGCGGCGCCGCCCGGCGCCGAATGGAAGTACAGCGTGGAGGTGGGCAGCAGCCGGTGGGTGTGGCCGGTGAGGGACCACACCGGCGTCCACTCGGTGGCCGCTTCGGCGTCGAAGGGCGCGCTCACCTGGTGGAACGCCGTGTGGGAGGCGTTCCACCGGCCGCGCTCGGCGTACTGCCGCTCGTGGTACAGCTGGTAGGTGTTCGGGTGGACGGCCGCCTCGCCGAGGCCGCTCAGCGAGTCGGTGATCGTCAGCTCGTCGCCCTGACGCGCGGCGCAGTAACGTTCCACCGCCTCGCCCAGGGCACTGGCCCGCGCCTCGGTCGCCGTCGCCCCCTTGCCCGAGCTGCGCGCCCGCAGCACCTTCTGCACCCCGGCCGCCGAATGCCCGCTCAGCGCGAGATTGTGCCCGGAGTCGTAGGCGTGCAGGCCCTCGGGCAGCCCCGCCATGGGGCGTACGTCCGGCACGATGCCGGTGACCGGTCCGACGAGGTGGCCGTAGCGGTCGAGCATCTGCGCGGCGGACAGCGCCCGGTCGTTGCTGCCGGAACCGCCGGCCTTGCGCCGGGAGACCGGCACCACCGGCCGCCGTGTCCGCTCGGCGACCAGCGAGGGGTCCCCGCACGACGGGCACTGCGGCCGCCGTCGCACCGGGTGGTGCGTGGTGTGCAGGGTGAGGCTGTCCAGCACACAGACCGCGCGCTGTTCCGGACACCGCAGCCCGGCCAGCCACTTGGCCGTCTCCAGCACGGCCCCGTGCACGCCCATGGCCCGGACGGCGGCCAGCGAGGGCGCCGGGGCGGGCGCGGGACCGCCGAGGACGGCGGCCTGCCGCAACGACAGTTCGCCGCGGCGGTGCTCCCGCAGCCGGTGCGCCAGGCAGGACCAGCACGCGGCGTCCGAGCCCGGCTCGAAGACCGGCCCGGTCCACGGCTCGGCCGCGAACGGCCTGGCCAGCAGCCACGGCCGGCCCGCGGCCCGCAACCGGGCCGCGACGACGGCCAGTTCGGGCGACAGGTAGTCGTCGCACAGCACGAGGGCGAAGGGCGCGTCGGCGTCCGCCGCGACCGCGGTGATCCCGGAGGCGCGGCACGCGGCCCGGGCCGCCTCGCCGTCCACGTCTCCGACACCGATCAGCGCCACCGGCGTACCGCGCACCGTGCCCTCGGCGACGGATCCGTCCAGACCGGCCCGGTCCCAGTACGCCTCGGCCGGCTCGCTCTCGCCCTTCGGACCCGGGACGCCATGGCGGTAACCCACCAGGTTGGCCTGGGCCAGGCGGCGCACCACCAGACCCGCCTCGGCGGCGGGCATCGCCGTCGCGGCGTCCCGGAGCAGCTCGGACAGGGTACGGCTGCCGTCGAGCAGCGACACCAGAGCCTCGGCGCCCGCTCCCCGCACGGCTGTCAGGTCCTTGTCGGACCACATGAACACGGCCTCCCCCGGGACCGACACGGCCCGCACATGGCGCTTGAGCGCCACGAACGGGCCGTCGGCCGGAACGTGTCCTCCGGTCACGCACCCGCCTGGGTGAGGTCGCCGGCGAAGATGCACCATCCGGCCTCCGTCACATCGGCGGCGGTCAGGTTCTCCACCCTGACGGACTCCCCGCCGGCCGGCTCGAACTGCGCGAGCAGCGCGTCGAGGTCCGCGTCCAGCCGCCCGCCCGTCCGGGTCTCCAGCCCGGTCCGCGCCGCGAGTTCCGCGAAGCGAAGGTCTTCTTCGGTGACGTTCATACCTACCCCCAAGAGATGAACAAGCCGATCACGAGTGAAATGCTGCCGAACGTACGCTGAGGTACAGCCCCGCGAGAGCCGCGGGGAAAGGAACCCGCCGACCGGATCGCGTCGGCGTCTGGGTCGGAAGTCTGCGTCCGGAACTCCGGCGTCCGTCAGTGCGACACTCACTGGCGACCCATGACATTTTCATGATTACGGTCGTGCTTCGCTCACTGGGCCGCGAACCGCCCGCGATGGGAACCTCGGGAACCTGAGTCCGCAAGGCCGCCATGGGTACGCCGGCGGCCGTGACCCAACGGGGAGAGGACACCGATGGAGATCCAGGTCCTGGGGTCGCTCGCCGCGCAGGAGCGCGGCGTCTCAGTGGTACCGAGTGCTGCCAAGCCCCGCCAGTTGCTGGCGCTGCTCGCCCTGCACGCCGACCGAGTGGTGTCGGTACCCACACTGATGGAGGAGATCTGGGGCGAGAGCATCCCCCGCAGCGCCTCCACCACACTGCAGACGTACGTCCTGCAGCTCCGCCGCAGGATCACCGCCGCGCTGGACGGTGACCCGCGGCACGCGAAGGACGTCCTGGTCACCCGGTTCGGCGGCTATCTGCTCCAGGTGCAGCCGGGCCGCGTGGACGCCCACGAGTTCGAGCGGCTCGCCGTGAACGGCGGCACCGCCTTCGAGCTCGGCGACTACCGCATGGCCTCCGACCTGCTGCGCCGCGCGCTCGCCCTCTGGCAGGGCCCGGCGCTGGTCGACGTACCGGCCGGTTCGGTGCTGGAGCTGGAGGTGCTGCGGCTGAACGAGGAGCGCACCACCGCTCTGGAGCGGCGCATCGAGGCGGACCTGCGGCTCGGCCGGCACGCCGAAGTGGTGCCGGAACTGCGGGTGCTGGCCGCCCGCCACCCGCTCCACGAGGGCTTCTGCGCCCAGCTGATGCGTGCCCTGCACCGCAGCGGCGGCAGCTGGCGCGCCCTGGAGGCGTACCAGCGCCTGCGCGGCTCCCTGGTCCGCGAGCTGGGCCTGGAGCCGTCCGCCACCCTCCAGGAACTGCACCAGGCGGTGCTCTCCGGCGACCCGGACCGCGCGCTGTACCCGGCCACGGCGGACTGAACCGGCCCTCCCGCCCGCACCCCCCGCACCTGCCTCACCCCCCACCGCACGACCCCGCACGGCCGATACGCGGCCCGAGCCGGGCCGTCCCCGATCAGGCGGCAGTCGAGCCGTGTTCGAGGAGACGTACCGAAGGGTTCGAGAGCGGACTCCTACGGTGCCGCAATGACGACCTTCGACGAACTGCTCGCCATCGCCCCCGCGCCTGATCTACGCCGCTCCACCGACGAGTTGACACGGCTGAAGGAGGAGCTGAGCCGCGGCCCCGACCCGGACGCCACGCGGCGCCAGCACGCCAAGGGCAAGCTGACCGCCCCCGAGCGCCTCCGGCTCCTCTTCGACGAGGGCACGTTCACCGAGATCGAGCCGCTGCGCCGGCACCGCGCCACCGGCTTCGGCCTGGAGGACCGCAAGCCGCACGGCGACGGAGTGGTGATCGGCTGGGGCCTGGTCCACGGCCGTACGGTCTTCGCCTACGCCCACGACTTCCGGGTCTTCGGCGGCGCCCTCGGCGAGGCCCACGCCCAGAAGATCCACAAGGTGATGGACCTGGCGGAGGCGGCCGGAGCGCCCATCGTCGGACTGAGCGACGGCGCCGGCGCCCGCATCCAGGAAGGCGTCACGGCACTCGCCGGCTACGGCGGCATCTTCCGCCGCAACACCCGCTCCTCCGGGGTGATCCCGCAGATCAGCGTCATCCTCGGCCCGTGCGCGGGCGGCGCCGCCTACTCCCCCGCCCTCACCGACTTCGTGTTCATGGTGCGCGGCACCGCCCAGATGTTCATCACCGGCCCGGACGTCGTCCAGGCGGTGACCGGCGAGAAGATCACCCACGACGGCCTCGGCGGCGCCGACGTGCACGCCGGACTGTCGGGCGTGTCCGGCTTCGCCTACGACGACGAGGCCGAATGCCTGGCCGATGTCCGTCACCTGCTGTCGCTGCTCCCGCAGAACAACCGAGAACTGCCGCCCGCCGTACGCTCCGACGACCCCGCCGACCGCCGCACCGACGCGCTGACCACCCTGGTGCCGGCGGACCCGCAGCAGGCGTACGACATGCGCACGGTGATCGAGGAGATCGTCGACGACGGCGAGTACTTCGAGGTCCACGAGGCCTGGGCGCGCAACGTGGTGTGCGCGCTGGCCCGGCTGGACGGGCAGGTCGTCGGCGTGATCGCCAACCAGCCCGCGGCGCTCGCCGGCGTCCTCGACATCCACGGCTCCGAGAAGGCCGCCCGGTTCGTGCAGACCTGCGACGCCTTCAACATCCCCCTCGTCACCCTGGTCGACGTGCCCGGCTTCCTGCCCGGCGTGGACCAGGAGCACGGCGGCATCATCCGCCACGGCGCGAAGCTGCTGTACGCCTACTGCAACGCGACCGTGCCCCGGATCTCGCTGGTCGTGCGCAAGGCGTACGGCGGCGCCTACATCGTCATGGACTCCCGCTCGATCGGCGCCGACCTCTCCTTCGCCTGGCCGACGAACGAGATCGCCGTGATGGGCGCGGAGGGCGCGGCGAACGTGGTGTTCCGCCGGGAGATCGCCGCCTCCGACGACCCGGAGACCACCCGCGCGCGGCTCATCAAGGAGTACAAGGCGGAGCTGATGCACCCGTACTACGCGGCCGAGCGCGGCCTCGTCGACGACGTCATCGACCCGGGTGAGACCCGCGCGGTGCTGATCCGCTCCCTCGCGATGCTGCGCGCGAAGCACGTCCCGCTGCCGGAGCGCAAGCACGGCAACCCGCCGATGTGAGGGGCGGTGCCCCGGCCGGAAGTTGACCATGACACTCGTGTGCCCCTTACCCTGCCACCCGCCGGAGGTGGTGGCAGGAGGGGGGAACGATGGTGCAGGGACGCTATGACCAGCGGGTGCGCGTCTTCGTCGAGGTCAGGGGCGGGGAGGACGACTGGCAGGAGGCCGAGGACCGGTTCGCCCGGCACGACTGGCCGGTTCGTTCGCACCACCCGGCCGGGCAGGGCCCCCTGGGGAGCGCCGTCGAACCCGACCCCGGCTCGCGCGTCTATCAGATCGAGGTACGTCTCTTCGGCATCGCGAGGGGTTGCGACCGAGGCGCCGCCGAACGGGTCCGCAAGATGGCCCGGGCCGCGCGGCTGGAGGCGTACGTACTGCGCGCCGAGCACCTGCACCGGGACCGGCAGACGCGCTCGGCGTGGCGCGTCATCGACGCGCGGCGCAGACGGCTCGCCCTGCGCTCCTCCTGGCGCAGGCACTTCGCCGGCTGGGCGCTGACGCGCGGCTCCTATGACGCCGGAGGCATGGTCACCGGCCCCGCGGGCCAGGCGCTGCGCCTGGCCCGCGCCGGGCAGCGGGGGGATCCCTCCGCGGTGGCCGTGCGGCCGCTGGACGGCATGTGGAAGGACCCGGTGCGGCGGTGGCCGGAGGAGGAGGGCGAGCGCCGGACCGTCCACGCGGTCGCGTGGGCCTTGGTACCGGCCCTCGCGCTGGTCTGCGCCTCCCACGCCGTCCCGGCGAGCTGGTGGTTCTGGGGGCTGCTGACGGCCGTCGGCGTCGCGGGGACCGCACGGGCCGGCTGGCGGCTGTTCCCCGACGGCCGGATGATGGGCGCCGTCCTGGTCCTGGCCGCGTCCGGCTTCTTCACTGCGGGCGCCCTGGGGCTCGTCGGCGGTGACGGCTGGCGGCCGTCGGACGTTTTCTACCTCGCCCTGGTCCTGGGGGTCGTCACCGGACTGTGGCTGCTGGTGCGGCAGTGGACGTGGGGCGAGTGGGTCGCGTGGGCCGTCCCGCTCGTGGTCACCGTCGTGGTGTCGAGCTTCGTGGCCGCGGGCTCCGTGCTCCACGCCCTGTACGCCGACGAGCTGGACCTGAGCACGAGCGATCTCGACGTCCCGCCCATCTGGCAGTTCCTCGCCGCGCTGAAGCTGCTGTCGATCCTGGCCTACGTGCTGCTGGTCCCCGCCTGGTGGGGCGTGGCCCGGCACCGCCACCACTTCTACGCGGCACCCGGCGAACGCACCAACGTCGTCCTGCACATGGCCGTCTTCCTCGCCATCCTGGCCGTCACCGGCGGCTACGCGCTGGACTCGGCGGGCAGGGCGGCGGAACGCACCAAGGCCGCCGCCGAGCGCGGCGAGACACCGCCTCCGTACTTCGGCGTCGAACCGTCCTGGACGTGCGTGCGCACCACGACCGCCCTGCGCGGCGTGGCCGGTGAGGGCCCCGCCCTGGACCCGGACCGCCCCTACCTGCTCATCAACGTCGCGGGCGGCACGGCCGTCCTGTGGGACCAGGCCACCGACGAGCCGGTGAAACTGCCCGCGGGCAAGGCTTGGCTGGTGCCCGCCGAGGGGGGCGGGGACAAGTGCCGGTGACCATCGGACGTGCGCAAAACCCCTGAGAACAGGGGCGGTTGAGGGCACGGTGGTACACCCCGTGTACGCCGATGGTTGTATGGCGGGGGCTGTGAGCCGATTCCTAGGGTTGCTCCCGTGATCAATCTCAGTGGGCAAGCGATCGCCACCAGGCCGGCTCAAGTCCTGGATCTCCGCTGGCACGCCACGTGGCAGTCCCTGGCGGAAACGGTTCGCCTCTGTTGGCGGGAGGCACGACCGGTCGTGCAGGTGGCCTTCCTCCTGCGGTTCGTGGTGGGTGTGGTGTCGGCGGCGCAACTGCCGCACTCCCTGGCGCGGCCCGCGCTCGGCATGGTCTCCCTGTGGTGCGCTGTGGCCTGCGCGTATCTCCTCAACGGCGTCGCCGACGTCCACGAGGACCGGGCCAACGGCTCACAGCGGCCGATCGCCCGCGGCGA
This sequence comes from Streptomyces sp. enrichment culture, assembly GCF_964272855.1. NCBI lineage: Bacteria > Bacillati > Actinomycetota > Actinomycetes > Kitasatosporales > Streptomycetaceae > Streptomyces > Streptomyces sp. enrichment culture. The sequence goes on along the minus strand of NZ_OZ186847.1, from coordinate 5,989,771 downwards.
CCTCCCCGAGCGCACCGCCGCCAACGCCACCGTCCTGCTGGCCTGCGCCGCCCTGTTGCTGGCCGGACTCACGGGGCCGGGCACCGTGGCGTGGACGGCCGCCTTCCTGGTGCTGGGCTGGGCGTACTCGGCCGACCCGGTGAAGGCGAAGTGCTCCAGCGGGCGCTGCGCGGTGGTGGTGTTCGGGCTGGGCGCGACCGCCTACGGGGCCGGTGTCTCGGCGTCCGGGAGCGGCTGGACCGCCACGGGCGTGCTGGTCGCCGGGGTGATGTCGGCCTGGATGGCCCTGGTGGGCGCCGTGGTCAAGGACCTGGGCGACGTCACCGGGGACGCGGCCGGCGGCCGGCGCACCGTCGCGGTCGTGCACGGTGCGCGGGCCGCCCGGGCCCTGGCGGTCGCCGGTGCGCTCGCGGTCGGCACGGCCGCACCGGCGCTGGCCCTGCTGTGGGCGCCGACCGCCCTGGTGGTCGCGGTGCCGGTGGCGCTCGGGGCGGCGTGGGTGGTCGTCCGGGTGGTACGGGCCGCCCGCCACGCGCACGCCGACCGGCTGCGGCGGCGCGGCGCCTACCGGGCCTTCATGGTCACCCAGTACGTCGCGAACCTGAGCGCGATGCTCGGCCTGGGCCTGGCACCGACCCTCGTCTGACCACCCGCCGGCCCCGGCCGCGCGACACCCGCACCATCTGTGATCACCCCGACCGCGCCGCACCGAGCGGCGCGGTCAGCTCTGTCCCGGGAACGTCTTGTTGAGGGCCTGCACCCGCGAGTTGATGCCCAGCTTGCGGTAGGCGTTGTGCAGATGCCGTTTGACGGTCGCCTCGGTGATCTCGAAGCGCCGGCTGATCTGCCGGTTGGTCAGCCCCTCCCGCACCGCTTCGAGGATCTCCCGTTCCCGCAGCGTGAGCAGCTCCAGGGCCTGCGCCTCCGCGTCCGCCGCGGGCGCGGTCGCCTCCCCGGATCCACGTTCCGGGCGCTCCGGACGGTCCGCGCTCTCCGGCCGGCCGGCCGGGCCCGCCGGCCGTGCGGCCTCCTCGTATCCGCGGATCCCCTGGTAGAGACGCATTCCGGTGGCCGTACGGAAGGCGGTGCTGATCTCCTGCTGCACCGCGTGCCGTTCCCCGGGCGCCAGAGCCGCGGCCCGGGCGACCGCGTCCTGCATGGCCTCCCAGAGCACCTCCGCCGCCCGCACCGACTCGGAGACCGGGATCTGCTGGGTGACGCGGTGCGCCCCTAGGAGCCGGGAGTACTCCCCGACCCCCGTGACCTCCACCGGCCGTCCGGTCTCCAGCGACTGCGCGCACTCGGCCACGATGTTCCGGGCCTGGTAGCGGCACTGCTGCCAGGCGTCCTCACGCGTCGCGAGCGGGCTGCTCAGCCGCGTCAGCGCCGCGTGGTACGCCTCGACGATCTCGGCTGTGGCGGTTCGGAGTTGCTCTGCGGCTGCCTGACGGCTCAACGATGCGTCCTTCCCCCGGGTCATGATCGCGGAGAAAAGTAGCACCCGCCCGCAGCGGAGAGAACAGGCCGTTCGAGGGGCGAGAAGACAGCGGTCCGCCCCCCGGCCGGGGGGCGGACCCGCGCTCAGGACGCCCTGGCCCGTTGGGTGACGACGATGCAGGTGAGCACGATGACCGCGGTCAGCGGAACGGCCGCGCCGATCTCCTCACCGAGCAGCAGCACCGCCCACACGAGCGTCAGCAGCGGCTGCGCGAGCTGGAGCTGGCTGGCCCGGGCGACGCCGATGAGGCCCATGCCCTTGTACCAGACGACGAACCCGCCGAACTGCGAGACGGCGGCGATGTACGCCATGCCGACCAGCGCCTTGCCTGTGAGGTGCACCGGCTCGTGCGGCAGCGCCCACAGGGACACGGCCAGGTTGACCGGCGCGGCGAGCACCACGCCCCAGGCGATGACCCGCCAGCCCGGCATATGGGCGGACAGCCGACCGCCGAAGGCGTATCCGGCCGCGCAGACCACGAGCGCGCCGAAGAGATAGAGGTCGGCGACGGTCGGTGTGCCGTGGTTCTGCGTGAGCGTGAAGGTGATCACGGTGGCCCCGCCGGTCAGGGCCGCGGCCCAGAACACCTTGGAGGGCCGGCGCCGGGTCAGGACCGCGGAGAACGCGGCCGTGGCCATCGGCAGCGCCCCGATGACGATCGCCGAGTTGGCCGTGGAGGAGGTCTGCAGGGCGAGCGTGGTGAGCAGCGGGAACCCGATCGCGCAGCCGCCCGCGACGACAGCGAGCGCGGGCCAGTCGGCGCGGGCCGGCAGCGGCGCCCGCGTGACCAGGAGGGCGATGAGCGCGATGACGGCGGCGAGCACCCCGCGCACCCCGATGGCGCTCCACGGCCCGAATCCGTCGAGGGCCCACACCGTGCCGGGGAAGCTGAAGGAGAAGCTCACCACCCCGAGCGCCGCGTACAGGGTGCCGCGCGGCACCACCGAGGGGGCGGGCCCGGCGGGGAGCTGGGCGGCGGGGGCGGGGGCACTCGCCTTGGTGGTCGTGGTGGTCATCGGTCACTCCGGTCTCGGTCGGTCTCGGCAAGGTCTTCCAGTCGTACGGCGATGGCCTCGGCGAACCGCGCCGCGGAGCCCTTCGCGAAGGGCATGCTCAACGACGGTTCGCACACCTCCAGTTCGAGGAGCACGGGCCTGCCGTCGCCGTCCCGGATGAGGTCGACGCGGCCGTACAGCAGGGGCTTGTCCAGCTCCAGGCGGTCCACCACCGCCGCCAGCGCGGCCGAGGCGACGGCCCGTTCGTCCTCGGCGGCGTCCCGCGCGGTGCGGGCGTCCTGGGTGGGGGCGTCGACGGTACCGTCCGGCAGGAGCAGCGCCCGCTTGCGGATGGCGTGGCTGTAGACGCCGTCGAAGTAGACGAGGTCCGTCTCGCCGTCGCGGTCGATGGCGTCCAGATAGGGCTGGATCAGCGCGTCGCACCCCTGCTGGAGCAGCTTGGCGATGTGCCGGGTGGCGTCGGCCTCCTGGCCGCGGGAGTACCGCTGCACGTCCCGCGAGTAGGCGCCGACGGTCGGCTTCACCACGTACTCCCCCGCGTCGGGGTGTCGTTCGAGGAAGGCGCGCAGCGCGTCGGCCGGATCCGCCTCGGGGGCCACGAAGCTGCTCGGTACGACCGGCACCCCGGCGGCGTCCAGATCGCCGAGGTAGCTCTTGTCGAGGTTCCAGCGCACCACCGGCAGCGGGTTGAGCAGATGCGTCACGGCGGTGACGCGCTCGCACCAGCTGAGGAAGCGCGGCAGCTGCTCGACATAGCTCCACGGGGAGCGCAGCAGCACGGCGTCGAAGCCGCCCCAGTCGATCTCCGGGTCCTCCCAGCTGCATATCTCGGCCCGCAGGCCCCTTGCCTGGCACGCCTCCAGCAGCAGCGGCATGTCGTAGTCGATCGGAAGGCTGGTCATATCGGTGGCCAGGGCCACGTAATTGCCCATCGAGAGTTCTCCAGTGAATTACCAGGGGACGGTTGCGCCGCGGTGGGTGTAGGTGCCGGTCGGTCCGTCGTCGTCGAGCAGCGCCATCGCCACGCCGGTCCGTGCGCCGTCGGGGATCTCCAGCTCGCCCTCGCCGTCGTTCATGCCGGTCCTGGTGTAGCCGGGGTGGACGGCGTTCACCTTGACCGGGGTGTCGCGCAGCTCGTAGGCGAGGTGGACGGTCCATGAGTTGACCGCGCTCTTCGAAGCGCTGTAGGCGGGAAGGGACTTGAACATGTCGCTGTAGGCGTAGGAGTCCGGGTCGCCGTGGGTGCCGATCGAGCCGAGCAGGCTGGACAGGTTGACGACGCGCCCGGCCGGGGAGCGCAGCAGCAGCGGCAGGAAGGCGCGGGTCACCTCGACGACGCCGAACAGGTTGGTGTCGAAGGTCTCGCGCCACTGGGCCAGGGGCTGCTGCGAGGGCTTCCTGCCGTACTCCTCGACCCGGATGGCGGCGTTGTTGACGAGGATGTCCAGGCGGCCGTACGTCCGCTCCACCTCGGCGGCGGCCTCCCGGATGCTGTCGGTGTCGGTCACGTCGAGCACGAGCGGCTCCACCGCGAGGCCGGCGCCGCGCAGTTCCCCGGCCGCCGCGGCGACCGCTTCCCGGTCCCGTCCGGCGAGCAGCACCCGCACGCCCTCGGCGGCGAGCTGGCGTGCCGTCTCGTATCCGATGCCGCGGTTGGCACCGGTGACGAGGGCCAGCCTGGACGTCTGGTCGGACATGGCAGGTCTCCGTAGGTCTTCGGTAGCGGTAGGGCTAGGGGGTGTCTCGTCGATCAGGCCGGATCAGGGAGCGGCGTCTGGTGCCGTGCATCGCAAGGCGGAGGAGGGAGTCGATGCGGAGCATCGGCGAGTGACGACAACGCGGCGAGGCGCGGTGCCAGGCGCCGCGAGCCCGGCGTGATCGGCGAGACGCCCCCTAGAGCGTGGTGAGGAACTTGGCGACGGGGGTGCCGAAGCGGTCGATGTCGACGAGGAAGGCGTCGTGGCCCTCCTCCGACTCCAGGGCCAGGAACGCGGTGTCCGTGCCGCCGGCGGCGAGCCCGTCGGCGATCTCCCGCTGCTGCCGCAGGGGGAACAGGATGTCGGTCTCGACCCCGATCACCAGCGCCTTCTCCAGCCATATCCGGGCGAGCGCCCGCGCGGTCGTGGTGGCGCAGGACTCGCCGAGGTCGAACCGGTCCATGGCGCGGCTGAGGAAGAGATAGCTGTTGGGGTCGAACCGGCGGGCGAACTTGCGGGCGTGGCAGTCGAGATACGCCTCGACCTCGAACTCCGGCCCGAACGGATCGTCGTCCGTACGGCGTTCGGCGGCGATGCGGCTGCGGCCGAAGCGGTTGTCCCACTCCCGGGCCGAACGGTAGGTCGTCATGCCCAGCTTGCGGGCCGTGAGCATGCCGCGGTGCGGGTAGGTCGCGCTGTCGTACCGGCCCTCGTTCCACTGCGGGTCGAAGCGGATCGCCTCGCGCTGCAGCGAGCGGATCGCCGTCGCGAACGGCAGCGAGTTCGCCGCCCCGCAGATGTTCAGATGGGCGCGGGCCAGCCCGGGGTGGCGGGCCAGCAGGGACAGCGCGCTCATGCCGCCCATGGAGGTGCCGACGACACACGCCAGCCGCTCGACGCCCAGGGCGCGTACGGTGTGGGCCGCCGCGTCGGCGACGTCCTCCATGGACAGTTCCGGGAAGTCCGGGCCGTACGGCCGCCCCGTACCGGGATCGGTCGAGGCGGGCCCGGTCGAACCCTTGCAACTGCCCAGCGCGTTCACGCAGATCACGAACCAGCGGTCGGTGTCGACCGGCTTGCCCGGCCCCACCATGGCCTCCCACCAGCCGGGGCTCGGGTCCTGCGGATGGGAGGCGACATGGCTGTCGGGAGACAGGCCGGTGAGGACCAGGACCGCGTTGTCGCGTTCCGGGGTGAGCCGTCCGACGGTCTCGTACGCCACGCGCGCGCCGTTCAGCGTCCCGCCGCGCCGCAGGGTGAACTCGGCGGGAAGGTCCACGAACCGGGCGGCCGGGGGGACGAATTCCCTCATCACGTCAGCTCCCGGTGCCCAGCGACGCGAGCCACTCGTCGTCCGAGCCCTCGTTCACCCCTTCCATGAGGAACGTGGACAGATACCGTTCCCCGGTGTCCGGCAGCATCGCGAGCAGTACCGAGCCCTCCGGGGCGGTCTCCGCGACGCGCAGCGCGGTGGCCAGGGTGGCGCCCGCCGAGATGCCGGCGAAGATGCCCTCCTCCGCGGCGAGCCTGCGCGCGGTGTCGCGGCCCACCACCTCGTCGACGGTGACCAGTTCGTCGATGACGCTGTCGTCGAGGACGCTGGGCACGAAGTTCGGGGACCAGCCCTGGATCCGGTGGACGTTCCACTCCTTCTTGCCGAGGATCGCGGCGTTCTCCGGCTCCGTGGCGACCACGCGCACCCCCGGGCGGGCGGTCTTCAGCATCTGGCCCACCCCGGTGAGGGTGCCGCTGGTGCCGAACCCGGTGACGAAGTAGTCCAGCCGCTTGCCCGCGAAGTCGGCGAGGATCTCCGAGGCCGTGGTCTCCCGGTGGTAGGCGGGGTTGGCCGGGTTGTCGAACTGGTGGGCCCGGAACCAGCCGTGCCGCTCGGCGAGTTCGTCGGCGATGGCGTTGCCTCCGCTGCTGCCCAGTTCGCCGGGGAAGAGGATCACCTTGCCGCCGTAGGCCCGGATCAGCTTGCGCCGCTCCTGCGAGTAGGTGTCCCCCATGACCGCGACGAAGTGGTAGCCGCGCGCCGCGGCCACCATCGCCAGCGCGATGCCGACGTTGCCCGAGGTGCACTCGACGATCGTGTCCCCGGGCTTGAGCAGGCCCTTCGCCTCGGCGTCGAGGACCACGGAGAGCGCGAGCCGGTCCTTCACCGAGCCGCCCGGATTGAAGGCCTCCACCTTCACGTAGACCGAGGTGTGGGCGGGGGCCAGACGGTTCAGCCTGACGATGGGCGTGCGGCCGACGGTGTCGAGGATGCTGTCGTACAGGGGCATGGGGAATCTCCTTGGGGCGTGCAGCGGGGCGGGCGCGTACGGCGAGGGGTCAGCCGGCGAGGGCGGGTGCGGGGCGCGTACGGCGGGGGGTCGGCCGACGAGGGGTCAGCCGGCGAGGACGGGCGCGGGCTCGAAGACGGGGGCGATCATGTCGAGGATCACGTCGACCGCCCGCTCGTTCTCCGCCTCGTCCGTCGAGGCGTTGAACTCGGCCAGTTCGACCCCGCGCAGCCGGTCCGCCGGGATCGTGTCGAAGACGGTGCGGATCTGTTCCGGGAGCAGTCCGTCCGGGACGGTGTAGTCGGCCGGCACATGGCCGGGCTCCAGGACGTCCCAGTCGATGTGCACCCACACGGGCCGGTCGCCGATGGCGTCCAGGATGTTCTCGGCCGTGGTCTCCTTCGGCGGGATCACCCGCACCCCGGCCCGCGCGATCAGCGCGGCCTCGGCCTCGTCGATGTCCCGGGCGCCCACCAGGACCGCCTGCGAGGCGGGCAGTCCGGCGCCGTGCCCGCTGTCCCACAGGCCGCACGCGGCGGCGAGGACCATGCCGCCCAGGTAGCCGGTGCCGGTCGTGTCCGGGGTGTTGAAGTCGCCGTGCCCGTCGATGTAGAGCACCACGGCGTCCGGGATCTCCCGGGCCACCACCGGCAGCGTGCCGATGCTCGCCGGGCAGGTGTTGGAGATCATGACCGTCCGGTGGCCGGCCCGGATGCTCTCGCCGACGGCCCGGCCCAGCGCGCCGAGCTGCTCCGCGGCCCGCGGCAGGCTCAGGCTCCAGTCGTCGTCGACGGCCGGCGCGGGCTCGCCGATCCAGCGGCCGGTGAGTCCGTGACGCCGCTCCAGGGCCCGCGCGAGACGGGCCGCGCCCTCGATCATGCGGGGCGCCCGGTCGGCCACCCGGCCTTGGGAGACGATGAGTTCGATCATGAGTCAGGAGGTCCTTTGCGTCTCTCGGGGCTCTTGGGGCTGTTGGGGCTCTTCGGAGATCTGCGGGGCGAAGCCGTCACGGGGCTCGAAGGGACAGCTGTCCGTCCGCTCGGCGTTCTCCTCGGTCAGGCCGTACTGCAGCCATTCGAGGGCGCCGACGCCGTAGGAGCCCAATTGCGGGGAGTGCGGTATTCCGTCATAGCGGTGTATTCGGTTCCGGATGTTCGAGCGCACTCTCCGGCCGCTCGGAGTGTCCCCGGCGAAAACATCGAATCTTTCCCGCGGATTGATGACGAGCGCGAAATGGCTGCCCAGATTCCTGCTGCGCCGGATCTTGTGGGCGGGGCTGCTCATATTGCAGAACAGCGGCATTCCGGCGAAGCACATGGACCAGGTCGCGGAGTCGGGGCTCGACGCGACCCCGGCCGGCCAGGGGGCGGGGTCGGCGCGGTGCAGTTCCTGCAGGACGTGCCAGCCGAAGGCATGGTGCCCGGCGACCGAGTCGGCGCTGACGGCATCCGGCGAGAACACCGCGACCAGCGGATACGCGGTGTCCAGCCGGCCGTCCCAAGCCCTTGCCTGCTCGACGTACTCCGTGAGGGCCGCCGCCAGCACCCGGATGCCCTCGCTCCCGCCGTCCGCCACGAAGACGAATCTCAAGAGCTGCTTGCGGAAGGCGTTCCGGGAGAAGACACAGGGGAATTCCGGGTCGGCAAGACGCTCCGCGATCTCCTCGAACGCGATGCGCTGCCATCCCTCGCCCCCTTCCATCACCTGTTCCTGGGAGACAATCTCTGTGTTTCGTTGCGACGTGTGCACCTAGCCATCCGTTTCTGCGGTTCAGGGCCGTGGCGATGACCATCGTGCCCCCGGAAACGGAGCATCACAACGATTTGAAACGAAGGGTTGAGCAACGAAGTAGGGCTTCTACAACTTAAGTTGTACGTGCTTTCCCATTCCCTTTGCGGAAGCCCGGGAAGATGCCCGGCGATCACGTGATGCCGTGGGAGGGCGCCTTCGTGGCTACCTTGATGGCTACGTAACGAGTCGCCCCAGCCCCGCCCAGCACTTCGCCCGCGCTCTCCCCCTGGCCCGCGCCTTTGGGTGACCTCCCGTTGGCCGCGCACGTCGCAGCGAGCAGCAGTCACCTTGCGCTTGAGACCGGGGATGCGGCCGGGGCTGTCGGCTGGGCGCGGACCGGGCTCGAACTGGCCGCGCGGGGGCCTCGGATTCCCGCACTGACGGCGCGGCTGCACACCATGCAGGCGCGTGCGCTGTCGATCGCGTCTCAGCGCACCCCGGCCACCCACGCGCTGGAGGCCGCGCACCGCGACCTGGACGCTTCGCCCGCTGTCGATCACCCGTGGCTGAGCCCGTTCGACGCCGCCGCGCTGGCCAGCGAGTCAGCTCTGATCCTGCGTGACCTGGAGCAGTACGACGAGGCGCTGTCGCACGCCGAACATGTCGCGCTGCGTGAGACGGGGCGCGCGCGGTCCCTGGCTCTCAGCCGGATCAGCCTGGTGGACATCCACGTGCGCCGGGGTGACCCGGACGCCGCAGTGAGCGTCGGCCACGACCTGCTCGGTACGAGCCCGACTCTCGGTTCGGTCCGATCGTGTCGCCCAGCTCCGGCGCCCGAGACTTGGCTGCTTTCATGGCTACGTACGTAGCCGTGCGATCCCGTTCGAACCAGTGTGGACCAGGGGGCAGCGAGGCCCGCCAACACGCGAGGGAGGGCGCCTGACCTGCGTTATTCGCTGGCCGGAAGCCCTAAGCGGCAGACGAGTCGGGCTGTACGCCGGGTTCTCCAGAAGCACCCTTCTGACCTGCGGCTTTGTGGGGCGAACCGGCTGTGACCTGCTAGGACGGGTTGCAGAGGCGATCGGAGGCAGTCAGAGGAAATCGCTCTGATTCGACCCCGGATCGACCCGGGTCGCTCAGAGGCAGCCAGAGGCAACCCCTCTGCTCCTGCCGCCTGAGCGACCCGGGAGTCCGGAGTCGGACAGGCCGACGACTCCGACTCCTTCACGGTCTCCCCGGTCGAGCCGCGGTCGGGATGCCTGCCTCCACCGGAGCCAGGCACACGAAAGCCTCCAGGACGGCCATCCTGGAGGCTCTTCGCTGGCACCGATTGGAGGTCGGTTCCGGACACCACCCGTGGTTTTAGCGGGCCCCGGTGGCGTCCATGTCTTTCGCGAGACGACCCCAGAATGCCATACGCCGTAACCCGTTCGCAGCACTCACAGAAGGCTTCGCGTCCAGGAAAACCCCATCCAGAGGCAGTCAGAGGCGGTCACACCAAGCCCCTGGGACTCGCCCACCTCCCTCCGGCCGCCGCCGACCTGGTCCTCCTTGGAGACCTCACTGGCCGCTACGCCGCCGGCAGCTACAGCAAGCTCGACCGTAACGGACAGGTCACTCAGCGTGGCGGTCGGCAGGGCGTGTCTGAGCACGGGCACCGCATCACTGCCGCCATCGCCTGCCACGTCGCACGTTATGGAGGAACTCTTGATCAGCTCACACAACTCCTCATGCACCCGGATCACGAGGGCGGGAGGCATCCGCAGTACATAGCGCAGCGCTCCGGGCAGGCTCGCGCCCTGGCGTACATCCGTCGCGTCTGGGACAGCGCCTGCGCAGCGGTCAGCAGCACGACACGGGTCGAGTCACGCGAGCAGTCCTACGAGGACCTCGCGGCCCTGCGAGCCCGTATCGAGACCACCCCATGGCCCGGCGAACGAGGCAGGACCGCGCTGCGTGTGCTTCGTGCCCACCTGAACTTCGCGGAGATCGCCGGTGGCCGCCTGCACGCGGCCAGCGAACGTCAGACAGCCGAAGAGGCGGGAGTATCGCGGCAGACCCTGCGGAAGGCCTACGAAACCGTTCTCGTGCCTGCAGGATGGCTGCGCCGGCTGAAGGTCGGACGAGGCAGGGAAGGATCGACCTGGTACCTCGGCGACGGGCCTGGTGCTGCCATTCAGTCACCCGAGTCTCGATCTCGTACCACTCAGTTCCCCCCCGACCCGGCACTTGGGGAGTGGAACACCCCTGAGACGGGATTGTGTGCAGACGTCGATTCCACCGTCATCGGCAGCCTCATGGGGCACGACGCCTTCACGCACCAGGCTCTGGGCAGCTCCGCTCTCATGGTGATCGGTGCTCTGCATGCACGTCCCCACCAGACCGCAAGCGAACTCGTCGTCACAGCGTCCGTTTCGCGGGCAACCGCCTACCGGACCCTGGACCGGCTCTTGAGCCATGGCTTGGTCCACCAGACCGGCGAGACCTGGTCCTTGGCCCCGAGGGCCCTGGAAGGGTTCGGTAACAGCCACCCGGACGCTGTTACCGACCTCCAAGTGACGCCTGCACACGGTTGGGACCGGATCGCCGACCAGTACGGAACGACAGGGACCTCAGCCAGCCGCAAGGCTCTCCACGCTGCTGAAAGGGCGGCGTACCGCAAGGCGCTGGAGGGCCTGGCGGAGCATCGGGCCAAGGGGCTGGTGGTGGTCCGTGATGGCCGTTCGGTGCTGGTTCCTGCCGTGAGACCAGACGAGATCTCCGCTGAGTGGCACGGGCCGCACGGAGCCGTGACCAACCCGGCCACAGGAGTGGCGGACCCGGAGTGGCGGATCGCCACGGACGGCCGCTTGATCCTCATCACTCCGCGCGACGAGCGCTCATATGACGAGCTTGCCGCGGCCTACACGAACGCACTCAGAGAATGTGAGTCCGCCGCATGACGGATCAGCGCCCAGTACAGGGCGACCATCAACCGCTCACCGCTCCCGAGGCTTTGCGGAAGTGCTACGAGGCCGGATCCACGGTTCAGGAACTCGTGGAAGTCAGCGGCCTTTCATACGGCACGGTCATCAACCGGCTCCGCAGTGCCGGGACGGTGATGCGCACTTCGTGGGAGACGCGCCGCATGCGTGAAGCTCCGGCGCGCCGTCGCCTGGCAACTCATCTGCGCCGACTGTACGAGCAGCACGGCGCCACTCTGGCGGAACTGGCTGTCGCTGGGGCCAAGACGAAGCGGGCCGCCCGTCAGCTGCTGATCGAGGCCGGCGGCAAACCGCGCACGGCACAGGAGACGCTGCGCATCCGTTCCGCTGCGAAGGCTGCAGAGCGGCAGAAGCTGATGGCGGCGCTTCGGACGAAGTACGAAAACGGCGCTGCGGTGTCGGTTCTCGCTGCGGAGCACAACCTTTCCACCGCAACGGTCTACCGGCTCCTGCGCCAGGCCAGGACTCGGATGCGGCCCCACGGTTCTGCTGGACAGCGTCAGCGCAGGACCGTCCCGTGAACAGCCTGACGCGGAGGCACGAGCGCCTCGCTCAGCACGGTGGGCGAAAGCAGAACTTACGCGGATTGCTGCATCCGGCCCGTCCTCCCCCAAAGGACCGGCACGTCGACTTCCGGGCGCCTGCCCGTGACGGCAGGCACCCGGAGGGGCCCCTCGTCGGGCAGTTGCTCTACACAAAGCCTTGTGCCGCTGCCTGACGAAAACCCTCAACTTCGCATTCTAGGAGTACAAGCAAACGTGAACGAGCTCACTCGCCAGAAGACGCTGGCAGCAGCAAAGACCAGCACCTGGGACGCCTTTGTGGTCGTCGTCGGAATGCTCAAGGGCGGCGCCGGCAAGACCACATCGGCCTGGTTCATCGCCCTCTACTACGCCGTGGTCCTTGGGCTGCGCACGCTGCTCCTGGACGCCGACGCCATCAGCCAGTCCGCCTACGACTGGTTCAAGGTCGCCCAGGCCGAGGGCTTCGAGATCCCGGAGAACCTGGTGGTCGAGCGGTACCCGTTCGATGACATCGCCGAGTACATCCAGGCCAAGCGCGCCGAGTTCGGCGCGATCGTGGTGGACGCCGGCGGCGGCAGCGCCCGGATCTTCCACGAGGCTGTTACCGAGGCGGACCGGCTGATCGTGCCGGTCGCCCCCACCAAGATCGAGCGCCGCAAGCTCGTGGCCACGTTCGACGAGGCCGAGCGCGCCGCCGCACGCAACGAGCGTGACGTCACCGCCCACGTGGTGCTGGTCAAGGCGGACGACCGCACCAGCCTGCCCCGTAGGGCCAAGGAGAGTCTGCTGAATCCCCCGAAGGGTGAGGGGCTCGGCGAGGACCGTGACGGGCCGTTCCCTCTTGCGGAAACCGTGATCCATTCCTGGGTGCACTACATGGAGGCCTTCGGCGAAGTGCCGACCGAGCTGAGCGAGTACGCCGAGCTGATGAAGGAGCTGGACGCAGCGTGACCGAGAACAACGACAAGCTGAAGCCCCCGGCTCGGCGCACCCGTCCGAAGGGCCACGTGCTCGGCGGCGCCAAGAAGACGGCAGCCGCGCCTCCGCCGCCGGCCGAGCTGACCCGTGAGCACCTGGATGCCGAGCAGGCCCACCCCGCCGACACCGATCTCGCGCCGCCTTCCACGGCGGACAGTGGCCTCTCGCCGCGGCCGACTGCCGACCCTGTCGAGTCGCCCGCGACAACGCACGAAGCGTCCGCGACGCAGGCTCCAGAGCAGGTGGGGATCGCCGCACAGGTGGATGGAGGCGTCGGCCACACGTCGGGCGCGCCCCCTGTGGCCTCTCCTGCTGAGGCACCGTCCGAGGCCTCTGAAACCTCTCCGCAGCCCGTGCCGGGCGCTCCCCCTGCACCCGCGTATGGCTCCTCCGAAGTGGCCGTGCGGGAGACTGCGCCGGCAGCACAAGGAACGTCATTCCCTATGAGGGCTGGGGCAGCAGCTCCCCAGTACGAGAGCGAGGCTGCTTCAGGGTCAGCATCGAATGAGGGTGCGCCGTGGACGCAGGGAGCGGGCCGCCCGAAGGACATCCCAGAGGCTTCCGCGGTCCTCAATCAGCGCCACATCACGCGGGAAAGCCTCGACGCATCGGTTCCTGCGGCGCTGAAGCTCAAGAAGCGGATCAAGCGCTTCGCGCTCGACAACGATCTCGACCACCTGCCCATCGGTGACATCGTCTGCGTGGCAGTGGACGAGTGGTTGAGCCGCCGCGGGTTCTGACGGACCGCTCGTCTATCGGGGCGACCCGCCAGTACGAAGGCTGGTCGCCCCTCCGGCGACTATTCCACTAGTCCACTAGGCGGCTAGCTAGCCGCCTAGTCGCCTCCACGGGAGCCACTCCGTGCACAACCTCACTACCTATGCCGGCCAGCTGCGTGCGGTTGCCGACGCGCTTGAAGCACAGTCCGAGTCACAAGATGATCCGCTTGCTCCCCACCCGGACACCCTGAAGGTCATCAACAGTCGGCACACCAAGCGCGGGCAACTGAACTACGCCGTTCCTGATGTCCTTGAGCTCCAACGGCGCATCCGCCGCTGCAATGCCGACACCGAGATACCCCACGGCGACATCGTCGCCCTGGCCCTCGACGCCTGGCTCCGGGCCAAGGGCTACCCGCCTGACCCCAAGCAGCTTGGCAACAAAACACCCTGACAGAACACACCGGTCAACTCCCGCTGCCGGACATCGGCGAAGGGCGACAGACCGCGTCAGCCAGAGGAGAGCAGCTGTCCCTCCTCGGAGACCCGACACCGATCCGACTGCCTGCAGATCTTTGGTTGAGCTGGCTGACTGACGAGACCATCGTCGCCCGCTTCAAAGCCAAGTGCTACGTACGCTCAGCGGGTCAATGCTGGCCGTGGCTGGGCGCCGTCAGCTCAACCGGCCATGGATCATTCCGCGCCGCCAGCCTCCCGGGTCCGTCTCGCAGAGGCACGGTCCCAGCTCACCTCTTCGCCTACCAGTTGGTCAACGGTGTGGTCACCCGGACGGGATGGTCCTCCGCTGAGGATCCTGTCATCTGCCACACCTGTGACTTCCACGGCTGCACGAATCCCGCCCATCTGCGGCTGGGGACAGCCGCAGAGAACCGAGCCGAGTGGTCGCGACGGCGGCACAATCCCCATGGTCCACTCGCAGACGTACGGGGGGCTGCTGGCCGAACGCGGGCCATCGCTTCAGCGATCCTGGCGGGCCTCAAAGCCGGGGAATCGCAAGATCGCATTGAAGAGAGAATCCGTGCCGCGGAAGAAGCGGGAATCCCGCTGGCCCTGTGGTGACGTCTCCATTCCTCGGGACTGTCACGTCCAGGCAGCCGGCCCGGCCTCGAAGTCCAACGCGGCCGGGCCCCTCCTTTCCGTAACAGGACGTGGCAGCTGGGCTGGCAGTCGATCTCTGCGGCCGAGACTCGCCTGACGTCCACGCGCACTCCCCGGCCAGCCCGCTCCGGTCCTCTATGGAATTGAGCTGGCTTCGCAGAGCTGGGTGCCAATTGCCGACACCCGCGCTTTGGGTAGAAGGATGCCCTGGGCCTCAGCGGCCTGCCCCGGATCCAAGGTCCAGGGCACTGGACCGGTGTTGGTCAGCCACTCAATGGGTGGTTGCTGCCTCCTATACGCGTTGTACGTCGATCTGGGCCAGGTAGCGCTGGTGCTGTTCGTCTGCGGTCCGCCGGCTGCGGACGAGGGTTCCTTCCTCGCTGCGGTAGGTGCGGTCGCGGTCTCCGCGGAAGGAGAGCCAGTTGAAGCTGGTGGTGATCCACACGTCATCGAAGAGCAGCACCTTCGCGTGGGTGCTCTTCAGCCTGGTGAAGTGGAAGTGCTGGGGGTATCGGTCGGCGAGGTTCCGCAGCTTGCGGACGGCGTCGGCGTCGGACTCGGAGGAGTCGTCGCTGTAGCCGTAGGCGATGGCCACAGCGACCTTGCTGCGCAGGCGTCCTTCCAGCTTGCGCAGGAAGTCGGTGGTGATGATGGCGCGTTTGATCCACGGCGAGATGATCAGAATGTGGCGCCGGGCGCGGGTCAACGCTTCGTCCAGGAGGTCGGGGTGCTCGAATACGCTGATGGCACGGATCTCCTCGCCTTCGGGCTCGGCCTGCGCCTGCGGGGCCGCACTGAGCGGAGTGGCCTGCAGTTGGGCGGCGGCTTCTGCACGTTGCCGGGTCACCTCGGCCAGCGGGACGCGGGCGCGCTCGAGGTCAGGGGTGAGAAGGGGGCGCGGTTGCGCGGGCTCGACGGTGATGCCGAGGCCCTGGGCACCACCGTGGCCGAGGAGGGCGATCTCGTGGGGGTGGCTGAGTTCGCCGTCGACGACGACCCCGAGCTGCAGTTCGGTGCGTTCCTCGTCGGCGTAGACCAGCACCTTGGCCGGGATGTAGCGCGCCGCCGGCACCTGGCTGACGCGGCGGATGGCGAGGACCTCGCGCTTGTCCTCGCGGTCCTTCAGCATCAGGTTCAGCTCGGCCACGGACAGGTCGCCGGCCTGCACTTCACCTTGTTGAGCGGAGGGCAGCAGGAGCAGATCGGTCTCGGTGGCGATGCGCTTGGTGATGACGGCTTGCCGGTCGTAGGGACGGACCTTGCGCAGCAGCCGGTCGAAGATGAAGGCCATGTCCGCCCGTTGCGGTCGCAGCACGGCGAGCTCGTTGGCTGCCCTTTGGCCTTTCTCGGTCAGGCGCAGCGAAGACTGGTCCGGTGCCGCGGCGGGAAGGGCCCCGCCGTAGAAGAGATGGTCGGCGGAGAGCTGGTCGGCGACGGCCTTGGAGACCATCTGCGCGGGCAGCCCGAGGACCCCGCCGATTCCTTCCGGGGTGCGCACTTTGGCGCTGACCAGGCGCAGGACGAACTCGTCGAGCAGGGGAAGCGGCTTGCGTTCGTGGGCCTCGACGGCGACGGTGATCGGGGTCACCGGTAGGGCTGCGTCGATGATGGTGATGAGCTCCAGGCCGGGGCGCGCGTTGTGGAAGCGGACGGCGAGGAGACTGTCGGGGCTAAAGGTCGGCATCGGTGATCTCGCAGTCCTCGGGGTGGGCGCGGATGTAATCCAGGACGTCGCGCAGGGCTCCGGGCTTGCTTTGGCAGAAGGCCGCGTCGCCGACGATTACCAGGCCGTAGCGGGCCCGCGAGAGAGCGACGTTGATACGCCGCCAGTAGGGCTGGCCGAGGAATCCGAAGTCGCCTCGGTCATTGCTGCGCGTCACGGAGAACAGCGCCAGGTCGCACTCGCGGCCCTGGACAGCGTCGACGGACAGGACCTCAGCCGCCAGATGATTGAGGCGAATGGAGGCCAGGCGCCGGCGCAGTTCCTCCACCTGCCGGCTGTAGGGGGCGATCACCAGGACTTCGAGCTTGCCGTCAGGCCCTGGCTTGATCACGCGCCGCTCGACGGCGCGGTCGATGGCTTGAAGGCGCCGGGCCACCAACTGCGCCTCGGCACGGTTGAGGATGCTGCGCTCGGCCTCGGTGCGTTCAGCTTCGCGGCGGTGCTTGCCAAGCCGTGAGGTGTCCACCCAGTGGATGGGCTTGTAGAGCTCGTCATAACCGGGAAGCGTGTGCGTGCCCGGCGAGCGCAGCTGCTCCTTGTAGAAGCAGGTGGAGATCATGTTCCCGATGGCCGGGGTCATCCGGTACTGCTCGCGCAACAGGTGCTTGACCGGGTGCTCGCTGTGGTTGATGAGGTACTGGAACAAGGTGGTCTCCACCAGCTCGGGGATGAGCTGGTAGTCCTCCATGAGTTTGCGCTCACGCAGCAGGTCCTCGTCCAGCGGGGGAAGCTGTCGGGTGTCCCCCACCATGATCCACTGCCTGGCACGTGCGAGCGGGACCAGCGCCTCTGTGGCAGTGGCCTTGGAGGCTTCGTCGAAGATGCACAGGTCGAAGTCGAGGTCCCGGGCGGCAGGGTGGCCGAGAAAGCCGAGCGCGGTACCGCCGACGACGTTGCGTGTGCGCAGGAAGGAACCGACCAGGGCCTGGTCGGTCTCGATGCGCTGGAGCCACTCGCCCTGCAGGCGCAAGACCTCCAGCAGCGCGGTGGCGGCCGGATCATTGCCCAACAGCACCGCCACCACGTCCCGGAAGTCCGAGGCGGGCAGATCCTCCTTAAGGGTGAGGTCTCCCTCGAGTTCCCGCTGGACCTGGGCGAACAGTTCGCTGCGCTGGTCGAGCAGGTCGTCGAGGCGGGCACGTGCGGTGACCACCTCCTCGCCCAGCTCACGCGAGGAGGTGGTGCGATCGCTGGGAGGCTGAGTGGCCAGATCCGTGATGCGGCGCTCGACGTGCGCGATGTCCGCGGCGACTGCTGCGAGTGCTTCCAGGCTCAGTGCCGCCCTCAGGTGGCGAGTCTCCAGCTTGTTGTGCTCGGCCAGTTGCTCCAGATACGTCTCGGCCTTCGCGCGGACCTGTCGCGACCACCGCTTGATCTGCCGGTCAAGCAGAAGATGCTGGGTGTCCGCGGCGACGCGCGGGTCATCCGGCCGCCCGAGCCGGACGACGTGGGTATGCCCGGACGCCTCGATGCGCTTGAGGGCGTTGTCGATCGCGATGTGCGTCTGGCTGACGATGAGGATGCGGGCTCTGGGCGAACGACGCAGCGTCTGCTCGACGATTTCGGCGATGACAGTGGTCTTGCCGGTACCCGGCGGCCCTTCGATCAGCAGCAGGTCTTGCGAGCCAAGGGCGTGGCAGACCACAGCGCGTTTACTGGCGTCCAGATCACCGCGGAGCCAGTCGTCGATCTCGGCGGGCTCGCCGACGTGGAGACTGCGTGGGTTTTCGATCACCGAACGCAGCAGCCGGTTGGCACTCTGCCCGGCGGCGACGCTGGCGAGTGCGTCGCGCTGCCGGACGATCGCGGTCTGCGTGGGGCCGAGGAATGGCAGCAGCACACCTCGGCTCGGGATCCTCCGGGCTGCGCGGGGGAAGGTCACGATCAGCTGCTCACTGGATGCCGCGGTGATCTGCCCGCGCTCCAGCGGCCGGCCCTGTGCGTAGTCCGCGACGCTCCACTCCTCTCCCAGCAAAGCAGTGGGGTCCTCGCAGGCCTGGGTGAGGTGGAAGACGCGGGTGCGCCCCTCTCCGGTGACCTTCTCATAGCCCATGGCCTGGCGGCCGCCAGCGGCGAGTTCCTCGCGGGCGTCCAGCAGTCGCCGCCACGCTTCGAACAAGTCGCCGAGGTTGCGGACCTCTTCTTGTTCCTTTGCAGCAGCGCGAGCGTCGACGTGATCGTCCAGAAGGCCGAGCAGCGACTGCAGACCGTCGTGGGCGGCCTCCTCGCCAGGATCCTGGAAGTCGAAGGAGAGCAGGGATCCGACCGAAAGGGCCTTCGCACGCCACCGCGCGAGCCAGTTCTCGTCCTTGCGCTGGGCCTGGATGATGGTGACCCGTTCGCTGTACTGGTCATCGGACTTCATGCGCAGCACCAGCGTCCGGCCGGCAAGACGGATCGTGTCACGGTCAACCTCGCCAGTGCGCTGGTTGTAACCGTAGTCGGCGTGCACTGTGCCGCCGATGTCGTCCAGCACGGCCGCCTGGGCGCGTTGCCAGTCGATTTCCCCGCCGCGTGGCAGCTCGAGAATCGCCTCAGCGGCAGCGCGGGTCAGCTTCATCCACAGAAAGTTGTTCCGTCTGGCCCACCGCGCCTGTCGGACTTGGTCAGCTTCCAACAGCCGCTGTTCCAGCACGGATGCGTTTGGGGGCCTACGCGCGGGGTCGAAGTCGATGCAGTCACGCAAGATCGCGTGGATCTCCGGCGGGAGTTCCAAGTCCTCCAGGACACGGGCCAGGTCCGGGTAGTCGTGAGCTTTGCCAGCCGACAGGACCTGGATTGCCAACGCCCCGTAACCGAACACGTCCCGGACGTAAGGAATCGCGTCGGACTGCTCGGGTGGGGAGTACAGGTTGGAACGGAAGCCGGCGACGGTTGCGTCCGTCGGCGCGACCTTGGAGCGAATCTTGGCGATGCCGAAGTCGGCGAGCTTGACCATGCCATCAGCGGTCACCAGGACGTTGCCGGGCTTGAGGTCCCGATGCTCGACCTCCAGCGCGTGGGCATACGCCAAGGCCGAGGCGAGCGGCTTGCCGATCCGCTCGAAGAAGGAGGACCAAGACATCGGGCGCTTCTGCGCCATCTCGTCCTTGAGGTTTCGGTCGATCCACTCCAGGACGATGAAGTAGCGACCCAGGCCAGCATCCCAGCCCGAGTCGAGCATCTCCACGATGTGGGGATGGCGCAGCTCTTTGAGAGCACCGGTCTCCCGCTCAAGGAACAGCTCGATGATCTCGTCGTTCTCGCGGGGCAGGAGGAGCTTCACTGCAGCCGGGCTACCGGTGGGGTTGTGAGTGTCGATGGCCTTGCGGACTTCGGACAGGCCGCCCTTACGCGGGTCCGTTGGCAGCAGCAGGAACCTGCCGTTGATCATCTGATTGGCCACACATGACTCCTCCCCCGGGACCTCCCCGCACCGGCAGCCATTCTGGCAGGTCACCCACCCAACAGCACGCCGTTCAACAAGGCTGCCGCTCCGTCAGGGCCTGACCGGGCTATCCTCAGCTCTCGCTGCCGCCGCAGCTCCTGACACCTTGACCTTGCACGCACCTGACGTCGGCACGGCACCGGTGTGACAGCGAACGCCCCCAGGGATGCCCACGCCGATCGTGTCGTTGGACGTGAGCGTCGTTCCAGGGGCGGAACCTATCGCTGGCGTCCGAGGAGTGCGGCGAAGAACTGGCGAAGCATCGCCGGCGCACCGTTCAGGCCCAGCTCGTACCCACCGAATCTGTACACCTCGTACCCCTTGAGCCGTAGCGCCCGGTCTTCGGCCACCATCTTCGAGTACAGCCGCGGGGACGCCTCGTTGCCCTCGGCATAGTGATGTTGGCCGTCCACTTCCACAACGATGCGAACTCCGCGAGGGAGCAACAGCAGAAAGTCCATGCGTTCGCGACCCAGAACGCTGTCTTTCCCAGCTCGCTCGTTGCGGGTCTTCGGGTCCATGTGCAGGTACACCTGCGGCAACAGCGCCGGCTGGCTGGCTCCCTTCTCGTTGATGGGGTACAGCTCGCAGTAGGTGCGAAACACCATCTGCTCGGGTGAGACCCACTCAGGCCGCGCGGCGTCGTGGTGCAGGGATGCCGAAAGCCGCTTGTAGAGGGCGCGACCCACGTCCTCGTCAGGCATGTCCTCGGGGAGGGACTCCCGGGCCCGCCACCAGGCGATCATTTCGCCCCAAGTCAGACCGGAAGCGCTAAGCGGCTGGCTATACACGAGGCAGTACTGCTCGTTCTTCACTATCAGGACGTCGTTGTTGATGGCGTCACCGAGCACAAATTCCGGTTTCGGCCCGTCCGCAGCGAAGATCAAGTTTTTCATCGCACCGGGCACGGCTGCGCCGATCGTCCGGGCGGCTAAGACCGGTGCGCCGCTGATCCTGTCTACTTCGATGAGCTCGTATCCGTCATGGGCCAGCGTCTTATTGAAGAAGGCACAGAGCCGTTCGGCCTCTTCGGCGTCGGTGCGCACCTCAGGGTGCAACATCTCAGCCAGGAAGCGCAGGAGAGCGTCGTCGCTGTCGGCCAAGCCAAACCGCTCATCGTGCCAGATCCAGTCGTCTTCCCAGTCCGACGGATTGTTGATGCAGTGCTGCCAGACGTCTTGGGCGGCTGTGATGAACCGGGAGTCGTAGCTGGGCAGATTGTCCAGATCGTATAGACGACTCAGGAACTGCACCTCATCAAGCGTCCCGCCCCACCACCCGCCCTTTAAGCCATCGCGAAGCCGACGGCGAGTCACGTCGGTGATGCGGCGAGCTCGGCTCTGCCGCAGATGCGGATGGTACTCATCCAACCGGGCCAGGACAGGACCGAACACACTGCTGATGTAGTTCTGGCGCGCGGCATAGCTGCCGCTCATCCCCCGGTCTCTCCAATAGGCCTTGAAGCTCTTGAAGTCCCGGAAAGGCAGGGTGAGGGACACGCCGAGGCGCTGCAGCACCGCGCGCAGAGTCCGGAGGACAACCGCGATCTCCTCGTCGTTGAGCGTCTCCCCTCCGCCCATGCCGAACGCTTCAAGGTCGGTCATGGTGAGCCGGGTCAGCTCGTAGGCCGCGTCCAAGTCCGTCACGTCGTCCAGCGAGGCTCCGCGTAGGCGCTCGACCCGATCGACATCGAGGCAGGTTCTCGCGTAGCTGAACGGTTCCGCGCCGACCTGTCGCGCGACAAGGAAGCGATGCTTGGTCACGCCCCGATTATCCGGACGCTACCGCCTGATCACAGGCGATCGGCTACTCCAGGTCGAACACCAGCTGCTCACCGACCTCTGCCTCCACGCCCGGAAGCCCCTCTAGATCCCCATCACCGATTCGGACGGCCGGCTGCTCTGACCCTCGAGCGCACTGCCGCGCTGGGCTCACGACCTGACCGCTGCCCGCACCCACGGCGTCATCAGCATCCGCAAACGCCAGGGCGTTCCGATCCTGGCCGACCTCACCTACCAGGGCGGCGACCCTGGCTGACCGCAGGCCTCACACGACGACCCCTGCAGGGCCTCACCCCCGCCGAGAAGACCGTCAACCGGGCCCTGGCCCAACAGATTGAGTAAACACCCGTAGAGAGCTCCCCCCACTCGGCTACCCTCAACCCTGCTAGGCGTTCCACCCAACATAGAGCTGCTGGTCTAGTCCTCTCCAGGAAGTTGAAGCCTAGCAAGGTCACCTTGACGCGACCCGCACCCGCAGTGATATTCACGTGCGTAGATGGCTGATACTGTCCGTACCCGCCTAGAGCAATCGAGACCTGACGAAGAGAGGAGGGCGGGCCGACATGTCCGGTACCGGCGGTGACGAGGGTGCGGCGCCCCGTACGCTCGCGGAGAAGCTGACCGCCCTTCGCGACGGGCTCGCCCCCGAGGGTGGCAAGCCGCCGTCCTGGAACACTCTGGCCCGCGAGATCTCGGAGCAGACCGGTGTCCCGATCTCGGGTCCGTACCTGTGGGAGCTTGCGACGGGCAAGCCCGGAACGAACGTTACGCTGCGCCACCTGAAGGCACTCTCTGACTACTTTCACCGACGCATCTCCTACTTCGTCGATGATGAGATTGCCTTCGAAGACGACACCCAGGCACAGCTGGATCTCCTCCGAGAGCTACGGCGTCTAGGTGTGCGCAATATCAGGCTGCAGAACGTGGAGCCAGGCGTCGCCGATCGCGAGACCATCCAGAGACTGCTCGCACGACTCCAGACGCTTGATGTGCTGGGCGACGAAGGCGTGCGCAAGGTCGCTTTGGGAGTCAGCGCGCTCAGCCAGGAGCAGCGGAAGACCCTGAGCGACCTCGCCAACAAGCCAGGCTTGTTGGACGGACTGCCTCGCATGATGCGACTCCTTGAGGCTGCCGAGGCACTCACAGAGGAACAGCTCACAACCGCCACGAACGTTCTCCGGCAGCCCGATGTACTCCTTGCAGTACAGGATGAGGCTGTGCGCGAGATCGCGACGAAGTGCCACGAGCTGCTGCCGTCCAGCCGGCAGGCACTTTTGCCCGTGATCGCGCAGCTCCAGCGCCTAGAGAACAAAGAGGCGTAAGCAACCCAACGCCCCCTAGTGACCTGAGTCGGAGATTCGTCGTCAGATCGGCGGCCATCAGCCGGGTGCCATGCGGCCGCCAGGTCTGGCCCAGCCTGCTGGAGTCCGGCCTCCGGCACGCCTGGCAACTCGCGAGAACTACCCGAAAATCTCTGACTCAGGTCACTAGGCGCCACTCGGACGATGGCCGACCGTCAGCTTCACCACGCAGAAGCTCCCATGATGCGGGCAGGCATCACTGTCTCGAAAGGCCTAGACCGAGATATTCAGCGATCAGCTCGCGCGGAAGCTTCGGCATCAGCCAACTCGCGGCATCAAGGGTGGCTTGATCATCGGCGCCTAGTTGGGGCTTATCTGCGTCCGGCCGGAGCGGGGACCCGTCGACGCCGGCAGAGACCGGGAAAAGGAGCACCGTGCCGTCGTCCGCGCCAAGCCACACGCCGCTTGACGCAGCACTCCCGCTTGCGCTGTCCCGCGTGAAGCAGCCTGACACATGCCCGCCGCGTACATGATCAACGCCCTGACCGACCGACTCAGTGCTTCTGTGGGAGTCTTCCAGGGTGGTCTGTGTCCCCCTGGGGAACGCGTCGTTCCGTGTTGCCCGCCGGCTCCCTCCCGGCATCCCCATCGCTATCGCCCCCGTGGTCTCTGTAAGGGTCAGCTCCACGCGCAACTGCGGCCCTACCTGCTGAAGAACCAACGTGCTCCAGTACTCCGCCGGAAGCACCACAGCGATTTCCGCTCATCCATCGGGGCCGGCTGCGCCAACCCCGCTAAAGCGGCGGCACTCAAGCGCTGTCGGCGAGAACGACCCCGTCCTACCGCAGACCTCATGACGCATCTGAACAGTGCTCTTCACTGTCGACTCCACCTCCACCCCTGCCGGTGCGGCGCTACGACTGGGTCATCAGCCTCAGATCATGTGGAGGCACCTGTGCAGGGTCCCCCAGCAGACCCTCCCATCGGCGAACCCTCAAGAAGTCTCGATCGATGGCGGTCAGCGACGGCATGCGGTAGTCACACTGCTGCACAGGGTTCCTCCTTCTCGGGATCCTGCCTTGCGTCCCCGATCATGTCAACTAAAGTACACAGCAGTTGCCCTTCGACAGAGTGAGAGACCGGTACGTGGTCGTGTGCAGTCATCAACAGGACGGTTTGCGGAGCACGTCCGAGAGTTCCTACCTGTGGTGAGCCACAACGGCCCGTCGTTGGCGGAAAAGCTGAGAGCCCTGATGGCCAGCCGTCTGGACGCCAACGGCCGTGCGCACACGTCGCGCTCACTGTCCGCGGCAGTGAACGCACTGCCTGGTGAGCACGCGTCCGTGTCATTCGCCGCCATCGCCAAGTTGGCCAACGGCTCCCAGGACAACCCGACCGTGGGCACGATCGTTGCGCTGTGCAAAGCACTGAACAACGTGCCGCCGGCCCATCTTCTTCCGCACGAAAGCTATAACGACCTCGCGGCTCTGGAGGCGTTCGAGAACCCAGACGCACGCCGCGTCCTAGCGCTGCTCAATGGCCTTCCAGAGAGCGAGCTGCACAACATCATCGCAGCCCTGGAGCAGCGCCGGGCCGAACTCGGCCTGGAGCCGACGGCGAACGCTGAATCCGGAAAGCAAAAGGGCAAGCGCCGACGGCGCCGCAGTAAGGATGAAACCGCACGTTACGCGGCCGATGCACTGGAGGGGCTGTAAGTGGTGGACGGCATAGTCTTCGGCACCTGCACCGCGGCAGGGTTGTTGGTTACTGCCCTCTGCACTCGCAGGGCCGTGGGGAATCCACGCGTCGCCACCTGGGCGA
This sequence comes from Streptomyces sp. enrichment culture, assembly GCF_964272855.1. Classification (NCBI taxonomy): domain Bacteria; kingdom Bacillati; phylum Actinomycetota; class Actinomycetes; order Kitasatosporales; family Streptomycetaceae; genus Streptomyces; species Streptomyces sp. enrichment culture. The sequence goes on along the minus strand of NZ_OZ186847.1, from coordinate 5,965,167 downwards.
TCGCCATCGCCTTCGCCATCTGCACACTTGGTGTCCTGTGCGCCGTGCCAGCGGTGGCCAACCAACTACAGGAGGCCACAGGCATGCCCAACGCCGGCAAGCTTGTAGCCCACGTCTGCGCGATCCTCTGGTGCGCTGCGATTCAGATCACGATGGTTGATCTGGCCTACCGCCCTGAGTACCTCAAGTCGGCAATACTCCAACGCGGGTTCGCTGCTGTGTTGGAACTAGCCATCATGGTGCCGCTCTTCCTTGCAGCTAACCGGCCTGGCATACAGTTCACGACCGAGTACGTCGACAACCCAAAGGTTGCCGCATATCTACTTATCTATCTCTCCTACGTCCTGGTCACCTGCGGCGAGCTGATGTTCATGTGCGGGAGAACGTCACGGCGCAATTGGGGAGTCCGCCCTTGGAGCAGCGCCGGCTTCGCGCTCTCCTCGATCGCCGCGATTCTCGGAATGGCCTATGCAGTCTGCAAAGGCTCTTACATCATCTTCTACATCCTTGAGGACCCCTGGCCGCTCAAGATCGAGGAAGTCGTGAGCCCGACACTAAGCGGCCTTGCAGTGCTGTTTGTCTTCAGTGGAATGACCCTTCCCATGGTCGGCGCGCTCCGGGAACGACTTCGCCAAAGAAGAGCTTTCGCAGACGACTGAACCAGCAGATATGCGTTTCGAGATCGTCGATTACAACTTTGGTGGAGCGGCAGACGAGTCGAGCTGTACGCCGGATTCTGTCACCCGGTCACCTCACGGCGGCCGGGGAGACGGCCATCCATCTAGGACCAGCGTTACCGCTGGCCTCGTGCGGTCTACCCGCGGACTCGGGCGGGCAGCCCTCGAACGTCCGCGCAGGGGCACCGGGGCGCCCCCTTCTTGACCTTGCTCCGGGTGGGGTTTACCTAGCTGCCCAGGTCACCCTGGGCACTGGTGGTCTCTTACACCACCGTTTCACCCTTACCAGGGGCCGGAGCCCCAGGCGGTTTGCTTTCTGTGGCACTGTCCCGCGGGTCACCCCGGGTGGCCGTTAGCCACCACCCTGCCCTGTGGAGTCCGGACGTTCCTCGGGAAGCCCCCTGGGGGAACTCCACGCGGCCGTCCGCTCGGCTCGTCTGCCGTATGGCCATGTTAGCCGACCGAACACCGCCGACGGCTCTCTGAGCCTCCAAGCATGATCATGCTGTCGCAGCACTCCGGCTGTATCCACTGAGCAGGTTTCTCCTGGCCGGCCGAGAGACAAGGCGCCCATATACACGCCTCCCGGCGGGGAGATTGTGAGGGGGTGCGGCGGACTGTGCGCAAGGTCGTCTCGGAACCTTTTTTCGCCGCTCCTTCGTCGCGGTGAAAAAAGGTTCCGTTCCTCCCCTGCGCTTCGTCCGGCACCCCCTCAGAATCTCTTTTTGCCGGGAGGGGGAGGGGGCGGTCCTGCGGCTTCTGCCGGTCGGGCGGCGGGGGTGGTCAGCCGGGTGCGGGCCAGTCGGGTGAGGGCCGGTCGGCGGGGGGTCGTCCGCTGCACGGCCGCCGGTGGCGGGTGCGGAGAGCGGAGCCAATTCCTTGTAGCTGGTGAGGGTTTGGGGTTGACTCCCCCACCCACCGATAGATAGATTTACCTATGTCGAAAGAGGGCAGGGCAAGCCCCCCGACACTCCACCACCAACCACAAGGAGACGGTTCGTGGAACTCGTTCCCATCTCCAGGCTGGGCGCGGAACTGCGCTCCCAGGCCCAGTTGGAAGTCCAGGTCGCCGAGGGTGAGCGGCAGCTAGTGATCGTCCTGCCGAGCAGCCTGGACCAGCTGTGGATCACTGCCGGCCACAACAGCGGGCGGCCCCGGCTCTTCTGGCGGCGGCGCACCTTCCTCGGCACCGCGACCGACGAGTCCGGGTACCTCGACTGGACCGCCGACCCGGCTCCGCTGATCCGCTTCGTCATCAACTACGCCTACTCCCGCAGCCAGATCACGCCCCAGTACCAGAGGGTTCTCGACGCTCTGCGCGGGCGCGGCCTTGACGCAGAGCTGGCGCACGCCGACTGCGGCGGCTTCCAGATCCGCATCGGGCTGCCGGACCTGACGTGCCTGCTGATCGGCGCCGACGAGACCCTTCCTCCGCGGCTGGAACATGTACAGGGCTGGCACGTCGAGCACTACGGCCCCGAAGACCACATCGCCGTGGTGTACGACTCGATGCCGCACAACCGCCCCCGGGGCGCCAGTCTCGGCGGCGCCCACGTGGACGTGATGGCCGACCATGTCACCCGGTACGTCGCCAGCGTCATGGCCCGCTACGGCGGCCGTCACCCGCTGGGCGCGCCGGTCCGCCTCCAGCAGGACGCCACCTCCCCCGCCACCGTCGCGTGGCTGCTGGAGGAGCTGGTCCGGCTCCCGCGCCACCACGGAGAGCTGGCCAACGACGGCGGCGCGCTGATCACCATCGCGCGCCGGGACGGCAATGACCCGGCGACGGTCGAGCTCCCGGCCGTCGTCGTCAACCGGATCAGCGCCCTGCTGCTGGCCGAGGTCACCGCCTGCCAGACCTACGGCGGGTAACAGCTCCCGCCGAGCTGATCGCACCACCGTGCCGGGCCCGGAGGGCAACCGGGCACGGCACGCCGACTCCACCACCGCACGGCGTGCAAGGACGGACCTTGAGCATCACCTTCACCGACATCTTCTGTGGCGCTGGCGGCGCCAGTACCGGCCTGGTCAACGCAGGTTGGGAGCTGAAACTGGCCGCCAACCACTGGCAGACCGCGATCGACACCCACTCGGCGAACCACCCGCAGGCCGAGCACGTCTGCGCCGACGTCTCGAACTACGACATGCGCCGTCTGCCGCGCACCGATGTGCTGTGGGCCAGCCCCATCTGCACCGAGATCTCGCCCGCCGGGGGCCGCCGCCGCAGCAAGAACGTCAGCGGGCTCACCGAGGAAGAACTGCGCTCGCTGCCCGACGCCGCGTTCGAGCGGACCCGCGCGACCGCCTACGACGTCATCCGCGCCGTCGAGGTGCACCGGTACAAGGCGGTGCTCATCGAGAACGTCACCGAGTTCGCCACCGACTGGATCCTGTTCGACTGGTGGCTGAGCGGCATGGTCAAGCTGGGCTACAACTATCAGATCGTCTGCGTGAGCTCCGCGCACATCGGCAACGAGCTCAACCCGGCCGCCCCCCAGTGGAGGGACCGCCTCTACATCGTCTTCACCCGGGTCGGCATGCGCCTTCCGGACGTCGCCCCACGGCCCTTGGCCCGGTGCGAGGAGTGCGACGAGGACGTGTACGCGCGGCAGACTTGGCGGCCGGGCCACACCGAGACCCGGATCGGCAAGTACGGCCAGCAGTACGACTACACCTGCCCCAACCACGACACCGCCGTGATCGTCGAGCCCTACGTTCGGCCCGCCTCCGACATCATCGATTGGACGAACCTGGGGACCCGGATCGGGGACCGCAAGCGCCCCTTGGCGCCCACGACCATGGACCGCATCGCCGCCGGTCTGGAGATGTTCCCCGACGAACCCTCGGTGGTCACCGTCAACCACGGCGGGCACGACGGCCGCGCCTTCCGCCCGGACCTGACCCCGTTGCCGTCGCGCACCATCAAGATCGGCGAAGGGCTCGTCGTACCGCCCGGCGCCTTCCCGCACGCCACCACCGCGGATCTGGCTGCCCCGCCCTTCATCGTTGAGTTCCGCAACCACGCCACCGCCGAGCGCGTGGATCGGCCCCTCGCCACCGTCACCGCGGGCGGCAACCACCACGGCCTAGTGATCCCGTTCCGGAAGGGCTCGACCGCCAAGCGGACCAGCCAGCCGCTGCACACCCTGTCCACCCGCGACTCCGCCGGTCTGCTCCGCCCAGCGGTGAAGATCGAGGACTGCCACTTCCGGATGCTCCAGTGGCGCGAGCAGATGAGTGCCCAGCGTTTCCCCGAGACCTACATCGTCAAGGGCCGCAGCAAGGCCGAGAAGACCATGCAGGCCGGAAACGCCGTCAGCTGCAACGTCCCGCAGTGGCTCGGTCACGCCGTCAGCGCCGTCCTGTAAGCACCCGCAGGCCGCTCCCTCCGGGCGGGGCGGCCTGCTGACATCTGCCAGGCCCGCACTTAGACAGATTTACCTATATCGCCCAGGGGTGAACACGCCCCGGGCGTTCATCGCCTTGGCGGACGGCAGGGCAAGCCGCCGCCGGGCTCTCCACCCCAACGAAGGGACGCACATGTCCAACACCGCACCCCGCCGGGTGGTCACGGGTGAAGTCAGCTTCGCCCGCTGGACCGCCCAGGCCCTCGCCGTCGCGCGCGGCCTGCGCGCGCTGCCCTCCCCCTCGGTCCGGTGCGCCGTGCCTGAGCAGACCCGCGAAGAGGCCGAGATCGAAGTGCTTGCCGTCAGTCTGGGCATCTTGGCGCCGCATCCGGCCACGCCGAGCCGGCCCAGCGCCGCGGGGGGCGTGCGATGACATGACCTACCGGGCCGAGGCGGGGTGGTGCGGCGGGCACCGCCCCGTCCCGGCCGCGAACGGCAAAGCGGGCCGACGGTTACGAGCCGAAGCTCGTACCAGCCCCGCCGAAGCGTGCTGGCTCGGGCAAAACCGCCGGCCCTTCTCCACCACCAACGATGAGGCCACTTCAGGTCTCCCGCTGGCAGCGTCCATCAGTGTACGGCTCCGGATACGACAGGATGACACCACCATGACTACGACCAGAGAGCAGTTCGAGCAGCGGCTCGCCGCGCTGCACGACCCTTGGGTGACCCGAAAGCAGTTGGAACACCTCGCTGGCGTTTCGCCGAAGACGATCCGAAACTGGCTGGAGGCCCACCCCATCCCCGAGGCGAAGACCCGGGTCGGTGCCCGCAGCGCCCAGCTCATAGACAGGCAGACGGCGGCGGAGTGGGTTCGCGTGCGGCTCTTCGGCGACAAGGAGGGGGCCACGGACGTGCAGTCCGGCCCGCGCTTGGCCGCCGAGCCGCGCCCCATGACGCACGCCCCCGGCGAGCGGTGGCGCCGTGTCGAGATCGCCCGGCGGCGCGGCGTGACCCCCGGCGCCATCGGCAACCTGGCCCAGGCGTACGCGGATCACCCGAGCCACCCGTTCCCTCCCGCAGCGGAGGACCACACGCGGGACGCGGCCGCCGTCGCCGCGTGGTTCGCCTGGTACGACGCCGAGCGCCCCGGATACAGCGGGAAGAGCGCAGGCCGCGCGGACGCCACGCAGGCGCCAGCCGGGAGAGTCGGCGAGGTCGCCGACCTGCTACGCACCGCCATCGCCGAGGGCACCAACCTGACCACCGAGACCGTCGCGGCTCGACTGAGGGTTTCACCCGACGTCGCCACCCGCTACCTGTCGCAGGCTGCCCAAGTGGTGATGCCCGAGCACGGGCTGATCGCTCGCAGGCAGATCCCCGACCTGTTCCCGGCCGCCGTCCGCAACGAGATGACCCCGCCGCAGCGGCGCGAACGCGTCAAGACACTGCTGCGACGCCGCACGGCACCGAAACCCGTTCTCGTCGTCGGCGGCACGGAGTACTACCGACGCCAGGAGGCGGAGGCTCTAGTGAGGTCAGTGTGACGGTGGTTTGTGTCAATGAGGGTGGGTGACGATACGGGCTGGCCGTCAGCCGGTCGAAGTGGCGGGGCTACTGTGCGACCCCTGGGCCGGCTGTGGTGGGAGTCGGTTGTCGGGGTGCGGGTGGTTCCCTCCGGGCGGGGAGATTGTGAGGGGGTGCTGTGACGACGGAAGCTAGTTGGCCCCTCCGATCGTTTGTTGGCCCCCTTGCGACCCGGGCCCGTCGTTGTTTCGATCGGGTAGCGAGATCCTGGCTCGTCGCACAGCTGCTGCTCTGGAGGCGTGTGCGTGGATGCAGGGACGTGCGTGCACTTGGAACGGTGCAGACGGGAGGAGCTGCCTGCCGCAGGTCCGGCACGGTGCATGACTTCTACTTTGGGTGAACGGATTCTTGCTCGGCGTGGCTGCTCTACGGTGGAACCCGTCACACGATGCCGGACTTGGGGGATGCATGTCGCGGGAGCCTTGGGTAGAGCTTGGTGAGACGGTCAGTGCGATTCGAGCACAGCTGCAGGCGGCTATGAATGAGGGTGACAGCCAGTCGTTGAGGTTTCGTACCGGTCCGGTAGAACTGGAATTCTCCCTCGCAATTCGTAAAGAAGGCGAGGCGAAAGCCAGGGTTTGGGTCGTGCCGTGGTCCGCCGAGGGGCGCGGTGCCCTGAGCTCAGACAGGGTTCACCGCATCAAGTTCACCCTGCATCCCATCGACGGCGACGGTGCAGACGCTCGCATCGCTGGCACGTCTGACCAGCGGCCCTCCTGAGCGTGGGACAGCCTGAGGCAGGGAGGCGGCATTGGAGCTAGCGCGGGTTGTCGAGGTCTGGGTACCCGCTGCGAAGCGGGTGGGTAGCGGATACTTGCTCACCGAGCGCTTGGTGTTGACCTCATACCACGTTGTACAGGGGATAATGGCAGGCACACCAGTCGAGGTCCGGCCTCTCGACGATCAGCGCTCCATCCCGTGGCTGACAGCGTCGGTGTGTTGGCCGATCGAACCGGTGGACATCGATGCTGCACCTGGACAGGATGCGGCTCTATTGCTGGTTGATGCGCTCTCTTGGAATTCCAGTCCCCTGCCCGGCCGCGTGCGCTTCGGGCAAGTCGCTGGCCAAGACCGTGTTGCCTGTTTCGGGGTTGGCTTTCCCGATGCAGAAGTACGTCCAGACAGAGGGCGCGACACCATGCCTGTGCGCGGCCACGCCGACCCGTTGCAAGCCCGGAAATCTTCGCTGCTGACTGTCCATGTGGACGAGGGCATTGTGCCTCGGGCACGGGGCTGGGCTGGCGCTTCGGGCACCGCCTTGTTCTGTGGCCCTCTTCTCATCGGAGTGCTGGCTACCGACCGCAACATCGCAGACGACGCCAGCGTCCTCGCTGCCGTCCCTGTCAGCGCCCTCGCAGCCCTTCCCGGTTTCGGCGAAATGCTCGCCCAGCACGGCCTCGACGTGCGTATCGAACACGAACCAGTGTTGAACGCATATTTGACCGCTTCACAGGCAGCGTCCCGCGAACATCCCTATGCGGGCATGCTTCCCGGAATCACGCCACCGCTCGCCACCGTGTACCTAAGAAAGCAGCAGGCTCTTTTACTGGACCCCGAGCAACCAGAAGGCATTGGCGCGGTTCAGGAATTACTCGAGGCCCGACAGTTACCTCTGCCCGCCGACGAGGTCCTGGCCGAAGAGCAGACATGCGTGTTGATCGCTGGACCCGGTGGTGGCAAGACCAGCCTGTTGCGTACCCGCCTTGCACACGGAGTCACTCGCTGGCTGGAGGGTCGCTGTGAGAACGCTCTGCCCGTGATGGTCACCGCTGCAGCCCTCGACGGCCGCCCGCTCGCGCAAGCCCTCGCCGAGACGGTCTCCGCGGACCTTGCGGCGCACGGCCTAGTAGACGATCTTCCCCCCATCTTCTTCAGAACTCCTCCGCAGTCCGGCGCACGCTGGCTCGTGCTGGTCGACAGCCTGGATGAGATCCCCGACCCCGCGGCCAGGAAACGCGTTCTCGGCAACCTGGCGGCAGTCTCTAAGGGCGAACACGCCGACCTGTACCGCTTCGTTGTGGCGAGCCGCCCGCTCCCCGCCGGTGAACTCGAGGCCTTGGGCAGCCATCTGGCCCACTACAACCTGGAACCCCTCCGCACATCCGATCTACCGGGAGTCGCGTCTGGCTGGTTTCGGGAGTTCGGCGTGCCCGACCCTGACCGTGCCGCTCGGCAGTTCACCGAGGCCTTGGCGCGTGCCCAGCTGACTGACGTGGCCCGCATTCCTCTGCTCGCCTCAATGCTCTGCCAGCTTCAAGTCGCGGCTCCCGGTGAACCGTTGCCCCCGAGCCGCGGCAAGATCTTCCACGACTTCACCGCGCTACTGCGTGAACGTGAGTATGAGTACACCAGTGATTCCAAAGCCCGGCAGAGGCAGACTCCATACGCTGTTCTGGAACGCTTCGGCCCTAGCGCTACCGCACAGGCTAAGCAGACAGTGAGCAGCATTCACGTACTTATCACCCATCTTGCTGCTGAGCGCTACCGAGGCAGCACTCAGTCAGCGATCGCCATCGTGGAGTCCAGGTCCGAGGCTAAACGGCCCCAGGACGTTCCTCAGGACAAGTGGCGTGACTTTCTGGGCGCGAGCCTACGGGCCAGCTGCTTGCTGACCCTTCGCGGGCACGAGTACGAGTTCCTGCATCAGACCTTCTTGGAATACCTCGCGGCCTGCGACGCCACCCGAGACGAGAGTGCCCGCCACCAAGTACTCCTCGGCATGCGTCCTCAAGGGTGGTGGGCTCGATATCACAATTTCTGGGAGCCGCCTGCTAGGATCAAGTCCTCCTACTATGGCTTCGTTATTGAAACCTGGCAGGGGGACGAGCGGCCTCTTATCAGAGTGTTGAAGCGATGGGCCTGTCTAGGAAATGTGACCGGACAGGAATTCCTTGCAGAGCAAATGATCCTCGGCACGGCACTCCCAGATTCTGTCACCCGCATTCTCGAGAAAAATCTCGAAAGCTTGGCCCGCTCCGCCTTCCCGCAATGGCGGACTAATTCTGCCGCCGCAACGCTGGCTCGGCTCGACCAGGACTGTGGCGCCCAGCTCGCCCGCGACCCGTCCGTCACTGGGCCCGCTCGAAAGCACGCCGCTCTCGAACTGGCCAAGCTGGGCGATAAACGCGGACCTGATCTCCTCGCACACGTCGCACATGATGCGCGCCTCCGTTCAATCACCCGCCTGCTGGCCTGCACGGAGTTGGCATATTTTGACCGTCCGCGCGCCACTGACATCCTCGCCACGATTGCTCGCGACAGCAGCCTCGACCTCTACGATCGCCACTGGGCAGCTAAACAATTGGACAGCCTTGGCGATGAACGCGCTACACCTATCCTTGCCGAGATCTTCGTGCCATTCCGCCACCGCATTGAACGGGAAGCGGTCTGGGTTCTAGCCCTCATTGGATCGGAAAGCGCTATGGATCATCGCCTGCACCTGAGGTATGCATTGCCGCTTACCTACCTCGCAAGTCCCGGCAGCCGCAGGCTCGAGCACAGGATGGTTGAGCTCGTAAGGCGCTGGGCCACACACGCGGATCCGTAGTTTCGCATGCGGGTTCTGCGGTACGCCACGGGGCCAACTATCGCTCCTCATTCGGGTCACTTGTAGATCCGCGAGCCGCGCCGACCTGCGGCGGCTTGCTGGACGTAGGGCAAGTACCGTGCTTCGTCACAGGTGCGGCGGACTGTGCGCAAGGTCGTCTCGGAAACGACACGATCCGTCCGACCAGCAGCAACCCCGCCGGCGGCCCCGGCACGGACCTGTTCATCGCGGCATACCTGGCCACCTACCCGCACCCGCTGCCCGGCCTGGACGCCAGCACCGCCCGCATCGTACGAGCCGACCAGCTCCGCCAGGGTGACGTGATCCTGGGCGCCTTCCAGCTGGACGACCAGCAGCCCGGCCCCGCGACATTGCAGTCCCACATCCCTCGGTACGCCGACCCCTCCCCGGCGTGCGGGGCGTGCAGTCCGGACTGCGCCATGTTCACCATCTCCGCGCAACACACCGGACGCACCGCGTTGCACATCACCGCCGTCGGCCGCGAGGTCACCGGCCCAGAAGACTCCGACGAAGAGCCTTTTCATCTCAACGACTTCGCCGACACGCTGTATCTGATGATCCCGCACACCGCCGACGGCCAGCAGGCATAGCCGCCGCTACGACCGCAGCCCTCGGGGCCCGGGGACACCGGCACGGTGTTCCCGGGCCCCGGGGCGTGGATGTCGTAATGCGCGCCGCATCATGCCCCTGGGCCGAGGTACTGTCACGCTTGATCAGCGCGTACAGCATCACGCGCCCGAGGGAAAGGGGAGCCCGTGACGCGCAGCAGAATGACGGAGACGCCGATCGAGGATCTTGATCTCGGCTGGATCGGCATGACGATCGAAGTGGACACCCCTGACGGCAGCCAGGTTGGGTTCCGCCTCGCACGCTACGAGAAGACCACCCGCGACGGCGAACCGCTGTGGATCCTCTTCAGCACCGACCACCCGTGGCGCACCGAACTGTCCGCAGGCGCCAAGATCCGGTGGATACACCAGCCGGCCGACCCCGGCCGGCCGACGGGGTATTACGTCCCCCAGCAGCAGTACACCAGCCCGGTAACGGCTTCTCCGGCCGCGCCCGCACCTGGCCAGCTCAACCCGAGCTCCTGGGTGACTCCACCGGCGCCCGGAACCCGGTGACACACGCCGCACACGCCGCGACCCCCGACCTGGACCGGTAACAGTCAGGGCGGGGGTCGCGGTGCGTGTGCATCAGCCGGGCAGGGCCACTGACTCATCTGACGGAGCGGACGTCTCGACGGCTGGCACCAGAGATGGCGGCGGCACCGACGGCGACGGCGCCACCACGGGCGTCGGCGACGACGGCGATCCTGCGCTCGCCGGAGCGCTCGCGGTGCCGTCCAAGGACGCCTTGATCTCGCGTACCACGGCCTCGGGCACGCCCAGGCGATCCGCCACGGACCGCACGCCGGTGAGCGCCAGCATCTTGCCCACGACGTCGTTCATCTGCTCCCGGAGCTTCCCCGTCTCCTTCTCCACCTCCCCGCGCACCTTCTCGGTGTACTTCCTGATCTTCTCCTCGGCCGCGGACTCCTTGTCGGCTATCTCGTCCTCTGCCTCGAACCAGGCAGTCGCCAGGTCCTCCAACTGCTGCTCGCGCTGCCGACGCTCCGCCGTGCGGGCCCGAGCCTTCTCCCTCGCTTTGAGCTGGCGGGTGGTCCTCCGCTCTGCCATGGATGCCCTCCCCATCGGTAGGTACACAGTCATTGTGGTCCCCACACAACGGCCGATGCTACGGCGAGTTGATCAGCCGTCTGGCGGACTGTCCGCGAGTCGGAGGTTCACTCCCGGACAGCCCGGACCCACCCCTTGTGGAAAACCAGAACGTGGTGGTTGTCCCCAGGGCCGCTCAGGAGAGCGCCCCTGGGGACAACCACCACCGCTGCGCGGACCGCGCCAACGGCGCGGCCGGGATCGCTCGTTGGCTGGCTCGTTCCTCGCCTTCCCCAACTCACTGCACCCGACCGCGCCGTTGGCGCGGTCGAAGCTTTTGCATTCACAATGTCACAAGGTAGGCTGAGCGCATGATGACCATCCACAAGCTCAGCGCTGGGGATGGTTACCTGTACTACACACGTGAAATCGCCACCGGCGACGAACGCCGGTCGGGCAAGCGTGAACTGAGCGACTACTACACGGCCGATGGCAACCCGCCCGGCGTCTGGGTTGGCGGCGGGGCCGACGAACTTGGCGTTCAAGGCACCGTCACCGAGGCCCAGATGAAGGCCCTGTTCGGTGAAGGTCTGCACCCGGACGCCGACCGCATCATCGCCGAGGCCCAGGCCCAGGGGCTCAGTCCGGCCGCCGCCGTACGACAGGCCCGGCTCGGCCGGCGGTACTACCAGTACGAGCAGACCGAAGGCCCGCTCGCCGCCCTGATCCAGGACGCGATCCAGGACTTCGAGACGCGCGAGAGACGCGAGGCGACCGACGCCGAGCGCAAGCGCATACGTGGGCGTGTCGGCGCCATAGCCTTCCGCGAGGACTTCGGTCGGGCCCCGAAGGACGCCGAGGAACTCAGCCACTACATCAGCGCCAACACCTCCTGTGGTCGCCAAGCGGTCGCGGGCTACGACCTGGTGTTCCGCAACAAGTACGGCTCCGTCCTGTGGGCGCTGGGCGATGAGGAAACCCGTCTTGAGGTGCAGGCTGCCCACGAGCAGGCCATCGCCGAGACACTCGCCTGGATCGAGGAGAACGCCCTGGCGACCCGTACCGGCATCAACGGCATCGCGCAGGAAGACGTGCGCGGCGGCCTGATAGCCGCCCGCTACCGGCACTACGACAGCCGCCGCGGCGATCCGCTGCTGCACGACCACGTCGTCGTCGCCAACAAGGTCCACGGGCTGGACGGCAAGTGGCGCAGCATCGACGGCAAGCTGCTGTACGCGATGGGAGTTGCGGCCAGCGAGCTGTACAACCAGCGCGTGGTCGAGGAGTTGTGCCGCCGACTCGGAGTACAGGCTGAGGAGCGGGAGGTCACCCCCGGCAAGCGGCCCGTGATGGCCATCAGCGGCCTGGACGACGACCTGATCGAGGCGTTCTCCAAGCGGGCCCAGGACATCCGCAAGGACTTGGACAAGCTGCTTCAGCAGTACCGGCGCCGGTATGGCAAGGAGCCCGACACCGGCGCCCGCATGGCCCTCATCCAGCAGGCCGCGCAGATGTCCAGGCCGCACAAGAAGAAGGCGCGTGCCCTGTCGGATCTGCGCGCGGCCTGGCGTGAGGAGGCCATCGCGCTGTTCGGCGCCGCGCGAGTCGACGGCTTGGTGGAGCACCTGCGTGCCATCGCCCGCCGCTCGGCCACGGATCAGGACCCGGCCGCCGCGGTCGACGTCGAGCAGGCCGCGCGGGACGTGCTGCAGGTGGTCTCCTCCGAGCGCTCGGTGTGGGGTGAGCGGCATGTGCTCGCCGAGGCCCGGCGCCATGTCGTTCGCCTAACCCGGGGCCGTGGTGACACCCGGGGGCTGGCTGAGCGGATCACCCGGCAGGTGATCGCGCACGGCTCGATCGACCTCACTCCCCCGGAGCTCCACCAACCCTTTGCGCCCTTGCTACGCACCGACGGCAGCAGCATCTACCGGCGCCGCGAGTCCCGGCTCTACACCTCCAGCGAAGTCCTGGCAGCCGAGTCCCGCATCCTGAACGCGGCGCGTACCTCGGTCATCCCGCCGCTGGGCACCGACCGTTTCACCGCCATCGCCGACCGCTTCGGCGGGCCCCCGCTCGACCCCGGCCAGCGTCGCCTGGCCCAGGCGTTCGCCTGCTCCGACAAGGCGGTCGTCGTCGGCATCGGTCCGGCCGGCTCGGGCAAGACCACTGCCCTGCAGTTGGTGCGCGACGCCGTCACCGCCGGCGGCGGACGCCTCATACCTCTGGCCCCGTCCAGCCGGGCGGCGAAGGTCATGGAGGACGACCTGGGCACCGTCGCCCACACGATGCACAGCTGGCTCGCCCAGCGCGACCGGCTCGCCGAAGGACGCAAGGTCAAGGATGCCTTCCAGCTCCGTCCGGGCGACGTCATCGTCGTCGACGAGGCGGGCATGGCCGGAACCCGCAACCTCGCCCGGATCGTCGCAGAGGCCGAAGCGGCCGGCGCCCTGGTCCGCCTGATCGGCGACCCCGCACAGCTCGGCGCGGTGGAGTCCGGCGGCGCCCTGCGGCTGGTGGCCCGCGAGGTCGGCGCGGTCGAACTGGAGCAGTTGCACCGCTTCCGCACCGACGGGGAAGCGGAGGCCACCTTGGCGCTGCGCGACGGCGATCCGGCCGACGCGTGGACCTGGCATCTCGCCCAGGGCAGGATCGTCGGCGGCGGCCCGCAGGAGATGCTGGACTCGGTCTTCGCCGCCTGGCAGACCGACACCGAGGCCGGCCTGCACTCGCTGATGATGGCCGACGACACCGATGCGGTCCGCGAACTCAACCTGCGCGCCCAGGCGTTCCAGATCGCCTCCGGCCGCCTGGACCTGACCCGCTCCACCGCCCTGCGCGACGACCTGCAGGCCGCCGTCGGCGACCTGATCGTCACCCGGAAGAACCAGCGCCGCCTGACGGTCAACGCAGGCCTGGACTTCGTGAAGAACGGTGACCAGTGGCGCATCGAAGCCCTCGACCAGGCGGGCAACGCCACCGTCCGGCACACCGGCCACGGCGGCCGTGTCGTGCTCCCGGCCTCCTACCTGCGACGCCACGCTGAACTCGGCTACGCCTCCACCGTGCACCGCGCGCAGGGCCTGACGGTGGCGACCGCGCACGGTTTGATCACCGCCAGGACCAGCCGCGAGTCCGCGTACGTCATGGCCACCCGCGGGCGTCTGTCGAACCGGCTGCACGTGGTCGCGGACGAGGGCCAGAGCATGCGCGACGTGCTCGACACCGTCGCACGCAGCAACCGTGGATTGGTCTCCGCGCACGAGACCATCCGGGCCGAGCAGGACCGTGCCTACAGCATCGGCCAGCTCGCCGCCGAGTACACCGACGTCCACGCCCGCACGGTCAGCCACCGCATCCAGAACCTCGCCCGGCGCGTCCTGGGCGGCGCGGCCGAGGCGTTCATCGACTCCGACGCCTGGTCCGCGGTCGAGCGCTCGCTGAAGAAGGCGGAAGCCGAAGGCTGGGACGCCGCGCGGCTGCTCACCGCCGCGTACGGCGAACGCGACTTCGCCGACGCCGAGGACGTCGCTGCGGTGCTGTCCTGGCGCATCGACGCCCGGGTGGAAGAGGGCCGCGCTGCCGCCGAGCGTGCCGCCGAACGGGAGTCGGATCCGGGCCGCAGCCGCCCGCTCAAGCACCTCGACGAGCAGCTGCTCGACCGCCTTCTGGAGCGCGCCGAGCGCCTGCGGCACGAGGCGCTGGACGAACTGCACCGCGCCGACGCGGCGGTGGCCGGCCAACCTCGCCATATCGTCGTGAACGGCCTGCCGCACCCGGCTTGGCCTCGCCGGCCCCACGGTCACCTCACCCGCGCCGACCTCGCCGCTGCCATCGCCGCCGCCCGGCGCCGCATGCGCCGCGCCGCCCTCGAAGGCGATCAGGCCGCCGAGCGCACCGCCGCCGCGGAACACGCCGAGCTGCGCCGGGAGCAGAAACTGCGGCGGGACATGCGCCCTCTCGACCGCATGCGTGAGGACTGGCAGCGCGAGCCCCGGCGCGGTGCCAGCCACACCGCCCGCCAGCCGGTCGAGGTCACCCTCCGCGAGCTGACCGCCAACCTGCACCGGCAGGACGAGGCCCGCCAGCGACTGCGCCGCGCCGAGATCATCGCCGAGCGCATCCGCGCCGAGCGGCGCCTGCGCGACCAGCTCCCCCACGGCCCCGCCCCGGCGCCGGACAACTCCGGCCCGCTCCCGGACTGGCTTGCCCCCTCGGCCGCCGTACGGGACGCCGACACCCCCGAAGCCTGGCGCGCCCATCTGGTCGAGCGCCGCATCGCGCTCTCCCAACGGCTGAAGCACAACGGCGCGCTCCTGGCCACCAACCCCCCGGCCTGGGCGCGCATGCTGGGCCCTGTCCCGAACATCGGGACCGAGCTGCGGACGCTGTGGGAGCGCACCGCGGCGCTGGCGGATACCTGGCGGGTCCGGCACGTCTGGACGACTCCGTCGAGGGCATCGGCGAGCAGCCCGAGGACCCCCGCGACGCCCACGCCTGGGCGACCCTCCAGGATCGGATCAATGAGGTCGGCCGGCGCACCAGGGCGTGGGCCGCCGCCCGCGCCCGGCCGGACGATCCCGTCTCCGGCATGCGCATCGCGGCGCGTACCGCGGAGAACTTCCACCACCGCCTCCTGGAGGCCCGCTTCACCGACGCCGACGACCGGCAGGCGGTCACGGCCGCCGCCGCGGCGTTCGCCGACGTCGCCTTGCGTCTGGTGTTGGACGGCGAGGAACCGCCGGAGCAATGGGTCCAGCAGATACCAGCGCCCGACGAACAGGACGAAGAGCAGAAGGCCCAGTGGCGGAAGCTGGTAACCGCCTTGGCGAGCTGGCGAATGCTGCACCAGACTGATGGGGACGACCCCCTCGGGGAGAGCCCCGATGAGACCGACCTGCGTGCGCAGTGGACTGAGCTGCACGACGCCCTGACGCTCTTCCAACGCTCGCGGATCCAGCAGCGGCTCGTAGAACTGCGGGCGCGGCGGGAGGCCGAGCGCGCCCGGCGTGGTCTGCCGCCCACCGGTGAGGCGAGGTCCCCCCGGGCATCTGCGGCCACCCGGCAAGCTCGCCGGGCGACCGAGGACGAGCAGCAGCGCCAACAGCGCCCCGGCCCCGGCCTGGGCCCCCACCGGGATCCGAGGAGCTAGCAGGAAGGAGAGGAAACAATGGATGACCAGCCGACTGACGGCCTCACACAGGAGCAGCGCGGCCAGCTCGCCGAGTGGCTCACCGAGCGCAACGCGCGCATGGCCGCTCTCAGGCACATGCCGCCTCCGGAAGGCACCCTCGACGAGCGGCTGCGCGCTATGGACGCCGCCTATGAGGCCAGCTCCGACCGGGATGACGAGAAGGCGCGAGAGAACCACGAACTGCGCCGGACGGTGGCCATCCTCGAGGAGGCGATCCGCGCCCTCCTCAACGGTCGGCTGCCCCTTCCCAGCACGACGGCACAAAATTGAAACCGCCGTCGCCGCTACCTCGGTCATGTCCCCCAACGAGCTCGTGCACAGTAGGCGGTGAGGCGTCGAGTTCCCGATCGTCGATCATGATCAAAAGGCCGGGATCATCGATGAGATCCGCGTTCGGCGCCCGGCAGTCGGCCGCAAGAACCGAGACAAGCTCACCTCAGGAAGAGTAAAAAGCACGCCGTCAAGGCCTTGGTGGTCACGTATCAGGACGGCCGCGTGCTGTTCTGCAGCCCAGTCGAACCGGGCAGCTGCGCGGATATCACCCACGCTCGTCAGTTAGGGCTGGTCAGGCTCCTGGCCCATGAGCCCGCGGTGGAAACCCTCGCGCGTGCCGCTTACCAGGGGCGCGCAGACCGGCGGGTGGGTGGCGACACCATAAAGTTCAAGAAAGCCTCAGACTGGTACGAGGAGATGCACGAACGACAGCGCAGAGCGCACTCCTCGCGCCGCATTCGCATCGAACACGGCGTCGCTCACCTGAAGAACTGGCGAGCCCTGGCCCGCCACTTCGGCCGCAGCGACACAGTCCAAGCCATCGCCGCCCTGCTGTCCCACCACCAGGGCGGCGCCCCGATTTAGGCACGGCCCATGTGAACACCAAACCCCGCCGAGGCCCAAGACGCCTAACCGCCTATCGTCACGAGCTCGTTAACCTTGCCATCTGGAACGACCGTTGCCGGCACTTTCTGGTGTGTCGCCGTCGGGACTCTCGCCAAGGCTTCTGAACCGATTGGCTCAAGATGGGCAAACTGGATTAGAAGGCATGTCGGTCACATAGGTCGACCGTTCCTGCGGCGTGAAATCACGGCGGAGTGCCTCGCAGATCTGTTTGCTGGCCTGGGCTGGCTCGGGAAGATGGGTAGGCCTCAACTGAACCGTTCCGTTGGGGCCTGTGACCGCCAGCATCGATCCATCTGGATTGAATGCCACGATATCTACCAAGTTAGGGTCACCAGCGAATGTCTCACGGATGTCGCCGGTGGCCCTGTCCAAAAGCCGTACCGTCCCGTCTTGGCCACCGGTCGCGAGGGTCTTGCCGTCAGGACTGAACGCCACAGAAAGGTCACCGCCGCGGTGCCCGCTGGGAAGAATGCGAGCGTGTCCCGTTGTAGCGTCCCAAAACCGTATCGTGCCGTCATCACCGCTGGTGACCACCGTGTTGCCGTCCCGACTGAACACCACTGAAGTCACTTCTTTGACAGGCTCGCGCGTCACACTGTCGAGGACCTCTCGGTGGCCCGTAAGGGTCCGTCGCATCTTACCCGTGGAGGCGTTCCAGAGACGAACGGTTCCGTCCGCACCCGCGGTCGCGATGATGCGGCCATCAGGGCTGAAGGCCGCAGAGTTCACACGCCCCTTATGCCCGGTCAGCGTGTGCAGTGTCGCACCTGTCCGCGTATCCCATAGGCGGGCGGTCGCGTCACCACCGGCGGTGACGAGAATACGACCGTTGGGACTGAATGCCACAGAGTTCACGCCCCGCGGGGGCATGTGGGTACCCGGTGGTACGCCATCGGTGTGGCCTCTGAGAGTGCGACGCACTTTCCCTGAGGACACATCCCAGAGGCGGGCGGTTCCGTTTGCACCGCCGGTCGCGAGAAGACCACCATCGGGACTGAATGCGACAGCTTGCACTTTTCCATCCGAGCCGGTCAGGACGTGACGCTGCTCGCCTGTAGTGGCATTCCAGATCCAAGTAGTACCGTCGAGGCCGCCGGTAGCCACCGTGCCGCCATCTGGATCGAATGCAATCGCCGCTACGTTGCTGTGCCCCCTCAGTGTCACGCGAGCTGTGTCGGCCGTCATGTCCCACAAGCGCAAGCTGGTGCTGTCGGGGTCGGCGGTGGCCAGGATGGCGCTGTTCGGGCTGAACGCCAGCGTGCCTACGCCGTTCCCGTGGCCTGTGAGGATGTCACGCGTGTCGCCATCTGGCGTGCGTAGGCGCACCGTCGCTTCCCCAACGCCAGTGACGGCCAGCGTTCCGTTGGGGCTGAATGACACCGTGCTGACTCCGCCGAAGTTGTCGGACAGCGTTTGGCGGACCTTACCGGTGTCCGCGTTCCACAGTAGTACCAAGTCGCTTGTGGCCCCCGCGGTGGCGAGGGTCGCGCCGTCCGGGCTAAACGCCAGCGTGTTGAGGCCGTGGGGTGGGGCGATCTTGCGACGCAGCTTCCCTGTCTCGGTGTTCCAGAGCCACACGAGGTCATCCCATGCTTGGAGTTCCTTATCGTGTCCGGATGCCGCCAGGGTGGTGCCGTCAACCGTGAACGTCAACGACGTCACTCCACCACGAGGGCCCTTGTGGATAACTCGTGACTTCCCGGAAGCCAGGTTCCACAAGCGCACCGTCCCATCTCCCCCAGTACTGGCAAGCGTGGAACCATTTGGGTTGAACGCTATGGACCTCACCCCGTTGTCGACGTAGCCGGGGTGACTGGAGTGTCCGCTGAGCGTCCGCAGAGCCGTTCCCTTGGCGATGTCCCAGAGGCGGATTGTGTTGTCTTCACCGGCCGTGGCAAGCGTCGTGCCGTCCGGGCTGAAGGCCACAGCAGCGATGCCGCCCTCGTGGTGAGAGATGGTACGCAGAGCTCTTCCACTCTCCGTACTCCACAGCCTCACGCTCTCCTCATAAATGCTGCTTGTGGCGAGGATGCTGCTGTCCGGGTTGAAGGCCGCTGAGTCCACCCCCCTGGCCAGTCCGCCAAAGACACGCAGGAGAGGGGCTTTCGCTGCTGCGTAGAGGCTGCGGGTGGCCTCGGCAGTGGGGCTGGTCCGGTATGCCTGGACGGCTAGCAGCGACGCGAGGTCCGGGTCTCTCGTCAGCAGAGAACTGGACTGGATGGCTAGCTGCCTTGACTGGGCAACCTTCTGGGCGGTGATCGCGGTTTGTTGCTGCCAGTAGGCGATCCCTGCGGCTACGAGGGCAAGAACGAGCAGGGTAGCGAGCAGAGCGTTGATGCGAACTACGCGCCGGGCTAGTGACCGCCGACGCTTGACGCTGGAGGCCAGGTAAAGCGCCATCTCGGAGGTCAGTCCCCGCGACCTCGACCAGTCGATGTCTGCATCTAGGTCGGTGCCGCCCAGCAGATCGTCAGGGTGCTTGCTGTGTTCCCAGCGTCGTCGCCGTTCATCGGTGCGACGCAGCCAAGCTTGGAACTGATGATCTCCAGACACCCAGCTGCGTAGGTCATGCCAATCGCGGATGAGAGCTTCATGAATGAGCTCTGCGGTTGGTGTGCCGACGACGGTGTCGGCCGTCTGCTGAACCTTGATGGTGATGAGCCGGTGGTGGGCGAGGACTTCGATTACGTCTGTGAAGTTCTTGCCATCCGAGCCGCGCGCGGTTGGAGTGTCGACGGCGAGTGCACGCAGATCCCGCAGCGGCACCTGGCGGCGCGTGGGTGGAGTGCTTTGGTCCCCAGGCTGGACCAGGGCAGTAAGGATGCGCTGGGCGAGAAGCCTTCGGTCCTGGGACAATGGTGTCAAGGCATTGTCGCACCATGCGGATAGGCTGCCGGTCACTCCTCCGATGCGTTGGTACGTGCTGTGAGAGAGGTGACCTTCCTGCCGACCGTTCCACAATTGCGTCAGGGTGACTTCAAGCAAAGGCAGTGTGGTCACCGGAGCCTGGCGCGCGGTTGGGCCAGCAGGATCGGCTGCCATCAAGTCCGTGATGATGCGCTCAGGCAGTCCATCCTCGAGACGAGCTCCAGCATCTTGTGCTGGCTTTACTATCATGGATCGGAGATCAGGCTCAGTTAAGGTGGCGGGTACATTCACCGCACCTGACCTCAGTGCTTCAAGCAGCTCTGGAGCTCCTGCGGCGAGTTGCGGGTAAAAGTCGTCCCGCAGAACCATTAGCAGACGGACGTCGGCCGGCGAGCCAACCACCGTTGCCGTCAGTTCCTGCACCGGATCACGGGGTCTCTGAACCTTTGCGGACCGGGTGAACAGTTCCTCTGCCTGGTCAACTACCAGCAGTACCTTTGAGCCTGTCGGTTCGCTGGCGAGGCGGCGGCCCACGGCTTGCCTGATGCCGTCGCTCGCAGCCCCGGTCAGACCGGCCCGTTCCAATTCGGTGAGCAGATCGGTTCGCGGCCGAGCCACGACCGGTAGCCACCTCGTGGTGCCCTGCAGACCTCCTTCGGCCAGCGCAGGTAAGACGCCGGCCTGGACGAGCGAGGACTTGCCGGCGCCAGACGGCCCCAGCAGCAGGACGCCCCGCTCTCGCCCCAGCGCGACCAATACCTTCTCCCTCGCTGCCTCCCGACCATGGAACCAGCCGGCGTCATCGGCGGTGAAAGGTTCCAACCCGCGATATGGCTGGACATCTTGTGCTGTGAACGCAGGCCAGACCTCACATAGCACCTCTGTCGGCGTGGCGTATGCGACACCGAGCCCGCGCATGTGGTCGTCCGGCTCCGTGATCGCAGTGACCATGCCGATCACCAGGCCGCTCACCTCGTCCCGTACCGCACCGCCACTGAAACCCTGAGTCAACTCATTCGCGTTGGTCAGCTGCAGCAGATCGCCCGACCCACCGACGGCAAGCAAGTCGCCGGCTCGCCCGTAGCCGAAATGACCATTAGGCGGTGCCTGAGCGGGGAAACCGAAGGAGCTCACCTTGTGCCCTCGGCTGTTTTCAGCGGCACCGAGCAGCAGGGGCCGCGCGTCCAGTGACTCCCGGAGTCGTAAAATGGCCACGTCCTGCTCTTCGGGGGCCCGCCATCCTTCGACCAGTACGGTCCCCTGCACGCGTGGGGCGCCGACCACATGCGGAAACTGGACCTCCAAGCTGCTTCCAGGACCGTAACCCGCATACTCCACGACATGGGCGCAGGTCACCACGATATCGTCGGAGGCCAAGAAACCGGCACCAGCGGCAGCCCCGTTTACAGCGAGGACTTGGACCGTGGAAGCCGACAGCGCTGATCCCCGTGTTACGCGAACACCACTTGATTCCGTGGCGTCCATCAAGCCCCCCGTCCGTTATTGGGCTTCCGCCGACTGCTCATCTTGCTGCCAAAGCACTCGTACTTTCATGTGGAACGCGCCTTGGGTCTTAGTAATGACGACTCCAGCTTCCGCCGAAAGGTCGAGTCCAAACTCGAACTCAACCTCATCAGGCCCCGCTTGACGCAGCAGATCCAATACGGCCTGAGTAGTGTCGCGGACGGGCGTCAACATGCTGCTGAGCGTTTGCGGAAGCTCCCGCACCACGTCTCCGACTCGTCCTACCTTGACGGGGCCCTGAGCCTCTCCCGCCGCCTCGAACAGAATTTCGCCGCCGCCTTCGAGCGGTACCCGCACTAGATTTCGCATCAGTGCCCCTCCCCAGAGACCGTGGCAAGGCTACCGTCGGGTGGAGCCCCGGGCATAGCGTTCAGCATCATTTATCGGGTTGCCGTCTGGGGCCGCGGTTCCGATACCTCCTCTGCGTAGGTATGGATGTCGCAGGGTTGGCACGGCGTCACTGATCGGCCTCGTCACAAACGTAAGCACTTCGTGATCGAAGAAAATGTTCGACTTCGGGACGCCAAGCGCTAGCTCGACCGAGTAACCCGTGTTCTACATGGTCAGTTTGAGGTAGCGCTTGTAGCAGCCGAGAACTGCGGCAAGTCCGAGAAAGGCCAGCTAGTTGCGTGGGTGACGCTCGTAGCGAGGGTACAGGCAGCGGTAGCCGGTCAGACAGGAGATCGTTCGGCGGACGCCGATATGCTAGTTGTGCAGCCACTCCCGCACCTGGCCGTCACGGGCAAGTGCCTCATCGCCGCCTGGCACGCCAGCGACTCCCAGACCGACCAGCCCGCTCTCAGCGCCGACTCGAAGACCACCTTTACTGTCCAGGATCTGGCCGCGGGGAAGACGATCGCCTCGGTCAGCTGCACCTCCGCCGATCGACTGATCTTGCAAGCCGGCTCTGCGCAGAGCTCCACCCGCACCTCCGCGAACGGTCGCTACCTGGTCTCCGGGCAGACCGCCTTCGACCTCAACTCCCGCACCGGCCGCTGCTACACCAGCTCGGCGAGCAGCAAGGGCATCGACTTCACCGCGGTCGGCAACGACGGCACCGCCTACGGCCTGATCCACACCGGCGACGGCAGTCAAGCCTCCAGCCTTTACGGGAGATTGCCGATCGCCCCGGACGGCACGGACAGCACCGAGCAGGGTGCTCGCGTCGACCTCGCCGCGGGTAGCGCCAAGGCGCTGTCCGAGGCGGCCGAGGTCCCCATCTACTTGGCCGCCTCCGACGGCGTTTTCCGCACCGGCGACGTCCTGGCGGTCTACGCCCGCCGCTGAACGGCGCCCGCCACCGGCCCCGAGCACTTCCTACCTACGCCCCGGAGTGCTCGGGGCATTGCGCTGCTGGCGGTGGATCTCCTGCTGCACATGCCGCTGCGGACGCTGCTCCCTCTCCTTCTTCGGGCCCTTCGCCGTAGGACCCTTCGGTGCTGGGTTTTGCAGCTGCGCCGACGGCCGCTGGGTTGCGGCAGTCGCCTTCACAGCCGCCTGCCATGCGCCCTGGATTATGTCCTCTGACAGCGCCGCGCCCTTGGCTGCCGCGTGGACACGCAGCGCCGCGAGGAACGGCTCGGCCATGAGCGCCCCTTCCTGCGGCGGCGCCACCTGCGTCTGGGGCTTGTCGGCCAGCTTCTGCGCCGCCGCCTGGGACTTGTCGGCCAGCTCCAGCAGCATCTCGGCCTTGCGCCGTTCGGCAGGCGTGGTCGCCGCCGCGGCGGCGAGCCGACCCCGGTCGCGCAGCCGCTCCGCCTGTGCGGCAAGGGCCTGCTGGGTCAGGGACCGCTGGTCCGGCGCCTGGCTCTGCCGCTGCTGCGGGGCCGCGGCCGTGGGCGCCGTGGCCGGAGCGTCGGGGACACGGCTGCGCTGCGGCAGCGGCGGCGCCGGGGCCTCCGTGGACTCCCGCTCCGCTGCGGGGGCCGCCGGCTGTTCCCTAAGAGCCGGAACGCCGGCCTCGACGTACCATTGCGACGGCTGGATCACGATGCCAACGGTGATGTCTCCCGCGACGTAGCGAAGTGGCGCCTGTCCGTACTCGCCAGCCTCTTCCAGAAGGAGATCGACCACAGCTCCGCGTCGCTCTCGCAAGAATCCCACGAACCGCTGCTGCGCTGCGATGAGTTCATCGATCTGCCTAGTCTCTCCGTCCAGGTAGTCAGCGATGGCACGTTGCTCAGCACCGGAGGGAAGTGGGACAGGAATGGCCGCCAGCTTCTCGGCCGTTAGATGCGGCATGGAAACGACGTTGCAATACCTCCGGATGAACCCAGTGGCGCGCAGGGCGATCAGGTAGTACGCAAGGAATCGCCCATCGTTATCGCCGTATGGCCGGATGCGGTTGATCGAGTTCTGGAAGCCCCAGCCGTCCAGCTCATTATCGACGTACGCAGCCCGTCCGAAGCCGCCCTGTCCGCCTTCGACCACTACGACGTCACCTTGCCGAAGGGTGAGGTCCTTCAACTCGCCAGACGAAAACCACATTTCCTTGACGTCGTCCAGCGCAAGGACGCCGTCAGGCTGGACGTTGGCCGCCCTCATGTACGGAGCAAGAACGTCCTGGCCGGTGTCTTTTGTCTGAAGCATCTTGCCGAGAGTGACGCTCCCCAGGTGCTTGACCTGACCGATTGTCCAAGGCGATTGGGTTTCTCCCCAGGGAAGAGGGGCGCTCACTTGCTTGCCTCCATCTTGTGCAGCAGCCCGAGGATTTCCTGCAGGGATTCGTCGAGGTCGGCGTCGATCTCAGCAAGGCTGCGCGGAGGAACGTACTTGTAGAAGTGGCGGGTGAAGGGGATCTCGTAGCCCACCCTGGTCTTGGTGTAGTCGACCCAGGCGTCCTCGACGTGCGGCTTGACACTCGCGGTGAGGTACGCCTCGATGGTGGCGTCCTTGGCGTCGTGGCTCTTGGCGTGCCCGTTCCAGCCGAAGGGGATGTTCTCGGTATCGCGCAGAGAGATATCGGGCTCCGGCGCCCCCTTGTTCTTGCCGGATTGAAAGCGGCAGATGTCGGCGTTCTCGTCGCGCTCGCCGAGGGTCTGCCACAGGGCCTTGCGCTGCGGGGAGGTTAGGCTAACGCCGCGGGAACCGAGATGCTTGCCCAGGTCCTTGAGGAAGTCCTCGCGGTTGAGGTACTGGCCCCCGTTGAATGCGTTAAGGGCACCGATGAGGTCTTCGATGTTGCCGAGGGTCTTGTGCTCAGCGACAAGGGCGACGCGCTCGGGTGTGGTCTCGAAGTTCAGGCGCAGGGGCCGCTCGACGGTAATCTGCCAGTAGGCGAAGTCGAGGTTGTCGAAGATCTTGGAAGTGTCCGAGCTCTCCATGTCCGCGTACTGCTGCAACACGCGCTCACGGGCGGCCTCGTCAATCTGAACACGCTTGGACCCGAGGGACGGACGCATCTTGGCGCCCAGGTCGGTGGCGTCGATGAGCTGCACTTTGCCTTTGCGCTCGGGGCGCTTATTGTTGTCGAAGATCCACAGGTACGTGGGGATGCCGGTGTTGTAGAACATGTCGTTCGGCAGCGCGACGATGGCTTCGATCAAGTCGTTCTCCAGCAACCATCCCCGGATGTTGCTGGAGCCGCTCCCGGCACCGCCAGAGAATAGCGGGGAGCCGTTCAGGACGATGCCGGCGCGGGCGCCACCGTCCTGGCTGTCAGCGGGGCTCATCTTGGCGATCGCATGCTGGACGAACAGCAGGGCACCGTCGGAGGTCGGCGGCAGGCCAGCCCCGAAGCGACCGCTGAAGCCCTTCTTGTGCTCCCTCTCCACGTGCTCAGCGATGTTCTTCCAGTCCACGCCGTAGGGCGGGTTGGAGAGGATGTAGTCGAACCTGTCGTCCTGGAACAGGTCGTTGGTCAGGGTATTGCCCAGCACGATGTTCTGCGGGTTCTGGCCCTTGGCTGAGCATGTCGGAGCGGCACATGGCATAGGACTCCGGACGCAGCTCCTGCCCGTACAGGAGGAGTTCGGCATCCGGATTCATGCGGTGCAGGTGCTCCTCTGCCACGCTGAGCATGCCGCCGGTGCCGACGGTGGGGTCGTAGATGCTGCGAATGGCCTCGCCAGACAGGGCCTTGTCGTCCTCGGCGAACAGCAAGTCGACGAGCAGATTGATCGCGTCGCGGGGGGTGTAGTGGTCACCGGACTCAGCGTTGGACGACTCGAAGTCCATGTAGATGAGGTGCTCGAACAGCTCGCCCATCTTGGAGTTCGGCACGGCCTCGGGGGACAGGTCGATGTCGCGGAACTGGCGGACGATCGTGGCGAGGATGCCGCCCTTCCTCATCCGCTCAATGTGCTCGGGCAGGTGGAAGTATGTGAAGACGTCGATGTCCTTGCTGAAGCCGCGTACGTACTCCAGCAGGTTGTCGGCCATGTCGTCGCCGGAGTCATACACCGAGGCCAGGGTGTGCTTCGTCGTGTTGTAGAACTTCACACCGCCGGTGAAGGACTTGATGATCTTTACGCGCAGCGTCTCGTTCGGCTGCTGGGCGATGATCGCGGCAACCTGGTCGCGGTGGGGCGCCATGACGCACTCCAGGCGACGCAGGATCGTCATGGGCAGGATGACGTCACCCGCCTTGTTGCGGGCGTAGACGCCACGCAGGGTGTCGGCGATGGCCCAGACGTCCTTCTTTAGGTCTACCACTCGTGTTGTCCTTCCTAGCACGGATGAGCGGGCACCCGCTGAGATGCTGACCAGTGACGGCGCTGGTCCACTCACGAAAATGTAGATGGTGCCACTGACAGGGCTGACACCCTTCAGACAGCAAGACCCGCTTTGCGCGAAAAAGTCCATGTATCGCGCGCATGCTGGCCACATGGGTACGAGCGGCAGCGACGGCGTTCTTTGCCTACCGCACGACCGACAGCCGAGAGAAGCGCACTGTGAGAGCGCCGAGCTGTCGCCGACACTCGCGTTGCCTGGACTCCCTTGCCCAAGTACGTCAGCCTCTCCGGCCGCTCCGATGGCCATGGCCGCACTCATCAGCGGCCATCAGCAACGGCCCAGCGACCAGGCCCTCGGGTATCCGAGCTGGGAAGCCTGGCGTGAGCAGCCGAAGGTCCGGACGTACATTCGGCATGTGAATGGGATGCCAAGACGCATCGACCCCAGCACAGACCGGGCAACCGCTGCAGTCATGCTGGGCTGCTCGCCAGACGAAGTCGGATACTGCCCCAGGTGCCAAGGGCTGACGCGCAGATATGGCCGCAACGCTCAGAGGGTTCTCTGGGGTCGGCCGAGTGGCGCGAGGCATCGTCGGACGACTCGTTGCTGCTCAGGGCAGGTGCGGCTGACGGTATCGGATGCAACAGGTGTGGCGCCATCGCTGGATCGAGCGACGGGGCTGAGTGGTTAACTTCGACATGGACATCACCCGCCTGCACCGCTGTGCGGTCCCCGTGCCTCCGCTGCACACCCCCTAACCGAAGAGGAGCGTGGAGTGACGGCCCGATCGTCGCAGGATGCAAGGGGTCAGATAACCCGGCATCCTCAGGCGCTGCAGCTGATTCACTCTGGAAGAGCGATGACTAAGGCAGTTCCCCGGCATGGGCCGCGCTGTGGCGTTCATTATGTGCGGCATGAAGAGTGGGCGGGGGCGGCTTGCCGCGTGGCTGTACGGCATGGGGGCAGTGCTGGGGCTCGGCGTGGCGGCGCTAATGCTGCCGGGGGCCAAGCGGGGGGATATTGACCCACTGAGCGCGGTGATCGCCTTAGTGGGGCTGTCGGTCAGCGGGTGGGCCGGTAATCTCGCCTGGCTCTCCTGGCGGCACCAGGAGACCGACGTCGCCGGCACGGCGAGCAGGCTCGCCGTAGCGGTGCTCGACTCCGAGACCAGGGCCAGAAAGAGGCTGCTGGGTGGGCACGGCAGTTCGATCGATCTGGACTTCGTCTATATGCCCGCACCCCATCACAACGCTTCGGGGGCTCGGCCCAGGGGGAAATCACGCCAGGTTGTGGCCTATTACCGCCGACTGCGCCCTGGCCGACTGGTGATCACCGGACCGCCCGGGGCGGGGAAGACCCTGCTAACCCTGGAGCTGATCCTGGGCTTGCTCCAGGACCGCAAGCCTGACGATCCGGTGCCCGTGCGGCTGTCACTGTCGTCGTGGCACACCCTGCTCGTCCCGGTGTCCGCTGCCCGTCCGGGCGAGGACCCGGTGAAGGCTCTGCGGGAATGGGTCTGTTCACATCTGGTGAACTCCTACCGCCTCTCTCAGGCCGCCGCCGATGCGCTGTTCGACGCTGGAATGGTGCTGCCGGTGCTCGACGGCCTGGACGAGATGGCCGCGGAGAACGCGCCGGACTACACCTCCCAGGCCCGGCGGGCGCTCGACGCGCTCAACTCCTACCAGCGCGGGCTGGACAGCGCGAAGCTGGTGTTGACCTGCCGCACCGAGCAGTACCAGGCGCTGGAGTCGGCACGCGTGTGGCTCAAGGACGCGGCCCGGGTGGATATCAGCAGCGTGAGGCCAGCCAAGGGCCGGGCGTTCATCGAGAGCAGGACGGACGACCCCGCGCGATGGGCCGGGGTGCTGGACGAGATCTACGGCTCCGTCGGCACGCCCCTGGCTGCGCGGCTCGCCACGCCCTGGCGGCTGACCCTGGCCGCGGTCGTGTACGAACAGCGGGACCCAGCCACAGGCGCGTACGTGCGAGACCCCGGTGAACTGGTGGAGCCGAACTCGGACGGGGACCGAGGCCTGCGCGATCGTCTACTCGGCCTCTTCGTCGAAGCGGCCGTCGCAAGCCATCCAGCGCCTCGCGGCACGCTGTACTCTGCCGACCAGACGCGCACCTGGCTACGGACCCTGGCCGCCTACCTGCACCGCAATGAGACCGAAGGCCGTTCGGTGCGGGGGCGTCGGCTGTCCGGCACCGATTTGGTCCCGTACGCTCTTTGGCCTCTTGCCGGGACGTACCTGCCGCGCGTCGTGCACTGCCTCGTCTTAGCTCCAGTTTGGGTGATCCTGCCCTGGCTCGCCGTGCGCTTCTGGACGATGCTCTACAGCGGCCTCGCGTTTCAGGTTGCGGTATTCGTGTGCGTTGGGCTGTGGGCCGTGTGGACGACCGAGGCATGGCAGGCGTGGCCGACGATGTTGCGGGCCCTGCCGAGGAATCTCCTCTCCCGTAGCGGGGCTCGCGGTCTGCGCTTCGGCTGCGGCTGGGGCCTGATACTCGCCGCTGTCGTTGGCGTGCCGGTCTGCCTCGCGCTGGAGCTGGGGCTGACGTTCTCCGTCGGGGCCGTCCTCTGGATAGCCCTTGTTCTGACGGTGTGGCTGGGCGTGGGGGCGATGAGGCTCGAGGATCCGCAGGTGCTGGACATGTCGGACCCACGCCACTTCGTGCGCGCCGATATCGTAAGCAGGCTCGGCCGGGGCGTCATGATTGTGCTCGTCGGGGCACCAGTCGTGGTCTTCGTCATCGCACCGAGCATCGGGGTCCCGCTTTCTGCCGCACTCGCCTGGCAGCTAGGGGTGACGCTCGCATTCGCCCTGGTGGCGGCGTCCAATGCTTACCGCTATCTCGCGTTGTTGCTGTGCACGCGCCGTGGGAGCCGTCGCCTGCCGTGGCGGCTCGGTGCGTTCCTCGCTTGGGCCGAGTCGGCTGGCTTGCTTCGAGTCGCCGGTGTCGCCTACCAGTTCCGGCACCGTGAGCTGCAGGACTGGCTCGTCGGTCCCGCACACCATCCATAGCAGGGGGACGACTCCACGCGCGGCGGACCGGCTGGTCATTCGCGCTGGTTCAAGGCTCTGGTCAACTGCCGGTTGGCCTCCCGGGCGGCCTCGAGTTCGGCCTCTCGTTCCTCCAGAGCAGTGGTCAAGTCGACGGTGCGCTGCTCCAGCTGGATGATCGTCTGCTGGAGTTCCTCGGTGTCGGCCGGGCTGCCCAGACCGGACTCATGCCACGCCTGGTTCCCGAGGCGCCGGGAGAGGCGGTTCTCCAGATGCTGGACCCGTGCGGACAGACGGGCGGCGCGGGCGTTGGCGTTGGCCAGGTCCGCCTGCAGCGACGCCCTGGTGGCCGTCCCTGGTTCTGGCATCTCACCGGCCGACCGATTGCTGGCCGTGTGGAGGAGCTCCAAGAGGTCGCGGTGACGGTAGAGGAAGGTGCGGTCGACACCGGCTGCGCGGGCGATGGCCGATGCGGTCAGCGGTGTGTCGTTACGCGCGGCGGTCGTGATGGCTTCCTGGACGCGGCTGCGGCGCCGTTCGGTGCTGGCCTCGCGGCCGTCGCTCATCGCAGAGGTCACGTCGCAGTCCTTGTCGGGCGGACGTCGGGAACGGGCTGGCCGACACGTGGCATGCCGAGCATGACGGTGCGGCTGCGGCGGACGAGGGTGACGGCCTGTTCGATCTGGGCGCGGTCCTCGGGGGTGAGGTCTTCAAGGTCGCTCTGGACGCGTTCGATCAGGCGGCGCACCCTGCGAATCTCTTCCTGCGAGGGCATGGCCTGGGTCCGGGCCCAGTCGTCGGCCTCGAACGCGGACATCAGTCGTTCGCGGCTGCGGAGCAGGTCGGCAAGATGGGCCTGGAGGTCGGGGAGATAGGAGACGTCGGTGGAGAAGTGTTCGCAGCCCAGGCAGCGGAACCGCAGCGGGCAGGCGTGGCCGCCGGCCGCGACGTTGGAGGGTTCACGGCACACGCCGTAGGGGGTGGCGACCTCGCCGATCGCGCGACGGACGTGTTCGGAGTCGAGCAGGCTCTTCGCGGTACGCCAGACACGATTGCCGTGCCGGTCGAACTGCAGGGCGGTGACCCGGTCAACGGCTTCGCGACGTCGTTCCTCGCCGACGCGGTAGTAGCCCATGGTGGTGCTGATCAGCCGGTGGTCCATCAGTTCCTTCAGTACGTCCACGGGGACGCCGGCGTCGGCATGCCGCTGGGCGTAGCAGTGCCGGTAGGCGTAGGGAAAAATCCGGGCCTTGTCGAACGGCACCAGCTGCGTGACGCGGGTGTCTGCGTGGACGACAACCACTGGCACGAGGAGATCGGGGAGGGAGTCCACCCAGGCCCGGTGCTGGGTGGAGATGTCCACGAGGGGTTTGGTGCCCTCCGGGTTGGTCTTGGGTCGCGGAAGGAGTCGCAGCCGGGTCTGGTCGGCGCTGGGGAAGCGTTCGCGGACGCGCTGTTGCTGGCGGCGGATGGTCGCGGCGGTCTCGGCTCCGATCGGCAGGCGCCGACCGAGGCGGTACGCCTTGTGGTTGTCGTAGACCAGGATGTCCGAGCCGTCCGAGTCCTGCTCCAGGCAGTTGAGGGCAAGGGTGTTGATCTCGTCGGGGCGCCGTCCGGTGTCGATGAGCAGCTCGGTCGCGACGCGGACCTCGATGCTGCTCATGGCCTCTAGCTCGTCGAGCCGGTCACACAGCTCGCGCATCACCTCTTCCGGCAGGTCACGCCCGGCCTCGGTGTCCTCCGGCTCGTCGGGCATATCTTCCGGCGAGATCGCGAAGTCGGCAGGCATCCCCTCCAGCAACTGTCCGGGCGCGGTGAGCCCGAGGGCGCGGAAGCGGAGGAGGACCCGGCGGACGAACCGGGTGAAGGCCAGGCGCCGGGCCGGGCTGATCCGTCCGGTTGAGGTGAAGTAGCCCATGTGGTTGGTGAAGGCGACGATGTCGCTGCGTCCCCATACCGCGGGCACCGCGCCGCGGTCCGGACGCTGCACGCGAAGGCTCTCCGAGAGCATGCCCATGGCGGCGATGATCGCGCGAGCGTGCTGGACGGCGTTCTTGTTCCGGCGCCGGGGCAGGTCGTCGTACACCCAGATCTTCATCGCCTCCCGCAGCGGCTCCTGCAGCACGGGTGCGAACGAGATGTGGCCGCTGTAGCCGAAGACCGCCATGTCCCACACGTCCTTGACGCGTTCGGCCTCAGGCGTCATGTTCAGCAGGCGCAGCGCTCGCTGCCAGGCCCGGATCATCGTGACCTGTTCGCGGCTGTGCCCGTGAGCGGCCGGATCCGTCACCTCCTCCAGCTCCTGCACCTGGTGGGCGCGTAGCCGGTCATAGAGCGGACGCAGGCACTCGGGCCGGGACTTGAACCCTTCCCGGGTGCGGACCGACAGCCCGTAGAGGAGCTCGGCGACGAGCCGGTCCGGCAAGCCGCGCAGGCTGACCTCGCGAGTGGTGCAGATCGCCTTGTCCGTCCGGCGCCAATGCGCCTCGTCGAACCCTGGCGCAGTCCGGGCCTGGTAGAGGCGGTTCAGGTGTGCCTTGCAGTACGGGTCCTTGCCGCTGACGGCTTTGAGGTAGCACGCGGCCACCTCGCACGGCCCGAATCCGGCATGCCCGATGACGCTCGGGTGGGCGAGGAATTCCTCCAGGCTCAATGTGCGCAAACCGGTGCTCGTGTGCTGGGCATGGTGCGCCTGACACAGCCGGCCGGTGACAGTGACGCGGGGCCGCCCGCAGCCTGCGACCACACACGGGCCCTGGCCGACACCGCGGCTGGTCTGCTTCGGCACGAGCAGGAACTCCTCCAGAGGCAGACCGCACCCGCGCCAGCGTTCCAAGCAGCCTCCGCACATCGGCCGCGTCGAAACGGTGATCGCCAGGGGGCACCCCGGCACAGGGCAGTCCGGCAGCCCGATCACGGGGTGCTGCCGCGGCCACGTGATCACCCGCCGGTCCCAGTCCCACCCCAGCACCACCAGGAAGTCCTCATCCAGGGCGTGAAGGATCTCCCTCTGCCGCTCATCGCTCGCCGGTGCCTCGCTGCCCGGCAGGGCTGCGGAGCGCGCGGCCCTCACCGTTCCCCCTCCGGCCCGCGCAGCCCGCGTGGTGACGGCACCCGATCGATCACCGCCCTCACACGCTTCGGATCCGGGAACAGGTATGGCGCCTGCGAGTCGAGACTCTTCTGCCCGAGCACCGCCTGCACCTCATCCGGAGTACCCCCGGCATCGGCCACGTTTGACGCGAACGCCCGGCGCGCCATGTGCGCGCCCACCCGCCTGCCCAGCCCGGCCCGGTCGCTGAGCCGTTCCAGCAGCTCCCCGATCGCCTCCGGCGGCATCGGCTCACCCAGCGGAGCCCGGAACAGATTCACCAGCAGGAAGTCGCTTCCACTTGCTCCCAGCAGCCGGTTGCGCTCCTCGTAGTAGAGGTCGAACGCGGACACCACAAGGAAGTCCAGCGGCGCCACCCACGCGTGCCGCGACTTCGACCAGGCCCCGTTCCCGTTCTCCCGCCGCCGCACATGCACGTGGGCGCCCGGGTAGTCGCAGCCCAGCGCACGGGAGTCCGGCAGCAGATGGACATCGCTGCGCCGCAGGCCCGCCACCTGGCTGCGGCGCAGCCCGACCCTGCTTACTAGCAGGACGATCAGCCGGTCCCGCGCGTTGCGGCAGGCGGCGAACATGGCCACCAGCTCGGCGTCCTCAGCCCGGCTCACCCGTGCCTCCGGCTCACGAAGCGAGTGCACCGGCCGCAGCCTGTAGAACAGGCCGCCGTCCTCGCCCTGCGCCTCCGCCGGAAGGTCCCGACTGTCGGCGAGCTCGTAGATCTGTCCGAGCACCGACCTCGGCGCCTCCCTCACCGACACCGCGTACGACAACAGGCCCCGCACCGCGACGAGCACCCGGTTGATCCGGCGCTCACCCCGCACCGGGACGGCACCCGGCCCCGGCCACAGCTCCGACACCACCCCGTCCCGGGGCGCCGGGGTGTACTTCAGCCAGACCATGAACAGACCGAGGTCACGCCCGGCCGCCGTCCACTCCCGGCGCGTCGACCGGCACCACCGCAGGTAGAGCGCGACGCCGCCGGCGTACGCCTTCGTCGTCAGCTCCGCGCGGTCTCGACCGAACCGCAGCTTCCGTAGCCATTGATCAGCAACTGCGACGACCTCCAAGTCGTCGTCGAGGACCGTCCAGTACCTCTGTCCGGACGGCATCACCACGGGAAATGCCCGCACCATCAGCTCCTGCCACGAGTAGTACAACAACCCGCCGCAGAGCCACACCCCCCGAGAACGAGTCCCAGGAGCTCAACGAACCCACCTCACCCCACGTCACACCACAACCAACCCACCCCGAGAGAAAGGTCATCTGCCGGGCATGCCGGGCGGCTGAAACAACGAAAGACGCATAAAGCTGACTGGCCGATCAACCAGCAGCCGGCACCGCGCCCTCACCGAACGCCGCGACGTCTTCGGGTGACATGTCCTCGCGAAGGCGGGCGAACCGGACCGGGTGACGCCATACCCCCCGGTCCTGGGCGCGGTCCACATCGATCTCGGCAACCAGCTCCGGCGCGACGAGGACGACGTCCAGCGGGGTCCGGGACCCCCACGACGTGGTGAATCGTATGCCCACCCAGGGATGGCTCGGCCCGGCTTGAGTGAGCAGGTCGGCGAAGCGCCGGGCATGGTCGGGATGCAGCTGGGTACTGCGCGCGACCGGCCTCAGCACCCCATCGCGGTCATAGCGGCCCAGCAGAAGACTCTGCGGGCGGCGGAGCGTGCCGGTGATCGCCCCCACGATGCCCTCCGTCGTGTCCCGTCGGCGGATCTTGTACCTTCTCTGCACTAAGACGGTGTCCTATGTGGTGAGGCGTCGTTGAACTCGGCATGGGGCGGGGTACGTGGAGTTGGATTGTTCCGGACGGGCTGTGGGAGATCGCGAAGCCGCTGATCCCACCGTCGAAGGTGCAGCCACAGGGCGGCGGAACGCAGGACACGCCTGATGAAACGCTGTTCGCGGCGATCATCTACGTGCTGGTGTCCGGCTGCGCCTGGCGGGCTCTGCCGCCGTGCTTCGGGATATCGAAGTCGACCGCCCACCGCCGGTTCCTCATCTGGTCCAGAGCCGGCGTCTGGGGCCGGCTGCACGAGGCCGTGCTGCACCAACTTGACGACGCTTGCCTCATCGACGTCACCCGCGTAGTCCTCGACACCGCCCACGTCCGGGCTAAAAAGGGGGCGAACACACAGGTCCGAGCCCCGTGGACCGGGGCAGACCGGGTTCCAAGATGCACGTCCTGTCAGACGCGAACGGACTGCCCCTGGTCGTCGGCGTCTCCGCCGCGAACGTCCACGACAGCGAAGGGCTGAAGCCGATGGTGGCCGGTCACCAAACGAGACACGACCCCCACCGCGGCCGTCACCTCAAGCCCCAACGGCCCCATGCGGACAAGGCATACGACGTGCCTCAGCTGCGGAAATGGTTACGCGGCAAGCGCATGCGCATCGCCCGCAAAGGCATCGAGTCCAGCGAACGATTGGGCCGTCGCCGGTGGGTCATCGAGCGGACCATGTCCTGGCTGTCCGGCTACCGTCGGCTCAGCCCCCGCTACGAACGAAATCCCCGCAACTACCTGGCCTTTCTCGGTCTCGCCGCCGCCCTGTGCTGCTACAAGCGACTCGTCCGCCTCACCACATAGGACACCGTCTTGAAGGAAACCGGAGACAACCGATGGACGAGGTAGATGCCTGGAATCACTTTAGAAGACGTCGAAGACGTGGTCGGCCAGCATGACAGCGGCGCATCCGCGGGCCTCGGCGGTGGTGTGCGAGCTGAGCAGGTGCCCGCCGATGACGGTCGCGGCCTCCTCGGGCGGAGTGCCGGGTGGCACCGTGTTGAGGTTCTGCACGCTGACGTGCACTTCCCAACTGCCCTTCAGCGCGTCCGGTGGCAACGGGACCAGCGCCGTGAAGCAGCACCGCTGGGCATGCAGCCTCCGGCCATCCACGATGCTCTCGCCGAGCTCCCTGCGAAGAGCAGCCGAGAGCGGTTCGGGTACGTCAACGTCGAGGTCCTCGCCGACTGCCTCGACGCAATAGCGCAGCAGGCAGCCCAAGCCACTGCCACCACGCATCTCAGCACCGGCGATCCCGGGCCCAGCTAGCTCCAGCTCGTGCGCCACGCCGAACTCTGCGGGCGTCGTCGCCGTGGCCACGGCGAGGCCAGCGGCGTTGAACGCAACGACCGTGACCGGATTGCCGGCATGGGCGATGGTCACCTGCACGTGATCTGTCAGAGGATGAGAGACGTCCAGTATGTCCGGAATCAGCACCCCCCGGTCGTTCTCCGGCCAATTCACTACCCGGACTTCCTCGACGTCTGCGAGGTACCTGAGCCATGCGAAGTGGCCCATTGGTGGGTACGGCCCCGTATCGATGTCGTCGAAGGTGACGCACCGCAGCTCGGGCTGCTGCTGGTAGCAGGTGGTCGGTGCGAGTACGGCCTGTAGGACGCGGCCGGGGTCCTCGCGCGGGAAAAAATGGGCAACGACGTGGTAGTCCTGGCACCCGCGGGACTGGTAGTCCCAGATTGCTGCTGTCACCTGGACCGCCTCGCCGGGATGGTACGCGTCGCGGTTGACCTCGACGAGCTTGCCGAGCAGGAACTGGGAGTTGACCTGGCGCTCTTCCATGGTGAGGGTCTGTTCACCCTGGTCGGTGCGCCGGGTGTACTGCCAGTGCACATCAGTGGCGAACGGGCGCCCAGGTATTGGCAGGTCTGGGTACTCGATGGCGACGTCGACCGTCTCGTCAAGGGTGTAGGCGCCTCCGGGCGGTATGGTGGCGTCCTGCCCGCGCCGGGACGGATCGCGGACGTCGCTCAGCGCGGCCGCAAGTGCTAGTGCGGCTGCGCCGCCGTACAGACCAACGGTGAGCGGTGACGGCACCTCCCACTCGATGAGTGAGGGGGCCAAGATATTGCAAGCAGCAATCTTGCCGACCGCCTCCAGATGATCGGTCTCCGTGGGGCGGCCGGGTTGGATGATGTCATCGCCGGTTTCGCCGCCATCGCCCCACACATGCCAGTTGCTCAGTGCGACGGCTGCGTTGGTGGTGGCATCGCGTGCTAGCAGGCCGAGAGTACCGGCGCCGTTAAACCATGCGATGTGGTTGGCGGCGTTACTGCTGGCCACGCCGCCGCGCAGGGGGTCGTACTGGGTCTCGTCCCGTTGCCCGACCATGCCTGCCGCGGGTTTGATTCTGTGGGCTTGGACGTCAGTTGGAAAGCCGTCGACTTCCCGGGGTACGGGCTGTGATCCGGCGGCGGTGATTCCGCGGTCGGTCCCCAGCTTCTGCCGCACATGCACGATGACCGCCAGTTCGTCGGTGAGGTCACCGCCTCGTCTGGGCAGCCCCCAGCCGACTGTGACGATGTTGGGATCATCGGCATACTCGCGACGTAGGCGTTCCACAGTCGCTTTGATCCGCGCCAGCCGGTCGTTGTCGGATGCGTTCATGGTGCACCCCTTTCCATCGAGGTAACAGGCCGGGCGGTCAGATCGTGATGCCGAGACGGGCCTGTACGTCCTCGAGCAGGGACGCAAAGCCGCCGTTGTCGTCGTCCCTGTTGCCGCTGTGGTGGAGGGCGACCGGTCGCAGCGTTGCGCTGTGTACCCACACCGAGCCGGAGTCGCCCTCGCGTGATACCGGCTCGCCAAAGGCGCGGTCGTTCTCGAGGAGTAGCTGGTCAATGTTCCAGGTGGCCTTATCGTGCCCCCTCGGCGCGAATCCGGTCATGATGGCGTGAGTCAGGCCGGTGCGGGCCCCGGATTTGTGGACCTTGCGCAGGGGATCGTTCTTCGGCAGCAGCATGAGGGCGTCGAGTTCGGCGCGGCTCATCACCGGCCCCGTCAAGGTGATGTTGCCGTCGAGGGCGGTGATCGCGCTGAGGAAGTCCTCGCCCGACTGGGCGTCCAGGGTCGTGAGGAAGGCCAGCGCCCGATCGGTGTCGAGCACGCAAAGGGCGGCGTCGACGTCGTCGCGCTGCACTCGGCCGAGCGAGCCGATAACGAGGTCCTCGTCGTGGTAGGTGAGGTCTGCGGCCTCCGAGAGCGCGCCGGCGAGTAGTAGGACGGCCGCGATGATCAGTAGGGCGACCTTCCACCACGGGTCCTCGAACGGGATCGGGCCGTGCTGGCCAGAGAACGGCGCGGCAGGGGTGATGGTGTACTCGAACCGGGTCGGCAGGACGAGGAATGGGTCATAGCAGTAGGTGCCGTCGCTGGGGTTCCATGGATCGGCCGATCCGCCGTGGCACTGGCCATGGGGGCAGCTGCAAGGGTCCGAGCCGGGGCCGCAGGCCTTCGCGATGAGCCGCTGGAGCTGGCACGCGTCGACCTTGCGCCCGTCGAGCAGGCTTTGGAGCAGCGCGCGGATCTCATCAAGGGTCTGGCCGTCGGGGTGGTCACGCGCAGGCGCTGCGGGACAGCGGCGGCGGCCGCGCCGCCCGGTCTTGCGGTCGATGGCAATTTCGCGCAGTCGCAGGCGCAAAGTGCCCTCGGCGAACTTGGAGACGATAGCCCCAGCCGCCAGGTCAACGCGGGTGCGGCTAACGAAAATCTGGCGGGTGATGCGCCGGGCATGGTGTCCGGGATCGGCCATGCCGGCCATGTTGAGGCAGACGAATTCGATGTCGTGCTTGCGGGGCGCAGCGGCGGTCACGTCAACCTTGAAGTAGACGGTGCGCGCGGCGCCTGGTTCGAGCGGCCCGAGCACAGCGCCCGTGCCGTGCATGCTCTGCCCCAAGGCGGTGAGTTCGGCGTACGTCCAGGCGTCGTCCACCACGATGCCGCGCATCGCGAGGTCGGCACGCGACGCAGGCGAGATGTCGAGCACGTGGTCGGTCGTGAAGGGCAGTCCCCAGCGGTTGATCACCCGAACCGCCAGATAGTACGTGCCGAGGGCGGTCTCGAAGATGCCGTCGGGCATCAGGAACAGGTCTTGCCGACGGACGGCATACGGTCGGTACGGGATGTCAAAGAGGCTGCCGTCGAGATAGCGGCCGGTCCAGCGGATGTCCCGGTAGTCCTCAGTGGGAAGCGGGTCCTCTGACCCAATGTTCGCCTCGATGTCCACCCGGTCCAGCCCTGGGTCGATCATCATCTTGGTGGGCTTCCACAGCTGGCCATCAAATTCACGATACTCGCCAATCAAAGCCCATGACGGGCCCTCAGCGTCCACCGTCGAGCCGACGATCGGCGGATAGGTCCCCGACCCGAGGCCCGCATTCGCAATCCGGAACCGATTCTCCCAGCTGTGGACTGCCTCGATGATCTGCAGGTTCCACCGACCGTGCAACTGAATCGCCACTGTCCTCTCCTCAAGGCCCATGAGTTCGAGGTCTGCTCGCGGGACGGGCTGCCACATGTTGTCCCCACGCAGTCACCCCGCCGTCGGTGGCCGCATGCTTGAAGAGCACGACGGTTCCACCTGAGATGAATCCGCAAGTTGCGGGATTGTGTGATAAATAAGCCCCTTATGTGATGGTATCTCTGCACTGGCGGTGCTGCGCGCTGCGGTCCCGGGACCTGCTATGCAACAAGCTCGTTTGAGCTGCTTGTTTCCTCTCCTGGAGGACTGCTCGCCGCGGATTGAGGAGCCCGAGTTCCGGGTGGCCGGGGCGAGTCCCGCGTAGGCGGCCCTTCGCTGTCGTGGACGTTCGCGGCGGAGACGCCGACGACCAGGGGCAGTCCGTTCGCGTCTGACAGGACGTGCATCTTGGAACCCGGTCTGCCCCGGTCCACGGGGCTCGGACCTGTGTGTTCGCCCCCTTTTTAGCCCGGACGTGGGCGGTGTCGAGGACTACGCGGGTGACGTCGATGAGGCAAGCGTCGTCAAGTTGGTGCAGCACGGCCTCGTGCAGCCGGCCCCAGACGCCGGCTCTGGACCAGATGAGGAACCGGCGGTGGGCGGTCGACTTCGATATCGTCCGGGTTGCTCCGGCGGCGCTGCGGGTTCGGGGCGGTGCGGAGCCATCCGACCAGCGCGGAGGCGTCCGCCTCGGTCGCCGGTCCCACGAAACGTCCAGGAACCACAGCAGCCGGTGCCAGCGGAGAAGGTCGTAGGCGTAGCTCTTCGCAGTCGGCGGACGGTTGTCGTCCAGGATCAGGCCGCGGAGGTACGGAACGACGGGGGCGACGACGGTCTCGTCAGGGCCGACGACGGCGTACCAGGGGATGGTGTCCAGCTCGATCACTGAGCCGATGCGGGGCACGTCGGCCCAGCCTTCGATCAGCTCGCGGTGTAGGTCTAACAGAGGCATTGGTGCAGTTAACACACCAGCCTCGGGCACCCGGGATGTACCGCTGCTCCCGCCCGCGGATCACCAGCCCTTCGACGCCAGGAACCTCCGTCCACGAGGTCAGCCAGTCCTGCGCAGCCCGGACGTCGTCGGTTTCAGGGCACAGCGTCCAAGGCGGCGCGAGCGCGTGCTCGGTGAACAACTCCTCCAACTTCGCGCGTCGACGTTCGTACGGTTCCTGGAGCAGCTCTTGTCCCTCGACCTGAAGAAGGTCGAAAGCGACGAAGTGGGCGGGCAACACCTCAGCCAACCGCTCAGCCGTCCGTCCGCCGGACGCCGCGCGGCGCTGCAATGCCTCAAATGAGAGCTGTTCCCCCTCCCACACCAGAAGCTCCCCATCGAGAACCAGGCCGTCGGGGAGGCGCGCAGCGGCAAGGACCAGGTCGGGGAACCGGCTCTGCACCAGGGCGCCCCTACGAGACTGGAGCAGGACTGGACCCGGTCGAGGGTTCGGGGTGAATAGGAGGGCACGATAGCCGTCCAGTTTCGGTTGGAAGATCAGCCCTCCAGGCAACGCTCCGGGCGGGGGAAGCTGGTCGCGAGCCTGCGCCAGCATCGGTTCCACCGGCGGTCGGAGCACCATAAGTCCTGTCTACGGCTCCGGCGCCTTGACCGCACGTTGTGCACCGACGACCTGCCGCGCAGCCACTGCCGAAACCCCGACTGACGAACGGGTCATCACCGAGATCCGCAACAGAGCGCACCCAGCGGCGAGGCACACAGAGCGTCTCCGTGCGGCCGCTGACGTTCCCCCTGCAGGGCGAGCCTACGGAAACTTCTAGCAACAACTGTTTACGACAGAACATCTCAAATGTGCCTATAACACCCTTGCCGTGCTGCCATCCAGGGGATACGTGGGCTAATCTGGCGGCGAGTCATAAACACCTGTAGATGACTGGCTCTGGTGCGCTCTTCGCTCGCGCGCGAAGCTCCGCCCGCCGTCATCCACGGGTCGGCTGCACGCACATTGGGGGAGGCTCGGCCTTGCTGGAGACAGGGCACGCGCATGCGGAATATTCGACTCCGATTCGGCGCGACATACGGGTTTCGGTGCCTCGATGAAAAGAAAAGAAAAGGCGCTGGAAACCGGTTCTTCTGCTTTCGCTGACCGCTATATGATGCCCCGCGAGGTGGAACACCGCCTGGGTATTTCACCTTCAACTCGGCGCAGGTGGACTAATCGGGGTTTGCTGCGCGCCTACCCTCTCGGCCCGTATTACCAACCCGGACCAGGTGACAACCGGAGAGGAAACAGGAATGGCAGCAGGGTGCGCTACAGCGAGAGACAGGTGAACGACCTTTTCGAGCGCATCAAGAGGGGAGAGCTTGCACGCCCCTCGAAGCCGGCTGAACTGTAGGACCGCGGGCCGAGGAAAGCTGTACTCACCACACGGAAGGGGCACATGGCCGAGTCCGACGCGCCATTCGACCGATGGCACAAGAAGTACCCGAAACCAGGAGACAAGCCGTGCAAGTGCGGCACAAAGAAGAATCCACTGTACCCATCGGCCGACCACGGTCGGGGACAGCAGTGGCAGGCTCGTTACACCGACCCGAACGGCAAGCCTCGACGGCCCATGTTCGACACGTGGCAGGAAGCCCGTGACCACCTGGACGAGGTGCGGGTAAGCATCCGCGGCGGCACGTGGGTGGACCCGGACATCGGCAGCCAGAAGGTCAAAGCGTTCGCAGACCAGTTCATCGAGCGCAAGAAAAAGAAGAACAAGAACGAGAACACGACCGGGACCTACGAGACTCATCTCCGGGTCCACATCGTTCCATTCCTTGGCTCGCGCGTCGCCAAGACGCTGAAGCGCCGGGACACCATGGCGCTCGTCGATCACCTCATCGGCAAGCCCGGCATCGAGTCCGCGTACTACGTCCACCAGATTTATAAGACGTGGCGCATCCTCGTGAACTACATGATCGATGAGGATGTGCCCCTGCCGGCGAATATCGTTTCCCGTATCGAGCTTCCGGAGATCGAAGAGCGGGAAAAGGTTGCGCTGTCCCCTGAGCAGGTCGCGGGACTGGCTCTCGCCATGCGGCAGGTCGAACCCCGTTACGAAATCCTCGTATGGATCGCAGCTTGCGCTGGACTCCGCGAGGGCGAGGCTTTTGGCCTCAAGGAGACCTCAGTCGTGTGGGAGCATGACCTGCTATATGTCGAGGAGCAGCGGCAGCGGGGCA
The DNA here is from genome assembly GCF_964272855.1 of Streptomyces sp. enrichment culture. Taxonomy (NCBI): domain Bacteria; kingdom Bacillati; phylum Actinomycetota; class Actinomycetes; order Kitasatosporales; family Streptomycetaceae; genus Streptomyces; species Streptomyces sp. enrichment culture. The sequence goes on along the minus strand of NZ_OZ186847.1, from coordinate 5,923,612 downwards.
AGAAGGCGAAGCTGAAGACCAAGGCGAGCTACGCCACGCTGCCCGTCGATCACTTCCTTATCGAGCGCCTTTCGGAGCACTTGTCTCAGTTCAGAGGTCCGGCTCCGGTTTCCAAGGCGGCGCTGCAGAAGCGGAAACAGCGCGGCTATGTATCGCCGCCTGACGAAGGGCTGATCGTCACGACCCGGACCGGTCGGCCGCTGTCGCGCAGCCACTTCAACGACAAGTGGCGGGCGGCCGTCGAGCTGGCCGGGCTGCCCGAGGGCACGCGGTTCCACGACCTCAAGCACTTCTACACGAGCCGCTTGGGGGCAGATGGCAAGTACGACCCGAAGACGGTCCAGGCGCTCTCCCGTCACGCCGAGTTCTCCGAGACGTGGGACACCTACGCACACCCGCCCGTGGCTGTGCAGGGCGTGAAGGTGGACACCTTCAGCGGTCTCTTCGGCGCCGGCGGCCCCGGCATCACGCAAGCGCAGCTCGGCACCCAGCAGCGGGCCGACGGCGTCGACCGCGCGGCCGCATGACGTGGATGCGGGACTTGACACCGACCGCACCGCAAGTGCAAGACTCTTCGACGCAACGAGGCGAACCATCGTGGCGCGAGGGTGAGTTGACCCGTGGAACGGTCTGCCCACCCGATTCGACCCCGATTCGACCCCGGAGCCGAATGGCAGAGTGGACACCCCCTCTGACCTGGGCCGGAGGGGTGCGACAGGACGAGCCGGGCTGTACGCCGGGTTCTGTTCCCCGGGTTCCTCGCGGAGCCCGGGGCGACGGCCATCCATCTAGGGCCGGCGTTGCCGCCGGCCTCGTGCGGTCTACCCGCGGACTCGGGCGGGCAGCCCTCGAACGTCCGCGCAGAGCGCTTTTGACGGCGCTCCTTTTGACCTTGCTCCGGGTGGGGTTTACCCAGCTGCCCAGGTCACCCTGGGCACTGGTGGTCTCTTACACCACCGTTTCACCCTTACCGAGGACGAAGATCCCCGGCGGTCTGCTTTCTGTGGCACTGTCCCGCGGGTCACCCCGGGTGGCCGTTAGCCACCACCCTGCCCTGTGGAGCCCGGACGTTCCTCGGGAAGCCCCCTAGGGGGACTCCACGCGGCCGCCCGCCCGGCTCGTCTGCCGTGCCGACCATGCTACCCGGCGGAAGCCGCCCTTCGGCGCCGCGGCCGTGGCCAGCACCGAGCCCGCCAGGATCAGGGCGAACGCGACGCCGATGCCGAGGGTCAGCTTCTCGTCCAGGAAGAGGGCGCCCGCGGCGACGGCGACCGCCGGGTTGACGTAGGTGATGACACCGGCCCGGGTCGGTCCGATCTCCTTGATCAGCTCCAGGAAGGCCACGAACGCGATCGCGGTGCAGACGACGCCGAGGCCGGCGAGGGCGGCCAGGACCTCGCCCGAGGGCATGGCGGCCGGCCGCGTCAGGAAGGCGGCGGGGGCGTAGACGACGGCGGCCAGCGTGAGGCAGGGGGTGATGAGCTGGAGGGTCGGGACGTCCTTGAGGTGCCGGGCGGCTATCAGCGGGGCGGCGGCGTAGCCGACGACCGTGACCAGCACCTCGGCCAGGGAGCGGGCGTCGCCGCCGGTGAGGTGCGGCAGGGTGAGGACCGTGACGCCCGCGAGACCGAGGGCGAGACCCGTGATGCGGCGGGCGCCCACGCGTTCCTCGGCGCCGAAGAAGCGGGCCAGGAGGAGGGCGACGATGGGCACGCCCGCGATGAGCAGTCCGGCGGTCGAGCTGGACAGGCGGCGTTCGGCGTCGGTGAGGGTCCACCACGGGCCGACGATCTCGATGACCGCGAAGGCCAGCATCGGCTTCCAGTGCGCCCGCACGGTACGGGCGAGGCCGCCCTGGCGCAGGGCGAAGGGCAGCAGGAGGGCGGCGCCGAGCGCGCACCGCGCGAACACCACGACGGACGGGGACAGCTCGTCCACCGCCACCTTGATCATCAGATAGGGGACGCCCCAGACGACTCCCATCAGGGAGAACAGGGCCCAGCCGCGTGCAGTCATGGAGACAGTCTCGGGGTCACCCTCATCCCCGGTCTTGAACGCTGTTGCGGTACGCCGCCGGGGTCACCCCCAGCACCCGCCGGAACCAGCGCGTCAGATGCGCCTGGTCCGCGAACCCGACCAGCGCGGCCACCTCCGCGGGCCGCAGCCCGCACTCCAGCAGGCCGCGCGCCCGGTGCACCCGGTACTGGGCGAGCCAGGCGTACGGCGGCACGCCCATCTCCGTGCGGAAGGCGCGCAGCAGCTGGTACCGGGACAGGCCCAGGTCGGCGGCGAGAGCGGCGAGGGACGGCGGGTCGGTCAGCTCGTCGGCGAGACGGTCGCGTACGGCGTGCGCGACGTGCCCGGCGCCGGGCACGGTGTCGCTCACCGCACGGGCCGTGGAGTGCCGGCGGGCGAGTGCCGTGAGCAGCCACGGCAGCCGTGACTCGGCCTCCAGCGGGTCCGGGCAGGCACTCAGCGCGGTGTGCGTCCGCAGCAGCGCGCCGGCCAGCTCGGGATCGTCGAGCACGGCCTCCCGGAAGTGCCGCACGCCGGTGCCGTGGGTGCCGTCGGCGAGCAGGTCGGGGGCGGCGTAGAGCGCGCGGTAGGAGTAGCCGCCGTCCGGCGTGGCGGGGCCGCCGGTGTGCATCTCCCCCGGCTCCAGGATGACGATCGAGCCGGGCCCGGAGTGGACGCGTCCGCCCCGGTAGTCGATGAACTCCAGCCCGCCGACGGTCACCCCGACGGTGTACTCCTCATGCGCGTGCGGCGCGTACACGTGCCGGTCGAAGCAGGCGGTCAGCAGATCCAGCACCGGCCCGCACCGCCCGAGCCGCGCCCGCGCCCACCGGGCGTCCTCCCGTGTCCGTACGCTCACCTCGCACCCCCGGTGACAGGGGATCAGAGGAAGTCGCCGGTGTCCAGGTCGAATCCGAAGGGGGCGGGGAGGGGGAGGGGTTTGCCGAACGCGAGAGTGCAGAGCTCCCGGTAATCGCCCGCCTCCGGGTCGCTGAACAGCGTCACCGAGGAGGCACTGCGGTCGACGAGCAGGTAGAGGGGGATGCCTCCGCGGGCATAGCAGCGGCGCTTGGTGTCTCGGTCGGTCTGCGGCTTCGAGGACGTCACTTCCAGCACCATGGCCACCCCCCGGCAGGGCATCCAGGGGTCGGCGCCCTGGTAAAGCGCGAGTTCCACCGGGGCGAACGTACCGTCCGGGATCACGTGGTCCTTCGCGCAACCGTCGGCATTCTCAAGCTTCAGGCCCTTGTTTCCAGAGAAGTCCATGTCCGTACGGGATCGCCTGATCACTTGCGTCAGGATCCTGCTGATGTAGTGCTCATGGTCCCCGTCCGGCGGCGGCGTCACAACGATCTCCCCCTCGATCAGCTCAGCCTGGAACCCCTCCGGGGTCTCCAAGGCGAGAAACCACTCCAGCAGGAGTTCCTGCGTGATCGGCTCTTGTGCCATGGCAGTCATGTCACGCCCCTCCTTCGGTCGCTCGCCAGACTGGGACATCGGCTGACCACCTGTGCCTGAGATCGGGAACCGTTCCCTCGATCGTGGCACAGCCCGCGCCGCTACGCGGGCACGAACCGTACGGTCGCCCTCGCCGGGTCCGCCTCCGTCAGCCGCACCCGGACCCGTTCGCCCAGCGGGAGCCGTGCGCCGTCGACGCGGCCGATGACGGCGGGTTCGGTGAGCTGGACCGTGCCGACGGTGGGGCGGTCGTCGTCGATGTCGACGACGCAGGCGTCGAAGGTCTCGCCGACCCGGCCGGACAGCACCGCCGCCTCGACGACGTTCACGCACTCGCGTTCCACCGTGCCCGCCCGGCGGGCGCCCGCGGTCATCTCGGCGGGCAGGGTGTCGAGGGCGGCGAGGACCCAGTCGGGCGGGTCGTCGCCGGAGGCCGCGGCCAGGCAGAGTTCCGTGGTGTAGCGGTCGGCGAGGCGGCGCAGGGGGGCCGTGCAGTGGGTGTACGGGGCGGCGACGGCGGAGTGGGTGGTGATGGGCGGGAGGACGCCGTCGCGGAAGACCGTGTAGCCCGCGCCGCGCAGCAGCGTGGTGCATTCCTGGAGGAAGGCGGCGTGCCGCGGCCGGCGCGGGTCGAGGGAGCGGACCAGGTCGGCGTAGGAGACGTGGTGCGGCCAGTCGATGTGCAGGGCGTGCGCGGTGCGGCGCAGCCGGCCGACGGCGCCGTCGGGGGCGGCGGGCAGGGTGCGCAGGACGCCGGTGCCGTACGCGAGCATCAGGTCGGCCGCGGCCATGCCGGTGAGCAGGGAGATCTGGGCGTTCCAGCCGTCGGCGGGGAGCGGGGCGCGGTAGACCGGTTCGTAGGTGCCGTCCCGCTCGACGATCTCCTGCTCGGGCACGCTGAGGGAGATCCCGCCGCGTTCGGCCTCCAGGCGTTCGCGGAGCAGCCCGACCGTCTTGAGCAGGGCGACCGGTTCCTCCGCCCGCCCGTCGTCGATCTGCCGCTGCACCCACGCGTAGTCGAGCCGGGCCCGGCTGCGGACCAGGGCGCGGCGGAGGTCGACGGCGAGGGTGCGGCCGTCCGCGTCGAGGTCGATGGTCCACAGGGCGGCGGGGCGGGGCCCGTCGGGGAGCAGGCTGGCGGCGGCCTCGCCGAGGGCCGCCGGGTGCAGGGGGACGCGTCCGTCCGGGAAGTAGAGCGTCATCACCCGCCGGTGGGCCTCGGCGTCGAGCGCTCCGCCGGGGGCGACGAAGGCGGCGACGTCGGCGATGGCGTACCGCACCCGGTAGCCGGTGCCCTGCCGGGCCAGGTGCATCGCCTGGTCCAGGTCGGTGGAGGCGGGAGGGTCGATGGTGAAGAAGGGGATGGCGGTCGCGTCGTACGACGGGAGGGCGGGTGCCGTGGCCGCTCGTTCGGCTTCGGCCAGTACCTCGGGCGGGAAGCCTTCGGGGATGCCGAGTTCGGTGCGCAGCGCGGCGAGGGCGGCCCGCAGCGGTGTTTCCGGGGCGCCGGTCACGCGGAGGGGGCGGCGGGGCATACAGCGAGCGTAGGTCGCAGGGTGCCGGGCGGCACGCCGTACGCTGGCCGGGAGCTCTACCAGAAGGAGTACGTGTGCTGGTCCTGCTGCCGCCCTCGGAGGGAAAGGCCTCCTCCGGCCGGGGCGCCCCGCTGAAGCCGGAGTCGCTGTCGCTGCCCGCGCTGACGGACGCCCGGGAGGCCGTCCTCGACGAGCTGGTCGAGCTGTGCGCGGCCGACGAGGAGAAGGCGCGTGAGGTACTGGGGCTGAGCGAGGGCCTGCGCGGCGAGGTCGCGAAGAACGCGGAGCTGCGCACGGCCGGGGCGCGGCCCGCCGGGGAGATCTACACGGGTGTGCTGTACGACGCCCTGGACCTGGCCTCGCTGGAGCCGGCCGTGAAGCGGCGCGCGGCGCGTTCGCTGCTGGTGTTCTCGGGGCTGTGGGGCGCGGTGCGGGTGACGGACCGGATCCCGTCGTACCGCTGCTCCATGGGCGTCAAGCTGCCGGGGCTGGGGGCGCTGGGCGCGTACTGGCGCGCGCCGATGGCCGCGGCGATGCCCGAGGCGGCCGGGGACGGGCTGGTGCTGGATCTGCGGTCGGCGGCGTACGCGGCGGCGTGGAAGCCGAAGGGCGAGGTGGCCGGGCGGACGGCGACGGTGCGGGTGCTGCACGCGCCGACCCGGAAGGTCGTCAGCCACTTCAACAAGGCGACGAAGGGGCGGATCGTACGGAGTCTGCTGTCGGCCGGGGTGGCGCCGGCCGGTCCGGCGGAGCTGGTGGAGGCGCTGCGGGACCTCGGGTACGAGGTGGAGGCGCAGCCTCCGGCGAAGGCGGGGCAGGCGTGGGCGCTGGATGTGCTGGTGGAGGAGATCCACTAGCCGGGGGAGGTCGGCGTCGCATCACAGCGCGCGTTGCAGCATATGCAACGCTCATTGCGCAGAACGCTTCGACGGGGGCAGGATGAGGGCCATGACCCTGCCCTCGCCGTCCCCTGTGCCCTCCGTCCTGGATCTCGCGCCCGTCGTGCCCGTCGTGGTCGTCTCCGACGCCGCCGACGCGGTGCCGCTCGCCCGTGCCCTGGTCGCCGGCGGGCTGCCCGCCATCGAGGTGACGCTGCGGACGCCGGGCGCGCTCCCCGCGATCCGGGCGATCGCGGACGAGGTGCCGGAGGCCGTGGTGGGGGCGGGCACCGTGATCACGCCGGGGCAGGTGGACGAGGCCGTCGCGGCGGGGGCCCGCTTCCTGGTGAGCCCGGGCTGGACGGACGTGCTGCTGGCGGCTATGCGCGGGTCCGGGGTGCCGTTCCTGCCGGGGGTGTCCACCACCTCGGAGGTCGTGGCACTGCTGGAGCGCGGGGTGCGGGAGATGAAGTTCTTCCCGGCCGAGGCCGCGGGCGGTACGGCCTTTCTGCGGTCGCTGTCCGGGCCGCTGCCGCAGGCGCGGTTCTGCCCGACCGGCGGGATCGGCCCGGCCTGCGCGCCCGACTACCTCGCGCTGCCCAACGTCGGCTGTGTCGGCGGCAGCTGGATGTTGCCCGCGGACGCGGTGGCGGCCCGCGACTGGGCGCGGATCGAACGGCTGGCCCGTGAGGCCGCCGGACTCAGCGCAGGTGCGACGTGTCGTTGAAGAGGCGGACGCTGGGGTTGCCGTCGGCGTAGTAGGCCACGACCGACAGGGAGGCCGCCGACAGCTCCATCCGGAACATGGATTCCGCCGGGGCGTTCAGGGCCAGCCGGATCAGCGTCTTGATCGGCGTGACATGGCTGACCAGCAGGACCGTGCGGCCCGCGTACGCCGCGACCAGCTTGTCGCGGGTGGCGGCGATCCGGGTGGCGGTCGCCGCGAAGCTCTCGCCGCCGCCGGTCGGCTCGGCGTCCGGGGAGGCCAGCCAGGCGGCCAGGTCGTCCGGGTGGCGCTCGTGCACCTCGGCGAAGGTCAGGCCCTCCCACGCGCCGAAGTCCGTCTCGCGCAGCCCGTCGTCGACGCCGACCTCCAGGCCGAGGCGGGCGGCGACGATCCCGGCGGTCTCACGGGTGCGGGCCAGCGGTGACGACACGATCGCCTGGATCGTGCCCCGCCGGGCCAGCGCCGCCGCGACCCGCTCGGCCTGGTCCCGGCCGACGTCGGACAGGGACGGGTCGCTGCCGCCGCTGCCGGAGAAGCGCTTCTGCGGGGTCAGCGGCGTCTCGCCGTGCCGCAGCAGCACGAAGGTGGCCGGCGCGCCGAGGTCGGGCGCGGAGCCCCAGCCGACGGAGGGGGTGGCGACGGTACGGGCGGCGCGCAGATCGGCGTCGGTCTTGGCGGAAGCACTCGGGGTGCCCGTGCCGGCGGGAGCGGCCCCCGCGTCCATCGCCTCGTTCGCCAGGCGGTCGGCGTGCTTGTTCTGCTCGCGCGGGATCCACTCGTACGTCACCTGGTCGGGCGGGAAGACCCGGGACGCCTCCATGGCCAGCGGCTTCATGTCGGGGTGCTTGATCTTCCAGCGGCCGGACATCTGCTCGACGACCAGCTTGGAGTCCATCCGCACGTGCACGCGGGCCGCCGGGTCGAGCCGGTGGGCGGCGCGCAGACCGGCCAGGAGTCCCCGGTACTCGGCGACGTTGTTCGTCACCACGCCCAGGAACTCCGCGGCCTCCGCCAGCGTCTCCCCCGTCGCCGCGTCGATCACCACGGCGCCGTAGCCCGCGGGCCCCGGGTTGCCCCGCGACCCGCCGTCGGCCTCGACGATGAACTCCCGCACCCGCGGCCCCCTAGAGACCCGACTCGGCCGTACGCACCAGGATGCGGCGGCAGTTCTCACAGCGCACCACGGTGTTCGGCGCGGCCTTGCGGATCTCGTTCAGCTCGGTGATGGCCAGCTCCTGGCGGCAGCCCTGGCAGGTACGCGCGTACAGCTTGGCCGCGCCGATACCGCCCTGCTGCTCGCGCAGCTTGTCGTAGAGCTTCATCAGGTCGGCGGGCACGGACCCGGCGACGACCTCGCGCTCCTTGGTGACCGAGGCCGCCTCGCCGTCGATCTCCTCGAACGCGGCGTCACGGCGCCCGGTGGCGTCGTCGATCTTCCCCTGCACGGAGCCGACCCGCTCGGTCAGCTCGGCGACCCGCGTCTGCGCGGACTCCCGGCGCTCCATGACCTCCAGGACGACGTCCTCCAGGTCGCCCTGCCGCTTGGCGAGCGAGGCGATCTCGCGCTGGAGGTTCTCCAGGTCCTTCGGCGAGGTGATCGCGCCGGAGTCCAGCCGCTGCTGGTCCCGGGCGGCACGCTGGCGCACCTGGTCGACGTCCTGCTCGGCCTTGGTCTGCTCGCGGGCGCAGTCGCTCTCCTCGGTCTGCGCGGCCACCAGCAGGTCGCGCAGCTGCGTGAGGTCCTTGGTCAGCGACTCGATCTCGGCGTGCTCGGGCAGCGACTTCCGCTTGTGCGCGAGCTGCTGGAGACGGACGTCGAGGGCCTGGACGTCGAGGAGTCGGATCTGGTCGGCGGGCTCGGCGTTCAGTTGGGGGCTCCTGCAGATGATTCGGTGGACGCCTCGTGGGCGGTCCAGGGGTCGGTGACCGTCTTGGAGACATGGACCCGAAGGCCCCATCCGTGGCGGTCGGAGATCTCGTCGAGCTGGCTGGCCGCCAGCTCGCACCAGGGCCACTCGGTGGCCCAGTGCGCCGCGTCGAGCAGCGCGAGGGGGCTTTGGGCCACCGCCTCGGAGGCGGGGTGGTGGCGCAGGTCCGCGGTGAGGAAGGCGTCCACGCCCGCCGCCCGGACGTGGTCGAACAGGCTGTCGCCGGAGCCGCCGCTGACGGCGACCGTACGGACCGTCGCCTCGGGGTCGCCGGCCACGCGGATGCCCTGCGCGGTGGCGGGCAGCCGGGCGGCGGCGCGGGCGGCGAGCTCGCGGACCGTCAGCGGGTGGTCGAGTTCGCAGACCCGGCCGAGGCCGCGGCGGCCCTCGGGGTCGGTGGCGTCCGGCACCAGGGGCCGTACGACACGCAGGTCCAGCGCGCCCGCGAGGGCGTCGGAGACTCCGGGGTCGGCGGTATCGGCGTTGGTGTGGGCGACGTGCAGCGCGATGTCGTTCTTGATCAGGGTGTGCACGACACGGCCCTTGAAGGTGGACGCCGCGACCGTCGTCGTCCCGCGCAGGTAGAGCGGGTGGTGGGTGACCAGCAGGTCGGCGCCGAGCTTCACCGCCTCGTCGACGATCTCCTGGACGGGGTCGACGGCGAACAGGACCCGGGTGACCTCCTGGCCGGGGTCGCCCACGACCGTACCGACCGCGTCCCAGGACTCGGCCCGCTCGGCGGGCCACAGATTCTCCAGCGCGGCGATGACTTCTGACAGACGGGGCACGGAACACAGGCTACCTGCCTGGTCCGCGGGCCTGAACCGGCGCGGCCACCGCATCCGCGCATCACCCCCTGGAGCACACGCGTCCCCGTTCCCTCAGGCGAATCGCCGCGCGGCCACCCGTATGTGTGAAGCGGCCTGCGGCCGCTCCCCCGTCTGTGCGTACGAAAACTAGCTTCCTCACTGGAGGTGACCGAACGATGACGGCCTGTGCGATCGAGCCCGCGGCGGGAGACCAGGACGGCTTCTCCCCGCGGCCGGGCTGCGTGATCACGGTGGACGGCGGCTACGCCGCACGTCTCGCCCGCAGCGGCGACTCCTGGTTCCCGGAGCGCTGGACCCTGGACGGCCCCGAGCCCTACGCGGTGCCGCTGCCCGGCAACCAGCCGGAGGAGCCCGGCACCGAGGTGCAGCCCATGGGCGACGGGCGGGTCCTCATCCGCCGCCACGTCGACGGGCGGCAGCTCTTCGCGCTGCTCTACCCGACCGGTCCGGGTACCGGCGAGCTGCCGCTGGGCGCGGTCGAGTGCGGGGACGCCGAGGTACGGCTGCTGGCGCCCGCGCCGGGCGGCGACCGCGCGTACGCCCTCGTCGTCGGCCCGCGCTCCAGCGCGGTGTGGCTGGTGGCCGGGGGCGCGTTCGGGCCGGAGCACGTGGCCGTGATCCCGGGGCGCTGCTCGGGCGGGGGGTGGCTGGACCGGGAAGGGCGGATGCTGGCGCTGGACCGGGAGCTGGACGGCCGCACCAAGACCGTCGTCGTCGACCTGGAACGGGGCGGGGAGGTGTCCCCGCTGCTGCAGATCGCCGCCGACAGCGACGACCGGCTGCTGCTCGCCGACCCGGACAGCGGACTGCTGCTGATCCGGTCCGACGCCCCGTCGCCCGGTCACGCGCGGCTGGGCTGGGGCGTGCTGGGCAGCACGCTGCCGGTGCGGTTCCCGGAGTGCCTGCGGGTGTCGGCGGACTGCGCGGTGACGCCGTTCGCGATCCAGCCGGGGCTGGTCCTGACACCGGAGAGCTGCGGGGTGGCGCTGCGGGTCGACGGCCCGGGAGGCACCTGGATCGGCATCTGGCGTCCGGCGGAACGATGCATCAGGCATCTCCCGGCGCCGGAGGGCTGGCTCGCCGGGGCCGGGCTGTGGACACGGGAGGGCGTCCTGCGCCTGCCGTACACGACGCCCGCGACGCCGTGCGGGGTGGCGGAGCTGGCGGTGCCGGCGAGGGACGAACCGGCGAGGGACGAACGTGTGGCGGAGACTGAGGGCGTGCGGGGGGTCTCGGGCGCGGTATGGCACCCAGGGGCAACCGCGGCCGCAAGAGGCGTCGGCCAGACGGGGGACGCGGGGACGGCGGGCATCGCACGGGTCGGGGACGCCGACAGCGCGGTGGACGCGGGCGGCGCGGTGGACACGGGCGGCCCCGAGGGTCCGGGGCGGGACGGTGCGGCTTTCGTCCTCGGGAAGCCGCCGGAACCGGGCCCTTGGCAACCGGATCCGTCGCAACCGGACCCATCACAACCGGACTCCTCTGATCCGCGCCCCTCGGAACCGGAGCCTTCGGAACCGGTCCCGCTGCGGCCGGTGCCGTTGCAGCAGGCGCCGTTGGGGCGTCTTGTAACGAAGTAGCGGCGGTCGGCGTGGCCGCCTGGATTCGGCCCGAGGTGTGCCGGTTAGACTCCCCCGGCTGTAAAAGATCATGTTGACGGGGTGAATTCTTCCGATGAGCGACGCCAGCACGTCCCAGCCGCTGCCCGACGGCACCACGGAGCCCGGCCACGGCAAGCACCGCGGCCAGGTCTCGGCGCAGGAAACCGAGACGGCCCCCCGCGGCCGGCACCGCAAGCCGGTGGAGCAGCAGACCGAGACGGCGGCCTGACGGTACGTCATTCGGCACGGCACCTGGCCCCGTCCACCTCGCGGTGGGCGGGGCCTTGTCGTGTTCTGCGCGAGGCCCGTCCGGGCGGGCGCCTGCTACCCCTCCTCAGCCCCAGCACCTCCGCCGCCGCGAACGTCTCCCCCGTCGGCCGCGCCGCGAAGTGCGGGGTCAGCAGCGCGTCCAGCTCCTCGTGGGTGAAGCTGTCCTGCTCGCTGTCGAACTTCTCCCGCACCCGGGGCCGTTCGACGACCGCCACCATCCCGCCGTGCACGACGAGCACCTGGCCGTTGATGCGGGCGGCGGCCGGGGACGCGAGGTAGCCCACGAGCGGGGCGACATGCTCGGGGGCCAGCGGGTCGAGGCCGCCCTCGGGCGGGGGAGCCCCGCGAACACGTCCTCCGTCATCCGGGTGCGGGCGCGCGGGCAGATGGCGTTGGCGGTCACTCCGTACCTGGCGAGGGCGAGGGCCGTGGAGGTGGTCAGCCCGACGATGCCGCCCTTGGCGGCGGCGTAGTTGGGCTGCCCGGCGGAACCCGCCAGGAACGCCTCCGAGGAGGTGTTCACGATCCTGCCGAACACCGGCCCGCCCCGCGCCTTCGCCCGCTCCCGCCAGTGCGCGGCGGCGAACCGGGTGGTGTTGAAGTGGCCCTGGAGATGGACGCGGATCAGCGAGTCCCACTCGTCCTCCGCCATGGGGAAGACCAGGCGGTCGCGCAGGATGCCGGCGTTGTTGACGAGGATGTCCAGCTCGCCGAACGCGTCGTCTCGAAGACGTAGTCGAAGCCCTCCCCGCCGGTCACGGACTGCTTGGCGTCGGCCAGTTCCTCCGGCGGCACCGCGCGGGTGGCGCCGAACCGCAGCGCGGCCTCGCGCCGCCCGGCGACCGGGTCGACGGCGACTATCTCCGCGGCGCCCCGCAGCCGCGCGCCCTGGATCGCGGAGATGCCGACGCCTCCGCAGCCGATGACGGCGACCGACGAACCGGCCTCCAGGTCGGCGGTGTTGAGGGCGGCGCCGAGGCCGGTGGTGACACCGCAGCCGATGAGGGCGGCGATGTCGTAGGGCACATCGTCGGGGATCGGCACCGCGCAGCCGGCGTCCACGACGACCTCCTCGGCGAAGGTGCCGGTGCCGGCGAAGCCGAAGACGGCGCCGCCGGGGCGCCGGAAGTTGGGGGTGCCCGCGTTCATGAACCCGGCCAGGCACAGTTCGGTCTGCCCGCGTCTGCAGGCGGGGCAGGCGCCGCAGGCGGGCAGCCAGCGGACGACGACCCGGTCACCGGGCGCGAGCCCGACGACACCCTCCCCCCACTTCGACGATCTCCCCCGCGCCCTCGTGCCCGGGCACGAACGGCACCGGCTGCGGCAGTACACCGCTCATCGCCGACAGGTCGGAGTGGCACAGCCCCATGGCCCGTACCCGGATCCGCACCCTGCCTGGCCCGAACCCCGTCGCCTCGGCGTCGTCGACGACTTCCAGCTTCTCCTGGCCGATCTCGTGCAGTACGGCTGCGCGCATGGTGCGGCTCTCCCCTCGGAAGGCTCGATGGCTCACGCGTGCTGGACGATCGTGTCGGCGAGGACCGGCGCGTCGCCCCTGTCGACGGCGCTCACGGCCACCCGGACGGCACCCTCCTGCCGCCACATCCGGATGCGCAGGGTCTCGCCCGGGTGGACGACCCCGGCGAACCGGGTGTCGTAGGACCGCACCCGGCCCACCTCCCCGTCGAGCAGGGTGTCGACGACGGCCTTCAGCGTGATGCCGTAGGTGCACAGCCCGTGAAGGATGGGCCGGTCGAACCCGGCGACCTTGGCGAACTCGGGGTCGGCGTGCAGCGGGTTCCAGTCGCCGGAGAGGCGGTAGAGCAGCGCCTGGTCCTCGCGCACGGGCCGCTCGACCGTCAGGTCCGGCTCCCCTGCCGGGGGGTCGAGCCGGGCGGACGGCCCCCGCTCACCGCCCCACCCGCCTTCGCCCCGTACGAAGATCCGCGCGTCGTTGGTCCACAGCGGGCCCTCGGGGTCGCCGACGTCGGTGCGCAGGACCAGGACGGCCGCGTTGCCCTTGTCGTGGACCGCGGCGATCCGGGAGGTGGCCGTCGCCTTGCCCTCCGGGGGGATCGCGCGGTGGACGGTGAGGGACTGGCCGCCGTGCAGCACCCGGGCGAGGTCGACCTCGACGCCGGGCATGGACAGGCCGCTGATCACTCCGGGGCTGCCCGCGCCGGCGACGGTGGCGAAACTCGGCAGCACGTGCAGCCGGGACTCCAGGGTGTAGCGCAGCTCGTCCGGGTCGGTGGCGGGGATGCCGGCGCCGATGCCGAGGTGGTAGAGCAGGACGTCCTTGGGGGTCCAGGAGATCTCACCGGTCCGGGGTTCGGCGGCGAGGGCCTTGGCTGCGTCGATGGGCATGGGGCTCCTGATCACGGCGGGCGCGAGGACGATGACGTGGCGGAGAGGCTGACACGGATTGAAACCCCGGTGCGACCGTCCGCACCGTCGACCGCACCGAGGTCGTCCCGAGCCGCGGAATCCGCTCTTCTAGAACGCGTTCCAGTACGGCGACCCCCTGTATAGCCCACCTCCCGACAGTTGTGAATACGTCCGGCAACGCCTGACTGACGGTACGTCAGATAGGCGGCGATCCCTTCTTGTCATCCTGGAATCCACCCTTCCGGGGGCCGCCTCACCCACCCGGGATCATCAAGCGCAGAATGACCCGTATGCCGATAATGAACAAACCGCAGCCGACCACCGTCGACGACGCCCCGTTCATCAGCCGCACCCTCGCCCGCGCCTTCGACGACGACCCGATGATGCGCTGGTTCTTCCCCGACTCCGGCACCCGCGAGGCAGGCCTGACCCGGTACTTCACCACGCTCCTCACCCGGCAGTACGCACAGCACGGCCTCTGTGAGCACACCGGCGCGGCGGCCGCCTTCTGGGTCCCGCCGGAGGGGCAGGAGAAGGCCGTCCCCGACGCGGTGACGATCCAGCAGCTCCAGGAGATCCTCGGCGACCGGGCCCCGCTGTTCCGGGACGCCGTCGAGGCCGCGGCCGGGCACACCCCGCAGGAGCCGCACTGGTACCTGGCGGTGATCGGCGCCGACCCCGCCGCCCGGGGTCAGGGGCACGGGGCCGCCCTGCTGCGCGCGGGCCTGGCCCGGGCCGACGCCGCGGGTCTGCCCGTCTACCTGGAGTCCTCCAAGCCGTCCAACGTCCCGCTGTACGAGCACTTCGGCTTCGCCGTCCGCGCCGAACTGCAGCTGCCCGGCGGCGGGCCCGCGCTCTGGGCGATGCGACGGGAGCCGCACCGCCCGGCCGGGGCGTGACGCGGACGACAGGGCCTAGTCCGCCAGCTTCGTCACCTCCGCCGACGCGTACTCCGTGCCCTTCGGTGCCAGGCAGACGAACCAGTCGACCGGAGAGTTCTCGGCGGGGCGGATGAAGGTCTGGCGGGTGGGCGCTTCCGCGTTCTCCGGGGCCCGGTCGATCACGGTGCTGGTGCCGTCCTTCCAGGTGCAGGTGACCTGGCCGGCGGCCCGGGTGACCTGGCCGACGACCAGCCGCTGCGGGCCGTCGGTCCCGGACTCCAGGGGAAGCGCGGCCGTCGTGAGGTTCTGCGGGGTGCCGCCGCCCTCGGAGAAGGCCGACCACAGGGCCAGCGACTCCTCCTCGCCGACGACCTTGTGCACGAAGTAGTAGCTGCTGCCGACCATCTGGTAGGCGTGCCGGACCTCCTCCGGCAGGTCCCCGTACTCGGCCATCACGTCCAGCTGCGCCTGCGCCTCCACCTCGTCGCGCGCGGCCGGCCACACATCGAGGACGACCCGCCACTCGGTGGGCCCGTCGCTGCCGGTGGCGAGCGTGGTCCGGTACGGGGTGAGCGCGCTCGGGGCCGCGGACCGCGACTGGCCGGCCGGCGGTGCCACCCGGTCGCCGCCACCGCCCGGCAGCCCGGCGACCGCCAGCGCCGCGGAGGAGCCGCTGATCACCAGCGCCGCGGTCGCCGCCACCGCCCAGCGGCGGGCCTTGCGGCGGCGCCCGCCCCGCATCACCGACTCGTAGGGGGCTATGCCGACCTCTACCTCGTCCGCGGCCTCGGCCAGCAGGAAGGCGATGTCCGTGTGCGACATCTCGTGGTTGCTCCCCTGGTTCGCGCCCATCACTTCCGCCCTCCGTTCGTCACCGTCTCGGCCAGCCCCGGTATGGCGCGGAGTTTCGCGATCCCCTTGGCCGCGTTGCTCTTGACCGCGCCCACCGAACAGCCCATCGCCTCCGCCGCCTGGGTCTCGGTGAGGTCCTCCCAGTACCGCAGCACCACGGCCTCCCGCTGCCGGGCGGGCAGTTGGGCGAGCGCCTTCAGCAGTGCGTTGCGGTCGTCCGCCTGGGAGATGCGGTCACCGGTGTCGGGCTGCTCGTGCGCGAGGCCCGAGTCGTCCTTCGATGCCAGGAACTCCCGTAGGCGTCTGCGGTGTTTGCGCGCGTGGGCGTTGATCATCACGCGCCGTACGTACGCCTCCGGGTCGTCGGCCGAGCCGACCTTGCGCCAGGCCACATAGACCTGTTCGAGCGTCGACTGGACCAGGTCCTCCGCGGCGTGCTGTTCCCCCGTGAGGAGAAATGCCGTGCGCATCAGCCGCGGCCAGCGGCCGATGACAAAGGCCTGGAACTCCTCGTCCCGGGCCTGCTTCCGATCCCCCATGGGCACCTCCTAGACATACAAAGGAGTCCATGGGGGTCGCGAACCGTTGCCTCGCCGTCAGAACTTTTCCCGCGTCACCCCGGTTGCCGGACCGCCGCCGCACCCTTCCCCGGCAGCCACACCCTCATCACCACGGCCCCCGCCACCAGCACCGCCGCCGACACCCGGAAGGCCAGCGCGTAACCCTCCGTCAGTTCCGCGGCGCCCGTGCTGTGGCCGGTGCGGGCCGCCGCGATCGTCGACATCACGGCGAGTCCGAGGGATCCGCCCATCGTGCGGGAGGTGTTGACCATGCCGGAGACGAGTCCGGCGTCGCCGGGGTCCGCGCCGGAGGTGGCGAGGGCGGCGAGCGGGGTCGCGGCGAGGCCCGCGCCCAGCATCATCAGGATGCCGGGGAGCATGATCCCGGTGACGTACGCCTCGTCGGCGTTCATCGTGGACTGCCAGCCGAAGCCGGTGGCGGCGACGAGGCTGCCGAGCACGGCGACCGGGCGCGCGCCCAGGCGGCGCATCCAGTGAGGGGCCACCTTGGAGCCGACGACCACCGCGAGCGAGCTGGGCACGAGGGCGAAGCCGGCCTCCAGGGGGCTGTAGCCGAGCACGTTCTGCGCGTACAGCGTCATGAAGAACCACATGGAGAACATCGCGGAGCCGTTGATGAACATCGCCGCGTTCGCCGACGACACGGCCCGCGCCCGGAGCAGCCGCAGCGGCATCAGCGGTGCCGCCGTACGCGCCTCCACCAGCAGGAACAGGCCGATGAGCAGCAGTCCGGCGACCAGCGGGACCAGGGTGGCCGCGGCCGTCCAGCCGTCCGCCTCGGTCTGCGAGATGCCGTAGGCGAGCGTGCCCAGCCCGGCCGTCACCAGCACCGCGCCCGGCAGGTCGAGGCGGCGGCCCTCCCCGGCGCGGCTCTCGGTGAGGCCGCGCAGGGCCGCCACGAGGACGACGGCGCCGATCGGGACGTTGATGAGCAGCACCCAGCGCCAGGACAGCCCGTCGACCAGCGCGCCGCCGACGAGTCCGCCCGCGGCGCCGCCGCCCGCGCCGACCGCCGTCCAGGTGGAGATGGCCCGTGCCCGCGCGGCGCCCTCGGGTACGGCGGAGGTGAGGATGGTGAGCGTGGAGGGGGCGAGGACGGCCGCGCCGAGTCCCTGCGCGGCCCGCGCGACGAGCAGCTGCCAGCCCTCCTGCGCGAGCCCGCCGCCCAGCGAGGCCAGGGTGAACAGCGCGAGCCCGACCAGGAACATCCGCTTGCGGCCGTACAGGTCACCGGCCCGCCCGCCGAGCAGCATGAACCCGGCGAAGGCGATGGCGTACGCGTTCACCACCCACTGCAGCCCGGGCCCGCTCAGCCCGAGGTCGGTACGCATCGACGGCAGCGCCACGTTGACGACGGACACGTCGAGGACGACCAGGAACTGTCCGGCGCAGGCGAGCGCCACCACCAGCCAGGTGGGGGGCGCGGTGCGCCGGGAGGCGCGGTTCACGGTGGTGTCAGCGGCTTCGAGCATGAGTGCCATGGTCTCAATCGTCTGAGGCCTCGGGCATCGGTATTTCGTCCGAGGACGACTCGGTCGTACGACCCGGTTGGGCCGTACGACCGAGCGGGGAGCGCCTGCCGGGGTCAGGACGCCGTGCAGCCGCCGATGACCGGGGCGGCCGAGTTGCCGTTCTTCATGACGGTGAAGCCGAAGCTGGTCGAGGCTCCGGCGGCGAGGCTGCCGTTGCCGCTGGGCCGCATCGTCATGACGTTTCCGCTGCCGTCCCAGGTGGGTGAGCCGTTCCAGGTGGCTGAGATCCGCTGGGGCGAGGTGACGGTGACCGTGGTGGTCCAGCCGGTGATCGCCGCGCTGCCCGCGGTGATGGTCACCTTGCCGTTGAAGCGGTCGCTCCACTCCTCCTGCTTGCTGTACGTCGCGGTGCAGGTCGCGCCGCCCGGGTTGCCCGGGTTGCCGCCGGAGGAGCCGCCCAGCGCGGTGAGCACGGCGGTGTAGGCGGGCTTCTTGTTGTAGTTGCCGTCGAAGAGCAGCGGGGTGCCACTGGCCCGCCACGAGTACTTGTCCGTGACGCCCCAGACCGTGATGCCGGTACAGCGGCTGACGGCCAGACAGGCCTTGACGACGTTGCCGTAGCTGTTGGCCTGGGCGGTGCCGGAGCCCTCGATGTCCAGCTCGGTGATCTGGACGTCGACACCGAGGTCGGCGAAGCGCTGGAGGTTGGCCTGGTAGTCGGAGGGGACCGGGGAGGCGCTGTTGAAGTGGGACTGGAAGCCCACGCAGTCGATGGGCACGCCGCGCGCCTTGAAGTCGCGGACCATGTTGTAGACGGCATTGCTCTTCGCGTTGACGCCGTCGGTGTTGTAGTCGTTGTAGCAGAGCTTGGCGGCGGGGTCGGCGGCGCGGGCGGTGCGGAACGCCTCCTCGATGAAGCCGTTGCCGAGCTTGTCCTGGAAGGGCGAGCTGCGGCGGGCGCCGCTGCTACCGTCCTGGAACGCCTCGTTCACCACGTCCCAGGAGTGGATCTTGCCCTTGTAGTGGCCCATGACCTGGTTGATGTGGTTGTTCATCGCCGTCCTGAGGTCGGCGGCGCCGAGACCGCCGACCCAGCCCGGCAGCTGGGAGTGCCAGACCAGGGTGTGGCCGCGGACCTGCATGCCCCGGCTCTGGGCGTGGCTGACGATCCGGTCGGCGTTGCCGAAGCTGAACGAGCCGCGGCTGGGTTCCACGGCGTCCCATTTCATCTCGTTCTCCGGCGTCACCGAGTTGAACTCGGCGTTGAGCGTCGAGACGTACTGCGCCTCGCCCAGGTGGTTGGCCGCGACGGCGGTGCCGAAGTAGCGGCCCTTCTCGGCTGCCGCGGCTCCCAGGGTGCTCGCCGCCTCGGCGGTTCCGGACGCGACGGTGACGCCGGCCGCGGCGAGCAGGCCCGCGAGACCCAGGACCAGTGCCCTTCGGGCACGGGAGGACGTGCTTGTGCGCATGATGCTCCCGAAAGTTTCGTGGGGGTTTCCGATTGGCTTCGCAGACCGTATGGGCACACTGAGGACGCGTCAACAGGGTGCGCACAAGCGAAACTTGAGAGTCGTCGGCCATCACATCAGCCCCTCAGGTATGCGAAAGTTTCGAGGAACGGCCCGACGCAGTCGTATTGCCTGATGGAAGATCAGATCACCATGAGCGGGTCAAGAATTCATTAGTTGCCCGAAGGATCGGAATAGTTGCCCAGGCGCACGGGGTTCCTCCTGCACACATCCCGCCCGGCTCGCCCTCTCCTCTGCCCTGGAGGCCCTTCTCCATGACGCTCACGCCGACCGACCAGCCCGCCCGGAGCGCCGGCGGGGCCGTCGTCCCCGTCCTCGCCTTCGCGGGCATCGTTGTCGCGGTGATGCAGACCCTGCTCGTCCCTGTGATCAAGGACCTGCCGCAACTGCTGGACACCGACGCCGGCAACGCGACCTGGGTACTGACCTCCACGCTGCTCTCCGGAGCCGTGGCGACGCCCATCATGGGCCGGCTCGGCGATCTGTACGGCAAGCGCCGCATGCTGGTCACCAGCCTCGCGGTGATGGTCGTCGGCGCGCTGATCAGCGCGCTCACCAGCACCCTGCTCCCGATGATCGCGGGCCGTACCCTCCAGGGCTTCGCCATGGGCGCCATCCCGCTCGGCATCGGCCTGATGCGCGACATGCTGCCGCGTGAACGGCTCGGCTCCGCGATGGCGCTGATGAGCTCCTCGATCGGCGTCGGCGGCGGCCTCGCGCTGCCCGCCGCCGCGCTCGTCGCCCAGCACACCGACTGGCACGCCCTCTTCTACGGCGCCGCCGGCCTCGGCGTCCTCGCCATCGCGCTCACCCTGCTCGTCGTACCCGAGTCCCCGGTACGCGCCGCCGGCTCCTTCGACCTGCCGGGGGCCGTCGGGCTGTCCGCCGGGCTCGTCCTGCTGCTCCTGCCCGTCACCAAGGGCAGCGACTGGGGCTGGTCGTCGGCCACCACCCTGGGCCTGTTCGGCGCGGCGGCCGTCGTCCTCCTCCTGTGGGGCCTGATGGAGCTGCGCCTCGCCGCGCCCCTGGTCGACCTGCGGACCACCGCCCGCCGCGAGGTGCTGCTCACCAACCTCGCGTCGATCATGGTCGGCGTCTCCTTCTACGTCGTCTCCCTCGTCCTGCCCCAGCTCCTCCAGCTCCCCTCCGCGACCGGCTACGGCCTCGGCCAGTCGATGGTCGTCGCGGGCCTGTGCGTGGCCCCCCTCGGTCTGACGATGATGTTCACCGCGCCGGTCTACGCCCGCCTCTCGGCCAAGTACGGCCCCAAGGTCACCCTGATCATCGGCCTGCTCGTCATAGCCATCGGCTACGGCGCCGGCCTCGGCCTGATGGAGGCCGCCTGGCAGACCGTCGTCACCTCGGTCCTCCTCGGCGCCGGTATCGGCCTCGCGTACTCCTCCCTCCCGGCGCTGATCGTCGGCGCGGTCCCGGCCTCCGAGACGGGCGCGGCGAACGGCCTCAACACCCTGATGCGGTCCATCGGCACGTCCGTGTCGAGCGCCGTCATCGGCATGGTGCTGGCGAACACGGCGAACGAGGTCGGCGGCGTGGAGATCCCGACCATGCACGGCTTCCGCGTGTCCTTCCTCATCGCGACCGCCGCCGTCGCCGTCGGCCTGGTGCTGGCCCTGTTCCTGCCCGGACAGCACCCCTCCGGCAAGCCGCGGCTGCGGGCGAGCAGCGAGGAGGACGCGCAGGCGCCGCGCGGCTCCCAAGGCCGGGTGCCGTCCCCCGAGGGAGCGCCGGTCGCGGGCGCGCGGCTCCAGCGGTGAGTTCCGGCGTCTGACGTCTGACGTCTGACGTCTGACGTCTGGCCTCTGGCCTCTGGCCTCTGGCCTCTGGCCTCTGGCGTCTGGCGTCTGGCGTCTGGCGTCTGGCGTCTGGCGTCTGCGGCAGCGTGTGGCCGGTCGCGCGGTTCCCCGCGCCCCTGGGGCGCTTGCCGCACCCCCTGTCGTACGTCCGGCGGGGGGTGCGGCAGCATGGAGCGCCAGTTGCGCACGTCGTACGACCGAGAGGACCCCCATGACCACGGCACCCGAGCCGGAGATCCTGGCCGCCTTCGAGGCCGCGAAGGGGTTCATGCCGGTCGACGAGGGGCTGGCGCTGTACGCGGCCGCCGCGGAGGCGGGGCGGCTCGGGCTGCCCCTGCTGGAGGTCGGCACCTACTGCGGCCGCTCCACGATCCTCCTCGCCGACGCTGCCCGCGCCGCCGGTGTCACGGCGATCACCGTCGACCATCACCGGGGCAGCGAGGAACAGCAGCCGGGCTGGGACTACCACGACCCGGAGACCGTCGACCCCGAGCTGGGCCTGATGGACACCCTGCCGGCCTTCCGCCGCACCCTGCACAAGGCCGGTCTGGAGGACCACGTGGTGGCCCTCGTCGGCCGCTCCCCGCAGATCGCCGCGCTGTGGAACACCCCCGTCGCCCTCGTCTTCATCGACGGCGGCCACACCGACGAACACGCCAGCGCCGACTACGAGGGCTGGGCGCCCCACGTGGCGGACGGCGGACTCCTCGTCATCCACGACGTCTTCCCCGACCCCGAGGACGAGTTCACCGGTCAGGCCCCGTACCGCGTCTACCTGCGGGCGCTGGAGTCGGGGGCGTTCACGGAGGTTTCGGTGACGGGGTCGATGCGGGTGCTGCGGCGGGTGGGGGCGGGGGTCTGACGGCCCCGTCCTGCCCGAAGTGCCCACAGCTCCAAGGGTATTGTCGGACCCGCACGCTACGTTGATCGCATGACCTACGTGGCGGGCAAGACCGAACGCATCAGGCCGCAGCGCTTCCACGAGACGCCCGGCCTCGAGGACTGGCGAGTGGTCGGCGAGGGGGCGTGCGCGTTCTTCCGTGCCGGATCGTTCGCGGCCGGCGCGCGGCTGGTCGCGGCGATCGCCGAGCTGCCGGGCATCGGGGACGACCACCCCGACGTCGACCTGCGGCACGACGGGGTGAGCGTGCGGCTGATCACGGTCACGGACGAGTACTACGGCCTGACCGAGCGGCACCTGGAGCTCGCCCGGGAGATCTCGGTGGCGGCCCGCGCGTTGGGCATACCCGCCGACCCGTCCGCCGTGCAGACCGTGCAGGTCACGGTCGACGCCCTGGCCCGTCCCGCGGTGGTGGCGTTCTGGCGGGCGCTGCTCGGCTACCAGGACCGCGCGAACAGCGGGGAGGACCTGATCGACCCGCTCCGCCGCGGGGCGCCGTTCTACTTCCAGCAGATGGACGAACCGCGCCCGCAGCGCAACCGGGTGCACGTCGACGTGTGGGTGCCCTACGACCAGGCCGAGGCGCGGATCGCCGCGGCTCTCGCGGCCGGCGGACGGCTGGTGGACGACGCCGACGCGCCGTCGAACCGGGTGCTGGCCGACCCCGAGGGGAACGAGGCGTGTGTCGGCGTGGCCGGTCCGCCCGACCCCGCCGCCGACCGCCCCGCCCGCTAGGCCCTGTCGTCAGATTCCCGTCGTCCGCCCGGAGGGCGGGCCCGGCGGCGTCAGGTGCGTGCTCTCGGCCTGCCGGGCCCTGGTCCTCGTACCGGATGTACGTGGGCCAGGGCCCGGTGCGGCGAGAGTGCGTGCATGGCGTCGCCGGGCAGGCGGGAATCTGACGACAGGGACTAGGGTGGCCCCGTGTCGTACGCAGGTCCGGAATTCGATCCTCCCCCCGCCCGTCGCCCGCGCCGCAGGCTGATCGCCGTGCTGGGAGCCGCGCTGGTCGCCGGTGCGCTGGCCGGATGGCTGGTCGTCGAGACCACGGCGGGATCGGACACCGGGGGCGGCGGCACGGCGGCCTCCTCGACGGCGGGTAAGCCCTCCGCCAAGGCGTCCACGCCCTCCGACGACGAGAAGCCGAGCCCGACGAGCCCCACGCCGAAGGGCACGAGCAGCGCTGCCTCCGGCCCGCTCAAGGGCAAGGTCGTCGTCATCGACCCCGGCCACAACCCCGGCAACGTCCGGCACACCACCGAAATCAACCAGAAGGTCGACATCGGAACGAGCCGTAAGGAATGCGACACCACCGGCACGTCGACCAACGACGGGTACACCGAGGCGAAGTTCACCCTCGACGTCGCCCACCGCATGCGCACCCTGCTCCAGCGGCAGGGCGCCACGGTGAAGCTCACCCATGACGCCGACCGGCCGTACGGCCCCTGCATCGACGAGCGGGCCCGTATCGGGAACGAGGCGGACGCGGATGCCGTGGTGTCCCTGCACGCCGACGGATCGGGCGCCGGGAACCGCGGGTTCCATGTGATCCTGCCGGGCGAGGTGCACGCCGGGGCCGCCGACACCCGGCCCATCGTCGCGCCCTCGCGCGAACTGGGCGAGCGCATCGCGGGGAACTTCGTGCGCGTGACCGGAAGCGCGCCCTCCAACTACGTCGGCGACGGCACCGGACTCGTCACACGTGAGGACCTGGGCGGTCTCAATCTGTCAACGGTTCCCAAGGTGTTCATCGAGTGCGGCAACATGCGCGATAGCAAGGACGCGGCATTGCTGACCAGCGGTGCCTGGCGGCAGAAGGCGGCGCAAGGAATCTCTGAGGGAATCGTGAGTTTCCTGCGCGGGTGATGATCAGCGCACTGATCCGGGCGGACAGCCTCGGAGGGCGGACGATAGGGTCGTCCGTACGATGAGGGGCCACCCCCGCGCTTCACACCAGGGCCTGACGGCGACATGGTGACAGCGACGCCTCCAGCAATGCCGAAGACGAGACGACTGACGAAGGACAAGAAGTGAATATCCGCTCCCTCACTCGGGGCGATGGCGTGGTGATCGGAGCAGCGGTGTTGCTGTTCATCGCGTCGTTCCTCGATGTTGCCGACTGCGACGGCGCCTTCTGCGGCGAAATGCCCAACTCCTGGGACCTCAGCCTCGGACTGGGGCTTGGCACGTACATGACCGGCGTGGTCGGTGGCGCGCTCATTGTCGTTGCTCGCCTGCTCCCCCAGCCGCGCAAGGTCGCCGGCCTGGATCTCGGCGCGCTCGGCGTCGCCCTCACCGTCGCTGCCGCATGGTCGCTGCTGTGGTGGACCATCGACGCCGACGGGGCTGGTACCGGTCTCATCCTCGGCCTGATCGTCGCCCTGATCCTGGCCGCCGCCGCCATCGCCACCCCCCTGGTCCCGGCCCTCAAGGCCGCCCTCGTCGGTGCCCCGCGTCCGGCCGCCCCGCAGCCCTACGGCGGGCAGCCGCAGGGGGGTTACGGCTACCCGGGCGCGCAGGGCGCCCAGCAGCCGCCGTTCGGTGGTCAGCCGCAGCAGCCGTACGGCGGTGGCGCGCAGCCTCAGCCGCAGCAGCCCCAGCAGCCGCAGGCCCCGCAGCAGCCGGCGGGCGACTTCTCCCCGTTCTGGTTCGCCGTTCCGGTGCCGCGTCCGCTGTTCGCGGAGGACGGTTCGCCGACGCCGATCGCCGAACTCGCGCCGGGCACCTGGTACCTGGCGGTCGAGCAGCGCGGCGCGACGCTGATCGCGCAGACGCAGGACGGCCGCCGTGGTGTGCTCCAGGACACCAGCGGCATCCAGCGCGGCTGACGGCCGGGCTCACACAACGCGCGTACGGCCCCTCGCCCTTCCGGGTGGGGGGCCGTTGTCGTACAGTCACCAGCCGAACGACTGACACACCGTCAGGGCGCATTGTGCGGCTCGGACTGGCCCTCGGTTACTGGGGCCGCGGCCCCTCCCCCGACCACGTCACGCTGGCGCGGGAGGCCGAACGGCTCGGCTACCACTCCGTGTGGACCGCCGAGTCCTGGGGCTCGACGCCTTCACCGCGCTCACCTGGATCGCCGCCCACACCTCCACCATCCGGCGGCTGGCGGCGTGGCGGGACGGCCCGGTGACCGACCTGCTGGTGCCGGCACCGGACGTCCCGACGCTGCGTACGCTGGCCGGGCTGAACTCCTGACCGTCTACAGGAAGATCGCCACGGGGTTCAGGGACAGCTCCCCCGTCCGGCTGTTCCACGTCTGCACCTTGCCGAGGCAGCGGGCCTGGAACTCGCCGGTGAAGTACTCGGCGTTCTGGAAGCCCTCGCGAACGCCCGCCGCCTCACAGGTGACGCGGACATGGGCCGGGTCGGGGCCGTCGCCGTAGGGGGCGCGCAGCACGATGTCGCCGCTTTCGGAGCGTTCGGCGGTGAAGCGGCCGGTCACGGAGACGAACGCGGAGACGACGGCGACGGCGGTCAGCGGGACGCGGTCGCCGCGGTCGCGGAGGGTGTCGGCGAGGCCCCGGTTGGGGACGATCAGGCCGGTGGTGAGGTCGGCGTGGACGACCACGTCCTCCTTGCGCATGGTGTCCATGAGGAGCCGTATCACAGTGATGGGCGTGCTCTGCTGGATGTAGGCGGTGACGCGTTCCTTGGTGACGTCCCGGTTGGCCTTGCCGCCGCCCCAGCCGAACCGGGCGCGCAGGCCGACACCGCTGGTGACGTTGATCCGGTCGGCCACCTCCTGTTCGAGGGCGGCGGTGAAGCCGCCCTGCTGGTAGAGGTCCATCACCCGCTTCTCGTGCAGGAAGAAGCACATGCCGTGGACGGTGCGGCCGCCGCGCCGGCGGCGTCTGCGCAGCCAGCCGAGGCGGATCAGGCCGTAGCGCAGCAGGACGGCCCAGCAGGCCGCCGTTCCCGCCCAGACGACCAGCCAGGGCCACCAAAGGGCCCACCACTCACTGTCGATGACACCCACGGATCTCCTTGAACGCGTCGGAAAGGGAGGAGAGTCCGGCGTCGACCATCCGGCCGCCGGTCGCGTCGGCGGCCCGCCGCAGGGCGTCGGTGTCGGCCTCTCCGAGATGGACGGGGAAGGTGGGCACCGCCTCGGCCTCGGCGCCTAGGGCGCGGTGGCGGCGCAGGAACTCCTCGTAGGTGATGCCCGCGTTGTTCTCGCCGTCGGTCATCAGCACGATGGAGACGGGGCGGTGCGGGTCGTCGCGTACGGCGGTGGCGGCGATGCGGTAGCCGTGGTCGAGGGCCGTCCACAGGGCGGTGGCGTCGTCGTAACCCCCGTTCGCCACCAGGTCGTTCAGGTCCCGCAGATCCTCGTCGCCGCGGACCGTCACCGTCCGCTCTTCCAGCACCCGGCCCCCGAACCGCACCACCGACAGCCGCTCGCCCCGGTGGAAACGGGCGAACTTGCCCGTCGGGCTGTCGTCGGCGCCGCTCAGGCCGGCGAAGGCGGCGCGCAGGCCGGCCATGCGGGTGCCGCGCATGGAGGTGGAGAAGTCGAGGACGAAGACGACCTGGTCGGCGGTGCCGTCGGCCGGGTCGCCGTAGTCGGTGATCAGCCGCTCGACGACGGAGAGGCGGTCGGGAAACGAGAGGGCGTTGCCGACGGGGGTGCGCAGCGCCTCGGACGGTTCGACGTCCTGGTTGACGGGGCGCCGGAACGTCCGCTCCATCAGGGCGCGCTGGGTGTCCTCGGCGAGCAGCCAGTCGACGACCTCGCGGTACGCCGGCCGGGCGCCGGGGTCGAGCAGGAGCAGCGGGAAGTCGGAGAGGACCATGCCGTCGTCGGGGTGGACGATCTCCAGCGGGGCGCGCAGGTCGCCGGAGGCGTTGAGGGCGAGGAGTTCCGACTCGTGCGCGATCAGCGCGTTGGCGTCGTCCTGCCGGCCGGGGTAGCGGGCCATGAGGTCGCGGGAGCTGGCGGCGGTGAGGGTCTGGCCGGAGCGGAAGCCGCGCAGCCGGTCGCAGGAGACGTCCTGTTCGCGCAGGGCGCTGCCGGTGCCGGCGGCCGCGGTGGCGACGCCGACGAGCGCGGCGCGGCCGGTGTCGCTGCGCCGCGGGTCGGCCATCCCGAACCGTACGGTGCCGTCGGCGGCGGCGTCGGCGACGTCCGCCCAGGAGATCCGCCCGCCGGGGGCGTCGGCGCGCAGCTTCCTCGCGGTGGCGGGGGCGAGTCCGACGACGACCGGGGAGCGCATGACGGCGGTGGACTCGGGGCGGGTCAGTTCGCCGTCGGAGTCCTGCACGCGCAGCAGGAAGGAGCGGTCGGAGGCGAGCCAGGCGAGGTCGTAGCCGGAGCGGCCGGCGGGGTACTGGCCGTCGAGGTCGGCGTCGGCCCGGTAGTCGATGTCCAGCTCGATGCCGGTGTCCTCGGTGAGGTCGGCCAGCAGGGGGGCGATGTCTGCGAGTTCGGGGCTGGCGATGACCCGCAGGGTGGTGGGTTCGTCGTCGGAGGTGCAGGAGGTGAGTGTGGCGCCGAGCAGTGCGAGTCCGAGCAGGGCGCGTGCGGCGGCCCTCATGGCGTGTCCTGGACGGGCGGCGGGCAGTCGCCGACGTAGTCGATGATCTCCTCCAGGACCTCCAGGTCGGGTTCGTAGACCTTGGTCTGGTCGGCGTTCTCCTTCGGCACCTGTATGCCGTGCTCGGCGAGGTGGGAGTTGAGCTGTTCGCTGGTGCCGTCGGCGCCGGAGAAGCGGACGCGGAAGCCGAGTTCGAGGGCGCGGCGGCGCAGCTCCTCGTCCTCCTGGATGATCCGCACGAGCCGGTCGCCCTTGCCGGTGAGGGAGATCAGCTGGGGTTCGGTGAGGGCGTAGGGCGTGGGGTAGAGCAGGACGCGACTGGTGTCCTGGCGGCCGTTGCGGTCGTGGTGGGCGATCTGGTGGGCCAGGTACTGGTGCTCGTAGATGAGGGAGATCGGCGCGATGGACTCGCCCAGGTCGGAGAAGTAGCTGTCGGCCTGTTCGTCGGCCCACATGCCCTGGAGGTCGATGAGGGGTTTGATCTCGGCGGCGAGGCGCTCGACGGCGTTCGCGGCGAGCCGGGTGTCGTCGCCGCTGCGGGTGCCGGGGGTGCGGTTCCCGTTGGCGACGAAGGCGAGGATGCTCAGGTAGGTGCCGGCGGAGTTGGACTCGCAGACGTTCGAGGTGCGGACCAGGACGCGGCCGCTGTTGCTGCGGCCGTCGCGGGCGATGTCGTCGTAGCCGATGCCGTTCCAGGTGTCGGCGGTGCGGCCGGTGCCGTCCTTGGGGTCGTCCGGGTCGTCGACGCCGTCGAGGAGGCTGGTGAAGCGGGCCATGTCGAGGTCGTAGTAGAGGGTTTCGCCGCCGTCGGCGGGCCGCTGAGCGGTGGCGACGCCGGCCTCGACGAGGGTTTCGGCGTAGTCGCGGAAGGTGCCGAGGACGAGCGGGCTGACGAAAGGGCGGGCCGAGTGGACGGAGCCGTCCTGGCGGTCGAGGACGAGCTTGGCGGCGGGCTGTCCGGAGGGGAAGACGACGTCCATGCCGTCCAGGGACTGGGTGGCGATGCCCCGTGAGCCGAGGCGGTGGATGTCGACGCGGATGCCGTGCCTCAGTAACAGGCGCTGTACTTCGGGGTCTCGGAAGTAGTCGGACTTGGAGGCCATCCTGGCTTCGATCGTGGTGATGTGCTCCAGCGGCCGCAGGGTGTTGCCCGACAGCAGCAGGGAGACCAGTCCGGCGACGGCGAACGGCAGCGCGGCGAGCACGTGCCGGGGGACGCGGCGGCGGTCGGTGCGCCGGGTGGTGAGTCGCGGTTCCTCTGTGGTGGGTGCTCTGTCGTCGGACAACGGCCCTCCTGCCGCTCAAGGGGGCAGGATCATCGGTGACGGCGGGGAACGCGCGTCCCCGGAAGGGCCAACTCCAGGCGAACACGGGGCGAACGGGGTTTCGAGGCGGACGCCGCGGCAACCCGGCGGGTATGTCCCCTCGATATCGCAGCGCCACCCAGGCGGGCCGGGTCATCGCGATCGTCGCCGACATCATGGCCCTGATCCTGGGACTGTGGATCCTGATGTACCTGTTCGACGCCAACCGTGGCAACGACTTCGTGCAGTTCGTCCACGACACGGCCCGCTGGCTGGCGGGCTGGTCGCACGACCTGTTCACGTTCGACGAGGCGTGGGCGCGGGTCGTGGCGGGTTACGGTCTCGCCGCGGTCGTGTACCTGGTCGTGGGCCACGCCATAGCGAACCGCATCTACCGCCACTGACCTTCGCTCAGTCCGCGCAGCACTCCGGGTCCTCCAGGCCCCTCGGCAGCAGTTCGCCGCCGAAGACCGCGCAGGTCGCCTCGTGGCCGCCGAGAGCGGCGACCGCGAGGAGCAGCGAGCCGGCCGTCCAGGTGGTCAGCTCGCGGGGCCAGATGGCACCGTCGTCGAAGACGTAGCCCGTCCAGTACAGGCCGGTCTCCGGGTCGCGCAGGTGCTGGATGGACTGGAGGACCTCCAGCGCCCGGTCGGACTCGCCCATCGCCCACAGGGTGAGGGCGAGTTCGGCGGACTCGCCGCCCGTGACCCACGGGTTGGGCACCACGCACCGCACGCCGAGGCCGGGCACCACGAAACGGTCCCAGCTCTCCTCGACACGGGACTTGGCCTCGGCGCCGGTGAGGGCGCCGCCCAGCACCGGGTAGTACCAGTCCATGGAGTAGCGGTCCTTGTCGAGGAACCGCTCCGGGTGCCGGCGGATCGCGTGCCGCAGCATGCCGACCGCGAGCTCCCAGTCCGGCTGGGGCTCCTCGCGCTGCTCGGCGACGGCGAGCGCGCAGCGCAGCGCGTGGTGGACGGAGGAGCTGCCGGTGAGCAGCGCGTCGGCGGTGGCGGTGCCGTCGTCCTCGCACTTCCAGCCGATCTGCCCGCCGGGCTGCTGGAGCCGCAGCACGAACTCGACGGCCGCGTGCACCACCGGCCACATCCGGTCGAGGAAGGTGTCGTCGCCGGTGGACAGGTAGTGGTGCCAGACGCCTACGGCGACGTAGGCGACGAAGTTGGTCTCGCGGCCCCGGTCGGTGATGTCGTCGGGGTCGCCGTCGGCGTACGCCGCGTACCAGGAGCCGTCCTGGTTCTGGTGCCGGGCCAGCCACAGGTAGGCCCGTTCGGCGGCCTCGTGCTCGCCGGCCGCGTCCAGGGCCATCGCGGCCTCGACGTGGTCCCACGGGTCGAGGTGGTGGCCGCGGAACCAGGGGATGGCCCCGTCCTCCCGCTGCACCGCGAGGATGCCGCGGACGGTCGCGGCGGCCTGCTCGGCGGTGAGCACGCCCGGCAGCACCAGGTGTTCCGTCCGGGGTGTCGTCACTTGGCGTCCACCCGGGGCAGGTGCGGCTTGGTCGCGTACGCCACGAAGCTCTTGCCGATCAGCGGGTTCAGCGCCTGCTCGGCGACCCGGGTGGCCAGCGGCTTCTTCATGATGTCCCAGACCAGCAGCTTGTGGTACGCCCGCACCGGCAGCGCCTTGTCGTTGTCGACGCCGAACGCGCACTTCAGCCACCAGTACGGGGAGTGCAGGGCGTGCGCGTGGTGGGTGCCGTACGGCCTCAGCCCGGCCTCGCGGATCTTCGCCAGCAGCTCGTCCGCCTTGTAGATGCGGATGTGGCCGCCCTCGACCTCGTGGTAGGCGTCGGACAGGGCCCAGCAGATCTTCTCGGGGCCGTAGCGCGGGACGGTGATCGCGATCCGCCCGCCCGGCTTCAGCACCCGCACCATCTCCGCGAGGACGCCCTTGTCGTCCGGGATGTGCTCCATCACCTCGGAGATGATGACGACGTCGAAGGACTCGTCGGGGAAGGGCAGCGCGAGGGCGTCGCCCTCCATCGCCGTCGCGGTGGCGCCCTCCGGGGCCTCCCCGGCCTCCTTCATCGCCGCGAACCACTTGGCGACCTCGCGGATCTCCTCGCCGTTCTGGTCCAGTGCCACGACCTGCGCGCCGCGCCGGTAACACTCGAACGCGTGCCGGCCGGCGCCACAGCCGAGGTCCAGGACGCGGTCGCCCGGGGCGAGCGGGAACCGGGTGAAGTCGACGGTCAGCACGTGGCCCTGCTTTCGGGGTTGGATCCAGCGGTTACAACTTCGGACGCCGCGGGCGTCTCGCTCGCGGAGACCGTGGAGCGGCCGGTGAGCCGCTGCGCGGAGCCGGGCCGGCCCGCCGCGGAACGGCGCTCGCCACGACCCGCGGACCCGGCGATGGCCTCGCGGTAGTGGGCGACCGTGCCCTCCGCCGCCCGCGCCCAGGTGAAGTGCCGCAGCACCCGCTCACGGCCGGCGGCACCCAGCCGGTCCCGCAGCTCGGCGTCCGCGAGCAGCCGGTTCAGCCCGGCGGCCAGCGCCTCCGCGTCGCCGGTCGGTACGGCGAGGCAGGTCTCCCCGTCGGGTCCGGTGACCTCGGGGATGGCCCCGCCGGTCGTGGCGACCAGCGGCGTGCCGGTGGCCATGGCCTCGGCGGCCGGCAGGGAGAAGCCCTCGTAGAGCGACGGCACGCAGGCGACCTGCGCCGAGCGGACCAGGTCGACGAGTTCGGCGTCGGAGATGCCCTTGACGAACTCGACGGCGCGGTCGAGCCCGTACCGCTCGATCGCCTGCGCGACCGGCCCCTCGGTGGGCCGCTTGCCGACGACGACGAGATGGGCGTCGGGGTGCTCGCCGCGCACCTTGGCCAGCGCCTCGACGAGGAAGACGAGCCCCTTGAGCGGCACGTCCGCGCTGGAGGTGGTGACGATCCGGCCGGGCACCCGCGGCACCGAC
Source organism: Streptomyces sp. enrichment culture (assembly GCF_964272855.1). Classification (NCBI taxonomy): domain Bacteria; kingdom Bacillati; phylum Actinomycetota; class Actinomycetes; order Kitasatosporales; family Streptomycetaceae; genus Streptomyces; species Streptomyces sp. enrichment culture. The sequence goes on along the minus strand of NZ_OZ186847.1, from coordinate 5,892,180 downwards.
GGATCGGGCGAGAAGAGGTCGGTGTCGGCGCCGATGTGGACGACGTGGAGACGGTCCGGGCGGACGCCGAGGTGGTCGACGATCTCCTGGCGGGAGGTTCCGGAGACGGTGAGCACGGACGGCAGCCGGCGCGCGACCCGCTTCTGCATCCGGGTGAACCCGTACCAGCGCCGCACGGAGTATCTGCGCTGCCAGCTCTCCGCCGCGTCCAGCTCCAACTGCCGGTCGACGGTGATCGGGTGGTGGATGGTGGTGACGAGGGGCGCGCCGAGGTCGCCGAGCAGGCCGTAGCCGAGGGTCTGGTTGTCGTGGACGACGTCGAAGTCGCCGCGCCGGGCGCGCAGATGGCGGCCGGCGCGCAGCGAGAAGGTCAGCGGCTCGGGGAACCCGCCGGTCCACATCGTGGCGACTTCCAGCGCGTCGACCCAGTCCCGGTACTCGTCACGCCTGGGGGTTCGGAACGGGTCGGGCTGCCGGTAGAGGTCGAGGCTGGGCAGCTCGGTCAGCCGGAGGTTGTCGTAGCCCTCGTCCAGGACGGGGTACGGCTGGGCGCCGATGACCTCGACCTGGTGGCCGAGGCGGGCCAGTTCGCGGGAGAGGTGGCGGACGTAGACGCCCTGGCCGCCGCAGAACGGGTTCCCTTTGTACGTCAGGAGCGCGATGCGCAGCGGTCGCTCTCCCGCAAGGTCCCGACTGGCCTCAGCGGTCACTCCGGGCCCCCTTCTCCCTGCACGTCCCGCGAGATTATGCCGGGACGCTAACCTAGAACAAGTTTCAGACTTGATCGTTCAAGAGGCTCTGAATCTACCGGCAGGTAGCCGCGCTGTGAGAGGTGGATCAGGTGATTCACGCCACGACTGACGGCCCGCGGGAACCCTGTCATGCTGTGTGATCGCACGCCCTCACGGACTGTCACGGAACGGGACCCATGGAGAAGGTGGAAGCCGCTACCGCACGCCCCGCCTCGCCCCTCACCGAGCGGCAGGAAGCCCGGCGGCGCCGCATACTGCGCGCCAGCGCGCAGCTGGCCGGCCGGGGCGGCTTCGACGCGGTGCAGATGCGGGAGGTCGCCGAGTCATCGCAGGTGGCGCTCGGCACGCTGTACCGCTACTTCCCCTCCAAGATCCATCTGCTGGTCGCGACGATGCAGGACCAGTTGGAGCACATGCACGGCACGCTCCGCAAGAAGCCCCCGGCCGGCCGGACGCCGGCGGAACGGGTCGCGGAGACCCTGATGCGCGCGTTCCGCGCCCTGCAGCGCGAGCCGCACCTGGCCGACGCGATGGTCCGCGCCCTGACGTTCGCTGACCGCAGCGTGAGCCCCGAGGTCGACCAGGTCTCCCGCCAGACCACGGCGATCATCCTCGACGCGATGGGCCAGGACCATCCCACGCCCGCCCAGCTCTCCGCCGTCCGCGTCATCGAACACACCTGGCACTCGGCCCTCATCACCTGGCTCTCCGGCCGCGCGTCCATCACCCAGGTCAAGATCGACATCGAGACGGTGTGCAGGCTGATCGACCTGACGGAGCCGGAGGCTCCGTGACGGGGACCGGCGTGCGAGGCCGCTCCGAGCCGCCGTGAAGCCAGGGGCGGGACGCGTACGCCCGTGACCGCCGCCACCAGCCACGGACGTCACGCCTCCACGGCGTTGAGACACAGCCGTCCACCGTACCGAGGTGAGGGCCCTCACTCCTCCGGCGGGAACACCGCCTCCCCGCTCCCCGCCGGCGTCAGCGTGATCGCCTCGACCGGGCAGTTCTCGGCGGCCGTCAGGATGTGTTCGCCGGCGTCCGTGTCCGGGGTGACGGGGCGGGACTGGCGGCCGGTGCCGAGGCGGAAGGCCTCGCGCGCGTGGTGGAGGCACTGCGCCGAGCCGATGCACAGGGAGCGGTCGACCTCGACGTGCCAGCGGTCGCCCATCGCTCAGGCCCCCGCCGGGAGGGCCCGCGAGGCCCGTCCCGAGCGCTGGTTCGCGTACATGGCGGCCAAGCTCCAGGCGGCCGGCGCGCCCGAGGAGCACATCGCGCCCCTGCGCTCGCCCCGCCCGCGCGCCCTGCCCGGCCTGTCCCCCGCCCTGCCCGACCGTGAGATCGCCCCCGGCGAGCTGCTCCCCTCCCCGGCCGCCGCCTGCGCGCCGTCTGGACGCCGGGGCACACACCCGGGCATGTCTGCCTGCATCTGGAGGAGGAGCATCCGGCGCGGCTCCCGGGCCGCGGGCGGCTGTTCTCCGGGGACCACCTGCTCCCCGGGATCACCCCGCACATCGGCCTGTACGAGGACCCGGAGGACACCACCGTCACCGACCCCCTCGGCGACTACCTCGGCTCCCTCGAACGCGTCGCCCGCCTCGGCCCCGCCGAGGTCCTGCCCGCGCACCAGCACGCGTTCACGGACGCGCCCGCCCGGGTCCGGGAGCTGCTGGCCCACCAAGAGGCCCGTCTCACCGGCCTCCTGGCCCTCCTCGGCACTCCCCGACCCCCTGGCAGCTCGCCGAGCGCATGGACTGGAACCGCCCCTGGCCCGAGATCCCGCCCGCCTCCCGCAACATCGCCGTCTCGGAGGCGGAGGCCCACCTGCGGCGGCTGGTGAAGCTGGGACCCGGAGCCGGTGGCGGGAAGCGATCCGGTGACGTACGTGGCGGTGTGAGCCGACGGGCCGGGACGCCTGGGAGGGCCCTGTGTACGGGCCGGTAAAGTGGCCGCGTCGTCATCACACCCGTACAGGGGGAAGCCGGTGCAAATCCGGCGCTGACCCGCAACCGTGAGTCTGGCCCGCAGGGGCCCGGCGAGCCGGATCGCCCTGTGCGCACGTGAAACGGCTCAGCACCGTCGAGGTTCACGGAGCCGAGCCGCCCGGGTCCTCCCGTGCTGCCCGGCTCCCCACAGGGAGAGGGCATCCGCCGATCATGAACGTCCGCCGCAGCGCCGCGGCCCTGGCCGCCGCCGCAGTGATCGGCGTCGCCGCGACCCCGGTCGCCCAGGCCGCCGACCCGTCCCCGTCCGCCTCGCCGTCCGTGGCGATACCGTCCGGCCTCTACGGCACCGGCGACCCGACCTACGACGGCGTGTGGCGGCAGTCCCTCGCCCTGCTCGCCCAGGACACCGTGGGTGTGCGGCCCGCCGACAAGGCGGTGACCTGGCTGACCGGACAGCAGTGCGCGAACGGCGCGTTCGCCTCGTTCCGCGCGGACACCGCCAAGGCCTGCGACGCCAAGACCATGCTGGACACCAACGCCACCTCCGCCGCCGTGCAGGCGCTGGTCGCGCTCGGCGGCCACGACGCGGAGACCGGCAAGGCCGTCGACTGGCTGAAGTCCGTGCAGAACGAGGACGGCGGCTGGGGCTACAACGCGGGTTCGCCCAGCGACGCCAACTCCACCTCGATCGTGATCGGCGCGCTCGCCGTCGCCGGCGAGAAGCCCGCCGAGGTCCGCGGCGAGGACGGCAAGGGCGAGTCGCCGTACGACGCCCTGCTCGGCTTCTCCGTCCCCTGCGACGAGGACGGCGGCGGCGCCTTCGCCTACCAGCCGGGCAAGAAGGGCGAGCTCGCCGCGAACGCGGACGCGACCGCCGCGGGCGTGCTGGGCGCCCTCGGCAAGGGCCTGACCACCCCGGCGGCCAAGCAGGCCGACACGCCTGAGTGCGAGCAGGCGAAGACGCCGGAGCAGGCCGCAGCCAACGGTGCCGCCTATCTCGCCGGGGCCGTCGCGAAGGACGGCCACCTCGTCTCCGCGCTGCCCGGCGCCGAGGACCAGCCCGACTACGGCAACACCGCCGACGCGGTCGTCGCGCTGGCCGCGCAGGGCGGCGCCGAGCGGGCCGCGAAGCCGCTGGAGTGGCTGGAGCAGAGCTCCGCCGACTGGGCGAAGCAGAGCGGCCCCGCCGCCTACGCCCAGCTGATCTTCGCCGCCCTGGCCGGGCAGACCGACCCGCACAACTTCGGCGGCGCCGACCTCGTCGACCGGCTCAACGCGACCGGCCCGGCCCCGCAGGCCGCCGAGCGCGGTGCCGAACCCGGCAAGCGGGTCGCCGACGAGGACGACGGCGGCAACACCGTCTGGTGGACCGTCGGCGCGCTGTTCGTCGCCGGCATCGGCATCGGCTTCCTGATCAGCGGCCGCAAGAAGGGGCGGCAGGGGTGAGGTTCCGCCGTGCCGCCGCGCTGCTCCTGGCCGCCCTGTTCCTGCTGCTGAACACCGGCCAGGCGCAGGCCACCGGTTACCGCTACTGGTCCTTCTGGGACCGCGACGGCGACCGCTGGACGTACGCCACCCAGGGGCCCGCCACCGCGCGCCCCTCCGACGGTGACGTGCAGGGCTTCCGCTTCTCCGTCAGCGAGGACTCCCAGGACTCCGCCCAGCCGCGCGGCACGGCGGACTTCGACGTCATCTGCGCCCGCACGCCCGCCCGGGACGGCGAGAAGCGCGTCGCCCTCGTCATCGACTTCGGCACGGCGGCGGACGCGCCGGCCGGCGAGACGCCGCCGCAACGCCGTGCGGCCTGCGCGCGGGTCGACCCCGACGCGACGACCGCGGAGGCCCTGGCCGCCGTGGCCAAGCCGCTGCGCTACGACACCAACGCCCTTCTCTGCGCCATCTCCGGCTATCCGCGCAAGGGCTGCGGGGAGCAGGTCAGCGGCGAGAAGCGGGAGTCCGCCGCCCCCGAGGGGTCCGCCGCCCCGGAGGAGGAGACCTCCGCCGAGGAGGACGGTGGCGGCCCGTCCGTCGGTCTCGTCGCGGGCGCGGCGGCGGTGGCGGTACTGGCCGCAGCGGCGGTCTGGCAGTCCCGGCGACGCAGGCATGACTGAGCGGTCCGCGCAGCCCGCCCCGGCGGGCGCCCCCACCACCTCCCGCCACCAGCGCGCCGAATCACTCCACCCCGGCGCCTGGTGGCTGTGGTCCCTCTCCCTCGGCATGGCCGCCACCCGCACCACCAACCCCCTCCTCCTCACCCTGCTGATCGCGGTCTCCGCGTACGTCGTGGCGGCCCGCCGCCCGAGCAGCCCGTGGGCCCGTTCCTACGGCGCCTTCCTGAAGCTCGCCCTCGCGGTCCTGCTGATCCGCCTGGTGTTCGCGGTCGCGCTCGGCTCGCCGATCCCCGGCACGCACGTGCTGCTGGAGCTGCCCGAGGTGCCGCTCCCGGACTGGGCGCAGGGCATCCGCCTGGGCGGCGAGGTGACCGCCGAGGTGCTGCTCTTCGCCCTGTACGACGGTCTGAAGCTGGCGACGCTGCTGATCTGCGTCGGCGCGGCGAACGCGCTCGCGAGCCCGTCGCGGCTGCTGAAGTCGCTGCCGGGGGCGCTGTACGAGGCCGGTGTCGCGGTGGTCGTCGCGCTCACGTTCGCGCCGAACCTGATCGCGGACGTCCAGCGGCTGCGTGCCGCCCGCCGGCTGCGGGGGCGGCCGGACTCGGGGATACGCGGCCTGCTCCAGGTGGGGCTGCCGGTGCTGGAGGGCGCGCTGGAGCGGTCGGTCGCGCTGGCCGCCGCGATGGACTCGCGCGGCTACGGCCGTACCGCAGAGGTCCCGGCGGCGGTGCGCCGTACGACGGCCGTGCTCACCCTCGCCGGGCTGCTCGGTGTGTGCGCCGGGACGTACGGGCTGCTCACCGCCGAGGGCGGCACGTACGGGGTTCCGGTGCTGCTGGCCGGGGTCGGTGCCGCGCTCGCCGGGCTGTGGCTCGGGGGGCGCCGCTCGCCGCGCACCCGGTATCGCCCCGACCCGTGGGGGCCGCGCGCCTGGTTGGTGTCGGGCTCCGGCGTGGCGGTGGCCGTGTCCCTCGCGCTGGCCGCCTCCGCCGATCCGGCGGCCCTGCACCCGGGGGTGGTCCCGCTGACCGCCCCCGCCCTCCCCCTCTGGCCCGCGGCGGCCGTACTCCTCGGCCTGCTTCCGGCGTTCGTCACCCCTCCCCCGAAGGAGCCGTCGTGATCCGCTTCGAGGACGTCTCCGTGACGTACGACGGAGCCGCCGAACCCACCGTCCGCGACGTCGACTTCGAGGTGCCGGAGGGGGAACTCGTCCTGCTCGTCGGGCCGTCCGGGGTCGGCAAGTCCACCGTCCTGAACGCGGTCGGCGGGCTGGTCCCGCACTTCACCGGCGGCACCCTGCGCGGCCGGGTCACGGTCGCCGGGCGGGACACCCGTACCCACAAGCCGCGTGAACTGGCCGACGTGGTCGGCACGGTGGGCCAGGATCCGCTGTCCCACTTCGTGACCGACACGGTCGAGGACGAGCTCGCCTACGGCATGGAGTCGCTGGGCCTCGCCCCGGACGTGATGCGCCGCCGGGTCGAGGAGACCCTGGACCTGCTGGGTCTGGCCGGTCTCCGGGACCGCCCGATATCCACGCTGTCCGGCGGCCAGCAGCAGCGGGTGGCGATCGGCTCGGTCCTCACCCCGCATCCGAGCGTCCTGGTCCTGGACGAGCCGACCTCGGCGCTGGACCCGGCGGCCGCCGAGGAGGTACTGGCCGTCCTGCAGCGCCTGGTCCACGACCTGGGGACGACGGTGCTGATGGCGGAGCACCGCCTGGAACGGGTCGTCCAGTACGCCGACCAGGTCGTCCTCCTCCCCTCCCCCGGCGCGGCCCCCGTGCTGGGCACCCCGGCCGAGACGATGGCCGTGTCCCCGGTGTATCCGCCAGTGGTGGATCTGGGCCGCCTCGCGGGCTGGTCCCCGCTGCCGCTCACGGTCCGCGACGCCCGCCGCCGCGCGACTGACCTGCGGGAACGCCTCCGGGAGCACCAACCGGAAGACGCCGCCCCGGAAACCCGCCGGCCCAAACCCTCCACTCCCGCCCCGTCGGAGAGCCCCCGCCGCTGGTTCCGCAGGGCCGAGCCCGCCCCCGCGTCGCCCTACGTCGCCGAGGTCCGGGGCCTCGCCGTGCGCCGGGGCCGGGTGCCCGCCCTGCGGCACGTCGACCTCACCGTGTCCCCGGGCGAGACCGTCGCCCTCATGGGACGGAACGGCGCCGGCAAGTCCACCCTCCTCTCCTCGCTGGTCGGGCTGGTGGAGCCCGCCGCCGGATCCGTGCGGGTCGGGGGCGCGGTGCCGCACCGCACCCAGCCGCGCGAGCTGGTGCGCCGGGTCGGCCTGGTGCCGCAGGAACCCCGGGACCTCCTCTACGCCGACACGGTCGCCGCCGAGTGCGCGGCGGCCGACGCGGACGCGGGTGCCGAGCCGGGCACCTGCCGGGCCCTGGTCTCCGGGCTGCTGCCCGGCATCACCGACGACACCCACCCGCGTGACCTCTCCGAGGGCCAGCGGCTCACCCTCGCGCTGGCCGTCGTACTGACCGCCCGCCCGCCGCTCCTCCTCCTCGACGAACCGACCCGGGGCCTGGACTACGCGGCGAAGTCGCGCCTGGTAACGCTGTTGCGGGAGCTGGCCGCCGAGGGGCACGCGATCGTGCTGGCCACGCATGACGTGGAGCTCGCCGCCGAGATCGCCCACCGGGTGGTGCTGATCGCGGAGGGCGAGGTGATAGCCGACGGCCCGACGGCGGAGGTGGTGGTCTCCTCGCCGTCGTTCGCGCCGCAGGTGACGAAGATCCTGGCGCCGCAGAGCTGGCTCACGGTGAGCCAGGTGAGGGAGGCACTGGCGTGAGCGGCGTGCAGCGGCAGGCCCGCGCGGTGCGGCTGGGCCCTCGCTCCCTGGCCGCGCTGGGTCTGGTGAGCGCGGTGGGGGTGGCGGCGGTGTTCTGGCCGTTCCTCGCCCCGCCGGCCTCGGCGGTCGCGGCGCACGCGCAGGACGCGCCGTGGCTGTTCGCGGGGCTGCTGGTGCTGCTCGTCGCGGTGGTGGCGGCGACGATCTCCGAGTCGGGTCTCGGCCCGAAGGCGGTGGCGATGCTTGGCGTGCTGGCGGCGACGGGCGCGGCGCTGCGGCCGATCGGTGCGGGCACGGCGGGCATCGAACCGATGTTCTTCCTGATGGTGCTCAGCGGCCGGGTGCTCGGACCGGGCTTCGGGTTCGTCCTGGGCTCGCTGACGATGTTCGCGTCGGCGCTGCTCACGGGCGGGGTCGGCCCGTGGATGCCGTTCCAGATGCTGGCGATGGGCTGGTTCACGATGGGCGCGGGGCTGCTGCCGGGCGCCGACCGGCTGCGCGGCCGGGGGGAACTGGCGCTGCTGGCGGTCTACGGCTTTCTGGCGGCGTTCGCCTACGGCACGATCATGAACATGGCCGGGTGGCCGTTCATGGGCGCGCTCGCTTCGAACATCGCCTTCGACCCGGACGCCGCCGTCTCCGCCAACCTGGCCCGATTCGCCGCGTACTGCCTGGCGACGTCCCTCGGCTGGGACCTGGGGCGCGCGCTGGTGACGGTCGCGCTCACGTTCGCCCTCGGTCCGGCGGTGCTGAAGGCGCTGCGGAGGGCCACACGGCGCGCCGCTTTCGAGACCGGGGTCACATTCGAGGCCCCCAGAACCCGCTGAGGGCGTGAACCACCCCACAGGACGCACATCACTTACTAAGTGAAATAGGAGACAAATCGGACGCCATGTCCACGCCAATCAGGCGCCTGACCTGCGCATTGAGAGCCACGTCACACGAAGGACCTTCACCTCGAATGCGACCACAACTAGTAAAGGGGGTCATTGCGGACGGCTTTTCGGGCTGCTTCTCTGGATGACGTCGCACGGCGCCGACAAGCCCACGGGCCTCGGCGCCGACGCATGCCAGGCGCCCCGCATCGCGGGGTCACGGCACGCAGCGACCACACCGTCCCCGAAGAAAAAGGTTCTCCGTGACTGTCGCCCGCATCGCCCGCCGCATCGCGTCCCCGAAGAAGGCCCTCACCACCGCCGCCGTGGCCGCCGCCACCGCCGGCATGGCGCTGACCGCCGCTCCGGCGCACGCCGCGACGACTGCTTCGCCCTCCGAGGCGAAGGCGATCGCGAAGCAGCTGATCCCGAACGCCGCCCAGTTCAACGCCTTCAGCAAGATCGTCGAGCACGAGAGCGGCTGGGACGTCGACGCGACCAACCCGTCCTCCGGCGCCTACGGCCTGGTCCAGGCCCTGCCCGGCAACAAGATGGCCGCCGCCGGCTCCGACTGGAAGACCAACGCCAAGACCCAGATCCAGTGGGGTCTCGACTACATGAAGTCCCGCTACGGCAGCCCCGTCGGCGCCTGGAGCTTCTGGCAGGCCAACGGCTGGTACTGAGCCGACCCTGCCACCTCAAGCACGCCCGAAGGCGGCGGCCCCCGATCCCCGGGGCCGCCGCCTTCGGGCGTCTCACGCCTCCACCCGCAACTCCTTCACCCCGTTGATCCACGCCGACCGCAGCCGCCGGGGATCCCCGGCGAGCCGCAGCCCCGGCATCGCGTCCGCGATCGCGTCGAAGGTGAGGCCGATCTCCAGGACGGCCAGGGACTTGCCGAGGCAGTAGTGCGGGCCGCCGCCCCCGAAGCCCAGGTGGGGGTCCGGGTCCCGGGTGATGTCGAACACCTCCGGGGCGTTGAAGACCTCGGGGTCGTGGTTGGCGGAGGAGTAGAAGAGGCCGACGCGGTCGCCCTCGCGTATCCGCCTGCCGACCAGCTCGGCGTCCTGCGTGGCGGTGCGCTGGAAGGAGACGACCGGGGTCGCCCAGCGGACGATCTCGTGCCACCGGGCCCGGCTCATCACGACGGCACTGCACGAACTGGAGCGCGCGGACAAGGAGTTCACGCTGGTGACCATGTGCGCCGGGGCGGACTGGCCACCGGGACGGTCATTCAGCGGTTGTAGGCGCCAGGAGACGGCTCCGGGGAGAGGGAGAGGGCGGCAGTTCGGATCAGCTGCCGTCCTTCTCCAAGGGTCTGTCCCCGGAACCGGAATCGGTTCGCGGGCCAGGGCCGCTGGACACGGTCGTCGGCGAGTGGGGGACGGCCTCGGCGGTCGGCGGCGGCGACACCGTCCGGTTCGCGTGCGCGGCGGTGGCCGATGTCCTCGGGCCCTGGAGGACATAGACGAGGCCGAAGCCGCCGAGGACGGCCGCCGCGCCGCCCACCGCGTCCAGCACCCAGTGGTTGCCGGTGGCGACGATGGCCATGACGGTGAACAGGGGGTGGAGGAGGCCCAGCGTCTTCATCCACGGCCTGGGGGCGACGATCGCGATGACCAGGCCGCACCACAGGGACCAGCCGAAGTGCAGCGACGGCATCGCGGCGTACTGGTTGGTCAGGGCGGTCAGCGTGCCGTAGTCGGGCTGGGTGAAGTCCTGGACGCCGTGGACGGTGTCGATGACGCCGAGGTCCGGCATCAGGCGGGGCGGGGCGAGCGGGTACGCCCAGAAGCCGACCAGGGCGAGGACGGTCGTCAGGCCGATCGTGGTGCGGGCCCAGCGGTAGTCGGCCGGGCGGCGCCAGTACAGGACGCCGAGGACCGTCAGCGGGACGGCGAAGTGGAAGGACGTGTAGTAGAAGTCGAAGAAGCCGCGCAGCCAGTCGACCTTGACGACGGCGTGGTTGACGGCGTGCTCGATGTCGATGTGCAGGGCGCGTTCGATCGACAGGATCCGCTCGCCGTGCTGCTCCGCCCGCTCCCGGCCGCCGGAGATGGTGCCGCCGGTCGCGGCGAGCCGGACCTGGGAGTAGGCGGCGTAGGTGACGCGGATGAGCAGGAGTTCCAGGAGCAGGTTGGGGCGGGCCAGCACCCGGCGCAGCACGCGCGGCAGCAGCGGTAAGTGCTTGAAGCGGGACGTGGCGGGGGCGGCGTACCCGGTGGGGACGGGTGAGCCGTAGTACGGGGACGTGCGGGACAGGAAGGGGACGGCCGTCGCGGCGAGGAGGGCCGCGAGCAGGACCGTGTTGTCGCGCAGGGGGTGCAGGAACCCCATGTCCGGCAGCATCATCTCCGCCGGGAGGGTCATCACGAGGATGACGGCGACCGGCCAGACGGGGCGGTCCGCGGCCCGCTTGCCGACCCGGCCGACGACCGCGAGGAGCACCCACAGCAGCTGGTGCTGCCAGGCGGTCGGCGAGATCACGATCGCGGCGCAGCCGGTGACGGCGACGGCGAGCAGCAGCTGGCCGTCGTGCGCGTAGCGCACCGCGCGGCGCACGCCGAGGGCGGCGACGGCGGCGCCGAGGGTGAGGAAGAGTGCGATCTCCAGGGGGCCGGTCAGGCCGAGGCGGAGCAGGGTGCCGTGCAGGGACTGGTTGGCGAGGTCGTCCGCGCGTCCGCCGAGGCCGGCACCGGCCAGGTGGTGCACCCAGTAGGTGTACGAGTCGTGCGGCATCGCCGCCCAGGCCAGCGCCGTGACGCCGGCGAAGGTCGCGCCGAGGGAGGCGGCGGCGGTGCGGCGGCCGGTGAACCACAGCAGCGGCGCGAAGAGCAGCACGGTCGGCTGGAGGGCTGCGGCGAGGCCGACGAGGGCGCCGCTCGCCCGTTGCCCGCGGACGACGAAGCAGCCGACGAGGACGAGGAGCACCGGGATGATGCCGGTCTGGCCGAGCCAGAAGGCGTTGCGGACCGGCAGCGACAGCATGAGCAGGCTTATGGCGGCGGGGGCGGCGAACAGCGCGGTGCGGCGGCTGACCGGCTGGGGCAGGGCGCGGGCGGCGACCAGGCCGAGGGCGACGACGAGGAGCAGGGTGCCGAAGGTCCAGCCCCAGCCGAGGGCCTGTTCGGCCGAACGGGTGAGGGGTTTGAGGACGAGGCCGCCGAAGGGGGTGCCGGTGAAGCGCGTGGAGTCGTAGAGGGAGCCTTCGACGTGCAGCACGCCGTCCGGGCCGACCCAGGTCTCCAGGTCGGTCAGCCGCTCGCCTCTGGGGGTTCCGAGGACGACGGCCAGCTGGCGGACGGCGAGGATCGCGGCGATCAGCCAGAGGCCCAGCCGGGCCGCGCGCAGGCGCGCTCCGGCCTCTCCGACCGCAGTCGCTCCGATGGGTCCCGCCGGTCGCTCGGTGTGTTCCGCATTCGCCACGCCTCGTCGGCCTCCCGCCCCGTTCGTCACCCTGTGAGGGGCGAGCGGCGCCCCCGGAGGAAGACGCAGGCCATCCCCGCTTCACCTGACGTCCTATCTCCTTTTGTCCGAAAGACGATATAGGGGGCGGTATTCGGCCGCCTCCGCGGGACGGCGTCGACCACCGCGCCGGAACCGGATCGAGCCACGTCACCGTCGGTAGCCCTGGAGAACGGGAACGGCTCTATGAGGGGGTAACGGGGCATGGGCACTGTCCGGTCGCGGGCGCGGTTTCTCGCCGTGGTCGTCGCGCTGCTCGGTATCCAGCTCGGCTCGCTGCTGATCGCGCCGGCGTACGCGTGCGGGTGCGGGGCGATGCTGCCGGACGCGGAGCGGCGGGTGTCGGTGGGCCGCGAGGAGTCCGTCGTGCGGTGGGACGGGCGGCGCGAGCAGATCGTCATGAGCCTGACGGTCGGCGGGGACGCCGAGCGGGCCGCCTGGATCATGCCCGTGCCGAACCGGGCCACCGTGCGGCTCGGCGACCCGGAGCTGTTCGAGGAGGTGCGCGAGGCCACCGCCCCCGTGCACCGGGACCGGTACTACTTCTGGCCGCGCAACGGGGACTGGCCGCTGGTCGAGGACGACGACACGGCGGGCGCGTCGATGCCCGGCGACGCGGCCGGCGCGGGGGTCGGCGTGGTCGGGCGGCAGCGGCTCGGCTCGTTCGACGTGGCCCAGCTGACCGCGACCGACCCGGCCGCGCTGGACCGCTGGCTGCGCGACAACGGCTTCACCTTCCCGGCGCGGCTGCGCCAGGCGCTGGAGCCGTATGTGGAGCAGCGCTGGGAGTACGTGGCGGTCCGGCTCGCCCCGGACGCCGACGGCACGGTCCTGACCGGCACCCTCGACCCGATCCACCTGAGCTTCGCCGCCGACGCCCCGGTCTACCCGATGCGGCTGTCCCGGCTGGCCGCGGAGCCCCAGTCGCTGGGGCTGTACGTGCTCGCCGACCACCGCATGGAGCCGCGCGGCACCATCGGCGGGGCCACGCCGCGTGTGACCTACGCCGGGCGGGTCGCCGAAAAGTCCGGGCCGCTGGCCGAACTGGCCGAGGGCACCCCGTACCTGACCGCCGTCACCCAGGAGTTCCCGGTGCCGTCGCGGATCTCCGGCGACCACCGGCTGGGGCGGGCGGCGTCGGACGCCACGTTCCAGGAGGTCGTCTACACGGACAGGCTGCGCACGGTCGCCGGGATCCCGGCGTGGCTGCTGACCGTGGGCGGGGTCGTCGCGGCGGTGACCGCGCTCGTCGTCGTGGGACGCCGGTCCGTCCGGCGCCGGTCCCGGCGTGCCGCCCTCGCGGGGAACGCCTCGCCCGACTACCTTCGTTAGGGCATCTAGTTAGGGCTTCTAATCGACCTTCGAGGCAGGGAGCGCATGAGCGAGTCGCAGACCTGGCACGCCGTCGACGAGTACTTCTCCAGCCATCTCTCCCCCGACGACGAGCCCCTCAAGGCGGCCCTGCGCGACAGCGAGGCCGCCGGACTCCCCGCGATCGGCGTCACCGCGCCCCAGGGCAAACTGCTCCAGCTGCTCGCCCAGGTCGCCGGAGCCCGCGCCATCCTCGAGATCGGCACCCTCGGCGGGTACAGCACCATCTGGCTCGGCCGCGCGCTGCCCGCCGACGGCATGCTGATCTCCCTGGAGTACAGCGCCAAGCACGCCGAGGTGGCCGCCCGCAACATCGCCCGCGCCGGTCTGGAGAAGATCGTCGAGGTGCGGGTGGGGGCCGCGCTGGAGACGCTGCCGCAGCTCGCCGACGAGAACCCGCCCCCGTTCGACCTGGTCTTCATCGACGCGGACAAGGCCAACAACGCCCACTACGTGGAGTGGGCGTTGCGGCTCACCCGCGCGGGCAGCCTGATCGTCGTCGACAACGTGGTGCGCGGCGGGCGGATCGCCGACCCGGACGACGACGAGCCCGACGTCCGCGGCACCCGCGCGGCCCTGGAGCTGATCGCCTCCCACCCGAGGCTGACCGGAACGGCGATCCAGACGGTCGGGCCGAAGGGGTACGACGGGTTCGCCGTGGCACGGGTGGTGGGGTGATCCGGCGGCGCGCCGGCCGTCAGATCTCGTGGTAGAAGCCCACGTTGACGCTGCGCGGGGCGGTGCGGTCCTGGATGACCACCTCGCCGTCGCCGCCGCGCGGCAGCGGCACGGTGCCGCCGTACGGCAGCGGCTGCGTGTGCTCGCCGATCCTGAGCCGGACCTCGGAGGACGGCTCGGCCTGGGAGCCGCGCAGCCACGTCACGTGCCAGACGCCGTCCGGGCCGTACAGGAACTCCAGGTGCACCCTGGAGACGAACAGCCAGTCGTCGGGCGTCACCAGCCGGCACACCGACTTGTCGCGGCCCACCCGCAGCACGGCTCCCGGCTCGCTCGGCGCGTCGGCCATCAGCATGCCGGCCGTGGCTCCCGCGTCCGCCCCGGAGACGGAGGCCATGGTCAGTTCGAGCACGTGCGGCTCCTTCGTCCTGTAACGCCCTTGCGCGACGGCCGGATCGGCCGGTCGCCGCCGCATGATAAATCGCCCGGGGGTACGGCGTCCGGCACAATGGCCGCATGACCGAGCGAAAGCCACCCGGCGTGAGCTTCGAGTCCTGGACCGACAAGCAGATCCGTGACGCCGCCGCACGCGGCGAGTTCGAGCGGCTGCCGGGCGCGGGGAAGCCGCTGCCGAGCGATGTCGAGGCCGCGTACGACGAACAGTGGTGGATCAAGCGGAAGCTGGCCCGCGAGGGCGTCTCCGTGCTGCCGCCGACGCTGGCGCTGCGCAAGGAGGCGGAGGACGCGCTGCTGGCGGCCGTCACCGCACCCTCCGAGCGGGCCGCCCGGAAGATCGTCGAGGCGGTCAACGTGAAGATCCGCGACATGATGTACAAGCCGCCGCCCGGCCCCCCGCTGGGACTCAAGCCGTACGACGTCGAGGACGTCGTACGCCGGTGGCGGGAGGGCCGGGCGGCGGACTGACCGGCGGGCCGGCTCGCGGCCGGGTCAGTGGTGCAGGAGCCGGTCGGCCAGCTCGCGGTAGTCCTTCAGCGCCAGCCTCAGGCGCTCGGTGTCGGACGACGGCGGGGTGGCCTCGTCGGTCTCCTCCCAGGAGCGGCGCAGGGTGCGCCGCCGCTGGGTGACCGCCTGCGTGAAGCGGTCCGCGATCTCCTCCAGCACGTGGTCGGCCTCCTCCACGGCGGCCCGCGGGCCATCCACGAATCCGGTCACCGCGTGCTGCAGCCGCTCCGCGAGCTTGTCCGTCTCACCACGCGCCAGCAGCGGCGCCAGATGCGACGCCTTCTCCGCGCGCGGGGCGCCTGCCTCCACGCCGGACTGCCGCCGCGCTCCGGCCGCGGTGGGCCCCGGCGCCCCGGCGGGGGCTTGGGCCGGACCACCGGCGGCAGTCTGCGGCATCTCCGGGGGCACGTGCCCGCCGGGGACCGGCGGCATCCCACCGGACACCTGCCCGCCCGAGCCCTGCGGCATCCCACCGGACACCTGCTCCCCCGGGACCTGCGGCATTCCGCCGCCGCCCGGCATCCTGCGCTCGTCCTCGCCGCCGCTGTGCGTGTGCGGCACCTCGGTCATATGGCTCAACTCCCCTTGGCGTGATGCCGGGTGAAGCCCCACGGCAGGTGGGACCGGCCGCGGCGGGCGTGGGACGGCGGGCGGCGGTCGCCGGGCTCGTCGTGGTCCCGGCGGTTCGGGGACACCAGGTCCTCGAACAGCGCGCGGGCCTCTACCATCGCCTCGCGCATCTCCTCGGTCGTGCCCTGCTCGGCGTGCCCCGTACCGCCGTCGGCGCGGGCCAGGCGGTGGACCCGCCGGTAGCCGTGGACATGGGCGGCGTGGTGCACGGACAGCGCGGCGAGCTGTTCCTCGTACTGCCCGCCGTCCGGGAAGCCACGCGCCCCGGCCAGTTCGGCGAGCAGCAGGTCCGCCTCGGTCACCGCCTGCCGCGGCGAGTCGACGAACCGCTCCTGCGCCGCCTGCCAGCGCGCCTCGAACTCGCCGCGCTCGCCCGCCTCCAGCGGGCGCTCACGCAGACCGCCGTGGCGTTCGACCCGTCCTGCGAGTTCCCGCTCGGCGGCCTTGGTGTCTCCGTCGTGCCGGGCGACGGCCCGCTCGTACTCGGGACCGAAGCGCCGCTTCAGGTCCCGCCCGCCGGTCGCGCCCCGGCGCTGCATCAGCAGGACGGCCGCGCCGATGACGACGACCGCCCCGATCACGATCAAAGCAACGATCAAGCCTGTGGACATTCGGTTGCCCTCCGGGTTCTCGGAACGCTGACCGGGTTGCCCAGGGGCCCCCGCCCAAACGGCAGGGCTGCGTACGAGAATGACCCCCATGCCACAGCCGACGACGGCCTGGACCGTCACTTCCGAACCCGTCGACTCCCCTGTCGCGACCGCGCTCTGGCGGGCGTACTACACGGAGGTCAGCGACCGCTGGTACCTGCTGCACGAGGACCGCCGCACCGACCCGGACGAGCTGGAGCGGGAGATCGCTGCGGGGGCGTCGGGCGGGCTCACCCCGCCGGAGGGGCGGCTGCTGGTCGCCCGGTACGGCGGCACGCCCGCCGGCACCGCGGGCGTACGGCGCACCGCGGAGGCGTCGGTGGCCGAGCTGACGCGGGTGTTCGTGCTGCCGGAGCTGCGCGGCAAGGGCGGTGCCGCCCTGCTGGTGGCCGCCGCCGAGGACGCGGCCCGCGCGCTCGGCGCTCACCGGCTGGTCCTCGACACGCGCGGCGATCTGGTGGAGGCCCGCGCGCTGTACGCCCGCCTCGGTTACGCGGAGACCGCCCCGCACAACGCGGAGCCGTACGCCGAGCACTGGTTCGCCAAGTCGCTCAGCTGAACCTCGGCACCGGGCGCTCGTCATGCGGCTGTTCGCGGGTCGAGCCGCACAGTTCACCGTTCAGCTCCCGCACCAGCTGGACGAGATCGGTCGGCCGGTCGGGTCCCCACCAGTCGCCCAGCAGTTCGGCCAGCGACTCCTCGCGCGCCTGTGCCAGCCGTTCGGCGACCTCGCGGCCCTGGTCGGTGAGGACGAGGTCGATGCCGTCGCGGACGGCGAGCCGCCGCTCCTCGACCTGGCGGGCGCCGTCCAGGACGATGCCCAGCGGCACGCTGGTGCGCTCGGCGAGCACGCCGGGCTCCACCCAGCCGTACCGTTTCATCCGCAGCAGCAGCCAGCTCGCCGCGGGCAGCAGGTCGTAGCCCGCCCGCGCGGTGATCTTCCGGTACACCTCGTGCTGTCCCTCGCGGGTGCCCAGCACCGACAGCGCCCGGCACACCTCGTCGTACGAGGACCGTTCGACCGGGTTGCTGGCCAGCGTCTCCGTCCCGTCGGGCGCGGTGACGGAGGCGCGCAGCCGGTCCTCCTTGAGGAACCAGGCCAGCACGAACCCGACGAGGGCGACCGGCGCGGCGTACAGGAAGACGTCGGTGATGGCCGTCGCGTAGGCGTGCAGGGCCGCCGGCCGCAGCTGCGCCGGCAGTTCGGCCAGGCCCCGCGGGTCGGCCTCCAGGCCGGTCACGGAGACGCCGGGCGGCAGTTCGGCGCCGCGCAGGGCGGCGGTGAGCTTGTCGCCGAGGCGGCCCGCGAAGACGGTGCCGAACACGGCCACGCCGAACGCGGCCCCGATCGACCGGAAGAAGGTCGCGCCCGAGGTGGCGACGCCCAGGTCCTCGTACGACACGGCGTTCTGCACGATCAGCACCAGCACCTGCATGACCAGGCCGAGTCCCAGTCCGAAGACGAAGAAGAAGCCGCTGATCTGCGCGTCCGAGCTGTGCTCGTCGAGTTGCCTGAGCAGCAGCAGGCCGAGCGTGGTGATGCCGGTGCCCGCGATCGGGAACACCTTCCAGCGGCCGGTGCGGCTGACGATCTGTCCGGACGCCGTCGACGCCAGCAGCAGGCCCAGCACCATCGGCAGCATGTGGACGCCGGACATGGTAGGTGAGACGCCCCGCACGACCTGGAGGAACGTCGGCAGGTAGGTCATCGCGCCGAACATGGCGAAGCCGACGACGAGGCTGATGACCGCGGACAGGGTGAAGGTGCGGATCCGGAACAGCTTCGGCGGCAGCACCGGTTCGACCGCCCGCCGCTCCACCGCGACGAACACCACCGCGAGCACCACGCCGAGCACCGCCAGGCCGACGATCTGCGGCGATGCCCAGCTCCAGGTGGTGCCGCCGAGGGAGGCCACCAGGACCAGGCAGGTGGCGACGGCGGCGATGAGGAAGGTGCCGAGGTAGTCGATGACGTGCTTGGTGGCGCGGTGCGGGATGTGCAGCACGGCGGCGATCACGGCGAGCGCGACGACGCCGACCGGCAGGTTGATGTAGAAGACCCAGCGCCAGCTCAGATGCTCGGTGAAGAGGCCGCCGAGCAGCGGGCCGAGGACGCTGGTCGCGCCGAAGACCGCGCCGAACAGGCCCTGGTAGCGGCCCCGGTCGCGGGGCGGCACCAGGTCGCCGACGACGGCCATGGACAGCACGAGCAGTCCGCCGCCGCCGAGGCCCTGCAACGCGCGGAACGCGATCAGCTGTGGCATGTTCTGTGCGAGGCCGCACAGCGCCGAGCCGATGAGGAAGATCACGATGGCGGTCTGGTAGAGCCGTTTGCGCCCGTACTGGTCGCCCAGCTTCCCCCACAGCGGTGTCGCCGCGGTGGACGCCAGCAGATAGGCGGTGACCACCCACGACAGGTGGTCCAGGCCGCCCAGCTCGCTGACGATGGTGGGCAGCGCGGTCGAGACGATCGTCTGGTCGAGCGCGGCGAGCAGCATTCCCAGCAGCAGCGCGCCGATCGAGACCAGTACGTCGCCGGAGACGTGCTCAGGGGCGTTCACCCCGCGCTGCGGGCCGCGTGTCTGAGCGGCGGGGCTGCGCGCATCCTCGGCCATGAAGACCTCCCGAGGCTCGGCTGACACCTTTCCATCGTGATCGGTGTGACTCGTTATGGCCTGTCGAGTCCGTTTGGACCCCTGTCGAATACCCGGGCGGGCGACCTCAACCTCCACGGAATCTGCATAATTTCTGGAGTTCTTAGGGAGGGGACGGACGCGTGGCGGAGCCGAAGGGGCATGCGTGCCCGGAGTGCGGGGCAGCGCGGGGGGCGGGCAACACGCCGTCGTGTGCCTGCGGCCGGCGGGCGTCAGACGCGCTGCGCGACGCCCGTACGGCGGAACAGGCGGCGGCGGAGGACTTCGACCCGCTGCGCATACGCCCGTACGTCGACCTGGACGGCACCGGCGAGCGCCCGGCGGACGCGGAGCCCGCGGACGCGGAGCTGACGATGCCGCTGCGCCCCGTCGAGCCCGAGCCGGTCACCACGGTGCTGCCCACCCCGCTGGCCCCGCCGCCCTCCGCGCCCAGCACGGACGACCTCGACCTGTTCGAGGACGCGCCGCGGCCGGAGACCGGCGCCACCGGCCCGGAGGAGCCGCACGCCCGGCGCCGACGCCGGACCGTGCTGCTCGGCGTGGCCGGCGCGGTGGTCGCCGTCGTCGCGGCGGCCGGGCTGGCGAGCGGCCTGTTCTCGTACGACAAGCCGTCCCGGGACACCGCGCTGCCACAGGACGTGCGCGAGGCCGTGCCGGAGGCCCGCACCAGCGAGGCGTCCCGCCCGGCCACGGCGAACCCCGGCGCCTCGGCGTCGCCCGCGTCGTCCGCCTCGCCGTCCCCCTCGGCGAGCGCGAGCCCTTCCCCGTCGCCGTCCCCGTCCACGAGCAGTGTCTCCCCCACGCCCACGCCGACCGAGACGCCGACGCCCACCCGGTCGGCGACGACGGACAGCGCGACCGCGTCGCCCGCCCCGGAGCAGGGTCCCGTGCTGCGGCGCGGCGACCGGGGCCCGGAGGTCACGGAACTCCAGCTGCGGCTGCGCCAGCTGTACCTGTACAACGACGAGCCGCACGGCGTCTTCACCAACCGCGTCGAGGACGCCCTGCGCAACTACCAGTGGTCCCGGGGTCTCCAGGACGAGCTGAACGTGTACGGGGCGAAGACGCGCCAGCTGCTGGAGACGGAGACGCGGGAGCCGTAGGTTCCGCGGCGGGCCGAGCGGTCCGCGCTACGGGTGCATGCGGGCGCCCTTGAGGACCTTGTCCACGGCGTTGCGCGGCCCGTGCACGGCGATGCCGACGAGGTCCAGCCGCCCGCCCGGCACCGCGCGGACCGCCGCGCGGTTGTCACGGTCGTTGCCGGTGGCGAACAGGTCCGAGGTGAACACGGCCCTGGGCAGGGCACGCGCGAGGGCCCGCTCGTGGGCCGCGGTCAGCGTCTCCTTGGTTCCCTCGAAGACCAGCACGGGCTGGCGGAACATCGGCAGGTAGGGGGTGCCGTCGGCGTCGGCGTACGGCTCCCCGATCAGCTCCGGCAGCTCCGAGCCGAGGCCGCTGACCAGGAACGCCGTCACGTTCAGCCGCTGCCAGGTCTCCAGGTCCGCGCGGAGCAGTACGGCGATCTTGGTGTCGAAGCGGACGGGGGCGGTGGTGTTCTCGGTCGTCATGGTCCCAGGCTGCCGACCGCGCCCGCGGGGCGTCTTGTACGTTCTTTGCGTGGTGGCCCGGCAGGAGATCTCGGCGTGGCGCCCGCCCGTCGCGGGCGTGGTGGAGGTGTTCCACGCCCGCTTCACCGAGCACGCCTACCCGATGCACGTCCACGACGCCTGGACGCTGCTGGTCGTCGACGACGGCGCCGTCCGCTACGACCTGGACCGCCGGGAGCACGGCACGCCGGACGGCACGGTCACGCTGCTTCCGCCGCAGGTGCCGCACAACGGGTCACCGGCCACCGCGGACGGCTTCCGCAAGCGGGTGCTCTACCTGGATCTGTCCCGGCTGGACGAGAGCCTGATCGGTCCCGCCGTGGACACGCCCGACCTGGCCGATCCGGTGCTCCGGCACCGGGTGGGACGGCTGCACACCGCGCTGCGGCACCGGGGCGACGAACTGGAGGCGGAGAGCAGACTCGCGCTGATCTGCGAGCGCCTGCGCGGCCATCTGCGTCCGCGGTCTCCCGCGGCCCGCCCTGCGGCGAGCCGGGGAGTGGCGCACGAGCTGCGGGACCTGCTCGACGCGCGGCTGGTGCCGGGCCTGGCCCTGGAGGAGGCCGCCCGGCTGCTGCACGCGCACCCCACCCATCTGGTGCGGTCCTTCACCGGCGCGTTCGGCATCGCCCCGCACCAGTACCTGATGGCCCGCCGGGTCGACCGCGCCCGCCGGCTGCTGCTCGACGGCCTGCGTCCGGCCGAGGTGGCCGGCGAGGCCGGCTTCTACGACCAGGCGCACCTCACCCGGCACTTCAAGCGCGTGGTGGGCGCCACCCCCGGCCGGTACGCGCGCGGCCGC
The DNA here is from genome assembly GCF_964272855.1 of Streptomyces sp. enrichment culture. Lineage (NCBI taxonomy): Bacteria > Bacillati > Actinomycetota > Actinomycetes > Kitasatosporales > Streptomycetaceae > Streptomyces > Streptomyces sp. enrichment culture. The sequence continues at coordinate 5,870,880 of NZ_OZ186847.1, read as the reverse complement.
GCGCTCTGAGCTGATCCCGGCCCCGCTGGGCGTGTTCAGCCGACGCGCAGGCGGATCGTCCCGTCCCCCGCGTCCTCGACCCGCACCTCGGTCAGGTCCCGGACGTGGACGTCCGGGGCGTGGACGGCGGCGCGCGGGCCGACGCCCACGACACGCATGCCGGCCGCGCGGCCGGCGGCGATGCCCGCGCCGGAGTCCTCGAAGACGACGCAGTCGGCGGGGGCGATGCCGAGTTCGGCGGCGCCCTTGAGGAAGCCCTCGGGATCGGGCTTGCTGACGCCGACGGACTCGGCGGTGATCCGGACGTCGGGCAGCCCGAGCCCCGCGGCGGCCATCCGGGCGGTGGACAGGCCGACGTCCGCGGAGGTCACCAGGGCGTGCGGGAGGCCGCGCAGGGCGGCCAGGAAGGCGGGGGCGCCGGGGACGGGGACGACACCGTCCATGTCGGCGGTCTCCTCGGCGAGCATGCGCGCGTTGTCCGCGTGGTTCTGCTCCATGGGCCGGTCCGGCAGCAGGACGGCCATGGAGGCGTGGCCCTGGCGGCCGTGCACCACCTTCATCACCTCGTCGCCGTCGAGGCCGTGCCGGTCGGCCCAGCGGCGCCAGATCCGTTCGACCACGGCGTCGGAGTTGACGAGGGTGCCGTCCATGTCGAGCAGGAGGGCGCGGGCGGTGAGCACGGTGGTGGCCGTCATCGGCAGCTCCAGGAAACGGGGCGGGGCACAGGGGTGGCGTCCCCCGGGGAACAGAGCGGCCCCGCCCGCCGGTCAGGGAAAACGGGCGGGAGCCACTTTGTTTCTCCACGGTACAAAACAAATCCGGCATCCCGCCAGCGCCCCGGCGAAACCTTCACCTGCCGTTCAACTCGCGAGCCGTCCGGCGGGGGCTCAGCCGGTCACCGCCTCCCACAGGCTCCACACGCCGAGCGCCAGCATGAGCATCGCCGCGACCTTGGTGATCAGCTTCAGCGGCACCCGCTTCATCAGGGCCTTTCCGCCGACGATGCCGAGCCCGGCCACCGCCCACAGCGCCAGCACCGCGCCCAGGCCGACGGAGAGCGGGTCGTCGTAGCGGGCCGCGAGGTTCGCCGTCATGATCTGCGTGAGATCGCCGAACTCGGCGACGAGGATCAGCATGAAGCCGGACCCGGCGACCTTCCAGAAGGACTGGTTCTCCGGCTTGCGGACCTCGTCCTCGTCCTCGTCCTTCTTCATCAGCAGCACCGCCGCGCCGCCCAGGAAGAGCACACCGGTGAGCGCGTGCACGATCTGCTGCGGCAGCAGCGTCAGCACGCTGCCGGCCGCGACGGCGAGCGCGACATGCAGGGCGAAGGCGGCGGCGACGCCCGCGAAGACGTAGGAGGCGCGATAGCGGGTGCCCAGGACGAGGCCGGCCAGGGCGGTCTTGTCGGGCAGCTCGGCGAGGAAGACGACGCCGAAGACGAGCGCTGTCACGGTAAGGCTGATCAAGGTTCCTCAATCGGTCGGGACTGCCCCCACCGAGAGTGCTGAGCCCTTCGCGGCGACACCTCGGCAAGGACAGCACACGGCGCCCGTGCCGTACGGCACGGGCGTGCACTGCTTGCCGAAGGTCTCGCTGGCGCGGTCCTGAAGGACCCGCCTCCGGGCGCCGGCCCAGCCGAGCTGAGCAGTATGTCGACGATCCGGCGAAGAGCTACTCCCCTTCTGCGCCACCCATCGTACGGGACAGGAAGTTCGACCCTGAACCTTGTTCTGTCATGTGCACGTCGCTAACTTCTCACCGAACGCACATCCGCCGGCAACAACCCACCGCGAGCATTCCCTCGCTCGCACGCCAACACCCCCACACTCCAAGGGAGTTCACATGGCCAGGTTCTACGCGCGTCGACGGCTGAGCATAGTCGCGGCGTTCAGCGCCCTCATCGCCTCCGTGGCGCTGTTCAACGCCCCCTCCGCCTCCGCCGCCCTCCCCACCCCCGTCAGCGCGGCCACCGCCCGCACCTACCTCGCCTCCCTCACCGTCGCCGCCGAGGACCGCACCGGCTACGACCGCGACCTCTTCCCGCACTGGATCACCCAGTCCGGCGCCTGCAACACCCGCGAGGTCGTCCTCAAGCGCGACGGCACCAACGTCGTCCAGGACTCCGCCTGCGCCGCCGTCAGCGGCAGCTGGTACTCCCCCTACGACGGCGCCACCTGGACCGCCGCCTCCGACCTCGACATCGACCACCTCGTGCCGCTCGCCGAGGCCTGGGACTCCGGCGCCGACAGCTGGACCACCTCCCGCCGCCAGGCCTTCGCCAACGACCTGACCCGCCCGCAGCTGATCGCCGTCACCGACGACGTCAACCAGGCCAAGGGCGACCAGGACCCGGCCACCTGGATGCCGTCCCGCACCGCCTACCGCTGCACCTACGTCCGCGCCTGGGTGCAGGTGAAGTACTACTACGGCCTCTCCGTCGACTCCGCCGAGAAGAGCGCGCTGCAGAACCACCTCGCCTCCTGCTGACCTTCCCGGCCGGAACCGCCCCGCCGGCCTCCGTCGTTCCGTACCGTACGGGGCGACGGAGGAGGCGAGCCGCGCCCCGGTGGTGAGCCGACCATGGAAAGGGCGGGCGATCACGTGGCGGAACTGCGCCTGGGGCCACTGCTGAGATACGCCGACGGTTCGTCCGCGACCGTCTGGGTCGAGGCGAGCCGGCCGTGCACCGCCGAGGTGCGCTGCGCCGACGGCGCCCACGGCACCGCCCGCACCTTCCAGGTGGCGGGCCACCACTACGCGCTGGTGCCGGTGACCGGCCTGACACCGGGTACGGCGACGGCGTACGAGGTGATCCTCGACGGCACCCGGGTCTGGCCGCTCCCCGGCTCCGGCTCCCCGCCCTCCGTCATCCGCACCGGCCTCGCCGACGACCCGGTGCGCGTCGCCTTCGGCTCCTGCCGCTGGGCCGCCCCGCCCGACCACGGCAGCGACCCCGTCGGCCCCGACGCCCTCGACACCCTCGCCGCCCGCCTCGTCGCCGACCCCGAGGGCGAACGGCCCGACGTGCTGCTGCTGCTCGGCGACCAGGTGTACGCCGACGAGACCTCCCCGGCCACCCGCCGCTGGCTGGGCGCCCGCCGCGACCTGCGCGAACCGCCGGGCAGCGGGGTCGCGGACTACGAGGAGTACACCCGGCTCTACTACGAGTCGTGGCTCGACCCCGACGTGCGCTGGCTGCTGTCCACCGTCCCCAGCTGCATGATCTTCGACGATCACGACGTCATCGACGACTGGAACACCTCCGCCGCCTGGCTCGCCGACATGCGGGCCACCTCCTGGTGGCGCGAGCGGCTGCTGAGCGGGCTGATGTCGTACTGGGTCCACCAGCACATCGGCAACCTGTCACCGGCGGAGCTGGCCGAGGACCCGCTCTTCGCGGCCGTGCACGACACGCCCGACGCCACCGACGTGCTGCGCGCCTTCGCCGCCCGTGCCGACGCCGACAACACCACCGCGCGCTGGAGCTACCGCCGCGACTTCGGCCGGGTCCGGCTGCTGATGGCCGACACCCGCGCGGCCCGCGTCCTCGACGAGGGCGCCCGCTCCATGCTCGGCCCCGGCGAGGCCGCCTGGCTGCGCGAACAGGCGCTGGACGACCCCGGCGGCTACGACCACCTGCTCATCGGCAGCTCCCTGCCCTGGCTGCTGCCGCCTCTGATGCACGACGCCGAGGGCTGGGACGCGGCGCTGTGCCGGGGCGAGAAGGGCCCGCGCTGGGCCCGGTTCGGGGAGCGGCTGCGCCGGGCCGCCGACCTGGAGCACTGGGCGGCCTTCCCGGAGTCCTTCGCCTCGCTGGCCGAGCTGATCGCCGAGGCGGGCTCGGGGCCCGGGGCGCCCGCGACGGTGTGCGTGCTCTCCGGGGACGTGCACCACGCGTACGTGGCCGAGCCCACCTGGCCGGCCGGGCGCGGCCCCGACGCCCGGGTGCTGCAGCTGACCTGCTCCCCCGTCCACAACTCCATCCCGCGACCGCTGCACCTCGCCTTCAAGATCGCCTGGAGCGGTCCGGCGCGGTTCCTGGGGCGCCGGCTCGCCGGGCACGGGCGGATCCCCCTCCCGCCGGTCGACTGGCGCCGCACGGGCGGCCCGTGGTTCGGCAACCAGCTCATGACGCTGACGCTGCACGGGCGTTCGGCGGCGCTGCGACTGGAGCACGCGCGGACGGACGGGCGCGGCCGGACGCGGCTGACGACGGTGGAGGAGTCGGTGCTGACCGGCCCGTGAAGATCTAAGCTCTGGCTAAATGTTGAACTTGCAAGCACCGATTAGGCCCACCTAACGTGGGAGCTCCACTCGGTTCTGTTCCCCCACGGGTCCACCCGGCCCAGCCGACCGAAGGAGCCCCCACATGTCCGCACGTCTCGACAGCGCACAGCCGTATGCGATCGGCCTGTTCCGCATCGTCGTCGGCCTCCTCTTCGCCTGCCACGGCGCCGCCTCCCTGTTCGGCGTCCTCGGCGGCGCCTCCGGCGGCGACGGCGGCACCATCGGCGCCGGCACCTGGCCCGGCTGGTACGCGGCCGTCATCCAGCTCGTCGGCGGCGGCCTGGTGATGCTGGGCCTCGGCACCCGCGCCGCGGCGTTCATCGCCTCCGGCTCGATGGCCTACGCGTACTTCGACGTCCACCAGTCCATGGCCCTGTGGCCGCTGGAGAACGGTGGCGAGGCCTCCGCGATGTTCTGCTGGGCCTTCCTCCTGCTGGTCTTCACCGGCTCCGGCGCCTTCGGCCTGGACCGGCTCTTCGCCAGGCGGTCCGGGACGGCGGAGCCGGCCGCGCGGAAGACGCCGGTGGCCGCCTGACCGTGAGCGGCCGCGGTGCGGCCCGGGGCGACACCCGGGCCGCATCGCACCCCGGCCCTCGGGAACGCTCCGTGCCGAACACACGAGCCCCCCGCGAACCCCTTGTCACACCCCAGGCGTAGGCTCGTGGAGCTTACGGGGGACAACGGGGAGTAACGGTGCTGGAGAGTGTGGGGTCGCTGACCGGCAGTCCATGGATCTACGCGGTGGTCGCCGTGTCGATCCTCTTCGACGTCTTCGTACCGGTACTGCCCAGCGGAGTGCTGGTCATCATGGCGGCGACCGCCGCCGCGGGCACCGGCGCGGCGACCGGCGAGGTCCCGCCCGACGTGCCGGACATCCTCGCCCTCACCCTCTGCGCCGCCACCGCCTCCGTGCTCGGTGACCTCGTCGCCTACCGCCTCGCCTGGCGCGGCGGCGCGCGGCTGGACCGCGCCATCGCCCGCTCGCCCCGTCTCCGCCTCGCGCAGGAACGTCTCGGCACCGCACTGGCCCGAGGCGGCGGCGCCCTCGTCGTCCTCGCCCGCTTCGCGCCCGCCGGCCGCTCCGTGGTCTCCCTCGGCGCCGGCGCCGCCCGCCGCCGCGCCCGCGACTTCCTCCCCTGGTCCGCCCTGGCGGGCCTGTCGTGGGCCACCTACAGCGTCGCCCTCGGCTACTTCGGCGCCCACTGGCTGGGCACCTCCTGGCTGGCGACCGGCGTGTCCGTGCTCGCGCTGTTCGCGGCGGGGGCGGCGGCCACGTATGTGATGCGGCGGTCCTGACGGCCCGGAGGCCATCCCGCCCGTGACGTGAAGTGGCCGGTCACTGACGCTGCGTGCACGATGGAAGCCCCGGCGAAAGGACCGATGGCATGAGTGCCCGTACGTCGAAGGAGACGAGACCACCGCGACGGGCGGCCCGGGCCGGCACCGCGGTGGCCGCGCTGCTCGTCGCGGCCGCGAGCGCGGCGACGCTGGTCTCGTGCGGCGGGGACGACGGCGGCGGTGAGGCCTCCCCCCGGCCGACGCCCACGGGCCCCTACACCGCCTCGTTCTCCGGCACACCGGCCTCCGCCCTCGCCTCACTGGAGGAGTCCGCCCGCGCACGGGCCTCGGCCGCCGCCTCCTCCGCCTCCGCCCGCGCCTCGGAGTTCGAGGCGTCGGTCTCGGCCGAGGTCGCCCGCGCCAACGCGGCCGCCCAGCGGGAGCTGGAGAACGTCGACGGCCAGGGCAACGCCATGGCCGACGTCTCCCTCACCGGAAAACCGCGGGCAGAGACGGGCGACCTGCTCGCCGTCGTCGTCAACATCACCAACAGCACGGACGAGACCGCGTCCTACGCGGTGCAGGTCGACTTCCGCGACTCCGACGGCAAGGTCGTCGAGACCCGCTACGTCGGCGCGGAGGACCTGGCCCCCGGCGCCAAGGAGCAGCCGCTCGCCATCACCCGGACACCCGCCGGGCAGCAGCTGACGGCGGCGATCACCAAGGCCCAGCGGTACTGATCCGGGGGGCGGCCCGCGCCGCTCGCTACCCCGCCGTGCGGGCGGCCCGGCCCCGCACCTCCAGGCCCGCCAGCAGCTCGGCCGTGGCCTCGGCGATCGCGTCGACCGCCAGGTCGAAGACCTCCCGGTTGTGCGCGGCCGGCGCCCGGAAGCCGGACACCTTCCGCACGTACTGCAACGCGGCGGCCCGAATGTCCTCCTCCGTCGCCTCCTCGGGCAACACGGGCGGACGAAGCGTCTTGATACTCCGGCACATGGCTCCAGTCTCGCACCGTGGAACGGGCGGTACCGCCGATTCGCCCACCCTGCCATGATCACCTCACAGGCGGCCACCATCACGGGGCCGACCGACGAGAGGAGCCACACCATGGCACACCCCACTCCCCCTCCCGCCTCCCGCGGCGGCCTCACTTTCGCCGTCCTCGGCCCCGGCGGCGTCGGCGGCCTCCTCGCCGCCCTGCTCGCCCGCGTCGGCAACCGGGTGATCTGCCTGTCCGGTGAGGAGACCGCCCGCACCCTGCGCACCGGCGGCATCCGCGTCCGCAGCCCCCACTTCGGCGACTTCACCGCCGCGGTCGAGGCCGACACCCGGCTGCGCGAGGCGGTCGACGCCTGCCTGATCACCGTCAAGCACACCGCTCTCGACGCCGCCCTGGCGCGCGTGCCGGCCGACGCGCTCGGCGACGGCCTGGTCGTCCCGTTCCTCAACGGCGTGGAACACCCCGCCCTGCTCCGGGACCGCTACCGCGCCGACCGGGTCGCCCCGGCCGCCATCCGCATCGAGTCCACCCGCGTCGCCCCCGGCGAGATCCAGCACGCCAGCCCCTTCGCCGAGGTCGACCTGACCGGCGACCCGGTCCCGCGCCCCCGTCTCGACGCCCTCGCCGCGGCGTTCACGGCGGCCGGCCCGGCCACCCGCGTGCTGACCGACGAGGCGGCGACGCTGTGGGCGAAGATGTCGTTCCTGGCGCCGTTCGCCCTGCTCACCACGCGGTACGCCGTCCCGCTCGGCGAGATCCGCACCCACCGCCGCGAGGAGCTGACCGCGCTGGTCGAGGAGACCGCCTCGGTGAGCCGCGCCTGCGGCGGACCGGCGGACCCGGCGCAGGCCATGGCCCGCTACGACGCCTTCCCGGCCGCCACCAGGTCCTCCATGCAGCGCGACGCGGAGGCGGGCCGCCCGCTCGAACTGGACGCGATCGGCGGGGCCCTGCTGCGCGCGGCGGACCGGCACGGCATCCCCGTACCGGTGGCGGAGAAGCTGGTACGGGACCTGCGCGACGCCGGTCACTGATCCACACACACCCGTGGGCCCGCCTCCGTCAGCGGAGGCGGGCCCACGGGATGTCTCACTCCTCTTCCGCCTCGTCGCAGGAGTTGCCCGTCGCCGGGTCGAGGAGCCCGATCACGTTGATCGAGTTGCCGCACACGCCCAGGTCCAGGTCGACCGGGACCTGGACGACGTTGCCGGACAGGAGGCCGGACGACTCGGAGGCAACACCCAGGGCGCACGCGCCGTCCTCACAGACGTCGGCGACCGCGGCCGGGGTCCGGGTTTCCGCGGCGACGGCGGCCGTTCCGGTCAGGGCCAGGGCGGCTCCGGCGGCGGCGACGGTCGCGACGATCCTCGCAGTGATACGCACAGTGCTTCTCCTTTTGCGGAGGAAGGAAGTGATGTGACCTGATTCTGTGCAGGAAAATCGTCAACCCGCCGCCGCTGATACCCCGATAGAGGGAAGCCACTCGCGACCCAAAATCGAACAGGCGTAGCATTGCTGCGTGGCTACGACCTATGACTTCCCCAGCGACCTCCGCGCCGGCCAGGAGGAGCTGCATCAGGTCCGGGCCGAGCTGACGGCCCTGCTGAAGCGCCTCCCCTGGTCGGTCGAACCGATTGACGGCTTCAGCGACGACGGCGGCTGGCGCAAGCTGGAACGCCCCGCCTCCCCCGGCTGGACCTCCGACGAACAGGCCGAGGTGGAGAAGCTGCGCCGCCGGGAACACGAACTCGCTGTCTTCGTCACCACCCACCGCTACTGGTCGGAACTGACCGGCCCGGACCGGGTCGACGCCCGCTCCTCGCTGAAGCACGCGCCCGAGGGACCCGAGGAGGCCTGAGGAGGCCTGGGACGACGAAGACCCCGGCCGGTGCGGCCGGGGTCTTCGTCATGTGTGGGCGCGGACGGTTTCGAACCGCCGACATCCTGCTTGTAAGGCAGGCGCTCTACCCCTGAGCTACGCACCCGAGAACGAGTCGACAGCCTACCTTGCCCGGGGCACTGTCCTGCAAACCCGTTCAGAGGCAGGGCGGCTCGGGGGCGTGCGAGGCGGGACGTCCGGCGGGTCCGGGGGTTATCCCCACCCACGATCCGGGAGCGTCCCGGATCCTTCGAGGGGTCGTGGCTCCGTACGGTCGAGAGGCACCGCAGTCGCCGCGCGTTTCCCGTGACGCGCCGCGCGGCCCGAACCCAGGGGGAGATCCGCCATGGCCCGTACCGTTCCCGCTCGCGCCGCCATCGTCGCCGGGGCCGTCGCGCTGCTCGTCGCGGGGCTCGGCGCCTGCTCCTCGGCGAGCGACGACCAGGACCCCGAGCACCGCTCGTTCACCCTGGAGGGCACCACCCTCACCGTGGACTCCGACGACTCCGCGCTGGAGATCGTCGCCGCGGACGAGCACGACGAGGGCCGCGTCGAGGTCACCCGCTGGTTCGACGGCTCGGTCGTGATGGGCGGCGACCCCGAGACGACCTGGGCCATGGAGGACGGCGACCGGCTGGTGCTGCGGCAGAACTGCACGGGGTTCGTCGCCGACTGCTCGTCCAAGCACCGCATCGAGGTGCCGCGCGGCATCACCGTGAAGGTGGAGGACGGCGACGGCAGCGTCCGGGCGAGCGGCTTCCAGGACCCGCTGAGCGTCCGTACGGGCGACGGCTCGGTCCACGTCACCGGCACCACCGGCCCACTGGACCTGCGCACCGGCGACGGCTCGGTGCGCGTCGAGGACGCCACCGGCCCGCTGCGGCTGCACACCGGCGACGGGTCGATCCGCGCGGACGTCGACTCCCGCGAGGTCCGCGCCCGCACCGGCGACGGCTCGGTGCGGCTCGTACTGGGCGCCGTACCGGACCTGGTGGAGTCCCGCAGCGGCGACGGCTCCGTCACCATCGACCTGCCCCGCGCCACCTACCGGGTGGCCACCGGGACCGGCGACGGCGCGGTGGACGTGTCCGTGCCGCACGACGAGTCCAGCGACCACCTGGTGTCCGCCCGCACCGGCGACGGCAAAGTCACGGTCCGTACGGCGAACTAACGGGCCCGTGTGTTCGTCCTTAACCGGTGGGAGAATGACACCGGTTAAGGCGGATGACAGCACGGGAGAGGGATGTGACGGCGACACCGCAGCAGCCGTACTCGCCGTCGATGCCGCGCGGGCACCACCGCGCCGCCCCACCGAGAGCCCCGCGCCGCGCCCGGCGCTCCGGCGCGGTCCGCGACACGCTCGCCCTGATCACCCTGCCGCTGGTCGCCGCGCTCGCGATGCCCGCCGCGTTCGCCGGCGGCGGCACCAGACGCTGGTTCGGCGGCCGGGCCGAGAGCCAGCGGGCGGAGGCGCAGGCCGCGAAGGACGCCGCCGCCGCCGCGTTCTACGAACTGGACACCGCGCAGCGGGACCTGCGCATCTCCATCGAGACCATCGCAGCCGTCGACGACTCCCCGGCCGCCCGCCGCGCGGCCGCCGACTTCCAGGCGCTCGGCGTGCGCATCGACGAGGCCAGCCACCGCTACATCCAGGCGGTCGACGCCCACGACCTCGACCGCGACGACCTGGAGGCCTCCGCCGCCACCCGGGCCCGCACCGAACTCACCGCCGCCAAGGACGAGCTGGGCCGGGTCAAGCAGGACCTGGACCGGTTCGCCGAGGGCCTCGGCCCGCTGCTCGGCAAGGCCGAGACGCAGCTGGCGCGACTCGCCCCCGCCGTCGAACGCGCCCGGCAGGCCCTGCTCGCCGCCTCCGACGCGCTGGACGCCACCAGGGGCTCCGGGCTCACGGCCGACGACCTCGCCGCCCGGCTCGCCGCCCTCGCCCCCGAGTTGACCAAGCTGAACCAGGGCGCCGGGCAGCACGGCGTCCCGCAGACCCTGGAGCGCGCCGAGCGGGTCGCCCGGGAGGCCGAGACGATCCGCGCGGAGGCCGAGCGGCTGCCGGAGCGGGCCGCCGAGACAGACCACCGGCTGGTGTCCCTGCGGACGCGCGCGCAGGCCCTGACCACCCGGGCCGGCCAGGTCGAGCCGATCCTCAGCGAACTGCGCCGGCGCTTCACGCTCGCCTGCTGGCAGGACCTCCAGCGGGTGCCCGAGCAGGCCGCGGAGAGCATCCGGCAGGCCGAGGCCAAGCTCCGCGAGGCGCAGACCGCGCGGGACGCCCAGCGCTGGCCCGACGCGACCGCGCTGCTGTCGACGGCGCGGGCGCTGCTGAACTCCACCGACGAGGCGGTCTCCGCCGCGGGGGACCGGCTGCGGCGGCTGAACGCCGTGCAGAAGGACCCCCGGCAGGAGATCGACCGCACCCGGTTCGCCATCCGGGACGCCCAGCGGCTCGCCATGGCCGGCCGCCACACTCCCGACCCGCGGCACGCGCGGCCGCTGGACGACTCCGTGGCCCGCCTGGAGCGCGCCGTCGCCGGGCTGGAGGGCCGCCACCCCGACTACTGGCACTTCCTCACGGAGACGGAGGCGGTGCGGCAGACGGTCGCGGAGGTGGTCGCCCTGATCCGCGAGGAGCGCGGGGCGGGCGCCGGCCACTGACCTGTTTTGGTGGCGCGTGATCCGGGGCAGGCGGATATTGGTGAACGAAAGGGACGTATGAGTCGTCCGTCGGCCCGTCCATCGGCCACGCATCAGCTCCCGAAGGGAGGCGGATATGGCCGCACACGCAGTGCACAAGGGATCGCGGCGAGGAATCAGCTTCAACGACCACCTGCCTGTCGACCACCGGCTGAACAAGGTGTACCGGATCGGCGCGGGCCTGATGGGCGTCGTGCTGGTCGCCTTCGGCATCCTCGGCCTGCTCGACCGGGTGGGATTCTTCGACACGCGCGGTGACCAGGTCGTCGGCCTGAACACCAACGGCGCGCTGAGCGTGCTGTCGATCTGCGTGGGGCTGCTGCTGTTCGTCGGCATGGTGATCGGCGGCAACTTCGCTTCGACGCTCAACATGGTCGTCGGAGTCGCCTTCATCCTCAGCGGCTTCCTCAACCTGGGGCTGCTGGGCACGGAGAACAACTTCCTCGCGTTCCGCATCCAGAACGTGCTGTTCAGCTTCGTGTACGGCGTGGTGCTGATGACCTTCGGGATGTACGGGCGGGTCGGCTCGGCCCTGCCCCGGGACAACCCGTACTTCCGTGCCCGCCACCCAGACCTGGCCACGGATGTCGACGAGGACCGGGTGCGGCGCGCCGAAATGCGGCCCGAGCGGCTGCAGCCGCCGGAGGCGGGCCGTTAATCTGGGCGCATGCCTCGCTACGAGTACCGCTGCCGGACCTGCGGCGACACGTTCGAACTGAGCCGACCGATGGCGGAGTCCGCCGACCCCGCGGCGTGCCCTGCGGGGCATGACAACACGGTGAAGCTGTTGTCGACCGTGGCGGTCGGCGGCTCCGCGTCCGCGCCCGCGGCGCCCCGCGCGGGTGGCGGTGGGGGCGGGTGTTGCGGCGGGGGGTGCTGCAGCTGATCGGCGAGACACCCCCTAGGGCGCTGGTTTCCGGCGTCCCTAAGACGTCACCGCCTTAAGGAACTCCCTCAGTGTGCGTTCGCCCGCCAGGACGCCGCGTTCGGGCAGGGCGGTGACCGTGGGGGCGGTCCAGTCGGTGTCCGCGAGTTCTCCGTGGCCCGGGCGCCAGCCGCGGTCCGCGGCGAGCAGGAGGTCGGCGTCCAGGAGCGAGTCGCCGGCGGCCAGCGTCAGCTCGGCGCCGGTGCGGCGGGCGACCTCGTGCATGGCCGCGCTCTTGGTGAGCGGCTTCGGGACGGCGTAGAGCTTGCGGCCCTGGAGGGAGACCGTCCAGCCGCGGTTCTCCGCCCACACCGCCAGTTCCTTCACCCACTCCTCGGGCAGCAGCTCCCGCTCGACGACCAGGTAGGCGAACAGGTCCTCGGCGACCCGGTGCTTGCGCACCCACACCGGGTCGGCGGTGGCCGCGAGGTGGGCCCGGATCTCGTCGAGGGAGGCGCACTCGTCGGCGAGGCGCGCGGTCACCCGGGCGTGCCAGGCGGGGTCGGAGACGCCGTCGACCAGGAGATGTCCGCCGTTGGCGCAGATCGCGTACTTCGGCGGCGGTCCCGGCAGGTTGATGCGCAGGTACTGCTTGCGCGTCCGGGTCGTGGTCGGTACGAACACCGCCGCGTCCCCGAGCTCGCCGAGCAGCCCGGCCGCGGTCTCGGTCATGTACGACAGCGGCTTGCTCTCGTGGACCTCGACGCACAGCAGCCGGGGTGCCCGCGCGTCCGGCATGGTCAGCGCGAGGGCCGCGGAGGAGTAGATCAGCGTACGGTCGAGGTCGCTCGCCACGAGCACCGGCATCAGAGGGCCACCGCCTTTCCGTCGGCGCCCGTCGCGCCGCGCGTGTACTGGGGATGGATCAGCCCCACGCAGGTGTAGGGCAGGTCGGCGACCTCCTCGACCGGCACCCCGCGCTGCTCGGCGAGCAGCCGGACGTGGTCCAGGTCGGCGCCGGCTCCGGCGCGCGCGAGGATCTTCCACGGCACGCGGCGCAGCAGCACCCGGGTGGTCTCGCCGACACCGGGCTTGACCAGGTTGACGTCGTGGATGCCGTACTCCTCGCTGATCCGTTCGACGGCCGCCCAGCCCTCCCAGGTGGGGGTGCGGTCGGCGGCCAGCAGTTCCTTGACCGCCGCGTCCACCGTGTCCCGTACCTCGGGGAAGCGGGCGGAGACCGCGTCGAGGAAGGCCACCGAGACATCGGCGCCGGCGAGTTCGCGGTAGAACTTGGCGCCGTGGTAGTCGTGCGGGCCGACCAGGTCGGCACGGAGCACGGTACGCGAGATCAGCCCGGAGACCGTGGAGTTGAGGCACGCAGAGGGGATCAGGAAGTCCTCGCGGGTGCCGTACGTGCGGACGCAGGCGCCCGGGTCGGCGAGCACGGCGATCTCCCGGTCGAAGCCGGTGACGCCCTCGGCCCGCTCGAACTCGTCGAGCGCGGCGGCGAGTTCGCGGGTGATGGCGCCCTTGCCGGTCCAGCCGTCGACGAAGACGACGTCGGCCGGGTCGTGGTGGGCGGCCAGCCAGCGCAGCGCGTTGGCGTCGATGCCCCGGCCGCGCACGATGGAGATGGCGTAGTGCGCCAGGTCGAGGCCGTGCCGGTCCTGCGCCCAGCGGCGCATCAGCACGCCGACGGGGGTGCCCGCGCGGGCCAGCGACACCAGCACCGGGCGCGGGGAGCGTTCGGCGAGCACGGTCTCCGTCACCACGCCGACGGCGGTGGCGAGGCGGGCCGCGGACGCGTCCAGCGCGGCGTGGAAGAGCTGCTGATACTGCTCGCTGGGCTGGTACTCGACCGGCAGCGACTCGGCGTAGTGCGCGCCGCCGCTCTGGATGGCCTCCTCGCGCTCCTCGGTCGGCGCCTCCAGCGTGACGTCCGACAGGTCCTGCAGGAGCCAGCCGACCTCGTCGGGCGCGTACGAGGAGAAGGCGGGGCCGCGAAGGGGCTCGGGCAGCATGGCAGGCCTTTCGGGGGCGGGCGCGGCCCCGGGGACGTACGAGGGGACGACCGTGAGCAGGACGTGCGGGGTGTGCCCGGCGAGCCGGGCGAGCAGGCCGTCGGGGGCGTGCAGCGCGGGGGTGTCGGCGGCCGAGTCGACGACGGCGACCACCGCGTCGAAGCCGGCACCGGCCACGTTGTAGGCGTAGCGGTCGCCGGGGCCGTCGGCCGGGTCGTCGTGGGCGGGGAAGACCAGGCGGGTGCGGATGGCGTAGCCGGGGTCGTCGACGGCGAGGACGGGTGAGCGGGTGGTGGTGGAGAACCGTATCTCCGTGCCGTCGAGAAGCCGCTCCAGCTCGTGGGCGAGGCGCAGCGGGGTGTACATCAGCTCCTCGAAGCCGAGGATGTGCACGCGGCGGGCGTCCTTCGGCAGCGCCTCGGCTATTCGCGCGGCCATGGCGGACAACGCGGCTTCCAGGCGGGCCCGGTGCCGGGGGGTGAAGCCGTGGCGGCCGCCGTCGGGGAGGCCGGGGGGCCAGCGCAGGTCGACTCGGGTCGCATGGTTGTCGGGCATCTGCGGGCCGTCTGCGGCTGTTCGCGCCGACGCGGCGGAGCCGGACATGTCACTGCCCCGCGCCCCCGGGTGGGAGTCCTCGAACCTTGCCACCAGTTCCTGGCCCTTCTCCAGGACGCCGTCCGGGAGCTTCACGGTGCCCCTGGCCGCCGTGACGAGGTCCACCCGCGCGTCGATCTCCCGCGCGAAGTCGTCCAGGCGGCCCGCGTCGGCCGGGGAGCGCATGTCGACCAGGGCGACCACGACGTACCGCTTGCGCGGGTAGCGGGCATGCAGCTCGCGGATGGTGTTCAGGACCGTGTTGCCGGTGGAGAACTCGTCGTCGACCAGGACCAGCGGGCCGTCCCCGGCGAGCAGGCCGGGGTCCTCGGGGAGCAGCAGATGGGAGGTGGCGTGCGAGTGGGACTCCTCGAAGCCGCCCGCCCGCGCGACCCCGGCGACCGGGCGGCGGGTGGAGTGCAGATACGGCGCGAGGCCCACACCGTCGGCGACCGAGTGGCCGAGGCCCGTCGCGGTCTCCGCGTAGCCGAGGACGACCGCCTCGCGGGCCGCGTCGTCGCCCAGCAGCTCCCGCACCCGGCGGCCGAGCGCGACCCCGTGGCCGTACACCACGGAGGGTGCCTGCGGTACGTGCTTGCCGAGCACGTTCGACACGAGCAGATGGGCCCGCTTGGGGTTGCGGCGCAGCGCCAGCCCGAGCAGGTCGGTCAGCGTGTCGTCGCCCGCGAGTTCGACACCCAGCCGCCGGGCGACCCAGCTGCCGGACCAGACCTCGTCGTTCACTGCCTTGTTCATGCGTCCCTTGAGTAGAGGTTCGTACGTCCCTTGCGGGGCCGGTTCAGGTCGGGATCCCGGCGGCCAGCAGATCCACGAAGCCGATGTCCTCGCGCGCCACGCCGAAGACCTCGGCGCGCAGCAGGGTCCGCTCGGCCCAGGCGCGGTGCGGCTTCACCTCGTTCATCTTGTTCGTGTACGCCGACCTGAGCACTCCCCCGCCGTCGCGCTCCGGCCGCAGGATGTCCTGCGCGTCGCTGAACTCCTCGTGGCTGACCACGGACAGCGCGTGCACGGGCAGCACATGGGAGGGGTGGATGCAGGTCTTGCCGAGCAGGCCGTTCGCCTGGTCCAGCGAGATCTCCCGCAGCAGCCCGTCCATGGCGTGCTCGATCAGTCTCGCGCGCAATTCCTCCGCCTGCCCCTCCAGGAAGGGGCTGCGCCGCAACTGCGGCTTGAACATGCGCTCCTGGACCCGGAAGTACTCCCACACCGGCCCGGTCACGGTGAAGCCGGTCCCGTCGGCGCGGGCCAGCATGTTCACCACGTCGGCGATCACGGAGGCCACGATCTGGACGTCGTACGCCGTCATGTCGGGGGCCCGGCGCAGGCCGTACGAGGAGCAGAAGTCGGTGACCCCGAGCCGCAGCGCGAGCACCCGGTCCCGGTACTTGTCGACGGCCCTGAAGATCCCCTCCAGGGTCTCCACCCGCGACTCCCGGTACAGCAGCTCCGGCGACTCCAGCACCGGCATCGCGAACAGCCGCCGTCCGCTCGCCGTGTCGGCCGCCGCCACGGCCTCCAGGAAGGGCATGCCGCGCTCCTCGGTGAACTTCGGCAGCACGAAGCCGGACAGCAGCCGCACCGCCGGGCCGAGCCGGCCGACCAGGTCGGGGATCTGCTCGGGGGTGCGGACGCGGATGAACAGCAGCGGCGGCTCGGCAGCGCCGACGCGGCCGGCGAGGTCCGTGAACTGCCGGACGAGGTTCTCCTCGCCCGCGGCGACGTCCGCGTCGTCGATCGAGTCCTCCAGGCACAGCACCATCGAGACCACGCCGCGTCCGGTCTGCTTCAGGATGTCGTCGGCGAGCCGCGGCCTGGTGGCCGGGCTGTACAGCGTGGCGCCCAGGGCCGCGGAGAGCAGCCGGGCCGGGGAGCCGGCGGTGAACTCGCACGGCTCCCGGTGGAAGAGGCGCTGCCGCACCTCAGGGGCGATGTGCCCGAAATGACGCATAGAACTCCCCCGTGGCGACGGTGGCTGTATCGGCAAAAGCGCTGATGGGTGGCCGGTAATAGTACGTAGAACTCCATGTCGGGGGTTCCCGACGGGCATGAATTTCAGGTAACGGGGTCCCACACGACTCGCTGTCCACACCCCACCCCCGCGTTGTCGTGACCAGGACGGAGAAGGCAGGATGACCGCATGACGCACGCCATGCTGAAGGGGTCGAACGTCCCGCTCGAAGCCACGACGGTGCGCGCCGTGCTGCGCTGGACGCCCGGGCAGGGGGTCCCGGATGTCGACGCCTCGGCGCTGCTCCTCGGCCCCGACGGTCGTGTGCGCTCCGACGAGGACTTCGTCTTCTACAACCAGCCCCGGCACCCCTCCGGACAGGTCTGGCGGCTCGGCAAGAAGCGGGTTGCCGAGGGCCTGACCGATACGATCCAGACAGATCTGGCCGGTGTCGAGCCCGGCGTCGGACAGATTCTTATCGTCGCTTCGGCGGACGGCGTCCCCTTCGACCGCGTACGGTCCCTGCGCATCCTGCTGTACGACGCCGCCGCCCCGGACGGGGAACCGCTGGCGTACTTCGACGTGAAGCCGGAGACCGGCGAGGAGACCGCGCTGATCTGCGGCGAGCTGTACCGCCGCGGCGAGGGCTGGAAGTTCCGCGCCCTGGGCGAGGGCTACTCCAACGGCCTGAAGGGCCTGGCCACGGACTACGGCATCTCGGTCGACGAGTCGGAGGTGCCGGAGGAGCCGGCGCAGACGCACACGCCCCCGGAGGTGTCCCAGCCGCTGCCCCCCGAGCAGCCGACGCAGACGGTCCCCCCGCAGGCCGGCTACGGCTACCCGCAGCAGCCCCCGGCCACGGCCCCGGCCACGGCCCCGGCCTACGGCTACCCCCAGCCGACCAGCGCCCCGTCGTACGGGTATCCGCAGCCGGCGGGCGAGTTCCGCATGCCGCCGCAGGGGCCGCAGTTCATCGGACGCTGAGGGAGACCCGCCCGGGGGCGCGGGAAGCGTCGTACACCTACCGTTCGGCCTTCGTCTTGTGCCCCCGCCCCCACTGCAGCCCCCACCCGTACAGCCGGTCCAGCTCCGCCTGGAACCCGTACACGAACTTCACCTCGCGGCGCACGAACATCTCGCCCTTCACGTTCTCGATCATCACCACCGCGCAGGACCGCGCCTGCGGATGCCGCTCGTCCAGATGGATCTCCACACGCGGCCCGCTGGTCGGGAACAGCGTCACGACCGCCTGCGTGCGGTCGAACGCCGGCGTCTGGTCGTAGATGTAGACGAACACCAGCAGCCGCTTGATCGACTCCCGGTGATCGAGGTTCACGTACAGCGTCTCGCCGGACCCCGACCCGAACCGGTCGTCCCCGGTGAGCTTCACGTACGGCGCCGCGTTCACGTCCCCGAAGTAGCCGCCCAGCGGCTGCACCACGCCCTTGGTGCCGTCCTGCAGCTCGTACAGGCAGCCCAGGTCCAGGTCGACGTTGACCATGCTCTGGGTGTGCCCCATGACCTCCGGCGGCTTCAGCGCCTTGAACGGATGCCGCAGCAGGCTCTCCCGCTGCGGTCCGCCGATGTCGGAGCTGCGCATCCGCCAGGCCAGGTTGATCCTCAGGTGGCCGGTGGCCGCGCCCTGCTTGGTCAGTGACACCTGGCTGTGCCGTTTGGTCAGCTCGATCGCGTTCGTGGCCGCGCTGCCCGAGTCGAACTCGGCCGCCCGCCCACGCCAGAACCCGTCCAGCAAGCCCATCTCCGCCCCCTGATCTCCCCCGGTGTCCCCACCTGTCCGACCCTGCGCCCTGCCCGCACAGCACGGCGGGGCGGCCACGAGGACGTCAGGTCCTCGACGACCGCCCCGCTCAGAGCGTTCCTCGACCGCGGGTGCGTCACACCCCGGACGACACCTCTGTCTTGTCCGAGCTGCCATTGCCCTCGGCCGCCGCCAGTGCCCGGTTGCGGCGGACGGAGGACCAGAAGGAGGCGGCGATCAGGATGACGCCGATGGAGCCGGTGATCAGCTCGCTGATCTCGTACTGGATGGTGACCAGCAGGATCACGGCGAGGGCGCCGATCGCGTAGTGCGCGCCGTGCTCCAGGTAGACGTAGTCGTCCAGGGTGCCCTGGCGGACCAGGTAGACCGTGAGCGATCGGACGTACATGGCGCCGATGCCGAGGCCGAGGGCCATCATCACGATGTCGTTGGTGATGGCGAAGGCGCCGATGACACCGTCGAAGGAGAAGGACGCGTCCAGGACCTCCAGGTAGAGGAACATGAAGAACGCGGCGCGGCCGACGAGGACGATCGCCGGGCGCTTCTTGCCGGTGCGCTCGGCCTCCTCCTCTTCCTCGTGCTCGCGCTCCTCCTCTTCCTCGAGCTTGTCCTCGAAGTAGCCGGACAGACCGCCGACGATCATGTAGGTGATGAGGCCGGCGACTCCCGCCAGCAGCACCGTCTCCGCCTTGTCCGCGGGGCCCGCGTGCAGGTGGGCGTGGGTGGCGAAGGTCATCGACGTGATCAGCAGGACGATCAGGGCGATGCAGACCGACAGCATGTCGACCTTGCCGAGCTTGGCCAGCGGGCGCTCGAGCCAGCCGAGCCACTTGATGTCCCGGTCCTCGAAGATGAAGTCGAGGAAGATCATCAGCAGGAACATGCCGCCGAAGGCCGCGATCGCCGGGTGGGCGTCGGTGACCAGTTCCTGGTAGCGGTCCTTGTCGGTGAGCGCGAGGTCGACTGCCTCGATCGGGCCCAGTTGGGCGCTGATGGCCACGATGACCACCGGGAAGACCAGCCGCATGCCGAAGACGGCGATCAGGATGCCGATCGTGAGGAAGATCTTCTGCCAGAAGGCACTCATCTTCTTCAGGATTCCGGCGTTGACCACCGCGTTGTCGAAGGACAGGGAGATCTCGAGGACGGAGAGGATCGCCACTACACCGAAAGCGGTCCACCCCCCGTAGAAGACCGCCGCGACGAGGCCGAGCGCGGTGACCGCGAACGACCAGCCGAACGTTTTCAGAACCACTGGCTACCCAACTCCTGTGTGTACGGGTCTCCCCCGCGCCGCACTCGGCTTTACGAAACGTTGACTCCGAAGTCTAGAGCGATCCCCCGAAGACCCGACGCGTACCCCTGGCCCACAGCCCGGAACTTCCATTCTCCCTGGTAGCGGTAGACCTCGCCAAAGATCATGGCGGTCTCCGTGGAGGCGTCCTCGCTGAGGTCGTAGCGGGCCAGCTCCACGCCGTCGGCCTGGTTGACGACCCGGATGAAGGCGTTGCTGACCTGCCCGAACGTCTGGCCGCGCTCGTCGGCCAGATGGATCGAGACCGGGAAGACGATCTTGTCGCACCGGTCGGGGACCTTGGAGAGGTCGATCAGGATCGACTCGTCGTCACCGTCGCCCTCGCCGGTGAGGTTGTCGCCGGTGTGCTCCACCGAGCCGTCCGGGCTCTTGAGCTGGTTGTAGAAGACGAACCACTCATCGCCGAGCACGCGGCCGCCGCCGCACACCAGGGCGCTGGCGTCCAGGTCGAAGGGGGCTCCGGTGGTGGAGCGAGCGTCCCAGCCGAGCCCGATCATCACCTGTGTGAGGTTCGGTGCGGCCTTGGACAGGGAGACGTTGCCTCCCTTGGCGAGCGTGACGCCCATGATTGTTCCCTCCCCGGTGATGATGTCTCTCTGGCTGTCCTGCGCGTCCGGCGCCGCACGTAAACCGTGCGACGCCGGACGAGGACCTTCAGCTGGCTCAGACGTTCACGCCGAAGTCCTGCGCGATGCCGCGCAGACCCGACGCGTAGCCCTGGCCGATGGCGCGGAACTTCCACTCGGCGCCGTGCCGGTACAGCTCACCGAAGACCATGGCGGTCTCGGTGGAGGCGTCCTCGCTGAGGTCGTAGCGGGCGATCTCGGCACCGCCGGCCTGGTTCACCACGCGGATGAACGCGTTGCGGACCTGGCCGAAGGACTGCTGGCGGCTCTCGGCGTCGTAGATCGACACCGGGAACACGATCTTCTCGACGTCCGCCGGGACACCGGCGAGGTCGACCTTGATCTGCTCGTCGTCGCCCTCGCCCTCACCGGTGAGATTGTCACCGGTGTGCTCGACGGAGCCGTCGGGGCTCTTGAGGTTGTTGAAGAAGATGAAGTGCTGGTCGCTGGCGACCTTGCCGGCGTTGTTCAGCAGCAGCGCGCTCGCGTCGAGGTCGAAGTCCGTGCCGGTCGTGGTGCGCACGTCCCACCCCAGACCGACGATGACCGCGGTCAGGCCCGGGGCCTCCTTGGTCAGCGATACGTTGCCGCCCTTGCTGAGGCTGACTCCCACGAGTCCTCCATTGGTGTTTTGGGGCGGGGAGCCCCGTCGTGCGTTGGTAACGGATCAAACGAGTCGATCCTAGTGACGGGTTCCCGCGCCCCGCAGGCCCTGGGTACGAGAAATCAGAGGGTGTCGAGCGCCTTGACGTACTCGTTCAGGTCACGGGCGTCCGGCAGGCCGTTGACGACCGTCCAGCGGACCACGCCCTCCTTGTCGATGACGAAGGTGCCGCGCACCGCGCAGCCCTTGTCCTCGTCGAAGACGCCGTAGGCGCGGCTGACCTCGCCGTGCGGCCAGAAGTCGCTCAGCAGCGGGTACTCCAGGCCCTCCTGCTCGGCGAAGACGCGCAGGGTGTGGATGGAGTCGTTGGAGACGGCGAGCACCTGGGTGGCGCGGTCCGCGAACTTCGGGAGGTTGTCGCGCACCTCGCACAGCTCGCCGGTGCACACGCCGGTGAAGGCGAAGGGGTAGAAGAGCAGCACCACGTTCTGCTCGCCGCGGAAGTCCGAGAGCTTCACGGTGCGTCCGTGGTTGTCCTTCAGCTCGAAGTCGGGCGCCTTGTCTCCGACCTGGATCGCCATCTCGTGTCATCCCTTCGCGGTGGGCCGTTCGGACGGCATCCACCCTACGCAGCGGGCACGGAAGGCGGACGGACGGGCCGGGGTGACCCGGCCCGTCCGTGCTCGGCTGTTCAGCGGAAGGTCACCGCTTCGACTTGGCGGCCTTGGGCGTGGCGAGGCGGCTGCCGCTCCAGTCCTTGCCCACGCTGACGCTCTTGGACGCCGTCAGGCCCGCGGTCGTCGCGGCTTCCGAGATGTCGCTCGGCTCCACGTACCCCGAACGGCCGGTCTTCGGCGTCAGGAGCAGGATCGCGCCGCCTTCCTCGATGTACGTGGTGGCATCCACCAGCGCATCCGTCAGGTCGCCGTCGTCGTCACGGAACCACAGCACAACGGCGTCGGCCACGTCGTCAAAGTCCTCGTCCATCAGGTCGCCCTCGATGGCTTCCTCGATGGCCTCGCGGAGTTCCTGGTCGACGTCGTCGTCGTAGCCGATCTCCTGGACCACCTGCCCGGGCTGGAACCCCAGCCTGGCGGCAGGGTTCGTCCGCTCCTCCGCGTGGTCCGCGGTCGCGCTCACGGGTTGCCTCCTGATCATGTCTTGGGAATATCTCAGCCACGCGCGTGCGCGAAGCATTGGCCGTAGTCCACACGGGCGGGGCGGATCGCGCAAGTACCCGGCGGTTCAGACCGCCGAAACGGTGACGATCCAGGCCGTGTCGCCGCAACTCCAGGCACCCGCCCAAGGGCCAAGGTGACACACACCACACCTATCTGCCCTCTTTGTACGTTTGGGAACCACCCAAGGGTACGAGTTTCGAACGTACGGCGGTTACCTCACAGTAAAGGTGACGTTTGCTGCCGTGAGGTACACGATGGGGATCGGCGCAATCAAGCAGAAACAGCCCCAGCAGCCCTCAACAGCCCCTCTGACAGGTAAGGACCAGCGTGGCTTCCGGATCCGATCGCAATCCGATCATCATTGGCGGCCTTCCGAGTCAGGTTCCTGACTTCGACCCCGAGGAGACGCAGGAGTGGCTCGACTCCCTCGACGCCGCCATCGACGAGCGGGGCCGTGAGCGCGCCCGCTATCTGATGCTGCGGCTGATCGAGCGGGCCCGCGAGAAGCGCGTGGCCGTGCCCGAGATGCGCAGCACGGACTACGTCAACACCATCGCCACCAAGGACGAGCCGTTCTTCCCGGGCAACGAGGAGATCGAGCGCAGGATCCTCAACGCCACCCGTTGGAACGCCGCCGTGATGGTCTCGCGTGCCCAGCGCCCGGGCATCGGCGTCGGCGGCCACATCGCCACCTTCGCCTCCTCCGCGTCCCTCTACGACGTCGGCTTCAACCACTTCTTCCGGGGCAAGGACGAGGGTGACGGCGGCGACCAGGTCTTCTTCCAGGGGCACGCCTCGCCGGGCATCTACGCCCGCGCGTTCCTGCTGGACCGCCTCAGCGAGCAGAACCTCGACGCGTTCCGCCAGGAGAAGTCGAAGGCGCCGTACGGGCTGTCCTCGTACCCGCACCCGCGGCTGATGCCGGACTTCTGGGAGTTCCCGACCGTGTCCATGGGCCTCGGCCCGATCGGCGCGATCTACCAGGCCCGGATGAACCGGTACATGCACGCGCGGGGCATCGCGGACACCTCCAAGTCGCACGTCTGGGCGTTCCTCGGCGACGGCGAGATGGACGAGCCGGAGTCGCTCGGCCAGCTGACCATCGCCGCCCGTGAGGGCCTGGACAACCTGACCTTCGTCGTCAACTGCAACCTGCAGCGGCTCGACGGCCCGGTGCGCGGCAACGGCAAGGTCATCCAGGAACTGGAGTCGGTCTTCCGGGGCGCCGGCTGGAACGTGATCAAGCTGATCTGGGACCGGACGTGGGACCCGCTGCTCGCGCGGGACCGCGACGGGCTGCTGGTCAACCGGATGAACACCACGCCGGACGGCCAGTTCCAGACGTACGCCACCGAGTCCGGCGCGTACATCCGCGAGCACTTCTTCGGCGACGACCAGCGGCTGCGCGCCATGGTCGAGAACATGTCCGACCACCAGATCCTGATGCTGGGCCGCGGCGGCCACGACCACAAGAAGATCTACGCCGCGTACAAGGCGGCCCTGGAGCACAAGGGCCAGCCGACGGTCATCCTGGCCAAGACGGTCAAGGGCTGGACGCTGGGGCCCAACTTCGAGGGCCGCAACGCCACCCACCAGATGAAGAAGCTGACGGTCGACGACCTCAAGCGCTTCCGGGACCGGCTGCACCTGCCGATCGCCGACAAGGATCTGGAGAGCGGGCTCCCGCCGTACTACCACCCCGGGCGGGACTCCGAGGAGATCCAGTACATGCACGACCGGCGCAAGGGGCTCGGCGGTTACGTCCCGACGCGCGTGGTCCGCTCGAAGCCGCTGGCGCTGCCGGACGACAAGACGTACGCGACCGTGAAGAAGGGCACCGGCCAGCAGTCCATCGCGACGACCATGGCGTTCGTCCGGCTGCTGAAGGACCTCATGCGGGACAAGGAGATCGGCAAGCGGTTCGTGCTGATCGCGCCGGACGAGTACCGCACCTTCGGCATGGACTCGTTCTTCCCGAGTGCGAAGATCTACAACCCGCTGGGCCAGCAGTACGAGGCGGTCGACCGCGATCTGCTGCTCGCGTACAAGGAGTCGCCGACCGGGCAGATGCTGCACGACGGCATCTCGGAGGCCGGCTGCACGGCCTCGCTGATCGCGGCCGGTTCGGCGTACGCGACGCACGGCGAGCCGCTGATCCCGGTGTACGTCTTCTACTCGATGTTCGGTTTCCAGCGCACCGGCGACCAGTTCTGGCAGATGGCCGACCAGCTGGCGCGCGGATTCGTACTGGGCGCGACCGCCGGGCGCACGACCCTGACCGGTGAGGGCCTGCAGCACGCCGACGGCCACTCCCAGCTGCTCGCCTCCACCAACCCGGGCTGTGTGGCGTACGACCCCGCGTACGCCTACGAGATCGCGCACATCGTCCAGGACGGTCTGCGGCGGATGTACGGCAGCAGCGAGGAGCACCCGCACGGCGAGGACGTCTTCTACTACCTCACCGTCTACAACGAGCCGATCCAGCACCCCGCCGAGCCGGAGAACGTCGACGTCGAGGGCATCGTCAAGGGCGTCTACCGGTTCGGCGAGGGCACGGCCGGCCGGATCCCGGCGCAGATCATCGCCTCCGGCGTGGCCGTCCCGTGGGCGGTCGAGGCGCAGCGGATCCTCGCCGAGGAGTGGGACGTACGGGCCGGCGTGTGGTCGGCGACCTCGTGGAACGAGCTGCGGCGGGACGCGGTCGCGTGCGAGCAGCACAATCTGCTGCACCCGGAGGAGGAGCAGCGGGTGCCGTACGTGACGCGGAAGCTGAGCGGGGCCGAGGGGCCGTTCGTGGCCGTCTCCGACTGGATGCGGTCGGTTCCCGACCAGATCGCGCGGTGGGTGCCGGGGACGTACCAGTCGCTGGGCGCGGACGGGTTCGGCTTCGCCGACACCCGCGGGGCGGCGCGGCGGTTCTTCCACATCGACGCGCAGTCGATCGTGGTGGCGGTGCTCGCCGAGCTGGCGAAGGAGGGCAAGGTGGACCGGTCGGTGCTGAAGCAGGCCGTGGACCGGTACCAGCTGCTCGACGTGTCGGCGGCGGACCCCGGGGCCGCGGGCGGCGACGCGTAGCGCGTGAACCGTGAGGGGGTGGTGGACCTGCGGGTTCACCACCCCCTCACGCTTTCCTACGATGCCCCGCATGAAGGAACAGTCGGCGCGGGCCCGTTGGGAAGAGCGCACACAGAGACCCCTGATGGCGCTGGCCGTGGCCTTCGCCGTCGCCTACGCGGTGCCGATAGTGCACACCTCGGCGAGCGAGTCGGTGACGCTCGGGTGCGCGGTCGTCGAGTGGACCGTGTGGGCGGCGTTCGCCGGCGACTACACGGTGCGGCTCGTCCTCGCCGAGCGGCGCGGGGAGTTCGTCCGGCGGAACTGGCTCGACCTGTGCGCGGTGGTGCTGCCGCTGATCCAGCCGCTCCGGCTGCTGCGGCTGGTGTCCACGCTGCTGCTGGTGGGACGGCGGGCGCAGATGGCCTCACAGATACGGCTGACGACCTATGTCGCCGGCGCCGTGGTGGGGCTGCTGATGTTCGGGTCGCTGGCCGTGCTGTCGGTGGAGCGGGAGGCTCCGGACGGGAACATCCGGACGTTGGGTGACGCGGTCTGGTGGTCCTTCACCACGATGACGACCGTGGGGTACGGGGATCACGCGCCGACGACCGGCGTGGGGCGGTTGCTGGCGGTGGGCCTGATGCTGTCCGGGATCGCGCTCCTGGGTCTGGTGACCGCGAACATCGCCGCGTGGTTCATCTCGCGGTTCGAGAACGACGACGCGGAGGAGCGGCGGCAGACGGAGGCGATCGCGGCGCTGACGGAGGAGGTGCGGGCGCTGCGCGCCCTGGTGGGCGCGCAACCCGGCGCCACGGGGTGCCGCTGCGCCCACAGCCACGACGGCGATGGCGAGCGACGCGCGGTCCGGCCCGGTCCGTGACCCCCTCCGGCCACGTGAGCGGGGGCACCCGCGCGCTCCGTGTCCGGAGCTCGTCACCGTGGTGACCCGGGTACCCCCGCTCTGCGCCTCAATCCTGTCTGCCGGCGCGCCACCCCCCTCCAGCGGCGCGCCGCAGCCCAGGTCGCCCTCGTCCTCGTACGAACTTGCCAGCGGAACATGCCGTACGAAGGGCTTGACCCACTGTGACTCGCGGTGCGGGCGGGGTGGGAGGAAACGTTGGCGTTGTCACCCTGATAGGGGAACCCCGCCACCGTCGACGGACCGTCAGATGTGCGCCGCGCCCGCTCCCGCCTGCGCGTTCTCGCCGCGCTTGGTGAGGAACGCGACCAGCACGGCCGCCACCGCGACGGCCGCGGCGACCAGCGAGGCCAGGGACATCCCGGAGATGAAGGTGTCGTGGGCGACGCCGGTGATCTTCGCGGCGATCTCCGGCGGGGTGCCCGGCGGCACCGGCGCCACACCGGCCTGGACGGCTTCGGCGGCCTGCTCCTGCTGCTCGGGGGTGAGCGGCGGGAGGCCCGCGTCGGTCCAGTTGCCGGCGAGGTCGCTGTCGACCTTGGAGACCATCACGGCGCCCAGGACGGCCGTACCGAGGCTGCCGCCGATCTGCATCGCGGCCTGCTGGAGACCGCCGGCCACGCCGGACAACTCCATGGGCGCATTGCCGACGATGACCTCGGTCGCGCCGACCATGACCGGCGCGAGGCCGAGGCCGAGCAGGGCGAACCAGAGGGACATCACACCGCTGCCGGTGTCCGCCTTCAGCGTGGACATGCCCCACATGGCGAGCGCGGTGACCGCCATGCCGCCGGCCAGCGGGACGCGCGGGCCCATCTTGGTGATCATCGCGCCGGCGAGCGGCGAACCGACGATCATCATGCCGGTGAGCGGCAGCAGGTGCAGGCCGGCGTCGATCGGGCTCATGCCGTGCACGTTCTGCAGGTAGAACGTGACGAAGAACAGACCGCCCATGAAGGCGATGGCCATGAGGACCATCAGGACGACACCCGCGGAGAGCGGGATCGAACGGAAGAGGGCCAGCGGGATCAGCGGCTCCCCGACCCGCGTCTCCCAGAAGGCGAACAGGGCGAAGCCGAGCACCGAGGCGCCGATGAAGGTCCAGGTCAGTCCGTCGCCCCAGCCCCACTCGGGCGCCTTGATGAGGGCCCAGACCAGGCAGAACATGGCGGCGGAGAGCAGCGCGATGCCCAGCAGGTCGAAGGAGCGCGGGGCGTTCTCGGCGCGGTGGTCGAGCAGGATCATCACGCCGAGTACGACGGCGAGGACGCCGACCGGCACGTTGATGAAGAACACCGACTGCCAGCTGACGTGCTCGACGAGCACACCGCCGAGGATCGGGCCGCCCGCGGTGGAGGCACCGATGACCATGCCCCAGATGCCGATGGCCATGTTCAGCTTCTCGGCCGGGAAGGTGGCCCGCAGCAGGCCGAGCGCGGCCGGCATGAGCAGCGCGCCGAACAGGCCCTGCAGCACCCGGAAGGTGACGACCAGCGCGATGCTGCTCGACATCCCGATGAGGCCGGAGGCGACGGCGAAGCCGACGACGCCGATGATGAAGGTCTGCCGGTGGCCGAAGCGGTCACCCAGCTTGCCCGCGGTGATCAGGGAGACCGCGAGGGCGAGGAAGTAGCCGTTGGTGATCCACTGGACGTCCGCGAAGCTCGCGTTCAGGTCCTCTTTGATGGCCGGGTTGGCGATGGCCACGATGGTGCCGTCGAGGGCCACCATCATGACCCCCACGGCGACGGTTATGAGGGTGAACCACGGATGCCCTCGCAGCCCCTTGGCCGGCGAGGGATCCGACGGGGCTGATCCGGCGTCGTCCCCCGGCCCCGTCTTGTCGATGGTGGTCTGACTAGTCATGCTTCGAGGCTAATGACAGCCACTGACAGTTGACAAACCATTTCACGTTTCGGTAACTGACACGCCACTCCCTTAGGGTCTGGACTGGGCGCACGGTTCAGAGAAGAGGTGCCATGGAGACAGCGTCGGGGTCCTCGCCCGGCCTGCGCGAACGCAAGAAGCAGCGCACCCGGGACGCCCTGCTGCGGGCCGCCCTCGAACTGTTCACCACCCAGGGCTACGAGCGCACCACCGTCGACGAGATCGCGGCGGCCGTCGACGTCTCCCAGCGCACCTTCTTCCGGTACTTCGCCGGCAAGGAGGACGCCGCCCTCGCCGCCCAGCGACTGGCGGTGGCGCACTTCGTTGCCGCGCTGCGCGCCCGCCCCGCCGGGGAGCCGCCGCTGGAGGCGATGCGCCGGGCGGTGCTGGACGGCTGGGACACCCTGCACGAGGTCGTCGAGGCCGTCGTCCCGATCGATCTGTATCTGCGGATGTACCGGGTGATCGAGTCGACGCCCGTGCTGCTCGCCGCCTATCTGCGCAGCTCGGCGGAGATCGAGGAGCAGATCGCCCGGCTGATCGCCGAACGGGAGGGGCTGGACGTGGACGCCGACCCGCGGCCGCGGGTGGCGGTGGCCGTCTTCGGCGGGGTGATCCGGGTCACCGAGCGGCTGTGGAGCGCGGGCGACGACTTCAGCATGGAGGCGCTGCGCGCGTTGACGGCGACGTACCTCGATCAGGTGGGCCCCTCCCTGGCCGGGGCCTGGCGGACGCCCCGGACCCCCTAGATCCACAGCTCATCAGTCAAACGTGATGCCTGTCACACGCGTCACCCGAGACCCTCCCGTTCTCCTAGTGTGTCCTCCCAGTGACTTCCTTCGACTCCTCCCCGCAAATCGGTCTCTGGCGCGCGCTGCTCGCGCTGGCAGTCGTGTTCGTCATGCTGGCGACCACCGGCTGGACCGCCCTGAAGGGCCACCGGGAGACCACCCCCCTGCAGGCCTCCCTCGCCTCCTGGGAGCGGGGCCGGATCGACGGACACCGGCTGCCGGACCCGGACTCCGGCCCCACCCGGCTCGCCCGGTTCTTCGCCGCCCTCACCGACGCCCAGCGCGCGCGGCTCGCCAAGCGCTACCCGCTCGCGGTCGGCAACATGAACGGCGCCCCCGTCACCCTGCGCTACCGCGCCAACCGCATCGCGCTCGGTCAGGCCCGGAAGATCGAACTGAAACGGATGCGCGACAGCCGTCTCACCCCGGCCGGGCGGCGGGAGGCGGGCCTGCGGATGCACCGCTTCCGGGCGCTGATGCGCGAGGGGCGGCACATCCTCGCCTTCGACCCGGAGGGATCCGGCCGGATCGCCGAGGTCTTCGGCGACCTCCGCAAGGCCGAACGGGTCTCCGTCGTCGTCCCAGGCGTCGATACCGACCTGCTCACCTTCCAGCGCAGCCACCGGGAGTACTCGGCGCCCGTCGGCATGGCGAAGTCCCTCTACGCCGCCGAGCGCGCCGCCGGCCCGGACACCCGGACCGCCGTGATCGCCTGGGCCGACTACACGGCCCCCAGCGGAGTCGGCATGGACGCGGCCACCGCGTGGCGCGCCGCGGACGGCGCCGTCCGGCTGAACGCGCTGCTGCGCGCGCTGCCCGGCGACGCGCCGGTCTCGCTGTTCTGCCACAGCTACGGCTCCGTGGTCTGCGGGGTCGCCGCGCCCGAGCTGCCGGGCCGGGTCGCCGACATAGCCGTGGCCGGCAGCCCCGGCATGCGGGTCACCGAGGCGGCCCAGCTCGGCACGTCCGCCCATGTATGGGCGATGCGGGACGCCGACGACTGGATCCAGGACGTGCCCTATCTGGAGCTGGGCGGCCTCGGGCACGGCGCGGACCCGATGTCCGCCGGGTTCGGCGCCCGGCTGCTGTCGGCACGCGAGGCCGAGGGGCACGCCGGGTACTTCGAACCCGGCACCGACAGCCTCGCGAACCTCGCCGAGATCGGGGTTGGCGCGTACCGCGCGGTCGACTGCGCCGACGATCGGGGCATGTGCCGGGCGGGTTTGTCCGGGACGCCGAGCGCCGGACGCGCGTAGAGCCGCAGAAACTGCGGTTTGCGCAGGGACGGGACGAAAGAGCGCGTGCCGCATACGATGAGCCGCATGGGTGACGTACTGGCCGGATTTCATGCCGCCTGGGAGTTCGAGTCCGACTCCGTGCTCATCCGTTACGAACGGGGGATTCGAACACCCAAGCTGTTCCAGGCGCTCGGCGAACGCCGGGTGCCGCTGGAGGCGTTGCAGGGGGTCACGCTGACTCCCGGCAAGCGCGGGACCGTCGTGCTGCGCGCGGAGGTGCGACCGGGGGCCGATCCGCTGCTGGAGGCGGCGGACGGGCAGCTCAAGGAGAACGGCGACCCGTACCGACTGGTGCTGCCGGCCGCGCGGGAGACGCTCGCGGAGTACTACGCCGACGAGCTGCGGGCGCAGCTGACCGAGTCGGGACCGGCGGAGCGGTTCCTGGTGGCCGCGCCGAGCGCCCCGCAGTCCTTCAAGGCGTACGACGCGAAGGCGTCCTTCGACGGGACGACCGTGCGGTTCCGGTGGTTCTGGACCGGGGCGTCGTCGGAGAAGTGGAAGGCCGGGGACCAGAGCTTCCCCGTCGCCGAGCTCGGCGGCGTCGAATGGCGTTCGCCGGAGCTGTTCGAGGGGTACCTGCGGCTGCTGCGGCGGGACGGCGCGGAGCAGCCGGCGCAGGCCGATCAGGATCCGGCGGCGGTGGTGTTCGGGCTGGGGTACGGGCCCGTGCACGAGTCGCTGCCGTTCGCGGCGTCGGTGCTGGCGGCCGTGCGCGAGCGGGGGCCGGTGGCCGCGGTGGTCGCGGCGCACCGGCGCCGCGACCCCGCGGACATCGCCGAGCGGATCCGGCATCTCGGGGAGTTGCACCAGGCGGGGCTGGTCACGGACGAGGAGTTCTCCGTGAAGAAGGCGGAGCTGCTGGCGGAGCTGTGAGCGTCCGCCGGGTTCTGCCGTCTTCGGGGCACGGGTCGTCCGTGGCTTGCCGCGCGGTTCCCCGCGCCCTCCAGGGCATTGCTACTCGCGGCCCGCGGACGTGAACGTCATGTCCGCGTAGCGGTCGCCTGCCACCTTGGTGGCGATGGACTCCAGGACCTCCAGGTCCTCCGCCGTCAGCGCGATGGTCGCCGCCGCCGTGTTCTCCTCCACCCGGGACGGCTTGCGGGTGCCCGGGATCGGGATGACCGGGAGGCCGCGGACCGTCTGCTGGTGGTGGAGCCAGGCCAGGGCGATCTGCCCGAGGGTGGCGTCGTGGCTGTCGGCGATCTCGCGGATCTGGTCCAGCAGGGCCGCGTTGGCCGCCGCGTTGTCGCCGGTGTAGCGGGGCTGCTGGCGGCGGAAGTCGTCCTCGGTCAGGTCCTCGGCGCGGGCGAAGGAGCCGGTGAGGAAGCCGCGGCCGAGCGGGGAGTACGCGACCAGGGCCACGCCCAGTTCGGCCGCCGCCGGCACCACGTTGGCCTCGATGTCACGGCTGAACAGGGACCACTCGGACTGGACGGCGGCGATCGGGTGCACCGCGTGCGCGGCGCGCAGTTCGGGTGCCGTGACCTCGCTCAGGCCGAGCTGCTTGACCTTGCCCTCGCGGACCAGTTCGGCCATGACGCCGACGGTCTCCTCGATGGGGACCTCGGGGTCGCGGCGGTGCATGTAGTAGAGGTCGATGACGTCGACGTCCAGGCGCCGCAGGCTCGCCTCGACGGCCTGGCGGATGTACGGCGGGTCGTTGCGGATGATCCGCCGGGTGGGGTCCTCCGGCGGGATGGACAGGGCGAACTTGGTGGCGATGACCACCTCGTCGCGGTGCGCCTTGAAGAAGGGGGCGAGGAAGGTCTCGTTGTGGCCGGCGCCGTACGCGTCCGCCGTGTCGTACAGGGTGACGCCGCGTTCGAGCGCCCGGTCGAGGGTGGCCCTGGACTCCTCGGCGTCGGCGGGGCCGTAGGCGAAGCTCATGCCCATGCAGCCGAGGCCCTGCACACCCACCTCGGGGCCTTCCGCGCCCAGCCGGACGGTGGGGATGGTGCTGTCGTTCATCGGGTCCTCTCCGAGTAGAAGTCGATCTTCCGGTCGAGTACGGCGAGCGTGTCCTGGAGTTCCGCGATCCTGGAGAGGACGTCCCGGCGGGTCGTCTCCAGCAGTTCCCGGCGTTCGTCGAAGGTGTGGTCGCCCTCGCGCACCAGCTCGGCGTACCGGACCATGTCGGCGACCGGCATGCCGGTCAGCCGGAGCTTGCCGACCAGGTCCAGCCAGTCGAGGTCGCGGTTGGAGTAGCGGCGCTGGCCGGTGTGCGAGCGGTCGATGTGGGACATCAGGCCTATCCGCTCGTACCAGCGCAGGGTGTGGGCCGTGAGGCCGGTGAAGGCGACGACCTCGCTGATCGTGTAGCGGTCCTGGCCGTCGGGGCGCGGGTGCCGGCGTGGCGCGGCTGAGCAGATGTCGGTCCTGGTGGGGCTGTCCTCGGTGGCCGCGGGCATGGTCTGCATCACCGTCATGGCCTCCACGCTATGACCTTGGAGTGCACTCCAAGCAAGCGAAAAGGGCGAGAATTCACGCGAGGATGTAAGTACCGTAGGCGGCATGAGCCTAGTACGCCGCGCCCTTCCCGAGGATGCGCAGGAGCTGCTGCGCCTGCGCCAGGTCATGATCGATTCGGTGTTCTCCGCGGACGGGGACACGGACTGGCACGCCGAGTCCCTGCCGGTGCTGCGCAAGCGGCTGGCGGAGGCGGACGGGGACTTCGCCGCGTTCGTGGTGGACCATCCGCGGCGGCCGGGAGCACTGGCGGCGGTGGTCGCCGGGACGGTGGACTACCGCATCGGCAAGGCCGGGAACCCGCACGGCCGGGTCGGCCAGGTGTTCAGCGTCGCCACCGACCCGGACGCCCGGCGCCAGGGCCACGCGCGCGCCTGCATGGAGGCGCTGCTGGAGTGGTTCCGGGAACGGGGCACCGGGCATGTGCTGCTCACCGCCTCCCCCGCCGCGGAGCCGCTGTACGCCTCGCTGGGCTTCACCCGGGACTCCGACCCCTCGATGCGGCTGGTCCTGCGAGGCGCATAGGCTCGGCGGCATGTCGCTGAACAGCCTCGCACTGATCGAGAACTGGCCGGTTACCGCCGCCGCGGCGGGTGTCGTACGGGCCGACGGCACGGTCCTCGGGACCCACGGCCCCGCCGACCGGCGCTTCCCGCTGGCCTCGGTCACCAAGCCGCTCGCCGCGTACGCGGTGCTGGTCGCCTACGAGGAGGGCGCGATCGAGCTGGACGAGCCGGCGGGGCCGGACGGCTCGACGGTCCGTCACCTGCTCGCACACACCTCGGGTCTGGCCTTCGACGAGCACCGGGTCATGGCCGCGCCCGGCGACCGGCGACTGTACTCGAACGCCGGGTTCGAGCAGCTGGGCGACCATGTGGCGAAGGCGACGGACATCCCCTTCGCCGAGTACCTGCGGCAGGCGGTGCTGGAGCCGCTGGGCATGACGTCGACGACGCTGGAGGGCTCCCCGGCGAAGGACGGCGTCTCGACGGTCGGGGACCTGCTGCGGTTCGCCGCCGAGGTGCAGGCGCCGCGGCTGCTGGACCCCCGGACGGTGAGCGAGGCGATGAGCGTGCAGTACGCCGGGACGAAGGGCGTGCTGCCGGGCTACGGGCACCAGAGCCCCAACGACTGGGGGCTGGGGTTCGAGATCCGCGACGGCAAGTCACCGCACTGGACGGGGGCTTCGTCCTCGCCGCGGACGTTCGGGCATTTCGGGCAGTCCGGGACGTTCCTGTGGATCGACCCGGATGCGGGGATGGCCTGCGTGGCGCTGGCCGACCGGTCGTTCGGACCCTGGGCGATCGAGGTGTGGCCGGCGTTCACCGACGCGGTGCTGGCGGAGGCGCGGGGCTGAGCCGGCCCCGCTACGGGGCCATCTCCCAGATCAGCAGCTCGGCCCCGGTCAGGGCCTCCGCCTCCGGGTCCTTCGCGCCGGTGACGCGCGCCGCGTCGCCGGGGCGGAGGGTCTCGCCGCCCAGGCGCACCTCACCGCGCACGACGTGCGCGTACACGTACGCCCCGTCCGGCAGCGCCGTCCGCTCCCCCGCCGCCAGGCGGCGGACGTGCAGCATCGCGCCCGCCTCCGGGACCGCGTACGGGGTGGAGTCGGCGATGCCCGGGACGATCTCGTACGACGGGTCGCCGCCCGGGGTCAGGGGCGCCAGCCACATCTGGATGAAGGTGAGCGGCGTCACACCGTCGTTGCGCTCGACGTGCCGGACCCCGGCCGCGGCGCTGAGGCGCTGCACGTCGCCGGGGCGGACCCGGGTCTCGTGGCCGGTGGAGTCGCGGTGGGTCAGTTCGCCCTCGACGACCCAGGTGACGATCTCGGTGTGGCTGTGGGGATGCTCGTCGAAGCCGGCGCCCGGCGCGAGACGTTCCTCGTTGCAGGCGATCAGCGCGCCGAAGCGCAGGTTGCCGGGGTCGTAGTGGGGACCGAAGGAAAAGGCGTGCCAGGTCTCGATCCCGGCCTCCGGGTCCCCGCCGGGGTAGCGCTCGCCGGCGCGCCGTATGTCCATCACGGGTCCCACCGTAGACCTCAGTCCCGACCCGGCGGCGCACGGTCCCGGCCCGATAAGGCAGTCTTGTCCCCGTGCCCGAACCCGAAACCAGCAATTCCGAAGCCGCAGCGCATGCCGTCCACCCGCACTCCGCGACCCTGAAGCGGCTGGAGAAGTCCTCCGGCTCCCTCGCCGCCCAGGCCATCGCACGCATGGACGAGACCCTGCCGTGGTACCGGGCCATGCCCCCGGAGAACCGGTCCTGGATCGGGCTGGTCGCCCAGGCCGGCATCGCCGCCTTCACCGAGTGGTTCCGGCATCCGGACGCCCCACAGGCGATCTCCACCGACGTCTTCGGTACCGCGCCCCGCGAGCTGACCCGGGCGATCACGCTGCGGCAGACCGTGGAGATGGTGCGCACCACCATCGAGGTCATGGAGAGCGCGATCGACGAGGTCGCCGCTCCCGGGGACGAGAGCGTGCTGCGCGAGGCGCTGCTCGTGTACGCCCGGGAGATCGCGTTCGCCACCGCCCAGGTCTACGCCCAGGCCGCGGAGGCACGCGGTGCCTGGGACGCGCGGCTGGAGTCGCTGGTGGTGAACGCGGTGCTGAGCGGGGAGGCCGACGAGGGGGCGGTGTCCCGGGCCGCCGCGCTCGGCTGGAACGCGCCGGAGCATGTGTGCGTGGTGCTGGGCACGGCACCCGACGGCGATTCCGAGCTGACCGTGGAGGCGATCCGGCGGGCCGCCCGGCACGCCAAGCTCCAGGTGCTCACCGGGGTGCTCGGGGACCGGCTGGTCGTCATCGCCGGTGGCAGCGACAACCCGATCGCCGTGGCCAGGTCGCTGATCGGGCCGTTCGCCGCCGGGCCGGTCGTGGCGGGGCCGGTGGTGCCGGACCTGCTGGCCGCGACCCGGTCCGCGCAGGCCGCCGCGGCCGGGCTGAAGGCGTGTTCCGCCTGGCAGGACGCCCCCCGCCCGGTGCTGGCGGACGATCTGCTGCCGGAGCGCGCGATCGCCGGAGACCCAAGCGCACGCGAGCAGTTGGTGGAGGAGATCTACAGACCGCTGGAGGAAGCCGGGTCGGCGCTCCTGGAGACCTTGAGTGTCTATCTGGAACAGGCGAGCAGCCTGGAAGGCGCCGCGAGGATGCTCTTCGTTCACCCGAACACCGTGCGCTACCGGCTCCGACGTGTGACTGACGTCACCGGCTGGTCGCCTTCCGATGTACGCTCCGCTTTCACACTGCGGATCGCGCTGATCCTGGGGCGTCTGGCCGACGGGGATCTCCAGCCCTAGTCTTTTGTCGGGGGCCCACAAAACCCCCTGCTGTTCTTCGTCCTTGTCCCCACGGGCGGCCGCGCCCGTCCCCAAGAGAGAGTGTGAGAGTGCTCGTACTCGTCGCTCCCGGCCAGGGCGCCCAGACGCCCGGCTTCCTGACCCCTTGGCTCGAACTGCCCGGCGCGGCCGACCGTGTCGCCGCATGGTCGGACGCCATCGGACTGGACCTCGCCCACTACGGCACGAAGGCCGGCGCGGACGAGATCCGCGACACCGCCGTCGCGCAGCCGCTGCTGGTCGCAGCGGGCATCCTGTCCGCGACGGCACTCGGCATGCATGCATCAGCCGCTGACGCGGCGGGCACGC
Source organism: Streptomyces sp. enrichment culture (assembly GCF_964272855.1). NCBI lineage: Bacteria > Bacillati > Actinomycetota > Actinomycetes > Kitasatosporales > Streptomycetaceae > Streptomyces > Streptomyces sp. enrichment culture. The sequence continues at coordinate 5,834,702 of NZ_OZ186847.1, read as the reverse complement.
CGGGCGCGGTCGCGGGTCACAGCGTCGGCGAGATCACCGCCGCCGCCTTCGCGGGCGTCCTCGACGACACCGCGGCGCTGACCCTGGTCCGCAAGCGCGGCCTCGCCATGGCGGAGGCCGCGGCGATCACCGCGACCGGCATGTCGGCGCTGCTCGGCGGCGATCCCGAGGTGAGCGTCGCCCACCTGGAGAAGCTGGGCCTGACCCCGGCGAACGTCAACGGCGCCGGCCAGATCGTCGCCGCGGGCACGCTGGAGCAGCTGGCCGCGCTGAACGAGGACAAGCCCGAGGGCGTCCGCAAGATCGTTCCGCTGAAGGTGGCCGGCGCGTTCCACACGCACCACATGGCCCCGGCGGTCGACAAGCTGGCCGAGGCCGCGCGTGAGCTCACGCCCGCCGACCCGAAGGTCCCCTACGTCTCCAACAAGGACGGCAGGACCGTCGCCACCGGTGACGAGGTCGTCTCCCGGCTGGTCGGACAGGTCGCCAACCCGGTCCGCTGGGACCTGTGCATGGAGACCTTCAAGGAGCTCGGCGCCACCGCCCTGCTGGAGGTCTGCCCCGGCGGCACCCTCACCGGTCTCGCCAAGCGCGCGCTGCCCGGTGTGAAGACGCTGGCCCTGAAGACCCCCGACGACCTCGACGCGGCCCGCGAGCTCATCGCCGCCGCATCCGATGCTGCCGCCGACGCGGCGGGCGCCTGAGCCCTAAGGAGCCGACCGACACCATGTCGAAGATCAAGCCCGCCAAGGGCGCCCCGTACGCCCGCATCCTGGGCGTGGGCGGCTACCGTCCGACCCGCGTGGTGCCCAACGAGGTGATCCTCGAGAAGATCGACTCCTCGGACGAGTGGATCCGTTCGCGGTCCGGCATCCAGACGCGGCACTGGGCCAACGACGAGGAGACCGTCGCCGCGATGTCGGTCGAGGCGTCCGGCAAGGCCATCGCGGACGCCGGGATCACCGCCGAGCAGATCGGCGCGGTGGTCGTCTCCACCGTCAGCCACTTCAAGCAGACCCCGGCCGTCGCGACCGAGATCGCCGACAAGCTGGGCACGAACAAGGCCGCCGCGTTCGACATCTCGGCGGGCTGCGCCGGCTTCGGCTACGGCCTCACCCTCGCCAAGGGCATGGTCGTCGAGGGCTCCGCCGAGTACGTCCTGGTCATCGGCGTGGAGCGGCTGAGCGACCTGACCGACCTGGAGGACCGCGCGACGGCCTTCCTGTTCGGTGACGGCGCCGGCGCGGTCGTCGTCGGCCCGTCGAACGAGCCCGCGATCGGCCCCACGGTCTGGGGTTCCGAGGGCGACAAGTCCGAGACCATCAAGCAGACCGTGCCGTGGACCGACTACCGCACGGGCGAGGTCGAGCGGTTCCCCGCCATCACGCAGGAGGGCCAGGCGGTGTTCCGCTGGGCCGTCTTCGAGATGGCGAAGGTCGCCCAGCAGGCGCTGGACGCGGCCGGGATCGACGCCACCGACCTCGACGTCTTCATCCCGCACCAGGCCAACGAGCGGATCATCGACTCGATGGTGAAGACCCTGAAGCTGCCGGAGTCCGTCACGGTCGCCCGTGACGTGCGCACCACCGGCAACACCTCGGCCGCCTCGATCCCGCTCGCGATGGAGCGGCTCCTGGCGACCGGCGAGGCGAAGAGCGGCGACACCGCGCTCGTCATCGGATTCGGGGCGGGTCTCGTCTACGCCGCGACGGTCGTTACCCTCCCCTAGGCACTCCGTGCCGGATCATTCGATCCGGTGCCGGAACGCAACCACCTGCCGCTGCCGCGGCGGGACGCCACACCCCCTGGAATATCAACGAAGGAGCGCCGACATGGCCGCCACTCAGGAAGAGATCGTCGCCGGTCTCGCCGACATCGTGAACGAGATCGCCGGCATCCCGGTTGAGGACGTCCAGCTGGACAAGTCCTTCACCGACGACCTGGACGTCGACTCGCTGTCCATGGTCGAGGTCGTCGTCGCCGCCGAGGAGCGCTTCGACGTCAAGATCCCCGACGAGGACGTCAAGAACCTCAAGACCGTCGGTGACGCGACCGACTACATCCTTAAGCACCAGGCCTGACCTCAAGGCTGTTGCCTGCCCCGCCACCCGGCGGTGGCGCCGCTGAATCCCTGTCTGGAGAAAGAATTCCCGTGAGCCCGACCAATCACACCGTGGTCGTCACCGGTATCGGCGCAACCACACCGCTGGGTGGCGACGCATCTTCCACCTGGGAGGGCCTGATCGCCGGGCGCTCCGGCGTCAAGCCCCTGGACCAGGACTGGGCCGCCGAGCAGGCGGTCCGTATCGCCGCGCCCGTGGCCGTGGAGCCGACCGAGGTCATTCCGCGGCCGCAGGCCCGCCGACTGGACCGCTCGGCGCAGTTCGCGCTGGTCGCCGCCCAGGAGGCGTGGGCCGACGCGGGCTTCACCGGCAAGGCCGGTGAGGACGGCTCGGTCGACCCGGACCGGCTGGGTGCCGTCATCGCCTCCGGCATCGGTGGCGTGACGACCCTGCTGGACCAGTACGACGTGCTGAAGGAGAAGGGCGTCCGCCGCGTCTCCCCGCACACCGTTCCCATGCTCATGCCGAACGGCCCGTCGGCGAACGTGGGCCTGGCCGTGGGCGCCCGCGCGGGTGTGCACACGCCGGTCTCCGCGTGCGCGTCCGGTGCCGAGGCCATCGGTTACGCCATCGAGATGATCCGCTCCGGCCGCGCGGACGTGGTCGTCGCCGGCGGTACCGAGGCGGCCATCCACCCGCTGCCGATCGCCGCGTTCGGCAACATGATGGCGATGTCCAAGAACAACGACGACCCGCAGGGCGCGTCCCGCCCGTACGACATGGCCCGCGACGGCTTCGTCCTCGGTGAGGGCGCCGGCGTGATCGTCCTGGAGTCCGCCGAGCACGCCGCGAGGCGCGGGGCCCGGGTGTACGCCGAGGCGGTCGGTCAGGGCATCTCCGCCGACGGCCACGACATCGTGCAGCCCGAGCCCGAGGGCCGCGGCATCGCGCACGCCCTGCAGAACCTGCTGGAGCGCACCGACCTGGACCCGGCGGAGATCGTGCACGTCAACGCGCACGCGACGTCGACGCCGGCCGGTGACGTGGCCGAGCTGAAGGCGCTGCGGAAGGTGTTCGGCGACGAGGCCGACCACTTCGCGGTGTCGGCGACGAAGTCGATGACCGGTCACCTGCTGGGTGGCGCCGGTGGCGTGGAGTCCGTCGCCACGATCCTCGCGCTGTACCACCGGGTGGCGCCGCCCACCATCAACGTCGAGAACCTCGACCCCGAGGCCGAGGCGAACGCGGACATCGTGCGCGGCGAGGCCCGGAAGCTGCCGGTCGACGGCCGCATCGCGGCGCTGAACGACTCGTTCGGCTTCGGCGGGCACAACGTGGTGCTGGCGTTCCGTTCGGTCTGAGCGGCACCCGCACGAACCTGAAGGGCCCCCACCAGGCGGTGGGGGCCCTTCACGTGTACGAGGTCACGACGGGTACGAGGTCACGCGCGCCGGCGGACGCCTCACACCACCTGGTGCAGCCAGCGGACCGGGGCGCCCTCGCCCGCGTAGCGGAACGGCTCCAGCTCGTCGTCCCAGGGCTTGCCGAGCAGCTTGGCGATCTCCGCTTCCAGGTCGGTCTCGCCGCGCTGGCTGCGCTGGAGGGCCGCGCGGAGGCGGTCCTCGGGGATGAGGATGTCGCCGTGGATGCCGGTGACGGCGTGGAAGATGCCGAGGTCGGGGGTGCAGCTGTAGCGCTCGCCCTCGGCGGTGGGGCAGGGCTCGGCGGTGACCTCGAAGCGCAGCAGGTGCCAGCCGCGCAGTGCGGACGCCAGTTTGGACGCGGTGCCCGCCTCGCCCTGCCAGGAGAACTCCGAGCGCCAGGTGCCGGGGGCGGCCGGCTGCCGGATCCAGTCGAGGTTGACGCGCGTGCCGAGCACCCCGGCGACGGCCCACTCGACGTGCGGGCACAGCGCGCGCGGCGCGGAGTGCACGTACAGAACTCCACGTGTCGTCACCGGGACCTCCGGGCAGAGCGGGACAGGGGGCGGTCGGGCGGGCAGGTGGTGGCGCCGGGCGGGCCACTTGATGGCGAGGCTACCGTGCGGCGGGGCAAGGAGTGTGACGTACCGTCGGTCCCGGTGCCGGGAAACCTCCGCCTTTCACCCGGCAGGACGCCTGTGCGGGCGTGACCGGCCGCATGGGGTGCGGCGGGAACCCGGAGGCGTTGTCATGGGTGGGGGACCATGACACGACATCGAGGACGACAAGGGATGGAACAGGGCATGCGGAACCGACGCCACCGCTCTTGGGCCGCGCTCGCCGCCGTGACCGCGGCCGCCGTCCTGGGTGTCACCGGCTGTGACGCCGTGGGCGGTGCCTCCTCGGCGCCGCCCGGTGACGAGGCCGGGCTGGTGAAGCCGAGCTCGCCGCCCGCCTGGGACTCCACGCCGCGTTCGATCGCCGCCGTCGGCGACTCCATCACCACCGGGTTCAACACCTGCGTGGTGCTCGCGGACTGCCCCGAGGTGTCGTGGGCGACCGGCACCAGTCCCGACGTCGACAGTCTGGCCGTACGGCTGCTGGGGCGGTCCCGGGCGGCCTCGCACAGCTGGAACTACGCGGTGAGCGGGGCCCGGATGGCCGATCTGCCGCGGCAGATGGCGCGGGCGGCGGCCCGCGGACCGGAACTGGTCACGGTGCTGGCGGGCGCGAACGACGCCTGCCGGACGTCGGCGGACGACATGACTCCGGTGGCCGACTTCCGCGCCGGTTTCCAGGAGGCCCTGCACACCCTGCGCCACAGCGGCGCGCCGAAGGCACAGGTGTTCGTGGCGAGCGTGCCGGACCTGAAGCGGCTGTGGTCGCAGGGCCGGACCAACGCGCTCGGCAAGCAGGTGTGGAAGCTGGGCATCTGCCCGTCGATGCTGGACGACGCCGACTCCCTGGACGCGGAGGCGAATCTGCGGCGGTCGAGGGTGGAGAAGCGGGTGGAGTCGTACAACGAGGTGCTGCGCGAGGAGTGCGCGAAGGACCGGTACTGCCGCTTCGACGGGGACGCGGTGCACGAGTACCGCTTCGGCACCGGGCAGCTGAGCCGGTGGGACTGGTTCCATCCGAGCGTGGACGGCCAGGCGCGGCTCGCGGAGATCGCCTATGACGTGGTGACGGCTCAAGAGGCGCCGTCCTGACCACGGTGACCTAGGGTTTCGCTCATGAACGAACACTTCGGCACGCTTCCCGACGGCACCCCGGTGCACCGCTGGACCCTGGAGCGGGCCGGCGTGCGGGTGCGGGTGCTCTCGTACGGCGGGATCGTGCAGTCGGTGGAGGTGCCCGGCCGGGACGGCCGGACGGCGAACGTGGTGCTGGGGTTCGCGGAGCTCGACGGCTATCTGGAGAACCCGGGCCCCTACCTCGGCGCGCTCATCGGCCGCTACGCCAACCGGATCGCGGGCGGCCGCTTCGAACTGGACGGGCGGACGTACGCCCTCGCTCCGAACAACGGACCCAACTCGCTGCACGGCGGCGAGCGGGGCTTCGACCAGCGGGTGTGGGAGGTGACGCCGGTCGAGCACGGGCTGCGGCTGACCCGGGTCAGCCCGCACGGCGAGGAGGGGTTCCCGGGCCGGCTGGCGGTCTCCGCGACGTACACGCTGGACGCGGACGGCGCGCTGCGGATCGGGTACGAGGCGGTGTCGGACGCGCCGACGGTGGTGAACCTGACGAACCACACCTACTTCAACCTCTCCGGGGCCGGGTCCGGTCCGGCGGGCGGGCACCAACTGCGGATCGCCGCCGCGCGGTACACGCCGGTCGACGAGGAGCTGATCCCGACGGGGGTGGCGGAGGTCGCGGGGACGCGGTTCGACTTCCGCAAGCCGCGGCAGACGGGGTCCGGGTACGACCACAACTTCGTGCTGGACAAGGGGGTCACGGCGGCGCCCGAGGAGGCCGCCGAGCTGTACGACCCGGTGTCGGGGCGGGTGCTGACGGTGGCGACGACCGAGCCGGGCCTGCAGCTGTACACCGCCGACCATCTCGGCGCCCCGCTGTCGCCGGGTGCCGGGATCGCGCTGGAGACCCAGCACTTCCCGGACTCGCCGAACCGGCCGGAGTTCCCGAGCACGGTGCTGCGGCCGGGCGACGTGTTCCGGTCGGAGACCGTGTACGCCTTCTCGGCCAGGGACTGATCGGGGACGAGCCCCGGTCCGGGGTCAGGTGCCGGACCGGGGCTGCTCGGGCAGGACGAGTCGTCCCGGCTCAGACGTTAACGGTCGCGGTGATCCTGCGGTCGGAGATCGAGCGTCCGGCCTGGATTTCGTACGAACCCTTCACAAACGACCATGAGTTGGTCAACTCCTCCCAGATCTCGAACGACCGGCGCGGAATCTCGATCACGGCCTCGGCGCTCTCGCCTGGTCCCGCCTCGACGCCCGCGAACCCAGCAGGGCCTGCTGCACCACTTCGAGAGCGTCACCGAAGGGCACCCGGCCCGCGGCTGCTTCTCCGAGCGCTACAGCCGGGTCCGCGAGAGCGTGGCTCGGGTGCAGCGCGCCGCGTACGGCGACCGCCTGCCGAACGGACTGACCCCGGAGCGCACCGCGCCCCTGCTGGTCGCCGTCATGGACGGCCTGCAGTACCAGTGGCTGCTGGACCCCGGGTCGGTGGACATGCCGGGGGCGTTCCGGGACTTCCTCAGCCTGCTCGGCGAGAGTCCGCGGGGCGCGGACTGACCGCGGCCACCACCTCGACCTCCACCCGCGCCTCGGGACGGAACAGCCGGGACGCCTCGAACGTCATGCTGGTCGGCGGGGTGCCGGTGAGGAACTCCCGCCGCACGGCGGCGTATTCGACGAGTTCACCGATGTCCGTCAGATAAGTGCGGATGTTGATCACGTCCGCCAGGGTCGCGCCGTGCGCCTTCAGCAGGGCGTCGATGGTCTCGAAGACGCCGCGGGTCTGCTCGGCCGTGGTCTCCCCCTCGGCGATCTGCCCCGAGACGAACAACAGGGCGCCCCCGTCGCCGTGTTCGACACGCGCGACCTGGGAGTAGTAGGGGCTGAGCGGCTGCGGCGCGGACGCCGGGCTGTCGATGGTGACCTTCATGCCCACGACGCTAGAAAGCCCCGACCGACACGACAAGCGAACGTCTAGCATGGCCGCCATGCCGGAACCGCATACCGACGTCCCCTCCCCCGAGCTGTCGACCGTGTGGCTGCGGGTCTTCCTGGAGGTCGCCCGCCACGGCTCGTTCACGCTCGCCGCGCACACCCTCGGCTGGACCCAGTCCGCCGTGTCCCGGCAGATCTCCTCGCTGGAGAGCGCCCTCGGCGGCGGCCCGCTGTTCGACCGGCTGCCGCGCGGCGTGCGGCTCACCGAGGCCGGGCGGACCCTCGTCCCGCACGCCGAGGCCGTCGTCGAACGGCTGGGCCGGGCCGGGCGGGAGCTGGCCGCGCTGCGCACGGCGACCGGCGGGCGGCTGCGGTTCGGCGCCTTCGCCACCGCCGACGCGGCACTGGTGCCCCGCGCGATCGCCGCGTTCCGCGCCCGCCGTCCCGGCGTGCTCCTCACCCGCGAGGAAGGTCTCACCCCGGCCCTGCTGGACCGGCTGGCCGCGGGCGAGCTGGACCTGGCGGTCGTCTCCACGACGAGCCCCGCGCCGCTGGCCGCGTACGACCTGCACCACCTGCTCGACGAGTCGCTGTACGTCGCCGTCCCCGCCGGCCATCCCCTCGCCGGCCGCGACCGCGTCCCGCTCTCCGCGTTCGCCGGCGCCGACTGGATCTCCGGCAGCCCCCGCCCCGAGGGCACCCTCCTCGACGCGGCCCTGGGCCAGGGCTTCCGCCCGCGCGTCGCACACGTCGTCGCCGAGTGGACCGCCAAGCAGGGGTACGTGGCCGCCGGGCTCGGCGTGACGCTGGTGCCGGCGCTGGCGGCGGCGTCGGTGCGGCCCGACGTGGTCCTGGTGCCGGTGCGGGACGCGCAGCTGCGGTCCGTGTACGCGGCGACCGTACGCGGATGGTCGCTGTCGGCGGCGGGGCGGGCGTTCGTGGCGGCGCTGCGGGAGGCGGCCGCGGAGGTACCGGGACATCCCGTACCGGAACCCCGTCCGCCACGGAACACGGCGTAGACCACACCGGTCACGGGGAGACTTCCGCCGTCCCGCACCACGCTCCCCACGGCGACGGAAGGACCTCAACTGCCGTGATATCCCTACGTGTCCGCATCGGCGCCCTCCTCGGGCCGGCGCTGGTTACCTGCCTCACCGCCCCGGCGACCGCCGCGCCCGCGACGAGTATCGCGACGGGTACCGCGACGACTGCCGCGACCGTCGAGGAACAGCGGCTCGACCGAGCCGTTCCGCAGGAGATCCTGCGCCGCTCCGGATTCGCCGACGCTGCACCGGAGTTCGCGCGGGCCCTGGGCACGGCCCGCTCCTACGCGCAGGCCCGCGCCGTCGTCGTACGCGAGGGCTCGGCGCTGTGGCGGCGGGCGGTGGAGAGGGCGCAGGGGCGGGGCCCCGGCGGAGGGGACCTGAGCCGGGACGACGACCGGCCGCTGTACTGGGCACGGCTGGGCATGACCCGGGAAGTGCGGACGTACCAGCCGGAGTTCGCGCTCGACGACCGGCAGCGGCAGACCCTGATCGACGCGTTGGAGCGGACCTCGCGCGGGCAGACCGACATCCGCCATCCGCACGGCAAGGGCGTCAAGCGGGTCCTGGTCACCGGCTTCGACCCGTTCACCCTGGACCGGGACATCCGTATCTCCAACCCGTCCGGCGCCTCCGCGCTCGCCCTCGACGGCACGGTGATCGAGACGGCGGACGGGCCGGCGCGGGTGGAGACCGCCGTGTTCCCGGTGCGCTGGCGGGACTTCACGGAGGGCACCGTGGAGCGGACGCTGCGGCCGTATCTGCCGCGGGTCGACCTGTTCGCGACGGTGAGTCAGGGCCGGGTCGGCCGGTTCGACGTGGAGCGCACCAACGGGGCGTGGCGGGGCGGCTTCGCCGACAACGAGAACGTCGGCCGCACGGAGACCGTCCCGGTCGCCGACCCGGCGACGCAGCCGCAGTGGACGTCGACGACCCTGCCGTACGCGGCGATCGTGGCGGCGGACACCGGCCCCTTCCCCGTCTACGACAACACCTCCGTGACCGAGATCCCGGCGGGCGGAAGCCAGCCCGTCGTACGCCCGGACGGGCCGAGCCCCGGCTCGACGGCGCGGGCCGGGGGCGGCGGGGACTATCTGTCCAACGAGATCGCCTACCGGGCGACCCTGCTGCGGGACCGGCTGGGGCTCGGGGCGGCGCTGCCGGGCGGGCATGTGCACACGCCGGTGCTGCGGTTCGGCGCCGGGAACACAACCGAGATCACCGACCCCGAGTTCGTGCGGAACCGGCTGGACATCATCGCCCAGGTGCGGTCGATCGTGGCCGTCGCCGTCGCGGGCTGAGCGCCGGTCAGGCGTCCTGCCGTTCCCGGTCGTCGGCGTCGACGGTCTCCTCCCCGTTCAGTTCACGGGCGAGCAGCGTGGCGCCGGCGACCACGCCCGGCATCAGGAAGACCGCCACGAAGGGGACCAGGAAGGCCAGGGCGAGGGGCGTGCCGAAGCCCCAGACGAGGGTCTTGCGGGAGCGGAGCAGGGCGAGCCGGTCGCGCAGGACCACACCCCGGCGCTGGAGGGCGACGGCGGCCAGTTCCTCGGTGAGGAAGAAGCCGGTGACGAAGAAGCCGAGCACCGGGACGACGGTCTGCCCCACGACCGGGACGAACCCGAGCGCGAACAGCAGTACGCCCCACACGGCGGCCCGGACGACGATCCGCAGGCTGTCCCGGCCGGAGATCCACAGCTCCCGCAGCAGCGGCAGGTTCGACTCGGGGGCAGTGCCGTCCGGGGAGACGTCCCGGTCCACCGCCTCCGACAGGCTCTCGTAGAAGGGCTGGCCGATCAGCAGGGTCACCGCGGTGAACGTGATGACGGCCAGCAGCAGCGACAGCGCGAACAGGACGACGGTGAGCAACCCGCGGAACAGCCCGAGCCACGGGCTCGACCAGTCGTCCGCGAACGGCGTCGCCCAGCCGACGAAGTCGGCACCCCACAGCGCGAGCGCGACGAGCGCGGCGGCGTACAGCACCAGCGTGATCAGTCCGGGCAACAACCCGAACCCGAACTGCCTGCCGTGCCGGGCCACCCAGCGCTGACCCTTGAACAGATAGCCGAAGCCCACCCCGAGATCACGCATGGCCGAACTCTACCTGTGAATATTCCCCCGGTCTGGTCGGGCATTGTTGACCATGGCAGGCACGGAGGTCGAGGAGAGCGGATGACACAGGAGATCCACGGCACGGTCGCCGACGGCTTCGAGGGCGTGCGGGAGGAGTTCGCGGCGTTCGTCGCCCGGGAGCTGCGGGAACAGCCGGACTATGAGGGGCAGCTGTGCGCCTATGTGCACGGCCGTCGGGTCGTCGACCTGTGGACGGGTCCGGAGGTGACCCCGGGGTCCCTGTACGGCGTGTTCTCGGCCACCAAGGGCGCCGCGCACCTGGTCGTCGCGCTCCTCGTGCAGGACGGCACGCTGGAGCTGGACCGCAAGGTGACGTACTACTGGCCGGAGTTCGGTGCCGAGGGCAAGGGCGAGCTGACCCTGCGCGACCTGATCACGCACCGGGCCGGGCTGGTCGGTCTGGACGCCGGGTTCACCGACGAGGAACTGGCCGACGACCGGGTGATCGCCGAGCGGATGGCGGACCAGCGGCCGTTCTGGCGGCCGGGCACCGCGTTCGGCTATCACGCGCTGGTGATCGGCGCGCTCACCGGGGAGGTCGTACGACGGGCCACCGGCCGCACCCTGCAGGAGGTGTACGAGGAGCGGGTGCGGGCCGTCCACGGCCTGGACTTCCACCTCGGGCTGCCCGAGTCGGAGGAGCCGCGCTTCCGGTCCGTGCAGCCGATGGCGCCGACGCCCGAGCAGCAGGCGGTGCTGGACGGTCAGCCTACGGGGCCGCACACGCTCGCCTCGATCGCGTTCAACACGCATGTGCCGAACCCGGCCGGTCTGGTGGACCACGCCAACACGCGGCTGGTGCGCGCCAAGGGCCCGGCGTCCGCGGGCGGTGTTGCGTCGGCGCGCGGGCTGGCCGGGCTGTACGCGGCCGCGGTCAGCGAGGTGGACGGGCGTCCGCCGCTGCTGAAGCCGGACACGATCACCGAGGTGGGGCAGCTGCACTCGGTCGGTTACGACCTGGTGACCCGCTCGCACCGGGCGTTCGGGCTCGGCTTCCAGGCGACGGCCGAGGTCTGGTACCCGTTCCTGGGCGCGGGGGCGTTCGGGCACAGCGGCGCCGGGGGCGCGCAGGCGTTCGCGGACCCGCGCAGCGGTCTGGCCTACGGCTACACGCGGCGCCGGTGCGCGTTCCCGGGCGGGGCGGCGCCGGAGAACGCGGCGTTCGTGCGGGCGGTGCACGGCGCGGCGCTCGCCTGACCTCCGTACGGCGAAGGCCGCACCCCACGTCCAGGGGTGCGGCCTTCGCCGTGCGCGACGAGTGCCTCAGACGAGCGTCACGGTGATGTTGCCGCGGGTCGCCTTGGAGTACGGGCAGACCTGGTGGGCCTGCTCCAGCAGGGCACGGGCGGTGGTCTCGTCGACGTTCGGGATGCTCGCCGAGATCTCGACGATGAGGCCGAAGCCGTCGTCGTTCTTGCCGATGCCGACCTTCGCGGTGACGGTCGAGCCGGAGATGTCGGCGTTCTGCTGGCGGGCCACGACGCCCAGGGCGCCCTGGAAGCAGGCGCTGTAGCCGGCGGCGAACAGCTGCTCCGGGTTGGTGCCGGCGCCGCTGCCGCCCATCTCCTTGGGCGGGTTGACGACGACGTCGAGCTTGCCGTCGTCGGTGGCGACCCGGCCGTCGCGGCCGTTCTCGGCGGTGGCGACGGCGGTGTACAGGACGTCGGACTGCTGAATGGACATGCGGTGGTCTTCCTCCTCGGTCCGCCGCGACTCGCGCCCACGATCGCCGACGGCTTTTCGGAAAGAAGTTACCGCATACCGGAAAGTGATTGAAGCCTACAGCTTGACGATCATCTTCCCGGTGTTGTCGCCGCGCAGGACGCCGAGGAACGCCTCCAGGTTGTTCTCGATGCCCTCGACGACCGTCTCGCGGTACTTCAGCGCGCCCGAGGCGACCCACGGGCCGACCTCCTGGACGAACTGCGGCTGGAGGTCGTAGTGGTCGCCGACCAGGAAGCCCTCGATCCGGCCGCGGGTCTGGATGAGCCGGGCCAGGTTCCTCGGGCCGGGGGCGGGCTCGGTGTCGTTGTAGACGGAGATCATTCCGCAGACCGCGATCCGGCCGCCCTCGTTGAGGGAGCCGATCGCCGCCTCCAGGTGGTCGCCGCCGACGTTGTCGAAGTACACGTCGATGCCGTCGGGCGCCGCCTCGCGCAGCTGCTCGGAGACCGGGCCGCTCTTGTAGTTGAAGGCGGCGTCGAAGCCGTACTCCTCGACCAGGAGCTTGACCTTCTCGTCGGAGCCCGCCGAGCCGATCACCCGGGAGGCGCCCTTGAGCTTGGCGATCTGGCCGACCTGGCTGCCGACGGCACCGGCCGCGCCGGACACGAAGACGACGTCGCCCTCCTTGAAGGAGGCGGTGCGCAGCAGGCCGGCGTAGGCGGTGAGGCCGGTCATGCCGAGGACGCCGAGGTACGTGGACAGGGGGGCCGCGTTCGCGTCGACCTTGACGGCCTGCTGGGCGCTCACGGCGGCGTACTCGCGCCAGCCGAGGAAGTGCAGGACGTGGTCGCCGGCCTCGAAGCCCTCGGCGTTGGAGGCGACGACCTCGCCGACCGCGCCGCCCTGCATGACCTTGCCCAGCTCGAAGGGGGCGACGTAGGACTTGGCGGCACTCATCCGGCCGCGCATGTACGGGTCCACGGAGAGGTACAGGTTCCGTACCAGCACCTGGCCCTCGCGCGGGGTCGGGACCTCCGTCTCGACCAGGGCGAAGTCCTCGGGCTTCGGCCAGCCGACCGGGCGGCTGAGGAGGTGCCATTCACGGTTGACGGCGGGGAGCGTGGGGGTGTCGGACATCGAACCGGGCCTCTCAAGATGTTTCACTACCTGAAACAACCATGCGCCTGAATATTTCAGGATGTCAAGCAACCGGGTACCCTGGATTGCATGTCCGCCACCCCGAATCAGTCCCGCCGCCCCGACGACCTCACCCTGGAGGTCGTCGATCTGATCGGCTCGGTCGTGGCCCGCTACCACGAGGAATTCGAGGAGGCCGCCGCCGGGCACGCCCTCACCGGCGCCCAGGCGAAGCTGCTCAGCCTGCTCTCCCTGGACCCGCTGCCCATGCGCAAGCTCGCCCACAAGCTGAGGTGCGAGCCGTCCAACGTCACCGGCATCGTCGACCGTCTGGAAGCCCGCGGCCTGGTCGAACGCCGCCCCGACCCGGCCGACCGCCGGGTGAAGGTGGCCGCCACCACGGACGAGGGCCGCAGGGTCGCCCGCAGCCTGCGCGAGTCCCTCCACTTCGCCCGCGAGCCGCTGGCCGCGCTCAGCGAGGAGGAGCGGCTGGCACTGCGGGACCTGCTGCGGCGGATGGTGGAGACGGGGCCGGAGACGGCCTAGGGGTGTCTCGCCCCCCTGGAGAACGCCGGCGGCCCGGCGGCTCAGGTGCACCACCACAGGAAGCGGTCGCACGTCTCGGACGGCGAGGGCTCCGGGTCGGGGGCGGAGGTCGTGGGGTTCGCCGTGGGCGTGGGGGCCGGGCCCGCCTGGGGCGGGGCCTCCGTGGCGGCCGGGGAGGTCTGCTGCGGGGCCTGGGCGGTCGCGGACTGGGGGGACTTGGACAGGGTGGCCTTGTCGTCCGGGGAGGCCGAGTCCTCGGCCTTCGACGCGGACGGGGAGGCCGAGCCGGACGGGGACGTCGTCGCGCCGGCAGCCGCGCCGGGTGCCGCCGGGTCGGAGAGCGGGTCCGCCGTCTCCTCCGCCTCCTCGGAGCTGCCGCCGTCCGCCGACGCGTCGCCCGCCGCCGCGGGCGGCCGCGAGGAGCCCGGGGCGTCCAGGCCGATTTCCGCGAGGCTGAGGCCGCCCGCAGCGAGCACGAACCCGGCGCCGATCAGCAGGACCCGGCGGCGGCGACGGCGGTGCGCGGCGGCCTTGCGGTCGCGGCGGCTGGTCTCGGACTGCCGCCCGCGCGCCCGCCGGCTCGCGGCCCGGCCGGGGCGCTCGGCGGTGTCGGCGGCGTCGCCGGCGTCCGCGTCGGGCGCGGACCGTTCCTCGTGGTCGCCCCCGGGGCGTACGTCGTCCTCGTCCGCGTACGGGCTGAGTTGTTCGGCCGGTGTGCCGCACCCCGGGCATGCGAGGGCGCCGTTCAGGTGCCGTCGGCACGGGTGGCAGTAGTCCATGACGCGGGAAGACTAAGTTCCGGGCCGGTAACGCGCCTAGTCGCCGCTGTGAAGGTTCTGTGCGGAACAGTCCGTTCCGGCGTGGCGAGTTGAGGACAGTCTCCGCATGCCTCTCCCAACGACCGAAAGCCACTCAGGCAGCGCCTTCCGAAAAGCGGTCCCGAAAGTGCCGAAAGCGTTATCCGCCTGCCCCATTGACACCCCCGCCACCCGCTCCTTACTGTCACGCCAGCATTTCGAACGTGTGACGAAATTTCGAACAGAACCGACGTTCACGAGGGGCAACAGACGTGCGCATCACCGGAATCAGCACACACGTGGTCGGGACGCCGTGGCGCAACCTGACCTACGTCCAGGTGCACACCGACGAGGGCATCACCGGAGTCGGCGAGACCCGGATGCTGGGACACACCGACGCCCTCCTCGGCTACCTGAAGGAGGCCGAGGTCAACCACATTCTCGGCTCGGACCCGTTCGCCGTGGAAGACCTCGTGAAGAGGATGAAGTACGGCGACTACGGCCGGGCCGGCGAGATCGTGATGTCCGGTGTCGCCGTCGTCGAGATGGCGTGCTGGGACATCAAGGGCAAGGCGCTGGGCGTGCCGGTCTGGCAGCTGCTCGGCGGCAAGGTGACCGACAAGGTCAAGGCGTACGCCAACGGCTGGTACACGACGGAGCGGACGCCGGAGGCCTACCACAAGGCCGCCCAGGGGGTCATGGAGCGCGGGTACAAGGCGCTGAAGATCGACCCGTTCGGCACCGGCCACTTCGAACTGGACCACGACCAGACGCTGTACGCGGTCTCCCTCATCGAGGCCGTCCGCGACGCCATCGGCCCGGACGCCGAGCTGATGCTGGAGATGCACGGGCGGTTCTCGCCCGCCACCGCGGTCCGGCTGGCCCGCGAACTCGCGCCCTTCAAGCCGGCCTGGCTGGAGGAGCCGTGCCCGCCGGAGAACCTGAAGGCGCTGGAGAAGGTCGCCGCCAAGGTCGACATCCCGGTCGCCACGGGTGAGCGCATCCACGACCGCATCGAGTTCCGCGAGCTGTTCGAGAGCCAGGCCGTGGACATCATCCAGCCCGACGTCGGCCACATCGGCGGCATCTGGGAGACCCGGAAGCTGGCCGCGACCGCCGAGACCCACTACATGCTGGTCGCACCGCACAACGTGGGCGGCTCGGTGCTCACCGCCGCCTCCCTCCAGGTCGGGTTCACCTCCCCGAACTTCAAGATCCTGGAGCACTTCAACGACTTCGCCGACGCGGAGATCAAGAAGGTGGTCAAGGGCGCGCCGGAGGTCGTCGACGGCTACTTCCACCTCTCCGACGCGCCCGGTCTGGGCGTCGAGCTGGACGTGGACGCCGCCGCCGAGTTCCCGCAGCAGCAGGCGCGGTTCGACCTGTGGGCCGAGGGCTGGGAGCAGCGCAAGCCGAAGGGCACCAAGTGAGCACCGCCGTCGTGGTCGACTCCCCCGGCCGGCACCGGCTGGTGGAGCACACCCCGCGCGGCCCCGGGGCCGGGGAGGCACTGGTGCGCGTGCACGCCGTGGGTATCTGCGGCAGCGACCGCGAGGTGTACCGGGGCAACCGGCCCGAGGGGTACGTCCGTTACCCGCTGACACCGGGTCACGAGTGGTCCGGGACCGTGGAGGCGGTCGGCGCCGGGGTGCCGGAGGGCCTGGTCGGACGCAAGGTCGTCGGCGAGGGCTTCCGCAACTGCCAGGTGTGCCACCGCTGCCACGCGGGCGAGACCACGCTGTGCACGGACGGCTACGAGGAGACCGGCTTCACCCAGCCGGGCGCGATGGCGGCCACCCTCACCCTGCCGGCCCGGCTGCTGCACGTCCTGCCCGACGACGCGGACCTGACCGCGGCCGCCCTGCTGGAACCGGCCGCCTGTATCGCGGCGGCGGCCCTGAAGGCGAACGCCCGGCCGGGTGAGCGGGTCGCCGTGGTCGGCACCGGCACGCTCGGCATGTTCGCCGTGCAGTTCCTGCGCGCCGGGTCCCCGGCGGAGCTGCTGGTGGTGGGTTCCCGGCGGGACCGCGAGGAGCTGTCGCGGCGGTTCGGGGCGACCGACTTCCGCACCAGGGACCAGGAGCTGCCGGGCGACTTCGACGTCGTCATCGAGACCGCCGGGTCCGCCGACGCGGCGCGCACCTCGGCCGCGCTGCTGCGGCGCGGCGGCCGGCTGGTGCTGACGGGCATCCCGGCGCCGGGCGCGGACGGTCTCGACCCGACCGATCTGGTCGTACGGCAGCTGGAGGTGCACACCGTCTTCGGGGCGCCGCCGGACGCCTGGTCGCACACCGTGCGGGTGTTCGGGGCCGGGCTGCTCGACCCGGTGCCGCTGGTCACGCACGAGCTGCCGCTCGCCGAGTTCTCGCAGGCCATCGAGTTGGTGGGGGCCGGCGACCCGAAGGTGGGCAAGGTCCTGCTGCGCCCTTAGCGACCCCCAGCCGTACGCCGGTACGGGGGCGACCTGACGGCCCCCGTACCGGCGTACACCCAGCCCTCACGGCACGTACGCCTAGAGCCGCGAACTTCGTCCGAAATATCGAACACAAAGGACAGCTTGTGACCGACGCTTCCGCCCCGGCAGCCCGTCGCCCCGGTGAGCAGGTGCTCGCCTCCCTCGGCCTGGGCGCGCCCGCCCTCGACCCCGCCGACGCCTCGCCGCACACCTTCCCCGGCGGCGGCCGCTGGCGCACCGAGATCCCCTCGTGCGAGGGACCCGAGGCGCTGGCCGTGGTCCTCAAGGAGTCCTCACGCCTCGATGTGCCGATCCACCGGATCAGTCAGGGCAGCGGCGTGTGGATGCTGACCGACGCCGAGATCACCGAGATGGCCGAGGCGACCGCCGAACGGGACATCGAGCTCTGCCTGTTCACCGGCCCGCGCGGCACCTGGGACATCGGCGGCTCCACCCGCACCGACTCCCGCGGCGGCGGGCTGCGCGCCCGCGGGCACGACGCGGTGGCCGGCTGCGTCGAGGACGCCGTACGCGCCACCGAGCTGGGTGTGAAGTGCCTGCTGGTGGCCGACGAGGGCGTGCTGTGGACACTGCACCGGGCCCGCCTGGCCGGGACCATCCCCGCCGACACCACGCTGAAAGTTTCGGCGCTGATCGGCCCCGTCAACCCGGCCGCGTTCGCGGTGTACGAGCGGCTGGGCGCGGACTCGGTCAACGTGCCCAGCGATCTGACGCTGGACCACCTCACCGAGATCCGGCGCGTCTCCGCCGCCCCCATGGACATGTACATCGAGGCCCCCGACGACCTCGGCGGCTACGTCCGCATGTACGAGGTCGCGGAGCTGATCCGGCGGGGTGCGCCGCTGTACCTGAAGTTCGGCCTGTCCAAGGCCCCCGGGATCTACCCGTACGGCCACCACCTGCGCGACCTCACCCTGGCCACGGCCCGGGAGCGGGTGCGGCGCGGGCGGCTGGCGCTGGACCTGCTGGCCCGGCACGGCGCCGACGGGGACATGGCCCCGCTGGGTTCCCGGCTGCCCGGAGACCTGCAGCGCTTCGAAACACGTTCATAAATTTTCCGACACGAGGCCTTCACAGAAGCAGACGCAGGCCAACAGAATCCGACACACCCGTTCGGCCCAGCCGTGCACCGACATCAAGGAAGATGACCATGCGCAACCGCAGAGCCGCACTCGCCGCGATAGCCACCGCAGCCTCCCTCGCCCTCACCCTGACCGCCTGCGGACAGAACAGCGAGGGCGGCAGCGAGGAGGACAAGGGCAGCAGCGAGGGCGCCACCATCGGCATCTCCATGCCGACCAAGTCCTCCGAGCGCTGGATCGCCGACGGAAACAACGTTGTCCAGCACCTCGAGGACAAGGGCTACGAGACCAAGCTGGTCTACGGCGAGGACGACCCCGACCAGCAGGTCTCCCAGATCGAGAACATGATCACGCAGGGCGTGGACGCCCTGATCATCGCCGCCATCGACAACAAGTCGATGAACAACGTCCTCCAGCAGGCCGCGGACGCCGACATCCCGGTCATCTCCTACGACCGCCTCATCCTCGGCTCCGAGGACGTCGACTACTACGCGTCCTTCGACAACGAGAAGGTCGGCGAGCTCCAGGGCACCTACATCGTCGAGCAGCTGGGCCTGAAGGACGGCAGCGAGAAGGGCCCCTTCAACATCGAGCTGTTCGCGGGCTCCAACGACGACAACAACACCCGCTACTTCTTCCAGGGCGCGATGAACGTCCTGCAGCCGTACATCGACAAGAAGCAGCTCGTCGTCAAGTCCGGCCAGACCGAGCTGACCCAGGTCACCACGCTCCGCTGGGACGGCGCCACCGCCCAGCGCCGCATGGACGACATCCTCACCAAGTCGTACAAGAGCGGCAAGGTCGACGCGGTCCTCTCACCGTACGACGGCATCTCCATCGGCATCCTCTCCGCGCTGAAGTCGGACGGCTACGGCTCCAAGGACAAGCCGCTGCCGGTCGTCACCGGGCAGGACGCCGAGGTCGCCTCGGTGAAGTCGATCATCGCCGACGAGCAGTCGATGACCGTCTACAAGGACACCCGCGAACTCGCCAAGGTGGCCTCGAACATGGTCGACGCGGTGCTCAACGACAAGAAGCCCGAGGTCAACGACACCAAGACCTACGACAACGGGGCGAAGGTCGTGCCGGCGTACCTGCTGGAGCCGGTCGCCGTCGACAAGGCCAACTACCAGAAGGCCGTCGTCGACTCCGGCTACATCAAGGAAAGCGACCTCAAGTAGCCCGCCGGAACTAGTGATTGGAAGGCACGACCATGGCGGGACCCGTCCTGGAAATGCGCTCGATCGTCAAGACCTTTCCCGGCGTCAAGGCGCTGTCGGACGTCACCCTGACCGTCCGGCAGGGCGAGGTCCACGCCATCTGCGGGGAGAACGGCGCCGGCAAGTCCACTCTGATGAAGGTGCTCTCCGGCGTGCATCCGCACGGCAGCTACGAGGGGGAGATCCTCTTCGAGGGAGAGGTCTGCCGGTTCAAGGACATCCGGGCCAGCGAGCAGCACGGCATCGTGATCATCCACCAGGAGCTGGCCCTGGTGCCGTTCCTGTCCATCGCGGAGAACATCTTCCTCGGCAACGAGCACGCGGCCCGCGGGTTCATCAACTGGAACGAGACCCTGCGGCACGCCACCGAACTGCTGCGCCGGGTCGGTCTCACCGACCACCCGGAGACCCGCGTCGCCGACATCGGCGTGGGCAAGCAGCAGCTCGTGGAGATCGCGAAGGCGCTGTCCAAGAAGGTGAAGCTGCTCATCCTGGACGAGCCGACCGCGGCGCTGAACGACGAGGACAGCGACAAGCTGCTCGACCTGATCCTGGAGTTGAAGAACCAGGGCATCACCTCGATCATCATCTCCCACAAACTGAACGAGATCCGTAAGGTCGCCGACTCGGTGACGATCATCCGGGACGGCCGGTCCATCGAGACGCTGGACGTGCGGTCGGCGGAGACCACCGAGGACCGGATCATCAGCGGCATGGTCGGCCGCGACCTCGACCACCGCTTCCCGGAGCACACCCCGCACCAGCCGGAAGCGGGCGCGGCCCCCGCGCTGGAGATCCGCAACTGGACCGTGACCCACCCGATCGACCAGCAGCGCAAGGTGGTCGACGACGTGACGATCAACGTCCGGCGCGGGGAGATCGTCGGCATCGCCGGCCTGATGGGCGCCGGCCGCACCGAGCTGGCGATGAGCGTCTTCGGCCGGACCTACGGCCGCTACGCGGGCGGCACGGTCCTCAAGGACGGCCGGGAGATCCGTACGAAGACGGTCGCCCAGGCGGTCGACAACGGCATCGCCTACGTCACCGAGGACCGCAAGCACTACGGCCTGAACCTGATCGACACCATCAACCGGAACATCTCGCTGACCGCCCTCGGCAAGGTGGCGAAGCGGGGCGTCGTCGACGAGCACGAGGAACGGCAGGTCGCCGAGCGCTTCCGGAAGTCCATGAACATCAAGGCCCCCACGGTGTTCGAGCCGGTGGGCAAGCTGTCCGGCGGCAACCAGCAGAAGGTCGTGCTCAGCAAGTGGATCTTCGCCGGCCCGGACGTGCTGATCCTGGACGAGCCGACGCGCGGCATCGACGTCGGCGCCAAGTACGAGATCTACACGGTCATCGACAAGCTGGCCGCCGAAGGCAAGGCGGTCGTCTTCATCTCCTCCGAGCTGCCGGAGCTGCTCGGCATGTGCGACCGCATCTACACCATGGCCGCCGGGCGGCTGACGGGTGAGTTCTCACGGGCCGAGGCCTCGCAGGAATCACTGATGCGCCAGATGACGAAGGACAAAGAGGTAACCCGATGAGCACGGATGTGACCGCCAAGAGCCCGGCCCCGGCGCCGCCGGGCGGCACCGGATCGGCCCCGGGCTCCGGCCTGCTCCAGCTGGTCCTGGACGGCCTGCGACGCAACATGCGCCAGTACGGCATGCTGCTCGCCCTCGGCCTGATCGTGGCGCTGTTCGCGGTGTGGACCGACGGCGACCTGCTGCTGCCGCGCAACGTCTCCAACCTGGTGCTGCAGAACAGCTACATCCTGATCCTCGCGATCGGCATGATGCTGGTGATCATCGCGGGCCACATCGACCTGTCGGTCGGCTCGCTGACCGCGTTCGTCGGCGCGTTCGCGGCCGTGCTGACCGTCCAGCACGACATCTCCTGGCCGGTCGCCGTCGTCCTGTGCCTGCTGGCCGGCGCGGTCGCGGGCGCGGCACAGGGCTTCTTCATCGCGTATCTCGGCATACCGTCGTTCATCGTCACCCTCGCCGGCATGCTGGTCTTCCGCGGCGTGACCGAGATCCTGCTGGAGGGCCAGACCCTCGGCCCGTTCCCCGACGGGCTGCAGAAGATGGGCAACGGGTTCCTGCCCGAGGCCGGGCCGGAGACCAACTACCACAACATCACCCTGCTGCTGGGCTTCGTCCTGATCGCCTTCGTCGTCCTCCAGGAGCTCCGCGACCGGGGGCGCCAGCGGGAGTTCTCGCTCGACGTGGTGCCGTTCAACCTGTTCCTGCTCAAGCTCGTCGCCATCGCCGCCGCGCTCCTCACGGTCACCCTGCTGCTCGCCAGCTACAAGGGCGCGCCGATCATCCTGCTCATCCTGGGCGCGCTGGTCGTCGGCTACGGCTATGTGATGCGGAACTCGATCTTCGGCCGGCACATCTACGCGATCGGCGGCAACCTGCCGGCGGCCAAGCTGTCCGGTGTGAAGGACAAGAAGGTCACCTTCCTGGTCTTCCTGAACATGGGCGTGCTCGCGGCCCTGGCCGGTCTGGCGATCGCCGCCCGGCTCAACGCGGCCTCCCCGAAGGCGGGCCTGAACTACGAACTCGAGGCGATCGCCTCGGCGTTCATCGGCGGCGCGTCCATGAGCGGCGGTGTCGGCACCGTCCTCGGCGCGATCATCGGCGGCCTCGTCCTCGGCGTGCTCAACAACGGCATGAACCTCCTCAGCGTCGGCACCGACTGGCAGCAGGTCATCAAGGGACTCGCCCTGCTCGCCGCGGTCGGCTTCGACGTGTGGAACAAGCGCAAGTCCGGTTCGTAAGTCAGCCGGGGCCCCACCGGAAGGCGGGGCCCCCTCCTTATGCAGGAGCCGCACATGCACAACATGGACATGAGCAGACGCACCGTCATCGCCGGGGCGGCCGCCGCCGGCGTCACCGCCGCGCTGAGCGGCACCGCCCACGCCACGGGAGGCAGGAAGCCGGTGAAGGAACTCTTCGGCAAGCTCGCGGACGGCACCAAGGTGTACCGCTGGTCGCTGGAGAACGGCGGCACGCGCCTGAAGGTCCTCTCCTACGGCGGGATCGTGCAGTCGCTGGAGCTGCCCGACCGGCGCGGCCGGTACGCCAACGTGTCCCTCGGCTTCGACGACATCGAGGACTACGTCGCCTCCAGCCCCTACTTCGGCGCGCTCATCGGCCGCTACGGCAACCGCATCGCCAAGGGCCGCTTCACCCTGGACGGCAAGGCGTACCAGCTCTCCGTCAACGACGGCGAGAACAGCCTGCACGGCGGCGCGCAGGGCTTCGACAAGCGGGTCTGGGACGTCGAGCCGTTCACCCGGGGCTCCGACGTCGGCCTGCACCTGTACTACACCAGCGTCGACGGCGAGATGGGCTACCCCGGCACCCTGAAGTCCAAGGTGACGTACACGCTCACCCGCACCGGCGACTGGCGCATCGACTACGAGGCCACCACGGACCGGCCGACCGTCTGCAACCTCACCAGCCACGTCTACTTCAACCTCGCCGGCGAGGGCAGCGGCTCGGTCAACGACCACGAGCTGAAGATCGCCGCGTCCCGCTACACGCCGGTCGACGCGGGCCTGATCCCCACCGGTGAACTCGCCCCGGTCGCGGGCACCCCCTTCGACTTCCGCCGCCCCAAGACCATCGGCGAGGACATCCGGGTCGCCCACCAGCAGCTGCTGTACGGCAAGGGCATCGACCACAACTGGGTCCTCGACAAGGGCATCACGCGACAGCCCGAGCACATCGCGACCCTGCGCGACCCCGCGTCCGGCCGCACCATGAAGATCGCGACGACCGAGCCGGGTCTGCAGTTCTACTCCGGCAACTTCCTCGACGGCACCCTCGTCGGCAGCGGCGGCGCGATCTACCGCCAGGGCGACGCGCTCTGCCTGGAGACCCAGCACTTCCCGGACTCCCCGAACCAGCCGTCGTTCCCGTCGACGACACTGCGCCCGGGGCAGACGTACCGCTCGACGACGGTGCACTCGTTCAGCGCGTGAACGCACCTTCCGTTCACAGGAGTTGAACGACACCCCACGCGCCTCCGTATCTAAGGGCGGCCCGTGCTCCCCCGCACGGGCCACCCACAGACGGAGGTTCCCTTGGCTGACAACGTCACCTCGCTGTTCCGCGGTGGTGCCGCGCACAGCCCGTCGATGGCGGCGCTGACGCGGCACGGCGGGGGCGACGGAGCCGGCCCGGTGGACTTCTGCATCCCCTGCAACCCGTACTTCCCCACTCCCGCGATGTTCGAGGAGATGGCGGCCAGGCTCCGGGACATCATCACGTACTACCCGAGCGGCGCCGACACCATCACCGCCGAACTGTGCGACCTGCTCCGGCTTCCGCCGCAGTGCGTGGCCATGGGCAACGGCTCCACCGAACTGATCACCTGGATCGACCACCTCCTGGTCCGGGATTCCCTGGCCATCCCCGTCCCCACGTTCGGCCGCTGGACCGACCAGCCCATGGAGACCGGCAAGCGGGTCGACATGTTCCCGCTCCAGGAGTCCAGCGGCTTCGCCCTCGACCTCGCGCAGTACGCCGAGTTCATCCGCGCCCGCGGCACCCGGGTCGCCGTCCTGTGCAACCCGAACAACCCGGACGGCGGCTACCTCCACAAGCACGCGGTCGTGCAGTTCCTCGACGCGATGGCCGACCGGGACCTGGTCGTCGTCGACGAGTCCTTCCTGGAGTTCTGCGACGCCGAGGCCGAGCCCAGCGTCGTCCAGGAGGCGATGATCCGCCCCAACGTCATCGTCCTGCGCAGCCTCGGCAAGAACTTCGGCCTGCACGGCATCCGCTTCGGCTACCTGGTCGCCAACCCGGCGCTCGCGGGCAAGGTCCGCTCCATGCTCCCGAAGTGGAACCTGAACTCCTTCGCGGAGCACGTCGTGTTCATGCTGAAGGAGCACGGCCAGGAATACGCGCAGAGCCTCCAGCAGGTGCGCCGGGACCGCCTGGAGATGGCGAGCGCGCTGTCGGCCCTCCCCGGCCTGACCGTCTACCCCTCCCAGGGGAACTTCCTCTTCGTCCGCCTCCCCGTCGGCGCCGAGGGCACGGTGGTCCGGGACCGGCTGCTCACCGAGCACCGGATCCTGGTCCGCGAGTGCGGCAACAAGATCGGTTCGTCCAGTCGCTTCCTGCGGCTCGTGGTGCGCCCCCAGGTCGACGTGCGTCGCCTGGTGGCCGGCCTGGAACAGGTGCTCTACG
Source organism: Streptomyces sp. enrichment culture (assembly GCF_964272855.1). NCBI lineage: Bacteria > Bacillati > Actinomycetota > Actinomycetes > Kitasatosporales > Streptomycetaceae > Streptomyces > Streptomyces sp. enrichment culture. The sequence goes on along the minus strand of NZ_OZ186847.1, from coordinate 5,810,280 downwards.
GGACCAGGAGGGGAGCCGCCGTGCCCGAGCTCGGCACCGGGACCAGCTACAGCTCGGGCACGGCGGCGGTTGACCGACTGGTGGGAGCGACCAACGGCGCGGGGATGCAGCTCCCCGCGGGCCTCACCACAGGACCGTCCACATTTCCTTCCCCAGGGCTTCCCGCCGGGCTGACCGCAGGAGTGGGGGCCGGGGCGGCCATGTCCGGAGCGGCCATGTCCGGAGCGGCGATGTCCGGAGCGGGCGCGACCGGCGGATCCGCCGGGGTGCCGATGCCCGCGCCCCAGCCGATGCCGGCGCCTCAACCGATACCCGCACCCCAGCCGATACCCGCTCCCCAGCCGGCCCCGCAGCCCACCCCCGAGCCGGTGCCCGTACCGGCCCCGGCGGCGGCGGCGGCCGGCACCACCCCGCCCGGCGTCCCCGCCCGCGGCGGCCTCACCGCCGCACAGGTGCGCGGCACCGACGGCCTGACCCCGGCCCCGGCGACGGGCTGGCCGAACGCCAACGGGTGGCCGAACGCGGTCTGAGCGACGCTCAGCGCTCGCCGGGATGCAGCTCCGCCATCCGGTGGCAGTGCTCGCGCGCCTCCCCGATGCCGTCCCCGTCCGGGAGAAGGTTCCCGGCGGCGACCAGGGCCGCCCAGTAGGCGGCCGGGTCGCCGTCGTCCCTGACCCGCCGCCGGTCGGAGGCGAGCAGCAGATACGCCCGGGCCAGTTCGCCCGTACGGCAGAGCCGCCACAGACTGGCTCCGAGCCCGCTCGGGATGCCCTTCCCGTACGCCCTGACCGCCGCGCCCAGCAGATCCCTGATCCGCCGCTGGTGCGCATCGAGCTCCCGGTCGACGACGAAGACGAACGCGGCGTCCAGGAACACGGCGACGTCCTCCTCCTCACCGGCCCCGAATTCCTCGAACAGCGACGCGACCTCCGGCTCCGCCAGCCGCCGTTCGGCCTCGGCGTGCGCGATGCCGAGGGCCAGGCAGGTCGCGAGTGCGGCGGCGCGCGGATCGCCGGTGCGCCAGGCGAGGTCCGTACACACGTCGACCTCGCGCCGGCCCGCGCTCAGGGCGTCCCGCGCCTCGTCGGTCGATGCCCCCAGGCCGCTCCGCTCCACGCGTCTCGCTCCCCTCTTCGCGGCTACACCGGGTTCAGCCGTCACTGCCGGCAGGGTCAGTAGGCGACGGGCCATCCGCTGCTCCAGTCCAGGAGGTTGACGCCGAGCTTGGGTGTGCCGTTGTCGTTGCCGTCGTAGTAGTGGTAGACGATCAGGTCGCCATCGACGTCCTTCATGATCGACTGGCCGCCGGGGCCGATGACGCTGCCGTGCGACTCCAGCACCGGCGTGCCACCGTTGTTCATCATCGAGACACCGCTCTTGTCGTAGTACGGCCCGGTGACGGAGGTGGCGCGCCCGACCTTCACCTTGTAGGTGGAGCTGGTGCCGGCGCAGCAGGTGTCGTACGAGGCGAAGAGGTAGTAGTACCCGTTGCGCTTGACGATGAAGGGCGCTTCGACGGCCTTCGTACCGGTGGGCCGGGAGGCGAGCGAGTACCGGGTGGTGTTGCCGGCGAGCTGCTTCCCGGTGGACGGGTTGATCTGGATCATCTTGATCCCGGTCCACCAGCTCCCGAAGGACAGCCACCACTTGCCGTCGTCGTCCACGAAGAGGTTCGGGTCGATGGCGTTGTAGTCGCCGGCGGAGTTCGAGGTGTAGACGATGCCGTAGTCGGTCCAGCTGCCCGGCCGGCCGGTGGAGGACCCGGCGAGTCCGATCGCGGAGGTGTTCGACCCGAACTTCGAGACGGAGTAGTACATCAGGTACTTGCCGCCGTGGTACGAGATGTCCGGCGCCCAGGCCTCCGGCACGGAGGAGTAGTTCGACCACCAGCCCGGGCGGGACGAGAACGCGTCGGCGCCCGCGCTGAAGGCGACGCGGTTGCTCGACGCCTTGCTGGCGATACCGCCGCCGGTCGCGTAGAGCAGGTACTGCCCCGACGAGGTGCGGATCATCGTCGGGTCGTGCACGACGGTGGACCCGGTGACGGTCCCCGGGTTGGGGTACGCCGACGCGGTGGAGGGGACCAGGGCGAGGAGGGCGGCGGCGGGAAGGGCGAGGAGGGGGGTGCGGGTGCGGGCGCGTTTGGGGGTGCGGGTGCGCGTGTGAGTGCGGGTGCGGCTCATATGGGGAACGCTCCTTGTTCCGTATCTCGAACAGCGATCGTCAATGCGAACGGGAACGTAGAATCGAACCCCTTGCGCGTCAACGGTTCGCGCAGACATCCGCCGTGTCATGCACGGAACATTCGAAGCTAACCCGGCAGATCGACCTCCGCCCGCACGGTCTTCCCGGGCGCCGGCGCCCGGTCCAGCACCTCCCACCGATCGGCCAGCGCGTCGACGAGCACCAGTCCCCGCCCCGCCTCGCTCAGGCCATGCGGCGGCCGTACGTCACCAGGGCCCGGCGGGCATGGCGTGGTGCGCGTGTCGGCGACCTCGATCCGGACACTTCCGGGAACGAGGGCCAGCCGCAGCTCGAAGTCCCGCCCCGGCACCCGGCCATGGGTCACGGCGTTCGCCGCCAGCTCAGCGACGATGGCCGCGACCGCGTCGGAGGCCTCGGCGCCGTACGGGACACCCCAGGCGGCGAGTTGGCTCTGAGCGAGATGCCGCGCCAGGCGGGCGCCTCGCGGGGGGGCGCTCAGACGCTGGCTGAACATACGTACGGTAATCGGTCGGCGGGGAGCCGAGGGTGCGCTCATGGGGCCAATGTGGCGCGCCGCAAGGGGGGTTCACCAGGTCAAGCGCGCGTACTCTCGCGCAGCGTACGCGATCACGATCTGGACAGTACCGGTGACTGCGCGTGAGCATGTGCGCGGGAGGTGACCTATGGTGGTCGAGGGTGCGGCGGGGATGAACTGCGAGCCCGAGTCGTCGGACAGCATGCGGACGTTCGGGGCGATGGTCCAGGCCCTGCGGGAACACGCCGGGTTGACCAGGGAGCAGCTGGGCAAATGTGTCGGCTACTCGAAACACACCGTGGCTTCGGTCGAGTTGGGCCGCCGCATGCCGGATCCCGCGTTCGTGGAGAAGGCGGAGGAGGCGACGGGGAACACGGGAGCGGTACGAAGCGCGGCAGCGCATCTGGCTCGGCAGCCGGGGTTGGCTGCCTGGTTCAGGCAGTGGGCGCGCTTGGAGCGTGTTGCCATCACGCTGTACACCTACGAATGCAGGTTGATTCCAGGGCTGTTGCAGACCGAGGCGTACGCACGGACGCTGTTCACCAACCAGCTTCCGCCACTGGACGACGAACAGGTCGAGGCACAGTGGGCCGCTCGCGCGGAGCGGCAGCAACTGCTGCGGGAACGGCCGAACACGGCCTTCGCGTTCCTCCTCGAGGAGCACTTGTTCCGACGCCGGACAGGCGGTGCGGAGGTCACACGGGGGCTCATCGATCACGTGCTGAAGATCGCCGAACTGCGGAACGCCGAGATTCAGGTCATGCCGACTGTGCGCGAGACACACGCGGGACTCGACGGGCCCATGCAGCTCCTGGAGACTCCGGAGAACAAGTGGTTCGGCTACTGCGAAGGACAGCGAGGCGGCCTGCTCATCTCCGACCCGAAAGAGGTCAGCGTTCTCCAAAGGCGGTATGCCAGTATGCGTTCGCAGGCTCTCCCCCCAGAAGACTCCATGAGCCTGCTGCAGCGGATGCGAGGAGAGCTATGAGCACCAGCGAACTGGCCTGGTTCAAGTCCAGCTACAGCAGCGGCGGCGACGGCGACTGCGTCGAAGTCGCCCTCACTCCCGCCACCATCCACGTACGCGACTCCAAGGACAAGCAGGGCCCCCGCCTCGTCCTCTCCCCCGCCGCCTGGGGCGGCTTCCTCAACCACACTCGCCTGGGCCTGGAGGCCGGCCCCGGGGAAACGCCGTAGCGACAAGCCTCGGCCCCCTGCGATCCGGGTCCAGCCTGAGCACCGTCACGGCCTTGTTGGATGCGAAGCCCTGCGCGTCGAGGCAGATCCAGCCACTGGCGCCCTCGACGCGCAGTTGGTCCCTCAGGCTGAGGAAACCGGCAGCGACGGCACGTGTGCTGGGCACCTCGTCCGACACCGCCATCTGCTGGATCACCTGGGCCGCGGTCAGCGTCGAGTCGTACGCGGAGATCGTCTCGCCGTCGGCGAGGTCGACCGCGCCCACGCTCGGCCCCAGGCGTGCGACGAGGTTCTTCAGTTCGTCCATGGCGCGCCCGAACTCGACCGCGTTCGTCCGGTCCCGGTCCGGCCACGCGTCGGGGTGAGCCCCGGAGGTGTACTCGACGGTGATGCCGGTCGTGCGCAGAGCATCCCAGTCCAGCTCGGGGTCCTGGCGGAGGGCGGAGGTCGCGGAGCCACTGAGCACGGTGAACTCCCTGTCCTGGCAACCCCGTTTGCCCAGGACGTTCACGAACTGACGCAGGTATGCGGGGCGCCCGGCGAACAGAACATTCTCGACGTCAGCGGGCAAACCGCAGATGTTGGTGACGATGCCCCGGAACTGCTGTGCGGTGACGGCGGCCTCTTCGACATCCGATGTGAAACGGGCCGTGTCACGGATTGTCTCGCCCAGCCGCTTCTCGAAGGCGCTGCGCAGTTCCTCCACGTACGGGCCCTTGTCGTGCACGTCCTCGACAAGGATGCTGCGCCTCATGACCAGGTCCTTGTCCACCGACGTCAGCGCGGCGATCTGGTCTTCGGTGCTTGGCATGATCCAGGCGACGCCGATGCCGTATCTGTCCTCGACCGATGAGTTCGGCGTGAACGAGCCTGCGACTGCGGGCACTCCCCGACGGGTGACATTGCTGACGGCCTCGCTGACGTTTTGCAACTTGCTGACATCGAACCCGACGACCGCTCGCAAGTTGTGCTCCTCCGAGTGGGCCATGTCCGCCAACCGGTCGGTTACACGCACCCATTGGCTGCCGTCGCTGCCGGGGTTGGCCAGGACGAGACGGACGTAAGGCGCGCGGTATTCGGCGTTGGCCTTGTGCTGCGCCGCGTAAGCGCCCTGGACCTGGTGCAGGATCCGAGCCTTGGCGGGGGCGTCCTCAGCGGTCATCGGCGCCAGCAGCGCGATCGTGACGAAGGGCTCGTCGTCGGGCACGGCGGCGTTGGCCTGCGCGATCCGCCGGGAGAGGCCGTTGAGTTCGGGCATGAAAGAGTGGCTTCCGTCGGATACTCCGACGCATTCGCCGTTCACCTCCTCCAGCGTGCTCCGGGTCCCGCACTGATCGTCGGAGCCGCTGAGCAGCGCGCTCGGCAGGCCGGCAAAGGGAAGGCTCACGGCGGCCGCCATGACGAGCAGAGGGTTCAGCAGCCGGGCGAGGCGTCCCAGCACGGGAGGACGCACCGGACGGCTCTCCTCGTCCCCAGCGGGCGTGCTGACCACGTCGGCCGGTACCTCGCCCTCGGCGCCCTGCGGCTGCCAGCGGTTGCGTACGAGGGCGATGGCGTGACCGGCGTTGCGGGCGCGCTGCTGCGGGGCGGGGATGCCGGTGCGGGCCGCGAGCCGGTCGCGGACCTCGGCGAAGAGGACGTCCATGCGCAGCGGGTCGGGGCCGCCGGGCACCCCCTCCTCGATGACGCTCAGCAGCTCACCGGTGAACGCGGTGTACTTCTCGCCCGGCGGCGCCATGGCCGGCCTGGTCTCGGCGGAGGACGTCATCACATAGGTGCCCTCGGCCATGGTGCGGTTGGCGATGTCGCTCGCGGCGCCCATGTAGCCCGTCAGGGCGCTGCCGCTGTAGCAGCAGTCCAGGATGACGACGCGGGCGAGCGCCCGGCCGGTGTGCACGATCAGGTCGCGTACGTCGTCGTAGGACACGCCCCGGTACAGCCGTTCCACATCGGTGTGCGGCAGGGCCAGACGGAGGTCGGCGTCCACGGAGAGCAGGCCGTGTCCTGCGAAGTACACGAGCAGGGCGTCGTCGGCCTGTGTCGCGGCGGTGTGGACGGCGTCGAGGACCGCGTCCTTGCCGGTCGGGTTGGACAGCACGGTGAGGTGTTCCGGGGGCAGGCCCCATAAGTCCTCGGCGGTGAGCAGTGCGGCCAGCCGCTCGATGTTGTTGGCGACGGCGGGCAGGTCGTCGAGGTTCTGGTAGGTGTCCACGCCGATGATTACGGCACGGGAGGCCGCGGGGTCGGGCAGGGGCATCAGTCGGTGCCTGGTCGGTCCGGTCCATCCGGTCCATCCGGTCCGTCCGGTCCGTCCGGTCGGGCCGGTCCGTCTGGTCCGTCCGGTCGGGCCGGTCCGTCTGGTCCGTCCGGTCCGTCGCCGTGCGGTTCCTCGTCCCCTTGGCGCTCTTCCCGCTCCTCCCGGGCGGAGAGTTCGGCCACGATCCGGCGGATCGTCTCCTCGGAGGCGTCCTGCACGGTGAGGGAGCCGCCGTTCACATGGATGGTGACGGGCGGCGCGGAATGGCGTGTCTTTCGCCAGGCGGCGTACGCCAGCGCCAGGTTGAGGGCCGTGAGGCCCTGACCCACGATCAGCTCGATGACGTCGACGGCACCCATGGTCCCGCTGCCGGGCGCACTCGGCGCCAGCCCGACGGCCGCGTGCCGGTGAACGTCCGGGTCTCGACGCAGCCAGCGATACAGATCGATCAGCGCGGCTCCCTGCCCCGACTCCGCGCCAGCGACCGCGATCCGAACTTTCACAGGCGCCTCCCCCTTGTCCGGCCTATCTGCCGGCCTGCCGGCCTGCCGGTGCAACACGGTCCCAGTGTGATCGCCACGCCCGTGAGGCACCACCGACTCCGCGAGTTTCCCTGCGCCGGAGGGGTGGCGTTTTCGGTACCGCCTGCTGATGAGGTTGCTGTTGGGGCCGCCCGCTTCTTGGTCAGTGTCGTGCTTCCGCGACCCGAGTAAAGGGCGCTCCACTCCGCTGCGCTGCGTTCCGCGTCGGCTTCGCCGATGGGCCTCCGGCCCACCCTTGACTCGGCTCGCTCCAGCACGGGTGAGAAGCGAGCGGACGGCCCGGAAAGGCGGTGGCCCCCTGTCGATCTCCGGTGCCGTGGGCCGACCAGTTGACCGGCGGACGCGGGGCGCGTCAGCGCCGCAGGGGCACGCCGGGGCGGCTTAGCGGATAACGGTAGTGGGTGATGGGCGGTGGGTGGTGGGTGGTGGGTGATGGGTGATGAGTGGGGCGGCTGGCCTTGCCTGATGGGGAGAGGTTGGATGCTTTGGGCCGGGGGGTGGGCGGGATTGCGGGAAGGTCCCCTGATCGATACCCGCCGATGGTGCCCAAAGCTTCCAAACGCCTCGACCTGAGCACCCACCCCGTGCCCGAAGAGGGCCTGGCGTTCGCCCGCGCCCCTCTCTCCCTCATTCCAGCGCCCCCCACCCACAGGTGGCCGCTTAGCCCGCCCGGCGTGCCCCTGCGGCGCTGACGCGCCCCCGACCCCGGCCCGCATCCCAGCCAACACGCACGGCGTCTCCCTGGGCCCCCGTCTTTCCGGGCCGTCCGCTCGCTTCTCACCCGGGCTGGAGCGGCCCGAGTCAAGGGTGGGCCGAAGGCCCATCGGCGGAGCCGACGCGGAGCCGTAGGCGTAGCGCCCTTTACTCGGGGCGCGGAAGCACGACACTGACCAAGAAGCGGGCGGCCCCGACGGCCACTTCACAGCAGGCGGTGACGATTACGCCGCCCCCGCCGCCCGCAGCACCTCCGCTGTCTCCGGGTGCCGGCCCTGGAGGGCCCAGGCCAGCGGGGTGAGGCCGGTGCCGGCGTCCTCGCGGAGGTTGGGGTCGGCGCCGTGGGCGAGGAGTTCGCGGACCGTGTCCGTGTGGCCCCAGCAGGCGGCTCCGCACAGGGGTGTGCCCTCGCTGCCGTGGCCGCTCTCCGCGTCGGGGGCGGCACCGGCGGCCAGGAGGGTGCGGACGATGTCGGTGGCGCCGTGGACGGACGCCGCGTAGAGAGGGGTGGTGCCCTCGGCGTTGGGGGTTCCCGGGTCCGCGCCCGCGTGCAGGAGGGTCTTCACGTCGGTGTGGTCGCCCAGGAAGGCGGCCGTTACCAGGCGTGCCGTCAGCTTCTTCTGTCGCCGTCTGTTCATCGCCGCCGAGGGTAACTTCGGGGCGCGGTCACGCGCCGACCGTTTTCCGCTCCGGCGTTCGTCGCGACGATGACCCCGCCGACGGTACGCCGATCCTCGTGACGGCCTTCCAGTCCACGGTGCCGAACCGCCAGTGCGCCGCCCCGGACATGAGGGTCGAGCTGGGCGCCGACGCCCGCGAGGGCGAGGAGGATCAGGGTACGCATCGGCGGAGTCACCCGCGTTCACTGCCGCAACCGCGGTCTCAAGTGAAACGTCTCCCCTCTATAGGGTTTCAGAGGCACACACGGCAGCCGGGGTACCGGTCTGTGCGAGGTACACGGGGGACGACACACGTGGGTTACACGATTCCGGGCTGGCTCGACGATGTCCTGGACTTCATCGGGATCAACTTCCCGAACGTGGACGAGGACGACTACCGCGAGATGGCCACGGCCATGCGGGACTTCGCGGAGAAGTTCGAGGGCCACGGCGGCGACGCGCACAAGGCGTTCACCCGGATCCTGTCCTCCTCCGAGGGCTGGGCCGTCGACGCGATGGAGAAGCACTGGGCGCAGGTGAAGTCCGGTCACCTGGAGAAACTCCCGGAGCTGGCAAGGCTGTTCGCGGACGCCTGTGACGGACTCGCCGACATCATCTACGGGATGAAGACCAAGGCCGAGATCGAGCTGGGCGTCATGGCGGCCTCGGTCGGCATCTCCGCCGGGCTCGCCGTGGTCACCGGCGGCCTGTCCGCGCTGATCGGCGCGGCCGAGGTCGCGGCGATGCGGCAGGTGGTCAAGCGGATCATCGACGAGGCCGTGGAGCGGATCGTCGACGAGGTGATCGCCAAGCTCACCGAGCCGGTGAACGCCAAGCTGGAGGCGATGGTCGAGGACATGGTGCTCGACCTGGCCGAGGGCGCGTTCTCCCCGCCGCCCGCGGACGGCAGCGGCGGCGACGGCGGCCACGGTGGGCACGGGGGCAAGGGCGGGATGCAGCTGGCCTCGGCCGGTGGCGGGGGCGGCGGGGGCGGAGGCGGCGGCCCGCAGAAGCGGACCCACATCGACCACTTCGAGTTCACGGACGGCGCCGGGAAGGTGTCGGGGCATGGCGGCGAACTGCGCACGGCCGCGTCCACGCCGCTGGGGAAGGCCAGGTCCGCGTTCGGCCGGAGCAAGGGCCGGGACCCGTTCACCGAGGCCTTCGACAGCGTGCTGCACGGCGCGCTCAAGGGCACGGACAAGGCTCTGGCCAAGGTGACCAAGCACATCACGGAGACCGTTCCGGACCGGGTCAAGGCCACCTCGCGGCTGCACAAGGGCAACGACAAGGGCGTCGGCGACCAGGCCAAGGGCGTCGACGTCGGAAAGCACGGGGACGGCAAGGGCGGGGACGGGACGTCCGGCTCGGGCACCCGCCCCAAGGTCGACGCGGACGCCAAGAACGACCCGGACCTTCTCCAGCGTTCCAAGGACGCCCGCGCCCTGGCGGACAAGGAGACCTGCGGCGACCCCATCGACATGGCCACCGGCCAGATGGTGATGGCGCAGACCGACGTGGACCTGCCCGGCATCCTGCCGCTGAGGCTGCGCCGCACCCACCTGACCGGCTACGCGCACGGCATCGCCTTCGGCCCGTCATGGGCCTCCACGCTCGACGAGCGACTGGAGAAGGACCGGGACGCACAGGGCGTGTGGTGGCGCCGCGAGGACGGCTCCAGCCTGTACTACCCGCGCACCCCGGACATCGTCGGCGACCGGGTCGACCCGGTGGCGGGCGAACGCCTGCCGCTGACGTACGTCTCCCAGGGCAGCTCGTACGTGCTGGTGGTGCAGGATCCGCACACCGGCCTGACCCGTTCCTTCGAACCCGCCGAGACCACCGAGGGCGTCTGGTGGCTGACCCGGATCGAGGACCGCAACCGCAACCACATCACCCTCGATCGCGACACGGACGACGTCCTGTCGGAGATCGCCCACTCCGGTGGCTACCGGCTGACGGCGACCTGCGCGGCGGGCACCGGCCGGGTGACCGCCGTGCACGCCGTCACCGAGGACGGCCCGCTGCGCCTGCGCGCCTACCGGTACGACGACGGTGGCGACCTGCGGGAGGTCGTCAACGCCGTCGGCGCTGCGACCCGCTTCTCCTACGACGGCGCGCACCGCGTCACCGGCTGGCACGACAGCAACGACACGGACTTCGCCTACGTCTACGACGACGGCGGCCGGGTGATCGCCACCCGAGGCAGCGGCGGCATCCTCGACTCGCGCATCGCCTACGCGGGCCCCGACCCCGACGGCACCACCACCGCCACCTACACCGACTCCCTGGGCCACGCCACCGTCTACCGCGCCAACCCGCGCGGCCAGATCGTCGCCATCACCGACCCGCTCGGCAACACGACGACCCAGACCTGGGACCACCGCGACCGTCTGCTGAGCCGCACCGACCCGCTCGGCCACACCGTGGTCCACCGTTACGACGACGCCGGGCACCTCGTGGCGGTGGTGCGTCCCGACGGCAACGAGACCACCGCGGAGTACGGGGCGTTCGCCGAGCCGCTCAGCATCCGCACCCCCGACGGCAACGTCACCCGCTACGCGTACGACGCCCGCGGCAACCGCATGTCCGTCACCACGCCGACAGGCCACACCACCCGCTTCACCCACGACGAGGCGGGCGGCCTCGCCTCGGTCACCGACCCGCTCGGCAACATCACCACCATCCGCTGCAACCCGGCCGGCTTGCCGCAGGAGATCACCGATCCGCTCGGCGCGGTCACCCGTCAGACTCATGACGCCCTCGGCCGCCCCGTCACCCGCACCGACCCCACGGGCGCCACCACCCGGATGGAGTGGACGCCCGAGCACCAGCTGGCCCGGCGCACCCTCCCCGACGGCACCCAGGAGTCCTGGACCTACGACGGCGAGGGCAACTGCACCGCCCACACGGACCCGCTCGGCGGCGAGACCCGCTTCGAGTACACCCACTTCGACCTGCTCACCGCCCGCACCACCCCCGACGGCGTGCGCTACGAGTTCGCCCACGACAGCGAGCTGCGCCTCACCAAGGTCACCAACCCGCAGGGACTGACCTGGACCTACACCCTCGACGCGGCGGGCCGGCTGACCGCCGAGACCGACTTCGACGACCGCACGCTCCGCTACCGGCACGACGCCGCGGGCCGCCTGACCGCCCGCACCAACACCCTCGGTGAAACCACCGCGTTCGAGCGCAACGCCCTGGGCCAGGTCCTCCGCAAGGACGCCGCCGGGCGGATCACCACCTTCACGTACGACGCGGTCGGCCGGCTCGCCGACGCCACCGGTCCCGACGGCGTCCGGCTGGCCATCGACCGCGACCGGTACGGCCTCGTCCGGTCCGAGACCGTCGACGGCCGCGCTCTCACATACAGCTACGACGAGCTGGGACGCCGCACCGGGCGCACCACGCCCACCGGCGCGACCACCACCTGGGCGTACGACGCGGCGGGCCGTCGCACCGGCCTGCTGGCCTCCGGCCGCCCCGTCGACATCGCCTATGACGCCGCCGGCCGCGAAGTCACCCGTCAGGTGGGCGACTTCCTCACCCTGGAGAACACCTACGACCCGCTGGGCCGCCTCGCCGCTCAGGCCGCCATAGGCACGGACGGCCGCACGCTCCAGCGCCGCGCCTACACCTACCGCGCCGACGGCCATCTGGCGTCCCTCGACGACCGGCTCAACGGTCGGCGCGACTTCGAACTCGACCCGGCCGGCCACGTCACCGCCGTCCGCGCCGAGGGCTGGAGCGAGAGCTACGCCTACGACGAGGCCGGCAACCAGACGCGCGCCGAGTGGCCCGCCTCCCATCCCGGCCAGGAGGCCACCGGCGAGCGCGCCTACACGGGCACCCGCATCACCCGCGCCGGGAACGTCCGCTACGAACACGACGCGCTGGGCCGCGTCACCCTGCGCCAGAAGGCACGGCTGTCCCGCAAGCCGGACACCTGGCGCTACGCGTGGGACAGCGAGGACCGGCTCACCCGGGTGACCACGCCGGACGGCACCGTCTGGCGCTACACCTACGACCCGCTGGGCCGCCGTACCGCGAAGCTCCGCCTCGGGGCCGCCGGCGAGACGGTCGTCGAGCGCGTCGACTTCACCTGGGACGGCACGACCCTGTGCGAGCAGACCACGTGGTCCCCCGGCCTGCCGAACCCGGTCACCCTCACCTGGGACCACCAGGGCCTGCACCCCATCGCGCAGACCGAGCGCATCACCGCCGCCGGCGCCCCGCAGGAGGAGATCGACTCCCGCTTCTTCGCGATCGTCACCGACCTCGTCGGCTCGCCCCGGGAGCTGGTGGACGAACACGGCTTCGTCGCCTGGCGCACCCGCACCACCCTCTGGGGCACCACGACCTGGAACAAGGACGCCACCGCCTACACCCCGCTCCGCTTCCCCGGCCAGTACAGCGACCCCGAGAGCGGTCTCCACTACAACGTCAACCGCCACTACGACCCGGAGACCGCCCGCTACCTCACCGCCGACCCCCTGGGCCTGGCGCCCGCGCCCAACCCGGCGGCGTACGTCCCGAACCCGCACCGCTGGGCGGACCCCCTCGGCCTCGCGCCCGAGTGCGGTGAGCGGGAGTTCTACACGGTCCAGGACCGCGAGAACGCGGCGCGGCTGCGGGCGGACGGAACGCCGTGGCCCACCGATGAGCACCGGGCCCACCTGGGCCCCGGCGTGTACTCGTGGGGCACCCGGGAAGAGGCCGAACGCTACGCGGAGCTGCTGCGCAACCGGCGGGGCGCGGACGTGGAGATCATGCCGTTCCGGGTGAGCGAGGCGGACCTGTCCGCCATGCAGCAGGCCCACGTGGGCTCCATGAGCCAGACCGAGATGGACGACTTCATCGACCGGCACAGCATCATGTACGGGCGTGGCGAGCCCCACGACTACGACTACATCTCCCGTCCCACCAACATGGGAACGGAGAACTACTTCCATTCCCGTGTCTTCGACCGGCTGAGATTCCTTTAGTGAGATCCCTTCAGGGACGGAGAAGAAAGCCCACCCATGTCAGTCACGCACCTGTACAAGAAGCGCCTCGGCCCGTGGGGGCTCGTCGCCCGCGTCACCCTGGACGCCGGGCCCGTGGACGAGCCGCCGCGCGAGGCGCACGGAATCGGCGACTCACGCGTCCGGCTGCTGCTGCCACCGCAGGGGATCACCCCGGCGGAGGCGCGGTGGATGGAGTTCGGCCTGGGTCTGGTGTCCGGGCAGCTCGAAGCTCTCTGGGAAGGGGCCGGCCCCATCCTGGTACGGGTGACCGACTGGGACGTCCCGATGCTGACGGACTACCAGGACGAGGTCGCCGCCGCGGCCCTCGTCGAGTGCCTGCGGGAGCACTACGGCATCACCGGCGTCGAGATCGGCCTCACCTTCGACCGTGAGCGGAACCGCTACGAGTTCACCTGGGGCGAGGGCGGAGAGCGGCCGGAGGCCGACACCGGCTGAATGGGGCTCCGGCCACTCGGCGGGCGTCAGGCGAGGCGGATCATGTTCCAGGACAGTGGTTCCAGTACGGCGGTCAGGTGGCCGTTCGTGAGGGTCGTGGTGTCGATGCCGTGGGGGGTGACGCGCTCGGGGTCGGTGAGGGTGTTGCGGGCGTCGGGGTCGGTGTCCGCGAGGGCGCTGTGTTCGACGACCCGGGTCAGGTCCAGGGCGCCCAGGGCCACCTCCAGGGGCAGCGCTTCGGTGCGGCTGCGGTTGACGGCGAAGACGGTGACGGTGCCGTCCTCGGCGCGTACGGCGGTGGCGTGCAGCAGGTCCGTCTCGCCGTACTTCTTCGTCTCGTACGTCGGGGAGTCGACGCGTACGTCGAGGACCTCGCCGCGGCCGTACTTCGAGGCCTGGGCGAAGGGGAAGAACGTCGTCTGCCGCCAGGCGGGGCCGCCGGGCTCGGTCATGATCGGGGCGATCACGTTGACGAGCTGGGCGAGGCAGGCGACCGTCACCCGGTCGGCGTGGCGGAGCAGGGCGATGAGCAGGGAACCGAAGACGACGGCGTCCGTGACGCTGTAGTTGTCCTCCAGGAGGCGCGGGGCCTCCGGCCAGTCGAGGGCGCTCACCTGCGCCTCGGTGCGGGACAGGTACCAGACGTTCCACTCGTCGAAGGAGAGGTTGATCTTCTTCTTCGACTTCAGCCGGGCGCCGACGTGGTCGCAGGTGGCCACGACGTTGTCGATGAAGGACTCCATGTCGACGGCCGAGGCCAGGAAGGAGTCGACGTCACCGTCGAGCGGTTCGTAGTAGGCGTGCAGGGAGATGTAGTCGACGAGGTCGTACGTCTCCTCGAGGACGGTCGCCTCCCACTCGGCGAAGGTCTCCATGGCCTGGCCGGAGCTGCCGCAGGCGACGAGTTCGACGGACGGGTCGATCTGGCGCATGGCGCGGGCGGTCTCGGCGGCGAGGCGGCCGTACTCCTTTGCCGTCTTGTGGCCGGTCTGCCAGGGGCCGTCCATCTCGTTGCCGAGGCACCACAGGCGGATGCCGAAGGGGTCCTTGTCGCCGTGGCCGATCCGGCGGTCGGACAGCTCCGTGCCCGACGGGTGGTTGGCGTACTCCTGGAGCTCGATGGCCTCGGCGACACCGCGCGTACCGAGGTTGACGGCCATCATGGGCTCGGCCTGGGGGCCGACCTTCTTCAGGAACGCGATGTACTCGGACAGGCCGAAGCGGTTGGACTCCGTCGTGCGCCAGGCCAGGTCGAGCCGGCGCGGGCGCTGGTCGACGGGGCCGACGGAGTCCTCCCACTTGTAGCCGGAGACGAAGTTGCCGCCGGGGTAGCGGATGGCGGTGACGCCGAGCTCGCGGACGAGGTCCAGGACGTCCTGGCGCAGGCCCGCGTCGTCCGCGGTGGGGTGGCCGGGTTCGAAGATGCCGGTGTAGACACAGCGGCCGAGGTGTTCGACGAAGGAGCCGAAGAGGCGGGGGTTGACCTCGCCTACGGTGAACGCGGGGTCGAGGGTGAAGCGGGCGGTTTGCATGTTCGCCTTTCCGTGTGCGGGGCTTGTGTTTCGTTGGCGGGTGCGGGTGCGTGGGGGTGTTCGCGCAGTTCCCCGCGCCCCTAAGCGGCGTTCGGCCAGCCGTCCTTCGTCCAGCGGAGCTTGTTCAAGCCCAGCTTTGGCGTGCCTTCGTCCTCCGCGTCGTAGTAGTGGTACGCCAGCCAGTCCTTGCCCTTGTCCCGGAACACCGACTGGCCGCCGGTGCCGATGAACCTGCCGTGGCCCTCCAGGACGAGGTCGCCGCCGCCCTCCAGCATCGGTTTGCCCGTGCTGTCGGTGTACGGGCCGGTGATCTTCGTGGAGCGGCCGACCTTGATCTTGTAGGTGGAGTTCACGCCGGAGCAGCAGGCGTCGTAGGACGCGAAGAGGTAGTAGTGGCGGCCGTGTTTGACGATGTACGGGCCTTCGACGGCGTAGGGGGCGTCGGGGCGGGTCGCCAGGTGGTGGACGGTCGCTCCGGGGAGTGCCTTGCCGGTCTTCGGGTCCAGTTCCACCATGCGGATGCCGGTCCAGTAGGAGCCGAAGGACATCCACAGCCTGCCGTCGGCCCGGATGATCGCGGGGTCGATGGCGTTCCAGGTGTCGGTGCGTTCGGAGGTGAAGACCTTGCCGTGGTCGGTCCAGGTGCCGGGGCGGCCGGAGGCGGAGGTGGCGACGCCGATCGCGGAGTGGTTGCTGCCCCATGAGGAGACGGCGTAGTAGAGCCAGTAGCGGCCGTCGCGGTAGGAGAGGTCGGGGGCCCACGGGTCGGCCTTGTCGTTGTACTCGTACCACCAGGCCGGCGGCTCGGCGAAGGCGTTGCCCGCGTCGTCCCAGTGCCTGCCGTCCGCGGAGAGGCGGGCGCCGATGATGCCGCCGGTGGAGTAGGCGACGTAGCCGCCGGACTTCAGGCGGGACACGGTGGGGTCGTGGATGATCTGCTGGCCGGTGATGGGGCGGGGGTCGGGGTGGGTCTCCGCGGCCTGTGCCGTGTGGGGCAGCAGCGCCATGAGGGTCGCCGTCGCGACGGCGGTGAGGGTTGTGCGCACGGTCACTGTCCCGCCAATCCCGTGTGGGCGACGCCCGCCACGATCTGCCGCTGGAAGAAGACGAAGACGACGATCAGGGGCAGGCCCGCCATCAGGCCGCCGGCCATGAGCTGGGCCCACTGGATGCCGTAGGAGTTCATGACGGTCGCGATGCCGTTCGGCATGGTCATCAGGTCGGGGTTGTTGGTCACCATGTAGGGCCACAGGAAGTTGTTCCACGACGCGATGAAGGTGAAGATGCCGACCGCGGCGAGGGAGGGGCGGGCCAGCGGCACGACGATGGTGAAGAAGACCCGCCAGCGGCCCGCTCCGTCGATGAACGCGGCCTCCTCCAGTTCGCGCGGGACGCCCTGGAAGAACTTGTAGAGGATGTAGACCATCGCGGCGGGCGCGCACTGCGGCAGGATCATGCCCCAGTAGGTGTCGACCATCCCCATCTGCTGGACCGTGGTGAACAGCGGGACGCCGAGGACCGCCGGGGAGACCATCAGGCCCGCCATGACCACGCCGAGCAGCGCGCTCTTGCCGCGGAACTCGGTGCGGGCGAAGCCGTATCCGGCGAGCGCGGAGACGACCAGCACGATGGTGGTCACGCAGACGGAGACGACGAGGGAGTTCACGAACCAGTTGGTGATGTTGCCGGTCTCGAAGATCGCCGACCAGGCCTGGCCCGTCCACTCCTCGGGCAGCCAGTGCGCCGGCACCGCGACCGCCTCGGTCTCCGACTTGAGCGAGGTGAACAGCGCCCAGGCGAGCGGGGAGAGGAACACCGCGGAGACGGCGACGCCGAGGAGGGTGAGGACGATCTGGCTGGGTGTCCAGGCCCTGCGCGGCTTGACGCGGACCTGTGCGGCGGTGCTCATCGGCCGCCCTCCTCACGGTTGCGCAGCAGCCACATCCGCGCGATGGCGACGGCCGCGATGATCACGAAGAAGATGATGGAGACGGCGGAGGCGTAGCCCACGCGGTAGCTGGTGAAGCCCTGTTCGAGGGTGTACTGCACGAAGGTCCTGGTGCTGTTCTCCGGTCCCGGCCCGAAGTCCATCATGACGACGGCCTGGTCGAAGACCTGGAGCGAGGCGAGGATCTGCAGGGCGACGACGAGGCCGGTGATGTTGCGCAGCATCGGCAGGGTGATGCGCACCATGCGGTGCCAGGCGTTGGCACCGTCCAGCTTGGCGGCCTCGTAAAGGTGGTCGGGGATGCCCTGGAGGGCGGCGAGATAGAGCAGGAAGCTGAAGCCGACCGTCCACCACAGGGTGGTGATGACGATGGCGAGCATGGCGTACGACTTGTCGAAGAGCCAGGGCGTCTCGATGCCGAAGACGTGGTTGATCATTCCCGTGCCGGGGTTGAACAGCCACTGCCACAGGTTGCCCGCGACGGTGGACGGCAGCAGGAACGGGGCGAAGAAGCACAGCCGCCACAGCCATTTCCCGCGTTCGATGTGGTGGGCGAGCATCGCGAGGAGGAAGGCGAGGACGGTGATGCAGGGCACGACCAGCAGCGTGAACCAGGCGCTGTGGCCGAGGGCGTCCCACATCAGCGGGTCCCGCAGCGCCTCGCGGTAGTTGTCGAGGCCGACGAAGCTCGCGCCCTCGCCGGAGATGTTGGCGTCCGTGAAGCTGAGCCAGACGCCGCGCAGCAGCGGCCAGATCACGAACAGCGCGAACAGTGCCAGGAACGGGGCGACGAACCAGCCGCCGTGCTGGAGGCCCTGCCTGCGGCGGACGGTGGCGCTCGCCGCGGCGGTCTTCGCGCGGGCCGGTGCGAAGACGGTCTCTGCGCTGGTCGTCGTCATGCGACCGCACCTCCTTGCGCGGCGGTCCGGCCGTCCATGGGGTTCTTCATGGCGAGCAGTTCGGTGAGCGCGCTCTTCATGCGGCTGGCGGCGGCGTCCGGTTTGGCGGAGCCCATGGTCGAGGAGACGACGATCGGGCCGACGCGCTGGGCGAGGATGCCGGTGGAGCCGGCGAACCACACCTTCGGCTCGGTGGCCTGGTGGTCCATCGCGGAGACGTACTCGCTCTGCGGGGTCAGCTTCCGGTAGGCGGCCGTGGACAGGGTGGGCGTGTAGGCGGGGATGTGTCCGCCGGCGGCCCACTGCCGGGCGTGCTTGACGACGTAGGCGGCGAGCCGGTGCGCGGCCTCGTTCTCGGCGCCGCCGCGGCCGGCCTGGTGCGGGAGCACGAAGGCGTGCGACTCGGCGTGGGTGGCCTGTTCGCCGAAGACGGGGGGCAGTGGTGTGGCCCCGTACTCGATCTTCGCGTTGTCGAAGACCGGCACCGACCAGTTGCCCTCCCAGACGAAGGGGGAGCCGTTGAGGAACTGCTCGGCGCCCGCGGCGCCGGCGAAGCTCGGGTTGGCGTATCCGTCGGTGATGTGCCGCCGCAGGAACTCCAGGACCTGCTCGGCCTTGCCGGTGTCGAAGGTGACCTCGGTGCGGGCGTCGTCGAACCAGGTGCCGCCGAGCTGGGTGTAGAAGGCGACGAAGAACCACCACTGGAAGTTCTGGTCGTTGACCCACAGACCGATGGTCTGGAGCCCCTTCTTCGCGGCCTTCCTGGCTTCCTTCAGCACGTCGAACCACTCGTCGGCGGAGGTCGCGGAGACCATCCGCCCGTCGGCGTCGAGCAGGCCGGCCTTGCCCAGTACGTCCTTGCGGTAGAAGCAGAGCTGGACGTGGATGTCGAGCGGGAGGGCGTACAGCTTGCCGTCGATCACGGCGCGCTGCCACAGGGCGGGGTTGAAGTCGCGTTCGTGCACCCCGTACTTGGCGAGCAGGTCGACGTCCCACGGGTCGAGGAGGCGGCCGGGTGAGAAGCCGGTGACCCGCCCGAGGTGCATGACGCCGAGGTCGGGGGCCCGGTTGCCCGCCGCGGCCATGGCCAGCTTGGTGTAGAAGGGGCTGCCCCACTGGAGGGTGGAGTCCTTCACCGCGATGTCCGGGTGCTCCGCGCGGAAGGCGTCCAGCATCGCGATCATGTTGGAGCCGTCGCCGCCGCTGAAGAGGTTCCAGTAGCGCACCCGGGTGCGGGCGCCGGAGGCGAGGGCGTCGGCGCCGGTGCCGAGCGCGGCGAAGCCGAAGCTCCCGGCGACCGTCAGGCCTCCGAGTGTGGCCAGCAATTGTCTGCGGTTCAGGCCAGGTTGTCCCATTCCCTGCCCTTACTGTTCGAGGTTCCGTCGAGACACGTCACACGAAGTTTGAGTACGTCTGTTCGAGATACCGAATGCCGCCCGTAACTTCGAACGGACCGTAAGGTGGGAGCGAGCGCACGTCAATGGGTTGCACACGAACTTCCGAAACAGCGTGGTCCGGCTCAGGACCGGCCGCGTACTCTCGGACCCGTCGCCGGACCGCGGTGAGGCGGCGGCGAGAAGGGAGCACGAGTGGACATCCCGGGCGCGCGGCAGAAGGCGGGCCGGATCGCCGCGGCAGTGCGGCGCGCGCGGACCGGCGCCGCGATGCGCGACCTGGCCGCCGAACTCCACACCGCCCTGCGGGACCGGCCCGCGCCCCCCGCCGACGTACGCGCGGTGTGCCGGGCCGTGTGCGAGGAGATGAGCGCCCGGCGCGACGGGCGGCCCGTGGAGCTGCGCTTCGAACGATTCCCCGACGAGCTCGAAGTCACCGGCCTGTGGGTGGAGTTCCAGGACTTCGACCTCGTCATCGTCGAGGAGCGCGCCGAAGCCCTTCAGCAACTCGTCATCCTCGGTCACGAGTTGTGGCACATGCACGCCGGGCACGGCCACCACCACCTCAGCGGCAGCGCCGCCGCGCACGCCCTGGCCGCCGAGCCCGGCTGGCGCGGCATCGCCCTCACCATCGCCGCCCGCAACGGCTCCCGGGAACGGCAGGAGGCGGAGGCGGACGACTTCGGGCACCGGCTGGCGACCGTGTTCCGGCCCCTGGTGTCCGGCGGGGGCGGCGCCGACGCGCCCCTCGACCCGATGCAGAGATCCCTCGGTTACCGCGGCCGCCGAGGAGCGGTCCGGTGACGGCCCCGGCCGCACCGCTGGCGCTGAGCCCCGTGGAGTTCGTCCACGAGTTCTATCCCACCTTCTGGTGGATCCCCGCCGGGATCCTGGCCGCCGCACTGGCGATCAAGCTGCCCAGCATCATCCGGCTGTGGCGGGACCCGCTGATGCGCGCGGTCGGCGGTCTGCTGCTGCTCGCCTGCGCGGTGTTCGTCTTCGTCGCGCCGTCGACGATCGGCTGGGTCAACCGGGTCACCGGCGTGCCGAACATCTCGGCGCCCTGGGTGTACTCCCTGCTCACCGCGTTCTGCAGCTCCTGTCTGCTGCTGATCATCACCTGGCGCAACGGCCTGTCCGACCGCTCGGCCGACACCCGCCGCGCCATGCGCCGGGTGACCGTCGGCTACGCCGGGGTGATCGTGGCGATCTGGGTGCTGTTCCTCCTCGCGGACGTGCCGGAGGAGCGGTTACGGGACCTGGACACGTACTACGCCAACACGCCGTACGCCCGGGAGATGATCCTGCTCTACCTGCTCGCCCACACCGTGGCCGGGATGATCATCAACGGGCTGATCTGGAACTGGGTCCGCACCGACGGCCTCGACGCCTGGCTGCACGCGGGCCTGAAGTTCCTCGGCGTCGGCTACGCGCTCCAGCTGGTCTTCGACGCCGCCAAGCTGACCGCCGTGGGCGCCCGCTGGGCCGGCCGGAACCTGGACTGGCTGAGCACGGCCGCCGCCCCGCCCATCGCCTGCCTGTCCGCGGTGCTCGTCGCGGTCGGCTTCATCCTGCCGCACGCCGGACAGTACCTGCACGACCGCTGGCGGGTCCGGCTCGCCCACCGCGAACTGCGCCCGCTGTACCAGCTGATGAAGACCGTCAACGGCAGCGGTCTCCCCCGCGTCCTGCGGTCCACCCCCGAACTGCGGCTGATCCGCCGGGAGACCTTCATCCGCGATGTGCTGCTGCCGCTGACCAGGTGCCTGGACGAGGAGCTGCGCGGGCGGTCGTACGCCGCCGCGCTCGCCCTCGGCCACCCGGCGGACCGGGCGAAGGCGCTGGCCGCCGCGGTGACGATCCTGGACGCCGTGGAGAGCCGCGGCCTCGCGCGGGAGCAGTGCGCCGGCGGCCCCTCGGACACCACGGACCTGCTGCGGGAGATCGGGGCCGTGTCCCGGGCGCTGAGGCACGAGGACACCGTCCGCGAGGTACGGGCCCGGGCGACCACTCCCGCGGCGGACGCCCCGGTGTGATTCGGCCATTGTTGTGCGAGCCCCTGACCGTCTTCCTCCATAACACCCGCATTCCTCCCGGCTCGCCTCGCACGCGCGGGCGCCGAAAGGTGGCTCAAGCCAGGCCGGTCTTGGCATGCTGCTGCATCGAACACCCGCGCAGCCACGGGGAGAACCGTGCGTACGAACAGGGAGATGCGTCGCCTCGCCGACGCCCTCGTCGAGCCCATACGCGTGCCGGTTCCCGCGGACCCCGAAGCGGTGTTCCAGGCCGTGGTCGAGTCGGCCATGAGGTGGCGGGGGCGGAAGATCGTGGTCCACCGGGAGGTGTTCCCGCCGCACACCGCCAGCGGGCTCTGGCTGGAGGGCGAGGAGCACGACGACGTCGTCGTCGACAAACGGGCCGCCGTATGGCACCAGATCGTGATCTTCTGCCACGAGGTGTGGCACATGCACCAGCGGCAGACCGCCGACGGGCGGGACGGCCACCGGGCGGCCGCCGCGCGCACCGACTTCACCCTCGCCGACGAGCAGGAGGCCGACCGCTTCGGCATGCTGATGGGCCGTCGGCTGCGCGCCCTGCTCGAAGCCTCGGCGGACTCCGTGTACGCGGACCGGGGCGACGACACCCAGGACCTCGCCGGCCGTATCGGGGCCGCGCTCAACTACCGCGGGACCCGGAGATGAGCGCACTGACCAACTACCTCAGCGCCGGGCTGCTCGCCCTCGGCCTGCTGATGAAGTCGCCGGACCTGCTGCGCCACCGGCACGACCCCTACCTGCGGTCCATCTGCACGGTCCTGGGCCTGGCCGGCCTGTGCTTCCTCCTCGGCGCCCCGCCCACCGTCGGCGCCGTCAACCGGATCAGCGGCGTCCCCAACCTGGCGGCGCCGGTGACCTACGTGACGATCACCGCGTACAGCGCCGCCTCCCAGGTGCTGATCGTCCGCTGGCGCGGCGGGCCGGGGGTGCGGCGCACGACGCGGCGCTGGATCCTCGCGTACGCGTGCGTCGTCACCGGCATCGTGACCATGTTCGTGCTCGGCGAGGCCCCCGTGGAGCGCCGCACCGACCTGGACACCTACTACGCGAGCACGCCGTACATCCGCGAGATGATCCTGCTCTACCTGCTCGGTCATCTCACCGCGGTCAGCGTCACCACGGTCTCGGCGCTGCGCTGGGCCCGCCGGGTGCGCGGCTGGCTGCGGACGGGCCTGGTGACGCTCGGCCTCGGCACCCTGTGCGGCGCCGGGTACAGCGGGACCAAGCTCGTCGCCATGGCCGCCCGCTGGAGCGGCCGGGACTGGTCCGCGCTCGACCGGACCGTCTCACCGGCGGCGGCCGGGCTGGGCGCGCTCGTGACGGTCGCCGGCATCCTGCTCCCGCTCGCCGGACCCCGGCTGACCGAATGGCGCCGGGCCCGGCTCGCCTACGCCCGTCTCGAACCCCTGGAGCGCGAACTGGACGACATCCTCGCCCGCCGTGCCCTGCGCCTGCCGCGCCCGCGCTGGGCCTCCCCCACCACCCGGCTGGTGTGGCGCCAGACCAGCATCCACAACGCCCTCGGCTACCTGGACGCGTACGTCGACCGGGAGCTGTACGAGGAGACCCTGCGCACCGCGCTGCGCGCCACGGGCGACCCGGAGCGGGCCGCCGCCATGGCGTGGGCGACGGTCATCGCGGCGGCGGTGCGGGACGCGGCGGACGCGGCGGACGTGACGGACGCGACCCACCCGGCGGACCCGGCGGGCGTCCGGTACCCCGGCCCGTCCGGACGTCTCCCCGACCGGGCGCCCGAACCGGCCGCCCTCGGGGACATCGCCGACGCCCTGGTCACCGCCCCGCTCGGCCTCCACGCCGACCCGCCGCTGCCGGCCAACGCCGCCCGGAGCCACCCCGCATGAGCCTTGTCGTCTATCTGGCGGGCGGTGCGCTCGCCCTGGCCGCCGTCGTGCTGTTCCGCCGGCCGCGCACCCCGGCGCGCAACCCGCTGACCGTGTCCACCTGCGTGG
Source organism: Streptomyces sp. enrichment culture (assembly GCF_964272855.1). NCBI lineage: Bacteria > Bacillati > Actinomycetota > Actinomycetes > Kitasatosporales > Streptomycetaceae > Streptomyces > Streptomyces sp. enrichment culture. The sequence goes on along the minus strand of NZ_OZ186847.1, from coordinate 5,786,906 downwards.
CCATCCTGCTCGGCGCGATCGTGTTCTGCTGCTCCGCGCCGATGACCCTGGCCGCCGTCAACGACCTCACCGGCGTCCCGAACTTCGGCGCCCCGCTGACCTACGGCATGCTCTCGGCCTACAGCTGCTCCCTGCTGATCCTGCTGGTCAACTGGCGGGGCGGGGCCCGGGAACGGGTGCGGCGGCTGATCCGGCGCAGCATCGCCGCCTACGGCGCCCTCGTCGTGGCCATCGTCGTGCTGTTCACCCTCGCGGACGCGCGCACCGAGCGGCTGACCGACCTCGACACCTACTACGCGAACACGCCGTACATGCGCGAGATGATCGTGCTGTACCTGCTCGGACACACCGCCGCCATGGTGGCGATGTGCCTCGTGTGCCTGAAGTGGGGGCGCGAGGTCACCGGGCTGCTGCGGACCGGACTGCGGCTGATCCTCACCGGGGCGCTGCTGGACCTGCTGGGCTTCCAGCTCGCCAAGTACACGGCGGTCGTCGCGCGTTGGACGGGTCACGACCTCGACTTCCTCTCCACCAGCGTCGCCCCGCCGATGGCCTCGCTCGGCGGCCTGGTCTGCTCCGCCGGGTTCGTGCTCCCGCGGCTGCTGCCCGCGGCCGTGGCGCACTGGCACGGGCTGCGGGACTACTGGCGGCTGGGGCCGCTGTGGAACCGGGTCGAGTTCGTCTCGACGGCCCCGAAGCCGCCCGCGTCCTGGTGGCAGCTGCCGCTGGAGCGGCTGCACTGGCGGGAGGTGGCCATCCACGACGCGCTGCTCGCCCTCGCCCCGTACTTCGACGACCGGGTGCGGCAGACGGCCCTGTCGGCCGCCCTGGGCGACGGCCGCCCGGCGCACGAGGCGCGGGTCGCCGCGGAGGCGGCCATGCTCGACGCCGCCGCCCACCGGGCCGCCGCCCGCGAGGAGCCGCTGCCCACGCCGAGCACCTACCGGCTGCACGCCACGGAGGTCTCCGGGTCGGGCGGGCTGGTCGAGTTGGCGCGGGCGCTCGGCGGAACTCCCGCCGCGGACACGGTGAGTGAAGGTACGGTGAGAGCCTTCCCTGACTGAATGTGTTCGGTCATGTGCCGTCACGGCCGAGCCTTCACGGCCGAGTGCGAGGAGCCACATGTCGCGTAGAGCTGTCGTCGTCGGTGCCGGCCTGGCCGGCATGCTGGCCGCGGCCACGTTGTCCACCGTCGTGGACGAGGTGATCGTCTGGGACCGGGACGACCTTCCCGACGGACCGGAGCACCGCAAGGGGCTGCCGCAGGGCCGCCACGCGCACCTGCTCATGGCCGGCGGCCTCGCCGCGATGGAGGACCTGGTGCCGGGCGTGAGCATGCGGGAGCACCTGCTCGCCGCGGGCGCCCGGGAGATCTCGCTCGCCTCGGGCATGGTGTCCCTGACCTCCGAGGGCTGGTTCCGGCGCTGGCGCAGCCCCGGGCCGCGGATGCTGACGTGCAGCCGGGCCCTGCTGGACTGGGCGGTACGGGACGCGGTGCTGGCGAACACCGGGGTGAAGCTCCGCAAGGGGCAGGTCCTCGAAGTGGCCGGAAACGCACGGCGGGTCGAGGGGGTGCGGGTGTCGACGCCGAGCGGCGACGAGGACATCGACGCCGACTTCGTGGTCGACGCGAGCGGCCGCGGTTCACGCGTGGACAAGTGGCTGGCGGCGATCGGCGTCACCGACGTCCGCGAGCAGACCGTCGACGCCGGACTGGTCAACGCGACGCGGATCTACCGCACACCCGAGGGGGCCGAGGACTTCCCCCTCACCATCGTGCACGCCGACCCCTACCAGGGCCGGCCGGGCCGCAGCGGGATGGTCCTGCCCATCGAGGGCGGCCGCTGGATGGCGAGCCTCGCCGGCACCCGGGGCGGCGGTGAACCGCCGTCCGACCCGGACGCGTTCCTCCGGTACGCGCTGGACCTGCCGCACCCCATAGTGGGGCGGCTCATCGCCGGTGCCGAACCGCTCACCGACGTGCACGTCAGCCGCAGCACCAGCAACCACCGGCGCTACCTGGAGAAGACCCGCCAGTGGCCCGAGCGGTTCGTCGTCCTCGGCGACGCGCTGGCCACCTTCAACCCCGCCTACGGCCAGGGCATGTCCGTGGCGGCGCTCGGCGCGCGGGTCCTGAGCCGGGAACTGGGCCGCGCCGGGCTCACGGGGCCCGGCCTCGCCCGGCGGGTGCAGCGCGGGGCCGCCGGGGCCGTCCACGCCGCCTGGACCATGGCGGTCGGCCAGGACGTCTGGTATCCCGGGACGCGCGGCGGTGCGCCGGGGCTCGCGGACCGTCTGGTGACGCGGTACTCGCGCCGGATGATGCGCGCGACGACCGGCTCGTACAGCGCGGCGACCGCGGTGTGGGACCTCACCAGCATGACGGCGGGACCGGGACGGCTGCTGCGGCCCTCCGCGGTCCTCGCGGCGACGGTCGGCCCGGTCAAACGCCCGCTGGCGGGACCGCCGTTGACCGCGGCGGAGCTGAAGGTGGCGGGGCTGTCGTAGGGGCGCCCCCGGCTACCCCTCGAACGCCGGCTGCGGCAGGCCCTGGCCGGCCCCCGGGATCACCAGCAGCGACCCCGACAGCGGGTGCGGTGCCGTGAGGCCCACGCGCGCCGTCGTTATGTACAGGTCCGTCAGGCCGGGGCCGCCGAAGGCGCAGGCCGTGACCCTGGGGGTGGGGAGGGGGAGCACCCGGTCCAGGTCGCCGGCCGGCGTGTAGCGGCGGATCGCCCCGCCGTCCCACAGGGCCACCCACACGCAGCCGTCGGTGTCGACGGTGAGGCCGTCGGGGAAGCCCGCGCCCTCCTCGATCTCCGCCAGGGGGCGGCGGTTGCCGATCCGGGGGCCGTCGACGTCGAACACGTCGACGCGGCGGGTCGGCGAGTCGACGTAGTACATGCGGCGGCCGTCCGGGCTCCAGCCCGTGCCGTTGCTCACCGCCACGTCGTCGAGCACGACGTCCACGGTGCCGTCGGCGCTCACCCGGGACAGCGTGCCGCCGCCCGGCGCCTCGTCGTAGCGCATCGTGCCCGCCCACAGCGCCCCGTCGGGGGCGACGGCGGCGTCGTTGGCGCGGCGGCCGGGGACGGGCTCGTGGTGCAGCCAGCGGAAGGCGCCGTCGGGGTCGAGGAGGCCGACGCCGTCGCGGAGGTTGAGGACCAGTCCGCCGTTCGCCCGCGGCTTCACCGCGCCGACGTGCTGCTGCGTCGTACGGATCGTGCGGCGGCCGGTCGACGGCTCGTAGGTGTGGACGCGGGAGCCCAGGATGTCGAGCCACAGCAGGCGGCCCCGGGCCGCGTCCCAGGTGGGGCCCTCGCCCAGGGCCGCCTCGGCGCGGACCGCGGCCTCGTACGCCGTCATGCCGCACCCCGGTGGCCGAGCCGCTCGGACAGGTCGGCGGCGCCCTTGGCGGCGAGCTGCTCCAGTTCGGCGCGGCGCTCGTCGCTCCAGCGGATCATCGGCACCGAGATGGACAGCGCGGCCACGACCCGGCCGGTGCGGTCGTGGACGGGCGCGGCCACACAGCTGACGTCCGGGTTGGACTCGCGGCTCTCCACGGCGATGCCGCGGCGGCGGATTTCGGCCAGAGCCTCGCGCAGCGCCGCCGGTTCGGTGATGCTGTTCGGCGTCATCGCGACCAATTCCGCACTGTCGGGGACGCGGGCCGCGAGTTCCTGCTCGGGGAGGGAGGCCAGCAGCATCTTGCCGACAGAGGTGCAGTGGGCGGGCAGGCGGCGGCCGGCCGCCGAGACCATGCGCACCGCGTGGGTGGAGTCGACCTTGGCGATGTAGATGACGTCGGTGCCTTCGAGGATGGCGACGTGCACGGTCTCGTCGCAGGTCTCGGCGACGGTCCGGGCGACCTGCTGGCCCTCGGCGGCGAGGTCGAGCTGTTCGGCGTAGCGGCTGCCGAGCTGGTACGGGCGTACGCCGAGCCGGTAGCGTCCGGGCTGGCCGGGCACCGCGGTGATGTACTGCCGGGCGGCGAGCGTGGTGACCAGCTCGTGGACGGTGGTGCGGGGCAGCTGGAGCTTGCGGACGATGTCGGGCGCGGACAGTGTGCCGTCCCCGTCGAGGAAGAGCTCCAGGATGTCGAGAGCCCGGGTCACGGCAGGTACGAGGCGTCCCACGACCGGCCCCCTCCCTGTGTTCGAAATTTCAACTGACGGTCGGAATAGCGAACACAGGCTACTCATGGACTCTTCGGCGGGGCAATGGTCCTGCGTCAGCCGTCCCGCAGGTACGCGAACGCCTCCTGGAGCAGGCCGTGGGCGGCGGCCGGGCCGCGCCGCTCCTCCGGGAGCGCGGTGTACGCGAACAGCGCCGAGCGCAGCGCGCCGACGGCCGCACGGGCGAGCACGGCGGCGCGCAGCCGGCCGGCCGTCCTCGGGTCCTGCGCGGTCAGCCGCTCCAGCAGGGCTTCCGCGAGGCCGGTCTCGAACTTGCTCAGAACGGGCAGGAACTGCCGCACCTGCCGGCCGGGGAAGCGCTGCGGCGGCCCGCTGAACATCAGGCCGACACCGCCGCCGGCGGCGAGTTCCAGAGCCGCGCCGAGGACGGCGGCGTACGGGTCCTCGTCCGCGGGGCGGGCGACGACCTTGGCCCGGACCACCGGGATCAGGTCGAGGATCTCGTCGAGGACCAAGTCCTCCTTGGAGGGGAAGTAGCGGAAGAAGGTCCGCTCGGTGACCCCGGCCGCGGCCGCGATGTCCCGGACGGTCGTCCCGGCGTACCCGCGCTCCTCGAACATGCGGTGGGCGGCCTCCTGAAGGGCCTTCCGGGTCGCCGCCTTGTGCGCCTCACGCCGGCCCTGCGGCTCGGCGGCGGGGGTGTCGAGGGTTGCCATGCGGGGAGTATCGCAGGCCTGAAACCGACGGTAAAGAATCTGTCAGTCATGACACTTTGGCTATGCTGTCAGTCATGACACTTTTACGGAGGGGGCGCGTGTCCCGCAGAGCGCGCCTCGTCGCCCTCGCGGCGATCGGCGCGGTGCTGGTCACCGGCGGTGTCGCGGAGGCGGTGGCCCGCCACTACGCCGCGGACCGGTTCGCCGACCGGATGGAGAAGCGGCTGCACACCGGGCTCGACGTCGGCTTCGGCTCCACCCCGGTGACACTGCAGCTGGCGCGCGGCACCTTCCCGCGCGTGGAGGTCTCCGGCGAGGGCGCCACCTTCCGCCGGTTCAGCGGGGTCGACCTGCACGCCGAGCTGGCCGACGTCGTCCGTACCGGCGAAGGCCTGTCGGTGCGGGACAGCCGGGTCAGCGCCGAGCTGGCCGGCGAGGCCCTCGCGAACGCGGTGAGCACCATGACCGGCGGCGCTCTCGGCCAGGCGACCGTGACCCCGGACCCCGACGCGCAGGAACTGGTGGTGCACGCGGGGCCCGCCGGGCGGATCGCCATCGGTTTCCGGCCGGTGCTGGAGGACGACGGCATCCGCTTCGAGCGCACCACCGTGCGGATCGGCGAACGGGTCGTCCCCGACGCCCTCGCCGGGCAACTTCTCGGGGACACCCCGCAGGAACTCGACCTGGCCGAGCTGCCGCTCGAACTGGCGCCGGAGCGCGTCACGGTCACCCCCGACGGGCTCCGGCTGGAGCTGGCGGGAGGCCGCACCACCGTGAAGGCCTGACCGACCGCATCCGAGCAACCCCCCACGCCCCCACACCCCCGGCACCTGCCACTACTGCACGAGGAGCGTTTCCGTGGCGACTTGGCTCTATCGGCTCGGGCTCGGCGCCCACCGTCGCCGACGGCTGGTCCTGGCCGTCTGGCTGGCCGTACTGGCCGCCGCCGTCGGCACGCTGATGGCCGTCGGCGGCAAGCTCGACAACGAGTTCACCATCCCCGGCTCCGAATCCCAGCGGGCCCAGGACACGATGGCCGAGGACTTCCCGGCCGCCGCCGGCACCAGCGCCCAGATCGTGTTCACCGCGCCCGAGGGGTCCAAGGTCAGCGATCCCGCGGCCGCGCAGGCCGTCCAGCGCACCCTGGCCGCCGCCCAGGACGCCCCCCAGGTCGCCGCGGTGATCCCGCCCGACAAGGCCGGCACGGTCACCCCCGACGGCCGTACCGCCCTGGCCCAGGTCAACTACGACGTCACCCGCTCCGCGCTCGACGACGGCACGCTCGACGCGCTGGAGGAGACCACGAAGGCCGCCGAGGAGGCGGGCCTCGAGGTCTCCGTCGGCGGACAGGCGTACGGCAACGGCGTGCTGACCCCCAGCGTCCTCGAACTGCTCGGCGTCGTCGTCGCGCTGGTCGTGCTCGTCATCACCTTCGGCTCGCTGCTCGCCGCCGGGATGCCGCTGATCACCGCGTTCGCCGGCATCGGCACCGGGCTGGTCGGACTGCTCGCGGTCTCCTCCGCGGTGACGGTGTCGTCGACCGCGCTGAGCCTGTCGCTGATGCTGGGCCTCGCGGTCGGCATCGACTACGCCCTGTTCGTGCTCTCCCGGCACCGCACCCAGCTCGCCCAGGGCATGGACCCGCGCGAGTCGGCGGGACGGGCGGTCGGCACGGCGGGCAGCGCGGTGGTGTTCGCCGGGACGACGGTGATCATCGCGCTGGTCGGGCTGACCGTCGTACGGATCCCGTTCCTGACGGTGATGGGGCTCAGCGCGGCGGCGACCGTGCTGATCGCCGTGCTCGTCGCGGTCACCCTGCTGCCCGCGCTGTTCGGCTTCGCGGGCGCCCGGCTGGCCCCGCGCCCGGGATCCCGGGCGGCCCGGCGGGCGGCGAGCGGCACGGACACCACGGAAGGCGCGGACGGTGCGGAGGCGGAGCCCTCCGCCGAAAAGGCCTCCGCCGAAAAGCCCGCCACCGAAGGGTCCTCCACCCCCAAGCCCCCCGTCGTCATGGGCCGGCGCTGGGCCCAACTGGTCACCCGGCGTCCCCTGCTCTTCCTGCTCGCCACGGTCGCGGCCCTGGTCACCGTGGCCGTGCCCGCCGCCGATCTGCGGCTCGCGCTGCCCGACAACGGCACCGCCGCGCACGACACCCCGCAGCGCGAGACGTACGACACCGTCGGCGAGGCCTTCGGGCCCGGCTTCAACGGGCCGCTGCTGATCCTCGCCGAGGCGGACGCCTCCGGGACGGAAGGGCAGCAACAGGCCGGCGCGGTGGCCGCGCGGCTGAAGGAACTGCCCGGGGTGGTGAAGGTCGGACAGCCGCAGTACGCGCCGGAGTCCGGGCGGGCGGTGATCCAGGTGGTGCCCGACGGCGGCCCGCAGGACGAGGCCACCCAGGACCTGGTGGACGCGATCCGCGGGGACGCGGACGCGATCGAGCGGGAGACGGGCGCCTCGGTCTCCGTGACGGGCACGACGGCCATCGGCATCGACGTCTCCGACCGGCTGCGCGCGTCGCTGCTGCCGTTCGCGGCTGTGGTCGTCGGGCTCTGCCTGATCCTGCTGCTGCTGGTGTTCCGCTCGCTGGTGGTCCCCGTGAAGGCGACGGTGGGATTCCTGCTGTCGGTCGGTGCGTCGTTCGGCGCGGTGGTGGCGGTGTTCCAGTGGGGCTGGCTGGCCGACGCGCTGGGCGTGGCCCGGACCGGACCGGTCGTCAGCTTCCTGCCGATCGTGCTGATGGCGGTGCTGTTCGGACTGGCCATGGACTACGAGGTGTTCCTCGTGTCCAGCATGCGCGAGGAATGGGTGCGCACCCGCAAGGCCAAGGAGGCGGTGGTCGAGGGGGCGGGGCACGCCTCACGGGTGGTGACCGCCGCGGCGCTCATCATGTTCTTCGTGTTCGCCAGCTTCGTGACGACGGAGGACGCGATCGTGAAACCGATCGCCTTCTCGCTGGCGTTCGGGGTGCTGGTGGACGCCTTCGTCGTCCGTATGACGCTGGTGCCGGCGGTGCTCGCCATGGTGGGCCGCGGCGCCTGGTGGCTTCCCCGTGGGCTGGACCGGGTGTTGCCGGACCTGGACATCGAAGGCGCGCGATTGCACGACGGCGCGCCGCCGGAAAAAAGTGAAACAGCTCATGAGATGAAAGTGAGCCAGGTCACCGTCGACTGAAAACAAGACGCCACTGGCTGAATTACAGACCGATATCAGGCCTGCTTTCCGGCGTTCGCCGGAAGGCAGGCCGTCGTTTTTCGGCCGCCTATTGTTACCGCTAGAGAAATTAACTCCGGAACATTTGATTCCACTCAAGAACCTGTGTTTGACTGAGGGCACGAAACATCGACAACCCTTCTGGCCTGCGCAAAGTCGCACAGAGCCGGGTTTCCCAGTTTCCCAGCGCTTTAACGCGCCTTCATGCACGATTCCCACACCCAACCCTCCTGCGGCCATTTTCCTATGCCCGAAGAAAAGGAATCAAGCATGCACATCGAAGAAAAGATTGCCCCTGCCCCGCGTGGCCTGCGTGCCGCCGCCCGCCCCGTCATCACCGGATCCTCCCATTCCTTCCCGGGGACTCGGAGCAGCCAGGACGAGCTGTGGCAGGACTTTTTCCACGAGCACTACGACGGTTTTCCGCTGGCCCGGCGGATATTCCAGAATTCCGGAATCAGCTCCCGGTCCACGGCCGTCGACCCGCGTGCCGAGAAGGAAGTCTCCCAGTGGAGCACCGGCCAGCGCATGGCCCGCTACATCGAGGAGGCCGTCCCGCTCGGCAAGCGCACCGTCTCCCAGGCCCTGGAGTCGGCCGGCCTGGCCCCGCAGGACGTCGGCCTGCTGGCGGTGGCGTCCTGTACCGGCTACACCACGCCCGGACTGGACCTGAGGCTCGCCGACGAGCTGGGCATGAGCAGCAAGGTCCAGCGGCTGTTCATCGGCCACATGGGCTGTTACGCCGCCGTCCCGTCGCTCGGCGCGGTCTCCGACTTCGTCGCCTCGCGCGGCCGCCCGGCCGTGCTGCTGTGCCTCGAACTCACCTCGCTGCACGTCCAGCCGCCCAGCAAGGACATCGAACAGATCGTGGCGCACGCCCTGTTCGCGGACGCCGCCGCCGCGGTCGTCCTGGAGCCCGACGCGGGCAGCGGCTACGAGGTGATCGACGTCGTCGCGATCACCGACCACTCCACCGCCGACCACATGAGCTGGCAGATCACCGACCTCGGCTTCAAGATGGGCCTGTCGCCCAAGGTGCCGGACGTGCTGGCGCAGTACGTCGGCGAGGTGGTCCGCGACCAGCTGCTCGCTCCGCACGGGCTCACCCCCGAGGAGGTCACCGGCTGGGCGGTGCACCCCGGCGGCAAGCGGATCCTGGAGGTCGTCGGCGAGCGGCTGAACCTGCCGGCCGGCGCCCTGGACGCCTCGTACGGCGTCCTCGACGAGTGCGGCAACTGCTCCTCCCCCACCGTCCTGATGGTGCTCCAGCGGCTGCCCGAGACGAACGGCCCGGTGGTCGCCATGGCCTTCGGCCCGGGTCTGACGCTGTACGCGGCCCTGCTGCGCCGCTCCTGAGGCGCGCCGCGCCCTTTCCGCTCGACCGCCCGACGCACCACCGCACCACGGACGCACGGAAGGAAACAGCTGCGCCATGTCCACCCAGACCCAGCCGGGCCAGGTCTTCGTCACCGGCACCGGACGCTGTGGCTCGACCCTCGTCTCGGAACTGCTGCGCGAGCACCCGCAGGTGCTCAGCCTGTCCGAGCTGTTCAACCACCTCACGGACATGTACCGCCTCACCGCCCGGGTCTTCCCCGAAGGCCCGATCACGGCGGCGGAGTTCTGGCGGATCCTGTCCTCCCGCAACACCGTCAACCGCCTGCTGACCGCCAACGGACTGGCCCCCAAGGAAGTCCTCTACCGCCCGTCGCCGGCCACCCGCTTCCAGGCCGACACCGGCATCCCGGCCGTCCTGCTGACCACCCTGCCGCACCTGAGCGAGTCGCCCGACGAGCTGTACGACGAGCTGGAGGCGGCCGTCGCCGGATTCCCCGACGCCGGGGTCGGCGAGCACTACCTGCGGCTGTTCTCCTGGCTGTGCGCCCGCTTCGGCAAGACCCTGTGGGCGGAGCGCAGCGGCGGCTCGCTGATCCTCGCCGGGCAGTTCCGCGAGCACTTCCCCGACGCCCGCTATCTGCACATCGTGCGTGACGGCCGGGACACCGCGCTGTCGATGAGCCGGCACAACGGCTTCCGGATGGCGGCGGTGGTGATGGCCCTGCACCTCACGCTGGGCCACGACCCGTACGCCGAGGAGCCCGACCCGAACGTCGAGCGCGATCTGGGCTTCGTACCGGAGGAGCTGCTGCCGTTCCTGCCGGAACGTTTCGACGCCGAGGCGGTGCGCGACTACCGGCTGCCGGTGTCGCTGTTCGGCACCTACTGGGCCGACGAGATGAAACGCGGCATGGAGGCGATGTCCGCGCTGCCACGGGAGAACGTGCTGCACGTCTGGTACGAGGACCTGCTCACCGCGCCCGAGGAGTCACTGCACCGGATCGCCGAGTTCCTCGGCCCGGACTTCGTGGACGCCGACTGGGAGCGCCTGGCCGCGGCCAAGGTGGGCGCGCCCTCCTCCACCTGGCGTGATCTGCCCGACGCCGAGCGCGAGGAACTGGACCAGGCGTGCGCCCCCGGCTTCTCGGTGCTCGCCGCGCACGGCGTCGTCCCCACGACCGGCGCCGGTACGACGAACAAGACCGCCTCGACGGCAAGGAGTGGCGCATGAGCAGGCGAGCCCCCCTCACCCAGGGCGCCACGGTCTGGCTGACCGGGCTGCCCAGCTCCGGCAAGACAACCCTGGCGCAGGCCCTGGCCAGCCGCCTCACCCGGGAAGGACACCGGGTGGAGGTGCTGGACGGCGACGAGATCCGCACCTTCCTCAGCGCGGGCCTCGGCTTCACCCGCGAGGACCGCGACACCAACGTGCAGCGCATCGGGCTGGTCGCCGAGGTGCTGGCGCGCAACGGCATCCTCGTCCTGGTCCCGGTGATCGCCCCGTACGAGGACAGCCGCGAGGCGGTGCGCAAGCGGCACGAGGCGAGCGGCACCCCGTACCTGGAGGTGCATGTCGCCACCCCGCTCCAGGTGTGCGCGGTCCGCGACGTGAAGGGCCTGTACGCTCAGGCCCGCGCCGGGCGGCTGTCCGGGCTGACCGGCATCGACGACCCGTACGAGCCGCCGCAGTCGCCGGACGCCAAGGTGGAGACCCAGCTGCAGTCCGTGGGCGAGTCGGTGGACGTCGTGCACGCGCTGATGGCGGAGCGGGGGCTGCTGTGACGGCGGTGGCGCCCCTCCTCACCCACACCGACGTCCTGGAGTCGGAGGCCGTGCACATCTTCCGGGAGGTGGCCGGCGAGTTCGAGAAGCCCGTGCTGCTGTTCTCCGGCGGCAAGGACTCGGTCGTCATGCTCCACCTGGCGCTCAAGGCGTTCGCGCCCGCGCCGGTGCCGTTCGCGCTGCTGCACGTCGACACCGGGCACAACTTCCCCGAGGTGCTGGCCTACCGGGACCGGGTCGTCGCCGAGCACGGCCTCACCCTGCACGTGGCCTCCGTGCAGGACTACATCGACCGCGGGGAGCTGCGCGAACGCCCCGACGGCACCCGCAACCCGCTGCAGACCAAGCCCCTGCTGGACGCCATCACCGGCGGCGGTTTCGACGCGGTGTTCGGCGGCGGGCGGCGCGACGAGGAGAAGGCCCGCGCCAAGGAGCGGGTGTTCTCGCTGCGCGACGAGTTCGGCACCTGGGACCCGCGCCGGCAGCGGCCCGAGCTGTGGCAGCTGTACAACGGCCGCCACCTGCCCGGCGAGCACGTCCGCGTGTTCCCGCTGTCGAACTGGACCGAGCTGGACGTGTGGCAGTACATCGCCCGCGAGCGGATCGAGCTGCCGGAGATCTACTTCGCGCACGAGCGGGAGGTGTTCCTGCGCGCTGGGATGTGGCTGGCGCCCGGCGAGTGGGGCGGCCCGAAGGACGGCGAGCCGGTGGAGAAGCGCCGGGTGCGCTACCGGACCGTCGGCGACATGTCCTGCACCGGCGCGGTGCTGTCCGAGGCCGCCGGAGTGGACGAGGTGATCGCCGAGATCACCGCGTCCCGGCTCACCGAGCGCGGTGCCACCCGCGCCGACGACAAGCTCTCCGAAGCCGCCATGGAGGACCGCAAACGCGAGGGGTACTTCTGAGATGACGGCAGACGTGTCGGCGTACGGCCACCCCCCGCATTTCACCGCCGCCCTCATGATGCGCAACATCTTCCAGGAGGCCAGGTCCCGGCTGACCGCCGGATCCCCGGCTGCCGTACAGGAGGGACACCACAACCCCATGCCCCACCTCACGCAGGACCGTGACCCGTCCACCGCCCGCCGGGCCGCCGAGGCGGACCTGCTCCGCTGGGCCACCGCCGGTTCGGTGGACGACGGCAAGTCCACCCTGGTCGGACGCCTGCTGCACGACTCCAAGTCGGTCCTCGCCGACCAGCTCGAGTCCGTGTCCCGGCAGGGCACCCCCGACCTGGCCCTCCTCACCGACGGCCTGCGCGCCGAACGCGAGCAGGGCATCACCATCGACGTCGCCTACCGCTACTTCGCCACCCCGCGCAGACGGTTCATCCTCGCCGACACCCCCGGCCACGTGCAGTACACCCGCAACATGGTCACCGGCGCCTCCACCGCCGAACTCACCGTGATCCTCGTCGACGCCCGCAAGGGCGTGGTGGAGCAGACCCGGCGGCACGCGGCGGTGGCCGCGCTGCTGCGGGTGCCGCAGGTGGTGCTGGCGGTGAACAAGATGGACCTCGTCGGCTACGACGAGTCCGTGTTCGCGGAGATCGCCGGGGAGTTCGGGCGGCTCGCCGCCGGGCTCGGCATCCCCGAGGTCGCCGCCATCCCGATCTCCGCGCTCGCCGGGGACAACGTCGTCGAGCCGTCCACGCGCATGGACTGGTACGGCGGCCCGACCGTCCTCGCCCACCTGGAGAGCGTGCCGGTCGCCACGGAGGTGACCGAGACGCCCGCGCGGTTCCCGGTGCAGTACGTCATCCGCTCCGGGGACGGGCGCCTGTACGCCGGTCAGCTCGCCGCCGGCGTGCTGCGGGTCGGCGACCGGGTGACCGTGCTGCCGTCCGGGCGGACCACCACCGTCACCGGCATCGACGTGCTGGGCGAGCCCGCCGAGCTGATCGGCGCGCCCCGCTCGGGCGCGCTGCGGCTCGCCGACGACCTGGACGTCTCGCGCGGCGACGTCATCGTGCCGGCGGACGCGCCGCCGACGGTGGCGCGGGACGTCGCGGCGGCCGTGTGCCATCTGCACGAGCGGTCGCTGCGCCCCGGCGACCAGGTCCTGCTGAAGCACACCACGCGCACGGTGCGCGCGGTGGTCCGCCGGGTCGGCGGCACGGGACGGCTGGACCTGAACGACATCGGGCAGATCGAGCTGCGCACCGCCGAACCGCTGGCGTTCGACCGGTACGCGGACAGCCGCCGCACCGGCTCCTTCGTGCTGATCGACCCGGCCGACGGCGCCACCCTCACCGCGGGCATGATCGGCACGACCGCTCCGGGAACGCCCGATGCGTCAGCCTGACCGGCGGCTCACGGGGGAATCCGGGAGCCCGGCGCGGCGGGGCCCCGGCCCCGCCGTCCTGGCGCTGCTCCTGCTGGTGCTCACGGTGGCGGGCTGCGGCTACGGGTCCCGGGCACCGCAGACGGCGGCCGCCGCGCCGGCCGTCGGCAGCGGTCCGCCGCTGTCGGCGGAGTCGGTCACGGTCGGCTATTTCGCCAACGTCACCCACGCCACCCCGCTGGCCGGTGTCCAGGAGGGCTTCTTCACCCGCGAGCTGGGCGGCACCCGGCTGCGCACCCAGGTGTTCAACGGCGGCCCGTCGGCGCTGGAGGCGCTGAACGCGGGCGCCGTCGACATCGCCTGGATGGGCCCCTCGCCCGCCGTCAACGGCTACCTCCGCTCCGACGGCCGCAGCCTGCGGATCGTCTCGGGCGCGGCCTCCGGCGGCGTGTCCCTGGTCGTCGACAAGGACGTCGACGTGCGCGGCACCGACATCCGGGGCCTCAGGATCGCCACCCCGGAGGCGGGCAACACCCAGGACGTGGCCCTGCTGCACTGGATCCGGGAGCAGGGCTGGGACGTCGACCCGCACACCGGGCGCGGCGACGTCACGGTCGTGCGGCAGTCGTCGAAGGAGATCCCGACGAGCTTCCGGCGCGGCGCGATCGACGGCGCGTGGGTGCCCGAGCCGGTGGCCGCGCAGCTCGTCGCGGCCGGCGGGCGGGTGCTCGTCGACGAGGCCGACCTGTGGCAGGACGGCGCGTTCGTCACCTCCCTGGTGGTGGTCTCCCAGTCGTTCCTCGACGACCACCCCGACGTGGTGGAGGCGGTGCTGCGCGGCGCGCTGCGGACCAACAAGTGGCTGACGGAAAGCCCGGAGAAGGGCAAGGCGGGCGTCAACCGGGCCATCGAGGCGGCGACCGGCAGGCCGCTGCCGCCGGACGTCCTCGACGCGGCCTGGCGCAACGTCCGCCTCACCGCCGATCCGCTCGCCGCGACCCTCGCCGAGGAGGCCGAGCGGGCCGACCGGCTGGGGCTGCTGGGCGGGAAGGCCACGGCCCTGCGCGGCATTTTCGACCTTCGCGTGCTCAACGGGGTGCGCGCGGAGCGGGGCGAACCGGCTGTGGACGACGCCGGCCTCGGGGTCCCGAGCGGCACCTGACGCCGGCTTTCGACTACCAAAGGATTTGATCACATGTCAGAAACGGTGCTGCGGGCCGACGCACCGGCACGCCCCCCGCTCGCCCTGGCCGGGGCGGAACCTCCCGCCGTGCGCCTCACCCATGTCTCCAAGTGGTTCGACAACTCCGGGCGGCGGCAGGTCGTCCTCGACGACATCGACCTGACCCTGGACCGGGGCGAGTTCCTGTGCGTGCTCGGCGCGTCCGGGTGCGGCAAGTCGACCCTGCTGAACCTGGTGGCGGGCCTGGACCGGCCGTCCGCGGGGTCCATCGACGTGCCCGGCGGGCGGCGGGCCGCGCTGATGTTCCAGGACCACGCCCTGTTCCCGTGGCTGACCGCCGGGCGGAACGTCGAACTCGCGCTGCGGCTGCGCGGGATGCCCCGGCGGGAGCGGCCGGAGGAGGCGCGGCGGCTGCTGGACCTGGTGCGGCTGAAGGACGCGTACGGCAAGCGCGTCCACGAGCTGTCCGGCGGCATGCGCCAGCGGGTGGCGCTGGCGCGGGCGCTCGCGCAGGACGCGGACGTGCTGCTGATGGACGAGCCGTTCGCCGCGCTCGATGCGATCACCCGGGACGTGCTGCACGAGGAGCTGAGCCGCATCTGGTCGGAGAACCAGCTGTCGGTGGTGTTCGTCACCCACAACGTGCGCGAGGCGGTGCGGCTCGGGCAGCGGGTCGTGCTGCTGTCGTCGCGGCCCGGACGCGTGGTGCGCGAGTGGAGCGCCGACGCCCCCGGCACCCAGGAGGCCGCGCTGACGGCCCGGGTCACCGACGCCCTGCGGGAGGAGATACGCCGTCATGGGCGCCGGTGACACCGTCACGACCGAACCCCGGCCGGGCGCCGAGACCGCGGCGGTCGGGGCGGGCCTCGACGCGCTGGACAGCGCCCCCGCCGGGCCCGCGCGGGCGCCGCTGGGGCGGATCCTGCGGACGCGGGTGCTGCCGCCCCTCGTGGCGGTGGCGGTCGTACTGCTGCTCTGGCAGGCGGCGTACGCCGCCGAGCTGAAGCCGGACTATCTGCTGCCGTCGCCCGCGGACGTGGGGCGGGCCCTGTCGGACCAGTGGTACGAGGGCACGCTGTTCTCCACGGTGTGGACGAGCATGGAGCGCGGCGCGCTCGGCTTCGCGGCCGCCGTGCTGCTCGGTACCGCGCTGGGGCTGCTCCTCGGCGCGGTGCGCCCGGTGCGGGTGGCGATCGGGCCGGTGCTGTCGGGCCTCCAGTCGCTGCCGTCGGTGGCGTGGGTGCCGGCCGCGGTGGTGTGGTTCGGTCTCACCGACGCCACCATCTACGCCGTCGTCCTGCTGGGCGCCGTACCGTCCATCGCGAACGGGCTGCTGGCCGGCGTCGACCAGGTGCCGCCGCTGTACCTGCGCGCCGGGCGGGTGCTCGGCGCGACCGGCACGGCCCGGGTCCGGCACATCCTGCTGCCCGCCGCGCTGCCCGGCTATCTGGCCGGTCTGAAGCAGGGCTGGGCGTTCTCCTGGCGGTCCCTGATGGCCGCCGAACTCATCGCCAGCTCCCCGGAGCTGGGGCTCGGCCTGGGCCAGCTCCTGGAGAACGCCCGTTCCTACCAGGACATGGCGCTGGTGCTGGCCACCATCGGGGAGATCCTGGTCGTGGGCGTCGCCGTCGACCTGCTGGTGTTCGCGCCCCTGGAGCGCAGGGTGCTGCGCTCGCGGGGCCTGGCGGGCGCCCGCCCCTGAACCGCGCCCCGGACCGGTCCGATCCCCCCTGAGGACCGGCCCGGGGCGCAACCGGCTCCCTTCATCCCCATTCATCCCCCGTTCCCCCTCTGCTGTACTGACGCCTGTGACGACGACCGCGGACTCCGCCCCCGGCTGGCTGCTGCGCCTGGCCCCCGAGGGGGTGCCCCCGGAGGCCGCCTGCCCGGCCGAGACGCTGGCGGCGGCCGAGGCGGAACTCGGGCCAGGCCCGGTCGGCTGGGCCGTCGAGGTCGCCCGGGACATGGCCGCGGACATCGTGCGGCAGGTGCCGGAGCACGGCGGCGCCGGGGCGTATCCGCCGTTCCGGCGGGCGGTGGAGGCGACGGTCCTGACCGCCCTGCGCGGCCTGCTCACCGAACCGCCGCCCACGGCCGAACTCGTGCCGCCGGAGGCCGTCGCGGGCAACGCCGAACTCGCCCGCCGCAACGTCCCCCTGGACCGGGTGCTGCGCGGGGTGCGGCTCGGCCACGCGCATCTGCACGCCCGGCTGATGGCGGCGCTGGACCGGGAGCCGGAGGAGACCCGGGCCCAGGAGACCCACCGGGTCAGCGAACTCCTCTTCGTCTACGCCGACGTCCAGGCCAGCCGGCTCGCCGAGGAGTACGTCGCCGAACGCGACCGCTGGCGGCGCAGCACCGAGGCGGCCCGCCGCCGCACCGTCGACGACCTGCTCGCCGGCCGCCCCGTCGGCGACACCGCGGCCACCCGCACCCTCGGCTACGACCTGGCCCGCCACCACGCCGCGTTCATCATCACGTCGACCGCTCCGGACCCCTCCGAGCGGGCGTTGCGCCTGCTCGCCGCGGAGCTGTCCCGGGCGGCGGACGGCGAGCACCTGCTGACCGTCGCCGCGGGCGGCACGGAACTGTGGGCGTGGACGTGCTGGCCGTCCCGCCCGCCGCGTGACGCGCTCAGCCGCCTGCCGCGCCTCGTCCCCGAGCGCCGCCCGCTGCGCGTCGCCGTCGGCCCGGTCGGCTACGGCGCGGAAGGCTTCCGGCGCAGCCACCGCGGCGCCCGCGAGGCCGACCGGATAGCCCGCCTGGGCCGCACCGGCTGGCTCTGCGACTACACCGACGTCAGCACGGCGGCCCTGCTCACCGCCGACCCGGAGCACGCCCGCTGGTTCGCCGCCGGCGTCCTCGGCCCCCTCGCCGCCGACGACCCCCGGGTACGCGAACTGCGCGAGACCCTGCGCGTCTACCTCGCCGAGGGCCGCAGTCCCCAGAGCGCGGCCGAACGCCTCTTCGTCGCCCGCAACACGGTCACCTACCGCGTCCACCGCGCGATGTCCCTCCTGGGCCGCCGCCTGGAGACCGACGCGCTGGAACTGCGCCTGGCCCTGGAGATCATGCGGCTGCTGGGGCCGCCGGGTGGGTCCTAGAAGCTGTCCGGCCGTGCAGTATCGGCACCGCATGACGGGGACAGACGGCGCTGTGATCGCCGACGACGATGTCCTGACTCTGCTGGTCGAGCGCGTTCCCGAGACCAGACCTCTGGTCGAAGAGAAGTACGGGCTTCGGCAGGATGAGGCGCCGCCTGCAGTCGACACGGGGCCCGATCTGTATGAAAACCTGCTCGACCTCCTGACGAGACCGGTTCTCCAGCCGGCCTTGTCACGTGCGGAACCGGACAGCGATCTGCTGTGGCGATGCTTTGGCTTCGTGGAGGACATCTACGACGACGCCAGGGAGTACCGGCGCGGCGCCGTCTATTTCCAGATACTGGAGTGCCTCGTTGAGGCAAGGCCGTATTTGGAGAATGCCATCCCCTACCTGCGAGGGCCGGTCCGGGAGCGGGTATCCAACATGCTCGAGCACTACGAGGTCGAGGGCTACGAGCACGGCCTGCTTTCGCTCTGAACAGGCGGCACCCAACGCATCTGGCTTTCGGAGCCCACCGGACCGTGCTGGAACCTGCCTGTCTGACCCGCCCATCCACCGGCGCCGTGACGTACGATCCCTCCCGTACCGCATCGCATGGCGGCCTCCCGACAAGTGTTCTCTCCACCGGAGGCTCCGCATGCCCGAAGTGCGTCCCTTCCACCGTGCCGACCGCGACCAGTTGACCGAGTTGGTCAACGCGCATGTCGCCGCCGTCCTCCCCGGTCTCTCCGTGTCCGTGAACACGGTGCTCAGCTCGCTGGAACGGCAGCCGGACGAGTTCGTCACCGACCCGTGGGTCGGCGAGCGGGTCACCCTGGTCGCCGAGCGGCGGCGGTACGTCGTCGCGGCGGCCCACCTGCTGCGGTACCGCGCCGACGCGGAGGTCGGCGAAAGCTATCGGGACACCGGTGAAATCAACTGGTTCATCCACCAGCCGCCGACATCCCTCTTCCCCGGCACCGAGCAGGTCGCCGACCGGCTCATGAGTGCCTGCCTGGCCCAGCTGGCCCGCTGGAACGTGCGCGCACGGCGCCTGGGGTGTACGGGCTGCCGCGACCGTGGCCGCACATCCGGGCCGTCTACGAACGCGCGGGCTTCCACCACACCGGTGACACGGAGGTGCTGCTCCTGGCCCGGGTCGCCGACCTGCCCCGGCCCGAGCACCGGGCCGGTGTCACGGTCGAGCGCACGCTCGGGGAATGCGGTACGCGCCTCACCGCGTACCTGGACGGGCAGGCCGTGGGGTTCGTCGAGGTCGATACGTCCCTGGCCCGGCCCGAGCGCCACCTGCGGGGGGCCGCCGGCCTCGCCGACCTGGGCAACCTGCACATCGCGCCGCCCTACCGCGATGACGGCTGGGACCGGCTGCTCCTGGCCCATGCCGCGGACTGGCTCCGCCTGGCCGGTGTGGAACGCCTCCTCGCCTACGAGTCCGCCGACGAACCCGAGGCGATCCAGCGGCTGCTCGACGCCGGTTTCCGCGAGCTGACGCGGACGGACCGCGGCTGGGAGCACCAAGCCTGACACCGTGACCGGCATCGCCGTTCACTCGGACGGGCTCCCCGCGAGGTCAGCGCAAGGCTGAGCGGGCGGCTCACCGGCTGCGGTGCAGGGCCACCAGTAGCTGCCACGACTGGTGGGCGATCTCCTCCGAGGAGGCCTCGATCCGCCCGTGCAGCCAGTCCGCGAGGACCCCGGTGAAGGTGGCGGCCACGGCCGACGCCACCAACGGGGCGTCCGCGGCTTCCGCCAGCTCGCGCTCGCGCAGGCTGTAGGCCCGCAGGTCCCGGTACAGGACCCGCCCCAGCGGACCGCTGCCGCCCGGGGCCAGCAGCGTGCGGTACAGGGCGGCGTGCGGGGCGAGCGAGGTGAAGAAGTCCACCAGGGCCGCCGGCGCCCGCACCGGGTCGGGGCGGCCGCGCCACGCGTGCAGGGCTTCCACCGCCTCCCGTACGACATCGGCGCAGGCGTCCACCGCCAGCGCCTCCAGGTCGGCGTAGTGCACGTAGAAGGTGGCCCGGCCGACCCCCGCACGACGGGCCAGCGCGGCCACGCTGACCTCGTCCAGAGGACGCCGGGCGCACTCGTCGAGGAGCGCTTCCCGCAGCTTGGCCCGGGTGCGGGCCGCCCGGGGGTCCTCCGCGGTCATCCGGCGACGAGGACGGCGGCCAGGGCGAGCGCCGCGGGGAGCGCCTGCACGACGAGGATGCGGCGGCTGGCGGTGGTGGCGCCGTACACACCGGCGACGATCACACAGGCCAGGAAGAACACCTGCGCGCGGAACCCGGTCGGGTCGTCGCAGACCAGGCCCCACACCAGACCGGCCGCGAGGAAGCCGTTGTAGAGCCCCTGGTTGGCCGCCAGCGACGCGGTCCGCCGCGCCATCTCCGCGTCGAACCCGTGGAACCTCATCCCCGGCGTCTTCTGCCACAGGAACATCTCCATCACCAGGATGTACACATGCTCCACCGCCACCAGCGCGACCAGCGCGTTCGCCAGGATCTCCATGGGCAGCAGACTCCGTCGTTCGTCAGACACCTCCAGGAAGTTCCTGGACAGGTGTCCACTATAGCTGGACACCTGTCCAGGAAATCCAGCCAGGGGTGAGTTGTGCGCGGCTAGCGCATCGCCGCCGATGATGTACGCCGATCCCAAACAGCCGCCGGACTTTGGGCGGTGGGACCAAAGCCCGAGGGGCGTCCGCGCCGTTGACTGCTGGCAGGAACCTCACCTGTCGACGCGGCTTCACCGCGTACCCGCAGCCCGTACGTCCCTTCGTCACCTCGGGATTCGCCATGCCCAGTTCCCCTGACGCATCCGTCACCCCCGTCGCTCACACCCGCCGGACCGTCCTGCGTACCGCCGCCGCTGCCTCGGGGCTCGGTGCCGCCGCCGCGTTGTCCCTGCGGCCCACACCCGCCACCGCCACCCCTGCCAAGGGGGGCTCCCGCACCGAGCTGGTGCTGCTCGGAACCAGCGGCGGGCCCGTGCCCATGTACGGCAGGGCCGGGATCTCCTCGGCGCTGGTGGTGGACGGGCGGGTGTATCTGGTGGACTGCGGGCCGGGGGCGTTCGGCCGGTACGCGGAGGCGGCGCTGACCGCCGGGCAGCTGGACGGCGTGTTCGTGACGCACCTCCACTCCGACCACCTCGCCGACCTGTACGCCCTGCTGTGGCTGCGGTTCGGGGGGTTCCAGCCGCTGGGCGGGCCGGTGCACGTGTACGGGCCGGGGTCGGCGGGGGAACTGCCGGCGGTCCATCCGGCCGGGCGGTCGGTGGACACGGTCAGCCCGTCGTCCCCCGCGCCGGGCACGGCCGAGCTGCTGCGGCGGCACATCCAGGGCACGGCGTACGACATCAACGTACGGATGCGCAGTGAGGGGTGGCCCGACATCCGCGAGCTGATCGTGGCGCACGACATCCGGTTCCGGATGCCGAAGGGCGCCGGGCCGGACCGGCTGATGGCGCCGCCGATGAAGCCGTTCGAGGTGATGCGGGACGAGCGGGTGCGGGTGACGGCGACGCTGGTGGAGCATCCGCCGGTGTTCCCCTCCTTCGCGTTCCGCTTCGACACCGCCGACGGCTCGGTGGTGTTCAGCGGGGACACCGCGCCCTGCGGGAACGTGGCACGGCTGGCCCGCGGCGCGGACATCCTGGTGCACGAGGTGATGGACCTCGCCACGCTGAAGCTCGGCGGGCTGAAACCCGCCCAGCTGCGGCACATGGAGATCAGCCACACCGACGCGAGCAAGCTGGGGCCGCTCGCCGAGCGGGCCGGGGTGGACACGCTGGTGCTGAGCCATCTGGTGCCCGGGGCGATCAACATCGTCCCCGACAGCACCTGGGACGCGAAGGTGCGGCAGGGCTACTCGGGGCGGGTCGTGGTGGGCCGGGACCTGGTGCGTCTGCCGGTGGGGCGGGCGCGGCGCGGCTGAGGCCCGCTGCGGCCGATCTCGCCGCGCAGCCGCTGGGCGCGCAGCACCAGCTCCAGTTCGAAGCGCCGGTCGGGGTCGTCGATGCCGTCGCCCCACAACTGCCGTATCTGTCGTAAGCGGTAACGGACGGTCTGTGGATGAACGCCGAGCCGAGCGGCCACCTCGGGCGCCCCGCCCCGGGTCTCCAGCCACGCCAGCAGGGTCTCCGCGAGCCGCCGCCCGTGGGTGGGCCCGCACGCGGCGAGCGGGGCGAGGCAGCGCACGGCGAGGTCGTCGATCAGCTCCTCGGGCTGGAGCAGCACCAGCGCCTCGGTGTGCTCGGTGCAGAACAGCACCTCCCCGGCGGGCAGCAGCCGCCGTTCCATGAGACGTACGGCGGCCTCGGCCCAGTTCAGGGACTTGGCGGCCTCGGCGAGCGGCACGGGCGGGCCGATGGCGCCCGCCCAGCCGGTCAGCGTGCGCTGCAGCAGTTCGGGCCGGCCGGCGGCGTCCGGTTCGGGCACGACCATGCGGGGCCGCTCGTACTCCATGTCGAGCAGCACGCCCTGCCCGACGGCGGGCGCGACCGCCTCCCGGGCGGGGCGCAGCAGCACTCCGACGGCGACCTTCTCGGGCAGTGGCCAGCCGATCCGCGCGGCCCGTTCGACGAGGGCGTCGGCGGGGTCGTCGCGGTGGGTCTCGGCGAGCAGCACCTCCAGCAGGCGGCGCTGGTGGCGCAGCCGTTCCCCGGCCTGGCGGGCTGCGGCCTCGGCGTAGCCGCGCACGGACTGGTCGACGAGGCCGTCGAGGTACTCGTAGCCGGCGTCGACGAGTTCGTACATCGCGGGCGGCGGGATCTCCACGCGCTGGCCGATGTCGGCGAACCGGCGCCAGGCCAGGCGTACGCCCATCCGGTAGATGGCCTGGAGGGAGTCCAGGCTGCGGCCGTTCAGTCCCTCGCCGCGGCCGAAGTTCTCGAAGAGGCCGGGCGGCACGGTGGGACGGCCGGCCGCGTCGTGGACGTGCTCCAGGTGCTGCACGAAGCACTCGATGGCGCGGCGGATGCCGACCAGCGCCATCGGCTCCCCGTTCTCGTCCAGCACGACGGGCAGGTGCGGGTACTCGCGGCGGATCTCCCGCATGATCTCCTCGGCGAGCGCGGGCGCCTCGGCGAGGGCGATCGCGGAGAACCGGCGCACCTGCATCCGGGGCACGTCGTGCCAGGCGGAGCGCGGGGTGAGCGTCGCGGTCCGGTCGGCGGTCACGGCCGGCTCCCCCGGCCCGCTTCCTCGTATGTGATCAGTGGGGTGTCCGGCTGGTCGGGGGTGGCTTCGAGCAGCGCGACGACGCCGAACGCGGCCGCGACGGCGAGGGCGGCGGCGGCCACGACGGTGACGGTGGCGGCGAGCAGTCTGGACATGCGGGGTCTGCCTCTCTGGTCCGGAGTCCGGAGATCGTCCGGAGGTCCTCCCACCCCGGGAGTCCCGCCCCTGCCTGTCGCTGCTCAGTGTCGACACGGCGGTCACACCGCGTCAAGGGAAGACTCCCGGCAGCGCTCACGAAATGACGTGACGTCAGCTACAACAACCGCCGAAATTGTCATCCCGGTGAGTAGCCGTGGCGATGCCCTGGGCCAAAACTGTCCACCCACCCCGGACACAG
This sequence comes from Streptomyces sp. enrichment culture, assembly GCF_964272855.1. Lineage (NCBI taxonomy): Bacteria > Bacillati > Actinomycetota > Actinomycetes > Kitasatosporales > Streptomycetaceae > Streptomyces > Streptomyces sp. enrichment culture. The sequence continues at coordinate 5,763,574 of NZ_OZ186847.1, read as the reverse complement.
CGAGTCCACAGAGTCCACCGCGAGAAGCCCCACCGGAACACCCCCTCCCCCACGCCGAGTTCCGCACCCCGAGACGAGTTGGAGCACCCATGCCCCAGCACGTGCCCCCGCTGCGCGCGGCACTCCCCGCGCCGCCGCAGCACCGCCCCACGGCGCTCCCCCCACCGCCGCGCCGCATCGTCTTCCTCGCCCACCGTGACCTCGGCAATCCCGCCGCCGGGGGCTCCGAACTGCTCGTCGACCGCCTCGCCGAGGGCCTGACCCGGCTGGGCCACGAGGTCACGCTGCTGTGCGGCGGGCCCGCGTCCTACCGCGACTACCGTGTCGTCTCGGTGGGCGGCCCCTACGACCACTATCTGCGGGCCCGCTCCGCCTTCGCCCGCCAGGTCGGCGAGACCGATCTGCTGGTGGAGGTGTGCAACGGGATGCCGTACCTCGCGCCGCTGTGGCACCGCGGCCCGACGATGTGCCTGGTCAACCACGTTCACACCGACCTGTGGAGGATGCGGTTCGGCGGCCCCCTCGCGCCCGCCGCGCGGATCGGCCGCAGACTCGAGCACTGGGCGCTGACCGGGGCGCAGTCCCGGAGCCTGCTGGTGGCCGTGTCACCGTCGACGGCGCACGCGCTGCGCGCGATCGGCGTCGAACGGGACCGCATCCGCGTCGTGCACAACGGGGTGGAGGACCCGGGTCCGCGCGCCGACCGGTCGCCGGAGCCGCTGTTCGTGGCGGTGGGGCGGCTCGTCGAGTACAAGCGGATCGATCTGCTGCTGCGGCTGTGGGAACGGGTGCGGCCCGTCACCGGCGGCCGGCTCGTCATCGTCGGCGACGGCCCCGAACGGGACCGGCTGCAGCGGCTCGCCGGGCCCGGCGTCGAGTTCACCGGTCACGTCTCCGACGCGGAGAAGCACCGGCTGCTGTGCGCGGCATGGCTGCTGCTGCATCCCTCGGCGGTCGAGGGATGGGGACTCGTCGTCACCGAGGCGGCGGCGCGGGAGACGCCGGCGATCGCGTTCGACGTGCCGGGGCTGCGGGATTCCGTCGTGGACGGGGAGACGGGTGTGCTGGCGCACGGCGAGTCCTCGTTCGCGGCGGCGTGGTGCACGCTGGCCCTGTCGGGGCGGCGCCGGGAGGTCATGAGCAAGGCTGCGCGGGATCATGCGGCGCGGTATCGGTGGGAGCGGACGGTCCGGCAGTTCCGGGTGGTCGCGTCCGAGGCCGTACGGGGTTGGGCTTCGTGACTCGGCCGCGGGTTGTTCGTGGCTGGTCGCGCCCGCGTGGCGGAGCCGCAGATGTCACAGCCCCGCGCCCCTCCAGGGCGTCGCTGCGCAGGTCTGTCGGGCTGTTCCGGGCCTTTCTGCGGGAGCAGGAGGACCCGGACGGGTGTTACTCGTTGCTCGCCCGCCACTCCGTCGATCAAGTCGAGGCCTACGACGGGACCGTCGCCGGTCGTACGGTCGTCGACGTCGGGGGCGGCAGCGGGTACTTCACCGCGGAGTTCCGGCGGCGGGGCGCGCAGGCGTATCTGTTCGAGCCGGATGTGCGGGAGCTGGGTGAGAAGCCGCCCGAGGGGGCGGTGGTCGCGGACGGGTATCTGCTGCCGTTGTCCGACGGGGTCGCCGACGTCACGTTCTCCTCCAACGTGCTGGAGCACGTCGCGGACCCGCAGACGTTCCTCAGCGAGCTGGCGCGGGTCACCCGGCCCGGCGGGCTGATCTACGTGTCGTTCACCAACTGGCTGTCCCCGTGGGGCGGTCACGAGTGGGCGCCCTGGCACTACCTCGGCGCCGACCGGGCCCGCGCCCGCTACCGGCGCCGCACCGGGCGGCCCGCCAAGCACACCCTCGGCGAGAACCTGTTCGCCGTGCACATCGGCCCCATCCTCAGGCAGGTGCGCGCCCGGGACGACGTCACGCTCGTCACGGCCCGCTCCCGCTACTGGCCGTTCCTCACCGAGGCGATCGTGAAGGTCCCCGGCCTGCGTGAGGTGGCCACCTGGAACCTCCTCCTCATCCTCCGGCGGTGTCCCGAATGACGACCACGGTCCAGGCCCCTCCCCCGGCAGCCGTCCCCACCTCCGCGACCACCGCGGGCCCACCGCAGGGCCCGCGGTCGCGGCGCTGGCTGCTGGGGTTCTGGGCCGTGGTTCTGGTGCTGTTCCTCGTCGTGCGGCCGGGGCGGCAGACCTTCGACACCAAGCTGGGGGTGACCGTCGACCCGGGGCGGTTCCTCGCCGACCTGGGCCAGCTGTGGCACGACCGGGGCGGGTTCGGCGGCATCCAGGACCAGTACGTCGGCTATCTGTGGCCGATGCTGCCGTTCCACTGGCTGTGCCGGACGGTGGAGATACCGGTGTGGATCGCCGAGCGGCTGTGGATGTCGCTGGTGGTGACCGTGGCCTTCTGGGGGGCGCTGCGGCTCGCCGAGCGGCTGCGGATCGGCAGCCCGGCGACCCGGCTGCTCGCGGCGGTGGCGTACGCGCTGTGGCCGGTGTTCACCACGGTCGTCGGCTCGACGTCGGCCGCCGCGCTGCCGGGCGCCTTCCTGCCGTGGGTGCTGCTGCCGCTGACGGACGAGCGGTACGGCGCCCGGGTGGCCGCGCTGCGCTCGGCGCTGCTGGTGCCGTTCATGGGTGGCGTGAACGCGGCGTCGACACTGGCGTCGCTGCTGCCGGTGGGGCTGTATCTGCTGTCCCGCCCGCCGGGGCCCCGGCAGCGCAAGCTGATCGCCTGGTGGGTGCCGGGCGTGCTGGTGGCGACCGCCTGGTGGTGGGTGCCGCTGCTGCTGCTCGGCGTGTACGGGGAGAACTTCCTGCCGTACGTGGAGAGTTCGCAGACCACGACGGCCACCATGTCGGCGACGGAGGCGCTGCGCGGGGCCGGGAACTGGGTGGCGTATCTGCACTTCGGGGAGGCGTGGCTGCCCGCCGGGTGGACGGTCGTCGCCTCGGCGGTGGTGGTCGTCTGCTCGGCGCTCGCGGCCGGGCTCGGGCTGGCCGGCCTCGCGCGGCGGGACCTGCCGGAGCGGCGCTGGCTGGTGCTGACGGTGCTGGTGTGCGCGCTGGTGCTGCTCGCCGGGTACGGGGGCGGGCTCGGGGCGCCGTTCCACGGGATGGTGCAGGACTGGCTGAACGGGTGGCTGGCACCCTTCCGCAACATCTACAAGTTCCAGACCGGGCTCGCGCTGGCGCTGGTCCTCGGGCTCGCGCATCTCGTCGCGGTCGCCGCCGAGCCGCGCGGCGCGCGCCGGGTGCCCGGCCGCCGGTACGCCCCGCTGGTCGCGGCGGTGCTGGTGCTGCCGGGGCTGGTGTGGCCGTATCTCAACGGGTCCATCCTGAACCCGGGGTCGTTCAAGGAGCTGCCGAAGTACTGGCAGGCCACGGCCGACTGGCTGGAGAAGTACTCCCCCGACTCCCGCGCCCTCGTCGTCCCCGCGACCGCGCACGGCCTGTACACGTGGGGCTCGACCATCGACCAGCCGCTCGACGTGCTCGCCGGCTCCCGCTGGGCGCAGCGCGACTACGTCCCCTTCGGCACCCCCGGCAACCGGCGCGCCATGGACGCGGTCGAGCAGGCGCTGGCGACGGGCGGCGAAGTGCCGGGCCTCGCCGACTACCTGAGCCGGGCGGGCGTCTTCCACGTCGTCGTCCGCAACGATCTCGACCCGGACCAGATCGGCTACACCCCGACCACCACCGTCAAGCGCACCCTCGAACAGTCCGGCTACGAGCGGGTCACCGGGCTCGGCCCCGTCATGACCGGCGGCCGGATCGCCGACGACACCCCGCTCCAGGTCGAGGGCCTCTACCCGAGGCAGCGGGCGGTGGAGATCTACCGGCCCGCCGACCCGGCCGTACCACGCCCCGGGCAGGCGGCGCTGCACCCGGTCGCCGGCACCGCACGGGTCTCCGGCGGCCCCGAGGCGCTGCTGCCGCTCGCCGCCGGGCTGCGCGGCCGGGCCACCGTCCTCACCGGCGACCACCATCCCGGCCTCGGCTCCCCGAAGCTCCAGGTGACCGGTGACGGGCTGCGCCGCGCGGACACCCGGTTCGGGCTGGTCAACGCCAACACGTCGTACCCGTACACGCGCGACGAGCGCAACGCGCCGGACGCCCACCAGGACGCGGGCGAGCCGCCGCACCAGATCCTGCCGGTGACCGGCCAGGACCACCAGACGGTGGCGGAGCTGCGCGGCGCCCGCTCGGTGACCGCGTCCTCGTACGGCAGCTGGTTCTTCCACCTGCCGCAGTTCGACCCGGTGAACGCCTTCGACGGCGACCCCGGCACGGTGTGGACGGAGGGCTCCGACGACTCCCCGGACGGGCAGTGGCTGCGGATCGGGTTCACCGGCGACGGCTACGCGATGCCGTCCTCGTTCGAGGTGACCCCGCTGCCGCAGGAGGGTGTCCGGTCGGCGCCGACGCGGGTGCGGGTGGAGACCGAGCGGGGACGGGTGACGAGCCCGCTGCGGCCGGACGGGTCGACGCAGACCGTCAAGGCGCCCCGGGGCGAGACCCGCTGGATGAAGCTGACGATCGTCGACTCGGTGGCGCGGCGGGCCGGGCTGCTCGGCGCGGGCTTCGCCGAGATCGACCTGCCCCGGGTGCAGGTCACGCGGATGCTGCGGCTCCCGACGGACGCGGCCCGCACGACGGCCGACACGGAGATCGTCTCCCTGCACCGCGTCGCCGACCCCGCCGGGATGTCCCCGACCGGCACCGAGCCGGGACTGCACCGCCGCTTCACCACGGGCACGGCCGGCACGTACGAGGTGGCGGCGAGCGCGGTGGCGGTGCCCGGACCCGAGCTGGACCGGCTGCTGTACGAGGTCGCGCCCGAGCAGCAGGACCGCATCACCGCGACCGCCGACTCCACCGCCCGCCTCGGCACCGGACTGGCCGCCCGCAACCTCACCGACGGCGACCTGACCACGGCGTGGATCGCGGGCGACCGGCCGACGATCCGTCTGAGCTGGCCGGACAAGCAGCCGGTGGGCGAACTGGTGCTGGCGGCGGCCGGCGGACTGTCGTCCCGGCCGTCCCAGGTCCATCTCAGCTCCCCGGACGGCGCGGCGATCGCGTCGGTCGACGAGAACGGCTGGGTCCGCTTCCCGCCGATCACCACCGACCGCCTGGACATCACGATCACCGAGACGGCCCCGCTGACCCTCTACAACCCGGTCGTCGACGAGGACCTGCAACTCCCCGTCGGCCTCACCGAGGCCTACGTCCCCGCCCTCGACCGCTACCGCACCCCGCAGCCCGCCCCCACCCGCGCCTTCACCCTGCCCTGCGGCAAGGGCCCGGTGCTGGCCGTGGACGGGGAGCTGTACCGGACCGGCGTGCAGGGAACCGTGCGGGACCTGGTGGAGCGGCGGCCGGTCGGCGTCACCCTGTGCCCGGCCGGCGGTCTCGAACTGACCGCGGGCAGCCACCGGGTCGAGGCGGGCGACGCCGGCCCGCTCGTCGTCACCGACGTCACCCTCACCCGGGGCACCGCCCCGCAGCCGGTGACCTCCGACCGTGACCTGCGGATACGGGACTGGCTCGGCGACCACCGCGAACTCACCGTCGGCGCGGGGGCCGCCACGTACCTGACGACGTACGAGAACCACAACGACGGCTGGCGCGCCACCCTGAACGGGCGGGAACTCAGCCCGGTCCGCCTCGACGGCTGGCAGCAGGGCTGGCGGATCCCGGCCGGCGCGGGCGGCACCGTCCGCCTGTCGTACGAGCCGGCGACGACCTACGACGCCGCGCTGATCGGCGGCGGCGTCGGACTCGCCGCCCTGGTCGGCCTGGTGCTGTGGCGCCGCCGCGCCGCCAACCCCGACCCGCCGCAGCCGCTGCCGCCGACGCCGGGGCTGTGGCTGGGCACGGTGGCGCTGACGGTGGTGGGCGTGGTCGTCGCCGGGTGGTCGGCTCTGCTGATCCCGGCGCTCGCCCTGCTGGCACACCGCCGGCACGCCCTCCTCGTCCCGGTCGCGTTCCTGGGACTGGCGGGAGCGGGACTCGTCGCCGCGGCGAGCGCCGGGGAGCCGGTGGGGGACGGGGGTGGCGCGTTCGGGCGTACGGCGCAACTGCTGGCGCTGGTGGCGTTGTTCGCGGCGTTGGTGAGCGTGCGGGAGGGGGACGGGGACGAACCGGGTGGGGGGTCCGGTGATACGGCGGTGATGCCGCCGGTGGCGGCGGGGGCGGTGGGTGGCTCGGGGTCGGTAATGGCGGGTGGCTCGTCGGTGCCGGCCGGTGGCCCGGTCCCGGCCGGTGGTCCGTCTTCGGTTCCGGCCGGTGGCCCGCCCACGGTCCCGGCCGGTGGCCCGACGTCGAGCCCGGCCGGTGGCCCGCCCTCCGGCGCCCCGGAGCCGCCCCCGGCCCTCCTTCCCCGCCCGACCACCGGCCCGACCCTCACCGCGCGGGCCCCCGGCGGCGGGCCCCTGCCCGATCTCCCGCCCGCGCCGGGCCGGTTCCGGAAGCGGGGGACGCCGGGTGAGGGCGTGGGCGGTGAGCGCTCGTGACCGCGGTCGGGCGTCCGGCGCGGCCCGGCGGCCGGCCCGTGCGCCGCGTGCCGTTCCCGGTCGTGGACGAGATCGCCCGGCACTGCCTCCAGGAAGAGGAGCCGGAGACGGTGCACATCGAGGTGCGGCTGCCGGGCCCGGTCGACCCGGCACGGCTCACCAAGGCCTTCGGGGAGGCGCTGCGCCAACATCCGCGGATCCTGATGCGTGAGGCGCCGGGACGCTGGTACCGGCGCCGCTACGAGTGGGAGCTGACGCCGGAGCCGGACGGGCCGGTGGTGGCGTTCGCGGCGCCGGGCCCGGACGCGGTGCGGGACGCCCGGACGCGGGCGCTGGCCCAGGCGCCGCCGCTGACGACGGCGCCGCCGGTGCGGCTGGAGGCGGTGCCGGAGGACGGCGGCGGCACGGTACTCGTGCTCACCGTCAACCACACCGCCCTGGACGGCCCGGCCTGCCTGCGGGTCGTGGCGACGGCCGCGGAGCTGTACGGCGGCCGGGACAACTCCCCCGCCGCACCGCCCGTACGGGCCGTCGAACCCGCGCGGGTCCCCGGCGACGCCCCGTCCAACTGGTCCCGGCCGGCCCGGGTCGCCCCCGGCACCCCGTCCACCACCCCCGGCAACGGGCTGCTGGTCGCGGAACTCCCGCTCCCGCACCGCCCGAAGGGCGCCCCGTACACGGTGAACGACCAGCTCATGGTCGCCACGGCGCTGACCGTCGCCCACTGGAACCGCGAGCACGGCGCCCGCCCACGCCCGCTGCGCATCACCATGCCCGTCGACGACCGCCCCCGCGACCTCACCATGCCCATCGGCAACGGCACACGGCTGGTCGAAGTGCCCTACCGGTGGGAGGAGTTGATGCACGGCGGCGACATGGCGGCCCTTCTGCACCGCACCGCCACCCGCACCCGCGCCCTGAAGTCCCTCCCGCGCCCGCAACTCGGCCACGGAGCCGCCTTGTTGACGGCGCCCGTCGTGCCCGTCGCCTGGCGGGCCGCGGCCACCCGCGCGCTGCGGCGGGCGGCGTCCCCCTGGACGTCCACGATCCTGCTCAGCAACATCGGCCGCATCCCGTACCCGCTGGACTTCGGCGCGGAGGCGGGCCGGGCGCGGGCGGTGTGGTTCTCGGCGCCCGCCCGGATGCCGCGCGGCCTGACGGTCACCACCGCCTCCACGGCCGGCCGGCTGCATCTGGCCCTGCGCTGGTCCCGCACCCTGCTCGGCGACGGCGACGGCGTGCGGCTACGGGACCTGTTCGCGCAGCACCTGCACTCGACGGAGGTCCCCGCGCCATGACGACCGCGCCAGAGAAGCCCGCCGGACTGCGCGACTTCTACGAGAACCCCGCCGTCCCCGTCGCCTCCGGCACCCCGCGCTCCCTGCGCCAGGCCCGCCTGCTGGCCGCCGCGCTCGGCCCGGCGGGCCCCGGCGGCGGACGTGTGATCGTCGACATCGGCTGCGGCGACGGCACCGCGGCCGCCACCGCGGCGCCCCTCCTGCCCGGCCACCGCATCGTCGGCGTCGACTGGTCCCAGGACGCCCTCGCCCGCGCCCGCACCCGGCTGCCGTACGCGGTGCGCGGCGAGCTCACGGACGGCGGGCTTCCGCTGCGCACCGGGGCGGCGGACGCCGTGCTGTTCAGCGAGGTCGTGGAGCACCTGGTCGACCCGGACGCCGCGCTCGACGAGATCCGCCGGGTGCTGCGCCCCGGCGGCCATCTGATGCTGTCCACCCCGAACCTGGCCGCCTGGTACAACCGCGCCCTGCTGGCCGCCGGGATACAGCCGGTGTTCTCCGAGGTCAGCCTGCGCGCGATCCACGGCAGGCCGGGGCGGGAGGTGGTGGGCCACCTGCGCCTCTACACGGCCCGGGCGCTGCGGGAGTTCGTGACGGCGGCGGGCTTCGAGGTCGTACGCCTGACGGGGGCGCCCTTCCACGGCGTGCCGCGCCCGCTGCGCGCCCTGGACCGCCTGGCCTGCGTCAGACCGTCCCTCGCCTCGATCCTCCTGCTGCACGCGCGAAGGACGTAGCCCGTGTGGTGGGGAGTGGCCGCCGCCCTGCTGGCGAACGTCCTCTACAGCGGCGGCTTCGTACTGGAGAAACGGGCCCTGGCCAGGCTGCCGCAGGTGACGGTCCGCGAGCCGGCGCGGCTGCTGCGGCTGGTGCTCGGCAGCCCCCTGTGGATCGCCGGATCGCTCGCGCTGGCCTCCGGGTTCGCCGCGCAGCTCGTCGTCTACCGCACCCTGCCGATCGCCGCCGCGCAGGGCATCTTCGTCTCCGGGCTCGTGCTGCTGGTGCTGCTGTCGGCGCGGCTGCTCGGTGAGGAGACCAGCGGGCGGGAGCGGTACGCGCTGGGGGCGATCCTCGCCGCGCTGCTGATGGTGGTGCTGTCGCTGGACGAGGGCACGGACACGGTCAGCCGGGCCGCCCCCTACCCGCTGCTCCTGCTGCTGTGCGTGCCGTCCCTCGCGGCCGGCGTCTGGCTGTACCGCTCCGCCGAACGCCGCGCCCTGCGCCGCCACCGGCTGCCGACGACCGGCGTCGAGTACGGCGTGGCGGTGGGCCTGCTGTACGGGGTCAGCTCGCTGGCGATCAAAGGCGTGTCGGGCTACTGGACGCCGAGCGACCTGCCCGGCTTCCTGACCGGCGTCCTGCGCTCGCCCTACCCCTACCTGCTGCTGTTCACCGGCGCGTTCGGCCTGGTCATGTCGCAGGCCGCGCTGCAGCGCTGCCGGGCCTCACTGATCGTGCCGGTGTGCACCACGGTGACCAGCCTCCACACCGCCGTACTCGGCACGCTCTCGTTCGGCGAGGCCCTGCCGGACGACCCGCTGCGGCTGACGCTGCGGCTGGCGGGCACGGGGCTGGCGGTCGCCGTGCTGCTGTCGATGCCGAAGCATGACGCCGCTCCTCAACCGACTGCTCGCCGTAAGGAGTTGACGCCACCGTGACCATGACCCCCGACGATCCCCTGATGAAGATCCTGGCGTGCCCGCTGGACAAGGGCCCGCTGCACCTGCTGGTACCCGAGGACGCCCATGAGGGTGACGAGTCGCTGTACAACCCGCGACTGCGCCGCCGCTACCCGATCGTGGACGGGATACCGCAGCTGCTGCCGTCGTCCGGGGAGCAGGTGTCGGAGGAGGAGCACGAGGAACTGCTCAGGCGGATGACGCCATGACGACCCTCGCGGCCCGCCTGGCCCGTTTCCTCCCCGCGCGGCTGGTCGCGGCGGCCGCCTGCGCGGTGTACCCCCGCTTCGAGCCGGAGCTGGCGAGAATCGCCGACCTGTGCCCGCCCGACTGCGGCACCGCGGTCGACGTCGGCGGCTGGTACGGGCCCTGGACGCGCCGCCTCAGCCGCCGCGCCCGGCACGTGGTGACCGTGGAGCCCGTGCCGCACCTCGCGGACCTCCTCGCGGCGACCGCCCCGCCCAACGTCCGGGTCGTCCGCGCCGCCGCCGCGGACCGCCCCGGCACGGCCCGGCTCTGGCTGCCGCCGGACGACACCGGTGCGCGAGGCGTGTCCTCCCTGCTCCGCCGGGACATCCACGCCCACGCCGTGGACGTGGACTGCGTGGCCCTGGACGACCTGGCGCTCACGGACGTCGGCTTCCTGAAGGTCGACGTGGACGGCAGCGAGCTGGCGGTCCTGCGCGGCGCGACGGCACTGCTGACCCGGGACCGCCCGGCCGTCTTCGTGGAACTGGAGACCCGCATCCAGCCCATCAAGCCGGTGATCACCTACCTGTCCCTGCTCGGCTACGACGGCTGGGTCCTGCCGGCGCGCACCTGGGTCCGCCTCCCTGACTTCCCCCTGGAGGCACACCAGGCGGTCACCTCCCACGTCGCCACCCACGGCCTCCTCCGCCGCGCCCTGCCCCTGGGCGAGCGCACCCGCTACGTCAACTCGGTCCTGTTCCTCCCGGACGGCCGCGCACCGGGCGCCGGCGGAAACACCGCCCGCCTCCGCGGGTCCCGGCGCTGAGCCGGAACCCGGGAGGGACACGAGCCCTTTCCGGAGGAAGACTCCTCGCACGACACTCCGCAGGACCTTCACAAGCGGAGCCGTCTGCGAGACTCACCCCATGAGCGGTACCGGGCGGCCCCCCTTCACCCCCCTCGACTTCCAGCTGGTCCTGCTGCGCCGCATGGCCGACCACAACGCCGACCTGGTCGCGGACGCCCGCCGCACCCTCGGCGTCTCCCTGACCGACATGCGGGAGGCCAACAAGCGCTGGCAGGCGATGATCCGGTCCCCGAGGGCCAGGTCGGCGGCCGGCCGCTACCGCTCCGTGCTCGGCACCCCCGAGTCCCGGACCCCGCGCCGCATCGGCGACCTGGAGTGCGAGGCCTGGCGGTGGCCGGTGCCGCTCTGGCCGGACCTGCGCTTCGAGGTACTGGTCGGGGAGGGCGGCGCGGTCTGGAACGAGTGGCTGGTACGGGCCCCGGGAGCCCCCGCCCCCACCCTCCGCACCCTCGCCGACCTCACCCCCTGGTCCTGCACCATCGACGAGGCCGCCCACGCCTTCGCCCCCGCCCGCCCCCTCCAGGGCACGGCACCGACCCGCTGGGGGCTGGTACTCACGGGACCGGACGGACGGGAAGCGGTGGCGGAGTTCACGTGGGGCCTGTTCCAGCGGCTGCTGGAGGACTAGCCCCCCTGCCGATCGGCTCAGGCGTCGGCGCCGACGCCGCGGCTGGACCGGTGCCACCGAATCCCGGTCGCCCGGGGCGTGTCCGGCTGGCAGGCTGTCCGCCATGAACTCCCGCCCCGCGCATGCCCAGCCGGTCCGCCACCACGACCGCGGCACGTGGCTCGTCGAGTTCACCGGTCGGATCCTCGTCGTCTGCCCGCGCTGCGGCGGCCGCGCACTCGTCGTGCCGCTGCCCGGACTCCCGCCGCGGAAGTACTTCAGCGAACTGCTCTTCCAGCCCCGCCGTCTCAGCTGCCCCGGCTGCGGCGCGGTCGCCGACCGGACGGCCGAACAGCGGGGCGCGGGCCTGGTCGGCGCGGTGCCCGGCGGCACCGAGGACCCTTTCTTCCGGCGGCCGCTCTGGCTTCAGACCCGCTGTGCCGGACGGATCCTGTGGGCCTACGACGAGGAACACGTCGACGCCCTCACCGCCTACGTGGGCGCCTGGCTGCGCGAGCGCCGCGCCTCCCCCACGATGGGCATGTTCGCCCGGCTGCCCGCCTGGATGAAGTCCGCGAGCCACCGCGACGAGGTCCTGGCGGGCCTGTCGACCCTCCGGACCCTCGCCCGCCGCTCGGCCCCGGCCGACCGCTCCGACACGGCCCACGAACGCGGCGACCGCCCACGCCACCACGGCAGCCTGTACTTCCGCGGCGGCCCGTACTGAGGTCTGTCACCGGGAATGCCGCCCCGCTCACGATCGTGGCCGACCCGGCCAGGCTCGCGCTGATGGGCCTGCCGGAGCCGGCGTGAGTCCCGGCCGGCTCCCGGCGGTGCCCGTGTCGCCGTTCCGGAGGAGGCTCAGTCGAGGCAGAACTCGTTGCCCTCGATGTCCTGCATCACGATGCACGACTCGTTGTATTCGTCGGCGATCAGCACCCGTTCGCGTGTCGCGCCGAGCGCGACCAGTCGTTCGCACTCGGCTTCGAGCTTGGCGAGGCGTTCCTCGCCCACGAGGCCGGTGCCGACTCGCACGTCGAGATGCACCCGGTTCTTGACGACCTTGCCCTCGGGAACCCGCTGGAAGTACAGCCGCGGGCCCACCCCGGTGGGATCGCTGCAGGAGAACCCCGCTCCCCGCCGCTCAGGCGGCAGCGAACGATCGAATTCGTCCCACGTGGCGAAGCCCTCCGGTGGCGGCGGTACGACGTACCCCAGCACCTCGCACCAGAAGCGGGCGACACGCTCCGGTTCCGCACAGTCGAAGGTGACTTGGACCTGCCTGATCGATGACATCGGCGCACCATAGCAGGGGCAATCCGTTACTCAATTCCCCGTCTGGACGCGTGTGTTGCCGACGACCGGGCAGGGCTGGGCGGTCCGCGGAAAATGGCTGGTCGGGACGGTGGGCGGCGGGGCTACAGTCCGGCCATGAAGACGCACGGACTCCGTCCCACCCAGCTCCACACCCCGGGCGAACGGCTGCTCCACGGCAAGGGCGTGGACTCGTCGGTCGGCGCCGGGCGGGCCGAGGACTGGATCGGCCTCGACGCCACCGTGTGGTCGGGCACGGTCTGCGCGGTCAGGGGCTGGAGGCATCACGGCCGGATCCGGGTCGGCTTCCACTGGTTCGACGACCGGGAGATCGCGAACTGGGACCTGGCCCCGTACTGGCACGAGTGCGGCCCCGGCCCCGGCGCTCCTTCCTGGAGCCTGCCGCCCACCGAGTCCGAGGTCGCTCTGTGCCTCGGTCATGCGGACGCCCGTGTCCGTGCGGCGGCGCTCGCCCGTGCCGAGTCCGGTGCGCTGCCCGCGTCCGTGCTGCCGCTCGTCCTGATCCGGTGCGCGGACACCGACGAGCGGGTGAGGGACCTCGCCCGCACGGCTCTCGACCGCGCGCTCGCCGACGCGGACGAGGCCGTACTGCGGCGGCTCGCGCCCCTGGCAGCGCTGGTGGGCGTGCGGCGGCGGTACGGCACGTGGGTGCGGGAGGCCGTGCTGGGGCGGCTCGGCGGGCTGCCCGAGAAGACGGTGACGGACCTGCTGTCGAGCAGTGAGAGGGAGGCCCGGATAGCGGCGTTGCTCGCCGGGGCCGCGTACGGTCGACTCGGCATGACGCAGGCCTGGGCGGTCGCCGAGGGAGATCCCGACGAAGGTGTGCGCGTGCACGCGGTGCGCACGGTGATACGTCTGGCGCTCGCATCCGGACGCCCGGCCGTCCTCGACGGCACACGGGCGCGGGTTCTCGCCCACCTGAACGCCGACCGCTCGTACGAGGTACGCCGCACCACGCTCGCCGCCGCCGTCGAGGCGGGCCTCCTGCGCGCCCGGGACCTGGCCGATCTCGCCGTCGGACACCGGGTCCGGCGCATCCGGCGCCAGAGTTGCACGGCCGTCCTCGCCGGTGCGGACGGGGACACCGTCCTGGACCGCCTGCTCTGCGCGCCGGACGCCGCCGTACGCTCCGTCGCCGTCGGACGGCTGCGGGGCGCCGGCCGCGGCGACGAGCTGGTACGGCACCTGGCGGACCCGTCGGGGGCCGTCCGCGCGGCAGCGTGCCGGGAACTCCGTGCGGCGGGCGCCGATCCGCGCGCGCACTACCGGGTGCTGTGCGCCGATCCGGCTGCCGTCACACCGGCGGCGGTCATCGGGCTGGCCGAGCAGCGGAATCCCGAGGACGCCGCCCTGCTGCACGCCCTCACCCGTGACCCGCAGGCCACGGTCCGGGCCCGTGCGCTGTCCGCGCTGCGGATGCTCGGCGCCGACTCCGACGACGTGCTGCCACCGTTCGCCGACGCCGCCGGTCCCGGTCCCGCGCCGGCCGGTGAGGCCGCCGGCGCGTAACCGCTCCGTCGGTCCGAGGCTCACGGCAGGAGCCGCGTCACCGTCCCCGAGCCGGCGGCGCGGCCGTGGTGGCGGAAGGCGAAGGGCCGGCCGTTCTCGAGGGCGACGGGGTGTTCGAGCGTCACCGTCACCGCGGCCGTGTGAAGCGGCCGCAGCGCGTCCAGGCGAGCGGGCAAGGTCACCGTGCCTCTCACGGCTCCCGCGTGGATGTGGAAGTCGAGGGTGTCGCCGGTCGACAGCTCCGTACCGCCCTGTTCCTCCGGCAGCAGCGCGATGTCCGCGACGAAGGCGGTGTGTGCTGCGACCGAGCCCGGTGCGGCGAGCACGTGTCCCCGCTCGACGGTGCCTGCCGTGCCGGGCAGCAGCAGTGCGGCGTTCATGCCCGCCGTCGCCTCGTCGAGGGGTGAGCGTGGTGGGCATGCCTCGATGCCGGTGACGCGGGTGATCGAGCAGTCGCCGGAACCGACGATCTCCAGCTCGTCGGCTGCCCGGACCCGTCCGCGCTCGATCCGGCCGGTCGCCCGGACCACCCTGTCCTGGTGGAGGGAGAAGACGTCCTCGACCACCATCAGGAACGACTCCTCCGCCGCACCCTTCACGTGCGCGCCGCGGCCAGCACCGCCTCCGCCACGCCCCGTACCGACCGCGGGTGCAGGCCCAGGAACAGGTTCGGCTCGACCAGCTCCAGTTCCATCACCGCCGGCTGCCCGTCCTCCCCGTCGACGAGGTCGACGCGCGCGTACAGCAGCCCGGTCGGGTTCGGTACGGCGGCCAGGGCCCGCTCGGCGACCGCGAGTTCCGCGTCCGTCGGGGTCCAGGGCTCCAGCCCCGGATGCGCCACCTTCCGGGCGTCGTACGGCGTGCCCGGGGCGAGTACGGCCCGTTTGCGGCTGGCGTGCAGCAGGCGGCCCCCGAAGAACTGCAGCGCCCGCTCCCCGGTGACGTCGATGGCCCGCACGTACGGCTGCACCATCGCTGTGAAGCCCTCCTCGTGCATCCGCGCCAGCTGCCGTACGGCGGTGTCCCGTTCGTCCGGTGTGTAGCGGGCCGCGAACCGCGCGCCCGCCCCCGAGGTCGGCTTGACGACGTACTCCCGGTCGGCGGGCAGGTCGGCCGGGTCGCCGGGGGCGAGGTACCGGGTGGGCACGGTCGGCACCCCGGCGGCCGCCAGCTCGCCCAGGTACCGCTTGTCCGCGTTCCAGCGCACCACGTCCGCCGGGTTCGCCAGCCGCGTCGTCCGCTCGCACTTCGCCGCCCAGGCCAGGAACTCCTCGGCCCGCCAGCTGTAGTCCCAGGTGGACCGGATGAGCACGAGGTCGGGCTCCGACCAGTCGACGGCCGGGTCGTCCCATACGGCCACCCGTACGTCCGCGCCCGCCTCCCGCAACGCGCGTTCCAGCACCGGCAGGTCACGGTCGTCGGCCACCTCTGGGCCGGGGCGGCAGGTGACGAGGGCTATGCGAGGCGACACGGCGGGTTTCCTCCCGGACGACGGCTGGACCGCGCGCAGGCTAACAACGCATCGCGGACCTGCCGGAGGCGGTGGCCTGATAGGAACGGGATGTCGACCCCGACAGCCAGTCCCGACTGTTAAGGAGTACGCCGCGTGACCTCCCTCTTTCCCGCGCTCGCCGACGGCGCGGCCGGTGCGCGTCCCGCCCTGCGGTTCGGTTCCCGTTCCCTGACGTACGCGCAGCTCGCCGCCGCGGCCGGTGCCGTGGCCGAACGCGTGCGGCACGCCGGGCGGGTCGCCGTGTGGGCGACGCCCGTGCTGGAGACGGCCGTCGGGGTGGTGGGCGCGCTGCTCGCCGGGGTGCCGGTGGTGCCGCTGAACCCGAAGTCGGGTGAGAAGGAGCTGGCGCACATCCTGGGTGACAGCGCGCCCGCCGTGGTGCTGGCGGCGCCCGGCGACGAGCTGCCGGCCGGTCTCGGCGGGCTGGAGCGCGTCGACGTCGACGTGTCCGGCGTCGGCGGGGTGCCGGCGGAGGACGCCGGCGACGAGGCTCCCGCGTTGATCGTCTACACGTCCGGTACGACGGGTCCGCCCAAGGGTGCCGTGATCCCGCGCCGGGCGATCGCCGCCACCCTGGACGCGCTGGCGGACGCCTGGCAGTGGACCGGCGAGGACGTGCTGGTGCAGGGGCTGCCGTTGTTCCATGTGCACGGGCTGGTGCTCGGGATCCTCGGGCCGCTGCGGCGGGGCGGGAGTGTGCGGCATCTCGGGCGGTTCTCGACCGAGGGGGTGGCGGCCGAGCTGAACGGTGGCGCGACCATGCTGTTCGGGGTGCCGACGATGTACCACCGGATCGCGGAGGCGCTGCCCGGTGAGCCGGAGCTGGTGAAGGCGCTGAGCGGTGCCCGGCTGCTGGTCTCCGGGTCGGCGGCGCTGCCGGTGCACGACCACGAGCGGATCACGGCGGCGACGGGGCGGCGGGTGATCGAGCGGTACGGCATGACGGAGACGCTGATGAACACCAGCGTCCGCGCCGACGGCGAGGCCCGCGCCGGGACGGTGGGGGTGCCGCTGCCGGGGGTGGAGCTGCGGCTGGTGGAGGAGGACGGGTCGCCGGTCACGGCGTACGACGGGGAGACCGTCGGGGAGATCCAGGTGCGGGGCCGGAATCTGTTCACCGAGTATCTGAACCGGGCGGACGCGACCGCCGCCGCCTTCACCGCCGACGGCTGGTTCCGCACCGGGGACATGGCGGTGCGGGATCCGGACGGCTATGTGCGGATCGTGGGGCGCAAGGCCACCGATCTGATCAAGAGCGGCGGGTACAAGATCGGCGCCGGGGAGATCGAGAACGCGCTGCTCGAACATCCGGGGGTGCGGGAGGCCGCCGTCACCGGGGAGCCCGACCCGGATCTGGGGGAGCGGATCGTCGCCTGGATCGTGCCCACCGACGGCGAACGGCCGCCGACCCTGGAGGAGTTGGCCGGTCATGTGGCACGGCGGCTCGCCCCGCACAAGCGGCCCCGGGTCCTGCACCACCTCGACGTCCTGCCCCGCAACGACATGGGGAAGATCATGAAGCGGGCGCTGGGCCGTGGCTGAGCGTCGTCCGAGCGCCCGCGCGGCCATAGCTCTCGTCACCGACGACTTCCGGGAACTGCCGTCGCCCGTCAGGGACTCGCGGCCCGACGGGCCGCTCGGCTGGCGTGGTTACGACGCCTCCCGGGCCCGCGCCGCCGAGCGCACCGGCGAGGAGGAGTCCGTGGTGTGCGGCACCGCCTCCGTCGAGGGCACGCGGGCCGTGCTGATCGCCTTCGAGTTCGGCTTCCTCGGCGGATCGCTCGGCGAGCGCACCGGCGACCGGCTGGAGGCCGCGTACACGTACGCGCGGGAGCGGCGGCTGCCCGTCGTCCCGCTCGTCGCCACCGGCGGCAGCCGTATGCAGGAGGGCATGCTCGCGCTCACCCAGCTCCAGCGGGTGGCCCGCCAGTCGGTGCTCACCCGCGAGGCCGGGCTGCCGCAGATCGCGGTGCTGCGCGACCCGACCACCGGCGGCGGCTGGGCGACGCTCGGCGCGGGCGCGGACGTGGTGCTCGCCCTGCCGGGCGCCCAGGTGGGGTTCGCGGGTTCCCGGGTGCGCCCGGCGGACGCCGACCCGGCGGCGTACACGGCTCAGGCGCAGGTCGCGGCGGGCGCCGCCGACGCGGTGGTGGCGCCCGAGGAGCTGCGGGTGACGCTGGGGCGCTGGCTGCGGCTGCTGACGGCACCGTCCGCCGAGCCCGCTCCCCCGCCGCCGCCGCTCGGCGCCACCGATCTGCCGGCCACGGGCTGGGACGCCGTGCTGCGTGCCCGCGCGTCCCGCCGCCCGCGCGCCGGCCGCTATCTGGACGCCTACTTCTCCGACCGGGTGGCGATCAGCGGCGATCGCTGCGGCGGCTCGGACGACGGCATGCTGTGCGGGTTCGGCGAGCACGCGGGCCGTACCGTCGCCTACGCCGCCCAGACCGGCACGGCCACCCGGCCCGCCGGGTACCGCACCGCCACCCGGCTGATCCGGCTCGCGGACCGGCTGGGCATCCCGGTGCTGACGCTGGTGGACACGCCGGGCGCCGCCAACGACGCGGAGGCGGAGCGGCAGGGTGCGGGGGCGGCGATCGCCGAGTTGTTCGGGGCGGTGGCGGCGGCCCGTACGCCGGTCACCACGCTGGTGATCGGGGAGGGCGGTTCGGGCGGCGCGCTGGCGCTGGCGGCGCCCGGCAACACCTGGGCCACTCCGGACAGCTACTTCTCCGTGATCGCGCCGGAACTGGCGGCCGCGATCCTCAAGCGGCCGGCGGCGGAGGTCGAGGCGACGGCGGACCAACTCCTCATCCGCCCACAGGACTTGGAGCGGCTCGGGGTCGCCCGGGTCCGAACAGGCGAGCAGTTGTTCCCTGGAACAGGTGATCGTCGCTCCTGAGATCGCATGAGGCCTGCGTGACCGACGATACTTACGGTGCGCGAGCGACTGGCTGCAGACCGTAGCGGAAGCAGGAACGCGCAGGTCCCACATGCATCACCGCAAGGAGAAAGCACGATCATGAACCTTCTCACCGACATCCTCGCCGGTCTCGTCCACTTCGTCGGCCGGCTGGCCTGACGGTCCGGGAGAACGACAGACGGCGCCGCCTCCCCGTCCCAGGGAGGCGGCGCCGTCCGCGTGTCAGCGCACGCCGACGGCCCGGACGATCTCCTGGACCACCTTGCCGCCCCGGTCGTCGCGTGCCGACGCCCGCAGCGAGACGTACTCGGCGTCGTCCGGCACGTTCAGCGTCCCGCGCCAGGCGGCCGGTCCGTCACCGGTGAGCGGCACCTTCCGCCACGACTCGCCGTCGTCGTACGACACTTCGAGCGTGCCGCCGCCAAGCGTCCCGGTGTCCGGGGCGCCCACCACGTACTCGGCGTACAGCCCGACCGGCAGCCGCCCGTCACCCACCCGGCCCGCGAGGTCGGTGCCGACGTCGAAGCCGAGATTGATCAGCGGCAGGAAGGTGTACCGGTCCGCGGGCGTCCGCGCCGAGCGGAACGTCCACTCGGTGTGGCCCTTCGTCGCCTGCTTCCAGCGCGCCGGGTCGAGCGCGGTGTCGGTGACGACCTTGTAGGTGCGCTCCTCGGCGGGCGCGTCCGAGACGTACACGGCGGAACTGGTGCGCCGGTCGACGAGTTCGCCGTCCAGGTACACCGCCGTCGTCTGGGACATGCCGCTCTCGTCGCTCCACACGTTGCCGAAGCCGGTGTGGTCGGGCCCGGAGTCGCCCCAGCCGGGGGTGTTGAACTGGAGCCGGTCGCCGGCGCGCTGCTGGCCCCAGCCGAGGCCGGTGCCGAGCCAGGGGTGCCAGACCGGCTTGAACCAGTTCAGCGTGGGCCGCGTGCCGCCCCGGTAGCCGACGAGCCCGCCGCGCTCCTCCAGCGCGTCACCGAGGTCGACGGACTCGTGCCACAGCTGTCCCGGTTCGGTGGAGACGTAGTCGGTGCGCTCGGCCGGGAAGTCGACGCGCTCCTTGAAGCCCAGGCCGATGGGAAAGGTGTCGGTGATCGAGTAGCGGAACTCGCCGCCGGAGGCGGGCTCCGCCGCGTGGAACCTCGTCCGTACGGCCGCCAGGTCGTCCGGCGCGAAGGTCAGGTCGCGGTCCGGGACGGCGCCCGGGTAGCCCTTCGACAGGTCGTACACGTACGGCGTGTTCCGCGTGCCGGTCATGTCGACCTTCCCGGCCTTCCGCAGCCGGGCCGCGTCGGCCGCGTCGACGGTGCCGATCGGGAACGCCCGGTCCGTGCCGTCGTCGGAACCCCACCAGGCGTTCAGTCGGCCCGGCGCGTCGTCCGTCACGAACAGCGCCTTCACGCCCGCGTCCGCGGCGGCCTGGGCGAGCGCGGCCGGGTCGGTGCCGTCGGTCAGCTCGGCCAGCGCCGCCTTGCCCCGTACGCCGGTGAACGGGCCGTCCCCGACGTCCACCAGCGGCAGGCGGGTGCGGCCCTCGGTCAGCGTGCCGCCGGGCTGGGCCACCGCCTCGCCGACGCCCTTCACCTCCAGCAGCGGCTTGCCCAGTCGCCACACGGTCCGGTACTCGAAGCCGCCCTGGGTGACCTTCCGGGTCGGCGCGGCGAAGACGCTGTCGTACTTCACCGGCACCATCACCGCGCCGAACAGGTCGGCGCCGCCCGCGGTGCGGTCGTACTCCATGATCAGCTGCCGTCGCTCGGTGCGCCGGCCGACGTCGGCCTTGATCTCCCGCAGCTCACGGCCGTCGAGGGTGACCTCCGTGTCCCGGTCGAGGGTGATCTCCGGTGCCGCGAGGAAGCCCAGGCCGAGCGAGTCGGTGCCGTGGCTGCCGCGCACGTCGAGGAAGGAGGTCAGGCTGTAGGTGCCGGGGGCCAGCCGCAGCTTCAGCGTGCCGGAGCCGCCGACGTGCGCCGGGACGGGGTCGGTGCGCTCGGCGAGCCGCTGGACGACGAGGTCGGCGGCGGAGGGCGCGCCGTCGCGGTCCTTGACGTGCACCGTGAGCGTGTACCGCTCCTCCTCCTTCACCAGCCCGAAAGCGGTGTGCGCGACCGGGCTGCCGGCGACGGCGGCCACGATCCGCCCGCTGGTGTTCCCGACCGGCGCCTTAGACCCGTCGCCGGTCACGGTGGTGGCGGCGGTGCCGTGCGCGGGGACGGTGAGGGTGGGGTCGGCGAGGGTGACGATCCCGTCGCCGCCCTCGACGGAAAGGCTCAGCTCGACCGGCTCGTCGGAGGAGTTGGCGTAGGTGACGGTCTTCGTCACCGGCTGGTTCTCCTCGTAGGGCCAGCTGTGGAAGCCGAAGTCCACGCTGCCCGTCGCGGTCACCCGCGCCTCCACCGCGTCCGGCACGCTGACCCGGCCCGCGCCCAGCGTGTACGCGGAGGCGTCCAGCGGTGTGGACGTCGACATCAGCGCGTCCTTGAGCCGGGCGCCCGTCCAGTCGGGGTGCCGCTCGGCGAGGAGCGCGGCCACGCCCGCGACGTGCGGGGTCGCCATCGACGTACCGCTCATGGAGGTGTAGGCCCCGGTGCCACCGCTCAGCGAGGAGCGGGCGGCGAGGATGTCCACGCCGGGGGCGGACAGGTCCGGCTTGAGGGCGTTGTCGCCGTACCGGGGTCCGGCGCTGGTGAAGTAGGCGGCCGTGTCGGCGGAGTCGACCGCGCCGATGGTGAGGGCCGCGTCGGCGGCGCCGGGCGAGCCGATCGAGGAGGGCGCGCCGGTGTTGCCGGCGGCGATGACGAACAGGGCGCCGGTCTCCTCGGAGAGGGTGTTCACGGCCCGCGCCATGGGGTCGGTGCCGTCGCTGGGCTCGGTGGAGCCGAGGCTCATGGAGACGATGTCGGCGCCGGCCTCGCGGGCCGCCCACTCCATCCCGGCGATGATCTGCGACTCGCTGCCCGAGCCCTGGTCGCCGAGCACCTTGCCGACGGCGAGGGTGGCGCCGGGCGCGACGCCCTGCTCCTTGCCGTCGGAGGCGGCGCCGCTGCCGCCGACCGTGGAGGCGACGTGCGTGCCGTGCCCGTTGCGGTCGGCGACCTCCTCGCCCTCGATGAAGCTCCGGCTCGCCGAGACCCGCCCGGCCAGGTCGGGGTGGTCCGCGTCGACGCCCGTGTCGAGGACGGCGACGGTGACGCCCTTGCCGGTGAGCCCTGCCTCCCAGGCGGCCGGCGTGCCGATCTGGGCGTTGCTTTCGGCCATGTCGGCGGTGACCCGCCCGTCCAGCCAGACGCCGTCGATCCCGGTGGACTTCCGGGTGACCGCCTGCCAGAACTCCCGGCCCTTGTCCGCCGTCACGGCGGCACCGCGCACGGAGGGGAGCGCGCGGGTCCGCTCGGCGCCGCGCGGGGTGGCGGTCCGCGCGCCCTTGTCGTACGTCACGATCAGCGGCAGCTCGCCCGTGCGGTCGTCGGCGAAGCCCTGCCGTATCAGCTCGCCGACGTCGAAGAGCCGTTCGTCGAGCGTCCCGGCGCGCAGATACGGCAGCGCCTCGTCCGGTACGACGGTGACGGTGCCGTTCGCGGTCTGCGTGCGCACCGCGCCGGTGGCGCCCCTCGGCCGTTCCACCTCGACGGTCTGCTTTCCGCCGCCCAGGTCGGTGACGGTCACCTTGTCCCCGGTGACGAGGGTGACGGTCCGGGCGGCGCTCGCCGTCCGGGTGGCCGCCGGGGCCTTCGCCGTCGTGTCCGCCCTGTCCGCCGCGCCCGCCTGCGCGACCGGCAGCAGCGGCAGCACGAGCCCCGCCGACAGGAGGATCGCCCCGCGTCCGACTGGTCCTCTGATCATCCCAAGCCTCTCTCGGTCGAGTGGTGGGACGAGTGTCAGGGGGCTTGTGTTGCGGGGGAGTTGGCCGGACGTGGCGGGTTCGCGCTGTGGCGGGTTTCCGCCAACGGGGCGCGGTACCCCCGGCGGAAGCCGGGACAGCGGCAAGCACCCTCCGCCACAATGGAGTTCGTCGAGGTCACGCAGCACACGGGGGAGTGAACGGCGCATGGACGGCCTGGTGGAGTTCAAGACCGAGGACGGCGCACTGATCATCGTGGAAGCCGTCGACGACGAGTCCGGCGCCCGGCTGGTCTCGCGCGGCGACGGACAGCCGGCGCAGGCCGCCCGCACCTTCGAGAGCGCGCTCGGCGGAGTGCGCGCGGCGGCCGAGTCCGCGCTGCGGGTGTTCCGGGACGGCGCCCTCAAACCGGACTCCGTGGAGCTGGAGTTCGGGGTGAAGCTGAGCGCCGAGACCGGGGCGGTGATCGCCAAGGGCGCGGCGGAGGGCCATCTCGTCGTCAGACTGGGCTGGCGGCCGGGACAGGCCGCCGCCGAGCGCGCATGAGCAAGTCCGCCTGGCACGCCCGGATCGTGTGCGGGAGGGAAGTCGGCGCGGGCTTCCTGGTGTCCGCGCGCCGGGTGCTCACCTGCGCGCACGTCGTACGGTTCAGCGACACGGCGGACATCACCGTGACGTTCCCGGGCCGCCGGGACCTGGGCGGTGTCCGCGCCACCGTCACCGTCCACGGCGGCTGGCGGGGCGGCGCCGCCGACCCCGGCGACCTCGCCGTGCTGGAACTGTCCCGGGAGGTGCCGCTGACCCCGGCCGCGTTCGCCCCGCCGGGCGCCGAGCAGGGCCGGCCCGAGCTGGTGGCGTACGGCTTCCCCAAGGGGTACGACGAGGGCATGCTCGCCGTCTACCGGGCGCTGCCCGGGCCGCTGATCTCCGACGAGTGGGTCCAGCTGGAGGCCGTCAGCGCGCACGGGCAGCCGCTCGCCGCCGGGTTCAGCGGGGCGGCGGTGACGCTCGCCGACGGCACGGTCGTCGGGATGGTCTCCGCGATCGCCGGCTCGCCCGACGTACGGGTCGGCCGGATGCTGCCCACCGAGGTGATGGCCCGCTACTGGGGCGAACTGGGCGAGCTGGTGCCCACCCCCGGCCATCACGCGGAGGAACGGCGCCGCCTGTACGCGCTGGTGCGGCAGGCCGAGCGGGCCCGCCTGACCTGCCGGCCCGACCAGCTGTACGTGGACGCCGTGGGCCCCTTCGGGCCGCCGCTGCCCGAGGGCGGCTTCCCCACCCTGGAACGTGCCGCCGCCTACGTGCAGTTCGAGGTGCCGGAGGAGGAGGCGGTGACCCGGTTCGCGGACCGCCTGGCCGGCCTGATCGGCGACCGGGCGGGGGACTCCGGGGCGGCCGCCTGGTCGCCGATCGTCGTGGAGATCGAGCACAGCGGCGCCGGCGCCGACCGGGTCACCGTCGAGGTCTCCGCCTACCGCGACGGCCATCGCCGCCCGGTCGGAGCCCGCCGCCTGCCCCGCACCGGCGTCCGCGCCTACGTGCAGGAACGAATCGACGAGGCGTTCACCCAGCTCGCGCCCGACGCCGACGAACTGATCACCTTCGTCCTGCCGAGGGAGTGGCTGAACGAGCCGGTCGCCCGCTGGGAGTGCAGCCCCGACGACCCCACCCCGCTGGGCTGCGCCTACCCCCTCGTCGTCGCCGACCGCGCCCGGCACCGCAGCGGGCGGCTGCGCCACCAGCTCGCCAAGAAGTGGCAGAAGCTCGACACCGGTGGGGCCACCCTGCACCGCGTCGCCTGCGGCACCCCGGAACGCCCGCCGAGCCTGCGCAAACGGCTCCGCGACCACGACGCCGCGATGGCCGCGTACACCGTGCCGCCCACCGCCGCGCTCCCCCACTTCGAAGCCGGTCTCAACGTGCCCGTCCCCGTCCTGCTGTGGTCCCGCACCGGCTGCCCCGGCATCGGCCACGACGGCCCCTGCGGGGGCGGCGCGTTCCTCGACGAACTCGCCGAGTTCGTCACCGGCGTGCCGCCCGCCGACCTCCCCCGGCACGTCCGCGCCCTGCGCGACACCGCCGAGGCCGCCGACGAACCGGACCGGCACTGGGCGCGCGACCTGCAGCTGATGTGGGACGACCCGCGCTGCTTCCCCGAGCCGGCCGCATGCCTGCACTCGCCCGTCGCACCCGTCGCCTGAGCCCTCACGGAGAAGGACCCGCAATGCCCCTGTGGCCCGTCTACACCGGCACGAACGAGCCGCACGACGGCATCCTCGAACTGCCCCCGCCGCCGCCGTGGCGGGCCTTCGACGGCGGCCCGGTCCTCGACCCGCCGTCCGACGCCGACGATGCCTCGGCCGGCTCCCCCGACCGCACCCACCGCGCGGAGACCTACCAGGCCACCCCCGAGACCGTGCAGCTGGTCAACGCCGCCCTCTACCTGCGCCGCCCGCTGCTGGTGACCGGCCCGCCCGGCACCGGCAAGTCCTCGCTGGCGTACGCGGTGGCCCGCGAACTGCGGCTGGGCCCGGTGCTGCGCTGGAACATCACCAGCCGCAGCACCCTGCACGACGGCCTCTACCAGTACGACCCGCTCTCCCGCCTGTACGCGGCCCGGCAGGCCCTGACCGGCGCGGGCGAGTCACGCGTCGAGAACGGCGTCGAGAACCACCTGCGCCT
Organism: Streptomyces sp. enrichment culture; assembly: GCF_964272855.1. NCBI lineage: Bacteria > Bacillati > Actinomycetota > Actinomycetes > Kitasatosporales > Streptomycetaceae > Streptomyces > Streptomyces sp. enrichment culture. The sequence goes on along the minus strand of NZ_OZ186847.1, from coordinate 5,738,620 downwards.
TGGCCCGCTGGGCACCGCCCTGCTCCCCCACAGCTGCCCGCGCGCCCTGCTGATCGACGAGATCGACAAGAGCGACCTCGACCTCCCCAACGACCTGCTGAACGTCCTGGAGGAGGGCCAGTACGAGATCCCCGAACTGGTGCGCGCCGCCCGCCACACGCCCGTCGCGGAGGTGCTGGCCGACGGCACCGACGAGCGGGTGCCGGTCGAACGGGGCCGGGTCCGCTGCCGCGCCTTCCCGTTCGTCGTGCTCACCAGCAACGGCGAACGCGAGTTCCCGCCCGCGTTCCTGCGCCGCTGCGTCACCCTGCGGCTGCGCCAGCCGGACGACCGGCAGCTCGCCGAGATCGTCCGCGCCCACCTCGGCGACCCCGACGACCACGCCCAGCGGCTCATCGAGCGGTTCCTGTCCCGGGTCGGCGGCGGCAAGCTGGCCACCGACCAGCTGCTGAACGCGATCTACCTCGCCCGCGCCTCCGACCTGGACGCCGAGTCCCTGGACCAGCTCGCCGAACAGCTCATGCCGTACCTCGGCCGGACCCCGCAGGCCGATGCGTTCTGACGACCCGCTCACGCGCCTGGCCGACGCGCTGGCCGGTGCATCCCCCTCGGGCACCCGCCCGACCCCGCGCGAACTGGCGGAACTGCTGTGGCTGGCGGGGCACATGGAGCCCGTACCGGGAGAGGGGGAGCCCGGGCCGGACGGGGGCGGACGCGAGGCGGACGGGGAGGAATCCGAGCCGGACGGAGAGGCACCCGAACCGCACCGCGAGCACCACGAACCACCCGAGCCGCAGCAGGAGCAACAGGAACCCCCACAGGAGGAGCCGGAACCACCCCAGCCCCGGCCCGAGGAGCCCGGCACCCCGCCCCGCGCCCCACTCCACCTCCCGTCACCCGCCCCCCACCACCCCGGCGGCCCCCGGCACGCCTCCCTCCTCGCCCCCGCGCCGCCGATGCTGCGCCACCCGCTCGGCCTGCAACGCGCCCTGCGCCCCCTCAAACGCCGCACCGACGCGCCCGCCGGCCGGGAACTGGACGAGCGGGCCACCGCCGAGCGCATCGCCCGGCTGGGCGCGGACCCCGAGTGGTGGCTGCCGGTCATGCGCCCGGCACGGGAACGCTGGCTGCGCCTGCACGTCGTCCACGACACGGGCCCCACCATGCCCGTCTGGCGCCCCCTGATCAGCGAACTGCATACCGCGCTCGCCCAGTCCGGCGTCTTCCGCACGGTCACCCTGCACCCCGCCGGCCCCGACGGCAGCGTCCACGGCCACGCCGCGCATACGCCCGCCGACGGCCGCACCGTCATCCTGCTGGTCAGCGACTGCATGGGCCCGCAGTGGCGCAAGGGCCCGGCGGCCGACCGCTGGTACGCCACACTGCGCCGCTGGGCGCGGCGCCTGCCGCTCGCCCTCGTCCAGCCGTTGCCCGAACACCTGTGGCGGGACACCGCGCTGCCGACGACGCCGGGCCGCCTGTCTGCCCCGCACCCGGCGGCGCCCACTGCGTCGCTGCGGTTCACCCCGTACGACGCGCCGGAAGACGGGACGGAGGACGGCACGGACGGGACCGACGCGGCAGCCGCGGACACCGTCCCGCTCCCGGTCCTGGAACCGGAGCCGGACTGGCTGGCGAACTGGGCGGCGCTCATCGCGTCCACCGGGGGCACGGACCACCCGGCGGCGGTGGCCCGCCTGGGCAGCGCCCCGCCGCCGCCGGACGACCGCACGGACCTCGCCCTCCTCACCCCCGAGGAACTGGTCCTCCGCTTCCGCGGGACCGCGTCACCGGAGGCGTTCCGGCTGGCCGGGCACGTCGCCGTCGGGCGCCCGGACCTGCCGGTGATGCGGCTGGTCCAGGCGGCGCTGGAACCCGAACCGCGCCCCCAGCACCTGGCCGAGCTGATCCTGAGCGGCCTGCTGACGACCGTCCCCGGCCCACCGGGCTCGTACGCCTTCCGCCCCGGCGTCCGCGACCTCCTCCTGCGCGCCCTGCCCCGCACCGCCCGCAGCCGCACCACGGACCTCCTGGAGCGGGTGGGCGGCCTGATCGACACCCGGGCGGGCCGGGCCCCGGGCGAGTTCGTGGCGTCGACCCCGGCGCCCGGCGGGACGGAGACCGGGGCGGAGCCGGAGGCGTTCGCGACGGTCAGTCAGGAGAGCGTGCGGCGGCTGACGGGGACGGTGCCGGTGGGCTCGGGAGAGCGGTACCGGCTGCTGAGGCAGGTACGGCCGGGCGGCTCGCTGTGGCAGGCGCACGACACGCAGACGGACCGGCAGGTCATGGTGCGGTTCGCCCCGGAGCCGGTCACCGCGGAGCACCGCCGGTCCTTCCTGCGGGACGCGCAGGCCCTGGCCCGGCTCACCGACCCGAACGTCGTCACCGTCCTCGACCACGGCGTCCGGGACGACGTGCCGTACGTCGCGACGGAGCACCTGGACGGCATCACACTCGACACCCTCGGCGCACCGGCGGCCCGCCGCCTCCCGGCGCCCCTCGTGGTGTCGATCGGCCGGCAGCTCTCCCGGGCCCTGACCGCCCTGCACCAGGCGGGCGTGGCGCACGGAGCCCTCGACACGGCACACGTCGTGCTCCTGCCCGACGGGACGGCGAAGCTGACGCTGGGCGCCCTCGGGCAGGGCGGAGGACAGGAAGCGTACGAAAGGGACCTCGGCGCCCTCGGCGCGCTCCTGTGGCGGCTGTCGTCGGGCGGCCCCTTGCGGGTCAGCGACAGGATCACCGCCGACCGGCTCACCGAACTGCCGTCCGCGTTGCGCGCTCCCTACTGCTCCGCGCTCGCCGACGTCATGTCCGGGGACCCCGCCGAGCGGGGACGAAGAGCGGCTCTGCTGCAGAATCCCGAGTTGCTCGACGTGGCACGAGCGTCCCACGTCCCGCTGCGCTACGCCCTCTTCGGCCGCCCCACCGTCACACGCGGCGCCTCACGGCCCGTCGCCATCGGCTCGCCGCAGGAGCGGGCGATGCTGTGCATGCTGCTGCTGCAGCACGGACGCAAGGTGTCGCACGGGAAGCTCGTCGAAGGCATCTGGGGCGAGCGGGCCCCGGCACGTGCCATCGCCCTGCTCGGTACCTACGCCTCCCGGCTGCGCAACGCGCTGGGCCCCGGGGTTCTGGCCTCACTGCCCGATGGTTACGCCCTGCACACCAGCGCGGACCACGTCGACCTGCTGCACTGCCAGCAACTGGTCGCGCAGGCCGAGGCGGCCCGCGCCACCGGCGACCGCGAGAAGGCGCACGGCCATCTGACCGCCGCGCTGGTCCTCTGGAGCGGGCCCGCGCTCGAGGACGTCCGCGGCCCCGCCGCCCAGATCGCCCGCGCGCGTCTGCTCCAGCTCCGCCTCAGCCTGCACCGCACCCGCGCCGAACTCGACCTCGACCTGGGCGAGGTGGACCGCGCCGCCGACGACCTCGCCGGCCTCGTCGACGCCTACCCGGCCCGGGAGGACTTCCGCCGCCTCTACCTGATCGCCCTGCGCCGCCAGGGCCGTATCGAGGAAGCGCTCGAGGTGTTCGAGGAGTACGAGCTCTCCGGCGGCCGCGGCCCCGAGCTGCTGGCGCTGGGCGCCGAGCTGCGGGACGAGTTCGGCGACCCGCCCGAGGAGGCCCCGGACACGGCGTACGACGAGTCGCGGTACGGCGACTCCCCGGCCTCCCCGGACGAGCTGCCCGCCGGCTCCTTCCCCACGGAGGAGGACCTGCCGTCGCTGCTCGCCCAGGACGAGGACGAACCGGACGCGGAACGGCCGCTGCCGCGGGACGAGGTGCCGGAGAGTCTGTTCCCGGAGGACCGCGGGGAGGCGGCGCCGGGGTGGGTCGTCTTCGAGTTCGCGGACGGCCCGCAGGGCATGGAGGCCCACCGGCTGCTGAGGAACACGATCACGCGCTGGGCGGCGGAGGCCGGCTGGCGCCCGGAGCACTACCCGTTGATCCAGCGGCAGGCCGACTACTCCATGCCGGCCACGCCCGCTCTGCTCGCGGTCGTCCGGGACGGCTTCCCCGAGCTGCTCGCGGCGTTGGACGGCGTCCGGCTGTTCGTGACGTTCCAGGCGCGGCCCGGGACGGCCTGGGCCGGCGGCGAGGACCTTCCGCGGGACCCGGGCCCCGTGGCAGGTCTGCTCCGTGTCGAGTCCGGCCTCCTTAGCAAGGAGTGGGGCCTGCCCTCCGCCGTCGCCTACGTACGCCCCGAAGGCGGCCCGCGCCGCGTCCCTCCGACACCGGTCGACCTCGGCGAACACGGCACGGAACTGGACGTGACCGGCCCGGCGGTCAACGGCCTGCCCGTCTTCGCCGCGCGCGGCGCGGCGGCCTGGCGGGTCACCGACCCGGCGCAAGCCGTCCACCGGGCGCCCGAGGACGTCGGCCGGGCCGTCCGGCGGCACGTGGTGGACCGTTTGCGTGAGCTGACGCTGCACTACCCGCCCGGCGACCCGCAGGCCCACACGGCGTTCCAGGAGGCGCTGGCCGAGTGCGCGGTCCCCGGTCACGAGATCCGCTGGGACGTCTCCCTCACCGCCCGCGTCACCCAGACCCGCCCGCTGCCCCGTCGCTCGGACACCTCCGCCGCCCGCGCCTTGCGCGCCGCACAGGCCGTGATCTTCGGGTTCGACGGCACGCTGACGCGGCTCTACACGGAGGAGGGCAGGTCCGAGACCGTGCGGGACCTCGCCCGGCTCCTCACCGAGAGCAGGGATCCGAAGGACGCTCTCGCCGGCCGCCCCCTGCTGCCCCACGGCGCCCGGGTCACACCGCAGGGCGACCGCGTCCACCCCCTCGACCTGCTCCGGGCCGTCGGGGCCGGCCCGCACGCGCACGAGCTGCACCGCCGCCTGTCGGCGGCCGAGCAGGTCGCGGCCCGCACCGCGGTCCCCTCACCCGCCGCCGACCTCGTCGTCCGCACGCTCGCCGGCAAGAAGAGGCTCGCCGTGTTCACCGACACCGCGCCCCACGCCGCGACGGCCTACCTGAGCCGCCGGGGCCTCCTGGACTGCCTGGACGGCGGCGTCCACGGCCGCGACACCGGCCGCACCCCGCTGCCGCCCCACCCCGGCATCGTGCTGCGGGCCATCGCCGAGCTGGGCGTGGCGCCGGCCGAGTGCCTGGTGGTCTGCGCCACGACCGCCGAACGGCAGGCGGCGCACGCGGCGGGCGCGGCCTCGCTGCACCAGGGGCTCCGGCCGCTCCTCGACGCCGCCCGCGACCTGTGACCGCCCCGGATCCCCCGTTCAGCCGTTCCCCGCCCGGCCCCGCTCGAAAGGCGCCCCGGCCGGAACCGCCGCACGATGCGGAAGAGGACCGCCGCCGGGCGGCCCACGGTCTGTGCTCTCGGGAGGATCTGCCATGACCGCCAGTCTGGAGCAACTGCGTCGCTGCCACTTCGGCGTCGACCTGGGCGCGGCGAGGACGCGGGTGTATGTGAAGGGCGCCGGGCTCGTCGTCGACCAGCCGTCCGCCGCCGCCGTCAACACGCGCACCGGAGCGCTGATCGCAGTGGGCGAGCTGGCGGATAAGATGACGGGCCGCACCCCCGACTACATCCGTGTCGTACGGCCGGTCTCCGGCGGCACGGTCGTCGACATCGAGATGGCGCAGCGCATGCTCCGCCACCTGCTCGGCGACAAGATCCGCCGCAGCCTGCGCCGCAAGCCCCGGCTGAGGGCCGCCGCCTGCACCCCGCACGACGCGGACCCGCTGGCCCAGCGGGCGACCGTGGAGACCCTGGTCGGCCTGGGCGCCCGCCGGGTGGAGCTGGTCGACACGCTCATCGCGGCGGCCGTCGGCTGCGGGCTGCCCGTGGAGCAGCCCGAGGCGACGATGGTCCTGGTGTGCGGGGCGGCGGCCACGCAGGTCGCGGTGCTGTCGCTCGGGTCGATCGTGACCGCCGAGCGGATCCCGGTCGGCGGCGAGGCCGTCGACAACGCGATCGTGCAGCATCTGCGGCACGAGCACGAGTTGATGCTGCCGAGCCAGTCGGTACGGCCGCTGCAGCTGGCCCTGTCGGGGAACGGGCTCACCCCGCACGGGCCCACCTCCACCGAGATCCACGGGCGGGACGTGGCGACCGGCCTGGCCCGCTCCGTGCAGGTGGACACCGCCGCCGTGCGGGAGTGCATCCAGACGCCGCTGACCGCCGTGCTCGACGGCATCGGCAAGGTGCTGCGGGACTGCCCGCCGGACCTGGTCGCCGACCTCGCCGACCGGGGGATCATGATGGTCGGCGGCAGCGCGCTGCTCCCGGGGCTGGACCAGATGCTGCGGCAGGCGACCGGCATGCCGGTGCACATCGCGGAGCGGCCCGACGTGTGCGCGGTGCACGGGCTCGGCGCCATGCTGGAGGGCAAGATCGAGCCGCTGGTGCTGGATCCGCTGGCCACGTGAGCGCGTGAAGGCCGGGGCCGGTTCCCGTCCTCCGCCAACTCCCCGTATACGTCGCGTCGTTACGGCACGGCCACGGCGCGTCCACCCCGCTCCCCTAGGGTCCCGGATCGCGTGACCCCGCCGCCGACCGGCGGCGGGGCGGACACGGCACTCCTGGAGTGAGAGTGGAACGTCGTAGCCTTCTGCGTGCGGCCCTCATCGGCGGCTCCTCCGCCGCGCTCGGCGGAACCCTGTGGCGCGGCGCCGCCTACGCGGCCCCCGCTCAGCCCGGCACCGGCCCCTACGGCGCCCTGGGCAGCCCGGACGCCAACGGCATCAGACTTCCCAACGGTTTCACCAGCCGGGTCATCGCCCGTTCCGGGCAGACGGTCACCGGCACCTCCTACACCTGGCACAACGCCCCCGACGGCGGCGCCTGCTACGCCGACGGCAGCGGCTGGATCTACGTCTCCAACTCGGAGATCAGCCCCGGCGGCGGCGCGAGCGCGGTGAAGTTCTCGTCCACCGGCGCGATCACCGGCGCGTACCGCATCCTGTCCAACACCCGCACCAACTGCGCGGGCGGCAAGACCCCGTGGAACACCTGGCTGTCCTGCGAGGAGGTGTCCCTCGGCTACGTCTACGAGACCGACCCGTGGGGCGTGAAGGCGGCGATCCGCCGTGACGCGATGGGCCGCTTCAAGCACGAGGCGGCGGCCGCCGACCCGGTCCGCAGGGTGATCTACCTGACCGAGGACGAGACCAACGGCCGCTTCTACCGCTTCATCCCCGGCACCTGGGGCGACCTCTCCTCCGGCACCCTCCAGGTCCTGGTCGCCGGCAGCGCCACCTCCGGCTCGTTCACCTGGGCCGACATCCCCGACCCGGACGGCTCCCCGACGACCACCCGCACCCAGGTCTCCGGGTCGAAGTCCTTCAACGGCGGCGAGGGCTGCCACTACGCGAACGACACGGTCTGGTTCACCACCAAGGGCGACAACCGGGTCTGGCAGCTCAACCTCACCGACAACACCTACGAGCTGGCCTACGACGACTCGCTCGTCTCCGGCACCGCCCCCCTCACCGGCGTCGACAACATCACCGGCTCCTCCTCGGGCGACCTGTTCGTCGCCGAGGACGGCGGCAACATGGAGATCTGCGTCATCACTCCCGACGACGTCATCGCGCCCTTCCTCCGCATCGACGGCCAGTCCGGCTCGGAGATCACCGGCCCGGCGTTCTCCCCCGACGGCCGCCGCCTGTACTTCTCCAGCCAGCGCGGTACGTCGGGCAGCTCGTCCGGCGGGATCACGTACGAGGTGACGGGTCCGTTCCGCACCTGACCGCGCCACATGCGAGACGGTGGGACTCGATGGCCTCTCATCGGGTCCCACCTGCTCGTCCGCTGGTCGTTCGCGCGGCTCAACGCCTCGCCTGCAGCGTGCGGCAGGGCGTCGAGCCGGCGGGCGGGTCGTGTGGTGGCTCTGCCGACGGCAGCCGTACCACCGCGTCCACCCCGCCCGTCGTGGCCGCCCGCAGGGCCACGTCGCCGCCGCTCGCCCGTGCCAGGCGCTGGACCAGGGACAGGCCCAGGCCGGTGCCGCCCTTCGGGGCGTCGGGGGCTCGCCAGAAGCGGGTGAAGGCGTGGCTGCGCTGGGCGGGGGTCATGCCGGGGCCCTCGTCGGTGACGTGGAGGTCGACCCAGCAGGGGCGGCTGTCGCGGAGGGGCCGGCGGGTGGGGGTGTGCAGCCGGAGTTCGATGGTGACGGTACTGCCGGCCGGGGAAGCGCGTAACGCGTTGGACAGGAGGTTGTCCAGGATCTGCTCCACCGCGCCGGGGAGCGCGAGGACCGGGCCCACGCTGCCGGCGAAGAGGACGAGGGAGACGCCCTCGCGGGCGAACAGGGGATGCCACGCGCTGTGGCGTTCCACGCAGATCGCGCCCACGTCCACCGGGGCCGGGGCCGACCCCTGTTCCTCCAGGCGGGCCATGGCCAGCAGCGCCTCGACCATGCGGGCCAGCCGGTCCGTCTCGGTGACCGCGGAGGTCAGGGTCCGGCGGGCCTGCGGGGACAGGGCCGGCTCCAGGTTCTCCAGTCGCAGGCGCAGCGCCGCGAGCGGGGTCTTCAGCTGGTGGGACGCCTCGCCGGCGAAGGCACGCTGCGAGGTCAGCAGGTCCTCCAGGTGGGCGGCGGTGCGGTGGGAGGCCTCCGCCACGGCGTGCAGGGGTCTCGCCGCCCAGCGGGCCAGCGCGACCGCCGACGCGGCGGTGAGGGCGAGGGTCAGGGTGAGCAGGGCAGGCGTGCCGTTCTCGGGCGTCCGCGCCAGGGCCCATCCGGCCGCCGCGGCGCACAGGTGACCCCACAGCAGACGGCGGGTCATGACGCCGTGTCGCTCACCGCGGCGTCCTGCCGCGGGCGGACCGCCAGGCGGAAACCGACGCCGCGCAGGGTCTGGATCCACGCCGGGTCGCCGAGTTTGCGGCGCAGGGTGGCCACATGGACGTCGAGGGTCTTCGTCGGCCCCTCGTAGTGCTCGTCCCAGACGCGGTCCAGGATCTGCTGCCGTGAGTAGACCGCTCCGGCGTCCTCGGAGAGCAGGGCCAGCAGGTCGAACTCCTTGGGGGTGAGGGCGACCGGCGCCTCGCCCACCCAGACCTGGCGGGTGCGGCGGTCCACGACCAGGGGCCCCGGTACGCTCGGGGCGCTGGGCTCGCTGTCGTACGACTGCTGCCGGCTGCTCCTGCGGTGCACCGCGCGGATACGGGCGACCAGCTCCCGTACGCTGAACGGCTTCGCCAGGTAGTCGTCGGCGCCCAGTTCGAGGCCCAGCACCCGGTCGGCCTCCTCGCCGCGCGCGCTGAGGATGACGACGGGGACGTCGGAGGTCTCGCGGATGGCGCGGCAGACGTCGATGCCGTCCATGTCGGGCAGGCCCAGGTCGAGGATCACGACGTCGCCGTAGGGGCCCCTCAGGCCTTCCTCGCCCGTGGCCACGCGATGCACCGTCAGGCCGTACTGCCGCAGTCCTTCGGCGAGCGGTTCGGCGATCGTCTCGTCGTCCTCGATGAGCAGTACGTGTACGCCCATGGCGTTTTTTCTCTCCAAAGGAAAGGGGGACCGGGGGTTCGACACGCTACAAGAGAAAGTGTCGATTCGGTTCCCGGATCCGGGTGTTGTGAAATGAGCCTCAGAAACCGCTTGTATTCCGCCGGCTTGGTCTTCGCTTAACCTTTCTCTGGTCTGCCGCCCCCTACGTTCTCGATGCCTTGTCGGAATCGAATGCCAGGGAGGCATGATGAAGGCGTTGCTGGATCGCGCCCGATCGTTCGGACGGCGCGTCGGCTTCGAGAGCGACGCATACCGAAAACTGGCCGTCGGGCAATTTCCCGAGGCCCTGTTCATTTCCTGTTCCGACTCGCGGGTGATTCCCGCGCTGATCACCGGCGCCCGGCCCGGCGAGATATTCGAGCTGCGGAATGCGGGCAACATCGTGCCGGCATACGGCAGGCAGGGGTCCGCCGGCGGCGCGGCCGCCACCATCGAGTACGCGCTGGACGTGCTCGGCGTTCAGAACGTGGTGGTGTGTGGCCATTCCCACTGCGGGGCGATGGGCGCGGTGCGGGACGGGGCCGATCTGTCGCGGCTTCCCCTGGTGGACGCCTGGCTCGACCAGGTGCGGGACGGGCTGGCGCCCGTGGTGAAGGAGGGCGCGGCGCTGGCCGAGGTCGTCCAGGCCAACGTGCGCAACCAGCTGGCGGTGCTCCGGGACTACCCCGTCGTCCGGCGGCTGGTGGAGGAGGGGCGGCTGCGGCTGCACGGCTGGTACTACGAGATCGACACCGGGATCGTCCACGAGCTGGGCGACGACGGGCGGTTCCGGGTGCACGCCTCATGAGCGGGGCCCATGCGCGCAGGGCCACGCCCGCCAGGAAGCTCGGCTCGAAGAAGGACGGGGCCAAGAAGGACGGGACGAAGAAGGGCGGCTCCGGCAAGTCCCGCGCCGGGAAGAGCCCCGCGGCCGGCGTCGACCTCGCCACCGAGATCAGCGCGTCCCTCGTCGTCTTCCTGGTCGCCCTGCCCCTGTGCATCGGCATCGCCGTCGCCTCCGGCGTGCCCGCCGAGCTGGGGATCATCTCCGGTGTCGTCGGCGGGCTGGTGGTCGGAGCCGTGCGCGGCAGCACGCTCCAGGTGAGCGGGCCGGCGGCGGGGCTGGCCGCGCTGGTCGCGGACACGGTGACCGAGCACGGGGTCGCCATGCTCGGCGTGATCGTGCTGTTCTCCGGGATCCTGCAGATCGTGCTCGGGGTGGTGCGGCTGGGGCGGATGTTCCAGGCGATCTCTCTCGCCGTGGTCCAGGGCATGCTCGCGGGCATCGGACTGCCGCTGATGTTCAGCCAGCTGTACCCGATGGCCGACGCGAAGGCGCCCGGTGTGCCCTTCGAGAACATCGCCGGTGTGCCGGGGCTGGTCGCCGACACCGTCTCGGACCGGCAGGCGGCGATCGCCGCGGGGCTGGGGGCCGTCACCGTCGCGCTGAGTTTCGTCTGGCCGAAGGTCCCGGCGCCGGTGCGCAGGTTCCCGGCCGCGCTCGTCGCCGTCGGGATCGGCATCGCCGTCGCGGCCCTGCCCGGCGTGGACATCAGGACGCTCCAGGTCGGCGACCTCGCCGACGCCGTGAACACGCCCGGAGCGGAGCAGTTCGCGGGGCTCGCCGACGCCGGGGTCCTCACCGCGATCCTCACGTTCACGGTGATCGCCTCCGCGGAGAGCCTGTTCACCGCGGCCGCCGTGGACCGTATGCACACCGGCCCGCGCACCCGCTACAACACCGAACTCATCGCGCAGGGCGCGGGGAACACGGTCGCGGGCGTGCTGGGCGCGCTGCCCATCACCGCCGTCGTCGCCCGCAGTTCGGCGAACGTCCAGGCCGGGGCGCGGACCCGGATCTCCCGCATCCTGCACGGCGTGTGGCTGCTCGCGTTCGCGCTGCTGCTGCCCCAGGTGCTGGCGCTGGTGCCGATCTCGGTGCTCGCCGGGGTGCTGGTGCACAGCGGGTGGAAGCTGCTCGCGCCGCACGAGTTCCCCAAGATGTGGCGCCAGGACCGGGGCGAGTTCGCGGTGATGACCCTCACCACCCTCGCGATCACCGCGACCGCGCTGCTGGAGGGCGTGGTCGTCGGGCTCGCCGCCGGGGTGGTGCTCGCCGCGCTGCGGATGTCCCGGGCCGTCGTACGGCAGGACGTCGCGGACGACACCGCGCGGGTCGTGGTCACCGGCAACGCGACGTTCCTGCGGCTGCCGCGGCTGATCGAGGCGCTGGAGGCCGCGGCGGCGGCCGGCCTGCCGCGGATCCGGCTGGACCTGCTCGGCGTGACCCACCTGGACCACGCCTGCCGCACGCAGGTCGAGGAGTTCACGGCCCAGCAGCGGGGGGCCGGGGTGCGGGTGGAGCTTCTGCTGCCGGACCTCGCGGCGGCGCCGCAGGGCCCGGCCGAGGAGCCCGTCTCCGTCGGGCCGGGTCCGAACGCCGAGTGGTTCCACCTGGACACGAGCGTCCCCACGCGGGACTCGCTGCGGGAATGGCCTGGCCCGGCGGGGAGTTGATGGGCGGTCAGTGGCCGTACCGCATCCCGATCACCGAGGAGCCCCGATGTCCGACGCCCCCGCCGTCCGCGAGCTGCGTCTCGTCGTCACCGCCGAGGACTACGACGCCGCCCTGCGCTTCTACCGTGACGTCCTCGGACTGCCGGAGCGCGCGGCGTTCAGCTCGCCCGACGGCAGGGTGACGATCCTGGAGGCCGGGCGGGCGACGCTGGAGATCACCGATCCGAACCACGCGGAGTTCATCGACGAGGTCGAGGTCGGGCGGCGCGGGGTGGCCGGGCACATCAGGGTCGCGTTCCAGGTGGACGATTCCGTGGCGGCCACGGACCGGCTGGCCGCCGCCGGGGCGGAGGTGATCGCCGAGCCGACCCGCACGCCCTGGAACTCGCTGAACTCCCGGCTGGAGGCGCCGGGAGACCTCCAGCTGACGCTCTTCACCGAGCGGGGCGAGGAGCGGGGCCAGGCCGGGGGGTGAGCCCCGGACACCGGTCCGCCACCGTTCACCGGGCCGGGGCAGGGCAGGCCAGGGCAGGCCGGTGAACGGTGGCGGTCAGGGGGCGGCGGAGGCGGCCGGTGAGGCCGCCCGCCGCCCGTACCTGGTACGGGCCGGTCAGGCCGCCCGCACCTCGTACGCCGTCACACGTACGGTCTCGTCGTCCAGGCACTGCCCGGACAGCAGGTCGAACCGCTGCTTGAGCAGGGGCGAGGCGACGAAGGGCCGGTCCCCGTGGGTGCCGGTGAGGCCGCGGGAGAGGACCGCCGCGCCGGTGAACGGGTCGCGGTTGTCGACGGCGTACACCTGGCCCCTGCGGTCGCGGAACAGGGCCACCTGGCGGCCGTCGGGCAGCAGGGCCGCCACGCCGCGGCCGGGCAGCAGGCGGTTCAGGTCGCAGACCGTGAACCATTCGTCGTCCGCCAGCCGCAGCTGGACCTTCAGGTCGGTCGTCTCGGGTGCCAGGGTCATCGCTGGGCGCTTCCTTCCAGAACGTCTTCGCCGGTGGGGCGCAGGCCGATCGACAGCAGCGGCAGGTCCGGCTTCATCTGGTCGCGCTCGGGGACGAAGCCGACCACCGGGTCGGGTGTGTCGGGCGCGTTGATGAAGGACACGAACCGGGCGAGCTTCTCGGGGTCGTTGATGGTCTCGGCCCATTCGTCGCGGTAGTGGGAGACGTGGGCCGCCATCAGGCCCTCCAGCTCGTCGCAGATGCCGAGGGAGTCGTGGACGACCACGTCGCGTACGTGGTCCAGGCCGCCGGGGATGCGGTCCAGCCAGGTGCTGGTGCGCTCCAGCCGGTCGGCGGTACGGATGTAGAACATCAGGAACCGGTCGATCAGGCGGATCAGTTCGGCGTCGCTGAGGTCCTGAGCGAGCAGGTCCGCGTGGCGCGGGGTGGCGCCGCCGTTGCCGCCGACGTAGAGGTTCCAGCCGTTCGAGGTGGCGATCACGCCGAAGTCCTTCGACTGGGCCTCCGCGCACTCGCGGGCGCAGCCGGACACCGCCGACTTCAGCTTGTGCGGGGAGCGCAGGCCCCGGTAGCGCAGCTCCAGGTCGATGGCCATGCGCACGGAGTCCTGGACGCCGTAGCGGCACCAGGTCGAGCCGACGCAGGACTTCACGGTGCGCAGCGACTTGCCGTAGGCGTGGCCGGACTCGAAGCCGGCGTCGACCAGCCGGGCCCAGATCAGCGGGAGCTGTTCGACGCGCGCTCCGAACATGTCGATCCGCTGGCCGCCGGTGATCTTCGTGTAGAGGCCGAAGTCGCGGGCGATCTCGCCGATCACGATCAGTTTCTCCGGGGCGATCTCACCGCCGGGGATGCGAGGGACGACGGAGTACGACCCGTTCTTCTGGAGGTTGGCCAGGAAGTGGTCGTTGGTGTCCTGGAGCGCGGCCTGCTCGCCGTCGAGGACGTAGCCGTCGGCGCCGATGGTCGGTGCGAGGGAGGCGATGATCGAGGCCACCGCCGGCTTGCAGACCTCGCAGCCGTCGCCGCCGCGCGCGTTCTCGCGGCCGTGGCGGTCCAGGAGGTCCTGGTAGGAGGTGATGCGCAGGGCGAGGACGATCTCGTACAGCTCCTCGCGGGTCTGCGAGAAGCAGCCGCACAGGCCCTTGTCGACCTCGACGCCGCTCGCCTCCAGCTCGGCGGTGACCAGCTGGCCGAGAACCTTGATGCAGGAGCCGCAGCCGGTGCCGGCCTTGGTGCACTTCTTGACCTCGGGCACGGTGGTGCACTGGTGGTCGGTGACCGCGCCGCGGATCGTGCCCTTGGACACGTTGTGGCAGGAGCAGATGATCGCCTCGTCGGGCAGCGCGGACGGGCCGAGCTGGGTGGGGGCGCCCGCGCCGGCCGGGAGGACCAGCTGCTCCGGGGAGATGGGCGGGACCGAGCCGGTGAAGGCGCGCAGGGTGCCGTACGCCTCCGCGTCGCCGACCAGGATGCCGCCGAGCAGGGTGCCGTCGCGGGCGATGACCAGCTTCTTGTAGAGGCCCGCGCGGGAGTCGGAGTAGACGACGTCGAGGCAGTCCTCGGCGGTGCCGTGCGCGTCGCCGAAGGAGGCGACGTCCACGCCGAGCAGCTTCAGCTTCGTGGACAGGTCGGCGCCGGTGAAGGACGCCTCGTCCGCCGCGATCGTCGCGGCGGCCGTCTCGGCCTGCTCGTAGCCCGGGGCGACCAGGCCGTACACCCGGCCGTCCGCCGCCAGCGCGCACTCGCCGATCGCGAAGACGTGCGGGTCGGTGACCGTGCGGCACTGCTCGTCGACGCTGATGCCGCCGCGCTCGCCGACCTGGAGGCCGCAGTCGCGGGCCAGCTGGTCGCGGGGACGGACACCGGCGGAGAAGATCACCATGTCGGTGGCGAGTTCGGAGCCGTCGGACAGCTTCATGCCGGTGACGGCGCCCGCGGCGTCGGTCACGATCTCCTGCGTGCCCACTCCGGTGTGCACGGACAGGCCCATGTCCTCGATGGTGCGCAGCAGGGCCGCGCCGCCGCCGTCGTCGACCTGCACCGGCATCAGGCGCGGCGCGAACTCGACGATGTGCGCCTCGACGCCCAGGCCCTTCAGGGCGCCCGCGGCCTCCAGGCCGAGCAGGCCGCCGCCGACGACGGCACCGGTCTTCGCCGTCTTCGCGTACTCCTCGATGGCGAGCAGGTCCTCGATCGTGCGGTAGACGAAGCAGCCCTCGGCGTCCTTGCCGGGGACCGGCGGCACGAACGGGAAGGAGCCGGTGGCCAGGACGAGGACGTCGTAGTCGACGACCAGGCCGGAGCGGGCGGTGACCTTGCGTGCGTCGCGGTCGACGGTCTCGGCCGGGTCGCCGACGTACAGCTCGATGCCGTGCTTGTCGATGAACTCCATGTCGGTCATGGAGAGTTCCTCGGCCGAGGTGCCGGAGAAGTACGAGGTGAGGTGGACGCGGTCGTACGCGGGACGCGGCTCCTCACAGAGCACGACCACGCGGTGCGTGGCGGTCAGGCCGCGCTCGGCCAGCGCTTCGAGGAAGCGCTGACCGACCATGCCGTGGCCGACGAGCACGATCGTGGGGGTGTCCGACATCAGGAGCCTCCATCATTGGTGAGCAGGTGGAGCAGGGGGCCGCCGTCCGACGGGAGCGGCTCTGCTCCCTCCCAGGCGCGCGCCAGCGCGCCGACGGTGCCGAGTTCGCCGACGAGGACCCCGCCGACCAGGCGGTCGTCGCGGACGACGACCTTGCGGTAGGTGCCGCGGGTGGCGTCGGTGAGCTGCACGACGTCGTCGCCGGGGCGGGGTTCCGTCTCGCCGAAGGCGGCGAGGTCGAAGGGGGCCTGACCGGCGAGGGTGAGGCGGGTGAGGGAACGGGTGCCGGTGTAGCGGGCGGTGTCGTTCCCGGTGAGCAGTGCGGCCAGTACGTCGGCCTGTTCGAGGGCGGGTGCGGCGAGGCCGTACACGTTCCCGTCGTGCTGGGCGCAGTCCCCGATCGCGTGGATGTGCGGGTCGGAGGTGCGCAGTCGGTCGTCGACGAGGACGCCCTTGTGCACGGCGAGCCCGGCGGCCTTGGCGAGGCCGGCGCGCGGGTGGACCCCGCAGGCGAGGACGACGAGGTCGGCGTCGAGGGCGTATCCGTCGGCCATCTCCACCGAGCGGACCGCGCCGCCGACCACCCGGACGTCCCGCACCCGCAGGTCGGTGTGCACCTCGACGCCGAGGTCGGTCAGATGGCGCCGGACCAGCTTGGACGCGGCCGGGTCGAGCTGGCGCTCCATCAGCCGCTCGGACTGCTGGGCGAGCACGACCTGCGCGCCGCGCATGGCGAGGGCGCGTGCCGCGGACACTCCGAGCAGTCCGCCGCCGATGACGACCGCGCGCACGCCCGGCCGGACCGCCTTGGACAGGCCGAGGCAGTCGTCCATGGTGCGGAAGGCGTGGACGCCCTCGGGGAGTTCGTGGTCGGGGGTGAACAGTCCGCGCAGCGGCGGCAGCACCGGGTTGGAGCCGGTGGCCAGGACCAGCGTGTCGTATGCGATCTCCGTGCCGTCGGCGCAGCGCAGGGTGCGGCCGGCGCGGTCGATCCCGGTCACCTGGGTACGCGTCAGCTCGGCGGGCGCCGGGAGGGCGATCACGTCGGGGCTGTAGCGTCCGGCCAGCACTTCGGCGAGCAGCACCCGGTTGTACGGCCGGTGCTCCTCCTCGCCGATCAGCAGCGCGGGCGTGCCGAGCTCTCCGAGCCGCCGGGCGAGCCGTACGCCCGCGAGGCCGGCGCCGATCACCACCACACGCGTATTCGAGGTCATGCTCATGAGCGTGCGGTGCGGGTGTTACCCGGTCGCATCACGTCTGTTTCGCGCGGGGAACTCTGCCCTCAGCGGGGGCCGGGGGCGGGTGTGAGGGTTGGCGGGCGGCGAGCGAGGGCGCTGTGAGGTCGGCGGCCTCACGGTCCCTGCTCTGTCTCGCCGCTCTCGCGGCCGGATGGATCGACGCCGTGGTGGGCGGTGGCGGGCTGTTGCTGCTGCCGGGGCTGCCGGCGGGCACGCCGGCAGTGGACGCGCTGGGCACCAACAAGGCGGTCGCGATCGTAGGCACTTCCGGGGCCGCGGTGACCTACGCCCGCCGGGCGCCGGTGGACGTCCCGACAGCCGTACGCATCGGGCTCGCGGCGCTCGCCGGGGCGTCGGGCGGGGCCGTCCTCGCCGCCGGGATGAGCACGGAGGTGCTCAAGCCGGTGATCCTGGTGGTGCTGCTCGGGGTCGCCGCCTTCGTGATCCTCAGGCCCTCCTTCGGCACCGCTCCAGCGCCCGGCCCGGTCACCCGCCGACGTGTGCTCGCCGCGATCGGCCTCGCCGGCCTCGGCATCGGCTTCTACGACGGCCTCGTCGGACCCGGCACCGGCACCTTCCTCGTGCTCGCCCTCACCGCCGTGCTCCACCTCGACCTGGTGACCGCCTCCGCGACCGCGAAGATCGTCAACTGCTGCTCCCCCAAGTTCTCGGCTGCGCTCGAACAGGGGGTACCCCCATCGCGGGCGCACCGGCGATGCGTCTGGCAGGGCGCGGTGCTGTGGCAGCCGGCCGGGCTGATGGCGTTGTTCAATCCCGCCGGTGGCACGCTCGGCGCGCACACCGCGCTGAAGAAGGGCAGCGGGTTCGTCCGGACCGTGCTGCTCGTGATGGTGTTCACGCTGGTGGCGAAGCTGGCGTACGAGCAGTGGACGGCCTGAATCGAAGAGGCGCTCGATATCGCTGACGTGATCGACTCCGGCGGGTTATGCTCCGGCGCCGCACCATGAGTGGGGCGGTGGCGCTGGGGAGCGCCGGAGAGCGGAACAAGGGGTGGGCAACGTGGTCGAGGACAACAGACCGCGCGGGAACCGGGTCTGGCTGACGGGCGGGCTGGTCGTCCTGGCGGGAGCGGCCCTCGGCCTCGCGGTGGAGTACCACTACCTGGGGTGGTCCTCCATACCCGGGAACTCCTGCGGCGGCCGGTACAGCCCCTGCCCGGACGGCACCACGCCGACCATCATGCTGGGCTTCCTCTTCACCTTCGTCGGGGCCTTCGGGACCATCGGCGCCATCGCCGCGTTCGGCCGCCGCGGGTGGGCGCTGCCCACCGGACTGCTCCTGGCCGGCGCCCTGCTCGTGCAGTGGCCCGGCTGGCAGGGCTATCTGTGGATGCGCGGGCCGGTGCTCGACGTCGCCTGGAAGGCCGTACCGGACCGGCCCGCGACCGTACGCGGACTCGGCGCCTGGGCCGTGGGCGACGACGCGAAGACCGTCGTCCGCGCCCGCGGTGACGCACTGATCGCCTACGACTCCCGGGACGGCGACCGCCGCTGGGTGCTGCGGGCACCGGCGCGGGAGTCGGTGTGCGGGATGAGCGACACCGTCGTCGACGGCATCGGGCTGGTCGCCTTCGGCCGGCACGACAAGCCCTGTGACACGCTGTGGGGTGTCGACGTGCGCGACGGCCGCAAGGTGTGGGCGCGCGACCTCGACGGGGTCTCCCTCTTCACCTCGGCCAGCGACGGACTGCTCGCCGCCGACAAAGGCACGGCGGTCGCCCTCGCCGACGGCGCCGTGCGCGGGTACGGGCTCGCCGACGGGACCCCGCGCTGGACCACCAAGCTGACCGAGCCGAAGAACTTCAAGCCCGCCGACGACGAGGTGAAGTGCCAGCCGAAGGTGGCGTCAGCGGCCGGCGGCACCACCCGTGTCGTCGTCAACTGCGAGACGTTCCTCGACTTCCGGTCCGCGTGGCTGGTCACCCTGGACAACGCCACCGGCAAGGAGACGGCCCGGCAGCAGCTGCCCGTCGAGACCGAGGTGGTCGGGGCCCTGGTGGTCGCCGCGGAGCCGTTCACCCTGCTGCTGACGGAGGAGGACGAGCGGGGCGTGGCCGCCGTGCTCGCCTACGGGGACGGCGGCGACCCGGTCCGGATTCCCCTCACCGCCGACCAGGAGGACCTGGAGATCGACCAGGCGTCCTACGGCGAGGGCTTCCTCGCCCGCCCCGCCCTGACCGCCCTGGTGCACGACGGGACGCTGGTCATCGCCGCCACCGAGCCCGGCGCCGACTCGGCCGAGCGGGTCGTGGCCTACTCGCTGCGCGACGGGCAGCGCATGTGGCACGCCGACCTGGACATCCCCGTGGTCGCCCTGGCGCCCGCGGGCGACGGCGAGCTGGCGGTGCTCGGCGCCAACCAGCGGCTGTGGACGTTCGACGCCGCCGACGGCGAGCGGCGGGGCGAGAGCGACGGCACGACGATCCGCGAGGCCGGCAGCCTGATCCAGAGCAGCGCACAGCTGTTGAAGGCGGGCGACACCTGGGTCGTGGTCAACCCCGACGGCGTCAGCCAGCCGCCGTTGCTCGCGGTCAGGCCGTAGCGCCGGGCACGGCGAGCAGGTCGATCACGCCCGTGGTGTCCTCGTCGCCGTGCCCGGCGTCCAGCCGGCGCTTCATCAGGTCCAGGAACGGCAGCAGCAGCTCCGCGCTGACGCCCTGCTCGTCCGCCGTGCGCAGCAGGGTCCGCTGACCGGCCCGCACCTGCATGGCCAGGTTGGACACCACGTTCTTCGTGTAGTCGCCGGTAGTCAGCTTGTCGGCCGTCTCGTGCACCGCGCCGGCCATGGCGTTCAGCCAGCCCTCCAGCAGCGGGGCGAAGTCCCCGGGCGCGATGTCCTCCCGGCGGATCAGCGCGAAGGCGTGCGAGATCCCGGCGAACATGCCGTACATCCCGCTCAGCAGCGCCACGTCGTGCAGCGCGGCGAAGCCCGGGTCGGCGCCGACGTAGCGGACGTCCGCCGGGACGGCGAGGGTGGCGCGGTGCTCCTCGAACAGCTCGGCCGACCCGCTGTAGAACACGTACGGTCCGGACTCGCGGTGACCGATCATCGGCGGTACGGCCATGATGCCCGCGTCCAGGAAACGAGCGCCCCGCGCCTGCGCCCAGGCGGCGCGTGAGCGGCCCTCGCCGGGCGTGCCCGTGGTCAGGTTCACCACGTCCCGGCCGGACAGGCCGGCGTCCTGAAGCGCCTCGCCGACCGAGGCGTCGTCCAGCAGGCAGACGATCACCAGCCGGTTCGAGGCCACCGCCTCGGCGGCGCTCGCGGCGACGGTCGCGCCCTCGGCGGCCAGGGCCTCGGCGCGGGCTGCCGTACGGTTCCAGACGGTCACGGGATGCCCGGCGGCCAGCCAGGCGCGGGCCAGCGCGGTGCCCATGGCGCCGGTGCCCAGCAGGGTGAGGGGCGTGCGGGAGGCGGGGGAAGGGTTGTTGTCGGTCATGGCGTTTAGCCTCGTGGAGGGTGAACTGCCTGCTCAAGTACGCACTTTCGAGTGGGTGGTTACCCCCGGGGAAGGGTCCAGGCAGCAGGAGGGGCGGGTGTCGGGCATGACGATCGGACGGCGGGCCGGGTCGTACGTCTGCGGGGTCGACGCGGCGATGGATGTGATCGGCGGGAAGTGGAAGGTGCTCATCCTCTGGGAGCTGAGCCTGCGGCCGTACCGCTTCGGGGAGCTGCGCCGCGCGCTGCCCGGTGTCACGGAGAAGGTGCTCGCCGCGCATCTGCGGGAACTGGAGGCGGACGGCATCGTGCACCGGGAGGAGTACGCTCAGGTGCCGCCGCGGGTGGAGTACTCGCTGACGCCGCGAGGCGTCGCGCTCAACGAGGCACTGGAGCCGCTCGGCGCGTGGGGCAAGGCGAACGTGCTGGGGCAGACGCCGCAGCCGGTGTCGTGAACGGGGTCAGCGGCTGCCGGTCAGGTGGGCGAAGACCACCACGTTGGCCTGGTACCCGGTGCTCGGCGAGTATCCCCCGCCGCAGGTGATCACCCGCAGCTCGGGCCGGCGGGCGGCGCCGTAGACCTTCTCGTCCGGGAAGTCCCGCGCCCGGTACACCTCGACGGCGTCCACCGTGAACACCGCGACCGAGCCGTCCCGCCGGTCCACCTCGACGGTGCTGCCGCGTCTGAGGGCGCCGAGGCCGTAGAAGACGGCGGGCCCGTCGGCGTTGTCGACGTGTCCGGCGACGATCGCGGTGCCGCGTTCCCCGGGCGTGGTCCCGGCCTCGTACCAGCCGGCGAGGTTCTTCTCCTGCGACGGCGGCACCTCGAGGCTGCCCGTCGGGGTCAGCCCCAGGCCGGTCAGCGGGGCGTCCACCCGGATTACGGGGATGCGGATCCGGTCCGGCGGGGACGGCGGCAGCGCCGGCGCCGCGGACCGCCCGGCGGCCGGGTCGGCGTGCGCCTCGGCGGCGGAGGGCTGCGGCGGGGGGTGCCGCTCGGCGCCGCTGCGCAGCAGCCAGGCACCCGAGCACAGGGCGACGAGGGTGACGGCGGCTATGACGGTGTTGCCGTACCTGCGCATGTGGGCCTCCCTGGGGCCGGGTGGACGGTGTGGGGGTCCCCGGGCCCCTCCGGGCCGCGAGGGGCGTCGGACCCGGAGGGGAGGGGCGTGCGGTACCGGCGGACGGACAGCGGAGGGTGTCCGTCAGAACCCGTCGCCTCTCGCCCGGCGATGCAGGAGCCAGGTACCGCCCGCGGCGGCGACGGCGAGAGCCGCCACACCGGCCGCGGTCTGCACGGGATCGGGGCCCAGCGCGCCCCCGACCCCCGTCTTCACACTCCCCTTGGGGTACACCGGGTCGGCCGAGGTCAGCGTGACCTCCAGGTCGCCCCGGATCTCCCGGTCGCCGTCGGAGCACCGCGCGACGATCTCGTACGTCCCCGGCTGCGCGCTCGGCGGCACCCGGAACTGGCCGATCGCCTTGCCGTCGTCCGTGCTGGGCGCCAGGGTGAAGTGCCCGGCGCCGACCGCGCTGGCGTCGCCCGAGGTGGCCCCGTCGTCGCCGCACGCCGCCGTGCTCACACTGACGGATCCGCCGGGCACCACGGAGCTGGGGTACACCTCCAGGTCGCCGTCGTCACCGAACGCGGGCGCGGCGGACAGGCCCGCGGCGGCGACGGCGAGCGCGGTACCGGTCAGCAGCCGGGCGATACGTCGCATCGGTGTCCCCCATCGATCGAGTGGAGCTGGTCGGTGCCCTGCCCTTCCGAGGTAAGTGGCAGCGGGGCGGGCGCGCTTCCTGAGGGATCGTCAGAAATACGGTGAACGGGTGCCGGGACGCGACCGGACACCACCACCCCCGGGTGCGTTTCAGCAGGTCACCGACGCGCGGCGGAAGAGGACCCGAAGGATGCAGGGGGAAGGGATGAACGGGTGACCGGGGCGGACGGGGCGCCGGACTTGACCTCAACGACGCTTGAGGTCGGAGCCTGACCGTCATGACGACACAGCTCATCACGCCCACGTCCGCGACCGCCTCCGGGTCCGGGTCCGGCCGCCCGCTCGACGTCACCGTCATCATCGGCAGCGACCGCCACGGCCGCTTCGGCCCGGTCGTCGCCGACTGGCTCCTCGGCCGCGTCGCCGAGCACGCCGGCCTGACGGGCCGGATCCTCGACGTGGCGGAGACCCCGCTGCCGACCACCCTCTCCCCCACCCCCGAGGCGACCGCGGCCCTCGCCCGGATCACCCCGAAGCTGGCCTCGGCGGAGGCGTTCGTCGTGGTCACCCCCGAGTACAACCACTCCTACCCCGCCGCCCTGAAGAACCTCATCGACTGGCACACCGCCGAGTGGCGCGCCAAGCCCGTCGCCCTCGTCTCCTACGGCGGCATCTCCGGCGGCCTGCGCGCCACCGAACACCTCCGCCAGGTCTTCGCCGAGCTCCACACCGTCACGGTCCGCGACACCGTCTCCTTCCACAACGCCGGCTCCGCCTTCACCCCCGACGGCCACCTGAAGGACCCCACGGGCCCGAACGCGGCGGCGAGGACGATGCTCGACCAACTGGTGTGGTGGGGGCGGGCCTTGCGGGAGGCGAAGGAGAAGCGCCCCTACGGCGCCTAGGTCAGGGCCCGGGCGCCGCAGGTTCCCCGGTACGTCAGTTCACGCCCACCGCGCTCCAGGCAGCCCCCACCGCCCGGTGCTCCGCGCTGTCCGCGCCGTACAGGTCGCGGGCGGCGTTCAGGGTGGCCGTGCGGGCGCCGGCGTAGGTCGTGGAGGACGTCATGTAGACCGTCAGCGCCCGGTACCAGATCGCGCCGAGCTTGTCCCGGCCGATGCCGGTCAGCGAAGTGCCGTCGCAGGTCGGGGAGTCGTGGGCGACGCCGTTGATCGTCTTCGCGCCGCTGCCCTCGGCCAGCAGGTAGGCGAAGTGGTTGCCGATGCCGGAGGAGTAGTGGACGTCGAGGTCGGCGACCGCCGGGCTCCAGCAGTCGGGCGAGGCGCCGTCCTTCGACGGGCGGTCCATGTGGCGCAGGGCGCTCCGGCCGAAGCCGGTGCGCACGACCTTCTCGCCGATCAGCCAGTCGCCCGGGTCGGCGGGGTTGGCCGCGTGGAACTCCACCAGGGTGCCGAAGACATCGGAGGTGGCCTCGTTCAGGCCGCCGGACTCGCCGGTGTACGTCAGGTTCGCGGTGGCGGAGGTGACGCCGTGGCTCATCTCGTGGCCGGCGACGTCCAGGGAGACGAGCGGCCCGAACGTCGTCCCGTCACCGTCGCCGTACGTCATGCAGAAGCAGGTGTCGTCCCAGAAGGCGTTGTTGTAGCGGTTGCCGTAGTGCACCCGGTTGTACGAGCCCTTGCCGTCGCCCGCGATGCCGTCGCGGGCGTGGACGTCCTTGAAGTAGTCCCAGGTGACGTCGGTGCCGTACTGCGCGTCCACCGCCGCCGAGGCGCGGTCGGCACTCGTGCCGTCGCCCCAGTGGTTGTCGGCGTCGGTGAGGACGGTGGCGGGGGCGCGGGTGAGGCAGATGGTGCCGAGCAGGCACAGGTCGACCTTGTTCGCGGCGTCGCCGGTGTAGGTGCCGCCGCGGGTGGGGTCCTTCAGGGCGTACGAGGTTCCGTCCGGCGTGGTGCGCAGCGGGACCGTGCCGCCGTACAGCGACCGGCCGTCCCCGGACGCCGGCGCAGGCTCCGACGCCGACTCCAGGGTGTCCCACGCGTCGATCCGCGCTCCGGTCCGCGCGTCCGTCAGCAGCGTCCGCGCGACCGGGTTGCCCCGCGCGTCGAGTGCCGCCGCCTCCGTCCGCCAGGCCAGCCTGGGCGCCCCGTGCAGGGCGTCTACGACCAGCTGCGGCTCGGCCGTCAGGCGCTTGAGGGTCTCGCCCAGGTGCAGGGCCCGCAGCGCGTTCGCGGCCACGTCGGCGGCCTTCGGGGCGGTCAGCACCGGCGTCACGTCCGGCAGGGAGACGGCGGCCCGGGTCGCCCGGTCGGCGCCCCGGTAGCCGCCGTCCGGTGCCACGTGGAGGACGAAGTCGCCGCCCAGGACGGGGAGTCCGCGGTAAGTGCGGTCGTAGCGGATGTGCTGGGTGCCGTCGGCGTCGACGACGACGTCCCGGACCGTGGTCCGCTGCCCGGCGCCGAGCCCGAGGCTTCCACCCCGGTCGGCGAGGATGGCGGCGGCGTTCTCGAGTGCCGCGGCCCGGGTGGGCCGGTCGGCCGCCCCCGCGACGGGGGTGAGCGTGGCGGCCAGCAGTGCGGCGGCGGTCGTGGCGGCCAGGGCGTAGGGCCGTATCCGGCTCATGGGTCTCCTTGAACTGGTCACGCTGAGGGTGACCAAGATTCAAGGGGGCGTGGACATGCCATGACCAGGGTGAAGACGTGCAGGTGTGTGAGGGGAGAGAATCACATCTGTGAGTTCTGTGCCGTCCCGTTTCCAACTCCCCTTCTTCGTCTACGGCACCCTCCGCCCCGGCGAACCCAACCACGACCTCTTCCTGCGCGGCCGCACCCGCGCCGAGGAACCCGGCCGCCTCACCGGTGCCGTCCTCTACGACGGCCCCGGCTACCCGTACGCCGTCGAGGAGCCCGGCGGCCGGGAGGTGCGCGGCGAGCTGGTCACCGCGCGGCCGGAGACGTACGACGAACTGCTCGGCGCGCTCGACCGGTTGGAGGAGTGCGAGACGCCGGGTGATCCGCGCAACCTCTACGAGCGGGTCGCCCGCGATGTCGTCCGCACCGCCGACGGATCGTCCGTACGGGCCTGGGTGTACCTCGCCGCGCCGCCGGTCGCCGCCCGTTTGCGCGCCGGGGGCCGGCTCATCGGGAGCGGCGACTGGCTGACGCGGCGCACCTCGCCGCCGTAGGGCCCGCCGGACGGCCCCGGCTCAGGCGGTCCCCGGCGTCTTCCGCGTCGTCACGTTCATGCGGTTCCACGTGTTCACCGTGAAGATCAGGGCGATCAGCTGGGCCAGTGCCGCCTCGTCGAAGTGCCGGGCCGCCTCCTCGTACACCTCGTCCGACACCCCGCCGGGCAGCAGCGTGACGGCCTCCGTCAGGGCCAGGGCCGCGCGCTCCTCGACCGTGTACAGGCTGGACTCCCGCCAGGCCGACAGCTGGTGGATGCGGTCCTCCGACTCGCCGGCCTTGCGGGCGTCGGTGGTGTGGTAGTCGAGGCAGTACGCGCAGTGGTTTAGCTGGGAGGCCCGGATCTGCACCAGCTCGACCGTCACCGGGTCGATGCCCTCCACGGCGGCCGCGTGCAGGTCGAGGACCGCCTTGAACACCTTCGGGGCGACGGCGGCGAAGTTCATGCGCTGGGGTACCTGGTAGGTCGTCATGCGTCGAATCTACGAACCGGACAGACCCGCCGACGGGTGCATTCCCGTACCGGAAACCCGGGTCAATTCCCGGACTCCACCGCCTCCAGCCGCACCGCGCACGCCTTGAACTCCGGCATCCGCGACGTCGGGTCCAGCGCCGGGTTGGTGAGGGTGTTGGCGCGGCCCTCGCCCGGCCAGTGGAACGGCATGAACACGGTGTCGGGGCGGATGGCGTGGGTGATCCTGGCCGGTGCCACGGCCCGGCCGCGCCGGGAGACGACCGCCACGGGATCGCCCTCGGCCGCGCCCAACCGGGCCGCCAGCCTCGGGTGCAGCTCGACGAACGGGCCGGGCGCCGCGGCGTTCAGCTCGTCGACCCGCCGGGTCTGGGCACCGGACTGGTACTGGGCGACCACCCGGCCGGTGGTCAGCAGCACCGGGTACTCGTCGTCGGGTTCCTCGGCGACCGCCCGGTGCGTCACCGGCACGAACCGGGCCCGGCCGTCCGGCGTGGCGAACCGGTCGAGGAACAGCCGGGGCGTGCCGGGGTGCGCCCCGGCCGCCGTCTCCTCGTCCCCCACCGGGTCGTCCGCGGGCACGTCGAACGAGGCGTCCTCGGGGTCCGCGGCACCCCGGTCGTCGAGCGCCGGCTCGGGCGCGGGACACGGCCAGAACACGCCGTTCTCCTCCGCGAGCCTGCGGTAGGTGATGCCGGAGTAGTCCGCGGGCCCGCCCGCGCTGGCCCGGCGCAGCTCCTCGAAGACCTCTTCCGGGTCGGTCGGGAAGCCCTTCTCCACGCCGAGCCGCGCGGCCAGCTCGTGCATGACCTCCAGGTCGCTGCGGACGCCCTCGGGCGGGGTGATCGCCTGCCGGCGCAGCAGCACCCTGCCCTCCAGGTTGGTCGTCGTGCCGGTCTCCTCGGCCCACTGCGTCACCGGCAGCACCACGTCCGCCAGCTCCGCCGTCTCCGACAGCACGACGTCGCAGACCGCCAGGAAGCCGAGGGACTTGATCCGCTCCTCGACGTGCGCGGCGCGCGGCGCCGACACCACCGGGTTGGAGCCCATCAGCAGCAGCGTCCGGATGTCCGTGCCGAGCGCGTCCAGCAGCTCGTACGCGCTGCGCCCCGGCCCCGGCAGCGAGTCCGGGTCCACGCCCCACACCTCGGCGACATGCCGCCGCGCCGCCGGGTCGTCCAGTTTGCGGTAGCCGGGCAGCTGGTCGGCCTTCTGGCCGTGCTCGCGCCCGCCCTGCCCGTTGCCCTGCCCGGTGAGACAGCCGTAACCGCTGTACGGGCGTCCCGCGCGGCCGGTCGCCAGGCACAGGTTGATCCACGCGCCGACCGTGTCGGTGCCCTTGGCCTGCTGCTCGGGTCCGCGCGCGGTGAGCACCATCGCGGACTCCGGCTCGCAGAACATCCGCACGGCCTCCCGCAGTTCGGGGACGGACACCCCCGTGATCCGTTCCACGTACTCCGGCCAGTGCGCCATGGCCGCGGCCCGCGTGTCCTCCCAGCCGCTGGTCCGCTCGCGGATGTACTCCTCGTCGGTGCGGCCCTCGGCGACCACCAGGTGCAGCAGGCCCAGCGCGAGCGCGAGGTCGGTGCCGGGCCGGGGCGCGAGGTGCAGATCGGCCTGTTCGGCG
The DNA here is from genome assembly GCF_964272855.1 of Streptomyces sp. enrichment culture. Taxonomy (NCBI): domain Bacteria; kingdom Bacillati; phylum Actinomycetota; class Actinomycetes; order Kitasatosporales; family Streptomycetaceae; genus Streptomyces; species Streptomyces sp. enrichment culture. The sequence goes on along the minus strand of NZ_OZ186847.1, from coordinate 5,711,415 downwards.
GTCTTCGTGCGGCGCGGGTCGACGACGATCAGGGTGCCGCCGTTCTCCTTCAGCTCGGTGAGGTAGCGCAGCGACGGCGGCATGGTCTCGGCGAGGTTCGAGCCGACCAGGATCACGCAGCCCGTCCTCGGTATGTCCTCCAGCGGGAACGGCAGCCCGCGGTCCAGGCCGAACGCCTTCATGCCCCCGGCCGCCGCGGACGACATGCAGAACCGGCCGTTGTAGTCGATCTGTGAGGTGCCGAGCACGACCCGGGCGAACTTGCCGAGCAAGTACGCCTTCTCGTTGGTCAGCCCGCCGCCGCCGAACACGCCGAGCGCGTCCGGGCCGTGCTCCGCGCGGGTGCGGCGCAGCGCGCCGGCGATCCGGTCCAGGGCCTCGTCCCAGGAGGCGGGCACCAGCGTGTCCCCCTCCCGCACCAGCGGGGAGGTCAGCCGCACCCGGGAGGAGAGCAGCGCGGGCGCCGTACGGCCCTTGCCGCACAGCGCCCCGCGGTTCACCGGGAAGTCGGTGCGCTCCAGCACCTCGACGCCCCCGTCCGGCGAGGGCGACAGGTTCATCCCGCACTGCAGGGCGCAGTACGGGCAGTGGGTGGGCGTCGAGGTGCTGTCCATGCCCTTCAGGGTGCTTCGCTCGTGTTACGCGCCATGACGGCTCCCTGTTACACGACCGGGAAGCCGACCTCCCCGCCGCCCGTGGCCCGCCGTGAGGCCACCCGGGCTCCTACCGGCCGGCGGCGAGCGCCCGCTCCACGCCGGGCTCTTGCGGCCCGAGGAACCGGGGGTCGGGTTCGAGCACCGCGTCCAGCGCCGCCTTGCCGCTCGCGAAGACCTCCCGGATTCCGCCGTACACCCAGGTCGCGTCCCGCCGGTCGGCGACGCCGACGCCGTACGACTCCACCCCCGCCGCCCGGCACAACGCCACCGCGCGCCGGATGTGGAAGTCCTGGCTGATCAGGACCGCCTCGTCCACGCCGAAGATCTTCTTGGCGCGGACGCAGGAGTCCCAGGTGTCGAAGCCGGCGTAGTCGCTGACGATCCGCGTGTCCGGGACGCCCTGCCGGGTGAGGTAGGAGCGCATCGCGTCCGGCTCGTCGTAGTCCTCCCGGCTGTTGTCACCGGTGACCAGCACCACCTCGATCCGGCCCGCCCGGTACAGCTCGGCCGCCGCGTCCAGCCGGTGCGCGAGGTACGGCGACGGCTCCCCGTTCCACAGGCCCGCCCCGAAGACCACGGCGACCTCGGTGCGCGGCGCGTCGGCCGTGGTCCGCAGCCGGTCGCTCGTGGAGACGTACATCCAGGTCGACGGCAGCAGCGCCAGCACGCACCCCGCCATCACGGCCTGCACCAGCCGCCGGCGGCCGGCCCGGGTACGAGGGAGACGAGGTCGTACGATCTTCATACCGACAGGGACGTGGTGTGCGGCGCCCCGGTTGCATACCCCTCACACACCCCCGGGCCCCCTTGGTGAACCCACGGAAAACGCCCGTGACGCCCACGCAACGGCTCGGCAACGTCCTGCCGTCACCCTCGACGCATGGACAGCCAGCTCAGCCCCGCCTCCGGCCGGCCCGCGCTCGTCGTCGTGGCCCACGGCAGCCGCGACCCGCGCGCCCTCGCCACCGTCCGAGCCCTCCTCGACCGGGTCCGCGTGCTGCGCCCCGGCCTGCCGGTCCACCTCGGCCACATCGAGCTGAACGCGCCCCTGCTCCCCGACACCCTCGCCGCCCTCGGCGACCGCGAGGCCGTCCTGGTCCCGCTCCTGCTGAGCCGCGGCTACCACGTCAAGCAGGACATCCCCGAGATGGCCGCCGCCCACCCGGCCCGCACCCGCGTCGCCGCCCCGCTCGGCCCGCACCCGCTGCTCGCCGCCACCCTCCACACCCGCCTCACCGAGGCCGGCTGGCACCCCCCGAGGACGGCGGCCGAGCGCCGCGGCAGCGCGGTCGTACTGGCCGCGGCCGGCTCCCGCGACCCCGAGTCCGCGACCGACACCGGCCGCACGGCCGCCCTCCTCGCCGCGCGGCTCGGCGTCCCGGTCGTCCCCGCGTACGCCTCCGCGGCGACCCCCACGGTGGAGTCGGCCGTCCGCTCCCTGCGGGCACGCGGCCGCCACCGCATCGCGGTCGCCTCCTGCTTCACGGCCCCGGGCCGCTTCGCGACGGAGTGCGCGAAGGCGGCACCGGACCTGGCGTCGGACCCCCTGGGCGCACACCCGTTGATGGCGGAACTGCTGCTGCACCGCTACGAAGAGGCGATGGCGATGCCGGTCACGATGAAGCGGGCCCTGGCTGTAGCTCCCTAGGGGGTGTCTCGCCGATCAGGCCGGATCAGGGAGCGGCGTCTGGTGCCGTGCATCGCAAGGCGGAGGAGGGAGTCGATGCGATGGGGGTGCCCCCTGCTCGAGCGGAGCCGAGAGCTTGGGGGAATCGGGGAGTGACGACAACGCGGCGAGGCGCGGTGCCAGGCGCCGCGAGCCCGGCATGATCGGCGAGACGTCCCCTGGGGGACGTCTCGGTGTGCGGCTCCGCCGCGTGGGCGCAACCAACCACAGACCACCCGCACCCGCGGCACGACACCGACCCGGCAGACGCATCGAACGCTTACTGTCGAGACATGGAAGGCACCGAACCCCCCGCGTACCCGGAGTCCGCGACCGAGCGTTGGGCCCCCGAACCCGACAAGCGCCCCGGCCGCACCGCCTTCCAACGCGACCGCGCCCGCGTCCTCCACTCCGCCGCGCTGAGAAGACTCGCCGGCAAGACCCAGGTCGTGACCCCCGGCACGACGAGCCACGCCTGGGATCCCAGCCCCCGCACCCGGCTCACCCACTCTTTGGAGTGCGCGCAGGTCGGCCGGGAGCTGGGCGCGGCCCTCGGCTGCGACCCCGACCTCGTCGAGGCCGCCTGCCTCTCCCACGACCTCGGCCATCCCCCCTTCGGCCACAACGGCGAACAGGCCCTCAACGAGTTCGCCGAGGACTGCGGCGGCTTCGAGGGCAACGCCCAGTCCCTGCGGCTCCTCACCCGCATCGAACCCAAACGGTTCACCCCGGAGGGCTCCGTCGGCCTCAACCTGACCCGCGCCGCGCTGGACGCCGCCACCAAGTACCCGTGGCCGCGCGGCGCCCACCCCACCGACCCGGGCTCCCCCAAGTTCGGCGTCTACGAGGACGACCGCCCGGTGTTCGACTGGGCCCGCAAGGACGCCCCGGACACCCGCACCTGCTTCGAAGCCCAGGTCATGGACTGGTCCGACGACGTGGCGTACTCCGTGCACGACGTGGAGGACGGCCTGCACGCCGGGCACATCGACCCCAACCTGCTGCACGCCGACCCGGAACGCCAGGAGATCTTCCGCGTCGCCGTCGGCCGCTACGTCCCCGCCGGCACCGACCCCGCCGAGCTCGCCGCCGCCCTGGACCGGCTCCAGGACCAGGAGTGGTGGCCGCACGGCTACGACGGCACAGCCATCGCCCAGGCCCGGCTGAAGGACGCGACCAGCCAGCTCATCGGCCGTTTCTGCCTCGCCGCCGAGGGCGCCACCCGCGCCGCGTACTGCGGCGGCCGGCTCACCCGGTACGGGGCGGAGCTGGTCGTGCCGCGCGAGACCCGGATGGAGTGCGCGGTGCTGAAGGCGGTCGCCGACCGGTACGTCATGCAGCGCGCCGAGCAGGCCCGGCTCCGCGCCGACCAGCGGATCGTCGTCGCCGAACTCGCCGATGCCCTCACCACCCGCGCGCCGGACGGCCTGGACCCCCAGTTCCGCACGCTGTTCGACGAGGCGCCCGACGACCGGGCCCGCAAACGGGTGATCGTGGACCAGATCGCCTCCCTCACCGACGCCTCCGCCCGCTCGCTGCACGCGAGACTGACGGGACGTATGTGACAAGTACGTGACCCTCCGTGGCCTGATCGGGTCACCCCCTCTTCCCCCATCACGCTCCGTGCGGGACGCTCGCATGTGGCGGCATATTCACGAGGAGGCATCAAGTGGTCGACGCGGATCAGACATTCGTCATCGTCGGAGGAGGTCTCGCCGGCGCGAAGGCGGCCGAGACGCTTCGCGCTGAGGGCTTCAACGGGCGGGTGATACTGATCTGCGACGAGCGCGACCACCCGTACGAACGCCCCCCGCTGTCCAAGGGCTACCTGCTCGGCAAGGACGAACGCGACAGCGTCTTCGTGCACGAGCCCGCCTGGTACGCGCGCAACGACATCGAGCTGCACCTCGGCCAGACCGTCGACGCCGTCGACCGCGCCGCGAAGACGGTCCGCTTCGGCGAGGACGGCACGGTCGTCCGCTACGACAAGCTGCTGCTGGCCACGGGTGCCGAGCCCCGCCGCCTGGACATCCCGGGCACCGACCTGGCCGGCGTCCACCATCTGCGCCGCCTCGCCCACGCGGAACGCCTCAAGGGCGTCCTCACCCACCTCGGCCGTGACAACGGCCACATCGTGATCGCCGGCGCCGGCTGGATCGGCCTGGAGGTCGCGGCGGCGGCCCGGGAGTACGGCGCCGAGGTCACCGTCGTCGAACCGGAGCCGACCCCGCTGCACGGCGTACTCGGGCCCGAGCTGGGCCAGCTCTTCGCCGAGCTGCACCGGGAGCACGGGGTGCGCTTCCACTTCGGCGTCCGGCTCACGGAGATCATCGGGCAGGACGGCGTGGTGCTGGCGGCCCGTACGGACGACGGCGAGGAGCACCCGGCGCACGCCGTGCTCGCGGCGATCGGCGCGGCACCGCGGGTCGCCCTCGCGGAGGCGGCCGGCCTGGGGATCGCCGGCCGGGCGCACGGCGGCGGCGTGATCGTGGACGAGCGGCTGCGCACGTCCGACCCCGACATCCACGCGGCCGGCGACGTCGCCGCCTTCCCGCACGCCCTCTTCGGCACCCGGATGCGGGTGGAGCACTGGGCGAACGCGCTGAACGGCGGACCGGCGGCGGCGCGGGCCATGCTGGGGCAGGACGTCGTCTACGACCGGGTGCCGTACTTCTTCTCCGACCAGTACGACCTGGGCATGGAGTACTCGGGGTGGGCGCCGCCCGGGTCGTACGACCAGGTGGTGATCCGGGGGGACGCGGGCAAGCGGGAGTTCATCGCGTTCTGGGTGAAGGAGGGGCGGGTGCTGGCGGGGATGAACGTGAACGTGTGGGACGTCACAGAGCAGATCCAGCGGCTGATCCGGTCCCGGGCGCGGGTGGACACCGAGGCGCTGGCGTCCCCGCGCGTGCCGCTGGAGAGCCTGGGCACCTGAGCGCGTCCGCGTGCCCCGGGCTTGTCACCGGAGCCCCGTAGAATTCATCCGTGGCAGGACGGATCAACGACGAGGACGTGAAGGCGGTACGGGACGCGGTCCCGATCGACGCCGTGGTGTCCGAGTACCTCCAGCTGCGCAACGCGGGCGGCGGCAACCTCAAGGGGCTGTGCCCGTTCCACGACGAGAAGTCGCCGTCCTTCCAGGTCAGCCCGAGCAAGGGACTCTTCCACTGCTTCGGCTGCCAGGAGGGCGGCGACACCATCACCTTCGTGATGAAGGTGGACCACCTCTCCTTCTCGGAGGCGGTCGAACGCCTGGCCGCCCAGGCCGGCATCACCCTGCGCTACGAGGAGGGCGGGTACAACCCCGCCCACCAGCGCGGCGAGCGCATCCGCCTGGTCGAGGCCCACAAGATCGCCGCCGAGTGGTACGCGGAACAGCTCGCCACCAGCCCCGAGGCCGACACCGGCCGGATCTTCCTCGCCGAGCGCGGCTTCGACCAGGCCGCCGCCGTCCACTTCGGCGTCGGCTACAGCCCGCAGGGCTGGGACCACCTCACCCGCTATCTGCGCGGCAAGGGCTTCAGCGACAAGGAGCTGATCCTGTCCGGGCTGTCGCAGGAGGGCCGGCGCGGCCCCATCGACCGCTTCCGCGGCCGGCTGATGTGGCCGATCCGCGACATCGGCGGCGACGTCGTCGGGTTCGGCGCCCGCAAGCTCTACGAGGCGGACAACGGACCGAAGTACCTCAACACCCCCGAGACGGCGATCTACAAGAAGTCCCAGGTCCTCTACGGCATCGACCTGGCGAAGAAGGACATCGCGAAGTCGTCCCGCGCGGTGGTGGTCGAGGGCTACACGGACGTGATGGCCTGCCATCTCGCCGGGGTGACGACAGCGATCGCCACCTGCGGCACCGCGTTCGGCGGCGACCACATCAAGATCCTCCGCCGGCTGCTGATGGACAACGGCAGCGCGCGCGTGATCTTCACCTTCGACGGCGACGCGGCCGGCCAGAAGGCGGCCCTGCGCGCCTTCGAGGACGACCAGAAGTTCGCCGCCGAGACCTACATCGCCATCGCCCCCGACGGCATGGACCCCTGCGACCTGCGGCTCGCCAAGGGCGACGAAGCGGTCGCCGACCTGGTCGAGCCGCGCACGCCGCTCTTCGAGTTCGCCCTCCGCCAGATCGTCTCCCGCTACGACCTGGACACCCCGGCGGGCCGCGCCGCCGCGCTCGACGAGGCCGCCCCGGTCGTCGCCCGCATCAAGAACAGCGGCGCCCAGCACGAGGTCGCCGTCGAGCTCGCGGGCATGCTCGGCATCCTCGACACCCAGTTCGTGGTCAAGCGGGTGGCGCAGCTGGCCCGTTGGGCCCGTGACCGGGGCGGCAGGGGCCCGGCGCCGGCGCGGGGCCCGCAACCGCCGTACGACGCCGCCCCGCGCCCTCAGGCCTCCGGCCCGGCGCTGACCCTCCGCAACCCGGTGTACGCGACGGAACGCGAGCTGCTCAAGCTCGCCCTCCAGCGCCCCGAACTGGTGTCCCCGGCGTTCGACGCGTACGGCGTCGACGAGTTCACCGCCGCGCCCTACGCCGCCGTACGGCAGGCCATCCTCGACGCCGGCGGCGCCGAGTACGGCACGCAGGACGCGCCGGAGTACCTGGCCCGGGTCCGGGACGCGGCCCCGGACGACACGGTCCGCGCGATGGTGACGGAACTGGCCGTCGAGGCCATCATGCGCAAGACGGTCGACGAGCACTACGCCGGTGTGCAGTTGGTGACGGTCCGCCGCCGCGCCGTCGCCCGTCGCCTCGCCGACCTGCAGAGTCTGCTGACCCGTCTCGGCAACGGCGATCCGGCGCAGGCCGCCGCCATCCAGAACGAGATGATGGTCCTCACGAGGTACGACCGGGCACTGCAGGACGAGGGCCCCTCGGCGCTCTGAGCGCGCGGTCACGAACCGGACGCAAAAAGTCACCGCACGCCCCTCGTGGCGGAGATGTGTCTTACCCCACACTGGGTCCCGGTGCCTGAGTCCTCGGAGCGCGGCCGATCCGTCCCTCACGGGTCCTACACCCCCGCGGTTCCGCCACCTCAGCAGCGATCACCCTGGAGGTCGCCCCCGTGCAGACCCAGACCCTCGTCCACACCGACATGCCGACCGACACGGATCCGGACGCGGAGCCGGACGTGCTGGCGGCCGTGCCGCCGCAGAGCCGTGTCGCGCACCACCCGGAAACGGAGGCGGAAACGGAGCCGGAGAGCGAACCGGAGACCGAACCGGAAGGCGGGCCGGCCGCGGAGCCGGAGCCCGTCGAACCGCCCCCCGGGCGGGTGGTGGACACCGGCGGACCCACCTCCGACCTGTTCCGGCAGTACCTGCGGGAGATCGGGCGGATCCCGCTGCTCACCGCCGCCGAGGAGGTCGAACTGGCCCGCCGCGTCGAGGCGGGGCTGTTCGCCGAGGAGAAACTGCTCCACACGCCCGACCTGGACAGCCAGCTCGCCCTCGACCTGGACCGTCTGGTCGTGATGGGCCGGATGGCCAAGCGGCGGCTGATCGAGGCGAACCTGCGGCTGGTGGTGTCCGTCGCCAAACGGTACGTGGGCCGCGGGCTGACCATGCTGGACCTCGTGCAGGAGGGCAACCTGGGCCTCATCCGGGCCGTCGAGAAGTTCGACTACGCCCGCGGCTACAAGTTCTCCACCTACGCCACCTGGTGGATCCGCCAGGCCATGTCCCGCGCCCTCGCCGACCAGGCCCGCACCATCCGGGTCCCGGTGCACGTCGTCGAGCTGATCAACCGGGTCGTGCGCGTCCAGCGCCGGATGCTCCAGGAGCGCGGCTACGAGCCGACGTCCGAGGAGGTCGCCGCCCAGCTCGACCTGCCGCCGGAACGGGTGGGCGAGGTGCTGCGGCTCGCCCAGGAGCCCGTCTCGCTGCACGCCCCCGTCGGCGAGGAGGACGATGTCGCGCTGGGCGACCTGATAGAGGACGGCGACGCCGCGTCCCCGGTGGAGTCCGCAGCGTTCCTGCTGCTCAGGGAGCACCTGGAGGCGGTCCTGTCCACCCTCGGCGAGCGGGAGCGCAAGGTCGTACAGCTCCGCTACGGGCTGGTGGACGGCCGTCCGCGCACCCTGGAGGAGATAGGGCGCATCTTCGGCGTCACCCGCGAACGCATCCGCCAGATCGAGTCGAAGACCCTCAACAAACTCCGCGACCACGCCTTCGCGGACCAGCTGCGGGGCTACCTGGACTGAGCCGGGGCCGGGACCCGGGGCCGGGTCTCACTCGTCCTCGGCGGTCGGCACGCACAGCACCGGCACGCGGGACAGGTGCAGCAGCTTGTGAGGCGTCGAGCCCAGCAGCGCGCCGCGCATCGGGCTCTCGCCCCAGCTCCCCACCACGATGACCCGCGCCCCGTGCCGGTCCGCCGCGCCGAGCAGCGCCTGGGCGGGCTTCTCGTCGAGGATCTCGACCGTGGTCGGCACGCCGGCCGCCTCGGCCACCGCGACCGCGTGCCGGAGCGCGGTGCGCCCGGCCTCGACGAGGGCCTGCCGATGGGCCGCGTACTCCTCGCCCACGGCTCCCGGGGCCGCGGCGCCGTAGACCAGCACGAGGGGTTCGCGGAAGGCGGCCGACACCTCGACGGCGACGCGCAGCGCGCGCACCGCCCCGGGGGACTCGTCGTATCCGAGGACGACCGCCATGTCAGGGCTCCTCCCGGCGGACCGGTTCGGCGTCGGCGACGCCCGGGCGCTCCGACCAGAAGGCGGGCGACACGAACCGCCACCACACCATGAGGACCACGCCCGTGACGGCGATGCCGATGCCGATGACCAGCGGTGGACCGAGCCCGAACCAGGAGACCCCGCTGTAACTGTTCGCCGGGTCGGCCATGTCGACGACCGACTCCACCAGCAGCCAGGCCAGCAGCGCGGCACCCACCACCGGGCCGAGGCCGATCAGCACGAGGTTCCGGACGCTTACGGTCAGCCGGCGGCGGTGGTAGACCGCGCAGGCGACGCCCGTGAGGGCGTAGTAGAAGGCGATCAGCAGCGACAGCGCGGTGAGCGAGTCGAAGAGCGCGTTCTCGCTGATCTGCTTGACGACCAGGTACCAGCCGATGGCGATCGCGGCAACCCACCAGGTGCTGACGTCGGGCGTGCGGTACCGCGGGTGGATCCGGGCGAACGACGCGGGCAGCGCGCGGCGGCGGGCCATGGACAGCGCCGTGCGGGAGGCCGGGATGATCGTCGTCTGCGTCGAGGCCAGCGCCGACGTCGACACCGCCAGCAGCACGACCCAGTCCCAGCCGCCCATGGCCTCCCCGGCGAGCAGGGCGAAGACGAACTCCTCCTCCCCGGCGTTCTCGGCGAGGAAGGCCGTCCCGGCGTAGGCGACCACCGCGAACGCGACCGACACGTACGTCACCAGCAGGATGACCGTCGACCAGACGGCGGCCCGGCCGGGCGCGGTGGCGGAGTCCGTCACCTCCTCGGTGAGGTTGACCGCCGACTCCCAGCCCCAGTAGATGAACACGCCCAGCAGCAGGGCGGCGGTCAGAAGGGCGCCTCCGGAGCCGAAGGGGTTCAGCCACTCGGCCGACGGCCGGACGGAGTCGAGGGTGCCGGTGCCGGCGTGGACGCGGTAGAGCGCCACGACGGCGAACGCGAGCAGGCAGGCGACCTGCGCGAGGATCAGCACGTTCTGCACCCTGGCCGACAGCTCGGTACCGATGACGCACAGGGCCGTCATGAGCAGGATGACCAGCACGGTCAGCGTCTGGCGTACGACCTCGTGCTCGGCCCAGCCGTCGAGGCCGAAGGTGAGCAGACCGAAGGTCACGGCGACGTCGGCCAGCGAACCGACCACCAGGACGCCGGTCATGGTGATGGCCCACCCGCCGAGCCACCCGGTCCACGGCCCCATGGCCCGGGTGACCCACGAGAAGGTCGTCCCGCAGTCCTGGTCGGCCCGGTTGAGGTGGTAGAACGCCGACGCGATCAGCAGCATGGGGACGAACGAGGCGACCATCACGCCGGGGGCGTAGACGCCCACGAGCGCCACGACGGGACCGATGGCGGCTGCCAGCGAGTACGCCGGGGACGTCGAGTTCAGTCCGATGACGAGCGCGTCGACGAACCCGATCGCGCCGGCCTTCAGCTCGACGGGCCGGGCCGCGTCCCCCTTGATGCCGGCCATGGTGCCTCGCTCGTTCGGGCGCCTGCGGCGCAGGGACTCCTCCCTGATTCTGCGGCGGGCCGGTGGCCTCGGCAAACCGGGGCCACCGGCCGGGCGAACCCTCAGTCCACCTCGGCGACCGCCTGCGCGAACTGCGCCTGGTACAGCCGTGCGTACGCCCCGCCCGTCGCCAGGAGTTCGGTGTGCGAGCCCTGCTCGACGATCGAGCCGTTCTCCATCACCAGGATGGTGTCGGCGTCCCGGATGGTCGACAGCCGGTGGGCGATGACGAACGACGTCCTGCCGTGCGCCAGTTTGGCCATCGCCTTCTGGATCAGCACCTCGGTGCGGGTGTCGACGGAGCTGGTCGCCTCGTCGAGCACCAGGATCACCGGGTCGGACAGGAACGCCCGCGCGATGGTGATGAGCTGCTTCTCACCGGCGCTGACGCCCGAGCCCTCGTCGTCGATCACGGTGTCGTAGCCGTCGGGCAGGGTGCGGATGAACCGGTCGGCGTGGGCCGCCCGCGCGGCCTCCTCGATCTCGCCGCGGGTGACCTTCCTGGACGCCCCGTACGCGATGTTCTCCGCGATGGTGCCGCCGAACAGCCAGGTGTCCTGGAGCACCATGCCGATCCCGGAGCGCAGTTCGTCCCGGGACATCTCGGCGATGTCGACGCCGTCGAGGGTGATCCGGCCGCCGGACACGTCGTAGAACCGCATCAGCAGGTTCACCAGCGTGGTCTTGCCGGCGCCGGTCGGGCCGACGATCGCCACCGTCTGCCCCGGTTCCACCGTCAGCGTCAGGTCCTCGATCAGCGGCTTCTCCGGGTCGTACCGGAAGGACACCTGCTCCAGCGCGACCCGGCCGCGCGGCTCCTCCGGCCGCACCCCCGGCACCGGGTCCGCCGACTGCTCCTCCGCGTCGAGGAGTTCGAAGATCCGCTCGGCGGAGGCGACGCCGGACTGCACCAGGTTGGCCATGGACGCGAGCTGCGTCAGCGGCATCGAGAACTGCCGCGAGTACTGGATGAACGCCTGCACGTCGCCGATCGACAGCGACCCGGACGCCACCCGCAGGCCGCCGACCACCGCGACCAGGACGTAGTTCAGGTTGGAGACGAACATCATCAGCGGCTGCATGATGCCGCTGTTGAACTGCGCCTTGAACCCGGCCTCGTACAGCGCCTCGTTCTGCTCGGCGAACTGCTTCGCCGACTCCTCCTGCCGCCCGAACACCTTCACCAGGGTGTGCCCGGTGTACATCTCCTCGATGTGCGCGTTGAGCGTGCCGGTGGACCGCCACTGCTGCACGAAGTGCGGCTGCGACCCCTTGCCGACCCACGTCGCCACGTACAGCGACAGCGGGACCGTCACCAGCGCGACCAGCGCGAGGATCCACGACACCCAGAACATCATCGCGAGCACGCCGATGATGGTCAGCAGCGAGTTGATCAGCTGGCCCATCGACTGCTGGAGGGTCTGCCCGATGTTGTCGATGTCGTTGGTCGCCCGGGACAGCACCTCGCCGCGCTGGCGCTTGTCGAAGTACGACAGCGGCAGCCGCGACAGCTTCGTCTGCACGTCCTCGCGCATCCGGTACATGGTCCGGTTCACGGCCCGGTTCACCAGCCGCGTCGCCACCGCCATCAGCAGCCCGGCGACCACGAACACGACGAGCGCGAACAGCAGCACGTTCCCGACGGCGGTGAAGTCGATACCCTCGCCGGGCGTGAAGTCGGTGCCACGCAGCATGTCGGCGATGTCGCCGTCGCCGCGCTCCCGCATCGCCTCCAGCACCTGTTCCTTGGTGGCGCCGGGCTCCATCTGCCGCCCGACGATGCCCGCGAAGACCAGGTCGGTGGCCTCGCCGAGGATCTTCGGCCCGGCCACCGACAGGCCCACGCTGATCAGCACGCACAGCAGCAGCGCGTAGATCGTGAACCGCTCCGGCCGGAACTGCGCGACGAGCCGCCGGCCCGACACCTTGAAGTCCAGCGAGCGGTGGTCCGGTCCGGTCCCGGCCATCATCCGCCCCATGGGCCCGGCCATCAGGCAGCCTCCGCTTCCGTCAGCTGGGAGAGCACGATCTCCCGGTAGGTCTCGTTGTCCGCCATCAGCTCGTGGTGCCGGCCGGTGCCGACCACCCGGCCCTCGTCGAGCACGATGATCCGGTCGGCGTCCCGGATGGTCGCCACCCGCTGGGCGACGATCACCACGGTCGCCTCGGCGGTCTCCCGGGCGAGCGCGGCGCGCAGGGCCGCGTCGGTGGCGTAGTCGAGGGCGGAGAAGGAGTCGTCGAAGAGGTAGATCTCCGGGCGCTGGACGAGGGTGCGGGCGATGGCGAGCCGCTGCCGCTGACCGCCGGACACATTGGTGCCGCCCTGCGCGATCGGGGAGTCCAGCCCGTTCTCCAGCCGCTCCACGAAGTCCTTGGCCTGCGCGACCTCCAGCGCGTGCCACAGCTCCTCGTCCGTGGCGTCCGGGTTGCCGTAGCGCAGGTTGGTGGCGACCGTGCCCGCGAAGAGGTAGGGCTTCTGCGGGACGAGGCCGACTGTCCTGGCCAGCAGCCGCGGGTCGACGGTCCGTACGTCCTCGCCGTCGACGAGGACCTCGCCGTCCGTCGCGTCGAACAGCCGGGGCACGAGGCCCAGCAGGGTGGACTTGCCGCTGCCCGTCGAGCCGATCACGGCGGTCGTCTCGCCCGGCCGGGCGACGAGGTCGACGGCCTTCAGCACCGGCTCCTCGGCACCCGGGTAGCGGAAGCCCGCGCCCCGGATCTCCAGGTGCCCGTGCCGGCGCAGCTCGGTGACCGGCGCCGACGGCGGGACGACGCTGGAGGACATGTCCAGCACCTCCTGCACGCGCTCGGCGCACACCTCCGCGCGCGGCACCATCATGAACATGAAGGTGGCCATCATCACGGACATCACGATCTGCATCAGATAGGCGAGGAACGCGGTCAGGTCGCCGATCTGCATGCCGCCGCTGTCGATGCGGTGCGCGCCGAACCACACCACCGCGATGGACGACAGGTTCACCACCGTCATGACGATCGGGAACATCAGCGCGAGCAGGTTGCCGGTGCTCAGCGACATGTCGGTCAGCTCGGTGTTCGCCCGGCGGAAGCGCTGCTGCTCGTACTCGTCGCGGACGAAGGCGCGGATCACCCGGTTGCCGGTGATCTGCTCGCGCAGCACCCGGTTCACCGTGTCCAGCCGCTCCTGCATGGTCCGGAACAGCGGCCGCAGCCGCCGCACGATCAACGTCACACAGATGCCGAGCACGGGCACGACGGCGACCAGCACGGCCGACAGCGGCACGTCCAGGCCGAGCGCCAGCACGATGCCGCCCGCGCACATGATCGGCGCCGACACCATCAGCGTGAACGTCATCAGGGCCAGCATCTGGATCTGCTGGACGTCGTTCGTCGTCCGGGTGATCAGCGAGGGCGCGCCGAAGTGGCCGACCTCGCGGGCGGAGAAGGACTGCACCCGGTCGAAGACGGCGGCCCGCACGTCCCGGCCGAGCGCCGAGGCGGTACGGGCGCCGTAGTAGACCGCGCCGATGTTGCAGACGACCTGGACCAGCGAGATGCCGATCATCAGGGCGCCGAAGGACAGGATGTAGCCGGTGTCGCCGGTCACGACACCGTTGTCGATGATGTCCGCGTTCAGGGTCGGCAGGTAGAGGGTCGCGCAGGTCTGCAGGAACTGCAGCAGCACCAGCACGGCGATGGGTTTTCGGTAGGGCCTGAGGTAGGTCCGCAGGAGTCGTATGAGCACGCTGGGTCTCTCGGAGTCGGCGGTAGGGGCGGTTGGTTGCCCTTGGCCCCTATCGTCGAACACTCCACCCGCGTTACCTCAACCGAATAACCGGAGCAGGCGGGGAGTTACAACCGGAACGCCCCCGGATGGGTCTGTTCCCGCACCGACACGAACTGCTGCCGCACCGCCTGCCCGACCGCCAGTTCCTCGCCGGGCTCCAGCACCTGCGCGACCGCGCCCTGCCAGGCCGGCGGGGTGCGCGGGTCGAGGGTGCCCTGCGACACCCCGAGCGCCCAGGCGGCCTGCCGGGCGGCGCCGATCGCCGCGTAGTCGGCGGGCTGCGGTACGACGACCTGCGCGCCGAACAGGGACGGCGCGCAGGCTTGCACGGCGGGCAGCTCGGCCGCCGCCCCCAGCAGGAAGATCCGCCGCACCTCCACACCCCGCCCGCGCAGCACGTCCAGCGCGTCGGCGAGCCCGCACAGCATGCCCTCGAACGCGGCCCGCGCCAGGTGCTCCGGCTTCATCGACTCCCGCCGCAGACCGGCCAGCGTCCCCGCGGTGTGCGGCAGCGCGGGCGTCCGCTCGCCTTCGAGATACGGCAGGAACACGAGGCCGTGGGCGCCGGGCGTCGACTTCAGCGCCAGGTCGGACAGGCTCTCCAGGTCGGGCAGGCCGAGGAGTTCGGCGGTGCCGCGCAGGGTGCGCACGGCGTTCAGCGTCGTCACCACCGGCAGGTGCATGCCGGTCGCGTCGGCCAGCGAGGTGATCGTCCCCGACGGGTCGTGCAGCGCCTCGGGGTGGACGGCCATGACGGAACCCGAGGCTCCGAGCGAGACGACGGCGTCGCCGAACCCGAGGCCCAGGCCGAACGCGGCCGCCATCGTCTCGACGGTCCCCGCGGAGATCAGCAGCCCCTCCGGCGTCGTACCGGCCGCGTCCGAGGGACCGATCACCTCCGGCAGCATGGCCTGGTGGCCGAGCGCCAGCTCCACCAGGTCGGCCCGGTAGCCACCGGTGGCGGCGGACCAGTAGCCGGTGCCGGAGGCGCCGCCGCGGTCCGTGGTCCGGCGCACCGGCCGGCCGAGCAGCTGCCACACCAGCCAGTCGTGCGCCTGCAGCAGCACCGCGGTGCGGGCGGCGGCCTCCGGCTCGTTCTTCGCCAGCCAGCGCAGCTTGGTCACCGGCTGCGCGGCCTGCGGCACACAGCCGACGGCGTGCGCCCAGGCCTCCCGCCCGCCGAGCGCCTCCACCAGGTCGGCGGCGGCGACCTGCGCCCGCTTGTCCCCGCCGACCAGCGCGGGCCGCACGGTGTTGCCCTGCGCGTCCAGCGGGACCACCGCGTTCGCCTGCGCGGCCACGCCGATCGCCTGCACGCCCTCCAGCAGCCCGCCGCCGGCGGCCTCCCCGAGGGAGAGCAGCCAGGCCTGCGGATCGACGTCACTGGGCCGGCCGCCGTCGGGACTGTCCAGCGGATGGGGGGCATATCCCTGCCTGAGCACGGCCCCCGTGTCCGTGTCGCAGACGACGATACGAGTGAAATCGGGCGAACTGTCCAACCCGGCGACTATCCCCATGTCAGAGATTGTGCCGCAGCGCTGCGCCTGCCTGAGCCGTGGCGCCGTGGGGAGCGCTTGCCGTCCGACGGGTGCGGGTTGTGCGGGGCCGGTCGCGCAGTTCCCCGCGCTCCTGAGCGGCGTGGCTGCCCCCGGCACTCACCGGAACCGCTATGTGTTGCTAGTGCCCCAGTCGTCGTCCGCGCCGTTGTGGACGCTGCGTTCGCGCAGGGTGCGGACGCGGTGGGCCACCGAGTCCGGCATGTGGTCGCCGACCTTGTGGCTGACCACGTGGTACGCCTTGCCGGCGAACTGGCGGCCCTGCTGGGCGGCGCTCTCCGCGGTGTTGCGGACGGCCGGGTTCTGCGCGATCTGCTGGGCCGACTTCCGGAGCTGCTCGTAGCGCTCGCGCCCGGCCCTCGAGCCCAGCACGTAGCCCAGAGCGAGGCCGGCGATGAACGTGAGCCGGTAGCGCATGGCGGCCACCCTTTCGTTGCGTAGTCCCGGCACCGCATCGGGCCCGGGGGAACCGATTGGCGGAGCACCCCCCTGCTTGCGCTAATGTATGTGTCGCAGCGAGCGGGCGCCCCCTGGCGGATACCCAGGTAGGCACGTTCGATGCAACGAGGCATTCCTCCGTAGCTCAATTGGCAGAGCAGCCGGCTGTTAACCGGCAGGTTACTGGTTCGAGTCCAGTCGGGGGAGCTCGGTCCTCCGTAGCTCAATTGGCAGAGCAGCCGGCTGTTAACCGGCAGGTTACTGGTTCGAGTCCAGTCGGGGGAGCATGCTGAACGAGGACCCTCCGGGGTCCTTTTTCATGCCCGGTGGAACCGCTCGCGCCGCGGCGGAGTCCTCATGGTCGTGTGAAGCCGACCATGCCGGAGCAGGAGATCGTATGAGCGGCTATGCTGCGGCAGACGGCGCGCACAAATGTGCGCGACGCGCCGTAAGGGGCGGTAGCTCAGCCGGTTAGAGCAGCGGACTCATAATCCGTCGGCCGTGGGTTCGAGTCCCACCCGCCCCACCGCACAGCCCAGGTGCAGAATCGATCTGACCTGTGGGCTTGAAGGGATGACGGCCGCCACGCCGAGCGTGCGGCCGTCGTTCACCCGCCTGGATCAGCCGCGCGCGGCGCCCCCGCCGCCGTGGAACCGGGCGATCGCCGTACGCAGGGCCCTGTCGACGGGTTCCGGCGGCGCCGTGGCGGCGTGCTCGGTACTCGCGGTGACCGTCGCGGCGATCGTGCGGAGCTTGGTGTTGGAGAGCTGGGAGGCCTCGCGCAGGATCTGCCACGCCTCGTCGGACGTGCAGCCGTGGGTGGCCATCAGGATGCCGCGGGCCTGGTCGATCACCGGGCGGGTCGCCATCGCCCGGCGAAGCTGCTCGACCTCCTTGCACAGCTCCCAGAAGTCACGCGGCTGGCCGCGCCAGTTCACGGCCGACACGGGGATCATGTGCCGTTCGCCATGGTCGCGCAGCAGGTCCAGGAAGCCCCTGCCGGCGGTGTCCATGAAGCCCACGCCCGACATGTCCACCTCGATCCGGCGGGTGCCGGCGGGGAGTCGGGCCAGGGCCCGGGCCAGGGTCTCCGCGCAGCCGTGGACTAGTTCACCGCGTGCGGCGAGCACCGCCCGGCCGGTGTCGTCCGTGTGGCCCTCGATGATCAGCGGGTTCGACTCGGCAGTCCTCACAACCGTCCTCGACTCAACATCGTCCGTTCGGCTCAACCGTTGTCGTCCGTCCTCGCGACACCGTGCGCCTGCCCGGTGTGCGGGGCGGTACACCCATCCGTGATGGAGCGGCCGGGAATGACCGGTACTGCGCGCGGGTACGTGCGTTGTCGTCCGAGAGAGTGGGAGGCGGCGTGCGGTTGACGGTGTCGCCGCTGGCCGAGCGGCGCGGGGTGCGGGCGGCCGGCGAGGTCGGTCTGACCACGCACGGGATCTGGGAGCGTGCCCTGCACCGGGCCGTCCGGGACGGCGAGGGGATGTGCCATCTCGAGCTGTCCGCGGTGACGTTCGTCGACGTCGCCGGTGCCGGGGTGCTGGTGGCCGCCGCCGGGCGGCTGGGCGACGGGCGTATGGTGCTGCACCGGCCTCCGTTCGCGCTGCGCCGCACCCTGGAACTGTTCTGGCCCGACCTGCCGGCGATCGAGGTGTCGATGTCATGAGTACCGATGCCATGGGTGCCGACGCCGTGCACAGCGACGACGACCCGTTCATCCACCCCGCCCTGTTCTACGGCGACGACGAGGAGTACCTGGCGGGCACCGTCCCCTTCGTGCGGGAGGGGCTGGACGCCGGGGAGCCGGTCGCGGTGGCCGTGCCCGGGGAGCGGCTGGCGCTGATCCGGGACGGGCTGGGCGAGGCGGCCGCCGACGTTCGGCTGCTGGACATGCGGGAGGCTGGCCGCAACCCCGGCCGGATCATCCCCGGTGTGCTGCGCCAGTTCGCCGACGCGCAGCCGCCCGGCCGCCGGGTGCGGATCATCGGGGAGCCGGTCTGGGCGGGTCGCAGTGCGACCGAGTACCCGGCCTGCGTCCAGCACGAGGCGCTCATCAACGCCGCGTTCACCGGCCGCGCGGTGACCATCCTGTGCCCGTACGACGTGAGCCGCCTCCAGGCCGACGTGGTCGCCGACGCCTGCGCCACCCATCCCACGGTCGTGGAGGCGGGCACCGGCGGCGCGGGGCGGGTCAGTGAGGCCTACGACCCCGACGGCGTCGTCGCCCGCTACAACCGGCCCCTGACCGTCGTCCCGGACGCCCTGGCCGTCGTGTTCGACGCGGAGTCGCTGCCGGAGGCCCGGCACGTCGTCACCGGCGAGGGCGCCCGCCACGGCCTCACCGGCACCCGGCTCGGCGACCTCGCCCTGGTCACCGCCGAGCTGACCACCAACAGCGTGGTGCACGGCGGCGGCACGGGCACCGTGCGGGTGTGGGCGGAGGACGGACACCTGGTGGTCGAGGTGCGCGACAGGGGCAGGCTCACCGACCCGCTCGCCGGCCGCCGGCCCGCCCCGCAGACACAGCGCGGCGGACGCGGGCTGCTGCTGGTCAACCTGGTCTCCGACCTCGTACGCACGCACACGGACGACGCGGGCACGACGGTGCGCTGCTGGTTCGCCGTGTGACCGGGGCCGCATGAGCGAAGCCCGGCGACCGAGGCACTGGCCGAGGCGGACGCGCCCGCCGTGGGGGCGGGCGGGGTCACGCGGAAAGCCGGTGGGACCGCGCTGGGCGAATCATGCGACCGGAGTGGAACAACCGCACTTGACCGTACATGTCCACCCCAGTTCGCCGCCGCGCCAGCAGTAGCACTTCCCCATCTGCAAGGTGCCCGGCGGACAGTTCACCTGTGCCTTGCAGTCGGCCCTGGCTGCCTCGCACGCCTCCTTCTGGTCCGCCCCGTCACCCTGCCCCTGCACCTCGTCGGAGGCGCCGAGGTGCTCCAGGGCGATTCGGCCGTCGTCGCAGTCGCTGCAGTCCACCACGGAGATCTGACCGTCTCCGTTCCCTCCCCGGACCGCCTGGAACGCGTTGATCACATCGATGGTGACGGAGCCGACCACGCCGTCCTCGTCGATTGCGGGAAGGCCCTGGTCCTTCCGCCAGACGTTGAGGAACGCCTGCACTTCTTCCACGTCGTCAGGCTTGTTGTCGCCGCCGGCTCCGACCGTTCGCACAGATGGCATGCATGCTCCCAGACATATGAGGACGATTCGGTCACACGCCAGCCAGTGTGATGGTACCTGCGGACCTGATCTGTCCGACACGCGCGGGTACTCCAAGCCCAGTCGGAGCGTGCCGCCGTCACGGGTGAGGAGACCCCGGAGCGCGGGGCCGCGACCACGTCGGTGCGGCCCAGCTTGGGGGTACCCGCACAAATGCCTGAAAGGGCGGCACCCCCGCACAGGGTGCCGCCCTTTCCTGAGTGACCGGAGCCGTCGCCGATCGGTGAGGGTCGGGTGACAAGCGACGGCTCCGGGGCCGGGGAGGCCGGGTGGTGGGCCCGGCCTCCGAGTGAGGGTCAGCGGTGGTCGCTGCCCTCCGACGACGACGCCGCGCGGCCGGCCTCCAGGCGGGCGACCGGGATGCGGAACGGGGAGCAGGAGACGTAGTCCAGGCCGACCTCGTGGAAGAAGTGGACGGACTCGGGGTCGCCGCCGTGCTCGCCGCAGACGCCGAGCTTGATGTCCGGGCGGGTCTCGCGGCCCGCCTTCGCCGCCTGCTTGACCAGCGAGCCGACGCCGTCCTTGTCGATGGTCTCGAACGGCGAGACTCCGAAGATGCCCTTCTCCAGGTACGCCGTGAAGAACGAGGCCTCCACGTCGTCGCGGCTGAAGCCCCACACCGTCTGGGTCAGGTCGTTGGTGCCGAAGGAGAAGAACTCGGCGGCCTCGGCGATCTGACCGGCCGTCACCGCGGCGCGCGGCAGCTCGATCATCGTGCCGATGGACAGCTTCAGCTCGGTGCCGGTGGCGGCCTCGACCTCGGCGATGACCTGGTCGGCCTCCTCGCGGACGATCTCCAGCTCCTGGACGGTGCCGACGAGCGGGATCATGATCTCGGCGCGCGGGTCGCCCTTGGCGTTCTTGCGCTCGGCGGCCGCCTCGGCGATCGCGCGGACCTGCATGGTGAACAGGCCGGGGATGACGAGGCCCAGGCGCACGCCGCGCAGACCCAGCATCGGGTTCTGCTCGTGCAGGCGGTGCACGGCCTGGAGCAGGCGCAGCTCGTTCTCGTGCGGCTCCTGGCGGGACTCGGCGAGGGCCACGCGGACCGACAGCTCGGTGATGTCGGGCAGGAACTCGTGCAGCGGCGGGTCGAGCAGCCGGACGGTGACGGGCAGGCCGTCCATCGCGGAGAACAGCTCCACGAAGTCCTTCTTCTGCAGCGGCAGCAGCTGCGCCAGGGCCTCCTCGCGCTCGTCCTCGGTGTCGGCCAGGATCAGCCGCTCGACCAGCTCGCGCCGGTCGCCGAGGAACATGTGCTCGGTGCGGCACAGGCCGATGCCCTGGGCGCCGAAGCGGCGTGCGCGCAGCGCGTCCTCGGCGTTGTCGGCGTTGGCGCGCACCCGCAGGCGGCGCTTGCGGTCCGCGAACGCCATGATGCGGTGCACGGCCTCGACGAGTTCGTCGGCGTCCTGGGCGCCGGCGTGCATGCGGCCCTCGAAGTACTCGACGACCGGGGACGGGACGACCGGGACCTCACCCAGGTACACCTTGCCCGACGAGCCGTCGATGGAGATCAGGTCGCCCTCCTCCACCACGTGGCCGCCCGGCACCGTCATCCGGCGGCGCTTGGTGTCGACCTCCAGCTCCTCCGCGCCGCAGACACAGGTCTTGCCCATGCCGCGGGCGACGACGGCCGCGTGGGAGGTCTTGCCGCCGCGCGAGGTGAGGATGCCCTCGGCCGCGATCATGCCGTCCAGGTCGTCGGGGTTGGTCTCGCGGCGGATCAGGATGACCTTCTCGCCGGAGCGGGACCACTTCACCGCGGTGTACGAGTCGAAGACCGCCTTGCCGACCGCCGCGCCCGGCGAGGCGGCGATGCCCCGGCCGACCTGCTCGACCTTCGCCTTCTCGTCGAAGCGGGGGAACATCAGCTGGGCGAGCTGGGCGCCGGTGACGCGCTGCAGCGCCTCGGCCTCGTCGATCAGGCCCTGGTCCACCAGCTGGGTCGCGATGCGGAAGGCCGCGCCCGCCGTGCGCTTGCCGACGCGGGTCTGGAGCATCCAGAGCTGGCCGCGCTCGATGGTGAACTCGATGTCGCAGAGATCCTTGTAGTGGTTCTCCAGGGTCTCCATGATCTGCATCAGCTGGTCGTACGACTTCTTGTCGATCGACTCCAGCTCCGCCAGCGGGACCGTGTTGCGGATGCCCGCCACGACGTCCTCGCCCTGGGCGTTCTGCAGGTAGTCGCCGTAGACGCCCTGGTGGCCGGAGGCGGGGTCACGGGTGAACGCGACGCCCGTGCCGGAGTCCGGGCCGAGGTTGCCGAAGACCATCGAGCAGACGTTGACGGCGGTGCCGAGGTCGTGCGGGATGCGCTCCTGGCGGCGGTACAGCTTGGCGCGGTCGCCGTTCCAGGAGTCGAAGACCGCCTTGATGGCGAGGTCCATCTGCTCGCGCGGGTCCTGCGGGAAGTCGCGGCCCGCCTCCTTCTTGACGATCTTCTTGAAGGCGGTGACGAGCTTCTTGAGGTCGGCGGCCTCCAGCTCGGTGTCGACCGTGACCTTCTTGGCCTCCTTGGCCTTGTCCAGCGCCTCCTCGAAGAGCTCGCCGTCGACGCCGAGGACGGTCTTGCCGAACATCTGGATGAGGCGGCGGTAGGAGTCCCAGGCGAACCGGTCGTCGCCGGCCTGCTTGGCGAGGCCCTGGACCGACTTGTCGGAGAGGCCGATGTTGAGGACGGTGTCCATCATGCCCGGCATGGAGAACTTGGCGCCGGAGCGGACCGACACCAGGAGCGGGTCGTCGGCCTGGCCCAGCTTCTTGCCCATCCGCTGCTCCAGCGCGTCGAGGTGCGCACTCACCTCGTCACGCAGTGCCGCCGGCTCCTCGCCGCTCTCCAGGTAGACCTTGCAGGCCTCCGTGGTGATGGTGAAGCCGGGCGGGACGGGAAGGCCCAGGTTGGTCATCTCGGCGAGGTTCGCGCCCTTGCCGCCGAGGAGGTCCTTGAGGTCCTTGTTGCCTTCGGTGAAGTCGTAGACGAACTTCACGCCCTCAACGCTGCCGGCCTGCTCGGCTACCTGGGGATCTTTGTTTTCCGACACGGGTCTCGACTCCTCGAGGACGCGGTGGCTGCCCTGACGGCGAGGAACATACCCAGATCGAAGGCGCCTGGGTACGTCTACTTGTGCGTCATGCGCCTGTAACCACTCGTCCGCCAGCGGATCGAAAGTCAAAGCTTGGTAAGCCGCCGACGGCTTATGTTTTCACTTCTTGAACGCATCCACCTTCACAGAGCGGGTTTTTCGCTCATGTGAGCGGCCTCCGGCACGTCTGATTTCGATCGATGAACGATCAAGGGGTGGCACTGAGTGCCACCCCTTGGAGAAGTGCAGTCGCCCATGATCCGCTCATCTGAGCGCAACCCTTATCAAGGGTGGCGAGAATCACGCTGCCACGAGCCGCCGGATTTCACCATCCGGACGCGTCCCGAGACGGAAAACCGGACGTCACACGCCCATCGCCCGCAGCCGCTCCTCCACCCGTTCGGGCGCGTACAGGTGCTCCACGACCAGCGCCCCGGCCCCCACCAGCGCCGCCCGCTCCCCCAGCCGCGAGGTGACGACCTCCAGACGGGCGGTGGAGCGCGGCAGCGCCCGCTGGTACAGCAGCTCCCGCACGCCTGTCAGGAAGGGAGTTCCGGCCAGATCTCCGGCGATCATCAGCACACCGGGGTTCAGCAGCGTCACCACCGTCGCCAGCACGTCCCCGACTCTGCGCCCCGCCTCCCGGGCCAGCCCGACCGCCTCGGGGTGCCCGGCCGCCAGCAGGTCCCGTACGTCCGAGCCGGACGCCGCCGGCACCCCGCTCTCGGCGAGCCGCCGGGCGACGGCGCCGCCGCTGGCGACGGCCGCGAGACAGCCGTAGGAGCCGCACCTGCACAGCGCGCCCGCGCCCTCCGGGACCCGGATGTGGCCGATGTCCCCGGCGCCGCCGTCGAAGCCCCGGTAGACCGAGCCGTCGACGACGACTCCGGCGCCGATGCCGGTGGAGACCTTGACGAGGACGAACGCCGAGCAGTCCGGCCAGGACGTGCGCTGTTCGCCGTAGGCCATGAGGTTGGCGTCGTTGTCGACCAGGACGGGCACCTCGCCGGTGCCGGTGTGGTCGGTGAAGGCCCTGGCCAGGCGGCCCCGTATGTCGTAGCCGTCCCAGCCGGGCATGATCGGTGGCTGGACGACCCGGCCGGTGCCGTTGTCGACCGGGCCCGGCACGGCCAGCCCGATGCCGCAGACCATGTCGGCCCGGTGCCCGGCCTTCTCCAGCAGTTCGGCGAACCAGCGGCCCAGCTCGCCGAGGACCGCCTCGGGGCCGTCCTCGATGACGAGGGTGCCGGTGTGCTCGGCGTGGATCTCGCCGGTGAGCGAGAGGACGGCGGCGCGGGCGTGCCGGGTGTCGAGGTCGGCGGCGAGGACCACGGCGTGTTCGTCGTCGAACTCCAGCGTGATGGAGGGGCGGCCGCCCAGCGGGGAGTCCACGGGTCCGCCGGCGCCCTCGCGCAGCCAGCCCGCGCGGAACAGCCGGTCCAGGCGCTGGCCGACGGTGGCCCGGGACAGCCCGGTGACCTGCTGGAGCGCGCCCCGTGTGGTGGCGCGGCCGCTCCGCACCAGCTCGAGCAGATCGCCGGCACTCGCCTGGCCGCCGCCCTTTCCGGTCCTTCCCGGCCGTCCGGTCATGCGCACCCCCTTGTGTTTCTCAAGCCTGCATTACATATTGAGTTTTGCGTGTTAAATAGACGTAACTCTATGGTGGCCAAGACCGAACCGGTCGGCCGGACGCCTTTCGGGGAGCCCCGAGTGGATCGCACCGCCCAACTGACCGTCCCCGGCGCCGAGCGCGCCGTCGCATACGATCCGCCGCCGGGCCCGCACGCGCCGCCGTACGCCGGCGCCGCTCGGGTCCTGGAGCAGAACTGGACGGGCACCTCCACCGTGCCCTCACACAGCCTGTACCCGCACCAGTGGTCGTGGGACTCCGCGTTCATCGCGATCGGGCTGCGGCACCTGTCCCCGTTACGGGCGCAGACGGAGCTGGAGACACTGCTCGCCGCCCAGTGGCGCGACGGGCGGATCCCGCACATCGTCTTCAACCCCTCCGTCCCGCTCGACGCCTACTTCCCGAGCCCCGACTTCTGGCGCTCGTCGGCGGCGGGGCGCGCCGCGGGCGCCCCGCGCACCGTACAGACGTCGGGCATCGTGCAGCCACCGGTGCACGCGCTGGCCGCGTGGCTGGTGCACCGCGCCGACCCGGTGCTGTCGCGGGCGCGCGGCTTCCTCGCCGGGGTGTATCCGCGGCTGGCGGCCTGGCACCGCTATCTGCTGCACCGGCGCGACCTGGGCGGCGGCGGGCTCGCCTCGGTCGTCCACCCGTGGGAGCAGGGCATGGACAACAGCCCCTGCTGGGACGCCCCGCTCGCCCGGGTCACCCCGGCCCCGGCCCGCTCCTTCCGCCGCGCCGACCTCGACCACGGCGCCGCCGAGGACCGGCCGACGGACCTGGACTACGGCCGCTACGTACGGCTGGCGGCGGACTACCGGGACCGGGGGTACAGGGACGGGACGGGCGGGAGGCAGGGGGACGGGACGGGCGGGAGGCAGGGGGACGGTCCCGGCGACTTCGCCGTGGAGGACCCGGCGTTCAACGCCCTGCTCATCGCCTCCGAGCACGCGCTGGCCCGGATCGCCGCGGAACTGGGCGCCGCCGGCACCGCCCGCCGCGCCCGCGCGGAACAGCTGACGCAGGCGCTGGTCGACCGGCTCTACGACCCCGGCCGCTCGATGTTCTTCTGCCGCGACGTCCGCACCGGTGAGCTCATCCCCGAGCGCGGCGTGTCCGGCCTGATCCCGCTGCTCCTGCCCACCCTGCCCCGCGCCGTCGCCGACGCCCTGGTGCGCACCCTCACCGGCCCGCACTTCGGCCTCGGCGGCACCACCCGGCTGGTGCCGAGCTACGACCTGCTCGGCGAGGCCTTCGACCGGCACCGGTACTGGCGGGGCCCGGCCTGGTTCAACACGAGCTGGCTGGTGGAGCGGGGGCTGCGCGTCCACGGCGAGCGGGAGCGGGCCGACGCGCTGCGCACGGCGCTCGTCGACCTCGCGGACACCTCCGGGTTCGCCGAGTACGTGGACCCGTACACCGGCGAGGCCTGCGGCACGACCGGCTTCGGCTGGACCGCCGCGCTCGCCCTCGACCTGTCGCACGACCAGAACGCCAGCAGTGAACTCAGGGGAGGGGACCGAGGATGACGGACCGGCATCATCCGCTCGTGCACGGCGGGACGTTCGCCGCCGTGGGCGACGGCGGCGACATCAGTGGCGTCCGCGGCGGCGGCACGGGGCGGCCGGGCCTCCCCGACGGGCTGTTCGTGCGGGACGCCCGGCATCTGAGCCGGTGGCAGCTCACCGTCGACGGCGCGGTGCCGGAGACGCTGTCCCCGGTGGGCGACGGGGACATCGCGCGCTGTGTCCTGGTCCCGCGCGGCGGCCGTCAGGAGCCGCCGGCCTACACGCTCTTCCGGGAACAGGCCGTCGGCGACGGCTCGTTCGTGGAGCGGGTGCGCGTCACCAGCAACCGGCCGGTGCCGACCACGGTCCGGCTCGCCATCACCGCCGACGCGGACTTCACCGACCAGTTCGAGCTGCGCTCCG
Source organism: Streptomyces sp. enrichment culture (assembly GCF_964272855.1). Lineage (NCBI taxonomy): Bacteria > Bacillati > Actinomycetota > Actinomycetes > Kitasatosporales > Streptomycetaceae > Streptomyces > Streptomyces sp. enrichment culture. The sequence continues at coordinate 5,685,268 of NZ_OZ186847.1, read as the reverse complement.
ACCACCGCACCTACCCCAAGCCGGGTGCCGTCCGCCGCCGCGTCGTCCTCGGCCACGGGCTGGAGTTCACCTACCAGCGCGGCGAGTGGCGGTCGTGCACGACGGTCACGGCGGACCCCTCGCCGGACGCGGTCGAGGAGACCGGCACCGGTGCCCGGCGCCTGGTGTGGACCCTCGAACTGGAGCCGCACGGCACGGCCGAGCTGACCCTGCGGGTGGTGGCCCGCCCGCACGGCGAGCGGCGGGCGCTGCGGGTGCCCCGCTCCCCCGCCGCCGTCGGCGAGCAGCTGGGCGCGCTGGAGGAGCGGTTCTTGGAGGGCGTGGCGTTCCCGACCGGCTGGCCGGAGCTGGCGGCGGCCTGTGCGCGCGGTCTCGCGGACCTCGCGGCGCTGCAGATCCCGGCGACCGGCCCGGACGGTGAGGATCTGCGGGTCCCGGCGGCCGGCGCGCCCTGGTTCCTGGCGCTGCTGGGCCGGGACGCCCTGCTGACCGCCCTGTTCGCGCTGCCGTACCGCCCGCAGCTGGCGGCGGCCGTGCTGCCCGCGCTCGCCGCGACCCAGGCCGCCGAGGCGCACCCGGGTTCGGTGGCGCAGCCGGGCAAGATCGTGCACGAGGTGCGGTACGGCGAGCTGGCGCACTTCGGGCAGGTGCCGTTCGGCCGGTACTACGGCTCGGTGGACGCCACCCCGCTCTTCCTGGTGCTGCTCGGCGCGTACGTCGAGCAGACCGGGGACACGGCCCTGGCCCGCCGCCTGGAACCGCACGCCCGCGCGGCGGTCGGCTGGATGCTGGACCACGGCGGGCTGACCTCGCGCGGCTATCTCGTCTACCGCGCCGACCAGGGCGGCCTCGTCAACCAGAACTGGAAGGACTCCCCCGGCGCGATCTGCTGGGCAGACGGCACCCGGGCGAGCGGCCCGGTGATGGCGGCGGGCGCGCAGGGGTACGCGTACGACGCGCTGCGCCGCACGGCCCAGCTCGCCCGCGCGATCTGGGCGGACGCAACCTACGCGGCGCTCCTGGAGCAGGCGGCCGCTGATCTGCGGGACCGCTTCCAGCGGGAGTTCTGGATGCCGGACCGGTCCTTCCCGGCGCTGGCGCTGGACGGCGAGGGCCATCAGGTGGACGCGCTCGCCTCGGACGCCGGGCATCTGCTGTGGTCGGGGCTGCTGGACAAGGAGTACGGGGAGGTCGTCGGACGGCGGCTGGTCGAGGAGGACTTCTTCTCCGGCTGGGGTGTGCGCACCCTGGCGGCGGGCCAGCCGGCGTTCCACCCGCTGTCGTACCACCGGGGTTCGGTGTGGCCGCACGACAACGCGCTGATCGCCCTCGGTCTGGCCCGCTACGGCCTGCACGACGAGGCCCGCACGGTGGCGCACGCGCTCGTCGACGCGGCGAGCGCGTCCGGTGGCCGGCTGCCGGAGGTGCTGGCGGGGTACGGGCGTGACATTCATTCCGAGCCGGTGCCGTATCCGCACGCGTGTGTGCGGGAGTCGCGGTCCGCGGCAGCGCCTCTCGCGTTGCTGACCGCGGTGGGGGGCGTCTGAGGGCTCGGGTGCGGAGGTCGTCCCGCGGGTGCGGGTGCGTGGGGCCGGCCGCGCGGTTCCCCGCGCACCTCGGGGCCGTCGCGTTGAACGCCGGGCGGGAACGGGCCGTACGTCATGGCGGCGGACCCGTTTCCCCCACGCCGGGTCCGCCGCCAGACCCGTGCGTACGGAAGGACTCTGGGTGTCCGTCTTCACCCGATGGCGTGCTGCGCACCCCACCGCCACTCGCGTACTGGACCGGACGCTCACCGTCCTGTCGGTCGCGCTCGTGCTGTTCGCCCTGCTGCTGCCGAACACCGTGCGGGCGTTGACCCCCGGTACGTTCCTCCGCATCCCCGTGGAGGCGATCGTCGGGGCCGCGCTGCTGCTGGCGCTGCCGCGCCGGCCCCGGCTGGCGGCGGCGGTGTGCGCCGGGCTGGCGCTGGCCGCGCTGACGGTGCTGAACCTGCTGGACATGGGGTTCCAGGAGTACCTGGGCCGGGGCTTCAACCTGGTCCTGGACTGGGAACTCCTCGACGACGCGCAGTCGTACGCCGGGGACACGATGGGCGAGGCGGGCGCGCTCGGGCTGGCCGTCGGGGCGGTGGTCCTCGTGCTGCTGCTGTGCGCGCTGCTCACGCTGTCCGTGGTCCGGGTGGCGGGGCTGCTGGTCCGGCATCGCACGGTCGCCGTGCGGTCGACGCTGGCCGCCACCGTCGTATGGACCGTGACTGGCGCGCTGGGCGTGCAGCTCGCCGGGGCACCGGTCGTCTCCGACCACGCGTCGGCGCTGGTGCGCGGCCAGACGGAACGGGTGCGGGCCACGCTGCGGGACGAGGCCGCGTTCGCGCGGGAGGCGAAGTCGGACGCGTTCGGCGCGACCCCGCCCGCGGAGCTCGTCCCGGATCTGCGCGGCAAGGACATGATCTTCACGTTCATCGAGAGCTACGGCCGCAGCGCGATCGAGGACCCGGCGATCCGGCCCGGTGTCCACCGCACCCTGGACGCGAGCACCGAGGAGCTGGCGAAGGCGGGGTTCCGGGCGAAGAGCGGCTGGCTGACGTCGGCGACGTACGGCGGCAGCAGCTGGCTCGGCCACTCCACCTTCCTGTCGGGCCTGTGGATCGCCAACCAACAGCGGTACCGCACGGCGACGTCCAGCGACCACCTCACGCTCACCAAGGCGTTCCGGAAGACGGGGGCGTGGCGGACGGTCGGGGTCATGCCGGGGGTGCAGAAGGCCTGGCCGGAGGCGGAGTTCTACGGCCTCGACAAGGTGTACAACGCGTTCCAGCTCGGCTACCGGGGGCCGAAGTTCAGCTGGTCGACGATGCCGGACCAGTACGCGCTGGAGGCGTTCCAGCGGCTGGAGCACGGCAAGAAGCGGGACAAGCCGCTGATGGCGGAGGTCATCCTCACCTCCAGCCACCAGCCGTGGGCGCCGATCCCGGAGATGGTCGGCTGGGACGAGCTGGGCGACGGGCGGATCTTCGAGGGCATCGAGAAGCGGGGCGCCGACCCGGCGGACGTGGTCGCCAGCTCCGCGCGCTCCAAGGAGGAGTACGGCAAGTCGGTCCAGTACTCGGTGACCAGCCTCACCGAGTGGCTGCGGCGCTACGGCGGTGACGACACCGTCCTGGTCTTCCTCGGCGACCACCAGCCGATCGCCCGGGTCAGCGGCGACGACGCGAGCCGGGACGTGCCGGTGTCCATCGTCGCGAAGGACCCGGAGGTGCTGGAGAAGATCGCCGACTGGGGCTGGACGGACGGTCTGGAACCGGCCGGGGACGCGCCGGTGTGGAAGATGAGCGCGTTCCGGGACCGGTTCCTGACGGCGTACGGCTCGACGCCCTCGGGGAAGAACGGCTGATCAGCCGCCGGAGGTGTCCAGCTCCGCGTCCTCGCCGACGCCCGCGCAGTCGTACGGGTCCTTCAGCCAGCCGTCGGGCAGCACGACCCGGTTGTTGCCGGAGGTGCGGCCGCGGGGGCCGTCGGCGCCGGCCGGCCAGGACTGGTCGAGGTCCAGTTCGTCGAGCCCGGCGCGCAGCTCCCCCAGGGAGGAGGTGACGGCGAGCCGCTTGCGCATCTCGGAGCCGACGGCGAAGCCCTTGAGGTACCAGGCGACGTGCTTGCGGAAGTCGACGACGCCCTTGGACTCGTCGCCGATCCACTCGCCGAGCAGGCGGGCGTGCCGGACCATGACGTCGGCGACCTCGCGCAGAGCGGGCCTGCGGTAGTCGTCCCGGCCTTCGAAGGCGGCCACCAGGTCGGCGAACAGCCACGGCCGGCCCAGGCAGCCGCGCCCGACGACGACGCCGTCGCAGCCGGTCTCGCGGACCATCCGCAGCGCGTCCTCGGCCGACCAGATGTCACCGTTGCCGAGCACCGGAATCTCCGGGACGTGCTCCTTCAGCCGGGCGATGGCGTCCCAGTCGGCGGTGCCGCCGTAGTGCTGGGCGGCGGTGCGGCCGTGCAGGGCGATGGCGGTGACGCCCTCCTCGACGGCGATCCGGCCGGCGTCGAGGTAGGTGATGTGGTCGTCGTCGATGCCCTTGCGCATCTTCATGGTGACGGGGAGGTCCCCGGCGCCGCTGACGGCCTCGCGGAGGATCGCGCGGAGCAGGTTGCGCTTGTACGGGAGGGCGGAGCCGCCGCCCTTGCGGGTGACCTTCGGCACCGGGCAGCCGAAGTTGAGGTCGATGTGGTCGGCGAGGTCCTCCTCCGCGATCATGCGGACGGCCTTGCCGACGGTGGCCGGGTCCACGCCGTACAGCTGGATGGAGCGGGGCTGCTCGGTGGGGTCGAAGGTGACCAGCTGCATGGTCTTCTCGTTGCGTTCGACCAGCGCCCGGGTGGTGATCATCTCGCTGACGAACAGCCCCTTGCCGCCGCTGAACTCCCTGCACAGGGTGCGGAAGGGCGCGTTGGTGATGCCCGCCATGGGGGCCAGGACGACGGGCGGCTGAACGGTGTGCGGACCGATCCGCAGCGGCTGTGTGGGCGTGGACATTCCTCCATTGTGCCGCGCAATGAGCCGGCAAAATTCTTTAGTTAGCCGCACTATCGAACTCGTCGTACGATGGACGCATGCCCGAGCTCAGCCGCCGCCGACGTCTGCTCGTGCTCGCGATCTGCTGTATGAGCCTGCTGATCGTGAGCCTCGACAACACCGTGCTGAACGTAGCGCTCCCCGTCCTCCAGCGCGACCTGCACGCCTCCACGGCCGGTCTGCAGTGGACGATCGACGCCTACACCCTGGTGCTGGCCGTGCTGCTGATGCTCGCCGGGTCCACGGCCGACCGGATCGGCCGCAAGCGGGTCTTCCTGGCCGGGCTGGTCGTCTTCACCATCGGCTCCGCGCTGTGCTCCGTCGCGCCGAACCTGGACGCGCTGATCGCGTTCCGGATGGTCCAGGCGGTGGGCGGCTCCATGCTCAACCCGGTCGCCATGTCGATCATCACCAACACCTTCACGGACCCCCGCGAGCGGGCCCGCGCGATCGGCGTCTGGGGTGCGGTGGTCGGTATCTCGATGGCCGCCGGGCCGCTGGTCGGCGGACTGCTGGTGGAGTCGGTGGGCTGGCGGGCGATCTTCTGGATCAATCTGCCGGTGGGGCTCGCCGCCCTGCTCCTGACCCTGCGGTACGTGCCGGAGTCCCGGGCGGCGAAGGCCCGCCGGACGGACCCCGTCGGCCAGCTGCTGGTGATCGTGCTGTTCGGCGGACTGACGTACGCGATCATCGAGGCGCCCGCGGCCGGGTTCGCGGCGGTGCTGCCGTTCGCGGTGGCGGCGGCCGCGCTGATCGGGCTGCTGGGGTACGAGCCCCGGCGTGCCGAACCCCTCATCGACCTGCGCTTCTTCCGGTCGGCGCCGTTCAGCGGGGCGACGGTGATCGCGATAGCGGCGTTCGCCGCGCTGGGCGGATTCCTCTTCCTGTCCACGCTGTACCTGCAGAACGTCCGCGGGCTGGACGCGCTGCACGCCGGACTGTGGATGCTGCCGATGGCCGTACCGACCTTCCTGTGCGCGCCCCTGTCCGGCCGTCTGGTCGGCAGCCGGGGCCCGCGGCTGCCCCTGCTGATCGCGGGGATCACCATGACGGCCAGCGCGGTGCTCTTCGCGGCGTTCGCGGCGGAGACGTCGAACACCGGCCTCTTCCTCGGCTACCTCCTGTTCGGCGTGGGCTTCGGTTTCGTGAACGCGCCGATCACCAACACGGCGGTCTCCGGCATGCCGCGCGCCCAGGCCGGTGTGGCCGCCGCCATCGCCTCCACCAGCCGGCAGCTCGGCCAGACACTCGGGGTCGCCGTGGTGGGCGCGGTCCTCGCGGCGGGCGTGGGCGCCTCGGCGTACCCGGACGCGTTCGTCACGGCGGCCGTACCCGGCTGGTGGATCCTCGCCGGGTGCGGGCTGGTGGTACTGCTGCTGGGCGCGCTCACCACGGGGCGGTGGGCCCGTGGGACCGCGGAGCGGGCGGCTGAGAGGCTGGCGTCCGAGGAGATCCGGGAGGCGGCGAGGACCTCCGCGTGAGCGGTCGCCGTGCCGGGGACCCGCCCGGGGACGCGCCTCAGGGGGTGTCCTGTATCGCGGTGCCCCGTATCGCGGTCCGCAGCCCCCGCACCACCAGCTCCACCACGGCCTCGAACTCCGTCTCGACGCCGGGCCGCTTCCACTCGTCGGCGTAGCACGGGTCGTGGAAGCGGCCGGTGGCGTGGAAGACCGCGCGGGCGGTGGTGGCGGGGTCGGCGGCGGTGAGGGTGCCGGTCTCGACGCCGTCGCGGATGATCGCGGTCAGCTGGGCGGTGAGGTCGGCGATGTGCTCGGGGACCGCCTCGCCGCTCTCGCCGGTCAGGACCATGTACGTGGCGAACAGCTCGGGGTCGTCGCCCGCCTTGCGGCGCTTGGCGTCGAACAGGGCCCGCAGCCAGGCCCGCAGCCGCTCCTCCGGGTCACGGTCCGCGGCGGCGATGCCGGCCAGCGCCTCGGACGTACGGTCCAGCCAGCGCTTGGTCACGGCCTCCCGCAGGGCCGCCTTGGTGCGGAAGTGCCGGTAGACGCTGCCGTGGCTGACGCCGAGCGCGCGGGCCACGTCCAGCACGGTGGCCTTGGCCGGGCCGTGGCGGCGCAGCACCTCCTCGGTGGCCTCGAGGATGCGCTCGGCGGTCAGGGTCTCGCTGGTCGGTGCCATGAGGTGACGGTACCCGGCGGGTGGTTCACCGCTCGCTGTCGAGGTGTTCCATCTGGGACTCGGGGTAGCGCGCGCCGGCCGCCGCGTCGGCGGGTACGGCCTCCTCGACGGCCGCGAGGTCGGCGGCGTCCAGGGCCACGTCCAGGGCGCCCAGGGCCTCGGTCAGCCGGTTCCGGCTGCGGGCGCCGACCAGCGGCACGATGTCGTCTCCCCGGGACAGCACCCAGGCGATGGCGATCTGCGCGACGGAGACGCCCTTCTCCTCGGCGATCTTCCGCAGCGCCTCGACGAGCCGCAGGTTGTGCTGGAGGTTGTCGCCCTGGAAGCGGGGCGACAGGGCCCGGAAGTCGTTCGCGGCGAGCTGCCGGTCGGCGGTGAAGTGGCCGGAGATCAGGCCGCGCGAGAGGACGCCGTAGGCGGTGATGCCGATGCCCAGTTCCCTGGTGACCGGCAGGATCCGGTCCTCGATGCCGCGCGAGATCAGGGAGTACTCGATCTGGAGGTCGGCGATGGGCGCGGTGGCGGCGGCCCGGCGGACGGTGTCGGCGCCGACCTCGCTCAGGCCGATGTGGCGGACGTACCCCTGCTCGACCAGTTCGGCGATGGCACCGACGGTCTCCTCGACGGGCACGGAGGGGTCGAGGCGGGCGAGCCGGTACACGTCGAGGTGGTCGACGCCGAGGCGCTGGAGCGAGTACGCGGCGAAGTTCTTCACGGCTTCCGGCCGGCCGTCGTAACCGAGCCAGCTGCCGTCCGGGCCGCGCAGCGCGCCGAACTTCACGCTCACCCGCGCCTGCTCGCGCAGGGCCGTGGGGGCGGTGCGCAGGGCCTCGCCGACGAGCAGTTCGTTGTGGCCCATGCCGTAGAAGTCGCCGGTGTCGAGGAGGGTGACGCCCGCTTCGAGCGCGGCGTGGACGGTCGCGATGGATTCGGCCCGGTCGGAGTCGCCGTACAGCGCGGACATGCCCATGCAGCCGAGGCCGAGGGCGGAGACCTGGGGGCCGGTGGTGCCGAGAGTGCGGGTGGGGATCGTCGTCGTCATGCGTCCACCATGGCATGACGACTGACAGATTTCAATATCTGTCAGTCGATACTTGTCATCCGGATCGCCGGGCAGCCATGTCACCTGTCAGCCGTCAGCAGCTTCGCCCCCAGCGCCATGAACGACCCCGCGAAGCCGCGCCGCAGCCACGTCATGACCTGGGAGCGGGAGGTGATCCGCCGTCGCACGGAGGCGGCGAGCACGCCGTACACCGCGAAGACGACGAAGGTGACGAGCATGAAGACGCCGCCGAGGGCGAGCATGCGGGGCAGGGCGCGCGGCTCGCCGGGGTCGACGAACTGGGGCAGGAACGCGAAGAAGAACATCGTCAGCTTGGGGTTGAGGAGGTTGATCAGCACTCCCCGGACGATCGTCCGGCCCGCCGAGACCGGCATCGTCCCGCTTTCGACGCCGAGCGCGTCCTTGTCCCGCAGGGTGGCCCAGGCCGTGTAGAGGAGGTAGGCGACACCGGCGTACTTGAGGATCTGGAAGGCCGTGGCGCTGGCGTGCAGCAGCGCCGCCGCGCCGGTGACGGTGGCCAGCAGGTGCGGCACGATCCCGAGCGTGCAGCCGAACGCCGCGACGACGCTCGCCCGGCGGCCCCGGGAAAGGCCGGCGGCGAGGGTGTAGACGACGCCGGTGCCGGGGGTGGCGACGACGATCAGGGCGGTGAGGAGGAACGCGATGCTCATGGATCCCACCCTGGAAGCGCGAAGGCCCCCGATACAGGACCAATCGAGGATCCGTATCGGGGGCCAGTGCGAAGGTGCGGAGGGTCAGCAGCCGATCAGGCGGCCGGCCAGGTAGCCCTCGATCTGGTCGAGGGAAACCCGCTCCTGCTTCATCGTGTCGCGCTCACGGACGGTGACCGCGTTGTCCTCGAGGGTGTCGAAGTCGACGGTGACGCAGTACGGCGTGCCGATCTCGTCCTGGCGGCGGTAGCGGCGGCCGATGGCACCGGCGTCGTCGAACTCGATGTTCCAGTGCTGGCGCAGGGCCTGGGCGAGGCCCTTGGCCTTCGGGGACAGCTCCGCGTTGCGGGACAGCGGCAGGACCGCGACCTTCACCGGGGCCAGGCGGTGGTCCAGGCGGAGCACCGTGCGCTTCTCCATCTTGCCCTTGGCGTTGGGCGCCTCGTCCTCGACGTAGGCGTCGAGGAGGAAGGCCAGCATGGTGCGGCCGACACCGGCCGCGGGCTCGATGACGTACGGCGTCCAGCGCTCGCCGGCCTCCTGATCGTAGTAGGAGAGGTCCTGGCCGGAGGCCTTGGAGTGGGCGCCGAGGTCGTAGTCGGTGCGGTTGGCGACACCCTCCAGCTCGCCCCACTCGCTGCCGCCGAACTGGAAGCGGTACTCGATGTCGGCGGTGCGCTTGGAGTAGTGGGAGAGCTTCTCCTGCGGGTGCTCGTACCAGCGCATGTTCTCTTCACGCAGGCCCAGGCCGGTGTACCAGTTCCAGCGCTGCTCCATCCAGTACTCCTGCCACTTCTCGTCCTCGCCCGGCTTGACGAAGAACTCCATCTCCATCTGCTCGAACTCGCGGGTGCGGAAGATGAAGTTGCCGGGCGTGATCTCGTTGCGGAAGGACTTGCCCATCTGGGCGATACCGAACGGCGGCTTCTTGCGCGAGGTGACGTGCACCTGGGCGAAGTTGGTGAAGATGCCCTGGGCGGTCTCGGGGCGCAGGTAGGCGATGGAGCCGGAGTCCTGGGTCGGGCCGAGGTGGGTGGACAGCAGACCGGAGAACTGCTTGGGCTCGGTGAACTGGCCCTTGTTGCCGCAGTTCGGGCAGTTGATGTCGGCGAGGCCGTTCTCGGGGGCGCGGCCCTTCTTCTCCTCGTACGCCTCCTCCAGGTGGTCCGCGCGGAACCGCTTGTGGCAGGAGGTGCACTCGGTCAGCGGGTCCGTGAAGGTCGCGACGTGGCCGGAGGCGACCCACACCTCGGGGGCCAGGATCACGGAGGAGTCGATACCGACGACGTCCTCGCGCGACGTCACCATGTAGCGCCACCACTGGCGCTTGATGTTCTCCTTGAGCTCGACACCCAGCGGCCCGTAGTCCCAGGCGGCGCGCTGACCGCCGTAGATCTCACTGCAGGGGAAAACGAAGCCACGGCGCTTGCTCAGGCTGACGATGGTGTCGATCTTGTCGGCGGCCACGGTGCTCTCTTCATTACGACGACGGGCGACGAAGCGAGAATGCTTCAGAGCGAATGCTTCAGAGTACCGGCGTGGCCTCCCTCTCAATCAAATCGGTGCCCCTTCCCGCACCGCTTCCGCGCAGCTCAGGCCGTTTGTTGACAATGGTTTCCATCTTGTCTGAAAATGACTGTCATGAACGTACGACGACAGCACATATCCGGTGTCGCCCTCGCGGCCGCCGCGACCCTCGGCCTCGGCACCCTCACCGCCTGCTCCTCGGATGGCAGCGCCCCGGGCAACACGGACAAGTTCGACGTCGTCGCGTCGTTCTACCCGATGCAGTTCCTCGCCGAGCAGATCGGCGGGGACCACGTGAACGTCACCACCCTCACCGAGCCCGGCCAGGAACCGCACGACCTGGAGCTGAGCACCCGGCAGACCGCGAACCTCCAGGAGGCCGACGCGGTCCTCTACCTCAAGGGCCTGCAGCCCGCCGTCGACGAGGCCGTCGCCCAGGCCGGCGTGCAGACGAAGATCGACGCGGCCGCGCTGACCGAGCTGGAGGACCACGGCGACGTCTCGCACGAGCACGGCGGCGAGGAGCACGCCGGGGAGGAGCCCTCCGAGGAGGAGCACGCCGAGGAGGAGCAGGCCCTCGACCCGCACGTCTGGCTCGACCCCGTGAAGTACGCCGAGATCGCCAAGGGTGTCGGCGCCGCCTTCGAGAAGGCCGACCCGGACCACGCGGCCGACTACGAGAAGAACACCGCCGCGCTGGTCGGCAGGCTGAACGACCTGGACAAGCGGTTCGAGGACGGCCTGAAGGACACCGACACCAAGGTCTTCTTCACCAACCACGCCTCCTTCGGCTACTTCGCCGAGCGCTACGGCCTCACCCAGGAGGCCATCTCCGGCCTCGACCCGGAGTCGGAGCCGAGCCCCGCCCGGATCAAGGAACTCCAGGAGGAGGCCGAGGCCGACGGCGTGACCACCGTCTTCTACGAGACACTGGTGAGCGACAAGACCGCGAAGACGCTCGCGAAGGACGCCGGCCTGAAGACCGACGTGCTCGACCCGCTCGAAGGCATCACCGACAAGTCCGAGGGCGACGACTACTTCCAGGTCATGGAGTCCAACCTCGGCGCGTTGAAGACCGCCCTCGGCGCCAAGTGACCGTCACCGATCCCCACGATCGTTCCAACGGAGGCCTCATGGAGAGCGAGCCCGTCATATCCCTGCGCGGCGTCCGCGCCGAGCTGGGCTCGCGCCCCGTCCTGCGCGGCATCGACCTCCGCGTCTCGCGCGGTGAGGTCGTCGCGCTGCTCGGCGCGAACGGCTCCGGCAAGTCCACGGCCGTGCGCAGCGTGATCGGCCAGGTGCCGGTCAGCGCCGGTGAGATCGAGCTGTTCGGCACGCCCCGCCGGCGGTTCCGGGACTGGGCGCGTGTCGGCTACGTCCCGCAACGCACCACCGCCGCGGGCGGCGTGCCCGCCACGGTGAACGAGGTGGTCTCCTCGGGCCGCCTGGCCCGCACCCGCTTCGGCGTCTTCCGCAAGGCCGACCGGGAGGCCGTACGCCGGGCCCTGGACCTGGTCGGCATGGCGGACCGGGCGGGCGACTCGGTGGGCGCGCTCTCCGGCGGCCAGCACCAGCGGGTGCTGATCGCCCGCGCGCTCGCCGCCGAACCGGAACTGCTGATCATGGACGAGCCGATGGCCGGCGTCGACCTGGCCAGTCAGGAGGTGCTGGCCGCGACCCTGCGCGAACAGGTCGCCCAGGGCGCCACCGTGCTGCTCGTCCTGCACGAACTGGGCCCTCTGGAGCCCCTGATCGACCGGGCGGTGGTGCTGCGCGACGGCTGCGTCCTGCACGACGGCCCGCCCCCGAAGGCGGTCGGCCAGCACGCGCTGCCCGGCCACGACCACGTCCATCCGCACGCGGCTCACGACGCCGAACCGATCCGGACGGGACTGCTGAGCTGATGGAACTCCTGAACTACGACTTCATGCAGCGAGCCCTGCTCGCCGCCGTCCTGGTCGGCATCACCGCCCCCGCGGTCGGCATCTACCTGGTGCAGCGCCGCCAGGCCCTGATGGGCGACGGCATCGGCCACGTCGCCATGACCGGCGTCGGTCTCGGCTTCCTGCTGTCCTGGTCGCCGGTGTGGATGGCGACGCTCGTCTCCGTGCTCGGCGCGGTCCTGATGGAGCTGATCCGCTGGTACGGCAAGACCCGCGGCGACATTGCCCTCGCGATGCTGTTCTACGGCGGCATGGCGGGCGGTGTGATGTTCATCAACCTCGCGCCGACGGGCTCCAACGCGAACCTCACCTCGTACCTCTTCGGCTCGCTCTCCACGGTGTCGGAGTCGGACGTCACCGCGATCTGCGTGCTGGCCGCGTTCGTGGTGCTGGTCACCCTCGGTCTGCGCCGCCAGCTCTTCGCGGTGAGCCAGGACGAGGAGTTCGCCCGGGTGACGGGTCTGCCGGTGCGCGCCCTGAACCTGCTGACGGCGATCACGGCGGCCGTGACCGTGACGGTCGCGATGCGCGTGGTCGGCCTGCTGCTGGTGTCCGCGCTGATGGTGGTGCCGGTGGCCGCCGCCCAGCAGCTGTCCCGCAGCTTCGCGGCGACCTTCGCGATCGCCGTGGGGATCGGGGTGGCCGTGACCGTCGGCGGCACGGCGACCTCGTACTACCAGGACGTGCCGCCCGGCGCGACGATCGTGCTGCTGACCATCGGCGCGTTCGTGGTGCTGACCCTGCTGGCGACCCCGCTCGCCCGGCGCAGAGCACGCGCCGCCGCTGCCGCGCAGCCGGCCGGGGACCCGATGGAATGCGCGATTCCGGCCAGCCGCCGAACCGGGGACGAGATCGGCGTCTGACCCCTGTCAGTCCGGGCTGGCACAATGGCCCGGACTGAAGCACGACGTGAGGAGGAACCGGTGACGACCGCTGGACCGCCTGTGAAGGGCCGCGCCACCCGGCAGCGCGCCGCCGTGGCGGCCGCCCTCGACGAGGTCGACGAGTTCCGCAGCGCGCAGGAACTGCACGACATGCTCAAGCACAAGGGCGACTCCGTCGGACTCACCACGGTCTACCGCACCCTCCAGTCCCTCGCCGAGGCCGGCGAGGTCGACGTGCTGCGCACCTCCGAGGGCGAGGCGGTCTACCGCCGCTGCTCCTCCGGCGAACACCACCACCACCTGGTCTGCCGCGCCTGCGGCAAGGCCGTCGAGGTGGAGGGCCCGGCGGTGGAGACCTGGGCGGAGGCCATCGCCGCCGAGCACGGCTATGTGAACGTGGCGCACACCGTGGAGATCTTCGGCACCTGCGCGGACTGCGCCCGGGCGGCGGCGGAGGACTGAGGGGGCCGCCGCCCTCGCGGGCGTGGTTCAGGGCAGCATGTCGCCGCGGTTCACACAGATGTAGGACCCGTCGTCCGCCCGCCCCACGCTGTCGTACGACCAGCAGTGCAGCATCGGCGCGAGCGTCCACATCCGCAGCGCCATGAGGCCCGCGAGACAGGCGACGGCGATCCACCCCGCGTACGACCGCCGGCCGGCCAGCGCGACGCCCCCCGCGGCCACCAGCGCGGCGAGCACCAGCATCCAGACGACCACCGGGGCCATGTTCTCCCGCAGCCCCGGGAACGACTCCATCTCGATCGTGCCGCCGAACGCGAACAGCACGACCAGCGCGGCGAACGCGAACACGGCGCCCGCCGCACAACCTCGGGCCACGGCGGGCGCTCGGCTCAACTCTGCTCGCCCTCCATGGCCAGCAGCTCCTCGTTCGGGATGGCGCCGCCGAACCGCCGGTCGCGGGAGGCGAACTCGAGGCAGGCCCGCCACAGGTCACGGCGGTCGAAGTCCGGCCACAGCACGTCCTGGAAGACCATCTCGGCGTACGCGCTCTGCCACAGCAGGTAGTTGGAGGTGCGCTGCTCGCCGCTGGGCCGCAGGAACAGGTCCACGTCCGGCATGTCCGGGAAGTACAGGTACTTCGCGACGGTCTTCTCGGTGACCTTGGACGGGTCGAGCCGGCCGGCCCGGACCTCCTCGGCGATGGCCTGCGCAGCGTCGGCGATCTCCGCGCGGCCGCCGTAGTTCATGCAGAAGTACAGGGTGAGCTTGTCGTTGTCCTTGGTCTGCTCCTGGGCGATCTGGAGCTCCTTGGCGACCGACTTCCACAGCTTGGGCATACGGCCCACCCAGCGCACCCGGATGCCCAGCTCGTCGAGCTGGTCGCGGGTCTTGCGGATGAAGTCGCGGTTGAAGTTCATCAGGAAGCGCACCTCGTCGGGCGAGCGCTTCCAGTTCTCGGTGGAGAAGGCGTACAGCGAAATGGCCCCCACACCCATCTCGATCGCGCCCTGGAGCACGTCCAGCACCCGCTCGGCACCGACCTTGTGCCCCTCGGTGCGCGGCAGTCCGCGCTCCTTCGCCCAGCGGCCGTTGCCGTCCATGACGATCGCGACATGGTTCGGCACCAGCTCGCCGGGGAGCTTCGGCGGCCGCGCGCCGGACGGGTGCGGCTCCGGCGTCCTGTACTCGCGGCGCTGGCGCCCCAGGAACCCGCGTACGACCATGTGCGTCTCGTCTCCCTCTTGCTCGCTGTGGTGCTACTTCTCGACGTACCGAAGGGAACGCAGCCCGCGCTCCAGATGCCAGTGCAGGTAGGCGGACACCAGCCCGCTGCCCTCCCGGACGTACCGCGGCTCGCACGCGTCCGCGGTCTCCCAGTCTCCCGTAAGCAGCGCGGAGAGCAGTTCCAGGGTCCGAGGGGAGGGTACGACGCTGCCGGGCACCCGGCAGTCCACGCAGACGGAACCGCCGGAGGCGACCGAGAAGAAGCGGTTCGGACCGGGCATCCCGCACTTCACACAGTCGCTGAAGCTGGGCGCGTAGCCGTTGACGGCCAGGGAGCGCAGCAGGAAGGCGTCGAGCACGAGATGCGGCGCGTGCTCGCCCCGGGCGAGCGTCCGCAGGGCGCCCACCAGCAGCAGGTACTGCTGCACGGCCGGCTCGCCCTCGTGGTCGGTGAACCGCTCGGCGGTCTCCAGCATGGCCGTACCGGCGGTGTACCGGGCGTAGTCGCTGACGATCGCTCCGCCGTACGGCGCGATGGTCTCGCTCTGCGTGCACAGCGGCAGCCCGCGCCCCACCAGCTCACTGCCGCGCGCGAAGAACTGCACGTCGACGTGGGAGAAGGGTTCCAGACGCGCCCCGAACTTCGACTTCGTGCGCCGCACGCCCCGCGCCACCGCGCGTACCCGGCCGTGACCGCGCGTGAGCAGCGTGATGATCCGGTCCGCCTCACCCAGCTTCTGGGTGCGCAGCACGATGCCGTCGTCGCGGAACAGACTCATGGCCTCATTCTCCCGCACGCCGGCACCCCGGTGTGCCGGGTACGGCCAGGGCGCCCGCCCGTTCCGGTCACCGTGTCCGGTCCGGTCGGCGGATGCTGTCCCAGGGCGCCAGGTTCCAGGGGCTCGACCGGTTCACCGGGTCGAGGAGGGAACGCAGATGCGCGTCCGCGGCGGCCTGGGGCGCGGGGAAAGCGACGTCCGGGGTGCGCTGAAGACCGTCCCGCCACACCTGCCGGCCCAGCAGATAGTGATCGGCGTACTCGTGCCAGGAGGCATACGTTCCTGCCACCGCCGGCACGATGTTCTTCAACGCGGTCCAGGCATCGGCCTCGCTGAGCAGACCGCACGCGAAGCCGCGCCGGGAGATGTCGACGTACAGCGCGGCGTCCCAGGCCAGCGGTGCCACGCCGAGCAACCGGTGGGCGTTGGCGCGGTAGCCGGTGGACGCCAGGTCGTCGAGCCGGCCGACCAGTTCGGCACGCGTGGTGATCTCCCACTGGTCGGCCAGCCGGCGCCGGGCGCGGTCGTCGTCGATCCGGGCGGACGGGTACAGGGTGGTCCGCGAGGCGTCGCGGTGCCGGCTCACCGGTGCGCTCAACGACACCATCCACAGCTGGTGCGTGGTGAGCGGAACGGGATACCGGCGTTCCGCCTTCGGCCTTCTCCGACTCCATATCGCCATGCGCCCGCACCCTACGCTGTCGCCCTACGTCGTCCCGCGCCCCGTCAAGGGACCTCTCCCCGGCTGCGCGCGTTGGCGTACGCGGTGGCGGCGCGCAGGCGCTCCGCGGCGGTCGCGAGGCGTACGGTGCCGGGGTCCGCGTCCCACTCCCTCCCGCCGCCGTACGGTCTCAGCTGTACGTAGGGTCCCTCGTGGCCCATCACGATGCCCACCTTTCCGGTGCGGGTGTCGACGACGTACGAGCCGATCGGCGGCTTCGTCGGTGTCATTGGATTCCGGCCTTTTCGTGCGGTTCGCATGTCCTGCGATCGGCGTTCTGCCTCCACTGGCTCCCCTGCGTGATCGGGTTTCACTCTTTCCGTCTCCACCACGACCCGCTCGCCCTAGACTCGACGGGAGCTTGTGCGCGAAGCGCGCCAAGTGCGCTGCGGCGCCGCGAAGTTCGTTCGCGCGGTACGTCCGCCCACCCACCTGCCACCGACATCCGGACGGCACCCCCACGACCACGTTTTGAACGTGTTCAAATTCAGGCGTACGCTGCCGGCATGAGCGATGCGAGCGGTAGAGCCGCCCTCCTGAAGGGCATCCGTGCCTGGTTGGTCCTCTTCGTCGTCTGCCTGGTGCTCAGCGGCGCCACCGCCTTCCCGCTGGTGCACGAACTGCGGTGGGCGGAGAGCGCGCTGCGGGCGCTGTCCGCGCCGGAGTACGCACCCGGCCTGACGCACTGGATCGAGCGGGTGCGGGACGGGCTCGACGCCGTCGACGCGCGCTACCCGTTCGTCCTCTACGGCACCGACTGGCTGGCGTTCGCCCACCTGGTCATCGCGGTCGCCTTCTACGGGCCGTACCGCGACCCGGTCCGCAACATCTGGGTCGTGGAGTTCGGGATGATCGCCTGCGCCGGAATCGTCCCGCTCGCGCTGATCTGCGGGCCGATCCGGGGGATCCCCTTCTGGTGGACGGTGATCGACATGTCGTTCGGGGTGTTCGGGGTGATCCCGCTGTACGTCGTGCGCGAGAAGATCAAGCGGCTGGCGCGGCTCGCCCCGTACACGCCACCGGCGGCCGTCTGAAACTCCGGTCCTACGTCCGGCGTCCTCGGCCCACCGTCCTCTCGGCGGATGCGGGAGCGGGCTCGCGCGGATCAGAGTGGTCCGGCAAACGCACGTGACGATCAAGGGGGACCGCATGTCCTATCCGGAGCCGCGCTATCTGGGTGAGAACGGGGAGATCAGCGCCGTGTTCAGAGGTGCCGACACGCCGCCCGACGTGGTCTCGCCCGGGGGCACCGTCACCCACTACCTGGCGAGCCACGCCACCACGGACGGCGAGTTCGGGCTCTACAAGGTGGACATGGGACCGAAGGCGCCGGGCGCGAAGACGCATTTCCACCGGGCCATCTCCGAGTCGTTCTACGTGCTGTCGGGAGAGCTGCAGCTGTTCGACGGAGAGCGCTGGGTGACCGGGCGTCAGGGCGACTTCCTGTACGTGCCGCCCGGTGGGCTGCACGCCTTCAAGAACGACTCCGACGACCCGGTGTCCATGCTGATGCTGTTCACGCCGGGCGCGCCGCGCGAGGAGTACTTCGAGCGCGTCGCGGAGTTCGCGCAGCGCGGCGGGGAGGAACTCCGGGAGTTCCAGGTGCGGCACGACAGTTACTTCCTCTGAGGTTGACCCTGAGAAGGGACACTGGGGTAAACCCCCGGAGATTTAAGGAAGTTGCCCGGATGTGAGGGGCGGTGGGGATCGGCGAGGCTCGTGGGCATGAAGAAGACCACGTCCTACGCCGGCCTTGTCGCCGCCTCCGCCGCCGCCCTGCTGTTCTCCGGGCTCACCGCCCCCTCCACGGCCGCCGCCGCGACCGCCGCCGCACGCTCGTCCCTCGACTGGGGCGAGTGTGCCGGCGGGGCGCCCGATCCCCGGCAGCGGTGCGCCACCGTCGAAGTCCCGATGGACTACTCCCATCCGGACGGCGAGAAGATCGACATCGTCGTCTCGCGGATCCCGAGCGAGAAGCCGTCCGCTCGGCGGGGCGCGCTGATGCTGATCCCCGGCGGGCCCGGCGGGTCCAGCCTCGACGACCCCTCGAAGAAGGGGCAGAAGCTGCCGCAGGACGTACGGGACGCCTACGACCTGATCGGGTTCGCGCCGCGCGGACTCGCCCCGTCCACCTCCGTGAGCTGTGGACTGGAGTACGGCGACCTCGCCCTGTCCAGACTGCGGCCCTGGCCCGCGCCCGACGGCTCCGTGGCCGGGAACATGGCCGACGCCCGGCGCATGGCCGACGCCTGCGCCCGCAACGGCGGCGAACTGATCGAACACCTCAGCACGGCGAACGAGGCCCGCGACCTGGACCGCGTGCGAGCCGCCCTGGGCGAGCGGAAGGTGTCCGCGTGGGGGGTGTCGTACGGCACGTACGTCGGCGCCGTCTACAGCCGGCTGTTCCCCCACCGCACCGACCGGATCGTGCTGGACAGCAACGACGACCCGGACCCCTCGCGGGTCGCCCGCGCCTGGCTCGCCGGGCACGAGCAGGGCGTCGAGGACGTGTTCCCCGAGTTCGCGAAGTGGGCGTCGGCACCCGGCAACCCGCACCGCGTCGCCGAGACGGCCGCCGAGGTACGGCCGCTGTTCCTGCGGCTCGCCGCGCGCCTGGACTCCGAGCCGATCCCCTGGCCGGGCGCCAACCCGGAGGAACTGAACGGCAACGTGCTCCGGCAGACCATGCTGGACAGCCTCTACTCCCCGGCCCGCTTCCCCGAGCTCGCCCGGCTGATGCTGGCCGCCGAGAAGGGGACCGTGCCGCCCGCGCCGCCGGCACCGCCGGAGAAGGTGCTGCAGAACGTCGCCGCCGTCGGCGCGGGGACGCTGTGCAACGACGTGGCGTGGCCCGAGGATCCGGCCGTCTACCAGAAGGCCGTCGACGAGAGCCGCGCCCGGTATCCGCTGACCGCCGGCATGCCTCGCAACGCCATGCTGTGCGCCGCCTGGCCCTTCGCGCCCAAGGAGCCGGCCGTGCGGATCACCGACCGGGGGCCGTCCAACATCCTGCTGATACAGAACGAGCGGGACGTGGCCACGCCGTTGAGCGGCGCCCTGAAGCTGCGCGCGGCCCTCGGCGACCGTGCCCGCATGGTCACCGTCGACGCCACCGGCCACGACGCCTACCTGGCGTACGGCAACGCCTGCGGCGACGCCGCCGTCTCCCGCTTCCTGGCGACGGGCGAGCGGCCGGAGAAGG
Organism: Streptomyces sp. enrichment culture; assembly: GCF_964272855.1. Taxonomy (NCBI): domain Bacteria; kingdom Bacillati; phylum Actinomycetota; class Actinomycetes; order Kitasatosporales; family Streptomycetaceae; genus Streptomyces; species Streptomyces sp. enrichment culture. Next base: position 5,666,078 of record NZ_OZ186847.1, on the reverse strand, counting down.
ACGTGTACTGCGAGTAACCGGCAGAGCCGCCGCAACCGCCGGGCCGGGCGGCTGCGTCGATCATGGAAGGACGTCCCGTCCCCGTCCCCGTCCCAGTCCCCGTCCCCGTCCCCGTCCCCGAGCGAAGGAGCCCGCCATCTTAAGCCGCAAGCCGTCGTCCCCGGCGACGACCACCCGACGCACCCTTCTCGCCGCCGGCGCGGCCGGTGCCGCCGCGCTGCTCACCCCGGCCCCGGCGCACGCCACGGACCGGCCGGCCGGTGTCACCGCACGCCTGCGCGACCTGGAGCGGCGGTACGACGCCAAGCTGGGCGTGTACGCCCACAACCTGGACACCGGGAAGACCGTCCACCACCACGCCGACGACCTGTTCCCCATCTGCTCCGTCTTCAAGACCCTCGCGGCCGCGGCCGTCCTGCGCGACCTGGACCACGACGGCGAGGTCCTCGCCCGTCGGATCCACTACACGGAGGCCGACCTGGTGGAGGGCTCCGACGAGACGCGCAAGCACCTGGCGGAGGGCATGACGATCGCCGAGCTGTGCGACGTCACCATCCGGTACAGCGACAACGCGGCCGGCAACCTGCTCCTGCGTGAGCTGGGCGGCCCCACCGCGATCACCCGGTTCGCCCGTTCGCTCGGCGACCGGGTCACCCGCCTGGACCGCTGGGAGACGGAGCTGAACTCGGCGGAGCCGTGGCGGGTCACGGACACCACGAGCCCGCGTGCGATCGGCCGCACCTACGCCCGTCTCGTCCTCGGCGACGCGCTCCCCCGCCACGACCGCGCCCTGCTCACCCACTGGCTGCTGAACAACACCACCAGCGACGACCGGCTGCGCGCCGGCGTCCCGTCCACCTGGACGGTCGCCGACAAGACCGGCGGCGGCTCGTACGGCACCAACAACAACGTGGGCGTCGCCTGGACCCCGGACGGCACACCGGTCGTCCTGGCCGTCCTGTCGAGGAAGTCCGACCCGGACGCCGTCCGGGTGAACGCCCTGATCGCGGACACGGCGAAGGTGCTGACCGAAACCCTCGGCTAGCCCGGCGTCATCCGCGCGTCGCGACGGGGCGGGCGCCACCCGGATGCCCGGTTTCACGGCCGGGTCACTGCCCGGCCACCGCTTCCGCTGTCACCATCCGGTGGAGGAGACCGAGCCGAGCGGCGACCTGGTGCGCCGGTCCCGCCAGCCGAGGGAGCTGCCATGACGATCCCCGCCCCGCTCACCGGTGTGGTCCCGCCCGTGTGCACCCCGCTGACCCCGGACCGCGAGGTGGACGTGGCCTCGCTGCACCGGCTGCTCGACCATCTGACGGCGGCCGGGGTGCACGGACTGTTCGTGCTGGGGTCCACGTCGGAGGCGGCGTTCCTGACGGACCGGCAGCGCGAACTGGTGGTGGCGGAGACCGTACGGCATGCGGGCGGGCGGCTGCCGGTGCTGGCCGGTGCGATCGACATGACCACGCCCCGGGTGCTGGAGCGGGTGGCGGCGGTGGCCGCGGCGGGCGCGGACGCGGTCGTGGTCACCGCCCCGTTCTACGCCCGGACCCACCCGGCGGAGATCGCCCGCCACTTCCGTCTGGTCGCCGGCGCCTCCCCTGTCCCGGTCCTCGCCTACGACATCCCGTCCGCCGTCCACAGCAGGCTTCCCGCCGGCCTGGTCCTGGACCTGGCCGCCGAGGGAGTGCTCGCCGGGCTGAAGGACTCCAGCGGCGACCTCGGCTCCTTCCGCGAGGTCGTCACCGGCGCCCGGACCCGCCCCGACATCACCGGGTTCAGTGTCCTGACCGGCTCGGAACTGTTCGTCGACGCCGCCTTCGCCCTGGGCGCGGACGGCGCGGTCCCCGGTCTCGCCAACGTCGACCCGCACGGCTATGTCCGCCTCGACCGCCTCTGCCGCACCGGCGACCACCCGCGCGCCCGCACCGAACAGGAACGCCTGTGCGCCCTGTTCGGCATGGTCCACGTCGGCGACCCCGCCCGCATGGGTCCGTCCTCCTCGGCCATCGGCGCCTTCAAGGCCGCCCTCCACCTGCGCGGCGTCATCGCCTGCCCGGCGACGGCGGAGCCGCAGGTGCCGCTGTCCGCGGCGGAGGTCGAGCGGGTGGGGAAGTTCCTCGCGGCGGCCGGGCTGCTCCAGAGCCGGTCCACCGGCACCCGCCGGAACCCGAGGGTCTCGTAGGGCCCGTCCACTCCCGTCTCGAACAGCACCCCGACCGTCGCGCGGTCGAGTCGGGCGAGGTCGGAGTAGGCGGACCGGTTCGGGGTGAGGGTCAGGGACTTGGTGAAGGTGGTGCCGCCATCGGTGCTGCGCCACAGGGCGAGGGCGCGGCGGGCGGTGGGGTCGGAGGGGGCGAGGAGCGGGGAGCCGGGCGGCTGCAGGACGCTCGACTGGACGACGGGGACGCCGTCCAGGGCGGGTTGGGGGGTGTAGGGGCGGTCGAGGGTTTCGCCGCCGTCGGAGGAGTGGGTGTCGAGGCGGTTGCCGGGCAGGGTGCCGTGCTGGTCGCGGGCGTTGAGGTGGACGCGGCCGTCGGGGAGCTGGGCGGCGGTGCTCTCGTTGGCGTCGGCGTGGCCGTAGGAGTCGTCGGTGAAGCCGAGCCGCCAGGTGCGCCCGCCGTCGTCGCTGAGCAGGGCGTGGCCGCCGTAGTACCGGGGTTCCGCGCCGGTGTCCGGGTCCCGGCGGGCGGCGCGGCCGAGTCGTTGGCCGGGACCACCAGGCGGCCCCGAAGGGGTCCGTGGGTGAGGGCGGGGACCTGGCCGGGCCCGGTGCCGTACCAGCGCCAGTGCGCCGGCTTCACCGCCGCCGTGATCTCGTACGGCGGTGAGAAGCGGCGTCCGTCGTCCAGGCCGCGCTGCACGAGCATCCGCCGCCCCCGCTCCGGCGGGACCTCTCCCCGCATGATCCGCGCCTCGGTCGCTTCTCCGCCGTTGAAGCAGGTGACGAGGACGACGGCGCGGGTCCGCCACCGGCGCCGGGTTGCCCCGGGTGTCGCCGCGCCCGGCGGCCACCACGGTCAGCGGGCCCCAGGTGCAGCCGCCGTCGGTGGAGCGGCGCAGGACGACGTCGATGTCCCCGCTGTCCCCGGCGCCGGTGCGCCGGCCCTCCGCGAAGGCGAGGACGGAGCCGTGCCGGGTGGTGACGACGGCGGGGACGCGGTAGGCGGCGTAGCCCTGCCCGGAGACGTAGGGCACGGAGGAGGCGCAGCCGGGGGCGGCTTCGGCGGCGGCCTGTGCGGAGGCCGTCGGAGCGGGGGGCGGTCAGGGCGGAGGCGGCGAGCAGGACGGCGGCGGTGAGCAGGGTGCGGCTCGGGAGGGGCATCGCTCTCCAGGAGACTGACGGACGTGACTGTCCGTCACATACTCCCCGGCGTCACCAGCCCCGACTCGTACGCCACGATGACCAGCTGGGCCCGGTCCCGCGCCCCCAGCTTCCCCATGATGCGGCTGACGTGCGTCTTCGCGGTGAGCGGACTCAGGCCGAGGGTTTCGGCTATCCCGGTGTTGTTCAGGCCGCGCGCGACGAGCGTGAGCACCTCGCGTTCCCGCTCCGAGAGGCATTCGGGGCCGCCCGTGGCGGGGGCGGCGGAGGGGCTGCGCAGGAAGCGGGCGATCAGCCGGGAGGTCGGGCCGGGCGACAGGAGTGCCTCGCCCGCCGCGACCGTGCGGATGGCGTCCAGGAGGTCGGCGGGTCTGGTGTCCTTCACCAGGAAGCCGGACGCCCCGGCGCGCAGCGCCTCGACGATGTGCTCGTCGGTGTCGTAGGTGGTCAGCACGAGCACCTTCACACCCGCCAGGTCCTCGTCGGCGGCGATCAGCCGGGTCGCCTCGATGCCGTCGAGGTCGGGCATGCGGATGTCCATCACCACGAGGTCGGCGCGTTCGGCTCGGGCCAGTTCGACCGCCTCCCGGCCGGTGCCGGCCTGGCCGACGACCTCCATGTCCCGGGCGGACTCGACGAGCATCGCGAACGCGGCCCGTACGAGGGTCTGGTCGTCGGCGAGCAGGACGCGGATCATCGGTTCCCCTCGGTTCTGACGGTTCGGAACGGCAGTACGGCGCGCACCGCGAAGCCCCCGTCGGACCGGGGGCCGGCGTCGAGTGTGCCACCCACGCTGCGGGCCCGCTCACGCATGCCGACGAGTCCGAAGCCGGGGGTGGTGCCGGAGGGCGGGCCGGTGCCGTCGTCGGTGACCGACAGGTGCAGGCTGCCGTCCCGTTCGACCAGTTCGACCCGGACGGCCGGGGCGGGCCCGGCGTGCCGTACGGCGTTGGTCAGCGCTTCCTGCACGATCCGGTAGGCGGCGGCCCCGACGGCGGGCGGCACCTCCTCGGCCCGCACCTCCAGTTCCGCCTTGGCGCCGGCGGCGCGGGCGGTCTCCGCGAGGTCGGTCAGCCCGTGCAGGCCGGGCAGCGGCCCGCGTATCTCCGGCCCGTCGTGCTCGCGCAGCACCTCCAGGGTGGTGCGCAGTTCGCCGCGCGCGGTGCGGCAGGTCTCGGCGATGTCGTCGAGGGCGCCCGCGACGGCGGCCCGGTCGAGGCGGTCGGGGTCGGCGTTCAGCACGTGCGCGGCGACGGAGGTCTGCACGCCGATCAGGGTGATGCTGTGCGCGAGCAGGTCGTGCAGGTCGCGGGCGATGCGCAGGCGTTCCTCGGCGACCCGGCGGCGCGCCTCCTCCTCGCGGGTGCGTTCGGCCCGTTCGGCGCGCTCGACGATGGCGGCGACGTACTGGCGGTAGAAGCGGACGTCGATGCCGACGAAGAGCACGGCGATCACCCAGCCGGAGATCCGCAGCAGCTCCAGTGCCTGGTGGCTGTTGACGGTGGCCATGACGCTGAGCGAGACGGCGAGCACCGAGCCGCCGGTCAGCAGGGTGCGCAGGGGACGGCTGGTGACGGCGACGGTGTAGAGCGCGACGTACGCGGCGGCGGTGGGGGCGGCGTGGTTGAAGTCGAGGGCGTGGTACGGCGCGACCAGCGCGACCACGGCGGCCAGCACCCACAGCGGGCGGCGACGGCGCCACACCAAGGGCAGTTGGGCGGCCAGCAGCAGGGTCCAGCCGAGCGCGTCGGGTCGTCGCCCCTCGTCGGTGAGCAGGGCGACGACGACGGCGTGGGCGGTGGCGGCGAGGGCGAGCAGCGCGTCGTTGCGGAGGGCGTGCGGGGCGGTGAGCGGGTCACGGTTGATCGCCGCCATGATCCGCTCGCCGACGCGGGGCTTGTGGGCTTCGGGCACGGGGCTCATCCTCCGGGAGGAAGGCGCCCCTCCGGGAGGGAGGGGCGCCCACGGGGTCTCCACCGGGTCCACCGGGTCAGACGCGTTCCGGCTGCCGGACCTCGGGGACGGATTCCGGCGCCTTCGACAGCCGGCCCGGCCACCACACCCGGCGGCCGAGGGCGACGCTCGCGCTGGTCACCAGGTAGGTGCGGACGAGGAAGGTGTCCAGCAGCACGCCGACCGAGATGACGAAGCCGAGTTCGACGAGGGCCACCAGCCCCATGTTCAGCAGCACCCCGAAGGTCGCGGCGAGGACGAGCCCGGCGGAGGCGATCACCCCGCCGGTGGTGCGCAGCGCGGTGAGCGCCGCGGTGACCGGGTCGGCGCCGCTCGTGGACTCCTCGCGCATGCGGTGCATCAGGAAGATGCCGTAGTCGACACCGAGGGCCACCAGGAAGACGAAGGACAGCAGGCCCAGCCCGGGGTCGGTGCCCTCGAAGCCGAACAGCGGCTCGAACACCAGCCCGCCGATACCGAGGGTGGCGCCCCAGACGGCGACCACGGCCGCCACCAGCATCAGCGGCGCGACGAGCGACCTGAGCAGGACGACCAGGATCAGCAGCACGGAGACGAGGACGATCGGCACGACGACGAGGGCGTCGCGGGCGTTGGTCTCCTCCAGGTCGATCTGCTGGGCGCTGGCGCCGCCGACGTAGGAGCCGTCGAGCCGGTCGCGCAGGTCCTCGATGGTCTTGGTCTCCCCCGCCGACTGGGGCGGGTCGGCGGCGATGACGGACACCTCGGTCCAGCCGTCCCCGGTGCGTCCGGCCGCCGCGTCGGTGACGCCGGGGGTGTCGCGGATCTCGGCGAGGGTGGCGTCGGCGCGGTCGGCCGGGGTGAGGACGGTGATGGGCTGGCTGGACCGTTCCGGATAGGCGTCGGCGAGGGTCTGCATGGCGGCCACGGACTCCGGCTTGTCGACGAAGGAGTCCTCCTGCTTCAGGCTGCCGGGCAGGTTGAACGCGCCGAGGGCGAGCGCGCCGAGCAGGACGGCCCCGCCGGCGAGGACGGCGAGCGGGCGCCGCCCGGCGGAGGTGCCCATCGCGGCGAACAGCGACCGGCCGGCCTTGGGGGTGCTGCCGTAGGCGGGGATGAGCGGCCAGAACACCCGGCGGCCCAGCAGGACCAGCAGGGCGGGCAGCAGGGTCAGCATGGCGGCCAGCGCGCACAGCACCCCGACGGTGCCGAGCGGGCCCATGCCGCGGTTGGAGTTGAGGTCGGCGGCGAGCAGGCACAGCAGTCCGGCGGCGACGGTGCCGGAGGAGGCGAGCACGGCGGGCCCGCAGCCGCGCAGCGCGGCCCGCATGGCGTCGTACGGCCGCTCGAAGCGCCGCAGTTCCTCCCGGTACCGGGAGACCAGCAGCAGCGCGTAGTCGGTGCCGGCGCCGAAGACGAGGATCGTCATGATGCCCGAGCTCTGCCCGGAGACCTGGGTGCCGAAGGCCTGGTTGAGGCCGTAGGCGACGCCCATGGAGAGGTAGTCGGCGATGCCCGCGACGACGAGGGGCACCAGCCACAGCACGGGGCTGCGGTAGATCAGGATCAGCAGGACGGCGACCACGGCGACGGTCGTGTACAGCAAGGGCCCGCCCAGCGAGTCGTACACCTTGGCGGCGTCCGTCGTCAGCGCGCCCGGACCGCCGACCTCGACGCTCAGCCCGTCGGCACCGCGGGCGACCTCGCGGACGTCCTCCACGAAGGCGTCCCGTTTGTCCTCGTCGCCGCCGGGCGCGTTGCTGGCGACCGGGTACATCAGCGTGGTGCCGTCCTTCGAGGGGACGCCCTCGGGGGGCGCGGCCAGCTCGTGGGCTCCGGCGATCTCGTCGACCTGCCGCCCGGCGACCGTCCGGTCGGCGGCGGTCAGCCCGCCGTCGCGGTGGTAGACGAGCACCAGTTCGGTGGTCTCGCCGCCGGGCAGCCGGTCCTGTATCTCGGCGACCTGGGTGGAGTCGGCGTTCGCCGGGAGGTAGTCGGTGACCCGGTCGCGCTGTACGTCGGCGAGTTTCGCGGCGAACGGCGAGGCGAACGCCAGCACTCCGATCCACAGCGCGAGCATCACCCACGGCACGGCTCGTCGCCTGCCTGTCGTCTGTCCGGCCCCCATGGAACGGGCCCTCCCTCCGGAAGCGTTGTCTGGATGCGGTTCCAGACTCCCGGCGGGGGCGCGGGGATTCGTCGCGCGTGAGGGCGAGTTCGGGCGTACGACGAGGGGTGACCGCAGGGGCCCACTACTCCCTGGGGAGTAAACGCGGGAGCGTTCACGACGGCGTGCGCGCCGCCACCAGCAGTCGTGTCACCTCGTCCGCGCAGATGGTGAGGGCGGCGCCCACGGTGGCGAGGACGTCGCGTTCGGCGGGTGTGTACGGGCCGTCGGCGAGGGCGATGCGGGCGCCCTGGAGCAGGATCGACTCGCGGCCGGTGGCGGCGAGGTGCGGGGCAAGGGGGTCCAGCGCCTCGTGCAGCTCTATGGCGAGCCCGGGGCCGCAGGGCGCGCCGGTGATGCGGCCGGTGTCCGCCTCCAGCGCCTCGACGAGGGCGGCCAGCTGTTCCTCGGTGCAGTCGTCGAAGCCGGCCGCGCGCACCGCCGAGGCGGCGGCCTCCAGGGCCGCGCGGGAGCCGGCGCCGCCCGCGGCGAGCACCGCGAGGGCGATGGTGTGCACGGCGTCGCGGAGCATCGCGGAGAAGCGGGTGGTGGTGGGGTGGTCGAGGACGTCGGTGCCGTAGTGGTGGCGGCAGGCCGCGCACTCGACGACGGGTCCGCTCGCGCCGCGCGGCAGTACGGGCATGCCGAGGACGGTCATGCGGCGGCGCCCGGTGAGCCGCTGATAGTTGCGGTCGCCTCCGCAGCCCGGGCAGAAGAACGCGCCGTCGCCGACGGCCGTCCACGCGGTACGGGTGCCCAGAATGCGCGAAAGCCCGGTGACACGGCCGTCTCGTCCCCGTCCTGGCAGCACGTCGCAGCACCTCCGTAACCCCGCGGCAACATCGCCGCGCTGGCGTGATGTTAGCCACATGGATGAGGCCTAGTCAGCACCTCGGACGAGACCTTTCCGTGACCTGGGCGGGCGGATGGCCGGTAAACGACGGGGTCCCGCCCGCCGGGAGACGGCGGACGGGACCCTCAAACCCCCGGTGGGGGCGGTTCAGCGGGCGGCCCGGTTGACGGCCGAGACGACCGCCTTCAGGGAGGCGCGGGTGGTGTTGGCGTCGATGCCGATGCCCCACAGCACCTTGCCGTCGATCGCGCATTCGATGTAGGAGGCGGCCTGCGCGGAGGCGCCCTCGCTCATCGTGTGCTCCTGGTAGTCCAGCAGGCGTACGTCGATCCCGACGGACTGCAGCGCGTCGAAGAAGGCCGAGATCGGACCGTTGCCGGAGCCGGTCAGCACGGTGTCCGCGCCGTCGACGGTGGCCTCCACGGTGAGCGTGTCGACGCCGTCGCGGTCGGTGGTGGACTGCCCGTTCTTGACCTGAATACGACCCCACGGGTTCTCGGGGTTCGGCAGGTACTCGTCCTCGAAGATCGCCCAGATGGCCTTCGGGGTGACCTCGCCGCCCTCGGCGTCCGTCTTCGCCTGGATGATCTTGGAGAACTCGATCTGCATCCGGCGCGGCAGCTCCAGCTTGTGCTCGTTCTTCAGCACGTACGCCACGCCGCCCTTGCCGGACTGCGAGTTCACCCGGATGACCGCCTCGTAGGAGCGGCCGACGTCCTTCGGGTCGATCGGCAGGTACGGCACCGCCCACTCGATGTCGTCGACGGTGACGCCCTTGGCCGCCGCATCGGCCTCCATGGCGTCGAAGCCCTTCTTGATGGCGTCCTGGTGGGAGCCGGAGAAGGACGTGTAGACCAGGTCGCCCACGTACGGGTGGCGCGGGTGGACCTCCATCTGGTTGCAGTACTCCCAGGTGCGGCGGATCTCGTCGATCTGGGAGAAGTCGATCTGCGGGTCGACGCCCTGGGAGAACAGGTTCATGCCCAGGGTGACCAGGTCGACGTTGCCGGTGCGCTCGCCCTGCCCGAACAGGCAGCCCTCGATGCGGTCGGCGCCGGCCATCAGCGCCAGCTCGGCGGCGGCGACGGCCGTACCGCGGTCGTTGTGCGGGTGGACCGACAGGCAGACGAACTCGCGGCGGGACAGGTTGCGGTGCATCCACTCGAAGCGGTCCGCGTGGGTGGACGGGGTGGAGCGCTCGACGGTCGCCGGCAGGTTGAGGATGATCTCGCGGTCCGGGCCGGGCTGCCAGACGTCCATGACGCCCTCGCAGACCTCCAGCGCGAAGTCCAGCTCGGTGTCGGTGAAGATCTCCGGGCTGTACTGGAAGCCGAAGTCGGTCTCCGGGCCCAGCAGCTTGTCGGCGTACTCCATCACCAGGCGGGTGCCGTCCACGGCGATCTGCTTGATGTCGTCCCTGGAGCCGCGGAAGACGACCCGGCGGAAGACCGGGGCGGTGGCGTTGTACAGGTGGACGGTCGCGCGGTGGGCGCCCTTCAGGGACTCCACGGTCCGCTCGATCAGGTCCTCGCGGGCCTGGGTGAGGACGGAGATCGTCACGTCCTCGGGGATGGCGCCGGGCTCCTCGATGATCGACCGGACGAAGTCGAAGTCGGTCTGGCCGGAGGCCGGGAAGCCGATCTCGATCTCCTTGTAGCCCATCTTGACCAGCAGATCGAACATGGCCCGCTTGCGTACCGGGGACATCGGGTCGATCAGGGCCTGGTTGCCGTCCCGCAGGTCGGTCGACAGCCATCGGGGGGCCTTGGTGATCCGCTGGTCCGGCCAGGTGCGGTCCGGGATGTCGACCTGCTCGTAGCGGCCGTACTTGTGGATCGGCAGGGAACTGGGCTGCTGGCGGTTGGCCATGATGCGGGGGCTCCTAGGGGTGTCCGGAAGGACGGCCGACGGCAACGCCAAGCTCCGCGGGGAGGGAGTCGACCTGGACTACAGGCCCTCGCCGCGGCAGCTAAGAAGAAGCAGCCCGAAACGCATGATGCGCAGCATGCTAGCCGAGCCGCTCCCGGATACGGGGCTCCGTATCAGTATGCGGGACCCGGGGGGCAAAGCAGACAAAACGTGTGCCATACCACTCGGCGCGGGCCTCAGGTGGCCGACACGTCCGTATTTCACCAATCATGGTTGCGGACGGTGACAAACAGCTCACTCGGTGCGATCGTGCGGTGCATGACCGCCGTCTTCTGCACAGTCGTCCCGCCCCACCTCCTCGACAAGCTGGCCCAGGCCGACGACCCCGCGCTCGCCGAACCCGCCCGCCGCACCCTGGTGCGCGACAGCGAGCTGCGCGGCCGGCGCCGGGTGACCACCGAGTTCCGCCTCGCGGCCGCACCCGCGGCGAAGGCGCCCTCGGAGCAGCCGCTGCGCACGATCTACGACGCCGAGCACAAGACCGCGCTCCCCGGCACCAAGGTGCGCGGCGAGGGCGAGGACCCCGGCCGGGACGCCACCGTCAACCGCGCCTACTCGGGTCTCGGCGCCACCTTCGACCTGTTCCTGAAGGTCTACGGCCGGCACTCCATCGACGGCGACGGCCTGCCGCTGGACGCCACCGTCCACTACGACGAGAACTACGGCAACGCCTTCTGGAACGGCGAGCAGATGGTGTTCGGCGACGGCGACGGCGAGGTCTTCCTGGACTTCACCCTGCCCATCGACGTCATCGGCCACGAACTGACCCACGGCGTCACCCAGTACACGGCGAACCTCACCTACTACGGCCAGCCGGGGGCCCTCAACGAGTCGATGTCCGACGTCTTCGGCTCGCTCATCAAGCAGTACACGCTCGGCCAGACCGCCTCCGAGGCCGACTGGCTGATCGGCGCCGGCCTGCTCGCCCCGGGTGTCACCGGCCGGGCCCTGCGCTCCATGAAGGAGCCGGGCAGCGCCTACGACGACGACGTCCTCGGCAAGGACCCGCAGCCCGCGACGATGGACGAGTACGTCCGCACCGGCCGCGACAACGGCGGTGTGCACATCAACTCCGGCATCCCCAACCACGCCTTCTACCTGGCGGCCACCGCGCTCGGCGGCCACGCCTGGGAGCGGGCGGGGCAGATCTGGTACGACGTGCTGACCGGTGGCGAGCTGAGCGAGCGGGCCTTCTTCACCGACTTCGCCAAGCTGACCGTCAAGGCCGCGCGGGAGCGTTACGGCGACGGCGGCGACGAGCAGGAGGCGGTGCGCAAGGCCTGGGAGCAGGTCGGGGTGCGCACGCTGTAGTTCCGTACTAGACAGGGACCCATGCGTATTCAGGTGAGGCGCACGGGCGGGTTCGCGGGCATCGAGCGGTACGCCGAGATCGACACCTCGGGCCGCGCCGACGCCCCCGAGTGGCAGGCCCTGGCCGAGCGGGCGATGTCCGCCGGCCGGGGCACGCCCCCGGTCGGGGTGCCGGACGGCTTCAGCTACCAGATCACCGTGGACGGGACGACGGTGTACGCGAGCGATCCGCGGCTGACGGACGACCAGCGGGCGCTGATCACGCGGGTGCTCAAGGAAGGGGCGTAACTCCGGCCCCGTGCGGGGGCGTTGACTTCCGTTACCGACGGTACGGAGGATCCGCCCATGGCGATGACGAACCCGATACCGCAGTTCCCCGCCGGATTCCTGTGGGGCGTGTCGACCTCGGCCCACCAGATCGAGGGCGCGGCCGACGAGCGTGAGCCGTCCGTGTGGGACGCCTTCACGGCGGAGCCGGGGCGGGTGAAGGACGGCTCGACGGCGGCGGTGGCCTGCGACCACTACCACCGCCACCGCGAGGACGTCGCCCTCCTCGCCGGCCTGGGCGTGGACGCCTACCGCTTCTCGGTCTCCTGGCCGAGGGTGCGCTCGCGGGGCGGCCTCGGCTTCTACGACCGTCTCGTCGACGACCTGTGCGCGGCGGGCGTCCAGCCCGTCCCCACCCTGTTCCACTGGGACCTGCCGCTCGGCCTGGACTGGCTGGACCGGGACACGGCCGCCCGCTTCGCCGAGTACGTCTCGGCCGTCGCCGACCGGGTCGGTGACCGGGTCACCCGGTGGATCACCCTCAACGAGCCCGCCGAGCACACCCTGCTGGGCCACGCCCTCGGCGTGCACGCCCCCGGCAAGCGGCTCCTCTTCGACGCGCTGCCCGTCGCCCACCACCAGCTGCTGGCGCACGGCCTGGCGGTCCGCGCGCTGCGCGCGGCCGGCGCCGGCGGCATCGGGATCGCCAACTCGCACGGGCCGACCTGGGCCGCGTCCGAGGAGAGCGCGGACGTGGCGGCGGCGGACTTCTACGACGTCCTGCTGAACCGGCTGTTCGCCGACCCGCTGCTGCTCGGCACGTATCCGGCGGGGCTCGGGGAGCTGATGCCGGGGGACGTCGAGGCCGACCTGAAGGTGATCTCCGAGCCGGTCGACTGGTACGGCGTCAACTACTACGCGCCGACCAGGGTGGGCGCCCCGCAGGGCGCGGAGACCGACTTCGGCGGTGTGCGGATGCCCGCCGAACTGCCTTTCTCGGTCCGGGAGATCGAGGGATTCCCGACGACGGACTTCGGCTGGCCGGTGGTCCCCGACGGGCTGACCGAGCTGCTGACCGGCTTCCGGGACCGCTACGGCGACCGGCTCCCGCCGGTGGTCGTCACCGAGAACGGCTGCTCGTACGAGGGGATCGACGACCAGGAGCGCATCGCCTACCTGGACGGCCACATCCGCGCCCTGCACCGGGCGGTGGCGGCGGGTGTGGACGTGCGGGGCTACTTCGTCTGGTCGCTGCTGGACAACTTCGAGTGGGCGGAGGGGTACGCGCGCCGGTTCGGCCTCGTCCACGTGGACTACGAGACGCTGGCCCGCACACCGAAGGCGTCGTACCGCTGGTTCCGGGAGGTGCTGCGGGCGCAGCGCTGATCAGCCGTCCGCGAGGCCCGACCGCACGGACTCCCCGGCCCGCCCCGGCTCGTCCCCGGCGGCGACGGCGAAGTCCCGCAGCGTGCCCGTGAGGACGTCGGCGGGCCCGTACACGCCGATGACGTGTCCGGCGTGGGCGAGCTGTGCCAGCCCGTGCATCGAGGCGAACAGCTGCCGTACGACGAGATCGGCGTCGGCGTCGGGCCGGAACCGCCCGGCGGCGACGCACCGCCGGATGGCGTCGCGCGGGTGGCGCAGCAGCCGTACGCCCATCTGCGGTCCTCCTCGGTCAGTTCGAACCCGGCGATGGCGGAGCCGCCGAACATCACGGCGTAGACATCGGGTTCGCTCCGTGCGAAGTCCTGGTAGACGCGGCAGAGCCGGGCCAGCTCGTGGACGGGGTCGCCACCCGTCCCGACGGCCTCGGCGCGGGCCTGGAACCGGTCGAACCCTTCCCGGATCACCTCGCGCACCAGGCCCGCCATCGAGCCGAAGTGGGTGTAGACGGCCATGGTGGAGGCGCCGACAGCCATGCAGAGGCGGCGGGCGCTGAGCGCGGCGGGGCCTTCCTCGGCGAGGACGCGGGCGGCTTCGTCGAGCAGGCGGCGGCGGACGGTGCGTTATGGAAGTGGCGGCCGGCGTGGGGGCCACGCGCCACGGGGAGGCGATGGCCGGGCATCTGGCCCTGGCCCTGTCCCAGCTCACCGGCCGCGCGGTGGACTGGCGGGTGACGGCGAAGGCGGGGGCGACGCCGGCGACGGCCCGCCGGGCCCTGCTGGGCGGCCTCACCGACCCGATGACCCGCTGGCGCCCCGACCTGGTCCTGATCGTCGCCGGCACGAACGGCGCCGTGCGGATGCGCAGGCGCGCGCCGTCCGCCGGGACGCGGAGGCGCTGGTGCGGGACATCCGGCTACGCCTCGGCGAGGACGTCCCCGTGGTGTTCGCGGGCCTGCCGGTCCTGACGGCGCTGCGGTCCCCGCGTCACACGCGGCTCCCGCTCGCCCTCTACGTCCGGCTCCTGGACCACCAGCCGAAGACGGCGGCCATGAGGGGAGCCGCCGTCTTCCACCTTCCCTCGGGCGCCCCGCCCGCCCACCCGGGCCCCTGGTTCACCCCCGACCGTTTCCCCCCTTCCCCGACGGCTACCGCGCCTGGGCGAGGATCCTGGCGTCCCGGCTGGCGACGCTCACGGAGACCGTGGTGCCGTCACCGGGCTGAACTCAGAAGCCCAGCTTCCGCAGCTGCTTCGGGTCCCGCTGCCAGTCCTTGGCCACCTTGACGTGGAGGTCGAGGAAGACCGGCGTGCCGAGCAGGGCCTCGATCTGCTTGCGGGACTTGATGCCGACCTCCTTCAGGCGCTTGCCCTTGGGGCCGATGATGATGCCCTTCTGGCTGGGGCGTTCGATGTAGACGTTGGCGTGGATGTCCAGCAGGGGCCGGTCCGCGGGGCGGTCCTGGCGCGGCAGCATCTCCTCGACGACCACGGCGATGGAGTGCGGCAGCTCGTCGCGGACGCCCTCCAGCGCGGCCTCGCGGATCAGCTCCGCGATCATGACCTGCTCGGGCTCGTCGGTGAGGTCGCCCTCGGGGTAGAGGGCGGGGCCCTCGGGCAGCATCGGGATCAGCAGGTCCGCCAGCAGGTCGACCTGCTTGTTCGCGGTCGCCGACACCGGGACGATCTGCGCCCACTCGATGCCCAGCTCCTTGCCCAGCTGGTCGATCGCGATCAGCTGCTCGGCGAGGGCCTTGGAGTCGACCAGGTCCGTCTTGGTGACGATGGCGACCTTCGGGGACTTCTTGATCCCCGCCAGCTCCTTGGCGATGAAGCGGTCACCGGGACCGATCTTCTCGTTCGCCGGGAGACAGAAGCCGATCACGTCGACCTCCGCCCAGGTCGTGCGGACCACGTCGTTCAGCCGCTCGCCCAGCAGCGTGCGCGGCTTGTGCAGGCCGGGGGTGTCCACCAGGATCAGCTGGGCGTCCGGACGGTGCACGATGCCCCGCACGGTGTGCCGGGTGGTCTGCGGCTGGTTGGCGGTGATCGCCACCTTCTGCCCGACCAAAGCGTTCGTCAGGGTGGACTTGCCCGCGTTGGGGCGGCCCACGAAACAGGCGAAGCCCGCGCGGTGGACGGCCCCGCTGGGCCCCGACGGCTCGGATGACTGGGTACGAACGCTCATGCCGCCCATTCTCCCTGATCGCCGGAGCGCCGCCGTACCGTGAGTTTCCGGAAACCCGGTGGCAACGAAACGTCACGGAAACACACCCGTACGCGACCGGAAACGCCGACCGGTGACTCTCTGACGCAGCCCTCACCGCGTTGGAGACCCCGTGACGACCGTGACCCTGGCCGCCGAGCAGGCGGCACTCGACACCGGCGACACCGCCTGGCTGCTCGCCGCGACCGCCCTGGTGCTTCTGATGACCCCGGGCCTGGCCCTGTTCTACGGCGGCATGGTCCGCACGAAGAGCGTGCTCAACATGCTGATGATGAGCTTCGTGTCGATCGCCCTGGTCACCGTCGTGTGGCTGGCGGCCGGCTACTCGCTCGCCTTCGGCGAGGACGCGGCGGGCGGCCTGATCGGCGGACTCGACCACCTCGGCATGTCCGGGATCGGCCCGGACAGCGTCCACGGGACCGTCCCCACCGTGCTCTTCGCCACCTTCCAGCTCACCTTCGCGGTCATCACCGCCGCGCTGATCAGCGGCGCCGTCGCGGACCGCGCCAAGTTCGGCGCGTGGCTGGTCTTCGTCCCGGTGTGGACGCTGCTCGTATACGTTCCCGTCGCCCATTGGACCTGGGGCCCCGGCGGCTGGATCCTCGAGAGGCTGGGCGCGCTGGACTTCGCGGGCGGCCTGCCCGTCGAGATCACCTCCGGCGCCTCGGGTCTCGCCCTGTGCCTGGTCCTCGGCCCGCGGCTGGGCTTCAAGAAGGACGCGATGCGCCCGCACAACCTGCCCATGGTGGTGCTCGGCGCCGGTCTGCTCTGGTTCGGCTGGTTCGGGTTCAACGCGGGCTCGGCGCTCGGCGCGAACGGCCTCGCGGCCGCCGTCTTCCTCAACACCCTGGCCGCCGGCTGCACCGGTCTGCTCGGCTGGCTCTTCGTGGAGCAGAAGCGGGACGGCCACGCGACCACGCTGGGCGCGGCCTCCGGTGCCGTGGCCGGTCTGGTGGCGATCACCCCGTCGTGCGGTTCGGTGTCCCTGCTCGGCGCGCTGGTGGTGGGCCTGGCCGCCGGCGTCGTCTGCTCCTACGCGGTGAGCTGGAAGTTCAAGCTGAACTACGACGACTCCCTCGACGTCGTCGGCGTGCACCTGGTCGGCGGTGTCATCGGCACCCTGCTGATCGGCGTCTTCGCGGTGGAGTCCATGACCGGCGGCCCGGAGGGCCTGCTGTACGGCGGCGGGCTCGGGCAGCTGGGCAGGCAGCTGGTGGCCGTGGCCGTCGTGGGCGCGTACGCCTTCCTGGCGACGTACGGCATCGGGAAGGCGATCGACCGGGCCATGGGCTTCCGGGCGAGCGAGGAGCAGGAGCACACCGGGCTGGACCTTACGGTGCACGCCGAGACGGCCTACGATCACGGGGTCCTGGGCGGCCACGGCGGCCCGGTCACCTCGTCCTCCCCCGTTCCCCCCGCGCAGAAGGTCAAGCCGCAGGCATGAAGCTCATCACCGCGATCGTCAAGCCGTACCGCCTCGACGAGGTCAAGAACGCGCTCCAGGAGCTGGGCATCCAGGGGCTGACCGTGTCGGAGGCCAGCGGCTACGGCCGCCAGCGCGGCCACACCGAGGTCTACCGGGGCGCCGAGTACCAGGTCGACCTGGTGCCGAAGGTCCGGATCGAGGTCGTCGTGGAGGACGCGGACTCCGACGCCGTGATCGACGCGATCGTGAGGGCCGCGCAGACCGGGAAGATCGGCGACGGCAAGGTCTGGGCGCTGCCGGTGGAGACCGTCGTCCGGGTCCGGACGGGCGAGCGCGGGCCGGACGCGCTCTGACACCCGGCCCGCCGAGGCTCCTCCGGGGGGCGCGTCGAGGTGATCGAGTCCGCCGGGAGCGCGATGGGCGCGGCGACCGCGGCGGACTTCAGGGTGAGGGTGGCGGTGGTGCCGAGGGGTCTTTCCGCCCTTCGGCCATCGGCGGGGGCTCAGCCCGCCGTCACCGTCGTCCGGACCGTACCGTCCGGGCCCGCGATCAGCACCGGCGTCTGCGGTCCGCCCAGGTCGCGTACGGCCGCCAGGTCCTCCGCCGATGCGGACTCCGCCTCCGTCACCACCGCCGCGGCCTCCAGCGACTTCGCCCCGGACGCCACCGCCATCGCCACCGCGGTCCGCAGGGCGCTCAGCCTCAGCGAGTCCAGGGCGACCGTCCCGGCCACGTACGTACGGCCCGTCTCGTCGCGTACGGCCGCCCCCTCGGGCACACCGTTGCGGGCCCGGGCCGAGCGGGCCAGGGTGACGATCTTGCGGTCCTCGGGGTCAAGCGCGCTGCTGTCGGTCATGGCTCGAGGATACGTAGCGGTACGGCGGTCAGCCCGCCACGGGGTACAGCGCCCCGCGCCGCGACTCCGGCGAGGCCAGCCACTCCAGCTTGGCAGCGGTGTTCGCCTCCTCCAGCGGGGTGTGCAGCACGATCGTCAGATCCGGCCGGGCGGGCACCTTCATCACCGTGGCCTCCAGCACCAGCAGGCCGGCCAGCGGATGCTCCAGCTCCTTGCGGATCTGCCCGGCGTCCTCGATGTCCCGCTCCTCCCACAGCCGGGTGAACTCCGGGCTCGCCTCCTTCAGTTGCGCCAGCACCGCCTGGAACCCCTCGTCGTCGGGGCAGGCCGAGCAGGCGGCGCGGAACTGGGCGACGACCGTGCGCGCGTTGCGCTCCCAACTGACGTCGCGGGCGCGGTACATGGGGTCGGTGAAGAAGTCGACGACGCAGTTCTGCGTCTGGTCGGGCCGCATGCCGAGCACGATCGCGGCCGCGTCGTTGTACATGACGGTGTTGTAGTACCGGTCCATGATGTGCGCCGGACACGGCATCCAGGTGTCGATCAGCCGCCGCAGCCCGTCGCACATGTCCCGCTTCTCCGGGGCCACCTCGGGCGCGGGCGGATTGAGTCCGGCGAGCACGTACAGATGCCGGTGCTCGGCGTTGCTCAGCCGCAGTACCCGGGCGACCGCGTCGAGGACCTGCGGCGAGACGGAGATGTCGCGGCCCTGCTCCAGCCACTGGTACCAGGAGGCGCCCACGCCCGCGAGGACGGCGACCTCCTCGCGCCGGAGGCCGGGCGTCCGCCGCCGGGCGCCGCCCTCGGGCAGGCCCGCCTCGGCCGGGGTGACCCGGGCCCGTCGGCTCATCAGGAACTCGCGCAGCTCACGCCGTCGATGCGTCTTCGACGCGTCCTCGGACACGTAAGGATCCCCCCTCGTCCTGCCTGTGTGCCGGCTGGTGTTGCCACCACCACCATAAGTTCCGACTCCCCAGCCGTATTCCGACCGCCGGATGCTCATGCACATGGCGATCGACACCACCACCACTTCCAGCCCGACCGTTCCCCGCCCGCCCGACAGCACCCGGTTGTCGACGCGCGACAAACTCGTCCTCTTCGTGCTCTGCGCGGCCCAGTTCATGGTCGCGCTGGACTTCTCCGTGCTCAACGTGGCCCTGCCGGTGCTCGGCGCCGACCTGGGCATGAGCCCGTCCGCGCTGCAGTGGGCGGTGACGGCGTTCGCGCTGCCGTCCGGCGGATTCCTGCTGCTGTTCGGCCGCGTCGGCGACCTGTACGGCCGCCGGAAGCTGTTCCTGTCCGGGCTCGCCCTGTTCGCCGCCGCCTCGGTGCTGGCCACATTCGCCTGGGATCCGGCGTCGTTCCTCGCCGGACGGGCGTTGCAGGGGCTGGGCGCGGCGGCGATCGTGCCGACCGGGATGTCCCTGCTGACCACCACCTTCGCGGAGGGCCCGGCCCGGGACCGGGCGCTGGGGATCTCCGGCACCCTGATGTCGCTCGGCTTCACCGTCGGCATGGTGGCGGGGGGCGTGCTGACCGATGTCCTCGGCTGGCGCTCCACGATGGGCCTGCTCGCGCTGTTCGCCCTGATCGTGCTGCCGCTGGCGCCCGCGCTGCTCCCGGAGTCCCGGACCCCGGACCGGCCCCGCCTGGACGTGCCGGGCGCGGTCACCGTCACCGGCGGTCTGCTCGCCGTGATCTACGCCCTGTCGACCGCCGCCGACCACGGCTTCGGCCGCGTGGACGTCCTGGTCGGCCTGGCCGCGGGGCTCGCCCTGCTCACCGTGTTCGTGGTCGTGGAGTCCCGCTCCGACGCGCCGCTGGTGTCCCTGCCGATGCTGCGCCGCCGCACGGTGGCGTGGGGCAACCTGGGCGGGCTGGTCACCTTCTCGATGATGTCGACGGTGGTCTTCGTGCTGACCCTCTACCTCCAGGAGGTCCTGAGCCTGTCCGCCTTCAAGACCGGACTGGTCTTCGGGGTGCAGGGCGTGCTGTCGGTGGTGGCCGGTTCGTTCACCCCGAGGGTCGTCGCCCGGCTCGGCGCCCGCCGCACCCTGGTCGTCTCCCTCGCGGGGCAGGGCGCGCTGGTCGCCGCGCTGCTCGGCCTCGGCACGGGCGGCTGGTCGGTGTGGCTGGCCACCGCCGCCGTGTCCCTGGCCAGCATGTTCCACCTGGGCGCGATCATCTCGTACGGCCTGACGGTCACCTCCGGCGTCCCCGACGCGGAGCAGGGTCTGGCCACCGGTCTGGTCACCTCCACCCAGCAGATCGGCATCACCGTGGGCATCCCCCTGCTCGGCGTGCTGGCGACGGCCGCGGACGATCTGCTGGCGGGCGTCCACACGGTGATCGCGCTGGACGCGGGGATCGTGCTGGTGGCGGCGGTGCTGGTCGCGGTGGGCCTGCGGCGCCGGGCCTCAGGGGCGGTCGAGGCGGAGTCGCTCGGCGCGCGGTAGGCCGGCCACGACGAGGTCGTACGAGTCCTCGATGAGCTCCCGGACCAGGCGGTCCGGGAGTCCGGCGTCGGCGGTGACCGTGTTCCAGTGGCGCTTGTTCATGTGCCAGCCGGGGACGATCAGGCCCTCGTGCTCGGTGCGCAGGCGGAGGGCGTCCTCCGGGTCGCACTTGAGGTTGACCGTCAGGGGCCGCGCGTCCAGGTTCGTCAGGGCGAACAGCTTGCCCCGGACCTTGAAGACCGAGGTCTCCGGGTTGAACGGGAAGTCCTCCTCGGCCGCGTTGAAGGACAGGCAGAAGGCGCGCAGCTCCTGGGGGGTCACTCGGGTGTCTCCTCCTCGGCCGGGTCGGCCGGGGCCACCGGCTCCACCACCACCGTGACGATCTTGTTGCGGCGGCCGGCGGCGGCCTCGGCGGTCAGCCGCAGCTTCCGCCCGTCGGGGAGCGGCAACAGGGAGAAGGCCCCGGCGATCGGGACCCGGCCGAGCGCCTTGGCGAGCAGGCCGCCGACGGTCTCCACGTCCTCGTCGTCGAACTCGTCGAGGCCGTACAGCTCGCCGAGGTCGGTGATGTCGAGGCGGGCGGTGACCCGGTAGCGGTCCTCTCCCAGTTCCTCCACGGGCGGCAGTTCCCGGTCGTACTCGTCGGTGATCTCGCCGACGATCTCCTCGAGGATGTCCTCGATGGTGACGATGCCGGCCGTGCCGCCGTACTCGTCGATGACGACGGCGACGTGGTTGCGTTCCTTCTGCATCTCGCGCAGCAGGTCGCCGGCGTTCTTGGTGTCCGGGACGAAGAACGCGGGCCGCATCGCCGTGGACACCAGCTCGCTCTCCGCGTCCCGGCTGATGTGCGTCTTGCGGGCCAGGTCCTTGAGGTAGACGATCCCGACGATGTCGTCCTCGTTCTCGCCGGTCACCGGGATCCTGGAGAAGCCGGAGCGCAGGGCGAGGGTGAGGGCCTGCCGGATGGTCTTGTACCGCTCGATGGCGATCAGGTCGGTACGCGGCACCATCACCTCGCGGACCAGGGTGTCGCCGAGTTCGAAGACGGAGTGCACCATGCGGCGCTCCTCGTCCTCGATCAGCGACTCCCGCTCCGCGTAGTCGACCAGGGCCCGCAGCTCCGCCTCGGAGGCGAACGGGCCGTGCCGGAAGCCCTTGCCGGGGGTGAGCGCGTTGCCGATGAGGATCAGCAGCGACGGGATGGGGCCCAGCACCCGGGCCAGCGGCAGCAGCACGTACGCCGCCGCGGTCGCCGTGTGCACGGGGTGCTGGCGGCCGATGGTGCGCGGGGAGACGCCGACGGCGACGTACGACACCAGGACCATCACGGCGATGGCGATCAGCAGCGCCTCGGTGGTGCTGTCGAACTCGTTGAGGCAGGCGTAGGTGACGAGTGCGGCGGCGGCCATCTCGCAGGCGACACGGACCAGCAGCGCCAGGTTGAGGTAGCGGGTCGGGTCGGCGGCGACCTGGGCGAGCTTGGCGCTGCCGCGCCGCCCGGAGCGTACGGCGTCCTCCGCGCGGAAGCTGGAGACCCGCGCGAGGCCCGCCTCCGCGCAGGCGGCGAGCCACGCCACGACCACGAGGGCGATCGCACCGGAGACGAGCGGGATGCTCATGACACGGTGGGGGCCGGGGACGGGCCGGTGAGGCCCTTCTCCGCGCGCCAGCCGTCCACGATGGCGGCCTGCAGGCCGAACATCTCGGCCTTCTCGTCGGGCTCCTCGTGGTCGTAGCCGAGCAGGTGCAGCACACCGTGGACGGTGAGCAGCTGGAGCTCCTCGTCCATGGTGTGCCTGGTCGGCGCGTCGGCGCCCTGCTTGGCGGCGACCTCGGGGCAGAGCACGATGTCGCCGAGGAGGCCCTGCGGGGGCTCGTCGTCGTCCTTCGACGGCGGACGCAGTTCGTCCATCGGGAAGGACATGACGTCCGTGGGCCCCGGCAGGTCCATCCACTGGATGTGCAGCTGCTCCATGGCGTCGGCGTCCACGACGATCACCGAGAGCTCGGAGAGCGGGTGGATGCGCATCCTCGCGAGCGCGTAGCGGGCGATGTCGAGGATCGCCTGCTCGTCGACCTCGGTTCCGGACTCGTTGTTGACGTCGATCGACATGGTCGTGCTGGTCTACTTCCCCTTGGAGCCCTTGGCAGCGGACTTGCCACGGCCCTTGTGGGCGCCGTTCTCCGTGCCGTGCTTGCTGTCGTACAACTCGTACGCGTCGACGATACGGCCCACCAGCTTGTGCCGGACGACGTCGTGGGAGGACAGCCGGGAGAAGTGGACGTCCTCGACGCCCTCCAGGATCTCCTGGACCTGACGGAGACCGGACTTGGTGCCGTCGGGGAGGTCGACCTGGGTCACGTCACCCGTGATCACGATCTTCGAGTCGAAGCCGAGGCGGGTGAGGAACATCTTCATCTGTTCGGGGCTCGTGTTCTGGGCCTCGTCCAGGATGATGAAGGCGTCGTTGAGGGTGCGGCCGCGCATGTAGGCGAGCGGCGCGACCTCGATCGTCCCGGCCGCCATCAGGCGCGGGATGGAGTCGGGGTCGAGCATGTCGTGCAGCGCGTCGTACAGCGGGCGCAGGTAGGGGTCGATCTTCTCGTAGAGCGTGCCGGGCAGGAAGCCCAGGCGCTCGCCGGCCTCCACCGCGGGGCGGGTCAGGATGATGCGGTTGACCTGCTTGGACTGCAGGGCCTGCACCGCCTTGGCCATCGCCAGGTACGTCTTGCCGGTACCGGCGGGGCCGATGCCGAAGACGATCGTGTGCTTGTCGATCGCGTCGACGTACCGCTTCTGGTTGAGGGTCTTGGGCCGGATCGTGCGGCCGCGCGAGGACAGGATGTTCTGCGTCAGCACCTGGGCCGGGGTCTCCAGGCCGTCGCTCTCCCCGTTCTCGCTCGCCTTGAGCATGGCGATCGAGCGTTCCACTGCGTCCTCCGTCATCGGCTGTCCGGTGCGGAGCACCAGCATCATCTCGTCGAACACGCGCTGGATCAGGGCGACCTCACGGGGGTCGCCGACCGCGCTGATCTCGTTGCCCCGGACGTGGATGTCGGCCCCCGGGAAGGCCTTCTCGATCACGCGCAGAAGGGAGTCGCCGGAACCCAGCACGGTCACCATGGGGTGCTGGGCGGGGACGGTGAACTGTGCTCTCGCCTGCCCCTGCGCGGGGGTGTGAGCTGTGGGTGTCTGAGTCATGGGCCGGCGCTTAAGGCCTGCGGTTCCTCCTCATCACGGCCGCGTAGCTGAGGGCGGCCTCGCGATTCCAAGGGTACGACGGGGCACGCGCAACGCCGTAGGGCTTTTCGAACGGGGGCGGCTGCCGCGGTGCCCCGCCCCGCATCACACCGAGCGGCCGAATCCGATCGTCGGCACCGCCCGCCGCAGCGGCCACGGCTGGGCGCAGTCCGCCGGGACCAGGCCGGCGAGGAAGGCGTACCGCTCCAGGGCGGCGGGGTCCTGGTCGTCGATGGAGCGGACCTTGCGCCACCAGGTGGCGATCTCGGACCAGCCGGGCGCGGAGAGAGAGCCGCCGAACTCCTGGACGGAGAGGGCGGCGACGAGACCGGCGAAGGCGAGGCGGTCGGCGAGCCGCCAGCCGGCGAGGGTGCCGGTGACGAAGCCCGCCACGAAGACGTCCCCCGCGCCGGTGGGGTCGAGGGCCTCGACCTCGATGGCGGGGACCTCGGCGGTCTCGCCGGTGCGCCGGTCCACGGCGTACGCGCCCTCCTCGCCGAGGGTGACGACGGCCAGCGGCACATGGGCGGTGAGGGCGTGCGCGGCGGCGCGCGGGCAGGTGGTGCCGGTGTAGCGCATCGCCTCCTCGGCGTTGGGCAGGAACGCCTCGCAGTGCCGCAGGTCGGGGAGGCCGGACAGGTCCCAGGTGCCGGTGTCGTCCCAGCCGACGTCGGCGAAGATCCGGGTGCCCTGGGCGGCGGCCTGGGCGATCCACGGCGCGGAGGTGCCGGGCACCAGGGAGGCGACGGCGGCGCGGGCGCGGGGCGGGCAGTCGGGGGCGGGTTCCTCGGGGGGCGGCTCGTGGCCGTGGGACACCATGGTCCGCTCGCCCTCGTAGGCCATGGAGACGGTGACCGGGGAGTGCCAGCCGGGGACCGTGCGGGAGGGCGTGAGGTCGATGCCCTCGCCCTGGGCGAGCGCGTCCCAGCAGTAGTCGCCGTAGTGGTCGTCGCCGAACGCGGCGGCGAGGGAGGTCTTCAGGCCGAGCCGGGCCAGCGCGGCCGCCATGTTGGCGACGCCGCCCGGGCTGGATCCCATGCCGCGCGCCCAGGACTCGGTGCCGCGCACCGGCGCGGAGTCGAGGCCGGTGAAGATGATGTCGAGGAAGACGGTGCCGGTGAGATAGACGTCCCAGGGCGGGTCGCCGGGCGCGCGCAGGGCGGCGAGCGGGTCGACCAGGGGCGGGCAGCCCTTTCCGGCGGGTCTGGCGAGCGCGGTCGATTCGTCGGCGGCGGTGGGGGCGGCGGCGGACGCGTTCACGGTGCACTCCCTGAACGTGATGCGGATCAGGGCCAGTGTGCACCACACCACTGACAGCGCGACCGCCGTCGCACGGACGTCACCCGTCCCGGCCGTCCCGGACGGCCCTCTCACCAGCGGGGCATCTTCGGGGTCTCCCAGCCGGGCTCCGCCACCCGCATCGCCGCCGCGTCGTCGCGGTCGCGCAGGCGGCCGTCGTCGTCGGCCCATCGGCTGTGCAGGGCGGTCAGCCGGTCGCGGTCGAGTTCGACGCCGAGGCCGGGGGCGTCGGAGACGCGTACGGCGCCGCCGGTGAACGTCAGGCGTTCGGTGAGGACGTCCTCGGACTGCCACGGGTAGTGGGAGTCGCAGGCGTGGTGGAGGTTCGGCACGGTGGCCGCGACGTGGGTCATCGCGGCGAGGGAGATGCCGAGGTGGGTGTTGGAGTGCATGGACACGCCGACGCCGAAGGTGCGGCAGATCGCGGCGAGCTGCTGGGTGTGGCGCAGTCCGCCCCAGTAGTGGTGGTCGGAGAGCACGACCTGGACGGCGTCCCGCGTGAAGGCCTCCTCGATCTCGGCGAACGTCGTCACGCACATGTTGGTGGCGAGCGGCACGGGGGTGCCGGCGGCGACCTCGGCCATGGCGGCGGCGCCGAGGGTGGGGTCCTCCAGGTACTCCAGGACGTCCTCCAGTTCCCGGGCCACCTTCAGCGAGGTGGGGACGGACCAGGCGCCGTTGGGGTCGAGCCGCAGCGGGTGCCCGGGGAAGGCCTCGGCGAGGGCCCGTACGGCGGCGATCTCCTCGTCCGGCGGGAAGACGCCGCCCTTGAGCTTGAAGGAGCCGAATCCGTACCGCTCCTCGAGTGTGCGGGCCTGCGCCACGATCCCCGCGGGGTCGAGCGCGGCACCCCAGTCGTCCGGCTCGGCCGGCACGCCTTCGGGGTGGGCCGCCGGCTTGTAGAAGAGGTAGGCGCTGTACTCGACCGCGTCCCGCACCTTGCCGCCGAGCAGCGCGTGCACGGGCAGCCCGAGCGACTTGCCGAGGGCGTCGAGGCAGGCGACCTCGAAGGCGGAGACGACGGACAGGCGCAGTTTGCCGACGGTCTGGACGCCGCGCAGTCCGTCGACGGCGCCGTCGACGCGGGCGGCGTCCACGGCGAGCCGGTCGGCGAGGGTGAACAGGCCGTTGAGGTCGTCGACCCGGTGCCCTTCGAGGAGGGCGGCGAAGGGCCGTGCCAGGTCGAGGTACTTGGTGTCGCCGTAGGTCTCGCCGACTCCCGTGACCCCCTCCTCCGTGATCACTTCGACGATGAGCCGGGGTGTGTACGGCTGGTGGACGCCCTGGGTGTTGAGCAGCGGCGGGTCGGCGACCAGCACGGGGGTCAGCGTCACCCGGGCGATCCGGAGGTCACTAGGCACGGTCATCTCCCTACGTAGACGACGTTCGCGTACGAAGATAGCGGCCGGGGCCCGCCTCCGCAGCACCCTCGCGCCATACCATCGCCCCATGTCGGAGACAGGCGGCGGCGGTGTCCGCGAGGTGAAGTCGGCGGCGCGCACGGTCGAGTTGCTGGAACTGCTCGCCGAGCGCGGCGACCGTCCGGCCCGGCTCCAGGAGCTGGCGGACGCACTCGGCGTGCCGCGCAGCTCGATGTACGCCCTGCTGCAGACCCTGATCTCGCGCGGCTGGGTGCGCACCGACATCACCGGCTCGCTCTACGGCATCGGTATCCACGCCCTGCTGACCGGCACCAGCTATCTCGACTCCGATCCGCGGGTGCGGCTCGTGCGGCCGTATCTCGACGAGGCGTCGGAGGCGCTGGGCGAGACGATCCACATGGGCCGGCTGGACGGCCCGGACGTGGCCTATCTGGCGACGCGGGAGTCGCACGAATACCTCAGGACCATCAGCCGCGTCGGACGGCGCCTCCCGGCCCACGCGGGCGCCCTCGGCAAGGCCCTGCTGGCCGAACGCCCCGACGGCGCACTGCCCGAGGGCCCGTACCGGACCCTCACCCCCAAAACCCACGCCGACCGGGCGTCGCTCGCCGCCGACCTCGCCGAGGTGCGGGCGCGCGGCTACTCGGTCGACCGCGAGGAGGGCGTGCCCGGCATCGTCGGATTCGGCTTCGCGCTGCGCTACGACTCCCCCGCCCAGGACGCGATCAGCTGCTCGGTGCCGGTGGCCCGGCTGACGCCGGGGCACGAGGAGCGGATCGTGGCCGTCATGCGGGAGATCCGGGCGAAGATCGAGGCGACGGCACCGGCGGCCGGGGGCGCCGCCCACTGGCGATAACCGCCCCCTCACCTGCGAAAGCAATCTCTCCTACCCGGGTTTCGCAGCCCCAAACCGAAGAGTGACCCGGATCACACCCCGCGCGCTTCTTCGCGCAACCGCGTGCTTGATACAAATTGCCCGCGCGTTCCTGTCAGTCGACGGCCTGCGCCCCTCCCCCTTTCTGAGCCTTCTTCCGCATGCCCCGGGAACGCCCGTGTCCGCCCCCCGCACCACCCTGCCCTGGCCCCTCGTCGCCCTCTTCACGGCCGGGTACCTCGCCCCCTACCTGCTGCCCACCACCGTCGGCCGCCTGGACGCGGGACTGCCGCTGACCGCCACCCAGGCAGGCGCCGTCGGCAGCGCGCTGCTCCTCGCCTCGGCGTCGGCGGGCTTCCTGCTCGCCGCGCACGTCGACCGGCTCGGGGCCCGCCTCCTCGCCCGTACCGGCCTCACCCTGGCCGCCCTCGGCTACGGCTGCGCCGCGCTGACCGGCACCGTTCCGGCCGTCGTCGCGGGCGCGGTGCTCGGCGGGTTCGGGTCCGGCACGGTCACCGCGGTCGCCGCGTCCGGCATCGCCGCCCTGGGGGCACCCCCTGCTCGAGCGGAGTCGAGAGCTTGGGGGAGGGACCCGCACCGCGCCTCCACCGCCGGCCTGCTCGGCGTCTCCGCGCTCGCGGGCGCGCTCTATCTGACGGTGCCGCACCTGGGCCCGGCGCACGGGCTGCCGCTCGCCGCGATCGCGCTGACCGCGCTCGCCGTGTGGCCGGTGACCGGCCGGCTGCCCGGCCGCACGGCCGTCCCCGTCGTCCGGGAGGAACGGGCCCGGCTCCCCCACCCGCGCGCCGGTCTCGTCCTCGCCGCCGCCATGCCCTGCTGGTCGCTGGCGCAGAACGCCCTGTGGGGCGTCAGCGGCCGGATCGGGCTGACGCAGGCGCACCTCACCGAGGCGGCCGTCGGTGTCGTCTTCGCCGTCGCGCTCGGCGCGGGCCTGCTGGGCGTGCTGGGCGCCGGGGCGCTCGGGGCGCGGCTCGGGCGGGCGCTGCCGATCGGCGCGGGCACCACGCTGATCGCCGGGTGCATCGCGCTCAGCGCCTCGGCGACCTCCCTGCCGGCCTTCGCGGCCGGCGAGATCGCCTGGAACGCCCTCTACCCGGTGGTCCTGTCGTACGTCATCGGACTCGCCGCCTCCCTGGACCCGCGCGGCCGGTGGGCGGTGCTGGTCGGCTCGGCGTCCGCGCTGGGCACGGCGGCGGGCCCGCTGACCGGCAGCCTGCTGTCCGAGCGGGCGGGCTTCACGGGCATGGGCCTCCTGCTCGCCGCCGGGCTGCTGGTGATCGCCGTCCCGATGACGGCGGTGGCCGTGCTCGCCGGCCGGCGCCGGATCCCTGCGGCGGACCTCACGGTCGTCGAGATCCCGGTCGCGGACATCCCGGTCGTCGAGATCCCGGTCGTCGAGATCCCGGTGGACACCCCCGCCGGCGCCGCCGAGCGGGCCGCCTACGACACTGCGGGGGCACCGGCCTACGGGAACTCGTACGCCTCCACCTCGGCCAGGTAACGCTCCCGCCGCTCCTCGTCGTCCTCCAGGAAGGAGGCCAGGAAGGAGTTGCGGGCCAGTTCGCGCAGCCGCTCGTCGCTCAGGCCGAGTTCACGGCGTACGGCGTCGAAGTTGTCGCCCGCGTAGCCGCCGAAGTAGGCCGGGTCGTCGGAGTTGACCGTGCACAGCAGCCCGGCGTCGAGCATCGCGGGCAGCGGGTGGCCGGCCAGGGTGTCCACGGCGCGCAGCCGCACGTTGGACAGCGGGCACAAGGTCAGCGGGACGCGGTCCCGCACCAGCCGCTCGACCAGTGCCGGGTCCTCCATGCAGCGCAGGCCGTGGTCGACGCGCTCGACGCCGAGCACGTCCAGGGCCTCGGTGATGTACTCCGGCGGCCCCTCCTCGCCCGCGTGCGCGACCCGGCGCAGCCCGAGCGCGGCGGCGGCCTCGTACACCTCACGGAACTTCACCGGCGGATGCCCGACCTCGGCGGAGTCCAGGCCGATGCCGGTGATCCGGTCCAGGTACGGCTTCGCCTCCTCCAGGGTGGCGAGCGCGGACTCGGCGGACTCGTCGCGCAGGAAGCACATGATCAGCTTGGTGGAGACGCCGTGGTCGGCCTCGCTGCGGGCCAGCGCCCGCCACAGCCCCTCGACGACGGTGCCCATCGCCACGCCCCGGGAGAGATGGGCCTGCGGGTCGAAGAAGATCTCCGCGTGCCGGACGCCCTGCGCGGCGGCGCGGGCGAGGTAGGCGTCGGCCAGGTCCTCGAAGTCGCGCTCGGTGCGCAGGACGGCCATCAGCTCGTAGTACAGGTTCAGAAAGGACTGGAGGTCCTCGAACCGGTAGGCCTCACGCAGCTCGTCCGTGGTCGCGTACGGCAGGGTCACCCCGTTGCGGGCGGCCAGCTCGAACGCCGGCTCCGGCTCCAGGGTGCCTTCGATGTGGAGGTGCAGTTCTGCTTTGGGGATGGGCATTATTGCATCGTACGCCCCATTTACCTGCGTTTCGGAACCGGCACTCTCTGCAGGTCGTGCGCCACGGTCAGCTCCCCCTCGAACCCGGCCGCGCGGGCCTGGCGCTCGAACTCCTCGGGGTCGGTGTAGCGCTGACTGAAGTGGGTGAGGACCAGATGCCGCACGTCGCTCGCCTTGGCCACCCGCGCCGCCTGGCCCGCCGTCAGATGTCCGTGCTCGACGGCCAGGTGCTCGTCCTCGTCGAGGAAGGTCGACTCGATGACGAGCATGTCGCAGCCGTCCGCCAGCGCGTACACCCCGTCGCACAGCCGGGTGTCCATCACGAACGCGAACCGCTGCCCGCGCCGGACCTCGCTGACGTCCTCCAGGGTGACCCCGCCGAGCGCGCCCTCGCGCTGGATCCGGCCCACGTCCGGGCCATTGATGCCGTGCGCGGCCAGCCGCTCGGGCAGCATCCGCCGGCCGTCCGGCTCCACCAGCCGGTAGCCGTACGACTCCACGGGGTGGGAGAGCCTGCGGGCCTCCAGCGTGTAGGAGGAGGTGCGGGCGAGGTCGCCGTCCGCGTCGACCGGCGCCTCGATCAGCTTCACCGTCTCCCGGTAGGCGGTGGCGTACCGCAGCCGGTCGAAGAAGCGCTGCCCGGAGCGCGGGTAGTGAGCGGTGACCGGGTGCGGCACCTGGTCCAGGTTGATCCGCTGGATGACGCCCGGCAGGCCCAGCGAGTGGTCCCCGTGGAAGTGCGTGACGCAGATCCGGTTCAGGTCGTGGGCGGCGACACCCGCGCGCGCCATCTGGCGCTGGGTGCCCTCGCCCGGGTCGAAGAGGATGCCCTCGGCGTCCCAGCGCAGCAGGTAGCCGTTGTGGTTGCGGTGCCGGGTCGGGACCTGGCTGGCGGTGCCGAGGACGACGAACTCACGTACGGACACGACGGCTTACCCGGGGGGCCATTCCAGCCCGCGGCCGCCGAGCACGTGCGCGTGCGCGTGCCAGACGGTCTGCCCGGCGCCGCTGCCGGTGTTGAAGACGACGCGGTAGCTGTCCAGCTTGTCCTCGTCGGCGACGGCCTGCGTCTCGCGCAGCACGTCGGCGGCCAGCTCCGGGGCGGCTGCGGCGAGTTCGGCGGCGTTCGCGTGGTGCGCCTTGGGGATCACCAGGACGTGGGTGGGCGCCTGGGGGTTGATGTCCCGGAAGGCGACGGTCGTCTCCGTCTCACGAACGATCGTGGCCGGGATGGTTCCGGCGACGATCTTGCAGAACAGACAGTCGTCCTGTGGCTCCCCTGCCATGTTCCCTCCGGGGGTTTCGCGGTTGATCGTCTCTGGGGGCATCGTATCGTCGCCGGGTGCGGGTGGGCGGGGGCGGTCGCCCGGCGCCGGCCCCGCTCCGGTCACGGCACCGCGGGCGGTGCCTTCGCCGGAGTGGCCTCCAGCGCCTCCAGCGCCAGCCTTATCGCCTCGTCCAGCTGGACGTCCCGCCCCGCCGCGTGGTCCTGCGGGCGCTGTACGACCTCCACGTCCGGGTCCACGCCGTGGTTCTCCACGTCCCAGCCGTAGCCCTCCAGCCAGAACGCGTACTTCGGCTGGGTGACGAGGGTGCCGTCGACGAGGCGGTAGCGGCTGTCGATGCCGATGACGCCGCCCCAGGTGCGGGTGCCGACCACCGGGCCGAGCCCGAGCGCCTTGATCGCCGCGTTGACGATGTCCCCGTCGGAACCGGAGAACTCGTTGGCGACCGCCACCACGGGTCCGCGCGGCGCGTCCTGGGGATAGCTGTACGGCCGCATGCCGCGCGGCACGCCCCAGCCGACGATCCGCCGGGCCAGCTTCTCGACGACGAGCTGGGAGGTGTGGCCGCCCCGGTTCTCCCGGACGTCCACGATCAGGCCCTCGTGGGCGACCTCCACCCTGAGGTCCCGGTGGATCTGCGCCCAGCCGGGCGCCTGCATGTCCGGCACGTGGAGGTAGCCGAGGCGCCCGCCGGACCGCTCACGGACGTACGCCCGCCGGTCGGCGACCCAGGCGTGGTACCGCAGCGGCTCCTCGTCGGCGACCGGTACGACCACGGTGTGCCGCGGCTCGCCGCCGCCGGCCGGCGAGACGGTCAGCTCGACCGGCTTGCCCGCCGTGCCGACGAGCAGCGGCCCGGGCCCGGTCACCGGGTCGACGGGCTGTCCGCCGACCGCGAGGATCGCGTCCCCGGCGCGCACCGCGACGCCGGGCGCGGCGAGCGGGGAGCGGGCCTCCGGGTCGGAGGTCTCGGAGGGCAGCACCCGGTCGACGCGCCAGGTTCCGTCCGCGTGCCGGGACAGGTCGGCGCCGAGCAGGCCCTGCCGGTCCCCGTGGCCGTGGCCGCCGTTCGGGATGACGTAGGCGTGCGAGGTGCCCAGCTCGCCCTGCACCTCCCAGAGGAGGTCCACCAGGTCGTCGTGGGTGGCGACCCGGTCGAGGACGGGGCGGTAGCGGTCCAGGACGCCGTCCCAGTCGACGCCGCTCATGTCGGGCCGCCAGAAGTGGTCCCGCATGACCCGGCCGGTCTCGTCGTACATCTGCCGCCACTCGGCGGCCGGGTCGATCGTCTGGCGCACCCTGGTCAGGTCGACGGTGATGTTGGTGTCGCTGTCGTCGTCGCCGGACGCCCGCCGGTCGCTGGGTACGACCTTCAGCCGCCCGTCGGTCCACAGCAGCACCCGCTTGCCGTCGCCGCTGACCCGGAAGTGGTCGGCGTCGCTCGCCAGGTGTTCCAGGCGCTGCTGGGCGAGGTCGTAGCGCTCCAGCTCGGTGTGCGGGTCGGGGTCGTCCGGGGTGGCCCGGGAGACGCCGAGGACGCCCTGCACGGGGTGGCGCAGCCACAGCACGCCGTCCTTGGCGGCGCGCAGGCCGGAGTAGCGGCCGGCCTCCACGGGGAACGGCACGATCCGGTCGGCGAGGCCTTCGAGGTCGACCCGGGTGGCCGGGGTGCCCTCGCTGTCGGGGGTCTCGTCCTTGTCGGGCGCGTCGAAGGGGCGGCCGTGCCGCTGCGGGCCGAACGGTGAGGGCGTGGTCGCGGCGAGGGTGATCAGGTGCGGGCGGTCGCCGGTGACGAACGCCAGGTCGAAGACGTGCTCGTCGTAGACGGGGTCGAAGGAGCGGTTGGAGAGGAACGCGAGGTGCTTGCCGTCGAGGGTGAAGGCGGGCGCGTAGTCCTGGAACCGCAGCGGGGTCGCCTCGGTGACCGACAGGTCGGTGGTGTTGGCGAGTTTCAGCTGGCACAGCGGGCTGGGCCCGGGGTGCGACCAGGCCAGCCAGGCCGAGTCGGGCGAGAACACCAGCCCGGTGGCGTCGCCGTGCTCGCTGCGGTCGACCTCGCGGACCTCGCCGGTCTCCCGCTCGACCAGCAGCACCCGCCCGTCGTGCGCGGCGACGGCGGCGCGGCTGCCGTCCGGTGCCATGGCCAGGCCCAGCACCCGGCCGAGCCGCCCGGCGGCGAGCCGGCGCGGGGTCGCGCCGGGGGCGAGGCCGGTGGCGGGCGCGAACTCCAGGGCGTCGTCGCCCTCGGCGTCCGTCACCCACATCACCCACTCCTCGCCGTTCACGCGGAAGGTGCGCGGCAGCCGGGCCCGTACGCCGGGTGTGGCGGCGAGGGCGCGGGCGGGGCCGGCGCGGTGGGTGACCCAGTGCACGGCACCGCGCACGGCGACCGCGCTGCCCCGCCCGGTGTGGTCGGGGGCGGCGGCGCCGAACCAGCGGGCGGCGTTCACCCGGTAGGGCTGCCGGTCGGTGCGCTGCCCGCCGAGCCGGATGTCGAGGCGGCGCGGCCCGGCACCGTCGAGGTCGTCCAGCAGCCACAGCTCACCGGCGCAGGCGTAGACGACACGGGTGCCGTCGCTCGCCGCGTGCCGGGCGTAGAAGCCGTCGAGGGGCGTGTGGCGGCGCAGGTCGGATCCGTCGGCGAGGGAGGAGTACACGGCCCCGGTGCCCTCGTGGTCGGAGAGGAAGGCGATGCGGTCGCCGACCCAGAACGGGTACTCGATGTTGCCGTCCAGCTCCTCGTGGAGCCGTACGAACTCGCCCTCGCCCTCGCGGTCGATCCACAGCTTGCCCGCCGTACCGCCCCGGTAGCGCTTCCACCAGGCGGCCTCGCGGCCCATCGGCGCGGACAGCAGCACCGGGTGCGGGCCGTGGGCGACGTCGCCGACGGGCCCGTACGGCAGGCGGGCGGCCGGGCCGCCGTCCAGCGGGACGGCGTGCGCCCAGCTGCGGCGCAGGCTGGCCTGCCCGTGCGTGGTGAGGGCGAGGACCCGGCCGTCGGGCGTCCAGCCGCGCACCTGGGTGCGCCAACTGCCCCAGTGGGTCAGCCGCTTGGACGGTCCGCCGTCGACCGGCGCGATGTGCACCTCGGGGGCGCCGTCCCGGGTGGAGGTCCAGGCGACGGTGGTGCCGTCGGGCGAGACGCGCGGGTGGGTCACCGGCACGTTGTCGGCGCTGACCCGCCAGGCCCGCCCGCCGTCGAGGGGGGCGAGCCACACGTCGTCCTCGGCGGTGAAGGCCACCAACTCGCCGTGCGGATGCGGAAATCGGAGATACCCCGGCGTGGACTCAGTCACTCGATCACCCTATGCAGGGGCGGCGCCCGTGACCAGCGGTTTCGGTCACTTCCCCGGGGGCCAGCACTCCGGGTCGCCGTGGCACCAGACGGTCTTGGTGACGGTCACCGTGACGGCCGGGTCGGGGCCGGTGCCGGGCGGGCGGTTCACGGGCGGGGTGCTGGGGGCGGTGCAGTCACCGAGGCCCTTGACGTGGAACCACTCCTTGCCGTCGACCTTCGCGACGATGTCCCCGCGGATGCAGCGGCCGTCGACCGCTCGGGTCACCTTGCCGCTGACGGTGATCTCCTTGCCGTCGGAGGTCTCGCCCTGGCACTCGACGTCGGCGACTGTGTCCTCGCTCGCGGCGGGCGTCGAGCGGCCGTCGTCACCGAAGTTCGCGGTGCAGGTCAGCCACCGCACGTCCGCCTTCTGCCGCTCCAGTTCCCGGGTCACGGTCTGGTCGGTGGTGTACGCCACGGTCGCCGCGCTCAGCCCGCCCGGATCGCAGGCCGCGGCGCCGACGGCGACGGCCGCCACGAGTGACGCCGTCGCGGCCGTCCGGCGGGCTCTCGGCCGACCCCAAATCCGCCTCAAAGCACCCATGGTGGGCATGCTCCCACTGTCTCGCGTGCCGCGGTAGGCCGCATACGGCCACTCGGGGGCCCCGCGCGTCACAATCGGGTCTCGCCCCAACGCCCCGCCCGGGAGGACGGTTGCCGCCGCCCACCCGCTCCGCTCCCGACGCTCCCGGCCCCGGCGTACCGGCGGGGACGCTGCCGACGGAAAACCCGGCGCCTGATCGGCGAGACGTCCCCTAGCCTGGCGCGATGCGCAAGAAGGGCAGCCTGCGGAAGCTCGTGGTGGACGAGTCGACGACCTACCTGTGGAGTGTCCGGCACCGGCACGGGGACGGGCAGCCGTGCGAGGAGGTGGTCAGCCTGCACCGGGACGGGAAGCGCACGCGGATCGTCTTCCGCGAGGGTCCCAACCGGCCCGTCCAGGGCGGCTACCAGCCCGGCGGATACGTGATCGACGAGCATCACAACGGGCTCAACCTGAACGAGCCGGGCAGCGTGCGCGCGCTCGTCGACGAGGCGACGCGGCGCGGACTGCTGCCCGGCGCCCGGCAGGTGGACGGCTGGGAGCTGCTGCGGGCCGTCGCCGCCCGCCGCGCGGCGGCGGAAGGTCAGGCGCAGGGCCCGGCAGAGGGTCCTTGAGGTCAGTCCCAGCGGCCCGTGCGGCCGAGGAGGAGGGCGGCGGCGGCCGTACCCGCGGTCGAGGTGCGCAGCACGCTCCGGCCGAGGACGTACGCCTTGGCGCCGGCCTGCCGGAACAGCTCCAACTCGTCGGCGGCGACACCGCCTTCGGGTCCGACGACCAGCACGATCTCGCCCTCGGCGGGCAGTTCGGCGGTGGCCAGCGGCTCGCTGCCGTACTCGAAGTCCGAGTGCAGCACGGCGGCGAAGTCGGCCCGCGCGAGCAGGGCGGCGACCTGCTTGGTCGTCGCCGCCTCCGCGACCTCGGGGAAGCGGACCCGGCGGGACTGCTTGCCGGCCTCGCGGGCGGTCGCGCGCCACTTGGCGAGGGACTTCTGCCCGCGGTCGCCCTTCCACTGGGTGATGCAGCGGGCGGCCTGCCACGGCACGATCGCGTCGACGCCGACCTCGGTCATGGTCTCGACGGCGAGTTCCCCGCGGTCGCCCTTGGGCAGGGCCTGGACGACGGTGATGCGGGGCTGCTCCGGCGGCTCCTCGGAGACCGAGTCCATCTGGACGATCAGCCGGTCCTTGCCCTCGGTGCCGAGCACCACGCAGTCGGCCCAGGTCCCGGCGCCGTCGGTGAGGATGACGTCCTCGCCGGGCCGCAGCCGCTTGACCGAGACGGCGTGCCGTCCCTCGGGGCCGTCGAGGACGTACCGGCCGCCGCCGCCCGCGTTGAAGTGCTCGACCACGAACACCGGTGCCGTCATGCCGTGCCACCGCCCGACAACGCTGTCCGAGCCGCCGCGAGTTCGGCCGCCAGCACCTCCACGAGCTGACCGGCGGGCAGTTCGCGGGCCATCCGGTGGCCCTGCCCCGCCCACAGCGCCATGCCCTGCGCGTCACCGGCCCTGGCGGCCGCCTTGCGCAGCGGGGCGGTCAGGTGGTGCAGGTCGGGGTAGGCGGCGGGGGCGTACGGCCCGTGTTCGCGGACGAAGCGGTTGACGAGTCCGCGCGCGGGCCGGCCGGAGAAGGCGCGGGTGAGCGCGGTACGCGTGAACAGCGGGTTGGTGAGCGCCTGCTTGTGCACGGCGTGGGCGCCGGACTCGTGCGTGGCCACGAACGCGGTGCCGAGCTGGGCGGCGCTCGCGCCCGCGGCGAGGACGGCGGCGATCTGGCTGCCGCGCATGATGCCGCCGGCGGCGACGAGGGGCAGCCGTACCGCCTCACGGACCTGGGCGAGCAGCGACAGCAGCCCGATGCCGGAGCCGTCGTTCTCCGCGATGTCCCGGTGGGTGCCCTGGTGGCCGCCCGCCTCCACGCCCTGCACGATCACGGCGTCGGCGCCGGCCTGTTCGACGGCGCGGGCCTCGTCGGCGGTCGTGGCGGTGACGAGGGTGAGGGTGCCGGCGCGGCGCAGTGCGTCGAGGACGTCGCGGCCCGGGACGCCGAAGTGGAAGGAGACGACCGGCACGGGG
This sequence comes from Streptomyces sp. enrichment culture, assembly GCF_964272855.1. Lineage (NCBI taxonomy): Bacteria > Bacillati > Actinomycetota > Actinomycetes > Kitasatosporales > Streptomycetaceae > Streptomyces > Streptomyces sp. enrichment culture. The sequence continues at coordinate 5,629,431 of NZ_OZ186847.1, read as the reverse complement.
TTGTCCAGCAGCACCGCGAGCTTGGCGTCGTAGCCGTCGTCCCGGCCGCTGTCCGGGTCGCCCAGCTCGGTCTCGTACCAGGCGGCCTCACCGGCGAGCTGGTGGGCGTAGACGCCGACGGCGGCGGCATGAGAGGGCGCGGCGCCAGCCGCTCCAGTGGAGCCGCTGCTTGCAGCGGGGTACTCCGGGTGCGGCATGAACAGGTTCACGCCGAAGGGGCGGCCGGTGAGCCCCCGCAGCTGCTTGATCTCCTGGTACATGCCGTCCGCCGTCTTGTACCCGGCGGCCAGGAAGCCGAGCCCCCCGGCCTCGGACACGGCCGCGGCGAGCTGCGGCACGGAGACACCGCCCGCCATGGGGGCCTGCACGATCGGATGGGGGAAGAGATCGGTCAGTGCGGAGGACATGACCGCATGGTGTCACGTCCCCCGAACAAGACCGAATCCGCCCCGCGTATGGCATAGACCACAGGCACCACCTGGGCCGAGCCACCCCGAGGACGCTTCTCAGCGGCCGTTGAAAGCGTCCTTCAAACGCGAGAACAGCCCCTGCTGTCCCGGCTGGAACTGCCCCTGCGGGCGCTCCTCGCCGCGCAGCTTGGCGAGCTCGCGCAGGAGGTGTTCCTGCTCCGGGTCGAGCTTGGTCGGGGTCTGCACCTCGACGTGGACGATGAGGTCTCCCCGGCCGCCGCCGCGCAGATGCGTGACACCGCGGCCGTGCAGCGGGATCGACTGGCCGGACTGCGTGCCCGGACGGATGTCGACCTCCTCCATGCCGTCCAGCGTCTCCAGCGGCACCTTGGTGCCGAGGGCCGCCGCCGTCATCGGGATCGTCACCGTGCAGTGCAGGTCGTCGCCGCGCCGCTGGAAGACCGGGTGCGGGAGTTCGTGGATCTCGACGTAGAGGTCACCGGCGGGGCCGCCGCCGGGCCCGACCTCGCCCTCACCGGCGAGCTGGATCCGCGTGCCGTTGTCGACACCGGCCGGGATCTTCACGGTCAGGGTGCGACGGGACCGCACCCGGCCGTCGCCCGCGCACTCCGGGCACGGGTTCGGCACGACCGTGCCGAAGCCCTGGCACTGGGGGCAGGGACGCGAGGTCATGACCTGGCCCAGGAAGGACCGGGTGACCTGCGAGACCTCACCGCGTCCACGGCACATGTCACATGTCTGAGCCGAGGTGCCCGGCGCCGCGCCCTCACCGCTGCAGGTGGAGCAGACGATCGCGGTGTCGACCTGGATGTCCTTGGTCGTGCCGAAGGCCGCCTCGTCGAGCTCGACCTCGATCCGGATCATGGCGTCCTGGCCCCGGCGGGTCCGCGAGCGCGGGCCGCGCTGCGACGCCGTGCCGAAGAACGCGTCCATGATGTCGGAGAAGTTCCCGAAGCCACCCGCGCCGAAGCCGCCGGCACCCGCGCCGCCGCTCTGCGAGAGGGGGTCGCCGCCGAGGTCGTAGACCTGCTTCTTCTGCGGGTCCGACAGCACCTCGTAAGCGGCGTTGATCTCCTTGAACCGCTCCTGGGTCTTCGGATCGGGGTTGACGTCCGGGTGCAGCTCGCGGGCGAGCCGCCGGAAGGCCTTCTTGATCTCTTCCTGCGACGCGTCGCGGCGCACGCCGAGAACGGCGTAATAGTCCGTGGCCACTTACGACTCCGCCAGGATCTGTCCGACGTACCGTGCCACCGCTCTTACCGCTCCCATCGTTCCCGGGTAATCCATGCGGGTCGGTCCGACCACGCCGAGCTTGGCGACTGCCTCGCCGCCCGAACCGTAGCCGACCGACACCACCGACGTGGAGTTGAGTCCCTCGTGGGCGTTCTCGTGACCGATGCGCACGGTCATGCCCGAATCCTTCGCCTCGCCCAGCAGCTTGAGGAGCACGACCTGCTCCTCCAGCGCCTCCAGGACAGGCCGGATGGTGAGGGGAAAGTCATGTCCGAAGCGGGTCAGATTGGCGGTGCCGCCGATCATCAGCCGCTCCTCGGTCTGCTCGACCAGCGTCTCCAGCAGCGTGGCGAGCACCGTCTGCACGGTGCCGCGATCCTCGTGCTCGAACGCCTCGGGGAGATCCTGCACCAGCTGCGGCACATCCGTGAAACGGCGGCCGGCGACCCGGCTGTTCAGCCGGGCCCGCAGATCCGCCAGGGACGTCTCGCCGAACGGCGCCGGGCAGTCGATCATCCGCTGCTCGACCCGTCCGGTGTCGGTGATCAGGACGAGCATCACCCGCGCGGGTGCCATCGACAGCAGCTCCACGTGCCGCACCGTGGACCGGGTCAGCGACGGGTACTGCACGACGGCGACCTGCCGGGTGAGCTGCGCCAGCAGCCGTACCGTGCGGGCCACGACGTCGTCGAGGTCGACGGCGCCGTCGAGGAAGTTCTGGATCGCGCGCCGCTCGGGCGCGGTGAGCGGCTTGACCTCGGCGAGCTTGTCGACGAAGAGCCGGTAGCCCTTGTCGGTGGGGATGCGCCCGGCGCTGGTGTGCGGCTGGGCGATGTACCCCTCGTCCTCCAGGGCGGCCATGTCGTTGCGGACCGTGGCCGGTGAGACGCCGAGGCTGTGCCGCTCGGTGAGCGCCTTGGAGCCGACCGGCTCCTCGGTTCCGACGTAGTCCTGGACGATGGCGCGCAATACCTGAAGCCGTCGTTCACTGAGCATCCGCGCACACCTCCAGCGGTTCGTCCCCTTGGCGCTCCCCCTGGCACTCTGCGCATGCGAGTGCCAGCCTTACCCGGCCCAGTGTACGGCCGTCGGGTACGCCCCGGGCAAGGCCGGTCCTGCGAGGTCGTGCCCGCGGGGGCGTCACGGTTAGCGTCGCGGTATGACGGTGACTTGGGAAGAGCTGGGATGGGAACGGCTCGCGACCGGGGTCGGCCGGTGCCGCCTGCCGGGCTGGGACTGCACGGCCGGACTGGTGCGGGGGCACGGCACGGCGCTGCTGATCGACGCGGGTTCCAGCCTCGCGGAGGGCGCCCGGCTGCGCGCGCAGGCCGAGCGGCTGGCCGGCGGTCGTGTGACCCATCTCGCGCTCACGCACCCCCACTTCGATCATGTCTTCGGCGCGGCGGCGCTGGCGGGGGCGGAGGTGTTCGGGGCGGTCGGCGTGGACGCCGCGCTGACGTCCCGGCGGGCGCGGGCGGAGCTGCGGGGGGACGCGATGCGCCACGGCCTGGACGAGGCGGCGGCGACGGAGGCCGCGGACACCCTCGTCGCGCCCCGCCACCACGTGTCCGGCGAGTGGACGCTGGACCTGGGCGGCGGCCGGCAGGCGCTGCTGGCCAACGTGGGCCCCGGGCACACCGCGCACGACCTGGTCGTCCTCGTCCCCGGCGATCCGGAGGTCGTCTTCTGCGGCGACCTGGTCGAGGAGTCCGGCGAGCCGCAGGCCGGCCCCGACGCGGTCCCGGCCCGCTGGCCGGACGCCCTGGACCGGCTGCTGTCCCTCGGCGGCCCGGACGCGGTCTACGTGCCCGGCCACGGGGCGGTGGTGGACGCGGCGTTCGTACGGCGGCAGCGCGACACGCTCGCGGCCCGTTTCGGCGTGTCGCCCTGAGCGCGCCCGGCACTGTCCATATCGTCATCCGAATGCGCCAGTACTCTCCGGACCTGACCCCGCCCTGGAAGAAGCCCCAGCCCGTCCCGGAGGTCCCGGCGGAGCCCGGCCTGGTGGTCGAGGAGCCGGGGACCGGGTTCTGCGGTGCGGTGATCCGCTGCGAGGCGGGCACGGTGACGCTGGAGGACCGCTTCGGCAAGCACCGGGTGTTCCCGCTGGAGCCGCGCGGGTTCCTGCTGGAGGGCCGGGCGGTGACCCTCGTACGGCCGTCCTCCGGTCCCGTACGGCCCACCCGTACGGCATCCGGCTCGGTCGCCGTCCCCGGCGCCCGAGCCCGCGTGGCCCGCGCCGGGCGCATCTACGTGGAGGGCCGCCACGACGCCGAACTGGTCGAGAAGGTGTGGGGCGACGACCTGCGCGTCGAGGGCGTGGTCGTGGAGTACCTGGAGGGCGTGGACGACCTCCCGTCGATCGTCGCCGGCTTCGCGCCGGGCCCGGACGCGAGACTGGGCGTCCTGGTGGACCATCTCGTCCCCGGCTCCAAGGAGTGGCGCATCGCGGAATCCGTCACCAGCGAGCACGCCCTGGTGGTCGGCCATCCGTACATCGACATCTGGCAGGCGGTGAAGCCGTCCGCCCTGGGCATCCCCGCCTGGCCGGACGTCCCGCGCGGGCAGGACTGGAAGACCGGCGTGTGCCGGGCGCTGGGCTGGCCGGAGAACACCGGGGCGGTGTGGCAGGCGATCCTGAAGCGGGTGGGGTCGTACAAGGATCTGGAGCCGGAACTCCTGGGCAGGGTGGAGGAGCTGATCGACTTCGTGACGGTGTCGCCCTAGGGACGCCCCCTAGCCGCGGGCAGCCGTGCCGCCGCTGCGGCACGGGTGGGCGTGACGGCACCCCGCCCGCGCGAGGCGAGCGAGCCCCCTGGACGGCAACCGCAACGCCGGGGCCTAGTCCACCAGGTCCCGCACCACCGCGTCCGCCAGCAACCGCCCCCGCAGGGTCAGTGCCGCGCGCCCCTCCTCGTACGGTCCGCGCCGGAGCAGTCCGTCGGACAGGGCCCGGTGCGCGGCTTTCAGCCCGTCCTCGCGGAGCAGGCTCAGCGGCACCCCCTCCCGCAGCCGCAGCTCCAGCAGGATCCGCTCGACCCGCCGGTCCTCCTCGGACAGCTGCTCGCGTCCGGCACCCGGGGAGCGGCCCTCCGCCAGGGCCGCCGCGTACGCGCCCGGGTGCTTCACGTTCCACCAGCGCACCCCGCCGACATGGCTGTGGGCGCCGGGGCCCGCGCCCCACCAGTCGGCGCCCCGCCAGTACAGCTCGTTGTGCAGGCAGCGGCCCGCCTCGGAGGTGGCCCAGTTGGACACCTCGTACCAGTCGTAGCCCGCCGCCGAAAGCCGCTCCTCGGCGATCAGATAGCGGTCGGCGTGCACGTCGTCGTCGGTCATCGGGATCTCTCCGCGACGGATCCGGCGGGCCAGCTGGGTGCCCTCCTCGACGATCAGCGCGTACGCCGAGACGTGGTCCGGACCGGCGCCGAGGGCCGCGTCCAGCGAGGCCCGCCAGTCGTCGTCGGACTCGCCGGGGGTGCCGTAGATCAGGTCCAGGTTGACGTGCGCGAACCCGGCCGCCCGCGCCTCCGCCACGCACGCCTCCGGGCGCCCGGGGGTGTGCGTGCGGTCGAGGACCCTCAGCACGTGCTGCTTCGCGCTCTGCATCCCGAAGGAGATCCGGTTGAAGCCGCCCTGCCGCAGCTCGGCCAGGTAGGCGGGGTCCACGGACTCGGGGTTCGCCTCCGTCGTGACCTCCGCGTCGGCCGCGAGCCCGAACTCGTCACGGATCGCCCCCAGCATCCGTACGAGGTCACCGGCGGCCAGCAGGGTCGGCGTGCCGCCGCCGACGAACACCGTGCGGACCTCGCGCGGGTCGTCGCCGAGGACCTTGCGGGCGAGGCGGATCTCGTCGATCAGGGTCTCGGCGTAGTTGTCGCGGGAGGCGAGGACACCGCCGGTGCCGCGCAGCTCGGTGGCGGTGTAGGTGTTGAAGTCGCAGTAGCCGCAGCGGGTCGCGCAGTAGGGGACGTGCAGATAGAACCCGAGGGGGCGGTCGGCCGCCCCGGCGAGCGCGGACGCGGGCAGCGCGCCGTCGGCGGGGACGGGCTCGCCGTCGGGGAGTGCGGAAGGCATGTCCTCCATTGTCCCGCACTACGCGGGTTGCCCTGCCGGACCGGCCTGCCCGGCCTGCTCGGCCTGGAGGACGAGCAGCGCGAGGTCGTCCTCCGGTGGGCGCCCGCCGAACTCGTGCACCAGCCGTCTGATCCGTTCCGCGATGTCGTCGGCGCTCAGCCCCGCGCACCCGGCCAGCGCCGCCGCCAGGCCGTCGCCGTCGTCGAACTGGCGGGAGCCGCTGCGCCGCTCGGTGACGCCGTCGGTGACACAGAGCAGGGTGTCGCCGGGGCGCAGCTCGAAGGTGTCGCTGGTGTACGTCTCGTCCTCGATGACGCCGAGCAGCGTCTGCGGGCGGGCGACGGTACGGACGTCGCCGTCGGGGCCGAGGCGCAGCGGCAGCGGGTGCCCGGCGGAGGCGAGGGTGCAGCGGACGCCGCCGTCGAAGGGGACCAGCTCGCCGTAGAGGAGGGAGAGGAAGCGGGTCTGCGGGCCGTCGCCGGGGATTACGGGGCCCGCCAGGGCGCGGGCTGCGGCGTCGGCGGCCTCGGTGGCGTCGTCGAGGAGGAGCTGGTTGAGACGGTCGAGTACGTCGGCGACGCGGTAGCCCTCGCGGGCCAGCAGCCGCAGCCAGGGGCGGGCCAGGCCGATGACGACGGCCGCCTCGGGGCCCTTGCCCTGTACGTCGCCGATGGCGAAGCACCAGCGGCCGTCGCCGGCCGGGAAGAGGTCGTAGAAGTCGCCGCTGGGGCCGCCCACGTCGCAGGGCTCGTGGACGAGGGCGCTGCGCAAGCCGGGGATCTCGGCGACCGCTCCGGGCAGCAGGCCGCGCTGGAGTACGGCGCTGATGGTGGCCTGCCGGGCGTACTGCCGTGCCGCACCGATGGCCAGCGCGACCCGGCGGCTCAGATCCTCCACCAGTCCGGTGATCTCGCCGGGGAGGGCGGCGACACCGGCCCGTCCGATGACGAGCGTGCCCAGGGGGCGGCCGCCGGCGACCAGGCGGAAGGCGAGGGCGGTGCCGGGGGTGCCCGCAGTGGCCCCGGGGTCCGCTTCCGTCCCGTACGCCGTCGGGTCCTCCCAAGCCGTGTCGCCCAGTGCCTCCGCGGGCCATGGGTAGGCCACCGGGCCGCCGTCCGGTTCCTCCGCCGTTCGGGGTGGTTCCTTCTCCAGGGCGCGGCGCAGTTCCTCCATGCGGTCCTCGGCGGTGTGCCAGACGCGGGCCAGCCGGGGGCCGGGGGCGCCGGTGCCGCCGTCGGACCATCGGCCGCGGCCCATCGCCTCGTCCTCCAGCCAGATCGCGCACCAGTCGGCGAGCCGCGGCACGAGCAGCTGGCCGGTGAGCGCGGCGACGAGGTCCTCGTCGAGCTGTCCGGCGAGCAGGTCGGACGCCTCGGCGAGGAAGGACAGCGCGCCGCGTCCGAGCCATTCACGGTCCCGTTCGGCCCGCCGGGGCTCGGGGGCGAGCAGTCCGGCCACGCCGAGGGAGTCGCCGGTGTCCTGGTGGTCCGGATGGTCGTCGACGGTCAGCCGCGCCCACACCGTCTTGGCGCCCCGGCGGTAGGTGACGCCCCAGGATTCGCAGAGGGCGGCGACGAGACGCAGTCCGCGGCCGTACTCGGGGGTGCCGTGGGCGGGTTCGGCGGCGCCGTCGCGCGGGGCGCGTGCGGGGTTGCGGTCGGAGACCTCGACGACGAGGGCGCCGGTCTCCGGCTCCAGCCGGCAGGACAGTTCCACGTCGGTGCCCGCGTGCACGACGGCGTTGGTGACCAGCTCGCTGACGACGACCGCCGCGTCCTCGCCGGTCCGTTCCGCGCCGGGCAGGCCGAGGTCCGCCCACTCCCGTAACGCCGTGCGCAGCAGCCGGCGGGCGGCGCCCGGCGCGAGGGGGCCGGCGGTGAGGGTGGTGCGCGCGTGGGCGCACGGCGGCACGGTCAGGTGGACGTCGACGGGGTCGGTCTCCGGGTGCGTCGGAGACTCCCGTTGCGTCGGTATGGCCCCCATCTCCAGCTCCCCGGGCAGTCGGACGGTCGGGTCGCGACCGGCCGCGCCGATCGCTGCCGACAGGGTGACAGACCGAGCCCGCCCGACAGCGGGGAGTTATCGAAGTGAGCCGCCATGAGGGAGGACCGAGGTACGCGCATGCTCGAATCCGGACCATTGACGGCCGGATTCGAGCATCTGAACTATGCCCGTGGCTCAGGCGGCATCCGAAATATGCCCGCGGCCCGAACCACCGGGCCTATGCCTCACGCGACCAGGCCTGTGCCTCGCGCCATCGGGCCTCACGCCTCGCGCGTCCCCTCGTACATCTCCTCGATGAGGTGCTTGTACTCGCGCTCCACGACCGGCCGCTTCAGCTTCAGGCTCGGGGTGATCTCGCCGTGCTCGACGTCGAGGTCGCGGGGCAGGAGCCGGAACTTCTTGATGGTCTGCCAGCGCTGCAGCTGCGCGTTGAGCTGCTTCACGTACCCGTCGACCAGCTCCACGGTCGCGGGGGCGGCCACCACCTCCGCGTACGGCTTGCCCGCCAGGCCGTTGTCCGCGGCCCAGCCCAGGATCGCCGCCTCGTCGAGGGCGATCAGGGCGGTGCAGAAGTTCCGGTCGGCGCCGTGGACGAGGATGTTGGAGACGTACGGGCACACCGCCTTGAAGGAGCCCTCGATCTCGGTCGGCGCGACGTACTTGCCGCCCGAGGTCTTGAACAGGTCCTTCTTGCGGTCGGTGATCCGCAGGTAGCCGTCGGGGGACAGTTCGCCGATGTCCCCGGTGTGGAACCAGCCGTCGGGCTCCAGCACCTCGGCGGTCTTCTCGGGCAGCCCGTGGTAGCCCTCCATGATGCCGGGGCCGCGCAGCAGGATCTCGCCGTCCTCGGCGATCCGCACCTCGGTGCCGGGCAGCGGCTTGCCGACCGTGCCGGTGCGGTAGGCCTCGCCGGGGTTGACGAAGGACGCGGCGGAGGACTCGGTCAGGCCGTAGCCCTCCAGGATGTGGATGCCGGCGCCGGAGAAGAAGTAGCCGATCTCGGGGGCCAGGGCGACGGAGCCGGAGACGCAGGCCCGCAGGCGTCCGCCGAAGGCCTCGCGCAGCTTGGAGTAGACGAGGGTGTCGGCGACCTTGTGCTTGGCGGACAGCCCGAACGGGGCGGAGGCGGTGCCGGTGCGGCGGAAGTTGTCCTGGGTGACCTTGGCGTACTCGCGGGCGACCCCGGCGGCCCACTGGAAGATCTTGTACTTGGCCGCCCCGCCCGCGCGGGCCTTGCCGACGACGCCGTTGTAGACCTTCTCGAAGATGCGGGGGACGGCCGCCATGTACGTCGGCTGCACGACCGGCAGATTCTCGATGATCTTGTCGACGCGGCCGTCGACGGCGGTGACGTGGCCGACCTCGATCTGCCCGGAGGTGAGCACCTTGCCGAAGACGTGGGCGAGCGGCAGCCACAGGTACTGCACGTCGTCGGCGCTGATCAGGCCGGTCGCGGCGGTCGCCTTCGCCATGTACGACCAGTTGTCGTGCGGCAGGCGGACGCCCTTGGGGCGGCCGGTGGTGCCGGAGGTGTAGATGAGGGTGGCGAGCTGGTCCTTGGTGATCGCGCCGACCCGCTGCTTGATCAGGCCGGGGTCCTGCTCCAGCCGGGCGGCGCCGCGGGCCTCGAGCTCGGCGAGGCTGAGCACCCAGTCGCCGGTCTCGACCCCGGTGGCGTCGAGCACCACGACGTGCGTCAGCTCGGGCAGCTCGGCGCGCTTCTCCCGCGCCTTGGCCAGTTGCTCGGCGTCCTCCGCGATGAGCACGCGGCTGCCGGAGTCGGAGAGGATGAACGCCGACTCGTCGGCGTTGGTCTGCGGGTAGATCGTGGTGGTGGCCGCGCCCGCGCACATGATGCCGAGGTCGGCGAGGATCCACTCGATCCGCGTGGCGGAGGCCAGCGCGACCCGCTGCTCGGGCTCGACACCGAGGTCGATCAGACCGGCCGCGATGGCGTGCACCCGCTCGGCGGCCTGCCCCCAGCTCAGCGACTTCCAGTCGTCGGGGCCCGCGCCGGTGGCGGACGGCACCGGGTAGCGGTAGGCCTCGGCGTCCGGGGTGGCCGCTACGCGCTCCAGGAAGAGGCCGGCGACGGACGGCGGACGGTTCTCGATCAAAGTCTGTGTGTCGCTCACGACATCCTCCGGGGGCCCGCGACGGTGCGGCTGGCTCAGGGCGGTTTTCACTCGCGCGCCGTTGTTTAACTCGCGAGTAACTATCGAGCAGGGACAGGTTAGGGCCCGGCCGCCCGCTGCGTAAGGGTCTGCGGCCTGTCACTTCCTACAGAGACATACCCGCAACACACACCGGGGCCCGCCGCACTTTCGCACGACGGGCCCCTCACTGTCCGCTTTGTCGCCGGTCGGCGATGTAACCGTCGGTTACTTCTTGCCCTTGCCCGATCCCGCGCTGTCATCGCTGGACAGGACCGCGATGAAGGCCTCCTGCGGAACCTCCACCGAACCCACCATCTTCATCCGCTTCTTGCCTTCCTTCTGCTTCTCCAGCAGCTTCCGCTTACGGGAGATGTCACCGCCGTAGCACTTGGCGAGGACGTCCTTGCGGATGGCGCGGATGGTCTCGCGGGCGATCACCCGGGAGCCGATGGCGGCCTGCACCGGCACCTCGAAGGCCTGGCGCGGGATCAGCTCCTTGAGCTTGGCGACGAGCCGGACGCCGTACGCGTACGCCTGGTCCCGGTGGGTGATCGCCGAGAAGGCGTCCACCTTGTCGCCGTGCAGCAGGATGTCGACCTTGACCAGGCTGGAGGTCTGCTCGCCGGTGGGCTCGTAGTCGAGGGAGGCGTAGCCGCGGGTCTTGGACTTCAGCTGGTCGAAAAAGTCGAAGACGATCTCCGCGAGCGGCAGCGTGTAGCGGATCTCGACGCGGTCCTCGGAGAGGTAGTCCATGCCGAGCAGGGTGCCGCGCCGGGTCTGGCACAGCTCCATGATCGAGCCGATGAACTCGGTCGGAGCCAGGATCGTGGCGCGCACGACCGGCTCGTACACCTCGTTGATCTTGCCCTCGGGGAACTCGCTCGGGTTGGTGACGGTGTGCTCGGTGCCGTCCTCCATGACCACGCGGTAGACCACGTTCGGCGCGGTGGCGATCAGGTCGAGGCCGAACTCGCGCTCCAGCCGCTCACGGATCACGTCGAGGTGGAGCAGACCGAGGAAGCCGACGCGGAACCCGAAGCCCAGCGCGGCGGAGGTCTCCGGCTCGTAGACGAGCGCGGCGTCGTTGAGCTGGAGCTTGTCCAGCGCGTCACGCAGCTCGGGGTAGTCGGAGCCGTCGAGCGGATACAGACCGGAGAAGACCATCGGCTTCGGGTCCTTGTAGCCGCCGAGCGCCTCCGTCGCCCCCTTGTGCTGGCTGGTGACGGTGTCGCCGACCTTGGACTGGCGGACGTCCTTCACACCGGTGATCAGGTAGCCCACCTCGCCGACGCCGAGGCCGTCGGCGGGCAGCATCTCGGGCGAGTTGGTGCCGATCTCCAGCAGCTCGTGGGTGGCGCCGGTCGACATCATCCTGATGCGCTCGCGCTTGTTGAGCTGGCCGTCGATGACACGGACGTACGTCACGACACCGCGGTAGGAGTCGTAGACCGAGTCGAAGATCATCGCGCGGGCCGGGGCGTCCTTGACGCCGACCGGGGCCGGGATCTCGGCGACGACCTTGTCGAGCAGCGCCTCGACGCCCAGGCCCGTCTTCGCGGAGACCTTCAGCACGTCGCTCGGGTCGCAGCCGACCAGGTTGGCCAGCTCCTCGGCGAACTTCTCGGGCTGCGCGGCCGGCAGGTCGATCTTGTTCAGCACCGGGATGATCGTGAGGTCGTTCTCCATCGCCAGGTACAGGTTGGCGAGGGTCTGCGCCTCGATGCCCTGGGCGGCGTCGACGAGGAGGATCGTCCCCTCGCAGGCGGCGAGCGACCGCGAGACCTCATAGGTGAAGTCGACGTGCCCCGGCGTGTCGATCATGTTGAGGATGTGCGTGTTGCTCTTGTCGTGGGTCGGGGCCCACGGCAGACGCACCGCCTGGGACTTGATCGTGATGCCGCGCTCGCGCTCGATGTCCATGCGGTCGAGGTACTGGGCGCGCATCTGCCGCTGCTCGACCACGCCGGTCAGCTGGAGCATCCGGTCGGCGAGCGTGGACTTGCCGTGGTCGATGTGCGCGATGATGCAGAAATTGCGGATCAGAGCCGGGTCGGTACGGCTCGGCTCGGGCACATTGTTAGGGGTCGCGGGCACGCAGGGTCCTGTCTCTTGAGGCGCCTTATGCCTCGGGTCGGATCGATACGTAGCTTCCATGGTCCCACGGGTGCGGCGCGGCGACCGGTTTGGGCCACTGGAAGGGCCGCTGGTAGTGTAGGGGGCTGTGTCTCATGCCCTCTCAGCGCGAGGCACGACCCCAAGAAATCACCTGGTACGGGACCCGGCATTTCCCTGGCCCCGTGCCTGAACCTGTAAAGGCTCATTCGTGGCGAACATCAAGTCCCAGATCAAGCGGATCAAGACCAACGAGAAGGCTCGGCTGCGCAACAAGGCCGTCAAGTCCTCCCTGAAGACCGCGATCCGCAAGGCCCGCGAGGCCGCTGCCGCGGGTGACGCCGAGAAGGCCACCGAGTACCAGCGCGCCGCCGCGCGTCAGCTCGACAAGGCCGTCTCGAAGGGCGTCATCCACAAGAACCAGGCCGCCAACAAGAAGTCGGCGCTGGCTGCGAAGGTCGCGTCCCTCCAGGGCTGAACCCCCTATCTGGTCTGATCGCCGGCAGGACCCAGAGCGGGCCCTCTCTCATCCGCTCCCGGCCGGCACCCCGAGTCTGTTCGCGGCCTGCGTTCGCCACGCGGGAACGGACTCACCAGCCTGATCCGAAGGCCCCGCCGCCTCGTCCTTCCCCAGGACGGGCGGCGGGGCCTTCGGCGTGCGCGCGCGCATACGTGCGCGTGTAAGGGGGTCCAGAGTGTCGGCGCGTCACGCCCAGAAGGCGTTGGCCTCGTCGAGGTCCTGGACGCACTCGTCGAGATCGCTGATCTTCTCTCCCACGATCCGGAAGACTATGGCTCCCTCGTCGTCGAGGTGCCTGCCCTGGCGGTCCGCCGTGATGTGGTGCATGGCGACGGCGTGCCCACGGCCGTCCACCGCGACGCAGCGCAGGTCGACCTCCATCGACCCGTTCGTCTCCTCCATGAGCCTGCGGTACATGCCGATGACCGCGTCCTGGCCCTTGAAGTCACCGGACAAGGGGTGGCTGCCGGGCACATGGTGCGTACAGTCCGAGGTCATCATCGCCCGCAGGCCGTCCATGTCACCGCTCGTGAAGCACTCGTAGCCCCTGCGGACGAGTACGGCGTGGGGGTGCTCAGCCATGACGATCGCCACCTTTCCGCGCTTCCGGCGATTACGGCTGATACGCCCGATTCTCCTCCGCCGGGCTGGGGCCTGCCCCCTGACCGCGGGCCGACACCCACACCTGGGGCCTGCGCGCCACCACCGGCTCTACGCCCGCCCCCTGGACCGAGCCGCCCGCGCGATGGTGACCACCGCCTTTTCCAGGGCGTACTCGGGGTCGTCGCCGCCGCCCTTCACGCCGGCGTCCGCCTCGGCGACCGCGCGGAGGGCGATGGCCACGCCGTCCGGGGTCCAGCCCCGCATCTGCTGGCGCACGCGGTCGATCTTCCATGGCGGCATGCCCAGCTCGCGTGCGAGGTCGGCGGGCCGGCCGCCGCGTGCGGAGGAGAGCTTGCCGATCGCCCGCACGCCCTGCGCGAGCGCGCTGGTGATCAGCACGGGCGCGACCCCGGTGGCCAGCGACCAGCGCAGCGCCTCCAGTGCCTCGGCCGCCCGGCCCTCCACCGCCCGGTCGGCGACGGTGAAGCTGGAGGCCTCGGCGCGGCCGGTGTAGTACCGCCCGACGACGGCCTCGTCGATCGTGCCCTCGACATCGGCGACCAGCTGCGACACCGCGGAGGCCAGCTCCCGCAGGTCACTGCCGATCGAGTCGACCAGCGCCTGGCAGGCCTCGGGGGTGGCGGACCGCCCGGCCGCCCGGAACTCCTGCCGGACGAACGCCAGCCGGTCGGCCGGCTTCGTCATCCTGGGACAGGCCACCTCCCGCGCCCCCACCTTGCGGGCGGCGTCGAGCAGCTTCTTGCCCTTGACGCCACCGGCGTGCAGCAGCACGAGGGTGATCTCCTCGACGGGCGACCCCAGATAGGCCGTGACGTCCTTGATCGTGTCGGCCGAGAGGTCCTGCGCGTTGCGCACGACCACGACCTTGCGCTCCGCGAAGAGCGACGGGCTGGTCAGCTCGGCGAGCGTGCCGGGCTGCAGCTGATCCGGGGTCAGGTCACGTACGTCCGTGTCGGCGTCGGCGGCCTTGGCGGCGGCCACCACCTCCCGCACGGCACGGTCGAGCAGGAGGTCCTCCTGGCCCACGGCGAGCGTCACCGGGGCGAGAGGGTCGTCATTCGCAGTGTTCCTGGCCATCGGGACAAGCATGGCACGGGGCACTGACAGCGGGACGCCGCCGCCCTACGGCTCCTCGCGCCAGCCGTCCCACTCCCCGGCGAACTCGTCCAGCTCCCGCGCGTCCAGTCGCCCCTCCGCGTCCGCGACGACGACCAGCCACTGCGCGTCCTCGGCGTCGTCCTCCCCGGCCAGCGCGTCCCGCACGAGCTGCGGCTCCTCGTCGAGGGAGAACCGCTCCCCCAGTGCCTCGGCCACCTCCTCCGCCGCGTCACGGTCGGGCAGCACCAGCACATGTCTCACATCACTCACGGCGAACATTCTCCGTCACCCCTGGCCGGCCACCGCACCGGCCGCCTTCGGGACGGCCTGCACGTCCAGATCGATCCGGATGCTCGGCCCCACCACCGCGATGCCCCGGGCCGGCATCGTCTGCCAGCTCACGGTGAAGTCGTCGCGGTGCAGCTCCGCCGTCGCCCGGCAGGCCGCCCGCACCTTGCCCTCCATGCCGTTCCCCAGCCCCAGGTACTCCGTGTCGAGTGTGACCGTCCGTGTCACCCCGTGCAGTGACAGCGCCCCGGTCACCGCCCACCGGCTGCCTCCCCTGTGCACGAACCGGTCGCTGTAGAACTCGATGGCCGGGAAGCGCTCCACGTCGAGGAAGTCCGCCGACCGCAGATGGTCGTCCCGCATCCGCACGTTCGTGTCGATGGACGCCGCCCCGATCACCACGTGCATCGCCGACCCCTCCATCGGGTCGGTGAGCCGTATCGCTCCGGCGAAGGTGTTGAACCGCCCGTGGATCCGCGCCGGCCCGATGTGCCGGGCGGTGAAGCCGATGGAGGAGTGCGCCGGCTCGATCTCCCAGTCGCCCGGCGCCGGCAGCTCCGGCGGCTCGGCGGTCTGCAGCGTCACGTCCCCCGGCGAGGCGGGGGTGCCCTCCTCCACCGTGGTGGCCGCCCGGAACGGGGCGTACCCCTCGGCCGACACCGCCAGCCGGTACTCACCCGCCGGAACGGCCGTCACGAACGAGCCGAAGGGGTCCGTACCGCCGCCGACCACCCTGCACCCCATGCCCCTCTCCGAGTCGTACAGCCCTCTTCGAGTCGTACAGCCGGAATCAGTCCGTCCCGTCGGCTTTACGCACTTCCGGCACGTTCTCCAGGACGATCCCGAACTGCTCCCGGTACACGGCCAGCACCTCCTCGTCCTCCCCCTCCCCGTACTCGTACTCCTCCCGCGTCCCGTCCGCCGCTGTCGCCTTCAGCTTGCGTCCGCTGAGCGTGATCCGCCCGCCGTCCTCCGTGACCCTGGAGCACACCAGCGACCGCGTGAAGTGCGACTCCGGCGAGGTGCTGTGCCACCAGGCCCCGGTCACGAAGTCGGCGAGCACCCGCGGCCGGGTCTCCAGCCGGTACTCCGGCTGGCCGTCCTTCAGCACGTCCAGGTCGACCGCGTCCGCCGCCCCCGAACCGCCGCGTACGCCCGCCGCGTCCGGCCCCGCCTCGACGAGCCGGAAGACGCCACCGGGGTCGCTCTGCTCATGCCGCTCCTCGAAGGACAGGGGGTAGTGGCTGTGCGCCCCGAAGCCGACGTCGGCCAGCCACTCCCCCGCGTCCACCGTCCGCACCCGCAGCGCCAGATGGTCGTACGGGATGCCGAGCCGCCCCTCCTCCCCGTACACCCGCGCCGCCAGCAGCGTCACATCGAAGCCCAGCGCGTCCAGCAACGCGGCGAACACGCCGTTCAGTTCGTAGCAGAACCCGCCCCGCCGAGCGCCCACCACCTTGTCCAGCAACCGCTTCTCGTCGAGCACGACCGCCTCGCCGAGGTGGATCGACAGGTTCTCGAAGGGCACGGTCTGCAGGTGGCGGAGCTGGAGCTCGCGCAGAACGTCGAGGGTGGGCCAGGCCGGGCGGGCGACCCCCAGGCGGCGGAGATATGCGTCAACCTCTGCTGAGTTCATGAGCTCAGTCTCGCGCCACCCGTATCTCCCCGCCCTCACCGACCACCGCGACCGCCCCGTCCCGGTCCGTCCGCAGCACCGCCGCGCCCCCGGCCCGCAGCGCCGCCAGGGTGCTGGGCGCCGGGTGCCCGTAGGGGTTGTCCGTACCGCAGGAGATCAGCGCCAGCCGCGGTGCCGTCCGGCGCAGCAGCTCCGGGTCCTGGTAGGCGGAGCCGTGATGGGCGACCTTGAGGACGTCCACCCCGCCGATCAGCGCCGCCGCCGGGGTCCGCAACAGCGCCTGCTGGGCCGGGGGTTCGAGGTCGCCCAGCATCAGCACCCGCAGCCCCGCCGACCGGACGAGCAGGGCGACGCTGGCGTCGTTCGGGCCCTCCGGCACCGGTACCGCCGACGGTGGTCCCGCGGGTGGCGGCCACAGCACCTCCCAGGTGAGGTCGCCACTGCGGCGCCGCTCCCCGGCGACGGCGCGGGTGACCGGGATCCCCCGCGCGGCCGCCGCCGCGCGCACGAACCGCGCCTGGTCGGCGGGCTCTTCGTACCCCGTCGTCTGCACGGCTCCGACCGAGCGGCCACGCAGCACGCCGGGCAGCCCGGCCACATGGTCGGCATGGAAGTGGGTGAGCACGACGAGCGGCACCCTGGTCACACCCAGGCCGCGCAGACACCGGTCCACCAGCGCGGGGTCCGGACCCGCGTCCACGACCACGGCGGTGCCCTCGCCCGCCGCGAGCACGGCCGCGTCGCCCTGTCCCACGTCGCACAACGCCAGCCGCCAGCCCGGCGGCGGCCACCCGGTGACCACCCGGGTCAGCGGGGGCGGCCGCACCACCGCCAGCACCAGCAGCAGCCCCGCGGCCACGCACAGCCAGGGGTGCCGCAGCAGTCGTCGGCCGGCCGCCACGACGGCCACCGTGACACAGAGCAGCAGCCCTGCCCCCGCCCAGCCGCCGGGCCAGTCGACACCGGCGCCGGGCAGCGCCGCGCCCGTCCGGGCGATGCCCGCGATCCACCCGGCCGGCCAACTAGCGCACCAGGCCAGCGCCTCGGCCACCGGCATCGCCACCGGCGCCGCCGCCAGCGCCGCGAACCCCAGCACCGTCGCCGGGGCCAGCGCGCACTCCGCGAGCAGGTTGCACGGCACCGCCACCAGACTCACCCGCGCCGACAGCACCGTGACGACCGGCGCGCACACCACCTGCGCGGCCGCCGCGGCCGCCAGCGCCTCCGCAAGCCGGGGCGGCACCCGGCGCCGGCGCAGCGCCTCGCTCCACCTGGGCGCCAGCGTGAGCAGCGCCCCCGTGGCCAGCACCGAGAGCAGGAAGCCGTAGCTCCGCGCCAGCCACGGGTCGTACAGCACCAGCACCAGCACGGCCGCCGCCAGCGCCGGGAGCAGGGACCGGCGGCGTCCGGTGGCCAGCGCGAGCAGCGTGACGGCGCCGCACGCCGCGGCCCGCAGCACGCTCGGGTCGGGCCGGCACACCACGACGAACCCCAGGGTGAGCACCCCGCCGAGCACCGCCGTCCCCCGCAGGGACACGCCGAGGCGTGGGGCCGGCCCGCGCCGCTCGGCCCGCTGGGCCAGGCCGGGCGGGCCCAGCAGCAGCGCGAGGACGATGGTGAGGTTGCTGCCGGAGACGGCGAGCGTGTGGGCCAGGTCGGTCTCCTTGAAGGCCGCGTCCAGCTCAGGGCCGATCCGAGAGGTGTCGCCCACCACCAGCCCCGGCAGCAGGGCTCGCGCGTCGGCCGGCAGCCCGTCGGTGGCCTCCCGCAGCCCGGCCCGCAACCGCCCCGCGAACCGCTGCGCCCCCGTCGGTTCCTCCACCACCACCGGCGCGGTCCGCTCCCGTACCCGCAGCACCGCCGCGATCCGGTCCCCGCCGACCGCCGCGGGCACCAGCCGCCCGGTCACCCGCAGCCGCGTGGAGGGCAGCAGGCCGAGCCAGGGGGACGGCCTCGCCCGAGGGCCGGCCGGGGTGCCGGCTCCCGCGTCGACGATCACCAGCACCGGCGTCCGCGTCACCGTCGTGCCGGGCCCCGCACGCCGCCCCGCCGGGGCCGGCCCTCGCACCGCCCGCACCTCCGCGTTCACCAGCACGGACGCCCGCGCAAGGTGGTTGCCGGTGACGCGCGGGCGGCTCAGCCGGGGATCCGAGGTGAGTTCGACGTCGACGGTCACGGTGGCGTACTCGCGCGCCAGTCGCGGCACCGGCCCCCGGCGCAGATCCGCCCCGTGCAGCCCCGCCGAGGCGGCGGCCCCGGCGACGCAGAGCAGCACGGCGACGACCGGCATCCGAGGCCATGCGGCGGGCAGTGCCCGCGCCGGGCGGCGATCCCGCCTTCGCACCGCCCACAGCAGGGCGAGCGCGACGCCCGTGCCGCCCGCCACCACCCCTACGGCCCACCCCGGCGGTGCCCCCAGGGTCAGCGCCGCCGTCGCCCAGGCCGCCAGCGCCGGTACGACGAGCCGCAGGTCCGCCGGTCCCTCCTGGCGCGGATGTGCGTCTCCCAGCCGCTTCCCGGACGCGGCGTGCACCTCCCGCCGGCCGGCGCCCGGTGCCGACTCCCCGTGCGGTTCCCGGGGTGTCATGGCTGTACGAGATTCCGCAGGTCGGCGAAGCGCCGTTCGCCGATGCCGTTGACCTCCCGCAGCTCCTCCACGGAGCGGAAGCCGCCGTGCCGGGTGCGGTGGTCGATGATGTGCTGGGCCAGGACGGGGCCGACGCCGGGAAGGGTGTCCAGCTGTTCCACGGTGGCGGTGTTGAGGGAGACGGGACCCGTCGGGGCCGCGCCCGCCGCGGCTCCCCCGGCAGGCGGCTGGGCCTGAGCGGGAGCGGGTCCGCCCACGACCACCTGCTCGCCGTCGACGAGGAACCGCGCCCGGTTGAGCCCGGCGGTGTCCGTGCCGGGCCGTACGCCGCCCGCCGCCTCCAGGGCGTCCACGACCCGTGACCCCGCCGGCAGCCGGTGGATCCCGGGCTCCCGGACCTTGCCGCTGACGTCCACGACGATCTCGGCGCCCGGCGTGCCCGTGGCGGCCGCCGAGGGAGCGTCCAGGGCCTCGCCCGGCCCCTGCCTCCGCCCCGGGGCCGGACCCGGGCCCGCATCCGCCTCCGCGTGCGGTGCCGCCGCCTCGACCACCTCCGGCGCCCGTACCGTCTCGGTGCGCCCACTCCAGAAGTGCTGCACGGCGAATCCGGCGGCCACGACGAGCAGCACGGCCAGCGCGAGCACGCTCCGCCGCTCCAGCCCGACCCGGGCTTGCAACCACACCGGCATGCGCTCCCGCAGGGCGAGTCCCGCCCGTTTCCGCCAAGTCCCCGCCCCGGCGGGCCTCCGCGCCTCCCTCGCCTCGTCAGAAGGCGGCCCCGCGCCCGACTCCCGCCACTCCTCGGCGCGTTCCGTGGCGCGTTCGCCGAACAACAGCTGCGCCCTCCGCCGGAGTTCCTCGGCGGAGGCCTGCCGCTGCCGGGTGGCGCCCCTGCCGCGCAGCGGTGGGCGGCGGCGATGACGGGTCCGGCTGTCCGAGCCGGGGACTCGGCCCGGCCCGCTGGTGGCGGACGTACCGCGTGTGCGTGATCGAAGTGCCATGCGAGGAGGATCGGGCACATCGCCGTCCTCGCGATGATCTTGGTCAATTCCCGGGGATTACCACCCAGTTGTGGATAACTCCGTCACCCACACGCGTGAGCCACAGTGCAGCTCAGTGCAGCTCAGTGCAGCTCAGTCAGCGTGGCTCAGCGCGGCTCAGTGCAGCTCGTCACCGCGACGAGACCACGACCCCCAGCAGTCCGGGCCCCGTGTGCGCCCCGATCACCGCCCCGACCTCGCTCACATGAAGCTCCGCCAGCCCGGGCACCCGCGCCCGCAGCCGCTCCGCCAGCGCCGAGGCCCGGTCGGCGGCGGCGAGGTGGTGCACGGCGATGTCGACCGCTGCGGCACCCGCCCGCTCGGCGACGATCTCCTCCAGCCGGGCGATGGCCCTGGACGCCGTCCGCACCTTCTCCAGGGGCCCGATCCGGCCGTCGTCGAGCTGGAGCAGCGGCTTCACCGCGAGCGCGGAGCCGAACAGGGCCTGCGCGGCACCGATCCGGCCGCCGCGGCGCAGGTATTCGAGGGTGTCGACGTAGAAGTACGCGGATGTGTCGGCGGCCCGCTTCTCGGCCGCCGTGACGGCGTCGTCCACGGTGCCGCCCGTCTCCGCCGCCTCGGCCGCCGCCACCGCGCAGAAGCCCAGCGCCATCGCGATCATGCCGGTGTCCACCACCCGCACCGGCACCGGCGCCTCCTTCGCCGCGAGGACCGCAGCGTCGTAGGTGCCGGACAGCTCGGCGGAGAGATGGAGGGAGACGATCCCGGTGGCGCCGGACGCGGCGACCTTGCGATAGGTCTCCGCGAACAGCTCGGGGCTGGGGCGTGAGGTGGTGACGGGGCGTCGCTTCTGGAGTGCCTGGGCCAGGGAGCGGGTCGAGATCTCGGTGCCCTCTTCGAGTGCCCGGCCGCCGAGGACCACGGTGAGAGGCACCGTGGTGATGCCGTGGCGCTCCGTCGTCCGGGGCGGCAGGTAGGCCGTTGAATCGGTGACGATCGCGACATGGCGGGACATGAGCTGGAGGTTACCTGGCGTACCGCCCGTACGGCAGCCCGGCCCTCTCGCCTGCGCCGGAACGGGGCGCGGCGCGCTGGTCTCAGGTGGTGCTCTCCGGGCGGGGCTTCTTCTGCCACGGGTGGCTCTGGCGCGGGCCCGGCGGGGTGATGGCGGGCCGCGTCGGCTCCTCGGCGGTCCGCGACTGCGGGCTGTCCTGCCAGGTCTGCCGGTCCCCGGCGGCGTCGGCGGCGGGGGCCTCCGGCCAGGGCGGCGGCGGGGTGCCGGTGGAGGACGCCGCGGGTTCCTCCGTCGTCCAGTGCCGCAGGGCGCCGGCCTCGACGTCGATCTGGGCGCTGAGCGTGTCCAGGTCGTCGTCGGCGAAGCGGTGGGCGCGGTCGCGGGCGGCCCAGCGCAGGGAGTCCGCCGACCGCGTGATGCGCTCGGTGCGTTCCCGCAGTGCGGGCAGCCGCTCGGTGAGCGTCGCCCGGTCCGGTTCGGACTCCAAGCGCCGCAGATCGGCGTCCAGTTCGTGTCCGTGGACGCTGAGCCGCTGGAACAGGGCGAGCGACTCCTTCAGGGACTCGTCCTCGGCGGCGCCCGCGGCGAGCGCGTCCTGGGTGGCCCGCATCGAGGTGCGCAGCTTCAGCCGCAGTTGGGCGATCTCCCCGGCGGGGCCGGGCTGGGCGAACGACTTGGCCCGCAGGGTGTGGTCCTCGACCGTGCGACGGGCCTGGGTGAGGGTGCGGTCCACGCCGCGCTTGGCGGCGCCGACGACCTTCACCGTGGCGTACACGCCGAGCACGACGAAGAGCACGAAGAGCAGGGCCACCACTGCGATCACTGCTTCCACGACGCTCCTCCTCCGGCCCTTCGGCCGACGCGGCACCCGCCGCGCCGCTCTTCCACGGTAAACGCAACGGGCAGGCCCGGAGTTCCGTGAGAACCCCGAACCTGCCCGCAGCAAACCCCGAACATCCCCCTAGGGGACCATTCAGGCCCTTACGGCCCGCTCATGTGGCCTGCTCACGTGTCCTGCTCACGCCGGAACGATGTTCACCAGCTTCGGCGCCCGCACGATCACCTTGCGGATCCCGGCCCCGTCCAGTGCCGCCACGACCTTCTCGTCGGCCAGCGCGACCTTCTCCAGCTCCTCCTCGGAGATGGCCGGGGAGACCTCCAGGCGGGCCTTGACCTTGCCCTTGATCTGGACGACGCAGGTGACGGTCTCGTCCACGACGTACGCCGGGTCGGCGACGGGGAAGTCCTGGTGCACGACGGAGTCCGTGTGCCCCAGCCTGCGCCACAGCTCCTCGGCGATGTGCGGGGCCAGCGGCGCGATCAGCAGCACCAGCGACTCGGCGACGGACCGCGGTACGGCCCCGCCCGCCTTGGTCAGGTGGTTGTTCAGCTCGGTGATCTTGGCGATGGCGGTGTTGAACCGCATGCCCTCCAGGTCCCCGCGCACGCCGTCGATCGCCTTGTGCAGCGCCCGCAGCGTGTCCTCGTCGGGCTCGGCGTCGGAGACGGTGGCCTCGCCGGTCGCCTCGTCCACGATGTTCCGCCACAGCCGCTGCAGCAGCCGGAACTGGCCGACCACCGCGCGGGTGTCCCACGGCCGGGAGACGTCCAGCGGGCCCATGGCCATCTCGTACAGGCGCAGGGTGTCGGCGCCGTACTCGGCGCAGATCTCGTCCGGCGTGACCGCGTTCTTCAGGGACTTGCCCATCTTGCCCAGCAGCCGGGAGACCTTCTCGCCCTGGTAGTAGTACGCGCCGTCGCGCTCCTCCACCTCGGCGGCCGGCACCGCGATGCCCCGGCTGTCACGGTAGACGTAGGCCTGGATCATGCCCTGGTTGAACAGCTTGTGGAACGGCTCGGCGGACGAGACGTGCCCCAGGTCGTACAGGACCTTGGACCAGAAGCGGGCGTACAGCAGGTGCAGCACGGCGTGCTCGGCGCCGCCGACGTACAGGTCGACACCGCCGTGCGGCTGGCCCTCGCGCGGGCCCATCCAGTACCGCTCGATCTCCGGGTCGACCAGCTTCTCGCTGTTGTGCGGGTCCAGGTAGCGCAGCTCGTACCAGCAGGAACCGGCCCAGTTGGGCATGGTGTTGGTCTCGCGCCGGTACTTCTTCGGTCCGTCGCCCAGGTCCAGGGTGACGTTGACCCACTCCTCGTTGCGCGACAGCGGCGTCTCGGGCTGGGTGTTCGCGTCGTCCGGGTCGAAGGTGCGCGGCGAGTAGTCCTCGACCTCGGGCAGCTCCAGCGGCAGCATCGACTCGGGCAGCGCGCGGGCGACGCCCTCCTCGTCGTAGACGATCGGGAAGGGCTCGCCCCAGTAGCGCTGGCGGCTGAACAGCCAGTCGCGCAGCCGGAAGTTGACGGTGCCCTCGCCGATGCCCTCGCGCTCCAGCCACTCGGTGATGCGCGCCTTGGCCTCGACGACGCCCAGGCCGTCCAGGGAGACGCCCTCGCCGGTGGAGTTGATGATCTTCGCGTCGTACGACGAGAAGGCGTCCTCCCACGTCGAGGTGTCGGTGCCGCGGCCGTCGGTCGGCTCCACGATGCAGTGGATCGGCAGCTCGAAGGCGCGCGCGAACTCGAAGTCGCGCTGGTCGCCCGCGGGGACGGCCATGATGGCGCCGGTGCCGTAGCCCATCAGGACGTAGTCGGCGATGAAGACGGGGATCCGCTCGCCGTTGACCGGGTTGGTGGCGTACGCGCCGATGAAGACGCCGGTCTTGTCCTTGGCCTCGGCCTGCCGCTCGACGTCGGACTTGGAGGCGGCCTGCGCGCGGTAGGCGGCGACGGCCTCGGTGGGGGTCGCGTGGCCGCCGGTCCACACCTCGTGGGTGCCCTCGGGCCAGGTCTCCGGGGTGAACTTCTCGACCAGCGGGTGCTCGGGCGCCAGCACCATGTAGGTCGCGCCGAACAGGGTGTCCGGGCGGGTGGTGAAGACCGTGATGCGCTCGCCGTCCACGGGGAAGTCGACGCGGGCGCCCTCGGAGCGGCCGATCCAGTTGCGCTGCTGCAGCTTGATGGCCTCGGGCCAGTCCAGCTCGTCCAGGTCGTCCAGCAGCCGGTCGGCGTAGGCGGTGATGCGCATGTTCCACTGGCGCAGCTTGGCCTTGAAGACCGGGAAGTTGCCGCGCTCGGAGCGGCCGTCGGCGGTGACCTCCTCGTTGGCCAGCACGGTGCCCAGGCCGGGGCACCAGTTGACGGGCGCGTCGGAGGCGTACGCCAGGCGGAACTGGCTCAGTACGTCGGCGCGCTCGGCGGCGTTCAGCTCGCTCCACGCGCGCGTGTGGCCCGGTACGGGGCGCTCACCGGACTCGAACTGCGCGATCAGCTCGGAGATCGGACGGGCCCGCTTCGCCTCGTCGTCGTACCAGGAGTTGAAGATCTGCAGGAAGATCCACTGGGTCCACTTGTAGTAGTCCGGGTCGATCGTGGCGAACGACCGGCGCTTGTCGTAGCCCAGGCCCAGCCGGCGCAGCTGGGCCTTCATGTTCTCCATGTTGGCCTCGGTGGACACGCGCGGGTGCGTGCCCGTCTGCACGGCGTACTGCTCGGCGGGCAGGCCGAAGGCGTCGAAGCCCAGGGTGTGCAGGACGTTGTGGCCGGTCATGCGCTGGAAGCGCGCGAAGACGTCGGTGGAGATGTACCCCAGGGGGTGGCCGACGTGCAGGCCCGCACCGGAGGGGTACGGGAACATGTCCATGATGAACTTCTTGGGCTTGGCGACCAGCTCCGGGTCGCCGGCCAGGTCACCGCTGGGGTTCGGCGCCGCGTAGGTGCCCTCGGCGTCCCAGAAGTCCTGCCAGCGTGCCTCGATCTCCGCGGCCATGGCGGCCGTGTAGCGGTGCGGCGCGGCCACCTCGGCGGTGGCAGCGGGGTTCGTCTCGCTCATGATCCTCAAAGCTCCATCGATCGTCTCTGCCTGCGGCTGCCGGGAAACGAAAAATCCCCTCGCACAGGAGGGGACGCCGCGCCGATTCCGGCCACTCGACTCGTCCGGTGGCCGGGACTGATCAGCGCGGCCCGCTAAGCAGAAGGCGTACGGCACGCATGGCGCCAGGGTACCGCAGGGCCCGACCGGGCCGCGACGACGTTCCACGGGCCGCCGGGGGGCGGACCGGGGTCCAGGAAAGCTGAACCAAGGTCAAGGATTACTTCGCGTAACAGCCACTAAGGGGCATCACAACAAGCGCATTGTCATTTGATAACAACGCAATAACTCAAACCTCGTACCCGCCGGTATGACGCGACCTAGAGTGCGGCGCGGGACCGCTTTCCCGAACCGCTCGGAGTTGCCCCCATGAACTCTCGTCGTAGTCGCAGTAACAGTTCGCTCGCCACCCAGGGCCGCTCGGCCTACGGTGTGGCGAGCGCTGCCGTGCTTGTCCTCATACCGGTGCTCGTGCTGGCCGGAGGTGACACGGTCCGCGAGTTCCTGAACTTCGGCGCGGGCGTGCTCAGCCTGGTCTCCCTGTCCTGCTCGGTGATCTGGGGCCTGGTGGCGCAGGACCGGATCTTCCTCAACGCGCGGCAGCGGATCATCGGGCAGGCGGTGCACCGGACGACCGCGGTCGCCTCGATCGCGTTCCTGCTGCTGCACGTCATCACCAAGCTGGCCCTGGATCACGTCGACCTGCTCGGCGCGCTGATCCCGTTCTCGCTCGGCTTCACCGGCCCCGAGGGGCTGATCGGGCTGGGCTCGCTGGGCGGCCTGCTGATGATCTTCGTGGGGCTCACCGGCGCCCTGCGCAGCGCCTTCGCCTCCCCGGCCCCGGTCGCCGCCCGCTGGCGGGCCATGCACATGCTGGCCTACCCGGCCTGGTGCGCGGCCCTGATCCACGGCCTGTTCGCGGGCCGCGCGGCCAAGCCGGTCTTCATGTTCCTCTACGGCCTCTGCCTGGTCGGCGTGATGGCCGCCCTGGCGCTGCGCGCGGCGCCCCGACCCGTCAAGCGCCGGGTCGCGGACCTGATCAACGCGATGTTCGAGGGCGGGGACAGGCCCGGCCGCGAGGACCTGGACGCGAGCCGCGCGCGGGCTGGCGCCGAGCCCGCGCCCCTGCCCGGCTACGACGTCCCGCGCGGGGACCAGGAGCGCGCCGCCGAGTCCACCGCCGGCTTCGCGGCCGCCTACCGCGCGGTGTCCCGCCCGCGCCGCGCCCAGCAGTCCTTCACGGACGCCCGGCCCACCGAGCCGCTGGACCTGCAGCCCACCGAATCGCTGCCCCGCGTGGACAGCTCCTGGCCGATCCCGTCCCCGCCGCCGGTCGGCGAGGCGCCCCCGTCGGCGTACGACCCCCTCCAGGACACCGGACACACCATCCCCGCCTACGGCAATCCGGGCGCCGGGTCCTACGGCGGCAGTGATGTGTACGACACGGTTGAGTCGAACCCCCTCTACGGCACGTACAACCCGAACGACACATACGACAACAGCGGTCCCGCCACAGAAACACTGCCCGGTGCGTCCTACGACTTCGACGCACCGGGTTCGGGCGAACCTTGGAACACGCCTTCCGGAGGCTTTAAGTGAACGAGGCCCTGCCCGACGTACCCGAAGTCCGCGTGGTCGGACTTCCTCAGCTGACGTCGGGCTTCGACCTTGTCGAAAGACTCGATCTGCCCATGCACCTGAAGGTGCACGGGCCGCTCGAACCGTTGGGCGGCGAGCAGCTCGCGCAGCTCGCCGAGCGCATCAACCTCAGGGGCCGCGGCGGCGCGGGTTTCCCCTTCCACAAGAAGCTGCGGTCGGTCGCCGAGTCGGCGATCCGCCGCGGCGTACGGCCGGTGGTCGTGGTCAACGGAAGCGAGGACGAACCCGCCTGCCGCAAGGACACGGTGCTGATCAACCGTGCCCCGCACCTGATCCTCGACGGCGCCCTGCTGTGCGCCGAGGCCCTGGGTGCCCGCACGCTCGTGGTGGGGGTCACCCGGGAGTCCACCCAGCGCTCCATGGAGGCCGCGCTCGCCGAGCGCGGTCTCGGCAACGGCCGCCGGTCGGCGCTGCGCGCACGCGTGCAGCGCAACCCGGTCCGCATGGTCACCGGTGCCGCCGCATCCCTGATCCGCTCGATCGACGGCGGCCCGGCGATCCCGCCCGGCCGCAAGATCAGCGCCTCGCAGAGCGGCGTCGGCGGCGCCCCGACCCTGCTGTCGAACGCCGAGACGTTCGCCCAGCTGGCGATCGCCGCGCGGATCGGCCCGGAGCGGTACGGCAACACCGGGCTGTACGACGAGCCGGGCACCGTGATGCTCACGGTCTCCGGCGCGGTCGCCCGCCCGATGGTGATCGAGGTCCCCACCGGGGTGCCGCTGCGCTACGTCCTGCAGCTCGCCGGCGCCCCGCCGGTCCCGCAGGGCGTGCTGACCGGCGGCTACCACGGCAAGTGGATCGACGCGGCGACGGTGAACGAGGCGATCGTCTCCCGCAACTCGCTGGACGCGGTGGGCGGTTCGCTGGGCGCCGGGGCGATCCTGCCCATCAGCCAGGAGACCTGCCCGCTGGGCGAGTCGCTGCGGGTGGCGCAGTGGCTGGCGGAGGAGAGCGCGGGCCAGTGCGGCCCCTGCTACCTCGGCCTGCCGGCCGCCGCGCGCGGCATGGAGGACATCCTCAACGGCGGCGGACCGGCCGCCCTGGAGGCGCTCAAGCAGGTCGCCAGGAACGTCAAACGGCGCGGCGCCTGCTCGCACCCGGACGGCTCCGCGATGTTCCTGGAGTCGACCGTCAAGGCGTTCACCGACGACCTCGCCGCCCATGTCCTCGGCAACGGCTGCGGACGGTCCGTGGAGGGCGTTCTGCCGCTCTTCGAGGGGGGCAGGGCCCCGACGGGCGTCCCGGGCGGCGGCGAGGAGGAGAACGGCCCCAGCCGCCAGAAGATCTACGTCGACTGGACGCTGTGCCGGGGGCACGGCCTGTGCGCCGACATCCTCCCGGAGGTCTTCGAGCTGGGCGCGGACGGCTTCCCGACCGTCGCCCAGGCGGCCGTCCCCCGGTACGCCGAGGCGAAGGCGCTGCGCGCGGTCCGCCG
This sequence comes from Streptomyces sp. enrichment culture, assembly GCF_964272855.1. Taxonomy (NCBI): domain Bacteria; kingdom Bacillati; phylum Actinomycetota; class Actinomycetes; order Kitasatosporales; family Streptomycetaceae; genus Streptomyces; species Streptomyces sp. enrichment culture. The sequence continues at coordinate 5,601,627 of NZ_OZ186847.1, read as the reverse complement.
CTGTCCGGCGCTGGCCCTGCGCCTGGAGGAGGACAACCGCTCCCAGCAGCCGGCCCGCAGCAATCTGCCGGTGCTGTCCCAGGGGCGCGGCCGCCGGGCGCTCGGCCGCTGAGGGACAAGGCGGGATACACGAAAAGATCCCGCCGGATCATTTCCGATCCGGCGGGATCTGCTGTGGAGCTAAGGAGAATTGAACTCCTGACCTCCTGCATGCCATGCAGGCGCTCTACCAACTGAGCTATAGCCCCTTGCGGTGTGTCGTCCGTCTCGGTTTTCCTTGCGGTCTTCCCTCGCGGCGACACAGAGAACATTACACGGTCCACCCGGTGGAACACCAAATCGTTTCCGTTCTGCCCGGATACGGGCGCTATGGTCGGGCCGGTGACCGTGATCGCGTTCTCCGGAGTCCACCGCCGCGTGCCGACCGCCCTCGGGGTGTGCCTCTTCTCCTTCGCCGCGTTCTGGGTCGCACAGCGGGCCGCGCAGGTGTCGATGATCGACCTGATGGTGTACCGCGCGGAGGGCGCGACCGTCCGCGCGGGCGGCGATCTGTACGCCCTGCGGACGACCGCCGCTCGACTGCCCACCACCTATCCGCCCTTCGCGGCCCTGCTGTTCACCCCGCTGACGCTGCCGGACACCGAGAGCCTGCGCGTCCTGGCGACCGCGGGGAACCTGCTCCTATTGGTCGCCTTCGTCCGGCTGTCGCTGCGGCTCGTCGGGCACACCCGCGCGGAGACCGTCTGGTGGGTCGCGGCGGCGGCCGTGTGGTGCGAGCCGGTGTGGACGACACTGCGGTACGGCCAGATCAACCTGCTGCTGGCCGTGCTGGTGCTGTGGGACCTCACCCGCCGGCCCGGGGACCGCCTGGCCGGGCTCGGCATCGGCCTGGCGGCGGCGGTGAAACTGACGCCCGCTCTGTTCGCGGTGTTCCTGCTCGCCACCGGCCTCGTCGCCCGCCGCACGAGGGGCACCGGCGCTCCCTGGCTGCGGCCCGCGCGCCGGGCGGCGGCCGCGTTCGCCGGCGTGACCCTGCTCACGGCGGCCGTCCTGCCGTACGACTCCTGGCGGTTCTGGAGCTGCATGGTGTTCCGCGCGGGGCGGGTCGGGCACGCCGAGGAGACCGCGAACCAGGCGCTGCGCGGCGTCCTGGCCCGACTGCTCCACACCCCGGACCCCGGGGCCGCGTGGGTCGTCGCAGCGGCGCTCACGGCCGTCGCCGGGCTGGCCGTGGCGGTCGCGGCGGAGTTGCGCGGGCAACGGGCGTGGGCCGTGCTCGGGTGCGCGGTGACGGCGCTGCTGATCAGCCCGGTGTCGTGGTCGCACCACTGGGTCTGGTGCGTGCCCTTGGTGCTGCTGCTCGCCGCGCGGGGACACCGCATGACCGCCGCTGGCACCCTGCTGGTGTTCTGCTCGTACGCCCTGTGGTGGGTGCCACACGGCGACGGGCGGCCCGAATTGCGCCAGAGCGCCGCCGAGTTGCCGCTCTCCGGCCTCTACGCGGCGGCCGGCTGCGCGTTCCTGCTGTGCGCGGCGCTCACGCGGTCACGAACGAGTAGAAGCGCTTGAGAGTGCAGTGCTCCTCCAGCAGACGGCCGTAGATCGGCTCGCCCTCCAGTTCGCGGTACGTCTCGATCGGGTCGCCTTTTATGATCAGCGCCCGCGCGCATTCCTCGCACCAGTACTGGTAGTCGGGGTTCACCGGTTCCATGTCGCGGACGATCGGCGTGCCGCTGCCGCACCAGTCGCACTTCCGCCTGTGTGCACCCATCGATCAGCTCCAGCTGTGGCCGCAGGCCGTGCACACGTAGGAGATTCCGCCGTTGTCACCGAGGACTTGGGCCACGTGCGCGGAACCGCAGGAAGGGCAGCTGAGCCGGGTGGCCGTGTTCCGTGTCAACGCTGCTTCGCCGAGGAGGTGGCCGACCTCCTCGAGGATGCTCGAAGGCATCGCTACTCCCTCCCGTCGGGCCGCGCCCCCTTCCGGCCGTTTGATTCTGCCACGACCGGACCGACACGGTCAGCGACGCCGTGGTACCAGTCCGGACACGGCACCCTCCGACGCGCCTCCGAAGAGGTATACGCCTCTCGGGCCGCCTTCACTCAACGGCAGAGACGAAAAATCCCGTCCCCCTGTGGGGGACGGGATTCAACCGTGGAGCTAAGGAGAATTGAACTCCTGACCTCCTGCATGCCATGCAGGCGCTCTACCAACTGAGCTATAGCCCCATCTGTTCTCCCCGCTCGGCGGGCGAACAAGAAGAACTTTAGCCTGCGACCTGCCGGAAAGTGAAATCCGGGTCCCCGGGCCGTCAGTCGTCGTCGCCGAGCACCGGTTCCGGCAGGGTGCCGGCGTTGTGCTCCAGCAGCCGCCAGCCGCGGGCGCCCTCGCCGAGGACGGACCAGCAGCAGTTGGACAGGCCGCCCAGGCTCTCCCAGTGGTGGGCCTCCAGGCCGAGCAGCCGGCCGATGGTGGTGCGGATGGTGCCGCCGTGGCTGACCACGACGAGCGTGCCGTCCTCGGGCAGCTTCTCGGCGTGCCGCAGCACCACGGGGGCGGCGCGGTCGGCGACCTCGGTCTCCAGTTCGCCGCCGCCGCGGCGCACCGCCTCGCCGCGCTTCCAGGCGGCGTACTCCTCGCCGTACCGGGCGATGATCTCGTCGTGCGTCAGGCCCTGCCAGACACCCGCGTAGGTCTCGCGCAGCCCCTCGTCGTGGGCCACCTCGAGGCCGGTGAGCGTGGCCAGCTCGGCGGCGGTGTTCGCGGCCCGCCGCAGGTCGGACGCGACGATCGCGTCGGGCCGCAGCGAGGCCAGCAGCCGGGCGGAACGGCGCGCCTGGGCGACGCCGGTCTCGGTCAGCTCGACGTCCGTGGTGCCCTGGAAGCGGCGCTCCACGTTCCACGAGGTCTGCCCGTGCCGCCACAGGATGACGCGGCGGCCCCGGCCCTGCTTCCCGGCGGTCACCTCACCGGTGGCGGTCACCGCCACTCACCGTCCAGCTCGGCGGCCTCCTCGGCGGCCTGGAGCTTGGCGTGCTCCTCCGCCTTGCCGCGGGTGGCCTTGGCGTCGGCGGGCAGCTCCAGCTCGGGGCAGTCCTTCCACAGCCGCTCCAGGGCGTAGAAGACGCGCTCCTCGCTGTGCTGGACGTGGACGACGATGTCGACGTAGTCGAGCAGGATCCAGCGGGAGTCGCGGTCCCCCTCGCGGCGCACCGGCTTGGCGCCGAGTTCCTTCAGGAGCCGTTCCTCGATCTCGTCGACGATCGACTTGACCTGGCGGTCGTTGGGGGCGGACGCCAGCAGGAAGGCGTCCGTGATCGACAGGACGTCGCTCACGTCGTAGGCGATGACGTCGTGGGCGAGCTTGTCGGCGGCCGCCTGGGCGGCGGTGGTGATGAGCTCGAGAGAGCGGTCGGTCGCGGTCACTACAAGGCTTTCCGTCGGCGGTCGTTTGCCTTCCAGGGTCTCACGGACCGCCGACGGGGCCCCACGCCATTACGCGGGGCCCGCGCGCGGCTACGGCCGGTAGTCCTGGCCGAGGACGACCGACACGTCCGCGTTGGACGACACCTCGCCCTTGGTGACGGCGCTCGCGGGCAGGCCGAGGGTCTTGGCGACCTCGGTGGCGTCCTGCTTGTCGGCGGTCTCGGCGTAGGTGACCTCGGAGGTGGCTTCGGCGCCGCTCGTCGTGCCGCCTTCGAGGAAGGTGAAGCCGCCGTTGAGGAGGACCACGCGGGCCTTCTCGGTGTTGTCCTTCACGCCGGTGGCGTTGCGCACCGAGACGCGGACGGCCGCGCCCTGGTCGGGGCTCTTCGCGGTGCCGCCCAGGACGTCCTTGACCACGCTGTCGCTTGCCTCGGCGGTCAGTGTGCCGTCGCCCTGGACGGGCAGCATCGCGGTCTTGTGGTCGCCGCTCTTGGCGAGGTCGGACAGGGCGGCGAGGAAGGCGCCGAGGTCCTTGTCGGTGAGCGGCGGCTCGATGATCATGCCGAGGGTCTGCACGGTGACGGTCGCGCCCTCGGTGTCCGAGGTCAGCTTGCGCAGCACGCCGTGCATGACCTGGCCGAACCGCTCCAGCTGGGCGTTCTGGGCCTCGCCGGGGGCGCGGTAGGTGGCGTAGGCGACGGCCATCTTGCCGCTGAGGGTCTGCTTCTGGCCCTTGTTGACCAGCGGCGACTGGCCCTTCTTCTCGGCGTCCGGGTCGGGCACGTCGGTGTCGGTGTCGATCTCGATGTTGCCGACGAGGTCGACGAGGTTCTGCAGGTAGGGGGTGTCGAGCCGCCAGGTGCCCTGGATGGAGGTACCGAGGACGGTGTCCAGGGCCTCGCGGGTGCCGGAGGAGCCGTCGTCGTCGACGGACTTGGCGAGGGTGGTGGTGGAGCCGTCGTCGCCGGTCAGGGCGAGGGAGTTGGGCAGCAGGACGGTGGTGCCCTGCTTCGTGGTGGTGTTGTCGACCAGCAGGGCGGTGGAGGTGTCGCCCTTCTTCGTGTCGTGCAGGTGGACGACGATCACGTCGCGCTTCTGGGCGCCGCCGGCCGCCGTGGTGCCGGTCTTGTCGTCGGAGGAGGACAGGCCGGGCAGCTTCCCGGCGTACCAGAGGTAGCCGACGCCGCCGACGGCGACCAGGGCGAGGACGACGACCAGGGCGATGAGCCGGCTGCGGGCCCGGCGCCGGGCCTCCTCGCGGCGCTCGGTGCGGTTCTCGGTGAACGCCAGCCAGTCGATGACGTCCTCGGAGTCGCCGTCGGGCTCCTCGACGAACGAGAACTGCTCGGTGCGGTAGTCGCGGTCGTCGTCCCGCGCGGGGGCGGCCGGGACGTCCCGTTCGTCGCCCGGTCCGGTCTGCTGCGGGATGTAGGCGGTCTGCTCGGCGACCCGGGGTTGCGGGGCGGCGGCCTGCTGCCCGTAGGGGGCGTAGGCGTCGTAGGAGTCGTAGGAGTCGTACGACGCGGGGGTGGCGGGCTGCTGGCCGGTCCCGTAGGGGTCGTACGGCGGGACGGGCTGCTGCCCGCCCGTGGCGTACGGGTCGTAGCCGTACCCCTGCTGCGGCGCCTGCTGCTGCGCGTAGGCGTCGTACTGCTGGTGGGACGGCTGATGGGACGGCTGATGTGGCGGCTGCTGCTGCGGCACCTGCCGGTAGACAGGGCGGCCGTACTCGTCGTAGCCGACGAGCTCGTACGGGTCACCCCCGTACTCGCCCCCGTGGCCCGTGTCGTATCGGTCGTTCACCGGTGCCCCTCTCGGCTCACTCGCCGCGGTACAACTCGCGCTTGGTGATGTAGCGCACGACTCCGTCCGGCACCAGATACCAGATGGGGTCGCCCTTGGCGACTCGCGCACGGCAGTCCGTGGACGAGATGGCGAGGGCGGGCACCTCGACGAGCGAGACGATGCCCTCGGGGAGTCCGGGGTCGTTGAGGTGGTGGCCCGGGCGGGTGACCCCGATGAAGTGCGCCAGGGAGAACAGCTCCTCCGTGTCCCGCCAGGTGAGGATCTGGGCGAGGGCGTCGGCGCCGGTGATGAAGAACAGGTCCGTGTCGGGGTTGAGCGCGCGCAGGTCGCGCAGGGTGTCGACGGTGTAGGTGGGACCGCCGCGGTCGATGTCGATGCGGCTGACGGAGAACTGGGGATTCTCCGCGGTCGCGATGACCGTCATCAGGTAGCGGTCCTCGGCAGGGGAGACGGTGCGGTGGCTCTTCTGCCACGGCTGGCCGGTCGGCACGAAGACGACCTCGTCCAGGTGGAACGCCGCGGCGACCTCGCTCGCGGCCACCAGGTGACCGTGGTGGATCGGGTCGAACGTTCCGCCCATGACGCCGAGACGGCGCTTGCCGCCGCTCGTGTCCCGTGGCGTCTCGTTCACCGGACCGGTAGGCATGTCCTGCTCTCCCATGCGTGCAGACCCTACCGGCCCGGTCTGTGGACTCCGACGGCCGGAGTCGTCCCGGAGGTCAGCGGTCGCGGTTGAAGCGGGTGGTCACCCACAGCAGCAGCATCAGCACGATGAACGCGCCGCCGCCGGTGACCAGCGGGTTGAGGCTGTTGTGGTTGCCGCCGTGCTCCCCGCCCTCGGAGGCGAGAGTGACCAGCTGGGCGGCGGTGGTGTGCAGGCTCATCTTCGTCAGGACCTATCGCGTGTGGGCGGGATAAAGACGTCGGCCCATCGTATGCGGGCGACTCCGCGGCGATCACCCCGACTCCGCCCTCGGGCAACCTTCCCGCGCGATCAGTCGTCCTTCCGCCTGTAACCCCGGAGCAGGAGCCAGGCGGTCAGCACACAGCCGACCACCATCACGATCAGGAGGATGCGCAGGAAGTTCCCGGCGCCCTCCTGCTCGGCGGCCATGAGCCAGGCGGACGCGGCGTTGTACTCCATGACGTGGTACTCCTTCGCTGTGCTGCCCGTCCACGGTATCTCCGCCAGGCTCTGCCGTTCTCAGACCCCGCGACGCCGGGTTGATCCGGACGGGAGGGCCTAGGCTGGGCCCTGCCTCGGGGACACGGACGGCAAGCGGTCCGGGCGCGCGGTCCGGACCCGGTACACCGACGCACCTGGGGGACCCGATGTCCTACGACCATCCGCAGACCGGAGCCGAGCGTCCGCCCGGCAGGCGGCGCCAACGCTTCCCGGAGATCTCCTCGCGTGCGTACGAGCACCCGGCCGACCGGTCGGCCCTGGTGGCCCTGCGCCGGCTGAGCGGCTTCGACACCGTCTTCAAGGTGCTCAGCGGGCTGCTGCCCGAGCGGAGCCTACGGCTGCTGTTCCTGTCCGACTCGGTGCGGGTCTCGGACCGGCAGTTCCCGCATCTGCACGCGATGCTGCTGGACGCCTGTTACGTCCTGGACCTGGAGAAGGTCCCGCCGCTGTACGTCCAGCAGGACCCGCAGCCGAACGCGATGTGCGTCGGCATGCACGAGCCGGTCATCGTGGTCTCCACCGGCCTGGTCGAGCTGCTCGACGAGGAGGAGATGCGGGCGGTGATCGGCCACGAGGTCGGCCACGCCCTGTCCGGTCACTCCGTGTACCGCACGATCCTGCTGTTCCTGACCGATCTCGCCCTGCGGGTGGCCTGGATCCCGCTCGGCAACGTCACGGTCATGGCGATCGTGACCGCGCTGCGCGAGTGGTTCCGCAAGTCGGAGCTGTCCGCCGACCGCGCGGGCCTGCTGGTCGGCCAGGACCTCCAGGCGTCGATGCGCGGCCTGATGAAGCTGGCGGGCGGCAACCATCTGCACGAGATGAACGTGGACGCGTTCCTGGAGCAGGCGGAGGAGTACGAGGCGGGCGGCGATCTGCGCGACTCGGTGCTGAAGATCCTCAACATGCTGCCCCGCTCCCACCCGTTCGCCACCGTCCGCGCGGCCGAGCTGAAGAAGTGGGCGGCCTCCCACGACTACCAGCGGATCATGGACGGCCACTACCCGAAGCGCGGCGAGGACAAGGACACCAAGGTCTCGGAGTCCCTGCGCGAGTCGGCGGCCCACTACGCCTCCGAGGTGCGCGAGTCCAAGGATCCGCTGATGAAGCTGGTCACGGACCTCGCCGGGGGCGCCGGGGAGCTGGGTGACCGGGTGCGGCGCGGCTTCGGCGGCTTCACGGGCGCGCAGCAGCGCAAGGACCGGTCTGACGGGCCCGACCGGCCTGACCGGCCTTCGGGCACGGACGAGCGGCCATAGACCCTAGACCCTGGGCCTTGGGCCCCCGACCTTCGGCGGGGCGCACCGCGCCGGGCGCTAGACCTTCGGCTGTGCGCTGTCCGCCAGCGTCCCGCACAGGGCGGTGGCGCCGTCGGAGGCGTACGGGTCAGTGCCGGCCGGGCCGCCCTCCTTGGCGGTCTGCCCCGAGAGCAGGGGGCGCAGCCAGCTGGTGGAGTCCTCGGCGCAGGACAGCGGCCCGGCCTGGGCGTGGGAGGCGACCACCTGGGTCTGGTGCAGGCGCAGGTCGTCCCGGTCGAAGCGGAAGTGCAGCTCGCGGCGGACGGTGAACAGCGAGGCCTCGGCCTCGGCGTCGGCCCCGGCTGGCCGCAGCGCGTACACGAAGGTGTGGTCGGCGGTGACCTCCAGGGTGGACGCGTCGGTCTCCTCGGCGTGCAGGCTGCCCTGGACGCGGATCCCGGGGTCGGCGAGTTCGGCGAGGGTGGGGTCGAAGCGGACCAGCCAGCCGGTGGGGGCGTGCCCGCCGTCGGCCGTCGGGTGGTCGAAGCTGCGGTCGAACTGGTCGAACTGGTCGGGGTCGAGGAGCATCCGCACGGGGCGGACCTGCCTGCCGGACAGCACCTCGGGGTAGAGCGAGGAGCGCACGACGTAGTCCTTGGCCGTGCCGAGGGCGCTGTGCACCTGGTCGTCGGAGAAGTGCGCGGTGCGCCGGGCGGCGGGCAGCGGGATGCCCTCGGCGCCGATGCGGAACTGTGCGGCGGGACTGGCGTCGTACAGCCGTTCGACATCGGAGGTGCCGGGGACGGAGCCCGGCGGGGCGAGCGGGATGACGGTCATCCGCACGGGTTCCACGGCCGGCGGGCGGGCGGTCCGCGTGGACGGGTAGGGGTTGCGGACGCCCATGTAGATCGCGGTGCCGAAGGCGACGGCGACCAGCAGGGCGAGGATCAGGAACTGCCGGGACAGCCCGCGGCGCACCGGGGGGCGGCGGCGCACGGCCGGCGCGTGGTCGGTGATCCGCTCCTGCGCGGAGTACTCCTGGAGACGGGCAGCGCGGACGAACGATTCGTCGAACACGACGGATCGGTACTCGTCCTCCGCACCGTTGGGGGCGCCGTCGGGTGTCCCCTCAGGTGGGTCTCCACGCCCGCCCATATCTTCAGGGTAGGTCTCCCGGCGCTCCGGTAAACGCCCCACCGCTGGACAACTTCTGACGACTGCTCACCAGGCCGGAAGCCGTCCGTACCGGCCGGTGGAGGCGTTCCGTCAGGGGGTGCGGGGCACCGCCGACACCGCAGGCCGGGAGTAGTCGGCGGAGGCCGACGGGCGGGCCGCGCCGCCCTGCTCCAGGCCGGTGGAGGCGGGCGGCGGCGGGACCTGCTCCTGGCGGTTCCCGGATGCGCCCCGGTAGACGGCGGCGAAGGCCAGCGCGACCATGCCGACGCCCATCACCAGGGCCAGCAGCCAGGCGACGGGGCGGCGCCAGCGGGCACGTCTGCCGAACGCGCCCGGTTCGGGGCCGTCGAGGACATCGCAGTCGTCCAGGGTGTCCAGGTCGGGATCATGGCCGAAAGGCCCCGGATCGCCGGTGCCGTATCGGTCGTCGTGCCGCTCGCCCCGGCCGTGGGCCCGGCGGGCGGCCTCCGCCTCGGAGGCCTCGGCTCTGGCCTGGGCGGCCGCCAGCAGGCGCTCCACGGCGGTCGGCTCGTGCACCGCGGCCGCTCGTACGAAGGCCTCGTCGAAGACCACGGAGGCGAACTCTTCGTCCGACACCCCGCGGTCGTGGTCGTCGTCGGGCTCCCAGCCGTCAGGGAACGGCGTGCCCCCCACGTCCTCCGGCACGGATCCAGAGTAGACCTGGGGGGTCATTTTGGGCAGACGGTATGGAAATTCCTCCGCGCGCTCGGATGAGCGCGCGGAGGTCGTGCGCCTCAGCGCCGGATGTGCCCGTCGCCGGTCACGACGTACTTGGTGCTGGTCAGCTCCGGCAGGCCCATCGGGCCGCGGGCGTGCAGCTTCTGCGTGGAGATGCCGATCTCGGCACCGAAACCGAACTGGCCGCCGTCGGTGAACCGGGTGGAGGCGTTCACGGCGACCGTCGTGGAGTCGACCAGCTGGGTGAAGCGGCGGGCCGCCTGCTGCGAGGTGGTCACGATGGCCTCGGTGTGGCCGGAGGTCCACAGCCGGATGTGCTCGACGGCCTTGTCGAGCGAGTCGACGACGGCGGCGGCGATGTCGTACGACAGGTACTCGGTCTCCCAGTCCTCCGGCGTGGCCTCGACGACCGTCGCCTCGGAGTCCTTGGCGTACGCCATCACCCGCTCGTCGGCGTGCACGGTGACCCCGGCCGCCGCGAGGGCGTCCAGGGCGCGGGGCAGGAACTCGCCGGCGATGTCCTGGTGGACCAGCAGGGTCTCGGCGGCGTTGCAGACACCGACCCGCTGGGTCTTGGAGTTGATCAGGATCTCGACGGCCATGTCGAGGTCGGCCGCCGCGTCGACGTAGACGTGGCAGTTGCCGGTGCCGGTCTCGATGACCGGGACGACGGACTCCTGGACGACCGCGTTGATCAGCGAGGCGCCGCCGCGCGGGATCAGCACGTCGACCAGGCCGCGGGCCCGCATCAGCTCGCGCACGCTGTCCCGGCTCTCGCCGGGCACCAGCTGGACGGCGTCGGCGGGCAGCCCGGCGCCGCCGACGGCGTCGCGCAGCACCCGGACGAGCGCGGTGTTCGACCGGTACGCGGAGGACGAGCCGCGCAGCAGGACGGCATTGCCGGACTTCAGGCACAGGGCGGCGGCGTCCACCGTGACGTTGGGCCGGCCCTCGTAGATGATCCCGACGACGCCGAGCGGCACCCGGATCTGGCGCAGGTCGATGCCGTTGGGCAGGGTGGAGCCGCGGACGACCTCGCCGACCGGGTCGGGCAGCGCGGCGACGTCCCGCACGTCGGAGGCGATCGCGCGAACGCGCTCCGGGGTGAGGGTGAGGCGGTCGATCATGCCCTCGCTCATGCCGGTCTCGCGGGCCTTGGCCACGTCCTGGGCGTTGGCCTCGACGATCTCTCCGGCCCGCACCTCGAGCGCGTCCGCGATGGCGAGCAGCGCGTCGTCCTTCACGGACCGCGGCAGCGGCGCGAGGTCGGCGGCGGCGGCCTTGGCACGGTAGGCGGCCTGGGTGACCGGGGACATCGAGTCGTACGGCGAGAGCGTGGTCATGAGGGAAGGGTAGTGCGCCTCAGGGGCGCGGCCACCGCCCGTTCCACACCCCGAGACGGGATCAAAAGGGGTGAACTCCGACAGGGCTCGCGGGCGGCGGTCCGTACCCCTCGGCGATCCGCTGGTGGTAGGTGGCCCGGTCGATGACCTCCAGGCCGACGATCTCCCAGGGCGGCAGGCCGGCGGTCTGCCGGTGCTCGCCCCACAGGCGCAGCGCCACGGCGGCCGCGTCGTGCAGGTCGCGGGCCTCCTCCCAGTAGCGGATCTCGGCGTGGTCGCACGCGTATCTGCTGGTCAGCAGGAAGGGGTGGTCATGGGCGAGCTGTTCCAGGGCGCGCCGCAGCTCCGGCAGCGGCGCGGCCTTGCCGGAGACGCTGAGGGTGACGTGCCACAGCCGGGGCAGGTCCGGGGGCTCCTCGCCCTCGAAGCGGTCGCCGGCCGCCACGCTGGCCAGCGGAGCCCGGTCCGCACCGGCCGCGCGGGAGCCGGCACCACCGCGGGACGCCGTCGCCCCAGGGCGTACTCGTCTCACGACGGCCTCCTTCACGCGTGCGGAACGGTGTCTTCGAGATGTGCCTTCGAGACAAAGTTGAGCAGGCCGCGAGAGCTCGCGTGGGACTTTTACGGAACGTCCACCGCCGAGAGCGGACGATTTACCGCAATCCGGATGGCCGCAGGGAGGTCTTCACGGTCCTTGCGGACGCCCTTACGGGTGGAGCAGCACCAGGTCGTCCCTGTGTACGACCTCGCGTTCGTACGCCGGACCGAGCTCCTGGGCCAGCTCCCGGGTGGAGCGTCCGATCAGCCGGGGGATCTCCTTGGCGTCGAAGTTGACGAGTCCCCGGGCCACCGCGTGTCCGGCGCCGTCCCGCAGCTCGACCGGGTCGCCCGCGCTGAACTCGCCCTCGACCGCGGCGATCCCGGCCGGCAGCAGCGACTTGCGGCGCTCCACGACGGCCCGCACCGCCCCGTCGTCCAGGGTGAGCGCGCCCTGCGGGGTGGAGGCGTGCTGGAGCCACAGCAGCCGGTCGGCGGAGCGCTTGCCGGTGGGGTGGAACCAGGTGCCGGTGTCCTGGCCGGTGAGGGCGTCCGCCGCGTGGACGGCGCTGGTCAGCACCACCGGGATGCCGGCCGCGGCGGCGATCCGGGCGGCCTCGACCTTGGTGACCATGCCCCCGGTGCCGACCCCGGCCTTGCCGCTGCTGCCGATCTCGACGCCGGCCAGGTCCTCGGGCCCCCGCACCTCCGCGATCCGCGAGGTGCCGGGCTTGCTGGGGTCGCCGTCGTAGACGCCGTCCACGTCGGAGAGCAGCACGAGCAGGTCGGCGTGGACGAGGTGGGCGACCAGGGCGGCGAGCCGGTCGTTGTCGCCGAAGCGGATCTCGTCGGTGGCGACCGTGTCGTTCTCGTTCACGATCGGGAATGCGCCCATCGCGAGCAGTTTGTCCAGCGTGCGGGAGGCGTTGCGGTGGTGGGCCCGGCGGCTCATGTCGTCCGAGGTCAGCAGCACCTGGCCGACGCGGACGCCGTAGCGGGCGAAGGAGGCGGTGTAGCGGGCGACCAGGAGGCCCTGGCCGACGCTGGCGGCGGCCTGCTGGCGGGCCAGGTCCTTGGGACGGCGGCGCAGGCCCAGCGGGGCGAGTCCCGCGGCGATGGCGCCGGAGGAGACCAGCACGATCTCCCGCTCGCCGCCGCTGCGCACCTTGGCCAGGACGTCGACGAGCGCGTCGACGCGGTCGGCGTCCAGTCCGCCCGAGGCGGTGGTCAGCGACGAGGAACCCACCTTGACGACGATCCTGCGGGCCTCGCGCACGGCCTGCCTTGCCCCTGCCACCTTGCTGTCAGTCCCCTCGCGTAGGTCCGGCTGCCCCGCCCGGCAATCTACGCGAAGCGGATCGCGCCCCGCGCATCGGTCCAGCAGACGGACCGCGCGACGGGGCACACGACGGGGCGGGACGGGCGGGGACATCGCGTAAGCGAACGGTCACGACTCGCGTACGACAAAAAGGTTGTACTGGTTGCTTATAGAATTCAACGACTCCGTAAACATAAGTTGACCAGCGTGCCAGTAGTAGATCACCACCATCCGCAGCGCCCCACGCGCATCCTTCTCCGTTCGGGGAAGAGCCCGTACGACGTCGTCTCCATCGAGGACGCCCTCCACCGGGACGTCATCGCGACCAACTCGGGCAACCTCATCTTCAGCGACGCCGCCCACAAGATCCTCGAAACCCCGGACACCGAGGTGGTCTCGAACGGCATCCGCTCCATCGCCGCGCAGGCGGGGCGCATCAACGAGGAGTACGACGTCTTCGTCGTCCCCCTCGCCAACGCCTTCCGGCCGTCCTTCGAGAAGCAGCTCCAGCGGCTCACCCGGCTGATCGGCAAGCTGAAGATCCCGGTGGTGGTGCTGGGCGTCGGCGCGCAGTCGGGGCTGAACTACAACACGGCACGCCTGAAGGGCATCGAGCCCGTCGTCCGGGAGTTCGTGTCGGCGGTGCTCGACCGCAGCGCGTCCATCGGGGTGCGCGGCGAGTTCACCGAGCAGTACCTGAAGGAGCTCGGATACCGGGACGTCGAGGTCATCGGCTGCCCCTCGCTGTTCATGAACGGCAGCGAGCTGGCCGTCCACAAGCGGGTGCCGGAGCTGACGCCCGACTCCCGCGTCGCGATCAACGGCTCGCACAGCGCGGTGAAGTCGCAGGGCCTGGACCGGGTGATCACCCGCACCCACGCCCGCTACCCCCACCTGCGCTTCATCGGGCAGAACCTCAGCGACGCCCGGCAACTGCACTGGCGGGACCTGTCCGACCCCAACGCGCTGGTGACGGCGATGCCCACGCATCCCGACCACCCGATGTACCGGGAGGACAAGGTCCGGGTCTACATCGACCCCGTCACCTGGATCGACGATCTGCGCGAGTTCGACTTCTCCTTCGGCTCCCGCATCCACGGCAACATCGCCGCACTGCTGGCGGGCACGCCGGCGACGGTGCTGTGCGCCGACTCGCGGACGCTGGAGCTGTGCCGGTACTTCGACATCCCGCACCGGCGGATCGACAAGCTGCCCGAGGACCTGGACCCGGCGACACTGTACGAGGAGGCCGACTTCGGGCCTCTGATGGCCGGTCACCGGGAACGCTTCGAGCGTTTCACGGCGTTCCTCACCCGCAACGGCCTGCGGAACACGTTCACCCACGGCGACGGCGGCGCTGCCTACGACAAGCGTCTCGCCGAGCTGTCCTTCCCGCCGGGCGTCCGCCCGTGGATCGACTCCGACCCGGCCTCGCTGGGCTCCCGCTTCGGCTGGCTGCAGGGCCGGATGGCGGAACTGTCCGCGGAGAACGCCCGGTTGAAGAAGGACCTGGCCCGCTCCGGCGCCAAGGCGACGGCGACCGGCTCCTCCGCCGCCCCCTCCTCCGTCTACCGCCGCGCCCGGCGGGCGGTGGGCCGCCCGCTGCGCCGCGCGCTGGGTTCGGGCCGGGGCTGACCGGTCACCGCGGCATGTGAGAGGGCCGGTCCCGGCAGGGGCCGGCCCTCGGTGCCGTTCAGGCCGCCGCGGGCCGCTTCCCGCCCGGGCGCCTCACTCCGCGGACGATCCGGCGGGCCTTGCGGACGGCGCGGCGGAAGAAGGTGGGCGCGGGCTCCCGGTAGCCCTCGAAGGCGCGGGCCTCGCGGGGCTCGGCGAGGTAGAGGGAGTCGGGGAGCCCGGCGGCGGCGTCACGGAAGTGCGGGTAGACCAGGTACAGGCGGCGGCCCTTGTTCTCCAGGACGGCAGGGGCCTGCTTCTTGGCCTTCAGGAAGTTCAGGACGTCCATCAGGAGGTCGGAACGGCCCTCGGCGACCAGGTGCAGCCGCAGCCGCTCCTCGACCTTGAGGCGGCGGGCGACGCCCTCCGTCCAGTACCCGTCCGTCAGCGGCTTGGCCAGCTCGAGCTTGTGCCGCCGTACCTCTTCGCCGTCCTTGAGGAACTTCGGCCCGAACTGCGGCAGCAGCGTGACCAGGAACGGCCGCACCATCAGCTGGTCACGCCGCTCGCCCGGCGGCAGGAAGTCCGCGATCAGCTTCATCAGGGCGCGGGCGGAGTCGAAGCGCCGGACGTAACCGCCGGTCTTCGTGACGTGCTTGCCGTCCTCACGGCCCACCAGGTAGTAGCAGGTGTAGTCGGCGATCACGGAGACGCCGTCGGCCCGCAGATACGCCTCCATGGTGAACAGCGCGTCCTCGCCGGTCCACAGCGACTCGTCGAACCGCATGCCGTGCCGCTCCAGGAACTCCCGGCGGAACAGCTTCTGCGCGCTGAGCGTGAACTTGATGTTGGACGAGAAGACGTCGGTACGGTCCAGCGTCCTGCCCCACATCGACTTCGGCGCGGTGCGGTTGACGCCCTCGACGCGGCCCAGCACCACGTCCGTCCCGTTGCGGTCGGCCATGGCGACCATGCGCTCCAGCGCCTCGGGGCCGAGCCGGTCGTCGGCGTCGAGGAAGAACACGTAGCGCCCGGCCGCCTTCCCGAGACCCACGTTGCGGGGGCCGCTGGGGCCGCCGGAGTTCTCCTGGCGGATCACCGTGACCGCCATGGGCGCGCGGGCGGCGAACTCCTCCAGACACTCCCCCGTGCCGTCGGTGGAGCCGTCGTCCACGGCGATGACCTCTAAACGGCCGGGGCCGATGGTCTGGGCTTCGACCGACGCGAGGCATTCGACCAGGTACGGCATGGCTTCGTACGCCCCGATGATCACGCTGACATCAGGCTGCGTCACGGCACATTTCCCCCTCGTCAACGGGAAATTTCTCCCGTATCTCCTTATTGGCTACCAGGAAGACGACTGATCAAAGGAAGCGGTTGTCTCACATGCCGTGGTGAGTGGCACACATCACAGTACGTCCGAGGCATGAAATGCGTTCGGCCCCCGAGGGGTGATCCCTCGGGGGCCGAACCGTCGTGGACCGGGCGGCCTCAGCCGGCCGTCACACCGTCGGTCTCGCCACTGGTCGCCACGCGCTGTCCGGGCAGCGACTCCTTCAGCGTCCGCGACTCCTGGCCGAGGTTGCGCGTCTCGGCCTTCAGGGCGAGGTTCGCCACCGCGGCGTTGAACTGGACGATCGACGCCGGCTCGGCCGGGCCGAGCAGGTACTCCTTCAGCTCCGCGCGGTCCTGCGCCAGCGGGTCGGCGGCCGGGTCGCGCACGGCGCCCAGCAGCTCGCCCAGCTCGGCCGCGCTGTTGGAGAGGATCACCGCGGCGCGCACCGCGGTGTTCTGCCGCTTGAACTCCTCCACGCCCAGCTCCCCGGAGTCCGTGACCGCGTACGGCTTGCCGCTCGCGATGAAGTCGGAGACCACGGACGAGATGTCGGAGACCATCGCGTCGGAGACGTTGAAGCAGTCGTACAGCCGCGGCTCGGCGCCGGTGATGACCCGGTGCTCCCAGGCCGGGAAGGACCGCCAGTAGGCGTCGTTCCACTCGGCCCGCAGCCGGGCGATCTCCTCGTGCCGGGCCGCGTCCACGAGCCCGTCGCGGGTGGCCTCGGCCTCGTCGCGCTTCTCGCCGCCCTTGCCGGTCAGCTCGGCGAGCCGGGCCTCGATCCGGGCCAGCTCGGCCTTCGCGGCGGCCTGCGCGGCGCTGTCCGCGGCGAACCGGGGGTCGGCGGCGCGCTCGGCGGCGGCCTTCTCGACCAGGGCGGCGATGCGCTGGTGGGCGGCCTTGGCGTCCTTGCTGACGGTGCCGGTGAACGGGTGCGGCTTGTAGAGGACGCGGACCGGCGGGTCGGCCGTGATCAGCCGGTTCACGATGTTCTCGCCGGCCAGCACGATCGAGGTGTTGCCGGGGTTGCCGTCCCAGCCCTCCCAGGTCGGCGCGTACAGCACGGTCGGGCAGCCCGCGTCGGCGGCCTCGCCGCGGGCTCCCCGCCAGGGCTGGATCGGCGCCAGCTGCGGGCGGCCGACCTCGACGATGTCCTCGTCGCGGACGCCGACGTCGGCGATGGCGTAGCGGTCGCGGCCCGCGCGCCCGGCGGTCCACACCTCGTCGTAGACCTTGCTGAACGGGTTGACGCTGGCGAGCTTGTCGCTGTCGCCGTGGCCGATGAAGACGTGCTTCATGGTGGGCACGCGCAGCATGTGGATGTTCTTGCCGACGTTCGCGGCGTACAGCGCGACCCGCACCGAGGACAGGTCCATGTTCATCAGGTGCACCCCTCCGGGCACGCAGATGACGGGGACCGTGGTGGGCGCCATCCGGTCCAGGATGGTGCGCTCGCGCAGGATGATCAGCGGCTTGGAGTCCAGGTTCTCCATGGTCTCCAGCCACATGTTGACCTGGTACGCCGAGTCCTTGGAGCCGGAGAAGTACAGCACCGTCTCCGGCCGGTACTCGCCCAGCCAGTCGTCGACGGCGGCCAGCACCGCGTCGGCGCGCGGCGGGATCTTCCGGCCACGCACGTACGGCGCGAGCACCAGGACGTAGCCGACGCCCAGGGCCATGGTGACGCCGATGCCGGCGAACCCCACGGCGGGCAGGTCGAGGGCCGCGGCGACCAGGACGCCGACGACGGCGGCGAGGTCGAGGTGGAGCATCTTCTCCGCGGAGCGGTGCAGCAGCTTGCGCGGCGGGGCGTCCGGGATGCGGATACGGGACTTCAGGTCGACGTTGCGGGTGGCGACCGGCATCCGGCGGCGGTTGCGGATGAGGGTGACCAGGGCGCCGTGCGGGGCCTGGAGGCCGTAGAAGGCGATGAAGCAGGCGACGGCGCCGTAGAAGATCAGGTCGTCCGAGAGGGACAGCCGGGCCAGCAGCAGGATGAGCAGCAGCTGCCGGATCAGGAAGCGGATCGACAGACCCGCGCGCACCTTGCTGAGGCGGTTGATCAGGTAGCTGCCCTTGCGGTGCAGATAGTGGTCCGCCAGGTACGTCACGGCGGCCACGGCCGCGAAGGCGGGAACGCTCGGGACGAGCGCGGCCAGCATGAGCGCCGGAAAGCCCAGCACCACGAAGACCGCCGCGGCCAGTTCGGCCGCGCTGCCCACCCGGGCGACGCGTATAGCGGTGGAAATCACGGAAAAAACCTGCTCTGGGAGGGGATGCCGGTTTTGTCGACTACGGATTCAGGCCTCTGTGAACGCTTCGGTAAGGGAAGCGCACAGAGGCCTGAATTCCGCAAAGTATTTACTGACGAATATTACATGCCGGACTGGCGGTCCAGGACCGACGCCAGCGCCTGCTCGAAGCCGGAGGCCTTGCTGGCGCCCGCCGTCGGGTCCTGCTGGCGGACGTCGATGACATGGCCGGTCAGCTCGGACAGCAGCACGTCCAGCGAGGTGCGGGCCACGGCCTCGGAGGAGAGCAGGCTGCCCGCGGGCTCCTGACCGAAGGCCTTGGTGCGCATCGGGGTGGCGGTGCGCTCCGGGTTGATGCAGTTGACGCGGATGCCGTCGCCGGCCCACTCGTCGGACAGCGCCTGGGTGAGGTTCACCATGGCGGCCTTGGTGGAGGAGTACAGGCTGTACTCGGCGCGGCCGCGGGTGTAGCTGCTGGAGGTGTACAGCAGCAACTGGCCCTTGGTCTCCGCCAGGTACTTGTACGAGGAGCGGGCGATCTGCACCGGCGCCAGGTAGTTGACCTTCAGCGCCTCCTCGATGGTGGCGTTGTCGGTCTCGGCCAGCTTGCCGATGCGCAGCACGCCGGCGGTGTTGACGACGTAGTCGATACGCCCGGTCTCGGCGTACGCCTTGGACAGCGCGTCGTCGACCTCCTCCGGGTTCTCCACGTGCGTGCCGGTGGTGGAGCGGCCCAGGGCGTACACCTTGGCGCCGTAGGACTCGGCGAGTTCGGCGATGTCCTTGCCGATGCCGTAGGAGCCGCCGAAGATCACGACCGTCTTGCCGGTCAGCAGCTCGCGGTAGGCCTCCTCGCCGTTCTGCTCGGGCGCGGCGGTGGAGGCGAGCTGGAAGAGCTTGTCGGCGATGAAGACGTCGACGGGCTGGGTGACCTTCATGTTGTACTCGTCACCCGCGACGACGTGGATCGGCACGTCCGGCAGGTACTTGAGCACGACGGAGCAGTCGTCCGTGGCCTGGAAGTTGGGGTCGCCGGCGGCGACCTCGTAGGCCCGCCTGATCGTGGACAGCTTGAAGGCCTGCGGCGTCTGGCCGCGGCGCAGCCGGGAGCGGTCCGGGATCTCGGTGATGAACTCGCCGTCCTGGCCGTGGGTGCGGGTCACGATGATGGTGTCCGCGGACGGGATGGCGACGTCGACGGCCTGGTAGCGGTCCAGCGCGGCCACGCAGTCGTCGATCACGCGCTGGGAGAGCAGCGGGCGCACGGCGTCGTGGAAGAGGACGTTGGCGTCCTCGCCCTCGGCCAGGCCCTCGCCCAGGGCGGCGATGGCGCGCTCGGTGGTCTCGTTCCGCGTCGAGCCGCCCTCGATGATCTTCGATACCTTGGTGAAGCCGGCCTTGGCGACGATCTTCTCGACGTCCGGCACGTAGCCGGGCGCCATCAGCACGATGACGTCGTCGATGGAGTCGGCGTTCTCGAAGGTGGTCAGGGTGTGCTCGATGACTGCCTTGCCGGCGATCTTCAGCAGCTGCTTGGGGATCGACAGACCCACACGCTGACCGGTGCCACCGGCCAGGATCACTGCGGTGGTACGGGGCTTGGCTATGTGCTGGGACACAGGTGACCTACCTTGTGGCGACTGGGAACCTGGAAATGCTCCCACTTGTGGTTACCGCAGTGCAAGGTGAGCGACCGCTGTCGCATATGTGCGCGCAACCTGTCATTCACCTTGCACTCCTGGTGATTGGCGAGAGGCTTCCGTCGAAGGGCTCCGCCGCCGCGGGAATTGCTGTGAGTAAGTCCACAGAAGTCCGCAGTTGTGCGTCAGCGGCGCCGCAGCCTCTTCAGGCAGCGGTGCCCCAGTATCTTCACCAGTTCCTTCGACGACGTCTGGTGAACGGTACGCGCCTTGGCGGGTGTGGTGTGCCGCACGGGTGCCGCGGCCGCCGCCGCGAGTGCCCCGTACAGTGCGCGGGCCGCCTCCTCGGGCGCGAGCCGCGGCTCGGCCGGCGGACGTTCGACGGGCTCCGGTACGGCCGACAGCAGCGCGGGGTCGCCGACCATCCGCACGCCCGGCGCGCCGATCCGCTGCGCCGCCTCGGCGCCGATCGCGGCGGCGGCCTCGGCGGCCCACCGCGGGGTGCTGATCCTCACGTCCTCGGGCGAGGGGCTGCACGCGTTCTTCATATGCGTCACCGCGCCGTGCCGGACGAGTCGTGAATACAGCTCGTCCGGCAGCTCATTACCGCGGAATTCGACGTTGAGATTTCGCAGCATTTCGGTCTCGGCCAGGGTGAGGGAACGATTCGCTGCGTCCGGAACGGCTTCCAGGAGATTCCCGGGCAGCCCGAGAAGCGACTCGAAGACCCGCAGCAGACCGCCCCGGTCGCGGTCGTCGACCACCAGCACGGTGACCCGCCCGGGCCCGGCCACCCGCGCCCACCGCTCCACCAGCCGGTCGTGCCGGTGCCGCCGCCAGAAGCTGGGGTTGGGCTTCTCGTACGGCGGCTTGCGCAGCATGTGCTCCAGCCAGTCCCCGTAGCCCATGCGCAGCCCGTTCTGCACGTACTGCTGCCACTGCGACGGCATGATCCTCACCAGCGGGCGCAGGGTCCGCCTCCATGCCCTGGGACTCCGCTGAGTCCCAGGGCGCGCGTGGCTCAGACGACTTCGACGCCGGGGCGTCCGGCCTCCACCCGCAGCCGCGCCAGCGTGCTCGGGGTCGCCTTCGGCTGCCGCACGGTGTCGACGACACGCACCTGGGCGTCGATGCCGTCGCGGCGGATGTCGAAGAGGTGGTAGCCGCGGTGGGCGTCGAGCAGCTTCCAGTGCGGGTTGTCCGGCAGGCGCGGGTCCCACTCGCGGTGGAAGGCGGCCTGGTCCTGGTCTCCGTTGCTGGAGATGGAGGTGCCGACGAACTCGGCGCCGACGACCGCGGAGCCGGGGTCCGCGAAGTCCTCCTTGAGGTCGCTGACCATCGTCAGGTGCCGGTCGCCGGTGAGCACGACCGGGTTGCGCACGCTGCGGAACTCCTTCAGGAACTGGTTGCGCTCGGCCTGGTAGCCGTCCCAGGCGTCGTAGAACCACTGCTTGCCCTCGCCGACCAGCAGGTCGGTCTCGGCCATCATGATCTGTGAGGCGATCAGGTTCCAGCGGGCCGGCGAGCGGTGCAGGGAGTCCAGCAGCCAGCTCTTCTGGGCGGCGCCGAGCATGGTGAGGGACGGGTCCATGGCGCCGGCCTGGCTGGTGGCCTGGTCGCTGCGGTACTGCCGGGTGTCGAGGACGTTCAGCCGGGCCAGGCGGCCGAACTCCAGGCGGCGGTACATCCGGATGTGCGGGCCGTTCGGGACGGCGCTCGCGCGGACCGGCATGTGCTCGTAGTACGCCTGGTAGGCCGCGGTGAGTCGGGCCACGAAGGCGTCGTGGGTCTGCTTGTCGGGGTCCTGCGGTATCTCGCCGGCGAAGTCGTTGTCGACCTCGTGGTCGTCGAAGGTCACCACGAACGGGGCGTTCGCGTGCATCGCCGCGAGGTCCGGGTCGGTGCGGTACTGGGCGTACCGGTTGCGGTACTGGGTGAGGTTGTACGGCTCCCCGGTGCCCTCGTGGCGGCGCAGGGCCGTCGCCGACGGTACGGACTCGTAGATGTAGTCGCCGACGAAGAGGACCACGTCGGGGTCCTGGGCCAGCATGTCGGCGTACGGGGTGAACCAGCCGTGCTGCCAGTTCTGGCAGGAAGCGAGGGCGAGCCGCACGCTGCCGCCGGAGCTGCCGCGGTGCGGGGCGGTGCGGGTGCGGCCGGCCGGGGAGAGCTGGCCACCGGCCCGGAAGCGGTACCAGTAGGAGCGTCCCGGACGCAGGCCCCGGACGTCGACGTGCACGCTGTGCCCGAACTCGGGGCGGGCCTGGGCGACGCCCCGGCGCACCCGGCGCCCGAAGCGCTCGTCCTCGGCGATCTCCCACTCCACGGCCACCGCCCGGTCGGGCATGCCGCCGCCGTTGAGCGGGTCCGGGGCGAGCCGGGTCCACAGCACCACGCCGTCGGGCAGCGGGTCACCGGAGGCTACGCCGAGGCTGAACACCCCGTCGGGCAGCGGGGTCTCGGCGGCCCGGGCTGCGGCGGGCAGCCACAGCTGGGCGGAGGCCGCGGCGCCGAGCACGGCGGCTCCCGCGGTCAGAAAGCGGCGTCGGTCGGGCGATGGGGGTCCCCCCGCTCGAGCGAAGTCGAGAGTGGGGGAGGGTCCGGGTTCGGGTGCGGTCACTCCGGTCATCGCGGGAACTCCCTTGCCACAGCAGCCTCTTGGACACTCCGGAAGCTCTCTGTCCGGTCGGTCCGACGGCTGAACGCGAGAATGCGCGTGCATGACAAATGGGGAGACAAAAGAAGACCCGCCGCGGCAAGGGAAGACATTCTTGCCGCAGCGGGTCTGACAGAAGATCAGTAGGTGAAGCCCGACCCCAGCCTGGCTCCCGTGGCCACCGTGCCGAGGGTGCCGTGGCCGAAGGTGATCGCGCCGGTCGGGACGACCCCGGCGGACGTCGACCTGAACACCCACACCGACCCCGCGCCGGCGTTCTCCTTGGGTGCGCCGACGGCCAGTTCCGCGCGGCCGTCGCCGTCGACGTCGAGGAGGCGGGTGGCCGAGCCGAACCGGTCGTCGCTCTCCGCGGCCCCCGGCACGCCGTCCGTGTCCTGGCTGTACGACACGGCGCCGCTGCCGGTGAGGCCGCCCGCGCCACCGCGCAGCACGACCACGGAACCCGGGTCGGTGAGGCCGTCGTAGTCCTCGCCGGACACGCCCGCCGAGACGTCCGCGTATCCGTCGCCGTCGACGTCGGCGACCGAGACGTCGCCGCCGAAACCGTCGCCCTTCTCGGCGGCGCCGGGGATTCCGGCGCTGTCCTGGTTGAGGCTCTTCGCCTTGGTGCCGTCGGGTCCCTGCGCGGTGCCCGGCACGAAGGTGACCATGCCGCCCTTGGCGAGCGGGAGGTCCAGGTCGCTGTCGTAGCCGTCGACGGGGCGGCCGACGACCACGTCGTCGATGCCGTCGCCGTTCACGTCGCCGAGGGCGACGGACTCCCCGCCCTGCAGCGCGTAGCCGTTGGCGCCGACCACCACCTCGGGTGCCGCGAGCCCGTTCGGCGTGCCCTTCCAGACCTTGATGTGGCGGGCGTCGTACTCGTCGCCGTGGTGTGCCGTCGCGACCAGGTCGAGGATGCCGTCCCCGTTCACGTCGCCCGTGTCCATGTCCAGGTGACGGGGGTCGGAGTCGTCCGTGACGGCCCGCGTCCCGCCGCTCGCCGAACCGTCCCGCCCGAAGGGGCCCTCGGTCCGGACCAGCTTCCAGTGGTCGTCCACGGTCACCAGCCCGGGCACGCCGTCGCCGTCGAAGTCCCCGGCGGCCAGGCGGCCCTGGGCGCCCACGCCGTCGTACGTCGAGTCGCCGGTCGCGAGCGTGGCCCCGCCCGCCAGCCCCTGGGCGCCGCCCCACAGGACCTGCACCATCCCGGAGTCGGCGCCGGCGGGGTTGTCCTCGCCGGCCACGCCGACGACCAGGTCGGTGTACCCGTCCCGGTCCAGGTCGGCCGTGGTCACCGCGCTGCCGAAGGTGTCGCCGCCCTCGGCGGCGTCCGGCACGCCCGCGGTGTTCTGCGTGAACACCTGCTTGTGCGTCGTGCTCGGCCCGCTCGCGCCGCCGTACAGCACGGCCACGTACCCGGCCTTCACCTTGCCGTCGACGGTCGCCTCCGGCGCGGTGACCGCGAGGTCGGCGTAGCCGTCGCCGTTGAAGTCGTCCCCGGGCTGCGCGGTCGGCGACCTGGTGAGCGCCGTGGCCTGCGTGGCGGAGAGGGTGACGGCACCGGTCACGGCCAGGACGACGGCCAGCCCGGTGCGCCGCAGCGCGGCCCTGCGCGGGTTCATGTGATGTCCCTTCGTCGCGTACGTGGTCGTCGGGCCGTCAGTCGCCCAGCGAGGCCCCGAACCGGGAACCGGTCACCGGCGCGCCCATGGTGGTCGCGCCGAACGTGAACGAACCGCTCGCCGTGACGCCGGTGGAGCCTGCGGGGAAGACCCAGACGGAGCCGTTGTTCGCGTTCTCCGCGGGGTCCGCGACGACCAGCTGCCGCTTGCCCGCGACGAGGGCGGTCTCCGTGCCGAAGCGGTCGCCCTTCTCGGCGGTGCCGGGCACCCCGGCGGTGTTCTGGCTGAAGGACTTGGCGCCGGTGCCGGTCACACCGCTCGCGCCGCCGCGCAGCACCAGGACGGTGCCGGCGTCGGTGAGCCCGTCGAAGTCCTCGCCGGGCAGGCCGGTGACCAGGTCCTGGTAGCCGTCGCCGTCGGTGTCGGCGATCGTCAGGCCCGTGCCCATGCCGTCGCGCCACTCCCCCACACCCGGCACGCCCGCGGTCTCCTGGTTGATCCAGACCGGCTTGCGGGTGGTGGACACGCCGTTCGGGCCGCCGTAGATGACGGCGATGGCGCCGCCCTTGACCGGGAGTTCGACGTCGTAGTCGGTGCCTTCGGTGGAGTGGCCGACGGCGATGTCGGCGTAACCGTCCTTGTTCAGGTCGCCGATCTCGATGTCGTCGCTGTCGAAGGTCCGGCCCTGGGCGTCCTTGAGGAAACCCTTGTACGTGAAGCCGGAGGGGCCGCCCGTCAGCAGGACGACGTCGCCGGAGCCGCTGTCGCCGTCCATGAACTGGGTGCCGACGGCCAGGTCGGCGTAGCCGTCGCCGTTGACGTCACCGGCGGCGAGCGTGGTGGCGAAGTAGAGGTCCTCCGGGACGATCGTGAACGGGCTGGTCCGCGCGCTGCCGCCGTCCCGCCCGAAGGGACCGTGCAGCACCCTGCCGTCGCCCACGGGCGCGTTGTCCTCGCCGTACAGCTCGCCGTTCAGCACCACGTCCAGGTTGCCGTCCCCGTCGACGTCGGCGACGGCGTAGGCGCCGTTGGCGTGCTCGGGCACGTCCTTCAGCAGGGTCGGCGTGGTGGACAGGCCTTTCGGCCCGCCCCAGTTGACGGCCAGGAGACGGTCGTCGTAACCGCCGTTGTTCGACGTCATCACGACGGACAGCAGGTCGGCGTAGCCGTCCCGGTCGAGGTCGCCGCTCCGCACGTTGGTGCCGTACCAGAGCAGGGCCGGTGATGTCGGCCGGTCCGGCCAGGTCAGCACCTGCTTGCGGGCGGTGGACAGGCCCGTCGACGTGCCGTAGACCACACTGATCGCGCCCGCCTTGGCGTACGCGGCGTCCCTGCTCTCCGGGGCGCCGATCGCCAGGTCCGGATAGCCGTCGCCGTTGAAGTCCTGCCGTACGGCGGGACGGTCCGCGGCCTGCGCGGACGGCAGGCCCCCGACCGTGCCGGCGGCGAGCAGGGCGAGGGCGACGACGACGGTGCGCCCCAGACGGGGCGCTGTGGGCTGGGACACGTCGACTCCGGGGATCGAACGGGCGATTGACCGCGGAGAGGACCAAGATCCTCACCCGCACGCCCTGTTCGACTCCCGGACCGTCAGGTTGGTTGCCCTGGGGTGCGCCGGGATTTTCCCCGGAGTTCACCGAAGGGCGAGCCGGTGCCTAGAAAGGCTCGAAGTCGTCGAACTCCCGCTGTGCGTCGTCCCGTTCGGCCTGCCGGTCACGGCGCCGCTGCGCCGCCGGACGCTGCTCCTCCAGACGGTGGTCCTCGCCGCGCCGGCCCAGCATCTCGGCGCCCGCCATGACGGACGGCTCCCAGTCGAAGACGACCGCGTTCTCCTCGGGGCCGATGGCCACGCCGTCGCCCGCGCGGGCGCCCGCCTTCAGCAGCTGCTCCTCGACACCGAGGCGGTTGAGCCGGTCGGCGAGATAGCCGACGGCCTCGTCGTTGTTGAAGTCGGTCTGCCGCACCCAGCGCTCCGGCTTCTCGCCGCGCACCCGGAACAGCCCCTCGTCCTCACGCACGACGGTGAAGCCCGCGTCGTCCACGGCCTTGGGCCGGATGACGATCCGCGTCGCCTCCTCCTTCGGCTTGGCGGCACGCGCCCGTGCGACCAGGTCGGCGAGGGCGAACGACAGCTCCTTCAGCCCGATGTGCGCCACCGCCGACACCTCGAACACGCGGTAGCCGCGCGCCTCCAGGTCCGGCCGCACCATCTCGGCGAGATCCTTGCCGTCCGGCACGTCGATCTTGTTCAGCACGACGATCCGCGGCCGGTTGTCCAGGCCGCCGTACTGCCGCAGCTCCTCCTCGATGATGTCGAGGTCGGAGACCGGGTCGCGGTCGGACTCCAGGGTCGCCGTGTCCAGCACGTGCACCAGCACGCTGCACCGCTCCACGTGCCGCAGGAACTCCAGGCCCAGACCGCGGCCCTGGCTGGCGCCCGGGATGAGACCCGGCACGTCGGCGATGGTGTAGACGGTCGAGCCGGCGGTCACGACACCGAGGTTCGGGACGAGCGTGGTGAACGGGTAGTCCGCGATCTTCGGCTTGGCGGCGGAGAGCACCGAGATCAGCGAGGACTTGCCCGCGCTCGGGTAACCGACCAGCGCCACGTCGGCGACGGTCTTCAGCTCCAGCACGATGTCGTGCAGGTCCCCCGGCTCGCCCAGCAGCGCGAACCCGGGCGCCTTGCGGCGGGCGGAGGCCAGCGCCGCGTTGCCGAGACCGCCGCGGCCGCCCTGGGCGGCGACGTACGAGGTGCCGTGGCCGACCAGGTCGGCGAGGACGTTGCCCGCCTTGTCCAGGACGACCGTGCCGTCCGGCACCGGCAGGACCAGGTCCTGGCCGTCCTTGCCGGAGCGGTTGCCGCCCTCGCCCGGCTTGCCGTTGGTGGCCTTGCGGTGCGGGGAGTGGTGGTAGTCCAGCAGCGTGGTCACGGACTGGTCGACGGTCAGGATGACGTCGCCGCCACGCCCGCCGTTGCCGCCGTCCGGGCCGCCGAGCGGCTTGAACTTCTCACGGTGGACGGAGGCACAGCCGTGGCCTCCGTTACCCGCGGCGACATGCAGCTCGACGCGGTCCACGAAGGTGGTCATGGTTCAGTGCCTCCAGAAAAGTGCGGATGTGTCTCTGTGTCACACGTATGCCTTCGTGTAACACGCGAAAGGCGGACCCGCCTTCCCGCCCGGGAAGTGAGGTCCGCCTCGCGAAGCGTTCGGCGCTGAATCAGGCGATTCAGGCGACCGGAACGATGTTCACGACCTTGCGGCCACGGCTGGTGCCGAACTGCACCGCACCGGCCTGCAGCGCGAACAGCGTGTCGTCGCCGCCACGGCCGACACCGGCGCCCGGGTGGAAGTGGGTGCCGCGCTGGCGAACCAGGATCTCACCCGCGTTGACGACCTGACCGCCGAAGCGCTTCACGCCGAGCCGCTGGGCATTCGAGTCGCGACCGTTCCGAGTGGACGATGCGCCCTTCTTGTGTGCCATCTCTCCTCAGTCCCTTACTTCGCAGCCGTGGGGATCTCAGTGACCTTGATCGCCGTGTACTGCTGGCGGTGGCCCTGACGACGGCGGTAGCCGGTCTTGTTCTTGTAGCGCAGAATGTCGATCTTCTGGCCCTTGTGGTGGTCCACGACCTCGGCCTGGACCTTGATGCCGGCCAGCACCCACGGGTCGCTGGTCACAGCGTCGCCGTCGACAACGAGCAGGGTCGAGAGCTCGACCGTGTCGCCAACCTTGGCGGTGGAAATCTTGTCAACCTCAACGATGTCGCCGACAGCAACCTTGTGCTGGCGACCACCGCTGCGCACGATGGCGTACACGCGGATCTCTCTTTCGCTCGGAGAACGGCACCCCCGCAGGCCAGCCAACCGGCGCACCGGCGCGCGGACGGCCTCTCCCGGTCACAGCCCGTGCCCGGAAGGAAGAGGTTTACGGGGATGTGGCATGTGCAGTGGACACGCCGACGGTCAAGGTTACGGGGCCGCGGCCGAAGGGGTCAAACCGGGCCCCGGGGGTGTGCCGCCGGTCACGTCCCACGCGACCGGCGGCACACCCCGCGGGCGTCAGCCCTCGTCGGTGGAGGCCGAGACGGACGGAACCGCCTGCTGCTCGGCCGCCGCCGTCTTCTTCGACACGGTCTTCTTGGCGGCGGTCTTCGTCGCCGCCTTCTTGGCCGTCGTCTTCTTCGCGGCGGTCTTCTTGGCCGCCGTCGTCTTCTTGGCCGCGGTCTTCTTGGTGGCGGCCTTCTTCGCCGTCGCCTTCTTCGCCGCCTTACGGGCCGTCTTCTTGGCCGGAGCGGCCTCCGCCTCGCCCTCGGGCGCCTCGGCGGCCACGGTCTCGACGGCGGCCTCCCTGGCCTCCACCAGAGCCTGCTCGGCCTCCTCGGCGGCCTGCTCCGCGACCGAGACGGGCGCCTCGGCGGCCTCCGCGGCCTCCGCGCTCTCCGCCGTCGACGGGACGACCACGACGGCCGCCTCCTCCGGCGCGGTCGGCGCGGTGGCCTTGCGCACCGCGCGGCGGCGCGGACGGGCCGGTGCCGCGCTCTCGGCGGGCGCCTGAACGGGCTCGGCGGCCGGCGCGGCCTCCACGGCCTCAGGGGTGGGCTCGGTGACGGTCATCACGGCCGCCTCCGCCGCCGCGGGCGAACCGGCCGGCGCGGACACCTTGCGGGTGGCCCGACGGCGCGTACGGCCCTTCGGCGCGGCCTCCTCGACGGGGGCCGGCGCCTCGGCGGAGGGTGCCTCGGCGGCAGCCTCGACGACCGGGTCCTCGGCGGCCACCGGCTCGGCGTGCGCCACGGCGGCCGGCTCCGGCTGCACCGGACGCGCGGACTCCTCCTCGGCGGTCACCGACTGAGCGGTGGGCACCACGGCCTCCGCCTTCGGCGCGCCCGCCGGGGCGGACACCCGGCGGCTCGCCCGGCGCCTGCCCCGACCGCGCGACACGGCGGCCTCGGCCTCGGCGACGCTGCTGTACAGCTCCTCGTCCGGGGCGAACTCCGGGGCGGGCAGCGCCACCGGCTCGGCGACCTCCGCCGCGACCTCGGACTCGGACTCCGCCTCCTGCTCCGCCGTCTCGACGGGCTCGACGACGGCCACGGCCTCGCCCTCGTGCGGCTGCTCGGCGGCACCGGCACGGGCGCGCTTCTTGCGCTTGCCGCCGCCACCGGCGGCCGCCGCGTGGTCCAGGTGGACGATGACACCGCGGCCGTTGCAGTGGACGCAGGTCTCGGAGAACGACTCCAGCAGGCCCTGGCCGACCCGCTTGCGGGTCATCTGCACGAGGCCCAGCGAGGTCACCTCGGCGACCTGGTGCTTCGTACGGTCCCGGCCCAGGCACTCCAGCAGACGCCGCAGCACCAGGTCCCGGTTGGACTCCAGCACCATGTCGATGAAGTCGATCACGATGATGCCGCCGAGGTCGCGCAGCCGCAGCTGGCGCACGATCTCCTCGGCCGCCTCCAGGTTGTTCCTGGTGACCGTCTCCTCCAGGTTGCCGCCCTGGCCGGTGAACTTGCCGGTGTTGACGTCGATGACGACCATCGCCTCGGTCCGGTCGATCACCAGCGAACCGCCGCTGGGCAGCCAGACCTTGCGGTCCAGCGCCTTGGCGAGCTGCTCGTCGATCCGGTAGGTGGCGAAGACGTCGACCTCGGAGGTCCACTTCGACAGCCGGCCGGCCAGGTCCGGGGCGACGTGCGAGACGTACCCGTGGATGGTCTGCCAGGCGTCGTCACCGCTGACGATGACCTTGGAGAAGTCCTCGTTGAAGATGTCGCGCACGACCCGGACGGTCATGTCCGGCTCGCCGTAGAGCAGCGTCGGGGCGTTGCCGCTCTTCGCCTTCTTCTGGATGTCCTCCCACTGCGCCTGCAGCCGCTCGACGTCCCGGCGCAGCTCCTCCTCGCTCGCGCCCTCGGCGGCGGTGCGCACGATGACGCCCGCGTCCTCGGGGACGATCTTCTTGAGGATGGTCTTCAGCCGGGCCCGCTCGGTGTCGGGCAGCTTGCGGCTGATGCCGGTCATCGAGCCCTCGGGCACGTACACGAGGTAGCGGCCCGGCAGGGAGACCTGGCTGGTCAGACGGGCGCCCTTGTGGCCGATCGGATCCTTGGTGACCTGCACCAGGACCGACTGGCCCGACTTCAGCGCGGACTCGATGCGGCGCGGGCCGTTGGCCATGCCCAGCGCCTCGAAGTTGACCTCACCGGCGTAGAGCACGGCGTTGCGGCCCTTGCCGATGTCGATGAAGGCGGCCTCCATCGACGGCAGCACGTTCTGCACCTTGCCGAGGTAGACGTTGCCGACGTACGAGGTCGACTGCTCCTTGTTGACGTAGTGCTCGACGAGCACGTTGTCCTCGAGGACGCCGATCTGCGTGCGGTCGCCGTGCTGGCGGACCACCATCACGCGCTCGACGGCCTCGCGGCGGGCCAGGAACTCGGCCTCGGTGATGATCGGGACGCGGCGGCGGCCCTGCTCGCGGCCCTCACGGCGGCGCTGCTTCTTCGCCTCCAGACGGGTGGAGCCCTTGATGGACTGCACCTCGTCGGACGGCTCGCGCTCGGCGGCCTTGCGCGGCTCGCGGACCTTGACGACCGTACGCTCGGGGTCGCCCTCGCCGGGCTCGGTGTCCACGGCGGTGTCCCCGGCGCGACGGCGGCGGCGGCGACGGCGACGGCTGCCCGCGGTCGAGCCGCCGGCCTCGTCACGGTCCTCGGCCTCCGCCTCCTCGGCGTCCTCCTCGACCTGTTCGGCGGTGTCCTCGGCGTCCTGCACGGCCTGCTCGGCGGCGACCTCCTCGGCCTCCTCGCCGAACTCACCGCCCTCGCCCTCGGCGGACTCGCCCCGGCGGCGACGACGGCCACCACGGCGGCGACGGCGACGGGAGCCGGTCTCCTCGGCCTCCTCGCCCTCGACGGACTCCTCGGCGGCCTCCTCGGCCTCCTCCTCCACGGGCTCCTCGACCGCCTGCGCGGGCTCCGCCTCCTCGGCGGCACCCCGGCGGCGACGGCGGCGCCGCGAGCCGGTCTGCTCGGCGGCGAGCTCCTCGGTCCCGGCGGCCTCGACGGCCTCCACGGGCTCGGCGGCCTGGGTGCTCTCGGTCTCCTCCGCGGCTTCGGCGGCGGCCTCGGCGGCGGCCCGCTCCGGCGTCTGGAACCTCGGCTCGGTGAACACCGGCGGCTGGAACACGGCCACGGCGGGACGCGCCGGACGCTGCGGAGCGTCGGCGGCGGCGGGACGCGCGGGCTCGGAGAACCCGGTGGCGGCCTTGCGCACGACCCGGCGACGGCGACGCGGCGCGGCACCCTCCTCGGGCTGCTCGGCCGCGGGGGCCTCGGCCTGCGGCTCGGCGGCCGGAGCAGCGGGCTCGGCGGCCGGGGCGGGCTCGGCCGCGGGCGCCTCGGTGACGGCGGGCGCGGCGGGCGCGGTCGCCTGACGCGTGGCACGACGACGCGTACGCCGCGGCGCGGCCTCCTCGACGGCGGGGGCCTCGGCGGCGGGCGTCTCGGCGGCAGGGGCCTCGGCCTCGGGTGCCGCCGTCTCCTCGACTGCGGGCGCCTCGGTGACGGCGGCCTCGGCGGGCGCGGCAGGCGCGGTCACCTGACGCGTGGCACGACGACGCGTACGCCGCGGCGCGGCCTCCTCGGCAGCGGGAGCCTCGGCGGCGGGCGTCTCCACTGCAGGGGTCTCCACGGCGGGCTCCGGCTCTGCGCTCGCCTGCGGGGCGGCCGGGGCGGCCTCGGCGGCCTCCACGGGCGCCGGGGATCCGGCGGGCGCGGACGCACGACGCGTGGCACGGCGACGTGCACGGGGCGCGGGCGCGGGCGCGGCCTCCTCGGCGGCCGGAGCCTCGGAAACCGCGGCGGGCTCGGCGGACTCTGCGGCCTCCACCGTCTCCGGCGTACCGGCGGCGACGGGCGTCACCACGGTCTCGGCGGGCTCGGCGGACGCCGGGGCACCGGCCGGAGATGCCACGCGGCGCGTGGCCCGGCGGCGGGTGCGCCGCGGCGCGGGCTCCTCCGCCACGGCGGCGGGCTCCTCCGCGGCAGACGCCTCGGTCTCGGGGGCGGGAGCGGCCGCCGGCACCACCGTCTCGGCGGCCTCGGCGGACGCCGGAGCGCCGGCCGGGGACGACGCGCGGCGCGTCGCACGGCGCCGCGGACGGGCGGCGGGAGCGGGTGCCTCCTCGGCCGCGGCGGGAACCTCGGCGGTCTCCGCGGCCGTCTCCTCGGCTTCCTCCGCGCTCTCGGCCTCGGTGGCCGCGAGATCGGCGGAATCGGCGGCCGGTATGGCCGGCGCGACGGTCTCCGCCGTGGTGTCGGAGGCCGCGGCGGGCGGACCCGCCGGGCGGGACGCGGCACGGCGCCGACGACGCGGCGGCAGGGTGTCGCTGGGAGTGTTGTTCTCTTCGGAACCCTCGATGGGTTCGGTCGGCTCGAGCATGCGGGCGTTTCTCCCGTCAGGCTCCCGGGCGCCGCGCCTGGTCCGGCGGTATGCCGGTGACGTCCGCGGCTCGCGCGGTGCGCGACTGCCGCCGTCCGGGGCGCGGGCGCCGCACGGGAGCTCTCTGTGTCCTGTCTCGCCGGTTCCGTACGCCTCATGCGTACGGCCTGGCGAAAGTCTTCTGGTCGGTGCGCTGCCCGACCCAGGTGGCTCCCGAGTACGAGGGCGGCGCTACGACGTCCGTCCCTACGCGGGACCTTCCGGCGCCGGCGCCGTCGCGGCGGCAGCCGGAGCGGCCGTCGAGAGGGCCGCCGCTGCCTCGCGGTCGGGCGCGAGCGGGTCGGTCACCGTGCCGGTCTCTTCATCGAACAGCCCCTGCGCCAGCCTGGTCACCGCTGCGGGGACCGGCGGCGCCAGGTCGGCCACGGCGCGGAGACCGGACAGGACGTCGTCGGGTCGTACGGCAGGCGTCACGTGCCGAACAACCAGCCGCAGTATCGCACAGGGCTGGTCGGTCGGCCTATCGGCAGGCGAACTGTTGGTTTCCGCGCTGTCGAGGCTCCGCAGGCTCGCGACGGCCGGGCGGGCGTCGAACGTGCGCATCCCGTTCTTGGTGAGGCGCTGCACCTCGACCGTCCCGGCCGCGTTGAACGCCGCCACCGCGCGGGCCGCCTCGGCCGGCTCCACCCCGTCCAGCCGCAGCTCCCACACGGAGGCCGTCAGCCGGTCGGCGAGGCCGGAGGTGCGGGCCTCGACCGCGTCGACGATGTCGAGGCCGGTCGGCAGCGACTCGTCGAGCAGCTCCCGCAGCCGCTGGGGGTCACGCGGCTCGGTGAGCGCGATCTCCAGGTACTCCGCCTCACTGCCCGTGCCGGTGGGTGCGGCATTGGCGTACGACACCTTCGGGTGCGGGGTGAACCCCGCCGAGTACGCCATGGGTACTTCGGCGCGGCGCAGCGCACGCTCGAAAGCGCGCTGGAAGTCGCGGTGGCTGGTGAACCTCAGGCGGCCGCGCTTGGTGTAGCGCAGTCGGATGCGCTGCACCGCGGGTGCGGGCGGCGGGCCTTCGGGCTGTCGCTTGCCCAGTGTCTTCAGTCCTTCGTGAGAGCGGTCGTACTCCTACCAAGAGTACGTGTCCCACCGCCCTCAGGTTCCCGCCGGGCCACCGCCACGCGCTCGCGAGGCTCACCGAACAGCATCCTGCGGACGTCGTACCGGGCCTGCCGCACGCTCTCCCGGACGGACGTCAGTGCCTGCCGGGTGGCCCGTCCCACGGCGCGGGCGGCCTCGGCGGCGGGCCGCAGCACGGTGTCGCGGACCGCGTGTCCGATCGGTGTCAGCACAGCGCGGTACACCCAGCGCACCGGCTCCACGAAGATCCACCGGAAGAGGGTCCCGAGAAAGCGTCCCACGGCGCGCGAGACGTGCCCGGCGATCCGCCAGGCGTGTCCCAGCGCGGCCCGGACCTCGCGCCCGACGACCGCGAGCACCCGCCCCACGGGCACCAGCACCCACCGCCACACCGCGAGCGCCGGGAGCACGAACAGCACCCGGAAGGTCCAGTACACGGTCCAGGCGACGGCCCGCCCGACCGGCGCGAGCACCCACTGGTAGAGCCACATCGCGGGGACGACGAACAGATACCGCACGAGCCACAGGACCCCGTGCCCGACCGGAGTCAGCAGACGCACGTACACCCAGGTCAGGCCGGCCCGGACGCCGCGCGCCACCCAGGCGACGCCGTGCCCGATCGGGGTCAGCACATGCCGGTACAGCCACACCGCCGGCACCACGACCAGCCACTTCCCCAGCCAGCCGAGCGCCCGTCCCAGCGGCACCAGCACCCACCGCCACAGCGCCACGAACGGCCAGACGAACAGGGCCTTCGCCAGCCAGCCCAACGCCCGCCCGAGCGGCCGCAGCACGGTGTCCCTCAGGATCCGCCCGACGACGACCAGCGCGTCCCACACCATCCGCACGGGCAGGACGACGACCAGCGCGACGATCCGCACGGGCAGCCGGACGGCGACGGTGAGGCACCCCTCGGACCGTCGCTCCTCGACCTCGCCCGCCTGCGGCTTCTCCAGTTCCATACCGTTGAGGACACGGCGAGGGCCCCCACCGTTGCGGTGGCGGCCCTCGCGTCACCAAGGTGTTACGCGGCTGCTATTCGACCTCGATGCCGTACTCCTGAACGAGCTGTTGCAGGCCGCCCGGGTAGCCCTTGCCGCCGACCACGAAATCCCAGTCGCCGTTCGGCCTGCGCCGGAAGGACCCCAGTACCAGGGCGGTCTCGCCGCGGCGGCCGTCGGAGACCTCCAGTCGCCCCAGCTCGATCGTCCCGGAGTCGAGCAACCGGATGCGGGCGTCCGTGAATCCCGAGAGGTCGGCGTCCGGGTTGACCTCCGGGTCGACGGCGGCGACCAGGACGAGGCGGTCGGCGGCCTCCGGCAGCGCGTCGAACGCGACCCGGATGGCCGCCTTGTCCGGCGGTGCCGCGGAGACGGCCTGCACGGAACCGTCGGGGGTCCGGTTGTTGTTGAAGAAGACGAAGTGGTCCTCGCTGA
Organism: Streptomyces sp. enrichment culture; assembly: GCF_964272855.1. Taxonomy (NCBI): domain Bacteria; kingdom Bacillati; phylum Actinomycetota; class Actinomycetes; order Kitasatosporales; family Streptomycetaceae; genus Streptomyces; species Streptomyces sp. enrichment culture. Next base: position 5,566,760 of record NZ_OZ186847.1, on the reverse strand, counting down.
GGACCCGGTTTCCGCGGCAGACCAGTGCGCACACGTCCAGCGCGACGCTGCCGGACCAGGACATGCCCAGCAGGCTGTGGTCGGCGGGCGGTACCGCCGGGGCGACGGCGGGCGGCTGCGCGGGGGCCGGGCGGTCTTCGCCGAGGCGGCCGCGCAGCCCGTGCCGGTGGAGCAGGTCGACGAGTTCACCGCCCGACACGAGCTCCAGCGGCTTCCCGTCGGCGAAGGCGTGCGAGCCCGGCCCGAAACCCGAGGTGGTCACGAGGACGCCCTTGTTGGCCCCGGCGTCCTGGACGGTTCCGTACAGGTCGCGTACCGCGGTGGGCGGGACGGTGTTCCGGTAGCGCTTCACCTGTACGACGATCTTGCCGCCGCGGATCGGGGCCGGATCCAGGGCGTCGACGTCCACACCGCCGTCGTTGGAACGCTGGGTCGTGACCGCCTGCATGCCCATGGCCCGGAAGAGGTCGGCGACCAACTCCTCGAACGCGATCGGGTCCATCGTGTACAGGTCGGGTTCCTCGTCACCGCCATGGGTGACCACGCGGTTCCCGACGTCCTCGGGTCGCCTGCTCGGGCGTACGGCGGCGAGCTGGTCGGGCCGGGACGCCAGCTGTCCCCGCAGCCCCTCGACCAGGCAGCTGATCGGGTCGACCTGCGCCAGGTGCAGGCCGGTGAAGCGCGATCTCGGCGCCATGACGGTCGCGAGGACGATGTGCGTCTGCCGCCCGGTCGCCGGGTCGTGGTCGTCGACGAAGCCGTTCAGCGTCACCGACTCCAGCGCGCCGTACTCGTCCGCGGCGAACAGCTCGTGCAGGGCGAGGAGCACGCACTGGGCCAGTACCTCGCGGTACAGGGCGCGCCGCTGGGTCGCGGGGCGGGCGGTCTCCTTGTCCTGGTCCTGCGAAGGCACGTACCGCACCGCCTTGGCCTCCGGGACGACGTCGTACGGGGGCAGCTCCCAGTCGAGGACCAGTTGCCGTCCGGCGGGGTCGTAGGCGGCGGTGAGCCGCCGGGGGAATTCCCCGGGCCACGCCGTGGAGGAGTAGAGGGCGGCGGAGAAGTACTCGACGACCGCGTCGGGCTCCCCTCGGCGGACCCCGGCGATCACCTCGGCCACGCCCGCGTTGTGCCCGCGCACCTCCGCCACGTGGTTTTGGACCCACTGCTCGTACTCCCGCTGGAAGGCCGCCAGCTGCCGGAGTCGCTGGGCTTCGGCGGCCTGCGCCGCGTGCCAGTCCCGCTCGAACCGCGCCCGCGCCTCGGCCTCGGCCTGCGCTCGCCGGCTCGCCGTCCATCCGCCCTGCGCCTGGTAGTGCGCCGGATCCGGCATGGGCACGGGCTGGGCCAGGGGCCCCGGCGAGAAAGGCTGGACCTCCTCGGTACGCAGCAGGGAGGCCGCCCGGAAAGCCGGTGCCCGGCATCCGGCGGCGAGCAGCCCCTGGAGGACCGCGACCCGGGCCTCCAGTTCGTCCGTGCGCCGCCGTGCCTCCGCCTGCCGGTAGTCCCGGTAGTCCTGCGCGGCACGGCGTTGACGGGCCCGTTCCTGCCGTTCCTGTTCCCTGCGCCTTCTGGCGTCCGCTTCCATCCGGCGTTGCTGCTGACGCTGCGCTTCGGCCCAGACTCCCACCAGGCCACCAGAGCGACGACTCATGCGCTGCGGGTCCCTCCCCAAGGACGTCGGCACCGCCGACCAAGCTCCGGCTGCCCCCACAACCGGCTGTGACGAGACGACTCTAGTCAGCTCGCACTGTCCCGGACATCCACTTGAGGTGCTTGTGTGGCTCGCGAACGACTACCGGCGCCGGTTCAGAGCCGCGTCCAGGGTGATGGCCGCGTCGATGAGGGCCAGGTGGGTGAAGGCCTGCGGGAAGTTCCCCAGTTGCCTGCCCGTCAAGGCGATCTCCTCGGAGTACAGGCCGAGGTGGTTGGCGTATCCGAGCATCTTCTCCAGCACCAGCCTGGCCTGGTCGATCCGCACGTCGCTGCTGTGGTGCTGGACGAAGGCCCCGCGCTCGTCGCTCCACCCCTTGGCCATGACCTGCTCGTAGACGGCGTCCCGCGTGCTCCTCCAGCGTGGGACCGGCCCCGGGCGGCCGGTGCCTTCCGCCAGTCGCAGCGCGCGGTCGAACGCGACCCAGGACATCACGCGGCCGTAGGTGAAGTTCTGACGGCCTCCGCGGGTCTCCCACAGGCCCTCACCGGCCTGGTCCCAGTGGTCCGCCAGCCAGTCGAGGACGGTGATCAGCCCGGTCCACCCCCGGTGTCCCAGGTGCATCCCGCGCTCGTGCGCGAAGAATCGGCTGCTGTCCTTGCGCCTGTACGCCGGATCGGCGGCCCGCGACGCCGTGAGCCCCCTCCCCCGCCAAGGGCGGGAGCAGGGGGCTCACGGCTACGGCCTCGGTGCGCGTGCAGGCCTCAGTGCGCGTGCCCGCTCGGCGCCGGCGCGGCGTTCTTGACCGTCAGCGGCAGCAGCTTCTTGCCCGTCGGGCCGATCTGGATGTGGGTGTCCATCGCGGGGCACACACCGCAGTCGAAGCACGGTGTCCAGCGGCAGTCCTCGACCTCGGTCTCGTCGAGGGCGTCCTGCCAGTCCTCCCAGAGCCAGTCCTTGTCGAGGCCGGAGTCGAGGTGGTCCCAGGGCAGGACCTCCTCGTAGGTGCGCTCGCGGGTGGTGTACCAGTCGACGTCGACGCCGTAGTCGGCGAGGGCCTTGTCGGCGCAACTCATCCAGCGGTCGTACGAGAAGTGCTCGCGCCAGCCGTCGAAGCGGCCGCCGTCCTCGTAGACCGCGCGGATGACCGCGCCGATGCGGCGGTCGCCGCGGGAGAGCAGGCCCTCGACGATGCCGGGCTTGCCGTCGTGGTAGCGGAAGCCGATCGAGCGGCCGTACTTCTTGTCGCCGCGGATCTTGTCGCGCAGCTTCTCCAGGCGCGCGTCCGTCTCCTCGGCGGAGAGCTGCGGGGCCCACTGGAACGGCGTGTGCGGCTTGGGCACGAAGCCGCCGATCGACACCGTGCAGCGGATGTCGTTGGAGCGGGAGACCTCGCGGCCCTTCGCGATGACCTTCGTCGCCATGTCGGCGATCTGCAGGACGTCGTCGTCGGTCTCGGTCGGCAGGCCGCACATGAAGTACAGCTTCACCTGGCGCCAGCCGTTGCCGTAGGCCGTGGCGACGGTCCTGATCAGGTCCTCTTCCGAGACCATCTTGTTGATGACCTTGCGCATGCGCTCGGAGCCGCCCTCGGGGGCGAAGGTCAGGCCGGACCGGCGGCCGTTCCTCGTCAGCTCGTTCGCCAGGTCCACGTTGAAGGCGTCCACGCGGGTCGACGGGAGGGACAGGCCGATCTTGTCCTCCTCGTAGCGGTCGGCGAGGCCCTTGGCGATGTCGCCGATCTCGCTGTGGTCCGCGGAGGACAGGGAGAGCAGGCCGACCTCCTCGAAGCCGGTCGCCTTCAGGCCCTTCTCCACCATGTCGCCGATGCCGGTGATGGACCGCTCGCGCACCGGGCGGGTGATCATGCCGGCCTGGCAGAAGCGGCAGCCGCGGGTGCAGCCGCGGAAGATCTCGACCGACATCCGCTCGTGGACGGTCTCGGCGAGCGGGACCAAGGGCTGCTTGGGGTAGGGCCACTCGTCGAGGTCCATGACGGTGTGCTTGGACACGCGCCACGGGACGCCGGAGCGGTTCGGTACGACGCGGCTGATCCGGCCGTCCGGCAGGTACTCCACGTCGTAGAAGCCGGGGACGTACACCGCGCCGGTCTTCGCCAGGCGCAGCAGCACCTCCTCGCGGCCGCCGGGGCGGCCCTCGGCCTTCCACTCGCGGATGATCTTCGTCATGTCCAGCACGGCCTGCTCGCCGTCGCCGATGACCGCCGCGTCGATGAAGTCGGCGATCGGCTCCGGGTTGAACGCCGCGTGCCCGCCGGCCAGCACGATCGGGTCGTCCAGGCCCCGGTCCCTGGACTCCAGCGGGATGCCGGCCAGGTCCAGCGCGGTGAGCAGGTTGGTGTAGCCCAGCTCGGTGGAGAAGCTGACGCCGAACACGTCGAAGGCCTTGACCGGGCGGTGGCTGTCGACGGTGAACTGCGGGACGCCGTGCTCCCGCATCAGCGCCTCCAGGTCCGGCCAGACGCTGTAGGTGCGCTCGGCGAGGACGCCGTCCTGCTCGTTCAGTACCTCGTAGAGGATCATGACGCCCTGGTTGGGCAGCCCGACCTCGTACGCGTCCGGGTACATGAGAGCCCAGCGCACATCGCACTCGTCCCACGCCTTGACCGTGGAGTTGAGCTCGCCGCCCACGTACTGGATCGGCTTCTGCACATGCGGGAGCAAAGCTTCGAGCTGCGGGAAGACCGACTCGACAGACATCGCGGGAATTACCTTCGTCAGCTGACAGGGGTGACCATCAAGCGTAACGCGGCCCGGGAGCTGCCCGGCACGCTCAGACGGCCGTCTCCCGCGCCATCACCGACCACGCCTGCGGAAGCGCCGCCTCCGCCAGTTCCGCCCGCCGTTCCTCCCTGCCGTACAGCAGCCCGTAGGTGAACGCGCTCTCCCCCGCCGCGTGCGCCTGGGCGGCGATCTCCCGCAGTGCCTCGCGGGCCATCACGCTGTCCTGGTGGTCGCCGAGCAGGCCCTGGAGGGACCTCATGGAGCGCACCACGTCGACCGCGTTCTCGTCGAGCGCGGGGCTCGCGGCCTCCGCCGCGTAGCGGGTGCGCTTGGCGGTCTTGCGGGCCTCGTGCAGGGCCAGGTCGCGGTCGTGCCCGGGCGGCAGGGCGAGGGCCCGCTCGACCTGCTCGGTCAACTTGCCGAAGTCCTTGCGTACGGCCTTGGCCAGCGCCTTCTCCGGCTTCCCGGCGGCCGCCCGCAGCAGCGGCGGGTCGGCGATGAGCGCGTCGAGCGCGTTCAGCAGATCCAGATAGCGGGTGCTGTCCAGTACGGCGATCAGCCTGCGGCGCGAGCCCCCGCCGCGTGCGTGCGACCAGGTGCGCAGCCGGGTGCGGACGGGGCCGGTGACCAGGGTGCGCGGCAGGTCGGCGAGGGCGGCGGTGATGCGCTCGGTGAGCACCTCCTGGTCGCGGTCGACGCCCAGCTCGGCGGCGAGCCATCTCAGCTCCTCGCCGACCGGCCCGGTTACGGCCGGGTCGAGGAGGCGGCGGTAGGAGCGGAAGGCGCTGCGCAGCCGTCGGGTGGCGACACGCAACGCGTGCACCGAGTCCGGCACGTCCCGGCGCACTGCGGGGTCGAGGGCGACGATCGCGTCCCGCTGCTCGCGCAGATAGGCGAGGAGGTGGTCGCCGGCGGTCACGGGTGCGGTGGCCGTCTGCCGTTTGCCGCGGCGCTTCTTCTTCGGCTCGGTCTCCGCCAGTGCCCGCGCCAGCTTGGACGCGGAGCCCGACGGCCGCACCCCCGCCTTGCGCAGCCGTTTCTCGACCTGGTCGAGGAAGGCCGGGTCCCGTCCGTCCGCCAGCTCCACCTCGATCTCGGTCCACTGGGCGCGGCCGCCGCCGTCGGTGAGCCGGTCGGCGCGTACGGCATCCACGCTGACCTCGGCGAGCAGCCGTCCGTCGGCGTCGACGAGGTCCCGGACGTCGCGGGCGGAGCGCAGCCGCACCACGGGCAGCAGTTCGGCGTCCCGCACCCGGGAGCGCACGAGTCCGGCGAGGGCGCGCGGCACGCTGTCGGAGAGCGGCGCCCGGATCTCGTCGCGCACTCCGGGGGCGACGGGGAACTTCAGATGCCAGCCGGCGTCGGCCCCGCCGGTGCGGCGGCGCAGGGTGATGGAGGCCGCGGCGAGGCGCTGGTCGGCGGTGTCGTAGTAGACGGCGTCGAGTTCGGCGACGCCCTTGTCGAGGACGGCCGCCACTCCGGCGACACCGGTCAGGTCGGGCAGGCCACTGTCGTCGGATGCGTACTTGCGCTCGATCTCGCGCTTCGTGTCCGCCATGCACCGAATCTAGTGCCAGTCACGCGGCGGCGGCAGAGCACGCGGCGGGCTGGAGGCGGGGCGGGGCCGCGGGTGATCACCGGGCACCCCCGGCCCGCGCCCCCGGCCCTCGCCCGGTTCACGCGGACAGCGGCCGTTGCACCCGGATCGACTGCAACAGGCCGACCGCCACCCACACCGCGAACATCGACGAGCCGCCGTACGACACGAACGGCAGCGGCAGACCGGTGACCGGCATGATGCCGAGCGTCATCCCGATGTTCTCGAACGCCTGGAAGGCGAACCAGGCCACGATTCCGGCGGCCACGATGGTGCCGTACAGGTCGGTGGTCTCGCGGGCGATGCGGCAGGCCCGCCACAGCACCACGCCGAGCAGCACGATGATGAGCCCGCCGCCGACGAAGCCGAGTTCCTCGCCCGCCACGGTGAACACGAAGTCGGTCTGCTGTTCCGGCACGAACTGGCCGGTGGTCTGCGAGCCCTGGAACAGTCCGGAGCCGGTGAGCCCGCCGGAGCCGATGGCGATGCGGGCCTGGTTGGTGTTGTAGCCGACGCCGGCCGGGTCCAGTTCGGGGTTGGCGAACGCGGCGAAGCGGTTGATCTGGTACTCGTCCAGGACGCCCAGCTGCCACACCGCGAGCGCGCCGGCCGTGCCCGCGCCGATCAGCCCGAAGATCCAGCGGTTGGAGGCGCCGGAGGCGAGCAGGACGCCCAGCACGATCACCACCATCACCATGACCGAGCCGAGGTCGGGCATGAGCAGCACGATCAGCATCGGCACGGCCGCCAGGCCCAGCGCCTGCAGGACCGTGCGGTGGTCCGGGTGCTGCTTGTCGCCCGCGTCCACCCGGGCCGCCAGCAGCATCGCCATGCCCAGGATGATGGTGACCTTCACGAACTCCGAGGGCTGGAGCGAGAAGCCGCCGCCGATCACGATCCAGGAGTGGGCGCCGTTGACGGTGGAGCCCAGCGGGGTGAGCACCATCAGGATCAGGAACACCGAGGCGCCGTAGAGGATCGGCACGGCGGTGCGCAGGGTGCGGTGGCCGAGCCAGACGGTGCCGACCATCAGGGCGAGCCCGATGCCGGTGTTCAGCAGATGCCGCAGGAGGAAGTAGTACGGGTCGCCCTGGTTGATCTCGGTGCGGTTGCGGGTCGCGGAGAACACCAGCACCGAGCCGATCAGCGACAGCGCGAGCGCGGCCAGCAGTATCGGCCAGTCGAGGCGGCGGGCCATCGAGTCGCGGGCGAACAGCCGCGTCCAGCCGGCGCGCTCGGGGCCGTACCCGGAGACCTGGAAGCTGTTGACGCCGGTCATCGCTGGGTCCTCCGGCTTCCCCGGCGACGGCGGCCTGGGCCGCGGCCCCGTCGGCGCGTCTCACGGTTGCCCGCCTCCGGTGAGGGCACGGTCGCCGCGGCCTGCTGCTGCTCCGCCGTGTCCTCGGGGGCCTTCTGGCTGTCCTGCTGCTCCTTCGCCACGTCCTTGGGGAGCTTGGGCGCGGTGATGGAACCGTCCGTCTGGATCTTCGGCAGGTCCTTCTGCGGGGTCGGCAGCAGGGCGTTCTTCTTGTTGATGGTGCCGTCGTCGGAGACGCCGTACAGCGCGTCGTAGATGTTGCGAACGGCGGGGCCGGAGGCGCCGGAGCCCGTACCACCCTGGGAGATCGTCATCACGATCGCGTAGTCGTCGGTGTAGGTGGCGAACCAGGAGGTGGTCTGCTTGCCGTAGACCTCGGCGGTGCCGGTCTTGGCGTGCATGGCGATCTCGTCCTGCGGCCAGCCGCCGAACCGCCAGGCCGCCGTACCGCGGGTGGCGACGCCGGCCAGGGCCTCGTCCATCTGGGCGAGGGTCTGCCGGCTCACCGGCAGCTTGCCGTGCGACTTCGGCTTGATCTCCGTGACCTCCTTGCCGTCGGCGCTGACGACGGCCTTGCCGACGGTCGGGGTGTAGAGCGTGCCGCCGTTGGAGATGGCTGCGTAGATGGTGGCCATCTGGATGGGGGTCACCAGGGTGTCGCCCTGGCCGATGGAGTAGTTGATCTCGTCACCGGCGCGCATCTTGTTGCCTTCGAGGCAGTTCTCGTAGGAGATCCGCTCGACGTAGTCGCCGTCCTTCTTGCCGGTCTTGCACCAGGCGTCCTTGTTGGCCTCCCAGTACCGCTGCTTCCACTCGCGGTCGGGGACGCGGCCGGTGACCTCGTTGGGCAGGTCGATTCCGGTCTCCTCGCCGAGGCCGAACTGGTGGGCGGCCTTGTAGAACCAGTCCTTCGGCTTGCCCTTGGGGTTGATGCCGCCGTCCTTCTTCCACTCGCTGTGCGCGAGCCGGTAGTAGACGGTGTCGCAGGAGACCTCCAGGGCGCGGCCGAGGCTGATCGGGCCGTGGTTCTGCGACTCGAAGTTCTTGAAGACCTGGCCGCCGACCGAGTACGCGCTGGAGCAGTCGTAGCGGCCGTCGAATGCGTAGCCCGCCTGGACCGCGGCGGCCGTGGAGACCACCTTGAAGATGGAGCCGGGCGCCGCCTGACCCTGTATGGCCCGGTTGAGCAGCGGGTAGTTGGAGGACTTCCCGGTGAGCTTCTTGTAGTCCTTGGCGGAGATGCCGCCGACCCAGGCGTTGGGGTCGTACGTCGGGTTGGAGGCCATGGCGACGATCCGGCCGGTCTTGGCCTCCATCACGACGACGGCGCCGGCGTCGGCCTTGTAGCGCTGCTGGGTGTTGCGGTCCCACTCCTTGCGGGCGGTCTTCATCGCCTCGTTCAGCTCGTACTCCGCGACGCGCTGGACGCGGGCGTCGATGCTGGTGACGAGGTTGGAGCCGGGCTCGGCGGCCTCGGACTCGGCCTGACCGATGACCCGGCCGAGGTTGTCCACCTCGTAGCGGGTGACGCCCGCCTTGCCGCGCAGCTGCTTGTCGTACTGCCGCTCGATGCCGGAGCGGCCGACCTGGTCGGAGCGCAGGAAGGGCGAGTCGGTGTCCTGGGCCTGCTGGATCTCCTCGTCGGTGACCGGGGAGAGATAGCCCAGCACCTGGGCGGTGTTGGCCTTGCCGGGGCTCGGGTAGCGGCGCACGGCCTGCGGCTCGGCGGTGATGCCGGGGAAGTCCTCGGCGCGCTCGCGGATCTGCAGCGCCTGGCGGGGGGTTGCCTCGTCGGTGATGGGGATCGGCTGGTACGGCGAGCCGTTCCAGCAGGGCTGGGGGGTCTCGGCGTCGCACAGCCGGACCTTCTCCTTGACCTCCTTGGGCGTCATCCCGAGCACGCCGGCGAGCTTGGTGAGGACGGCGTCACCGTCGTCCTTCATCTTCATCAGCTCGGTGCGGGAGGCGGAGACCACCAGCCGGGTCTCGTTGTCGGCGAGGGGCACGCCGCGGGCGTCCAGGATCGAGCCGCGGACGGCGGGCTGGACGACCTGCTGGACGTGGTTGCCGGAGGCCTCCTTGGCGTACTCCTCGCCCTCGCGGATCTGCAGGTACCACAGGCGGCCGCCGAGGGTGCCGAGGAGGGAGAGGACGAGGACCTGGATGACGATGAGCCGGATCTGGACGCGTGGTGTGCGTCCGGTCTCGGGGATGTTGGTCACTGCGGCTGCTCCCCCTCTCAGTGCGTGGGCGGCTGGGTGCTGACGGGTACGAGTGAGGAACGAAGGGCGCGTGCGCCGCGGTTCCTCACGAATTCACCCGTTCTGGTGAACTCACGGGCTGTGGTCGCCGCTTGGCCCTCGCGGGCGTTCACCGCGGGCTGACCCTCGCGGGCGTTCACCGCCGCTCGACCCTCGGGGACTGTCACAGCCGTTCGGCGTTCGAGGGTCTTCACAGCCGCTTGACCCCCTTGATGCGGCCGGCGCGCGCGGTGCGGGCCCGGGCGACCTTCACCTTGAGGCCGTTGCGCTGGCCCCCGATCCGCAGCCCGGTCCCGGAGAGCCAGCCGGCGGAGATGTCGGTGCCCTGGGCGGCGGAGTTGGTCTCGGTGAGCGGGTCGTTGTCGGCGCGCCGGGCGAGCGCCATGATGCCGGGCACCACGAACGGCGCGAGCAGCAGGTCGTAGACGGTGGCGGTGAACAGCAGCCCGCCGAGGCCGACATGGCGGGCGGCGGTGTCGCCGACGAGGGCGCCGACCCCGGCGTACAGCAGGGTCGTGCCGATCGCGGCGGCGCCGACCACGGCCATCGTGCCGGTGGCCGACTTCAGCCGGCCGTTCTCCGGCTTGACCAGACCGGCCAGGTAGCCGACGACGCACAGCACCAGCGCGTAGCGGCCGGCGGCGTGGTCGGCGGGCGGGGCGAGGTCGGCGAGCAGGCCCGCGCCGAAGCCGATGAGGGCGCCGCCGACATGGCCGTAGACCAGGGCGAGGCCGAGGACGGTGAGCAGCACCAGGTCGGGGACGGCGCCCGGCAGGTGCAGCCGGGCGAGGACGCTGACCTGGAGGACCAGGGCGACGACGACGAGTGTGACGGAGAGCAGGATCCGGTTGAAGCGCATGAAGGTCAGCTCCCCCTACTGGTCTTGCTGCTGGAACTCGCCGTCGCCCGGCGCCTGCGCCGACGGCGTGACCGTCACCGTCACGGTGGGCTTCGGGGTCGGCTCGGGCTTGTCGGGCAGGACCGTGTCGCGCGGGTCCTTCTCGGGCACCTGGACGACGACGCCGACGACGTCGAGCTTGGTGAAGCTGACGAACGGCGTGACGTACAGGGTGCGGGTCAGGCCTCCGCCGGAGGGGTCGACGCGGGAGACCACGCCGACGGGCACGCCGGGCACGAACGGCTTGTCGGCCTGCGAGCCGAAGGTGACCAGGCGGTCGCCCTTCTTGACCTGCGCCTTGCCGTTGAGGAGTTCCACGCGCAGCGGGCGGTCGCCCTGGCCGGACGCGAAGCCCAGCTCGTCGTTGCCCTCTATGCGCGTGCCGACGGTGAAGTCGGGGTCGCTGGCGAGCAGCACGGTGGCGGAGTTCGGGCCGACGGTGGTGACGCGGCCGACGAGCCCGTCGCCGTTGAGGACGGTCATGTCGCGCTTGATTCCGTCGTCGGCGCCGACGTCGATGGTGATGGTCCAGGAGAAGCCCTGTGCCGCGCCGATGGCGATGACCTGGGCGCCCTTGATGCCGTACTGGCCCTCGCCGGCGACCTTCAGCATCTTGTCGAGCTGCTGGAGCCGGCTGCGGTTGCGGTCGTCGCTGCCGAGCTTGGCCTTCAGGGCGGCGTTCTGCCGCTCCAGTTCGGCGATCCGGTCGTGCCGGTCACCGGAGTCGCGGACGGCGGCGACGGCGTTGCCGACCGGGTCGACCGCGGACGCCACCCCGTTCTCGATCGGGCCGAAGACCGTGGCCGCGGCGCGCCGCGCACCGTCGACCGGTGAGTCCTCCCCGCCGCGGATGTCCACCGTGATCAGCGCGAACGCGATGGCGACCAGCAGCACCAGGAGCAGCCGGCTCTCTCGTGTGTCCCTCACGTGCGGCGGCCGTGCCCTTCCTCATAGGAACCGGTGTGAACAGGAACTGGGGTGTGAGCTTGTGTTTCTATGCCAACGATCCGCCGCGCGAGAGGAGATCGCCTCGCACGGCGGAATCGTCACGGCGGGTCATCGGCGCGGCTGGGCGTCCAGCACCTGCTGCAGCGCCTCGAACTCCTCGACGCACTTGCCGGAGCCGAGCGCCACGCTGTCCAGCGGGTCCTCGGCGATGTGGATCGGCATGCCCGTCTCGCGCCGCAGCCGCTCGTCCAGACCGCGCAGCAGCGCGCCGCCGCCGGTCAGAACGATTCCGCGGTCCATGATGTCGCCCGACAGCTCCGGCGGGCATTTGTCGAGCGTGGTCTTCACGGCGTCGACGATCGCGTTGACGGGCTCCTCGATCGCCTTGCGCACCTCGGCGGCGGAGATGACGACGGTCTTGGGCAGCCCGGAGACGAGGTCCCGGCCTCGGATCTCGGTGTGCTCGTCGGTGTCCAGGTCGTACGCCGAGCCGATCGTGATCTTGATCTGTTCGGCCGTGCGCTCACCCAGCAGGAGCGAGTACTCCTTCTTGACGTGCTGGATGATCGCGTTGTCCAGCTCGTCGCCCGCGACGCGGATGGACTGGGCGGTGACGATGCCGCCGAGGGAGATGACCGCGACCTCCGTCGTGCCGCCGCCGATGTCCACCACCATGTTGCCCGTGGCCTCGTGGACCGGCAGGCCGGAGCCGATGGCGGCGGCCATGGGCTCCTCGATGATGTGCACCTGGCGGGCGCCGGCCTGGGACGACGCCTCGATGACGGCGCGGCGCTCGACGCCGGTGATCCCGGAGGGCACGCAGACGACGACGCGCGGCCGAGCCAGATACCGCCGCTTGTGGATCTTCAGGATGAAGTAGCGGAGCATGCGCTCGGTGATCTCGAAGTCGGCGATCACGCCGTCCTTCAGCGGGCGCACGGCGACGATGTTGCCCGGCGTCCGCCCGATCATCTTCTTCGCTTCGGCACCGACCGCGAGGATGCCACCGGTGTTGGTGTTGATCGCGACGACGGACGGCTCGTTGAGTACGATCCCGCGACCCCTGACGTACACCAGCGTGTTGGCGGTCCCGAGGTCGACAGCCATGTCACGGCCGATGAACGACATTGAGTTCCCCATCAGGATTCGTCTGGCCTTCCCACGGAGCTTTTGAGGGCTTGTCAGGTCGGCGTGGTGGGTGCTGTGACGTGAAGGCTTCCATCGTAGACGCGCCTTCCCGGACACTGCGCGAGGGTCTCCGCCATTGTCAGCAGATGGCGCACGGCCTCGCTTGTGGAGACGGTCCATCGGGGGCACTCGTTCCCCCGATCGCCACGGCATATGCCAAGCCACGGCCGAAAACGTACGGCCGCGGCTGTCCGGCGGAGTCCGTCGAGCTGACGTATCCTCAGGCGCGACCCGGGAAGAAGATCTTGACCTCGCGCTCGGCGGACTCCTCGGAGTCGGAGGCGTGGATCAGGTTCTCGCGGACGATGACACCGTAGTCACCGCGGATGGAGCCCGGCGCGGCGGCGATCGGGTCGGTCGGGCCGGCGAGCTGACGCAGACCCTCGATGACCCGCTCGCCCTCGACGATCAGCGCCACGACCGGACCGGAGGACATGAACTCGACCAGCGGCTCGTAGAACGGCTTGCCCTTGTGCTCGCCGTAGTGCTGCTCCAGGGTCTCCTGGTCGAGCGTACGCAGTTCCAGCGCGGTGATCTGCCAGCCGGCCTTCCGCTCGATACGGCTGATGATCTCGCCGGTCAGGCCACGACGGACGGCGTCGGGCTTGAGGAGGACGAGGGTGCGCTGGGTCACGACGGACTCCTTTGAATCAAGTTGTGCGGGGTGGGTCGAGGCTACAGGGCGACCCCGAGGCGCTGTTACGCAGCGTCAGCTTGAGAAGAAACCGCCTGCGCTGCAAATCGGGCCTTCGCCTCGTCCACCTTTCTCCCGAAATGCACCGACGCCCACCACAGCGCCGCGAACAGCACGCCCATGAAGAACATCGTCGGCACCACGAACCCGGACGCGATCAGCGCGAGCTGGAGCACCCACCCGAGGGCGACCCCGCCGGGCCGGGTGACCATCCCGCACAGCACCAGGCACAGGAACATCGCGATCCCGCTGACCGTCCACACCGCCGACATCGACAGGTCGGGGTCCTTCATCGCCACCAGCCCGGCGAAGCCGATGACGAAGAACTCGCCGATCAGCGTCGAAGCACACAGCGTACGCACGGAAAATCAGCCCTTCCCCAGCAGCAGCCGGGCCTCGCCGACGGTGATCACGGAACCGGTGACCAGCACGCCACCGCCCGCGAACTCGCCCTCCTCCTCGGCCAGCGTGATCGCCGCCTCCAGCGCGTCCGGCAGCCGCGGCTCCACCTGCACCCGCTCCTCGCCGAACACCTCGACCGCGATCGCGGCCAGCTCGTCGGCGTCCATCGCGCGATGGCTGGAGTTCTGGGTGACGACGATCTCCGCGAACACCGGCTCGAAGGCCTCCAGCAGCCCCCGCACGTTCTTGTCCCCGCTCGCGCCGACCACGCCGATCAGCCGGCTGAACTGGAACGCCTCCCCGACGGCCTCGGCCGTCACCCGCGCCCCGGCCGGGTTGTGCGCGGCGTCCAGCACCACGGTCGGCGACCGCCGGACGACCTCCAGCCGTCCCGGCGACGAGACCGCCGCGAACGCCTTGCGGACCGTGTCGACGTCCAGCGGCTCGGGGCGCTGCGAGCCGACCCCGAAGAACGCCTCCACCGCGGCGAGCGCCACGGCCGCGTTGTGCGCCTGGTGCGCGCCGTGCAGCGGCAGATACACCTCGGGGTACTCGCCGCCCAGGCCGCGCAGCGTCACCAACTGCCCGCCGACGGCCACCTGCCGGGCCACCACGCCGAACTCCAGGCCCTCGCGGGCCACCGTGGCGTTCACCTCGACGGCCTTCTTCAGCAGCACCTGCGCCGCGTCCACCGGCTGCTGGGCCAGGATCACGGTGGCGTCCTGCTTGACGATCCCGGCCTTCTCACCGGCGATCTCGGCGGGCGTCTCACCGAGCCGGTCGGTGTGGTCCAGGTCGATCGGCGTGACCACGGCGACATCCCCGTCGATCACGTTGGTGGCGTCCCAGGAGCCGCCCATGCCGACCTCGACGACGGCCACGTCGACGGGCGCGTCCGCGAACGCGGCGTAGGCCATGCCGGTCAGCACCTCGAAGAAGGACAGCCGGTACTCCTGCGAGCCGTCGACCATCTCGACGTACGGCTTGACGTCCTGGTACGTCTCGATGAACCGCTCCGCCGAGATCGGCGCGCCGTCCAGGCTGATCCGCTCGGTGATCGACTGGACGTGCGGCGAGGTGTACCGGCCCGTGCGCAGCTCGAAGGCGCCGAGCAGGGCCTCGATCATGCGGGCGGTGGACGTCTTGCCGTTCGTCCCCGTGATGTGGATCGAGGGGTACGACCGCTGCGGCTCGCCCAGCACGTCCATCAGCGCGGCGATCCGGCTGACGGACGGCTCCAGCTTGGTCTCGCCCCAGCGGGTCGCCAGCTCCGCCTCGACCTCGCGCAGCGCCTTGTCGACCTCCGGGTCCTCCGGCCGCGCGGGCACCTCGGCCTGCGGCTGTCCGCCCTGGGTACGCAGGGTGCGGCTGCCGGCCTCGATCACCGCGAGGTCGGGGTCGCGGGTCGTCTCCGCCTCGATGATCTCGTCGAAGGAGTCGAGGGGATCGTGGGGGTCTGGCTGGTCGGGGGTGCCGGGGATGTCGCTCACGGGGCCAGTCTACGGAGCGGCGACAGCTTGCGTGGCTGCGGGCAGTCGTGCCGCTGGGGCGATGGGGGTCCCCCCTGCTCGAGCGAAGTCGAGAGCTTGGGGGAGGGTGGGCGCAGCGGCACCTCGTCGCGCCGAGCTGCGCAACGCCCCTCGGAAAGCGAGAACCCCCGGCACCGAGACGGCACCGAGGGCCTTCACCCGCGTACGGACGCTCACGCCGGCGGCAGCTTCTCCAGTTGCGCGGCGATCCGCGCGATGTCCTCCTCCGCCTTGGCCAGGCGGGTGCGGATCTTCTCCACGACGTGGTCCGGCGCCTTGGCCAGGAACGCCTCGTTGCCGAGCTTGCCGGTGGCCTGCGCCTTCTCCTTCTCGGCGGCGGCGAGGTCCTTGGCGAGCCGCTTGCGCTCGGCGGCCACGTCGATCACACCGGACAGGTCCAGCGCGACCTCGACGCCCGCCACCGGCAGGGTCGCCGTCGCCGAGAAGCCGTCGCCCTCCGGCTGGAGACGCAGCAGCTGGCGGATGGCGGCCTCGTGCCGGGCGAGCGCGGTGCCGTCGAGGGCGAGGCGGGCCGGGACCCGCTGGCCGGGCTGGAGGCCCTGGTCGGCGCGGAAGCGGCGGACCTCGGTGATGACGGACTGCAGCGTCTCGATCTCCCGCTCGGCGTCCGCGTCCCGGAAGCCGCTGTCCACCGGCCACTCGGCGATGACGACCGACTCACCACCGGTGAGCGTGGTCCACAGGGTCTCCGTGACGAAGGGGACCACCGGGTGGAGCAGCCGCAGGGTGACGTCCAGGACCTCGCCCAGGACCCGCTTGCTGACCTCGGCCGCCTCGCCGCCCGCCTGGAAGGTGGTCTTGGACAGCTCGACGTACCAGTCGAAGACCTCGTCCCAGGCGAAGTGGAACAGCGCGTCGGACAGCTTCGCGAACTGGTAGTCCTCGTAGTAGGCGTCGACCTCGGCCACGACCGAGTTGAGCCGCGACAGGATCCAGCGGTCGGTGGAGGACATCTTCGACGCGTCCGGCAGCGGGCCCTCCACCGTCGCGCCGTTCATCAGCGCGAAGCGGGTGGCGTTCCAGATCTTGTTGGCGAAGTTGCGGGAGCCCTGGACCCAGTCCTCGCCGATCGGCACGTCGACGCCCGGGTTGGCGCCGCGCGCGAGGGTGAAGCGGAGCGCGTCGGAGCCGTACTTGTCCATCCAGTCAAGCGGGTTGACGACGTTCCCGAAGGACTTCGACATCTTCTTGCCGTTCTGGTCACGGACCATGCCGTGCAGCGCGATGGTGTGGAACGGCGGGGTGCCGTCCATCGCGTAGAGACCGAACATCATCATCCGGGCGACCCAGAAGAAGAGGATGTCGTAGCCGGTGACCAGGACGGAGTTCGGGTAGAACTTCGCGAGGCTCTCGGTCTGCTCGGGCCAGCCGAGCGTGGAGAACGGCCACAGGCCGGAGGAGAACCAGGTGTCGAGGACGTCGGAGTCCTGGTGCCAGCCCTCGCCGCTCGGCGGCTCCTCGTCGGCACCGACGCAGACGACCTCGCCGTCCGGGCCGTACCAGACGGGGATGCGGTGGCCCCACCACAGCTGGCGCGAGATGCACCAGTCGTGCAGGTTGTCCACCCAGTCGAAGTACCGCTTCTCCATCTCCTGCGGGTGGATCTTGACCTTGCCGTCGCGGACGGCGTCGCCGGCGGCCTTGGCCAGCGGACCGACCTTGACCCACCACTGCATGGACAGGCGCGGCTCGATCGTCGTCTTGCAGCGCGAGCAGTGGCCCACGGAGTGGACGTACGGCCGCTTCTCGGCGACGACCCGGCCCTCGGCGCGCAGCGCGGCGACGATGGCGGAGCGGGCCTCCAGGCGGTCCAGGCCCTGGAAGGGGCCGTGCGCGGTGATCACGGCGTGCTCGTCCATGACGGTGATGGCCGGCAGGTCGTGGCGCTGGCCGATCTCGAAGTCGTTCGGGTCGTGCGCCGGGGTCACCTTGACCGCGCCGGTGCCGAACTCCGGGTCGACGTGCGTGTCGGCGACGACCGGGATGGAGCGGTCGGTCAGCGGCAGCTTGATGAGCTTGCCGACGAGGTGCTTGTACCGCTCGTCGTCGGGGTGAACGGCGACGGCCGTGTCACCGAGCATGGTCTCGGCACGGGTGGTGGCGACGACGATGGTCTCGTCACCGTCGCCGTACTTCATGGAGACGAGCTCGCCGTCGTCGTCCTGGTACTCGACCTCGATGTCGGAGATCGCGGTGAGACAGCGGGGGCACCAGTTGATGATGCGCTCGGCGCGGTAGATCAGCTCGTCGTCGTAGAGCCGCTTGAAGATGGTCTGGACGGCCTGGGACAGGCCCTCGTCCATGGTGAAGCGCTCACGCGACCAGGCCACGCCGTCACCGAGGCGGCGCATCTGCCCGGAGATCTGCCCGCCGGACTCGGCCTTCCACTGCCAGACGCGCTCGACGAAGGCCTCGCGGCCGAGGTCGTGCCGGGACTTGCCCTCCTTGGCCAGCTCCCGCTCGACGACGTTCTGCGTGGCGATACCGGCGTGGTCCATGCCGGGCTGCCACAGCGTCTCGTAGCCCTGCATCCGCTTGCGGCGGGTCAGCGCGTCGATGAGCGTGTGCTCGAACGCGTGCCCGAGGTGCAGGCTGCCGGTGACGTTCGGGGGCGGGATGACGACGGTGAACGGCGGCTTGTCGCTCTTCGCGTCCGCCTCGAAGTAACCCCGCTCTACCCAGCGCTCGTACAGCTTCCCCTCTACCTCGGCCGGCGTGTACTGGGTCGGCAGTTCGGTGGTGGTCGCTGGCGGCTGCTGCTGAGTGTTCTCGGTCACGGGCTCAGTTTAGGGGTGTCACGGCGCGGTCCCGAAACCCGATTGCTTCGTAACAGTGCCCACCCCGATGCAGTGGGTTCCCGCCACCTGCGCCAGGATGTCAGGTACGCATAAGCATCTGGAGGGGAACCCAGTAATGAGCTACAACCAGCCGGGCCCGTACGGCGGGCAGCCCCAGCAGCCCGGACCGTACGGTCAGCCGGGCCCCTACGGCCAGCAGCCGCAGGCACCCCAGCCCGGCTACGGCTACCCCCAGCAGCAGCCCGGCCAGCCGCAGCCCGCCTACGGCTACCCGCAGCAGGCCCCCCAGGGCGTCCCGCCGCAGCAGCCCCCGTACGGCCAGCAGCCGCCCTACGGCCAGGCCCCCTACGGCGCCCCCCAGCCGCCGGCCCCGTCCGGAGGCAAGAAGAAGACGGGCCTCATCATCGGCGCGGTGGCGGTGGTCGCGGCGATCGCGGTGGGCGCGTACTTCGTGATCGGTGGGGGCGGGGGCGGCGCGGCCGCCGGGGACGACGGCCCGCACAAGCTCACCACCCCGGCCACGGTGCTCGGCGAGTACAAGAAGAGCGAGGGCGCCGACTCCGACGGCGCGATGACGGAAGAGGATCTGAAGGACGCCGAGAAGTGGGGCGTGACGAACCCCAAGGACGTCAACGCGTCGTACGAGGCGGGGGACGAGAGCAACCCGCTGGCGGGCAAGCTTCTGTCGTTCGGCGGCGTCTACGGCGAGATCGAGGACCCCGAGAAGGCGGTTGACGGGCTCTTCGCCCAGATGAAGAAGGACGCCGGGGACGAAGGCGTCACCTTCAAGGACGACCCGCAGCCGTACACCCCCGAGGGCTTCGACGGCACCGTCCTGAAGTGCCAGCAGGCCGTGATGAAGAACACCGACGCCACGGCGGGTTCGGGTGAGCCGTCCGAGATGAACATGACGTACTGCATCTGGGGCGACTACAGCACGATCGGATTCGTCCTGCCCATGGAGTTCGCCGACATCGCGGCCGGCAAGGAGACCGACCCGACGGAGGCGGCCGCACTCACGGCAAAGCTCCGCAAGGAAGTCCGCGTCAAGGCCTGACGCCGCCCGAGCGGCAGCAACGGCGAAGGGGCCCCGGTCGGTTGACCGGGGCCCCTTCCCGTGTGCTCGGAAGCGTCACGCCGTCTTCTGCTCCCCCGAACCCCTCCCCCGCGCATCCCGCGGGATCAGCGTCGGGTTGACGTTGGAGTGGACGACGTCCGCCGTGATGACGACGCGGGCCACGTCCTTGCGGGACGGGACCTCGTACATCACGGACATCAGGACTTCCTCCATGATGGCGCGCAGGCCGCGTGCGCCGGTCTGGCGGAGGATGGCCTGGTCGGCGATGGCCTCCAGGGCCTCGCGTTCGAAGTCGAGTTCCACGCCGTCGAGTTCGAAGAGGCGCTGGTACTGCTTCACGAGGGCGTTGCGCGGCTCGACGAGGATCTTGAGCAGCGCCTCGCGGTCCAGGTTGTGCACGCTCGTGATCACCGGCAGACGGCCGATGAACTCGGGGATCATGCCGAACTTGACCAGGTCCTCCGGCATGACGTCCTCGAACTGGTCCTTGGCCTCCAGCTCCCGCTTGGAGCGGATCGTCGCCCCGAAGCCGATGCCCTTCGCGCCGGCCCGTGACTCGATGATCTTCTCCAGGCCCGCGAAGGCACCGCCCACGATGAACAGCACGTTCGTCGTGTCGATCTGGATGAACTCCTGGTGCGGGTGCTTGCGGCCGCCCTGCGGCGGGACCGAGGCCGTGGTGCCCTCGAGGATCTTCAGCAGGGCCTGCTGGACGCCCTCGCCGGAGACATCGCGTGTGATCGACGGGTTTTCGCTCTTACGGGCTACCTTGTCGATCTCGTCGATGTAGATGATCCCGGTCTCGGCCTTCTTGACGTCGTAGTCCGCCGCCTGGATCAGCTTCAGCAGGATGTTCTCGACGTCCTCGCCGACGTAGCCCGCCTCGGTCAGCGCCGTCGCGTCCGCGATCGCGAACGGGACGTTCAGCATGCGGGCGAGGGTCTGGGCGAGCAGGGTCTTGCCCGAGCCGGTGGGCCCGAGCAGGAGGATGTTGGACTTCGCCAACTCGATCGCGTCGTCACGGCCGTTGCCGCCGCCGTTCTCGCCGGCCTGGACGCGCTTGTAGTGGTTGTACACCGCGACGGAGAGGGCCTTCTTCGCGGCCTCCTGGCCGACGACGTAGCCCTCGAGGAACTCGTAGATCTCGCGCGGCTTGGGGAGTTCCTCCCAGCGGACCTCGCTGGTCTCCGCGAGTTCTTCCTCGATGATCTCGTTGCAGAGATCGATGCACTCGTCGCAGATGTACACACCGGGGCCTGCGATGAGCTTCTTGACCTGCTTCTGGCTCTTGCCGCAGAACGAGCACTTGAGCAGATCGCCGCCGTCACCGATGCGTGCCACGGTGTGCTTCCCCTTCGCCTGGGAGACGCCTGGACGCGATGAGTCCAGCGGCTCCTGGTGCTGCCTTATGTCCGACGGTACCTTGCCGAGCCCCCCGTTCGGGCCCCCCTTGGCGCGGTTCACTTTGACGTGCACTGTGCCAAGGGGCGGCACATCCTACGGTGTCCGGGTCAGCGGACTGCGGCGTTGTTCATCTTGCGGGTCGAGATGATCTGGTCGATCAGGCCGTACTCCAGCGCGTCCTCGGCCGTGAGGATCTTGTCGCGCTCGATGTCCTCGCGGATCTTCTCGACCGGCTGGGTGGAGTGCTTGGCCAGCATCTCCTCCAGCTGCGAGCGCATCCGCAGGATCTCGTTGGCGGCGATCTCCAGGTCGGAGACCTGGCCGCGGCCGGTCTCGCTGTACGGCTGGTGGATCAGGACGCGCGCGTTCGGCAGCGCCATGCGCTTGCCCGGCGTGCCGGCGGCCAGCAGCACGGCCGCGGCGGAGGCCGCCTGGCCCATGCAGACCGTCTGGATGTCGGGCTTGACGAACTGCATCGTGTCGTAGATCGCCGTCAGCGCGGTGAAGGACCCGCCGGGGCTGTTGATGTAGACCGAGATGTCCCGGTCGGGGTCCATCGACTCCAGGCACAGCAGCTGCGCCATGACGTCGTTGGCGGAGGCGTCGTCGATCTGGACGCCGAGGAAGATCACGCGCTCCTCGAAGAGCTTCGCGTACGGGTCGTACTCCCGGATGCCCTGGGAGGTGCGCTCGACGAAGCGCGGGATGACGTAGCGGGACTCGGCCGCCGGGCCGGTGTACTCGGCGCGCACACGGTCGTAGAGGCCGCTGCCGGGGAAGTCGTTCACGGTGTCTCCTGAAAGGGGCTGGGGCGGTGGCTGGGGTGTGGCGGGGGCTCGTCGGGCCTCTGGGGCCGTCGGGGCCGTCGAAGGGCCGCTACGGCCCTCAGGAGCCCGCCCCGGTGCCGCCGCCGCCCGGCATGCCGGCGGCCGTGGCGATTACGTCGTCGATCAGGCCGTACTCCTTGGCCTCGTAGGCGTCGAACCAGCGGTCGCGGTCCGAGTCCCGGGTGATCTGCTCGACCGACTGGCCGGTGTGCTGCGAGGTGAGCTCGGCCATGCGCTTCTTGGTGTGCAGCAGCCGCTCGGCGTGGATCTTGATGTCCGAGGCCGAGCCGGCCAGGCCGGCGGAGGGCTGGTGGATCAGGATCTCCGCGTTCGGCAGGGCGAAGCGCTTGCCGGGGGTGCCCGCGCTGAGCAGGAACTGGCCCATGGAGGCCGCGAGGCCCATGGCGATCGTCACCACGTCGTTCTTGATGTACTGCATGGTGTCGTAGATCGCCATGCCGGCCGTGATCGAGCCGCCGGGGCTGTTGATGTACAGGAAGATGTCCTTGTCCGGGTCGGCGGCAAGGAGCAGCAGCTGCGCGGTGATCTTGTTGGCGATGTCGTCGTCCACCGGCTGGCCGAGGAAGATGATCCGCTCGCCGAGCAGCCGGTTGTAGACCTGGTCGCCGAGGCCACCACCGATGGAAGGCTCGCCGGCGGCGGAGGGCATCAGATTCGTCACGTATCCACCTGCTCGTCTTACGACGGCGCCGGGCCGTCTCACGTGTACTACGTATTCATGGACCCTAACGCCGTGCCCCTTCCGGGGAATCCCGGTAACGGGGGTGTTCGCCGGGGGCGTAGCGCCATATGGGTCGGCGGAGCCGCGCAACGCCCGGTCCGGCGCCCCCGAAGACGTCGACGGGCCCTGGGCGCGTGCGCGCCCAGGGCCCGTCCTACGTGATCAGAGGATCAGAGGTGCCCGTACGGCTCAGCCCTCGGACTTCTCCTCGGCGGCGGCCTCGGTGGTCTCGGCGGACTCGGTGCCGGCCTCGGCCTCGGTCTCGTCCTCGTCCTCGTCGGACAGGTCGACGACCTCGCCGTTGGTGTCCTTCACCGTGGCGGCCTCGACCACGACGGCCAGGGCCTTGCCGCGGGCGACCTCGCCGACGAGCAGCGGGACCTGGCCCTGCTCGACGACGGCCTGGGCGAACTGGTCGGGGGACATGCCGGAGGAGGCGGCACGCCGCATGAGGTGCTCGGTGAGCTCCTCCTGGTTGACGTTGAGCTTCTCCTGCTTGACCAGCTCGTCGAGGACGAACTGGGTCTTGATGCCCTTGACCGCGGCCTCGCGGGTCTCGGTCTCGAACTCCTCGGCGGTCTTGCCCTGGAGCTCCAGGTACTTGTCGAGGGTGAGGCCCATCTGGCCGAGCTGGTGGTGCTCGAGGTTGTGCTTGCGGGTGTTGATCTCGTCCTCGAGCAGCTTCTCGGGGACCGGGACCTCGACCAGCTCGAGCAGCTTCTCCAGGACGCGCTCCTGCGCCTGGGTGGCCTGGTCGAACTGCTTCATGTTCTCGAGGCGCTTGCGGCTGTCGGCCTTGAGCTCCTCCAGCGTGTCGAACTCGGAGGCGAGCTGCGCGAACTCGTCGTCCAGCTCGGGCAGTTCGCGCTTGGCGACCTGGGTGACCTTGACGGTGACCTCGGCCTCCTTGCCGGCCGCGGAGCCGCCCTTCAGCTCGGAGGTGAAGGTGGCCTCGCCACCGGCCTCCAGGCCCTTCACGGCGTCGTCGATGCCGTCGAGCAGCTCGCCGGAGCCGATGGTGTAGGAGACGCCGTTGGCGACGCCGTCCTCGAGGACCTTGCCCTCGACCTTGGCCTCCAGGTCGACGGTGACCACGTCGCCGTCCTCGGCGGCGCGCTCGACCGGGCTGGTGGAGACGAAGCGCTCACGCAGCTGCTCGACCGACTTCTCGATGTCCTCGTCGGTGACCTCGACGGCGTCGACCTCGACCTCGATGCCGGAGTAGTCCGGGATCTCGATGGCCGGGCGGACGTCGACCTCGGCGGTGAAGTTCAGCGTCTCGCCGTCCTTCAGCTCCGTGATGTCGACCTCGGGCTGGCCGAGGACGTTGAGCTCGGCCTCGTTGACCGCCTCCGTGTAGAACTTCGGAAGCGCGTCGTTGACGGCCTCCTCCAGCACGGCGCCACGGCCGAACCGCTGGTCGATGACCCGGGCGGGGATCTTGCCCTTGCGGAAGCCCTTCACCGTGACCTGCTGGTTGATCTTCTTGTACGCCGCGTCGAGGCTGTCCTTGAGCTCCTCGAAGGGCACCTCGACAGTGAGCCGAACCCGGGTCGGGTTCAGGTTCTCCACGGCGCTCTTCACGGTTCGGTCTCCTTGTGGCTGACTTCTCGGGTTCTGCCGGAGCCAGACTGGTCCGGCGGATTTCGCCGCCCGGAGGAGTTCGTAGGCCGTAAGGCCGGACACACGGGCGTGCAGCTTGCATAGTAACGGCAGCAGCTACACGGCCCAAAAGGCGATCACGCGTGGTGGCGGGAAGGATCACTCGACACGATCACCGGGGGCGCGTCGCACACGGCGATCGGGTGGCTGGTCGGGGTGGCGGGATTTGAACCCACGGCCTTCCGCTCCCAAAGCGGACGCGCTACCAAGCTGCGCCACACCCCGTCTGGTGCGACACGTAGGGTACATGCCCGCGGACAGCCCGTCCGCCGCATTGCGCGGGACGCGGAGGGCGGGACGGGAATGGGGTGTGCGGCGAGGGGGGCCGACCCGCTACGATGCCTGTCGTGCCGCGGTCGCCCGACCGGCGGCGCCTGTGTGCGGGCGTAGCTCAATGGTAGAGCCCCAGTCTTCCAAACTGGCTACGCGGGTTCGATTCCCGTCGCCCGCTCTCTACGGCTCAGGGCCGGCCGGAGATCATTTCTCCGGCCGGCCCTGACGCGTTTGCGGACCCGGTGATCAGAAGCTGATGGAGTTGATCATTTCCGCTATCGAGTCGAGGAAACGCTGGATGGACGGGGCCATGCCGGTCGAGGCGAGGAAGAAGCCGAAGAGGATCGCCACGATCGCGGGCCCGGCCTTGATCGAGCCTCCGCGCATCATCACCACCAGGATGATCGCCAACAGCAGCACCACTGACAGTGAAATGGCCACAACAGATCACACCCTCGGTCGGTCCGCTCTACCGGCCGGGGGATGCCAGGCCTGCACGCCCCCGCCAGAACCATCGTGCCACCAACCGGGCCGCCCTATGCGGCCCGTGACGCAACGTCGGTCACGGCAGTGCCGCGCGGGGACCCGCATCCCGTCCCCAACAGCCTTGCCGGAGCGCGCCGGAGAGTAATTCGACGGCATGTTCGCGACAGGAATTCGACAGGTTGGTTTCCATGTCCACACAACATGCGCACAGACAAATCCAATTGCCTCCAACTGGACATTTTGCCTGCGTAAATCCGGGGTAACCGAGTGCGGAAGCATGAATGACGTGGAGGGTTTTACGCGACCCCACAGACGACGCTAGGGTGCCTCAGATGTTCCACGCCGCCTCCTCCCGCCGCAGGGCGCCGCTTCCACCGGCACAGTCGCCGGCTTCGGGAGTGCCGAGCCCGCGCTCACCGCAGAGCCCGCAGTCCGGCAAGCAGCGCGACGCGTTCTTCGACAACGCCAAATACCTGGCGATCGTGCTGGTGGCCATCGGTCACGCCTGGGAGCCGCTGAAGGACGACAGCCGCATCCTGGAGGGCGCGTACACGGTCGTGTACACCTTCCACATGCCGGCGTTCATCATCATCTCCGGCTTCTTCTCGCGCAGTTTCGACATGCGCCCCAGCCGGCTGAAGCGGCTGATCACCGGTGTCGCCGTGCCGTACATCGTCTTCGAGACGGCCTATCCGCTCTTCAAGCGGGTGATCGACCACGATCCGGGACAGGAGATCAGCCTTCTCGATCCCTGGTATCTCACCTGGTTCCTGTGCGCGCTGTTCCTGTGGCGGCTCACCACCCCGATCTGGAAGCTGATCCGCTGGCCGCTGCCGATCGCGCTCGGCATCGCGATGGCCGCGTCGGTCGCCCCGGAGATCGGTGACGACCTTGACCTGCAGCGGGTGCTGCAGTTCCTGCCGTACTTCGTGCTCGGCCTGTGCATGAAGCCCGAGCACTTCCAGATGGTGCGCCGCCGCTCGGTGCGGATCCTGTCGGTGCCGGTCTTCGCCGTGGCGATGGCCGTGGGCTGGTGGGCCGTGCCTCGGATGAACACCGCCTGGTTCTACCACCGGGACTCCGCGCAGGAGCTGGGCGTGCCGTGGTGGGTCGGGCCGGTGATGGTGCTGGCCATGTTCGGCTGCTCGATGGTGCTGACCGCCTGCTTCTTCGCCTGGGTGCCGCGCCGCCACCTGTGGTTCACCGCGCTGGGCGCGGGCACGCTGTACGGCTATCTGCTGCACGGCTTCGTGGTGAAGGCCGGCGAGTACCGCGGCTGGTTCGACCACGCCTGGCTGCACCGGCCGCTCGGTGAGATCTTCGTGTCCGTGCTCGCCGCGATCGGCGTGACCCTGCTGTGCACCAAGCCGGTGCAGCGGGTGTTCCGGTTCGCGATGGAGCCGAGGATGGAGTGGGCGTTCAAGCAGGACGCCGCCCAACTCGCCCGGGACCGCCAGAAGAACGAGTCGGGCGGTAACGGGACGAACGGCGGCAGGAGCGACAGCAGGCGCGAAACCGCCCGCGTCTGAGGCAGGTTCGCCCGGCGTCACCCTCGAAGACCGAGAAGTTCGCGCATCCGCGCGTACTTCTCGGTCAGTCGTGTGCGGGTCGGTTCGTCGAGGGCGGCGAGACGGGCCGGGTCCGCGTTGTGGGCCAGGTCCGCCTCCTTCACCAGCAGTGCGCCGGGAGTGGCGAGGATGCGGGCGGCGTACTCCTGCGGGGATTCGCCCGGCCGCTTGGTGACCGCCCGCACGATGTCCTTCGTGCGGTGGCTCAGCGGGGCCTGGTCCAGCCACCGTACGGGCAGCGCGTCGTCCTCCACGGCGTCGTGCAGCCAGGCGGCGGTGATCTGCTCGGCGTCGCCGCCGCGGGCTCGGACGCCCTCCGCGACGGCCTGGAGGTGTTCGGCGTAGGGGCGGCCGGCCTTGTCGGTCTGGCCCTGGTGCGCGGCGCGGGCCAGGGCCTCCACCTCGGCGAGGGGCAGGGTGCGCGGGGTCTCGGTCACCCCGCCAGTGTCTCAGCGGACGGCCGCCCGCGCCTGCGCGTGCAGCTGGGCCTGGGCCGTGGCCGTGGGGCCCTCGCGGCAGATCAGCAGCAGGGCCCGGTCGTCGTTGACGTCCTTGGCGACGGCCTCGATGAGGTGCCAGGCGGCGCCCTGGAAGCCGCCGGCGACATAGCGGTCGGCCTCGCCGGTGAGGCGGTCGATGCCCTCGACGATGTCGCGGTCGGAGGTCTCCACGAGTCCGTCCGTGAACAGCATCAACACGTCTCCGGGCCGCAGCGAGCCCTTCACCGGGTCGAACTGTGCGCCCTCGTACACACCGAGGAGCGGGCCCTCGGCCGCCTTCTCCTCCCAGCGGCCGCTGCCCGCGCTCAGCTGGAGCCCCGGCGGGTGGCCCGCGGAGTACAGCTCGTAGTCGCCCGAGTCCAGGTCCAGGACGAGGTGGATGGAGGTCGCGAAGCCCTCGTCCCAGTCCTGCCGGAGCAGATAGCCGTTGGCGGCCGGGAGGAAGGTGTGCGGCGGCAGGGAGCCGAGCAGGCCGCTGAAGGCGCCGGCCAGGAGCAGGGCGCGGGAGGCCGCGTCCATGCCCTTGCCGGAGACGTCGGTGAGGACGACCTCCAGGGTGCGGCCGCCGCCCGTGCGGGCCGCGACCACGAAGTCGCCGGAGAACGACTGGCCGCCGGCCGGGCGCAGCGCCATCTCGCGGTGCCAGCCGGCCGGCAGCTTGGGCAGCCGGCTCTGGGTGCGGATGCGTTCGCGCAGGTCGAACAGCATGGTCCCGCCGCGCCGCCAGGGCACGCCGACCCGGCTGCGGAACTGGGCGATGAGCAGCCCGAAGAACCCGCAGGCGGCGACCACCAGCACCACGCCCGGGGTGACCCGGGAGGGGCCCTCGGTGTAGGGGCCAAGCTGGACGGACTCCACGATCAGCGCGGTCGCGGCGGCGGCGTACAGGCCGAGCAGGCTCGCCGGGCGCAGCAGCAGGCCGCCCGCGACGATCGGCAGGACCAGCGCGGCCGGGGAGCACCACACCGGGTTGGCCAGTGTGGTGACCGCGATCAGCGGGACGGTGAGCAGCAGTCCGGCGAGGGCGACCCAGTCGGAGCCGTCGCCGCGGAAGTAGTCGACGGCGCTTCTGCGCAGGCCGACGCGGACCCGGTGCCACTGCATCTTCCACCGGGCCGGGAACGTCTCGGCCGCCGCGCGCCGCTCTCGTCCTGCTGCCATCAGTTCGGGACCCTATCCATCGGACCAGTCGCTTGGCACGGGAGGTCCCACTTGTCCCCCGTCCGAGGCTCGACTTCACAGTGAACTTCACGGAAAGCCGCCGTGCCGCCACCTGCCGGAAATTCCCTGGCTCGCCCCTGCTTGCCCTGGTAGGCATGGACCATGGCGATGGCGAGTGACGGGTCGGGCGGGCCTCGCGTCCTGCGGCCGGACGACTGGGACGTGTGGTACGAGACCCTGCTGCGCGCGTTCGGCGGGGTGCCGGAGGCGGCCGAGGAGCGGGAACTGTGGCGTGAGCTCACCGAGTTCGACCGTTCCCTGGGTGTCTGGGACGGCGACGCCTGTGTGGGCACCGCGGGGGCGTTCACGTTCCGGCTGACCGTGCCCGGCGGAGCGTCGGTGCCCGCGGCGGGCGTCACGATGGTCGGCGTGGCGGGCACGCACCGGCGGCGCGGGGTGCTGACCTCGATGATGCGCAGGCAGCTGGACGACGTCCGCTCCTGGGGCGAACCGCTGGCGGTGCTGACCGCCTCCGAGCCGGCCATCTACGGCCGGTTCGGGTACGGCGTGGCGACGTACGCGCTCGGCGCGGAGATCGACACCGCCCGGGTGCGGTTGTCGGTGCCGGCCGGGACCGATGACGTACGGCTGCGGTTCGCGGCGCCCGACGAGGTGCTCGGC
Organism: Streptomyces sp. enrichment culture; assembly: GCF_964272855.1. NCBI lineage: Bacteria > Bacillati > Actinomycetota > Actinomycetes > Kitasatosporales > Streptomycetaceae > Streptomyces > Streptomyces sp. enrichment culture. The sequence goes on along the minus strand of NZ_OZ186847.1, from coordinate 5,538,326 downwards.
GCGTGCGAGGCGGTCTACGCCGGGCTGGTGCCCGGGCGGCCCGGCATGCTGGCGCGGCGGCCGGGCTGGGAGCGGGTGGGCCTGCTGGACCCGGAGAGCGAGCGGGACGGGGCGTCGCCGCTGCTGTGCGTGGTCGCCGAGCGGGACGGCCGGACCGTGGGGTACGCGCGGTACCGGGTGCGGATCGGCTGGGGCGAGAGCGGCCACGACGGCACGGTGGTCCTGGAGGACACGGCGGCGCTGGACCCGGCGGCGGACGCGGCGCTGTGGCGGTTCCTGTTCGGGATCGACCTGACGTCCACGCTGGTCGTGCGGGGGCGGCCGCTCGACGACGCCTGGCAGTACCTGGTGTCGGACATCCGGCGGTGCCGGCCGCGGCGGCGGGACTCGCTGTATCTGCGGCCGGTGGAGGTGGGCGCCGCGCTTCAGGCGCGGACGTATCAGGCGCCGGTGGACGTGGTGCTCGACGTGACGGACGACTTCTGCCCGTGGAACACGGGCCGCTGGCGGCTGAGCGGTGACGCCAAGGGCGCGTCGTGCGAGCGTACGACGGACGCGGCGGACCTGGCGCTGTCCGTGCGGGAGTTGGGGTCGGCGTATCTCGGCGGGGTGGGTCTGACGGCGCTGGGCGCGGCCGGCCGGGTGCGGGAGCTGCGGGCCGGGGCGCTGGCGGAGGCGTCGGTGGCGTTCGGTTCCGCGGTGGCGCCCTGGCTGCCGCACGGGTTCTGAGCCGGCCGGGTCAGGCGCGCTGGCAGGCGGGGCACCAGAAGAGGTTGCGGGCGGCGAGACCGGCGGTGCGGATCTCGCCGCCACAGATGTGGCAGGGCAGGTTCGCCCGGCGGTAGACGTACACCTCGCCGCCGTGGTCGTCGACGCGCGGCGGGCGGCCCATGGCCTCCGGCATGTGCTCGGGGCGGACGGTGTCGATGCGGTTGTTGCGCACGCCCTCGCGCATCAGCTCGACGAGGTCGGCCCAGATCGCCCGCCACTCGGCGGGTGTGACGTCCTTGCCCGCCCGGTAGGGGTCGATGCCGTGCCGGAAGAGCACCTCGGCGCGGTAGACGTTGCCGACTCCGGCGATGACCTTCTGGTCCATCAGCAGGGCGGCGATCGTCGTGCGGCTGCGGGAGATCCGCCGGTAGACGGCGTCCGGGTCGGCGTCGTCGCGGAGCGGGTCGGGGCCCAGCCGGTCGTGTATCGCCCGCTTCTCGTCGGGGGTGATGAGCGCGCAGGCGGTCGGCCCGCGCAGGTCGACGTAGGAGCTGTCGTCGGCGAGGCGCAGGCGGACGGTGTCGGTGGGCGGCGGGGCGGGGGCGTCGCCGAAGGTGACCTTGCCGAACAGGCCCAGGTGGATGTGGACCCAGTCGGTGTCACGGAAGCGCAGGAACAGGTGCTTGCCGTGGGCCTCGGTGGCGGTGAGGACCGACTTGTCCAGGAGGTCGGCGGCGTCCGAGAACTTGCCCTGGGGGCTGGTCACCCGGGGGGCCGTGCCGGAGAAGCGGGCGGCGTAGTCGGACGCCAGCCGGTGGATCGTGTGCCCCTCTGGCACGGTGCCTGTTTCCTTCCAGCCCCCCGGGGGGCAGCGTCAGTCCTGCTGCGGGTGGTGCGCCGGGATCGGCGGCAGGTCGCCCGTCGTCTCGTACCCCGCCAGCATGTCGATACGGCGGATGTGACGCTCGTCACCGGAGAAGGGGGTGCCCAGGAAGACCTCGACGAACTTGGTCGCCTCCTCCTGGGTGTGCATGCGCGCGCCCACGGCCACCACGTTCGCGTTGTTGTGCTGGCGGCCCAGCGCCGCGGTCTCCTCGCTCCAGGCGAGCGCTGCCCGGACGCCCTTGACCTTGTTGGCCGCGATCTGCTCGCCGTTGCCGGAGCCGCCGATCACGATGCCGAGGGCGTCGGCGTCGGCGGCGGTGCGCTCGGCGGCGCGGAGGCAGAAGGGCGGGTAGTCGTCCTGGGCGTCGTAGATGTGCGGGCCGCAGTCGACGGGCTCGTGCCCCGCCGCCTTGAGCCATTCGACGAGGTGGTTCTTGAGTTCGAAGCCGGCATGGTCCGAGCCGAGATACACGCGCATGGGATGAGTGTGACATGCGTGTTGCGGGTCGGCAGGCCCGGGTGTGGCGCCGAAAAATGTGAGTCCTGCCACGAAACCTCAGGAAAACCTCAAGTAACGATCCGGAATCAAAGGTTCAAGAATTCCTTCGCCTCGGATTCACTGGTCCGACTCGTACGCCGCTCGTACGGGAATCTGATCATCCGGCGCAAAGGAATCCGTCCCATGACTTCGCAGCCGACCCTGACGAAGGCCGAAAACGGCCACGGAGGCCCCGGAGGACCCGGCGATCCCGGTTCCGGTGGCGGGCTTCACGCAGGGCTCAAGAACCGCCATCTGTCCATGATCGCCATCGGCGGCGTCATCGGCGCCGGACTCTTCGTGGGGTCCTCCTCCGGTATCGCCACCGCCGGCCCGGGCATCCTCCTGTCGTACGCGCTCGTCGGCACGCTCGTGGTGCTGGTGATGCGCATGCTCGGCGAGATGTCGGCCGCCAACCCGACCTCCGGCTCGTTCTCCGCGCACGCCGACCGCGCCCTCGGCCGCTGGGCCGGGTTCTCCATCGGCTGGCTCTACTGGTTCTTCTGGGTCGTGGTGCTCGCGGTCGAGGCGACCGCCGGTGCCGTGATCCTCGAGGGCTGGGTGCCCGCCGTACCGCAGTGGGCCTGGGCCCTCATCGTGATGATCGTGCTGACCGGCACCAACCTGGTCTCCGTCAGCTCCTACGGCGAGTTCGAGTTCTGGTTCGCCGGCATCAAGGTCGTCGCCATCGCCGCGTTCATCGTGGTCGGCGGTCTCGCCGTCTTCGGGCTGCTGCCCGGCGTCGACAGCGAGCAGGCCGGACTGTCCAACCTGACCGAGCACGGCGGCTTCCTGCCCAACGGGCCGGGAGCGATCCTGACCGGTGTCCTGCTCGTCGTCTTCTCCTTCATGGGCTCCGAGATCGCCACCCTCGCGGCCGGTGAGTCCGAGGACCCGCAGCGGGCCGTCACCAAGTCCACCAACAGCATCATCTGGCGTATCGGCGTCTTCTACCTGGGCTCGATCCTCGTCGTCGTCTCGCTGCTGCCGTGGGACTCCAAGGCCATCGCGGACAAGGGCTCCTACGTGGCCGCCCTCGACTCGCTCGGCATCGCGCACGCCGGTCAGATCATGAACTTCATCGTGCTGACCTCGGTGCTGTCCTGTCTCAACTCGGGCCTGTACACGGCCTCCCGGATGGCCTTCTCGCTCGGCCAGCGCGGTGACGCGCCGAAGGCGTTCGCGAAGACCACGAGCCGCGGTGTGCCGCGGACCGCGATCCTGGTGTCCGTCGTCTTCGGGTTCGTGGCGGTGTTCTTCAACTACAAGTTCCCGGACTCCGTCTTCCTCTTCCTGGTCAACTCCAGCGGTGCGGTCGCGCTGTTCGTCTGGCTCGTCATCTGCTTCTCGCAGCTGCGCATGCGGAAGATCATCCAGGCCGAGGCGCCGGAGAAGCTGGTCGTGAAGATGTGGCTGTACCCGTACCTGACCTGGGCGGCCGCCGCGCTGATCGTCTTCGTCCTCGGCTACATGCTCACCGACACCGAGCACGACGGACGCAAGACCGTGCTGCTGTCGCTGCTGGTGGCGGCCGTGGTGCTGGCCATCGCCTTCGTCCGGCAGAAGCTCGGCGCCGGCCAGGAGCAGCAGGAGCAGGAGGCGGTCACGGCCGACTGACCTCCGGTCGCCCGACATTTCCGGGGCCCCGCGGCCGCAAGGCCGCGGGGCCCCTCGCGTGTCTCACAGCACCGTGAAGCCCTGCTTCACGTCGTCGTAGACCCGCAACGCCGCCGCCTCCGTGCGCGGCCGGTACCAGGTGTTGATCTGGTACGACTTCCCCTTCGCGGTGAAGCCGAGCAGCCGGGCGTGCCAGTCGGCGCCGTCGAGGGTGAAGGCGTACTCCCAGACCACCGCCGGATGGCCGCGGAACTCCGTCTCCTCCAGCCGGATCTTGCGGTAGTCGCGCCCTTGGTGGGCGTTCTGTTCCGAGGTGCGCCACGTCTCCATCAGGTCGCCGCGGGCCAGGGCGGACTTGGCGACGAGTTCCTGGGTGCCGTCGGGAGAGGTGTAGTGGATCTCGGCCGCCGTCTTCACGTCCCGGCGCCAGCCCTCCGGGGGTGCCCAGGCGAACCCGCCCGCCTCCCTGCGGGTGCCCGGCGGGAGACTCGGCGGCCGGGAGGTTCCCTCGACCGTGGGGTGCGCGCCGGTGGCAGGCGACCCGGCCGCCCGGTCGTCGCCGTGGTCCGGGGTGCCGGAGGTGGCGGTGAGGACGATCGCGGTCAGGGCGGCGGCGGTGAGGACGCCCGCCGCGGCCAGGAACACCTGGAGACGGGGGCGGGTTCTCGCGGGCCGCGGGTCCGGGGGGCGGATGAGGACCGGGGTCGGCTCGAGGGTCGGCGTCGGCGCGGGGAAGGCCACGGGGTGCAGGGCCGCCTCCACGGCCGCCAGATCGGGGCGGGCCGCCGGGTCCTTGGCGAGGAGGGCGGACAGCACGTCGGACAGCGGACCCGCGGAGTGCGGCAGCCGAGGTTCCTCGTAGAGGACGGCGTGCAGGGTGGCGAGCGTGGTGTCACGGGAGAACGGGGAGTGCCCGGCGAGGGCCGCGCAGAGGGTGGCGCCGAGGGACCACAGGTCGGACGGCGGGCCCTGGGGGCGGCCCGACACCCGCTCGGGGGCCATGTAGTCGGGTGAGCCGACCAGCATGCCGGCCATGGTGAGCGCCTTGGCGTCCTGGATGGCGGCGATGCCGAAGTCGGTGAGCACGACGCGCCGGCCGTCCGGTCCGGCCAGCACGTTGCCGGGTTTGATGTCCCGGTGCAGGACGCCCCGCGCGTGCACCTCGCGCAGGGCGGCGACCAGGCCGAGACCGACGCGGGCGGTCTCGCGCGGGCTGAGCGGGCCCTGCTCGGTCATCACCTGCTCCAGGGAGCGGCCGGGTATCAACTCCATGACGATCCAAAGGCGTTCACCCTCGTCGACCACGTCGTAGACGCGTACGACGTTGGGGTGGTCGAGGCGGGCGGTGGCCCGGGCCTCGCGCAGGACCCGTTCGCGGCGGGTGCGGGCGTCCTCCGCGTCGAGACCGTCTATCCGCATTTCCTTGACGGCGACTTCCCGGTCGAGTATTTCGTCGGCGGCTCGCCACACCCGCCCCATTCCTCCCTGGCCTATGCTTTCGACCAGCCGATAGCGCTCCGCCACCAACAGCCCCGAAGATCCCGGCAATTCGCTGCACCCCCATAATGGCCCCACTTCGCGCCGTACCAGCATAGTGGGGCGAAATCTTGTGGTACCTCTTCAAGTGCTGCGAATTCAGGCGCAGCCAAGGGGGACGAGGGGGCCGAACATGAGTTCTCGCCGTAGGACGGCCATCGTGGGATCGCTGGTCGCGGCATCTTTCTCGGCAGTGGTGATCCTTTCCACCACTGCCGGCGCGAAGGACGAGGGACCTGGCAGCAGCGAAGGGGGAAAGGCCGTCGAACAGGCTCCGGCGGGCGTCGAACTGACGACGTTGCTGCCCGAGCGGATCTCCGTCGACAACAGTTCGAAAAAGACGGCGATCACCGCGACGGTAAAGAACGGAGGAACCAAGGAAAGCGACGACATCCGGCTCTTGGTCGTCGGATTCGACGGCCTTCGGATCAATGAAGTGAAGGGCTGCACGGAGATTCCGGAAAAGGATCTGCCCGAGGGTTCGAACAGCGGCTACAGCTGCGCCGTCGGCGAACTCGGCGCCGGGAGGTCCCGGTCTTACGACGTCGACGCCACCTACGACCTCGGCAAGGAGGGGAAGATCTGCCTGCCGGTGCAGTCCGCCGACGGGAGCACCACGTTCTGGCAGCAGGGCCCGGTGCCCTTCGGCACGGTGAACCCGTCGCCGGACGCCCCGGCCACTCCCCTGCTGCTCGGCACCGACAACCAGCCGGTGGCGCCGGGCGGCGACGAGCTGCCGAGGACCGGCGTCGCGCGGGAGGCGCTGGTGCCGCTGGGCGCGGCCGGGGCCGTGCTGGTCGCGGCGGGCGCGGCCGGGGCGTGGTGGACCCGGCGGCGGCCGGCCGGGAGTTGATTCCGGAGCGGACTGGGAAAAGCTGACGGTGGTTGTCAGGTTATGGCGCCATCCTCGCCGCCATGAGCCTCCCGAACAGCACCGCAGATCTGCTCGTCCTCCGCCCCGGTGACGCCGGTTACGCGGAGGAGACCGCCGGTTTCCAGACCGGGTTCGTACGGCGGCCCGCCGTCGTCGTCGGCGCTTCCTCGGCCGGGGACGTGGCGGCCGCCGTGCGGTACGCGGCCGCACGGGACCTGCCGCTCGCCGTCCAGGCGACCGGCCACGGCGTGCCCGGCGCCGTCGAGGACGGGGTCCTCGTCACCACGCGGCGCATGGACCGCGTCACCGTCGACCCGGTCGCCCGCACGGCCCGCGTGCAGGCGGGTGTCCGCTGGGGCGAGGTGGTGGCGGCCGCCACCCGCCACGGGCTGGCGCCGCTGAACGGCTCGGCGCCGTCCGTCGGGGCCGTCGGCTACACCCTGGGCGGCGGACTCGGCATCCTCGCCCGGGAGTTCGGCTACGCCGCCGACCACGTCCGCTCCCTCGACGTCGTCACCGCCGACGGGCGCCTGCACCGCGGGCTGACCCGGGACTCGGAGCTGTACTGGGGGCTGCTGGGCGGCGGGCACGGCCTCGGCGTCGTCACCGGGCTGGAGACCGGGCTGGTCCCGGTGGCCCGGCTGTACGGCGGTTCGCTCGCCTTCGACGGGCGGCGCGTGGACCCGGCGGCCGTGCTGGCGGCCTACGAGGCGTGGACGCGGACCGTGCCGGACGGGCTGACCTCGTCCTTCGCGGCCGTGCCGTACCCGGACGTCCCCGCGCTGCCGCCGGGTCTGCGGGGCCGGTACGTGGTGTCCGTGCGGGTCGCGTACACCGGCGCGGACGGGGAGCGGCTGGTGGCGCCGCTGCGGGAGATCGGGCCGGTACTGGCCGACTCGCTGCGGGAGATGCCGTATGCCGAGAGCCACACCATCCACAGCGACCCGGACTTCCCGCACGCCTACTACGGCGACAGCGCGGTGCTGGGCTCGCTGGACGCGGCGCGGGCGGGCCGGGTGCTGCGGCGCACCGGGCCGGACGCGGAGGCCATGGTGGTCGTACAGGTCAACCATCTGGGCGGGGCGCTGGCGCGCAGCGCGCCGAACGCGGTGCCGTTCCGCGAGGGGCGGTTCCTGGTGCGGCTGCTGACGACGGGCGACCGGGAGCGGGCCCGCGCGCTGCTGGACCCGGCGTTCGCGCTGCTCGCGCCGGACACCCTGGGGCGGGCCGTCAACTTCGCCTTCGGGGCCGGGGACCGGACCGAGGGGCTGTACGACGCCGGGACGCGGAAGAGGCTCGCCGGGCTGAAGTCGCTTCACGACCCGGCGAACCTCTTCCGTACCGCCTGAGAGAACCTCGCGGTCAGCGCTTGTCGACGAGCTTCCAGGCGGTGGGCAGCACGCCCATCGCCAGGGCCGCCTTCAGGGCGTCGCCGATCAGGAACGGGGTGAGGCCGGCCGCGATCGCGGCGGAGGCGGACATGTCCGTCGCCAGCGCCAGGTAGGGCACGCCGACCGCGTAGATGATCGCCTCGCCGAGCAGCATCGCGCCGGCCGTGCGCCACGGGGAGCGGTCGGCGCCGCGGCGGGCGAGGGCGCCGACGGCGAGCGCGGCGAGCATCATGCCGACGATGTAGCCGAAGGACGGCATGACGCCGGAGGAGCCGCCGGCGAACCACGGCACACCGGCGAGCCCGGCCAGGGCGTACAGGGCGAGGGAGAGGAAGCCGCGGCCGGCGCCGAGGGCGGTGCCGACGAGCAGCGCGGCGAAGGTCTGGCCGGTCACCGGCACCGGGGAGCCGGGCACGGGCACGGAGATCTGGGCCGCGAGGCCGGTGAGCAGGGCGCCGCCGGCCACGAGGGCGATGTCGCGGACGCGGGAGGCCGGGAGGAGGTCGGCGAGGACCTGCCCCGGGCGGGCGGGGGACGTGGCGGTGGCGGTGCTCATGGGGACTCCGCGGATGAGGGCGGTACGGGACTTGGTGACGCTAACCCAGGGCACCTGAGCGGATCACCGTTACGGCTCGACAAAGGCTGGAGCGCGAGTGTGGTGGGATGCTCACAAAGAGTGCGGATGACACCTATCTTGGCGTGATACCCGTCACTGAGGTGAGGACGTATATCTCACGTGCGCCTGGGAAGGGTCGGCTGTAGGGTTCCGCCAACCCGCCGATGTGACGGGGGTCGTACACTCCGTAGTTCGCGCGTCCGCATAGTGAACGGCGGTGTCCCTCGTTCGGCACCGCCGCCCAGACTGTGGGCGCTTTTTACCCTGTCCCCGCACCCCTGGACGGACGAGCCGCGCCCATGCCCAGCACCAGCACGCAGGAGACTTCGCCGCAGGCGGACGCCTCCCTCTCCCACGGCCTGAAGCAGCGCCACCTCTCGATGATCGCCCTCGGCGGCGTGATCGGCGCGGGGCTGTTCGTCGGCTCCGGCGCGGGCATCGCCGCCGCGGGACCCTCGATCATCATCGCCTACGTCCTCTCCGGCCTCCTGGTGATGCTGGTGATGCGGATGCTGGGCGAGATGTCGGCGGCGTACCCGTCGTCGGGCTCCTTCTCCGCGCACGCCGAGCGGGCGATCGGCCCGTGGGCCGGGTTCACCGTCGGCTGGGCCTTCTGGGTGCTGCTGTGCACGGCGGTCGGCCTGGAGGGCATCGGCGCCGCGAAGATCGTCAGCGGCTGGCTGCCGGGGACGCCCGAGTGGGCGTGGGTGGCGCTGTTCATGGTGGTCTTCTGCGGGACGAACCTGGCGGCGGTGAAGAACTTCGGCGAGTTCGAGTTCTGGTTCGCGGCGCTGAAGGTGCTGGCGATCTCGCTGTTCCTGGTGCTGGGTGTGCTCGCCATCCTGGGCGTGCTGCCGGGCACGGACGCGCCGGGCACCAGCAACCTCTCCGACTTCATGCCGGGCGGCGGTGAGGGCCTGGTCATCGGCCTGCTCGCCTCGGTGTTCGCGTACGGCGGCCTGGAGACGGTCACCATCGCGGCGGCCGAGTCCGAGGACCCGGTGCGGGGTGTGGCGAGCGCGGTGCGCACCGCGATGTGGCGTATCGCCCTGTTCTACATCGGCTCGATGGCGGTCGTGGTGACGCTGGTGCCGTGGGACTCGAAGGAGGTCGTCGAGAAGGGCCCGTACGTCGCCACCCTCGACCACCTCGGCATCCCCGGCGCGGGCCAGCTGATGAACGTGGTCGTGCTGGTCGCGCTGCTGTCCGCGATGAACGCCAACATCTACGGCGCCTCGCGCATCGCCTACTCGCTGGTGGAGCGCGGGCAGGGCCCGAAGGCTCTGGGCCGGGTGTCGGGCGGGGTGCCGCGGATCGCGGTGCTGGCGTCCAGCGTGTTCGGGTTCCTGTGCGTCCTGCTCAGCTACTGGCGGCCGGACGACGTCTTCACCTGGCTGCTCAACATGATCGGCGCGGTGATCCTGGTCGTCTGGATCTTCATCGCCGTCTCCCAGCTGCGGCTGCGCCGCCGGGTGGAGCGTGAGGCGCCGGAGAAGCTGGTCGTGCGGATGTGGGCGTTCCCCGTGCTGACGTGGGTGGCGCTGGCCGGCATGGTGGCGATCTTCGTGCTGATGGCACGGGAGCCGGACACCCGGGTGCAGCTGTACTCGACGGGCGCGATGACGCTGGTCCTGGCGGCCGTCGGCTACGCCTGGCAGCGGGCGCGCGCCAGGGACTGACCCGCCGCGACGACACGAAAGCCCCCGTGCGATCCACACGGGGGCTTTTTGCTGTTAGTTTGTTGTTGCAATTCAGTTGCAACAAGCCTGCCTCGTGATCGTCTTCTCACCCTTCACGCGGGCGGGCGCGGTGAAGGGGCAGCCCTGTGAGGACCTGACTCACAGGGCTGTCACCCGCTGGGCAGGTTGAGGGACAGCAGGGCGGCCTGCCCGGCGTCCAGGCGGAGTTCGCTGACGGCGGCGTTGCGCAGCTTGGGGAAGACCCGGCGGTAGTCGCCCAGCGGAATGCCGAGCAGCCGGCACAGCACCAGCCGCAGCAGGGTGTTGTGGGCGACGACGAGGACCCGCTCGCCGGGGTGTTCCGCAGCGATGCGGCGCAGGGCGGCCGTGCCCCGCCCGGCGGCGGCCGTCGGGTCCTCGGCCCCGGGGAAGGGATGGGCCACCGGGTCCGCCCGGTAGGCCTCGGCGTGGGCCGGGTCCTCGACGGCGAACTCCGCGAGCGTACGGCCCTCCAGCACCCCGAAGTCGCATTCGCGCAGATCGGGGTCGCGGTGCGGGGTCAGCCGCAGCGCCGCGCAGGCGGGCTCGGCGGTCGCCACGGCCCGGGACAGCGGCGACGTCCAGACGGCGTCGACCGGATGCGCGCCGATCCAGCGCCCGAGGGCCCGCGCCTGCTCGCGGCCGGTGTCGGTGAGCGCGATGTCGCTGACGCCGGCGTACCGGTTCTCGGCGTGCCAGACGGTCTGGCCGTGCCGGGCGAGGAGAAGGGTGGCGGTCATGAGCCGTCAGTCTTCCTTTCCGAGTCCCGCTCCGCCCGCCGCCGCGCCCTGTTCGGCCCGGCGCCGCGCGTGCGCCGCCACCGGGGCCGGCAGCCAGCCGCGGGACTCCAGGGCGTCGAGGAGGCGGAGGTAGGGGCCGGTGTAGCGGTCGGTGTGACCGGGGCGGGGGTGGACGGTGGTGCGGACGCGGACCATGCGGTCGGTCGTGTCGGTGAGGGCGGCCGTCGGGCGGGTCAGGGCGTGGCAGGCCAGCGCGGCCATGCCCAGGGCCGGTTCGGGGTGGTCGGGGATGCGGGCCGGGCGGCCCAGGATGTCGGTGCGCAGCTGGGTCCAGTAGGGGCTGCGGGTGGCGCCGCCGGTGAAGGCGAGGGGGCCGTCGAGCGGGGCTCCCAGGTGGTCGAGGTAGTCCAGGCACAGGCGTTCCGCGAGGCCGACGCCCTGGAGGAGGGCCGCCCACCGGTCGGCGTCGGAGGCCGGCTCTCCCAGGAGCAGGGCGGTGGCCTCGGGGGCCTGGAACGGGAAGCGTTCGCCCGGTGACACCAGGGGGTAGGCCACCGCGCCGGAGGGTTCGTGGGCCGCGGCCCGCCGGTCCATCGCGGCGGCGTCGGCGTCGGGGAAGCGGGCGGTGAGCACGCCGGCGCCCACGCTGGACGCCCCGCCGGGCAGCCATCTCCCGTCCGGGGCGCGGTGGTTGTAGACCACGCCGGCGCCGTCCCGCACCGGCTCGCGGGCCGCCCCCTTCAGTACGAGGGTGGTGCCGAGGACCGAGTTCCAGGCGCCCTCCCGCAGCGCGCCGGAGGCGATCTGGGCCGCGCAGCCGTCGGTCATCCCCGCGACGACCGGCGTGCCGGCGGGGACGGCGCTGGCCTCGGCGGCGGCCGGGCAGACCGTGCCGAGGACCGTGCCGGGGCGGACGACGGCGGGCAGCGCCTCCTCGGGGACGCCGGGCAGGCCGGGCCAGGCGTCGGCCGCCACGTCGTACGCGGTCTTCAGCGCGTGGCTGGAATCGGCCGGCACCGGGTGTCCGACCAGCCGGGCCGTGATCACGTCCGGCTGGTGGGTGATCCGGCCGGGTCCGTGCGCGGCGGTGAGCCAGAGCGCCTTGGGCAGGGCCCAGGTGTCCTGGACGGTGACGCCCGCCGCGCGCAGCCGGGCGGCCTCGGCCGCGGCCCGGCCGTCGTCGTACATCAGCGCCGGTCCCAGCGGGCGCCCGGTGTGGTCGGTGAGCAGCACGGTCCCGGACGTGCCGCACACCGCGAGCCCGCCGATCCGGGTCCCGGGGCGCTCCCGCAGCGCCTCCCGGGTGGCCGCGCACACCGCCGTCCACCACTCCCCCGGGTCCTGCTCGTGCCGCTCGCCGTCCCGCCGGCCGCGCACCGGGACCGCGCCGGAGCCGAGGACCGTGCCGTCCCCGGTGGCGAGGAGGGCGCGGACGCTCTGTGTGCCGAGGTCGACGCCCAGCCAGGCCGCAGTCTCGTCCGCCATCGCGTCCTCCCACGCTTCGCGTGCCGGGATGTGAACTTCTCACTGTGCCCTGAGATTTTCGGGTGCGCGAGGGATTGACGCCCAACTTCCGCCGTTCCACTCTCTGTTAGCGAATCGACTCGACGTGTTAACGCGCCCCGCCCCGGACCCGACCCGCCCTCACGTGGAGGTCACGGATGGACACGCCCGTGCACGACCGCCGCCGCTTCCTCGCCCTCACCGCCGCCGCGGCCGCGGCGCCCCTGCTCTCCGCCTGCGGCGCGGGGTTCGGCGGGAACGACGGCGAGAGCGACGGCTCGGCCGCCGACGACATCACCGGCGCCTTCGACTGGAAGCGGGAGAAGGGCACCACGGTCAAGGCGCTGCTGAACAAGCACCCGTACACGGACGCGCTCCTCGCCGACCTGAAGTCCTTCACCGAGAAGACCGGCATAGAGGTCGAGTACGACGTCTTCCCCGAGGACAACTACTTCGACAAGCTCACCGTCGACCTCTCCAGCGGGCGCGCCTCCTACGACGTCTTCATGCTCGGCGCGTACATGGTCTGGCAGTACGGCCCGCCGGGCTGGCTGGAGGACCTCGGGCCGTGGATGCGCAACTCCTCCGCGACCGGCGACGAGTGGGACCGGGACGACTTCTTCCCCAACCTGCTCCAAGCCGACCAGTGGAACCTGAAGGCGGGCGCGCCGCTCGGGCAGGGCGGGCAGTACGCGCTGCCGTGGGGCTGGGAGACCAACGTCGTCGCCTACAACACCGACGTCTTCCGCAAGCTGGGCCTCAAGCCTGCCGAGTCCTTCGACGAGCTGCGCGAACTCGCCGAGACGATCAAGCGGAAGGCGCCGGGCGCCGGCTTCGACGGCATGTACGGCATCGCCGTGCGCGGATCGCGCAGCTGGGCCACCATCCACCCCGGCTTCATGACCATGTACGCCCGCTACGGCCTGAAGGACTTCACCGTCTCCGGCGACCGGCTCACCCCGGCGATGAACTCCCCGGAGGCGGTGGCGTTCACCGAGGACTGGGCCGGCATGGTGCGCCGGGGCGGGCCGCCGTCCTGGACGTCGTACACCTGGTACCAGTGCTCCAGCGACCTCGGCGCGAAGAAGGCCGGGATGCTGTTCGACGCGGACACGGCGGCCTACTTCCAGGCGGTGAAGGGGGCCGGCCCCGCCTCGGGGAAGATCGCCTTCCATCCGGGCCCGAAGGGACCGGACGGGTCGCTCGCCACCAACATGTGGATCTGGTCGCTCGGCATGAACGCCAGAAGCGAGCGCAAGAACGCCAGTTGGCTGTTCCTGCAGTGGGCGACCGGCAAGGAGCATCTGCGGCGCGGCGCCGTCACCCACAACCACATCGACCCGGTGCGCAGGTCCGTCAGCCAGGACGCGGCCTACAAGGACAAGATGAAGGACATCCCCGGCTTCATCGAGACCTTCGAGACGGTCGCCGGGCAGACGGAGATCCAGTTCACCCCGCAGGCGCAGTTCTTCGACGCGACGACCAGCTGGGCGTCGGCGCTCCAGGAGATCTACGGCGGGAAGGGCGCGCGGCCGGTGCTCGACGGGCTCGCGGACGACCTCGCCCGCAAGGTCGGATGACCGTGCGTCCGACCGCGTCCTCCGGTTCGCCTCCGGGGCGCTCCAAGCAGCTCCGGCTCACCCTGCGCCCGTATCTCCTGATCGTCCCCGCCCTGCTGCTGACCTGCGGGATCCTCTACCCGTTCGGACTCGGCCTGTACTACACGGTCTTCGACTTCGCGGCGAGCAAGCCGCAGCCGGACATGGTCGGCCTCGACAACTACCGGACCGTCTTCACCGAGGAGTCCTTCTGGAACTCCGCGTGGGTGACGGTGCTGTACGCGGTCGGGGCGGCCGGGTTCGAGACCGTGCTCGGGGTCGCGGTGGCGCTGCTGCTGAACCGGTCGTCGCTGGTCGGACGGGTGCTGGAGAAGATCCTGATCCTGCCGCTGATGATCGCCCCGGTGATCGCCGCGATCATGTGGAAGCTGATGCTCCAGCCGTCGGTGGGGGTCGTCAACCATCTGCTGGAGCCGTTCGGACTGGGCGATGTGCAGTGGACGGACACCCCCGCCGGGGCGCTGCTGTCGTCGATCGCCGTCGACGTGTGGGTGTACACGCCGTTCGTGGCGATCCTGGCGCTCGCCGGGCTGCGCTCGCTGCCCGCCTCCCCGTTCGAGGCGGCGGCGGTGGACGGGGCGGGCCGGTGGTACACGTTCCGGCGGCTGACACTGCCCATGCTGTGGCCGTACGTGCTGGTCGCGCTGATCTTCCGGTTCATGGACTCGCTGAAGGTGTTCGACATCATCTACGCCCTCACCGAGGGCGGGCCCGGCGACTCCACGGTGGTCCTGCAGATCCGGGCGTACCTGGAGGCGATCCGCTTCCAGCGCTACTCGTTCGGCATCAGCTACACGGTCGTGCTGTGGGCCGTGGTCTATCTCGCCGCGATGGTGCTGGTGAAGCACCTGGGGCGGATCCAGCGCCGGGCCGCGGAGGTGACCAGGTGAGAAAGCGGTGGCTGGGGTGGCTCGCGGACGCCGCCCTCATCCTCTACTTCGTCTTCGCGCTGTTCCCCATCGCCTGGATGGTGATCCTCTCCCTGAAACCCGCCGACCAGCTGTTCAGCACGTACTTCTCCTTCACCCCCACCCTCGACGGCTACCGGACGGTGCTCGGCGACAGCGAGGGCATCCCCTTCACCCGGTTCTTCGTGAACAGCCTGGTCGTGTCGCTGGGCGCGGTGGCGCTGTCGCTGCTGGTCGGGCTGCCGGCGGCGTACGCCTCGGCGCGCCGGCGGTTCAAGGGCTCCGACAACCTGATGTTCACCCTGCTGTCGTTCCGGTTCGCGCCCGAACTCACCGTGATCATCCCGCTGTTCGTGCTGTACCAGGAACTGGGCCTGTTCGACACCTACGTCGGGATGGTGTGGGTGCTCCAGCTCGTCACCCTGCCGCTGATCGTGTGGATCATGCGATCCTACTTCGCCGATCTGACACCCGAGCTGGAACAGGCGGCGCTGCTCGACGGCTACACCCGCAAGCAGGCGTTCTTCCGGGTGGCGGTCCCGCTGGTCAAGCCGGGGATCGCGGCCGTGTCCCTGCTGGCGTTCATCTTCGCCTGGAACAACTTCGTCTTCCCGCTGATCCTCACCTCCAACGAGGCGCAGACCGTCACCGTGGGCGCGCTGTCCTTCCTCGGCGGCGACCGGCCCAAGTACAACCTCACGGCCGCCGCCGCGCTGGTCTCCGTCGTACCGCCGCTGCTGCTGGCGCTGCTCATCCAGCGGTACCTGGTGCGCGGGCTGTCGTTCGGGGCGGTGAAGTCGTGACGGTGTCGCTGCGGGGGATACGGAAGGCCTACGGCCGCACGGTCGCGCTCGACGGGGTCGACCTGGACGTGGCGCAGGGCGAGTTCTTCTGCCTGCTCGGCCCGTCCGGCGCGGGCAAGACGACCACACTGAAGGCGGTCGCCGGACTGGAGCGGCCGGACGCCGGGACCGTCGCGATCGACGGGCGGGACATGAGCGGGGTCGAGCCCTACGACCGGGGCGTGGCCATGTGCTTCGAGAGCTACGCCCTCTACCCGCACCGCACCGCCCACGACAACCTGGCCTCCCCGCTGCGCTCCCCCCGCCACCGCGTCCCGGCGGCGGAGGCCCGCCGCCGGATCGACGAGGTCGCCGGACTCCTCGGCATTCAGGGGCTGCTGGACCGCCCGGTGGGCCAGCTGTCCAACGGGCAGCGGCAGCGGGTCGCCCTCGGCCGGGTCCTGGTCCGCCCCGCCCGCGCCTTCCTGCTCGACGAACCCCTCTCCCACCTGGACGCCAAGCTGCGCCAGCAGATGCGGGCCGAGCTGAAGGCGATCGGCGCGGTGCGGCGCACGACCACGCTGTACGTCACCCATGACGCGGTGGAGGCGCTGGCGCTCGGCGACCGGATCGGGGTGATCCGGGACGGGCGGATCGTGCAGACCGGGACCCGGGAGGAGATCTGGCACCGGCCCCACGACACGTGGGTTGCGCGGGCGTTCGGCAGGCCGCGGATCAATCTGCTGCCGGGGGCCGTCGAGGACGGTGTCTTCCGGACGCCGGACGGGGCGGTCGCCCTGCCCGTGGCGGCCTCCGCGCGCGGCGAGGCGCAGATCGGCGTACGCCCCCGCGATCTGACGCTCGGCGGGCCGGGCCACCCGCTGGACGGCACGGTCTACGTCACCGAGGTCCTCGGCCGGTCCGTGGAGGTGACCGTGCGGCTGGGCGCCCACCAGGTCGCCCTGGTCGCCTCCCGCGCGGAGGCCGCGGGGCTGCGTCCCGACGCCCCGGTACGGCTGTCGGTGCGGCCTGAGAGCCTGCTGCTGTTCGAGGCCGACGGGCCGGAGCGCCCAGGACGACGGATCGGGACACGATGAGCAGCGGCAACCACGCGTTTCAGGGACCGGCGGCCCGGCAGGCCGCCATGGCCGAGCAGGTGCTGGCGGAGGGATCGGCGACGGCGGCCGAGCTGGCCGAGCGCTTCGGGGTGAGTCTGATGACGATCCACCGGGACCTCGACGAGCTGGAACGGCAGGGCATCGTACGGAAGTTCCGGGGCGGGGTGACCGCGCAGCCGTCCGGTGTGTTCGAGTCGAACGTGCAGTACCGGCTGAAGACGATGCGGGCCGAGAAGGCCGCCGTCGCCGACCGGGCGGCACGGCTGATCGAACCCGGCATGGCGGTCATGCTGGACGACTCCACGTCCACCCTGGAGATAGCCCGCCGGCTGCGGCTGGGCGAGATCACCCCGCTCACCGTCGTCACCAACTTCCTGCCGGCCGTCAACCTCCTCGCCGACCAGCGCGGCATCCATCTGATGGCGCTGGGCGGCGACTACGACCCGCTGCACTCCTCCTTCCTCGGCGTGTCCTGCGTCGAGGCGGTGCAGCAGCTGCGCGTGGACGTCTGCTTCGCCTCCACGTCGGCCGTGCACGCCGGTCACGCCTACCACCAGGAGCAGCACATCGTGTCCGTGAAGCGGGCGATGCTCGACTCGGCCGCCCGCAACGTCCTGCTGATCGACCACACCAAGCTGGGCCGGGTCGCCCTGCACCGCGTCGTGCCGCTGTCCCGTTTCGACCTGCTGCTGGTCGACGACGGGGCGTCCGCCGAGGCGCTGCGCGACCTGGACGAGCACAAGGTCCGCTACGAGGTGTGCGCGACGCCAGCGAGCCGGGAAAAAGGGGACGCCGTCGATGACCGAGCTGGAGCTACGTGAGCTGCGCAAGACGTACCGCCCACGCGGGCGGCCCCCGGTCGACGCGGTGCGCGGTCTCGACCTCGCGCTGCGCTCCGGAGAACTGCTGGGGCTGCTCGGCCCGTCGGGCTGCGGCAAGTCCACCACCCTGCGGATGATCGCCGGGCTGGAGGCGGTGACCGGCGGGGACATCCTGGTCGGCGGGGCGTCGGTCGTGGACCGCCCCGCGCAGCGGCGCAACATCGGCGTCGCGTTCGAGAACTACGCGCTGTACCCGCCGCTGACGGTCGCCGAGAACCTGGCGTTCGGGCTGCGGGCGCGGGGCCGCCGCAAGGACGTGGACCGCAGGGTCGGCGAGATGGCGGAACGCATCGGCCTCACCGGCATCCTCGGCGCCCGGCCCGCCGGTCTGTCCAGCGGGCAGAAGCAGCGGGTGGCCCTGGCCCGCGCCCTGATCCGCGAACCGGACGTCCTGCTCCTCGACGAACCCCTCTCCCACCTGGACGCGGCCCAGCGCGACACCACCCGCCGCGAGCTGAAACGCATCCAGCGTGACCTGGGGCACACCACGATCCTGGTCACCCACGACCAGGAGGAGGCCCTGTCGCTCGCCGACCGGATCGCCGTGATGCGTGACGGCGTGATCCAGCAGCTCGGCACCCCGTACGAGATCTACGACAGCCCGGCCACCGTCTTCGTCGCGGACTTCGTCGGCGAGCCCGCGATCAACCTGCTGCCCGGCACCGCGGCCCCCGGCGGCCGTGCCACCCGCCTCGCCGACGGGCTGGAACTGCCGCTGCCGGTGCCGGTCGATGCGGGCCGCGAGGTGGTCGTCGGGGTCCGGCCCGAGGACCTTTCGCTGACCGGCGCCGGCGGGCTGCCCGCGAAGGTGCTGGCGCACGAACCGCTGCTGGAGTCGGGCATCGCCACCGTCGCCCTCGCGGGCGTCGCCCGGCCCGTCACCGTGCTGACCGGCCCGGAGGTGCGGCTCGCCCACGACGAACGGGTCCGCATCGCCGCTGACCCCGGCCTCACCCATGTCTTCGACGCCGAGACAGGAGAGTCCCTGCGATGACCTTTGCGACGACCCCTGCGACGACTCCTTCGCCGACTTCTTCGCCGACTTCTTCGCCGACTTCTTCGACGAGTTCCGGCCCGGTCCGTGTGGTGGCCGCCGGTGACCGCTTCGTGCTGCCGTCGCTGATCGCGGAGGCGGTCCGGCACGAACACCCGGCGGACGTGCGGGAACTGCGGCTCGGCTGGCCGCTGGAACCGTTCGGACCGGTGGCGGAGGTGACCGAGGCCAGCGACGCCGAGGACGAGCTGATCGAGGCACTGGGCGACGGCCGTCAGGTGCTGGTCACCCAGATGGGCCCGGTCACCGCCCGCGTCCTCGACGCCTCGCCCGGACTGCGGCTGGTCGTGGTGTGCCGGGGCGGCCCGGTGAACGTCAACCTCGACGCGGCCAAGTCGCATGACGTGCGGGTCTGTTACGCGCCCGGCCGGAACGCCGCCGCCACCGCCGAGTTCACCGTCGGCCTGATGCTGGCCGCCCTGCGCCGCATCCCGCAGGCCCACATCCCGCTGGCCGGCCGGGGCAGCTGGGAGGGCGCCGCCTACTACACGTACGAGCACAGCGGTCTGGAGCTGGAGGACCTGCCGGTCGGGCTGGTCGGCTACGGCGCGGTGGGCAGCCGGGTGGCTCGGGTGCTGTGCGCGTTCGGGGCGCAGGTCATGGTGTACGACCCGTACGCGCGCGGCGAGATCCTCGGTCTGCGCGTCTCGTCCCTGGACGAGCTGGTGCGCCGCTCCCGGCTGCTCAGCCTGCACGCCCGGCTCACCGCCGAGACCCGGGGGCTGATCGGCGCCCGTGAGCTGGACCTGCTGCCGGCCGGCGCGGTCGTGGTGAACGCGGCGCGCGGGCCGCTGCTGGACGAGGACGCGCTGTGCGCGGCGCTGGCGAGCGGGCGGGTGTCGGCGGCGGCGCTGGACACCTACGCGCACGAGCCGCTGCCGCCGGACTCCCCGCTGTACGGCTTCGCGGACCGGCTGGTGCTGACCCCGCACCTGGGCGGCGCCAGCCGGGCGGTCGCCGAGAAGGCCGCGCGCATCGCGGCCGCCGAGGTGGGGCGCTGGGCGCGCGGGGAGTCGCTGGCGCACTGCCTGACCTGAGGGGCCCACCAACCGGCACTAAGGGGAGGTCGGAATGTTCGTCGGTATCGATGTGGGCACGTCCGTCGTGAAGGCCGCCGTCTTCGACGAGGGCGGGCGGGAGCTGGCCGTCGAGTCCCGGCCGGTGCGGCTCGCGTTGCGGGGCGGGTTCGTCGAGCAGGACATGGAGGAGGTGTACGCGGCGGTCGTCGAGGTGCTGGGCGCGCTGACCGCGCGGGTGCCGGGGCCGGTCGCGGTGGCCGGGCTGACCGGGCAGGGCGACGGGGTGTGGCTGGTGGACGAGGAGGGGCGCCCGGTGCGCGCGGCGGCCTCCTGGATGGACGGGCGGGCGCATCAGCTGCTCGGCCAGTGGCTGGCGGACGGCACCTTCGAGGCGGTGTTCCGGCGCACCGGGAGCGCGATGTTCCCCGGCTGCCCGGGCCCCCTGCTGGCCTGGCTGGACCGGCACGAGCCGGCCGCCCTCGACGCCGCGGCGACCGCGCTGTACTGCAAGGACATGGTGTTCCGGCGGCTGACGGGAGCACCGGCGACGACGGACGTGTCGGACGCGTCGATGCCGTTCCTGGACCCCCGGAGCAGGGCGTACGACAACGGGGTCGTCGAACTCCTCGGCCTCACCCACCGCCGGGGCCTGCTCGCGCCGGTCAGCGACCCGGTGGCGACCGCGCCGGCCCGCGAGGGCCTGCCGGCGGGCACGAGGCTCGCGAACGGGCCGTACGATCTGCCGGCGAGCGCGCTCGGCGCGGGCGTCACCGCCCCCGGCGACGGCCTGCTGATCGTCGGCACCTGTCTGGCCGCGCTGGTGGCCACCACCGACCTGGATCTGACCGGTGAGCCGGCCGGCCTGTACATCTCCACCGACCGGCCCGGCCACTGGCTGCGCGCCATGCCCGCGATGGTCGGCGCGGCGGCCCTGGACTGGGTGCTCGCCACCACCGGCGTCCGGCACGCGGAGGTGGACGGCCTGCTGGAGGCCACCCCGCCCGGCGCGCACGGTGTCCGGGTGCTGCCGTACTTCGCCCCGTCCGGTGAGCGCGCCCCGTTCGTCGAGCCCCGGCTGCGTGCCGAACTCCTCGGCGTCAGCCTGGAGTCGACCCGCGCCGACCTGGTCCGTGCGACCTGCGAGGGCATCGGCTACGCGGCCCGGCACTGCCTCCAGGCGGCGGGCCTGACCGGTTCGCTCGCGGTGTGCGGCGGCGGCACCCGCAGCCCCGCGTGGATGCGGCTGCTCGCCGACGTGCTGGGGCGGCCGCTGCGGGTCGTCGAGGGCGAGGTGGGCGCGCGGGGCGCGGTGCTCGCGGCGGCCGAGCGGTTCGGCGTCGAACTGGACGCCGGGGCGTGGACGCGGCCGACGGCCGTGGTGGAGCCGGACGCGGACCGGGCGGCGTACTACGCGAAGGGATACGAGGAGCATCTGGCCCGGCTGACGGAGGCCCGGGCCCGCGCACAGGGCTGAACCGCCCTAGTTCGTGTCCGCAAAGTCCCGCCTGGCTCGCGGCGCCCGGCACGCACTCCCCCAAGCTCTTCGAGCAGGGGGCACCCCCAGCCGCGTTGTCGGGCCGCCCGCGTCCGCCCAGTACGCGGGCGGCCCTCCGCCTTGCGACGCACGGCACCAGACGCCGCTCCCTGATCCGGCCTGATCGACGAGACACCCCCTACGACGAGAGGACGTTCCGATGCCGATAAGACGCCGATCCGTGCTGCTCGCGGCCGCCGCCGGCGGCCCCGCGCTCGCCGCCGGCCCCGCGGCGCGGGCCGCCGAAGACGCCGGGCGCCCGCGCCGGCCCCTGGTCATAGGCCACCGGGGCGCCGCCGGCTGGCGGCCGGAGCACACGGCCGCCTCGTACACGTACGCCGTGCAGACCGGCGCGGACTGGATCGAGCCGGATCTGGTGCCGACCAGGGACCATGTGCTGGTGGTCCGGCACGAGAACGAGATCTCGCAGACCACCGACGTGGCCGCGCACCCGGAGTTCGCGGACCGCCGGACCACGAAGACGGTGGACGGGCGGGCGGTGACCGGCTGGTTCACGGAGGACTTCACCCTCGCCGAGCTGAGGACGCTGCGGGCGGTGGAACGCCTGCCCCTGGTCCGCGACCGCAACACGGTCTTCGACGGGCGTGAGCGGATCATGACCTTCCAGGAGGTCGTGGACCTCGCCCGGCGCCTGTCGAGGACCCACGGGCGGACGGTCGCCGTCTTTCCGGAGACCAAGCACCCCACGTACTTCCGCGCGCTCGGCCTGCCCCTGGAGCCGAAGCTGGCGCAGGCCGTCCGCCGCAACCGGCTGGGCCCCCGTGAATGCGTGGTGCAGTCGTTCGAGCCGACGAGTCTGCGGCGGATCGCCGACGAACGGCTCGGCGTGCCGCTGTGGCAGGCACTGGGCACCACGGGCGGGCCGTACGACCTGGTCTCGGCCGGGGATCCGACGACGTACCGGGACATGATGACCCCGGCCGGGCTGGCGCGGATCGCCGGGTACGCGGACTGGATCGGCCCGGACAAGTCCTCGATCGTGCCGGTGAACCCGGACGGCGGCACCGGCACGCCCACCTCGCTGGTGGCGGACGCGCACGCGGCGGGCCTGCGCGTCGGGGCGTACACCTTCCGCGCCGAGAACCAGTACCTGCCGCCCGCCCTGCGCCGCGGTGCGACGGCGACCGGCTTCGGCGACGCGTTCGCGGAGTACGCCCTGCACTACGGGCTCGGCGTGGACGCGGTGGTCACGGACTTCCCGGATCTGGCGCGGATCGCCGCGGCCTAGACACCCCTGGCATCCCTGGGCGTCACAGGTTGCCGAAGTCCGGGCCCTTGGTGCGGGTGCGCTTGATCTCGTAGAAGCCGGGCACGGACGCCACGGCGAGGACGCCGTCCCACAGGCGGGCGGCTTCCTCGCCCTGGGGCGTCGGGGTGACGACGGGGCCGAAGAAGGCGATCTGCTCGCCGTCGGCGCCGGGCACGGCGATGATCGGCGTGCCGACGTCCTGGCCGACCTTCTCGATGCCCTCCTTGTGGGAGGCGCGCAGCTCGGCCTCGAACTCGAAGTCCTCCTGGTGGGCGTAGTCGATGAGGTCGGCGGGCAGGCCGACGTCGGCGAGCGCGCCCGCGATGGCCTCCAGGGTGGTGCCCTCGCCGTTGTTGTGGAAGCGGGTGCCGAGCGCGGTGTAGAGGGGGCCGACCACCGCGTCGCCGTGCTTCTGCCAGGCCGCCGTGACCACCCGGATCGGCGGCCAGGCCCGCGTGGTCAGCATCTCCCGGTAGTCCTCGGGCAGGTCGTCCATCCTGTCCTCGTTCACCACGGCGAGGCTCATGACATGCCAGCGGACCTCGATGTCGCGGATCCGCTCGACCTCCAGCACCCACCGGGAGGTCATCCAGGCCCAGGGGCACACCGGGTCGAACCAGAAGTCGACGGGGGTCTTCTCCGACATGTCTCTCCTCAAGGGGCGTTCTCCGGGAACAGGGGGAGAACGCCACCGGTGTCCCCGCTCATTCCCTGCTGTGCCGTGTCAGGGGCACATGGCAGGATCGGTCCTGTTCAGCCGTAGCCATGACGTACGAGGGAGTGCCGCCCGTGCCCGGTGAGAATCTGTCCCGCGACGAGGCCCGGGAGCGGGCCGCACTGCTGTCCGTCGACGGGTACGAGGTGTCCCTCGACGTGCGTTCGGCCGTCGGCGAGCACGAGGGCGACGGCCCGCGCACCTTCCGCTCGGTCACCACGATCCGCTTCCGGTGCGCCGAGCCGGGCGCGTCGAGCTTCGCGGACCTGATCGCGCCGAGCGTCACCGCGGTCTCCCTCAACGGCCGCGACCTCGATCCGAGCGAGGTGTTCGACGGCTCCCGGATCGTGCTGGAGGACCTGGCCGCCGACAACGAGCTGATCGTGGACGCCCAGTGCGCCTACTCCCGCACCGGCGAGGGCCTGCACCGCTTCGTCGATCCGGAGGACGGCGAGGTCTACCTGTACACGCAGTACGAGCCGGCCGACTCCCGCCGGGTGTTCGCGAACTTCGAGCAGCCGGACCTCAAGGCCCCGTTCCGCTTCGAGGTGCGGGCGCCCGAGGAGTGGACGGTGTGGAGCAACGGGGCCGGCGAGCGGGCCGACGGCGTGTGGCGGTTCGCGGAGACCAAGCCGATCTCGACGTACATCACGTGTGTGGTGGCCGGCCCGTACCACTATGTGACGGACTCCTACGAGCGGGTGTTCGCGGACGGCACCCGCCTGGAGATCCCCCTCGGCGCGATGTGCCGCAAGGGCCTGGCCCCGTACTTCGACTCCGACGACGTCTTCCTGGTCACCAAGCAGGGCCTGGACTTCTTCCACGACCACTTCGACTACCCGTACCCGTTCGGGAAGTACGACCAGGCGTTCGTGCCCGAGTACAACCTGGGCGCGATGGAGAACCCGGGCCTGGTGACCTTCCGCGAGGAGTTCATCTTCCGCGGCAAGGTGACGCAGGCGTCGTACGAGGGCCGGGCCAACGTCATCCTGCACGAGATGGCGCACATGTGGTTCGGTGACCTGGTCACCATGGAGTGGTGGGACGACCTGTGGCTGAAGGAGTCCTTCGCCGACTTCATGGGCGCGTTCTCGCTGGTCGGCGCGACCCGCTTCACCGACGGCTGGATCACCTTCGCCAACCGCCGCAAGGCCTGGGCGTACCGGGCCGACCAGCTGCCCTCCACGCACCCGATCACGGCCGACATCCGTGACCTGCAGGACGCGAAGCTCAACTTCGACGGCATCACCTACGCCAAGGGCGCCTCCGTGCTGAAGCAGCTGGTGGCGTACGTCGGCCAGGACGCGTTCCTGGAGGGCGCCCGGCGCTACTTCAAGCGGCACGCCTACGGCAACACCCGCCTCGGCGACCTGCTGTCGGTGCTGGAGGAGACGTCCGGCCGGGACATGGGCGCGTGGGCGCGGTCCTGGCTGCAGACGGCCGGGGTGAACTCGCTGACGCCGCAGGTGCTGCTGGACGCCGAGGGGCGGATCGACGAGCTGGCGGTGGTGCAGGAGGCCGCCGAGTCGCACCCGGAGCTGCGGCCGCACCGGGTCGCGGTGGGCCTGTACCGGCGGGGCGCCTCGGGTGCCCTGGAGCGGTACGCGCGCGCCGAGGCGGACGTCGACGGCCCGCGCACGGTCGTGGCGGAGCTGGCGGGTGCCAAGGCGCCGGAGCTGGTGCTCGTCAACGACGACGACCTGACGTACTGCAAGATCCGCTTCGATGCGACCTCGCTGGAGACGCTGCGCGGCCACCTGGGCGCGATCGAGGACCCGCTGGCGCGTGCCCTGTGCTGGTCGGCGCTGTGGAACCTGACCCGGGACGCGCTGCTGCCGGCGCGGGACTTCGTCGACCTGGTGCTGCGGTTCGCGGGCCGCGAGTCGGACATCGGCGTGCTGCAGATGCTGCACGCGTGGGCGAACTCCGCGCTGGTCCACTACGTGGCCCCGGACTGGCGCGCCGAGGGCGAGCGGCTGCTGGCGGAGGGCGCCCTGCGTGAGCTGCGGGCGGCCGAGCCGGGCAGCGAGCACCAGCTGGCGTGGGCGCGGTTCTTCGCGACGACGGCGTCCGGTGACGCGGACCTCCGGCTGCTGCGCGGTCTGCTGGACGGCACCGAGAAGATCGACGGTCTGGACGTGGACCAGGAGCTGCGCTGGGCGTTCCTGGAGCCGCTGGCCGCGCACGGGGCGGCCGACGAGCGGACGCTGGCCGAGGAACTGGCCCGCGACGACACCGCGTCCGGCAAGCGGCACCAGGTGCGCTGCCTGGCCGCGCGGCCCTCCGCGGCGGTCAAGGCGCAGGCGTGGGCGCAGGTCGTGGAGTCGGACGCGCTGTCCAACGCGCTGGTGGAGGCGACCATCGCGGGCTTCGCGCAGCCGTCGCAGCGGGAGCTGCTGGCGCCGTACGCGGAGAAGTACTTCGCGGTGATCGAGCGGGTGTGGCGGGAGCGGTCCATCCAGATCGGCATGGACGTGGTGCGGGGTCTGTTCCCGTCGCTCCAGGACTCGCCGGAGACGCTGCGGGCGACGGACGCCTGGCTGTCCGCCCACGAGGGCGCCCCGCCGGCGCTGCGCCGCCTGGTGCTGGAGGCGCGGGACGACCTGGCGCGGGCACTGCGCGGCCAGGAGTGCGACGCGGCGGCGAACTGAGGCCCGGCCGACGGCCTTTGGCCTGAGCTTAGGCCGTAGGTCACCGTTACGAAATCCCGGCAGGAAAGACCGTAACCCCTGGACCGCCCCCATACGGACCAGGGGTTTTCGGTGCCTACTCGGCATCCGAACATCCGTCCTTTAGTGCAAGGTTGTCCGCATTTGTCGACGGGTGTGTAACAGCGGTTAAGAGGCGTTCCGAGTGCGGGAATCCCCGGTGCATGACCCACAACACCCCGCTCTCCCCCCGCCCCCTGCGCCACATCGCCGAGGGCACCCGCCGTGTCCTGACCGCCGCCCAGCTCCGCTCGCACGGCGTCTCCCCCGCGGACATGGCCGAGCAGTGCCGCCCCGGCGGCCCCTGGCAGCAGCTGCTCCCCGGCGTCTACGTCCTGCACCCGGGCCCCCCGACCAGCGAGGAGCGCCTGCACGCCCTGCTGACCTACGCGGCCCGCGAGACGACGACCCTCCCGGCGGTGCCGTCCCAGCCGGGCGCCGAGCAGCCGCACCGCCCCGTCTACTCCGACGCGGTCGTCACCGGGCCGGCGGCGCTGACCCTGCACGGCTTCACCACGTCACCGCCGCTGCCCGCCCTGGACCGGCTCGACGTCCTGGTGCCCCGGCTGCGCCGGCTGCGCTCCACGGGTTTCGCCCGGGTCCTGCGCACCGCGCACCTGCCCGTCCCCGAGCAGGTCACCGGTCTCCCCGTCGCACCCGTGCCGCGCGCGCTGGCCGACGCGGTGGCGGACCTGCGGGACGCGGGCGCCGTGCGCCGGCTGCTCACCGAGGCCGTCCGGGGCGGTCACTGCGACCCGGCGTCGGTGGTCCGCGAGCTGACCCAGGCGAAGCTGCTGGGCCGGCCCCACGTGGTGGACGCGGTGGACTCGCTGCTCGCGGAGGGACGGGCGATCGCGGAGGACCGGCTGTACCGGATGGTGCGGGAGTACGGCCTGCCCGACCCGGTCTGGAACGTGGACCTGCGCCTGCCCGGCGGCCCCCACCTCGGCGGCCTGGACGCCTTCTGGCCGGAGCACTCGGTCGCCGTCGAACTGGACACCCGGGCCCCGCGCCAGGACGAGGACGCGATGTGGTCGGAGTACGCCCGCAAGCGGGAGCACCTGGAGCGCCTGGGCATCACGGTCGTCCACATCACCCCGAGGAAGCTCCGCGAGTCCCTGGAGCAGCAGGCCACGGTCGTCCGCACGGCCCTGATGGCCTCGGCGGACCGCGACCCGGCGGCGTACGTCGTCGTGGTGCCCCGCTAGAGACGCCCCCTTGGCCGTGCCTTCGGATCAGCCCTTCTTCAGCACCAGTTCGGTGTTCCGGTCCCGGGTGCCGCCCGCCAGGTCGGTGCGGGCGCCCGGGGCGTTGAAGGACAGCTCGCGGTAGAGCGCGGCCAGGCCGGTCTGGGAGAGGTCGGTGAAGTCGGTGCGGTGGGGGGCGGCGGACTCGACCATGGTGGTGAAGACCGAGAGGGTGCCGTCCTTGTTGTCGGTGAGTTCGACCACCCGGGCCAGCTGCGGGAAGTCCACGTGGGACGCCGTGGAGATCTCCCAGAAGGCGTGGCCGTCCGTCCCGGTGTGCGGGGTGATCTCGTTGCGGTGGATGTGGCCGTTGATCCAGGCGAGCGTGTTGCGGTGGCGGCCCAGCACGGCCAGGACGTCGGCGCCGCGGTACCGCCGCTCGTTCGGGCGGGCCGGGTCCGGGCGCCCGTTGTCCATCGTCCTGCTGGTGTGGTGGCTGAAGACGACGGCGTGGGAGTCGGCGTTCTCCCGCAGGGTGCGGTCCAGCCAGCGCAGCTGCGCCGCGCCGACGGAGCCCTCGTAGTGGCCGCCGGGGTCGGTGGTGTCGAGGCTGATGCCGATGACGTCGTCGGCGATGCGGAAGCTGTAGTACTGGGTGCCCGCGTCGAGGTTCGCCGTGGAGTAGCCGTGCCCGACCGGGCCCATCCCCGTGTACGCCGGGTCGAGGTGGGCCTTGACGTACTCGGCGGCGGTGTAGGGCGCCCGCCGCTCGTCCGGTGTCACCGGGCGCAGGTCGCGGGCGTGCGCCTCGAGCAGGTCGCGGAACCGGACGCCCAGCGGGTCCGTGGCGTTCTTGATCGCGTCCTGGAGCTTCTTCGCCTCCGCCGCCGACAGGGTCATCAGCTTCCTGCCGCCGACGGCGAAGTCCGCGAGGTAGGGGTCGCCGTGGCCGTAGCAGCCGAGCGGGAGGGAGTCGTGGTTGCCGACGGTCGAGTACCAGGGGAGATTCAGGCCGGGGCTGCGCACCTCCCGCGTCGCGGCGGCGAGGAACCCGTCCAGCTGCGGGAAGCCGCGCTGCTTGTCGGCGTCGCGCAGGGCGGAGTCGGGCTGCCAGTACTGCCCCAGGCCGCTGTTCTGGACGCCCTCGTAGCGGCGCGGGTCACCGGTGTTGGGGGTGATCCGCCCGCCGCTCAGGACCGTCAGGAACCACTCCAGCTCCGTCATGGCGTTGTTGTCGGTGTTGTCGCCGGTCGTCATCGCGAAGTGCAGCGGTGCACCGGTGACGGGCGCCCCGCGCAGCGCGTTGACCCGCTCCACCAGCGACACCGCGCCCTGCACGGTCAGCAGTTCCTGCGGCCGCCAGGCGTGCACGTCGGCCGAGCGCAGGAACTCCAGCCGCAGCGGATGCTGGGCGTCGATCAGGTGCAGGTCGGTGAGCTGGACGAAGGCCGCGAGCGCGGTACGCCGCTCGGCGCGGCCGGACTTGGGCGTCGCCAGCTCGCTGCGGACGACCCGGGGCCAGCCCTTGCCGTCGCCGAGCCGCCGGTACCCGGTGGAACCGCCGCGCGGGACGGCGACGCCGGACAGGGTGGTGCCGCGGGTGTAGGGCGCGAGGGGGCCGGCCGGCGCCCTGCGGGAGGACGCGACCGGCGCCTCCCCCGCGGTGGCCGGGGACTGGGTGGCGGCCCGGCTGTCGGTGGGGCGCAGGGCGTAGCCGACGCCCGCGGACAGCGACACGGCTCCGGCGGCGGCGAGGACGGTGCGGCGGTCGACCGCCAGTCCGTGGGCGGTGGAGCTGGCGACAGAGCGTAGGCGCGACATGGCGCGGTCTCCCCGAGTGCGAACGCGTCGGCAGTGGCGCGGACGGCCGCTCGCGCGAACCCCCCGCTCGCTCTGGATCGTTGGCATCGGGAATGACCTGCGTGTGAACGCGGCGGCAACGGGCAGCGCCGATCACCGTACGTGGATCACCCTCCACCCGGCGCGTCCGCGGACGCTCCTTCGCGGGCCGGGACGGCGTCACCCCGCGTTCATCCGGCGGGGTACGCGAACGGGCCCCGGCGGGACGAGGTGTCCGCCGGGGCCCGTATGCCTGGGGCCGGGATCAGTCCGTGCCGGACTCCATCGCGGCGCGGTCCAGCAGCGCGTCCTCCTCGGACACCTCGCCCCGGGAGGCGATGACCTCGGCGCCGCCCTCGGGCAGCTCCGGCATGGTGCCGATCAGGCCGGTGGCGGCGGCCTGGGAGGCGCCGATGGTGGGGCTGCCGCTGCCGATCAGGCCGAGGCCCGCGTACTGCTCCAGCTTGGCGCGCGAGTCGGCGATGTCGAGGTTGCGCATGGTGAGCTGGCCGATCCGGTCGACCGGGCCGAAGGCCGAGTCCTCGGTGCGCTCCATCGACAGCTTGTCCGGGTGGTAGCTGAACGCCGGGCCGGTGGTGTTGAGGATCGAGTAGTCCTCGCCACGCCGCAGCCTCAGCGTCACCTCGCCGGTGACCGCGGCGCCGACCCAGCGCTGGAGCGACTCGCGGATCATCAGGGCCTGCGGGTCAAGCCAGCGGCCCTCGTACATCAGCCGGCCGAGGCGGCGGCCCTCGGCGTGGTACTGGGCGAGGGTGTCCTCGTTGTGGATGGCGTTGACGAGGCGCTCGTAGACGATGTGCAGCAGCGCCATGCCGGGCGCCTCGTAGATGCCGCGGCTCTTGGCCTCGATGATCCGGTTCTCGATCTGGTCGGACATGCCGAGGCCGTGCCGGCCGCCGATCGCGTTGGCCTCCATGACGAGGTCGACGGCGGAGCCGAACTCCTTGCCGTTGATCGTGACCGGGCGGCCCTGGTCGAAGCCGACCGTCACGTCCTCGGTGGCGATCTCCACGGCGGGGTCCCAGAAGCGGACGCCCATGATCGGCTCGACGGTCTCGATGCCGGTGTCCAGGTGCTCCAGGGTCTTGGCCTCGTGGGTGGCGCCCCAGATGTTGGCGTCGGTGGAGTACGCCTTCTCCGTGGAGTCCCGGTAGGGCAGCCCGTGGGCCACCAGCCACTCGGACATCTCCTTGCGGCCGCCCAGCTCGGTGACGAAGTCGGCGTCCAGCCAGGGCTTGTAGATCCGCAGGTGCGGGTTGGCGAGCAGGCCGTAGCGGTAGAACCGCTCGATGTCGTTGCCCTTGAAGGTGGAGCCGTCGCCCCAGATCTGCACCCCGTCCTCGAGCATCGCGCGGACCAGCAGGGTGCCGGTGACGGCGCGGCCCAGCGGCGTGGTGTTGAAGTAGGCGCGCCCGCCGGACCTGATGTGGAACGCGCCGCAGGCGAGCGCGGCCAGCCCTTCCTCGACCAGCGCGGCCCTGCAGTCGACGAGCCGGGCGATCTCGGCGCCGTACGCGGAGGCACGGCCGGGCACGGAGGCGATGTCGGGCTCGTCGTACTGGCCGATGTCGGCGGTGTACGTGCACGGGATGGCGCCCTTGTCGCGCATCCAGGCGACGGCGACCGAGGTGTCGAGCCCGCCGGAGAAGGCGATGCCGACGCGCTCGCCGACAGGGAGGGAGGTGAGGACCTTGGACATAGCAAAACTATGCAACATCTCGCATTATCATGCAACACCGGGGTCCCTCTCCCGCCACATCCGCAGCGCCGTGTCCACGAGCGGGATCCTGACCAGCCCGGACACCGCGTCCAGGTCGTGCCACGCCGCCATGTCCGTCGAGCCGCCGACCTCGAAGCGCAGCTCGCCGCCGACGACCTTCGCCTCGTAGAGCAGACGTACGGAGTGCAGGTCGACGGGGCCGCGCAGTCCCCGGCGCGGCAGGGAGCGGCGGCTGGAGCTCACGCCGAGGAGACCGGCCACCTCGACGTGGTAGCCGGTCTCCTCCAGCAGTTCCCTGACGACCGTGTCGTACGGGTCCTCGCCGTGCTCCATGCCGCCGCCGGGGAGGACCCATTCGAGGGTTCCGTCCCAGGCCGGCGAGCGGGCCAGCAGGACATGGTCGTCACGGACGCATATGGCGTAGGCCGCCACCCTCAGTTTCCGGCGCATCCAGGGACGTTAACGCGCCGGGAGCGGGTTGGCCGGGGAGTGTTCGGGAGCGGACCAGCGCAGTGGGAGCGCGGCCGGCGTCTCGACGAGCCGGGCGATCGTGAAGTGGACCGCGCGTGCGCCGTCCGCCCCGAACTCCGTGCGCGCCGTGCCGGTCAGCTGGAGGACCGTGCCCGTCGTCCAGTCCAGGACGAGCAGGCCCGCCCGGGGGTCGGCGGCGAGGTTGCCGAGGGTGAGGAACATGGAGTTGCCGGGATAGTCGCGCCAGCTCAGGTCGCGCGGGGAGTCGACCCGGAGGAAGCCCGGGTGGCCGCCGCGATGGCTGGCGTCGGCGCCCTCCGGGTGGACGGTGGCCAGGAAGGCGGTGTCGGCCGCCGCGAGGAACCCGGCCTGGGCGGGCGTCAGCTCGTCCGCCGCGCGCGGCTCCCCCGGCACACGGTCCGCGACCACCTCGTACGACTCCCGCCGCTGGAGGTACTTCGGGCAGTTGGAGAACACCTGCCCCGCCGTCACCGCGAACCCCCGTTCCGTCGGCTCGGCCACGCCGTTGAGGCGCATCCGGCGGCGGGTGCGCGGATCGAGGGCGATCGTGCCGACGGGGGTGCCGGGGGTCGCCAGGGCCGTCGCGAGCGGGTCGGCCGGGGCGGGCCCGCCCGCGACGGAGACCCGGTGCGGGCCGGTGGCGCGGACGAAGCCGGGGTCGCCGGCGACCGGCGAGGCCCACACCGCGCCGGTCGCCGGGTCGGCCGCGCCCACCACCAGCAGCGGCTGGATTTCCAGGAAGGCCGCCGCCACCGGTTTGATGCCGGACCCGATCGAGCGGCCCACGTGATCGGCCTGCTCCCGCACGCCGACCCGGTCCTGCACGGCCCGCGAGCCCGAGTGATAGACGCCCATGACCCTCACGCCTAGAAGAAACCGCAGGTCGGAGCGGACTCGGCAGGGGCGGGGGCGTCTTCGGCGCCCTGCGGGGCGTAGATCTCCAGGCGCGTCCCGTCGGGGTCGTGGAAGAAGATGCCGCCGGAGGCCGCGCCCTCGCGGTGGGCCACCACCCCGTCGTAGGCGAACTCCGCGCCGTACGACCGCAGCGCCGCCTCGTACTCCTCGACCCGGGCGATGGAGTCCACCTCCAGCGCGAGGTGGTGCAGGCCCGCGCGCCCGGTGTCGTACGGCTGCCCCGCCTGCTGCCAGAGGGTGAGGACCAGACGGTCGGCCTCGCCCAGGAAGGCGTACCGCCGGCCGTCCTCCTTGCCCTCGGCCAGCACGGCGAAGCCCAGGACGTCCCGGTAGAAGGCGAGGGAGCGGTCGAGGTCGGTGACGTTCAGGCCGATGTGGCCGGTGCGCAAGGTCATGGCTGTCCCCTTCAGCTGATCTCTGATCTCATTTTCTAACCTGTATAGATGACGTTAGTGGTTAGACTCGGCGGGCGTCAACCGGTGATCTAACCTTTAGGGGTTAGACCGGAAGGAGCCCCTGATGTCCGCCGCCCGCGACCCCCGCCCGCTCACCGGCGAACCCCTCTCCCTCGACCTGCTCAACACCCGCTGGGTGCACGACGGCGCCCCGCGCGACCTGCTCGACGGCACGGAGGGGCTGGCGGTCTGGCTCGCGGCGAACGGGCTGGAGGAGCGGTTCGCGGCCGACCCGGCCACCCTGCGGCACACCCTCCAGGCCCGGGACGCGCTGGCGGCGGCGGTCGACGACTCCCTGACGGCCGGCGCGGCACGCGTGGACGCCGTGCTCGCGCACGGCCGGATCCGGGCGACGCTCACCCCGGCGGGCCCGGGCGAGGAGCCCGAGTTCCCGGACGCCTCATGGGGACCCGCCTGGCTCGCCGCCCGCGACTACCTGCGGCTGCTGTCCACCGCGCCGGACCGGATCCGCCACTGCGCCCACGAGGCGTGCGTCCTGCACTTCTTCGACACCTCACGCAACGGCACGCGGCGCTGGTGCTCCATGGCGGTGTGCGGGAACCGTGCGAAGGCGTCCCGCCACTACGCCCGTTCGAAGGGTGACTGAGCAACACCTGTGTGAATGAGGTTGGTTGCCCGTGTTCAGGGAAGAATCAGCCTGATTGTCATCGCGGGTTTTCCCCATACATCCATATCGTTTCGGTCAACCCTCCCCAAACTTCGGTCCCTTGCGTAAAGCTGAGCGGTCGTCCGGTGTCGCATTCCGGACGACAAGCGACACGCTCGTTCCCTCCACCTTCAAGGGATGCCGATGACCCACACCCCCCAGAGCGAATCGATACCGGGCGCGAGACGCGTGGCCCGTATCGCCCTGGCCGCCGGTCTCGTCGCCGCGCTCTCCGCGGCCGCGCCGATACCCATGGCCTTCGCCGCGGACCCGGTCGCCCCCGCCGCGGCCGGCCCGGGCGTGAAGTCCGCCCACGACAAGCTGGGCTCCGACGACGCCGATCTGCTGGCCGAGGCGAAGGCCGACGGCGTCAAGAGCGTGACCATGATGGTCGCGACCGCCCCCGGTCAGACCGAGCAGGTCGCCAAGCAGCTGGACTCCGTCGACGGCGGTCTCGTGGGCCGAACGTACGACAAGCTCGGCTACGTCCGCGCGACCGTTCCCACCGGCAAGGCCGAGTCGGCCATCGCCGCCGCGGTGAAGCTCTCCTCCGTGCACGGCATCGACCTGCGCCAGGAGATCCCGCTGGAGGACCCGTCGCCGAACGCGGGCGCCGCGAAGGGCGCGCAGGCGACCGGGAGTTATCCGGCCCCCGGCGAGGACACCCCCGCCGAGAACCCGTACAACCCGTCCTTCGAGACCGGTGCCGTCGACTTCGTCGAGGACCACCCGAAGGCGGACGGACGCGGCGTCACCATCGGCATCCTGGACTCCGGTGTCGACCTCGGCCACCCGGCACTGCGGAAGACCACCACGGGTGAGCGGAAGATCGTCGACTGGGTGACGGCCACCGACCCGGTCGTCGACAACGACGGCACCTGGCGGCGGATGACCACCTCGGTCTCCGGCCCCACCTTCTCCATCACCACCGCCAGCCTCGGCACGGAGACCTTCAAGGCCCCCGGGGGCGGCTACAAGTTCAGCTACTTCTCCGAGTCCGCCACCACCGGCGGCGACATGGCCGGAGACCTGAACCGGGACGGCGACAAGACGGACGTCTGGGGCGTGCTGTACGACGCCGCCGCCGGGACCGTCCGCGTCGACCTGAACGACAACCTCGACTTCACCGACGACGAGGCGATGAAGCCGTACAAGGACGGCTTCCAGGTCGGCTACTTCGGCACCGACGACCCGGCCACCGAGATCGCCGAGCGCATCCCGTTCGTCGTCGAGGTCCGCAAGGACGTCGTCTACAACGCCTCCGGCGCCAAGGCCGACTACGTCAGCATCGGCGTCATCGAGGGCTCGCACGGCACCCACGTGGCCGGCATCACCGCCGCCAACGGCCTGTTCGGCGGCGAGATGAACGGCGCGGCGCCCGGCGCCAAGCTGGTCTCCTCGCGGGCCTGCACCTGGTCCGGCGGCTGCACCAACGTCGCGCTCACCGAGGGCATGATCGACCTCGTCGTCAACCGCGGCGTCGACATCGTCAACATGTCGATCGGCGGCCTGCCCGCGCTGAACGACGGCAACAACGCGCGCTCGGAGCTGTACACCCGGCTCATCGACACCTACGGCGTCCAGCTGGTGATCTCCGCGGGCAACTCCGGCCCCGGCGCCAACACCATCGGCGACCCCGCCCTCTCCGACAAGGTGATCTCGGTCGGCGCGACCATCTCCAAGGAGACCTGGGCCGCCAACTACGGCTCCAAGGTGGAGAAGCGGTACGCCATGATGCCGTTCTCCTCGCGCGGTCCGCGTGAGGACGGCGGCTTCACGCCGACGCTGTCCGCGCCCGGCGCCGCCATCAACACCACCCAGACCTGGTCGCCCGGCGGCCCGGTCGCCGAGGCCGGCTACAGCCTGCCGCCCGGCTACTCCATGCTCCAGGGCACCTCGATGGCCTCCCCGCAGGCGACCGGCGCGTCCGCGCTGCTGCTGTCCGCGGCCAAGCAGAAGGGCATCGAGCTGAAGCCGGCGACGCTGCGCACGGCTCTCACCTCGACCGCCGACCACATCGCGGGCGTGCAGGCCTACGAGGAGGGCGCGGGCCTGATCAACATCGAGGACGCCTGGGACTCGATCCGCGACGGTGCCGCCGCCCACGACTACACCGTCAAGGCGCCGGTCGACACCGCGATCGACCAGTTCCTGAAGACGCCGGGCTTCGGCACCGGCCTCTACGACCGTGAGGGCGGCCTGAAGGCGGGTCAGAAGAAGACGTACGAGATCACGCTCACCCGTACGTCCGGCGCCGACCGCGCGATCCGGCACGAGCTGCACCTGGAGAACAACGCGGGCGGCACCTTCCGCATCGTCGGCTCCGACGAGGTGCGTCTGCCGCTGAACCAGCCGGTCACCGTCAAGGTGCAGGCCGCGCCGAAGTCCGCCGGGCTGAAGAGCGCGATCCTCGAGGTCGACGATCCGCGCACCGAGGGCATCGACAAGCAGGTCCTGAACACGGTCGTGGTCTCCGCGCCGCTGGAGTACACCTACTCGGCGTCCGGTTCCGTGCAGCGCAACAGCCACAAGTCGTACTTCGTGACCGTGCCCGAGGGCGCCAAGTCGCTGGAGGTGGCGATCGGCGGCCTGCAGGGCAAGAGCCAGACCCGGTTCATCGCGATCCACCCGTACGGTGTCCCGGCCGACCCGACGTCGACGATCAACTGCTACCCGAACTACGCCAACCCGGCCAACACCTGCCGTCCGGACGTGCGTTCCTACGCCGACCCGCAGCCGGGTGTCTGGGAGATCGAGGTCGAGTCGCGCCGTACGTCGCCGCTGCTGGACAACCCGTACAAGCTGGACGTCACGGTCCTCGGCGCCGGCTTCGACCCGGAGACGGTGACCGTGCCCGAGGCCAAGGTCGGCACCCCGGCCGTCGCCTCCTGGAAGGTGACCAACAACTACGCCGCGCTCGACGGCAAGCTGGTCGGCGGCCCGCTGGGCTCCTCCAAGACGGCCCGCCCGACCATCGAGGAGGGCGTCACCCAGACCACCACGGTCCAGGTGCCCGCGGGCGCGAAGTCGCTGGACGTCACCATCGGCAACGTCTCCGACGCGGCCGCGGACCTCGACCTGGTCGTGAAGAACGCGGCCGGCGACGAGGTCGGCAGCTCCGCCGACGGTGACTCCGAGGAGTCGGTGTCCGTGCCCGCGCCGGCCGCCGGCACCTACACCATCGAGGTCGTCGGCTACGCGGTGCCCGCCGGTTCCACCGCGTACGACTACCTGGACGTGTTCTTCTCCGAGGCGCTCGGCTCCGTCACGGTCGACGGGTCCGCTCCGGTGAAGCTCGGCACGGGTGCCTCGGCGACGGTCACCGGCAGCGTCACCGCCGCCGCTGCCGCGCCCGAGGGACGCGAGTTCTTCGGCCAGGTGCAGCTGGTCAACGCGCGCGGCACGGTCGCGGGCGTGGGCAGCGTGAGGATCGACAAGGTCACGCCGTAACGCGGATCGTGACTCGAGGGCGGGCGTCCGTTGCGGGCGCCCGCCCTTTCCCGTCTCCGGATCCTCACTCGCAGGACATGCTCCGCGCCTCCGGCAGCGCGTCGACGATCACCGTCCGCTGCGGGGCGATGTCGTCCTCGCCGACGAACCAGAAGTCGGCGGCGGTGCCGTGGCGCGGGACGGCGACCAGAACCTCGTCGCCCACGCGCAGATGACGGGGCGCGCCGAAGACGGCGTCGTCGCCCTTGACGAACGTGGTCTCGTCCCCGCCGTCCTTCCCCGCCGGGATGTAGGAGCGGGTGACGTCGAGGGTGACGCGTTCCCGGTCCGTTCCGGGGACCGGGAC
Organism: Streptomyces sp. enrichment culture; assembly: GCF_964272855.1. Taxonomy (NCBI): domain Bacteria; kingdom Bacillati; phylum Actinomycetota; class Actinomycetes; order Kitasatosporales; family Streptomycetaceae; genus Streptomyces; species Streptomyces sp. enrichment culture. The sequence goes on along the minus strand of NZ_OZ186847.1, from coordinate 5,501,497 downwards.
GACGTCCGTCACCTCCCCCTCGACGAGCAGCCGGGTGCAGGCAAGATAGCCGGGCGAGCCGAGCGGGCCCACCGACTTGGCGCTGTCGGCGGCGCTCTCGGCGTTCGCCCCGCCCGCCGAGTCGTCGGCGCCCGCCCCGGCCTGGACGACCAGCCAGCCCATGCCGGCGAAGACGGTCGCGGCAGCGGCGGCGGCGAGGCCGGTCAGGGCCAGGCGCAGCGGGCGGCGGCGCGCCGGCCGCCGCAGCGGCACGGGCTCCGGTGCCGGACGGGCGGCTGGCTCGCTGCCCAGCGCGTGCCCGATGATCCCCAGCTGTTCGCGCAGCAGGGCCACATCGGCCTCGGCGGACCGGTACTCGGCCAGCAGGGCGGCGTCGGCGCGGGCCTCCTCGGACAGCGGCTCCCCGGTGACGACGGCCATCAACGGGTCGTCACGGCCGGCCCGGCCGGAGCCGTCATGCCCGTCGTGTTCGACGGTCACGTCACACCACCTCGTCCTCGTGCAGCCGGGCGCGCAGGGCCCGTACCGCCGTGTGCAGCCTGCTCTTGACCGTGCCCTCCGGGATGCCCAGCTCCTCGGCTATGGAGCGCACCGGCAGGTCGGCGTAGAAGCGCAGCACGACGACCTGCCGCTGGGCGTCGGGCAGTTCGTCCAGCCCCTGGGCTACGGCGACGGAGAGCACGCTGGTGTCCTCACCGGAGGGGTGCTCCAGCTGCCGCAGCGAGGCGAGCCGTTCCCCGATCCGCTCCTGCCGGCGTTTGGCGCGGTGCCAGTCCACGGCGAGGTTGGAGGCGACGACCGCCGCCCACGCGGAGACGTCCCGCGGCGCCTCGCGTCCGCTCGCGGCGCGTTCCAGCAACCGCAGGCGGACCTGCTGTACCCCGTCCAGCAGGTCCGCCTGCGGCACCCCGCCGAGAGCGAGCACCGCCCGCACCCGTCGTTCCTGGGCCGCGTCCAGGGGATCGTCGGAACCGTGGTCCGCCCGGTCCGCCCCCTGAACGCGGCGGGCCATTCTGCGCAGCACAGCCACCCCTCTCCTCGCCGCGTTTCCCCTATGACGCCGGCGGGGGCGGAAACGTTCGGCCCGACTTCCGGAATGTTTTCTTCACATGATCGGCGCTGTCAGCATGTGCCTCATGACGCACATCGCCAAAGGTGCCAACACCCCTGTCCCGGCCGGTCTGCTGCGGGTCGCCGTCTGCCGCCACAAGGTGGCGGGCACGCCCGCCGTGGACGTCTCGGCACTGCTGCTGGACGCGGCGGGCAAGGTGCGCGGCGACGCAGACCTCGTCTTCCGCGGCCGGCCCGCGCACCCCTCGGGGGCGGTACGGCACGTGGGCACCGGTGACAGCGAGAAGCAGCTCGCCGAGTGGCTGGAGCTGGACCTGCCCCGGGTGGAGCCCGCGGTCCAGCGCGTGCTGATCGCCGCGTCGTGCGCCGGCGGCGCCTTCGGGGCGGTGCCCGGACTGGCGGCGCAGACCGTCGCGCCGGACGGCACGATCCTCGTGCACTACGAGGTGACGGACGCCTCCACCGAGACGGCCTTCGTGCTCGGCGAGTTCTACCGGCGGGACGGGCAATGGAAGTTCCGCGCGGTCGGGCAGGGCTACGACTCGGGGCTCGCGGGGCTGGCGACGGACTTCGGGATCGCGGCGGAGCGGCCGGCCGCGCCCAGGGGGCCGGTGCCGAACACCGGGGTGTCGAAGGTGGCGGGTCCGCCGCCCGGGGCGACGCCGGAGCCCGGGGCGGCGCCGGAGCCCGGGGCGGCGCCGGAGCCCGCCGGGGCGGCGCCGGAGCCCGCCGGGGCGGCGCCGGAGCCCGCCAGGGCGGCGGTGGAACCCGCCAGGGCGGCGGTGGAGCCCGCCAGGGCGGCGGTGGAGCCCGCCGGTCAGGCGCCAGCGGCGAAGGCCGCCACCGCCTCGTCCGCCTCCACCGTAGCCTCAACCGCCTCGACCGCGTCGCCTGCGCGGAAGTCCTCCCCCACCCGCCTCGGCGAGGATTTCCGCCCCTGGACCCGCAGCGGGCGCGGCGAGCGCGTGGTGTCCGTGAAGCTGCCCGCGGGACCGGTGATCGTGGAAGGGCGCCACGACGGCGAGGGCCTGTTCTGCGTCGACACCCTCGACGACGACAAGAAGCCCGACCGCCTCGTCCTCAACAGCGCTCTGCCCCGCTTCCGGGGCCGCGGTCTGGCCACGGTGCCGGCCGACCGCCGGCTGCGGCTGCGGGTGCAGTTCCACGGCGACTGGGAGATCGCCGTACGGCCCCTGTCGGCGGCGCGCACCCTCGGGACCGGCGAGGAGGCGACGGGCTCCGGCCCCGACGTACTTCGGTACGACGGTCCCGCGGCCGATCTCCGGGCGCGGTTCGACGGCGGGCGGAACTCCGAGCTGTTCTGTGTGCACAGCCACGAGCCGGACCGGCTGAACGACCTCTACGACTACAAGCTCCTCGTCAACGAGATCGGCCGGGTCGACAAGACCGCACCGCTCCCCCGCGGTCCGCTGCTCGTCACCGTGGCCAACGGCGAGGGCGACTGGCGGCTCCAGGCGACCCCGATCCCGGTCCGCGACGGCTCGGCCGCCCCCGCCGACGGTGTCTACGAGGGGCGCGGGGACACGACCGTAACCCTGGTCAACCCCCGGCCCGGCCATCCGGCCCTGCTGGAGTACAAGATCGGCAACGCCGACGACCGGGGCCACGAGGTGATCCTGCTCGACGAGTACGGTGACTCGGACGGCGAGTGGATGAACGGCAGCCGGCACGGCGAGCGCGGCAGTCACGTGCTGTTCACCGCGGGCCAGTCGCAGCGCACCCTCCAGATCCGCCGGGTGGGCAAGTGGCGCCTGCGGGTGCTGCCCATCGAGGAGGCGCCCCTGCTGAAGGGCCCGGTGGAGGGCACCGGCAGCACGCTGCTGCGCTATCAGGGCCCGCCCACGCTGCTCAGGCTGTGCCGGACGTCCAGGAAGGCCGGGTATCTGGCGGCTCGCGCGCTGAACCATCCGCGCGGTCAGCACACGCTCATAGCGGACACCGACACCCGCCGCCGCCCCGTCGTCGGCCCCGTGTGGGTCGCCCCGGAGGGCTCCTGCTTCGTGCGCGTCCAGGCGGGCGACGGGGTCGGCTGGCGCGTCGAGCCGGTGCCCCTCGACGAGGCCCCCGTGATCGGCGGAGGGACCGAACGGGTCACGGGACGCGGATTCGGAGTCGTACGTCACACCGGACCGGAAACCGAGATGTTGCTCACGCACGACTACGACATGCTGTCCGACCTGATCCACCTCTTCGAACTGGACGAAAACCTGTTCCCTGTGCGTCATATCGGAAGATCCCGCGGTCGGCACCGGCTCCCGAACGGATTCCTCCAGATCAGGGGCTTCGGCGAGTGGGGGCTGGAGCAGCGGCGCTGACCAGGCCTGATCGTCCATCCCTCGGGCAAAAGATTGGACACACCCGCCGGGGTCCCCCGCATGATGGAAGGGACCCGTCCACAGGTCGGGTGTACGCACGCCACGCAAAGGAGTCGCCGTGAGGGTCGGAATCGTCGGAGCCACCGGACAGGTCGGCACGGTCATGCGCAGGATCCTGGCCGAGCGGGACTTCCCGGTCGACGAGCTGCGCCTGTTCGCCTCGGCCCGCTCCGCGGGGACGGTCCTCGACGGCGTGACGGTGGAGGACGCGTCCACGGCCGACTACACCGGCCTGGACATCGTGCTGTTCTCGGCGGGCGGCGCCACCTCCAAGGCGCTGGCCGAGAAGGTCGCCTCCCAGGGCGCCGTGGTGATCGACAACTCGTCCGCGTGGCGTCGTGACCCCGAGGTGCCGCTGGTGGTGTCCGAGGTGAACCCGCACGCGGTCGCCAACCGCCCCAAGGGCATCATCGCCAACCCGAACTGCACGACCATGGCCGCCATGCCGGTCCTGAAGCCGCTGCACGAGGAGGCGGGCCTGGAAGCCCTGGTCGTCGCCACCTACCAGGCCGTGTCCGGCTCCGGCCTCGCCGGTGTCGACGAGCTGTTCGAGCAGGTCAAGAAGGTCGGCGAGGACGCGCCGAAGCTGGCCCACGACGGTTCGGCGGCCGAGTACCCGGCGCCGAACAAGTACGTCGCCCCGATCGCGTACAACGTGCTGCCGCTGGCCGGCTCCATCGTCGACGACGGCCTGCACGAGACCGACGAGGAGCAGAAGCTCCGCAACGAGTCCCGCAAGATCCTGGAGATCCCGGAGCTGAAGGTCTCCGGCACCTGCGTCCGGGTCCCGGTCTTCACCGGTCACTCCCTCCAGGTCAACGCCCGCTTCGCCCGCCCGATCAGCGTCGAGCGCGCCAAGGAGCTGCTGGCCGGCGCCCCCGGCGTCGCCCTCACCGAGGTGCCGACCCCGCTGGAGGCGGCCGGTCAGGACCCGTCGTACGTCGGCCGCATCCGCGGTGACGAGACGGTCGACAACGGCCTCGCCTTCTTCGTCTCCAACGACAACCTCCGCAAGGGCGCGGCCCTGAACGCGGTGCAGATCGCGGAGCTGGTGGCGGCCGAGCTGACCACCAAGAAGCAGCAGTAACGCCATGTGAAGGGGCGGTCACCGGGAGCGGGTCGCGGTGACCGCCCCTTTCGCGCGCCCGACGGCGGGCACCGCGAGCAGCGCCACTCCCGCCCCCAGCAGCAGTACGGCGGTCGGCCCGGGCCCGTCCGCCACCCGGCCGCCGAGGAACGCGCCGAGCCCGATCGCCGCGTTGAACACCCCGGCGAACAGCGCGGAGGCCGCCTCACGGGAGCGCGGCGCGGCGGCCGACAGCCAGGTCTGGGCCGACACCGAGACACCGCCGTAGACCAGTCCCCAGAGCAGCAGCAGCGCGGCCGTGGCGGGCAGGGAGCCGCCCGCGAGGGCCAGCAGCGCGACGACCGTGCCGAGCCCGACGGCGATCGCCGTCAGTGCCCGGCGCGGGTGGCGGGCCGCGAGCGTGCCGCCCGCGAAGGTGCCGGCGACACCGGCGAGGCCGTAGCCGAGCAGGAGGGCGCTGACCAGGGCCGGGCCGGTGTCCGGGACGCGCTCCAGCACCGGGCGGACATAGGTGTAGGCGGCGAAGTGCCCGGTGACCAGCAGCGCGACCGCGATCAGCCCGCGCGCCACCGGCGAGGTGCGCAGCAGCGCCGGGAAGGTGCCCAGCCGCACCGGCCGCTCGGCGGGCAGCGGGGGCAGCGCCAGCGCGAGCACCCCGGCGACGGCCAGGGCGAGCCCGGTCAGCGCGGCGAACGCCCAGCGCCAGCCCGCCAGCGCGCCGAGGAACGTGCCGGCAGGGACGCCGAGCACCGAGGCGACCGCGATGCCGCTGAACACCAGCGAGGTGGCCCGCGCGGCCGCCCCGGGCACCAGCCGGGGGCCCAGCCCGGCGGCCACCGCCCACACCCCGCCGATGCACACCCCGACCAGGGCGCGGGCGAGCAGCAGCACCGCGAAGTGCGGGGCGAGCGCGGAGAGCAGGTCGGCCGCCGCGAGCAGGAGCAGCAGCCCGCACAGCACGGTACGGCGGTCGGCGCGGGCCAGGGCGACCGGCAGCAGCGGCGCGGCGACCGCGGCGACGAGTCCGGGCAGGGTGAGGGCGAGGCCCGCGACGCCGGCCGAGACGTCCAGTTCGGCCCCGAGGGGCGGGAGCAGGCCGACCGGCAGCATCTCGGTGGTGACGACGGAGAAGGTGGCGGCGGCGAGCGCGAGGACGGCGGCCCAGGGGTGCCGGGGACCGGACGTAGCAGCGGGCGGACCGCCCACGGCGGTGGGGGGAAGGGAAGTGGAGGAGGACATGTCTCCACCCTTTTGCCGGGCCGCCCGGGGAACAACGGCGAAGTTCTCAGCCTTCCATGAGCGGGACTCATGGATCGAGGTGGGGAGGCCCGAGTGCCGTCGTCCGGGTGGGAGCTGCGCGAGCTGGAGTGCTTCCTCGTCCTCGCCGAGGAACTGCACTTCGGGCGGACCGGGGAGCGGCTGTACGTCTCGCAGAGCCGGGTCAGCCAGTTGCTGCGCTCCCTGGAGCAGCGGATCGGCGCCCGCCTGGTGCACCGCACCAGCCGCCGGGTGTCCCTGACCCCGCTCGGTGAACGCCTCCTGGCGGACCTCCGGCCGGCCTACGACGCCCTGAGCGCGGCCGTGGACCACGCCCGCTCGGCTGCCCGGGGCGTCACCGGCACGCTGCGCCTGGGCTTCCAGGGCACGGCGAACGCGCGGCTGGTCGAGGCGGTCGGCGCGTTCGAGGCGGCCCACCCGGGCTGTGCGACGGAGCTCGTGGAGATCCCGTTCGCCGATCCGTTCGGCGCGGTGCGGGACGGCTCGGTGGACGCGGCGGTCGTCCTGCTGCCGATGGAGGAACCGGACCTGGTCGAAGGGCCGGTGTTCTCCCGGCAGCGGCAGACGGTCGCCGTCTCCGTCCGGCATCCCTTCGCCGGCCGCTCCTCGGTGACCGCCGCCGACCTGGCGTCGGTCCCGCTGGTCACGGCCGCGCCCCCGGCGCCCGCCTACTGGCGTGCCGCCCAGGCGCCCGGCCCGACCGCGGGCCCGGCGGTGACGACCCTTCAGGAGGGCCTGACGCACGCCGCCACCGGCCGCGCCGCCCTGCTGCTGTGCCGGCCCACCGCGGCCCACCACCACCGTGAGGACGTCACCTACGTGCCCGTCGCCGGTCTGCCCGACTCGGCGCTGACCCTGACATGGCACCGGGAGCGGGAGACGGAGACGGTACGGGCGTTCGCGCGGGCGGTGGCGGGCCTGTGACGGTTACGCGGTGCGGCGCGGCACCTCGTACAGGAAGCAGCCGTACTCCACCGCCCGCACATGCACCAGCGCGACCTCCGGGTCCGCGAAGGCCTCCGTGAAGGCATCCTCGAAGGACTCCTCGGGCGTCACGCGCCGGCCGCCGAGGATGCGGCCGTCGGCCGAGTAGCGGCGCACCACGCGGTGGGAGTCGGTGAAGGGCAGCTCGTCGCCCTCGGGGCCGGGGCATTCGTCCGCGTGGATGAACACGGGACCCTGTTCGTCGTAGGCCCCCGGGTCGGTGCCCGTGCGTGCCGCGCGGCGGCGCAGCGGGGCATAGGAGACCAGGGCGATCGACTCGCCGGGCACGCTGCGGCGCAGACAGCAGCGCAGCGGCGCGCCGCCCTCCTCGTCGGTCACGGGAACCATCGGGCGTCCCGCGTCGTCAGCAGTGCGCAGCTCCTTCAGGGCCTCGGGCGGGACGGCATGTGCGGTGTACGTCGTCATGCGCCCAGCGTGGCGCGCGTACGCCCCGCTCACCGGCGGGACACGGACATCGCGTTTCGTGCAGGTCCCGTGGAAGGATGGCGCAACCCACACATAACGAGGAGATGACCGCGTGCCTGGCACAAACCTGACTCGCGAAGAGGCGCAGCAGCGGGCGAAGCTGCTCACCGTTGACTCGTACGAGATCGATCTCGACCTCTCCGGCGCGCAGGAGGGCGGTACCTACCGGTCCGCGACCACGGTGCGCTTCGACGTCGCGGAGAGCGGGGCGGAGTCGTTCATCGACCTGGTGGCTCCGACCGTCCACGAGGTGACCCTCAACGGCGACTCCCTCGATCCGGCCGACGTCTTCCAGGGCTCCCGGATCGCCCTGCCCGGCCTGCTGGAGGGCCGCAACATCCTCCGCGTCGTCGCCGACTGCGCGTACACCAACACGGGTGAGGGCCTGCACCGGTTCGTCGACCCGGTCGACGACCAGGCGTACCTGTACACCCAGTTCGAGGTGCCGGACGCCCGCCGCGTCTTCGCCTCGTTCGAGCAGCCGGACCTGAAGGCGACGTTCCAGTTCACCGTGCGCGCGCCGGAGGGCTGGACGGTGATCTCCAACTCGCCGACGCCGGAGCCGAAGGACAACGTCTGGGAGTTCGCGCCGACGCCGCGCATCTCGACGTACATCACCGCGCTCATCGTCGGCCCGTACCACAGCGTCCACAGCGTGTACGAGAAGGACGGCCAGTCCGTCCCGCTCGGCATCTACTGCCGTCCCTCGCTCGCCGAGTTCCTGGACTCGGACGCCATCTTCGAGGTCACCCGGCAGGGCTTCGACTGGTTCCAGGAGAAGTTCGACTACGCGTACCCGTTCGAGAAGTACGACCAGCTGTTCGTGCCGGAGTTCAACGCGGGCGCGATGGAGAACGCGGGCGCGGTGACCATCCGCGACCAGTACGTCTTCCGGTCGAAGGTGACCGACGCGGCGTACGAGCTGCGCGCCGAGACCATCCTGCACGAGCTGGCCCACATGTGGTTCGGCGACCTGGTCACCATGGAGTGGTGGAACGACCTGTGGCTGAACGAGTCGTTCGCCACGTACACGTCGATCGCCTGCCAGGCCTACGCGCCCGACAGCCGCTGGCCGCACGCGTGGACCACCTTCGCCAACTCCATGAAGACGTGGGCGTACCGCCAGGACCAGCTGCCGTCCACGCACCCGATCATGGCGGAGATCCGCGACCTGGACGACGTGCTCGTCAACTTCGACGGCATCACGTACGCCAAGGGCGCCTCCGTCCTCAAGCAGCTCGTCGCGTACGTCGGCATGGACGAGTTCTTCCGCGGCGTGCAGGCGTACTTCAAGCGCCACGCCTACGGCAACACCCGCCTCAGCGACCTGCTGTCCGCCCTGGAGGAGACCTCCGGCCGCGACCTGAAGACCTGGTCGAAGGCGTGGCTGGAGACGGCCGGCATCAACATCCTGCGCCCGGAGATCGAGACAGACGACAAGGACGGGGTCGGTGTCATCACCTCGTTCGGCATCCGCCAGGAGGCCCCGGCGCTCCCGGCGGGCGCCAAGGGCGAGCCGACCCTGCGCCCGCACCGCATCGCGGTCGGCCTGTACGACCTCGACGAGGCGTCCGGCAAGCTGGTGCGCGTCGAGCGGATCGAGCTGGACGTCGACGGCGAGCTGACCGCCGTGCCACAGCTGACCGGCAAGCGCCGTCCGGCCGTGGTGCTGCTCAACGACGACGACCTGTCGTACGCCAAGGTCCGCCTGGACGAGCGGTCGCTGGCCTTCGTCACCGAGCACCTCGGCGACTTCGAGGCCTCCCTGCCGCGGGCCCTGTGCTGGGCGTCGGCGTGGGACATGACCCGGGACGCCGAACTCGCCGCCCGCGACTACCTGTCGCTGGTCCTGTCGGGCATCGGCAAGGAGTCCGACATCGGCGTGGTGCAGTCGCTGCACCGCCAGGTGAAGCTCGCCGTGGACCTGTACGCCGACCCGGCCGCCCGCGAGGCCCTGCTCACCCGCTGGACCGACGCCACGCTGGCGCACCTGCGGGCCGCCGAGGCGGGCGGCGACCACCAGCTGGCGTGGGCGCGCGCGTTCGCCGCGACCGCCCGCACGCCGGAGCAGCTGGACCTGCTGGAGGCGCTGCTCGACGGCTCGCAGACGATCGAGGGCCTGGTCGTGGACACCGAGCTGCGCTGGGCGTTCGTCGAGCGGCTGGCCGCGGTGGGCCGCTTCGACGAGGCGGAGATCGCCGCCGAGTACGAGCGGGACAAGACGGCCGCGGGCGAGCGCCACGCGGCGACCGCCCGCGCGGCCCGGCCGACGCCCGAGGCGAAGGCGGAGGCGTGGGCGTCGGTCGTCGAGTCCGACAAGCTGCCGAACGCCGTCCAGGAGGCGGTCATCGCCGGCTTCGTCCAGACCGACCAGCGTGAGCTGCTGGCTCCGTACACCGACCGGTTCTTCGAGGCGGTCAAGGGCGTCTGGGAGTCCCGCTCCCACGAGATGGCCCAGCAGATCGCCGTCGGCCTGTACCCGTCGGTCCAGGTCTCCCAGGACACCCTGGACAAGACGGACGCCTGGCTCGCCGCCGCCGAGCCGAACGCGGCCCTGCGCCGCCTGGTCTCGGAGTCCCGCGCGGGCGTGGAGCGCGCCCTGCGGGCCCAGACGGCGGACGCGGCGGCAGCCGAGTAGGCGCCCGCGGGTCCTGTTGCGCCGATGGGGGCGCCCGGTGCAGCACCGGGCGCCCCTTCCGCTACTCACCTGTCCGAACAAACACCCGCCACGTCAGCCGAGGGCGGGGTAGTCGGTGTAGCCGCGGTGGTCACCGCCGAAGGACGTGGCGCGGTCGGGCGTGTTGAAGGGGCCGCCGACGGCGAGCCGGGCCCGCGGCGCCTGGCACCGCTCCCTGATCCGGCCTGATCGACGAGACACCCCCTAGGGCGTGTCCGCAAAGTAGCGCCGTCTGCCCGGAGGGCAGGGCTCGCGGCGTCTGGTGCGTGCGATCGCAAGGCGGAGGGCCGCCCGCGTACTGGGCGTACGCGGGCGGCCCGGCAACGCGGCTGGGGTCCCCCCTGCTCGAAGAGCTTGGGGGAGTGCGTGCCAGACGCCGCGAGCCAGGCGGGACTTTGCGGACACGACCTAGGACTCACGGGGTACGGCGAACCCCTCCATGGAGGGACGCGGGCCTACAGCCCGCCGCCGTACCGTCGGGGCATGAAGATCGCCATTCTCGGAACGGGCGTCGTGGGCCGTGCACTTGCCCAGGGCTGGCTGCGGGCCGGTCATGAAGTCGTCATCGGTTCTCGGCAGCCGGAGAAGGCCCGGCTGCGGGCCGAGCTGAAGGGATTACCGGTTGCCGGCCTCGCCTCGGCCGTCACGGACGCGCCGGTCGTGGTCAACGCGACGCCGGGCACGGCGTCCGTGGAGCTGCTGACCTCCGTGGGCGCGGACGCGCTGGCCGGGAAGGTGCTGCTGGACGTGGCCGTCGGCTTCACCGAGGACGGCTCGCTGTCCCACCTCGGGGAGAGCCTGGGCGAGGAGATCCAGCGGACTTTCCCGCGGACCCGGGTCGTCAAGACGCTCTGCACGATCGACCGGAAGCTGATGATCGCGCCCGACTCGGTCCAGGGCCCCTCCACGCTGTTCCTGTCCGGCGAGGACGCGGAGGCCAAGAGGACGGTCGCCGGACTGCTGGGCGACCTGGGCTGGTCCGAGGACTCGCTGCTCGACCTCGGCGGCATCGCCACGGCCCGCGGCCAGGAGCACTACAGCCTGCTGTTCATCGGGATCGCGGAGGCGCTGGGGTCGTACGGGTTCGGGATACGGGTGGTGGAAGAGGCCGCCTGACCGGGCGCGTCACGACCGACGTCCGCCATCGCTAGCCAGGACACTTCTCCCCGTTGGGGACGGCCTCGAACAGCACGCTGTCCTCGATGGTCTCCCCGGCGGCGGGGGTCGTGGCGCACACCCGCCAGTCGTTCTCGTTGTCCGTGCCGCGGCCCTTGCCGGTGGCGTCGACCGCGGTGACGTCGCCGGTGAGGGCCGCCATCTGGTTGATCGCGTCCATGAGGTTGCGGCCGGCGTATGCGGGCATCTCGTCGCCCGGCATGGCCAGATAGCCCTCGGTGGAGGCGGGACAGGACTCGCCCTCCTTGACCACCAGGAAGACGACGAGGGTGTCGGGTTCCGCCTCGCCGGGCTCCGGATCCTGCGAGCAGACGCGCCAGTTGCGGTCCCAGACCTGGGCGCGGCCCTGACCGGTGGCGTCCTCGGAGGTGAGGTTGGTGAACCCGGCGCTCTGCGCCCGGTCCTGCGCCCTCTGGAGCTGCGAGCCGGTCATGTCGGGCAGCTCCTCCTTCGAGGAACATCCGGCGACCGCCGCCGTGAGCAGCAGCGCACTCATGACACCGGCAGTTCTGCGCACAATCCGACGCGGCATCGCGGCCCCCGTGATCTTCGTCCCGTCCCCTGAGGGAAGTGATCCTAACTCCAGGTTCGAACAGGTGACCGCGGCGAAGTGTGCGCCACCTCCCGCAGCACCTCCAGCACCCTCCCCACCGCCGGTGCCTCCTCCGCGCCCTTGCGTACGGCCGCCACCACATGCCGGTGCGGGCGGTCCTCGGCGAGTTCGCGCATCACCACCCCGGCGCGCCGCGCCCCCACCATCCGCGGCACCAGGGCGACACCCATCCCCGCCTCCACCATCGCCAGGATCGCCGTCCAGCCGGCCGCGGAGTGCCCCTGGACGGGGCTGAACCCGGCCGCCTCGCAGGCGCCGCGGGTGATGTCCGACCAGGGGCCGCTGCCGCCGAAGATCCACGGTTCGGCGGCGAGGTCGGCGAGGCGCAGGCGCGGTGCGGCGGCCAGCGGGTGGCCGTCCGGCAGGGCGAGGTCCAGGGGGTCGGCGAGCAAGGGCAGCACGGTGAAGCGGGGGTCCGCCGCCGTGGGGGCCTGGGCGGCGAGGGAGAGGGCGAGGTCGACGTCTCCGGCGGCGAGGAGGTCGTACGCCTCCCCCGCCTCGGCCTCCCGGACGCGTACGGTCACGCCCGGGTGCGTCCCCCGCAGGGCCCGTACGGCCGGTACGACCAGTGCGGGCACCGCCGTGGAGAAGGCGCCGACGCGGACCTCGCCGACCTCACCCTGCGCGTAGGCGGCCAACTCGGCGTCCGCGCGCTCCAGTTGTTCGAAGACCGCTTCCGCGTGCCGGAGCACGAGCCGGGCGGCGTCGGTGAGCCGTACCCGCCGCCCCTGTGCCTGGAGCAGGGGTACGCCGAGCTGGCGGGAGAGGTTCGTCAGCTGCTGGGAGACGGCTGACGGGGTCATCCGCAACGCCTCGGCCGTCGCGGTGACGGTCTCGCGTTCGCGCAGGGTGCGCAGGATCCGGAGCTTGCGGATGTCCCACTCGGCGGCCATGGCGGCCAACCTACGTGAGCGGCCCCGCCTCAGCGGCGCGCGCCCAGGACGACCCCGCCGAGGATCAGGCCCATGCACAGGAACTGCGGCCAGCCGGTCGCCTCCCCCAGCAGCGCCCAGGACAGGAGGGCCACGCAGACCGGCTGGAGGTAGTAGACGACCCCGGCGCGGCTCGGGCCGACGAGGGCGATCGCCCGGTTCCAGGCGAAGAACGCGACCGCCGAGGAGGCGATCCCGACGTACAGCAGCGGCAGGACCGTACCGGCGGTCGGCGTGAAGCCGCCCTGCACGGCGAGGCTGACGCCCTGGGCGGGCAGCAGCAGGGCGGCGCCGATGAGGAAGGTGGTGAACAGGAAGGCCGCACCGCCCAGTTCGGCGGGCTTGCTGCGGAGCAGGGCGCTGTACGAGCCGAAGCAGCAGGCGGCGGCGATCATCCACAGGTCGCCGGCGGCGAAGTGGGCGCCGCCCCGGCCGATCAGCAGCAGGACGCCGGCGCAGGCGATGAGCAGCCCGGCGACCCGGCGGCCGCCGAGCCGGACGCCGCCCACCCGCTCGAACACCGCCATCAGCACCGGCGACGCGGCCATGATCATGCCCATGTTGGCGGCGGACGTGGTCAGTGCGGCCTGGTTGACGAGCGTGTTGTAGACGGTGACGCCGAGCAGGGACGCGAGGACGACGAACCCGAGGTGCCGCCTGATGACCGCGCGCTGCCGCCAGGCCTGCCGGGCTCCGAACGGGGCGACCGCGGCGAGGGCCACGAGCCAGCGCCAGAACGCCTGCTGCACGGGCGGGACGCTGTCGTGCAGGGCACGTGAGGTGACGAAGGAGCCGGACCAGACGACCGTGGCGAGGGCGGCGAGGGCGATCCCGAGAACGGGGGCGGCCGTTCCCGGGGTGGTGGTGGAGCGGGTGGTCCTGTGCAGGACGGCGGCCACGGAGGTCCTTTCGCCGGCTGTTCGGTGAGATCGCGGTGGATCTACCGTCGCAGCGCGGGACCTGTCACGTCCATCGAAACTTCCCGATGGTTCTTTTCAGCGGAACTGAACGATGACGCGACGACAGGGGCGGGCTTCGCCGGCGTGCGCGGCGAGAGCTGCCCGGCCACCGTCGCCCCGAACGCCAGCGCCATGCCCGCCAGCTGCACCGGCGTCAGCGCCTGCCCGAGAGCGGCCCAGCCGACGACGGCCGCGGTGAGCGGGGAGAGCGGACCGAGGAAGGTGACCTGGGTGGCGCTGAGCCGTCCGATGCCACGGAACCAGAGCCAGTAGGAGACGGCGGTGTTGGCGAGCGCGAGGTAGAGGTAGCCGCCGGCGGCCGGGCCGTCCAGGGCGGGCGGCGCGCCTTCGACGAGGAAGGCGACGGGGGCGATGATCAGCCCGCCGGCGGTGAGCTGCCAGCCGGTGAGGGCGAGCGGACCGACTCCGTCCGGCCGGCCCCAGCGCTTGGTCAGGACGGTCCCGGCGGACATGGAGGCGGTGGAGCCGAGGGCGGCGAGGACACCGAGCGTGTCCAGGGCGCCGGCCGCCTTCAGCACGACGAGACTGACACCGAACGCCGCCGCGACCCCGGCGAGCACGGACCGCGCGGTGGGCCGCTGCCCCAGCAGCAGAGCGGACAGCCCGACGACGAACAGCGGCCCGACCGAGCCGACGACCGCGGCCATGCCGCCCGGCAGCCGGTACGCCGAGAGGAACAGCAGCGGGAAGAAGGCGCCGATGTTCAGCGCGCCGAGCACCGCCGCCTTCAGCCACCAGATGCCGCGCGGCAGCACCCGGGCGAGGGCGAGCAGCAGCAGACCTGCGGGCAGGGCCCGCATCAGACCGGTGAAGAGGGGGCGGTCCGGCGGCAGGAACTCGGTGGTGACGGCGTAGGTGGTGCCCCAGGAGACGGGGGCGAGGGCGGTGAGCAGAACGGTCGCGGACCGCTTCATGACCGGGTCCCTTCAGCGGAGGGGGGGCTGCGCGGGAGATCAACTCGACGTCAGCTTGATGGCAAGTAGCTTACCGCTAAGCTAGTTTCCGTCAAGCTACTTTCTTGCGACCGAGTGTCCGAGAGCGGATACTCCTCCCATGACGCAGAGCCCCCGGAGCAAGCCGAGCGAGCCCGCCCCCGACGCGGTGGACGCGATCATCGAGCAGTGGGCCGCCGTACGCCCCGACCTCGACACCCGCGCGATGGAGGTCTTCGGCCGCGTCTACCGGCTCTCCCGCGCGATGGCCGACCGCACGGAGAAGGCGTACGCGCGCTTCGGCATCTCCCGGGGCGAGTTCGACGTCCTGGCGACGCTGCGCCGCTCCGGCGAGCCGTACACCCTCTCCCCGCGCGAGCTCTCCGCCACCCTCATGCTCACCACCGGCGGCATGACCGGCCGCCTCGACAAACTCGAACGCGCGGGCCTGCTCCGCCGCTCCCCCGACCCCCACGACCGCCGCGGCCTCCAGGTCACCCTCACCGACGAGGGCCTGTCCGTCATCGAACAGGCGGTCGGCGCGGGCGTCGAAACCCAGACGGAGGCCTTGTCCTCCCTCACCGACGAACAGGCCGACCACCTCGCGGACCTGCTGCGCCGGCTGCTGGCGACGACCGCGTAGCCGCCCGCACCCGCGTAGAGTCGGCTGGTCGGCACCGGGGGGGGATTGATGGCGGCACCAGGCGCGGTACCAGTACCGATCGCCTTCGTCCACGGGACGCGTTTCAGCGCGGGGCAGTGGAGCACGCAGCTCGCCGCGCTCCGGGACGAGTTCCCGGTCGTCGCCGTCGACCTGCCCGGGCACGGGAAGCGCTCGGCCCAGCCCTGGAGCCTGGACAGCGCGACCGAGGTCATCGCGTCCGCGGTGGACTCGCTCGGCCACCGGCCGGCACTGGTCGTCGGGCACTCGCTCGGCGGATACGCCTCGCTGGAGTTCGCGCGGCGGCGTCCGGAGCTCGTGCGCGGGCTGGTCCTCGCGGGAGCCAGCGCCTCCACCCGCGGTCCGTGGGCCGTGCCGTACCGGTGGGCCGCCGGGCTGGTGCCCCGCATACCGGAGCATCGACTGGCCCGGTGGAACGACCGGTTGCTGCGGCGGCTCTACCCGCCGGAGGTGGTCGAGGCGACCATCCGTGCCGGTTACGCCTTCCACACCCTGCCCGCCGCCTGGGGCGAGGTACTGGGACGCTTCGACGCCGACGCGATGCGCTGCCTGAAGGCTCCGGTACTGATCCTGAACGGCGAGAAGGACACCGTCTTCCGAACCGGCGAGGCGGACTTCGCCCGCGCGCATCCCGACGCTCGCGTCGAGCTGATCCCCCGAGCGGGACATCTCTCGAACTTCGACGATCCGGACGCCTTCACCGACGCCGTCCGCCGCTTCGCCCGGCAGCTCGGCTAGGCCCTGCCGCCCACATGTGTGGCCAGGGCGTCCTCCACGTCCACCGGAGTGGCCGACTCCGACACCCAGGCCGCATAGCCGTCGGGGCGGACGAGGAGGGTCGTACGGCGGTCGGTCGCCCAGCGGGCGGTCGTGAGGCGGTCCTCGCGGCCGTCGCCCGCCTCGTGCCCGTCCGGCGCGATCAGGACGAACCGGCCGCCGCGCAGGGCCTCGTAGAGGCGGCCGCCACCGGCGAGGGCGACGTCCGGGACGCGGGTGCCCGTCAGCGGGTGCGTGCCGCGGGGTGCCGGGTAGCGGTAGCCGATGCCGGTGATCTGGCCGACGGCCCTGCGGCGGGCCGGGGCCGCGTGGTCGAGGAAGCTCGTCAGGGCCGCGCGGAGGGCGAGGGTCCAGGGGCGCTTGGCCATGGCGAGGCGGACGATGCCGCCGCTGCTGCGCAGGACCGCCTTGCCGACGGGGTGGCGTTCGGACTGGTAGGTGTCGAGGAGTTCCGGGCCCGCGTGGCCGTGCAGCACCTGGGCCAGCTTCCAGCCGAGGTTGGCCGCGTCCTGCATGCCGGTGTTCATGCCCTGGCCGCCGGCGGGGCTGTGGACGTGCGCGGCGTCCCCGGCGAGGAAGACGCGGCCCATGCGATAGGTGGGCGCCTGGCGTTCGTCGCTGTGGAAGCGGGACATCCAGCGGGCGTCGTGCATGCCGTAGTCGCGGCCCAGCGCGAGGCGGGTGATCTCCTTGATCTCCGCCAGGTCGAGGGGCGTGTCGTCGGGGACGTTCCGGCCGCGGTGCCAGCCGATGACGCGGTGGTAGCCGTCCCCGAAGGGCGCGATGAAGGCGAAGGCGTCACCGACGGCGTTGACGGTGAGCAGGCCTTCCGGCTGCTCGGCGAGCAGGACGTCCGCGAGGACGACCGAGCGGATCACCGAGTGGCCCGGGAAGGGGATCCCGACGGCGGTGCGTACGGCGCTGCGCATGCCGTCGGCGCCGACGGCGTACGCGGCGCGCAGTGACGCGGGCGTGCCGTCCGCCTCGACGACCTCGACCGTGACGCCGTCCGCGTCCTGGCTCAGGCCGGTCACCTCCGTCTCGTACCGGAAGTCCACGCCCGCTTCCACCGCCCGCCGCTTAAGGATCTTCTCCACCTCGTACTGCGGGGTGATGAGGACGTGCCGGAAGCGGGAGGGCAGGGTGCCCAGGTCGATGGTGAGGCTGCCGAAGAGGCCGAGGCGGTCGAGGGGGCGGCCGACGGCCTCCAGTTCGTCGGCGAGGCCGCGGGCGTCGAGCTGTTCGAGGGTGCGGGCGTGCACGGCGAACGCGCGGGAGAGGTTGCTGATCTTCTGGGGGCGCTTTTCGAGGAGGGTGACGGGGACGCCGGCGGTGGCGAGGTCACCGGCGAGGAGCATGCCGGTGGGGCCGGCGCCGACGACGATCACTGTGTCGGGGGTGGTGCCGTCGGTGCCAGTGGTGCCGTTCATGGTGGCCTCCTGGATGTCAACGCCTGTTTGCCAACAGTCGTTGGTCAACACCTGTTGGCAACAACGTAGAGCGGCCCGGCCGTCAAGTCAACACTTGTTGGCCAACACTCGTTGACTTACCCTCGTCCGCATGAGCGACACCGACCCCGACACCCGCAGAGCCCGCCGCTCCGACGCCACCCGCGTCGCCATCCTCGACGCGGCCCGCGAACGCTTCGCCGCCGACGGATACGACCGCGCCACCATCCGGGCCATCGCCAGGGACGCGGGCATCGACCCGTCGATGGTCATGCGCTACTACGGCAACAAGGAGGGACTGTTCGCGGCGGCCGTCGCCGTCGACCTGCAACTGCCCGACCTCTCCGCCCTGCCGCGTCCCACCGTGGGCCGGGCCCTGGTGACGCACTTCCTCGGCGTGTGGGAGGAGAACGAGGTGATGACCGCCCTGCTGCGGGTCGGTGTCACCGGCCAGGCCGGGGCCGAGCGGATGCAGGGCATCCTGCGTGACCAGGTGCTGCCGGTCACCCGCCAGGTCTGCCCGGACCCCGAGCAGGTGCCCGCGCGGGCCGTGCTCGTCGCGTCGCAGCTGCTCGGGCTCGCGCTCACCCGGTACGTGCTGCGCGTCCCGCCGGCCGTGGCGCTGCCCCGCGAGGAGATCGTGGCCTGGCTGGCGCCGACGCTCCAGCGCTACCTCACCGCGCCGAGCCCCTGACACCGGCTAGGACGGGCTTCGGCACCGGAAAAGAACACGCCGAGGGCGCCGGCCTCACCGTCGTACGGCTGACGCGCGTACGTGCGGCGAGGCCGGCGCCCTCGGCGGAACGTGTGGGTGTCGGTCAGGCCTCGGAGGCCGTGGCCTTCGTCTTGATGTTCCTGGTGGTCACCCGGTGCTTCTCCTGGGACTTGTCCAGGACCATCACCAGACCCGCGATGACCGCGAACAGCACGATCGGGGCGATGACGTACAGACCCAGCGTCTCGATGACGCTGAGGCCCGAGCCGGGGTCGTCGCCGTCGTCGCGCTTCAGCGCGCTCGCGGGAGACGACATGAGCAGCATCATCAGCGTCGTACCGGCGGCCAGGGCGCCGGCGCGCAGGGCGTTCTTCTTGTCCACGGTCCCAAAAGTAGCGAACGCCGGTCGGGGCCGCGCGCCCGGGGTGCCGTACGAGGCGCGGCCCCGGTGCGTCATCGCCCCGCCTCGGCCCGCAGCACCTCGACCAGGGCCCGCAGCCGGGCCGAGCCCGTCAGCTCCTCCAGCGGCATCGGCCGGCCCCGCGCGTCCGCGACGGGCAGCCGCCAGTTCGGGTACTGGTCCCAGGTGCCGGGCAGGTTCTGCGGGCGGCGGTCGCCGACGCCGTCGGGAAGCCAGACGCCGACCATGCGGGCCGGGGTGCGCAGCAGGAAACGGTGGACGGCCTGCACCTCGGCCTCCTCCGACGCCCCGTCCGAACCGCCGCCGGTGCCGGGCAGCAGGCCGAGCCGGGACAGGAACGCCAGCCACTCCGCGGTGTCCGCCGCCGCCTCCGCGCGCTCGTCGGCGAGCGGGCGGGCGAGCAGGCCGAGCCGGTCGCGCAGGTCGACGTGTTCGCCGGTGAGCCGGGCCGCGGTGGGCGGCAGGTCGTGAGTGGTGGCGGTGGCGAGGCAGTCGGCGCGCCAGGCCTCGGGGGGCAGGGGGCTGCCGTCGCCGTCCCAGTCACGTTCGAACCAGAGGACGGACGTGCCGAGCACACCGCGCTCGCGCAGCCGTTCGCGGACGCCGGGCTCCACGGTGCCCAGGTCCTCGCCGATCACCACGGCGCCCGCCCGCGAGGCCTCCAGCACCAGGACGGCGAGCATGGCCTCGGCGTCGTAGCGGACGTAGGTGCCCTCGGTGGGCGGCTGCCCCTGGGGCACCCACCACAGGCGGAACAGGCCCATGACGTGGTCGATGCGCAGCGCGCCCGCGTAGCGGAACAGGGCGCGCAGCAGGGAGCGGTAGGGGGCGTAGCCGGTCGCGGCGAGGCGGTCGGGGCGCCAGGGCGGCAGACCCCAGTCCTGGCCGCGGGCGTTGAACGCGTCGGGTGGGGCGCCGACGGACATGCCGGCGGCGAAGTACTCCTGCTGGGCCCAGGCGTCGGCGCCGCCGGGGTGCACACCGACCGCCAGGTCGTGGACGACGCCGACGGGCATGCCCGCCTCGCGCGCGGTGCGCTGGGCGGCGCGCAGCTGGCTGTCGGTGAGCCAGGCGAGGCGGCAGTGAAGGTCCACGCGGTCCATGAGGCCGGCGCGGGCCCGGGCGGTCTCCGGGGAGCGGGGGTCGCGCAGCCCGGCGGGCCACCGGTGCCAGTCGGAGCCGTGGACCTCGGCGAGGGCGTTCCAGGTGGCGTGGTCCTCCAGGGCCTGGCCCTGGGCGGCGAGGAAGTCGTTGTAGGCGGCCTGCCGTCCGGGGCCGAGCGGGACCCGGCACAGCAGTTCCAGCGCCTCCCGCTTGAGCTCCCAGACGGCGTCCCGGTCGATCAGCGCGCCCTTGTCCAGCACCGCGTCCCGCAGCTTGCCGGCCCGCTCCAGCAGCGCCCTCAGCCGCTCGCCGTCCGGGCCGCCGACGGCGTACGCGTACTCGGGGACGTCCTCGATCCGCAGGTGCGCTGGGTCGGGGAAGCGCCGGGAGGAGGGGCGGTACGGGGAGGGGTCGGTGGGGGCGCCGGGCACGGCCGCGTGCAGCGGGTTGACCTGGACGAACCCGGCGCCGAGGGTGCGGCCCGCCCAGCCGGCCAGCTCACCCAGGTCGCCGAGGTCGCCCATGCCCCAGGAGCGCCGGGAGAGCAGCGAGTACAGCTGGACGAGCAGGCCGTAGGCGCGGCCGGGCGGGCTGGGCAGCCGGGCCGGGGCGACCACCAGGTGGGCGTCGGCGGTGCGGCCGTCGGGCGCGGTGGCGGTGAGACGGTGGACGCCGGGCGGCAGCTGGTCGGTGGTGGTGTGGGTCTCGCCCTGCTCGGTCTCGATCCGCAGCCGGGTGCCGGCGGGCAGTGCGGCGACGGCCTCCGGCGGCGCGCCGCCGGCCCAGCGGACCAGTGTGGGCGGCAGCAGCCGCTCGTCCCGTTCCCGCAGGCACGCGGTGAGCGCGGCGCGTACGGCCTCGGGGGTGCCGGCGTCGACGTCGAGCGCGCGCAGGGCGCGGACGACGGCGGCGGCCGAGGCGGTGACCGTGCGGTCGGGGGACGGCCGGTAGGAGGTGGCCACGCCGTGCAGCCCGGCGAGCCGGGTCAGCTCCTCGCCGGGAAGCTCGTCCTCGAGAGGGGGTGCCGGGCGGGGCGCGGTCATCTACGGCCTCATGGAGTCGGCGTCCGGAGTGGCGAGCGGCGGCTCGCTGGTGAGGGGTTCGGCGTCGGGGAGCGGGGGTTCGCTGGTGAGGGGGGCCTGGGCGCAGGCGCCCTCGGCGCTGAAGGAGCACAGGTGGGGCTCGGGGCCCGGTTGTTCCGGCAGGTGGGCGGAGATTTCCGCCGTGGGTTTGGACAGGGCGGTGATGAGAAGGTGTGCCGGTGCGGCCACGGTGGCCTCCTTGTCGGTCGCGGTCCCGCCGCCGAGTACGGCGCCGGGAAGGTCGGGCCCTGCCGGATCACGACGGGGCCTACCGCAGCCCTACCCAGTGAACGCGTCGGCAGACGCCCGAATGACGAACAACGCACTTCTCGCCACATTCCACGCCCACCCGCCCTCTCCAGATTCCGGCAATCCGCGCATTACGGCCACCCCCGTTGACACCCTCACCCCCGGATGGTGGGCTCGGTCACCCGTGACGGAGCCGTGCGAGAACGAGGAGGGGCCCGTGCAGCTGCGGCGTGGAAAGGGCGCGGCCGCGCTCGCGTTCGCCGTCGTCGCCGGAGCCCTGGGCGGCGCCCCGGCCGCCGTGGCGGCCCCGCCCGCGCCCGGCACGGCCGCGCAGACGCCGGAGTCGGCGTCCCCCGAGCTCTCCGTCTGGCCCCGCCCCCAGTCGCTGCGCGCCACCGGCACGCCCGCCACCGTCACCGACGAGGTCGCGCTGGTCACCGACGGCACAGCCGGCCCGTCCGACCTGGAGGAGCTGCGCGCGGTGCTGCGGGCGGCGGGGGCGCGCCGGATCGCGGCGCTCTCGGCGGGCGACCCGCTGCCCCCGGGCGTTTTGGTGGTGCGGGTGGGCACGGAGCGGGCGCGCGCCGGTGACCGGCAGGCGCTGCCCTCCGGCGGCTACCGCCTCTCCGCCGGCCCCTCGGGCGTCACCCTCTCCGGCGCGGGCGAGGACGGCCTGTTCCACGCGGTGCAGACGCTGCGTCAGCTGGTGCGCCCCGACGGCACGATCGCGGGCGCCGACGTCCGCGACTGGCCCGGCACCGCCGTGCGCGGCATCACGGAGGGCTTCTACGGCACCCCGTGGACGCATCAGGAGCGGCTCGCCCAGCTGGACTTCATGGGCCGCACCAAGCAGAACCGTTACCTGTACGCCCCCGGCGACGACCTGTACCGGCAGGCCCGCTGGCAGGAGCCCTACCCGGCCGGGCAGCGCGCCGAGTTCCGGGAGCTGGCGGAGCGGGCGCGCCGCAACCATGTGACGCTCGGCTGGGCGGTGGCGCCGGGCCAGGCGATGTGCTTCGCGTCGGACGCGGACGTGCGGGCGCTGAACCGGAAGCTGGACGCGATGTGGGCGCTGGGGTTCCGGGCGTTCCAGCTCCAGTTCCAGGACGTCAGCTACAGCGAGTGGCACTGCGAGGCGGACGAGGAGCGGTTCGGGTCGGGCCCGGAGGCGGCGGCGCGGGCCCAGGCGCGCGTGACGAACGCCGTGGCCCGGCACCTGGCGGAACGTCACCCCGGCGCGGCCGCACTGACGTTGATGCCGACCGAGTACTACCAGGACGGCACGACCGACTACCGGAAGGCGCTGGCGGGCGCGCTGGACGCGGACGTGACGGTGGCGTGGACCGGCGTCGGGGTGGTGCCCCGGACCATCACCGGGCGGGAACTGGCCACCGCGCGGGAGGTGTTCCGGCATCCGCTGGCCACCATGGACAACTACCCGGTCAACGACTACGCGCCCGGCCGGGTCTTCCTCGGCCCGTACACGGGCCGGGAACCGGCCGTCGCGACCGGCTCGGCGGCGCTGCTCGCCAACGCGATGGAACAGGCCACGGCCTCCCGCATCCCGCTGTTCACGGCCGCCGACTACGCCTGGAACCCGCGCGCCTACCGGCCCCAGGAGTCCTGGCGGGCCGCGATCGACGACCTGGCGGGCGGCGACGACGGCCGGGAGGCGGCGCTGGCGGCGCTCGCCGGGAACGACGCGTCGTCGGTGCTGGGCGGGACGGAGTCGGCGTATCTGCGGCCGCTGATGGCGGAGTTCTGGCGCACGCGCGCGGGCGGCGACGAGGGCGCCGAGCGCCGGCTGCGCGACGCGTTCACGGTGATGCGCGAGACCCCGGACCGGCTCGCGCCGACCGCGCTGGCCGACGAGGTGGCGCCCTGGTCCGAGCAGTTGTCCCGGTACGGCGACGGGGGCGTGCTGGCGCTCGACATGCTGCGCGCCCAGCGCGCGGGCGACCCGGCGGCGGCCTGGACGGCGTACCGCGCCCTCGGCGAGCTGCGGAAGCGGCTCGCGGAGTCCCGGGTGACGGTCGGCGAGGGGGTGCTGGACCCGTTCCTGGCGCGGGCGCAGCGGTCGTACGAGACGTGGGCGGGTCTGGACGGCGAGCCCGACGCGCGGCCCGGCGAGCCCGCCGACGGCCGCACGGTGCGCTTCGCGCGCGCCCGCACGCTGAGCGCGGTGACGGTACTGACCGAGCCGGGGACCGGCGGGACCGTGGAGGCCCGCGTGCCGGGCGAGGGCTGGCGCCCGCTCGGCGGCCTGGACGCGTCCGGCGCGACGGAGCTCCAGGCCCGGCTGCGCGCCGACGCCCTGCGCGTCACCGGCCCCGCGCCGTCGCGCGTACGGCATCTGGTGCCCTGGTACGCCGACTCGCCCGCCGCGTCCCTGGGCGTGGCGCGCGACGAGGTGGACGCGGACATCGGCGGGACACGGCGGATCGAGGTGCGGTTGGCGTCCCTGCGGCCGCAGGAGGTGCGCGGGCGGCTCACCGCCGAGGCGCCGAAGGGCGTCGACGTGCGGGTGCCGGAGGGCGTGCTGGCCCTGCCGCGCGGGACGGCGGTCGAGGTGCCGGTCGAGGTGCGCGTGCCGCGCGGGACGCCCGCCCGGTCGTACGACGTCAGGCTGGCGTTCGGCGGGGTGAGCCGTACGGTCACCGTCCGCGCGGTGCCGCCCACCGGCGGCCCGGATCTGGCGCGTGCCGGCACCGCGCGGTCCTCGGGTGACGAGACGCCCGACTTCCCGGCGGCCGCGGCGAACGACGGCGACCCGGAGACCCGCTGGTCGTCGCCGGTGGCGGACGGCGCCTGGTGGCAGGTGGAGCTGGCCGCCCCGGTCCGGCTGGGCCGGGTGGTGCTGCACTGGCAGGACGCGTATCCGTCGGCGTACCGGATCCAGGTCTCCGCGGACGGCCGCCGCTGGCGCACGGCGGCGACCGTGCGGGACGGCCGCGGGGGCCGCGAGGAGCTGCGCATGGACGAGCGGGACGTGCGGTACGTGCGGGTGCAGGGCGACAAGCGGGCCACGCAGTACGGCTATTCGCTGTGGTCGGTGGAGGCGTACGCGGTCCGGGACTGACCCCCGGGGGCGGCGGCTCGTCGCAAGTCTCTCGTCCGAGGTCCCTCGCCCGAAGTCTGTCGTCCGGAAGTTTTTTCGCGGGCCGCTATTCACTCAGTACATATACTGAGTACATAATGATCGGCATGAGCACCCGCCACATCCTGCTCGGGCTGCTCGCCGCCGGTCCCAGCCATGGCTACGACCTCAAGCGACGGCACGACGAACGCTTCCCGCAGGCCCGTCCGCTGGCCTACGGGCAGGTGTACACGACCCTGCAACGACTGGTCCGCGACGGACTGGCCGAAGTCGACGGCACCGACGCCGACGGCGGCCCCGAGCGCACCCTGTACCGCTCCACCGAGGAGGGCACCGGCGAACTCGCCCGCTGGGCGGGGGAAGTCACCCCGCCCGCGCCGTTCGTCGCCAACGAGATCTTCGCCAAGGTCGTCGTCGCGATCCTCGCCGACGGCGACCCCGAGCGGTATCTGCGCGACCAGCGCGCCGCGCACATGGCGCGGATGCGCGAGCTCACGGCGGTGAAGACCGCCCCGGGCGCCGATCTGTCGACGGTCCTGTCCGCCGACTACGCCCTCACCCACCTCGACGCCGACCTGCGCTGGATGACCACCACCGCGGCCCGGCTGACGACCCTGACCGCGGAGGTAGACCCCACATGACGGCCGACCACAGCACCGCACCGCTGCTCGCGGCCCGCGGCCTGGTCAAGGCGCACGGCAGGACGGAGGCCCTGCGCGGCGCCTCCGTCGAACTGGCGGCCGGCGAGATCCTCGCCGTGACCGGCCCCAGCGGCAGCGGCAAGTCCACCCTGCTGCACTGCATGGCCGGCATCGTCCGGCCCGACGGGGGCGCGGTCGCCTACGGCGGCGAACGCGTCGACCGGCTGCCGGAGGCCCGGCTGAGCGAGCTGCGGCGCACCGAGTTCGGCGTGGTGTTCCAGTTCGGGCAGCTGATACCGGAACTGACCGCGCTGGACAACGTGGCGCTGCCGCTGCTGCTGGCCGGGCAGGGCCGCGGGCAGGCGCACACGGCGGCCGGGGAGTGGCTGGAGCGGTTCGGGGTGCGCGGGCAGGGCGAGCTGCGGCCCGGCGAGCTGAGCGGCGGCCAGGCGCAGCGGGTCGCGCTGGCGCGGGCCCTGGTCACCGGCCCGAAGGTGGTCTTCGCCGACGAGCCGACCGGGGCGCTGGACTCGCTCGCCGGGGAGCAGGTGATGACCGCGCTGGTGCACGCCGCCCGTGAGGCCGGCACCTCCGTCCTGGTGATCACGCACGACGCGCGGGTCGCGGCGTACGCCGACCGCGAGGTGTCCCTGCGCGACGGCACGGTGGTCGCCGAGGGCGCGGACGTGCGGGAGGTGGCCTGGTGAGGACGGATCTGCGACTGGCCCGGCTGCTGGTATCCGGCTCGGACCGGCGCGAGTGGTGGCGGATCACGCTGACCGCGTTCGGCGCGCTGCTCGCGACCGGGATCGCGCTGGTGGCGGTGGTCCTGGGCGCGCTGCGCGGCCACCACCCGATCGGCTTCGCCGGCGGCCTGCCGGCCAACCCCGGGGAGCGCCGGGGCATCGTGATCGCCCTGCTGCTCCTGCTGGTGCCGGTGTTCGGGTTCCTCGGGCAGTGCGCCCGGATCGGCGCGGTGCACCGGGACCGGCGGCTGGCCAATCTGCGGCTCGCGGGCGCCACGCCGCGGCAGGTGCGGCGGATCGCGGCCGCCGAGGCGGGCCTGACGTGCCTGGCGGGCTCGCTGCTCGCCACCGTGTTCTCGGTGCTGGTCCTGCTGACGAACTGGCAGGTGCCGTCCGGCTACGCCTGGGCGGGCATCGCGGCCGTGGCGGCCGGTGTCCCGGTGGTGGGCGCCGCGGTGAGCGTGCTGGCGCTGCGCCGCGTGGTGGCGTCGCCGCTGGGCTGGGTGCGCCGGGTGCGGCCGCAGACCCGGCCGGGGCTGATGTTCCTGGCGGCGGTGGTGCTGTTCACCGGTGCCGCCTGCCTGGCGTACGTCTCGATGTCGGACCACCGCAGCCGCGGTGCCGTCCTGTCCGGGCCGCTGCTGGTGTTCACCCTGCTGCTGGTGACGGGGACGGCGGCGCTGTGGCTGGTCGGCGCGACGGCCCGGCTGACCGGGCGGCTGCTCGCGGCCCGCACCGAGCGTCCGGCGGTGCTGATCGCGGCCGAGCGGCTGCGCGACGACCCGTGGGCGGCGGCCCGTACCCATGCGGCCGTGCTGCTGGTGACCGTCGTGGCCACCGCGTTCGTCGGCATCCGGCGGACCCTGCTGGAGGTCCTGAACTCACAGAAGCACCTCGCTGAGTCGCGGGACTTCTACACCAGCGGCATCGACCTGACCGCCGCCGCCATCGGCGTCGCCCTGCTGATCGTCCTCTCCGGGCTGGCCGTCGGCACCGCCGAGTCGCTCGCCACGCGCCGCCGCGGACTGGCCGCGCAGGCCGCCGCCGGGGTGCCGCGGGCGGTGCTCGGCCGGGCGCTGCTGCTGGAGACCGCGCTGCCGCTGGCGCCCGCGGTGCTGCTCGCCGGCCTCGGCGGGATGGCGATCGGCACCGGGTACGCCGCGCTCACCGACGACGGCGGCAGCCGGTCGGTGCCGTGGGCGGCCCTGCTGGTCCCGGTCGCCGTCTACGCCACCTGCCTGCTGGCCGCGGCGACCTCGCTGCCGCTGCTGCGCCGGTCGGTGCACCCCGGCGAGCTGCGGTACGCGTAACGGTCCTGCCGGGGACCGGGGTGGACGGGGGTCTCCCCGGTCCCCCGCTCAGGACCGCCGCCATGCGAAAGCCCGGGTCGTCAGGCTGAGATGCCGTCGATCCGGGCCAAGGCGTCGTCCGCGCCGTACGGCTGCAGGTACGGCAGCCAGCGCGGGTCCCGGTGGCCGGTCCCGATGATGCGCCAGGCCAGGCCGGTGGGCGGAGCGGGTTTGTGACGCAGCCGCCAGCCGATCTCGCCGAGGTGGCGGTCGGCCTTCACGTGGTTGCAGCGGCGGCAGGACGCCACCACGTTGTCCCAGACGTGTTTGCCCCCGCGGCTGCGCGGGATGACGTGGTCGACGCTGGTTGCGACGCCACCGCAGTACATGCACCGGCCCCCGTCGCGGGCGAACAGCGCCCGGCGGGTCAGAGGAACGGGCCCCCGGTAGGGAACCCGCACGAAACGCTTGAGCCGGACCACGCTGGGTGCGGGGACTGTGACGGTCGCGCTGTGCAGATAGGCGCCGGACTCCTCGAGACATACGGCCTTGTTCTCGAGGACGAGGACGAGCGCGCGGCGGAGCGGTACGACGCCGAGGGGCTCGTACGACGCGTTGAGGACCAGGACATGCGGCACGGATGCCTCCTTGTACGCCGGCGGCGCGTGGCTCGCGCCGGGACGATCTGCAGTCAGTCTCCCCTCATGCCTGGTGAACGCGCCACCATGTCCCGGTAACGGGCTGGGAGTGTTTTCGACCACATCTGATTCATCCCCCAGGTGGGGACCGGTTCAAGCCCTGGTGAGTCCCGTCTCTCCTTCACGAACCGGGCGGGTGCACTCACAATGCCCCGTTAGTGTGGTGGTTCTGCCTGTCCGGTGACCTTTCCGTGACCTGAGCCACCCCGCCCGACGGCAGACCGCTGCACCTGGAGGTTCCCGCCGTGTCCTTGTCCGCCGTCCTACTGGCCGCCGGCTCGTCGCCGTCACCCTCCCCCTCGGAGACGGCCCCGTCGGTGCCGACGCTCCAGGACGCCCAGCAGAGCGCGAGCAACGCCGCCGGCTGGGTCGAGGAGAACTGGTCCACGTGGCTGGCGATCGGCCTGCGCGTGCTGCTGATCGTGGTGATCGCGGCGGTGCTGAGAGTGGCGGTGCGGCGGGCGATCACCAAGCTGATAGACCGGATGAACCGCACCGCGCAGGCGGTGGACGGCACGGCGATCGGCGGCCTGCTGGTGAACGTGGAGCGCCGCAGGCAGCGCTCACAGGCGATCGGCTCGGTGCTGCGCTCGGTGGCGAGCTTCCTGATCCTCGGCACCGGCGCGCTGATGATCCTGGCCATCTTCGAGATCAACCTCGCCCCGCTGCTGGCGTCGGCGGGTGTCGCGGGTGTGGCGATCGGTTTCGGCGCCCGCAACCTGGTCACGGACTTCCTGTCCGGCGTGTTCATGATCCTGGAGGACCAGTACGGCGTCGGCGACCAGATCGACGCGGGCGTCGCGTCCGGCGAGGTCATCGAGGTCGGCCTGCGGGTCACCAAGCTGCGCGGCGACAACGGCGAGATCTGGTACGTCCGCAACGGCGAGGTCAAGCGGGTCGGCAACCTCTCCCAGGGCTGGGCCACCGCCGGGGTGGACGTCACCGTCCGCCCGTCGGAGGACCTGGACCATGTCAAGGCGGTCCTCACCCAGGTCGGCGACACCATGAGCAAGGAAGAGCCCTGGAACGAGATGCTGTGGGGCCCGGTCGAGCTCCTGGGCCTGGACAGCCTCCTGCTGGACTCGATGGTCGTACGCCTCACGGCGAAGACCATGCCGGGCAAGGCCCTCACCATCGAGCGGGAGCTGCGCTGGCGGATCAAGCGCGCCTTCGACGCCGAGGGCATCCGGATCGTCGGCGGCCTGCCGGCCCAGGCGGACGGTGACGCCGACGCGGATCCGACGGCGGGCATGGCGGCGCCGTCGGTGTTCGCCAACTCCACCTCCCCGCAGTCGGCGGCGGCCTCCCCGATCTCTCCGCCGCTGTCGAAGTAGGCCGTTCCGGGGACCTGCCCGAACCCTTTTCCCAGTGCTTGGCGCCCCTGTCGGCGGCGAAGTCGCCGCCACAGGGGCGTCGTCGTGTCTTGACGGCTCGTTCGCGGCGCCACTAACTTCCTCGCACCGACGTACCGACAGGAAACCTTCCTAACAGTTACTGGCAGGTGGCGACTCGGATGGCAGGAACCTCGGACACCCCGGGCACCCCCCGCGTGCTGCGCGCCATGAACGACCGGGCCGCCCTCGACCTCCTCCTGGAGCACGGCACCCTCTCGCGCACCCGGATCGGCAAGCTCACCGGCCTGTCCAAGCCCACCGCCTCCCAGCTCCTCGCCCGCCTGGAAGCCGCCGGACTCGTCCGGGCCACCGGCACCAGCGAGGGCCGCCCCGGTCCCAACGCCCAGCTGTACGCCCTCGACCCGGCCGCCGCCCACGCCGCCGGCCTCGACGTCACCCCCGAGTACGTCCGGGCCGCCGTCGCCGACATCACCGGCCGCACCGTCGGCGTCCACGAGGTGGCCACCCCCGGCCGGCGCCCGGACCGGCCCGTCGTCCAGCAGGTCACCGAGGCCCTGGACGGTGCCGTGAAGGCGGCCGGGCTCACCCGGGACGCCCTCCACCGGCTGGTCGTCGGCACCCCCGGCGCCTTCGACCCCAACACCGGCCGGCTGCGCTACGCCTCGCACCTGCCGGGCTGGCACTCCCCCACCCTGCTCGACGAACTCGCCGCCGCCCTGCCGATGCCGGTCGAGTACGAGAACGACGTCAACCTCGTCGCGGTC
Source organism: Streptomyces sp. enrichment culture (assembly GCF_964272855.1). Taxonomy (NCBI): domain Bacteria; kingdom Bacillati; phylum Actinomycetota; class Actinomycetes; order Kitasatosporales; family Streptomycetaceae; genus Streptomyces; species Streptomyces sp. enrichment culture. The sequence continues at coordinate 5,471,817 of NZ_OZ186847.1, read as the reverse complement.
GCCGAGCAGCGCCTGGGCGCCGCCCGCGGGCACGACGACTTCGTGCTGCTGTGGAACGAGGGCGGTCTCGGCGCCGCCCTGGTCCTCGGCGGCCGGCTGCACCGCGGCTGGACCGGCGGCGCCGGCGAGGTCGGCTTCCTGCCGGTGCCGGGCACCCCGCTGGTGCGCCAGGTCACCAGGGCGGGCAGCGGCGGCTACCAGGAACTGGCCGGCTCCCAGGCGATCCCGGGCCTGGCCCGCGAGGCCGGTCTCACGGACATCCCGACGGGCCCACACGCCGAGGTCGCCGCCGCCCTGCTGGCCCGCGCCGCGCGGCAGCCGGACGACGAGCGCCACCAGCGGTTCCTGCGCGCGTACGCGACCCGCCTCGCCACCGGTCTCGCCTCCCTCGTCTCCGTCCTGGACCCGGAACTGGTCGTCCTCAGCGGCGCCTCCCTCACCTCCGGCGGGGAGCCGCTGCGCGCCCTGGTCCAGGCCGAGCTGGCGGAGCTGGCCGCGTCCCGGCCCCGGCTGGTCGTCGGCGGCGTCACCGGACACCCCGTACTGCGCGGCGCGCTGGAGAGCGCGCTCGCGAGCACCCGCGACGAGGTCTTCGACACCTCGCGCTGACCCCTCAGTGAAGGGTTGACGACGTATGAAACTCACCGTGGTGGGCGGCGGTTCCACCTACACCCCCGAACTCGTCGACGGCTTCGCCCGGCTCAGGGACACCCTCCCGGTCGACGAACTCTTCCTGGTCGACCCGGCGGCGGACCGGCTGGAGCCGGTGGGCGGTCTGGCCCGCCGGATGTTCGCCCGACTGGGCCACGACGGCCGGATCGTCACCACCGCGGACCTCGACGCGGCGGTCGACGGCGCCGACGCCGTGCTGCTGCAACTGCGCGTCGGCGGCCAGGCGGCCCGCGAGCAGGACGAGACCTGGCCGCTGGAGTGCGGCTGCGTCGGCCAGGAGACGACCGGCGCGGGTGGCCTCGCCAAGGCGCTGCGCACGGTGCCGGTGGTCCTGGACATCGCCGAGCGGGTCCGCCGGACCAACCCCGGCGCGTGGATCATCGACTTCACCAACCCCGTCGGCATCGTCACCCGCGCCCTGCTCCGGGCCGGGCACAAGGCGGTCGGGCTGTGCAACGTGGCGATCGGCCTGCAGCGGAAGTTCGCCGCGCTGCTCGGTGTGGAACCCGCCGCCGTGCACCTCGGGCACGTGGGCCTCAACCACCTCACCTGGGAGACCTCGGTGCGCCTGGGCGGCCCGGACGGCGAGGAGGTGCTGCCGAAGCTGCTCGCGGAGCACGGCGACGCCGTCGCCGCCGACCTGCGGCTGCCCCGCGCCCTCCTGGACCGCCTCGGCGTGGTCCCCTCGTACTACCTGCGCTACTACTACGCCCACGACGAGGTGGTCCGCGAGCTGCGCGCGGGGCCGTCACGGGCGGCGGAAGTCGCCGAGATGGAACGCGAGTTGCTGCGGATGTACGCGGACCCGGCGCTGGACTCCAAGCCGGAGCTGCTCGCCAGGCGGGGCGGTGCCTACTACTCGGAGGCGGCGGTGGACCTGGCGGCGGCCCTGCTCGGCGGCACCGGCAGCGCGTACCAGGTGGTGAACACCTACAACCGGGGCACCCTGCCCTTCCTGCCGGACGACGCGGTGATCGAGGTGCCGGCGGCGGTGAGCCCCGCGGCCGGCCCGGTGCCGCTTCCCGTGCCCGAGGTGCACCCGCTGTACGCGGGTCTGATGGCGAACGTGACGGCGTACGAGGACCTGGCGCTGGAGGCCGCCCTCCACGGGGGCCGCAACCGGGTCTTCCAGGCGCTCCTCGCGCATCCCCTCGTCGGCCAGTACGACCACGCCGACGCCCTCACCGACCGGCTGATCGCACACAACCGGGAGCACCTGGCGTGGGCCTGACCGCGGAAGTCCTCGCCGTCGACGCGGGCAACAGCAAGACCGACGTCGCGGTCGTCGCCGCCGACGGCACCGTCCTGGCCACCGCCCGCGGCGAGGGCTTCCGCCCGCCGGCCGTGGGCGTGGACGCGGCGCTGACCACCCTCGCGCGCACCGTGGCCCGCGCCTTCGACGCGGCGGGCGTCGGCTCCGTCTCCCATGTCTCGGCCTGCCTCGCCAACGCCGACCTGCCCGTCGAGGAGGAGGCCCTGACGGCCGCCCTGGACGCGCGCGGCTGGGGCGCGAGCGTCGAGGTCCGCAACGACACCTTCGCCATCCTGCGGGCCGGGGTCACCGAACCGCGCGGCGTCGCCGTCGTCTGCGGCGCCGGCATCAACTGCGTCGGCATGCGCCCCGACGGCCGCACCGCCCGCTTCCCCGCCCTCGGCAGGATCTCCGGGGACTGGGGCGGCGGCTGGGGCCTGGCCGAGGAGGCACTGTTCCACGCGGCCCGCGCTGAGGACGGCCGGGGCCCGGCGACCCGGCTGGCCACCACCCTGCCCGCGCACTTCGGCCTGACCTCCATGTACGCCCTGATCGAGGCCCTGCACCTGGGCCGCGTCCCCGGGGCCCGGCGGCACGAACTCGCGCCCGTCCTGTTCGGCACCGCCGCGTCCGGCGACCCCGTCGCGCGGTCCCTCGTCGACCGGCTCGCCGACGAGATCGTCACCATGGCCGTGGTCGCCCTCGGCCGGCTCGGCCTGCTGACCGAGGAGACCCCCGTCGTCCTCGGCGGCAGCGTCCTGGCCGCCCGGCACCCGCAACTGGAGGAGGGCGTACGGGAACTGCTGTCCGCCCGCGCCCCGAAGGCGGTCCCGCACGTCGTCACGGCCCGGCCGGTGCTCGGAGCGGCGCTGCTGGGGCTGGACCGGGTGGGGGCGGGCGCGGACGTACGGGCGCGGCTGCGGGGCCACTTCAGCGCCTGACGCTCACCTGACCGTCGAACAGGGAGCCGTGACCGTCGCACAGGGAACCGAATCGTCACAAGCGGCGTATACAGAGCAGGGGAAGAGCCAGGGGAGAGCCAGGGGAGCGTGGGGGAAGAGCAGGGGGCGAGTGGGGGCATCGCCGGGGGCGAGGCTGGGGAAGGACGGGGAGACGGGGAAGGGCGCGGCGCGCACTGCGATCCGATCAAGATCGAGTGAAGGCCGGTGCGGATGTCGTCGCGGGCAGCGATACTTGCGGCGACAGATGGCCATGGGGGAGGTCAAGCGTGACACAGACGCCGAAAAGCACCGCGGCACCGCCGCCGCCCGTCCCGGTGTCGGCACCGGCATCGGCTCCGGCGCCCGCACCGGTGCCCGCGCCGGACGTGGCCGCCCGCCGCACCGCGTTCGCGGAAGGCGTGGACCGGCTGCGCGCCGCCGCCACCACGGAACCCGGCCGGCTGCGCGTCATCGGCGCCGTCCTCGCTTTCCTCGTCGTCGCCTTCGGCGCCGTCACCGCCTGGCAGACCACGGACCGCGCGGCCGCCGCCGACGACGTCCTGACCAACAGCCAGCCCCTGACCTCCGCCGCCGCCGACATCTACCGCTCCCTCGCGGACGCCGACACCGCCGCCTCCAGCGGCTTCCTCGCCGGCGGCCAGGAGACCAAGGCCGGCAGAGACCGCTACGAGAAGGACATCCGCACCGCCGCCACCAAGCTGGTCACCGCGGCGAACAGCTCCGACCCCGGCTCCCCGTCCGCGCGGACCATCGCCGAACTCAACCGGCTGCTCCCGGAGTACAAGGGCCTGATCGAACGCGCCCGCGCCAACAACCGCCAGGGCTACCCCCTCGGCGGCGCCTACCTGCGGTACGCGAACAACAAGATGCAGACGGAGATGCTCCCTGCCGCCGAGGAGCTGTACACCTCCGAGAACCGCCGCCTGCGCGGCGACTACGACGACGCCACCCCCTACCCGTGGGCGGCGATCGCGCTCGGCGTCATCGCGCTCGCCGCACTCGCCTGGGCCCAGCGCCGCAACTACCACCGTACGAACCGGGTGCTGAACCACGGCCTGGTCGCCGCCACGGCGGCCACCACCGCCGTGCTGCTCTGGCTGGTCGTCGGCCACAGCGTCGCCCGCGCCGGACTGAACGACTCCTACGACCACGGCGTGCGCTCCCTCAACGTCCTACACGACGCTCGCATCGCCTCCCTCAAGGCCCGCGGCAACGAGAACCTGACCCTGGTCAACCGGGGCGCGGAGACGGTCGAGGTGGAGCCCGGGAAGTTCGAGGACAAGTTCGACGTGGCGTACGAGGCGTCGATGAAGGACCTCGCCGAGGGGCTGGCCCGGGCCGCCGACCTCGCCGACGACACGGCGGGCGAGCAGCCCGTCGAGGCCGCCACCGGCAACATGGACGTCTGGCAGGACCGCCACCGGCAGGCCCGCGACGCCGACGACGCGGGCGACTACCAGGCGGCCCTCGACAAGGTCATCGGCACCGAGAGCGACGAGCCGACCGGCGAGTGCTTCGACAACGTCGACAGCAACCTCCAGACCGCGATCGCACACGAGGAACGGGAGTTCGAGCAGGCGGCCGGTGACGGCCGGGACGCGATGACCGGCCTGGCCGCCGGCGCCGCCGTCTTCGCCGTGCTGGGCGCGGCCGGCGCGGTGCTCGGCATCGGCCGCAGGCTGTCGGAGTACCGGTGAGAGGGGGCGTGACGATGTACGCACGACGTGTGCGGGCCGGGCTGAGGGGCTGGGGCGGCGTCGGCGTGATGGCGCTCGTCTGCGCTCTCGCCGTGGCGTTCGCCCTGCTGCTGCCGCACACCCAGTCGCACCGTGACGGCGGCACCGGCCAGGGCGGCCAGGGCGTGGCCGAGGGCACGCCCGCGAAGGCCGACGCGTGCGAGGACCCCCAGGACCGGAGCCTGCCCCCGTCGAACGCGGAGGGCTCGGCGATCGCCGCCATCAAGCGGCGCGGCTACGTCTCGGTCGGCGTCGACCAGAACAGCTACCGCTGGGGCTACCGGGACCCCAACAGCTCGGCGAAGACGGTCGAGCTGGAGGGCTTCGACATCGACCTCGCCCGCCGGATCGCCGAGGAACTGCTCGGCTCCCCCGACAAGATCCGCTTCAAGGCCATCCCCACCAACCAGCGCGTCCCGGCGATCCAGAGCGGCCAGGTCGACATGGTGGTCCGCACGATGACCATCACCTGTCAGCGCCTGAAGGACGTCGCGTTCTCCGCGCCGTACTTCCTCACCGGCCAGCAGGTCCTCGCGCCCGACTCCTCGGCCGTCAAGGGCTACGACGACACCCTCGCCGGCAAGCGCGTCTGCTCCGCCGAGGGTTCGACGGCGTACGAGAAGCTCGCCGCGGACCGCGAGTCGGGGAACCTGCCCGCCTCCACCGACATCTCCACCACTGTCCCCAACCAGCTCGACTGCCTGGTCCGGCTCCAACTCGGCCAGGTGGACGCGGTGGTGACGGACAGCGCGCTCGCCGCCAGCCAGGCCGCGCAGGACCCGACGGTGGAGCTGAAGGGCGACCGCTTCACCACCGAGTACTACGGCGTGGCGATGAAGAAGGGCGCGGACGATCTGGTACGCCGGGTCAACCGGATACTCGAGGACTACCGCGAGGACGGCGGTTGGAAGGAGTCGTACGACGACTGGCTGTCGGCGACGCTGGGCGAGGACTCCGAGTCGGCGACTCCGCCGACGCCGCGTTACAAGTAACCGCAACCACCACACGAGAGGTGATCGATGGGCGTCACGGGAACCTCCGGTCCGGTCATGGACAGGGACGAGGTGGACCGTGCGCTGGCGCGGCTCGGTGCGGAGCACGAGGCGATAGAGACCTCCCTGCTCGCCCTCCAGGACCACGCGGGCCGCCGGCTCCTGGAAGGCGCCGAACTCACCGGCGTCACCCGGGAACGCTGGGCCGCCACCGAGGCGGCGATCACCCTGCTGTGGACGTACTTCGACGCCTACACGGCCGCCCTGCGCAGCGCCCGGGAGATCCGCTCCCGCCGTCGCTGGTCCAGCCGCGACGACCTGGTGGAGCTGACCGAGCTGCTGCGCGGCGAGTCGGTCACCGTCGCCGGCGGCACGGGCCGGCTCAGCGACCACTTCTCGCTGGCCACGCTCGTCGACCGGATGAACGAGCTGTACGCGACCTCGCTGGACATGGTGGTCGCCGCCGACGCGGTGTGGTCCGCGCTGCCCGCACGGATCGATTTACTCGCCGCCGAACTCCAGCGCACCCGCACGCTCGCCCACTCGGTCGGCGTCCGCCCCGGCGAACACCCCTCCGGCGACGACCTGGAACGCATCACGCGCACGCTGAGGAAGCTGCGCGAGCAGGTGGTGTCCGACCCGCTGGCCTACTGGAAGCCCGCCGAGGGCAGCTCCGCGCCGGGCGGCGGCAAGCCCGACACGACGGTGTACGACCGGGAGGCGCGCGCCCTGGAGGAGGTGCGCCGGGAGATCGACGCGGTGCTCACGGTCCGCCAGGACGCCGAGCAGCGCCTGATCAGGCTGCGGGACCTGCTGTCCCGCGCGGACCGCACCCTCGCCGAGGCGCGCACCGCGCGCGGCGAGGTCCTCGCGAAGATCGCGGCGACGGAGGTGCCCGTGGTCAGCGGCCCGCCGACCGTGCTGCAGGAGCAGCTGGCGACCGCCGCCGAGTACCGCAGACAGGCGCAGTGGCACCGCCTCTCCCCGCTCCTGGAGTCCCTGGAGCAGAAGGCGGAGGACGAACTGCTGCGCGCCCGCGAGTCGTTGACCGCGGTCACCGCGCCGCTGGCGGTCCGCGCCGAACTGCGCGGCCGGCTCGACGCGTACAAGGCGAAGGTGGCCCGGCACGGCCTGGCGGAGGACCCGCTGCTGGTGGAGCGGTACGACGCCGCGCGCCGCATGCTGTGGAGCGCGCCCTGCGACCTGCGCGTCGCCGAACAGGCGGTGCTGCGCTACCAGCAGGCGGCGGCCGAACTGCTCGGCGCCCCGCGCGTACCGGGGCAGGGCGGGCCCGTGGACCAGAGGGGGGATGCGTCATGACCGAGGCGTCGCACGCCTGCCAGCGCCCCGACTGCTCGGGGACGTACGAGGACGTCGGCGGCGGCGAACTGTACTGCGACACCTGCGGCCTGGCGCCGGTCGTGTCGGCGACCGGCATGGTCGGCTCGCCGCCGACGGGCGTGACGGGCGGCGGCGGCCGGGGCTCCGCGGGCAGCGGCAGCTCCCGCTCCGGCAGCCGGGGCAGCTCGCGTACGTCGTCGCAGTCGTCGAAGTCCCGGCGCTCGGTGTCGGGGCGGCTCTCACGCTCCGTGTCGGGCCGGTCCACCAGCCGCTCGGTGTCGGTGCGCAGCTCCGGCTCCGCCTCCGCGTCCAGCGGGCGCGGGCGGCTCGGCGCGGGCCTGGTCCAGGTGCCGGACGTGCCGCGCCCCGACCCGCGGGCGATGGTCCTGGAGAACCCGGAGGTGCCGGAGCGCAAGCGGTTCTGCTCCCGCTCGGACTGCGGGGCGCCGGTGGGCCGCTCGCGGGGCGACCGGCCCGGCCGTACGGAGGGCTTCTGCACCAAGTGCGGACACCCGTACTCCTTCGTCCCGAAGCTGCGGTCCGGCGACATCGTGCACGGCCAGTACGAGGTGGCGGGCTGTCTGGCGCACGGCGGACTCGGCTGGATCTACCTGGCCGTGGACCGCGCGGTCTCCGACCGCTGGGTGGTCCTCAAGGGCCTGCTGGACACCGGCGACCAGGACGCGATGGCGGCGGCGATCTCCGAGCGGCGGTTCCTCGCGGAGATCGAGCACGCGAACATCGTGCGGATCTACAACTTCGTCGAGCACCTGGACCAGCGCACCGGCTCGCTCGACGGGTACATCGTCATGGAGTACGTCGGCGGCAAGTCCCTGAAGGAGATAGCCAACGCCCGCCGCACCCCGGAGGGGCACCGCGACCCGCTGCCGGTGGAGCAGGCCTGCGCGTACGGCATCGAGGCGCTGGAGGCCCTCGGCCATCTGCACAGCCGCAACCTGCTGTACTGCGACTTCAAGGTCGACAACGCCATCCAGACCGAGGACCAGCTCAAGCTGATCGACATGGGCGCGGTGCGCCGCATGGACGACGACGAGTCCGCGATCTACGGCACGGTCGGCTACCAGGCGCCGGAGGTCGCGGAGGTCGGCCCGTCGGTCGCCAGCGACCTGTACACGGTCGGCCGCACCCTCGCCGTGCTGACCTTCGACTTCCAGGGCTACACCAACGTCTACGTCGATTCCCTGCCCGACCCCGACACCATCGACGTCTTCCGGCAGTACGAGTCCTTCTACCGCCTCCTGGTCCGCGCCACCGACCCCGACCCGGCCCGCAGGTTCGCCTCCGCGCAGGAGATGGCGGAGCAGCTGACCGGCGTGCTGCGCGAGGTCGTGTCCCTCCAGACGGGACGCGCGCGGCCCGCGCTGTCGACGCTTTTCGGCCCGGAACTGCGGGTGACCGACAGCGAGTTGTTCCCCGCGCTGGACGGGGAGGTGTCGCGGCTCGGGGCACGGGCTGTGCGGTCGGGGCGGTCGCGGCGCGGGGCGCCCGCGGCGGCGGGCGTGGTGGCGGCTGCGCCCGTGGGGGCGGCGGTGCCCGTGGGGGCGGCGGCGACAAGCCTCGCGCCGGCGTTGGTCAAGCCCGTACAGACCCCCACCTCCGCACTCGCCCTGCCCGTCCCGCACGTCGACCCGGGCGACCCCAACGCCGGTTTCCTGGCCGGGCTGCTGACGTCCGCGACGGCCGAGCTGATCGCCGCCCTCACCGCCGTACCGGCGCAGTCGGCCGAGACCCGGCTCCGGCAGGTCCGCGCGCTTCTGGAGAACGGCGACACGGCGGCCGCGCTGAACGTCCTGGCCGCGCTGGAGGCGGAACGCCCCGACGACTGGCGGGTCGTCTGGTACCGGGGTGTCGCCGCGCTGGTGACCGGCGACCACGAGGGCGCCGCGCTCGCCTTCGACGCGATCTACGACGCGTTCCCCGGCGAGACCGCACCCAAGCTCGCCCTCGGCCTGTGCGCGGAGGTGCTGGGCCAGTTGGACAACGCGGCCGAGTACTACCGGCTTGTGTGGTCGACCGACCCGAGCTGTGTGAGCGCCGCGTTCGGACTGGCCCGCGTGCAGCTCGCCTCCGGTGACCGGCGGGGCGCCGTACGGACGTTGGAGTCGGTGCCGGAGTCGTCCATCCACTACACGGCCGCCCGCGTCGCCGCCGTCCGCGCCCGGCTGCGGCAGCGCACCGCGACCGCCTCCGACGTACCCTTCCTGGACGATCTGACCGCGGCCGCCGGTCAGGTCGAGGCGCTCGACGCGTACGGTCTGGACCCGACGCGGCGCGAGCAGTTGGCCACGGAAGTGCTCGGCTGTGCCCTGGACTGGATACTCTCCGGTGGCCAGGGTTCCGTCCTCCCCGCCGCCGGGGGACGGACACTGCTCGGCAGCGAACTGGACGAACGAGGCCTGCGTTTCGGCCTGGAGCGTTCGTACCGCACGCTGGCCCGGCTGGCGCGAGGCGGCGAGGAGAGGATCGACCTGGTGGAACGTGCCAATCGTTACCGCCCCCGGACGTGGGTGTAGTTGATGTCCCAGATGCCGCCCCGGCAGGCCGCCCTGACGCAGTGCCCGAGCTGCGCCGAACCGCTGGTACCGGGTGACCGTTACTGCGAGGTGTGCGGGTACGACCTGTCGGCCGTACCGCCCCTGCCGCAGCAGAGCCCGCCCGCCGCGACGGCCGTCCCCCGCACGGGCGACGGTTCCGCCCCGGCGTACGGCCCACCGCCCGTCGGGGAGGGCTCGGCATCCGGGTACGGCCCGGCGAACGCCGGGGAGGGCTCGGCACCGGGTTACGGCGTGCCGCAGGCCGGGAACGGCTCGGCACCGGGTTACGGCACGCCACAGACCGGGAACGGCTCGGCACCGGGTTACGGCGTGCCGCAGCCCGGCGGCGGCTCGACGCCCGAGTACGGCGGCCCGGCCTCCGCCGGCTACGGAACACCGCCCGCGCCGGACGGCTCGACGCCCCGGTACGGCACGGTGGCCGCCGGAAGCAGCCCGGCGCCTGCCGGGTACGGCCCACCGCCCCCCGCCGGCGCCCCCACCCCGCCCCCGGTCGGGTCCGCCGACCGGCCCGGTGCCGCGGGTGACGTGCCGAACCCCGGCTCCGGCGAGCCGACCCTGCCCCCGGCCACCCCGCCGACGGCGCCGGCCGACCCGCACAGCACTGCCCCCGCCTCCGGTGTCCGCTTCGACCGGCGTGCCACCGAGCCCGACGAGTACCCGCTCCAGGCCCCGGACCCGCGGGTCTCCGAGGCGGCGCCCGCGCACCCCGTGCCGCCCGCCGAGCCCGCCAAGGTGTGCGTCGCCTGCCGGGCCGGACGCGTCGACGACGACGGCTACTGCGAGAACTGCGGCCACGCCCAGCCCCGCGAACGCGACCACATGGAGCAGGAGTCCGGCCCGGTCGCCGCCGTCAGCGACCGCGGCCTGCGCCACCACCGCAACGAGGACGCGTTCTCCATCGGCACCACCGCGCTCCCGGACGGCTCCCCCGCCACCGTGGCGATCGTCTGCGACGGCGTCTCCTCGGCGACCCGCCCGGACGACGCCTCCCTCGCCGCGTCCCGGGCGGCCGGCGCCGCGCTGCTCGCCGCGCTGCCGCAGGGCACCCACCCGCAGCAGGCCATGCACGAGGCGATCGTCGCCGCCTCCCAGGCGGTCAACTCGCTGGCGGAGGAGCCCGCCACGGCCCGCGAGCACGCCCCGCACCAGAACGCCCCGGCCTGCACGTTCGTCGGCGCGGTCGTCACCGCCGGTCTGCTGGTGGTCGGCTGGGTCGGCGACAGCCGCGCCTACTGGGTGCCGCTGGACCGCGGCGCCCCGGCGGCCCGGCTCACCGAGGACGACTCCTGGGCGGCGCAGATGGTCGCCGCGGGCCTGATGAACGAGGCGGAGGCGTACGCCGACGAGCGCGCCCACGCGATCACCGGCTGGCTCGGCGCGGACGCCTACGAACTGGAGCCGCACACCGCTTCGTTCAAGCCGGACCGGCCCGGCGTGGTCGTGGTGTGCACCGACGGCCTGTGGAACTACGCGGAGGCGGCCGAGGAGATGGCCGACGTCCTCCCCCTCGACGCCGCCGCCCGGCCGCTGCACAGCGCCCGGGTCCTGGTCGGCCACGCCCTGGACGGCGGCGGCCACGACAACGTAACAGTGGCCGTCCTGCCGTTCCCGGCCCCGCCGCAGGGGGCAGGATCCGCCTGAGGCCTTGAGTGAGACGGGGAAGCCTCGACGGACCGGAGGGGACCGGTCCGGCCTTAGTCGTCACCCCGCTCCGGCGGGGTCGCAAGGGGGATTCGAGTACGCATGGCCAATTTGTCGAAGTCGAACGTGCCACAGTTCTCGGTCGACGTGTACCAGAACGAGTACCTCCCGGAGGGCGGCCGGGAGGTCAACGCGATCGTGACGGTGACCGCGACCGGCGGCGGCACCATCGGCAGCGCCGTCACGGCACCGCACCTCTACCCGCCCGGCCACGGCCCGTCCGCGGCCGTGGCGATCATGGTCGACTGCTCGGGCTCGATGGACTATCCGCCGACGAAGATGCGCAACGCGCGGGACGCGACGGCCGCCGCCATCGACACTCTGCGCGACGGAGTGCACTTCGCGGTGATCGGCGGCACCCACGTGGCCAAGGAGGTCTATCCGGGCGGCGGCCGCCTCGCCGTCGCCGATCCCACCACCCGCGAACAGGCCAAGCAGGCCCTGCGCAAACTGAGCGCGGGCGGCGGTACGGCCATCGGCACCTGGCTGCGGCTCGCCGACCGCCTGCTGTCCGCGGCGGACGTGGCCATCCGGCACGGCATCCTGCTCACCGACGGCCGCAATGAACACGAGTCACCTGAGGACCTGAAGGCCGCCCTGGAGTCCTGCGCCGGGCGTTTCACCTGTGACGCCCGCGGTGTGGGCACCGACTGGGAAGTGAAAGAAGTCACAGGCATCGCCTCCGCCCTCCTCGGCAGCGCCGACATCGTCGCCGATCCGGCCGGCCTCGCCGCCGACTTCACCCGGATGATGGAAACCGCGATGGGCAAGGAGGTCGCGGACGTCGCGCTGCGGCTGTGGACGCCGGTCGGCACGACCATCAAGTTCGTCAAGCAAGTCGCGCCGACGGTGGAGGACTTGACCGGCCGGCGCACCGAGGCGGGCCCGCGCGCCGGGGACTACCCCACCGGTTCCTGGGGGGACGAGTCCCGCGACTACCACGTATGCGTCGAGGTCCCGGCCGCGAACATCGGCCAGGAGATGCTGGCGGCGCGGGTCTCGCTGGTGATCCCGCAGTCCTCCGACGGGACGGCGCAGAACCTGGGCGCGCAGGGTCTCGTCCGGGCCGTGTGGACCGACGACATGGCCGCGTCCACGTCGATCAACCCCCAGGTAGCCCACTACACCGGGCAGGCGGAACTCGCCCAGGTCATCCAACAAGGGCTCGATCTGCGCAAATCGGGAGACATCGATGGAGCAACGGCCAAACTGGGCCGCGCGGTTCAGCTCGCCGGCGCCTCCGGAAACGCGGACACTGCGAAACTCCTTGCGAAGGTGGTGGACGTGGTCGACGCCGCGACAGGTACTGTGCGACTGAAGGCGAAGGTCGCGGAGGCCGACGAGATGACTCTCGAAACTCGGTCGACAAAGACTGTTCGTGTAAAGAAGTGACGTAAAGAGCCACGAGCCTGACCCCCTTGGGGTTGGAGAAATCCGGTCGGAACGGCCGGAAAAGGAGAGGGGGAAGCGCCGACATGCCGACCTGCCCGAACGGACACCAGTCGGGTTCCGACGACTGGTGCGAGGTCTGCGGTCACCGCATGGCCGGTGCCGTGCCCCCGCCTCCGCCGCCTCCCGGCGGTGGCGGCTACGGCTTCCCGCCGCCCGCGGGCGGCGGCCCGGCCCCCGCGCCGAACGCGCAGCCGGAGCTGTGCCCGCAGTGCCGTACGCCCCGCGAGGGCGGTGCGCCGTTCTGCGAGGAGTGCCGGTGGAACTTCCTCACCAACACCGCGACCTCGTACACCCCGGCCGCCCCGCGCCCGCCGGGGCCCGGCTCCGGGCCCGGCCCCGACCCGCGCTTCCAGCGGCCGCCCGGCCCGCCGTCGTACGGCGGCACCGACCAGTACGAGTACCAGGGCTCCCGGCCGTCCCAGGTGAACCGGCCCGCCGAGCCGATCCCTCCGGGCCCGCACTTCGCGGGTGAGCCGGGCGGACCGGGCGCGGGTCCGGGGCGTCCGGGTGCTCCCGGTGCTCCGGGTATGCCGCCTGGTGCCGGGGGTCCCAGTGGGCCTGGTGGTCCTGGTGGACCTGGTGGGTTCCCCGGTCCGGCTGGGCCTGGTGGTCCTGCTGGTCCTGGCGGGGCCGGTGGTTTCGGTGCTCCCGGCGGTCCCGGTGGGCCGGGTGGGCCAGGTGTGCCTTCCGGTCCCGGTGGCCCCGGCAACTTCGGCGGTCCGGGCGGCCCCGGCGGCCCTGGTCCCGGCGCTCCTAGCGGCCCCGGCGGCCCTGGTCCCGGCGCTCCTGGCGGCCCCGGCGCCCCCTTCGGTGAGCGTCCCGGCGGTCCCTCCATCCCCGGCCAGGCCGGCCCGCCGCCCGGCTTCGGCGCGGACCCGTCCCGCCCCGTCCCGCCGCCGCCCGGCCCCCCGGGTGGTCCTGGCGGTCCGGGCGGCCCTGGCGTTCCCGGTGGCCCGAGTGCAACGGGCGGCGCCCCGCAGGCGTTCCATCAGCCCGGTCCCGGCGGCCCCGGTGGCCCCTCCGGACCGCCCGCCCCGCCCGCCTTCCCGCAGGAGCCGGGCCGTCCGCAGCCCGGTGGGCCGTCCTTCGGCGGCGGTGGCGACGACTGGGTGATCTCCCCGCCGTCCGGCACCGGTGCGCCGAGCGGCCCCGGCGGTCCGGGTGCTCCCGGTCAGCCCGGCGGCTACGGCTACCCGCACCCCGGTGCGACCCAGGCACCGCCGCCCGGCCCGGCCGCTCCGCAGGGCCCGGTGACCTGGACGGCGACGATCGGCCCGGACCGCGAGTACTTCATGGCGATGATGCAGCGCTCCGGCCCCGAGGCCGCGGGCCTGAACCTGCCCGCGTACTCGCCGGAGCAGCAGCGCACCCTCACCGGCAACCAGGTCACCATCGGCCGCCGCCGCCACTCCACCGGCGACACCCCCGACATCGACCTGTCGGTCCCGCCGGAGGACCCGGGTGTCTCGCACCAGCACGCGGTGCTGGTGCAGCAGCCGGACGGCAGCTGGGCGGTCGTCGACCAGAACTCGACGAACGGCACCACGGTCAACGGCTCCGAGGAGCCGATCCAGCCGTTCGTACCGGTGCCGCTCCAGGACGGTGACCGGGTGCACGTGGGCGCCTGGACGACGATCACCGTCCGGCGCGGCTGACAAGAGCCGAAACGGCGGTTCATACCTGGAGGGGCCAGGCGTACGGCCCCTCCGGGTCGTCCAGCCAGGCCCACTCCCCGGCGCCGGTGACGGTGACGCCGTAGCGCTCACGGCCCGGCCGCCCCTCGCGCTCCCACAGCGCGTACGCCTCCTGCGGATCGAGGCTGCCGCGCGTGAGGGCGTACAGGAACCGGAACAGGTCGTCGTCGCGGCCCCGGCGCGGCACCGCGCCCAGCCCCGCCGGCTCGGCCCCGCCACGGCCGCCGCGCAGCGGCACGAAGAAGGCGGGCGTCTGCAGGAAGGGGCCCTCGGCCTGCCCGGCGTCCCGGACCGTCAGCAGGACCAGCCCGGTGGCGAGCGGGGTCAGGATCAGGCCGCCGGGGCGGCACTGGGCGAGCCAGGTGCGCGGGATCGACGGCAGCGCGCAGGTGGCGATGATCCTGTCGAAGGGCGCCCGCTCCGGCACCCCGCGGGCCCCGTCACCGGTGACGACCACCGGGTGGTGCCCGGCGGCGTCCAGATGCCGTCGGGCGGACTCGCTGATCTCCGGGTCCAGGTCGACGGTGGTGACGAGGTCGTCGTCGCCGAGCCGGTGCGCGAGCAGCGCCGCGTTGTAGCCGCTGCCGGCGCCGATCTCCAGGACCCGGTCGCCGTCCTCGACCCGCAGCGCGGCCAGCATCAGTGCCATGAGGGAGGGCTGGCTGCTGGAGGACAGCAGCTCCCCGTCGCGCAGCCGGATCGCCAGCGGGGTGTCGACGTACGCGCCGCGCAGCCACTGCTCACGCGCCTCCGGATCCGGATGCTCACCCCAGCGCCGCTCGAAGCCGCGCTCGCCGGCGACGTAGTAGTACGGCACGAACAGATGCCGTGGCACCTGAGCGAACGCCTCCCGCCACACCGGGTCCTCGGCCCAGGCACCGCTCGCCTCGATCTCCCGCACCAGCGCGGCCCGCGCGGAGGCGGCGAGTTCGTCCCAGTCCGTGTCCCGAGTGTGCGCACCCATGGGTCCACTGTGCTGCGGATCACAGCGCGAGGCGAGCATCGCAGGTCCGCGAGGCGAGGGGGGTCCTAAGCCTCGAGTCCTCGGTCGTGCGGTCTGAGACCATGGGGGACGTGAATGAGATTCGGCGTGGCACGCTTCAGGAGCAGACCTTCTACGAGCAGGTCGGCGGGGAGGAGACCTTCCGCCGGCTGGTCCACCGTTTCTACGAGGGAGTGGCCGAGGACCCGATCCTGCGGCCGATGTACCCCGAGGAGGACCTGGGCCCCGCGGAGGAGCGTCTGGCGCTCTTCCTGATCCAGTACTGGGGCGGTCCCACGACGTACAGCGAGAACCGCGGCCACCCCCGGCTGCGGATGCGGCACGCCCCCTTCACCGTGGACCGCGCGGCGCACGACGCCTGGCTGAAGCACATGCGGGTCGCCGTGGACGAGCTGGGCCTGTCCGAGGAGCACGAGCACACGCTGTGGAACTACCTGACGTACGCGGCGGCGTCGATGGTGAACACGGCCGGCTGAGCCGATGGGGCGGTGGCCGGGGCGTCCCGGGGCCGCCGCCCTCAGCGCACGCTGACGCCGAGCGTCCCGAGCCCCGCGCGCCGCACGGCGATCGACCCGTACGGCGTCCGCAGCCGCAGCCACGCCCCGGACGAGAGCAGCGCCGGCTCCTCGGCGCCGGGAACCGGCCGCAGGAAGCCCAGCGACTGGGCCGCGTGCACGGCCCGCACCGGCAGCCGGGTCGCGCCGACGGTCCGGGACCAGATCTCCCGGCCGATCCGGTCCAGCTCGGCCCGGGTACGCGCCTCGGGCGCCAGTTCTCCCGTGCGGGACCGGAACTCGCCGACCCCGGCGGCGACCATCGCGCGCAGCGCGTCCGTCGCCGGCAGTCCGGGCTCCGCCTGCCAGCCGCCGCGCGGCGGCAGCACGCCCGCCCACGGCGGCCCGGTCACCGCGCCGGGCACGGCGGCCGTGGCCGCCTTCTCGTCCACGGCCTCCAGGAGCTCACCGGCGGACACGGTGACGTCCAGCGTCACGTCGAGCCCGTTCTCGTACGGCTTGGCGAGCCGCACCGCGCGGATCGCGAGGACCTCGAAGGACGGTGGCCGTCCGAAGACGGCGAGCGCGGTGCCCGCCGCCTGGAGGCGCACCGCGGCTCCACGGTCGTAGTGGAGCAGCCTGGAGAGGAAGGCGGCGAGATCCGCCGCCTCCCCCTCGTCGGCGAGATGGAGCACCGTCATGCGGCGACGGCCTCCTCCTCGTCCTCCAGGTACTCCTCGAGGAACTCCCGCTCCTCCGCGGTGATCCGGCGCGGCCGCTGATGTTCGAAGTCGAACGGCACGATCACCGTCGACGCGCGGACGTAGATCTGGTCGCCGTCCTTCACCTCGTAGGTGAGGGTGAAGGACGCCGCCCTGATCTCGGTGACCCACAGCTCGATGTCCACCGGCTCGTGCCGGTGGACGAGCTGCCGCTTGTAGTCGATCTCATGGCGTGCCACCACGGACCCCTGCTTGAAATCCTTGTCCGGGCGGAACAGGAAGTCGATACGTGCTTCTTCCAGGTAGCGGAGGAACACCACGTTGTTGACGTGGCCGTACGCGTCCATGTCCGCCCAGCGCAGTGGGCAGCGGTAGATGTGCCGCAAGATCAGCCCCGGGTCAGCTTCTTGTAGGTGGCGCGGTGCGGACGCGCGGCGTCCGGACCCAGCCGCTCGATCTTGTTCTTCTCGTAGGACTCGAAGTTGCCCTCGAACCAGAACCACTTGGAGTCACCCTCGTAGGCGAGGATGTGCGTGGCGACGCGGTCGAGGAACCAGCGGTCGTGGGAGACGACGACGGCGCAGCCCGGGAACTCCAGCAGCGCGTTCTCCAGGCTGGACAGCGTCTCGACGTCGAGGTCGTTGGTCGGCTCGTCGAGGAGCAGCAGGTTGCCGCCCTGCTTCAGGGTCAGCGCCAGGTTCAGCCGGTTGCGCTCACCGCCGGAGAGCACACCGGCCGGCTTCTGCTGGTCCGGGCCCTTGAAGCCGAACGCCGAGACGTACGCCCGCGACGGCATCTCGACCTGGCCGACGTTGATGTAGTCCAGCTCGTCGGAGACGACGGCCCACAGCGTCTTCTTCGGGTCGATGTTCTCGCGGCTCTGGTCGACGTACGAGATCTTCACGGTCTCGCCGACCTTGATCGAACCGGAGTCCGGCTCCTCCAGGCCCTGGATCATCTTGAACAGCGTGGTCTTGCCGGCGCCGTTCGGGCCGATGACGCCGACGATGCCGTTGCGCGGCAGCGTGAAGCTGAGGTCGTCGACGAGGACCTTGTCACCGAAGGCCTTGCTGAGGTTGTTGACCTCGACGACCACGTTGCCCAGACGCGGGCCCGGCGGGATCTGGATCTCCTCGAAGTCCAGCTTCCGCATCTTGTCGGCCTCGGCGGCCATCTCCTCGTAGCGGGCCAGACGCGCCTTGGACTTGGCCTGGCGGCCCTTGGCGTTGGAGCGCACCCACTCCAGCTCTTCCTTGAGCCGCTTCTGCCGCTTGGCGTCCTTCTGGCCCTCGACCTTCAGACGGGAAGCCTTGGTCTCCAGGTACTTGGAGTAGTTGCCCTCGTAGCCGTGGAGGCGGCCGCGGTCGATCTCGCAGATCCAACCGGCGACGTTGTCGAGGAAGTACCGGTCGTGGGTGATGGCGACGACGGTGCCGGGGTACTGGGCGAGGTGCTGCTCCAGCCAGTTCACCGACTCGGCGTCGAGGTGGTTGGTGGGCTCGTCGAGCAGCAGCAGGTCGGGCTGCTCCAGGAGCAGCTTGCACAGCGCGACACGGCGGCGCTCACCACCGGAGAGGTTGGTGACGGGCCAGTCGCCGGGCGGGCAGCCCAGGGCGTCCATGGCCTGCTCGAGCTGGGCGTCCAGGTCCCAGGCGTTGGCGTGGTCAAGCTCCTCCTGGAGCTTGCCCATCTCCTCGAGCAGGGCGTCGGAGTAGTCCGTCGCCATCTGCTCGGCGATCTCGTTGAACCGGTCGAGCTTGCCCTTGATCTCGCCGACACCCTCCTGGACGTTCTCCAGGACCGTCTTCTCCTCGTTCAGCGGCGGCTCCTGGAGCAGGATGCCGACGCTGTAACCGGGGGCGAGGAAGGCGTCACCGTTGGAGGGCTGCTCCAGGCCGGCCATGATCTTCAGCACGGTCGACTTACCGGCACCGTTCGGCCCGACGACACCGATCTTCGCTCCCGGAAGGAAGTTCAGGGAGACGTCGTCGAGGATCACCTTGTCGCCGTGCGCCTTACGCGCCTTGCGCATGGTGTAAATGAACTCAGCCAAGAGAAACCGTCCGGCAGCTTGAAGGCAGGGGGGCAGATACACCCCATCTTGCCGCACCGCCACCCCCGGGCGGAAACCCGTCCGAGCGCGGCGTACACCTCATGGCGGCGGGTGAGCGGGGCGTCACTCAGTGTCGAGGAATCCGACGTCCGGGAATCCGGCGCCGACGGAGCCGACGCCGGGGAATCCACTGTCGGATGTCAAGGAGCGAGGCGCGGGACCCCTGATCAGTCCTTGGCCTTCTTCTTGCGCACCAGCAGCAGGGCCGCACCGCCGATCACCACGAGACCGATGGCCACGCCGCCGATCAGGGGGGTGGCACCGGAGCTGCCGGTGGCGGCGAGGTTCACGTCCTCGGTGGGGGCGGGGACCGTGGCGGGGCTCGGCTCGCCGAGGGTCTGCGTGGTGGTGCCGGCCTCGTCGGCCTCACCGGCCTGGGTGCGGCAGTCGAGGACTCCGGTGAAGCGCTCCTGCTGACCGCCGGGCCCGGTGATCGTGAAGTCGTACGCCTGGTCCTCCTGGAGCGGGACCGTCACCGTCCGGGTCTCTCCGGCCGCGATGGTGTGCTCGACGCCCATCAGCTCGAAGGTGAAGGGCGCGTCGCCCGCGTTGGCGGCGGTGATGTCGACGCCGCCCTCGGCGCAGTTCTCCGCCGCGGACAGGGCCGGTATGGCGCCCGTCTCCGCCCAGGTCGCGCTCGCCGTCGCCGAGACGGTGGACTCGCTGGAGCCCGCCAGGATCTGGGTCTGGCTGCGGCTGTCGGAGGCGAAGGCCCGCCCGACCGGCACGGTGGTGGAGGCCTGCACGACCAGCTCGGCCGTACCGTCCGCCGCGTCGTCGGGCACCGCGAAGAACAGCCGGCTGCCGTCCTTCGCGGTGGTGACGTCCTCGCCGTCCGCGCCGACGATCCGCACGCCGGTGGTGGTGGCGTCGGCCGGCGGGGTCACGGTGACGCTGTCCGCGGTGGTGCGCACCGTGACCGGGCCGAGCAGCCCGCCGGGCAGCCCGGAGAGCGCGGGCGGGTCCAGGGTCAGGGACGCCTCGGGCTCGGCGACGTCGCGGGCGTTGTCCTCCAGGTAGTCCGCCAGCTTCTCGGCCTGCGGGTCGACGGCTTCGACGTCCACGCCGTCCGAGTAGCGCCAGATCGCCACCTGGGTGCCGGCCGCCGCGTCCTGTTCCGTGAGGCCGCCCTGGACGCCCGCCTTCCGCGCGAGCGCCGCGAGGTCGTTGACCTGGGGGTAGGAGTTCTGCAGGATCCAGCGGACGCGGCCGGCGTCCTCGTTGGCTCCCAGCGAGGTGCCGCTCCAGGGGGTCTCGTGGTACTTGGCGTCCCGCTGCGTGGGGTTGTGGATGTCGACGCAGTAGGTCTGAAGGGTGCCGCCGCCGTCGACGGACATCTCGAACAGGCCCGCCGACAACTCCTGGTCCCCGGCGTCGGTGTGCACCACGGCGGCGCCGTATGTCTTCAGGCCGCCGATGGTGGCGGTCGCCCCGCCCTGGGCCTGCCCCGCCCCGCCGTCGGCCGCGGCGGCTCCGGCGCCGGCCGTCACGGCGGCCAGGGCGAGCCCGGACACCAGGGTCACGGCGGCGATCCCGGCCGCGCCTCGCCCGCACGCGGACCGTGCGGAGAACGAAGAAAACACAGAATTCCCCTTCGAGCAGGACCCGTTGACGTGGGGGGAGGTCCCGCCAGCAGAGTCGTCAAACCCCTAGAACCATGTCCGGCATCCTAGGGACGCGGGCGCACCGCCTTTCCCGGTGATGCCTTCCGAGGCATGATCCGACTCGGAATCGTTATCGCCGAGGCGGGCTTGAGCAGGGCTTACCGACAAATCCACCGGGTCGTTCGGCACGTATTCCCCGATAAGCCGCACTTCGGTCAGTCAGCCCGGCACACGACCTGACGTCACGTCACAGCCGCTGCCCCCGCGAGTGGTTGCTCGTCCACAGACTCAGTCGGCGTCGAATCGGCTGGGACGGTCTCCCAGTTGGGTTCGGGACGCGGCGCCGGCAGCGGCGTGGCGCCCTCGGCCCGGCCCGACCGCCGGAAGGCCGCGGTGCCCCGCGACAGGTCATGCCCGATCGCCATCGCGTCGATGTCCGCCGAGGTCCGGCTCTGCCCCTCGCGCACATCCGTGCGCACCTTCAGCCGGCCCTGGACGACGACGGGGTCACCGAGGTTCAGCGACGCGCCCGCGTTGACGGCGAGCTGGCGGTTGGCCCACACCGTGAAGAAGTTGGTGTGCCCGTCGGTCCAGGTGTTCTTCTCCCGGTCCAGGTAGCGCGCGGTCACCGCCAGCCGGAACCGCACGGACGGCCCCGTGGGCAGCTCCCGGTAGGCCGGCGGCGTCGCCACGTTGCCGACCGCGCAGATGATCGTCTCGTTCATCGTCAGCCCCTCCCTCGTACGGGCCCTCCCGTACGGCAGCGTCTGGTCCGGCGACCGCGTCCGTCGCGATCGCCGCACCGCCAGACTGCCTCGCTCCCGCGAAGCCCGCCGGGCCCTGTGGACCGCCCCCGACCTGTGGAAAACCCCGCCACCCGAACGGGTGACGGGGTCGTCCCGCCCGCGGCACCGACGGGTGTCGCCGGAAGCGTCATCTCCCCCCGGCGCCCACCCCGACGACCCGCCCGTACTGCTCGCGCACCTCCCGGTACCGCAGCAATTCCGCGGCCACCGGATCCAGTACCCGCGCCCGCCCGCACCCGGCGGCCGCCTCGCGGAGTCTTCGTTCGGCCTCCATGCCGTACCTCCGGGCCGGTCCGCGAGCCGCCATCCGGCAGCTCCACTCCACCACCGGGCCTCCGGCGATCCCGGTCAGCATCAGCAGCACCGGCACCCCCAGATTCGGTGACATGACCCCGATGATCTGCCCCAGCAGCCACAGTCCGCCGAGGACCTGGAGGATCGTCATGGACGCCTGCGCCAGCACGGCCACCGGCCACCAGCCGGGCCGAGGCGGTCGCCCGGGTGGCAGCCCGGCCCGAGCCGCCAGCTGGTCGAGCGCCTCGGGCAGCCCCTGCGCCCCCCGGACCGCCGCCTCCCGCACCGCCTGCGCCCAGGGCGCGGGCAACCCGGCCGCCGCGCGTTCGGCCACCGTGCGCACCGCCTGCTCGACCCGCTGGCGGGCCGTGGCCTCCTCGTCCGCCTGGGCGCGGAGCAGCACCGACCCCGTGTTCGGTTCACCCCGGCCCTGGTACCACCGCCACAGCCGCAGCCAGGGCGTCCCGCACGCCCGGTTGGCGTTGCGCAGCCACGCCCGCTCGGCCGCCTCCCCGGCCGCGGTGGCGCCCACCGCGTCGGCGAGCCGCGCGGAGAACTCGTCCCGCGCCTGCTCGCTGAGCCCACAGCGCTGGCCGTTGGCGTACAAGGGCCGCAGCCGCCCCGCGGCGGCGTCCAGGTCGGCCGAGATCCGGCGGGCCGGCGCACCCCGCTCGGCGACGAACTGGCCGAGCGCCTCGCGCAGTTCCCCGACGCCGTCCCCGGTCAGCGCGGACAGCGCGAGCACGGTCGCGCCGGGCTCCTCGTACTCGCCGAGGGCGACCCCGTCCTCGTCCAGCAGCCGCCGCAGGTCGTCGAGGACCTGCTCGGTCCCCTCGCCGGGCAGCCGGTCGATCTGGTTCAGGACGACGAACATGACCTCGGCGTGCCCGGCCATGGAGCGCAGATAGCGCTCGTGCAGGACGGCGTCGGCGTACTTCTCCGGGTCGACGACCCAGATCACCGCGTCGACCAGCGCCAGTACCCGGTCCGCCTGCTCGCGGTGCTGTACGACCGCCGAGTCCAGGTCCGGCAGGTCCACCAGGACAAGGCCGCGCAGCTGCCCCTCGGCGTCCGCGTGCTGCGCGGGACGCCGCCGCAGCCGGGGCGGGATGCCGAGCCGGTCGATGAGGGTCGCCGCGCCGTCGCTCCAGCTGCACGCGATGGGCGCGGACGTGGTGGGACGGCGTACGCCGGTCTCCGAGATGGTCACTCCGGCGAGCGCGTTGAACAGCTGCGACTTGCCGCTGCCGGTGGCCCCGGCGATGGCGACGACCGTGTGCTGCCCGGAGAGGCGGCGCCGCGCGGCGGCCTCGTCGAGCACCCGGCCCGCCTCGGCGAGCGTCCGGCTGTCCAGCCGGGTCCGCGACAGCCCCACCAGCTCACGCAGCGCGTCCAGCCGCGACCGCAGCGGCCCGTCGTACGCCAGCGGCGTCACACCCTGCGACTTGCCGCTCCGCGTCTCCACGGCGACGGCCTGCTCGACCGGGGCGGCCCCTTCGGTGACCCGCCGCGCGATCAGCCCGTCGTCCCAGGCGGGCTCGGCGTCGGTACGCCGCGCGGAGCCGTCGTCGGCTTGGACGCGCGGGTCGGTGTGACCTCGCGGATCGGCTTGCGCGCGTGGGTCGGTGTGACCTCGCGGATCGGCTTGCGCGCGTGGGTCGGTGTGACCTCGCGGATCGGCTTGCGCGCGTGGGTCGGTGTGACCGCGCGGGCTGGTCTGACGTCGTGGACCGGCTTGCCCGTGCGGGTCGGCCTTCATGGTGTCGGCGATCACGCCTGCGTCTGCCTTCGGGGCACTGGCCGTCGCGCCGGCGTCAGCCTTCGCGGTGTCGGACTTCACACCTGCGTCAGCGGTCGCTTTCGTCTCGCCGTTCACCCTTACATCGGCAATCACCTTGCCTTTCGTACTTGTGTCGGCCTTGGCACGCGCCCTGGCACGCCCCCGTTTCTCACCCCGCACGCGCGCGTGGTCACCGTCTCCCGCCATCGCACGCCGCGCTTCCTCGCCGGTGCCGGTCTCCGAGGCCGGGCCGGGGGCAGCGAAGGCAGCCTCGGAAGGCGCGGAAGACGCGGAAGACTCGGGTTCCTCGGCGGCACCGGCCCCCTCCAAGCTCTCGGCGCTCCCTGCGCTCTCCACGCTCTCCGAGCTCTTCTCCCTCTCCCCCTCCTCACTGCTCTCGCAGTCCGCGGCCTCCCCCCGCTCCCCGGCGGCACCGGATTCCGTCTCCCCAGACGGCTTGTCCGTGCCCTCGGAACCATCCTCGTCACGCAAGTCGTTCTCCACCTGGGGTGTCCCGTCATCCGCCCGCTCGGCGTGATCCGTCTGACGCTCGGAGGCGCCGATACCGATGCGGGCACCGGCAAGAGCCGAGTGACTTACGTGCTCGGCACTGTGAGCACGATCGGCGTGATCCGTGTGGTCCTGGTCAGTGACGGCGGCCACCGGTCACCTCTCCTTCTGCAATACGGACAGCGCGGCGATGAGTGCGGCCTGAGGTTCGGGATGGACGTCTAGGGCGTCGAGCGGGGCGAGGCGGCGCTCGCGTTCGGTTTGGATCACGCGATCCAGGTGCTCGGCGAGGAGCCGGCCGCCCCGGTCACGCAGCCGCAGCGCCCCGTGTGCGCCGATCCGCTCGGCGAGCCCCTCCCCCGCCGACCTGGCGCGCCGCCCGCCGAGCAGCACGGTGGCGACGAGTGCGGCGATCATCTCGGGGTCGGGCGCGACGCTCCGCTCCAGGTGGCGCACCTCCTCCTCGGCGTACTCCTCCAGCTCCCGCCGCCACCGCCGTACGGCCAGCCCGATCCGGTGCCCCGCGTGGTGCGGTTCGGCGTCGTCCGCCAGTTCGGGGGCGCCGGCCGCGGGCTCGAGCCGCCAGGCGTCGTCGACGCGCTCGTCGGCCGCGGTGACGGCGCACAGCAGGAGGTCGCCGAGGCTCTCCACGAGCGCGTCCAGCAGCTCTTTGGGGGTGCAGTCCAGCGGGAAGGCCCGCCAGCGCTTGAGGGCGTCCCCGGCGAGAACGGCCCCCGCCTGGAGCCGTCCGCGCACGCGCGCGTACTCGCTGTCGTAGGCGGAGTCGACGGCGGCGGTGAGGCGGAGGGCGGCGGCGTACTGGGCGGCGGCGGCGCTGGCCAGTTCGGGCATCCGGGACTTGAGGGAGTTCAGGACGCCGTGCGCGGTGCGGGCCAGGGTGTGCTGCCGGGCGGCGGGGTCCTGGGCCTGGTGGATGAGCCAGGTGCGCAGCGGTGCGACGGCGGTGACCGGCAGGAGTCCGCCGCCCCCGGCCGACTCGGGCAGCTCGGGCACCGTGAACCGGGGCACGTGGCCGAGGCCGGCCTTGGTGAGCAGGGCGCCGTACTGCCGGGAGACCTCGGAGACGACCTGGTGCGGTACGCGGTCGAGGACGGTCACCAGCGTGACGTCGTACTCCTTGGCGGTGCGCAGCAGATGCCAGGGGACGGCGTCGGCGTACCGGGCCGCCGTGGTGACCATGATCCAGATGTCGGCGGCGCAGATCAGCTCGGCGGCGAGGACACGGTTGTCGGCGAGCAGCGAGTCGATGTCGGGGGCGTCGAGGAGGGCGAGGCCCGGCGGCAGGGTCTCGGTGGTCTCGATGCGCAGTACGCGCGTGGGGTTCTCGCCGGGGAGCAGCAGCTCGTCACCGGACTCCTGTTGGGGCACCCAGACGCGCGTGAGGTCGGGCAGCACGCGCATCCCGCTGAACCAGTGGTGGTCCTCCGGGTTGCAGACCAGCACCGGTGTCCGCGTCGTCGGCCGCAGTACGCCCGCCTCGCTGACCCGACGTCCGACCAGCGAGTTGACGAGTGTCGACTTCCCGGCGCCGGTGGAGCCGCCCACTACGGCCAGTACCGGCGCTTCGGGTTGTCTCAACCGGGGCACCAAGTAGTCGTCGAGCTGGGCGAGCAGTTCGTCGCGGTTGGCACGCGCGCGTGGAGCCCCCGACAGGGGCAGCGGGAAGCGTGCGGCGGCGACGCGGTCGCGCAGCGTGGAGAGTGCGTCGAGCAGCTGAGGCCGTACGTCCAAGGTCACCACATGCGAAGAATGCCCAATTTTATGGGATTTCTGAAGCATATGAGCATGTCTGCGCGCCGACAGGACACAAGGGACGGAAGGGACGACTGGGACACGGGGGTGGCTGAGGCATAACGAGTGCACAACACCCGGTGCGCGATGCGTCAAAAGCGATGCACGATTCGTACCTGCCTGCGATTATCAGGACCGCTTCACCGAACCTCCACATTGAGCCACGGAGGCGAAGCAACAGGGTCAAGGATCCGGGAGCCCTATCCTTGTCCCCGGCAACGTCACGGATCAGCCCGCACCCGGGCACCACGACAGAGGCCACCACACCGGCCCCCGTAGCTCAGTGGATAGAGCAGGCGCCTTCTAAGCGCTTGGCCGCAGGTTCGAGTCCTGCCGGGGGCGCCCAGTCTCCGCCCTCCTTCGGGAGGGCGTTTTTGCTGCTCAGGGCGGGTGATACTCGACACACATCAGCACCGGAAGCCCTGGCGATGATCAAGAGCGGGCCCCGGGGCTGTCCGGCTGTCGCCGGGTTCTCGAGGGTGGACGGTGTCGAATACGCGTCGAAGCTTCTCGGCGGAAGATCGGCGGAAGATCAGCCAACGCCAGGATCACGCCGTGCGCCCCGTACGCGCTCCCCGCGTGCGCACCGCTGTATGTGGCCTTCTGAGAAGATGGGTGATCTGTGGTGGATCGCCGTGACCCGTCACGATTCGTCGCGTTGAACGGGGAGTGCGGCGGCGCCGACTGTCGTCGCGATCACCGAGTTTCAGGGAGAACGTGATGTCGCGCATCACGAAGGCAGCCGGAGTCGCCCTCGGTACGGGCGCCGTGGTCCTTGGCGGGGCCGGTCTCGCCGTGGCGGACGCGGGGGCCCAGGGCGCGGCCGTCCTCTCGCCCGGCGTGGTGTCAGGCAACGTCGCCCAGGTGCCGCTGAACATCCCGGTCAACCTGTGCGGGAACACCGTCGACGTGATCGGTCTGCTGAACCCGGCCTTCGGCAACACCTGCCTCAACCACAGCGACAACACGGGCGGGGGCGACGACGGCTAGGGCCAGGAGAGCGGTTGCGGCTACGGCCACTGACGCCCCACCCGAGAGGAGCCCCGGCACCCCGAGCGCCGGGGCTCTCCCATGTCCGCCACGGGCCGCCACACGTCCCCACGCACACGGTTACGCGTACCGGTGGACGCCCCTGGGATCGTCCAGTTCGTCCGGCGTCACGTCCCACGGCGGCAGCTTCTCGTGCCGTGCGACGACGCGTCCCCGCTGGAGGTCGCCCGGGCCCGGCTGTTTCACCGGGCGGTACCGGTTGTCCCGGTGCCGTTGCTGCCGGCGTGACCACACCAGGTCGACGAAGGCGTGGTGCAGCCAGAACACCGGGTCGTTGACGGACGCGCCGCTGACCATCGCGCCGCCGACCCACCGGTGCACCAGGTTGTGGTTGCGCCAGGAGGCGCTGCCGCGTCCGGTGCCCCAGCCTCCGGTTTGTTACGGAAGCCCTGGGTGACCGTCGAGTCCCAGGGAGCGACGTCGTAGACGGGATCCTTCAGCGCCCACTGCAGCTCGCTCGCGGTGGGCAGTTGGAGGGGGTCCCGGGCCCGGCCGAGGTCCCGGGTCAGGAACTTGCCGTTGGTGACACCGACCTTGAGCGTCCAGTTGCCCTCCGCGTAGGCGAACGGGCCGGTCGTCACCTGCCGGCCGGAGGGGCGTCCGTTGCCGCCAAGCAGGCCCTTGGTCCACGGCACGGAGGTCGTGGTGCGGTCGCGGGTCCAGTCCCAGTACGGCACGGACACCGACGAGTCGACCGGCGCAGCGCCTTCTCCAGCTCCAGCAGGAACTGGCGGTGCCAGGGCAGGAAGGAGGGCGCCATGTGCGCCGTCCGCAGTCCGTTCTCGCCGTCGGCGACGTAGTACTCGAGGTGCGTGCGCACGAACTCGTCGTACTCGCCACGGCGTTTGAGCTCCTGCAGCGCCTTGATGAAACGCCTGCGCTCGGTGGCGGTGAGGGTGCTGACGTCCTTACGGGTGTACACCACGGTGGCCCCCTGTCCCCGCTCATGGGTTCCCTCGTGGGTTCCCTGGGTTCCCTCGTGGGTTCCCTCCCCGGTCGCCGTGTCCGCGTCCGGCGTTCCCAGGCTCTGTCCCGGGCCCAGCTCGGCGCCGGGCACGCACCGGTGTGACCACGCCCGCCTGCGGCAGCTTCAGGCCGGGCAGCTCGGCGCCGATCTCGGGCAGCTCCATGCCGAGGGACTTCTCGGCCCCGTTCAGCGGCACGGGCACGGGGACCGTGTCGCCGC
The DNA here is from genome assembly GCF_964272855.1 of Streptomyces sp. enrichment culture. NCBI lineage: Bacteria > Bacillati > Actinomycetota > Actinomycetes > Kitasatosporales > Streptomycetaceae > Streptomyces > Streptomyces sp. enrichment culture. The sequence goes on along the minus strand of NZ_OZ186847.1, from coordinate 5,444,065 downwards.
GACCGCGGGGGAGGCGGCGGCTCCGACGGCGGCCGCGACGCCGGTGACGACGGCTGCAAGGGTGCCTCGGGTGGTCGGCTTCATCTCAGGAACGGTCCCTTTCAGGAGTCGGGGGCTGGACGTCCGTACCTCCAACGAGCCCGGGAAGCGTCCCGAGTCCGGCACTCGCGCGGATTTCCCCCGAGTGCCGCAGCAGTACGACGTCCGCACAGTCAGCTCGTCCAGAAGTCCCACCAGCGGGTGAGGATCAGCATCCCGACCACGCCGAGGTGTGCGAGGGGCAGCACCCAGGTGAAGTCGGCGAGGAACGAACGCAGCCCGTCGGGCGCGGGCAGGAAGCCGTGGAGTACGGCGAAGGAGGTGACGTACCAGAACAGGACCACGGTCGCGATCCACGCGAGGGCGCACCACAGGCACAGCGCGTTGATCCGGTACAGCGACTCGAACTGGAGCCAGGACACGAAGCCGACGCCGAACAGGCAGCCGGCGTCGAAGGCCAGCCAGTACCAGCGGGGGAAGGCCGCGCCCGCCAGCAGGCTCATGCCGACGCAGACGACGACGGCGTAGGCGGCCAGGCCCAGCATCGGGTTGGGGAACCCGAAGGCGGAGGCCTGGTCGCTCTCCATGACGCTGCCGCAGGACACCACCGGGTTCAGGCTGCACGCGGGGGTGAAGTCCGGGTCCTCCAGCAGCTTGAACTTGTCGAGGGTGATGACCCAGGAGGCCAGCAGCCCTGCCGCCCCGGTGAGCACCAGCAGCAGCGCGAATCCGCGGCCCCCGCCCACGGCCGGCACCGCCGGGTGGGCGTGCCGTCCGGCGGCGGCCGCCATCAGGAGCGCAGGCTGCGGACCGGGAGGACCACGTGCGCGGCGGCGTCCAGGGTCTCGTCGGCGCCCGCGAACGCGGCCAGGGCCTCGGGGTCGACCGGCTTTCCGGGCTGGGCCTCCGGCCAGGGGCGGGTGGTGAACACGAAGTAGGCGAAGCCGCGTTCGCCGACCGCCGCGAGCCACTCCGGGGGCGGGGTGCACTGCGCGTTGAGGTGCGGCATGTTGACGACGGCCTGGCCGGCCTCGACGAGCAGGCCGACCGGCAGACCGGGCTTCGAGGCGCCGTCGACGAGGTCGCCGCCGACGGGGAGGCCGTTGTCGTTCAGCATGCGCGCGACGGCGGCGGACGAGGCCTCGGGGCCGTCGGGGCCGTCCCCGAGGGTGTAGGCGAGGAGGTACGGCATGTCGCCGCCGGGGGCCTCGCCGCTCCAGGCCATGACGACGAGGGTGCCCATGTCCATGGCGCGGAAGGGGCGGGTTTCGTTGGGGGTTGAGGTCACCGCGCGACCTTATCGGCGTACCCGAACCGGCCCGGACGCCTTCTCACCCGAGCGGGCGACGGCCGCTGTGCTCTCCACACGAACGAGGGACGGTCCCGGATTCCGCTCGAACAGACGGAAGCGGGCCGATTCCCGGTGGGGCGGAATCGGCCCGTCCCGGTGACGCCGGCCCGCGGGCCGCGCCGGGGTGTCCGTCAGCCCCGCAGCGGCAGCCCGCCGAGCAGGCCGCCCTTGGCGTTGAGGGTCTTGGTGGCGCCGTTCACCGTGCTGAGCACCGAGTCCTTGTTCTCGGTGTCGAGGGCGTTCGACTGGTGCTTCAGCGGCATGACGTCCGTCGGTTCGATGGGGCCCTTGGTGAGCGTGTTGACGGCGCCGTTGAGGCTGGTGGGCGTGAGGTCGGCGGTGTCGTGGGCGAACGCGGGCGCGGCGGCAGCCGCGATGACCATGGACCCGGCGACGACAGCGGCGGCCTTCAGGGACTTCATCGTGTTCCTTTCTTCGGCGACTCGTGCCGCCGCGGGGAATTCGGACGCCGTGCCCAACGAGCCCCAAGAGGCTCGGAAACCCTGTGAGCAGAAGACATATGAACGGTTGTCGTGCCGGACTGCGTGGCCGGCACGACGCCCCAGTCCCTGGATCAGGGGAGCAGGGGGTCAGGAAACAGCCCGGCCGTCGGCACGGTCTACGGCGCCGCCGGAACCGCGGCCGGTGTCTCCGGAAGGGCAGGCGTCACTTGCGGTTGCGCGGGCGTCGCCGCCGGCACCGCTGGCGGCTCCTCCGGCAGCGCGGGCGTCTCGGGCACCGCGGCCGGCGACTGCGGCACGGAGGCCGGCAGGGCCGGCAGCGGGGGCAGTCCGGCAACGGTCGGCGCGGGCAGGCCGCTGCCGAGCAGCGTGGTGGTCAGTACGTTGACGAGCCCGGTCACCACGGCCGTTGCGGACGGGACCACCTGGTCGACCAGACCGGACGTGATGGCCTCGATCAGCGCGTCGATCGCCTTTTGCAGTTCGTCGAGCGCGTCGGCCTTGACCTCGGCGGCGGACGCCTTGTTGTCGTTCTTGATGGGCGACGCGGTCGCGGGGAGGGTGACGATCGGCGAGGTGGACGTGGAGGGGGCCGTCGGGGCCTCGGGGGCTGCCGGAGCGGAGGGGGCCGCCATGGCGAGCTTGGCGATCGCCGCCTTCGCGGCGTCGCCGAGCTTGGTGGCCTCCTCTGCGGAGATCTGGCCCTCGCCGGCCTTGAGTACGGTGTCGAGCATCTTGGTGACCGGGTCGAGCACGACGCCGAGGTCGCTCAGCGCCTTGCTCTGGGCGAGCAGTGCCTCCGCGTCGGCCACGGGGGCCTGGGAGGTGGAGGCGGTGCGCTCGCGGGAGGGGTCGTGGTCGGCCGCCATGGCGGCCGGTCCGGCAATTCCGAGAACGAGGGTGGCGCACAGGGCGGTGGAGGCGATACGCCGAACGGGCAGACCACGCATGTGTGTTGTTCCTTTCGGTTGCGTCCGGGCCTTTTATCCACCGTGCGAGCGACGATTGCGCTCCGCAACCGACCGGCACTCTCCGCAATCACCCATGCCGCGCGCCGCGCGGCATCACCACTGGTGAGGGACTATGTGAAGCGTCGCACTCCGCGTCGACGCCGCAGCCGTCCAATCGGGTCAGCACGTGCGAAACCGGCCACCCTCCCCATGGAGAGTGGCCGGTGATCGAGGGCGACGCGACGTCAGTCGTTGACGCAGGTGTTGCCGAACGCCGGGTTCAGCAGACCGATCACGTCAGCGGTGTTGCCGCAGACGTTGACCGGGACGTGGATCGGAACCTGAACGACGTTGCCGGACAGCACGCCCGGCGATTCGGCGGCCGCGCCCTGGGCGCCGGAATCGGCGGCGGCGACTCCAGCGGTGCCGGCCACCGCGGCGACGGCGGCGGAGGTCAGGACCAGGCCCTTCGCGATACGCGACATGGAGAGGTGCTCCTTGGGGGTTGAAACAAAACATCCGGGCGGGACGCCCGACGCTGTGTCAACGCGCGGGACTCACCGGGGTTCTGCCTCCGAAGGAGTGATGTCCTGGGCGCGCCGGAATCACGATTAACGCACTCTTGAATTATTGGCCCGTATTGATACGGACAGCGCCAGGGACGCTCCCGGCCACAATGGCACCGGGGCGCCCCGGGTGACGGTGAACCGTCGTCACCCGGGGCGCCCTGAGACGCCGCGCGTTGAGTTACCGCCGGGACGCGGCTCGGCCCCGCCAGTACAACAGGGCTCCGCCCGCGATCAGTGCTGTGCTGACCGCCGAGGCGGCGAGCATGGTCTCGCCGCTGCTGCCGGTCTCGGCCATGGTGGGCGGCTGCTCCTGGTGCCCGCCTTCCGAAGGGGTCCTCACCTCGCTGGGCGACGGCGGCGTCTGCTCATCAACCGGCGAGGGTGCGGGGGTGGGCGGGGACTCGACCGTCGGCGGCTCAAGGGGTGTGTCGCCGGGCGGCGTCACCACGTTGCCGGGCGGCGTCACCACGTTGCCGGGCGGCGTCACCACGTTGCCGGGCGGCGTCACCACGTTGCCGGGCGGCGTCACCACGTTGCCGGGCGGCGTCTCCACGTTGCCGGGCGGCGTCACCACGTTGCCAGGCGGCGTCACCACGTTGCCAGGCGGCGTCACCACGTTGCCAGGCGAGTTTTCGCAGTTGTTGCCGAACGCCGGATTCAGTACCCCGACCACGTCGACCGAGTTACCGCAGACGTTCACTGGCACGTCGACCGGGACCTGCACGTTGTTGCCGGAGCCGACGCCGGGAGAACCCGCGGTCGCGCCCTCGGCCGAGGAGCCGCTGCCGGACTCGCCGGTGTCGGCGGAGTCGGTGTCCGAACCGTTGGCACAGTCGTTGCCGAACGCCGGATTCAGTACCCCGACCACGTCGACCGAGTTACCGCAGACGTTCACTGGCACGTCGACCGGGACCTGCACGTTGTTGCCGGAGCCGACGCCGGGAGAACCCGCGGTCGCGCCCTCGGCCGAGGAGCCGCTGCCGGACTCGCCGGTGTCGGCGGAGTCGGTGTCCGAACCGTTGGCACAGTCGTTGCCGAACGCCGGATTCAGTACCCCGACCACGTCGACCGAGTTACCGCAGACGTTCACCGGCACGCTCACCGGGACCTGGACCAGGTTCCCCGAGACCGCGCCGGGTGAGCCCGCGGCGCTCCCGTCCGCCGTCGTGTCGGCGAGGGCGGAGCTTCCGCACAAGGACAGGATGCCTGTGGCGGCGGCTGCCGCGACCACTCCCTTGCTGAGGGTCTGTCGCACTCTCGTTGTCTTCCTGCTTGGTGAAATGGGAAAGGCCGGCCCCGGTTCGAGACATGCGCGCCCGGAGCCGACCGTCACCCAGCCGAATGGCTGGTGTTACGACGTCAGTCCTCGCTGGCACACCCGTTGCCGAGCGTGGGGTTCAGCAGAGCGATCACGTCGACGGTGTTTCCGCACACGTCGACCGGCACGTGTACGGGAATCTGGATCACGTTGCCGGAGAGCACACCGGGCGAGTTGGACGTGGTGCCCACGGCCTCGGAGTCGGCGAACGCCGGAGCGGCCCCGCCCAGACACACAATCGCGCCCGCGACGACAGCAGCGGCCTTCTTCATGAACTTTCCCTTCTTTGCGGTCATGCCCCAATGACGGCCGAAACCGAGCGAGCGCGATTGGGCGGCTCGCACCATGACCGACAGGCTGTAGAACGAGGGATATACAGCCGGAGAAACTACGGAACGCGCGCCGTGCGGAAATTCACTCGAACGCCCTCGAAGAATTGCGTACAGGTAGTCGGAATGATTACGGGTGGCGAAGGCTCAGCCGTTGCCGGAGAGAGCCGAGATGTCTTCCAGGATGTGCGACAGCGGCTCGTCGCCCTTGGCCTGGGTCGAGTTCTCGGCGCACTGCTGGTTCTGCGGGGGCGACAGGACCGGGATGTCCTGGACCGCGACCGGGACCGCGCCGACGACCGAACCCGCGTTGACCTTGGCGGGCAGGCCGACACACGGCTCGTTCAGCGAGCTCTGGAGCAGCGTCGCCTGCGGGCTCATGTCACCAGCGGTCACCTGGTTGCCGAACTCCGAGTGCGCGTGGTTTCCGCTGCCGGACGTGGTCCCGCGGTCGTCACCGATGGCAAGCGCCTGGGGGGCTGCCGCCGCCGAGGCGCCGACGACGGACACGACGACCGCCGACATGGCCATTGCCTTCTTCAGCATTTCGCTTCCCTTTCCGACCGAAGGCACAAGTTCCTGCCCGGGTATCAACCGGAACTTCATGGAATGGTTGCGGTCTCGCCCACCGAATTCACCCGGACGGACCGTTCGGACCGGAAATTCCGCGGGAAGCACCCACTCCGTACGCCGCGCGGCTCGCAGACGGTGAGCCATCCGGGTGAATGGGGGCAACCATGCGCGTCACGGGCAGTTGATCAGGTGGCTCCGGTGGACGGGGTTTCTCCTGAAGGGACTAGCAAGTGATCAAGAAGGTTCTGGCTACCGCCGCGGTCGCCGCCTCCGTCGTGGGCGCCTCCGCCGCCGCCGCTCCGCAGGCGCTGGCCATCGGCAACGACGACGGCACCACGTCGTTCAGCGGCAACGGTGCCAGCCAGTCGTTCGGCAACTCGGCCACGTACGGCAACATGAGCCCGCAGATGGCGCTCATCCAGGGCTCCTTCAACAAGCCCTGCATCGGCCTGCCCGCGAAGGCGAACGTCGGCTCGCTCGTCGGACTGGTTCCGGTCACGGTCCAGGACATCCCGATCCTCTCGTCCCCGCAGAACCAGCAGTGCGTCGAGAACTCGACCCAGGCCAAGGGCGACGAGCCGCTGTCGCACATCCTGGACGACATCTCGGTGCTCGCGGGCAACGGCGAGGGCAACGGCTGAGCCGTTCACCCACGCAGGCCGGTGGACCGTCGAGCACTCGGCGGCCCGCCGGCCTCTTCGCGCGCCCGGAGACGACCGTCCGAACAGAGGCGTTCGTCCCATCATCCGAATGCGCTGCGCCGATCGGGGCACCCTCCGCAACCCGGAACGGGGCGGAGCCGTTGTCGATCATGCAACTCCCCACCGGAGTCCGCTTTTCGAAGGGAACGAACATGAAGAAGCTGTGGGCAACCGCGGCTGTCGCCGCCTCGGTCGCCGGTCTCTCGGCCACGGCCGCCCCCCAGGCGCTGGCCATCGGTGACGACAACGGCACCACGTCCGCCAGTGGCAATTTCGCCTCTCAGGAATTCGGCAACTCGGGCACGTTCGGCGACCAGAGCCCGCAGCTCTCGCTGGTCCAGGGCTCGCTGAACAAGCCGTGTGTCGGTCTGCCCGCCAAGGCCGACGCGGGCTCGCTCGTCGGCCTGATCCCGATCACGGTCCAGGACATCCCGGTCCTGTCCTCGCCGCAGAACCAGCAGTGCGTCGAGAACTCGACCCAGGCCAAGGGCGACGAGCCGCTGTCGCACATCCTGGACGACATCTCGGCCCTCTCCGGCAACGGCGAGGGCAACGGCTGAGCCTTCCGCTCCGCCGACGGCGGGTCACCGGTGTTCAGCGCCGGTGGCCCGCCGTTCCGTATGCCCGGGCGTTCCGGGTGCTCGGGCGTTCCAGTTGCTCATGTACCAGGTGCTCGTGGGTCCCGGATGCTCGTGGGTTCCGGATGCCCCGACCCCCGATCCCTGCGTACGCCCATGGCGGCTCCCGGTGCCGGCGTGGTGCCCGTCGTCGTTGACGCCAGGTCACCTACTCGGCCGTGAGGGAAGGTCGATGGGCCGCGCGCAGGTCGCTCGCCTGTTCCACGGCGTCGGCCAGCCGCCGTACCGCCGTGTCCCCGGTGTCGTGCGCCAGTTCCGAGGTGCGGTCGGCCAGCCGGGACAGGGAGCGCGGGGCGCCCGGCAGATGGCTCACGCCCTCGTTGCGCAGGGCGTCGGCGAAGTGGGCGGCGGTCGCGGTGACCTGGAAGCGGAGCGAGGCGGCGTCGACCGAGTCGGCGAGGGCGCCGGTCTCCAGCCGGCCGGTCTCCTCGTGCGGGTCGCGGGTCTCCGGGTCGAGCCAGCGGACGGTGGCGGTGGCGAGGTGGCCTTCGGCGCCGGGCTCGGTGCGCACGGCGTACAGGGCGGTGACCGTGTGGCCGGGGCCGACCTCGCCGCCGTCGACGCGGTCGTCGCGGAAGTCGTCGTCGGCGACCTCGCGGTTCTCGTAGCCGACGAGCCGGAAGTCGGTGACCGTCTCCGGGTCGAAGGCGATCTGCGCCTTGGCGTCGCGGGCGGTCAGGTCGACATGGCGCGGGAGCTGCTCGCAGAAGACCTCGCGGGCCTCCTCGGGAGTGGAGACGTAGGTGGTGTGGCCGTCGCCGCGGTCGGCGAGGCGTTCCATGAGTTCGTCGCCGTAGTCGCTGCCGACGCCCACGCCGAAGAGGGTGATGCCGTGCTCGCGGCGTTCGCCGGAGATCTTCTCCAGGATGGTGTCGGCGTCGGTGTCCCCGGTGTTGGCGAGGGCGTCGGAGATCAGCACGACCCGGTTGGTGGCGCCCTCGCGCAGGCCCTCGACGGCGGTGGCGTAGCCGGTCTCGACGCCCGCGCCGAGGTTGGTCGAGTAGGCGCTCGTGACGCTGTCGATGGCGTCGTGCACCTTGCCCCGGTGGCCGCCGAGCCGGGTCATCGGCAGGACGGTCTCGGCGTCGTCGCTGAAGGTGACGAGGGCGACGGAGTCGTCGTCGCGCAGCCGGTCGGTCATCACGCCGAGGGATTCCTTGGCGAGGTCGAGGCGGCCCGGCTCGTCCATGGAGCCGGAGATGTCCAGCACGAAGGTGAGGGCGGCGGGCGGGCGTTCGCGGTCGTCGTCGGCGGTGCGGGTGGCGAGGCCGACGCGGACCAGGGACCAGTTGCCGTCACCGGTGCGGGCGCCGTCGACGGTCACCGTGAAGCCGTTGCCGTCGGGGCGGTCATAGTCCTGCCGGAAGCTGTTGACGAACTCCTCCGGACGGACCGTCGACGGGTCGGGCATACGGCCGTCGGCGAGGGAGCGGCGGGCGTAGTCGTAGGAGGCGGTGTCGACGTCGAGGGCGAAGGTGGAGAGGTGGTCCGGTGCGGGGGCCACCTCGCGGGAGTCCCCCGAGGACTCCTCGCCGCTCTCGAAGCCGGGCAGCGGGGCCCGGTCGCCGCCCTTGTCGTAGGCGCCCTCCGCCTTGCTTCCCTCGTCGGCTCCCGTGCCGCTGCAGCCGGTCAGCAGCAGGCCCGTGCCCGCCGTGAGCGCGAGCACCGCGCGTCGTATCCGGTACCGCTCCATCGTCCGTGCCCCCTTCGCGTCCGTCGCATCTGTGACTGTGACGCCTCGGGGGGCCGGAACGTGCGTGACGGAGCGTTGCGGAAACGTCTCGAAGGGGCCACGGAGAGGGCCCTCCGAGACCGGTGGGTGATCCTCCGTTGACCTAGGAGACGACGTCCTTGCGGGCGAAACCCCTGAAGGCCAGCGCGAACAGCACCAGGGCGTACGTTACGGAGACCGCGGTGCCCTGGATCATGCCGGACCACTCCGGGCGGGGCTGGACGGCGTCCGCCCAGGCGAACTGCCAGTGCGCGGGCAGGAAGTGCCGCCAGTCGCCGAGGGCGGTCACCGCGTCGAGGACGTTGCCGACGATGGTCAGTCCGACCGCGCCGCCGACCGCGCCGAGCGGCGCGTCCGTGCGGGTCGACAGCCAGAACGCGAGGCCGGCGGTGACCAGTTGGGAGACGAAGACGTACGCCACGACCACCACCAGCCGCTGCGCGGCCGTGCCCGCGTCGAGGGAGCCGCCGGTGGGGATGGCCAGCGGCCCCCAGCCGTAGGCGGCGGTGCCGACGGCCAGCGCGACCACCGGCAGCAGCACCATCGCGGCGAGGCTCATCCCGAGGCCCACGGCGAGCTTGGACCACAGCAGCCGGGCGCGCGGCACCGGCGCGGCGAGCAGATAGCGCAGGGAGGACCAGTTGGCCTCCGAGGCGACCGTGTCGCCGCAGAACAGCGCCACGGGTATGACGAGCAGGAAGCCGGCGGAGACGAACAGGTTCACGGCGGCGAAGTTGGCGCCGGACGCCGTCGCCGTGTCCATCAGGGTGATGCGGTCGCCGCGCCCGTCCGGCTCGCCGCCGATGGCGAAGGCGACGGCCAGCACGAACGGCAGGGCGGCGAGGATGCCGCCCATGACCAGCGTGCGGCGGCGTTTGAGCTGGCGGACCAGTTCGACGCGGAGCGGCAGGGTGCGGGCCGCCCGGTAGCCGGAGGCCACGTCGGTGAGAGCGGGGGTGCTCATGCGGAACCTCCGATCAGGGTGAGAAAGGCGTCCTCCAGGCGGCGGTGCGGGCCGACGGACTGGACGGGCACCTCCAGGCGGACGAGTTCGGCGACGAGGCGGGACGCGCTGCCGTCGGCGTCGAGCCGGACCAGCAGCCCGTCGTCGGTGCGGACGGCGGAGGCGACGCCCTCCAGCGCGGCGACCTTCTCGACGACCGGGTCCTCCAGGGGCGCGGGGGTGCCGACGAGCAGGGTGTCGCCGGAGCCGACGATCTCCCCGACCGGGCCCGCCTGCACCAGTCGGCCGCGGTCCATGACGACCAGGTGGGTGCAGGACTGTTCGACCTCGGCAAGCAGATGGCTGGAGACGATCACCGTGCGGCCGCCGGCCGCGTACCGGATCATCACCTCGCGCATCTCGCGGATCTGGGGCGGGTCGAGGCCGTTGGTCGGCTCGTCGAGGATGAGCAGGTCGGGCAGGCCGAGCATGGCCTGGGCGATGGCGAGGCGCTGGCGCATGCCCTGGGAGTAGGTGCGCACCGCGCGGGCGAGGGCCTCGCCGAGTCCGGCGATCCGCAGCGCCTCGTCGAAGTGGGCGTCCTCGGCGGGGCGGCCGGTCGCCTTCCAGTACAGCTCCAGGTTCTCCCGGCCGGACAGGTGCGGCAGGAAGCCCGCGCCCTCCACGAAGGCGCCGACCCGGGACAGGACCGGGGCGCCGGGGCGGATGGCGTGCCCGAAGACGCGGATCTCGCCGCCGTCGGGGGTGATCAGGCCCATCAGCATGCGCAGGGTGGTCGTCTTGCCCGCGCCGTTCGGCCCGAGCAGGCCGAGGACCTGGCCCTGCTCCACGCGGAAGGACAGATCCCGCACCGCGTACCGGTCCGCCGACTTCGCGTACCGCTTGCTCAGGCCGGTGATCTCCAGCGGTACGTCCGCCAGTTCCGGGTCGGGGGCGGGGCTCGCGGTGCGGCGGCGGGCGGTGAGCAGCAGGGCGAGGGCGGTCAGCGCGCCGGTGAGCGGCAGCCACCACACCCAGGAGGGCAGCGGGGCGGCGGCCGTGGTGACGCCGGGGGCGGTCGGCACGCTGAGGTCGCTCTTCAGGGAGACGGTGTAGGTCGCCGGGGCGGCCGGGGAGGCGTAGCCGAGGTCGGTGGCGGACAGCACCAGGCTCAGCCGGTGGCCCTTCCCCACCTCGTGGTCGATCGCCGGGAGGGTGAGGGTGACGTCCTTGCCGGACTCGGCGTCCTCGACGCGCACCGGGGCCACCAGCTGTGACGGCAGCACCTGCTGCCGGCCGTCCGGGCCGACGTCGTACACCTTGGCGAAGAGCACGGCGTCCTCGCTGGTGGACTCGACGTGGACGGTGACCTGCGGTGAGCCGGTGATCCGCAGGTCGTCGGCGAGCGGCGCCGACGGGAAGCGGGCGTACTGGCCGGGGAAGTCCAGGGATACGCCGACGCCCAGGGAGGAGAGCTGGGCGAGGCCGCCGCTGCCGCCGAGGCCGGGCAGGGCGGAGACGGCGGGCGGGTTCGCGCCGGGCGGGTTGTCGAACGTCTGCTCGCGGCCGGTGAGGGCGATGGTCGTGCCGCCGCTCGACAGGCCGGGGTAGGTGTCGGCGCTCGCGCCGCGCAGCTGGGCCTCGCCGTCCGTGGAGTCGACGCCTCCGGTGCGGGTGACGCGGAAGGCGGGGCCGGTGTCGGCGTCCTTGTCGCCCTTCAGGTACCGGTCGAACCAGGCGGTGACGCGGGTCTGGACGCGGTCGGTCTCCGGGTCGCCGCCGTCGTGGCCGCCCGCGATCCAGTCGACGTCGACGGGGGCGCCGTTGGCGCGGATGGCCTTCGCGGCCGCGTCGGCCTGGTCGAGCGGGAAGAGGGAGTCGGACTGGCCCTGGGTCAGGAGGGTGGGGACCTTGATGCGGTCGCCGACAGCGGACGGCGAGCGCTCCTCCAGCAGTTCGCGCGCCTCGGCGTCCGGCGTGCCGGACTCGGCGACCCGTTCGTACATCCGGCAGATCCGCGCCTCGAACTCCGCGCAGCCGCCGCCGGTGTTGACGAAGATGCCCGCCCACAGCTTCTTGAAGACGCCGTTCGGGAACAGCGCGTCGGCCAGGTTCCAGTACGTGATCGCGGGGGCGATGGCGTCCACGCGCGGGTCGTGTCCGGCGGCCAGCAGGGAGATCGCGCCGCCGTAGGAGCCGCCCGCCATGCCGACGCGCGGGTCGCCGTCCTCGTCGAGCCGGACCTGGGGCTGCTCCGCCAGCCAGTCGAGCAGCCTGGAGACGTCGGCGACCTCGCCGTCCGGGTCGTTCAGCCCGATCTTCCCGGTGGACTTCCCGAAGCCGCGCGCCGACCAGGTGAGCACCGCGTAGCCGTCGCGGGCCAGTTCCTCCGCCTGCTGCCGCAGGTCGTCCTTGCTGCCGCCGAACCCGTGCGCCAGCAGGACGGCGGGGCGGCGGCCGTCGCCGCCGGAGGTGAAGTACGACGTGTCCAGCCGCACCCCGTCACCGACGGCCAGGACCCGGTCGGCGCGATGCACCGCGGGCGGGTCGTCGGAGGCGACGGCCGTCCACGTACCGGCGCCGGCGAGGACGGCGACGGCGGCACCGGCGGCGAGCAGCCGCCTGGGCCCGCGCGACCACGCCCCGCGCAGTCCGGGCAGTCGAAGATCCATGCGTCAACGGTACGGGGCCGACCTGTCGGCGGTAGACAGCTTGTGGACGGAGCCCGGAGCCATCCCCGGGGTGTACGGACGGCCCCCCGCGTACCGCACTCGTCGTACGAACTGTTGTCCGAAGTCAGGTATGAACGTCATACGGGTGTCAGTGGTGCCCGCTAGAGTCGCCCTTCACAACCGACACACAGCTTTGGGGTGGGGACACATGAGGATGCGGCACACCGTCGCCTGGGTCGGGGTCACCGCGGCGGCGCTGCTGGCGACCGTCGGATGCGGCGCCGAGACGACGAAGAAGGCGGCCGAGGCGGTCGACGGCGCCGACCAGATCATGGCGGCGCTCACGCGTGCCACGGACCGGACCGCGGAGCTCGGCTCGGCGCAGATCGAGACCACGACCACGCTGGAGGCGGCCGGCGGCCAGCCGGTCTCCATGGACGGCACCTACTCGTGGGGCGACGGCGCCGCGATGGACGTCGAGATGGACACCGCCGCGGCGCAGATGACCGCGCTCCAGGACGCCCCGACGACCCGGATGATCATGGTGGACGGCGCCTACTACTACGACATCGACCCCCAGCCGAGCGGTCCGCTCGCGGGCAAGGAGTGGATGCGCATCGACGTCTCCGCCGTGGCCGGCGAGGCGGGCGCGGACAACATGGCGGCCAACGCCGACCCGACGGCGGCCCTGCGCTACATGACCTCGTCCACGAAGGTGAAGGACCTCGGCGAGGAGACCGTTCTCGGCAAGAAGACCACGCACTACCGGGGCAGCGTCGGCGCGGAGCACATCAACAAGTCGAAGCTGACGGAGGCGGAGAAGAAGGCCGCCCTGGCAGCCCTGGAGGCGGGCGGCGGGAAGATCACCTGCGACATCTGGCTCGACGGCAAGGACCTGCCCGTGCGCATGGAGCAGACCGGTGCCGGCATGACCGTGACGATGGACTTCCTGAAGTTCGGGGCCACCGAGGAGATCACGGCGCCGCCCGCCGCCGAGACCGGTGACCTCAGCAAGGAGGTCAGGGAACAGCGGGACGCCTCGATCGGCCAGTGACACGCCGGTGCCCCCGGTCCGCCGTGTCGCTCGGCGTACCGGGGGCACCGGGGGCCGCTCAGTGGTTGCGCGGGAAGCCCAGGTCGACGCCCGCCGGGGCGTCCGCCGGGTCCGGCCAGCGGGTGGTGACGACCTTGCCGCGGGTGTAGAAGTGCGTGCCGTCGTTGCCGTAGATGTGGTGGTCGCCGAAGAGTGAGTCCTTCCAGCCGCCGAAGGAGTGGTAGCCGACGGGGACCGGGATCGGGACGTTCACGCCGACCATGCCGGCCTCGATCTCCAGCTGGAAGCGGCGGGCCGCGCCCCCGTCCCGGGTGAAGATCGCGGTGCCGTTGCCGAACGGGGAGGCGTTGATGAGGGCGACGCCCTCCTCGTAGGTGTCGACGCGCAGCACGCACAGCACCGGGCCGAAGATCTCGTCCTGGTAGGCCTTGGCGCTGGTCGGCACCTTGTCGAGCAGCGAGATGCCGATCCAGTGACCGTCCTCGAAGCCCTCGACGGTGTGGCCGGTGCCGTCGAGGACCACCTCGGCGCCCTCCGCGGCGGCACCGGAGACGTACGAGGCCACCTTGTCGCGGTGGACCTTGGTGATCAGCGGGCCCATCTCGGACGTCGGGTCGTTGCCGGGGCCGATCTTGATCTTCTCGGCGCGCTCGCGGATCTTCTCGACCAGCTCGTCGCCGATGGCACCGACCGCGACCACGGCCGAGATCGCCATGCAGCGCTCGCCCGCCGAGCCGTACGCCGCCGAGACCGCCGCGTCGGCCGCCGCGTCCAGGTCGGCGTCCGGCAGCACCAGCATGTGGTTCTTGGCACCGCCCAGGGCCTGCACGCGCTTGCCGTTGGCGGAGGCGGTGGTGTGGATGTACCGGGCGATCGGGGTCGAGCCGACGAAGGACACCGCCTTGACGTCCGGGTGCTCCAGGAGGCGGTCCACCGCCACCTTGTCGCCGTGCACCACGTTGAAGACGCCGTCCGGGAGACCGGCCTCGGAGAGCAGCTCGGCGATCCTGACCGACGCCGACGGGTCCTTCTCGCTCGGCTTCAGCACGAACGTGTTGCCGCACGCGATGGCGAGCGGGAACATCCACATCGGCACCATCGCCGGGAAGTTGAACGGCGTGATGCCGGCGACCACACCCAGCGGCTGGCGGATCGCGGCCACGTCGACGCGGCTGGCGACCTGCGTGGACAGCTCACCCTTCAGCTGCACGTTGATCCCGCAGGCCAGGTCGACGATCTCCAGGCCGCGCGCCACCTCGCCGAGGGCGTCGGAGTGCACCTTGCCGTGCTCGGCGGTGATCAGCTCGGCGATCTCGTCGCGGTGGGCGTCCAGCAGCGCCCGGAACCGGAACAGGATGGTCGTGCGCTGGGCCAGCGAGGACTGGCCCCAGGTCGCGAACGCCTCCTTCGCGGCCGCGACCGCCGCGTCCACCTCGTCCACCGACGCGAACGCGACCTTCGTGGTGACCGCGCCGGTCGCCGGGTCCGTGACCGGCCCGAACGTGCCCGACGCGCCTTCGACGGTCTTGCCGCCGATCCAGTGGTTGACGATCTTCGTCATGCCCAGTTACTCCTTCACAGATGGCGGCGTCGGGTCGAGACGTGCCGTTCGTACAGCTCACGTGCCTTGACCGCCGACGGTCGGGTCGCGGTCTCGGCCACGGGTACATCCCACCAGGCCTGCGCCTCGGGTGCGCCCGACACTGTGTCTGCCGTTTCGGTCTCCACGTAGACACATGTGGGTGTGTCGGCGGCCCGCGCCTCGGCGAGCGCGGCGCGCAGGTCGCGGACGGTGCGGGCGCGCAGCACCCGCATGCCGAGGCTCTCCGCGTTGGCGGCCAGGTCGACCGGCAGCGGCGCCCCCGTGTAGGTGCCGTCGTCGGCCGGGAAGCGGTAGGCGGTGCCGAACCGCTCGCCGCCGACCGACTCGGAGAGGCCGCCGATCGAGGCGTACCCGTGGTTCTGCACGAGCAGCACCTTGATCGCGACGCCCTCCTGGACCGCCGTGACGATCTCCGTCGGCATCATCAGGTACGTGCCGTCGCCGACCAGCGCCCACACCGGCCGGTCGGGGGCGGCCAGCCGCACGCCGATCGCGGCCGGGATCTCGTAGCCCATGCAGGAGTAGCCGTACTCCAGGTGGTACTGGTCGTACGACCGTGCCCGCCAGAGTTTGTGCAGGTCGCCCGGCATGGAGCCGGCCGCGTTGATGATCACGTCCGTCTCGTCGACGACGGCGTCCAGCGCGCCCAGCACCTGCGGCTGGGTCGGCCGGGCGTCCGGATCGGCGGCCGCGTAGGCGCCGTCGACGCGCCGCTCCCAGGCCTCCTTGGCCGCCCCGTAGGCGGCGCGGTACGCGTCGGCGACCCGGTGGCCGTGCAGCCGCAGTCCGTCCGTCAGCTCGGTCAGGCCGCTGCGGGCGTCGGCGACCAGCGGGAGGCCGGCCAGCTTGTGGCCGTCGTAGGGGGCGATGTTCAGGTTGAGGAAGCGGACGTCCGCCGCCGCGAAGAGGGTGTTGGACGCGGTGGTGAAGTCGGTCCAGCGGGTGCCGACGCCGATCACCAGGTCGGCGGTGCGGGCCAGCTCGTCGGCGGTGGCGGTGCCGGTGTGGCCGATACCGCCGACGTCCTGGGGGTGGTCGTACGGCAGGGAGCCCTTGCCGGCCTGGGTGGCGGCGACGGGGATGCCGGTGGTCTCGGCGAGCTCGGCGAGGGCGGCCTCGGCGCGGCTGTGGTGGACGCCGCCGCCGGCGACGATCAGCGGCCGTTCGGCGGCCCGGATCGTCTGTACCGCCTCGGCCAGCTCGGTCGGGTCGGCGCCCGGCCTGCGCACCACCCAGGTGCGCTCGGCGAAGAACTCCTCCGGCCAGTCGTACGCCTCGGCCTGCACGTCCTGCGGCAGGGCGAGGGTGACGGCGCCGGTCTCGACGGGGTCGGTCAGCACCCGCATGGCCTGGAGCGCGGCCGGGATCAGGGCTTCCGGCCGGGTGACGCGGTCGAAGTACCTCGACACCGGGCGCAGGCTGTCGTTGACCGACACATCTCCCGCGTACGGCACCTCCAGCTGCTGGAGGACCGGGTCGGCGGGGCGGGTGGCGAAGACGTCGCCGGGGAGGAGCAGTACCGGGAGGTGGTTGACGGTGGCCAGGGCGGCGCCGGTGACCAGGTTGGTCGCGCCGGGCCCGATCGAGGTGGTCACGGCGTGCGTGGACAGCCGGTTCGACTGGCGGGCGTAGCCGACGGCCGCGTGCACCATGGCCTGTTCGTTGCGGCCCTGGTGGTAGGGCATGACGTCGGCGTACTCGACGAGCGCCTGCCCGATCCCGGCGACGTTGCCGTGGCCGAAGATGCCCCAGGTGGCGCCGATCAGCCGCTGCCGGGTGCCGTCGCGTTCGGTGTGCTGGGCGGCGAGGAAGCGGACGAGGGCCTGTGCGACGGTGAGCCGGATGGTCATCGGTACCCCTCCGTGTGGTCAGGGTGGAAGCGGATCCGCCACTCCCGGGTCTCGCCCGGGCCCGCCATGACGTTCAGGTAGTACATGTCGTGGCCGGGCTGGGCGACGGACGGGCCGTGCCAGCCGTCCGGCACGAGGACGGCGTCGCCCGTGCGGACCTCGGCGAGCACGTCCGCGCCGCCCGCGCGGGAGGGGGACACCCGCTGGTAGCCGAAGCCGCCGGGCCCGTCGATCTCGAAGTAGTAGATCTCCTCCAGCTCGGCCTCCTCACCGGGCCGGTGCTCGTCGTGCTTGTGCGGCGGGTACGACGACCAGTTGCCGCCGGGGGTGATCACCTCCACGGCGATGAGCCGGTCGCAGTCGAAGGCGTCGGCGGAGGCGAAGTTGCGCACGGTGCGGGCGCAGGTGCCGCTGCCGCGCTGTTCGACGGGTACCTCCGGCGCGGGGCCGTAGCGGGCGGGGAGTCGTCGCTCGCACTTCGCTCCTGCCAGGGCGAAGCGGCCTCCCGCGCCGGAGGCGATCTGTGCCCGGGTCTCCCGGGGGACGTACGCGAAGTCGGTGACGGAGGCGAAGACGCTGCCGCGGCCCAGGAGTTGGAACACCCGGTCCTCCACGTGCACCGTACAACCGCCGCTGAGGGGCAGCACGATCCACTCGCTGTCCCCGGCCAGGAGAGTGTGCTCGCCTCCGGGCGGCAGTTCGACGATCCGCAGGCCGCTGTGGGCCCAGCCGGCCCGCTTGGGGTCGATGTACAGCGTGTGATCGGCGTCGGCGGTGGTGCCGACGGGGACGTACAGCTCGTTGCGTGTCATGCGGCCCTCACAGCAGTCCTACGGCGGTGTCCACGGCGGCGGCCACGTCACCGTCCGCCGGGTACAGCAGCGACCGGCCCACCACCAGGCCCCGCACGGTGGGCAGGTGCAGGGCGCCGCGCCACTTCTCGTACGTCCCGTCCTGATCGTCCCCGACCTCGCCGCCGAGCAGCACCGCCGGCAGGGTCGACGTCTCCATGACCTCGGCCATGTCGGCGGGGTCGTCGGTGACCGGGACCTTCAGCCAGGTGTACGCCGAACTGCCGCCCAGGCCGGAGGCGATGGCGATCGACCTCGTCACCGCGTCGGCCGAGAGATCGTTGCGCAGCCGTCCGTCCGGGTCCCGACGGCTGATGAACGGCTCGACGAACACCGGGAGCCGGAGGGCGGCCATCTCGTCGATGACGCGGGCGGTGGCCTCCAGGGTGTTGAGGGAGCCCGGGTCGTCGTAGTCGATGCGCAGGAGCAGTTTCCCGGCGTCGAAGCCGAGGCGCCGGATGTCCTCGGGGCGGTGGCCGGTGAAGCGGTCGTCGAGTTCGAAGCGGGCGCCCTGGAGGCCGCCGCGGTTCATCGACCCCATGACGACCTTGCCGTCCAGCGCGCCGAGCAGCAGCAGGTCGTCGAGGATGTCGGCGGTGGCGAGGACGCCGTCCACACCGGGGCGGGAGAGCGCGAGGCAGAGGCGTCCCAGCAGGTCGGCGCGGTTGGCCATGGCGAGTCTGCGGTCGCCGACGCCGAGCGCGCCGCGCGCCGGGTGGTCGGCGGCGACGATCATCAGCCGGCCGTCGTCCTCGATCAGGGGCCGGCGGGCGCGGCGGGCGGCGGCCTCGGCGACGGCCTCCGGGTGGTGGGTGCGCAGGCGGACCAGCTCGGGGACGTCGACGCCGGGGACGTCCGCCACGGCTGCCGCGGGTGTGCCGCCGCCGGCCGTGCCGCCGGTCTCGTGGTGCGCACTCGTCACGCGGCCCGCCCTCACAGCACGGCTCCCGCGCTCAGCGCGGCCTCGATCTCGTCCGGCGTGGGCATCGCGGAGGAGCACTCCAGGCGGGAGGCGACGATGGCGCCGGCGGCGTTGGCGTACCGCATGATCCGCTCCAGGTCCCAGCCGTGCAGCAGCCCGTGGCAGAGGGCGCCGCCGAAGGCGTCACCGGCGCCGAGCCCGTTGAGGACGTTCACGGGGAGCGGGGGGACCTCGGCGGACTCGCCGTTCTCGCCGACCGCGAGGACGCCCTTGGGTCCCTGCTTGACGACGGCCAGCGCCACCCCGGCGTCCAGGAGGGCCCGGGCGGCGGCGTGCGGTTCGCGGACGCCGGTGGCGATCTCCACCTCGTCGAGGTTGCCGACGGCGACGGTGGTGTGTTTCAGCGCCTCGGCGTAGAAGGGGCGGGCGGTGTCCGGGTCCTGCCAGAACATGGGGCGCCAGTCCAGGTCGAAGACGGTGGTGGCGGCCTTGGCGCGGTGGGCGAGGGCCGCCAGGGTGGCCGTACGGCTGGGTTCCTCGCTCAGGCCGGTGCCGGTCACCCAGAAGATCCGGGCCTCGCGCAGGGCGTCGAGGTCGAGTTCGTGGGCGTCGATCTCCAGGTCCGGCGCCTTGGGCCGCCGGTAGAAGTAGAGCGGGAAGTCGTCCGGCGGGAACACCTCGCAGAAGGTGACCGGGGTGGGCAGTCCGGGCACGGCGGTGACCCAGCGGTCGTCCACGCCGAAGTCGCGCAGCGCCTGGTGGAGGTAGCTGCCGAAGGGATCGTCGCCGGTGCGGGTGACGACCGCCGTGCGGCGGCCGAGGCGGGCGCCGGCGACCGCGACGTTGGCGGCGGATCCGCCGAGGAACTTGCCGAAGGACGACACCTGCGCGAGCGGGACGCCGGTCTGCAGCGGATAGAGGTCCACGCCGATGCGCCCCATGGTGATCAGGTCGTACGCCATCGAGATCCCTTCGCGTCGCGTCTTCGCGGCTCTGTGAGGGTTTCTAGTCGCGGGCGGACAGCCCTGTCAATAGTTTGTCCAGACATACGGACCAGATACAGCCGGTCGGGGCACGCGGGGAACGCCCGCGTGCCGCGCCTCTGTCACAAACGCCACACGGGTGTCACAGATGTCGCATGTACGCACGTTCCGTGTCACGCGTCCCCGACAGCCCCTTCCTGTCGATCACCGAGCGTCGTTGACCGGGCACAGGCTTGGTGATCACCAGCGGATGCGCCCGGCTCCCCCGACGGCTCCCCCGCCGCCGCCGTGGCGCACGCGGGGAGGTGCAACTCATGAGCGACCGAAGGCTCTGGTCGTACAAGGACATCGCGGCGCACATCCGCGTCCAGCCCGACACCGTGCGCTCCTACCGCAAGCACGGTCTGCTGCCCCCACCCGACCGCGTGGAGGGCGGCAAGCCCTACTGGTACGCCGACACGGTCCGCGCCTGGGTGGCGTCGAGGCCCGGCAACCGCGGCCGGCAACGGGACTGACCCCCGCCCCCGAAAATCACTCCGTGCCCCACCTCGCCGTGGGGCACAGTGCTGCGATGGACTTCTCCGAGAAACCCGTGCTCACCGGCGAGCGGGCCATGCTGCGGCCGTTCACCGAGGACGACGCGCCCGTGATGGCGCGGATCCTGGCCGACCCCGAGGTGATACGCATGACCGGCAGCCCGCAGGAGGCGTTCGGCCTCGACCGGTTGCGCGCCTGGTACGGCAGCCGCAACGAACAGACCGACCGGCTCGACCTCGGCATCGTCGACCGGGCGAGCGGCGGACTCGTCGGCGAGGCCGTGCTGAACGACTGGGACGAGCCCAACCGCAACTGCAACTTCCGCATCCTCATCGGCCCCGGCGGACGGGACCGGGGCCTCGGCTCCGAGGTCGTGCGTCTGATGCTGGGCCACGCCTTCGAGCAGCTCGGGCTGCACCGCGTGTCGCTGTACGTCCTCACCCACAACCCGCGCGCCCGGCACGTCTACGAGAAGGCCGGTTTCGTCGCCGAGGGGACCGACCGGCAGACGGTGTGGCAGTCCGGGACCTGGGTCGACGCCGTACGGATGGCGGTCCTCGCCCCCGAGTGGGCCGCCCACCGGGGGCGTCCGGAGACGGCCGGTCTCAGCTCCACGGCTCGATGACCGTCACCCCCGCGCCGGGCGCCGTACCCATCGCGGCGAGCGCGTCCGGCGCGGCGGACAGCGGGATCGCCGAGGTCACCAGAAGGTCCGGGCGCAGGACGCCGGCGCGGACCAGCTCCAGCATCGGCGGGTAGGTGTGCGCGGCCATGCCGTGACTGCCGAGGAGTTCCAGCTCCAGGGCGGTCGCGCGAGCCAACGGGACCGGGGTGGTGCCGGTCGGCGAGGGCAGCAGGCCGACCTGGACATGGCGGCCGCGGCGGCGCAGGCCGTCGATCGAGGCGGCGCAGGTGGCGGGGGCGCCGAGGGCGTCCAGGGAGAGATGGGCGCCGCCACCGGTGAGGTCGCGGACCGCCGCGGCCGTGTCCTCGGTCCGGCCGCCGTCCACGCACTCCGCCGCGCCGAACCGCCGCGCGAGCTCCAGCGCCCCCGGCAACACGTCGACGGCGACCACGCGAGCCCCGGCCGCCGCCGCGATCATCACCGCGGACAGCCCCACACCGCCGCAGCCGTGCACCGCGACCCACTCCCCCGCCGCTACCCGCCCGCGCTGCACCACGGCCCGGAACGCGGTGGCGAACCGGCAGCCGAGGGAGGCGGCGGTGGCGAACGACATCTCCTCGGGCACGGCGACCAGGTTGACGTCGGCATGGTCGAGCGCCACATACTGGGCGAACGAACCCCAGTGGGTGAAACCGGGCTGCGTCTGCCGCTCGCAGACCTGCTGATCGCCCGCCGCGCAGGCGGGGCAGCCGCCGCAGGCACAGACGAACGGCACGGTGACCCGGTCGCCGGGCCGCCATCCGGTCACCCGGGCGCCGACCGCCTCGACGACTCCGGCGAGTTCATGGCCCGGGACGTGCGGCAGGGTGATGCCCGGGTCGTGCCCCTGCCAGCCGTGCCAGTCGCTGCGGCACAGCCCGGTGGCCTCCACCCGCACCACGACCCCGTGCTCGGCGGGCCGCGGGTCCGCCACCTCCCGCACCTCGGCCGGCTCCCCGAACCGCTCGAACACCACCGCTCGCATACGCCCCTCGCTTCCGTCCGCCTGGACGCGGAACGGTAACGCCCCCCCACCGGGACGACGCGCCGGGACCCCTCTTGGATTAATACCCCCTAGGGGTATAGTGTGAATGGTGTGAGCCCCTCCTCGGGGGTCACCACAACCCCATACGCCTCGACGAGGAGTAACGACATGACCGCCCAGACCGACACCCAGGGATCCGTCACCGCCGTCTACAAGGTGAGCGGGATGAGCTGCGGACACTGCGAGGGCTCCGTCTCCGCGGAGCTGACCCAGCTCCCGGGCGTGACCTCCGTGCAGGCTGTGGCCGCCACCGGCGAGGTCACCGTCGTCTCCGAGGCCCCGCTGGACGAGGAAGCCGTGCGCGCCGCCGTCGACGAGGCCGGGTACGAGCTGGTCGGCCGCGCCTGAGCGGCAGTCCGCCACACCTTCCGACACCGGGCCGTACCGAGCGCCGACCCGCTCGCCGTACGGTCCGGTCCGTCGTCCGGAGCCCCGAGATGACCACCACAGACACCCCAGTGGACGCCCCGCCGGCGTCCGAGGTCGAGCTGCTGATCGGCGGCATGACCTGCGCCGCCTGCGCCGCCCGCGTCGAGAAGAAGCTGAACCGCATGGCCGGGGTCACCGCCACGGTGAACTTCGCGACGGAGAAGGCCAAGGTCACCTACCCCGCCGGGGTCGAGGTCGCCGACCTGATCGCCACCGTCGTGAAGACCGGCTACACCGCGGAGGAACCGCCACCGCCCCGGCCCGCCCCCGGAGCCGTACGGCCGGACGGGCCGGAGCAGGACCCGAAGCTCGCGGCGCTGCGGCAGCGACTCGTCGTCTCCGCCGCCCTCGCCGTGCCCGTCGTGCTGCTCGCGATGGTCCCCGCCCTCCAGTTCGACAACTGGCAGTGGCTCTCCCTGACCCTCGCCGCACCCGTGGTCGTCTGGGGCGGCCTGCCCTTCCACAAGGCCGCCTGGACCAACGCCCGGCACGCGGCGTCCACCATGGACACGCTGGTGTCGGTCGGCACCCTCGCCGCGTTCGGCTGGTCCCTGTGGGCCCTGTTCCTCGGCGACGCGGGCATGCCCGGCATGCGGCACGGCTTCGACCTGACCGTCTCCCGCACCGACGGCGCCGCCACCATCTACCTGGAGGTCGCCGCCGGCGTCACCGCGTTCCTGCTCCTCGGCCGCTACCTGGAGGACCGCGCCAAACGCCGCGCGGGCGCCGCACTGCGGGCGCTGATGGAGCTGGGCGCGAAGGACGTGGCCGTGCTGCGGGACGGACGCGAGGTGCGGATACCCGTCGACCGGCTGGCGG
Source organism: Streptomyces sp. enrichment culture (assembly GCF_964272855.1). NCBI lineage: Bacteria > Bacillati > Actinomycetota > Actinomycetes > Kitasatosporales > Streptomycetaceae > Streptomyces > Streptomyces sp. enrichment culture. The sequence continues at coordinate 5,421,032 of NZ_OZ186847.1, read as the reverse complement.
TCGGCGACCGGTTCGTCGTACGGCCCGGCGAGAAGATCGCCACCGACGGCACCGTCGTCGAGGGCGCGTCCGCCGTGGACGCCTCCATGCTGACCGGCGAGTCCGTGCCGGTGGACGTGACCGCCGGCGACACCGTCACCGGCGCCACCGTCAACGCCGGGGGCCGGCTCGTCGTCGAGGCCACCCGGATCGGCGCCGACACCCGGCTCGCCTGGATGGCCCGGCTGGTCGAGGACGCGCAGAACGGCAAGGCCGAGGTGCAGCGGCTCGCCGACCGGGTCGCCGCGGTCTTCGTGCCCGTCGTACTGCTGATCGCCGTCGCCACCTTCGGCGGCTGGCTCGGCGCCACCGGCGACACCGTCGCCGCGTTCAGCGCCGCCGTCGCCGTCCTGATCATCGCCTGCCCGTGCGCGCTGGGCCTCGCCACGCCGACCGCGCTGCTGGTCGGCACGGGCCGCGGGGCGCAGCTCGGCATCCTCATCAAGGGCCCCGAGGTCCTGGAGTCGACCCGCCGCGTCGACACCGTCGTCCTCGACAAGACCGGCACCGTGACGACCGGCCGGATGACCCTCCAGGACGTCCACGCCGCCGACGGCACCGACGAGAAGCAGCTGCTGCGCCTCGCGGGCGCCGTCGAGCACGCCTCCGAACACCCCGTCGCCCGCGCGGTGGCAGCGGGTGCCGAGGAGCGGGCCGGGGCGCTGCCCGGGGTCGAGCGGTTCGAGAACCTGCCGGGGCAGGGCGTACGCGGGCATGTGGAAGGTCACGAGGTGACCGTGGGCCGGCTCTTCGACGGGCGGCTGCCCGAGGAGCTGGCGTCGGCGAAGGAGCGGGCCGAGCGCGGCGGTCGTACGGCCGTCGTGGTCGGCTGGGACGGGGCGGCGCGCGGCGTGCTCGCCGTCGCGGACGCGGTGAAGGAGACCAGCGCGGAAGCGGTGCGCGAGCTGCGCGCGCTGGGGCTCACGCCGGTGCTGCTGACCGGCGACAGCCAGGCGGTCGCCGAGGCCGTGGCCGCGGAGGTCGGCGTCGACGAGGTGATCGCCGAGGTGCTGCCCGAGGACAAGGTGGCCGTCGTCCGGCGGCTCCAGGCGGAGGGCCGTGCGGTCGCGATGGTCGGTGACGGCGTCAACGACGCGGCCGCGCTCGCCACCGCCGATCTCGGGCTCGCGATGGGCACGGGCACCGACGCGGCGATCGAGGCCGGCGATCTGACCCTGGTCCGCGGTGATCTGCGGGCCGCCGCGGACGCGATCCGGCTCGCCCGCCGGACCCTGGGCACCATCAAGGGCAATCTCGTGTGGGCGTTCGGCTACAACGTCGCCGCGTTGCCGCTGGCCGCAGCGGGTCTGCTGAACCCGATGATCGCGGGGGCGGCGATGGCCTTCTCATCGGTGTTCGTGGTCACGAACAGCCTGCGACTGCGCACGTTCCGCGAGACCCCTCTTCATTCCGACGCAAGCCTCACATAAGCTCTTCACAAGGCTCGCGCATCATCCTTACGCTTGAGCCCCGTTCGTCGTATCGGGCCTCTTACGTATCTATTGGGACATATGCAAGAGACGCAGATCACAGTGATGTGAACGTAACCATCGAAGGGGTTCGAAGGTCTAAGTTGGCGATGTCAGAAGGCGTCTTGGGGGGCGTCGGCTGGCATCTGGGGATGTCTTGGGGGACCTCTCCAGAGATGCGTTGCCGGGGCACGTACACCGGGAAGCTTTGAGCGGCCCTCCCAGCGTGCGTTGTCCCGGCAGACCGCAGTCACGAACGACGGACGAACGCCGGACGAACGACAACCGAACAGGCAAGACCCGAGCGCGACGAGTTCTGCTCATTGTGCTCAGACAGCGATTCAGGCGCTGGTCTCACAGACGCCCGGCCGGATCCCGTGGGGGGAATCCGCACCGGGACACGGGAAGGCGCCCTGGTCGTCGGCCCGTGGGGGGACCGGCGCACCGGGGCGCCTTTCACTTGCTCTCTCCTCGGGGTACGCGAAGGCCCCGCACCGGCGGCGAACCGGATACGGGGCCCGAGGCGTCAGCGCGCTACGGCTCAGCGCCCCTCGACGGGCACGAAGTCACGCTCGACCACGCCGGTGTAGATCTGGCGCGGGCGGCCGATGCGGGAGCCCGGCTCCTTGATCATCTCGTGCCACTGGGCGATCCAGCCCGGCAGCCGGCCGAGGGCGAACAGGACCGTGAACATCTCGGTCGGGAAGCCCATGGCCCGGTAGATCAGGCCGGTGTAGAAGTCGACGTTCGGGTAGAGGTTGCGCGAGACGAAGTAGTCGTCGGCGAGCGCGTGCTCCTCCAGCTTGAGCGCGATGTCCAGCAGCTCGTCGGACTTGCCGAGGGCGGACAGCACGTCGTGCGCGGCGGCCTTGATGATCTTGGCGCGCGGGTCGAAGTTCTTGTAGACCCGGTGGCCGAAGCCCATCAGGCGGACGCCGTCCTCCTTGTTCTTCACCTTGCGGATGAAGGAGTCGACGTCGCCTCCGGCGTCGCGGATGCCCTCCAGCATCTCCAGCACCGACTGGTTGGCGCCGCCGTGCAGCGGGCCCCACAGCGCGTTGATGCCGGCGGAGATCGAGGCGAACATGTTCGCCTGCGAGGAACCGACCAGGCGGACCGTCGACGTCGAACAGTTCTGCTCGTGGTCGGCGTGCAGGATCAGCAGCTTGTCGAGCGCCGAGACCACGATCGGGTCCAGCTCGTACTCCTGCGCGGGCACCGAGAAGGTCATGCGCAGGAAGTTCTCGACGTAGCCGAGGTCGTTGCGCGGGTAGACGAACGGGTGGCCGACCGACTTCTTGTAAGCGTAGGCCGCGATCGTCGGGAGCTTGGCGAGCAGGCGGATCGTGGACAGGTTGCGCTGCTGCTCGTCGAACGGGTTGTGGCTGTCCTGGTAGAAGGTGGACAGCGCGGAGACCACCGATGACAGCATCGCCATCGGGTGCGCGTCCCGCGGGAAGCCCCGGTAGAAGTTCTTGACGTCCTCGTGCAGCAGGGTGTGACGGGTGATCTCGTCCTTGAACGAGGACAGCTCGTCGACGGTCGGCAGCTCGCCGTTGATCAGCAGGTAGGCGACCTCCAGGAAGGTGGAGCGCTCGGCCAGCTGCTCGATCGGGTAGCCGCGGTACCGGAGGATGCCCTGCTCGCCGTCGAGGTACGTGATGGCGGATTTATAGGCGGCCGTGTTGCCGTAGCCGCTGTCCAGGGTCACGAGACCGGTCTGGGCGCGGAGCTTGCCGATGTCGAAGCCCTTGTCGCCGACGGTGCTGTCGATCACCGGGTAGGTGTACTCGCTGCCGTCGTACCGCAGTACTACAGAGTTGTCGCTCACGTCATCCCTCACCGACGTTGTGCCTCTTCTTCGAGGTGCCCTGACTGTCTCTACCATCCCCCATTTGGCGCAGGAGAGTGCACTCGGGGTCGACCATTGGGCTTATCGGCGGCACTCAGTGCCGCCAACTTGCACATCCTGCCCCCTTGATTCGCCATCCGGAAGTCCTCTGTGACGTTTGCGACTCGTTTGATCGATCATTTTTCTGTCCCGCTCACGAACACGCCCCGGGATGCCCGATCTCACGCCGCCGGCGACCCGCCCGAGAGCCGGAAGTCGAGCGCCGTGCACCGCCGTCCGGCGGACACCGTCCGCACCGCCTGGCCGATCGCCTTGCGCGAACCGACGAGGACGACCAGCCGCTTGGCCCGGGTCACCGCCGTGTAGAGCAGATTGCGCTGGAGCATCATCCACGCGCCCGTGGTGACCGGGATCACCACGGCCGGGTACTCACTGCCCTGCGAGCGGTGGATGGTCACCGCATAGGCGTGGGCCAGTTCGTCCAGTTCGTCGAACTCGTACGGCACCTCCTCGTCCTCGTCCGTCAGCACCGTCAGGCGCTGGTCGACCGGGTCGAGGGAGGTGACGACACCGACGGTGCCGTTGAAGACACCGTTCTTCCCTTTTTCGTAATTGTTACGGATCTGGGTGACCTTGTCCCCGACACGGAAAACGCGCCCGCCGAACCGCTTCTCCGGCAGATCCGGCCGCCCCGGGGTGATGGCCTGCTGAAGCAGCCCGTTGAGCGTGCCCGCGCCCGCCGGCCCCCGGTGCATCGGTGCCAGCACCTGCACGTCCCGGCGCGGATCGAGCCCGAACTTGGCCGGAATCCGGCGGGCCGCGACGTCGACGGTGAGCCGTCCGGCCTCCTCCGTGTCGTCCTCGACGAAGAGGAAGAAGTCCTTGAGGCCGTCGGTGAGCGGGTGCTGACCGGCGTTGATCCGGTGCGCGTTGGTGACGACGCCCGACTGCTGGGCCTGCCGGAAGACCCGGGTGAGACGAACGGCGGGAACGGGGCTGCCGTCGGCGAGCAGGTCTCGCAGCACCTCCCCCGCACCGACGCTGGGCAGCTGGTCCACGTCCCCGACGAAGAGCAGATGGGCGCCCGGCGGCACGGCCTTCACGAGCTTGTTGGCGAGCAGCAGATCCAGCATCGACGCCTCGTCGACGACGACCAGATCGGCGTCCAGCGGCCGGTCCCGGTCGTACGCCGCGTCGCCGCCCGGCTTCAGCTCCAGCAGCCGGTGCACGGTGGAGGCCTCGGCGCCGGTCAGCTCGGCGAGCCGCTTGGCGGCCCGGCCGGTCGGCGCGGCCAGCAGCACCTTGGCCCGCTTGGCACGGGCCAGCTCCACGATCGACCGCACGGTGAACGACTTGCCGCAGCCGGGCCCACCGGTGAGCACGGCCACCTTCTTCGTCAGCGCCAGCTTGACGGCGGCCTCCTGCTCGGGCGCGAGATCGGCGCCGGTACGCCCCTTCAGCCAGCCCAGCGCCTTGCCCCAGTCGACGTCCCGGAAGCCCGGCATCCGGTCCTCCTCGGTGCGGAGCAGACGCAGGAGCTGGGCGGAGAGGGAGAGTTCGGCGCGGTGGAAGGGGACCAGGTAGACGGCGGTCACGGGATCCGGGGAGCCGTCCGGCCCCGGCACCCGCTCCCGTACGACCCCGGGATCGCCGCCGTCCTCGCCCGGCTCGGCCAGTTCAGCGAGGCATTCGATGACGAGCCCGGTGTCGACCTGGAGCAGCTTCACGGCATCGGCGATCAGCCGCTCCTCCGGGAGATAGCAGTTGCCCTGGTCGGCGGACTGGGACAGCGCGTACTGAAGCCCGGCCTTCACGCGCTCCGGGCTGTCGTGCGGGATGCCGACCGACTGGGCGATCTTGTCGGCGGTGAGGAACCCGATGCCCCAGACGTCGGCGGCGAGCCGGTAGGGCTGGTTCTTCACCACGCCGATGGAGGCGTCGCCGTACTTCTTGTAGATCCGCACGGCGATGGAGGTGGACACCTCCACCGTCTGCAGGAACAGCATGACCTCCTTGATCGCCTTCTGCTCCTCCCACGCGTCGGCGATCTTCTTGGTCCGCTTCGGCCCGAGCCCCGGCACCTCGATGAGCCGCTTGGGCTCCTCCTCGATGATCTTCAGGGTGTCCATGCCGAAGTGCTGCGTGATCCGGTCGGCGAAGACCGGCCCGATGCCCTTCACCAGCCCGGACCCCAGATACCGGCGGATACCCTGCACGGTCGCCGGCAGCACGGTGGTGTAGTTCTCCACATGGAACTGCTTGCCGTACTGGGGATGCGACCCCCAGCGGCCCTCCATGCGCAAGGACTCCCCGACCTGCGCACCGAGCAGCGCACCGACGACCGTGAGGAGGTCACCACCACCGCGGCCGGTGTCCACACGGGCGACCGTGTAGCCGTTCTCCTCATTGGCGTACGTGATCCGTTCGAGCACACCTTCAAGGACGGCGAGTCGTCGCTCGCCGGGGGCGGCTGCCGTCTGGTTGGGCATGATCCGACGGTACCGGTGGGGTGTGACAGGGGGTACTTGTCAGGGGCGCGGGGGGTTCTTGAGAGTTTCGAGGAAGGCGGCGAAGGCGTCGGCCGGGAAGGTGAGGATCGCTCTGGCCGGGGTCTTGGAGTCGCGGATGGCTATGCGGGGGTGACGGTGGTCGACCTCCACGCAGGCGTCGCCTTCGCCGCCGCCGGAGTAGGACGACTTCCGCCAGGTGGCCGGGATGGTCATGGCCGTGCCTGCGTTGGCTTCTTCAGGGCTTCGAGGAAGGCGGTGAAGGCGTCGGCCGGGAACGTGAGGTGAGCTCTGGCCGGGGCCTTGGAGTCGCGGATGGCTATGCGGGGGTGACGGTGGGCGACCTCGACGCAGGCGTCGCCCTGGCCGCCACCAGAGAAGGACGACTTCTTCCAGATGTGCGGAGTGGGCATGCTCTTCACAGCTCCTTTGCCAGCCCGTGGATGAACTCACGCGAGCGCTCAGGTTCGAGTGATACGGCCTCTACCCTACGGAAGAGCGTTCGATATCGATCGAGTTGAGCTGCGGCGTCGATGAAGTAAGGCCCGTTGGGGCCATCGCGCACGACTGTGTCCAGGTTGGGGATCGAAGCGCCGGCGTACACCATGACGCTCCCGGCCCCGGCAAAGCCGTCCAGGTCGAAGGGGATCACGCGCACGGTGACATGGGCGGCTTCGGAGAGTTCGAGCACCCGCATGAGCTGGGCGCGTGCTGCGGCGCGGTCACCGACCCGGATGCGCAGCGCCGCCTCGTGGATCACCGCTTCGTACGGGATCGGGTCGGGTCGCTCGATGATGACGCGACGCCTCATTCGGTGCTCCACCCAGCGCTCAACCTCGCTCTGCGGAAACTCCGGGTTCACATAGGAGAAGAGTGCTCGAGCGTAGGCCTCCGTCTGTAGGAGGCCCGGGACGTGCAGGAAGTCCACGTCCCAGCGGAAAGTCGCGTAGTGCTCCAGTTCGGCCAGATCCAGGAAAGGCGTGGGCAGACGGCCTCGTTCCTTCTCCCACCAGCCACCGGAGCGGTTGGTCGCCATAGCCACGAGGGCATCGACCAACGCCCCGTCCGAGCAGCCGTAGTTGGCTGCAAGATGACGCAGGCGCTTCTCGCTCACCCCGCTGAGGCCGGACTCGATCTGGTTGATCTGGGCGGAGCTCACCCCGAGTGCTGCCGCAGCCTCGCGGCCCGTAAGGCCAGCCGCGTTACGGAGCTTGCGCAGCTCGGCTCCCAGGCGAACCTGGCGTGCCGTTGGTTCGCGCCTCAAACCCGCCATTCACTGCTCCTCGACTCAACGCGCCTGCGAGGGCGACTCGTTCGAGCGTCAGGTTACGCGACCGGCTTGCTCGACCTGTAAATCTAGGTCTACCGTCGGTGACGCAACGCACACCGTGCGAAACCGGGGCACCGGAAGCGCACCGCTCCCTCCTGCCATGACGGCGCGGCAAGACACCGCTCGCCCCCCATGACTCCCAACCGACCTGACGGAGTTGACGCATGCCCGATAACGAACCGTGGGTGTACTCCCTCTCCATCCCGAACGACCTCCGCGCCGTCACCATCAGCCGCCGCACCCTCCGCCTGATCCTGACCATGCACGGACTGAGCAACCTCACCGAAACCGCCGAGCTGCTGGCGACGGAGCTGGTCTCCAACGCCGTACGGCACACCAAGGGGCCGGCCGCGCTGCGAGTGCGCTGGACACCGCCGGGGACGCTCCGCATCGGCGCGTGGGACACGGATCCGGAACCACCGGAACCACCGGTGACCTGCGAGCAGGCGGCGGAGTTGGAGGAAGGGCGGGGGCTCGCACTGGTACGGGCCTGCGCCGCTCTGTGGGGGTGGCACCCGCTGGCAAGTCACGGCAACCGGGGGAAGTACGTGTGGTGCGAGTTGGAGGCAGCGTGATGGTCGGTTCGTCGCATGAGGCGTTGCACCGGATCTTCCAGAAGGACCCGGCGTTGTTGACCCGGGCGTTACAGCGGGTACTGCACGTGCCGTTCCCCGAGCCACGGGAGATCGCCGCGCTGAAGTCGACCTGACGGAGATCGAACCGGTCGAGCACCGAGTGGACACGCTGCTGCGAGCGGAGACGGACGAGGGCACGTACCTCCTCGTCGTCGAATCGCAGGGGGAGGTGGACCCCCGCAAGCGGGGCAGCCGGCCCTACTACCTGTCCTACCTGTACGAGAAGTACCGGTGCGAGCCGGTGCTCATCGTCATCACCCAGAGCCGCGCCACAGCGAAGTGGGCTTCGCAGCCGATCCGATTCGGCTTCCCGGGCTGGGACTCCCTGACGGTACGACCGCTTGTGCTGGGCCCGGACAACGTGCCGGTGATCGCGGACGAACGGCAAGCCGAGAGGGACGTACCCCTCGCGGTGCTCTCGGCCATGACACACGGGCGTGGCAAGCAGGCCCCGGCCATACTGGAAGCCCTGGCATCCGCCCTGCGGACCATCGACTCCGACAGTGCCGCGGTCTTCGTGCAGTTCGTCGACTCATGCCTGGCAGATGACCAGGCGAAGCAGATGTGGAGGGACCTCATGACGGCGATCCAGTACTTCTGGCGACACCCGCTGGCCGAGCAGGTACGAGAGGAAGGCCGGGAGGAAGGCCGGGAAGAGGGGCGGGAGGAAGGCCGTATCGAGGACCGCCGTCAGATGGTGCTCCGCATCCTGGAATGGCGCGGCATCCCGGTGTCCGACGACGCCCGGCAGCGCGTGGACGCCTGCACGGACCTCGACCAGCTGGAGGTCTGGGCGCAGCGAGCCGTACATGCTGCGGACGCGGCGGGGTTGTTCGCCACGGAGTGAGCCGGTGCCGGGCTCGGTCACCCGTTGGAGGAGCCCGGCGCGACAGGCGTCGAGATGCGTGGACATGCTGGGCGTGTCACCCCGGGCGGGGCCGACGCTCAGCTGGTTCCGGATCTGCGAGGGAGCTCTGCACTCGACCATGTGGAGGACACCTTTCGCGGGGGCACTGCTCATCGCCGGCCTCACAGTCGTCTCCTGCGCCGCCGGCAGCGACAAGGCCGACGACGCGAACGGCGAGGTCACGGTCGTCTACGAGGACGACACGATCAAGCCGAAGGACCAGCAGGCCGTGACCGTCATCCGGAAGTCCCGCGTGCTGGAGCAGGTCGCCGACTGGGTGAACGACTCGGTCGCCCTCCCGCACGACTTGGTCGTGAAGGTCACCGACAAGGTCCCGCCGGGGGTCACCGACGCGGTCACCCAGCCCGACGGCAGGACGGTCTTCGTGCCCCCGCCGTTCCTGACCCAGATCCAAGAAGTCCTCGGCAAGGTGGTCAAAACGGTCGAGCGTCCCGCCCCGTTCCCCCCGGCCAGCTACAACACCGACGACCTGACCGCACTGTCGACCCAGTTCGTCTTCGGCCACGAGATGGGCCACGCCCTCCAGCGTCAGCTCCTGCTCGCCAACCTCGGCCTCGAAGAGGACGCCGCCGACGGATTCGCCTCGTTCTACACCGTCAACGAGGTCGGACCGGGCCCATCGCTGGCAGCCGCACTCCTCTTCGACGAGATCGCCCGCGAGGAGGGCAAGCTGACTTTGGAAGGGCTCTCGAGCGATCACCCCGTCACCCAGCAACGCGTCTTCAACTTCCTCTGCTACCTGGAGGGAAGCGACCCGGAGAAGTTCTACGCGCCCCTGGTCGACGCGGGCTACCTCCCGAAAACCCGCGCCCCGTTGTGTCCGCAGGCATGGGCGATGCTGGACTTCGGCTGGTGGACCCGACTCCAGCCACATTTCAGCGACGCGTTCAAGGACCAGGGCGACAAGACGCAGGCGACCGCACGCGACCATTTGATCGCGGAGATGAAGGCCTTCGCGAAGGAGCTCGACAAGCTCCGCCAGGAGCAATGAGCACCCAGAGCCACCGGCCACCTCAGGCCAACCCGGACGATCGGTAACTTTGGGCCAGCCCCTCACGGCCACCCCCGCCCCCGATTCCCCCGCCCTCTCCCACCCGGCGTCCCAAACCTTCCAAACCACCCCCCGCCCATCACCGCAGCCGCCCACCCACCCCCTCCTCCCGCACCCCCCACCGGCCGAAAGCCGCCAAGCCCACCCGGCGTGCCCCCACCCCGCCGACGCGCCCCCTCCCTGCTCATCTGAGCACCCCACATCACGATCTGGTTGCGACAACGCTCCCCAGGCTTGATTAACCCCCGTGTAATCGATTCCAATCACTCCCAACACCGATGTAATCGATTCCACAAGGAGGTGGAACCGGCGATGGCGAGCATCAAGGACGTCGCTGCCGAGGCCGGCGTCTCCGTGGCCACGGTCTCGCGGGTACTGAACGATCATCCGTCGGTCAGTGCCGACGCGCGGGCCCGTGTGCTGGCCGCCGTCGAGGCGCTGGGGTATCGGCCGAACGCCGTCGCCCGGTCGCTGCGTACCGATCAGACCCGAACGCTCGGCCTGGTCATCAGCGACGTCCTCAACCCGTACTTCACCGAGCTGGCCCGTTCCGTCGAGGAGGAGGCCCGCGCGCTCGGCTACAGCGTCATCATCGGCAACGCCGACGAGCGGCCCGAGCTCCAGGATCATCACGTCCGTACGCTGCTCGACCGGCGGATCGACGGGCTGCTCGTCTCCCCCACGGACGGCGGCTCCCCGCTGATGCTGGACGCCGCCCGCGCCGGGACGCCGATGGTGTTCGTGGACCGGTGGATCCCCGGGGTCGACGTACCCGTGGTCCGCGCGGACGGGCGGGACGCCGTACGGGACCTCGTCGCGCACCTGCACGGGCTCGGGCACCGGCGGCTCGCCATCATCGCGGGCCCCGCCGCGACCACCACCGGCAGCGAGCGCGTGGCCGCGTTCCGGGAGGCCATGGCCGAATACGGGCTGCCGCTCCCCGACGCCTACATCGGTCAGGGCGACTTCCAGGCCGAGAGCGGACGCCGGGTCACCGAGGGATTCCTGGACCTGCCCGAGCCGCCCGAGGTCGTCTTCGCCGCCGACAACCTGATGGCGCTCGGCGCGCTGGACGCCGTACGCGCGCGTGGGCTGCGCGTACCGGACGACATCGCGCTCGCCGCGTTCGACGACATCCGCTGGTTCGTGCACACCGATCCGCCGATCACGGCGATCGCCCAGCCGACGGGCGAGCTGGGCCGGGCCGCCGTACGGGCCCTGGTGGACCGCATCGAGGGGCGGACCCCGCGGTCCGTGACCCTGCACGCCCGACTCGTCGTACGCCGCTCCTGCGGTGAAACCCCCTCCCCCGTACGAAGGAGTACGCCGTGAGCGCCCCCGACGAGTTGCTGGGTATCGAAGGCATCCGCAAGACCTTCCCCGGCGTGGTCGCCCTCGACGGTGTCGACTTCGATCTGCGCCGCGGTGAGGTGCATGTGCTGCTCGGCGAGAACGGCGCCGGCAAGAGCACGCTCATCAAGATGCTGTCCGGCGCCTACCGTCCCGACGCCGGGCGGATCGTGGTCGGGGGTGAGGAGACGCGGATCGGCGGGGCGCAGGACGCCGAGCGGCTCGGGATCGCGACCATCTACCAGGAGTTCAATCTCGTCCCCGACCTCACCGTCGCCGAGAACATCTTCCTGGGCCGGCCGCCGCGTCGTCTCGGGATGATCGACCGGAAGCGGATGGAGGCCGAGGCCGCCGTGCTGCTGGAGCGCGTCGGGGTCGACGTGTCGCCACGCGCGCGTGTCCGGGATCTGGGTATCGCGCGGCTCCAGATGGTCGAGATCGCCAAGGCGCTCAGTCTCGACGCGCGTGTGCTGATCATGGACGAGCCGACCGCCGTACTGACCACCGAAGAGGTGGAGAAGCTGTTCGCGATCGTGCGTGCCCTGCGCGAGGACGGCGTCGGGATCGTGTTCATCACGCATCACCTGGAGGAGATCGCCGCCCTCGGGGACCGGGTGACCGTCATCCGGGACGGGCGCAGTGTCGGGCAGGTGCCCGCCTCCACCCCCGAGGACGAGCTCGTGCGGCTCATGGTCGGGCGGTCGATCGAGCAGCAGTATCCGCGTGAGCGCGCCGACACCGGCCCCGCGCTGCTCTCCGTGGAGGGGCTCACCCGGGACGGTGTCTTCCACGACGTCAGCTTCGAGGTGCGGGCCGGTGAGGTCGTCGGTGTCGCGGGGCTCGTCGGCGCCGGGCGGACGGAGGTCGTGCGGGCGGTGTTCGGGGCCGATCCGTACGACGAGGGTGCCGTGAAGGTCGCGGGCAGTCGCCTGCGCGGGCACGACGTCAACGCGGCGATGGCCGCCGGGATCGGGCTCGTCCCCGAGGACCGCAAGGGGCAGGGGCTGGTGCTGGACGCCTCGGTCGAGGAGAACCTGGGGCTGGTGACCTTGCGCAAGGCCACCCGCGCGGGGCTCGTCGACCTCAAGGGGCAGCGCGAGGCCGCCGCGCGGATCGCCGGGCAGCTCGGCGTGCGGATGGCGGGCCTCGGGCAGCATGTGCGCACCCTGTCCGGCGGCAACCAGCAGAAGGTCGTCATCGGCAAGTGGCTGCTCGCCGACACCAAGGTGCTGATCCTCGACGAGCCGACGCGCGGTATCGACGTCGGCGCGAAGGTCGAGATCTACCAGCTGATCAACGAGCTGACGGCCGCGGGCGCCGCCGTGCTGATGATCTCCAGCGATCTGCCGGAGGTCCTCGGCATGAGCGACCGGGTCCTGGTCATGGCGCAGGGCCGGATCGCCGGGGAACTCGCCGCCGGGCAGGCCACCCAGGACGCCGTCATGGCGCTCGCCGTCAGCGCCCCCGCCGCCCCCACCCCTTCCACTGAAACGGAGGCCTCCCGTGGCCACTGACACGCTCCACAGCAAGGCGGGCGCGGGTGGCGCCTCCGCCTCGGGCGGCCTGCGCCGCCTGCTGCTCGACAACGGCGCGCTCACCGCGCTGATCGTCCTCGTCGTCGCGCTGTCGGCGCTGTCCGGGGACTTCCTGACGACGGACAACCTGCTGAACATCGGCGTCCAGGCGGCCGTCACCGCGATCCTCGCCTTCGGCGTCACCTTCGTCATCGTCTCGGCGGGCATCGACCTGTCGGTCGGCTCGGTGGCGGCGCTGTCCGCGACCGTTCTGGCGTGGAGCGCGACCAGCGAGGGCGTGCCGGTCGCGCTGGCGGTGCTCCTCGCCGTCGCCACCGGCATCGCCTGCGGCCTGGTCAACGGCTTCCTGATCTCGTACGGCAAACTCCCGCCGTTCATCGCCACGCTGGCGATGCTGTCGGTGGCCCGCGGTCTGTCCCTGGTGATCTCGCAGGGCTCCCCGATCGCGTTCCCGGAGTCGGTGTCGCATCTCGGTGACACGCTGGGCGGCTGGCTGCCCGTGCCGGTGCTGGTGATGGTGGTCATGGGGCTGCTCACGGCGTTCGTGCTGGGCCGGACGTACATCGGCCGCTCGATGTACGCGATCGGCGGCAACGAGGAGGCGGCCCGTCTGTCCGGGCTGCGGGTGGAGAAGCAGAAGCTCGCCATCTACGCGCTGTCCGGCCTGTTCGCCGCCGCGGCGGGCATCGTGCTCGCGTCCCGGCTGTCCTCGGCGCAGCCGCAGGCCGCGCAGGGCTACGAGCTGGACGCGATCGCGGCGGTCGTCATCGGCGGCGCCTCGCTGGCCGGCGGCACCGGCAAGGCGTCGGGGACGCTGATCGGCGCGCTGATCCTGGCGGTGCTGCGCAACGGCCTGAACCTGCTGTCGGTGTCGGCGTTCTGGCAGCAGGTCGTCATCGGTGTGGTGATCGCGCTGGCGGTGCTGCTGGACACGGTGCGGCGCAAGGCCGGGGCGGCGACCCCGGTGGCCGGCGGCGGGGGTGACAAGGGCAGGCAGGCGTTGACGTACGTGCTCGCGGCGGTGGTCGCGGCGGCGGTCGTCGGTGCGACCTCGCTGCTGCACAACGGGTCCTCGGCGGCGAAGAACGAGAAGGTCGGTCTGTCGCTGTCGACGCTGAACAACCCGTTCTTCGTGCAGATCCGAGCCGGTGCCGAGGAGGAGGCGGAGAAGCTGGGCGTGGACCTGACCGTGACGGACGCGCAGAACGACGCCTCGCAGCAGGCCAACCAGCTGCAGAACTTCACCAGCGAGGGCGTCGGCTCGATCATCGTGAACCCGGTGGACTCCGACGCGGCGGGCCCCTCGGTGCGCGCGGCGAACAAGGCGGACATCCCCGTCGTGGGCGTCGACCGGGGCGTCAACAGGGCGGACACGGCGGCGCTGGTCGCCTCCGACAACGTCGAGGGCGGCAGGCTCGGAGCCCGCGCGCTCGCCGAGAAGCTGGGCGGCAAGGGGAAGATCGTCATCCTGCAGGGCCAGGCGGGCACGTCCGCCAGCCGTGAGCGCGGGGCGGGCTTCGCCGCCGGGCTGAAGGAGTTCCCGGGCATCGAGGTGGTCGCCAAGCAGCCGGCCGACTTCGACCGCACCAAGGGCCTGGACGTGATGACGAACCTGCTTCAGGCCCACCCGGACGTCGACGGCGTCTTCGCCGAGAACGACGAGATGGCGCTCGGCGCGATCAAGGCGCTGGGTTCCAAGGCCGGCAGGTCCGTGCAAGTCGTCGGCTTCGACGGCACGCCTGACGGGCTGAAGGCGGTGGAGTCGGGCACGCTGTTCGCCTCCGTCGCGCAGCAGCCGAAGGAGCTGGGCCGGATCGCGGTGCGCAACGCACTGCGGGCCGCCGACGGCGAGAAGACCGCGGAGATGGTGAAGGTGCCGGTGAAGGTGGTCACCGAGGAGAACGTGGCCGGCTTCGGCGGCTGACACACGGGGAGTCAACTGATGTACGACTACGACCTCCTGGTCGTGGGGTCGGCCAACGCCGACCTGGTGATCGGTGTCGAGCGGCGGCCCGGCCCCGGCGAGACGGTGCTCGGCTCCGACCTGGCCGTGCACCCCGGCGGCAAGGGCGGCAACCAGGCGGTCGCCGCCGCCCGGCTCGGTGCCCGTACGGCGCTGCTGGCCCGGGTCGGCGACGACGCGTACGGCCGGCTGCTGCTGGACTCGCAGCGGGCGGCCGGCGTGGACACGGTGGGCGTGCTGGTGGGCGGGGCGCCGACCGGCGTCGCGCTGATCACCGTCGACCCGTCCGGCGACAACAGCATCGTGGTGTCACCCGGCGCGAACGGGAGGCTGACGCCGGGCGACATCCGCGCGGCGGGCAGCCTCTTCCACGCCTCCCGGGTGGTCTCGACGCAACTGGAGGTCCCGCTGGAGACGGTTCGGGAGGTCGTACGGAGCCTGTCCCCGGGCAGCCGCTTCGTGCTGAACCCGTCTCCGCCCCGCCCGCTGCCCGCCGAGGTGCTGGCCGCCTGCGACCCGCTGATCGTCAACGAGCACGAGGCGAAAGTGCTGCTCGGCGAGTCCTGCGCCGGTGACGAGCCGGAGGGCTGGGCGCGGCTGCTGCTCGCCGAGGGCCCGCGTTCGGTGGTGGTGACGCTGGGCGCGGCGGGCGCGCTGGTGGCGTCGTCGGAGGGTGTGGCGCGGGTGCCGTCCGTGAAGGTGGACGCCGTGGACACGACGGGCGCGGGTGACGCGTTCACGGCGGCGCTGGCGTGGCGGCTGGGTGCCGGGGAACCGCTCGCGCGGGCGGCGGCGTACGCGGCGCGGGTCGGTGCGGCGGCCGTCACGCGGGCGGGCGCACAGGAGTCGTACCCGACGGCGGCGGAGGTGGCGGCGCTGTGAAGAAGGCCGGGATCCTGAACCGCCATCTCGCCGGGGCGCTGGCCGAACTCGGCCATGGGCACGGGGTGCTGGTCTGTGACGCCGGCCTGCCGATACCGGACGGCCCGCGCGTGGTCGACCTGGCCTTCCGGGCCGGGGTGCCGTCGTTCGCGGAGGTGCTGGAGGGCCTGCTGGAGGAGCTGGTCGTCGAGGGCGCCACGGCGGCGACGGAGGTACGGGAGGTGAACCCGGCGGCGGCGGAGCTGCTGGAGAAACACTTCCCGGAGCTGACCCTGGTCCAGCACGCCCGCCTGAAGGAACTTTCGGCGGGCGCGCGGCTGGTCGTGCGCACGGGTGAGGTACGGCCGTACGCGAACGTGCTGCTGCGTTGCGGGGTGTTCTTCTGAGCGGGGTGTTCTTCCGAGCGCTCGCCGATGCTTCGATCTCTGCGGATGCTTCGAGGGGCCCGGTCGTCGACCGGGCCCCTCGGCTCACCCCCTCTGTCAGAACCCCCGCGATCCCCCCGGATCCCCCTCCAGAAGTCCTGATGCCTAGTACGACCGGCGTGGTGGGGAGATGGTTGCACGGCGTTTCCAAGATTTTTCCGACCGCGCGGTTCTCACGCCCGTACGGCGTCCCCCTCGGCGATCCTCCCCACCCGCACCACCTCCGCGTACACCCCGGCGATGGGCTCCGGCTCCCGGCCCGGCTGGGCGGGCATGCTGTTGGTTCGGCGGACGACGCGCAGTGCCTCGGGGTCGCGGGGCAGGTTCCCGTGGACCATGGTCGGGATGGCGCAGCGGGGTGCTCCGGCGACCACGCGCAGCACGGCCTCGTCGCCGACGCGCAGCTCGCGGCCGATCCAGTCGTTCTCGACGAAGCCGTCGCCGCCGGTGTCCACCAGCAGGTTGGGCCGGTACCGCTCGGGCTCGGCGAGACCGCGCGGGTTCTCGGCGGCCAGGCGCTTCAGGGTGGCCGTGCTGATCAGGTGCACCGGCGCGCCCTCGAAGAGGGAGGCGGGTACGGGTGCGGGGGCGAGGGTGACGGGCCTGCCGACGCAGGCCGAGAGCGCGGTGTCGGCGTCGGTGTCCGTGCTGTGCACGGTGGTGCCGTCCGGGAGCCGGACGCCCACGCCCTGTTCGTCCATGGCCGCGGCGCACCGCAGCACCGTCTGGTACAGCCGGGGCTGGACCGCGGTGACGGACCGTCCGCTGTCCGGGTCGAGCAACGCAAGCCGCCGATCTCCCGCCATGCCGTGGGCGGTGAGATCGGCGGCGCGGAGGCGTTGACCGAGCATGGCCTTGACGGGGTAGCGCCAGAGTGCGGTGACCGTGCCCAGCTGTGTGTACATGCCTCCGAGCATCACACGGAGGACTTCACTCCATCACGTGTTCGAGGAAATCGCTTGCTCGGTCACATCACGTGTTCGACGAAACGCGCGGCGGTCTCCGCCAGCACCTCCCGCCCGTCCCGTGCCCACAGCTCGTCGTTGAACAGTTCCACCTCGATGGCGCCGGTGTAGCCGGCGGCCTCGACGTAGGACTTCCATTCGCGCATGTCGATCGCGCCGTCGCCGATCTGGCCGCGGCCGTTGAGGACGCCCTCGGGGAGGGGGGTGGTCCAGTCGGCGAGCTGGAAGGTGTGGATGCGGCCGGACGCGCCCGCGCGGGCGATCTGTTCCGGGGCCCGGTCGTCCCACCAGATGTGGTACGTGTCGACGGTGACGCCGACCTGGTGGGCGGGGAAGCGTTCCGCGAGGTCGAGGGCCTGGGTGAGGGTCGACACCACGCAGCGGTCGGAGGCGTACATCGGGTGCAGGGGCTCGATGGCGAGCCGTACGCCGTGCTGCTCCGCGTACGGGCCGAGTTCCGCCAGCGCGTCGGCGATGCGTTCCCGCGCGCCGTGCAGGTCCTTGGAGCCGGCGGGCAGGCCGCCGGAGACCAGGACCAGGGTGTCGGTGCCGAGTGCCGCCGCCTCGTCGACCGCCCGGCGGTTGTCGGCGAGGGCCGCCGAGCGCGCCTCCGGGTCGATCGCCGTGATGAAGCCGCCCCGGCACAGGGTCGTCACCGTCAGGCCCGCGTCGCGGACCAGCTTGGCGGTGGCCTCGACGCCGTACGACTGGACCGGCTCGCGCCACAGGCCCACGTTGCGGACGCCCAGGTCGGCGCAGGCCGACGTCAGTTCGGGCATCGACAGCTGCTTCACCGTCATCTGGTTGATCGAGAAGCGTTCCGACGACGCGCTCACCGGGTCACTCCGTACATCGCCAGCAGGGTCTTCATGCGCTCCTCCGCCAGCTTGGGGTCGGGGAACAGGCCGAGGCCGTCGGCGAGTTCGTAGGCGCGGGCGAAGTGCGGGAGGGAGCGGGCCGACTGCAGGCCGCCGACCATGGTGAAGTGGGACTGGTGGCCGGCCAGCCACGCCAGGAAGACCACGCCCGTCTTGTAGAAGCGGGTGGGCGCCTGGAAGAGGTGGCGGGACAGCTCCACGGTCGGGTCGAGCAGGGCGCGGAACCCCGGCACGTCTCCCGTGTCGAGGACCCGGACCGCCTCGGCGGCCAGCGGGCCGAGCGGGTCGAAGATGCCGAGCAGGGCGTGGCTGAAGCCCTGGTCGTCGCCCGCGATCAGCTCGGGGTAGTTGAAGTCGTCGCCGGTGTAGCAGCGGACGCCGCGCGGCAGCCTCCGGCGCAGGTCGATCTCGCGCTGGGCGTCCAGCAGGGAGACCTTGATGCCGTCGACCTTGTCCGGGTGTTCGGCGATGACCTCCAGGAAGGTGTCGGTCGCCGCGTCCAGGTCGGAGGAGCCCCAGTAGCCCTCCAGCGCCGGGTCGAACATGGGGCCGAGCCAGTGCAGGATCACCGGTTCGGTGGCCTGGCGGAGGAGGTGGCCGTAGACCTCCAGGTAGTCCTCGGGGCTCTGCGCGGCGGCGGCCAGCGCGCGGGACGCCATCAGGATCGCCTGGGCGCCGGCCTCCTCTACGACGGCGAGCTGCTCCTCGTAGGCCGCGCGGACCTCCGCGGGGGTGCCGGAGGCGAGCTGGTCGGTGCCGACGCCGCAGGCGATCAGGCCGCCGACCGACTTGGCCTCGGCGGCGGACCGGCGGATCAGCTCGGCCGCGCCCGCCCAGTCGAGGCCCATGCCGCGCTGGGCGGTGTCCATGGCCTCGGCGACGCCGAGTCCGTGCGACCACAGGTGGCGGCGGAACGCGAGGGTGGCGTCCCAGTCGACGGCGGCCGGGGAGTCGGGGGTGATGTCGGCGTAGGGGTCGGCGACGACGTGCGCCGCGGAGAAGACCTTACGGGAGGTGAAGGCGGCGCCGGGGGTGACGGCGAGGGGTTCGGTGCGCGGTTCGTACGCCCGCAGCCCGCCCTTGGAGTCGGGGAGCTGGATGGTCACAGCGAGATCTCCGGTACGTCGAGACGGCGGCCCTCGGCCGAGGACCGCAGGCCCAGCTCGGCGAGCTGGACGCCGCGGGCGCCGGCGAGCAGGTCCCAGTGGTAGGGGGCGTCAGCGTGGACGTGCTTCAGGAACAGCTCCCACTGGGCCTTGAAGCCGTTGTCGAACTCCTGGTTGTCGGGGACTTCCTGCCACTGGTCGCGGAAGACCTCGGTGGCGGGGATGTCCGGGTTCCAGACCGGCTTCGGGGTGGCGCTGCGGTGCTGGACGCGGCAGTTGCGCAGGCCGGCGACGGCGGAGCCCTCGGTGCCGTCGACCTGGAACTCGACCAGTTCGTCGCGGTTGACGCGGACCGCCCAGGAGGAGTTGATCTGGGCGATGGCGCCGCCGTCGAGTTCGAAGATGCCGTACGCCGCGTCGTCCGCCGTCGCGTCGTAGGGCTTGTCGTTCTCGTCCCAGCGCTGCGGGATGTGGGTGGCGGTGAGGGCCTGGACGGAGCGCACCCGGCCGAACAGCTCGTGGAGCACATACTCCCAGTGCGGGAACATGTCGACGACGATGCCGCCGCCGTCCTCGGCGCGGTAGTTCCAGGAGGGGCGCTGGGCGGTCTGCCAGTCGCCCTCGAAGACCCAGTAGCCGAACTCGCCGCGGACGGACAGGATGCGGCCGAAGAAGCCGCCGTCGATGAGGCGCTTCAGCTTCAGCAGGCCCGGCAGGAAGAGCTTGTCCTGGACGACGCCGTGCTTGATGCCGGCGGCGTGGGCGAGGCGGGCCAGTTCCAGGGCGCCGTCGAGGCCGGTAGCGGTGGGCTTCTCGGTGTAGATGTGCTTGCCGGCGGCGATGGCCTTCCTGATCGCCTCCTCGCGGGCCGAGGTGACCTGGGCGTCGAAGTAGATGTCGACGGCCGGGTCGGCGAGGACCGCTTCCAGGTCGGTGGAGACGTGCTCCAGGCCGTGCTTCTCGGCGAGCGCCTTGAGCGCGTGCTCGCGGCGGCCGACCAGGACCGGCTCCGGCCACAGCACGGTGCCGTCGCCGAGGTCGAGGCCGCCCTGCTCGCGGATGGCGAGGATGGAGCGGACGAGGTGCTGGCGGTAGCCCATGCGCCCGGTCACACCGTTCATGGCGATACGCACCGTCTTGCGTGTCACGTCGGTCCCTTCGTAGGCGTCGTACGCGGGGTGTGCGCGCCGCGTACGCCCCCTGGCACTGACTGGTGAGCGGTACAGCAAGCGCTTTCTATGTAATGAGAAGCTAGCCTCTCGGCAGGGGTCCGGACAAGCCCACTGCACACTCGACTTGTTCGAGGGGGCGAACAAGCGGGGCCGTCGGGCTTATGGTCTGCACGGAACCGTGAGCGGCCACGGAACCGTGAGCGGGGAAGAGGCCGTGTACGACGTCGTGACGGGGAGACGACCTCCCCCGCGACGCCTGCTACGCCGACGACGTACGACGAGGTACGACAGATGCGCGAGATGCGCGAGACGCGCGACCGGAGGACGACGAGATGACGGTGACCCTGGCGGACGTGGCGGCCCGCGCCCAGGTCTCGCCCGCGACGGTGTCGCGCGTGCTGAACGGGAACTATCCCGTGGCCGCCTCGACCCGGGAGCGGGTCCTGAAGGCGGTCGACGAACTGGACTACGTCCTCAACGGCCCCGCGAGCGCGCTCGCCGCCGCGACGTCGGACCTCGTCGGCATCCTCGTCAACGACATCGCCGACCCGTTCTTCGGGATCATGGCCGGCGCCATCCAGTCCGAGATCGGCGGGCCCGGCGGGCGCGCGGGCGGCGAACGGCTCGCCGTCGTCTGCAACACCGGTGGCTCACCGGAGCGCGAACTGACCTACCTGACGCTGCTGCAACGCCAGCGCGCGGCGGCCGTGGTGCTGACCGGCGGGGCCGTCGAGAACGCGCCGCACGCGGCGGCCGTCGCGGCGAAGCTGCGGAAGCTGACCGAGGCCGGGACCCGGGTGGTGCTGTGCGGGCGCCCGCCCGCGCCCGACACCGGTGCCGTCGCCCTGACCTTCGACAACCGCGGCGGCGGCAAGGAACTGACGGAACACCTGCTCGGCCTCGGCCACCGGCGGCTCGGCTACATCGCCGGCCCCGAGGAGCGCACCACCACCCGGCACCGTCTGGAGGGCCACCGCGCCGCGCTCGCCGCCGCGGGCATCGAGGAGGACCCCCGCTGGACGGTCCACGGCCGCTACGACCGCCGCTCCGGCTACGAGGCCACGCTCGAACTCCTGCGCCGCGACCCGACGATCACCGCGGTGGTCGCCGCGAACGACTCCGTCGCCCTCGGCGCCTGCGCCGCCCTGCGCGAGTCCGGGCTGCGCATCCCGGAGGACGTCTCCGTCGCCGGCTTCGACGACCTGCCCTTCAGCATCGACGCGGTGCCCTCCCTCACGACGGTACGACTGCCCCTGGCCGAGGCGGGAGCCCGCGCCGGCCGCATCGCGATGACCCGCGAGGAACCGCCGCCCGGCGGAATCGCGACCGTGCGGGGGGAGTTGATGGTGCGGGGATCCTCGGGAGTGCCGCGGGGCTGAGGGGGCGGGCGCCTGCGGTTGGAGCGTGCGGGGCCTTCAGGGTTGCCGCCGGACCCAGGGGGCCTGCGCGCCGTCACGGGCGCCGGGGCGGCTCCCGGTGCTCGGCGTCGGCGGTGGTGAGCAGGTCTCGCAGTTCCGCCAGGCGGTGGAGGTCGTCCCGTAGGGATGCCCGGTCTTCGTCGGTGAGTCGGATAGTGGCGGCCGTCGCGAGGGTGGACGCGGCGGTGGTGTCGTCGCCGAGGCGGGCGGCGAGGTCCGCGCGGAGGACGAGGAGGCGCAGCAGCTGTACCGGGGTGGGGCGCTCGTCCGGGAGGTTCAGTGCGCGGTCGAGGACCGCGACCGCGGCGCGGGGGTCGTCCCTGGAGTCCGCGAAGAGGGCGGCGTGGTGCAGGGCCTTGGCGAAGGTCTCCTCGGGGGCCGGGCGGTGGTGGTGGTGCTCGCTGATCTCCTGGCCGACGCGGAGGCAGTTGCCGCCCGGGTCCGTCAGGAGGAACTGGCGCATGCCGTGCGAGGTGTCCTTCAGCGGGCCGAGGCGCGGTAGGCCGCGGACCGGGACCTTTCCGTACGCCGCCTTGAGGCCGGCCCGGAAGGAGTCGTACAGCGCGTCGATCTCGTCGGTGCGGATGTAGCAGGTGCTGTGGGACTGCGCGGGGTCGTAGCGCTTCATGCTGAAGAAGTGCAGCCGGACGCCGCCGCGGGCGACGGCCGCGTACGGGTTCGGGCTCCGCTGCCGGAAGGTCACCTCGAATCCGAGGGCCGTGTAGAAGTCGAGGACGGGCTGGAGTGTCCGGCAGGGCAGGATCGGGATCGTCGTCTCGGCCATGCCGGCAGTCTAGTCAAGTTTGACTAGGTGCATATCGCGTTTCGCCTATGCGGACGAGG
The DNA here is from genome assembly GCF_964272855.1 of Streptomyces sp. enrichment culture. Lineage (NCBI taxonomy): Bacteria > Bacillati > Actinomycetota > Actinomycetes > Kitasatosporales > Streptomycetaceae > Streptomyces > Streptomyces sp. enrichment culture. Next base: position 5,398,684 of record NZ_OZ186847.1, on the reverse strand, counting down.
GGCAGAGTTGACCGGTCTCAGGATTTCTTCCTCTCGGGCGATTACTTTCGGCCCCGTCGGCCGTCTTACCTCCGACAGCACATCAGCCATCCCGGGAGACACCACCATGCGCATCGTCATCAGTGAGTTCATCAGCCTCGACGGCGTCGTCCAGGCCCCCGGCGGTCCGCAGGAGGACACCGACGGCGGCTTCGCGCACGGCGGCTGGACGCACCCGTACTTCGACCCGGAGGTCGTCGGCGGCGCCTTCGACGGGGCGCTCGCGGACGCCGAGGCGCTGCTCTTCGGGCGGCGGACCTGGGCGACGATGGCGTCGGCGTGGCCGGAGCGGGCGGGGGACCCGTTCGCCGACCGGATGAACTCCATCCGCAAGTACGTCGTCTCCGACACCCTCAGCGACTCCGACCTGACCTGGGACAACTCCGTCCGCATCCCCGGCTCCGAGGCGGTCGCCGAGCTGCGCAAGCTGCGGGAGGGCGACGGCGGCCGGCTGCTGGTGATGGGCAGCCCGACCCTCGCGCGCACACTGATCGCCGAGGGGCTCGCCGACGAGCTGCGGCTGATCGTGATGCCCGTGGTGCTCGGCGGCGGCAAGTCGATCTTCCCGGCCGAGGGCGGCAAGTTCCCGTTCGAGCTGGTCTCCACGACGAAGTCCGACACCGGCACGCTGGTGAATGTCTATCGGCGCGCCGCGGCGGAGTGATCGGCGGGCCGCCGGCCGTGGACGGGGAGCGGCCCCGGGTCTACGCTCGACACCGACGGAACCTCTGACTGAGTCAAAGACTCACCGAGTCGCCATCGGGGCCGACCATGACCGTCCAGGACATCCGCTCCTTCAACCGCTTCTACACGAACGTGATCGGCGCGCTGGACTACGGCCGCCACCTGTACGCCCCGTACACCCTCACCGAGTCCCGCGTGCTGTACGAGCTGGCGCACTCCCCCCGCACCGACGTCGCCGACCTGCGCACCCAGCTGCAACTGGACGCGGGGTACCTGACCCGCATCCTCAACAAGTTCGAGCAGGACGGGCTGGTGGAGCGCGGCCCGTCGGAGCGGGATCCGCGGCGGCGGCGGATCCGGCTGACCGCGCGGGGGCGGGAGATAGCCGATCTGCTGGACGAGCGGGCCCGGCAGGCGGTCGGCGAGCTGCTGATCAGGGTCGCGCCGGAGGACCGGCCGCGGCTGGCGGAGGCGCTGCGGACGGTCCGCGCGCTGCTGTCCGGGGAGCGGTCCGCGCCCCGGCCGGAGGACGTCGTGCTGCGCGCACCCGCGCCCGGCGACCTCGGCTGGATCGTGCAGCGAAACGCCGCGCTGTACGCCGCCGAGTACGGCTGGAACACCGACTACGAGGGGCTGGTGGCGAGGATCGTCGCCGACTTCGCCGAGGACCACGATCCACATCTGGAGCGGGTGTGGATCGCGGAGCTGGACGGGGCGCCGGTGGGGGCCGTGATGTGCGTACGGGACGAGGCGACCGGTGCCGGCACCGCCCGGCTGCGCCTGCTGCTCGTCGAACCGGAGGCGCGCGGCCTCGGCATCGGCGACCGGCTGGTCACGGCGGTCGTCGAGTTCGCGCGCGGCGTCGGGTACCGGGAGCTGGTGCTGTGGACGAACGACGTCCTGACGGCGGCCCGGCGGATCTACCTGCGGCACGGTTTCACGCTGGTCTCCGAGAAGCCGCACCGCTCCTTCGGCGCGGATCTCGTCGGGCAGGACTGGCGGCTGGATCTGCGCGCGGCAGCGGAGTGACGCGGCGGAGGGGCGAGTAGGGTCGCTGAGTATGAAACTGGCGTTCTCCACTCTCGGCGTCCCCGGTCTCCCCCTCCCCGACGTACTGCGCCTCGCGACCGCGCACGGCTATCACGGGGTCGAGTTGCGCGCGCACCGCGAGGAACCGGTGCACCCCGGCATCGGACCGGGCGAACGCGCCGAGGTCGCCGCCGAGTTCAAGGCGTCCGGCGTCCGGCTGCTCGGCCTCGCCGGGTACGCGCGCGTGGCGGCGCCGGGTGACGACGAGCCGGTGCTGGCGGAGATCCGCGGGCTGCTGGACCTGGCCCGCGATCTGGGCGCCCCGTACGTCCGGGTGTTCCCCGGCGCGGACCTGCTGGGCCAGCCGCCGCAGGAGGCCGACGCGACGGCCGCCCGCCGCCTGGGTGTCGCCGCCGAGTGGGCCGCCGACTCGGGCGTGCGGATCCTGCTGGAGACCCACGACTCGCACCGCACCGGCGCCGACGCGATCCGCATCCTCGGACCGGTCGGGCACCGGCACGTGGGCGCCCTGTGGGATGTGATGCACACCTGGCTGGGCGGCGAGCAGCCCTCGGAGACGTACGCGGCGCTCGCCCCGCACCTCGGCTATGTCCAGGTGAAGGACATCGCCTCCGCCGACGACACGACCCCGCTCCCGCTCGGCGCGGGCGTGCTGCCGCTCGCCGAGTGCGTGGAGGTGCTGTCGCGGCACGGCTGGGACGGCTGGCTGTGCTGGGAGTACGAGAAGCGCTGGTACGAGGCCGCGGCCCCGCTGCCCGAGCTGCTGGACGGGGGCCGTGACCATCTGGACCGGCTGCTCCACGACTCGGCGTGACCGGCTCGGCGTAACCGTCGCCCGGCGCGCCGGCGTGACCCGCGCGGTCAGCCGATGCCGACGGCCGCGCGCAGCCTCGCGAACTCCTCGTGGAAGCCGGGGAAGGTCTTGCGCACGCACCCCGGGTCGTCGAAGGAGATGCCCGGGGCGCGCAGGCCGGCCACCGCGAAGGACATGACGATGCGGTGGTCGCCGTAGGACTTGACGTCCACGTCGTGCGCGGGTGCCGCCGGGTGGATCTCGATCCAGTCGGGGCCCGTCTCGACGGGCACGCCGAGCCGCCGCAGGTTCTCCGCGCAGGCCTCCAGGCGGTCGCACTCCTTGACGCGGGTGTTGGCGACGTCCTCGATGCGCACCGGCCCGGAGGCGTACGGGGCGATCGCCGCGAGGGTCGGCATGGTGTCGGAGATGTCCCGCATGTTGACGGTGAGGCCGCGCAGTTCGCCGGTGCCGCGCACGGTCGTCCGGTCGGCGCCGACGTCCACGTGCGCGCCCATGCGGCGCAGCACGTCCACGAAGGCCAGGTCGCCCTGGAGCGCGCCCTCGCCGAGTCCGGGGACGGTGACCTCGGTGCCGGTGAGCGCGGCGGTGGCGAAGAAGTAGCTGGCGGTGGAGGCGTCCGGTTCGATCGCGTAGGTGGTGGCGCGGTAGCCGCCTGGCGGGACGACGAAGGTGTCCCCCTCCCGCCGTACCTCCACGCCGAAGGCGCGCATCATCGCGATCGTGATCTCGACGTACGGCACCGAGACCAGGTCGGTGACGGTGACGCGGAGGCCCTTGCGGGTGAGCGGGCCCAGCAGGAGCAGCGCGGTCAGGTACTGCGAGGACAGTCCCGCGTCCAGGGTGACCTCGCCGCCTTCCACTCCGGCCGCCTCGACGGTCAGCGGATGGTGGCCCTCCTGCTCCTCGTGCCGCAGCTTCACGCCCAGGTCGCGCAGGGCCCGGGTGAGCGGCAGCAGGGGGCGGCGGCGCATCTGCGGGGAGGCGTCGAAGCGGTAGGTGCCGTGGCCGGCGGCGGCGAGGGCGGGCAGGAAGCGGGCCGTGGTCGCGCCGTCCCGGCAGTAGACGTCGGCCTCCGGCTTCGCGGGGCCCTCGGGGCGGCCGTCGACCTGCCAGGTGTCCGGGGTGCGGCCGACCCGGTAGCCGAGCCGTGCCAGGCCCTCGGCGAAGCCCTCGGTGTCGTCGGACCGCAGCGGCCGTACCAGGGTGGTGACGCCGTCGGCCGCCGCCGCGAGGAAGAGGGCACGGGCGGTGATGGACTTGGAACCGGGGATGTCGACTACGGGCATGCCCTCATGATCTGCCGACGGCCCCCTCGCGCGCCGGAACGTCCACGGGATGGACCGGCGGCGCAGCCGTCCCGTGGGGCACACCGGTACCGATTTCGCCCGGAGCGGGACGGGCCGGGAACCCGCCCCGAGCCGGCCGCGTCCAACCGCCGGACTGCCGGAGAGTCACCGTGGTGCGGTGTCGGCCTCGCTGCTGGCTGCGAACGCTGACCACCCTCTCCGCCGTACCGCGGCCGGCAGCATGCCGCCATCGGCGCGCCCCCCTCCAATGCGCCGATGGCGGCCCCCTCGCTGGGTACTGTGCGTTCCCTTGACTGGCAGAAACTTCCCGGATATTGGTGACCCCTCGGAAGTTTCCTTCAGCGGACCTCCTCCGGAAGGAGCGCACGTGCACGACACCAGCACAGGAAACACCGCGAAACCCTCCAGACGCACGGTCCTCGCCGCCGGCGCCGGCGTCACCGCGGCCCTCACGGTCGCAAGCCCCGCCCACGCGGTCGGCGACCGCAAGCTGCGCCGCCTGATCTCCCGGATGACACTCGAGGAGAAGGTCGGCCAGCTCTTCGTCTCCCGGGCCTACGGCCACTCCGCCACCGCCCCCGACCAGGCCGACATCGACGCCAACCTCAGGGAGTTCGGCGTCCGCACCGCCGCCGAACTGGTCGCCAGATACCGGCTGGGCGGCGTCATCTACTTCGCCTGGGCGCACAACACCCGCAACCCGCGCCAGATCGCCGACCTCTCCAACGGCCTCCAGCGCGCCTCGCTGGCCCTGCCGCACCGCCTGCCCCTGCTGATCTCCACCGACCAGGAGCACGGCATCGTCGCCCGCATCGGCAAGCCCGCCACGCTCTTCCCGGGCGCCATGGCCATCGGCGCCGGCGGCTCCCGCACCGACGCCCGCGCCCTCGGCCGGATCGCGGGCAAGGAACTGCGCGCGATGGGCGTCCGGCAGGACTACTCCCCCGTCGCCGACGTGAACGTCAACCCCGCCAACCCCGTCATCGGCGTGCGCTCCTTCGGCGCCGACCCGCGCGCGGTGGCGAGGCTGGTCGCGGCGGAGGTCGCCGGCTACCAGCGGTCGGGGGTCGCGGCGACCGCCAAGCACTTCCCCGGGCACGGCGACACCGAGACCGACAGCCACTACGGCTTCCCGGTCATCAAGCACACCCGCGAGCAGTGGGAGACGCTGGACGCGCCGCCGTTCCGCGCCGCGATCGAGGCGGGCATCGACTCGATCATGACCGCGCACATCCTGGTCCCGGCCCTCGACGACTCCGGCGACCCGGCCACCCTCTCCCGTCCCGTCCTCACCGGCATCCTGCGCGAACAGCTCGGCTACGACGGGGTCGTCGTGACCGACTCTCTCGACATGGCGGGCGTACGGCAGAAGTACGGCGACGAACGGGTGCCGGTGCTGGCGCTGAAGGCGGGCGTGGACCAGCTGCTGAACGCGCCCAAGCTGGACCTGGCGTGGAACGCGGTGCTGAAGGCCGTTCAGGACGGGGAACTGACGGAGGAACGCCTGGAGGAATCGATCCTGCGGGTGCTCCGCCTGAAGGCCAGGCTGGGGCTCCTGGACGATCCGTGGACCGACACGGACCGCGTCGACCGCGCCGTGGGGACGCCCGTCCATCTCGCGGCGGCCGACCGGATCGCCGAGCACACCACCACCCTGCTGGCGAACGAGGACGCACTGCTGCCGCTGTCCCCGGCGGGGACCCCGCGCCTGCTGGTCGTCGGCGCCGACCCGGCCTCCCCGTCCGGCACCACCGGCCCCCCGACCGGCGTCCTCGCTGCGGCCCTGACGGAACTGGGCTTCACCGCGACCGCGCTGTCCACCGGCACCGCCCCGTCAGCCGCGGTCGTCGAGCGGGCCGTCGCGGCGGCCGGGGACGCCGACGCGGTGGTGGTGGCGACGTACAACGTCACGGCTGCCGGCGCGCAGAAGACCTTGGTCGAAAGGCTGCTGGCGACGGGTCGGCCGGTGGTGGCGGTGGCGATCCGCAACCCGTACGACATCGCCCATCTGCCGGGCGTACGGGCGTACCTGGCGACCTACTCCTGGACGGACGTCGAGGTGCGCGCCGCCGCCCGGACGATCGCCGGGACGGTGACACCACGGGGGAAGCTGCCGGTGCCGGTGCAGCGGGCCGACGATCCGACGCGGGTGCTGTACCCCCTCGGGCACGGCCTGACGTACTAGCCCTACGTCACACACCCGGCGCACCACCCCCAAGTGACGCAAAGCACCCGGCGAGTCTGGCGTGTGCCCGCCGCGGCGGGTCACGCTGGGCGGGGGTGGGGGGAATGGGCATGGGTGGGAGACGTGTCGTGCGGGGTTCCGCACTGGGGCTGCTCGTGACCCTGCTGGCGGCCTGTCAGGGCCCGTCGGGCGGGGAGGGCGAGGGCGGCGGTGGCGTCCCGCCGCCCAGCGCGACCGTACCGGCGGCCGAGGCGCGGCCGTCGGGCCACGGGGCGGAGTTCCTCGGCGTCGACGAGTGCAGTTCGTTCGGGACGGCCGACTTTGCCGAGGTGTCCTGCGGCAGCGAGCGGGCGGCGGCACGGGTCGTCGCCCGGCACGACGGCAGGGCGGACACCGGGCCGCTGTGCCCCGCGACCACCGACTTCGTGCTGCACATCAGCGAACAGCGCCCGTCCTCCGACGAGGACGGCGACGGCGCGATCCCGCGCGGTTACGCCTGTATGCGCTCCCTCCAGCCCCCGCACCCCGGCGACCCGGGCGGCGGGGGCGGCCCGCGCACCATCGTCGGCGACTGCGTCTACGGCTCCGGCGACGGCGAGGTCCGCGAGACCCGCTGCGACGGCGAGGGCGAACGCCCGCCCGAGTACCGGGTGTCGGAGGCGGTCCCCAGACGCACCGACTGCCCCACGCCCACCGCCCTCTACGTCCAGCTGGGCGGCGAGAACCCGGTGGGCTGCGCCCGCCCCCTGTAGCCACCGGGGGCGGGCGCGGCGGAAAGGGTCACGGACGCAGCGTGCGCTCCACGCCCCGCTTGTCCAGCTTCGCGTCGAACTTCGCCAGCGGCTGCGCCGCGGACGGGTCCGCCTGGACCGTGGCGGAGGCCACGCCCGCCCACTCCAGGATCTTGGCCGTGGCGAGGGCCTTCTCGTCGTCCACCAGGCCCGCCACACGCGCGCCGTGGTTGGCGCCCGGGGCCGTGAAGACATACGAGTCGCGTGCGCCCTTGCCGAGGCGGAACGGTTCCGCGCCCCACGGGTCGTTCTCGCCGTAGACGTAGAGCATCCGGGTGGCGTTGTGGCGGACCCAGGTGTCCACGTCCCGCATCGCGCCCGGCTGGAACGTCATCTCGATGTCCCGGGGGACGTAGTGGCGCGGCGGCAGGTAGCCGTAGCGGATGTACTTCTTCTCGATGTGCGGGAACCGGATGGTGGGCGCGCCGAGCTGGGTGCCCGCCTGGTAGTAGTACGGCGTGTACGGCTCCAGGCCCTGGTCGGTGTAGAAGGAGAAGCCGGCGATGGTGTCGATGGAGGTCCAGATCTCGTCGTCGGTCGCGTTCTTCGCGTCGGCCGGGATCGTGTCGCAGTCCGAGAGCAGGCTGTACTGCCAGAAGCCCCAGACGTAGTCGAGGACGGTCGCCTCGTACGCCTTGTCGAGGCTGCCGACGGTGTCGAAGGTGTAGCCGTTCTCGGCGGCGTACGCCGCGTACCGTTCCTCCATGGCCTCCCGGCGCACGAGTGCCTCGCGCTGGACGCCGTTCAGGCGGTCGCGGCACTCCTTGGTGCCGACGGTGGCGAAGAACTCGTCGTACGCCGAGTCCTCCTTGTTCACGACGTCGTTGGGGGCGACGTAGGCGACGACGCCGTCCATGTCGCGGGGGTAGAAGCGCTCGTAGTAGGTCGCCGTCATGCCGCCCTTGGAGCCGCCGGTGGAGAGCCACTTGCGGTCGTACAGCGGCTTGAGGGCCTTGAAGATGCGGTGCTGGTCGCTGGCCGCCTGCCAGATGTCCAGCTTGGTCCAGTCGGCCGGGCTGGGCCGGGACGGGGTGAAGTAGCGGTACTCCATGGAGACCTGGTTGCCGTCCACGATCTGGGTCGGCTCGCGGCGGCTGGGCGTCGTGGAGACGTTGTAGCCGCCGGTGTAGAAGACCGTCGGGCGGGAGACGTCCTTGTGCAGCACGGTGATCCGCTGCTCGAACGTGCCCTCGGAGGGCCTGCGGTGGTCGACCGGCTGGGTGTAGTTCAGGACGAAGAAGCGGTAGCCGGGGTACGGCTTCTCCTCGATCAGACTCATGCCCGGTATGGCGAGGAGCCGGTCCTTGATGTCGGTGGCCTCCGGCTGGACGGCGGTGGCCGTCCCCGCCGTGCTCAGTGTGCCTATGAGCACCGTGAGCGCGAGCAGCCATCTGAGCGCCTTGCGCATGCACCCTCCCCTGTGAGAACAGATGTGCGCCGGAAGCTATCGGAGCAACCGGGTTCACACCAGGGGGAGTTCGGCAACGGCCGCCGGACCGGCGCCCGCCGGTTCAGCAGAGGATCCAGTCGGAGCTCACCGATCCCCGCCCCACCGAGCCCTCCACCCGCACACAGCGCTGCCCGGCGTAGACCGTCACCCCGGGCGTGTGTTTGCGGTGCTTGCCCGTGTACGGGACGGGGTTGTGGCCGCGCCGCTGCACGCTGACGGACATGGTCCGGCGGGGGCCGGGGTCCTTCGCGTAGGTGGCCGCGCAGACGTAGCCGCCGCTCTTGTACACGTGCACGGAGCCGGTGGGGAACGGCAGCGTCCTGACCTTGCGGCCGGGGCAGGGCCCGGCCGCCGCGTGGGCGTCGGCCGGCGCGGCGAGCGCGAACAGCCCGGACACGGTCAGTAGGGACAGCCCGAGCGCCAGCCGGCGTCGTATCGCACCCGAGTCCACAGTCGTCCCCTCCCCTGCCACGCCCCCCGGCGGCCTGAAGTACGGTTCGGCAGTTTGACGTACGGATGTACGGACGCGCGGCGTACGCCGGATGGTTGCGCCGGGAGCCGTCAGGCCCCGACGGGCGCGTCCTCCCCCACGAAGGTCCGCCACAGCTCCGCGTACCGTCCGCCGCGCGCCAGCAGCTCCTCGTGGGTGCCGTCCTCGGCGACCCGGCCGTGGTCCATGACGACGACCCGGTCCGCGCGGGCCGCGGTGGTCAGGCGGTGCGCGACCACGAGTGTGGTGCGGCGGCCCGCGAGGCGGTCTGTGGCCTGGTTGACCTGGGCCTCCGTGGCCAGGTCCAGGGCGGCCGTCGCCTCGTCGAGGAGCAGGATGTCCGGGTCGACCAGCTCGGCGCGGGCCAGCGCGATCAGCTGCCGCTGACCGGCGGAGAGGTTGCGGCCCCGCTCGGCGACCTCGTGGAGGTAGCCGCCCTCCAGCCCGGCGATCATCTCGTGGGCGCCGACCGCGCGGGCGGCGGCCTCCACCTCGGCGTCGGTGGCGTCGGGGCGGCCGTAGGCGATGGCATCGCGGACGGTGCCGGGGAAGAGGTACGCCTCCTGCGGGACGACGCCGAGCCGGTGCCGGTAGGAGGTGAGGTCGAGGGCGCGCAGGTCCTGGCCGTCGACGGTGACCCGGCCGCCGGTCGGGTCGTAGAACCGGGCCACCAGCTTCACCAGCGTCGACTTGCCGGCGCCGGTCTCCCCGACGAACGCCACGGTCTGCCCGGCGGGGATGCGCAGGTCGATGCCGGTCAGGGCCTCCTCCTCGTCCCCGTAGGCGAAGTTCACGTCCTCGAAGGCGATGTCGCCGCGCAGGGAGCGCACGGCGAGGGGTTCGTCGGCGCTCCGCGTGGAGGTGGGTTCGCGCAGGAGTTCCTGGATGCGGCCCAGGGAGACGGACGCCTGCTGGTAGCCGTCGAAGACCTGGGAGAGCTGCTGCACCGGTGCGAAGAACAGGTCGATGTACAGCAGGTACGCCACCAGGGCGCCGGTGGTCAGGGTGGCCGCGTCGACCCGTCCGGCGCCCACGACGAGCACGGCCGCCGCCGCGGCGGACGACAGGAGCTGCACGAACGGGAAGTACACGGAGATCAGCCACTGGCCGTGGACGCGGGCCTGCCGGTAGCCGTCGCTGCGTTCCGCGAACCGGCGTCCGCCGTCCCGCTCCCGCCCGAAGGCCTGCACGATCCGCAGCCCGGCGACGGTCTCCTGGAGGTCGGCGTTGACCCCGGAGACCCGCTCGCGGGCGAGCTCGTACGCCTTGACGCTGGCCCGGCGGAAGAAGAAGGTGGCGATGATCAGCGGCGGCAGCGTCGCGAACACGACGAGTGCCAGCTGCACGTCGAGCACCAGCAGGGCCACCATGATCCCGAAGAAGGTGACGACCGAGACGAACGCGGTGACCAGACCGGTCTGCAGGAACGTGGACAGCGCGTCGACGTCCGTGGTCATCCGGGTCATGATCCGGCCGGTCAGCTCACGCTCGTAGTAGTCCAGGCCGAGCCGCTGGAGCTGCGCGAAGATCTTCAGGCGCAGGGCGTACAGCACCCGCTCGCCGGTCCGGCCGGTCATCCGGGTCTCGCCGATCTGCGCCGCCCACTGGGCGAGCACGGCCGCCAGGGCGAGCGCGGAGGCCGCCCAGACCGCGCCGAGGGCCAGCTCGGAGACACCGCTGTCGATGCCGTGCCGGATCAGGACGGGCAGCAGCAGGCCCATGCCCGCGTCCACCGCCACCAGGGCCAGGCTGACCAGCAGCGGCAGCCCGAAGCCCTTCAGCAGGCGCCGCAGGTTGTACGACTCCTCCGGCCGCACCGCCCGCGCCTCGTCGACGTCCGGCGTGTCGGTCGCCGGGGGCAGGGCGTCGACCTGGGCCAGCAGCTCGGGCGTGGCCGGGGTGCCGGACAGGGCGGTGTCCTTCGGCTCGCGGTCGCCGGTCCACAGCCTCGGGGTGACGCCGCGCTCGGCGTCGAACTCGGCGTCCAGCTCCTCGCGGACGGAGGTGTCCTCGTCCTGCGGGGCGGCCTTCGGGGTGTGGCCCGGGGAGACGCCGCCCAGTTCTTCGGGGTCGGTGAGCAGCCGGCGGTACAGCGCCGAGCGCTTCTGCAGTTCGTCGTGGGTGCCGAGGTCGGCGAGCCGGCCGCCGTCGAGGACGGCGATGCGGTCGGCGAGGTTGAGGGTGGAGCGGCGGTGCGCGATGAGGAGGGTGGTGCGGCCCTCCATGACCTGCTTCAGCGCCTCGTGGATCTCGTGCTCCACGCGCGCGTCGACGGCGGAGGTGGCGTCGTCGAGGACCAGCAGCCGGGGGTCGGTGAGGATGGCGCGGGCGAGCGCGATGCGCTGGCGCTGGCCGCCGGAGAGGGTGAGGCCGTGTTCGCCCACGACCGTGTCGTAGCCGTCGGGCAGGTCGGCGATGAAGCCGTCGGCCTGGGCGGCGCGGGCGGCCTTCGCGATCTCCTCGTCGGTGGCGTCGGGCCGGCCGTAGGCGATGTTGGCGCGGACGGTGTCGGAGAAGAGGAAGGAGTCCTCGGGGACCAGGCCGATCGCGGCGCGCAGCGAGGCGGTGGTCAGCTCGCGCACGTCGTGGCCGCCGATCAGGACGGCGCCGCGCGTGACGTCGTAGAAGCGCGGGAGGAGCAGGGAGACGGTCGACTTGCCGGAGCCGGAGGCGCCGACGACGGCGAGGGTCTCGCCCGGGCGGATCTCGAAGGAGAGGCCGTCGAGGACGGGCCGGTCGGGGTCGTAGCCGAAGGAGACGTCGTCGAACTCGACGGTCGCGGGCGCGTCGGCGGGGAGTTCCTTGGTGCCGTCGGTGAGCGTCGGCTCGGTGTCGATCAGCTCCAGGACGCGTTCGGTGCCGGCGCGGGCCTGCTGGCCGACGGTGAGGACCATGGCGAGCATGCGGACCGGGCCGACCAGCTGGGCGAGGTAGGTGGAGAAGGCGACGAAGGTGCCGAGGGTGACGTCACCGCGCACGGCGAGCCAGCCGCCGAGGGCGAGCATGGCGACCTGGCCGAGGGCGGGGACGGCCTGGAGGGCGGGGGTGTACTTGCTGTTCAGCCGGATGGTGCGCAGCCGTCCGGCGAACAGCCGCCGCCCGACCTCGCGCAGCTTCCCGGTCTCCTGCTCCTCCTGCCCGAAGCCCTTCACCACGCGGACGCCGCTGACGGCGCCGTCGACCACGCCCGCGACGGCGGCGGCCTGCGCCTGGGCGTACCAGGTCGAGGGGTGCAGTCTGCTGCGGCTGCGCTTGGCGATCCACCACAGGGCGGGCGCCACGGCGAGGGCGACCAGGGTGAGCGGGACGGACAGCCACGCCATGATCACCAGGGAGATCAGGAAGAGCAGGAAGTTCCCGATGGTCATCGGGAGCATGAAGAGCAGGCCCTGGATGAGCTGGAGGTCGCTGGTGGCCCGGCCGACGACCTGCCCGGTGGACAGTTCGTCCTGGCGCCGCCCGTCGAGCCGGGTGATCGTCTCGTACATCTCGGTCCGCAGGTCGTGCTGGACGTCGAGGGCGAGACGGCCGCCGTAGTAGCGGCGGATGTAGGTGAGGACGTAGACGAGCAGCGCGGCGCCGATGAGGGCCCCGGCCCAGGGGGCCATGTCGCGGGTCTTGTCACCGATGACGTCGTCGATGATCACCTTGGTGATCAGCGGGACGACGGCCATGAGGGCCATCCCGCCGAGGGAGGAGCCGAGGGCGAGGACGACGTCCCGTGGGTAGCGCCAGGCGTAGCCCCACAGCCGTCGTGCCCATCCCCGTTGCGTGCTCACGCGGGTGCCCTCCGTGTTCTCGACAGGCCCGGTCGACCTGATCTTCCGGAAGGCACCAACGCGGGCGGATGCGGATTTCATCCCTCCGCAACAATTGGGCGGGGTCAGAGGCGGACGCGCAGGGAGTAGAAACGGGTCGTCTGGGCGGCGTTCTGGTTGTCGTCGCTGGCCAGCAGCACGTTCAGCCGGTTCCCGGTGCGGCCGGTGACCGTCATCGCCTCGATGTTGTCGAGGAGCGGGTTGGGCTGCGGCTGCTTGGCGGTGGCGCCGAGGTCGGGGCAGCCGGCGAGGTCGGCGAGCAGGGTCTTGCGGATCGGCCGGACGCCGTCCTGGCCGGTCAGGTACTCGATCCCGCCGGTGTCCGTGGCGTGCCGCGGGTCGGCCAGGTAGAGGCGGACGGTGTTGCCGACGCCGGCGGTGAAGCCGCGCTCCAGGACGAGGAGGCGGCCGTCGGGGGTCGCGGTGATCTCGGGGACACCGAGGCCGGGGTCGGCGCGGTAGGCGTACTGGGCGGCGAGCGCGAAGTCGCCGCCCGCGGTCCGCCGCCAGGTCTGCACGCGGACGGTGCCCGCGCTGTCCCCGGACAGGGCGTACTCCATGGCGGCGACGAGGGTACGGCCGTCACGCGCCAGGGTCAGGCCCTCGAAGGTGCCGTTGACGGCGGCGCGGCCGGCGGGGGTGACGCGCAGGGCGTCCGGCACGGGCAGCCGGCCGAGGACGCGGCCGTCGCGGGAGTAGCGGCGCACGGACGGCTCGGTCTCCGAGGAGACGAGGTAGGTGCCGTCCCCGTCGACGACCAGGCCCTCGGAGTCCAGCGCGGCGCCGTTCTCGTCGGCGAGCGGGCGCACGGCGCGCGGCTGGAGGGTCCCGCGGTCGAGGGAGAACAGGGCCGACCGGTCGGAGAGGGCCGCGAGCGAGCCGTCCCGGTCGGTGGCGAGCGCGGAGAAGTTGCCGACGAAGGTGCCGTCGTACGTCGTCTTGTCGAGGGCGTCGGAGAAGCCATCGATGGCGACGGACGGCGAACAGGCGTGCCGGGCCCCGGCGTGGGCGGGGCCCGCGGCGGTCAGACAGGCGGCCGCCGCGAGGGCGGCGCAGGCGGTGGCGATGACGGGTCTCAGGCGCATGGGCGTCACCGTAGGCCGGGCCGGTGACGGTCGGGAGACCGCGCGGTGAAGCGTCAGCCGGTGACGGAGGCAGACCGCGCGGTGAAGCGTCAGCCGGCGGCGGCCAGGTCGCGGTGGATCACCTTGGCGACGCCCTGGATGGTGGTGATGCCGTAGCTCATGGTGCTGTTCCCGTGGGTGAGGACGGTGATGGTGTAGTCGTGGCCGCCACCCTTGAAGGCGCCGATGCTGTGCACCCGCCAGCCGTTCGTGGCGCGGGAGAGCCAGCCGTTCTTGACGGCGACGGTGACTCCGGAGGGGACGCCGTACGGGGTGCCCCAGCGCTGGTCAGACACGACCTGGCTCATCAGCTTCATGATGTAGAAGCGGGACTTGTCGTTGAGGACGGGGTTCCGCCCGGTGATCAGCTTGAGCAGCTTCTGCTCGTCGGTCACCGTGATCTGGGTCAGCCCCCAGTAGCCGTCCGCGCCGGGCTTCGTCTGGGTCATGCCGGCGGCCGCGAGGAACGCGTTGATCTTCGACAGGCCGAGCTGCTTCCACAGGGTGCTGGTGGAGGCGTTGTCCGACTTGGTGATCATGGCGCGGGCGAGGGTGGCCTCCCGCTCGGTGAGATACCGGCCCTGCTTCTTCGCGTCCCACAGCAGCGCGGCCAGCACGGTCACCTTCACGACGCTGGCCGAGTCGAAGGCGGTGGTGGGGCGCAGGGTGCACGTGGTGTTCGTCGTACGGTCGTGGAGTCCGACGGCGACGGTGCCGCCGCGGCCCGCGAGGGCGGCGGTGATGTCCTGCTGGAGCTTCGCGGCGAGTGCGGCGTTCGAGGACGTGCAGCTGACGGCGGGGGCGGGCGCGGCGGCGGCCGGGGCGGCCGTCGCCACGCCGGATATGAGCACACCGCCGGCGAGGGCGGTGCCGAGCAGGCGGGTGGAACGGGATCTGCCGAAAGTCATGCTCGGTTGACTCGCGACCGGGGCGCACGGTTGTACGGGCGTTCGAGGGGCGCGGCGTCGGGGTAGGCACGGGCGGGAGGGGATGGGATGGGACAGAGCCGGCAGGACGTCGCCGAGCTGTGCGGGCGGCTGTACGCCACGCTGGAGGCACTGGAACGGATAGCCACCGGATCAGGCACCCTGGGCCGGCCGGGCGCGTGGCAGAAGGTGATATCCAACGGGCCCCGGGACAAGTTCCAGCGGCTGCTGCGCCATGTGGGCGAGCAGGTGCACGCGGCCAGGGCCTGGCACGGGGAGGCCCGGTCGGCGGCGGCCACGGAACTCTTCCGGGCGCTGCCCGGTTTCATCCCCGTCGGCGGCATCCCCACGGGCAACTTCGGCGAGGAGCAGCGCGAGGCGTTCGCCCGGGGGCACGCGGCGCAGAGGTCGGCCTACGAGGAGCAGTTCGGCGCGCTGCTGGACTGAGCGCGGTCACCCGTCGCCGCAGGCGGGCGCGGGCAGCCTGGCACCCCGGCTCTCGGCGATCCGGTGCACGTCGGTCAGCGCCTCGTGCATGCGGGCGAGCGTGAAGCGGAGCTGCGCGGGCGTCACGCGCCGGTCCGCGAGGATGTCGGCCGCGTGGTCGAGGAGTCCGAGGGCCATCTCCAGCTGTACGCGCTCGACGGTGTCGGCCAGGCGGGAGAGCGGGCCGGTCCCGTCCGTCACCAGCAGGCAGCGCTTGCCCTCCGCGCCGGTCCAGGGAAGCAGCCGCGGACTGATCGTGCCGTCGCTCATGCCGTTCCTCACTTGCCGCCCCTCACCTTCACCACGGGCATGCCGAGCGAGCCCAGGCCGACGCCGAGGACCGTGGCCGGATGTTCCGCCTGCGGAGGCTGGGATCCGGTGTGCTGGACGGTCGGCCGGCGCAGCGGCCTGCGCAGCGGCCGACGCAACGCGGCGACGAGACGGGCAATACGACGGGTCATCTCTCAGCTCCTCGTGTTCGCTCTGTGTGGCGATCCGTTCACAGAGTGAGAGGGGCTTGGCTAGGCTCGCCAGGGGGTGGAGTGTGACCGGGGTTTTGTCACAAGGGAGTTGAGGCGATGGGCACCATCTACGGCGATTGGCTCAAGCAGCAGCGCGAGGCGGCCGGTCTGACGCAGCAGGAGCTGGCGGAGATGGCGTTCATGACGCGTTCGCACATCGCGCACATCGAGGCGGGGCGGCGGGTTCCGTCCAAGGAGGATGCGCGGCGGCTGGACAGGGCGCTGAACACGGGGAATGTGCTGAGCAGCTTTCTGCCGCAGGACGATGACGTGTCGGTCGCGGAGTACTTCGAGAGGGTGCGCGTACTCGAACAACAAGCAGTGGAGATCCGCGAGTTCGCTGTGGCGTACTTCCCAGGCATCCTCCAGACGAAAAGGTACGCACGTGCGGTTCTGGGCGCGGCGTTCCCCCCGGTGAGTGAAGAGGAATGTGACAGGCGCGTTGTCACACGGCTTGAGCGCGCGAAGATCCTCGAAGATCCGGTGACGCCTGTGGTGTGGGCGGTGCTGGACGAGACGGTGTTGCGGCGCCCCATCGGCAGCGCCGACGTCATGGCGGAGCAGATCATGCACGTCGTACGCCTCACTGAGGCGGGACGTATCCGCGCGCACGTGATGCCGTTCGGCGTGGGCCATCACCCGCTGATGAGCAGCATGCTCACGCTGATGTGGTTTGAGGACCAGCCACCGCTGGCGTACACGGAAGGCGGGCATGTCGGGAGGCTGCACGACTCCCCTTCCGCAGTCCGGAAGTTGCAGCATCGCTACGATCTCGCGCTGAGCGACGCGATGCCGCTGAAGGACTCACTGGCCCTGCTCAGGGCCACCGCGAAGGAGTACGGGCACCATGACTGAGCACACCATCCCCAACGCGGCGAGGCTGAGCGGCTGGCGCAAGTCGTCGCACAGCGACGACAACGCCGGCAGCTGCCTGGAAGTCCTCGACCACCACCCCACCGGCGTCCCCGTCCGCGACTCGAAGAACCCGGACGGCCCCGCCGTGGTCTTCCCGGCCGCCGGCTGGTCCTCGTTCGTCACGGCGGTCAGGAACGGCGAACTCCCGGCGTGAGCGGACACGACAACGACGAGCCGATGTTCCTCCGCGAGCGCGGCACCGGCTTCGTCTACAACCCGAGGAACCCCATCGGGCTCGCGTTGATCGTGCTGACCGTTGTGGGAGTGATCGCGTACATGTACCACCTCCACGACAGCTCGCAGTGAGCGTCGAGGAGATCGACTCGACGCGGGCCCTGCTGATCCTGCCGGCGCGGACACGGACGTGCTCGTCACCAAAAGGCCGCGGATCCCGAGCCAGATTTTACCCAGAGACCTGAGTGCCCCCCCATCCGACGGCAGTTGAAGACCAGTCAGCTCGCATGTGAGCAGGTCCCGTCATCAACCCGACACCTCACCGTCACCCAATCGCTAACATGTCCATGACACTCTCCCTCTGCCGCCTTCATTCAACCCGCGTAGATGGGACCCCACATGCCGGCGACACCCCTCCGCCGCTGGAAGTCAGTGGCGCTCGCCACGGCCGCCGTTCTGGTCGGTCTGACCGCTCCCGCCCTCACCGCCGCCCCCGCCGCGGCGACGACCACGGCGTACGACGACACGTACTACGCCGACGCGATCGGCAAGAGCGGTACGGCGCTGAAGGACTCCCTGCACACGATCATCAGCGATCAGACGACCATCTCGTACTCGGCCGTCTGGAACGCGCTGAAGGTCACCGACGAGGACCCGCGGAACAGCGCCAACGTCATCCTGCTGTACAGCGGCATCTCCCGCAGCAAGTCCCTCAACGGGGGCAGCACCGGCAACTGGAACCGTGAGCACGTGTGGGCCCAGTCGCACGGCGACTTCGGCACCACCGCGGGGCCGGGCACCGACCTGCACCATCTGCGTGCGGAGGACGTGCAGGTCAACTCCATCCGCGGCAACAAGGACTTCGACAACGGCGGCAGCTCGTTCACCAACTCCGGTGGCAGCCTGACCGACTCCAACTCCTTCGAGCCGCGCGACGCCGTCAAGGGCGACGTGGCCCGGATGATCCTCTACATGGCCGTCCGCTACGAGGGCGACGACAGCTGGCCCGACCTGGAGGCCAACGACTCCATCAACGGCAGCGTCCCGTACCACGGCCGCCTCTCGGTGCTGCAGCAGTGGAACACCGAAGACCCGCCGGACGCCTTCGAGGAGCGCCGCAACGAGATCATCTACGACAGCTACCAGGGCAACCGCAACCCGTTCATCGACCACCCGGAGTGGGTCGAGGCGATCTGGTAGGTGCCGTAGCGCCTCAGCCCTCCAGATGCGTCGGCGCGAACATGCGCAGGACGGCGGGGAGTACGACGACGGAGGGGCCCGGTGCCGCGAGCGCCTTCGCCAGGTCGGAATCCAGTGTCTCGGGGGTCGTGCGGATCCCCGGAACGCCGAACGACTCGGCCAGCGCCACGTAGTCCGGGCGGGTCAGTTCCGTCGCCGTCGGCTGGCCGAAGGCGTCCGTCATGTACTCGCGGAGGATGCCGTAGCCGCCGTCGTCGACGATCAGCCAGGTGACGTTCAGGTCGTACTGGCGGGCCGTGGCCAGCTCGGCGATGGAGTACAGGGCGCCGCCGTCGCCGGAGACGGCGAGTACCGGGCGCGTCGGATCCGCCGCCGCCGCGCCGAGGGCGGCCGGGAAGCCGTAGCCGAGGCCGCCCGCGCCCTGTGCGGAGTGCAGGGTGTTGGGGCCCTTGGCGTCGAACGCGGACCAGGCCCAGTAGGCGAGGATCGTCATGTCCCAGAACGAGGGCGCGTTCGCGGGGAGCGCTCGGCGGATCGATGCCAGCAGGTCCTGTTCCAGGGTGAGTTCCTGCGACTCGATGCGCTCACGCACCCGGCGCAGCAGGTCCCGCACCCGTTCCGGGGCGGTGGGGTCGGTGCGTTCCGCCACCGTCTCCAGCAGTGCCTGCAACGCCAGACGCGCGTCCGCGTGGATGCCGAGCGCCGGGTGGTTGGACTCCAGCTTGCCGAGGTCGGCCTCGATCTGGATCACCCGGCCGCGCGGCTTGAACGTGTGGTAGTTGGAGGAGAGTTCGCCGAGTCCGGAGCCCACGACGAGCAGGACGTCGGCGTCCTCCAGGAAGTCCGTCGTGTACCGGTCCTCCAGCCAGGACTGGAGGGAGAGCGGGTGCTCCCAGGGGAAGGCGCCCTTGCCGCCGGGGGTGGTGACGACCGGCGCCTGGAGGCGTTCGGCCAGCTGCAGCAGCTTCCGGGAGGCGTCCGCGCGGACCACTCCGCCGCCCGCGATGATCGCCGGGCGGGCCGCCTTCGAGAGCAGATCGGCCGCCACGGCGGTCAGTTCGGGGCGCGGCGGCAGGTCCTCGGGGGTGGCGTCCACGGCGGTCACCACCGGCAGGTGCGTCCCGGCGAGGAGCACGTCCTGCGGGATCTCCACCCAGACGGGTCCGTGCGGGGCGGTCAGCGCGGACTTCCAGGCGGCGGCGATCGCGGACGGGATCTGGGACTGGGTGCGCACGGTGTGGACCGACTTCACCACGCCCCGGAAGGAGGCGGACTGGTCGGGGAGTTCGTGCAGGTAGCCGTGGCGGCCGCCGCCCAGGCCGGCCGTCGGGACCTGGCTGCTGATCGCGAGGACGGGCGCCGAGGCCGCCGCCGCCTCCTGGAGCGCGGCGAGCGAGGTCAGGGCGCCGGGGCCGGTGGACAGCAGCAGCGGGGCCGCCTCACCGGTGATCCGCCCGTACGCGTCCGCCGCGAACCCGGCGTTGTTCTCGACCCGCAGGCCGATGTACCGGAGGTCGGAGCGGCGCAGGGCGTCGAACATGCCGAGGGCGTGCTGGCCGGGCAGGCCGAAGACGGTGGTCGCGCCCAGCCCGGCCAGGGTCTCCACGACCAGGTCTCCGCCGTTGCGGCCGGGGGGAGGATTCAGCGCGGCCTCCGTCTGGGCGGCCGTCGGACGGAGCTCCAGGTCGTGGTCGTGGGTCACTTGCCCTCGTTCTCCTTGTTCGTCTCACGGGCCGCGGCGATCTGGCGGCTCATGATCGTCGTCAGTTCGTACGCCGTGTGGGACGCCGCCACCGACGTGATCTCCGCGTGGTCGTACGCGGGGGCCACCTCGACGACGTCCGCCGACACCAGGTTGCACGAGGCGAGGCCGCGCAGGATCTCCAGCAGTTCGCGGGAGGTCATGCCGCCGGCCTCGGGGGTGCCGGTGCCGGGGGCGTGGGCCGGGTCGAGGCAGTCGATGTCGATGGAGATGTACAGCGGGCGGTCGCCGATGCGCTGGCGCAGCTGGTCGGCGATCTCGTCGGCGCCGCGCCGGTAGACGTCGGCGGAGGTGACGATGCCGAAGCCCATCTTCTCGTCGTCGGTGAGGTCCTGCTTGCCGTAGAGCGGGCCGCGGGTGCCGACGTGGGACAGCGCCGAGGTGTCGAGGATGCCCTCCTCGACCGCGCGGCGGAACGGCGTGCCGTGGGTGTACTCGGCGCCGAAGTAGGTGTCCCAGGTGTCCAGGTGCGCGTCGAAGTGGAGCAGCGCGACCGGGCCGTGCTTCTTGGCGACCGACCGCAGCAGCGGCAGCGCGATGGTGTGGTCGCCGCCGAGGGTCATCAGGCGGGCGCCGGTGCCGAGCAGGTCGTCCGCGGCGGCCTCGACGGTCTCGACGGCCTCGTTGATGTTGAACGGGTTGACGGCGATGTCGCCGCCGTCCGCGACCTGGGCGAGGGCGAAGGGGGAGGCGTCCTGGGCCGGGTTGTACGGCCGCAGGAGCCGGGACGCCTCACGGATGGCGTTGCCGCCGAAGCGGGCGCCCGGCCGGTACGAGACGCCGGAGTCGAACGGCACGCCGACCACGGCGACATCGGCGGTGCCGACCTCGTCGAGGCGCGGCAGCCGGGCGAAGGTCGCGGGACCGGCGTACCGCGGGATGCGGGAGGAGTCGACCGGGCCGCGGGGCGTCTCGTTGCTGCTCATCGGGAAATGCCTTCTTTCCTGCGCTTTATCGCGTATGCACTACTACTGAGCGGTATCGACTCTACTGCTGAGCCGCCACCGGTTCTTCGGACACGGGTTCGGGGGCCCGTCCGGCGAGACGCTCGCGCCATGCGGCGAGCACCGCCTCGTCGGTCGGCTTCGTCGCCAGGGAGACGACGACGTAGGTGGCGAGGGAGGCCAGCAGGCCGTAGTAGACCGGCTCGTTGGCGAGGATGCCGTACGTCGCCATCAGGCCGATCACCGCGAGACCGCCGACGACGACGGAGGCGAGGGCGCCCGGCGCGGTGCCGCGCCGCCACAGCAGCCCGCCGAGGATCGGCACCAGCAGGCCGCCGACGAGCAGGTTGTACGCCACGGTCAGCGCCTCGACGACGTCGTTGAGCGCGATGGCGGTGAGGATCACGGCCACGCCCATGAGGAGGATGAAGGTCCGGTTGCCCTTGACCTCGTCGTGCTCCTCGCCCGAGGGGCGCACGACGCCCCGCAGCCGGGACCAGATGTCGTTGTTGGCGACGGTGGCGCAGGCGATGAGGGCGCCGGAGGAGGTGGACATCACGGCGGCCAGCGCGGCGGCGAGCACGAGTCCGCGCACGCCCATCGGCAGCTCGTCCTTGACGATGGTGGCGAAGGCGTCGTCGGCGCTGTCGAGGTTCGGGTAGAGCACCTTGGCGGCGGTGCCGATGACCGCGCCGCCCACGGCGTAGGCCAGACAGTAGGTGCCGGCGACGGTGCCGCCCCACTTGGCGGTCTTGTCGCTGCGGGCGGTGAAGACGCGCTGCCAGATGTCCTGACCGATGAGCATGCCGAAGGTGTAGATCAGCACGTAGGTGAAGATCGTCTCGCCCCCGATGCCCAGCGGGTCGAAGTACTCGGTGGGCAGCTGCGCCTTCATCTCGCTGAAGCCGCCCGCCTTGACGACCGCGATGGGCAGCAGCAGGAGCAGCACACCGATGGTCTTCACCACGAACTGCACCATGTCGGTGAGGGTGATCGACCACATGCCGCCGAGCGTGGAGTAGGCGACGACGATCGAGCCGCCGAGGACGATCGCGAGGGTGCGGTTGACGTCGAGGAGGACGTCGAAGATCGTCGCGTACGCGATGGTGGAGGTGACAGCGAGCATCAGGGTGTACGCCCACATGACGACACCGGAGATCACGCCGGCCCGGCCGCCGTATCTGAGGTCGAGCATCTCGGAGACGGTGTAGACCTTCAGCCGGGCGATCCGCGCGGAGAAGAAGACCGACAGGGCGAGCAGGCCGAGGCCGATGGTGAAGACCATCCACGCGCCGGACAGCCCGTACTGGTAGCCGAGGCCGACGCCGCCGATGGTGGACGCGCCGCCGAGCACGATCGCCGCCATGGTGCCGGAGTACATGGCCGGGCCGAGCCTGCGGCCCGCGACCAGGAACTCGCTCTTGGACTTGGCGCGGCGCATGCCCCACCAGCCCATGGCCAGCATGCCGGCCAGATAGACGACGATCACGATGTAGTCGACGGCCATGGGGGCCTCCTTCGCGCACTCTCGGTGGCGTGTCGTGCAGATGGGATGTGCGGTGGCTGGTCGCGGGGACATCCGCCCGTACCCGCGGCCACCGGTCCCGACCGACCCTAGGTGGCCGAAAAGCGACTGCGAAGTGTACGTTTCATCCATCCAGGCAGAACGGCATGGAGGAAACGCACATCATGTCCGAGACGCCGGCGGTTCCGCCCACCCCATCCGTCCCGCTGTCCGCCCTGCTGGCCCGCGAGGACCTCGCCCTGCGCCAGATCGCCGGACCGCCCGCCACCGGCATCGCGGTCCACTCGGCACACACGTCGGAGATGTCCGACCCCTATCCGTACATGCTGGGCGGCGAACTCCTCCTGACGGCCGGCGTGCACATCCCGGAGGCGGCGGGGTCGGGCACCTACTTCGACGACTACGTCGCCCGGGTCGTCGAGGCGGGCGGCGCGGCGCTCGGCTTCGGGCTGGCCCCGGTGCACGACACGGTGCCGCGCGCCCTGGTCATCGCCTGCGAGGCGTACCACCTGCCCCTGCTGGAGGTCCCTCCCCAGACCACCTTCTCCGGCGTGGCCCGCGCGGTCTGGCAGCTGATGGCACAGGCCCGCGTGGCGGAACTGCGCCGCGTCACGGAGGCCCAGCAGAGCCTCGCCGCCGCCGCGGCCCGCCCGGACCCGGTGCCGTCGGTCCTGCGGCAGCTCGCCCAGCGCGTCGGCGGCCGGACGGTGCTGTACGGCCCGGAGGGCACGGAGATCGCCGCCGCGGGCCGGGCCCCGGACGAGCCGGTGACGCGGATGCTGACGGACCTGGCGCACGTGCTGCTCACCCGGGCCTCCACCACCGCCACCGACACCGTCGCCGGCACCCATCTCTCCGCGTACGCCCTGGGAGCCGGCCACGGCTTCGTCCTCGGCGTGGCCTCCCCCCGCCGGGACCCCGGCGACCACACCATCGCCTCGGTCGCCGCCGTGCTCCTCTCCCTCCTCACCGGTGAACACCAGAGCGGCACCGGCGCGGCCCGCTCCTCGGCCCTGGTCCGCCTCCTCCTCGGCGCCCCGCCGCAGGAGGTGACTCCCCTGCTCGGCGGCACGGACCGCTGGCTGGTCGTCCACGCGGTCCCGCAGCCGCCGGGGGCGCCGGACCCGGTGACCGCGTCCGCCCTCGGCGCCGCCCTGGGCTCCCCGCTGGTCGACGCGGCCGACGACGTCGTACGCGTCCTGCTGCCCGCGGACCGCGATCCCGACCCGCAGCCCGGCTGGACCCTGGGCGTCAGCGCCCCCGTCACCCCCGACGCCCTGCCCTCCGCGGACATCCAGGCGGCCCGCGCCCTGTCCCGCGCCCGTGCCACGCGCACTCCCCTGCTCCGCCCGGCGCCCCGCCCGTCCCTCGCGGACCTGGTGCCGCCCGCCGAGGCGGAGTCCCACGCCCGCGCCCTGCTCGCCCCGCTCACCCCGCCCCTCGCCGAGACCCTGCGCACCTGGCTCTCCCTCCACGGCAGCTGGGACCGCACCGCCGTCGCCCTCTCCGTCCACCGCAACACCGTCCGGCAGCGGATCGCGCGGTGCGCCGCGCTGCTGGGAGCGGACCTCGACGATCCGGATGTGCGGATGGAGTTGTGGTTCGCGCTGCGGCAGGCGTGAGGGCGCGCACGGGCGGGCGTGATCCACATCCCAGCGCCCCTCACGGCAAGGACGGAGCCGGTCGTCAGCCCCCACAATGGGAGCCATGCCGATACCCGGGACACCCAGCCGCGCCGAACTCGTCGACCATCTCGTGAGGACCCGTATCTCGGGGAACGTCGCCACCCCGCGTGAGAACAACCTCTCGCACTACCGCCAACTGGCGAACGGCAACCGCAACTACTGGCTCGGCCTGGAACTCGGCGACCGCTGGACCGACGAGCAGGACGTGCTCGCGGTGATGGCGGAGCGGGTCGGCGTGAACGACGATCCCGAGCACCGGTTCGGCCAGGACACCATCGACCCGGAACTGACTGTCTCCGCGCTGGAGCGGATGGCCGGGCGGCTGCGCAAGGCGGCGGACGGGCAGCAGCGGGTGCTGTTCGCCACCGGTCACCCCGGCGGGCTCCTCGACGTGCACCGGGCGACGGCCGCCGCGCTGCGCGCAGCCGGCTGCGAGATCGTCGTCATCCCGGAGGGGCTGCAGACGGAGGAGGGCTACGTCATGCAGTTCGCGGACGTGGCCGTGCTGGAGCACGGCGCCACGCTGTGGCACACCCACTCCGGCGACCCGATGAAGGCGATCCTGACCGCGCTGGAACGCGCGGGCCGCCCGCTGCCCGACCTCGTCGTCGCCGACCACGGCTGGGCGGGCTACGCCGGACAACACGGCGTGGACTCCGTCGGATACGCGGACTGCAACGACCCGGCGCTGTTCGTCGCCGAGGCGGAGGGGACCGTACAGGTGACGGTGCCGCTGGACGACCACGTGGTCAGCCCGCGGTACTACGACCCCATGACGGCGTATCTGCTGGCGGAGGCGGGGCTGGCGTAGGCCGGTCCCCTCCAGGCCTGCTCCGGGGCTCCGGGGCGTTCCGGGGCACAGACGAACGGCGTGCCGTACGGTCCGGTCGGGACCGCACAGCACGCCGTTGTCGGTGTATCAGTTCCTTCAGTCGTGGCCTCCGTTGCCGCCACGTCCGTTGCCGTCGTGGTCGCCATTGCCGCCACGCCCGTTGTCGTGGTCGCCATTGCCGCCACGGCCGTTGTCGTCGTCGTGGTCGTCATGGTCGCCGTTGCCGCCACGGCCGTTGTCGTCGTCGTGGTCGTCGTAGTGGCCATTGCCGCCACGGCCGTAGTCGTCGTCATCGCAGTCGTCCCACCAGTCGTCGTCGCAGTAGCGACTGTCGTTGTACGACTTGGTGTCGGACGCCGTAGCGGTACCAGCAGTACCGACCGCGATACCACCAGCCAACATCAGGCCGGCAGCGGACGCCGCGGCGAGACGCTTCGCGCGTTGTGCTCGCATGGAAATACCTTTCGCTCCATCGTCTCCCGCTTCGCCTGGACGGCCCTGCGGGAATGGATGGCCGCAGCCGCAAGTGAACATTGCGACAGGGTCTCGGGCGTCACCGCATGTTTTCTGAAGCACGGGCGTGACCGCCGACGCCTCCAGGACACTCGCCTTGGTTCACGAGCGAGCGCTGTGGCCCTGGCTCACGCTCTCGGGGGCCAGGTCGACCGGCCGTGCCGTGCGTGCGGCTTTTCACTCGTTCAGCCTAGCTACGCGATCGCTGATCGGCACCTCGGGAGACACCGCACGCCACACCGTCACCGGGGGACGCGGACCACACCCTCCTGGATCACCGAGATGGCCAGGCGGCCGTCCTGTGTGTAGATCCGGGCCTGGCCCAGGCCACGGCCGCCGTACGCCGACGGCGACTCCTGGTCGTAGAGCAGCCATTCGTCGGCGCGGAACGGGCGGTGGAACCACATCGCGTGGTCCAGCGAGGCCCCGACCACGTCACCGACGGCCCAGCCGCCGCGACCGTGCGCGAGCAGCACCGAGTCGAGGAGGGTCATGTCGGAGACGTACGTGGCGAGGACGACGTGGAGCAGCGGGTCGTCGGCGAGTTTGCCGTTGGTGCGGAACCACACCTGGGAGTGCGGCTCGCGCGGCTCGCCGAACCTGCCGTACGGAGGCTCCTCGACGTAGCGCAGGTCGATCGCCTCGCGGGCCTCCAGGAAGCGGGCGACGACCTCCGGGTCGAGGTGGTCGTAGCCGCTGAACCGCTCACGGGAGGTGGGCAGCGCGGCCGGGTCCGGCGCGGGCGGCATGGGGGCCTGGTGGTCGAGGCCGTCCTCGTACGTCTGGAAGGACGCGGACAGCGCGAAGATCGGCCTGCCGTGCTGGACCGCGACCACCCGGCGGGTGGTGAAGGAGCGGCCGTCGCGCAGGCGCTCGACGTTGTAGACGATGGGCGCGCCGGGGTCGCCCATGCGCAGGAAGTACGCGTGGAGGGAGTGGGCGGGCCGGTCCTCGGGGACCGTCCGCCCGGCGGCGACCAGCGCCTGGGCCGCGACCTGCCCGCCGAAGACGCGCGGGACGACGGCGGACCGGGACTGGCCGCGGAAGATGTTCTCCTCGATCTGCTCGAGGTCGAGCAGATCGAGGAGATCCTGGAGTGCCTGGCTCACCCGTGTCCTTACAGGCCCATGTCCTTGGCGATGATCGTCTTCATGATCTCGCTGGTACCGCCGTAGATGCGGTTGACGCGGTTGTCCGCGTACAGGCGGGCGATCGGGTACTCGTTCATGTAGCCGTAGCCGCCGTGCAGCTGGAGGCAGCGGTCGATCACGCGGTGCGCGACCTCGGTGCAGAACAGCTTGGCGGAGGCGGCCTCGGCCGGGGTCAGCTCGCCGGCGTCCAGAGCCTCGGTCGCGCGGTCGGCGACCGCCTCGGCGGCGTCCACCTCGGCCTGGCAGGCGGCCAGTTCGAACTTGGTGTTCTGGAAGTGGGCGACCGGCTTGCCGAAGACGGTGCGCTCCTGCACGTACTGCTTGGCGAACCGGACGGCGGCCTTGGCCTGGGCGTAGGCGCCGAAGGCGATGCCCCAGCGCTCGGAGGCCAGGTTGTGGCCGAGGTAGTAGAAGCCCTTGTTCTCCTCGCCCAGCAGGTCCTCGACCGGCACCTTCACGTCGACGAACGCCAGCTCGGCGGTGTCGGAGGTGCGCAGGCCCAGCTTGTCCAGCTTGCGGCCGACGGAGTAGCCCTCGGACTTGGTGTCCACGGCGAACAGCGAGATGCCGTGACGGCGGTCCTCGGCGGTGGGCGCGGCGGTGCGGGCGCACACGATCACACGGTCGGCGTGCACGCCGCCGGTGATGAAGGTCTTGGCGCCGTTGAGGACGTAGTGGGTGCCGTCCTCGCTCAGCTTGGCGGTGGACTTCATGCCCGCGAGGTCGGAGCCGGTGCCCGGCTCGGTCATCGCGATGGCCCACATCTCCTCGCCGGAGACGAACTTCGGCAGGTAGCGCTTCTTCTGCTCGTCCGTCGCCAGCATCTTGAGGTAGGGCAGGGCGAGCAGCACGTGCACGCCGGAGCCGCCGAACTGGACGCCCGCGCGGGCCGTCTCCTCGTACAGGACGGCCTCGAACTTGTGGCTGTCGATGCCCGCGCCGCCGTACTCCTCGGGCACGCTGATGCCGAAGACACCCAGCTCACCGAGCTTGTAGTAGAACTCGCGCGGCGCCTGGCCGGCCGCGAACCACTCGTCGTACACGGGTACGACCTCGGCCTCGATGAAGGCCCGGATGGTCTCCCGGAACGCCTCGTGATCCTCGTTGAACACCGTACGGCGCACGCCGCCACCTCCACCGGTACGTATCTAAGCGCTTGCTCAGGCTCACCGTACCGGCGGGTAGGTCGGGGCGTCCAGAGTGGGGAGGCCGTAACGCTCGTCACGCCCGCGCGGCCCGGCGCGCACGGCACTCAGCCGGCGGCGGGGTCCGTCCCGGCCGCCTCGAACGCCCCCCTGGCCATCCGGTGCAGCAGCTCCGCCGTGGCGCCCCGGCCGGGCAGCGAGCCGCGGCGGCCCAGGTGCGGGGTGGAGTTCAGCAGGCCGAAGACCGAGTGGACGGCCGAGCGGGCGGCGGGTTCGGCGAGGGCCGGGTAGACCGCGCGGAGGACCTCCACCCACAGCTCGACGTACTGCCGCTGGAGCTGGCGGACCAGCTTGCGGTCGCTCTCCCGGAGGCGGTCCAGCTCGCGGTCGTGCAGGGTGATGAGGGGACGGTCGTCGAGCGCGAAGTCGATGTGCCCCTCGATGAGCGAGTCGAGGACCGTCTCCGGGGCCGCGCCGTCCACGCCCCCGGCCGCGGCGGCCTCCTTCAGCCGCTGCTTCGCGCCCGTCAGGAGCTGCCCGCTGATGCCGACCAGCAGCTCCGCCAGCATCGCGTCCTTGCCCGGGAAGTGGCGGTAGAGACCGGGACCGCTGATTCCGACGGCGGCGCCTATCTCGTCCACCCCGACACCGTGGAAGCCGCGCTCGGCGAAGAGCCGCGCGGCTTCCTTGAGGATCTGCTCGCGACGGGTGGGGGCGTCGGTTCTGGTGGCCATGAAGTCGATTCTAGACAGGGAGGTTAGCGGTCGTTAACCTGGAGGAAATGCGTTAACGCTCATTAACAAGGTGAGGGGATCGCAGGATGGACCAGGCACCGGAGCTGACGACCGCGGCGGACCCCGCGTCGGAGGCCTGGCAGGCCAACGAGGCGGCGCATCAGGCGCTGGTCGAGGAGCTGCGCGGCAAGCTGGCCGCCGCCCGGCTCGGGGGCGGTGAGAAGGCGCGCGCCCGGCACACCGCGCGCGGCAAGCTGCTGCCGAGGGACCGGGTGGACACACTGCTCGACCCGGGCTCGCCCTTCCTCGAGCTGGCCCCGCTCGCGGCCGACGGGATGTACGACGGGCAGGCCCCGGCGGCGGGCGTGATCGCCGGGATCGGCCGGGTCAGCGGGCGCGAGTGCGTCGTCGTCGCCAACGACGCCACCGTCAAGGGCGGCACCTACTACCCGATGACGGTGAAGAAGCACCTGCGGGCCCAGGAGGTCGCCCTCGAGAACCGGCTCCCCTGCCTCTACCTCGTCGACTCCGGCGGCGCCTTCCTGCCCATGCAGGACGAGGTGTTCCCGGACCGCGAGCACTTCGGCCGGATCTTCTACAACCAGGCCCGGATGTCCGGCGCGGGCATCCCGCAGATCGCCGCCGTCCTCGGCTCCTGCACGGCCGGCGGCGCCTACGTGCCCGCGATGAGCGACGAGGCCGTGATCGTGCGCGGCCAGGGGACGATCTTCCTGGGCGGGCCGCCGCTGGTGAAGGCCGCCACCGGCGAGGTCGTCACCGCCGAGGAGCTGGGCGGCGGCGAGGTGCACTCCCGCGTCTCCGGCGTGACGGACCACCTCGCGGAGGACGACGCGCACGCCCTGCGCATCGTCCGGAACATCGTCGCCACCCTCCCGGCCCGCCGGGCGCTGCCCTGGGAGGTGCGTCCCGCCGTGGAGCCGAAGGTCGACCCGTACGGGCTGTACGGGGCGGTCCCGGCCGACCCCCGCACGCCCTACGACGTCCGGGAGATCATCGCCCGCGTGGTCGACGGCTCCCGGTTCGCCGAGTTCAAGTCCGAGTTCGGGCAGACCCTGGTAACCGGCTTCGCCCGCATCCACGGCCACCCCGTCGGCATCGTCGCCAACAACGGCATCCTCTTCTCCGAGTCCGCCCAGAAGGGCGCCCACTTCATCGAGCTGTGCGACCAGCGCGGCATCCCGCTGCTGTTCCTGCAGAACATCTCGGGCTTCATGGTGGGCCGGGACTACGAGGCGGGCGGCATCGCCAAGCACGGCGCCAAGATGGTCACCGCCGTCGCCTGCACCCGCGTCCCCAAGCTGACCGTCGTGGTCGGCGGGTCGTACGGCGCGGGGAACTACTCCATGTGCGGCCGGGCGTACTCACCGCGCTTCCTGTGGATGTGGCCCAACGCCAAGATCTCCGTCATGGGCGGCGAGCAGGCCGCCTCCGTCCTCGCCACCGTCAAGCGCGACCAGCTGGAAGCGCGCGGTGAGGACTGGCCCCTGGAGGAGGAAGAGGCCTTCAAGGCCCCCGTCCGCGCCCAGTACGAGCGCCAGGGCAACGCCTACTACGCCACCGCCCGCCTCTGGGACGACGGCGTCATCGACCCGCTGGAGACCCGGCAGGTGCTGGGCCTGGCCCTGACGGCCTGCGCGAACGCCCCGCTGGGCGAGCCGCAGTTCGGCGTCTTCCGGATGTGAGGGGGTTCACGACTATGTTCGACACCGTTCTTGTGGCCAACCGCGGCGAGATCGCGGTGCGGGTCATCCGCACGCTGCGCGCGCTCGGCGTGCGCTCCGTCGCCGTCTTCTCCGACGCCGACGCCGGCGCCCGGCACGTCCGCGAGGCCGACACCGCGGTACGGATCGGTCCGGCGCCCGCCGCCGAGAGCTATCTGTCCGTGGAGCGGCTGCTTCAGGCAGCGGCCCGCACCGGCGCCCAGGCCGTCCACCCCGGGTACGGCTTCCTCGCCGAGAACGCCGGCTTCGCCCGCGCCTGCGCCGACGCCGGGCTGGTGTTCGTCGGGCCTCCGGCGGACGCCATCTCCCTGATGGGCGACAAGATCCGCGCCAAGGAGACGGTGCGGGCGGCCGGGGTGCCCGTGGTGCCCGGCGGACGCGATCCGGAGCTGGCCGAGGCCGCCCGCGAGCTGGGCGCGCCCGTGCTGCTGAAGCCGTCCGCGGGCGGCGGCGGCAAGGGCATGCGGCTGGTGCGGGACCTGGACCTGCTCGACGACGAGATCGCCGCCGCCCGCCGGGAGGCCCGCGCCTCCTTCGGCGACGACACGCTGCTCGTCGAACGCTGGATCGACCGCCCTCGGCACATCGAGATCCAGGTCCTGGCCGACGGCCACGGCAACGTCGTCCACCTGGGCGAACGCGAGTGCTCCCTCCAGCGCCGCCACCAGAAGATCATCGAGGAGGCGCCGAGCGTGCTCCTCGACGAGGAGACCCGCGCGGCGATGGGCGAGGCGGCGGTCCAGGCGGCCCGCTCCTGCGGGTACGTCGGCGCGGGCACGGTGGAGTTCATCGTCCCGGGCGGCGACCCCTCCCAGTACTACTTCATGGAGATGAACACCCGCCTCCAGGTGGAACACCCGGTCACCGAGCTGGTCACCGGCCTGGACCTGGTCGAGTGGCAGCTGCGGGTGGCCGCGGGCGAACCCCTGCCCTTCGGACAGCGGGACGTCCGGCTCACCGGGCACGCCGTCGAGGCCCGCGTCTGCGCCGAGGACCCCGCGCGCGGCTTCCTGCCCTCCGGCGGCACGGTGCTGAAGCTCCGCGAACCGCAGGGCGACGGCATCCGCACCGACTCCGGGCTCAGCGAGGGCACGGAGGTCGGCAGCCTGTACGACCCGATGCTGTCCAAGGTGATCGCGTACGGCCCGGACCGCGCCACCGCCCTGCGCAGACTGCGCGCGGCCCTCGCCGAGACGGTCACGCTGGGTGTGCCCACCAACGCCGGGTTCCTGCGCAGGCTGCTGGCCCATCCGGCGGTCGTCGCGGGCGACATGGACACCGGCCTGGTCGAGCGGGAGGCGGCGGGGCTGGTCCCGGCCGAGGTGCCGGAGGAGGTGTACGAGGCGGCGGCGGCCGTACGGCTGGACGCGCTGCGGCCGCGCGGGGACGGCTGGACGGACCCGTTCTCGGTGCCGAGCGGCTGGCGGCTCGGCGGCACGCCCAGGCCGCTCGGCTTCCCGCTGCGGGTCACCGACCCGGTGGAGCACACCCCGCGCGGCACCCACACCGTGGCCCCGGACCACGTCTCGGTCACCCTGGACGGCGTCCGCCACACCTTCCACCGCGCCGGCGACTGGCTGGGCCGCGACGGCGACGCCTGGCAGGTGCGCGACCACGACCCGGTGGCCGCCTCCCTGGACCGGGCCGCGCACGCGGGCGCCGACTCCCTCACCGCCCCCATGCCGGGGACGGTCACAGTGGTGAAGGTGGCCGTCGGCGACGAGGTGACCGCCGGTCAGAGCCTGGTCGTCGTCGAGGCGATGAAGATGGAGCACGTCATCTCCGCCCCGCACGCCGGCACGGTCGCCGAGCTGGACGTCACCCCGGGCAGCACGGTCGCCATGGACCAGGTGCTGGCGGTCATCACCCCTCACGAGGAGGCGGCGGAATGACAGTCGACGGGCTCCCCATGGCCGTCCCCGCGGCGGATCTGCCCGCCCGCGTCCGCATCCACGAGGTGGGCGCGCGCGACGGACTGCAGAACGAGAAGGCGACCGTGCCCACGGAGGTGAAGGCGGAGTTCGTCCGCCGTCTCGCCGGCGCGGGCCTGACGACGATCGAGGCGACCAGCTTCGTCCACCCGAAGTGGGTGCCCCAGCTGGCGGACGCCGAGCAGCTGTTCCCGCTCGTCGGCGACCTGCCCGGGGTGGCGCTCCCGGTGCTGGTCCCCAACGAGCGCGGCCTGGACCGCGCCCTGGCCCTGGGCGCGCGCCGGATCGCCGTGTTCGCCAGCGCCACCGAGTCCTTCGCGAAGGCCAACCTCAACCGCACGGTGGACGAGGCGCTGGCCATGTTCGAGCCGGTGGTGAGCCGGGCGAAGGCGGAGGGCGGGCATGTGCGGGGCTATCTGTCCATGTGCTTCGGCGACCCGTGGGAGGGGCCGGTGCCGATCCCCCAGGTGGTCCGCGTCTGCCGGGCCCTGCTGGACATGGGCTGCGACGAGCTGAGCCTCGGCGACACGATCGGCGTGGCCACGCCCGGACACGTGCGGGAGCTCCTCACCGCGCTGAACGCCGCGGGCGTCCCCACCGCCGCGCTCGGCGTGCACTTCCACGACACCTACGGGCAGGCGCTCGCGAACACCCTCGCGGCGCTGCAGCACGGGGTGACGACCGTCGACGCCTCCGCGGGCGGCCTGGGCGGCTGCCCGTACGCCAGGAGCGCCACCGGCAACCTCGCCACCGAGGACCTGGTGTGGATGCTGCGGGGACTCGGCATCGACACCGGCGTCGACCTCGGCCGGCTCACCGCCACCAGCGTGTGGATGGCCGAGCAACTGGGCCGCCCCAGCCCGTCCCGCACCGTCAGAGCCCTCTCCCACAAGGAGCAGTGAAGAACGATGGACCACCGTCTCTCCCCCGAGCTGGAAGAACTCCGCCGCACCGTGGAAGAGTTCGCGCACGACGTGGTGGCCCCGAAGATCGGCGACTACTACGAGCGGCACGAGTTCCCGTACGAGATCGTCCGCGAGATGGGCCGGATGGGCCTGTTCGGGCTGCCGTTCCCGGAGGAGTACGGCGGCATGGGCGGCGACTATCTCGCCCTGGGCGTGGCCCTCGAGGAGCTGGCGCGGGTGGACTCCTCCGTCGCCATCACCCTGGAGGCGGGCGTCTCGCTGGGCGCGATGCCGATCCATCTCTTCGGCACCGAGGAGCAGAAACGGCAGTGGCTGCCCCGGCTGTGCTCCGGCGAGATCCTGGGCGCCTTCGGCCTGACCGAGCCGGACGGCGGCAGCGACGCCGGGGCGACCCGGACGACGGCGCGCCGGGACCCGGCGACCGGCGAGTGGGTGATCAACGGCACCAAGTGCTTCATCACCAACTCCGGCACGGACATCACGGGCCTGGTCACGGTGACCGCGGTGACCGGCCGCAAGCCGGACGGCCGGCCGGAGATCTCCGCGATCATCGTCCCCTCCGGCGCCCCGGGCTTCACGGTGGCCGCCCCCTACTCCAAGGTCGGCTGGAACGCCTCCGACACCCGTGAGCTGTCCTTCGCGGACGTGCGGGTGCCGGCCGAGAACCTGCTGGGCGAGGAGGGCCGCGGGTACGCGCAGTTCCTGCGGATCCTCGACGAGGGCCGGATCGCCATCGCGGCGCTGGCGACGGGCCTGGCGCAGGGCTGTGTCGACGAGTCGGTCGCGTACGCGAAGGAACGGCACGCCTTCGGCCGCCCGATCGGCGCGAACCAGGCGGTCCAGTTCAAGATCGCGGACATGGAGATGAAGGCCCACACGGCCCGCCTCGCCTGGCGCGACGCGGCGTCCCGGCTGGTCGCGGGCGATCCGTTCAAGAAGGAGGCGGCGCTGGCGAAGCTGTACTCGTCCACGATCGCCGTCGACAACGCCCGGGACGCCACCCAGATCCACGGGGGCTACGGCTTCATGAACGAGTACCCGGTGGCCCGTATGTGGCGGGACTCCAAGATCCTCGAGATCGGCGAGGGCACGAGCGAGGTGCAGCGGATGCTGATCGCACGTGAGTTGGGCCTGGCGGGCTAGAGCGCTGCCTTGGGGCTTGGGAGCGCCCCCGTCGGCTCGACAGGCGATCCGGCGGGGGCGCTCCTAAGCTGGTGCTGTTCGGCTCGAGAGGTCCGCGCTCATGGCCACGGCCATCTCCCACCCGCCGGGAGCAGCTCATGACGTTCGCGTGCAGAGGACTTCGCAGGGGGGCCGTTGCCGCCGCCATGGCGGCGAGTCTTCTGGTGCCGGTGACCGCCGTGTCGGCCGTGGCGACGCCACGGGCCGTCGGCCCCGAGGCCGTCTCCGGTTCGTTCCCCGTTTCCGTCTCCGGGGCCGTCACGCAGACGGATCCGCCGAGTCCGACCACCGCGGACGGTGACTTCCGGGAGCTCACGCCGCAGGTGCGCCGGCAGCTCGACGCCGCCGTCCAGCGGGTCATGAAGGAAGCGAACGTACCGGGCGTCACCGTCGGTCTGTGGACCCCCGACAAGGGCGTCTACGAGCGCTCCTTCGGTGTGGCCGACAAGAGCACCGGGCAGCGGATGTCGCCGGATCTGTTCATGCGCATCGGCAGCGAGACGAAGACCTTCACCGTGACCGCCCTGCTCCAGCTGGTCGACCAGGGCAAGGTCGACCTGGACGACCCGATCAGCGCTTACGTGGACGGAGTTCCGAACGGCGACGAGATATCCCTGCACGAACTCGCCGGAATGCGCAGCGGTCTGTACAACTACTCGGAGGACCCGGACTTCTTCAAGGCGCTGACGTCCGATCCGGAACGCGGCTTCACCCCTCAGCAACTGCTGGACTACGCCTTCAAGCACCCGGTGCTGTTCCAGCCGAACGAGAAGTTCTCCTACTGCAACACCAATCTGATCCTGCTCGGCCTGGTCGTCGAGAAGGTGGCCGAGCAGCCCCTGCAGGACGTCATCAAGGAGAACATCCTCGACCCGGCCGGCATGCGGGACAGCTTCCTCGCGACGAACGCGGACTTCCCCGAGCCGCACGCACAGGGGTACACGAACCAGACCGCGACCGGCGAGGTCGAGAACTCGACGGACTGGGACCCGTCCTGGGGCTGGGCCGCCGGAGCGATGATCTCGACCCGGGACGACCTGCGCACCTGGGCGCGCACGGTGGCCACGGGCGAGTTCCCCGACGGCGGCACGATGGTCGAACCCGCCACGCAGAAGCAGCGCCTGGAGACGCCCCCGACCGGCATCAAGGGGGCCGGGTACGGCCTCGGCATCTTCGACGTGCAGGGCTGGATCGGGCACAACGGCTCACTGCCGGGCTACGAGTCCCTGACCATCTATCTGCCGTCGGCTCAGGCGACGCTGGTGGTGCTGCTGAACACCGACATCCTCCACGACGAGCAGGAGCCCAGCACGCTGTTCGGCGACGCGATCACGAGCATCGTCACGCCGGACCACGTCTTCAACCTCCCCGTGTCGCCGACGCCGAAGAAGTGACCTGGATCATCTTCCGGGAAGACGTTTCGGCCAACTCCGGTACTGGGTAGGCGCATTGAGGATGCGAACAGATGTGGGTCGCTCACGGTTCCGAACCTGGGGCTCCCCACCCCTGGACAAGATCTGAGGTTAGGCTAACCTACCTTCGAATTGTCCGGCGGGCATCCGCCCTGTTCGAAAGCAGCCACGCTCATGTCCAACGCCCGTGCCACCCACCTCACCCGTCGCGGGATCCTCGCCGCCGGCGGTGCCCTCGGCCTCGGTGCCGTTCTCGCCGCGTGCGGCGACGAAGACACGAAAAGCGGTGGCTCGGACTCGTCGGCGGCCGCCAAGCCGTCCGGCCCCTGGACCTTCAAGGACGACCGCGGCACGACCGTGAAGCTCGACAAGGTTCCCACGAACATCGTCGCCTTCGTCGGCGTGGCCGCCGCGCTGCACGACTACGGCATCGAGGTCAAGGGCGTCTTCGGCCCGACCAAGACCCAGGACGGCAAGCCGGACGTCCAGGCCGGCGACATGGACATCAGCAAGGTCGAGATCCTCGGCAACGTCTGGGGCCAGTTCAACGTCGAGAAGTACGCGACGCTCGCCCCCGAGGTCCTCATCACCACGATGTTCGACGACGCCGGCACCCTCTGGTACGTCCCCGAGGAGTCCAAGGACAAGATCACCAAGCTCGCCCCGAGCGTCGGCGTCTCCGTCTACGACCGCCAGCTGACCCAGTCGCTGGAGCGCATGTGGGCGCTGGCCGAGTCGCTGGGCGCGGACCTGAAGGCCGATCAGACCATCAAGGCGAAGCAGGAGTTCGAGGCGGCCGCGGAGCGGCTGCGGAAGGCCGCGAAGGCCCGGCCCGAGATCAAGGTGATGGCCGGGTCCGCGAGCGCGGAGCTGTTCTACGTCTCCGGCACCAACCTGTCGATCGACCTCGAGTACTTCAAGGCGCTCGGCGTGAACTTCATCGAGCCGTCGGAGAAGGCGAAGGCCCAGGGCGGCGGCTGGTTCGAGGCCCTCAGCTGGGAGAACGTCGACAAGTACGATGCGGACATCATCATGATGGACGACCGGGCGCAGGCGACGCAGCCGGACGCCATCACCGAGGCGACCTGGAAGAAGCTGCCGGCGGTGAAGGCCGGTCAGGTCATCCCCCGGTCGCCGGAGCCGATCCTGTCGTACGGCAAGTGCACGCCGCTGCTGACGAACCTCGCCGAGGCGATCGAGAACGCGAAGAAGGTCAGCTGAGGTTCGCCTACCGGGGTGCGGGCTCCTGAAGTCCGACGGCTGCGCGTGGTCGGCGGCCGGTCGCCCAGTTCCCCGCGCCCCCGGTCAGGGCCACTCACCCTCCGTCCACATCTCGGGAGCCTGCATGTCCACGGCCGTAGTCGACCCGTTCCGTTTCTTCTCTCTTCAGGTCGTGCGGACGGAGCGGCTCGGGCCGTCTCTGGTCCGGGTGACCTTCGCGGGGGAGGATCTCGCGGCGTTCCACTCGGACGGGTGCGATCAGTCCCTGTCCCTGTTCCTGCCGCACCCTGGGCAGGACGCGCCCGTCGTGCCCATCGAGCTGGGTGAGGACTGGTGGAAGGGGTGGCGCGAACTGCCGGACGACGTGCGGGCGGTGATGCGCTCGTACACGCTGCGCTCACTGCGCCGCGACCCCGACGAGATCGACATCGACTTCGTGCTGCACGGCGTGGAGCCGGGTTCCGCCACTCCCGCCGGACCCGCCTCCACATGGGCCGCGCGGGCCTCCGCCGGGGACAAGGTGCTGCTGCTCGGCCCGGCGATCGCGGACAACCGGGCGATCCGGTTCCGTCCGCCGGAGGACACCGATCTGGTGGTGCTCTGGGGTGACGAGACCGCGCTTCCGGCGGTCGCCGCGATCCTGGAGTCGCTGCCGGCCGGGCAGCGGGCCCGGGTATGGCTGGAGGCGCATGACGCCGGGAACGTGCTGGACCTGGCCACCGAGGCGGACGCCGAGGTGACCTGGCTGGTGCGGGAGGGCGACCGCGACGAGGGGTCCCCCATGGCCCTCGACGCGATCCGCGACACGCGACTGCCGCCGGCGGAGCGCCCGTACGTCTGGATCGCGGGCGAGTCCGGCTCGGTGAAGGCGCTGCGCCGGCATTTCGTCGGCGAGCGCGGCGTCGACCGGCGCCGGGTGACGTTCGTGGGCTACTGGCGCCGTGGACTGACGGAGGAGCAGTTGCGGGAGCAGGGCGAGTAATTCAGTTGAAAGTGACGGAAGTTACTCTCCGACCGCACGGAGATCAGCCAACTTAGGTTAGGCTTACCTAAGTAAGTCGGAGCCACCGGCTCCGCCCCGGCCCTTCCCGTCCGCTCGGCCAGTCCCCACCGGAGGACCCCCACATGCGCTCGCACCTGCTCAATGACACGACCGCGGAGCAGTACCGCCGCTCCGTGACCGAAGGAGTCGAGCGGGTGGCCGCCAAACTCGCCACCACCCGGCGCCCGTTCACCGGCGTCACGGTCGACGCCCTGGCTCCCGCCATCGAGCAGATCGACCTCGACCGGCCGCTGCACGACACCACGGCGGTCCTCGACGAGCTGGAGGACGTCTACCTCCGGGACGCGATCTACTTCCACCACCCCCGCTACCTCGCCCACCTCAACTGCCCGGTCGTCATCCCGGCCGTGCTCGGCGAGGCGATCCTGTCCGCCGTCAACTCCTCCCTGGACACCTGGGACCAGTCGGCCGGCGGCACCCTCATCGAGCGCAAACTCGTCGACTGGACCGCCGCCCGCATCGGCCTCGGCGAGAACGCCGACGGCGTGTTCACCTCCGGCGGCAGCCAGTCCAACCTCCAGGCGCTGCTGCTGGCCCGCGAGGAGGCCAAGACCGAGGACCTCGGCAAACTGCGCGTCTTCGCCTCCGAGGTCAGCCACTTCAGCGTGAAGAAGTCGGCGAAGCTGCTCGGCCTCGGCCAGGACGCCGTCGTGTCGATCCCCGTCGACCACGACAAGCGGATGCAGACCGTCGCGCTCGCCCACGAGCTGGAGCGCTGCGCAATGGACGGCCTCGTCCCCATGGCCGTCGTCGCCACCGCCGGCACCACCGACTTCGGCTCGATCGACCCGCTCCCCGAGATCGCCGAGCTGTGCGCGCAGTACGGCACCTGGATGCACGTCGACGCGGCCTACGGCTGCGGACTGCTCACCTCCCTCAAGCGCCGCGCGCTGCTGGACGGCATCGAGCGGGCCGACTCGGTCACCGTCGACTACCACAAGTCCTTCTTCCAGCCGGTGAGCTCGTCCGCTGTGCTGGTGCGGGACGCGTCGACGCTGCGCCACGCCACCTACCACGCGGAGTACCTGAACCCGCGCCGGATGGTGCAGGAACGTATCCCCAACCAGGTGGACAAGTCCCTCCAGACCACCCGCCGCTTCGACGCCCTCAAGCTCTGGGTCACCCTGCGCGTCATGGGCGCCGACGGCATCGGGCAGCTCTTCGACGAGGTCTGCGACCTGGCGCAGGAGGGCTGGCGGCTGCTGGCCGCCGACCCGCGCTACGACGTCGTCGTCGAGCCGTCGCTGTCCACCCTGGTCTTCCGCTACATCCCGGCCGCTGTCACCGACCCCGCCGAGATCGACCGCGCCAACCTCTACGCCCGCAAGGCCCTCTTCGCCTCCGGCGAGGCCATCGTCGCCGGCACCAAGGTGGGCGGCCGCCACTACCTCAAGTTCACCCTGCTCAACCCTGAGACGATGGTGTCCGACATCGCCGCCGTCCTCGACCTGATCGCCGGCCACGCCGAGCAGTACCTGGGAGACTCCCTTGACCGCGCTTCCTGAATCCGCCACCAAGACCTACGACTTCGTGGGGATCGGACTCGGGCCCTTCAACCTCGGCCTCGCCTGTCTCACCGAGCCGATCGACGAACTCGACGGCGTCTTCCTGGAGTCCAAGCCCGACTTCGAGTGGCACGCCGGCATGTTCCTCGAAGGTGCCCACCTCCAGACGCCGTTCATGTCGGACCTGGTCACCCTGGCGGACCCGACGTCGCCGTACTCCTTCCTGAACTACCTGAAGGAGAAGGGCCGCCTCTACTCGTTCTACATACGCGAGAACTTCTACCCGCTGCGCGTCGAGTACGACGACTACTGCCGCTGGGCCGCGAACAAGCTGAGCAGCATCCGCTTCGGCACGACCGTCACCGAGGTGACGTACGACGAGACGGACGAGCTGTACGTCGTGACGACCGCGGCCGGTGAGACGTACCGCGCCCGCCACCTCGTGCTCGGCACCGGCACGTCGCCGCACGTCCCGGAGCCGTGCCGGGGCCTGGGCGGCGACTTCATCCACAACTCCCGCTATGTGCAGAGCAAGGCGGAACTGCAGAAGAAGAAGTCGATCACGCTGGTCGGCAGCGGCCAGTCCGCCGCCGAGATCTACTACGACCTCCTCGGTGAGATCGACGTCCACGGCTACCGGCTGAACTGGGTCACCCGTTCCCCGCGGTTCTTCCCGCTGGAGTACACCAAGCTCACGCTGGAGATGACCTCCCCGGAGTACATCGACTACTTCCGCGCCCTGCCGGAGCAGACCCGCTACCGCCTGACCGCCCAGCAGAAGGGCCTGTTCAAGGGCATCGACGGCGACCTGATCAACGAGATCTTCGACCTGCTCTACCAGAAGAACCTCGGCGGCCCGGTCCCCACCCGGCTGCTCACCAACTCGGCACTGACCAGCGCGTCTTACGAGAACGGCACATACACCCTGGGCTTCCGCCAGGAGGAACAGGAGAAGGACTTCCAGCTCAGCTCCGACGGCCTGATCCTGGCCACCGGCTACAAGTACGTCGAGCCCGAGTTCCTGAAGCCGATCGACGACCGCCTGGTCCGCGACTCCCAGGGCAGCTTCGACGTGGGCCGCAACTACGCGATCGACGTCACCGGCAGAGGCGTCTTCCTGCAGAACGCCGGCGTCCACACCCACAGCATCACCAGCCCCGACCTGGGCATGGGCGCCTACCGCAACAGCTACATCATCCGGGAGCTGCTCGGCACCGAGTACTACCCGGTGGAGAAGACGATCGCGTTCCAGGAGTTCTCGGTATGACCTTCACGTTCCGCACCCTCGACCCGCTGAAGGACGCCGAGCTCCTGCACGGCTGGGTCACCCACCCGAAGGCCGCGTTCTGGATGATGCAGGACGCGAAGCTCGAGGACGTCGAGCGCGCGTACATGGAGATAGCCGCCGACGAGCACCACCACGCGCTCCTCGGCCTCCAGGACGGCGAGCCTGCCTTCCTCATGGAGAAGTACGACCCCGCCCACCGCGAACTGGTCGGCCTGTACGAGGCCCGGCCCGGGGACGTCGGCATGCACTTCCTCACCCCGCCCACGGACAAGCCGGTGCACGGCTTCACCAAGTCCGTCATCACCGCCGTCATGGCGTACCTCTTCGAGGACCCGGCGACCGCACGGGTGGTCGTCGAACCGGACGTCCGCAACAAGGCCGTGCACGCCCTGAACGCGGCCGTCGGCTTCGTCCCGGAGCGCGAGATCGAGAAGCCGGAGAAGAAGGCGCTGCTGAGCTTCTGCACCCGGGAGCAGTTCCTGGCCGCGACGGGGGTGTCCGCATGAGCCTCGCCGACTCCGTGGCCCACCTCTCCCCCGAGCGCTGGGAGCAGGCCAACCGCCTCCTGATACGCAAGGCCCTCGCCGAGTTCGCGCACGAGCGGCTGATCACGCCCGAGCGGGACGGCGACGTCTACGTCGTCCGCAGCGACGACGGGCTGACCGGCTACCGCTTCACCGCGGCCGTCCGCGCCCTGGACCACTGGCAGATCGACGCGGACTCCATATCCCGGCACCGCGACGGTGAAGAGCTCCCGCTCGCCGCCCTGGACTTCTTCATCGAGCTGAAGGACTCCCTCGGCCTGAGCGACGAGATCCTGCCGGTCTACCTGGAGGAGATCTCCTCCACCCTCTCCGGCACCTGCTACAAGCTCACCAAGCCGCGGATCACCGCCGCGGAGCTGGCGGCCGGCGGCTTCCAGGCCATCGAGACGGGGATGACCGAGGGCCA
Organism: Streptomyces sp. enrichment culture; assembly: GCF_964272855.1. Lineage (NCBI taxonomy): Bacteria > Bacillati > Actinomycetota > Actinomycetes > Kitasatosporales > Streptomycetaceae > Streptomyces > Streptomyces sp. enrichment culture. The sequence goes on along the minus strand of NZ_OZ186847.1, from coordinate 5,357,195 downwards.
CCCCTGCTTCGTCGCCAACAACGGCCGGCTCGGCTTCGGGATCCACGAGTACCTGTCGTACGCGCCGGAGACCGCGAGCCCCGTCCGCCTGGTCTGGCTGGCCGCGCACCGCTCGCGCGCCGCGTTCACGGCGGGTGCGGGCATCGACTACGAGTCCTTCGTCCGGCAGGAGCTGGGCGAGGACACCGTCGGCCGCTTCCACGGCGTGCTGCGCGAGCGCGGCCTGGACCCGGCCGACTACCTGCTCATCCCCGTCCACCCCTGGCAGTGGTGGAACAAGCTCTCCGTCACCTTCGCCGCCGAGGTGGCCCGGCAGCACCTGGTCTGCCTGGGCGAGGGCGACGACGAGTACCTGGCCCAGCAGTCCATCCGGACGTTCTTCAACACCAGCCACCCCGAGAAGCACTACGTGAAGACGGCCCTGTCCGTCATCAACATGGGCTTCATGCGCGGGCTGTCGGCCGCCTACATGGAGGCCACCCCGGCGATCAACGACTGGCTGGCCCAGCTGATCGAGGGCGACCCGGTGCTGAAGGCGACGGGCCTGACGATCATCCGGGAGCGGGCGGCGGTCGGCTACCGGCACCTGGAGTACGAGAAGGCCACCGACCGCTACTCGCCGTACCGCAAGATGCTCGCCGCGCTGTGGCGGGAGAGCCCGGTGCCGTCGCTGCGGGACGGCGAGTCCCTGGCGACCATGGCCTCCCTGCTGCACGTCGACCACGCGGGCGCGTCCTTCGCGGGCGCGCTGATCGCCCGCTCGGGCCTGGCCCCGGCGGAGTGGCTGCGCCGCTATCTGCGGGCCTACTACACCCCGCTGCTGCACAGCTTCTACGCCTACGACCTGGTCTACATGCCGCACGGCGAGAACGTGATCCTGGTCCTGAAGGACGGCGTGGTCGAACGCGCGATCTACAAGGACATCGCCGAGGAGATCTGCGTCATGGACCCGGACGCGGTGCTGCCGCCGGAGGTCCAGCGGATCCGCGCCGAGGTCCCCGAGGACAAGAAGCTGCTGTCCGTCTTCACGGACGTCTTCGACTGCTTCTTCCGCTTCCTCGCCGTCAACCTGGCCTCCGAGGGAGTCCTGGAGGAGGACGACTTCTGGCGCACGGTCGCCGAGGTCACCCGCGAGTACCAGGAGTCGATGCCCGAACTCGCCGACAAGTTCCGGCAGTACGACATGTTCGCCCCGGAGTTCGCGCTGTCCTGCCTCAACCGGCTCCAGCTGCGCAACAACAAGCAGATGGTCGACCTCGCGGACCCGTCCGGCGCGCTCCAGCTCGTCGGCACCCTGCGGAACCCGATCGCCGGGTTCTGACCCCCTGACCAGGCGGGCACCCCGGAGACGGTCCTCCGGGGTGCCCGTCGGCGTTCCGCTCGGCTCACTCAGCGGGCCACGGCACCTGTGGCGACCGGTGGTAGCCGATGCCGAGCGCGTCCCAGCGCGGCCCCTGCGCCGCGAGCCGCGTCCGGTAGGCCTCCCAGTCGTGCGTGGCGGCCGGCGACCAGCCCAGCTCGGCGACGCCGGGCAGCCTCGGGAAGGCCATGTACTCGATGTGCGCGGAGTTCTCGAGCGTCTCCGTCCACAGCGGCGCCTCCACCCCGCGGATCGCGGAGGCGGGCGTGTCGGGCAGATAGGCGCCGGGGTCCCAGTCGTAGGACCGCCGGACGTCGACGTATCCGGCCCAGGACAGTCCGAGCAGGGTGTTCCTGTCGTACTTCATGTCGAGGTAGACCCGGTCGGCCGGGGACAGGACGATCCCCGTCCCGCTCTGTGCCGCCTTCGCCACCTGCGCCTTCTCCTCGGCGCCGGTGCCGTCCAGGCCCCAGTACTGGGCGAGCGCGCCCGCGGCCGGGGTGGCGCCGGTCAGCTGGTGCCAGCCGACGACCGTCTTGCCGTACTCGGCGACGACCGGCTGCACCCGGTCCATGAACCGCACGTAGTCCGCGTGGCTGGTGGAGTGCGCCTCGTCGCCGCCGATGTGGAGGTAGCGGCCGGGGGTGAGGGCGGCCAGCTCGCGGACGACGTCCTCCACGAAGTCGTAGGTGACCTCCTTGCCGACGCACAGCGAGCTGAAGCCCACGTCGGTGCCGGTGTACAGCGGGGGTGTCACGCCGTCGCAGTTGAGTTCGGCGTACGAGGCGAGGGCCGCGTTGGTGTGGCCCGGCATGTCTATCTCGGGGACGACCTCCAGGTGCCGGGAGGCGGCGTAGCGGACGATCTCCGTGTAGTCCGCCTTCGTGTAGTGGCCGCCGGGGCCGCCGCCGACCTCGGTGGAGCCGCCGTGGGTGGCGAGGCGCGGCCAGGAGTCGACGGCGATCCGCCAGCCCTGGTCGTCGCTGAGGTGCAGATGGAGCTTGTTGATCTTGTAGAGGGCCAGCTGGTCGATGTACCGCTTGACTTCGGCGACGGTGAAGAAGTGCCGCGACACGTCGAGCATGGCGCCCCGCCAGGAGTAGCGCGGGGTGTCCCGGATGGTGCCGCCCGCGACCGGCCAGGGCCCGGGCTGCACGGTGTCCCTCTCGACCGCGGCGGGCAACAGCTGACGGAGGGTCTGGACGCCGTGGAAGAGCCCGGCGGGCTCGGCGGCGGTGATGGTGACACCGGTGCGGCCGCTGTCGAGGCGGTAGCCCTCGGCGCCGTACGGGCCCTTCGCGAGCCGGAGCCGGATGCCGCCCGCGCCCCGGTCGGTGACGGGCAGCCGGTAGCCGGTGGAGGGCCGCAGGACGTCTGCGAGGTAGTCGCCGACCCGGCGGACCTCCCGTGTGCCGTCGACGCGGATGCGGGTGCCGTCGGTGATGCGGTACGGGGATCCGCCCGGGGCGACCGAGGCCGGGGCCGGGACCACCTGGCCGAGGGGCCTCGCCTCGGCGGGGCCGGGCGCGGGCCGGGGTGCCGCGCCGGAGGTGAGGACGCCGGCCGCCGCGACCAGCAGCAGCGAACCGAGAAGGTGCAGTCTGTGCCGTCTCACACGTGCTCCCTTCGGAATGGGTATAGACCACTCTCCCGCAGAACGAGTGAAACAATCCCCGCATGGCGGAAATCCTTCAAAAGGACGGGACTTGGACCTTAGACGGCGACGCCCTGCGGCTGACTCCCGGACGGGACAAGAGCGTCGGCCTGCTGCGCCGGACGCTCGGTGAACTCGTCGTCCCCCTGGGCGCGCTGGCGGGCATATCGTTCGAGCAGGGCAAGAAGTCCGGGCGCCTGCGCCTCAGGCTGCGCGACGGCGCCGACCCGCTGCTCCAGGCGACCGGCGGGCGGCTGACGGAACCTCACGACCCGTACCAGCTGGTCGTCGAACCGGGCCGGTACGGCGTCGCCGAGTACTTCGTGGACGAGGTGCGCAACGCCCTGCTGCTGGACCGGGTGCCCGCGGAGCCGGCCACCGAGTACCTGCTGCCGGGCCCGGCCGTCCCGCTGTCGGCCGCCGCCGGGGACGGCAGCGCGAGCTTCGACGGCGACCGGGTCCGGCTGGAGTGGAACTGGAAGACGGAGGACGCCAAGGCCGCCGCCGGCACCCGCACCCTGGCGGTCGGCGACATCGCGGCCGTGGAGTGGTATCCGGCGGTCGGCCTGGAGAACGGCCATCTGCGGTTCACCGTGAGGAACGCCCCGACCAAGGCGCCGCCCAAGTACGACCCGAACGCCGTCGAGCTGTGGGGCTTCAAGAAGGACCCGCTGATGGCCCTGGTCGCGGCGGCCGTCCAGGCCCGCCTGCCGCACCCGTCGGCACCGGACGCCGCCCCCGCCCCCGCGTCGCCGCAGCAGCAGCCGGAGGCGACGCCCGCGCCCGCCGCCGAGGACGACCACGACGCCCTGCTGCGCCGGCTGCGGGAGCTGGGCGAGCTGCACCGCTCCGGGGTCCTCACGGACGAGGAGTTCACGATGGCCAAGCAGGCGGTCCTGAAGCGGATGCAATAAGGACGTACACGGCCTATACACAGGGTCCTGCCCGCAATCGGGCAGGATTCTTGCAAAACCCAGCCCCTTACTCCAGGATCTACCGGGTGCACGACGAACTTGTTGATCATCTGACGCGGTCCACGCCCCTCAGCCGGGGCGAGGCGCTGCGCGTGGTCCAGGACGTGCTCGCCTTCTTCGACGAGACGACCGAGGAATACGTCCGTCGCCGCCACCGCGAGCTCCAGGCCCAGGGCCTGGTCAACGCGACAATCTTCGAGCGGATCGAGGCGGATCTCAAATATCGCGCGGTGGCACCGCCGGAGCTCACGCTCCGGCAGCTGCGGCGGATCGTCTACGGCTAGATCTACGGCTAGGAACACCTGTATATGTGCGGAATCGTCGGATACATCGGCAAGCGTGACGTGGCGCCGCTGCTCCTGGAAGGCCTCCAGCGCCTGGAGTACCGGGGCTACGACTCGGCCGGCATCGTCGTGACCTCCCCCAAGGCCTCCGGCCTGAAGATGGTCAAGGCCAAGGGCCGGGTCCGTGACCTGGAGGCCAAGGTCCCGGCGCGCTTCAAGGGCACCACCGGCATCGCCCACACCCGCTGGGCCACCCACGGCGCTCCCTCCGACGTGAACGCCCACCCGCACCTGGACGCCGAGGGCAAGGTCGCCGTCGTCCACAACGGCATCATCGACAACGCCGCCGACCTGCGCCGCAAGCTGGAGGCGGACGGCGTCGAGTTCCTCTCCGAGACCGACACCGAGGTCCTCGTCCACCTGATCGCCCGCTCGCAGGCCGAGAAGCTGGAGGACAAGGTCCGCGAGACCGTGCGCCTGATCGAGGGCACCTACGGCATCGCCGTCCTGCACGCCGACTTCCCGGACCGCATCGTCGTCGCCCGCAACGGCTCCCCGGTCGTCCTCGGCATCGGTGAGAAGGAGATGTTCGTCGCCTCGGACATCGCCGCGCTGGTCACCCACACCCGGCAGATAGTGACCCTCGACGACGGCGAGATGGCCACGCTGAAGGCCGACGACTTCCGCACCTACACGACGGAGGGCACCCGCACGACGGCCGAGCCCACCACCGTCGAGTGGGAGGCCGCCTCCTACGACATGGGCGGCCACGACACCTACATGCACAAGGAGATCCACGAGCAGGCCGAGGCCGTGGACCGCGTGCTGCGCGGCCGGATCGACGACCGCTTCTCCACCGTGCACCTCGGCGGCCTCAACCTGGACGCCCGTGAGGCGCGCCGGATCCGCCGGGTGAAGATCCTCGGCTGCGGCACCTCGTACCACGCGGGCATGATCGGCGCCCAGATGATCGAGGAGCTGGCCCGCATCCCCGCCGACGCCGAGCCGGCCTCCGAGTTCCGCTACCGCAACGCGGTCGTCGACCCCGACACCCTGTACATCGCCGTCTCCCAGTCCGGTGAGACGTACGACGTGCTGGCCGCCGTGCAGGAACTGAAGCGCAAGGGCGCCCGAGTGCTGGGCATCGTGAACGTCGTGGGCTCCGCGATCGCCCGCGAGGCCGACGGCGGCATCTACGTGCACGCCGGCCCCGAGGTCTGCGTCGTCTCGACCAAGTGCTTCACCAACACCTGCGTCTCCTTCGCCCTGCTCGCCCTGCACCTCGGCCGCACCCGCGACCTCTCCGTGCGCGACGGCAAGCGGATCATCGAGGGCCTGCGCAAGCTGCCCGGCCAGATCGCCGAGATGCTGGAGCAGGAAGCGGAGATCGAGAAGCTGGCCAAGGCCTACGCCGACGCCCGCTCGATGCTCTTCATCGGCCGCGTCCGGGGCTACCCGGTGGCCCGCGAGGCCTCCCTGAAGCTCAAGGAGGTCTCCTACATCCACGCCGAGGCCTACCCGGCGTCCGAGCTGAAGCACGGCCCGCTGGCCCTCATCGAGCCGGCCCTCCCCACGGTCGCGATCGTCCCCGACGACGACCTGCTGGAGAAGAACCGCGCCGCGATGGAGGAGATCAAGGCCCGCAGCGGCAAGATCCTCGCGGTCGCCCACCAGGAGCAGGAGAAGGCCGACCAGACCATCGTCGTCCCGAAGAACGAGGACGAACTGGACCCGATCCTCATGGGCATCCCGCTCCAGCTCCTCGCCTACCACACCGCCCTGGCCCTGGGCCGGGACATCGACAAGCCGCGGAACCTCGCGAAGTCGGTGACGGTCGAGTAGCAGGCCTTCGAAGGCCAGACAAAGGCCGGATAAAAGGCCGGATAAAGGACAGACAAAGGACGGACCCCCACGTGTCGCCACCGGACACGGGGGGTCCGTTTCATGTGCCGGGGCAGCCCCGGTCCCCGGCATCGGCGGCTAGCCGGTGGCCGTCACCCCCCGGCCCGCCGCGCGCCGCGACAACGAGGTCGGCCAGTGGGCCAGCGCCGCCGTCGCCGCGTACCAGGCGACGGCCCCCGCAGCCACGGCGAACCAGCCCCCGGCCTTGCCCAGTCCGCCGCTGCCGGCGAACGCGGCGACCGCGAGAAGCAGCAGGGCCACGAAGAACAGCCCGTACGACACCTGCCCCAGCTGGTCCCCGCCCGCCAGCGTGAGCGACAGCACCACGAGGGCGAACAGCAGCAGGAACAGCCCCGCCGCGTTGGCGGAGACGTCACCGGAGACGGCCCAGGTGAACCAGAGCGCCCCGAGCACGGTGAAGGCGGTGCCGTTGCCGGCGTCACGGTCGCGGAAGGCCAGCAGGCCGGTGAGGAAGAGGGCGATCCCGCCCACGTACTGGGCCACGGTGGCGGCGTCGGAGGCCGTCACGCCGTCGATCACGCCGGTGTGCCCGACGCCGACGGCGAGGAGGGTGATCCCGAGGGCGAGTCGGCCGACGATCGTGGTGGTGCTTCCCGCAGAGACGTCGTTGTCCACGGCGGGCTCCCTTCATGCATGTGCAGTTGTGCGGTGACCGGTATATGCCCTTCACAAGAGCACAAACACATCTACGCGTGAGTAGATTCACCCGTCCCACAAAGGGAGTTGGCCGTACCCACGGCCCATGTCACCTGGAATGAAGGTGAGTTGCGGAATCACGTCAGGGAATCACGATGACCGGGCGCTTCGCCCGCTTCGCGAGCCGCCCGGCGACCGAGCCGAAGATCCGGCCGACGATGCCGTGCGTGGAGCCGACGACGATGGCGTCCGCCTCGTACTCCCGCCCGACCTCCTCGAGTTCGTGGCAGATGTCGCCGCCGCGCTCGACCAGGATCCAGGGCACCTCGGACAGATAGTCCGCGCAGGCCAGTTCCAGCCCCAGCACCTCGGTGCGGTGGTCCGGCACGTCGACGAAGACCGGCGGCTCGCAGCCCGCCCACACCGTCGTCGGAAGCCGGTTGGCCACGTGGACGATGATCAGGCCCGAACGGGAACGGTGGGCCATGCCGATCGCGTACGCGAGGGCGCGCTCACTGGACGTGGAGCCGTCGAAGCCGACGACGACCCCGTGCTTGAAAGCGGGGTCGCACGCATGGCGTGGCTCTTCCGCCGCCAGGGGCTCGGCCGCCGTGGGATCGGCGACGGGCCGCTTGCGGTCCGCGGGTTCGAAGAATTCGTGACCGGCCATGGCTGTCTCGGCGTTGTGATCCTTATTGGGTGGGACGACACTGTGCGCAGGCGGAGCTGTGTCCGGGAATCATCTTCCCAACCCCATACCCCCAAGGGTACGGCGGCACGCCTCCTTCGCCCAGATCCCGCGCACCGTCCGTGGCGGTTCCCCGGAGCATGCACGAGGGTGCGCCCGTAACGCAATGGTTGCTGCCCCGTACAGGCGGTTTGCGCAGGATTCAGGCCATGTCAAGGTGACCGACCGGCCGAACCGCCGTTGAACCCCCTGCAACACCCGCAACGACCCACGCAGCGCCGCAGCGACACAGCGACACAGCGACACAGCGACACAGCGTCACAGGGAGCACACACCACCATGTCCTCACGGTCCGGGCCGGACAGCGCCACCGAGATCGTCCGCTGGGCGGCCTTCAGCTGTGTCATCGTCCCGGTGGTCCTCCTCTGGTACGGCGCCTCGCTCGCCGGCGCGGCGGGCACCGCGCTCGGTCTCGCGGCGGTCACGGCCGTGTGCCGGCTGCTGCTGCGCCAGTCGGAGCGCGGGGCGGCCCGGCTGCTCGCCGAGGAGGGCACTCCGCACCGCGGCAGGCGCCAGCGGACGGGCACCGGGGCGCATCGCGGCGGGCGTTCCGGCGGGCGGGGAAATACACCGGTCGGCTGACCGGTTTTCGCGCACGCGCCCGCATCTTTTCAGCCAACTTCTGGATGTCGCGCATCCCCTGTCCGGAACACCCTCCACCCCCCGTTTGACCTGCATGGAAAGGGTCTCCGGCGGCTCGCACACCCTACGCGGTTTGGCCACTGCGACGAGGCGCACTTCCCTGCGCGGCCCGGGAGTGCAACGCTTCGTGATCGAATGCTTTACGCCAAGTTGCCAAGTCGACAATGAGCCCGGTGCGAACCGGCCATTGGGGCTCGGCGTGACGCAGTAGATTCGATCTTGACTGTCTTTACGGCGGGGGACTCGTGCAGGACCGAGGGGAAACGTGCAGGAGCGACACAACCGAGGAGCCGCGACCACCGAGGGGGGCTTAGCAGGATGAGCCACGACTCCACTGCCACGCCGGACGCCGCGGCCCGGAAGCTCTCCGGGCGACGCCGCAAGGAGGTCGTCGCGGTACTGCTGTTCAGCGGCGGCCCCATCTTCGAGAGTTCCATACCGCTGTCGGTGTTCGGCATCGACCGCCAGGACGCCGGAGTGCCGCGCTACCGGCTGCTGGTGTGCGCGGGCGAGGAAGGCCCACTGCGGACCACAGGGGGCCTGGAACTCACCGCACCTCATGGCCTGGAGGCGATCTCGCGGGCGGGCACGGTCGTCGTGCCGGCCTGGCGGTCGATCACCTCGCCACCACCCGAGGAAGCGCTCGACGCACTGCGCCGGGCGCACGAGGAAGGCGCCCGCATCGTCGGGCTGTGCACCGGCGCCTTCGTCCTCGCGGCGGCGGGCCTGCTGGACGGCCGTCCCGCGACCACACACTGGATGTACGCGCCGACGCTGGCGAAACGCTATCCGTCGGTGCACGTGGATCCACGCGAACTCTTCGTCGACGACGGAGACGTACTGACGTCGGCGGGCACCGCGGCCGGCATCGACCTGTGCCTGCACATCGTGCGCACCGACCACGGCAACGAGGCGGCCGGCGCGCTGGCCCGCCGCCTGGTGGTGCCGCCGCGCCGGAGCGGAGGCCAGGAACGCTACCTGGACCGCTCTTTACCGGAGGAGATCGGCGCCGACCCGCTCGCCGAGGTCGTCGCCTGGGCACTGGAGCACCTCCACGAGCAGTTCGACGTGGAGACGCTCGCGGCACGGGCGTACATGAGCCGGCGCACGTTCGACCGCCGGTTCCGCTCGCTGACCGGCAGCGCCCCGCTGCAGTGGCTGATCACCCAGCGGGTGCTCCAGGCGCAGCGCCTCCTGGAGACGTCGGACTACTCGGTGGACGAGGTGGCGGGCCGCTGCGGCTTCCGCTCCCCCGTCGCGCTGCGCGGCCACTTCCGCCGTCAGCTCGGCTCGTCCCCGGCGGCGTACCGGGCCGCGTACCGGGCCCGCCGGCCGCAGGGTGACAAGCCGGCCGACGTCGAGGCCACGCCGGCCCCGAGCCACGGCGCCCTCGGCATGGGTCCCGGGCAGCCGGGCGCCGGTCAGCCCGCCCACCCCGGGCACGCGGCCGCGCACCACCAGGACCACCCGGTCCCGCTCCAGGCCCGCCGCACGGCGGCCGCGAGCACCGTCGGCGCGGGTTCCCTGGACCACCGGGACCACCGGGACGCCTACATGGCGTCGCGCGCCAGTCTCCCGGGACAGCGCAGCGGAACGTGACCGTGTGATCGCGCCGCGGGGCCACGAGGAGCCTTCCTCGTGGCCCCGCGGCGTTCTCCGCCCCCGCAAGGCGCCGACGCGGGGGATCCGCGCGCGGCCGTCGGCCGTAATGTGGACGCATGAACGATCGCATGGTGTGGATCGACTGCGAGATGACCGGCCTCTCGCTGTCCGACGACGCTCTCATCGAGGTGGCCGCCCTCGTCACCGACTCCGAGCTGAACGTGCTCGGCGAGGGCGTGGACATCGTCATCCGTCCGCCGGACCAGGCGCTGGAGACGATGCCGGAGGTGGTGCGTCAGATGCACACCGCGTCCGGTCTGCTCGCGGAGCTGCCGAACGGCACGACGCTGGCGGACGCGGAGGAACAGGTCCTGGCGTACGTACGCGAACACGTCAAGGAGCCCGGCAAGGCCCCGCTGTGCGGCAACTCGGTCGGCACGGACCGGGGCTTCCTGCTCCGTGACATGCCGACGCTGGAGGACTACCTCCACTACCGGATCGTCGACGTCTCCTCGATCAAGGAGCTGGCCCGCCGCTGGTACCCCCGGGCCTACTTCAACAGCCCGGAGAAGAACGGCAACCACCGGGCCCTCGCCGACATCCGCGAATCCATCGCCGAGCTGCGCTACTACCGCGAGGCCGTCTTCGTGCCGCAGCCCGGCCCCGACTCGGACACCGCGAAGGCGATCGCCGCCAAGCACGTCCTGCCCGCTCAGCAGGCCTGACGGAGCCCGCCGGAAGCCCGCCGGAAGGGGCGCCGCGAAACACGTGCGCGAGCACCCCTTCGGACCCTGTACACTTTTTCTCGGCCGGTCGGGGAAACGACAAAGTCCACCGCCGGTCATGGTGGGTGTAGCTCAGCTGGTAGAGCACCTGGTTGTGGTCCAGGATGCCGCGGGTTCGAGTCCCGTCACTCACCCTGAGTAATCAGCCGGTGGCCCTCGGAAGAGGGTCACCGGCTGATTGCGTTTCACCGACGTCAGGGCCCCGTCCGGTGCCGCCTCGTGTACGACCAGCTCAGCGCCGTCATCAGGAACGGGATGGCGCACAGGGGGGCGAACGCCAGGGCCCAGACCGTCTGTGCCGTGCCGCTCGACATGTACGTCCGGCTCCCGACGGTGAACGCGACCACCAGCTGCCACAGCGCCACCAGGATCAGGACGCCCGAGGTGATCCAGGCCACGGTGCCGAGGGTCCGGGGGCGCAGCGGACGCCACCGGTCGCTGACGAGCAGCAGCGGTGCCAGGGCGGCCAGCTCGGCGAGCACGGAGAGGCCGACGACGTAGGCGACGCCCCAGCCCGGAATGCCGAAGACGTCGCGCAGGACCCGGTCGCTGTAGCCGACATATATCCCGGACGCCATGGCGATGCGCCACAGGCCGGACGGGAGCGCGCACAGGGCGATGGCGTGGGCGGCGCGGCGGGCCCACAGGGGCGCCGGCGCGGGGGCGGTCGCTGTCGTCATGCGGACATGCTGGCCCGGGCGGGCCGGCCGCACATCGTCCGCTGCGGCAGCGCGTCTCCGCCCCGCGGCGGAGACGGAACGGGATCCGCCCCTCCGCTATGACGACGCCCGCTCCACCAGCTCCGTGGCCAGCACCATCTGCCTGCGCTCCAGGCCGCGCGACGCCGCCGGGCGGCGGTCCGCGATCTCGGTGAGGAGGAGGTCGATCATGCGGCGGCCCATTTCCTCGATGGGCTGGCGGACGCTGGTCAGGGGCGGGTCCAGGTGCCGGGCGATCGCGGAGTCGTCGTAGCCGACGAGCGCCACGTCGTCGGGGATGTGGCGGCCGGCCTCGCGCAGGGCGTGCCGAGCGCCCGCCGCGGTGACGTCGGACGCCGCGAAGACCGCGTCGAGGTCGGGGTGGCGGGCCAGCAGGGCGGCCATCGCGCGGCGGCCGCCCTCCTCGGTGAAGTCGCCGGCCTCGATGAGCCCTTCGTCGACCCGGTGACCGGCGTCGGCGAGCGCGTCGCGGTAGCCGTCGACGCGGCGCTGGGCGCCGTAGACGTCGAGGCGGCCGGTGATGTGCGCGACGCGGCGGCGGCCGCGGGACAGCAGGTGTTCGACGGCCGAGCGGGCGCCGCCGTAGTTGTCGGAGTCCACCGACGGCAGGGTCTCCGCGGCCGAGCGGGGACCGCTGATCACCGCGGGGATCTCCAGCTGGGCGAGGAGGTCCGGGAGCGGGTCGTCGGCGTGGACGGAGACCAGCAGGACGCCGTCGACGCGGTGCGCGGCGAGGTACTGGGCGAGCCGCTGACGCTCGCGGTCGCTGCCCGCGAAGATCAGCAGGAGCTGCATCTCCGTCTCGCTCAGCTCCGCGCCCACACCGCGCAGCATGTCCGAGAAGTACGGCTCCGCGAAGAACCGCGTCTCCGGTTCCGGGACGACCAGCGCGATCGCGTCGGTGCGGTTGGCGGCGAGGGCGCGGGCCGCCGTGTTCGGGACGTAGCCGAGTTCCGCGACGGCCGCCTCGACGGCCGCGCGGGTCGCGTCGCTGACCCGCGGCGAGCCGTTGATCACCCGGGAGACCGTGCCCCGCCCGACTCCGGCGCGTGCGGCGACCTCTTCCAGGGTCGGCCGGCCGCCGCTGCGGCCCCGCGCTCCGTGGCTTGCCATGGGCTTCGCCCTCCCGTCGTACACCCGTTGGCCTGGAATGTAACAGTGCCCCGGCCATCTGGCGCCGACGGACCGGGGGTGATCCCGGTTCCCGGATTCCAGTTAACAGGCCGATAACTGAACGCAGTTCTCCGCGTCCGCTCCCTTGACACCCCCGCTCGAACCCACGAACCTTCAACACATCACCGATGGGAGCGCTCCCACACTACCTGGCACATACACAACCCGCACGTTCCCCGCCCGAGCCGCAGCGTCACACAGCACCACGGGACACCCACGCAGCACCACGCACCACGGGACCAACCAAGTATTTCTGGCCGGGGGGTCGGCACGTCAGGGCAACTGGAGGACCCAATGCGAGCATCTACCCGTACCCGCCGCAAGGCGGTCGTCCTCGCGGCCGTCGCGTCGCTGGGCGCCGGGCTGCTGGCCGGCTGTGCCGACGACGGCGAAAACGAGTCGGGCCAGTCGAACGGCGGCGACGGCGGCGGCAAGACGACGATCACGCTGGGACTCTTCGGGACGATGGGCTTCAAGGAAGCCGGTCTCTACGACGAGTACATGAAACTCAACCCGGACATCACCATCAAGGAGAACGTCACCGAGCGGAACGAGAACTACTACCCGGCGCTGGTCAACCACCTCACCACCAACAGCGGCCTGATGGACATCCAGGCCGTCGAGGTTGGCAACATCGCCGAGGTCGTCGCGACCCAGTCGTCCAAGCTGCTCGACCTGTCGAAGTACGGCAAGGAGGGCGACTACCTCGAGTGGAAGTGGAAGCAGGCCACCACCTCCGACGGCCAGACGATCGGCCTCGGCACCGACGTCGGCCCGATGGCCATCTGCTACCGCACCGACCTCTTCGAGAAGGCCGGGCTGCCCACCGACCGCGAGGAGGTCGGCAAGCTGTGGGCGGGCGACTGGGAGAAGTTCGTCGACGTCGGCCGCGACTACCAGAAGAAGGCGCCCAAGGGCACCTACTTCATGGACTCTCCCGGCGGTCTGATCAACGCGATCCTCAGCAGTGAGACCGAGCGGTTCTACGACTCCTCCGGCAAGGTCATCTACAAGTCCAACCCGGCCGTCAAGGACGCCTTCGACCTCACCGCGGCCGCCGCCGAGGACGGACTGCTCGGCAACCAGACCCAGTTCCAGCCGGCCTGGGACCAGACGATCGCCAACAGCAAGTTCGCGGCGGTCTCCTGCCCGCCGTGGATGCTCGGCACCATCAAGGGCAAGTCGAAGCCGGAGTCCAAGGGCAAGTGGGACGTCGCCCAGGCGCCCAAGTCCGGCAACTGGGGCGGCTCCTTCCTGGCCGTGCCGAAGTCCGGCAAGAACACCGAGGAGGCCGCCAAGCTGGCCGCCTGGCTGACCGCGCCGGAGCAGCAGGCCAAGCTGTTCAAGGTGCAGGGCGGCTTCCCGAGCACCCCGGCCGCGTACACGATGCCCGAGGTCACCGGCGGCAAGAACGAGATGACCGGTGACGCCCCGATCGGCGAGATCTTCGCCGAGGCCGCCAAGAACGCCCCCGTCCAGGTGATCGGCCCGAAGGACCAGATCATCCAGCAGGGCCTCACCGACAACGGCGTCATCCTCGTCACCCAGGGCAAGTCGCCCGAGGAGGCCTGGGAGACGGCCGTGAAGACCATCGACAACAACCTGGACCAGTGACCCGTATGACCACTGGGCACGACACCGCCGCCGCGGCCCCCTCCAAGGAGGGGGGCGCGGCCCCGGGCCGCCCGGCCGGCGACCCCGCGTCCGCCGAGAAGGAGCAGCGCCGACGGACCCGGCTGTCCCGCCGCTGGCAGCGGGACGTCCGCTGGAGCCCGTACGCGTTCGTCTCCCCGTTCTTCCTGCTGTTCGTGGCCTTCGGCCTGTTCCCGCTGATCTACACGGGCTGGGCCTCGCTGCACCAGGTGGAGCTGACCGCGCCCACCGACATGAACTGGGTCGGGCTGCGCAACTACACCCGGATCTTCGACGACGAGTTCTTCTGGAACGCGGCGCAGAACACCCTCACCATCGGCATCATCTCCACCGTCCCGCAGCTGCTGATGGCGATGGGCCTCGCCCACATCCTGAACTACAAGCTGCGCGCCTCGACCTTCTACCGGGTCGTGATGCTCGCGCCGTACGCGACCTCGATCGCCGCCGCCTCGCTGGTCTTCGTGCTGCTCTTCGGCCGTGACTACGGCATGATCAACTGGGCGCTGGGCATGGTCGGCATCGACAACATCGACTGGCAGAACGAGACCTGGGCCTCCCAGGTCGCCGTGTCGACGATCGTGATCTGGCGCTGGACCGGCTACAACGCGCTGATCTATCTGGCGGCGATGCAGGCGATCCCGCAGGACCTGTACGAGTCGGCGGCGCTCGACGGCGCCAACCGCTGGCAGCAGTTCTTCCATGTGACGCTGCCGTCGCTGCGGCCGACCATCCTGTTCACCACGGTCGTCTCGACGATCGGCGCCTCGCAGCTGTTCGGCGAGCCGCTGCTGTTCGACGCGAACAAGGGCGCCTCGGGCGGGTCCCAGCACCAGTTCCAGACACTCGGCCTGTACCTGTACGAGCAGGGCTGGGTCAACCAGCACCTCGGCCGGGCCTCCGCCATCGCCTGGACGATGTTCCTGATCCTCATCCTGATCGGGATCGTCAACTACGTCATCTCGCGCCGGCTGCGCGCCAGTAGTTAGGAGAACCGGCCGTGACGACGACACTGACTCCGCCGGATCCGGACATCGAGGAGCAGCCGAAGCGCTCGCGCCGGCCGCGGTCCGCGCGCGCGGGCGGGCAGATGCACGCCGGCCCGGTCGCGTACGTGATCCTCGCCCTGTTCACCATCGGCTCGCTGTTCCCGCTGGTGTGGACGGCGATCGCCGCCTCCCGCGACAACAACCGGCTGGCCGAGACCCCGCCGCCGCTCTGGTTCGGCGCCAACCTCTTCGACAACCTCGAACTGGCCTGGACCGATGCCAACCTGGGCGAGGCGTTCCTCAACACCACCATCGTGGCCGGGATCTCCGCGGTCACCATCGTCTTCCTGTCGACGATCGCCGGCTTCGCCTTCGCCAAGCTGCGCTTCAAGGGCCGCAACGCCCTGATGCTGATCGTCGTCGGCACGATGATGGTTCCGCCGCAGCTCAGCGTGATCCCGCTGTACATGATGGTTGCCAAGCTCGACTGGACCGATCAGCTCCAGGCGGTGATCTTCCCGTCGCTGGTGAGCGCGTTCGGCGTGTTCTTCATGCGGCAGTACCTGATCCAGGCGCTGCCGGACGAGATCATCGAGGCCGCCCGGATGGACGGCGCGAGCAGCTGGCGTGTGGTGTGGCACGTGGTGTTCCCGGCGGCGCGGCCCGCGATGGCCGTGCTGGGCATGCTGATGTTCGTGCAGACCTGGAACGACTTCCTGTGGCCGTTCCTGGTGCTGACCCAGACCGGCAATCCCACGGTGCAGGTCGCCGTGGCGGGCCTGGGCCGCGGTTACACCCCCGACCAGTCCCTGATCATGGCGGGCGCGCTGCTCGGCACGCTGCCGCTGCTGCTGGTCTTCGCGATCTTCGGCAAGCAGATCGTGGGCGGCATCATGCAGGGCGCGGTCAAGGGCTGACGCCTGTTTCTCCCAGGGGGCCGGGTCACCGCAGCCTCGGCCCCTCCTTCACTTCCCCCCTCTCCCCCACCTTTTCCACGTCGGTCTCCACGACCCCATTGGGAGCGCTTCCATGCCTGAGCCCGTCAATCCGGCGACCCCGGCTACCCCCGATTCCTTCCCCCCGGCCTTCCTCTGGGGCGCGGCCACCTCCGCCTACCAGATCGAGGGCGCGGTCCGCGAGGGCGGCCGGACCCCGTCGATCTGGGACACCTTCAGCCATACGCCGGGCAGGACGGCCGGCGGCGACACCGGTGACATCGCTGTCGACCACTACCACCGCTTCCGCGAGGACGTGGCCCTGATGGCGGAGCTGGGCCTCACCGCGTACCGCTTCTCCATCTCCTGGTCCAGGGTGCAGCCCACCGGCCGCGGCCCCGCCGTCCAGGTCGGCCTGGACTTCTACCGCCGGCTGGTGGACGAGCTGCTCGCGCACGGCATCAAGCCGGCCGTCACCCTCTACCACTGGGACCTGCCGCAGGAGCTGGAGGACGCGGGCGGCTGGCCGGAGCGCGACACCGCCTACCGCTTCGCCGAGTACGCGCAGATCGTCGGCGAGGCCCTGGGCGACCGGGTCGAGCAGTGGATCACCCTCAACGAGCCGTGGTGCAGCGCCTTCCTCGGCTACGGCTCCGGTGTGCACGCCCCGGGCCGCACCGAACCGGCGGCGACCCTGCGCGCCGCGCACCACCTCAACCTGGCGCACGGCCTCGGCGCGACCGCGCTGCGCTCGGTGATGCCGGCCCGCAACTCGGTCGCGGTCTCCCTCAACTCCTCCGTCGTCCGCACGGTCTCGCAGGACCCGGCGGACCTGGCGGCGGCGCGGAAGATCGACGACCTGGCCAACGGCGTCTTCCACGGCCCGATGCTGCACGGCGCCTACCCGGAGACCCTGTTCGCGGCGACGGCGTCGGTCACCGACTGGTCGTACGTCCAGGACGGCGACCTGGCGATCATCAACCAGCCGCTGGACGCGCTGGGCCTCAACTACTACACGCCGACCCTGGTCTCCGCGGCCGACCCGTCGGCGAAGGGCCCGCGGGCCGACGGTCACGGGGCCAGCGAGCACTCGCCGTGGCCGGGCGCCGACGAAGTGGCGTTCCACCAGACGCCGGGCGAGCGCACCGAGATGGGCTGGACCATCGACCCGACCGGCCTGCACGACCTGATCATGCGCTACACCCGGGAGGCCCCGGGGCTGCCGCTCTACATCACCGAGAACGGCGCGGCCTACGACGACAAGCCCGACCCGGAGGGCCGCGTCCACGACCCCGAGCGGATCGCCTACCTGCACGGCCACCTGTCGGCCGTCCGCCGGGCGATCACGGACGGCGCCGACGTCCGCGGCTACTACCTGTGGTCCTTGATGGACAACTTCGAGTGGGCGTACGGCTACGGCAAGCGGTTCGGCGCGGTGTACGTCGACTACTCCACGCTGGAGCGCACCCCGAAGTCGAGCGCCCTCTGGTACGGGCGCGCGGCCCGCTCCGGCGCGCTGCCCGAGCCGGCGACCGAGAGCGCCTGACCCGGGGGCCCTTGGGAAAGGGGGCGGGGCGCGACACCGTGGGGGGGTGTCGCGCCCCGCGTTTCTCGTGGGGGCCGGAGCCGGCTGCCGGGCGGGGGCCTGGGGCCGGGGCTTACTTGTAGGCGGCGAACGCCTTCGTGAAGGCGTACTTCTCCTGGACGATGGAGCTGCACGTGGCGTCGGCGTGGTTCTGCGCGCCGCCGGCGCACTGCTTGTCGCGGGTGCCGGACCACATCGACAGCCAGCCGAGGCCCTTGGCCTTGGCGAAGTCCACCAGCTGCGCGGCGTCGTCGACCTTGAAGATCTCGGAGGTCACGTCGTTCACGCCGATCATCGGGGTGACCGCGACCGTCTTCCACGCCGCGCTGTCGGACAGGCCGAGGACGCTCTTGATCTGGGCCTGGGTGGCGGTGGCGGCCTGCTCGGCGTAGGTGCCCATGTCGCCGCTGTACGCCGGGCCGTAGTCCATCGCCATGATGTTGACGGTGTCGATCGCGACGCCGTTCTTCTTGGCGTCGGCGAGCAGGTTCACGCCGTCCTGGGTCAGGCCCTCGGGCATGACGGGGAGGGTGAAGGAGACGTCCAGGTCCGGGTGCTGCTTCTGGAGCTTGGCGATGGCCTGCGCGCGGCGGGTGTTGGCGGCCGCGTTGGGCAGCGCGCCGCCCTCGACGTCGAAGTCGACCTTGGTGAGCGCGTAGGCGTCCACGACCTTGCCGTACGCCGCCGCCAGCGCGTCCGCCGAGGAGCAGGCGGTGGCCAGCTCGGAGCCGGCCGCGCCGCCGAAGGAGACCCGGACGTCCCCGCCCTTGGCGCGCAGCGCGCCGATCTGCGCGGCCACCGCGTCGCTCGCCAGGTCGGTGACGCCGCCCCACTTCGGGGTGCAGCCGCCGCCGTCGGTGACGAAGGCGAGGTTGTAGTCCTTCACGCCGGTGGCGTCGGCGGCGGCGAGCAGGTCGAAGGCCGGGTAGAGGGAGGTGTCGACGTACGGGGCGAAGCCGGCGGTGGCGGGGCTGCCGGTGCCGGTGCTCTCCGAGGGCTTCGGGGTGGCGGTGGGCGTCGGGGTCGAGGTGGGGGCCGGGGTCTGGGAGGGGCTCTGGGACGTTGTCGCGGTGGGCGTCGGGGACTGGGTGGGGCGGCCGGTCGGCTCCGGGGTGGCACCGCCGTCGGCGGAACACTTCGTGCCGTCGATGCGGCAGCCGGTCGGGTCCCCCGAGCCGTTGACGACGAAGCCCACGGTGACGGACTCGCCGACGGCCAGGCCGTCCGCGTCCCACTTCGGGGGCTTCACGGTGATGTGCCGGCCGCTGACGCTGGACTCGCCGTTCCACAGCGAGCCGAGCTTCGACCCGGCGGGCAGGTCGAACTCCAGGGTCCAGTCGGCCTTCGCCTTGCCGCTGTCGTTGGTGACGACGTACTGCGCGGTGTAGCCCGTCGACCAGTCGCTGGTCCTCGTGTACGCGGCGCCGACGCCGGCCGCCTGCGCGGTGCCGGTGAACAGGACGGCCCCGCCGCCCGCCACGGCCGCCGCGACCACGCCCCCGATCGCCTTGTTCCTGCCGCTGATCCTGCGCCGGTGCGTGCTCATCGCGTGCCTGCCTTAACTGTTCACGGGGTTGTGTGGTCGGGTGCGGCAGCACGCTAGCGATCCGGAATCCGGCAAATCGCCTGATCCGGACCGGGGTTGCGGATCTTAGGGTGCGCTTAAGGAAGGGATCGGGACCGGTTAAAGCCGACGGCTGTCCTGCCCGGTCTGCGCCGTCGTACGGCCCCTCGGTGACCCCGCCGCGACGGCGCCGGCTCCCGCCCGTCCAGCTGGATCCAGATCCGCACCTCCGTGCCGCCGAGCACCGAGGAGCCGATCCGCACGTCACCGCCGGTGGACTCGGCGAGCCGGCGCACGATGTCCAGCCCGAGGCCGGTCGAGCCGTCGCTGCCGGAGCCCCGGCCGCGTGCCATCGCCGCCTCGGGGTCGGGTATGCCGGGGCCCGCGTCCGAGACCAGGACGATCACCGCGTCCTCGCCGTTGTGCACGTCGACCGCGAAGGCGGTGCCCTCCGGGGTGTGCCGGAAGACGTTGCCGAGCAGCGCGTCCAGCGCGGCGGCGAGGTCGGCCCGGGCGACGGGTATGCGCACCGGCCGCTCCACGCCGGCCAGCCGCACCTTGCGGCCCTCGTCCTCGGCGAGCGCCGACCAGAACGCCATCCGCTCGCGCACCACCTCCGCCGCGTCGCATCCGGCGCCCGGACCGGCCGCGGCGGTCTGCGGCTTGGCCTCGCGGGCGGTGCGGATGATGGTGTCGACCTCGCGCTCCAGCTGGGCCACGGCGGCCCTGGTCTGTTCGGCCGCCGCGCCGTCGCCGAGCGAGGCCGCGTTGAGGCGCAGCACGGTCAGCGGGGTGCGCAGCCGGTGGGAGAGGTCGGCCGCCAGCTCCCGCTCGTTGGCCAGGAGCTGGACGACCTGGTCGGCCATCGAGTTGAACGCGACCGCGGCGAGCCGCAGTTCGGTCGGCCCCTCCTCGGGGACCCGGGCGCCCAGTTTGCCGTCGCCGAGCTCGCGCGCCCCCTCGACCAGGCGCTGCGCGGGCTGCACCATCCGCACGCCCAGCCGGTCGGCGACCGCGACGGAGCCGACGATCAGCGCGAGGCCGACCCCGGCGAGCACCGCCCAGGCGGTGCCGACGCCCTTGGTGACCGCTGTGTCGGGGATGTACACCTCGACGACGGCGAACTTCCCGGAGCTGAGCGCGACCGGCTGGAGCAGCGCCGATCCGCCGGGCACGTCCGCGGTGGAGGCCCGGCCCAGGTCGCGGGTGGTGGTGATGTCCGCGTCGTCGGCCCGCTGCCGCCCGATCTCGACGGGGGCGCTGCCGTCGGCCGCAGGTATGTGCACGGCTATCCCGGCGTCGGAGCCGGCGGAGGCGACGACGCGTTCGAGCTGGGCACGGTCGGTGGTGATGGACAGCGCGGGGGCGATCTCGGCGGCGTCGCGCTCGGCGTTGGAGAAGGCGCGGTCGCGGGCCATCTCCCTGATGACGAGCCCGAGCGGCACGGCGAAGGCCACGACGACCATCGCGGTGACGGCGAGCGACACCTTGACCAGCGCCCACCTCATCGGGACGGCTCCATGACCGGCGGCTCCACGGCCGGGGGTTCGAGCTTCACACCGACGCCGCGCAAGGTGTGCAGATAGCGGGGCCGGGCGGCCGTCTCGCCGAGCTTGCGGCGCAGCCAGGACAGGTGGACGTCGATGGTCTGGTCGTCGCCGTAGGACTGCTGCCAGACCTCGGCGAGCAGTTCCCGGCGGGAGACGACCACCCCGGGCCGGCCGGCCAGGAAGGCGAGCAGGTCGAACTCACGGCGGGTCAGGTCGAGCCGCGCGCCGTCCAGTTCGGCCTGGCGGCGCAGCGGGTCGACGGTCAGTCCGCCGACCCGGAGCACCGGGGACGGCGGGGTCTCGCCGGTGGCGGCGCGGGAGCGGCGCAGTACGGCGGCGATCCGCGCGGACAGGTGCTCGACGGAGAACGGCTTGGTGAGGTAGTCGTCCGCGCCCGCGTTGAGCAGCCGCACGATCTCCGTCTCGTCGTCCCGGGCGGTGGCGATGATCACAGGGACGTCGGTGAGGCCGCGCAGCATCTTCAGGGCCTCGGAGCCGTCCAGGTCGGGCAGTCCGAGGTCCAGGATGACCACATCGAATCGGTGATGAGCGACCTCGCGCAGCGCCTCCAGCGCGGTACCGACACTGCGCACGGTGTGTGCGGCGTCGGTGAGATGCCGGATGAGCGCGGAGCGTACGAACTGGTCGTCCTCGACCACGAGCACACTTGCCATGCGCCGCACCGTACGCCATGCGAGCGGGACCGGTCCGGCGCCTGTGGACAACTGACGCGCTGTGGAAAACCCTCCGACGCCTCATGACTGTCGTGACCGGTGGGACAGGGGTGGCGGTCGTGGTGCAGTATGGCCGCGATGCTCAGAGGAGTCGTACACGTACTGGCCTGGTCGCTCGCCACCGGCGCGGCGACCACGCTGTCGTGGTGGGGCGTCCACTCGGTGATGGCGGGCACGGCGTACGACCCGCCGCGTGCCCTGCCGGTCGTCTCGGCCGAGACCACCCCCGCGTCGGACAAGCCCCTGGCCACCTCGGCGAGCACCCGTCGCCCGGAGCCGTCGCGGAGCGCCGGATCGTCGACCGCCGCCGCGCCGGACCCGGCTCCCTCCCGCACCCCGACGGCCCGCCCGAGCGCGTCCCCCTCGCCGTCCGCCACCGCCTCCGGGCGGGTCCGCAGCTACACCACCGAGGGCGGCAGGGCCGTGTTCGACCTGGGTGAGCGCTCCGCGACGCTGGTGACGGCGACGCCGGGGGCGGGCTGGTCGATGCAGGTGTGGAAGACGGAGACGTGGATCCGGGTGGAGTTCACCTCCGGCGCGGACCGGGTCTCGGTGTTCTGCACCTGGCACGACGGCCCGCCGCGGGTGGAGATCGGCACGTACTGAGCCTCGTGGGAGGCCGGTCCGTCAGCGGAACACGGAGGCCGGGGGTGCGGGCGAGGCGACCGCCGCCGCGTCCGTGACCGGGAGGGCCCCGCCGGTGAAGTCGGTGAGCGTCCGGCCGTGCTCGACGCGCGCGGGGTGCGGGTCGGAGGCCGCGCGGCGGGTCAGTTCGGCGATCGGCAGGGGCAGGTCGGAGGCGACGAGGACGGCGTTGCCGAACCGTTTGCCGCGCAGTACGGCAGGGTCGGCGACCAGCGCGAGTTCGGCGAACCGGGCGGCCGCGGTGGCGATCTGGCCGCGCAGGTGGGCGAGCGGCGGGCCGTCGGCCAGGTTGGCGGCGTAGCGGCCACCGGGCTTCAGGGCCCTGCGGACCTCGTCCAGGAATTCCGTCGAGGTCAGGTGGGCCGGGGTCCGGGCGCCGCTGAACACATCGGCGACGATCAGGTCGGCCCAGCCGTCCGGCACCTTGGCGAGGCCTTCCCTGGCGTCCGTCGACCGAACCCGGATCCGGGCGTTCGGTGCCAGGGGCAGCTCCCGCCGGACCAGTTGGACGAGTGGCGCGTCCTTCTCGACGACCTGCTGGGTGGAGCGGGGGCGGGTGGCGGCGACGTAACGGGCCAGCGTGAAGGCGCCGCCACCGAGATGGACGGCGGTCAGCGGCTTGCCGGGCGGGGCGGCGAGGTCGATGACATGGCCGAGCCGCCGCTGGTACTCGAACGACAGGTACGCCGGGTCGTCCAGGTCGACGTGCGACTGCGGTGCCCCGTCGATGAGCAGCGTCCAGGCCCGCGCCCGGTCGCGGTCGGGTATCAGCTGCGCGAGCCCGCCGTCGACGGTCTCGACGACGGTGTCGGCGGCGGCCGGCGCCCGCCGGGGGTTCCTGGACTTTCCCATCAACCCATTATCGGGGGATACGACGGGATCAGCGCAGGCGGCCGTCCGGCCCCCGCCCGCCGGTCGTGCCGCTCAGCGGCAGCTGTCCGCGGCCTCGATCATCCGGGCCGCCTCGCCCAGGGCCCGGCGCAGCACCACGGGGTCGGTCGCGAGGTCGGCCTCACCGGGCGGGAGGAGCCAGCCGGTGCAGTCGGCGGGCTCGGCTGCGACGCTCCCCACGCCTGCCGTGCCCGCGGCCGGCGGTTCGGGGGCGAGGCTGAGGCCGCGGCCGTTCGTCTCGGTGCAGGTGCTGCCCGGTACGTCCCAGCCGGCCGCGGTGCCCGGCGGCACCAGGAAGCCGAGGGTGTCGCCGTCGTCGTCGTGCAGGACGGGGCCCACGCCGTCGCCGTCACCGCGTCGCAGGATGTCGACCGCCTCCAGCCCCTGCCGGGCCGGCACCGTCACGAGGTCCCACGCGGTGTGCGGCGCGGGCGGCGGCGTACGAGGATCGATTCTCTGGCTGGTCTCCATCCCGGCCTCCACCACGGAATCCTCCTTGGGCGAGCGGGTCGGGAGTCGGGCGGCTCCCGGTCCGTCGTGCTCAACGCGCGGCGGCGTCAACAGCTACGGCGGAAGTGCGCCGCAAAGGATGGCAGTTCATGGCAGATCGCGGATGACATATCCGGTTTGTAGCTAAACACTGCGTGCCGAAGCCGTAACAGCAGGTACGTTCTTGCCCGCCGGAAACAGGGCCTGACACCGATAAAGCCAGACATACGTCACATGGGTCAAACTCGGGTCAACTCGCCAGGCGTCCGGCATGGTTCGACGGTTCGCACGAGAGGACCCGGCCATGGCGTCGTCAACGGTGACCTCGTCTCAGCCCAGTCGGCCCCCGCGGCCGAACACCGCCTTCCGGCAGCTGCGCGGACGGCGTTCACCCGCCGAGTTCGCCGCGGCGGTCCGGCGGGCCGCGCGGGAGATCGGCGAGCGGGTCAGCTGTGACGCGCGCTACATCGGCCGGGTGGAGGCGGGCGAGATCCGCTGCCCCAACTACGCGTACGAGCGGGTGTTCCTGCACATGTTCCCCGGCCGCACGCTCACCGATCTGGGGTTCGCGCCCCGCTCGTCCGTACGCGGACGCGGGGCGCGCGCCGCCGCCGACACGCCCCCCGTGTACGACCCGGCCCCGGCGGACACCACCGGTGAGACGCGCGGGGCGTACGAGACGTATGACACGCAGGACCCGTACGACACGCACATCAACTACGAGGAGAGCGACGTGCTGCGTCGCGCATTCATGACGGGCGGAGGCGCCACCGTGGCCGCCGCCTCGCTGGGCCCCCTCGGGCTCGCATTCGACGCGCAGGCGGCACAACGCCCCGTCCGCCGCGTCGGGGCGAGCGAGGCGAGCGCCCTGGAAGACGCCGTACGCCGGATCCGGCTGCTCGACGACCGGCACGGCGCGGACGGCCTCTACCGGCGCGCGGCGGCCCCCCTGCGCGCCGCCTACGCGCTGCTGGACGCCGGCACGACCCGGCAGGCGACCGCCGACCGGCTGCACTCCGGCGCCGGTGAACTGGCCATCTCCGTGGGCTGGCTGGCGCACGACTCCGGGCGGTACGACGACGCTCGCTCCCACTACGCCGAAGCGCTGGCCACCGCGCGGATGACGGGGGACGACGCGCTGGAGGCCCACGCCTTCTGCAACACGGCCTTCCTCGCGCGCGACGCCGGGCGCCCCCGGGAGGCGGTGCGCGCCGCGCAGGCCGCGCAGCGCATCGCGCGCCCCCTCGGCTCGGCCCGGCTGATGTCGCTGCTCGCGCTGCGCGAGGCGGGCGGCTGGGCGGGGCTCGCGGACCGCGCGGGCTGCGAACAGGCCCTGACGCGCGCGCAGGCCCTCTTCGGGCGAGGCCCCTCGGACGCCGACCCCGAGTGGATGAGCTTCTACGGGGAGGCCGAGCTGGAAGGACTCGAGGCACAGTGCTGGTCGACGCTGGGCGACTGGCCGCGGGCCGCGCGGCACGCGGGACGGGCCGCGCAGCTGCAGGACCCGCACTTCACCCGGAACATCGCGCTGTACACCGCCGAGCTGGCCGACGACCTCGCGCGCGGGGGGCGGCCGGACGAGGCCGCGGCGGCGGGGATGCGGGTGCTCGATCTGCTGGACCAGGTGCAGTCGTCGCGGGTGCAGACGATGCTGGCGGGGACGGCCCGGTTGCTGGGGCCGCACCGGCGGGCGTCGGGGGTGTCGGAGTTCCTGGAACGCCACGCGGGGGCGCGGCGGACGGCGTGAGCGGGTCTATCCCGCCAGGTGCCCCACGTCGTTCCAGCTCTCGATCGCCGGTTCGCCGTACGCCCAGCCCAGTACCGACAGCGACGTCGGATTGAGGCGGATGCGGGACGCGAAGGCGATGGGGAGGCCCAGCCAGCGCGCGCCGATGGTGCGCAGGATGTGCCCGTGGGCGAAGACCAGGACGTCGCGGTCGGCCTCCCGGGCCCAGGCGACGACCTCGTCCGCGCGGGCCTCCACCTCGACCAGCGTCTCGCCCTCGGGCACCCCGTCGCGCCAGATGAGCCAGCCGGGGCGGACCGCCTGGATCTCCGCCGGGGTCATGCCCTCGTAGGCGCCGTAGTGGAACTCCATCAGCGTGTCCCAGGTCTGCGCGCGGTCCCCGAACCCGGCGAGTTCGCAGGTCTCACGCGCGCGGGAGAGCGGGCTGGTGCGTATCTCGACACCGGGCAGGCCGTCGAACGGCGCCCGGTGCAGCCGCTCGCCGAGCAGCTTCGCGCCGCACCGGCCCTCCTCGAGCAACGGCACGTCCGTCCTGCCGGTGTGCTTGCCGGACAGCGACCATTCCGTCTGTCCGTGCCGGGCCAGCAGGATGCGCGGTGCCATGGACGACCTTTCCCAGGGAAACCAGAGGCGTGACCCCTCCATCATCGCGCACCCTGTGATGGGGCAACCTGGGGGGCGATCTCTGCGTCTTGAGGGCCGGGACACCCCCTGAGAGGCGTGGCCGTGAAATGTGAGTCGAAGGGGGAGGGCGATCGGATGCCGCAGTCCGAGTCAGCAGGCATCGAGGCAGCCCAGGGGACACGGCCGCGCTGGTGGACCGAGCTGCCGCTGCTCGTCCTGGTGTACGCCTGCTACTCGGCCGGACGGCTCCTCGCCCGCGGCGACGTCTCCACCGCTGTCGACCACGGGCTGGCCATCCTGCGGATCGAGAAGGCGCTCCACCTCAACGCCGAGCACCCGCTGAACCGCCTGTTCACCCGGGAGGCGTGGATAGGGATCCCGGCGGACTTCTGGTACGCCTCGCTGCACTACCTGGTCACCCCGGCGCTCCTGATCTGGCTCTTCCGCTCCCGCACCGTGCACTACCGCGCGGCCCGCACCTGGCTGATGACCTCGACGTTCATCGGCCTGATCGGCTTCACCCTGCTGCCGACCTGCCCGCCCCGCCTGCTGTCGGCGGGGTACGGCTTCGTGGACACCATGGCCCAGTACAGCTCGTACGGCTGGTGGGGCGGCGAGGCCAGTGCGCCGCGTGGCATGGGCGGGATGACGAACCAGTACGCGGCGATGCCGAGCCTGCACGTCGGCTGGGCGCTGTGGTGCGGGGTGATCCTGTGGCGTTACGGCGGGACGCGCCTGGCGCGGATCGCGGCGGTGGTGTACCCGCTGGTGACCACGATCGTGGTGATGGGCACCGCGAACCACTACTTCCTCGACGCGGCTGCGGGCGCGGCGGTGATGGGCGCCGGGCTGCTGCTCGCGCCGCTCGTGACGCGCGGCGCGGACCGGGCCAAGGCCCGTCTGACGGCGCGGACCACACCCGCCACGGTGGCCAGCGGGACCGCACCGGCCACGATTGTCAGTGCCGGATGCCAGACTTCGGCGGGTGAGCGAATTCCACGGCAGCGCGAGTCACGGTTCGGACCGGGAGCCGAGCCCAGTGCCGCACCCTCGGACGCGGGGGGCGGAGCTCCGGCAGCGGCTCGCTGAGCTGCGCGGTCCCGACGTACCGGCCAAGACGCTCGACGCGCGTGCCCTCGCGGCGCTCGCCGCGAACCCGGGCTGCGCGCGGCGCGCGATCCTCGACGGCGCCGGGGTGGACAAGACGAGACTGGCGACCGCGCTGGGCTCGCCGTCCGGCTTCGGCCAGTCCCAGTTCGCGCTGACGCGCGGCAACGCGTTCGAGGCGCGGGTCAAGGCGGACGGCGGCGCGGAGCTGCTGCGGCTGGCGCACCGGAACCTGGACCCGGACGCCGAGCCGCCGGAGCGGGCCGGGGTGCCCGACCTGTCCGCGATCGGCCCGGCGGGGCGGGCGGCGCGTACGGCGCTGGCGCTGCGGGAGGCCGTCGAGGCCGGCGGCTGGACGCTGCTCGACCATCCGATGCTCGCGCTCGACGTCGCAGGTTCCCCTGCGTTCCTGGAGCCGGACGCGGTCGTGGTGCATCCGGACGGGAGCTGGACGGTCGTCGAGATCAAGTCCTTCCCGCTGCTGGACGGCTCCGCGGATCCGGCGAAGGTGGGCGCGGCGGCCCGCCAGGCGGCGGTGTACGTGCTGGCGCTGGAGGCGGTCGCGGCCCGGCTGGACCCGGCCCCGCGGGTGCGGCACCGGATCCTGCTGGTGTGCCCGAAGGACTTCTCCAACCTGCCCGCCGCGTCCGCCGTGGACGTGCGCAAGCAGCGCGCGGTGACCAGCCGCCAGCTGGCCCGGCTCACCCGGATCGAGGAGATCGTCGACACGCTCCCGGAGGGCACCTGCTTCTCCCCCGAGCTGCCGGCCGCCGAGCTGACCGCCGCCGTCGAGTCGGTCCCGGCGACGTACGCGCCCGAGTGCCTGTCCGCCTGCGAGCTGGCGTTCCACTGCCGCGGCCGGTCCCGCGCGGCCGGCGCGGTGACCTCCCTCGGCCGCGCGGCCCGCGCCGAGCTGGGCGGGCTGACCACGGTCGAGGCCGTCCTGTCGGCGGCCCGCGGCGAGAGCGGCGACCCGGACGACCCGGCGGTGGCCGCCCTGCGCCGGGCGGCCCGGCTCCGCGCGGAGGCCCTGTCCGAGGCGGCCTCCGGCCGGGACAGCGCCGGACAGGAGGCAGTCCCGTGTCCTTGATCGCCACGCTCGCGCGGCTGGAGGCCGTCGACAGCGGCCGGGCGCAGCCCGTCGCCACCGTCCGGCACCGGCGCGTGTCCGAGCGGCCGCTGGTGTTCGTGCCGCTGATCACCGCCGGTGAGGCCGGAGCGCCGCTCGGCGCGCTGGTCGGCACCGACCGGGACGCGCCGCGTCTGCTGGTCGTCCCGCAGCCACGCGACCGCGACCTGCGGTTCGCGTTCCTGGCCGAGCTGGCGGACGTCGTGCTGCCGTACGTCGACGCGTACACGGACGCCGTGGAGGCCGCCGAGCGCACCGAGACCGACCCGGAGACCGGCAAGCGGACCAAGGTCGAGGTCGACCTGTGCGCGGACGCCCCGCAGCTGATCGTGCCGAGCCGCGCGAGCATCGAGTTCGTCCGCCTGCTGGGCCGCTCCATGCGGTTCCGCCGCACGGCCGAGCAGGACCCGGAGACTCCGCATCCGGCCCCGCCGCGGGTGCCGCTGCTCGGCCGCTGGCTGACGCACTACGCGGAGCGCTCCCGGGTGCCGGGCTCCTCCCTGCTGCTGGCGATGACCGACGTGCTGTCCCGGCACTGGGCGACCGGCCAGTCCGGCCTGGAGGACCAGCACCTGGGCGCACTGCTCGCCTGGATCGACCCGCCCGAGGGCGGCTCCGGCGCCGAGGCGGCGCTGCGGGCCGAGCTGGCCCGGGACGAGCGGGGCCAGCTGCTGTGCCCGCCCGCCGGCCCGGCCACCGACCCGGCGTTCGACAACAAGCTGCTCGCCCCGGCGATCGAGCGCTACGACCGTGCGCGCGGCGCGCTGGCCGCCGCCGAGGACGGCCTGGAGGCGGACGACCGGCTCGGCGCCCTCACCGCCGCCGAGCGGGAGATCCGCGCCCTGGTGGAGAGCGTGGCGCGCCCCACGTGGGACGCGGTGTGGCGGGGCCTGGACCTGCTGCGGGCGCTGCCCGAGGGCGGGCGGGTCGAGGAGCGCTGGACGCGCGACCGCTGGTCGTTCACCGGCCACCGTGACCGGGTGCGGTCCGGCGAGCCGCCGCAGCCGCGCCACGACGACGCGGTGACCGCGGCGAACAAGCTGGCCACCCGCGAACGGGAGCAGGCCCGGCTGGAGGCGCAGGAAGCCCTCGACGACCCGCTGGTGATGGCGGGCCGGCGGCTGTCCGGGGAGGCGTTCGCGGGCGAGGTCGTCGAGGTGACGATGGCGTACAGCGAGGGCAGGCGCCCCAGCCCGCGCCCGCTGGTCACGGTCCGCACGGACGACCGGCCGCACCTCGGCGTGCGCGCCAAGGTGTACCGCTCGCTGGGCGGCAAGCCGCAGTCCGCCGAGTTCGTGGCGAGCGAGGAGGAGGGCGCGCTGATCGTGCTGCGCGTCCTGGACAAGATGGGCCGGGGCAAGGAGCCGGAGCCGGGTTCGGTGCCCGAGAAGGGCGACCGGCTCTGTTTCACCCTGTTCGAGCACGAGCAGCGCGGCGGCGCCAAGCTGCCCGACCCCGAGGACACCCCGTGGACGCACGGCGGGCCGCCCGGCGAGGAGGCCGCCGTACCCGAAGTCGCCGACCCCGTGACCGAGGAGGACATCCTGTGACCGCCGAGGCCGTCGCCGCCCCCGGTACCCCGTTCGACCCGGGCACCGCCGCCGCCCGGGCCACCGAGGCGATCCTCCGCGACACCCTGCACGGCCCGGACCGCGGTGTGGTCGTCGACTCCCCGCCCGGCGCCGGGAAGTCCACGCTCGTGGTCCGCGCGGCCCTCGAACTCGCCGCGGCGGGGCGCCCGCTGATGGTGGTCGCGCAGACCAACGCCCAGGTCGACGACCTGGTGCTGCGGCTCGCCGAGAAGGACCCCGAGATGCCGGTGGGCCGCCTGCACAGCAGCGACGCCGACCCGTACGACAAGGCGCTCGACGACCTGACGAACGTCCGTACGTCGGCGAAGGCGGCCGACCTGGCCGGGCTGCCCGTCGTGCTGTCGACGGCCGCCAAGTGGGCCCACGTCAAGGTCGACGAGCCGTGGCGGCACGCGATCGTCGACGAGGCGTACCAGATGCGCTCGGACTCGCTGCTCGCCGTCGCCGGACTGTTCGAGCGGGCGCTGTTCGTGGGTGACCCGGGGCAGCTCGACCCGTTCGCGATCGTCGGCAGCGAGCAGTGGGCGGGGCTGTCGTACGACCCGTCGGCCTCCGCGGTCAGCACGCTGCTGGCGCACAACCCGGGCCTCCCGCAGCACCGGCTGCCGGTGTCCTGGCGGCTGCCCGCCTCGGCCGCGCCGCTGGTCTCGGACGCCTTCTACCCGTACACCCCGTTCCGCAGCGGCACGGGCCACGGCGACCGGAGGCTGGCCTTCGCGGTGCCGTCGGACGGCTCGGGCCCGGACCGGGTGATCGACGAGGCCGCCGAGTCGGGCTGGGGCCTGCTGGAGCTGCCCGCGCGGCACACCCCGCGCACCGACCCGGAGGCGGTGCGGGCGGTGGCGACGGTGGTGCGCCGGCTGCTGGACCGGGGCGGCGCGGCCACCTCCGAGCGGTCTTCCGGTCCCACCCCGCTGACCGCCGACCGGATCGCGGTGGGCACGGCCCACCGCGACCAGGCGGCGGCCGTCCGCGCGGCCCTCGCCGAGCTGGGCGTGAGCGACGTCACCGTGGACACGGCGAACCGCCTCCAGGGCCGGGAGTACGACGTGACGGTCGTCCTGCACCCGCTCTCCGGCCGCCCCGACGCCACCGCGTTCCACCTGGAGACGGGCCGCCTGTGCGTGCTCGCCTCCCGGCACCGGCACGCGTGCGTGGTGGTCTGCCGCGCGGGCGTCGACGAACTGCTGGACGACTATCCGTCGACGGAACCGGTCCAGCTGGGAACGCTGGTGAAGTTCCCGGACGGCTGGGAGGCGAACCATGCGGTGCTGGCCCACCTGTCGGAGCATCGGGTGAGCTGGCGGCCCTGAGAGACGGGGGCGCCCCAGCTCCCCACCGAGCTCCCCCGGCGCCCCTCCAAACCCACCCCCCGACGTCCCCGCCCCCACCCCCCTATGTCCGCCCCCCGGGGAATGAACCCCCCTCCGCCTCCCGTTGACGCTCATGACCCCACCGCATGCGCGACGAGAGCAGGAGGCCCCACCGTGGCGGCAGACGACAACAGGGACGCCGGTAACCCCAGCGGCGAAGGCCACGGCATCCGAGGCACCGTCCACGGCTCCGCCCCCGTCCCCCTGTCGGTCCTCGACCTGGCCGTCGTGAGCGCCGGCCGGACCTCGAGCGACGCGATGCGCAACAGCGTCGCCATGGCCCGTCTGACGGAGTCCCGGGGCTTCCACCGGTACTGGGTGGCCGAGCACCACTCCATGCCGGGCGTGGCGTCCTCCTCGCCCGCGGTGATCCTGGCCCACCTCGCCGCCCACACCGACCGCATACGGCTCGGCTCGGGCGGCGTGATGCTGCCCAACCACGCCCCGCTGGTCGTCGCGGAGCAGTTCGGCACGCTGGAGGCGATGGCCCCGGGCCGGGTCGACCTGGGTCTCGGCCGCGCCCCCGGCACCGACGGGGCGACCGCTGCCGCCCTGCGCCGCACGGACCGCCCGGAGGAGGCCGCCGACGACTTCCCGCGGCAGCTCGCCGAGCTGACCCGGTTCCTGGACGACGACTTCCCCGACGGCCACCCGTACCGCAGGATCCACGCGGTTCCCGGCCCCGTGCAGGGCACCTCCCCGGGCGGCGTCCAGTCCCCGAACCGCCCGCCGATCTGGCTGCTGGGCTCCTCCGGCTACAGCGCCCGGCTGGCCGGTCTGCTGGGCCTGCCGTTCGCGTTCGCCCACCACTTCTCGGCGCAGAACACGATCCCGGCCCTCGATCTGTACCGGGAGTCGTTCAAGCCGTCGGAGGTGCTGGCGGAGCCGTACGCGCTGATCGGTGTCGCGGCGCTGGCCGCCGAGGACGAGCGGGTGGCCCGGCGTGAGGTGAAGGCGTCGGTGCTGAGCATGATCCGGCTGCGCACCGGCCGTCCCGGGCTGGTGCCCAGCGCGGAGGAGGCGGAGGCGTACGAACTGAGCCCGATGGAGCGGGACTTCGCGGCGTCGTGGAGCTCGAACATCATCCACGGCACCCCGGACGAGGTCCGCACCGGTCTCGACGACCTGCAGAAGCGCACCGGCGCCGACGAGCTGATGATCAACGCCAACACGCCCACCGACGACGTACGGCTGCGCAGCTACGAACTCATCGCCGACGCCTACGGCTTGCCCGCGGCCTGACCCTCCGGGCAGGCCAGCAGCTCGGAGATACGATCCGCCGCCACCGGCCGGGAGTACAGCCACCCCTGGCCGGTGTCGCAGCCGATCCGGCGCAGCCGCCCGGCCTGCGCGGAGGTCTCCACGCACTCGGCGGTGACGGTCAGCCCGAGCCGGTGCGCGAGCTGGATCATCGCCTCGACGATGACCTCGTCGGCGGGGCTGGCGTGCGCGGCGGCGTCCTCGTACTGGAAGCCGCGCACGAAGGACCCGTCCAGCTTCAGCACGGACACCGGCAGCCGGCTGAGGTAGGCGAGGTTGGAGTAGCCGGTGCCGAAGTCGTCGATGGCGATGCGGACGCCCATGTCGCTGAGCGCCTGCAGGGTGCGCAGGGGGCGGCCGGAGGAGCCCATCACGGCGGACTCGGTCAGTTCCAGTTGCAGCAGGTGCGGGGCGAGGCCGGTCTCCGCCAGAGTCTCGGCGACGTCCGCGACCAGGTCCGAGTCCCACACCTGGCGTACCGCCACGTTGACGCTGACGAAGATGGGCGGCTCGTCGGGGTGTTCGAGCTGCCAGCGGCGGGCCTGGCGGCAGGCGGTGGCGAGGACCCAGCGGCCGAGCGGGACGATCGCGCCCTCCTCCTCCGCCAATCCGATGAACCGATTCGGCGTCAGGGTTCCGAACTGCGGGTGGTTCCAGCGCACCAGCGCCTCGACACCGCTGAGCCGTCCGTCCGCCATGCCGACCAGCGGCTGGTACTCCAGGGTGAACTCGCCGCGGTCGATGGCCGGGCGGAGGGTGGAGGCGAGTGCCTGGCGGGTCATGCGGTGGGCGTTGCGCTCGGGGTCGAACAGCGTCCAGCGGGCCTTGCCGTCGGCTTTCGCCCAGTACAGCGTGGTGTCGGCGGCCTGCATCAGTCCGGTGGCGGTGGTCCCGGCGGCCTGGCGTTCGATGACGCCGATGGAGGCGGAGAGGCTGAGCCGCTGCCCTGAGAGGTCGAACGGCTCCTGGAGCGCGGTCAGGACGGATTCGGCGAGGTCGGCCAGCTGTTCGGTACCGGTGGAGTCCTCGACGAGCAGGGCGAACTCGTCGCCACCCAGCCGGGCGACCAGCGGGGTGCCGACCCGCGCGTAGCCCGCCTCGTCGGCGCAGCGGGTGAGGCGCTCGGCGACGGCGGCCAGCAGCCGGTCGCCGACGCGGTGGCCGAGGGTGTCGTTGACGGCCTTGAAGCCGTCCAGGTCCAGGTAGCACAGCCCGATCCGGCCGGTGCCGCCGCGGGCGTAGGACTCGGTGTCGAGGGCGGCCGAGAGGCGTTCGAAGAACAGGGTGCGGTTGGGCAGCCGGGTCACCGGGTCATGCATCTGCAAGTGCCGCAGCTGGGCCTGGAGTTCGCGCCGGGCGCTGATGTCGGTGATGGACAGCAGCACTCCGGGGGCGCGGTCGGCGAGCGGGGCGACGCTGATCTGCGCCCAGATCGCCTGTCCGTCGGGGTGTTTGAGCCTGCGGGTGCAGCGCAGCTTGGCCTGCCGGCCGCGCAGCACCTCGCGGTAGGCGTGCCAGGTGCGGGCGTCGGAGGCGAGGTCGAGGAGGTCGGCGGCGACCCGTCCGACGAGTGCCTCGGGGGTGCCGCCGAAGAGGGCGGCGAGTGCGTCGTTGGCGGTGACGACCTGCCCTTCGCGGCCGATGACGGCCATGGCGAGCGGGGCGGCGGCGAAGGCGGGGCGGTAGGGGTCGCCGCCCGCCGCGCCGAGGCCGGGCGCACCGCCGGCGTCGGTACCACCTGCCGCCTCGAAGTCACTCTCGGTGACGGCCGTCCGGATGAGGTCTGCCGCGGGCGTCGGCCCTTCGGAGGTTCCGCTCACCGCAAGCTCCCGCAGTGCACTCGATCGTCGTCCGCGCAGGAAAGTGTGCCGATCATAGAGGGTGTCCTCCGGCCCTTCCAGCCACTGCTCGCCACTCAAGACATACCCACTTTGCAGACGGATCGTTTCTGCCCGCAGCTGGAAGGGTTCCCAACCCCACGACCACTAGTGACGTTCCGTGAGCACCTCGGGGGTGTCGCCGTCCGCATCGCACCCCCGCCTCACTCGTCCGGGTCAGACAAACAGGGCGTAGTACGACAATCTCCCACAGGCTGGATTTGGTGTCCCTCCCCCACCGCCCCATGGGCGTGGGGCCACCCCAGCGCATCCGGAGGTTCCTGTGCCGCGTCCGCTCCCGCGCCCCCTGTTGCGCAGTACGGCGGCCGTGTTCACCACTCTGGCGGCACTCGCCGCGACCTCGCTCATCACCGGACCCTCGGTCGCCGAGTCCTTCGCGGCGGCCCCCTGCGCCCTCCAGCGCACCGAGGCGCACCACTCGGAGGGCCTGGACACCTGGAACGCCGACTACCCCCGGCCGACCCGCTCGCTGGACGCGGTGATGATCTTCCTGTCCTTCCCGGACTCCGAGCCACTGACCACCCCGGAGGACCTGACGGCCGACCACTTCCCGGCCACGAGCCAGTACTTCGAGCAGGCCTCGTACGGCCGGTTCCGGCTGCGCCCGCACACGCTGTCGAAGTGGCTCCGGATGCCGCGCCCGTCGACCTCGTACGCCATAAAGCGCGACTGGAACACCTCGCACCGGGCCGCCTATCTGCGCGACGCGCTCGCCGCCGCCGACAAGCACGTGGACTTCTCGCGTTACGACGTCGTCTACTTCGTCGCCGATCCGCACGCGCCCGGCGTGGACTCGGACGCCACGAAGGTGGTCAATCTGGACACCCCGCTGCGCGCCGACGACACCGACATCCGCAGGATCGTCACCGTGTTCGAGAACCATCCGCCGGACCGGCTGGTCCTCGCCCACGAGACCGGCCATGTGTTCGACCTCCCGGATCTCTACCACCGCCCGGCGGACGGCAAGGGCGACTGGGACACCCACGTCGGGGACTGGGACCTGATGGGCAGCCAGTTCGGGCTGGCTCCCGACCTGTTCGGCTGGCACAAGTGGAAGCTGGGCTGGCTGGAGGAGCACCAGGTGGTGTGCGTGCCGGGCAACGGGCCGATCCGGTTCACCCTGGAGTCGCTGTCGGTCGGCCCCGGCACGCCGATGACGGGGGCGGCCGGGGCGCCGCTGTTCGGCACCGGGCTCGGGACCAAGCTGGCCGTGGTGCGCACCGGCCCCGAGAGCGTGCTCGCCTTCGAGGCGCGGGGCGCGGTCGGCAACGATCACGCCACCTGCCGACAGGGCGTCCTGGTGTACCGGGTGCACAGCGGCGCCGAGTCCGGGGGCGGCCCGATCCAGGTGATCGACTCCCATCCGCGGACCGAGGCCTGCTGGGAGAACTCGGTCTACCCGGCCCTCGCCGACGCCCCGGTCGGCGTCGGGGAGCGCTTCACGCTGCCGGAGGACGACGTCCGGGTCGAGGTGGAGGGGCGCACGCTGTCGGGGGCGTGGACCGTCGAGATCTCGCCGGCGAGGATGGGTTGATCCGGCCGGCGGCGGGCCGCCTGGGGCGATCTGCTCGCCGACAAGCGAAAGGGCGTTCTCGGAACCGAGAACGCCCAGGTCAGCGACCTAATCGCTAGTGCGCCGCCAGGGACTCGAACCCCGGACCCGCTGATTAAGAGTCAGCTGCTCTAACCAACTGAGCTAGCGGCGCCTGCTGACGTCGTAGACATTAGCATCCTGGTCGGCGGGAGGCGAAATCGATATCCGCACCG
The DNA here is from genome assembly GCF_964272855.1 of Streptomyces sp. enrichment culture. Taxonomy (NCBI): domain Bacteria; kingdom Bacillati; phylum Actinomycetota; class Actinomycetes; order Kitasatosporales; family Streptomycetaceae; genus Streptomyces; species Streptomyces sp. enrichment culture. Next base: position 5,321,166 of record NZ_OZ186847.1, on the reverse strand, counting down.
CCGCCCGAGCGGCCCGGACGGCCGCCCAGAGCAGCACCTCGGGGCCCGGCAGCCAGGGGTGACGGGTGTCCGGCGCGACGATCCAGCGGGAACCGGACGCGGGGGCCGCCGCGGTGGGGCCGACCGGCGGCGGGACGGTCACGGCGTCGCCGTTGCCGTGGCAGAGAAGTGGCGGGATCTCGTCGGTCCGCCCTGAGCCCGTCCCGCCCTGGGGGCCGGTGCGTCCCCGGCAGCCCCACTCCTCCCACTCCATCAGCGAGGGCAGCCGCTGGGCCGTGCCGGGCGCCGCGAACAGCAGGGTGCGGCCGCGGTGCAACGCCACCGGCCCCGAGCCGGGCCCCTCCTCCCACAGCCGGTCCAGCATCCGGCGCCCGAACACCGCGGGGGCGCTCACCACGTCGAAGGCGGTGCCGCAGGGCAGGACGACCGGGGCGTCCGGCCGCTCCTCCCAGAGCGCGAGGGTGCTTCGCGGATACGTTCCTGCCGAGGCGAGCCAGGCGGCTCCGGCAGGGGTGACTGTACTGCTGCTCATGCACCCACTTTTACCGGGTGTGAACGTCCCGTTTCACTGAGTTGCCGGAAACCGGGACACGAAGGACCGGGACGGAGTATCTTGCCCGGCTGGCATATGCCAAGCGCCTCAGGATTCCCAAGGGCCCCCGGGGCCTCTCGGGTCGGATCCGGTCACGACCCGGCCGGGACGGGGTCGGATCAGATCGGATCGGGCCCTCGCCCGTCCGCCCCCCGCATCAGGTCCCGCCCGAACTCGACCATCTTCTTGGCGTAGTCCTCGGTCCACTCGGCCTGCTCGGCGATGTCCGCGGTCGTCAGCCGGTCGAACCGCCGGGGGTCGGCGAGCTGGGCCGCCGCGACCGCCTGGAACTCCACGGCCCGGTCCGCCGCCGCCCGGAAGGCCTGCGTCAGCTCGGTCGCCCGGGCGAGCAGCGCGCGCGGGTCGTCGATGGACTCCAGGTCGAAGAAGTGCTCAGGGTCACCGGCCGCTTCCGCGGGCTCGAACAGCAGGGGCGCGGGGCGTAGCCGCGGTTCGTTCCGACGCGGCGTGGGCTCCGCCATGTCCTGTCCTCCTCGTGGGTTCCGCGGCCCGCCCCCGACACACATCCGGCCGGGCCACCCTCCATTGTCCCCCGCCCGCGCAAGGAGGCCGTAACCCCCCGGGCACCCGCCGATCAGACCTGGACGATCGGCTCCCGGGTGAAGAGGGCGCCGAGGGTCGGGGCGTTCACCCGGCGGTCGGTCAGGCGCAGCGCCTCCCAGACGGTGACCTGGTTCCCGGTGAGGACCGGCTTGCCCAGCTCCTTCTCCAGGGCGGTGAGGTGCGAGGCGGTGTGCAGGGCGGTGTCCGGCAGCAGGACCGCGTCGGCGTCCGCGTGGTCGGCGGCGCGGGCCAGCGCGAACAGCTCGGCCTCGCCCCAGGTGCCGACCTCGGCGGCGGTGATGATCCCGGAGCCGCGCACGGCGACCACGTCCAGGCCGCCCGCGCGCAGGAACTCCGCGAAGAGCCCGGCGATGCCCTCGGGGTAGGTGGCGCCGATCGCGACCCGGCGCGCCCCGATCTCCCCGGCGGCGTGCACGAAGCCGAAGGACGTGGAGGAGGCCGGCATCCCGGCGGCGCGGGCGAGGGCGCGGACCTGTTGGTGGGCGCCGTCCCAGCCGTGCACGAAGCTGCCGCTGGTGCACGCCCACACCACGGCCTCGACGCCCGCGAGCCGCAGCTCCCGCACGCCCGCCTCCAGCCGCTCGGGGGAGCCCATCTCGCGCAGCGCGTCCTCACGGGGGGCGTCCTCGCCGATGTCCGTGTGGACCAGGTCCACCCGGATGTCACTGCCCAGCAGCTGCTCGATACGGGGATAGTCGTCCTCGGCCGAGTGGCCCGGGTAGAGGAATCCGAGTGCGGTCATGTCCAGCCTTCCTGCTGATCTTCCGGCAGTGCGGGGGGCCACGCGCGCGCCGTCTCGTCCAGCAAAGCCTGATACGGCCCCACAGCCCGGGTACCCAACCGGCGCAGCGCCGCCCACATCGTCACTTGGTTGGCCGAGACGAGGTGTGCCGGGTGGGCTGCGCGCCGGGTCCGCCGAGAACGGAGAGCTCCATGACGGCACCGGCCTCCCGGGAGTCACGGGGCGAGGGGCGGGAACGCGGAAACCGGGGAAACCGGGGAACAACGCACCGCGCGGGCGCCCGTGTTGACGGCGGTGGGTTCGGGTGCGAGCGTGGTCAATCCGCGCATGTCAGACGCCGTCGGCGCAGTCGAACCGCTCGGAGGCGCCGGCGAGACGGGAGAGACGCCCGCCCATGACCGCACCCACTCTGCTCGTCCTGGACGCCGACCCGCTCCCCCGGCTCGGCCGGCTCACCGGGCGGGCGCGGATCGTGCACACGGACGAGGCGGGGCTCGCGGCCGCGCTGCCGTCGGCCGACGTCCTGCTGGTCTGGGACTTCACCTCGCACGCGGTCCGGCGGGCGTGGCCGGGTGAGGGACCGCGGCCGCGCTGGGTGCACACGGCGAGCGCGGGCGTGGACCATCTGATGGGCCCGGAGCTGGCCGCGTCGGACACGGTGGTGACCAACGCGCGCGGGGTGTTCGAGCAGCCGATCGCCGAGTACGTGGCCGCGCTGGTGCTGGCGATGGCGAAGGATCTGCCCCGCACCTGGGAGTTGCAGCAGCGGGGCGAGTGGCGGCACCGGGAGTCGCAGCGGGTGGCCGGCACCCGCGCGGTCGTGGTCGGCTCCGGCCCGGTCGGCCGGGCGGTCGCCCGGGTGCTGAAGGCCCTGGACATCCGTACGGCGATCGTCGGCCGCGTCCCGCGCACCGGTCTCCACGGCCCGGAGGACCTGGACCGGCTGCTGGCGCGTGCCGACTGGGTGGTCGCGGCGGCGCCGCTCACCGACGACACGCGCGGCATGTTCGACGCCCGTCGCTTCGGTGTGTTCCAGCCGTCCGCGCGGTTCGTGAACGTCGGCCGGGGCGCGCTGGTGGACGAGGACGCGCTGGCGGCGGCGCTGGCCAAGCGGTGGATCGCGGGGGCGGCGCTGGACGTGTTCGCGTCCGAACCGCTCGACGGCGACAGTCCGTTGTGGCGGCAGCCGGGGCTGATCGTGTCGCCGCACATGAGCGGGGACACGGTGGGCTGGCGGGACGAGCTCGGCGCCCAGTTCGTGGAGCTGTTCGAGCGCTGGGCGGCGGGCCGGCCGCTGTTCAACGTGGTCGACAAGCAGCGGGGCTACGTGCCAGGGCACTAGGGGGTGTCTCGTCGATCAGGCCGGATCAGGGAGCGGCGTCCGGTGCCGTGCATCGCAAGGCGGAGGAGGGAGCCGATGCGATGGGGGTGCCCCCTGCTCGAGCGGAGCCGGGAGCTTGGGGAATCGGCGAAGAGCCTGGGGGAATCGGCGAGTGACGACAACGCGGCGAGGCGCGGTGCCAGACGCCGCGAGCCCGGCATGATCGGCGAGACACCCCCTAGCGGTATCCGTATCGGGGCACTCTCGGGCAGGAGGCCGTATGGAACTCACCGAACTGACCGCCGTGCAGCTCGTCGAGGGCTATCGCACCGGGGCGTTCAGCCCGGTCGAGGCGACCCGGGCGGCGTTGGCGCGGGCGGCGGAGATCCAGCCGGCCGTCAACGCGTTCGTGCTGCTGACCGCCGACGAGGCGCTGGCGCGGGCGCGGGAGTCGGCGGAGCGCTGGCGGCGCGGGGAGCCGGCCGGGCTGGTGGACGGGGTGCCGGTGACGGTGAAGGACATGCTGCTGATGCGCGGCCACCCCACGCTGCGGGGTTCGCGGGCCGTCGATCCGAAGGGCCCGTGGACGGAGGACGCGCCCTCGGTGGCCCGGCTGCGGGAGCACGGGGCGGTGTTCCTGGGCAAGACGACGACGCCGGAGTACGGCTGGAAGGGCGTGACCGACTCGCCGCTGTCCGGGATCACCCGCAACCCGCACGACCCGGCGCGCACCGCGGGCGGCTCCAGCGGCGGCAGCGCGGCGGCGGTGGCGCTGGGCGCGGGCCCGCTGTCGCTGGGCACGGACGGCGGCGGCAGTGTGCGGATCCCGGCGGCGTTCTGCGGCGTGTTCGGGCTGAAGCCGACGTACGGCAGGGTGCCGCTGTATCCGGCGAGCGCGTTCGGCACGCTGGCGCACGTGGGGCCGCTGACCCGGGACGTGGCGGACGCGGCGCTGCTGATGGATGTGATCGCGGCGCCGGACGCCCGCGACTGGTCGGCGCTCGGCCCCGCGCCGGGCTCGTTCACGGCGGGGCTGGCGGGCGGCGTGCACGGGCTGCGGGTCGCCTACTCGCCGTCGCTGGGCGGGCAGGTGGCGGTGCGCCCGGAGGTCGCGGCGGCGGTGCGGCGGGCGGTGGAACGGCTGGCGGAGCTGGGGGCGTACGTGGAGGAGGCGGACCCGGATCTCACCGATCCGGTGGACGCCTTCCACACCCTGTGGTTCAGCGGCGCGGCCCGCCTGGCCCAGCGGCTTGGGCCGCACCGGCGTGAGCTGCTCGACGCGGGGCTGCGGGAGATCTGCGCGATCGGCGCCCGGTACAGCGCCCTGGACTATCTGGCCGCGGTGGACGTCCGGATGGACCTCGGCCGCCGTATGGGCCGCTTCCACGAGTCGTACGACCTCCTGGTCACCCCGACGCTCCCGCTCACGGCGTTCGAGGCGGGCGCGGAGGTGCCGAAGGGGTCGGGGCTGCGGCGCTGGACGGGGTGGACGCCGTTCACGTACCCCTTCAACCTGACCCAGCAGCCGGCGGCGTCGCTGCCCGTCGGCGTGGACGGTGACGGGCTGCCGGTCGGGCTGCAGCTCGTGGCCGCCCGGCACCGGGACGACGTGGTGCTGCGGGCGGCGCACGCGCTGGAGGCGGCCGGGGTCACGCGCGGCTGAACCGCAGCGCCTCCCCGTCGCGGCGACCGCGCTCGGCGCGGCCGTCGCGCTCGTCCTGGCCTTGTCCTCGGCTTCATGGCGCACGGCGGGCCCGTGCTCGTGCGGGGGTGTCACGGGTCTTCGTGGAGTTCTTCCGCGGAACCTCGCTGTACGTCCAGCTGTTCTGGCTCTACTACGCCCTCCCGCTGGTCACCGGCTCCCCGCTGTTCTGCGGGGTCGTGGCGTTCGGCATGAACTTCGGCGCCTACGGCTCGGAAGTGGTGCGCGGCGCCCTGAACGCCGTACCGGAGGCCTGCCGGGCGCTGTCGCTGTCGCCGCGCCGGACCTGGCAGGCGGTGATCCTGCCGCAGGCAGTGCGCGAGGTGCTGCCCGCGCTGGGCGACTACGCGATCGCCATGTTCAACGCACGATCCTGGTGGGCGGCGTCCCGCTGACCCATATGACGACGGCGAACGGCAGGGTGAGGCCCGCCGACGAGAAGCACCGGCGGGAGATCCGCAAGAAGACCGGCATGGTGTTCCAGCAGTTCAACCTGTTCCCCAACACGAACGTGCTGCGGAACGTCACCGAGGCGCCGGTCAGCGTGCCCGGCATGGACCGGGACGAGGCCGAGGAGCGGGCCCGGGAGCTGCTGGACCTGGTGGGCCTGCGCGACAAGGTCGACGCGCATCCGACCCGGCTGTCCGGCGGCCGGCAGCAGCGGGTGGCGATCGCCCGGGCGCTGGCGATGCGGCCGGAGATCCTGCTGCTGGACGAGGTGACGTCGGCGCTGGACCCGGAGCTGGTGGCGGGCGTCCTGGACGTGCTGCGGGACATCGCGCGCTCCACGGACATCACCCTGCTGTGCGTGACCCACGAGATGAGCTTCGCCCGGGACATCTCGGAGCGCGTGATGATGTTCGACTCGGGCCGGGTGATCGAGTCGGGGCCGCCGGAGCAGATCTTCGGGGCGCCGGAGCAGGAGCGCACGCGGGAGTTCCTGAGCGCGGTGCTGTGAGGACGGAGGGACCGGCTCATGCCGCTGACATATGCCAGTGACTCAAGCCGCAGGCGGGAGGGCACAATCTCGTCAACTGCCGCTCACTACCAGCCTCTTGCCGGTTATCGTGGAGGAGGCCCGATCCCCGGGCCACGGCACATTGACTGAGCGCACAGGGGGAAACCGTGGCGCTGAAGCACGAGCCGACCGCGCCGTACCACTCGACCCAGGACGCCCTCCGCGTCCTGGAGACGGTGGCACGGCACTCCGCCGGTGTCACCGACACCGAGATCGCCCGACACACCGGCCTCGGCACGGAGCGGCTGACCACCCTCCTGCGGATGCTGCGTCGCGAGGGCTACGTCGAGCAGACCGCCGACGGGGCGTACGTCACCGGGGCGGCCCTCGCCCGCCTCGGTTCCGCGCACGGCAGGGACCAGGCCCTGCGCGACCAGCTCCAGCGCACCCTGGACCGGCTGCGCGACTCGGTGGGCGCCGCGGTCTACGTCAGCCGGTACGTCGACGGCGAGATCAGCATCACCCAGTACGCCGCCGGACCGGCCACCCCGGCGGTGAACGAGTGGGTGGACTTCCGCCACTCGGCACACGCCACCGCGATCGGCAAGAGCCTTCTCGGCCAGCTCGACCACGCCGGGCGGCGCGACCATCTGGCCCGGTACAAGATGGCCCGTCTCACCTCGCGCACGATCACCAGCGACAAGCTGCTCCTCTCCCGGCTGGAGTCACAGCCGCCGACGGTGCCGGTCCTCGACCTCCAGGAGTACGCGGTCGGCACGGTCTGCGCCGCCGTCCCGATCACCGCCGGGTCCTCGGTGGGCTGCCTCGCGCTCTCCCTGCCGGTCGAGCACGCGCACCGGCTGCGCCAGGCCGCGGACACCCTGAACCGGAACGCGGCGCCGGTGCTCCTGTCCCTGGCGATCTGACCGGTCCGCGGTCCGGTCCGCGGCCTGGCCCTCAGCCTGGTCCCCGGGTGGTCGGAGCACCCCCGAGGACCAGGTAGTATTTTCTTCGTCGCCAGCCGCGAGAAGCGGAAGGCGAGAGTCACGCGCCGCTAGCTCAGTTGGTTAGAGCAGCTGACTCTTAATCAGCGGGTCCGGGGTTCGAGTCCCTGGCGGCGCACAGAAGAGGGCCCCTCGCGAGAGCGAGGGGCCCTTGTTCGTGTCCGGGCGTCACACCCGGACTAGAACGTGACGTCCGAGCACGCGTAGAACGCGTTCGTCGTGTCCGCGACCGTCCACACCGCCACGATCACGTGCCGTCCGCTGAGCCCGGACGGCAGCGTGCCGCTGTGCGAGAGGGTCTGCGGCGGGCGCTGGCCGCCGTACGGGACCGTGAGGAACGGGGTGAGGTTGAGGTCGGACCGGGACAGGTTGTGGTTCTGGTTCCAGCCCGGCTTGGTGACGTAGTACTTGAAGTCGCTCGTGGCGTGCATCGCCGTGAACTGCCAGCGGAAGGTGTAGCTCTGCCCGCCGTTGACCCTGGTGGCCGGCCAGGCGCCGCCCGACGGGGTGCGCGGGCTGTCCAGCTCGGCGAACCGGGTGTTGTTGCCGGAGCAGATCCGTCCGTCGGCGGGCCCGGAGGCGGGGAAGCCCTTGGGTCCCTCGACGCTCTGCGGCTCCCACTGAATGGCGCCGCAGTTGGTCACCGTGCCGTTCTGGCACAGCTTCTGCCTGCTGATGGGGAGGTCGGTGTAGCCGTGGCCGCTGGCACCGCCGGAGGAGAGCATGAGTGCTCCGGTCGTCGCCAGTCCCACCGCGGCCGCGGACAACTTGGTCTTCGTGCGCATGCTGCCGCTCCTGGTGAACGTGGGGAGGTTCGGTGAGCCGTGCAGTGGTGCGGAGTAGGTCTAGACCAAGTTCAGGTTATGGGCGCTAGTTGAACATGTCCATACCAATCACGAGCCCGATTCGTTCCGCCCGGCGCAGAACGCCACCGTCAGGTCCTTCACCAGCGCCTTGCGCTCGTAGTCGTCCAGCTCCACCAGCCCCCGCATGGTCAGCCGGGTCACCGTGTCCTCCACCGAGTCCACCACCGAGGTCAGCACGGTCGCCCGCTGCTGGGCGTCCAGCGCGGCGATCCGGCGGCGGTGCATCGCGGCGGCGACCTCGGGGGCGTACTCGATCCGCACCGGCTGCACCGAGAACACCTCCAGCCCCACCGGTGCCGCGTCGGCCGTGACCAGCCGGGTCAGCGTCTCCGCGGCCACCCCCACCGGAGCCGGACCGTGCGCGCCGCCCGGCATCTCCACCGGCACCCGCGCCAGCGCCGCCTCCACGCACTCGCGCAGATAGGTCTCGTGGTCCTCCACCCCGAGCAGGGCCCGCGCGGTGTCCCGCACCCGCCACACCACCAGCACCACCACCCGCAGCGCCACCCCGCTCCCGTCCGCCGCCGGCATCGGCTCGCTGCGCCAGTGCCGCAGCCGAACATCGACCTGACGGCGCCGCAGCAGCGGGTTCACCCACATCAGACCGGTCCGCCGTACGGTCCCCCGGTACCGCCCGAACAGCCCCAGCACCCATGCCCGCCCGGTCCGCCCCCGGGCCAGCCCGCCCAGCCCGAACAGCCCCAGCGCCGCGGCCCCGGCGTACGCCGCCCACTGCGCCGGACCGAGTCCGGCCGCCGTCGAGGCGGGCAGCCCCAGCGCCTCCCCCGCGAACGGCGGCAGCGTCCCCGCCCACCACGAGGCGGCCACCGCACCGGCCGCCCCCGCCGCGCCCGCGAACACCCCCACCGCGCCGGGCAGCACCCGGGCGGGCCGCTCGCACAGCTCCGGGTCGGCCTCCGGCACCGGCCGGGTCCGCGCGGAGGCCGGCCGGAAGCGGGGCTGCTCGCCGGTGCCCTGCCGACGGCCGACCACGGCGGGCCGCAGCGGCACCGGCGAGGGGTTGGGCTCGTCCCGGAACAACAGGTGGACGGGGATCTCGGTGGTCACCTCGTTCTGGATGAGGCGGGCCTGGTGGGCCGGGCGGGGCGAGCCGCCGTCGGTGCCGCCGGGTTCCGGCGACGGTGAGGGGGTGGTGGAAGGGGTGGTACTCATACGTGCCTCCAGCCTCCGCGCCAGATGCGTCACAGAAGGGTCGTACGGGTTGTACGGGTCGTACGGTCGGGAAGGGTCGTACGGTCGTCGGTGGGTCGCGCGCCGTCAGGAGAAGAGGCGCCGCCAGGTCTCCGGCCCCGGGTAGCCGTCCGCGGCGCCGCCCCGCCAGCCCTGGGCGCGCTGGAACGCCTCGACGGCTCGCCGGTCCAGCTCGTCCCAGAGCGGTCCCGGCGCGGTCGGGTAGTACCTGCCGAACCCCTTCTTCACCAGCTGCCGGCCGAGCAGCTCGACGTGCTCGCTGTCCGCGCCCAGCCGGAACATCGCCCGCCCCGGGTACGGCGGGACCCGCGGCGCGCCGGACGCGGGCCCGGCGGCCGCCTCCGGCGGGATGCCCTTGCCCTTGCCGGTGACCAGCAGCTCCCAGGTCTGCGGCCCGGGCACCCCGTCCGCGCCGCGGCCCGACCAGCCCTGCGCGAGCTGGAACGCCCGCGTGGCCCGTCGGTCGGCGTCGGTCCAGCGCGGGCCGGGGCCCGACTTGTAGAAGCGGCCGGCGCCGCGCTCGACCAGCATCCGGCCGAGCCGGGCGACGTGCTTGTTGTTGGCGCCGGGGCCGAAGTAGGCCGTCCCGGGGAACTCGGCCGCCGTGGTGGCACCGGCCGGGCGGGCGCCCGGGGCGGTCGTCCTGAGCCCCTTGTAGCGGTAGGAGACGTACTGGTCGGAGTGGGCCCAGTAGGCGAAGGGGGTGGCCTGCCTGCGGGCGTACGGGCGGGTGGCCTCGTAGGCGGTGTAGGAGGAGCGGGTGTGGTCCGTCCAGCCGCCGAAGATCACGACGTGTGAGCCGTTCTCGGGGTCGGCCGGGTTGTGGAACAGCAGGATGTCGCCGGGCTCCAGGTCGTCCTTGCCGATCCGCACCCCGTACTCGTGGAGACTGCCGGTCCATTCGTTGCCCGGCAGCCCCCAGGCCATGGAGACGAAGCCCGAGCAGTCCTGCCGGTACCCGTCCGACCAGTACCCCGTCATGCTGTACGGCACCTTCTCCGTGACCCATGCCCGGGCCCGCCGGATGATCTCCGCCCGGCTCGTCGGGGGCGCCTTGACGGGGGTGTCCGCCGGGGTCGGCAGACCTTCGGGGCCGTGCAGCGGGGTCTGGCCGCCCTGAGGGGTCTGGGGCTCGTCACCTACGGGAACGCCGGGCCGCTCGGGGACGTGGGAGATGGCGAGGGCCGGTGCCGCATGGCCGGCGGCGAGGGCCACGGAGGCCACGGCGGTGATCACCAGGGCCCGGTGGGCGGCGGCTGGGGCAGACGGACGGGCGCGGCGTCCCATGACGCAGCCGGGACAGTCGCAGTCGCCGGGGGGATCCAGTTCGGTGAAAACCGGAGTCTCCATGCGATGCCCCTCACACTCCTGGTGCAAATGTCCACGCTTGTCCACATTGATCAGTTTCACAACCGACCCGAGGGAGCGCATGTTGACGGTCCGAATGATGTACGGCGCCACGCGACGTCCGCCCCGACGGGGCCGGGTGGTCGGGAGCACCCCCGGAGGTCATGTAGAGTTAACGATGTCAGCAGGCGCCGCTAGCTCAGTTGGTTAGAGCAGCTGACTCTTAATCAGCGGGTCCGGGGTTCGAGTCCCTGGCGGCGCACAGACATGAGAAGGCCCCCGCCTCAGGCGGGGGCCTTCTCGTCGTGCGCCCGGATGCCCTCAAGGCCTTCGCTGAACGCGTGCCCTCGTCGTCCGTATGGAGCAGGAGGCCGCGCGCGATGCCCGCCTCGCCGGGACCATGGAGTCGCCGCGGGCGGGGGAAGAGATAAGAAAGCACTTCGGCAACATTCGTGCACGAGTGATCTCAAGCGCAACATCAGAAATCAACTCTCGTCCCAATGCGCGCGCATAACCGGTAAATACCGTGTATCGCGTCTTGCGATCATGCCGAACGGCGTACAACCCTGGTTTTCAAGAGGCTGCGGATACGCGCCAATTGGGGGGGCACGGAACCGGTTGCCGGATGTAGCGGGGAGATGGGGGCCTCGTTCATGAAGCAATGCCGAGGGGGGCATGCTGCAACCGGAAGCGCGCAGTTCCATGTCTGTAGGAAATGGACGACGTGGTGACTGCGGCGCACCACTGATACGTCTGTGACGGTCGTGGGGGACCTGACCAGGCGAAGGAAACGACATACACGCGATGACCCGCGTGTGGGGGGATGACTCATGACGTCGACGCCGACGGGCGCCCGGCAGAATTCCGACCCGTCACAAACCACCCAGCTCAGGGTGTCCGGACACGCGATGAGCACCACGGGGACCTTCCGCCGGATCAAGAGGACGCTGCCGAGATACGACTACGAGCACTACAGCCGGCTGGCGGGTCCCCTCACCCAGCCCGATCCGAACAAGCCGTACAAGGTGCAGTACCGCTCCCTGATCTCCCAGGAGCCGCACCGCATACGGGTCGCCCTGATGCTGATGGCGGCGCCGGTGCTGTCCCTGGTCCTGCTGTTCTGGCTGCTCCAGCCGGAGCACTGGACGCAGCGGGACTACCCGGCGTACGACTTCCTGCCGGCCCTCGACGTCGTGATGCTGGTGTCGATCGGGCTGATCGAGTTCTTCCGCTGCATGAACGTGGTGTCGAACGCGCACGCCACGCTGGTCGCCCGCGACCCGGTCCCGGTGATCCCGGAGGCCGGCACCCGGGTCGCCTTCCTCACCTCCTTCGTGCCCGGCAAGGAGCCGCTGGAGATGGTGACGAAGACCCTGGAGGCGGCCGTGAAGCTGCGCCACCGGGGCCTGCTCCACGTCTGGCTGCTGGACGAGGGCGACGACCCCGAGGTGAAGGAGGTCTGCGCCCGGCTCGGCGTGCACCACTTCTCCCGCAAGGGTGTCGAGAAGTGGAACCAGCCCAAGGGCCCGCACCGCGCCAAGACCAAGCACGGCAACTACAACGCCTGGCTCGACGCGCACGGCGACGACTACGACTTCTTCGCCTCCGTCGACACCGACCACGTGCCGCTGCCGAACTACCTGGAGCGGATGCTCGGCTTCTTCCGCGACCCGGACGTCGGCTTCGTCATCGGCCCGCAGGTGTACGGCAACTACGACAACTTCGTCACCAAGGCCGCCGAGTCGCAGCAGTTCCTCTTCCACGCGCTGATCCAGCGGGCGGGCAACCGGTACGGCGCGCCGATGTTCGTCGGCACCTCGAACGCCGTGCGGATCAGGGCGCTCAAGCAGATCGGCGGCCTGTACGACTCGATCACCGAGGACATGGCGACCGGCTTCGAGATCCACCGCCACAAGAACCCGGCGACGGGCAGGAAGTGGCGCTCGGTCTACACCCCGGACGTGCTCGCCGTCGGTGAGGGCCCCAGCGCCTGGACGGACTTCTTCACCCAGCAGATGCGCTGGTCACGGGGGACGTACGAGACGATCCTCAAGCAGTACTGGAAGGGCTGGTACTCGCTGCCGCCGAGCAAGCTCTTCAACTACACGATGATGATCGTCTTCTACCCGATGTCCGCCCTCAACTGGATCCTGGCCGCGCTGAGCTGCGCGCTCTTCCTGGGCCTGGGCGCCTCGGGTGTGAACATCGACCCGACGGTCTGGCTGATGCTGTACGGCAACGCGTCCGCGCTCCAGATCGGCCTGTACGTCTGGAACCGCCGCCACAACGTCTCCCCTCACGAGCCGGAGGGCTCCGGCGGTGTCGCCGGCATGGTGATGTCCGCGCTGTCGGCGCCGCTCTACGCGAAGGCGCTGATCGACTCCGTGCTGCGCCGCAAGAGCAAGTTCGTGGTCACGCCCAAGGGCGACTCGGCGAGCCCGGACCGCTGGTTCGGCACCTTCCGGTACCACTGGTACTTCATCCTGATCTTCGGCGCGTCGATCACCGCCGGTTTCGCCTTCGGCAACTCCCACCCCGCGATGATCATCTGGGCCACGTTCGCCCTGCTGATCACCGCCACCCCGATCTTCGCGTGGCGGCACGGTCTGGGGCAGGAGAGGAAGCGGCCCGCCGCGTTCGCCGAGCCGCAGCAGGCCCAGCCGCAGGACGCGGCCCCGGCGGCCGCCGCACCGTCGCCGGCCTCCCACTACGCCTCGCATGCCTCACACACCCCGCGGGCCCCGCACGCCCCGCAGCAACGGCCCAGCTGGGCCGCGGCGCACGGGGGCGGGACGGCGACGGGCGGGGGCGGAGACCAGACCAGGCAGATCGCCCTTGGTGGACTTGGGGGACGTAAGGAATGAACGACCGTGCCGGCCACCGCCGTGCCCGTCGACTCGCGATAGGCACGGCGGTGGTAGTCGCGCTGGCCGGGATGAACGGGCCGTGGCTGTACCGCTTCGGGACCGAGAAGTATCACCAGTACCAGATCAACAGACCCGAGTACAAAGCGGAGAACGGCCACTGGAAGATCGTCGAATTCCCCGAGGAATACCGGCAGAACACGATTCACGCGGCGCTGCTGCGCACCGGAAAGGTGCTGCTCGTCGCGGGCTCCGGAAACAACCAGGACAACTTCGACGAAAAGAAGTTCGACACCCGGATCTGGGATCCGGTCAAGAACACCGTCAAAAAGGTGCCGACGCCGAGCGATCTGTTCTGCACCGGCCACACCCAGCTGGCCGACGGAAATCTGCTGATCGCGGGCGGGACCAAGCGGTACGAGAAACTGAAGGGTGACGTCACCAAGGCCGGCGGCCTGATGATCGTCCACAACGAGAGCCCGGACAAGCCGATCACGCTGCCCGCCGGGACCGAATTCACCGGCAAGGAGAACGGCAAGACGTTCGTCTCCAAGGACCCGGTGCTGGTGCCGCGCGCGAAGAAGGTCTTCGACCCGAAGACCGGCAGGTTCCTGCGCAACGATCCCGGCCTCGGCCGGATCTACGTCGAGGCGGAGAAGAGCGGCGCCAAGTACGAGACGGGCACGCAGGACAATTACCGCGTGCGGGGCCTTACCGGGGTGGACGCCCGCAACACCTACGGCATCGCGCAGAAACTCGCCCTGGACAAGAAGGACTTCCAGGGCATCCGGGATGCCTACGAGTTCGATGTCGTCGCCGAGAAGTACATCAAGGTCGACCCGATGAAGGAGGCCCGCTGGTATCCGACGCTCACCACGCTGAGCGACGGGAAGATCCTCAGTGTCTCCGGTCTCGACGACATCGGCCAGCTGGTGCCGGGCAAGAACGAGGTCTACGACCCGAAGACCAAGAAGTGGACGTACACCGAGAAGGTCCGGCAGTTCCCGACGTACCCGGCGCTGTTCCTGATGCAGAACGGCAAGGTGTTCTACTCGGGTTCGAACGCCGGCTACGGGCCCGACGACGTCGGGCGTGAGCCGGGCGTCTGGGACGTGGACAGCAACAGGTTCACCAAGATCCCCGGGCTGAGCCACGCCGACCGGATGGAGACCTCGGGGACGGTGCTGCTGCCGCCGGCGCAGGACGAGAAGTACATGGTGATCGGCGGGGGCGGCGTCGGCGAGTCCAAGCTGTCGAGCGAGAAGACCCGGATCGTCGACCTGAAGGCCGATCAGCCCCGGTTCACGGACGGGCCGTCGATGGACAAGGGGACGCGGTACCCGCAGGCCTCGGTGCTGCCCGACGACAGCGTGCTGGTGTCCGGGGGGTCGGAGGACTACCGGGGGCGCGGTGACTCCAACGTCCTGGAGGCCCGGCTGTACCGGACCGAGAGCAATTCGTTCGAGCGGGTCGCCGATCCGCTGGTGGGGCGGAACTACCACTCCGGGTCGATCCTGCTGCCGGACGGGTCGGTGATGTTCTTCGGGTCCGACTCGCTGTTCGCGGACAAGGCGAACAGCAAGCCGGGGGAGTTCGAGCAGCGGATCGAGATCTACAAGCCGCCGTACCTGTTCCGGGGGTCACGGCCCTCGCTGTCCGGGGGGCCGCGGACGATCGAGCGCGGCGAGTCGGGGACGTTCACCTCGCGGCACGCGTCGTCGATCAAGAAGGTGCGGTTGATGCGGCCGAGTGCGTCGACGCATGTGACGGACGTGGATCAGCGGTCCATCGCGCTGGACTTCGAGACGTCCGGGAACAAGGTGACCGTGACGGTGCCGGAGAACCGGAATCTGGTGCAGGCGGGGTGGTACATGCTGTTCGTCGACGACGACCAGGGGACGCCGAGTGAGGCGCAGTGGGTCCGGGTCCCCTAGTGTCGCCGGCGGCTGACGGGTGAGTGTGGCCGGTCGCGCGGTTCCCCGCGCCCCTAGGGGGTGTCTGACCCCTGCGCCAGTTTCAGGGCGTAGGCCGGCCACCACTCGCCCGCCTTCGGGCCGCCCTTGCACTCTCCGTCCGACTCTCCCGGGCGCTTGACCCACAGGTAGGCGTCCACGAGAGGGTCGGCGGTCTTCGTCGTCGGGGTTTCGCCGAGGGCCCGGCCCGGCGGGTTGCACCAGCGCTCGTCGGGGTTGCCCTCGGTGTAGGGGCCGTTGCCGTTGCGGCTGGTGTCGATGACGAAGGGCTTGCCGCCGACCTTCGTGGAGAGGGCCTTGCCGTAGGCGATGGACTCCTCGGTGGAGTAGAAGTTGGAGACGTTCACCGAGAAGCCGTCGGCCTCGGCGATGCCCGCTCGCTGGAGGGGATCGAAGATCTGGTCGGGGTGGCCCCAGCCGGCGTTGCCCGCGTCCAGGTAGACCTTGGTGGTCTTGAGGGACTTCAGCTTGGCGACGGCGTACTTGAGGAGGTCGTAGCGCTCCTCGTGGAACTCGCCCGGGGTGCAGCCGTCCACCAGGTGCAGGACCGCGTCCGGCTCCAGGACGACCGTGGCCGCGCGGTCGCCGATGCCCTGGGCGACCCCGTCGATCCAGGCCCGGTAGGCGTTTCCGTCGGCGGCGCCGCCGCCGGAGTACTGACCGCAGTCGCGGTGCGGGATGTTGTAGAGGACGAGGAGGGCCGTGCGGTCGGCCTTCGCGGCGGCCTCGGTGAAGCCGCGGGCCTCCTGCTCGGGGCTCTCCGGGCTGATCCACTCGCCGGTCGGCTGCTGCGCTATCTTGCGGATCTGCTCGGCCTCGGAGTCCTTGCCGGCCTTCTGGTAGTCGGCGACCTGCTCGGCCGCGTTGCCGTCCGGGTTGACCCAGAACGGGGCGATGTTCTTCGGCTGTTGAGTGATCTCGGCGCCGGCCCCGCCGTCCGGCTCCGGATCGTCCTTGTCGCCGGACGAGCATCCCGCGATCAGCAGTGCCGCCCCCAGCACCACCGCGGTCGCCCGTGCTCCGGCCGCCCCCCTGCTGCCGTACATCCAACTCCCCCTTGGGTGCACCGTTCCACCGGGGTTCAATCCTGACATAAGTCGGCGAGCCGGGTCAGAGTCCCGTTCCCGTGAGGTAGGCCGAGACGATGACGTTGGCGGTGTAGCTGCGGCTGGTCCGGTCGAAGCTGCCGCCGCAGGTGATCAGCCGGAGTTCGGCGCGGCCCTCCTTGCGCGGCCCGTAGGCCTGTTGGGCGTCGAAGCGGTCCCGGTTGACGACCTGGATGTCGTCGACGGTGAACTCGGCGACCTTGGCGTCGGCGCGGACCACCCGGATCGTCTGCCCGGCGCGCAGCGCGCTGAGCTTGTAGAAGACGGCCGGCCGGGTCTCGGTGTCGACATGACCGACCAGCAGGGCGGTGCCGGCCGCGCCGGGGGCGGTGCCCGCCGCGTACCAGCCGACGACGCCCGGCTGGTCGTACGGCGGCGGGTCGACCGCGCCCTGGCCGTCGAGGCCGCGCGCCACCACGGGCGCCGTGATGCCGAGCCCGGGGATGTCGAGGCGCTGGGGCCGCGCCGCGCCGAGCGGGGAGGTGGCGGGCGGCAGCCGGACGTCGGGGGGACGCCCGACCGCCGCCATGTCGCCGGTCTTCGGCCCGGATATCCCGTGCCGTACGTCGGTCACCTCACGGCCCCACAGCCACAGCCCGAGCAGCAGCACCGCCCAGGCCACGCCCATGACGAGCCGCCCGCTGCCGGAGGAGGGTTCCCGGTCGGACATGGTCATGGTCAGTCCGTCCTGCGGCTCCGGCGGGCGCCGCGGGCCACGACGACCACGGCGGCGCCGGCCGCGAGGAGCAGTCCGGTGACCGCGTGGGCGGCGTTGGGGCCGGTCGAGCCGGCGTCCACCGCAGAGAGCCGCGCGGTCCCGCCGCCGCCCGCGCTGACCGGGGCGGTCGGTGAGGTGAGGGCCGTGGGCAGGGCGAGGGCCGTCGGCAGGGCGGGGGCGGCTTCGGTGGTGCCACCGGCCTCGGTGGCGCCGCTGAACTCTCCGGTGCCGCTGACCTCGCCGGTGCCGCTGACCTCCGCGGCCTCGCCGGCTTCGGCGGCCTCGTCGGCCGGCGCGCTCGGTGAGGCGGGGGCGGCGGGGTGGGCGATGGTGCCGCCGCCGACGGTGAGGCGGGTCCTCAGGTACTTGTCGCCGCAGCTGATCCGGACGTCGTAGGGGCCCGGCCGGGCCGTCGAGCGGACCCGGGTCTCTCCGCTGAGGGTGCCGTCGGCGCCGGTGAGGCGGGCGTCGCTGACGAACGCGTCCGAGACGGCGGTGCCGGTCCTGCCGGTGCAGCCGGGCACCCGGAGCGCGATGTCGCCGCCGGGTGCGGGTGACGCGGGCCTGGCCTGCACACCGCCGCCGTCCGCCGCCTGGGCCGCCGCCGGGGTGAGCGCGGCGGCGGCAGCGAGGACTCCGGTACTGAGAGTGAGTCGCAGTGAACTCATCGTGAACCTCCAGACACCTGGAGACTCCCCCGCAGGACCGGGTCCCGCATCCTCAGCGAGGCCCGGACTGCTCCGAACGGGTGAGCTTCACCGCCCGGGTGGTTTAGGGCCTCGCTTTCGCCCGAGACACGCCCGAGACACCCCCTAGACCCGGTCCACGAGATCCGCGATCGAGTCCACGACCTTGGACGGCCGGTACGGGAAGTTCTCGACCTGCTCCGGCGCGGTCAGGCCGGTGAGGACGAGGAACGTCTGCATGCCGGCCTCGATGCCCGCGAGCACGTCGGTGTCCATGCGGTCGCCGATCATCGCGCTGGTCTCGGAGTGGGCGCCGATCGCGTTGAGGCCCGTGCGCATCATCAGCGGGTTCGGCTTGCCCGCGAAGTACGGCTTGCGGCCGGTCGCCTTGGTGATGAGCGCGGCGACCGCGCCGGTGGCGGGCAGCGGTCCCTCGGTGGACGGGCCGGTCTCGTCGGGGTTGGTGCAGATGAACCGGGCGCCGCCGTTGATCAGGCGGACCGCCTTGGTCATGGCCTCGAAGGAGTACGTGCGGGTCTCGCCGAGGACGACGTAGTCCGGCTCGTGGTCGGTGAGGATGTAGCCGATGTCGTGCAGCGCGGTGGTCAGACCGGCCTCGCCGATGACGTAGGCGGAGCCGCCGGGGCGCTGGTCGTCGAGGAACTTGGCGGTGGCCAGGGCCGAGGTCCAGATGTTCTCGATCGGCACTTCCAGGCCCATGCGGTTCAGCCGGGCGTGCAGGTCGCGCGGGGTGTAGATCGAGTTGTTGGTGAGGACCAGGAACGGCTTGCCGGAGTCGCGCAGCTTCTTGATGAACGCGTCGGCGCCGGGGATCGGTACGCCCTCGTGGATCAGGACGCCGTCCATGTCGGTGAGCCACGACTCGATGGGCCTGCGGTCTGCCATGTGCTGCAACTCCTGGCGTACGTGCGGATGTACTGGGGCGCCGGAACCACGGCGTACCGACGCCCCCAGCCTAGTCAGGACCGGCCGGGTCCGACCCCGTCGATCACCGGGTACCCGTGCCGGCCGCTCAGCTGCCCGTCGCCGATCCGGTGACGGCGTTGGGGCCGTCGCCCAGGCCGACCAGGTGCGGGCGGACGCACAGGGTGGCGCGGGCGCCGGGGGCGGCGTCGCCGGTGTCCACCGCGAGGCCGGTGCCGGCGAAGGTGACGCCCTTCGCGGCGACGGTCACCGGGAGCAGGTTGGCGTTGCCGACGAAGGACGCGGTGAACTCGTTCACCGGCGCCCGGTACAGCTCCTGCGGGGTGCCGCAGGCCTGGAGGCGTGCCTGGTCCATGACGGCGATCCGGTCGGCCAGGGTGAGGGCCTCGATCTGGTCGTGGGTGACGTACAGGATCGACATGTCGGGCAGTTCGCGGTGCAGCCGGGCGAGTTCGGCGAGCATGCCGGAGCGCAGCTGGGCGTCGAGGGCGGACAGCGGCTCGTCCAGGAGCAGCACGCCGGGGCGGATCGCGAGGGCGCGGGCGATGGCGACCCGCTGCTGCTGGCCGCCGGACAGCTCGCGCGGGTAGCGGCGGGCGTAGGCGGCCATGCCGGTCGTCTCCAGCGCCTCGGTGACGCGGGCGCGGATCTCGGCCCTGGGGACCTTGGGCGCCTTGCGGGCCCTCAGTCCGAAGGCGACGTTGTCCTCCACCCGCAGGTGCGGGAAGAGGGCGTACTGCTGGACGACCATGCTGATGCCCCGCTGGTGCGGCGGCAGGTCGGTGACGTCGCGGTCGCCGAGGAAGACCTGCCCCGAGACGGGCCGTACGAACCCGGCGACCGCCCGCAGCGCGGTGGTCCTGCCGGATCCGGACGGCCCGAGCAGGGCCATCACCTCGCCGGGCTAGCGCTCGGCGAGATCCCGCTCCGTGGGCAGCGGGGCGCCCTCGTCCAGCTCCTCGACGAGACGGTCGAGCCGCGCCTTGACCGCGTAGTACTTCGGGATGCGGCCGTGCTCCGGGATGCCGTAGCGGACGGGGGCGCCTGGGGCCTGGTCGTTCGGGTAGTCCACGGGGGGATCATCGCAGACGGGGGTTACAGGCTGGGGTGGAGGTGGGGACGGGCAGAGGGGTTGGGGGGTGGGACCGGCCTTACGGGCGTCTGCGGAGGACGATCAGCGCCGCGCCGGCGAGGACCAGGGCGGTGACGGCGAAGGCTGCGCGGGCGATCGGGGGGAAGCCGGTGGCGGCCAGCTCCTCCGGGCGCCCGGGGAACGTGGTGTCCCCGCGCCCGGGGGACGCGGTGGCCGCCGGCTCGCGGGAGGTGCCGGTGTCCGTACCGGTTCCGGGGGACCTACTGGTGTCGGTCCCGGTCCCGGAGTCCGCCTCGGTCTCCCCCTCGGCCTCGCCCTCGGGGCCGGTGCTGCGGCCCGTAGAGGCACCGGTGTCGGAGTCGATCGTGAAGCGGTATTCGTTCGACTGTCCGACCCAGTCGCCGTCGTCCGCCCTGCGCTGTACGACGGCGGCGGCGGCCGTCACCCGGTTGGGCACGGCGTCGGAGGTGACCGCGAGACGCACCTTCACCGTCAGCGTCCCGCCCGGTGCGACGGTGAATCCCGGGAAGCCGTCGTCGAAGGCGCCGACCAGCTCGTCCCGGTCGGTGGCTTCGAAACGTACCGGGTGCGGCTGCCCCTCACGTGAGGCGTCGCCGGGGACGTCGAAGAACTCCAGGCGGGGCTGCGCGGGCGTGAGGGCGCGCTCCTCGTCGACCAGGACGACCACCGGGTGGATGCCGGTGCAGGCGCGGTCCGTGGTGTTGGTCAGGTCCAGGTACCAGGTGGCGTACCCGCCGCCGGCGACATAGGTGCCGGGGCCGCCGTGGATCCGGGTGGTCAGCGGGAACGCCTTCGCGTCCGGCGCCGCGCAGGCGGGCACGGAGTCCGGATCCGCGTGTGCCGGCGCCGGAACGGCGAGAAGAGCTGCGGCCGCTGCGAGGCAGAGCGGGACGAGGTCGCGCGATCGCGGTCTCGCACAGTTCGTGAACAGTCCCATGAACACATGACCATGCCGGGTGGGGCGGGGAGAGCGGGGCGACGCTCCGGGTGGGTGGGGGAAGTCCGCTCGATCAGCGGAGGGTTCTTCGATCAGCGGAGGGTTTTCCTTTCGGCGCCGGACGATCGACAGCCCGTCCGGCGATCGAGGACGAGGCCGTCCAGGCCGAAGCGGGGGTCCGGGGGCGGCGGCCCCCGGAACGACGGCAACCACGGCACCGGGCAGCGGGCACCGGCTTCCGCCCAGCTCAGGCCTCCGCCCGCCCGAACAGCGGTGCCAGCAGCAGCTGGGCCGCGCCCTCGGCGACGCCGCGCTCGCCGCCGGGGGCGACCCGGACGGGGACGGTGGGCGTGCCCTCGCGCCGGGCGCGGGCGTCGAGGACGGTGGTGACGCCGCGTACGAAGGCGTCCGGCGCGGCGGCGATCGTACGGCCGCCGAGGAGCACGAGGTCGATGTCCAGCAGCCCGACGAGGTTGGCGGCGCCCGCGCCGAGCACCCGCGCCGCCTCGTCGAGGTCGCCGCCCGCCACGGCGGCCAGGCACAGGGCCTCGATGCAGCCGCGACCGCCGCAGGTGCAGGGCGGGCCGTCGAGCTGGACGACCTGGTGCCCGAACTCCCCGGCGCCGGTCCGCGCGCCCCGGTGCACGCCCCCGCCGATGACCAGCCCGGCGCCCAGGCCCGTACCGAGGTGGAGGTACGCGAACGACCCGACCCCGGGACCGGCCTGCTCCCCCACCGCCAGCCCCAGCGCGGCCGCGTTGGTGTCCTTGTCGACGACGACCGGCATGCCGAGCCGCCGCGCCAGCGCGTCCCGCAGCGGAAAGCCGTCCCACTCGGGGAATCCGGTGACGCGGTGCAGTACGCCGCGGGCGTGGTCGAGGGGCCCGGGGAGGGCGACACCGACACCGAGGACGGCGTCGGCGACGGGCCCCGTGGCAGCCCCAGCCGCCTCAGCGGTCCCAGCTGCCCCAGCTGCCCCAGCAGCCCCGACGGCCCCGGTAGCCCCGACAGCCCTGGCTGCCACGCCCAGCAACCCCGCGACCTCCCGCGCCACCCCCTCCACGACGGCCCCCGACCCCGCCCCCAGGTCCAGCGGAGCCCGACGCTCCGCCACCACCGCCCCGGTGAGATCCACCAGCACCGCCCGCAGCTCGTCCCGGTCCAGGTGGACGCCGACCGCGTGGCCCGCGTCCGGCACGAGCCGGAGTACGGTGCGCGGCTTGCCGCCGGTGGAGGCGCGGCGGCCGGCCTCCGCGGCCAGCCCGTCGGCGCGCAGCCGGGCGGTGATCTTGCTGACGGCCTGCGGGGTGAGCCCGGTGCGCTCGGCCAGCTCCAGCCGGCTGATGCCCTCCTCGCCGGCCGTGCGCAGCAGGTCCAGCACGAGGGCGGTGTTGTGGCTGCGCAGCGCCAGCAGGTTTGCGCCCGCGCCCTCCGTCGCTGCGTTCGTCCTGTTCACCCCACCCATTCTCCCCACCGCTTGCACTTTGGCAACAGCGTTGCGAAAGTGGAGCCATGACGACAGGCACCTCTGGCACCCCTCTCCGCGTGGGCCTCATCGGCTACGGCCTCGCGGGTTCCGTCTTCCACGCCCCGCTGATCTCCACCACCGAGGGCCTCGCCCTCGACACGGTGGTCACCTCCAACCCGGAGCGGCAGGACCAGGCCCGCGCCGAACACCCGGGCGTCCGGATCGCCGCCACCCCGGACGAACTGTTCGAGCGCGCCGACGAGCTCGACCTGATCGTCATCGCGTCCCCGAACAAGACGCACGTCCCGCTCGCGACGACCGCGCTGAAGGCCGGTCTGCCGGTCGTCGTCGACAAGCCGGTCGCGGGCACCGCCGCCGAGGCCCGCGAACTGGCCGCACTCGCCGACGAACGCGGTCTGCTGCTGTCCGTCTTCCAGAACCGCCGCTGGGACAACGACTTCCTGACCCTCCGCAAGCTGCTCGACGCCGGCGAACTGGGCGACGTATGGCGCTTCGAGTCCCGTTTCGAGCGGTGGCGCCCGCAGCTCAAGGGCGGCTGGCGGGAGTCCGGCGACCCCGCGGAGATCGGGGGTCTGCTGTACGACCTCGGCAGCCACGTCGTCGACCAGGCGCTGGCCCTGTTCGGCCCCGCCACCCAGGTGTACGCCGAGTCGGACGTCCGCCGCGCCGGCGCGGAGACCGACGACGACACCTTCATCGCGCTCACCCACGCGAGCGGTGTGCGCTCCCACCTGTACGTCTCGGCGACGACCGCCCAACTCGGCCCGCGCTTCCGCGTCCTGGGCTCGCAGGCGGGCTATGTGAAGTACGGCCTGGACCCGCAGGAGGCGGCCCTGCGCGAGGGGCGGCGCCCCGGCGCCGGCTGGGGCACGGAACCCGAGTCGCTGTGGGGCCGCGTCGGCTCCGGCGAGTCCCCGCTGACCGGCGGCGGCCGCCCCGAGCCCACCCTGCCGGGCGACTACCCCGCCTACTACGCGGCCGTCGCCCGTGCCCTGCTGGGGGGTGGCCCCAACCCGGTGACCGCGCTGGAGGCGGCCGCCGCCCTCGACGTACTGGAAGCGGCCCGCCGTTCGACCCGAGACGGAGTGACGGTGACCCTGTGACGCACCCGCAGAAGCACACCACGCACAGCACGCCCGCGATGACCCCGAAGATCGCCCCCGAGCTGACCCCGAGCATCGAGGAACTGGAGGCGCAGGAACGCCGCCTGGTCTTCCGCCAGTTCACCCACGACGACGCCTGGGAGCTGGGCTCCCTCCTGGTCCGGATGGCCCGGGAACGCCAGGCCCCGATCGCCGTCGACATCCACCGCGCGGGCCAGCAGCTCTTCCACGCCGCGCTCGCCGGCTCCACCCCCGACAACGACGCCTGGATCGCCCGCAAGCGCCGGGTGGTGGAGCGCTACGGCTCGGCGTCCTACCTGGTCGGCGCCCGCTTCCGCGCCAAGGGCACCACGTTCGAGGAGTCCTCCCGGCTCGACCCGGACGAGTACGCCGCGCACGGCGGCTCCTTCCCGATCAACGTCGAGGGCGTCGGCGTGATCGGCGCGGTGACGGTGTCCGGGCTGCCGCAGCTGCAGGACCACCGGCTGGTGGTGGAGGCGCTGGAGGAGTTCCTGAAGATCTGAGGAACCCTCAAGAGCTTTTCCCAGGCCGGGAATTACCTGACAGGCCCCTCCGGTTGCACAGCCGTAACAGGACACAGCACGCCGGAGGGACCATCCACATGAGCACGCCCCTGAAGCCTCTCAAGGAGCAGATCGGCCGGTACGGCGTCTGGAGCGTCGGCCTGCGCTCCGAGGACCCGGCCCGCTCCGGTGAACTCGCCGAGGCCGCCGCCGAGCTGGAGGAGCTGGGCTACGGCGCGGTCTGGCTGGGCGGCAACAGTGCCGCCCGCAACGCCGCGCCGCTGCTCGCTGCCACCTCGACGCTCACCTTCGGCACCAGCATCCAGAGCATCTGGCAGTACGAGGCCGCCGACAGCGCCGCCTCCTTCGCCGAGCTGGAGGCCGCCCACCCCGGCCGCTTCGTCCTGGGGCTCGGAGTGAGCCACGCCCAGCGGACGGAACAGTACCGGCGGCCGTACTCGTCGCTGGTCGCCTACCTGGACGGGCTCGACGAGGCGGGCGTACCGGCGGAGCGCCGGGTCCTGGCGGCCCTCGGCCCGAAGACCCTGGAGCTGTCCCGCGACCGGGCGGCGGGGGCGATCCCGTACCTGGTGACGCCGGAGCACACGGCGCGGGCGCGGGAGGTCCTGGGCGAGGGGCCGCTGCTGGCACCGGAGCTGGCGGTCGTCCTGGAGCCGGACCCCGAGCGGGCCCGCACCCTGGCCCGGGAAGCCCTCGGCTACTACCTCACTCTCTCCAACTACACCAACAGCTTCCTCCGCCTCGGCTTCACGGAGGACGACCTGGCGGACGGCGGCAGCGACCGGCTGATCGACGCGCTGTTCGCATGGGGCGAGGAGAAGGACGTCCGCGCCCGGATCGACGCGTTCGTCGAAGCGGGCGCGGACCACGTGGCGCTCCAGGTGATCGACGGCGCGGACAGGGAAACCCTCCCGAGGGAGGAGTGGAGGAAGCTGGCGTCCCTGCTGGCGTGAAGCCCCTACGCCCTCTACGCCCCCTTCAGCTCCTGCCGCTGCCGCCCAAGCCCCTCGACCTCCAGCTCGACCACGTCACCGGGCCGGAGATAGGGCTTGGGCTCGGGCTGCCCGAAGGCCACTCCGGCGGGCGTGCCGGTGTTGATGACGTCACCGGGGTAGAGGGTCATGAAGTGCGACAGGTAGCGCACGACCTCACCCACGGAGAAGATCTGCTCGGCGGTCGTCCCGTCCTGCTTCAGCTCCCCGTTGACCCACAGTTTCAGCCCGAGCTTCTGCGGGTCGGGCACCTCGTCGGCCGTCACCAGCCAGGGCCCGAGCGGGTTGAACGTCTCGCAGTTCTTCCCCTTGTCCCAGGTCCCGCCGCGGTCCATCTGGTACTCCCGCTCGGACACGTCGTGCGCCACCGCGTAGCCCGCGACATGCGCGAGCCCGTCCTCCGCGGAGTCCAGGTACCGCGCCGTACGTCCGACGACGACCGCCAGCTCGACCTCCCAGTCGGTCCGCGTCGAGCCGCGCGGCACCAGCACGGTGTCGTTCGGGCCGACCACGGTGTCCGCGGCCTTCAGGAAGACGACCGGCTCGGCCGGCGGCTCGGCTCCGGTCTCGCGGGCGTGGTCGTGGTAGTTCAGGCCGATGCACACGACCTTGCCGATCCCGCCGACCGGCGCCCCGATCCGCACCCCGGCCGCGTCCAGCACCGGCAGGTTCCCCGCGTCGGCGGCGGCCCGTACACGGCCCATCGCCGCGTCGTCGGCGAGCAGGGCGCCGTCGATGTCCGGCACGACACCCGACAGGTCCCGCAGGGTGCCCTCGGCGTCGAGCAGCGCGGGCCGCTCTGCCCCGGCCGTACCGACTCGCAGCAGCTTCATGATCACAATCTCCCTCGATCGCGGCAGCCCGCCGAGACGACGACCGGGTGCGGCGGCTCGCAGCCATCGGAGGACTTGGCCGATCCTCCAAGGTGCAGGTCCAGTCCGCAATACCCCGTTCACGTACTGGACCGGCGCACGCCTCGGCGTCAGCGGTAGAGCACGGCTCGCTCGACGGCACTCCAGGTCGTGCTGGTGACGACGTACAGCGCGGCGGCGAGCGGCACGACGGCCACGGTGACGATCGTGAAGAACGACATGAACGGCATGACCTTGGTGACCGCCCCGATCCCGGGCACCTGCTGCCCGTCGCCCGCGGCCACCGGCGCCATGGGATTGGCGGCCATCATGATCTTCGTACGTCGGTAGTTGAACGCGGCGACGGCGGTGACCAGGAGAAACAGCCCGGCGTACACGAGCCCCGCGTCACCGAAGACGCCGCCGGTCTCGAGGGCGTCGAACCACCGGCCCCCGAGCGGCGCGGCCAGCAGCTGGTGCGACAGCAGCCCATTGGGGCCGCCGCCGATCTCCGAACTGGAGAAGAGGTGGTAGAGCAGGAAGAAGGCAGGCAGCTGCAGCAGCCCGGGCAGACACCCGGCCAGCGGAGACACCTTCTCCTTCTGGTGCAGCTCCAGCACGGCCCGCTGCAGCCGCTCAGGGTCCTTGCGGTACCGCTTCCGCAGCTCGGCGATCTGCGGCTGGAGCCGGGTCCGGGCCTTCTGCCCACGCGCGGCGGCCCGCGACAGCGGATGCACCAGCAGCCGTACGAACGCGGTGAACAGGACGATCGCGGCGGCTGCCGCGGAGCCGTGGAACAGCGGCTGAAGCAGGTCGGCGAGCCGCTCGACCAGGTTGGCGAAAACGGACATGGGTGGGTGAGCCCTCCGGGGGTCTCGTCGTGCCGGGGCGGAATACAGCGGCATGACGACCCACACGCAGGGGTCAGGAGGGTGGTACGAGTGCTGTGCTGCCTGCCCTACGCTGCCCGCTGCCCTACGCGAAGGTCGCCGGGAGGGCACACCCGGGCGCTCGGGGACGCCTACGCCCCCGGGCGTCGGGATCACGTTGCGGCAGGAACGCCGTACGTCTGTCCCGGTCCCGTATCGCGGTCCGCACCCGGGTAGGCGGCACGGCGGGCGCGCTGCGGGCGGCGATCAGCGAACAGACGGCCAGCGCGGACCCGGCAGCGGCGGTCGCGGCGAGCGCGACGGTCGCCGAGAGGCTGCCCGCGTCGAGCAGCACCACTTCGAGGAAGAGGAAGAGCAGCACGGCGACGGGACGCAGATTCGTCCGGGCCTGGAACATGGGCGGCTCCTCCTTTCGACGTCGCGCGGACCGGTACGTAGATGAGGACCGGTACGTAGATGAGGACGTCCGAGACGATCAGAAGGTTCCGGCTCGTGCGGACGCTTGGCGCCGGCGGCCCCACCGGTCCGGTCGTCGCTGGTCAGTACCCGAGGCTCGGGTACCAGTCGCCGCGGCCCTGCGGGGTCAGGTCGAGGAGGTGCCAGACGGGGGCCAGGAGGTCGATACCGCGCTCGCCGATGTCGTCCGCCATGCGCGGATGGGCGGAATAGGAATGGCGGACCGTGCCGTCGCCGTCGCGCGTGAAGACGGAGACGGTGGAGTCCTGTTCGCCGTCCTCGTCCTCGCTGCCCAGGTCGTACTTGAACGTACTGTCGCCGCAGCTCAGGAGCCGTAGCCGGTGCCAGCCCCGGTTGCGGCCGTGCTGCCGGAGGGTGGGCAGGTCGGCTGCCGCGGCGATGACGAAGTCGGCGTTGCGGGCGACGTGGTGGGCGACCCCGTTGAAGCCGTCGATCCAGAGGGTGCACATCGGGCAGGGGTCGGTCTGCCGCTTGCCGTACATGAAGTGGTAGACGATCAGCGGACGGTCCGTGGCGGTGAACAACTCGCTCAGAGCGACCTCGCGGACCGGTGTGTCGCCGGCGTCCAGGTCGGCTGGCCCCTCGATGAAGACGTAGTCGTCGACAGGTGGCCCCGGGGGGAGCGCCCGCCGCTGGGCCGCGACCTTCTCGCGGTGGCGCATGAGCTCGATCTCCGCCAGGCGCAGCTGCTCGCGGGCGTCGAGGTAGTCCGACGATTCGGCGGCCAGTCTGGTGTGCCGCAACATCGCGTCCTCCTGGGGTGGCCGTCCCCCCGTTCCCCGGCCCGGAGCAGGAACACTCAGCCCCGCGTCCCGAACCGCCTCCCCGAGTCTATGGCGCTCCACGATCCGCCGACAGTCGAGCCGAAGTCCGGCGCTGCCCACTGATCCGCGAGCGGACCGAGGAAACGGAGGAGGCCGACCTCGTGTATTGGAACCGGAACTGGACCAGGCCGGGGCCAGATCCATCCGAGACGGGACAGCGCGGACAGCCCTGCCCTGAATCCGTCGGCGCAGCCTCGACCTGCAGATATCTCACCCTTGTCGGTTCCGGGCAGTACGGTGTCACCCATGCGCCCCGACACGCCCGCCGAAAACGTCGACCACCACGCCGAAGCGGCCCGCCTGGAGCGAACCGCAGGCCTGTATCCCGAGGACGCCGAAGCCCTTCTCCTGCGCGCCGCGGCCCACCGCGAACTGGCCGGCGACCGCCCCACGGCCTCCGCGCTCTACGACCGCCTGCTCTCGGCCCCGGCCGCCCTGGAGCACCCCCACCTGGTCCGGGCCCTGAAGGCCGCGAACCTCTGGGAGTACGGCCACGAGGCGGAGGCCCGCGCGATCATCGAGGGAATCAGGGTGGCCGCGCCGCGCGACCCGGCCCCCTGGGTGATCGTCGCGGAGGCCCTGGAGTCCCACGACGAGCTGGAAGCGGCGCAGGAAGCCCTGACGGAGGCGGCGACCCTGCTGCTGCCGCCCGGCACGGAACCCCCGTACTCCACCCACCCCCTCCTCTTCACCCGCCACCGCGTCCGCCGCATGCAGGGCCTCCCCCACGACGACTGGGACACCCTCGCGGACACCCTCCACTCCCTCCCCGTCTCCCTCGACGAACTCCACGACCCCAAGCGCGTCTGGTCCCTCGGCTCGGAGAACCCCGCGGAACTCCAGGCGGAGATCTCCCGCCTCCAAGCAGAACTCGGTGCCTACCGCGAGGCCCTCTCCCGCCCGTTCCCGGTCGCGATCCTCCACTGGCCGGCGAACGAACTGGCGGAACTGGTGGCCGACTACCCGACCCTGTCCGCCGAGTACCCCTCCTACGACGAACACCTGGCGACCATAGAGTCCGCCCTACGCGAACTCGCCCTCTCCGGCACCCCCAACCTGGGCATCGTCACCGGCACGGTCCCGTCCTACGAGGCCTTCGCCGCATCGGAGGGCTCGTCCCCGTCGGACCCGACACTGCTGCCCCAGTACGCGACGACGCTGGCGGCCAGGGGGCGGGCGGTTGCCTGGCCGCCGCAGCGGGGGGCTGAGTGTTGGTGTGGGGTGGGGCGGGTTTATGGGGAGTGTCACGGTGCCGAGGCCTGAGAACCGTCCTGCAGAACACACTCCACTACGGCATGGATCGTGCCCATGTTGGAATTGGCGACACAGTGGAGCCCAGCGGCTCGATCGGGGCATCGCTGATTCGGCGACCAATCGAACCGAGCCAGAATCGTGAGGCACCAGGCGCCTTGAGCAGTATGAAGCCATTGTCGCCCGCCGTCTCGGCACGCATGAGCAGGCAAGCCAGCAAGGACACGGCCTGCGAGCTGGCCGTTCGTCGTCTGCTCCACGCGGCCGGGCTGCGCTACCGCGTGGAGTACCCGGTGCCGGGCATGGCCCGCCGCCGGATTGACGTGGCTTTCACCTCCGTCAAGGTGGCCGTCCTGATCGACGGCTGCTTCTGGCACGGATGCCCCGAGCACGCCACGCAGCCGAGGTCGAACGCCGAGTGGTGGCGGCAGAAGCTGGACCGCAACATGGCCCGCGACGCGGAGACGACCGAGCACCTCAGGTCCGCCGGCTGGGAAGTGCTGCGCTTCTGGGAGCATGAGGCACCGGAGGATGTCGCTCTGCGCGTCGCCGCCGCGGTCGCACGGCGCAGAAGCGAACAGACACGGGGGAGGAATCGTTGAGCGGGCTGACCTTTGTCGACGTGTGCTCGGGAGCGGGTGGGCTCGCCCTGGGGTTGGAGCGGGCGGGCTTCGAGCCGCGTCTGCTGCTCGACGAGGACGACGCCGCCTGCCGGACCCTCCGCAAGAACCGTCCGCAATGGAAGGTGCTCCAGGCGGATCTTCTCGACTTCGATCCGAGCGAACACCCCGAGAGCTACGACGTGGATCTGTTGGCCGCGGGGCTGCCTCGGGTCAAGTCGAGCGCGACCGTCGGACGGACGGATTCGCGTGTGGAGGAGCGGCTGCTGGAGGCCACCGTCTACCTCGTCCACGCGATCCGGCCCCGGGCAGTGCTCATCGAAAACGTTCCCGGGCTCGCTCACGCGGACGAGTACCAGCCGTTCCGTGATTTCGCCCACGCCGAACTGACTCACCTGGGTTACGAGTTCAGTTGGTTCGTCGTCAACGCCGTCGATTTCGGCGTACCTCAGAACCGCAAGCAGGGTGTGCTGGTGGCCGTCGAACGAAATCGAGCCGAGGCATTCCGGCCGCCGGCACCCACGACCCGCGAGCCGAGGACGGTCGGTGACGCGCTGGTCGCGAGCATGGCGTCGCGCGGCTGGCCGGACGCCGCCCGCTGGGCCGCCCAGGCCGATCAGCCGGCTCCCACACTGGTCGGTGGCTCGAAGAACAGAGGCGGCGCCGACCTGGGCCCGACCGGGGCCAAGCGGAAGTGGGCCACCATGGGCGTCGACGCGCACACCGTGGGCAACGAGGTTCCCGGCCCGGAGTTCGTGTGGGACCCCGAGCTCGGCAGGGGCGGAATGGTGAAAATCACAGTCGAGCAAGCGGCGTTGCTGCAGAGCTTCCCCGGGGCATGGGAGATCGCCGGGCTCAAGACCGCACGGTACCGTCAGGTGGGACATGCGACACCGCCGCCGGTCGGGGAGGCGCTTGGGCGGGCGGTGGCCGAAGCGCTGGACGGCGCCCGGGTAGTGCCCGCCGCCGGCTAGACTTCCGCCACATGACCAGCACGCCGCACCATCAGCGCATCCTCGACAGGCCCTTTGTCCTGGATCTCTTCGCAGGGCCCGGCGGGCTGGACGTGGCCGCACACGTGCTCGGTGTACCGAGCCTCGGTATCGAATGGGACAGGAGTGCCTGTCTCACGCGTTATGCGGCCGGTCTGGACACCCTTCACGCCGACGTGAGCGCGATCCGCAGGGAGGCCTTCGAAGCGCTGCCCCCGGAGATCAACGTGCTCGCCGGTGGACCACCGTGCCAGACGTACTCAGTCGCCGGGAGCGGCGTCGGCCGCAAGGCCCTGGACCAGGTCAAGGGCTACATCGAACGGCTCATGGCGGGCGACCCCGACGAGAACATCGACAAGGAGCTGCAGAAGCTCACCGATCCGCGCACGGCGTTGGTCCTCGAACCGCTCAGGTACGCGATCCAGGCGACCAGGAGCCCGAACCGCGGCAACCGCCCGTACGACGTCATCGTCCTGGAGCAGGTCCCCGCGGTCGAGGCCCTCTGGGACCACTACGCCCTGGTGCTGGAGAACATCGGGCTGCCCGACGGCACCAAGTACAAGGTCAAGGTCGACGTCCTCGACACCGAGACGTACGGGGTTCCGCAGACGCGATCGCGAGCCGTGCTGATCGCTCGCCGCGAGGAGCTCGGTGAGCCCTTCCTTCCCAAGCCGACCCACCTCGCCTATGAGGCGAAGGAGTGGAACCGCAGGAGCGGCGGGGCCACCGCCCAGACGCATCAGCCTGCCCTCGACGAGGAGATCGCCCCGGTGCCGGCGCCGCGCCGGGGAGAAGACGACGCACCGAAGCCGTGGGTGTCGATGGGCAAGGCTCTGCCCGGCCGCGAGAAACCCTTTCTGGTGCGCTCCAACTACGGCAGCTCCGGAAACCCCGGGCGTCGCGGTGTGCGGACCGACCAGCAGCCCGCCGCCACCGTCACCGGGCGCATCTCCCGCTTCGTGGTCTTCGAGCACCTCGACGAGAACATCGTCTACGAGGGCCCGCGCTTCAGCATGAACGAGGCGGGGATGCTGCAGAGCTTCCCGCCCGACTACCCCTGGTCCGGCACGGCTCAGGCACAGCAGGTGGGCAACGCTGTACCGCCCCTGTTCGGTGCGCACCTCCTGGGCGCCGCTCTCGGTCTTCCCGCGCCGGGCCCGGAGGCCCTGCGGAAGCCGTGGGTGCCGGCCACTGAGGAGCAGCGGGCCAAGCTGCGTAGCCATGGTTGCGGGTCGGCGGACGACTGCACCGCCAGCTGCCCGCGCCCCGAGGACCAGGCGCCGCCGCGCTCCGCCCCGCGCAAGAAGAAGGCGGCGGCAGGGTAGCCACAGCGCGCGCAGGTTCAGACCTCGCTCTACCTGCCTCTGACCGGCGCGGTCTCGAACAGTTCCAAGAAGTAGTCGGTGAGCGCGGCCACGGACTCCTCAGGGACCGGATCCTCGTCCGGTCCTTCCGGGAGGACGTGGCGGGAGACCGGGGGTGCCATCTCCGCCTCCGCGATCCAGTCCCGCAGACGGGTCGGGTCCTTGGGCACGTCCGGTGCAAGGACGTCGTAGACCAAGGTCGCGCCGGCCGCGTTGATGGCCACGCCCAAGCCGTTGAACTCCCGCCCGCCGGTGATCTTTCCGCCTTTCAGGAGTCGGACCAGGGCTTGGGCGGTGGGTCGGTGATCGAGCAGACCTTGCCTGAGCAGGGTGTGAATGACGTCCTGCTTGCCGCAGGCCACCTCGACCGGCTCGTAGTCCGCCCCATTCCGAAAAAGTTCGGCGGCCCACCACAGGCGGGAGAAGCACTGACGGTCCGCGGGGCCTCGGAAGCGCTCCGGGGCGATGCGCCGCTCGGGATTCTTGGTGGTCGGCTCCGAAAGGTGTCGCCAGGCCACATAGTCGGGGGCGACCGCCAGCGCCAGGTGTGTCCACAGGCGCTTGTCCGCCGCCTCCCGCCGCATGAGTCGCAGCGTGGCATGGAGCCTCGGCGCGAGCCAGGCGTCGGCGCGGGTGCGATCGTCGCGGAACTCGAACATGGCGTCTTCCACCAGGCTGCGGATCGGGTCGACCGCCCACCTGGCATCGTCCTCCGGAAGCGGTTCGACGACCTTGGCGAGGTCGATGCCCCCGTGGACCTGCTCGGCCTTCAGCAGTTGCTCGGTGAGGAATCTGTCGGCGGCCGATGCGGGGAGCAGCGCCAGGCGCTCCGGTACGTGGTCGGGCTGGGTGATCACTTCTCGCTCTCCCGGTTCGCTTGTTCGAGACTGCGGATGGCATAGCCCAGCGCCCTGGAGGCCTCGGCGCGTCGGATCGCCGCGTAGTGGATACGTGTCTGAAGCTCGGCCCATCCCGAGTCGCCGGTCCGCCGGCGGTGCACCTGCCGCAGAGCCTCCTCGACATGCACGCCGGGGACAATATCCGGAAGCATTTCCCGCAGCACCTCGCCCTGCCAGTCGGTGGGGAAGACCGGGTTGCCACCGGGTTCGACCTCCAGGTCGCCGATGGCCCCGTGGAACACAGCGGTCCACACGTCCGTGGCCATCTGGGCCACGAGAAGGTCCCGGACCTTGCTCTCTACGCCGGAGCCGCTGCTGTCCAGCAGCCCGACGATCCCCTCGACATCGGTGTTCACGAAGACGGTGGGCACTCTGGCCGAGGTGTCCACGATCCATGGCGCGTCGGCGTAGGCCCGCAGCCATTCCCTGGAGCTCTTGGTGAACGATGCTTTGCGGACCTCCAGCTGGAGGCCGCTGACCGGCTCGTCGGAGACCGTGTCGACGATCCAACTCCGGTCGGTCTCGGCGATCGAGCGTCCCGCCACTCCGTCGACGGTGCCGACGGCATGGACGGCGAGGGAGGCCCGCCCCAGGTGATCGTCGCGGAGCACCTCGAGGGCGCCCGACCAGTCACGGCTGTCCTCCGCGTCACGTGTGAGGGTCGTGGAAGTGCGGATGTTCGTCTCGCCGTCCGTGAGCACGGCGAGGACGCACAGGTCGGACCAGGCCGCATCCGGCGTATCTGCCCCGGGAGGCAAAGTCGCCGAGAGGCCGACGGCGGCGCTCACCCAGTCGTCGTGTCCCGCAATGCCGAGCGCGACGGCCTGTTGCTGAGTCGAGTAGGCACTGGTGTCCAGCTGGTCTCGGGTGCCGTCCGGAAGCTTGAGGGAGACGGACGTCACCCGGAGCGTGATCGGACGGTTGAGTCGCTTGTAAGGGTAGATCTTCACGCGTCACTCCCCCTTGCCGGCACGCAGTTCGAGCACCAGGCGGGTCAGCGCGGTCCTGACCGGGTGGCTGGTGACGTCGGTCGCTCCCCGAAACATCGCGCGGCGGACACCGGGAGGGAACCGGAGGATGCCGTCCTCCACCTCGCAGCCCTCGACGGCCTCGAGTTCCGCCCAGTCCAACTTCGGGCGGCCGCCGGAGCGGACGTCCAAAAGGGCGACGGGCACCATGGGGACGATCTCGTCGCCACGCGGGATGCCGACCTCGGCGGTGATCCGCCATTCCCCCGCCTCGCCGATCGTCGCCTCAAGCCCGTTCAGCACCGGGATCACGGGTCCGATGGGCGCCCTCGCCCTGGGCCGGTTCTTCACGGTCAACGCCTTGCGCAGGGCCTCGCCGCCTTCGCGGCTGCTGCGCTTCGGGCGCGCGACGAGTTCCCGGACCGCGTTGTTGACCTCCTTGGTCAGCCCTTCGATCCGTCGGTACGCGGCGGGCGACCAGCGCAGCGTCAACTCCTCCGTCTGGCCCCAGCGGTCGTGCTCGGGCGGCTCCGCCGCACGTAGGAACTCCTCAGCCTCCAAGGCGAAGGGGGCGGTTTCCCCTGCGGCCTCACCTGCCAGGAGAACGGCCTGGAACGGGTTGGTCCCGATCGGCAGCCTCGGTACCGTGGCCTTCTTGACGGTCATGCGGTTGCCACGCAGCGAATGCACCTGATTGATCGGCCTGTCGTTGTCGCTGGCCGCCTCCGTGACCAGCAGCACCGCTTGGTGGACCCCCAGCGTGCCGCCGACAGCACCCCCTGACAGCGGCAGCTTCAGGGGAACGTTCCGAACCGCCACCTGCCCGGCCTCGGTGAGCCGATCCACCGTGGCGCCCTCGTAGTAGGCCCGCAGCGCACGGGTCCTGGAGGGCTGTTCCACGGAGGGATCAACCTTCGTCTCCTCCACCACTACCTCTCCGTCGTTGCGCAGAGCGCGGACGGACACCTCCAGAAGGGGCAGTCGGCCGCCCCCACCGGTCATGGCGGCCCAGAAGTCCCGCCCCAGCGCCTGGACGAGCCGCTTGTGCATCCTGCGGATGTCCCGGGTGTCCTCGTCGCCCTCCTCCTCGACGACTTCGTCGTCGAGGTCGGAGGCATCTGCCTCCAGGCTGGCCACGTCGTGCGCGCCGACGATGAGGAAGGACGTACCGGGTTCGTCGCTGTCACGGCTCAGGTGCAGGCGAGCCACGGTCTCCTCGTCCGCCCACCAGGAGCGGGCGACCTCGACGCCCGGCGAGTCGGGATCGGGGCGCCCGAACCAGGCAGGGCCTGCGTATTGGCGACCGTCGACTTCCCGCCACGGAAGTTCGAGGCGGCCGATCACCCGTCGTTCGGCGCGTCCCTCATGAGAAACAGAGAGAGTGGAGTTGATGAGCACGAGGCCGAGAGCGCTGGTGGCCCACAGCGTCGCCTTGCCGAGGCCGTACGAACCCCCCGCCGAACGACCGGACTTCAGGCTCTCCAGTTGACGCCGGACCACGGCGGCGAACTTGCCGTCCGCGTAGTCGTCGCCGGTGAGGCCCGAGGCGTTGTAGTCGTCGACACGCAGGAGGACCAGACGGCCCTTCTCGTACATGTCGCGCACACCGGCGTCCACAACCCGCCCGACCTTCTGGTTGCCGGCGGCTTCCGAGACGGCCGAGTAGTGCGGGAAGAGGTCGTTCCAGAGGATTGCGTCACGGAACGCGTCAAGGTGTTCACCCGTCAACTCGTGCAGGGTGTACCGCACTCGGACGGGACGGCCGTTCTCCGCCAACCGCTCGTCAAGGCTGTTCTGACACGTCTCGCGGGCGAGCACCTGTACGTCCGCGTCGAAGGCGAAGGCGGCGGCATTGCCCAGTTCGCGGCCGCCGTCGGGGTAGCCGGGACGGTGGTACCACGTCACTGGGAGGCCAGCCTGGGTATCGGTGGTGCGCGTGTGCACCGTGCCGAGATCCGTGCCGAGCGCCTTCGCGATGTCCACCATCACCGTGGGCCGCGGGGTCGACCTCCCAGTGATCCACGCGGATACGGCGGCTCGGGTCAGTCCGAGCTCCTCGGCCAGTTCCGCCTGCGTCTTCCCCGCGAGCTTGAGCTGTCGGGCCAGCCACGGCCCGAAGTCCTCACCTGTCTCCACGCGCCACCTGCTCCTCCTCGGATCGTCCCCGTGACGCTAATTTGACAACTCCAGCCCTGTCAACCGGCAGTTAACGGAGTCGCTGCACCAGGAGCACTGACACCTGCGCCCGAATTTTCCCGGCTCGCACCTTTAGTGAAGCCCTCCTTGCCCCACAAGGAGCAGGAGCAGACAACTCCCTTCTCTGGCACCCGACTTGGGCTTGCACAGCCACCCCTGGCGCCACTAGTGTGATTATCGATGGGGAATCCATCCCGCTCGCACAATCTGCATCCGGAGTGTCGGGCGGCGGGAGATAAGTACGCCCAAAACCCTCATGACGCCAGAGGGTACAGCTGTATCCACGCCCACACGCCAGCTGCAACAAGAAGCTTTCTCCAAACCGCTGGAAACCCGGGGTCTACGCCCCGTAGCGTGATCGAGGAACAGAACAATCCCACGGATTAAACAATTCCGTCTTCGCGGGGGCGTGACCCATTGCACCCCTGTACGAATTACCATAAACAACGTGACAGGGGGGTTCAGAATTGGACGACGACATTTGCGGTTTCCTGCTGCTCTCGGACCGTGAGCGCAGCGCCTTGTGGTTGGACATCCACCAGGCGGCCAGCAAGGCCGAGGTGGCCGAAGTTCTTGACCGGAACGACGTGTCCGAGGACGACTTCGTCAAGGAGTTCACAGACTTGGCCAAGGTTGTCCAGCTGCTGCCGGACTAGGGCCCGCAAGTCGACGGTTTGTAGTACGTCACCGACCCTGAAAGCCCCTGCACACCTGCGTCTTCGACTCGTACCGAGGGCGCTTTCGATCGACCCCGGAACATGCCCGACCGCCACGGGCCGGCTTCGCGCAAGCTGCTGCCGGCCCGTCCGTCGCCCACTTTCCTCCTCTTCCACACTCGGGAGCGCAGAGCATTGCCGTCCTCGTCCGCCACAGTCATAGAAACCGTTCTCGAGCAGTCCGCCCGCGTCCTTCAGACCTATGCCGTGGACCCCGGCCTCGTGGCCGAGCACGCCAACGGAGAGCGCCGCATCACGCAGGGCGGATACGGCGATCGACAGCTTTTCGAACTCGTCCAGAACGCGGCCGACGAAATCGCGGACGAACCCGGGGGACGAATCCATGTCGTCCTGACGGAAAGCCATTTGTACTGCGCGAACGAGGGAAACCCGGTGACCTCGGAAGGCGCGGAGACCATTCTCAGAATGAGCATGTCGAAGAAGCGCGGTGGCCAGATCGGGCGTTTCGGTGTGGGCGTGAAGTCCGTTCTCGTGGTGACCGACACCCCGGAATTCTTCAGCAGCACCGGCAGCTTCGGATTCAACCGGGCCTGGTCCTACGAGAAAATCAAGTCCGTGCCCGGTGTGACGGCGCGCTATGGTCCGGAGTTCGATGCCCCCGTCCTGCGGATGGCCCGTCCGCTCGACATGCAGGCGGAACGCGCCGTGGACCCCGTGCTCGACGAGCTGTTGGCGTGGGCGACCACCGTCGTTCGTCTTCCGCTGTTGCCGAAGGCCGACGAGCGGCTCGGCAGGGACATGCACGGCGGGCGGGGCAAGGACCACGGCGAACCCCGTGAGGAGTTCCCGGTCGGCTTCCAGTTCTTCTCGCCGCACGTCGCCAAGGTCGTGCTGGAGGACCGCCGGCCGCGCCCCATGGTCCGTCGGACCCTGACCACCCGTCGGTCCGGTGACCTGCACACCGTGGCCGAGGAGCGCACCGGCCGGACGCCTCACACCGAGCGGTGGCGTGTCTTCACCGTGACGCACGAGCCCGGATCGGCGGCACGCGCCGACGCCGGCGAGCTGCACGACCGCATCGCAGTCGACCTGTCGTGGGGCGTGCCCGCCCTGGAGAAGGACCCCGAGAGTGGCCTGTACCTGAGTCCGCGCTCGCGCGGCCGCGGCAAGTTCTGGTCCTTCTTCCCGACCAAGTACGAGATGTCGTTGAGCGGCATTCTCAACGGCGCCTGGAAGACCAACGAGGACCGACAGAACCTGCTCGACTCCTCACCGTTCAACCAGGAGATGATCCGCCGGGCGGCGCAGTTGGTCGTCGACTCGCTCCCCGCTCTCGCCCCGGCCGAGGACCCTGCCGCCTACCTGCCGCTGCTCCCAGGCCGTACCAAGGAGACCATCAGCTGGGCCGACGACTTCCTGACCAGGGAGATCTGGACCCGTGCCGCTCGCTGTCCCTCACTGCCGGACCAGGACGGTGTCCTGCGCGCCCCCTCGGCCCTCCGCGCCCACCCGCGGCTCGACAAGAATCCGAAGAAGCTGACCGGTTGGCTGCGGATGTGGAACGAGTGCCCCGGACGCCCCGTGAACTGGCTGCACCCGAGCGTCGAGGCCGACGCCCTGCGCTCCGGAAAGGTCGAGCACATCCTTGAGGCGGCCGGGCAGGAGCGCGCCGAGGTCCGGGAATGGCTGGAGGCCCTGGTCGAGAAGGGCACACCGGAGGCGTCGGCGGTGGCCGTCCGCATCGCGGCCGACCTGATCGAGCAGGAGTCCCCGCACGCCGGGGAGGCGCGCAAGGCACGGATCGTACTCACCGAGGAGAACGGTCTCGTCGCACCAGTGCACGGCAAGGTGTTCCGTCGGGCCGAGGGCCAGGACGGACTGCGCGAGTCCACGGTGTACGTGGTCACCGAGCTGGCCCGGGACCCGTCGCTGAGCCATGCCCTCGATGTCCTCGGCATCCGCGAGGCCGACGCGGAAGGTCGGTTCGTCAGCGTCCTCGACCAGGGCTTCGACCACTACACCGACTCGGACTGGCTGCGGTTCTGGGAACTGTTTCGCCGGGCCGGGGTCCGGAGACTGAGCCACAAGGTGCTGGAGCGGGTGTCCACCCCGTGCTCGACCCTCCGCGTCCGGACCGCCGACAAGCGGTTCCGGCCGATCGGGGACTGCATGCTGCCCGGCGTCGTGGTCGACACCGACCGGGACCCCGCCGTGGCCGTCGACATGCACTTCCACTCCGACGACACGCACTTCTTCTCCTTGGTCGGCCTGAAGGACCGACCGGCCGGCGGAGTGCAGCCGGAGGCGGGCGAGGAGTGGTTCGAGGAGTACCGGGCGGCCGTCCATGCCTCCTACCTGCGCGCCCTGGACAGCAGCGCTCCCCGGCCCTCGCTGACCCGGATGAAGGTCGAGGGCGCCGCGATCGGCGGCCAGCTCCACCTCTTCCGTCGCCTCTCGCCGGAATCCCGCGCCCGTTACTTGAAGGCGCTGCCCGACGACGCCGTGGTCGCCAACTGGACACGGCAATTCGGCGCCCAAACAAACACCCGACAAGCGGTGGTGTCGCCGATCCGATGGGTGCTGCGGAGGTACGGCAGGGTCGCCACCTCCCAGGGCCTCAAGCCGCTGACCGAGGCCGTCGGCCCCGAACTCGCCGCCTACCGCGACGTGCTGCCCGTCGCCGACATCTCCGCCGAGAAGGCCCGCAGGCTGCGACTTCCCAGCACGGTCGAGGAGGTTCCAGCCGACCGCTGGGAGGCGCTCCTCGACGAGGTGTCCCGCAGCGAGGACGACGTGTTCGTCGGCAGCACGTACGTGATGCTGACCCGCTTCGAGGCGGACTTCCCCGAGGACTCCCTGACCCGCTGCCGGATCGGCGACACCTGGGGCACCCGCCCCGACGGCGAGATCACCCTCGCCGTCGGCGACATCGAGTACCGGGCGCTACGCGCCGAGCAGCTCCCGGCTCTGCTGGTGCAGACCTCCGCGGACGCCGAGCTGATGGTGCAGAAGTGGGGCATGCTCCGCTACTCCGACGTGATCAGCAGAGAGACCCGCGAAGTACCCGAGGGCGACCCGGTGCCGCTGGTCGAGTTGTTTCCCGCCCTGCGGCCGCGTCTAAACAGCGGCCACCGGAACAGCACGGTGCAGCGGTGCATCGAGCTGGAGGAGGTCACCCGCACCCCCCACGGCACCCAGACCTCTCCCCTGGACGCCGTACGTCAGGACAGCACCGTCAAGGTCCGCGTGCCGCTCGAACCCGAGCCGATGCTGCGGCTGATCGACCGCGAACTGGGTCTCGGCCTCGGCGCAGCCGGCTGCCGTGCGGTACTGGAGCACCAGGAGCGCATGGTCCGCGACGGTGAACTGAAGGCGGCACGAAAGGCCGTGCGCGAAGCGAGCGACGTCGTGACCAAGATTGAGCTGCTGATCGGTGCTGACGCGCTAAGGACAGGCCTCCCCGAGGGATTGATGGAGGCCGAACTCCAGGCGACCGGCGGTGTGGAGCCGCCCCCTCATCGCATTGCCCAGATGGCCTTCAACGCACACGGCGACGGCGTGCTCAAGGAGCACGCCCGTGACGTCCAGGCCCGCTTTCCCGACGCTCCGATGTCGTACGGAGGTTCGCCGGCTGCCATCGCGTTCGTCTCGGATCTGAAGCTGCCGATCACGTTCGCCGGTTCGCGGACACCGTCACCGCCCCCGTTCGAGACCGTGGAGGGCCCGCGGGACTTCCCCGGCCTGCACGACTATCAGGAGGA
The DNA here is from genome assembly GCF_964272855.1 of Streptomyces sp. enrichment culture. Classification (NCBI taxonomy): domain Bacteria; kingdom Bacillati; phylum Actinomycetota; class Actinomycetes; order Kitasatosporales; family Streptomycetaceae; genus Streptomyces; species Streptomyces sp. enrichment culture. The sequence continues at coordinate 5,280,595 of NZ_OZ186847.1, read as the reverse complement.
CCTGGTCCGCAACATCTCCGCCATGCTCGACCGGCTGGCCCCGCAGCGCGGCATGCTGTCGCTGCCGACCGGCGCGGGCAAGACGCGGGTCACCGCCGAGGCCGTCATCCGCTGGGTCAAGCGGGTCGGCGACCTCAAGGGTCCGCTGCTGTGGATCGCGCAGACCGAGGAACTGTGCGAACAAGCTGTGCAGAGCTGGAAGTTCGTTTGGAGCAAAGTCGGAGCGAAACGGCCGCTGACCATCAGCCGCCTGTGGAGCAGCAACGAGGTCGGGAACGTCATCGAGCACCCTCACCTGGTGGTCGCAACCGACGCCAAACTGGAGAAGTGCCTGGGCGCCGACCAGTACGCGTGGCTGCGCGAGGCCGCCCTGGTGATAGTCGACGAGGCACACACCGCCATCTCCAAGCGGTACACCGAGGTCCTTGGCCTGCTGGGGCTCACCCAGTACGAGACTCGCCGGCATCTGCTCGGTCTGACCGCGACCCCCTTCCGCAACACAAACGAGGACGAGACCCGGCGGTTGATCAACCGCTTCGGCAACAGGCGACTCGACGAAGGGGTCTTCCCGTCCGGTGACCCGTACCGTGACCTGCAGAAGTGGGGCATGCTCGCCGAGGTCGAGCACCGCACGCTCGAAGGCGGCCGTATCGAGCTGAGCCGGGACGAGAGGACGCACGCCGAGCGCATGGCGATGCTGTCCCGTGCCGCTGAGCAGCGACTCGCCGACGACCACGCGCGCAGCCTGCGCATCGTCGAGTCGGTCGCCGATCTCCCCGAGGACTGGCCGACGTTGCTCTTCGCGACTTCCGTGGACCACGCCAAGTATCTGGCGGCGATGCTCAACGACCGGGGTGTCCCGTCCGCGGCCGTCGACTCGACGACCAGTGCGCAGGACCGCCGCACGCGCATTGAGAACTTCCGAAACGGACGCATACGAGTGCTCACCAACTACGGTGTGCTCACCCAGGGATTCGACGCACCCGCCACCCGCGTGGTGGTCGTGGCGCGGCCGGTCTACAGCACCAACGTGTACCAGCAGATGATCGGTCGTGGTCTGCGCGGGCCCAAGAACGGCGGCAAGGACACCTGCCTGATCCTCAACGTCAGTGACAACATCGCCAACTTCGACACGCAGCTCGCGTTCACCCAGTTCGAGCACCTCTGGAGCCGCAAGTGACCGACGTCTACCTCGACAACCCTCCGCTCACGACCGAGCAGCGAGCTGTGGTCGAGCAGCCCTGGGACGCGCGCGTCCTGGTCACCGCGGGTGCCGGGGCGGGCAAGACGCACACCCTGGTGCGCCGGCTCGACGCGCTGTGCGGTCACGAGGACCCGGACGAGGCCCTGGAGGCATCGGAGATCCTGGTGCTCACCTTCTCTCGGGCCGCCGCCCGTGAGTTGCGTGAGCGCATCTCGCGACACGGAGAGCGGGCCCGCCGGGTGCGCGCCCAGACCTTCGACGCGTGGGCGTACGGGGTGTTGCTGCAGGCGTATCCGGATCGGGAGTGGGGTGGGGTCTCTTTCGACGAGCGGATCCGCGCCGCTGCCGAGGCGGTCGAGAAGGGCGCGCTGGAGGTCGGCGACTCCGTGCCGCCCGCCCATGTGGTGATCGACGAGGTACAGGACCTGTTGGGCGACCGGCGGGAACTGGTGGAGGCGTTGCTCGACCGCTACCAGGACAGCTGCGGCTTCACCGTGGTGGGCGACGCCGCCCAGTCCGTCTACGGCTTCCAGATCGAGGATCTGGAAGAACGGGATGCCGAGACCGGCCGGTTTTTCGAGTGGCTGCGGTATTCGTTCCCCGACGATCTCGTGAAGCTGCACCTCACGGAGAACTTCCGGGCCGTCACCCCGGAGGCGCGGGTCGCGCTGGCGCACGGCCCCCGGCTCCAGCAGGTCCGGGACGCGGACGAGGCGGCCACGCTCTACGAGGAGCTGCGCGATCTGCTCCTCGATCCGGCGAACGCGCACGGCGACCTCACCGACGAATACGCCCTGCAGGGCCTGCGGAATCTCTCCGACACCTGCGCGATCCTCACTCGCGACAACCGGCAGGCGTTGGTCGTCTCCCGTCTGCTCCACGAGAACGGCGTCGAGCACCGACTGCGCCGTCCCCTGGAGGAGCGGCCGGTGCCCTACTGGGTGGCGGAGCTGCTGCGCCGTACAGAGGCCACCGGACTGACCGAGGACCGGTTCCGTTCCCTGTTGGCGGAGATCCCGCTGCCTCACGAACCGAACGCGGCGGCCCTGTGGACGGTGCTGCGTCGCGCCACGCGATCACCCGGCCGCACCGCACTCGACCTGGACCGGCTGCGCCGCCTGGTCGGCGACGGCCGGTTCCCCGACGAGGCGGCTGACCCTGAGACCGCGCGGATCGTCGTCTCCACCGTCCACCGAGCCAAGGGCCTGGAGTTCGACCGTGTCATCGTGCTGACACCACCGGCCGTCCCTGAGCTGCAGAAGCAGTACAAGGACAACCTGGACCTGCCTGCCGAGGCCCGAGCGTTGTACGTGGCGATGACGCGCGCCCGACAGGATCTCTACTGCATGAGTCCTCCCGAGCTGCCCCTGTTCCGGAGAGCGGGCGGCCGCAAGAACGGCCGACGGTACATCGGCGGATGGCGGTCGTACGACAGGTACGGGATCGTCGCGGAGGCCGGTGACATCGGCCTGGGCGATCCGCCCGGCCACGCGTCGGACGCCGTGGCGGCCCAGGCATATCTCCTGGATCGGGTCCGCCCCGGCGACGAGGTTGTGCTGCGCAGGCAGCACGACCTGCCGATGGGTGAGTCCCAGAGTCCGCCGTACGCCCTGGTCCACGACGGGCGGGAGATCGGCGAAGCGTCGGAGCACTTCAGGGAGGAGCTCTTCCAGGTCCAGAAGGTCAACCGGACGTGGGACCCGTGGTGGCCCGACGAGATCCACGGTCTGCGGATCGACACCCTGGAGACCGCGGCGGGCGGCGTCGCGGCCAGCACAAACGCCGGGCTCGGTGACCGAGGGGTGTGGATCGTTCCCCGGATCACCGGCATCGGCATGTTTCGACGCGCTGAAAACGACGAGGAGCAGAGCGCATGACGTACGAGGCAGATCGGCACTCCGAGCACTACCGGGTGCGGGACGAGGAACTCCTCGTGGGCCTCCGCCGTGAACTCTTCGGCCCCGCCGAAGGCGCGGCGCCGGAGGAACGGGCCGAGGTCCTCGCCCAGGACGCGCCGATCGACCGCTATCTCACCGGTGTGCTGTACCCGCGTGCCTCGAAGGAGCGGAAGGGCGAGGACGCCGCCGAACAGGACGGCCTGGACGCCGCTCCGCTGCCCACCCGCGGGGACGCGGAGGAGGCCGGCGGCACCGAGGATTTCGGGGTCTCGGGGGACAGGCGGCCCTCCTCCATGGGGCTGACGTTCGCGGTCGCGCCAGGAACGAGCACGATCGTGGTCTTCCCGCGGGCGGCGGTCTACGAGCCCACCGACGCCGAGGGAAATCCGATCCCGGCGCGCCGCGCCGAGGCCCGGACCACCGCCGAACAGCGGGAACGGTGGCACCGCAAGGAACTCGACCTCCCCGACGTCCCGATCGACGTGACCACCCCTGTCGGCGACATGCGGGAGGATCTCGACGACAGGGTTCAACTGCGTGTCGTCGTCCGCCGTCCCGATCCCGACACCAGGACGGTCACGATCACGGTGACACTGGTCAACAAGCAGAAGGTGGGTGAGTGGGACCTCCAGGACGCCTTCGCTCTATTCCAGTGCGGCCTGACGGTCCGGGCCGCCGACGGCTCCAGCGCGATCGTCGAGCGCCCCGCCCCCACCGCCGCGGACGACCCCGAGATCGCCACCAGTCGGCTGCTGAACCGTCATGCCCCGACCTTCGCCGTCGGACACGGCTGCGCCGCCGTGTGGGACTGGGTGCCCTCGCCGATAGGGGTGACCGAAGCACGCGACGCCGCAGTGCCCGAGGTGCGCACCGAGTTCGTGCCCAGCGTGGAGGTGTTGCTGACCGACTCCAACCCGGAGATCGACAGCTCGTCCCTGTCGATGCTGGGTCTGGCCGAGAAGCCCGAAGCCGAGGTGCTGGCGGCGCTGGAGGCACTCGCCACGGGATACGAGGACTGGATCCACCGGAAGTCGGTCGAGGCGGACGCTCTGGTGCGCGGTCCGCACGCGGAGTCGGCGCGGGAGCAGGTGAAGGCTTGTGGCGAGGCGCTCGGCCGGATCCGTGAGGGCATCGAGCTCCTGCGCAAGAAGCCCGAGCTGATGAAGGCTTTCCGGCTCGCCAACCGCGCCATGGCCGACCAGCGGGCACGCAGCGCGTGGGTGAAGGGGGGACGCGTCGGCAGCCCCGATCCGACAGCCGGCCGTTGGCGGCCCTTCCAGATCGCCTTCCTGGTGCTCTGCCTGGCCGGCATCGACGACCCGAAGCACGACGACCGGAAGATCTCCGACCTCCTGTGGTTCCCCACCGGTGGTGGCAAGACGGAGGCGTACCTCGGGCTGATCGCCCTGACGTCCTTCCTCCGCCGCATCCGCAAGGGGCGGAACGGCGGCGGGGTCACCGTCCTCATGCGCTACACGCTCCGGCTACTCACCCTGCAGCAGTTCGAGCGAGCGGCGATCCTGCTCTGTGCCATGGAGCACATGCGGCGTCGCACGCCCGAGCTGGGCACCGAGGAGTTCTCCGTCGGCATGTGGGTGGGCCGCTCGGCCACGCCCAATACGCTGGCGGAGGCCGATGCCAGGCTCGCCGAGCTGCGCGCCGACCTCGACAAGCGGCTCGCCACCGAGAACCCCGTCCAGTTGCATGCCTGTCCTTGGTGCGGGACCCGCCTCGACGCACGGAACTACGAGGTCGACGAGATCGCCCAGCGGATGTACATCCGCTGCCCGGGCGGGGACTGCGACTTCGCCGACGGCCTGCCCGTCCACCTGATCGACCAGGCGGTGTACGACGCGCGCCCGACGCTGGTGATCGCCACGGTCGACAAGTTCGCCTCGATGCCGTGGCGCCCGTCGACCTCCGCGCTCTTCAACCGCGACGACCCGGACGACGGCACCCCTCCTCCGGAGCTGATCGTCCAGGACGAGCTCCATCTGATCTCCGGCCCGTTGGGCACCCTCACAGGCCTGTACGAGACCGCCGTGGACGCACTGGCAGAGCACCCCAAGGTGATCGCCTCGACGGCGACCATCCGGCGGGCGGCCGACCAGGGCCGCCATCTCTTCGCCCGTGACGTGCGACAGTTCCCGCCCGCCGGGCTGGACGCGCGTGACTCCTGGTTCGCCGTGGAGACCCCGCGCGAGGAGAAGGCCAGCCGCCGCTACGTCGGTCTTCTGGCCCCCGGCACGAGCCAGGCCACGCTGCTCATCCGTACATACGCCACGCTGTTGCACCGGGCCCTGCACGCCGACACCGACGACAAGGTGCGCGACGCGTACTGGAGTCTCGTCGGCTACTTCAACAGTCTGCGGCTGTTGTCCGCGGCCGAACTCCAGGTCCACGACGACGTCGTGGCCTACCTGGAGGTCCTCGCCGAGCGCGAGGGCGTCGCGGTGCGCCAGATCGCCAACTACTCTGAGCTGACCAGCCGCATCGACGCCAGCGAGATCCCCACGCGGCTCAAGGGCATCGAGAAGCGACTCCCCGACGAGGACACTGTGGACGTCCTGCTCGCCACCAACATGATCGCGGTGGGTGTGGACGTGGACCGGCTCGGTCTGATGGCCGTGATGGGCCAGCCGCAGACGACCGCGGAGTACATCCAGGCGACGAGCCGTGTCGGGCGCGCCCGTCCCGGCCTGGTCGCGGTCATGCTCAACTCCGCCCGCGCGCGGGACCGTTCCCACTACGAGAACTTCCAGCACTACCACTCGGCTCTCTACCGCGAGGTCGAGTCCACGTCTGTGACTCCGTTCTCCGCCCGCGCCCGCGAACGGGGCCTGCACGCGGTGATCGTCGCCCTCGCCCGCATCCTAATCCCGGAGGCCCGCCCTAACGAGGCTGCCGGCAGGGTCGAGACCTACGAGGGTGTTCTGCGCGGGCGTATCAAGAAGTTGCTGCTGGAGCGTGTCCGCGGGGTGGACAAGACGGAGTTGCGCGCGGTCGAAGACGGCTTCGAGGAGTTCGTCGAGTGGTGGATCGAAATGGCCGACATCCACAACCGGCTGCTCTTCGAACCGCAGAAGGGCAGCCGTGCGCCCGCGATCCTGAAGCCGTACGACGACGAGCCCGACGTGGACGCCTGGTCCACGCTGTGGAGCCTGCGCGACGTCGACGCCGAGTCCGCCCTGTTCATGGAGGGAACCCGATGACCCCGCCGCCCGCGAGGCGCCGCCGAACCGGAGCGAACGGCTCCACGCCCGCCCACAACCTGCCGCGACGCGGCACGGTCCGGCGCGCCCAGGCGATCACCACATACGGTGTCGGCTCGCTCGTCGCCGTCGACCACGAGTCCTTCATCGTCTCGGGCCTGGACGAGGCCGACCGGAGCTGGAGCGACCGCGAGGCACCGCGCATCCACGAGCGGCGTCTGGAGCGGCTGCTCGGAGTCGATCACTTCCGGCTGCCGCCGGCGTCCGACGACGACAGCAAGGACGGTCTGCGGGTGCGCCGCTTTCCGTTGATGCATTCCTGCCCAGAATGCAACGAATTGCAGAGGCACCGGGACTTCGCTCCACCACCCGGCCGAAGTGTCTGCGGCACGTGCGAGGTGGACCTCGTCCCCTCCCGTTTCGTCGTCGCCTGCGAGGCAGGACACCTCGACGAGTTCCCCTACTGGCAGTGGGTGCACCGCTCGACCGACCGTGGTTCGGGGGCATCCGGGAAGTGCGGGGGCAAGCTCAGGATGCGCACGTCGGGGCGCACTTCCTCGCTGCGTTCGATCCTCATCTCGTGCACCTGCGGGAAGGTGCACGAGGTCTCGATGGAAGGTTCCTTCCGCAGGAGCGCGTTGAAGGACCTCGGACTCACCTGCCGGGGCACCCGTCCCTGGCTCGGCTCTTCCGTCCCGGCCGGGGGGTGCGGACGCCCCCTGCGCACGCTGCAGCGCGGTTCCTCCTCGGTGTGGCAGCCGGTGTTGAAGTCGGCACTCTCCATCCCGCCGTGGAGCAGCGGTCGCTCTGATCCGCTCGCAGGCCACTGGGAGAAGCTCAGGAAGTACGACGACCCCGTGCGGGTCGAGACCTACCTCGACGCTGTCTTCGACGAGCCGTGGCCTCTCTCGCTCGACGAAGTCATGACCCTGCTCGACGCGGAACGCGAGGAGGAGGCCGAGGGCGACGCAGCCCCGTCCTTTGACCATCGCTACCGCGCCCTGCGCAACAAGGAGTACGAACGCCTGCGCGCCGGCAACGACGAGAGCGAACACTCCCGTGAGGAGGAATTCGTCTGCGAGTCGCCGCTCGGTGACCAGAGCCTGCTCGATCCGCTGGGTGTCACCGGCCCGATGCTGGTCAAGAAGCTTCGTGAGGTGCGGGCCCTGAAGGCGTTCACCCGGCTCGTCGACACCGAGTCGACGACCGACGCCAAGGAGATGCCGCTGTCCGAAAAGTCCCTGCGCTGGCTGCCGGCCATGGAGGTCCGCGGCGAGGGCGTCTTCCTGCGTCTGAACGAGGAGCGACTGAGCGTCTGGGAGAAGGCACCGGCGGTGGCGGCCCGGGCCGAACGCATCAGGACGGCCCACCAGCGGGTGCTGGAGCAGCGCGCCGACGACCCGAGCCGTGCCGTGCTGTCCCCGGCGACACCGCGCATGGTACTGCTGCACACCTTGGCCCACGTCCTCGTCAACGAGTGGAGTCTGGAAGCCGGTTATCCGGCGGCGTCCCTGCGGGAGCGGCTGTACGCGGCCGACGACATGGCCGGCGTGCTCGTCTACACGGCGACGAGCGACTCGGCGGGCAGCCTCGGCGGTCTTGTAGCGCAGGGCGAACCGGAGCTTCTCGACCGCACGGTGCGATCGGCGATACGCCGCGCCGAATGGTGCTCCGCCGACCCACTCTGCATGGAGGCCGAGGCGTCGGGTACCGCCAGGACGAATCTCGCCGCCTGCCACGTCTGCGCGATGCTCCCCGAGACGAGTTGCGAGCACAACAACATCCTTCTCGACCGGGCACTGCTTGTCGGCACCCCGGACGACCCTGATCTGGGGTTCTTCGCCCACATACTGGGCGGCTGACCTCCGACCGGCCCGTGGGGGCAGCCGTCACTGCTGTCCCCCACGCCGAAGGTCACGCATTCACGCGAGGTGGTGTTCCCACCGCAGCTCGGACTTCTCCCCGATCCAGTGGGAGCGGTGGCCTGTGGTGATCTGCCGACTGCCGATCCAATACACGTGCGCCCGATCGGTGATGTGGAGCCGTACGTCACTGATGTCCGCTTCTGCCTCCTGCCAAGCGGTGAGCGTCTGCTCGACGGTGTCCCACAGGGCGACCGGCCCGCCCTGTCGGACGACCCACTCTCCGGCATCGTCTTCGGTGAAGGCGGCGAAGGACTCACGGTCGATGTCGAACAGGTACAGAAGCTGGGTGCCGTCGACGGCCATGGCTCGGACGAGTTGGATGCCGGGTGCTGTCAGTTAGGCGGTGCGGGCGGTGAGGTCGCCGGACACGGGAATCGCGGCTTGTGAGCGGGCCTGCATGAAGGAGGAGCGGCCGATGATGCGGCCTTCGGCCGTGCCGTCCTCGTTCACGGTGACTTTGGCGAGTCCGGTGCCGTAGGGCCAGGAGCCGAGGGTGGCCAGGATGATGCCGCCCGGCTTGGTCTGGCGGACCCAGGTGTACGGGATGCGGCGTACCGCGCAGGTGGCGATGACGCGGTCGTACGGGGCGCGGAGCGGGTGGCCCAGGAGGCCGTCGCCCGTCACCGTCCAGGTGGAGAAGCCGATCTCCTCCAGGGCCGCGTCCGCGCGGGCCGCGACCTGCGGGTCGACCTCGATCGTGGTGACGTTGTCCTCGCCGAGGCGGTGACAGAGCAGGGCGGTGGAGTAGCCGGTTCCGGTGCCGATCTCCAGAACCTTCTGTCCGTCGGTCAGGTCGAGGTCCTCGATCATGCCGAGCACGGTGACCGGTGTGGTGGAGGAGGACGTGGGTGTACCCGTGACGAGCTCGGCCACCTGATCCGCGGTCCGGTGGCCGTCCAGTTGCGTGGCCAGTGATCGGTCGCTGTACGCGATGTCCAGCCACTCCTCCGGAGCTGTTCCCAGAGCGGTGACCGGGCGCCAACGGCCACCTTCAGCAGGCAGGAACACGCCCGGGTTGAGGAACAGTTCCCGCGGCACGGACTCCACCGCCGCTCGCAGCCTTGGGTCTTTCAGCGCGCCGGCCGCCTCCAGCCGGTCGGCGAGTGCACGCCGCTGTGGGGCGCTATCGGGCATCAGCATCGGCTCCTCCTTCGGCGAGCAGGTCGGCGAACGCGGCTGCCATCTCGAGTCCGGTCCTCTCCTCCAACCAGCCCCACTGACCGTTCGGGTTCAGCTCCAGCCAGTGGGGCTCACCGTCGCGGTCCACAGCGAGGTCGAAGGAGCCGGAGCTGAGGCCGTAGTGGTCCAGGTAGGTGCGCAGGGCTCCCGCCAAGCGGTCCGGCAGGTGTACCACGTCGTACGTGTGACTGCTGTAGTCCTTGCGCCAGTCCAGGAGGTCGCACGTGATGCGTACGGCGAAGACGCGGCGCCCGACGATCAGCACCCGCAGATCCGCGACCTTGTCGACGCGGGCCTGGAAGAGGTGCGGGGTGACGCTCACCGTGTCGTCCAGTTCCTCCTCCCGGACTGGTTCCGCCCAGGACGTGAGGCCGACGCCGTCTCGCTCGTACGAGGTCCAACGCAGCGTCTTGTGGACCACCTGTCCGTGTTCATGGATGAACCGACGCGCCTGACCGAGGTCGTTGGTCACGAGCGTCGGCGGCACCCGAAAGCCAAGACGGCAGGCGACCTCGAGTTGCGCCGGCTTGTAGTCGGCCGCGGCGTTCCTGAGTGGATGGTTCACCCAACGGCAGCCGCGTAACGCGTAAAGGGCGCCGCCGAGGCCGTGGCGGACCTGTGCGGCGGCGAATCGGGCGTCGACGTCCGACAGACTCTCGAAGCCCGGCCACACGGGGCGACGCCAGTAGATCGCTCGTACGTCGTCCAGGTCGACGCTTCGTGACGACGTACGGAGCCGGCCGGTCGAGCCGTCTCCGAAGCGGGCCGTCAGCGTCAGGCCGGCACCGATGTCGGCCGGGTTGAAACGGACCACCGGTGCGGCGCGTCGGTTCAGGTGGCTGATCACCATGTCCGCGGTGACGTCGTGCGGTTCGGTGGCCACCAACACGGGTCCTTTCTCCGTCACGGTCGTCAGTCCTGCTGGCTGTCCTGGTCGTGTCCCTGGTCGGGCTGGGAGTCGAGGTTCGTGGCCGTGGCGGTTTCCGTGCCCGAGCTGGTGCCGTGCTTGCCCATGTCGACGACCTCGCCATGGTGGTCTCGGAAGATGCCGATCTGGGTGGTCGGATCGATCGTGACGGAGGCGTACGGCAGCTTCACCGTCGTGGGGTACGGGGCGAGGCGGCCGATGCCCCACGGGCGTACGGGGGTGAGGTCGTCGGCCGGAGTGGTCGATGCGTGCATTGCGTCTCTTTCATTCGGTTTCGGTGTTCGGTGCTCGGTGAGCAGTCGCTTCGTGCAAGGCCACCCGCGTCAGGAGGTCACCCAAGTCGCCCTCGCCGGTGCGTAGCTGAAGCGCGCGCTCCTCGCGAAGTGCCTCGCAGTCGGGGCAGCCGGCTCTCACCGGCTACGGGCCTCGACGTCGATGAACGCTTCCGTGCAGCGCGCGAGGTTCACGAGGTGCTGCCAGGCGGAGTACGCGGTCGCCTCGCCCTTCGGCCCCTCGGAGAGGAGCCGCGTGCCCAGGCGCCGCATCACCCGCACCGCCTCCCGCTCGTCGTCCCGGTACTCCGCGAGGAGGGAACGGAGGATGGCGGAGACGGCCTCGGTCCGCTGGAGTGTGCTGGGGAGCGAGGGGACGTCGAGGCGAGGGCAGGTGATGGGGCGGATCTCGGCGAGGATGTGCGTACGGTCGGGCTGATGGGCATGGGTTGGTTGAGTCACCGTCTCCACAACTGGGCTCCAGAGTGCGCGTTCGTCCTGTGACACACAGTGAACGGTCAGCAACGCTGTGATCGGTAGGAAATTCCGCCGCCGAGTCGCCCGCGCGCGACCGGAAAAACTGACCCGCTCTTTGCTCGGCGGAGGAGGGGCAGCCCATCTCGCCGTTACGGTGGACAGCGTGGCGGCCAGCAATCAGCAGCTCACGAAACGGATGCGTGAAGTCGGCCTCACGCAGGAGGAATTAGCCGAGGCCATGAACAGGGCGATCGAACAGGTCACGGGTAAGCCCGGCACCGTCTCCGCCCGTACGATCCACAACCTCACATCCGGAAAGACCCGGTGGCCGCAGGCCAAGCAGCGTATGGCGCTGGAGGCGGTATTCGGGTGTTCCGCTATGGAGCTGGGGTTCGTGCCTCATGCACGATCCGCGGTTGACTACCCGATGTCCAGAGCTCAGCAGACCAAGGAGGAGCCTGTGCTCCGCCGAAGCTTCCTGACCGCCACATCCATCGCCGCTCTCAGCCCAGCCGCGCTTGGCGCCGCCAGCTCCTCCGGCAGGGTGGGCCAGTCGGACGTCAATATGCTCGCCGCCCAATTCGCGCTGATCATCGCCGACGACAACAAGTCCGGTGGCACTCATCAGGTCGAGCAGGATGCGATCGGCTGGGCTCAGCGGGCGTTGCATCTTCAGAAGACCAGGCCTGCCTCCCAGCGAGTGCGCGGCCGGCTCTATGGGTTGGCAGCGGCGTTCACCGGCTCGGCGCTGTGGGCCGCCATCGACGGCGGACGTCTCGACCAGGCCCTGCGGCACCTGAACGAAGCGGTCGCCCTGGCCGGCCTGTCCGGAGACGCTTCGATGCAGTTTCGGGTCTGGGGACATGCCGGAGCGCTGTACCGGCACATGGGTCAGTACACCAGCGCTCTCGCAGCCGACGAGGCGGCGAAGCGGACCAGGGCGGCTCGGGACCCGCTCTACGCCTCCCTCGTCCACGCCCGTACAGCCGTACATCACGCAGACCTGCACGACCGCCAGGCCACTCTGCGGTGTCTGGGGCTCGCCGAGACGGCGCTGAGCCGCGCGGACACCGAAGCACCGCGTCCGGCGTGGCTGAGTTTCTACGACTCCGCCGAGCTCCATCTGCTCGCCCTGACCGCCACGACCACACTCGGCTTGTGGGAGGAAGCGGAGGCGCATGCGCATCACACACTTGCGAGGCTGCGGCCCGACATGAAGCGCAACCGAGCCCTCACACTGGCCTACCTCGCCCATGCCCAGCTGGGCCAGCGGGAGCCTGAGCTCGCCGTTGCCACCGCGCACAAGATCCCTGACGCGGCACGGCACGGACGCACGGCCCGCCTCCTCAACACCTTCGGTCACCGGCTCCACACCCTCGCACCTCATGCGCCCGCCACCCGCGAATGGTTTGAAAAGGAACTTCTGTGAACCTAGAGCTGCGGCACTACACCGACGTCGAGCCGGTGCGGCAGGCCATTGTGGGCATCCATGTGGAGGTCCGTCAGCGCGACTTCGGCCTCGTCGGCCCCTTCTATTCCGCCGAGCGATTCGGTGAGCGGCTTTCGGCACACAGTTCGGTGGCGGGGTGGGAGGCGGTCGTCGCGTACGACGGCGGCGAGCCCGCCGGGTTCGCGTACGCCACCCCGCTCGGGGCCGGTACGCGCTGGTGGGCGGCCATGACGAGGCCGTTGCCCGAGGGGTACACCGTCGAGACTGGCAAGCGGACGCTCGCGCTGAACGAGATCGTGGTGCGGCGGGCATGGCGGGGTACCGGGGTCGCTCACCGCATTCATGAGGAGCTTCTCGGTGGGAGGGGTGAGGAGCGCGTCACTCTGCTGGTCAATCCCAGGGCGGGTGATGGGAAGGTTCAGGCCGTTTACGAGCGGTGGGGGTACGAGAAGATCGGTGAGCAGCAGCCGTTTGCCGACTCGCCTGTGTTCGCCTCGATGATGCGGGAGCCTCTGCGCAGGGGGTGAACGCGCCACGGCTACTTCGTTGCCAGGAACTCCGCGATCGCCTCGTACAGACGTCTCGGCTGGTCCAAGTGGACGTCATGGGCCGCCGCAGGGATCACCGTGGTTTGTGTGGCCGGGCGGTGGGTCTTCATCTTCGTGAACTCAGCAGCCGGGATGGTGCCGTTCTCGCCTCGGATGGCGAGGGTCGGGCAGGTGATCCGGGCCCATTCCTGCCAATAGGAGTGGGTGGCCAGTTCCTGTACCGCTGCGGGCATCTGGTCCGGGTCGAAGCGGGGGTGCCAGCCGTCCTCCCGGTGTTCCAGGCCGTTCGCCCAGGCCTTGTGGCCCAGGAAGGCTTCCGCTTCGGTGAGGGACTTGAAGGGGGTTGGCCAGGTGGACAGCCAGGCCGAGATCTCCTCCGGGAGTCTGGGGTTCGGGCCGCCCGGGCCGGCCTCGATGAGGATCAGGGAGGCGACCAGGTGGGGGTGGGTGGCTGCGGTGAGCATGGCGGTGTGGCCGCCCAGGGACTGGCCGATCAGGGTCACCGGGGACAGGGAGAGTTCCGTGATCAGGGTGGCCGTGTCCGCCACGCAGGCCGCTCGGGTCATGGAGACCGGGCGGCGGGTGCTCGCGCCGTGGCCTCTCGCGTCGTACTCGACGACCGTGTGGCCGTCCCGTAGGAGAAGCTCTGTCAGGGCGTCCCACTCCGCCATGTGGCCCGCCAGGCCGTGGAGGAGGAGTACGGGTGGGCGGGTGGCCGCGGTCGGGGTGTGGGTGCGGTAGGCGATCCGGGTGCCGTCCGGCATCGTGAGGTGGGGCAATTCTGCCTCCGTTCCTCCGGGTTGCTGGTGTGTGCTGTGGCGATTCTGTTGCCGGAGATGTGGGTTCCGCCACTGCCGCCGGGCGAGCGGGCTGTTGGACTCCGGGGATGTTTCTGCTGAGTCTGCTGTTCGTCGTGGTCTGTGTGATCGCCGTCTTCGGGTTTCTCGGGTACGGCGGGCAGACCCTCGCCGGCAGTGGGATGCGGCCCGAGAACACCCCGGCCGTGTTGCGCGGGTTCGCCGGGGTCGCCGCGGCTGTCGCCTTCGGGATGTACGGGTGGGGGCTTCTCGGGGTCACCGGGGCGCTGATGGAGGCGGAGGACGGGGGGACCGATTCCGCGCCGGTGCGGCCGTGTCGTACGGGCGGCTGGCAGCAGGCGGCCGCCGGCATCGTCGACTACGAGGTGCGGTTGCTGCCGCTCGGGTTCGTGTGTGAAACCAGTGACGGGGGGACGTACCGCACCGACGACGTGCCCGGGTACGTCAATCCCGTCGTCTTCGGGTTCGGGCTCGCCGCTGCCGGGAGTGCCATCTCCTCCGCGTACGTGGTGGAGTTGCGGGCCCGGCAGCGGCGTCGGCAGCAGTCCTAGTGCGTGCCGCCCCGGGTGCCGGTGGTGCCGCCCGTGGCTCCGTTGGCCGGCTTGCGGCGCGCGGATCCGCGGGCGGCCTTGCCGGAGGCGGTGCCGTTCGCCGCGCGGACCCCGGACCGGCGGTCGGAACCGCGGCCGCCCGTGCCGGCGGAAGCGGCGCCCGTGGCACCGCCGGATCCCGTCCGGCGGGCAGCGCCGCGCCCGCCGGTCGCGGAGGTACCGCCGGATGAGCGGCTGGGTGAGTCACCGGTTGGCGTCGCCCCTGCCGTCTTCCGGGTGGAGGCACGTGACGCGGTTTCAGCCCCCTCGGCGTTTCCGCGTCGGCGGCCCGATCGCCTTCCGGGCTTGCTGCCGGGCTTCCGGTCCGGGCGGGACGCCTTCGGCGTCGCCTGCTGGGGCACCTCGATGGTGACGGCCACGCCGGAAGGCTCGCGGGCACCGGTGATGGCGGCCAGTTCGGCGTCGCTCGACGCGACGCGGGTCGCCCGGGGGCGGATGCCCGCGTCCGACATGAGCCGGGTGACGTCCCGCTTCTGGTCGGGCAGGACCAGGGTGACCACGCTGCCGGAGCCGCCGGCGCGGGCCGTGCGGCCGCCCCGGTGGAGGTAGTCCTTGTGGTCGGTGGGGGGATCGACGTTCACGACGAGGTCGAGGTCGTCGACGTGTATGCCCCGGGCCGCGACGTTCGTCGCCACCAGGGCGGTGACCTGGCCGTTCTTGAACTGCTCCAGAGTGCGGTTGCGCTGCGGCTGGGAGCGGCCTCCGTGCAGTGCCGCCGCGCGGACGCCGACGGCCAGGAGCCGCTTGGCGAGCCGGTCGGCGGACCTCTTGGTGTCGAGGAAGAGGATGACCCGGCCGTCACGGGCGGCGATGCGCGTGGTGACGGCCTTCTTGTCGGTCTCGTCCTGGACGTGGAGCACGTGGTGCTCCATGGTGGTCACCGCTCCCGCCGACGGGTCCACGGAGTGCACCACGGGGTCGGTCAGGAACCGCTGCACGAGGCGGTCGATGTTGCGGTCCAGGGTGGCCGAGAAGAGCATGCGCTGGCCGTCGGGCCGTACTCGCTGGATCAGCTTGGTGATCTGCGGCAGGAAGCCCATGTCGGTCATCTGGTCGGCCTCGTCCAGCACCGTGATGCGTACGTCGTCGAGTACGCAGTCCCCGCGTTCCACGAGGTCGTTGAGCCTGCCGGGGGTCGCCACCAGGACCTCGGTGCCGCGCCGGAGCGCACCGGCCTGCTTGGTGATGGAGAGTCCGCCGACCACGGTGGCCAGGCGGACGTTCACCGCCGTCGCGTAGGGGGTCAGCGCGTCGGTCACCTGCTGGGCGAGTTCACGGGTGGGCACCAGCACGAGGGCGAGGGGTGCCTTGGGTTCCGCGCGCAGTCCGGCCGTTCGGGCGAGGAGCGCCAGCCCGAACGCGAGGGTCTTGCCCGAACCGGTGCGCCCCCGTCCGAGCAGGTCGCGGCCGGCGAGGGAGTTGGGCAGCGTGGCGGCCTGGATGGGGAAGGGGGTGGTGACGCCCTGCGCGGTGAGGGTCTTCAGCAGCCCCGCGGGCATGTCGAGCGCGGCGAATTCCTCGACGGCGGGGAGTGCGGGTGTCGTGCTCTCCGGCAGCCGGAACTCCCTCGGCGACGACGCGGACGGTGGGGGTGACGAGGCGCGCCGGTTCGACTTCTGGGGTCTGCGGGACATGCCGTTATCTGCCTTCCTGGAAACAGCACAAACCGGGGTCCGCACCATGACGGTGCGGACCCCGGTGAGCGGAATACGCGTCCGGCGATCAGGCGGGGACGATGTTCTCCGCCTGCGGGCCCTTCTGGCCCTGCGTGACGTCGAAGGTGACCCGCTGGCCTTCCTGGAGCTCGCGGAAGCCCTGGGTCGCGATGTTCGAGTAGTGGGCGAAGACGTCGGGGCCGCCGCCGTCCTGCTCGATGAACCCGAAGCCCTTTTCAGAGTTGAACCACTTCACGGTTCCCTGTGCCATGACATTCTCCTTCTGTAGGCAGAGGCCCCATCCGGAGATGCCGGAAAACAACTAATGCGCCTGAAGGAGAAACATTCCCGTCAGGCGCACATAGGTTCATGGGTACCACAACTGCAACACCAAGACCGTAGCACAGGTCGGCCGCCCGAGGGGGATCATCGAGGCCGCGCCGGTGTCAGTTGCGGGCGGCCGAACAGCAGGGCGTAGCCCGGCGGGAGTTCGGACAGGATGCGTGTCAGCAGGTCGTCGCCGATCAGGGGCGGCAGGACACTCAGGACCGAACTGACGTCCCAGCGGGCCGTCGCGGGGGTCGCGCCCTCGATGCGGGTGGCCACCGAGTCCACGAACTCCGCGGCGGTCAGCGGACGGGTCGCCGGGATCTGGGCGGCGATCACTCTGGCCGCCTCGGTGGGGAGGGCCCGGGCCAGCTCCACCCGTTCCTCTCCGACGACGTGGCCGCCCAGGGCCGAGAGGACCGTTCGGGTGACGCGTTCCGCTTCCGCCCGGGTGGGGTACTGGCCCGCCTCCCGCACCCCGTCGATCAGCTCCGGCCAGCCGTCCGTGCCCGCGGCGAGGGGGGTGGTGGACGTGGTCCGGTCCAGTGTCGTCGTCACGGTCATCGTCGCGTTGTTCCTCCTGTCCTGCTGGGTTCCGCCGCCCCGCGGGCGTGCGGTGTCCGGGCCCGCGGGACGTTTCCGGTGAGTGGTGGTGCTCAGCAGCTCGGCCGCTCGGCGAGTGGTGGTGCTCAGCAGCTCGGCCGCTCAGCGAGTGGTGGTGCTCAACCGCTCAGCTGCTTGCGACCGCCGCTGTCGCCGCCCGTGATCGGGATGCGGCGCGGCTTGGCCGTCTCGGCCACCGGGAGACGCAGCGTGAGCACGCCGGCCTCGTACGAGGCGTCGATGCGTTCCGTGTCGAGGGTGTCGCCGAGGAAGAGCTGGCGGGTGAAGGTGCCCGTGGGGCGCTCGGCGGCGATCAGCTCCGCGTCCTCGGGGGCCGGGGAGCGGCGCTCGGCGCGGACGCTGAGGACGTTGCGTTCGACGTCCAGCTCGATCGTCTCGGGGTCGATGCCGGGGAGGTCGAAGTGGACGATGAAGTCGTCCCCGGACCGGTAGGCGTCCATCGGCATCGCGGCCGGGCGGGCGGTGCTGCCGAACACCTGCTGCGCGAGGCGGTCGAGGTCACGGAAGGGGTCGGTACGCATGAGCATCACAGGTCACTCCTTTCGCAGGCGCTGTCCGTGGTGTGCGATGCCCTACGACTTTTTATATAACTCCGGAGAGGAAACTTGACAAGCCTCGGCTCAGGTTCGGGCCCGTTTCCCGCCCCCGCGTTAGGGTCGGAGCATGGCCGACCTCTCCAGTGTTCCCAGCTCCCTCATCGCCGCGTCCGGGCTCGTCGGTGGCTACGGCGTCGCCCGCTGGACCAAGAAGCGACCGCTCGGCGGGGCCGTGCTGGCCGTCGCGGGGGCCGCGGCCGCGCAGCAGTGGCGGCAGCGGGCCGGCGGGAAGGCCGCGGGCGCGCTGACGGCCGCGTACGTCGCCGCCTTCGCCGGTTCGCACCCGCTGGCCAAGAAGGTGGGCGCCTGGCCCGCCGTGTTCGGGGTGGCCGGGGCCGTCGCCCTCGCCTCCTGGGCTGTCGCCGACCGGCAGGGCTGAGCCCGTACGCGAACGCGTGACGCGGACGCCTGACGCCGCGCCTTTGCAGGGCCCCCTTACACCGACCCTGACCTGAACGCCTTCCGGTACCCCTGCGGGCTCGTCCCCACCACCCGCCGGAAGCGTTCCCGGAAGGCCGTCGGGGAGCCGAAGCCCGCCTGGGCGGCGATGCGTTCCACCGGGTGGGACGTCGTCTCCAGCAGGTACTGGGCCCGCCGCACCCGCGCCCGGTGCAGCCACTGCAGCGGCGTCGTCCCGGTCTGTTCGCGGAACCGGCGGTTCAGGGTGCGGGTGCTCATGCCCGCCCAGCCCGCGATGTCCTCCAGCGTCAGGTCCTTGTCGCAGTTGTCCTCCAGCCAGTTCAGCAGCGGCTCGAACGTGGCGCCGGACGGGGCCGGCGGGCGGTCGTGGACGATGAACTGGGCCTGGCCGCCCTCCCGCTCCAGCGGCATCACGGACATCCGGGCGGTGTGCGCGGCTACCGCCGAGCCGTGGTCCATGCGGATCATGTGCAGGCACATGTCCAGGGCCGCCGCCGCGCCCGCCGAGGTCAGGAACTGGCCGTTGTCGACGTAGAGGACGTTCGGGTCGACCGTCACCCGCGGGTAGCGCGCCGCCAGGTCCGGTGCCGCGATCCAGTGCGTGGTCGCGCGCAGGCCGTCCAGCAGGCCCGTCGCCGCGAACAGGAACGCGCCGACGCAGACCGACGCGATGCGCGTGCCGTCGGCCGCCGCCGCGCGCAGGGCCTCCGTGACGCCCGGCGGCAGCGGGTCGGGCGGGTCCTCCACGCCTGGCAGGATGATCGTGTCCGCCTCGGCCAGCGCGTCGAGGCCGTACTGGGCCCGGATCGTGAACGAGCCCGCGTTCACCTCCTCCCGGTCCGAGCAGACCCGCACCCGGTACGCCTCCCTGCCGTCGGGCAGCCGGGCCCAGCCGAACGCGTCGATAGGGGCGGACAGGTCGAAGGGGATCACCCGGTCCAGGGCCAGTACGGCGACGGTGTGCATGGCGGGATCGTAGGGGTACGACGGTATGCCGCCAACGTGCCTGCCTTGCCCCGTGCCCTGGAGCTGCCCCTGACAGCCGGGCAGATGCCGCTGGCGAGAATCCGTTGGACCCTGGCACTATCGCCACTTCTTCGCGATCGCCGGGCCCGCCTACCGTCACCGGCGTGACCAAGTTCCTTCTCGCCGTCCACGTCATCGCCGCGATCCTCGCGATCGGGCCCGTCACCGTCGCCGCCAGCATGTTCCCGCCCGCCGCGCGCCGGGCCATGGCGTCGCCCGACGATCCGCGGGCCACCGAGACCGTGCGGCTGCTGCACCGCATCTGCCGGGTGTACGCCACGGTCGGTGTCGTCGTCCCCGTCTTCGGGTTCGCCACCGCGAGCAGCATGGGCGTCCTCGGCGACGCCTGGCTGATCGTGTCCATCGCGCTGACCGCGCTCGCCGCGCTGGTCCTGGTGGCCCTGGTGCTGCCCCGGCAGAGCGCGCTGCTCGAAGCGGGCGGCGGCAGCAGCGGCGTCGCCGGTGACGGGGCTGGTGACGGGGCCGGTGACGGGTCTCGGGAGGCGACCATGCGGCTCGCCATGTTCACCGGGATCTTCAACGCGCTGTGGGCGGTGGTGACCGTGCTGATGATCGTACGACCGGGGTCCACGACCGGGGCCTAGGGGGTGTCTCGCACGGCGGGGCTTACGGCGTGACCGTCCCCGACCGCACCCCCACCGCCGGGGACTTCTCCTCCGTGGCCGACAGCGGCAGCGCGATGTCCTCCAGGGAGCGGCGTTCCGCCTTCACCGCCAGGAAGGCCGCGACCAGGCCGGCGGCGCACATCAGGCCGGCGCCGATCTGGAAGGCGAGGACGGTGTCGCCGACCACGCCGGACTCGGTGAGGTCGGCGAAGAGCAGGGGGCCGCTGATGCCGCCGGCGGCGGTGCCGAGGGCGTAGAAGAAGGCGATGGCCATCGCGCGGGTCTCCATGGGGAAGATCTCGGAGACCGTCAGGTACGCGCTGGACGCGCCCGCGGAGGCGAAGAACAGCACCACGCACCAGCAGGCCGTCATGGTCGCGGCGGTCAGCGCGCCGCGGTCGAAGAGCCAGGCGGTGCCGAACAGCAGCAGGCCGGAGAGCAGGTAGGTGCCGGAGATCATGATCCGGCGGCCGACCGTGTCGAAGAGCTTGCCGAGGACCAGGGGGCCGAGGAAGTTGCCGGCCGCGATGACGGCGAAGTAGTAGCCGGTGTGGCCGGTCGGCACGTCGAAGAAGGTGATGAGGATGGCGCCGAAGCCGAAGGTGATGGCGTTGTAGAGGAACGCCTGGCCGATGAAGAGGGACAGGCCGAGGACCGCGCGGCGGGGGTACTTGCCGAAGACGGTCTTGGCGATCAGGCCGAAGCCGATGCTCTTGCGCTGGTGGATGGTGATCTCACCGGCGGGCGGCGGCAGCTTCTCACCCTTCTCCTGCTCGATCTCCCGTTCGACGGAGGTGACGAGTTCCTCGGCGTCGTCGCCCTTGCCGTGGATGAACTGCCAGCGCGGGCTCTCCGGCACGTGCCGCCGGACCAGCAGGATGACCAGGCCCAGGACGACGCCGAGCGCGAAGCTGAGCCGCCAGCCGAGGTCCTTGGGGAAGATGTCGGTGTCCAGCATCACGATGGACAGCAGCGAGCCGCCGATCGCGCCCAGCCAGTAGCTGCCGTTGATGATCAGGTCGACGCGTCCCCGGTACTTGGACGGGATCAGCTCGTCGATCGCGGAGTTGATGGCCGCGTACTCGCCGCCGATGCCGAAGCCGGTGAGGAACCGGAAGAGGAAGAACCACCAGGTCTCGAAGGACACCGCGGTCAACGCGGTCGCCGCCAGATAGACGGCGAGCGTCGCCATGAACAGCTTCTTGCGGCCGTAGCGGTCGGTGAGCCAGCCGAAGAACAGCGCGCCCGAGCAGGCTCCCGCCACATAGAGCGCGGCGGCCATGCCGGTGACCTGGGCGGCCGAGATGTCCAGGCCGCTGCCTTCCTCGGCGATACGGCCGGCCACGTTGCCGACGATGGTGACTTCCAGGCCGTCCAGGATCCAGACGGTGCCGAGACCGATGACGATCATCCAGTGCCAGCGTGACCAGGGAAGTCTGTCCAAGCGGGCGGGGACGGCGGTGGTGACGGTACCGACGGACACGGGCTCCTCCTCGTCGAGTCGGCCGACCGGACGCCGCGACCGGCGAAAAGGCCGCGACAGTTTCAGCCGAGTGCCCCGTCAACCGCGCTTTTACGCCCCCAGTGCCCGCGACACCGTGTAGATCAGCAGGCCCGCCAGGGAGCCCACCACCGTGCCGTTGATGCGGATGAACTGCAGGTCACGGCCGATGTGCGCCTCGATCTTCCGCGTGGTGTGCTCGGCGTCCCAGCTCGCCACGGTGTCGGTGATCAGGGAGGTGATCTCCTTGCGGTAGGTGGTGACGACGTGCACCGCCGCACCCTCGATCCAGCCGTCGACCTTGCTCTGGTGCTTGGGGTCCACCGCCAGCCGGGCGCCCAGGGACAGCAGGGAGGCCCGGACCCGCAGCCGCAGCTCGCTGCGCTCGTCCTCGGCCGCGGAGACGATCATGGCCCGTACGGCCGTCCAGGCGGACGCGATCAGGTCCTGGACCTCGCCGCGCCCCAGCACCTCCCCCTTCAGCCGCTCCACCCGGGCCCGGGTGTCGGTGTCGGACTGGAGGTCGGAGGCGAAGTCGGTGAGGAAGCGGTCGAGGGCGCCGCGCGCGGGGTGGCCGGGCATGTCGCGCATCTCGGCGCAGAACCGCAGCAGCTCCTTGTAGACCCGCTCGCCGACCTTGCGGTCGACGAACCGCGGGGTCCAGCCGGGCGCGCCGCCCTGCACGGCGTCCATGACGTCGTCGCCGTGCAGGACCAGCCAGTCGTGGGCCCGGGTCACCACCAGGTCGACGACGCGTCTGTGGCCGCCGTCGGCGACGACCCGCTCCAGCATCTTGCCGATGCCGGGCGCGATCTCCTGGGCCTCGGCGCGCCGGGTGATCGCCTCGCCGACCACGGCCTGCACGTCGGAGTCGCGCAGCACGGTCAGCGCGCCGCGCAGTGCGGTCGCCAGCTCGGCGGTGACCCGGTCGGCGTTGGCGGGTTCGGCGAGCCAGGTGCCGAGGCGGCTGCCGATGCCGACGGCGCGCAGCCGCTGCCGTACGACCGCCTCGGAGAGGAAGTTCTCGCCGACGAACTCGCCGAGGGACACCCCCAGCTGGTCTTTCTTGTTGGGGATGATCGCGGTGTGCGGGATGGGCAGGCCGAGGGGGTGGCGGAAGAGGGCGGTGACGGCGAACCAGTCGGCGAGCGCGCCGACCATGCCGGCCTCGGCGGCGGCGGCGACATAGCCCGCCCAGGCGCCGGCGCCGTGGTGGGAGGCCACCTTGGCGAGGACGTAGATCAGCGCGACGAGCAGCAGCAGGCCGGCCGCGGTGAGCTTCATCCGGCGTACGCCGCGTTGCTTCTCCTCGTCGGCGGCGCTGAAGGTGGTCATGGCGCGGGCGGCGGAGGCGGGGACGCCGGCGGCGGTGGCCGCCTGCCCTGCCGGGCCCGCCCCTGCCACTTCTTCGGTCTCTTCGGTTTCTTCCGGTTTCGTGCGATCCATCCGCTCCACCCGTTCCCGATGCCCCGCTATGACATTGTCCCTTCCTGACCTACTCCTGGAACGGAACAAGAGTTCCCGGCGTCTGTCCGGTCGGGGAAACGTACGCGTGAACGCCATTGGCCCAAAGGGGGGTCCCGTTCAACCGCCCCCCGCCTCATGACGCATCATGAGGTGATCACATCGGAGCCTCGGGGGCTCCGCACGCCCGAGGAGACCCACACCCGCATGACCAGGCGTCACGGTTATGCCCTGCTCGCCGCGATCACCGCCCTGATCGTGGCCCTTTCCACCGCGATATACGTCGGCGTCTCGTCCGATGACGGCACCGGCCGGCAGACCGTCGCCGCCGGACGCGCCCCGCGCAACTCCGCCGCACCCGCCTCCACCGGCACCTGGGTCGGCTCCTGGTCGGCGTCGCCGGCGGCGGCCGAGCCCGGCACGGAGACCACGGGACTGGCGAACCGCTCGGTGCGCAACGTCGTGCACGCGAGCGTCGGAGGGACGAGTGCCCGTATCACGCTGTCCAATCTCTACGGCCAGCGCCCGCTGACCATCACCCACGCCTCGATCGCCCTCGCCGCCGCCGACGACAGCGCGGCGGCCCTGCCGGAGTCGATGCGGCGGCTGACGTTCAACGGCGACACCACGGTGATCGTCCCGGCCGGCGGGCAGGTGCTCAGCGACGCGGTCACCCTCCGCGTCCCGCACGACAGCGACGTCCTGGTCACCACCTACTCCCCCACCTCCTCCGGCCCCGTCACCCACCACCCGCACGCCCGGCAGATCTCCTACGCCGCCGAGGGCGACCTCACCGAGGACGTCACCGGCACGGGCTACACCGAGCAGGTGGAGTACTGGCGCTACCTGACCGCGCTGGACGTGCTGAGCAACGAGTCCGACGGGACCGTCGTCGCCCTCGGCGACTCCCTCACCGACGGCATCACCTCCACCGAGGGCGCCAACCTCCGCTATACGGACGTCCTTTCGCAGCGCATCCGCGACGCCCTCGCCGACCGGCGGGACGTGCCCCGCTACAGCGTCGTCAACCAGGGCATCAGCGGCAACCGGGTCCTCGACGACGGCCTGGGCCGCCCCGCCGACAACCCCAGCGGGCTGAACCGCTTCTCCCGCGACGTCCTCGGCCGCACCAACGTCAAGATCGTCGTCATCGACCTGGGCGTCAACGACATCCTGCGCAACCCGCAGCTCGCCGACCCGGAAGAGATCGTCGACGGCCTGCGCACCCTGGTCCGCCAGGCCCACGCCCGCGGCATCAAGGTCATCGGCGCCACCCTGATGCCCTTCTACGGCCACCGCGGCTACACCGACGCCCGCGAGGCGGTGCGCCAGGAGATCAACGCGGAGATCCGCTCCGGCTCGGTCTACGACGCGGTCGCCGACTTCGACCAGGCGCTGCGCGACCCGTACGACCCCCGCCGCCTGCGCTCCGACTACGACTCGGGCGACCACCTCCACCCCAGCGACAAGGGCTACGCACGGATGGCGGAGGCGATCGACCTGGACGACCTGAAGGGCGCGGCCCCGGCACGGCTGTAACCCCGGCACGGCCGCGGGAGCCCGGCGACGGCCCCAAAAGGGGCGTCTCAGTCCTCCAGCTCCCCGCGCCCCGCCCGGCGCTCCAGCTTCTCCTGGCGGCGCTCCTCCTTCAGCCGCTTCCGCTCGGCCCGCGGCAGCTTGCGCTCGACGCCGACGCCGCCCCAGAAGGCGAACCCGGAGACGATCACGCGCGGGGCGCCGGGATCGCCCGGCACCCCCTCCTCGCTGTGGTCGAAGCCGCCCATGAGCCCGAAGCCGCGCACCTCGACCTCGACCCCCGGCGGCACGACGATGTTCATACCGCCCATGATCATCACGCAGTTGATCCGCACCTCGCCCGCCGCGAAGTTCGCCTCGCGCAGATCGAGCTCGCCGCCGCCCCAGAAGGCGAAGCAGGTGAAGGCGCGCGGCACGGTCCAGCGCCCCTTGCGCTGGAAACCGGACATCACGGCGACCGCCGCCCGCGACGTGCCCTCGCCGCCGACGATCCGGCCGGCCCAACTCCCGCCGCCCGCCGCGTCCTTCGCGAGCGGCACGGAGGGAGCGGCGACCCCGGCGACCGGCAGATCCCGGGTGATCGGGGCCAGTTCCCCGTACGTCCGCGCCCGGTACGTCGCGTCCAGCCGCTCCTCGAACTCCGCCATGTCGAGCCGGCCCTCCGCGACGGCGTCCCGCAGGACCTCGGCGACTCGTTCACGATCGGCGTCGGAGGCGCGCAGCTCCGGGGCATCGTCGGTCATACACAGCAGCCTACGTACTCGCCCCGCGCCGCACTACGCGCTCGCCCGCTCCTCGTACATCTTCGCGATCACCGCCTCGATGTCGGGCTCCCGCACCGACAGGTCGACCAGCGGGTAGTCCTGCGCGATCCGCGCCACCAGCGGCGCCGCCGACTGGGCCGCCGGGAAGGCGAGCCACTGCCGGGGCCCCTCCACGCGGACCACCCGGGCGGGCGGCGGCGCGTCGATCGGCGGGAGTTCCCGCTCCAGGTCCACGACGAGGGTCCGTTCGCTCTCGCCCGCCTCGTGCAGGCCGGTGAGCGGGCCGTCGTACATGAGCCGGCCGTGGTCGATGACCATCACCCGGGAGCACAACTGCTCGATGTCCTGGAGGTCGTGCGTGGTCAGCAGCACGGTGGTGCCGCGCTCGGCGTTCAGGTCCCGCAGGAAGTCCCGCACCTTCGCCTTGGAGACGACGTCGAGGCCGATCGTCGGCTCGTCCAGGTACAGCACCTCCGGGTCGTGCAGCAGCGCCGCCGCGATGTCGCCGCGCATCCGCTGGCCGAGGGAGAGCTGCCGCACCGGCACGTCCAACAGCTCGCCCAGCTGGAGGAGTTCGACGCAGCGGTCGAGGTTGGCGCGGTAACGGGCGTCGGGGATGCGGTACATGCGGTGCATCAGCCGGTAGGAGTCGATCAGCGGCAGGTCCCACCACAGCGTCGTACGCTGCCCGAACACCACCCCGATCCGGTGCGCGAGCCGCGACCGCTCCCGGGACGGGTCGATGCCCGCGACCCGCAGCCGGCCGCCGCTCGGCGTCAGGATCCCGGTCAGCATCTTGATCGTCGTCGACTTTCCGGCGCCGTTCGGCCCGATGTACCCGACCATCTCGCCGCGCGGCACGGTGAAGGAGATCGAGTCCACGGCCCGCACCTCCCGCCGCTCCCGCTTGAGGAAGCCGGTCTTCCTGCGCACGTCGAAGACCTTCTCGACGCGGTCCACCTCGATGAAGGCACCGTCCATGGCCGTCATGGGCTTCACGGCTTTCATGGGCTTCATGGGTTCCATGGGCTCCTCAGCTCCCCGTGCTCCGATACGTCCGCAGCCCCGCCCGCCACGCGAGCCCCGCCAGCGCCCCGCACGCCACCGCCACCAGCGGCGGCGTGAACGCCACCCACTGCGGCAGCCCCAGCGGATACGGCTGGTCCAGGACGTACGCGGCGGGCAGCCAGTTCACGAAGGCCAGCGGCAGGACGAAGGTCACCCCGCGCACCAGCTCCTTGCCGAAGATCGTCGGCGGGTACTGCAGCAGCGTGGTGCCGCCGTAGGTGAACGCGTTCTGCGCCTCCGACGCGTCCTGCGCCACGAACTGGAACGCCGCGCCCGCCACGAACACCGCGCAGAAGATCCCCGCCCCGCTGACCAGCATCACCGGCATCAGCAGCAGCTTCGGCACGGACCAGTCGATGTCGACCGTCCACAGCGCGTAGCCCAGCACCAGCGCGCCCTGGGTGACCCGGCCGAGACGGCGCAGCCCGAAACGGTCGGCGGCGACCTGGGCGAGCACCGGCGCCGGCCGCACCAGCAGGGTGTCGAGGGTGCCGTCGCGCACCCGCCGGCCCAGCCGGTCCATCGAGCCGATCGCCAGGTCGGCCAGGCCGAAGGAGACGCTGGACAGGCCGTAGAGGAAGGCGACCTCGGGCAGCGCGTAGCCGCCGAGCGCGTCCACCCGGGAGAACATCAGCAGGATCGCCACGAAGTCCAGCGCGGTCGCCGCGAAGTTGCCGAAGGTGGTCATGACGAAGGACGCCCGGTAGGCCATCGTGGAGCGGATCCACATCGCGGCGATCATCCGGTAGGCGCGCAGCCCGTCGAGCACCCGGCTCTCCCCGGCGCCCCGCGCCGGCACCGCGCTCTCCCGCACCCGGCTGTCACCCACCCTGCACCACCACCCGCCGCGTCGCCGCCGACTGCACCAGCCGCCCCGCCGCCAGCAGCGCCACCGCCCACGCCGCCTGGAAGGCGAACACCGGCAGCGGATCCGCCTTGCCGAGCAGGACGTCGGCGGGCGCCTGGAGCAGCGACGACCAGGGCAGCGCCCGTACGACCTCCCCCAGCTCCCCCGGGAACACGTTCAGCGGCAGCAGCATCCCCGAGCAGAAGACACCGGCGAGCCACGCCATCTGCACCACACCCGTGCCGTCCATCAGCCAGAACGCGCTCAGCGCCACGAGGTACCGGATCCCGAAGCTGACCAGCATGCCCAGCGCCACGGCCACCACGAACGCCACCCAGGCCAGCGGATCACCCGGCAGGGCGACCTCGAACACCAGCGCCCCGGACGCGAACGGCAGCACGCCCCGCCCGAGCAGCTGGAACCCGGCCCGGCCCAGGTCCGCGGCGAGCCACCACGCCTGCAGGTCGGCCGGCCGGTACAGGTCGATCGCGACATCACCCGTACGGATGCGCTCCATCAGCTCGTCCTCGAAGCCACCGCCTCCGATCGCGACGGCCGCCAGCAGCGCCTGCCCCAGCCACACATAGGTGACGGCCTGCGCCTGGTCGTACCCGCCGAGCTGCGGTCTTTCGTCCCACAGGGCCAGGTAGGTGTAGACGAGAACCAGCCCGAAGACGGTGTTCGTGAAGACCCCGGCGGCCGTCGCCGCCCGATACGTCGCGTACCGTCGAAAACCCCCGGCTGCGACGGCCGCGTACAACCGTCCCGCACCCACGCCAACCGCCTCCAGGCCCGCCCGACACGAAGCGCAGGAGCCTAGCGGGCGGCCGACCGGGCTGTCAGGCGAATTCCGCCGCGACAGGTGCGGCGATCCGGGAACGGAACGCGCGGTGCGAGAGTCTCTATCGGGGGGCGCAGAAGACGTACGAGGCGTACGACAACGTACGCGGCTAAAACAGGAGTCCGTGCACGACATGAGCGACGAGCCGCAGGCGCAGCAGCCGACCGAGGGCGGGCCGGGGGGCGAGAAGGCCAAGAAGCCCAGGCGCACCGGCTGGCGCCGGATCATCCCCACCTGGCGGATGGTGCTCGGTACCTTCGTGATCGGCCTCCTGCTGCTGGCGGGCCTGTTCTTCCTCGGCTACTCGCTGGTCAAGATCCCGCCGGCCAACGCCCTCGCCGTCAAGCAGAGCAACGTCTACCTCTACGCCGACGGCACCGTGCTCGCCCGCGACGGCGAGGTCAACCGGGAGAACGTCACCCTCGGCCAGATCTCCAAGGACGCCCAGCACGCCGTGCTGGCCGCCGAGGACCGCGACTTCTACTCCGAGTCCGCCGTCGACCCCAAGGCGATGCTGCGGGCCGGCTGGAACACCGCCACCGGCAAGGGCAAGCAGTCCGGCTCCACCATCACCCAGCAGTACGTGAAGAACTACTACCTGGCCCAGGAGCAGACCCTGACCCGCAAGGCGAAGGAGTTCTTCATCGCGATCAAGCTGGACCGCGAGAAGAGCAAGGACGACATCCTCCAGGGCTACCTCAACACCAGCTACTTCGGCCGCAACGCCTACGGCATCCAGGCCGCCGCCCAGGCCTACTACGGCGTCGACGCCACCGAACTCGACGCGGCCAAGGGCGCCTACCTCGCGGCACTGCTGAACGCGCCCAGCGAATACGACGTGGTCGCCCACCCGCAGAACCGGAAGGCCGCCGAGGCCCGCTGGAACTACGTGCTGGACGGCATGGTCAAGGAGGGCTGGCTGACGGAGTCCAAGCGGGCCGGGATGAAGTTCCCGATGCCGAAGGAGACCACCGTCTCCACCGGCCTGTCCGGGCAGCGCGGCTACGTCGTGCGGATCGCGCAGGACTACCTGATCGAGAACGGCATCGTCGACGCGGACGCCCTCGACGCGGGCGGCTACCGCATCACCACCACCCTGGAGAAGCCCCGGCAGGACGCCTTCGTCAAGGCCGTCAACGACCAGCTGATGGACAAGCTGGACAAGAAGAACAACAAGGTCGACACCTACGTCCGCGCGGGCGGCGCCGCCGTCGACCCGCAGACCGGCAAGGTCGTGGCGATGTACAACGGCATCGACTACGTCAAGCAGTACACGCCGAACGCCACCCGCCGCGACTTCCAGGTCGGCTCCACCTTCAAGCCGTTCGTGTTCACCTCCGCCGCCGAGAACGACTCCACCACCCAGGACGGCCGCCCCATCACCCCGAACACGATCTACGACGGCACCAGCGAGCGCCCCGTCCAGGGCTGGGACGGCGGCCACTACGCCCCCGAGAACGAGGACCACTACGACTACGGCGACATCACCGTCCGCGAGGCCACCGACAAGTCCGTGAACTCGGTGTACGCGCAGATGGCCGTCGACGTCGGCTCCGACAAGGTCAAGCAGACCGCGATCGACCTCGGCCTGCCGAAGGACACCCCCGAACTGCACGCCGGCCCGTCCATCGCGCTCGGCACGGCCACGGCCAGCGTCCTCGACATGGCGGAGGCGTACGCCACCCTCGCCAACCACGGCGAGCACGGCACGTACACCATGATCGAGAAGGTCACCAAGGACGGCGCCGACGTCCGGCTCCCCGAGCGCAAGACCCACCAGGCGATCAGCCGCGCCGCCGCCGACACCACCACCTCGATCCTCCAGAGCGTCGTCGAGAACGGCACCGCGACCGCCGCGCAGGCCGCCGGCCGCCCCGCCGCAGGCAAGACCGGCACCGCCGAGGAGGACACCGCCGCCTGGTTCGCGGGCTACACCCCCGACCTGGCCACCGTCGTCGCCGTCATGGGCCAGGACCCGGTCACCGCCGCGCACAAGTCGCTGTACGGCGCGATGGGCGAACCGCGCATCAACGGCGGCGGCGCACCCGCCGACATCTGGGCGCAGTTCACCAAGGACGCCCTCGAGGGCACCCCGGTCCGCGACTTCAGCCTGACGCTCCAGGACGGCGCCGAGGAATGGGTCTACCCGAGCGTCCCGCCCGCCTCCCCGGACCCGAGCACCAGCGAGCCCACCGACGAGACCAGCGACGAGCCCGACGACACCGAGGGACCGACCGAGGGCCAGACGCAGGGCGGCACGACGGACGGCGGCACCACCGGCGACGGCGGCACGACCACCGACGGCGGCACCACCGGCGACACGACGACCGGCGGCACCCCCACCGACGGCGGCACGGCCACGGACGGCGGCACCACCACCGACGGCGGCACCACCGGCGACACGACGACCGGCGGCACCGCGGACGGCGGCACCACCGGCGACACCGACGGCGGGGTGGTGGCCGGGACGGCCGCGGGGGCGACGGGCGGAACCCGCAGGCAGTGAGCAGCCGGGTCGGCTGACTCAGTGCCCGGAGGTCACCTTCAGACCCACCACGGCCACCAGCAGCAGACAGACGAAGAAGATCCGGGCGGCGGTCGCCGGCTCCCCCAGCACCACCATGCCGAGCACCGCCGCACCGGCGGCACCGATCCCGACCCAGACGCCGTAGGCGGTACCGATGGGAAGGGAACGGGACGCGTAGGACAGCAGCAGCATGCTCGCGACGATGCCGGCGCCGGTGAACAGGCTGGGGACGAGACGGGTGAAACCGTCGGTGTACTTCATCCCGATCGACCAGCCGACTTCGAGCAGACCGGCGATGATCAGCAGAACCCAGGCCATGGGAGGCACCTCCGAGAGACAGGCGGACTGACGGGGGTGCGTCGTCTTTGCCTTCAACCCGGTACGGCGCGTCTCGTCGGGTGCGTTTCCACCGTAGCAAAGCCGGAAGACGAGGAACGGGCTGGTGACAAGCGTCACCAGCCCGTTCGCCTTCCGCTCCCGCGCTCCCGGTCTACAGGTAGAGCCCCGTGGAGTCCTCGGACCCCTCGAACCGGTCCGCGGCCACGGCGTGCAGGTCGCGCTCGCGCATCAGCACGTACGCGACACCGCGCACCTCGACCTCCGCGCGGTCCTCCGGGTCGTAGAGCACGCGGTCACCCGGCTCCACAGTCCGTACGTTCTGCCCCACCGCGACGACCTCCGCCCAGGCCAGCCGACGGCCCACGGCCGCCGTGGCGGGGATCAGGATGCCGCCACCGGAACGCCGCTCGCCCTCACTGGTGTCCTGCCGGACGAGCACGCGGTCGTGCAGCATCCGGATGGGCAGCTTGTCGTGCGCAATGCTCTGGTCGTCTCTCTTGGCGCTCACGCCTTCGAACCTACCTGTCCTGCCTCAGCCCTTGCGTCGCCGGGTCCCGAGCACGAGGACCCCGACGAACGCGACGGCGACCACCGCGACGGGCACGACCCGCTCCAGGCGCGGTGCCCCCTGGTCGTCCACGAACGAGGCCTTCACATCGCTCACGACCCGATTGACCTCGACGTACGCCCGGCCGAGGGTGCGATCGACATTCGATACGACCCTGGCCTTGGCGTCCCCGACGATGGTCTTCGGATGCACCCGCACCCCGATCTCGTCGAGCGTCTCGGCCAGCAGCTCGCGGCGGCGCTTGATGTCCGCCTCGATCTGCGCCGGGGTTCTGGTGTCCGACGTATCCGCCACCGTACGGCCTCCGAAGTCTGCGTTTGCCTGTTCCGGACAGTCTGTCAGCTCTGCGGCCCGGCGCACCGCCAGCACCCCCGGTTACGCTAGCCGGATGAGCGAGCGACTTCAGCCCGGGGACGAAGCTCCCGGCTTCACCCTGCCCGACGCCGACGGCAACCAGGTGTCCCTGGCCGACCACAAGGGCCGCAAGGTCATCGTCTACTTCTACCCCGCCGCCCTCACCCCCGGGTGCACCAAGCAGGCCTGCGACTTCACCGACAACCTGGAACTGCTGGCCGGCGCGGGCTACGACGTGATCGGCATCTCCCCGGACAAGCCGGAGAAGCTGGCCAAGTTCCGCGAGACGGAATCCCTGAAGGTCACCCTCCTCGCCGACCCCGACAAGCAGGTCCTGGAGTCCTACGGCGCCTTCGGCGAGAAGAAGCTCTACGGCAAGACGGTCGTCGGCGTCATCCGCTCCACGGTCGTCGTCGACGAACAGGGCAAGGTCGAACGCGCCCTGTACAACGTCAAGGCGACCGGCCACGTGGCCAAGATCATCAAGGATCTGGGGATCTGACGCCCCTGCCGCCTCCTCCGACCCCACGGCCAGGCGTGACCACTCCCCGACCGGATCGTTGATCCGTGCGAGGGGGGAACGCTTGATCCAGCTGGAGGGGGCATGGGCGCCAGGTACACCCGCGAGCTGCTCGAAGAGGCAGCCCGCCTGACACGACACATCGACGACGCGGTCCGGTGGTGCGGAGGACAGCCCACACCCGGCACACGCAGATACCTGCGCAGCAAGATGGCCGAGGCTGGGATAGACATCGCCCACCTCGCGACCAACCAGGTACGCCACTCCGAGGAGCGCCTGCGTGCCGTGGTCGCCGACTCCCACAGCATCCGGGACGTCGTACGGCGCCTGGGCCTCGACCAGGTGGGCGGCAACCAGGCCCACATCGCGCGCCGGATCGCGGCGCTCGGCATCGACACCTCCCACTTCACTCCACCCCGCGGCCCCTCCCCGAGGGGAGGGGCACGCCGCGCCGGCCTCTCCATGGGCACCCGCGACGACGGCAGGGTCTCCGGGCAACGGCTACGGCGGGAGTTGCTGCGACTCGGGCACGAGGAGCGATGCGCCATGTGCGGCACCGGCCCGGAGTGGAATGGCAGGCCCCTGACCTTGGAGGTCGATCACGTCAGCGGGGAATGGTGGGACAACCGACCGGACAACTTACGTTTGTTGTGCCCCAACTGCCATGCGGTGACCGACACCTACCGCGGACGCAAGCGGAGGCGGACATGAGCCGGGCACGATTTCCCCGCGAGACCCTCGCCGCCGCGGCTGCCGCTTCCACAAGCCTGGTGGACTTGCTGCGCCGCCTTGACGCGCCGCTGTGCAGCCAGGCGCTGCGCTACCTGCGCAAGCGGCTCGAGCACTACACGATCGACATCTCCCACTTCGTCCACGAGCCTCTGCCCACCCGTGAGAGGCGCTTCTACACCCGCGAGGCCGTTGCGGAAGCGGCGGCCCGCTCGACCAGCATCCGTGAGATGTTCGACCACCTCGGCGTTCCGCCCAGCGACAGCCTGTACGGCCATCTCCGGAAGAAGCTCACTCTGTGGAACATCGACACCACACACTTCACGGCCGGTCGAGGCAGCAGCACACGACTCATCCCCGCCGAACCGCTCAAGGCCGCGGTCGCACACTCCCGCGGTCTGGCCGGTGTCCTCAGGACACTCGGGCTGTCGGACAACGGCAGCAACCGGGCACGGGTGAAGCAGAGTCTGGAGGAGCATGGCATCTCCACGGGCCACTTCACCGGCCAGGGACACCGTCAGGGAGCCACGTCGCCGCGTCACAGACCAGCCGACGAGATTCTTCGACGGCAACCGCCGGGATCACCTCGGACGAAGACCGTGCTGCTGCGCCGAGCCCTCGACGACCTAGGTGTGCCGCACGTCTGCGCCGAGTGCGGCATCGGTGACACATGGCAGGGCAAGCGGCTCGTGCTGGAGATCGACCACGTCAACGGCGATCGGCTGGACAACCGGCGGGAGAACCTGACGTACCTGTGCCCGTCCTGTCACAGCCAGACGCGGACTTACTCCCGACCACGTCGCATGAACGCGCCGCGCGACCAGTAAAGTAACGGCGTTGGGCCCGTACCCCAGCTGGCTAGAGGGCGCCGGTTTAGGTCCGGTGTGTCGTGGGTTCGAGTCCCACCGGGCCCACCCAACGCCCCCCATTCACCTTGCTCAGGCCCCGAGCAGCTCCCGCACCACCGGTACGAGTGCCCGGAACGCCTTGCCGCGGTGGCTGATGGCGTTCTTCTCCTCGGGGGTCAGTTCCGCGCAGGTGCGGGTCTCGCCGTCGGGCTGGAGGATCGGGTCGTAGCCGAAGCCGCCGGTGCCGGCGGGGGTGTGGCGGAGGGTGCCGCGGAGTTGGCCCTCGACCACGCGTTCCGTGCCGTCGGGGAGGGCCAGGGCGGCCGCGCAGGCGAAGTGAGCCGCGCGGTGGTCGTCGGCGATGTCGGAGAGCTGGGCCAGGAGCAGGTCGAGGTTGGCCCTGTCGTCGCCGTGGCGGCCGGCCCAGCGGGCGGAGAAGATGCCCGGCGCGCCGCCCAGGACGTCCACGCAGAGGCCGGAGTCGTCGGCCACGGCGGGCAGGCCGGTCGCCTGGGCCAGGGCGTGGGCCTTGAGCAGGGCGTTCTCGGCGAACGTGACGCCCGTTTCCTTGACGTCGGGGATGTCGGGGAAGGCGTCCGCGCCGACGAGTTCGTGGGGCAGCCCGGCGTCGGCGAGGATCGCCTTCAGCTCGGTGATCTTTCCGGTGTTGCGGGTGGCGAGGATCAAGCGGGTCATGGGGACCAGTATTCCGGTCCCCGTGAGCCGTGGGCCTACGAGGTGCAGACCTTGGTCAGTTCGCCGGCCGCGTCGGTGACGCCGCTGATGTCGGGGGTGGCGTCGCCGTTCTCGACGGCGGTGGTGACGTCGGTCAGGGCGCGCCGGAGGTCCGCGGTGGCCTTGTCGAGGTCGGCGTCGCCCGTCTCGCTGTCGATCTTGTCGAGGCTGTCCCCGACGGCGTCGATGGCTTCCCGGGTCTTCGTGGGGTCGTCGGCCGCGCTGTCCACGGCCTGCTGGAGGTCGGTCACGGCGTCGGCGACGGCGTCGGCGGTCTCGACGCAGTCGAGTGCCTTGTTGACGGCGTCGCAGCCGGTGGTGAGGCCGAGCGTCAGTCCGACGGCAGCCACGGTGGCGGCTATGACGGTACGGCTACGACGGCGACGGCTCACGGCCATGTTTCGTTCCCTCCCTGACGCAGGCCCGCGGGGCCCGAACTGGCCGGGCGCACGGAGTCGATGCCGTGCGCCCGTACCTCTCAAGACGCGGCGGCGGGCGGTGCGGTTGCCCGCGCCGACCACCGCGCTTTGTGCGTCCTTTACTTTTCGTCGACCGTATCAAGTGCCGCGCGCTGCGCCGCCGCCAGTTCGCCGCATCCGGCGACCGCCAGGTCGAGCAGGGCGTTGAGTTCGTCGCGGGCGAAGGGCTCGGCCTCGGCGGTGCCCTGGACCTCGACGAAACGGCCGTCGCCGGTGCAGACGACGTTCATGTCGGTGTCGGCGCGCACGTCCTCCTCATAGCAGAGGTCGAGCAGCGGGACGCCGCCGACGATGCCGACGGAGACGGCCGAGACGGTGCCGGTCAGGGGCTGCCGGCCCGGCTTGACCAGCTTCCGGCCCCGGGCCCAGGAGACGGCGTCGGCGAGGGCGACGTACGCGCCGGTGATGGCGGCCGTGCGGGTGCCGCCGTCGGCCTGGAGGACGTCGCAGTCGAGGACGATGGTGTTCTCGCCGAGCGCCTTGTAGTCGATGACGGCGCGCAGGGAGCGGCCGATGAGGCGGGAGATCTCGTGGGTGCGGCCGCCGATCTTGCCCTTGACGGACTCGCGGTCGCCGCGGGTGTTGGTGGAGCGGGGCAGCATGGCGTACTCCGCGGTGACCCAGCCCTCGCCGCTGCCCTTGCGCCAGCGCGGGACGCCTTCGGTGAAGGATGCGGTGCAGAGGACCTTCGTGTCGCCGAAGGAGACGAGGACGGAGCCCTCGGCGTGCTTGCTCCAGCCGCGTTCGATGGTGACCGGGCGGAGTTGTTCGGGGGTACGGCCGTCGATTCGAGACATGAGGCGAGCCTAGCCGCATACGGAAGGGGCCCTTCCCGGGCGTGGGAGGGCCCCTGGCGTCGGCGAGCCGGACTCACATGAGGTCTTCGATCTCCGCGGCGATCGGGTCGGCGTCGGTGCCGATGACGACCTGGATGGCGGTGCCCATCTTGACGACGCCGTGGGCGCCCGCGCTCTTCAGGGCCGCCTCGTCGACCAGCGAGCCGTCGCCGACCTCGACCCGCAGGCGGGTGATGCAGCCTTCGATCTCCTCGATGTTGTCGATGCCACCGAGCCCGGCAACGATCTTCTCAGCCTTGCTGGCCATGTTCTTTCTCCCTGATCCGACAGGACCTGATCCGACTGGATGTGTGCCGCATATGCCGCTTTGTCGCAGTAACCCACAGTCAGCCCAGCTTCGCGAGCGTTTCAACCGTATGGATCGCAGGATGACGTCACGGCAACACAATCGTCCATGACTGGTCTACACCACCTGACAGACGGTCGCCAAACCGCCCGGAGGGACACTCATGAGTGCCGATGCCGTCAGTCCTGCCCGGGCCCGGTGGAATTCCCTGTTCCAGGGCTTGCAGAAGATGGGCCGCAGCCTCCAGCTGCCGATCGCCGTCCTGCCGGCCGCGGGCATCCTCAACCGGCTGGGACAGCCGGACGTGTTCGGGGACGAGGGGCTCGGCTGGACCGACGTTGCCAAGGTGATGGACGGTGCCGGCGGCGCCCTGCTGGACAGCTCGCTCGGGCTGCCGCTGCTGTTCTGCGTCGGCGTGGCCATCGGCATGGCGAAGAAGGCGGACGGGTCGACCGCGCTCGCCGCCGTGACCGGCTTCCTCGTCTACTACAACGTGCTGCGGCAGTTCCCGGAGGACTGCGGGGACGGGGCGGTGGCGGTGGAACTCGGCTGCCAGGCGGCCGACGGGACGCTGGAGGCGTTCACCTACCAGAACCCCGGCGTCTTCGGCGGCATCGTCCTGGGCCTGCTCTCCGCCTGCTTCTGGGCCCGCTTCCACCGCACCAGGCTGGTGGACTGGCTCGGCTTCTTCAACGGCCGGCGGCTGGTGCCGATCATCATGGCGTTCGCGGCGATCGCGTTCGCCGTGCTGTGCCTGTGGGTGTGGCCGCCGATCGGCCGGGGCCTGGAGAGTTTCAGTGACTGGCTGAGCGACCTGGGCGCCTGGGGCGCCGGCGTGTTCGGCGTCGCCAACCGCGCCCTGCTGGTGATCGGCCTGCACCAGTTCCTGAACGTGCCCATCTGGTTCCAGTTCGGCACGTACACCACGCCGGACGGCGAGGAGGTGCACGGCGACATCAACATGTTCCTCGCGGGCGACCCGAGTGCCGGCCAGTTCACCTCGGGCTTCTTCCCGATCATGATGTTCGCGCTGCCGGCCGCGGCGCTCGCGATCGCGCACTGCGCGCGGCCCGACCGCCGCAAGGAGATCTCCGGGATGATGGTGTCGGTGGCGCTGACGTCCTTCGTGACCGGCATCACCGAGCCCCTGGAGTACTCGTTCATGTTCATCGCGCCGGTGCTGTACGCGGTCCACGCGGTGCTCACCGGCGCCTCGATGGCGGTGACGTGGGGGCTGGGCGTGCACGACGGGTTCACGTTCTCCGCGGGCCTCATCGACTACGTCATCAACTGGAAACTGGCGACGAAACCGTGGCTGATCATTCCGATCGGGCTGGCGTTCGCGGTCGTGTATTACGCGGTCTTCCGTTTCGCGATCATGAAATTCGATCTGAAGACCCCTGGCCGGGAGCCGGAAGAGGAGGTCGAGGACGTCACGAAGGTCTGAGTTCCGGACACCGCCGGTAGCGGCGTCGTAGCAGGAATCGCGGGTTCCTTATCCGTCCTTCATCGTGCTACAACAGGTCTACACCACTGGTGGTGTAGACCTGTTCTGGACGCCGCCGTCCCCTTCCATTGTCCCCGGGCGGCGCCATGCCCTCTGGAGGAAGTTGTGTCCACGGCCAGCGCCGCCCCCGCGGCCCAGAAGAAGAAGGGCTCCGGCGTGATGGCTGTCCTGCAGCGCATCGGCCGGAGCCTGATGCTGCCGGTGGCCGTCCTGCCCGCCGCCGCCCTGCTGGTGCGCCTCGGCAACGACGACATGCTGGGACGCCCCGAGTTCCCCGCCTTCCTGACGAAGATCGCCGGTTTCATGGCCGCGGGCGGCAACGCGATCCTCGACAACATGGCGCTGCTGTTCGCGGTGGGCATCGCGATCGGCTTCGCGAAGAAGTCGGACGGCTCGACCGCGCTCGCCGCGGTCACCGGCTACCTGGTCTTCCAGCGGGTGCTCGGCACCTTCACCGACCCGAACCAGCCGAAGGTCGAGACGGCCGTCGACGGCAAGGTCGTCATGGTGGAGAAGGCGGTCAACGCCGGCGTCCTCGGCGGTGTCGTCATGGGCCTCGTGGTCGCGCTGCTCTACCAGCGCTTCCACCGCACCAAGCTGCCCGACTGGGCGGGCTTCTTCGGCGGCCGCCGTCTGGTCCCGATCCTCTCGGCCTTCGCCGGTCTCGTCATCGGCGTCGTCTTCGGTTACATCTGGCCGGTCCTCGGCGCGGGTCTGCACAACTTCGGCGAGTGGCTGGTCGGCTCCGGCGCGGTCGGCGCGGGCATCTTCGGTGTCGCCAACCGTGCGCTGATCCCGGTCGGCATGCACCACCTGCTCAACTCCTTCCCCTGGCTCCAGGCGGGCGAGTACGAGGGCAAGAACGGCGACATCGCGCGCTTCCTCGCCGGTGACCCGACCGCCGGCCAGTTCATGACCGGCTTCTTCCCGATCATGATGTTCGCCCTCCCGGCGGCCTGCCTCGCGATCGTGCACTGCGCCCGCCCCGAGCGCCGCAAGGTCGTCGGCGGCATGATGTTCTCCCTCGCGCTGACCTCGTTCGTCACCGGTGTCACCGAGCCGATCGAGTTCACCTTCATGTTCATCGCGCCGGTGCTGTACGCCATCCACGCGGTGCTCACCGGTGTCTCGCTGGCGCTGACCTGGGCGCTCGGCATGAAGGACGGCTTCGGCTTCTCGGCCGGCGCGATCGACTTCCTGCTCAACCTGGGCATCGCGACCAACCCGTGGGGCCTGGCCCTGGTGGGCCTGTGCTTCGCGGCGGTCTACTACGTGGTCTTCCGCTTCGCGATCACCACGTTCAACCTGCCGACGCCGGGCCGCGAGTCCGACGAGGAGCTGGCGGAACTGCAGAAGGCCGAGGCCAAGTAACACCCCGGCCCGTCATACGCCGAAGGCCCCCGGAGCGCGTTCACTCCGGGGGCCTTCGCGTACGTACCGCCCGAGATCCCGTACGACCTAGATCTCGTACGACCTCCCGGCCACCGCCAGCTCCACCGGCCCGTCGTACACCGCGCGCGCGTCGGTCAGGTTGACCTGGGGGTCGGTCCACGGGGGGATGTGGGTGAGGACCAGGCGGCGGGCGCCTGCCCGGGTCGCCGTCTCGCCCGCCTCGCGGCCGTTGAGGTGCAGGTCGGGGATGCTCTCCTTGCCGTGCGTGAACGCCGCCTCGCACAGGAACAGGTCGGTGTCCCGGGCGAGTTCGTCCAGCACCGGGGTCACACCGGTGTCGCCGGAGTAGGTCAGGGAGCGGCCGCCGTGCTCGATGCGGATGGCGTACGCCTCCACGGGGTGCGCCACGCGTTCGGTGTGCACGGTGAACGGGCCGATCTCGAAGGTGGACGGCTTCACCGTGTGGAAGTCGAAGACCTCGCTCATCGACGAGGCGGACGGGGTGTCGGCGTACGCGGTGGTGAGGCGGTGTTCCGTGCCCTCGGGGCCGAAGACGGGGAGCGGGGCGCAGCGTCCGCCCTCGTGCCGGTAGTAGCGCGCCACGAAGTAGGCGCACATGTCGATGCAGTGGTCGGCGTGCAGATGGCTGAGGAAGATCGCGTCGAGGTCGTAGAGACCGCAGTGGCGCTGCAGCTCGCCCAGGGCGCCGTTGCCCATGTCGAGGAGCAGCCGGAAGCCGTCGGCCTCGACGAGGTAGCTCGAGCAGGCCGATTCCGCGGACGGGAACGACCCCGAGCAGCCGACGACGGTGAGCTTCATGAAGCAGAAACCTCCGCTGGCGGATGGTGAGAGACGGGGGTCGTGCGGTCCGTCGAGCGTAAGGCGCAAAACGGCTGGTCGCTCCTCCGGCAGTCGCCGTTGTGGGCGAACTCACCTGTGCTGTCACCGGTTCGGCTGGACGCGGGGCGCGGACAGCGCAGCGGAGGGCGCGCGGGTGTGAACGCGCGCCGGTAACGTCGTCGGTATGGACACGTCCTGGTGGCTGGCGCTCGCGGCGGTCGTACTGCTCGCGCTCGTCGCCGCGCTCGTCGACGGCTGGGGTGTGCGGCGTCCGCGGGGGCGCAGGACGCGGCCGCCGGGCCGCTCGGACTCGGTCCGGCCGCGGCCGGCGGAGATCTGGTGGGCCGATGTGCCCTTCGAGGACGGGCCGGGGGCCAAGGACCGGCCCTGTCTGGTGCTGTCGGTGCGGGGGCGGCGGGCCACCGTGGCGAAGATCACCAGCAAGTACCGCGACGAGCGGGCGGGGGTGATTCCGCTGCCGCCGGGTTCCGTCGGAGACACCCGGGGGCGGGCGAGCTTCCTGGAGACGGACGAGCTGCGTGAGGTGTCCGTCGGGGATTTCCGGCGGCGGGTGGGTGTGGTGGACCCGGTCCTGTGGGACCAGGTCCGTCACCTCGCGGGTTAGGTCGTCCGTCGGCTGCGGGTCAGTGGGGGCCGTTCGCGCGGTTCCCCGCGTCCCTGAGCGGCGTCGCTCACGCCCAGAGCTGGCCTTGCAGCGTCTCGATCGCTTCCTCTGTGGTCGCCGCGGTGTACACGCCCGTCGACAGGTACTTCCAGCCGCCGTCGGCCACGATGAAGACGATGTCCGCGCTCTCGCCGGCCTTGACCGCCTTCCTGCCCACGCCGATCGCCGCGTGCAGGGCAGCGCCGGTGGAGACGCCCGCGAAGATGCCCTCCTGCTGGAGCAGTTCCCGGGTGCGGGTGACCGCGTCGGCCGAGCCGACGGAGAAGCGGCTGGTCAGCACGGAGGCGTCGTACAGCTCGGGGACGAAGCCCTCGTCGAGGTTGCGCAGGCCGTACACCAGGTCGTCGTAGCGCGGCTCGGCGGCGACGATCCTGACGTCCGGCTTGTGCTCGCGCAGGTAGCGGCCGACGCCCATGAGGGTGCCGGTGGTGCCGAGGCCGGCGACGAAGTGGGTGATCGAGGGCAGGTCCGCCAGGATCTCCGGGCCGGTGGTGGCGTAGTGCGCGCCCGCGTTGTCCGGGTTGCCGTACTGGTAGAGCATCACCCAGTCGGGGTGCTCGGCGGCCAGTTCCTTGGCGACCCGTACGGCGGTGTTGGAGCCGCCCGCGGCGGGCGACGAGATGATCTCGGCGCCCCACATGCCGAGCAGGTCCCGGCGTTCCTGGGAGGTGTTCTCGGGCATCACGCACACCATGCGGTAGCCCTTGAGCTTGGCCGCCATGGCGAGGGAGATGCCGGTGTTGCCGGAGGTGGGCTCCAGGATGGTGCAGCCCGGGGTCAGCCGGCCGTCCTTCTCCGCCTGCTCGATCATGTGCAGGGCGGGGCGGTCCTTGACCGAGCCGGTCGGGTTGCGGTCCTCGAGCTTGGCCCAGATCCGGACGTCGGCGGACGGCGAGAGCCGCGGCAGGCGCACCAGGGGGGTGTTGCCCACCGCGGCCAGCGGGGAGTCGTAACGCATCGGTGGCGGGGCCTCAGGCCATGCCGCCGGCCACGGCCGGCAGGATCGTGACGTTGTCGCCGTCGGCGAGCTTGGTGTTGATGCCGTCCAGGAAGCGGACGTCCTCGTCGTTCAGGTAGACGTTGACGAACCGGCGGAGCTGGTCGCCGTCCACGATCCGGGCCTGGATGCCCGCGTGCCGGGTCTCGAGGTCGGCGAACAGGTCGGCGAGGGTGTCGCCGCTGCCCTCCACCGCCTTCTGACCGTCGGTGTACTGGCGGAGGATGGTGGGGATGCGGACCTCGATGGCCATGGCAGGGGGCTCCTGTCGGGAGGGTTGAGGGTCTCTGGTCGCTCTGGTCGATGGGCGCGCGGAGAACGCGCGCGCCGCGGCACACACGGCCGTACGGCGGCAGCGCGGTGTCAACAGATGGCGCTGCTCAGCCTGCACAGGTCGACGTGCAGCCGCGCCACGAGCAGCGTGCCCGGCGCCTTGTCACTCACGTCGAGGAGAACCATGGGCTCATCGTATCGATTCCCGGTCCGGTTCCTGGAATGTGATCTCAGATACTGGATGAATTCTGCCCGAACTGCGGTCAGGGCCCGTCGGCGCGGGTCAGTACGCCTCCACGACCTTGACCTCTTCCTCCGTGACCTCGCCGTCGACGATCCGGAAGGAGCGGAACTGGAACTCGCCCAGGCCGTCGGTGTCGGCGGTGGAAACCAGGACGTAGTGGGCGCCGGGCTCGTTGGCGTAGGAGATGTCGGTGCGCGAGGGGTGGGCCTCGGTCGCGGTGTGGGAGTGGTAGATGACGACCGGCTCCTCGTCGCGGTCGTCCATCTCGCGGTAGAGCTTGAGCAGGTCGCCCGAGTCGAACTCGTAGAAGGTGGGCGACATCGCCGCGTTCAGCATGGGGATGAAGCGCTCGGGGCGGTCCGAGCCCGCCGGGCCCGCCACCACGCCGCACGCCTCGTCGGGGTGGTCCTTGCGCGCGTGGGCGACGATCTGGTCGTACAGGGCCTGGGTGATGGTCAGCATGTCCGTCAGGATAAGCAGAAGGGCCGTTCCGTACCGAGGGTTGGTACGGAACGGCCCATATGCCGGACGCCCTGAGCGGCAGCCGCAGGGGGTGCCACGAGTACTCCCTGCGGCTGGGCGTCCTCGGTGAGGGTCAGCGCTTGCGGAAGGCCGCCGCCTCCGGGTTGCGGCGCTTGAGCAGCCAGTAGGAGACGCCGAGGATCGCGGCCCACAGCGGCGCACAGTAAAGCGAGATCCGGGCGTCCTTGTCGATACCCATGAACACGATCACCATGGCGATGAAGGCAAGCGCGAACCAGCTGGTGAACGGGGCGCCCGGCGCGCGGAACTCGGAGCGGGGCAGTTCGCCGCGGTCCGCCTTGGCGCGGTAGCGGATCTGGGAGATCAGGATCATGATCCAG
The DNA here is from genome assembly GCF_964272855.1 of Streptomyces sp. enrichment culture. Classification (NCBI taxonomy): domain Bacteria; kingdom Bacillati; phylum Actinomycetota; class Actinomycetes; order Kitasatosporales; family Streptomycetaceae; genus Streptomyces; species Streptomyces sp. enrichment culture. The sequence goes on along the minus strand of NZ_OZ186847.1, from coordinate 5,237,735 downwards.
GCCCACATACCGGAGATCGTGGCGAAGGAGACGACGTAGTCGAACGCCTTGCCCGGCCACTGGTAGTTGATCCAGACGCCGACCATCATCAGCGCGGCCGAGAACGTGGTGCCGATCAGCGGCAGGCCGTTGGCGGTCAGCTTGGTGAAGACCTTCGGGCCCTGGTGGTTGAGCGCCAGGTCGCGCAGCATCCGGCCGGTGGAGTACATGCCGGAGTTGCAGGACGACAGGGCGGCGGTGAGGACGACGAAGTTCACGATGCCCGCGCCCGCGGCCAGGCCCATCTTCTCGAAGGCGGCCACGAAGGGGCTCACGCCCGGCTGGAAGTGGGTCCACGGCACGACCGACAGGATCATGATCAGCGCGCCGACGTAGAAGACGGCGATACGCCACGGCACGGTGTTGATCGCCTTGGGCAGCACGGTCTTCGGGTCCTTGGACTCGCCCGCGGTGACACCGACCAGCTCGACGGCGAGGAAGGCGAACATGACCATCTGGAGGGTCATCAGGGACTCGCCGACACCGTGCGGGAAGAAGCCGCCGTCGCTCCACAGGTGGGTGACCGAGGCGGTGTCGCCGGCGTCCGAGAAGCCGAGCGTCAGGATGCCGAGGCAGATCAGGATCATGCCGATGATCGCGGTGACCTTGACCATCGAGAACCAGAACTCCAGCTCACCGAAGAGCTTCACGGAGATCAGGTTGGCGCCGTACAGGACGATCGTGAAGATCAGCGCCGAGACCCATTGCGGGATGTCCCACCAGTACTGCATGTAGGCAGCCGCGGCGGTGACCTCGGTGATGCCGGTGACGACCCAGAACAGCCAGTACGTCCAGCCCGTCACGAAGCCCGCGAAGGGGCCGATGAACTCGCGCGCGTACTCCGAGAAAGAGCCGGACACGGGGCGGTACATCAGCAGTTCGCCGAGCGCCCGCATGATGAAGAAGATGACGAGGCCGGCGACGGCGTACGCCAGGATGAGGCTGGGCCCGGCCTTCGAGATGCCCTTGCCCGCGCCGAGGAAGAGACCGGTGCCGATGGCGCCGCCGATGGCGATCATCTGGATCTGCCGGCTGCCGAGGCCCCGCTCGTATCCCTCTTCCGAGGTGGTGTTCTCGTTGTCGACCTGCACAGAGGTCATGTGTGGTGCGCCTTTCTCCATACCGACCCGGGCCTCTCGTCGGCCTCGGATCGGGTCACGATCCCCCCGGATTGATGGAGCTGAGCGGGTTTCGCGAGCCCGCTCGTGCCTGGCCGACGGTCGTCGGCTCGGTGGCGCACCCGGCGCACATGGGTGGTGTTCGCCGGGCGGTCGTGAAGATTTATCACGGCCGCAACAATGATCGCCCCGACCTCATGTGGCGCACACCACAGGGAGAAGCGGACAAAAAGCACCGCAGCGGCGCATAGGCCGCTACATAGGTGACAGGATCGTTATCCGGATTTGAGCGTCCGCTGAGCGAACACTTCTTGGTGCGAATCAGGGCATCAGGGTCGCGACGAGCGTCTCCTGCAGGCCGCCCAGCCACAGATACGCCATCACCATCGGCTTGCGCGGGTCCTCGTCCGGCAGCCGGTACAGCAGATCGCTGTCGTCCTCGTCGGTGATCTCCAGCCGGGAGCCGATGGCGAGCCGCAGGTCGTTGAGGGCGCCGAGCCACTGCCGGGACTCCTCCGGGGACAGCTTCAGCACCGCCCCGCCGTCACCGGCCGACGACAGCGCGTCCAGGGAGCGGATCACCGCGAGGGCGTTCTCGCGCTTGCCGGCCCGCAGGTCGTTCTCGGTGTAGCGGCGGAACTCGGCGGAGTACGCCTTGCGCTCCTCGGCCTCGCGTGGCCCGGGGGTGCCCTCCGGGTCGCTGTAGGCGTCCGGGAAGAGGCGCCGCAGGACCGGGTCGGAGGGCGGCTCCGTCGGACCGTCGGCGAACAGCTCGGCGAGCGGGTCGGCCGGGGCGTCCTCGGCGGGCCCGGGTCCGATGAGCTCCAGCAGCTGGACGGCCAGCGAGCGGATGATGGAGATCTCGACGTCGTCGAGGGCGACGGCCGCGCCGCCGCCGGGGAGCGGTTCGAAGGTTCCTGACATGGAGGCGATTCGCTACTTCCGACCGGCTACTTGCGGTCCTGCTGGAGGGTGGCCCACAGACCGTAGCCGTGCATGGCCTGCACGTCGCGTTCCATCTCCTCGCGGCTGCCGCTGGAGACGACCGCCCGGCCCTTGTGGTGGACGTCGAGCATGAGCTTGGTGGCCTTGTCCTTGGGATAGCCGAAGTACGTCTGGAAGACGTACGTCACATAGCTCATGAGATTGACCGGGTCGTTGTGGACGATCGTGACCCAGGGGACGTCCGGCTCGGGAACGGCGGAAACCTCTTCCGCCGATTCGGTGCGTTCGATCTCGATGGGAGCGGCTGACGTCACATGACCATGCTGCCACGCCCTCCAGAAATCGTCACACTGACGAAATAGGAGTAGCATGCGTGGGCATGGACACAGCAGACCTTGGGCTGCCGGTGGAAGTTCCCTCGACGGCGCTCTTCACGGACCAGTACGAGCTGACGATGCTGCAGGCCGCCCTGCGTGCGGGCACGGCGGAGCGGCGGAGCGTGTTCGAGGTCTTCACCCGGCGGCTGCCCGACGGACGCCGTTACGGCGTGGTCGCGGGGACCGGACGGGTACTGGACGCCGTCGAGAACTTCCGGTTCGACGACGCCGTCCTCGGCTTCCTGCGGGAGCGCGGCATCGTCGGCGAGGACACCCTCGAGTGGCTCTCCGGCTACCGCTTCAGCGGCGACATCTGGGGCTACCCCGAGGGCGAGGTGTACTTCCCGGGCTCGCCGATCCTGCGGGTCGAGGGCAGTTTCGCCGAGTGCGTGCTGCTGGAGACCGTGGTCCTCTCCATCCTCAACCACGACTCGGCGATCGCTGCGGCCGCCTCCCGGATGACCTCGGCCGCCGGGGGCCGCCCGCTGATCGAGATGGGCGCCCGCCGCACCCACGAGCTGTCCGCGGTCGCCGCCGCGCGCGCCGCGTACGTCGGCGGCTTCGCCTCCACCTCCGACCTGGCGGCCGGCTTCCGCTACGGCATCCCGACCGTCGGCACCTCCGCGCACGCCTTCACCCTGCTCCACGACCGCGAGCGCGACGCCTTCCAGGCCCAGGTGGACTCCATGGGCCGCGGGACGACCCTGCTGGTGGACACCTACGACGTCGCCGAGGCCGTCCGTACGGCGGTGGAGGTCGCCGGTCCCGAGCTGGGCGCCGTGCGGATCGACTCCGGCGACCTGCTGCTGGTCGCGCACCGGGTGCGGCAGCAGCTGGACGAGCTGGGCGCCACCGATACGAAGATCATCGTGACGTCGGACCTCGACGAGTACGCCATCGCCTCGCTGGCGGCGGCGCCGGTGGACGCGTACGGCGTCGGAACCCAGCTGGTGACCGGCTCGGGGTACCCGACGGCCTCCATGGTCTACAAGCTGGTCGCCCGCGCCGAGTCCGCCGACCCGGAGGCGCCGCTGGTGCCGGTGGCGAAGCGGTCCACCGGCGGCAAGACCTCCATCGGGGGACGCAAGTGGGCCGCCCGGCGGCTGGACTCGTACGGCGTCGCCGAGGCCGAGGTGATCGGCACCGGGCCGGTTCCCGAGGAGCTGGCCGATCGGCAGCTGCTCGTGGAGCTGGTCAAGGGCGGTCAGGTGGTCGCACGGGAGCCACTGGACGCCGCGCGCGAGCGCCACACGGCCGCACGAGCCGGTCTGCCGATGTCCGCGACCCAGCTCTCCCGCGGGGAACCCGTCCTTCCGACCGAATACCTGCACGACGAGTCGGGCACCTGAGCGAAGGCCGCCCGTACGCCCCCGATGCCCCCTCCCACACGGCAACCGAAGTCTCTAGGCTCGGAAGTTCATCCTGTGGACGCCGAGCCCTATAGCCGAAGGACACCGACCATGCGCCGCGCCTTGATCGTCGTAGACGTGCAGAACGACTTCTGCGAGGGAGGCAGCCTCGCGGTGGCCGGAGGGGCCGACGTGGCCGCCGCGATCACCGAGCTGATCGGCCAGGCACCCGCCGGGTACCGGCATGTGGTGGCGACCCGCGACCACCACATCGCGCCCGGCGGCCACTTCGCCGACGACCCCGACTTCGTCCACTCCTGGCCCGCGCACTGCGTGGCGGGCACGGAGGGCGTCGGCTTCCACCCGAACTTCGCGCCCGCCGTCGCCTCCGGGGCGATCGACGCCGTGTTCGACAAGGGCGCGTACTCGGCCGCGTACAGCGGGTTCGAGGGGACCGACGAGAACGGGGTGCCGCTCGCCCGGTGGCTGCGCGAGCGGGAGATCGACGAGGTCGACGTGGTCGGCATCGCGACGGACCACTGCGTGCGGGCGACCGCGCTGGACGCGGCCCGCGAGGGCTTCCGCACGCAGGTCCTCCTGGACCTCACCGCCGGAGTGGCCCAGGAGACCACCGAGCGGGCCCTGGAGGAGCTGCGCGAGGCGGGCGTGGAGCTGACCGGCAAGCCGGTCGTCTCCGGCAACCCGGGATAGGCCCCCGCCGTGCTACGCCGGTGCCGTCGGCCGGCGCAGCAGGGCGCGGATCGGGTGCCACAGCTCCATGATCGCGACATCGTTGCCGGGGGCCGTGCGCCATATGAGGCCGTCGGGGTGGTGCAGGACCGCCGTGATCTCGTCCGGGGTCGGCGGGGCCGCGTTGCCCCGCAGGTAGACCGCGCGCAGACCCAGGTTGCGCAGCCTGGTCAGGGCGCGCGCCCGGTTCTGGGCGTGGACGAGTACCCGGACGCAGCCGTAGCCGTCGGCGGGGCTGGGCAGGTTCAGCGCCACCACCACCGTCCCGTTCGGCAGCTTGCAGAAACCTCCTGCGGCCATGCGGTCACATCCCCGTGTCAGCGTGTGTCAATAAGAGAACCACAGGACGCATCTGAACACGATCGGCGGCAACCCGCCAAGGGGTTACCGCCGATACGCGTCTGACCTGGGGAAATACCGACTACTTCACCGCGGGGCCGACCTCGACCGAGATCGTGGAGCCGTTCTTGGCCTCCTTGACGATCTTGATCTTGGTGTTGGTGTCAGTGATCTTCACGCCCGCGGTCGGGGTCGACTCGTCGTAGTAGCTGTTCGTGTGGTCGTTGAAGACCGGCACGCCCTTCGACGACGGGATCCGGGTCGCGGCGTCCGCCTTGTGCAGCGTGATGCCGTCCGTGCGGTACAGGCTGAACGGCGAGTCGTAGGCCTGGATGCGGTTGCGCATCAGGCTGCCGTCGGACCACTTCAGCGGCTTCGGGTGGGAGTCCACCGGGAGCAGCAGACCGACACCCGGGTGCTCGCTGGTGTTGTTGTTGGTCTGGCTGGTGTCCCACTTCCAGACGAGCAGACCGTTCTGGTACGGGAAGTGCTCGACCCAGTCCGGCCGGCTCGCGAACCCGAAGTTGTACGGGCCGGTCTTCAGGGTCTTGTCGTACGACACGTACTGCCGGTTCTCGGCGATGTAGTACTGCGCGTAGTCCTTGGTGAAGGAGGCGCCGACCCGGTCGAACCCGGTCTTCCTCCAAGCCGTGTCCTCGGACTCGGCGTTGTCGGTGAACAGCGCGGTGCCGTCGGCGACGACGGAGATGTTGTCGGCCGTGAAGCCCTTCATCGCCAGACCGCCGTCGGTGGTGTAGCGGAAGCGCACGTCGATCTTCTTGCCGGCGTAGGCGTCGAGGGAGTACGCCAGCTTCTTGTGGCCGTCGACCGTGCCGGTCAGGGCGGGCTTGTCGCTGCCGTCGCGCGGGACCGGGTTGCCGTCCACCGTGCCGTCGAGGGCGGTCCAGTTGGCGCCGCCGTCCGTGGAGACCTCGGCGTACAGGAAGTCGTAGCCGGACTCGATCTCGTACCAGCCGTCGAAGGTGAGGGCGGCGGAGGTCTTGCCGGTGAGGTCGACGGAACGGGTCAGCGTGTTCTTCAGGTTGTTGGCGCTGCCGCTCCACCACTGGCTGGCGCCCTGGGCCGGGGTGACGATCTCGGTGGTGACCGCCTTTTTCGGCAGTTCGACCACGAGGGCCTGGGCGTTCTTGGTGTTGTACTCGGCGAGGCCCAGCTTGTGCTTGGACTTGGTGGCCGCCTTGGCCTTGTCGAAGTCGAGCCAGCCGAGCTGGAGCTTGTCCCAGGCGGTCATGTCGCCGGGCAGGTCGCCGATGGTGCCCTGGCCCCGGCCGAGCCAGGAGCCGGAGGACATCAGGGTCCAGTAGCCGGTGGAGTTCTCGCCGCCCTGGGTGTCGTAGTGGTCCGGCAGACCGAGGTCGTGGCCGTACTCGTGGGCGAAGACGCCGAGTCCGCCGTTCTCCGGCTGGATGGTGTAGTCGCCGACCCAGATGCCGGAGTCACCGATCTGGGTGCCGCCCAGCTTGTTGAAGTCGGGGCCGGTGGCGCCCTGGTCGGTGCCGAACGCGTACCAGCGGTGCGCCCAGATCGCGTCCTCGCCCTGCGCGCCGCCGCCCGCGGACTCGTCCTCGCCGGCGTGCACGATCTGGAAGTGGTCGATGTAGCCGTCGCGCTCGTTGAAGTCGCCGTCGGCGTCGAAGTCGTAGCGGTCCCACTGGTCGTACTCGGCGAGCTTGGCCTTGATCTCGACGTCGGTCCTGCCGGCGGCCTTCTGCTGCTCGACCCAGGCGGTGACGCCGTCCTGCACCGCGTACCAGGCGCAGTTGTCGGGGTCGCACTTGTTGGAGCCGTAACGGGCCTCGTTGTACGGGACCTTGACCCAGTCGGCGACCTCGCCCTCGATGGAGTAGCGGCCCGAGGACTGCTTCTCGTAGTAGGTCTTCATCGATTCGGTGCCGTCACCGAAGTACAGGTCCTGGAAGTGCTCGCGGTCGTAGTCCGCCTGCCAGGCCGTGCTGTTGTCCTTGGTGCGGTCCGGCGCGGCGATCTGGTTGTGCAGCGGGCCGGGGGTGCCGCCGTAGCGGGGGTCGGTCTTGTCGCCGAACTCGACCAGGATGGTGAAGATCTTGTCCGTCTTCTCCCGGCCCAGCTCGACGTACTTGCTCTCGCCCTTGCGGCTGGCCAGCTCGACGACGCTGGAGCCGTCGCGCTTCTGTATCTCGGCCTTGCCGGATATGACCTGCTTCAGGGCCTCTTCGCGCTGGGCTTCCTGGGTCTTGCTGAGCGGGCCTTCGAGGTCGTGCTCCTCGTTGGCCTTGACGGACGCCGGGTCCTGCCGGTCGACGGCGGCGGGCTTGCCGGGGCCGGCCGGGTCGGCCTGGGCCACGGTGTAGGTGGAGACGGTGGCGGTGGCCGCCGCGAACGCGACCGCGGTCGCGGCCGCTCTGAACGTCCAGGGTCTGCTGGTCACTTGAGGTCCTCCCCCGCGTCCGGGCGCGCGGAGGGAAGGGTCCTGGGTCATGGGTGTCCGCGCGCGCGTGATCAACGCGTGTAGTCAAGTGACGACATTGGACTAGAGGTTGAGCAGAAAAGACAGGTCTTGACTTGCTCAGGTCAACTGCATTATGCGGTGTTCCGCTTCCGCTCAGCGAACAGGCGGGAGTTCGCCCGACATGACTCGATGCGCCCCCCGTGCTCCGGCACTGTTGGTCATCTCACGCTTACTCATCGCTCCACTCGGGCATGCAGCCGAATAGATTGACGAACACATATGCCTGTCCGCACCTCCCCCACGGCGAGAGGCACGGGGGGAGACCCCCATTCTCCGAGGACACGATTGCCATGCGTCGTCCGACCGCCGCACAGCTCGCCTACGGTTCCTGCACCGTGATCCTCTCGACCCTCGTCATGCTGCTGCTGTCGCAGACGAGTTCGGTCGTCGGGATCTCACTCATCGCCGTCGGGGCACTCGTCCTGGGGCTGCTGGTCGCCCTGACGGTCCCGGCGAGGACCCCGCGGACCGCGCCGGCCTCCCCCGCGGCGCGGCCCGCCGCACAGGAGCCGGTCGCGGCCGCGTCGGTCAACGACAACTGAGGCACCGGTCAGTCGGTGGCGACCACCACCGTCTTGGCCGCCTTGTCGTGCAGGCCCTGCTTGTAGGGCTTGTCGAAGTAGCTCCAGCCGCCCGAGATCGCCGTCCAGATGCAGGCGCAGCAGAAGGCGAACGGCAGCCAGAGCACGGCCGCGCGGATCAGCGCGGTCTGGACGGAGGGCGTGGCTCCGTTGTCCAGGTTGGCGACGCGCATCTTCAGCCATTTCTTGCCGAGCGTCTGACCCGACCTGGAGATCATGAGGGTGTCGTACGTGATGTAGAGGACGGCCGCGATCGTGGACTGACCGAAGGACGCCGCCGTGTCGATGTCGTCGCCCGCCAGGTCGTACTCGCCCACCCCTAAGGCCCAGCTGAGCAGCACGACGACCGCGCCCACCAGGATCATGTCGATGATCCGGGCGAGGGTGCGTTTGGCGCTGTCGGCGAGCGGGGGCATGCCCGCGAGCGGGTCCTCGGGGCCGCCGTGGCCGCCGTACGGACCGCCGCCTCCGTACGGGGGCGGCGGGGGGCCGCCGTACGGGCCTCCGCCGCCGGGCGGGGTGCCGCCGCCGGGCGGGGTGCCGCCGCCGGGCGGGGTGTCGTACGGCGAGCCCGAGCCCGCGCCGGACGGGGGCTGCTTTCTGAACGGGTCGTCTTCCGGGGGCCGGTCGCCGGAGCCGGGGGGCGGTTCGGTGGTCATGGCCCGAGTGGACCCCGAAGGCCCCGGCGGCGCATCCTCCGGACGGCCGTCCGGGCTACCCCCTACGGCGAGCGCGTCCCCGGGCCGGTCAGTCAGCCGCCACGAACGTACGCGCCGCCTTGTCGTGCCAGCACTGGCGCCACGGCTTGTCGAACAGGCACCACAGCACGCCGATCAGACCCACGCAGAGCAGTCCCGGCACGCTGTAGACCAGCCAGCGGCGCAGCGCGGCGCCGAAGGACGGCGGCTCGTGCGCCTCGATGTCGCGGACCTCCAGGCCGAGCAGCCGCTTGCCCAGGGTGCGGCCCCACTTGGCGGTCGGCAGCGCCTCGTAGAGGACACCGGCCACCAGGAGGACGGCCACCACGATGCCCAGGTACGTCGACGTCGTGCCGTCCAGCAGCCACACCGTCACCGTCTCGCCGGACAGCTTGGCCTGGTCGACCTTGCCCTGGACGTGGTCCAGCGCCTTCCCGCCGAGAGGCACGGCGGCCACCGCGGTGACGCCCGCGACCACGACCGTGTCGATCAGCCGCGCCGCCAGCCGCTTGCCGAAGCCGGCCGGGCGGGCCGCCGCCTGACGCCGGGCCGCCGCCTGGAAGGGGTCCTCGACCGGGGGCTTCCACGGGGCGACCGGCTGGTCGTCGCCGCCCGCGCCGCCCGCGCCTCCGGCGAGCTGGTGGACCTGCTGCGCCCAGGAGGACTGCCCGCCGCCGGGGCCGGACGTCACCGGGGCGGGGGCGGCGGCCTGCTGGGGCACCTGCGCGGCACGCGGCGGGAAGCCGGCGCCGTGGGGGCCGGCGGAACCGGCCTGGGCGGGAGGTGCGGAGGCCGCCTGCGCCGAGGGGGCCGACGCGGCCTGGGCCGCCTGGGCCGTCGCGGCGCGGGCGGCGGCGGCCTTCCCGGCGCCGAAGCCGGGGGCGCCGGAGGCGGGGTCGGCGGCGCTCGCCGGAGCGGAGGCCGCCGTACCGGACGCGGCCGCGCGGGGGCCGCCCACGGCACGGAAGGTCATGGTGCCGTCGTCCCTACGGGCCCCTGCGCGGGCGTCGGCGGGGGAGCCCGCGTCGCCGGGGGTTGCGGCGCCGGGGCCCGCAGCGCCGGGGCCGGCGGCACCGGGGCCGGACGCACTGGCGCCCGCGGGACTCGAGCCCGCGCCGCCGTAACCCGCAGCGCCGGAACCGGCCGCACCGGGGCCCGCGGCGCCGGAGCCTGCGGCACCCGAACCCGCACCGCCATAACCCGCCGCGCCGGAGCCCGCAGCGCCAGAACCGGCGGCACCCGACGCCATGACCGGCCCGAAGCCCGCGCCATGGCCCGGCACCGCACCTTGCCCCGCCGCACCAGCGCCCTGCCCCGGCACCGCACCCTGGCCCGCCGAACCAGCGCCCTGCCCCGGCACCGCACCCTGGCCCGCCGCACCGGCGCCATGCCCGGGCGCACCGCCCTGGCCCGTGCCCCCGGTGGAGTCGGGCTCCGCTCCCCCGTCGGCCGGCGTCGGGCGGCGGAAGACGAATGTGCCGCCGGGGTCCGGCGTGGCCGTCCGGTCGGCGGGCTGGTGGGCCGCGCGGGGGTCGGCGGTGGCGTCGGGCGCGCCCCAGGAGACCCTGCGGTCCTGGTCGCCGCCGAAGCCGGACTGGTGGGCGCGGTCGGCGCCCCACGCGGACGCCGGTTCCTGCGGGGCGGGTTCGTCGAGCGGGTCCTCGTCGAAGAAGTGCGGGCCGGTCTCCTCGACGGAGGGCTGCGCCGGGCGTACCCCGGGCGGCGGGGCGAGCGGTTCGCCGTCGGCCGGTGCCGGACGGCTGGTGCCCGGGACCCACGCGGCACCGTTCCAGTACCGGACATATCCGGGGATGGAGGGGTCCGGGTAATACCCTTCGCGGGGCCTGTCGTCGCCGGGGGCCGGGGTTGGGGCGCTCATGTCCGTCGTCCCGTATCTGCTCGGGGGTGTGATGGGGGCCTCCACATCTATCAGACGGGCGCAACCCGCATCGCCTGTCCCGCCGTACCCGCCCCTTTCGAGCACGCTTGTGCTACCCCGGCGGCACGGACGGCACCACCGCCATGCGGAAAAAGTTCCGCGAACCCGCGTAATGGTCGAGCACCTTCCCACTCTCACCCCGTACCGAAGCAGTGCGGCATGAGAGAGGAAACGCCATGTACACCGTCGTGGAGCGCGAACTGGAGCTGCGGCTCGTCCTGTCCCCCGAGCGCGGCGTCCCCGTCCCGGCCCGGCTGAGCTACCGCACCGACGACCCGTACGCCGTCCACATCGCCTTCCACACCGACTCCGAGTACCCGGTGCACTGGACGTTCGCCCGGGAGCTGCTGGTGGAGGGGGTGTTCCGGCCGTGCGGGCACGGCGACGTGCGGGTGTGGCCGACGAAGGCGGAGGGGCGCAGTGTCGTGCTGATGGCGCTGACCTCACCCGACGGGGACGCCCTGCTGGAGGCCCCGGCGGCGCAGGTGTCGGCGTGGCTGGAGCGGACGCTGCGGGTGGTGCCCCCGGGCACGGAGGGCGAGCAGCTGGGGATCGACGACGATCTCGCCGAGCTGCTCGCCCAGTGATCCGGGGCGGGTCAGAACAGCTTGCCCGGGTTGAGGATGCCCAGCGGGTCGAAGACCTGCTTGACCGCCCGCTGCATCTCCAGGCCCACCGGGCCGATCTCCCGGGCGAGCCACTCCTTCTTCAGGACGCCGACGCCGTGTTCGCCGGTGATGGTGCCGCCGAGTTCCAGGCCGAGTGCCATGATCTCGTCGAAGGACTCGCGGGCGCGCCGGGACTCGTCGGGGTCCTGCGCGTCGAAGCACACGGTGGGGTGGGTGTTGCCGTCGCCCGCGTGCGCGCAGAGCCCGATGGTCAGGCCGTACTTCTCGGCGATGCGCTCGACCCCGTCGAGCATGTCGCCGAGCCGGGAGCGGGGCACGCACACGTCGTCGATCATCGTGGTGCCCTTGACGGCCTCCAGCGCGGTGAGCGACAGCCGGCGGGCCTGCAGCAGCAGTTCCGATTCGGCGGTGTCCTCGGCCGGCACCACCTGGGTGGCGCCGGCGGCCTCGCACAGCGCGCCGACGGCGGCGAGGTCTGCGGCGGGGTCGGGGGTGTCGAAGGCGGCGAGGAGCAGGGCCTCGGTGGTCTCCGGGAGGCCCATGCGCGCCATGTCGTTGACGGCCTTGACGGTTGTACGGTCCATCAGTTCGAGGAGTGACGGGACGTGCCCGCCGGCCATGATCCGGCACACGGCGTCGCAGGCCGCGGCCGCCGACGCGAACTCGGCGGCCAGCACGAGCTGCCGGGGCGGCTGCGGCTTGAGGGCGAGGACCGCGCGCACGACGATGCCGAGCGAGCCCTCGGAGCCGACGAACAGCCGGGTCAGGTCGTATCCGGCGACCCCCTTGGCGGTGCGGCGGCCGGTGGACATGAGCCGTCCGTCGGCGAGCACGACGTCGAGGCCGAGGACGTACTCGGCCGTCACCCCGTACTTCACGCAGCACAGCCCGCCCGAGGCGGTGCCGATGTTGCCGCCGATGGTGCACATCTCCCAGCTGGACGGGTCGGGAGGGTAGGCGAGACCGTGTTCGGCCACCGCGCGGGAGAGGGTGGCGTTGACGACGCCGGGTTCGACCACGGCGACGCGGTCGACCGGGTTGATCTCGATGATCCGGTCCATCTTGGTCAGGGACAGCACGATGCAGCCGTCGGAGGCGTTGGCCGCGCCGGACAGGCCGGTGCGGGCGCCCTGCGGGACGACCGGGACGCGCAGCTCGGTGGCGGTGCGCATGACGTGCTGGACCTGTTCGACGGTGCGCGGCAGGACCACCACGGCGGGCGTGCCGGACGGGCAGAAGCTCGCCATGTCGTTGGCGTAGGAGACGGTGACGTCCGGGTCGGTCAGGACGGCCTCGGCCGGCAGTCCCGCGAGCAGCCGGTCGGTGAGGTCGCCTCCGGCTGCGCGACCCTCGTGGGGCGCGGCTTCGATACGGCTCATGATCACAGCGTCGCACCGGCGGCCATCGGTGTGAACCCCGTCGGCGGCGCCCTACGGCTGCCGGGATGACTCGTCGTATTGACGCACAGTGAGCGGCATGAAGACGCAGGAGAGCAGCGGAGCCAGGCCCAGTCCCGAGCAGGAGGCCGAGACGCGCAGGCGCCGGGTCCATGTCGTCCTCAAAGGGGCGATGATCGCCTCGCTCACCGGGTGCCTGGTGCTCGGCGGGGTGCTGATGCTGTGGCCGCCCGACGAGAAGACCGCCCCGCCGCCCGCTCCGGGGGCGGCGGCGCGGGCGGTGAGCAGGGGTGTGCCGCCCGAGCTGCCGGATCTTACGGCCCTGATCGGCGACCGGGAGGCGCGGGTGCGCAGGCATCCCAAGGACGCCGGGGCGTGGGCGGTGCTGGGGACGGCGTACGTGGAACAGGCGCGGCGGGACGCCGACGCCGGTCACTACCCGAAGGCGGAGCGGGCGCTGCGCACCTCGCTGAAGGTGCGGCCGAACGGGAACGCGGCGGCGCTGGACGGCATGGCGGCGCTGGCCAACGCGCGGCGGGACTTCCCGGCCGCGCGCAAGTGGGGCGAGGCCGCGCTGAAGGTGGACCGGGCGCGCTGGACGACGTATCCGCTGCTGATCGACGCCTACACCGGGCTCGGCGACTACAAGGCGGTCAAGCGGACGCTGGACCGGCTGCTGACCCTGCGCACCGGGCCCGCGGTGATGGCCCGCGCGGCCGCCGTGTACTGGGACCGGGGCCGGCCCGAGGACGCGGCCGCCGAGCTGTCGGACGCGGCGGCGGCCGCCCGGTCCCCCGCCGAGCGGGCGGCCTGGCTGGAGCGGGGCGGGCAGCTGGCGTGGGAGCGCGGGGACCGGGAGGCGGCCCTGCGGCTCTTCCGGGAGGCGTTGCGCAGCGACCCGGGCCAGCGAGCCGCGCAGATCGGGGAGGGCAGGGCGCTGGCGGCGCTGGGCCGGACGGCGGAGGCGCTGGGCGCCTACCGCGCGGCGCTGGCCGAGCAGCCGGCGCCGGAGTACGCGCTGGAGCTGGGCGAGCTGTACGAGTCGCTGGGGCTGAAGCCGGAGGCGCGGGCGCAGTACGACCTGGTGCGTGACCTGGTGCGGTCGGCGGCCGCGGGCGGCGTGGACGAGGAGCTGGTGCTGGGCCGTATGGAGGCGGACCACGGGGACCCGAAGTCCGCCGTGCGGCGGTTGCGCGCGGAGTGGCGGCGGCAGCCGTCGATCGCCGTCGCCGACGCCCTGGGCTGGGCGCTGCACCGGGCGGGCGACCACAAGGGGGCGTGGACGTTCGCCGTGCGGGCGACGGACCGGCAGAAGGGCGGCACGATGCGCAGCGCGCTGTACGCCTACCACCGGGGGATGATCGAGCGGGACCTGAGGCTGCACGGCCCCGCTCGACGGCATCTGGAGGAGGCGTTGCGCCTCAACCCGTACTTCTCCCCGCTGCACGTGCCGCTCGCCCGGACGGCGCTGAAGGCGCTCGGCGAGCCGCCCGACAAGCTGCCGCCGGACGTGCGGCCGCCGGCCGAGCGCACCCCGGAGGACCGGCCGACGGGCGACCGGGCTCCCGGGGTCCGGCGGCTGCCTGAGCAGCCCTAGAGGTTGCCGCGCTTGGCCTGCTCGCGTTCGATCGCCTCGAACAGAGCCTTGAAGTTGCCCTTGCCGAAGCCCATCGAGCCGTGCCGTTCGATGATCTCGAAGAACACGGTCGGGCGGTCCTGGACCGGCTTGGTGAAGATCTGCAGCAGGTAGCCGTCCTCGTCGCGGTCGGCGAGGATCTTCAGCTCGCGCAGGGTCTCCACCGGCACCCGGGTGTCGCCGACCCACTCGCCGAGGGTGTCGTAGTACGAGTCGGGGGTGTCCAGGAACTGCACGCCGGCCGCGCGCATGGTGCGGACGGTGGCCACGATGTCGTTGGTGTTCAGCGCGATGTGCTGGACACCGGCGCCGCCGTAGAACTCCAGGTACTCGTCGATCTGGGACTTCTTCTTGGCGATCGCCGGCTCGTTGATCGGGAACTTGACCTTCAGCGTGCCGTCGGCCACGACCTTCGACATCAGCGCGCTGTACTCGGTCGCGATGTCGTCGCCCACGAACTCCTTCATGTTCGTGAAGCCCATGACCTTGTTGTAGAAGCCGACCCATTCGTTCATCCGGCCGAGTTCCACGTTGCCGACGCAGTGGTCGATGGCCTGGAAGGTGCGCTGCGCGGGCGGTTCGACGATCGGCGCGGCGGCGACGTAACCGGGCAGGTAGGGGCCGTCGTAGCCGGTGCGCTCGACGAGGGTGTGCCGGGTCTCGCCGTAGGTGGCGATCGCGGCGAGGACGACGGTGCCGTGCTCGTCCTTCAGCTCGTACGGCTCGGCGACGGAGCGCGCGCCGTGCTCCAGGGCGTACTCGTAAGCGGCCCGCGCGTCCGGCACCTCGATGGCGAGGTCGACGACGCCGTCGCCGTGCTCGGCCACGTGCTCGGCCAGGAAGTGGCCCCAGGTGGTGGCGGGCTTGATGACGGAGGTGAGGACGAAGCGCGCCGAGCCGTTCTCGAGCACGTAACTGGCCGTCTCGCGGCTGCCGTTCTCCGGTCCGGAGTACGCGACCAGCCTCATGCCGAAGGCGGTGGAGTAGTAGTGCGCCGCCTGCTTGGCGTTGCCCACGGCGAAGACGACCGCGTCCATTCCCTTGACCGGGAAGGGGTCGGCCTGCCGGGCGGTGTCGGGAGTCTGGTGTGTGGTCTGCGTCATAGCCGAAGCCTGGCCCCGCTCTGCAAGGTGCGCAATAGTTTGCGTATTCACTGGGCAATCTGCCCAGCTGTGAAGCAGCGAGTACGACACTTCTGTACAGGATGACCACTACGGGAGAGCCGGGAGGGCTCGGCATGGCGATCGATCATCTGGACGGGCGGATCATCGTGCTGCTCGCGCGGGAGCCCCGGATCGGGGTGCTGGAGATGTCCCGGCGGCTGGGGGTGGCACGCGGCACCGTGCAGGCGCGGCTGGACCGGCTTCAGTCGAACGGAGTCATCCGCGGATTCGGTCCTCAGGTGGACCCCGCGGCCCTCGGCTACCCCGTCACGGCGTTCGCCACGCTGCAGATCCGGCAGGGGCAAGGAGCCGATGTAAGGGCCCACTTGGCGACCGTTCCGGAAGTGCTGGAGCTGCACACCACCACCGGCACCAACGACATGCTGTGCCGTCTGGTGGCCCGCTCCAACGCCGATCTTCAGCGGGTGATCGACCGGGTTGTCGGTTTTGATGGCATCGTCCGGGCCTCCACCGCGATCGTGATGGAAAACCCCGTTCCGCTGCGGATCATCCCGCTCGTGGAGCAGGCGGCCGAGGACCGGGAAAGGACGTCCTAGCTTGGGGTGAGGCGGTGTGAACTTCTGGGAGTACCTGGGCAGTCGCCATCAGCAGCTGCTCAGCGACGCCGCACAGCACGCCAGCGTCGTCTTCCAGTGCATCGTCGTGGCCACCGTGCTCGGCGTGCTGATCGGCGTCGCAACCTACGGCAGCGCCTGGGGCGGCAGCATGGCCACCGCCACCACGTCCACCATCCTGACCATCCCGTCGCTGGCCATGATCGGTCTGCTGATCCCGATCGTCGGCCTCGGCGTGGCCCCCACCGTGATCGCGCTGATCCTGTACGGGCTGCTGCCGATCGTGCGGAACTCGATCGTCGGCCTGCGGGGCGTCGACCCGGCGCTGCTGGACGCCGCGACCGGCATCGGGATGTCCCGGTCGATGCGGCTGGCGCGGGTGGAACTGCCGCTGGCCTGGCCGCCGATCCTGACCGGCATCCGGGTCTCGACCCAGATGCTGATGGGCATCGCCGCCGTCGCGGCGTACGCCTCCGGGCCCGGCCTCGGCAACCTGATCTTCCGCGGGATCGCCTCGCTGGGCAGCAAGAACGCGCTGAACCAGGTGCTCGCGGGCACCCTCGGGATCATCGTGCTGGCCCTGCTCTTCGACGCCGCCTACGTCCTGCTCGGACGGCTGACCATTCCCAGGGGGATCCGTGCCTGAGAACAGTGCCGGTGGCGGCGCCACCATCGAGCTGGAGAACCTGACCAAGCGCTACCCCGGCAACCCCGCGCCCTCGGTGGACAACGTCAGCATGGAGATCGGGGCGGGCGAGACGGTGATCTTCGTCGGGCCGTCCGGCTGCGGCAAGTCCACCACCCTGAAGATGATCAACCGGCTGATCGAGCCGACCAGCGGCCGGATCCGGATCGACGGCGAGGACGTCACCGACATCGACCCGGTGAAGCTGCGCCGCAAGGTCGGCTACGCCATCCAGTCCGCGGGACTCTTCCCGCACATGACCGTCGCGCAGAACATCGGCCTCGTACCGAAGATGATCGGCTGGCCGAAGACCCGGATCCGCGACCGGGTCGAGGAGCTGCTCGACCTCGTCGGTCTGGACCCGGGCGAGTTCCGCGGCCGCTATCCGCGCCAGCTGTCCGGCGGGCAGCAGCAGCGCGTGGGCGTGGCGCGGGCGCTGGCCGCCGATCCCCCCGTGCTGCTGATGGACGAGCCGTTCGGCGCGGTCGACCCGATCACCCGGGACCACCTCCAGGACGAGCTGATCCGGCTCCAGCACGAGCTGCACAAGACGATCGTCTTCGTCACCCACGACTTCGACGAGGCGATCAAGCTGGGCGACCGGATCGCGGTGCTGCGGGAACGCTCGCACATCGCCCAGTTCGACACCCCGGAGGCGATCCTCACCAACCCGGCGGACGACTTCGTCTCCGGCTTCGTCGGCGCGGGCGCCGCGCTGAAGCGGCTGAACCTGACGCGTGTGCGCGAGGTGGAGATCACCGAGTATCCGACGGTGACCGTGGACGAACCGCTGCAGAACATCTTCAACAAGCTCCGCCGCGGCGGGACGAACGAGATCCTGCTGCTGGACCGGCGGGGCCGCCCCTACAAGTGGCTGCGGCGCGGCGACCTGATGCGGGCCAGGGGGTCGCTGGCGCGCGCGGGCACCCTGGTGCACGACACGGTGACCCGGGACGCCACCCTGCGGGACGCCCTGGAAGCCGTCCTCACCGACAACGCCGGCCGGGTCGCGGTGACCGGCCGGCGCGGCGAGTACACCGGCGTCGTCGACATGGAGACGCTAATGAACTCCGTGCACGAACTGCTGGAGGCCGACCGGCTGGACGCGATCGAGCACCAGCAGGAGCTGGAGGAGGCGAGGGAGGAGCTGACCCGCGCGGAGCAGGAGGGTGCCCCGGGGGAGACGAAGGCGTGACGACCTCACCGGAGCGCGAGCGCCGCCCCGAGGGCGAGCACGAGGTCAGGGGGCTGCCCTTCCGGGACGACGGCGAGGCCGAGCTGGAGCCCGTCCCGCATCTGCACCGCCCCGCGCCCCGCCGGATCGGGTGGAAGAAGCTGACGTTCCT
This sequence comes from Streptomyces sp. enrichment culture, assembly GCF_964272855.1. Classification (NCBI taxonomy): domain Bacteria; kingdom Bacillati; phylum Actinomycetota; class Actinomycetes; order Kitasatosporales; family Streptomycetaceae; genus Streptomyces; species Streptomyces sp. enrichment culture. The sequence continues at coordinate 5,219,660 of NZ_OZ186847.1, read as the reverse complement.
GCCCGCGTTCCTGGTGCTGCTGCTGCTGGGGACCTGGCTGTGGTTCCAGCAGGCCGAGCTGGACACCATCTCCGAGAACGCGCTGTCGGGCGGGCGGGTCTCCAAGGCGCTGTGGCAGCACATCCAGCTGTCGTTGATCTCCACCTTCTTCGTGCTGATCATCGCGATCCCGCTGGGCATCCTGCTGACCCGGCAGCGGTTCCGCAGGGCCACCCCGTTCGCGATGGCGCTGGCCAACATGGGCCAGGCGACCCCCGCGATCGGCCTGCTCGCGCTGCTGGTGATCTGGTTCGGCATCGGCCGCCGGTCGGCCCTGATCGGCATCACCGTCTACGCCGTGCTGCCGGTGCTGTCGAACACCATCGCCGGGCTCAAGGCGAACGACCCGACGCTGCTGGAGGCGGCGCGCGGCATCGGCATGTCCCCCATGGGGGTACTCACGAAGGTGGAGCTGCCCCTGGCGGTCCCGCTGATCCTGGCGGGCGTCCGGACCGCGCTGGTGCTGAACGTGGGCACGGCGACCCTGGCGACCTTCGGGGGCGGCGGCGGCCTCGGCGTCCTGATCACCACGGGCATCACCAGCCAGCGCATGCCCGTGCTGGTACTGGGCTCCATCCTCACCGTCGCCCTCGCCCTGCTGGTGGACTGGGCGGCGTCACTGGCGGAACTGGTGCTGCGGCCGCGGGGACTGGAGAGCGGGACATGAGGCGCGGGGCCATGGGACGCGGGGCCATGGGACGCGGGGCCGGGAGGCGTACGGGCCTGCTGCTGGCCGGCGTCCTGGTCGCGGCCGCGGGCTGCGGGCTCACCAGCGGCTCGCCGATGGTCGACGACGTGAAGCCGGGCTCCATCGGGCAGGGCGAGCCCCTCAAGGGTGCCGAGCTCACCGTGACGTCCAAGGAGTTCACCGAGCAGCTCGTCCTCGGCGCGATCATGGGCATCGCCTTCCAGGCGGCCGGCGCGGAAGTCCTCGACCGCACCGGCATCCAGGGCTCGATCGGCTCCCGCGAGGCCGTCGTCAACGGCGACGCGGACGCCGCGTACGAGTACACCGGCACCGCCTGGATCACGTACATGGGCAACAGCGAGCCCATCCCCGACCCGCAGCAGCAGTGGCAGGTGGTGCGCGACGCCGATCTGGAGAACGGCGTGACCTGGCTGGCGCCGTCCGCGCTGAACAACACCTACGCGCTGGCGACGAACCAGGCGAACTTCGAGAAGTACGGCACGAAGACGCTGTCGGAGGTGGCCGAGCTGGCCGAGAAGGACCCGGGCGCGGTGACGCTCTGCGTCGAGGGCGAGTTCGCCAACCGGGCGGACGGACTGCCGGGGATGGAGAAGGAGTACGGGATGGACATCCCGGCGGGCCGCATCACCCAGATGGACACCGGGATCATCTACACCCAGGTGGCGAAGGGCACCTGCACGTACGGCGAGGTCTTTACCACCGACGGGCGGGTCAAGTCCATGAACCTGGTGGTCATGGAGGACGACAAGGAGTTCTTCCCCAACTACAACGCCGCTCCGGTGATCAACACCGACACGCTGAAGGAGTGGCCGGCGATCGCGGGCATCCTCGACCCGATCACGCAGAAGCTGAACAACGAGGTCGCCCAGACCCTCAACGCCAAGGTCGACGTGGACGGCGAGGACCCGCACCAGGTCGCGCTGGACTGGCTGGTGCAGGAAGGGTTCGTCAAGGAAGGCTGAACCCGCTCAGCAACTGGGCACGGAGCCCTTGCCGCTCTGGAGGGCGACCAGGGACTGCACGGCCCCCTTCAGCGTGGTCACCGGGATCAGCCGCAGCCCCTTCGGCAGCTCCGACTTCGCGTCCGGGCACTCGGCCTTCGGCACCAGGAAGACGGTGGCGCCGTCACGCTTGGCGGACTGCGTCTTGAGCGCCACCCCGCCCACCGGTCCGACCTCGCCGTCCGGGGTGATCGTGCCGGTCCCGGCGATCGTACGGCCGCCGGTCAGGTCGCCCCCGCTGCCGTTCCCGTCGAGCTTGTCGACGATGCCGAGCGAGAACAGCAGCCCGGCGCTGGGCCCGCCGACGTCCTCCAGCTCCAGGTCGACCTCGATGCCCTCGTCGACACGGTCGAGGTAGTTCAGCGCGGCGGCGGTCGCGTCGTCCTGCGACTCCCGCATCTGCTTCTCGTTGTACTCCTCGATCTCCTGCTCGCTGTCCCCGCTCGGGTACACGGCGTCCCGCGGCAGCACGGCCTCGTCGCTGCGGAACCAGCCGTCGACCACGTCCGCGAACGACACCGGCGCCTCCGGACCGGACGCCTCGATGGTCGTCATCCGCAGCTCGCCGCTCGTCTTCAGGGTCGGCGCCCCGGTGATGGTGATCACCGGCGTCCCCTTGTCCTTGCCGAGCACGTCCGCCGTCATCCCCGGCTCCGCCACGACGAACGGCAGCGGCGCGAACGCCGCGGTGGCGAGAAGCGCCACGACGGGCAGCGCGCAGACGGCGAGGGCCTGGGGGCGAGAGAGACGAGAGAGCACGGAGTCAATCTAACGGAGGACCCACCGGCTCAGCCTGCGGGCAACCGTGCCACCTGGCTCGCACAGCTCAGCGCAGCGCCTCCGCGACCTCCCGGGCCGCCTCGACCACCCGCGTGCCCACCCGCTCCGGCACCGCGTCGGCCAGCATCACGACACCGACGCTGCCCTCGACCCCGGTCACGCCCAGCAGCGGCGCCGCGGCCCCGCTCGCGCCCGCCTCCAGCTCGCCGTGGGTCAGCGTGTACCCGGGGTCACCGGACGGCTTCTGCCGCGCGGACAGAATCGCCTTGCCCGCGGCCCCCCGGTCCAGCGGGTGCCGGAACCCCGCCCGGTACGCCACGTGATAGTCGGTCCACGTCGGCTCGACGACGGCCACGGCCAGCGCCTCCGCCCCGTCGACCAGCGTCAGGTGCGCCGTGGCGCCTATGTCCTCCGCCAGCGACCGCAGCGCCGGCAGCGCCGCCTCCCGTACCAGCGGATGCACCTGCCGTCCGAGTCCCAGCACGCCGAGTCCCACCCGGGCGCGGCCGCCCAGGTCCCGGCGTACGAGTGCGTGCTGTTCCAGCGTGGCCAGCAACCGGTACACAACGGTCCGGTTCACGCCCAGTTTGGTGGATAGCTCGGTGACGGTCAGCCCGTGGTCCGTGTCGGCCAGCAGCTTGAGGACCCGCAGTCCCCGGTCGAGCGTCTGAGAGGTCTCCGCGGTCACGACGCCCACTCCTTAAGTGGTGAGGTCGGCAGCCCCCTCGCGGCGGATGCGTCGCCGAGTCCCGTCAGCGACGCGCTTCAGAGGCTGCCGATCGGCCGGCGGCCCGGCCTGTACCGAGCCGCGTCGCTTCACGGCTGCGCTCCGCGGCGGCGCTGCCACGGGGCGTGTGCGTAGCGGGACAGTAGCGAGCCGGTTCGCTCAGCGGAAGGCTCCGTCCAGAATCCGGTCAGTGGCCGATATGACCTGCCGCGATATGTCCTGATACGTACGGCGCACGCCGCCGTGGCTCGCGCCCTGCCGGGCGGGCCCGGCGCTATCGCATCCGGGTGGCCCACTCCTGCACCTTGGCGATCCGCTGCCGCAGCTGACCGGCGGTCGCCTCGGCGGCCGGCGGCCCGCCGCAGACGCGGCGCAGCTCGGTGTGGATGACCCCGTGCGGCTTGCCGCTCTGGTGGACGTACGCGCCGACCATCGTGTTGAGCTGCCGGCGCAGCTCCATCATCTCCTTGTGGGAGACCACGGGCCGCCGCTCGGCGGGCAGCTCCAGCAGGTCCGCCTCGCTGTCCGGCTTCTTCTTGCTGTGCGCGATCTGCCGCGCCTGCCGCTTCTGCAGCAGCAGCTGCACCTGCTCGGGTTCGAGGAGGCCCGGGATGCCGAGGTAGTCCTGCTCCTCCTCGCTGCCGGGGTGGGCCTGCATGCCGAACTCGGCGCCGTTGTACATGACCCGGTCGAAGACGGCGTCGGACTCCAGCGCCTCGAAGGGCAGCATGTCCTGCTCGCCGGTGTCCTCGTCCTGCTGCTTCTCCGCCTCCTGGAGGAGCTTGTCCTCCTCGGCGTACGGGTCCTCCTCGCCGTCCTTCTTCGGCTTGTCGAGGACGTGGTCCCGCTCGCGTTCCATCTCGTTGGCGAAGCCGAGCAGGTCGGGCACGGTCGGCAGGAAGACCGACGCGGTCTCGCCACGGCGCCGCGACCGCACGAATCGTCCGACGGCCTGCGCGAAGAACAGCGGGGTGGAGATCGTCGTCGCGTACACGCCGACCGCGAGGCGCGGCACGTCGACGCCCTCGGACACCATGCGGACGGCGACCATCCAGCGGTCGGTGCTGTTGCTGAACTCGTCGATCCGGTCGGACGCGCCGGCGTCGTCGGAGAGGACCAGCGTCGCCTTGTGCCCGGTGATGTCCCGGATGAGCTTGGCGTAGGCGCGGGCCGAGTCCTGGTCGGAGGCGATGACCAGCGCTCCCGCGTCCGGGATCGCCTTCCTGACCTCGGTCAGCCGCTGGTCGGCGGCGCGCAGCACGGCGGGCATCCAGTCGCCGCGCGGGTCCAGCGCCGTACGCCAGGCCTGGCTGATGGCGTCCTTGGTCATCGGCTCGCCGAGCCGGGCCTCGATCTCGTCGCCGGCCTTGGTCCGCCAGCGCATGTTGCCGCTGTAGGAGAGGAAGATGACCGGGCGGACGACGTTGTCGGCGAGCGCGGAGCCGTAACCGTAGGTGTAGTCGGCCGACGAGCGCCGGATGCCGTCCGCGCCCTCCTCGTACGTCACGAACGGGATGGGGTTGGTGTCGGAGCGGAACGGCGTACCGGTCAGCGCGAGGCGCCGGGTGGCGGGCTCGAACGCCTCCAGGCAGGCCTCGCCCCACGACTTGGAGTCGCCGGCGTGGTGGATCTCGTCGAGGATGACGAGGGTCTTGCGCTGCTCGACGCGGTTGCGGTGCAGCATCGGGCGGACGCCGACACCGGCGTAGGTGACGGCGACGCCGTGGTACTCACGGCCCAGCGGTCCGGCGCTGTACTCGGGGTCCAGCTTGATGCCTATCCGCGCGGCGGCCTCGGCCCACTGCTTCTTCAGATGCTCGGTGGGGGCGACCACGGTCACCTGCTGCACGACGTGGTGGTGCAGCAGCCAGGACGCCAGGGTGAGCGCGAAGGTGGTCTTGCCTGCGCCCGGGGTGGCCACGGCCAGGAAGTCTCGCGGCTGCTCCTGGACGTACTTCTCCATCGCACCCTGCTGCCAGGCACGCAGCTTGCTGGCGGTACCCCAGGGGGCGCGGCCGGGGAAGGCGGGCGAAAGGTGGTGGGAGGAGGAAGCGGCGGTGGTAGTCACGGTCTCCGTACGGGGGGTAGGGCGGCTCGGCTACGTAGGACAACCGGGCCACCCTACCGGCGGCCCGGCACCGTCAACGCGCGAACGAGGCCGGGTCGCCCGTGGGTGGGACTCACGTCACAACACCCTCTGTGACGCCGCCGATTCACTCACCGCTCACGCAGCCGTGTCGTCACCCACGCGCCCGCCAGTGCCACCAACGCCATCGGCAGGAAGACGGCGGCGAAGGCGGCCGGATGGGAGGCCGCGTCCGCCGCGCCGGTCGTGGCGTGGGCCACTGTCCCGCCGCCGAGAGCGGCGAAGGCGGCACCGCCCGCCGCGAGGAGGATCACATTCGACAGGCCGTCGGAGATCTGGAGGGCGGCGGAGTTGGTGCCCGCCTCCTCGGGGGCGGACAGGTGGAGCATCAGCACGCTGGTCGAGGCGATCACCAGGCCCATGCCGAAGCAGCCGAAGCCCCAGGCGACGGCCACCGTCCACACCGGCACGGCGTCGATCAGCACGCTCGGCGCGGTCGCGACGGCCGCCGCCACCAGCACCATGCCCAGCGTCATCAGCCGCTCCCGGTACGGCTCCAGGCGGGGCCGCGACTGCACCCAGGAACCGAGCGCCCACGTCCCGCCGCCGGCGGCCAGCGAGAACCCCGCCATCGTGGGTGACAGGCCCCGCTGGGTGACCAGCATCAGCGGCACGAACGACTCCGCCGCGATGAACGAGCCCGCCGCCACGCCGCGCAGCAGCACCACCGAGGGCAGGCCTCGCGCCGCCCGGTAGGTGCCGCGCGGCAGCAGTCCGAGCGCCGCCGGCACGAGCAGCGCGGCGCCCGCCACGCCGGGCAGCAGGGAGATCCAGCGCAGGTCCTGGGCGGCGTACTGGAGCAGTCCGGCGCCGAGGGAGATGCCGAGCGCCAGGCGGATACGGCGGCCGTCGAAGGAAGCGCCCGCGCCGGAGCCGCCGTCCGCCCCGACCGCTCCGGACGCCCGGCGCCGGATCTGCGGCAGGGCCAGCGCCAGCGGGAGGACGACGAGGAGCGGTATGCCGACGAACACCCAGCGCCAGCCCAGCCGCTCGGTGACCGCGCCCGCGGCGAGCGGGCCGACGATCGACGGGACGACCCAGCTCGCGGCGAACGCGGCCATGATCGCGGGCCGCAGCCGCTCGGGGTAGGCCCGGCCGACGACCACGTACAGCGCGACGATCACCAGGCCGCCGCCGAGGCCCTGCACGGCCCGCCCGAGGATGAACAGCCACATCACCCCGGCCGTGCCGGACAGCAGCAACCCCGCGGCGAAGGCGGCGATACCGCAGGTGACCGGTCCGAGCGGGCCTCGCCGGTCGGACCACTGGCCCGAGAGCACCATCCCGGACAGGCTCGTCGTGAAGTACCCCGAGAACGCGAACGCGTAGAGCGACACCCCGTCCAGCTCCCGCGCCGCGACCGGCATCGCGGTCCCGACGGCGGTCGCCTCGAAGGCGATGAGGAGGACGACGGAGACGATCCCGATGCTGAGGGCCCGGTACGGCCGGGCGAGGACGCCGTCGCGCTCGACGGGGCCCGCGGGTTCGGGGGTGACTTCTGTGTCCGCGACCACGGCGTCGCGGGGTTCAAGGGCGGCCATGCACGTCAGAGTAAGGGGCACGAGGGTGTTTGACCCCTGTCGATAGGTGGTGATCTCCTCCGCCGTTGGTCCTACGCCGTCCTGCGGCACCCGTTCATGAACGGCGTGTGGCGGTCATGTTGCAGCGCGCCCGGATCCCTTGAGCCCGCGTTCCGGCCCGCCGTACGGTCGACGCGACACGTTGGCCGTGTGCCCGAGTGGTTCAGGGGCCAGACTGCAAATCTGGTTACGCGGGTTCGATTCCCGCCACGGCCTCCAGGCCCGTCATCGCCTCGCTGTTGTTCGTGCGCAACAGGCAGAGCGCGAGGACCAGTTCTGACACGTCCCGGTTCAGCGGGTCCAGACGGGCTTGCGGCTCGGTCCAGCGGAGGATCTCGCCGCTCGTGCCGTCGACCACCAGGCCCGCGTCGCCGGCCAGGCGGCCGAGGCGTATCAACTGGTCGGCGTCCCGCGGGAGTCGGTCGAGCGGGAAGCCGCCCGTGTACTCCTCGTCGGTGTAGAACTCGGTGAGCGTCGGCAGCGGCAGGTCCGTGTCCAGCGAGAACAGGACCTCGTCCGCCGGCAGACCGGTCTCGCGGAGGAAGCGGCGGGTCGGTTCATGGGTGAGCGTCACGGGGAAGTCGACGTCCTCGAAACGCGCCACGCGCCCCCGGCCGAACTCCTGGTCCAGCAGGCGCGAAGGCAGGTCGAGGGCGAGGCCGGACTCCGTGGCCGGGGTGCTGATCGCCGCGATGACGGCGCCGGTCGTGCTCATGGGAAGAACACTACGCGGCACCACTGACAATCGCCCCGACCAGCCGCGACGATCAGAACCGGCCGCTCACTGCGCGGTCACCACCGCCGCCTGCGGCCGGATCGGCAGCCGGTTCACCGGGCGGCCCGTCGCCGCCCGAACCGCCGACGCGACCGCCGCCGGCGACGCCACCACCGGCACCGCGCTGACCGCCTTGGCGCCGAACGGCGCGACCACGTCCCGCTCCTCGACGAGCTTGACGATCCGGATGTCCGGCGCGTCCAGGGCCGTCGGCAGGGCGTACCCCGTGAGGTCCGGGTGCCGTATCACCCCGCGCGGGGCCCGCAGGTTCTCGGTGAGCGCGATGCCCACGCCCTGGGTGACGCCCGCCTCGATCCGGGCCGCCAGCTGTGCCGGGTTCAGCACCCGGCCCACGTCCTGGGCGACCGCCAGCTCCACCACCCGTACCGAGCCCAGCTCGATGTCGACGTCCACCACCGCGCGGATCGCGCAGAACGCCATGCCCACGAAGGCGTCGCCCTGCCCCGCGCCGTCCAGCGGCTCGGTCGGGTGCGGGCGGCACTGCGCGGTCGCCCAGAGTTCCTTGCCCTCCAGGGCCTCGACGACGGTCGTCGACAGGACCCCGTCGTAGGAGGTGATCTTGCCGTCGGCGATCTGCAGCAGCTCGGTGGACATGCCGAACTTGTGGGCCAGCGGCTGCAGGAGCTGCGTGCGGACCATCTTCGCCGCGCGCTCCACCGCGCCGCCCGACACCCACGTGTGCCGGCCCCGGCAGCCCGCCCCGGCGGGCGGCTGGTCGGTGTCCACCGGAGCCACGTGGACCTCGTCGACGCCGAGGATCTCCTGCACGATCTGCCGGGCCAGCGTGGTGAAGCCCTGGCCGGTCTCGACGGCCGCGCACAGCACCGTCGCCACCCCGTCCTGCACCTTCACCGTGGCCGTGGAGACCTCGTCGGCGCCCTCCGCGCCGAGCATGTGCACCATGCCCAGGCCGTAGCCGACGCCCCGGCGCACCGCGCCCGGTTCGCCCGCGCCCTCGGGGCCGCCGGGCAGCAGCCACTCCTCCTCGGGGGTGTCCTTGGGCAGCGCGGGGAGGGGGAAGTCCCTTACGGCCTGGAGGAGTTCGGCGACCGGCGCGGGACAGGTCACCGTCTGGCCGGTGGGCAGGACGTCGCCCGTCGCCATGACGTTGCGCAGCCGCAGCTCGGCCGGATCGACGCCGAGCTTCTTGGCGAGCTTGTCCATCTGCGCCTCGTAGGCGGCGCACACCTGCATCGCGCCCTCGCCGCGCACATGGCCGGAGGGCGGGTTGTTGGTGCGGACGGCCCAGCCCTCGATGAAGGCGTTGGGGACGACGTACGGCCCGCAGGCGAACGCCACCGCCGCCGCGAGCGCCTCCGACGAGGTGTCCGCGTAGGCGCCCGAGTCCAGCAGGATCTGCGCCTCGACCTTGACCAGCCGGCCCTCGGCGTCCGCGTGGTGGCGGTAGCGCAGCAGGGTGGGGTGCCGGTGGGCGTGGCCGAGGAACGACTCCTCACGCGTGGCCGTGAGCTTCACCGGGCAGCCGGTCCTCAGGGCCAGCAGGCCGAGCGGCAGATGGAAGCTCTGGTCCTCGCGGTCGGCGGTGGCGCCGGGCACACCGGTGACGACGATCTTGACGCGTTCCGGTTCCAGGCCGTAGCAGGCGGCGGCCGTGTCACGGTCGGCGTGCGGGTCCGTGGAGGCCAGGTACAGCTCGACGCCGCCGTCCGGGCGCGGCACGGCGAGACCGGCCTCCGCGCCGATGGGGGCGGGGTCCTGGCGGCCGATGCGGTACAGGCCCTCGACGACGACCTCGCCGGCCGCCTCGGGGTCGCCGTGCCGCAGCGGGATGTGCCGGATCAGGTTGCCGTCGGGGTGCAGCGGCGCGGCTTCGAACGCCTGCTCGGGGTCGGTCACCGGGTCGAGCACCTCGTACTCGACGATGACGGCCGCGGCGGCCATCCGCGCGGTGTCCGGGTGGTCGGCGGCGACGGCGGCGATCGGCTCGCCGTGGTGGCGTACGACGTCGGACGCGAAGACCGGCCGGTCGGCCTTGCCCCGGCCGTAGAGCGCGCTCCCCGGCACGTCCTCGTGGGTGACGACGGCCCGGACGCCCGGCATCGCGCGCGCGTGGGTGGTGTCGATGGACGTGATCCGCGCGTGCGCGTGCGGGGCGCGCAGCACGGCCGCCCACAGCAGTCCCTCGGCCCACAGGTCGGCCGCGTACGGGAACGTGCCCTCCGTCTTCGCGCGCGCGTCGGCGGCGGGCAGCGAGGACCCGAGGCCGTGCGGGATCGGCTCCGGGGCGGGGCCGGCCTCGGCGGTGCCGGCCGCGGTGGCGGTGCTCGCGGTGACGGCTTCGTTGCTCACACCTGGCCTCCGTCCTGTCCCTGTCCCTGTCCGTCTCCGGGTCCTTGCCCGAACGACGGGTCGTGCGGCTGGAACGCCTCGAACGCCGACGGGTTGACGCCCCCGGCGCCCGGACCCGCCTGGTGCGGGATGCGGGCCTCGTCGGTCTCGGCCGCGTCGGACGCGGCGTGCGCGTCGCGTTCTGCGACGACCTCCTGGACCGCGTCGACGACGGCCCGGTAGCCCGAGCAGCGGCACAGGTTGCCGCACAGCGCCTGGCGGGTCTCCAGCTCGGTGGGCGCCGGGTTGCCCTCCAGCAGGTCGTGCACGGTCATCGCCATGCCGGGCACGCAGAACCCGCACTGCACCGCGCCGCACCGCGCGAGCGCCCGCTGCACGTCCGACGGCTGCCCGTCCACGGCCAGGCCCTCGACGGTACGGACCTCGCTGCCGGCGGCGGTCACGGCCGGGACCAGGCAGGAGGCCACGAGCCGCCCGTCGACCTGCACGTTGCAGGCCCCGCACTCGCCCTGCGAGCAGCCGTCCTTGGCGCCCGCCAGCCCGAGCCGTTCCCGCAGCACGTACAGCAGCGACTCGCCGATCCACGCGTCGGTGACGGGGCGGTCGCCGCCGTTGACGCGCAGCACGTAGGAGGCGAGGGGGTGCTCCTCGCCGGGGAGCGCGGGGGGGTCCTGCGCGGCGTCGGGCGCCGCGGCGGGCTCGGCGGCGTGCTCCTGCTCGGGGGCGGCGTCCGAGGGTGACGGCGGGGTGTCGGCGGCCTGCGCGGGTTCCGCGTCCGGCAGCCCCTCGGCCTCCGGGAGGCGCCCGGCCTCCGGGGGGGCCTCCGCGGGGCCCTCAGCGGGGCTCTCGCCGCCTGTGGAGGCGTCCGGAGCCATTCCGGTGGGCTCGGTGCCGTCGGGAGTCTCCACGCCCCCGGAGACGGCCTCCACGGCCTCTCCTGCCCCTGCCGTCTCCGGGGCTTCCGGGGCTTCCGGCGCTCCCCCGGCCTCCCCGGCCTCCGCGGCCTCCGCGGCCTCCGCGGCCGGTGCCTCGGCCGACTCAGCCTCCGTCTCCGCCTCCGGGAGGTGCCCCACGTACATGCCGTGCGCGGGCGTCGGCTCCGAGTGGGCCTGCGAGTGAGACTGCGAGTGGTCCTGCGGGTGCGTACCGCCGTCCGCGGCCGTCGCCTGCTGCGCCCACGCCTGCCCGGCGCCCTCCGTCGCCCAGGGCGCGGGCGCGCCGCCGGGCAGGGTGGCGGGCGGGGTACCGCCCCACTGCTCGACCAGGGCGGACGTGGTGAACTCGCCCGACTCGTCCGGCAGGTCGCCTCCGGCGACCGGGATCGACCACTGGCCGGTGACGTCGTGGCCGGGCGCGGGCAGCGCCTCCGGCTGCTCCTCGTACGTCTCCGGCGGCTCGGCGTACGTCCACTGCCCGGTCGCCCCGGGGTCGTAGGTGAACCGGTCGTGCGCGGCGTCCTGCTGCGGCACCGCCTCGGGGTCGGGCCACTGGGCGCCTTCGGCGGGCATGCTCCAGGCGCCGGTGGCCGCCGGGTCGGTGCCGGCGGTGGTGGCCGGGGCGACCGTTATGGGCGGGGGCACATAGCCGTGGCCGGGCGCGGCGAGCGGGCTCTCGGAGGCGGCGAGGAGCGCGTCGATGCCGCCTTCGGGCAGCTGCACGAACGCGGTGGCGCCGTCGTCGTAGTCCCCCTGGGGCAGCGGGTCCCAGCGGCCGCCGCCCTGGGGCGTGCCCTCTCCGTGCTGGTCGTCGGTCACGACAGCGCCCTCCCCAGTGCTCGTCGGGCCAGCGCGGCGACGGTGCGCCGCAGGTGCAGTACGGCGGGCGGCAGCGGCACCACGGAGCCGTCCTCGGCCGGCGCCGGGTCGGGGATGCAGGCCGCGGCGACGTACTCGCCGAAGGCGTGCAGCGCCTCCGGGACGATCGCGCGGTCGTTGTCCCAGTCGATGAGCTGGGCGACCCACTGCTCGGCCTCCAGGGGCCTGAGCGGCATCGGCGCAATGGCGCCCACGGCGCACCGCACGCCGCGCCGCGCGGGGTCGAGGACCAGGGCGACGGAGGCCGCGGCCCGCCCGGGGCCGGTCCGGCCGGTCGCCTTCAGGAAGACCTGCGGGGCGTGCAGCAGCGGCACGCGCACGTAGCCGATGAGTTCGCCCGCGCGGAGCATCTCCATGCCGGCCAGCAGGTGCGACACCGGGATCTCCCGACGGGCCCCGCCCTGGCCGGCGACGATCAGCGTCGCCTCCAGGGCGGCCAGCACCGGCAGCGCGTCGCCGGTGGGTGCGGCGGAGGCGATGTTGCCGCCCAGAGTGCCCGCGTTGCGGATGTGCGGCGGGCCCGCGGCGCGCGCGGCGGCGGCGAGCGCGGGGATCAGGGCGGCGAAGTCGGGACGGCCCATGCGCGCGTGCGTGAGGCCCGCGCCGAGCAGGGCGTGACCGTCCTGGTACTGCCAGCCACGGATCTCGCTGATCCGGCCGAGGCCCACCAGTCCGGCGGGTCTGAGCTGACCGGAGTTGACGGCGGTCATCAGATCGGTGCCGCCCGCCACCGGGACCGCGGCGGGCATCGCGGTGAGCGCCGCCACGGCCTCGTCGAGAGTGGCGGGCAGGGTGACGGCCTGCGCCGCCTGCGGTGCGTGCGTGGTCAAACCGGCTGCCCCTTCCCGCTGCCCCACCTGGTCCCGCCTGTGCTGCCGTACGGTACGTGCTGACAGGGCGGACGTGGCAACTCTGGCACATCTTCGCAGGGCCCGGACGCGGGGGTCCGCTAGGAGGCATTCGCCCACCTCATCGGGTAGATGGTCCGTTTGGGACGTACTTCACCGATTCAGCAGGATTGCCGCTCTTCGGGGAGACCGGGGGCCTTTTCCGTCACCTGTTCGGTGGCGGACCGTCGATCGGACGTCCCGGGACCCCGGGCCGCCGCTGCCACGGCCGCGGCCCCGACGGCGGCCGGTAGGCCACGCCGAGGGCGTCGAGGCGCCGGTAGTGGGCGGCCATCCGCCGTTCGAATCCGGCGAAGTCCCGTTCGTGCGGGGCGGGCAGGGCGCTCCAGGCGACCTCGGCGAAGGCGGCGAGACGCGGGAAGGCCTGGTAGTCCACGCGCGCGGGGTCCTCCATCACCTCCGTCCACAGGTTGGCCTGGGTGCCCAGCACGTGCCGGGCCTCCTCGGGCGTCAACTCCGGGGGAACCGGCTCGAACCGGAAGACGTCCTCCAGGGTGCGGACGTAGCCGATGGGGACCGGCTCGTCCGCGCCCGCGTCCTGCCGGTGATCCAGGTAGACCTGCTGCTCGGGGCACATGACCACGTCGTGGCCCGCCCGCGCGGCGGTCACCCCGCCCGCGTACCCGCGCCAGGACGACACGGCCGCGCCCGCCGCGAGGCCGCCCTCCAGGATCTCGTCCCAGCCGATGAGCCGGCGCCCCCGCGCGGTCAGCCACCGGTCGAAGTGGCCGATGAACCACGCCTGGAGCCCGTCCTCCCCGGCCAGTCCCAGTTCCCTGATGCGCGCTTGGGCCGCCGGGGAACTCCGCCACTGCTCCTTGGGGCATTCGTCGCCCCCGATGTGCACGAACTCCGACGGGAACAGCTCCAGCACTTCATCGAGGACGCCTTCGTAGAAGCGCAGGGTGTTGTCGGTGGGGGCGAGTACGTTGGGAGAGATCCCCCAGTTGTCCCAGACGGTGAGGGCGGTGGTGTCGATGACGTCGGTGTTCCCGAGTTCCGGATACGCGGCGATGGCGGCCTGCGAGTGGCCCGGTACGTCGATTTCCGGGACGACGGTGATATGCCGCTCGGCGGCGTAGGCGACGATCTCGCGGATGTCGTCCTGGGTGTAGTGGCCACCGTGCGGCTTCTCCTCCCACAGCGGCGAGGCCCGGTGACCGAATTTCGTCCGCGCCCGCCAGGAGCCGATCTCGGTCAGCCGGGGGTACTTTCCGATCTCGACGCGCCAGCCCTGGTCGTCGGTCAGATGGAAGTGGAAGACGTTGAGTTTGTGCGCCGCCATGAGATCCAGGTAGCGCAGGACGCCTTCCTTCGGCATGAAGTGCCGGGCCACGTCGAGCATGAGGCCGCGCCAGCGGAAGCGCGGGGCGTCCTCGATCGTGACGTGCGGCACGGACCGGGCGCGGTCCCGGCCGATCGGGGCCCTGCGGTACGCGTCGGGTCCGAGGAGCTGCCGCAGCGTCTGGGCGCCCCAGAAGGCACCGGCCGCGTCGCCGCCCTCGATCAGCACGCCGCTCCGGTCGCTGACGAGGCGGTACGCCTCCGGGCCCAGCTCGGGGTCGAGCCGCAGCGTGACGCCATCGCCGGCGGTGCCGTCGGCGTCCGGCGCCTCGGGCAGCGGCAGGCCGGTGGCCTGCCGGAGGTCGGCGCCCAGCCGGCGGCCGACGCCCTCCGTCCCGGTGCCGGCGCGGAGCCGGGAGCGCTCCGTCAGCCGCACCTCGCCGGAGCCGGCGACGACGCCGCGGGGTGCCGGAATCAGTTCCATCACGTCAGTCCTTGACCGCTCCGCCCAGCCCCGAGACCAGGCGTCGCTGTACGAGTACGAAGAACACCAGCACCGGAATCGTCATCACCGTGGACGCGGCCATCACGCCGCCCCAGTCGGGATCCTCCGGCTTGAAGAAGACCAGCAGGGCCATCGGCAGGGTCGACTGCGAGGTGTCGCTGACGATGAACGACCTGGCGAACAGGAAGTCGTTCCAGGCCGAGATGAAGGAGAACACACTCGTGGCCACCAACCCCGGGAAGACCAGCGGGAAAAGGACCTGCCACAGGAATCGCGCCCGGCTCGCCCCGTCGATGTACGCGGCCTCCTCCAGGGCCTCCGGGACCGCCTTCACAAACCCCCGCAGCATCCAGATCGCGAACGGCAGCGAGAAGGCGATGTGCGGCAGTATCAGCGACCCCAGAGTGTTCAGCTGGCCGAAGTCCCGCATGACGAAGAACAGCGGGATCGTGAGCGCCTCGACCGGCACCATCTGGGCCACCAGAAACATGATCAGCAGGGTGGTCCGGAAGCGGAACCGGAATCGGGTCACGGCGGTCGCCGCGAGAAACGCGACAAGCGCCGAGACGATCACCACGGAGCCCGCGACGATCACGCTGTTGAGGAAGTAACGGCCGAATTCCTGCTGCCCGAAGACCCGCCGGAAGGAATCCAGCGAGGGCGCGAGCGTCCAGGGCCGGGGCTCGCCGGACTCGATCTCCCCGGCCGGCCGGAAGGCGCTGAGCACCATCCAGTAGAGGGGGAAGGCGACGACGACCGCGATCAGCAGGGCCGAGCACTCGGCGGCCAGCCGCCACGGACGCCGCACACGCCACCGTGAAAGATTCACCGTTCCTCCCCCTGTCGGCGCAGCAGCCGCAGGTACACCAGCGTCACCGCGAGCAGGATCAGCAGCATCACCACGCCGATCGCCGAGCCGAGGCCGTACTCGGACGAGGCGAACGCCCGCTGGTATGCGTAGACGTTCAGCACCAGGTTCTGGCCGGCGATGCCGCCGCCGCCCGTCATGACGTAGATCTGGGTGAAGACCTTGAAGTCCCAGATGACCGACTGGATGGTGACGATCGCCAGGATCGGCCGGAGCATCGGCGCGAGCACCGACCGCCAGATCCGCCACTGCGAGGCGCCGTCCAGCGCGGCGGCCTCCAGTACCTCGGACGGCACCGCGCGGATCCCCGCGTACACCGTCACCATCACGAACGGGAACGAACACCAGACCACTTCGAGCAGGACCAGGAAGAACGCGCTGAACCGGCCGTACGTCCAGGAGTGGTCGCCGAGCCCGAGCAGCCGGTTGACCGGCCCGAAGTCCGGGTCGAACAGCAGCAGCCAGACCGTGGAGCCGGTGACCGCCGGGGTCGCCCACGCGCCCAGCGCGGCCAGCATCAGCGCCAGCCGGGGCAGCGCCCGCACCCGGGTGAGCAGCACGGCGAGCGCGCAGCCCACGGCGAGCGTGGCCACCACGCAGGCGGCGGCGAACAGCACGGTGGCCAGCAGTACCCTCCAGAACTGCCTGTCCCCGAACAGCTCGGTGTAGTTGGCCGGCCCCCGGAAGACCGTCGGCTCACCGCCACTGACCTGTGCCTGCGTGTACTCGAACAGCGAGATCAGCCCGAGCTGGTAGATCGGATAGACGAGCAGCCCGCCGAGAACGACGAGCGCGGGGGCGAGATACAGCCATGGGGTGGTCTGACGCCGGGCGGGGCGCGGGGCTGTGTCGAATCCGCGGCTACCGCCGCGCGGGCGCGGGAGACCACTGCGAACCCGCACCCGCCCGCGCTCCGCGGCCCCCGCCCCGGTAGGTACCCCGCTCACCCGGCGGAGCCGAACGCGTCGTCCATCTTCCTCGCCGCGTCCTGCGACGCCGCGGCCACGTCCTTCCGGCCGCTGACGATCTCCTGGAACATGGTCGGCAGCACCAACGAGGAGTCGATGCGCGCCCAGGCCGGCGAGGCGGGCACGAACTTCGCCCCGGCGGCCAGCGTCCGCACGAAGGGCCGCACGAACGGCTCCTTCTCGGCGGCCTCGCGCCGTACGTCCGTGAACGTCGGCAGGAAGCCCATCGCGTCGAAGAGTTCGCCCTGGGTGCGCTTGCCGGCGAGCCGCTTCATCAGGTCGACGGCGAGGGTGCGGTGCCCGGTGCTCTTCAGGACGCCGATGTTGTTGCCGCCCGCGAAGGCGGGCGCGATCTCCCCGGCCTTCACCCCGGGCAGCGGTACGACGGCGTACTTGCCCTTCACCGCGCCCGCCTCCACGGCCGCGTGGCTGAAGTCCCCGCCGATCGCCATGGCCGCCTTGCCGGACGCGAAGGCGGTGACCGTGTCGTTGCCGCCCATGCCGGCGCACTTGGGGGCGGGGCAGTTGTCGTCGCCGAAGAGGGAGGTGTAGGCCTCGATGCCCCGCCGGGCGGCGGCGCCGTCGACGGCGGAGACGTAGGAGCCGCCCTCGCGGGTGGCCAGCTCGCCGCCGTGGGCCCAGACGAACGGGAGCGCGCCGTAGGTGTAGGCGCCGCCGACGGCGAGGCCGTACAGGTCGGGCCGGGCGGCCCGGATCTCCTTGGCCGTCTCGATCAACTCGGACTGGGTGCGGGGCACTTCGAGTCCGAGGTCGTCGAAGACGTCCGTCCGGTAGTAGAGCGCGCGGACACCGACGAAGAACGGGGCGCCGTAGACCTTGCCGTCGACCGTCACCGACTGCCGGGCCGTCGGGTCGGTGTCCTCGGCCTCGGGCCAGGCGGCGAAGTCCCCGGTGACGTCGGCGAGCCCGCCGTCCTTCACATAGCCGGCGGTGTCGGTGTTGCCGTACTCGATGACGTCGGGCGCGGAGGCGGGGTCGTTGAACGCGGCCTTGATGCGCTGGGCGCGGCTCTCGACCGGGATGTACTCGACGGAGACCTCGGCGCCTTCGTGGGCCTTCTCGAAGCTGTCGACGACGGCGTCGACGACTCGTTCCTTCGGCTTGTTGCCGACCTCCTGGAAGAGCCAGACCCGCAGGGTGCCGCTCTTGTCGTCCTTGTCGGAGCCGCTGGTGTCGGTGGTCTGGGGGGCGCAGGCGGTGGCGGCCATGACGGCGAGGAGCACGGCCAGACGGGCGGGGAGCTTCATGAAGCGTTCCTCCGGCGTTTCGTTGCAACATGCGCAATGACTGTTTTGCTCTGCACAACACCACGGAGGCTAGGTACTACCCGAACACGCCGACAAGAGGTCTCAACCACTTCGTGACACACTTCGCGGCACACGTAAGGCCCCCCGTGCGCGCACCGAGCGCGCCCCGGGGGGCCTTACGCAGATCCGTGAGGCAGGCGGACTACGGCCTACTTGTCGCCCTTGCCCTTGTCGTCACCGCCGGAGCCCATGGACTCGTAGATCTCCTTGCACATGGGACACACGGGGTACTTCTTCGGGTCGCGACCCGGCACCCAGACCTTGCCGCACAGCGCCACGACGGGGGTGCCGTCGAGGGCGCTCGCCATGATCTTGTCCTTCTGGACGTAGTGGGCGAAGCGCTCGTGGTCGCCGTCGCCGTGGGACACCTGCGGCGTCGGCTCTACGAGGGTCCCCGTACCAGTCCCGCGCTCGGGCTCGAGAGTGCTCATAGAACCCAAGAGTACTGAAGCTCACATGGTTCAGTTGAGCGAAGGGTCGTCCGGGTACGTGGCCACCATCGCCAGCTCGTTGCGCTGGCGGCGGAGCACTTCGCGCCAGAGTCTCTCGGGCACCGG
This sequence comes from Streptomyces sp. enrichment culture, assembly GCF_964272855.1. Taxonomy (NCBI): domain Bacteria; kingdom Bacillati; phylum Actinomycetota; class Actinomycetes; order Kitasatosporales; family Streptomycetaceae; genus Streptomyces; species Streptomyces sp. enrichment culture. The sequence goes on along the minus strand of NZ_OZ186847.1, from coordinate 5,201,340 downwards.
GCAGGACACGTCGCCGGGTTCGGACTCGACCACGTACCAGGCGCCGTCCACCAGCTCGTCCTCCAGCTGACCGGGCCCCCAGCCGGCGTACCCGGCGAAGATCCGCAGCGAGCCGACGGCCGAGGCGAGGAGTTCCGGCGGGGCCTCCAGGTCGACCAGGCCGATCGCGCCGTGCACCCGCCGCCAGCCCAGCGGCGCCGCCTCGCCGGACGCCCCGCCGGGGACGACCGCGACACCGAGGGCCGAGTCCAGGGACACCGGGCCGCCCTGGAAGACCACGCCGGGCTCGCCGGCCAGGTCCGCCCAGCCCTCCAGGATGTCGCCCACCCCGACCGGCGTCGGACGGTTGAGGACGACACCGAGGGAGCCCTCCTCGTCGTGGTCGAGAAGGAGCACCACCGCACGGTCGAAGTTCGGGTCCGCCAGGGCGGGCGTTGCCACGAGCAGCCGCCCCGTGAGCGAGGACACCTCGGTCATGCCAGACATGATCCCGCATCTTCCCCCGGTGTGGGGAGGCAATCGTGACGCCCGGGTGAACGCCCGGCGGGGCGCACCGGTGCACCCCGCGCGCACGGCGGCAGTGGTGACCCCATGTGCCCGATTGGGAACGGTTCGTGTTGTGACACAGCTATGACGTCGCTGGGCGGTACTTGGGCTTACGGAAGGGGGGTCCGGGGCCATTAGTCTGTCTCTCCGGCCCTGCCCCACACTCCCATACGGAACGCGAGATTCATGACCGTCAACGACGATGTCCTGCTTGTCCACGGCGGAACCCCGCTGGAGGGCGAGATCCGTGTCCGCGGTGCGAAGAACCTCGTACCGAAGGCCATGGTGGCCGCGCTGCTGGGCAGCGCTCCCAGTCGGCTGCGCAACGTCCCGGACATCCGCGACGTGCGGGTGGTCCGCGGGCTGCTGCAGCTGCACGGCGTGACGGTCCGTCCGGGCGAGGAACCGGGCGAGCTGGTGCTGGACCCGACGCACGTCGAGAGCGCCAACGTGGCCGACATCGACGCCCACGCGGGTTCCAGCCGCATCCCGATCCTCTTCTGCGGCCCGCTGCTGCACCGGCTCGGGCACGCCTTCATCCCCGGCCTCGGCGGCTGCGACATCGGCGGGCGGCCGATCGACTTCCACTTCGACGTGCTGCGGCAGTTCGGCGCGACGATCGAGAAGCGCGCGGACGGCCAGTACCTGGAGGCCCCGCAGCGGCTGCGCGGCACGAAGATCCGGCTGCCGTACCCGTCCGTCGGCGCGACCGAGCAGGTGCTGCTGACGGCGGTGCTCGCCGAGGGCGTGACGGAACTCTCGAACGCGGCCGTGGAGCCGGAGATCGAGGACCTGATCTGCGTCCTGCAGAAGATGGGCGCCATCATCGCGATGGACACCGACCGCACGATCCGCATCACCGGTGTGGACAAGCTCGGCGGCTACACGCACCGCGCCCTCCCGGACCGGCTGGAGGCCGCCTCCTGGGCGTCCGCGGCGCTGGCGACCGAGGGCGACATCTACGTCCGCGGCGCCCAGCAGCGCTCGATGATGACGTTCCTCAACACCTACCGGAAGGTGGGCGGCGCCTTCGAGATCGACGACGAGGGCATCCGTTTCTGGCACCCGGGCGGGCAGTTGAAGTCCATCGCCCTGGAGACGGACGTGCACCCCGGCTTCCAGACGGACTGGCAGCAGCCGCTGGTCGTGGCGCTCACCCAGGCCACGGGCCTGTCGATCATCCACGAGACGGTCTACGAGTCCCGGCTCGGCTTCACCTCCGCGCTGAACCAGATGGGCGCGCACATCCAGCTGTACCGCGAGTGCCTGGGCGGCTCCGACTGCCGCTTCGGCCAGCGCAACTTCCTGCACTCCGCGGTCGTGTCCGGCCCGACCCGCCTCCAGGGCGCCGACCTGGTCATCCCCGACCTGCGCGGCGGCTTCTCGTACCTCATCGCGGCGCTGGCGGCCCAGGGCACGTCCCGGGTCCACGGCATCGACCTGATCAACCGCGGCTACGAGAACTTCATGGAGAAGCTCATGGAGCTGGGCGCGAAGGTCGAGCTGCCGGGCAAGGCCCTCGGCTGACACTTCTGCTCCGACACGCCGATGGGGCGGCCACCCGAGTCCGGGTGACCGCCCCATCGGCGTTCAGCAAGGCTTCACGTAAACGCGCCCTTACTTGCCCTTGGCCGCTTCCTTGAGCTTGGAGCCCGCGGAGACCTTCACGCTGTAGCCGGCCGGGATCTGGATCGGCTCGCCGGTCTGCGGGTTACGCGCGGTGCGAGCGGCACGGTGGGTGCGCTCGAAGGTCAGGAAGCCGGGGATGGTGACCTTCTCGTCCCCCTTGGAGACGATGTCGCCGACGACGTCGGCGAACGCGGCCAGCACGGCGTCGGCGTCCTTGCGGGTCACCTCGGCGCGGTCGGCCAGCGCGGCCACCAGCTCACTGCGGTTCATGTTGTTACTCCCGTGTTCTTCTTGCTGTTGGGGCGTGCCACGCGGCGAAGCCGCATCTCGGGCACAGCGAAGCCGATGCTGCCAGGGCCCTCGGACGGGTCCCGGACCCGGGTCCGTCGTCAGACGCTCGCGCCCAGGACCGCATCCTGCCCCTACCTGCGGCGGGAAAGCCAATCCGGCACCCATTGGAGTCGTGAGAACACCCTTGGGAGTCACACGAGGAGCGCCCCTGACCGGCCGTCCACCCGGATGGCGGCGGCCGACGGCCCGCCTACCCTAGAGGGCGCCCGGGGTCGCTCGGTTCCACGACGCGCCGTGGCGGCGGCTCATCGTGTCGATCCTCACAGCCCCGGCACAGTCCCGCCAGGGATTTTGCGCGCGGTGCTACGCGGTGGCGCCCGCCGCCTTCGCCGCGTCCCGCACGGCGCCGGCGACGGCGCCCGCGACCTTGTCGTTGAAGACGGACGGGATGATGTAGTTCGGGTTCAGCTCGTCCTCGGTGACGACGTCCGCGAGGGCCTTCGCGGCCGCGAGCATCATGTCGGTGTTCACCGTGCGGGACTGGGCGTCGAGCAGGCCGCGGAAGACGCCCGGGAAGACCAGCACGTTGTTGATCTGGTTCGGGAAGTCGGAGCGGCCGGTGGCCACAACTGCCGCGGTCTGGCGGGCGATTGCGGGGTCCACCTCGGGGTCGGGGTTCGCGAGCGCGAACACGATGGCGTCGTCGGCCATGGCGGCCACGTCGTCGCCGTCGAGGACGTTCGGGGCGGAGACGCCGATGAAGACGTCGGCGCCGCGCACGGCCTCCTTGAGGGTGCCGGTGATGCCCTCGGGGTTGGTGTTGTCGGCGATCCAGCGCAGCGGGGAGTCGGGGGCGGCCTCGACCAGGTCCTCGCGGCCGGCGTGCACGACGCCGTGGATGTCGGCGACGACGGCGTGCTTGACGCCGGCGGCGATCAGCAGCTTGAGGATGGCCGTACCGGCCGCGCCGGCGCCGGACATGACCACGCGGACGTCGCCAACTCCCTTGTTCACCACGCGCAGTGCGTTGGTGAGGGCGGCGAGCACGACGATGGCGGTGCCGTGCTGGTCGTCGTGGAAGACGGGGATGTCCAGGGCCTCGCGCAGCCGGGCCTCGATCTCGAAGCAGCGCGGGGCGGAGATGTCCTCGAGGTTGATGCCGGCGAACCCGGGGGCGATCGCCTTGACGATCTCGACGATGGCGTCGCTGTCCTGGGTGTCGAGGCAGATCGGCCAGGCGTCGATGCCGGCGAACCGCTTGAACAGGGCCGCCTTGCCCTCCATGACGGGCAGCGCGGCCTTGGGGCCGATGTTGCCCAGGCCGAGCACGGCGGAGCCGTCCGTCACGACCGCAACGGAGTTGCGCTTGATGGTCAGACGGCGGGCGTCCTCGGGGTTCTCGGCGATCGCCATGCAGACGCGGGCGACGCCGGGCGTGTAGACCATGGAGAGGTCGTCACGGTTGCGGATGGGGTGCTTCGACGCCATCTCGATCTTGCCGCCGAGGTGCATCAGGAACGTACGGTCGGAGACCTTGCCCAGCGTGACGCCCTCGATGGTGCGCAGTTTGCCGACGATCTCGTCGGCGTGCGCGGTCGAGCTGGCCGCGATGGTGACGTCGATCCGGAGCTTCTCGTGGCCGGACGCGGTGACGTCGAGGCCGGTCACCGAGCCTCCGGAGGACTCCACGGCGGTGGTGAGCTGCGAGACGGCGGTTCCGCTCGCGGGCACCTCCAGCCGGATGGTCATCGAGTAGGAGACGCTGGGCGCCGTTGCCATGGCCGACTTCCTCTGCTTTCACCGTGTCGCGAAGTTGTGCCGTCCGATCGTCGCACCTACCCCTGAGTACGCGGTAGCCGCCCCGAATTGCGGACGTTTTGTTCACGGGTGGCCGCGAACTTTGGAAAACATCTTCCACGATACGAGATTCAATCAGCCAGGGATACGACAACAAAGAGGCCCACGTCACATCGGACGTGGGCCTCTTCGAACGTTCATGACACCGACCCGCCATGCTCGCCTCGCGGCAAGTGGTCGCTCGTAGCGACGAAGGTTGGGCCCGGGGGCTTGGATCGAGCCGGTGTCACACCCAGGCTAACAAACGATCCCGGAAGGCCATTCCCGTCCGGGGAAAACTCCCCCGGTCAGTCCCTCAGCAGATCCGGGACCCCGGCCGCGTCCGCCTCGTCCCGCTCGCCGGAGACCACCGTCAGCTGCTGGGTCGCCCTGGTCAGGGCCACGTACAGCACCCTGAGGCCCGCCGGGGACTCGTCGGCGATCTCCGCCGGGGAGACGACGACCGTCGCGTCGTACTCCAGGCCCTTCGCCTCCAGGCTGCCCAGCGCCACCACCCGGTCGCCGAGCCCGGCCAGCCAGCGCCGCGCCTCCTCGCGCCGGTTCATGGCGACGACGACGCCGATGGTGCCGTCGACCCGCTCCAGCAGTCGCGCGGCCTCCTCCCGGACGGTCTCGCCCAGGGACTCCCCCACGACCGTGAAACGCGGCTCCACGCCCGTCGAGCGCACCGCCGACGGCGACTCGGACCCCGGCATCGCCAGCGCCAGCACCTTCGACGCCAGCTCGGCGATCTCCGCGGGGTTGCGGTAGTTCACGGTGAGCCGGAAGCGGCGGCGCGGGCGGGTGCCCAGGGCCTCGTCGCGGGCCTCCGCCGCCTCGTCGGGGTCGGACCACGAGGACTGGGCCGGGTCGCCGACGATCGTCCAGGTGGCGTGCCGGCCACGGCGGCCGACCATGCGCCACTGCATCGGCGTGAGGTCCTGGGCCTCGTCGACGATGACGTGCGCGTACTCCACCCGCTCCTGCGCCAGCCGCTCGGCGCGCTCGCGCTGCGACTCCTCGCGCACCGGCATCAGCTCCTCCAGGCCGGTGAGCTGGTCCAGCGGGTCCAGCTCCCGCTTCCTGCGGGGCCGGGCGGGGGCGCCGAGGACGGCGTTCAGCTCGTCGAGCATCGCGATGTCGTGCACGGAGTGGCCGTCCCGCTTCAGCGAGCGGGCCACCTTGCGCACCTCGCCCGGGTTGAGCACCCGCCGGGACCAGCGGCCGAGCCGCCGCTCGTCGGCCATGGCGGCGAGCACGCCCGCCGGGGTCAGCTCGGGCCACCAGGCGTCGAGGAAGGCGATGAACGCGTCCTCGCTCGTCACGTCCTCGTCGAAGGAGGAGCGCAGCTCGGCGGCCAGCTCCGGGTCGGTGTGCCGGCCGGCGGCGCCGGACTTCTCCCAGAGGGCGTCGAGGAGCAGCTTGCGGGCGCGCGGGCGGAGCAGGTTGACCGGGGCCGTGCCGCCGAGGGCGGCCTGGCGGATCCGGCCCAGCTCGTCGGCCTCCAGTTCGAGGCGGCGGCCGAAGGCGACGACCCTGAGCCGGTCCGGTGAACCGTTCGGCTCCAGCGCGCCGCGCGCGGCCTTGCGCAGCACCTTCAGCATCCGGGACGAGCCCTTGGCGCGGGCCACGGCCGGGGAGTCGTACAGCGTGGCCTCGGCGCCGTCGACGAGCGAGCCGATCGCCCGGATGGCGACCTGGCCCTCCTCGCCGAGGGAGGGCAGGACGCCCTCGGTGTACGCCACCAGCAGCGGGGTCGGGGAGACGATCAGGATGCCGCCCGCGTACCGGCGGCGGTCCTGGTAGAGGAGGTAGGCCGCGCGGTGCAGGGCGACGGCCGTCTTGCCGGTGCCGGGGCCGCCCTCGACGTACGTCACGGAGGCGGCGGGCGCGCGGATCACCAGGTCCTGCTCGGCCTGGATGGAGGCGACGATGTCCCGCATGGTGTGGCTGCGGGCCCGGCCGAGGGCGGCCATCAGGGCGCCGTCGCCGATCACGGGCAGCTCGTCGCCGTCCAGGAACGCCTTCAGCTCGGGACGCATCAGGTCGTCCTCGACGCCGAGGACCCGGCGGCCCTTGGAACGGATCACCCGGCGCCGTACGACCCGTCCCGGGTCCACCGGGGTGGAGCGGTAGAACGGGGCGGCGGCGGGGGCCCGCCAGTCGATGACCAGCGGGGCGTAGTCCTGGTCGAGGACGCCGATGCGGCCGATGTGCAGGGTCTCGGCGATGTCGGCGGTGCTGTCGGGGCGTACCGCCCCTTCGGCGGGCTCCACCGCCGTGTAGGCGCCGTCGGGGCCCTTCTTGCCGTCCTTGCCGAGCAGCAGGTCGATCCGGCCGAACAGGAAGTCCTCGAACTCGTTGTTCAGCCGGTTCAGGTGCACGCCCGCCCGGAAGACCTGCGCGTCCCGCTCCGCGAGCGCGCCGGGTGTGCCGACCTGGCCGCGGCGGGCCGCGTCCTCCATCAGGAATTCCGCCTCGTGGATCTTCTCCTCCAGGCGGCGGTAGACCTTGTCGAGGTGTTCCTGTTCGACGCCGATCTCGCGATCGCGTACGGAGTCGTGACCGGTGTCCTGAACCGAGTCGACCGCGGAATCCTGCTGAGCCTGTGCGGCCACCGGGCCCCCTTCTGACGTGCTGGGCAGCCGTCAACCGTACGCGAAGAGGGCGGCTCGCGGCTACGGGGCGCCTACTGAAGAGGGGGTTCCGTCCGCCGGCGGGTGCGGGTCCGTCGTGCCCGGTCGCGCCGTTCCCCCGCCCCTGGGGGCGCGCCCCCAGGGGCGCGGCCCCGCCGGGCCGGTCGCTAGGCGTCGACCTCCACCAGCCGCTTGCCGTCGAAGGTCATGATCTCGAAGTGGTCGATCTCGTCGGGCGTGAACGCGGCGCCGCCGTGGACGTACAGCGGTTGCTTGGCCTGTTCGGTGGTGGCGCCCGGGATGCCGTAGCCCCAGTTCGGGACGGACCAGGAGGTGACCGTCTCGCGTTCGCCGTTCTTGCCGACCGCGATCAGGGCGCACTTCTGCGGACCCTTGACGTTCTTCAGCTCCAGGACGGCATGGGTGCCCCACGCCTTCTTCTCCAGCGCCACGGTCGCGCTGACCTGGGTGCCGGGGTCGGTGGCGGTGACCTTGTCGTCGATGTCGTCGAACGACGCCTTGGCGGGGCTGCCGGCGTGCGCGGACACCTTCGGGCCGCCGTCGTCGCCGCCCCCGCTGGTCGCCACGGCGACGAACGGGCCGCCGACGATCAGCGCGGCCGCCGCCGCGACCATGTAGAAACCGCGCCGGCGCTTCTGCGCGCGGCGCTCGGCGACCTCGTCGACCAGTCTCTCCGCGAGCCGCGGGCTGGGCTTCGCCGACAGGGACTCCCCGATCGCGGGCGTGCTGCCGGTGCCGGGCAGGTCGGCGAGCGCGGCCAGCATCGGCTCCATGCCGGCCAGCTCGTCGAGCTGCTCGGCGCACCACTCGCAGCTCGCGAGATGCGCCTCGAAAGCGGTTGCTTCGGCGTCGTCGAGAATCCCGAGGGCGTAGGCGCCGACGGTCTCGTGTTCGTTCGGGCCCGTGGGTCCCTGTGCCCCCTGAGATCCCTGCATGGGGCCAGACATACCCGGACCCCCCGCGTCGTATCCCCCGTATGCACTCATCACGCCGTCACCCCCCGCTCCTCCAGTGCCAGCTTCATCGAACGCAGCGCGTAGAACACCCGGGAGCGCACCGTGCCACTCGGTATCCCCAGTTTCTCAGCCGCCTCATTGACGGTACGCCCCTTGAAGTACGTCTCGACGAGCACCTCCCGGTGAGCCGGGGTCAGGTCGTCGAGCGCGTCCGACAGCGTCATCAGCCACAGCGCCTTGTCGATCTCGTCCTCCGCGGGGATGACCTCCAGCGGCGACGGGTCGACCTCCTGCGGCCGGGCCTGCCGGCTGCGGTGGCCGTCGATGACGATGCGCCGGGCGACCGTCACCAGCCAGGGGCGTACCGATCCGGTCGCTCGGTTGAGCTGACCGGCGTTCTTCCAGGCACGGATGAGCGTTTCCTGCACCACGTCCTCGGCGCGCTGCCGGTCTCCGGCGACCAGGCGCAGCACATAGGCGAGCAGGGGTCCGGCGTGCTCGCGGTACAGCGCGCGCATCAACTCCTCGTCGGGCTCCGGAGGCTGGGCGGACATGCGATGTCGGGCCCTCGTTCCACGTTCCTTGGCCACGACGGAATCCTTGCGCACGCCCACCTCCGATGTCCGGGGGTTCCCCCGACCGGTCGCTCGACGACGTGTACGCGCGCCGGGCGCGAGGTGTTCAAAGCGAGGCGACAGATTTCTTCGAGACGGCGTGACGAGGGGGACATGAATGCACAATCCCCTCGTAGCGTCTTCACATTTCCCCCACGAAGGCAAAGGCGGCGGCTCCTGCGGCGTGCCTGCCAGGTGACTGCCGTGCCGCCTGCCGTGTTGCCTGAATCACTTCACCGGGGCCGCACTTGTGAGGGCCGCCCGGCGCCGGTGCCGGGCCACCCGCACCCGGTTCCCGCACACCTCGCTGGAGCACCAGCGCCTGCGCCGCCCCCGTGAGGTGTCGAGGTAGACGATGGGGCAGTCGTCGCCCGCGCACTGGCGCAGACAGGCCCGCGCGAGCGGGTCGGTGAGCAGGTCCACGGCGTCCCGGGCGACGGCCGCGAGGAGCGCGGGGCAGTCCGGGGGCCGGTCCAGCCGCCGTACCAGCGTGCCGTCGTCGGCGCGGACCGCGCGCGGCGCCGGGGGCGCGGTGCGGGCCAACTCGTTGACGCGGGCGAGCGCGTGGTCGTACGACGTGCCGGGCGCGGCGACGCGCAGCGTGCCGCGGACCAAGGGGTCGATACGGCCGCGCAGTTCGCGGAAGCCGAGCAGCCAGGAGGCGTCGGCGTGGCCGAGCAGAGTGCCCGGCGGCACCAGGCCGGCCCCGGCGATCCAGGCGCACAACATCCCGACGGAGTCGAGCCGTTCCCCGGGGTGAGTGGTCGCCAGCAGGTCGAGACAGTGGCGCCCGGCGTCGAACCGCAGCTCGGGGGCTTCCGTGGCCGTACCCAGTGCCATGCGCCTGTCACCGCCTAGGAGGAGTCTCCTGTTCCCTCCTACAGTGCCTGCCCGGCTTCCCGGCCGGAACCCCTCGGGACGCCCACGGGCCGCCGGGTCAGGCGTCGGCGTACTTGGCGTCGGCCGCCGGGTCGAGGGCCAGCCGGTAGCCGCGTTTGACGACGGTCTGGATGAGCTTCGGGGCGCCGAGGGCCGTCCGCAGCCGGGCCATCGCGGTCTCGACGGCGTGCTCGTCGCGGCCCGCGCCCGGCAGGGCCCGCAGCAGCTCGGCCCGCGCCACCACCCAGCCCGGCCTCCGGGACAGCGCCCGCAGCAGGGACATCCCCGCGGGCGGCACCGGACGCAGCTCCCCGTCCACCAGCACGGCGTGCCCGCGGATCTCCACCCGGTGCCCGGCGACCGGCAACGACCGTGCGCGGCCGGGCAGTTCCTTGCAGAGCAGCTGGACGAGCGGGCCGAGCCGGAAGCGTTCGGGCTGCACGGTGTCGACGCCGTGGGCCTGGAGCGGCAGCGCGGTCACCGGGCCGACGCAGGCCGGCAGGACGTCGTGGCCGAGGGCGGCGAGCACGTCGGGCAGCAGTCCGCGTTCCTCGGCGCGGTTCAGCAGGGACTGGGCGGCCGGCGCGCTGGTGAAGGTGAGCGCGTCCACGCCCCGGGCGACGGCGGCGTCCAGCAGCCGGTCCACGGGCGTCAGGTCCTCCGGCGGCAGCCAGCGGTACACCGGCACCCCGACCACCTCGGCGCCGCCCGCCCGCAGCGCCTCCACGAACCCGGGCAGCGGCTCACCGTGCAGTTGTACGGCGATCCGGCGCCCGTCGACGCCCTCCGCCAGCAGCCGGTCCAGCACCTCGGCCAGCGACTCGGAGCACGGCGACCAGTCCTCGGTCAGCCCGGCGGCCCGGATCGCGCCCTTGACCTTGGGGCCGCGGGCCAGCAGTTCGACCCCGCGCAGCCGCTCCAGCAGCGGCTCGCCGAGTCCCCACCCGTCGGCGGCCTCGATCCATCCGCGGAACCCGATGGCGGTGGTGGCCACCACCACGTCCGGCACCTTGTCGAGCAGTTCCTTGGTCGCGGCCAGCAGCTCGCTGTCGTCGGCGAGCGGCACGATCCGCAGGGCCGGGGCGTGCAGGACCGCGGCTCCGCGCCGCTGGAGCAGGGCGCCGAGTTCATCGGCGCGGCGCGCGGCGGTCACACCCACGGTGAACCCGGCGAGGGGCCCGTGTTCGGCCCGCTCTGGGGTCCCGTTGTCCGGCTGCTGTTCGTACATCACTCTCGTCCCGCACTCGAGTCGTGGACCTACATGCCGCCGAGCCTGTCAACGCCGCGTGACAGGCTCGGTTCGGCTTGATGTCGCCGGTGTTACGTCACACCTCGGCGTAGCTGAGCTGCGTGTTCTTCTCGGTGGCCGATTCGGCGGCCGGCTGTGGGGCGGCCGGGCGGCGGCGAAGGTATACGGACCAGGTGACCACGAAGCACGCCGCGTACCAGACCAGGAAGGCGACGAACGCGCCGGTTCCGGAGCCATAGGAGAGGAACGACTGCCGGAAGGCCATGTTGATGCCGACCCCGCCGAGCGCGCCGACCGCGCCGATCAGCCCCATCGACGCACCCGACAGCCGCCGCCCGTAGGCCGCCGCCTCCTCGCCCTTCAGCCCCTTGGCGAGGGCCTTGGCGTGGAAGATGCCGGGGATCATCTTGAAGGTGGAGCCGTTGCCGAGCCCGCTGAGCACGAACAGTACGACGAAGACGGACACGAACAGCGCGAGCGACTTCTGCACGCTGGCGTAGATGAGGACGGCGGTGGCGGCACCCATGCCGACGTAGTTGTAGAGGCTGATGCGCGCCCCGCCGTAGCGGTCGGCGAGCCAGCCGCCGAGGGGCCGGATCAGGGAGCCGAGCAGCGGGCCGATGAAGGTCAGGTAGGCCGCCTGGAGCGGCGTACGCCCGAACTGGTTCGTCAGCACCTGGCCGAAGGCGAAGCTGTACCCGATGAAGGAGCCGAACGTCCCGATGTAGAGGAAGGACATGATCCAGGTGTGCCCGTCGCGCGCGGCGTCCTTCGCGGCCCCGGTGTCGTTCTTCACGTTCTCCAGGTTGTCCATGAAGAGCGCGGCGAGGACGGCGGCGACGAGGATCAGCGGGATGTAGATCCCGAGCAGGACGCGCGGCCCGCCGCTCGCCCCGATGATGGCGAGGGCGGCGAGCTGGATGACGGGCACGCCGATGTTCCCGCCGCCGGCGTTCAGCCCGAGCGCCCACCCCTTCTTCTTCAACGGGAAGAAGGCGTTGATGTTGGTCATGGAGGAGGCGAAGTTGCCGCCGCCGACACCGGCGAGGAGACCGACGAGGACGAACGTGGAGAAGGAGGTCCCCGGCTCCATCACGGTGAACGCGGCGATCGTCGGGATGAGCAGCATGGCCGCGGAGATGACCGTCCAGTTCCGCCCGCCGAAGATCGCGACGGCGAAGGTGTACGGCACCCGGACCACGGCCCCGACCAGGGTGACCACCGAGGTCAGCAGGAACTTGTCGGCCGGCGTGAGCCCGTACTCCGGCCCCATGAACAGCACCAGCACCGACCACATCGTCCAGACCGAGAAACCGATGTGCTCGGACAGCACGGAGAAGAACAGGTTCCGCCGGGCGACGCGCTCCCCCGTCTCCTTCCAGAACGTCTCGTCCTCCGGATCCCAGTGCTGGATCCAGCGTCCGCCCCTGCCGGGGGACGGGGGTGCGGGGGCTGTACTAGGGGCCGTCATGACGCCTCCACGGGGCTCCGGGCTCAGGTTCATCCCGAAGGTAGGGAGGGCGCGTTTCCGGACTGTGGCTGTGGGTGACCGGAAAGGAACTTTGCTCTCACCTTGGGGGGAGGCGGGGTGAGAGGTCGCTCCGGATCAGTGGGTCGGGGGCTGCCAGTAGGGGTTCTGCTGGGGGGCGTACGGCTGGGGGGCGTACGGCTGGGGAGGCGCCTGTGGGTAAGGCTGCGGCTGGGGATACGGCTGCTGGCCGAAGGGGTTGCCGTGCCCCGGCAGCTGCCCGCCCGGCGGCAGATACCGCACCCGCCCGCTTTCGTCGGCGACCGGCGTGAACCCGGCGGCCTGGAGGCGGGCCGCGAACTTGGCGTTGCGCCGCCGGTTGACGACGAACCCGATGGCGAGGATGCCCATGAGGACGACCCAGAGGACACCGGCCCAGAGCAGCGCGCCGCCACCGTCCTGCACGGCGACGGCACCCGCACCCACCGTGGCGCCGACCCCTGCGAAGAGCATCCGCTTCTCGGTGCTCTTCCCGGTGAGATCGAAGTTGATCCGAGCCTTCAGCAGCTCCAGCGCGTCCGGCACGAACGGCGGCAGGGAGACCCCGTCCCCCGCGTTCGGATACTGCGCCCAGTTCTGCGCGGCCCGCGCACGGGCGTACGGGCTCGGGTCCGGGACGATCAGCATGACGAGCGAGCTGTTGTTGGCGCCGCCCTGCCGTACGTCCGCGTACTCGTACCCGAACTGCTGCGCCACGAAGGCGAGTCTGGCGAGCTTCTTCACGGACGCCATGGCACTGGTGACCTGCACGGGCTCCCCGCCGGCCATCAGCCGCAGCATCTTCTGTATCTGCCGCTTGCTCACCCGCGACCACTCCCCCAACGACGCTCGCGCCACTCTGTTCACTTCAGCAACGCGGGGCAGTTTTCCACACCACCACCGGCGCCGCCGCGGTCAGGGAGCGATCGGCAGCTGACGCTTGTGCTCGGTGAGCCGGTACCGGCCGACGATCGCCTCGAAGGCTGGCTCGGCGACCGGCTTGCCCTCCAGGAAGTCGTCGATGTCGTCGTAGGTGACGCCGAGGGCGTCCTCGTCGGGCTTGCCCGGGTCGAGGGTCTCCAGGTCGGCGGTCGGGGTCTTCCAGACCAGCGAGTCCGGCGCGCCCAGCTCGGCGGCGATGGCCCGCACGCGCCGCTTGGTGAGACCGGTCAGCGGAACGACGTCGGCGGCACCGTCCCCGAACTTGGTGAAGAACCCGGACACGGCCTCGGCCGCGTGATCGGTCCCGACCACCAGCCCGTTCTCCGCGCCCGCCACCGCGTACTGGGCGATCATCCGCTGGCGCGCCTTGATGTTGCCGTGCACGAAGTCCTGGTGGTGCGCGTCCCGGAACACCGTGCCGCCGGCCACCACGGCCTCCAGCGCGGCGTCGCTCGCCGGCTTCACGTCCACGGTCAGCACCCGGTCCGCGCGGATGAACTCCAGCGCCCGCTGCGCGTCCGCCTCGTCCGCCTGGACGCCGTACGGCAGCCGCATCGCGAAGAACACCGCCTCGTGCCCGGCGTCCCGCGCCCGCTCGACCGCCAGCTGGCACAGGCGGCCCGCGGTGGAGGAGTCCACGCCGCCGCTGATGCCGAGGACGAGGGAGCGCAGGCCCGTCGAGGTCAGCCGCTCGGCGAGGAAGGCGACCCGGCGCTCGATCTCCTGCCGGGCGTCGAAGGACTCGCTCACCTGGAGGTCGCGGGCGATCTCCTGCTGCACGTCGGTCACGGTTGCTCCTCTGGTGCCTTGGGGGGACGGGAGAACTCTAGAAGACCGACGTGCCGGGGCCGCCTCCGCCCGGCGTGGGGGCTCGCCCCGCAAGGCGAGCCCCGGCGACCGTCCGCCACCGCCCCGGTCAGGTGCGGTACGCGTAGTACGCCGCGTTCGGGTACGACGCGATGACGCTCGCCACCGAGCGGCGGTAGGTGTTGGTGGAGTGGTACGTCAGGTACGGCACGCCCTGGGGGCTGCGGTACGTGACGATCATCGTGTGGTCCTTGGAGCCGTCCTTGTCGAAGTCGACCTGGAGGACGTCGCCGACGTCCATCTGGTAGACGTTCGCGAGGCTGGTGACGCGCTTGGAGTTCAGCGCGAACCAGGACCACTCGTTGACGCCGACGAACGAGTGCGACTGGATGTCGGCGTTGCCGAACCACCGGGTGTAGTCGTACACGTAGCCCGGCACGTGCTTCCAGCCGCCCGCCTTCAGGGACTGGCTGACGAAGTTGGTGCAGTCGCCGCCCGCGCCCTGGCCGTTGAAGTCCGGGTAGGCCGTGTTGTAGGTGCGCCAGTACTTCTCCGCGTAGGCGGCCATCGCCTTGTAGTCGTAGCCGCCGGCGGTGAAGTTCTTCGGGTTGGACGGCGCGGGCCGGGTGATGGCCGCGCGCGGGGCCGACGGCATGGTGTCGTCGGTGGTGGTGGCGGCGGTCCTCGACTTGGCGAGCTGGTTGACCGCGAAACCGCCGTCGTCGGTCTCACGGATGCCCGTGAGCCGCCAGTTGCCGCGCTTGTCGGCCTTGAAGGTCAACTCGTGGTGTGCCTGGAACCCGGTCGACTTCGGCTCGTCGCCGCGCACCTTGTCGTACGTCAGCGTCGTGGTCTCGGTGACCGCGACGACGGCCGTACGGCCGCGCACCTGGGTGCGGTCCAGGGTGACGGAGGTGTTCGCCGCGCTGTACTTCTCGCCGAGACGGGCCAGCCGGTCCTTGCGGTCGCCGAGCTGGTCCAGGGCGCTGTCCTCGGTACGGGCCGCACCGGAGGAGAGCGCGACCCGGCCGGAGAAGCCGTCGGTCCGCGGCTGGTCGGCCGCCGGCTCGTCGACCAGGGCGTTGGTGCGGTCGGTGAAGACCGCGTCGGCCAGTTTCTGGAACGTGGCCTTCGTCTTGGCGTCCACCTCTGGTTCGGTCGTGGTGGACGCTCCGGCGCTCCAGTTGGGCAGCAGTGCCACGCCCGCGACGACGGAGGCGGCGGCTGCCGTGAGTATCGTCGCGCGACGCCGCGTACGACTCACTTTCCTTGACTTCACTGAACTTTCCCCTCTTTCCCCGGCTGAGGAGTGCCGAGGCAGCGGAATCCTCCCATGCCATGTGTGGCTGCTGTGAAGAGGGTTGCAGGACCAACCGAGCGGCTGTTATCGGACCGTCATCGCCGCCCGCCGCAACGGGGGTTGGGTCACTGGACGACCGTCGACCAGTCGGGTGCCTGCGCCGGATCAAGGGTGCGCAGCCGCTCCAGGGTGGCCGGCTTCTGGGCGTCCATCCAGTCGGCGAGTTCCTTGAAGGACACGCACTTGACGTCCTTCTTGGTGCACACGGTCTTGATCATGTCGTCGACGGCGTTCATGTAGATGCCGCCGTTCCACTGCTCGAAGTGGTTGCCGATGAACAGCGGGGCCCGGCTGCCGTAGTAGACGCGGTTGAACCCGGCCATGTAGGCGTCGTAGGTCTCCTGCTGCCACTGCGGGTACATGGCCGGGTCGCCGTCGGTCTCGCCGTCGGACTGGTTGTAGAGGAAGTTGAAGTCCATGGACAGGCCCTGGTACTTGCCGCCCTCGTACGGGAGCATCTGCAGCGGGAAGTCCCAGATGCCGTTCTTCTTCGTCGGCCAGATCTGGAAGTCGCCGGCGGAGCTGGCGTCGTAGCGCCAGCCGTAGCTCTCGGCCGCCTTCAGCAGGTTGGCCTGGCCCTCGAGGCAGGGGGCGCGGCCGCCGGCGACCTCCTTCTTGATGTCGAAGGGCAGCGGGTCGAGGTCGGTGTAGCCGGTGTTCGTCTTCCACTTCTCGACGAACTCGTAGAACTGGTCGATCTCGCTCTTCCACTCCTCGACGCTCCAGTCGCCGCCGCCCTTGGCGCCGCAGAAGTGGCCGTTGAAGTGGGTGCCGATCTCGTTGCCGTCCTTCCAGGCGCCGCCGAGCTGCTCCAGGGTGGTGCGTATGTGTTCGTCGGTGGGGAAGCTGATCGCCGCGGTGCCCTTGGGGTGCTGGGGCGGGGAGTAGAGGTCCTTCTTGCTCTTGGGCAGCAGGTAGATGCCGGTGAGGAAGTACGTCATGTGGGCGTCGTACTGCCTGCCCATCTCCCGGTAGTGGGAGAAGAGGCCGTCGTCGCCCTGGAGGGCGCCGTCCCAGGAGAAGACCACGAACTGGGGCGGCTTCTGGCCGGGCTTGAGCGGCTCCGGCTTCAACTGGTCCTTCTGCGGGCCGGTGTAGGAGGTCGAGCCGTCGCCGAGCACCTTCGTCTTGCCGTCCCACTCCGGTTCCTCGCTCGCCCGCGCGGTCGGCTGCGACGACTTCGGGCCGTCCTGGGCGGACGCGGTCGGGGCGGTGTCGTCAGTGCGGGAGAGCACCAGGTAGCCGGCGACGAGGGAGGCGACGACGAGGCACGCCGCCAGGGTGAGGAACCCCGGGCGGGCGGCGGCGGGGCGGCGGCGTGCACGGGCCTTGCGGCGGCGGCCCGACGGTTGTTTCATCTGCGGCTCGATCTCTCGGGGACAGGGGCTGGGCGGTGCCGGTGGTCGCGCCGGGTGCTCAGCCGAGCGGTCTCACGGCACTGGACCAGATGCCGTACGGGACGCTGTCGGCGGCCGTCCCGGCCAGACCTTCCAGCGGCAGGGGTTCCAGGCTCTTGCCGAGGTCCATGCGGTAGACGACGACCGCGGTGGACACCTTCTCGGCGGTGCCGACGTACCAGGCGGCCTTGTCGTTCTCGGTCGTGCCGGCCTTCCCGGCGACCGTGGCGGAGGCGGACGCGGCCTCCGGGTGTGCGGCGCGGAAGGCGTCGACGAGGGCGGACTGGACCTCTCGGGCGGTGTCGGCGCCCATCGCGCGGCGGGTGGCAGGCTTGTCGAGGGCGACCGTGCGGCCGTTGTGGGTGATCTTCCGCACCGAGTACGGCTCGGTGTGCCTGCCGTCGGCGGCGAAGGTGGAGTAGCCGCTGGCCATCCGGATGGCACTGGGGGTGGAGCTGCCGGTGGACAGGGTGGGCACCTGGGCGCCGATGCTGGAGGGCAGCAGCCCGGAGGCCTCGGCGGTGGAGCGCACCTTCTCCAGCCCGGTGTCCATGCCGAGCTGCATGAACGGGGTGTTGACGGACAGCGCGAGCGCCTGGTGCAGGGAGATCTGCCCGTAGGACTTGCCGCCGTCGTTGCGTGCGGCGACCTTGCGGCCGCTGCGGTCCCAGTAGGGGCCCTCGGGGGTGGTGACGGGCACTTCGTCGTCGCCGTTGTAGAGGGTCTCCCCGGTCACCGGGGTGGGTTCGCCGTCGCGGCTCTTGCGGACACCGTGTTCCAGTCCGGCGGCGTAGACGAACGGCATGAACGCCGATCCGGCGGGGACGGTGGTCGCGTTGGACTCGTTGTAGCCCTGTTTGCGGTGGTCGGGGCCGCCGTAGACGGCGAGGATCCGGCCGTCGGCGGCGATGGAGGCGGCGCCGTAGTGGGCGGTCCTGGCGGCCTTCGGGTTGTCCTTCTTCGCCTGCTTCCGGGCCTTGGTCACGGCGTCGGTGAGCTGGTCCTCGCGGCCCTTCTCGAAGGTCGTGTAGATCTGGTAGCCGCCGCGGTCGAACTCCTGGTCGGAGATGTGCGCGGTCTTCTTGGCGTACTGGGCGGCGAGTTCGACCAGGTAGTCGCTCTGCTCACCGGTGTCGTACAGCGGGTTGCTCTCCAGCGGCTCCGGGAACTTCGTGTACTTGGCGCGTTCCTGCGGCGACAGCTTGCCGATCGCGACCATCCGGTCGAGGATCCACGACCAGCGTTCCACGGCCCGCTCGTGGTTGGCCTGGCTGAGCGTGGGGTCGTAGAGGCCGGCGCCCTTGAGCAGGGAGGCGAGGAAGGCGGCCTCGCTGACGTTCAGCTCGCTGACGTCCTTGCCGTAGTAGGCCTGGGCGGCGCGCTGGATGCCGTAGGTGCCGCGGCCGAACCAGCTGGTGTTGAGGTAGCCCTCGAGGATCTCGTCCTTGCTCATCCGGTTGTCGAGCTTGAGAGCCATCATCGCCTCGGTGAACTTGCGGCTGACGGTCTGGTCCTGGTTGAGGTAGACGTTCTTGACGTACTGCTGGGTGATGGTCGAGCCGCCCTGGGTGTCGCCCTGGCCGAGGGTGCGGAACACGGCGCGGGTGATGCCCTTGAAGGAGATGCCGGGGTCGCTGTAGAAGCTCTCGTTCTCGGCGGCGAGGACCGCCCAGCGGACGTCCTCGGGGATGTCGTCCAGCGACATCGACTGCCGCAGCACCCAGCCGGTACGGGCCATGGGGGTGCCGTCGGCCCAGAAGTAAACGTTGTCCTGCTGGGTGGCGTAGGTGTTGAGGTCCTCGGGGATGTCGGTGGCCGCGTAGGCGACGACCAGGAGGAGGCTGCTGAGGCCGAGGGTGGCGAGGAAGCCGCCGACGCTCTGCCGCCAGGACGGGATCCAGCGCCGCCAGCCGGTGCGGCCGGGCCGGGGGTACTGCGGACGCATCCGGCGGAGGTAGGGGCCGAGGAAGGCGGTGACGGGGCCGAGCACGGGGGCCAGCCGGGGGCCGAGCGCCGCGGTCAGGCCTGCGGTGAGGCGGGCGGCGGGAGAGGGGCGGGCGGCTTTGCGGCGGCGCCGGGAGGGCGTACCGGACGTCTCTGACTCACCGGAACCGGATCCGTCGGCTGTGCCGGAGTCGTCGGCTTTGCCGCCCTTGGGTATTCCACCCTCGGGTATTCCACCCTCGGGTATGCCGCCCTCGGGTATGCCGCCTTCGGGTACGCGCAGCTGCATGGTCTCGTCGGCGGCCGCTCGCTGCTGCGGCGCCGGGACCTTCAACTGCATGGTCTCGTCCGGCGAAAGGGGCACCTTGTCGCCGCCCCGATCGCGTCCCCCCTGCCCTGCCTGGGTCACGACTGTGCCTCCCTCCGCACTCCATGTTGCTCGCGCAGGCAGACGTACAGACGTACGAGAGTTTGCTGTCGGTTGCCGCAGCAGCGACCGCAAACCCTGAATCCCCCCGGACCTCGCGGGTCACCGCGGCGCTCTCAAGTTACCAGCGCTCTTCGCAAAGTCTCCACACAAAGTCGGGCGGAACAGGTCACATCTGAAGCGAAGGGCGGCTGGCCTGAGCCCGCGCGGCCGATCCGAGCATATGCCTACCGGATTTCTGTATACGCATTGTCAGTTGTGGAGGTTCATGAGCGAGATGTCCATGGCCGGAATCCATCCCCCGGCGGGCCGGTGGAGCCACCTCTCCTCGGCCGCCACCTCCGCCGCGGCCCGCCGCAACGCGTCCAGTCCCGGATGAACCAGCCCTTTCCGCCACACCAGCGACACCGGGGACAGCGGAACGGGGTCGACCAAGGGCCGCATCACCCGGTCGCGCATCCCCGGGAAGTCCACCACGGCGAGCACCGGATACCCGGTCTTCGCCATGATCCGCTCGAACTCCTCGTCACCGACGGCCAGCGGAACGGGCGGCGCCACCTCGATCCCCCGCCCCTCGAACAGGCGGCTCGCGAGGTCGGTCCACTCCCGCGTACGCGGGTTCCCGGCCCCCGCGTACACCCGCTCGCCCGCGAGCGCGGCCAGCGGCACGGCCTCCAGCCGGGCCAGCGGGTGCCCCTCGGGCAGCGCGATCACCATCGGCTCGAACCGCACCGGCTGGTGGGCCAGCCGGCCGCGCAGCGCCGGGCCGAGCCCCGCGTACCGTCCGAACGACGCGTCCAGCCGCCCCCCGGCCAGTTGCTCCGCCGCACCGGTCAGCCCGCTCTCGTAGCGGGCCATCAGCTCCAGCCCGGGGGCGAGTTCGCGGGCCCGGCGCAGCACCCGGTGCGCGGTGCCGAGGCCGGGGAAGTTGAGGTCGACGAGGAGCGGCCGGGCCTGCCCGAAGGCGGCGAGCAGGTCGTCCTGCGCCTGGAGCGCCCGGCGCGCGTGGGGCAGCAGCCGCTCGCCGTCGCCGGTCAGCGTCACCTGGCGCGTGGTCCGCACGAACAGCTCGGCGCCCAGCTCCCGCTCCAGCCGCCGTACGTCCCGGCTGAGCGCCTGCTGGGCGACGTAGAGCCGGGCCGCGGCCCGGGTGAAGTGCAGCTCCTCGGCGACGGTCACGAAGGCGCGCAGGAGCCGGGGGTCGATGTGCGGGGCGGACATCCGGGCAACTTACAACACAGGCGCGTGAATCCGCGCCGAACCGGTGTTGGACCCCTTGATCACTTCCGGGCGACGGTGGACCCATGCCGTACCGACAGCTCTTCGCCCACCCGGGCGCCAAGGCCTTCACCGCCGGAAACCTGATAGCCCGCCTGCCGATGGGCATGTTCAGCGTGAGCGCGGTCGTGATGATCGCCGGGGCGCGGGACTCCTACGCCCTCGCCGGCGCCGTCACCGCGACCGGCCTCGCCGCGACCGCGCTGGTCGCGCCCTGGACCGCCCGGCTCGTGGACCGGTACGGCCAGGCCCGGATCGCCGTACCGGCCACCCTCGTCGCCTCCCTCGGCAGCATCGCCCTGATCCTCTGCGTCCGCCGGGGCACCCCCGACTGGACCCTGTTCGCCGCCTACGCCGCCACCGCGACCACCCCCAACACCGGTGGCATGTCCCGCGCCCGCTGGGCCCACCTGCTGAAGGGCGACGCGGCCGCGCTGCACACCGCGAACGCCTTCGAGCAGGCGGCCGACGAGCTGTGCTTCATGCTGGGCCCGGTGCTCGCGGCCTTCCTGTGCGGGACCTTCTTCCCGGAGGCGGGCACGCTCGTCGGCGTCGTCCTGCTGCTGTCCGGCGTCCTGCTGTTCGCCGCGCAGCGGTCCACGGAGCCGCCCGCGCGGCCCGCCGTGCGCGGGAGGTCGCCGCTGCGCGCGCCCGGCATCCCGCCGCTGCTCGTGGTCTGCCTCGCCATGGGCGTGGTCTTCGGCGCGCTGGAGGTCGTCACGATCGCGTTCGCGGACGCCCACGGCATGCGGACGGCGGTCGGCGTGGTGCTGGGCCTCCAGGCGGCCGGGTCCTGCGCGGCCGGGCTGGTGTACGGCCGGTTCCGGCCGCGCGGACGGGCCGACGTCCGGTACGTGTGGTGCATCGCCGCCATGACCGGGGCGCTGACCCTGCCGCTGCTCGCCGCGACGCTCACCGGCTCCCTGCCGGTGCTCGCGGGCGCGCTGCTGGTCGCGGGGATGGCGACCGCGCCGACGATGGTGACCGGCATGGCCCTGGTGCAGGAGCGCACGCCTGCGGGGCGCCTCAACGAGGGCATGACGCTGGCGGTGACCGGCCTGCTGGGCGGGATTGCGGGCGGCAGCGCGCTGGGCGGCTGGTCGGTGGAGCACCTGTCGGTGACGGCGGGCTACGCGGTGCCGGTCGCGGCGGCGGGCACGGCCCTGCTGACCGCTCTCGCGCCGCTCGCGCTCGGCCGGCGCGAAGGAAGGCTCGTCCACTCCGTTGAACCGCTCCACTGAATCCTTCCGACCCCATTGACCGGTCCGCTGATCCGCCTTTACCGTCGCTCGTCGAAGCGCTTCGACAACGAGCGGTGGAGCCCGCCTGATGGTGAAGATCACGGACGTGGCCCGGCACGCCGGCGTCTCCCCCAGCACCGTGTCGTACGCCCTCAGCGGCAAGCGCCCGATCTCCGAGGAGACCCGGCGCCGCGTGCACGCCTCCATCCGCGCCCTCGGCTACCGCCCGCACGCGGGCGCCCGCGCCCTGGCCGGCGGCGAGCCGAACGTCATCGCCCTGGTGCTCCCGCTGCGGGCGGGCGTCCACGTGCCGACGGCCATGCAGTTCGCGGTGTCGGTGGTGACCACGGCACGGGCGTACGGCCACGACGTCCTCGTCGTCACCCAGGACGAAGGCGCGGACGGCCTGCGCCGGGTTGCCGACACGGCCCTGGTGGACGGGCTGATCCTGATGGACGTACAGCTGCGCGACCCCCGGCTGCCGCTGCTGCGGGCCCTGGACCGGCCGGCCGTGCTGATCGGCCTCCCGGCGGACCACGCCGGACTCACCTGCGTCGACCTCGACTTCAGGGCGGCGGCCGAGACCTGCGTGGACCACCTGGCGGAGCTGGGCCACCGGGTGGTGGCCCTGGTGGGCTCCCCGCCCGAGGTCTACGTCCGCCGGACCGCGTTCGCCCAGCGCGTGGTCCAGGGCTTCACCGCCGCAGCCGACCACCA
Organism: Streptomyces sp. enrichment culture; assembly: GCF_964272855.1. Taxonomy (NCBI): domain Bacteria; kingdom Bacillati; phylum Actinomycetota; class Actinomycetes; order Kitasatosporales; family Streptomycetaceae; genus Streptomyces; species Streptomyces sp. enrichment culture. Next base: position 5,179,063 of record NZ_OZ186847.1, on the reverse strand, counting down.
CGGCCTCGTCTCCGCCGTCCACCCCTGCGAGCCGACGCCCGCGGCGGCCCTCCGGCTCGCCGAGCGACTGCTGCGCGAACACCCGGCGCTGACGGGGCTGGTGGTCCACAACGAGGCCGCCCTGAACCCGCTCCTGGACGCCTTCGAACGGCTGGGCCTGCGCGTCCCCGGAGACCTCTCGGTCACCGCCATCTGCCCGCCCGGCCTCGCGGAGTCCACCCGCGTCCCCCTGACGTCGGTCACCCTGCCCGCCGCCGAGATCGCCGGCCGCACGGTGGAACTCCTGCTGCGCGAACCGGCCGGCGGCCCGGTACCGGCGACGACGCTCCTGCCTCCGGCCCTGACGGTCCGGGGCAGCACGGCACGGCGAACGGCACGGTGACACCCCTCAGGTGTGCGGCAAACCGCGCGAGAGGCCACGACGTACCCGCACCCGCCTGATCCCCGGACCCCCGACGCGCACACGCGCCCGCTCAGCAGCGCACAGGCTTACGCCACGCGCACTCCAGGCCGTCGGCCTCGGCCTCCGCCTGCCCGCCCCGGTCCCGCCGAGGAGTGACCAAGGTGGCCGCCTCCGCGCTGGACCGGGCGAGGGTGGTGACGATGGCGTCCTCCAGAGGCTTCACCGACGATGCCAGATGGTTGTTGAGCACGATGGCGTACGCCAGCTCACGGCCGCCCGCGTCGGTGACGTACCCGGCCAGGGCGGAAGCGCCGGTCAGCGAACCGGTCTTGGCGCGGGCGTTGCCCGCCGCGGGCGTCCCGCACATCCGGGTGCGCAGGGTGCCGCCGGTGAACCGGCCGGGGTCGCAGGCGACCGGCAGGGAGCGGTACCAGTCGGCGTACCAGGGCTCCGCGCGGGCGGCGAGCAGGAGCGCGGTGAGCTGGGCGGCGGGGAAGTTGTCCATCCGGGACAGCCCTGACCCGTCCACCTGGCGGAGCTTCGCGGTGTCGACGCCGACGCCCTTGAGGTAGCCGCCGACGGCGGCGAGCCCGGCGGACCAGCTGCCCTTGCCGGAGACCTCGTAGCCCATGGCCTTGGTCAGCACCTCGGCGTGCATGTTGTTGGACAGCTTCATGAACGGGATGAGCAGGTCCTTCAGCGGCATGGACCGGTGCTCGGCCAGCCGCCGCGCGCCCTCCGGTGTCTGGCGGCCCGGCCGGGTCGGCCCGGTGACCCGCACGCCGTGCGCGGCGAGGGCGTCCCGGAAGACGGCGGCGGCGTAGCCCGTGGGCTCCCAGACACTGATCCACGCCTTGCCGCCGCTGCCGCCGACGGGGGTGGTGCCGGTGACGACGACGGTGTTGGTGCCGTGCTCGCGGTCGACGGAGAGGGCGTTGGCGCCCCCGGCGGCGACGGTGGTGGCGCGGACGTCGACGTCCACGTACTCGGTGTCGGGTGTGAGCGTGACGACCGGCTCGTCCCCGGCCTCCGCACCCGGCGTGACCTGCACGAGCACCGTGCCGGTGTCGTAGTCGGTGTCCGGGGCGACGCTCAGCGCGCTGATCTGGGCGGCGTAGTAGGCGGCCTCGTCGTCGGCCGCCCAGCCCCGTCCGACGCGCTCGGCGTCGAACCTGGTGTCGTCGGCGACGAGCCGCCCCTCGACCCGCTTGATCCCGGCCTCGGCGACCCGGGCGGCGAGCCGGTCGTAGTCGGCGGCGAGGAGGGTGGGGTCACCGGTCCCGCGCAGATACAGATCGCCGCGGAGCACCGAGCCGTACTGCCGTCCGCCGGCCAGCACATCCGTGCCGAAGCGGTACTCCGGGCCCAGGATCTCCAGGGCGGCGGCGGAGGTGGCGAGCTTGGTGGTGGAGGCGGGCATCAGCCGCGTCGAGCCGTTGCGCTGGTAGAGCACCTCGCCGCTCTCGGTGTCGGCGATCACCACACCGGCCACGCCGCCCTCCATCCGGGCGTCGCCCAGCACGGTGTCGATGGCCTCGGCCAGCCCGCTGCGATCCCCGTCGGCCCCGGCGAACGCCCCCGGCCCCAGCAAACCGGCGACCAGCCCGCCCACCAACACCCAACGCCACGCCCGTCCGGGCGAGTTGACCCCGAATCTCTTCATGCCACCGCAGCATCCCGGATCCCCGGGCCCCACAACAGACCGCCTCGCACGACGCCGCACATGACAAAGGCCCCGGCGCTCGGAAGCGTCGGGGCCTTGCCCACATGGGAGTGAGTGGAGATGGCGGGAATCGAACCCGCGTCCAACGGTGCGGAACCAGGGCTTCTCCGTGTGCAGTCCGCTCTGATTTTCTCGGCCCCGGAGATCACGCGGACAAGTCTCCGACGGGCTCAGTCACTGTTTGGTTTCCCTCTTCACCCCGTGACCGGGATCGAGGTTTAGTCCCCTAGCTGATGCCAGGATCCGGGTCGGGAACAGCCCCGGGCTGACACTCCCTTAGTAGGAGGCTCGCTCTGCTACCTGAGATCAGGCAGCGAGGGCGAAGGCCTGCTGGGAGGAATCGCGCTTGGTGTTGGCGATTATTTTTTTCGGCCTGTGGTTTACGAGATCATGGCCGCTTCCTCGACACGCTTCCCCTGCTTCGACAGCCGCTGTCGAAACCGATCATCCCCATGTTGATTTTTCAAATCCGCCGGAGGTAACCCCCGGACAGGATCGCGCACCCGCTTGCGGTGCAGATGCCATCGTACGTGACCAACGCGGACGTGTGCCAGCGTATTCCCGGGGGTCAGGCCCGCTGCTTGCGCCGGACCGCGGACATCGCGCGCTCCGCCTCGCGCCGGTCCTGCTTCTCCCGCAGGGTCTGCCGCTTGTCGTACTCCTTCTTGCCCTTCGCCAGCGCGATCTCGATCTTCGCCCGGCCGTCCTTGAAGTACAGGGCGAGCGGCACGATCGTGTGGCCCGTCTCCTGGGACTTGGACTCCAGCTTGTCGATCTCCATGCGGTGCAGCAGCAGCTTGCGCTTGCGGCGGGCGCTGTGGTTGGTCCAGGTGCCCTGGCTGTACTCGGGCACGTGCACGTTGTACAGCCACGCTTCGTGACCGTCCAGCTGCACGAAGCCGTCGACCAGCGAGGCGCGCCCCTGACGCAGTGACTTCACCTCGGTGCCGGTGAGGACCAGTCCGGCCTCGTAGGTGTCGAGGATCAGGTAGTCGTGCCGCGCCTTCTTGTTCTGCGCGATCAGTTTGCGCCCTTTTTCCTTAGCCATAGTGCCGACCATTTTCGCACTACGGAGGGGGTGTGCGGGAAGTCATTAAGGGAGGGTCCTGCTGAGTCCCGTTGGGTTGCCCTCTAGTCGCCGAGACCCGTCAGCACGGTCTCCGCGCGGGGCAGCGCGTCCTCGTCGGCCTCCAGGTCGGGCGTGATGCCGTGGCCGTCGACCGCGCGGCCGGAGGGGGTGCGGTAGTGGCCGACGGTCAGCTCGGCGACGGAGCCGTCGGGCAGCCGGGTCGGCATCTGGACCGAGCCCTTGCCGAAGGTGCGGGAGCCGACGACGACCGCGCGGCCCCGGTCCTGCAAGGCGCCGGTCAGCAGCTCGGCCGCGCTCATCGTGCCCCCGTCGACGAGCGCGACCAGGGGTCTTTCGGTGTCGCCGCCGAGCTCGGCGTGCAGCGCCTGCTGATCCCCGTCGACGTCGTAGGTGGCCACGAGCCCGCCGTCGAGGAAGGCGGAGGCGGCGGTGACGGCCTCGGTGACCAGGCCGCCGGGGTTGCCACGCAGGTCGAGGACGATCCCGGCACCGCGCGGGGCCTTCCGTACGGCGGCGCGGACGGTGTCGCCGGAGCCCCTGGTGAAGGCGCCGATCTTGATGAGGGTGTCCCCCTCGGGGAGCTCGCGGACGCTCACCGTGTCGGTCGAGAGGCGGGCCCTGCGCAAGGTGACGTCCCACTCGCGCGTGCCGCGCTCCAGGCCGAGCCGGACGGTCGTGCCGGCGGGCGCGTCGGTGGCGTCACCGCGCAGTAAGGAGACCACCTCGGTGACGGGCCGCCCGTCGACCGCGCGGCCGTCGATGCTGCGCAGCCGGTCGCCCGCGCGGATCCCGGCGGCGTCCGCCGGCGACCCGGCGGCCACCTCGGTCACCTCGATCCGCCCGCCGCGCTCGCGCCGCGCCCCCAGCCCGACGCCCGTGTAGGCGCCGTCCAGGGTCTCCTCGAACTCCTCGTACTCGCCCTCGGAGTAGACGGCGCCCCAGCGGTCCCCGCTGCGGCTGACGGCCCGCTCGGCGGCCTCCAGGGGCGACTTGCCGTCGGCCATCGCCTCTACGGCGGCCTCCGTCACCTCGTCCGGGCGGGCCACGGAGGCCGCCGTACGGGACGGGCCGGGCGCGGGCCTGCGCTCGGTGCCGGGCAGGGAGCCCGTGGCGGCGCCGGTGACGACCACGCTCGCGAAGAGCAGTGTCAGGGCGGCCCCGCGGCGCATGCGGCGGGGCTGACAGAACAGGTCACGACCTGACATGCCGGTGAGTCTAGGACAACGGAAAGGGCCGTACGGTCGGTTGACCGCACGGCCCCTCTTGGCGTGCGTCACACCTTCAAGTACTTGCGCAGCGCGAAGAACGCGGCCAGCGCGGGCATCAGAAGGCTGGTGGCGAGGATGAGCGGCAGCTTCGTCAGCACGGCGTCCCAGCCGATGAAGTTGATCAGCGCCAACTGGTCGGCCAAGGCCAGTCCGTGGTCGATGAGGAAGTACCGGGCGGTCACCAGGAACGCGCACGCGACCACGCCGCCGATGAGTCCGGCGACCGCGGCCTCCATGATGAACGGCGCCTGGATGTAGAAGCCGGAGGCGCCGACCAGGCGCATGATCCCGGTCTCGCGCCGCCGGCTGAACGCCGAGACGCGCACCGTGTTGACGATCAGCATCAGCGCGACGACCAGCATCAGGGCCATCACCGCGCGCGCGGCCCAGTTCATGCCTTCCAGCAACTTGAAGAGGTTGTCCAGGGTCTCCCTCTGGTCCCGCACGGACTGCACGCCGTCCCGGCCGTTGAAGGCAGTCGTGATGACCTGGTACTTCTCCGGGTCCTTCAGCTTGATGCGGTACGACTCCTGCATCTGGTCCGGCGTCAGCGAACTGGCCAGCGGGGAGTCGCCGAACTGGTCCTTGTAGTGCTTGTACGCCTCATCCTGCGACTCGTAGGTCACGGTGTCGACGACCGGCATCTTCTCCAGGTCGGTCTTGATCTGGTCTTTCTGCTCCTTGGTGACCGCGCCCTTGGCGCAGGCGGGGTCGGACTCGGCGTCAGCCTTGTTGCAGAGGTAGATCGAGACGTTGACCTTGTCGTACCAGTAGCCCTTCATGGTGTTGACCTGGTCGGACATCAGCAGCGAGCCGCCGAACAGGGCCAGGGACAGGGCGACGGAGACGACGACGGCGAAGGTCATCGTCAGATTGCGGCGGAGACCGACACCGATCTCCGACAGAACGAACTGGGCGCGCATGGCGTCTGGTTAAGCCTTTCCGTCGTGGATCGTCAGTGCTGGTAGCCGTAGACGCCACGGGCCTGGTCGCGGACGAGGCGGCCCTTCTCCAGCTCGATGACGCGCTTGCGCATCTGGTCCACGATGTTCTGGTCGTGCGTGGCCATCACGACGGTCGTACCGGTGCGGTTGATCCGGTCGAGCAGCTTCATGATGCCGACGGAGGTCTGCGGGTCGAGGTTGCCGGTGGGCTCGTCGGCGATCAGCAGCTTGGGCCGGTTGACGAAGGCGCGCGCGATGGCGACGCGCTGCTGCTCACCGCCGGACAGCTCGCCCGGCATCCGGTCCTCCTTGCCGCCGAGGCCGACCAGCTCCAGCACCTGCGGCACGGACTTGCGGATCTCGCCGCGGGACTTGCCGATGACCTCCTGCGCGAAGGCCACGTTCTCGGCGACGGTCTTGTTCGGCAGCAGCCGGAAGTCCTGGAAGACCGTGCCCAGCTGGCGGCGCATGTGCGGCACCTTCCAGTTGGACAGGCGTGCGAGGTCCTTGCCCAGAACGTGCACCTGTCCGTGGCTGGCCCGCTCCTCGCGGAGGATCAGCCGCAGGAAGGTGGACTTTCCGGAGCCGGAGGACCCCACGAGGAACACGAACTCGCCCTTCTCGACCTCCAGGGAGACATCCCTGAGGGCTGGGCGGGTCTGCTTGGGGTAGACCTTGGAGACATTGTCGAATCGGATCACGGATGCACCACGGGTCGCCGGGGGTAGATGAGCGTGACCATACGCGAAGCGAGTGGGCAACCGCAGTCACCGGTCGGGGTTGCGCGTCACATGTACGTTTTGTGCACGCGTCCGCAGTCCCCTTCGAAGGGCCCCGCGCACCCTTCCGGAGAACCTGGCACAGTGGAGGGGGAACGTTCTCACCCCGGAGAGCGTTGTTCAGGCAGAACCGGCGCTAGGAGGGCGAGCACATGACGTACGACCGGCTGGTGTGCGCGAACTGTGCCGCGCCCGTGAGCGAGGGCCGCTGCCCCGTGTGCCGGGCGAACCGCGAGCGGCTGCAGCAGGAGAACCCCCTCGCGGGCCTGAACCCGATGACGCTGATCGCCCTGCTGGCGGTGCTGGTCGCCGCGGTGGCACTGCTGGCGCACCAGACCGCGTGACCCCTGCCTGACACGGACACGGAAAGGGCCCGGAGCATAACGCTCCGGGCCCTTTCAGCTACCGTCGGCCACCTCTCAGGCGGCCGCACCGCCACGGCCGCCCATGAGGCGCGGCAGCACGCGGAAGCCGATGCCGCCGGCGATCATCGTCGCGGCGCCGACCAGCAGGAACGTGGTCTCCGCGGCACCGGTCTCGGCCAGCTCGTCGCCACCGCCCTGGGCCGAGGTGTCGGCCGGGGCGTCGGCGCCGGTGTCGGTCAGGGCCGAGGAGCCCTCACTCTGGGCGGAGTCGTTGGAGCCGCCGTCGGGGTTGGTGTTGTTGCCGCCACCGTTCCCGTTGCCGCTTCCGTTGCCGTTCCCGTTGCCGTTGCCGTTCCCGTTGCCGTTCCCGTTGCCATTCCCGTTGCCCGGCTCCTCCGGCTCCTCGGGCTCGGTCGGGTCCTCGGTCGGGTCGGTCGGGATCTCCGGGTCGGTGCCCGGGTCGGTGGGCGTACCCGGGTCGGTCGGGATGCCCGGGTCGGTGGGCGTGCCCGGGTCGGTCGGGATGCCCGGGTCGGTCGGGTTCGGGTCCGTCGGGATCTCCGGGTCGGTCGGCTCGGGGTCCGGGCTCGGCGTCTCGCAGCCGATCCCCAGGAACCCGCAGTCGTCCGGGGCGGCGGAAGCGGCGCCCGCGGCGGTCAGCGAGGCACCGGCGGCGATCACCGCACCGGCCGCTATACGCGCGAGACGGATCCGCGTCTTCTTGGTCATATGGTTGCTACCCCCAGTAGCTGATCGTCAATGAGGCGGCGCTCGGGGGCCGTGATCGACGGAGGGTGGTAGCCATTTACTCAATCCCCCCGGTTCACATGCGCCCCAGAAGTACGCATGCCGCGCTTCAGCCTTCCGATTTTTCAAAGCAACGTCAAGGCCGTTGCGTACGCAATGTCCTTATGTAGCGCGCTTTGTCGGCTCTGGAGACTGTGAGTGTGATGTAAAACCCGGACAAACGACAACCGCCCCTGATTCAGGGGCGGTTGGCTTTGTCGACAAACTTACTTCTCTTGCTGCTTGCGCCAGCGAATACCGGCTTCCAGGAAACCGTCGATCTCACCGTTGAAGACGGCCTCGGGGTTGCCGACCTCGTGCTCGGTCCGCAGGTCCTTGACCATCTGGTACGGGTGGAGGACGTACGAACGCATCTGGTTGCCCCAGGAGTTGCCGCCGTCGCCCTTGAGGGCGTCCATCTTGGCCTGCTCCTCCTGGCGGCGCCGCTCCAGCAGCTTGGCCTGGAGGACGTTCATGGCGGTGGCCTTGTTCTGGATCTGCGACCGCTCGTTCTGGCAGGAGACGACGATGCCGGTCGGGATGTGCGTGATGCGCACCGCGGAGTCGGTGGTGTTCACACCCTGGCCGCCGGGCCCGGAGGACCGGTAGACGTCGATGCGCAGGTCGGACTCGTCGATGTCGACGTGGTCGGACTGCTCGACGACGGGGAGCACCTCGACACCGGCGAAGGAGGTCTGGCGCCGGCCCTGGTTGTCGAAGGGCGAGATGCGCACCAGGCGGTGGGTGCCCTGCTCGACGGAGAGGGTGCCGTAGGCGTAAGGCGCCTGCACGGAGAAGGTGGTCGACTTGATGCCGGCCTCTTCCGCGTAGGACGTCTCGATGAGCTCCGTCTTGTAGCCGCGCTGCTCGGCCCAGCGCAGGTACATGCGCTGGAGCTTCTCCGCGAAGTCCGCGGCGTCGACACCGCCGGCCTCGGCGCGGATGTTGACGAGCGCCTCACGGGAGTCGTACTCGCCGGAGAGGAGGGTGCGCACCTCCATCTCGTCCAGCGCCTTCCTGACGGCGGCGAGCTCGGACTCGGCCTCGGCACGCGTGTCCGGGTCGTCCTCCTCCTCGGCCATCTCGAAGAGCACGGCGAGATCGTCGATCCGCGAGCGCAGGGCCTCGGCCTTCCTCACCTCCGCCTGGAGGTGGGACAGCTTGCTGGTGATCTTCTGCGCCTCGTCCGGGTTGTCCCACAGGGACGGCGCGGCCGCCTGCTCCTCGAGCACGGCGATGTCTGCCCTCAGCTTGTCGAGGTCCAGAACGGCCTCGATCGACTCCATGGTCGAGGAGAGGGACTTGAGCTCTTCGGATACATCGACGACTGCCACGCATCCAGCGTAACGGCTCTGTCGAGCGCTCGGCGCCGGGCGGCGCGGCCCCGCCCGGCAGGCCAGGGGACGTCAGGGCGTCTCCGGTGCCGAGTTCCTCGTGTCCTGCGGTGCCGACCCCTCGTCGTCCCCCGACGCGGCCAGCCATGCGCCGGTGCCGACCGCCGCGGCCAGGACCACCGCGGCGGCACCGAGGGTGATGCGGCGGCGCCGGGTGGCGGCGCGGTTGCGGGCCGAGCCGGGACGGGGGGCGCCGGAGGCGCGGGGCGCGCGGGCCGTTCCGTGGGCGCCGCCGGCCAGCTCGTCGGGGGCGGGGACGCGCATCGAGGTGTGGGTGTCCCGGTTGGAGTCCGGCTTGGCGCCGGGGACCAGCGAGACCGCGCCCCGGCGTTCCCGGGCCGGGGGCGCCGGCTCGCCCTGCTGGGGCCGCGGGGCGTCGTCGGCGGGTTCGGCGGCGTCGGCGTCCGGCTCGTCCACGTCCAGCGGCGGCATCCCGGCCAGCGTCGGCAGCTGCTCCCGCAGCCGGGCGGCCAGCTCGGAGGCGCGGAGCCGGGAGGCGGGAGCCTTGGCGAGGCACTGCACGATCAGCTGCCACAGCTCGTCGGGGATGCCGGGGAGCGGGACGACGGTCTCGGTGACGTGGCGGCGCAGCACGGCGCCCGGGTGTCCGCCGCCGAAGGGCGTGAAGCCGGCCAGCAGCTCGTAGAGGACCGTGGCGAGGGCGTAGATGTCGACGGACGCCCGCGGGGGGAGGCCTTCGACGATCTCGGGCGCCAGGTAGTCCGGGGTGCCGATGACCTTGGTCGCGCGGGTCCGCTGCGGGGTGTCGATCAGCTTGGCGACGCCGAAGTCGGTGAGCAGGGCGCGGTGCGAGCCGCCGGGTCCGAGCGGGCCCTGCATGTCCAGCAGGACGTTCTCGGGCTTGACGTCCCGGTGCACGACCCCGGCGGCGTGGGCCGCGGCGAGTCCGTCGGCGACGTCGGCGACGATCGCGACGGCCGCCTCGGGGGCCAGCCGCCGCTCTCGTTCCAGCCGGGTGCGCAGGTCGGTGCCGCGGACCAGGTCCATGACGAGCGCGAGGTCGTTGCCGTCGACGACCAGGTCGCGGACGGAGACCACGTTCGGGTGCTCGAGCCCGAGCAGGGCGGTGCGCTCCTGGACGAAGCGTCCGACGAGTTCCTGGTCGGACGCCAGATCCTCGCGCAGCAGCTTGATGGCGACGGGGCCCTCAGGCCCCTCGCCCAGCCACACCGTGCCGGCGCTGCCCCGTCCCAGGATCTGGTTCGCGGTGTACCGGCTGCCGATCTTCCGTGCCAAGACTGCTCCTACAGACGCGTGTTGTCGCTAAAACTACGCGTCCGGCGAGCCGACGTTCACCGGGGAGGCCGAAATCACCCCCCGGGTGTCGACAAAGCGACAGACTCGCCGCCCGACGGACTCGCCGCCCGAGGGACTCACCGCCGTGGAGCGCTACTGCGTCGAGCCGCCCCCGCCGGCGGATCCGCCGCCGTCCGATCCGCCGCCGAGGTCGCTGATCCATCCGGTCACCGTGCCCACCCAGTCCGTGAGCTGGTCCCAGTAGCCCTTGCCGGTGCCGATCCACTCCTGGAGCGGGCTCAGCTCCCAGACCAGCCAGCCGGCCACGAACAGGATGACGATCGTGAACAGGCAGCCCTTGAGGCAGCCCAGACCGGGGATGCGCATCGGGTTGGCGCTGCGCTGCCGCGGCTGTCTCGGCTCCCGCGTGGGCTGCTGCGGCTGCGGCGGGGCGGGCGGCGCGTACCGCTGGGGCTGCTGCTGCGGTGCGTACTGCTGCGGCTGGTGCTGCTGCGGGTAGCCGTATCCGGGCGGCGGGCCCTGCTGGCGCCGGGGCTGCGGGCGCTGCTGGGGCTGGGGCCGCTGAGGCTGCTGGGGCTGCTGCTGCGGGCGGGCCACCTGCCGCTGGGGGCGGCGGCGCAGCGGGTCCTGGCTGGGGTCGAGGTACTGGACCTGCGTCTGCTCGTTGCGGTCCCGCGCGGCGCGCAGCTGGTTCTGCCAGGGGTGCTCGCCCTGCTGACCGGGGTCCTGGCCGTGCTGTCCGGGCTGGTTCGGGGGCACCGGCGGCAGCACGGCCGTCGGGTCGGCGGCCCCGGTGTTCGGGAGTACGGCGGTGGGGTCGGCGGCGCCGGCCGGGCCGCCGGTGTGCGGGAGGACGCTGGTCGCGCCGTTCGGGTCGTACGCGCCCGGCGCGGAGCCGTGCGGCAGCACCTGCGTCGGGTCGGCCGCGTCCGGGGAGCCGGGGACGGCGGCGGGCGCCGGGTCCGGGGCGAGCAGGGCGCCCACGTTCTCGGCGGCGGCGATCTGCGCGGAGTTCGCGTGCACGCCGACGCCCTCGGCGACGACCCGCAGGCCGCGCGCGAGGTTCTCGGCGCTCGGCCTTTCGTCCGGGTTCTTGCGCAGACAGCGCTCTATGACCGTCCACAGCGGTTCGGGGACGGTGGAGGGGCGGCGCGGCTCGGCGCTCAGGTGCTGGTGCAGCACCTCCAGGGCGGAGCTGCCGGCGAACGGCGGGCGGCCGGTGACCAGCTCGTACAGCAGGATGCCGGCGCCGTAGATGTCGACGGCGGAGGTCTGCGGGCGGCCCTCGGCGGACTCCGGCGCGACGTACGCGGGCGTGCCGACGAACTCGTGGGTGCGGGTCAGGCCGGGCGAGTCGGCGAGGCGGGCGATGCCGAAGTCGGTCAGCAGCGGGTGCATCTGGCCGCCGTCCTGCTTGAGCAGGACGTTCGCCGGCTTCAGGTCGCGGTGGACTACGCCGTCGGCGTGACTGGCGGCCAGCGCGTCGGCGATCTGCGCGGTGAGCAGGGCCGCGGCGACCGGGGTGAAGGGGCCGTTCTCGCGCAGGTAGCGGTGCAGGTCCGGACCGTCGACGAGGTCCATGACCAGGGCGAGGAGATCGCCCTCCACGACCAGGTCGCGCACCCGGACGATGTTCGGGTGGGTCAGCCGGAGCAGCACGGAGCGCTCCCGGAGGAAGCGCATCACGACGTCGGCGTCGTTCGCCAGCTCCTCCTTGAGGACCTTGATGGCGACGGTCTCGCCGGGCTGTCCGGGTACGGCCGCCTCGGCACCCGCGGTCTCCCGCTGGCGGGCTCGCCAGACGGTGCCCGTGGCGCCGCGTCCGAGCGGCTCCTCGAGCAGGTACTTGCTGCCGACTGGCCGCACGTCACGCGCTCCCTGTTGCTTGCCTTGCCTGCTTGTCGTTCCGAACCACTGTAGTGCCGGGTGTGCGGGACCGGGCTGTCCTCTTTCTGTGGGTGCTACGTACACACCCCCGCCCGCGTTCGAAGGGAAGACGCTCACCCCGGTCCCAAGGTTGCCGAAAGCGGGCGTGACCGATCTCAACCGGTCGGCGGCAACGCTTTGGGCAGGCACTTTTGCGGGCAGAGCCGACCAATCAAGATCACTTCTGCCGGAGCGGCGGGCGCGTTGCCGGTGACAGGTGCGAGGATGCGTGCAGTACTGGCCGACGTGCTCGTGCGCTCTTGGGGGCCGCCCCTCCGCGCCCACGCAGAAGGGACCGCTGACGGCGATGCAGATCCGGCTGACCGTCGTAGACCCGCTGGGTCCGCCCTCGGCCGAGGCGCGTGGCCGCGCCGCGAGCCGCGACCTGCTGGTCACCGCGCCCGCCGGCACGGCCCTCTCCGCGGTCGCCTCGGCACTGGCCTCCGCGGTCACCGGCGACGGCGCCGCCCAGCCCGGCCCGGTCGTGCTGTACGCCGGCGCGGAACGCCTCGACGACCGCCGCTGCACGCTCGGCGAGCCCCCGCTGGTGGACGGCGCGGTGCTGTCCCTCGGCGCCCCCGCCGACCCCGAGCCGCACCCCGAGGTCGGTGACGCCCCGGCCCGCCTCGACGTGGTCGCCGGCCCCGACGCGGGCGGGGTGCATCTGCTGCACGGCGGCCGGATCGACATCGGCCGCTCCGCCGACGCCGACGTCCCGCTCGACGACCCGGACGTCTCCCGGCTGCACTGCGCGGTGACCCTCGACGCCGACGGCCGCGTCACCGTCGCCGACCTCGGCTCCACCAACGGCACCACGCTGGACGGCTCCCGCGTCGGCTCCCACCCGGTCCGGCTCGCGCCGGGCGCGCTGCTGCGGCTCGGTGAATCGGCCCTGCGCCTCGCCCCCGCCGGGGGCCTGGGCGCACGGCGGGCCACGGCACCGGACGGAGAGGGCTTCGTCCGGGTGTCCCCGGCCCCCGCCGACGGCCCCCAGGCCCCGGACAGCCACGCCCGCGCGGAGGGCACCGCCGACGGGCGGCGGCCGGGCTGGGACACCGCGCACGCCGTGCGCCCCCCGGTCGTGCCGGGGCAGGCCGGGGCGCCGCGGATCGAGGACCGAAGCACGCGGACCGAGGACCGAAGCACGGGGATCGAGGACCGAGGCACGGGGATCGAGGACCGAGGCACCGGAGGACGCTCGCCCGGCGCCCGGCTGGTGTCGCCCGCGCAGCCGCCGTCCGACGGCGGCACGCACGGCGGGCGCCAGGTCATGATCGGCGGCCTCCACGGCACACCCGCCGACGCGACCGTCCCGGAACCGGCACGGCCGGGCACCGCCGGCACACCGGCCGCCCCGCGCCGACGCGGCGGCCTCGGCGCGTGGGCCCGTCGGCTGGCCGGCGGGCGGGGCGAGCAGCCGACGCCCGGACCGCAGACGTACTACGGCGAGACGGCCGCCGCGGCCGCGCCCGCGCTGTCGCCAGGACCCCGGCTGCCGGAGACCTGGCCGGACCCGGCGGCCCTGCTGCTCACCGCGCTCGGCCCCGGCCCCCGGCTGTGGGAGCGCGGGCCGGGGCACCCGGAAGCACTGACCGTGCGGCTCGGCACGGCCGACCGCGCGGCACCCGACGGCTCCGGGCTGCTGCCCGCCGTGCCGGTGACCGCCGATCTGCGCGAGGTGGGTGCGCTGGGCCTGGCCGGGCCGCGCCCCCGGCTGTCCGGGCTGGCCCGGGCGATGCTGGCGCAGCTCGCCGCGCTGCACTCCCCCGCCACTCTCGAGATCGTGCTGATCAGCACCGACCGCTCCCGCTCGATCGCCGAGCGCACCACCGAGTGGTCCTGGCTGGGCTGGCTCCCGCAGGTGCGCCCCGGCCACGGCCAGGACTGCCGCCTCCTCCTCGCCTACGACCGCGAACAGGCCGCCGCCCGCGCCGACGAACTGCTCCGCCGCCTGGACGACCACCTCACGGACCGCACGAGCGGCCCCCGAACGACGGCGCAGACAGCACCGGCCGCGCAGCCGAGCGAACCCACGACCGCGACCACGACGACCGCCGCCACGGCTCCGGCCGAGGCGGCCGGGCGGGATACGGCGGGCGGCGCGACGGCCCACGGCCAGGCGGGCGGCGCGGGTTCCGGCTCGGGGGCGCATGCCCGCCCGGGTGGCGCGGGTTACAGCGCGGCGGCGCAGGGCCGACCTGGCGACTCGGGCTCCGCCCCGGCGGCTCAGGGACGGCCCGGCGACTCAGGTTCCGGTCCGGCGGCTCAGGGACGGCCCAGCGATTCAGGTTCCGGTCCGGCAGCACAGGGTCGACCGGGCTACACCGGCGCCGGCGCGGCGGCGCAGGGCCGACCGGGCGGCACGGCGTCCGACCCGGCAGCACAGGGCCGGCCGAGCGCCCCCGGCACAGGCTCCGGCGCCGACTTCCGGTCCCCGGCGCCCGCCCACGGGACCGCGCCCCAGCCCACGACGGGCCCCACCGGCATCACGACCGGCACCGGCGGGCCCGGCGCGGGTTACGGCGCCCAGCCCACACCCGCCGCCAGCGGCTCGCACCCGGGTTCCGGTACCGCCGCGGGCAACGCCACCGAGCCTGCCGCAGCACACGGCAACACCCCAGCCTCGCCCGCACCCGGCACCGGCACCCCTGCCTCCCCCGCCCCCGGCGCCGACCGCCGGCCCCCAGCGGTGCCCGGCAGCACCCCGCCCCACCGCCCCTCCTGGGCCCTGCAGGACGACCCCGAGCCTGGTTTTACCGGCCCGTACACGGTGGTCGTCGTCGACGGTGACCCCGGTGGTGCCGGGCTGCGGGACGCGATCGCGCGGCTGGCCGGGGAGGGGGCGCGGGCCGGGATCCACGTGGTGTGCCTCGCCGAGACGGACCCGGCCTCCCCCGCCTCGCCGGTGACGGACACGTACGAGGCGGCCTGCGCGGTGGCGCCGACGTTCCGGGAGTGCGGGGCGGTGGCGCTGCTCAGCGGCGATGTGGCGACGGCACTGCGGTTGCTGCGGGTGGCCCCCGCGGAGCGGACGGCCGCGCGCGGGCCCGTGGGCCACGGCACGATAGCCACCGTCGACGCGGTGTCCCCCGCGTGGGCGGAGCGCTTCGCGCGGGCGCTCGCCCCGCTCCGGCCGGACGGCTCCGGCGTCGGCGCCGAGCGGCAGGCGCGGGTGTCCGCGCCGCTGCCGCAGTCGGCCCGGCTGCTGGACGAGCTGGGGCTGGCCCGGGCCACCCCCGCGTCGCTGATGGCCCGCTGGGCGGACGCGGCCGACGACACCCGCTCGCTGGGCGGCCGGGCGTGGGCGGTGCTCGGCGCGGGACCGCGCGGGCCGGTCGTCGCGGACCTCGTGGCCGACGGCCCGCATCTGCTGGTGGAGGGCCCGGCGGGCAGCGGGCGTACGGAGCTGCTGCGCGCGGTCGTCGCCTCGCTGGCGTCCGCCGAGCGTCCGGACCGGCTCGGCATCGTGCTGATGGACGGCCGGGACAGCGTGGGCGCGGGCGCCGGACACGGCGACGGACTGCGGGTCTGCACGGACGTTCCCCACGTGACCACCCACCTGACCGCCAACGACCCGGTGCGGATGCGGGAGTTCGCGCAGTCGCTGAGTGCCGAGCTGAAGCGGCGGGCGGAGCTGCTGGGCCGTTCGGACTTCGCGGAATGGCACACGGGGCGGGAGCTGAGCGACCGGATGGTCACGCAGCGCTCCGCGCCGGGGCAGGGCGCCGCGGGCGATCTGGAGGCTCCGCCGAGTTCGACGCTGCGGCTGCGGCCGGGCGGGGCGCGCCGCCCGGCGGAGGCGGCGCCGCCGCTGCCGCGGCTGGTGGTGGTCGTGGACGATCTGGACGCGCTGTTCCAGCCCGCCCTGGGCTCGCCCGGCCGGCCCGCGGCCGGGTCGGTCGTGCGGGCGCTGGAGGCGGTGGCGCGGGAGGGCGAGCGGCTGGGGGTTCATCTGGTCGCGGCGGCCTGGCCGGGCGGTCGTACGGCCGAGTCGGAGGCGGCGCGGCGGGCCCGGCTGCGGATCGTGCTGGACGCCCCGGCGGCCGGCCCGGACGAGCCGGCGCCCGGGCGGGGCGGTCTGACGGGGCCGAACGGGCGGGTCACGCCGTTCCAGGGCGGGCGGGTCACGGGACGTATCCCGCGCACCGCGACGCTGCGGCCGACGGTCGTGCCGCTGGAGTGGCACCGCATGGGTGATCCGCCGGCCCGGCGTCCGGTGCGGGAGCTGGGCAACGGGCCGACGGATCTCGCCCTGCTGGCGAGCGCGTTGGAGCGGGCGGCGCGGGAGGTGTCGGCGTCCCGGGTGCCGTCGCTGCTGTAGTGGCGGGCCGCGCGAGTCACAGCGCGGTCACGATCACCCCCTTGACACGGTTCGCGCCCTTGCCGACCCTCGTCACCCGGCGTAGACCAGTGCTCACGGAGCAGCGCTGGACGTTCGACGAGGACGAAGAACGGGGCCGTGATGCACAGCAGGAGCAGCACCAGCCGGACGACGACAAGCAGGGCCGCGAGGGCCGCCGCGGCTCTCCTCGCGGGGGCGTTGACGCTCTCGCTCACCGCCTGCGGAGGCGACGACGACAAGGACAGCGAGACCGAGGGCGGCGGTGGCGGTACCGAGACCACCGCCACCGTGCGACTCCCCGAGCTGGACGGCGAGTCCCTGGAGGTGGCCGCCGTCTGGACCGGCCCGGAGCAGGCCAACTTCAAGAAGGTGCTCGCGGAGTTCGAGAAGCGGACGGGCGCGAAGGTCACGTTCGTGCCCGCGCAGGATCCGATCATCAACTTCCTCGGCTCGAAGATCGCCGGTGGCCAGCCGCCGGACGTCGCGATGCTGCCGCAGCCCGGCGCCATCAAGCAGGCCGTCGACAAGGGCTGGGCGAAGCCGCTGGGCGCTCAGGCGCAGGCGGAGCTGGCCAAGAACTTCTCGCAGGGCTGGCAGGACATCGGCAAGGTCGGCGGCAAGCAGTACGGCGTCTACTACAAGGCCGCCAACAAGTCGCTGATCTGGTACAACACGCAGGTCTTCGAGAACGCGGGCGCCGAGGAGCCCAAGACCTGGGAGGACCTGCTCACCACCGCGCAGACGGTCTACGACTCGGGGGTCACGCCCTTCTCGGTCGGCGGCGCGGACGGCTGGACCCTCACCGACTGGTTCGAGAACGTCTATCTCTCCCAGGCGGGCCCGGAGAAGTACGACCAGCTGGCCAAGCACGAGATCAAGTGGACGGACCCCTCCGTGAAGGAGGCGCTGACCACGCTCGCGCAGATCTGGGGCAAGCAGGACTACCTCGCGGGCGGCGCGAGCGGCGCGCTGCAGACCGAGTTCCCGGCGTCCGTCACCCAGACCTTCACGGGCGGCGACCAGCCGAAGGCGGGCATGGTCTACGAGGGCGACTTCGTGCAGGTCAACATCGCCGAGACGGACGCGAAGGTGGGCACGGACGCGAAGGTGTTCGCGTTCCCGGCGGTCGGTGACACCGCGCCGGTGGTCTCGGGCGGTGACGCGGCGGTGATCCTGGAGGACTCGAAGGCGGCGCAGGCCCTGGCGACGTTCCTGGCGTCCCCGGACGCGGCGGCGATCCAGGCGAAGCTCGGCGGCTATCTCTCGCCGAACAAGAACGTGGACCCGAAGGCGTATCCGAACGCGGTGCAGCAGGAGATGGCGAAGTCGCTGATCGCGGCCGGTGACGACTTCCGCTTCGACATGTCCGACCAGGCCCCGCAGGCGTTCGGCGGCACGCCCGGCAAGGGCGAGTGGAAGGCGTTGCAGGACTTCCTGAAGAACCCGAAGGACATCGCGGGCACCCAGCGCAAGCTGGAGGCCGACGCGGCCGCGGCCTACGGGGACTGAGCCGGCGATGAAGTCGTCGGCACCCTCGGCGGGGGTCCCCGGGGCCCCCGCCGGGCCATCCAGGCGCAAGAGCGTGACCGGCACCCGCACCACCATGGCGGCGCTGTTCCTGCTGCCCGCGCTGGTGCTGCTCGGCGCGCTCGTGGTCTACCCGATCGGGTACTCGGTCGTCCGCAGTCTCTACGACCAGTCCGGCGACGGCTTGGCCGGATTCGACAACTACCAGGCCCTGTTCACCGACGACGGCATCCGCACCGCGCTGAAGAACAACATCGTCTGGGTGGTGTTCGCGCCGACGGTCGCGACCGCGCTCGGGCTGATCTTCGCGGTGCTGACCGAACGGGTGCGCTGGGGCACCGCGTTCAAGCTGGTCGTCTTCATGCCGATGGCGATCTCGATGCTCGCCGCGGGCATCATCTTCCGGCTGGTGTACGACCAGGACCCGGACAAGGGTGTCGCGAACGCGGTCTGGGTGGGTGTGCACGACACGTTCGCCCAGTCGTCGGCGTTCCCGAAGGCGCATCCGGGCCGTCAGTCGCCGCTGGAGGCGGCCGGCGGGGGCGCGTTCGTCACGAAGGAGCCGGTCCGTCCGGGCGATCCGGTGACACTGCCGCTGGTGGGGGTGGCGCCGGACCTGATGCCGGACGACGCCGAGCCCGCCGGGCAGCCGCCCTCCGACCCGGAGAAGATCACCGGCACCACCTGGCAGGACTTCACCCGGGGCAAGGGCGTGGGCACGCTCGGCGAGCCCGATCCGGCCGAGCTGGGTTATGCCGGGATGAAGATCGAGGCGGTGAAGGACGGCGATGTGGTCGCCTCCACGACGGCCGCCGGCGACGGCACCTTCACGCTGCCCGCCTCCGCCGAGGGGGCGCTGCTGCGGCTGCCCGCGGACAACTTCCAGGAGCCGTACAACGGGCTGGACTGGCTGGGCCCGTCGCTGGTCACGCCGGCCATCATCGGGTCGTACATCTGGATGTGGGCGGGTTTCGCGATGGTGCTGATCGCGGCCGGTCTGGCCGGGGTGCCGCGGGAGCTGCTGGAGGCGGCGCGGGTGGACGGCGCGAACGAGTGGCAGGTGTTCCGCAGGGTCACCGTGCCGCTGCTGGCGCCGGTCCTCGCGGTCGTCACGGTCACCTTGATGATCAACGTCCTGAAGGTGTTCGACCTGGTGTTCATCATCGCGCCGGGCTCCTCGCAGGACGACGCGAACGTGCTCGCCCTGGAGCTGTACCGCAAGGGCTTCGCCGAGGACCAGCCGGGCGTGGCCAGCGCCATCGCGGTGTTCCTGCTGCTGCTGGTGATCCCGGTGATGTGGTTCAACGTCCGGCGGCTCAGGCGGGAGGTGCGGCGATGAACCGGCGGTCTCTCGGGGCGCGGCTGGTCGAGAGGCTGAGCGGCGGCGCGGTGCGGGTCTTCCTGGTCGTCGTGGGCCTGTTCTGGCTGGTGCCGACCATAGGTCTGCTGCTGTCGTCGCTGCGCAGCACGGAGGACATGAACGAGAGCGGCTGGTGGACGGTGTTCACCGAGCCCGCACAGCTCACCGTGGACAGCTACGAGAAGCTGCTGGAGAACGGCGACATCACCGACTCCCTGGTCAACACGGTGCTGATCACGGTCCCGGCGACGGTGCTGGTGGTGGTGATCGGCGCGCTGGCCGGCTACGCGTTCGCGTGGATGGAGTTCCCGGGCCGGGACTGGTGGTTCCTGGCGGTGGTCGGGCTGCTGGTGGTGCCGGTGCAGGTGGCGCTGATCCCGATCGCCGAACTGTTCGGCAACATCGGTCTGTTCGGTTCCATCCTGGGTGTGATCCTGTTCCACGTCGGGTTCGGGCTGCCGTTCGCGGTGTTCCTGCTGCGGAACTTCTTCGCGGAGATCCCCCGCGAGCTGCTGGAGGCGGCCCGCCTGGACGGGGCCGGTGAACTGCGGCTGTTCGCACGGGTCGTGATGCCGCTGGGCGGGCCCGCGATCGCCAGCCTCGGCATCTTCCAGTTCCTGTGGGTGTGGAACGACATGCTGGTGGCGCTGGTGTTCACGGACGCCGGCAGCCAGCCGATCACGGTGGCGCTGCAGACGCAGGTACGGCAGTTCGGCAACAACATCGACGTGCTGGCGCCGGGCGCGTTCATCTCGATGGTGGTTCCGCTGGCGGTGTTCTTCGCCTTCCAGCGGCAGTTCGTGTCGGGGGTGATGGCGGGCGCGGTGAAGTAGCGCGTCTAGCAAGTCAGTTCGTCGGGGCGGGCCGGGACACACCGGTCCGCCCCTCGGCGTTCACCCTGATTCCCCCACATGCCGTACGGACCGTAACCCATCCGCCTCATCGGCCGTTCCCGGGCAGAACGCCCGAGCAGACCCGCCGACCCTTGGATGTCCCCTTGCCCAGGTTCAGTGTCATCGTCCCCGTGTACCAGGTTCAGGCGTACCTGCACGAGTGCCTGGAATCGGTGCTCACGCAGTCGTATCCCGATCTCGAACTGATCGCGGTGGACGACTGCTCGCCGGACGCCTGTGGCGAGATCATCGACGAGTTCGCGGCCCGCGACCCGCGCGTGAAGGCCGTCCACCTGCCGGGCAACACCGGCCTGGGCCCCGCCCGCAACGCGGGGATGGCGCAGGCGACCGGCGACTACCTGGTCTTCCTCGACTCCGACGACACCCTCACCCCGGACGCCCTGCTCGCCGTCGCCGACCGGCTGAAGGAGACCGGCGAACCGGACGTCCTGGTCTACGACTACGCCCGCACGTACTGGACCGGCGAGACGGTCCGCAACAAGCTCGCCGGGCAGCTCGCCGAGGAGGGCCCGGCGCCGTTCCGGCTGGAGGACCGGCCGGGTGTGCTGCGGCTGCTGATGGTGGCGTGGAACAAGGCGTACCGGCGGGAGTTCGTCGAGCGGGAGGGCTTCGCGTTCCCGCCCGGCTACTACGAGGACACGCCCTGGACGTATCCGGTGATGCTGAGCGCGGAGACGATCGCCACCCTGGACCGGGTCTGTGTGCACTACCGGCAGCGCCGGCAGGGCAACATCCTGTCCACCACCAGCGACAGGCACTTCGACGTCTTCGAGCAGTACGACCGGGTGTTCGCGTATCTCGACGCGCGTCCCGGACTCGCCCGCTGGCGCCCGCTGTTGTTCCGCCGCATGGTCGACCACCTGACGACCGTGTACCGCAAGCCCGACCGGCTGCCGCCGCGCAGCCGCGCCGCGTTCCTGCGCCGCGCCCGCGCCCACTACCGCCGCTACCGGGTCCCGGGCGCTCCGGTCCCGGCCCGCACCCGCCTGCGGCACGCGCTGGTGCGCGTCGGCGCACACCGCGTCTTCCGCGCCCTGCACCTCGCCCTGGCCGCCCGCCGCCGTGCCGCGGGGGCCGCCCGGGGCCTGGCCCGGGCCGTCCGCGCCGCCGGGCTCCGGCTGCACTACCGGATCCAGCTGCGGCTGCCCGTGCGCGCCGACCGGGCCGTGTTCGCCGCCTCCTGGGGCCGTGGCCACGGCTGCAACCCGGGCGCGCTGGAGGCCGCGTTCCGCGCGCACGCCCCGCACATCCGCACGGCGTGGATCGCCCGGCCCGAGCACCACGACACGGTCCCGGCCGGCACCCGGCGCCTGACCCCGGGAACGGCCGCGTACTGGACGGCGCTGGCCCGTTCCAAGTACCTGGTCAACAACGTCAACTTCGACCACCGGCTGGTCAAGCGCCCCGGCCAGGTCTTCGTGCAGACCCAGCACGGCACCCCGCTCAAGCACATGGGCCTGGACCTGCGGGAGCACCCGGCGGCGGCCGGGGACATGGACTTCGGGCGGCTCCTGGACGGCGTCGACAAGTGGGACTACGTGCTGTCCGCGAACCGCCACACCACCCTGACCTGGGAGCGCGTCTACCCGGGCCGCTACACCACGCTCGAGTACGGCTACCCGCGCAACGACGTCTTCCAGCGGACGACCTCGGCGGAGGTGGCCCGGCTGCGCGAGTCGCTGGGCATCCCCGAGGGCAGCGTGGCGATCCTGTACGCGCCGACGCACCGCGACTACCGCCGCACCCAGCGCACCACCCTCGGCCTGGAGCGCGTGGTGCGCCGCCTGGGCCCGCGCTTCGTCGTCCTGGCCCGCGCGCACGCCTGGCACGGCGGTCCGCTCGCCACGACGAACGGCCGGGTCGTCGACGTCACCGGCCACCCGAGCGTGGAGGCGCTCTGCCTGGCCTCGGACGCGCTGGTCACGGACTACTCGTCGATCATGTTCGACTACGCCAACCTGGACCGGCCGATCGTCGTCCACACCGACGACTGGGAGGCGTACGAGGCGGCCCGCGGCACCTACTTCGACGTGCGGTCCTTCCCGCCGGGCGCGGTCGCCCGCAGCGAGGACGAGCTGATCGACATCTTCGCCACCGGCCACTGGCGCGGCTCCCGCTCCACCCAGTTGCGCACCGCGTTCCGGGAGCGTTTCTGCGCGTACGACGACGGCCGCGCCGCCGAGCGGGTCGTGCGGCACGTGGTGCTCGGGGAGCCGCCGGAGGCGATCCCGCCGGTCGTCCCGCTCGCCGAGCGCCACCCGGTGCCGTCGGTCGCGGCGGCGTCGCCGCGCAGCCCGCTGGCCACCGTGCCGCAACCTTCCGGTCCCCTCACCGTCACCGACGGCCGCCGGTGACCGTTTCACCTTCCGGGAGTCCGTATGCCCCGCAGTTCGTCGCGGCCGACTCCGTCGCGGCCGTCCACATGGCGGCCGTCGGGGCGGCCCGGCCGTACCTCGCACGGTCCGAGGCGCGCACCTCCCGCCCGATCCGGACCAGAACGACAGAAAGAGCAGAATGCCCCGCTTCAGCATCATCGTCCCGTCCCATGGGGTCGCGGGCCGGCTGGCCCAGGCGCTTGACTCGGTCCTCACACAGTCCTTCGGCGACTTCGAGCTGATCCCGGTGTGCGACGGGCCCGACTCCGCCGCGGCCGGCGTCGCCGCCGCACACGCCGAGCGGGACTCGCGGGTGGCCCCCGTCCACTCGCCGCCGTCGGCAGGTCTCGCCGGGGCGCGCGACACCGGGACGCGGGCGGCGACCGGTGCGTATCTGCTGTTCCTCGACGGCGACGACCTCCTGCTGCCGGGCGCGCTGACCGCGCTGGACGCGCGGCTGGGCGAGACCGGCGACGTCGACGTGCTGCTCTTCGGGTACGAGAAGACGCCCTGGTGGGAGGGCGAGCCGACGCAGCCCGCGAAGCCGCTGCTGGACCGGACCCCGGCGGGTGCCTTCCACCCCGACCGGGCCCCGCAGCTGACCGGCGTCCTGCTGCCCGCGTGGGCGGCGGCCTACCGGCGGACCTTCCTCGCCGAGCACGGCATCGCCTTCCCCGCGGGCCACTTCACGGACCTCGCCTTCGGCGCGGAGGTCATGGCGCGGGCCGAGCGGGTCGCCGTACGGCCCGATCCGGTCGTACGGCATCACGTGCGGCGGCAGGGCAACCGGCTCTCCCTGCCCGGTGAGCACCACGCGGAGCTGCTGGACCAGGCCGAGCGCGCCCTGGCGCTGGCGCCGGAGCTGTCCGCTCAGCGGGCGCACGCGCTGTTCGACCAGCTCTTCGCGACCGTCCTGAAGACGGCGGGCCATCCGCGCCGGGTGCCCGCCCACGGCCGGCGGGCCTTCTTCCGCCGGGCGGGCAGGCTGTACCGCCGGCACCGTCCGGCCGGTCACCGCACCCCGGGCGGCAGCCTGGGCGTGCAGCACCGGCTGCTGGCGACCGGCACGTACACGGCGTTCCGGGTGCTGCGCGGCGCCAACCAGACGGCGGCGAAGGCGCTGGAGCGGCTGCCGCGCCCGCGCGGGCTGCGCACCCGGATCATGTACTGGCGCCGGCTGCGCCGCCCGCTCGACCCCAACCTTGCGGTGTACTGCGCGTACTGGGGCCGCGGCTACGCGTGCAGCCCGGCGGCGATCCACGCCAAGGCCCGTGAACTCGCCCCGCACATCCGGTCGGTGTTCCTGGTGGAACCCGACCAGGCGCACACCGTGCCGAAGGGCGTCGACCACGCGGTGATCGGCAGCCGCCGCTACTGGGACGTGCTGGCCCGCGCCAAGTACCTGGTGAACAACGCCAACTTCGCCGAGGGCGTGGTGAAGCGGCCCGGCAGCGTGCACGTCCAGACCCAGCACGGCACGCCGCTGAAGAAGATGGGCGTCGACCAGTCGACGTACCCGGTGGTGGCCGCGCAGTCCGGCAGCTTCGCCAAGCTGCTGGGCCGGGTCGACCGCTGGGACTACAACCTGTCCTCCAACCGCCACTCCACCCAGATGTGGGAGCGCGCCTTCCCGGGGTCGTACGAGCAGCTGGAGTACGGCTATCCGCGCAACGACGTGTACTACACGGCGACCGCCGCCGACGTGGCCCGGATCCGCGCGGAGCTGGGCGTGCCCGAGGGCAGGACGGCCGTGCTGTACGCGCCCACACACCGCGACTGGCACACCGGCTTCGAGACCGGTCTGGACCTGGAGGCGTTCTGCGAGGCGGCCGGGGAGGACGTCGTCGTACTGCTGCGCGCCCACTACTTCTACGACCGGGGGCACTCGCAGGCCTCGGGCCGGATCATCGACGTCACCTCGCACCGCTCCTCCGAGGACGTCTGCCTGGCCGCCGACGCGCTGGTCACCGACTACTCGTCGATCATGTTCGACTACGCCAACCTGGACCGGCCGATCGTCGTGTACGCCGACGACTGGGACGTCTACCGGGAGACCCGGGGCGTCTACTTCGACCTGATGGCGGCGCCGCCCGGCCCGGTCGCGCACAGCCCGCAGGAGCTGGCGCGGGTGTTCCGGGACGGGTCCTGGGCGGGCGAGGAGTCCCGGGCGCTGCGGGCCGCCTTCCGCGAGCGGTTCTGCGAGTTCGACGACGGACGGGCCGCCGAGCGGGTCGTCCGCCGGGTGTTCCTCGGTGAACCGCCGGAGGCGATCCCGCCGGTGATCCCCCTCGCCGAGCGCATCCCCGCACCCGCCGCGACGACCCTCGTAAGGAACTGACGTGCCCCGCTTCAGCCTCATCATCCCCTGCTTCAAGGTGCAGGGTTACCTGCGCGAATGCCTCGACTCGGTCCTGGAGCAGTCGTACGGCGACATCGAGGTGATCGCCGTCGACGACTGCTCGCCGGACGGCTGCGGGGCGATCCTCGACGAGTACGCGGCCCGCGACACGCGCGTGACGGCGCTGCACCTGCCGGAGAACGTGGGCCTCGGCCGGGCCCGCAACGCCGGGATGCCGCACGCCACCGGCGACTACCTGTTCTTCCTCGACAGCGACGACACCCTCACGCCGGGCGCGCTGCGCGCGATGGCCGACCGGCTGGCGGAGACCGGCGACCCGGACGTGCTGGTCTTCGACTACGTGCGCACCTACTGGTGGGGCGGCACCCGGCGCAACGTGCTGGCGCACGTGCTGGGCGAGGCGGCGGACGCGGGCACGTTCAGCGCCGCCGAGCGACCGGAGATCCTCGACCTGCTGATGGTCGTGTGGAACAAGGTCTACCGCCGGGACTTCGTCGAGCGGCACGGCTTCGCGTTCCCGCCCGGCTACTACGAGGACACGCCGTGGACGTTCCCGGTCATGCTCAGCGCCGGGCGGATGGCCGCGCTGGACCGGGTCTGCCTGGAGTACCGGCAGCGCCGCCAGGGCAACATCCTGTCCACCACCAGCCGCAAGCACTTCGACATCCACGACCAGTACGAGCGGGTCTTCGCGTTCGTCGACGCCCACCCGGAGCTGCACGGCTGGCGGGGCTATCTGCACGCCAAGATGGGCGAGCACTGCCTGGACATCCTCGCCAAGCCGGACCGGCTGCCGCCCGCCGACAAGCGCGAGTTCTTCCGCCGTACGGCCGAGATGTTCCGCGCGCACAAGCCGGAGGGCACCACGGTCGCCGAGGAGCACCGGGTGCTGGAGGGCGGCTACGCCGCCTACGTGGCGCGGCGGCAGGCGGGGCGGGCCGGGCGGGCGCTGGAGCGGCGGGCGCTGCGGGTGCGGACGGCGGCGGCCGTGCGGGCACGCCGGGCCCGCACCACCCCGCTGGTGAGGCGTTCCCCGGACCCGGACCTCGCCGTCTACTCGGCGTTCTCGCACCGGGGCGTGCTCGGCGATCCGGGGGCGATCCACCGCGCGGCCCGCGAGATCGCCCCGCACCTGCGGGGCGTGTGGGTGGTCAAGGACGAGGAGGCGGCCGCGCTGCTGCCGCCGGACGTGGAGCACGTGCTGCTCGGCTCGGCCGCCTACGAGCGGGTCACCGCGCGGGCCAAGTACTTCGTCAACAACGTCAACTGGCCCGGCGCGCTCGTCAAACGCCCCGGCACCGTCCACATCCACACCCACCAGGGCACCCCGCTGAAGTACATGGCGGCCGACCTGCTGGCCAAGCCCGGCGCCCGGCACGGCCTGGACGTGCCGCAGATGCTGCGCCGCGCCGACCGCTGGGACTACAGCCTGGTCGCCAACCGGCACTCGGAGCTGGTGTGGGAGCGGGCGTTCCCCTGCCACTTCACGTCGGCGCGCACCGGCAGCCCGCGCAACGACGTGCTGGTGAACGCCGGCCCGCGGGCGGGCGCGCGGGTGCGGGAGCGGCTGGGCGTCCCGGCGGGGGACACGGTCGTGCTGTACGCGCCGACCCGCCGCGAGTACCGGCGGGGCGGACACGTCGACCGGATCGACCTGGCCCGGTTCGCGGAGGACCTGGGCGAGGGCCACACCCTCGTGGTCCGGCTGCACCCGTCCCTCGCGACCGGCCACGCGCGCGGGATGGGCCTGTCGGATCTGCACCGGCGGGGCGTGCTGATCGACGCCACCGACGAACCGCACGTCGAGGACCTGATGCTCGCCTCGGACGTCCTGGTCACCGACTACTCGGCCCTGATGTTCGACTACGCCAACCTGGACCGGCCGATCGTGGTCCACGCCGACGACTGGCCGGCGTACGCGGCGAGCCGGGGCGCCTACTTCGACATCACCGCCGATCCGCCGGGCCACGTCTCGCGCTCCTACCGGGAACTGACCTGGCTGTTCGCCTCGGGGACCTGGCGGGACGCGGAGGCGAAGCGGCTGCGGGCCGGGTTCCGGGAGCGGTTCTGCGAGTACGACGACGGGCACGCCGCCGAGCGGGTCGTACGGACGCTGATGCTGGGCGAGGAGGCGTGGACGCCGCGGCGGGTCACGCTGCCGTCGCCGGCCTCCGCCTCCGGCCGTGACGTGCTCACCGCTTCGTGACCATGCGCCCGCGACCGCGCACCTGCGTGCTGCTCCTGGCCGCGCTGTTCGCCCTCCTGCAGTTGGCGAACGTCAGCGGCCGGGACACACCCGACACGAAGAACTACCTGTCGTACGCGCTCAGTCTGCGCGGTGACTCCAAGCGGGAGGCGGCCGCCGCCACCATCGACTACGTGTGCGGCGGTCGGGCGTCGCTCGCCCACCGCGCGCAGAACGTGCACGTGGTGCACTTCCACGGCCCCGACCCGGCCCCGCGGGTGACGCGGGACTGCCGGGCGGCCGAGTGGCGGGTCGTGGAGCGGCGGCTGAGGGCCGGGCAGACCGGCGGGCACACCCTGCCGTACATGCCGGAGCGGTTCATGCGGATCTTCGAGGTCCGGCCGGGCTACCCGGTGTTCCTGCTGCCGTTCGTGACCGTGTTCGGGGTGCTGTGGGGGGTGTGGGCGGCGAGTGTGGTGATCGCGGCCGCGGGCGGTGTGCTGGTCTTCCTGATCCTGCGGACGCTGCGCGTGCCGTTCCCGCTGTGTCTGACCGGGCAGGGCCTGTACTACGTCCTGCCGGTCGGGACGACCGCCATGCGGCCCATGACGGAGGGGCTGCTGCTGGCGCTGACCCTGGCGGCGGTGTGGGGGTGCGCGCTGGTCCTGGAGGGGCGGCGGGAGCGGGCCGGGCTGGCGCTGGCCGGCGGCTCGCTGGTGGCCCTGTTCACCGTCAAGCACTCGCAGGCCCTGTTCCTCGGGGTGTGCCTGGCGACGGCGGGCGCGGTGATCGCCGTACGGCGGTGGCGGAGCGGCCGGCCGCCGGGGCGCGGGGTGCTCGCACTGGCCGGGACGGGTCTGGGCGCGGCCCTGCTGACCCTGCTCATGGCGCGTCTGCTGGGCTATCCGTCCACCACGGACAGCGTGCAGGACCTGCTCACCGGCCATTTCGCGCGGCCCGACCGCGACGCTCCCTGGCCGGAGTTCCTGCAGCTCCAGGGGAACTTCTGGACGGAGTGGGCGCGCCGGCAGCTGTGGGAGCCGCTGTTCCTGGCGGCGCTCGCCGCCGGCGCGTGGGGTGCGGCGAAGCGGCGGGCGTTCGGGGTGTTCCTGGCCGCGGCGGCGTTCACCGGGATCCTCACCCAGGCCGGGCATCCGGACATCAACATCTGGGGTGAGCGGCTGATCGTGCTGGCGTGGCTGCTGCCGGTGGTGGGGCTGCCGCTGCTGCTGGAGTCGGTGGTGCGGCGGCCGGTGTCGCTGCCGGCGCAGGGGCACGCCGATCGGGCTCACTCGATGCGGTGAGCCGAGGTCATGCGGTTGACCTTCACGGGAACATACGACAAATGTCCCGAATGCTTACTCCTCACCCGGCTCGATGAGCGCCGGAGTCCTCCTCCGGCGGCGCCCGCGCGGTGCGACGGCGCTGCGCGGCCGGCTCTGGCGGCCCACCCCGTACCAGGTCTTCGGCTTTCTGTTCTGGCTGGTGATGTCGCTGGCGTACTGGCGGGTGCCGCTGTGCTGTGACGCCGGACAGCACGCGGCCGTCGTCGAACGCCTCAAGGCGGACCTGCTCGACCCGCGCCACCCCACGGCGGACCTGCCGGGCGCGGGCAGCCCGTACTACTCCCCCTACGCCGTCCTCCAGGGCGCCTTCGCCCGCCTGACCGGGATGAGCGGCTGGGAGGTGGTGAAGCTCTCCGGCCCGCTGAACCTGCTGGTGGTGCTGACCGGCCTGAACCGCTTCGTGCGGGTGCTGACGCCCCGGCCGTGGGCGCCGGTGCTGGCGCTGGCCGCGATGGCACTGCTGTGGGGCGTCGAGCGGGCCTGGTGGAGCGGCTATCTGGCTCTGATGTCGATGACCGGCACGCTCGGCTACCCCTCGGCGTTCGCGATCGGGCTCGCCTTCTGGGCCTGGGCCTGGACCGGCGCGCGGGCCCGGGACGGGCGGCCGGTGCGGTTCGTCGGGCCCGGCGGCCTGCCGAGCCTGACCGGGTACGCGGGGCTGGGCGCGCTGTACGGGCTGATCCTGCTGGTGCACCCGATCACGTCGGTGGCGGCGGTGCTGGGCGGGCTCGCGCTCGTGGCGGGGTGGCAGCGGGGATGGCGGCGCGCGGTGGCGGGGCGCTGGGCCCTGACCTGCGTCACGGCCCTGCTGGTCGGCGTGGCCTGGCCGTACTTCGACGTGCTCGCGCTGACCGGCGACACCAGCGTCGACGCCATGCACCGGCGGCTGTACCTGGACCTCGGCGGCCAGTTCGGCCTGGCCCTGGTCGGACTGCCCGCGCTGCTGCTGCGGGCGCGCCGCGAGTCCTGGCGGGACCCGCTGGTGCTGATGTTCGCGCTGGAGGTGGCGGTGGTGGCGTACGGCTGGATCAGCGGCCACTACACCTACGGGCGGATCCTCGGCCTCACCCTGGTGCCGCTGCAGTTCGCGCTCGCCGTCGAGCTCGCGGCGCCCCGGCCCTGGCCGGTGTGGCGGCGGTTCCTCGCGGCGGTCACGGCGGCCGCCGCCTGCGTCGGGTTCCTCACCGTGCACGCGGGGGCGGTCGTGCCGCGCTCGCTCGACCCGGTCGGCTTCCGGCAGCCGCCGCGCTGGCCGTCGTACGACTGGGCCGCGCGGCACATCCGGCCGGGCGAGGTGGTGATCACCGACGGGTACTGGGCCGTGCACGCGATCGCCGGGTACGGCCCGAACCTCGCCGCGCCGGCGTGGCCCGACGCGGCGCTGGACGAGTCCGAGCGCCGGCGACGGGTCGCCGACGTGGCGGCCTACCTCGCCCCGGACTCGACCCGCGCCGAGCGCACCGCCGTCGCCCGCCGCTACCACGTGCGCTGGCTGCTGCTGACGCGCTGGCGCGAGGTGCCCGAGGAGGCGGTCGTGGTGGCGTGGAGCCGGCGGACGGGGGAGGTGCTGGCGCGGATCACGGGGTGAGGCGGCGGCTTCCCTGGGGGCTGCTCCGCGACTACTCGACGACGATGTCGACCGGGATGTTGCCGCGGGTCGCGTTGGAGTACGGGCAGACCTGGTGGGCCTGCTCGACCAGCTTGCGGCCGGTCGCCTCGTCGACGGTGTCGGGCAGCTCGACACGCAGGGTGACGGCGAGCGCGAAGCCCTCGCCCTGCTTGCCGATGCCGACCTCGGCGGTCACCGCGGCGTCACTGACGTCGACCTTGGCCGCTCGGCCGACGAGGCCGAGGGCGCTGCCGAAACAGGCGGCGTACCCGGCGGCGAAGAGCTGCTCGGGGTTCGTGCCCTTGCCGTTGCCGCCGAGCTGCACCGGCATGGCCAGCGGCAGGTCCAGCGTGCCGTCGGAGGAGACGGCGCGGCCCTCGCGGCCGTGGGTGGCGGTGGCGACGGCGGTGTAGAGCGCGTCCATGGATGAACCATCCCTCTCGGATCGGGTGGCGGCGGTTCGGTCCGGCCGCCGCACGACCACGAGTAGAGCACACAATTAAGTTGTACACAACCAAATGGCTCACCAGAGCTACCCTGGGAGCATGACCAGCACGCCCGCGGACGACTGGCTCCGCCTGGACCGCCAGATCTGCTTCTCCCTGAACGCCGCCTCGCGCGCCTTCAACGGCGTCTACCGGGTGATCCTCAAGGACCTCGGGCTGACCTACCCGCAGTACCTGGTGATGCTGGTGCTCTGGGAACACGGCCACCTGCCCGTCAAGCGCCTCGGCGAGCATCTGCGGCTCGACTCCGGCACGCTGTCCCCGCTGCTCAAGCGCCTGGAGGCGGCCGGGCTCGTGCACCGCGAGCGCAGCACCCGCGACGAGCGCTCCGTCGAGGTCCGGCTCACCGCGGAAGGCGCCGCCCTGCGCGAGCGGGCGGCGGAGGTACCGCGGCGGATCGCCACCGCGACCGGCTTCGACATCGAGGAGATCGGCGCCCTGCGGGCCCGCCTCGACCAGCTCACCGAGGCGCTGGACGCGGCGGCGGAGACGGAGGCCAGGGCGGCGGCGGCACGGTAGGGGGTGTAGGGGGTGTCTCGGCGCCGGCGTTCCGCCTGACGTACAGACGGAACGTCACCCCGCCGCACACCTCGCGCGTGCGCGGCACGAACTGCTCGCCGACGACCGCCAGCTTCGCGCGCTCGACCGGGTCGCGCGGACGCCAGCGCGCGCCGAGGGCGTACGACTCCGCCACCACCCAGACCCGGTCCACCCCCGCCAGCCTGCGCCGCAGCTCCGGCGCGGTCAGCTCACGGCCGTACAGCGTCCCCGACTGCGGCCCGGGCACCGCGAGCGCCACGTCCCACGCCCGCCGGAACCCCTTCGGATAGGCCAGCGCCGCCCGCCGCCCGATCGACGGCAGGAACAGCACCGGATCGCCGGGGCGCAGGGAACGGGAGGCGAGCGCGGAGACCGCCGCCAGGTCGTCGGCGCGCTGGGCGAGCGTGCGGTGCTGACGGTGCAGGGGGAGCTGGTGGGCGAAGACGAGGGTGACGGCGAGGACTCCGGCGAGCGCCACGGCCGGGCCGGGGTCACGCGAAGGGCGGCACAGGGCCCGCACGACGCGGTCCGCGCCCGCCGCCGCCAGCAGCGGCGCCCCCGCGAGGGCGTACAGCACGTACCGGTCGTCGTACATCGGCCGCACCTGCGACACGCCCATCAGCACGGCCGGCGCCACCACCGCCAGCGGCAGCGCCACCCGTACCAGCGGCGACCGGCGGATCCCCGTCAGCGCGACGGTGACGAGCGCCAGGTACGTCCACAGGACGGGGCCCGACGACCCGGCGAACTCCCGCAGCAGCCGCTCGGCGCTCCCCCACCGGGGCGCCGTCAGCCACCCCACCTGCGCCGCCTGCCCCTGCGCGAGCAGCGCCAGCGGGGCGAGCACGAGCAGCGCGCCGCCCGCCGCCGCGCCCCATCCGCGCCACACCCGGCCCGGCACCCGCGCGAGCGCCAGCGTCACCGCGTGGGCGATGAGCAGCAGCGCGGCGAGCATGTGCAGCAGACAGGTGACGGCGACGACGGCCCCGTACGCCGCCCAGGCCCGTCGCCACGGCCCGGCGGCACCCCGCTCCATGCCCCGCGCCAGCAGCAGCGTCGCCCCGGCGGCCCCGGCCGCGACCAGGGCGTAGGAGCGGCCCTCCTGCGCGTAGTGGCCGGCCAGGGGGGTGGCCGCGTACAGCAGTCCCGCCCACAGTCCGACCCGGGGCCGGGCCAGCCGCACCCCGAGGGCGGCGACCAGGCCGGCGGTCGCGGCGGCCGCGCAGACGGACGGCAGACGCAGGACGACCTCGCCGGGGTGGAGGGCGAGGACGGGGCGCACGAGCAGGTAGTACAGGCCGTGCACCGCGTCCACGCTCTGCACCAGCCGCCAGATCTGCGGCACCGACCGCCGCGCGACCTGAAAGGTGACGGCCTCGTCCCGCCACATCCCGCCGCGGTCGAGCCCCCACAGGCCGACGGCGAGCATGGCGGCGACGGGGAGGGCCACCGCCAGGAGGCGAGTGGAAAGGCGGGTCGAAAGTCGGATGGGCACTTGGGTGGAAAAGGATGGTTTGCTGCTTTTCTCCACGCGCAACACAGAACCGATTTTGTAATATTAACCACCTTTTCAAGGTGATTGACGGCTGATTGGCGACGACCCGCCGCTACGGGGCGTCACATCCACGTCACACCACGGCCATTCGCCTGCTTCACTGTGTCCGGAGCACACCCACCGGGCACCAGCAGGGGCCAACTGACGAGGGGACAGCCGCATATGACCTGGCTGATCACCGGCGGCGCCGGATACATCGGGGCGCACGTCGTACGGGCGATGACCGAGGCGGGCGAGCGGACCGTGGTCTACGACGACCTGTCCACCGGCATCGCCGAACGGGTCCCGGACGGCGTACCGCTGGAGGTCGGCTCCACGCTGGACCGGGAGCGGCTGAGCCGGGTGCTCGCCGGGCACGGCATCACCGGCGTGGTGCACCTCGCGGCGAAGAAGCAGGTCGGGGAGTCGGTGGACCTGCCGCTGCACTACTACCGGGAGAACGTGGAGGGCCTGCGCGTCCTGCTGGAGGCGGTCACCGCGGCCGGGGTGCCGTCCTTCGTGTTCTCCTCCTCGGCGGCCGTGTACGGCATGCCGGACGTGGAGCTGGTCACCGAGGAGACGCCGTGCGCGCCGATGTCACCGTACGGCGAGACGAAGCTGGCCGGCGAGTGGCTGGTCCGGGCGACGGGCCGGGCGACCGGCCTCTCCACCGCCTCCCTGCGCTACTTCAACGTGGCGGGCGCGGCGGCCCCCGAACTGGCCGACACGGGCGTCTTCAACCTCATCCCCATGGTCTTCGAGAAGCTGACCGAGGGCGCGCCCCCGCGCGTCTTCGGCGACGACTACCCGACGCCGGACGGCACCTGCGTACGGGACTACATCCACGTCGTCGACCTGGCGGAGGCCCACGTGGCGGCGGCCCGCGCGCTGGAGGAGTCCCCCGGCCGCGACCTCACCCTCAACATCGGGCGGGGCGAGGGCGTCTCCGTCCGCGAGATGATCGACCGCATCAACGCGATCACCGGCTACGGCCGTCCTCCGACCGTCACCCCCCGCCGCCCCGGCGACCCGGCCCGCGTCGTCGCCTCCGCCGAGCGCGTCGCCACCGAGCTGGGCTGGAAGGCCAAGCACGACGTCCAGGACATGATCACGTCCGCGTGGGAGGGCTGGGTGCGGCTGCACCCGGAGGCCGCGCGGGACTGACGTGCGCGAGATGACCGGTCTCCTGCCCGAGCGTGCCGTGGGTGCCGTCGTCGGCTCCGCCGTCGGTGACGCCCTCGGCGCCCCCTTCGAGTTCGGCCCCGAGGGGGCCTTCACCGCCCGCTTCCCGCACCCGGGAGGGGGCGGTGAGATGTGCGGAGGCGGCGGCTGGGACCCGGGTGAGGCGACCGACGACACCCAGATGGCCGTGCTCGTCGGGGAGTCCCTGGTGGAGTGCGGCGGGCTCGACCTGCCGGACGTGTTCCGGCGGTTCCAGCGCTGGGCGGCGGCCGAGCCGAAGGACATCGGGCTCCAGACGGAGGCGGTGCTCGGCAGCGGCGACCCCTGGGACACGGCCGCCGCACTCCACTTCCAGACGAATCGGCGCGCGGCGGGGAACGGTGCGCTGATGCGGGCCGCCACCTCCGGCGTGCACTTCGCCGGCCGGGGCCGCGACGCCACCATGGACGCCGCCCGCCGGCTGGCCGCCCTCACCCACGGCGACCGGGCCGCCTGGGAGGGCACGGCGATCTTCCACGAGCTGCTGCGGGTCGCGCTGACCGGGGGCGACCCGCTGGCCGCCCTGCCCGGCACCCTGGCGGCCGTGCACCCCGGGCACCGCGAGCGCTACGCCGTCGTCCTCGACCCCGACTGGCACCCCGACCTGGC
Source organism: Streptomyces sp. enrichment culture (assembly GCF_964272855.1). Taxonomy (NCBI): domain Bacteria; kingdom Bacillati; phylum Actinomycetota; class Actinomycetes; order Kitasatosporales; family Streptomycetaceae; genus Streptomyces; species Streptomyces sp. enrichment culture. The sequence goes on along the minus strand of NZ_OZ186847.1, from coordinate 5,144,680 downwards.
GACCGAGTTCAACGGCGCCGTCTGGCCCTGCCTGGGCTCCGCCGTGTGGGCCGTGCGCACCACGTCCTCCTACGAGGACGCCGTCCGCGCGGCCGTCGACCTCGGCGGCGACACGGACACCGTCGCCGCGGTCACCGGCGGGCTCGCCGGAGCGGTGTACGGGGCCGGCGCGATACCCGAGCGGTGGACCGAGCCCCTGCATGTGCCGCTGCCCGGCTTCGGGGAACGGGTGCTGCGGGCGGCCGGGCTGAGCGAGCTGGCGCTCCGGCTGGCCGGCCGACCGGCCTGACCGGGCGGCGTCAGAGCGCCTTCAGGGCCTCGGCGGTCGCGTGCGACAGCGCCGCCAGGTAGCCCCTCGGCAGCTTCGGACTGCGGATCACCACCGAACGCCAGTACAGCGGGCCCGAGATCAGGTCCAGCGCCAGCTCCCCGTCGACGCCCTTGCGGACCTCGCCGCGCTCCTCCGCCGCCGCGACGATCCGCAGCGCGACGCCTTCCTGACCGTCCCGCAGCGCCTTCTGCATCGCCTCGGCGATCTCCGGGTTGCGGGCCGCCTCCGCCTGGAGGTCGGGGATGATCTGCGAGGCGACGGGGTGGCGCAGGGCCCGGGACGTCACCTCGTACAGCAGCCGCAGGTCCGACTCCAGGGAGCCGGTGTCCGGCGCGGGCAGGCCCTGCACGGCGATCGCCGAGACGATGTCGAGCACCAGGTGCAGCTTGGAGCGCCAGCGGCGGTACACGGCGGTCTTGCCGACGCCCGCGCGGCGCGCGATCCCCTCGATCGACATCCGCGCGTAGCCGACGGACGCCAGTTCCTCGAAGACGGCCGCGCGGATGGCTTCCGTCACGTCCTCGCGGAGCACCGCCGCGCCTGCGGGGGCCCGGCGGCGCGGACGCGGCTGGGGGGCGTCGGCGTTCGTCGTCATGCGGACAGCATAGGGCGTCACGACGAAACGGTTGCGTTCCGACGCTCCGACGACTTACGCTCCCGTTGCGACGATACGGTCCCGTCCCGACGTAGAGACGCACCGAGCACCGAAGCCTGTAGCGGGAAACCCCTCCGCGCCCTTCCCCCCGACCGAAAGCAGCGGATGTGAGCCAGGTCCTCGACACACCGCCCCCCACACCGGCCCGGACCACCACCCCGGCTCCGGCCGGCGACGACCTCGCGGCCCTCGCCGCGCGCCACGGCCTGACGGTCAGCGGCGCCCGCCCCGCCCTGCCCCAGTACGTCCGCCGGCTGTGGGCACGCCGCCACTTCATCGCCGCGTTCTCCACGGCGAAGCTCACCGCGCAGTACAGCCAGGCGAAGCTCGGCCAGGTCTGGCAGGTCATGACCCCGCTGCTGAACGCGGCGGTCTACTACCTGATCTTCGGTGTGCTGCTGCAGACCAAGAAGGGCGTGCCGGACTACGTGCCGTTCCTGGTCACCGGCGTGTTCATCTGGACGTTCACCCAGAGCTCGATCCTGGCCGGCACCCGCGCCATCTCCGGCAACCTCGGCCTGGTCCGCGCCCTGCACTTCCCGCGGGCCGCGCTGCCGATCTCCTTCTGCCTCCAGCAGCTCCAGCAGCTCATGTTCTCGATGGCGGCACTGATCGCCATCCTGCTGATCTTCGGCGTGCCGCCCACCGCGTCCTGGCTGCTGGCCTTCCCGGTGCTGGTCCTGCAGTTCACCTTCAACGCGGGCGTCTCGATGATCCTGGCCCGGGTCGGCGCCAAGACCCCGGACATCGCGCAGCTGATGCCGTTCGTGCTGCGGACGTGGATGTACGTGTCGGGCGTGATGTGGAGCATCGACCACGTCCTGAGCGCGCACACCGACCTGCCGTCGTGGGTGACCCCCGTCCTCCAGGCGAACCCGGCCGCCGTCTACATCGACCTGATGCGCTTCGCGCTCATCGACAGCTTCCAGGCGGGCCAGCTGCCGCCCCACGTGTGGCTGCTCGCGACGAGCTGGGCCCTGCTCGCCGGGCTCGGCGGTTTCATCTACTTCTGGAAGGCTGAGGAGACGTACGGCCGTGGCTGACAACGTGAGCGAGAAGATCCCCACCGTCATCGCCGACCACGTGGACATCGTGTACCGCGTCAACGGCACCGGAGCCGGCCGCGGCACCGCGACCGCCGCCCTCAACCGCATCCTGCGCCGCAAGCAGAGCGAGAAGGCGGCCGGCGTGCGCCGGGTGCACGCGGTGCGGAACGTGTCGTTCGTGGCGTACAAGGGCGAGGCGATCGGCCTGATCGGCACCAACGGCTCCGGCAAGTCGACCCTGCTGAAGGCGGTCGCCGGACTGCTCCCGGTGGAGAACGGCCGTATCTACACCAATGGCCAGCCCTCCCTCCTCGGTGTCAACGCGGCCCTGATGAACGACCTGACCGGCGAGCGCAACGTCCACCTCGGCGGACTGGCGATGGGCATGTCGCGGGAGCAGGTCAGGGAGCGCTACCAGGAGATCGTCGACTTCTCCGGGATCAACGAGAAGGGCGACTTCATCACCCTGCCGATGCGCACGTACTCCTCCGGCATGGCCGCCCGGCTGCGGTTCTCCATCGCCGCCGCGAAGGACCACGACGTGCTGCTCATCGACGAGGCGCTGGCCACCGGCGACCGCTCCTTCCAGAAGCGCTCCGAGGCCCGTATCCGCGAGCTGCGCAAGCACGCCGGAACGGTCTTCCTCGTCAGCCACAACAACAAGTCGATCCGCGACACCTGCGAGCGGGTGCTGTGGCTGGAGCGCGGCGAGCTGCGGATGGACGGGCCGACGGAGGAGGTCATGAAGGAGTACGAGGCCTTCACCGGGGACAAGACCGCCAAGCCGAAGCCCAAGCCGAAGCCGAAGCCGGTCGCGGCTCCCGCGGGGGCGAAGGCCGCCGAGGAAGCGAAAGCCCCCGCGGGGGCGAAGGCCGCCGAGGGAGCGAAGGCCGTCGCCTCCTGAGCCCGTTCCGGCCCTCCCCGCACCGACCGGATCAACCCCGTTTAACCCTTTCATCGTTTTAGTGCCACGATGACCGATAAGGTCATCACCGTGTGAGGCCCCGAACGCGTGAAGGGAGTCCGCCGTGCCACCCGAGCTCAGCGTCGTCGTACACGGCCCGAACACTCAAGGCCATCTGACCGGCCTTCTCGACTCCCTGACCGCCGACCCGGCTCCCGGGGCCGAGGTGATCGTGGTCGCGGTCGGCGACTGGGCCCGGGAGACGGCCCGGGAACACGCCCCCGGCGCGGTGGTCGTCCCGCTGCCCGACGGCACCGGCGACGCCGCGGCCAGAGCGGCGGGCGCCGCGCGGGCGGCCGGACGGTGGCTGCACTTCGTCCCCGCGAGGGACGGCCTCCCCGCGGGCGCCGCCGCCCTGCTCGCCGCCCGCGCCGCCGAACTCCCCGACACGGTGGACGTGCTGCTCTTCGACCACGTCCGCACCACCTGGCGGACCTCCGGCAGGCCGTCCGCCGACAGCCGCCTGCTGGCCCGCGCGGGCCGCGCCGAGACCGCCCTCGACGACCTGCCCGACCTGCTGCGGCTGGCCCCGCTCCTCGGCAACCGCCTCGTACGCGCGGACCACTGGCGCGCCCACGCCGACGACCTCGCCGCCGACGACGAGGCGTACGCCGCCCACACCGCCCTCCTCACGGCCACGCGGATCGCCTGCCTCAACCAGCCCGCGCTCGAACACCGCGAGCTGCGCCCGGAGAGCCTCCCGCCACGCACCCTCGACGACCACCTGGCCGCCCTGGAGCGCTACGAGGCCCTGCTGGACCGCGCCCGCTCCCGTACGGCGCCCCACGGGGTGCTGTACCACCTGATGGTCCGCGACAGCCTGCGCACCTTCGTCCGCGCGGGCATGCCGGAGCAGGACGCCCGCGCCTACTTCCACCGCGCCTCCCAGGCGGCCGTCCGCCACCGCCCCGAGGGCCTGCGCCACCCGGCCGGCCCCGAGGGCCTGCGCCGCAGCCTCCTGGAGACGGACGGCTACGCCCGCTACCGAGCCCTCCAGACCGCCAACCACGCCCGCCGCGCCGGCCGCAACGCCCTCCGCGCGGGCAAACGGCAGCTCGGCACGCGGGTCCGCGCCCACCAGTACCGCAGGGCGCTCGCCCGCCCGGTCGACCCCGGCCTGGCGGTGTTCGCCGCGTACTGGCACCGCGGTGTCGCCTGCAATCCCGCCGCCATCGCCGCCAAGCTCGCCGAGCTGGCCCCGCAGATCCACCCGGTGTGGGTGGTCGCCGCCGACCGCGTGGGCCTGCTGCCGCCCGGCACCGACCACGTCGTCGTCGGCAGCAGCCGCTACTGGGAGGTGCTGGCACGCGCGAAGTTCCTGGTCAACAACGTCAACTTCGCCAACGCGGTGGTGAAGCGACCGGACGCCGTCCACCTCCAGACCCATCACGGCACCCCGCTGAAACGTATGGGCATCGACCAGATGAGCTACCCGGCCACCGCCCACGGCATGGACTTCAACGCCCTGCTGGCCCGGATCGACAAGTGGGACTACAGCCTCTCCGCCAACAGCCACACCACCCGCATGTGGGAGCGCGCCTACCCGTCCCGATTCGTCTCCCTCGACCACGGCTACCCGCGCAACGACGTCTACTACGGCGCGACCGCCGCCGACATCGCCGCGATCCGCGCCCGCCTGGGCATCGCCCCCGGCCGCCGGGCGATCCTCTACGCCCCCACCCACCGCGACTACGAGGCCGGCTGGACCCCGCGTCTGGACCTCGCCAGGCTCGCCGAGCAGCTCGGCGAGGACACGGTGCTGCTGGTGCGCGCCCACTACTTCCACGACGGCGCGGTGTCCCCGCTCACCGGCCTGCGCCGCGCGGGCCGCGTCCTCGACGTCTCCGCCTACGACCCGGTCGAGGACCTGTGCCTGGCCGCCGACGCGCTCGTCACGGACTACTCGTCGATCATGTTCGACTACGCCAACCTGGACCGCCCGATCGTCATCCACGCCGACGACTGGGAGACGTACGTGGCGACCCGCGGCGTCTACTTCGACCTGATGGCCGAGGCCCCCGGCCCGGTGACCCGCACCCAGGCCGAGCTGACCGCCGTCCTCACCTCGGACGCCTGGCGCGACCAGGACGCGGCCAAGGCCCGGTCGGTGTTCCGGCGCCGGTTCTGCGAATTCGACGACGGACACGCCGCCGAGCGGGTCGTACGCCGGGTCTTCCTCGGTGAGCCCGAGGAGGCGCTGCCGCCGGTCGCCCCCGTCGACGAGCGCACCCCCGCCCCGAATCCGCAGGAGGCGACCGCGTCATGAGCCAGGCAGTCCCGAAGGCCCCCGACGTCACGGTGACCGTCATCGTCTACAACGACGCCGCACGCCTCCCCCGCGCGGTGGCCTCCGTGCGCCGCCAGACCCACGCCAACATCGAGATCGTCATCAGCGACGACCACTCCACGGACGCCACCCCGGAGGTGGCGCGGCGGCTGGCCGCGGAGGACCCGCGCGTCCTGCATCTGCGCCTCGACCAGAACAGCGGCGGATGCGGTGTGCCGCGCAACCGGGCCCTGGAGATCGCCCGCGCGCCGTACGTGATGTTCCTCGACAGCGACGACGAGCTGCCGCCGGACGCGGTGGAGCTGCTGCTCGCCGCCCACCGGGAACGGGACGTCGACTTCGTGATGGGCGCGGTGGAACGGGTCCGCGCGGACACCGGGAACCGCTCTCGGTGGATGCCGCACCTGGTGGCCGAGCGCCGCACCGTGCCCGGCATCGCCGCCGAACCCCGGCTGTTCTTCGAGCACCTGGCGACCAGCAAGATGTACGCCCGCTCCTTCCTCGACCGCCACGAGCTGCGCTTCCCCGAGGGCGTCCACTACGAGGACCAGCTGTTCTCCGCGCAGGCCTACTGCCTGGCCCGCGCCTTCACCGTCATCCCGCAGCCGGTCTACCGCTGGTACATCGCCCCGCTCGCGTCCGCCGACACCGCCTCCATCTCCAACCAGCGGCACAAACTCGACAACGTCCGCGACCGCGTCCACGTCCAGCGGCTCGTCGACGACTTCCTGGCCCGCAGCGGGCATGCCTCGCTGTACGAGGAGAAGGACTACAAGTTCCTCAAGCACGACTTCCGGATGTACGCCGGTGACCTGCCCTACCGCGACGAGGAGTGGCTGGCGGGGTTCGCGGAGATCGTCAACCCGTATCTCGCGACGCTCACGCCGGGCGCGTACGCCCGTCTCCCGCGCCCCGAGCGTGTCGTGCTCCAGCTGGTGCGCGACCTGCGCCTGCCGGAGGCCCGGCTGGCGGCACGCGGCCTGGGACACGCGGTCGGCCCGCGCGACCTGGTCACGGACGAGGAGGGCCGTACGTACTGGGGCGACCGCCTCCCGGAGAACGCCTGGGGCCGCCGCGAACTCGACCTGACCGACCTGGCCCCGGACACCTGCCCCTTCCCCTTCGCGCTGCTCCGGCACGAGGTCGTCGAGGTCGCGCCCGGCCCCGGCGCCTCCGTGGACCTCACGGTCCGCACCTACGACCCCGCCCTGCGCCTCCCCATGGGCCCGCAGGCCGCCACCCTGTTCCTGTCCCCGGGCCGGCGGCGCATGAGCGTGCCGTTCCGCCTGTCCCCGGTCGGCCCGGGCGTCTACGAGGGTCATGTCCACCTGGACCTGGCGGCCGCCCCGATCCCGCTGCACGGCTTCGACGGCGCCCGCCACCCCGTGCTCCGCCTGACGCACCAAGGGCTCCAGCACAAGGGCGTCCTGCTGGCCCCCGAGACCTTCACCCCGATCACCGCCCGCGTCGAATACCACTCCGGTGCCGCCCCGCACCGGATCAGGGTCGAACCGGAGGAACGCGGCACGGGCCGCCTCCAGGTCCGCTGGCGCCCGGTGGGCATGACTGCGCGGGTGGTGCGCCCGGTGGTGCGGCGCATGGCCCGGCCGCGGGTGCGGCGGGCGGCCCGCCTGCTGGCGAGCGCGCTGCGCTGAGCGCTGGGCAACGAGAGGGCGCCCCGGACCTGTGAGGCCCGGGGCGCCCTCTCCCGTCGTACGCCTACGACGTCGTAGACACCTCGTACGCCTACGCGTGCGACCGCAGCAGCGTGCGCATCGTCCGCATCGCCACCGACAGGTTGGCGAGGTCGAAGGCGTCCGAGCCCTGGATCTCCTCCAGGGTGGTGCGGGCGCGGCCGAGGATCGCCGCGTTCCGCTCCTGCCAGCCCTCGAACCGCTGCTCCGGCGTGGACGTGCCGTTGCCCACCGTCAGCACGTCGGCCGTGAGGGCGGCGTGCGCGGCGAACAGGTCCTCGCGGATGGCCGCGCGGGCCATGGACTGCCAGCGGTCCGCGCGGGGCAGCTCGATGATGCGGTCCATGAGCTGGGTGATGCCGAGGCGGTCGGCGAGGTCGTAGTAGACCTCGGCGACGTCCAGCGGCTCCTTGCCCATGCGGTCGGCCACCGAGACGATGTCCAGCGTCGGGAACGCGGAGGAGAACCCGGCCACCCGCGTGGCCAGCTCGTCCGGCACCCCGGCGTCGGTCAGCTCGTCGTGGATCTTCTGCCACCACTCCAGGTCCGCGCCGCGCAGCAGCTTCGGCAGCTCGTTCCAGACCTGCTCGACCCGCTCCGCGAAGAACGAGACGGTCTCGGCGAGCTGGAGCGGCTGCGGCCGGTTGTTGAGCAGCCAGCGCGTGCCGCGCTCCACCAGCCGGCGGGAGTGCAGCCGGATCCGGGTCTGGACCTCGGCCTCGACCTTGTTGTCCAGCGCCTCGACCGCGTCCCACACCGGCGCCGAGCGGAAGATCGCGCGGGCCGCGGTCTGCGCCCGGACGATCTCCTCCAGCGACGCGCCGGTCTCCTCGCGCATCCGGTGCAGATACGTCGTACCGCCGGTGTTGACCGTGTCGTTGACCAGCACCGTCGTGGTGATCTCTCGGCGCAGCGGGTGGCTGTCGATGTACTGCGGGAACTGCTCACGCAGCGCCGTCGGGAAGTACGCGTACAGCAGGCTGCGCAGGTACGGGTCGTCCGGCAGCGAGGTGTGCAGCAGCTCCTCGGCGACCGTGATCTTCGTGTACGCCAGCAGGACGGCCGTCTCCGGGCCGGTCAGGCCGTGGCCGCTGCTGAGGCGCTCGCGGATCTGGCGGTCGGTCGGCAGGAACTCCAGGGCCCGGTCCAGGTGGCCCTCGCGCACCAGGTGGCGCAGGAAGCGCTGCTGGGCGTGGAGCATGTCCTTGGACTGGGCGAGCGCGTTGGCGATCGCCGTGTTCTGCGCGTAGTTGTTGCGCAGCACCAGCCGGCCGACCTCGTCGGTCATCTCGGCGAGCAGGCGGTTGCGCTGCTTGACGGTCATGTCGCCGTCCGTGACCAGGCCGTTCAGCAGGATCTTGATGTTCACCTCGTGGTCGGAGGTGTCCACGCCCGCGCTGTTGTCGATGGCGTCGGTGTTGATCCGGCCGCCGTGCCGCGCGAACTCGATCCGGCCGAGCTGGGTCAGCCCCAGGTTGCCGCCCTCGCCGACCACCTTGACGCGCAGGTCCTGGCCGTCGACGCGGATGGCGTCGTTGGCCTTGTCGCCGACGTCCGCGTGGGACTCGGTGCTGGACTTCACGTAGGTGCCGATGCCGCCGTTCCACAGCAGGTCCACCGGCGCCTGGAGGACCGCCTTCATCAGGTCGGCCGGGGTCATCTTCGTGACCTTGCCCTCGATGCCCAGCGCCTCGCGGATGTGCGCGTTGACCGGGATCGCCTTGGCGGTGCGGGGGAAGACGCCACCGCCCGCGGAGATCAGGTCGGTGTTGTAGTCGGCCCAGCTGGAGCGGGGCAGCTCGAAGACGCGGCGGCGCTCGGCGTAGGAGACGGCCGCGTCCGGGTCGGGGTCGATGAAGATGTGCCGGTGGTCGAAGGCGGCGACCAGGCGGATGTGCTCGCTGAGCAGCATGCCGTTGCCGAACACGTCACCGGACATGTCGCCGATGCCGACGACCGTGAAGTCCTCGGTCTGCGTGTCCACGCCCAGCTCGCGGAAGTGCCGCTTGACGGACTCCCAGGCGCCGCGCGCGGTGATGCCCATGCCCTTGTGGTCGTAGCCCGCGCTGCCGCCGGAGGCGAAGGCGTCGCCGAGCCAGAAGCTGTACTTCTCGGCGACCTCGTTGGCGATGTCGGAGAAGGTCGCGGTGCCCTTGTCGGCGGCGACGACGAGGTAGGTGTCGTCCTCGTCGTGCCGGACGACGTCGGCGGGCGGCACGACCTCTCCGGCCACCATGTTGTCGGTGATGTCGAGCAGCGCCGAGATGAACGTCTTGTAGCTGGCGATGCCCTCGGCCAGCCACGCGTCGCGGTCGACGGCCGGGTCCGGCAGCTGCTTGGCGACGAAGCCGCCCTTGGCGCCGACCGGCACGATCACCGTGTTCTTCACCATCTGCGCCTTGACCAGGCCCAGGATCTCGGTGCGGAAGTCCTCGCGCCGGTCCGACCAGCGCAGACCGCCGCGCGCGACCTTGCCGAAGCGCAGGTGCACGCCCTCGACGCGCGGCGAGTACACCCAGATCTCGAACGCCGGGCGGGGCGCCGGCAGGTCCGGGATGGCCTGCGGGTCGAACTTCATCGACACGTAGTCGTGCGGCGTGCCGTCCTCGGTCCTCTGGAAGAAGTTGGTCCGCAGGGTCGCCTTGATGACGGTCAGGAACGACCGCAGGATGCGGTCCTCGTCGAGGCTCGCCACCTGGTCGAGCGCCGCGTCCAGCTCCTCCAGCAGGGCGTCGACGATCTCGCGCCCGGCGCGCTGCCGCTCCGGCGACATCCGCGCCTCGAACAGGGAGACCAGCAGCCGCGTGGTGTGGACGTTGTCTCGGAGGGTGTCCTCCATGTAGTCCTGGCTGAACGTGGACCCCGCCTGCCGCAGGTACTTCGCGTACGCCCGCAGCACCATGGCCTGCCGCCAGTTCAGCCCGGCACTCAGCACCAGCGCGTTGAAGCCGTCGTTCTCCGCCTGGCCGTTCCAGGTGGCGGCGAACGCGTCCTGGAACCGCTCACGGGCGTCGTCACCGGCGTAGGCGCCGTCCGCGCCGCCGCTCTGCGGCTTCGGCATGCGCAGGCCGAAGTCGTAGATCCAGGCGACCCGGCGGTCCGCGCCGCGCAGCTCGTAGGGCCGCTCGTCCATCACCTCGACGCCGAGCCGGTTGAGGACCGGCAGCACCGCGGACAGGGAGACGGCGTCGCCCTTGCGGTAGATCTTGAAACGGCGCTCGTCCGGGCCGGCGCCGACCGGCTCGTACAGGCTGAGCGCGAAGTTCTGGTCCTCGCCGAGACGTTCCAGCTGGGCGAGGTCGGCGACCGCGCTGCGCGGGCTGTGGTCGGCCTTGTAGCCCTCGGTGAAGGCGTTGCCGTAGCGGCGCAGCAGCTCCGCCGCGCGCTCCTCGCCGAACTCGGCGTTCAGCGCCTCCGCGAAGCCGTCGGCCCAGGAGCGGGTGGCCTCGACCAGGCGGGCCTCGATGCGCTCCTTGTCGGCGTCGGACAGCTGCGGCAACTCGGTGCCCTGCGGCACGCGGACCACGAAGTGCAGCCGGGACAGGATCGACTCGGTGTTCCAGGCGGTGAAGTCGACGCTGGTGCCGCCCAGTTCCTCCTTGAGGATGTCGATGATCCGCAGCCGCACGCCGGTGGTGTAGCGGTCGCGCGGAAGGTAGACGAGGGCGGAGTAGTAGCGGCCGTACTCGTCCTGGCGCAGGTAGAGCCGCAGACGCCGGCGCTCCTGGAGGTACAGCACGGAGGTGACGATGGCCTGGAGCTCGTCGACCGGCGTCTGGAACAGCTCGTCGCGCGGGTACGTCTCCAGGATCTGCAGCAGGTCACGCCCGTCGTGGCTGTGGGGCGAGAAACCGGCGCCCTTCAGCACCGCGTCGACCTTGCGGCGGATCACCGGCACCCGGCGCACGGACTCCGTGTAGGCGGCGGAGGAGAACAGTCCGAGGAAGCGCCGCTCGCCGACGACGTTCCCGTCCGCGTCGAACTTCTTGACGCCGATGTAGTCCAGGTACGACGGCCGGTGCACGGTGGCCCGGCTGTTCGCCTTGGTCAGGACCAGCAGCTTGTGCTCGCGCGCCTTGGCGCGGGCGTCGGCGGGCAGCCGTTCGAACGACGGGCTGACCGGGTGCTGGTCGTCTCCGGCGTGGTGCGGGTCGGAGCGCAGAATACCGAGGCCGGTTCCGGGGACGGCGGCGAGGGAATCGTCGTCGCGCAGCTGATACTCGCGGTAGCCGAGGAACGTGAAGTGGTCGTCGGCCAGCCAGCGCAGCAGCTCGCGGGCCTCCTCGATCTCCTGCCCGGGCAGGTCGCCGGCGATCGGCTCGTCCGGCAGGCCCTCGGCGATGCGCACGGCGGCGTCGCGCATCTTGCCCCAGTCCTCGACGGCCTCACGCACGTCGGACAGCACCCGCAGCAGATCGACGGTGATCTGCTTCAGGTCCGCGCGGTCGGTCTCGCGGTCGATCTCGACGTGGATCCAGGACTCGATGTGCGCGTCGTGCGGCAGGTCACCGGTGGGACGGGTGGGCAGCACCTCGATCAGCCGGCCGGTGAGGTCGCGGCGCACGACGATCTGGGGGTGGATGACGACATGGATGCCGCGCCCCTGCCGGGTCAGCTCGTTGGTGACGGAGTCGACCAGGAAAGGCATGTCGTCGGTGACGACCTCGACCACGGAGTGGCTGCAGGTCCAGCCGTTCTCCTCGACGGTCGGGGTGTGGACGCGCACGTTGGCCGTGCCCTGGGGGCGGTTCTCGGCCAGTCGGTAGTGGGAGTAGGCGGCTCCGAAGACGTCGACCGGGTCACGGTCGGCGAGGTCCTCCGGGGCGGTGTGCAGGTAGTAGCGCTGGAGGAACGCGAGCACGGCCTCCCGGTCGGGGGTGCCGTGTTCCGTCGTCCCAGTCGGTAGGTGCCCCCCGACCGGGCTGTTCTCAGCTACCCGGGCGGCCCTGTCGAGCAGCTCGGCCTTGGCTTCGTCCAGCTTGGTCTGCATTGTCCTCTGGCTCCTGTCGCGCGCCGTTGCGTGACGTAGAAGGAAGTACGGTCTCTGCCCTTCCGGCGTGGCGCCGAGACGCGGGGTGTCCGGTCTGGTTCGACGCTATGCCGCGAGGTGAGATGAGCGGGGGGTAATCGGCCATTTCCGACGCGTACGACGCCTTGGCGGGGGCCTCGAACGCCCCGTCCCGCCCGTGAAGACCAGCGACCACCGCCCGGTCACGGATGTCGTCCGTGCGTCCCGGGCGCAGGGCAGGGGCGACGATGCCCCCGCGAACTATCGCGCTGATCACGCCACCAAGGCTATCGCTCCTCACCGGGGGCCCGTCATGAGCCGTATGTGTACAAAACCAGGCCGGGAACTTTGACAGTCTGCACAGTCCCGGGCGCGCGACCGCGGGCAGCCGTGCCGTGCCGCGCGGCGCCGGGACCCCGGTCCCGGCGCTTGGGGTGCCTCAAAACCGGCGCGTCCTCTTGGCAAGACCGCACCCGCGAGTGCACGTTGCCCCTGACGCCAACCCGGACGGGAGCCGCCCGACATGCCCGCCAAAGTCCTCATCCTCACCGGCGACGCCGCAGAGTCCCTCGAAGTCCTGTACCCGTACCAACGCCTCCTCGAAGAGGGCTACGAGGTCCACATCGCCGCCCCCACCCGCAAGAAGCTCCGGTTCGTGGTCCACGACTTCGAACCCGGCTTCGACACGTACACCGAGAAACCCGGCTACACCTGGCCCGCCGATCTCGCCTTCTCGGAGGTCGACCCGGGCCAGTACGCCGCCGTGGTCATCCCCGGCGGCCGAGCCCCCGAATACCTCCGCAACGACCCTGAACTCCGCAAGATCCTCAAGTCCTTCTTCGATTCCGACAAGCCCGTGGCCCAGATCTGCCACGGTCCCCTGATCACCGCAGCGGTGGACGGCCTCCGCGGCCGCCGCGTCACCGCGTACCCCGCGCTGGAGCTGGACATGCAGTCCGCCGGCGCCACCTTCCAGGACGCCGAGGCCGTGGTCGACGGCACCCTCGTCTCGTCCCGCGCCTGGCCGGACCACCCCACCTGGATGCGCGAGTTCCTGACGGTCCTGCGCGCGAAGGCGCCGGTGACCTGACCGCGGCGGTCACCAGACCGGGGGCTCGGCCGCACCCCGGTCACCGATCCGGGGCGCGGCCGCACCCCGGCCGCACCCCGGCCGCGCCTCAGGCCGCCGCCAGCCGCTCCGCCTCCGCGACCGCCTCCTGAAGGGAGTCCACCACCGGCACGCCCGCCGACTCAAGGCTGCCCCGGCCGTGCGACCCCCCGGTGTACAGCACGGCCCGCGCTCCGACATGCAGCGCGGCCACAGCGTCGTCCGCGGCGTCGCCGATGACCACCGTCCGCTCGGGGTTCACCCCGGCCAGCGCCGCGAGATGCCGCACCATGTGCTCGGCCTTGCTGCCCCCGGAGGGCCCGGTGCGCCCGTCGACGCGTATGAAGTGGCTCTCGATCCCGAAGCCGCGCACCAGCGGCACGAGGTCGTCGTGCCCGTACATGCTGAGGATCGACTGGCTCCGCCCCGCCGACCGCCACCCCGCCAGCAGCTCCACCGCGCCCTCGGTGAGCCCGCACCGCACCCGGTGCTCGGCGTAGTACCGGTGGAAGGTCCCGTCCATGACCTCCCACTCCGCGTCCGTCGGCAGCCGCCCCATCAGCCGCTCGTAGAACTTCGGCACCGGCACGCAGTACAGCGCCCGGTACTGCTCCAGCGTGATCGGCTTCAGTCCCAGCTCGGCGAACGCCGCGTTCGTCGCCCCGATGATCGCGTCATTGTCGTGGAACAGCGTGCCGTTCCAGTCCCACACGATGTGCGCGGCTTCCAGCTTCCCCATGCCGAAAACCGTACCCGCCGGCACTGACAATCAAGAGAAGCCCAGGTGGATACGGGTCTCAGTCGCCCTGCGCGACCAGGTTCGGGATCTCCTGCGTCGCGAACCACAGCAGCTCGTGGTCATCGGCCCCGTCCACCACGAACTGCGCGTCGTCGTCCCCGCCGTCCGCCGCCCCTAGCGCCTGCACGGCCGCGGCCACGTCCGCCTCCGCGTCCTCCGCGTCGACGTGCACGGAGGCCGCCTTGGCCAGCGGCACCGCGCCGGCCACCCGCACCTCGCCGAGTGCCGCCGGGTCGAGGCCCCGGTCGGGGTCGGCTGCGGCCGCGCCGTCCGGTACGTCGACGGCGACGACCACCCGTCGGCGCGGCGCCGCGGCATCCTCCGCGAGCCGCCGCAGCGAGGCGAGCGCGGCCCGGCCGAGCGCCGCGTACTCCAGTTCCTCGATGTCGTCGGACAGGTACCACTCGCGCAGCGCGGGCGTGACGGCGTAGGCGAGGAGCGGTCCCGCCCCGAGCTCTCCCGTCTTGTACGCCTCGGCGAGACCAGGGAGGGTCAGGGGGACGTAGACGCGCATGGCTGGCCGCCTCTTTCGTGGTCGGAGGGCCCCGCAAGGCTTCGAAGGGCCTTCAGGATACGTGCGGGCGTCCCCTTTCGGGTCTCTGCCCGGGCCTTGGAAGCCGTCCACCCGAGGCCCGCGAATTCACCCGCCGCACCTCGCCCACCAGGCCTTTCCCCCTTGAGATCACCCAGATAAGTGAACGTTCCCGGACCCCGACCCCGACTTGCGGAGTCCTTGCCGCCGGGTCCGCCGCCCCGTACAAGATCACCACCAGCAAGTTACCGCCCGGTATCTCCGGGCCCAGCGAAACGGGGATCCCATGAACAAGGTCATGACCAGGGCCCAGCACACCCCCGCCGACCGCCCCGGCACCCGTCCTCCGAACCGCCGCGACTCCCGCCGGGACACCCGCCGCCCCGGCGCCACCCCACCCCGCGCCTGGCGCCCGGACCCTGCCGACGCCGGCGCACCGGCACGTACGGCGGCGCCCCTTACGGTGGCGCCCGGCATCCGCCCCCAGACGCCCCGCACTGCGCCGCCCGGCACCCTTCCGCCAGTGCCTCACGCGCACCCCGCGGACGGCCTCCGCACAGCCGCACCGCACACGCCGCACGCGCCCCTCAGGGTCCCCCCGCAGACCCCGCGCCGCCCGGTCCCGCAGCCCCGCCCCACCGACCTCTTCGCCGAACGTCTACTGCTCGTCCTCAGCGGCCGGCGCCCCGTCCACTCGATGCTCGGGTACACGCTCGGACACGCCTACGACGACCTCACCCGGCTCGCCGAGACCGGCCCCCTGCGCTCCCCCGGCCCCCGCCCCGTGCTCCGCGACATCGGCTACTACGAGCCCCGTCCAGGCGCCTTCGAGGCCTTCGCCCGCATCCGCACCGGCGACCGCCTGCGTGCCATGGCCTTCCGCCTGGAACTGGGCCGGGACCGCCGCTGGCGCTGCACGGCCGTGGAACTGGACGGCCCCCGCCGCCCCCGCGCGGACGACGACTGACCGGCATGCCGAAGGGCCGGGCACCCGTGGGTGACCCGGCCCTTCGGCCCTACGACGACGCTACGGCGCCGTCACTTCTTGCGGCGCCGCCCGCCCTTGGCCTGCTTGCGCCGCTCCGCGCGGGTGAGGCCGTCGGCGGAGGAGCGCACCGGCTCGTCCTCGGCGAAGTCGCCCTCGATGGTGCCGCCCTCGCCGTCCACGGTCGGCGCGGTGAAGTGCAGGTTCCGCCGCTGCGGGGCCTCCAGGCCCTTGGCGCGGATCTCGGGGCGCGCACCCGTCTGCGCAGGCACCACGTCCTGCTTCTCCAGGTCGGCCACCGGCTTGGCGTCCTCGACCGGGACCTCCTCGACCTGCTGCTCGACCTGGACCTCCAGGTTGAACAGGTAGCCGACGGACTCCTCCTTGATGCCCTCCATCATCGCGGTGAACATGTCGAAGCCCTCGCGCTGGTACTCGACCAACGGGTCCTTCTGCGCCATCGCGCGCAGGCCGATGCCCTCCTGGAGGTAGTCCATCTCGTAGAGGTGCTCGCGCCACTTGCGGTCGAGGACCGACAGCACGACCCGGCGCTCCAGCTCACGCATGATCTCGGAGCCGAGCTGCGCCTCACGCGCCTCGTACTGCTCGAGGATGTCGTCCTTGATGGACTCGGCGATGAACTCGGCGGTCAGGCCCGCGCGGTCACCGGCCGCCTCCTCCAGCTCCTCGATGGTGACCTTGACCGGGTAGAGCTGCTTGAAAGCGCCCCACAGCCGGTCCAGGTCCCACTCCTCGGCGAAGCCCTCGGCGGTCTCCGCGGCGACGTACGCGTCGATCGTGTCGTTCATGAAGTGCTGGATCTGCTCGTGCAGGTCCTCGCCCTCCAGGACACGGCGGCGCTCGCCGTAGATGACCTCGCGCTGCCGGTTCAGGACCTCGTCGTACTTCAGGACGTTCTTACGGGTCTCGAAGTTCTGCTGCTCGACCTGCGACTGGGCGGACGCGATCGCGCGGGTGACCATCTTGTTCTCGATCGGCACGTCGTCCGGCACGTTCGCCATGGACATCACGCGCTCGACCATCTGGGCCTTGAACAGCCGCATCAGGTCGTCGCCGAGCGACAGGTAGAAGCGGGACTCGCCCGGGTCGCCCTGACGGCCGGAACGACCGCGCAGCTGGTTGTCGATACGGCGCGACTCGTGCCGCTCGGTGCCCAGGACGTAGAGGCCGCCGAGCGCCTCGACCTCTTCCTTCTCGGCCTTGACCGCGTGCTCGGCGCGCTCCAGGGCGGCGGGCAGGGCCGCGGCCCACTCCTCGATGTGCTCCTCGGGGTCGAGGCCGCGCTGGCGCAGCTCCGCCTCGGCGAGGTCCTCGGGGTTGCCGCCGAGCTTGATGTCCGTACCACGGCCGGCCATGTTGGTCGCCACGGTCACGGCGCCCTTGCGGCCGGCCTGGGCGACGATGATCGCCTCGCGGTCGTGCTGCTTGGCGTTGAGCACCTCGTGCTGGACCCCGCGCTTGGACAGCTGCTGCGACAGGTACTCGGACTTCTCGACCGACGTCGTACCGACGAGGATCGGCTGGCCCTTCTCGTGCTTCTCGACGATGTCGTCGACGACCGCCTCGAACTTCGCGACCTCGGTGCGGTAGATCAGGTCCGACTGGTCCTTGCGGATCATCGGCTTGTTCGTCGGGATCGGGACGACGCCGAGCTTGTAGATCTGGTGGAACTCCGCGGCCTCGGTCATGGCCGTACCGGTCATGCCGGAGAGGCCGGGGATCTCCTTGCCGTTGTGGTCGCGGCGCTTGTAGAGGCGGAAGAAGTTCTGGAGGGTGATCGTGGCGAGCGTCTGGTTCTCGTCCTTGATCGGCACCCCTTCCTTCGCCTCGATCGCCTGGTGCATGCCCTCGTTGTAACGGCGGCCGGCGAGGATACGGCCGGTGTGCTCGTCGACAATCATGACTTCGCCGTCGATGACGACGTAGTCCTTGTCCTTCTTGAACAGTTCCTTGGCCTTGATGGCGTTGTTCAGGTAACCGACGAGCGGCGTGTTCACCGACTCGTACAGGTTGTCGATGCCCAGCCAGTCCTCGACCTTGCTGACGCCGGACTCGTGGATGGCGACCGTGCGCTTCTTCTCGTCGACGTCGTAGTCGCCGGTCTCCTCGATGCCCTTGAGGGGCTGGCCGGCCTCGCCGCGCTTGAGGCGGGTGACCAGCTTGGCGAAGTCGCCGTACCACTTGGTGGCCTGGTCCGCCGGGCCGGAGATGATCAGCGGCGTACGGGCCTCGTCGACCAGGATGGAGTCGACCTCGTCGACGATGGCGAAGTTGTGGCCTCGCTGGACGAGCTCGTCCTTCGACCAAGCCATGTTGTCGCGGAGGTAGTCGAAGCCGAACTCGTTGTTCGTGCCGTAGGTGATGTCGCAGGCGTACTGCTCGCGACGCTGAGCCGGCGTCATGTTGGCGAGGATGCAGCCGACGCTCAGGCCCAGGAACTTGTGGACGCGGCCCATCAACTCCGAGTCGCGCTCGGCCAGGTAGTCGTTCACCGTGATCAGGTGGACGCCCTTCCCGGAGAGGGCGTTCAGGTAGGCCGGGAGCGTGCCGACGAGGGTCTTGCCCTCACCGGTCTTCATCTCGGCGACGTAGCCGAGGTGCAGGGCGGCACCGCCCATGATCTGCACGTCGTAGTGCCGCTGGCCGAGGACGCGCTTGGCGGCCTCCCGGACGGTGGCGAAGGCCTCGGGGAGCAGGTCGTCCAGGCTCTCGCCGTCGGCGTACCGCTGCTTGTACTCGTCAGTGAGGGCGCGCAGCTCGGCGTCGGAGAGGTCGACGAAGTCCTCTTCGATGGAGTTGACCTGGTCCGCGATGCGGTGCAGCTTGCGCAGGATCTTGCCTTCGCCTGCACGCATGATCTTCGAGAGGACGGACACGGGGGTTGGTCTCCTTGCCGGTCGGGCCTGGGACGGTCGGTTTTCCTTCTGACTACTGAGCAACGGCCATCGTATGCGAGGACCCGGCCGCGCCGGGAGGCCTGCCGCGACGACGGCCTTCACAAGGGACAACGTCCGCGCGTCGCGGATGGTGCCGCGCCCCGCAGACGAATTGCACGATTCGTGATCGCCCGCTCACCCATAGGGCGGCCTTCTCCATAGGGCGGCCCCCTCCTGCCGGGAAGCACGGATGGAGCAGAATCGGCCGATGGACCCCGTCACGATCCCCACCGCCCGCCTGCTGCTGCGCACGGTCGGCCCGGACGACACGGACGCGGTGTACGCGGCCTGTCAGGACCCCGACATCCAGCGCTGGACCACGATCCCCTCCCCCTACCTCCCCGAGCACGCCCAGGCCTTCGTCGAGCAGCAGGTCCCCGACGGCTGGGCGACCTCCTCGATGTTCACCTTCGGCGCCTTCCTCCCCGACGGGGACCTCGTCGGCATGCTCGGTGTCACCATGCGCTCCTTGGGCACGGCCGAACTGGGGTTCTGGGCGGTCGACCGCCACCGCGGCAACGGCTACATCACCGAGGCCACCGTGGCCGTCTCCCACTGGGCCTTCACCCGCATCCCCGTCGACCGCCTCGAATGGCGCGCGGAGGTCGGCAACTCGGCCTCCCGCGCGGTGGCCCGACGAGCCGGATTCACCCTCGAAGGCACCCTCCGCGCGGCCCTCAACAACAACGGCGTCCGCCGCGACTGCTGGGTGGGCTCCCTGCTCCCCTCCGACCTCTCGCTGCCCTCGACGGCCCCCTATCTCCCGGCCCCTCCGCGCAGTTCCTGAGGAATCCGCAGCTCAGCCCCCGCTGTCAGTGCCACCGCCTATCGTTCGAGGGCATGACGACCCCGCGCCCCTCCACCACCCTCTCCGCCGACGAGGCCCGCCGTATCGCCCTGCGGGCCCAGGGCCTCCTCGGCTCCCCCGACCGCCGCGCCGGTGTCCGCGGCGTCCTCCGTCACCTCGGCGCGGTGCAGCTCGACACGATCTCGGTCCTCGCCCGCTCCCACGAGCTGGTCCCCTACGCCCGCCTCGGCGCCGTGGGCCGCAAGACGGTGGAGAGCGCCTACTGGCACCCCGGGGGCACGGCACAGCCGCACGCCTTCGAGTACTGGTCCCACGCCGCCTGCATCCTCCCCATCGAGGAGTGGCCCCACTTCGCCTTCCGCCGCCGCGCCTACCGCGACCGCCCGCACTGGAACCACACGCTCCCGGACGGCACCTACGACCAGGTGATCAAGCAGCTCCGCGCGGACGGCCCGCTCACCGCCACGGAGTTGGGCGGCGCGAAGAAGACCAGCGAGTGGTGGGACTGGTCCGGCACGAAGGTGGCCGTGGAGCGCGCGCTGATGTACGGCGAGGTGGTCTGTGTGGAGCGCCGCGGCTGGAAGCGGGTCTACGACCTCGCCGAACGAGCGATCCCGCCGGCCCTCCTGCACGACGACCTGGACGACCGGGAGTGCCTGCGCCGCCTCGTCCGACTCGCCGGCGAGGCCCTGGGCGTCGGCACCCGCGCGGACATCGCCGATTACCACCGGCTCAGGGGCGACCAGGTCGACGCGGTGCTCGCCGACTCCGGCCTGGTCCCGGTCACGGTCGAGGGCTGGGCCAAGCCGGCCTGGGCGGATCCGGCGGCGCTGGAGACGCCCCCGCGCGGCCGCCACCGCACGACCCTGCTGTCCCCGTTCGACTCCCTGATCTGGGAGCGCGCCCGGACGGAGCGGATCTTCGGCTTCTCTCACCGCCTGGAGGCCTATGTCCCGAAGCCGAAGCGGGTGCACGGCTATTTCGCGATGCCGGTGCTGGCCGGCGGCCGGCTGGTCGGCCGTGTCGACCCGGCCCGCGAGGGCCGCACCCTGGTAGCCAAGCAGGTCACCCTCGACGGCCCGAAGGCGGTCCCGGCCGTGGCGCGGGCCCTGCTGGAAGCGGCGACATGGGTGGACTGCACGAACGTACGGGTGGAACGGGTGGACGCCCCGGACGTGCGCGACCCTCTCACCAGGGAACTCGCCCGGGCCCTGGACTGACCGCGCTCACCGGATCTCGAGGATCTTCTCCCGCATCGCGTAGACGACGGCCTCCATCCTGGAGTGCAGCTGAAGCTTCTCCAGGATGTTGCGCACGTGGTTCTTCACGGTGTTCTCGGAGATGAACAGCTCCTTGGCGATGTCCCGGTTGTTCATGCCGGTGGCCACGAGCTTGAGCACTTCCAGTTCCCGGTCGGTGAGCCTCGGCGCGGGCACCAGCCGGCGCTCGTCCGTCCGCTGGATCATCGACTTGAACTCGGTGAGCAGCTTCGACGCCATGGACGGGCTGATCTGCGACTGCCCGTCGGCCACCGCGCGAATGGCGGTGGCCACCTCGTCGGTCGAGATCTCCTTGAGGAGGTATCCGGTGGCGCCCGCCTTGATGGCGTCGTAGAGGTCGGCTTCCTCGTCGCTGATCGTCAACATGATGATCTTGGCGCTGGGGGCCACCTCCTTGATGGAGGTGCACGCCTCGATGCCGCCCCGCTTGGGCATCCGTACGTCCATCAGGATGATGTCGGGCAGCAGGTCGGCGGCCTTCTCGACCGCCTCGGCCCCGTCTCCCGCCTCGCCGACGACCTGGATGTCCTCCTCGGCCGCGAGCACGATCTCCAGGCCCCGACGGAAGAGGGCGTGGTCGTCCACGACCAGGACACGGATCGGCTCCTGACGTGAAGAGCCCACGTCCGGCCCCGCTCCCGGCCGCGCTCCCGGCCCCATGCCGTCCGCGCCGTCGCCGGCGTTCTCGGCCTGCATCGGTCCGAAGCTGTCCGCCATCGTTCCTCCCCCTGAAGGCTTAGGCCCGTGGTCCTGTGCCATCGCCAACCCAAGGCAACGGCCCACCCGTTGGGCCGTACGGCCATGATTTCATGCCCGGACGACACCGCGGTGACGAAGCGGTGGGCGAAGTGGGCGCACACCGGTGCCCCTGGGGGCGCACGCGCGCTCCAGGGGCACCGGGATCAGCTGTCGTCCGGAATGGTCAGCCGCCCAGTGAACCGCCCGCCTCGGGTGAGGGCGGCTCGGTGATCATCGTGTCCGTCCGGAGATGGATCACGCCGTAGTCGTATGCGTGCCGCCGGTAGACGACACTCGGTTCCTTGGTCTCGGAGTCGACGAAGAGGTAGAAGTCGTGCCCGACCAGCTCCATCTCGTTGAGAGCCTGGTCGAGGGTCATCGGGGCGGCTACGTGCGTCTTCTCTCGGACGACGAGAGGGCCCTCGCCCTGCACCTCGAGCGAGCCGATCTTCTTGGTCGGCACCCCTTCCGGCTCGTCCGCCGCAAGGCCGCCGCCATTGCCGTTGAGCGTCGCCGCGCCCGGTACGTGGTTGGGTACCTCGGCTGCGGTGAGCCGACGGACCCCGCGGCGTGTGTGCCGCTTGTCGTGCTGCCTGCGGAGCCGGGCTTCCAGCTTCTCCGCTGCCAGGTCGAGTGCCGCGTACGGATCGTTGGCCGCCGCCTCCGCCCTGATCACCGGACCGCGGGAGCGGAGCGTGATCTCCACTCGGTCGCAACGGTCGGCCTGTCGGGGGTTGGGCTCCTTGGACACCTCGACGTCGAGGCTGATCACCTTGGCATCGAGCTTCTGGATCTTCTCCAGCTTCAGCTTCTCGGCCACGTGCTTGCGGAACCGCTCGGGCACCTCGGTCTTGCGGCCCTTGACGACGATGTCCACGCAGAACTCCGTTCCCGGATCGCTCCGCATCAATGGCGGAGCATCTCCCTTGTGCACCAGGTCCCGGTGAGCCCCGGAACCTCGGACTCGGTGACGTCCACCTCCTCCTCCCCCATGGGCGAGATCTGCACCCCGGCCGGCCTGGTGATTCAAAATCACGCGGCACGGCATTCGGATATGAGAGGTGTGGCCTGCGGCTTTCCCTCACAACCGAACATATCTCGCCTGGACGGATGTCGTCACCCTCTACCGCGGCGTACCTCCGTTCAGGTGAATTGAGCCTCTCACTAGCTGCAACGATGCAAGTTCGCAGTCAGTTCCGGTTTATTTCGAAAGAATCCGGCGTTGCCGCGATCACCGCCGCGCAGGTCACTTCCCCGGCTCTGTTCAGCCCCGTCATTCCGGGGCCGACCCGCTTCCGGCCCGCACTCCCTTCCTTTGCTCCAGCCGTCCGTGCCCCAGTCCTTTCCCGAGTTCCTCTCCCGTACACAACCGATGCCTCTTCTTCGTGTGCCACATCCAGCGGCCCCCCATGTCCGCCGGATCCGGCCACCGAGGCCGCCCGCACCGCGCGCGCCGCCTCCGTCAGGGACGCGCCCGTCGTCATCAGGTCGTCGACGAGGACCACCGGCCCCTCCCGCAGCAGCCCGGCCCCGCCCGGCACCAGGCCCAGTGCGCCCGCCAGGTTGTCCAGCCGCTCCCGGGAGTTGAGCCCCGACTGGTCGGCGACCGCCCGCCGCTGCCGCAGCACCGCCAGCACCCGGGCCTGCGTCCCGGTCCGCCGCAGCTCCCCCGCCGCCGCGAGCGCGATCCGCCGCGCCGGATCATGCCCGCGCGCCCGCACCGCCCGGCGCCCCGACGGCACTGGGACGAGCAGCACCGGGCCGCACGGCTCCCCCCTTCTCACCCCATCGGCCGACACACCCCCGTCACTCCCCCACGCCTCCCTCAGTCCCGCCCGCACGGCTCCCGCCAGAGCCGCGCCGAGCGGACCGGCGAGAGCGAGGGCACCTCTCTCCTTGTGGGCCAGCAGCACGGCCCGCACCTCGTCCCCGTACCGGGCCGCCGCGTGCACGGCCGGCAGACCCGGCGGCTCCGGCACCGGCCGCACCCGGCACGGCGCGGCCCCGCTCAGAGCCGCTCGGCACTCCGGGCAGAGCACCGTACGAGGCCTGCCGCAGCCTCCGCACTCGGCCGGCAGCACCAGCTCGGTGAGGTCCTGCCACCACCCCCGCATGCGCACCACTCTGCCAACGCCCGCAGAAGCCGGCCACCCCTGTGGAAAACCCCCCTGGGGAAAACTCCGGGCCCGCCCAGCGGAACGGCCGCCCCCGCCGGGTCACCCCGCACGAGAACGGCCGTCTGAGATCGAACCCGGGACGGACCCCGTCTCACCCCGGATAGACCGGCGCCGATCCTTCCTTGACGACGGTCTGCCACTGCTCGCCCGACGGCAGCCGCACGATCCCGTCGTCCGAGTACGCCACCAGCGGCAGCCGCTCGTCCTCGGACGCGGCGATCTCCTTCACCCCGGTCAGCGCGTCCGGCGCGGGCCCCTTCGGCGTGGAGCCGTCGACCTGGGCGTACCGCATCTGCAGCACGCCTCCCTTCGCGCGCCCGACCACCACGAGCCGGCCGTCACCACTCCACGACATGGTGGTGACCTCCTCCAACTCCGGCGCGGCATTGCGCAGCTCACGCACCGTCACCCCCGAGCGCTCGCCGACCTTCTCGTCCAGGTCGATCCGGCCCACGAGCAGGGACTGCGCGCCGTCCTTCTCCACGACCAGCGCGATCCGCACCCCGTCGGCGGCCACCCGCACCGACTTCACGCGCCCTTCCAGCCCGGGCGTCCCGACCTCCAGCGGCTCCCCCTTGCCCTCCTGGAGCAGCAGCAGCCGCGGCGCGGCGGGGTCACGGTCGGCGATCCACAGGTCGCCCCGGCCGTCCCAGCTGGGCGTGGTCAGCCGGTCGTCCTCGGTCTTGCCCGCGCTCCTCAGTACCGGCTCGCCGAGCGGCGCGCCCGGCTCCATCCGCGCGACGTACAACTCCGTGCCGTCCAGGCCGACTCCGGCCGCGCTGCGCTCGTCCCGCGACACCGCCACCGAGCGGAACGCCTTCGCGCCCTCGCCCAGCGGACCCGGAACGGGCTCGGCCCCGGCGGTCTTGCTGCCGCTGCGGATCCGCACCGCGCGGTGGTCGCCGTCGAGGAAGTACAGGAACTCGGGACTGCGCTCCGGGCCCCGGGTGGCCACCGCGGTTGCCCCGTCGGCGTCGAGCGTGCACAGCTCCGCACCGCCCGCCCGCAACTCGATCTCGTCCACCGTGGGCGTGAGGTCCTGCAGGGTGTACAGCAGTTGGGCCGCCATCTCGTTGCACTTGGCCAGCCCCACCCGGGCGGCCTTCTCGTTCAACGGCACGGTCAGTTTGTTGCTCTCATCGGGCGTCAGGTCGGTCGCGCCCTTCTTCAGCCGCGTACCGGAGGGAAAACTCGACCGGACTCCCAGATCGAGCCACCGCGTGGGCCCGTTGAGCAGCGAACGCACCACCTGCGTCGTCGGATCCACCCGCTGGCGCACATAGACGGGGTCGGCGACCGCCGCCAGCTGCGCGGACGTGTCGGTCTGGGCATTGTTCGCGAGGTAGTACTTGTTGACGGACATGTAGTTCCGCTGGAAGTCCGACTGGCCGAGCACGACTCCCTGCGGCAGCCGGTCGATACGCCACTGCCCGTTCTTCTTCTCCCTCTTGAGGAGGATCTGCTGGCTGTACTCCCCGCTCGCGGGCGAGTACGACTGCTGCGCGTCCACAGTGGCGACCTTCTTGCCGGTCAGCAGGAACGAGAAGGTGTCGCTGTTCTCCTTGTTGGTCGCCCAATCGACCTCGATGTTCGGCGCGTTGGCGAGCACCGTGATGGACCGCTGCGCGTGCCACGCGTCGTCGGCCGCCTCCGTCAGATACTGCTGCGCCGTCTCGTAGTTGGGGTCGTCGCTGGTCAGCGCCTCGAGAAAGCCCTGGACGATCTGCGGCGGCAAGGCGTCGTCCGACGGCGGCACGGCGAACACCCGCACCTGCGCGTCCTGCCGCGGCGTGGACTCCACCCCCCGCAGATCCCCGTGGTCGGGCATCGACGCACACCCCGCCAGCAGTACGACCCCACAGGCGAGGTACGCCACCGCGCGCGCCGGTCTGCGCCGAGCGCCCCCCTCGCGGTCAGCGCCCACGAAATGCCTCCCCTTGCTCGTTCGACTCATCGGGCTCCGCGTCCGACGGCTGCCCCGAGACCGGACCCGACGCCGGCTCCTCCGGCCGGCGCGCCCCTCCCGCGGGCCGGGGCACCACGCGCGCGCCGTTGCCCGGCAGTGCCGTCGGATCGGCGGTCGGAGCCACGGAGGCCATCCGCGGGGCCATCGAGTCGAGCGGCCGCACCGGCCCGCCGACCGAGGTCTGCGCGGGCACGGTGGCGCTCTTCTCGCCGCCGCGCGGCACACCGGCGTCGTTGAGCTCACGGCTGCGCCGCGAGTCCTTCGGCTCCAGCGGTATCGGCGAGCCCCGCAGCGGCTCGTCCGCGGTCCGCGGCAGCGTCAGCCGGAACTGCGAGCCGCCGCCCGGCTCACCCCAGGCCTGCAGCCAGCCGCCGTGCAGCCGGGCGTCCTCCAGGGCGATGGACAGCCCCAGACCCGTACCGCCCGTCGTCCGCGCCCGTGCCGGGTCGGCGCGCCAGAACCGGCTGAAGACCCGGGTCGCCTCGCCGGGCTTGAGCCCGACGCCGTAGTCCCGCACCGCCACCGCGACCGCCCCGCCGGCCGCGGCCAGCTTGACCACGACGTCCTTGCCCTCGCCGTGCTCCACGGCGTTGACGACGAGATTGCGCAGCACCCGCTCCACCCGCCGGGCGTCCGCCTCGGCGACGACGGGCTGCTGATCGCCCACGATCCGGATCCGGGTGCCCTTGCGCTCGGCCAGCGGCTCGGCGCCGTCGACGACCCGCCGGACGACCTCCCTGAGGTCTATCGGCTCGGCCTCCAGCGCCGCCGCGCCCGCGTCGAAACGGCTGATCTCCAGCAGGTCCGCCAGCAGCGACTCGAACCGGTCCAGCTGGTCGGCGAGCAGTTCCGCCGACCGCGCGGTGACCGGGTCGAAGTCCTCCCGCGCCTCGTGGATGACGTCGGCGGCCATCCGCACGGTCGTCAGCGGCGTACGCAGCTCGTGCGACACGTCGGACACGAACCGCCGCTGCATCCGCGACAGGTCCTCGAGCTGCTGGATCTTCAGCTGAAGGTTCTGCGCCATCTTGTTGAAGGCCTCGCCGAGCCGCGCGATGTCGTCCTCGCCGGTGACCTTCATCCTCTCCTGGAGCCGCCCCGCCGACAGCCGCTCGGCGATCCCGGCGGCCATCCGCACGGGCGTGACGACCTGGCGCACCACGAGCCAGGCGATCGCCCCGAGCAGCACGACGACGAACAGCCCCGCCGTCGCGAGCGTCCCCTTGACCAGCCTCAGCGACTCCTCCTCCTGCGTCAGCGGGAAGAGGTAGTACAGCTGGTACGGGTCGCCGTTCGGGTCGTTGACCCGCTTGCCGATGATCAGCGCGGGCTGCGAGTCCTTGCCCGGCCCGTAGACGACGCGGGTGTAGCTCTGAAAGGCCCCGGCACCACTGGCGACCTGCTCACGCAGGTCCTCCGGCACGCTCTCGGTGGCCTTGACCCCACCGGAGGCACGCGAGGCGCGCCCGCCCTCGGTGCCGTCCCCGGCGGGCAGCGTCACCACGTCGAAGGCGCCCTGACCGCCGCTGGAGAGGGACGAGACGAGATCACTCATCCACTGGATGACGTTCTGCGAGGACCGTCCGTCCACCACGGCCACCTCGCCGGTGGCGCCGCTCGCCGCCTCCTCGGCGCGCTGCTTGGCCGCGGCGAACCCGCCGGTGGCCTGGCTCTGCGACGCGTTCACCTTGGCGTCCAGCAGCCCGTTGCGCACCTGCCCGATGACGACGAAGCCCAGCAGCAACACCACGCCCAGCGACATCAGCAGCGTCGTGACGACGACCTTCAGCTGGATGTTGCGCCGCCACAGCCGCATCACCGGCAGCAGCGGACGGCGTATCCAGCGCATGAACAGCCGGAGGATCGGGCTGCCCTGGACTCCGCCCTGCAGCAGTCCGCCCTCCAGAAACCTTGCCCAGCGGGAGCCCGCCGCCTTCCGGCCGACAGGCCGCCCCGCGCGGGCCCCGGACCGGCCGGGCGCCGAAGCGGCACTGTCTCCGGTCACGTCAGCTCGGCCCCGCCTTGTAACCGACACCACGGACGGTCACCACGATCTCCGGCCGCTCCGGGTCCTTCTCGACCTTGGAGCGCAGCCGCTGCACATGGACGTTGACCAGCCGGGTGTCCGCCGCGTGCCGGTAACCCCACACCTGCTCCAGCAGGACCTCACGGGTGAACACCTGCCACGGCTTGCGCGCGAGCGCCACCAGCAGGTCGAACTCCAGCGGCGTCAGCGCGATCGACTGCCCGTCCCGCTTCACGGAGTGACCGGCCACGTCGATCACGAGGTCACCGATGGCGAGCTGCTCCGGCGCCGGCTCCTCCGACCTCCTGAGCCGCGCCCGGATACGAGCCACCAGTTCCTTGGGCTTGAACGGCTTCACGATGTAGTCGTCGGCACCCGACTCGAGGCCCACGACGACATCGACGGTGTCGCTCTTCGCCGTGAGCATCACGATCGGCACCCCGGACTCCGCCCTGATCAGCCGGCACACCTCGATGCCGTCCCGTCCGGGCAGCATCAGGTCCAGCAGCACCAGATCGGGCTTGGTCTCCCGGAAAGCGGCCAGCGCCTTGTCGCCGTCAGCTACGAAAGACGGCTCAAAACCTTCACCACGCAGCACGATGCCGAGCATCTCGGCCAGTGCGCTGTCGTCGTCGACGACAAGGACTCGTCCCTTCATAAACGACATCATCCCATTCTCATAACGGTGGCGAAGATCCAGGTGAGCAGCGTCACTGGCCAGTGACGATAGTCGTACGAGGCCATCACTGTCTGCCCGCGTCCATCAGCGTTCGATGTCAGCCAAGGATGTCGCGCATCCGGCGGGCGGACACGCCTACGAGACTTGTCCACCCGGCGCGAGGTCTCCGTCCGGGCCGTTGGTCCAAGCCGTCCCGCGGCTTCGAAGCGAAGGCCGGGCTCGGACGACCTCCCGGTCACGGCCCCTCCCCCGCACGTCGCCGCGGTCGAGGGTGCCGCTCACGTCGGTCACGTCGATCAGGCCCGGCCCTTCCCGCACAGCTCGGCCAGCCCCTCGGCCGTCACCGGGGACACGGCTCCCGCCTCGGTGACGATCGCCGTCACCAACTCGGGCGGAGTCACGTCGAACGCCGGGTTGTACGCCTGCGTCCCCAAGGGAGCGACCGGCATCCCACCGCCCGGCCCCGCCACCTGCGCCTGCGGCGCCATCACCTCCGTCACCTCGTACCCGGGGCGCTGCTCGACCTCGATGGCCGCCCCGTCCGCGGTGCCCAGATCCACCGTCGTCACCGGCGCCACCACTATGAACGGCACATGGTGGTACCGCGCGAGCACCGCCAGCGGATAGCTCCCCACCTTGTTCGCCACCGACCCGTCCGCCGCGATCCGGTCGGCGCCGATCAGCACCGCGTCCACGTCCCCCGACGCGAACAGCGACCCCGCCGCGTTGTCGGTGAGCAGCGTGTACGCCATCCCGCTGCGCGCCGCCTCGTACGCCGTCAGCCGCGCCCCCTGCAGCAACGGCCGGGTCTCGTCCACCCACAGGCGCCGCAGCCGCCCCTGCCGATGCGCCGCGAGGGCCACCGCGAACGCCGTCCCCTCCCCGCCCGACACCAGCGACCCGGTGTTGCAGTGGGTGAGGATCCGGTGCCCCCCGCCGGGCAGCAGCTCGTCCAGCAGCGCCAGACCGTGCTCGGCCATCCGGACACTGGCCTCGGCGTCCTCCCGGTGCAGCCGCCGCGCCGCCGCCAGCGCCGCCGCGGCGGCCTCCCCGGCATCCCCGCCCCGGGCCAGCGCCGCGTGGTACGCCTCCTGTGCCCGGCGCACCCCCACGGAGAGATTCACCGCGGTCGGCCGGGCACCGGCCAGCGCGACCGCCGCCTCGTCCACGTCGAACCCTCGCGCGGCGGCGAGCGCGACCCCGTACGCCCCCGCGATCCCCAGCACGGGCGCCCCGCGCACGGCGAGCGAACGGATCGCCTCCACCAGCGCGGATGCGTCCGTGCAGACCAGTTCGACTTCCTCGCTCGGCAGCCGGGTCTGGTCCAGAAGCACCAGCACCGGACCTTCCGGTGGCTCTTCCCACCGGAGCACCGGTAGCCCGGTCGGCCGCTTGTCCTCGACGGATTGCGCCTGCTGATCAGCCATGCAGTCAGTCTGCCCGCATTCCGTCGGACAATTGAAGGTGCACAGCCCCCACCGCGGCCGGTCCCCCGTCCACCGCCCCGTGGCACGATGTCTGCCAACCTGCCACCGCGACCGCGGACGGGCACCGTGAAGGAGCGACGATGAACGACACTCCGGGCTGGGCCTCGCCCGGATCCTCCCCGTCCGACGGGCACGAGCCCGGCAAGCCCGGCCCCGACGAGCCGGCCGACCGGCCCGCCCCCGAGCAGCCCGCCCAGCCGGGCACGCACCCACAGAGCCCCGGCGCGCAGTGGTCCAAGGAGCAGCCGCCACCCGCCCAGTGGTCCGCGCCCACGGGCGCCCAGGCCCCCGGCCAGACCCCACCGCCTCCGCCGCCCGGCCCGGGCTGGGGCACCCCGCCTCCCGGAGGCCCCTCCGGCCCCCACGGCAACTGGCAGGGCGGGCCCGGCCCCGGCGGCTACGGCGGCTGGGGAACCCCCTGGGGCGGCCCCCCGCCCGCCGCCAAGCCCGGCGTGATCCCGCTCCGCCCGCTCGGCGTGGGCGAGATCCTCGACGGTGCCGTCTCCACCATGCGTACCTACTGGCGCACGGTCCTCGGCATCTCGCTGACCGTCGCGGTCGTCATCGAGATCGTCGTCATCCTGCTCCAGGGCCTGTTCCTGCAGGACTACGCCGACACCGACGCGCTCGGCGACCCGAGCGCCACCCTCGACGAACTGACCGAGGCCATGGGCGACGCCATGCTCAGCTCCGGTGTCCTCTTCGTCATCTCCCTGATCGGCACCGTCGCCGCGACCGCCCTGCTGACGACCGTCACCAGCCGCGCCGTGCTCGGCAAGCCGGTGACCACCGGTGAGGCCTGGCGCGACGCCCGCCCGCAGGTCGCCAAGCTGTTCGGCCTGATCTTCCTGCTGCTCGTCATCGCCGTCGGCGTCGCCCTCGCCGGAGCGCTCCCCGGCATCCTCGTGACCCTCGCGGGCGGTGGCGGAGGCGGCGCCGCACTCGCCGTCTTCGGCAGCCTCGCCGGCGCGGTCGTCGCCGTGTGGCTGATGATCCGCTTCTCCCTCGCCTCCCCGGCCCTGATGCTGGAGAAGCAGAGCATCACCAAGGCCCTGAGCCGGTCCGCGAAGCTCGTGCGCGGCTCCTGGTGGCGGGTCTTCGGCATCCAGCTGCTGGCCACGATCATCGCGAACATCGTCGCCGCGATCGTCGTCATCCCGTTCACGTTCCTCGCCGCCGGTCTCAGCGGCGACGGCATCAGCGGGTTCCTCGACGGCACCGGCGACTACGGCTGGACGTTCCTCGTCGTCAGCGGGATCGGCTCGGTGATCGGCTCCATGATCACGTTCCCGATCTCGGCCGGCGTCACCGTGCTCCTCTACATCGACCAGCGCATCCGCCGTGAGGCCCTCGACCTCGAACTGGCCCGCGCCGCCGGCGTCCAGGGCTACGGTCCCACCTCCCCCGGCACCCCCGGGAGCTGATGCGGTGAACCTGACGGGGGAACTCCTCACCGCTGCGTCGGCGCTGCCCCGCGCCGCCGCAGCGGCCGGCGGCGACCTGTCCGCGCTGTCGCTCGCGCACTCCGACGACGAGCCGCCGGTCACGATCCCACGCGACCCCGCCCGCGAGGCGGCCCGACGCGAGCTGTCCAAGCGCATGTACCACGAGGATGACCCCAACCCCCTCGAACGCGCCCTCAACGCCTTCTGGGACTGGATGGACGGCCTGTTCGACGCCGCCTCCTCCGCCACCCCCGGCGGAACGGTCGGCCTGGTCATGGTCGTCCTCGTCGTCCTGGCCGTCCTCGGCGCCCTGTGGTGGCGCCTCGGCACCCCGCGCCGCCGGCCGACCTCCTCCGCAGCCCTGTTCGACGACCGCCCCCGCAGCGCCGCCGACCACCGCGCCAACGCCGACGCCCACGCCGCCCAGGGCCACTGGAACCAGGCCGTCCAGGAACGCATGCGGGCCATCGTCCGCTCCCTCGAGGAACGCGCCCTCCTCGACGCCCGCCCCGGCCGCACCGCCGACGAGGCCGCAGCCGAGGCCGGACACGCCTTGCCCTCCCACACCGACCGCCTGCGCACCGCCGCCCGCGACTTCGACGACGTGACATACGGCGGCCGAACAGCCACCCAGCAGTCGTACCAGCGCATCGCCGAC
Organism: Streptomyces sp. enrichment culture; assembly: GCF_964272855.1. NCBI lineage: Bacteria > Bacillati > Actinomycetota > Actinomycetes > Kitasatosporales > Streptomycetaceae > Streptomyces > Streptomyces sp. enrichment culture. Next base: position 5,113,050 of record NZ_OZ186847.1, on the reverse strand, counting down.
CTCGACCGGGACCTGGAGCGCACCAAACCCCACCTGCCGAGCAGCAGCGCCCACAACGAGCCCCACCACACCAGCCAGGGGGCCGCCGAATGACCACCGAGGCCCCGCCCGCGACCACCTCCGTCTCGACCACCGCCCGACAGCTGTGGACCCGGACACGAGGCGTCGCGCTCGCCGTCGCACTGCTCCTCGCGGCCGCCGTGACGATCGCCGTCATCCGCTCCGACACCCGGCACGGCAACCTCGACCCGCGCTCCGCCGACCCCCAGGGCAGCCGCGCCGTCGCCGAACTCCTCGCCGACCGAGGCGTCTCCACACGCGTCGTCACCACCCTGGACGAGGCCCGCGCCGCCGTCGCCCCCGACACCACCCTCCTGGTCGCCGTCCCCGACCTCCTGACCGCCGACCAGCAGAACCGGCTGCACGCCACCACCGCCGAATCCGGCGGACGCACCGTCCTCATCGCCGCCGGCAGCGCATCCGTCGAACGACTCGCCCCCGGCGTCACCGCGGACCCCGTCACCAGCCCGGACTCGACACTCATCCCCGACTGCGACCTGCCCGCCGCCCGCCGCGCCGGCACCGCGGACACCGGCGGCATCCGCTACACCACCACCCACCTCGAAGCCGACCAGTGCTACCGCAGCGAACGCCTGGCCACCCTGATCCGCGTTCCGCAGCCCTCCGGGAGCGGCGACACCATCGTCCTCGGCGCGCCCGACATCCTCCACAACGAACACCTCGACGAGCAGGGCAACGCCTCGCTCGCCCTCCAACTCCTCGGCTCCCGCCCCCATCTGGTCTGGTACCTCCCCTCGCTCTCCGACGCCTCCGCCACCGACACCGGCGACGACAAGACCCTCGTGGACCTGCTCCCCTCCGGCTGGCTCTGGGGCACACTGCAGCTCTTCATCGCCGCGGCCGTCGCCGCCCTGTGGCGGGCACGCCGACTCGGCCCGCTCGTCCCCGAAAAACTCCCCGTGGCGATCCGCGCCTCCGAAACCGTCGAAGGCCGCGCCCGCCTCTACCGCAAGGCCAACGCACGCGACCGCGCGGCCGCCGTTCTCCGCTCCACCACACGCACGCGCCTCGCCCCCCTCGTAGGCGTCCCCGTCGCCCGGGCTCACACGCCCGAAGCCCTGCTCCCCGCGCTGTCCGCGCACCTCCACGGCGACGGACAGCCTCTGCAATCCCTGCTCTTCGGCCCGCCGCCCAGCGACGACAAGGCCCTCATCGCACTCGCCGACCAACTCGACGCCCTCGAAAGAGAGGTACGCCGTTCATGATGGACCCGACCACTGACAACGCCGGGCGGACCGGGGACCCGGGCGACGCCCGAGCCTCCCTGGAAGCCCTGCGCGCCGAGATCGCCAAGGCCGTGGTCGGCCAGGACCCCGCCGTGACCGGTCTCGTCGTCGCCCTTCTCTGCCGCGGACACGTCCTACTAGAAGGAGTCCCTGGGGTCGCCAAAACGTTGCTCGTCCGCGCCCTCGCATCCGCATTGGAACTCGACACCAAGCGCGTCCAGTTCACCCCGGACCTGATGCCGAGCGACATCACCGGCTCCCTCGTCTACGACACCCGCACCGCCCAGTTCTCCTTCCAAGCCGGACCGGTCTTCACCAACCTTCTCCTCGCCGACGAGATCAACCGCACGCCCCCGAAGACCCAGTCCTCGCTGCTCGAAGCCATGGAAGAACGCCAGGTCACCGTCGATGGCACACCCCGCCCGCTCCCCGAGCCGTTCCTGGTAGCCGCGACCCAGAACCCGGTCGAGTACGAAGGCACCTACCCCCTCCCTGAAGCCCAGCTGGACCGTTTCCTCCTCAAGCTGACGATCCCGCTCCCCTCCCGCCAGGACGAGATCGACGTCCTCACCCGCCACGCCCAGGGCTTCAACCCCCGCGACCTCGACGCCGCCGGCGTACGCCCGGTCGCCGGCCCCGCCGACCTCGAAGCCGCCCGCGCCGCGGTCGCCAAGACGACGGTCTCCCCCGAGATCACCGCCTACGTGGTCGACATCTGCCGAGCCACCCGTGAATCGCCGTCCCTCACCCTCGGTGTGTCCCCGCGCGGCGCCACCGCCCTCCTCGCGACCTCCCGCGCCTGGGCCTGGCTGACCGGCCGCGACTACGTCATCCCCGACGATGTGAAGGCCTTGGCCCTCCCCACCCTCCGCCACCGCGTCCAGCTGCGCCCAGAGGCAGAAATGGAAGGCGTGACGGCCGACTCGGTCATCAACGCGATCCTCGCCCACGTCCCCGTTCCCCGCTGATGGCCCTCACCGGACGTGCCGCCCTCCTGGCGGCCCTCGGCTCCCTCCTCGTCGGCATCCTGGAACCCAGCTGGGCGGGCATCCTCGCCGTCAACGGCCCCCTGGCCGTCGCCTGCGCCTGCGACTTCGCCCTCGCGGCACCCGTACGCAGCCTCGGCCTGACCCGCTCAGGCGACACCTCGGCACGCCTGGGCGACGAGGCGGACGTCACCCTCACGGTCACCAACCCGTCCCGCCGACCACTCCGCGCCCACCTCCGGGACGCGTGGCCACCTAGCAGTTGGCAGCGCGGCACCGAGGTGACGGCCTCCCGTCACCGCCTGACCGTCCCCCCGGGCGAACGCCGCCGCATCAGCACACGCCTACGCCCCACCCGCCGCGGCGACCGCCACGCGGACCGGGTGACCATCCGCTCGTACGGCCCCCTCGGCCTCTTCGCCCGCCAGGGCACCCACAAGGTGCCCTGGACGGTCCGCGTCCTGCCGCCCTTCACCAGCCGCAAGCACCTCCCCTCGAAGCTCGCGCGACTCCGCGAACTCGACGGGCGTACGAGCGTGCTCACGCGCGGCGAGGGCACGGAATTCGACAGTCTCCGCGAGTACGTCCCCGGAGACGACACCCGCTCCATCGACTGGCGCGCCACAGCCCGCCTGTCCACGGTCGCCGTTCGCACCTGGCGCCCTGAACGCGACCGGCACATCCTCCTGGTCCTGGACACCGGCCGCACATCCGCAGGCCGCGTGGGCGACGCCCCACGCCTCGACGCCTCCATGGATGCGGCACTCCTCCTGGCCGCTCTCGCCTCCCGCGCCGGCGACCGCGTCGACTTTCTCGCCTACGATCGCCGGATCCGCGCCCTCGTCCAGGGCCGCTCGGCCGGCGACGTCCTGCCGGCCCTGGTCAACGCCATGGCCACCCTCGAGCCCGAGCTGGTGGAAACGGACGCCCGAGGCCTCACCGCCACCGCGCTCCGCACGGCCCCGCGTCGTTCGCTCATCGTCCTGCTCACTACTCTCGACGCGGCCCCCATGGAAGAAGGTCTGCTCCCGGTCCTGGCTCAGCTCACCCAGCGCCACACGGTTCTTGTGGCGTCTGTAGCGGATCCGCACATCGCCGGCATGGCAAAGGCCCGCGGAAACACCGAGTCCGTCTACGAGGCCGCAGCAGCCGCCCAGTCCCAGTCGGAACGCAACCGCACCGCCGAACAGCTCCGCCGCCATGGTGTCACCGTCGTCGACGCAACGCCGGCCGACCTGGCCCCAGCACTGGCGGATGCATATCTGGCTCTCAAGACGGCAGGTCGCCTCTGATGTGAGAGGGGTCGGGGTCGACGAAAGGACCCCGACCACACCTGGGTAATGCCCTGAAACGCAGAAAACCCCCGTGCCGGATGGCACGGGGGTTTTCCCAAAAATTGTTCGGCGGCGTCCTACTCTCCCACAGGGTCCCCCCTGCAGTACCATCGGCGCTGTGAGGCTTAGCTTCCGGGTTCGGAATGTAACCGGGCGTTTCCCTCACGCTATGACCACCGAAACACTATGAAACTGACAACCGGAGCCGCAACACATCGGCTACGACGGCTGTTCGTGGTTTCAGAACCAACACAGTGGACGCGAGCAACTGAGGACAAGCCCTCGGCCTATTAGTACCGGTCAACTCCACCAGTTACCTGGCTTCCATATCCGGCCTATCAACCCAGTCGTCTACTGGGAGCCTTACCCCATCAAGTGGGTGGGAGTCCTCATCTCGAAGCAGGCTTCCCGCTTAGATGCTTTCAGCGGTTATCCCTCCCGAACGTAGCCAACCAGCCATGCCCTTGGCAGAACAACTGGCACACCAGAGGTTCGTCCGTCCCGGTCCTCTCGTACTAGGGACAGCCCTTCTCAAGACTCCTACGCGCACAGCGGATAGGGACCGAACTGTCTCACGACGTTCTAAACCCAGCTCGCGTACCGCTTTAATGGGCGAACAGCCCAACCCTTGGGACCGACTCCAGCCCCAGGATGCGACGAGCCGACATCGAGGTGCCAAACCATCCCGTCGATATGGACTCTTGGGGAAGATCAGCCTGTTATCCCCGGGGTACCTTTTATCCGTTGAGCGACGGCGCTTCCACAAGCCACCGCCGGATCACTAGTCCCGACTTTCGTCCCTGCTCGACCCGTCGGTCTCACAGTCAAGCTCCCTTGTGCACTTACACTCAACACCTGATTGCCAACCAGGCTGAGGGAACCTTTGGGCGCCTCCGTTACCCTTTAGGAGGCAACCGCCCCAGTTAAACTACCCATCAGACACTGTCCCTGATCCGGATCACGGACCCAGGTTAGACATCCAGCACGACCAGAGTGGTATTTCAACGACGACTCCACGAACACTGGCGTGCCCGCTTCAAAGTCTCCCACCTATCCTACACAAGCCGAACCGAACACCAATATCAAACTGTAGTAAAGGTCCCGGGGTCTTTCCGTCCTGCTGCGCGAAACGAGCATCTTTACTCGTAGTGCAATTTCACCGGGCCTATGGTTGAGACAGTCGAGAAGTCGTTACGCCATTCGTGCAGGTCGGAACTTACCCGACAAGGAATTTCGCTACCTTAGGATGGTTATAGTTACCACCGCCGTTTACTGGCGCTTAAGTTCTCAGCTTCGCCCACCCGAAGGTGAGCTAACCGGTCCCCTTAACGTTCCAGCACCGGGCAGGCGTCAGTCCGTATACATCGCCTTACGGCTTCGCACGGACCTGTGTTTTTAGTAAACAGTCGCTTCTCGCTGGTCTCTGCGGCCACCCCCAGCTCACCGAGTAAATCGGATCACCGGGTGTGGCCCCCCTTCTCCCGAAGTTACGGGGGCATTTTGCCGAGTTCCTTAACCATAGTTCACCCGAACGCCTCGGTATTCTCTACCTGACCACCTGAGTCGGTTTAGGGTACGGGCCGCCATGAAACTCGCTAGAGGCTTTTCTCGACAGCATAGGATCATCCACTTCACCACAATCGGCTCGGCATCAGGTCTCAGCCGTATGCAAGGCGGATTTGCCTACCTTGCGGCCTACACCCTTACCCCGGGACAACCACCGCCCGGGATGGACTACCTTCCTGCGTCACCCCATCACTCACCTACTACCAACTTGGGTCAGCGGCTCCACCACTCCCCCTCACTCCGAAGAGATCAGGGGCGGCTTCACGGCCTTAGCATCACTGGATTCGATGTTTGACGCTTCACAGCGGGTACCGGAATATCAACCGGTTATCCATCGACTACGCCTGTCGGCCTCGC
>NZ_OZ186847.1:4522500-5102500 GCF_964272855.1 Streptomyces sp. enrichment culture | reverse complement strand
AGGGAAGGACGGCGGGGCGTGAGTGAGCTGGTGACGGGTGAGGCGGTGGCGCTGGAGCTGCGCCCTGCGAGGCTGCCCAGCAGGGCGCTGGCCGTGCTGCTCGATCTGGTCGTGGCAGTGCTGGCCTATTTCGGCGTGTCGATCGTGCTGATCCTGACCACCGCTTCGCTGGACGTGGCCGCCCGGACGGCGTTGTCGGTCGCGGCGTTCGTTCTGGTGCTGGTGGGCGGGCCGATAGCGGTGGAGACGCTGAGCCACGGGCGGTCGCTCGGGAAACTGGCTCTCGGGCTGCGGGTGGTGCGGGACGACGGCGGGCCGATCCGGTTCCGGCACGCGCTGGTGCGCGGGGCGATCGGGGTCGTCGAGATTCTGATGACGTTCGGAGTCGTCGCCTGTATCGCCTCGCTGGTCTCGGAGCGGGGGCGGCGGCTGGGGGACGTGTTCGCGGGGACCCTTGTCGTGCGGGAGCGGGTGCCCGAGGCGCGGACGGCGTTCGTGCCGCCGCCTCCGCCCTGGCTGGCCGGGCGGTTCTCGGGACTTGACCTGTCCGCGGTTCCCGACGGGCTGTGGCTGGCCGTGCGCCAGTACCTGACGCGGATGCAGCAGCTCGATCCGCAGGTGGGCTGGGCGATGGCGGAACGTCTCGCCACCGACGTCGCGGCGCGGACGGATGCTCCGGTGCCGCAGGGGGTTCCTCCGGCCGCCTATCTGGCGGCCGTGGTGCAGGAGCGGCAGGCCCGGGAGGTCCGGCGGGTGTACGCCAACGGCGCGACGGCCGCCGGCGGCACCGTTCAGTCGGCGGGAGCGGGCTCCGACTCCCGTTCCGGTTCCGGCTCCGGCTCCGGCCCGGTCACTGGGGCATACGCCCCGCCGACCGGCCCCGGCCCTTTCTCGTCCGCGCCTGCATACGAGGGCGTGTCGAAGCAAGGCGGGGCGGCGGGCGAGCCGCCTGCCACCGGGTTCGTTCCCCCGGCCTGAATGCCCACCGCCTAGCCGGAACCTCACTCGAACACGGACGGCGGGGTTTCCAGGTCCTCCAGCTCGATGCCGGGGGCCGCGAGGACCACGTCGCCGGTGATGTGCACGGTGTGCTGCTCGCCCGTGTCCAGGGCTGTGACCTGGTATTCGTCCACCGTCAGGGGGGCGTTGTCAGTGGCGTGTGTTTCTCTGTTCACCAGGGCCCAGGACTGGTCGACGGTGAGCGGGGCGAGGACCGGATCCGTGAAGGCGACGAGGCGTACGCGGGTGGCGGTTCCGGAGGGGGTGAGGCGGAGCAGACGGGCGGTTGCGACGAGGAACGCCGGTGATGTGCCGGTGAAGGCGTGGGCGGGGACGTTGCCTTCCGTGGCGTGAGCGCCGGTGGGGTCCGTGCGGACCCAGGTGACGCCGTCGAGGGCGGCGCCGCGCACCTGCCAGCCGCCGGCGTGGAGTTCGAGGCGGATGGGGCGGCCGAGGTCGTCGAGGGCCAGGTCGACGGAGCCCAGGTGGTCGCCGGCGGGGGTCGTCAGCTGGGAGACGTAGCGCCAGCCGGAGGGGCCGGGGGCGCAGTGGAAGTGCTCTTGTGCGAGGGGGGTGTGATCGTGCGGATCGTGGAGCGAATAGCGGCCGCGGGGCATGGGGGTCCTGGGGTTGACGGGCTGGTCGGGTCACCTCGTTGAGTCGCCCGGGTTTCCGGTTGTCGAGTCGCCCGGGTTTCCGGTCGGCGGGCGCCGGTCGGATGCCGGACGCCGGTCCGGCCGAGTCGGCCGCCGACCGGTCCGGCCAAAGGGGCAGGCCCCCGACACGGGGGTGCGGGGGCCTGCCTCGGAGGACCTGCTGCCGGGACGGCGCGCCAGTGCACGGGCGCGCTTCCCGGCGGGCGGGGCCGCGACTCAGTAGCGGTAGTGGTCCGGCTTGAACGGGCCCTCGACCTTCACGCCGATGTACTCGGCCTGCTCGGGGCGGAGCGTGGTCAGCTTCACGCCGAGCGCGTCCAGGTGGAGGCGGGCGACCTTCTCGTCGAGGTGCTTGGGCAGCACGTAGACGTCGGTCGGGTACTCGTCGGGCTTGGTGAACAGCTCGATCTGCGCCAGCGTCTGGTCCGCGAAGGAGTTGGACATCACGAACGACGGGTGACCGGTGGCGTTGCCCAGGTTCAGCAGGCGGCCCTCGGACAGGACGATGATGACCTTGCCGTCGGGGAACGTCCAGGTGTGGACCTGCGGCTTGACCTCGTCCTTGACGATGCCGGGGACCTTGGCGAGGCCGGCCATGTCGATCTCGTTGTCGAAGTGGCCGATGTTGCCGACGATCGCCTGGTGCTTCATCTTGGCCATGTCCGAGGCCATGATGATGTCCTTGTTGCCGGTCGTGGTGACGAAGATGTCGGCCTTGTCGATGACCTCGTCGAGGGTCGTGACCTGGTAGCCGTCCATCGCGGCCTGGAGGGCGCAGATCGGGTCGATCTCGGTGACGATCACTCGGGCGCCCTGTCCGCGCAGGGACTCGGCGCAGCCCTTGCCCACGTCGCCGTAGCCGCAGACGACCGCGGTCTTGCCGCCGATCAGGGTGTCGGTGGCGCGGTTGATGCCGTCGATCAGGGAGTGGCGGCAGCCGTACTTGTTGTCGAACTTCGACTTGGTGACGGCGTCGTTGACGTTGATCGCCGGGAACAGGAGGGTGCCTTCGCGCTGCATCTCGTACAGGCGGTGGACACCGGTGGTGGTCTCCTCGGTGACGCCGCGGATCTCGGACGCCAGCTGGGTCCACTTCTGCGGGCTCTCGGCGACCGTGCGGGTGAGGAGCTCGAGGATGACGCGGTGCTCCTCGGACTCGGCGGTGTCGGGCGAGGGGACCTTGCCGTCCTTCTCGTACTCGACGCCCTTGTGGACGAGGAGGGTGGCGTCGCCACCGTCGTCCAGGATCATGTTCGGGCCGCCGGTGGGGGTGTTCGGCCAGGTCAGCGCCTGCTCCGTGCACCACCAGTACTCCTCCAGGGTCTCGCCCTTCCAGGCGAAGACCGGGATGCCCTGCGGGTTGTCGGGCGTGCCGTTCGGGCCCACGGCGATGGCGGCGGCCGCGTGGTCCTGGGTGGAGAAGATGTTGCAGGAGGCCCAGCGGACCTGGGCGCCCAGGGCGGCCAGCGTCTCGATGAGGACCGCGGTCTGCACGGTCATGTGCAGGGAGCCGGTGATGCGGGCGCCCTTGAGGGGCTGTGCCTCGGCGTATTCCTTGCGGATCGCCATCAGGCCCGGCATCTCGTGTTCGGCGAGGGTGATCTCCTTGCGGCCGAACTCGGCGAGGGAGAGGTCGGCGACCTTGAAGTCCTGTCGGTTGTCGACAGTCGTCATTACGAGCTGCTCCTCGGAGGTTGGGTCGAGGTGGGTACGGCTGATCTGCGCGGCGGCGGACACCGGGGTGCCCGAAGAGGACACAGGCATGCCCGCGTACGCGCAGCGCAGTCCGTCGGAGGCCCTCTCTCCCTCGGTCGGTCCGCGATGGGACCGCCCGACCGCCATCAGCAGCGACGTCTGGCTCCGTCCCAAGCTACACCGGTCGGCCCGCCGGTCCCCAGCCCACGGGCGAACACATCGCGCCGATCACATGGCGTTGCGGTGGTGTCTTTGCCCTCGCCGGTGGGCCCGGGAGCGGCTGCTGGGTGCGGCCGACGGCGGGGCGGCCGCTAGCCTCTGCGTCCGCGGATGTTCCTTGTGGGGAGGGTGGCGGGGTGGACGAGATACGCCGGGTCACGGTGGTGGCCTGGGTAGTGGGGATGCTGGGAGTGGCGTTGATGGTCACGGCCCTGGTGTCCCTGCGGGACGGGTACAAGCTGGTTACGGTGCGGGGCGAGAGCATGCGGCCCACGTACGAGGTCGGTGATCCCGTCGTCGTGGAGCGCGTCGGCGCGGACGAGGTGCGGAGGGGCGATGTGGTGCTCTACGGAGTGCCGGATCGCTACGGGGACGACTACGTCCTGCAGCGGGTGATCGGTATGGGCGGTGACCGGGTGGTGTGCTGCGTCGGGGCGACGGGGACCGCGAAGGAGAGGATCCTGCGCGACGGAGTGCCGCTGGTGGAGCCGTACGTCGACGGGGGTGTCGCGGACGGGCTGGGCCGTCCGTACGACGTGCGTGTGCCGGAGGGCCGGCTGTTCCTGCTCGGGGACCACCGGCTGAACTCGCGGGATTCACGCGCGTTCCCCGACGACCACGGCGGCACGGTCCCGGCCGAGGCGGTGGTCGGCAGGGTGACCGGCTCCTATACCGGGCCCGTGCTGCTGGCCCTGCTTCTGCTGTTCGGGCTGGTCCTGCTGGCCGGGGCGGTCCTGCTCGCGATCCGGGCCCGGAACGTGCGGCGGCGGCCGGCGGTCTTGGTGCAGTTCTGGCCGGATCACTTCAGATGACCGGACAGCAAGGCCTGCGCACGAGAAGGGCCCCGTCGCTCCTGTCGAGCGGCGGGGCCCTTCGGCCGTTCCGGATCAGTGGCCGTCGGCCTGCGGCGTCGGGCCGCCCGGGGTGGCCTCCGGGTCGGGGCCCTTGGCGGCCTCGGCCGCGCTGTAGATGTCCGGCTCGAGGTAGATGACGCGGGCGATCGGGACGGCCTCGCGGATGCGGGCCTCGGCGGCGTCGATGGCGGCGGCGATCTCGCCGGCCGTGTCCTCGTGGCGGACGGCGATCTTGGCGGCGACGAGCAGCTCCTCGGGGCCGAGGTGCAGCGTGCGCATGTGGATGATGCGGGTGACGGTCTCGCCGTCGACGGTCGCGGCCTCGATCTTCTGGACCTCTTCGAGGCCCGCGGACTCGCCGAGGAGCAGCGACTTGGTCTCGGCGGCCAGGACGAGCGCGATCAGGATGAGCAGCACGCCGATGCAGAGGGTGCCGATGCCGTCCCACACGCCGTCACCGGTGAGCAGGGCGAGGCCCACGCCGCCGAGGGCGAGGATCAGGCCGACGAGGGCTCCGAGGTCCTCCAGGAGGACGACCGGAAGCTCCGGCGCCTTGGCGTGGCGGACGAACTCCTTCCAGGACTTGCGGCCGCGCAGGACGTTGGACTCCTTGATGGCCGTGCGGAAGGAGAACGCCTCGGCGATGATCGCGAAGACCAGGACGCCGACCGGCCAGTACCAGTGCTCGATCTCGTGCGGGTGCTTGATCTTCTCGTAGCCCTCGTAGATGGCGAACATGCCACCGACCGAGAAGAGGACGATCGAGACGAGGAAGGCGTAGATGTAGCGCTCGCGGCCGTAGCCGAACGGGTGCTGCGGGGTGGCCTTGCGCTGGGCCTTCTTGCCGCCGAGGAGCAGCAGGCCCTGGTTGCCGGAGTCGGCGAGGGAGTGCACGGACTCGGCGAGCATCGAGGACGAGCCGCTGAAGAGGAACGCCACAAACTTGGATGCCGCGATCGCGAGGTTGGCGGCGAGTGCCGCCACGATCGCCTTGGTGCCGCCTGACGCGCTCATGTGTTCGCGTTGTCCCTTCTCACGTACGCCACTGCTGCTGCCGGGCTTTGCCCGCCCTTGACGGTGGGCCATTGTTGCAGTCCCCGCGTGGGCGGGGTCGATGGGCGTCCTTATGCAGCCTTTACGGGGCTGTCAGGCGATGACCGTGGCCCTGAAGAGCGTTCCGGAGCCGGACACTTCGGCCTTTTCGCCCGCCGGGACGAAGACGGACCGGCCCGGGCGCAGTTCGTGCTCGCCCGTCCGTACCGCGCCGGCAGTGCAGAGCAGGATCTGCGGGGTGCCGCGGGTGAGGTCGTGGTCGGCGCCGCCCTCGGGGAGGACGTACCGGGAGAGCCGGAACTCGTCGATGGGGGTCTCGTAGACCTCCTCCCCGTCGGGGGTCGCCTCCGGGCGCAGCACGCCGGGGTCGCTCGCCTCGAAGCGGACGATCCGCAGGAGTTCTGGGACGTCCACGTGCTTGGGGGTCAGGCCGCAGCGCAGGACGTTGTCGGAGTTGGCCATGATCTCGACGCCGAGGCCGTTGAGGTAGGCGTGCGGGATGCCGGCGCCGAGGAACAGGGCCTCGCCGGGCTGGAGCCGGACGTGGTTGAGCAGCATCGCGGCGATGACGCCCGGGTCGCCGGGGTAGTGGTGGGCGATGTCGGCGTAGGGCGCGTAGGCGCCACCGAGGCGGGCGCAGGCGGCGGTGGCCTCGACGACCGTGTGGGCCATCTCCTCGCGGTCCGCGGAGAGGACGGCGGTCAGGACCTCGCGCAGCGCCGCGTCCTCGGGGTGGGCGTGCAGCAGGTCGACGTACGGCTTGAGGGAGGCGACGCCCAGTCCGTCGAGGAGGTCGGCGGTCTGCACGGGGGCGCGGAAGCCGCACAGGCCGTCGAACTCGGTGAGGGCGCAGATCAGTTCGGGCTTGTGGTTGGCGTCCTTGTAGTTGCGGTGCGGGGCGTCCACCGGGACGCCGCGGCGCTCCTCGTCCTCGTAGCCCTCCTTCGCCTGGGCGAGGTCGGGGTGCACCTGGAGGGAGAGGGGGGCGCCGGCGGCGAGGATCTTGAGGAGGAACGGCAGCCGGGGGCCGAACCTGGCGACGGCGGCAGGGCCCAGCTCCTGCTCCGGGTCGGCGTCCAGGACCTCGGCCAGGGTGCCGCGCGGAGTGCGCGACGGGGCTCCCGGGTGGGCGCCCATCCACATCTCCGCCTGGGGTTCGCCGGTCGGCTCGACCCCGAGCAGCCGCGGGATCGCGGTGGTGGAGCCCCAGGCGTAGGGGCGGATGGTGTTGTCCAGGCGGTCCATGGGGCTCTGCGTTCCTTCTGCCGGTTTCTCGGTGCTTGCGACGCGTGCGCCGTGGCCCGGCGGGCCTACGGCGGTCAGGGCGTCCTGGGCAAGATCAGGCCCTCGATGCGAGCGCCAGGTAAACGGCGGCGAAATCCGTGATGGCGATCAGTTCGGCCAGGGTCTCCAGTTCGCCGCCGGCCTCCGGTTCCAGTTCGCTGATCGGCGTGTCGTGACTGAGGGCCAGGTCGCGGGCCGCGGGGGCCGCGGTGAGGCCGCCGATCGGGCGGTCGCGGAGCAGCACCACGCGCGCGTGCAGAGCGGGTGGCTCCTCCACGCGGTCGCGGAAGAAGTCGTCCGGGTCGGCGCTGGCGGCGAGCGGGCCCGCGAGGAGGGCGCTGTGCGCGCCGAGCGCCTCGGGCAGTTCGGCGACCAGGGCGGGCCGGCCGGACAGCTCGGCAAGGCCGGCGGCGAAGCGGCGGCCCGCGGGGCCGGCGGAGGTGCCCTCGGTCCAGATCACCGGGAGGGCGTCGGCCAGCTCGGCGGCGAGGGTCTTGGCGGGGTTGCTGTAGGTGGCGATGGCCGGGCCGCAGCGCTCGGCGATCTGGTCGAGGCGGTCGGCGACCTTCTCCAGCGCGTCGCCGGGGGCGCCGAGCAGTCCGACGCGGTCCAGCAGTGCGAGGAGGGGTGTGAGCAGCGCCCACAGCACTCCGGGGGCGGATCCGGCGAGGGGTTCGTCCTGCTCGTACGGGGCGGTGGCCAGCGGTACGAAGAGGCCGTGGGCGCCGGCGACGGCCTCGGCGATGGGGGTGCGGGGCGGGGCGACGGCGACGACCGTGCAGCCGCGGCGGTAGGCCTGCTCGGCGAGCAGGGACAGGCCGGGTTCGGTGCCGTCGGGGGTGGCGATGAGCAGGAGGTCGACGGAGCCGGCCCAGCCGGGGAGTTCCCAGCGCAGGGCTCCGGCGGCGGGGGCGACACCGGTGGGCGCCAGGCGGATGACCGGGCTGCCAGGGCCGGCAAGGGTGCCGAGGAGGTCGGCGGCGTGGGTTGGAGCGGCGCCGGGGCCGGCGATCAGGACCGCGCGGGGGCGGCCGTCCGGCTTGAGGTCGCCGATGCCGGCCTCGGCGGCGTGCCGGGCGGCGGTGCGGACGCGGGCGCCGGCCTCGGCGGCGCCGCGCAGCAGGCCGCGCCGGTCGGCCTCGGCCAGGGCCTCGGGGTTGTCGAGCAGCGATTCGTCCAGCATGGGCGGCAGCCTCCGAAGCCGGGTCGTCTGGTCGTCTGTGCGGGTCGCCTGTGTGCGGTGCTCCGCGGCGCGGGGCGCCGGGGTTCGCGTTACGCCGGGCGGCGGGCCTCGTCGACGAGGAGGACGGGGATGCCGTCGCGGACGGGGTACGCCAGGCCGCAGTCCTGGCCGGTGCAGATCAGCTCGGCGTCCTGCTCCTTGAGCGGGGCGTGGCAGGCCGGGCAGGCGAGGATCTCCAGGAGGCCGGCTTCGAGCGGCATGGGGGTTCCCTTCGGGGCGCGGATGTGTGGGGTGGGGCCGTGTGGCTGGTACGGCGCCGTATGCGGTCGTGCCTGGTCAGCGTACCGCCGTGGGGGGGTGGTGTGCCGGGGTTGGGCGGATGCCGTGGAGGTGCGGGGCGGGCGGGCGCCGAGGGCCTGTCTGACAATTCCCGTCGTTCGCCCGAAGGGCGGGCCCCGCGGCGTCTGGTGCGTGTGATCGCAAGGCGCCGGAGCGCCCTCGTGGCGGCGCCACGTGGGCGGTTCGGCAACGCGGCGAGCACGCGTGCCAGGTGTCGCGGGCAGGCGGGAATTGTCAGACAGGCCCCAGGGGGTTCGCCCCCCGGCGCCCTGGGCCGCTCGGCCGAGTACCCGCTCCCGCGTCGGCCGCTCCTGCCGGGGTGTCAGCCGCGGATGATCTCGAGGACCTCGTCGCGGACCTTGGCCATCGTCGCCTCGTCGCGGGCCTCGGCGTTGAGGCGCAGGAGGGGCTCGGTGTTGGAGGGGCGGACGTTGAACCACCAGTCGGCGGCGGTGACGGTGAGTCCGTCCAGCTCGTCGAGGGTGACGCCCTCCTGGGACTCGTACGCCGCCCTGATCGCGGCGAGGCGGGCGGCCTGGTCGTCGACCGTGGAGTTGATCTCGCCGGAGCCGGCGTAGCGGTCGTACTCGGCGACGAGGGCGGACAGGGTGCCTTCCTGGCCGCCGAGGGCCGCCAGGACGTGCAGGGCGGCGAGCATGCCTGTGTCGGCGTTCCAGAAGTCGCGGAAGTAGTAGTGCGCGGAGTGCTCGCCGCCGAAGATCGCGCCGGTCCTCGCCATCTCGGCCTTGATGAAGGAGTGGCCGACGCGGGTGCGGACCGTCGTGCCGCCGTTCTCCTTCACGACCTCCGGGACGGACCAGGAGGTGATCAGGTTGTGGATGATCGTGCCCTTGCCGCCGTGCTTGGCGAGCTCGCGGGCGGCGACGAGGGCCGTGATGGCGGACGGCGGCACGGGGTCGCCGTGCTCGTCGACGACGAAGCAGCGGTCGGCGTCGCCGTCGAAGGCGATGCCGAGGTCGGCGCCCTCCGCGCGGACCCGCTCCTGGAGGTCGACGATGTTGGCCGGGTCGAGCGGGTTGGCCTCGTGGTTGGGGAACGTGCCGTCCAGCTCGAAGTACATGGGGACGAGCTCCAGCGGCAGGCCTTCGAAGACCGTCGGCACGGTGTGGCCGCCCATGCCGTTGCCCGCGTCGACGACGACCTTCAGGGGGCGGATGGAGGTGAGGTCGACGAGGGAGCGGAGGTGGGCCGCGTAGTCCTCCAACGTGTCCCGCCGCGTGATGGTTCCCGGCGTCGCCGCCGGCTGCGGGGCGCCCGACTCGCTCCACTGCTCGACGAGTTCGCGGATCTCGGCGAGGCCGGTGTCCTGGCCGACGGGGGCGGCGCCCGCGCGGCACATCTTGATGCCGTTGTACTGGGCCGGGTTGTGCGAGGCGGTGAACATGGCGCCGGGCAGGTCCAGCGCGCCCGAGGCGTAGTACAGCTGGTCGGTGGAGCACAGACCGATCTCGGTGACGTCGACGCCGAGCGCCGCCGCCCCGCGCGCGAAGGCGCTGGACAGGCCCGGCGACGACGGCCGCATGTCGTGGCCGATCACGATCGCGTCCGCGCCGGTCACCTGTGCGAAGGCCGCACCGAAGAGCTCGGCCAGGGACTCGTCCCACTGGTCGGGGACGACTCCGCGCACGTCGTACGCCTTCACGAGCTGTGACAGATCAGCAGCCACGGCCAACCCTCCTGGAAGTCCTGTCGGTCACCACAAACTACCCGCCCGCGCCCGCATTCCGCTGTGTGGTCCGGCGACTGGATGCCGCGCCGTCGGCTCAGGTCAGGGCCTCAACTCGTGCCCTGCGGGGGTCAGTTTCACACCGGCACGCGCGCGGACCGGTTCGGGAAGCCGATGGGCCTGCGGTACGGCGATCAGGGCACCGCGCCGAGCGGGAAGGCGCGGACATCGGCGAGTTGACGCCCGCTCAGCTGTCGGGCGACCGCAGGACGCGCAGGTGACCGCGGCGCGCGACCTCCATCGGGTCCACCGCGCGACCGCCGCCGCCGGCCTGGGCGGCGCGCTCCTGCGGGCGGGCCGCCTCGCGGACCGCGTTGGCAAGCGCTTCCAGGTCGTCGCCGCTCGGGCGGGCGGGGGCCGAACCGTCGAGCAGCCGGACGACCTCCCAGCCGCGCGGGGCGGTGAGGCGCTCGGAGTGCTCGGCGCACAGGTCGTAGCAGTGGGGTTCGGCGTAGGTGGCGAGCGGGCCGAGGACCGCGGTCGAGTCGGCGTAGACGTACGTCAGCGTCGCGACGGCGGGTCGACCGCAGGCGGTTCGCGAACAGCGACGTACAGGGCTCACGACGTTGGACGGTACCGCACTCTTGAGCGGGCCGCGACGACTCTCCACCAGGTCACTCCCCCGTGTCGTGGTGTGAAACGTCCCACACACCCCCTCTGGCATACCCCACTGACCTGCACATACATGCATATTCGGGCGCTCGGACCGAGCCGGTTCCGGTCACCACTCGGTACAAACACCGTCATTTGCCTCGCGGTCTCCGGTCCCGGAGAGATACGTAATCGAGCTCAACCTTGGCCGGAATGGTCATCCGGCGACGCGCCGTGCGCGAGGACTACCCTTCACCAGTGATGGACAACCGAGTACCGCCCCGCGCCGCCGGCCCCGGTCCCCGCCGCCGTGATCGTCACGGCCGGGGTATGCGCGGCCCGATCGCGCCGCCGCAGGTCCCGCTCGCCGCGAGCCGCGCCGACGTGTTCGCGGACCTGGTCCAGGACTCCGTGGAACGGCTGGAGCGGCGGTGGCCACAGCTCGCCGACATCGACTTCCTGGTCCTGGAGGTGCCCCGGCTGGACGGGCCGGAGCAGGGCTGGAACGACGAGGCGGTGCCGCTCGGCGGGACGATCCCGGCGCGCGAGGGACGGCATGCGCGGGTCGTCGTCTACCGGCGGCCGGTCGAGATCCGCACGAAGGGCCGGGACGAGCGGGCGGCGCTGGTGCACGAGGTCGTCGTGGAGCAGGTCGCCGAACTGCTGGGGCTGACACCGGAGACCGTGGACCCGCGGTACGGGGAGGACTGAGCCGGCACGGCCCGGGTGGCTAGGGGGTGTCTCGTCGATCAGGCCGGATCAGGGAGCGGCGTCTGGTGCCGTGCATCGCAAGGCGGAGGAGGGAGCCGATGCGATGGGGGTCCCCCCTGCTCGAGCGGAGCCGAGAGCTTGGGGGAATCGGGGACCGACGACAACGCGGCGAGGCGCGGTGCCAGGCGCCGCGAGCCCGGCATGATCGGCGAGACGCCCCCTAGTCCTGGAGCACCGAGAGGTCCTCCTCAACTCGCGGCACCGCCACCGTCCCCCGGTCGTCCGGCAGCGTCTGGACCGTGAAGGCCGGCACGCCGTCCTGGTTCGCGGTGAGGGTGCGGGCGGCGTGGACCGGGCCGCCCGAGACAGGCTCCACGGTCAGGGCGTAGGTGCCCTTCAGACCGCTCGGGACCGGCACCTCGACGTCCTGCGTCGTGGCGGACTTGATCGTGTACGTCCGGGACACCGGCGTGCCGCCCTCGCTGCCCGCCGACGCCGTGACCTTGACCTTCGCCGTCTCGCCGGGGGCGGTCAGGGACAGGGTCGTGTCCTTCGCCCCGTTGCCGGCCACGCTGGCGCGGGTCTCCACCGCCTCGGTCGCCGGGATGAACGCCGTCTCCTGTCCGGCGCCCTTGCCGCGCAGCACGCGCACGGCGGCCGCCACCGGAACCGACCGGTCCGTGGGCGTCAGGACCAGGGAGCCGGCTTCCCCGCGGGTGACCTCACCTAGGTCGATCGCGGCCGTCATGCCCGCCTTGACGTGCAGCGTCTCGCTGCCGGCGGGGGTGATCAGACCCGACGGCGAGGCGAGCTGCACCTTCAGGTCGGCGTCCGTGTCGCCGGGCGAGAACGCGACGAGCCGGACGGCCGTGGCGTCCTTGGGGATGCCCGGCAGCACCAGGCTGCCCGTGGGGTCCGCGGACGCCGTCAGCCAGTCGCCGCCCAGCTTGTCGTCGAGGGCCTGGACCGCCGCGCCGACCCGTCCGCCGCGCACGATCACGTGCACGGTGAGGTTGGTCTGCTCCTCCTCGGTCAGCGTGGACAGCAGGATCGGCTCGGTGGAGTGCGGCGGGACCGTCATGCCCTCGCCCGCCGGGGACTCCAGCGCGCCGTCCTTGCCGTACAGCTCGATGTCCACGACGGCGGCCGAGTCGTCGGGGTTGGTGAGGTGGAGGTAGTCCGTGCGCCCCGCGCCCGTGCTCGCCCCCGGGAACCAGAACTCGGTGTCCGGCGCGGTGCAGTCGACGCCCTGCAGCCCTCGCCCGGTGCCGGCGGTGACCTCGGTGGTCTGCTGGACGGTCCAGCCCGGCGCGTACGCCCCCTCGGCGGTGCCGATCAGCGCGGGCGCGTCAGCTCCGGAGGCGTCGCCGGCGGCCGGCGTCCCCGGCTTCGCGGGCTTGAGCGCGGGCTCGGCGGGCTCGTCCTCCTGCTTCGCCCCGTCGTCCGTCGACTTCCGCGTGGCGGAGCCGAGTTCGGCCTTGCCGTCGCCGCCCGCGCCCTTGGTGACGGGCGTGAAGGACGTGTACGCCGTCTCCGCGAGGTCGGAGGAGCTGGGCGCCGGGCACGCCAGACTGGTGCGCTCGACGGGCAGTTGCGCGGCCGCGCGGGCGGTGTCCGCGTCCGTGCCCGTCGCGTCGGGGGCGGTGAGCGTGGCGACCGCGGTGACGGCGGCGAGCGCGGCCGTGCCGGCGAACAGGGACAGGGTGGTGCGGTTCACTGCTGGCTCCCGTCGGAACGCTCACTGCCGTGCGGCTGCCGCGCCGGGTCGTACGGCGCCTCGTAGCCCGCCTGGTAGGCCGTCTGGTCGTACGCCGCCTGCTCGTACGTCTGCTGCTCGTAGGCCCCGGGCTGGGCCGGACCGCCGTACGCGTACGGGTCGTACTGGCCGCCCTGGTAGGCGTCCGCCGGGTACGTCTGGCCGTATCCCTGGTACTGCTCGTACTCGGTGTGCGGCTGCGCCGGGGTCGCGGTGTCCGTCCCCCAGGCTCGGACGTCCTCGGCCGGGGGCATCACCACTCCGTAGGACGGCTGCTGCGGCACCGGTACCGGCGCCTCCTCCTGCGCAGGGGACGGGGACCCGTCGGGGGCGGTGCCCTCGGCCTCGGCCTGGGCGCGCAACCGGCGGGCGCGGCGGCCCTCGCCGGCGGCGGCCTGGGCGGGGACCGGGGTCTCCTCGGGGAGATCGTCGTCGATGTCGCGGCGGCGGCCGGGGAGGGCGAGGACGACCAGGACGACGGCGAGCGCGCCCTGGGCCCACAGCCACGCGGTGTGGGCGAACGGGTCGTCGTAGGTGACGTCCAGGCGGCCGCCGGAGGCGGGGAGTTCGAAGCCCTGGGCCCAGCCGTCGACCGTGGTGGCGGTGAGCGGCTTGCCGTCGAGGGTGGCGGTCCAGCCCTCGGCGGCGGAGTCGGCGAGGCGCAGCACGCGGCCGTCGGCGCCCGCCGGGATCGTCGTGTGGATCTCGACGGGTCCGGCGGCGACGGGCCGTGGCTCGCCGGAGCCGGAGGCCGGGACGATCGCCGCGCGGGAGACATCACGGATCACCCGCCACAGCGCGGTGCCGTCGTCCTGGCTGAGCCGCATCAGGCCCGGCGTGGTGTCCAGGACGCGGCTGACCTCGCGCGGTGCGCCCTTGTGGACCAGCACGTACCGCACGGCGAAGGCACCGAGCTGGTCGCCCTGGTCGGCGCCGGAGCCGGCGACGAGGTTGGCGACGACCTGGCCGAGCCGGTCGTTCTCGCCCTGCGCGGCGGCGAGTTCGGCGTCGCCGAGGCGGGCGCCGGAGCCGCGGACCAGGGTGTAGCGGACGTGGGCGGTGGAGTCGCTCTCGAGGACGAGGGTGCGGGCCTGGTCGCGGGTGCCGCTGTCCTCGGCGACGAACGCGGGCACCTGCACCGGCTCGCGCCGCTCCAGGGGTCCGTCGGCGCCGCGGATCATCCAGCCGGCGGCGACCAGCAGCGGGCCGGCGGCGGACGCGAAGGCGATCAGCGCGGCGACGGGCTGACGCCAGCCGAAGCTCTGCTCGGCCACCCGCGCGCGTGCCCCGTCGGCGCCGAGGACGGCGGCGGCAAGGAGGGCGAGGCCGTAGACGAGGGTGGCGGGACCGGCCCAGGCGGAGCCGTTGGACAGCGCCGCGAAGACGAGGCCGACCAGGGCGGCCGCCCAGGCCGTCCAGATGCCGGCCCGGCGCTCGGAGCGCAGCAGGGCGGCCAGCGCGGCGAGCACGATGCCGATCAGCATCAGCCCGTCGACCGTGCCGGATCCGCCGGGGCTGGCACCGAGCAGGTCGAGCGCGGAGGCGGCGGAGGCGCCGTACTCCAGGCCGGCTTCCCGGAAGAAGCCGAACGGCAGCAGCGACAGCGACCAGGGGGCGAGGACCAGCAGGGGGGTGCCGAGCTGGGCCAGGAAGCGCAGGCCGTAGGCGGTGATGTCGGTGCGGCGGACGGCGAGCACGCCGATGCCGAGGACGAGCGCGACCGGCCACACGATCGGGGTGAACGCGGTGGTGATCGTCAGCAGCAGGGCGTACGCCCAGGTGGCTCGCCAGCTGCCGCGGGCGCCGCCACGGTGGGTGAGGCCGCCGGCGGCGATGCCCGCGCGGGCCAGCAGCGGCAGCAGCACGGCGAGGACGGCGGTGCCGAGGCGGCCGCCGGCGAGGGCGCCGGTGGTGGCGGGCAGGAAGGCGTAGACGACGGCGGCCCAGGCGCGCAGCAGGCGGGACTCGACGAGCGGCCGGGAGGCGAAGTACGCGGTGAGTCCGGCCAGCGGCACCGAGCAGACCAGCAGGACGGTGACCGCGAGGCCGGTGGAGCCGAAGAGCACGGAGGCCAGCAGCGCGACGAACCCGAGGTAGGGCGGTGCGGCGGGGGCGCCGCCGGTGCCGACCGGGTGCCAGGCGTCGAGGTAGCGCGACCACAGCTCGCCGGAGTCGGCGGGGGCGGGCAGCAGCGCGCCGCCCGCGAGGGCGCCGCCGCCGAGCAGTGCGCGGCAGGCGGCCAGGGAGACGAGCAGCAGCACCAGGAAGAGCATCGGCGCGGGGTTGCGGGCGATGCGCTTGAGGCGGGCGAACTGCTCGATCTCCATGAAGTCGGCGTCGTCGCCGCCGGGTCCGGACTCGATCGCGCCGCCGTGCCGTCCCGCGCCGGCGGCGGTCTCGGAGTCGGAGCGGCCGACGACGTTGCTCGCGACCTGTTCGACGGTGGCCCGCACGGTCGCGCCGGGCGGCGGGAACAGCGCCCGCAGTTCGCCCTTGTCGATCTGCGGCTTGCCGCGCCGGCGGCGTCCGGCGACGATCCGCTCGGGCCGCAGCAGCACGCTCAGCAGGCCCCGGATCTCGTCGACGGCCTGTCCGGGGACCTTGCCGACGAGGTAGGCGAGGGTCCTGAGGAAGGTGCCGAGCACCAGCCGCAGCAGGACCCACGGCAGCGTGGCCGTACGGGTGTTGACGAGCAGGGTGTAGACGGCGCCGGCCTTGTCGACCTTGTGCGGGGAGGCGCTGGTGCGGCCCGCGCAGTCGACGGTGCGGCGCTCGCGGGATGCGGCCTCGGCGTGCCGGACGACCGCGTCGGGGGCGACGAGGACGCGGTGGCCGGCCGCGTGGGCGCGCCAGCACAGGTCGACGTCGTCGCGCATGAGGGGCAGCCGCCGGTCGAAGCCGCCGAGCTGTTCGAAGACGTCGCGGCGGATCAGCATGCCGGCGGTGGAGACGGAGAGCACGGGCCGGACGTGGTCGTGCTGTCCCTGGTCCTGTTCCCGGCGGTCCAGGCCGGTCCAGCGGCGGCCGGAGTTGGCGATGGAGACGCCGACCTCCAGGAGCTGCCGTTTGTCGTACCAGCCGCGCAGCTTGGGGCCGACGACGGCCACGTCGTCGCGGCCCAGCTCCAGTTCGTTCTCCACGACGCGCAGCAGCTGGGCGAGGGCGTCGGGTTCGGGGGCGCAGTCGTCGTGCAGCAGCCAGAGCCACTGGACGGGCTCGCCGTGCGGCAGTTCCGGCAGGTCGTAGGCGTCGTCGCGCCACTGGCGGGTGACGGGGTCCCAGCCGCTGGGCCGCTTCAGGTACGGCAGCTCCTCGGGGGTGAGGTGCGGGGCGGTGCGGTGGGCCTCGTCGACGGCCTGGCCGAAGCCGGTGCGCCGGGCGAGGTGCAGCACGCGATCGGGACCGAGGGCGTCGGTGACCAGCTGGGCGGAGTCGTCGGCGCTGCCGGTGTCGGCGGCCACGACGGACTGCACGGGGCGCTCCTGGCCGAGCAGCCCGGCCAGCGCGTCGGGCAGCCAGCGGGCGCCGTCGTGGGAGACGAGGACGGCTGTCACGACGTGACGCGGATACTCGGGCGGGCGGGCCGGATCAAACGCTGCGGTGGCAGAGAGGTCTTGGCCTGCTGCCGTGTGGCTGTGCACGGACATCGAGGTACGGGCCCCGGTTCGGTGGACTGCGGTGGACGCCTGTGCCCCGAGGGGGCAGCGGGGCGTCTCGGACGAGCGACCACACTATCGGCTGGGCATGACGGCGGCCCGCCGCCTGTGGACAACCCACCTGCGACGGGCCGTTCGCACCTTCTGTCCGTCTGGTGTGCGGGTGGCCGGTCAGACGGCCGCCTTCTTCAGCCGGCGGCGCTCACGCTCGGACAGGCCGCCCCAGATGCCGAACCGCTCGTCGTTGGCGAGGGCGTACTCGAGGCATTCGGAGCGGACCTCGCAGGCGAGACAGACCTTCTTGGCCTCGCGGGTGGAGCCGCCCTTCTCGGGAAAGAAGGACTCGGGGTCGGTCTGGGCGCACAGCGCGCGCTCCTGCCAGCCGAGTTCCTCGTCCGCGTCGTCGACCAGCAGTTCCTGCACCAGCTCGGTCATGTGCGCCCCTCGTCTGCCTTTCGCGTCCCCGTGATGTGGCCGTTACCGATCCCGGCTGAACGACACGAGTGAAATTACAAGTGTGCTGCTCCGGGCGAGTCAAGCCGAGATCTGCTATTGAGCCCCTTATTCACTCTGCGGAACCAAGGCCGTGCGGAAAGTGTTCAAATCACCATAAACCTTGATGACACGCAGACAGAGCCCACGGGGGTCCACCGCCCCGCACGTACCTGTACGGAGAAGGACGCCCCGGAGTTCGATCTCGTTCCGACACGCACGCCGAAGCGAACCGGATCACAGTCGGATCACAGGATCGCAACGAGCCTTGCGCACCCGGTTGGACGCCATGTGTCCCGGTGGACGGGTGGACAAACCTTTCATCTGGCAGATCGACCGGAAGAGGTGAAACAGATCCCACGATCCGGGCTTCGAGTTGACAGTGGAGGTGTGAGCCGCTGTCCTAGTGGGCATGCTTGCGAACTTGGCACTCACCTCGACCCGCACCGCCGGGTCCCTCGGTGCTGCCCGCTCGCGCTGTAGCTGTTGCTGTTCCTGCTGTTGAGCCCTACGCGCTCCGGCCCTGGCCGCGTCCCTTCCGACCCGGCCGTTGTTCCCCCCTCCCTCCGCCCTCGCGCGGGGCAACCACTCCGTTCGCTCCTCCGCCAAGGAACCACCGCACCCATGAACAGCGACAGCGACCTGCAGATCGCCGGCGACATCCTCGAAGTACCGCACCTGCTCCAGACCCCGCGCGAGCACCCGGCCACCGTGGCGGAGTTCGTCGGCCTGGCCCGCTCCATCGCCGCCGACCGCGCCCAGTGGGAGCACCTGGTGCGCTACGACGCCGTCTCCCGCTGGTACCACCGGTTGCGCACCGGGCCCGGCTACGAGGTCTGGCTGCTGTCCTGGGTGCCCGGTCAGGGCAGCGGGCGGCACGATCACGGCCAGTCCTCCGGAGTGCTGACCGTCCTGGACGGCACGCTCACCGAGCACTCCGGGCGCCGTACCCGCGCGCTGGCCGCGGGCGCCCAGCGGGTGTTCGCGCCGGAGTACGTGCACGAGGTCGTCAACGACAGCCTCGAACCGGCCGTGAGCCTGCACGTCTACTTCCCGGGCCTGACCGAGATGCCCATGCTCCCCCAGTCTCAGCTTCGTTCGACCGGGGGGACCCCCACGGCCCCGCACTGCGAGGCGGCACGGCCGCGTTCCCTGACTGTCTGACGCGTTGTCGCACCCGCCTGCAAGACTGAACCCCATGCGCATTGTGGTTCTGGCAGGCGGTATCGGCGGTGCCCGGTTCCTGCGCGGTCTCAAGCGGGCCGTGCCGGACGCGGACATCACCGTCATCGGTAACACCGGGGACGACATCCACCTCTTCGGGCTGAAGGTCTGCCCGGACCTCGACACGGTGATGTACACGCTCGGCGGCGGTATCAACGAGGAGCAGGGCTGGGGGCGAGCCGACGAGACCTTCCATCTGAAGGAGGAGCTGGCGGCGTACGGCGTGGGGCCCGAATGGTTCGGGCTGGGCGACCGGGACTTCGCCACGCACATCGTGCGGACGCAGATGATCGGCGCCGGGTATCCGCTCAGCGCGGTGACCGAGGCGCTGTGCGACCGCTGGAAGCCGGGCGTACGGCTCATCCCCATGACCGACGACCGGGTGGAGACCCATGTCGCGGTCGACCTGGACGGCGAACGCAGGGCGGTGCACTTCCAGGAGTACTGGGTACGGCTGCGGGCCTCCGTCCCCGCCCAGGCGATCGTGCCGGTCGGCGCCGAGCAGGCGAAGCCGGCACCCGGCGTCCTGGAGGCGATCGCCGAGGCGGACGTCGTCCTGTTCCCGCCCTCCAACCCTGTGGTGTCCGTCGGCACCATCCTCGCCGTGCCCGGCGTCCGTGAGGCCATCGCCGAGGCCGGGGTGCCGGTGGTGGGCCTGTCCCCCATCGTCGGGGACGCGCCGGTGCGCGGCATGGCCGACAAGGTGCTGGCCGCGGTCGGTGTCGAGGCCACGGCCGCCGCGGTGGCCGAGCACTACGGCTCCGGGCTGCTCGACGGCTGGCTGGTCGACACCGTCGACGCGGAGTCCGTCGCGCGGGTGGAGGCGGCCGGCATCCGCTGCAAGGCGGTGCCGCTGATGATGACCGACCTCGACGCGACCGCGCAGATGGCCCGCGAGGCGCTCTCACTGGCGGAGGAGGTGCGCGGGGCGTGAGCACCGAGCACAGCGCGTACGGCACCCCGGCGGACGGCGGCGCCGCGGAGGTTTCCCCCGGCTACCGGGTCTGGGCCGTGCCCGGCATCCCCGAGATCGCCGCCGGGGACGACCTGGCCAAGCTGATCGCCGCCGCCGAACCGGGACTGGCCGACGGGGACGTGGTCCTGGTCACCTCGAAGATCGTCTCCAAGGCGGAGGGCCGGATCGTCGAGGCCGCGGACCGCGAGGCCGCGATCGACGCGGAGACGGTCCGCGTGGTGGCCCGGCGCGGCACCCTGCGCATCGTCGAGAACCGGCACGGCCTGGTGATGGCGGCCGCCGGCGTCGACGCCTCCAACACGCCGGCCGGCACGGTACTGCTGCTCCCCGAGGACCCGGACGCCTCCGCGCGGGCCATCCGCGACGGGCTGCGCGACACACTCGGCGTCGACGTGGGAGTCGTCGTCACCGACACCTTCGGGCGGCCGTGGCGGTCGGGGCTCACCGACGTCGCGATCGGCGCCGCCGGGGTGCACGTCCTGGACGATCTGCGCGGTGGCACGGACGCCCACGGCAATCCGCTCAGCGCCACCGTCGTCGCCACCGCCGACGAACTCGCCGCCGCCGGCGACCTGGTCAAGGGCAAGGCGGCCGGGCTGCCCGTCGCCGTGGTGCGCGGGCTGCCGCACGTGGTCGCGGCCGGGCAGGACGGCGACGGCGCCCGGGCGCTGGTGCGCGACGCGCGCGACGACATGTTCCGGCTGGGCACGTCCGAGGCGGTACGGGAAGCGGTCACCCAGCGCCGCACGGTCCGCTCGTTCACGGACCAGCCCGTCGACCCGGGCGCGGTACGCCGCGCGGTGGCCGCCGCCGTGACCGCGCCCGCGCCGCACCACACCACACCCTGGCGTTTCGTCCTGCTGGAGTCGCAGGAGTCCCGCACCCGGCTGCTCGACGCGATGCGCGAGGCATGGATCGCGGACCTGCGCCGGGACGGCAAGAGCGAGGAGTCCATCGCCAAGCGGGTGCGGCGCGGCGACGTGTTGCGCGACGCGCCGTACCTCGCCGTGCCGTGCCTCGTCATGGACGGCTCGCACACCTACGGGGACGCGCGGCGCGACGGGGCCGAGCGGGAGATGTTCGTGGTCGCCACCGGCGCCGGGGTGCAGAACTTCCTCGTCGCGCTGGCCGGGGAGCGGCTCGGGTCCGCGTGGGTGTCGTCCACGATGTTCTGCCGGGACGTGGTCCGGGAGGTGCTGGGGCTGCCGGAGGACTGGGATCCGATGGGCGCCGTGGCGATCGGGCATCCGGCGGAGGCGCCGAGACCGCGGGGCGAGCGGGACGCGGGGGCGTTCATCGAGGTGCGGTGACCGTACGCTCGTAGAGTTCCTTCTGATCCCCATCCCTAGGACCTCATCTCGTGGCAGGACGTTTCGCTCCCCGGCCCACCCGTGCGACCGTGCGCGGTGGGCAGGTCGCCGTGCCCGGCGGGGTGCCGCGGCCGACGAGCGGGCCGGGGCGGGTGCGGACGTACGCGCCGGACGGGCCGCTGGATCTCGGGCTGGTGCTGGGGCCGCTGCGGCGCGGCCCCGGCGACCCGACGTTCCGGGCGACGCCGGACGGGTCCGTCTGGCGGACCAGCCGGACCCCCGCCGGGCCCGGAACGCTGCGGGTCACCGCGCACGGCACCGAAGTGCGCGGCGAGGCGTGGGGGCCGGGGGCGGAGTGGCTGCTCGACCGGCTGCCGGAGCTGCTGGGGGCGGCGGACGATCCGTCGGCCTTCACACCCCGGCACCGGCTGGTGGCGATGACGCGGCACCGGCGGCCGGGGCTGCGGCTGACGCGGACCGGGCTGGTGCTGGAGTCGTTGATCCCGTCGATCCTGGAGCAGAAGGTCACGACGGACGAGGCCTATCGGGCGTGGCGGTTGCTGGTACGGAAGTTCGGCGAGCCGGCGCCGGGGCCCGTGCCCGGGGGCATGTGTGTGATGCCGGAGCCCCGGACGTGGGCGCTGATCCCCTCCTGGGAATGGCATCGGGCCGGGGTCGACAACAAGCGGGCGTCGACGGTCCTGCGAGCCGTGCGGGTGGCCGCGCGGCTGGAGGAGGCCGTGCGGATGGATCCGGTCGCGGCGCGGGCGCGGCTGGAGGTCGTGCCGGGGATCGGGCCCTGGACGTCAGCGGAGGTCGTGCAGCGCAGTCATGGGGCGGCGGACGAGGTGACCGTCGGGGACGTGCATCTGCCGGGCATCGTGGGCTGGGCGCTGGCCGGGGACCGGGACGCCGACGACGCGGAGATGCTGCGGTTGCTGGAGCCGTACGCGGGGCAGCGGCACCGGGCGGCTCGGTTGATTCTGCTGAGCGGGAAGGTGCCGGCGCGGCGGGTGCCGAAGATGCCGGTGTGGGACATCGGACGCCTGTAGGCGCTGGGCGGGGGCGGGGGCGCGACCCGGTGTGGCGGGGTGCCGCCGCGCCCACCCCCTCTCCCGCTCGCCCCTACTGATCCGACGAGAAGCGCACCGCTCCCGCCGGGATGCGGGCGTCGCACCACACCCGCATGCCGTCGCGGAGTTCGTTGTCGGGGCCGACGACCGCGCCGTCGCCGATGACCGTGCCGGTGAGGACGGTGCGTTCGCCGACGCGGGCGCGGGTGCCGATGAGGGAGTCGGTGACGACCGCGCCGGGTTCGATGACGGCGCCGGGGAGGATCGTCGAGCCGAACACCCGCGCGCCCTCGGCCACGAACGCGCCCTCGCCGACCACCGTGCCGCCCGCCAGCTTCGCGTCCGGCGCGACCGTCGCCGTGGGCAGGACGAGCCGGTCGCCGCAGCGGCCCGGCACGGCCGGGGACGGGGCGCGGCCGAGGACCAGGTCCGCCGAGCCGCGTACGAACGCCGCCGGGGTGCCCAGGTCCAGCCAGTAGGTGGAGTCGACCATGCCCTGGAGGTGGGCGCCCGCCGAGAGCAGGTCGGGGAAGGTCTCGCGTTCCACCGACACCGGCCTGCCCGCCGGGATCGTGTCGATCACCGAGCGGCGGAAGACGTACGCCCCCGCGTTGATCTGGTCGGTGACGATCTCCTCCGGCGTCTGCGGCTTCTCCAGGAACGCCTGCACCCGTCCCGTCTCGTCCGTCGGGACCAGGCCGTACGCCCTCGGGTCCGTCACCTTGGTCAGGTGGAGGGAGACGTCCGCGCCGGTCGTCTCGTGGGTGCGGACCAGGGCCCGGATGTCCAGGCCGGTGAGGATGTCGCCGTTGAAGACGAGAATCGGGTCGTCCGGGCCCGAGTGCAGCCGGGACGCCACGTTGCGGATCGCGCCGCCCGTGCCGAGGGGTTCCTCCTCGGTGACGTACTCGATGTGCAGTCCGAGCGACGAACCGTCACCGAAGTACGGTTCGAAGACCTCCGCCAGATAGGACGTCGCGAGCACGATGTGCTCGACCCCCGCCGCCCGCGCCCGCGCCAGCTGGTGCGTGAGGAACGGCACCCCCGCCGCCCTGACCATGGGCTTGGGCGTGTGCACCGTGAGCGGGCGCAGCCGAGTGCCCTTGCCGCCGACCAGGAGGATCGCTTCTGTCACCTGTCGTCTCTGCTTCCTGCCGGGACCGGCCGAACTGTCTTTCGGCCGGTCAGTGTATGCAGACCGTCGTCCGGCAGCTTCGACGGCGTGCGGCGTCGCGTCGCGTTCTCATTCCCCCGCCCCCCTGCCGCTCGCCCGTCTCAGTCACGACCCTGGTAGTACGCCGCGTATCCGCGGACCGAGCCGAGCTTTGCGTAGAGCTGCCGTCCCGGGCACTGTGTGGCGAATCCGTCCCGGTGCCCGGAGATTACATTCAGTCGTACCTTCTTACCTTTTCGGTAGAGATTGCCACCGCCGGACTTCAGATATGTCTTGCCGCGCGGATTGCCACCGCGCAGGCCCAGCTTCCATGCCGTCAGCCGGCCCAGTGCCTTCACCGTGGCTTTCGAGGGTTTGGCCGTGTCAAAGGTGCCGAGCACGGCGATCCCCATGCTGTCGGTGTTGAAGCCGCGGGTGTGCGCGCCCATGACGGGCTTGGTCACGCCCCCTGCCCGGCCCTCGTAGATGTTTCCGCACTTGTCGACGACGAAGTTGTAGCCGATGTCCCGCCAGCCCATGCTCTTCACGTGGTAGCGGTAGATACCGCGAATGACGGAGGGCGCCTGTGAGCATCTGTAGTTGTTGCCGGTGGCGGAGTGGTGCACGAAGGCCACTTTCACCTCCTCGGTGTAGACGAACTCCTTCTCGCGCAGTTCCTCGTCCGCGCCCCAGCCGCGGCGAGTGACGATACGTGGGCGCGGGGCGGTCTTCGGCTCCGCCCGCAGGCCGTCCGCCAACCCGGCGGCGGAGAGCGACCCGAAGGCCCACGCGTCCAGGCCGGGGAACGCGGTGAGGGCGTCCTGGTCGGAGGTGTACTCGTCCGAGGTGTCCTCGGCGGAGGTGTACTCGGCCGAGGTGTACTCGGCGGAGGCATCCTCGCCGCCTCCGGGGTCGACGAGTTCCAGGCGGAGACCGGAGGGCAGCGAGGACCGCGCGGCGCGGTCGCCGTGTCCGTCGTCGGACTCCGCTTCCGCCCGCACCTTGACCTCCACGCCGTCCGAGTCCCCCACCCACAGCGGTGCCGTGGCGCCGCGGACGCGGTCCGAGGCGCGCTCGGAGGTGCCGGGATCAGCCGCGTGGTCGCCGGTGTGGCTCTCCAGGTCCTGCCATTCGGACCAGTCGCCGGAGTCCGCCGCGCGGGTGCGGACCTGGACACGGCCGTGGAGTTCGGTGTCCGGGTCCTCCCAGACGACGCCGACCAGCGAGAAGCGCCGTACGTCGCGACGGGGCAGGCCCTGCTCGTCGACGGAGCCGGGGGTGCGATCGGTGGCGAGCGGGGCGAGGGGCAGTGACTGGGTGCTGCCCGCGGCCTCCCGCGCCCCTGCCTCCCCGACCATGCCCGGTGCCGCGGCCGCCGGTGCCGCGGGGAGGGTAAGCGGGAGGGCGAGAGCGGCCGCACAGGTCACGCCGATTGAGGAAGCAAGGTATCCATGCATGCCCTCGATCCTGGACATAGCCAGACAATTCTGTCCATCGGGGACTTGAACTGAACTGACGGACCGTCGGGGTGCGGCTCGCCCGAACCGGTGGTGTCGTCTCCCGGATCCCGGCGGCGCGCCCGCGTACGCTTGCGCGGGTGACTGCCACCGATCGCACCCCTGCCGACCTGCTGCGTTCCGCGCTCGCCGCGGACCCCGCGCGTCCCCTCGTGACCTTCTACGACGACGCCACCGGAGAGCGCGTCGAACTGTCCGTGGCCACCTTCGCCAATTGGGTGGCCAAGACCGCGAACCTCCTCCAGGACGAGCTGTCCGCCGAGCCCGGGGACCGGGTCGCGCTGCTGCTGCCCGCGCACTGGCAGACGGCGGTGTGGCTGCTGGCGTGTTCGTCGGTGGGCGTGATCGCGGACGTGGAGGGCGATCCGGCGCGGGCGGACCACGTCGTGGCCGGGCCCGGGCGGTTCGAGGCGGGGCTGGCCTGCGACGGGGACCGGTACGCGCTGTCGCTGGCGCCGCTCGGGCGGCGGTTCGTCCCGAGTCCGCCGGCCGGGTACGCCGACTACGCCGTCGACGTGCCGAGTCACGGGGACCGGTTCACGCCGTACGCGCCGGTGGATCCGGAGGCGCCGGCGCTGATCGTCGCCGGGGCGGAGTTCACCGGGGCGGAGATCGTGGAGCGGGCCCGGGCGGACGCGGGGGCGCTGGGGCTCATCGGTCCGGGCACACGGATTCTGTCGGCGTTGCCGTACGACACCTGGGAGGGGCTGAGCGCCGGGCTGTACGGGCCGCTGGCTTCCGGCGGGTCCGTGGTGCTGTGCCGGAATCTGGAGCGGCTGGACGGGGAGGCGCTGGCCAAGCGGATCGAGAGCGAGCGGGTGACGGCGGTCTCCCGGTAGGCACGCGGGGCCGAGCGGCCGGGGCTGCGGCGAACCGCTGAACCTCTGAACCGCTGAACAGCTCCCTCACCCGTTCGGCCCACCCCACCCCGCACCCCCACCCCATCCACGCCATGGTCGTAGGAGCAAGCAGGACGACACGCTCGTACGCCATGAGGGGTGGAGTCAGTCGTGATCGGCACCGCAGGCACGCCTTCCGGGCGCACGAGCCGGGCCCTCGGGCCGGGGCTCGGGGTGTCTGCCTCCGGCGTCGGACTGATACGCCGCCGGCGGCGGCGCTGGATACGGCGCGGCACCTTGGGCGTCACCGCTTTCGTGGCGGTGGCCGTCGGGACCGCTTCCGTGATCTACGCGAAGCTCGACGGGAACATCACCCCCGACGAGGCCGCCGCCGCCGAGCTGGCGCGCTACGAGCGGGAGCGCCCCACCGCCCTGGTGCGGGACGCGCGGAACATCCTGGTCATCGGCTCGGACTCGCGCTCCGGCGACGACAACGGGCGCTACGGGCGGGACTCGGGGACCGAGCGCTCGGACACCGCCATACTGCTGCACCTCGCCGCGGGCCGCCGCAGCGCGACCGCGGTGTCCATACCCCGCGACCTGATGGTGGACGTACCGGACTGCCGCCGCCCGGACGGCAGCCGTACCGAGCCGGTGTTCGCGATGTTCAACTACGCCTTCGAATCGGGCGGCTCCGCCTGCTCGGTCCGCACCCTGGAGCAGTTGACGGGCATTCGCGTCGACCATCACATCGTCGTCGACTTCACCGGCTTCAAGAAAATGGTCGATGCCGTCGACGGGGTGCGTATCTGCCTCAAGAAACCAATTCATGACAAGGCAGCCAAACTTCACCTTCCCGCCGGCACGGTGACACTCGACGGGGAACAGGCCCTCGGTTACGTCCGCGCCCGCAAGTCGCTCGGCAATGGCAGCGACACCGACCGCATGGAGCGCCAGCAGCGCTTCCTCGCGGCCCTCGTCAACAAGGTGCGCGGCAACGACGTCCTGCTGAACCCGGTGAAGCTGTACCCCGTGCTGGACGCGGCGACCTCCGCCCTCACCACCGATCCGGGGCTGGCCAGTTTGCGTGGTTTGTACGAACTCGTCCGCGGGCTCCGCGACATCCCCACCGAACAGGTGCAGTTCCTGACGGTTCCGAGGGAGTCGTACGTCTACAACGCCAATCGCGACCAGCTCGTGGAGCCGGAGGCGGAGCGCCTCTTCGAGCAGCTGCGCGCGGACCGCCCGGTGGCGGTGACCCCGGACTCGGGCCGCGCCGAGGACTCCGGGGAGCCCGGATCGGACGCCTCCCCGGCCCCCACCTTCCGCGGGAACACCGCCGCGGACGACGGCTGCCGATGACGCCATCGAGCCACCGCGGGACCACCGCCGGTAAAGCGCGCACCAAAACGACGAACTCCCGTTCAAGGAAATGCGCCGGATTGCCCAGTTGTAGGGACGTGGAATTTGTCACCGCCGTCGCTTGACGCTGAACTGGGCGGATAGTGTGAGCGATCCGGTGCACCCGGCTCCCCGGCCACAAGTCCGTCAAGGGGTCGCGCACTGTATGTACGAGACCCGAGCGCCTCGGAGGGGGAAGGCGCCGCGTGGCCCCGACGGAGGATTCAGGCAACCGTGGACGCGCAAGGCCGTGGGCGGGCGGAGCACATCGACCCCGCAGACCAGTGGGTACTCAATCCGAACACCGGCGAATACGAACTGCGACTGAGCCCTTCCGCACCGCAGTCGGCCGTCCCGGGTCCGCGCAGAGCCGCCTCCCGGGGCCGCGGCGCTCCGCAGGGCCGGGAACGCCGTGAGCCCCGCCCCTCCCAGGGCGAGCGGAGCGGTGCGCGGGAGCCCCGCGAAGGCCGGGACAGCCGTGAGGGCCGGGGCGGCCGGGAAGGCCCGAGCGGCCGTGAGGGCCGGGGCAGCCGTGAGGTTCCCGGGCCGCGCCGCGGCCGGGGTGCCGCACCCGAGCCCGCGCCGGGGCGGCGCGGCAGACGCCCGGTGAAGAAGAAGCCGCGCGCCAAGAAGATACTGCTGTGGACGAGCGGCACCGTGGCGTTCCTGCTGGTGGCCGGGGCGGGGGCCGGGTACCTCTACATCCAGCACCTCAACGACAACATCACGTCCGTCGCCGACGACGGGGCGAGCACCGGTGGCTTCCGCAAGGACGAGGCCATCAACATCCTGCTGATCGGCACGGACAAGCGCACGGGCGCGGGCAACGAGTCCTACGGCGACAGCGGCAGCCCCGGACACGCCGACACAACGATCCTGCTGCACGTCTCCAAGGACCGCTCGAACGCGACGGCACTGAGCATCCCGCGCGACCTGATCGTGGACGTCCCGGACTGCCCGACCACGCAGGAGGACGGCAGCCAGAAGGTGATCCCCGGCTCGCCGGGCGCCCGCTTCAACACCAGCCTCGGCCAGAGCGGCCGTACGCCCAGCTGCACCATGCGCACGGTGACCGAGCTGACCGGGATCACGCCGGACAACTTCATGGTCGCCGACTTCAACGCGGTCAAGACGCTGACCACGGCGGTCGGCGGCGTCGAGGTGTGCCTGGCCAAGGACATCAACGACGAGGACTCCAAGCTCAACCTGCCCGCGGGCACCCACGAGATCGAGGGCGAGCAGGCGCTGGCCTTCGTCCGCACCCGGCACTCGGTGGGCAACGGCGGCGACCTGAGCCGGATCAACCTCCAGCAGCAGTTCCTGAGCGCGCTGATGCGCAAGCTGAAGTCGAACGACACGCTCACCGACCCGTCCAAGATGATCAAGCTGGCGGAGACGGGCACCAAGGCGCTCACCGTCGACTCCCAGCTGGACAGCATCGGCAAGCTGAAGGACCTCGGCCTCGAGCTGGGCAAGCTCAACGTCAAGAACCTGACGTTCACCACGGTGCCGGTGATCGACAACCCGGCCGAGACCGTCAAGGCCACCGTCGTGCCGCATCCGACGCAGGCGCAGGAGGTCTTCGACGCGATCGCGAACGACGTCTCCTTCACCGCCGTCAAGGAGAAGAAGGCCAAGGAGAAGGCGGCGGTCGCGGCCCGGCTGAAGGGCACGAAGGCGGACCCCTCGGAGGTCCGGGTGCAGGTCCTCAACGGCGGCGCTCCCGCCGGCAGCGCGCAGGAGACGCTCCAGTGGCTGCAGAACGACGAGGGCGTCACCAAGTCCGAGAACGCGGGCAACGCCGACGCCGCGCTGAGCAAGACCACGCTCGAGTACGCGCCCGAGCAGGCCGACCAGGCCCGCCGGCTGGCCGCCATCATGGGCCTGTCCGGGTCGGCGATGAAGCCGGGCGAGAGCGTGACCAACTCCCAGGGGCTGCCCACGATGACGCTGACCCTGGGCAAGGACTTCAAGGGCGCGGGGGTGTCCCTGACCGCTCCGTCGAAGGCGCCGGATGTGGAGAAGTCCACGGCAGACAAGGTCAAGTGCGCCAGCTAGCCGATCGGTCGGCGAAATTGGGGGGTAACCCCACGGGTCCGTCGTGCGTCTGACTTGACGCGGGGCGGACCCGTGTCAGGCGCAGGGCGGGGAGGGCAGGGGTTGTGGCGCAGAGCAGTGTGCGGGAGGACGGTCCCGCGGTGGAGGACACGATGTCCCTCGCCGCGCGGGACGAGGACCCGCGGAGCGGGGAACCGGGGGGCGAACCGGCGGAAGACCGCGGCAGACACGGCGGTGGCGGCGGTGGCCGGCGGCGCGGGGGCCGTCGCGGCGCCGAGCGCTCCCGGGGACGGCGGGTGCTGCGCTGGTCGGCGACGATGCTGGCGGTGGTCATAGCCGGCACCGCGGGAGCGGGCTACCTCTACTACCAGCACCTGAACGGCAACATAAAGAAGGACAAGCTCAACCTCGGCGACAACAAGGTCGCCGCCCCGACGCCGAACGCGGCGGGGCAGACCCCGCTGAACATCCTGCTGATCGGCTCCGACGCCCGGGACAGCAAGGAGAACCAGAAGCTCGGCGGCGCCCGGGAGACCTTCGGCGGCACCCCGCTCGCCGACGTCCAGATGCTGCTGCACCTGTCGGCGGATCGCAGCAACATGTCGGTGATCAGCATGCCGCGCGACACCCTGGTGCAGATCCCCAAGTGCACCGACCCGGACGACGGGAAGGTGTATCCCGCGAGCACCCGGCCGACGGCGACCAACGAGAGCCTGGGCCATGGCGGGCCCGGCTGCTCGGTGGCGACCTGGCAGGAGCTGACCGGCATCCACATCGACCACTTCATGATGATCGACTTCTCCGGAGTGGTGTCGATGGCGGACGCCATCGGCGGCGTCCCGGTCTGTGTGGACGCCAACGTCTACTCCCGCGACAGCCAGGGCCGCGGCTCCGGCCTCCGGCTGGAGGAGGGCACCACCAAGATCAAGGGCAAGCAGGCCCTCCAGTGGCTGCGGACCCGCTACGGCTTCGGCGACAACAGCGACCTGTACCGCGCCGAGGCGCAGCACATGTACATGAACTCGATGGTCCGCGAACTGCGCGCCAACGCCACCCTCAGCAATCCCAACAAGCTCCGCAAGCTCGCCGAGGCGGCGACCGAGGCGATCGTCGTCGACGAGGGCCTGGGCACCATCGCGAAGATGTACGACCTGGCCAACGAGCTGAAGAAGGTGCCGACCGACCGCATCACCATGACGACCATGCCGAACCGGCTCGTCGGCAACCGGGTGGAGCCCACCGACGACGCCGAGACGGTGTTCCGGATGGTGCGCGAGGACGTCGCGCTGGACGGCAAGGACAAGAAGAAGCCCAAGAAGGAGGAGAAGGAGTCCTCCGACCCGGCGGCCGCCGACGAGGAGATCGCCGTGCAGGTGCGCAACGGCACCGGGACGGACACGCTGGCGCCGGTCGGCGGCCGGGCCGGGGCGGTGACGCAGCTGCTCGCCGGTGAGGGCTTCACCCAGGCCGTGGCGGACAGCTCGTCCTCGGTCGCGCAGCCGACGACGGTGGTCCGCTTCCCGAGCGCCGACCTCGAGGGCGACGCCCAGCGGGTCGCCAAGGCCCTGGGCATACCGCTGAGCGCGGTGAAGAAGTCCACCGACGTGTCGGGGGTCACCCTGATCGTGGGCGCGGACTGGCGCGAGGGGACGAAGTACGAGGCGCCGAAGAAGGAGGAGGACAAGACGCCGGAGTCGGCGAACGCCCTCAACGCCTCGGACGACTCCAAGTGCATGGAAGTGAACCCGAACTACACCTGGGAGAAGGAGAAGGAGTAGTCCGGGTCACCTCGGCGGTGCTCAGCCGACCGTCACGTCCGGGTTGCCGGAGCCCGGCACGGCGGGCCGCCGCGACGCGATGACCTTCCTGGCCAGCGACTTCGGGCTGGTCAGGTAGCCGAAGCCCCAGGACATGTGCATGGTGGCGAGGGCGACGGGGATCTGCAGGCGGGCCTTGAGCGGCAGCCCCTTGCCCGCGGGCACCGACCCGGCGACGATCGCCGCGAGGTAGCCGCCGGGGATCACGAAGCCCCACGGGGTGAGCGCCGCGCCGACGACGATGCCGGCCGCGATCGCGCAGACGGCGGTCGGGGGGGCGAGGTAGCGCAGGTTGATCGACCCGGCGTGGTAGCGGGCGACGACGTGCCGCCAGCGGCCGTAGTCCTTGTACTGCTTGGCGAGGGCCTTCACCGACGGCCTCGGGCGGTACGACACCTTCAGCTCGGGCGAGAACCAGATGAGCCCGCCCGCCTCCCGGATCCGGAAGTTGAGCTCCCAGTCCTGGGCGCGGATGAACTCCTCGTTGTAGCCGCCCTGCTGTTCCAGTGCCTCGCGCCGGAAGACACCGAGGTAGACGGTCTCGGCCGCCTGCGCCTCGCCACCGGTGTGGAAGGCGGCGTTGCCCACGCCGATCCTCGAGGTCATCGCGGCGGCGACCGCGTGCTCCCAGTCGTTCTCGCCCTCGGCGTGCATGATGCCGCCGACGTTCTGCGCGCCGGTCTCCTCCAGGAGCCGGACCGCGGTGGCGATGTAGTCGGGCGAGAGCATGCCGTGGCCGTCGACGCGGACCACGATCGGGTGCCGGGAGGCCTTGATCGCCGCATTGAGGGCGGCGGGGGTGCGGCCGGTCGGGTTCGGCACGGTGTGCACCCGCGGGTCCTCGCGGACCAGCTCGGCGGCTATCTCGTCCGTGCGGTCCGTCGACGGACCGAGGGCGATCACGACCTCCATCTCGCCGGCGTACTCCTGGGCGAGGATCGCGTGGACGGCGCCGCGCAGATGCCGCTCCTCGTTGAGGACGGGCATGATCACAGACACGGCGGGGAGCTGCACGTCGGGCTTCGCGTTCATAGGGGGCTCACGTTACCGCGAACGGGGGACACCGGTGCGCCCCGCCGTGGACGGTGCACCGGACCGCAGATCGTATGGGCCTACGGTGCTCACGGTTCCGCGTACGGCCGTCGTCCGGAGGTGTCCCTTTGTCCGCACCGCCTCGGTCCCCGGGCCGACCCGAGCGCCGCCCGCAGCCGTCCCGCCGCGCGTCGCGTCCGCCCGTCCGGCGGAAACGGCCGCGCTGGGCCGTGCGGGCGGTGACCACCCTGTCGGTGGTGGTGCTCGCCTCGGCGGGGATCGGGCACGCGGTGCTCACCAGCCTGGAGACGGACATCGCCCGGGTCGACGCGTTCCGCGACATGAAGAACCGGCCCCGGGCCGGCCACGGGATGAACGTGCTGATGGTCGGCACCGACGGACGCGAGAAGATCAGCGAGGCCGAGCGGCGCCGGTACCGGCTGGGCGGGGCGCCCTGCCGCTGCACCGACACGATCATGATCGTGCACATCTCGGAGGACCGGGAGCGGGCGAGTGTGGTGAGCCTGCCGCGGGACTCGTACGCCGAGCTGCCGCCGCACACCGACGCGACCACGGGCGAACGGCACGCCGGTCATCCGGTCAAGCTGAACGCGGCGTACGCGGAGGGCGGACCGCAGCTGACCGTGCGCACGGTCGAGCACATGACCAAGGTGAAGATCGACCACTATCTGGAGCTCGACTTCACCAGCTTCATGAAGACCGTGGACGTCCTGGGCGGGGTGAAGATCTGCACGGCCCAGCCGCTGAAGGACCGTTACAGCGGCCTGGACCTGCCGGCCGGCACCCACACCCTGCACGGCGGCGAGGCCCTCCAGTACGTCCGCGCCCGCCATGTCGACGGGGCCTCCGACCTCGGCCGGATGCGGCGCCAGCAGCGGTTCCTGGCCGCGCTGATCGACCACGCCACCTCCTCCGGGGTGCTGCTGAACCCGATGAAGTTCCGGGACGTGGCCCAGGCCGTGCTCGGCTCGGTGCGGGCGGACAAGGGCTTCGGCACGGGCCAGCTGCTGGACCTGGGCCGGGCGATGCGGAACTTCTCACCGTCGTCGTCCGAGTTCACGACCGTCCCGATCGGGCGGATGGGATACGCCGTGAAGGGCGTCGGCTCGACCCTGAAGTGGGACCCGGTGAAGGCGGAGCGCCTCTTCCGGGCACTGCGCGACGACCGGCCGCTGGCCGCCCCGCGCCCGAGGAGCACGCCGGCGCGGGTGGTGGAGGTGGCCCCGAAGCAGATCCACGTCCAGGTGGAGAACGGCACGGACACGGCCGGGCTCGGCCGGCGCGCGGACGCGGCCCTCGCGGCGACCGGCTTCCGCACCACCGGCCGGCCGGTGAACGCGGCGGAGCGGTCCGTGCGGC
Organism: Streptomyces sp. enrichment culture; assembly: GCF_964272855.1. Classification (NCBI taxonomy): domain Bacteria; kingdom Bacillati; phylum Actinomycetota; class Actinomycetes; order Kitasatosporales; family Streptomycetaceae; genus Streptomyces; species Streptomyces sp. enrichment culture. The sequence continues at coordinate 5,069,485 of NZ_OZ186847.1, read as the reverse complement.
GCACGGTGGTGGCGTACGACCCCCGCTGGGACCGCTCCGCGAAGTCCCTCGCGGCGGCGCTGCCCGGCAGCGAGCTGCGGCCGGTGAAGGGGCAGGGCCCGCTCCTGAAGGTGATCGTCGGCACGAACTACAAGGGCGTCACCCAGGTTCGCGCCGAGACACCGCGCCCGGCCGGGGAGTCGCCGGTGGTGCGGGGCGACGAGGTGGCCTGCACGTGACCGAGCGCATGTGACCGAGCGCGCACGGCCGGTCCGTATCGACCCGGCCGGTCAGTCCTCGATGCCCTCGGCCGCGCGCTTCTCGCGGAGGTCCATGATGGCCCGGCGGCGGGCCAGGCGGTGGGTGCGGCGGATCTGGGCCTCCTGGTAGCGGCGCCGGTCGCGTTCCGTCTCCGGGATGACCGGCGGGACCTGGCGGGGCTTGCCGTCGGCGTCGACCGCGGCGAAGACGAGGTAGGCGGAGCCGACCTGGGTGGGCGGGGTGGACTCGTTCCAGCGTTCGGCGAGGACGCGGACGCCGACCTCCATGGAGGTGCGGCCGGTCCAGTTGACCTGTGCCTTGACATGGACGAGGTCGCCCACGCGGACCGGCTCCAGGAAGGCCATCTCGTCCATGGACGCGGTGACGGCGGGACCGCCGCTGTGCCGGCCGGCGACGGCGCCCGCGGCGTCGTCGACCAGCTTCATGATCACTCCGCCGTGCACCGTACCCAGCAGGTTGGTGTCGTTGTGGGTCATGATGTGGCTGAGTGTGGTCCGGGAAGCGGAGGTGGGCTTGCCCGGGATGTCCGGGATGCCGGAAGTCTCCGGCTCCGCGGCGCTGGCCTGGTCTGTCATGTCCTCCACCTTATGCCGAACGGGCATCCGGCGAATTTGTGTCGTCTTGGCAACAGCATCGCCCCTGTTTTCCACAGGGCCTTGTAAAGCACACAGCCGCGACCGGCACACTGGGGCGCATGAATGACTGGCCCGAGGGATGGTCCGACGACAACCGCGGCTCGCGCTACGGACGCGGCAGCGCCGGCGCACAGCCGGAAGGTGCCCGCGTGATGCGCCAGGTGCGGCGCGGCGGCCCGGCGGTGCCGCCCGCCTCGGGCCCGGCCGCCCCGCCGTACAACCCGGGAGTGCCGCGGCAGCCGTCGTACGTCGACGGCGGCGAGGGCGACTTCGGCGGGTACGACAGCGGCTACAACACCGGGCAGGTCTACGGCACCCCCGGCGGCCAGGGGCCGTCCGGTCCCGACGGTCCCAGAGGGCGCGGGCCGCGTCCCGCGCCGAACTGGCGGCGCCGGATCAAGGTGACCGCGATCACCCTCGCCACCGTGCTGATCGTCACCACCGTCGGCACCTACTTCTGGGCCGACTCCAAGCTCAACCGTGACGTCGACCTGTCCACGGTGATCGACCGGCCCGAGAAGGGCGAGGGCACCAACTACCTCATCGTCGGCTCCGACAGCCGCGAGGGCATGACCGACGAGCAGAAGAAGGAACTGCACACCGGATCCGCCGAGGGCAAGCGCACGGACTCGATGATGATCCTGCACACCGGCGACAACGGTCCGACGCTGATCTCGCTGCCCCGTGACTCCAACGTCACGATCCCCGAGTTCCAGGGCTCCGAGTCCGGCAAGCGCCGGGCCGCGATGGGCGCGAACAAGCTGAACGCCGCGTACTCCATCGACGGGCCGACCCTGCTGGTGCGCACCGTCGAGTTCAACACCGGCCTGCACATCGACCACTACGTGGAGATCGGCTTCGCCGGCTTCGCGAACATCGTGGACGCGGTCGGCGGCGTCGAGATGGACATCCCGCAGGACATCAAGGACACCAAGTCCGGGGCGAACTTCGAGAAGGGCAAGCAGACCCTGAACGGCGAGGAGGCCCTCGCGTTCGTCCGCACCCGGTACGCGCTGGCCGGCTCCGACCTGGACCGCACCAAGAACCAGCAGAAGTTCCTCAACGCCCTCGCCAGCCAGGTGGCCACGCCGGGGACGATCCTCAACCCGTTCAAGCTCTACCCGACCATGGGCGCCGGCCTGGACTCCCTCGTCGTCGACAAGGACATGGGCCTGTACGACCTGGCGTCCATGTTCTGGGCGATGAAGGGCGTCAGCGGCGGCGACGGCAAGTCCATGAACATGCCGATCGCGGGCAACGCCGCCAACGGCAACCTCCAGTGGGACATGACGAAGGTCGAGACGCTGGTGGACCAGCTGAAGAACGACGAGAAGGTCACCGTCTCCGGCAACTGAGGCAACCGAGGCGACTGAGGCGACCGACCGGACGCCGGGCCGCGCGCGGCGGATCACTCACGGAGACTGATCCGCCCACGCTGCCGGGGCCCGTCGAACTTCGAGCGGTCCACCGCCGGTCTGGGGGCGGGCGCGGCGGCCATCAGCTTGATGGTCTCCCGTCCCGCCAGCGCGGTACGCCACTGCCCGAGGTGCGGTCGGGTCCCCCGTGGTCCCGCCGCCTGCTCCCACAGTGCCCGGACCGCGGTCTCCCGCCGCTCGTCGAGGACGCCGGGCAGCAGGTCCAGCGGCCTGCCGGGGGCGACGTAGGCGTCCTGGGCGAGCACCCGCCCCACCAGGAGAGCCGCCTTGTAGCGGTCGCTGTCCACCGTGACGGCGCCCGCCGGGGCGAGAGGGTCGTGCCAGTCGGGGGTGTCCGCCTGGTCCAGGACCGGTGGCCGCCCCGCCATCCGCACGCCGTCGCAGTCCAGCAGGTGCACGGCCGGTCCGGGCCGCACGGTCCACAGCACGTTCGCCTGCGACACGTCACCCACGACCAGGCCGAGGGCGTGCATCCAGCCGAGGAGCTCCACCACGGCCACGACCAGGGCGTGACGCTCGGCCGGCGACGGCTGCGGCACCGCCTGCCAGGCCGCCTTCGGCTCCCGGAGCAGGTACGACAGCTCGATCAGCCGGGTGTCCCCGCGCGTCGTGCGCCACGTCATGGAGTCCGGGGCGCGGCGCATCAGGAACCCCGTCGCCCGCCCGCCGTCCACGACCCGGCACAGCGGCCACGCCGTCTCCCGGTCCAGCCGGTCCCGTTCGGCGCCGCCGAGCTGCTGGCGCAGCGCCACCAGGTCCGCGAGCACACCGCCGTCGGCCTTGTGGGGCTCCCGGTAGCTCTTGTACAGGAGCCGTCCCGGCCCGGCGACGTCGAACACCTCACCCTGGCCGCCGTCCCCGATGCGGTCCTTCAGGTTCAGGCCGCCGAGCGGGACGTCGGCACCGTCGTCGGCGCTCATGACGGGGTCTCCGGGGTCTCCCACAGGACGACGGCGGTGCGGTCGTCGTCGTACGACTTCACCCGGTACTGGAACTGCCACAGGAAGTCCGCCGGAGCGGGCACCGGCCCGGAACCCCAGGCGCGGGCGAGGAAGTCGCGCATGCCGGCGTCGCCGGCCAGCGGGGTGGACAGGCCGTCGGTGCACAGCACCAGCACGTCGCCGGGCTGGGCCGGGCCGATGAGCTGCACCTGCGCGCGATGGCTGTGCGGCAGCGCGGCGGTACGGGTGTCGATCACCCCGGCTCCTTCCCCGTCGCCGTGCGGGTCCGGGTCCGTGATGCCCAGGTACCAGCGGCCGTCGCGCAGCAGCGCGGTGCCGCCGTCGCCCACGGCCAGGAAGCCGCGCACCCGGACCGCCGGGTCCAGCGGCACGAGCAGCATCCGGAGCGTGGTGGAGTACGCGCCCGGGTCCTCGCCCCGCTCCCGCGCCTGGTGCGCGAGCAGGGTGGCGACGTGCCGCAGCGCGGGGTCCGCCGCCCCGGCGAACCGGGCCGGGTCGGCATCGCGCAGCGCCGCGGCCAGCTCCGCCGCGACCGTGTCGAGGTAGAGCGCGGCGAGCCGGCAGGCCTGCTGGGAGCCGACGTGGGAGCGGGCCGCGGAGCCGACGCCGTCCGCCACCGCGAGCAGCAGCAGCTCGTCGGCGCCCTGCTCGCCGATCCGGGTCAGCGCGAGGGAGTCCTGGCGCGGCTCGGCGTGATACCGGTGCGAGTCTCCGCGCACGGAGGCCGCGCGCACCGTCAGCGCCTCGTGCGCGGCGCCGTCCACCACCATGTCCGGGATCAGCGCGGCACTCGGATCCACCCGCACCCTCGGCACCGCGCGCGGCTCCGCCGGGTACAGCGGCGGCTTGCTCCCGGAATGCCAGGGATCCCCGAGCCCGGGAATCCCGTCATCGGGCGCCTCCGGAGGGTCGGGCGGGGCGGGGGCTGCGGCGGTGGGGGGTTCTGGGGTAAGGGTGGGCGCGGGCTGTGAGGGTGCCGGTGGCAGGGGTACGTCGTGCGGGGGTGCGGCCGTGGGTACGTCCTGGGCCGGCGCCGGGGGTGCGGACGGGTGCTGCGCCGGTGCCGGCGGGGCGAGCGGGTGCTGCCCGGCAGCCGCGCTGCAGGACTGCGGGGGCGCCTCGGGCATGGGTGCGACCTGCGGTGGTGCCGGGGGCGCGGACGGGTGCGGCACCGGTGCCGGCGGGGCGAGCGGGTGCTGCCCGGCCACGGCGCCGTAGGACTGCGGAGGCGCCTCGGGCGCGGGTGCCACCTCCGGCGGTGCGGACGGGTGCTGCGGGGCGGCGACGCCGTAGGACTGCGGGGGTGCCGGGGGCGCGGATACGTCCTGCGTCGGTGTCGGCGTCGGCGGGTGCTGCACCAGTACCGGCGGCGTCGGCACGTGCTGCCCGGCAGCCGCGCCGTAGGGCTGCGGGTACGGGTCCGGTGCCGGTGGCGTGAGCCGGGCTTCGGCGGCGGGTGGCGGTACCCGGCCGGGGGCCGATCGGCCCTGGCTCGAGACGATCTGGTCGACGCTCTGCCAGGTCTCGGCCAGCGGGTCGTGCGCGCCCGGACGGGGTGGGGTGTCTTCGGCGTTCACGTGCACCGCGCTCCGTTCTCGTGTCGACCGCCGGCGTGGACGGCCGCGGTCACAGCTTGTCCAGGGAGACGGTGGAGAACCCCGGAACCGTGTCGTCCACGGCCAGCGTGAAGCCGCTGCCGCCGTCCGCCGAGATGCTGGCGGCGGACCGGACGATCGACCGGGTGAGGCTGGAGGCGAACTCCCGCAGTGCCTGGGCCGGGGAGACGCTGGAGTCCTGCTGCATGAAAGCCCGGAAGTTCGCGACCTGCCCGATCGTGGCCTCCTCCGCCTCGCCGATGCCGAACGCGATGATCTTCGGGCAGAACCGGGACTGGCTCAGCTCCTTGTACGCCTGCTCCCAGTTGTCGTCGGTCGGTATGCCGTCCGAGAGGAAGAACGCGACCGGGCGGTACACCTCGTGCCCCTGCGCCTTCAGCGCGGCCACGTCGGTCTCGATGCACTGCCTGAGCGTACGGAACGCCTCGCCGTACGAGGTGAGCCCGCCTGCGGCGAGAGCCGGCACCTCCTCGATGTCGCTGAGGTCCACGAGCGGTTGCAGGACGGTGGCGGTGTCGGAGAAGCCGATGAGGCAGAAGCGCGTCTTGTCGGCGACGGACGGGTTGGTGCTGATCTCGTGGTGCAGGTCCGGCAGCGCTCGATTGATGGAGTCGATCGACTCTCCGATCATCGAGCCGGATTCGTCGCAGAGCAGGTAGAAGGGAAGGATCTGCAAGGTCTGGTACCTCCGGCGGTGCGGGCGGGTCAGTACGTGTAGAAGTAGATTTCGAGGTCGGCGTGGCCCGTGGCGGCCCCGCCCTTCCAGAAGTCGCGGGTGGTGGCGTCCCGGAACATGTCGGGGCGTGCCTTCTTCAGCAGGCTGTTGATCTGGTGGGCGTAGTCGCCGCCCGCTCCCGGGTCGGGGTGGCGCCCGAAGGTCAGCACGAACGCGGCCTGCCGTCCCGTGTACCGCTCGGTCGCCTCGCGCAGGCCCCGCACCATGGCGTCCTTGTCGCCGGGGGCCGCGTCGACGGCCACCTTGACGGGGGTGCGGACCACGGCCCGGGGGCCCTTGTGCCGGGGCTTGCCGGGCTTCCCCGTCGCGGTGGCCGACGGGGACGGCGATGCGGAGTCGGCGGCCCGCGCGGCCTGGGGGTCGCCCTGGTCGCCCATGGCCACCAGCGCGAGCACCAGCAGCAGGTCGGCGAAGAGCCAGCCCGCGAGGTGCAGCGGCTGGAACCCGCGGCGCTTCATCGGGCCTTGGTCAGGGACGTCGGGACGTTCCGCCGCGGTTCACCGGGGTCCTCGGTGTCCGTCCCACCGGTCACCGGGGCGGCTGCACCGGCCGTCGGCACGGGTTCACCGGTCACCGGCATCGGCGTCGGCGTCGGCGCGCGGTCGGCGGGATGTCCGGCCGGCCGGTCGTCCCGGCCGCCGCCGGTCCGGTTCGCGAGCCGCATCTCGTCCGCGGCCCGCATCTCGTCCGCGAGCCGTGTGAAGCTCTCAGCCGCGCCGCGCAGGGCGCCGGTCTGGGCGCCCAGCTCGCGGGCCGCCCGCTGCGACTCCTCGACGGCACGTGCCGTGCTCTCGGTGATGTCGCCGAGCCGGCCGAGCAGCTGGGCCACGACGTCGGTGGTCACCTCCAGGCCCGTGGTGTACGCGCGCTGGGAGGCCGCCAGCACGGTCACCGACTCCTCCACCCGTTCCCCGACGCTCTCCACGGCGAGCCGTATCTCGCCGTGCGTGCCCTTGACGTCGCCGAGGGCGGTGCCGACCCGTGTCCCGTTCTCGCTGACCGCGGTCTCGATCCGGGCGACGGCGGCGGTCAGCGGCTGCACGGACTCGTCGACCTCGGCGAGCCTGCGTTCCGCCGCCTGGACGGCGTCGCCGACGATCCCGGCCGCCGAGGTGAGGTCCTTCTGGGCCCGGACGGCCTTGCCGCCCAGCTTGTTGAGGGTGGCGGCCGCCTGGGTGAGTTCGGCGGAGAACCGCTGCGGCGAGCTGAGCCGATGCCCGTTCAGGACCAGCTGGGCGCGGGTCAGTACGGGGACGAGCTGGGCCATGAGGTCCTCGTCGGCCCGCTCGGCTGCCTCCTCCCGCCGGGTGACGGCGGCCCGGCGAAGCCCGTGCACCAGGACGAGGGCGAACAGCACCCCGATGGCCGCCGTGGCGCTCATCGCGACGTGGCCGAACGTGAACGCGCCGGTGAGGTGTCCCTCGAAGCCGGACTGCCACAGCTGCAGGAACGGCCGGGCGGCCGCCTTCGGGTCGGCCCCGGTCAGGGCCTCGTAGGCGCTGGACGCCCGGGTCAGGCCGTACCAGGTCACCATCAGCGGCAGGAAGACGAGCGCGCCCAGTGCCGCCTCGACGTAGGTCCAGGCCTTGTGTTCCGTCTGCCGCGCGTCGGTCCGGCGCAGGCTCTCCGGCCGCGCGTAGGCGGTGATCAGGTCCAGTTCGGTCCAGGGTTCGAGCGCGGTGGGGTCCTGGTCCGCGAGGGCGTCCGCGAGCGCGGTCAGTTCGCCCCTGCGTGGTTCGAGACCCGGCCGTTCCGCCATCTCCCTGACGCTTCGCGCGACCACCTGGCGATCCAGCAGGACGTCAGCGGGCATTCCCACCCCCCATGACACGACGTGCACGGGGGCGCGTGACGGTGGCGGTCGCGGCTCCCCACCGTACGACCTGCCTGGCTCCCCCGACCGGTCACACGCACCCGACGTGTGACCAGGGCCACCGAGCGTACTCCAGACCCCCAGGGCTTCGCATAGACTCGAAGAACCGCATCGCGCGTCAAGTGGCGGATGAGGAGGGGGCGTTGGCCGACGACAACCGTCCGCGAGGCACCATCCGGCTGAAACCGGTGAGACCGGCGGCCGGCCCGGACCGCCCGGAGCGCGCCTCGGCCCGCCCGGACACCCTGCTGACCAGGGCGGCACCGCAGGCCCAGGTCGCGGGGCGCGGCATCCTCCAGGTGAACCTCAACTGGTCGGTGGCGACGGAGGCGGACCTTGATCTGGGGTGCCTGGTGTCGTTCGCCGACGGGTCGGGCATCGCCGTGCAGCCGCTGGGCAACGCGTTCGGCTCGCTGACCGGGTGGCCGTACGTGCAGCTCGACCAGGACGACCGCAGCGGCGCGTCCTCGGACGGGGAGACGGTCCGGGTCGACCTGGGACGGCGGGAGAGCTTCCGGCAGCTGCTGTTCTACGTGTACGTCTACGAGGGCGCGGTGGACTTCCGCCGGCTGGGCGCGGTCGCCACGGTCACCGCGCCTTCCGGGACCTTCCGCATCGCGCTCGACGACTCCCCGGGCGGCGCCACCGGCTGCGCGATCGCCCTGGCCACGTCGGGCCCGAAGGGGCTGACGGTCCGCAGGGAGGTGCGCTGGTTCTCCGGCACGGAGCAGCAGTCGGTGCAGGAGGCGATGGACCGCGCCTACGGTTTCGGTTTCCCCTGGGTGTGGGGGACCAAGGACTGAGACGTCCCGGGCCCGGCGCGGCGCGGGCCAGGGACGCTTCGTTCCGCCGGGGCGGTGACTACGGCAGGTTGCGCGCCATCACGATGCGCTGGACCTGGTTGGTGCCCTCATAAATCTGGGTGATCTTGGCGTCGCGCATCATGCGCTCCACCGGGTAGTCACGGGTGTAGCCGTAGCCGCCGAGGAGCTGGACGGCGTCCGTGGTGACCTCCATGGCCACGTCGGAGGCGAAGCACTTGGCCGCGGCGCCGAGGTAGGTGAGGTCGGCGTCGCCGCGCTCGGAGGCGGCGGCGGCCTGGTAGGTCAGGGCGCGGGCGGCCGAGATCTTCATGGCCATGTCGGCGAGCATGAACTGGATGCCCTGGAAGTCGGCGATCGGCTTGCCGAACTGCTTGCGCTCCTGGACGTAGCCCTTGGCGTAGTCGAGGGCGCCCTGGGCGATGCCGAGGGCCTGGGCGGCGATGGTGATGCGGGTGTGGTCCAGCGTCTTCATCGCCGTGGCGAAGCCGGTGCCCTCCTCGCCGATCATGCGGTCGGCGGGGATGCGGACGTTGTCGAGGTAGACCTCGCGGGTCGGGGAGCCCTTGATGCCGAGCTTCTTCTCGGGGGCGCCGAAGGAGACGCCCTCGTCGGACTTCTCGACGACGAACGCGGAGATGCCCTTCGAGCGCTTCGACGGGTCCGTCACGGCCATCACCGTGTAGTACTCCGACACGCCCGCGTTGGTGATCCAGCGCTTCACGCCGTTGAGGACCCAGTGGTCGCCGTCGCGGACCGCGCGGGTCTTCATGCCGGCCGCGTCGGAGCCCGCGTCGGGCTCGGAGAGGCAGTACGAGAACATGCCGTCGCCCTTGGCGAGCGGCGTCATGTACTTCTTCTTCAGCTCCTCGGAGCCGGAGAGGATCACGGGGAGCGAGCCCAGCTTGTTCACCGCGGGGATCAGCGAGGAGGACGCGCAGACGCGGGCCACCTCCTCGATCACGATGACGGTGGCCAGGGCGTCGGCGCCCGCGCCGCCGTACGACTCGGGTACGTGCACGGCGTGCAGATCGTTGGCGACCAGCGCGTCGTGCGCCTCCTGCGGGAACCGCGCGTCCTCGTCCACGGCGGCGGCGTGCGGCGCGATCTTCGCCTCGGCCAGCGAGCGGACGGCGTCGCGGAGCATGTCGTGCTCCTCGGACGGGCGGTACAGGTCGAAGTCAGCCGATCCGGCCAAGGTCACTCACGCTCCAAGGACGCTAATTACCGTTAAGTAACACAAATTTTAGGGCCCTGCCCACAGCAGGGGTACGTGAGCTTGGCGACAAGCGCCGAGACGGGCGAGGCACAGAGACAGACGAATAAGACACGGGAAAGGTGCCCGGCGAGCGGCCCGACTATGCTCGGGCTCCGCATCACCGCCGTACCCCAGGAGCACGCATGGCCCTCAAGATCACCGTGATCGGCACCGGCTATCTCGGCGCCACGCACGCCGCGGCCATGGCCGAGCTGGGGTTCGAGGTGTTGGGCCTGGACGTGGTGCCCGAGAAGATCGAGATGCTGAGGCGGGGCGAGACCCCGATGTACGAGCCGGGCCTCGACGAGCTGCTGCGCAAGCACGTCGCCGGGATCGAGGGCTCGACCGGGCGGCTGCGCTTCACCATGGACTGGGCCGAGGCCGGGGCCTTCGGCGATGTGCACTTCGTCTGCGTGAACACTCCGCAGCGGCACGGCGAGTACGCCTGCGACATGTCGTACGTCGACGCCGCCTTCGCCTCCCTCGCCCCGCACCTGACCGGGCCCGCCCTGGTCGTCGGCAAGTCCACGGTGCCGGTCGGCTCCGCGGACCGGCTCGCCGCCTACCTGGCCGAGCACGCGCCGGCCGGCGGGGACGCCGAGCTGGCCTGGAACCCGGAGTTCCTGCGTGAGGGCTTCGCCGTCGAGGACACCCTGCACCCCGACCGGATCGTGGTCGGCGTGCGCAGCGACCGGGCGGAGAAGCTGCTGCGCGAGGTGTACGCCACGCCGGTCGGCGAGGGCACGCCGTTCGTGGTCACCGACTTCCCGACCGCGGAGCTGGTGAAGACGTCGGCGAACTCCTTCCTCGCCACCAAGATCTCCTTCATCAACGCGATGGCGGAGGTCTGCGAGGCCGCGGGCGGCGACGTCGCCAAGCTGGCCGAGGCGATCGGCTACGACGAGCGGATCGGCCGCAAGTTCCTGCGCGCGGGCATCGGCTTCGGCGGCGGCTGTCTGCCGAAGGACATCCGCGCGTTCATGGCGCGCGCCGGCGAGCTGGGCGCCGACCAGGCGCTGACGTTCCTGCGCGAGATCGACTCGATCAACATGCGCCAGCGCGGCCAGATGGTGGAGCTGGCCCGGCAGGCGCTGGGCGGCGGCCCGTTCCTGGGCAAGCGGGTGGCGGTGCTGGGCGCGACCTTCAAGCCGGACTCGGACGACGTCCGGGACTCGCCCGCGCTGAACGTGGCCGGGCAGATCCACCTCCAGGGCGGCCAGGTCACGGTCTACGACCCGAAGGGCATGGAGAACGCCCGCCGGGTCTTCCCCACGCTCGGCTACGCCGAGTCCGCGGTGGAGGCGGCGCGCGGCGCGGACGTCGTCCTGCATCTGACCGAGTGGCGGGAGTTCCGCGAGCTGGACCCGGAGGCCCTCGGCGAGGTGGCGGCGGCCCGGGTGATCCTGGACGGCCGCAACGCCCTCGACCCGGATCTGTGGCGGCGGGCCGGGTGGACGTACCGGGCGATGGGCCGCCCGACCGCGTAAGCGCTCAGGACTCACCGGCGACGCCGGTTCGGCCGAGGCTCAGTCGGCCGAACCGGCGTCCTGTCGCATTCTGCACCAACTCTGCGTTTCTCACGCACCCTTCGCACGGTAGCGCCGCATCTTGACGCGCGCCCCGCACACCGACATGGAGCACCAGCGCCCGCGTCCGGCGGGGCTGCGGTCGTAGTACGCCCAGTGGCATTCGGGCAGTTCGCACGCCTTGAGCCGTTGCCAGGTGCCCTCGGTGAGCGACTGCGCCACGGCCGCGGCGATCCGGGAGAGCAGCGGGCCGTCGTCGGCGGGCGCGAGCCGGGCCGAGCCGTCCTGCGGGTCGACGGCGACGTACAGCGGCGCCCGCGCCAGCAGGTCCCCGAGCGGGGTGACCGGGCGGTGCGGCGGATGCCCGGCGTGCGCGAGACAGGTGGCGCGCAGCGACTCGCGCAGTTCCCGTACGGCGTCAAGATCGCCCTCCGCGATCCCGAACCGCTCCCGCACCTCGGCCGTGTCGAGGGCGTCCCGCCCCGACTCCAGGTCGATGGTGTTGACCAGGGCCTCGACCAGGGCGAGACCACCGGGCGCGGCCTGTCTCTCACTCATGCTTGCGACGTTACCCGCTATGCGGGAGCATGAGGTAACCGTTACCGGTTACCCGGCTCTACGGGTAACCGGGTGACCGGGTACACCACTCGTATCTCCGACGAGGAGGAAGTCATGGCCATCGCCAAGCTGGGTGTCGTCGTCCTGGACTGTCCGGACCCGCGCAAGCTGGCCGGTTTCTACGCCGAGGTGCTGGGCGGCACCGTGGAGGTGCAGCAGGACGGCGACGAGGAGTGGGTCGACCTGACGGTGCCGGACGGGCAGAAGCTGGCCTTCCAGGCCGCCCCCGGCTACGTACCGCCGAAGTGGCCGTCCCCGGACGCCTCGCAGCAGTTCCACCTGGACCTGGACGTCGAGGACCTGGACGCGGCCGAGCAGGCCGTGCTGGCGCTGGGCGCGACCGTGCTGGACGCGGAGGACCGCTCACGGACCTGGCGGGTGTACGCCGACCCGGTGGGGCACCCGTTCTGCCTCTGCGCCGGCTGATCCCGCTGACCGGCCGATTCCGGAGGTGACCGTGACGCCCGCCGCCCGTTTCCGTTCCGTCGTCCTCGACTGTCCCGGCCCGCGCGCGCTCGCCCGCTTCCACGCCGGGATCGTCGGCGGCGAACCGGAGGAGTCCGACCCGGACTGGGTGGTGCTCCAGGTCCCCGGCGGGCCGCGGCTGGCGTTCCAGACGGCGCCCGGCCTGCGGCCGCCGGAGTGGCCGCGCGCCGACCGCAACGCCCAGCAGTTCCACCTCGACCTCGACGCCGGATCCACCTGGGAGGAGGTCGACGCGGCCGAGAAGCGGGGGCTGGCCCTCGGCACCCGGGTCCTGGACTCGGAGGACTACGAGTCGAAGGACTTCCGGGTCTACGCCGACCCGGCGGGGCACCCGTTCTGCCTCTGCCGGATCGAGCACACCCAGGTCTCGAGGACGCCCTGGCCGCTCAGCCGTCCAGCTCCGTGATCCGTGCCGTCGCCGGCTCGCGGCGGGCCTGCTCGGTCCGTGCCGTGGAGTCCGCGGCGCGCAGCACCCGCTGGACGTTCCCCCAGGTCAGCAGGGACAGGTCGGGTTCGGTCCAGCCGCGCCGCAGCAGCTCGGCGATCAGGTGCGGGTAGCAGGAGGCGTCGCTCAGTTCCTGGGGGTGGGCGCAGCCCGCGTCGTAGGTGCCGGAGAGGCCGACGCACTCGGGGCCGGCCAGGGTGCGGACGTGGTCGAGGTGGTCGGCGACGTCGCGGATCGTCGGGCCGGTCTGCTCGGCGGTCAGCGGCACCATGCACAGCCCCTTCGCGGCGCCCAGCTCGACGAGCAGGTCGTCGGGCAGGTTGGCGGGGTGGGGGCGCAGGCGCGGGCGGCGGAGCGGGTGGCCAGCACGGGCGCGCGGGAGGTGGCGAGAACGCGGCGGACGGTGGCCTCCGAGGCCCCGGAGAGATCGGCGAGCACCCCTAGCCGGTTCATCTCGCGGACCACCGCGTCCCCGAACCGGGTCAGCCCGGCCTCGCTCGCCCAGGAGGTGCCCGTGAGGGTGAGCACTCTGAGGCCGAGCCCGTGCAGCACGCGCAGCAGGCCGAGGGAGTCGTCGAGGGCGGCGGCGGTGGCCGGGCCGAGCAGCACGGCGGCGCGGCCGCAGTGGTGGGCGTCGACGACCTCCCCGGCGGTGCGGGCCGGCCGCAGGTGCTCGGGATACCCGGCGACCACCGTGCGCACCAGGTCGAGCTGCTCCAGCGTCGCGGCCACCGCGCGGTTCGCGGCCAGCCCCTCGGGCAGGTGCAGGGAGCAGAACAGCGCCCCGACACGGCCCTTCCGCAGCCGGGGTACGTCGGTGTCGACGGCGCTCTCCCCCAGCTCCAGGTCGTACCAGGGCAGGTGGCGCAGGGCCCACGGCAGCCCGCTGTAGCCGTCCGCCACGGGGTGCGTCTCCAGCAGGGCGTACGCGCGTTCCAGCGGGGCGGCGTCGGGGTCCGGTTCCGGGAGCGGGGCGTACGGCTCGGGTGGGAACGGCGTGTCCAGCGGCAGGTCGCCGAGTTCGCCGGCCTCGGGGGCGGTGTGCAGGTCGTCCTGGAGTTCGGCCATGACGGGGCTCCGTACGTGCGCGGCGATGACTGTGCGGCCACCGTCGCACGGGCGGGTGGCCGCGACCCGGTGGACGGGGCGTTCGGGGGTACCCCGCCGCCCCGCAGACCGCGGCCCCGCGTCATCCCGCCCGGCTCACCGCCCCTGGGCCGCCTCGATGACCTCGTCGAGGGTCTCCCGGGACCGCAGCAGGTCGGCGATCATGCGGTCGATGCGGGCGCGTTCCGCGGTGAGGTCGTCGACCAGCCGGGGTGTGGCGATGGCGGACGGCCCGCCGTCGGCGTCCCGCATGCAGGGCAGCAGCTGGGCGATCCGGCTGCTGTGCAGACCGGCCGCGAACAGTTCCTGGATCCGGATCACCCGGTCCACGGCGGCCTCCGGGTAGTCCCGGTGCCCGCCGGGCGTCCGCTCGGCCTTCAGCAGTCCCTGGGTCTCGTAGTAGCGCAGGGAGCGCTCGCTGACCCCGGTCCGCCGTGCCAGTTCGCCGATCCGCATGGCCCCTCCGTCCATCACACGGGCTCGATTCTGACATCAGTGTCAGGTTCTAGCGTACGTCGCCCAGCGCGCCGCCGCCGGCCTGATCGTCGCCGAGGCCGCGACGCCCAACACGGTCGGGCAGACCTACCCGAACATCACCGCCATCCACACCCCGGCGCACGGGGCCGGCCGGCGGCGGGTCACCGACGCGGTGCGGGACGCGGGCGGGCGGATGTTCCTCCAGCTCCAGCACGGCGGCCGGATCGGCCACCCCGCGACCAGCGGCCACATACCGCTCGCCCCCTCGCCGGTCCCGCTGCCCGGCACGGTCTTCACCTCGGAAGGGCACCGGCCGGCCGTCGTGCCCCGCGAGATGACCGGCGACGACATCCGCGCCACCGTCGCCGGCTTCGCGGCCGCCGCCCGGCGCGCGCTCCACGCCGGGTTCCAGGGCGTCGAGGTGCACGCCGCGAACGGCTGTCTGCTGCACCAGTTCCTCGCCGGGAACACCAACCGCCGCACCGACGAGTACGGCGGTTCGGTCGCCGGGCGGATCCGGTTCGTGGTGGAGGTCGTCGAAGCGGTGGTCGCGGAGGTCGGGGCCGGCCACGTGGGCGTGCGGATCGCTCCGGGGCTCACCGTCAACGGCATCGAGGAAGGCGACACCGAGGCGCTTCATCCGGCCCTCGGGGCGGCGCTGCGGCCGCTCGGGCTCGCGTATCTGCACGTGGTGTACGCCGACCCCGACTCCCCGGTGTTCCGGCGGATCCGCGCCGACTGGCCGGGCACCCTCGTCGCCAATCCGGTCCTGGGAGAGCTGACCACCGGCGCCGTACGGCGGGCCGGTGAGCGGCTGCTGGCCGCCGGCGCGGACCTGGTCGCGCTCGGGCGGCCGTTCCTCGCCAACCCGGACCTCGTCGCCCGGCTGCGGCTGGGCGCGCCGCTCAACCCGGTGCGGGGACCGGTATGTGATGTACGTGGGCGGCGCGACCGGCTACACCGACTACCCCACGCTCGCGGAGTCGCCGTCCAGTTCCCCGATGGTGGCGTTGGATGCGGAGCGGGTCGCTTGAAGGTCCCGCGCCACGTCCTCGGCGGCGCCCAGCACCCGCACCGCGTTCTGCCAGGTCAGCTTGGCGAGGTCGGCCTTCGACCAGCCGCGGTCGAGCAGCTCGGCGATCAGGTTCGGGTAGCCGGAGACGTCGTCGAGGCCGTCGGGCGTGAAGGCGGTGCCGTCGTAGTCGCCGCCGATGCCGAGGTGGTCGACACCCGCGACCTCGCGCATGTGGTCGAGGTGGTCGGCGACCGTGGCGACGGTCGCGACCGGGCGCGGGTGGCTCTCCTCGAAGGCGCGGTGCACCTTCATCGCCTCGGCGGTGGTGTCGAGGTGGTGGAAGCCGTGGGCGCGCATGTTCTCGTCGGCGGCGGCCGTCCAGTCGACGGCGGCCTGGAGGACGAACTTCGGCACGAACGTCACCATGGCCATGCCGCCGTTGCCGGGGAGGCGTTCCAGCACGTCGTCCGGGACGTTGCGGGGGTGGTCGCAGACCGCGCGGGCGGAGGAGTGGGAGAAGATCACCGGCGCGGTGCTGGTGTCCAGCGCGTCCCGCATGGTGGTGGCGGCCACGTGCGAGAGGTCGACCAGCATGCCGAGGCGGTTCATCTCCCGGACCACCTCGCGGCCGAACGCCGACAGGCCGCCGACGCCGGGTGCGTCCGTCGCGGAGTCCGCCCAGGCCACGTTGTCGTTGTGGGTGAGCGTCAGGTACCGGACGCCGAGCGCGTACAGGCCGCGCAGGGTGCCGAGCGAGTTGTCGATCGAGTGGCCGCCCTCGGCCCCCATCAGGGAGGCGATCCGGCCCTCGGAGCGCGCCGCCCGAAGGTCCTCGGCGGTCAGCGCCGAGCGCAGCGCGTCGGGGTGACGGTCGATCAGCCGCCGTACGCAGTCGATCTGTTCCAGGGTCGCGGTGACCGGGTCGGGCAGGTCGGCGCGGACGTACACCGACCAGTACTGGGCGCCCACCCCGCCGGCCCGCAGGCGCGGGATGTCGGTGTGCAGATGGTCGCCCTGGGGGACGGCGATGTCCCGGGCCTCGAGGTCGTAGCGCACCTGCTCGCGCAGGGCCCAGGGCAGGTCGTTGTGCCCGTCGACCACCGGGAACTCGCGCAGCAGTTCCCGGGCCTCCTCCAGCGAGGTCATCGCCGTCCCCCTTCTCTCGACTCGTCCGTGCCTGCTCGGCCTACCTTGCCTGCTTCACCTACTTGCCGAAGCCGAAACCGTTGCCGGCGCCCTCGACCTTGGCGCGCAGCCGCTTGCCCTTCTCGGTGGCCTGGTCGTTGAGGTCCTGCTGGAACTCGCGCATCCGGCCCAGCAGCTCCTCGTCGTGCGCGGCGAGGATGCGGGCCGCGAGCAGACCGGCGTTGCGGGCACCGGCCACGGAGACGGTGGCGACCGGGACACCGGCCGGCATCTGCACGATCGACAGCAGGGAGTCCATGCCGTCGAGGTACTTCAGCGGCACCGGTACGCCGATCACCGGCAGCGGGGTGACGGAGGCGAGCATGCCGGGCAGGTGGGCGGCACCGCCCGCACCGGCGATGATCACCTTGAGCCCCCGGTCCGCGGCCTGCTCGCCGTACGAGATCATCTCGCGCGGCATCCGGTGGGCGGAGACCACGTCGACCTCGTAGTCGATCTCGAACTCGTCGAGGGCCTTGGCGGCGGCCTCCATGACGGGCCAGTCGGAGTCCGACCCCATGACGATGCCAACAACGGGGCTCATTCGGTGATCGTGCCTCTCAGATAGCCGGCTGCGTGACGGGCGCGCTCCAGCACGTCGTCCAGGTCGTCGCCGTAGGTGTTCACGTGACCGACCTTGCGGCCGGGCTTCACGTCCTTGCCGTACATGTGGATCTTGAGCTGCGGGTCGCGGGCCATGCAGTGCAGGTACGCCGAGTACATGTCCGGGTAGTCGCCGCCCAGGACGTTGACCATCACGGTCCACTTCGCGCGCGGGCGCGGGTCGCCGAGCGGCAGGTCGAGGACCGCGCGGACGTGGTTGGCGAACTGCGAGGTGATCGCGCCGTCCATCGACCAGTGGCCCGAGTTGTGCGGGCGCATCGCCAGCTCGTTGACGAGGATGCGGCCGTCGCGGGTCTGGAACAGCTCGACGGCGAGGTGGCCGACGACGCCGAGTTCCTTGGCGATCGTCAGGGCCATCTGCTCGGCCTTCAGCGCCAGCGCCTCGTCGAGGTCGGGCGCCGGGGCGATGACCGTGTCGCACACGCCGTTCACCTGGCGGGACTCCACCACCGGGTAGGCGACGGCCTGCCCGTGCGGGGAGCGGACCACGTTGGCGGCCAGCTCGCGGACGAAGTCGACCTTCTCCTCGGCGAGCACCGGGACACCGGCGCGGAACGGCTCGGCGGCCTCCTCGGCGGAGTCCACCACCCACACGCCCTTGCCGTCGTAGCCGCCGCGGACGGTCTTGAGGACGACCGGGAACCCGTCGCCCTCGGCGGCGAACGCCGCCACATCGTCGGGATCGCTCACGATCCGGTGCCGTGGGCACGGCACACCGATCGCGTCGAGCCTCGCCCGCATCACGCCCTTGTCCTGGGCGTGCACCAGCGCGTCTGGCCCCGGGCGCACGGGGATGCCGTCCGCCTCCAGGGCCCGCAGGTGCTCGGTGGGCACATGCTCGTGGTCGAAGGTGATCACATCGCACCCGCGCGCGAACTCGCGCAGCGTGTCGAGATCGCGGTAGTCGCCGATGACGACATCGCTCACGACCTGCGCCGCGGAATCCTGAGGGGTGTCACTGAGAAGCTTGAACTTGATGCCCAGCGGGATGCCCGACTCGTGTGTCATACGAGCGAGCTGGCCCCCGCCGACCATGCCGACTACCGGGAACGTCACGCCCCCAGGGTATCCGCCGCGCCACCGCGGCCGGATTCCGCTCCTGTCCGGTGCTCCGTACGGCCCCCTCGGCGATCTCCTCGTGAACCGCCAGCCCGTCCACAGGCGATCACGGAAGGGGGGTGGTTAGCATGACTGGGTTGACGAAACCGACGGACGGGGGCCTTCACGACCATGGGACGTGATTCCTCGGGGCACCCTCCGGCGCCCCCCACCACGCTCCGGCAGCGGCTCGGCCGGCTGACGCGTGAGGTCGCCAAGTTCGGCGCGGTGGGCGGTGCGGGTCTGCTCGTCAACCTCCTCGTGTTCAACCTGGTACGGCATGTGACCGACCTGCAGGTGGTGCGGGCCAGCGTCATCGCGACCATCGTGGCGATCGCCTTCAACTACGTCGGCTTCCGCTACTTCACCTACCGGGACCGCGACAAGAGCGGCCGCACCCGCGAGCTGACACTGTTCCTGCTGTTCAGCGTGGTCGGCCTGGTCATCGAGAACGGCGTGCTCTACGCCGCGACCTACGGCTTCGGCTGGGACACCCCGCTGCAGAGCAACATCTTCAAGTTCCTCGGCATCGGTGTCGCCACCCTGTTCCGCTTCTGGTCGTACCGCACCTGGGTCTTCCGGGCGCTGCCCGCGCGGCAGCCCGCCCCGGACCCCGAGTCGTTCCTGGAGACCGAGCGGCCCCGGGACCGCGAGCGGGTGCGGCAGCGGGCACGCGTGTAACCGCGCCTCAGCGGACCGTGCGCTCCTCGTCCTCCGGCTTCTTCACCGCCGTACGCGACAGGAACAGGCCGAACACCGGCGGCGACGCCTGGAGCATCTCCAGCCGGCCCCCGTCGGCCTCCGCCAGGTCGCGGGCGACGGCCAGGCCGATGCCCGTGGAGTTGTGGCCGCTGATGGCCCGCTCGAAGATGCGGGCGCCCAGGTCGGCCGGGACGCCGCGCCCCTCGTCGGTGACCTCGATGACGGCCTGGTTGCCGGTGACGCGGGTGCGCAGCGCGACGGTGCCGCCACCGTGCATCAGGGAGTTCTCGATCAGTGCCGCCAGCACCTGCGCCACGGCGCCCGGTGTGCCCACCGCCCGCAGATGCCGCTTGCCGGAGCTGACGATGGCGCGTCCGGCGCTGCGGTAGGCGGGGCGCCACTCGGCGAGCTGCTGCTGGATGACCTCGTCGAGGTCGAAGGTGACGGCGGAGCCGGTGCGCGGGTCGCGGGAGTTGGTCAGCAGCCGTTCCACCACGTCGGTCAGGCGTTCGACCTGGGTGAGCGCGATGGTCGCCTCCTCCTTCACCGTGTCCGGGTCGTCGGTGAGGGTGATCTCCTCCAGCCGCATGGACAGCGCGGTCAGCGGGGTGCGCAGCTGGTGGGAGGCGTCGGCGGCCAGCCGGCGCTCGGCGGTCAGCATCCGCGCGATGCGCTCGGCGGAGGCGTCCAGGACGTCGGCGACCCGGTCCAGCTCCGGGACGCCGTACCGCTTGCGCTTGGGCCGCGGGTCGCCGGAGCCGAGGCGTTCGGCGGTCTCGGCGAGGTCGGTGAGCGGCGAGGCGAGCCGGTCGGCCTGGCGCAGCGCCAGCAGCACGGCGGCGATCACGGCGAGCAGTGCCACCGCGCCGATGATCAGCAGGGTGCGGCCGACCTCCCCGTACACCGCCGAGCGCGGCTCCTGGACGGTGACCGTCTCGTGTTCCTCGCCGGTGCGGGTGGCCTGGATGACGTCGCCGTCCGGCTTCTCGCCGATCTCGATCGGCGCCTGGCCGGGGATGCGGATGACGGCGTACTGGTCGCCGTTGACCTGGTCGCCGAGGAGACCGGCGGAGATCTTCTCGGCGGCGAGGATCCGGCTGTCCACGATGCTGGCCAGCCGGACCGCCTCGGACTCCACCCGCTCCTGGGCGCTGTCGCTGATGGTCCGGGTCTCGACGATGACGAGGGAGACGCCGAACACGGCGATCACGACGAGCACCACGGCGAGCGTGGACTGGATCAGTCGGCGGCGCATGTCCTACTTCCAAGGCCCGGGGGCGGGCTCAGCTCTTCTCGAAGCGGAAGCCCACGCCACGGACCGTCGCGATGTACCGGGGGTTGGCGGCGTCGTCGCCGAGCTTCTTGCGCAGCCAGGAGATGTGCATGTCGAGGGTCTTGGTGGACGACCACCAGGTGGTGTCCCAGACCTCGCGCATCAGCTGGTCGCGGGTGACGACCCGCCCGGCGTCCCGGACCAGCACCCGCAGCAGGTCGAACTCCTTGGCGGTGAGCTGGAGCTCCTCGTCGCCCATCCAGGCCCGGTGGGACTCGACGTCGATGCGCACGCCGTGGGTGGCGGGCGGCTGCTGGGGCTCGGCGGAGCCGCGCCGCAGCAGGGCCCGGACGCGGGCCAGCAGCTCGGCGAGGCGGAAGGGCTTGGTGACGTAGTCGTCGGCGCCCGCGTCCAGGCCGACGACGGTGTCCACCTCGTCGGCCCGCGCGGTGAGGATCAGGATGGGCACGGTGTGCCCTTCGGCACGCAGCCGGCGGGCCACCTCCAAGCCGTCCATGCCGGGCAGGCCCAGGTCCAGCACGACCAGGTCGACACCGCCCTGCATTCCCGCGTCCAGCGCGGTGGGTCCGTCCTCACGCACCTCGACCTCGTAACCCTCCCGGCGCAGCGCGCGCGCCAGGGGCTCCGAGATGGACGCGTCGTCCTCGGCGAGCAGTACACGGGTCATGAGCTGATGGTAGTCCGACCGTGACAAGAGCCGGGGTGTGATCGCGACCTTGCCTCTTACCGGCCTCTTGAGCGCCTCTTACCTTCGAGGTCGCCGTGGTACAGACCACTATCCCCGAGGTGCGATCCTGGTAATGACCTTAGAAACCGTTGCCGCGGTTCCTCCGACACCTGTGATCCATCTCTCAAGTCCTTCCATATCCGGCGCTGTCCTGCCGTATGGTGATTTCACGCCTGTAGCACGCGGCGACCTTCGGCAGTCGGTTTGACGCTGAAGGTCTCTTTTATGTGCGGGCTGGTCTAGACCAGCCTGAAAGGAATGACCTGTGGCCGGGCCTCACGCGCAGTGACGCACGCGAGGCGTGGATCCCGGTGGACGCCGTCCACCGCTCCGTGACCCGGAGCGGAAACCCCCGTGGGCGTGGGGGCGGACGTGTTCGATCCCGCCGGTGCCGGCCGTCCCCCACCGGGCGCGCGACGCTCCAGCTGCGCGTCCCGACCAGCAAGGAACGACCATGGCGTCCAGCCTGACGAAGGACTCGGCCCGACCGGGCACCCCCGGTTCCGAGAAGACCTTCTTCGGCCACCCCCGCGGACTGGCCACCCTCTTCATGACCGAGATGTGGGAGCGTTTCTCCTACTACGGCATGAGGGCACTGCTCCCCCTCTACCTGGTCGCCCCCGCGGGGCTCGGCCTGGACGCCGGTACGGCGATCGCCATCTACTCCGTCTACGTCTCGACGGTGTACCTGCTCGCCATGCCCGGCGGCTGGTTCGGTGACCGCGTCTGGGGCCCCCGCAAGACGGTCGCGGTCGCGGGCTCGATCATCATGGCCGGCCACCTGGTCCTGGCGCTGCCCAGCTCGGGCACGTTCTACTTCGGTCTGCTGCTGGTGGCCATCGGCTCCGGCCTGCTGAAGTCCAACATCTCGACCATGGTGGGCCACCTATACGACGGCCCGAACGACCCGCGCCGCGACGGCGGCTTCACGGTCTTCTACATGGGCATCAACCTCGGTGCCTTCGCCGCGCCGCTGATCATCGGCACCATCGGCCAGAAGGTGAACTGGCACCTCGGCTTCGCGCTGGCCGCCCTCGGCATGGCGCTGGGTCTGGCCCAGTTCCTGCTCGGCAGCCGCCACCTGTCGGACCGCTCCAGCCTCGTCCCGAAGCCGCTGAGCGCCGAGGAGCGCAAGTCCACGCTGCGCAAGGCCATGATCTGGCTGCTGATCGCGGCCGTCGCCTACACGACCCTCGTCGTCACCGGCCACTACACCCTGCGCTGGGTGACGGTCCCGCTGATGGTCATCGGTCTGCTCATCCCGGTCGGCGTCCTGCTGCGGATCAAGGTCGACAAGGAGCTGAGCGCGACCGAGCAGTCGAAGGTCTCCGGCTACATCTGGTTCTTCGTCGCCGCGGCCGTCTTCTGGATGATCTACGACCAGGGCGGCTCGACCCTGTCGCTGTTCGCGGACGAGCACGTCGACACGCACGTCTTCGGCTGGGAGTTCCCGGTCTCCTGGTTCCAGTCGGTCAACCCGGTCCTGGTGATGGCGCTGGCCCCGGTCTTCGCCACGATCTGGCTGGCGCTCGCCCGCAGCGGCAAGGAGCCGAGCACGATCGTCAAGTTCGCGGGCGGTCTGGTCCTGGTCGGCATCTCCTTCTTCGTCTTCCTGCTGCCGCTGGCGGCGGCGGACGGCGGCAAGGTCTCGCCGTGGTGGATCGTGCTGATCTACTTCTGCCAGACGGCCGGTGAGCTGATGCTGTCCCCGGTGGGTCTGTCGGTGACCACGAAGATGGCCCCGGCCAAGTACGCCTCGCAGATGATGGGTGTCTGGTTCCTCGCGGTGACCGCGGGCGACGCCGTCACCGGTCTGCTGTCCGAGTTCGGCGTCGACCTCAACAAGACGGGCGTCGTGGCCGCCGAGGCCGGCCTGGCCGTGCTCGCCGGTTTCGCGGTCTGGATGTACCGCAAGAACGTCAAGGAACTCATGGGCGACGTCCGCTGACGCAGTTCCTACGCTCCTGGAGGGCCACCGCATCACGCGATGCGGTGGCCCTCCGGGTTTTCCGGGGGCGTTCCTCAGGGTGTACTCGGGCGTTCTTCAGGGCGTGCGGCGGCCCGGCAGGAACGTCAGCAGGGCCGTGCCCACCAGGGTGAGCGTGCCGGCCGCCAGGGCGAGGGCCTCGAGGGTGGCGTGGTCCTCGGAGCCGGCGCCGGCGAGGCCGCCGCCGCTGCGGCCCGCCGCCGAGCCGCCGGCCGTGGAACCGCCACCGGTCGTGGAACCCCCGCCCGACGAGCCGCCCGCGCCGCCCGGCCGGCCGGTGGTGTCCAGGGTCAGGGAGACCTCCGTCCTCTCCGGGGTGCAGGTCGTGGTCGCGCCCAGGGCCTCGATGGTGAGGACGCCCGGGGGGAGCGTGGACTGCCCGCTCGCGACCGGCTTGTAGGTGCCCTTCAGATCCGGGATCTCGATCGGCTCCCCCGCCTTGACCGGCTCGCTGTTCGCCGGGTTCTCCACGTGGACCGTGCCCTCGTCGGCGCCGCCCAGCACGACCTCCATCGACGGCTTGACGGAGTCCTCGGGGATGTCGGCCGGGCTGTCCATCACGGACTTCCCGAAGCGGACGGTGAGGTCGTGCTCCCGCTGTCCGCGCGGGCGTCGATCCGCACCGGCGAGGTCGCGTTCCGGTCGCCGATGGGCGTCTCGCAGGCGTAGTTCACCTCGACGACCTCGGCTCGGGCGGCCGGGGCGGTCACCAGGACGGCCGAGCCGGCCAGGGCCGCGGCGGACGCCGGCGCGGCGGTTCGCTTCCGGTGCGACACGGTCGACACCGCCCCCTCATTCCTGACGGCACATCAGATCGGGCCGTCAAGGACGCCAGGGGGCGTGGGGAAGGGAAGAGTGATGGTGTGTCAGAAATGTGCGGGGGCAGGGCCGGTCACGCGGAGCCGGCGACGCCCGGGCCGGTCACGCCGGAGCGCCCAGCTCCGCCCACACCGTCTTGCCGGACACGCCCGGCGTGCGCACGACCCCCCAGTCCAGGCAGAGCCGCTGCACGATGAACATCCCGTGCCCGCCGGGCCGCCCCGCCCGGTGCGGGGTACGCGGCGCGGGCTGGCCCGAGCCTCGGTCGGAGACCTCGATCCGGATCACCTTGTTGTCCTGGGCGATCCACATCTCGTCCGGCCCCTCGGCGTGCAGACAGGCGTTGGTGACCAGCTCGGACACGACCAGCAGGACGTCCTCCGCCGCCGCCCGCCGATCCGCCGTCGCGGCCGGCAGCCAGCCCCACGCGTACAGGGCCTGCCGGGCGAAATCCCGAGCCATCGGCACGACCCCGGTCGCGCCGTCCAGGCTGAGCCTGCGGACCTCACGCCCCTGCTTCGAGCCGGGCGCTCCCCCCTCGGGCCCCCCGGAAGCGCCGCTGGGCTCCGGGCCGCGGTCGCCCGGCGAGTAGGGCCGGGTGGTGCTCATCAGCGCTTCACCTCACCGATTCACCAGTTCACGATTCAAGAGTTCCTTCACGAGTGCCGGCCGTCCGGCACCCGGGCCGGCCGACGGTGACCGCTCCCCTGCCGTCCTCACCGTCTCAGCCGTCCGTGCCGTCCGTGCCACCGACGTGTTCAGGATGTCTCCTGCCCGACCGGGCGGGCGGGACACCCCCTCTTTTCGGCACGACCCGGGCACCGTCCCGCCCCGCTCAGCCGACGCCGCCCGAGCCGCCCTCGCCGCTCGCTCCGGGCTCGCCCGCCAGGGCCGCGTCAAGGGTGTCGTGGACGGTGAAGACCGCGTCGGCCCCGGTGATCTCGAAGACGCGGGCCACCACCGGCTGCATCGCGGCCAGGTGCACGCCGCCGCCCGCGGCCTCGGCCTTCAGGCGGGCGCCGAGCAGGACGTTCAGCCCCGTCGAGTCGCAGAACTCCAGTCGTGAACAGTCCACGACCAGTCGACTGAAACCCTTGGCGAGGCACTCCTCGAGTGGCTCGCGCAACAGATCGGCGGTGTGGTGATCGAGCTCACCCGCCGGAGTCACGACGGCGCTAGAACCCGCTTCCCGCACCTCCACCAGAAGCCGGCCCGACTGTGCGCTGCCGACCGTCCCGTGGTCCATGCCGTCTCTCTCCCGAGGTCGTGGCTGCTGACTTGTCGCCCTCGAACACTACGCCTTCCTTCACCACTCCAACAGCCGAACATCCGGGCAAAAACGGACATTCTAACATAGAACGCACTTGCGGTCTGCTCGGGGTAGCGGGTAGGGCTAGTAAGGACACGTACCCGACACGGCCGGCTTTGGAGGCGCCGCACACCGCAGTGCACGTACTGGCTTCGGCAGCCATATGCCGAGAACGATGGAGGACATCATGTCACCCCGGCTCGACGCCTCGCATACCCACCAGGCGACGTCGACACTCCCTCCGGAACATCTGGATCCCATCGCACAGGACGGCGTCGCGACCGACGCCCTCACGGGACTCCCGGAGATCCCCCCGTACGACGAAGTGGCCCCCGAGGACGCCCGGGCCCTGTCCAAGACCCTCTTCGAGCGGCTGGAGTCGCTGGAGGAAGGGACGCACGAGTACTCGTACGTCCGCAACACCCTCGTCGAACTGAACCTCGCCCTGGTCAAGTTCGCCGCCTCGCGGTTCCGCTCCCGCAGCGAGCCGATGGAGGACATCATCCAGGTCGGCACGATCGGCCTGATCAAGGCGATCGACCGTTTCGAACTCAGCCGCGGCGTCGAGTTCCCCACCTTCGCGATGCCAACCATCATCGGGGAGATCAAGCGCTTCTTCCGCGACACGTCGTGGTCGGTCCGCGTGCCCCGCCGGCTCCAGGAGCTCCGGCTCGACCTGGCCAAGGCCGGTGACGAGCTGGCCCAGCAGCTGGACCGCTCCCCGACCGTGGCCGAACTGGCCGAACGGCTCGGCATCTCGCACGAAGAGGTCGTCGAGGGCATGGCCGCGTCGAACGCCTACACGGCGAGCTCGCTCGACGCCCAGCCCGAGGAGGACGACAGCGAGGGCGCGCTCGCGGACCGCATCGGCTACGAGGACCACGGGCTCGAAGGCATCGAGTACGTCGAGTCGTTGAAGCCGCTGATCGCCGAACTGCCGCCCCGGGACCGCAGGATCCTCTCCCTGCGGTTCGTCGCCGGCATGACGCAGTCGGAGATCGGGGAAGAGCTGGGGATCTCCCAGATGCACGTGTCCCGGCTGCTGTCACGGACGCTGGGGCGGCTGCGCAAGGGGCTGACGGTCGAGGAGTGACCTCTCCCGCCCGGTGCGCCGGGTGCACGCGGGGCCGGGGGCCGCTCCCGGTTACCCGCGGAAACTCTTTCCCAGGCGGTCCCCGTCCTCCACTATGAGCCGTCATACCCGCCGGTAGGTCAGGACACCGGCGGGTGGCACGGCTGCGAGGAGGCGGGGGATGGGCCGGGGGCACGACCATGCGGGAGCGGCCGACGCACGGCTCGCGGAACTGCTCCGCGGCGACTCCGCGAGCGCGTACCCGGCCCTGCAGGAGCTGCGCGCCCGGCACCAGGAGTCCGCGCTCGCCTACGCCCGGCTCTGTGCGGCCGGCCAGTCGACGGCCCGTCAGCTGGCCGCCCAGGCCTTCACGGTCGCCGCGCGCGAGGCGGCCCGCGGCAACGGTCCCGCCCTGCCATGGCGGCACCGCATCCTGCTGCTGACCGCGCGGCTGGCCGCCGAGTGGGCCGCGGGCGAACGCTCCGCCGGGCTCGACCCCGGCCTGCTGCTGGTGCTGAACACGGCGGGCCCCGGCGGCCCGGTCCCACCCCTGCTCGACGCGTTCCGCTCGCTGCCGCCCCGTACCCGGGGCATCCTCTGGTACACGGTCGTCGAACAGGAGGACGACGAAACGACCGCGACCCTGCTCGGCGTCTCCCCCCAGGAGGTGACCTACGGCAGGGACGCGGCGCTCGACGAGATGGCGCGCGCCTGCCTGGACGTCCGTCTCGGCGCCTCCGACGACCCGAGCTGCCGGGCGTTCCGGCGGCTCATCGAGGAGTCCGCCCGGCCGCACGCGCCGCGCCGCAGCCGCGACCTGGACGCCCACCGGGCGGTGTGCGTGCACTGCGCGACGGCCCATGAGGAACTGTCCGACCTGCGCGACTCGCCCCGTACGGCGCTGGCGGAAGGCCTGCTGCCGTGGGCGGGCGCGGCCTACGCCACGCGCGGGCGGGAGCCCGGCGCCGCGGCCGCCGGGACGTCCTGGCCGCCGCAGCGCCGCCGGTACTCCCTGGTCACCGCCGCCCTCGGGGTGGCTCTGACGCCGCTGCTGGTCTTCCTGCTGACGCCGGACGAGCCGGGCACGGAGAACACGGCAGGCCCGGCGAGCCCGGTGTCGGTCCCGGCCGCTCCCCCGCCGGTGACGGTCACGGCGACCGCGACGAGGACGGTGTCTCCCACCCCCACCCCCACCCCCGTCACATCGCCTCCCGCCACCTCACGCAGTGCGACTCCGTCGCGCACGCCGAAGCCGTCCCCGAAGCCCACGCCGCCGCCGGTACGGCTCCCCGGCGGCTCCTACGCCCAGGTGGTGAACGCCGTCTCCGGGCTCTGCCTGGACATCCGCGACGGCGTCATGGACAACGGCACGGACGTCATCACGGTCCCCTGCGCGGCTTCCTCCATCACCCAGGTCTGGCGGGTCGACACCGGGCGGGGCGTGCTGCAGTCGGCCGCCGATCCGGCGTACTGCCTGGACAGCCGGGGCTCGGTGGACCGGGGCGTGGGCATCTGGACCTGCTCCTCGGTGGACGGGCGCAACGGCCGGAACCTGCGGTTCGCGGTGGACGGGCACGGCGTGATCCGCCCGGCGATCGCTCCGGGGCACGCGGTGACCCCGGTCGGCGGCGGGCGGCTGGCCCTGCTGCCGGAGGCGGGGCGGGCGGATCAGCGGTGGCGGGCCGCTTCCTGACGGTGTGACGCCTGGAACTCGCGGTGGGCCGACTGTTCCTGACGGTCAGACCACGCGGGTGCCGCGTCGCCAGACGCCGGTGACCAGGGGGACGCCGGGGCGGTAGGCCAGGTGGACGTGGCTCGGCGCGTCGAGGAGGGTCAGATCGGCGAAGGCGCCCGGGGTGAGGCGCCCGATGTCCGCGCGGCGCAGCGCCCGCGCCCCGCCGGCCGTGGCCGACCACACCGCCTCGTCCGGCGTCATGCCCATGTCCCGCACGGCGAGGGCGATGCAGAACGGCACGGACGAGGTGAAGGACGAGCCCGGGTTGCAGTCGGTGGACAGGGCGACGGTGACGCCGGCGTCCAGCAGCCGGCGGGCGTCGGGCCACTCGGCGCGGGTGGAGAACTCCGCGCCGGGCAGGAGGGTCGCGACCGTACGGCTGTTTGCGAGGGCGTCGACGTCCGCGTCGGTGAGGTGGGTGCAGTGGTCGGCGCTGGCGGCGTCCAGCTCGACGGCGAGCTGCACGCCGGGCCCGTACGACAGCTGGTTGGCGTGGACGCGCGGGTGCAGGCCCTTCGCCTTGCCCGCGGTGAGGACGGCGCGGGCCTGGTCGCCGTCGAAGGCGCCCTTCTCGCAGAAGACGTCGATCCAGCGGGCGTACGGTGCGCAGGCGTCCAGCATCTCGCCGGTGACCAGGGCGACATAGGCGGCCGGGTCGTCGGCGTAGTCCGGGGAGACGACGTGCGCGCCGAGGTAGGTGACCTCGTCGGTGTGGGCGGCGGCGATGCGCAGGGCGCGGGCCTCGTCCGCGACGGTCAGGCCGTAGCCGGACTTGGTCTCGAACGTCGTGGTGCCCTGGCGCAGGGCCTCCGCGAGGTAGCGGGTGAGGTTCGCCTCCAGCTCCGCGTCGGTGGCGGCGCGGGTGGCGGCGACGGTGGTGCGGATGCCGCCCGCGCTGTACGGCCGCCCCGACATCCGGGCGTTGAACTCCTGTGTGCGGTCGCCCGCGAAGACCAGGTGGGAGTGGGAGTCGACGAAGCCCGGGACGACCGCCCGGCCGCCGGCGTCGACCCGATTGTCAGTGGCGGGTGCTTTGCTTTGATCACCGGTCCACGCGACGCGGTCGCCTTCGATGACGACGGCCGCGTCCTGGATCAGTCCGAGGGGGGAACCGTCACCGAGGGAGGGGTCGTTGGTGACCAGGGTCGCGATGTTGGTGATGAGCGTGCTCGCGGTGCTCGCTGAGTGGGCGGGGCTGACGGTCGTCGCGTTGCTCATGGCGTCCTTGGTTGCCTGGTCGGCGGTGGGGTCGGGTTCGGGGGCGGAGGCGGGCCGCCCGGGTGGGCGGCCCGCCGTCATCCGCGCAGGGCTTCGACGGCGTGCGCGAGGGCCTGCGGCACATCGGGGACGAGACGGTGGACCCCGTCCCGTACAACGTGCCGGCCTCCCACGACCGTGTGCGACACGTCCGCTGCCGACGCGGCGAATACGGCCGTCTCGGCACCGAGCCGCGGAAGCGGCCCTGCCGTCCTGACCGAGTCGAGCGCGATCGTCGTGAAGTCGGCGAGCGCGCCGGGCTCCAGGACGCCCGCGTCGTCCCAGCCGAGGGCGGCGTGCCCGTCGGCGGTGGCGGCCCGCAGCAGGGCGGCGGCCGTCCAGTGGCCGCGGGTGCGGGTGCGCAGCCGCTCGTTCAGCTCCATCGCCCGCGCCTCCTCCAGCAGGTCGACGACGGCGTGGCTGTCGGAGCCGAGGGAGAGCGGGGAGCCCTCGTTCTGCAGGGCGACGGCGGGTCCGATGCCGTCGGCGAGGTCCCGCTCGGTCGTCGGGCACATACAGGTGCCGGTGCCGCTGCCGCCGATGAGGGAGATGTCCTCGGCGGTCAGGTGGGTGTTGTGGACGCCGGTGGTGCGCGGGCCGAGGACGCCGTGCAGGGCGAGCAGCTGTGTCGGGGTGCACCCGTGGACTTCCCGGCAGGCGTCGTTCTCGGCGGTCTGCTCGGACAGGTGCACATGGAGCGGGGCCCCGCGCTGCTCGGCCCAGCGTGCCACGGTCGCCAACTGGTCGGCGGGCACGGCCCGTACGGAGTGGATCGCCGCCCCGATCCGGGCGTGCTCGCGCTCCTTGAGCCCCGAACAGCGTTCGGCCCAGGCCTCGGCGGTCCCGTCCGAGAAGCGCAGCTGGTGGGCGGTGGGGGGCTGTCCGAAGCCGGAGGAGAGGTAGGCGGTGTCGAGGAGGGTGATGCGGATACCGGCTTCGGCGGCGGCCGCGAGGAGGGCCTCGCCCATCGCGTTGGGGTCGGCGTACGGGGTGCCGCCCGGTGCGTGGTGCACGTAGTGGAACTCCCCGACCGCGGTGATCCCCGCCAGTGCCATCTCGGCGTACACGGCGCGGGCGAGGGCGTGGTAGGTGTCCGGGGTCAGCCGCTCGGCGACGGAGTACATGACCTCGCGCCAGGTCCAGAAGGTTCCGGAGCCGACCTGGACGGTGCCGCGCAGGGCGCGGTGGAAGGCGTGGCTGTGCGCGTTGGCGAGGCCGGGCAGGGTCAGCCCGCGCAGGACCTCCGCGCCCGGCGGCGGGCTGTCAATACCGGTGCGGACGGCGGTGATCCGTCCGTCGCTCGTCTCCAGGAGCACGCCCGGCTCGACGTGAGTGCCGAGCCAGGCGTGTTCCGACCAGTAGGTCGCCTTGGTCACCTGCAGGCCAGTCCTTCCAGTACGTCGGCCAGGGCGAGCACCCCGGCCACGCAGTCGTCCTCGGCCGCGAACTCGGCCGGGGAGTGCGAGACGCCGGTGGGGTTGCGTACGAACAGCATGGCGGTCGGGACGGTCCCGGAGAGGATCCCGGCGTCGTGTCCGGCGCCGGTGCCGAGAACGGGGACCGTCAGGTCGCTCTCGGCGCCCAGTATGCGGGCGAGTTCGTCGCGCAGCGCGTGGTCGAACTCGACGACGGGCGTGAAGGACTCACGGACCACGTCGAGGTCGACGCCGTGGGCTTCGGCGTACTCGCGGGCCGCCTTCTCGATGCCGCCGACCACCGTGTCGAGGGTGTCCTGCCCGGGCGCGCGGGAGTCGAGCCAGCCGCGCACCAGGGAGGGGATCGCGTTGACGCCGTTCGGCTCCACGGCGATCTTCCCGAAGGTGGCGACGGCCCCGGCGAGCCGTGCCTCCCGGCGGGCGGCGAGCACCGTCTCGGCGTACGGCAGCATGGGGTCACGCCGGTCGGCGAGCCGGGTCGTGCCCGCGTGGTTGGCCTCGCCGTGGAAGTCGAACCGCCAGCGGCCGTGCGGCCAGATGGCGCTGGCGATGCCGACCCGGTCCCCGGACAGGTCCAGGGCACGGCCCTGTTCGACGTGCAGCTCGACGAAGGCGCCGATGCGGGCCAGCCGCTCCGGGTCGGCGCCGATGGTGCCGGGGTCGTGTCCGGCGGCCTCCATGGCCCGCGGAAGGGTGACGCCGTCGCCGTCGGTGAGCCGGTGCGCCTGCTCGACGGTGAGCTGTCCTGCGGCGAGCCGGGAGCCGACGCAGGCGAGGCCGAAGCGGGCGCCTTCCTCGTCGCCGAAGTTGACGATGCCGAGCGGCTTGGTGAGCCGTGCGCCGCGGCCGCGCAGTTCGTCGAGCGCGGCGAAGGCGGACACGACACCGAGGGGCCCGTCGAAGGCGCCGCCGTCGGGCACCGAGTCGAGATGCGACCCGGTGACGACGGCGTCCCCGGCGGCGGGGTCACCGAGCCAGGCCCACTGGTTGCCGTTGCGGTCCACCTCGTAGGCCAGTCCGCGTGCCCGGGCCTGCCCCTGGAACCAGTCCCGGCACTCGGCGTCCCGGCCCGTCCAGGCGAACCGCCGGTAGCCGCCGGAGCCGGCGTGCCGGCCGATGGGGAGCAGTTCGCGCCACATCTCGTGGAAGGACGGAGCCGTGGACGGTGACGATGGGCTCGCCCCGGCCGGACGGTCGCCGCTCACGCCTGTTCACCCTCGCGCATCGGCACCCGCACGCCCCGCTCGTCCGCCACCGACTCCGCGATGTCGTACCCGGCGTCCACGTGCCGGATGACGCCCATGCCCGGGTCGTTGGTCAGCACCCGGCGGATCTTCTCCCCGGCGAGCGCGGTGCCGTCGGCCACGGTCACCTGGCCCGCGTGGATGGACCGCCCCATGCCCACGCCACCGCCGTGGTGCAGGGACACCCAGGACGCGCCCGACGCCACGTTGACCATCGCGTTCAGCAGCGGCCAGTCGGCGATCGCGTCGGAGCCGTCCAGCATCGCCTCGGTCTCGCGGTACGGCGAGGCGACGGAGCCGCAGTCGAGGTGGTCGCGGCCGATGACGACCGGGGCGGACAGCTCGCCGCTCGCCACCATGTCGTTGAACCGCTCACCGGCCTTGTCCCGCTCGCCGTAGCCGAGCCAGCAGATACGGGCGGGCAGGCCCTGGAAGTGGACGCGTTCCCCGGCCATCTTGATCCAGCGGGCGAGGGACTCGTTCTCCGGGAAGAGCTCCAGGATGGCCTTGTCGGTCCTGGCGATGTCCGCCGGGTCGCCGGAGAGCGCGGCCCACCGGAAGGGGCCCTTGCCCTCGCAGAACAGCGGGCGGATGTAGGCCGGGACGAAGCCGGGGAAGGCGAACGCCCGGTCGTATCCGGCGAGCTGTGCCTCGCCGCGGATGGAGTTGCCGTAGTCGAACACCTCGGCGCCGGCGTCCATGAAGCCGACCATGGCCTCGACGTGCCGGGCCATGGACTCGCGGGCCCGGGTGGTGAACCCGGCGGGGTCCTTGGCGGCGGCGTCGGCCATGTCCTCGAAGGCGATGCCGACCGGCAGGTAGGACAGCGGGTCGTGGGCGGAGGTCTGGTCGGTGACGACGTCGATCGGGGCGCCCATGGCGAGCAGCTGCGGCACCAGTTCGGCGGCGTTGCCGAGGACGCCGATGGAGAGCGGCCGACGCGCGTCCCGCGCCTCCACGGCCAGCTGGAGGGCGTGGTCGAGGGAGTCGGCCTTGACGTCCAGGTACCGGTGCTCGATGCGCCGGTCGATCGCCCGCGGGTCGCAGTCGACGCAGATCGCGACGCCGTCGTTCATGGTGACGGCGAGCGGCTGGGCGCCGCCCATGCCGCCGAGGCCGGCGGTGAGGGTGATGGTCCCGGCGAGGGTGCCGCCGAACTTCTTCGCGGCGACGGCGGCGAAGGTCTCGTAGGTGCCCTGGAGGATGCCCTGGGTGCCGATGTAGATCCAGGAGCCGGCGGTCATCTGGCCGTACATGGTCAGGCCGAGCTGCTCCAGGCGGCGGAACTCCTCCCAGTTGGCCCAGTCGCCGACGAGGTTGGAGTTGGCGATGAGCACGCGCGGCGCCCATTCGTGGGTCTGCATGACGCCGACGGGGCGACCGGACTGGACGAGCATCGTCTCGTCCTGCTTGAGGCCGCGCAGGGTGCGGACCATCGCGTCGAAGGACCGCCAGTCGCGGGCGGCCTTGCCGGTGCCGCCGTACACGACGAGCTTGTCGGGGTGCTCGGCGACCTCGGGGTCGAGGTTGTTCTGGAGCATCCGGAGGGCGGCTTCCTGCTGCCATCCCAGGGCGCTCAGTTCCGTTCCGCGCGGCGATCGGACGGGGCGGGGTCCTGACATGGCGTGCCTCCTGACGGACGGGCCTTGCGATGGCTGTGACGGCTGCGCTTGTTCTGCTGTTATTCACATCCTGTCCTTCTGAATAGAGCTAGTCAATACGTCGGTGTGGGCGCGCGGGCGCGTCGCGGATGTTTGGCTGGATGCGGGGCCCGGCGCGGGGCCGGGCGACGACATGACGGGGGACGTTGTGGTCAACGCGAGTGACGGCAGGGGCGAACGGGGCGGCGCCGAGCGGGCGGCCCGCCGGGACGAGGCGGTCCGCGCGGCCGTGGAGCAAGGGCTGCTCGGTCCCGCCACGCCCATCGTCGGGCTGCTCGACGTCACCGGCATCCGGGAGTCGGCGGCCGGGCTGCGGGCCGCCTTCGACGCGGTGACGGCGCCGGGCACGCCGGTGCTGCACGCCTTCGCGGTGAAGGCGACCCCGCTGGTGCCGGTGCTGCGGCTGCTGCGCGAGGCGGGGATCGGCGCGGAGGTGGCGAGCCCCGGCGAGCTGGCCCTGGCGCGGGCGGCGGGCCTGCCGCCGGAGCGGACGGTGCTGGACTCGCCCGCGAAGACGCCGGCGGAGCTGCGGGAGGCGCTGGCGCTGGGCATCGCCGTCAACGCGGACAACCCGCAGGAGCTGGCCCGCATCGACGCCCTGATGGCGTCCGCCCCCAGCCGCTCCCCCCTGGGCCTGCGGGTGAACCCGCAGGTCGGAGGCGGTTCCATCGAGGCCCTCTCCACGGCGACGGCCACCTCCAAGTTCGGGGTGGCGCTGCGCGACGAGGGGGCGCGGGACTGGGTCGTCCAGGCGTATGCCGACCGCCCCTGGCTCACCCGGCTGCACGCCCACACCGGCTCGCAGGGCATCCCCCTGTCGCTGATGGCCCGGGGCGTCGCCGAGACCCATGCGCTCGCCGAGGAGATCAACCGGCGGATCGGCCGTCCGCAGATCGACACGATCGACATCGGCGGCGGCCTGCCGGTGAACTTCGCGTCGGAGGCCGCGGATCCGACCTACGCGCAGTACGCCCGGCTGCTGCGCGAGGCGGTGCCGGCGCTCTTCGACGGCCGCTACGGCCTGGTCACCGAGTTCGGCCGTTCCCTGCTGGCCAAGCACGGCACGGTGGTGGCGCGGGTCGAGTACACCAAGTCGGCGGGCGGGCGCCCGGTGGCGGTCACACACGCGGGCGTGCAGGTGGCCACCCGTACGGTCTACGCACCCACCGCCTGGCCGCTGCGCATCGCCGCCTACGACGCGAAGGGCCGCCCGAAGGAGGGCCCCGAGACGGTCCAGGACATCGCCGGTCCCGCCTGCTTCGCCGGTGACCTGCTGGCCGAGGCCCGCGCCCTGCCCCTGCTCGAACCCGGGGACTACGCGGCGGCCCTGGACACCGGCGCGTACTACTTCGCGCACCACTACGCCTACAACTCGCTGGCCCGCCCCGGCATCCACGGTTTCGTGCCCGACGGAGCCGGGGGCGTGGCCTTCGCGACCGTCCGCGAACAGCAGACGCCGGCGGAGATCGTGGCCGAGTCCGGAGGGGCGCACGCCGACGCGCTCACCACCCTGCGCCCGCCCGAGCGCCGTTGACGCACCCGGGCTGAGCTGATGTTCAACTGATCTGAACATCAGCCCAGTTGACCCACATTAGCGGGTCCGACGCATGTTCCAATGGAAAATGCCAGATCCCTCACCCGCCGTCCACACAGTGCGTAGTTTCGGCGTCACTCGACCGAACGCCAGGCGGGGAGGGGAGCCACGGTGCCCGGAATCGACGAGTGCCTGCTGGAAGCTATGCGATTGCCCGGTGCCAGGGGTGCCGCACTGGTCGACTGGACCAGCGGACTGGCGCTCGGCGTCGTCGGGGAGTTCCCGGCCGGCGACGCCGAGACGGCCGCCGCCGAGGCCGCGGAACTGGCCCGGCTGGCGGCGGAGCACAAGACGTTCGCCCCGCACGACGGCGGACCGGGCGAGGCGGATCCGCCGGTCGAGGACCTGCTGATCAGCAACCGGGACTCGTACCACGTGCTGCGGTTCGTGCCGACGTCGTTCGACAGCACGGTGTTCCTGCACGTGTGGCTGGGCCGGGCGGACGGCAACCTCGCCCTGGCCCGGATCCGCCTGGGCGAGCTGGCCGGACGGCTGGTCCTGGCATGACACCCGTCGGCACCACTCCGCCGCCCCCGCTGCCCGTCCGGGACAGAGCGGGCCCCCGGCCCCACACGGTGACCGGGCTGTCGCCGATGCTGTCCCGGCTCGCCGCCGAGCGCGCCACCGGCGTCCTGGTCCGCGAGCGCGGCACGATCCACCTCGCCGAGGGCCGCGTCGTGCACGCCGAGAGCCCGGCCGCACCCGGTCTCGACGTCCTCCTGACCGCGCACGGCACGCTGGACGCCGCCGCCTGGCGGGAGGCCGTGGACCGGGCGGGGCCGGGGCCGGACGCCGGCCGGCTGCTGGTCGACGGCGGGCGGCTCACGGCGGGCGCGCTGGAGCTGTGCCACCTCGGCGCGCTGTACGACGCGGCGTACTTCGCGCTCGCCCCGAGCAGCACCCCGGGCCGGTTCCGCTACGGCGACCCGCGCCCGCCGGGCCCACTGCACCCGGTGCCGGTGGCCGAGGTGGAGCGCGCGACCCTGCGCCGGCGCGAGCTGCTGCACCGCGTCTGGCCCGACCAGCGCGCCGACAACGCCCCGCTGACCCGGCCCGGCCCCGGTACCGTCCCGGCGCTCCCGCCCCGGCGGCGGGCCGTGCTGGACCTGGTCGACGGCGTCCGCACCGCGACGGACATCGCCCGCGAGCTGGGCCGGCCCGGCTTCCACACCCTGGTGGACATACGCCGCCTGGCAGCGGCCGGCCTGGTGGCACCCCGCCCCCAGCCCGAGCACCGACCCGAGCACCAGCCGCAGCCCCAGCCCGAGCACCGGCTCGGGTCCGACCCGGCCCCGCCACCGGTGCCGTACCCCCACACCCCCACCCCCACGGTCACGCCCCCACCCCCGCCCCCCGCCGAGTACGCCCCGCCGCCGCCCCCACACGGCGCCCCGCTCATCGCCGACGGCTTCCTGCCCGAGGTCACCGATCCCGACATCACCCTGCTGAAGAGGCTCAGGGATGCGCTGGAGGCCCTTTGAACGGCACCGATCGCACGCCGAGAGCGCCGAGAGGAGAGAACCGATGGCGGCCGAGCCCGACATCCTCGACGAACTGCACCGGCTGAGGGCCCGCGTGCCCCAGCTGACCGGTGCCCTCGCCGCCAGCGTGGACGGACTCGTCCTCGCCCACGACACCCCCGGCGTCGAGCCGGAGGGCCTGGCCGCGCTCACCGCCGCCTCGCTGGGCGTCGCCGTGCGGCTGGCGGACGCCACCGGCCGCGGCGGGCTGCGCGAGCTGCTCGTCCGCGGCGGCCAGGGCTACGTCGCGACCTACGCGGCGGGCCGCACCGCCGTGCTGACCCTGCTCGCGCAGGACCGCGTCAACGTCGGCCGCCTCCATCTGGAGGGCCGCCGGGCCGGGGCCCGCATCGGGGAGCTGGTGGACGCCGCGGTGGCCGCCCGCGCCGAAACCGTGGGCGAGACCTCCGCGCCGGCACCGGCACCGACCACCGCACTGCCCACCAGACCGACCGTCAGAACCCCGCGCACACCGAGCACCACCGCCAACGTGCGCACCACCGAGAACTGAGAGGACACGCCACCATGGCCAACACCGAGACCGCCCTGAAGGAAGCACTCGCCTCCATCGAGGGAGCCACCGGCGTCGCGCTCGTCGACTACACCAGCGGCATGGCGCTGGGCACGCTGGGCGGCGGCAAGAGCTTCGACCTCAACGTCGCCGCCGCGGGCAACACGGACGTGGTGCGCGCCAAGATGCGCACCATGGAGCACCTCGGCCTCAAGGCGGAGATCGAGGACATCCTGATCAGCCTGACCGACCAGTACCACCTGATCCGGCTGCTCAAGGGCCGCGGCGGCAACGGGCTCTTCCTCTACCTGGCCCTCGACAGCAAGCGGGCCAACCTGGCGATGGCCCGCCACCAGCTGAAGAAGATCGAGGAGGACCTGGAGGTCTGATTCCCCGGACCGACCCCGGACCCGGGGCCGGTCAGACCAGCGCCGCAGGGCGGCGGCGCGCCCCGCCCGGGGCCGCGTCGCCCGCCGCGATGCCGGTGCTGCGGTAGCCCTTGACCACCTTTCCGGCCGGGCGTCCGCCGTTTCCGGCGAGCCAGTCCACGCGCACCCACAACAGGCCTTCCTCCGCCCGCTCCCGGCGCCCGAGCCACGCGGCCTTCAGCCACAGTCCCGCCCCGCACCCGGCGAGCAGCAGCCCGCCGGCCGCCGGTACGGCGAAGTTCGCGCCCAGCGCGGCGAGAAACGCGAGCAGCAGCCACCCGCGGTGCCCGCGCCGCCAGTTGCGGACCGTCACGGCGCGGTCCTGGAGGACGTCGTACTTCCCGGCCCGGGCGGCGCCGCGGGTGAGCGCCGTGTAGCGCCTGCGGCGGGCGCAGGCCACCGCCGCCGCGGCGACGACGAACAGCGCCGCACCCGCGTACACCCCGATCCTGCGGCCCGTCAGACCCGGGATCAGCAGGCCGATCCCGGCCGTGCAGACACCCAGCCACCACAGCGGTGCGGCGCCCGCCCGTACGACGACGGCCACCCGAGCCAGTCCCTGACCTCCGCGTGCCACGTTCCGCCTCCTCGTCGTCCTGGCACATTGCTGTCGGCCGGGCAGATTAGCGGCGGAACCTGAGACGAGTCTGAGAACCCGGGCCGTGCCGCGCGCTACTCCACGAAGAGGCCCCGGGCCGCCGCCCGCGTGTCGAACTCCTCCAGCCGGGCCTGGGCCTCCGGCAGGTCGTCGCACATCGCCTCCAGCAGCACCCGGCCGAGCAGCATCGGCGCGCAGGCGGTGTCGAAGGCGAGGCCGGTGCCGACGGCGGCCGGCAGCAGCAGGTCGGAGACCTTGGCGACGGGCGCGAAGGCGGAGTCGGCGACGGTCACCACGGTCAGGCCCGCGTCCTTGGCGTAGCCGAGGGTGTCGACGACCTCGCGGGGGTGCCGGGGCAGCGCGAAGCAGAGCAGGGCGCTCGCACCGGCGCGTACGGCGCCGTCGATCCGGTCCTGGATCATCGTGCCGCCCTCGTTGAGCAGCCGTACGTCGGGGTGGACCTTGGCGGCGAAGTAGGCGAAGCCGTGCGCCTGGGCGGCGGCCGCGCGCAGGCCGAGGACGGGCAGGGGGCGGCTGGCGGCGAGGATCCGGCCCGCGCGCTGCACCGGCCGCGGGTCGGCCAGCGCCTCGGCGAGGTGTCTGAGGTTCTCGATCTCGGCCTCGACGGCCTGCTGGTACTCGTTGAACGCGCCGCCCTCCGCGGGCGGTTCGGCGGGCGCGACCTCGCGCAGGTGGCGGCGCAGCGCCGGGTAGCCGTCGAAGCCGAGGGCGACGGCGAAGCGGGTCACGGACGGCTGGCTGACGCCGGCCAGCTCGGCGAGTTCCACGCTGGACAGGAACGGCACGTCGGCGGCGCGGCGCACCATGCTGTGGGCGATCCGGCGCTGGGTCGGCGTGAGCCGGTGCCCCTCGAAGAGCGCCTGCAGGCGTGCGGCAGGGCTGTCGGTCGGGCTCATGCCGTGCTCCCCCTCGTCTGAAAGATCCGTTGCCCTATTCAGGTAACGAGAACTCTGCATGCTCCTATGCAGCCGGGCAACAGGGGGGCTGTCCCCAGTGCGCCAGGCGCGGCCCGCTTCCTACGGTGAGAGGCATGACAGGCATCGACGACGGGCGGGACACCGACCTGAAGAGGGAACTCGACGCCACCCTGCGGGCGCGCCGGGAACTGGGCGAGGAGTACGAGTCCGCGCTGGTCGACTCCTTCCTGGAGAAGGTCGACCAGCGCATCGACGGCGCGATCGAGCGCCGGGTGCGGCGG
The DNA here is from genome assembly GCF_964272855.1 of Streptomyces sp. enrichment culture. NCBI lineage: Bacteria > Bacillati > Actinomycetota > Actinomycetes > Kitasatosporales > Streptomycetaceae > Streptomyces > Streptomyces sp. enrichment culture. Next base: position 5,030,193 of record NZ_OZ186847.1, on the reverse strand, counting down.
CGGCTGGCCGAGGAGCAGCTGGCGGCGGCCCGGGACACCCGGGCACCCGGCGACGCGGACTCCTGGGGCGAGCGCTACGGCTTCGGCATCGTCTCGCTGGTCCTGGCGATCCCGCTGTCCGCCATCGGCGGCGGCATCGGGGGTCTGCCCGGTCTGATCGCCGCGTGGGCGGGCGTCGTCGGCGTGAACGTCGTCCAGGCGGCCCGCACCAATCCGGGCCTGTTCCGCCGGGGCGGCAGGGAGGACGGCGACCCCGGCCCGAAGGACTGAGGCCGCCTCCGGGGCCCGGGAAGACATGCGCGGGGACCGCCGCACCCCCGTTTCCGGGGGGCGGGACGACGGCGGTCCCCGCGAGGGACGCGGGACGGGTCAGGCCCGTGGCGCGTCCGAGGCGTCGATGGAGGTCCGGGAGCCGCTCCGGAGGTCCTTGACGCCGCTGGTCGCCGGCCCGGGCGGGGAGCCTCCCCCCGCCCTGCCGACAACCCCACTCTCTCCGACCCGTGTTAAGCGGGTGCTGCGCGAACGTGACACCCTCGTACCACTTCCGCGCGGCCGAATCCCCCTCACGTCACCGCGAGTTCGCCGCCGACGCCCGCGGTTCACCGCGAGTTGGCCGCTACTTGGCGCTCTTGGCGAGGAAGGCGAGCAGGTCCTGCCGGCTGACCACACCGGTCGGCTTGCCCTCGACGAGCACGATGGCGGCGTCCGCCGTGCCGAGCACGGACATCAGGTCGCCGACCGGCTCACCGGAGCCGACCTGCGGCAGCGGGGCCGACATGTGCTTCTCCAGCGGGTCCTCGAGCGAGGCCCGCTTGGCGAACAGCGCGTCCAGCAGCTCGCGTTCGACGATGGAGCCGACGACCTCGGCGGCCATCACGTCCGGGTGACCGGCGCCCGGCTTCACCACCGGCATCTGCGAGACGCCGTACTCGCGCAGCACCTCGATGGCCTGCCCCACCGTCTCGTCCGGGTGCATGTGGACGAGGGACGGGATGGAGCCGCCCTCCTTGTCGTTCAGCACGTCCGCGACGCGGGCGCTCGGGCCGGCGTCCTCCAGGAAGCCGTAGTCGGCCATCCACTCGTCGTTGAAGATCTTGCTGAGGTAGCCGCGGCCGCTGTCCGGCAGCAGTACGACGACCACGTCGTCCTCGGTCAGCCGCTCGGCGACGCGCAGCGCGGCCACGACCGCCATGCCGCAGGAGCCGCCGACCAGCAGGCCCTCCTCCTTGGCGAGGCGGCGGGTCATCTGGAAGGAGTCCTTGTCGGAGACGGCGACGATCTCGTCGGCGATCTCACGGTCGTAGGCGGTGGGCCAGAAGTCCTCGCCGACGCCCTCGACGAGGTACGGCCGCCCCGAGCCGCCGGAGTACACGGACCCCTCCGGGTCGGCGCCGACGACCCGCACCCGGCCCTCGCTGGCCTCCTTCAGGTAGCGGCCGGTGCCGGAGATGGTGCCGCCGGTGCCGACGCCCGCCACGAAGTGGGTGATCCGGCCCTCGGTCTGCTCCCACAGCTCGGGGCCGGTGGAGTGGTAGTGGGAGAGCGGGTTGTTCGGGTTGGAGTACTGGTCCGGCTTCCACGCGCCCGGCGTCTCACGGACCAGCCGGTCGGAGACGTTGTAGTAGGAGTCCGGGTGCTCGGGGGCGACCGCGGTCGGGCACACGACCACCTCGGCGCCGTAGGCGCGCAGCACGTTGATCTTGTCGGTGCTCACCTTGTCGGGGCAGACGAAGATGCACTTGTAGCCCTTCTGCTGGGCCACGATCGCCAGCCCCACCCCGGTGTTGCCGCTGGTGGGCTCCACGATCGTGCCGCCGGGCTTGAGCTCGCCGCTCTGCTCCGCCGCCTCGATCATGCGCAGGGCGATGCGGTCCTTCACGGACCCGCCCGGGTTGAAGTACTCCACCTTGGCCAGGACGGTCGCCTTGATGCCCTTGGTCACGCTGTTGAGCCGCACCAGCGGGGTGTTGCCGACGAGGCTGATCATCGAGTCGTGGAACTGCACCGTTGTCTCCGGTTGCTGCAAAAGATGTGGTCGTGGTGCCGCCAGCCTACGGCCCAGGGGCGTCGTTCACTCACTGTTGCGATTGGCGGACGGCCGGTACGGGGCAAGGAGTGGATGTACGGCTACGAGGAGGTGGCGGCGACGCATGACCAGCATGTCGAGGGCGAGGGTGGCGCGGCGCATCGCGGCCGGCGCGGCGTACGGCGGCGGCGGCATCGGCCTGGCCGGGGCGGCGGTCGTCGGGCTGCTGCTGGCGGAGGCGCAGATGGCGAGGCGCCAGGTGCTGGCCAACGGTTCCTCCCCGTACGTGCCGAGGGCGGACGGACTGTACGGCGGCGGCTACGCCACACCCGGCGAGGAACCGGTCCGGCTGACCCTGCTGGGCGACTCCACCGCCGCCGGGCAGGGCGTCCACCGGGCCGGGCAGACCCCCGGCGCGCTGCTGGCCTCCGGCCTCGCCGCGGTCGCGGAGCGGCCGGTGCTGCTGCGCAACGTGGCCGTGCCGGGCGCCATGTCGGACGATCTCGACCGGCAGGTGGCGCTGGTCCTCTCCGGCCCGGCCCCGGTGCCCGACGTGTGCGTGATCATGGTCGGGGCGAACGACGTCACCAACCGGATGCCGCCCACCCGCTCGGTACGGCATCTGGCGGGGGCGGTCCGGCGGCTGCGCACGGCCGGCGCGGAGGTGGTCGTCGGCACCTGCCCGGACCTCGGCACCATCGAGCCGGTGCAGCAGCCGCTGCGCTGGCTGGCCCGCCGGGTCTCGCGCCAGCTGGCGGCCGCGCAGACCATCGGCGTGGTCGAGCAGGGCGGCCGTACGGTCTCGCTGGGCGATCTGCTGGGCCCCGAGTTCGCCGCGAACCCGCGCGAGCTGTTCGGCCCGGACAGCTACCACCCTTCGGCGGAGGGGTACGCGACCGCGGCGATGGCGGTGCTGCCGACGGTGTGCGCCGCGCTCGGCCTGTGGCCGGCCGAGGAGGAGCGCCCGGACGTCTCCCGCCGCGAGGGCTTCCTGCCGGTGGCCCGCGCCGCCGCGGAGGCGGCCTCCGAGGCGGGCACCGAGGTCACGGCCGCGATGCCGACCGGCCCGCGCGGCCCCTGGGCGCTGCTGAAGCGGCGGCGCAGGCGGCGGGTGCCGGAGGCGGAGCTGGACCCGCACTCCCCTGAGGCGCAGACCCGCGCCTGAGCCCCGGCGCGACTGCCAAGCAAGCGCTTAGAAAGTTGCGGCCCATGTCACACCGCCGACAGCGTGACCTCGTCCATACGTACGGGTAACTTCCCAACCAGCCCTTCTCAACCAGCCCTGCCAATTCCCGTACGCCAATGGAGCCGTGATGCCCGAAGCCGTGATCGTCTCTGCCGCCCGCTCCCCCATCGGCCGCGCCTTCAAGGGCTCCCTCAAGGACCTTCGCCCGGACGACCTCACCGCCACGATCATCCAGGCCGCCCTCGCCAAGGTCCCCGAGCTGGACCCGAAGGACATCGACGACCTGATGCTCGGCTGCGGTCTGCCCGGCGGCGAGCAGGGCCACAACCTCGGCCGGATCGTCGCCGTACAGATGGGCATGGACCACCTGCCGGGCTGCACCGTCACCCGCTACTGCTCCTCCTCCCTGCAGACCTCCCGGATGGCCCTGCACGCCATCAAGGCCGGCGAGGGCGACGTCTTCATCTCCGCGGGCGTGGAGACGGTGAGCCGCAGCGTCAAGGGCACCTCCGACGGCATGCCGGACACCCAGAACCCGCTCTTCGCCGACGCCGTGGCCCGCACCGCCGCCGTCGCCGAGTCCGAGGGCGCGACCTGGCACGACCCGCGCGAGGACGGCCTGCTGCCCGACCCGTACATCGCCATGGGCCAGACCGCCGAGAACCTGGCCCGCCACTGGGGCGTCAGCCGCCAGGAGATGGACGAGTTCGGCGTCCGCTCGCAGAACCTCGCCGAGGAAGCCATCAAGAACGGCTTCTGGGAGCGCGAGATCACCCCGGTCACGCTGCCCGACGGCACGGTCGTCTCCAAGGACGACGGCCCGCGCGCCGGCGTCACCGTGGAGGCCGTCTCCGGCCTGAAGCCGGTCTTCCGCCCCGACGGCCTGGTCACCGCCGGCAACTGCTGCCCGCTGAACGACGGCGCCGCGGCCCTGATCATCATGTCGGACACCAAGGCCCGCGAGCTGGGCCTGACCCCGCTGGCCCGGATCGTCTCCACCGGCGTCTCCGGCCTCTCCCCCGAGATCATGGGCTACGGCCCGGTGGAGGCCAGCAAGCAGGCGCTCCGGCGCGCCGGCCTGACGATCGACGACATCGACCTGGTCGAGATCAACGAGGCGTTCGCCGCGCAGGTGATCCCCTCCTACCGCGACCTGAACATCCCGCTGGAGAAGCTGAACGTCAACGGCGGCGCCATCGCCGTCGGCCACCCCTTCGGCATGACCGGCGCCCGCATCACCGGCACGCTCATCAACTCCCTCCAGTGGCACGACAAGCAGTTCGGCCTGGAGACCATGTGCGTCGGCGGCGGCCAGGGCATGGCGATGGTCATCGAGCGCCTGAGCTGACCCACCCCTGGGTGACCGCCGGGGCACCCACCGTCACCTGACGGCCCAGAACCCGAGAACCACCAGGGTTCTGGGCCGTTTTGTGATCCAATTTCCCTCAGGATGTGACCTATCTCCCTCGGTACAGGAACTGCCCAGGTCAGAGGCGCACCACCGGGCTCCCCAGACGCAAAGTCCTGTCCGTTTCGTGACGTTACGCACTGACAGCTGGTTAGTTCACCCATCAAGCTGATGTAGGAAGTCGGGGGCCGACCTTGAACCGGGAGTACGTCAGTGAGCGCCATGCCGATCGCCCTGCTGGTCACCACGGCCGCCACCGGCGCCGTGGGCGTCGCCGTCCTGCGCACCCTCATGCAGCTGCGCCGCCAGGTCGCGGCCCTGCACACCGAGCTGACCGAGGCCCGCGCGGCCCGCGTCCACGTCCCGGCCGCGCGGACCAACGCCGACACGGACGAGATACGCGCCGCCGTCGCCGAGGCACTGGCCGAGGAGCGTGAGCGGGAGCTGGCCGAGGCCCGCGCCTTCTGGGCCGCCCAGGAGGCCCGCGGCGCCTCCGACGCGCCGTCCCTGCTCTCCCTGAACGACAGCGACCTGTTCCTGCCGCGCCAGGCCGACTTCGTGGGCCTGGAGCCGGCCACCGAGGCCGACGAGTACGCCGGGGAGTCCCCGGAGCTGGCCGCCGCCCGCCGCCGTCACCCCTCCCACCCGGACTTCGTCCCCGTCGCGTCACCCGTCGTGAACGACCACGAGCGCACGGTCGCGACGCTGGAGGAGCTGGCCGCCTCGCGCACCGAACTCACCGACGTCCGCCCGGGCCCGCTGGGCACCCTCGACGTCTACGTCTTCGCCGACGGCACCACTCTCTGCATGACCCCCGGCCACCGCGAGACCGCCGAACGCCTCGCCGCCGCCCTCACCGCCGGCGAGACCCCGGTCCTCCTGGGCGGCTCCGGCGTCTCGGGCGCGTACACCCTGACGTTCGAGTGCGGCGAGGAGAACGTCTACATCCTGGCGGACAGGGTCATCGCGAGCCTGTAGCTCTGACGCGCCGGGGACCGCGACGCCCTGAAGGGGCGCGGGGAACCGCGCGATCGACCACAGACGCACCCGCCGCCGACGCTCAGATCCCCGCCCGCTTCTGCGCGTCCTCGACCAACCGCACGGCGTCAGCGACCTCGGCGTCACTCCGCAACACGACCGCGAGGTCATGCGCGGCGACAATCACTTGATCAGCCGCCGCGAACATCCCCGCGTCCGGCATCACCCGAGGCTCAACCCCCGGCGTCTCCAGCTCCTGCGCCCACCGGGCAAGCTCCCTGGCCAACTCCAAAGCCGCAGCGGCAGCGCTCCGCTGCAGGCGACTCTGCGGCGCGGCCCTCAGACGATCGGCGAAGTGATCCACCGCACGGGTCAAAGGCGTCGTATCAACCACGCCGCGACCCTACGCCCCGTACCGGGACTGTTGCCAACGGGCGAACGCTCAGGCACGGTGACTTGAAGGACCGGCTTACATCCCCTTGCGTATGGAGGCGCCGATGTCCCAAGTCTTCTCCGAGGAGACCCACCGCAATCTGCTCGCCCGCATCCCCCATTGCACCGGTCGTGAAGTCGCCGACTGGCTGCGCACCGTCGAGGACGGTCCCGCGCTCCGTTTCGAGGAGAAGGTCAGCTGGCTGCGCCACGAGTACGACCTGGCGTACGGCCACGCCAAAGCCCTCATCCACGAGTACGACCTGAGGAGGGCGGCGCGCAGGTTGTGAGTGCGCCGCGCACAGCGAAGGGCCCCGGGACGAACCCGGGGCCCTTCGTCGTGTCACTGCCTCACATCCTGGGCCGGTCAGTCGTCACCCGAGAAGATGGCGACCAGCCGCAGCATCTCGATGTAGATCCACACCAGGGTCATGGTCAGGCCGAACGCGGCCAGCCAGGACTCCTCGCGCGGCGCGCCGTACGCGATGCCGTCCTCGATCTGCTTGAAGTCGAGGGTCAGGAAGAACGCGCCGAGCACGATCGCGAGAATGCCGACGATCGCACCGAGCGGGCCCATGCTGCGCAGTCCGCCGTCCTCGGCGACGCCGAAGACGACCAGCAGCAGGTTGACCGCCATGACCAGGACGAACGCCAGGGCGATCGTCATGCCGATGCGGGCGTAGCGCGCGGTGACGCGGACCCAGCCGGCCTTGTAGACCAGCAGCGTGGCGCCGGAGACGGCCATGGTGCCGAGGACCGCCTGGAAGGGCGCGCCGGACCACTGGCTGTTGAACATCTCGCTGATCACGCCGAGGAAGACGCCCTCGAAGGCGGCGTACGACAGGATCAGCGCGGGGGACGCCTTGCGCTTGAACGACTGGACCATCGCCAGGACGAAGGCGACCAGCGCGGCGCCGATGGCCAGGCCGTAGCTGGTCGACGACACCGGCAGCAGGGCCCAGGCGAGGACCGCGCCGACGACGACGGTGCCGAGCGTCATGGCCGAGCGCATGACGACGTCGTCCATCGTCATCCGGTTGCCGGTGGCGACCGGGGCCTGCGGGGCGCCGTGCTGGACGTCCTGGCCGTACGGGTTCTGGGCGTAAGGGTTCTGCGCGTACGGGTTGCCGCCGGCGCCGGGCTGGGCGTAGGGGTTGCCCGTGGCGTACGGGTTGCCCTGCGTGCCTACCGCTGCGCCCCCGGCCTGCGGCGCGGTGTTGAAGCCCGCGTAGCCGTTGTCGCGGCTGAACCCCCGTCGCGAGAAGACCGGGTTGCTGCTCCTCATTTCACTCCTCCATGGCCACCCTGCGTAGCCTTGGCTCAAGAGTAATAGACAGGCAAAGGAATGACCCTAGTGCTTGGGGAGGATCTTTCCCCCCACATGCTGGGCAACACGCTACGCGTCCGGGTGATTCCCGGCACGTGAGGGACCGAACCGTGGCCCCACGGTGACGATCTCGTCACCGTGGGGCCGGTGCGGTGAAGACTTCAATGCATGCTGCACGCAGTGTGAAGGCGTCGGAGTGCCCGGAACCGGACTCGAACCGGTACGCCCGCGAGGGGCAGCGAGGTTTAAGCTCGCCGTGTCTGCATTCCACCATCCGGGCAGGCCATGGGCTCCGCATCGAGATCCCGAGCCTATCGGGGCAGGTCCCCCGAACAGCGGACCGACGGACCGATGTTGTCTTATTTTATTGACGTCTGAGGGTGCATCAGCACTCGGAACACGCCATCCTCACTTGCCAATAGCCTTACGTGCGCCGCCCGGCCGTGTACGCGGAATGACGGAATTTCACCGCCCGAAGAAGGGCGCACCACCTGTTCTCGGCCCGCTCACCCGTCGTGCGCGGCCGTCGCGCCGATCCGCCGGCGGCTCAGGGTCGGCCGTCATCCCCAGGTATGACACGGGCCCGCCCGGTCCGACCGAAGTCGCCCCCCGGAACCGGAACAGCGGCTGACTACACGGCGCCCCGTGACCGGAACGATGGATCACGTCCTCGATCCCCGTCCCGACAGGAGCGCCTTCCCGTGACCACGACTCCCCTCGCCGCCCGGACCACCGCGGTGGCCGCCCGTGCCACGGAGCTGTCGAAGATCTACGGACACGGCGAGACCCAGGTGGTCGCCCTGGACCGGGTCTCCGTCGAGTTCCGGCAGGCCGAGTTCACCGCGATCATGGGCCCCTCCGGTTCCGGCAAGTCCACCCTGATGCACTGCGTGGCCGGCCTGGACACCTTCTCCTCCGGTTCCGTGCGCATCGGCGACACCGAACTGGGCTCGCTGAAGGACAAGCAGCTCACCAAGCTGCGCCGGGACAAGATCGGCTTCATCTTCCAGGCCTTCAACCTGCTGCCGACCCTGACCGCGCTGGAGAACATCACCCTCCCGATGGACATCGCGGGCCGCAAGCCGGACAAGCAGTGGGTGGACACCGTGATCCGGATGGTCGGCCTGTCCGACCGGCTCAGCCACCGCCCCGCCCAGCTCTCCGGCGGCCAGCAGCAGCGCGTCGCGGTCGCCCGCGCCCTCGCCTCCAGGCCGGACATCATTTTCGGCGACGAGCCGACCGGAAACCTCGACTCCCGCTCGGGTGCCGAGGTGCTGGGCTTCCTGCGCAACTCGGTGCGCGAACTGCAGCAGACCGTGGTGATGGTGACCCACGACCCGGTGGCGGCGGCGTACGCGGACCGCGTGGTGTTCCTCGCGGACGGCCGGATCGTGGACGAGGTGTACGGGCCGACGGCGGAGTCGGTGCTGGACCGCATGCGGCATCTTCCCGGGGGGAACCCCCGGACCCCCGAGTTCGACGGCAAGGGCCGCACCAGCTGACGTGCCGGCGTCGATTCCCGCCACCCACCCTGGACTGAGAAGAAACCATGTTCCGTACCGCCTTGCGCAACGTACTCGCGCACAAGGCCCGGCTCCTGATGACCGTGCTCGCCGTGATGCTCGGCGTGGCCTTCGTGTCGGGGACCCTGGTCTTCACCAACACCATCTCCGACGCCTACCAGAAGAGCTCCGCCAAGGGCTTCGACCAGATCGACGTCGCCGTACAGCCGAAGTACCAGGACGCCGAGGGCGACAAGGTCGGCAAGCCGGCCGAGCTGAACCAGGCGGTGCTCGACGAGAGCGCCTCGGTGCCGGGCGCCGCCCGCGCCATCGGCGTCGTCCGCGGCTTCGCCGCGATCGCCGACAAGGACGGCAAGCTGGTCGGCGGCGGCTTCCAGTCGCAGGGCGGCAACTACTGGGGCACCGAGGACCCGCGCTACCCGCTCGTCGAGGGCCACGCCCCCAAGGGCCGCGGCGAGATCCTCATCGACTCCGAGACCGCCGAGCGCACCGGCTACCGGGTCGGCGACACCCTGCGCCTGTCGGTGGACGGCCCGGTGCTGACCCCGAAGATCTCCGGCGTCTTCACCACCGACGACGGCAACGTCGCCGCCGGCGGCAGCCTCGCCCTCTTCGACACGCAGACCGCGCAGCGGCTGTTCGGCAAGCCGGGCACCTACGACGAGATCGCCGTCACGGCGAAGGCCGGTGTCACCCAGGCCGCGCTCAAGGCGGAGCTGGACAAGGCGCTGCCGAAGGACGTCGCCGAGACCACCACCGGCAAGCGGCTCGCCGACGACCAGTCGGAGGCGATCGCCTCCTCGATGAGCGGGATGAAGCAGGGGCTGCTGGTCTTCGCCGGGATCGCGCTGTTCGTCGGCACGTTCATCATCGCCAACACCTTCACCATGCTGGTCGCCCAGCGCACCAAGGAACTGGCGCTGCTGCGCGCCGTCGGCGCCTCCCGCCGCCAGGTCACCCGGTCGGTGCTGATCGAGGCGTTCGTGGTGGGTGTGGTCGCCGCCGTGACCGGCCTCGTCGCGGGCATCGGCATCGGCGCCGGACTGCGCTCCCTGATGGGCTCGCTCGGTGAGACGGTGCCCGACGGGCCGCTGGTGATCACCCCAGGCACGGTCCTCGCCGCCCTCGCGGTCGGCGTCCTGATCACCATGCTCGCCGCCTGGCTGCCCAGCCGGCGCGCCGCGAAGATCCCGCCGGTGGCGGCGATGAGCAGCGTGCACGCCCAGGCGACGGTGAAGTCGCTGGTGCTGCGCAACACGATCGGCGCGCTGTTCGCCGCCGCGGGCGTCACCGTCGTCCTCGCAGCGACCACCATGGGCGGCTCGGACGGCCAGGCCCCGATGGGCCTCGGCGCCTGCCTGCTGATCATCGGCGTGTTCGTGCTGACCCCGCTGCTGTCCCGGCCACTGATCGCCGCCGCGGCGCCGGTGCTGCGGATCTTCGGGGTGTCGGGCAGGCTGGCCCGCCAGAACTCGGTGCGCAACCCGCGCCGTACGGCCGCCACCGCCTCCGCCCTGATGATCGGCCTGACCCTGATCACCGGCATGACGGTGATGGCGGGCAGCCTGCAGAAGTCGATCGACAAGATGGCCTCGGACGCGATCCGCGCGGACTACGTCGTCTCCATGGCGAACTACAACCCCCTCTCCCCGGACGTCGACAAGAAGCTGAAGGAGACCGAGGGCGTCACCGCCACCAGCCCGCTGCGCAACGCGCCGGCCCGGATCGACGGCGACACCGAGTACCTGACCGGTGTCACCGGCACCACCATCGGCGACCTGACCGAGCTGCCCGTCGACGACGGCGCGTTCGAGGTCGGCGGCGACCGGGTCGTCGTGGACGACGGCACCGCGAAGACGCACGGCTGGAAGGCGGGCTCGGTCTTCACCGCCTCGTTCGAGGACGGCGAGAAGGAGAAGCTGACCGTCGCCGGTGTCTACCAGGCCAACGAGATGATGCGCGGCATCATGCTCGATCTCTCCGTCCTCACCCCGCACCAGAGCGACCCGGTCGACATGCAGGTCATGGTGAAGACCGACGACGGCGCGTCCGAGGCGACGAAGGACCGCCTGGAGAAGGCCCTCGGCAGCAACCCGGCGATCAAGGTCCAGGACAAGAGGGACATCTCCAACGAGATCGCGAGCATGTTCACCCTGATGCTGAACATGCTGTACGGCCTGCTGGCCATGGCGGTGATCGTCGCCGTCCTCGGCGTCATCAACACCCTGGCGATGTCGGTCTTCGAGCGGTCCCAGGAGATCGGCATGCTCCGCGCGATCGGCCTGGACCGCAAGGGCATCAAGCGGATGGTCCGCCTGGAGTCCCTGGTCATCTCCCTCTTCGGCGGCGTGCTCGGCATCGGCCTCGGCGTGTTCTTCGGCTGGGCGGCCGGTGAGCTGCTGGCGAGCAGGATGGCGACGTACGAACTGGTCCTGCCCTGGGCGCGGATGGCGGTGTTCCTGCTGCTGGCGGCCACCGTGGGCGTCCTGGCCGCCCTGTGGCCGGCCCGGCGCGCGGCACGCCTGAACATGCTGGCGGCGATCAAGTCGGAGTAGCGGCGGCAGCCGTCACCACGACACCCAGGGCCCCGCTCCGCAAGGGAGCGGGGCCCTGACGCACTCCTCCTCGCTCAGGCGACGTTCCAGGTGCGCGCCCGCAGCGGCATCCCGGAAGCCCCCGGCTCCGGGGTGCGCACGGCGAGCACCTGGTTGACGCCGATGCGGTTGCGCTCGAAGGACAGCGCCGAGGCGGCCATGTACAGCCGCCAGACCCGGGCCCGGCCGGGGCTCGTCAGTCGCACGGCCCGCTCCCAGCCCTCCTCCAGACGTCTGACCCAGCTGCGCAGGGTGAGTGCGTAGTGCTCGCGGATCGACTCCACGTCCCGCACCTCGAACCCGGCGCGCTCCAGCTGGGTCACGGTGGTGCCGACGGGCGCCAGCTCCCCGTCGGGGAAGACGTAGGCGTCGATGAACTCGTCGACGTTGTACGCCGACTCGTCGCGCTGCGGCCGCCGCGCGATCTGGTGGTTGAGCAGCCGCCCGCCCGGCTTGAGCAGGGCGTACAGATGCTCGGCGTACTCCAGGTACCGCTCGGCCCCGACATGCTCGGCCATCCCGATCGACGAGATCGCGTCGTACGGCACGTCGGTGACGTCCCGGTAGTCCTGCACCCTGATCTCCACCCGGTCGGTCAGCCCCTCGTCGGCGACGCGCTTGCGGGCGTAGGTGGCCTGCTCCTGCGAGAGTGTGATGCCGACGACGCTCACCCCGTGCTCGCGGGCGGCGTGAATGGCCATGGAACCCCAGCCGCAGCCGACGTCGAGCAGCCGCTGACCGGGCTTCAGACCAAGCTTCCGTGCGACCAGTTCGAGCTTGTCCCGCTGGGCGTCCTCCAACGTGCCGCCCTCGGCCTCGGGGGCCTCCCAGTAGGCGCACGAGTACACCATGGACGGCCCGAGAACGAGCTCGTAGAAGTCGTTGCCCACGTCGTAGTGATGGCTGATGGCCCGCTTGTCGCTGCGCCGGGTGTGCTGGCCCCGCCGCCGCCGGACCTCCTCGCGGGGCGGGGCGGGCGGCAGCGCGGGCCCCGCCATCCGCAGCAGCCCGCGCACGGTGGCCCGCACCTCGGGGTCCCGCAGCGCCTGCGCGACCGTCCGGGCGTCCTCCCCCCGCTCCCAGAGGAGCCCCGCCATCAGACCGAGCGCGGTGTAGAGGTCGCCCTCGACCTCGAGGTCCCCCGCGACCCAGGCCCGGGCCAGCCCCAGCTCCCCCGGCTTCCACAACAGCCTGCGCAACGCCCGCCGATTGCGCACCACCAGCGCCGGCGCGCCCGGCGGCCCTGCCTGCGATCCGTCCCAGGCGCGGATACGCATAGGCAGCGGCGCCCCCAGCATCTGCTCGACGAGCCCCTTCAGCCGCGGCGCGGCGTCCGACATGGTGCACACCTCCGTGACAGCGATCCCGGAAAGTCCGACACCACGTAAACACCTACGGGGTCCCATCGCAGTCCCCCACGCGCGTCACGTCTGAGCAAAACCCCCGTATTGCCCGCCCGGTGAGCCCTCGGCGTGATCCGGTCGCCTCAGAGCACGGCGGCGCTCTCCAGCACCGCGTCCGCCGTCTCGTCCTCTGGGGCTGTGGCCGGCTGGACGACGGTGAGGAGGAACGCGGTCCGGGTGTCGTCGACGGCGATGACCGTCAGGCGGAGGTGGCCTGTTGAGCCCTCTTCGTCCGCCACCCGCAGGGCGACCGTGTGTGCGGGCCGGCCGTCGGTGGTGGTGGGCTCGGACCGGGTCACGGTCGAACCGCCGTCGGGGTAGAAGAACTCGGCGTTGGAGCGGGCCCACCGCTCGGTGTACATCTTCAGGCCGTCGTCCGGGACCGCGCCGCCCCGGCCGGCGAGGACGACACTGCCGCCTTCTCCGCCGGTGTGCTCGTGGGTGATCGAGGACGTGAAGCTGTCGATCAGGTCGCCGTCGCTGCGCTTCCAGCCCTCGGGGAGGGCGTACGACAGGCCGGCCGCCGTGTCCTTCACGCGGGGCCGTCCGGCCAGCGGACCGTCTTCGCCGTCGTGCGCCGCCCGCCAGAGGGCGAGACCTCCGGCGGCCAGGGCCAGGACCAGCGCCGGCACCACGGTGATCGCGAGCTTCGGGCGGCGCTTCGGGCCGGTGGGCGGCTGCTGGAGGACGGGGGTCATGGTCATGCCGTCAGCTTCGCCGAGCCGGCCGGGGCGGGCCTGAGCGGTCGTACTCATGCGCGTACTCAGCTTCGCCGGCCTCTTCGCGGCAACGCCGAAGGGGCCGCCCGCACCACGGATGGCGGGCGGCCCCTTCAGGGCGTGGACAGAGGTGACCGTGAGGTCAGGAGGCCTTGGCCTTCTCCTCCGACTTCGGCGCGGCGGCCGCGGGGGCCGGAGCCGGGGCCGGCTTGGCGGCCTCGTAGAACTCCTCGCGCGGGGACTCCAGGGCGCCGAGGGCGACGACCTCGCGCTTGAGGAACATGCCGAGCGTCCAGTCCGCGAAGACGCGGATCTTGCGGTTCCAGGTCGGCATGGCCAGACCGTGGTAGCCGCGGTGCATGTACCAGGCGAGACGGCCCTTGAGCTTGATCTTCATCTTGCCCATGACGATCATCGCGACGCCCTTGTGCAGGCCGAGGCCCGCGACCGCGCCCTTGTTGGCGTGGCTGTACTCCTTCTGCGGGAAGCCCCGCATGCCGGAGACCACGTTGTCGCCGAGGACCTTGGCCTGGCGCAGCGCGTGCTGGGCGTTCGGCGGGCACCAGGCGTTCTCGTTGCCCGCCTTGCGGCCGACGAGGTCTGGGACCTGGGCGTTGTCGCCGGCGGCCCAGATGTAGTCGGTGCCCTGCACCTGGAGGGTGGCGGCGGTGTCGACGTGACCGCGGGGGCCCAGCGGGAGGCCGTAGCGGGCGAGGACCGGGTTCGGCTTGACGCCGGCGGTCCAGACGATGGTGTTGGAGTCGACCTCGAGGCCGTTCTTCAGCACGACGTGGCCGTCCACGCAGGAGTCCATCGAGGTGGAGAGGTAGATCTCCACGCCGCGGCTCTCCAGGTGCTCCTTGCCGTACTGGCCGAGCTTGGGGCCGACCTCGGGAAGGATCTTGTCCGCCGCGTCGACGAGGATGAAGCGCATGTCCTCGCGGGACACGTTCTTGTAGTACTTGGCCGCGTCGCGGGCCATGTCCTCGACCTCGCCGATGGTCTCGGCGCCGGCGAAGCCACCGCCGATGAAGACGAAGGTGAGCGCCTTGCGGCGGATCTCCTCGTCCGTGGTGGAGTCGGCCTTGTCGAGCTGCTCCAGCACGTGGTTGCGCAGGCCGATGGCCTCCTCGATGCCCTTCATGCCGATGCCCTGCTCGGCGAGGCCGGGGATCGGGAAGGTGCGGGAGACGGCGCCGAGCGCGATGACCAGGTAGTCGAAGGGCAGCTCGTACGCCTCGCCGACCAGCGGGGCGATCGTGGCGACCTTGCGGTCCTGGTCGATGGTGGTGACCCGGCCGGTGAGGACCTCCGCCTTGGGGAGCACGCGCCGCAGCGGGACGACGACGTGACGCGGGGAGATGTTGCCGGCGGCGGTTTCGGGGAGGAAGGGCTGGTAGGTCATGTACGACCGGGGGTCGACGACCGTGACGGTCGCCTCTCCGTAGCGCATCTTCTTGAGGATGCGCCGAGCTGCGTACAGGCCTACGTACCCACCGCCTACTACGAGGATCCTGGGACGCTCCGTGGTGCTCATGCCATCGAGTATCCACCCGTCTGGAGGGGGTGGCTCGTGCGCCCCTTCACAAGCTCCGACAGGGCCCGTGTTACACTCCCCGGCTCGCGTGACTTAGATCATGTCCAAGTACGGGAACCGTCACGCGGGCGGACCCGTTGTCAATGCCGCGTGAGCTGCCTCTCTGGATAGTCGTTCGGGGTGTGAGCGGTCGGAAACACCCTCCCGGGCACGCGATCCGAAGGCACCCCGGGCGCCCCTTCTGAACATGTTCAAAGGCCGTTCAGGCCCCCGAAAGGGCCAACCGACCCCTTCCGACACCCCGGGAGGACCGAATTCCTTGTGAAGAACTTCACGAACTTTCCCGACGGTACGTCAACGAGGGGCCCGCGGAGGGCCCCTCGAGGTTGCTCATACGCTATCCGGGCTGCTCAACCGGCGGCTACTGGCAAGTAACAAAAGAGAGCTACGCCACCGACCAGGCGATGCCGTCCAGGATGTCGTGCTCGCTCACCACGACCTCCTCGGCGCCGATCCGCTCCATGATCGACAGAAGGACGAGGGCTCCCGCGGCGATCACGTCCACCCGCCCCGGGTGCATCGACGGCACGGCCGCGCGCTCGGCGTGCGTGGAGTGCAGCAGCCACTCGGTGATCTCCCGGACCTTGTCGTGGGAGATCCGGGAGTGGTGGATGGCCTGCGAGTCGTACTCCGGCAGCTCCTGCGCGATCGCCGACACCGTCGTCACCGAGCCGGCCAGGCCGACCAGGGTGTGCGCCTCGCGCAGCGGCACCGTCTCCTCGGCCAGGTCGAGCGCGGCCTCGATGTCGGCCCGCATCGCCGCGATCTGCTCCCCGGTGGGCGGGTCCGTGACCGCGCCCTCGTGCACCAGGTGCCGCTCGGTCATCCGGACGCAGCCGACGTCCACCGAGCGAGCGGCCCGCACCCGCCCGTCGCCGACGACGAACTCGGTGGAGCCGCCGCCGATGTCCACGACGAGGTAGGGGGTGGTGAGGTCGGTGCGGCCGCCCAGCTCCTTCGTGGCTCCCGTGAAGGAGAACTCCGCCTCCTGGTCGCCGCTGATCACCTCGGGCTCGACCCCCAGGATGTCCAGCACCCCGCGTACGAAGTCGTCCCGGTTCTCGGCGTCCCGGGAGGCCGAGGTGGCCACGAAACGCAGCCGCTCGGCGCCGTACTCCTTGATGACCTCGGCGTACTCGCGGCAGGCCGCGAAGGTCCGCTCCAGCGCCTCGGGTGCCAGCCGTCCGGTGCGGTCGACGCCCTGGCCGAGCCGCACGATCGTCATACGGCGGTCCAGTTCGACGAGTTCGCCGGTGTCCGGGTCGCAGTCGGCGACCAGCAGGCGGATGGAGTTCGTACCGCAGTCGATGGCGGCGACCCGGGTCACTGCGCGGCCTCCTCGGTGTCGGACGTCCCCGGCAGGGTCACGCAGGCACCCTTGCGCCACCACTCCGGCAGCATCGCGAGGGCCTCGTCGCCCAGCGGGTTCACACCGGGCCCGGCGGCCAGCGAGTGCGCGACCAGGACGTGCAGGCACTTGACCCGGTCCGGCATGCCGCCGGCGCTGGGGAAGCCCTTCAGCTCCTCGATCTCGTCCCGGCGCCGGACGTAGTCCTCGTGCGCGGCGCGGTAGGCGGCGGCCAGCTCCGGATCGCTCTCCAGCCGGGCCGTCATCTCCTTCATCACGCCGTCGGCCTCCAGCGTGCCGATGGCCGAGTTGGCCTTGGGGCACGTCAGGTAGTACAGCGTCGGGAAGGGCGTGCCGTCGGGCAGCCGCGGGGCCGTCTCCACGACGTCCGGCTGCCCGCAGGGGCAGCGGTGCGCGATCGCGCGCAGCCCGCGCGGCGGACGGCCGAGCTGCTGCTTGAAGGCCTCGACGTCCGCGTCGGTGGGCTCGGTGCGCGGGGTGGGCGGCGGGGGCGTTTCCATGCCTGTCTTTCTGTGTCCGTGTCAACTGTCCGGGACGTCGGCGGCGTCGGCCTTGTCGACGCCGTCCCAGACGTTCGAGTACCAGGGGCGGTCGGCCGCACCCGTGTCGGCGCGCGACTGCTTGACCGCGTCCGGGTCGATCACCACGTACCCGGTCTCCCCGGGCATCACATAGTGCAGCCGCTGCCGGATCTGCTGCTCGGCGTACGCGTCGTCCTGCCACCGCGCCTTCTGGTCGCGCAGCTGTTCGACGCGCTCCCGGGCCTGCTGCTGCTCCCGCTGCAGATCGGCGATCTCGGCGCGCTGGGCGACGTACTGCCTTATCGGGTAGGCCAGCGCCACGACCAGCGAGCAGACCACCAGCGCGAGCAGGGCGGCCCGGCCGGTCAGCCGGGAGCGGCGGGCCTGGCGCCGGGTCTGCGAGCGGTAGACCCGGGCGGCGGTCTGCTCGCCCAGCAGTCTGATCCTGGTCGCGGTGGAGAACCGGTCCCGGTCCTTCACGGCCATCGTCCCGCCTCCCCGTTCGCTTGCGCGTCTTCACCGGCGCGTGTACGTGCGTACGTCCCCGCACACGGTACGGGACCGAGTACGGGGACGTACGTACGACGCTTCCTACAGGCGCGTGCCTCAGCCCTTGCGGGGCTTACTGGTTCGCAGAGCGAAACCGCGGGAACGCGCTGCGGCCGGCGTACACCGCGGCGTCGTCGAGGATCTCCTCGATGCGCAGCAGCTGGTTGTACTTGGCGACGCGCTCGGAGCGGGCCGGGGCGCCCGTCTTGATCTGGCCGCAGTTGGTGGCGACGGCCAGGTCGGCGATGGTGACGTCCTCGGTCTCGCCGGAGCGGTGGGACATCATGCACTTGAAGCCGTTGCGCTGGGCCAGCTCGACGGCGTCCAGGGTCTCGGTGAGCGAGCCGATCTGGTTCACCTTCACCAGCAGGGCGTTGGCCGCGCCCTCCTCGATACCGCGGGCCAGGCGCTCCGGGTTGGTGACGAACAGGTCGTCGCCGACGAGCTGGACCTTGTCACCGAGCTTGGCGGTGATGGTCTTCCAGCCCTCCCAGTCGTCCTCGAACAGCGGGTCCTCGATGGAGACCAGCGGGTACGCGTCGACCAGCTCGGCGTAGTACTCGGTCATCTCGGCCGCCGAGCGCTCCTTGCCCTCGAAGGTGTAGACGCCGTCCTTGTAGAACTCGGACGCGGCCACGTCGAGGGCGAGGGCGATCTGCTCGCCGGGGGTGTAGCCGGCCTCCTTGATGGCCTCGAGGATGAGGTCGAGGGCCTCGCGGTTGGAGCCGAGGTTCGGGGCGAAGCCGCCCTCGTCGCCGAGGCCGGTGGCCAGGCCCTTGCCCTTCAGGACCTTCTTGAGGGTGTGGTAGACCTCGGCACCCCAGCGCAGCGCCTCGGAGAAGGACTCCGCGCCGATCGGGGCGATCATGAACTCCTGGATGTCCACGTTGGAGTCGGCGTGCGAGCCGCCGTTCAGGATGTTCATCATCGGCACCGGCAGCAGGTGCGCGTTCGGGCCGCCCAGGTAGCGGAAGAGCGGGAGGTCGCTGGCCTCGGAGGCGGCGTGGGCGACGGCGAGCGAGACGCCGAGGATGGCGTTGGCGCCGAGGGAGCCCTTGTTGTCGGTGGCGTCCAGGTCGAACATGGCCTGGTCGATCAGGCGCTGCTCGGTGGCGTCGTAGCCGACGAGCTCCGGGCCGATCTGCTCGATGACGGCCAGGACGGCCTTCTCGACACCCTTGCCGAGGTAGCGGTTCGAGTCGCCGTCGCGGAGCTCGATGGCCTCGAAGGCGCCGGTGGAGGCGCCGGACGGGACGGCGGCACGACCCGTGCTGCCGTCGTCGAGGCCGACCTCGACCTCGACCGTGGGGGTGCCTCGGGAGTCGAGGATTTCCCGGGCTACGACGACGTCGATGGACGGCACGAGCATCTCCTTCATGGATGTGACGCGGTTGGCAGGCCGCGGGTGTGGCTCTGCGAGACGAGCCTATCCGGCTCGGCGCGATCGGCCAGCCGACCGCCCACCCCGTGGACGGAACCGAGAGTAAATTGTTTCCGAACGGAACAAAGACCGTTTCGAAAAAACGACCATGAAAGAGAACCCCGCCCCGGCGCGTACGGGGGAACACGCACCGGGGCGGGGAGTCTGAAGGGCCCCTCTTACTTGAGGTGCAGCTGCTGGCCCGGGTAGATGACGTCGGCGTCGTCGACGATGTCCTTGTTCAGCTCGAACAGCCTCTGCCAGCCGCCCTCGACGCCGTGCTCCTCGGCGATCGTGCTGAGGGTGTCGCCCTTGACGACCTTGTACTCGCCGTCGCCCTTCTCGACCTTCTTGCCGGTCGGGGTGGTGACGGTCTTCTCGGCCTTCTCGGTCTGCTGCGAGGCGGCCGGGCGCTCGGCGGAGCGGGAGGCGCTCTGCTCCTCGGTCTCGCGGGCGGCGGTGCCGCTGCCGCTGTCGTTCGAGGCGGCGGCGCCACCGCCGTACGGGGTGCTGGACAGGTTGACGCCGCAGTGCGGCCAGGCGCCCTTGCCCTGGCCCGCGAGGACCTTCTCGGCGATGGCGATCTGCTGGTCCTTGCTGGCCTGGTCGGCGGTGGCGGCGTACTGGGTGCCGCCGTACGCGGCCCAGGTGGAGGCGGAGAACTGCAGACCGCCGTAGTAGCCGTTGCCGGTGTTGATGGACCAGTTGCCACCGGACTCGCACTGGGCGACGGCGTCCCACTCGGACGCGGTGGCGGCGGAGGCGGAGCCGGCCGCCATCAGCGGTGCGGCGACGGCGACGCCGGCCACACCGGCGACGGCGATGGCGCGGGTGGCCTTGGACGGACGACGGTGCTTGCCCTTGCCGGAAAACAGCATGGATCGATCCCCTCACCGACGCCTGCGAGGTGAGCTGTCGGGTTCGGGCCGGTTGAGTTGCCCGGCCGCGGCTCTCGCGAGCTGCGGCTCCACCCCTAGCCGGTTCCGGCGTCGAGTCTCCTCAACTGCCGGACCCGGCACTTACCTTGGGTCCCCCGCTCCTGCCTGCGGCGCTTGACGCGACGACTGTTCCCGTACGGCCGCTGGCAGGATTCGGCGTTGCGGCAGCCGGGGCTCGCGATGGCGAGCGATCCCGACCGTAGGCAGGCGATCCGCCGGATTTCAAAGAGGATCAGGGCTTCTGAGACCTATCTCTCACCGCATTCATAACGGACATTAGCCCCGAAGTGTGACGCGAACTCCGGCTACTTTTCGCCCGGTTCGACCCCTACCTCAAGGGTCTGACCGGGGATGATGAGGTTGGGGTCGGCGCCGACGGTCTTCTTGTTCTCGGCGTAGAGCGCGGTCCATCCGCCTTGCAGCTCAAGGGAGTCCGCGATGCCCGAGAGGCTGTCGCCGGAGCGGACGGTGTAGGAGCCGTCGGCCGCATCACGCGCCGCCGCGGCGTCACGGGAGGCGTGACGGCCGGAGGGCTCGGTCGTACGGGCGTCGGCGGCGTCCTCGTCGGCGCTCTCACCGCGGTGGCGGCCGGTGCCGGTGGAGAACTCCGAAGAGGAGTCGGCCTGTCCGGAGTTGTCCGAGTCGTCCCTCTTGGCGGTGGCCGCAGGGGAGTCGCCGGCACCCTCACCGTCCCTCTCGGAGGAACCGTCCGCCGGGGACGACGAAGCGTCAGACGACGGGCCATTCGTGGCAGATCCGGAATACTCAGAGCTTTCGGAGCTTTCAGACCCCTTGCCCTTTCCGCCCTTTCCGCCCTTTTCACCGGAATCCGCCGAAGTGGATGATTCCGTAGATTCCGACGAGTCGGACAAGCCGGACTCGCGGCTGTCCGAGGAGTCCTCGTCGTCCGGGGTGGCCGTCGCGCCCGACGCCGCGTCGGCGGCCAGGCCCGTGTCCACGCCCGGCGCGCCGGAGTCGCCGTCCAGGCCGGCGAGCAGTCCGCAGGTGAGCCAGGCGCCGACTCCCTGGTCGGCGAGGATTCTCTCGGCCACGGCTATCTGCTGCGAACGGCTCGCCATGTCGGGGCTCTCCGCGTAGTCCGAGCCGCCGTACTTCAGCCAGTCGTCCTGGGAGATCTGAAGACCGCCGTAGTAGCCGTTGCCGTTGTTCGCGCTCCAGGAGCCACCGCTCTCGCACTCCGCGACCCTGTCCCACGTCGTACCGCTGGCGGCGCTCGCGCCGGTGGCGCCGAGCAGCGGAATGGCGATCGCGGACCCGGTCACTCCGGCCGCGACGATGAGAGCCGGAGCCTGGCGGGGGCGACGGTGACGACCGTTCCCGGAGAGCATGCGGGGACCTTTCCCGAGACAGCAGTGACGGCACGACGGGGTGGTACTCGGCGCCGTGCTGATGGGTGAACGTATAGGCAGACGATCACTTGTCACAAGTTAATGCCGCGTAGATCACGTGTAGATCACAGAGGCGAAGGAGTGTCATGTTTGTGACGGGCACGCGAAGTAGCCGTGACATGAGGTGCACGGAGTTGCCGTCCGGCCGTCACAAGTCGGGCGGCACCGGCCAAACGGGGTCGGCTGTCAGGCCTCCGGCGTGAACTCCACCGGCAGCGTGCGCAGTCCGCGCATGATGAGGCCGCCGCGCCAGCGCAGGTCCGCGGGGTCCGCGGCGAGGCGGAGGTCCGGGAGGCGGGTGAGGAGGGTGGCGAGCGCGGTCTGGCCCTCCAGCCGGGCGAGCGGGGCGCCCAGGCAGTAGTGGATGCCGTGGCCGTACCCGAGGTGCTGGTTGTCGCGGCGGGCGAGATCGAGCGTGTCGGGGTCGGTGAACCGGGCCGGGTCGCGGTCGGCGGCGGCGAGGACGACGAGGACCGGGTCGCCGGGGGCGATGTCCTGTCCGCCGATGGTGAGCGGCCGGGTCGCGAAGCGCCAGGTGGCCAGCTCCACGGGGCCGTCGTAGCGCAGGAGTTCCTCCACGCCGGTCTCCAGCAGGGCGTGGTCGCCCGCCGCGAGGGACTGCTGGAGGCGGGAGCGCTGCTCGGGGTGGGTGAGCAGGGCGTAGGTGCCGTTGCCGATCAGGTTGACCGTGGTCTCGAAACCGGCGAACAGCAGGATGAACGCCATCGCCGCGGCCTCGTTCTCGGTCAGGTGCTCGCCGTGGTCGGAGGCCCGGATGAGAGCGGAGATCAGGTCCTCGCCGGGCGCGGGCTCGGCGGGCAGCGCCGCCCGCTTGCGGTGGATGAGGTCGGCGAGATAGCCGCGCATCTTCTTCACCGAACGCGCGACCCCGCCGCGCGGGCCGCCACCGTGGCGGATCATCATGCCCGCCCAGTCCCGGAAGTCGTCCTGGTCCTCGCGCGGCACGCCCAGCATGTCGCAGATGGCGTAGATGGGCAGCGGGAAGGCGAACTCGTGGATGAGGTCGGCGGAGCCCTCGCGGGCGAAGCCGTCGATGAGACGATCGGTCAGCTCCCGCACGCGCGGCGCGAACTCGGCCACACGCCGGGGTGTGAACGCCTTGGAGACGAGTCGGCGCAGCCGGGTGTGGTCCGGCGGGTCGATGTTGAGCAGATGCGTCATCAGCTCCGCCTTGCGCTCCCCCGGGATGCCTGTCTTGCCCTTGGCGTGCGCGGGTTCGTCGTGATGCGCCGGGTTCTTCGACAGCCGCTGGTCGGCCAGCGCCTGCCTGGCGTCGGCGTACCGGGTGACCAGCCAGGCCTCCACCCCGCTGGGCAGCCGGGTCCGGTGCACGGGGGCGTGCTCGCGGAGCCAGGCGTAGGCGGGGTAGGGGTCGGTGGCGAACTCCCAGGTGAAGAGTTCCGGCGCGGGAGGAGACGCGGGAGCGGGCGCCGGAGCGGGCGTCGCGGGGTGGGGCCGGCCGGTCACGTCGTCGGCTCCCCTGCCTCGTAGGCCCTGATCGCGTCCCGGTACGCGCGGGCCGCCGCGCGCAGGGCCGCCTCCGGGTCGGTGCCCTCGGCCTCGGCTCGCGCCGCCATGGCGAGGAGTTCGTAGCCGATGCCCTCGGTGGCCGGCAGGGGGACGTCCAGTCCCGCCGTCCGGGCGCGGGACGCCAGCTTCGCGGCGAGGGCGAGGCCGGGCTGGTGCAGGGGGATGCCCTCGGTCACGGAGGCCCGCTGCTTCTCCTGGGCCTTGGTGCGCAGCCAGTGCTCCTTGACCTCCTCCGGCGTGGCGGCCTGCGCGTCCCCGAAGACGTGCGGGTGCCGGTGGATCAGCTTGGCGACGATGCCGCCGGCCACGTCGTCGATGGAGAAGGGCTCCTCGATGTCCTCCTCGGCGATCCGGGCGTGGAAGACGACCTGCAGGAGGACGTCGCCCAGTTCCTCGCGGAGCTCGTCGCGGTCGCCGTCCTCGATCGCCTCGACGAGTTCGTACGCCTCCTCGATGCCGTACTTGGCCAGCCCCTTGTGGGTCTGCCGGGACGACCACGGGCACTCGGCGCGGATGCGGTCCATGACCTGCACGAGGTCGAGGAGCCGGGCGCCCGGCAGGTCGTAGGAGGCGGGCAGCAGCTCCAGCTCGGGCATCCGCACCCGGCCGGAGCCGGCGAGCCGCGCGAGCCCGTCCGTCAGGGCCGGCTCGCCCTCGCCGGTGGCGACGACGACCACGGTGTGTCCGCCGGCGCAGGCGTCGACCAGTTCCTCGGCGGTCGGCGCGGCCTCGTCGACCGCTATGCCCGCCTCCCGCAGATAGGGCAGCTGCGGGTGCGCCCCGTCCGCGCACAGCACGCGGTCGGCGGTGTGCAGGGCCTGCCAGGCGGGCCAGGAGAGCAGGCCGGGGGCGACGCGGTGGCTGGTGGTGAGCAGGACGACGCGGCCGGGGTGGGGGCCGACCGGGTCCTGGGCGCCTTCGAAGCTGGTTCCGTTCACGATCCGAACGTAACCCACGGCGCCGACATGCCTCCGCGGTTGTCCACAGGCACGGTGTGATCATCGGACCGGCGCCGCGCCGTACCGTTCCTTCTGCTCCTTCTGCTCCCTCTGGGCGCTCAGGCCGCGGAACGCGTCACGCCGGCTGCTGCGGCTGGGCCGTGACCTCCCGCACCCACGGCGTCCCGGCGTCGACGCGGCTGCTCTTCTCCACGTCCCAGCTGCCGTAGCGCGGGTTGACGGAGACGTCCAGGTCGGCGGAGGCCTTGGACAGGGCCTCCCAGAAGGCCGGCTGGCTGGTGTCGGTGCCGAGCTTCGCGGCGAGCTTCTGCGCCTCCAGCTGCAGGCGCAGGTTCTCGTCCAGGCGCTCCGGCGCCACGCTGTACTGCTGGAGCCATGCCGTCTGCAGCGCCCTCGACCCGCCGACCTGCTGCTCCAGACCGGACCGCATCTCCTGGATCTCCTTGCGGGTCACGGTGATGCCGGCGTCCTGGGCGGCGCGGTGCAGCACCCGGTCGAGGACCATGCCGTGCAGGGTGTCGCGGGTGAGGCTGCCGGACTTGGCGATGGCCTGCGCGTACTGCGCGTCGTCGGTGACCGCGGCCCGCTGGGCCGAGCGGACCTCGTCGACCCGGTTCTCCAGCTGCGCGACGGTGATCCGCTGATCGCCGACCACGGCCGCCGCGCCGGGACGCGCATCGTTTCCGCAGGCGGTGAGGAGGGGCGCCGCGGCGATCGCGGCGGACAGCAGGAGCGCGGTGCGACGGCGGCGGTGCAAGGAAACCTCCCGAGGAGATTGTGCGACGGTGCACAAAGTCTTGCGGTGATCGATGGTAGGCAGGGGACCGGCTCTGGCCAACCCATTCGACCAACGATTCACCGCCACTTCGGGCACCGCCGCGCCCGCGCGGCGCTCAGGGGGTCAGCGCACCTGCCCCAGCCACTGGAGGGTCCGCCGTACCTCCGCCGCCAGCGGATGACCGGGGCCGCCGGTCCGTTCCACGTCGTGCAGCAGCCGTACGAGGGTGTCGTGGGCGGCGGTGCGGTCGCCGAGGGCGAGCAGGAGGTGGCCGATGCGGCGGCGGACGTCGTGGGCGAGCTCGGGGTCGCCGGAGACGTACTGGTTCTCGTAGTACGGCAGCAGCGCCCGGTACTCGGCGAGCGCCGCCGCGGGTTCGCCGAGCTGTTCCAGGCACTGCGCGGCGTCGTACCGGAAGCGCAGCGACTGCGGGTCGGCCTGGCCGGCCTCGGCGGCGCGCTCGTCGGCGAGGCGGCGCAGTTCGGGCAGCGCGCGCCGGTACTGGCCGTCGTCCATGAGCGTCGCGGCGTACTGCTTGCGCAGGGTGCGCACGACCGGGGAGTGCTCGCCGTGCTGTTCGGCGGCGGCGGGCAGGATCGCCCCGAGGATGTCGACGGCCTGCGTGATGCGGCCCTCGCCGAGCAGCCGCTTGACCTCGTCGACGGCGCTCGCGACATCGGGTTTCTCGGCGACGCTGGGGACCGGTGCGACGGGGGCGGGCTGGGGCGCGGGCGTCCGCGGGCGGTCCGGCCACGGGGCGTGGGGGCGCACGAAGGGGCGCGTGGGGTCGAGGGGCGCCCCGGTGGGCGTGCCCCGCGCGGGCAGCAGCAGCGCCAGCTCCTCGTACACCTCCTGCGCGGACGCCGGCCGGTGCTGCGGGTCCTTGGCGAGCAGGCGCAGGACCAGGGTCTCCAGCGCCTCGGGCACCTCGGGCCGGATGCGGCGCACGGGCAGCGGCGGCTCGTACAGGTGCCGGTGCAGCACGCCGAGCGCCGTCGAGCCCACGAAGGGCACGTCTCCGCTGAGCAGTTCGTGCAGCAGGACGCCGAGTGCGTACAGGTCGGTGTACGGGCCGACCGCGCCGCCCATGGCCTGTTCGGGTGCCATGTAGGCGGGCGAGCCGATCGGGGAGCCGGTGTGCGTCAGCCGCGTGGTGTCGGTGTCCATGACGGACGCGACACCGAGGTCGAGGACGGTGACCGTGCCGTCCTGCTTGACCATCACGTTGCGCGGCTTGAGGTCGCGGTGCACGATCGGCACGGCGTGCACGGCGCTCAGCACGGCGCACAGCTGCGCGGCGACCGCCACCGCCCACTGCCACGGGTACGGGTCGTGCTCGGCGAGGTGGTCGGAGAGGTCGGCGCCGTCGACGTACTGCATGACGAGGAACAGTTCCTCGCCCTCGCTCCCCGCGTCGTGCACGGTCACCAGGCCGGGGTGGTCGACCTGCGCGGTCACCCGGCACTCGCGCACGAAGCGGCGGCGCAGCTCGTCGGCCTCCTGGCCGGCCACCTTGTCGGGGCGCAGCAGCTTCACTGCCACGCGCCGGTCCAGCCGCCGGTCGTAGGCCGTCCAGACCTGGCCCATGCCGCCCTGCCCGATGAGGGTGGCCAGTTCGTACCGGCCGGCGACGACGCGTCCTGTCGCCACGGTCACCGTCCGCCCTCGTGATCGCCGTCCTGCCTGCGCAGGTAGTCGCTGAGTTCGTCGAGTTCGGCACGCACCTGGTCGATGCGGGCCGGCGCGGGGCGCTGCGGCGGCGGGGTGTGCGCCGGGGACACGGGCACGCCGGTGCCGGGCGCCGGGGGCGGGGTGTGGGCCTGCGCGACGCCGGGAGCCTGCTGCGGCTGCGGCGCGACCGGTGCGGCGGGCGCGACCGGTGCGGGGGGCGCTGCCGGGGTCTGCGGCGTCCGCGCCATCGGCGGCGTCTGCGGGAGGGTGGTGGCCGTGCCCGTGGCGTACGGCGCCGGGGGCTGCGGGTAGCCGTACGCGGGCTGCGGGCCGTACGCGCCGTAGCGGAGCTGGTGGAAGTGGCGTACGTCCGCGGCGAGGTAGTACGCGATGACGATCACGAGCGTGCCCAGCAGCAGCCCGAGGCCGGTCCAGCCGCCCGCGGTGTGGATCTCCTCCCCGGGTTCGGTCCCCAGCAGCACCATGGCGAGGATGTCGACGGCCAGGACGGCCACGAACAGTCCCCAGTCCAGCGACCTGCGCGTGACGATCGCCAGGCGCAGCAGCATCGTCCAGGTCAGGAAGCCGAGGCTGAGGATGGAGATCACCACGAAGAGCACACGCAGGACGACAAGCCACGCCGTGGGAGGCGGCTGCTTCACCGGCTGCACGTAGCCGTGGCCATGCATGACTGCTCCTGATGCCTGAGGTGGGACGTACGGCGCCCGCCGGCGCCGGCAACGCCGGTCGCGCGATGGTCGCTTCGAGCGTATAGGCCGACACGGACAACCGGTCCTGGGTTGTACCGAACCGTTGTCGTGCTGATCACTTCCGTCGCGGTCCGCGTTCGGGGGCCCGTGTCCTCAGTCCGGTGTGACCGTGCCGTCCGTCAGGCCGTCGTACATTCCGCGCACGAGTTGCTCCCCGAGCCGGCTCGCGTGGCGAAGCGCCCGCTCGAACTCGTCGAGTGCGCGGAAGCGGGCGCCGTAGCGCCGCTGTTCCTCGAGCGGGAGCCGGGGCAGTTGCAGCCGGCGCACGTCGAGGCGGGTGGCGGTGGAGGCGTAGCTGCTGGCCTGGCGGTTGTTGGCGGTGCCGCGCAGGAAGCCGGCGAGGAACCAGGGGTCCAGTGCCGTGGGGTCGGGGCGCAGCAGCACGAGGTTGCGCCCCAGGGCGGCGCCCCCCGTCGCGTCGTCGATGACGCGCGCCACCGCACCGCCGCCGAGCACCGGCACGACGACGTCACCAGGCTCCGTCAGTACCGCCTCGTCCTCGCTCTCGGGCAGGCTCCCGGAGGGTGCCGTTCCGGCGAGGACGTCGTGGTCGGTGAGGACGGGCACGCGCGTGTGCCCGCCGTTTCCGCCGGTCCGCATCACCAGGGCGCCACCGCGCGCGAGTTCGCCGACGGTGGTGAGCGGCCAGCGCGCGGGCTCGGCGGAACGCGCCGGGGGCGGGGTGAGCTCGGTGGTCAGCCGCAGGGTCTCGCCGAGGCGGGTACGCACGTCCGTGAGCTGTTCGGCGCCGTCGGCCGCCGCGGGCGGCGGGAGGTGGCGGGCCGGGGAGAAGTCCACGTCGTCGTCGAGGAGTTCGATGACCGGCACGGAACGCGCCAGACCCGGCCGTTCCGCCAGGGTGCCCGCGCGGTCGAAGGCGCGCCAGGCGTCGAGGACGGCGTCCCGCACGGCCTGCCAGTCGGGCCCGCCCCGCCCCTCCGTGGCGAACTGCCCGGCGTCCGCGAGCAGCACCTCCGGCTGCGCGGGCGTCTTGTCGGGGCGGCGGAGCACCCACACGTGCAGGGGGATGTTGTACGGCGGTGCCGCGCCGACCGGCAGCGCGACGACGGCCCGCAGCGCGCCGCGGCGCAGCAGGTCGGCGCGGATACGGCGGCCGGAGCGGCGGGAGGCGGCGGCGGGCGGCATCAGCAGCACGGCCGTGCCGCCGTCCCGCAGCCGGGCCAGCGCGTGCTGCACCCAGGCCAGCTCGGACTCGGTGCGGGCCGGGAAGCCGTACTCCCAGCGCGGGTCGTAGGCCAGTTCGTCGTGGCCCCAGTTGCGCTCGTTGAACGGCGGGTGGCACAGGACGACGTCGGCGCGCAGCGCGGAGTGGGCGTCCGCGCGCAGGCTGTCGCCGTCGGCCGCACGCACGGCGGCCGGGGTGTGCAGGGCGAGCCGGAAGGCGGTGAGCGCGGCGAGGTCGGCCGCGCTGTCCTGGGCGTACAGCTCCTGGTCGGGCCGGGCGGGGACGGCGCGCAGCAGGGCGCCGGTGCCGCAGGCCGGGTCGAGGACGGTGCGGGCGGGGCCGGCGAGGTCGGCCATGAGGCGGGCCAGTTCGGCGGGGGTGAGCGTGTACTGGCGCGGGTTGGCGTCCAGGTGCCGCCCGAGCAGGAACTCGAACGTCTGCCGGGCGCCCATCTCGGCGGCCAGCTCGGCGGCGCCGCGCAGCAGGGGGGCGGAGGGGAGGAGTTCGGGGCCGCTGGGCACGTGGACGGCGAACGCGCTGTTCACAGTCTTCGACGGGTCACCGGGCCGGTCACCGGTGGACGGCGTGTGAACAGAGAGTGGCGTGTGAACTGACGGCGGCGTGTGAACTGACGGAGGAGTGGCCACAGACGCTCCGGCATTCACATGTCCGGGCCGTCGTGCTCGGGCCGCTCCACCGAATCGCGGCTTGATCACCTGCTCCAGCGCCGCGGGCAGCATCGCCGCGAGCCGTTCGTCGGACCCGGCGCTCAGCTCCAGCCACACCGTCGGCCGGTCGTGGATGAGCAGCAGCACGGACCCGGCGTGCGTGAGCGCGGTGACGGGTCCCTCCAGATGCCCGGCGAGTTGCTGCCAGACGCGTTCCCGGAGCGGGACTTCGGCGAGTTTTCCCTGGTGGCGCAGCCAGGCCTCGACCTCGGCGAGGGCGAAGGAGGGGCTGGTCTCCGTGCCGCCGACCGGCTTGGGGAAGTCGGCGTGCCGTCGCCGCCAGTTGCTCACGGCGGCCCGGCCGACGCCGGCGAGCCGGGCGATTCCGGCGGCGGTCACCTCTGTCGCGTTGTCCTGCACCCGCCCGCTCCCCTCGCCGCGTTTGTGGCTGCGCCGCCGGCGCGCCGTCTGGCGTTCCCGTGTGTGGCGCCTTGCTGTGTGTGCGTCGAGCATACCGACGCACGCAAGATCCCTCGATTCACGGCCGTGTACCCAGACCATTCCGTGAACCGTGTTGACTCGGTTCACAGGCCGTGCTCTTATTGACCCAGCGAACGAACGACTGCCGGACCGAGGCAGTCGACACGTCGGGGAGGGAACAGTCATGGGCATGAAGACGAAGGTCGCGCTGGGTGCCGTCGTGGGTGTCGTCGTCATCGGCGCCGTGTCGGCGAACGGCGGCGGCGACGACGGCGGCACCAAGGGCGGCGACAAGGGCTCTTCGGCGTCCGCCGGCCAGAAGCCGGGCACCGCCAAGGACTCCGGTGCCGAGGCCGCCGCCGAGAAGAAGGTCGCCTTCGAGGGGGACGGCGACTTCCAGGTCGGCTCCGACATCAAGCCCGGCACCTACCGCACCACCGGCAACACCGACGACATGTGCTACTGGGAGCGTGCCAAGGACGCCTCGGGCGAGATGGAGTCCCTGCTGGCCAACGACAACGTCAGCGGCACCAGCTACGTCACCATCAAGGCCACCGACAAGCTCTTCACGTCGAGCGGCTGCAACGACTGGGAGGCCGTCGACACCAAGGCCAAGGGCGGCTCCCCCGCCGACAAGATGGCCGGCAGCGGCGGCATGTACAGAGTCGGCGTGGACATCGTTCCGGGCACCTACAAGTCGACCGGCAACACCGACGACATGTGCTACTGGGAGCGGACCAAGGACTCCGAGCACTCGCTCGACTCGATCATCGCGAACAACAACGTGTCCGGCTCGGCGGTCGTCACGATCAGCGCCTCGGACGCCTACTTCAAGACGTCCGGCTGCCAGGACTGGAAGAAGGCCGGCTGAGCCGACGGCTCACCGGGCGGTCGGCCACCCGGGCCGGCCGCCGCGCGGGGCGCGGCCGACACGCCTGCCCTCCCGCGCGGCCACCCCATGCGGCATCACCCGCATCGCATCAGCCCCATCGCGTCAGCCGGATCGCATCATCCGCATCCGCATCCGCATCCGCTCCACCGCAACGCACCGAACAACCCCCACAGCTCACCCCCCGAGGAACTCCCATGCGCCGTACCGCCCTTGCCGCTCTCTGCCTCGCCGCCGCGACCACCGTCGGCCTCACCGGCTGTCTGCCGGGCGAGGACAAGGCGGACGACAAGCCGAAGGGGCCGTTCGCCGGACTGACCGGCGGAGAGATCGCCGACCGGGCCGTGAAGGCCACGACCGAGGCCTCGTCGCTGCGCCTGAAGGGTGACATCCCCGCGGACGAGTCGGGCGGCGCGATGACCTTCGACATGGCCCTGAACAAGAAGGGCGAGTGCGCCGGAACGCTCGGCGCCGGCGGCGGCAAGGCTGATCTGATCCGGACCGGCGACACCATCTACGTGCGCTACGACGAGGCGTTCCTGCGCGCCGACAGCGAGGGTCAGCCCGAGGAGGAGACCGACGCGGCGGTGGACCTGCTGGCCGGGAAGTGGACCAAGATGGCCGCGGAGGGCGCGGACGCCGAGGACATCGCGAGCTTCTGCGATCTGGACGAGGTGCTCGGCGGCGCCGAGGACGTGAACTCGGACGCGACCCGCGGCAAGACCACCACCGTCGACGGCACCCCGGCGATCGTCCTGCACGAGAAGGACGGCAAGGACCGCTACAAGCTGTACGTGGCCACCGAGGGCAAGCCGTACCTGCTGCGCATGGACAACACCAACGCCGGCGACCGCACCACGCTGACCCTCAGCGACTTCGGGAAGCCGGTCCCGGCGAAGAAGCCCAGCGGCGACATCCTGGACCTGGACGAGCTCGCCGGCTGAGCCGCCACCCCCTGCAGGGGCCTCACGCACAGGCCCCTACAGGGGGTGCCGCATCCACACGTTGGGCTCGACGTACACGGCGTACCCCCGCTCCGGCTCGCACCGCACCGGCACCAGCGCGCCGGGCACCTCCACGTCGCCCGCGGTGTCGAACGGCAGCCCGGTCCACTCCCGCCACTGCTCCAGCGACCCGGAGACGGTCATCGAGGCCGGTGCCACGGAGTGGACGACGGCGCCGGCCCGGACGTGGACGCGCATCCAGGGGTCGTGCGGAAGCCCGTCGGGGCGCACCCGGCGGACGTACTCGTCCATCGGCGTACGGGGTTCCAGGTGCTTGGCGTTGGGGCGTACGGGGGCGACGACCTCGCGGAAGCCGAGGGCGCGGGCGTTGTCCCGCATGGCGGTGAGCATCCGGCCGGACAGGCCGAGGCCCTGGGCGTGCGGGGCGACGGAGACGGAGATCGCGCTGACGGTGTCGGTACGGACCCCGCGCCGCAGGTCGGAGAAGGCCCACAGGAGGACCGCGTCCCAGCCGCGCGCGGGGAGTTCGCCGCGGCCGGCGGCGTCGAGGGCGAACGGCACGCTGTACGCGTTCGCGACGACCTCGCCCCGCTCGTCCTCGGCGAACAGCACGTACTGCGGCAGTTCGGCGGCTATCCGCGGGAAGTGGGCCCACCCCACCGGGTCCTGGAGCACGAACTCCGGCCAGCTGTCCGCCATTCCGTAGACCCGCTCCAGCATGTCGGGACGCTCGGCCAGGCTCGATATCTTCCAGTCGGTGGGGGCCATGGGGTCACCGTAGGCGGCCCGGCGGGCACCGGAAACCGGATTTCCGCACAGCCCGGCGCACAGCCCGGCGTCCGGCCCGACACGCAGCCCGACGCTCAGTCCGCGTGGAACCGCGGCGGCGCCTTCGTCGGGTTGCCGCCCGAGGGCAGTTCCTGGTCCGGGCAGCGGGAGAGCACGCGTCGCATCGCGGCCCGCTCCGCGGAGGTCACCCACAGCCCGTACTTCTTCTTCACGGCGACCTGCACGGCGACATACGTGCACCGGTAGGCCTTGTTCGGCGGCAGCCAGGTCGCCGTGTCGCCGTCTCCCTTGGCACGGTTGGTGCCCGCGTGCACGGCGAGGAGGTTGAGCGGGTCGTTGGCGAAGGCGATGCGCTTGCTGGGTTCCCATGTGCCCGCGCCCTTCTGCCAGGCGTCGGACAGGGCGACGACATGGTCTATGTCGACCTGGCTGCGGCCCCGTACGAAGGTGACGTCCTTGCCGGTATAGGGGTCGGGGTCCAGCGTGCCGGAGGCCACCTCGCAGTGTCCCTCGCGGAACCGGACGTCGGTGAGGTCCCGCTGGAGGATGTCGTCGCGGGTGTCGCAGTCATTGGAGTCGGTGTCCGCCCAGGGGCTGCCGAAGCGGTCCCGGTCGTAGCCGGTCCGGGGTGCGCGGCCCTTGACGGGCAGGGACTCCACGGCCGCGAGGGCCGGTCCGCCGCCGGCTGTCTCCTGCGGTCCGCCGGCTCCCGGGGTCGAGCCGGTGCAGCCGGTCAGGGTTCCCAGCAGTACGCCCACGGCGACGGCCGCCGTGCCACCCCCAAGACGCCTCACCGCGCGCCCCTTCCGTCGAGCCTGGTGCCACGGTAGCCGCCCACAGGTTCAGACCACACCGGGGCCCGACTCGGCATACGCGACATGCCGGGCGTATCGT
This sequence comes from Streptomyces sp. enrichment culture, assembly GCF_964272855.1. Classification (NCBI taxonomy): domain Bacteria; kingdom Bacillati; phylum Actinomycetota; class Actinomycetes; order Kitasatosporales; family Streptomycetaceae; genus Streptomyces; species Streptomyces sp. enrichment culture. Next base: position 4,997,194 of record NZ_OZ186847.1, on the reverse strand, counting down.
CGGTTTTGAGTCATAGCCGGAAGGAGTAGCTCTGTATGGGCATCTTCGACAGGTTCAAGAGCCATCAGGCATCGCGGGACAAGGCCAAGCAGGCGTCCGACGCGGCCGAGCGCAAGGTCAACGAGAGGACGGGCGACAAGTACGAAGGTCAGGTCGACCAGGCCCAGCAGCGCATCGAGGGCCAGCTCGGCATGGACCGCGACAGGCCCGATCAGCAGCAGTAGACCATCGGACCGTCGGAGGACACCGGCCGGCTGCGGGGCGACCACCCGGCGGCAGCCCGCTGGAACACCACCTGGACCAGAACCGCCCGCGAAGGCCCGCCCTCGCGGGCGGTTTCCGTGAACCCGGGCCCTGCGCGCCTTGGCGCCAGCCCGACTTCAGACGTCGCCCCCCGTCACGCCTTGTCCGCCGTCACACCCCCGCCCACGTCACACCTTGCCTATCCCCAGGGTGTTCTCCGACGGCAGCAAGCCGGATGCCAGGACGCCGACCCAGTAGTCGCCGAGCAGTCCGGAGAGGCGCTCGACGCCCGCTTCACCCAGGGACCGCCAGGGGGCGGCGGCCAGTTGGTCGGTGTGCCGTTCCACGCGGTCGCGCAGTTCGCGGCCCGCGTCGGTGGCCGCCCCCTTCTCGTCGACCAGGCCACGGGCGGCCAGGCGGTCACGCGCGGACGACCACTCCTGCTCGCTCCAGCCCCGGCCGGCGAAGCGCTCGACGGGCGCGGCGCCGATCGCGGCGAAGGAGACCAGGGCCTCGACGGGGTCGAGCCCGGCCACCAGGAGGGCCGCGACATGGCCGTCGCCGCGGTGCTCGCGCAGGATCGTCGCCGCGTGCCAGAGCTGGAGGTGGGGCTCCTCGGGCCAGGCCAGCGCGGCGTTGGCCGCGGCCAGCGGGCGGCCCGCGGTGTTCGCCGCCTCGGCCGCGCGCCGGGCGAGGGCGGCTGCCTCCGTCAGGTCCTGGCCGTCGAGGCGGTCACCGAACAGCGCGCGGTACGTCCGGTCGACCGCGCGCCACCTCGCCGCCAGCACGTCCGCCGGGCTCGCGACCCGCCACGCGGGGTCGATGTGCTCGGCGACCGTGGCGGGCGCGAAGCTGTAGAAGGCGGAGGCCACCGCCCGGCCGCCGACCGGCCCCAAGGGCGCGGCGCGGAAGGGGAAGTAGCTCGGCCAGCGCTCCCGCGTGTCGAAGCCGAGCGCCGCCGCCTCCTCGAAGGCCTCCGGCGAGTAGTAGAGCACCGCGTGCAGCGGCTCCAGCAGATGCCAGAGCTGACGCGCCCGCCCCGGCTCGATCACCTCGGCGCCACCGACACCCTCGGCGCCCACCTCATCCACGTACTGCGACATGACACGACCCCCGTCACACCCTCGCATAACTTGACACTGTCTAGATTGCCGGGCCACCCAGAACTTGTCAATGCCTAGATCGGAGTACGCTGCATCCCATGAGCCCCGCACAGCAGCCCGCCGCCGGCCACGAGAGCACGGACGGCGCACCGGCCTCCCGCCGCCGCCCCTACCATCACGGCGACCTGCGCCGCGCCATCCTCACCGCCGCGCTGGACGTCATCGCCACCGACGGCCCGTCCGCGCTGAGCCTGCGTGATCTCGCCCGCCGGGCCGGTGTCTCGCACGCCGCGCCGGCCCACCACTTCAAGGACCGCACAGGGCTGCTCACGGCCATCGCGGCCGAGGGGTTCGGCCTGCTCGCGACGGCGATCCGGGAGGCGGGCGACCTCAAGGACGCGGGTGTGCGCTATGTGCGCTTCGCCCGCGAGCACCCCGCCCACTTCCAGGTGATGTTCGCGCCGGACCTGCTGCGCGCCGAGGACCTGGAGCTGACCACCGCCCGCACCCTGGCCGGGGACGCCCTGCGCGAGGCCGTCTCCGGTGTACGGCCCGAGCACCGCGGCGACGACGCCCGGCTCGCCGGCGTCGCCGCCTGGTCCCTGGCGCACGGGTTCGCCACGCTGCTCCTCGGCCACAACCTGGACGGCCCGGTGGGCGACCGGGACCCCGAGGAGGTGTTCCGCACGCTGGCGGCAATGCTGTTCCGCGCCCCCTGACGAGACGACCTCATCGATGTGCCGCGGGCGCGGCCCGGGACGGGACGGAAGTGACTTCGCCTCACGCCGCCCCGTCCCGGCGACCGCGAGAAGCCGCTACGACCCCAGCACCGACGTCAGGAACTCCCCGACCCAGGCCAGCAACTCCCGCCCGACCAGCGGCTTCCCGCCGACCTTCGCGGTCTTCGGCCGCGGCACCAGCACCTGGTGCGCCGCGGACTTGATGACCGTGCCCGGATACAGCCGCTTGAGCCGCAGCTCCTGCGACTCCCGCAACTCGACCGGCGCGAAGCGGATGTTGGTGCCCTGCAGGACGATCTCGCCGACACCGCACGCGCGGGCGAGCATCCGCAGCCCGGCCACCAGCAGCAGGTTCTCCACCGGCTCCGGCAGCTTGCCGTAGCGGTCGACGAGTTCCTCCCGTACGGCCTTGATGTCCTCCTCCGTGTTGGCGGAGGCGATGGCGCGGTACGCCTGGAGGCGCAGCCGCTCGCCCGGCGCGTAGTCGTGCGGGACGTGGGCGTCGACGGGCAGCTCGATCTTGACCTCGAGCGGTGCCTCCTCCTCGATCTCCCCGGTCTCCAGCTGCCGCCGGTAGTCGGCCACGGCCTCGCCGACCATGCGCACGTACAGGTCGAAGCCGACGCCCGCGATGTGACCGGACTGCTCGCCGCCGAGCAGGTTGCCCGCGCCGCGGATCTCCAGGTCCTTCATCGCCACGTACATGCCCGCGCCCATCTCGGTGTGCTGGGCGATGGTCGCCAGCCGCTCGTGCGCGGTCTCCGTCAGCGGCTTCTCCGGCGGGTACAGGAAGTACGCGTAGCCGCGCTCGCGGCCACGGCCGACCCGGCCGCGCAGCTGGTGCAGCTGGGAGAGACCGAAGGTGTCGCCGCGCTCCACGATCAGGGTGTTGGCGTTGGAGATGTCGATGCCGGACTCGACGATCGTCGTCGACACCAGCACGTCGAACTTCTTCTCCCAGAAGTCGACGACGACCTGCTCGAGCGCCGACTCCGACATCTGACCGTGCGCGGTGGCGATGCGCGCCTCGGGCACGATGTCCCGCAGCCGGGCCGCCGCGCGGTCGATCGACTCGACCCGGTTGTGGATGTAGAAGACCTGGCCCTCGCGCAGCAGCTCGCGGCGGATGGCCGCGCCGATCTGCTTCTCCTCGTACGGGCCGACGAAGGTGAGCACGGGGTGCCGCTCCTCCGGCGGGGTCGTGATCGTCGACATCTCGCGGATGCCGGTCACGGCCATCTCCAGGGTGCGCGGGATCGGCGTCGCCGACATCGTCAGCACGTCCACGTTGGCGCGCAGCTTCTTCAGCTGCTCCTTGTGCTCGACGCCGAAGCGCTGCTCCTCGTCGACGATGACCAGGCCGAGGTCCTTGAACTTGGTCTCGGAGGAGAACAGCCGGTGGGTGCCGATGACGACGTCCACCGAACCCTCGCGCAGTCCCTCCAGGACCGCCTTCGCCTCGGTGTCCGTCTGGAAGCGGGACAGCGCCTTCACGTTCACGGGGAACTGCGCGTACCGCTCGCTGAACGTGCCGAAGTGCTGCTGCACCAGCAGCGTCGTCGGCACGAGCACCGCGACCTGCTTGCCGTCCTGGACGGCCTTGAAGGCGGCGCGGACGGCGATCTCCGTCTTGCCGTAGCCGACGTCGCCGCAGATCAGGCGGTCCATGGGGACCGACTTCTCCATGTCCTCCTTGACCTCGGCGATGGTGGTGAGCTGGTCGGGGGTCTCCGCGTAGGGGAAGGCGTCCTCCAACTCGCGCTGCCACGGCGTGTCCGGCGCGAAGGTGTGGCCGGGGGCGGCCATGCGGGCGCTGTAGAGCTTGATCAGGTCGGCGGCGATCTCCTTGACCGCCTTCTTGGCGCGCGCCTTGGTCTTGGTCCAGTCGGCGCCGCCCAGCCGGTGCAGGGTGGGGGCCTCGCCGCCGACGTACTTGGTGATCTGCTCCAGCTGGTCGGTCGGGATGTACAGCCGGTCGCCGGGCTGGCCGCGCTTGGCGGGGGCGTACTCCACCACCAGGTACTCGCGGGTGGCGCCCTGCACGGTGCGCTGCACCATCTCGATGTACCGGCCGACGCCGTGCTGCTCGTGGACGATGTAGTCGCCCGGCTCCAGGGTGAGCGGGTCGATCGTCTTGCGGCGCCGCGCGGGCATGCGGGCGCCGTCCCGGCCGGCCGCCTTCTGCCCGGACAGGTCGGTCTCGGTGAGCACGGCCAGCTTGAGCGCCGGGTCGACGAAGCCGTTGTCGATCGAGCCGCATGCCACGTGCACGACCGACGGGGAGATCTCACCGAGGTCGGTCTCCAGCCGGGCCGCGATGCCCTCGCCGCCCAGCACCTCGGCGGTCCGCGCGGCGGGGCCGTGGCCCTCGGTGACGTAGACGGTGCGCCAGCCGTCGGCGAGCCAGCCCTTGGTGTCGGCGAGGGCCCTGGCGGTGTCCCCGCGGTAGGTCTCCGGGGCGTGCATGCCGAGCTTGAGGGTGTCGGCGTCCTCCAGGGCGTCGTCCGCGGCGAACGGCGACACCGACCACCACATCATGTCCAGCTCGCGCGCGCGGTCGCGGACGTCGGCGATGGACCACAGGGAGGCCGCGCCGACGTCGATGGGGGCCTCGCCGCCGCCGGCGGTGGCCGCCCAGGAGGCCTGGAGGAACTCCTGGGAGGTGGCGACGAGGTCCGACGCGCGCGTGCGGACCCGCTCCGGGTCGCAGACGACGGCCATGGCGCCCTCGGGCAGCACGTCGATCAGCAGCTCCATGTCGTCGACGAGGACCGGGGCCAGCGACTCCATGCCCTCGACGGCGATGCCCTCGGCGATCTTGCCGAGGAGTTCGCCCAGCTCGGGGTGCTGCTCGGCGAGAGCGGCGGCCCGCTCCCGCACCTGGTCCGTCAGCAGCAGCTCGCGGCACGGCGGCGCCCACAGGCCGTGCTCGGCGACCTCCAGGGAGCGCTGGTCGGCGACCTTGAAGTAGCGGATCTCCTCGACGTCGTCGCCCCAGAACTCGATGCGCAGGGGGTGTTCCTCGGTGGGCGGGAACACGTCGAGGATGCCGCCGCGCACGGCGAACTCGCCGCGCTTCTCGACCAGCTCCACGCGCGCGTACGCGGCGGCGGCGAGGGCTTCCACGACGTCGTTCAGGTCGGCAGTCTGCCCCGTCCTCAGGGCCACCGGCTCCAGGTCGCCGAGGCCCTTGACCTGCGGCTGCAGCACGGACCGCACGGGCGCGACGACGACGGACACCGGGCCGGTCTCCGGGTCGTCGGGGCTGGGGTGGGCCAGGCGGCGCAGCACCGCGAGGCGGCGGCCGACGGTGTCGCTGCGCGGGGAGAGCCGCTCGTGCGGCAGGGTCTCCCAGGAGGGGTACTCCGCCACGCCGTCGGGCGGCAGCAGCGTGCGCAGGGCCGCGGCCAGGTCCTCGGCCTCGCGGCCGGTGGCCGTGACCGCGAGCACGGGGCGGCCGGACTCGCGGGCCAGGGCGGCGATCGCGAAGGGGCGGGCCGCCGGGGGGCCGACCAGGTCGACGTGCATCCGGTTGCCGTCCGCGGCAGCCTTGATCGCTTCGGCTAGGGCGGCGTCCTTGACGACGGCGTCGAGCAGACCGTGCAGGCTCATGGATGGGCTTTCCGTCCGGTGATGGGCAACGCGAATGGCCCGACGCGTGATACGGCCGGGGGGTCTCCAGCGTACGACGGTGCGGCGACCGCCGCGGGGCCTGTGGACAACGCGCTCCCCTGTGGACGGCGCCGCCGCCCGAACGAGGCCCGCCGCACGCACGCCCTCCCCGGCCACCCCCGGTGCCCTGGAACATCCGCACGACGAAACACCCGGTGCCGGAGAGCGACCGCTCCCCGGCACCGGGCTCCGCCCCGCGACCCCCGTACGCGAGGGCTAGTCGGTGGCGATGGCGTTCAGGACGTTCATCCGGCCCGCGCGGAACGCCGGGACCAGCGCGGCGAACAGGCCCACGAAGGCCGAGCCGAGGAACACCCCGCCGATCGTCGGCCACGGGATGTCGAGGACCTTCAGGCCCTCCAGGGCGAGCAGCTGCTGGGCGGTGGCGCCCCAGCCCATCCCCAGCCCGAGACCGAGCAGCGCGCCGAACAGGGCGATCACGACCGACTCCAGGCGGATCATCCGGCGCAGCTGGCGGCGGGAGAGGCCGATGGCCCGCATCAGGCCGATCTCCCGGGTCCGCTCGACCACCGACAGCGCCAGGGTGTTCACCACGCCCAGGATCGCGACGATGATCGCGAGGCCCAGCAGGCCGTAGATCATGTTCAGGAGCTGCCCGATCTGGTCCTGCAGCGCCTCCTTGTAGTCCGTCTGGTCGCGGACGGTGTACTGCGGGTAGTCGTCCAGCGCGGTCTTCAGGGCCGCGTAGGCGGCGTCCTCCTGTCCGTCCTTCGCCGAGGCGAAGACGAGCGAGTCGAGCGGCATCCGGTCGGCCGGGATGTGCTTGGCGGCCGTGGCGATCGACGCGTACATCGCGCCCTTGTCGATCACCACGTCGTCACTGGTGATCGCGCGGACCGTGAGGGCCGCCGTGCCGCCGTCTCTGAAGTCGACCTCGACCTTGGAGCCGACCTTGAGCCCGTGCTCCTTCGCGAAGCCCTCGAAGACGGACATCGAGTCGGGCCGGTAGGCGTCGGCGAGGCTGCCGGCGACCGTCTCGGTGCGCAGGTCCTCGGCGTACGACGCGTCGGCCGCGTTGATCGTCTCGCCCTTGGACGTCTTCCCGTCGGGCGTGGTCAGTGTGACGTCGAGCAGCTTGTACTCGGTGACCCGCTCCAGCCCCCGGGTGTCCTTCACCGCCTGCACGGCCTGCGGCGTGATCAGCTGGCCCTGGTCGTTCTGGACGATGAAGTCGGTGCCGACGGTCTTGTCGAGCTGGTCGGTGGCGGAGGCCACCATGGAGGAGCCGACCACCGACAGGCACGCCACCAGCGCGAGCCCGATCATCAGCGCGGCCCCCGTGGCGCCGGTCCGGCGCGGGTTGCGCAGGGCGTTGCGTTCGGCCATGCGCCCGACCGGGCCGAAGGCCCGCAGCAGGACGACGCTCAGCACCCGCACGACACCACTGGCGAGCAGCGGTCCGACGACCACGAACCCGATCAGCGAGGCCACCACGCCGACGCCGAGCCACAGCGACCCGTCGCTCGCCTTGTCGGCGGAGCCCGCCAGGTAGAGGGCGTAGCCGCCCGCGCCGGTCAGCAGCAGGCCGATCACGGCCCGTACGGCACCGGCCCTGGCGTCGGCCGGGGCGCCCGCGTCGCGCAGCGCGGCCATCGGGGAGACCTTGCCCGCGCGGCGGGCCGGGAGGTAGGCGGCGAGGATCGTGACGACGACGCCGAGGACCAGGCCGAGCGCGGGGGTCGTCCAGGCGATCGTCAGGTCGTCGGTGGACAGTTCCATGCCCATCTGGCCCATGAGCTTCATGAGCCCGATCGCCAGTCCCACGCCGGCGGCGACGCCGAGCACCGAGCCGACCACGCCGAGCAGCAGTGCCTCGACCAGCACGGACCGGTTGACCTGCTTGCGGCTGGAGCCGATGGCCCGCATCAGGCCGATCTCGCGGGTGCGCTGGGCGACCAGCATGGAGAAGGTGTTGATGATCAGGAAGATGCCGACGAGGAAGGCGATCCCGGCGAAGCCGAGCATCGCGTACTTCATGACGCCCATGAAGTCGCCGACCTGCTCGGCGTTGGCGTCGGCGACCTCCTTGGCCGTCTGCACCTTGTAGCCGCCGTCGAGCGCGGCCGTGACGTTCTTCTTCAGCTGTGCGTCGGTGACACCGCTCGCGGCGGTGACGTTGACGTTGGTGTAGACGCCGCTCTCGCCGACGAGGGTCTGCTGGGCGGTCTCGGTGTCCAGGTAGAAGAGCGCGGCACCGGGGTTGGTGACGCTGAAGTCGGCGATGCCGGAGATCTTCGCGTGGTGCGTGCCGACGGCCGTGATGACGCCGATCTCGTCACCGAGCCTCAGGCCGTGCCTGTCGGCGGTGTCCGCGTCGACCATGATCTGGTCGGCGCCCTCGGGGGCCGCGCCGGAGGTGATCTCCATGGTGCGGGCGTCGTTGGTGTTCCAGTTGCCGACGATGGTCGGCGCCCCGCTGGACGGCGAAAGGCTGTCCTTGCCGCCGTCGACGACGGTCACCGAGGTCGAGAAGACGGTCCCCTCCGCCGACTTCACGCCCTGCGCGCCCCGTACGTCGTCGAGGACGGAGGCGGGCATCACGGGCGGCTTGCCGGTCCGGGAGGTGGTCTCGCCGGTGTCCGAGGAGCTCTTGGCGCTGACCGTGACGTCGGAGGCGGTGGCGGCGAACAGCTTGTCGAACGTGGTGTTCATGGTGTCCGTGAACACCAGCGTGCCGCACACGAACGCCACGGACAGCAGCACCGCCACGGCCGACAGCGCCATACGGCCCTTGTGCGCGAAGAAGTTGCGCATCGAGGTCTTCAGCACGGTCATGACGTACGCCCCCGGGCGTCGAAGTCCTTCATGCGGTCCAGGACCTGCTCGGCGGTGGGGTTGTACATCTCGTCGACGATCCGGCCGTCGGCGAGGTAGAGCACGCGGTCGGCGTACGAGGCGGCCACCGGGTCGTGCGTGACCATCACGATGGTCTGGCCCAGGTCGTCCACCGAGCGGCGCAGGAAGCCGAGGACTTCGGCGCCCGCGCGGGAGTCGAGGTTTCCGGTCGGCTCGTCACCGAAGATGATCTCGGGCCGCGCGGCCAGCGCCCGGGCCACGGCCACGCGCTGCTGCTGACCGCCGGACAGCTGGGTCGGCCGGTGCTTGAGCCGCCCGGCGAGGCCGACGGTGTCCACCACCCGCGCGAGCCACTCCTTGTCGGGCTTGCGGCCGGCGATGTCCATGGGGAGCGTGATGTTCTCGATCGCGTTCAGCGTCGGCAGCAGGTTGAACGCCTGGAAGATGAACCCGATCCGGTCCCGCCGCAACTGGGTGAGCTTCTTGTCCTTCAGACCGGTGATCTCGGTCTCGTCCAGGTGGATCTGACCGGCCGTCACGGTGTCGAGGCCGGCGAGGCAGTGCATCAGGGTGGACTTGCCGGACCCCGAGGGGCCCATGATCGCAGTGAACTGGCCCCGGGCGATGTCCACGTCGACATGGTCGAGGGCGACGACGCGGGTCTCCCCGGACCCATAGGCCTTGACGACCTGCCGCGCCCGCGCGGCAACGGCCGTACGCCCTCCAGTGCCCCCGTGCCTGGGAATGGTCACAGCCGATGTCACGGTATGTCTCCTATGTCGGTCAACTAGTGGTTCGCACCGAGCCGGTGGGACTCGTACGAAGTGGTTACGCGGATGAGTCTCGCGGCAGGAGGGGGTCCGGATCGATGGTGCTCAGCCCCGTCCTCTACGGGGGAAAACCCCACCCCCGAAGCTGCGGTACGCCGGTACCGACGGCGCCCTCAGCGGCGTAAAGCCAGGTTAAGGACGGTCCCGCCCCTCCTCGTCCTCCGCTGGGACGAAGCCTCCCCGAACAGTTCCATGGAGGAACCCCTAGGGGCTCTCCCCCGGCAGACGGACTCCGCCTCGGGGTCGTCGTCCATCCTTCGGACCACCCACCCTGCGCTCTCCCGCTACGTCAGGCGCAAGTGCCAAGCTGTCCTCCGGCAGATAGGTGCAAGGGGAAGGAATCCCGTGGGCCAGGGAAACACCGAGCCGGTGAGCCAGGGCGGCACCGGCACGCGCGAGGCCGCCGCCGGCCGGTCGCGGGGCACGCGCGGACGCGGCGCGGTCGTCGCCGCGCTGATGCTCTCCATGGCGCTCGCCGCGCTGGACTCCACCGTCGTCTCCACCGCCGTCCCGCAGATCGTCGGCGACCTCGGCGGCTTCTCCGTCTTCTCCTGGCTGTTCTCCGGGTACCTGCTCGCCGTCACCGTCACCCTGCCGGTCTACGGCAAGCTGTCCGACACCTTCGGCCGCAAGCCCGTGCTGATCGTCGGCGCGTCCGTCTTCCTGCTGGGTTCCCTGCTGTGCGCGCTCGCCTGGAGCATGGCCGCGCTCATCGCCTTCCGCGTCGTGCAGGGCCTGGGCGGCGGCGCCCTCCAGGGCACGGTGCAGACCCTCGCCGCCGACCTGTACCCGCTGGAGGAACGCCCGAAGATCCAGTCCAAGCTGTCCACCGTGTGGGCGGTGTCCGCGGTCGCGGGCCCCGGCGTGGGCGGACTGCTCGCCACCTACGCCGACTGGCGGTGGATCTTCCTCGTCAACCTGCCCGTCGGCGGACTCGCGCTCTGGCTGATCGTCCGCCACCTGCACGAGCCCGTACGGGAGAACGGGGCTCCACGCGCGCGTGTCGACTGGGCGGGCGCCCTCGCGGTGTTCGCCTGCGGCGGGGTGCTGCTCACCGCGCTGGTGCAGGGCGGGGTCGCCTGGCCGTGGCTGTCGGCGCCGTCGCTGGCGCTGCTGGGCACCGGCCTGGCGCTGCTGGTGGTCGTGGTGCTGGTGGAGCGCCGGGCGGCCGAGCCGATCATCCCCGGGTGGGTGTGGCGGCGCCGTACGATCGCCGCCGTCAACCTGGCTCTGGGCGCCCTGGGCCTGCTGATGGTGGCCCCCACGGTGTTCCTCCCGATGTACGCCCAGTCGGTGCTCGGCCTCGCCCCCGTCGCCGCCGGCTTCGTGCTCTCCGTGTGGACGCTCAGCTGGCCGGTGTCGGCGGCGTTCAGCCAGCACGTGTACCGCCGGATCGGCTTCCGCAACACGGCCATGCTGGGCATCGGCACGGCCGCGCTGTTCCTGTTCGCGTTCCCGTTCCTGCCGTACCCGGGCGAGGCCTGGCAGCCCACGCTGCTGATGCTGCTCCTGGGTGCCGCCCTGGGCCTGTTCCAGCTGCCGCTGATCGTCGGCGTCCAGTCGACGGTCGGCTGGGCGGAACGCGGCACCACCACCGCGTCGGTGCTGTTCTGCCGCCAGACCGGCCAGACGATCGGCGCCGCCGTCTTCGGCGCCATCGCCAACGGGGTGCTCGCCGCGCGGCTGGGCGGCGTCGGCGACCTCGACTCCGTCGCCCGCGGGCTGGACACCGGCGCCGCGTCGGAGACGACCAGGCGGGCGATCGCGGACGCGGTGCACGCCGTGTACCTGGGCGCGGCGGGCGCGGCGGCGCTCGCGTTCCTGGTGCTGCTGGTGCTGGCACCGCGCCGGTTCCCCGTCCTCGCGGAGAACTGAGGAGGACCGAGGCACCACGAAAAGCAGAGGCCCCGGGGTGACGCGCGGTCATACTCTGGGCGGATGGTGACCTTGGAGCGGCTGCGGGCCGACCACGCGGACGGGCTGCTGGCCTTCGAGCGCGAGAACCGGCGGTACTTCGCCCGCACGATTCCCGATCGCGGGGACGCCTACTTCGCCGAGTTCCCCGACCGGCACCGCGCGCTGCTCGCCGAACAGGACGCCGGGGTGTGCCACTTCCACGTCGTGCTGGACGAGGACGGCCACCTGGTCGGCCGGATCAACCTCGTCGACGTCGAGGACGGCTCGGCCGAACTCGGCTACCGCGTGGGGGAACGCGCCGCGGGCCGGGGCGTCGCCACGGCGGCGGTCCGGCTGGTGTGCCGGACGGCCGCCGCGACGTACGGACTGCGCGCGCTCACGGCGGTCACCACGCTGGACAACGCCGCCTCCAGGACCGTACTCGAACGCAACGGCTTCACCGTGGTGGGGAATCCGAGCGTCGACGGCCGCCCCGGAATCCGCTACCGGCGCGAACCCCTGCTCTAGGATCCGCCGTCATGGGGTGGGAGAGGCAGGTCGTGCTCAAGGGGCGTGGGGGCACTTTCCGGCTGGAGGGCGGGACGGTGCGGGTGGTGCGCGGGCGCGGGGTCGTGGAGATACCGCTGCGGGCCGTCGAGGCCGTCGAGCAGGGCGAGGACGAGCGGTCCGTCGGGCTGCGGATCAGCGGCGGCGGGCCCGGCGCGGCGTTCACCGTGCGCAGCGGCAACACGTCCGCGGTGCGGGCGTTCACCGAGGCGCTGGAGCGGGCACTGGCCGGGGTCACGCCGGTGGCGGACGGGCAGGCGCTGATCACCGCCCGCACGCGCCCGGTCGAACCGCCGCGACTGTCCACGCGCGCGTCCCGCGTGACGGCGCTGGTGGCGGGCTGGCTGACGGTGATCGTGGTGGCGGCGGTCACCGCGCGGGAGCCCGCCCAGCGGGCCCTCGTCCTCACCGCCGCGTTCACCGCCCCTCTCGGGTCCGGGCTGCTGGCCGTGGCATGGCGGTTCTTCCTGCGCGACCCGTGGATCCTGCGGCGGCGCGGGGTGACCGTGCCGGGCGAGATCGTCGACTACATCACCTCCCGCAAGCAGCAGGCCAAGTACCCCGTCTACCGGTTCACCACGGTCACCGGTGTGACCAGGACCCAGGAGTCCTCGGTGAGCGTGCTGACCCGCCGCGCGAATCCTCGGGTCGACGTCACCTACGACCCGCAGGACCCGGCACGGGTGCGCGGCGGACGCGCGATCGCGCACCTGGGCGCCGGTCTCTTCCTCGGCGTGCTCGGCACGGGTGCCGTTCTGGGGGCCCTCATGGCGCTCATCTCGTGGTGAACGGACACAGCAAGCGCATACCGACCACTCAGTTTGTCGAAACCGTCGCGCACTCCCGGTGCGCCGAGTAGCGTGCGTCCCCGCACCACGCCCCCGCTCACCCCCCACTCCCTGCGGTCCGCCCCGCACCCCAGCCACGCAAGGAGCACCGGGATGTCCTCCGACCCATTCCCACCGCCGTACCCGCACCGCTCGGGCGGCGCCTCGCCCGCGTACCCCACGTATCCCTGGCAGCCGGTCGCTCCGCAGCCCGAGCCCGCCGGCCCGCGCCGGCAGTTGCGCGCCCCCCTCGGCCACCACAGCGACCTGCGCGTCCTGCGCAGCGCCTACCGCTGGCAGCGGCGCGTGGCCACCCTCACGGCTCTCGGGTACTTCACCCTGTTCCTGATCCTGTCGGCGTACGCACCGTCGTTCATGACCTCCGACGTCACCGACGGACTGCCCGTCGGACTGCTGCTGGCACTCGTCCAACTGCCCGTCACCTGGCTGGCGATCGCCCTGTACGAGCACACCGCGCGGCGCTACGTCGACCCGCTCGCCGACCGCATCCGCAAGCAGTCCGAGCTGGACGCCAGACGGCGGGTCGCGCGATGACCGGCCTCAGCGGATCCGCGCAGACCATGACCCTGGTGGCGTTCACCGCCATCGCCACCATCACCCTGCTGCTGTGCGTGATGACCGGCCCGGACCGGGACGACCTCGACGAGTTCTACACCGGCTACGGCTCCCTGTCGCCGATGCGCAACGGCCTGGCCATCGCGGGCGACTACATCTCCGCCGCGACCGTGCTGGGCACCTGCGGGGTCATCGCGCTGTACGGCCACGACGGCATCGTCCTGGCACTGAGCACGGCCCTGTCGCTGATGCTGCTGATGTTCCTGCTCGCCGAACCCCTGCGCAACGCGGGCCGGTTCACGATGGGCGACGCCTTCGCCCGCCGTATGCCCGGCCGGGCCGTGCGCGTCACCGCCTGCCTGGTGACGCTCGCCGCGCTGCTGCCGCTGATGCTGGTGCAGCTCGCGGGCACCGGACAGCTGGTGGCGTTCATCCTTGGCTTCTCCGGCGACGAGGTGAAGACGGCCTGCGTCATCGGCCTGGGCGTCCTGATGATCTCCTACGCGGCGATCGGCGGCATGAAGGGCACCGCCCTCATCCAGATCCTGAAGATCGTGATCCTGCTCGGCTCGGGCGGCGCGGTCGCCGTGCTCGTCCTGAACAGGTTCGACTGGGACCCGACCGCCCTGTTCGACGCGGCGGCGGCACGCAGCGGAGTCGGCCCCGCCTTCCTCAACTCGGGACTGGAGTTCGCCGACGGCCCCCACCCGCGCCTCGACATGATCAGCGCCCAGCTGTGCGTGGTCCTCGGCGGGGCGTGCCTGCCGCACGTCACCATGCGCATGTACACCGCCTCCAGCGCCCCCCAGGTGCGGCGGTCGATGTCCTGGGCGGTGTCGATCGTGGCCGTGTTCGTGCTGGTCATCACGGTCGTCGGAATGGGCGCGACGGCCCTGGTCGGACGCGAGGCGATCGCGCTGGCCGACCCGCAGGGCAACTCCGCCTACCTGCTGGGCTCCCGGGCGGCGCTCGGGCCCGAGGTGACCACCGCGGAGACGCTGCTGTTCACGACCGTCGCGACGGCCGTGTTCCTGACGGTCCTCGCCTCCGTCGCCGGCATGATCCTCGCCTGCGCGAACTCCCTGGCCCACGACGTGTTCGCGGCCCGCGTGCAGGAGATGTCGGCGCGCCGCGAGATGACGCTCGCCCGGCTGTCCGCGCTGGCGGTCGGCGTCCCGGCGATCCTGCTCGCGACGCTGGTCCAGCACCGCAGCCTGCAACCGCTGGTGACGCTCTCCTTCAGCCTCGGCGCCTCCGCCATCGCCCCGGCCCTCGTGTACAGCCTCTTCTGGCGCCGCTACACCCGCACCGGTCTGCTCGCCACCCTCATCGGCGGCACCCTCGCGGTCCTCGCCCTCACCCCCGGCACCAGCCTGGTCTCCGGCTCCCCCGTCGCCGCCTTCCCCGAGGCCGACTTCACCTACTTCCCCTTCACCACGACCGGCCTCGTCTCCGTCCCCCTCGGCTTCGCCTTCGGCTGGCTGGGCACGGTGCTCTCCGGCCGGCGCAAGGCGGAGGAACAGCGACGGCAGTACGAGGCGGTGGAGGGGTGGATCCTGGCGGGCGCCGTGCGAAGGAGCGAATGACGACGCGGACGGGGACGCGAGCGGAACTCACTCTGCCGGAGCGCGCCCGCCCGTGAGCGCCGCCAGGCTGCTGCGCACCTGGTCGATGTGCGCCTGTACGTCGTCCCAGCGCTCCCCGTGCTCCCGCAGCACCCGCTCGGTCTCCCGCGCGATGCTCTCCTCCCGCAGGCGCGCGTCGGCGACGATCTCGGCGGCACGCGCGTGTGCCTCCTCCTGCCGGCTCCGGACGGACCGCTCGGCGTCGGCGAAGGCCTCCTTGGCCTCGCTCAGCGCGGCCTCCGCGCGTGCGACCAGTTCGGCGTGGCAGGCGTCCACCGCGGCGGCGCTCTGCGCGGCCTCACGCTCGGCGGCCGCCCACCGATCGGCGAACTCCCTCTCCTGGTCCGCGAGGAGCCCGGCGGTCCGCCGGCGCATCTCACGCAGGGCGGCGACCGCCTCCGTACGGCTCTCCTTGACCTCGCGCCGGGCCGCGACACGGATCTCGTCGGCCTCGGCGCGCGCCGCGAGCAGCCGGTGCCGGGCGCGGTCCTCGGCTTCCGCGCGGAGCACCTCGGCGTCGTCCTGCGCCTTCTGACGCAGGTTCAGGGCGTCCTCCTCCGCCCGCGCGACCCGCTCGTGCGCCTCGCGCCGCGCCCGCTCACGCACGGCCGCCGCCTCCTCCATCCCGAGGTGGAACAGCCGCCTCGCCCGCTCCCCCAGCGCCTCGTACGTCTGCGGCGCCAACTGGGCGACGGTCTCCCGCATCAGGTCCGCCTCCGCCTGCATCTCCTTGGCGAGCACGGTGAGCCGGGCGGCCCGCTCCCAGGCGGCGTCACGGTCCAGGCAGAGCGCCGTGGCGAACGCGTCGACCTGCTCGGGGCGGTAACCGCGCCCCCGGACGGGCACGAACCCATGTGGTGACACCGATGCGCTGCTCATCCGGGACCCCTCTCCACCGACCACACGAAACGACGTACGAACGAACGATTTCCATTTACGTTTCGCGCACATCTTGATGGATCGGCAGGAAGTGCACATAACGCGACACTCCGCGCGCACCGTACCCACAAAAGGGCCTGGCCCGGTCGTCCACGACCGGGCCAGGCCCTTTCCCCGCGTTCCGTCAGAGGGAAGTCACAGCAGTCCGTCCCACATCTGCTCCAGCAGCACCGACCACCAGCTCTCCGGCGAGCCGAGCGCCGCCGGGTCGAGAGCGGCCAGCTGCGCCTGGAAATCGACCGTCCAGCGCCCCGCCTGCTCCTGGTTCAGCCCGAACCGCAGCCGCCACATCCGGCCCAGCAGCGCCAGGCAGCGCACGAACTCCGGCAGACCGGTGTTCACGAACTGCGGCGGCACCGGCACACCGCCCGGCCCGGCCTCCACCGGAACGGCGACGATGTTCGCCGTCCCGTACTGCACACAGATCGCCCTGCCGAAGTCGCTGCCCATCACCAGGTACGAACCCGCGTCCGGAGCGGGCTGCACACCACGCTCCTGCGCCAGCTCCGCCAGCGTCGGCACCGGGCGCCCCGGCTGGGCCTGCGCCCAGAAGAACGGCCCCATGTCCAGCGGCAGACCGGCCACCACCAGGGTGTGCGCCACGATCGGCGGCACCCCCTGCCGGGACACCGCGGCCTGCTCGAACCGGAAGATCCCCGGCCCGAACGCCCCCGCCAGCTCCTGCGCCACACCCTCCGGCGGAATCGGCGGCACCGGCTGCACCGGCGGCAGCGGCGCGCGCACCGGCGCCGGGCGCGCAGGACCGTCCGCGACCTGGTGCAGCTCGCCCTGGTGGGCCAGCAGCTGCTGCATGCCCTGCTGCCGGCTCGCGTGATCCGTGCCGTACGGCGCGATGCTCGTGATCCTCGCCTGCGGCCACTGCTCCCGGATCATCCGCGCGCAGTAGGCACCCGGCAGCTCGCACGACTCCAGCTCGGTGTGCAGCTCCAGCACCTGGTCCGGCGGCACGTTCATCGCCCGCAGCTCGTGGAAGATCTGCCACTCGGGGTGCGGGGTGCCCGGCGCGGAACGCCGGATCAGCTGCTGCTCCGAACCGTCCTGGGCGCGGTAGCGCAACACGGCCTGGTAGCCCGGTCCGACCGTCGGCTGCCCCTGCGGCGGATAGCCGTAGGCCGGGGGCTGCGCACCGGGGACGGGCTGTCCCGGCGCGGGCGGCATCGGCTGAGGGGCGCCCGGGACGCCGGGAGCGCCGGGGACACCGGGAGCCGGCGGCGGAGGCGCGCCCGGGCCGCCCACCGGAGGCGCGGCCAGCATGGTCTCGGCGTGGTGCACGGCACCCCGCGCCCCGGGCGTGCCCGGGGCGCCCGGAGGCTGCGGCGCGCCGGGGGACACGGGAGTGCGCGGGGCACCCGGAGCGCCGGGCGGCTGGGGTGCGCCCGGGACACCCGGAGGACCCGGAGGCTGCGGCGCGCCGGGCCCCATCTGCGACGGGTCGGCCAGCATCGTGGCGGCATGGTGGACACCGCCCGGAGGCGTGCCGGGGGCACCCGGCGGGTTCGGCGCGGCAGGAGGCTGCGGCCCGCCGGGGCCCTCAGGGCCGTCGGGACCGAGGGCCGACACCAGCTGGGTGGGCACGTAGGCACCGCCCGCCGGCGCACCCGGCGTACCAGGGGCACCGGGCGGCGGGGGCGTGCCGCCCGGACGTACGCCGGGCACCCCCGGTGCTCCCGGCGGAGGCGGCGGCGTCGCACCTCCGGCCCCGCCGCGACGCGGCGGCGGCGCCGCCTTGCTGGTGGCGGCGTCGGCGATGTCACCGGCGTTCGGCGCGTGCGGCTGGGCGCCGCCGGCCTGGGGGTAGCCGTAGGAGGGCGCGGGCGGCGGAGTGCTGCCCGGCGGAGCGGGAGGCGGGGTGCTTCCGTGCGGCGGCGTGTTGCCGTGCGGCGCGGGCGGCGGAGTGCTCCCGTGCGGCGCGGGGGGCGGCGTGCTGCCCGGCGGCACCGGAGGCGGAGTGCTTCCGTGCGGGGCGGGGGGCGGCGTGCTTCCGTGCGGCGGCGTGTTGCCGTGCGGCGCGGGCGGCACGGACGGAGGCGGCGGCGGCGTACCCGGCGCACCCTGCATCCCCGCACCCGGCGCACCGGGCACCCCAGGAGCGCCCGGCACCCCAGGAGCGCCCGGCGCACCCGGCGCGCCCGGCGCATCCGGCCCACCATGCGCCCCCGGTCCGCCACCCAGCGGGCCCTGCGCATGGGGATCCAGCGCCGGCGCGATCGCCGTGGGCGGAAGCTGGCTGCCCCCCGACATCAGCGCCGTCTTCGCGTCCGGCACCACCACCGGCGGCGGCGTCTCGTCGTCGGCGCCACTCAGCGGCGGTGCGAACACCGTCTCCGGCAGCGGCACCGAACGGTCCTCACCGGCGTCCGCGTTGGTGTCGGTCCCGGCCCAGGGAGTCGCCCCCGCGGGCGCACCCGGCACCACACCCGGCACGCCCGGCGCACCCGGCGCACCCGGCGCACCCGGCGCACCCGGCGTCGGCGCACCGGCCGGAATCCCGGCCTGCGTCTCCGGCAGCGCCGCCCGGGCGGCCGGAGCCACCGGGCCGGGCGCCACATCCGCGGGGCGGGCGTCCACAGGCGCGGCGTCCGCAGGCCCGGCGGGCACGGCGTCCGCGGGCACGGCGTCCGCAGGCACGGCACCCGCAGGCACCGCGTCCGCAGGCGCCGCATCCTCCGACGCCCCGTCACGACCAGCCCGCCGATCCGGAATGCCCAACTTGTCCGCTGCGTCCTGCAACCACTCCGGCGGAGTCAGCAAGAACGACGTCTGATTCAGATCGACCCGAGCCGCAGGCGCCGACACCGGTTCGCCGGCCGCCTCCTCACGCCCGTACTCCTCCTCGTACCGGCGGATCACCTCACCCACCGGCAGCGACGGCCACAACGTGGCCTCCCCGCTGTCCCGGGCGATCACCAGCCGCTGCGCGCCCCCGTCCGACCGCGGCCCGTCGGCGCGGTCCTCGGCCCACACCACGAACCCCAGCTCGAACTCCCGCACCCGCACCTCACGATGCTGGTACGACGGCACGTCACCGTTGACCCACTCCTCCGCGCGCTCCTGCGCCTGCGCGAACGTCACCATCGTCAGCTCACTCCCCCCACACCGGCACGGACCGCGCGAACCCGCCGTCCACCATCAGATTCGCCACCGTCTCCAGCTCCGGCGGACTGCCCGCGAGCCGGGACAGGAACACGTCGAAGTCGTCCCCGCAGGGCAGCAGCAGCCGCTCCACCCGCTCGGCGGGCGGCATCGCCGGATCCACGTCCCGCGCGTCGTCGTACGCGCAGAACCACACCGACCCGATCCGCTCACCCTTCACCTTCACCGCGAGCAGACCGCCCTGCACGAACCCGACACCCAGATAGTCCTTGGTCAGATGGTCCCGCAGACACTTGTTGACGTACACGAGGTCGTTGACCGCCGCCTCGTCCCGCACCGTGAAGAACGGCTGGTCGATCAGCAGCCCCAGCTCCGCGTCCAGCGCGGTCCCCACCGGCGCGCAGCCACCCGCGGCCTTCAGGAAGGAACGGTAGGCGCCAGGCAGCCGGTACCCCAGATCCTCCTCGACCCCCAGCACCTGCGCCTCACTCACCGCCACACCCGACTTCGGCAGCCCGAAGTGCGCCGGACGCGTCTCCTGCAACGGCCGCGTGCCCCGCTTGCCCTGGTCCACCGCCGCCGTCGCGATACCGCCGTGATGCCGCAGCAACGCCTTCACCTCGACCGGCACCAGCTCCAGCCGCCGCGTCCCCGCCACGTGATGCCACGTCCAGCCGTGCGGCGTCGCCACCGCCGGCACCGTGTCCCACAACTCGTGCCCCGTCGCCGACAGCGCCGCGTTCGCCGACACATAGTCCGTCAGCCGCAACTCGTCGACACCGAAGCCCTCCGGCGGATCCGCGATCTCCGCGGCCGCCCGCGCATAGGGCGAGAAGTCGGGGTAGCCGTGCTCGTCCACCCGCACCCCTCTCGGGTGACGGGCCGCCCGGACCGGATCCGGGAAATGCACGACCTGCCCGGCGTAGGCCGCGTTCGGCGGCGCGGCTTGCTGCCCGAGCCGACCTGTCGTCATGGCGGTTGCCCCCTGCGGCACTCTGTACGACCCGTAACGACCGACTCCGGCCACTACGCCCCGTATCGACTTCTCTGCTCCGGCGCACCCGTCGCTCCGGCACACCGAACCGCGCGCGGCGCGGTGCCGACAGCCTATGCGGTACGGCGAAACCGGTCACCGGCGCCGGTCACGGCACCCCACACCACCGGACGGACACCTTCCACACCCCGCCGGACCACCACCACACCCGCGACCACACCCGCACCCCACCCCCACCCAACCCCTGACACACCGTCACCACCACGTCACCACCACGTGACAACCCACCCCCGACCGTGCGTGTCGCGCCGCCCCAGCTTCCACACCAGCCAGGGCATTTGGCACTCTGTGTCCGCCGGGGGACACCTGGGAGGGGAAACACGACCATGAACGCGACGCAAACAGGACCGCACATCAGCGCCTCCGGCGACCCCCGCGTCGGCTGGAGCGCCACCGACGACCGCCAGGCCCCCACCCTGCGTCACCGCCGTGACGGCATACTCCCCACCGTCGCCGCCGCCCTTTCCGTACGCGGCGCCACCCTCACCGGCACCGCCGCCCGCGCCGACCAGCCCCCCGCCCTCCACCCCCTCGTCCAGGACTTCCTCGACACCCTCACCAGCGCCCAACGCGACCGGTTCACCGGCCGCTGCGCCGAAACCATCCTCATCTCACGCCACCTCGCCGCCGCCGACGCCGCCCGCAGCAAACGCGCCGCACGCAAACCCATGACCAACGGCGAAGCCCGCAAAGCACTCAAACAGGCCAAACTCACCGCCCGCCGCATCCGCGAGGCCGGCGACCCCCTGCACGGCAGCTTCGCCGCCCCCTGCCGCGCCTGCACCGCCCTCAGCGCCCACTTCGGCGTCCGCGTCGTCGACCCCACGGCAACCGACGACTGACCGGCGACGACCCCCGGAACGACACCGCACCACGAACGAGGGCAGATGCACGCCGACCGCACCTCCACCACCCGCTTCTCCGTCCCCGTCGACGCCGCCCTGCGCGCCGCCGGCTGGCAACCCGGACGCTGGGACATCAAACAAGCCGAGATCTGGGCCGACGCCCTCCGCGAACACACCTCACCCAACGGCCACCGGCACGCCGTCTTCCCCGCCGCCGTCGAAGCCTGGGCCGAGTTCGGCGGCCTCCACATCAACCCCACCGGCCCCGGCCGCCAGCTCGCCCCCGCCGCCCTCCACCTCGACCCCCTGCACGGCCTGCACATGGCCCGCACCCTCGGCGACCTCGGCCGCGCCCTCGGCACCGAGATCAGCCCCCTCGGCGCCGAAACCGACACCCAGGCCCTCCTCGCCATCGACACCGAAGGCCGCGTCTACGCCATCGACCACACCGGCGACTGGTACCTCGGCCCCGACATCGACCACGCCCTCACCACGCTCGTCGCAGGCCTCGAACCCGTACGCCTCACCGCCGGCTGACGCCCCAGCCACCCACCGGGACGCCCTACGACGCCGGTATCACCGCCGACACCCGAAAACCTCCCGCGTCCGTCGGCCCCGACACGAACACCCCGCCCAGACCCACGACCCGCTCCTTCATCCCCACCAGGCCATTGCCCCCCGACGGCAACCGCGCCGACGACGCCGACCCCACCTCCGGCGGCGGCTCGTTCTCCACCTGCATCGCGATCTCCGACACCCGATGCGCCAACCGCACATACGTCTTCGCCCCGGCCGCGTGCTTGTGAACGTTCGTCAACGCCTCCTGCACCACCCGGTACGCCGTTTGCTCCACCTCCGGCGCATACCCCCGCGCCTCCCCCTCCACCGACAGATCCACGACCATCCCCGCCGCCGCCGACTGCCCCACCAACTCGTCCAGCTCCGACAGACAGGGGCCCTCCCCCGTCTCGACAGCGGCCCGCGACGCCGCCGCGGCCGCCGCCGCACCCACCGCCGCCAACGGCACCGACGCCCGCTCACCGCGCCCCGCACCGTCACCGGTCCGCAGCACGCCCAGCATCTCCCGCAACTCCGTCAGTGCCTGCCGCCCCATGTCCCCCACCAGCGCGGCGTTCTTCACCGCCTTCTCCGGATCCTTCCGCGCCACCGCCTGCAGCGCCGCCGCATGCACCACCATCAGACTCACCCGATGCGCGACGACGTCATGCATCTCGCGCGCGATTCGCGTCCGCTCCTCGTTGCGCGCCCACTCGGCCCGCTCCTCCGCCCGCTCCGCGAGCAGCTGAAGCTCCCGCTCCAGACTGTCCGCCCGCTCCCGCAGACTCTCCATGAGCCGCCGCCGCGCACCCACGTACAACCCCAGCAGCAACGGCGGCGCCGTCACCCCCAGCGACGCCGTGATCGAGATGAACGGGACGAACCAGTCCCCGAAACTCAGCCCGATCTCCCCGTGCGTCATGTCCTGCCGCGCCCGCACGAACGTCACCACCAGCGTCCCCACCAGCGACATGCCCGCCAGCGCGGCGATGATCCGACGCGGCAGCTCCGACGCGGCCATCGTGTACAGGCCCACCACCGTCAGCAGCAGACCCATCTGCGCCGGCGAGATCGCGATCGACACCAGCACCACCGCGACCGGCCACATACGACGCAACAGCAGCGTCGAACCGGCCACCACCCCGAAGACGACCCCCGCCGCCGTCGGAATCCCCGCGTCCTGCGCGAAGGGATACCCCTCCACCCCGCACTCCAGCGCGGACACCAGCGCGAGGCTCCAGTCGAGCACCGCGCCACGCCGTCTCTCCCACCACCACGGCCCCGAACGGGCCTCCGTGTGGTCATCCCCCGTCGTGGTCATGTCTCCAGCCTACGGGCGGCGGGCTGCGCTTTTCCGGCGAGTTTCCACGACTGGCCTACACCACACTCCGTAATCGAATAACAGCGAAACCACCCGGAATCCCTCGAACTGCTGAACCAGACCCGTTCGACCCCGGAACACACCATTCCGGCCGGACGGCATGCAGGTGGCACATTCCAAAGGCAAGTACGCCGACATCGAGACCCTCCACGAACAGGCGATCACCCTGCGCCGCCGGGGCTACAGCCTCCGGCGGATCCGCGACGAACTGAAGATCTTCAACAACGACCTGCTCAACCAACTGGTGAAGGGCGAGCCGCCGCCGGCATGGCCGAAGCGCCCCCGCGCGAAGGACGACCTCCGCTATCCACGGCCGGCGTCGCGCTTTACTGGGCCGAGGGACAAAAGAGCAAGTCGTACAGCCGCCGCGAAGCAGTCATCTTCGTCAACAGCGACACGCAGGGGATCCAGGTCCATCCGGCCTGGCTCGACTTGCTCGGAGTGGATCGCGAGCGACTGCGCTGCAGCGCACAACCCTCAAGAAGCACAACCCGAAGACAGTCCGCAAAAACGTCGGCGAGGCTTATCACGGCCGCCTCGTCATTCGAGTCCTGCAAGGAGCCGAGTTGTACCGTCGCATTGAAGGCTGGTGGTACGGCATAGTAGGTGCCGCGACCTCGACGGACTAGCAAAGTGTCCGTTTTGGCCGTCTATACACTCCCCTGTGGTGTAATTGGCAACACGGGTCACTTTGGATGATTTGTTCCAGGTTCGAGTCCTGGCAGGGGAGCTCCTTGTGGGCCCTGACAGCTGCGTCAGGGCCCGCTCTCATGTCCCCCCAGAACCCCCCCGGTATCCTGCGGTTGTCCACACCCCCTCCCCAGCCGAAGGGCATCCCGTGAGCGCCATTCGCCCGGCAGCCGTCGTCGTTCTCGCAGCGGGTGAGGGCACCCGTATGAAGTCGGCCACACCGAAGGTCCTGCACGAGATCTGCGGCCGCAGTCTCGTCGGCCATGTGCTGGCCGCCGCCGGTGTGTTGGAGCCGGAGAACCTGGTCGTCGTGGTCGGGCACGCGCGGGAGCAGGTCACCGAGCACCTGGGCGCCGTCGCGCCCGGCGTCCGTACCGCCGTGCAGGACCGGCAGAAGGGGACCGGGCACGCCGTGCGGATGGCCCTGGAGGAGCTGGGCGGCGGCCCCGACGGGACCGTGGTCGTGGTCTGCGGCGACACCCCGCTGCTGACCGCCGACACGCTGAGGCAGCTCACGGCCGCCCACGCCGCCGACGGCAACGCCGTCACCGTGCTCACCGCGGAGGTGCCGGACGCGACCGGCTACGGCCGGATCATCCGGGACGAGGCCACCGGCGCCGTCACCGCGATCGTCGAGCACAAGGACGCGACGGAGACGCAGCGCGTCATCCGGGAGATCAACTCCGGTGTGTTCGCCTTCGACGGGCGGCTGCTCGCGCAGGCGCTGGGGAAGGTCCGTACGAACAACAGCCAGGGCGAGGAGTATCTGACCGACGTCCTCGGGATCCTGCGCGAGGCGGGGCACCGAGTCGGCGCGTCGGTGGCCGCGGATCACCGGGAGATCGCCGGGATCAACAACCGTGTGCAGCTCGCCGAGGCCCGTCGGATCCTCAACGAGCGGCTGCTGAACGACGCGATGCTCGCCGGGGTGACCGTGGTGGACCCGGCGACGACGTGGGTCGACGTCACCGTCACCTTCGAGCAGGACGTGATCGTCCACCCGGGCACCCAGCTGCAGGGCACCACGCGTCTGGCCGAGGGCTGCGAGGTCGGTCCGAACAGCCGGCTGAAGGACACCAGGGTGGGCGCGGGGGCGCGGGTGGACAACACCGTGGCCGAGGGGGCGACCGTCGGCGCGGAGGCGACCGTGGGGCCGTTCGCGTATCTGCGTCCGGGGACGCGTCTCGGGCGGAAGGGCAAGATCGGGACGTACGTCGAGACGAAGAACGCGTCGATCGGTGAGGGGACGAAGGTGCCTCACCTGTCGTATGTCGGTGACGCGACGATCGGCGAGTACAGCAACATCGGTGCGGCGAGTGTGTTCGTGAACTACGACGGTCAGGAGAAGCACCACACGACCGTGGGTTCGCACTGCCGTACCGGTTCGGACAACATGTTTGTGGCGCCTGTCACGATCGGGGACGGCGCCTACACGGCCGCCGGCTCTGTGATCACGAAGGATGTGCCGCCCGGCTCGCTGGCCGTGGCCCGTGGTCAGCAGCGGAATATCGAGGGCTGGGTGGCTCGTAAGCGTCCGGGGAGCGCGGCGGCGAAGGCGGCCGAGGCGGCGTCCCGGAAGCCGGATGGCGAAGGCTGACCGGAAACAGGTGCGTCTGGGACGGCGTACCGTGATAAGTGCACATCCGCACCCCACCAGCTGAGACGACGCTCTCGCCCGGCTGCCGAGACGTCGTGCCGACACCCAGCTGAGACACCTCTGAGGAGAAAGTGCTGTGACCGGGATCAAGACGACCGGCGAGAAGAAGATGATGTTCTTCTCCGGCCGCGCCCACCCCGAGCTTGCCGAGGAGGTCGCCCACCAGCTGGGTGTCGGGGTTGTCCCGACGAAGGCCTTCGACTTCGCCAATGGCGAGATCTATGTGCGTTATCAGGAGTCGGCGCGTGGCGCGGACTGCTTCCTGATCCAGAGCCACACGGCTCCGATCAACAAGTGGATCATGGAGCAGCTGATCATGATCGACGCGCTGAAGCGCGCGTCGGCCCGCTCCATCACGGTGATCGTGCCGTTCTACGGTTACGCGCGGCAGGACAAGAAGCACCGGGGTCGTGAACCGATCTCGGCGCGTCTGATCGCGGACCTGATGAAGACGGCGGGTGCGGATCGCATCCTGACGGTGGATCTGCACACGGACCAGATCCAGGGCTTCTTCGACGGTCCGGTGGACCACCTGTTCGCGCTGCCGCTGCTGGCGGACTACGTGGGCAAGAAGGTGGACCGGGAGAAGCTGACGGTGGTCTCGCCGGACGCGGGCCGGGTTCGGGTCGCGGACCGCTGGTGTGACCGGCTGGGCGCGCCGCTGGCGATCGTGCACAAGCGGCGTGACAAGGACGTGGCGAACCAGGTGACCGTCCACGAGGTCGTGGGTGAGGTCAAGGGCCGGGTGTGCGTGCTGGTCGACGACATGATCGACACGGGTGGCACGATCTGTGCCGCGGCGGACGCGCTGTTCGCGCACGGTGCGGAGGATGTCATCGTGACGGCGACGCACGGTGTGCTGTCGGGTCCGGCGGCGGACCGGCTGAAGAACTCCCGGGTGAGCGAGTTCGTGTTCACGAACACGCTGCCGACGCCGGGTGAGCTGAGCCAGGACCTGGACAAGCTGACGGTGCTGTCGATCGCGCCGACGATCGCCCGTGCGGTGCGTGAGGTGTTCGAGGACGGTTCGGTGACGAGCCTGTTCGACGAGCAGTAGGCCTTTCGGGCTTTCCGCTTCTGCTTGATCGATTTTTCTGTGGCCTTCCTCGCCGAGTATTCTGTTGCAGTTGCTCGGCGAGGGAGGCCGCACCCGTGTGTGCGGCGGTCCGTTATCGACGCGCTCTTCGTAGCAGGCCGTTCGTGGCCGGGTGACCCCGTCCGTTCCGCTTTCTACGAGGAGTGATCATCATGTCCGAGGTGAAGCTCACCGCCGAGACCCGTACCGAGTTCGGCAAGGGCGCTGCCCGCCGTATCCGCCGTGACCACAAGGTCCCGGGTGTGCTGTACGGCCACGGCTCCGACCCGCTGCACCTGACCTTCCCGGGTCACGACCTGCTGCTGGCGCTGCGTACGCCGAACGTCCTGATCTCGCTGGACATCGACGGCAAGTCCCAGGAGCTGGCGATCCCGAAGGCCGTGCAGCGTGACCCGCTGAAGGGCTTCCTGGAGCACGTCGACCTGCTGCTGGTCAAGCGTGGCGAGAAGGTCACGGTCGAGATTCCGGTCGTCGCCGAGGGCGAGCTGGCCGCCGGTGGCAACCTGCTGGAGCACGTGCTGAACGCGCTTCCGGTCGAGGCCGAGGCCACGCACATCCCGGAGCAGCTGACCGTCTCGGTCGAGGGTCTGGAGGCCGGTGCCTCGATCCACGCCAAGGACATCGCGCTGCCGAACGGCGTGACTCTGGCCGTCGAGGAGGACGCTGTCGTGCTGCAGGTCCTGGCCGCGCAGGCCGAGGAGGCCGCGGGCGAGGAGGCCACCGAGGGTGGCGAAGAGGCCGCCGAGGCCTGATCCTCAGCGTCGTCGTTTTCGTCAGCCGCTGTTCCCCGGGGGTTTCTCCGTGGGGGCAGCGGCTGGCGCGTATCTAAGGAGACATGGACGTGACGACGGATGCGGGTGCGCCCTGGCTGGTCGTGGGGCTGGGGAATCCGGGGCCGGAGTACGCGATGAACCGGCACAACGTCGGTTTCATGGTGGCCGATCTGCTGGCGGAGCGGATCGGGGGCAGGTTCAAGCGGGCGGGCAAGGCGCAGGCGCAGGTGGTGGAGGGCCGGATCGGTCCGCCGGGGCCGGCGAACCGGCGGGTGATTCTGGCGAAGCCGATGTCGTACATGAATCTGTCGGGTGGTCCGGTGAACGCGCTGCGGGACTTCTACAAGGTTCCGGTGGCGAACATCGTGGCGGTGCACGACGAGCTGGACATCGACTACGGGACGCTGCGGCTGAAGCTGGGTGGTGGTGACAACGGGCACAACGGGCTGAAGTCGATGACGAAGGCGATGGGTTCGGACTATCACCGGGTGCGGTTCGGGATCGGGCGGCCGCCGGGGCGGATGCAGGTGGCGGATTTCGTGCTGAAGGATTTCGCCTCGGCGGAGCGCAAGGAGCTGGACTACTTCGTGGACCGGGCGGCGGACGCGGTGGAGTGTCTGGTGATCGAGGGGTTGGAGCGGGCCCAGAGCACGTACAACTCGTAGGGGCGGGTGCCGTTACCGGTCGCGGCCGGGGAGGTACGGCGTGAGGTAGGTCCGGATGTCGTCGGTGGCGTCGGGATGGAGTGTGAGCCAGCGGGCGGCGTGGGCTTCGATCTCGTCGCGGTGGGGGGCGGCGGGCGGGTGGTCGGCGAGGGCGCGCAGCAGGTGTTTGGCGGCTGCCAGATGTCCGTTGAGCCGAAGCCAGTTCAGGGCTGTGGGAATGACGTCCGGGTGCGGGGGCGGGGTGCTCCGGAGAGTTGTGATCAGGTGCGCGAGGATCAGGGCTCCGGGTTGGCGGAGGCCGTGGGCTGACATGAGCCAGTTCACGGCCTGCCCGATGATCGTCGATTGGATGTCGCCGGACGGGTTCTCCAGCTTGAGGAGGATCGAGTGCAGCTGGTTGTCCGTTTTGGTGGGGCCGTGTGCGGTCAGCCAGTCGAGGGTCGCTCGTACCAGTTCGGGATCCGGGTTCCCTGATATCACTCCTTCGAGGAGGAGCACGCGGAGCACTTTGTCGTCGGTTGGGGCCGGGTTGTCCAGGTCGAGTCTGTCTCTGGCGTATCGAGCGGCTTCGGCGCGCACGTCGGTGCCTGGGGTGAGAGCGGTCAGCAGGGCGCTGAGGACGTGGTTTTCCGCTGCGGCGGTCTCCGGGGTCCGGTGCCGGGCGGCGAGCCATGTGCGTACGGCGTCGAGGGCATGTCGCGGGCCGTCGTCACCGAGCTCTTCGGGGTGGCCGACCGCGTAGGCGAGGAATTTCGCCCCGTTCCTGTCTGTGGGGAAGGCCTTGACCCAGCGCAGGACGTGGTCCCAGAAGAGGCGCGTGACGGTCGATGGCTCGTGGTCGTCTGTGCCGGTGTGCCGGGCGTTGCGGAGGTTTTGGATCACGTAGGCGGCGTCTGCGGTGTCGCCGTGGGCTTCCAGCCAGTGGAGGGCCTGGGTGACGCCGGTTTTGAGGGCGTTCTCGTTCTTGGTGAGGCCTGCCTGGAGCAGGTAGGGGGAGAGGACGAAGGACGCCAGGGGCTGGTCGGCGTGGATCTGTAGCCAGGCGTGTGCCCGCTGCAGGGCTTCTTCGATCAGGGCGTCGGGGAGGTCGTTGATCGGGAGCAGCCGGCGGAAGACGTAGCTGTCCCGTAGCTCTGTGAAGGGCACCTTCCGCATGCGTTCGAGTGCCGTCTGCACAGCTTCGATCCGTTGCTCGGGGGTCATTTCGCGCTGGCGGGCGAGGAGTGCCTGGAGGAGGTGGCGTTCCCAGGGGGTCTCGTGTGAGGAGAGCCAGGCCAGGGCTTTGGTGATGGCGGTGTTCGTGACGTCGGCGCGGTCGGGGTCGGTGGGGGCGTGGTCCTGGTATCTCAGCAGATCGATGAGGACGAAGCTGGCTTCGGGCAGGTCGGGATGTTCTTCGAGCCAGGTGAGGGCGGCGGTCGCGCTGGCGGCGCCGGATTCGGGGGCGGCCTCGACGTTGGTCTTGTAGAGCAGGGGTGCCAGGACGAATGAGGCCGTGACGGCCGACGCGTTTCTCTCTTCGGCGAGCCAGGTGTGAGCGGCTGCCACTGCTCTGCGGGCGAGTTGGGGGGAGAGGGATGGGGACTTGAGCAGGTTGTGCAGGACATAGCTGGCGATGGGTTTGGCGCCGTGGTGGTGGAGCCATTCGAGGGCGAAGGTGGCGATGGGGGTGGTGTCGGCGAGCTGCGGGCTGTCGAGGGCTGCTCTCAGCAGGTAGTTGGCCTGTTCGTAGGCGGCGTATCTGACGAGCCAGTCGTGGGTGGCTTCGGCGAGCCGGAGGCGGTGGTCGGCGGGGATGGAGGGGGCGCGCAGGAGGGTGCTGAGGAGGCGTTCGTCGGCGAGTTCCCGGCGGAATTGGTGGGCGACCTCGACGGCGGTGTGCACGGCGAGGGTGACGATGTCGGAGCGGTGGCCGGTGTGGCGCAGGAGGGTGTGGATGCGGATGCGGCCCTGGCGGGTGAGGCCGTGGTGGTGGAGCCAGTCGCGGGTGGGGCCGGCGACGTACTGCTCGTAGTGGTCGGGGTGGCCTGTGGTGGCGGCGTGGGCCAGGGCGTTGATGAGGTGGACGGCGTCGGGGTCGTCGGGGATGTGCTGGGTGAGCCAGTCGTGGGCGGCCTGCAGGAGTGCGGCGGGGGCGGCTGCGGAGTTGAGGGCGGCGTCGGTGAGGAAGGCGCGGATGTGGGCGGGGTCGGCTCCGGCGAGCCAGGGGGTGACGACGGTGTGCCAGTGGTCGACGACGGCTCGGCGCCAGGGGAGGGCGGAGATCATCGTGATGAGGGTGCGTGCGCCTTCGTCGGGGGTGGCGCGCAGCAGCGTGAGGATGTCGGCTTGGCGCGTGCTGAGCCAGGTGGAGCAGGCTCGGGCGAGTTCGTCGGCCGCGTCGCCTTCGAGGTCGGTGCCCCAGCGGTTGAGGTGGCCGACGGCTCTGCGCAGGGTGCGCAGGTCGGGGTGGAGGGCGTCGAGGAGTTCGCCGGGCCGGTCGGGGTCGAGGGTGTAGCCGTCCAGGAGGCAGGTCTCGCCGAGGAAGAGGTCGGTGACGATGTCGTGGATGGTGTCGAGGAGGTCGGCGTCGGGGTTGTCGGGGTCCTCGGCGGTGAGGAGCCAGCCGTGTGACTTGAGGCGGGCGACGACTTTGGCGCCGTTGACGGCGGTGCGCGCGAGGGTGCCGGTGGTGCCGTCGGCTGTGGTGGCGAGACGGCCGCGCAGGACGGTGTCGGCGGATTTCTCGACGGCGTCGCGGGTGTGGACGCAGGTGAGGGCGGCCGCGGTGGCGGCGAGGCGTTCGGCGACGTCGTCGGCGGGGCCGAGGTCCTCTCGGGTGCGGCGGTCGAACCAGTCGATGAGGGCGCCGGGGCGGGGGACGTCGGGGTTGGCGGGGTCGAGGGTGCCGTCCGCGGCGAGTTGTTCCAGTTCGAGGGAGAGGAGCAGGGCGAGGACGGGGTGGGTGGTGCACAGGTCGGCCATGGTGTCGCCGAGTGCGGTCCAGGCTTTGGGGGCGACGGTCTGGAAGATGTGCCGGGCGAGGGTTTGCCGGCGGGTCTCGTCGGTGCGGAGGTCGACGACGGCGAAGAGGGTGCGTGAGCCGCGGCTCTCCAGGTCTCTGCGGGCGCCGGGGCGGACGGCGGCGACGCAGGCGATGTGCAGGCCTTCCTCGGCTTCGGCGTGCAGGAGGGTGGCGAGGTCGCGCAGGTCGAGGCTGTGGTAGCGGTCGAGGTAGTCGAGGACGAGGAGGACGCGGCTGCCGCGCCGGTGTGCGACGGCTTCCCGGACGCTGTCGAGGAGTTGTTCGGCGCGCAGTCCCTCGTCCTGCCGGGGGTGGAACACCTGCCAGCCGCGGTCGAGGGCGTGCCGGGCGACTTCGAGGCAGGTGCGGGTCTTGCCGGTGCCGGCGGGTCCGGTGAGGAGGATGCCGCGCAGGGCGTCCTGGTAGCCGGTGGAGTCGGCGGGGTTGGTGAGCCGGGCGAGGATGCGGGCCGGTGAGGTCTCGTGGTGGGCGTCGGGCGGGAGGTAGGGCAGGCGGGTGTCGGTGAGGAACTTGCCTTTGGCGCCGAGCCGGGTGAGGGCCTCGGTGTGGGTGGGCAGTGAGTCGGGCCGGTGGACGGGCGGGGTGGGGCGGAAGGGGGCGCCGCTCCAGTGGTCGGTGTCGGCGGTGAGGCGTTGGCCCTGGAGTTCGTCGCGGAGTGAGTGGGCGATGGCGGCCGGGTCGGGCAGCCACCCTGGCGCGGCGTCGAGTTTGGCGAGGAAGGCGCGGGTGAACAGGCCGCCGCCGTCGGGGTGGCTGTAGGCGGCGCTGCCGGACTGGGTGGCGTGCAGGCTGAGCAGTTCGGTTCGCCGTCTGGGTTTGTGGGCGGTGCCGGGGAACGTGACCCAGCCGTAGGTGTGGGGGCGGGGGTCGGTGAGGCGGCAGGCGTCGTAGACGAGGACCTTGCGGGCGATGTGGTCGTAGGCCTGGTTGTGCAGGAGGTAGTCGCGCAGGCTGTCGGTGGACATGGCCATCAGGCCGTCGGCGAAGGGGAGGAGTTCGCCTTTCTGGTCGGGTGGCAGCAGGCCGTGGCCGCTCCAGGTGAGCCAGAGCAGGTCGGCCTGCGGCACGGCCGGCAGGTGCTGTGCGAGGACTTCCCGGATGTCCCGTTCGGTGGCGGCGTGGTGGTGGCTGATGCCGAGCCGGTCGGCCGCTCGGCGGACGTGGTCGCGGTTGGTGTCCAGGGGGGAGACGCACAGCCGGATGTGGTCGGGCGGTACGTCGTTGTCGATCAGCCACTGGGCGTGGCCGAGGGCGTCGGCGGCGGCTCCGGGCAGTGGTTTCAGGCCGGTGTCGTACTGCTCGATCCCGACGAGCAGGGCGTACGTCCGCTCGGGCGTGACGTCGGGCAGGATCTCGGTCACGCGCTGCCGTCCCGGGCGATGCGGGCGAGGAGACCGAGGACTTCGGGGTTGCGGAAGTAGGCGCTGTGGGAGGCCTTGAACGGCTGGCCGGAGGTGAGGTCGATGTCCTGGACGCGCTGGGGGAAGACGGGTTCGGCGAGGAAGGCGAGCAGGTCGCGCCGGTCGTAGACGTTGGTCCACCGCGGGAAATGCCCGGGCAGGGGGGCGTCGGGGTCGAGGGCGGGCAGTGCGCCGAGTTCGTGGAGGTGGGCGGCCTGGGAGCCGATGGTGACGAGGTGGCGTACGGCGGGCAGTTCCTGCTCGGCGAGGAGGTCGACGGCGGCTGTGCCGCCCAGGCTGTGTGCGAGCAGGACGATCGGGCCGTGCTCTGCGGCGACTTCGGTGACGCGCTGTCTGATGTGGTGGCGCAGGGCGGCGCCACGGGCCAGGTATTTGAGGATGTCGCCGGCTCGGGGGTGGGTGCGGTCCATGAGGGCGGCGCGTTTCCACATGAGGTAGCGCATGCCGCCGAGGGGGGCGAGCACCTTCCAGGTGCCGCCGAGGACGCCGCGGGCGTCGCCGTCGCCCAGGTCCCGGGCGATGAGGCGGACGGCTTCGTCACGGCGGGCGGGTGACCAGCGCAGGACTCCTCCCCGGTGGTCGACGGCCACGAGGAGGTGGGCGACGACGGCGGTCGCGACGGCGGTGGGCAGTTGCCCAGGAGGCATTCCGTGTTCGAGGGCGTCGCGGCCGACGGGGCTGTCGAGGACGGTGGTGACGGCCTCGGGGAAGTCCCGGAGGACGCCGGCTTCATCGAGGAGTGCGGCCAGTGCGGCGGGGGGTGTGGCGGCGAGGGCGCGGGCGGTGGCTTCGAGGGCGGGGTCGGGGGGTTCGTCGTAGGGTGCGTCTGTTTCCGTGGTGGTGCGGCGCAGGGGTGCCAGGGGGTCTTCGTAGAGCAGTTCCCAGGCGAGGGCTTCCGCTTCCGCGTCGGACGGCTCGCTCCGGGAGGGGTCGGTCCTGGACGGCTCGGTCCTGGACGGCTTGTGTCCGGACGGCTCGGGCGGGACCGGTTCCGCCGGTGCGCCGGGCAGTGTGGCGGTGCCGGTGCCCGAGGGGACGCCGAAGACGTCGCCCCAGTAGCAGTCGTGCACGCGCAGGGCCGGGTCGATGTCCGCGAGGCCCTTGCGCAGTTCGTCCGCGGTCTCGTCGTACGCGGCGCGTCTCACACCCGTTCCGTGAACGAACAGCAGCCCGGCCATGCCGCCCCCTCGCGTGCTTCGCGTCCTCGTCTCCCGTTCACCTTAAGAACGTCGGGCTCCCCCGTCCCCGGTTCCCGAGCGAGCGAAGTTGACTTTCGGCAAACCGATGGCCAAGGATCGCGGCCATGCCTTCTGCGGTCGTCTCCAGTCAGGGTGCGGACGCCGTGCTGCGGTTCGGTCGTTCCGCGGCGACGGGTGTGCTCACGGCGCTGATCCTGATCGCCGGTGTGTGGGCCTCGTGGGGTTCCGCCCAGTACACGATGCTCACCAAGGGGCGTGAGAGCGGGACGATCGTGGTGAACCGGTGTGACGACGGCACCTGTGCCGGGCCGTTCACGCCGCTGTCGCAGGGCGCGCGGCCGCGTGAGCGGGTGGTCATCGAGGAGTCGGCCGCCGTGCGGGAGGGGCAGACGTACACGGTCGTCCTGAAGCCCGACGGTGACGAGGTGGTGCGGTCGGGGCCCGCCGGGGTCCTCCATTCCTGGGTGCCGCTCGGCGGTGCGCTGCTGCTCGCCTCGGTCGTGGTGGCGGGCGGGCTGAGCCGGACGCGGGTGGCGTGGGTGATGGGCGGGTCGGGGCTGGCGCTGATCACGGCGGCGTTCCTGGTCGTCTGAGCCGGTCCGGGCCCGGGGTCGCGCAACGATTTTCGCATCAGCCGACACTCCGACCCGATATCGGCGTTCTTCACACTGTGGAGAGTTCGAGCGTTGCCGGTTCGTGCTTGTTCCGTCATCGCGCGAGGCCGGAAGCTGAGCCGCCCCCTCCACATCTTCCCCGTTCGTCACTCGAAGATGGACTGCTTCATGCGAACCCTTACTCGCGCCGGCGCCGTGTCCGCCGTCGCCGCGGCAGCGCTGCTCCTGTCCCCCGCCGCCCACGCCACCCCGCCGGCCGGCGACAACGGCACCGTCAAGATCCACGACTCGGCCACCGGCGAGGAGCTGCGCAAGAACGAGCCGCACGTCTGCACGTTCTACCTGGACGCCTTCGGCTTCGACGCCGGTCAGCAGGTCGACTGGCACATCGAGGCCTGGGCGCCGACGGCCGGCGTCAAGGGCGAGACGGTGAAGTCCGGCTCGCTCGCCCTGGACGCCGAGGGCCACGGCCGTACGGAGGACCTGTCGCTGCCCGACGGTCACTACAAGCTGTTCTGGAACTTCGACGGCGAGAAGGGCTCCGCGAAGCACAAGGTCTTCTGGACGGACTGCGAGGAGAAGGACGGGGGCGATCAGCCCGGTACGACGCCGTCCGCCACGCCGTCCGCGTCGTCGGGTGCCTCCGGGGCCCCCAGCGCCTCCCCGGGCACGTCCGAGGGCGGCGAGACCGTTCCGGCCGCCTCCTCCTCCCCGTCCGCGCAGGGCGGTGGCGGCGGAGGTGACCTCGCCGAGACCGGCAGCAGCGCCCCGGTCGGTCTGCTGGCCGGTGCCGCCGCCGCGCTGGTCGCCGCGGGCGGCTGGCTGGTGCTGCGGCGGCGGACGGGCCGGCAGGGCTGACCCGGTCCCATGACGCGGAACGGCGGCGCCCCCGCCTCGTACGTCGCGAGCGAGTACGAGGACGGGGGCGCCGCCGTGTGCCGGGCGGGGCCGGGGTCAGCCGGTGTTGCGCAGGCCGGCCGCGACGCCGTTGACGGTGAGCAGCAGGGCCCGGGACAGCAGCGGGTCGGGCTGTTCGCCGGCGGCGACCGCGTCGCGCTGGCGCTTGAGGAGCGCGACCTGGAGGTAGGAGATCGGGTCCAGGTAGGCGTCGCGGATGGCGAAGGTCTGCCGCAGGACCGGCTGGGCGTCCAGCAGCTCCTGTTCGCCGGTGACCCGCAGGACCTCGCGGACGGTCAGCTCGTGCTCGGCCTCGATGGTGTCGAAGACGTGCTTCAGCTCGTCGGGGACGAGGGTGTCGACGTAGTGGCGGGCGATCCGCAGATCGGTCTTGGCGAGGGTCATCTCGACGTTGGAGATGAAGTTCCGGAAGAAGTGCCACTGCTCGTACATCTCGTCGAGCACGGTGTCCAGGCCGGCTTCGCGCAGCGCCTTCAGGCCGGAGCCGACGCCGAACCAGCCGGGGACGATCTGCCGGGACTGGGTCCAGCCGAACACCCACGGGATGGCGCGCAGGCCGTCGAGCGAGACGCCGGAGCCGGGGCGGCGGGAGGGCCGCGAGCCCAGGTGCAGGTCGGCGAGCTGGTCCACGGGCGTCGAGGCGAGGAAGTACGTCGGCAGGTCGGGGTCCTCGACCAGGTGCCGGTAGGCCGCGTGGGCCGCGTCGCTGACGACGTCCATGGCGGCGTCCCAGCGGGCCAGTGCCTCGTCGGACTGGCGGGGCGCGGTGTGCAGGGCGGAAGCCTGGAGGGTGGCGGCGACCGTCAGCTCAAGGTTCTCCCTGGCCAGGGACGGGATGAGGTACTTGTCGGAGATGACCTCGCCCTGCTCGGTGACCTTGATCTCGCCCTCCAGGGTGCCCCAGGGCTGGGCGAGGATGGCGTCGTGGGTGGGGCCGCCGCCGCGGCCGACGGTGCCGCCGCGGCCGTGGAAGAGGCGCAGCCGGACGCCGTAGCGGTGGGCGACGTCGCGCAGGCGGCGCTGGGCGCGGTGGATCTCCCACTGGCTGGTGGTGATGCCGCCGAACTTGGAGGAGTCGGAGTAGCCGAGCATGACCTCCTGGACGTCGCCGCGCAGGGCCACGAGCCTGCGGTATGACGGGTCGGAGAGCATGTCCTCCAGGATGGTGTCGGCGGCCTTGAGCTCGTCGGTGGTCTCCAGCAGCGGCACGATGCCGATCTTCGCCCAGCCGGCGTGCAGGTCGATCAGGCCGGCCTCGCGGGCGAGGACGGCGGCGGCGAAGACGTCGTCGGCGCCCTGGCACATGGAGATGATGTACGACTCGATGACCTCGGGTCCGAAGACCTCCAGGGCCCGCTTGACGGTCTGGAAGACGCCGAGGGTCTTCTCGCCGGCCGCGTCGACGGGTGCCGGGGTGGGGGCGAGGGGCCGCCGGGAGCGGAGTTCCTTGGCGAGCAGCCTGGCGCGGTAGTCGCGCGGCATGTCCGCGTACCGCCAGGACTCCTCACCGAGCCGGTCGAACAGCTGACCGAGGGCGTGGTGGTGGGCGTCGGCGTGCTCGCGGACGTCCATGGTGGCGAGCTGGAGGCCGAAGGCGGCCAGGGTGCGGATGGTGCGGTTCATCCGGCCCTCGGCGAACAGGGCGCCGCGGTGCTCGCGCAGGGAGCTCTGGATCAGGGTGAGGTCGCCGAGCAGCTGGGCGGTGCCGAGGTAGTCGCGGCCGGGCTCGTGCGGGGTGCCCTTGGCGAGGCGCTGCTTGGTGTTCTCCAGCTTCTGCCGGATGCAGGTGGCCTTGAGCCGGTAGGGCTCCTCGGCGTTGAGGCGCTTGTAGCGGGGGCTGATCTCGGGGAGGTTGTCGAGGTCGGCCTGGAGGGATTCCAGGAGCTCGGGCGTCGCGCCGGTGTAACGGATGGAGTTGGAAAGGAAGCCGCGCAGCTCGTCGATCATCTCCAGGGCGTCGTTGATGCCGTGCTCGTGCTGGAGGATGAGGACGTCCCAGGTGACCTGGGGGGTCACGTTGGGGTTGCCGTCGCGGTCGCCGCCGATCCAGGTGCCGAAGGTGAGGGGGCGGGTGTCCTCGGGGAGGGTGACGCCGACGCGCTCCAGTTCGGCGGTGAGGTCCTCCAGGACGTCGCCGACGGCGCCCGCGTGCAGCTCGTCGAGGTAGTAGATCGCGTTGCGGGCCTCGTCGGCGGGTTCGGGGCGCACGACGCGCAGCTCGTCGGTCTGCCAGACGAGGTCGATGTTCTCGGCGAGGCGGGTGTCGTGGCGGCGCCGGTCGGAGTCGAGGACGGGGGTGTCCAGGAGGGCGGCGATGCGCCGGAGCTTGTTGAGGACCGAGCGCCGGGCGGCCTCGGTGGGGTGTGCGGTGAAGACGGGGCGGACGTTGAGGTTCCGCACGGTCTCGCGCAGGTGCTCGGGGTCGGCGTCCTTCAGCCGGTCGGCGGTGCGCGAGAGCAGTCCGCCCTCGGCGGCGCGCTTGGCGCGCAGCTCGCGGCCGCGGTGCACCTGCTCGGTGACGTTGGCCAGGTGGAAGTAGGTGGAGAAGGCGCGGACCAGCTTGGCCGCGGTCTCCAGTTCCGTGCCGCGCAGCAGCTCGGCGGCGGCCTCGCCGTCCTCTCGGGTGAGGCGGCGTACCTTCTCCACGAGCTCGAGCAGCTCGGGGCCCTCCTGCCGCACCAGGGTCTCACCGAGGAGATCACCCAGCCGGCGGATGTCGGCGCGCAGCGCGCTGCTGTTCGTCGTGGTCTGGTCGTCGGCACTGCTCACAGGTGCGGCTCCTTGCAGTGTTGAAGCTCGTCTGGGAGGGGAACCCGGACGGCGTCTCGCGCGGCGGCTGCCGCATACGGGCCGGACATCCGGGAAGTAAACAGAGCGGACCGCGCTGTCCGACCGAGTCCAAGGATAGGTGTCCACTCGGACGCGCAGACTCTCGGGCTCTTGCCGCCGGGCGAGGCGCTGCCATACTTACGACGCCGTAGGTTACGGAACCGTAGGGAAGCCCGCGCGGTCTCCGGCCCGGCACACTGCCACAACCCTCGACCCCACAGGGGACGCCCATGACCACAAGCTCGGACGTGATCGACGACGCCCCGAAGTCGACATCCGAGGCCGCCGCGCCGCTGCCGTCCGCCACTCTGGGCGGCGAGCAGAAGCGGTCCGTCGAGCAGATCACGCTGCTGCTCTTCATCACCGTCCCGTTCCTCGCGCTGATCGCGGCCGTGCCGCTGGCGTGGGGATGGGGGGTGAGCTGGCTGGACCTCGGCCTGCTGGTCTTCTTCTACTACCTCGGCTGTCACGGCATCACGATCGGTTTCCACCGTCACTTCACCCACGGTTCCTTCAAGGCCAAGCGCCCGCTGAAGATCGCGCTGGCGATCGCCGGGTCGATGGCGGTTGAGGGCCCGCTCGTG
This sequence comes from Streptomyces sp. enrichment culture, assembly GCF_964272855.1. Classification (NCBI taxonomy): domain Bacteria; kingdom Bacillati; phylum Actinomycetota; class Actinomycetes; order Kitasatosporales; family Streptomycetaceae; genus Streptomyces; species Streptomyces sp. enrichment culture. The sequence goes on along the minus strand of NZ_OZ186847.1, from coordinate 4,958,936 downwards.
CGCTGGGTCGCCGACCACCGCAGGCACCACAAGTTCTCCGACGCGGAGGGCGACCCGCACTCCCCGTGGAAGTACGGCGAGACGGTGCCGGCGCTGATCAAGGGCCTGTGGTGGGCGCACATCGGGTGGATGTTCGACGAGGAGCAGACGCCGCAGGACAAGTACGCGCCGGACCTGATCAAGGACCGGACACTGCGGGCGATCTCCCGCCAGTTCGTGCTGTGGACGGCCCTGTCGCTGGCGCTGCCGGCGGTGATCGGCGGTCTGGTGACGATGTCCTGGTGGGGAGCGTTCACCGGGTTCTTCTGGGGTTCGCTCGTCCGGGTGGCGCTGCTGCACCACGTGACGTGGTCGATCAACTCGATCTGCCACGCGGTGGGCAAGCGGCCGTTCAAGTCGCGGGACCGTTCGGGGAACGTGTGGTGGCTGGCGGTGCTGTCCTGCGGTGAGTCCTGGCACAACCTGCACCACGCCGACCCGACGTCCGCGCGGCACGGGGTGGAGCGCGGCCAGCTGGATTCGTCGGCCCGGCTGATCCGCTGGTTCGAACAGCTGGGCTGGGCGTACGACGTGCGCTGGCCGTCACGCTCGCGTATCGATTCGCGTCGCAACAGCGGTGAAGACGGCTCCCGGCGCCGGAAGGAGACCGCCGAGGCGGCATGATGGAGGCCGTGCCGACCGACTCCAGCAGTACCTCGAACAGTGACAAGCCGCGGCGTACCCGCCGTACCCGTATGACCGGTGCGGAGCGCCGCCAGCAGTTGCTGGAGATCGGTCGCACCCTCTTCGCCGCGAAGGGCTTCGAGGGCACGTCGGTGGAGGAGATCGCCGCGAAAGCGGGGGTTTCCAAGCCGGTGGTGTACGAGCACTTCGGCGGCAAGGAGGGCCTGTACGCGGTGGTGGTGGACCGCGAGATGCGGCGCCTGCTGGACATGGTGACGGGGTCGCTGACCGCCGGGCACCCGCGGGAGCTGCTCGAGCAGGCCGCGTTCGCCCTTCTGGACTACATCGAGGAGTACACGGACGGCTTCCGGATCCTCGTCCGCGACTCCCCCATCCCCCAGTCGACGGGGTCCTTCGCGTCCCTCATCTCGGACATCGCCACCCAGGTGGAGGACATCCTCGGCAAGGAGTTCAAGAGCCGCGGTTTCGACCCGAAGCTCGCTCCCCTGTACGCCCAGGCCCTGGTCGGCATGGTCGCGCTGACCGGCCAGTGGTGGCTGGAGGTGCGCCGCCCGAAGAAGGCGGAGGTGGCGGCGCATCTGGTGAACCTGGCGTGGCACGGGCTGGACGGACTGGAGCAGAAGCCGCGGCTGATAGGGCACCGCAAGAGCTAGTCCCCGGGCCTGACGGCCGGACGGTCAGGCCTCTTTGTGCGCCACCGCGAACACCCTGCGGAACGGGAACGGCGTGCCGTGGCCGGTCGCCGGGTACGCCTCGCGCAGGGCTTCGCGGTAGGCGTGGACGAATTCCTCCCGGGCCCGCGGATCGTCGGCGAGGGCGGTGAGGACGGGCCGCAGGGCGGTTCCGTTGACCCAGTCGAGGACGGGGTCCTCTCCGGTGAGCAGATGGACGTACGTCGTCTCCCAGACGTCGGCGGTGCAGCCGAGGGCGGTGAGGCGGCGCAGGTAGTCGGCGGGTGTGTGGACGGCGTCCTCGTGGCGCAGGGTTGCGGCGAGGCGGTCGCGCCAGGGCGGGGAGCCGGCGAGGTCGCGCAGCAGGCGGTGGCTGGGGGCGTCGAAGTTGCCGGGGACCTGGAAGGCGAGGGTGCCGCCGGGGGCGAGGGCGGAGATCCAGTCGGGGAAGCGGTCGGCGTGGCCGGGGACCCACTGGAGGGTGGCGTTGCTGACGATCAGGTCGTGCGGCTCGGCGGGCGTCCAGGTGCGGACGTCGGCGCGGGCGAAGTCGAGGCGGCCGCCGCCGGCGGTGGGCCCCGGCCGCGCCTGCGCCAGCATCTCGGGTGAGTTGTCGTAGCCGGTGATGTGCGCGCCGGGCCAGCGGTCGGCGAGGAGCGCCGTGACGTTGCCGGGGCCGCAGCCCAGGTCGGCGATGCGGGGCCGGTCGCCGGGGAGACCGGGGACGCGGGCGAGGAGGTCGGTGAAGGGGCGGGCGCGGTGGCCGGCGTGGCGCAGGTACTGGGCCGGGTCCCAGACGGGGGTGGGCATGAGAGGCCTCCTGTCTCTGGCAGTGTCCAGCCTGCCCCCGTCGATATCTTGACGTCAAGAGACTTCATGTCGACACAACCACTACACTGATCGTCATGGAGGACGAGGTCGATCGGCTGGTCGCAGCGTGGCGCCGGGAGCGCCCGGACCTCGACGTGGAACCACTCGAGGTGCTCAGCCGGGTGAGCAGGCTCGCCCGGCATCTGGACCGCGCGCGTCGGCTGGCCTTCTCCGAGCACAGCCTGGAGCCCTGGGAGTTCGACGTGCTGACCGCGCTGCGGCGCGCGGGCACGCCCTACCAGCTCTCCCCGGGGCAGCTGCTGACCCAGACCCTGGTGACGTCCGGCACCATGACCAACCGCATCGACCGGCTGGCCAAGAAGGGCCTGGTCGAGCGGCTGCCCGACCCCAGCGACCGGCGCGGCGTGCTGGTCCGGCTCACCGACGAGGGCCGTGACCGTGCCGACCAGGCCCTCGCCGGACTGCTGGACCAGGAGCGCGCCATCCTCGCCGAGCTGTCCCGCGCCCAGCGCGGCGAACTGGCGGCGCTGCTACGCCAGTTGACCGCCCCGTTCGACAACATCCCCGGCTAGGTCGACCGGCCCCACCCCGGCCCGCCGGGCCAGCGCGACGGCGGCGAGGGTGGAGTGCACGCCCAGTTTGCCGAGCACGTTCTGCATGTGGGTGCGGACGGTGTGCGGGCTGAGGAACAGCCGCTCGGCGACCGCCTTGCGGCCCAGTCCCGCCACCATGCAGCGCAGCACCTCCCGCTCGCGCGGGGTCAGCGACTCCACCAGCCGCTCGCTCTCGGTGCGGTGCTTGCGCGCGGCAGTCAGCTCCCGCAGCACCCCGGTGAGCAGCGCGGGCGGCAGATGGGTCTCGTCCCGCAGCACCCCGCGCACCACGGTGAGCAGCCGGGACAGCGAGCAGTCCTTGGCGACCCAGCCGGAGGCGCCCGCCTGCAGCGCCAGCGCGGCGCGCCGCGGATCGTCCTTCTCCGCCAGCACCACGACCCGCACCCCGGGCTGCGCCGAGCGCACGCCGGCGACCAGGGAGATCCCGTCGACGACGCCCTCCTCGCCGCTCTCCCGCTGCGCCGGTACGGCGGCCACCGCGGGCCGTATCCCGGGCGCGGCGCCGCCCAGGTCGGCGTCGACGAGCAGCACGTCGAAGCGCCGGCCCTCGGCCGCCGCCCGCTCCATGCTGCGCAGCGCGGCCGGGCCGCTGCCCGCGGCGGACACCTCGACGTCGGGCTCGGCCGCCAGGGCCGCCGCCAGCGACTCGGCGAAGATGCGGTGGTCGTCGACGACCAGGACACGGATGCGAACCACTGAAAACCCCCACTGGTCCGGAAAGACCCGGAGAAGGAGACACCGGCGCGGGTACGACGCCCTAGGGTTGCGGCAACCACAACCGCACGGCCGCCGCCGTGCCATGACTGCTACCCCCGCTTCGGGCGCCGTACCCGACCTTGTCTCGCCCCCTGAACAGCACCGGCCCCCACCGGCGCTGTTCATCAGGGTACGGGTGGGGGCCTGCGGCGGAAGGCTATTTGCAGAACTGGCAGTCCGACGCGTTTATGGTGAGCCGCATGTTTCGTCTTGAGACAGAAGTCGACAAGACCCGGCGCGATCTTCTCCGTTCGCGGCTGCGCGCCGCCAACACCGCCGCCTCACCGGTCCTGGCCGCGTTGCGCGGCACGCCGGCGGAACGCGAAGTCCCGCTGCACGTCTGGGTGTCGGACGCGGCGGGCGGACTGGCGGGCGGACTGGTCGGCCACACCTGGGCGACCTGGCTGCACGTGACGTATCTCTGGGTGGACGAACGCCACCGGGGTGCCGGGCTGGGCGGGCGGCTGCTGGCCGAGGCGGAGCGCGTGGCCCACGTGGAGCGCGGCTGCGGGGCCGCGCGGCTGGAGACGTGGGACTTCCAGGCCCCGGAGTTCTACCGGAAACGGGGCTACGAGGTGGTGTGTGTGATCCCCGACTATCCGCCGGGGATCACCGAGTACACCCTGACCAAGAAGCTCTAGCCTGCCCTAGGCGATCCGCCGGGCCCCCGGCGACGGCACCGCCTCGAACACGCGCGGGGCCGTGAAGCCGGCCGCGGCGAAGGCCTCCTCGACGGCCTTGGTGATGGTGTCGACGTCGGTGGCCTCCGCCAGGACGATCGCCGAGCCGCCGAAGCCGCCGCCGGTCATCCGCGCGCCGAGCGCGCCGGTGGCCAGCGCGGTGTCGACGACCAGGTCGAGCTCGGGGCAGGAGACGCGGAAGTCGTCCCGCAGCGAGGCGTGGCCCTCCGCCAGCACCGGGCCGATGGCCCGGGTGTCGCCGGACTCCAGCAGGGCGACGACCCGCTCGACACGCGCGTCCTCGGTCACCACGTGGCGGACCAGGCGGCGGACCTCCTCCTCGTCCCCGAGGCGCTCCAGGGCCGCGTCCAGCTCCCCGTACGGGATGTCCCGCAGGGCGTCCACGCCGAGCAGCGCGGCGCCCTTCTCGCAGCCCGCGCGGCGCTTGCCGTACTCGCCGGTGCTGTGCTCGTGCTTGACCTGGGTGTCGACGACCAGCAGCCGCATGCCCTCGGCCGCGAGGTCGAAGGGGATCTGCTTCTGGGAGAGGTCCCGGGTGTCGAGGAACAGCGCGTGGCCGTCGGTGCAGCACGCGGAGGCCGTCTGGTCCATGATGCCGACCGGGGCGCCGACGTAGACGTTCTCGGCGCGCTGGCACAGGCGGGCCAGCTGCCAGCCCTTCAGGCCCAGTTCGTACAGGTCGTTCAGGGCGAGGGCGACCACGACCTCCAGGGCCGCCGACGAGGACAGGCCCGCGCCCGCCGGGACGGTGGAGGCGAGGTGGACGTCCGCGCCGGTCACCGCGTGGCCGGCCTCGCGCAGCGCCCAGACCACGCCCGCCGGGTAGGCCGTCCAGCTCTTGTCGGACTCGGGGACCAGGTCCTCCGTCCGCAGCTCCACGACACCGCCCTCGACATCGGCGGAGTGCAGCCGCAGCACGCCGTCCGTGCGCCGCGAGACCGCCGCGAGCGCGGTGTGCGGCAGCGCGAAGGGCATCACGAAGCCGTCGTTGTAGTCGGTGTGCTCACCGATGAGGTTGACGCGCCCGGGCGCTGCCCAGACGCCCTCGGGCTCGGCCCCGTACAGCTCGGCGAAGCCCTCCCGCACCTGCTGTGCGCCCACTCTCAGCTCTCCCTTGCGATGCTTGCGCGGTTCTGTGCGAACTCCCACGCGTCCGCCACGATGCCCGCGAGGTCCGCGCGGGACGGGTTCCAGCCCAGTTTCTCGCGGGCCGTGTCGGCGGAGGCCACCAGGACCGCGGGGTCGCCGCCCCGGCGCGGGGCCGTGACCTCGGGGACGGGGTGGCCGGTGACCTGGCGGACCGTCTCGATGACCTCGCGGACGGAGAAGCCGTTGCCGTTGCCGAGGTTGCAGATCAGGTGCTCGCCGCGGCGGGCGGCCGTCAGCGCCAGCAGGTGGGCCTCGGCGAGGTCGGCGACGTGGATGTAGTCGCGGACGCAGGTGCCGTCCGGGGTCGGGTAGTCGTCGCCGTAGACGGAGATGGCGTCGCGGCGGCCCTGGGCGACCTGGAGGACCAGCGGGATGAGGTGCGACTCGGGGTCGTGGCGCTCGCCGTACGCGCCGTAGGCGCCGGCCACGTTGAAGTAGCGCAGCGAGACCGCGCCGAGGCCGTGGGCCTTCGCCTCGCCGGTGATCATGTGGTCGACGGCGAGCTTGGACGCGCCGTACGGGGAGGTCGGGGCGGTGGGGTCGGTCTCGGTGATCGGCGTGCTGACGGGCTCGCCGTAGGTCGCCGCGGTGGAGGAGAACACCAGCTTGCGCACGCCCGCCTCGCGCATCGCGGCGAGCAGGGCCATGGTGCCGCCGACGTTGTTGTCCCAGTACTTCTCCGGCTTCACCACCGACTCGCCGACCTGGGAGAAGGCGGCGAAGTGCAGTACGGCGTCGTAGGAGGAGTCGAGCCACTTGGCGGCGTCGCGGATGTCGCCCTCGACGAAGGCGGCTCCGGCGGGGACGCCCTCGCGGAAGCCGGTGGAGAGGTTGTCGAGGACGGTGACCTCGTGCCCCGCCTCCAGCAGGTGCTGGGCGACGACACTGCCGACGTATCCGGCGCCGCCCGTGACCAGGTACTTACCGCTCATCAACTCGCTACCTCTCGCAGTCGCTCGGCCGCGCGCTCCGGCGGCACGTCGTTGATGAACACGCTCATGCCGGACTCGGAACCCGCGAGAAACTTCAGCTTGCCGGAAGTCCTTCGGATGGTGAAAAGCTCCAGGTGGAGCGCGAAGTCGTCACGGGTGACGCCCTCGAACTCCTCCAGTTGGCCGAACGGGGCCTGGTGCCAGGCCGCGATGTACGGCGTCGGCGGCTCCCCCTCGCCGAAGATCCGGTCGAAGCGCCTCAAGAGTTCCAGATAAACCTTGGGGAACTCTGAGCGCGCGCCCTCGTCGAGCGCGAGCAGATCGGGCACCCGGCGCTTCGGGTACAGGTGGACCTCGTACGGCCAGTGCGCGGCGTACGGCACGAAGGCCACCCAGTGTTCACCCTCAAGGACGACCCGCTCGCCGGCCAGCTCGCGCTCCAGGACCGCGTCGAACAGGTTCTCCCCGCCGGTCGCGTCCTTGTGGGCGGCGAGCGAACGCAGCATCAGGGCGGTGCGCGGGGTGGTGAACGGGTAGGCGTAGATCTGCCCGTGCGGGTGCTGGAGGGTGACCCCGATCTCGGCCCCGCGATTCTCGAAGCAGAACACCTGTTCCACGGAGGGCAGATGGGACAGCTCGGACGTCCGGTCGGTCCACGCGTCCAGCACCAGCCGCGCCTGCTCCTCGCCGAGGTCGGCGAAGGACGAGGTGTGGTCCGAGGTGAAGCAGACGACCTCGCAGCGGCCGGAGTCGCCGGCGAGCGAGGGGAAACGATTCTCGAAGACGACGACGTCGTACGACGAGTCGGGGATCTCGCTCAGCCGCTCGCCCTCGGAGGGGCACAGCGGACACTCGTCGGCCGGCGGGTGGTAGGTGCGCCCCTGCCGGTGCGAGGCGATGGCGACGGAGTCGCCGAGGAGCGGATCCCGGCGTACCTCCGAAGCGGTGACCGTGGGCTCCAGCGGGCGGCGGTCCACCGCGTCGCGCACGGCGTCGTCCCGCAGGTCGTAGTAGATGAGCTCACGACCGTCGGCCAAGCGGGTCGAGGTCTTCTTCACCGCCACTCTCCATCCGTACACCCAGCAAAGCTTTAAACAGAACCGAACACATCAAAGCACAAATCCCCACGCCGGTCACCATCACAACCGAACAAAGAACCCCAAGCAAGGTGAGGCCCGGATGCAGATCCCCCCACAGAACGTCCACCTCGCGGCCGAGCTGCGGCTCCCCACGAACTGGCTCGACTACACGATCCTGGCGATCTACTTCGTCGTCGTGCTGGGCATCGGCTTCGCCGCCCGCCGGTCGGTGAAGACCAGCCTCGACTTCTTCCTCTCCGGCCGTTCCCTGCCCGCCTGGGTCACCGGTCTCGCCTTCATCGCCGCCAACCTCGGCGCCACCGAGATCCTGGGCATGGCCGCCAACAGCGCGCAGTACGGCGTCTACACCACGCACTGGTACTGGATCGGCGCCATCCCGGCCATGGTCTTCCTCGGCCTGGTGATGATGCCCTTCTACTACGGCTCCAAGGTCCGCTCGGTCCCCGAGTTCCTGCTGCTGCGCTTCGACCGGGGCGCGCACCTGCTCAGCGCGATCCTGTTCGCGTTCGCCGCCATCCTGATCGCCGGCGTCAACCTGTACGCCCTCGCCATCGTCGTCGAGGCGCTGCTGGGCTGGCCCGAATGGGTGGCGATCGTGGTCGCCGGGTTCTTCGTGCTGGCGTACATCACCCTGGGCGGCCTGTCCTCGGCGATCTACAACGAGGTGCTGCAGTTCTTCGTGATCCTCGCCGCGCTGATCCCGATCACGGTGCTCGGCCTGAGGAGCGTCGGCGGCTGGGACGGGCTGTCGGACAAGCTCACCGAGCAGCACGGCGCCGACTTCATGACCGCCTGGGGCGGCACCGGCATCGGCAGCGAGAACCCGCTCGGCGCCAACTGGCTGACGATCGTGCTCGGCCTCGGCTTCGTGCTGTCCTTCGGCTACTGGACGACGAACTTCGCCGAGGTGCAGCGCGCGCTGTCCGCGAAGAACCTGTCGGCCGCCCAGCGCACCCCGCTGATCGCCGCGTTCCCGAAGATCTTCATCGTCTTCCTGGTGATGATCCCCGGCCTGGTCGCCGCCGTGCTGGTCCCGCAGATCGGCACGCCCGAATCCGACCTCCAGTACAACGACGCCATCCCCTACCTCATGCAGTCACTGCTGCCCAACGGCGTGCTCGGCATCGCCGTGACCGGGCTGCTGGCCGCGTTCATGGCGGGCATGGCGGCCAACGTCTCGTCCTTCAACACCGTCTTCACCAACGACATCTGGGCGAAGTACGTGGTGCGGGACCGCGAGGACGCGTACTATGTACGGTTCGGGCGGCTGATCACCGCGCTCGGTGTGTTCGCCTCGATCGGCACGGCGTTCCTGGCGAGGTCGTTCTCGAACATCATGGCCTACCTCCAGGCGCTGTTCTCCTTCTTCAACGTGCCGATGTTCGTGGTCTTCATCATCGGCATGTTCTGGAAGCGGGCGTCGATGAAGTCCGGCTTCTGGGGCCTGCTCGCGGGCACCGCGGCCGCGATGGTCAACTACTTCGTCATCTACAAGCAGGGCATCATCGACATCCCCTCCGACCAGGGCGCCAACTTCGTCTCCGCGATCGCGGGCTTCGTCGCGGGCGCAGTCGTCATGGTGGCCGTCTCCCTGTTCACCAGGCCGAAGCCCGTGGAGGAGCTGCAGGGCCTGGTCTACGGCACCACGTCCCCCGGCATGGCCGAGCCGCCGGCGCCCGGCGACGAGGCCTGGTACCGCAAGCCGGCGCTGCTGGGCTGGGGAGCGATCGTCCTGGCCGCCGTCTGCTACATCCCGTTCTCGTTCTGACGCGGGAGGATTGAGAGAGCATGTCTGAGCACCCCGAGCACGGCTTCAGCGAACAGGACGTCCAGCGCGAGGTCACCGATCTGGAGGGCAAGTCGGCGACGGCCGCCCAGCTCTTCGACATCCGCCGCATCATCGGCGGCCTGTTCGTGATCTACGGCGTCATCGTCACGATCATCGGCCTGACCGACGACGACGCCGCGATCGACAAGGCCCAGGGCGTCAACATCAACCTGTGGACCGGCGTGGGCATGCTGCTCCTCGGCCTGTTCTTCCTGGCCTGGCTGAAGCTCCGCCCCGCGGCTCCCCCGCCCCCGCGTCCCGTCCCGGAGGCGGAGGACCGGCCCACCACCGAGTGACACCCGGGTGAGCCCCCACGGGGCCGGAGCCGGCTACGGTTCCGACCCCGTCGCCGTCTCCCGGACCGGACCGTGCGTCCGCAGCGGCCCCGCGCGGTCCAGCAGGCCCGTGCGGGCCGCGAGGGCCGCCGCCTCCAGGCGGGAGCCGACGCCCAGTTTCATCAGGACCCGCTGGACGTGGGTGCGGGCGGTCGAGGGGGCGATGCCCATCCCGGCGGCGATGAGGCGGGTGTCCTCGCCGTCGGCGACCCGGACCAGGACCTCTACCTCGCGCGGGGTGAGCATCTGCAGCAGGCGCTGGCCCTCGTCGTCGGGCTGGGCCGCAGGGTTGAGGAGTTCACCGAAGGCGCCCTGGAGCAGTTGCGGGGCGACGGCCGCCTCGCCCGCCCGTGCCTTCATGATGGCCCGCTCCACGCCCTCGATGCGCTCGTCGTGCCGTACGTAGCCGGAGGCCCCGGCCGCGAAGGCCGCCGCGATACCGCGCGGGGACGGCACGGGCCCCAGCACCAGGACCGCCACCTGCGGCCGCTCCCTCTTGATCCGCAGCACCGGGTCGAAGGTACCCGGCTCCGCCGGGGCCGCCGTCCCCAGCAGGCACACCTCCGGTGCCCGTGCGATCACCAGCTCCGCGGCACCCGCCGCGGGCGCGGCGGCGGCCAGCACCCGGTGCCCGCGCAGCTTCAGCGCGGAGGCCAGCGCCTCCGCGAGCAGACGGTGGTCGTCGACCACCATGAGCCGCACTCCCATCGAGCAACCCCCCAAGTCCCCCCGGTGGACGCCCCTATGGATGCCCACGGGATCACACGGACAGACCCCGGACCGCGGCGGCTCTTCGGTCCCGCTCCGCCCCGGCCACGCCCCCGGCGCGGGGCCCCCCGGCACCCACGCCCTTCATGCCCCCGGAAGCTACACGCTTGTTCGACGTTGCGCTGCCCTCTCCTGGTGAGAACTGCCCCGGATCGCCGAAATTCCGCTCTTTCGAGGGTGTTGACGGGGTTGAGCGGTACGCGCGCGGCCCCGTCCCTGAGCTGGGACGGGGCCGCGTGCGCTCCGGCGCGTGCGCCGGGTGGGGGAATCAGCCGGTGGCGCCGAAGGCGATCGCCAGGTACTCCCGGCCGCCGTACGAGGACCCGCTGGCGTACACGTCGGCCATGTACAGCTGCCCCTGCGAGTACAGCAGTTCCGCGGAGCCGGGCTGCATGCTGGTCTCCGCGTCGCGGACCGTCTCGTCGGACGGGTTCTCCAGCAGCTTGGTCTCCTTGAAGGTGCCGCCGTCGATGCTGACGACCTGGCCGCCCTTGTCGTAGGGCGGCGACTTGTACGCGATCACGTTGCCGCCGTCCATGCGCAGCGGGGTGATCGTGTAGTCGTCGCCGGCGTCGGCGCGCTGGCCGGTCTGCTTGCCGGTGGCCAGGTCGAAGACGACGATCTCGTTGGTCTGGCCGTAGTCGCTGCCGGCGCTGTCGTGCTCCTCGGTCGGGATGTACAGCCGGTCGTTGCCGACCGCGAGGCCGGCGCAGTCCTCGATCCGGGAGATGCCGTCGCACTTGGCGGCGTAGGCGTCGCCCGGCGCGGAGATACGGGTGCGCAGCTTGCCGGTCTTGTTGTCGACCGAGAAGAAGTCCGAGATGCCGGAGCCGTCGCCCGCGGCGTCGCCGACGTCGGCGGCCACCACCAGCGGCTCGGTCGACACCACGCTGGCGTACTCGATGCCCCTGGTCATCTTGTACTCGGAGATCACCTTCCCGGACTTCGGGTCGATGGTCTGGATGTGCAGCTCGCGCTCGCCGTACTGGCCGCACTTGCGCACCGCGACCAGCTTGGCGCCGCCGCCGTAGCCCGCGTCGTAGCAGGTGTCGGTCGGCTTCGGGCTCCACAGCGACTTGCCGGTCGTCACGTCGAACGCGGCGCCGCCGCTGGTGCCGCCGACGGCGACGGTGTTCCCGCTGACGGTTACGTTGTCGAAGGTGATCAGCCGGTCACCGGTCTTGGCGCTCTTCGTCCACAGCGTCTTGCCCGCCGCGAGGTCGATCGCCGCGACCTGGCTGCACCCCTCGTGGGAGTCCTTCGCCGGCATCTTCGGCTGGAAGACGACCGCGGCCTTGTCGTCGTCGGTGATGTGCTTGCTGGCGGAGCAGACCGGGCCGGGCAGCTTGATCGTCCAGGTCTTGGTGCCCTTCGCGCGGTCGTAGCCGACGATCTGGGCGACGCCGCTCTTGGCGTACACCTCGTCGGTGAGCCAGGAGCCCTCGACGACGACGGTCTCGTCCTCCGCCACCTTCGGCATCGGGACCTGGAACAGCACCTTGGACGCGGTGTTGCCGGGAACCTTCTCCGAGCCCTTGGTGGAGGCGCCGCCGGAGCCGCCCTTGTCGTCACCGCCGCCGGTGCCGCCGCTGGAGCTCGCGGTGTCGTTCTTGCCGTCGTCGTCGCCGGAGGAGGCGTACCAGACACCGCCGCCGACGATCAGCGCGATCGCCACGACCGCGGCGACGATGATCGCCAGCTGCGCGTTGATCTTCCGCCCGCCGCCGGCCGGCGGGTCCGCCTGCGCCTGCATCGGCATCGTCGGCTGCTGATAGCCGTAGCCGGGCTGCTGGCCGTACGCGCCCGGCTGCTGGCCGGAGTACGGGCCGGGCGCCGGGGTCGCCGGGGCGCCGTACGGGCCGGGCGGGGTGGCCGGGCCGCCGTACGGGCCGGGCTGCTGGCCCGGGTAGCCGTAACCGCCGGGCGGGGTCTGCGGCGGGCCCTGCGGCGACTGGGGCGCCTGGGGGTAGCCGTAGCCCGGCTGCGGGGCGGGGGCGGGCGGGGTGGGCGGCGTCTGCGGGGCGCCGAAGCCACCCGGCTGCTGCGGCGGCTGGCCCTGGGGCTGGCCTTGGGGCGCGCCGAACCCTCCCCCCTGCGGGGGCTGGTTGGGCGGCGGAGGGGGCGGCTGGGTCATGGCGTGGATACCTCGGGGACGGATCGACTCGCGGATCGGCTCACGGATCGGCTCAGGGACCGACTCGGGGAGAACGGGAGAAGGAAGTGAGAGCGCGTCACTTGCCGAAGGCCAGCATCAGCTTCTCCTTGGTTTCGTCGTTGCCGGTCAGCCGCGTGGTGGAGATGTACAGCCGCCCGTCCGCCCAGTCGATGTCCCGGGAGAAGAAGCTGCCCTCGACGTCCGCGGCGCCCTGCGGGTTCTGCAGCAGCTTGGCCGGCTTGTGGCTGCTGCCGGTGGCCGCGATGGACACGACCTGGCCGCCCGCGTCGTACGACGGCTCGACGTAGGCGATCAGCTTGCCGCCCTCGGCCCGCAGCGGCAGCATCGGCTCGTCGGCCGGGGACTTCACCCGCCACTTCTCCTTGCCGTCGGCCAGGGAGATCGCGATGACGTCGTTGGCGCCGGCGTCGCCGTCCGTGGGCAGGAAGAGGGTGTCCGCGGTGGCCACGACTCCCGTGCAGCCCGTCAGTTCACGCTGGAGGATGCCGATGCCGCACTCGGGGGCGATGCCGTCCTTGATGTCGACCTGGGAGCGGATCTTGCCGCTGCCGGTGAACGTGGCGACGTTCCACTTGTCGGTGTCCTCGTTGGTGCTGTAGACGACCAGCGGGTCCACGGAGAAGGTACGGGTGATCCGCCAGCCCTTCTCGTACGCGAACGTCCACTTGACCTTGCCGGTCTTCGGGTCCAGCTCCGAGATCTCCTCGTGCTCCTTGTCCGTGGCGGCCCCGCAGGAGGCGACCTGGATCAGCCGGGAGCCGCCCGCGAACGCGGCGGGGAAGCAGGCGTCGCCGTACTTCTTCTTGTCGTAGAGCTTCTTGCCCGTGTTGACGTCGTACGCCGTGCCGGACTGCGAGCGGCCCACCATCAGGGTGTCGCCGGCCAGGGAGAGTTCGACGGTGATCGTGCTGTCGAACAGGTCGCCGTCACCGATCTCGCCGCTCCAGCCCTTCTCGCCGGTGGCGAGATCGATCTGCTGGAGCTGGTTGCACTCGGCGCGGTCGCTGGAACCGCTCATGTACGCCACGACGATCTTGTCGTCGGCCGACTTCTGCGGGGTGGCCGCGCAGATCTCCTGCGGGAAGGTGATCGCGTCCCAGGTCGGCTTGCCGTCGCCCACGTTGTACGCGAAGACCTGCTGGTACGCCGCCTTCACCGCCGTCTTGTCGGTGATCCACATGCCGGGGGCGTCGGCGCCGGAACCGGGCGCGTCGGGCGCCTCCTTGTACCAGAGCACCTTCGACTCGCCCGCCTTGCGGCCCTCGTTGAGGTTGTCCGGGTCGGCGCCGCCGTCGCCGCTGCCGTCGCCCGGGTTGACCGGGGCGTCGGTGGCGGTGGGCTTGGCGTCGTCGCTCTTGCCCGCGACCGGCTCCTTCTTGCCGCCCTCGTCACCACCGGCGACCGCGTACACGGTGCCGCCGATCACCAGCAGTGCCGCGACCGCCGCGCCGATCGCCAGCGCGGGCTTGCCCTTGAAGGGGTTGCGGGAGCCGGACCCGGCGGGCGGCGGGGTGCCGGGGCCGCCCGGGAACTGGGTCTGCGGGTAGCCGTAGCCGGGCTGGGCCGGCTGGCCGTACGGTCCGGGCTGCTGGGGCTGGCCGTAGGGGCCGGGCTGCTGACCGTAAGGGCCGGGCTGGCCGTACGGCCCCGGCTGCTGGGCGGTGCCGTACGGGCCGGGCTGCTGGGGCTGGCCGTACGGGCCGGGCTGCTGCGGGTAGCCGTAGCCCGGCTGCGGGGCGCCCTGCGCGGGCGGCGGGGTCTGCGGGGGCTGCGCCGGGGGCGGGGGAGTGCCCTGCCGGGGGTCCTGCGGAGCTCCGAAACCGCCCTGCGGCGGCTGGCTCTGCGGCGCGCCGGAGCCGCCCGGTTGCTGCGGTGGCTGGTTGGGCGGCTGGGTCATCTGCGGTTCCCCCTCGTGACCGATGTGGCGCCGCGCCCCTGTGGCGCTGCGTTTCCGCCACACCCGTGTTTCTCAGACGTATTCAGACGGTTCTCAGACGGCCCTTTCTATCACCCGCCGCCGACAGCACAGCGGGCCGGAGCCTCCCCTGTTCCCAAGGGAGGACCGGCCCGTGATGCCGTCGTTACGCGCCTTCACGCGCCCTTCACTACCCTTGCGCGTCCTCGGCGAGTTCGAGCCAGCGCAGCTCCAGCTCCTCCCGCTGCCCCGCCAGATCCCGGAGTTCGGCGTCGAGTTCGGCCACCTTCGCGAAGTCCGTGGCGTTATCGGCGATCCGCGCGTGCAGCTTGGTCTCCTTCTCGGAGATCTTGTCCAACTGCCGCTCGATCTTCTGCAGTTCCTTCTTCGCGGCGCGCTGGTCGGCGGCGCTCTTCTCCGTCGTCGCGGGCTTCTGCGCCACGGGCGAGGCGGCCGCGGCCGCCTCCTCCATGCGCTGCCGCCGCTCCAGGTACTCGTCGATGCCGCGCGGCAGCATCCGCAGGGTGCCGTCGCCGAGCAGGGCGAACACCCGGTCGGTGGTGCGCTCGATGAAGAACCGGTCGTGGGAGATGACGATCATCGAGCCGGGCCAGCCGTCGAGGACGTCCTCCAGCTGGGTCAGGGTCTCGATGTCGAGGTCGTTGGTGGGCTCGTCGAGGAAGAGGACGTTGGGCTCGTCCATGAGGAGGCGCAGCAGCTGGAGCCGGCGCCGCTCACCGCCGGACAGGTCGCCGACGGGCGTCCACTGCTTCTCCTTGCCGAACCCGAACGTCTCGCACAGCTGACCCGCGGTCATCTCGCGGCCCTTGCCGAGGTCGACGCGCTCACGCACCCGCTGCACGGCCTCCAGGACCCGCCAGGTGGGGTCGAGTTCGGCTACCTCCTGCGAGAGGTAGGCCAGCTTGACCGTCTTGCCCACGTTGATCCGGCCGGCGGCGGGCTGGGCCTCGCCCTCGGTCCGCGCGGCCTGGGCCATCGCCCGCAGCAGGGAGGTCTTGCCGGCGCCGTTGACACCGACCAGGGCGATGCGGTCGCCGGGGCCGAGCTGCCACGTCACGTGCTTCATCAGCACCTTGGGGCCGGCCTGGACGGTGATGTCCTCCAGGTCGAACACCGTCTTCCCGAGCCGCGAGGAGGCGAACTTCATCAGCTCGCTGCTGTCCCGGGGCGGCGGCACGTCCTTGATCAGCTCGTTGGCGGCCTCCACGCGGAAGCGCGGCTTGGACGTGCGGGCGGGGGCGCCGCGGCGCAGCCAGGCCAGCTCCTTGCGGATCAGGTTCTGCCGCTTGGCCTCCTCCGTGGCCGCGATCCGCTCACGCTCCGCGCGGGCGAAGACGTAGTCGGAGTAGCCGCCCTCGTACTCGTAGACGTCGCCGCGCTGCACGTCCCACATGCGGGTGCAGACCTGGTCGAGGAACCAGCGGTCGTGGGTGACGCAGACCAGCGCGGAGCGGCGCTCGCGCAGATGCCTCGCCAGCCAGGCGATGCCCTCGACGTCCAGGTGGTTGGTCGGCTCGTCGAGGACGATGAGGTCCTGCTCCTCGATGAGCAGCTTGGCCAGCGCGATACGGCGGCGCTCACCGCCGGAGAGCGGCCCGATGACCGTGTCCAGGCCCTGCGGGAACCCCGGCAGGTCCAGCCCGCCGAACAGGCCGGTCAGCACGTCCCGGATCTTGGCGTTGCCCGCCCACTCGTGGTCGGCGAGGTCGCGGATGACCTCGTGCCGGACGGTCGCCTCGGGGTCCAGGGAGTCGTGCTGCGTGAGCACGCCCAGGCGCAGCCCGCCGGAGTGCGTGACCCGCCCGGAGTCCGCCTCCTCCAGCTTGGCGAGCATCCGGATCAGCGTCGTCTTGCCGTCGCCGTTGCGGCCCACGACACCGATGCGGTCCCCTTCCGAGACGCCGAGGGAGATGCCGTCGAGCAGGGCACGGGTGCCGTACACCTTGCTGACGTTCTCGACATTGACCAGGTTGACGGCCATTTCTCTCCTGCGTACGGGGGACCGGTCAGCCTTCAAGCCTAGGGCCTCGGAGGTGGGGGGCGGCGCGCGAGGGGGTGGTCACTCGCTGTGATGACGTGATCGGGACGCGGCGGCTACCGTGGAGGGCAGGCGCCAGGATGCCGTCCATGGGAGGAACCATGACTGCCGAGCCCGTCGAGCACCGCGTCCAGTGGCCGGTGCCGCCGCCGGACGGTTACACCGTGGACGACCTGTTCACCCTGCCGGATCTCCCGCCGCACACCGAGCTGATCGACGGGAGTCTGGTCTTCGTGAGCCCGCAGCGCCGTTTCCACGGCAACGTGATCTACCTGCTCCTCCTCGGCCTGCGCAGCAGCGTGCCGGACAAGTACAGGGTGAGCCAGGAAATGACAGTAGTTCTTGACGAACACAACGGCCCCGAGCCCGATGTCTGCGTGATCCGGCGAGAGGGGGTCACCGGACCGACCCAGACCAGTTACCGGGCGAGCGACGTGGTCCTCGCTGTCGAGGTGGTCTCCCCCGACTCCGCATCCCGCGACCGCACGACCAAGCCGCAGAAGTACGCCGCCGCAGGGATCGGGAACTTCTGGCGGGTGGAGATGAACGATGCGGACGGCCGCCCGGTCGTCCACGTGTACGAGCTCGACCCACTGACCAAGGCCTACGTCCACACCGGCATGTACCGCGACCGCGTGAAGGTCGACCAGCCCTACCCCGTCGACATCGACCTGACGGAGATCGACACCCTCTGAGCGCGGCTCAGACGATCGTCGCCCCCGGCACCGGACCCGCCGTCACCCGTACGGAGCGGCAGGTGCCGGACGCGCTCAGTGTCTTCGCGACCTTCTCCGCCGCCGCGGCCGACTCGCACAGGAACGCCGTCGTCGGGCCCGAGCCCGAGACCAGCGCGGCCAGGGCTCCCGCAGCGGTTCCCGCGGCGAGGGTGTCGGCCAGGGAGGGGCGCAGGGAGAGGGCGGCGGGCTGGAGGTCGTTGACGAGGGTCGCGGCGAGGGCGTGGGCGTCGCCCTTGGCGAGGGCCGTCAGGAGCTCGGGGGAGGCGACCGGCTCGGAAACGTCGGTGCCCTCCGTCAGGCGGTCGAACTCCCGGAACACCGCCGGCGTCGACAGCCCGCCGTCAGCGAGCGCGAACACCCAGTGGAAGGTGCCCCCGACCTCCAGTTCCGTCAGCATCTCGCCGCGGCCCGTGCCCAGCGCCGCCCCGCCGACCATGCTGAACGGCACGTCGCTGCCCAGTTCGGCGCAGATCTCCAGCAGCTCCGGGCGGGAGGCGCCGGTCTGCCACAGCGCGTCGCACGCCAGCAGTGCCGCCGCGCCGTCCGCGCTGCCGCCCGCCATGCCGCCCGCGACGGGGATGTCCTTGGCGATGTGCAGGTGGACGTCGGGCGTACGGCCGTACCGCGCGGCCAGCGCCTCCGCCGCGCGGGCGGCCAGGTTCGTCCGGTCGAGCGGGACCTGGTCGGCGTCGGGCCCGGAGCAGGTGACGCGCAGTCCGCCGGGCGACGGGGTGGCGGTGACCTCGTCGTACAGGCCGACCGCCAGGAAGACGTTCGCCAGGTCGTGGAACCCGTCGGGGCGGGCGGCGCCGACCGCGAGCTGGACGTTGACCTTGGCCGGGACGCGGACGGTGACGCTCACTGCTGCACGGGCTCCTCGGTCTGGGCGGATGCCTTGTTCTCGGCGATGCGGGCGAACTCCTCGACGGTCAGCGACTCGCCGCGCGCCTGAGGGGAGACGCCCGCGGCGACCAGGGCGGCCTCCGCGGCGGCCGCGGAGCCGGCCCAGCCGGCGAGCGCGGCCCGCAAGGTCTTGCGCCGCTGGGCGAACGCCGCGTCGACGACGGCGAACACCTCCCGCTTGGAGGCGGCGGTCTTGATCGGCTCGGTGCGGCGGGTGAGCGCGACCAGGCCGCTGTCCACGTTCGGCGCCGGCCAGAACACGTTGCGGCCGATGGCACCGGCCCGCTTCACCTCGGCGTACCAGTTGGCCTTCACCGAGGGCACCCCGTACACCTTCGAGCCGGGCGCCGCGGCCAGCCGGTCGGCGACCTCCGCCTGCACCATGACCAGGGTGCGCTCGATGCTCGGGAACGTGTCGAGCATGTGCAGCAGCACCGGCACGGCGACGTTGTACGGCAGGTTCGCGACCAGCGCGGTCGGGGCGGGACCCGGCAGCTCGCCGACGTGCATCGCGTCGGAGTGCACCAGCGCGAACCGGTCGGCGCGCTCCGGCATCCGCGCGGCGATCGTGGCGGGCAGCGCGGCGGCCAGCACGTCGTCGATCTCCACGGCGGTTACCCGGTCGGCCACCTCCAGCAGGGCCAGCGTGAGCGAGCCGAGCCCCGGGCCGACTTCGACGACCACGTCGTCGGGCCGCACCTCGGCGGTGCGGACGATACGGCGGACCGTGTTCGCGTCGATCACGAAGTTCTGGCCGCGCTGCTTGGTGGGGCGTACGCCGAGGGCTGCCGCCAGTTCACGGACGTCGGCGGGGCCCAGCAGGGCGTCGGGGGTGGGGCTGCTCACGGCACAAGGGTACGGGGGCGCGGGGACGGCTCGGTCCGTGGCGGCCCCGCTCAGCCGTTCAGCCGCGCCCCGCAGTGCGGCCAGGGGCTCGCCCCGTGCCGCAGGTACAGCTTCTTCGCCCGGAACGTCTGCTCCTCCGCCGGGGCGTCCTGCGGGCGGCCGGAGCCGCCGAGGTCGTGCCAGGTGGTGGTGTCGAACTGGTACAGGCCGCCGTACGTCCCGGAGGGGTCGACGGCGTCGGGCCGCCCGCCCGACTCGCACTCCGCGAGTCCCCGCCAGTTCAGGTGGTCGGCGCCCCGCACGGACATCGGCAGCGGCCTCGTGCCGACCTTCACCACCTGCGCCCGCGGTTCGCGCACCAGCTCGCTGCGCAGTCGGCGCGGCTTCTGCCGGACCCCGTTGACGGTGCGCAGGGAGTAGGTGACCCGGCGCAGCCCGGGCAGCCCGGCCTGCTCGACGACCTCCGTGCCCCGGAACACCGTGGGGTCCTGGACGCGCCGCACCCGGAACGGGATCTGCTCCTCGCGGACCTCCTTGCCGCCGGTGATCCGCAGGACGGTGACCGTCTGCCCGTCGCGCGGGAAGCTGTCGGGCGGGACGGAGGTGGTGTCCTCGCCGCGCAGGGTGATGCCGGCCTGTTCGACGGCCTCGCGGACGGTCGCCGCGTTGGTGCGGACGGTGCGGGAGCGGCCGTCGGCCATGATCGTGACGGAGCGCTCGGTGCGGACGTCCAGGGTGAGGCCGGCCCGGCCGATGCGCCGGGAGCGTGCGGTGGAGAGGTACGCGCCCTCCGCGCGCACCCCCCATTGTCTGAGCGCCCCTTCCACCGTGCGCGCCGTCGTCCACACCTCGCGCCGGTGTCCGTCGAGGGTGAGCCGCACAGGGCGTCCGTAGCTCACCGTCACCTCGTCGCCGCTGGTGAGGGGGGTGCCGGGGGCGGGCTCGACCATGTCGTGCGCGCCCAGTTCGACGCCCTGGTCGGCGAGGAGTTCGGTGACGTCGTCGGCGAAGGTGTGCAGGGCGCGCGGTCTGCCGTCGACGCTCAGCTCGACCGCCTTGTCCTCGGCGACGAAGGCGGTGGTGCCGCCGGCGAGGAAGGCGACGACCAGCGCCTGCGGGAGCAGTCGGCGCATGGAGCCGTCCGGCCGCTCGGCGTAGCGCGGCTTGCGCCGGCGCGCGGCCCGCCGGTTCACCGTGGTGCGCGTCCCGGGCGCCTGCGCGGGAGACACCACCCCGTACGTCAGGGTCTCCGCGGTGTGCGGATCGATGCGGGTGTCCGTGTCGTACGCCCCGTGATCGGGGCCGTACCCGTACCGCGCGTACTGCGAACTGCTCACGCCGACACACTCCAGGAGGCCAGAGGGTCCGAAGAGGGGGCCCGGGGGTCCGATCGGGCCCCCAGAACCTAGCGGAGCGTTCGTCACTCTCCAAAGCGACGCGACTACGGAGTGTGGCGATCAGTAGCCGAAGGCGCGTGCCGTGTTCGCCGCGACGGCCGTCGCCATCGCGTCCTCGTCGATGCCGCGCACGGCGGCCATCGCGCGCACGGTGATCGGGATGAGGTAGGGCGCGTTGGGCCGTCCGCGGTACGGCGCCGGCGTCAGGAAGGGCGCGTCGGTCTCCACCAGCAGCAGCTCCGGCGGGGCCACCGCCACCGCGTCGCGGAGATTCTGGGCGTTCTTGAAGGTGACGTTGCCGGCGAAGGACATGAAGTAGCCGGCGCGGGCGCAGATCTCGGCCATCTCGGCATCCCCGGAGTAGCAGTGGAACACCGTGCGCTCCGGCGCGCCCTCCTCCTTCAGGATGCGCAGGACGTCCGCGTGGGCCTCGCGGTCGTGGATGACCAGCGCCTTGCCGTGCCGCTTGGCGATCTCTATGTGGGCGCGGAAGGACGTCTCCTGCGCCTCCTTGCCCTCGGGCCCGGTGCGGAAATAGTCGAGGCCGGTCTCCCCGACGCCCTTCACCTGGGGCAGCGCGGCCAGCCGGTCGATCTCGGCCAGGGCCGCGTCGAGCCCCGCCTGCCCGCCGGGCTCGCGCGCGCCCTGCCGGGACCAGCCGTCGGGGTCGCCGTGCACGATCCGCGGGGCCTCGTTGGGGTGCAGGGCGACGGCGGCGTGCACGTTCTGGTACGCGGCGGCGGTCTCGGCCGCCCACTGCGAGCCGCGCACGTCACAGCCGACCTGCACCAGGGTCGTGACGCCCACGGACTCGGCCGTCAGCAGCGCCTCGGCGACCGTGCCGGACTGCATGTCGAGGTGGGTGTGGGAGTCGGCGACCGGCACCCGGAGGGGCTCGGGCATCGGCGGGGCTTCGTCGTGGGAGGACATGCCCCGATCCTACGAAAGGCGCGGACCTCAGCCGGCCCGGCGCTGGAGGGGCGGGTGCAGCGCGCTGAGCGCCGACGACACCTGGCCGGCCCGCATGATCCGGACGACGTGCCCCTCACAGTTGCGGCACTCGGGCCGCCGCAGCGGCGACGGCACGACCCGCCCGTCCGCCACGTACAGGACGAACTCCCGGCCCTCGGCGTCGACGTGGTGCTCTATCTCGTACGACTGCTCCCACGCGTGCCCGCAGCGCATGCAGGCGAAGGAGTACGACTCGTGAACGACGGCGGTCGGCTCGCTCATGCCAGCTCCCGGTGTCCGCTGGAGTGGGGACAGCTCCTGCCCCGCCTCCAGTGGACTCCCGTACAGTGCCGAAAGCACGCCAACTGTCCACTGTTGAAGGGGTTTTGACGCCCTCTTGCAGAAACGCCCGGACTGCTTTACCGGCGGATGAGAAACAGACTCAGGGGCGCGAGGCGCTGTCCGATATGCGGCGCCACCGCACGGGCGAGAACCCCCGTCAGCCCGCGGACGACCGCTTGTCGGCGACCACCGCGTCGAAGACCACCCGCTTCGGCACGCCCGCCTCCACGGCCACCGCCGCGATCGCCTCCTTGCGCCGCTCCCCCGCCTCCTCACGCACCCGCACCCGGCGCACGAGCTCCGCCGCGTCCAGCTCCTGCGGCGCGGCCTCCGGCGCGCCCTCGACGACGACGGTGATCTCCCCGCGGACGCCCTCCGCCGCCCACGCCGCCAGCTCGGCCAGCGGACCGCGCCGGACCTCCTCGTAGGTCTTGGTCAGTTCGCGGCAGACGGCGGCCCGCCGCTCGCCGCCGAACACCTCGGCCATCGCGGCGAGGGTGTCGTCGAGCCGGTGCGGGGCCTCGAAGTAGACGAGGGTGCGCCTCTCCTCGGCGACCTCGCGCAGCCGGCCCAGCCGTTCGCCGGCCTTGCGCGGCAGGAACCCCTCGAAGCAGAAGCGGTCCACCGGCAGCCCGGACAGCGCGAGCGCGGTCAGCACCGCGGACGGCCCCGGCACGGCGGTCACCCGGATGTCCTGCTCGACGGCCGCCGCGACCAGCCGGTACCCGGGGTCGGACACCGACGGCATGCCCGCGTCCGTGACGAGCAGCACGCGCGCGCCGCCGAGCAGGGCCTCGACGAGTTCGGGCGTACGGGCGGACTCGTTGCCCTCGAAGTACGACACGACACGCCCCTTGGGGGTCACGCCGAGCGCCTGGGTGAGGCGGCGCAGCCGGCGGGTGTCCTCCGCGGCGACCACGTCGGCCCCGGCCAGCTCCTCGGCGAGCCGGGGCGGGGCGTCGGAGATGTCGCCGATGGGAGTGCCGGCGAGGACCAGGGTTCCGGGAGTGTCTGTCACGGTTCCATCCTCGCAGGGGCCATGCACGGGACTCACACAGCACGGTTCCCTACGATGGCGCGGTGACCAGTACCGCGTCCTCCACGGACACCCGGCAGGACCAGGCAGCCCTCGACGCGCAGCCGTCGTGGCAGCGGCGGCTGCGCCGTTTCGGCTACCGCGCGGGAACCCGCGGTGACGTCCGCGACCGGCTGGTGCCGCCGTACGCCGAGCCGAGCCCGCGGCTGTGGGCGGCGCTCGGGGTGCCGCACGGGCTCGCCCGGTGGCTGGTGCGCTGGTCGGGCTGGCTCGGGCCGCTGCTGGTGACGCTGTTCGCGGGTGTGCTGCGGTTCTGGAACCTGGGCAGCCCGAAGGCGGTGATATTCGACGAGACGTACTACGCCAAGGACGCGTGGGCGCTCGTCCACCGCGGTTTCGAGGTCAACTGGGACAAGAACGTCAACGATCTGGTCCTGTCGTCGGGCGGTCATGTCCCCATCCCGTCCGACGCGGCCTATGTGGTGCATCCGCCGGTCGGCAAGTACGTCATCGGGCTCGGCGAGCTGATCTTCGGGTTCGACCCGTTCGGCTGGCGGTTCATGACGGCGCTGCTCGGCACCCTGTCGGTGCTGCTGCTGTGCCGGATCGGCCGCCGGCTGTTCCGCTCCACCTTCCTCGGCTGCCTGGCCGGCGCGCTGCTGGCGGTGGACGGGCTGCACTTCGTGATGAGCCGTACCGCGCTGCTCGACGGCGTGCTGATGTTCTTCGTGCTGGCCGCGTTCGGCTGCCTGGTGGTGGACCGTGACAAGGCGCGCGCGAAGCTGGCCGCCGCACTCCCGGCGGACGCCGACGGCCGGGTCCGGCCGGACGCGTACACGGCGGAGCACACCCGCCTGGGATGGCGGCCGTGGCGGCTGCTGGCCGGTCTGATGCTGGGACTGGCGTTCGGCGTCAAGTGGAACGGCCTGTACATCCTGGCCGCGTTCGGCCTGATGACGGTCCTGTGGGACGTGGCGTCCCGCCGGGTGGCGGGCGCGCGGCAGCCGTACCAGGCGGTGATCCGGCGGGATCTGGGCTGGGCGTTCCTGTCGACGGTGCCGGTCGCGCTCGTCACGTACCTCGCGAGCTGGACCGGCTGGATCCTCTCCCCGAGCGACGGCAGCGGCGGCTACTACCGCGACTGGGCCGCGACCGACGGCAAGGACAGCAGCTGGTCGTGGCTGTTCCCGGACTGGTGGCGCAGCCTGTGGCACTACGAGACCCAGGTGTACGAGTTCCACGTCGGCCTGTCGTCGCCGCACACGTACCAGTCGAATCCGTGGAGCTGGATCGTCGACGGGCGCCCGGTGTCGTACTTCTACGAGTCCCCGGCACCCGGCACGGACGGCTGTCCCGCGGACGCGGGCGAGAAGTGCGCCCGCGAGGTGCTGGCGCTGGGCACGCCGATGCTGTGGTGGGTGGCCTGTTTCGCGCTGCTGTACGTGCTGTGGCGCTGGTTCTTCCGCCGCGACTGGCGCGCGGGCGCGATCGCCTGCGCCGTCGTCGCCGGTTACCTGCCCTGGTTCCTGTACCAGGAGCGGACGATCTTCTTCTTCTACGCCGTCGTGTTCGTGCCGTTCCTGTGCCTGGCGGTGGCGATGCTGGTCGGCGCACTGGTCGGCCCGCCCGGCGCGAACGACACCCGCCGGGTGGCGGGGGCGACGGGCGCGGGCGTGCTGGTGCTGCTGATCGCGTGGAACTTCATCTACTTCTGGCCGATCTACACCGGCCAGGCGATTCCGATCGACGACTGGCGTTCACGGATGTGGCTGGATACCTGGGTGTAGCGGCAGCTAACGATCGGAAAAACATCCATCCCTGTTGTCACACCTCGCACTTACAGTGCGGGTGACCACAACGGGGAGGGGAACGCGCAATGCGCAAGGGGGTCAAGGGGGCCATCGTCGGCGCGGTGTTCGCCGCGATGGTCGGGGGCGCCGGGTACGGGGCGTTCAACATCGTGTCCGCGCTGAACGGTGACGGCGGCGGGGGCGGCGGGACCGGGACCGTGAAGAGCGGTCCGCCGAGCGGCGACGAGGTCGAGGAGACCATGCGGAAGTTCTTCGCCGCGTGGGAGAAGGGCCAGGGTCCGACCGCGGCGTCGTACACCAACGACGCCGAGGCGGCCGGGCCGCTGCTGACGGCCTTCGGCGAGGACGCGCACATCACCGACGTGCGGATCACGCCGGGCGCCGCCCAGGGCACCACGGTGCCGTTCTCGGTGAAGGCGACGGTGTCGTACGAGGGGAAGAAGAAGCCGCTGGCGTACGACAGCCGGCTCAGCGTCGTCCGCGGGGTCACCACGGGCCGGGCGCTGGTCGACTGGGAGCCGTCCGTCGTCCATCCCCGGCTGAAGGACGGCGACACGCTCGTCACGGAGGAGTCGGCGAGCCCGCCCATCGAGGCGGTCGACCGCGACGGCGCGGTACTGACCCCGGAGAGGTACCCCTCCCTCGCCCCCATCCTCGACGAGCTGCGCAAGCGGTACGGCGACAAGGCCGGCGGCACCCCGGGCGTCGAGCTGGTGGTCCGGCACGCCGAGGGGTCCGGCGCCGCCGACACCTCGCTGCTGACCCTCGCCGAGGGCAAGGCGGGCAAGCTGCCGACGACGCTCAGCGCGAGCGCGCAGGCCGCCGCCGAGCGAGCGGTGGAGCAGTACGCGGAGTCGTCCGTGGTCGCCGTGAAGCCGAGCACCGGGGAGGTGCTGGCGGTCGCCAACAACCGCTCGGACGGCTGGAACGCGGCGTTCCTCGGGCAGGTGGCACCCGGCTCCACGATGAAGATCGTCAGCGCGGCCATGCTGATCGACAGCGGGCTGACCAGCATGAACGGTCCGGCACCCTGCCCCGATTCGGCGGTCTCGGAGAGCCAGACCTTCGGCAACCTGCCGGGCCTCGCCCCCAACGAGAACGCCACCCTCTCCGACAGCTTCGCCGTCTCCTGCAACACGGCCTTCATCAAGTTCGCCGACGAGGTGCGGGTCGACTCCCTGACCCGGGAGGCCGAGGACCGCTTCGGCATCGGCCGCACCTGGGAGGTCGGCGTGCCCTCCTTCGACGGCTCGGTCCCCGCCGCCGGCGGCCCGGACACCGCGGCCGGTCTGATCGGCCAGGGCCAGGTCCAGTTGAGCCCGCTGAACATGGCGTCGGTGACGGCCACCGTGAAGTCCGGGGTGTTCCGCCAGCCGGTGATCGTGCCGCAGAGCCTCGACGACCGGGAACTGGCCACCGCGCGGGGGCTGCCGTCGGGCACGGCCGAGCAGCTGCGGGCGATGATGAACCGCACCGCCACCAGCGGCACCGCGGCTCCCGTGATGTCGAAGCTGGGCGGCGCCATCGGCGCGAAGACGGGGTCCGCCGAGGTGGACAACCAGGACAAGGCCAACAGCTGGTTCACCGGCTACCGCGACGACATCGCGGCGGCGGCGATGGCCCAGCAGGGCGGCCGCGGCGGCGAGTCGGCGGGGCCGATCGTGGCGGCGGTACTCCTCGCGGGCGGCTGACGGCGCCCGGGTACGGGCGGGTGGCTGATCTCACGCCCGCCGGAGGGGACTCTAGTGTGGTGTCGTCGTTGCAGACGGTGAAGGCTGTGGGGCCGTAGAGGCCATGAGGGTGCCGGCACTCCGGAGAGTCCGGGGACGCCGCGGAGGATCGGAAGAGCAGTGGGCAACAGAAGGCACGTCGCCGAGCGACGGAAGACGAGACCCGTCGTCATCGGCGGGGTGATCGCCGCGGTCGTCGGCGGCGCCGGGATCGGCGCCTACGCGTTGCTGAGCGGCGGCGCCGCGGCCGAGAACGGTACGGCGGCCTCGACCTCGGGCCCGAAGACGAAGTCCGTACGGACCGGCCCGCTGTCCGCGACCGAGGTCACCACCGCGGCCCAGCGCTTCCTCACCGCCTGGCAGCGGGGGGAGGTCCGGGAGGCCGCCGCCGCCACGGACGACGGCGCGGCCGCCACCGCCCTGCTCACCGGCTACACCAAGACCGCCCACGTCGAGGACGTCACCCTCACCCCCGGCACCCGCGCCGGTGACAAGGTGCCGTTCACCGTGAAGGGCACGGTGACCCACAAGGGCGTCAGCAAGCCGCTGACGTACGGCAGCACGCTGACCGTGGTGCGCCGCGCCTCGGACGGGGAGCCGCTGGTCGACTGGACGCCCGCCGTCGTCCACCCCGATCTGCGCGAGGGCGACAAGCTCGTCACCGGTGAGGCCGGCACCCCGCCGGTGAGGGCCCTCGACCGGGACGGCGGCGAGCTGACCACGAAGAAGTACCCCTCGCTGCGGCCGGTCCTCGACGGGCTGCGCGAGAAGTACGGCAAGACGGCGGGCGGCACGGCGGGCGTCGAGCTGCGGGTGGTCCGCGGCAAGGCGTCCGAGGCGAAGAAGCTGTCCGACAAGACGCTGGTGGAGCTGAGCGAGGGCACGCCCGGCACGGTGAGGACGACGCTCAGCCCGCGGTTCCAGGCGGCCGCGGAGAAGCAGGTCGCCGCCAGGTCGCGCGCCTCGGTGGTGGTCCTGAAGCCGTCGACCGGCGAGATCCTGGCCGTGGCGAACTCCTCGCCGAACTTCAACACCGCCTTCCAGGGCTCGCTGGCGCCCGGCTCCACGATGAAGGTCATCACTTCCTCGATGCTGATCGAGAAGGGGCTGGCCTCCGCCGACAAGGCGCATCCGTGCCCGAAGTACTACACCTACGGCGGCTGGAAGTTCCAGAACGACGACAAGTTCGAGATCAAGGGCGGCACGTTCAAGGCGAGCTTCGCGCGGTCCTGCAACACGGCGTTCATCAGCCAGGCCCCGGAGCTCGCGGACGACGATCTGACCAAGCAGGCCCAGCAGGTGTTCGGTCTGTCGCTGGACAACTGGGCGGTCGGCGTGCCCACCTTCGACGGCTCGGTGCCGGTGCAGTCGAAGGCGCAGATGGGGGCGGCGCTGATCGGTCAGGCCGGGGTGCGGATGAACCCGCTGAACATGGCGTCGGTGTCGGCCACGGTGAAGTCGGGCGTGTTCCGTCAGCCGTATCTGGTGGCCCCGTCGGTGGACGGGCGGGCCGTCGCCAAGGCCTCGCGCACGATGTCCGGCTCGACGCTGGCGCAGCTGCGGGACCTGATGTCCTACACGGCGGCGTACGGCACGGCGGCCGAGGCGATGGCCGGGGTCGGCGGTGACACCGGGGCGAAGACCGGCTCGGCCGAGGTCGACGGCCAGAAGAAGCCCAACGGCTGGTTCACGGCGTACCGGAACGATCTGGCGGCCGCGGGTGTCGTCCAGGCCGCCGGGCACGGCGGGGAGACGGCGGGGCCGATCGTGGCGGCGCTGCTGAAGCTCGGCGGCTGATCAGCGGGCCGACGGCGCGGTGCGGGCGGTCTCCATGGAGGCCGCCAGATAGGTGCGGCGCAGGAAGCGGATCAGCGCCTTGGAGTCGAACTGCACGACGGAGACGCTGCCCTGCGGGTCGTGGAACTCCACCACGGCCTGCACCCGGCCGCACGGCCACACCCGGACGCTGCCGGACCCGGCCGGCGCGCGCAGTCCCTGTTCGAGGAGCGCGCGGGAGAAGGTCCACTCGTGGGCGCCGGGCAGACCGACGCGGACCGCGCGGGGGTCGCTGTCGGGGTCGTACCGGAGGATGACCGGAACCGCTTCCCGGTCGTCGGTCGTCCGGACGTCCGCGTCCGTGACGATGTGGGCTCGCGCGTACTGTTCGACTACGGACATCGGAACGGCCCCTAACGCTGAGTGACCTAGGCGGAAACTGTGGATCCGCTTCCACTCCAATGTCCCATACTTTCCGCCTTACACCTCATGGCGAAATCCGCTCGCTCTTGCAAACCGTTCGCATCAAGCCACATCATCGGACGGTGCATGTACCCGACGGATTCATCAACGCCCCCACCTCCGTGGCCACCGGAGTCGTCGCCGCAGGCGCCGTCGCCGTGAGCCTGCGCGGCGCGCGCCGCGAGCTCGACGAGCGCACCGCGCCGCTCGCGGGCCTCGTGGCGGCGTTCGTCTTCGCCGTCCAGATGCTGAACTTCCCGGTCGCCGCGGGAACCAGCGGGCACCTCCTCGGCGGGGCGCTCGCCGCGATACTCGTCGGCCCCTACACCGGTGTGCTCTGCATATCCGTCGTGCTGCTCATGCAGGGCATCCTCTTCGCCGACGGCGGCCTCACCGCGCTCGGCGTGAACATCACCGACATGGCGGTGGTCACGGTCGTCGTCGCCTACGCCGTCTTCCGCGGCCTGGTGAAGGTGCTGCCCCGCACCCGCCGCTCCGTCACGGCCGCCTCCTTCGCCGCCTCGCTGCTCTCCGTGCCCGCCGCGGCGCTGGCCTTCACCCTCCTGTACTGGATCGGCGGCACCACGGACGTCTCCATCGGCAAGGTCGCCACGGCCATGGTCGGCGTGCACGTCCTGATCGGCATCGGCGAGGCCGCGATCACCGCGCTGACCGTCGGCGCCGTAATCGCCGTACGGCCCGACCTCGTGTACGGCGCCCGGGACCTGCGCAATCCGCTGAAGCTGCGGGTCGGCGGCGAGCTGGTCGACGCGCCCGCGCCGGAGGCCGCCGCCCCGGCCCGCGCCTCGCACCGCAAGGTGTGGCTCGGCGGCCTCGCCGCCTCCCTGGTGCTCGCCGGGTTCGTCAGCTTCTACGCCTCCGCGGACCCCGACGGCCTGGAGAAGGTCGCCGCCGACCACGGCATCGACGAGAAGGCGCGGGAGCACGCTGCCGCCGGCTCGCCGCTGGCCGACTACGGCGTCAAGGCCGTCGACGACGCCCGGCTCTCCGGCGGCCTCGCGGGTGCGATCGGCGTGGGCGTGACCGTCGTGGCGGGCAGCGCGGTGTTCTGGGCGGTGCGCCGCCGGCGCGGCGCCGGGACGTCGCCGTCGTCCACCACGGTCGAGAACGTCTGACGTCATGGGCGCAGGGCACGCACACCGGCTCTACCGGCACGGGCACTCCCCCGTGCACGGGCTGCCGCCGCACACCAAACTCGCCGCCGTCTTCGCGTTCGTGCTGGTGGTGGTCTCCACCCCGCGCGAGGCGATGTGGGCGTTCGCGGTCTACGCGACGCTGCTGGCCGTCGTCGCGTACCACGCGCGCGTGCCCGCCGGTTTCCTGCTCAAGCGGCTGCTGATCGAGGTCCCGTTCGTCGCGTTCGCGGTCCTGATGCCGTTCGTGGCGGAGGGCGAGCGGGTCGACGTGCTCGGCCTCTCGCTGAGCGTCAGCGGGCTGTGGGGCGCCTGGAACGTGCTCGCCAAGGGCACCCTCGGCGTCGCCGCGTCCGTCCTGCTGGCCGCCACCACCGAACTGCGCGAACTGCTGCTCGGGCTCCAGCGGCTGAAACTGCCGCCGCTGCTCGTGCAGATCGCCTCCTTCATGATCCGCTACGGCGATGTCATCACCGACGAGATGCGGCGCATGCGCATCGCGCGGGAGTCACGCGGCTTCGAGGCGCGCGGCCTCAGGCACTGGGGGGTGCTCGCCAAGTCCGCCGGCGCCCTGTTCATCCGCTCCTACGAGCGCGGGGAACGCGTGCACCTGGCAATGGTGAGCCGGGGGTACGCGGGTGCCATGCCCGTCATCGACGAGGTGACCGCCTCCCGCGCGCAGTGGTCGTACGCCCTCACCCTGCCGTGTGCCGCGCTCGTCGTCTGTCTGCTGGGATGGATGCTGTGACAGCTTCTCTGGAGGTCTCCGGCCTCGCCTTCGCCTACCCCGACGGGCACCAGGCCCTGTTCGGCGTCGACTTCTCCATCGAGCGGGGCCAGCGGGTCGCGCTGCTCGGCCCGAACGGCGCCGGCAAGACGACGCTCGTCCTGCACCTCAACGGCATCCTGACCGGCGGGGCGGGCACCGTGACGGTCGCCGGGCTGCCGGTGGGCAAGCGGCACATGGCGGAGATCCGGCGCAAGGTCGGCATCGTCTTCCAGGACCCCGACGACCAGCTGTTCATGCCGACGGTCCGTGAGGACGTGGCGTTCGGGCCGGCGGCGGCCGGGCTGAAGGGGGCGGAGCTGGAGGCGCGGGTGGACCGCGCGCTGGAGCAGGTCGGCATGGCCGCGTTCAAGGACCGCCCGCCGCATCACCTGTCGTTCGGGCAGCGGCGCCGGGTGGCCGTCGCGACCGTGCTGGCGATGGAGCCGGAGATCCTCGTCCTGGACGAGCCGTCGTCCAATCTGGACCCCGCGTCCCGCCGGGAGCTCGCCGACATCCTGCGCTCCCTGGACGTGACCGTGCTGATGGTCACCCACGATCTGCCGTACGCGCTGGAGCTGTGCCCGCGCTCCCTGATCCTCAGCGAGGGCGTCATCGCGGCGGACGGCCCGACCGGCGAACTGCTGTCCGACGACGCCCTGATGCGCGCCCACCGGCTGGAGCTGCCGTTCGGCTTCGACCCGCGGTCCGTGACAATGGGCGCGTGACGCGCCAGAACGACGAGGAAGTCGAGGGGGCGGTGGAGGCCGCCGGGCCGCCGCTCCTCGACCAGCAGCTGTGCTTCGCGCTGTACGCCGCCCAGCGCGCGGTGACGGCCGCGTACCGCCCGCTCCTCGACGAGCTGGGCCTCACCTACCCCCAGTACCTGGTGCTGCTGGTCCTCTGGGAGCGCGGCGAGACGACGGTGAAGCAGCTGGCGGGCGCACTGCGACTGGACTACGGCACGGTGTCTCCGTTGCTGAAGCGGCTGGAGGGCGCCGGTCTCGTACGCCGGGAGCGCGCCCCGCACGACGAGCGCTCGGTGCTCGTCGCGTGCACGGGGCGCGCGGAGGAACTGCGGGAGCGCGCGGCGCGTGTACCCGGCGCCCTCCTCACGGCGACGGGGCTCGGCCCGGCGGACGTCGCCCGCCTGCGCGAGGAGCTGTGGCGGATCGCGCTGCGCGCGGAGGAGGCGGCGGACCGCGCCCGCTGAACGGGTCACCCGTCGGCGCCGGCCCGTCGGCCCGCCGACGCCATCCCCAGCCAGGTGTGCGGGTTGCCCTCCCAGCACCAGCCCAGCTTGGGCGTCCGCTGACTGATCCAGATCGCCGGGACCCGGCGGTCGCCGGAGCGGGAGCCGCCGAGCGAGAAGCACTTGTTCTTCACGAGGACCTGGGGGAAGTGCGTGATCAGGGCGATCCCCTCCTCGATGGTGAGCAGCGTCCGTCCGCGCCCGGCGATGGCCTCCATGGCGTCCTTCGGCACGGCCCCGCAGAACTCCTCGCCGCGCTCGACGTCGAACACCAGGTGGACGCGGTGACCGGGCAGCGCGGCCGAGGGTACGGCGACGAACCGCTCCAGCGCGCCCGGCTCGAAGCTGCGGTCGACGAAACCGGGCTTCTTCCCGCCGCGCAGCGTGGTGAGCGGCATGGTCCGCTCGACCGGCGCGGTCTCCCGGTCGACCACCAGCAGGAACGGCACCCGCCCGGTCTCCACCGGGTCGGACAGGGCCCCGGACGCCGCCGCGCGCAGCGGGGCGCACATCTCCTCGAAACGCGCCGGGTCGAGCCCGGACAGGGACGGATAGCCGAGGTCGATGAGGTTGCGTACCTGCCGGTCGAACTCGGCACCGGTGTCGAAGGAGGTCTCAGCGGTCATGGGTTCCTTTCGTCGTGAGCGCACAAACTTAGGTCGGACCTAGAATTGTGTCAAGCATATTTTTAGGCTGTACCTAGATAGACTGGACGCGTGAGCGAACCGACAACCGGACCGACGGCCGGCCTCAGGGCCCTGAAGAAGCGCCGGACCAGGGAGAAGATCTCGCACGAGGCCACCCGCCTCTTCCTGGAGCGGGGCTTCGACAAGGTGACGATCGCGGACGTGGCCGCCGCCGCCCAGGTGGCGAAGATGACCGTCACCAACTACTTCCCGCGCAAGGAGGACCTGGCCCTCGACATGGCCGACGTCTTCGTCGGAATGCCGGCCGCCACCGTCCGGGACCGCGCCCCCGGCGAGTCCGCGCTGGCCGCGCTCCGCCGCGCCTTCCTCGCCGCCGCGGCCGAACACGACCCGGTGATCGGCTTCTCCGGCCTGCCCTTCGCCCGGATGATCACCGACAGCCCCGCCCTGGTCGCCCGGCTGCGCGAGTTCCACGACGCCCGCGAGAAGGCTCTCGCCCGCGCCCTCGCCGAGGAGACCGGTGTGCCCCCGGACGACATCCGGCCCCGCGTGGCCGCGACGCTGCTGGGCGGCGTCCACCGGCTGCTGTTCGAGGAGACGCTGCGGCTGACGCTGGACGGCCGCGACAACGACGAGATCGCCCGGATCGTCACCGACCAGGCCCGCACGGCCTTCGCCGCCCTGGAGCCGTCCCTCGCCGACTACGCGGTACGCCCGGCCGTGTGACCGCCCCCCCGGCCGCCCCCTGACCGGCCACACGTGTTACCCGCGGTTGCCACCCCCTGGCCCGGACCAGAAACCTACTCATCGGTACCTTGTGCACGATGCAACTGCACGGGTCGCTTCCGTGCCGCCCTGGGGGAGGTCCCGCCGTGTTCGAAGACACCACCGTCGACGCCCGCCCGACGAAGATCATGTACGTCGCCGAGGCCACCGCGCACGGCGGCCGGGACGGCTATGTGACCAGCCAGGACGGCCACATCGACCTCAGGGTCGCGATGCCGCCCGAGCTGGGCGGCGACGGCAACGGCACCAACCCGGAGCAGTTGTTTGCGGCCGGCTACAGCTCCTGCTTCCACAGCGCGCTGGTCCTCGTCGGCCGGCGGGAGGGCTACGACCTGAGCGGCTCCACGGTCGCCGCGAAGGTCGGCATCGGCCCCAACCGGCAGCGCGGCTACGGCCTCGCCGTCGCCCTCAGCGTCTCCCTGCCGGTCCTCGACGCGGACATCGCGTCGAAGCTGGTGGACGCGGCGCACGAGGTCTGCCCGTACTCGAACGCCACCCGGGGCAACATCGACGTCACGATTCTGCTCGGCTAGCCGGAAGGCGCCGACGGCGAGGAATCGCAGGCCGCACGTTCGCGTTGCACCCACTGTCGCAGGTGAGTCACCGGAACGGAGTACGGACGTGACGGACGTGGATGTGAACGGCACGGTAGCGGAGGGGTTCGAGCCGGTCAGGGACGCGTTCGTACGGAACTTCGAGACGCTGGGCGACCGGGGCGCCGCCGTCACCGTCTACCGGGACGGGCACAAGGTCGTCGACCTGTGGGGCGGCACGCGGGACGTCGACGGCACCGAGCCCTGGCGGTCCGGCACCGCGCAGATCGTCCGCTCCGCCACCAAGGGCGTCGCCGCAGCCGTACTCCTGCTGCTGCACCAGCGCGGCGAGCTGGACCTGGACGCGCCGGTCGGCGAGTGGTGGCCGGAGTACAAGGCGGCGGGCAAGGAGCACACCCTCGTACGGCATCTGCTCGCGCACCGCGCGGGCGTGCCGGTGCTGGACCGGCCGCTGACGGTCGCGGAGGCCGCCGACCCCGTGCTCGGCGCGGAGGCGGTCGCGGCGCAGGCACCGGTGTGGGAGCCGGGCACGGACCACGGCTACCACGCGCAGACGTACAGCTGGCTCACCGCCGAGCTGGTGCGCCGGGTCACCGGCCGGCCGATCGGCGCGTGGATCGCGGACGAGATCACCGGCCCGGTCGGCGCGGACTTCTGGCTGGGGCTGCCGCAGGCCGAGGCCGCGCGAGTGGGGCGGGTCGGCCAGGTGGCGGTCACGGAGACGGCGGGCACCCTGCGGACCCGCCCGAAGCGCGCGGTCTCCGACGCGTACGCCGACCCGGACTCGCTGACCCGCCGCGCGTTCGCGGCGATCACCCCGCAGCCCGACGAGAACGACCCGGTCTACCGCGCGGCCGCCCTGCCCGCCTCGAACGGGATCGCCACCGCGGACGGCCTGGCCCGCTTCTACGCGTCCCTGATCGGCGACGTGGACGGCGGCATCCGGCTGTTCGAGCCGGAGACGGTGGAGCTGGCGCGCGGCGAGCGGTCCGCCGGGCCGGACCGGGTCCTGGTCGTCGGCACCCGCTTCGGCCTCGGCTACATGCTGCACGGCAGCGCGTCCCCGCTGCTGTCCCCGGGCTCCTTCGGCCACCCGGGCCGCGGCGGCTCGCTCGGTTTCGCCGACCCCGAGTCGGGGATCGCCTTCGGCTATGTGACGAACGGTTTCCGCAAGAGCGTCACGGCGGATCCGCGGGCCCAGTCACTGGTGAGGGCGGTCCGCACCGCCCTCACCGGCCCATGACATGTCACGGATTCATACGTGGATGGCGTGCGAGGTCCGCCCCGACGCCGAGTCGATCTCGTCGTGCGCCTTGGTCAGCAGCTGCATGGCGAGTTCGTTGAGCGCCCGGGCCCCGGCGATCTCCTCGCCGACCCTGGGCTGATTCGCGTCGGTGTGGTGCCTGCTGGCGTGGCCATGGGACCGTACCTCGGTACCGTCCGGCAGACGCACCAGTGCGGCGGCCTCCGTGTGCTGGGTGTCCTCCTTGAATTCGAGCTCGACGTGCCATCCCACTGCGGTGTGCATCATGACGATCACCTCCGGAAGACCTGATTCCAGGGTGCGCCAGATGGCGTACGGACGCATCCATTCGGGGCCTCCGATCAGCCGGGAGCCGCGGTCCGGGCTCAGCCCGCGCGCAGCATCAGGGAGATCCCGGCCACCAGCAGCCCGGCCGCCATGATCCGCGGCACGCCGAACCGCTCCTTGAAGACCACCGCCCCGATCGCCGCGCCCACGATGATCGACGACTCCCGCAGGGCGGCGATGGGCGCCAGCTCCGCGCGGGTCTGCGCCCACAGGACGAGCGCGTACGCGGCGACGGACATCAGCGCGCCGAGCAGCCCGAGCCCGGCGAAGGGGCGCACGGTGGCGAGGAACGCGCCCCGCCAGCGGTACAGGGCGTACGCCGGGATGACCGTCCCCTGGACCAGCATCAGCCAGGCGATGTACCCGAGCGAGGAGCCGGAGGCGCGCACGCCGAGCCCGTCGACCAGCGTGTACGCGGCGATGGTCAGGCCGGTCGCCAGCGCGGCCCCGATCGCGGCCCAGTCCGGGCGCCGCCCGCGCAGCCCCCACAGCGCGACGCCGGTCAGCCCGGCGCAGGACAGCGCGATGCCCGCGGCGGCCCAGCCGTCCGGCACCTCGTCGGCGAAGACGGCGGCCAGCACGGTGACGACGAGCGGCGCGCTGCCGCGGGCGATGGGGTAGGCCTGCCCGAAGTCGCCGAGCCGGAAGGACCGCATGAGCAGGGCGTAGTACGCGATGTGGATGGCGGCGGAGCCGAGCAGGTACGGCCAGGCGGCGGCCGCGGGCACCGCCGTGAACGGCACCAGGAGCAGGCCGATCAGGGCCCCGCCGCCGGATATCAGGGCGAACCCGACCAGCTTGTCCGTGATGCGGTGGGCGATGGCGTTCCAGCCGGCGTGGGTGACCGCGGCCGCCAGGACGGCCGCGGTGACCAGCGGGGTCACACCTGCTGCTCGCGGACGTCCACCAGGGTGCCGCCGGCGTGCGCGACGAGCGACTTGGGCTCCATCGGGAAGACGGTGTGCGGGTCACCGGCGGCGGCCCACACCACGTCGTTGTCGAGCAGGCCCCGGTCGGCGAGGACCCGCGTCTTGGTGCGGTGCCCGAACGGCGGCACGCCCCCGATGGCGTACCCCGTGGTCTCCCGTACGACGTCTGCCTTGGCCCGGGTGACCTCGGTGGCGCCGAGCGCCTGCCGGACCAGCTCCACGTCGACCCGTGAGGCGCCGTCCATCAGGACCAGCACCGGGACGCCTCCCCCAAGCTCTCGGCTTCGCTCGAGCAGGGGGGACCCCCACGCGGCGAAGATCAGCGACTTGCAGATCTGGCTCAGCTCGCAGCCGATCGCGGCGGCGGCCTCGGCGGCGGTACGGGTCTCGTCCGGGAACCTCCGGACGCGTCCCAGCACCTCCGCCAGCCCCATCTGCGTCAGGGCCTCGGCGAATCGGGGGTGGGCTCCGGATCCTCCGGCGTCAGTGGCGGCTGTCGTCATGCACGGCACGCTACGACATGCCCCGACCAGCGCTCATCGGGTTTTGCACATCCTGGATGTGATCATCCGACCGTCATCATGATTTCCTGACGGGTGATACACGCAGAACGGGGGATCACTCATGAGCGACGGCAGCAAAGCCACAGGGGACGACAAGCTTCCGGAGCCGGACGGGGCGAAGCTTCCGCTCAGCCCGGACGAGATCGAACGGCACAAGGTGATGCCGGGCTGGGAGGGCCACTACACCGCGCCGCCCGCCGACAGCACCGCGGACCCGCTGTACCGGCCGCCACTGAGCCCGAATCCTCCCGGGCTCCTCCAGCCACCGGGACCCTCCGGCGGGCGGTCGGTGGACCTGAACATCGCACCGGGTGTGCTCAAGAAGGCCGCCGGGCAGCTGGACGACATCCGCGACCGCTTCTACAAGCCGGCGGCGTCGCTGGAGGAGCCCGCGACGAAGGCGGTGGGCGCGCTGGAGGGGCTGGAGTCGGCACGGGCGATCCGGCTCGCTCACCGGCAGTGGGAGCGGCAGGCCGGCACGGTCACGGGATGGCTCGCCCACATATCCGAGAGCCTGCGCTCGAGCGACGGCACCTACACGAAGGCCGACGTCGCCGTGGGTCAGACGACCGGCCAGGTACGCCTCCGCTCGGTGCTGGAGGACTTCTGATGGCGGAGACGTTCTACCTTTCTCTGCTGGCCGTGGACCTGTCCACCCTGGACAACCTGGCGGACCGCTGGGAGACCATCCACCGTGAGATCAAGGGTCTCGCCAAGCGCGTGCACGACGAGGCGCTCAGCCCCTTGCGCGACAAGGGCTACTGGGAAGGCGCCGCGGCACCGTACGCCTGGAAGATGATCGACGACATCGAACGCCAGCTGGAGAGTGCCACGAAGGTGGCGGACGCGGCTCGGCGCGTCGTCGAGGACGGGGTGGGCGACCTGAAGTCCGCTCAGAAGGACCTGAAGGACGCCGTCCGGCGGGCCGGGGAGAAGGGCCTCCACATCAACTCGGACGGCACGCTGTCCCCCGACGTCATCGGCAACGTCTGCAAGGTCGATCTCACCGACGAGGAGAAGAAGACCATCAAGGCGGCGGATCTCGAGATCGCGCAGATCCTCAAGCGAGGCGTCACGGCCGACCGCAACCTCGCCTACAGCCTGATGGCGGACATCGGCCTGGGCCAGTGGTTCAACAGCGACCCGCTGCTCACGGACATCGACTCCACCAAGAAGATCGGCGAGGCCGAGTACAACGCGCTGAACCTCGCCTTCCAGGGCAAGGACCCCTATCCGGCGCTCAGTTCGGACGATCCGTACTCGCTGGGCTGGGACTGGGTGACCGGTGACGGCTCCCGGCACCGCGAGTACTACTACGGCGACGAGATGACCGAGCTGATCCGGTCCAGCGAGAGCATGGAGCAGCTGCGCCTGGACACGCTGGAGCAGTGGCGGGCCACCGGGCAGCCCGAGGGCAGCGTGGCGTACTCGATCTCCGAGAGCGGCAAGCTGGGGGCGTTCAAGAAGCTGATCACCACGGACCTGCCGGCGATCGTCACCGGGGACGAGGACCATCTGGGCGAGGCGTTCACCGGCTCGTACAACCTGAACTACACGGTCAAGGGCCAGGACCCCGACGGCTCCGTCGTCGTCGAGTACACCCTGAAGAACAACACCAGCAACGAATCGTTCCTGCACTATGTCGGCTACTACGACTGGCTGGAGAAGTTCAACCGTGACGAGGGCGTCTTCTCGTCCGTGGACCAGAAGATCGTCTGGACCGAACGCATTCCGGCGAAGGGGAAGTGAACCAGTGTCCCGAGTACGTCCGCCGGCGGCCGCCGCCGTGCTGGGTCTGCTGACCTGCCTGGCCGGCTGCTCGTCCGCGTCCACCGCGGTCGAGGGCTGCATGGGGGAGCAGGCGGTCGGCGCCACCTCCGGCGAACTCGCCGGCACCTACGTGGGCGAAGGCGACGCCAAGGGCACGACGATCACCCTCAAGGTGTCGGAGAGCGGGTCCGGCGGCAAGGTCACCGTCCGCGGCTGGCCGACCGGTGACTGGCACAGAAGCGAACTCGGCGACTCCTTCGACGGGTCCGGCACCTGGTCCGTGGTGCCGGGAGGCACCTCGGCCACCGAGTTCGCGCACGTGACCCTCTCCCTGACCGCACCGGAGCGCTTCCTGCCGGGCGACACCCTCGACAGCCTGTCGATCGCCGAGGACGCCGGGCGCACGTACCTCTACGAGGACGGCGACCCGGACGTCTGCCCCGCCTTCCGCCTGCGCCTCCAGGGCGGCTGAGCCCGCCGCGGCAGGAAGAAGCCGGTGAGGGCGCCCCGTCCCCACGGAGCCCTCACCGGCTGGTCTCACCCGGTGCGCGCGGTCAGGCGCGGACCAGTTCGCGGTCCTCGTCCGGGTCCTTGCGGCCGTCGGACCCGGTGCGCAGGCCCTCGCCCTCGACGTCGACGTTGGGCAGCGCGCGGTCCAGCCACTTCGGCAGCCACCAGGCCTTGCCGCCGAGCAGCGCGAGCACCGCCGGGACGATCGCCATGCGGACGACGAACGCGTCGAAGAGGACGGCGATCGCGAGGCCGAAGCCGATCATCTTGACCATGGACTCGCTGGAGCCGATGAAGCCCGCGAAAACGGCCATCATGATCACCGCGGCGGCGGTGACGACCCGCGCCCCGTACCGGAAGCCGGTCACGACCGCCTGGCTGGGCTTCTCGCCGTGGACGTACGCCTCCCGCATCCGGGTCACGAGGAACACCTCGTAGTCCATCGCGAGACCGAAGACCACACCGACCATGAAGATCGGCATCATCGACATGACCGGGCCGGTCTCCTCGACGCCCATCAGACCGGACAGCCAGCCCCACTGGAAGACCGCGACCACCGCGCCGAGCGCCGCCAGCACGCTGAGCAGGAAGCCGAGGGCCGCCTTCAGCGGGACGAGGATCGAGCGGAAGACCACGATCAGGAGCAGGAAGGCGAGGCCGACGACCAGGGCGAGGTAGGGCAGCAGCGCGTCGTTCAGCTTCTCGGAGACGTCGATGTTCATCGCCGTGGCGCCGGTGACGAGGACCTGTCCGTCCGTGCCGGCGGTCACGTCGGCGCCGGTGTCGCGGATCGCGTGGACCAGGTCCTCGGTGGTGGCCGAGGACGGCTTGGCGTCCGGGATGACGGTGATCGTCGCGGTGTCGCCGGCCTTGTTCGGCGCCGGCGGGGTCACCGTCACCACGTTGTCCAGGCCCTTGACCTCGTCGGCCACGTCACCGAACAGCGCCTGCGGGTCCTCGGCGCCCTTGCCGTCGACGACGACCATCAGCGGCCCGTTGAAGCCGGGCCCGAAGCCCTCGGACAGCAGGTCGTAGGCGCGGCGCTGGGTGGTGGACGTCGGCTGGGAGCCGTCGTCGGGCAGACCCAGTTCGAGCGAGGACGCCGGGACGGCGGCGGCACCGAGGCCGAGGACACCGAGCAGCAGGACGGCCACCGGACGGCGTACGACGAAGCTGGCCCAGCGGGTGCCCATGTTCGGGCGGTCCGGGTTCTTCGGGGCGCGGCCACCGCCGAGCAGCTTGCTCTTCTCGCCGGCCGGGCGGACCTTGCGGCCCGCGTAGCCGAGCAGCGCGGGGATCATCGTGAGGGCGATCAGGACGGCGATGACGACCGTGCCGGCCGCGGCGACGCCCATCTTGGTCAGCATCGGGATGTTGACGACCGACAGGCCGACCAGGGCGATCACGACGGTGAGACCGGCGAAGACCACCGCGGAGCCCGCGGTGCCGGCGGCCCGTCCGGCGGCCTCCTCGCGGTCGCGGCCCTCGGCGAGTTCCGCGCGGTAGCGGGAGACGATGAACAGGGCGTAGTCGATGCCGACCGCGAGGCCGATCATCGTGGCGAGGGTGGAGGTGGTGGAGCCCAGGTCGAGGGGGCTGGCCAGCGCGGAGATCGTCGCCACGCCGATGCCGACGCCGACGATGGCGGTGAGCAGCGGCAGTCCGGCCGCGAGCAGCGAGCCGAAGGTGATGACGAGGACGACCGCGGCGACCGCGATACCGATGATCTCGGAGCTGCCGGTGTGCGGTACGGCCTGCAGGGCGTCACCGCCGACCTCGACGGTCAGCCCGGCGTCCCGCGCGTCCTCGGCGGCGTCCTCCAGGGCGTCCTTGCTGGCGTCCTCCAGCTCCATGCCGGAGACCTTGTAGCTGATCTGCGCGTAGGCGATCCTGCCGTCCTGGCTGACGGACTTCGCCTGGTAGGGGTCGACGGCGGAGGCGACCTCGGAGCCGTCGGCCAGCTCCCGCACGGTCTTCTGGACGGTCGCCTTGTGCTCGGCGTCGGTCATCTTCTCGCCGTCGGGCGCCTTGAAGACGACCCGCGCGGTGGCGCCGTCGGCACTCATGCCGGGGAAGCGCTCCTCCAGCAGGTCGAAGGCCTTCTGGGCCTCGGTGCCGGGGATCGAGAAGGAGGTGGAGCCCGGAGTGGGGGCGCTGGCGGCGCCGACGCCCGCGAGCGTCAGCAGCGCCACCCATATCAGGGCGACGAAGTGCCTTCGCCGGAACGAGAACCGGCCGAGTCGGTAGAGGAACGTGGCCACGAGGGCGTTCTCCCGGTCAGTCGTGGGGTTGTCAGGGCAGGGGTCTTGAGCCCGACGACGTGAGCGGTCGCGTCAGGTGGTCCGAGCCAGGTCGCTCAGGTGGTGGTGGGGACGCCGAGGGCGGGGAGGACCACGGCGTCGATGTACGAGGTGAGGAAGGCCTGCGTCGGTGGCAGATCGTCGATCAGCGCCCGGGTGACGAAGGCGCCCAGCAGCATGTGCAGCACGAATCCCGTCGCCGGGTTGTCCTCGCGGACCTCGCCCCGGTCGACGGCGCGTTGCAGTACCCGCCCGAACTCCTCCAGCTCCGGTTCGATGATGAGTTCCTTGAACGCCCGCAGGAGGTCGGGGTTCGTGTGGACCGCCATGGCCAGACCCCGCATCAGGGCGGTGTTCTGTTCCATCGCGCAGTCGTCCTCGCGGGTCACGAGGGCGTGGAGGTCGCTCTGCAGCGACCCGGTGTCCACGTCGGCGACACCGCCCGGTTTCATGTGCCGCATCGCCGTCGCCACCAGCTCGGCCTTGCCGCCCCACTGGCGGTAGAGGGTGGCCTTGCTGGAGTGGGTGCGCGTGGCCACGGCGTCCATGGTCAGGGCGTCGTAGCCGACTTCACGGAGCAGGTCGAGCACGGCCGTGTACAGCTCGGCCTCCCGTTCGGGTGTGAGGCGGCTGCGGCGCGCGGTGGCGGCCTCTGCCATGGTCCTCACCTCTCTCACGGGTCTCCGGCTGTCTCTCACGGGTTCCGAACGACACGGTTCGTAAACGACGGCCCGCGACCGGGCGGTTGGTGAACGACACCGTTTCGTACAGGAGCACTGTAGCGCGGGCAGCTTACGAAACGAAACCGTTTCGTACGTGTGCTGGGTCACGTCTGTCAAAGCCGCATAAGTTGCCCGGCCTCCGGCCCGGGAAAAGCATGAAGAGATGACCTATTTGCGCCTGCCCCACCTCCATGGCGACCTGCTGTGCTTCGTGGCCGAGGACGACCTCTGGCTCGCCCCCCTCGACGCCCCCGGCCGGGCCTGGCGGCTCACCGCCGACCGCACCAAGACCGGCCACCCCCGCTTCTCCCCCGACGGCCGCCACATCGCGTACACGAGCTGGCGCAGCCTCGTCCCCGAGATCCATCTGATCCCGGTGGAGGGCGGCCAGGCGCGGCAGCTCACCTACTGGGGCAGCCCCGACACCCAGGTCCGCGGCTGGACGCCCCCCGAACAGGACGGCGCCGCCGACATCCTCGCCGTCGCCTCCCACGGCGAGCCCTTCTCGTACTTCACCTGGGCCTACAAGGTCTCCCCCGAGGGCGACCCCGGCCGCAAACTGCCCTGGGGACCGGTCTCCGACATCCAGGTCGCCGACCTCACCGACGGCCACCGGACCCTCCTGCTCACCGGCACCCCACCGCACGAACCCGCCTCCTGGAAGCGGTACCGCGGCGGCGCCATGGGCCGCCTCTGGCTGCACGGGCAGCGGCTCCTCGCCGACCTGGAGGGCCATCTGCACTCCCCCATGTTCGTCGGCGAACGCATCGCCTTCCTCTCCGACCACGAAGGCGTCGGCAACCTCTACTCCTGCGCCCACGACGGCTCCGACCTGCGCCGGCACACCGACCACGACGCCTTCTACGCCCGGCACGCCGCGAGCGACGGCACCCGCGTGGTGTACCAGTGCGCCGGCGACCTCTGGCTCGTCGACGACCTCGCGCCCGGCTCCGTCCCGCGCCGCCTCGACATCCGGCTCAGCGGGCCGCGCACCGGACGGCGCCCCTACCAGGTCCCGGCCGCGCAGCACGTGAACGGCCTCTCCGTCGACGACACCGGCCGGGCCAGCGCCGTCGTCGTCCGCGGCAGCCTCTACTGGCTCACCCACCGCGACGGCCCCGCCCGCACCATCGCCGACACCCCCGGCGTCCGCGTCCGGCTCCCCGAGATGCTCGGCCCCGGCGGCCGGGTCGCCTACGTCACGGACGCGGAGGGCGCCGACGCCGTCGAGATCGCCTACCTGCCCCGCGCCACCGGCGACGTCGCGCCCCGGCGGCTCGCCTCCGGCGAACTCGGCCGGGTCCACGAAATGGTCTCCGACCCACAGGGCGAACGCCTCGCCATCGCCTCCCACGACGGCCGGCTGCTGCTGCTCGACACGACGGAGGACGCCGAGGGCGAGGTAACGGAACTGATCCGCTCCGTCAACGGCCCCGTCCGCGACCTCGCCTTCTCCCCCGACGGCGCCTGGCTGACCTGGTCCCACCCCGGCATCGGCCGCAGCCTCCGGCAGATCAAGATGGCCCGGATCAAGGACCGCTTCGTCGTCGACGTCACCAACGGCCGCTTCGAGGACGAGAATCCCGTCTTCACCCGCGACGGCCGCTACCTCGCCTTCCTCTCCTGGCGCGGCTTCGACCCGGTCTACGACGTCCACACCGGCGACCTCTCCTTCCCCCTCGGCTGCCGCCCCTACCTCGTCCCGCTCTCCTCCGCGACCCCCTCCCCCTTCGCACTCGACCCCGACGGCCGCACCGCCGCCGGCGGCCTCGGCCAGACCGCCGACGAGGAGGGCGGCGAGAGCACCGCGGTCACCGTGGAGGCCGAGGGCCTGGAGAGCAGGGTCACCCCGTTCCCCGTCGCCGCCTCCAAGTACTCGGCGCTGTTCCCCGTCGCGGGCGGCGGACTGGTCTGGCTGCGCTGGCCGATCTCCGGCGCGCTCGGCGAGACCTTCGTCAACCCGGACGACACCAGCGGGCGCCCCACCCTGGAGTACTTCAACATCAACAAGGCCAAGCGGTCCGAACTCGTCGGAC
Source organism: Streptomyces sp. enrichment culture (assembly GCF_964272855.1). NCBI lineage: Bacteria > Bacillati > Actinomycetota > Actinomycetes > Kitasatosporales > Streptomycetaceae > Streptomyces > Streptomyces sp. enrichment culture. The sequence goes on along the minus strand of NZ_OZ186847.1, from coordinate 4,914,846 downwards.
ACCTCGACTGGTTCGCCGTCAGCGGCGACGGCAGCCGGCTGGTCGTCGTCGACGAGGGCGACCTGCGCGCCGTCCCCGCCACCGAGCCCGGCGACAGCGACAGCACCACCTGGATCGACCTGCGCCGCATCCTCCACGAGGCCGACCCCGCCGCCGAATGGCGCCAGTCCTACGAAGAGGCCGGCCGGCTGATCCGCGCCTACTTCTGGGACCCCGGCATGTCCGGCATCGACTGGGACGCCGTCCTCGCCCAGTACCGCCCGCTCGTCGACCGGGTCGCCTCACCCGACGAGTTCGCCGACCTCCTGCGCGAAGTCCTCGGCGAACTCGGCACCTCCCACGCCTACGTCACCGCCGCCCGCCGCAACGAGGGCCCGCCCCAATACCACCGCTGGCAGGGCCTGCTGGGCGCCAACCTGGTCCGCCGCGACGGCGGCTGGACGGTCCGCCGCATCCTCCCCGGCGACTCCTCCGACTCCAAGGCCCGCTCCCCGCTGGCCGGTTCCGGCATCCGCGAGGGCGCGATCCTCACCCATGTCGACGGCCGCCCCGTGGACCCCGACACGGGCCCCTACCCGCTGCTCGCCGGAGCGGGCGGTACGACCGTGGAACTGACCTTCACCCCCGCCGAGGGCGAGGGCCGCTCCCGGCGCGTCGCCGTCGTCCCCCTCATCGACGAGCGGCCCCTGCGCTACCAGGACTGGGTCGCCAAACGCCGCGCAGTCGTCCGCGAGTTGAGCGGCGGCCACTGCGGCTATCTGCACATCCCCGACATGGGCGGCTCCGGCTGGGCCCAGTTCAACCGCGACCTGCGCAAGGAGGTCTCCCGGCCCGCCCTCATCGTCGACGTACGCGGCAACGCCGGCGGCCACATCAGCGAACTCGTCATCGAGAAACTGACCCGCACCATCCTCGGCTGGGACCTCACCCGCGACGCCCAGCCGGTGTCCTACGCCTCCAACGCCCCGCGCGGACCCGTGGTGGCACTCGCCGACGAGGCGACCTCGTCCGACGGCGACATGATCACCGCCGCGTTCAAACTCCTGAGGCTGGGCCCGGTCGTCGGCCAGCGCACCTGGGGCGGAGTCGTCGGCATGACCGGCCGCCACCGCCTCGGCGACGGCACCGTGATCACCGTGCCGATGAACGCGGCCTGGTTCGACGCGTACGGCTGGTCCATCGAGAACAAGGGCGTCACCCCCGACGTGGAAGCCCTGCGCACCCCCCTCGACTGGGCGGAAGGCCGCCACGCCCAACTCGACGACGCCGTCCACCTGGCCCTCGACCTCCTGAAGACCAACCCCCCGGCAGACCCCCCGGACTACACGAACGTCCCGGACAGAACCCGCCCGAAACTCCCGCCGAGGACTGCTCTTTAGGGGCGCGGGGAACTGCGCGAGAACCCCCCACCCACCCGCACCCGACGACGCAGCCGAAACGCACAGGGTGCCCCCGGCGAAGAGGGCACCCTGCATCCAGCCAAGCCGAGCGCAGCGGCTACGCGTCGTAGTCGTCGTCGAGGCGCTCCTGCTCACGCTCCCGCTCGCGCGGCGGCGTCGGCTCGTCTTCACGACGCTGGCCGCGGCGGTTCTGGCCCGGCTCCTTGGCCTGGCCCATCTTGTCGCGAGCCTGCTGCTGCCACTGCTCGGCCTGGTCCTGGAACTTGTCCTTCATGCCCATGTGATTCACTCCCTGTGATGGGTGGGGGATGGGGCTCCCTCAGATTCACACGGGCCAACACGCTCTGCATGTCGATCAGTCACGCTGTGTAGCCCGCATCATCCGGGCCTCCTCGTCGGCCGCGCCGCCCGCGCCCACCAGCCCGGTCCGCATGCCCTCCAGCCGGTCCGCGAACCGCCGCATCTCCCGCTGCCCGACCGTCCCGATCACCGCCGGCAGATACCCGCGCACGCCCTGCATCCCGCGCAGCCACCACTGCCCGTACACATGGGCGGAGCGCCGCTCGATGCCGGCCACGATCCGGTCCACGGCCGGTCCCAGCGGGTACGTCTTGTTGGACGGCCACGGCAGCCGCTGCCTCAACTCCCGCATGACGTCCTCCTGATCGGCCCCGCGCACCATGTCCGTGTCGGTCCACGACAGATAGCCGACGCCGACCTTCACACCCCGGTACCCGACCTCCGCGCGCAGGCTGTGCGCGTACGCCTCCACACCCGACTTGGACGCGCAGTACGCGGTCATCATCGGCGCCGGCGTGATGGCGGCGAGGGAGGCGATCTGGAGCAGATAGCCGCGGCTCTCCATCAGCACCGGGAGGAACGCCCGCGCGGTCACCGCCGAACCGATCAGGTTGACCTCGATCACCCGCCGCCAGGCCTCCGGATCGGAGTCGGCGAACGGACCACCGGTCGCCACACCCGCGTTGGCGACCACGATGTCGACCTTCCCGAACCGCTCCTTGACCTCCCGGGCCACCCGGGCCATCGCCTCGTGGTCGGTGACGTCGGCGTGCCAGTGGTCGCTGTCGCTGTGCAGCCGCGCGGAGACGTCCTTGAGCGCGTCCGGTTCCAGCCCGACCAGCGCGACCTTCACCCCGCGCGCGGACAGCTTGCGCGCCAGCAGCTCACCGACGCCGCGCGCGGCCCCCGTGACGACCGCGACCTGCCCTTCGAGGCTCACCCTGCTCATGCGCCTTCCCTCACCTTCGCGTACGTCGTGACGAGTTCCCGTATCTTCCCGGTGACCAGCTCGGGCGCCTCCACGGGTGTCATGTGGCCGAGCCCGGGCAGCTCGGTGAGGCCGGCCGCCCGCGGGAGCGCGGCGACGAGCGCCCGCGCCTGCGCGGGTGGCGTGAGCCGGTCGTGCGAGCCGACGACGACCGCCGTGGGCGCGCTCAACTCCCGTACGCCGTGGTCGAGGTCGAGCACGTCGAGGACGCGCGCCCAGCTGTAGCGCACGGCGCGCGGGCAGGCGTGCACGACCCGAGCGCACGCCTCCACCATGTGCGGGGCGGAACCGGCGCCCATCGTGCCGTACTTGAGGACGCGCTTCGCCAGCCGCGTGACCGGCCCGAGAGGGGCGCGCGAGGCGAGAACGCGCCGCGTCAGCCAGGTGCGCAGCCGTCCCGGGCGCAGCGGTACGACGGTGGCGGCGGCGACCAGCTGCGAACTGCCCGTGCTGCACAGCAGGACGGCCGCCGTGTGCTCCCGCACCCGGGCGCGCCCGGCCGCCGCCATCACCGTCATGCCGCCCATGGAGTGGCCGGCGAGCACCGCCTTCTCACCGGGCGCGAGGGTCGAGGCGAGCACGGCTTCCAGGTCGTCGGCGAGGGCGTGGGTGCTGCACGCCGGGCTCGCGGGGCTGCGGCCGTGGCCGCGCTGATCGTAGGCGATGACCCGGTGGTCGGTGGCCAGGGCGCGGATCTGCGCGGCCCAGAACGCGGTAGAGCAGGCCCAGCCGTGGATGAGGACGACGGCAGGCGCGTTCTCCGGCCCGTGCACCTCGACGTGCAGCCGCGCGCCGTCGGCGGAGACGACGGTCAGCTCGTGCGCGGGCGCGGGCGGGGCGTAGGGGCCGGAGACGACGTGGAGGAGGCGGCTCATATGGCGGCCTCGGCGGTCTCGGCAGCCTTGGCCGGGGCGGCGCTGCCGGCGTCCTCGGAGGCGGCACCCTTGGCCGGCGCCCGCAGCACCTCGTACTCCATGAGGTCCACCCGCCGCGTCGCCCGCCGGAACTCGGACGTCGTGCCCGGCCAGATGGTGGTGTTGCGCCCGTTCGCGTCGAGATACCAGCTGGTGCAGCCGCCGGTGTTCCACACCGTGCGCTTCATCCGCTCCTGCACCCGCCGGTTCCAGGCGTTCACGGCGCTGGGACGCGCGTCGAGTGCGGCGCGCCCGCCGAGCACGCCGAGCTGCCGTACGAAGTCGGCCATGTAGTTCAGCTGGGACTCGATCATCAGGATCATCGAGGAGTTCCCCAGGCCGGTGTTGGGCCCGATGATCGTCATCCAGTTGGGGAACCCGGCCGCGGAGGCGCCGCGCAGGGCCTCCATGCCGCCCTTCCAGACCTCGGCGAGGGTCTTGCCCTCCGCGCCGACGACCCGCTCCGCGATCGGCATGTCGGTGACGTGGAACCCGGTGCCGAAGATGATCGCGTCGACCTCGGCCTCGCTGCCGTCCGCGGCGACGAGCGTCGAACCGCGCACCTCCTTGAGCCCGCTCGCGACGACGTCGACGTTCGGCCGGGCGAGCGCCGGATAGTACTCGCTGGACAGCAGGATCCGCTTGCAGCCGATGCGGTAGTCGGGGGTGAGCTTGACGCGCAGCGCCGGGTCCTTGATCGCTCGGGCCATGTTCCGCTTGGCCAGCTGCTCGACGAAGCCCAGCTCGCCCGGGTGCTTGGTGAACGCCTGGACCTGCAACTCCCGGATGCCCCACAGCAGTCCGCGCCGGGCCTGCGTGGTGAACGGCAGCTGCCGGTGCAGCCACCGCTCGGCACCGCTGATCGCGCGGTCCATCCGGGGCATCACCCACGGGGGCGTGCGCTGGAAGAGGGTCAGCCGGCCGACCTGCGGCTGGATGGCGGGCACGATCTGGATCGCCGAGGCGCCGGTGCCGACCATCGCGACCCGCTTGCCGCGCAGGTCGTAGTCGTGGTCCCAGCGGGCGGAGTGGAACACCTTGCCGGGGAAGGAGTCCAGGCCCGGAATCTCGGGGATCTTCGGGTCGGACAGCGGCCCGGTGGCGGAGACGACGATGTCGGCCGAGAGCCGCCCGGAGCTGGTCTCGATCTCCCAGCGAAGCTTCTGGGCGTCCCAGGTCATCATCTTCACCTCGGCGTTGAAGCGGAGGTGCGGTCGCAGCCGGAAGACGTCCGCGACATGCTCCAGGTAGGCGCGGATGTGCTGCTGCCCGGAGAAGGTGCGCGGCCAGTCGGGGTTGGGCGCGAAGGAGAACGAGTACAGGTGGGACGGCACGTCGCAGGCGCACCCCGGATAGCTGTTGTCCCGCCAGGTGCCGCCGACGCTGCCGGCGCGCTCCAGCACCACGAAGTCGGTGATGCCCTCCCGCCGCAGCCGCACGGCGGCCCCGAGCCCGCCGAACCCGGACCCGACCACCGCCACCCGCACATGCTCGTACTCGTGCTCGGCCATCCCGAAGCCTCCACGCATCGCTCGCGACCATGCCAGTGAACACTGGCGCAATGGGGAGACTAGAGGAGAGCCGTACTCACCGGTAGGGGTCGGAACGAGGAAAGTTACCGACGGTACGACTTAGGGTTCGAACGTGGCAGACAAGGCAGAGAAGCAGGCGGCGAAGCGCGAGTACCGCATGGAGGAACTGGCCCGCCTCGCCGGCATCACCGTGCGCACCCTGCGCTTCTACCGCGAACGCAAGCTGATCCCGCCACCCCGCCGCGAGGGCCGCATCGCCTGGTACGACGACCACCACCTGGCCCGCCTGCGCACCATCAGCGCCCTGCTGGAACGCGGCCACACCCTGAACGGCATCGCCGAACTCGCCGAGGCCTTCGACCACGGCCGCGACGTCGGCGACCTCCTCGGCCTCGGCGCCCCCACCGAGGAGACCCCGGTCCGCCTGACCCCCGAGGAACTCGCCGACCACTTCGCCGGCCAGGCCACCCCCGAGAACCTCGCCGCCGCCCTGGAACTCGGCTACCTCGGCACCGACGGCGACGAGATCGTCCACATCAGCCGCCGCCTGCTCGACGTCTCCTCCGCCCTCGTCCACGAGGGCATCCCCCTGGCCGAGGTCCTCGCCGCCGGCAAACACGTCCGCGAACACGCCGACGCCCTGGCCGACCTCTTCGCCGACCTGATCCTCCGCCACGCCGGGGAAACCGACATCGACCGCCTCCGCCCACTGGCCCGCAGCGTGATGGAGGCGGAACTGTCACTGGCACTGGACCGGCGACTGCGGAAACAGAACCAGAGCGGAAGCAGAGCAGAACCAGAGCAGGACTAGAGGTCGTAGACGATGGTGACCGGCGCGTGGTCCGACCAGCGCTCGGCATGCGTGGCGGCGCGCTCGACGTACCCCTTGACCGCCTTGGCCGCGAGGCCGGGGGTGGACACGTGGTAGTCGATCCGCCATCCGGTGTCGTTGTCGAAGGCCCGCCCCCGGTACGACCACCAGGTGTACGGGCCCTCGGTCTCCGGGTGCAGTGCCCGTACGACGTCGACGTAGCCGCCGGCCTCCGGGGTGAGGACCTGGGTGAGCCAGTCGCGTTCCTCCGGCAGGAAGCCGGAGTTCTTGGTGTTGCCGCGCCAGTTCTTGAGGTCGGCCTGCTGGTGGGCGATGTTCCAGTCGCCGCAGACGAGGACCTCACGGCCGTCGGCGGCGGAGCGTTCGCGCAGTTCCTTGAGGTAGGCCAGGAACTCGCCCATGAAGCGCAGCTTCTCGTCCTGCCGCTCGGTGCCGACCTCGCCGGAGGGGAGATAGAGGGAGGCGACGGTCACACCGGGCAGGTCGGCCTCGACGTAGCGCCCGCTGCGGTCGAGCTCGGACGACCCGAACCCCACCCGCACGCGGTCGGGTTCACGCCGGGTGTACAGGGAGACGCCCGCGCGCCCCTTCGCGGCGGCCGGGGCGTGCACCACGTGCCAGCCGTCCGGCGTCCGCACATGTTCGGGCAACTGCTGCGGCTCGGCGCGTACCTCCTGAAGGCACAGCACATCGGCGTCGGTACCGGCCAGCCACTCCACAAAGCCCTTCTTCGCGGCGGCGCGCAGCCCGTTCACGTTCACGGAGGTCACAGTGAGCACCCCGGCACGATACCGGCACACTGGACGAAGTCCAGATTGCCCTCTGCATAGAAGTACGATGCTTCACATGAATATACGCCGCGTCTCCTTCGATCATCCCGACGCCGTCAAGCTCAACGACGAGGTCCAGGCCGAGTACCACGAGCGCTACGGCGACGGCGGCGACGCCACCCCGCTCGACCCCGCCGACTTCGACCCCCCGAACGGCGTGTACTTCATCGCGTACGACGAGCTGGACCGGCCCGTGGCCACCGGCGGCTGGCGGCGCCAGGACCAGAACGACGAGGGCAACGAGGACGGCGACGCCGAGCTGAAGCGGATGTACGTGATCAGGGAGATGCGCGGCCTCGGCCTCGCCCGCCGCATGCTCGCCGCCCTGGAGGACGACGCCCGCGCGGCCGGCCGTACCCGCATGGTCCTGGAGACCGGCACCCAGCAGCCGGAGGCGATCGCCCTGTACACCTCCAGCGGCTACGAACCGTGCGCCAAGTTCGGCTACTACCGCTTCCACGAGGCGAGCCGCTGCTACGCGAAGACGCTGTGACGCGGACCACTTGAGGGCCAGTCACCTGGCCCTCGCCCGTCGCACAACACGATAGAGCCCCGCTGGAATCCCAGCGGGGCTCTATGCTGCGTGGACCTGAGGGGATTTGAACCCCTGGCCCCCTCGATGCGAACGAGGTGCGCTACCGGACTGCGCCACAGGCCCTTGCAACGAGTGAAACTTTAGCACCTCGATCGCCCTGCTCGGAAATCCGCTCCAGGTCGGGCGGGCTACTCGTTGGCCGCGCGGGGCCGGTCGCCGTCCTCGTACTGGTCGAACAGCGGCGTACGCCCCCGCTCCCGGGCCCGCCGCGCGGACGCGGCCCGCCGGGCGTCGCTGCGGCCGCCGCTCTCCGGCCGGTCCCCCTCGTGGTCCGCCGCACCGTCCCCGGGGTCCTCCTGGGGCGCCTCGGCGGTCAGCCGGGTCTCCTCCTCGCGGGCGACGGCACTCGACCGCGCCGAGCTCCAGGCGTCCGCCGCCCCGAGGTCGACATCGGCGGTGGCCCGGGGCGCGACCGGCGCGGTCACATAGGTCGGCAGCGGCACGGGTACCGGCTCCCAGCTGTCGCCGTGTCCCGGCCGCCGCTGCCGCTCCCGCTGCTGGTCGACCCACTCGGCGTGGTCGGTCTGCTCGACGAGCGCCCGCCGGTCGGCGGCGAGCGCGGACAGGCCGGCGTCGGCCTCCGGCTCGGGTCCCTCGTCGGGTGCGTCGGTGTCGGCGGGGGCGGCGGCGGGCTGCCGGCGCGACTGGCGCACCCGCTCCCGCAGCCGCTGGGCGGCGACCTCCGCGCGGCGGCGGTCCATCTGGTAGGCGAACCGGCGGCGTTCCTGGGCGCGCAGGTACGCGATGTACGCACTGAGCAGCACCGCGGGCACGCCGGGCGCCCACAGGAAAGTGAGTCCTCCGACGGCGGCGACGACCGAGCCGAGCGTGAACGCGAGGAAGAGCATCACGGTGGTGCGCCGTCGGCGCGCGAGGACCTTCGAGCGCCGGGCCCGTGCCGCTGCCGCCTCCGCGCCGGGCGCGCGCCGGGCGGCGGGCACCTGCTTGCCCGCCTCGGGTGCGGGTGCCGATCCGCGGGACGAGGGCCCGTCCACCGCGATCCCGGCCATGCCTCCGGCCGCGTCCGCGGCCGTGTCCGCCGGTGCGGACGTCCGTGCGTGTGCCGGTTCCGCGCGTTCCGCGCCGCGTGCCGGCGCGGGCACCTGGGTCTGGGGGCGGGTCGGGGGCACGGCGAAGGCCCGGACGTCCACCGAGTCGGTGACGGCGTCCGGGTCGCTCAGGACGGGCTCCTCCTCGTCGGCGGAGCGCGCCCGCAGGTCCTTGGCGTATCGGCGCTCCATCCCGGCCCGTCCGGACAGCAACCGGATGGCTGTGCTGAAGCGTTCCGTCGGACGGGCCTCATTCAGCTCGTCCTGCCTACGGAGCCACATCGGCACCAAGTAGGCGGCCCAGGCCCCGACGATGACTGCGTAGATGAGGCCGCTGCTGCTCACGCCTCACACGGTAGAGGGGTTTGCGTGAGGCCATCCGCCAATTGAGCCGGTGTGTCGCACGATCTGGCTGATATTTCGAGCTTTTTTTGTGATCGATGCGATCAACGGGGCCCCGCGAACGTCAATTCGGCGTTCCGGAGCCGTCACCCATCGATCGAATTCGAACGTTTATTCAATTTCAAGCCCGATTTCCCTGACCGCCCTGCACACGGGTGCGCCGCCACCGGTTCACCAGGCCGTCGGGCACTTCCTCCGCGGTGAGCGCGAAGACCAGGTGGTCCCGCCAGGCGCCGTCGATGTGGAGATAACGGGGCCGCAGCCCCTCCTCCCGGAATCCGAGTTTCTCCACGACGCGGCGGCTGGGCCCGTTCTCCGGGCGAATGCAGACCTCGACCCGGTGCAGTCCGACGGTCCGGAAACAGTGGTCCACGACGAGCGCCACGGCGGTGGGCATCACTCCGCGGCCGGCCACCGCCTCGTCCACCCAGTAGCCGACGTGCCCGGAGCACATCGAGCCCCAGGTGATCCCGGCGACGGTCAACTGCCCGACCAGCCGCCCCTGGTACTCGATGACGAAGGGCAGCATCCGGCCCGCGTTCGCCTCGTTCCGCAGATGGCGGACCATCTGCCGGTAGGTCGGCCGGTGCGTGACCGGCCCGCCGGGCGCGGGCGGCGGAATGGTCGCCTCCCAGGGGCGCAGCCAGTCACGGTTGCGCCGGTTGACCTCGCGCCAGGCCCGCTGGTCGCGCAGCTTTATCGGCCGGAGGACGACATCGCCCTCCGAGAGCTCGACGGGCCAGGATGCGCTGTTCAGCTCGCACCCCCATGGCCGGGTCTGGGGTGGTCACCGCCGCGGATCTGGTCGACGGCGTGCATCAGCAGGGGTTCGAGGACGGCCAGTCCGTCGCGCACGCCGCCGGTCGAACCGGGCAGGTTCACGATCAGTGTGCCGCCCGCCACTCCGGCCAGGCCCCGGGAGAGCACCGCGGTCGGCACCTTGTCCCTGCCGTACGCGCGGATCGCCTCGGCGATGCCCGGCACCTCCCGGTCGAGCACCGCGCGGGTGGCCTCCGGGGTGCGGTCGGTGGGCGAGATGCCGGTGCCGCCGGTGGTGACGATCACGTCGTACCCGGCGTCGACGGCGGCGCGCAGCGCGGCCTCCACGGGATCGCCGTCGGGGACGACCCGGGGGCCGTCGACGGCGAACCCGAAGGCCTTGAGGCCGTCGGCGATCAGCGGGCCGCCCTTGTCCTCGTAGACGCCCGCGGCGGCGCGGTTGGAGGCCGTGACGACCAGCGCCCGGTACGGCGGGACGTCGTTGCTCATGCCCTGCTCCAGTCGCCCGACTTGCCGCCCGTCTTCTCCTCCACCCGTACGTCCGTGATGACCGCCCCCTTGTCGACCGCCTTGACCATGTCGATCACGGTGAGCGCGGCGACGGAGACCGCGGTGAGGGCCTCCATCTCGACGCCCGTGCGGTCCGTCGTCCTCACCGTGGCGGTGATCTCCACGGCGTCGTCCGCGACCGACAGGTCCAGTGTCACACCGGACACCGACAACGGGTGGCACAGCGGGATCAGGTCGGGGGTGCGCTTGGCGCCCATGATTCCCGCGATCCGCGCGGTGGCGAGGGCGTCGCCCTTGGGGACCCCTTCGCCGCGCAGCAGCTCGACCACACGCGGGGAGACGAGGACGCGTCCGCCGGCACGCGCGGTCCGCGCGGTCACGTCCTTGCCGGACACGTCGACCATGCGGGCGGCGCCCGCGTCGTCGATGTGCGTCAGTCGGTCCTGCTCAGGGGCTCGTCCGGGGGTCTCCCCCCGGGAAGGCACAGTCATGGTGTGGCGCTCCCGGTCCGGGCCCGTCGCGGTGCGGCGCACGGGCCTGTTGTGCGCGACACGGTACCTCCAACGCCGGGCGCTCAGCCGAGCAGGACCACCTCGACGTCGGTGCCGGGCTCTACGGACTCCAGGTCCTCGGGGACGACGATCAGCGCGTCCGCGTGGGCGAGGGCCGCGACCAGGTGGGATCCGGTGCCGCCGACCGGGGTCACCGCGCCGTCGGCGTACCTCGCCCGCAGGAACTGTCTGCGGCCCTTCGGCGAGGTCAGCGGCTTGTCCACGGTGAGGGTGGCGCGGGTCCGCGGCCGGTGCACGTCATCGAGGCCCATGAGGGTGCGGATCGCGGGGCGGACGAACAGTTCGAAGGAGACGTAGGACGACACCGGGTTGCCGGGCAGGGCCAGCAGCGGGGTGTGGTCGGGGCCGATGGAGCCGAAGCCCTGGGGCTTGCCGGGCTGCATGGCGAGCTTGCGGAACTCGATGCCGCTGCCGGGCTCGTCCTCGTCGCCGACGTGCGACAGCGCCTCCTTGACGACGTCGTACGCCCCGACGCTGACGCCGCCCGTGGTCACCATCAGGTCCGCGCGGACGAGCTGGTCCTCGACGGCGGTGCGCAGCGTCTCCGCGTCGTCGGCGACGGCGCCCACGCGGTAGGCGATCGCGCCGGCGTCGCGCGCGGCGGCGGTGAGCGCGAAGCTGTTGGAGTCGTAGATCTGTCCGCTCGCCAGTTCCTCGTCGGGCTGGACGAGTTCGCTGCCGGTGGACATCACGACCACGCGCGGGCGCGGGCGCACGCGTACGGTGCCGCGGCCGATGGCGGCGAGCAGTGCGATCTGCGGCGGGCCGAGGACGGTGCCGGCCTCCAGGGCGCGGTCGCCTGCCTTCACGTCGCTGCCCGTCGCGCGGACGTGCGCGCGTGCCTCGCACGGCCGGTACACGCGCACCTGCCCGGTGGCGCCCTCCGGGGCGAGGCTGCGGGCGCGCATCCCGGTGACCGGGCCCTCGCCGAGGCCGCCGTCGGTCCACTCCACGGGGATCACCGCCTCGGCGCCGGGCGGCAGCGGGGCGCCCGTCATGATCCGGGCGGCCTGGCCGGGGCCCACCTGGAGCAGGCCGGCCTGGCCCGCCGCGACATCCCCCACGACGTCCAGCGCGGCGGGGAACTCCTCGCTCGCGCCCGCGACATCCGCGACCCGTACCGCGTACCCGTCCATGGAGCTGTTGTCGAACGGCGGCAGGGAGACCGGCACCGTGACGTCGTCGACCAGGACGCAGCCCTGGGCGTCGAGCAGGTTCAGCTCGATGGGTTCGAGGGGGCGGACGGTCGCGAGGATGTCCTCCAGGTGTTCGTCCACCGACCAGAGGTGGTCCTGACCGGTGGCGTGGGGCGCGGCGGTGCTCAAGGTGGCTACATCTCCTCGGTGACGTAACTGCGAAGCCAGGTCCGGAAGTCCGGTCCCAGGTCTTCACGTTCGCACGCGAGTCTGACAATGGCACGCAGGTAGTCGCCACGATCGCCGGTGTCATAGCGGCGGCCCTCGAAGACGACGCCGTGCACCGGGCCGCCGACCTTCTCGTCCTGGGCGAGCTGCTGGAGCGCGTCGGTCAGCTGGATCTCGCCGCCGCGGCCCGGCTCGGTCTTGCGCAGTATGTCGAAGATGTGCGCGTCGAGGACGTAGCGGCCGATGACGGCGTAGTTCGACGGGGCGTCGGCCACGTCGGGCTTCTCGACCAGCCCGGTCACCTTGACGACGTCGCCTTCCGCGGTGGCCTCGACGGCGGCGCAGCCGTAGAGGTGGACCTGCTCGGGAGCGACCTCCATGAGCGCGATGACGCTGCCGCCGTGCCGCTCCCGGATGTCGATCATCCGCTTGAGCAGCGGGTCGCGGGGGTCGATCAGGTCGTCACCGAGGAGGACGGCGAAGGGTTCGTCGCCGACGTGCGGGGCGGCGCACAGGACGGCGTGGCCGAGGCCCTTGGGGTCGCCCTGGCGGACGTAGTGCATCGTCGCGAGGTCGCTCGACTGCTGCACCTTGGCGAGCCGTTCGGCGTCGCCCTTCTTCTCGAGCGCGGACTCCAGTTCGTAGTTGCGGTCGAAGTGGTCCTCAAGGGGACGCTTGTTGCGACCCGTGATCATGAGGACGTCGTCGAGGCCCGCCGACACGGCCTCCTCGACCACGTACTGGATCGCCGGCTTGTCCACAACCGGCAGCATCTCCTTGGGAGTGGCCTTGGTCGCCGGCAGGAACCGGGTACCGAGACCGGCTGCGGGAATGACAGCCTTGCTGATCCTGGGGTGCGACTGAGTCATGCCCGCCACCATATCCGGTGCCTTGGTAGGGAATCTGGGACTCCGGCTAATTGGCGCTCATATGAGCACATTGGAACAGGATGGGGTGACAGATGAGCCACATGGGACCTGCCGCGGAGCCTGACAAGCGATCGTTGCGACGAGGGTTCATCGCCGTGAGGAACAGGTTGACGGCGGATGACGTGCGGGAATCCGCGGTGGCGTTGGCCGGCCGGGCGCTGGAGCTGCCCGAGCTGGCGCATGCGCGCACGGTGGCGGCGTACGTGTCCGTGGGGAGCGAACCGGGCACGCGCGCGCTGCTGGACGCGCTGCGCGCGCGGGGCGTGCGCGTCCTGCTGCCCGCCCTGCTGCCCGACAACGATCTGGACTGGGGCGTGTACGCCGGCGAGGGCTCGCTCGCCCAGGTTCAACACGGCGGGCGGATGGCGCTCTTGGAGCCCGTCGGCGACCGCCTCGGCGTGGACGCGGTGACCGCCGCCGACGTGGTGCTGCTGCCCGGCCTCGCGGTCGACGCGCGCGGCATGCGGCTGGGGCGCGGCGGGGGGTCGTACGACCGTGTCCTCGCCCGGCTGGAGCGCGCGGACGCGCGTCCGGCGCTGGTGGTGCTGCTGTACGACTCGGAGGTCGTCGAGCACGTCCCGGAGGAGGCGCACGACCGGCCGGTGCAGGCGGTGGTGACGCCGTCGGGCGTGCGCCGCTTCGGGAGCGGGTGAAGCGGGGGATGTGAGAGCGGGCATGTGAAAGGGGTCCTCCACGCGCGCGTGGAGGACCCCTTTCACGAGTGTGCCGTCAGCGGCTCACGGCTTCAGGACGAGGGTGTCACTCGTGCTCTTGTCGACCGCCTTCTCGGAGAAGGACCACGGCAGCAGCTCGCCCTTGACCCACTTGCTCGTCTGGTCGGTGTAGTGGGCGCTGTAGGCGTGCCCGGAGGCGCCGCTGAGGTTGATCCACCGCGACTTGTCGAGGTCGCCGAGGTTGACCACCATCCGCATCGACGGCACCCAGACGACGCCGTAGCCGCCGGCGGCGTTCCAGCCGGTGGCGTTGACCGTGGCCTCGCCGCCGCTGAGCTTCCAGGGACCGCGGTTGAGGGCGTACTGGAGGAAACCGGGGCCCTCGGTGCCGAGGGTCTGGTTCTTCAGGAACAGGCGGTGCAGCCGGCCCCAGCTCCAGGTGTCGATGTCCTTGCCGAGCTTCGCGGTCAGCTCCCAGCGGGCGTCGATCATGGCGCGCTTGAACAGCTCGTCGCGGTTGTCCGCGTCGGGGCGCGTGCCCGCCTCGGGCGCCTTCCACCAGTCGCTGTCCTGGTCGTCCATCAGGGTGCGGACCACCTCGAACCAGCGGTCGCCGCCGTCCGGCTGGGCCTGGTCGGCGTCGCGCTGGCCGCACTCGCGCACCCGGCGGTCGTCGTCGACGGGTCCGGTGGTGTCGACCGGCTCGACCCACAGGCACTGGCCCTTGACGCGCAGTTCCTTGGGCAGCTTGTTGCCGAAGGAGAGCTTCAGGACATTGCGCCAGACGGCGTTGAAGTAGGCGGCGGCCGCGGAGTCGGCGTCCTGGGTGTAGTCCCAGCCCTCCAGCAGCTTCTGCGCCTCGCGGACGTCCTTGTCGCCCACGTCGATCTTCAGCAGCGTCGGCACCAGCAGCTTGGCGATCTCGCTGCTGTTGTCCATCTGCATCTGGCGCATGTCCTCGGTGGACACCTTGCCGTCGCCCTTGATCTTCGACTCGATCAGGTCGGTGATCCGCTGGCTGCGGGTGCCGTAGCCCCAGTCCGTGGTGAGCGTGTAGGGGTAGTCCTTGCCGACCACGGCCTGGTTGGCGGTGACGATGTAGCCGCGCTTCGGGTCGTACTCGTACGGCAGCTCGTCCTGGTCGATGTAGCCGGTCCAGCGGTACTTCGCGTCCCAGCCGGGCGCGGGGATGGAACCGTCGTGGCCCTTCGCGCGGGTGGGGATCCGGCCGGGCAGGGTGTAGCCGATGTGGTTCTCGGTGTCGGCGTAGACGAGGTTCTGCGAGGGCACCTCGAACAGGGCGGCCGCCGCGCGGAAGTCGTTCCAGTCGGCCGCCTTGTCCATCTCGAAGACGGCGTCCATGGTCCGGCCCGCGTCGAGCGCGGTCCAGCGCAGCGCGATGCCGTAGCCGTCGCCCCGGTCGGGGGCGGCTGTGTCGACGGTGGCCTTCTTGCCGGCCTTCACGAGTTCGTCGTCGCGGTCGGACAGCAGCGGTCCGTTGTTGGTCTCCCGGACGATGATGTCCTTGGACTTGCCGCCGGCGACCTTGATGGTCTCCACGCGGCTCTCGAAGGGGACCACCTTGCCGTCGTACAGGTAACCGTCGCCGGTGAGCTTCTCCAGGTAGAGGTCGGTGACGTCGACGCCGGAGTTGGTCAGGCCCCAGGCGATGTCCTGGTTGTGGCCGATTATGACGCCCGGCATGCCCGCGAAGGTGTAGCCGGAGACGTCGAACTGGCAGGTCCGGGAGACGGTCCGGCAGTGCAGGCCCATCTGGTACCAGACGGACGGCAGCGACGGCGACAGGTGCGGGTCGTTGGCCAGCAGCGGCTGACCGGTGATCGTGTGCGCGCCGCCGACGACCCAGGAGTTGGAGCCGATGCCGTTGCCGTTCACGCCGACGGCCGCGGGGAGGTCGTCCAGGACCTCGTAGAGGCCGGACAGCTGGGTCTGGAGCGCGCCCGAGGCCGCGTTCGGGTCGGTGCCCGCGGCGGTGCCGGCACCGGTACCGGTTCCGGTGCCCGTGCCGGTGCCCGCGGTGCCTCCGGTGGAGGTGCCGGTGCCGGTGCCGTCGGTGGACGTGCCCGCGCCGGGGCCCTGCTCGAACGTCTGGGTCAGCTCGTCGTACTGGCCCTCCTGGACGATCGCCCGGTTGCGGCTGTACGGGTACTGCGGGTACAGGTCGGCGATCTGCTTCGGGCCGAGACGGCTGGTCATCAGGGCGCGGTCGATCTCGTCCTGCATGTTGCCGCGCAGGTCCCAGGCCATCGCCTTCAGCCAGGAGACCGAGTCGACCGGGGTCCACTCCTGCGGCTTGTAGTCGTTGCTGAAGCCGAGGGCGGCGTACTCCAGCGAGATCTCCTTGCCTTCCTTGCCCTTGAGGTAGGCGTTGACCCCCTTGGCGTAGGCCTGGAGGTACTTCTTGGTGGAGTCCGACAGCTTGGTGTCGTACTCCTCCTTCGCGATCCGCTCCCAGCCCAGGGTGCGCAGGAACTCGTCGTTGTCGACCTGGCTCTTGCCGAACATCTCGGACAGGCGCCCGGCGGTCATGTGCCGGCGTACGTCCATCTCGTAGAACCGGTCCTGCGCCTGGACGTAGCCCTGCGCCATGAACAGGTCCTCGTCGGAGGAGGCGTAGATCTGCGGGATTCCGTAGCCGTCCCGCTTCACGTCGACGGGCCCGGACAGGCCGTCGAGCGTGAGTGAACCCTTTGTCTGCGGGAACGAGGCACGGACGGTGCTGACGGTCCAGTACGACCCGTAGGCGACGCCGCCGATGATGGCCAGCACCAGCACGAGCACGATCAGACGGGCTTTGCGCCCCTTTTTCCTGCCGGACTTGCCGGGCTTCTGACCCGTTGAGGCGGTGGTGTTGGGGGGCATCGCTGTCCTTGCTGTCCTAACGCGAGCGGCAGGCGGTCCTGGAGTGCTGGAGCAACCATAGGCGCAGGGCCCCCTCCGCCTTGACGCGGAGTCGGGAACCAGCGCGCACGGACGTTCGATCTTGCCTGGGCGAACGTCAAGAAATCGTCAAGAGTTAGGTAAGGTAACGAAGTAGTTGGTGCGGAGTGGGCTCGACTCCGTGTCGGATATGTACAAGAGCGTGCACGCGCGCGTGGAGCGCGTGGACCAGGGAAGGGAACGGCCGCTGACTGTCCACCACCTCAACCAGCTCCTGCTCGTCTGCTCGCTCGTCCTGCTCATCGCCGTCGCAGCGGTCCGGATCTCCTCGCGCAGCGGGCTCCCAAGCCTGCTCGTGTACCTGGGCATCGGCGTCCTCATGGGCCAGGACGGGATCGGCGACATCCACTTCGACAACGCCGAACTGACCCAGGTCATCGGATACGCGGCCCTCGTCGTGATCCTGGCCGAAGGCGGTCTCGGCACGAAGTGGAAGGAGATCAAGCCGGCCCTGCCGGCCGCCTCCGCGCTGGCGCTGGTCGGGGTCGCGGTGAGCGTGGGGGTCACCGCGGCGGCGGCCCATCTGCTGACCGGCCTGGAATGGCGCCAGGCACTCATCATCGGGGCGGTCGTCTCCTCGACCGACGCGGCGGCCGTCTTCTCCGTCCTGCGGAAAATCCCCCTGCCCGCGCGCGTGACGGGCACTTTGGAGGCCGAGTCCGGCTTCAACGACGCCCCGGTCGTCATCCTGGTCGTCGCGTTCTCCACGGCCGGCCAGGTCGAGCACTGGTCCGTCCTGATCACGCAGATAGCCGGAGAGCTGGCCATCGGCGCGGCCATCGGGCTCGCGGTGGGCTGGCTGGGCGCCTGGGGCCTGCGGCACGTGGCGCTGCCCGCCTCCGGCCTGTACCCGATCGCCGTCATGGCGATCGCCGTCGCGGCGTACGCGGCGGGCGCGCTCGCCCACGGCAGCGGCTTCCTCGCCGTCTACCTCGCCTCGATGGTGATGGGCAACGCGCGACTGCCGCACTGGCCCGCCACGCGCGGGTTCGCCGACGGCCTCGGCTGGCTCGCCCAGATCGGCATGTTCGTGCTGCTCGGCCTGCTGGTCACGCCGTCCGAGCTGGGCGACGACATCGTGCCCGCGCTGCTCATCGGCCTGGCGCTGACCATGGTGGCGCGCCCGCTGAGCGTCGCGGTCTGCCTGACACCGTTCCGGGTGCCCCGGGCGGAGCAGACCCTGATGTCCTGGGCCGGGCTGCGCGGCGCCGTGCCCATCATCCTGGCGACCATCCCCATGGTGAACGGCGTCGAGGGCAGCCGCCGCATCTTCAACATCGTCTTCGTGCTGGTCGTCGTCTACACCCTCGTCCAGGGGCCGACGCTGCCCTGGCTCGCGCGCAAGCTGCGCCTCGGCGACGGCTCCGAGGCCGCCGACCTCGGCATCGAGTCGGCGCCCCTGGAGCGGCTGCGCGGGCATCTGCTGTCCGTCGCGATCCCCAAGGGGTCGAGGATGAACGGCGTCGAGGTCGCCGAGCTGCGGCTGCCCGCCGGGGCCGCCGTCACCCTCGTCGTGCGGGAGGGGAAGTCGTTCGTACCGCTCCCGACGACCGTGCTGCGGCGCGGTGACGAGCTGCTGGTGATCGCCACCGATCCGGTCCGGGACGCCGCGGAGCGGCGCCTGCGCGCGGTGGGCCGGGGCGGCAAGCTGGCCGGCTGGCTGGGGACGGACGGCAACGGGACGTAAGGGACCATGCCGAGTGCGATGGGCTGCAACGGGTGCAACGGACGGCAACGGACGCAATCAACCGCAACGGGACGTAGGGGTGCGCCGAGCGCTGTCACGTCCCGCCGCATTTCACAGGTGGCGACCCTGATGGTGCCCCTTTTCACAGGTGCAACGCGCGTAGATGCCTGTACCATAAAGGCGAACCAGACTTGATCGAACCAACTCTGCCTGACGCAGAGCTGGCGCGACCGTATGGCGGCCGGCAGGGCTCCTCACAGTGAGCGCCGGTATCTACCGCAGTTCCGCGCAAGAGGACAGCTCTCGGCGCCGCGCCCCCCACGAAGGGGCCGCGCTACCAGGCGGCAGAAAGGCACGGGCCGTGGCGTCCACGGTCACCACCGAGCCGTCCAAGGACACGACGGCGTCCGCCCGTCCGGGATACGGGCAACTGCTGCGCACACGCGGCGCCTGGACGTTCCTGCTCCCCGGCTTCGCGGCACGCCAGCCGTTCGCCATGCTCACGATCTCCATCGTGCTGCTCGTGCAGCACACCACCGGCTCGTACGGGGCGGCGGGCGCCGCCGCGGCCGTCACCGGTGTCTCCATGGCACTGTTCGCGCCCTACAGCGGACGCCTCGCGGACCGTTTCGGGCAGCGCGCCGTACTGGTCCCCGGTGTGCTGGTGCACGCGGTCTCCGGCCTCACCCTGACGGCGCTCGCGCTGGCACACGCCCCGCTGTGGGCGCTGTTCCTGGCCGCGGTGCCCACCGGCGCCTCGGTGCCGCAGGTCGGCCCCATGGTGCGGGCCCGCTGGGGCGTGACGCTCCAGGGCTCGCCCCTGATGACCACGGCGGCCGCCTTCGAGTCGGTCACGGACGAGCTGACCTTCGTCGTCGGTCCCCTGCTCGCGACCGCCCTGTGCACCGCGGTCGACCCGGCGGCGGGCCTGGTCACGGAGGCCGCGCTGACCCTGATCGGCGGTCTGCTGTTCGCCGCCCAGAAGACCACGCAGCCGGCGGTCGCCGCCGACGGGCACGCGCGCGTGCAGCACGCGTCGGCGCTGCGGGTCCCCGGGGTGCGGGTGCTGATCGTGGCCTTCCTGGGCATCGGCTCCGTCTTCGGCGGCATGCAGGTCTCCTTGGCCGCGTTCACGGAGTCGATCGGCGAGCCCGGGCTGAACGGCGTCCTGTACGGGACCTTCGCCGCGGGCAACATGCTCTCGGGCATCGCCTGCGGCGCCATCGCCTGGAAGGCCGCCCCGCAGCACCGTCTGGTCGTCGGCTACACCGCGCTCGCGGTGGCCGCCGCCGGCCTGTGGGCCGCGCACTCGGTGCTCGTCCTGGCAGGCCTCGGCCTGCTGGTCGGCATGTGCATCGCGCCCGCCCTGATCACCGGCTACACCCTGGTCGAGGGCCTGGTCCCGGCCGGGGCCCGCACCGAGGCCTTCACCTGGCTGACCGGCGCGGTCGCACTCGGGCAGGCGGCCGCCGTCACGGTCGCCGGACAGCTGGAGGACCGCTTCCAGGACGGCGCCGGATTCCTGGTGCCGCTGGGCGGCACCGTGCTGGCGCTGGCCACCGTGGTCGCGCTGCGTTCACGGCTGGTGGCGCGGCCCCACAGCCGCACCGTCGCGCGTGGCGTCGGTCACCGCTCGCCGGTCACGGTGGACTGATCGGCTGGAATACGTCACTATGGAGCGTCGTTAGCACTCATCGAGTGAGAGTGCCAGGAGGAAGACAGTGCCGACCTACCAGTACCAGTGCACCGAGTGCGGCGAGGGCCTCGAGGCGGTGCAGAAGTTCACCGACGACGCCCTGACCGAGTGCCCCAACTGCGGTGGCCGCCTCAAGAAGGTGTTCTCCGCGGTCGGCATCGTCTTCAAGGGCTCCGGCTTCTACCGGAACGACAGCCGCGGCTCCTCGTCGAGCAGCTCGCCGGCGTCGTCGAAGTCGTCGTCCTCGTCGACGTCCTCGTCCTCGGAGTCCAAGAGCTCGGACTCCAAGGCCTCCGGTTCCAGCACCTCCGCCGGAACCGCCGCGTAACACGCTTCCGAGAAGACCCCGCCGTCACCCGGCCGCGGGGTCTTCTCGCGTTCCCCGGGCGGCTCCCCGTCCGCGGATGACGGCGACTACTGTGCTGGTCATGGCGAACGCAGAGATCGGTGTCATCGGCGGGTCCGGCTTCTACTCGTTCCTCGAGAACGTGACCGAGGTGCAGGTGGACACGCCCTACGGGCAGCCCAGCGACTCCCTCTTCCTCGGCGAGATCGCCGGGCGGCGGGTCGCCTTCCTGCCTCGCCACGGCCGTGGCCACCATCTGCCGCCGCACCGCATCAACTACCGGGCCAACCTCTGGGCGCTGCGGTCGGTGGGCGTGCGCCAGGTCCTCGGCCCGTGCGCCGTGGGCGGCCTGCGGCCCGA
The DNA here is from genome assembly GCF_964272855.1 of Streptomyces sp. enrichment culture. Taxonomy (NCBI): domain Bacteria; kingdom Bacillati; phylum Actinomycetota; class Actinomycetes; order Kitasatosporales; family Streptomycetaceae; genus Streptomyces; species Streptomyces sp. enrichment culture. The sequence continues at coordinate 4,894,125 of NZ_OZ186847.1, read as the reverse complement.
GTACGGACCGGGCACCCTGCTCGTCCCCGACCAGCTGGTCGACCGTACGAAGTCCCGCGTCACGACGTTCTTCGACGGCCTGCCGCTGCCCGACGGCACCGTGCCGAACGTGGTGCACGTGTCCCTGGCCGACCCCTACTGCCCGGTCGGCCGGGCGGCCTCGCTGAAGGCGGCGCGCGGCCGGGACTGGGAACCGGTGGACGGCGGCACGCTGGTCGTCGTCGAGGGGCCGCGCTTCTCGACGCGCTCCGAATCGCTGTGGCACCAGGCGCAGGGCTGGTCGGTGGTCGGCATGACCGGCCACCCGGAGGCGGCCCTCGCCCGCGAACTCGAGCTCTGCTACACGTCCCTCACCCTGGTCACCGACCTGGACGCGGGGGCCGAGACCGGTGAGGGCGTCTCGCACGACGAGGTGCTGCGGGTCTTCGCGGCGAACGTGGACCGGCTGCGGGGCGTGCTGTTCGACGCGGTGGCCGCGCTGCCGGCGGCCGGGGAGCGCGACTGCCTGTGCACGCGGGCGCTGGGCGGGATGGATCCGGGGTTCGAGCTGCCGTAGCCGATCGCGGCCTGGCGTGGTCGAGGCGGCCCGCCGTGGCCGGACCGTGGACGTGGCCGGGGCGACCCGCCGTGGTCGGGCCAGGACGGAGCCAGGGCGGCCAGGACGTGGCGTCGGCCCGTGGGCGGCGGAACTCGTCGTTCGGGTGAGGCGGTTGTCCACAACCCGCCAGTAGTGCACCGGCCCCGGCGGGCGTCGGCGCGAGGCCTCATCGTGGGCTCGAACCGATCGCTCGTCGCAGGTGGTGGTCCTCATGTCCTTCGCTCCGTCGTCCGCTCCGCCGTCCCCCCGCCCGCCGGGCACCGACGTGCCCGCCACGTGCCAGGTGCCGCACTTCCCTCCGGTCCGGGTGCGCGGCGGACGGTACGGGCTGCGCCGACTCGTACGGCACCGGCAGCGGGCGCTGGCCGCCGGGCTGGCGCTCACCGCCGCGGCCCTCGTGGCGGCCGGCCCGCGCGCCCCGGTGGACGCCCCTCGCGGCGACCGGGCCCGCGGGCACCCGGTGGCCGACCGGACTCCGGAACGGCCCGTCGCGCCGCGGGTGACCGCGCCGGTGCGGATCGCCGACGCCGCCACGGTACGGCTGCTGCGGCCGGGCGACCGGGTCGACGTCATCGCCGCGGAGGAGACGGCGGCCGGGGGCGAGGCCCGCGTCGTCGCGCGCGGGGCGCGGGTGACGAGGGTGCCCGAGCCGCTCGGCGACGCGGTCGACAGCGGCGCGCTGGTCGTGCTGTCGGTTCCGCGCGCCACCGCCGCTCGTCTCGTCGGCGCGAGCGCCACGGCACGGCTGGCGGTGACGCTGTGCTGAACACGATCTCTCGCGTTCCGGGCGATCCGCCGTCAGGTCGCTCGTTCGAGCCCCCGAATTGGACAGGGCGGCGGCGCCGTGACGTAGGTTGCGGAGCGTTTTGTTCCACACCCTGTGCGTGCGAGGAGAGGCCCCGAGGTGAGCGAGAAGAAGGAACCGAGCGTCTGGCAGGGCTTCAAGGCCTTCCTGATGCGCGGGAACGTTGTCGATCTGGCGGTTGCGGTGGTCATCGGCGCCGCCTTCACGAACATCGTGAACTCGGTGGTGAAGGGGGTCATCAACCCGCTGGTCGGCGCGATCGGGACCAAGAATCTCGACAGCTACAGCTCGTGCCTCAAGGGCCCGTGCGAGCTGGCGGCGGACGGCTCCGTCTCGAGCGGGGTCATGATCCTGTGGGGTTCGGTCCTCGGCGCGACCCTCAGCTTCGTGATCACCGCTGCGGTCGTCTACTTCCTGATGGTCCTGCCGATGGCCAAGTACCTGGCGCGGCAGGACGCCCGCAGGAAGGCGCGGGAGGGCACGAAGGAGCTCGTGGAGGTGACCGAGCTGGAGGTGCTGAAGGAGATCCGCGACGCGCTGGTCGCGCAGCGGGGTTCGGGCCGCACCGAGTCGTAGCCGCGGTCGCGGCTCGACGGGTTCACAGGTGGTGGGGCGGCTTCTCGTCGAGGAACCGCTTCAGGTCGTCGGCGCTGTCGCCGCCCGGCCGGTCGCCCCAGCCCCGGTCCGTGTCGTCGGAGGACTGCTCGTCCAGCGGGTCGTCGAAGATCAGCGCGGCCTTCGGGTCGCGCGGCTCGGGGGAGGCGGTGCTCATGCCCCCAGGGTACGGCCTGCGGGGAAACCGGCCCGCGGTCCCTTCGAGTGCACTCCCCCCGCCTTGTGAACTCAATCACAAGATTTTTCGTCCGGTTTCTGCTCTGCTGGGGCTTATGACCTCCAGTTCGACTCCGCGGCCCGCTCACGCGGGCGGACACACCCCCGGACGGCCGCCGTTGCGTCGGCTCACCGCGCGGGGCCGGGACGAGGCGCACCGCGTCGCCTCTCCGCTGGAGCTGTTCTTCGACCTGTGTTTCGTCGTGGCGGTCGCCCAGGCCGGCCTGCAACTGGTGCACGCCGTCGCCGAGCACCACGCGGGCGAGGGCATCCTGAACTACGCGATGGTGTTCTTCGCCATCTGGTGGGCCTGGATGAACTTCACCTGGTTCGCCTCGGCCTACGACAACGACGACGCCCTGTACCGCGTGGTCACCCTGGTCCAGATCGCCGGTGTCCTGGTCCTGGCGGCCGGGGTGGCACGGGCCTTCGACGAGCACGACTTCGTCACCATCTGGCTCGGGTATCTGATCATGCGGCTGGCGATGGTCGCGCAGTGGCTGCGGGCCGCGAGATCCGCGACCGGCGCGGAACGGACGACGGCGGTGCGGTACGCGGTCGGCGTGCTGATCTGCCAGGTCGGCTGGCTGGGGCTGGTGCTCCTGCCGGAGCCCGCCCGGCCGTGGCTGTTCCTCGTGATGGTGATCGCGGAACTGTGCGTGCCCGTCCTCGCCGAGCGGGGCTTCGAGACGACCTGGCATCCGCACCACATCGCCGAGCGGTACGGGCTGTTCACGATCATCGTGCTCGGCGAGACCATCGCCGCCGCGACGGTGGCCGTGCAGTCCGGTGTGGAGGAGAACGACGCGCTGGGTGAGCTGCTGCCGATCGCGGCGGGCGGCCTGCTGATCGTGTTCTCCGCGTGGTGGATCTACTTCGTGGTGCCGATCGCAGGCCGTCTGCACTCCAACAGACAGGCGTTCCTCTGGGGCTACGGCCACTACGTGATCTTCGCCGCCGCCGCCGCGATCGGCGCGGGGCTGGAGGTCGCGGTCGAGCAGGCGGTCGGCGAGGCGCACATCTCCACCCTGTCCGCCTCCGCCGCCGTGACGCTGCCGACGGCCCTCTACCTGCTCGCCGTGTGGGCGCTGCACTCCCGCCACTTCAAGGTGGGCATCGCCCAGCAGACGGTGCTGCCGGTGACCGCCCTGCTGGTCATCTGCTGCAGCTTCCTCGGCGACTGGGCGGTCCTCGCGGCGGGCGTGGCGACGGCGCTGGCGGTGGTGACCGGGGAGACGCTGACGGCGCGCGGAGCCGCCCGGGGGCGCGGGGCGAGGGCACACACGTCGGCGGTCTGAGCGCACCGCGCGGAGAGCCGGCCCTCGCGCGGGCCGCAGCACGTGAGACTTGTCCCCATGACTGTGGACGCTCTGACGGACGTGGCAGGCCTGCGGGTGGGACACGCGACGCGCGTCGGTGACGGCTGGCTCACCGGCGCCACCGTCGTCCTGGCCCCGGAGGGCGGAGCCGTCGCCGCCGTGGACGTACGCGGCGGCGGCCCCGGCACCAAGGAGACCGACGCGCTCGATCCGCGCAACCTGGTACAGAAGGTCGAGGCGATCGTGCTGACCGGCGGGAGCGCGTACGGACTCGACGCGGCGTCCGGGGTGATGGCCTGGCTGGAGGAACGGGCGCGCGGGATCCGCGTCGGGGCGGATCCCGCGCACGTCGTACCGGTCGTGCCCGCCGCGTGTGTCTTCGACCTGGGCCGCGGTGGCGACTTCCGGGCCAGGCCCGACGCGGCCGTGGGTCGGGAGGCGGTCGAGGCGGCCGCGGCCGGCGGGCTCGGCGCTCCGGTGCCGGAGGGATGCGTGGGCGCCGGGACGGGAGCCGTGGTGGGGGCGCTGAAGGGCGGCGTCGGCACCGCGAGCACCGTGCTCGGCTCCGGGATCACGGTGGCGGCGCTGGTGGTGGCCAACGCGGTGGGGTCCGTGCTGGATCCCGGGACGGGGGCGTTGTACGGGGAGTTGTTCCAGGGGCGGGTGGACTACCCCGAGGCACGGGTCCACGAGGCCGCGCGGGGGCGTATCGCCGAGGCGGAGGCCCGGAACGTGCCGCCTCCGCTGAACACCACGCTCGCGGTGGTCGCCACCGATGCGGAGCTGACGAAGGCGCAGGCGCAGAAGCTGGCGGGCACGGCGCACGACGGCATCGCGCGCGCTGTCCGGCCGGTGCACCAGCTCAACGACGGCGACACGGTGTTCGCGCTGGCGACGGGGGCGCGGCCACTCGACGCCGGGAGCCCGCTCGCGCTCAACGACCTGCTCGCCGCGGGCGCGGACCTGGTGACGCGGGCGATCGTGCGAGCCGTACGCGCCGCGCAGCCGGTGGACGGTCCGGGCGGTGCGTGGCCTTCGTACCGGGAGTTGTACGGGTGAGGGAGTTGTACGGGTGAGGGGAAGGGGTACCGGGAAGTGGCCGGTAAGTGGCGTCCGAATGCCGACGGGGACTGCCAAGCGTCCTCTGACCAGGGGTTTTTGACTGGTCGTCGGATCACGTGGGAACTTTCCGGGCGGCCCGTCCGTTTTCCCGGCGTACGTTTTCTCGGTTCCCGGACACGATGTCCGGCCGAGGGGCTACGGTATGCACCCACTAGGTGACATGCAGCAACGCCGGGAGAAGTTTTGAGCGTTCCGTACGAGACCGCAGCGTACGAACCACCCGAGTCGCCCGAGTCTCCGGAGGAGCATCTCGCGCGACTGCTCGGCCGCGCCCTGAACTCGTTCGAACTGCCCGACGAGACGATCAGGCGCCTCGACAGCGCGCTGGCACACGACAGTTCGCTGCACTCCGCGCACCACAGCGCCGGCCTGCACCGCGAGACGTACCGGCACACCTGGCTGCTCGCCGACGGCTCGGCGCTCACACTGTGGGAGCTCGTCCACAACACCGCGCGGGGCCGCGCGGTCCAGCACGAGGTGTACGTCGACGAGGAGGAGCTGCGCGCGGCGACCACGCGGCTGCCGCTGCCGCCGGAGGCCCCGGACTTCGAACTGCCGGTGCTGGTGCAGCTGCCCCCGGTGACGGGACCGCGGCACTCGTACGCGCCGGACGACTCCGCGGACCACGCGCGCCGGCTGCTGCGCCGCGCGGAGAACCCGGACCGGCCGGGGGCGGAGACGGCGGCGCTGCTGGCCACGGCGTGCGCGCACCAGATCACGCAGGCCTTCGGGCGTCCGTGCCGTGCGGGCCGTGCCGGACTGGGCTTCTCGCTCTACGAGCACGCGTTCCTGCTGCGCGACGGCGCGGAGGTCTCCCTGTGGGAGGTCGAGCACACGGCCACGCCCGACGGGCGGCACATGTGCGAGGTGTACACGTCCGAGGACGCGGCGCGGGAGGCGATGGAGCGCCGGGCGGCGCAGCTGTCCTGAGCGGGGCGGCTCAGTGGCCGTGGCCGAGCTGCCGTACCAGTCCCGCGAAGGCGTCCTGCTCCGCCGGGGTCAGTTCGACCGACTCCAGCTCGGGGGCGCTCCGACGCTGTTCGGGGAGCGCGGCGAGGAGGCGCGTGCCGGTGCGGGCGGCGGCGGCCCGTGGGCCGGTGCCCGTGGCGGGCCGGGAGCGTACCTGCCGCAGCAGACGGGTCAGGCCGACCACCCAGGCGACGGCCGCCAGGACGAGGAAGGCGACGCCCCCCAACTGCAGGATCGAGACGTGCTCAGGCATACGGCCCAGTAGACATGAGATCACGGTCCGGGACATCGACCCCGGACCGTGATCTATGTCGCAGGTGCCGTGAACCGCTCACCGGCACCGCAAAGGGACATCCCCTCTTCCCGCTCCTACGCGGCCACCGGCTGCTTGGTCGTGGCCGTCGCGGCGGCCGGGCCGTCGGCCGCCGGGGCGGTCCCGGCTTCGGGTGCCCGCTTGCGCAGGCCCTTCAGCAGGATCACCAGCCCGGCGGTGACCGCCGTACCGGCCGCGATGGCCAGCAGGTACAGGAACGGCTTGCCGATCAGGAAGGTGACCCAGATGCCGCCGTGCGGGGCGCGCAGCGTTGAGCCGAACGCCATGGCGAGGGAGCCGGTGACCGCGCCGCCCGCCATGGCGGCGGGGATGACCCGCAGCGGGTCGGCTGCCGCGAACGGGATGGCGCCCTCGGAGATGAAGGAGGCGCCGAGGACCCAGGCGGCCTTGCCGTTCTCACGTTCGGCGGGGGTGAACAGCTTCTTGCGCAGGGTGGTGGCGAGCGCCATGCCCAGCGGCGGCACCATGCCCGCGGCCATCACGGCGGCCATGATCTTCATCGCGGAGTCGCTGGGGGCGGCGACGGAGATGCCGGCCGCCGCGAAGGTGTACGCGACCTTGTTGACGGGACCGCCGAGGTCGAAGCACATCATCAGGCCGAGCAGGGCACCGAGGAGGACGGCGTTGGCGCCGGACAGGCCGTTCAGCCAGTCGGTCAGGCCCTGCTGCGCCTTGGAGATCGGCTTGCCGATGACCACGAACATCAGGAAGCCGACGACCGCCGACGACACCAGCGGGATCACCACCACCGGCATGATGCCGCGCAGCGCCGCAGGGATGTTGACGCGCTGGATGGCGAGGACGACGCCACCGGCGAGCAGACCGGCCACCAGACCGCCGAGGAAGCCCGCGCCGATGCCCACGGAGATCGCGCCGCCGACGAAGCCGGGCACCAGACCTGGCCGGTCGGCCATGCCGTACGCGATGTAGCCGGCGAGGACCGGGACGAGGAACTCGAAGGCGGTCGCGCCGATCTGGAAGAACAGCGCGCCCCAGCTGTCGGCCTGGCCCCAGTCGAAGTGTTCGATGACGGACTGGGCCTCGTTGATCTGGTAGCCGCCGATCGCGAAGCCGAGAGCGATGAGCAGACCGCCGGCCGCGACGAACGGGACCATGTAGCTGACGCCGGACATCAGCCACTTGCGCAGCTTGGTGCCGTAGCCCTCGCCGGGCTCACCGGCGCGCTCCACCGGCGTTCCGCCGGGCTTGGCGGCGCTCGTCACCTCGCCGCGCGCCGCCTTCTCGCGCACCTCGGCGATGAGTGCGGCGGGGCGGTTGATGCCCGCCTTGACTCCGACGTCGACGGTGGGCTTGCCGGCGAAGCGGTCCTTCTCGCGGACGGGGACGTCGTGGGCGAAGATCACGCCGTCCGCCGCCGCGACGACGGCCGGGTCGAGCCGGGTGAAGCCGGCCGAACCCTGGGTCTCGACGACGACTTCGACGCCTGCCTCACGGCCGGCGTTCTCCAGGGACTCGGCGGCCATGTAGGTGTGGGCGATGCCGGTGGGGCAGGAGGTGACGGCGACGATACGGAAGGGGCGCTCGCCCTCTCCGGTCGCGCTCTCAACGCGCGGGGCGCCTTCCGCGGCGTCGGCGGCCTGTGCCGCTTCCGTGGCCTCCGCGCGCTCCGCGCCTCCCGCTTCGGTGGTGTCCGTGGCGGCGTCGGCGGAGGCCGCCACCGGCGCCGCCACGGAGTCTTCTGTGCCGCCCTCGGCCGCCGCCTCGGGCTCCTCCCCGCGGATGAGCGCCGCCGCGGCCGACGGGTCGCCGACCCCGCGCAGGGCGTCGGTGAACTCGGAGTTCATCAGCTGCCGGGCGAGCGACGACAGGATCGTCAGATGGGCGTCGTCGGCACCGGCGGGCGCGGCGATCAGGAAGATCAGGTCGGCCGGGCCGTCCGGGGCACCGAAGTCGATGCCGTCGGCGCTGCGCCCGAACGCGAGCGTCGGCTCGGTGACGTGCGGGCTGCGGCAGTGCGGGATGCCGATGCCGCCGTCGAGGCCGGTCGGCATCTGCGCCTCACGCGCTGCCACGTCGAAGAGGAAGCCCTCCAGGTCGGTCACCCGGCCCAGGGCGACCATGCGCTGGGCGAGGGCGCGGGCCGCCGCTTCCTTGGTGTCGGCGGACAGGTCGAGGTCGACCAGTTCCGCGGTGATCATGTCGCTCATCGCGGGCTCCTTAGCTCGCGTATCGCCCGGGGAGTGGGTGGGCGGGGATGGGGACGGGGGTGCGGTGGGGGGTTGCGGGGGTGGGGAGACGGAGACCCAGACGAGTGGGCCGGGTCGGGAGACGGAGACCCGGACGACTGGGACAGGTGGGGAGGGCCCGCCTCAGTGCGGCTCGTGGGGAGTGAGCCGGTCCGGACAACGAGGACGTACGCCGCGTCATGACACGGCCTCCTTCAGCACACGGTCCACCGGGACGTCCGCCGTCACCGACACCGCGGCCGGGTTCAGGTCGGACGGCGTCGGCATCACGCTGCCGGGGAGCTGGACGGCCGCCGCGCCGTGGGCGATCGCGGAGGCCAGGGCGTGGGGGCCGCTGCCGCCGGCGATGAGGAAGCCGGCGAGGGAGGAGTCACCGGCGCCGACGTTGCTGCGTACGGCGCCGACGTGGGCGCTGCCGAACCAGGTGCCCGCGTCGTCCACGAGGAGCTGCCCGTCGGCGCCCAGGCTCGCGAGCACGGCACGTGCGCCCCGCTCGCGCAACTCCTCGGCGGCCTTCAGCGCGTCGCCCACCGTGGCCAGGGGGCGCCCGACGGCTGCCGCCAGTTCCTCGGCGTTCGGCTTCACCACGTCGGGCTGCGCGCGCAGCGCCTCCAGCAGCGCGCTTCCCGAAGTGTCCAGCGCGATGCGCGCGCCACCGGCGTGCGCCCTGGCGACGACATCGGCGTACCACGACGGCGCGAGGCCCCGGGGCAGGCTCCCGCAGCAGGCGATCCAGTCCGCGTCGCGGGACTGCTCGCGCACCGTCTCCAGCAGCAGTTCCTGCTCGGCCGGCGACAGTTCGGGACCCGGTGCGTTGATCTTCGTGAGCACCCCGTCCGACTCGGCGAGCGCGATGTTGGAGCGGGTGGCGCCGGCGACCGGCACCGGCGCGACCTCGATGCCCTGCGCGTCGAGCAGATCCGCGACGAGCGCGCCCGGCGCACCGCCCAGGGGCAGCACCGCGACCGTGCGCCGTCCGGCGGCCGCGACCGCGCGCGAGACGTTCACGCCCTTGCCACCGGGATCCACGCGCTCGGTCTCGGCACGGATGACCTCACCGCGCCGCAGGGCGTGCACCTCGTAGCTGCGGTCGAGGGACGGGTTGGGGGTGACGGTGAGGATCATGCGCGCACTACTTCCGTGCCGCCGCGCTCGATGGCGGCGGCGTCTTCGTTGCTCAGCCCGCTGTCGGTGATCAGCAGGTCCACGTCGCTCAGGTCACCGAAGCGGGCGAAGTGCTCCTGGCCGTGCTTGGAGGAGTCGGCGAGCAGCACGACCCGGCGGGCCGCGGCCATCGCCGCCCGCTTCACCGCGGCCTCGGCGAGGTCGGGGGTGGTCAGGCCGTGCTCGGCGGAGAAGCCGTTGGCCGCGACGACAAGGACGTCGGCGCGGATCTCGCCGTAGGCCCGCAGCGCCCAGGCGTCGACGGCGGCGCGCGTGCGGTGCCGTACGCGCCCCCCGACGAGGTGGAGCTGGATGCCGGGATGGTCGGCGAGGCGGGCCGCGATGGGCAGGCTGTGCGTGACGACGGTGAGGGCCGTCTCCAGCGGGACGGCGGCGGCCAGGCGCGCCACCGTCGTACCGGCGTCGAGGATCAGCGTGCCCTCGGCGGGCAGTTCCGCGAGGGCGGCCTTGGCGATCCGGTCCTTCTCGTCGGCGGCCGTGGACTCGCGCTCGGCGAGGTCCGGCTCGAAGTCGAGGCGTCCGACGGGGATCGCCCCGCCGTGCACGCGGCGGACCAGGCCGGCGCGGTCGAGGGCCTTCAGGTCGCGGCGGATGGTCTCCGCCGTGACCTGGAACTCCTCGGCCAGCGACACGACGTCCACCCGGCCGCCGTCACGGGCGAGCCGGAGGATCTCCTGCTGCCGCTCCGGTGCGTACATGTCCGTTCGCCTCCGACTGATGCCCGAACGTGTGGGGTTTCACTCGGAGGCTACGCCGCGATTTCCGGAAAGTAAACGGGTTCGGGCATAAACGGGCATGATCGGGCGACGTCAGCCGGGGGCCGGTCGGCGGGGACTTCAGAGGGCTTCAGGAGACGAGCTCCGGCTCGGCGGCCTTGCCCGCCGGAGCGCCGTCGCCGTCCACGCGATCCCTCGCAGCCCCCGCGGACTCCGGAGTCTCCGCAGCCCCCGCGGACTCCGCGGCCTCTGGGGCCTCTGTGGCCTCCGCCCCCTCCACATGCTGAGCCGGACGCTTCGGCAGCGCGCTCATCAGCAGGAAGATCACGCCCAGCACCGCGGCCACCCACCCGAGCGCGTGCTGGAAGGCGTTCACGTAGGCCGGCCCCGTCTCCGCCAGGCTGAGGTCTTCGTCGATCACGCCGAAGAAGACGACCGAGACCAGGCCGAGTCCCAGCGCGTTGCCCATCTGCTGCACGGTGTTGATCAGCCCGGACGCCGAACCGGAGTGCTCGCGCGGCACCCCCGACAGCACCGCGTCCGTCAGCGGGGCGACGATCAGGCCCATGCCGACGCCCATGACGACCAGGGGCAGGGCCATCTGCCAGGGCGCGATGGCGAGGCCGTAGTGGTCGGCCTCCCAGAGGTAGAGCAGCACGCCCGCCGCCATGGTCAGGGCGCCCGCCTGGAGGACCTTGCGGCCGAACCGCGGCACCAGCTTCTGCACCGACAGCCCGGCGGCCATGGAGACGGCGACGGAGAACGGGATGCCGGTCAGCCCCGCCTTCAGCGGACCCCAGCCCAGGCCGACCTGCATGTACAGCGTCCAGACCAGGAAGAACACACCGAGCGCGATGCCGAACACGGTCTGGACGGCGATGCCGGCCGCGAAGCTCTTCACCTTGAACAGGGACAGCTCGATCAGCGGCGAGCCGTCGCGGACGGCCTTGCGCCGCTCGTACGCCACCAGCGCCGCGAAGACCACGAGGGCCCCGGCCATGGACGCGTAGCCCCACAGCGGCCAGCCCAGCTCACGGCCACGGGTCAGCGGGTAGACCAGCATCAGCAGGCCCAGCGTCACCAGCGCGACGCCGACCAGGTCCAGCTTGAGGGCGCGTGGGGCCTTGGACTCGGTGATGAAACGGCTGCCCAGGATCAGGCCGGCGAGGCCGACCGGGAGGTTGATGAGGAAGATCGGGCGCCATTCGAGGCCGAAGAGGTTCCACTCCGTCAGCAGTGCGCCGAGCAGCGGCCCGGACACCGCGCCGAGCCCGACGACCGCGCCGAACAGCCCGAACACCTTGCCGCGTTCGTGCGCCGGGAAGGTGGCGTGCACGATCGACAGCACCTGAGGCACCATCAGGGCGGCCATGCCGCCCTGAAGTACGCGGGCGGCGACCAGCATCTCCGGGTTCGCGGCGAAACCGCACAGGGCGGAGGCGAAGGTGAAGCCGCCGATGCCGATGAGGAACACCCGCTTGCGGCCGTGGATGTCGCCGAGGCGGCCACCGGTGATCAGACCGGCGGCGAACGCGAGCGCGTAACCGGCGGTGATCCACTGGATCTGGGAGAGGGTCGCGCCGTCCGCCCGCCGCATGGACGGGAGGGCGATGTTGACGATCGTGACGTCGACGAGGTCCATGAAGGCCGCCGTCATCACGATGGCGAGCGCGAACCAGCGCCGCCGGTCGGGCACGGCGTCACTCGAAGAGTCATTCGGAGTCGGTCGGGTCTCGGTGGAGATCATGACTCGAAACTAGGTCCGCATTAGGTCAGATCATGTCCTAGATCCCGGGCATCCTCGAAGACATGACGACGGACACCCCGGCCCGGCTGCTCCAGCTCCTCTCCCTCCTCCAGACACCGCGCGAATGGCCCGGCGGCGAGCTGGCCGACCGGCTCGGCGTCTCCCGGCGCACGGTCCGGCGGGACGTCGACCGGCTGCGCGAACTCGGCTATCCCGTACAGGCGACCAAGGGCTCCGACGGCGGCTACCGGCTCGTCGCGGGCAAGGCGATGCCACCGCTCGTCCTCGACGACGAGGAGGCGGTGGCCATCGCGGTCGGCCTGCGGGCCGGTGCCGGGCACGCCGTCGAGGGCGTGGACGAGGCGTCCGTACGGGCACTGGCCAAGCTCGAGCAGGTGCTGCCGTCCCGTCTGCGCCACCGCGTCACCACCCTCCAGGCCGCGACCACCCCGCTGACCAGCGGCGACGGTGCCAGCATCGCGCCCGAGACGCTCACCGTCATGGCGTCGACGGTGGCCGGCCACGAGCGGCTGCGGTTCGCCTACCGCGCCAAGGACGGCACCGAGTCCCGCCGCCTCACCGAGCCGTACCGCCTGGTCTCGACAGGCCGCCGCTGGTACCTCGTCGCTTACGACCTTGACCGCGCCGACTGGCGCACCTTCCGCGTCGACCGGGTCAGCGAGCCCTTCGCCACGGGCGCGCGGTTCACGCCGCGCGAGCTTCCGACGGGAAGCGCGGCCGAGTATCTGCGGCAGTCGATCGGACGCCGTCAGGAGACCTACGACTTCACCGTCACCTTCGCCGCGCCCGCGCAGGTCGTCGCGAGCCGCCTGCCGGCCTTCCTGAGCCCGCCGCGGCCGCTCGACGACACCAGCTGCCGACTGCACGGCTCGACCGGGGACCCGGTGGAGTGGCTGGCGGTACGGCTGGCCATGCTCGGCCACGAGTTCACGGTCGAGGAGCCGGCGGAACTCGTCGCATGCGTACGGGAGCTGGGCGGCAGGCTGACCCGCGCCGCGGGCAGGTGATCAGCGCCGGCCGCGTGTCGTCCGGCGGGTGATCGGCGCCGGTCACGTGTCATCCGGCCGGTGATCCGCGCCGCTCACTGGCGCCCCGCTCTCACCCGTCCCAGCGGAAATCCCGCAAGGCCGCCAGATTGCGCATCGCCAGCGCGGCCGGACCCTGTGCGCCGGTCGCCGCCGCGGTGCCTTCCGCCCAGGTCTCCATGGCCACCCGTACGGCCGCGCTCGCGACGGCGGCGGCGAAGCGGAGGTCGGGCGGGGGACCGTCGTGGGGGGCCGCACCGGCGTCAGCCGATGCCGGCTCCCGCTCCCCCGGCGCCCTCTCCTCCGGCTCCCGCTCACTCTCCGCCCGCTCCGCCAGCACCTGGGCCAGCTTCCCCTCCGCCTCCTGGCACACCTCGGCCCACACCTTCCGCAGGGCGGGGCTGGTGATGGCGAGGCGGATCAGGGTGCGGACCCATTCCCAGGAGGCCGCCGACACCCCGCCCGGCACCCCGGCATCGGGCGACAGCGTCACGCGGGCCGCGTGCTCCAGGGCCTCGGGGACGGACAGTCCGGCCGGGGCCTCCCGTACCGCGTCGGCCCAGCGCTGGGCGCCCGCGGCGTAGAGCGGGGCGACGGCCTCCTCCTTGCTCGCGAAGTAGCGGTAGAAGGTGCGCGGGGCGATCCCGGCGGCCTGGGCGATGTCCTCGGCGCGGGTGCCGCGCAGTCCGTGCCGGACAAAGAGTCCGGCCGCGGCCCGTGCGATCTCCATCCGGGTGGCCGCCTTGCGCCGCTCGGTCAGCGAGGGGGTGGTGCTGCTCACTCCGTCAGGTTATGCCCGTGTGGCACAATCTGCCATCCGGCGGGGCTCCCCGGGGTTCAGGTACGGGGTGCCCCGCCGCACCCCTGCCGCACCCGGACACAGAAGAGCCGGGCTCCGACGCCCGGGGGAAGGCGCCGAAGCCCGGCTGGGAACGTCCCGGCGCCGGGGGGAGTGCGTCGGGACGTGGCTCTGGGGGTGCGGGTGCCGAGATCCGGTACCGGACTCGTCGGACTCGTCGAACTCGTGTACCCGGAAGTCTTGTTCCCGGGCTCTCGGCAGTTGAAGCGACGTTACATCGCCATGTTTGCGCGGGCTTTCGCCACCCGGCGTGCGCGGCTCCTCCCGTCGTACGCCGTTCGACGAACCGTCCGCCGCGGCGGCGGGCCTCACGCCGCCGCGTCGAATCCGGTGTCCCGCGCCAGCTTCTTCAGCTCCAGCAGCGCGTGCTTCTCGATCTGGCGGATGCGCTCGCGCGTCAGGCCATGCTCCTTGCCGACCTCGGTGAGGGTGCGCTCCCGGCCGTCCTCGATGCCGTACCGCATCTTGATGATGGAGGCCGTGCGCTGGTCCAGACGGCCGATGAGGTCGTCCAGTTCCTCGCTGCGCAGCAGCGTCAGGACCGACTGCTCGGGCGACACGGCGGACGTGTCCTCCAGCAGGTCTCCGAACTGGGTCTCCCCTTCGTCGTCCACGGACATGTTCAGCGAGACCGGGTCACGGGCCCAGTCGAGCACGTCGGTGACGCGCTCCGGCGTGGAGCCGAGCTCGGCGGCGATCTCGGCGGGTTCGGGCTCCCGGCCGTTCTCGCGGTTGAACTCGCGCTGCACGCGCCGGATCCGGCCCAGCTCCTCCACCAGGTGGACGGGGAGGCGGATGGTGCGGGACTGGTCGGCTATGGACCGGGTGATCGCCTGACGGATCCACCAGGTGGCGTACGTCGAGAACTTGAAGCCCTTGCGGTAGTCGAACTTCTCCACCGCGCGGACCAGGCCGGCGTTGCCCTCCTGGATCAGGTCGAGCAGCGGCAGACCGCTGCGCGGGTACCGGCGGGCGACGGCGACGACCAGGCGCAGGTTGGAACGGATGAAGATGTCCTTGGCCCGCTCCCCGTCGGCGACCAGGGCCTCCAGCTCCTCACGGGTGGCCTCGGCCCTCGACTCCTCGTACCCGTCGAGCACCTGCTGCGCGAACACACCCGCTTCGATGATCTGTGACAGCTCGACCTCCTTTGCGGCGTCGAGCAGCGGCGTCCGCGCGATCTCGTCCAGGTACATGCCGACCAGATCGCGGTCCGCGATCTCGCCGCCATGGGCGCGAACACTGCTTGCCGCGTCGACGGTCTCGCCGGCGGCGGACGTACGACGGGCGACGGCACGGGTTGCCATGCGTGCTCCCTTGCGATGATGAGGTCAGCGGGTGGTCCTTCGGACACTCAGCACCAGTTGTGGACCCTTGGATCCTCTTCCGAGTGCCCTGCATCCGATGGAAACAACGACTGGAATCCGGACAGAATTCCCAAGCCGCCCCTCAATTTTTCTGATCGTGCAGTACCCTGTGCCGCCACAAAGGGAGGCGAGATGGCGACAGAACGTGCGGAAGTGCAGGTCAGGCCGGGAGTCGAGGGTGACCTCACCGATCTCACCGACCTCTACAACCACTACGTACGTGAGACGGCCATCACATTCGACACGGAGATCTTCACTCCGGAGGAGCGCCGCCCTTGGCTGCTCTCCCACCCTGAAGACGGCCCCTACCGCCTCATGGTTGCCACGGACACCGCTTCCCGGCGGATTCTGGGGTACGCCACCTCCAGCCCCTTCCGCCCCAAGGCCGCCTACGGCACCTCCGTCGAGGTCACCGTCTACGTCGCCCCGGACGCCGGCCGCCGGGGCATCGGCACCCTCCTCTACAAGGCCCTCTTCGAGGCGCTGGCCGGCGAGGATCTGCACCGCGCGTACGCCGGCATCGCCCAGCCGAACGAGGCCTCGGCCCGGCTGCACGAGCGTTTCGGCTTCCGGCACGTCGGCACGTACCGCGAGGTGGGCCGCAAATTCGAGCGTTACTGGGACGTGGCCTGGTACGAGAAGGAGCTGTGAGCCGATCCAGCCCCGGTCAGCCGAACTGCACCGACCGCTTCGCCAGCCCCATCCAGAACCCGTCGATCACCGACTTCTGCTCCCCCAGCTCGCCGGCCGCGTCCGCCGCGCCCATGGTCACGAACAGCGGGGCGAAGTGCTCGGTGCGGGGGTGGGCGTACCGGCCCGCCGGCGCCTTGTTCAGGAAGTCCAGCAGCGCGTCTACGTCCCGCGCCGCCAGCGCCCGCCGCCCCCAGTCGTCGAACTCGGCGGACCAGCCGGGCACTCCCCCGCCGGTGTGGCGAAGGGCAGCCAGGTTGTGGGTGAAGAACCCGGAGCCGACGATCAGTACGCCCTCGTCGCGCAGCGGCGCGAGCTTGCGGCCGATCTCCATCAGCCGTACGGGGTCGAGGGTCGGCAGGGAGACCTGGAGGACGGGGATGTCGGCGTGCGGGTACATCTCGACGAGCGGGACGTAGGCGCCGTGGTCGAGGCCTCGGTCCGGGATGTCCTGCACGGGCATGCCGGGGGCGCGCAGCAGCTCCCGTACGGACTCGGCGAGCGCGGGGGCGCCGGGGGCGTCGTAGCGGACCCGGTAGTAGTGCTCCGGGAAGCCCCAGAAGTCGTGGACGAGCGGCACCGGCTCGGTGGCGGCGAGGGCGAGCGGGGCCTCCTCCCAGTGGGCGGAGACCATGAGGATCGCCTTGGGGCGCGGCAGGGCGGCCGACCAGGCGGCCAGTTCGCCGGGCCAGACGGGGTCGTCCGCGAGGGGCGGGGCGCCGTGGCTGAGGTAGAGCGCGGGCATGCGCTCCGGGGCGGTGGCGGACATGGTCGGCGGCTCCTCCACTTACCTGGACTACCTGAATTACTTGAACTCTCAAATGACTGTCCACACCACCGTACGCCCGATTTGTTTAAGATTCAAGGAGAGTGCCCGTACAGTGGAACCCATGAACACGGCACCCGCATCCGAACCCGCGGAGCCCCGCTGGCTCACCTCCGAGGAACAGTACGTATGGCGCTCCTACATCGAGGCCGCCACTCTTCTCGAGGACCATCTCGACCGTCAGCTCCAGCGTGACGCGGGTATGCCGCACGTGTACTACGGGCTCCTGGTCAAGCTCGCCGAGTCGCCGCGCCGCCGGCTGCGGATGACCGAACTGGCCAAGCACGCCAAGATCACCCGCTCCCGGCTCTCGCACGCCGTCGCCCGCCTGGAGAAGAGCGGCTGGGTCCGCCGGGAGAACTGCCCCTCCGACAAGCGGGGCCAGTTCGCGGTCCTCACCGAGCAGGGCATGGAGGTGCTGAAGCAGTCCGCTCCGGGCCATGTGGCCGCCGTACGCCAGGCCGTCTTCGACCGGCTCACCCTGGAACAGCAGAAGTCCCTCGGCGAGATCATGCGGATCGTCGCCGAGGGACTTCAGCCCAACGAAGCGGGAGCGGACCTGCCCTGGCTCCGATGAGCGGTGCTCATGGCACTCATGCGCTCATCGGGGGCTCAGGGGGTGTCTGCCGCGCGCCTGCCGCGCGCCTGCCGGATGCTCAGTGCGCGATCACCGGCACGGGCACCTCGTCCTCGGCCGCGGCACCGGAGCCCGAGCCGGAGCCGGTGACGGTCGTCATCCTCGGCTTGCCCGCGTTGACCAGGGTCAGGGCGATCGCCGCGGCCACGACCAGGATGCCGACCGCGAACCAGATGGCGCTGGTGTAGCCCTCGACCATGCCCTCCAGCTGGACCAGCTGCTGCTGGGAGCGGGAGGTCGCCGAGCCGATGTGGTCGGCGATGTAGGACGTGGTCGCCGAGGCGGCGACGGTGTTCAGCAGGGCCGTACCGATGGCGCCGCCCACCTGCTGCGAGGTGTTGACCATCGCGGAGGCGACACCGGCGTCCCGCGCCTCGACGCCCTGCGTGGACAGGGACATCGCCGGCATGAACGCCGTACCCATGCCGAGGCCGAGCAGCAGCATCGCGGGCAGCAGCAGGGCGGCGTACGAGGAACCGACCTCCAGCTGGGTCAGCAGCAGCATGCCGAGGGCGGCGACCAGGAAGCCGGGGCCCATCAGCAGCCGCGGCGCGACCCGGGTCATCAGACGGGTGCCGATCTGGGTGGAGCCCACGATCATGCCGGTGATCATCGGCAGGAAGGCGAAACCGGTCTTGACCGGCGAGTAGTCCTTCACGATCTGCAGGTAGTAGGTCAGGAACAGGAACAGACCGAACATCGCGATGATCGCGAGGCCGAGCGAGAGGTAGACACCGCCGCGGTTGCGCTCGGTGACCACGCGCAGCGGCAGCAGCGGGGCCTTCACCTTGGCCTCGACCAGCACGAACGCGAGCAGCAGCACGGCCGAGCCGACGAACATGCCGACGGTGACCGCGTCGCTCCAGCCGTCGGACTCCGCGCGGGTGAAGCCGTAGACCAGCGCGACCAGACCCAGGGTGGACAGGATCACGCCGGGGATGTCGAGCGGGGAGCGGTTGCGGCCGCCCTCCGGCTCACGGACGACGAGCCAGGCACCGGCCGCCGCGACCACGGCGAACGGGATGTTGACGAAGAACGTCCAGCGCCAGTCCAGGTACTCGGTGAGGAACCCGCCGAGGATCAGACCGACGGCGCCGCCACCACCGGCGATCGCACCGTAGATGCCGAACGCCTTGGCGCGCTCCTTGGCGTCGGTGAACATCACCGCGAGCAGCGACAGCGCGGCGGGCGCGAGCAGCGCGCCGAACACACCCTGCAGGGCGCGGGCGCCGAACATCATCGCCTCGTTGGTGGCGGCACCACCCAGCGCGGAGGCCACGGCGAAGCCGGCCAGACCGACGACGAAGGCGCGCTTACGGCCCCACAGGTCGGCGATCCGGCCGCCGAAGAGCAGCAGACCACCGAAGGCGAGGGCGTACGCCGTCACCACCCACTGGCGGTTGCCGTCGGAGATGCCGAGATCCTGCTGGGCGGACGGCAGGGCGATGTTCACGATGGTCGCGTCCAGCACGACCATCAGCTGGGCGAGCGCGATGAAGATGAGCGCCTTCCAGCGCCCGGGGTCGGGGAGGGGTATGGCGGAGGCGGCGGAGACGGACGCCTTGCCGGTGGACTGAGACATGGAGGTACCCACTTCGGGACTTCGGTGGAGCTTGGTGAGGGAAAAGCCGAGCTGTACGACGAAAAAGAGAGAAAAAAGGGAAACCTGAGGGACGGCGCGTCCTCGTCGACGGCCGCGGGAGTGTCGGTGTGCTGGACTGGCGGAGCGCTTCAGGCAGTGACCCGGCGCTTCAGCCGCTGACGGACTGCGGGCTGAACTGCCGGATGAACTCCTGGCGGACTACCGGATGAACTCCTGGCTGGACTGCTGGATGATCAGGGTCGGCGCAGGTCCTCCATGGTGACGGCCGTGCCCGGGAGTTCGGTGCGGGCCGGGGCCCGCAGTCCGTCCAGGTACAGCTGAAGATGGCGGTGGACGAAGCGGTCGGCGCTCAGGCACGCGGTGCCGGCCGGCGGCCGGCTGAGCTGGGCGACGCCGAGCATCAGGTCGCCGACGCCCACGTCGGGCCGGAGCTGACCGGCCGCCTTGGCGCGGTCCATGACCTCCCCGACCAGCTGCTCGAAACGCTCGCGCGCGGCCTCCAGGTCCGGGTGGTTCTGGTCGAAGGTGCTGGAGACCATGGGGCACAGCGCGCTGATCCGCTCGTCGGCGGCGGCGTGCGCGATGCGCTCCATGGCCGTGAAGGCGTCGCCGGTCTCGGCGAGGGCCCGCTCGGCCGCCTCGACCGTACGGTCGATGACGGCGCAGACGACCTCGCGGACGAGGGCGTCGCGGTCCGGGAAGTTGCGGTACACCGTGGCGTTGCCGACGCCGGCCCGGCGGGCGATCTCGTCGAACGGCACGTCGGGGCCGAACTCGACGAACATCTCCCGGGCGGCGGTGACGATCCGCTCCCGGTTGCGCAGGGCGTCGGCGCGCGGCCGGGTCGCCTTGCGGCGCGCGGGGGTGGCGGTCTGCACGGCGTACTCCTCGCTCGATGACTGGTGATGCTGCTCGGTGACTGCTTGATGTGTGGCCGGTGATCCGGGGACCGGGTCCCCGTTTCGCTCGGACGCATGGTTAAACGGGGATTCGATCCCCGCTTATTTCCCGCTGCTGAAAACTTTCCATGTGACCTGAATCACGCACCCGGACCCGGGAAACCCACGATCGGTCTCCTCCAACGCGCGCCCGCGTCCCGCCCGTCACAGGGTGATCGAAAGGGTGCAGCCAGACCGGGGCGGCTGCCTGGAGCGAAAGGTCCATGCATGCAGCCGCAGCCGTCCAGCCGCTGGATACGCCCGGTACGACGCATGCGGCGCGCGGCGGTACGACGGATGCGGCGCGAGTCGATGCGACGCGAGGCGATGCGGGGGTTGGGGGGCGGAGCGGCGCCGCGTGTGGAGCGCGGGCGGCTGCCCCGCATGCTCCAGGCGGTACCCCGCGTGTGGCGTGAGACGGTGCCGCGCACGTGGCGCGAGGCGGTGGCCCGCATCGGCCGGGAGACGGAACCCGGCACATGGCGCAAGGCCGCACCCCACACCTGGCGCGACGCGGCACCCCGCACATGGCGCGAGGCCGCACCCCGCGTGCGGCGCGCGGCCGCGTTCGCGGCGGTGACCGCCCTGACGGCCGCGGTCAGCACCTCCGCGAGCACCGGCCACTTCACCCACGGCCCGGCCACGGCGGGCGCGCGCCCCCTCGGCACAGCGCACTCGTCAGCCCTCGCGCCCTGCATGATCACCAGTCACCGGGACGTCCAGATGTCCGAGGGCATCCCCACCCCCGGCGGCTACTCCCCCTCCACCGGCACGGTCCGCGCCCTCACCCTGATGATCGACTTCTCGGACGCCCCCGGCGCCGGCACGGCCCTCGACCGGTACCGCGAGTTCTTCCCGCAGACCCAGGATTGGTTCCGCACCAGCTCCTACGGCCGCCTCGACTACCGCCCGGAGACCCCCATCCGGGGATGGCTGCGCATGCCGCAGCCCTTCGAGGCGTACGGCATAGAGCGCGGCGCGCCCTTCGACCCCGGGTACCGCAAGCTCGTCCAGGACATTGTGGCCACCGCCGACCCCAAGGTCGACTTCAGGTCGTACGACCTCCTGAACGTGCTGGTGACCCCGAACGCGGGCCCGTCCGCGCTCGACACCGTGCTGTCGGTGACCTTCGCCGGGAACGCGGAGGCCCCCTCGGCGGACGGCGTGCCGGTGGCCAACGCGTCCTTCGTCTACTCCCGCCAGGACGACGGCTCCGGCTCCTACGACCGCACCGGCTACCGCGTGCTGCCCCACGAGAACGGGCACGTATTCGGCCTGCCCGACCTCTACACCCAGGAGGGCGGCGGCGCCGTCGGCCACTGGGACATCATGAGCGAGGACTGGGGCGCCAACAACGACCTGCTCGGCTGGCACAAGTGGAAGCTCGGCTGGCTCGACGCCGACCAGATCGCCTGTGCCGTGAAACCCGGCACCGCCGAGCACACCCTCACCCCGCTGGCCCGCACCGGCGGCATCAAACTCCTCTTCGTCCCCCTCGACGGCCGCACCGGCTACGCCGTCGAACTCCGCACCCGGGAGGGCAACGACGAGGCCGTGTGCCGCCCCGGCGTGCTCATCTACAAGGTCGACGCGGCCGTCGACACCGGCCAGGGCCCGATCACCGTCTACGACTCCCGCGGCGACAGCGGCGGCTGCACCCGCAGCCCCAACGTCCACGCAGAACTCTCCGACGCGCCGTTCACCCCCGGCGACACGTTCAAGGACCCGGCGAAGGGCATCCGCATCACGGTGACATCGGCGGACCCGAAGGGCGACCATGTGATCCGGGTGACACGGGACTGAGGGGGCAGGGGGGCGGCATGCGTCTGACGAAGTACACGCACTCGTGCGTACGCCTGGAAGCCGGAGGCTCTGAATCCGGCGGCGTTCTGATCATCGACCCGGGCATCTGGAGCGAACCCGCGGCCCTCGCCGGCGCCGACGCGATCCTCCTGACCCACGAACACGCGGACCACGCCGACCTGTTGCGCCTCAAAGGCCTGGGCGTCCCCGTCTACGCCCCCGCCGGCGCGCACCTCCCCGGCCTCGACTTCATCGGCGTCACCGCCGGCGAGGAGTTCACCGCGGCCGGCTTCCGGGTGACCGCCCACGGCGGCCGACACGCCCACGTCCACGGCGGCCTCCCCGACTGCCCCAACCTCGGCTACCTCGTCGAGGACCGCCTCTACCACCCCGGAGACTCCCTCCACCGCCCCGACCGCCCCGTCGAAACCCTCCTGGTCCCCCTCCAGGCCTCCTGGCTCAAAACAGCGGAAGCGATCACCTTCCTCCAAGCCGTCGCCCCGGAACGGGCCCACGGAATCCACGACGGCCAGATCAACGAACGCGCCCTGACCAGCATCAACGGCTGGCTCACCACCACCGGCGCCGACCACTACCACTGGCTCCCCCCAGGAGCCTCCCCCCGCTGACCGACCCGCCCGCTACACTGACGACGGCAACGCGGACACAACCGCCCGCACCGCCGAATGCCTTCGTAGCTCAGGGGATAGAGCACCGCTCTCCTAAAGCGGGTGTCGCAGGTTCGAATCCTGCCGGGGGCACAACGCGTTACCGCTCCGACCTGGGGTTCGTCCCCCAGGGAGGACTCCCACTCGGCCTCGGACTTCTCGTCCGGGGCCGTTTGCGTGAGCGGACGGAGAGTTGATCCCCGAAATCTCTCCAACGGATAAGCATCATCCGGCACGGACTCCGGCCCGGTCCTCTCCGGAGCCCAGGGCGGTTTCCGCGTCGTGGCCGCCCCAACTGTCGGGGGTGCGCCACAGGACCTGAACCCCGAAGACACCGAACACGGTGTCGGCCGACCAGTCCTCGGCGGGCGGTTCGGAGAGCACCAGGTAGAGGCGGTCGGCAGGAGCGGGCAGGGTGTGGTTGATCTCCAGGAGGCGGGTGGCTCCCGCGCGGAGGTCGGCGTAGGTGGAGCGGCCGGCACCGAGAACCTCGTAGAGGAAGTGGCCGTCGTCCGCGATCCGGCTGACGTCGACGACCGGGGAGTCGGTCGGCTGCAGGTCCTCCCAGAGCAGGGCGGCCTTGAGAGCGTGCCGCACCGCCTCGTGCTTTCTGCACGTGCGGTCGGCGGTCGCCGCACTCTCCAGCGAGTGCAGAAGCCCCTGCGCTGGCGCGGGCGTGGCGGGCAGGTCTTCGGCGGGGGTCACGGGCTCGGTTTCCTTCTGCTCGGACTGCTGTTCAGCGGTGGCGGGTGCGTCGTCGGTTTCGGGTTCGCCCGTGGCGACCTGGCGGTGGAGCGCCTCCCGGGCTTCATGCAGCGCCTGGGCCCAGCCGGCGCGTGCCAGGTCCGCCTGGAGACGGTTCACGTCCAGGTCGCCGTCCTTGAGCATGCGGTTGGTGTGCGCCGCGATGTCACGCAGGAGGCTGAGGCGGTGCTTGTCGGGGGATCCGAGCACGCGACGCACGTCCACCCAGTCCGCCTGGTCGCGGCGGAGGACGCGGTTGGCCATGCCCTTGAGCTCGGACAGACGATCACGGGCGTTCTCCGGAACGGTTCCGTCTCCGTTGGTGAGTTCGTCGAGAACGCCGAGCGCCGCCAGGTAGCGTTCCGCCATTCGCGGCGAGATGGGCTGGCGGCCACGCTGGTCCGCGGTGAGCAGGCAGTGGTTCGTCTCGTGAGCGAACACCCAGCAGTCCAGTACCGCGCCGGGACGCGGGGGCACCGAGCCGTGGCGGACGGTCAGGACCAGAGGGACGTCGATCGCGGGCGACAGGGCCTTGACCCTGTACCGGCCACCGGGTGCCCGGCCCGTCACGCGGACTCGGACGTCCGTACCGATGTCGGGGACGTCAGCGTCTGCCATGCCTGGTTCGCCTTCGGTGGTTGCTGGTTCGGTACTGCCGCCGTCGGTGTTCGTGAGGGCCTCCGGGAGCGGAGAGGTGTGCAGGACGGTCAGGCTCTGGGTGCTGCGGGTGAGCGCGACGTACAGCTGGCGCAGTCCGGCCGGGCCTCGGTCGGCGATGGTGGCGGGTTCGACGACGAGGACGTGGTCGTACTCCATGCCCTTGGCCTGGGCGGCAGCCAGCACGGACACCGCCTCGCGTCCCTGCTCGGTGATGCCCTCGGCCAGGTCCAGCTGGCGGCTGATCTCGTCGAGCCAGCCGGAGTCGTCGGGGACGATGACAGCCACGGAGCGCAGAGTGTGTCCGTCGCTGGTGCCGATGAGGCGAGTGGCTTGGGCCACGGTGTCGTCGAGGAGTTTCCACGGCTCGGTCACGATCGTCCGTACGGCGTCCTCACCCGCCGTGCGCACGGCCTGTGGGAACGGCAGTGTGGGGGCGATGGTCCGGGCCAGGGGGGCGACGAACTCCATGATTTCGGCGGGCACGCGGTAGCTGGTGTTCAGCTCGGCCACGCGCCAGTCGCCGTGGTCGGACAGGAGGGTGCCGAGGCGGTCCCAGTCGGTGTGGGTGTGGGGGCCGGTGGCCTGGGCGAGGTCGCCGAGGATGGTCATGGAGCCCTGCGCCGCTGAGCGCCTGCGCAGGGAGCGGGCCTGCATGGGTGTCAGGTCCTGTGCCTCGTCGACGACGATGTGCCCGTACCGCTGCGGGGTCTCCCCGGTGATGAGATACCGCAGTTCTTCGAGGCAGACCCGGTCGTCGAGCGTCCAGGGATCGGCGTCGGCAGTGTCGGCCCGAGGACGGCGCAGAGCTGCCTGCTCCGAGGCGTCGAGAATGCCCTCGGCGCAGCTGCGCAGAAGGTCTTCGGAGTCGTAGAGGGTGCGGAGGGCTTCCCTGGCGCCGGGCGAAGGCCAGACACGTTCGATGAGGCGCTCGACCTGACGGTTGCGTTCCAGGTCGCGGCGGATCGTGTCGTCGCGGCTGCGGCGAGGGGCGACGGCGACGAGTTCCCGCAGCAGGCGGTCGACGAGCAGCCCGCGGAAGCGGTCGCGGCGCTCACGATAGGAGCCGTCGCCTTGGCGCACGCCTTCGAGGAGCGAAAGCATTTCGGAGCGCGGGACACGCAGGGTCGTGCTGCCGACGGTGACGGTGAACTCCGGCTTGGCCCCCTCGTAAGAGGCAGTGGTGGTGAACTCGTCGACGGCCTCGGGACGGCACTCGATCTCGACGCGCCGCCGCAGGACGGCCGCCATACGCTCATCGGACTTCACCACCCGCGCCTGGGGGGTGTCGGTGCCGAGGACCTCGCCGTCCCACAGACGGGTCACCTGCACGGCGTTGACGTTCCGGGTGCCGAGCGTGGGCAGCACCTGACTCACGTAGTCCAGGAACCTCTGGTGGGGGCCGACGACGAGGACGTCCTGGGCTTTGAAGTGCCCGTTGTTGACGAGCCAGGTCACGCGGTGCAGACCGACCGCCGACTTGCCGGTACCCGGGCCGCCCTGCACGACAAGGATGTCCGAGGGCGAACCGGTGACCAGGGCCATCTGGTCGCGGCGGATGGTCTCGACGATGTCCCGCATGCTGCCGCTGCGCGAGCGCTGAAGCTCACGCAGGAGGAAGTCGTCGGGCTGCAGCGGCTTCTGGCGCTGGACGCGGGCGATGTCGGCGGGCGTGGGGACGGGTGGGCTCGGTGCTCCCTCCTTCTGCGTGACGGTGGCCGGCTCGGTGGGCCGGGCTTCCCGCTGGGCGTCGTCTGCCGCCGGCCGTGGCTGCGGGACGGGGGCGGCGGCAGTGATCTCGTCGAAGTAGTCCTCGACGACACGCTGTACACAGCGCAGTCGCCGCCGCAGCAGCACCTCGCCCGGGGCCTCGGGCAGCGCCTCGAACCACTTCTTGGCCTGCCGACTGGTCCACAGTACGACGACGGTGTCGCGGGTACGGACGTCGGAAACGGCACGTCGGCCGACGTACCAAGTCTTGGGCCCCCTGCCGGGCTCGTCCTCGTCCGGTGCGTCGACTCGGCTGATGACCAGCGACTCGTTGCCGAGTCCGTCGTATGCCGCGGCCCGTTCCTCGGCCTCGATCCGGTTGGCGACGCTGTCCTTGCCGCTGGCGGAGGCCATGGCGACCGAGGCCCCGGTCATTTCCGCCAGCCGCGCGGCATAGCACTCGTAGGCGCGGTCCACGGCCTTCTGCTCGACGGCGATGATCTCGTCGCGCGTGGTGGTGTCGATGTACATACCCCTCCCCTTGCAACACCCCGGAGGGTGCTGCGACGGGCATACGCCCGGCCCCGTCGAAACAACTATCAGAGACCGGCTGGTAACAAACAGTCAGATGGCCAACGTCCCGACCAGCTCGCCGACCTCCGTCCGCCAGGCGCGAACCTGGTCGTGCGTGGGGCCGATCTCGTACTGGTGGTAGTGGCATCCCAGGCAGAGGTGCGACCAGAGGGCGTTGGTACGGCGAGCGGTCTCCGCCGGGGTGTAGCAGTGGAGGCACAGCATCTTGGCCCGCATCGTGGTGTCGGCGAGCCCTGGCACCGCGGCGTCGAGCACGCGATCGATGGAGAGCTCCAGGGCGGTCCGCAGAGCGAGGGAGGCTCCGCGGTGCCGGCCGGCGGCCGTGGCGCCGGTACGGGCGGCAAGCAGCTGATCCGCCGTCAGCAGGAGCTCCTCGACCGAGGTGGTGGAAGTGCTCATCACGCAGTCACCACCGGCTTGCGCACCTTGTGCGCCATGATCTCGATGTCGTCCACGAAGCGGTGGGGGTCGGCGATCTGCGCTCCCCTGGCGTGGGCGCCGTTCTGGCACTCCTTGAGGAGTTCTACCGCACGCGGTCCGCAAAGGGTGCGCAGTTCCCGGTAGACGTCGCCGGTCCGGCCGGCGTCGCCGAACAGGGCCAGTGCCGCGACCTTCATGAGCTTGTCGGCGCTGCCGACGGCGGCCTGCAGCTCGTCCTCGGGCGCGCCAGAGCGGTGATGCCGGATCCAGGCGGCTTCGAGGAAGGCGTTCTCCAGGGCGATACGGCACAGGCTGGGCAGCACGTGGGTCCGTGCCGCCGACGGCAGGTCACTGGTACTGGCGAGGGCCCGCGCGTCGTCGAGTGCCTGCCGTACCGGGTCGGTCACCGGCTTCACCTTCACCTTGGACGACTTGGCCCGCTCGACCTCGAACACCGTCACGGGCAGATCCTGGCTGGTGAACGCCCGCTGGAGCCGGGTGTCGTGGGTGAACACGACGACCTGCCGGTGCTCGCCGAGCTCGTGCAGGACCTGGGCGAGTCCGTTGACCTTGGCGGGGTCCATGGACTGCACGGGGTCGTCGATGACGATGAAGCCGAACGGGCTGTCGGCGGTGGCGGCCCGAGGCAGGAACAGGGACAGCGCGAGGGAGTGCTGCTCGCCCTGGCTCATGACGCTGAGAGCCGAGGCCTCCTGGCCGTCGACGGTGACATCCATGACGAGCTTGCGGACAGTGGCCTTCTCGCTGCCCTTCAGGCTCACGGCCTTGAGATCGATGTTGCTCTCCTGGCGGAGCCGTTCCCAGATGCGCTGCGACTGGTCGGCGAAGCCTTCCATCCGCTGTTCCCGCAACTCGGCGGCCAGCGACCTGATCCAGGTGCTCGCCTTCCTGATGTCCCGCAGCCGGGGCTTGTTCGCCTCCACGGCACGGGCCCTCTCCGCCCAGCCCGCCAGGCGGGTGACGAGCCCGCGCCAGCGTTCGTCCCGCTTCTCCAGTTCCCTGACGGCGTTCTCCTTGACCGCGGCGCAGGCATCGGCCAGGGGCGCGGCGGCCTCGTGGGCGCGCTGGACGAGCTCGCCGGGATCACTGATCGTCCGGCAGGCGGTCCAGGCGCGCCACGGGTCGGCCAGGGCGGCGGGGATCTGTCGGGGCGTGTGGACGAGGTCCTGCACGGCCCGCGCTGCCGACCGGAGTTCGCTGCGCGCGCCCGCTGCTGCCTCCGCCTCCTGCCGCAGTGCGGCGATCTGAGCGATGGCGTCCGCGGCCCATGCCGGGTCCAGCATCCCGTCGGTCCCGCACACGGGGCAGGCGGCAACATCAGGGTGTCGGTCGTGGTGCGCCACAGCCCGTTCGAGGAGTTCCGCACGCTGCAGAGCGTCCTCGGCGTCGGTGCCGCGCAGGTCCTCGATATCGGCGAGGGCATTGCGCAGACGGTCCAGGGCGGCGTGGACCTGCGCCATCTCGGGTCCCTGCACCTCGGCCTCGGTGCGCAGCCGGGCAAGCAGGCCGTCGTCCCCGTCGGCGGGCAGACCGGCGACGAGGGCTTCAACCGTCTCGAAGTCGGGGGTTCCCGCCGTGTCGACGGCGACGAGTGCCTGGACCGCGCGCTCGTCGTCCTCCAACTCGTAAAGCGCCTCCTTGAGGCCCGGCAGCTCCGCCTTCGCCGCCTTGTCCGCGTCTTCGAGCGCTTTGGCCTCCTGGCGGAGCCGGCCGTCGGCGACGCTGAGCTGCCCCAGGCCGAGGATGGTGGCGATGGCGTCGTACATCTCGGAGGGCTTGCCACTGATCATGCGGTCGAGATCGACGTACGACAGGAAGGGCCGGAAGTCTCGCAGGGCCTGCGTCCAGTCCGCCTGGCTGAGGGGGGTGCGGCCGTGTCCGGGGCGCTTGAGCTCGGCCCGGGAGGCGTCGAAGTCGTCGCCCTCCCAGGTGCGGGTGAGGGTGCTGTGGCCGGTGTCGCCCTCGATGGCGAGCTTGACCTCGATCTCCGGCCTGCCGTCGGTGTCGTGGAGGTTGCGCCAGTTGCTGCTGCGCATCGCGTGCTGCCCCTGCCAGCGCATGTTCACGCCGGTGAAGGCTGTCTCGATGCCCTCGGCGATGCTGGACTTGCCGGAGCCGTTGCGACCCACGACCAGGTTCACACCGGGTCTGGGGCTGAGCTTGAGCCAGGCGCGCGGTCCGATGCCGCGGAACCGGGCGACGGCGACGGACTCGAGGTAGATCCGGCCGACAGGGGAGGTCCCCCGGGGCTCGCCGTCGCCCAGGGCCTCCTTCAGGAGCACCTTCACGGGCTCGCTGAGCGCCTCCTCCGCCAGGCGGGCCTCCACCAGCCCGGCAATGGGCACGGGCTGGTCGGACGGGGCCGGACGGGCGGGGTCGGTGGGGTGGTGTGCGTTCTGCCGGTGCTGTTCCGTCACGGTCATACGGGTTCCTCCCGTGGGTGCGGTGGGTGGCGACTGCGGTGCGGAATGGACGCGGAGCGGACGGCCCGAGGTATGGCGTTGCGACGAAAAGGGACCGGGAGAGATCGGATGCGTGGCGCGGTACGGCGCCAGGACGCTTCACGGTGCGGCGGCGGAGCCTCGGCGCATGCTTCCATTCGGAAGCGTGACCAGATAAGCACAGCCATGAAAGCGCCGTCAAACAGCTTGACGAATTTGACGACTGTTGTAACGTGTTAACCGTCCCTACCCGACAGGCCCGAGAGGTGCGGAACTCCACGCCATGCCCCAGCAGCCACCAGCCCGACCGGCGCCTTCCGCACACGTGACAGCCGCCGAGATCTCGCGCATCGCAGGGGTCACACGCGCCACCGTCAGCAACTGGCGCCGCCGCCACGACGACTTCCCGACACCCAGCGCAGGCACGGAATCCAGCCCGCTCTACGACCTGTCGGCCGTCCAGGCCTGGCTGCGTGGTCGCGGTCACACCTCCGCCGTCTCGCCGACCGAGGAGCTGCGGACGGCACTACGGCTGCTGGGGCCCGGCTCGGGGATGGCCGCGCGACTCTTCCCGCTGGTGGCTGTCGCGTCCCGCCGTACACCGGAGGAACCGGCCGAACTCGCCGCCCTGCCCGACGACCAGCTGATCGCCCGAGCGGAGAAGGCCGCACGCGAGCTCCCGGCCACCGTGCCCGAGGCCGAGCCGGTCCACTACGGCCCGGACGACGCGGGCGCGGTCCGCGCGCTGCTGGGCTGCGTCCGTGAGGCGGGGGCCCAGGCCGCTCTCGACGTCCTCGCCGAACGCGAACTGGACGAGGGTGCCGCCAGCGGCGTCTACCAGACCCCGGAGGGTCTGGCCCGGCTCATGGCACGGCTCCTGCCCGCCGACGTGTCCCGCGTCCTCGACCCCGCCTGCGGCAGCGGCACGCTCCTCGCCGCCGCCGCACGGCAGGGCGCGCGGGAGCTGTTCGGGCAGGACTCGCTCCCCGTCCAGGGCCAACGCACCGCGGTCCGGCTGCTGATCGCCGCACCCGAGGCCGAGACCGCGATCCGCGTCGGCGACAGCCTGCGCGCCGATGCCTTCCCCGACCTCACTGTGAACGCTGTCCTGTGCAACCCGCCGTTCGCCGACCGCGACTGGGGTCACGACGAACTTGCCTACGACCCGAGGTGGGCGTACGGCCTCCCGCCCCGCTTCGAGTCCGAGCTGGCCTGGGTGCAGCACGCCCTCGCACACCTGGAGCCGGGCGGCCACGCGGTCATGCTGCTGCCGCCCGCGCTGGCTTTCCGCTCCTCCGGCCGCCGCGTCCGCGCGGAACTCATCCGCGGCGGGGCCCTGCGCGCCGTCGTCTCCCTTCCGGCGCGTGCCGCGTATCCGCTCCACATCGGCCTGCAGATCTGGGTGTTCCAACGCCCCGAGCCGGGCGGCACGGACCGTACGACGGTGCTGTTCGTCGACGGGGAGGGCGAGCAACGGGACGGCACCACGGGCACGCCGACCGCGACCGGTACGGCGACGGCGGGTGCCGGCTCCCGCGGCGGCTCGCGCTCCCGCCGGTCCGGCCCTTCCGCTTCCGCGGCCTCCGCCCCCACCTCTTCGGCCTCCGCCGCCACCTTCGACTGGGAGGGGCTGTCGGAGCGGGTCCTCAGCCAGTGGGCCGCGTTCACCACCGCCCCCGACACCTTCGCCGACGAGCCCGGCGTCGCCCGCGCGGTGCCGATCGTCGACCTCCTCGACGACGTCGTCGACGTCACCCCGGCCCGCCATGTCAGGGCGACCGCGGCCGACATCGACCCCGCGGCTCTGGCCCGGCGCGTCCACGACCTGCACGACCAACTTGTCGAGCAGGTCGCCGCCCTGGCGTCCGCCTCCGCGTCCGGCGGCTGGCAGCCGTCTGGGGCCTCGGCCCGCGAGTGGCGTACGGCGACGGTCTCCGACCTGGCGCGCGGCGGCGCCCTGACCGTGCTGCGGGCGGCACCGCCCGGCACCCGCGGCTCCAAAGGCTCCGCCGCCCCCGCCGTGGACCGGCCGGTCCTCACCGCCCAGGACGTCTCCACCGGAAACCCCCCGTCCGGCGGGGCCTTGGACCTCCACGCCGACGCCGCACAGCCCGTCGCCGCCGGGGACGTCCTCGTCCGCGCCGTCGCGAGCGGCGGCAACCAGGCCGCGATGACCCGGGTCGCGGACGACCGGGACGCCGGAGCGCTGCTCGGTCAGCACATCCATCTCCTGCGCCCCGACCCGGCCCGCCTCGACCCGTGGTTCCTGGCCGGGTTCCTCGGCGCCGACGACAACATCGCCTCCGCGTCCACCGGCTCCACCCTCGTGCACGTCACACCGGGCCGCCTGCGCGTACCGCTCCTGCCGCTGGAGGAGCAGCGGCGATACGGGGAGGCGTTCCGCCGCGTGTACGAGCTGCGCGCGGCCGTCCGCCGAACCGCCGACCTCGCCGCCGATGCCGCGGCCACCCTGACGACCGGCCTCACCGCCGGCGTACTCCTGCCGCCGGACGCCCCGGGCACCCCGGATACGTCGGGCGCCCCGGACAGCCGTTCCGTCTGAAACGCCCCACGCGTCCCACCGCACACGACCACACTGGATCCCTGCCGTCCTCCGCCCGGACGGCGCTCTTCGGAAGGAAGCCGGGACCTCTTGAACAGCAGTAAGCACACGGAGTTGGCGAACCACGCCTGGTCCGTCGCCGATCTCCTGCGCGGCGACTACAAGCAGTCCGACTACGGCAAGGTCATCCTGCCGTTCACCGTGCTGCGCCGCCTGGAGTGCGTCCTGGAGCCGACGCGCGACAAGGTCGTCGAGACCGTCGCCAGGTTCGCGGGCCAGGACATCGACACCGGCCACTTCCTGCGCAGGGCCTCGGGCCACTCCTTCTACAACAAGAGCGACCTCACGCTGAAGAAGATCGCGGCCGACCCGCAGAACGCGGCGAAGAACCTGCAGATCTACGTCGGCGCCTTCTCCGACAACGCCCGCGAGGTCCTCGACAAGTACGAGTTCAACCAGCAGGTCAGGAAGCTCGACGGCGCGAACCTGCTCTACCAGGTCATCGGCAGGTTCACCGACCTCGACCTGCACCCCGACGTCGTGCCCAACCACAACATGGGCTACATCTTCGAGGAGTTGATCCGCCGCTTCGCCGAGCAGTCGAACGAGACCGCGGGTGAGCACTTCACCCCGCGCGAGGTCATCAAGCTCATGGTGAACCTGCTGGTGGCGCCCGACGCGGACGCCCTCACCGTGCCGGGTGTCGTCCGCACGGTCATGGACCCGGCCTGCGGCACGGGCGGCATGCTCAGCGCCGCCGACGACCGCATCAAGGCCCTCAACCCGGACGCGACGGTCGAGGTGTACGGGCAGGAACTCAACCCCGAGTCCTGGGCGATCTGCCGGTCCGACCTCATGATCAAGGGCCAGGACCCGGAGAACATCCGCTTCGGCAACTCCTTCTCCGATGACGGCCACGCCCGCCGGAAGTTCGACTACATCCTCGCCAACCCGCCGTTCGGCGTGGAGTGGAAGAAGGTCAAGGAGGAGGTCGAGTACGAGCACAAGTCGCTCGGCGACGCCGGCCGCTTCGGCGCGGGCCTGCCGCGCATCAACGACGGCTCGCTGCTCTTCCTCCAGCACATGATCTCGAAGATGAAACCGGTGGACGTCAACGGCAGGGGCGGCTCCCGCATCGCCATCGTCTTCAACGGCTCCCCGCTGTTCACGGGCGCGGCCGAGTCGGGCGAGTCCAACATCCGCCGCTGGATCCTGGAGAACGACTGGCTGGAGGCGATCGTCGCTCTCCCGGACCAGCTCTTCTACAACACGGGTATCTCGACTTACTTCTGGATCCTGACGAACCGCAAGGACAAGGACCACAAGGGCAAGGTCGTCCTGCTGGACGCGCGCGACCAGTGGGTCAAGATGCGCAAGTCGCTCGGCGACAAGCGCAAGGAACTGGGTGACGGGACGAACGGCCGCCCCGACCACATCGGGGACATCACGCGGCTGTACGCGGAGGCCGTCCAGGTTGCCAAGGACCCCGAGCACCCGCTGCACGGCAAGGTCAAGGTCTTCTCGAACGAGGACTTCGGCTACCAGCGCATCACCGTGGAGCGGCCGTTGAAGCTGCGCTTCGAGGTGACGGAGGAGACGCTGGCGGCGCTGGCGGCGGCCAAGCCGGTGGCGAAGCTGGAGCGGAGCGAGGAGTTCATGGCGGCGGTGCGTACGCTGCTCGGCTCGGCCTGGGTGACGAAGTCCGAGGCGTTCATCGCACTCAAGGACGCGGTGGTCGCGGCCGGCCTGACGTGGCCCTCGGGGGCGCCGTTCGCGAAGGCGGTACGGGATGCGGTCGGCGTCCGGGACCCCGAGGGCGAGGTCCAGATGGTCAAGGGCGCGCCGGAGCCGGATGCGGACTTGCGGGACTACGAGAACGTTCCGCTGGGCGAGGACGTCGAGGAGTACCTGAAGCGCGAGGTGCTGCCGCACGTGCCCGACGCGTGGATCGACCACACGAAGACGAAGATCGGCTACGAGATTCCGTTCACGCGGCACTTCTACGTGTACAAGCCGCCGAGGCCGCTGGCGGAGATCGACGCGGAGCTGAAATCGCTGGAGGCGGAGATTCAGGCGCTGCTTGGTGAGGTTACGGAATGACCGTTGAACTTCCTGTGCTGCCTGCGCACTGGGGAAAGAGCCGAGTTGACCGCGTGGCATCGGTCCACGCCCGGATCGGCTGGAAGGCCCTCACTGCCGCTGAGTACCAGCCGCAAGGGTTTGCGTTTCTCTCGACACCCAATATCAAGGGCCACGAGATCGACTTCGACAACGTTAACTACATCACCGAATTTCGGTATCAAGAGTCGCCGGAGCTGAAGCTGCGGAAGGGCGATGTCCTACTCGCCAAGGACGGCAATACACTTGGCATCGTCAATCTTGTCAAGCACCTTCCTCGGCCAGCGACAGTCAACGGTTCAATCGCGGTTATTCGCCCCACTGGGATTGACGGGGCGTTCTTGCGTTACGTCCTGGTAAGTCGAGTAACGCAAGCCGCGATCAATATGCTGAAGGGAGGGATGGGTGTTCCACATCTCTTCCAGTGGGACATCAACCGCCTCCCCGTCCCAGTGCCACCATTGGAGGAGCAGCGCCGCATCGCTGACTTCCTCGACGCCGAGACCGCCCGCATCGACAGGTTGACTCACCTGCGCAGCCGCCAGGCACAGCTCCTCGAAGAACGATTCGGACTCGCACTCGACAACGCCTTCGAGAATGCCGCATATAAGCCCACTAGGCTGAAGTATCTCTTGGCGGTGAAGCCTCGGTATGGGGTTCTGGTTCCTCGGTTCAGTGATTCGGGTGTGCGATTCATCCGGGTCAATGACCTTCTGGACCTGGCTGGCAGGGCCGACTCGCTGGCAAAGATCCCGGATGACCTTTCATCCCAATACGCGCGGACGGTAACGCGACCCGGGGACGTTCTGCTCAGCGTCGTTGGGACGATGGGGCGATCCGCAGTTGTGCCGCCCCAGCTAGCTGGGGCGAATGTGGCTCGGGCCGTAGCATCCCTGCGGACACGCCAAGGAGTCTCACCTGAGCTCCTTGCCACATGGCTGACCACGCCCTCTTTTCTTCGACAGGCATCGGACGTAACCGGATCGGACACCGCGCAGCCGACGTTGGGTATGGAGGACCTCTCCAACTTCAGGTTGTCGTGGCCAGTCGATGAGCAGGGCCGAGACGAGCTCTTGCTCATCACCTCAACAATTCGTCGGCACCAAAGAGAACTCACCGGGCTCCTCGAAGCCCAGCGTCGGGTGCTTGCCGAGCGCCGCCAGGCCCTCATCACCGCCGCCGTAACCGGCCAATTCGACGTATCCACTGCCAGCGGGCGCAACGTAACGGACGGAGTCGCCGCGTAGCCATGAGCCCCATCCACACGGAGTCCGCATTCGGTGATGCCATCGTCGCCGCCATGGTCGAGCGCGGCTGGCGCGAAGCCCGCCCGCAGGACTACCAGGCCGATCTTGGGCTGGACACCAACGAGTTGTTCACCTTCATCGGGGCGACCCAGCCCGACGAGTGGAGCGAGCTGCTCACCGTCTACGGCGGCGACCCGAACGAGGCGCAGCGCGGGTTCGCCAGTCGGCTCGACCAGGCCATCGCCACCAACGGCCTCCTCGACGTGCTCCGCAACGGCGTCAAGGACCGGGGCGTCCTCCTCCGCGTCGCGTACTTCAAGCCGAACCTCGTCGCCCACGACTCTGTGCTGGACGGCTACCGCGCCAACCGCCTCACCGTGGTCCGCGAACTCGAATACGCGACCAAGCAGGCCGACTGGGGCAACCGGCTCGACCTCGCCCTCTTCCTCAACGGAATCCCGGTCGCGACGGCCGAGTTGAAGAACCCGCTGACCAAGCAGGGGGTGGAGCAGGCCAAGGAGCAGTACCGCACCGATCGGGACCCCACCGAGCTGATCTTCACCCGTCGCGTCGTCGCGAACTTCGCCGTGGACCCGGACCTGGTCTTCGTCGCCACCCAGCTCAAGGGCAAGAACACCCGCTTCCTCCCGTTCAACACCGGCTCCAACGGTCCCGGTCAGCCGGGCGGCGCCGGCAATCCGCCTCCCACCGCCTATGGCACATATGCGACCTCCTACCTCTGGGAGCAGGTCTGGCAGCCGGACAACTGGCTGGACCTGCTCCAGCGGTTCGTGCACCTGCACAAGAGCAAGACGCCCGGCGGCGGCACCACCAAGACGATGATCTTCCCCAGGTTCCACCAGTGGGACGTGGTCAAGAAGCTCACCGCGCACGCCGCCACCCACGGCGCGGGCCACGACTACCTGGTCATGGCCTCGGCCGGCTCAGGCAAGTCGAACACCATCGGCTGGCTCGCGCACCGCCTCAGCGACCTGCACACCCCCACCGACCCCCGGGAACTCGACCCCGACGCCGTGGCCAAGGGCCTCAAGCCGGGTGTGCCGGTCTTCGACAAGGTCATTGTCATCACCGACCGCCGCAACCTGGACGCCCAACTCCGGGAGACGGTCGGCAATTTCGAGCAGACCGCTGGCCTCGTCGTGAAGATCGACGAGAAGCACGGAGCGAAGGGCGAGCAGCTCGCCAAGGCCCTCTCCCGCGACACCGGGAAGATCGTCACCGTCACCCTGCACTCGTTCCCGGCGTTGCTGGACTACCTCCAGCGCAACCCCACCGAGATTCAGGGCAGCCACTTCGCGATCATCGTGGACGAGGCGCACTCCTCGCAGTCCGGCGACGCCGCCACCGCCGTACGGTCCGCCCTGCGCGACCTCGGCCTGGACTCCAACTCGGACGACGCGGGCGCAACCACGGTCAAGGCCGAAGGCGCCACCCTCGACGAGCAGCTCAAGAAGCGGGCCGAGCAGCGCTCCCGCGCCGCGAACCTCTCCTACTTCGCGTTCACCGCCACGCCGAAGGCCAAGACCCTCGAGCTCTTCGGCACGCTCCAGGACATCGACGGCAAGGCGGCCTACCGGCCCTTCCACACGTACTCCATGCGGCAGGCGATCGAGGAGGGCTTCATCCTCGACCCGCTGCGCAACTACGTCACGTACAACACGTACTGGAAGCTGGTGAACCAGAACCCCGACGAGCGGGAGGTCGACCCGTCGAAGGCGAACAGCCTGCTCGCCCGGTACGCGCTGACCCATGACTCGACGGTCGCCCAGCACGCCCAGGTGATCGTGGAGCACTTCGTGGCGCACAGCCGGGGCCGTCTCGGCGGGCGGGCCAAGTCGATGGTGGTGACCGCGTCGCGGCAGTCCGCCGTACAGATGGCTCGCGCCATCAAGAGCTACATCAAGGACCGGGACTACGACACCAAGTACCCCGACCTGGGGGTCCTGGTCGCCTTTTCCGGCTCGCTCACCATCGACGGCGAGGAGACCACCGAGCCGAAGGAGAACGGCGGGCTGTCGGAGAGCGCGCTGCCGAAGGCGTTCGCGTACACGCGTGCCGACGACAAGGCCGTCCGCGCCGGTGGTCCGGGCCAGCGCGAGTACAAGATCCTGGTCGTGGCGGAGAAGTACCAGACCGGCTTCGACCAGCCGCTCCTCACGACGATGTACGTCAACAAGACGCTGACCGGCATCTCCGCCGTCCAGACGCTGTCCCGGCTGAACCGGACCGCCGAGCGCAAGACCCAGGCCGACCTGGCGGTCCTCGACTTCGTCAACGACGCCGAGGACATACAGGAGTCCTTCCGCCCGTACTTCGAGGAGGCGAACACCCTCCCCTCCGACCCCAACCTGCTCTACACCGCGCAGAGCAGGGTCATGCAGGCGGCGATCCTGTCCGGGCAGGAGATGGACGAGTTCGCCGCAGCGTACTTCGCCGCCAAGGAGAAGGCGGCGGGCTCGCAGTCCAAGTGGGAGAAGCTGCACGCCGAGTTGTACCGGCTGCTGTCCCCGGCGGTCGCCCGCTTCACGCACCTGCTCGAAAGCGACGACGAGGACGACCAGGAGACGGCGGAGGGCTTCCGCGCCGACCTCAACGACTACGTCAGGAAGTACGGCTTCCTCGCGCAGATCGTCCCCTACCGGGACGCCGAGCTGGAACGGCTGCACCTCTACGGCCGCTACCTCCTCAACCGGCTGCCGCGCCGCGCGGACGGCGGGGTGGACATAGGCGAGGTCGACCTCAGCCATCTGCGGGTGGAGAAGACCGGCGAGTACGACGTCTCCCTCAGCCCCGAGGGGCCGGCGACGATGCCGGGCTTCGGCGACGGCTCGGGCGGCGCGAAGGAGGCGGAGAAGTCGCTGCTCTCCGAGTTGATCGAGAAGTTCAACGAACGCTTCGGCACCGAGTTCACCGAGCAGGACGTCATCCGCCCGTTCGAGGAGGCCAAGGCCGACCCGAAGGTGCGGGCGGCTGCCGTCGTCAACGACGAGGAGAACTTCGGCCTCGTCTTCGACAACGTCTTCGCGGACAAGATGGCCGACCACATCGACACCATCGCGGGCATGGGCCGCCAGTACTTCGGCCCCGACAAGGGCTTCAAGTCCAGCCTGGACCGCAGCGCCCGCAAGGCGGCCTGGCGGATGATCCGCCGCGAGGAGGGGCTGGACGACGACATCTGACGTGTACGCCCCGGCCGGGTGGCCGGCCGGGGCGTCCTTCGAGAACGTCACCAGCACGGCCGAAAGTACGGGTTGCCCTCGCCATGAGGTGCAACGACTGGGGAGGGGTAAATGAGCAACGCAGTGGACGAGACCGAAGGTTCTCGGCTTCAGAAGGCCGTCGAGACGATCGTCATGACACCGGCAGCGGCCGCCAAGGTCGTGGACGGTTACCGTGTGACCTTCGAAAACAAGAACGAGCGGAAGCCCGAGAGCCTGGAGGACAAGCGGCGGATCGCGGCCAAGATCATAAGCCGGTACTCCAAGATGTCGGCAGCTGCTGGGGCTGCCACCGCCGTCCCAAGCGTGATTCCGGGGATCGGGACCGCGGTCGCGGTCCTGGGCGGTGGTGCCACCGACGTCGCCGTGGCGCTCAAGCTCCAGGTCGACATGTGCATGTGCCTGGTCGAGGTGTTCGAGACCGAGCTGAGCACCGAGGACAAGAAGCACCTCGCCTTCACCATCGCCCTGGCGGGTTCGGCGGAACAGATGGCGGCGAAGGGCGGCAAGGCGGCGGTACAGAAGATCGCCGAGAAGCTGGTCTACCAGTACCTCAAAGGGCCCGCCCTGGTCACGATCAAGCAGTTGTTCAAGCGGGTGTCCATCACCTTCACCCAGAAGGCGATGGCCAAGGCGATTCCGGCAGGCGTGGGTGTCGCTTTCAGCAGCTCGACCAACTATGTGCTGACGAGGGTGGTGGGCAGGGTTGCCGTCGCCGTCCTGGCCAAAGATGTGAAGTAGCAGCGTCGCATCTGGTCCCTGAACGCGACCGAGCTTGGCTATGCGGAGGGGGCGGGAGTTTCGGGTGAGGGCGGCAGGGGGTCGGCGACGAAAGTCCCCAGCCCAACCTCACCCCGCGTCCACCCCTGCTCCCGCACATGCCGCATCGCCTTCGCCGCTGTCGCATTCACTACGCCGAACTCCTGGGCGATTTCCAGAGTGGACGGCACGCGGCTTCCCGGCGGATACGTGCCGTTCTTGATGCGCCGGATGATCTCCGCTGCGATCTGCCGCCACAGAGGGCGTGCGCGGTCAAGCTCCATGATCTCAGCGTGGGTGACCACAGCATTCCGTGCATCCGTGGTTATCTGCGGTTATCCACGCTATCTTGGATCGCAGCACAGAGCGGCCCCGACGGGAAGCGGCTACTTCCCTACCGGGGCCTCAGCCGACTGATTGGGAGTCGACCTATGCGCAGCCTACTGGCCGCGATTCTGGCCCTGTTCCTGCCCGCCCGGGGTGCCCATCGCGCCGCAGCGCCGCCGCCACTGCCCCCCTTCTCCTGTCCGCCCGCTCCGGAACCCCCGCCCGTGGTCACGTGCCCGCACCCGGCGGACGTCATCACCGCCGACGGCATGCCCCTGGTCCGGCCGTACCTCGTCGAATGGGAACGCGAGCGGGACGAACGTGACCGGCGCCGCCTTCAGCGTGAGCGGCGCCGGGCGGCGGTCCTGGCGACGCTGGGGCAGGACTACGTTCCGGTTCTGTGGGAGGTCGCCGCATGAGCACGAGTACGCCGCGTCTGCGCAGTCTCGGCCTCGACCCGGCCACCGGCAAGGAGGCCCTGGCGGTCACGCACCCCGGTGGCCGTCTTGAGGAGCTGGCCGACGCGCACGCGCTGAAGGCCGCCGCCGTCCTGGTGACGGTCGTCGGCGCAGTGCTGGAGGTGGGGAAGGCGTCGGACGCCGAGCTCGCCGCCTTCGTCACGCCGTTGCACGCCGCGCTCGAAGAATGCGTCGGCATCATGGCGGCGGACAGGGAGTGACGGCGTAGAGGCAATTCGGCCGCAGGGCCGGTGGTGCCGTGGGGGCCCGGGGTTCCTGCTGGGCACCCACCATCCACCGACCGCAGCACGCGGCTGTTCCTGCTGCGGGAGGCCGGCCGCCGCCCCCTCCTGCCCGTCGTCCACCGCCGGGCCCATGTCCATGTCGCACGCGAACCCTGGACGGCATCCTGACGCAGCGGTCACACTTGACCCCTGACCGTGACTGTTCATCACGCACAACGGGGGCAAGGTGCCGCAGGAGGCGATCTCCGACCGTTACGAACTCCTGGAGGAGCTGAGCCACGGCGGCATGGGGGACGTGTGGCGCGGCTACGACGCCGTGCTCGACCGGCCCGTCGCCGTGAAGCTCATCCGGCAGGCGTCGGTCACGTCCCCGCAGCTGGCCGAGGAGTTCGCCAAGCGCTTTCGGCGCGAGGCCCGCATCACCGCGCGCATCCAGCACCCCGGTGTGCCGCAGGTGTACGACGCGGTGCTCGACGCGTCCTTCGAGCGGCTGTTCCTGGTGATGGAGCTCGTCGACGGCGTACCGCTGTCCGCCTACCTCGACCCCGGCCGGCCGCTGCCGGTCAGCTGGGCGGCCGCCGTCGCCGCGCAGGTCGCGACCGTGCTGTCGTACGCGCACGACGTGCCGGTGATCCACCGGGACCTCAAGCCGGGCAACATCCTCGTCGCCCGCGACGGCACGGTGAAGGTCCTCGACTTCGGCATCGCGGCGATCCTGCGGACCGACGTCACCAAGCTGACTGCCACCGGCAGCCCCATCGGCACCCACCAGTACATGGCGCCGGAGCAGGTCCGCGGCGGACGCATCACCCCGCAGACCGACCTGTACGCGCTCGGCTGTGTGCTGCACGAACTCCTCAGCGGGCGGCTCGTGTTCGAGGCGGAGAGCGAGTACCTGCTGATGTACCAGCACGTCAACGCCGCCCCCACCCCGCTTCGGCAGCTGCGGCCCGACGTCCCCGAGGCGCTGGAGGAGCTGGTCCTGCACCTGCTGCGCAAAGCGCCCGAGGCGCGGCCCGCCGACACGCAGGAGGTGTACGCGCGGCTGCTGCCGTTCCTCCCGCCGCCGGGCCAGGAGCCCGGTACGGCGGATGCCGGGCCGGCCGGCGCGCCCGACCCGACGGGCGTGTTCCGTCGCCCGTTCGCGCCCCGCGCCCGTGCCCAGGCGCCGGCACCCGGTGGTCCGGCGCCGACGGCCGTTCTCCCGGGGGCCCCGCCGGTGCCCGTCCCCGCCCGGCTGCGCGAGGACATCAAGGAGGCGTACGCCCACTCCGACGCCCTGCTGGAGGAGGAGCGGTTCGCGCAGGCCGCCGAGGTGCTCGGCGAGGTCATCGCACCCGCCGCCCTCGCCCTCGGCTCCGAGAGCAAGCAGGTCCTGGCGCTGCGCCGCCAGCGAGCGGCGATCCGCCTCCTCGGCGGCGACTACCGTGCCGCCCTGCCCGAGTTCGACGCCCTCGCCGACGCCTACGCCCGTATCGCCGGGCCCACCGGCGAGCAGGCCCGCGCCTGCCGCGCCCAGGCGGCCCGGTGCCGCGCCGAACTCGGCCAGGTCACCGACGCGCTGGCCGCGCTCCAGGGTGTGCTGAACGTCGTGCGGGCCGTCGACAGCGACGTGAGCGAGGAAGCCGTGGAGCTGCGGCACAACATCGGGATGCTGCTGCTCGCCCAGGGCCGGACCGCCGAGGCGCGGCAGGTCCTCGAACCACTCCACCAGGACATGTGCATGGTGTTCGGCCCGGAGGACGAGATGACCGTCGAGATCGCCGAGGCGCTCGCCGTGATCCGCCTCGACCTCGACGGTTCGGCTTCCTGACCCGCTTCCTCCAGGAGCAGCATCGCCAGAACCATGCTGCTCTGCGGCCGAGGTCTCGCGACGGTCACGTCGCCAGGTGGTTCAGCGCTCACCGGTGTGGCCGCCAG
Source organism: Streptomyces sp. enrichment culture (assembly GCF_964272855.1). Taxonomy (NCBI): domain Bacteria; kingdom Bacillati; phylum Actinomycetota; class Actinomycetes; order Kitasatosporales; family Streptomycetaceae; genus Streptomyces; species Streptomyces sp. enrichment culture. Next base: position 4,852,392 of record NZ_OZ186847.1, on the reverse strand, counting down.
GCCGGTGGCGAGCGTTCCAGGAACGCGCAGGTCGTTCTCCCGCCGGGTCAGCCGTCATCCGGGCCTTGGATGAGTTGCCGATGGACGCACCTGCGCGGAAGTTGATCCTCGCGCTCTTCGCAGGGATGTGACCTACGTCGCGGTAGTGGCATCCCAACGCGTTCACCACTGCGCCCTGCCCTGACGACGGCGGCAGCGGCGTTTCTCCCGTCGACGGAGGTCACAGCGCCGCGGGCGGAAACGCACGGCAGGAAACGCCGCTCCCGCGCAGGGCAATATCTGTATCCGCGACAGGAGAAATAGCTGCAGGGTCCGGCGAGTAATTCTCGACCCCCGGCCGGGTCGGAATTATCAACCGCACAGAACCGACCGCACCGTGCTACTGTCGATCTCAGTTGCAGGTGTGGTTGCCAGAAGGTTCATTTCCGACGGGGTAATCATCACGGCGACACGGAATTCGCACAGGGCGAATTCCTGACACCGTCTCCGAAGGAGAAATGACATGGCTACTGGCACCGTGAAGTGGTTCAACGCGGAAAAGGGCTTCGGCTTCATCGAGCAGGACGGCGGCGGCGCCGACGTCTTCGCCCACTACTCGAACATCGCCACCCAGGGCTTCCGCGAGCTGCTGGAAGGCCAGAAGGTGTCGTTCGACATCGCGCAGGGCCAGAAGGGCCCGACGGCCGAGAACATCGTCCCCGCCTGACACCGGCGCCGACGCATTACTTCGCAGCTGGGGCCCGCACCTCTGGGGTGCGGGCCCCAGCTCGCTGATTTTCCGGGCGCGCGACGGGAAACTGACGCGTCACCGACCGCATGAACATTCCACGCCGGTCCGGCTCGCCCCATATCGACTCCGGGACGTCTCGAGATTCTCTGCGCCGCTCATCTGCTGCGGGAATTCCTTGATGCGCGCCCATCGAGGAAGGTTCCGCATGAAGCGTGCCCGCACATCCCGCACATCCGACCGGCTCGGAAGGGGTGCCGGCGCCGACCGATCCAGTGGTCAGCGCCGTTCGAGGGGCCACGGAAGTCGCCAGGCCGGTCGGGCCGTCCATGGCGAGTTCGCACCGCCGAAGACGATCACGCCCGCGCTGCCCGCCGTCGGGGCGTTCGCCGACCTCGCCATGCCCGCCCGGCTGTTGGCCACGCTCGGCCACGAGGGCGTGACCGTACCGTTCCCGATCCAGGCGGCGACCCTGCCGAACTCCCTGGCCGGTCGTGACGTACTCGGCCGTGGCCGGACCGGCTCGGGCAAGACCCTCGCCTTCGGCCTCGCCGTACTGGCCCGTACAGCGGGGCGGCGTGCCGAGCCGCGGCAGCCGCTCGCTCTCGTCCTCGTCCCCACCCGTGAGCTCGCCCAGCAGGTCACCGACGCGCTCAGTCCATACGCCCGCTCTGTGGGTCTGCGGCTGGCCACCGTCGTCGGCGGGATGTCCATCGGCAGGCAGGCCGGTGCGCTGCGCACCGGTGCCGAGGTGGTCGTCGCGACGCCCGGGCGGCTCAAGGACCTCATCGACCGGGGCGCCTGCCGGCTGGACGATGTCGGCATCACGGTCCTCGACGAGGCCGACCAGATGACCGACATGGGCTTCATGCCCCAGGTCACCGCCCTGCTCGACCAAGTGCGTCCGGACGGGCAGCGAATGCTCTTCTCGGCCACCCTGGACCGCAACGTCGACCTGCTGGTCCGCCGCTACCTGACCGACCCGGTCGTCCACTCCGTCGACCCGTCCGCGGGCGCGGTCACCACGATGGAGCACCACGTACTCCACGTGCACGACGCGGACAAGCACCGGACGACCACCGAGATCGCGGCGCGAGACGGTCGAGTCATCATGTTCCTGGACACCAAGGACGCGGTGGACCGGCTGACCAAGCACCTGCTGAGCAGCGGTGTCCGCGCCGCGGCCCTGCACGGCGGCAAGTCCCAGCCGCAGCGCACGCGGACCCTGGCCCAGTTCAGGAGCGGGCATGTGACGGTGCTGGTGGCGACCAACGTCGCGGCCCGCGGGATCCACGTCGACAACCTCGACCTGGTCGTCAACGTGGATCCGCCCAGCGACCACAAGGACTACCTGCACCGCGGCGGTCGTACCGCCCGCGCCGGCGAGTCCGGCAGCGTCGTCACCCTGGTGACCCCCGACCAGCGTCGCGGCATGACCCGTCTGATGGCTTCCGCGGGCATCACCCCCCGGGTCGCCCGGGTACGTTCGGGCGAGGCCGAACTGAGCCGCATCACCGGTGCACAGGCCCCTTCCGGTGTCCCGGTCGTCGTCACGGCGCCGGGCGTGGAACGTCCCCGCGACGCGTCTGCCTCGCCCCAGGGCCGCCGGGGCCGCCGGGGGCACGCCGCCCGGAGCCGACCCGTCGGCGAAGCGGCGCGCCTCAGGACACAGCGGCGGACCGGCTCCGGCTCGGCCGCCTAGAGCCGCCGTGATCACCAGCCAGCCCATCCCTTCCGGCAGGAGGCATCTGTGACGACGGCGAAATCGCAGCGCCAGGCAGCGGACCGCTCCCCCGAGTTCGTGGTCGACGACAGGGCGGCGTCCGGACCTCGGGTCCGTGACGACATGACGGTCGAGGTGGCTCTGTCCCTCATGGCCGGTGCCCGTGTCGATCACCTCGTCCTGTGCGACGGGGACGACCAGAGCACGGGCCTGATCACCCTTGCCCGGCTCGCCGTTCTCCGCGACAGCCCCGTCTACACGGACCGGATCCGTCTACGGGACTTCCTCGCCGGACCGTTCACCTCACCCGGCGCTCGTCACGGCGCCGTCGGGGAGCATGGCCGGCCCCTGGGCGTCCTCGACCTCGCCGACTGATCCACTTCGCCCGGGCGGCCCTCCCCGCCCCTTCTTCTGTGTGAGGCATCATGCGCTGTGTCATCGCCCGGTACCCGTTCGAGCTGACCAGGAACGGGGTGCTGGCCTCGATGAAGGACGTCACGCCCGAGCTCGTGACGGGTGAGTCCGTGACCGTCGGCCGCCGCCGTTACCCGGTCGGGCAGGTGGGCCAGATCATCACCGGGCAGGACCGCCGCGACTTCACCGGCGGCGAAGTCGTCCGGGCCATGACCCGCCTGGGCTTCACCTGCCACAAGCGCCCCGAGACCGCGCCGACGGGTGTCCCCGCCCCGCTCCGGACCGCTGCGGCGCTGTTCGGAGGCGCCGCCTCCCTGGAGGTGTGAGCCCGGGCGAGCACCGCCGCCCAAGACCCGGTGAGGGCCCTGCCGACGCGCGTCGGCAGGGCCCTCACCGTCATGTCACCGCCCCGGTGCCTCGGCGTCCGGGCGAAGATCCCGACCGGGAAGCGGCTCCCAGGCACAGGTCTCATGTGACCTGTGTAGACGAAAAAATCTACTCTTGTCAGAGTAGACATTGACTCACGGCGTGGTTAGTCTTTGTCTCGTTGACACGGTCAAGGAGACCCGGCAGACACGAACTGGCGGGTAGTAGTACGTACGTTCGCAGCCCGCTGGTCGAGGGGCCGCGAACAGCACCACCTACGCAGTACGCAGTACCCGTTCATCCAAGTGGTCGGTACGAGAAAGGACGGAGGAGCAGACGCCATCAGGATCGCCCGGCCCGGGAAGCTCTCGGTCCGGGTACCGCAAGACCCCGGAATGGATGGTGGTCCCCGGTCACGCAGCCGCGATCCCCGCACCCCTCCCCTTGCCGGGCCGGGTAGCGGAAACAGAAGGTCGGCAGAGCATTAGGGCCGACAGATGGTGTTTCATTTCCTTCGGGGCCCTGGTGCCGTACGGCACCAGGGCCCCTCGACGCGTTTCACAACGAGGTGACATGGCAGCAGAAACTCCGCTCAGCGATCGTCTGGACGACGACGACTACCCCGCGTACACCATGGGCCGGGCCGCCGAAATGCTCGGCACCACTCCTGCCTTCCTCCGAGCCATCGGAGAGGCCCGTCTGATCACTCCGCTGCGCTCGGAGGGCGGACATCGCCGGTACTCCCGCTACCAGCTGCGGATCGCCGCCCGTGCCCGCGAGCTCGTCGACAGGGGAACTCCGATCGAGGCCGCGTGCCGCATCATCATCCTCGAGGACCAGCTCGAGGAGGCTCAGCGCATCAACGCCGAGTACCGCCGTGCCGCGAACGAGACGTCCGGCGGTTCGGGTCCGGGTGTGGGTTCGGCCTGATCACAAGGCCGCGTTCAGGCGGCTGTCAGTGGCAGTCGAAGCGCCAGTCCCACGGGAGGCCGGGGCACTGGCGGCAGTGGAAGAAGTAGACGCCGCCGCAGTCGCCCAGCTGGATGTCGCCGGTGATGGTCAGAAGGTGCTCCATGCGGTGTCCGCTCTCGCAGTCCGGCCAGTCGGCGGGCTGAGTCCAGGCGGGCCAGCCGCCGACCTTCGTCCCGATGATGTTGGAGTCGGGCGGCCACACGGCACGGCCCGTGGCCGCACGGAGACGTGGCTCCCAGGTCTCCCACATGTCCTCGGGCAGGTCCAGCCACCTCGGGAAGTCCTCCGCGGTGGTCGGGGACAGCGTGGACGGTTCCGGCATGTTGTCCTCGTCGTACTCCCCCTCGCTCACCACCGGGGCCTCGGACAGCAGCCCGCCGGCCACGACCTCCGCCTCGTTGCGCCAGTACAGCTTCGGCATCACCGGGCCGGGATCCTGTTCGTGGATCAGCGCGCACCACACCAGCTGCAGCAGGTCCTTGCCCTCCGGGAACTCCAGCCCCGGTACGTCCCGGGCGAACAACTGGAGGATCGGCACCATCGGCACCGCGCCCGGGACGATCTCCGTGTGGTTGCGCAAGTCGGACCCGAACGTCCAGTGGTCTTCCTGCGCGCAGTACGGCCACGGCTCGTCCGCGGGCCACAGCAGCTCACCGCCCAGCGAACTCTCCCGCACGCCGGGCTCGCCGGGTTCGGGGTTGAGGAGGACGGTCTCCCGGGCGAGGCCCGCGTACTCCGGTATCAGGGTGAGCAGATCCTTCGCGGGCAGCTCGGGGGTGGTTCCGGACATCGTGGCTCCTCGGGCGTACAGGCGTACAGGCATACAGAGATCCATGGGGCGGCTGGGCGCTGCGGGCACGTTAGTACGCCCCGCCGACAATGCTTCCGGCACATCGGGGCCGTGCCCCCTGGCTCACCGCAACCCCGTGTTTCCGATCAAGTGGCGGAACCTGATATTCCGCATTTCCCACACGTGAACCAGCGGAGCTTTTTGTCTATGTGTCGACTTCAACAGCCCGCTCCCGCGCAGCTTTTCAGCCCCGGTTGAACGTGTAACCACCCCCACCGACCGAGCCCCCTCCCACCCCACCAGAGGTCTGTACCAAATGTCGCCACGGCCAGTCCGCACACCGGTCGGCGCGCCCCGGCGGAGGGTCCGGAAACGGCGACTGACGGAGCATCACAAACACTCCCGCTAGCGAGCCGACAAGCCCGCCGCCAGGCACTTTCAGCCAACTGGGCGGCGATGATCATCACGTTGAGGCGTGTTGTACGGCGCTCCTAGCGTGGGGCGGGTCGCGTTCGTCGCTGCCTGCTGATCAATGGGGGATCACTTGCTGTCTCATCACGAAGAAGAGCTGTTCGGTGCGCGTGGTTACGCGCGGCGCGAGTCCGCGGTCATCCAGGGCGGCCGCGAGATACGCATGGGGCTCAACGCCCCGCTCATCACGCCGATCCACATGACGGCGGCGTACGAGTTCCCGGACGCCGAGACGGCCGCCGGGATCTTCGGGCTGCAGCACAACGGGCACGCGTACAGCCGGCTGGGGAACCCCACGCTGAACGTGCTCGAAGAGCGGATGGCGCAGATCGACGGCGGTGTGGCCGCGCTCAGTGCCGCGACGGGGCAGGCCGCGGTGACGCTGGCGGTGCTGAACCTGGTCGAGGCGGGCGACAACGTCGTGGCGTCCAAGGAGCTGTTCGGTGGTTCGTGGAGCCTGCTCGGCGCCACGCTGAAACGTTTCGGCATCGAGACCCGCTTCGTCAGCCCGGAAGACCCGGAGAACTTCGGCCGGGCCACCGACGACCGCACGCGGCTCTACTTCGGTGAGACCCTGCCCAACCCCCGGCTGCGGATCTTCCCCATCGCCGAGGTCGCCGAGGTCGGCGCCCGGTACGGGGTGCCGCTCATCGTGGACAACACGCTGCAGCCCTTCACCTGCCGGCCGTTCGAGCACGGTGCGGCCGTCACCGTGTACTCCGGCACCAAGTACCTCGGCGGGCACGGCGCCGCGCTCGGCGGGCTCATCGTGGACAGCGGGAACTTCGACTGGGCCGCGTCGGAGCGCCACCCCCTGATGACCCGGCCCGACCCGGCGTACGGCAACGTCGTCTGGGGCGAGCAGGCCCGCAACCTGCCCGAGAGCCGCGGCCGCAGCAGCTACCTGTTCAAGGCCCGCGAGACCCTGCTCCGCGACTTCGGCATGAGCATGAGCCCGTTCAACGCCTGGCTCATCCTCCAGGGCATCGAAACCCTCCCGCTGCGCATGCCCGCCCACTCCGAGAACGCCCGCAAGGTCGCGGAGTTCCTCGTCGGGCACCCCAAGGTCTCCCTCGTACGCCACCCCGGTCTCGCGGAGGGCGAGGAGGCCAAGCAGGTCCTGCGCTACCTGGGCGACAGCACCGGTCCGATGGTGACCGTCGAGCTGGCCGGCGGGCGCGAGGCCGGCGCCCGGTTCATCGAGGCGCTGAAGCTCTTCTCGCACGTCAGCAACGTAGGTGACGTCCGGTCACTGGCCACCCACCCAGCCTCCACCACGCACCGCCAGCTCCCCGAGGCCGATCTGCTGGCCGCCGGCATCACCCAGGGCTCGGTGCGGCTCTCCGTCGGCCTGGAACACCCCGACGACCTGATCCACGACCTGGCGCAGGCACTGGACGCCGCCTAGGCCCTGTCGTTTGGATCACCCCGGCGTCGCGGGGCCTGGCACGCACTCCCCCAAGCTCTTCGAGCAGGGGGGACCCCCAGCCGCGTTGTCGTCGGTCTCCCCCACGCTCGGACGAGCTCCCGCGGGGGCACCCCCATCGCGCCGCGTCGGCTCCCTCCTCCGCCTTGCAGCTGCACGCACCAGACCCCGCTCGGCTCGGCCAAGACGCACCGTCCCTCACAGCCGGCCTGATCCAAACGACAGGGCCTAGCCGGCCGGACACCACCGACCCACCGGACATCAGGGGATCACCGTGACCATCGACTGCCCGGCGCCGGTCGGCCAGTACGTCTCCCACCGGCGACTCTTCTCGGCCGACCGCCCGCTGCGCCTCACATCGGGAGTGATCCTCCCGCAGGTACGGGTGGCCTACGAAACCTACGGCGAGCTCAACGCCGCCCGCGACAACGCTGTCTTCGTCTGCCACGCCCTGACCGGGGACTCGCACGTGGCCCGCCACCATCCCGAGGACAGCACCGGCTGGTGGGACGTCATGGTCGGGCCCGGTCGGCCGGTCGACACCGACGGTCTCTTCGTGATCTGCGCGAACGTGCTCGGCGGCTGTGCCGGCACCACCGCCGCGTGGCCCTCCGGCACCCCGCACGCCTCCGTGGACATCGCCGACATGGTCGCCGTCCACCGGGAGCTGGTCGCCACCCTCGGCATCCGCCGGCTGCGCGCGGTCATCGGCGGGTCGGTCGGCGGCATGCAGGCACTGGAGTGGCTGCTGCGCCACCCGGCCGACGCCGACGGCTACTTCATCGCCGCGGCGACCGGGCGGCAGAGCGCGGACAACCTGGCGTGGAACGCGATCGCCCGCGCGGCCATCCGCAGTGATCCGGAGTTCCTCGACGGCCGCTACCCGCGGCGCGGCGGCCCCCGCGACGGCCTGGGGATCGCCCGGATGATCGCGCACCTCACCTATCTGTCCGAGGCGTCCCTGCAGCGCAAGTTCGGGCGCGACGGCCGCCGGCCCGGCACCCGCTTCCATCACTCCACCGTGGTCCAGGGGGACTTCGCCGTGGAGAGCTACCTGGAGCACCAGGCCGACAAGTTCGTCCGGCGCTTCGACGCCAACAGCTATCTGCGGCTGACCAGCGCGATGGACCGCTTCGACGCGTTCTCGGTGCCGGACGCGCTCGGCACGGTCGACGTGCGGCCGAGGGTGAGGCTGTACAGCTTCACCCACGACCGGCTGTACGGCCCCGATCACAGCCGCCGGATCCAGGCGGAACTGGCGGCCCGCGGGGTGCCGGCCCGGCACGACCAGGACGAGACCAGCGACGCCGGGCACGACGCGTTCCTGCTGGACGTACCGCCGTTCCTTGATGCGATGGCGGAGTTCCTCCGCGGTCTCGGCGCGGCCCCCCACCCCTCCTCCCGCACCCTCACGCCCCGCTGACCGGGGCGGACGAGCCGCAAAGGAAGATCTGATGAGTAACAGTCACCGTATCGGGGTGGCTCAAGGCACCGCGCTGTTCGTCGGCGCGGTCCTCGGCGGCGGCGTCCTGGTCCTGCCCGCCCTCGCGGCCAAGGAAGCCGGGCCCGCCTCGCTGGTGGCGTGGGGCGCGCTGGTCGCCTTCTGCGTTCCCGTCGCCGGCGCCTTCGCGGCGCTCGGCATGCGCTACCCGGACGGCGGCGGGGTCGCCACCTACGCGGCCAAGGCGTTCGGCCCCAGCGCCGCCGCACCGGTCGGATGGCTCTTCTACTTCGCCGTGCCGGCGGGCGTGACCAGCGCGGCCATCGTCGGCGGCGCCTACGTCGCGGACGCGCTCGGCGGCGGTCACGGCATGACGCTCGCCGTCGCCGCGCTCCTGCTGCTGGGCTCCTTCACCAGCAACTGGCTCGGCCTGCGGCTCTCCGGCGGCCTGCAGCTGATGCTGGTGGGGCTGCTCGCCGCGCTGATGGTGGTGGCCATCGTCATCGCCGCGCCCGACGCGAGCGGCGACAACCTGACCCCGTTCGCCCCGCACGGCTGGCTGGCCGTCGGACACGCCGCCACCCTGCTGTTCTTCGCCTTCTCCGGCTGGGAGGCCGTCTCCCATCTGTCCGGGGAGTTCAGCAACCCGCGCCGCCAGCTGCCCATCGTCACCGCCCTGACCATCGTCGTCGTCGCGGTGCTCTACCTCGGCGTCGCGTTCACCAGCGTCGCCGTGCTCGGCTCGGAGCCCAAGCGGTCCGGGGTGCCGCTCACCCTGCTGCTGGAACGCGGCATCGGCGACTGGGCCAGTGCCGTCACCGCGGTCGCGGCCGCGCTGCTCACCTTCGCCACCACCAACTCCTACATCGCCGGCGGCTCCCGGCTGGGCGCGGCGCTCGGCCGTGACGGCGACCTGCCGTCCTGGCTGGCGCCGGGCAACCGGGCCGGTGAGATCCCGAAGCGCAGTCTCTCCGTGCTCGCCGCCCTGGTCGCCGCCCTGCTGCTGACCGCCGCCGTCGCGGACATCGGCCTCGACCCGATCATGTCCGCCGCCTCGGCGTGCTTCGTCGCCGTGTACATCGCCGGTCTGTCCGCGGCCGTGAAGCTGCTGCGCGGCAGCCGCCTCGGCCAGGTGGGCGCACTCGGCGCGCTCGCCGTCGTCCTCGTCGTCTTCGTCTTCTACGGCGCCTTCCTGGTGCTGCCCGTCGCCCTCGTGGCCGGCGCCAAGCTCTTCCAGTTCGCGCGCCGCCGCCGGGCCGCCGGCGGGGTCCCCGCCGCCCCCGCCGACGCCGCCGCGCTGACCGCCGACGGCGTCCCCTCCAAATGACCGTGCGGATCTCTTCCGCTGCCCGGCTTCGGCCGACTGACCGCCCTGGAGAAGACCTCCCATGAGACTCACCCCTCTGCGCGTCGCCCTGCTCGGCCTCGGCTCGGTGGGGTCCGAGGTGGCCCGGCTGCTGGTCTCCCGCCGCGACGAACTGGCCGCCCGGATCGGCGTACCGGTGGAGCTCGCCGGCATCGCCGTCCGCCGCCCCCGCCCGGAGACCCACGGGCTGGACCCCGCTCTGTTCACCCTCGACCCGGCCCGGCTGGTGGCGCGCGGCGACATCGACGTCGTCGTCGAGCTGATCGGCGGTATCGAGCCGGCGAAGTCCCTGCTCACGTCGGGCATGGAGGCCGGCGCCTCGGTGGTCACGGCGAACAAGGCGCTGATCGCCACGGACGGCGCCGAACTCCACGAGATCGCCCACAAACACGGCGTGGACCTGGCCTACGAGGCCGCGGTGGCGGGCGCCGTACCCCTGCTGCGCCCGCTGCGGGAGTCCCTGGCCGGCGACCGGGTGCACCGGGTGGCCGGCATCGTCAACGGCACCACCAACTACATCCTCGACCGGATGACCACCTCCGGCGGCACCTTCCGCACCGCGCTCGCCGAGGCGCAGCGCCTGGGGTACGCCGAGGCCGACCCCACCGCCGACGTCGAGGGGCACGACGCCGCCGCGAAGGTGGCGATCCTCGCGCGGCTGGCCTTCGGTACGCGGGTGTCCCTGGACGACGTCCACTGCGAGGGGATCTCCGCCGTCACCCCGGCGGACATCGCCCACGCCGCGGACGAGAACGCGGTGATCAAGCTGCTCGGCGTGGCCGAGCGGACCGACGCCGGGGTGAGCGCGCGGGTGCTGCCGGCGCTGGTGCCCGCGGACCATCCGCTGGCCGCGGTCCGGGGCGCGTACAACGGCATCTTCGTCGAGGCCGAGGCGGCAGGGGAGCTGATGTTCCACGGGCAGGGGGCGGGCGGCGCGCCGACGGCCAGCGCGGTGCTCGGCGACCTGGTCGCGGTCTGCCGCAACCGGGTGGCGGGCACCACCGAGCACCACCAGCCGCCCGCCGCCGACCTGCGTCTGATCCCCATGGACGAGGTCGGTGCCCGGCACTGCCTGAGCATGCTCGTCACCAACCGGCCCGGTGTGCTCTCCGAGGTGGCCGCGGCGTTCGGCGCGCACGGCGTCTCCCTCGTCACCATCCGCCAGGACGTCCTGGGCGCGGAGGCGACCCTCACGGTCACCACCGAAACCGCGACGGACGCCGCGATCGGCGCGGTCGTGAAGGATCTGCGGTCGCTGGAGTCGGTGCGCGGTCTGAACCGCGGCATCCGAATATTCGGCGCGGGCAGGGGCCGTTGACCATGCCCGAGACACGAACCGTTCCCGAGCCCGGCGGCGGTGCGCCGCCGGCCGTCCGGAACGGCGGCCGCTGGGTCGAACACTGGGATCCGGAGTCCCGCTCCTTCTGGGAGGGCGGCGGCCGCCGCACCGCCCGGCGCAACCTGACCTGGTCGGTCGTCGTCGAGCATCTGGGCTTCACCGTGTGGACGCTGTGGAGCGTCGTCGCGGTCGAGCTGTCGGACCGGCGGTTCTCCGCCGACCAGCTGTTCTGGCTGGTCGCCCTGCCCAACCTGGTCGGCGCCGTGCTGCGGGTGCCGTACACCTTCGCGCCCGCCCGGTTCGGCGGCCGCAACTGGACCGTCGCCAGCACCCTGCTGCTGCTGGTGCCCGCCGTGCTGCTGAGCGCCGTCGTGGACGACCCGGACACCCCGTACTGGATGTTCCTGCTCATCGCCGCCACCGCCGGGCTGGGCGGCGGCAACTTCGCCTCCAGCATGGCCAACATCACCCACTTCTTCCCCGCCTCCCGGCAGGGCCTCGCGCTCGGCCTCAACGCGGCGGGCGGCAACATCGGGGTCAGCTCCGTGCAGCTCGTGCTGCCGCTGATCACCGGGGCCCTGGGGCTCGCCGCCGCCGGACTGTTCTGGGTGCCGCTCATCCTGGTGTCGGCCCTCGGTGCCTTCCTGCGCATGGACAACCTGCGCGCGGCCCGCCCGGACACGGGCGGCGCCCGCCGGGCCGCCCGGGACCCGCAGACCTGGCTGGTCTCGCTGCTCTACATCGGCACGTTCGGCTCGTTCATCGGATACGCCACGGCGCTCCCGCTGCTGGTGTCGCTGGAGTTCCCGGGCACCGAGGCGGCGTCGTACGTCTTCCTCGGCGCCCTGGTCGGCTCCTGCACCCGGCCGCTGGGCGGGCTGCTCGCCGACCGGTTCGGCGGCGCCCGGGTGACGGCGTGGAACTTCCTCGCCATGGCGGTGGCGGTACTCGGGGCGCTCGCCGCGCTGCGCTCCCACCACTACCCGTCCTTCCTCCTCGCCTTCTTCCTCCTGTTCGTGACCGCGGGCCTCGGCAACGGCTCCACGTACCGGATGATCCCGGCGATCTTCCGCGCGCGGGCGCTGCGGGACGTGCCCGGCGACGACCCGGCGGCGCGGGGGGACGCGCTCGCCCGGGGCCGACGGGACGGCTCCGCGGCCCTCGGCCTCACCTCGGCGGTCGGCGCGGCCGGCGGCTTCCTCGTCAACCGCGCGTTCGGGTCCTCCGTGGCCGGCACGGGCGACTCGGGGGCGGCGCTGCTCGCCTTCGCGGCCTTCTACGGCGTCTGCCTCGCGCTGACCTGGTTCTGCTACCTGCGGCGCAGCTTCGCCGTCGGCCGCGTGCCGAGCCTGGCGGCCGCCGATGTCTGAGTCCACTGTGCGCATCGCCGAGCCCACCGGCCCGGAGTCCTCCGTGGCGCCCGGCACCGTCGCCACCCACTGCCCCTACTGCGCGCTCCAGTGCGGCATGCTGCTGAGCCGTGACGGCGCCGGCCGGGTGAGCGTCCAGGCCCGGGACTTCCCCACCAACCAGGGCGGGCTGTGCCAGAAGGGCTGGACCTCCGCCGACCTGCTCACCTCACCCGACCGGCTCACCACTCCGCTGGTCCGCCGCGCCAAGGGCGGTGAACTGGAGCCCGCCACCTGGAATGAGGCCCTGGAGAGGGTCGTACGGGGCGTCCGGGACATCCAGCGGCGGGACGGGCGGGACGCCGTGGCCGTCTTCGGCGGCGGCGGGCTGACCAACGAGAAGGCCTACCTCCTCGGCAAGTTCGCCAGGGTCGTGCTCGGCACGGCGGCCATCGACTACAACGGCCGCTTCTGCATGTCGTCGGCGGCCGCCGCCGGGCTCAGGGCGTTCGGGCTGGACCGCGGTATGCCGTTCCCGCTGACCGACGTCGCCGCCGCCGACACGATCCTGCTCGCGGGCGGCAACCCGGCGGAGACCATGCCGCCGTTCGCCCGGTACCTGAACGAACAGCGGCGGGCCGGCGGCGCCCTCGTCGTCGTCGACCCCCGGCGCACCCCCACGGCCGCCCAGGCCACCCTGCACCTGCGGCCCGTCCCCGGCACCGACCTGGCGCTGGCCAACGGCCTGCTGCACATCGTGGTCAACACCGGCCTCCTCGACGAGACGTACGTCGCGCGGCGCACGAACGGGTTCGACGAGGTGCGGCGGGCCGTCGCCGCGTACTGGCCGGAGCGGGTCGAGCGGATCACCGGGGTGCCGGTCGCCGACCAGTACCGCGCGGCCCGGCTGCTCGGCGCGGCCCGCCACGCGGTGATCCTCACCGGGCGCGGCGCCGAACAGCACAGCAAGGGCACCGACACCGCCTCCGCGTTCATCAACCTCGCGCTCGCCCTCGGCCTGCCCGGCACACCCGGCTCCGGCTACGCGTGCCTGACCGGCCAGGGCAACGGGCAGGGCGGACGGGAACACGGCCAGAAGGCCGACCAGTTGCCGGGGTACCGGCGCATCGACGACCCCGCCGCCCGACGGCACATCGCCCGCGTCTGGGGCGTCGACCCGGACGCGCTGCCGGGCGCCGGGCCGAGCGCGTACGAACTGCTCGACGCGCTCGGCACGCCGGGCGGACCGCGGGGCCTGCTCGTCCTCGGCAGCAACCCGGTGGTGTCCGCCCCCAACGCCCGGCACGTCGAGCGGCGGCTGCGCGCCCTGGAACTCCTCGTCGTCGCCGACCCGTTGCTCAGCGAGACCGCGGCGCTCGCGGACGTCGTGCTGCCGTCGGCGCAGTGGGCGGAGGAGGACGGCACCATGACCAACCTGGAGGGCCGGGTCCTGCGCCGCCGCCGGCTCCAGGCCCCGCCGCCCGGTGTCCGCACGGACCTGGCGACCCTCTCCGAACTGGCCCGCCGCCTCGGCCACCCGACCGGCTTCCCCACCGACCCGGCCGCCGCCTTCACCGAACTCCGCCGGGCGAGCAGGGGCGGCTCCGCCGACTACTCGGGGATCACGTACGACCGTATCGACCGGCAGAACGGGGTCTTCTGGCCGGCTCCGGCCGGCGAGGACGCGCCGGAGGGCGGCGCCGCGGCCGCGCCCGGCACCGAAGCCCGCGCCCGGAACGGCGTCATCGGCACGCCCCGTGTGTTCCTCGACGCGTTCGCGCACCCGGACGGCCGTGCCCGGTTCGTGGTGGTGGAGCACCGGCCCGCGGCGGAGGAACCCGACTCGCAGCATCCCCTCCTCCTGACCACCGGACGGATCATGCAGCATTACCAGAGCGGTGCCCAGACGCGGCGTGTCCCGGCGCTGGCCGAGGCGGCGCCGCGGCCCTTCGTGGAAGTCCATCCCGATCTCGCTCGGCGGCTGGGGATCTCGGCGGGGGAGCTCGTCCGGGTCGTCAGCCGGCGCGGCAGTGCCGAGGCGGAGGCCCGGCTCACGTCCGCCGTCCGCCCGGACACCGTGTTCATGCCGTTCCACTGGGGCGGCGCCGGACGGGCCAACTCGCTGGTCGGCGACGCGTTGGACCCGGTTTCGCGGATGCCGGAGTTCAAGGTGAGCGCGGTCCGGCTGGAGCGGATCTGATGCGGCACGTCGTGATCGTGGGCGCCGGTATGGCGGGGCACCGCGTGGCGGACGAGATCCGGGCCCGGCGGCCCGGCTGGCGGATCACCCTCGTCGGCGCCGAACCCCACCGGCCTTACAACCGCGTGCTGTTGACGAATCTGCTGGCGGGCCGCGCGACGGAGGGCTCCATCGAGCTGCCCCGGCAGGACGAGGGGACCGCCGTCGTGACGGGCGTCCGGGTCACCGCCGTCGACCGGGCCGCGCGGACCGTCACCACCGACGACGGCGGTGTCACCGGCTACGACACGCTGGTCCTGGCCACCGGCGCGGTCGCCTGGCTGCCGCCGGTCAAGGGCCTGGTCGGCGACAACGGCCGCCCGCACCCCGGCACCGCCGCGTTCCGCACGCTCGCCGACTGCCGCCGCATCCTCGGCCTGGCGGAGGCCGCCGTGGCCTCGGCGCCTTCGGGGCGGTCGCCGCGCGCCCTGGTGCTCGGCGGCGGGCTGCTCGGCATCGAGGCGGCGCGGGGGCTGGCGCAGCGGGGTCTGGAGGTGCGGGTCCTGCATGCCGCCGACCGCCTGATGGAACGCCAGCTGGACGCGGCGGCCGGGCGGGTGCTCGGCCAGGCGCTGGACCGGCTGGGCATCGCCGTGGAACTCGGCGCGGCCGTCACCGAGGTGACCGCCGAGGACGGGCGGCTGACCGGCGTGAAGTGCGCCGACGGGCGGCACCTCGCGGGTGATCTGCTCGTCGTCTCGTGCGGTGCCCAGCCCGACACCCGCCTCGCCGAGGCGGCCGGGCTGCCCGTCGGCCGGGGCGTCGTGGTGGACGACCGGATGCGTACCGCGGATCCGCACGTGTACGCGGTCGGCGACTGCGCGGAGCACCGGGGCACCGTGCACGGCCTGGTGGCACCCGCCTGGGAGCAGGCCGCGGTCGCCGCGCGGGCGATCACCCAGGACCCGCAGGGCGTGCCGTACCGGGGCTCGCGGATCGTCACCCGCCTGAAGGCGGCCGGCGTCGACCTCACGACGATGGGCGAGACCCAGCTCACCGAGGACGACGCGTACCTCGCGGAAGAGGGCGCTCCGCCCGAGGTGGTCCGCTTCCTCGACACCCGGCGCGGCACCTACCAGAAGCTGGTCCTGCGCGAGAACCGGGTGACCGGCGCCATCCTGCTCGGCGGCAGCACGGGCGCCACGGCCGGCGCCGGCACGGTCACGGGGCTCTTCGACCGGCAGGCCGAGGCCCCGCTGGACCGGCGGCTGCTGCTGTTCCCCGAGTTCCCCGAACCGGGCGGGGCGGCGGCCGGCGTCGCTCCCGGCGCGGCCGGCCTGCCCGGCGACGCCGTGGTCTGCCAGTGCAACGCGGTCACCAAGGACGCGATCACGCGGTGCCGGCAGGCCGGTGCCGGGGACGTCGCCGAGGTCGCCGCCCGGACCCGGGCCACCACCGGCTGCGGCAGCTGCCGCCCGCTCGTCGAGGAACTCCTCGCCCGGCCCGCCGATCCCGCCGTCCCCTCTGCCGAGGTCCACGGCCACACTCACCGAAAGGAACCCTGATGGCCCTTGTCGTGCAGAAGTACGGCGGCTCCTCCGTGGCCGACGCCGAGTCCGTCAAGCGGGTCGCCCGCCGCGTGGTGGCGGCCCGCGAGAGCGGCGACGACATCGTCGTCGTGGTCTCCGCCATGGGCGACACCACGGACGACCTGCTCACCCTCGCCGATGAGGTCGGCGCGGACGGCCACAGCCGCGAGCTGGACATGCTGCTCACCGCGGGCGAGCGGATCTCCATGGCGCTGCTGGCGATGGCCATCGGCGACCTCGGGTACGACGCCCGGTCGTTCACCGGCTCGCAGGCCGGTGTGATCACGGACGCGGAGCACGGCCGGGCGCGCATCACCGAGGTGGCCCCCAAGCGCCTGCGGGAGGCTCTCGACGAGGGCGCGATCGTCATCGTCGCGGGCTTCCAGGGCGTGAGCCGCGAGACGAACGACATCACCACCCTCGGCCGCGGCGGCTCCGACACCACGGCGGTGGCGCTGGCCGCCGCGCTCGACGCCGACGTCTGCGACATCTGCACGGACGTCGACGGCGTGTTCACCGCCGACCCCAGAATCGTCCCGGCGGCGCGGAGGATCGACCGGATCGCCGCCGAGGACATGCTCGAACTGGCCGCGCACGGGGCGAAGATCCTGCATCTGCGCTCCGTGGAGTTCGCCCGCCGGTTCGGCGTCCCCATCCATGTGCGCTCGTCCTTCAGCGAGAAGGACGGCACCTGGGTCACCGACCGAGGAGTCGGGAAGACGGCAGCAGGAGGAGAGAACATGGAACAGCCGGTCATCTCCGGCATCGCGCACGACCGGAGCCAGGCGAAGGTCACCATCGGGGGCGTCCCCGACAAGACCGGGGCGGCGGCGGTCATCTTCACGGCCCTCGCCGAGGCGGGCGTCAACCTCGACATGATCGTGCAGAACGTGTCGGCGGCCGCCACCGGGCTCACCGACATCTCCTTCACCCTCGCCGGCGCCGACTGCGCCGCGGCGCTGAGCGTCGTCGAAGGGCTCAAGGACCGGATCGGCTACCTGGACCTGCGGCACGACGACCGGATCGGCAAGCTGTCGGTGGTCGGCTCCGGCATGCGCTCCCACCCGGGCGTCTCGGCCACGCTGTTCTCCGCGCTGGCCGAGACCGGCATCAACATCGACATGATCTCCACCTCCGAGATCCGTATCTCGGTGCTGGTCCACATCCACGACCTGGAGGCCGCGGTGCTCGCCGCGCACAGCGCCTTCGGACTCGACTCCGACGGCGCCGAGGCCGTCGTCCACGCGGGGACCGGCCGATGAGCGAGAAGTCACCCACAGCGTCCCGCGGCGGGGTCCTGGAGGCGGCCGCCGCGGCCCGGCGGGCGGCCGTGCCGCTGGCCACGCTGTCCGGCGCCGACAAGGACGCGGCGCTGGAGGCGGTCGCCGACGCCCTGCTGGCCCGCTCCGGCGAGATCCTTCAGGCCAACCGGCGGGACGTCGAGGCGGCGCTGGCCGCGGGGAAGCCGGAGTCGGTGCTCGACCGGCTGCGGATGGACGAGGCGGGCATCGCCGGGGTCGCCGCCACTGTGCGGCAGGTGGCCGCGCTGCCCGACCCGGTCGGCGAGACGACGTACTCCTCCGTCCTCCCCAACGGCCTGGACGTGCGGCGGATCCGGGTGCCGCTCGGTGTGATCGCCTTCGTCTACGAGGGCCGCCCGAACGCCACCGCCGACGCCGCCGCCCTCTGCCTGAAGAGCGGCAACGCCGTGCTGCTGCGCGGCTCCTCCGTCGCGCGGGCGACCGATTCCGCGCTGATCGCGGTGATCCGGGGCGCGCTGGCCGGCACCGCCGTACCGGTCGACGCGGTCCAGCGGGTGCCCGGCGACGACCGGTCCTCCGTGTGGGAGCTGATGACGGCCCGGGGGCTGGTCGACCTGCTGATCCCGCGCGGCGGAACGGGCCTGATCCGCACCGTCGTCGAGGGCGCCACCGTGCCCGTCCTCGAGACCGGCATCGGCAACTGCCACGTCTACGTCGACGAGGACGCCGATCCGGCCATGGCGCTGTCGGTGCTGCTCAACTCGAAGGCGCAGCGCCCCTCGACGTGCAACGCGGCGGAGTCGCTGCTGGTCCACGCGAAGATCGCCGACACGTTCCTGCCGGCCGCGCTGGCCGCGCTGCGCGAGGCGGGGGTCACCGTCCACGGTGACGCGCGGGTGGCCGGGTACGACCGAGCCGTGGTGCCGGCCACCGAGGAGGACTGGGCGGCGGAGTACCTGTCGCCGGACATCTCCGCGGCGGTCGTGGACTCGCTGGACGACGCGGTCGCGCACATCCGGCGGTACGGCTCCGGGCACACCGAGTCGGTCGTCACGCGGTCGGCGGCGGCCGCCGAGCGGTTCACCTCGCTGGTCGACTCCGCGGTCGTCGCCGTGAACGTCTCCACCCGGTACGTCGACGGCGGCGAGATGGGGCTGGGCGCGGAGGTCGGGATCTCCACGCAGAAGGTCCACGCCCGCGGGCCGATCGCGCTCGCCGAGCTGACCACCGCCAAGTACGTCCTCACCGGCGACGGCCACATCCGGGGCGCCGCGCCCGCGGCCCCCGGCCTGAGCTGTGACGCCCTGTCCGGCGGCTGAGCGGGTGGCGCGGGACCGTCCCGTGGTCCCGCGCCACGCGTCCGGGGTGTCAGACGGCGAGCCCGTTCATCACCACGCGGCCGGGCTCGTCCTTCTGGTACCGGCGCCAGGCGGCGGCGAGCCGGCTCACCGCCTCGTCCAGCTCGTCCTCGGCGAGCAGGAACGGCAGCCGCAGCCGGTCCGCGTCGCCGCCCGCCGGGTGCAGCGAGGCGCCGGGCAGTACGGCGACGCCGTGACGCAGCGCGGTCTGCGCGAACGTCGAGGCGTCACCGTCGGGCAGCCGCACCCACAGGGTCTGGCCGCCCTCGGCGGGCCGGAAGTCCCAGTCGGGCAGCCGGCGGGACAGCGCGGCGCACAGGTGGTCGTGGCGCCCGCGAAGCTGCTCGGCGCGCTGCCGGGCGAGGTCGTCCAGGCCGGGCAGCAGCTCGGCGGCGGCCAGCTGGGACAGGACGTCGCTGCCGAAGTCCTGCGGGGCCTTCAGCCGGGCCAGCCGCGACACCAGCGACGCCTTGGCCCTGATCCAGCCGATGCGCAGCCCGCCCCAGGCCAGCTTGCTCAGCGAGCCGACGGTGATGACCTGGCCGTCGGTGTCGAAGGCGGCCAGTCCGGGCGGTGCGGTTCCGTCGAAGGTGAGCGAGCCGAGCACCTCGTCGTCGATGAGCGGTACGTCGTGCCGGCGGGCCGCTTCGACCAGGCGGCGGCGGATCAGGGACGGCACGACCGTGCCCGTCGGGTTGTGGCAGGTCGGCACCAGGTAGGCCAGCGCGGGGCGGTGCTCGGCGACCGCGCGGCACCACGCCTCCGCGTCCAGGCCGTCCGTGCCGGTGGGCACCGACCGGACGACCGCGGCCGCCTCGCGCAGCAGTTCCAGCGCGCCGGGGTAGGTCGGCGCCTCGACCAGGACCTGGTCGCCGGGTGCGACCAGCAGCCGGACGAGCAGGGCCAGTGCCTGCTGGGCGCCGGTGGTGACGAGGATCTGCTCGGGGTCGGTGTGCGTGCCGCGTCCGGTGTAGTGGCGGGCGAGCGCGGCGCGCAGGTCGGGGTGCCCGGCGGGGTGGTAGCCGAGGTCCGGGGAGGGCGCGGCGAGCCGGGACAGTCCGGCCTGGTAGGCGGCGAGGAGTTCCGGGGGCGGGGCGTCGGGTGCGGCGCAGGCCATCTGGAGTACGCCGTCGGGCGGTTCGAGGAAGTTGAGGAACATCGGGTGCGCGGTGCCGGCTTGGCCCGGGGCCTTGGTGTCGCCGTCGTGCGGCGCGGACGGGGTCACCCAGGTGCCGCTGCCCTGACGCCGCTGCAACCGCCCCTCCAGACGGAGCGGTTCGTAGGCGGCGACCAGGGTGGCCCGGCCCACGGCCAGTCTCTGGGCCAGCTCACGCTCCGGCGGCAGCCGGGTGCCCGGGGCCAGATCACCCGCGTCGATGAGTTCGCGCAGCCGCCGGGCGAGCAGCAGATGCAGCGGGCCGCGCCCGGCCGACCAGCGGCCGAGCTGGAAAACCAGAAGATCCACGTCGATTGGCTTCATCAGTGAGCCAATATAACGAGATTGGCACTGCCTTGACCCGAGTACGGCGGTGAGGATCGCCGACATGACCCTCTCCCCGCTGCTTCACGACCGGCCCGGCGACCCCAGCCGGTCTCTTGGACGCACCGGCACGCTCGAATCCCTGGCCGTGCACTCCGGCGACCGCGGCCTCACCCGCCGCGCGCCGCAGGCTCTGGAGACCGCCATGGCCGATCTGGAGGACGGCGCCGCCGCGCTCGCCACCGCCACCGGCGCGGCCGCCCTCGACGGCGTGCTCGCCTGCCGGCTGCGTCCCGGCGACCACGCCATCGCGCAGTGCTCCCCGTACGGGGGCAGCCTGGCGCGGTTCCGCGCGCTGGAACGCAGCCGTGGCGTGAGCGTCACCTACGTGTCCGGCCGCAGCGCCGAGGAGGTGGCGAGGGCGATCCGCCCCACCACCCGGCTGCTGTACGTGGAAACCCTCGCCGGCCCCCTCGCGGACGTCTGCGACCTGCCGGCCATGACCGGCCTCGCCCGCAAGGCCGGGCTGATGACGGTCGTCGACAACACCTTCGCCTCCCCGGTGCTGTGCCGGCCGCTCCAGCACGGCGCGGACGTCGTCATCCACTCCACCACCGCCTACATCGGCGGCCACACCGACATGACCGGCGGCATCGCCGTCTTCGCCGACGAGCGGCAGCACCGCAGGGTCCGCGACCGGGTCCGCGCGCTGCGGCAGGGCGGCGACCCGTTCACCGGCTGGCTCACCCTGCGCGGGCTGCGCACCCTGCCGCTGCGGATGCGCCAGCACTGCGAGAACGCGGGCACCCTCGCCCGGCGCCTCGCCGCGCATCCGGCGGTCGCCGCCGTCCACTGGCCGGGCCTGCCCGGCCACCCCGGTCACCGGGTGGCGGCCCGGCTCCTCGGGGACTTCGGCGGGCTGCTCGCCTTCGGCATCGCCGGCGGCCGCGACGCCGCCCGGCAGTTCGTCGAGCGGGTGACGCTGGCCCAGTCGAGCACCGCCCTCGGCGGCATGGAGACCCTCGTCCACCACCCCGACAGCTCGGTGCTGCGGGCGGTGGGCGCCGGCGAGGGAACGGTCCGCGTCTCCGTCGGCATCGAGAACCCCGACCACCTCTGGTCCGACTTCGTCCACGCGCTGCCGTCACCCTGGTAGCCGCCTACGACGCCCCGGCCCGGAGGGTGCCCGGCACTTCCTCGGGCACCCACCGCAGCAGGTCACAGGGCCTGCATGGCCTGCTCGGAGTGGCCGGCGACGCCCTGTCGGGAGAGCGTGTACTCGCGATGGGCGGCCTCGGCGGTTTCGTGCCGCCGCTGGTGACGGGCGCGGTGTACAGCGCGCGGGGCTCCTACTCCATCGGGTTCATGCTGCTGTCCGACCTCGCCCTCGCCGGGTGCGTCTACGCGTACGGCCGGATGCGGACCGCCGGGGCCGCCCCCGCCGAGCCGCGCCCGGCCGCCGAGGCCCGGAAGGTCCTGGCCGACTGAGGTGGCGGCCGGCCGGGCTCACGGCAGGCCGCGCTCGGTACCCTGGCCGAATGGGCGAAGCCGTAGCCGCAGGTGAGCAGATGGGCGTCGTGGCCGCACTGGTGCGGTCCGCGTTCCTGGTGGACGCCGTGTACGCCGAGTCGGGCCGCGCGTTCGGGCTGACCCCGCAGCAGGGCCAGCTGCTGTGCGTGCTGATGCCGCAGCCGTACGGGATGTCCGAGCTGGGCGCGATGCTGGGCCTGGCCAAGTCCAGTCTGACGGGGCTGGTGGACCGCACCGTGCAGCGCGGGCTGGTCCGGCGGGAGGCCGACCCCCGGGACGGGCGGGCCGTGCGGGTCGGCCTGACCGAGGAGGGCGCGGCGCTCGCCAAGGAGTTCTACGACGCGACGTGCCGCCGTATCGAGGAACTGCCGTCGGGCCTCGCACCCGCCGAGCGGGAGCAGCTGGCCGCGCTGCTCGCCCGGGTCGTCGAGGACAACGAGGTGCCCCAGGTGTTCAGCGAGCCGGAGCCGCCGCGCCCGTAGCGGGGGCGTCCCGCCGGGCCTCCCGCAGTCCCCGTGCCAGCACCGCCGTCACCGCGACCGACGCCACCGCCATCACCGTCATCGCCGTTCCGGCGGAGGTGAGCTGGGCCACCGCGCCCGCCAGTGCCGCGCTCACGCCCTGCAGGGTGAGCATCCCGGCGGAGTGCAGCCCGAGGGCGTGACCGGAGAGTTCGTCCGGGGTGAGGGCGACCAGCCGTTCCTGCTGGACCAGGCTCGCCCCGAACCCGGCGGACGCCACCAGCACCAGCACGGCCGCGACCGGCACCGGCGGCCGCAGGAAGAACACCAGGTACGGCCCGGCGAGCAGCAACAGCAGCGGTACCCCGAGCCGTGCCCGCCGCCCCGGCGGCAGCAGCCGCCCCACGGTCACGTCCCCGGCGAACATGCCCAGCGCCGCGCACGCGAACAGCGTTCCGGCGGCCTCCGGCGCGTAGGAGACGTACAGCGCCTCGCAGCCGACGATCAGCCCGTTGGGCACCCACAGGGCGAGATACAGGCAGCGGCGCGACGGGGACGACCACAGCAGCGAGTTGGCCCGCCAGGTCGCCCGGACCGAGGGGCGGCCGGCCGCGCGCGGCGGGCGGGCCGTCAGCCCCAGCCGCAGCCCGAGCGCCGCCCCGGCGTACAGCAGCGCCGCCAGCAGCAGCGCGGTACGCGGCGTGAGGACGGCGACCACGACTCCGCCGGCCGCGTATCCGCAGATCTGGGCGAGCCCGCTCATCATGTTGAAGACCGAACGCCCCAGCAGATACCGCTCCTTGGACAGGATCTCGGTCAGCAGCCCCCACCGCACTCCCCCGCCCAGCGAGGCCACCAGCCCCTGCGCGAACACCACCGCGAGCACCGCCCACACCGGCAGTCCCGGCACCGCCAGCAGCGCCGTACCCGCCGCGAACGCCAGCGCCACCCCGGCGAGCGTGGCGCGCGGCGGCAGCCGGTCCGACCCGGACAGCAGGAAGGCCGCCCCGACGACCTGGGCCAGCGACGGCCCGAACATGCTCACCGCCGCCAGCAGCGGCGACTCGGTCGCCCGGAACACCAGCGTGCCGAGCGCGAGCCCGCCGAGCGTCTGGGCGCCGATCTGAGCGGCGGAGGAGAGGAAGAGCGGAGTGAACTCGGGTGTACGGAAGAGGCCTGCATAGCCCGGTGATCTGCGCATGCGGGGAGTCTGTGACGCCCACGACCGCACCGTTATTGTTTCGCGCACACGCGAAACCAACCGGGGGGCGGGCATGGGCTGGTGGCAGGTCGACGCCGACACCCTCGCCCGCAGCCGCTTCCTGCTCTCCCCGTACGCCGAGACCTTCGCGAGCCTGAAGCTGCTGCACGCCGCGACCGGCGCCCACCCCGGCGAACAGGCCTGGCTGCGCGCCCATCTCCCCGGCTACCGCGCCCGCCTGGCCGCCGACCCGGTGACCGCGCTGCTGGTGGGTGCCGGGCTGGGCCGGGACTGGATCGCCGACTTCCTCACCCCCACCCCGCACGACGGCGAGGACTTCGCCCGGGCGGTCGCCCGGGTCCGCGCGACCGACCCCGCGACCGCCCGCGCCCACCTGCGGGTCTCCCTGGCCGGCCCGCTCCCCGCCGACCTGGACCGCGACGACCTGCCGGACCGGGCGGCGACGCTCCTCGAGTACGTCTGGTCCGAGACCGTACGGCCGTACTGGGCCCGTCGCCGCCGCGTCCTGGAGGCCGACGTGGTGGCGCGGACCGCGCGGATGAGCCAGGGCGGCTGGGCGGCGGTACTGGACGCACTGCGCCCCGGTACCCGCTGGCTGGGCGCCAGCCGTTTCCAGGTCAACCGGCACGAGTACCCGCCGCGGGACATCTCCGGCGCCGAGCTGCTGCTCGTCCCCGTCACCCCGCGCACCGGCTGGGTGTCCTGGGAGGAACCGGAGCGCCTGCGGTACGCCGTCGTCTACCCGTGCGCCGGCCCGCTCGCCGACGACCACACCGGTCCGCCCGTGCCCGCGAGCCTCGGCGCCCTGCTGGGCCACGCCCGCGCCACCGTCCTGGCCCTCCTGGACTCCCCCATGAGCACCACCCAGTTGACCGCCGTGACCGGGCAGGGGCTCGGCTCGGTGGGACGGCACCTGCGGGTGCTGCTCGACGCGGGCCTGGTGGACCGGCGGCGGGCGGGACGCTCGGTGCTGTACGCGCGGACGTCAGCCGGTGACGTGCTCATCGAGGCGTCCGGCACGCGGCGGGACTAGCATCCGCCGTATGACGACCAACGCATCCCCGCTCGACATCGACATCGACGCCCTCCAGGGCGGCCCCGCCGACCTCAAGCAGTACGCCGGTCAGGCCGTGCTCATCGTGAACGTCGCCTCCAAGTGCGGGCTGACCCCGCAGTACGCCGGTCTGGAGCGGCTCCAGGAGCGGTACGCGGCCCGTGGCTTCACGGTGCTCGGCGTGCCCTGCAACCAGTTCCTCGGCCAGGAGCCCGGCAGCGCCGAGGAGATCGCCGAGTTCTGCTCGGCGACGTACGGCGTGACCTTCCCGATGACCGAGAAGACCGAGGTCAACGGCGAAGGCCGGCACCCGCTGTACGACCGCCTGACCGGCTTCGCCGACGCCGAGGGCCACAGCGGTGACATCCGCTGGAACTTCGAGAAGTTCCTCATCGGCCGGGACGGCGCGGTCGTCGCCCGCTTCTCCCCGCAGACCGAGCCGGAGGCCCCGGAGGTCGTCTCCGCGATCGAGGCGCAGCTCGGCTGAGCCCGGGCACAGGCCGAGCCCCCTCGGCAAGGACGGCGAGCTCGTCGAGAGGGCTCTGGGATGGTGCTTGTCAGGCCTTGACCGACGCCACGAAGGTGTTCCACGCGGCGGCCGGGAAGGCCAGGACGGGGCCCTGCTGCACCTTGGAGTCCCGGACGGCCATCGCGGACGGCACCGGGGACTTGATCTCCACGCAGGCGCCGTTGCCCTGGGAGTACGAGGACTTGACCCACTTGTCCGTCGCGCCCTGCTTGATCGCCATTTTCACTCCATTAGCCAGTTGCTGAGTTGCTGCGTTTCCGCCAACGTTCTTGCTCGATGGCGTGATCGACGCTACTCGCCAACTCAGGCGGCCGGAGCGACTATTCACTCGACCGGATGGCATATTCCAGTGCGGTCTTCCATCCGGTCGGGGCGACGGTGTACTTTGCGGCGCCTCACCTCAGACCGGCGTAATCCTTCGCCACTTCCGCGATGAATTCCCGCGTCTGCTCCACATTCAGCGCCTGCGCCCGCAAGTGCTCGTACATCACTGCGTATTTCTGGACATCCTGGGCCTTTTCCAGATAAAGATCACTGGTGACACCCTCGATGTAGACGACGCTCGAATCGGCGGCGTCCGGGAACTCCAGAATCGCGTACTGCCCGCTCACGCCGGGGTGCGCCCCCATCTCGAACGGGATCAACTGCACGGTGACGTGCGGCAGCTGCGACATCTCCAGCAGATACTCCAGCTGCTCGATCATCACCTGTTTACTGCCGACCTCGCGGCGCACCGCCGCCTCGTCCAGCACTGCCCACAGCCGCAGCGGGTTCTCGTCGGCGGCAATACGTTCCTGCCGGCGCAGCCGCACCTGCACCCGCTTGTCGATGTCGGTCGGCGACGCCTCCGGCAGGGCGCCCTGGATCAGCGCTTCCGCGTACTGCCGGGTCTGCAGCAGGCCGGGCACCACCTGCGGGTCGTACACACGCAGGCTCGCGGCATCCGTCTCCAGACCGATGTAGACGCTGTACGGGACATCCCCGAAAGCGTGCCACCAGCCCTGCTGGCGCGAGTCCTTCGCCATCTGCATCAGCGAATCGACGATGCGGTGGTCCTCCACCTCGTAGACTCCGCAAAGGTCCCGCACATCGCGCTGGCTGATGCTGCGACGGCCGTTCTCCAGGCGGCTGATCTTCGACTGGGAGACCAGCAGCCGCTCCGCCACCTCCTCGGCCGTCATGCCCTTGAGCTCGCGGAGCCGGCGCAGCTCCTGGCCCAGCCGGCGCCGCCTGACTGTGGGATTGACATTGGACGCCACGGGACGTGCACCTCCGGCTGCTGCCTCAAAACTCGCGACTTTGCGTATCTGCTGCTGAGCAGACTGCCACCAAGGTGCTTCTTACCGCTGGGAAACAGCGGATATACGGCGGGTACACGCCAGATCCACACATGCGGACATGCGTCCGCGCGGGGCGGTGGACGCGTCCGTCGTCCGAACGACGCGTACCACCACCCCGCGCGGCTCGCGCGGCTCCCGAACGGGCTTGTGCGTTACTGCCGTGACAGCGGCTCAGTGCGCCACGGCACGCGCCATACTGCCGTGGCGCGTTTGGGCCGGAACCCCGCGTGCGGGTTCCGCCGCCGACCTGGCTCCAGCGGCCTGCCGGCCTGCCGGGCCCCCGGCGGCACGACGCGGCTGTGCCGCCGCGCCGTTCTGGACGTCCATCACGGCGTGCGCCACGAGGCCGCCCATGGGGTCGTGCCTGATCAGATCCCGCAGCCGGGAACGGGACGAGCGCCCCTCGTTCCCCGGGTACAGGTGCTTGCCGAGACCCACGGCGTGCGCCAGGGCGGCGAGCGCCGCGGTCCGCGGGTCCGGCGGCACGCCGGTGCGGATCGCGGAATCCAGCCGGGCCCTGATCTCCCGGCTGATGGCGGTGTCCGTCGCCTGGTAGCGAGTCGTCGGCAGCACTCCGCACATCTGGCCCTCCACGGCATGGACCATGCCGCAGCGCTCCAGATGCGAGAGGTAGGTCTGGCGGAGCCCGAGACGCGGCCCGCCGATCCAGTGGACCGCCCGCACCGGAGCGCCGCGCCTTCGCAGCAACTCCAACGCGCAGTCCAAAGTCGGATCTCCAGTCGGCCGTGGTGCCACCACGGCGATACGATCCCCGTCTGGGGCTATCCGTCCGGCCAGCGCCAGCTCCACTAGCTGTGCTCCGGCCAGACCGAGGTCGAGCGACTGCGGCTGCGCAGTGGTACCCGTGGCCGGGTCCAGTGCCAGCAGCAGAAGCTCCTCCGGAAGTGTTCTGCGGCTCCTGCCCATCCATGCCTCCCCGCGTGGATGAAAGACAGGGTGACCCCTCTCACATTGGTCTGTCGAGGGTGCGTGACCGGTTCGTAAGGGAACCAGTAGGTATGTCGTTCTCGTCTACCGCATGGGTTAAGCCCTCACACAGGACACTGGTACATGGTTCGGAC
The DNA here is from genome assembly GCF_964272855.1 of Streptomyces sp. enrichment culture. Classification (NCBI taxonomy): domain Bacteria; kingdom Bacillati; phylum Actinomycetota; class Actinomycetes; order Kitasatosporales; family Streptomycetaceae; genus Streptomyces; species Streptomyces sp. enrichment culture. The sequence goes on along the minus strand of NZ_OZ186847.1, from coordinate 4,824,922 downwards.
AGCGGTTGGCCGAGGTGTCCGGGCAGCGGTTCGTTTCGGTACTCGCACGGGAGACGTGCGGCATGGAGGAGGCATCGGTGGCGGGCGAGTCCCCCGACAGGTCGAAGCAGCGCGAGTCGTCGGCAGAACCGACGTCGGGGAGCGCGGGTCCGGTTCCCGAGGCCAGGAGCGAGTCGTCCGACCCGCGCCTCGCGGTCGCCGGCGCGGCCGTCGACACGGCGACGCGGATCCTCTCCGCGAAGGACCTCGCGGCCGCGCGCGGCAAGGCCGGGCAGGCGTCCGACGACACGGCCGGCGACGACAAGCTCCGCGCGGCGGTGGCGGCATGGGTCCGCTCGGCGGACGAGGCTTCCGACGAGGGGCAGGAGGCTTCTCCGGCGGGGGCGGACGACTCCGAGAAGGAGACCGGGACGGACGGCTCGGCGGAGACGGACGGTTCGGAGACGGCGGGCGGTTCGGGTTCGGGGGAGGCTGAGGACTCCGGGAAGGCCGAGGACGCGGCGGAGGACGCCGACGGCCCCGCGGACGCCGGGGACTCGAAGGACGCCGAGAGCTCCGGCGCGGGTGGTACGGCCTCCGAGGGCGGCGCCGAGGCTGCGGACGACGCCGAAAGCCCCGCGGACGCCGGGGACTCGAAGGACGCCGAGGACGCCGAGGGAAGCGCGGCGGACGCCGAGGGCTCCGGCGCGGGCGGTACGGCCCCCGACGGCGGCGCCGAGGCGGTGGACGACGCCGAGGACGCCAGTGACGCCGAGCAGGCGGCTGACGCCCGCGAGGAGGCCGAGGAAGCCGCGGACGAGGAGACGGCGGACGGCTCCGAGGACGCCGATCCCGAGCAGGGCACAGACGCCGAAGACGACGCCGCCGACGCGGACGAGGCCGGCACGGACGGGCGCGACGACGCCCGGGAGCCCGACGCCGACGCCAAGCCCCGCGTCGACCAGCCCACCGCCGTCTTCAAGGCCGTACGGCCGCCCAAGCCCGCCGTGGACCAGCCGACGACGATGCTGAAGCTCGGCGGCGCCCCGAAGGCGAAGCCCGGCAAGCCCGCGGAGTCCGGCGAGGACGCGACCGCCGCCAAGGACAAGCCCGCACCGGCCACCCCGGCGAAGCCCGGCGCCCCGGCCGAGGGCAAGTCCGCCCCGGTGAAGCCCGCCACCCCGGCCAAGGGCAAGCCCGCGCCGGCCGCCCAGCCGCACCCCGGTACCTCGCCCAAGAAGGACAAGCCCGCGGGCGAGGGTGACGCCGAGCGGACCAGCAAGTTCGTCGCGTTGAAGCCGCTGGACGAGCCCGCCGCGCCGAAGCCGGCGCCCGCGGACGCCACCGCGCCGGTGCCGCAGCTCGGGCCGGAGCGGACGACGCAGCAGCCGCTGCCGCCGAAGCCGCCGCTGGACCTGCTGGCGGAGCTGACGAACACGCCGCCGCCCCCGCAGACGCCGCTGCGCACCGCCGTGCGCCGGGTGAAGATCTGGACACCGCTGGTGCTGCTGCTGGTGATCGTGTTCGCGGTCGTCCAGTCGATGCGCTCGCTCCCGGCCCCGACCCTCCAGCTCACCGCCGAGGACAGCTACAGCTTCGACGGCGGCAAGGTCGACATCCCGTGGCCGCAGGACGGCCAGGCCGCCCTCGACGTGCAGGGCATCGGCTCGTTCGGCTCGTCCGGCGAGCAGAAGCCGGTGCCGATCGCGAGCGTCGCCAAGGTGATGACGGCGTACGTCATCCTCCGGGACCACCCGCTGAAGAGCGGCGAGGAGGGCCCGATGATCAAGATCGACCAGCTGGCGGAGGACCAGTCCAACGCCGGCCAGGAGTCGACGGTCGACGTCTTCGCGGGCGACGAGATCTCCGAGCGCGAGGCCCTGGAGAGCATTCTCATCGCGTCCGCGAACAACGTGGCCCGCCTGCTGGCCCGTTGGGACTCGGGTTCGGAGAAGGACTTCGTGGCGAAGATGAACGCCACCGCGAAGGACCTCGGCATGACCAACACCACGTACACCGACCCGTCGGGTCTGAACGACACCACGGTCAGCACGGCCGTGGACCAGGTGAAGCTCGCCAAGGCCGCGATGACGCAGCCCGCGTTCCGCGAGGTCGCCGCGATGATGTCGTACGACGACTACAAGGGCCAGAACCACCACAACTGGAACGAGCTCGTCGGCAGCAACAACGTCGTCGGCATCAAGACCGGCACCACCACCTCCGCCCTCGGCAACCTGGTGTTCGCGGCGAAGAAGGAGATCGGCGGCGAGACGCGGACCATCATCGGCGCCGTGGTGCGCCAGCCCGCCGGCGGCCCGGAGAACACCATCCTCAGCGCCGCGCTGTACCAGAGCGACCTGCTGATCCGGGCCGCGCAGGACGCGCTGGAGCCGGCGACGCTCCTGAAGAAGGGCGACGTCGTCGGATACGTGGACGACGGTCTGGGCGGCCGTACCCCGGTGGTCGCCACGAAGGACGTCACCGCGGTCGGCTGGGCGGGCCTGGAGGTGAAGCTCTCCTTCGCCGCGGACGAGCTGCCGCACACCGCGAAGGCCGGCACCGAGGTCGGCACCCTGACCGTGGGTGACGGAGCCACCGCCGGAGCCGTGAAGGTGCCGGTCGCCCTCCAGAACGACCTGGTCGAACCGGGCTTCATGGACAAGGTCACCCGTATCGGCTGATCACCCCTCGCTCGCCCGCACCCCGTCGGGGGCCCACCAGGGAGCCCCCCGGCGGGGTGCGTGCTAGCGTCACGAATCGGGACAGGCCGCCCGTGTACGGGGACGCGGACGGAACTCCCGGAGACCCTGCCGGGAACGGTCGGCGAACACGGACCACGCGGCCGAGAACAGAAGAACGGGACACGGGGAGTGCCTTCAGGTGGCCACTGCGGAGCCGACACGCACCGACGAGACCGGTCCGGGCCCGGGAGACGGCCCGCGAATACGCGTACCCGCGACACCGCAGGAACCCGGCGGCGGCAACCCGGTGGTCGCCGCCGTCCGTGACCGGGTGACGCGCCATCCCGCGCTGTTCGTCACCGCCGCGGCCGGCGTCCTGCACCTCGTCTGGTTCTTCACTTTCGCGAACAGCGGCGGCGACCTCGCCGCCCAGGACGCCTGGGCGGAGTTCGTCGGCCGGCACCCCGACTCGGCGTACAACCTCGCCTGGTACGGCGGCATGCACCCGGTGTCGTACAGCGTGGTCTCGCCGTATCTGATGTCGGTCCTCGGCGTCCGTACGACGATGATGATCGCCGGGACGCTGTCGGCGGGCCTGCTCACGCTGATCCTGATCCGCAGCCGGGTCGTCCGGAAGCCGCTGTGGCCCGCGCTGGCGGGCGTGTTCGGGCTGCTGGGCAACGCGGCCTCCGGCCGGGTCACGTTCGGGCTCGGCACGCTGTTCGCCCTCGCGGCGGTGGCGGCGGTGTTCTGCTGGCCGTACCGCTGGCGCTACAAGCGCTGGGCGAAGGCGCTGTGCGCGGCTCCGCTGGCCGCGCTGGCCACGATGTCGTCGCCGGTGGCGGGCCTGTTCGTGGGTCTGGTCGCGGTGGCGCTGTTCCTGCAGAAGCGGCGGCCTGGCGCGTGGGCGCTGGGCCTCGGTCCGAGCGCGGTCGTCGCGGTCTCGGCGTGGGCGTTCCCGTTCTCCGGCACCCAGCCGATGTCGTTCGGTTCGGCCGCGCTGCCGATGCTGTACGCGGTGCTCGTCTTCCTGCTGGTCCCGCGCGAGTGGACGACCGTGCGCATCACGTCGGCGGTCTACTTCCTCGCCGTCCTGCTCGTCTGGCTGATCAGCTCGCAGATCGGCTCGAACGTCACCCGGCTGTCGATGCTGTTCGCGGGTGCCGCGCTGGTGGCGGCGCTGCCGTTCGCGGTGCCACGTTCCCGGAAGTGGTACGCGATCGTCGTCGCCTTCGCCGGTTTCGTCGGCTGGATCGGCTTCAAGTCGGTCGACGACGTGGTGAACACCACGCCGCGCGCGTCCTGGGCCCGCGAGCTGGCCCCGCTCGTCAACGAGTTGCAGGATGTCGGCGCCGACAAGGGCCGCGTCGAGGTTGTCCCGGCCCGCTCGCACCGCGAGGCCTCCGCGCTCGCCCCGTACGTCAATCTGGCCCGCGGCTGGAACCGCCAGGCCGACATGGAGCGCAACCCGCTCTTCTACGACGACACCCTCAACTCGGCCAACTACCACCTGTGGCTCAAGCGCTGGGCGGTCCACTTCGTGGTGCTGCCGAAGGACGAGCCGGACGGCGACGGCGGCCAGCGCGAGCGCGAGCTGGTGCAGCGCGGCCTGCCCTACCTGGAGCAGATCTGGGGCGACGCCAACTGGCAGCTGTTCCGGGTCGTCGAACCGGCCCCGCTCGCCGACCCGCCCGCCATGGTGGAGCGGGCCGAGCAGGGCGAGATGACCCTGAAGGTCAGTGAGCCCGGCCGGGTCCTCATCCGGGTCCCCTACTCCCCCTGGCTGAAGCTGGTCGACGCCGACGGCAAGGGCGTCGAGTGGCCCCGGGAGACCGAGGCGTCCAAGGACCGTCCGGACGGGGAGCCCAAGACGTACGACAACGTCGACGGCTGTCTGATGGAGACGGAGGAGGACGACGAGGGCGACAAGTGGACGGTCCTCCTCGCGCCCCGCGCGGGCACCTACCGGCTGGCCGCGCCGTACGGCTGGCCGCGCGGAACGCCGTGTCCGGAGGAGCTGCGCTGAGCCGGCTCAGCGCAGCTCGCCGACGTAGGTGTCGGTACCGGGGACGGTAGACCGGCGTAGGGGTGGTCGAGCCGGTTCGGCGTACGTCTCGCTGCGGGTGTCGTCGCTCATGCGGTTCCCCTTTCCTGCACGCCCATACTCCGACGGACCGTCAGATGAAGCGCCAGGGCCCTCACAGGGAGGCCCCCGCGGCGGCGGTCGACCCGGGCGGGACGCGCACCGCGTACCGGCCGACGGACATCACCGACGAGCGGCAGTGCGAGGCGCTGCCGGACCTGGCGACGGACGGGGACGTGGCGGACGCGGCGATGTTCCTGTCCTCGGACCGGGGAGGGCCATCACGGGGCAGTCACTGCTGGTGAGCGCGGGGGAGCTGATGCGCTGAGGGCCTGCCCATCAAGTTCATGTGCATGAACAGGGGTCACGGCACCGAACAATTTTACTACCCTTTGACCTTCCAATTCCTTGTCGTGCCCGAGTCACCCCACTCACGATGAGCGGGCCGTTCACAAGGCGGACCCTGGGCGGACCCTGGAAGGGTGGCACATGAACAGTCTCGACTGGGCCGTGCTCATCGGCTACTTCGGCGTGATGGTGGCGATCGGCGTCTGGTCACACAAACGCGTGGACAACGTCAGTGACTTCTTCACCGCCGGCGGCAAGATGCCGTGGTGGCTCTCCGGCATCTCGCACCACATGTCGGGCTACAGCGCGGTGATGTTCACGGGCTACGCGGGCATCGCCTACACCTACGGCGTCACCTCGTTCGTGACCTGGTCCTTCCCCATCGCGCTCGGCATCGCCATCGGCTCCAAGCTGTTCGCCCCGCGCATCAACCGGCTCCGCTCCCGGCTCCACGTGGCCTCCCCGCTGGAGTACCTGAAGAACCGGTACGACCTGAAGACCCAGCAGGCGCTCGCCTGGTCCGGCATGCTGCTGAAGATCGTCGACGTGGGCGCCAAGTGGGCGGCGATCGCGACGCTCCTGTCCGTCTTCACCGGCATCTCCCTGAACCAGGGCATCCTCATCACCGGCACCATCACGGCCGTCTACTGCACGATCGGCGGCCTGTGGGCGGACGCGCTGACCGAACTGGGCCAGTTCGTGATCCAGTTCCTGGCCGGCATCGCGATGTTCATCGCGGTGATCATGGAGCTGAACGACAAGGGCATCGGGTTCCTCGGCGCCTGGGACGAGCCCGAACTCCAGGGTCACGGCGAGCCGCTGGTCGGCCCCTACGGCGCCGTCTTCCTCCTCGCCTTCCTCTTCATCAAGCTGTTCGAGTACAACGGCGGCATGCTCAACCAGGCCCAGCGCTACATGGCCACGTCCAGCGCGTACGAGGCCGAGCGCTCCGCACGCCTGTCGGCGATCCTCTGGCTGGTGTGGCCGCTGGTCCTGTTCTTCCCCATGTGGATGTCGCCGCTGCTGGTCGAGTCGCAGAAGACGGACGGCTCGGACTCGTACGGCCTCATGACCGAACAACTGCTCCCGCACGGCCTGCTGGGCCTCGTCATCGTCGGCTTCTTCTCCCACACGATGGCCATGTGCTCCTCCGACGCCAACGCCATCGCCGCCGTCTTCACCCGGGACTGCGCGCCGGTCCTGTGGCGGCGGGCGCGGGCCTGGAGCGAGGGGCAGGGCCTGCGGGTCGCCCGAGTCACCACCGTCGTCTTCCTCGGCCTGTCCATGGCGGCGGCCACCCAGGTCAACTCCCCCACCTTCGGCGACATCATCACCGTCGTCATCAAGTGGGTCGCCGGCTTGATGGGCCCCATGGCCATCCCGATGATGCTCGGCCTGCTGCGGCCCTTCCGCCGCTCCGGCCCCACCGCGGCCCTCACCAGCTGGGCGGTCGGCCTGTTCGCCTTCTGGCTGGTGAACTACCCCATCCACTGGAGCATCGACGGCGGCGTCCCGCTCCAGTACCAGGTGTCGATCCCGCTCGCGGTCTCCCTCGTCCTCTACATCGTCGTCGGCTACCTGAAGCCGGAGGACACCCCGGAGCGCCTGGCCATCATCGAACGCATCAACACGGACGGCGACGACACGGGCGCCGCGGCGGCGATCCCGGCCCAGCAGGACGGCGCGCCGGGTGTGACGGTCAAGGACTGACGAAGCGCCCCTGGAACCTTTGGGCCACGGAGAACGCGGAGAAGCCATGCCCCGCCGGGGGCTCAGGCTCTCGGCAGTGGCCCAAAGGTTCCATCGCGTTTTCGGCATGTTGCTCGGTGCGGCTGAAAGCAGCCGCTTCTTCCCCTGAACCGACCGTTCCCGTTCGATTACAGTGCTCGCGTCGTACGTGTGGGCGGTGTCCTGGGGAGGTCTGGGTGGGTGCGACAGCCGGGGCCGTCTGGGGGCGGGCCGAGCAGCAGGACTTCCGGAGCAGGGTGCGCGGCACGTTGCTGGGTGTGGCCGTCGGGGACGCGCTCGGGGCGCCGGTCGACGGGCTGGGGATCGAGGAGATCCGCGAGGCGTACGGCGCGGAGGGCGTCGTGGACCTCGTGCCCGCGTACGGGCGGCGCGGTGCAATCACGCATCTCACACAGCTCACCCTGTTCAGCGTGGACGGGCTGATACGCGCCCAGGTGCGGCGCGACACCGGCGCCTGGCATCCGCCGACCGATCTGCACCGGGCGTATCTGCGCTGGGCCGCGACCCAGCGGGACTGGGGGCCGGACGAGCGGCGCAAGGACAACGGGTGGCTCGCGCGGGAGGAGTGGCTGTACGCCCGCCGGGACCCCGCCCGCCCGCTGCTGATCGGGTTCGGCGACGAGGTCATGGGGACGCTGGACGCGCCGAAGAACCCCGGTGAGGCCGGGCCGGAGGCCGCCGCCCGGTCCGCTCCGTTCGGGCTGCTCGTCGGGTGGGAGCCGCAGCTCGTCGTGCAGCTGGCGATGGAGTGCGCGGCGCAGAGCCACGGGCACCCCGTCGCCTCGCTCGCGGCCGGCGCGTACGCCGTCGTCGTGCACGGGCTGGCCCGGGGCGAGAGCCTGGACGGTGCCGTGCAGCGGGCGCTCGTGATGCTGGCGGCGCGGCCGGGGCACGAGCCGGTGTCGACCGGGCTGCAGCTGGCGCTGGGGACGGTCCGGCAGGGGATTCCGACACCGGGGAGGGTGGAGGAGCTGGCCGGGGACGGAACGGCCGAGGCCGTGCTCTCCGCCGCCCTCTACTGCGCCCTCGTCGGCGAGGACGTACGCCACGGCCTCCGCCTCGCCGTCAACCACGGCGGCCCCTCCGCCACCACCGCCGCCCTCGCCGGCGGCCTCCTCGGCGCCCTGCACGGCGAGACGGCCCTGCCCCCGGCCTGGGTGGCCGAGCTGGAGGGCCGTCCGACCCTGCTGGAACTCGCCGACGACTTCGCCATGGAGATGACCCAGGGCCCGGCGCTGCACAGCCCCACGGGGGCTGCTCCCGCCTGGCTGGCGCGGTATCCCAGAGGGTGACCTGCCGCCGCCCGGCCGCCGATGCCCCGCGGGCGCTCAGGTCCGGGCTGCCGGCCGGCCGGCCGTCCTCAGCCAAGGCGCCAGCTGGACCACCCCGAACGTCACCTCCACCACGAGGAAGAACCACAGCAGGCGGAACGCGCCCTCGCTCAGCGCGTAGGCCTGCCAGGCCGCGAACAGGGCGCGCGAGGCGCTGTCGAGGAGGCCGTGCAGCGGCAGAGGCCGGAGGATGCGCAGGGTGGCCCAGATGACGATCACCGAGCCCATGAGGTTGGCGTACAGGGTCTGCGTGGAGTCCAGCGGCGGGAGCGCGCCCAGGTCGAGGCCGGCGCTCGTCGAGTTCAGGAGGTCGTGGAGCACGGCGTAGGTCCAGGGTGTGGCGAAGCCGGCGGTGATGAGCAGGTCGTACCAGGCGCTGGCGCGAACAAGGCGCAGATAAGCGGGAGTTGCTGTCATGGCATCGCACGCTAAACACTGGACTACGCTCCAAGGTCAAGTCCGGCGGGGAGGACGCGGCTGTGCGGATCGGGGAGTTGGCCGAGCGGGCCGGGGTGAGCAGGGACGCCATCCGGTTCTACGAGAAGGTCGGGCTCGTGCGGGCGCGACGGCTGGGCAACGGGTACCGGGACTTCTCCGAGGAGACCGTGGCCTGGTTGCAGTACGTCCGCACGGCGCAGGCGCTCGGCTTCTCGCTGGCCGAGATCGCCCGGCACGGCGAGGAACTGCGCGAGGCCCCGGACACGGCCGCCGCCTTGTCCGCGCTGTTCGCGGAGAAGATCGGGATCATCGACGCGCGGATGGCCGAACTGGCCGCACTGCGGGCGGAACTGGCCGATCGGGTGGGTACCGGGTGCCCGCTGCGGCGCAGGGAGGGCGGTGAGGCGGCGGGCCAGGGACGTACCGGAACCGTTCGGTAGTGTGTTCGTTTGCGAACAGTACGGGGAACGGGGACCACGATGACGACTGCTCACGCCTCGTCCGGCGGAGGGAGCAGCCCACCGGTGGACGGCGGCACGGTCATCGACGTGCGGGATCTGCGGATGCGCTACCGCACCCAGGACGTTCTGAAGGGCGTCGGGTTCACGGCCCGGCGCGGTGAGGTCGTGGTGCTGCTCGGGCCGAACGGGGCGGGCAAGACGACCACGATCGAGGTGCTGGAAGGCTTCCGGATGCGCTCCGCCGGAGACGTGACCGTGCTCGGGACCGATCCGGCTCGCGGGGACGAGCGGTGGCGGGCGCGGCTGGGGATCGTGCTGCAGTCCTGGCGCGACCACGGCAAGTGGCGGGTGCGGGAACTGCTGGCCCACCTCGGTTCGTACTACGCGCCGTACTCCACCGCGCAGGTGCGGCGGCCGTGGGACGTCGACGAGCTCATCGCCGCCGTGGGACTGACCGAGCAGGCCGGCAAGCGGGTCGGGACCCTGTCCGGCGGGCAGCGCAGGCGTTTCGACGTGGCCGTCGGCATCGTCGGCAGGCCCGAGCTGCTGTTCCTGGACGAGCCCACCGCCGGCCTGGACCCCGAGGCCCGCAGCGAGTTCCACGGCCTGGTGCGCGGCCTCGCGGACGAGAACACCACCGTGTTGCTGACCACGCACGACCTCGCCGAGGCCGAGAAGCTCGCCGACCGGATCCTCATCCTTGCCGGTGGCCGCATCGTGGCGGACGGCCCGGCCGAGGAACTGTCCCGGAAGGCGTCGGCCGAGGCGACCGTGCGCTGGACGCGGGACGGGCGGCCCTTCGAGCAGGCGACGGCCGAGCCCACCCGGTTCGTCCGGCGGCTGTTCGAGGAGCACGGCGACGCGATCGGCGGGCTGGAGGTACGCCGGGCGAGCCTGGAGGAGACGTATCTGACGATGGTGCGGGAGCTGGAGGCGGGGAGCGTCCCCGGCGAGCGGGCGGCGGACGCCTTCGGGGAGGGATCGCGATGAGTCCGGTGTGGCATGCGGCGCGTGCGGGTCTGCGGCGCGGCGGGACGGAACTCCGGCAGACCTTCACCACCGGCCAGGACCTGTTCGGTTACGCGCTCTGGACGGTGCTGCTCATCGTGCCGATGCTGCTGGCCGGGGACGAGCCGCTGAAGGGCGCCGGCATCTCGGCCGGCGCGTTCATGCTGCCGAGCATGCTGGGCATGACGCTCGCGTTCACCGGCATGATGACCACGGCGCAACTCCTCGCCACCGAGCGGGAGGACGGCACCCTGCTGCGAGCGAAGGCCGTGCCGCACGGCATGGTCGGCCACCTGGTCGGCAAGATCGTCATGGTGTCGGGTACGGCTCTCGTCTCCATGGCGCTGCCCCTCGCCGTCGGTGTCTTCCTGGTCGACGGGGTCGCCGGGCAGGGCGGCGGTGCGTGGCTGACGCTGGTGTGGGTGGTGCCGCTGGGGCTCCTGGCGACCCTGCCCGTCGGCGCCGTCATCGGCTCGCTCGTCGACAGTCCCCGCACCGTCGGGTTGCTGATGCTCCCGGTGATGGGGCTCGTGGTGATCTCCGGGATCTACTTCCCGCTGTCGGAGCTGCCCGAGTGGCTCCGCACCGTCGGGCAGCTCTTCCCCGTGTACTGGGTCGGCCTCGGTCTCCGCTCCGCGCTGCTGCCGGGCGACGCGGTCGCCGCCGAGATCGGCGAGTCCTGGCGGCACCTGGAGACCGCCGGGGTGCTGGGCGCCTGGGCCGTCGCCGGGCTGCTGCTGGCGCCGCCCGTCCTGCGCAGGATGGCCCGGCGCGAGTCCGGGGCCGCGATGGCGCGGCGGCGCTGGAAGGCGATGCAGCGGGTCGGCTAGCGGGGAGCGCCCGGTACCGGCCGGCGCGTGCGTGTCATGGGCCGGGACGACCGGGGCGGGACACGGTCGGCCCGGGGTGTGGCGTCGGTGACGCCGAGGGGGCGACCGCCATGGACAGGCGGAGCTTGCGCGCGGTCGGGTGGGCTCGGATCTCCGGGGGCGCGGACACGGACCCGGGCAGGGTGAGTGTGGTCCCGGGAAAGATCCAGTGGCCCCGGTCGCTGGAGGCGTGTCCGTGCCGGCGGGCCTGGTCCTCGATGGTCCGCCGGTTGAGGGTGTAGACGCTGTCCCACCGGAGCGGGTCGCCGTGGGTCTTCCGGGCGATGTCCCACAGGGTGTCCCCGGAGGCGACGATGTGCCTGGCGGGCTTCGGGCTCGCGGGCGGGTGGCCGCTCTCGGAGGCGGTGGCCGCGCCGGGTGTGCCGTGGGCCGGGACCGCGCAGAACGCCGTGAGACTGGTCAGGCACATGGCGGCTGCGGCGACTGTGCGGGCCGCGGGCCCGCTGCGTATGGGCATGTTGTCCCTCCTCGTCACACGTCATGCTGCGAAGGCCGCACGTGCGCCGCACTCCGGAACGGCCAATGGGGTCATGCGGGGGCCTGGTCTTCTGGCTCGATTCGCCTCGGTGGTGCGGGCGGGTGCAGAAGGATGTGTGTCATGACCACTACCTCTCGCACCCTCTCCCTCGGGGCGACGCTCCTCACGGGCACCGTCGCGCTTTACATGGCGCTGGTCGCCTTCGGGAACATCACCGACTTCGGCACCAACCAGCAGTTCGTACAGCACGTCCTCGCCATGGACACGACGTTCAAGGACGACGACCTGATGTGGCGCGCCATCACCAGTGAGGGGCTGCAGAACGCCGCCTACGTCGCGATCATCGCGTGGGAGACGGTCGCCGCGCTGGTGCTGATCGCCGGGACCTGGTTCTGGGCCCGGCGCGATCAGGCGCGGGGGCGGCGGATCTCCACGTACGGGCTGCTCATGGTCATGCTGCTGTTCGGCGTCGGGTTCATCGGGATCGGCGGCGAGTGGTTCGCCATGTGGCAGTCCGGGGACTGGAACGGGCTCGACGCCGCCACCCGGATCTTCCTGCTCTCCGGTGTGGTGCTGATCGTGAACCACCTGCCGGGCGCCCGGGAGGAGCGGACGCCCGCCGTGTAGGCCCTACTTCACCACTCGGACCGGCGTCCCCGTCGTCGCGAACGCCCACAGTGCCGTGCCGTCGGCCTTGTTCGTGCGGATGCCGCCGGTCTGGGTGCCGGCGGCAGCCGGGGGCGGGGACGCGCCGTCGACCGCGTGGGAGAAGGCGATGTTCACGCCCGACTTGGCGGCGAAGTAGATGATGTGCTCGATACGGACGCCGTCCGAGCCCGACGTGACGGGCTCGGAGCGGGTGCCGACCGGATAGGTGCCCGGGTCCGGGTCCACCGAGCCCGGCCACACCGTGAAGGTGCGGCGCGGGCTGTCGCTGGCGTCGATCAGCCAGACCCGGTCCTGGGAGAGCGAGTAGACGATCCGGCGGCTGGTGCCGGAGCCTTCGGGCACGACGTTCGAGGGCGTCGCCTTGGGCTTGGGGTCGGCGGAAGCGGACGCGGACGCGGTCGGCGACGGCGTCGGGTCCGTCGCCGTGGCGACCGGCCGGGTGCCTTGGCCGGCCTGGACGGCGAGGACGGCGACCGCCGCGATCGCCCCGGTGGTCAGGCCGGTCACCCAGGCCCACGAGGGAAGCCGTCGGGCTGGCACGGGCACGCATCTCCTCAGAGTCCGGCCCCGGTGCCGGGTGACACCGAGGGTCGGATCATCGTACTCGGCGGGGCCGGACGGCCCGTCCTCAGTCCAGTACCGGCAGCAGCTCCGGCAGGTGCCCGTCGGAGGCCTCCGCCGCGCGCCGGCGCTCCTCCGGCACCTCGCCGTACACGGTCGTCCGCGGCTTCGCCGGGCGGCCCGCCGCCTCCGCGACCGCGATCAGGTCCTGCACCGACTTGTACGAGCCGTACGAGGAGCCCGCCATGCGGGAGATCGTCTCCTCCATCAGCGTGCCGCCCAGGTCGTTCGCCCCGGAGCGGAGCATCTCGGCCGCGCCCTCCGTGCCCAGCTTCACCCAGCTGGTCTGGATGTTGGGGATCCAGGGGTGCAGGAGCAGCCGGGCCATCGCCGTGACCGCCCGGTTGTCCCGCATGGTCGGGCCGGGCCGCGCGATCCCCGCCAGGTACACCGGCGCGTTGGTGTGGATGAACGGCAGCGTCACGAACTCGGTGAATCCGCCGGTCTGCTGCTGGATGCGGGCCAGGGTGCGCAGGTGGCCCAGCCAGTGCCGGGGCTGGTCGACGTGGCCGTACATCATCGTCGACGACGAGCGGATGCCCAGCTCGTGCGCCGTCGTCACCACCTCGATCCAGGTCGCCGTCGGCAGCTTGCCCTTGGTCAGGACCCAGCGGACCTCGTCGTCCAGGATCTCCGCGGCCGTGCCGGGGATGGTGTCGAGCCCGGCCTCCTTCGCCGCCGTCAGCCACTCGCGGATCGACATGCCGGTCCGGGTGGCGCCGTTCACCACCTCCATCGGCGAGAAGGCGTGGACGTGCATGCCGGGGACGCGTTCCTTGACCGCCTTCGCGATGTCGAAGTACGCCGTGCCGGGCAGGTCCGGGTGGATGCCGCCCTGCATGCAGACCTCGACCGCGCCGACGTCCCACGCCTGCTGGGCGCGGTCGGCGACCTGGTCGAGGGAGAGGGTGTAGGCGTCGGCGTCGGTCCTGCGCTGGGCGAAGGCGCAGAAACGGCAGCCGGTGTAGCAGACGTTGGTGAAGTTGATGTTCCGGGTGACGATGTACGTCACGTCGTCGCCGACCGCCGATCTGCGGACGTCGTCCGCGATCCGGGTGAGCGCGTCCAGCGCCGGGCCGTCCGCGTGCAGCAGCGCCAGCGCCTCGGCGTCGGTCAGCCGCGTGGGGTCGTCGGCGGCCGTGCGCAGGGCCTCGCGAACGTCGGCGTCGATGCGTTCGGGCGCCATGCCGGGGGCGGCGGCCTCGCGCAGGGCGCCCCAGTCGCCGTACACCTCGTCGAAGTCGTCGCGGCGGTCGGAGGTGCGGCCCTCGGTGTCGATGGCCGTGTGCAGGTCGGTGCGGCCCGTGGCCGTGAAGACCTCCTCCGGCTCCTGCCACGGCCGCCCCTCGACGACCGCGTCGGGCAGGGCGAGGCCGGTCTCCGGGTCGGCCAGGGCCGCGACGTGCGGGCGCAGCCGCGGGTCCAGCCAGGGCTCGCCGCGCCGCACGAACTCCGGGTAGACGCAGAGGCGTTCGCGCAGCTCGAAGCCGGCCGCCGCCGAACGGGCCGCCAGCTCCTCGATCTGCGGCCAGGGGCGCTCCGGGTTGACGTGGTCGATGGTCAGCGGGGAGACGCCGCCCCAGTCGTCGATGCCCGCGCCGATCAGCCGCTCGTACTCGGAGTCCACGAGGTTCGGCGGAGCCTGGAGGCAGGCCGACGGGCCCATGATGTGGCGGGCGACGGCCACGGTGGCGACGAGTTCGTCGAGTTCCGCGTCCGGCATGCCGCGCATCGCGGTGTCCGGCTTGGCGCGGAAGTTCTGGATGATCAGTTCCTGGATGCCGTGGTAGGCGCGGGAGACCTTGCGGAGCGCGAACAGGGACTCCGCGCGCTCCTCGTAGGTCTCGCCGATGCCGATGAGGACACCGGAGGTGAAGGGGACCGACGAGCGGCCGGCGTCCTCCAGCACGCGCAGGCGGACGGCGGGTTCCTTGTCCGGGGAGCCGTGGTGGGGGCCACCCGGCTCGGACCACAGGCGGGTCGCGGTCGTCTCCAGCATCATGCCCATCGACGGCGCGACCGGCTTCAGCCGCTGGAAGTCGGTCCACGTCATGACGCCCGGGTTGAGGTGGGGCAGCAGGCCCGTCTCCTCCAGGATGCGGATGGAGATCGCGCGCACGTAGGCGATGGTGTCGTCGTAGCCGTGCGCGTCGAGCCATTCGCGGGCCTCGGGCCAGCGGTCCTCCGGCTTGTCGCCGAGGGTGATGAGGGCTTCCTTGCAGCCGAGGGCGGCGCCCTTGCGGGCGATGTCCAGGACCTCGTCGGGGGACATGAACATTCCGTGCCCGGCGCGCCGCAGCTTGCCGGGGACGGTGACGAAGGTGCAGTAGTGGCATTTGTCCCGGCACAGCCGGGTGAGGGGAATGAAGACGCTCTTGGAGTAAGTGATGACGCCGGGACGGCCCGCCGCCTCGAGGCCCGCGTCACGCACGCGGGCGGCCGAGGCGGCCAGGTCCTCCAGGTGTTCGCCGCGGGCCTGGAGCAGGACCGCGGCCTCGGTGACGTCGAGGGCGACGCCGTCCCGGGCGCGTTTGAGGGCGCGACGCATGGAGTTCTCGGTCGGGCCGGTTCCGGAGGTCGCGGAATTCGTCATCCTTCGAGCATACGATCGCGATGATCAGGGCTCGGCCAAGCCGCAGGTCACGCCGCCGCCGTCGACAGATACGGCTGGAAAGCGTCCAGCGCCCGCAGCACGTCCGCCTCGCCGGCCGGGGGCAGTTGCGCCACGACCGTCTCGATGCCGAGGCCGGCGTAGTGGGCGACCTTGCCGGGACCGGGGTGAACGGCGTACGGGACGACCTGGAGGGCGGCCGGGTCGCCGACCCGCGTCGGCCCAGACGGCGCGTAGCACCGGCAGGGATTCGGACAGCCCGCGTCCGCCCCGGCCCGCCGCGGACCCCCGCCTCAGCGGCGGACCGACTGCCGCAGTTCGACGAGCGACGCGACCGCGCGCAGCCAGCGGGCCGTGGCGTCGTCCGCCCGCACACCGCCCCCGAGGGACGCGGCGGACTCCAGCCAGTCGCGGACGAGGGCCACCGCCTCGGGGCGGGGCAGCGGCTCGGGCAGGGTCAGCGCGTGGGCGACACCGCCCGCCCGTACCGTCTCGGCGAGGAACGCCACCGAGCGCGGCTCGGTGTCCAGACGGTCCAGGAGGACCGCCGCGCCCACCGCGCCGTCCCCGAACAGGGACGTGCGCAGCGGTCCCGGGGCGGCGGTGAGGCCGTAGCGGATCAGGGCGGCGATGTCGAGGCCGGCCAGTTCTTCGTCGGTGCGCCGGGTGGTGTCCATGCGTCAGCCCACCGTCACCTTGTACGTGACCCGCTCCGGCTCGGTCGGCGTGGCGCCGCCCGTCGGGGTGGGGGCCGGGCTGCCGTCGCCGGTGTCGCAGGTGCTGGTGAACGTGCAGTGCATCAGCACGATCTCGGTGCTGCCCTCGCCGGTCGCCTCGAAGGTGAAGGTGAGGCGGCTGCTCGCGCCCGCGACCACCTCGCCGTCGGAGTCCGAGGCCGACTCGCGCTCCTGGCCCCGGGCGACGACCACGTCGCCGTCCGGCTTGGGGTCGACCAGGTACCAGTGGGAGCGGGTGGAGGCGTTCTCGCCGTCCACGGTGAGGGTGAACCGCTCGCCGACGGAGGCGGTGATGGTGTGGTCGTCCGTGGGGTGGCTGGTGGGCTCGTCGTCGCCCGACCCGCAGGCGGACAGGACCAGCAGCACCGCCGCCGCGCCCACCGCCGCCCTACTCCGGCACATAGACCTGGTACGCGTCGTTGAGTTCATTGTTGGATGCCTTGCCCATGTTGCCGTTGACGAAGTCGTCCTCGCTGACCCAGGTGGTGGTGCCCCAGGGGTTGTAGATCTGGAGCATGTCACCCTCCTGGCCGATGATCATCATCGCGTGGGCGCCGTCGTCGCCCTTGACGTCGACCGGGACCGGCTTGCCCTCGGCGACCGCCTTCTGCACGTCGTCGAGGACGGCCCTGCGCTGATCGGCGCTGTCGACGTCGTGGCGCCGGTAGTCGTCGCCGGTGGCGCTGCCGAGGGTGGAGTCGGCGATGCGTTCCTGGCCCTCCTGGCCCATGCCGGTCCAGTCGTCGCCGCCGTCGCCCTCCTCGTGCAGCCGGTGCTGTTCGGCGACCAGGCGCTCCCGGAACGCCTTCGGGTCGTCCTCCTGGCCGCTGGGGCCGCCGGTGAGGTCGAGGGCGTAGATCGGGTCGAGCATGGCGCGGGCGTTGACGGTGGAGGACGCCACGCAGGTGCCCTCGGAGCCGTCGCCGCCCTGGATCCACAGCTGGTCGTGGAACTGGACGTAGTCCTTGTTGTTGGCGGAGCCGTCGTCGGCGAGGCCCTCGTCCTCCATGCTGTCCTCGGCGGTGACCACCGGGGTGAGGTGCCGGCGCAGCCACTCGGGGTCCTTGCCGTTGATCTTGCCCTGGAAGGTCTCGATCTCCTTGACGCTGTGCCCCGCGGCCAACGCCTTCATCAGGTAGGCGCGTTCCTCGGGGCTGCCCGCCTGGGACAGCATCCGCTCCATGGCCGCCTCGTCGGCCTTGTTCAGCTGGTCCATGCGGCGGCCGGCGCGTTCCAGGTCGCTGGAGCTGAGGATCTCGTTCAGTTCGGTGGGGGCGTTCGAGGCGCCGGTGTCGGCGAGCATCAGCCGGTCGACAGCGGTCAGTTCGCCGGTGTCCATCTTCCCGGCGCGCGCCTCGGTCGCCCACTTGTTCAGGTCGCGGGCCGCTACGCGGACGGCCTCCTCGGCGGCGACCGCCGCCTTGTGCATCAGGGTGATGCCGTCGGAGGCGAAGAACCGGGCCGTCAGCCGGTCGAACTCCTCCTCGTCGTCCTCGTGCCAGTCGTCGAAGAAGCCGTCCCGGCCGCCGAGGGTGGTCTTGGCCTGCGCCATCTTGCCGCGCCCCTCGGCGTCCTGGCGCTGCGCGTCGGCGAGCGCGTCGGCCAGCCGGAGCAGCGCGCCCGCGCCTCCCTGGAACGCCTCGGCCATCTGCAGGACGGCCCGCCCGGCGGCGGCGACGCCGTCGGAGGCGAGGACGCTCGTGTCCCCGACCCACACCTCGGGCAGGCCTTTTCCGGCCACCTTCTGCACCCGGTCGTGGATGCCGCCGACGTCGTCGAGCCGGTCGCGGTAACGCTTGCTCAGTGATTCGAGGGTGCCCGGGTCGCCCTCCGGTTCGGACACCGACAGCGCACTGTCGATCATGTCCAGCAGCTCGTTCTTGCTCCCGGCCTTGGGAATGTCCTCGCACAGTCCGGCCAGCCACGCGCGCCGGCCGGCCGGGGAGTCCGCGGGCCGCAGAAATCCCGTCATCGCCTGTCTCCGCCCTGAAGTCCCTGTTCTGGTCCGGCGCTCAGTAGCTCGTCAGGGCCGAGGGACGCTCAGCGTAGGTGGGCATGGTGGTCAGCTGCTCGTTCCCGGTGAAGGCCGGCATGGAGGTCAGCTCGCCGTCGGCGACCTTGACGCCGGCGGCGTCCATCCGCACGAGGCCGTCGCTGCCGCCGTACGCGCCCTTCGCGAGCCGTACCTTGTCGGCGAGTTCGTGCAGGGCCGACTCCAGCGTGCGGGCCTCCGCCTCCCAGGCGGCGATGAACCCGTTGACGGCGGCCGCGGCTTCGGTGCCGCCCAGGGCGTCCGAGGTGTAGCAGACGCCGGGTGCGATCGCCTCGCGGACCTTGCCCATGTCGGTGCCGGAGCCGTCCAGTTCCTTCGCCTGTCCGGTCATGCCGGAGTTCTTGACCTGGTATCCGTCCGAAAAGGCCATCGACTTCCCCCGTAAGCCTGTCGTCGATCTTGACCGCGGGGAGGCTAGCACGCCGCGACCGGCCCTCCATGTCCGGAGCACACACCCCGCACACAGCTCGCACACGGCTGCGGCGGCACGGGCTGTCGGGGACCATGGAGGCGTCCGTGTCCCGCGTGAAGGAGTCCCACCGACGATGTCTCCGCCGCCCAGCGACCTCCGATTCCGTGCGACGACCGCCTTCCAGCGGCACCTCGTCAACCCGCTCATGCGCCGGCTGCCGTTCCACACGCTCCTGGAGACCACCGGCCGCGTGTCCGGCCTGCCCCGGCGCACCCCGCTCGGCGGCCGCCGCGTGGGCGACTCCTTCTGGATCGTCTCGGAGTTCGGGGAGCGCTCGCAGTACGTCCGCAACATCCAGGCCGACCCGCGGGTCCGGGTCCGCGTCGGCGGCCGCTGGCACACCGGCACCGCCCATCTGCTCCCCGACGACGACGCGGTGGCCCGGCTGCGCACCCTGCCCCGCCTCAACAGCGCGGCGGTACGCACGATCGGCACGAACCTGCTGACGATCCGGGTGGACCTGACGGACGGCTGAGGCCCAAGAACCGTCAGGCTCCACCCCGGCCACACGATGGCCTGCACCTCGCTGTACGCGTGCAGGGCGTACGAGCCGACGTCCCGGCCGACGCCGCTCTGCTTGAAGCCGCCGGGGGCCTCCATGTTGCGGCCGACAGTGTTGACGCCGACACCGCCGGCCCGGAGGCCGCGGGCGACGCGGAAGGCCCGGCCCACGTCCCCGGACCGGACGTAGTCGACGAGGCCGTAGTCGACGAGGCCGTAGTCGGAGCACATACCGGCGCAGCGCGCAGTGCCCCACCATGAAGCCCGCGTTGACGGCGGTCCGCCCCTCCAGCGCGTCCAGACAGTCGCCGAAGGTGGGCCAGCCCAAGGGCGCCCCCTCCTCCAGCGCCACCAGCGACATGACCTCCACCTTCGCATGCGGCGCGTGTAGTCGGCGTCCTCGGGGCGGCCGGGGTGGAGGGGCGCGAGGGTGAACCCGCAGTTCCCGGCGGCGACGGTGGTGACACCGTGGTTCAGGGACGGCGTGGCGTACGGGTCCCGGAACAGCTGGGCGTCTTAGTGCGTGTGCGGATCGACGAAACCGGGCGCGAGCACCAGCCCGGAGGCGTCCTCACTGCTGCGGGCCTCACCGGTGACGGTGCCGATGACGGCGATACGGCCGTCCAGGACACCGACGCCGGCGGTGAAGGCGGGCGCACCGGTGCCGTCGACGACGGTGGCGCCCCGAATGACGTGACCGAGCATGCCGCTTGCCTCCTCAACTCCGACGGCGAAAGACGCCGTTCAGGGGCCCGGGGCTGTGTCGATGTGCGGCTCCGCCGCGTGGGCGCGATCAACCACGCACGAACCCGCAGCTTGAAGCGCCCGCCGAGGAAGGTCATCTCCTTCAGTGGCGCCCGGACGCTCCCGGGCCCGGTGTCCCGGTACCGGGCGGGGAGCCGGTCCTGCCGGACGCGCGGCGGCGCCACGGTGTGGTCGTCGACGGAGATGATGCGGGCCGTCAGCTAGTGGTACGGCGGCGATATGGCGTCGGTGTGGCGCGAAGACGCGGTGAAGACGGCGTGAACCGCTTCACGATCGGCGTGATCGGCGTCTCGCGCGGCTGACGCATCCGCCATGAACAAGGCAAACTGACAGGGTTGCTCAGGATGTCTAGGGGGACGGCGATGGACGGGGTACCGCGAGTGCCGGCGCAGCGGCGTCCGGACTCGGTGGAACCGGCGGCGCTGCGCTTCAGCGTGCTCGGACCGGTACGCGCCTGGCGCGGCGACGAACCGCTGAACACCGGCTCACCCCAGCAACGCGCCCTGCTGGCCGCCCTGCTGCTGCGCGAGGGCCGCACGGCGACGGCCGCCGAGCTGATCGACGCGCTGTGGGGCGAGGAACCGCCCTCGCAGGCCCTCGCGGCGGTCCGCACCTACGCCTCCCGGCTGCGCAAGGCGCTCGACGCGGGCGTACTGGTCAGCGAATCCGGCGGCTACGCGATCCGCGGTCTCGGCGAGGGCGCGCTCGACCTCGCCACCGCCCAGGAACTCGCGGCGGAGGCGGAGAAGGCGAAGGCGGGCGGCGACCTGGGCCGCGCCCGGGACGTGCTGAACCGCGCGCTCGCCCTCTGGGACGGCGAGACCCTGGCAGGCGTGCCCGGCCCCTACGCCGAGGCACAGCGCGTCCGCCTGGAGGAATGGCGCCTCCAGCTCCTCGAGTCCCGCCTGGACATGGACCTCGAACAGGGCTCCCACGCGGAAGCGGTCTCCGAACTGACCGCCCTCACCGCCGCCCACCCCCTGCGCGAGCGCCTGCGCGAACTGCTGATGCTGGCGCTGTACCGCAGCGGACGCCAGGCGGAAGCCCTCGCCGTCTACGCCGACACCCGCCGCCTGCTCGCCGACGAACTCGGCGTCGACCCCCGCCCCGGCCTCAGCGACCTCCAGCAGCGCATCCTCCGCGCGGACCCCGGCCTCGCGGAACCCTCCGCCCCCGCCGCCGAACCGGCCGTCGTCCCCGTCCGCCCCGCCCAGCTCCCGGCGACCGTGCCCGACTTCACCGGGCGCGCGTCCTTCGTGTCCGAGCTGAGCGAGGTCCTGGCCTCGGCGGAAGGCCGCGTGATGGCGGTCTCCGCCCTCGCCGGCATCGGCGGCGTCGGCAAGACGACCCTCGCGGTCCACGTCGCCCACCAGGCGCGCGCCGCCTTCCCCGACGGGCAGCTGTACGTGGACCTGCAAGGCGCGGGACAGCGGGCCGCGGAACCCGAGACGGTCCTCGGCTCCTTCCTCCGCGCCCTCGGCACGGCGGACTCCGCGATCCCCGACTCGCTGGAGGAACGCTCCGCGCTGTACCGCTCCGTCCTGGACGGCCGCCGCGTCCTCGTACTGCTGGACAACGCCCGCGACGCGGCCCAGGTACGGCCCCTGCTGCCCGGCACCTCCGGCTGCGCCGCGCTCGTGACGTCCCGCGTGCGCATGGTCGACCTCGCCGGGGCGCACCTGGTCGACCTCGACGTGATGTCCCCCGACGAGGCGCTGGCCCTCTTCACGAAGATCGTCGGCGAGGAACGCGTCGCCTCGGAACGGGAAGCCGCCCTCGACGTGGTCGCCGCCTGCGGCTTCCTCCCCCTCGCCATCCGCATCGCCGCGTCCCGCCTCGCCGCCCGCCGCACCTGGACCGTCACGGTCCTCGCCGCGAAACTGGCCGACGAACGCCGCCGCCTCGACGAACTCCAGGCCGGCGACCTCGCCGTGAAGGCCACCTTCGAACTCGGCTACGGCCAACTCGAACCCGCCCAGGCCCGCGCCTTCCGCCTCCTCGGCCTGGCCGACGGCCCCGACATCTCCCTCCCGGCGGCCGCGGCCGTACTCGACCTCCCGGCGGAGGACACCGAGGACCTCCTCGAATCCCTCGTCGACACCTCCCTCCTCGAATCCGCCGCCCCCGGCCGCTACCGCTTCCACGACCTCGTCCGCCTCTACGCGCGTGCATGCGCCGAACGCGACGAACACCCGCCGAGCGAACGCGACGCGGCGATGTCCCGCCTGCTGGACTTCTACCTGGCCACGGCGGCCGGGGTGTACGCCATCGAACGTCCGGGGGACCGGCTGGTGGATCACCTGGAGCCCACCGACTATCCGGGGCTGAGCTTCGCGAACCGGCACGAGGCACAGGACTGGCTGTACGCGGAGGCGGTGTCCCTGCTCGCGTGCGTGCGCCAGTCCACGCGTCCGGGATTCCTGCGGCGCGCCGTCGACACGCTGTGGGCGTCGGTCGACCTCGCGGAGTCCGGCTCCAACTCCAAGGCGTACGAGGGCGTCGCCTCCGCTCTCCGCGACGCCGCGAAGGACAGCCGCGACCCGCACGCGGAGGCACGGTCCCTGATCATGGTGGCCTACGTCCACCACATCACCGGACGCTTCGACATCGCCAACCAGGCCGCGGAGGAGGCCGCGCAGCTCAGCGCCGGCAACGACCCCCTCGCCGGCTGCTGGGCGGCCAACACCAGGGGTGTGATCGCGCTCTACCAGAACCGTTACGAGGACGGCGAGGCCCACCTCACCAGCGCGATCGAAGGCTTCCGCGCCTGCCAGGACCGCCCCGGGGAGGCCAGCGCCCTGTGCAACCTCTCCCGCATCCACCTGGCCACCGGGCGCACCCACAGCGCGGTGTCCCTGGCCCAGCAGGGCACGGACATGTACGACGCGATGGGGCACGCCCTGAAGGGCGCCAACGGCCGCTACGCGCTCGGCCTCGCCCTCACCCAGAGCGACCGGCTGCCGGAGGCCACGGCCAGGCTCACGGAGGCCCTGGCCGTGTTCCGGGACAGCCGCCAGCGACTGTGGGAGGGGATGTCCCTGTTCCGGCTCGCCGAGGCCGACCTAGCCGACCGGCGTCCCGCGCAGGCGGCGGCGAACGCCGAGATGGCCCTCACCGTCCTCCGCGGCATCGGCGGCGAATGGCGCCGGGGCAACGTCCTCGTCGTCCTCGGCCACGCCCTGAACGCCGTCGGGCAGCGGGACCGGTCCCAGGTCTGCTGGCGGGAGGCACTGGACACCTTCGAAACCCTGGGCGCGCCCGAGGCCGACGAGGTCAGGGGCCTGCTGGCACCGGCGACCCTCGCCTGATCCGCAGCGGGCGCCACTCCGACGAAACGGGCGTTCATCGTTCGTTTATCGCGTTCCGACACTCTCAATCGTGTCGAGCCGTCGCCTGGGGGGGCAGACGCCACGACCGAAGGCCGGACCTCTATGGTGAACCGGCCCGACGGGGCCGCCCGGCAGCCCGCGGGGGAGTTGCCGGGCGGTTCCCGTCCACCTAGCGCACAACACTGCAGGGGAGCCAGCCACATGAGCGAGAACAGCACCGAGAACATCCACGCGACCGGCGAGCCGACCGGTGACACCACCAACGGGAACATCCACGCCACCGGCGAGCCCGTCACCGTCAAGAACATCCACGCCACCAGCGAGCCGCTCAAGCCGACCCTCGCGGACAGCACCGGCGACACCACCAACGGAAACATCCACGCCACGGACGAGCCGGCCTGACCGACCTTCCACCACACGGGGATGCGCCGCGGCGGCTCGGAGGGGGAGCCGCCGCGGCCGTGGTGTGTTCGGAGGTCCGGGCGCCGGGGCCCGGCCCCCTGCCCCGGCCCAAACCGTCCACTTCCACAGGGCACTTGCAAGCGGCGCGGGGTCTGCCACCTCGGGCGAGTGGAACGGAGCGCACTGCGGAAACTGGCCGAGGACGGGCTACTGGTCACCTCACGCGCCCTCACCGCCGGATGGCCCAGGCGCAGCCTGACCCGGGTCCTGCGCGCCGAGGGCTGGGCCCCGCTCCGCCACGGCGTCTGGCTCGAACCCGGACGAAACCCCGACCACTACACCAGACTCCGGGCAACCCAACTCACCGAGCCACGGCTCGTCGTCAGCCACCTCTCCGCAGCCGCCCTCTGGCACATCGAGACCCTGACCCGCGCCGACCGGCACCCCCTGGAGTTCATCGACCCCGGCCTCACCATCCGCCGCACCAACCCCGGCCTCCGCGTCCACCGCATGCCCCTCTCCGCTGCCGAGGTCCTCAACCGCCAGGGCCTGCGCGTCACATCCCCGGCCCGCACCCTCGCCGACCTGCTCAGAGCCGGCCCCCGCGACCAAGCCGTCGTCGCCGTCGACTCCGCACTCGGCTACCGCCGCACCGGCCGGGCCCGCCGCGCCCCGCTCACCGACCTCCCCACGATCGCCGGCGCCCTCGACCGCCCCCTCCAGGGCGCGTCCCGAGCCCGCGACTGGCTGCGCCTGTGCGACGCGCGAGCCGGATCACCGGCCGAGACGATCGCACGCCTCCGCATGTACGACGCGGGACTGCACCCCGTGAGCCAGGCGGAACTCCTCACCCCGAGCGGCCGCCGAGTGATCCTGGACTTCCTCTTCCGCCCCGAGGGCCTAGCCGTAGAGATCGAGGGGTACGCCTACCACGGCACCCGGGACTCCCACCGCCGGGACGTCATCCGCTTCAACCAGATCGTCC
Organism: Streptomyces sp. enrichment culture; assembly: GCF_964272855.1. Taxonomy (NCBI): domain Bacteria; kingdom Bacillati; phylum Actinomycetota; class Actinomycetes; order Kitasatosporales; family Streptomycetaceae; genus Streptomyces; species Streptomyces sp. enrichment culture. Next base: position 4,800,331 of record NZ_OZ186847.1, on the reverse strand, counting down.
AGTGCCCGGAAGTCCGACGGCTGCTGCGCTTCACCGCGGAGGACGTCTTCCACCGCCCCGACGACATGCTCCACGAAATCCGCACCGCACTCACCGCCGACGCCGCCCCCAAGGACGGAGCTGCACAAACCCCCAGCCTGTGAAGTGGCTGTTGGGGCCGCCCGCTTCTCGGCAAGTGTCGTGCTTCCGCGCCCCGAGTAAAGGGCGCTACGCCTACGGCTCCGCGTCGGCTCCGCCGATGGGCCTACGGCCCACCCTTGACTCGGCCCGCTCCAGCACGGGGAAGAAGCGAGCGAACGGCCCGGAAAAACGGGGGCCCAGGGGGATGCCGTGCATGTTGGTTGGGCAGTTGACCGGCGGACGTGGGGCGCGTCAGCGCCGCGGGGCACGCCGGGCAGGCTAAGCGGCCACCTGTGGGGTGGGGGCTGGGGTGCGCGTCGGCGCCTCGCCGGCACGCCGGGAAGTCTTAGCGGCTTTCGGCGCGTGAGTGGTGGGGGTGGGCGGGGCGGTCTGCGGATAGGCGTTGCTGTCACATCAGTCTCCCTCTCCCTCCACCCCTTCGGCCTCCCCTCTCCCCCAATCGGCGGCGATGGGAAGCTTTGGGACACCGGGTCGGAGGGGCGCCCTCGGTATCCGCAGGGGGTGACCCTGACGGGCTGGCCCAAAGGTGCCGAATACCCTTCTGCCCCGCCCCGCCCCACCCCCCGGGCCCGGCCCCTCCCCCTCCCCCCCACCGGCGGACAGCCGCTTAGCCCGCCCGGCGTGCCCCTGCGGCGCTGACGCGCCCCCAACCCCGGGCCGCGGAAGCACGACACTGACCAAGAAGCGGGCGGCCCCAACAGCCACTTCATAGAGGGGGGTTGGCCGGCCCGCCCCACCTCCCCTCACACCCCGCTCCCCCAATTCATCCCCTGATCATCCTCAACCCCCGGTGTTTAACCGGCAATTACTGCGCCAGAGGTGTGCAGCCCGCGCTTTCGTGCCGATGCTTTTGGCATGAACCTGTTGCCCGATGGGCGGGTGACAGCCTCATGGAGGTGTGGGATGCACCGCAGATTCGGCTCCGCACTGGCAACTTCAACTCTGGCTCTTGTCACCGTCGTCGGCGCCGCGAGTGCCGCCGGTGCCGCTCCCGCCGACAAGCCGCAGGTCCTGGCGAGCTGGACGCAGACCAGCGCGTCGAGCTACAACGCGTGGGTGGCCGCGCGGGCCAACCAGGGCGCCTGGTCGGCGTACGGATTCGACTGGTCCACCGACTACTGCTCCTCCTCGCCGGACAACCCCTTCGGCTTCCCCTTCTCCAAGTCCTGCGCCCGCCACGACTTCGGGTACCGGAACTACAAGGCGGCCGGCACCTTCTCGGCGAACAAGGCGCGCCTCGACAGCGCCTTCTACGAGGACCTCAAGCGCGTCTGCAACAACTACGGCGGCGCCACCAAGACCGCCTGCAACAGCACCGCCTGGACGTACTACCAGGCCGTGCGCGCCTTCGGCTGACCTGCACGCCGACCTGCAGGCTCACCTACAGCCCAGGTCCGCCCACGGGGCGCCGGCCGGCCGTGCCGGCGTCCCGCAGCCGCCCCTTCGCCACCTCGCCGCTCGCGTTCCGCGGCAATGCCCCGACGAACTCGACGGACCTCGGCACCTTGTGGTTCGCCATCTCCCGCCGGGCCCACGCGATCAGGTCGTCCCCGGTCAGTACGGAACCCGGGCGGCGGACGACGTAGGCCTTGCCGACCTCTCCGAGGCGGGTGTCCGGGACTCCGATGACCGCCGCGTCGGACACGTCCGGGTGCAGGAGCAGCCGTTGCTCGATCTCCGCCGGGTACGCGTTGAAGCCGACGACGTACATGTCCTTGACGCGGTCCGTGATGTGCAGGTTGCCGGACGGGGCGAGTGCGCCGACGTCCCCCGTGCGCAGCCAGCCGTCCGGCGTCAGCGTCTCGGCCGTGGCCGCCTCGTCCTCGTAGTAGCCGCGTATGACGTTAATAGCCGCGGACCAGCACCTCCCCGAGGACGCCGGGCGCGGCCGGTGTGCCGTCCGCGTCGGCCACGCGCACCTCCGTGCCCGGTATCGCCCGGCCGGATGTGCAGGTGATCACCTCCGGGGCGTCGCCGCGGCGGCACATCGTGACGATGCCGGTGGCCTCGGAGAGGCCGTAGGCCGTGAGGACCGTTCGCACGCCGAGTTCCTCCCGCAGGCGTTCCACCAGGCGCAGGGGCACCACCGCCGCGCCGGTGACCACCAGCCGGAGTGAGGTGAGGTCGTAGGCGGACCGGCCGGGGTGGTCCAGTCGGGGAGGCGGAGTTCGTGGTGGCGGGCACCGGCGCCCGCTTCTTCGATCCGCACACCGGCTACGGGATGGTCAGCGCGTACGAGTCGCTGCTGATGGCGCGGCGGATGCCGTACGGCGAGGTCGCGCGGACGGCGCTCATGGGCGCGGCGGAGCGGATGAGCCCGGCGGGCCTACGACATCGGGCTCGTCTGCGAACTCACGGAGCCGGGCGGCGCGTTGGATGCCGCAGTCGCCCGCGCCGTCGTGCTCGCCGGGTATCCGACCGAGGCCGTCCAGGGGACCGTGCGGGCCCTCTGGACGACCCGGGAGGGGTGACCCGGAAGGGATGCCCCGGAAGGGATGCCCCGGAGGGGATGAGCCGGAAAGCGGCTACACCGTCGTGCGCGTCACGTCCTCCAGCTCGCAGCTGCTGCCGCTGCCGTCGCCGTCCGCGGGGACGTAGACGGCGGTGACGTCGAGGGTTTCGGTGTTGCCGGCGGAGACGTACGGGATGGTGGACTCGCTGGTGCGCACCAGGGTGCCGTTGGGGTCCTTGAAGGTGACGCTGAACTCGTAGGTGTACGTCTGGCTCGCGCTGGGGTTGGTGGCGCTGACCCGGGCGACGATGCCGCGGGTCTCGTCGTACGCGCAGCTCTCGAGCTTGACCTCGTCGGACGCGTCGACCGAGCCCGACCGTCCGCCGTCGCCGGTCTCGTCGCTGCCCGGCGTGGAGCCGGTGGAGCCGGTGGTGGAGCCGTAGCCGGAGTCGTAGTCGTCATCGTCGTCGTAGTGGCTGCCGCCGGTGGTGCCGCCCGACGTGCTGGAGGAGCTGGACGACCCGGAGTTGTCGCAGCCGCCGCCGCTGGAGTGGCGGGCGCCGGTCAGGGCGACGACCACGCCGACGAAGACGGCGACGGCGCGGACATGGCGAAGCTTCATGCGGTGTGATCCCCCGTACTGATCAAAGACTTCTGCGGCATGCGACTTTTCCGGCATGCGGGTGTTCCGGCATGCACTTTCTGGCATGCGCGCGTCAGACTAGCGCAGCTCGCCTGGCGGCTCTCGCTCACCGGGCGTAGCGTCAGGTGTGAGCGCGGTGAAGGAGTCTCCACACGCTCACCGAGAGCGACGGCCGCCGTCTGGATCCCCTTCCGTGCGCCCGGTACGACGGCCGTCCCCGGTTCCTGCTTCTCAGGCGGTGCGGGCCGTCCCCGTGCCCTTCTCGGCGTCCAGCGCGTAGACGCAGCGGTCCTTGCTGCAGGCGTAGACGATGCCGTCCTTGACCACCGGGGAGCCGGTGATCTCGCCGCCGGTCGCCAGCTTCCAGCGCAGTCGGCCGTCGTCGGCCTTCAGCGTGTACAGCAGGTGGTCGGTCGAGCCGAAGTGGATCCGGCCCTCGGCGACGGCGGGCGCGCCGACGATCTCTCCGCCCGCCTGGAAGCGCCACTTGGGCGTGCCGGTGACCGCGTCCAGGGTGTACAGGCCGGTGCCGCTGCCGACGTGGACGTGACCGGCGGCGACCAGGACCGGTTCGACGGAGGCGCGGGACTCGGTGGCGATGCGCCAGCGGTCGCGGCCGTCGGTGGCGTCGAGGGCGTAGACCGTGCCGAGGTAGTCGGCGAGGTAGACGCCGCCGCCGGTGACCGCGGGGCCGGGCGCGAAGGCGGGCGGGGAGAGGAAGACGGCCGGCGCCTCGAAGTGCCAGCGGACGCGGCCGGTCGCGACGTCGACGGCGAGGACGCGGGTGCCCGCGGAGACGTAGACGTATCCGTCGGGCGCGGGGGCGACCCGTACGGGTACGCCGCCGCAGGAGGCCGCGTCGCCGATCGGGTACGACCAGCGCTCGTCGCCGGTGCGGGCGTCGAGGGCGCGCAGCCGGGCGTCCTGCCACACGTACACCGTGCCGTCGTGCAGGGCCGGGCCCGCCTCGGGGGACTCGAAGTCGGTCTGGCAGCCGGTGATCTCCCACAGCTTGCGGCCGTTCACGGCCTCCCAGGCCTGGACGCCGCCGCCGCGGGTGCCGGTGACGACGGTGCCCCGGTCCGCCTTGAGGGAGTACGCCCAGGCGTCCGTGGACAGCCGCCACAGGTCGGTGCCCTCGCGGGCGTCCAGGGCGAACAGGGTGGGGCCGTCGGAGGCGTGGATACGGCCGTCGGCGACGGCCATGGACCAGGCGACGTCCCGGGTCTTGAAGCGGCGGCGGCCGGTGGCCACGTCCAGGGCGTGCACTTCGAAGGAGGTGACGTAGACGAGGTCGCCGCCGACGGCCGGGGTGCCCCAGACGTCGTTCGACATGCGGAAACGCCAGGGGCGCCAGCCCGTGGCCGACGGCTCCGGCGGGGCGGTGGGCGCCGGCGGCGCGGTCACGGCGGGGTCGGCGCCGTTGACGCCGGGGCGCGGCTTGGACCAGGAGGCGGCGAGCCCGGCCTCCGGCGGGGGCGCCTTGACGGCGGCGGCACGGGCGTCGGCGACGCGCGGGCCGGGCCCGATGGGGACGGCGGCGCCGGCCAGCCGGACGGGCCCGCTGTCGTGGGAGCCGACCGACACGGGCGACGGGCCGACGGGGGCCGGGACGGCGGGGGCGGGGACGACCGGCGCGGGCACGACGGGGTCGTGGGACGGCGGGGGCGGTACGGCGGCCATGCCGCCGTGTCCGGCGCCGTGGCCCCCGGCGGGCCCGGCGGAGTACCCGCCGGTGGCGGGCTTGGCGGCGGGCCGGCCGCCGCGGCGGGTCTCGATGAGGGTGACGGCCTTCTCCGGCAGCCAGGCGGAGGCGGTGCCGCTGTCGTCGGAACCGGAGCCGAACAGGTGCGGGGCGAGCTGGGCCTGGAGGTCGGCGGGGGTGGGGCGGGCCGTCGGGTCCATCTGCATACAGGACTCGATCAGCGGGCGCAGCTCGTCCGGGAGGCCTTCGAGGTCGGGGCCTTCGCGGAGCAGCATGAAGACGGTCTCGACGGGGTTGGCGCCGTGGAAGGGCGGGTGGCCGGTGGCGGCGAAGACGAGGGTGGAGCCGAGGGAGAAGACGTCGGAGGCGCCCGTCACACTGCGGGAGTCCTTGGCCTGCTCGGGGGACATGTAGGCGGGGGTGCCGACGGCGACGTTCGTCATCGTCAAACGGGTGTTCGAAACACCGGAGGCGATACCGAAGTCGATCACCCGCGGGCCGTCCTCGACGACCAGCACGTTCGACGGCTTGAGGTCACGGTGGACCAGCCCGGCGCCGTGGATCGACTGCAGCGCCTCCGCGACGCCCGCCGCCAGCCAGCGCACCGCCTGGGCGGGCAGCGGACCGCAGTCGTTCACTATCTCTTCGAGGGAGGGCGCGGGCACGTACGCGGTGGCCAGCCACGGCACCGCCGCGCGCGGGTCGGCGTCGACCACGGCCGCCGTGTAGAAGCCGGAGACCGCGCGGGCCGCCTCGACCTCGCGGGTGAAGCGGACGCGGAACAGCTGGTCCTCGGCCAGCTCGGTGCGGACCGTCTTGATCGCCACGCGCCGCCCGGAAGCCGAGCGCGCGAGATAGACCAGCCCCATGCCGCCGGCCCCCAGCCGTCCCAGCACCTCGAACGGCCCGATCCGCCGCGGATCGTGCTGCGTCAGCTGATCCACCACTTGCCTGCCACCTCCCCGTACGGGCCGCGTCACCCACATATGTACGCGACCCCGTGCAGCGTCTCACCACCGCACCGCCATGGCGGCACGCACCCCGATTCTTCCTGGCCGGGGCGCTGGTTGCGAACCCGGTGAGAAACGGGGTGTCTCACCTTATATCGCCGCAAAGAGGCGGCTGATCAGCGTCGGAGCAGCCTGATCAGCGCTGGAGCAGCGCGAACGACGCCCCCTGGTCGTCCGTGACGAGGACCACCGTGCCGTACGACGCCTCGAAGGGGCCCGCCTGCACCCGGCCGCCGAGCCGGACCACCTCCGCGAGCGCGGCCTCGCAGTCGTCCACCCGGAAGTGGACGACGAAGTGCGGCGGCATCTGGGCGGGGAAGACGTCGGTGAGCGGGGCGCGGCCGAAGTCGGGCTCGGCCGAGGGCCCGAACAGGGCGTCGTGGAAGAGACCGCCGTAGAAGGTGTTGGCGGCGGCGGTGTCACGGGCGTACAGCTGCGCCCAGACGAACGTGCCGGGTTCGTGGCGGCGTCCGAAGCCGTGGTGGCTGCCGGGCTGCCACAGGCCGAAGACGGCGCCCTCGGGGTCGGTGGCGAGCGCGGCGACGCCGAGTTCGCCGACCGGCATCGGGGCGGTCACGACCTGGCCGCCGGCCGCCAGGATCCGCCGGGACAGGGCCTCGGCGTCCGGGGTGGCGAAGTACACCGTCCAGACGGTGGGCAGCCGCCCGTCCGCCTTCTGCGCCAGCGCGGCGACCGGCTCGCCCTCGGAGTGCGCCCGGACCGTGCCGCCGTACGACTCCTCGAAGGTCCACCCGAAGAGATCACCGTAGAACCGCTTGCCCGCCTCCACGTCGGCGAGCTGGGCGTCCACCCAGCAGGGGACGCCCTCCGGGTACGCCTCTTCATGAGCAGATGCCATGTTTTCGGCCATGCAGTCAAACTAACGGCGACTTGCGCACCCCGCCCACCAGGCACACCACGCTCCGATCTCCCCCGCACCCCATTTGCAGTCGGCCGAATCGCGCTCCCATCACCCCTCGGTAAGCTGACGGCATGACAGGACAAGTGCGTACCGTCGACGGCCGGGTGGCCGGTCGGCGTGGGCAGGCGACCCGGCAGAAGCTGCTCGACTGCCTCAGCGAGATGCTCAGCTCCTCCCCCTACCGGGACGTCAAGGTCATCGATGTCGCCCGGAAGGCGGGCACTTCGCCCGCGACCTTCTACCAGTACTTCCCGGACGTCGAGGGCGCCGTCCTGGAGATCGCCGAGCAAATGGCCGCCGAGAGCGCCGGGTTGACCGAGCTGGTCGAGGGGCGCAACTGGGTCGGCAAGGCGGGCTGGCAGACCGCGCAGGAACTCGTCGACGGATTCCTGGAGTTCTGGCGCCGCAACGACGCGATCCTGCGCGTGGTCGATCTCGGTGCGGCCGAGGGCGACAAGCGCTTCTACAAGATCCGCATGAAGATCCTGAACTCGGTGAACAACTCCCTCGCGGACGCGGTCGCCCAGCTCCAGGCCAAGGGCAAGGTCGACAAGGACGTGAACCCGGCCGCGATCGCCGGCTCGATCGTCGCCATGCTCGCCGCGGTCGCCTCGCACCAGAAGGGCTTCACGTCCTGGGGTGTGAAGCAGGCCGAACTCAAGCCGAATCTGGCCCTGTTGGTCCACCTGGGCATCACGGGCAAGAAGCCCACGAAGTAGCCCGGCCGCGCCCCCACGTCTTGTCAGGCGCCCCGGAAGGGGCGCGGGGGAAGCTATGCCGGCAGCGGCCGGTCCTTCACCACGTGCTTCATCACCAGCGTGGACGTCAGCCGCTGCACGCCCGGCAGCGTCGCCAGCCGCTCGTCGTAGAGCCGCTGGAAGGCGGCGAGGTCGGCGGTGGCCACCCGCAGCAGATAGTCCGGGTCGCCGAAGAGCCGCTGGGCCTCCAGTACGTGTTCCACCTCGCTGACCGCCCGCTCGAACTCGGCGACGGTGTCCCGGTCCTCCTGGCGCATGGAGACGAAGACCAGCGCCTCGAAGGTCAGCCCGACGGCCGCGGGCTCCACGACGGCCCGGTAGCCGCTGATCGCCCCCGCCCGCTCCAGCTCGCGCAGCCGCCGGTGGCAGGGCGAGACGCTGAGCCGCACCCGCCCGGCCAGCTCGGTCACGGTCAGCCGCCCGTCCTGCTGCAGCTCGGCAAGAATCTTCCGGTCCACGTCGTCCATGAGGGAAATCTTGCCCCAGAGTGCGAGTGACCGGGAAAAGATCGGGAACACTTTCGGGCCATTCCCGCCTAATCTCGCCGGCATGGACACCGGAACGCTGCTCTCCTTCCTCGCCCTGGACCTGCTGCTGGTCTGCGTACCGGGCGCCGACTGGGCGTTCGCGATCTCCGCCGGACTGCGCGACCGCTCCCCCGTCCCGGCGGTCGCGGGCCTGGTCACCGGCTACGCCCTGCACACCGCCCTCGCGGCGGCGGGCCTCGCCGTACTGGTCGCGGGGTCACCCGCGCTGCTCACCGCGCTGACGGTGGCGGGGGCGGCGTATCTGGTGTGGCTGGGCTGGGGCGTACTGCGGCGGCCCGGCGTACCGGGCACGGAGGGCACGGCAGGCGCGGAAACGATCACGACGAGCAGTCGCCGGGTCTTCCTGCGGGGCGCGACGATCAGCGGCCTCAACCCGAAGGGCCTGCTGCTGTACCTGTCCGTCCTGCCGCAGTTCCTCACCCTGGAGGGCGCCCACCTGCCCGTGCCGGTGCAGACCACCGCGCTCGGCCTGCTGCACATGGCGGCGTGCGCCGGCGTCTACCTCACGGTCGGCCTGCTGGCCCGGGCGGTCCTCGGCGCCCGCCCGGCCGCCGCCCGCACGGTCACCCGCACGTCGGGCGCGGCGATGCTGGGGATCGGCGCGTTCCTGCTGGTGCAGCGGCTGGCGACGCTCTGAGGCCTGCCCCGGCTCTCATCGCCGTACGAGGCGGAAGATCCGGATCTCGCGCTTCACCCGCGCCTGGTAGGCCGCGTACGGCGGCCAGAACGCGAGCAGCGCCTCCCAGGCGGCCGCCCGCTACACCGCGGGGGCTGCCTGTCGGCCCAGCACCCCGGCATGCGGGGCCTGTTCCTGCTGGTGGAGGCCGTACGGCAGTTGCGCGGCGAGGCCGGGGGACGGCAGGTGCGGGGCCGGGACGGACAGCCGCCCCGGCTGGGGGTGGCGTCGGGGACGGGCGGCTGGTTCTGCTCGTCGGGGACGGTGGTGCTGGGGAGGGAGTGAGCGGGGCCCGGCGGATACTCGGGACATGGCAACGGATCTTCACGAACTCCTGAGGTCACTGCGGGTCTGGAACGTGGACCTGCCCGCCTTCGACCCGTCCACGGCCCCCGACGCCCCGCTCCCCCTCTTCACGGCCTGGTTCGCGGAGGCAGTGGCGGCAGGACAGGTGGAGCCGCACACCATGTCCCTGGCCACCGCCGACGAACAGGGCCTGCCGGACGTCCGTACGGTGATGCTGCACGGCGCCGACGAGGAGCACGGCTGGAGCTTCGCCACCCACGCCGGCAGCCGCAAGGGCCGCCACCTCGCCGCCCGCCCCTACGCCGCGCTCGGCTTCTACTGGCCCGCGCAGGCCCGCCAGGTCCGCGTCCGGGGCCCCGTCACCACCGCCCCGTCCGAGGACTCCCAGGGCGACCTGCACGCCCGCTCCACGGGCGCCCTCGCGGCGGCCCTCACCGGCAGACAGAGCGAGGAACTGGGCTCCCTGCGGGAGCTGGCCTCGGCCTCCGAGGCAGCCTGGGCCCAGGCCCAGCGAGAGCCGGAGTCCCCCGTCCCCAGCTGGACCCTCTACCGCCTCCAGCCCGACGAGGTGGAGTTCTTCCAGGGGGACGCTCGGCGCAGGCATGTGCGGTTGGCGTACCGGCGGGGCGAGGGCCGGGAGTGGACGCGGGGGTTGCTGTGGCCGTGAAACCCGTCGGAGCCGGGTGGGTGACCGGCACACGCTTCGGCGACACGGGAGTTGTTCGTTTGGCCTGGCGCTTCCGGCAGGCGCCGATTTCGCAGCGCGCCATGGGCATGCTTCAGAGTTAGGCTGGGATTGCCGAGACGGGCAGCAAATACTCGCTGCGGAGTGCCCCATCGTTTCCGGTGATGAGTCCCGGACAAAGCAATTGACCGACGGTTGAACGATCGATGACTCCTGCATGTTCGACCGCAAGAAGGAGGGTCAAACCCATGACCGACATCGGCTTCGGAAACCCTGAGAATCCAATCGTCCCGAGCGCGACAATCATCAGGGAAACGGATTCCTTCCAAGTTCAGTGGAGCGCGGTCAACCGAAGCGGTGCCGACGTCGCGGCTTTCACGGACCGACTCGTGATCACGAGCATCCCGGAAGGCTGTCCTGGCAGTGACAGTGCGGAACACCCGGTGGTCTTCGAGAAAGACCTCGACGAGCCGGCGCTGGCTGCCGGCGAGGGCGGTCCGCTGCAAGATCCGACCGTAGGACCCTTCGCCGCAGGCGCCTACCGGTTGATGGTGACACTCGCCGAAGACACCGGCGCCGGAGACTCGACCTTCAACTGCATCAACATCGATCCGGCGTAATCAGGGAGATCCGCAATGGGTCATCAGCTTGAGTTCGTCGAGGACTTCCCGCAAATCGTTCCCGATCCACCACAAGCACACGTCCAGTTCTCCGTGATATGGAAATGTGTGAACACTGGTGATGCCGAATCGCCGGAGGCCGCTGTCCGGGTCGAACTGTTCAAGGGAAACGACCCGCTGCCATTCATCACGTCCATCGGGCGGGACGTCGCGCGGCTGTCGCCGGGCCAGACAGACGAGGACACCGTCGGCGTCGGTTCTGTGAGTGGCGGCAACGGCACCGTGAGCGTGACGATCGCCGACATGTCGGCGGTAATTCCGATCACCATCAGCTGAGTTGGCGCCGGTGCGAGGCTAGGCGAACTCGTACACCGCGAAGTCCGCCACCGGCCGGTACCCCAGCCGCTGATACAGCCCATTGCTCGTGCTGTTCGCCAGGTCGGTGAAGAGCAGTACCTCCCGCGCGCCCTGTGCCCGCGCGGCCCGGCTGACCTCCGCTGTCACCGCGCCCGCGTAACCGTGGCCGCGCAGGGGCTCGGGGGTGTAGACGGGGGCCACCCTGATCTGTCCGGCGATCATCGGGAAGAGGCCGGCGAGGGAGACGGGGGTGCCGTCGGGGGTTTCCCAGAAGGTGACGCCGCCGTGAGCGATTCGGGCATCGGCCCAGGCGCCGGGGTCCCGGCCGGCGCTGCCGCCGGTGGTGGCGTGGAACTCGGTATACCAGCGGGCGACTTGTTCACGGTCCCCGGCCGTGGCGACTCGTGGACGGCCGGGCGGTGCCGGGTGCGGGACGGTGAGGGTGTCGAGGCGGTAGAGGCGCTTGCGTTCGACGAGGTCGGCCGAGGCGCCGGTACGGCGGTGCCAGGCGCCGGCGAAGGCGGCGGCGGTGGCGTGGTCGGCGAAGACGCCGGGCAGCCGGTGGCCCCCGTCGGTGAGGTGCGCGGCGAGCGCGTCGGCGACGGCGGGGCTGAGGGCGGTGAGGTAGGGGCGGTGCGGCGGGGTGCGGAAGAAGGCCGCGCGGACGGTGCCGTCCTGCTCCAGCACGCCGAAGACGGGGGGCTCGTCGCCGTAGAGGCCGAGGCCGTCGCGGCGCAGGGCGTCGGTCACCGTGAGGGGGACGGTGTGAAGTGCGGGCCGGGAGTGCAGGAAGGCCTCGGCGCGGTCCAAGAACGCGGTGAGGTCGTCGGTGAGGGTCCAGGTGAGGGCCGTCGGCCCGGGCGGTGTGCGGGTCACGGCTCGATGTCCGCCCTGTCCGTCGCCAGCCGGGCGTGCAGGTGGACGTCGCGGAAGGCGTCCTGCCGCTCCGCCTCCCACATCGCGTCGCGCAGAGTCCCCTCGTACGGGAAGCCGCAGCGCTCGGCGATCCGGCAGGACGCGTCGTGGCCGAGGGCGTGCCCGAGTTCGAGCCGGTGCAGGCCGAGGCCGGTGAACGCCCAGTGCGTGGCGAGGGCGAGGGCGCGGGTGGCGACGCCCCGGCCGCGGGCCTCGGGTAGCACCCAGTAGCCGACGCGGGCGACGCGCAGGGTCTGGTCGATCTCGTTGACGCCGATGTGGCCGAGGGCCGTACCCGTGGTCTCGTTGGCCACCCGGAACGACACGCTGGTGCCGTCCGCCGCGTTCAGCGCCTTCGAGCGGAGCGACTTCCGCGCGCTGTCGCGGTCCGTGACCAGGACGAGCGGCGTGTTCCAGCGCCGGAACTCCGGGTCGGACAGTCCCCGCAGCCAGGCCTCCACGTCCGCGTCGGAGTCGGGGTCCCAGGGGCCGAGGCGCAGTCCGTGCCCGGACAGCTCGGGGATGGGGGTGTGGGAGCGCTCGCGTATGTGCACCATCGGGCCATTGAAGCGCGCGGCCCGCGGGTTCACGCGGGTTTTCCGGCCGCCCGGAACACCGGCACCCCGTCCCGGATGTCGGCCTCCAGCGCCATGCCCGCCCGCAGTTCCCCATCACTCCCGACGATTTCGGTCGCCATGGGCGGGCCCTCCGCCAGGTCGACCACGGCGGCGACGTACGGGGTGCGCCCGGAGAAGGGGGCAGGTCGGTGCGGTGGACGACGGACCAGGTGTAGAGCGTGGCCCGGCCGCTCGCCCGTTCCCAGGTGACGTCCTCGCTCCAGCAGTACGGGCGGAACTCGCGCGGATGGTGGTGCGCCCGCCCGCACGCCCCGCACCGGCGCAGCAGCAGACGGCCCGCCGCGGCGGCGTCCCAGTAGGTGCGGGTGAAGGCGCCCGCTTCCGGGGCCGGGGGCCGCGCTCATGAGAAGAGCCCCAGCGCGCCGTCCAGCGACCAGGTGTGCCAGGACATCCCGAACAGCGCCACGACCGGGATCAGCGCCGTCATCGAGTTCTGTCCCTGCTCCGCCCAGCCGTGGATCATCAGCACGAAGCAGAGCGCGTTGAGCAGCAGTCCGCCGACGAGGGCGACCGGGGTGAGGAATCCGGTGATCGGGCCGAGGCCGAGGGCGAGTTCCGTGTAGGCCACGAAGTACGCCATCACGCGCGGCCGGGGTGCGACGACGAGGTCGAATCCGGACCGTACGGCGGTCCAAGAAGCGCGTGAAGTAACCCATCCCGCGCCTCCGTTGGACGCGACCCCCGGTTCTCCGTCATACCACCGGGGGTCGTCCACGCTCGCCCACGCTTTCCGCTCATCCGTGATCGATCCGCAACCAATTTCGGTCTTGACCGAGACCCATCAACCAGGCATGTGATTACGCTCCCGAACATGCCCGACGTCACCGCACCCGCCCAGCCCGCACCCGCCCAGCCCGCTCCCGGCCTCCACCCGGTCTACGTCATCGGCGGCGGCCCCGGTGGTCTCGCCGCCGCGTACGCGCTGCGCGCGAAGGGCATACGGGCCGTCGTGCTGGAGAAGTCCGACCGCGTCGGCGCCTCCTGGCGGCGCCACTACGACCGGCTCCGGCTGCACACCACCCGCCGTGCGTCCGCCCTCCCCGGACTGGCGATACCGCGCCGCTTCGGCCGCTGGGTCGCCCGCGACAACGTGGTCCGGTACCTGGAGAAGTACGCCGAGCACCACCGGCTGGAGATCGTCACCGGCGTCGAGGTCACCCGCGTCGACCGCTCCCCCGACGGCACCGGCTGGCTGCTGCACGCCACCGGCGGCCGGGAGCTGACCGGCGCCGCGGTGGTCGTCGCGACCGGCTACAACCACACCCCGTACATCCCCGACTGGCCGGGCCTCACCGAGTACGGCGGCGACTTCCGGCACGCCCGCGACTACCGCAACCCCGAGCCCTACGCCGGCCGTGACGTCCTCGTCGTCGGCATCGGCAACACCGGCGCCGAGATCGCCGTCGACCTCGTCGAGGGCGGGGCCTCCCGGGTGCGGCTGGCCGTGCGCACCGCCCCGCACATCTTCCGCCGGACCACCGCCGGCTGGCCCACCCAGTACAACGGCATCCTCATCCGCCGGCTCCCGGTGCGCCTGGTCGACGTACTGGCCCGCCCGCTGGCCCGGCTGAGCGTGCCCGACCTGTCGGCACACGGCCTGCCCCGCCCTGACACCGGCCTGTACAGCCGGCAGCGCGAGGGGGCCGTCCCGGTCCAGGACGTGGGCCTGATCGACGCGGTCCGCCGGGGCCGGGTGGAGATCGTCGCCGCCGTGGACTCCTTCGAGGACGGCAAGGTCGTCCTCGCCGACGGCACCCGCGTCGGCCCGGACGCGGTGATCGCCGCCACCGGGTACGTCCGCGCCCTGGAAGGTCTCGTCGGCCACCTCGACGTGCTCGACGAGCGCGGCAGACCGGTGGTCCACGGCGGCCGGACCCCGGGCCACGCCCACGGGCTGTTCTTCACCGGCTTCACCAACCCGATCAGCGGCATGTTCCGGGAGCTGGCGATCGACGCGGAGAAGATCGCGAAGGCGGTCGCCCGGACGTGCGGGGAGCGGGTGTCCGGGCTGCCGGGGTAGCGGCCCTCGGCCCAACGGCCTCCGCGAGCTCCGGGGCCGGTGAGGGCGTCAGTCCCGTTCGAGAACGCGCAGGTCACCGGAGTCGGGGTCGCCGAACATCACGAACAGCTCCGGTTCGTCCTCGGTACCGGAGGCCGACCAGAAGGTGGTCGCGCAGCCGCCGCTCAGGGACACGCCGGTGCGGCCGTCCCGGGTGCCGGCCGTCCAGGTGCCGGTGTGGGTGCCGTGGCAGGTGGCGGCCTCCCAGCCGTCGGGCTCCGGCACCGGCACGTCCGTCAGTACGGCCCGTCCGCCCGGCAGCAGCCGCAGCTCCGCCCCGTCCTCCCCGCGCCAGACGCCGGTCAGCTGCTCCCGGGTGAGCCTCGGCGGCTCGTACTCCTTCAGCAGCCCGGTGACCGTGGCGAGCACACCGCCCAGGAAGACCAGCAGGAACAGACCCACCGACACGGACGCCGGCCTGAACCAGCGGCCCAGGCATCCCGACGACGGGCCGGTGACGCCGGCCTTCCGCCGGGCGAGCCCGACCCACAGCACCGGCCACACGCCGAGGCCCGTGCACCACAGCGCGGTCGTCGCGTAGGGCCAGTCCCAGGCCATGGCGGGCACCGCCGCCCACAACCCGCCGACGAGCGTGCCGCCCGCCAGCCGCCAGGCCCACAGCGTGCGGTCGGGGAACCTCCGCGCGAGCGGCTGGACCAGCGCCCAGCCCGGCAGGAGGTGCAGCACCGAGTGGAGCAGGCCGAGGACCGGCAGCACGAGCGGCAGGAAGAGGCACAGGCAGAAGACGCCGAAGGCGCCGCCGTACCCGACTCCGTGGTCGTCCTCGGTGAACGTCCCGAACCACCACACCAGGAACGCCGCCGGCAGCTGCGCCGCGCTCCCGGCCGCCGCGGCGTCCAGATCCCGCCGTATGTCTCCCCACGCCATGCGCCGGAGCGTACGCCGGGGTGTTTCCGCTGCTCGCAGCCCCCTTCACATCTGACATTCCGTCAGCTTCAACTGGAAGGCGTGATGGGACACGCAGGCATGGCGGCCGCCGCCGTCCGTTACCTCGGGCCGGTCGGCACACCTCCCGTGGAGCCCTCGCCGCACCCGGAGTTGCGGGCCGTCCGGGAGGACGAGCGGGCCCCCGTGGACCCGACCGGATTCCGCCGCGTCCTCGGATACTTCGCGACCGGCGTCACCGTCGTCACGGCACCGTCCATGACCCAGGGCGCCGACGACGACTCCCCGCCGGCTTCGCCTGCCTGCCAGTCCTTCGCCTGCCAGTCCTTCGCCTGCCAGTCCTTCTCCTCCCTCTCCCTCGACCCGCCCCTCGTCGCCTTCATGGTCGGCCGTACGTCCACGACCTGGCCGCGCATCGCCCGCGCGGGCGTCTTCTGCGTGAACGTCCTGGCCGCCCACCAGGGCGGGCTGTGCCGCGCGTTCGCGGTGTCCGGCGCGGACAAGTTCGCGGGCGTCGCCCACGACGCGGCACCCGTCTCCGGTTCGCCGCGCCTCGCGGGCGTCCTCGCATGGATCGACTGCACCGTCCACGCGGTGCACACGGGCGGCGACCACCTCATCGTGGTCGGCCGGGTGGACGCCCTTGGGACGGACGACGAGGAGGCGGCGCCGCTGCTGTTCCACAAGGGGCGGTTCCTGTAACGGAAGTGGGGCCGACGGTACAACCCCAGGGGCCTCTCGGGTGTCCAGGACATGACCGGTCGGCCCAACCGGCCGGTCGCGTCCTTCCTGCCCCACCAAGGAGACTCCGTGCGTCAGCACACCCGTACCGCGACGGCCGTCGCGACCGCCGCGGCGCTCGCCGCCGCGGTTCCCGCACTGCTCGCCCCCACCGCGCACGCGGACGAGACGGACGGGACCGCGCCCGACCTGTCCATCTCGCACCTGGTCAGCGGCCCGCTCAAGCCCGGTGCGGTGTTCGACGACACCGTCAGCATCAGCAACCGCGGCACGGCTCCCGCGAACGGCGTCTTCTTCCAGGTGCGGCTGACCCGTGGCCTCGACTTCCCGGAGCCGGTGGCGGGCTGCACGTACACCACCGACGAGCAGCAGGTCCGCAAGGCGCTGTGCAAGCTGGACACGGTCGTCGAGCCCGGCGCCACCATCACCACGCCGGTGCGGTTCAAGGCGCTGCCCCACGCCCTGATGGAGGCCGTCGAGTACGGCACCTCTCCCACCGGTGAGGCGCCGAGCGGGCAGTTCGACGACGCGTACGACCGGATGACCCTGACCGCCGACAGCTCGGCCGACCTGGTCGCGGTCGGCGACCGCGCCGAGGCCGCGCCCGGCGACACGGTGACCGTCGAGGCGACCCTGCGCAACGACGGCCCCGGCTGGGTGCAGAACCAGGTGAGCGACGACCTGCCGGGCCTCAAGGTGCAGATCCCGCCGGGCACGGTCGCCGTCGAGGTGCCCGAGGAGTGCTCGCCGTTCCACATCGACGGCCCGAGCGGCCCGTCGAAGCCGGGCAAGGCCGAGTACGTCTGCTGGCCGAAGGACGCCACCCTCGACGTCGGCGAGACGCACGCCTACGCCTTCGAGCTTAAGGTGAAGGACGGCGCGAAGGACAGCAAGGGCGAGGTGCGGGCCAGCTCGATCTACGACATCACGCCGAAGTACGACGAACGCCTCGGCAACAACACGGCGTTCCTGCGCGTCGACGTGACCGGCGACGGCGACGGCGCGTCCACCGGCGGCTCCGGCGGCACGGGTGGCGACGGCAACGAGCCGGAGGGCCAGGCCGCGGGCGGCACGGGCACGTCGGGCTCGACCGGTTCGACCGGCTCCGGCGGCTCGGCGGGCACGTCGGGCTCCACCGGCTCGACGGGCTCCACGGGCACCACGGCGGCCGGCACCTCCACCGGCGGTTCCAGCACCACCGGCGGCAGTCTGGCGAGCACCGGCTCCGACGGCACCCCGCTGCTCGCGGGCGCCGCGGCGGCCGCGGCGGCGGTCGGCGGCCTGCTGGTGCTGGCCGTGCGTCGCCGCCGGGCGGGCGCCGAGTCCGCCTGACCCACCACCCGCCACCCCCTCGCGGCGGTCCGGCTCAGGCCGCAGCGAGGGGCGCGGCGGCCGGCCGGTGCCGGATCACCAGGGCCATCAGCGCCGCCGCCGCGCACAGCGCGCCGGACGCGTACCAGACCATGTCGTACGTGCCGAAGACATCGCGGGCGACCCCGCCGAGGAAGGCGACCAGCGCGGCGCCGACCTGATGGGAGGCCAGCACCCAGCCGAAGACGATCGCGCTGTCCTCGCCGTAGTGCTCGCGGCACAGGGCGACGGTGGGCGGGACGGTGGCGACCCAGTCGAGGCCGTAGAAGACGATGAAGAAGATCATCGGCGGCTGCACGGACGGGCCCAGCAGCATCGGCAGGAAGAGCAGCGAGACGCCTCGCAGGGCGTAGTAGACCGCCAGCAGGCGGCGCGCGTCGAAACGGTCGGTGAACCAGCCGGAGGCGATCGTGCCGACCACGTCGAAGACCCCGATCACCGCGAGCAGCGAGGCCGCGGCCTGGACGGGCATGTGTTCGTCGTGGGCGGCGGGCACGAAGTGGGTCTGGATCAGGCCGTTGGTGGAGGCCCCGCAGATCGCGAAGGTGCCGGCCAGCAGCCAGAACGGGCCCGTGCGGGCGGCCTTGGACAGGACGGTGACCGCGCGGCGGGCGGCGCCCGGCACCGGCGCGGGCTTGGGCACGAACTCCTTCGCGCCGTACGGCTTCAGGCCCACGTCGGCCGGGTGGTCGCGCAGCAGCAGCCACACGAACGGGACGACGACGAGCGCGGCGAGGGCGACGGTGACGGCGGCCGGGCGCCACTTGTGGGTCTCGACGATCCAGGACAGCAGCGGCAGGAAGATCAGCTGTCCGGAGGCGGAGGCGGCGGTGAGGATGCCGGTGACCAGGCCGCGGCGTTCGGTGAACCAGCGGTTGGTGACGGTGGCGGCGAAGGCCAGTGCCATCGAGCCCGAGCCCAGTCCGACGAGCAGTCCCCAGCAGAGCAGCAGCTGCCAGGCGGCCGTCATCCACACGGTGAGCCCGGAGCCGAGCGCGATCACCACGAGCGCGGCCGCGACGACCCGCCGGATGCCGAAGCGGTCCATCAGGGCGGCCGCGAACGGCGCGGTGAGGCCGTAGAGGGCGAGGTTGACGGAGACGGCGGCGCCGATCGTGCCGCGTGACCAGCCGTACTCCTGGTGCAGGGGGTCGATGAGCAGGCCCGGCAGGGAGCGGAAGGCGGCGGCGCCGATGATGGTCACGAAGGTGACGGCGGCGACGAACCAGGCGCGGTGGACACGGCGGGACCGGGCGGGACGGGAGCCCTTCGGGGTGTTGTCGACGGCGGTCGCATCGGTTGTCTGGGTCACGACATCGAGCTTCCGGTGCCGGTCCGGTCCGAACGAGTGGCCCGAGGGACAGCGTTCGCTAGGATCGGGCCATGACCCGTGAGCCGAGCACCGAACCGGACGGCGCCCCCGAGTTCCGCCCGCACCGCGTCGTGGTCCTCGCCCTGGACGGGCTGCTCCCCTTCGAGCTGGGCATCCCGCACCGCATCTTCAGCCGCCCCCGGGACGCGCTCGGGCGGCACCTGTACGAGGTCGTCACCTGCTCGGTGCGGCCGCCGGGCCCGGTCGAGACGGACGCCGACTTCGCCGTGCAGATCGCCCACGGCCCGGAGGCCCTGGCCACCGCCGACACGGTGATCGTCCCGGCGTCGTACGAACTCGGCCCGCTCTACGACGACGGCGTGCTGACCGGGGAACTGGCCGCCGCCCTCGCGCACATCCGGCCCGGCACCCGGCTCGCCTCCATCTGCACCGGCGTCTACGTCCTCGCCGCCGCCGGCTACCTGGACGGCCGGCCGGCCACCACCCACTGGGCCGACGCGGAACGCTTCCAGCGGATGTTCCCCCGGATCAAGGTCGACGCGGACGTGCTGTTCATCGACGACGGCGACGTCCTGACCTCCGCCGGGGTCGCCGCCGGCATCGACCTGTGCCTGCACATCGTGCGCCGCGACCACGGCACGGCCGTGGCCAACGAGGTGGCCCGGCGCACGGTCGTCCCGCCGCACCGCGACGGCGGCCAGGCCCAGTACATCCAGCGCCCGGTGCCCCACCCGCAGCAGGCCACCACGACCAGGGCCCGCGCCTGGGCGCTCGGCCGTCTCCACGAGCCGATCCAGCTGCGGGACATGGCCGAGCAGGAGGCCATGTCGGTGCGCACGTTCACCCGCCGCTTCCGCGAGGAGACCGGCGTCAGCCCCGGCCAGTGGCTCACCCAGCAGCGCGTCGAACACGCCCGCCATCTGCTGGAGTCCACCGACCTGTCGGTCGACCAGGTCGCCCGGGACGCGGGTTTCGGCACCGCCCAGTCGATGCGTCAGCACCTACAGGCCGCGCTCGGCGTCACCCCCACCGCCTACCGCCGGACCTTCCGGGCGGGCGGCGACGGCGTCGGAGGCCGCCGCGGCGGCACCGCCACGCGCGGGTGACTTCGCGGACGACGTCCCGGCCGCCGGCGGCTCGGCGGCGGTAAGCCGGCCCAGCCGCCCCTCGCCCCAGGCGCCCACGGCCACCATCACCAGCGTCAGCACCACCCCGACCAGGATCGCCCGGTCCGGAGTGGTCACCTCCAGCAGGGCGCCCGCCGCGGATCCGGTGACCGCGTACCCGGCGCTGGCCGCCGCGTACATCACGGAGTAGCCCGCGGCGAGCGCGCTCGACGGAAGGACCTCCTGGAGGGCCAGGTTCCGGGTGATGATCGCGCCCGCCTGGAGCATGCCCGCGGCGGTCAGCGCGAGAGCGATCCCGGCGGTGTCCGGTATCAGCGCGACCAGCGTCGCGCACGCGGACACCCCGCCCATCAGCACCACGCTGCGGGTGCGCAGCCGCCCCGGCCAGGACCGCGCCCCGTACAGGAACGCGCCCACCGCCGAGCCGAGCGCGAACAGGCTGAGCAGCGGCCCCGACCAGCCGACGCCGATCGACCGCTGTTCGAGCAGCGCGGGCAGCAGGAGCTCGGCGAGGGCGAGCAGGGAGATGCTGGCCGCTCCGGTGACGTACACCGGCCAGGCCCCGCCGAGCAGCCGGAGCATGGACCGGCCCTCGGCGGCCGACTCCGCCACGTCCCAGCCCTCCGGCAGCAGCCACAGCCCGGCGGCGGCCACCAGCACCAGCCCGGCCGCGAGCAGCGGCGGCACCCACGGCGCCACGCCCAGCGCCAGCCCGGTGACGGCGGCCGGGGCGACGGCCCAGATCCCGGACATCAGCATCGACTCGACGGACAGGGCCTGCGCCACGGCGTGCTTGGGCACGAGGCGCCCGGTGAGCAGCGACCGCAGTCCGCCGGCCGACGCGGCGGGCGCGGCCCCGGCGAGGAAGGCGCACCCGGCCAGCAGCCAGGCCGGCGCCCCCGGCAGCACCCCCAGCCCGGCGAACCCGACCGCCCCGACGACCAGCCCCGCGCTCATCTGCCGCCGCGCCCGCTCGGGCCGCACCCGCATGCCGAGCAGCGGCGCCCCGACGATCTCCCCGAGCACATAGGCCGCGGCGAGCAGCGCGCCCAGCGAGTACCCGCCGGGCCGCTCCCGGACGAGGAACACCACGGCCAGCGGGGCCATGGCCACCGGCATCCGGGCGGCGACGGCCACGAGGGACCAGGTCAGAACGGGCCGGGTGGCCAGGTCGCGATAGGTCATGCGGCTGACGCTAGGCGGCGGCACCGACAACTCCCACCGGATTTCCCCGCCCTGTGGACAACTCCGGCCAACAGCCGTACGGCCGAGCGCGAGTTCGCCTCAGAAGGTCAGCACCGCCCGCGCCACCCGCCTCGCGCCCGCGCCCGTCACCGCCTTCCTTCCTGCCAAGAAGTTCCCCGCGCCCGGCCCTTTGCCGCGGTTCCTGACAGGTCGCCAGGTTCGGCTTCTCGCATTCCACGACTCGTCAGATATCCGGCGACAAGCTCCAGGGAGGCCCGACGTCGTCCAGCACGCTCCCGCCGGTGTTCCTCGATCTCGCCCGGCGCGTCAACAACTGGCGCCGCTGGGGCGCCGACGACGAGATCGGCACCCTCAACCTGATCACCGACGACGTCGTCCGCGCGGTTCTTCCCGCCGGAGGTGGACGACCTCTGGCTGCCCGTCCACGCCCTGGATCTGGTGGAGATGGGGATGCCGCAGGCGCAGAACCGGAATCTCGAAGAGTTGTCCACAGCCTGTGGAGAAACGGGCCGCTACTCGTTCCTGCTCTCGGCGACACCCGAGCCGTTCGCCGGCGCGACGGGGAGCCCGGTCGCACCGGTCGCGATTCTCTGAAGAGGGCCGCTCCCCCAGGGAGTCCGGTTGGCGGCGCGAGGTCGCCCGCCCCGAGCACGGCACCGCGCGCCGCCATCCGGCCCGGCGCACCCACCCCTGGTTCCTCGTGGCCCTGAGAGAACCGACGCCGGTTCACGACCCACACTCGCCGAGGACTCCCGTCACCGAAGCCCTCGTCGTCCCCTCGCGGCGAATCGCTGACCACAAGCGTGATCAAACGGACACGCGGCGTCAACACCCGTCCGGGGATTTATCACTTAAGGTCCGTTTTTCCGGAGGCGCGCACGGAAGCACATCCGGGCGCATCACCCCGCCCCACGGCACCGTCCACCCGATCACGTGCACCCGTGCCCCCGCCCGACCGGCTCCGCGTCAGACGGCTTCGTACGCCAGCCCCTTGCACCCTTCGTACGCCGCGGCGCCGCCGCCGTAGGCCATCGCCCCCGCGCGCGAGGCGGCATGGCGGTCGACTTCGCACCAGATGCGCTTGCCGGCGTCCTCCCGCTGCCAGCCCCAGCGGTCGGCGAGGCCGTCGACGAGCGCGAGGCCCCGGCCGCCGGTCTCGTCGCCGTCGGCCCAGCGGGGCACCGGCGCGCGGGTGCTGCCGTCGGCGACCTCCAGGCGGACGGTCGCCGACTCGGCGGCGGGGGCCTGGGGCAGGCTGAGGCACAGCACGGCGGGGCGGCCGGTGTGCACGACGGCGTTGGTGACGAGTTCGGACACGAGCAGGATCACCGTCTCGGCGAGCGGTTCGTCGGCCGCTATCGCGGACCCGGCGAGCCGCGCCCGTGCCCACCTCCGCGCCCGCCCCACTTCAGCGGGGTCGGGCCGGATCTCCAATTGCACTTGAAGCACCTGCACCGCTCACACCATCCGAACCGATGGACACCGAGGCTCGCGCCTCACGAGGGCCACGATCGTAGCCATTTTCTGCATGACCAGAACAACGACCAGAGCAAGGGTCACGGAATGTGAATCCCTTGCAGCACAGCTTCGTTGACACACCGTCACCCCAACAAGCGCTTCGGGCATATTCCCGCGCGAAGGAGTACCCGTGCGGCATACTGTGCGACCCTCGCCGCAGCGAGTCGAACAGCCGGAATGCGGCGCGTCCCCCACAAGGTACCGGAGGCGAACGCACGCTCCGGGACGTGGCGGGTCACACGCGGAACACCGCACAATGTGACGCTCCGTGACAACCCTGTGCCACGATCCGCGACATTGGCCAGAACCGGACTCCCCGCTTCTCCACAGTTCTCACGACACCCCAGCCCAGCGCCGCTCAGCCCGCCTCCGTCAGCAGCCCCGCCGCGAGCAGTTCCTCACTCTCCGTGCCGCCACCTCCACGCTGAGCGCGCACCCAGGCCCGCTTCAGATGCAGATGAACCTCCGCCTCCCAGGTGAATCCCATTCCGCCGTGGACTTGCAGACGGTCGCGGGCGCCGCGCACCGCGGCCGGCATCCGGACATCGCCGACGTGGCGGTGATCGGCCTGACGGACGCGGACCGCGGGGAGCTGGTGTGCGCGGTGGCCGAACAGCCGCCGGGCGCCCGGGAGCTGACCCTGGACGCGCTCACGTCCCACCTCCGCGCGGAGGGGCTGTCCGTCCACAAGCTGCCGGAGCGACTGGAGGTGGTGGACGCCCTCCCGCGCGGGGAGACGTTGCGGAAGGTGCTCAAGTACAAGCTGCGGGAGCGCTATTCGGGGACGGTGAAGTAACGCGCGAAGGCGGGCACGATCTCCGCCTCGCCGACCTTGCCGTCGCCGTCGCCGTCCAGCGCGGCGGCGGCCGCGCGGGCGACGTCCTCGGGCACGCCCAGCGCGGTCAGCACCCGCGCGGTGTCCTCGACGGTCGCCGCGCCGTCGCCGTCCGTGTCGGCGACGTCGATGGCGGCGTGCAGGAACGGCCGGGCGATCTCGGCGAACCGGTCCGGGTTGTCCCGCAGCCGCTTCACGGCACCGGTGACGAACTCCTCCCGGGTGATGCGCTGATCACCGTCCCGGTCCGCGATTCCCGCCATGCCCTGCCAGAACGCCTCGGCGCCGCCGTACAGGGCCTGTCCCTTGTCCGACCGCGCCGCGACGTCGAACTCCGCGAGCAGCGCCTTGGCCGCTCCGCTGAAGTCCTCGCGGTCGATGTAGCCGTTGCCGTCCTGGTCGAACGTGGCGAACCTGGCCGCGATCCTGCGCTCGTTCTCGCTGCTGACCATGTCTTCTCGGGCCGCCTTACCTCACGTGGGGGTGCGTCTCGCACGGAGCGTACGACGGCGGGGGCGGTCGAGGAGCGGGAAAACGACGGTTGTGCCAAGACCGGGGGAATTTCGGGACAACGATGTGGCGGAGGCCTCAGGCCGACAGCGGGCGGGAGTCCTCCTCGACGGCGGAGGCGAGGTCGGGGTGGACGTCGAACAGGCGGCGGACGCCCAGCGCGCCCAGGACCCGGTTGACGTGGGAGCCGTCGACCGCGCCCTCCGCGGGGAGTATGAGGCGCAGCCGGCCCTGGCAGGAGCGCAGCAGACGGCGTGCGGCGATGAGCACGCCGACCCCGCTGGAGTCGCAGAAGAACACCTCGGAGAGGTCCAGTACGAGGCTGTGGCGGCCCTCGGCCACCACGTCGTGCACCCGTTGCCGGAGCACCGGCGACGTCACCAGGTCCAGCTCGCCCGACACATGGAGCACGGCCCACTCGCCCCGCTCGCCACCGGTCACATTGAACGCCACCACCATGCCCTTCGTTCGCCGGAACTTCCCTCGAACCGCCCCCTGGAAACGGAAGCAGTCCCTACGCTTCCTTTCAGCGCGGCTGCCCACCGGCCGTTCCCTGAAACACCGCACCGGAAACGGATGGCGATCGGAAAGGGCTTGTTTTAGTCCACTTCGATCCTGTTCGATCAGATCACAGACACGTCTGTGTACAGAATGGTCGGGTAACCGCCATAAAAAGAAGGGCCGTTATCACCCGCGGCCCGTCGGGGGCGCACTTTGCCACAAAGGGGCGTGCGTTGTCAGACGTGCCGACTACATTCGGGACAACGGTGGACGCACGCTGAAGTCACGACCGGACACAGCGCCGACACAGGGGGAGGGGGCCCTATGCCGAAGAAGGACGCACCACCCCGCTGGGACCGCAGGATGCAGCAGCGCCTCGCCCGCGGCGAGGCCGCCGCCCTCGGCGAGCTCTACGACCGTTTCGCCACCCTCGTCCACGGCCTCGCCCACCGCGTCCTCGGCGACGAACACGCCGCCGACGGCATCACCCGCGAGGTCTTCGCGCACGTCTGGCAGCAACCCGAGAGCTACGACCCCAAAGAGGGCCCGCTGCGCTCCTGGGTGGCGAGCCTCACCCACCGACTCGCCGTGCAGCGCCTGCGCGCCACCGAGACCGCCGCCCTCGAAGGCGGCCACGGCACCTCCGAGGAACTCGAGCACAAGGTCCGCCACGCCTCCGTGGCCGCCCGCGCCGACTTCATCGTCCAGTCCATGCCGGCCCCGCTGCGCGCCGCCCTGGAACTGGCCTACTTCCAGCGCCGCGACTACCGCCAGACCGCGATCGACCTCGGCGTCACCGAGGACGAGGCCCGCCGCCGCCTCCGCCTCGGCCTCCAGCTCCTGTCCACGGCCCACGACGCCGGCACGCCCGGAGCACCGCCCGGATACGGAGGTGCGGTGTGACCGAGCCAGGACCGTTCGGCGAACACGACGACCCCGACGACCCCCGTGACCACCATGACCCTGACGGCGACGAGGAGCAGCGGAGCCAGGACGGCGGCACCCACGATGACCGGACGCACACCCCCGCCCCGGGCACCCCGCGGCAGCCGCCGCGGATACCGCCGCCCCGCGCCTCCGTCGAGGACGGCGGCCTTCCCCTGCCCGCCCTCGACGAACTGCGCGCGGCCATGACGCCCACCCCCGCGCCGCTCCGGCTGGCGCACCCCGTCCTGAAGTCCCTGCTGGGCGCCTGGGCGATGTCCGCGTGCTCGCCGGAGGAGACCGCGGCCGTCGAGGAGCACCTCGGCGACTGCGGCAACTGCGCGGACGAGGCACGGCGGCTGCGCGAGGCGGTCGGGCTGCTGCATCCACCCGAGAGCCTCGACCTCGACCCGTCGCTGCGCACCCGGGTCCTGGAGACCTGCCTGGACCGCCGGCCGCCGCGCATCCCCGTGCCCGCCTGGGCCGCCGCGTACGACGCCGAGACCGCGCGCCTCGACGCGCTGCTCCAGGACTTCGGGGACTCCGAGTGGCACGCGCCGGTCCGGCTGCGCTGGTACGACGGCAAGGAGGCGACGAGCCGGCGGACGACCGTCGCCGGGGTCATCGCCCATCTCCTCGCCGTCGACGGACTGGTCGCGCGCGCCCTCGGACTGGACGACCCGCTGGGCGACACCGAGGCGGAGCGGCCCACTCCGGCGGGGCGCACGGAGGCGTACTGGCGGGCGTCGCACTTCCCGCCGACCCGGTCCGTCCGCGGGCCCTGGCGGGAGCAGAGCCACGGCATCGTGCGGACGGTGGCCTTCACCGGCAGCGGCGCCGGGCGGGTGTCGGTGCCGTACGGCGACTTCGACCTGCCGCTGCACGCCGCGATGGTCGACCGGGCGTTCGAGTGCTGGGTGCACGCGGAGGACATCGCGGACGCGGTGGACTACCCGTACGAACCGCCGTCCGGGCGCCACCTCAACCGCATGATCGGCCTCGCCGCGCGCGTGCTGCCGCAGGTGCTGGCCGACCGCCGCCGCGCGGGACTCGCGGCGCCCGCGCGGCCGGGCCGCCACCTCGTCACGGCCGGGAAACCCGGCCGCACCCTGCGCCTGGAGATCGAGGGATCCGGCGGCGGCGAGTGGCTGATCCCCCTCGACTCCCCGGCGGCGGCGCCCTCCACCGACCTGGAGGTGGCCCATGTCGCCCTGGACGGCGTGGAGTTCTGCAGACTGGCGGCAGGCCACGTCTCCCCCGACGAGGCGGCGGCCGGCCAGGACGGCGACCGCGAGGCCATCAAGGACGTACTGTTCGCGGCGGCGAGCCTGAGCCGGATGTAGGAGCGCGAGGCCTCAGCCTCAGGACTCAGGCCGCACGCGTCAGGCCTCAGTTCTCAGGCGAAGACGACCGTCCGCCGCCCGTTCAGCAGAATCCTGCGCTCCGCATGCCACTTCACCGCGCGGGCCAGCGCCTGGCACTCCACGTCACGGCCGATGGCGACCAGCTGGTCCGGCGTGACGTCGTGTCCGACGCGCTCGACCTCCTGCTCGATGATCGGCCCCTCGTCGAGATCCGCCGTCACATAGTGCGCGGTCGCACCGATCAGCTTCACACCGCGCGCGTGCGCCTGGTGGTAGGGCTTGGCGCCCTTGAAGCTCGGGAGGAAGGAGTGGTGGATGTTGATGATCCGCCCGCTGAGCTGCTTGCACAGGTCGTCGGAGAGGACCTGCATGTAGCGGGCCAGCACGACCAGCTCCACGCCCGCCTCGCGGACGATCTCCAGCAGCCGCGCCTCGGCCTCCGCCTTGGTCTCCTTCGTCACCGGGATGTGGTGGAACGGAATGTCGTACGACCCCACCAGCTCCGCGAAGTCGGTGTGGTTCGACACCACCGCCGCGATCTCCACCGGCAGCGCACCGATCCGCGCCCGGAACAGCAGGTCGTTCAGGCAGTGCCCGAACTTGCTGACCATGAGCACGACCCGCATCTTCTCCTCGGCCCGGTGGATCTGCCAGTCCATGTGGAAGGAGTCACCGATCGCCGCGAAGCTCGCCCGCAGCTTCTCCACCGTCACCGGCGACTCCGCCGAGAAGTGGACCCGCATGAAGAACAGACCGGTGTCGTGGTCACCGAACTGCTGACTGTCCTCGATGTTGCAGCCGGTCATGAACAGGTAGCTCGACACGGCGTGCACGATGCCCTGCTTGTCCGGGCAGGAGAGAGTGAGGACGTACTGGTCGGCTCGGGCCGCGGCTCCGGTGGACTGCTCATTCATGCAGGACAGGGTCCCACAACGACCTCGAGTCCCGGCAACCGTCCCGCTAGACGGACCGCCGTACGCACGCCGACCAGGCCGCTAGGCGGACCGCGTCATGATGCGCAGCACCTCGAGCGTGCGCGGTGCCGCCTCCGGGTCGTCCCCGTCGCTGGCCGCCATCCGCACATGCGCGTCCCGCGCCGCCCGCACCGCCTCCGGCCAGCCGGGGTTGTCGAGGTA
This sequence comes from Streptomyces sp. enrichment culture, assembly GCF_964272855.1. NCBI lineage: Bacteria > Bacillati > Actinomycetota > Actinomycetes > Kitasatosporales > Streptomycetaceae > Streptomyces > Streptomyces sp. enrichment culture. The sequence continues at coordinate 4,772,424 of NZ_OZ186847.1, read as the reverse complement.
CGACGACACCGGCGCGTCCGGGCCCACCTGGTGCATGATCCGCAGCACCCGGAGCACCGCGGTGTCGACCAGCGCGGCCTCCTGTGAGTCACGGAAGATCGTGCCGACGTACTTCTCGGCGGACCAGTGGTCCAGCCAGGTGTCCTCGACCAGGCGGTACACGGCGTCGGTCACGTCTCCGTACCCTTCGACACCCGCCAGCCAGACGTCCCGCTGGAACACCGGGTCGGAGAGCATGTGCAGCGCCGAGCGCACGTTGCTGCGCCAGCGCCACCACGGCATGTCGTTCAGAGGCATGCCCCCCATCGTGGATGAGCGACGGCCGCGACGGGAAGAGTTCACCGAACCTTGGACACCTTGCACGGTCATCGATCGTACGTTCCCCCCAGCGGGGCGCTCACCGGCCCCCGTAATTCACCTGTACGTCACCCGTCGTTGACCGACGGTCACTCCCAGGTTAGCGATGTGACGGAATCGTGCGGACCCATGACCGGCAGGCGACCCACCCGCAGCACATTCCTCCCCGACATCAGCCGATCCGCCAGAGCGGGCGTCCGCGCGGTCACCGCCATGGTGGCGTGCGCCTCGCTCGCCGCCGGGTGTGGTGTCGTCCCCGGCATCACGGGGACTTCCGGGGACGACACCATCACCGTCATGACCTGGGCACCGTCGGACACGAACGCGACCAACAAGCCCGGCATGCCCGCCCTCGCCCTCGCCTACGCCCGCCACGTCAACGCCCAGGGCGGCATCGACGGCCGCAAGCTGCGGGTGCTGATCTGCAACGACCACAACGACAGCGTGGACGCCGCGAAGTGCGCCCGGCGCGCGGTCAAGGAGAACGTCGTCGCGGTCGTCGGCTCCTACAGCCAGCACGCCGACTCCTTCTTCCCGGTCCTGGAGGGCGCCGGAATCCCCTACATAGGCGGCTACGGCATCACGAGCAACGAGTTCACCAGCCCGCTGTCCTACCCGGTCAACGGCGGCCAGCCCACCCTGCTGGCCGGACTCGGCAAGGAGCTGTCCGCCGGCTGCGGCCCGGTCACCCTGGTCCGGCCCGACACCATCGCGGGCGACGCGCTGCCCGGGCTGATCGACTCCGGACTTGAGGCCGGCGGCCACGCGCCCGCGACCGATCTGCGCGCCGCCGAGGACGCCACCGAGTTCACCGCCCAGGCGGAGGGGGCGCTGCGGCGGGCGACCTCCGACTCGTCTGAGGAGGGCTGCGTGGTGCCCGCGCTCGGCGACCGCACCAGCACCTTCATGGACTCCTTCCGGCGCGCCCGGGAGAACTACCCCGAGGTACGCACCGGCACCGTGCTGGGCAGCGTCGACCAGACCGTCATCGACGCCTCCGGCGGCCCCTCCGGACCGTACGAGGGGGCGTACGTCACCGGCTGGTACCCGGTGGAGACCGACAAGCGCTGGGACGAGATGAAGCGGGTCGTCCGCGAGCAGGCCTTCTCCGACACCCGGATCGACCCCGCGGACGCCGGAGTCCAGACCACCTGGATCGCGTACACCGTCTTCCAGGCGGTCGTCGACGGGCTGGGCAGCGACGAGGAGGTGACGTCGACCACGGTCCGCCAGGCCCTGGACGACGGCGTCGAGGTCGGCACCGGCGGACTCACCCCGACCCTGCGCTGGAGGTTCCAGGACCGGCTCGCCTCGGTCGGCCTCCCGCGCCTGGTCAACACGAACGTCACCCTCCAGGTCGTCCGCGACGGCCGGCTGGTCGCGGCCCGCAAGGGCTTCATCGACGTGACGCGGACACTGGAGGGCTCAGAGACCGGCTGACCCGGCCCCGCCGCTCACAGCTGGGTGGGCTCCCGCTCGGTCAGGCCGTACGTCTTCGCGATCGCGTTCCACAGCTTGGCGGCCTCCGCCTTCTGCGTGGTGGCGGTGCCGCTCTCCCGGTTGCCGGCCTGGGTCTGGCCGGTGCCGCGGGCCTGCCCCTTCTTGCAGAGCTTGCCCTTCTGCCCGGCGACCTGGTCGGCCCAGGCCGCGTAGTGGTTGTCGGCGGACGCGGACGCCTTCCAGGCCTTCGTCAGCGCGGTGGTCAGCTCCGCGTTGTTCGGCAGCTTGTCGACGGACAGCGCGGACAGCTGGGTGACCAGCGCGTTGCGCTGCTTCGCCGCGTCCCGCAGGTCCTCGGCCGCCTGAGCGAGGTTGCTGCAGGACTTCACGTCGTTCACCGCGTTGATCACCGTGGTACGGCTGTCACCGCTGTCGGCGAGCAGCTTGTCCAGCTCGATCGCCTGCTGCTCGGCCGGGTCGGCGGACGGCGACGGGGAGGCGGACGCGGACTCGCCCGCGGGGGCCGTTGCGGAGACGGTCTCGGGCGACTCCTCGCCGCCACCGCCGCCGGCGAGCAGCGCGCCCGCGCCGATCCCGATCACCGCGATACCGATGCCGCACGCCGCGATCACCGGCACCCGGGAGCCGGTACGGCCCCCGCGGCCCCGGCCCGCGCGGGGTTCGTCGTACGACGGCGCGGACGTCTGCGCGTCCTGGACGCGGGGCAGCTGCTGGGTGCCCTCGGCGCCCTGGGCGCGGAACAGGTTGTCGAACTCGGCGGGCGTCTGCCGCCCCGCCCCCGCCACGGGCGGGATGTACTGGGTGGCCTCGGCGTCGGGCCCGGGCTGCGGGACCGCTCCCGGTGCGCCGCCCTGGTTGGCGCGGCCCAGATAGTGCGTGGTCTCGGCGGGCCGCTCGGGGCCGGGCCCGGCGGGCATCTCGGGCGGCAGCGCGCCCGGCGTCACCGGCGGCAGGTACTGCGTCGCCCCCTCGTCGGCGGACGCGGCGGCGGGCCGTACGGGCGGCAGGTACTGGGTCGCGTTGTCGACGGCGGGGGCGCCCCCGGGCGTCCCGGGCGCGGGACCGGAGCCGACCGGCGGTATGTAGTGCGTCGGGTTGTCGCCGGCGGCGGGCGGCAGCGGCGCGCCGGCTGCGGCGGGTGCCGCGTACGGCCCCTGAGCACCGCCCGGCGCCGGATGGGACGGGGCGTCGCCCTGCGTCGGATACCCCGGAGCGCCGTACGCCCCCCCGGCACCGCCGTACGACGGTCCCGGCGCCCCCTCGGGCGGCAGCGGACCGGCACCCGCGCCCTGCTGCGGCTGCTGCTGGGCCTGGGGCGCGGCATAGCCGCCCTGCTGGGCGGCCCACGCCTGGTCCGGCGCCGACTGCCAGTTCTGCGGCGGAGTGCTCTGCTGCTGACCGGGCCCCCAGGGCTGTCCCCAGGCCTGCCCGCCCGGCGGCGCCTGGGCCGGAAGCGGGCCGTCGGCGGGGCGGCCGGGGCCGGGCTGCGCACCCGGCAGCACGGGCTCGCCACCGTCGGAGGGCAGCACGATGCCTTCGTGCGCGGGTCGCGCCGAGGGCTCCTCGCCCTGTCCACTCTGCGTCACCGGGACTCCTACGAATGGGGGACCTTCGGAATCGTCGGCTCACGCTACCGGGTCCCCCGAGCCAGGTGCCACGCAGCACAGGGCAACACCTCCTGCCCTGTGACGGCGGTAACAAAACCACCGCGGCCCGCTGTTTATGTCACCTCCTGCCCCTCAACCGGCTGTTTCCCCCGGATTCACGGCGCCGCACGGTCGCCGTTCACGCGGCGTGCTGAAGGTCCAGCCGCGCCCCGAACTCCCTTACCACCGACTCGTCCCGGAACGGCTCCAGCCGCTGCTGGAGGTCCTCCAGATACTCGGCGCCCCGGTTGGAGCGCAGGCCCTCCAGGAGTTCCACGGCCTTCAGCCCCGTGTGACAGGCCTGTTCGATCTCGCGCTGCTGCACCTGCGCCGTGGCGAGCAGCACATAGCCGATCGCGCGCCGCCGGGCCCGCGACGCGGGGTGCCCGTCCAGGGACTGCTGCGCACACCGCGCGGCGGCCTCCGCCTGCCCCAGGTCACGGTGGCAGTGGGCGAGTTCGTCGGCGAGGTAGGCCTCGTCGAAGTGGGCGATCCACGCGGGGTCGTCCCCGGCGTCCGGGTCGACCCGCTCCAGGGCGCTCACGGCCTGCCCGGCCGCCTCCTGGGCGGCGCGCGCGTCTCCCAGGAGGGCGTGACCGCGCGCTTCCGCCGCGTGGAACATGGCCTCCGCGCGCGGGGTCACGCGCCCCCGCGCCCCCTCCTGCGCCGCCCGCGCCAACTGGGCGATCTCACGCGGGTTCCCGAGCTGGGCGGCGAGGTGGCTCATGGACGCGGCGAGGACGTAACCGCCGTAGCCGCGGTCGCCGGCCGCCTGGGCCAGACGGAGCGCCTGGATGTAGTAGCGCTGGGCGAGGCCCGGCTGGCCGGTGTCGACCGCCATGTACCCGGCCAGCTCGGTCAACCGGGCGACGGCGGCGAACAGTTCGCGGCCGACGGCCTCCCGGTAGGAGCCGGCGAGCAGGCCCGAGACCACGCTGTTGAGGTAGTGCACGACGACCGGGCGGACGTGCCCGCTGCCGTACTGGTGGTCCAGGTCGACCAGCGCCTGGGTCATCGACCGCACGGCGGCCACGTCGGACTGGCCCACGCGGGGGCCCGCCGCGCGGGCCACCTGCGCGTCGGGCGCCGAGATCAGCCAGTCCCGGCTCGGCTCGACCAGCGCCGAGGCGGCGACGGACGAACCGGACAGGAAGTCGCGGCGCCCGACGTCGCTGCGCCACAGCTCGCAGACCTGCTCGATGGCTCCCAGTACCGTCGGCGAGAACTGGAGGCCGACGCCCGACGCGAGGTTCTTGCCGTTGGCCATGCCGATCTCGTCGATCGTGACCGTACGGCCGAGTTTGCGGCCCAGCGCCTCGGCGATGATCGCCGGTGCCCGTCCGCGCGGCTGCTGTCCGCGCAGCCAACGGGCCACGGACGTCTTGTCGTAGCGCAGGTCGAGACCGTGCTCGGCGCCGCACATGTTGACGCGGCGGGCGAGCCCGGCGTTCGAGCAACCCGCTTCCTGGATGAGCGCCTGCAGCCGTTCGTTCGGCTGCCGCGCGACGAGGGGCCTTGCGGCCATGGCGTTAACCCCCTGTGGCTGCGGTGCCTGCCCGTGCACCGAGTTGTCGTTTCTTCCCCGGCCGCACCCCGTCGCCGGTGGCGAGGAATCCGGTCGTGAAGATCAATGCCCCGTGCTCATACCGAAAATGCGGACATGCCACGGAATTGCGAGGCATGCGCGGATTGCCGGGGTAAGGCGGAGCCCGTACCCACCCGTCCCCCTCTCCTGGCTACCCAGGTGCCGCCACGGATCCTCCCGCGCGCCCCCACCCGTGCACCCATGCGCCCCGGACGCCGAATCGATGCTCCTCCCCGGCGCGCGCAGGTGGCCGTAACCCGAGGTGGACGCGGGAGTTGAGTTCCACGTGGAAGAGACGATCCCGGCCACCGAAGCCGCACAGATTCCGAAGCAGCGCGGGGAATCGCTGCTGGAGACCGCCGTTCGCTACGCCGAGGAGCGCCACTGGGACGTGTTCCCGGGCACCTGGCTGGAGGCGGTCGACGGAAACCAGCGGTGCTCCTGCGGCAACGCGCTGTGCGAGGAGCCTGGCGCGCACCCCGCACGCGCCGACTGGGCGACGCAGGCGACGGGCAGCGCGACCGTCGCCCGCCGGATGTGGCAGAAGCAGCCGAACGCGTCGATCCTGCTGCCGACGGGGCGTACGTTCGACGCGATCTCCGTGCCGGAGACGGCCGGCTTCCTGGCGCTGGCGCGGATGGAGCGGATGGAACTGACCCTGGGGCCGGTGACGTTGACGCCGGCGCGGCGGATGCAGTTCTTCGTCCTTCCCGGTGCGGCGGCGAAGGTGCCGGATCTGGTGCGGAAGCTGGGGTGGTCGCTGTCGTCGCTGGACCTGGTGGCGCTGGGGGAGGGCAGTTACGTCGCCGCTCCTCCCACGCGGTACGGGTCGCGGGGGGCCGTGCAGTGGGCGTGCCGCCCCACACCGGCGAACCGATGGCTGCCGGACGCGGAGGAGTTGATCTCGCCGCTGGCCTACGCGTGCGGCAGGGACCGATAGGGGTTCGCCCCGGGACGGGGTGGGCCTCGCAGTGCGCCCTCGGAGGTGCCTCAAGCCTTGCCGAGGTGCCTCAGGCCTTGCCGAGGTGCCTCAGGCCGTGAGAACCCCGTCCAGGAACGGCTCGATCGCCGAGCGCCAGGCCTCCGGCTGGTCGTAGTGGACGAGGTGGCCGGCGTCGGCGACCTCCGCGTACTCGCCGTGGGGCAGCACGCGGACCATCTCCTGCGCCTCGGCCCGGCCCAGCTGCCCGTCGAGGCCGCGCACGACCAGGGCGGGGCACCGCACCTGCGCCAGCTCCTCCCAGTGGGCGTCGTAGACCCACGTCTCGCGGGACTTCAGCATCTGCTCGGGCTCGAAGACGGGCCGCCAGCCGTCCGGGGACTCGGTCATCACCTCGGCGTAGAACTCGCCGCGCGCCGGGTTCGGCCGCTCCACCCAGGGGTCGTCCTCACCGAACCACTTGCGTACGTCGGCCAGGGTGGCGAAGGGGACCGGCCACGCCTTGAACCAGTCGGCCCACTCGCGCTGTGACGCGGCACCGAGCGCGGACGCCCGCATATCACAGATGATCAACCCGCGTACGAGGTCGGGGCGTTTGGCGGCGAGCTGCCAGGCGGTCAGCGCGCCCATCGCGTGGCCGACCACGACGGCGGGGCCGAGGCCGAGCTGTTCCAGGGCGCACTCGGCGTCGTCGACGTAGGCCTCGCGGGTGTAAGCGGCGCGCGGGGGCTTCTCGCTCTGTCCGTGGCCGCGCTGGTCGAGTGCGACGGCGCGATGCCGCGCGGAGAGCCAGCGGGCGGTGGACGCCCAGTGGGAGGCGCGGCCCATGAGGCCGTGGAGTAACAGCACGCCGGGGGAGGTGTGGGCCGGGTCGGAGTCGGTCTTCGGCGGGTCGCCGAACTCCCAGGCCGCAAGACGTACACCGCCCACACCGGTCACGTCGATGCGTCGCGCCATGGTCGGGCACCCCCCAAGCTTCGCTCGTACCGCCTGCTGTTCGTGGTGCTCAGGTACTGCTGTGCTGTCCGCCCCGCAGACTATCGAAAGCCCATTCGAAGATCCGGTCTGTGCGGACAACACCCCTCGTTCGAGTGACCCCGCTCAAGGCATGATCGCCGCCACCGGGGGGAGATCTTCAGCGGGAGGCGGACCGCTCGGGGAAAACGGTCCGAGGGGGACGACCCTGAGAGCTCGGGGCTCCGGGTCGGAAAAGGGGAGGACAGGCCCCGGCGCCACAAGGCGCCGGGGCCCTCCGCTGAAAACGCCGCCGCGTGACCCATCCGCCCCACCCCCTCGCGGTGAAAAGCCTCGGCGACAGCCTGGCACGCGGGGCGTCCGGGCGCTGCGATTCGGGTCACGCAGCCCGGGATCCGAGGAAGGAGTCCTCAGCGCTTGGCGACGAAGACGTGGGAGGCGACGTCCCCCTCCAGCTCGGCGGCCTCGCCACCGCTGCCCACCAGCACACCGCCGGCCGACTCCGTCACGCTCACCACCGAACCGGGCTGCACACCCGCGCGGCGCAGCGTGTACATCAGCTGCGCGTCCGTCTGGATCGGCTCGCCGATACGGCGGACCACGACCGTCTTGCCCTCCAGGCCCGGGTCCAGCTCCGCCAGCGAGACCATGCCCTCGTCGAGGAACGGGTCCGCGCCGTCCTTCTCGCCCAGTTCCTCCAGGCCCGGGATCGGGTTGCCGTACGGCGACTCGGTGGGGTGCCGCAGCAGCTCCAGCACCCGCCGCTCGACGGCCTCGCTCATCACGTGCTCCCAGCGACAGGCCTCGGCGTGCACCTGCTCCCACTCCAGGCCGATCACGTCGACGAGCAGGCACTCCGCGAGCCGGTGCTTGCGCATCACGCGCGTGGCCAGCCGACGGCCCTCGTCGGTCAGCTCCAGATGCCGGTCGCTGGCCACGGAGACCAGGCCGTCACGCTCCATCCGCGCCACGGTCTGGCTGACCGTCGGCCCGCTCTGGTCGAGCCGCTCGGCGATCCGGGCGCGCATGGGGACCACACCTTCCTCCTCCAGCTCGAGGATGGTGCGGAGATACATCTCCGTGGTGTCGATCAGTCCGGACATACGTGCCCCTCGATTAGCTCTGCCGAAGGCTCGACGGCACTTCGGCGCGTGCGCTGGCCCTGGCATCAATTCTGCCGGATGCCGCTGACAACCGGGTCGCGCCGTGGAAACCGGGGGAGGGCGACGGCCGGGAAGCCGACGCGGACGCGCGCGGTGGTGCGCCCGGGTCCGCCCCGGCCCACCCCGCCCACCCCCGTATTGACAGCACAGTGGTCCAGACCGCACGGTGATCCGCGGCACACACGCGGCGCACACGCGCGGCACACCGCGACCCACCCGCACGACCACAAACGCACAGCCCCCGCAACGGAGCGAAGGAGCTCGCATGGGCGACAGCAAGCTGGCCGACCAGTACCTGGACGCCGCGATCGGCCTGCTGCAACGCGTCCGCGACGAGGAGGCCGGCACCATCGCCGCGGCCGGCAACCTGCTCGCCGACACCGTCGCCGCCGGAGGCCGCCTCTTCGCCTTCGGCGCCGGCCACTCCTCGCTCGCCGCGCAGGACGTCGTCTACCGCGCGGGCGGCCTCGCCCTGATGAACCTGCTCGCCGTCCCCGGAGTCGTGGGCGTCGACGTCATGCCCGCCACCCTCGGCTCCGCCCTGGAACGCGTCGACGGCCTCGCCGCCGCCGTCCTCGACAGCTCGCCCCTGCGCGCGGGCGACGTCCTCGTGATCATCTCCCTGTCCGGGCGCAACGCCCTGCCCGTCGAGATGGCGATGAACGCCCGCGCCCTCGGCATCCGCGTCATCGGCGTGACCTCGGTCGCCTACACCACCCGGACCACCTCACGGCACGCCTCCGGCACCTACCTCAAGGACCACTGCGACATCGTCCTCGACTCGAAGATCGCCGTCGGCGACGCGGAGCTGACCCTCGACAGCGTCCCGGCGCCCTTCGCGCCCGCCTCCACGGTCGTCACCACGGCCCTCCTCCAGGCCGTCATGGCAACCGCCGCGGGCGCCCTCGCCGAACGCGGCGTCGAACCCCCGCTCCTGCGTTCCGGCAACGTCGACGGCGGCCACGAGTGGAACGGCCGGGTGCTGGATCAGTACCGGGACCGGATCTTCTACCGGCACTGAACCCAGGGCTCAGGGGCCCGGCACCGATCCGGGCCCTCTATCGATTCGGCCCCGCCAGCTCCGCGAGGTCCAGCGCCGTCGCGATCCGTACCGCGACGTCCTCGGCGTACGCCGTGTCGGACCGCTCGAACGCGTGCCGTCCGCTCCCACGCAGAAACGTCACCACGCCCAGCGTCCGCCCCCGGCTGCGCAGCACCGCGCACAGCGCGTGCACCGCGTCCTCCGGCCACCGGCGGGCCAGCGCCCACGCCCGCGACCGCTCCGCGCCCACCGCACCCACACTGGCCCGCACGGTGCCGATCCGCGCCACGCACTGCAACGCCGGATGCCCCTCCGCGTACCGCACCGGCAGCCCCGCGTACCCCGCCGACAGGCTCGGACCGGGGGCGCCCGAGGGCGTCGCCGCCACCCGTACCAACCGGACCGGCCCCTCCGCCTCGCCGTCCACGACCGCCCCGCCCGCCACCCGGTCGATCAGCGCGTGGTCGGCGAAACCGGCCAGCGCGAAGTCCAGATGGACGGTCGCCGCCTCCACCGGGTCCTCGCACTCGGCGGCCGCCCGCGCCGCCCGGTGCAGCTGACTCGTCCGGAACCGCAGCAGCGACGCCTCCTGCTCGCCCTGCTTGGCCTCCGTCACGTCCTGGAACAGCCACCCCACACCCAACGGCACCGGCTCCTCCGCGAGCGGCGAGGACAGCCGTACGAACCCGCAGCGCCAGCAGCGCCGCCGCTCCCCGTCCGGGGTGCGCACACTCACCCAGATCTCCGCCGGCGCGGGCGGCGCGCCCTCCGCCAGCACATGCGTCAGCGCGCTCTCCAGCTCCTCCACGCCCTGCGCGAGCAGCTCCCCGAGCGGCCGGCCCAGCGCCGCCGTACGCCCGAGACCCAGCGCCCGCGCCGCGTGCGCGTTGACGACGGCCGGCCGCAGATCGGCGTCGACCAGCACCACACCCCAGCTCGCGTCCTCGAACAGCGCCTCGCTCAGCGCGATCGACCGCTCCAGGTCGATCTGCGTGTGCACCTCGCTGAACGCGCAGTACACCCCGGCGGGCTTGCCGTCCGGCCCGCGCACGGCCGCCGACTGGGTCCGTACGAGCACCCGCCCGCCGTCCTTCGTCAGCAGCGCGAACTCGTGCACCTGCCGCCCCGGAGCGTGCATCGCCGACAGCAGCCGCGCCTCCACCTCCTCGGCGTCCGCGCTGCGCACCGCCCACCCGGCGAACCCGTGCCGGCCCACGGCCTCGGCCGCGGTCCACCCCAGGATCCGCTCCGCCTCGCGGTTCCAGTGCGTGAGGACCCCGTCGGCGTCGAACGCGCACAACGCGGCGTCCATGCCGTCCAACAGCGCGGCGAGCAGATCGGAACCGTCCCGCTCGGGCTCGTCCGGCCCCAGTTCGTCGGTGGTCCCACTACGCCGGGAAGCACTCACCTGGACCCCCTGCAGGCTGTGTCCGCACGTACGGCGCGCCAGTCGCGCCCACCACCCATCATTCAACTCGAACGTGACGCAGCCCACATATGGTTCCCGCAAGATTGCGAGGAATCCACGAGGAATCGTTGTACGCCGGAGACATGGCCAGCCCTCTGCTCCCCCTCCCCCAGCTGCACGCCTTCGTCGTCCTCGCCGAGGAACTGCACTTCGGTCACGCCGCCGCCCGCCTCGGCATCGCCCAGCCCCCGCTCAGCCAGCAGATCCGACGCCTCGAGGACAAGGTCGGCCATCCCCTGTTCACCCGCGCGCCCGGCGCCGTCGCCCTCACCCCGGCCGGCCGGGAACTCCTCCCCGCCGCCCGCCGGGCGCTGACCGGCCTCGCCGACGGGCTGGCCGCCGCGCGCGCCGCCGCCGAGGGCCGCACCGGCCGCCTGCGCATCGGCTTCGCCGCCTCCCTCGCCCTGACCGTCCTCCCCGGCCTGCTCCGCACCCACCGCGACCGCCACCCCGGCGTCCACCTCGACATCCGCGAGATGACCACCGGCCCGCAACTGGCCGCCCTGCGCGACGGCACCCTCGACGTCGGCCTCCTCCGCGAACCCCCCGAGCACGACGACGACCTGTCCTTCCGGACGATCCTGGAGGAGCCCTTCGTCGCCGTCCTCCCCACCTCCCACCCCCTGGCCACGCGCCACCGCAAACTCCCCCCGGCCGCCCTGGCCGACTCCCCCTTCGTCCTCCTCCCCCGCGAGGCCGGCCCCGGCCTCCACGACCGCATCACCGCCCTGTGCGCCGACGCCGGATTCACCCCACGCGTCACCCAGCACGCCGTCGAATGGCAAACGGTCTGCGCCCTCGTCGAAACCGGCCTCGGCGTCTCCCTGGCCCCCTCCGCCATCCGCCGCATCCGCCTCACCGGCATCACCTTCCGCCCCCTCCCCGCGCACCACGGTCGCGATCGGCTGGCGCTCCACCGACGAAAGCCCACTGGTGGGAAACCTGCTGGCCACGGTCACGTCAGAGCAGCACGGACCGGCGCGTCGGACACCCACGCGAAAAAACGGTTGAGCGCGGGCGGAACCACTTCTTAGGGTGTTCGGTACACGAGAAGGGAGGTGGTTCGGCAGATGTATGAGAACCGGACGCGTGAGGTGGCTGCGGGCTAGCGGCCCGTCACCACACTCAGTGCGGTGCCGGACCAGCGCGTGAGCGACGCGTGCAGCCGGCCCAATCCCAAGCAGTCACCCGACCCGCGAGCTGCCGGTACGTCCGACCGGCTCCTCCTTCAGGAGGACCAGGCTCGCGGGTCGTCTGCGTTTTCGGGGGCGGTCAGAGGGCGATGTCGGCGTAGCCCTCGATGTCGCGCGGGTCGCGGGGGCCCGGGCCGATGTAGCGGGCGGAGGGGCGCACGAGGCGGCCGGTGCGCTTCTGCTCCAGGATGTGCGCCGACCAGCCCGCCGTGCGGGCGCAGGTGAACATCGAGGTGAACATGTGCGCCGGGACCTCGGCGAAGTCCAGCATGATCGCGGCCCAGAACTCGACGTTCGTCGCCAGGACGCGGTCCGGGCGGCGGTTGTGCAGTTCCTCCAGGGCCGCCTTCTCCAGTGCCTCGGCGACCTCGAAGCGGGGGGCGCCCAGTTCGCGGGCGGTGCGGCGCAGTACGCGGGCGCGGGGGTCCTCGGCGCGGTAGACACGGTGGCCGAAGCCCATGAGGCGTTCGCCCTTGTCGAGGGTCTTCTTGACGTACGCCTCGGCGTTCCCGGTGCGTTCGATCTCCTCGATCATGTGCAGGACGCGGGAGGGGGCGCCGCCGTGCAGGGGGCCCGACATGGCGCCGACGGCTCCGGAGAGCGCCGCGGCGACGTCCGCGCCGGTGGAGGCGATGACGCGGGCGGTGAAGGTGGAGGCGTTCATGCCGTGCTCGGCCGCCGACGTCCAGTACGCGTCGACCGCGGCCACGTGCTTGGGGTCGGGCTCGCCCCGCCAGCGGATCATGAAGCGTTCGACGACGGACTGGGCCTTGTCGATCTCGCTCTGCGGGACCATGGGCAGGCCCTGGCCGCGGGCGGACTGGGCGACGTAGGACAGGGCCATGACGGCGGCGCGGGCCAGGTCCTCGCGGGCCTGCTCGGCGTCGATGTCCAGGAGGGGTTTCAGGCCCCACACGGGGGCGAGCATGGCGAGCGCGGACTGGACGTCGACGCGGATGTCCCCGGAGTGGACGGGGATGGGGAACGGCTCGGCGGGCGGCAGGCCGGGGTTGAAGGCGCCGTCGACGAGCAGGCCCCAGACGTTGCCGAAGGAGACATGGCCGACCAGGTCCTCGATGTCGACACCGCGGTACCGGAGGGCACCGCCCTCCTTGTCCGGTTCGGCGATCTCCGTCTCGAACGCGACGACTCCCTCGAGTCCGGGTACGAAGTCGGACATCAGGCGGCTCCTCGTGATGTGTGCGACGGGTGGTGGGCAGGCGCGGACGTGGGTGCTGATGTGGGCGATCGCCCTGTGGATCCACGGCCTGTGGGCGGCTCGCGGTCCGGAGCGGTCCCTCGGGTGATGCCCCGTGCGTTCGGCGGTCACCCCACCGGGACGGCATCTGCACGATATCCCCGAGTGCCAGCCTTGGGGAGGTTTCGCGGCACTCAGTGCCACGCAGTGATGAAGGACACCGTGGCGTACGGCGGTAGGGCATACGGCAAGATGACGACGTGACCGACCACGACGCCGTCCCCGCCGTTGTCCCCGATCCCGCTCCCGACCCCGCCGCGATGCGCAAGCACTACCGCGAGGAGGGGCTCGCCGAGGCCGATCTGGCCGCGACGCCTGTGCAGCAGTTCGCGCGCTGGTTCCGGCAGGCGGCGACGGAGGGCCGGCTGTTCGAGCCGAACGCGATGGTCGTCTCGACGGCGGACGCGGACGGCCGGCCCAGCTCGCGCACGGTGCTGCTGAAGCAGTTCGACGAGCAGGGGTTCGTGTTCTACACCAACTACGACTCCCGCAAGGCGCGGGACCTGGCGGAGAACCCGTACGTCTCGCTGCTGTTCCCCTGGTATCCGATGGCCCGGCAGGTCATCGTCTCGGGTGTGGCGCGGCGGACCGGGCGGGACGAGACGGTGGCGTACTTCCGGACCCGGCCGCACGGTTCCCAGCTGGGCGCGTGGGCGAGCGCGCAGTCCTCGGTGATCTCCACCCGGGTGGATCTCGAAGCCTCCTACGCCGAGCTGTCGGCCCGCTACCCGGAGGGCGAGCAGGTGCCGGTGCCGCCGCACTGGGGCGGGTTCCGGGTGGCGCCGCAGTCGGTGGAGTTCTGGCAGGGTCGGGAGAACCGGCTCCATGACCGGCTGCGGTATGTGGCGCGGGCGGATGGGAGCTGGCGGGTGGAGCGGCTCAGCCCCTGAGCCGGGCCGCGGGTCAGATCTCGCCCTGGAGGAACACCGTGCGGTGACCTTCCAGGAAGCCCGATATCCGGGCGCGGAAGTCGTCGCTGAGGGCGGGCCATTTCCAGACTCGAAGCCGAGGCGGGCGAAGGCGAAGACGTCGTCGGTCCAGGTCCAGGCGGGCAGGGGGACGGTCGCGGCGCAGGCGGGGCAGTCGACGGATCCGCTGCCCGTCTCGTGCCAGGTTTCCATGGCGGTGCCGAAGCGGGACGGGACGTCGTCCTCGACCACGGTGGCCCGGCAGCGGGGGCAGGTCGCCGTGTGCGGGCCGGGGACGCCGACGCTGTGGAAGACGCGGTGCCGGGTGTGGACGGCGACGCCGTCCGGCGAGCCCCAGCGGGCGTCGGTGACGGCCTTGTGCCAGTCGGGGCCGGGCGGGTGGGCCGGGTGCTCGCTCAGGGCCCAGCCCGGCTGGGCTTCGGCGAGCACGATGCCCTCGGCGACCAGCCACTCGACCACGCGTTCGGCGAGGCGTGCCGCGTCCTGTGCCGACGCGTCGGGGTCGGCGATCGTCTGGAACGTGTCCCCCATGCCCCGCACCGTAGCCCCCGCCACTGACAACGCGTCCTGAGCTGGGGAGATGCCGGCGGCAACGGTCAGATCCCGCCCCACAGGCACACCGTGCGGTGGCCGTCGAGGAGGCGGGAGAGCAGGGCGTGGAACTCGGGTGTGAAGTCGGGCCAGTTCCAGAACTCGAATCCGAGGTGGGCGAAGGCGAGGGGACAGTCGTCCCAGGTCCAGTCGGGGAGCGCGACGGGCGTGGCGCAGGCGGGGCAGTCGACGGCCGCGGCGCCGGTGTCGTGCCAGGTCCGAATGGCGTCGCTGAAACGCGGCCACGCGGTGTCTTCCAGCGGGGTGGCGGCCGCGCAGCGCGGGCAGACGGCGGCGCCGGGCATGTCGGGGCCGCTGTGGAAGCAGGTGCGCCCGGTGTGGACGGCGAGTCCGTCGGTCGGGGCCCAGTCCCAGTCGTCGGTCGCGTACCGCTGCCAGCCGGGTCCGGGTGGGTGGCCCGACGGCAGGCCGAGGACGCAGTCGGTGCGCTCGGCGAGGACGACGCCCTCGGCCGCCAAGGCGCCGACGACGCGCTGGGCGAGCCGGGGCGCCTCGTCGGCGGTCGCGTCGAGGTCGACGAAGACCTGGAACCAGTTGCCCACGGTCAGTCCAGCGCCCCGTCCAGCAGCGCCGCCCACTGGGCCACCACCCGGTCGCGGCGGGATGCGTCGTCGGTGAGGAGGTTGGCGAGGCCGAGGCCGCGGGCCATGTCGAGCAGGCCCTGCACGGTCTCGCGGACGCCGGGGCGGGTCTCGTCGGCGCCGAGGAGTTCGACTGCGATGCGGTGGGTCTCGCGGCCGACGCGGGCTTCGAGTTCGGTGACGCGGGGCCGCAGCTGCTCCTCGTTGGAGGCCGCGACCCACAGGTGCAGGGCGGCGCGGAAGAGGGGGCCGGTGTAGAGGTCGACGAGGGCGGCGACGACGGCGTGGCGGTCGCCTGCCGCGCCCTCGGGGAAGAGGGCGCGCAGGGCGTCGGAGCGTTCCTCGGCGACGTACTCGACGGCGGCGGTGAACAGGTCCTCGCGGGTCGGGAAGTGGTGCTGGGCGGCGCCGCGGGAGACGCCGGCGCGTTCGGCGACGACGGAGACCGTGGAGCCCGCCCAGCCGTGTTCGGCGAGGCAGGCCACGGCGGCGGCCAGCAGCCGCTGCCGGGTGGCCCGGCTGCGGTCCTGCTTGGGGACGCGGTCGACTGTCGTCACAGCACTCATTCCGTCACAGCACCCATTCGGGATCCCGTCGCTCCAGGAAGGCCGTCATCCCCTCGCGGGCGTGCGGTGAGGAGAACAGCCGGGTCGAGAGCGCGGTCAGTTCGGCCGCGTCCCGGTCGAAGGCTTCCAGCACCCTAGCCGTGAGCAGCCGTTTCGTCTCGGCCAGGGCCTCGGGTGCGGAGCGCCTGAGGCCGTCGAGGACGGGGGCGAGTACGTCGTCCACGTCGTCGCCGGCCGCGGTGAGCAGGCCGACGCGGGTCGCCTCGGCCGCGTCGAAGCGCTCTCCGGTGAGGTAGTGGCGGGCGAGGGCGCGGGGGTCGGTGCGGGGCAGCAGGGGCAGGGAGATCACCGCGGGCGCGACGCCGATCCGCACCTCGGTGAAGGCGAACGTGGCCGTGTGGGCGGCTACCGCGATGTCGCAGGCGGCGAGCAGTCCGAGGCCGCCCGCGCGGACGTGTCCGGTGACGCGGGCCACGACCGGTCTGGGCAGTTCGACGAGCTGCCTGAGGAGGGCGACGAGGGCGTCGGGCTCGGGCGGGTCTCGCAGGTCGGCGCCCGCGCTGAAGGTGTTGCCGGTGTGGGTGAGGACGACCGCGCGGACGTCGGCGTCCTTGCCGCACTCGGTGAGCGCGTCGGCGAGTTCGCCCACGAGGGCCGCGGACAGGGCGTTGCGGTTGCCGGGCGAGTCCAGGGCGAGGGTCTCAACGCCTCGTGTGCGCGTACGGCGGATGAGGCTCATGTCCGTTCCCTGAGTTCGCGGCGGAGGATCTTCCCGGAGGTGGCCCGGGGCACGGTGTCGATGAAGGTGACCTGGCGGACGCGCTTGTAGGGGGCGACGCGTTCGGCGACGTGCATCATGACCTCTCCTTCGGAGAGGCCGGCCGCGTCCGGCTGGCGGACCACGTACGCGCGGGGGACCTCGTTGCCGTTGTCGTCGTAGACGCCGATGACGGCGGCGTCGGCGATGCCGGGGTGGGTGAGGAGCAGTGCCTCCAGTTCGGCGGGCGCGACCTGGAAGCCCTTGTACTTGATCAGTTCCTTGACGCGGTCGACGACGAACAGCCAGCCGTCGTCGTCGACGTGGCCGACGTCTCCGGTGTGGAGCCAGCCGTCGGGGTCGATCATGGCGGCGGTGGCGTCGGGGCGGCCCAGGTAGCCCTTCATGACCTGGGGGCCGCGGATGAGGATCTCACCGCTCTCGCCGGGGCCGAGGTCCTTGCCGGGGTCGTCGAGGGAGACGATGCGCATCTCGGTGCCGGCTATCAGCTTGCCGACGGCCCCGGCGGGCGCGTCCCGCATGGCGTCGAGGGGGACGACGTGGGTGCCGGGGGACAGTTCCGTCATGCCGTACGCCTGGCCGACGGGCGGCAGGTTCAGGCGCCGGGCGCAGGCCTGGGCGAGGTCGGCGTCCAGGGGGGCGGCGGCGCTGATGACGTACCGCAGGGACGACAGGTCGTACTGGGCGACCAGGGGGTGCTTGGCGAGGGCGAGGACGATCGGCGGGGCGACGTACAGGCCGGTGATGCGGTGGTTCTGGATGGCGGCGAGGAAGGTCTCCAGGTCGAAGCGGGGCAGTACGACGACGGTGGCGCCCTTCCTGAGGGGCGCGTTCATCAGGGCGGTCAGCCCGTAGATGTGGAAGAACGGCAGCACGGCGAGGATGCGCTCGCCGGGCTTTGCGTCGATGGCGGGTTCGAGCTGGGCGAGGTTGGTGGCGATCTGCCGGTGGGTGAGCATCACGCCCTTGGGCGTGCCGGTGGTGCCCGAGGAGTACGGCAGGACGGCCACGTCCTCGGCGGGGTCGATGGCGACGGCGGGCTCGGGGGCCGTGGACGCCAGCATGTCGATCAGCGAGCGGTGTCCGGGCGCGCTGTCGCAGACGAAGATCTCCCGGACGCCGCCCGCGAGCTGGGCGGCGCGGCGGGCGGTGTCGAGCAGCGGGGAGACGGTGACGATCCAGCGGGCCGCCGAGTCGCCGAGCTGTTTGGCGAACTCCTCGGCGGTGGCGAGCGGGTGCACCGTGGTGACGGTGGCACCGGCGCGGGTGGCGGCGTAGAACGCGGTGGGGAAGGCGATGGTGTTGGGGCTGTGCAGGGCGAGGACGTCGCCCTTGCGGACGCCGGCCTCGGCGAGCGCGGCGGCGACCCGCCGGTGGAACCGGTCCACCTGCTCGTACGAGAGGGTGGTGCCGTCGGTGCCGTCGATGAGCGCGGGCGCGTCACCGAATTCGGCGGCCCGGCCGAGGACCGCCTCGTGGATGGGCAGGTGGACGGGCGGGACGTCTGCGTACTCGCTGCGGAACATCGGTTCCTCCTCGCACAACGCTGTGCCGGACGGGACGCGGGCGGGTGTCAGTACGACTTGGGCAGACCCAGGGTCTGGTGGGAAACGTAGTTCAGAATCATCTCCCGGCTCACCGGTGCGATACGAGCCACGCGTGCGGCCGTGATGAGCGAGGCGAGGCCGAACTCGCGGGTGAGTCCGTTGCCACCGAGGGTGTGCACGGCCTGGTCGACGGCCTTCGCGCAGGCCTCACCGGCCGCGTACTTGGCCATGTTCGCGGCCTCGCCGGCGCCTGCGTCGTCCCCCGCGTCGTACAGGTGGGCCGCCTTCTGCATCATCAGGCGGGCCAGTTCGAGGTCGATGTGCGCCTGGGCGAGGGGGTGGGCGATGGCCTGGTGGGCGCCGATGGGGGACTTGAAGACGGTGCGGTCGCGGGCGTACTCGACGGCCTTGCCGATCGCGTAGCGGCCCATGCCGATCGCGAACGCGGCGGTCATGATGCGCTCGGGGTTGAGGCCGGCGAACAGTTGCAGCAGGCCCGCGTCCTCGTCGCCGACCAGGGCCTCGGCGGGCAGCCGGACGTCGTCCAGGGTGAGTTCGAACTGCTTCTCCTGCGCAGCGAGTTCCATGTCGATCTTGCGGCGTTCGAAGCCGGGCGCGTCCCGGGGCACGATGAACAGGCAGGGCTTCAGGCGGCCCGTGCGGGCGTCCTCGGTGCGGCCGACGACGAGGGTGGCGTCGGCTATGTCGACGCCGGAGACGAAGACCTTCCGGCCCGTCAGGAGCCAGTCGGCGCCGTCACGGCGGGCCGTGGTGGTGATGCGGTGGCTGTTGGATCCGGCGTCGGGCTCGGTGATGCCGAACGCCATGGTGCGGGTGCCGTCGGCGAGGCCGGGCAGCCACTGGCGTTTCTGCTCCTCCGTGCCGAAGCGGGCGATCACCGTGCCGCAGATCGCCGGGGAGACGATCAGCATGAGGAGGGGGGCGCCGGCGGCGCCGAGCTCTTCGAGGACGATGGAGAGTTCGGCGATGCCGCCGCCTCCGCCGCCGTACTCCTCCGGCAGGTTGACGCCGAGGTAGCCGAGTTTGCCTGCCTCGGACCAGAGTTCTTCGCGGACGTGGTCGCGGCCGTGGCGGGTGCCGAGGGCGGCGACTGCGGCGCGCAGGGCCTTGTGCTCTTCGGTCTCGACGATGGGGCTCATGTGGCTCCTCGGTCTGCGGGTTGTGGGTGGCTGGTCGCGCTCACGCGGCGGAGCCGCATATCGATACAGCCCCGTGCCCCTAAACGGCGTCTGCCTCCACGACCGCCAAGAGGGTGCCGACCTCCACCTGACGGCCGGGCTGGGCGTGCAACGCCGTCAGCGTTCCCGTCGCGGGGGCTGCGATCTGGTGCTGCATCTTCATCGCCTCCAGCCACAGCAGGGGCTGTCCGGCCTCCACGGCGGCTCCCTCGGTCAGGCCGTCGGCGATGCGGACGACGGTGCCGGGCATGGGGGCGAGCAGGGAGCCCGGGGCGTGCTGGGCGGTCGGGTCGGGGAAGCGGGGAAGGGCGTGCAGGGCCGTCTGGTTGACGTGGACGGTGTCGCCGTACCGGGCCACCGCGTACTTCCGCCGTACGCCGTCCACTTCGAGGACGACGAGACGTGCGTCGGCGTGCAGGACCCGCACTCCGTCGGCCTCCAGGCCGCCCGCGCGGGTGTGCCGGTAGCGGACCTCGTGTTCCTCGCCCGCCATCGCGTACCGCTTGGTCTGCGGCTGGGACGGCACATTGCGCCAGCCGCCGAAACGGGAGCGGCCGTGGGCGTCGGCGAGGGCGGCGGCGAGCGGGGCGTGCGGGTCGGGGGCGGGCTCGGTCAGCTCGGGCAGGTGGCGCTCGTAGAAGCCGGTGTCCATGGAGGCGGACGTGAACTCCTTGTGGCGCAGGGAGCGCACCAGCAGGTCCCGGTTGGTGACCGGGCCGTGGATCTCCGCCTCCGCCAGGGCGCCGGCCAGCTTGCGGACGGCCTCCGCGCGGGTGGGCGCGTGGGCGACGGCCTTGGCGAGGAGGGGGTCGTAGTGGACGCCGATCGGGTCGCCGTCGGTGTAGCCGGTGTCCAGGCGGACGGAGTCCGGGACGGCGAGGCGGTGCAGGGTGCCGGTCTGCGGCGCCCAGCCGTTCGCCGGGTCCTCGGCGTACAGGCGGGCCTCCACGGCGTGACCACGCGCGCGTGGCGGGTCGTTCTCCAGGGCGTGTCCCTCGGCGACGCGGATCTGCAGGGCGACCAGGTCGACGCCGAAGACGGCCTCGGTGACGGGGTGCTCGACCTGGAGGCGCGTGTTCATCTCCAGGAAGTGCGCCTTGCCGCCGGCGACCAGGAACTCGACCGTACCGGCGCCGGTGTAGCCGACCGCGCGGGCGGCGCGCACGGCGGTCGCGTGCAGGTCGTCGGCGAGTTCGGACGCAAGGCCCGGCGCCGGGGCCTCCTCGATCACCTTCTGGTGGCGGCGCTGGAGGGAGCAGTCGCGGGTGCCCAGCGCCCACACCGTGCCGTGCGTGTCGGCGAGGACCTGCACCTCGACGTGCCGGCCGTCCTCGACGTACGGCTCGACGAACACCTCGTCGTCGCCGAACGCGGCCAGCGCCTCCGCGCGGGCGGCGGTCAGCTCGCCCTCCAGGTCGGCGAGGCGCCGTACGACCCGCATGCCGCGTCCGCCGCCGCCGGCCGCCGCCTTCACCAGCACCGGCAGGTCGGCGTCGGTGACGTCCCGCAGCGGGGCGATGCCCAGCAGCTCCTTGGCGCGGGTCTTGGACGCCATGGCCTCGATGGCCTCCGGCGGCGGGCCGATCCACACCAGGCCCGCGTCGACGACCGCGCGGGCGAAGCCGGGGTTCTCGGAGAGGAAGCCGTAGCCGGGGTGCACGGCGTCGGCGCCGGCCGCGAGGGCCGCCTTCACGATCAGGTCGCCGCGCAGGTAGGTGTCGGCGGGTGCCGCCCCCGGCAGTCGTACCGCCGTGTCGGCCACGCGCGCGTGGAGGGCGTTCTCGTCGGCGTCGGAGTACACCGCGACCGTCCGGATTCCCAACTCGCGGCAGGTGCGGAAGACGCGGCAGGCGATCTCGCCCCGGTTGGCGACGAGCACAGAAGTGATCACTGGGTCCCTCACATCCGGAAGACGCCGAAACCGCCCCGCACACCCTCGTAGGGCGCGGTGTGGACGGCGGACAGGCACATGCCGAGGACGGTGCGGGTGTCGCGCGGGTCGATGACGCCGTCGTCGTACAGCCGCCCGGACAGGAACATCGGCAGCGACTCGGACTCGATCTGCTGCTCCACCATCGCCCGCAGGGCGGCGTCGGCCTCGTCGTCGTACGGCTGCCCCTTGGCGGCCGCCGACTGGCGGGCGACGATCGACAGGACGCCCGCGAGCTGCTGCGGGCCCATCACGGCCGACTTGGCGCTGGGCCAGGCGAACAGGAAGCGCGGGTCGTAGGCCCGCCCGCACATGCCGTAGTGCCCGGCGCCGTAGGAGGCGCCCATGAGCACGGACAGGTGCGGCACCCGCGAGTTGGAGACCGCGTTGATCATCATCGAGCCGTGCTTGATGATGCCGCCCTGCTCGTAGCGGCTGCCCACCATGTAGCCGGTGGTGTTGTGCAGGAAGAGCAGCGGGATGTCGCGCTGGTTGGCCAGCTGGATGAACTGGGCGGCCTTCTGCGACTCCTCGCTGAACAGCACCCCCTGGGCGTTGGCGAGGATTCCGACCGGGTAGCCGTGCAGGCTCGCCCAGCCGGTGGCCAGGCTGGTGCCGTACAGCGGCTTGAACTCGTCGAAGTCGGAGCCGTCGACGATCCGGGCGATCACCTCGCGCGGATCGAAGGGGATCTTCAGATCGCCGGGGACGATGCCCAGCAGCTCCTCCGCGTCGTACTCGGGCGGCTCGGCCGGTCCGGGCTCCGGGTACGCCTTGCGGTGGTTGAGCCGGGCGACGACCCGCCGTGCCTGCCGCAGGGCGTCCCGCTCGTCGACGGCGAAGTAGTCGGCGAGACCCGACACGCGCGCGTGCATCCCGGCGCCGCCCAGCGACTCGTCGTCGCTCTCCTCGCCGGTGGCCATCTTCACCAGCGGCGGCCCGCCGAGGAACACCTTCGCCCGCTCCTTGACCATGATCACGTGGTCGGACATGCCGGGGACGTACGCGCCCCCGGCTGTCGAGTTGCCGAAGACGACGGCGACGGTCGGGATCCCGGCGGCGGACAGCCGCGTGATGTCCCGGAAGATGGCGCCGCCGGGGATGAAGATCTCCTTCTGGGACGGCAGATCGGCGCCCCCGGACTCCACCAGGCTGATGCACGGCAGCCGGTTGGCGAGCGCGATGTCGTTGGCGCGCAGGGCCTTCTTCAGCGACCAGGGGTTGCTGGCACCGCCGCGCACGGTGGGATCGTTGGCGGTGATCAGGCACTCGACGCCCTCGACGACACCGATGCCGGTGACGAGCGAGGCGCCGACGGCGTAGTCGCTCCCCCACGCGGCCAGCGGTGACAGCTCCAGGAACGGGGTGTCCGGGTCGAGCAGCAGCTCGACCCGCTCCCGGGCGAGCAGCTTGCCGCGCCGCCGGTGCCGTTCGACGTACTTCTCACCGCCGCCCGCGAGGGCCTTGGCGTGCTCGGCGTCGAGTTCGGCGAGCTTGGCGAGCATGGCCTCGCGGTTCGCCGCGTAGGCGGGGTCGTGGGTGTCCAGGGCGGTCGGGAGAACCGTCACAGCAGGGCCTCCGGGATGTCCAGGTGGCGGGAGCGCAGCCATTCGCCGAGGGCCTTGGCCTGCGGGTCGAAGCGGTGCCGGGCGGCGACGCCCTCGCCGAGGATCCCCTCGACGACGAAGTTCAGGGCGCGCAGGTTCGGGAGCGTGTGGCGTACGACGGTCAGCTCGGCGGTCTCGGGCAGCAGCCGCCGGAAGACGTCGACGGTGAGGGTGCGGGCCAGCCACCGCCAGGCGTCGTCGGTCCGCGCCCACACGCCGACGTTGGCGTTCCCGCCCTTGTCCCCGCTGCGGGCCCCGGCGACGAGGCCGAGGGGCGCGGAACGGGTGGGGCCAGGAGGCGGTGGCTCGGGAAGTACAGGTTCCGGAACCACCTCCAGCGGACGCGTGACGTGGGGCGGGGCTACAGCGACCCGGCGCCCGTCATGGAGGACGGCCACATGGTCGACGGCACCATGGGGGACGGACACATCCTCGAACACCCCATATGGGGCGCCCTTCTCCGGTGGCGCCAGCACATGGAAGCCGGGGTAGCTGGCGAGGGCGAGTTCCACGGCGGCGGCGGTCAGCGGCCGTCCGACGGTGGCCTGTTCGGGGTCGCGGACGACCAGCCGGAGCAGGGCGCTGGCGGTCTCCTCGGTGCCGGCGTCGGGCCGGTCGGTGCGGGACAGCTCCCAGCGGATCTCGGCGGGCGGCGACTTGGCGAGGGCGTCGGCCATCTGCTCCTTCACGAGCGCGGCCTTCTCCTCGATGTCGAGCCCGGTCAGCACGAACGCGACCTCGTTGCGGAAGCCGCCGAGCCGGTTGACGCCTACCTTGAGGGCGGGCGGCGGAGCCTCCCCGCGGACGCCCTCTATCCGCACCCGGTCGGGCCCGTCCTGGGCGAGCCGTACGGTGTCCAGCCGCGCGGTGACGTCCGGGCCCGCGTACCGCGCGCCCCCGGTCTCGTACAGCAGCTGAGCGGTGACGGTGCCGACGTCGACGAACCCGCCGGTGCCGGGATGCTTGGTGATCACCGAGCTGCCGTCCTCGTGGATCTCGGCGAGCGGGAAGCCGGGCCGGCGGACGTCACCGTCCCGGAAGAAGGCGTAGTTGCCGCCGGTCGCCTGCGTCCCGCACTCCAGCACATGCCCGGCGACGACGGCACCGGCGAGCCGGTCGTACTCCGTCGGCTCCCACCCGAAGCGGGCGGCGGCGGGCCCGGTGACCAGCGCGGCGTCCGTCACCCGCCCGGTGACCACGACGTCGGCGCCCTCGCGCAGGGCGGCGGCGATCCCGAAACCGCCGAGATAGGCGTGGGCGGCGAGGCTGCCGGGGTGATCGGCGGTGAGGTCGTCACCCTCGAGGTGCGCGACCCGCACGGGTATGCCGAGCCGGTCCGCCAGCCGCCGTACGGCGTCGGCGAGCCCGGCGGGATTCAGCCCGCCGGCGTTGGTGACGACGCGGACACCCCGTTCGCGGGCGAGTCCGAGGGTGTCCTCCAGCTGCCGCAGGAAGGTACGGGCGTACCCGGCGTCCGGGTCCTTCAGCCGGTCGCGGGCCAGGATCAGCATGGTCAGCTCGGCGAGATAGTCACCGGTGAGGACGTCCAGCTCACCGCCGGTCAGCATCTCGCGCAGGGCGTCGAAGCGGTCGCCGTAGAAGCCGGAGGCGTTGCCGACGCGGAGCACGCTCACCGCGCGTCCCCCTTCGCCGGGCGCCCCGCGCCGGGCGGGCCCGCGAAGGCCTGCGCGATGTCGAGCCAGCGGTCGGCGTCCGCACCTTCGGCGCGCAGTGCGAGGTCGGCGCGGTTCGCCCGCTGGGTGACGAGGAGGCAGAAGTCGAGCGCGGGCCCGGTGACACGTTGCGGGGCGTCTTCGAGGCCGTAGACCCAGAGCTCGCCGGAAGGACTGGTCAGCTCGACGCGGAAGGGATCTGCGGGGACGGGCACTTGACGCACGACGTGGGCGAAGTCCCGGGTGCGGAAGCCCAGCCGGGCGATGTGGCGCAGCCGGTCGGTGGGCGGGCGGGTGACACCGAGCGCGTCCGCGACATCGAGCCCGTGGGCCCAGGTCTCCATCAGGCGGGCGGTGGCCATGGACGCGGCGGACATCGGCGGGCCGTACCAGGGAATGCGGGCGCCGGGCGGAGCGGCGCGCAGGGCCTGATCGAGGGCGGTACGGCCCTCACGCCAGCGGGCGAGCAGCTCGGCGGGCGGCATCCGGGCGCCCTCCTGCGCGCCCTCGTCCACGAAGGAGTCCGGCGCGGCGAGCGCCTTCTCCACCAGCTCCCGGAACCCGCCCTCGTCCGTCACCGCGAGCAGCGCGGAGTGGTCGGTCCAGGCGAGGTGAGCGATCTGGTGAGCGACGGTCCAGCCGGGCGCGGGTGTCCGAAGCGCCCAGCGCTCCGGCCCCAACTCGGCGACAGCGTCGTCGAGTTCGTCACTTTCGGCACGGAGATCGTCGAACACGGACAGGGGCGTCGGGTCGGCCATGAGGGGGAGCATGGCAGCGAGGCCAGAAACAATCAAGCGTGCTTGCATGGATTGGGCTGGATGGAGTGGTCGCGTGCTGACGAGGTGGCTGTTGGGGCCACCCAATCGCCCAACACCTGCGCTTCATCAGCGGCCAGTGCTCCGTCAGGAGCCCGAGTCCCCCCGCCCCGCCTTCCCCCGGCCCACCTGGGTCCGTACCGCGCCCATGCTCGCCGCGATGACCAGGGCGATCGCGAGGGCCTGGGCGGTGGTGAGGGCCTGGTCGAGGATGAGGAAGCCGGCTGTCGCGGCGAGGGCGGGCTCCAGGCTCATCAGGACGGCGAAGGTGGAGGCGGGCAGGCGGCGCAGGGCGAGGAGTTCGAGGGTGTAGGGGAGGACGGAGGAGAGGACGGCGACGCCCGCGCCGAGGCCGAGGGTGACCGGGTCGAGCAGCTTGCTGCCGGACTCCGCGATGCCGAGCGGCACGAACAGCAGCGCGCCCACCGCCATCGCCAGCGCCAGCCCGTCGGCCTGCGGGAAGCGCCGGCCGGTGCGCGCGCTGAAGACGATGTACGCCGCCCACATCACGCCCGCGCCCAGCGCGAAGGCGACTCCCAGCGGGTCGAGGTCGTCGAAGCCTCCGCCGCCCAGCAGGAAGACGCCCGCGAGGGCCAGTCCCGCCCAGATCAGGTTCACGGCTCTGCGGGAGGCCAGGACGGAGAGGGCGAGCGGGCCCAGGACCTCCAGGGTGACGGCCGGGCCCAGCGGGATGCGGTCGATGGACTGGTAGAAGAGGCCGTTCATGCCGGCCATGGTGATGCCGAAGACGACGACCGTGGACCAGTCGGCGCGCGAGTAGCCGCGCAGCCGGGGCCGGCAGACCACCAGCAGTACCACGGCCGCCACCGCCAGCCGCAGCGCCACCACTCCGAGGGCGCCGGCCTTCGGCATCAGCAGCACGGCGAGCGCGCCACCGAACTGCACGGAGATCCCGCCCGCGAGCACCAGGCCCACGGGGCCGAGCGAGCCGAGGCGGCCGGGGGTGGACGTGACGGAAGCGGGGGAGGTGGCGGCGGCGTCAGAGGTCGCGGCGGCGGTCTCGGGGGTGGTCACGGGCGGTCCAGGTGATCGGCTTGAAAACGTCGTCTATCGCGATGTACTCCGCAGTCCAGGGTAATGGACTAGATCAGGTGTGTGAAGCGGTTATGCCACTTACCTCGGTCCCTCCCCCCACTGCTCCCTCAGCCCCTCCGCCAACCCCTCCCCCAATCCCTCCGCCAACACCTCCGCCAAGTGCCTCCCCCGCACCCCGCCCAGCTGCTCCAGCTGGGTTCGGCAGGAGAAGCCGTCCGCCAGGACCACCGCCCCCTCGGGTGCCTCCCGTACCGCCGGCAGCAGTTGTTCCTCCGCGCAGGCCGCCGAGACCTCGTAGTGGCCCCGCTCGAAGCCGAAGTTCCCGGCCAGGCCGCAGCAGCCGCCCGTCAGCTCGCCGGTCAGGCCCGCGGCGGCGCGCAGGCGGCGGTCGGGGGCGTCGCCGAGGACGGCGTGCTGGTGGCAGTGGGTCTGGCCGACGGCCGGGCGGTCGAGGCGGGGCGGGGTCCAGTCGGGGGCGAGGCGGTCCAGGGACTCGGCGAAGGTGAGGACGCGGCCGGCGAGGCGGGCGGCGCGCGGGTCGTCCGGCAGCAGCTCGAGCAGGTCGGTGCGGAGCGCGGCGGCGCAGCTCGGTTCGAGGACCACGACCGGTGTGCCGGTCTCCAGCACCGGGACCATCACGTCCAGCGTGCGGCGCATGACCGTGCGGGCACGGTCCAGCTGGCCGGTCGAGACGTACGTCAGCCCGCAGCAGACCTGGGTCCGGCCGCCCAGCGTCGGCGGGAGGGTCACTTCCAGGCCCGCCGCCTCCAGTACGCGGACCGCCGACCGGCCCACGGCGGGCGTGAGGTGGTCCGTGAAGGTGTCCGGCCACAGCACGACCCGCGTGTCCCGCCGGCCGGGGACCGGGCGCCGCTTGCGCCACCACCGGCTGAACGTCTCAGGCGCCAGCCGTGGGATCTCCCGTTCCGGCGCGATCCCGCCGACCCGCTTGCCCACCCGCGCGAGGGCCCGTACGCCGGCCAGGGCGTTGAGCAGGGGTGCCGTGCGGGTGCGGTCCACCGCGCGGAGCCATTCCGGGAGCCGGCCCATGCTGTGGTGGGCGGCGGGGCGGCGGCGTCCGGCGTAGTGGTGGTGCAGGAACTCCGCCTTGTACGTGGCCATGTCGACGCCGACCGGGCAGTCCGAGCGGCAGCCCTTGCAGGACAGGCACAGGTCGAGCGCGTCCCGGACCTCCGTGGAGCGCCAGCCGTCGGTCACCACCTCGCCCGCCAGCATCTCGTGCAGCAGCCGGGCCCGGCCGCGCGTGGAGTGCTCCTCCTCGCCGGTCGCGCGGAACGACGGGCACATCACCGAGGGGCCGCCCGCCGTCTGCGTACGGCATTTCGCCACGCCCACGCATCGCCGTACCGCCGCCGAGAAGTCGCCGCCGTCGGCCGGGTAGCCGAAGGCCACGTCGACCGGGCGGCGGGGCAGCGGGGCGAAGCGGAGGTTGTCGTCGAGGCGGGCGGGGCGGACCAGCATCCCCGGGTTGAGGAGGTCGTCCGGGTCCCACACGCCCTTGGCCCGCTCGAACAGCGCCACCATCTCGGCGCCGTACATCCTGGGCAGCAGTTCGGCCCGCGCCTGCCCGTCCCCGTGCTCCCCGGACAGCGAGCCGCCGTGTGCCACGACCAGGTCCGCCAGTTCCTCCGAGAACCGCCGGAAGCGGGCCACGCCCGGCCCGGTCAGCAGGTCGAAGTCGATCCGGACGTGGATGCAGCCGTCCCCGAAGTGCCCGTACGGCGTGCCGCGCAGGCCGTGTGCGGTCAGCAGGGCCCGGAAGTCGCGCAGGTACGCCCCCAGCCGGGCGGGCGGCACCGCGCAGTCCTCCCAGCCGGGCCAGGCCTCGCTGCCGTCCGGCATCCGGGTGGCCGTGCCGCTCGCGTCCTCCCGGACGCGCCACAGCGCCCGCTGCCCGGCCGGGTCGGTCACGATCAGGGAGTCGACGACGTCGGCGGCCCGCACGACCGCCTCCGCGCGCGCCCGCGCCTGCGCCTCGGTCTCCCCGCCCGTCTCCACGAACAGCCAGGCGCCGCCCCTGGGCAGCACGGTCGCGGCCGCCACCAGGTCGGCCGCCATGCCCTCCACGGTCAGCGGCCGGAGCGGCAGCAGTCCGGCCGCCGCTTCCGCCGCGGCGCTCTCGTCGGCGTACCCCAGCACGGCCAGCGCCCGCGCGCGCGGGGCCTCCACCAGCCGTACGACCGCCTCCGTCAGCACTCCGAGGGTGCCCTCGGAGCCGCAGAACGAGCGGGCGACGTCGGAGCGCTGCTCCGGCAGCAGCGCGTCCAGCGCGTAGCCGGAGATCCGGCGGGGCAGCTCCGGGTACCCGGTGCGCAGCCGGGCCAGTTCTCCCCCGGCCAGCTCCCGCAGGCCCTCGGGCGCGCCCGCCCAGTCCTGTCCGAGTCGCAGGCGCCGTCCGCGCGCGGTGATCACCGACAGTTCCCGCACGCTGTCCGCGGTGGTGCCCCAGGCCACCGAGTGGGAGCCGCAGGAGTTGTTGCCGATCATTCCGCCGAGCGTGCAGCGGCTGTGCGTGGACGGGTCGGGACCGAAGCACAGCCCGTGCGGGGCGGCGGCCTCCTGGAGCCGGTCGAGGACGAGTCCGGGCTGGACGACGGCCGTGCGCGCGCCGGCGTCCAAGGACAGCAGCCGGTTCATGTGCCGGGTGAAGTCCAGCACGACGCCCGTTCCCGTCGCCTGCCCCGCGATCGACGTGCCGCCGCCTCTGGCCACGACCGGCACGCCGCGCTCCCGGCACACCTCCAGCACCGCCGCCACGTCGTCGGCGTCGCGAGGCGCGACGACGCCCAACGGGACGCGGCGGTAGTTGGACGCGTCCATGGTCGTGAGCGCCCGCGCGGTGACGTCGAACCGCACCTCGCCCCGGACGGCGGCACGCAGTTCGGCTTCGAGAACGTCGGGGACATCCGTCATGCGTCCAGGATGCATCCGGCCACTGACAGTGACGGAGAGCCGGGACTTCGTCGTAGTTCTCCACAGGCCCAGCGGGTGGAGATCTCGTCTCATCGAACGGACACGTTTCCGCCCGGTTTACCCGAGGGGATACGCTCCGCCTCGTGGCTGAGATCCAGATTCCTGCTGACATCAAGCCCGCGGACGGTCGATTCGGCGCGGGTCCCTCCAAGGTGCGGGTGGAGGCGCTGGACGCCCTGGCCGCCACCGGTACGTCCCTGCTCGGCACCTCCCACCGCCAGGCCCCGGTCAAGAACCTGGTCGGCAAGGTCCGCGAGGGCATCTCCGAGCTGTTCCAGCTCCCCGAGGGCTACGAGGTGATCCTCGGCAACGGCGGCTCCACCGCGTTCTGGGACATCGCGACCCACGGTCTGATCGAGAACAAGTCGCAGCACCTCAGCTTCGGCGAGTTCTCCTCCAAGTTCGCCAAGGCCGCCAAGCTCGCCCCGTGGCTGGCCGAGCCGGACGTCATCTCCGCCGACCCCGGCACCCACCCGGAGCCGGTCGCCGAGGCGGGCGTGGACGTCTACGCGTTCACCCACAACGAGACCTCGACCGGTGTCGCCATGCCGATCAAGCGGGTGGCCGGTGCCGACGAGGGCTCCCTCGTGCTGGTCGACGCCACGTCCGGCGCGGGCGGCCTGCCGGTCGACATCGCCGAGACCGACGTCTACTACTTCGCCCCGCAGAAGTCCTTCGCCGCCGACGGCGGGCTGTGGATCGCCGTGTTCTCCCCGGCGGCCATCGAGCGCGCCGAGCGCATCCACGCGAGCGGCCGGCACATCCCGGAGTTCTTCAGCCTCCCCACGGCGATCGACAACTCCCGCAAGAACCAGACGTACAACACCCCGGCGCTGGCCACCCTGTTCCTGCTCAACGAGCAGCTGGAGTGGATCAACGGCCAGGGCGGCCTGGACTGGGCGGTCCGCCGCACCCACACGTCCGCGCGCACGCTGTACGGCTGGGCCGAGGACGTCAAGTTCGCCAACCCGTTCGTCACCGACCCGGCGAAGCGCTCGGCCGTCATCGGCACGATCGACTTCACCGACGAGGTCGACGCCGCCGCCGTCGCCAAGGTGCTGCGCGCCAACGGCGTCGTCGACACCGAGCCGTACCGCAAGCTGGGCCGCAACCAGCTGCGCGTCGCGATGTTCCCGGCGGTCGACCCGGCGGATGTCGAGGCGCTGACGAAGTGCATCGACTACGTGATCGAGAAGCTCTGACCTTCCGAGTACGCCGACGAGGGGCGCCCGGTGGAATCCGGGCGCCCCTCGTCGTTTCCCGTAGGGCGTCGGGGTCGGTGCCGGGGTCAGTCCAGTGCGCTGCCGTCGGGTTCCCGCCCGAAGGCCTCCGCGACGACGACGGGGAGGTCCGCCTCGGGGACCTCGCGGCGCAGTTCCGTCATGACCCGCTCGAACTCGTCGTCGTCGATGGCGCCCAGGTAGTCCTGGCGCAACCGGTGTATGACGTCGACGAGTTCGGGCCGCAGCCGCATCCAGGCGCGGGACGTGCGGATCTCCGCCTCGACCCGGTCCATGAACCAGCGCACGACCTCGTAGGGGATGTCCAGGTGCGGCCCGTCCGGGTTGAAGCACACCGTGGGTTCCCGCGCCGGGTCCTCGTCGGGGACGATCGCGGTCACGAGGTTGCGCTGCCCGCCGACGAGGTCGAGTTCCAGGTACCAGGCGTCATCGGGCACGGAGTACAGCGTGGTGATGGAGAACTCGCCGTCGGGATGTGAGAAGGGCATGGCCGCATGCTGTCACGCCGGTCAGCGGCTCAGCTTCCGGAATTTCCCGACCGCCAGCGGCAGGAAGACCGCCGTCAGGATCAGCGGCCACAGCCCCGACATCAGCAGCGCGTGCTGTTCGACCCACGAGTCCCCGCCGCCGACCGGCGTGCCGAACAGGTCGCGGGTGGCGGCGGCCGTGGAGGAGATGGGGTTCCAGGCCGCCACCCAGCCCAGCCAGTCGGGCATCAGCTGCGGGGCGACGAAGATGCTGGAGATCATGGTGAGGGGGAAGGCGACGGCGAAGAGGCCGCCCGCCGCCTCGGGGTTCGGGACGATCAGACCCAGCCAGACGCCGATCCAGATCAGGGCGAACCGCAGCCACAGCAGCAGGCCGAACGCGGCGAGGAAGCCCCAGCCGCCGTCCGGGCGCCAGCCCATGGCGAGTGCCGTCAGCATCATGATGGCCAGTTCCGCGCAGGCGACCAGCAGGTCGGTCACGCCTCGGCCGGCCACCACGGCCGACGACGCCATCGGCATCGAGCGGAAGCGGTCGATGACGCCCTTCGTCGAGTCGTAGACGACGACCGTGGCCGTGTTGATGAAGCCGAACGCCATGGTCATCACGAACATGCCCGGCATCAGGAAGTCCTTGTAGTCCCCGCCGCCGGGCACCTTCATGGCGCTGCCGAAGACATAGCCGTACAGCAGGACCGAGAGGATCGGGAAGCCCAGCTGCCAGGCGATGTTGACCGGCTGGCGCTGGTAGTGGGTGAGGCCGCGGCGGACGATGTTCCAGCAGTCCGACAGCAGCCAGTACGCGCGGCTCCGCGTGGGGCCCTCGGTGAGGTGCAGGGCGCTCATTCCGCCGCCTCCTTCTTCGTCTCCGTGCGGTGCCCGGTCAGGCGCAGGAACACGTCGTCGAGGCTGGGCCTGCGCAGCCCGATGTCCTCGACCTTCACGCCCTCGTCCTGGAGGGTGCGGGCGACCTCGGTGAGGGCCGGCACCCGGTCGGTCACCGGGGCGTGGACCCGTGACTCCGTCTCGTCGGACTCGGGTTCGCCGTCCGAGACGCGGGCGACCGCCTTCACCACGCGCGGGATGTCCGCCCGTTCGGCGACGACGACCTCTATGCGGTCGCCGCCGACCCGGTCCTTCAGGCCGTCCGGGGTGTCGTCGGCGATGGCCCGGCCCTGGTCGATGACGGTGATCCGGGAGGCCAGCTTGTCGGCCTCCTCCAGGTACTGGGTGGTCAGCAGGACCGTCGTCCCGCTCGCCACCAGCGCCCGCACCGACTCCCAGACCTCGCCCCGGCTCCTCGGGTCCAGTCCCGTCGTCGGTTCGTCGAGGAACAGCACGGCGGGGGCGAGGATCATCGACGCCGCGAGGTCCAGGCGGCGGCGCATTCCGCCGCTGTAGCCGCCGGCGCCCTTGTCGGCGGCGTCGGTGAGGTCGAACTGCTCCAGCAGTTCCGCCGCCCGCAGCTTGGCCCGCCTGCCGCCCAGGTGGAACAGGCGTCCGAACATCTCCAGGTTCTGGCGGCCGGTCAGCACCTCGTCGACCGCCGCGTACTGGCCGGTGAGGCCGATGCGGGCGCGGACCTCGCGGGCCTGCCGGGCCACGTCCAGTCCGGCCACGGTCGCCCGTCCGCCGTCGAGCCGGATCAGCGTGGACAGGATGCGTACGGCGGTGGTCTTGCCCGCGCCGTTCGGGCCGAGCAGGCCGTGCACGGTGCCCTCGCGGACGGCCAGGTCGAAGCCGTCGAGGGCGCGTTTCTCGCCGTACCGCTTCTCCAGGCCCTCGGCGTGTACCGCGTAACCGTCCATCGTCTTCCCTTCTCCCCCTTGGCCCCAGGGCCCTGGGGCCCTAATTGCTTACACCGTACCCGATTGCGCGTACGGCGTAAGCAGTTTTTTGCCGGGCCGAATAAGCTGAGGCCATGACGAGCGGCAAGGGCATGACCGACACCAGTGGAAGCGGCGACATCGTCCGCACCCTGGAACTTCTGTGGGACACCGGGCGGCGCCCCAGCCGAGGCCCCAAGCCCGCCCTCACGCTCGACCAGATCGTGGAAGCCGCCGTCCGGGTCGCGGACGCCGAAGGCCTGGAGGCGGTCTCCATGCGCCGCGTCGGCGCCGAACTCGGCACCGGCGCCATGTCGCTGTACCGCTACGTCCCCGGCAAGGCCGAACTGCTCGACCTGATGCTGGACCGCGTCCAGCGCCCCGGCGACGACCCCGACGCACTCGGCGACGGCGGCTGGCGCTCCGCTCTGGAGGCCATGGCCCGCGCCACCCTCGCCCTCTACCGGCGCCACCCCTGGCTGCTCCAGGTCAACCAGACCCGCCCGATCCTCGGCCCGGGCGCCATGGACGGCATGGAGAAGGTCCTCCAGCGCATCCGCCCGATGGGGCTGAGCGACCCCGAGCTGGTCTCGGCGATCATCATGATCGACTCGTACGTCGTCGGGGCCGCGCGCACGCAGGTGTACCAGGAGGAGGCCGAGCGGCGGTCCGGCCTCACCACCGCCGAGTTCTTCGAGGCGCAGACGCCGGTCCTGGAAAAGGTCATGACCACCGACCGCTACCCCGTCCTCGCCAACCTCTCCGAGGACGCCTGGAGCCCCGACTTCGACCACTTCGAGTTCGGTTTGCGACGGATCCTCGACGGACTCGACGTGTTCGTGTCACAGCGACGGCAGGACCCGGCGCCGGGCACGTAGGCTCCCTGACAACCGGCACCCACGTGAACCGCCGGCTCAGGGAGGGGAACCCACCACATGGCACTTCGCACGTTCCTGCGCACCCTCGGCGCCAACGCGCCGTCCGTCGACACCCTCGTCACCACCGCCCGGATCCGGCCCGGCACCCCGCTGCGGTGCGAGGTCACCGTGCGCGGCGGCGGCGCGGACCTGGACGTGGAGCGGCTGCGGCTCGAACTCGTCGTCCGCGCGGAGGATCTGGAGCCGGACGGCTCCACCACCTGGAACAACCCGTACGTCGTCAGCCACGCGACCGGCGACCCCTTCAAGCTGCCGGCCGGCGGCACCGTCGTCCGCCATGTGACGCTGGACATGCCCTGGGAGATGCCCCTCACCCACGCGCGGGGCGTCCGGCTGGCCGGCAGCCGCGTCGCGGTCCGCACCGAACTGGCCGTCGAGAGCGCCGTCGACCGGGGCGACTTCGACGAGATCGAGGTGCACCCGCTGCCGCACCAGGAGCTGGTCTTCCAGGCCTACGAGGACCTGGGCTTCCGCTTCCACGAGTCCGAGGTCAAGCTCGGCACGCAGCCCTGGCCGGACCGCATGAAGGACCGCCGCACCGCCCCCTTCTGGCAGGAACTCGACTTCCACTTCCCCGCGTCCTGGAACCGGGGCACCCAGGAGCTGGAGACGGTCCTCATCACCCGCCCCGACGAGATCGACGTCCACCCCGGCGGCTACCCGCCGGTGACCCTGCCCGCGGGTGAGCCGGACCGGGCGCGGTACACGCGCGCCCTGGAGGAGCACATCCGCTCGTACTGGAGCTGAGCCCTCACTTCCCGCGCCGCAGCCGCCGGAGCCCCAGCAGCGCGGCGCAGGCCACGGCGACGGCGAGGACGCCCCTCCCGGCGTTCCCGAGCTCGAAGCCGTCCTCGTCGCCGCCGCCACCGGCCGAACCGGCCTGGTCCGACGGGCTCTTCGGCTCCGGCGCGGTGCCCTCGGGCAGCTCCCCGGGCCGCACGGGGCTCTCCGAGCCCTCGGCGCCGTACATGAGCCGCGTCCCGTCGGCGGTGTAGGTGACGGACTCGCCCTGCCCCAGGAACGGCACGCTGAGCCGTCCCCGCTTCTCGATCCTCCCGCCGTTCCAGTCGTACGCGATCGCCCCGAAGTAGCTGCGCACGACGAGCTGTTCGCCGGCCGGGGACAGCGCGGCGTCGGTGGCCTCCAGGTCGGGGACGGCGGCGACGCGCCGGAAGACGTTGCCGCCGGAGGCGGAGAGTTCGGCGGGCCCCTCGTACAGGTGGCTGCCCTCGTCATTCTTGTCGACGATGTAGACGCGCCCGGTGCGGGGGTGCACGACCAGCGACTCGGCGTCCCGGGCGCCGTCCTCGTAGGTGACGACGTACTGCG
Source organism: Streptomyces sp. enrichment culture (assembly GCF_964272855.1). Classification (NCBI taxonomy): domain Bacteria; kingdom Bacillati; phylum Actinomycetota; class Actinomycetes; order Kitasatosporales; family Streptomycetaceae; genus Streptomyces; species Streptomyces sp. enrichment culture. The sequence continues at coordinate 4,737,230 of NZ_OZ186847.1, read as the reverse complement.
TGGCCCGAACGGTCGCGTCCCGCAGGGTCTTCGGTTCGGGGAGTTCGTAGATCCACACGTGCGGCCAGCTGCCGCCGAGGTTGTCGCCGATGTCGCCGACGTAGATCCGGTTGCCGGGGCCGATGGAGACGGCCTCGACGTCACGCGGCGTGCCGACGCCGGTGAGGGTGAGGGTCGCCACCGTCTTCCCCGTCGCCCCGTCCACGGCGTACAGGAAGGCGCCGTCGTCGCTGTCGTTGTGGGTCCAGTAGACACCCGGGTGCTGCCGGGATGCGGCCAGGCCGCTGGACTCGGTGATGCGCGGGTCCTTGATGGTGAACCCCTCGTCGTCGGCTGCGGAGGCGGGGGACGTGGCGAGCGCGGCCGTGAGGAGGGCAGCGGCGAGGAGCACGAACGTTCGGCGCATGGGCCAAGCCTGCCACCTCGGGCGGTGGTTCACGGGGCGTGGCGGGCCTCACATGCCCCCGCACTGCGCCCGTCCCGCCGATCGTCCATCATGAGCGGATGCTCAGGTTCATGCCCGTAGGCGACTCCATGACCATCGGCAGCGCGGGCGAACACACTTGGCGTCACCGCATGTGGCAGCACCTGTGCACCACGTACGGCGGCCCGTTCACGCTGGTCGGGCCCCGCGAGGCGCTGTACGACAAGGCCGCCGACGCGCCGACGTCGTACGCCTACGCCGACCCCGGCTTCCCCCGCGCCCACCTCGCCGGCTGGGGCGAGGGCTGGCTGCACATGGCGCCGCTGATCGGGGAGGCGGTGCGCAAGCACCGCGCGGACGTGCTCCTCGTCTCCCTCGGCCTCATCGACCTGGGCTTCTACACCAACGCCGAGCAGACCGCGGAGAACGTGCACGCCTTCGTCGCCGAGGCCCGCGCGGCCAACCCGCGCATACGGATGGTGCTGCTGCCGGTGATACCCAACGTGCGCGCGCAGGCGGATCCGCCGTTCGCCGAGCAGGTCGACCGTTTCAACGAGCTGCTGGCGAAGGCGGTCGCCGACCTGGACGAACCGGCCTCGCCGATCCTGCTGGCCTCGGTCCCCGAGTCCTACGACGTCCACACCGACACCTACGACGGCACCCATCCCAGCGCGAGCGGCGAGCACAAGCTGGCGGAGGCGTTCGCGGAGGCGATGTGGCAGGGGTGGGGGGTCGGCGGGGAATACGTCCCGTAACCGGCCGACCGTTCGTATCGTTGTACTGCGCGGCTGCACCCGTTCGAGGGGCAGTCGGGGAGGAGCGCCACGATGACCGTCCTGGAAGACAGGATCGAGATGGCCCACGCAAGCGGCGAGTTGACTCTCGACATCATGTTCGAGTGGCTGGAGAAGCTGCCCATCCCCGAGGGAACCAAGGCTGAGATCGTCGGGGGGAACATCTACATGTCACCGCAGCGGCAGAACCACTGGGAGATCATCTTCGGGATCCTGTTGCAGCTGCGCGACCGGTATCCTCCCAAGCGGCTGGCGTCCGATGTGCGAATCGACTTCCCCGGCTATCTCAACGGCTTCGCGTGCGACGTGGCAGCGATGGCCGAGCGAGGGGTGAAGGACGGCAACGGCCGCTGGCGCTACCAGGACGTCGAGTTCGTGGCCGAGGTCATCTCCAAGGACACGGCGAGAAACGACTACGGCCCCAAGAAAACCGCCTACGCCACCGCCGAAGTCCCCGTCTACCTGATCGTCGACCCCTACCAGGGCCGCTGCCACCTCTACACCGACCCCAAGGAGGGCGACTACGAGGTCGAGACGATCGTCCCCTTCGGCAAGGACCTCGACCTCACCGGCACCGTCGTCGACCTGGTGCTGAAGACCGACGAGTTCCCCCGCGACTGACCCACCCTTGCTTCGAGCGCACTCCAGGCCGTTGGCTTGGTGGTCATGAAGTACACGCAGCTCGGACGTACCGGACTCAAGGTCAGCCGCCTCGTCCTCGGCACGATGAACTTCGGCCCGCAGACCGACGAGGCCGACAGCCACACGATCATGGATGCGGCGCTGGACGCCGGCATCAACCTCTTCGACACGGCGAACGTGTACGGGTGGGGCGAGAACAAGGGCCGCACCGAGAGCATCATCGGCAGCTGGTTCGCCAAGGGCGGCGCGCGGCGCGACAAGGTCGTCCTGGCCACCAAGGTGTACGGCAACATGGGCTCGGACGGCACCCCCGTGTGGCCCAACCACGACAAGCTCTCCGCGGTGAACATCCGCCGCGCGGTCGACGCCAGCCTGAAGCGCCTCGGCACCGACTACATCGACGTCTACCAGTTCCACCACATCGACCGGGCCACCCCGTTCGAGGAGATCTGGCAGGCCGTCGACGTCCTGGTGCGCCAGGGCAAGATCCTCTACGCCGGCTCCAGCAACTTCCCCGGCTACAAGATCGCCCAGGCCAACGAGACCGCCGCCCGGCTCGGCACGCTCGGGCTGGTCAGCGAGCAGTGCCTGTACAACCTGTTCGAGCGGCGCGCCGAGATGGAGGTCATCCCGGCCGCGCAGGACTACGGCCTCGGCGTCATCCCGTGGTCGCCGCTGCACGGCGGTCTGCTGGGCGGGGTGATCCGCAAGGAGGGCGAGGGCAGCCGCCGCGCCTCCGGGCGGGCCGCCGACACCCTCGCCGACCCCGCCGTACGGGCGCAGCTCCAGTCGTACGAGGATCTGCTCGACAAGCACGGTCTGGAGCCCGGCGAGGCCGCGCTGGCCTGGCTGCTCACCCGCCCCGGCGTGACCGGCCCCATCGTCGGCCCGCGCACCCTGGCGCAGCTGGAGTCGGCGCTGCGGGCTGTCGAGCTGGAGCTGAGCGACGAGGTACTGACGGGACTGGACGAGATCTTCCCCGGTCCGGGCCCGTCTCCGGAGGCCTTCGCCTGGTGATGCCGTAAGGGGCGCGGGGAACCGCGCGACAGCCACCATCGGCCCGCAGCCGAAGGCGACGCGCAGTTCCCCGGCGCTAACCGCCCAGCGCCGAAGCCACCGCGACGAGAACGAACATCAGCACGAGCGCACCGGCCATGATCCGGTTCCGGGTTTTCGGGTCCACGCATCGAGCCTAACCGGCCCCGCCGAGCGCCCAGCGGGCGACCGCCTCGTAACGCGGCTGTTCCCCCGGCACCCCGGAGCGCGGCAGGTTGCTGCGCACCAGGGTCAGGCCGGCCACGGTCCAGGTGCGGCCGGTGAAGGCGTGCAGGGCGTGGACATACGGCCGTACGTCCACCGAGGTGCGGCTGCGGGCCACCGTGAGGTGGGCCTTGTACCTGCGGTGCTCCCCCATGGCGACGCCGGCCTTGCGAGCCGCCGACTCGGTGCGGTCGGCGAGCAGCCGCATGGTGGTGAGATCGCCCTCGGCGCCGATCCACAGCGCCCGCCCGTGCCCGAACTGGCCGCCGCCGCGCAGGGCCAGCCGGAAGGGCTCGGTGCGCTGTGCGGCGCGTTCCAGGCGGGCGGACAGCTCGGGGACGAGGGTGTCGTCGACCTCGCCGTAGAACGCGAGGGTGAAGTGCCAGGCGGGGCGCCCGGTCCAGCGCAGCCCGTCCGCGCCGGGCAGCTTCCGCAACGCGGCCACCTGAGCGGCGACGTCGTCGGCGACGTCGTCGGGGGGCAGCACGGCGGCGAAGAGTCTCATGACGCCAGCCTGGCAGGGATCGGGGCGGCCATCACGTCGAATGTCTCGGAGGATCGCCGGCCGGGGCCGGTGCCTGCCCGGAGGGTGTGGCCCCCCGGGCGGACGCGCGGGTGCGGCCGGGTCACGCCGCCGTGGCCAGCTCCTCCTGCCGCTCGCGCGGCACGAAGCGGACCGTCGGGTGGCCGTGGCTCCAGCCGACGGCGAGGCGCAGGCCGCCGGTGCGGGCCAGGACGAGGCCGATCGTGACGGCGGCCAGGGCGGCGATCGCGCCGCCGGCGGCGAGGCCGACGCGGGCGCCGTAGGTGTCGGTGATCCAGCCGACGATCGGGGCGCCGACCGGGGACCCGCCGAGGAACACCATCATGTAGAAGGCCATCACGCGGCCCCGCATGGCCGGGTCGGTGGCCATCTGGATGCCGGTGTTGGCGGTGACGTTGACGGTCATGCCGAAGACGCCGAGCGGGATCATCAGCAGCGCGAACATCCACAGCTGCGGCGTCACCGCGGCGAAGATCTCCACCGTGCCGAAGACCAGCGCGGCGGCGCTGAGCACCCGCATCCGGGCCGTGCCGCGCCGGGCGGCGAGCAGGGCGCCGGTGACGGAGCCGACCGCCATCAGGGTGTTGAAGAGGCTGTAGGTGCCGGCTCCGGCGTGGAAGACGTCGTCGGCGAAGGCGGAGAGGTAGACGGGGAAGTTGAAGGCGAAGGTGCCGACGAACCCGACCAGCACGATCGGCCAGATCAGCTCGGGGCGCCCGGCGACGTAGCGCAGGCCTTCGCGGAGCTGGCCCTTGCCGCGCGGGGCGCGTTCGACGACGTGCAGTTCACGGGCGCGCATCAGCAGCAGCCCGGCGATGGGCGCCACGAAGGACAGGCCGTTGAGCAGGAACGCCCAGCCGGTGCCGACGCCGGTGATCAGAATGCCCGCGACGGCGGGGCCGATCAGGCGGGCGGACTGGAAGTTCGCGGAGTTCAGGCTGACCGCGTTCTGCAGCTGGCCGGGGCCGACCATCTCGCTGACGAAGGACTGCCGGGCCGGGTTGTCGACGACGGTGGCGAGGCCGACGGCGAAGGCGGCGACGTACACGTGCCACACCTCGACCTGGCCGGTCAGGGTGAGCGCGGCGAGCGCGATGCCGGTGAGGGCCATCGAGGTCTGGGTGACCAGCAGGGTGGGCCGCTTGGGGAGGCGGTCGACGAGGACGCCGCCGTACAGGCCGAAGAGCAGCATCGGCAGGAACTGCAGCGCGGTGGTGACGCCGACGGCGGTGGCGGAGCCGGTGAGGCTGAGCACCAGCCAGTCCTGGGCGATGCGCTGCATCCAGGTACCGGTGTTGGAGACGACCTGGCCCATGAAGAACAGGCGGTAGTTCCTGATCCTCAGGGAGGAGAACATGGAGGCCTTACGGGGGGCCTCGGGGGCGGATGCGGGGTCGGGGGTGGTCGGTGCGGGGGCGGAGTCTGCTCCGGATCCCGTACTCAAAAGGGTTCGCCTCCTCCAAGCGACGGCTGCTGACTACAGGTGCGCGAGCTTCTCCAGCACGGGGGCGGCGGCGCGCAGCTTGGCCCACTCGTCCTCGTCGAGGCCCTCCACCAGGGTGGCGAGGAAGGCGTTCCGCTTTCTACGGCTTTCCTCGAGCATCACCTCGGCCTGTTCGGTCGGGGTGACCACCTTCTGGCGCCGGTCCTCGGGGTGCGGCTCCAGCCGGACCAGTCCCTTGGCCTCCAGCAGCGCGACGATGCGGGTCATCGACGGCGGCTGGACGTGCTCCTTGCGGGCGAGCTCGCCCGGCGTGGCCCTGCCGCAGAGGGACAGGGTGCCCAGCACCGACATCTCGGTGGGGCTCAGTGACTCGTCGACCCGCTGGTGCTTCAGCCGACGGGAGAGCCGCATCACGGCGGATCGCAGGGAGTTCACGGCGGCTACGTCGTCGCCATGGCTAAGGTCCGGCATGTTCTTTAGCGTAACTCATTACTCTCGCTAAGGACCAGTCGGGACACGCATGCATGCCCGTGACACGCGCCACGAAAACCCCACCATCACCCGAACGGGTGGCCCGGAAGCGAAATGTCACGCGCCACCCTGGTGCGCCCCCGACCCTCGTGTCCATGGGGACCAGCGTGCTCAGCCTGCGGATAGACGGGGAGCTGCTCGAACGGCTCCGCCACCACGCGGCGAAAAGAGGAATGAGCGTCCAGGACTATGTCGTCCGGACGCTCATTCGGAATGACTTCGACGAGCGCTTCCAGGCCGCCGTCGAGGAGACCGAGAAGTTCTACGGGGTCACCTGACCCCCGGCCGTCACGTGAGGCCGAGAGCCGGCATCAGGTAGTAGAAGGCGAACACCGCCGACACCACGTACATCGCCGCCGGGACCTCCCGGCCCCGCCCGGCCGCCAGGCGCAGCACCGCGAAGGCGATGAAGCCCATGCCGATGCCGTTGGTGATCGAGTAGGTGAACGGCATCATCAGCATCGTCACGAAGGCCGGGATGGCGATCGTGTAGTCGGTCCAGTCGATCTGGCCGATGGAGCCCGCAAGGATCAGGAAGCCGACCGCGAGCAGCGCCGGGGTGGCCGCCTGGGACGGGACCATGGTGGCGACCGGCGTGAGGAACAGCGCCACGGCGAACAGACCGCCGGTGACGATGTTGGCGAAGCCGGTGCGCGCGCCCTCGCCGACACCGGCCGTGGACTCCACGAACGCGGTGGTGGCGGAGGAGGAGCTGGCGCCGCCCGCGGCGACCGCGATGCCGTCGACGAACAGGACCTTGTTGATGCCGGGCATCTGGCCCTGGGCGTCGGTCAGCTTGGCCTCGTCGCTGACGCCCATGATCGTGCCCATCGCGTCGAAGAAGCACGACAGCAGCACGGTGAAGACGAACAGGACGCCGGTCAGCACGCCGACCTTCTCGAACCCGCCGAACAGGCTGACCTGGCCGACCAGGCCGAAGTCGGGGGTGGCGACCGGGCTGCCCGGCCACTTCGGGGTGGTCAGGCCCCAGGACGGCACCTTGGCGACAGCCTCGATGACGACCGCGACGACCGTCATGGCGACGATCGAGATCAGGATCGCGCCGGGCACCTTGCGCACGATCAGCGCGAGGGTGAGCAGGGCGCCGAGGATGAAGACCAGCACCGGCCAGCCGTTGAGGTGCCCGTCGGCGCCGAGCTGGAGCGGGACGGTGGTCTGGGCAGCGTCCGGGATCCGGGAGACGAACCCGGAGTCGACCAGACCGATCAGCATGATGAACAGGCCGATACCGATGGAGATGGCCTTGCGCAGGCCGAACGGCACCGCGTTCATCACGCGCTCCCGCAGACCGGTGGCGACCAGCAGCATCACCACGAAGCCGGCCAGCACCACCATGCCCATGGCGTCCGGCCAGGACATCCGCGGGGCGAGCTGGAGGGCGACCACCGAGTTGACGCCGAGACCGGCGGCGAGCGCGATCGGGACGTTGCCGACGACACCCATCAGCAGGGTGGTGAACGCGGCGGTCAGAGCGGTTGCGGTGACGAGCTGGCCGTTGTCCAGCTGGTTGCCGTACATGTCCTTCGCGCTGCCGAGAATGATCGGATTCAGCACGATGATGTACGCCATCGCGAAGAAGGTGGCGAAACCACCACGGACCTCGCGCGCCAGGGTGCTGCCACGCTCCGAGATCTTGAAGTAGCGGTCGAGGGCGCCGTACGCGGGCGCCTTGCCCGGCTGCTGGGGCGCGGGGACCTTGGCGGGGGCCGAGGTGGGCATTTGTTATTTCCTACGAACAGAAGTGGTCAAAGGCAAACGGTTTCAGTATGAACATATAACTTCCACGATCGCCATCTCCGCGCGTAGACCTGATCTGCTCCTACACTGTTCGCATGGCGAAATGGACCCCTAGGCACGAGGCGCCGGAGCCCCTGGAGGGCCCCGTGGTCGCCACCATCACCGGCGGCACGATCCTGTGGTTCGTCCTCTTCCTGGTCCAGCTCCCCTTCTACGGCTGGTTCGACGACCACGGCCACACCTGGTGGCTGTGGACCTGCCTGGCCGGCGGCGGCCTCGGCCTGATCGGCATCTGGTACGTCCGCAAGCGGGACGCCGCCATCAAGCGGGCGGCGCGGGAGAACCACGCATTCGGCGGGTGAAGGGCCAAATCCGCACGTAACGTCGAATGCATGACGCACATCGACGCGGGTGCCCACCTCCGCTCCGCGCGCCCCGCGCCCACGTCGGCGGGCGGGCTGACGGCCGCGGAGGTCACCGAGCGGGTGGCGCGTGGGCAGGTCAACGACGTGCCGGTGCGCAGCAGCCGGTCGATGGCCGGCATCGTCCGGGCGAACGTGTTCACCCGGTTCAACGCGATCATCGGCGTGCTCTGGGTGATCATGCTCTTCGTCGCGCCGATCCAGGACAGCCTGTTCGGCTTCGTCATCCTCGCCAACACCGGGATCGGCATCATCCAGGAGTGGCGGGCCAAGAAGACCCTCGACTCGCTCGCCCTGATCGGTGAGGTACGGCCCACCGTGCGGCGCGACGGGATCGCCGCCGAGGTCGGCACCTCCGAGATCGTGCTGGACGACCTCCTGGAGATCGGGCCCGGCGACAAGGTCGTCGTCGACGGGGTGTGCGTCGAGGCCGACGGCCTGGAGATCGACGAGTCGCTGCTGACCGGCGAGGCCGACCCGGTCGTCAAGCGCCCCGGCGACCCGGTCATGTCCGGCAGCTTCGTGGTCGCGGGCGGCGGCGCGTTCCAGGCCACCAAGGTGGGCCGGGAGGCGTACGCCGCGCAGCTCGCCGAGGAGGCCTCCCGGTTCACCCTCGTCCACTCCGAGCTGCGCTCCGGCATCTCCACGATCCTCAAGTACGTGACGTGGATGATGATCCCGACCGCGATCGGCCTCGTCATCAGCCAGCTCGTGGTGAAGGAGACCGCCTTCAAGGACTCCCTCGCCCGCACCGTCGGCGGCATCGTCCCCATGGTCCCGGAGGGCCTGGTGCTGCTCACCTCGGTCGCCTTCGCGATCGGTGTGATCCGGCTCGGCCGCAAGCAGTGCCTGGTCCAGGAGCTGCCCGCCATCGAGGGCCTGGCCCGCGTCGACACCGTCTGCCTGGACAAGACCGGCACCCTCACCGAGGGCGGCATGGACGTCACCGAGCTGCGGTCGCTGAACGGCCACGAGGAGCCGTACATACGGCAGGTCCTCGGCGCGCTCGGCGAGTCCGACCCGCGCCCCAACGCCTCGCTCAAGGCCATCATCGACGCCTGCCCGGACGCCGAGGACTGGCGCTGCATCGAGTCCCTGCCGTTCTCCTCCGCCCGCCAGTACAGCGGCGCCGCCTTCAGCGAGGGCGACGGCGAGACCAGCACCTGGCTGCTGGGCGCCCCCGACGTGCTGCTGTCCGACGACGACCCGGCCCTCGGCGAGACCGAGCGGCTGAACGAGCGGGGCCTGCGCGTGCTGCTGCTGGCCCGCGCCGCCGGCGACCTGGACTCCGCCGACGTCACCCGGGGCGCCAAGCCCGCCGCCCTCGTCGTCCTGGAGCAGCGGCTGCGGCCCGACGCCGCCGACACCCTGCGCTACTTCGCCGAGCAGAACGTCCGCGCCAAGGTGATCTCCGGCGACAACGCGGTGTCCGTGGGCGCGGTGGCGGGCAAGCTGGGGCTGAGCGGCACCGTGGTGGACGCGCGCCGGCTGCCCTCCGACCAGGACGGCATGGCGGCCGCCCTCGACGAGGGCACGGTGTTCGGGCGGGTCACCCCGCAGCAGAAGCGGGACATGGTCGGGGCGATGCAGTCCCACGGGCACACGGTCGCGATGACCGGCGACGGCGTGAACGACGTGCTCGCGCTGAAGGACGCCGACATCGGCGTGGCGATGGGCTCCGGCTCGGAGGCGACCCGGGCGGTGGCGCAGATCGTGCTGCTGGACAACAGCTTCGCCACCCTGCCGTCGGTGGTCGCGGAAGGCCGCCGGGTGATCGGCAACATCACGCGCGTGGCGACGCTGTTCCTGGTGAAGACGGTCTACTCGGTGCTGCTGGCGCTCCTGGTGGTCTGCTGGCAGGTGGAGTACCCGTTTCTGCCCCGCCACCTCACGCTGCTCTCCACCCTGACGATCGGCGTCCCGGCCTTCTTCCTGGCCCTCGCGCCCAACAAGGAGCGGGCGAAGCCGAACTTCGTGCGGCGCGTGATGCGGTACGCGATCCCGGGCGGGGCGCTCGCCGGGCTGGCCACGTTCGCGACGTATCTGATCGCCCGCCGGTACTACACGGGGCCGGGCGCGCTGGACGCGGAGACCAGCGCCGCCACGCTGACGCTGTTCCTGATCTCGATGTGGGTACTGGCGATCATCGCCCGCCCGTACACCTGGTGGCGGATCACGCTGGTCGCGGCGATGGGCGCGGGGTTCCTGGTGGTGCTGGTGGTGCCGTGGCTGCAGGAGTTCTTCGCGCTGAAGCTGGTCGGCGTGACGATGCCGTGGATCGCCGTGGCCGTGGCGGCGGGAGCGGCGGCCGCCCTGGAGTTCCTGTGGAGATGGGTCGACCGCCGCTTTCCCGCGTAGGGCGTGGCCCGGGGCTTACTGCACGTCGACGAAGTCACCCGCGGCGTTGACGGCCGGGGTGGTCGTGGTGCCCGCGAAGCTGTAGCGGTAGTAGCCGTCGACCGAGGCCTTCACGGTGGTCTTCAGGTTGCCCGTGGAGTCCGTCTTGATGGTCTTCACATCGGTGTAGGTGCTGGAGTCCTTCTTACGGAACTGCAGCTTCACCGACTGGTTGGTGTACCCGGCGTACTTGTGGGTCTCCCAGTTCGCCCGCGACAGCTTGCCCGTGACGGTGAGGGTGGCGCCCTTCTTCACCGGCTCCGGGGAGGCGTTGACGGTCAGCTGGGAGTTGCGCTGCACCAGCGTGGTGCCGAGGCTGCCCTGGTCGGCGTAACCGACCTTGGTGATGTCGAAGTCGAAGCCGTCCGGGTCCTGCCCGTTGTACGCGATGGCCAGGGCCGCGCCCTTCCAGGTGCCCGCGTCGGAGTTGAGCAGGTCGTCCTGGGCCGGGTAGATGTCGATCTTGCCGGTGCAGGTGGCGGCGGTCGCCGAGGTGGCGGTGCACTTGGCCGGGTTGTTGCCCATCAGCGGGACGGCGGACGGGGCGTCGAAGCTGCCGCGGTAGAGGTAGGGGCCGGTGACGAAGTCGTCGGCCTTGATGTCGACGTCGGCGCCGTGGGTCAGGGTGTAGCTGACCGTGGTGGAGACGTGGTTGGTGGTGCCGACCTTGATGGCCTTGGCGACCTTGAAGTTGGAGAAGGTCACGTCGAGGTCGTACGGCTGTCCCGGGGCGCGGTCGGATCCGGCGCGGGCGATCTTCGCGGCGTCGGCGCGGTAGTCGCTGTCCTGGGCGGACCCGCCGGCGGCCTGCGCGGCCGGGACGGCGAGAGCGGAGAGGGCCAGGGCGCCGGTGACGGCGGCCACGGTGGCTCGTATGCGCATGCGTTCCCCAAGTGAATGATCGTGGAGTCGAGTCATGACTCACGTGATCAGATGGCGGTGGAGGGCGCCGGGTTGCCCGGCGGTCGTACGACGGCCGAAAAAGTGCCGAAAAAGTACGGCCCCGGATGGATTCCGGGGCCGTGTGGGTGCTGCGGGGTGCTGCGGGGTGCTTACTGCACGTCGACGAAGTCACCCGCGGCGCTGACGGCCGGGGTGGTCGTGGTGCCCGCGAAGCTGTAGCGGTAGTAGCCGTCGGCCGACGCGGTGACCGTGGTCTTCAGGTCGCCGTAGCTGTTCGTCGTGACGGTCTTCAGCGTGGTGTAGGTGCTGGTGCCGCTCTTGCGGAACTGCAGCTTCACCGACTGGTTGGTGTAGCCGTGGTACTTGTTGTCCTCCCAGTTGGCCCGGGTCAGCTTGCCCGTGACGGTGAGGGTGGCGCCCTTCTTCACCGGCTCCGGCGAGGCGTTGACCGTCAGCTTGGAGTAGCGCTGGAGGCGGGTGGTGGCCAGGTTGTCCGCCTCGGTGTAGCCGACCTTGCTCCAGTCGGGCTCCTCCTCGTTGATCTGGTCGTTCCAGTCGATGGCGAAGCCGACGGCCTTCCAGCTGGTGGCGTCCGCGTTGGTCAGGTCGCCGTAGGCCGGGTAGATGTCGACGGTGCCCTTGCACGAGTCGGTCGTCGTGGACGTCGCCGTGCAGACCGGGTAGTCGTCGCCGATCAGGACGTTGGCCGGGTTGTCGAGCGTGCCGCGGTAGATGAACACGTCCATCTCGAAGTCGGACGCGTTCACGTTGATGTCGGCGGCGTGCGTCACCTTGAAGGTGACCGGCACGGTGACCTTGTTGGTGGTGCCGACCTTGATCGGCTTGCCGCTGTTGATCTGCACGCCGGAGAAGGTGAGGTCCAGCGCGTACGGCTCGCCGTCGAGGGCGGTGAACGGGGTCTTCGTCGACTGCGCGGAGGCGGCCTCGTGGGCGGCCAGCGCGGTCGCGACCCGCTCGGCGCGGTCGCCGCCGGTGGCGTGGGCGGCCGGCGCGACGGCGGCGGCGAGGACGAGGGCGCCGGAGACGGCGGCCACGGTGGTGCGCATACGCATGTGTTTCCTCAACTGGAAAGAAGGAGATGGGAACACGGACGCGCGCTGACGCGCGTCACGTGCGTCACTGCACGTCGACGTAGTCACCCGTGGCGTTGACCGCCGGGGTGGTCGTGGTGCCCGCGAAGCTGTAGCGGTAGTAGCCGTCGGCCGACGCGGTGACCGTGGTCTTCAGGTCGCCGTAGCTGTTCGTCGTGACGGTCTTCAGCGTGGTGTAGGTGCTGGTGCCGCTCTTGCGGTACTGGAGCTTCACGGACTGGCCGGAGTAACCCGCGTACTTGAGGGTCTCCCAGTTGGCACGGGTCAGCTTGCCCGTCACCGTGAGGGTCTTGCCCTTCGCCACCGGTTCCGGCGAGGCGTTCACCGTCAGCTTGGACGCACGCTGGAACTTGAAGGACCCGGCCTTCTCCTTCCAGATGTAGTCGCCGTCGTTGGCGTCGATCCACGCGTCGACGTACCAGGTGCCGGCGTTGGCGTTGCTGAGGTAGTCCACCTGCGGGTCGACCACCACGGAGGCGGTGCAGGTGGAGGTGGTGGAGCTGACCGCCGTGCAGGTCGGCTTGCCCGTCATGAAGAAGCCGTAGTCGGGGCCCTCGAGCGTGAACTCTTCGGCGCCCGCGATGCCCGAGTCGTCCGTGGCGGTCACGCTGACCTTGATGGTCTTGGCGGCGGAGATGCCCACGGACACCTTGTTGTCGCCGTCGACGACGACCTTGGTGATCGTGGTGTCGCCGTACCCGCCGTCCCGCGTGTCGGCCTGGGCGGCCGGGACAGCGAGGGCGGAGAGAGCCAGGGCGCCGGAGACGGCGGCCACGGTGGCACGAGTACGCATGTGTTCCTCGGATGGGAGAGAGGACGAAGAAAGGGTGCGCCGGGCCCCGGGCTTCCGTGCCCGGGGCCCGATGCGAGGGGACGGCTTACTGCACGTCGACGTAGTCACCCGCGGCGCTGACGGCCGGGGTGGTCGTGGTGCCCGCGAAGCTGTAGCGGTAGTAGCCGTCGGCCGACGCGGTGACCGTGGTCTTCAGGTCGCCGTAGCTGTTCGTCGTGACGGTCTTCAGCGTGGTGTAGGTGCTGGTGCCGCTCTTGCGGTACTGGAGCTTCACCGACTGGCCGGAGTAGCCGGAGTACTTGGCCGCGTCCCAGTTCGCGCGGGTCAGCTTGCCCGTGACGGTGAGGGTGGCGCCCTTCTTCACCGGCTCCGGCGAGGCGTTGACCGTCAGCTTGGACAGGCGCTGGACGTTGAAGCTCTTGGCGTTGTCCTTCTGGACGAAGTCGCCGTCCTTGCCGGAGGCGAGGATCCAGAGCTTCCAGCCGCCGGCGACCGAGTTGATGGCGTTCTCGCCGGGGGTGAAGTCGTACGTCGCCTTGCAGTTGGCGGTGGTGGAGTTCACCGCGGTGCAGGTCGAGTAGTAGTCGTCCGTGTTGGGCAGGGCGGCGCTGTCGGCGTGGTCCAGGTCCGTGCCGCGGAAGGGCAGGGCCATGGCGTCCTCGACGCCCGAGTCGTCCGTGACCGTGAACGAGATGGTGATCGTCTTGGTGGCGGACGCGCCGACGACGACGGACTTGCCGCCGTTCACGGAGATGTTGGAGATGGTGGTGTCGCCTTCGACCTCGTCGGCCTGGGCGGCCGGGACGGCGACAACCGAAAGTGCCAGGGCACCAGTCAGGACGCCGAGGGTGGCACGCATGCGCATGTGTCTTCCCCGTGGAGAGAAAGGGGCCCCCGCCGCCTTTCGTACCGCGTGGCTCGTGAGGTGCTGTGGGGCCCGATCGATCACTGAGCCTGTTGACTCAGCTGATCAGATCCGCGACGCATGCGAATGGTTGTACGGCCGGTGAGAATTCTGTGCGGGAAATTTCAAGTCCTCTCCGGCCGTACCCGAGCCCCGGTACCGGCTCAGTCGAACCAGCGGTCCCGCGCCAGTTCCTCCGTCCGCGACGGGTCCTCCAGCAGTGCCGCGACCTCGAAGCGGCGCGGCCACTGCCCGGCCGCCCAGGCGAGCCCGGCGGCCACGCCCTCCAGGGTGGCGGCGTGCAGGACGCCGTCGTCCGTGAGACGCCAGTCGATCTCCACGCCGTCGACGACCAGTTCCTCGTGCTCGACGTACGAGCCGGGCGTCCGCGCGCCGAGCAGCACCCGCACCGACTCCGGTACGTCGTGCTCGGTGCCCTCGCTCGTCACCTCCCCGGTGACGGACTCGCTCAGCCGCCGCACCTGGAACAGCTCGGCCAGCTCGGCGGCCCGGCTCGGCCGGACCGGCAGCAGCGGCACCCCGGCGGTGAACGGCAGCAGGTCTGGCGAGTCGACGACGACCGCGTCGGCCGCGTCCACCACCTCCACCCGCCCGTCCACGACGGCCCGCACCTCGTCGGGCAGGGTGACCTGCTCGGGGTCGAGGTCGGCCAACGCCCCGTACAGGCCGTGCAGTTGGGCGGCGCTGACGTACCGCTCCGGGTCGGCGAGCCGGTCCAGCAGCTCGGCCGCGCCGCCGGGCTCGTCGAGCAGGGCGGCCACGGAGGTGCGCACCCCGAGCGCCCGCAGCACCTGCTCGTCGTCGAAGCCGGTGGCGTCGGCCTCCTCGTACAGTCCCCGCAGCAGCGGGTCACCGCCGGCGGCGAGCAGACCGGCGGGCCGGCGTCCGTCGAGCACCGGGTGCCCGCGCAGCCACCACGCCGTGTACGGCCGTACCACCTCGTGGGTACCGTCGGGCAGCAGCATCCGCACCGGCTGGGTGAGCGCGTCCCGCAGCGGCGGCTGCGCGAGCAGGGCCAGGGCCTGCGGCCACTTGTCGTCGTCGACCAGGTCCAGATCCCGTACGGCGACCAGCTCGGTCGCGACCGGCGGCACCGGCGTGTCCGGGAAGCGGTCCAGGATGTCCTCGCACCACACGTCCACGGCGTCCAGCAGCCCGGGATCGTCGGGCTCGGCGTAGTCGCCCTCGCGGGGCTCCAGCTCGTCCGGGTCGAGGACGACGTCCGTGGCCCGCACCAGCGCGAAGTTCACCAGGACACCGCACGCGGCGAGCGGGGCCTCACCGAACCGCTCGGCCAGCTCGGCGTCGACGTGGGCGAGTTCGCCCTCCCGCATGACCCGCGCGAACGGGCTGCCCGGGAACACCAGCTCACCGGCCGGGGCCGGCTCCCCCTCCTCGTCCGGCAGCGCGAGAGCGCCCAGCCAGGGCTCGTCCCCCGGCTCCAGACCCGCGTCCCGGACCAGGGTGAGCACGACGTCCGCCAGCTCCTCGGCGTCCAGGGCGTCCTCCTCCCAGGCGCCGCCGCCCTCGTCGTCGAGAGAGCCGGCGACGGCGGCCCTCACCTGCGGCGTGGTCAGCACGGCACGCGGGGTCGCCGGGAGGGCGCCCAGCTTCTCCAGCAGCGGATGGGTGGCGTCCGGATGCGCGACCTTCAGCCCGAGCCGGGCGAGGACGTCGGCCTCGATCCCGGCGGAGTCGGCGGTCGGCAGCAGCACCCGGCGCGGCCCGATCGTCGTCCGCCCTCCCCCAGTGCCGAAAGCCTGGGAGGTGCCCCCAGCCAGCGGCACCGGCAGCCCGGACAGCCGGTCCGGGTCGACCCCGGCGAGAGTGTCGTACAGCCGCCACCACCAGCCGGGCTCCTTCTCCAGCCCCGCCAGCCGGTCCACGGCGTCGGTCAGCGACACCCGGGCCACACCCAGCGTCCGCAGCTCCACCCGCCGCTCCAGCCCCGCCGGCAGCAGCGTCGGCAGCACCTCGGCGAGCACCCGCACCGTGTCGGCACCGGCCCCCTCGACGACCTCGGCGTCCCGGGGCCGCAACGACTCCGGCAACTCGCTGTCGCCCTCGGCGGGCGGCACGGCCGGCGGCAGGAAGGACGTACGCGGCAACCGCTCGATGATCGCCTGCCGCAACGCCCCGTCCAGCTCGCCCTTGCCCAGCGGACCCGGCACCAGGTCGATGATCCCGGCGGTCACCGGCCGCCAGTCGGCGAGCAGCTCGGCGTACGCGTCGGCGGCCCGCTCCACGAGGAAGTCGGTCAGCGGCCCGGGCGCGGCGTGCCGCCGGGTGGTGTCGAGCGGGAAGGAGGCGATGAGCAGCGCGGGAACGCCGAGCGGCTCGTCGCTGGGCGTCGGCGCGTGCACGACGGGACTGGTCCGGGGCCGCGCGGGCGCACCGCTCTCCCGGTCCACGGGAACGGCCCAGGTCACCGACCAGTGCGGCCGCAGCCGCTCCTCGACGGGCCGGTCGGCGAGCAGATCGGGCGTGAGCGGCCCGTGCGCGGAGGAGGTCCGCCAGGTGGTGCCCCCGTCCCGCGAGTCCTCGACGACGGTGAAGGCGCCCTCGGTACGGCGGAGCAGGGTGCGCGGGGCGTCGTCCCCGATCTCGACGACGACCTCCTCCAGCCCGGGCAGGGCCAGCAGCAGAGCGTCGTCGACCGCGTGCAGCAGCCGCTCGGCGAGATCGGCGGCGGGCGTGTCACGCAACGGCAGGATGACAGCGGTGTCGTACGGCTCCGGAGCCCGCCCCTCCGCCGCGAACGGCAACCGCAGCAGCGGCACATGCCCGTCACGCCGCCGGATCTCGTCACCCAGCCCCGGACTGTGCCGCGCCACGTCGGCGGCGAGGTCCCGGGCCTCGGCCAGCGACCAGCGCACCCCGCCGTACCGCCCGACGACAGCGGGCTCGTCGGTCACGGACAGCACGGCGGCGAACCCGACACCGAACCGCCCGACCGCGCTCTCGTGCGTCTCCCGCTTCGCGGAGGCCCGCAACGTGGCCAGCGACTCCACACCGGCCGCGTCGAGCGGAGCCCCGGTGTTGGCGGCGACCAGCACCCCGTCGCGGAGGGTGAGCCGCAGCCGCCCGGGCACCTTCGCGCGCGCGGCGGCATCGGCCGCGTTCTGCGCCAGCTCGACGACGAGCCGGTCCCGGTACCCGCCGAGAACCAGATCCTCCTCGGCGTTCGCGTCCTCCCGGAACCTCGCCGGACTGGTCGCCCAGGCGTCCAACACCCCGCGCCGCAGCCGCCCCGTCCCGAACGGATCGGCCCCCTCGGCCGCCGGCCGCACGTACTTGCTCACGTTGCCTTCTCCTCCTCGACGAGAGGACGAAGGTACCGCGAGCGAGGGCCGCGACCGGCCCCGGGACGCGTAGGCCGGCAACCGCCGGCGAACGCCCCAGACCGTTTACGCGGAGGTCACTCGATGCGTGGCCGTTGGGGCCGCCCGCTTCTTGGCCAGTGTCGTGCTTCCGCGCCCCGAGTAAAGGGCGCTCCAGCCCGGGTGAGAAGCGAGCGGACGGCCCGGAAAGACGGTGGCCCTCTGTCGGTTTCCGGTGCCGTGGGCCGGCCGGTTGACCGGCGGGCGTGGAGCGCGTCAGCGCCGCAGGGGCACGCCGGGACGGCTCAGCGGCTATCGGTGCGTGAGTGGTGGGGGTGGGTGGGGCTGGTCGGCCCTCGTTTTCTGCGCAGTCGGCGGTGTCCGATGGCGGCGATGGGAAGCTTTGGGACACCGGGTGAGGAGCGGGGCCTTCGGTATCCGCAGGGGGTGGCCCTGGCAGGGTGGCCCAAAGGTACCGATTGCCCCCTGCCCTGCCCTGCCCCGCCCTCCGGTGACCAGATCCACTCACCGGACCCCGGCCCCTACCCCCTCCCACCGGCGGAAAGCCGCTAAGCCCACCCGGCGTGCTGGCGAGGCGCTGACGCGTACCCCAGCCCCCACCCGCAGGTGGCTGCTTAGCCCACCCGGCGTGCCCCTGCAGCGCCGACGCGCCCCCGACCCCGGCCCGCATCCCAGCCAACACGCACGGGCATCTCCCTGGGCCCCGTCTTTCCGGGCCGCCCGCTCGCTTCTTCCCCGGGCTGGAGCGGCCCGAGTCAAGGGTGGGCCGCAGGCCCATCGCCGAAGGCGACGCGGAGCCGTAGGCGTAGCGCCCTTTACTCGGGGCGCGGAAGCACGACACTGACCAAGAAGCGGGCGGCCCCAACAGCCACCTCGCGGCCACTTCATCCGACCCCCGCCCGGCAGCGTCGCCGCCACCGTTACGAGTGACCCAGCTCCGCTGTCTCCTCGTCCGACATCTCCGGTACCGAGCCCGAGTCGCGCGCCGGGCGCAGGGGGAACGGGTCGACTCGGGTTTCGTCGATGACCGGTGGGGCGGGCCTCGGGGGCTTCGGCATGACCGCTGCTTCCGAGTGGCCGCCGCAGCCGTAGGAGAGGGAGACCACTCGGCCGTCGGCCGGGGAGAACTCGTTGGCGCAGACGCCGAAGGCCTGGCCGAGGGAGCCGCCGATGGGGACGAGGAAGCCGCAGCTGACGCAGGACGCGGGGGCCGCCTGGGCCATGGGGGTCTTCGGGCCGTAGCCCTCTTCCCAGCGGTCGGCGGCGACGTGGAGGCCGTAGCGGGAGAGGACGCGGGCGCGGCGCATGCCGAGTTCCTCGGCGACCGCCGCGATGGAGCCGCGGGACGGGGCCTGCGGGAGGTGGGCCGGGGTGCCGGCGGTCACCTCCGCGTCCTCGGCCTCCGCCAGCTCCGCCATGTCCGCGGAGACGGCGGAGTTCGGCGGGGGCTCCTCCTCGCCGGAGAAGCCGGGTTCCAGGCGCAGGTCCTCCGCGTCGGTGGGGAGGAGGTCGCCGGGGCCCATGTCGCCGGGGCGCAGGCGTTCGCTCCACGGCACCCATTCGGGGGCGAGCACCGCGTCGGGGCCGGGGAGCAGCACCGCCTCGTCGACGGTGACGATCTTGGCGCGGGAGGCGCGGGCCACGGTCACGGCCCAGCGCCAGCCCCGGTAGCCCAGCTCCTTGCACTCGAAGAAGTGCGTGACAACGCGGTCACCCTCGGAGACCAGCCCGGCGTGCTCGCCGACCACGCCGGGCGCGGCCGCCTCCTCGGCGGCGGCCCGGGCGAGGTCGACGGCCTCGGCGCACAGGCGGTCGGGGGTGCGGCTTCGCGTTGTCGCTGCGCTCACAGGTATCGCTTCTCTCCTACGCCGTCTTACGGGTGCGCCTTGCCTTCAGGCGGTGGGGGCGACGGACGGAGCGGACCTGGGGGCCGCGTCGACGTCCGTGTCCTGTCGCTCTCGGGCGCACCTACGCCATCCATTCTGAGGGATGCCGGTGAGGCGCGCGGCCGAGAACGTTCGCCACGGCGCGCTACGCACGCTACCTGCTCGCGTGCGCTGGGCCTACACCGCCGCTCCTTCTGGCTCCTCTCCGCCTCCGCTCCCCGGCCTCTCCCAGCTCCTCTGCTCGACCTCTCCCAGCTCTCTCCCCGGCCTCTCCCCACACCCCTCCCCCGGCCTCCGCTGCGCCGCCATCCGTGCCGAATGACCGCTACTCGTACCGATATCAGGGCACTATGACGGAGTGGCAGTGACGAGCCGACGCAACGGAACGGGCCGGAAGGGCGGCCCGCTGCGTGCGCTGGGGCGTGCCCTGCATTTTCCGTTCACGGGGACCGCGCGCGGTATCCGGAAGGCGACCCACGCGCACGGGGCGGGCGAGTCCGGGCTGGGCAAGCTGATCGAGCTGCACGCGGTGAACGGCGCCGGCGACGTCATGATCACCGTCGCACTGGCGTCCACGGTGTTCTTCTCGGTGCCCACCGACGAGGCGCGCGGCCGGGTCGCCCTGTACCTGGCGATCACGATGGCCCCGTTCACGCTTCTCGCCCCGGTGATCGGCCCGCTGCTGGACCGGGTCCCGCACGGCCGCCGGGCCGCGATGGCGTGCGCGATGCTGGCGCGGGCACTGCTGGCGCTGGTGCTGTCGGGCGCGGTGATCTCCGGCAGTATCCAGCTGTACCCGGCGGCGCTGGGGGTGCTGGTCGCGTCGAAGGCGTACGGCGTGGTCCGCAGCGCGGTCGTGCCGCGGCTGCTGCCGCCGCAGTTCTCCCTGGTGAAGGCGAACTCCCGGGTCACCCTCGGCGGGCTGCTGGCCACCGGCGTGGCCGCTCCGGTGGGGGCGGGGCTCCAGGCGCTGGGCCCGCGCTGGCCGCTCTACGGCGCTTTTGTGATCTTCGTCGCCGGAACGATCCTCTCCTTCTCGCTCCCGCCGAAGGTCGACTCGGCGAAGGGCGAGGACACCGCGCTGCTCGCGGCGGACGCGGACCATCTGCACGGCCCGCACCGCAAGCCGGTCAAGCGGCCGGGGCTGCGGACGGTCGGCATCGCCGTCACCCACGGCCTGACCGTGAACGCCGCGATCCGCTGCCTGGCCGGGTTCCTGATCTTCTTCCTGGCGTTCCTGCTGCGCGAGCATCCGATGAGCGGGCAGAGCGCGGCGGTGTCGCTGGGCATGGTGGCCGTCGCGGCGGGCGTCGGGAACGCCTGCGGTACGGCGGTGGGGGCGGCGCTGAGGGCCCGCGCGCCGGAGATCATCATCGTCACGGTGGTCGCGGTGGAGCTGGGTGTGGCGATCACCGCGGCGGTGTTCTTCAGCGCGTTCCTGGTGGCCGCTCTCGCCGCGGTCGCCGGGTTCGCGCAGGCGCTGGCCAAGCTGTCGCTGGACGCGCTGATCCAGCGGGACGTGCCGGAGCAGGTGCGCACGTCGGCGTTCGCCCGCTCGGAGACGCTGCTGCAGATGTCGTGGGTGCTGGGCGGGGCGATCGGCATCGCGATGCCGTTGAACGGCTCGCTCGGCCTGGCGGTCGGTGCCGGTGTGCTGGCCGTCGGCTGGGTGACGAGCGTACGCGGGCTGCTCCGCTCGGCACGGCGGGGCGGGAGGTCGCGCACGCGAGTGGCGTAACCCACGCCACGGCTCGTACCCCACCCGGGCGGTGATCCTTATGCGACCGATAGCCTTCGGCCATGACCACGCTGCAATCCGTTGTGCGACGCCGCCGCGCCGTCGCCGCCGCCGGCGCCGTTTCCGCCGGACTGCTCGTTCTGTCGGCTTGTGACAAGCCGACGCCGATGTCGACGATCACCGTCGGTTCGAACTCGGTCAGCGCCGAGGCCGTCTGCTACAACGACGGCAAGGCCCTCGACAGCAAGTCGCTGGAGAAGTGCACCACGGACAAGACCGACGTCAAGACGATCGAGCTGGGCCAGGACGAGACGGTCCGCCTGGGCGTCGACCCCGAGATCGCGGACAACGGCTGGACGGTCCTGGTGAACGGCCGGCAGCTGACCGACTACAGCAAGAACACCTACCGGACCATCCCGGGCAGCGTGTTCTTCAACATGCAGTACGGCACCCAGGGCACCACCAACACGGTCTCCATCCGGGAGGGCGAGAAGGCGGCCAAGGGCGTCTGGACGTTCAAGCTGAAGCAGGCCTCCTGACCGGGTCCCGCCCCATGCGTGTCCTCGTGGCCACCGCCGTCCCCGCCGAACGGGACGCGGTGGCCCGGGCCTTCACCGGATCTCCCGGGTCTGCCGGATCGACCGGATCTGCCGGATACACCGGATACACCGGTCAGGTCCTCGCGGTCGGGGTCGGTCCCGCCCGTGCCGCCGCCGGCACCGCGACCGCGCTGACCGGGGCCGCCCGTGACGGCCGCCCCTTCGGGCTGGTCGTCTCCGCCGGCATCGGCGGCGGCTTCGCCCCCGAGGCGCCCGTCGGCTCGCTGGTCGTCGCCGACGAGATCACCGCGGCCGATCTGGGCGCGGAGACCGCCGACGGTTTCCTGCCGGTCACCGAGCTGGGTTTCGGCACCGTCACCCACCGTCCCCCGGAAACGCTCGTACGGGACGTCACAGCGGCCACCGGGGCCCGCGCGGGCACCGTCCTCACCGTCTCCACGGTCACCGGCACCGCCGACCGCGCCGCGGCCCTGCGCGCCCGGCATCCGCGGGCCCTCGCCGAGGCGATGGAGGGTTTCGGGGTCGCCGAGGCCGCCGCCGTCCACGGGGTGCCCGTGCTGGAGCTGCGGGCCGTCTCCAACCCGGTGGGGCCGCGTGACCGCGGCGCCTGGCGGATCGGGGAGGCGCTGGACGCGCTGGCGGAGGCTTTCGGGAAGCTGGCACCCGTACTGGAAGGTTGGACCTCACATGACCGGTGAGAAGCTGCGCATCGCGTACTCCCCCTGCCCGAACGACACGTTCGTCTTCGACGCCCTGGCTCACGGCCGCGTCCCCGGCGCCCCCGCGCTGGACGTGACCTTCGCCGACATCGACGTCACCAACGGCATGGCCGAGCGCGGCGAGTTCGACGTGCTGAAGGTGTCGTACGCGGTGCTTCCGTACGTCCTCGGCGAGTACACGCTGCTGCCGTGCGGCGGCGCGCTGGGGCGGGGCTGCGGGCCGCTGGTGCTCACGCGGGAGGCGGACGTCGACCTGACGGGGCGTACGGTCGCCGTGCCGAGCGAGAAGTCGACGGCGTACCTGCTGTTCCGGCTGTGGGCGGCCGACACAGTGCCCGGCGGGGTCGGGGAGATCGTGGTGATGCCGTTCCACGAGATCATGCCGGCCGTGCGGGACGGCAAGGTGGACGCCGGACTCGTCATCCACGAGGCCCGGTTCACGTACCGGAACTACGGGCTGCACAAGCTCGCCGACATGGGCGAGCACTGGGAGAGCACCACCGGGCTGCCGATCCCGCTGGGCGCGATCATCGCCAAGCGGTCGCTGGGCGCGGATATGTTGCGCCTGCTCGCCGACTCGATCCGTACGTCCGTACGGGCGGCCTGGGACGACCCGGAGGTGTCCCGCCCGTACGTCATGGAGCACGCCCAGGAGATGGACCCGGCGGTCGCCGACCAGCACATCGGGCTGTACGTCAACGAGTTCACCGCCGGCCTCGGCGAGGACGGCTACGCCGCGGTGCGGGGGCTCCTCACCCGCGCGGCGGCCGAGGGGCTGCTGCCGCCCCTCGGCCCGGATGCGCTGGATTTCCCGTGACGGCTCCAGCGGCTTCTCACACGTCGAGCTGGTCCGCCACCGCGCGGAGCAGGCCGGCGATCTTCTTGCCGGAGGTCTTGTCCGGGTAGCGGCCCTTCTCCAGCATCGGGGTGATGTTCTCGAGGAGGGTCGTCAGGTCCTGGACGATCGAAGCGAGCTCGTCCGGCTTCTTGCGCTGCGCGGCGGCCACCGACGGGGTCGGGTCCAGCAGGGTCACCGACAAGGCCTGGTCGCCGCGCTGACCGGCCACGACGCCGAATTCCACGCGCTGGCCCGGCTTGAGCGTCTCCACTCCGTTGGGGAGAACCGAGGAATGGACGAAGACGTCACCGCCGTCGTCGCGGGAGAGAAAGCCGAAGCCCTTCTCGCTGTTGAACCACTTGACCTTGCCGGTAGGCACGTCTGTCCTCGTCCTCGTACTCGTCGGAAAACTGCTTCGGAAACGGCTCTTGATAGCACTAGAGCGGGTCGCCACTGACCCGCCGGTACCAAGGCTAATGGTCCCGGGGCAGCTGACAAGACGTCGCCCGGTTGTTCCCTCGCGCTGGGAACTACCCTGGTCCGGTGCGTGACAAAACCCAAGCGAATTCCGCAGCGCCCGGTGACCGGCTGGTCCGTGCCGGGGCCGTCGTGTTCTTCCTCGGTGCCGTGGCCACGCTGGTCACGGTGGCCCCGCTGTTCCTCGGCACGACGCCGTTTCCGACGTACATGTTCGCACTGAGCATGCTCATGGGGGTCGGATTTCTGATCGCCGGCGCCGGGGTTCTCCAGTCGGTGGCGGCCGGTCGCCGTCAGGCGCGGGAGGGCTCCGGGGCGTCGGCGCCGTCCAGGTAGGCGGCCAGCCACTCCGGGAACGCGGTCAGGTCGGCGAGGACGGCGTCCGTGCCGGCCTCCCGCAGCTCCGCCGCGCCGAACGGGCCGGTGGCGACCGTCACCGAAAGGGCGTCCGCCGCGCGGGCGGCGCGGATGTCGCCGGTGTGGTCGCCGACGTAGACGCCCGCGGTGTGCTCGCGCAGGGCCACCGCCTTGGCCTCCGCCCAGAGGTCGCCGACCAGCACGTCCGGCTCCAGGCCGAGGTGCTCCAGGTGCAGCTTGGCGTTCGGCTCGTACTTCGCCGTGACGACGATCGCGCGGCCGCCGGACGCCTGTACGGCGGCGATGGCCTCGCGGGCGCCGGGGAGGGCGGGGGTGGCGGTGATGGCGTGCGCCGGATACATCGACCGGTACAGGTCGGCGACGGCCGGGACGTCCTCCTCCGGGAACCAGTTCCGCAGCTCCTCCGTCAGCGGCGGGCCCAGGCGGGTCACCGCGAGGTCGGCGTCGACGAACGTGCCCGTGCGCTCGGCGAGGGCCTGGTAGCAGGCGTGGATGCCGGGGCGGGAGTCGATCAGGGTCATGTCCAGGTCGAAGCCGACGGTGAGGGGGGTGCGCGCGGTGTAGGCCATGTGGGTCATTGTGCCGGGGCCGTGTCGTGGCCGGGCGGGGGTGGGGTGCGCGGCCCGCGGGCTCACCGGCGGAATCCCCTACCGGTCTTTCCTACCGGTCTTTCTGCGAGCGCCACACCAGGAACGCCGCCGACGCCAGCGCCGCGCCCCGCAACACCCACGGCCAGGTCTCCGAGATCGCCGCGCTCATCTCGCCCTCGGCGATCGGGGCGCCCCAGCGGCCCTCCGTGCGGCCCCAGAGCCAGGTGAAGCCGCCCGCGACCGCCAGGCCGGGGAGGAACATGACCGCCCACTTGATCTCGAACTGGGTCAGGCGGCGGGAGATGTAGACGATGAGCCAGCCGAAGGCCAGGACGAGGATGTTGCGGAGGACCGCGCCGGCGACCAGGAGGGCGGCGGCGAACAGGAGCAGCGGATTGCTCCAGGTGCCCGGGGACGGCAGGAACCGGCGGCGGCCTTCCCGGGGCTCCTCCGCCTCCGCGTCCGCCTCCTCCTCGGCCTCCCTCGCTCGCGCCTTCTCCCCTGGCTCCTTCTCCTTCTCCCTCACCGGAGGCTTCAGCAGGTCCGGGATCTCCACGCCGCCGACGAAGCCCGGCACCGCCTCCCCGGCGTCGAAGGGTGTGCCCTCCACCCGCCACCAGTCGGGCTGGACGGCGCTGTCCCCGAGTTCGTGGGCGCCCGCGAGGTGGGGCGGGGCGGGGGCGTCGTCGGCCGGCCGGGGTTCGGCGGGGCGGGGGCGGGGGACGACCCGGCGCAGGCCCTTGGGGAGCCGGCGCTCGCGGGGGGCCGGGGGCTCCGGGTCCCGCTGGACCGGCACGGTCGCGGGCGGCGGCTCCGCGACGGCGTGCTGCGGTCCCGTGCCGCCCGCGGCGCTGACCACGTCGTCGGGGCTGCCGATGCGGTCGATGATGCGGCGGACCGCGGCGGGGCTGTCCACGGGTGCCTTCGCCCGCCGCCGGTCGATCTCGTCCCGGAGCTGGGAGACGAGCCGCATCCGGGTCGCGGAGGGCAGCTGCCGCTGCTGCGCCACGTCGCCGACGCGGCTCAGGTACTCGTAGACGACCTTGTCACTCTCGATGCCCACGCTGTCCCCTCCGGGGCGGGTGTGCCGGTTGCCGGGTTCCGGATTCCGCCGGATTCCCCGGGGGACGACGTTAGCGCAGGGCCGGGCGGGCGACGGCACGTCAGGTCGGTTCGCACAGGCCCGGCTTGTCCACCTCCGAGCAGAGCCGGGCGTACGGGCCGAGGGTCTCGCGGCCGGCCTCCACGGTGAGGAAGCTGAGGAACGCCTGGGCGAGGGAGCCGTCGGGGGCGCGGCCGTAGGTGTAGGCGTACTCGGTCTCCCAGTACGGGTAGTCGCCCTGCTCCACGCCGGTGAGGGTCGGTTCCTGGCCGTCGATGCGCAGCAGGACCACGCCGTCCTCCCGTTCCGCGCTGCTGACCTCGCTGTAGCCGAGGGCGCCGGGGATGTCGGCGGTCATGTCCACCAGTGTGCTGGTCTTGCCCACCTCGCAGGCGCCCCAGGTGGCGGGGGTGAGGGCGGTGCAGTCGGAGACGGTGGGCGCCACCGGCTCCTTGCCGCCGAGGACCCGTTCGACGAGGGCGGTGCGGGTGCCGGAGCCGCGGTGTCTGTTCACCAGGTGGACGGGGATGTCCGCGCCGCCGACCTCGGACCAGCGCTTCACCTTTCCGGTGTAGATGTCGCGGATCTGTTCGCGGGTGAGGTCCTCGACGTCCGCGTCCGCGTTGACGACCAGGGTGTACGGCAGGTACGCGAGCGGGCGGCTGAGCAGGCGGGGGTGGTTGCCGAGGGCCTTGCCGTCGGAGAAGGCGATGTGGTCGGCGAGCCCCTCGCCCGGCTCGATCCCGGCGTCCTCGCCGACCCGCTCCAGGTCGTTCAGGCCCTCGGTGCTGCCGCCGAAGGTGTCCGCGGTGACCGGGATGCTGACCTCGGCGCGCCGGCAGCGGTCCGTGTACGCGGCGGCGGCCTTGCGCACGGCGGGCTCGAACGCGGTGGAGCCGTGCAGGTACAGGGTGCCGCCCACGCAGTCCCTGGGGGCGGGTTCGGGGGCGAAGGTCAGGGTGGCCGCCTGGATCAGGACGCCCAGCGCCAGCAGGGTGACGAACACCCAGCCGGGCCTCGACGCGAACCGGTGGCTCTCCGTCTTGGACATCTTGAACTTGACGAACCGGGCGAGCAGGCCGCGTCCGTTGCCGCCGCTGACGTCGGCGCGGAACACCGGGTCGGGGAAGTCCTCCCGCTGGTCGCCGGAGGTGCTCTCCAGGACGGCGAGCACCTTGTAGTGGGCGCGGCGGTTGAGTTTGACCTTGGGCAGCCGGATGAGTCCGGCGCCGTTCTCCTCGCCGTAGCCGAAGCCGCCGACCTCCTCGGTGAAGAAGTCCCGCAGCTCGGGCTGGCTGGGCTCGGTGACGACGGCGCCCGCGACCCGGCGGTACTGGAAGGTGACGCGGATGCCGGTCTTGTCGGACTCGGAGGTGAGGTAGTCGCCCTCGACGATGGGCTGCCAGCCGGCGTTCTCGATCCGCAGCAGGACGAACGACGGGTTGGTGAGGGTGCTGCCGTGGTCGTCGTGGAGTTCGCGCAGCACTCCGGCGTACGGGGAGTGGGCGGTGTCCGTGGCCAGCGTGTCCATCTGCACGCGGTAGCCGAGCCGCTTGCGTCCGACGACCCCGAACTCCCACCCGAACGCGGCGAGGGGCACCACGATGCTGAGGATCGCGATGATCGTGTCGAGGTCCCAATCGATGCCGAGACTCACCGTCGAACTCCCTGAAGTCAGCGCCCGGTTGACGGGGGAGCCTCAGGGTGACCAGTGCGGGCGGAGGGTTGCCAGGGGTGCCGGAATCGTCCGCGCGGAATTCATCCGGGCGCCATCTGGGAAACGTTCCGTTCGCCCCTCCGGCCCTTGCGCGGGCCTGCTGCCGCGTGCCGCCACCCGCTAACGTTGACCGGATGAGCACCGAGGAGAAGCCCGCGGCCCCCCGGTCCCTCGCGGAAGCGCTCCGCGCCCGGGACGACGCCTCCCTTGCCGCGCTTCTGCGCAGCCGGCCGGACCTCATCACCCCCGTGCCGACGGATCTGACGCAGCTCGCCACCCGCGCGGGGACCCGCGCCTCGGTGGTGCGCGCGCTGGAGCGGCTGGACCGGTTCACGCTGCAGACGGCGCAGGCGCTGGCCGTGGCCTCGGATCCGGCGTCGTACGAGGAGCTGCTCGGCCTGATGGCGGGCGACGGCGGTGATCCGCCGGTGGCGGCGGCGCTGCCGCGCGCGCTGGGCGTGCTGCGCGAGCAGGCGCTGGTGTGGGGTGGCGACGACCGGCTGCGGCTGGTGCGCACCGCCCGTGAACTCCTCGCGCCGAGCCCGCAGCACCCGTCGCCGACCGGTCTCGGGCCTACGGTGCAGGAGGCGACGGCGGGTATGTCGCCGGGGCGGATCCAGGAGCTGGTGGCGACGGCCGGGCTGCCGTCCACCCACGACTCGGTGTCCGCGGCGGCCTCGCTGACCGGGCTGTTCCGCGACCGTGCCCGGATGCGGGCGCTGCTCGCCAAGGCGCCCGAGGAGTCGCTGCAGGTGCTGGAGCGGCTGACGTGGGGCCCGCCGTACGGGCAGGTCACGGCGGATCCGGCGCCCCGGCTGCGGTGGCTGCTGGACCGCGGGCTGCTGCTGCCGACCGCGCCCGGCACGGTGGTGCTGCCGCGTGAGGTGGCGCTGCATCTGCGGGCGGGCCGCGCGCACCGGGCGCCGGAGCCGGTGCCGCCGGCCGTGGAGGCGGCGGCCGCGCACCGTCCACAGGTTGTGGACGCGACGGCGGCCGGGCAGGCGCTGTCGGCGCTGGCGACTGTCGAGGAGCTGATGAAGGAGTGGGACGAGGGCGGCCCGGCCGTGCTGCGGGCCGGCGGGCTGAGCGTGCGGGACCTCAAGCGGACCGCCGTCGCCCTGGACGTCTCGGAGCCGGTCGCCGCGTTCTGGGTGGAGCTGGCCTACGCCGCCGGGCTGATCGCCTCCGACGGCGAGGCCGACGAGCGGTACGCCGCCACGCCCGTCTACGACGAGTGGCTGGAGCGGCCCGCCGCCGAACGCTGGGGCCTGCTCGCCGAGGCGTGGCTGGCGGCCACCCGCACCGCCGGGCTGGTCGGCGGGCGGGACGCCAAGGACCGTACGTTGTCGGCGCTGGGCCCGGGTCTCGACCGCTCGGCGGCCCCGGAGGTACGGCACCGGGTGCTCGCCCTGCTCGCCGGGCTGCCGGAGGGCGCGGCCCCCGACCCCGAGTCGGTGCTGGCCAGGCTGCACTGGGAGCGGCCCGCGCGCGGCGGCCGGGGCACCGAGGACGATCTGCGCGGGCGGCTCGCCCGGTGGGCGCTGTCGGAGGCGGAGCTGCTGGGTGTGACCGGGCGCGGTGCGCTGTCCGGGCACGGGCGGGCCCTGCTGGGGGCACCGGCGCCGGAGCCCGCCCCCGCCGGTGAACCGGAGGGTCCGGGCGACAAGCTGCCCGTGCACCATCACCACCGCCACCCCGCCCCGGTCCTCGCCGCCCTCTCTCCCGCCGAGCAGGCCACGGCCACCGCGGCCGCCGTCCGGCTGCTCGGCCCGCTGCTGCCCGAGCCGCTGGACCACGTGCTGCTCCAGGCCGACCTGACGGCGGTGGCGCCGGGGCCGCTCCAGCGGCCGCTGGCGGAGACGCTGGGTGTGCTCGCCGAGGTGGAGTCCAAGGGCGGGGCGACCGTCTACCGCTTCACGCCCGCCTCGGTACGCCGGGCCCTGGACGCCGGCCGGGCCGCCGCCGACCTGCACGCCTTCCTCGCCGAGCACTCCCGTACGCCGGTGCCGCAGCCGCTCGCCTACCTGATCGACGACGTGGCCCGCAGGCACGGCCACCTGCGGGTCGGCGCCGCCGCGGCGTACGTCCGCTGCGATGACGACGCGCTGCTCAGCGAGATCCTCGCCGACAAGCGGTCGGCGGGGCTGCGGCTGCGCCGGCTGGCGCCGACCGTGCTGGCCGCGCAGGCCGACCCGGCGGCGCTGCTGGAGGGGCTGCGCGCGATGGGTTTCGCGCCGGCCGCCGAGTCCGCCGAGGGCGACGTGCTGATCACCCGCGCGCACGCCCACCGCACCCCGCCGCGCACCGCTCCGGAGCCGGTGCCGGACGGTCCCCCGGCGCCCGACGCGACGCTGCTCACGGCGGCTATCCGGGCGATCAGGGCGGGCGACCTGGCCGCCACCGCCCCGCGCAAGCCGAACCCGGGCGCCGCCGCCGCGCCCGTCACCGGCGGTGAACTGCCGCGCACGAGTTCCGCCGAGACCCTCGCGACCGTGCAGGCCGCCGTCCTCACCGGGCAGGCCCTGTGGATCGGCTACGTGAACGCGGAGGGTGCCGCCAGCCAGCGGGTGATCGGCCCGGTGCGGGTCGAGGGCGGCTTCGTGACGGCGTACGACCACACCGCGGACGAGGTCCGCACCTTCGCCCTGCACCGGATCACGGGGGTGGCGGAGCTGGCGGACGACGACGTCTGACGGTCACCCGTGCGGGTGTACGTCCGCGTTCATGCACGCCACGCCGGACACTTCCCACCCATGAGGGAGCTTCCCGGGCCTGTCGCATTCCGGTGCGGGGCGCCGGGCAGCCACCGGTTGTCCTGATGAAGCCCCGAGCCGCCCGGCGGGCGGTTCGGACGAGCACAACCGAAAGGAAGTCCCTCCATGCGCGCAGCCCGTCGTGTGGCCGCCGTCCTGTCCGCCGCCGCCCTCATGTTCGGCGCCCTGACCACTCAGGCCGCCGCCATCAGCATCGACGTCGCCGGACTGGTCATCGAGACACCGCAGGTCTGACAGGTCCGAAACGCCGTCCCACGCGCCCAGGGCCGGTCCCACGAGTCCCCGGGACCGGCCCGCCGTTCGCCCCCGACGCCCCCCTCATTTCGCTGAAAGGCCCTGAGGTCCCATGCGTTCGAGACTCCCCGACCACTCCTGTCACACCCGTTCCACCGCCATCGCGGTCTCGCTGGCCGCCCTGATCTCGGCGGCCGCGCTGGTCGTCGGCGCGCTGGCCCCGCAGGCCTCAGCGGCCCCCTCGGCCGCGCCGCTGCCGCTGCCGCTGCCCGCGATCGCCTCGGAGCCCCTGATCACGGAAGGGGTGACCATCGAGGGGCCGCTGATCAACACGCTGGCTCTGCCCACGCTGAAGTAGTCCGGCGCTTGCGGTAGCTGTCGCCTTCGAGCCGTACGGTCTCCGCGTGGTGGGTCAGGCGGTCCACCATCGCGAGGACGGCCGGGCCGTCGAACACCTCGTGCCAGCGCTCCAGCGGACGGTCGCTGGTCACGATCACCGAGCCGCGTTCGTAGCGGTGCGCGACCAGCCGGAACAGCAGCCTGGCCGCCTCCGTGTCGAAGGGCACGTAGCCGACCTCGTCGACGATCAGCAGGGCGCTGTCGTCGAGGCCGGCCAGTTCCTCGGAGAGCCGGCCCGCCGCGTCGGCCCGCGCCAGCCGGGCGGCCCACTCCACGGCGGTCGCGAACAGCACCCGGTGCCCGGCCTGGCAGGCGCGCAGCCCGAGCCCGATCGCGAGATGGGTCTTGCCGGTGCCGGGGGCGCCGGTGAACAGCACGTTGCGGCGGGCGGCGACGAAGTCCAGCTTGCCGAGCCGGGCCACCGTGTCCCGGTCGAAGGCGCGCGGGTACTCCGCGTCGAAGTCCTCCAGCTGCTTGCGGGCGGGGAACCCGGCGGCCCGGACGCGGTCCTCGGCGTGCGCCTCGCGCTCGAGCGGGCCGGGCTGGGCGGGGATGGGCAGGGGGGTGGCGGGCAGAGGGGTGACGGGCAGGGGGGTGGTGGACGGCTCGGGCCCGGCGGACGGTTCGGGCTCGCCCGTCCGCCGGCCGTGCTCCTTGGGGTGGTGCTCGGAGCGGGCGACCATCTCCCCCGACATGTACGCCAGGATCGCGGCGGAGACGATGAACGCCATGTGGATCAGCGTGCCCCACAGCAGCGAGTGCTGGGGGGTGTGCTCCACGTCCACGAACATCTGCAGCAGGTGCACGGACGAGATGCCCACGATGGCGGTGGCCAGCTTGACCTTCAGCACGTTGGGGTTGACGTGCGAGAGCCATTCCGGCTGGTCGCGGTGGCCCTGGAGGTCGATCCTGGAGACGAAGGTCTCGTAGCCGCCGACGATCACCATGATCAGCAGGTTGGCGATCATCACGACGTCGACCAGCTTCAGCACCGCGAGCATCACGTACGTCTCGTCGGCCCGGCCGGCCACGCATCTCACGATTAACGTCCACAGCTCGTTGAAGAACTTGTAGACGTACACGCCCTGGACGACGACCAGACCGAAGTAGAGCGGGGCCTGGAGCCAGCGGGTGGCGAACAGGGCGTACCCGAGGGTGGCGGTCGGCGGGGGCGGCGTACGTGTCATGGACTGCACGATGCGCCATTCTTCGCAGGGGCCCGCCGTACGGCCGCACGCTGCCACCCGCAGGACTGAATAGACATCCTGTAGGAACAGCCGACGACAGGACGAGCCGACGACCCGGGTGAATCAGGCACACTGGACGTTTGGCCGCGCGGAAGGGAAGTACGCACGTGAACGGTCCACTCATCGTCCAGTCCGACAAGACCCTGCTCCTGGAAGTCGACCACGAGCGGGCCGACGACTGCCGTCGGGCCATCGCGCCCTTCGCGGAGCTGGAGCGGGCGCCGGAGCACATCCACACCTACCGGGTGACCCCGCTCGGCCTGTGGAACGCGCGCGCCGCCGGGCACGACGCCGAGCAGGTGGTGGACGCGCTCGTCGAGTACAGCCGCTACCCCGTGCCGCACGCCCTGCTCGTCGACATCGCCGAGACGATGGACCGCTACGGCCGGCTGTCCCTGGTCAAGCACCCCGCGCACGGCCTGGTGCTGACCACCACGGACCGTCCGGTGCTGGAGGAGGTGCTGCGCTCCAAGCGGATCGCGCCGCTGGTCGGCACCCGGATCGACCCGGACACGGTGGCCGTGCACCCCTCCGAGCGCGGGCAGATCAAGCAGGTGCTGCTGAAGCTGGGCTGGCCGGCGGAGGACCTCGCCGGGTACGTGGACGGCGAGGCGCACCCGATCGATCTCGCCGAGGACGGCTGGGCGCTGCGGCCCTACCAGAAGCAGGCGGTGGAGAACTTCTGGCACGGCGGGTCCGGTGTCGTCGTGCTGCCCTGTGGTGCCGGGAAGACGCTGGTCGGGGCCGGGGCGATGGCCGAGGCCAAGTCGACCACGCTGATCCTCGTCACCAACACCGTCTCCGCGCGGCAGTGGAAGCACGAGCTGGTGAAGCGCACCTCGCTGACCGAGGACGAGATCGGCGAGTACAGCGGTACGCGCAAGGAGATCCGGCCGGTCACCATCGCCACGTACCAGGTGCTGACGACCAGGCGGAAGGGCGTCTACCCGCACCTGGAGCTGTTCGACTCCCGGGACTGGGGTCTGATCGTCTACGACGAGGTGCACCTGCTGCCCGCGCCGGTCTTCAAGTTCACCGCCGACCTCCAGGCGCGCCGCCGTCTGGGTCTGACGGCGACGCTGGTCCGTGAGGACGGCCGGGAGTCCGACGTCTTCTCACTGATCGGCCCCAAGCGGTTCGACGCGCCGTGGAAGGAGATCGAAGCGCAGGGGTACATCGCGCCGGCGGACTGCGTCGAGGTCCGGGTGAACCTGACCGACGCCGAGCGGCTGGCCTACGCGACGGCCGAGGCGGAGGAGAAGTACCGGTTCTGCGCGACCACGGACACCAAGCGGAAGGTCACGGAGTCGATCGTCCGGCGCTTCGCGGGCCAGCAGATCCTGGTCATCGGCCAGTACATCGACCAGCTCGACGAGCTGGGTGAACACCTCGGCGCGCCCGTGATCAAGGGTGAGACGACCAACGCCCAGCGCGAGAAGCTGTTCGACGCGTTCCGGCAGGGCGAGATCAGCGTCCTGGTGGTGTCGAAGGTCGCCAACTTCTCCATCGACCTGCCCGAGGCGACGGTCGCCATCCAGGTCTCCGGCACTTTCGGCTCCCGCCAGGAGGAGGCCCAGCGCCTCGGCCGGGTCCTGCGCCCCAAGGCGGACGGCCACCAGGCGCACTTCTACTCCGTCGTCGCCCGCGACACCATCGACCAGGACTTCGCCGCCCACCGCCAGCGGTTCCTCGCGGAACAGGGTTACGCGTACCGGATCGTCGACGCGGACGAGCTGCTGGCGGAGAGCTGAGGCCGCAGCGCCACCAGCAGGGCCAGCCCGAGCAGTGGGTACGGCGATGCCAGGGGCTGCTGCCACCAGGGGAGGTGGAGGTCCAGGTCGCCCGTGTGGGGGAGGAGCCACATGGTGCGGGCGGTGAAGGCGGCGGTGGTCAGCGCCGCCAGGCGGACGTGGCCCCGCGCTACGAGGACCGCGATCAGCGGGACGCACCACACCCAGTGGTGGGACCAGCTGATCGGGGAGACGAGCAGGGCGGTGACGGCGGTCAGGAGGATGCCGTGGCGGTCGTCGGACGCCTGCGCGGCCAGCCACAGCCCGCCGGCCGCCGTGAGCAGTGCGGGCAGCCACCAGGCCGGGCCGGGGGCGGTCTCGCCGAGCATCCGGGCGACCAGGCCCTGGAGGGACTGGTTGTCGACGATCCACGGTTTGCCGACGCGGCCGGTCTCGTAGAGGCGGCGCAGCCAGAAGTCGGCGCTGGCGGCGGGGAGCACCAGGGCGCCCAGGAGGGCGGTTCCGGTGAGGGCCGCCGTCGCCAGTGCCGCCTCGCGTCGGCGGCCGGTGAGCAGCAGGTACGCGATGAAGACGGCCGGTGTCAGTTTGATCCCGGCCGCGACGCCGACCGCCACGCCCTTGCCGCGGGCGCCGTCCGGGCGGGTCAGGTCCCACAGGACCAGGCAGGCGAGGACGAGGTTGATCTGGCCGAACAGCAAGGTCTGGAAGACGGGTTCCAGCCAGAGCGCGAGGGCTGTCGCGGCGCAGAGGGCGGGCGGGCGCAGGGACAGGCCCGCGAGGCGGGCGGAGAGGTGGACCAGGCAGAAGAGGAGGACGGTGTTGGCCCCCAGGAAGGCCGCCTTGAGGGCGCTCGCGGGGAGCCACGCGGTGGGGGTGAAGAGAAGGGCGGCGAAGGGCGGGTAGGTGGCCGGGAGATGCCACTCGGTGACCGTGAAGCCGTACAGGTCACGGCCGTCGAGGACCGCCTCGCCCTCCGCCTGGTAGACCAGCGCGTCCGCCATCGGGACGTGCTGGGCCACGCACAGCACGGCGAAGGCCGTGAGGGAGACCGCGAGGAAGAGACAGGGTTTTACGGAACGTGCACGGCGGGTCACCCGGTGACCCTAGACCGTCACTTGCGCCGGACGCCCGCCTCCTCGCCGTACTCGCCGAGGATGATCACGTCGAAGGCGGCACCCGCGAACACCTTCACGGCCCGCAGCGCGTCGCCGAACCGGTGCCGGTGGTGGTCGACGACGGCGGTGGCGCCGGAGGGCGGCCGGACGGAGGCCGAAGCTGGGGTGATGGCTGCTGCACTCATGTCTCCATGGTGCTTTTGCGGACATAAGCGCCGCATCGGTCTCCGGTCCCCTTCGCCCCCTAGGGGGTGTCTCGTCGATCAGGCCGGATCAGGGAGCGGCGTCTGGTGCCGTGCATCGCAAGGCGGAGGAGGGAGCCGATGCGGCGCATCGGGGACCGACGACAACGCGGCGAGGCGCGGTGCCAGGCGCCGCGAGCCCGGCATGATCGGCGAGACGCCCCCTGGGGGGTGTCTCGCCGTGAGAGGGAAAACCGTTGGCCCGGCCTCCCCCCGCTCCTCTAAAATCTCCGCTCTTGCCCGCCTCCGCATGGAGCGCCGCCGCCCGGACGGAAACCGGTCGGCATTCCGCAGCCACCCACACGTGCAGGTCCCTACGGAGGCACCCCCTTGTCCACCGCCGACCCCGCGGCCCCCGCCGACCCCCTGTCCCGCGAGCGCTCCCACCTCGCCGCGTCCCGTGCCGCGCTGCGGGCGATGCGTGAGGACGTGGAGGCGCTGGACATCAGCGACGTCACCGCGAACTGGGTGAACGCGCAGATCCTGGAACGCCAGATCGACGAGCGGATCAAGGCGCTCGCCGACCTCAGCGACACCCCGCTGTTCTTCGGCCGCCTGGACTATCTGCACGCGCCGGGGGCGGACCAGGCGGAGGGCGCGGAGGGCGAGCGCCCGCGGCCGGAGGCCGCATATCAAACACTGCACATCGGGCGGCGGCACGTGCACGACGCCGACGGCGACCCGATGGTGATCGACTGGCGGGCGCCGGTGTCGCAGCCGTTCTACCGGGCGTCGAAGAAGGACCCGATGGACGTCGGGCTGCGCCGCCGGTTCGGCTACACCGGCGGCGAGCTGACCGCGTACGAGGACGAGCACCTGTCGGACCCGGCGGAGGCGGCGCGCACCAGCAAGCTGCTCCAGCAGGAGATCGAGCGGCCGCGTGTGGGGCCGATGCGGGACATCGTCGCGACCATCCAGCCGGAGCAGGACGAGATCGTGCGTTCGGGGCTGGGCGGGTCTGTGTGCGTGCAGGGCGGCCCCGGCACCGGGAAGACCGCCGTCGGCCTGCACCGGGTGGCCTACCTCCTCTACGCCCACCGCGAGCGGCTGGCCCGCACCGGCACCCTCGTCATCGGGCCGAACCGCTCCTTCCTGCACTACATCGAGCAGGTGCTGCCCGCGCTGGGCGAGTTGACGGTGCGGCAGGCGACCGTGGACGACCTGGTGGCGCACGTGGAGGTGCGCGGCACGGACGAGGCGGCGGCGGCCGTCGTCAAGGGCGACGCGCGGATGGCGGAGGTGCTGCGCCGGGCCGTCTACTCGCACGTGACGATGCCCACCGAGCCGGTCGTGGTGGTGCGCGGTTCGCGGCGGTGGCGGGTCCCGGCGTACGAACTGGAGGACATAGTCCGCGAGTTGCTGGACCGGGACATCCGCTACGGCGCCGCCCGCGAGGCCCTGCCGCAGCGGATCGCGCACGCGGTGCTGGTGCAGATGGAACGCGCGGGCGAGGCCCCGGACGACCGGGTGCAGGACGCGGTGGCCCGCAACAGCGCGGTGAAGGCGGCGGTGAAGACGATCTGGCCCGCGGTGGACCCGGCGAAGCTGGTGCTGCGACTGCTGGCGGACGCGGACTTCCTCGCGGCGCACGCGGACGGGATCCTCTCCGAGGACGAGCAGAAGACGATCCTGTGGGCGAAGCCGGCCCGGTCGGTGAAGTCGGCGAAGTGGTCGGCGGCGGACGCGGTGCTGATCGACGAGGCGGCGGACATCGTGGAGCGCACGCACTCGCTGGGGCATGTGGTGCTGGACGAGGCGCAGGACCTGTCCCCGATGCAGTACCGGGCGGTGGGGCGCCGCTGCACGACCGGCAGCGCGACCGTGCTCGGCGACCTGGCGCAGGGCACCACGCCGTGGGCGACGCGCAGCTGGCAGGAGGCGCTGACGCACCTGGGCAAGGCGGACGCGGTGATCGAGGAGCTGACGGCCGGTTTCCGCGTGCCGACGGACGTGATCACGTACGCGTCCCGGCTGCTGCCGCACATCGCGCCGGGTCTCACGCCGGTCGCGTCGATCCGTGAGAACCCGGGCTCCTTCGAGGTGCGGGCGGTGTCCGGGAACGGCGATGTGGTGACGGCCTGCGAGGAGTCGCTGCGCAACGAGGGCTCGATCGGCCTGATCGCCGCCGACGCGCGGATCCCGGCGCTCGCGGAGGCGCTGACGGAGGCCGGGATCCCGTTCCTGGCCCCGGGTGAGGAGACCACCCTGGAGACCCGGCTGACGCTGGTCCCGGCCTCGCTCGCGAAGGGTCTGGAGTACGACTACGTGGTGCTGGACGAGCCGCAAGCGGTGGTCGACGGCGAACCCGACGAGCGCACCGGCCTGCGCCGCCTGTACGTGGCGCTGACCCGGGCGGTGTCGGGCCTGACGGTGACGCACGCGGCCGCCCTGCCGCCGCAGCTCGCCCAGGACCCCGAACAGGACCCCGACCGGGACCCCGAATAGGACCCCGAACAGGACCCCGAAGGGGGGTCACCCCTCGTCGAGCACCTTCCGCCACTCCGCGACCGCGTCGGCGGACACCGGCCCGTCCCAGCCCTGCGGGCGGGCCGCGCCGCCGATGTGGAAGCCGTCGATCCCGGCGGCCAGCAGGCGCGGCACGTGGTCCAGGCGCAGTCCGCCGCCGACCAGGATCTGCGGCTCGTACCCGGGCTCCCGGTACCGTGCCGCCTCGGTGAGCAGGGTGGGCAGGCCGTCGTCGACGCCGGCGGGTGAGCCGGCGGTGAGATAGGTGTCCAGTCCGGGCAGGCCGTCGAGCTGCTTGCGCAGGGCGTCGCGGTCGGCGGCCCGGTCTATGGCCCGGTGGAAGGTCCAGGGGCAGCCGTCCAGCGCGGCGACGATCCGTTCCACGGCGGGCACGTCGACCCCGCCGTGCGGGTCGAGGAAGCCGAGCACGAACTGGTCGGCCCCGGCGTCGCGCAGTTCCCGGGCGACGCCGACGAGCCGGTCGATCCCGTCGGCGCCTCCGGCCGAGAACCCGTCGGCGAGCCGCAGCATCACGCGCAGCGGGATGTCGACCGCGGCGCGGATCCCGGTGAACCCGGCGGTCGACGGGGTGAGTCCGTCGGCGGCCATGTCGGTGACCAGCTCGAGGCGGTCCGCGCCTCCGGCCTGGGCGGCGATCGCGTCCTCGGGGTCGAGGGCGATCACCTCCAGGACTGCACGCTTGCTCATGGGACCCCATTCGTCGTCGGCGAGTGTGCGGCTCTACAGGTCTAGTCCAATCAAAGACTACGCCTGTCCGGGCCGCCCTCACCCGAAGAGGTCCGGCCTCCTCATCCGA
This sequence comes from Streptomyces sp. enrichment culture, assembly GCF_964272855.1. Classification (NCBI taxonomy): domain Bacteria; kingdom Bacillati; phylum Actinomycetota; class Actinomycetes; order Kitasatosporales; family Streptomycetaceae; genus Streptomyces; species Streptomyces sp. enrichment culture. The sequence continues at coordinate 4,698,890 of NZ_OZ186847.1, read as the reverse complement.
AGATGTTCAGCTCGCCCGCCTCCACCCCCGCGAGCTCGTACTCCGCTCCGGCCGTGGAGCGTCCCGAGTAGAGGCGTACGAGGGTCGGTCCGGCGCCGATGAAACGGGCCGGCGGCCGGGCGCCGCTCCCGTCGCCGAGCCGCAGCGGCTCGTCCCGGTCGTCCAGGTCGGCGTGGAGCGGGACGTGCCCGCGCTCGCGGGTGATCCAGGCCAGCAGGTCGAGGGCGTCCGGCAGTCCCGCCCCGGCGTACGCGCCGGGCTCCCCGAACGCCTCCCGTACGTCGCCGGCGTGCACCCACTCGCCCAGCGCGACGGCGTCCAGCACCCCGCCCGCCTTGGCGATCACCGGGCCGGCCTCGGTCATCCCGCGCTCCAGCTCGTCCACGACCCGCGCGTTCGTCCAGTCGGCCCGCTCGGCGATGTCCCGGTCGTTGGCCTCGGGCGAGAACACCCCCTCCTCGAAACGGTTCTCCACCACTCGCATCAACGCGGCCGAACAGTGCGCGAGCACATCCCGCACCGTCCAGCCGGGACACGCGGCGGCCGGCAGCGCGAAGTCGGCGTCCGGCCGCCCCCGCAGCAACGGCACCAGCGCGTCCCGCTCGATCGTCAGCAGCCTCCCCGGCAGCTCGGGGTCCCGTTCTTCTTGCACATCGGCAGGAGTAGTCATGCAGCCCACGCTAGGGGCACACCCCCCGTTTCGCGGGAGAATGCCGCCATGGTCGACATCGATCCCGACGAGCTGCGTGCCCGCTTCACCCGTTCCCTGGAGCGCGCCCGCCACCCGGGCGAGGGTCCGGATCCGCTGCCGTACGCCGAGAACCTGCTGGCCCGCTGGCAGGAGCCGCAGCGGCGGTACCACACGCTCGCCCACCTCACCGCGGTGCTCGACCACGTCGACACGCTGGAGGAGTACGCAGCCGACCCCGACGTGGTGCGGCTGGCCGCCTGGTTCCACGACGCCGTCTACCTGCCCGAGCGGTCCGAGAACGAGGAGCGGTCGGCGCGGCTCGCCGAACGCGCGCTGCCCGAGGCCGGGCTGCCGCCGGAGAAGACCGCCGAGGTGGCCCGGCTGGTGCGGCTCACCGCCGGGCACGCCACCGCCGACGACGACCCGAACGGGCACGTGCTGTGCGACGCCGACCTGGCGATCCTCGCCTCGCCGCCGTCGGTGTACGCCGCCTACACCGTCGCCGTCCGCGAGGAGTACGGCTTCGTCCCGTCCGACGCCTTCCGCACGGGCCGCGCCGCGATCCTGCGCGAACTGCTGGCCCTGCCCAGGCTGTTCCGCACCCCTTACGGGGCGGAGCACTGGGAGGCGACCGCCCGCTACAACCTGACCTCGGAACTGGAAATACTGTCGTCCTGAGCAGCCCCGCTCCCCTAGCCTCCCCTCATGACCGATACGGGTGCAAAACGGGCCGCCGAGGCCGTGGAGCAGGCGATGACGGGCGCGGCCCGGGTACTGCGGACGGGGGCGGAGCGGGACTGGGACGCCGTCACGGCGGGCCGGCTGGAGTGGAGCTGCCGGGCGACGGCCGAGCATCTGACGCGGGCCCTGTTCGGGTACGCGGGCCAACTGGCGGGCCGGGGGCGGCACATGGACGCGTACGCGCCGTGCACCCTCGTCGTCGACGACGGTACGGACCCCGCCGGGCTGATCGGCGTACTGGAGACCGTGGGCGCGCTGCTCACCGCTGCCCTGCGCGCCACCCCGCCCCGGGTCCGCGCCTTCCACCCGTTCCCGCACCGCAGCGCCAACCGGGAGGGCTTCGCCGCGATGGGCGTGGCGGAGGTGCTGCTGCACACGCACGACATCGCCGAGGGCCTGGGGCTGCCCTACGAACCGCCCGGCGAACTGGCCGAGTTCGCCCTCATGCGGATCTTCCCCGAGGTCCGGCCCGGTCCCGCCCCCTGGCCGACCCTGCTGTGGGCCACCGGCCGCGCCGGCCTGCCCGGCCGTGAACCGGTCGCCGACTGGCTGTGGAGCAACAACCTCGTGCTCCCCGCCGGGCGCCTCACCTTGGAGGGCGTCACCCCGGCGGCGGCCGCCGACCTCGCCGCCGGTGGCGACGGCGGCTTCGACTGGGTCGAGGGCGGGCCGTACGAGGGCACCCGGGAGGCCGCCGCGATGACCCTCAAGGCGTACGAGACGGGGGTGCACCGGCCGGAGTTCGGGCTGTTCGTGCTGGTCCGGAAGGAGGACGAGCGGGCGGTCGGCGGCATGGGCTTCCACGGCCCGCCGGAGGAGGACGGCCGCACGGAGATCGGCTACGACCTGGCGCCCTCGGCGCGCGGCAACGGCTACGCCACCGAGGCGCTGCGCGCGCTCGCCGCGTGGGCGCTGGCCCGCCCGGACGTACGGTCGCTGTTCGCCACCGTGGAGCGGGCGAACGTGCCGTCCCAGCGGGTCGTGGCGCGGGCCGGGTTCCGGCCGGTGGAGGTGGCGGACGTGGGACCGGAGGGCGAACTGCTGGCCTACGAGCTGCGGGCCTGACCGGATCCGGCGCGCCGCTTGCGTCTGCGCAGTCCGGCGCCGTGCAGCAGCCGCACCACCTCGCGGCTGGTGACCTCCACGGCGCCGGCGCGCACCGCGTCGGTGTAGCGGTGCGCCGGGATGTCGTAGTGGTCGCGTTCGAAGGCCTTGCGGGGCACGCCGAGCCCGGCGGCGAAGGTGTGCAGTTCGTCGAACGACACGTCGCTGATCAGGTGGGACCAGAGCCGTCCGTGGCCCGGCCAGGTCGGCGGGTCGATGTACACCGTCACGACGGGGGTGTCCCGCCCAGGGCGGGGCCGAGCGAGCCGACCGCGGCGACCTTCACGCCCGCCTTGTGGCACACCCAGTGCGGGTCCGGGCCCAGCTCCGGCTCGACGTCCAGCGCGTGCGGGTCGCCGGAGCCGCACACCGGGCACAGCGGCCAGCGGCCGTACCGGTCGAGCAGCGCGTCCTGCACGTCCTGGGCGACCAGGCCCGCAACGTAGTGCGCGCCGTCCGGCCACTGCTCCACCCACCAGCGCCGCTGGGCGACGGAGTCCTCGACGAGCGAGACGACGTCCGCCTCGGCGACCTCGCCCGCGACGAGATCGGCCAGCACGAGGGCGCGCGCGGCGTGCAGTGCCTGCTCCAGGGGGCTGATGGGGTCCATGCCCCTATTGTGCGCACTCTTGACCGGAGGACGAGCCGAAAATATCTTTCAGCCGTGACCAGGGAAGCGAAGGAAACTTTCGGCACGTCCGGAAGCCTCGGTGGCCGGCCGCCCGCTCCCGGCGCCCTCGCCGCGAAGGTGCGCGCGCTCGCCCCGTCCATGACCCGCTCCATGCAGCGCGTCGCCGAGGCCGTCGCCCAGGACCCGGCCGGCTGCGCCGCGCTCACGGTCACCGGCCTCGCCGAACTCACCGGCACCAGCGAGGCCACCGTCGTCCGCACCGCCCGGCTGCTCGGCTACCCGGGCTACCGCGACCTGCGGCTCGCCCTGGCCGGCCTCGCCGCCCAGCAGCAGTCCGGCCGCGCACCCGCCATCACCACCGACATCGCGGTCGACGACCCCATCGCCGACGTCGTCGCCAAACTCGCCTACGACGAGCAGCAGACCCTCGCCGACACCGCCGCCGCCCTGGACACCGCGCAGCTCGAAGCGGCGGTGTCGGCGGCAGCCCACGCCCGGCGGATCGACGTGTACGGCGTGGGCGCGTCCGGCCTCGTCGCCCAGGACCTCACGCAGAAGCTGCTGCGCATAGGGGTGATAGCCCACGCGCACAGCGACCCGCACCTCGCCGTGACCAACGCGGTGCAGCTGCGCGCGGGCGACGTCGCGATCGCGATCACGCACTCCGGGTCGACGGGTGACGTGATCGAGCCGCTGCGGGTGGCGTTCGAACGCGGGGCGACCACCGTCGCGATCACCGGCCGTCCGGAATCGCCGGTGACGCAGTACGCCGACCATGTGCTGACCACGTCGATCGCCCGCGAGACCGAGCTGCGCCCGGCGGCGATGTCGTCCCGCACCAGCCAGCTGCTGGTCGTGGACTGCCTGTTCGTGGGGGTGGCACAGCGGACATACGAGACGGCGGCACCGGCCCTGTCCGCGTCGTACGAAGCGCTGGCGCACCGGCACCGCAGATGAGACACCGCACTACCCGTACTGGAGCCGCCCCCCATGACCTCGCCCTCCGACTCCCGTGACCTGCGAGCCCAGCTCGACACCCTCACCACCGAGGCGTTCCGTCCCGAACTCGCCGACATCGACCGGCTGTCCACCCTGGAGATCGCCACCCTGATGAACGGGGAGGACGCCGGTGTGCCCGGCGCCGTCGCCCGGCAGCTCCCCCGGATCGCCGCCGCGATCGACGCCGTCGCCGCCCGCATGGCCCGCGGCGGCCGGCTGGTCTACGCCGGTGCCGGAACCGCCGGCCGGCTCGGCGTCCTGGACGCCTCCGAGTGCCCGCCGACCTTCAACACCGACCCCGCCCAGGTAGTCGGCCTGATCGCGGGCGGCCCCGAGGCCATGGTGACCTCGGTCGAGGGTGCGGAGGACTCCCCGGAGCTGGCCCGCGCCGACCTCGACGCGCTGGCCCTGGCCCCCGAGGACACGGTGGTCGGCATCTCCGCGTCCGGTCGCACCCCGTACGCCGTCGGCGCCGTGGAACACGCCCGCGCGCTCGGCGCCCTCACCGTCGGGCTGGCCTGCAATCCCGGCAGCGCGCTCGCCGCGGCCGCCGAGCACGGCATCGAGATCGTCGTCGGCCCTGAGCTGATCGCCGGCTCCACCCGCCTCAAGGCGGGCACCGCGCAGAAGCTCGTCCTGAACATGCTGTCGACGATCACGATGATCCGGCTCGGCAAGACCTTCGGGAACCTCATGGTCGACGTGCGAGCCTCCAACGACAAGCTGCGCGCCCGCTCCCACCGCATCGTCGCCCTGGCCACCGGCGCCGGGGACGAGGAGATCGAACGCGCGCTGGCCGACTCGGCCGGTGAGGTGAAGGACGCGATCCTCAGCATCCTGGCCGACGTGGACGGGCGGACGGCGGCCCGGCTGCTGTCGGAGAACCAGGGCAGGCTACGGGCGGCACTGGGAGCGGTGGGGCGCTGATCGGCCACTTGGCCGAACTCGAACCCCTTTCCCGCCCACCCTGGCCGCATGGTTGCTCCATGACCGACCACGCCACCCAGGCCATGGCCGCCGCCCTCCTCCCCCTGGTCGGCGGCCGCGAGAACGTCACGTCCGTCGCCCACTGCATGACCCGGCTGCGCCTGGGCCTCGTCGACCGCACCCGCGTCGACGAGGAGGCGCTGCGGGCCCTGCCCGGCGTCCTGGGCGTGGTGGACGACGACACGTACCAGATCGTGCTGGGCCCGGGAACGGTGGCACGGGTGACGCCGGAGTTCGAGGCGCTGCTCGCCCCCGACCGCGCGACGGAACTGGCGGCGCGGGGCGCCGAGCTACGGCAGGAGCAGCGCGAACGCAACGCGACCCCGGTGAAGCTGGCGCTGCGCCGGGTGGCGAACATCTTCGTCCCGCTGATCCCGGCACTGATCGGCTGCGGGGTGCTGGCCGGGGTGAACGGCCTGCTGGTGAACGCGGGCGCACTCCCGGGCGTCACCCCGGCCCTCGCCTCGATCAGCTCGGGTTTCATGGCGCTGATCGCGGTGTTCGTCGGCCACAACACGGCGAAGGAGTTCGGCGGCACACCGGTGCTGGGCGGGGCGGTCGCGGCGATCGTCGTGTTCCCGGGCGTGGCGAAGGTGACCGCGTTCGGCGTGACCCTCGCCCCCGGCCAGGGCGGCGTCCTCGGCGCCCTGGCAGCCGCCCTGCTCGCCACGTACGTCGAGAAGCTCTGCCGCGAGATCGTCCCGCCCACCCTCGACGTCCTCCTCACCCCGACGCTGACGGTCCTCATCGGAGGCCTGACGACGCTCTACGGCCTCATGTACATGGCCGGCGCGGTCTCCACGGCCATCGGCACGGCCGCGAACTGGCTCCTCGCGACGACCGGCGCGTTCGCCGGCCTCCTCCTCGGCGGGCTCTTCCTGCCCCTGGTCATGCTGGGCCTCCACCAGGCCCTGATCCCCATCCACGCCACCTTGATCGACGAGCAGGGCAGCACGGCCCTCCTCCCCATCCTCGCGATGGCCGGGGCGGGCCAGGTCGGCGCGGCGCTCGCCATCTACATCCGCCTCCGCCACGACACGTCCATCCGCACCACCATCAAGTCCGCGCTCCCCGCCGGGCTGCTGGGCGTCGGCGAGCCCCTGATCTACGGCGTCTCGCTGCCGCTGGGCCGCCCCTTCCTCACCGCCTGTGTGGGCGGCGCGGCGGGCGGCGCGTTCCTCGGCGTCTTCGCGATGCTCGGCGACACGGTCGGCGCGACCGCGATCGGCCCCTCGGGATGGGCCCTGTTCCCCCTGCTGTCGGGCGAACGGGGCCTGGCCGCGACGGCGGCGATCTACGCGGGCGGACTGCTCACCGGCTACGCGTCGGGCTTCGTGACGACGTACGTCTTCGGCATCCGCAGTGGACAGACCGCCTCCTGACGGGTAGACAGGCACACCGTGCCCCCCGCCCGCCGCAGGATCGTCACCGCCTGGGCAGTGCTGTGCCTGTCCGGCCTCGCCGTCACCTCCGCGCTCACCTCCGAGCCGTACACCGAGACGCTGGAGTTCCCCGCCGAGGAACCGACGCCGACCGGCACGTACACCGTCGACTGCCAGGAACTCGCCGACTACGTCGAAGACGCCCTCGACCCCTCACCTCCCCCCGGCTACGGGGGTTCCTTCGCCGTGGACGTGGCGGTACCGCAGGAGTGCGCGGACGAACTCGCGGAACGCGGCCTGCCGCGGCCCCGGCCTCACGACTGAAGCCGCCGCCGTTCCCGGTTCACCTTCCGCACCCGGGCCCGCAGCGCGTCCCCCGCCGGCACCGCCCGCAGCAGCTCGGTCAGCTGCTCGGCGGTCCGCACGTTGCAGCGCCCCAAGTCGACGAGTGCGAACGGCTCGTCACTGGCACCGGTCACCGGATCGACACACAGGGACGGCAACACGACCCCCACGCTCTCCAGCGCCGCCCGCAGCGACTCCACGATCTCCTCGGTTGTCCGCACGCTCCCGTACCTCCACGCTGAGTTTCCGATTCACCACACAGCGTGTCCCCCACGCCTCTAACCTGGCCAGACACGGCACCCCAACAACCCCACGTGTACGACAGGGACTTGCATGCCAGGACCGAAGGACCTCGACCCGTCGTCCTCCCCCCGCGCACTGCTGGGCGCGGAACTCCGCCACGCGAGAGAGAAGGCGGGGCTCAGCCAGGAGGAACTGGGCCATCGGCTGTACGTCAGCGGGTCGTTCATCGGCCAGTTGGAGGCCGGGACGCGGAGAATGCAGCCGGAGTACGCACGGATGCTGGACGACGTCCTCGGGACGGAGGACTTCTTTCAGCGGAACTGTGCGGCGGTGGCCAAGTCGAAGTATCCGGAGCACTTCGCGGAGGCGGCGGAAGCGGAGGCTGTAGCCACGGTGATCAGGGAGTACGCCCCGATGCTGATCCCTGGGCTGCTCCAGACGCCCGCCTATGCGCGAGCAGTGAACCGCGCCTACGACCCGACGGCGCTGGAGGAGACCATCGACGAGTGGGTGGACGGACGGGTGGCGCGCACCCGCCTGCTCGACCATCCAACAAAGCCCGTGTTGTGGGTGGTGCTTGACGAAGCGGCATTGCGGCGAGCGACGGGCGGTCGAGCGGTGATGGCCGAGGCGCTGCGCCACGTCGCGGACCTGGCCCGGCGGAGCCGGGTCATCGTGCAGGTGCTGCCGTTCAGCGCGGGAGGGCACGCGGCGATGAAGGGTGCCCTGAAACTGATGGAGTTCGAGGATGCCCCTCCGCTGGCCTACTTCGAGGGCGTCGGCACTGGTCGGCTGGAGGACGACCCGCTCACCGTCGCCCAGATGAAGTTCACCTACGAACTCCTCACCGCCTCCGCGCTCTCGCCGGAGAAGTCCCTGGCCCTCCTCGACGCGTTGGCGCAGGATTACGCCCATGAGGAGCATCCCTGAGTACGACCTGCACGGTGCCACCTGGCGCAAGTCCAGCTACAGCGGTGGTGGCGGCGACAACTGCCTCGAAGTCGCCGCCAACCACGGGGGCGTGATCCCCGTCCGCGACTCCAAGAACCCCACCGGCCCGAAGCTCGTGTTCCGGGCCTCGGCGTGGACCGCGTTCGTCGGTGGGCTGAAGCAGCCGGACTAGTCGGTCACTCCCAGGTCGCCGTGTCGGGGTCGATGCCGTGGGCGCGCGCGCTGGCGTCCACGGCCCGGCGGAACCACGTCGCGAGGCCGGTGCGTATGCCGTCGTAGTGGGCGGCGAATCCCGGATCGGCCTCGTACCTGCGGCCGAGGCAGACCTGCATCTGCCGGGTGAGGGGGAAGTACGAGGAGAAGATCTCGCGGTGCCGTTCGACGAGCCGGTTCGCTTCCGGGCTGCCCGGTGCGACGCCGGCGTCCATCGCGTCCGCGAGGGCGCGGTCGACACCGGCGACGGCTTCGGTGATGGCCTGCCACTCCTCCGGGCTGCGAGAGGCCGAGCGTTCGGCGTACTGGCGCCACTGTGTGGTGCCGCCGTAGCGCTGCCGGGCCTGGGCGAGCCATTCGGGGTTCCACTGGGGGCCGAAGATCTCGGCCTGCTGCTCGGCGGTGAGCAGCAGGCCGTGCTCGTGGGCGTCGATCATCCGGTCCAGTCCGGCGCTGAGCTGCTGGAGGCGGTCGATGCGTTCGGCGACCTGGGCGCGTTGCGCGCGCAGCGCGGCGGGCACGTCCGCGGTCGCGTCGTCCAGGACGGCCTGGATCCTGTCGAGGCCGAGACCGACCTCGCGGTAGACGACGATGCGCTGGAGGCGTTCCAGATCACCGGCGGTGTAGAGCCGGTATCCGGAAGCCGTGCGCAGCGACGGTCGCGCGAGGCCGATCTCGTCCCAGTGGTGCAGGGCGCGGACCGTGACGCCCAGACGCTTCGAGGCCTGACCGACGGTCAGGCCATCGGCGTCGGTCGCATCACGCATGCTCCACATTGTCGCCGTGGCCGGTGTCCGGCGGAGTGATGCCGATGGCTTCAAGGTTCCGCGCCTCCTGGCTGTCCGGATCGAAGGGCTTGGCCGCGGTGAGGACGATCCGTGCGTTCTCGGGGGTGATCACCTCCACGTCGCGGGTGTTCCACGGAGTGTCGCGGGGGCCGTCGACCGAGTCCGGGCGCACCGCACGGCAGGCCTCGACGACGGAATCGACCTCGCTGAGTACGCACGCGAAGCTGAAGCTCATGGCCGGCGCCTGCTCCGGGACGCTCTCCGCCTTGACGAGGAGTACGTCCTGGAAGGCCCAGCGGCGCAGGTGCACCAGCGTGCCGGGGATGCTGAACAGTTCGAAGAACCCGAGCCCACGAGTCCAGAAGTCCACCGACGCGGCCAGGTCGTCGGTGGGGACGGTCGCGAACGCGGGCATGCCGTAGATGCCGCGGAACGGCTCCGGCGGGACCGCGTCCGGGCCGGGAGCGGGCACGGGGCTCATCTCGAACGCGTTGAAGTAGTCGCTCATGCGCCTCACCTTTCAGCCTCACGCAACGTGAGGGTCAAGCCGAGGCTTCGGAGGACCCGCCCGAGGCTCAAGTCCCGAGCTCCGAGCCCTCTTTTCAAGGAATGGCCGGTGGGCCTCAACCCACCCTCCCACCCCGCGAGTTGACGTGGCGCATCCGACTTGCGACGCACGGTGACAAGGCTCTAGCGTTCCCGCAACAAGCAACAGCCCCCGCCCGGTGCGCCAACACCTGCGGGGGCTTAACCAACGAGATCGCGAGCAAAGGAAAAACCGATCCCGTGGCTGAAGCCCACCTTAGTCCCGCCTTCCTGTCCGCGCACCCCATGTCCAACCCGGGCTACGGCAAGCGCTCCGTACCCGACCAATCCCCGCGCACGAACCACGACTTCGCGCACCTCGCGCCACGCGAAGCCGCCATCGCCGCGTACATCGACCGCCTCCCCGACGGCGCCGACATCTCGGTGAAAACGCTGGCCAAGCACCTGCCGTACGGGCAGTGCGCGCTGCGCACGGCGCTCAACCGGCTGCAGGACGCGGGGCACTTGCGCCGGGGGCGCGAGACGTTGACCGCCGACGACGGCGGCTCCCGCTGGATCACCCGATCGTGGTTCTCCCGTACCGCCCGCGACGACGCCTGGTGGACGGCGTTCACGCGGGGCGACGTGCCCGAGCCGCAGCCGTCACAGCGCCCCACGCGTTCCCGCGCCCACATCCTCCTCGCCGCCCTGGGCCGCGCCACCCCCGCCCTGTCCCTCTCGGAGGCCGACTGCGCGCAGCTCGCCCCGCTGGTGGTGGAGTGGTTCGCGCGGGGCGCCGACGAGGACGTCGTACGGCATGCCCTGACCAGCGGTCTGCCCAGCCCGGTCCACCACCCGGCCGCCCTGCTCCGCACCCGCCTGACGCAGAAGCTTCCGCCACCGCCCGCCCCGCGCCCGCCTCGACGCGTCCTGGAGTGCGCGACGTGCGGCCTGCCGGGACGCCCAGAGGCCTTGCCGGGAGGCCGGTGCGGCGCGTGCCGAGGGGAACGCGCCCCCGCCCACTCCAACGCGCCGCTGCCGGCCGACACCGTCCACGCCCGCGTGGCGGAGATCCGCGCGGCGATGACCCGACGACGAGAGCAGGCACCCCTATGACAGCTCCTACGGTCCGACGGAGACTGATAACCATGAACCACGCCCAGCTCACCGCCCTAGGCCGTGCCCTCCGTCTGCTCGGGGAGCACGGGGAGGCGCTGACCGCCGACACGCCGGACGCCAAGCTGCACGAGGTGAAGGCCGATCTGCGGCGGGCCCTGGACCTGCTGGAGGAGAGCGTCACGTCCGCCGCGCCCAGCACCCGCTGCGCCGAGCATCCGAACGGGCCCGTCGACGAGGCCGCGCCGGATCTGTGCCTGCTGTGCGAGACGCGGCGCCGGGCCGCCCGGCGCGCCGAGTTCAACGGGCCCGCCCCGGCATCCGCGCCCACCCCCACCGCGCCCTCCCGTTACGGCACGCGCGGCGACCGGCCGCAGCCCCAGCAGCGGTGGCTGCCGGAGCTGTGGAACGGGCAGGAGTGGCAGCTGTGCGGGACCCCGCGCCGGGACCGGCGCGAGGCCGAGCTGTACATCGCCGCTCAGCGGCGCGGGTCCCGGCCCGCGATGGCGTACCGGCTCGTGCACGAGTTCACCGACTACGAGGTGCTGCGGGTGTGGGGCACCCCGGTGCGGGTCGACATCGAGCCGATGGGCAACCTGTAGCCGGTACGGGTCACACCTTGGCGCCGGACAGCTGCGGCTCCCCCGCCGCGGACGGCTGCGGGGCGTCCGCGACCCGCCGGCGCGGGATGAACGCCGCCACCTCGAACGCCAGCAGCGCCGCGCCCGCGCGAAACCCAGGACAGCGGAACGGCCGGGACCCCGCCAGGGTCCCGGCCGTTCCGCTTTTTCAGCTCAGCGTCCGCAGCGCCGCCGCGTCGTACGGCGCCAGCTCGTCGAAGCGGCCCGCGAGCACCTTCTCGGCCCACTGGGGGTCCTGGAGCAGCGCGCGGCCCACGGCGACCAGGTCGAACTCGTCGCGCTCCAGGCGGTCCAGCAGGTTGTCGAGGCTGCCGACCGGGGCGCCCTCGCCCGCGAACGCGCGGATGAAGTCGCCGTCGAGGCCGACCGAGCCGACGCTGATGACCTGCTTGCCGGTGAGCTTCTTGGTCCAGCCGGCCAGGTTCAGGTCGGAGCCCTCGAACTCGGGGAGCCAGTAGCGGCGGGTGGAGGCGTGGAAGGCGTCCACGCCGGCCGCGGCGAGCGGGGTGAGGATGGCCTCCAGCTCCTCCGGGGTCTCGGCGAGCCGGGCGTCGTACGCCTCCTGCTTCCACTGGGAGTAGCGGAAGATGACCGGGAAGTCCGGGGAGACGGCCTCGCGGACGGCGGCGACGACCTCCGCCGCGAACCGGGTGCGGGCCACCGGATCGCCGCCGTAGGCGTCGGTGCGGCGGTTGGTGCCCGACCACAGGAACTGGTCGATGAGGTAGCCGTGGGCACCGTGCAGCTCGACGCCGTCGAACCCGATGCGCTCCGCCGCGGCGGCGGCCTCGGCGAAGGCGCCGATGACGTCGTCGATGTCCCGCTGGGTCATCGCCTCGCCGGTGCCCTCGGTGCCGTCGACGCGCAGCCCGGACGGGCCGACGGCCGGGGCCTCGGCGAAGGGCGGCCGGCCGGGCTTGCGGACCATGCCGATGTGCCAGAGCTGCGGGACGATCCGGCCGCCCGCCGCGTGGACCTCCTCGGCGACCTTCGCCCAGCCGGCCAGCTGCTCCTCGCCGTGGAACCGCGGGACGCGGCTGCTCTCGCCGGCCGAGGCGTGGCCGACGTAGGTGCCCTCGGTGACGATCAGACCGACGCCCGCGGCGGCGCGGCGCGAGTAGTACGACGCCACGTCCGCGCCGGCGATGCCGCCCGGGGAGAACTGGCGGGTCATCGGCGCCATGACGATCCGGTTGGGGAGGGTCAGGCCGTTGAGGGAGACGGGCCGGGCGAGGATCCGCGCGGCGCGGGCGGCGGGAGTGTCGTCGCTGAGGGTCACTGGGGGAGCTCCTAGAGATACCAAGCGGTATGTGCGCGTGCAACGACCCTAACGGGACCTCCCGCCGGGCCATTCCGCTTGTCGCCCCGCATTGCTTGTGATCCCGGACACGTACTGCGTCCGCGTGGGGGCGGACCCCGTTCCCCCGCTGCGAAACGCCCGAGGGCGGCACCCCCAGCAGGTCGCTGGGAGTGCCGCCCTCGGCGTAGGACCGGGTGACCGACAGGAGTCGATCAGAAGTCCATGTCACCGCCCGGCATGCCGCCGCCGGCCGGGGCAGCGGCCTTCTCCGGCTTGTCGGCGATGACGGCCTCGGTGGTGAGGAAGAGCGCGGCGATGGAGGCGGCGTTCTGCAGGGCAGAGCGGGTCACCTTCGCCGGGTCGATGATGCCTTCCTTGACCAGGTCGACGTACTCGCCGGTCGCGGCGTTCAGGCCGTGGCCCGGGGTCAGGTTGCGCACCTTCTCCACCACGACGCCGCCCTCGAGGCCGGCGTTGACGGCGATCTGCTTCAGCGGGGCCTCGAGCGCGAGCTTCACGGCCTGGGCGCCGGTCGCCTCGTCACCCTCGAGCTCCAGCTTCTCGAAGACCTGGGAGGCCTGCAGCAGGGCCACGCCACCACCGGCGACGATGCCCTCCTCGACGGCGGCCTTCGCGTTGCGGACGGCGTCCTCGATGCGGTGCTTGCGCTCCTTGAGCTCGACCTCGGTGGCGGCACCGGCCTTGATGACGGCCACGCCGCCGGCCAGCTTCGCCAGACGCTCCTGGAGCTTCTCGCGGTCGTAGTCCGAGTCGCTGTTCTCGATCTCGGCGCGGATCTGGTTCACGCGGCCCGCGACCTGGTCGGCGGAGCCGGCGCCGTCGACGATGGTGGTCTCGTCCTTGGTGATGACGACCTTGCGGGCGCGGCCCAGGAGGTCCAGGGTCGCGTTCTCCAGCTTGAGGCCGACCTCCTCGGAGATGACCTCGCCGCCCGTGAGGATGGCGATGTCGCCGAGCATGGCCTTGCGGCGGTCACCGAAGCCCGGAGCCTTGACGGCGACGGACTTGAAGGTGCCGCGGATCTTGTTGACGACCAGGGTCGACAGGGCCTCGCCCTCGACGTCCTCGGCGATGATCAGCAGCGGCTTGCCCGACTGCATGACCTTCTCCAGGAGCGGGAGCAGGTCCTTGACGTTGGAGACCTTGGAGTTGGCGATGAGGATGTACGGGTCCTCGAGCACCGCCTCCATGCGCTCCATGTCGGTCGCGAAGTAGGCGGAGATGTAGCCCTTGTCGAAGCGCATGCCCTCGGTGAGCTCGAGCTCCAGACCGAAGGTCTGCGACTCCTCGACGGTGATGACGCCTTCCTTGCCGACCTTGTCCATGGCCTCGGCGATCAGCTCGCCGATCTGGGTGTCGGCGGCGGAGATGGAGGCGGTGGAGGCGATCTGCTCCTTGGTCTCGACCTCCTTGGCCTGGTCGAGCAGCGCGCCGGAGACGGCCTCGACGGCCTTCTCGATACCGCGCTTCAGGGCCATCGGGTTGGCACCGGCGGCCACATTGCGCAGACCCTCGCGGACCAGCGCCTGGGCGAGAACGGTGGCCGTGGTCGTACCGTCACCGGCGACGTCGTCCGTCTTCTTGGCGACTTCCTTGACCAGCTCGGCGCCGATCTTCTCGTACGGGTCCTCGAGCTCGATCTCCTTGGCGATGGAGACACCGTCGTTGGTGATCGTGGGGGCGCCCCACTTCTTCTCGAGGACGACGTTGCGGCCCTTGGGGCCGAGGGTCACCTTGACGGCGTCCGCGAGCTGGTTCATGCCGCGCTCGAGGCCGCGCCGCGCCTCCTCGTCGAACGCGATGATCTTGGCCATGTGAAGTGGTCCCTCCAGGACTGGGGGTGATTCCTTCGGACCGCGCCCGCGCCCGCGACGGACGGCCTGCCTGCCTCGTGGTTCCTTGCCCCACCCGGCCTGCGGCCTCACCGACCCGGTCCTTCGTTGTCACTCTCACCTTCAGAGTGCTAACGCCAATGATTAGCACTCGCCCCCATCGAGTGCAAGCGGCTCTCGGAGACCGGCAGGTAGTCAGCGGTGGGCGAACAGCCGGCGCCGGCCGCCGGACACGCCGAAGGGCTCGCACCGGCGTGCGGTGCGAGCCCTTCGAATAGAACGTTCAGGCGGTGACGCGAACCATGTCGGCCTGCGGGCCCTTCTGGCCCTGCGAGATCTCGAACTCGACCCGCTGGCCCTCTTCCAGGGTGCGGTACCCGTCCATCTGGATCGCGCTGTAGTGGACGAAGACGTCCGCACCACCGTCGACCGCGATGAAGCCGTACCCCTTCTCCGCGTTGAACCACTTGACGGTGCCCTGAGCCATGCCTAACTCCCCTATTACTGGCCCTTGCACAGATCCGCACTTCGCGGATCCGGGTCAGACCTCACCCCCCAGTCGTTGGGGGCGTGCGCCGGAACGCGTCGACCGCGGCTGAATGTATCTGTCCAACTGCCGTCTGCAACAGGTCAATCGGACGAGAAATCCGGGCAGCACTGATCGCTTATTTACGAAGAATTCACCCGAATTCCGGGCAAGTCGGGCCCGGCAAAAGGAGCGAAAGGCGCGAAAGGGCCGCTGATTTTGGCTGCATCTTGTCGCAGCCACATCGCGGAAAGTGCGGCGGGTTCCCCAACTCTACCGCGCTCAATCACATGGAATTGCCCCCTCCGGATCTCTCACGGAGGGGGCAATTCGATGAACAGCGTGTGACGTCAGCAGCCGCCCGCGACAGCCGGGATGATCGAGACGCCGGCACCGTCCGGCGTGGCCGTCTCCAGCCCCTGCTCGAAGCGGACGTCGTCGTCGTTGACGTACACGTTGACGAACCGACGCAGCTTGCCCTGGTCGTCGAGAACCCGGGCGGCGATGCCCGTGTGGTTCTTCTCCAGGTCGGCGATGACCTCGGCGAGGGTGGCCCCCTCGGCGGCCACCTCGGCCTGACCGCCGGTGTAGGTGCGCAGGATGGTGGGGATGCGGACGGTGACGCTCACGATGAAAACCTCCGGTGGAGTGACTTACTGGGGCTTGGTCTAGACGAGCCCGGCCTCGCGGAACGACTC
This sequence comes from Streptomyces sp. enrichment culture, assembly GCF_964272855.1. Lineage (NCBI taxonomy): Bacteria > Bacillati > Actinomycetota > Actinomycetes > Kitasatosporales > Streptomycetaceae > Streptomyces > Streptomyces sp. enrichment culture. Next base: position 4,683,156 of record NZ_OZ186847.1, on the reverse strand, counting down.
GAGGTTGGGCCGGATGGTCGCCGTGAGCCCCGTGCCGGCCACCGCGTCGAGGGTCTTGAGGCCGTCGCCGGTGTTGAGCACGACGGTCGTCAGCGACGGGTCGAGCACCCCGTTCTCGATGAGCTTGCGCGTCACACCCACGGTGACCCCGCCCGCGGTCTCCGCGAAGATGCCCTCGGTCCGCGCCAGCAGCTTGATCGCGTCGACGACCTGCTCGTCCGTCACGTCCTCCACCGCGCCCCCGGTGCGCCGGGCGATGTCGAGGACGTACGGCCCGTCCGCCGGGTTGCCGATGGCGAGCGACTTGGCGATGGTGTTCGGCTTCTGCGGCCGGACGACGTCGTGGCCCGCCTTGAACGCGGTGGACACCGGCGAGCAGCCCTCGGCCTGGGCGCCGAAGATCTTGTACGGCCTGTCCTCGACGAGCCCGAGCTTGATCAGCTCCTGCAGACCCTTGTCGATCTTGGTGAGCTGGGAGCCGGAGGCGATCGGGACGACGATCTGGTCGGGCAGCCGCCAGCCGAGCTGCTCGCAGATCTCGTACGCGAGGGTCTTGGAGCCCTCGGCGTAGTACGGCCGCAGGTTGACGTTGACGAAGCCCCAGCCCTCGCCCGCCGGGTCGCCGATCAGCTCGGAGCAGAAGCGGTTCACGTCGTCGTAGTTGCCCTCGATGCCGACGAGCTCGCCGCCGTAGACCGCGGCCATGACGACCTTGCCCTGCTCCAGGTCGTGCGGGATGAACACGCAGGAGCGGAAGCCGGCGCGGGCGGCCGCGGCACCCACCGCGCCGGCCAGGTTGCCGGTGGAGGAGCAGGAGAGGGTGGTGAAGCCGAACGCGCGGGCGGCCTCCAGGGCCTGGGCGACGACGCGGTCCTTGAAGGAGTGCGTCGGGTTGCCGGAGTCGTCCTTCACGTACAGCCCGCCGGTCACGCCCAGCTCGCGCGCCAGGTTGTCGGCCTTGACGAGCTTGGTCCAGCCGGGGTTGAGGTTCGGCTTGTCGGCCACGTCTGCCGGGACGGGGAGCAGCGGCGCGTAGCGCCAGATGTTCGCGGGGCCCGCCTCGATGCGCTTACGCAGTTCCTCGGCGTCGTACGCGGAGAAGTCGTAGGCGATCTCCAGCGGGCCGAAACACTCCTCGCAGGCGAAGACGGGGCCGAGCGGGACGCGGTGACCGCATTCGCGACAGGAGAGCGCGGCGGCGGGACCGAGGTCTACCGTGGAAGAGGAATTCGTGGTGCTTGCAACAGTCTGCACAGCCATGTGAGGCGAGGCCCTTTCTCCTCATCTTCCTCACGACGCACTTCGCCGTGAGACGGATTTGGCACCTTCCCTAGCCGGGAGCCTCGCCACGTCAACTTGACGCGCTGACAATCAGCGCCTGGCGGCGCGGGCGGCTGGAGGGTTGCCGGGGCTTCATCGGGCCGTGTCCCTCTGCCCCTCTGGATGAGCTGTATGTGGTTGTGAACGACGGTCGGCCACCGACATGCGATGGTCATCCGCGTTGTCCAAGACTGTAACCGACGGCCAGGACAGTTGAGATAGTCGTCCGAACCGCGAGATGGATCACAGGGATCCCGACAGTGAGGAGCCGCAGACCGTGCTGGAAGAAGTCGAGCGCTGGCTGAGCACACGCTCCTGGTCCGTGTCCGACCGCCCGCTCCACCGGCTCGTGGCCGCCAAACACGCCACGGGCCAGTCGGTCAGTGTCGTGCTGCCCGCGCTCAACGAGGAGGCGACGGTCGGCGACATCGTCGACGTGATCCGTCACGACCTCGTGGAGCGGGTTCCGCTGGTCGACGAGATCGTCGTCGTCGACTCGGGGTCCACCGATCGCACCTCGCAGGTGGCCGCCGCCGCGGGCGCCCGGGTCGTGCACCGCGACGAGATCCTGCCGCGCATCCCCGCGGTGCCCGGCAAGGGCGAGGTGCTGTGGCGGTCGCTGCTGGTGACCAGGGGCGACATCGTGTGCTTCGTGGACGCGGACCTGAAGGAGTTCTCGGCGGACTTCGTCTCCGGGATCGTCGGCCCGCTGCTGACCGACCCGGACGTGGACCTGGTCAAGGCGATGTACGACCGTCCGCTGGGCGGCGCGGCCGGGCAGGGCGGCCGGGTCACCGAGCTGATGGCCCGCCCGCTGCTGAACATGCACTGGCCGCAGCTGGCCGGTTTCGTGCAGCCGCTGGGCGGCGAGTACGCGGCCCGCCGGTCGCTGCTGGAGCAGCTGCCGTTCCCGGTGGGCTACGGGGTGGAGCTGGGCATGCTGGTCGACTCGCTGCACCTGGTCGGCCTCGACGCCCTGGCGCAGGTGGACGTCGGTGTCCGCAAGCACCGGCACCAGGACGGGCAGGCGCTGGGCCGGATGGCGGCGGCGATCTACCGGACCGCGCAGCTGCGGCTGGCCCGGGGGCATCTGATCCGCCCGTCCCTCACGCAGTTCGAGCGGATGGAGGACGGTTTCGAGCCGCGTACGTACTCCGTGGACACCGAGGAGCGTCCCCCGATGGTGGAGATCGCGGAGTACGCGGCACGCAAGGTGGCGTAACACGCCACCCCCTCCTGTATACGGCCGAACCGTACGTTTGAGCGGTTGGGGGGCGGGCTAGGTTGAGGGCTATGGCTTCAACGTACGGTGCGGCGCAGGTACTGGTGGCCTCCAATCGCGGGCCGGTCTCGTACGAGGTGCGCGACGACGGCTCGCTGCACGCCCGGCGGGGCGGCGGCGGGCTGGTGTCGGGCCTGTCGGCGATCGGGCCGGACGCGGGCGCCCTGTGGGTGTGCTCGGCGCTCGGCGACGGCGACCGCGAGGCGGTGCGCCGCGGGGTCGGCGAGGACGGCGTGCGGATGCTGGACATCCCGGCGGACGTGCACGCGGACGCGTACAACGGGATCGCGAACTCGGTGCTGTGGTTCGTGCACCACATGCTGTACCAGACCCCGTTCGAACCTGTTTTCGATGAGGAGTTCCGGCGCCAGTGGGCGTCGTACGAGGCGTACAACCGGGCGTTCGCCGAGGCGCTCGCCGAGGAGGCCGCCGAGGGCGCCGCGGTGATCGTGCAGGACTACCACCTGGTGCTGGTCCCGGGCATGCTGCGCGAGCTGCGCCCGGATCTGCTGATCGGCCACTTCTCGCACACCCCGTGGGCGCCCCCGGAGTACTTCCGGATGCTGCCGGACGACATCGGCCGGGAGGTGCTGCGGGGCATGCTCGGAGCGGACCGGTTGGGCTTCCTCACCCGGCGCTGGGCGGACGCGTTCACCGCGTGCTGCGAGGCGTTCGCCGGGGGGCTCGGCGACACCCGGATCGGGGTGCACGGGCTCGGCGCGGACGCCGACTTCCTGCGCCGGCGCTCGCACGAGGCGGACGTCGAGGAGCGGATGGCGGCGCTGCGGGCGGAGATCGGCGAGGGCCGCCGGGCGATCGTCCGGGTGGACCGCACGGAGCTGTCGAAGAACATCGTGCGCGGCCTGCTGGCCTACCGGCGGCTGCTGGCCGGCCGCCCCGAGTGGCGCGAGCGGGTCGTGCACGTCGCGTTCGCCTACCCCTCCCGGCAGGATCTCGCCGTCTACCGCGACTACACGGCGGAGGTCCGGCGGCTGGCGGAGGAGATCAACTCCGAGTACGGCACGCCGGGCTGGAACCCGGTCGTCCTGCACGTGAAGGACGACTTCGCGCGTTCCCTGGCCGCCTACCGGCTGGCCGACGTGGCCCTGGTCAACCCCATCCGGGACGGCATGAACCTGGTCGCCAAGGAGGTGCCGGTGGTGTCGGACGAGGGCTGCGCGCTGGTGCTGTCGCGGGAGGCGGGCGCGTACGAGGAGATGGGCGAGGACGCGGTCGTGGTCAACCCGTACGACATCGAGGGCACGGCGGACGCCCTGCACCGGGCGCTCACCATGCCCTCCGGCGAGCGGACCGAGCGGACCAAGCGGCTCGCCGCGGCGGCGACCGCGCTGCCGCCGGCCCAGTGGTTCCTGGGCCAGCTGACCGCGCTGACCGGTCAGAGCAGCTGAGCCGCCAGCGCCCGCAGCAGCCGTACGACGCCTTCGGGGCCGTCGACCACCAGGTCCGCCCGCCGGCGCAGCTCGGTCACCTCGTCGCTGCCGCTGCACACGAGGAGGCCGGGGGTGCCGTCGGCGCGGAGCTTGTCGACGGCCGCGTAGGCGGGCAGGTCGCCGAGGTCGTCACCGGCGTAGAGCACCGATTCGGCGCGGATCTCGCGGAAGTACCGCTCCAGCGCCAGGCCCTTGTCCATGCCGGGCGGGCGCAGTTCGAGGACCATGCGGCCGGGTTCGACGATCAGTCCGTTGCGGCCGGCGAGGTCGGTGAGGGGCGCGCGCAGCGCCTCGAACGCGCCCTGCGGGTCGGCGGCGCGGCGGGTGTGCACGGCGACGGCGTGCCCCTTGTCCTCGATCCAGGCGCCCTCGACCGCCGTGAGGAGCTGCGGCAGCGCGGCGCGGGCCGCGGCGACGCCGGGGTGCGGGTCGGGGGTGGTGACCTCGCCGGTGGCGGCGTCCCAGCGTTCGGCGCCGTAGTGGCCGAGGACGACCAGGTGGTCCAGGCCGGGGGCGCCGGCGAAGCCGCCGTGGCGGACGGCGACCTCGGCCGGGCGTCCGGTGATCACGGCGACGGCGGCCACCTTGGGGGCGAGCTCGGTCAGCGCGGGCACCGCGCCGGGGTGCGCGCGGGCCTGCTCGGGGTCGGCGACGATCGGGGCGAGGGTGCCGTCGAAGTCGAGCGCGATCACCGCGTCGCGTGGCCGGGCGAGAAGCGCGTCGAGCCCGTCGCATCCCTGCGGAGTCACGGGTTCGGGGAGGTCCGTCGAATGTGTGTCGGGGCTGCCCATACGGCGAACCTATCCCCGCAGGGCCGCCCCGAACCGTGAACCGGGCCTCACCGCTCCGCGCGTCTGCGCTCCCGCACCCTCCTGAGCCGGTTCACCGTGACCGGGTCGTGCTCCAGTGCCCTCGGGTCGTCGAGCAGGGCGTTGAGCAGTTGGTAGTAGCGGACCGGGGCGAGGCCCAGCTCCTCCCGGATGGCCCGCTCCTTCGCACCGGGGCCGGGAAAGCCCCGGCGCTCCAGCGCGAGGATGTCCTGCTCCCGCCGCTCCAGCGGCTGACGTTCCGTACCGGCCATACGGGAAACGCTAGCCGCCGCCACTGACAGCGGCCCGGGGCCGAGCCCGGCATGATCGGCGAGACACCCCCTAGTTCGCGGCCGCCGCGCCCTCTGCCGTGAGGGCGGCCGACTCCAGCTTGCCGAGGACGGCGGACGGGCTGCCGCCCGGGGCGACCGCCTGGCCGATGCGCTTCTTGACCTGGGCGCTGACGTCGGCCCAGGACGTCTTGCCCACGGGGTACAGCTCGGCGAGCGGGAGTTCCTTCAGGAACGGCTGGAGCTCGCTGTCCTCCTCGGCGGCGCTCATGACGTCGGAGGCGGAGTTGGTGACCGGCAGCAGGTCGTACTCGCGGGAGAAGGCAAGCACGTTCTCGTCGCTGTAGACGAAGTCGAGGAACTCGCCGATCTCCTTCTGGTGGCCGTTCTGCTTGAACGCCAGCATCCAGTCGGCGACGCCCATGGTCGCGTCGGACTCGCCGTCGACGCCGGGCATCGGCACCATGCCGTACTTCACGCCCTTCTTCTCGGCCATCTTCATCAGCGAGGGGTGGCCGTTGAGCATGCCGACCTGGCCGTCGGCGAACGCGGCGAAGGCGTCGGCACGGTTCAGCTTGCCCGGCGCGACCGGGCCGGTGAGGTCCTTGCCGACGAGTTCGTCGCGCAGCCAGGTGAAGGTCCCGACGTTCTCCGCGGAGTCGATGCCGTAGCCGCCGGAGGTGTCGGTGTAGCCGCCGCCTCCGCTGAGCAGCCACTGCATGGTCTCGGCCTGCGCCTCCTCCGGGCCGAGGGGCAGCGCGTACGGGTACTTCACGCCCTCGGCCTTCAGCGCCCCGGCGGCGGCGGCCAGCTCGTCCCAGCTGGTGGGCGGCGTGACGCCGGCCTTCTGGAAGAGGGTCTTGTTGTAGAAGAGCAGCCGGGTGGAGGCCGCGAACGGCATGCCGTACTGCGCGCCGTCGATCTGGCCGGCGGTGGCCAGCTGGGCGGCGAAGTCGGCCTGGACCGGGATGGAGAGCAGTTCGTCGGCCGGGTAGAGCAGGCCGTCGGCGGCGTAGTCGGCGTACGCGCCGATCTGCGCCATGTCGGGCGCGTCGCCGGCCTCGACCATCTCCTTGACCTTGCGGTCGACGTCGTTCCAGGAGTAGACGTCGACCTCCACGCGCACGCCGGGGTGGTCGGACTCGTACTCCTCGACCAGCTTCGCCCAGTACTTCTCGGAGCTGTTGGACGCGCTGTCACCGTAGTCGGCGGCGACCAGCCGCAGGGTGACGTCGTCGGAGCCGCCGGTGATCCCGCAGCCGCCGAGCACCGCCGTCATGCCCAGTGCGGACATCACCGCGATGATTCCTGCCTTGCGCCGCTGCACTGCTGCCCCAACCCCTGTTCCGCTGTGATCCGGTGTAGTCCGTATTCCGGAATAAGGTCTACACCACGTGAGTGGACTAGACCTCTTCCGGGTCCTCGGGCCACACTGTCCCCCGTGAGACACGTCATCGCCCTCGATGTGGGCGGCACCGGGATGAAGGCCGCCCTGGTCGGGGCGGACGGCGCACTCCTGCACCAGGCGCGCCGGGCCACCGGGCGGGAGCGCGGGCCCGAGGCGGTCGTCGAGTCCATCCTCGACTTCGCCGCCGAGCTGCACGCGCATGGCGCCCGGCACCTCGGCACGCCCGCCTCCGCCGCCGGAATCGCCGTCCCCGGCATCGTCGACGAGCCGCGCGGCATCGCCGCCTACGCGGCCAACCTCGGCTGGCGCGACGTCCCGCTGCGCGCCCTGCTCTCCGACCGGCTGTCCGGCATCCCCGTCACCCTCGGCCACGACGTCCGCACCGGCGGCCTCGCCGAGGGCCGCGTCGGCGCCGGACGGGGCACCGACCGCTTCCTCTTCGTCCCCCTCGGCACCGGCATCGCCGGCGCCATCGGCATCGACGACCGCGTGGAGGCGGGCGCGCACGGCTTCGCGGGCGAGATCGGCCACATCGTCGTACGGCCCGGCGGCACCCCCTGCCCGTGCGGTCAGCGGGGCTGCCTGGAGCGGTACGCCTCGGCCTCGGCGGTCAGCCAGGCCTGGGCGGCGGCGACCGGCGACCCGGACGCGGACGCGGCGGACTGCGCCAAGGCCGTCATGTCCGGCGACCCGAACGCCGTCCGAGTCTGGCAGGACGCCGTGGACGCCCTCGCCGACGGCCTGGTCACCGCCCTCACCCTGCTGGACCCCCGCACGATCGTCATCGGTGGCGGCCTCGCGGAGGCGGGGGAAACCTTGTTCACACCGCTGCGGGACGCCGTCCGGCAGCGGGTCACCTTCCAGAAGCTGCCGTCCGTCGTCCCAGCGGCGCTAGGGGACACGGCGGGCTGCCTGGGCGCGGGTCTCCTCGCCTGGGATCTCCTCAACCACACGGACCGTACGGAGGAACCGACGTGACGGCTACGCCGCCAGGGGCGCGGGACAGCATCGATCAGCGGCTCCGCCGCGGGGCGCGACCAGCCACCAACGCGCCGCACCCCGCGACGGACGGGACCCCCCTGATCCTCACCGGAGCCGACGTCGTCCTCCCCACCGGGACCGTCAAGGGCGGTCGGATCACAGTCGACGGCACCCGCATCGCCGCCACCGCCCCGGAGAACTCCCGCGTCGTCGACGTCACCGGTCACTGGCTGGTCCCCGGCTTCGTCGACATCCACAACCACGGCGGCGGCGGAGCCTCCTTCACCTCGGGCACCGTCGACGACGTGCTCACCGGCATCCGCACCCACCGGACGCACGGCACCACCACCCTCGTCGCCTCCACCGTCACCGGCGACATGCACTTCCTCGCCCAGCGCGCCGGCCTGCTCTCCGAACTGGCCGAGCAGGGCGACATCGCCGGCATCCACTTCGAGGGCCCGTTCATCTCCCCCTGCCGCAAGGGCGCACACTCCGAGGCGCTGCTGCGCGACCCGGACCCGGCGGAGGTGCGCAAGCTGATCGACGCGGCGCGCGGCCACGCCACGATGGTCACCCTCGCCACCGAACTGCCGGGCGGCATCGACTCCGTACGGCTGCTCGGCGAGCACGGCGTGATCGCGGCGATCGGCCACACGGACGCGACGTACGAGCAGACCGTCGAGGCCATCGACGCGGGCGCCACCGTCGCCACCCACCTGTTCAACGCGATGCCGGCGCTCGGCCACCGCGCGCCCGGCCCGATCGCGGCCCTGCTGGAGGACGAGCGGGTCACCGTCGAGCTGATCAACGACGGCACTCATCTGCACCCGGCCGCCCTGGAGCTGGCGTTCCATCACGCGGGCCCGGATCGGGTCGCGTTCATCACCGACGCGATGGACGCGGCCGGCTTCGGCGACGGCCGGTACATGCTCGGCCCGCTGGAGGTCGAGGTCGCGGACGGCGTGGCGCGGCTGGTGGAGGGCGGCTCGATCGCGGGCTCCACCCTCACCCTGGACCGCGCCTTCAAGCGGGCGGTGACGATCGACCGGCTGTCCGTGGAGGACACGGTGGCCGCCCTGTCCGCCAACCCGGCCCGGCTGCTCGGCCTCGACGACCGGGTCGGCTCCCTGGAGCCCGGCAAGGACGCCGACCTGGTGCTGCTGGACGCCGACTTCGACCTCAAGGGCGTGATGCGCCGGGGTGAATGGGTGGTCGATCCCCAACTGGGGTGATCCGTCCACGAGTCGACGGGACGGTGGCCGGTCCGAGGGCTGGGCCGACCGCCGTCTCTTTGGCATGATCGAGCCTCCGGAAGGCGTCTCGGCGCCCCGGAACGTCTCGACAAGCACATGCACCCGGGGGAGGCCGGCCCAGGTGATCCTCACGGTCACGCTGAACACCGCTCTCGACATCACGTATCGCGTCCGGTCCCTGCGGCCCCACTCCTCGCACCGGATCACCGATGTCACCGAGCGCCCCGGCGGCAAGGGCGTCAACGTGGCCCGCGTCCTCGCGGCTCTCGGCCACGAGGTGACGGTCACCGGGTTCGTGGGCGGCGGCACCGGGCGCGCGGTGCAGGACGGGCTCACCGCCCTGCCCGGCGTGACGGACGCACTCGTCCCGGTCGACGGCGTCACCCGGCGCACGGTGGCCGTCGTCGACGAGCGGACCGGCGACACCACGCAGTTCAACGAGCCGGGCCCGGTCGTCACCCGCGCCGAGTGGTCCGCCTTCCAGGAGGCCTACGAGCATCTGCTGGCGTCCGCCGACGCGGTGGCCCTGTGCGGCAGCCTCCCGCCGGGCGTCCCCGTGGGCGCCTACGCGGGCCTCGTCCGCACCGCCCGCGCGGCCGGCGTCCCGGTGCTCCTCGACACCAGCGGTGAGCCGCTGCGCCGCGCCGTCGCCGCCCGCCCCGACCTGGTCAAGCCGAACGCGGACGAGCTGGCCGAGCTGACCGGCGCCCATGAGCCGCTGCGCGCCACGCAGGACGCGTGCCGGCGCGGGGCGCGGGCCGTGGTGGCCTCCCTGGGCCGGGAGGGACTGCTCGCGGTGACCCCGGAGGGCCACTGGCGGGCCGCCCCGCCCGCCCGGATGCACGGCAACCCGACGGGCGCGGGCGACTCGGCGGTCGCGGGCCTGCTGTCGGGGCTCGTGGAGCGGCTGCCGTGGCCGGAGCGGCTGGCCCGCGCGACCGCCCTGTCGGCGGCGACGGTCCTCACCCCGGTCGCCGGGGAGTTCGACCGCCGCGCCTACGAGGAACTGCTGGCACGGGTGGCGGTGACGACGGAGGTCACCGCCGCCTGACCGGCCGGCCGGCTCCTACTCGACCCAGCCCTTGGCCAGCCACAGCTGGTCGAGGTTGGCGTCGCACTGGTTGCCCTGCTCACAGGAGATCTTGATGGTGTTGGAGCCCTTGTTGAGCTGGATGTAGTTGTACGTCCGCGTCCAGCCCTTCTCGTAGTCGCCCTCCGCGGCCTTCGCCCAGTTCTTCATGTCGACGGGCGTCGAGGCGGGGGTGCCGTTGACCGTGAGGGTGGCGTTGGCGTCCTTGCCGGGCACCCCGTAGCCGACGTACAGGGTGTATTTGCCGGTCTCCGGGATGCCGTTGACGTTCCAGGTGAGCGAGGCGCCGACGGCGTTGAAGCCGGTCACGTAGAAGCCGCCGTCCGCCTTGGCGCCCTTGATGTCGGAGGCGGTGCTCGCGCCGCCTCCGAGCAGCACCGTCTTGGCGTCGGTGGCCGGCAGGTCCTCCTCGCTCGCCGCGCTGCTGCTCTTCGACGGGGTGGGCTCGCCGCTCTCGGTGACGGTCGGCGTGGGCGAGGCGTCGCCGCCCGCGCTGTCGTCCTCGCCGTCGCTGTTGACCATGGCGATGCCGATGCCGATGACGACGGCCGCGACGACGGCGATCGCACCGATCAGCAGGCCCTTGGTGTTGGGCCCGCGGCGCCCGCCGCCACCGCCGGCGCCGGGCAGCGGCTGCTGGGTGGTGGCCGCGCTGCCGGGGTACGTCTCGGGCGCGGCGTAGTGCGCGTTGGGACGGCCGGGCGCCCCCTGCTGCGGGGCCACGCCCTGCCCGTACGTGGCGTGCTGCTGGCCGTACGGGCGCTCGCCGACGGTACGCACTCTGCTCACCGAGTTGGGGTAGCCGTAGCCGCCGGACGGCGGCTGGGCGCCGTTGGCCTGACCGTCGGCGTAGAGGTAACCGAACGGGTCGTCGTCCTCGGGCGTGCTCGCGCCGTTGTTGCCGGGCGTCATCCCTCGTACTCCTCAAGCAGGTGCGGAACGGTTGCGATGCGGTGGTGAGAGGGCGAGCCTACCCGCTCTCTCTGCCCCAAACGGGTGACCGGGATCGCATCACTTCGCTGACCTGCGGTTCATCCGGCACGGCGGTGCTGTTTGGGACGAGATCGTTTCTCGACGTACATCCGTTCGTCCGCTGACTTGAGCACTTCGTCCGCGGTCATCCCGCAGTGCGCCCAGCCGATGCCGAAGCTGGCGCCGACCCGGACGGCCCGGCCCTCGGCCCGGATCGGCTGGATGATCTCGTTGCGCAGCCGCACGGCGAGGTCCTGGGCGTCGGCGCGGCCGAGGCCGTCGGCGAGGATCACGAACTCGTCGCCGCCGAGCCGGGCGACGGTGTCGCCGTCGCGGACGCCGTTGCTGAGCCGGCGGGCGACCTCGATGAGGACGGCGTCGCCCGCGTTGTGCCCGAACCGGTCGTTGATCGACTTGAAGCCGTCGAGGTCGCAGAAGAGCACCGCGAGGCCCTTGGTGCCGTCGTCGTGGGCGCCCTCGGGGGCGACGGTGTGCACATGGTGGTCGTAGACGTCGACGTCGTAGCCGTCGCCGGGCGGGAAGTCGAAGGCGTGGCCGCCGGGGTCGTAGCCGGGGTGGCCGTAGGCGGCGTCGTGCGAGTCGTGGCGGCCGGCCTCGGGGCGCCGGCAGAGGCGGGCGGAGAGCCGGGAGCGCAGCTCGGCGGAGTTCGGCAGCCCGGTGAGCGAGTCGTGGGAGGCGCGGTGGGCGAGCTGGAGTTCGCGGCGCTTGCGTTCCTCGATGTCCTCGACGTGGGTGAGGAGGAAGCGGGGGCCGTCGGCGGCGTCGGCGACGACGGAGTTGCGCAGCGACACCCAGACGTAGCTGCCGTCGCGGCGGCCGAGGCGCAGCTCGGCGCGTCCGCCCTCGGCGGAGGTGCGCAGCAGGGTGCCTATGTCCTCGGGGTGGACGAGGTCGGAGAAGGAGTAGCGGCGCATCGCGGAGGCGGGGCGGCCGAGCAGGCGGCACAGGGCGTCGTTGGTGCGCAGGATGCGTCCGTGCTGGTCGCCGCCCATCTCGGCGATGGCCATGCCGGAGGGCGCGTACTCGAAGGCCTGCCGGAAGCTCTCCTCGCTGGCCCGCAGCGCCTGCTGCTCGCGTTCCAGGCGGACCAGGGCGCGCTGCATGTTCGCGCGCAGGCGCGCGTTGCTGATCGCGATGGCGGCCTGGAAGGCGTACATCTGCAGGGCCTCGCGGCCCCAGGCGCCGGGGCGCCGGCCGTTGCGCGGGCGGTCCACGGAGAGGACGCCGATGAGTTCGCCGGAGGCGGGGCCGCCCTGGGCGCCGGGCGCGTACATCGGCGCGAAGAGGCGGTCGGAGGGGTGCCACTCGTCCTCGAAGCGGGGGGCGGGGCCCTCGGTGTACCACTGCGGGACGTCGTCGTCGTCGAGGATCCAGCCCTCGGTGTGGGGTATGAAGATCAGGTCGCCCCACTGCTCGCCCATGTTCAGGCGGCGTTCCCAGGACTCGCGGGAGCCGACCCGGCCGGTGATCAGGGCCTCGGCGGCGGGGTTGCCGGAGAACGCGGCGACGACGAGGTCGCCGTCGGCGCGGACCAGGTTCACGCACGCCAGCTCGTACCCGAGGGCGGTGACGACGCCGTTCGCGACGGTCTGCAGTGTGTCGGCCAGGCTGCGTGCGGTGTTCATGTCCGCCATGACCTGGTGCAGCTGTCGCAGGGACGCAAGACGGACATACGGCTCCGACTCGGTCTCCATGCTCGCCCTCCCCCCGAGACCTCGCAGCGAATCAAGGGATGTCTTCGGCGCCTTTTCCGGATGGTGCCCTTGTATCTTGCCGCCACTGAATCACAGCGCGCTGCCCACTCGGTACACAGGGTCAACAATTAATGCCCCTTGTGACTCAAGTCACAGTAGAACGTGAACAATTGAGTGGGGTTTCTGCGTTTCTCCCGTGTGTTTACCGAACACACAGTTTGCGCTTGTCCGTCTCAAGCCCTAGGACCCGCTTCGGGCCGAGGTCCGATGCGGCCCGCGCACACCGGAGACTAGCGTTCCGGACGTGCTGAAGAATCCCCCCTCCGCCCCGACCGCCCCCGCAGTGCCCGCCCAGCCCTCCCCCGCCGGGCATCCTGAGGGGGTGAGCAACGACGAGTTCCGGGCCGCCATGTCCCGGCTGGCCTCCGGAGTGGTCCTGGTGACCGCGGTCGAGCCGCCGCTGGACCCCGACGACCCCACGGCGCCGGGCGGCGAGGACGTCGGCATGACCGCGACCGCCTTCATGTCCGTCTCCCTCGACCCGCCGCTGGTCCTGGTCAGCCTGCGTGAGGGCTCCCGCATGGACGACCTGCTCGCCGAGCAGCCGCTGTGGGCCGTGTCCGTGCTCGCCGAGAGCCAGCGGCAGATCGCCGGCCGGTTCGCCATGAAGGGCCGGGTCAGCGACCGCCTCCTCTTCGCCGACCTCCCCCACCGGCGCGGCGAGGCCTCCGGCGCGCCCCTGGTGGGCGGCGCGCTGGCCACCCTGGAGTGCCGCACCGAGCAGCGGGTGACCGCCGGCGACCACACGCTGGTGATCGGCCGGGTGCTCACCGCGGACGTGCCGGGCGTGGACGGCGGCCCGCTGGCGTACTTCCGCGGCCGGTACCGGCAGCTCGGCTGAATCGGAAATTCCCGCACCGTCACACGCCGGAAATTCCCCGGCCGGACGTGATCGTTCCCCGTACGGTGCCCGGGTGATCCAGCTCGAAGAGATAACCCCCCGCAATTTCGGCGCCGCCACCGGCATCCGCGTCCGCCCCGACCAGGAACACGCCGTATCCCCGGTGATGCAGTCCCTCGCCGAGGCGTACGTCCACCCCGACGGAGTCGCCTGGCCCCGCCTGATCACCGACGGGGGCCGCCCGGTCGGCTTCCTGATGGCCTTCCTCGACATCGACCGGCACGAGGACGGCAGCGTCCTGCGCTCCGGCCTGTGGCGGCTGAACATCGCCGCCGGGGAACAGGGCAAGGGCTACGGCCGGTTCGCCGTCGAGTCCGTGGCCGCCGAGATCCGCCGCCGCGGCGGCAAGGAGCTGTACGTCACCTGGCACCCCGGCCCGGACGGCCCCGAGGGGTTCTACCTGGGCCTCGGGTTCCGTACGACCGGGGAGACGAGCGGCGGACAGACGGTCGGCGTGCTGGACCTCTAGGGGGTGTCTCGTCGATCAGGCCGGGCTCGGTGAAGAACTCGATGACGGCGATCCGGTCCCGTACGACCGTGAAGGCCGGCGCCCGCGCCGGCCGCCCCCCGGAGTCCCGTACGACCACCCCGGGGCGCCCGCCGACCAGCACGGTCTCCGTGAGGCGGGCCAGGCGGGCGAAGCTCGCGGCGCCCCGGGCCACCGTCACCGCGCCCGCGCTCACCCCCGTCTCCGAGCGGGCGACCTCCGGGTCGAGCACCCTCAGCGGCCCGTCGGAATCACCGTCCCGCGCGGCGGCGAGGAACGCCTCCACGACTTCCCGCTCGCGCCGCGGATCCCCGTCCGGCGCCGGTGCGCCCCGCACCCGGCGCCGCGCCCGGCCGGCGAGCTGACGCGCGACCGCCGGCGTACGGTCCACGATCGCGGCGATCTCCTCGTACGGGACGGCGAACAGGTCGTGCAGCACGAACGCCAGCCGCTCGGCGGGCGTCAGGGCCTCCAGCACGACGAGCAGGGCGACGCCGGAATCCGCGAGCAACGCGTCCTGCTCCGGCCCGGCGACCGGCACGCTCTCCCGGCCGGACTCCAGCGGCTGCTCCCTGCGGGACGTGCGCGCACGCAGCATGTCCAGGCAGACCCGGCCGACGACCGTGGTCAGCCGGCCGCCGAGGTTGTCGATGTCCCGCGCACTCGACCGGCTGAGCCGGAACCACCCCTCCTGCACGGCGTCGTCCGCCTCCGCGAACGAGCCGGGCACACGGTGCGCGACGGCACGCAGCCGCGGCCGGTGCGCCTCGAAGCGCTCGGCGAGAAGGTCGGCGTCGGGGGTCTCGGTCACGGGGTCACGGCCTCTCGTCGCGGTCGGGGTCCACCGGTACGACGGATCGCGGCGCACGCGTGTGACAGCGGGAGGCGGCAGAGCGGACCTACGTCCAGTTCTGCCGGGACCGGCCGCGCTTGGTCTCGGCGCGCTGCTTCTTCTCGCGCAGCCGGCGTTCGTTGATCCCGCGCGGGATGCGGGTCGGCTTGCGGGGCTTGGGCGGTGGCGCGGTCGCCTCGGCGAGGAGGGCGGCGAGGCGTACGGCGGCGGTCTCGCGGTTGCGCCACTGGGACCGGTGCTCGGAGGCGCGTACGACGACCACCCCGTCCACCAGCCGGCCGGCCAGCCGCTCCAGCGCCCGCCGCTTCCACACCTCCGGCAGTGCCTCGGTCCGCGCGAGGTCGAAGCGCAGCTCGACCTGGGAGTCGCTGGTGTTGACGTGCTGCCCGCCGGGCCCGGACGACCGGGAGAAACGCCACATCAGCTCGGCCTCGGGGAGCGAGACGGAGCCGCGGATGACGTGGGAACCGGACATGCGGTCCATGTTCCCGCCCGTGTCCGGTCCACGTCACCCGAATAACGCAGGTAAAGAAAGTAAAGAGCCTGGAACCTCGCGTACCCCCCGCGACGTTCAAGGGGGTAGCTGTAGCTTTCTTGCCGTACGAACTCTTGCCGTACGCGAACGAGGGAAGGGACTCCCAACAATGGCTGTAAGCCTGTCCAAGGGTGGCAACGTCTCGCTCACCAAGGAGGCTCCGGGCCTGACCGCCGTCACCGTGGGCCTCGGCTGGGACGTCCGGACCACCACCGGCACCGACTTCGACCTCGACGCCTCGGCGATCGCGGTCAACACGCAGGGCAAGGTCTACTCGGACGCCCACTTCGTGTTCTTCAACAACAAGCAGACCCCGGACCAGACGATCGTCCACACGGGCGACAACCGCACCGGTGAGGGCGCGGGCGACGACGAGGCGATCAACGTCAACCTGGCGGGCCTCCCGGCCGACGTCGACAAGATCGTCTTCCCGGTCTCCATCTACGACGCGGAGTCCCGCTCGCAGAACTTCGGCCAGGTCCGCAACGCCTACATCCGCATCGTCAACCAGGCCGGCGGCACCGAGATCGCCCGCTACGACCTGTCGGAGGACGCGGCCACGGAGACGGCCATGGTCTTCGGCGAGCTGTACCGCAACGGCGCCGAGTGGAAGTTCCGCGCCGTCGGCCAGGGCTACGCCTCGGGCCTGGCGGGCATCGCCCAGGACTTCGGCGTGAACGTCTGACGCCGGTTCGGCACCGGGCCCCTCGGCTTCGCGCCGGGGGGCCTCCCCTTACCGGGCCCCGCTCTCACTTCACCCGGGGGAAGCGGGCCTGGAGCGTCCAGATCGCCGGGTTCTCCGCCAGGTCCTCGTGCAGATCGCACAGGTCGGCGATCAGATCGTGCAGGAAGTCGCGGGCCTCGCGGCGCAGATCGGCGTGGGAGAAGGTCAGCGGCGGCTCCTCGGCCGGCATCCAGTCGGCCTCGATGTCCACCCAGCCGAAACGGCGTTCGAAGAGCATGCGGTCGGTGGACTCGGTGAAGTCGAGTTCCGCGTGCTGGGGGCGGGAGGCGCGGGAGCCCGCCGGGTCACGGTCCAGCCGCTCCACGATGTCGCACAGCGCCCACGCGAAGTCGAGCACCGGCACCCATCCCCAGGCTGTGGACAACTCCCGGTCGGTCTCGGTGTCGGCGAGGTAGACGTCCCCGCAGAACAGGTCGTACCGCAGGGCGTGGACGTCCGCGCGCCGGTAGTCCGTCTGCGGCGGGTCCGGGAAGCGGTTGGAGAGGGCGTAGCCGATGTCGAGCACGTAGGCGATGGTGTCATGGCGCCGGGGCGTGTCCGTGGGGCGTGCTCGTGGGCCGGGCTCGTGGGCCGGGCTCGTGGGCCGGGCTCGTGGGCCGGGCTCGCGGGCCGGGCTCGTGGGCCGGGCTCGCGGGCCGGGCTCGCGGGCCGGGCTCGCGGGCCGGTTCCCGGTGCCGGTTCGTGGGCCGTTGATCGCGGAGGCCCCGCCATAGGATCGAGATGTGTCCCGCTGCGCGCCCGCCGTCCCCGCCGCCGTGTCCGCGTCCCTCGCACTCGCCCTCACCGCCTGCGGCGGCGGAGTCGAGGGCATGCCCGGCGGCTCCGGCGTGCGCGACCCGTACTTCCCGAAGGCGGGCAACGGCGGCTACGACGTCACCCACTACGCCCTCACCCTCGGCTACACCCCCGACAGCCGGCTCACGGGCCGCGCGGTCGTCACGGCCCGCGCCACCCAGGACCTCTCCGCCTTCAACCTCGACCTCGACGGCCTGGACGTCCGCTCCGTCACCGTCGACGGCACCACCGCCCGCTGGAACCACACCGGCCAGGAACTGACCGTCCGCCCGGTCGACGACGTCGAGAAGGGCACCGTGTTCCGCGTCGCCGTCCGCTACTCCGGCACGCCGGTCACCGTCACCGACCCCGACGGCTCCGAGGAGGGCTGGCTGCGCACCCCCGGCGGCGCGCTCGCGCTCGGCCAGCCAGTCGGCTCGATGGCCTGGTTCCCCGGCAACCACCACCCCTCCGACAAGGCGTCCTACGACCTCACGGTGACCGTGCCGAAGGGCCTCGCGGCCGTCTCCAACGGCGAGCCGGCGGGCGAGCGCACCGAGGGCGGCCGGACGACGTACACCTGGCGCACCGCCGAGCCGATGTCCAGCCACGTCGCCACGCTGGTGATCGGCCGCTACGAGATCCGGCACGGCCGGACCCCGGACGGCATGCCCGTCCACAGCGCCGTGGACCCCGCCCAGGCGGAACCGAGCCGCCCCGTGCTG
Source organism: Streptomyces sp. enrichment culture (assembly GCF_964272855.1). Lineage (NCBI taxonomy): Bacteria > Bacillati > Actinomycetota > Actinomycetes > Kitasatosporales > Streptomycetaceae > Streptomyces > Streptomyces sp. enrichment culture. The sequence continues at coordinate 4,665,505 of NZ_OZ186847.1, read as the reverse complement.
GCCCGCCTCCCCGAGGTCCTGGCGTGGGCCGAGGACGCCTTCGGCCCGTACCCGTTCTCCTCCGCCGGCGCGATCGTCGTCGCCCCCGACGCCGCCGGGTACGCCCTGGAGACCCAGAACCGCCCGGTCTTTCCCGGCGCCCCCGACGTCCCGCTCCTCGTCCACGAACTGGCCCACCAGTGGTACGGCAACTCGGTCACCCCGGAGAGCTGGCGGGACATGTGGCTCAACGAGGGCTTCGCGACGTACGCGGAGTGGCTGTGGGAGGAGGAGCACGGCGGGAACAGCGCGGAGCGGACCTTCGACGCCCTCCTCGACCACGGCGAGGACCTCTACCCCGACCTGTGGGCCTTCCCCCCGGCCCGCCCCGACGACGCCGCGCACGTCTCCGGCAGCCCCGTCTACCAGCGGGGCGCCATGGTCCTGCACAGGATCCGGCAGCTCCTCGGCGACGACGACGCCTTCCGCCGCCTGCTGCGCGACTGGGCCGCCGAGCACCGGCACGGCAACGCGAGCACCGAGGACTTCACCGCGTACGTCGAACAGCGGGCACCGAGGAAGGACTTCACCGGCGTGTGGGAGGACTGGCTGTACGGCGACGGGCACCCGGGCCGGCCCTGAGCGCGCGTCAGCGCGCCTCCCACTCGTCCAGCAGCCGCGCCAGCTCCGGCGGCCACACCGGCTCCGCCTCCGCGGCCAGTTCCGGGCGCGTCCACCAGCGCCAGGTGAGGATGCCACTGTGCGTGAAGCCGTGTTCCCACGTGCACAGCAGGGGGCCCGGCTCCAGGTCCTCCCAGCCGGTCTCCTCGCGCAGTTCCCGCAGAGCACCCTCGCGCGGCCCCTCTCCGGGCTCCAGGCCGCCGCCGGGCAGCGCCATGGGGTCCCCCTGGTCGAGCGGGGCCGAGAGCTCAGGGGAGGACGCCGACCTCCACGTTGTCGTACCGGAAGTGCAGCACCGCGCCCTCCGGGTCCACCACCGCGACCCGGGCCGCCCGGCGCGGGACGCGCAGCGACTTGCACAGCACCGCGCAGGGACGGTCGAGCGCGCGATCGCGGCGGTGCGCGACGATCTCGTAGCCGAGGGCGGTCCAGAAGGCCAGGGCCCTGGGGTTGTTGTCGAGGACGGCGAGGCGTACGGCGGTACGGCCGGCGGCGCGGAAGCGGTCCTCGACGAGCCCGGCGAACCGGCGGCCGACGCCCTGCCGGTGCACGGCCGGGTCCACCATCAGCAGGCCGATCCACGGATCGGGGTCCGCCGGGTCGGGGTGCCGCGCGAGCGTGATCGCCATGCCGACCAGCCGCCCCCGGCTCCGCGCCAGCAGCACCTCCGTGTCCGGGTTCGCCAGCTCCTGCGCCAGCGCCGCCGCCACCTGCTCCGGCCGGATGTCGTCCGGGTCCGGGAAGTCACCGCTGAGCGCCTGGAACTCCCGGTTCGCGGCGTACAGCGCGGTCAGCTCCGCGAGCACGGGGGCGGGCACGGCGTGGTCGGGCGCGGTCTTGAGGACGTCGAGGATCACCCGGGCAACCTACTCCGCGCCACCGGCCGGCGCCGCGCAGATCGGCCCGGACGCCGGGCAAGCCCTCATGGCTTGCCGTCTCACACCACCCGCACCCCCAGCGCCGACGCGAACACCGGGGCCAGGTCCAGGAGTTGTCCGGAGCTGATGACCGCGCCGGACAGCCGGTCCAGGCCGCCGGTGATCTCCAGGGGCTCCGCGCCTCGCAGGTCCACGTCCTTGAGGGTGGCCGCGGTGAAGTCGGCGCTCTTCAGGGCGCAGTCCACGAACTCCACGCGCTCCAGCCGGGCGCCGCCGAAGTCGGGTTCGACCAGCACGCAGTTCTCGAAGACGACGTCTCTGAGGCGGGCCTTGCGCAGGTTGAGGTAGTCGAGCTTGCCGCCGCGGACCAGCACGCGCTCCAGCACGGCCCCGTGCAACTGGGTTCCGCCCAGGCGCGGTTCGGTCACCTCGACGTCCCGCAGGGCCGCCTCGGCCAGGTCGGTGCCCACGCCCTGGACGCCGGTGAGGACCGAGTCGAGGATCCTGGCCTTCCGCAGCCGGGTCTCGGTCACCGTGCAGGACGCCAGGGCGCAGTCCATGAAGCGGGCGCCGCCGCCGTCCAGAGCGGTCAGGTCGGCCCCGCGGAACTCCTGGCCGTCGTAGTCCCCGTCGGGTTCGAGGCCGCCGTCGTACGGCCGAAGGGGCGGCAGCCGCAGCTCCGGTCGTCGCGCCGGTGGTGGGTCGGTCCGGTTCCGTGCCATGCCCCCATGCTGCACCCCGCCACTGACAATCGCCCTGACCTGCGACGACTCCCCCCGATGTCACATTCCGCACCCGTCGATCGGTCGTACCCGGAGAAGGGCGACGCCACCGCAAGCGACGAAGAACCCAGGCAACGCCGGAACCCAAGCAACGAGAAACCAAGCGACGAGAAACCCAAGCGCGAGAAGGAGATCCAGCCCATGCAGCGCATCACCGTCATCGGCGGCGGTTTCGCCGGGCTCACCGCGGCGATCACCGCCGCCGAAGCGGGCGCCAAGGTCACCGTGTACGAGGCGCACCACACCCTCGGCGGACGGGCCCGGACCGCGGAGGGGCCGTACCGCACGAACGAGGGCCCGCACGCGCTCTACAACGGCGGCCCCCACTGGACCTGGCTCCGGCAGCGGAACCTGATCGGACCCCTGGCCCCCCTCCCGCCGCTCGAAGCCGCCCGGCTGCGGCTGCGGTACCAGGGAGTGCTGCGCCGCACCCCGCCGTTCGCCATGCTCAAGCTGCTGCGCCGCGGCGCGCGGCAGGCCCCGGTGGACGTCGACTTCCTGTCCTGGGCGACCGAGCAGGCCGGCGAGGAGGGCGCCCGCGCGGCCGCCCACTACTCCGCCGTCGCGCTCTTCCACCACGACCCGGGCTCCCTGTCGGCGGCGTTCGTGCAGGAGCGGCTGCGCCGGGCGACCAAGCTGCCGCCGGAGGCGCACTATCCGCGCGGCGGCTGGGCCAGCGTCATCGACCGGATGGCCGGCCGGGCGTGGAACCTCGGCGTGCGGATCGAGACGCTGTCCCGCGTGGACAGCGTGCCCACCGACACGCCCGTCGTCGTCGCCACGTCCCTGGACGCGGCCCGCCGCCTGCTCCGGGACGACTCGCTGACCTGGCCGAGCGGCCGTACGGCCCTGATCGACCTGGCCGTGCGCACCCGGCGCGGCGACGCGTTCGCCGTCTCCGACCTGGACGCGCCCGGCTGGATCGAACGGTTCACCGCACAGGACCGCACGCTCGCCCCGGCCGGCGAGCAGTTGATCCAGGGGCAGATCCCGATCGGCCCGGACGAGTCCCGCGCGGACGGCGTCGCGCGTGCCGAGCAGCTGCTGGACCTGGCGTTCGACGGCTGGCGCGATCGCGTCACGTGGCGGCGCGAGGCGCTCGCGAACGGCCGTACGGGGGCGGTCGACCTGCCCGGCACGACCTGGCGGGACCGCCCGGCCGTTGCGCGCGGCGACGGCGTGTTCCTGGCGGGCGACCAGGTGGCCGCGCCCGGGGTGCTGTCGGAGGTGTCCTTCACCAGCGCGCTGACCGCGGTGTCGCTGGCGCTCGGCCGGCACGGATCACGGCCGCTTGACCTCAAGCACGCTTGAGGTCGGAGGGTTGGGTTCGTCGGAAGCCACACGTCTCCGGGGGGAACCCATGCGCGCCATCCGCCTCCACTCCTTCGGCCCCGCCGAGAACCTGACCCACGAGGAGGTTCCGGACCCCGTGCCCGGCCCCGGCCAGGTCCGCGTCGCCGTCGCCGCCGCCGGTGTCCATCTGCTCGACACCGCGATCCGCGAGGGCATGCGGGGCCCGCTGCCCGAGCTGCCCGCCCTGCCCACCGTGCCCGGCCGTGAGGTCGCGGGTGTCGTCGACGCGCTCGGCGAGGGCGTCGACGGGGGCTGGCTCGGCAAGCGGGTCGTGGCGCACCTCGGGTTCGCGCCGGGCGGCTACGCCGAGCTGGCCGTCACCGATGCCGAGCGGGTCCACGAGGTCCCGGACGGGCTGGACTTCGCGCAGGCCGTCGCCATGATCGGCACGGGGCGTACGACGATGGGGATCGTGCAGTTCGCCGAGCCCGGCCCGGACGACGTGGTCGTGATCCCGGCCGCGGCGGGCGGTATCGGCACCCTGCTGGTGCAGTACGCGAAGAACGCCGGGGCCACAGTCGTGGGCCTGGCCGGCGGGCCCGAGAAGGCCGCCCGGGTCCAGGCGAACGGCGCCGACCTCGCCGTCGACTACAAGGATCCGAGCTGGCCGGAGAAGGCGCGCGCCTGGCTGGGCGGCCGGACGGCCACGATCGTCTTCGACGGGGTCGGCGGGGACGCGGCCCGCGAGTCCGTCGCCCTGCTCGGGCCGGGCGGCCGGCACATCGTCTTCGGCTGGTCCGGCGAAGGGCTGCACGACGGGTCGGCGTACCTGGTCGAAGGGGTCTCCGAGCAGGTCCTCGGACCGGTGATGATGCGCAAGGCCGGCGGCCCGAACCCGGTGCGCACGCTGGAGCTGCGCGCCCTCGCCGAGGCCGCCGCGGGGCGGCTCGTCCCCGCGGTGCAGCGGTTCCCGCTCGCCGAGGCGGCCGCCGCTCACCGGGCGCTGGAGAACCGGGGAACGACCGGCAAGGTGGTCCTGGAGCCCTAGGGGACGTCTCGCCGATCATGCCGGGCTCGCGGCGCCTGGCACCGCTCCCTGATCCGGCCTGATCGACGAGACACCCTCTAGCCAGGAGGCGCCTTTCGGATCAACCCGGCGTGCGGTTGATCACTGTTCGTGGTGTTCTGACCGGGTGAGCGTCCCCCAAGGTGATCCGACCTCCCCCGCCATGCCCGCCACGGCCGCTCCCCCGGGCGCCGATCCCCGCCGCTGGTGGGGTCTGGTGGTCATCGCGCTCGCCCAGCTGATGGTCGTCCTGGACACGACCATCGTGAACATCGCCCTGCCCTCCGCCCAGCACGACCTGGGCATGACCGACGGCAACCGGCAGTGGGTGATCACCGCCTACACCATCGCGTTCGGCGGGCTGCTGCTGCTCGGCGGCCGGATCGCCGACCTGGTCGGCCGCAGACGCACCTTCGTCATCGGGCTGGTCGGCTTCGCCACCGCCTCCGCGCTGGGCGGCGCGGCCACCACCCCGGGTGTGCTGTTCGGCGCCCGCGCCCTCCAGGGCGCGTTCGCCGCCGTGCTCGCCCCGTCCGCGCTCAGCCTGCTCACGACGACCTTCACCGACCCCAGGGAACGCGGGAAGGCCTTCGGCGCCAACGCCGCCCTCGCGGGCAGCGGAGCGGCCCTCGGGTTCGTCCTCGGCGGGCTGCTCACCGAGTTCCTGGGGTGGCGCTGGTGCCTGTTCGTCAACGTGCCCATCGCGATCGCCGCGGTCATCGGCGCGTACGCCCTGCTGCGCGACGGCCCCGGCCACGCGGAGTCCCGGCTCGACGTGCCCGGCGTGCTGCTCGGCTGCGGCGGGCTGGTCACCATCGTCTACGGTCTGAGCGAGGCCCAGCCGAGGGGCTGGGCGGACGCCAGGGTGCTCGGCCTGCTCATCGGCGGCGTGGCCCTGCTCGCCGTGTTCGTGTGGTGGCAGAGCAAGGCCCGTACGCCCCTGCTGCCGCTGCACATCGTGAGGAACCGCAACCGCGCGGGCTGCTTCCTGACCCTTGGGCTGGCCGTGATCGGCATGTTCGGCATGTTCCTGTTCATGACGTACTACTTCCAGGTCGTCCTGGAGTACTCCGCCGTCATGACCGGCCTGGCCTTCCTGCCGCTCACCGGTTCGATCGTCATCGGCTCCAGCCAGATCTCGGCCCGGCTGCTCCCGCACGTCGCCCCGCGCATGCTCCTCGCCCCCGGCATGTTCCTGGCCACGGTCGGGATGCTGCTCCTCACCCGGCTGACGGTGGACTCCTCGTACGCCGCCGACGTCCTGCCCGCGCTGATGCTGACAGGCGTCGGCATGGGCCTCACCTACACGCCGGTGTTCGCCACCTCGACCGCCGGGGTCGCCCCCCGCGACGCCGGCGTCACCTCCGCCACCCTCAACGCCTCGCAGCAGGTCGGCGCCTCCCTCGGGGTCGCCCTGCTCAACACCGTCGCCACCACCAGCGCCGGCACGTACATCGCCGCCCACCTGACCGACCCGGCCCAGCGGGACCTGATCACCAGACAGGGCCTCGTCCACGGCTACACGGTCGCCATCTGGTGCGCCGCCGGCATCATGCTCCTCGCCGGCGTGGCCGCGGCCCTGATGGTCACCGGCAAACCGGCAAGGCCCGGCGCCCCGGAGAAGCCGGCGGTACCGGAGTACGCGACCTGACCGGCCGCCGGACCGGCCATCGTCCCGGCTGCCGCGCCCCCGAACCGGCCACCGCCCCGGCCGCCAGGCCCGCTCCCGGCCGCACCCTCAGTGCCGTCCCGCCACCCGGTCCGCCCACCGGGCCAGCCGTGACGAGCCGGCGCTGTGGGTCAGTGTCTCGCGCCGGTCCGCCGTGCGGTACGTGGCGTACATGCCGTGCACGCCCAGCCAGCGCAGCGGCTCCGGCTCCCACCGGCGCACCTTGTGCCCGACCCAGGGCAGCTCGGTCAGCTCGGTGCGCCCGGCCTGACCGGAGTCCTGCTGGACCAGGTCGCGCAGGGTGCGCCCGGCGAGATTGGCGGTGGCGACGCCGGAACCGACGTAGCCGCCCGCCCAGCCGAGGCCCGTCGAACGGTCCAGGGTGACGGTCGCGCACCAGTCGCGCGGCACCCCCAGCACACCCGACCAGGCGTGCTCGATCCGCAACCCGGCCAGCGCCGGGAAGAAGCCGGTGAGGATCTCGCGCAGCGCCTCGACGGTCTCCGCCCGGGTGCGGCCGTCGTTGTCGGTGCGCGAGCCGAAACGGTACGGCACGCCCCGCCCGCCGAGCGCGATCCGGCCGTCGGCGGTGCGCTGGGCGTACATGTACGCGTGCGCCATGTCGCCCAGCGTCTCGCGGCCGTCCCAGCCGATCGCCGCCCACTGCGCGTCGGTCAGCGGCTCGGTCACGACCATCGACGAGTTCATGGGCAGCCAGGTGCGCTTCTGGCCCTTCAGGGAGGCGGTGAAGCCCTCGGTGCAGCGCAGCACGTACGGCGCGCGGACGGTGCCGTACGGCGTCACCGCGTGCTTCGGCCGGATCTCCGTCACCGGCGTCGACTCGTGGATCACCACGCCGAGCGCCTCCACGGCCGCCGCGAGGCCCTTGACCAGCTTCACCGGGTGCACCCGCGCCCCGTGCGGCGTCCACGTCGACCCGACCGCGTCCGCGACCCGGATCCGCCGGGCCGTCTCCACCGCGTCGTACAGCTCCCGGTCCTTCTCCCCGAAGGCCAGCTCCGCCTCGTGGAACGCCTTCAGCCGGGCGAGCTGCGCCGGCGTCCGGGCGACCTCCAGCACCCCGCCCTTGTACAGGTCCGCGTCGACGCCCTCGGCCTCCGCGACCCGGATCACCTCGTCGACGGTGTCGTTCATGGCCCGCTGGAGGCGTACGGCGGCCTCCCGGCCGTGCAGCTTCGCGTACCGGTCGCGGCCCGCGATGCCGTTGTACAGCCAGCCGCCGTTGCGCCCGGAGGCCCCGTAGCCGCAGAACTTCTGCTCCAGGACGACGATCCGCAGGAAGGGCGCCGCCTTCTTCAGGTAGTACGCGGTCCACAGCCCCGTGTACCCGCCGCCGACGATCACGACGTCGGCCGACACGTCACCGTCCAGCGGCCTCCGCACCTGCGGGAAACCGTCGGCCGCGTACCAGTAGGAGACTCCGCCGTTCACGACACCGCTGCTCATGGCCCTGGACGTTAACCCGCGCGGAGGGCCGGTGTCTCCTTCGGATTCCGTGCAATCCGCGCCTCCTGCCGGGGGCACGTAATTCGGGTGAGGGCCCGCGCAACGCGCGCGTAGGGTCGATTCCCGTGATTCACGTCCCGGAGGAACTCGCCGCGTCCCAGGAGAAGTTCAACGGCGACGAGGGCCGTGCCTTCATCGCCCGGCTGCCGGAGCTGGCCACCGCGTTCCTGGACCGCTGGGAACTGCGGCTGGACGGCCCGTCGATGTACGGCTGGTGCGCGCTGGTCCTGCCGGTGCTCCGCGCGGACGGCACCCCGGCCGTGCTCAAGCTCCAGCTCCTGGACGAGGAGAGCGAGGGCGAACCGGTCGCGCTGCGCGCCTGGGCCGGCGACGGGGCGGTACGGCTCCTCGACCACGACCCCGACACCTGCACGATGCTCCTGGAGCGCCTGGACCCGGCCCGGATGCTCTCCCACGTCCCCGACAGCCGCACGGCCGTGCTGGTCGTCGCCCGGCTGCTCGCCCATCTCACCGCGCTCCCCGCCCCACCGGAACTGCGCCGCCTCGGCGACATCGCGCACGCCATGCTGGAGCAGACGCCGTGGGCGCTGGAACGCGTCCCCGATCCGGCGGCGCGCCGCCTGATCGCCGACTGCGCGGCGGCCGTCCGCGAGGTCGTCGACGAACCCGGCGACCGCCTCCTGCACTGGGACCTTCACTACGAGAACGTGCTGGCCGCCGACCGCGCGGACTGGCTCGCCATCGACCCCAAGCCGCTCGCCGGCGACCCCGGCTTCGACCTGCTCCCCGCGATCGACAACCGCTTCGACCCGGACGAGGTCCGCTGGCGCTTCGACGCGATGACGGACGTCCTCGCCCTGGACCGCTCCCGGGCCCGCGCCTGGACCCTCGGCCGGGTCCTGCAGAACTGCCTGTGGGAGATCGAGGACGGCCGCCCGGTGGAGGAGGAGCAACTGGAGATCGCCCGGCGACTGCGAGAGGCCCGGGGCTGAACCACAGCCACCGGGCCTCAGGACCTGTCCTCACCGGAGCCCCCTGTCGGATTCGAACCGACGACCTTCGCTTTACAAGTTCGATCTACGCCCGCCCCTGGCGCCGTCGTCGGCTGGTCCGACGGCCGTCCAGGGGTGCAGTCGTATGCCGCCGTCCGGCCTCGTTGATGTCAGCGTTGGATGTCAGCAGAACAGCTCCGGAACTGGGCAGACCTCCAATGCCTCCGCCGGCCGGTCCGCCCACTGCCACCAGGTGTGCCGATCGGCGCATCGCCAGAGGGACCGGCACACCCGCCGGCCGTCGTCGTCACGCTTGGACAGCAGGAGGCCGCCGGACTTCAGGGGCTGGCTGCAGTTGGGACAGAGCTGGGCGTCGTCGGCCATACGGCGAACTCTAGGCCGGGCTAGCGGTTGATCGGAATCTCGTAGACGATCTCGCAGTGAGCCGTGGGCACCACGATGTCCGCCGTTTCGACGGGCCGACCATCGTCGCTGTAGTACGTCCGCCGGATGTGTGTGACCAGTGCGGCCTTCTGGATGCCGAGCAACGACGCCTCATCGGCAGTCGCCTGCCTGGGCTCCGGCTGCTCCACGGCGTGGCTGACCGTGATGCCGATCGCGGCCATGCGGTTCACGACACCGGCTCCCGCGTGCGGGCCTCCCTCGGGGAGAACGACGAGAGTGCCGCCGGTGAGGTCGTACGGCTCCCAACTCGTCGACAACTGCACGGGCCTGCCGTCCGCCAGGAATTCGTACGTCGTCCGCACACACAGATCGCCCTCGTGGATCCCGAGTCGTGCCGCGATGTCTGCGGGGGCTGGCACCTTGGCGTCCGTCCGGCTTTCCCAGTCGCCTTGTCTGCCCACGGCCTTCATATCGGCTCGAAAGGGCGAACCGTTTGGCTGCTCGCGCGCTGATGACCGCACCACTCGCACTCGCTGACGGGGCTCGGCGACGTAGGTACCCGACCCGGCGCGCCCCTCCAGGACGCCTTGCGAGATCAGCAGTTCCTGCGCCCTGCGCACCACGTTCTCGCCGACGCCGCACTCCTGGCCAATCTGGGCGCGGGAGGGCAGGCGGTCTCCCGGCTCCCACACGTGCTCCGCGATCCGCCGCCGGAGTTCGTCGGCGATGCGGAGATAGGGCGGCTGCTCAGGCATATGGAAAATCTAGTCCACTAGCTCTAATCTAGTTAACTAGCTTTACTCAAAGTGAGCGCTGGATGACGGAGGCTGCCCTGTGCCCGCTTCGGGAGTTAGCGCGGCGGCCCTCGCCGCCCGGCTGTCCGCCCTCGGACTTCCCACGCGAGTGGAGGAACACCCCCGGCACACGTCGGTGGAAGCGGAGGTGCCGGACGCGCTCGCCGCCGAGTCATGGCGGGAGGTCCTGGACGTGGTGGCTGAGGCCGACCGATTCGGGCTCCTCGCCACCAGCTTGAACGGCCGCACCTTATGGGCGGTCGTACGCAAAGCGGTCCCCACGACGGGCGATGTCGGGGGACCGAGCCATCAGCGATAGGAGCTGAACAGCGTGCTCAACCGTATCCGCCGCGCCTTCCCCTTCACCAGGGCGCGGAACTCCCCAAGAGGCAGGCACCGCCGGCCGTTAGTGCCCGCCTTTCCTCCTCTGCCTCTTCCCGTCTCTCGTAGGTCCGATGACACGTCGGCCCCCGTCTTGGGTCGTACAGCCGACAACGCGGCATCTCACCGAAACCTGCTCAGAGGAGAGGACGCGGCCCTGGTCCGCCCGTACGTCCTGGCGATGGAAGGACGCGTCCGGACACGTGCAATGGTCATCGCCCCTCATCTCTCGGCGGACGCCTGGTCAGCGCTGACAGGGGCTTACTGATGCCGCATCCTCGACAGCCGCACATCGCAGATGCCTCGTCCGTCCCCTACCGCTCGACTGCATGCCAGATCGGCACGCACCACATCTGTGCCGACGCCTACCCGACGCCGGTCCCGGCCGACATCCCGGTGATCTGCGAGGCGTGCGACTGCCCGTGCCACTCAGGCGTTGACCCGTCCGCATCCTTGGAGGTGACGCGGTGAGGGCGTATGTCCCCGGCGGCGCGCTGGTCTCCAACATCGAGGTCACCGCGACCACTGTGCAGCGCGGCGACATCATCCAACTCGGGGGCAATGCCCTCCAGGTGAGAGACCTCTTTCAGCTCCCCCAGGGAGCGAAGCAACTGGTTTTCGAGTCGGGCGAGTTGCTGACCATACATGCGCGTACCCGGCTCGTCGCCATGCGAATGCGGAGAGGACGGTGACTGGGTCCATGCGCTCACGTCACCACGACATCGCCGACGACCTTCGGCAGCAGATCACAGCGGGCCGCATCCTGCCGAGCGAACGCCTTCCATCCGAGGCTGTCCTCGCCGACCGATACAGGGTCAGCACGGTGACGCTGCGAAGAGCACTCGCCGTCCTCCAGAGGGAAGGCCTCGTCGAGAAGATCCACGGCAAAGGCAACTTCATCCGCAGCTCTCACCGCAAGATCGTGTACGTCGGTGGCTGGGGGACCCTGGACCCGTGGACCGCCGGCGAGCCGGGATTGCGCGTCACCATCCGCAGCACCGCAGTTCAGGCCCAAGCGCACTTGGCGACCTTATTGAAGGTGCCCACGGGCACTCCCATCGTGGAGTTCACCTGCCTCAGCCACGAAGGGGAGTCACCGCACGGCCTGGCGCGCGTCTACATGCCGCATGACCTGGTCCCGCCCGGAGTACTGGATGACACCTCCCACTCCAGAGAGGCAGCCAGAAGGTTCGCCTTCCTCGGCCCACCGCCGACTGCTGCCCGAGAGACGGTGAGCGCTCGCCTCCCCACACCGGACGAAGCATCGGCCCTCCGGATCGGCATCGCGTCCATCGTCCTCTCCATCACTCGCATCGCCACCGACTCCACCGGCCGCGTCGTCGAAGCCACGCTCCTGGCCTTCCCGGGGGATCGAGTCGACGCCGTCTTCACCACCCACCCCGTGATCGACGAAAGGCAGAGCAAGGCATGACAGCATCGAACGAACTGCGGCTCCTCCCGTGGTCGGGCCCGGAAGGCAAGCCCTGCTACCTGAGCACCGATGAACGGGGCGGCTACATGTCCCGCCTGGCGGACAACGTCGAGGCGGTCCAACTCGGCACGGCGGCCGAGCTACTGGAGGAAGCCTCAGAAACCCTCAGCGACCGGGAGGTGGCCCTTGACGAGATGCGGCGCTTGGCGAAGGAGCTGAGTGGGGCTCTCCGGGACGTCCTCCGCGTTGCCACCAGCCGCGGTCACCTCCTGGCAGCGAGCGAACCGCGTCCCTGAGAGGGTTCTGGACTTAGGGCCAGCCCTCAAGACTCACGGGGACAGAAGCACGTCTACTGATCACGATTCCCGCTGTCCGGCGGCGCGGAAGAGGCCCACAGCTCTGACCAGCTCAGATGCTGTGGGCTTCTGTCATCTTCGGTCGCCGCTGGCCAGAAGGAGTCTGAAATTTGCTGCCATTGATCCTACAAGTTCAAATAGTTAACAATCACGGGTGAATGTGGTCGTTGTCCCATGTGGCGACAGCCCGCCAAGTAAGAAGAGATAAGCATCCTTACTAAGCGAAGGGCCGCATGAACATCAAAGCGGATGAGATCAACGAACTGCGCCTGCTCAGACTCAAGCTGCTGGAAGAGCACTATAAGGAGATTGGTCGGCTTCGCAGCGACCTACATGTGAGCTTGCGAGAGATCGACATCAAGATCGCAAAGGTTGGCAATCAAGATGCGAACCTCCCGTGCCTTGTTCGACGTACACCTGGCCCTCAGCTAACCATCTATCACTCAGCGGATTCTGCGTGCGGGCGTGTGCACGACCGGCGTAACTTCCGGAAGCTACCGGAGGTGGATGCACGGGATGCGAGCCCGTATGTCTGGCTTGAGCGATGCAGCGCCTGCGATTGGGACCGTGCCGCAAGAATTCATGGCAAGCGATTGCTGGGCGACTGACCGTTGTCGAGTACCCGCTACCTTTTGGCAGTACCAAAACCGGCAGTATTTTTTGCATCACACGGAATCGAAGACGGGTGAGATGTGGTGGATATGCGGCAAGGCGGAACAAAGAAGATTCACCCGGATGCATACGGAGCTTTGATCGAGGCGCTTACCGCGATCAATTGGAACAAGCTAGCTTATCAGCAGGACCTTCGACGGCGGCTCCGCGAGTACCCCGAATTGTTTGCGATCCTCGATTTCACAACCACGAAGCGTGAGACGTCAACTCAGTTGGTTAACACACTCCTGGCAGACGAGCACCGGTACCGCGATCTGAGTATCGAGTTGATGACTGACATCTCTCGTTTGGAAACGTTCCCTAACCTTTCCAAGCAGGTGGACGCAGAGGACTTGCTTGCCCAGGCGCGTAACGCTGTGAGCAACCTGCAGGAGTGGGTTGGTCGGCACGCAGCAATTGCAGAAGAGCGCGAAACCTTCTTCGCTGAACTGGCTGAACGTCGGGACGAGGTCAGCCGACGTCGAGACTTTGCCAAGGTAGTCGGCGAACTGAGGCACGAGTTCCTGCGCCTGCATGACATTCCGAATCGCCAGCAGGCTGGTCGAGAGTTCGAGCCGTTCCTATACCGTTTGTTCGCCTTGTTCGATCTTGAACCGACTCTTGCTTACAACTTGAAGGGTGAGCAGATCGACGGCTCTATCTACCACGATACTAACCATTACATCGTTGAGGCTAAATGGCTGGCATCCACTGTGGAGGCCGAGCAGATGACCAACTTTGATGGGAAGGTTCGCCGGAAGGGCAAGAATGCACTGGGTCTCCTCGTAAGCGTAAACGGATTCTCGGAAGGAGGGCGAGAACTCTTCAAGCGCGGAACTTCATTCATCACGATGGATGGGTCAGATGTGTTCTGCGTGCTTGAAGGACGCATCCGCCTGGACGAGCTGATCGCCCGTAAGCTGCAGCACGCCAGCCGTACGGGCAACTGCTACTTCCCTGCCGCAGAGATGAGCCTTTAGGTCTGGGTTTGACCACCGCCAGCCTTCACGGCCGGCGGCCGTGACCTGCGGCCGCCTAATCGATCACCGCTCTGACCTGCTGCTGAGCTGTCGGCAACTGTCGACGTTGGTCACCATTAAGCGCCCTTCCACGGCCCCCGGGCTGGGAGGGCGCTCACACGCCGGTCTACTGATCATCCCTTCCGCTGACCAGCGGGACTGAAGAAGCCCACGGCTCTGACCAGTTCAGATGCCGTGGGCTTCTGTCATTGTCGGTCGGCGTCGGGTGACCTCGGACGGCCCAGAGACGGCCCGGGCGGCCTCGCGCTTAAAAGATGCGGGCATACCTCAGTGATTCAACGCGGTCGGCCTACGCCGGCACCGTCTCGGGCTGCTGAGTGCCGCTGCCGTCCGCTGTCGTTGCCGTCAGAGCTGCCGTCACTGCCGTCAGCGATGCTGCCCTGTAACCAGCGCACTAGGGTTCGCCCACCGGGCCGCGCGGCCTGCTCCGCGCCCACGACGTTGAGGGTCGGCGGTGCCCCTGTGGTGCGTTGCCAGTCGCCGCAGCCTACGGCGGCGCTGTCCCGCTGCGCCCTACTGAGCTCTCACGATGGCGACTGTCTGCGGATCACTGATCAGGTCGTAGTCGCACAGCAGAAGCGCATCGTCGTCCTCGGCGAGCAGGCGGTGCAACCTGTCAATGTGGCGCTCAGGGCTGGTGAGCAGCCTCTTCGACTCCAACCAGGCGGCGGGACGACCGTAGTCAGCCGGCCGGACGTCGTCATGCCAGTTATGCGACCGGCTTGGGCATGGTGCTACCAGAGTCGCAGATCACGGGTGACTGGGGCTGACGCTTGCTACGACTGTCGTTAGTAATCGTCATCGGTCGCCACTCAGCGGCCTCGGACGGCCCACCTGTGGCTTGGCCGTCGGCAGCAGCTAGCCGGAGAACCAAACAGGAAGCACCAGCGGCTAAGGACAGTCTTCGGCCATCATGGGGGCATCCTCATCGCTTGGTAGTGCTTGGAGGCGCGCATGAGTTTGCACGACATTCGCTTGTTCATGTCTCAGATGACCCACGAAATTAGCAGTGAGTACGCAAGGTTGCAGGCTAGAGCGAAAGAAGATCCGGGGACGGCTGGAAGTCAGGGCGAAGAAACATGGGCGCAACTTCTACGCAGGTGGACCCCTTCGGGATATCACGTTGTCCCTGGCGGCAGAATCATAGATACAGACGGCAACACGAGTCCACAGGTAGATATCCTCATCCTTCATCCCTCCTATCCGCCAGGACTTCTAGGAATTAAGCACTATCTGGCGCCAGCGGTGGTCGCCGCTTTCGAATGCAAGTTAACTCTCACAAGAGCCCACATCAAAAAGAGCTCGATTTGCGCGGCTCTGCTAGAAGACATGATGACCCGAGAGGGGCGACCTCCAGGGGAATTCTTCTATGGCGTGCTCGCCCATTCGCATGCTTGGAATCAACGTTCGAATCCTGCTTTTAGGGTGCAGCAGGCCTTGTCAGACTACGGGGAAGAGTTCACCAAGCGTCCTGGCCAGTGCATTGATGCTCTATGCGTAGCGAATCTCGGGGCATGGCTTGCAAACGTCGCTACCGTACTAAGCCAAGTAGAGCTGACCCACATGGGCCCCCTCGACAGCCTCCACCCCAAAGGGGCACCAAATCTCCCGAAGCCCGACTCGCCTCCTGAGCCGATAACCCGCACAATTGCACACCTGCTGAACAGAATCGGCGACGATCAGAACGGTGTGGATAGGGTTGCGGGGTATCTTCGCAAGATTGGCTCTATCGGCACGGAGGCAGGGGTCATTAGAACCTTTGACGACCTCAGCCCGGATGAGATACCCAGCCACGCTGTCGACATTACTAAAGCGATATTGGCTGCTGATGCGGAGGACTAAGTGCGCGGGTTGACCCCTTAACGCTCATGAGCTCTTACCTGTAGGGCCATGCTGCGACAGCAAGCTTGGCCAGCTCCGCTGCTCGGGCGTCGGAATCGGAAAGCGTCCAAGTGGCCTTCTGCCCAAGCTCGCGCGTGAGGAGAAATTTAGACTGTTGATACATGCGCGCCTTCTCCTCAAAAGGCTTGTCTGCCAACTTTCGATTCAGAGTACGCTCAAGCAGGGTGTAGTTTTTCAAGCTATCCCTACCGGCCTGGAAGCGCTCATAGTCCGCCGACGAGGAGAACTCGGTCGGCGCTGAGCTTCTTGCTAGAACATGCTCGACAGATACCGACTTACCACTCCAGTCCGGCTGCGCTTCGACACTAACGCCAAGCTGAGCCAAGTGCTGACGCTCCATTTGCGCGAGTAGGTATTTAGCTCGCCCCGTACTCACAGCACCTGATGAGATTACAGCCTGGCGAAACTCTTGGTCTGTGGGGATTAGTTTGGTCAATGATTCGAAAACATGATCCTGGGTCTTCGACTGTCCGGAAGAAACCGCCACGGCGGCATTGCTGAATACTTCTTCTGCAGTTCCGCCACCAAGCCGGCCAGCGAACCACGCCCGGACAGACCAGCCAGCAATTTTATTCACCATCTTGGCCGCTGGCGTGATTTCCCAATTGTTGAGAACAGCCAGAAGGAGGGGCATGCTAGATTCGAATCCGAACCTACGGAAGGCCAGAAGCGAGTCTCTAACGTCAACATCAGTTCGGCCCCAGAACTCGCTATCTGGCTCCCGGATCGCAGTAAACGGCTGTAGACCGTCTTCGAGGCGCCCGACATAATCACGAACCCTTTTCTGCCCTCTCCCGATACTTGATTGCAATACCTTGTAGAGCTTGCGTGTAGTCACTTTCCCTTCACGCGATGAATGCTCATGCCTGATGAACTTCACTAGATCCTCAGGCTTGTCGAACGCGCGCGAGATTACCGCCCACTGCTGCTCGACGTGATCCAAATAAGTCCTCGATTGACTGAACAGGTAATTCTTCAGAAGATCTGCGGTGGTAAGATCAGCGCCTCTGTCATTGAGCGTTTCAAAAATCACATACGCCTCGGGAAGGCCGGAGGCTACAGCAAGCAGCACTTGCACGCTCTTGTCCAAGTGCGTTACAACGTTGACCAGGTCTCTATAGTGAGCCTCGGATGGCGCGATTTCCGTCAGATGAGAAAGACACATTCTGTAGCAGGTTGCGATCGGATGCTTATCATCTGCCGGCGCTTGGCCCGCAAGGATGCCCTCATAAATGCGAACATCCTCCGCGTTGAGCTTCAGCCGTGTTACGTTATCTTCTTCCTCCAGGTCGAAAGTACGAAGGAAGCTCTTGTCGATCACGTTGGCCGGTTCCAGCTTATTTAGCTGCCGAAGCCTGTCACGTACGGCTGTTACCAAAATGGCAGTGGTCGTGAGGCGTTGTTGACCGTCCACAATGCTCTGTCGGCTGGGGTCTGCGGCGTCATCAGCAAGGACAACCGTGCCCATAAAGTACGGCTGAGACTCACTTCTGGCTGTTTTCAGATCATCCAAAAATTCAGCTACATTGGACGGTTCCCACGAGTATCCTCGCTGAAATCGTGGCACGCTCAGCAGGCGGTCCGAAAGCAGGTGTGCCAGCCGATCGTGTCCAAACTGTGCGGGATCTGCCACTGCACTTCTCGCCTTCTCTTCTTGGTCAGCGCTTCGCCGACACGTTTGCAGCCACTCTCTACGCTGGTGTCGTACACGGATCTTGCCCTGAAGCAGCGCCGCTGTCAGCCATTAGCCAGAATCGAGGGCGGTGGAGCGGCTTTGGGCTGGAGCTGCTTTGGCGCGAGTGATCATGGCCCCGTAAGCTTCCGGCGCGTCGGGCAGTCTGTGGACCTGCCCGGTAAAGCACGACGTTGGGGCCATGATCTTCGAGGCTCGCGCCAAAGTGGCTGCCTAAAGCCGTGGAGCCGACCGCCCCGGCCACGACGTACCCCTTCTCTGGCATCAGGTGGCTGACTGCTCTGAGCGCGGCACGGGCGCCGGCCGGGCTGGAGCGGGGCGGAGACAGGAGCGCAGGCCCGGCCGGGGGCCGGGCCGCGCGCGGGGAGCGGAGCGAGCCGCCTTGATGAAGTAGGGAAAGTCTTATCCCGCTGGGATGAGGTGCTTGCCGTCGTGGCTCCGTACGTGGGGGCCGTTGCCGTCCAGGGCGTCCAAGAGCCTGACCGCGAAGACCTCGGACATGCGCTCCTTAACCTCGTCAGGCGTGAGCCAGGAGACGGCCGTTGACTCACTGGAGGTGCGCTCGGTGCCGCCGGAGGGCTTGCAGCGGAAGACCAGGGCCACGATGCCGCGGGTCGTGTTCTTGTAGACGCCGGTGAGTTCGTCCACCTCGACGTGGATGCCTGTCTCTTCCCAGACCTCGCGGGCAACGCCGGCCTCCGGGGTCTCGGCGAGTTCGAGTACGCCGCCGGGCAGCTCCCACGTGCCGTTGTCCGCTCGGCGGATCGCCAGGAGGCGACCGTCTTCGCGCACCACCACTCCCGCAACAGATACGGAGTGCAGCGGCGGCGACGTTGCTTCCTGTGATTGACTCATGTACAGGAGCATAGGAGGCAGGGAAGGACTATGGGAACCGCAGCAGGAGGAGGCAGGTCCGGACCTCGGTACGTGCAGATCGCGGACGAGATCGTGCAGCAGATCCGGGCGGGTGTGCTCAAGCCCGGCGACATGGTGCCGAGTGAGTCGGAGCTGGTGGAGCGCTATGGCGTGTCCGGCGGCACGATCCGTAAGGCGATGGTCGAGGTGCGGGCCAGTGGGCTCGTGGAGACCCGGCACGGCAAGGGCTCGATCGTGAAGGATCGGCCGCCGGTGCGGCACCGCTCCTCCGACCGTTTCCGGCGCTCCCTCCGTCAGGGCGGCAAGGCCGCCTACCTCGCCGAGTCCGAGCAGTCCGGCGCCACCGCCAAGGTGAGCGTCCTCTACATCGGGCCGATGGAGGCCCCCGAGGATGCTGCCCTGCGACTGGGCGTCCCCGCCGGCGCTCAGGTCCTCGCCCGGCGACGCCTCTACTTCCGCAACGGCACTCCGGTCGAGACCGCCACCTCCTACCTCCCGTGGGATGTGGTGAAGGAGATCCCCGAACTGTTCGCCGAGAACCCCGGCGGCGGTGGCATCTACGCCCGACTCGAGGACCACGGACACGAGTTCGCCGAGTTCGTCGAGACGTTGCAGGCGCGGCCGGCCTCCAAGGCGGAAGCCTCGGAGCTGGCCTTGAGTGCTGGTGCTCCCGTGGTTCACCTGGTCCGGGAAGCCCGTACGACCGAGGGGGTCGTGGTCGAGGTGTGCGACACGCTCATGGCCGCTGACCAGTTCGTTTTCGAGTACCGCATCCCTGCTGCGGACTGACGCTCTCTCAACTCCTCACAGCCCGTCGCGAGTTCTTCTTCGCGGCGGGTTGACTCATGTATAGGAGTGCGGCACTCTTCTTCATGTCACTCATATACATGAGTGACTGAGTCCAGCCTCTATAGAGGAGTGATCCGCTGTGCGTCAGATCCCCGTCGACACCTCCGCCGCGACCGTCATGGTCGCCAAGACCCCGCAGCCCAAGGTCCGTGACCGCCGCACCGGCGAGATCGCCACCGACCTCGAGACCGGCGCGAAGCTGATGACGGTCGACGTGATGTTCGCGGCGAACGAAGAGGTAGAGATCCTGTCCATCACCGTCCCGGAATCGGGCATCACCGGTGAGCTGGCCATGGGCACGCAGGTCGCGCTGACCGGCCTGGTCGCCCGGCCGTGGGAGAACGAGTTCAACGGCCAGAAGCGGCACGGCATCGCGTTCCGCGCGGTCGCGGTCACCTCGCTCGCCGAAGTCGCTGCCAAGCCCAAGGCGGCCTGATCATGACCGGTTTCACGGTCACTCTGGTGCTGGTCGTCGCCGCTGCGGGGCTCCTGCGGTGGCGGCGCCCCGCCTGGTACTGGCTGACCTTCGGGGTGGTCCTCGCCGCGCTGCGGGTCCTGGTCCGGTACGGCTCCGTCATGGATGCGTGCGGGTTGACCGTCCCTCCCTCGCGCTGGCGTCTGGCCTTAGCGCGGGCCACCAACCGGCCCGTGCCGGAGTCTCGCGCACCGCGCATTCTGCGGATACGGCCGACCCGGACCGGCCTCGTCCTGCGCCTCAAGCTCCGGCCCGGACAGGACGCCTTCGACATCGCCGCCGCTTCGGATCGGCTCCGGCACTCGTTCTCCATGTACGGCGTCACCTCGCGTGAAGTGCGCTCGGGCGTCGTGGAAGTGCGGATGACCGGCTATGACGTACTCAAACGGGTGCAGATGCCCGCCAAGGTCGATGGCCAGCCGATGCGGGTCCCTGTCGCCCTGCGGCAGGACGGCTCTGTCCACTACCGCGACTACCGGGCGATACCCCACGCGCTCACCCTCGGCGCCACGGAGTCCGGCAAGTCCGTCTACCAGCGCAACCTGGTCGCCGGGCTGGCCCCGATGGATGTCGCCCTGGTCGGTATCGACTGCAAGCAAGGCGTCGAACTCTTCCCACTGGCCCGCCGCTTCTCCGCGCTGGCCGACAACCCAGACACCGCCGCCGACCTGCTCGACGCGCTCGTGGAGCGGATGGAGGGCGTCTATCAGCTGATCCGCGCCGAACAGCGGATCACCGCTGCCGTGCCGGACGCCGAGATCGCCGCCGACATCTGGGACCTGCCCGCCGAGCTGCGCCCGGTTCCGATCGTCGTCCTGGTCGATGAAGTCGCCGAACTCGCGCTGTACGCCAACAAGGAGGAGGAGAAGCGGCGCGACCGCATCATCACCTCCCTGGTCCGTCTCGCCCAGCTCGGCCGCGCCGCCGGCATCTACCTCGAAATCTGCGGACAGCGCCTCGGCTCCGAACTCGGCAAGGGCATCACCATGCTTCGCGCCCAGCTCACCGGCCGCACCGCCCACCGCGTCAACGACGAGACGTCCGCCAACATGGCCTTCGGGGACATCTCCCCGGACGCGGTCCTGGCCGCTATCCAGATCCCCGCCCAGATGCGCGGAGTTGCCATCGCGGGCGACTCGACCGGCGGCTGGCACCGCATCCGTGCCCCGCACACCTCGCTCCGCCAGGCCGTGAACCTCTGCAACCGGTACGCCGACCGGACCCCGGACCTGCCCGAGCTGTCGCCGTTCCGGCCCGTGCTGCCCGGCAGCCCTGCGGCTTCCACGCCGCTGGCCAAGCCCTCTCCGGCTACGGCCTGACCTCTCCCCTCCCCGGTCGGCGCGACCGCCTTCGCGCCAGGTCCCTACCCCCGCCATGCCTGATGAAGGGAGTACCGGCATGTGCCCGAACTGCGAGGACTTCGCCCGCACCGTGCTCCTGCTCGGCCAACTCGCCCTCTACGCCGACATGACCGGCGCCGACCTCGACTTCGTGGAGGCTGTCAGCCCGTCCCTCGCCGCCTCGCTGCCCGAGCCGCCGCCCGGCACTTTCCCGCCCGGCTACGACCCCAACGACGGCCCGGCCTACCCCGGCGAGGACTCCTGATGGGCGCGCGTCGCGGACTCCGTATCGACGCCGTCCTGGTCCAGGCCGTCATCGCCGGTGCCCTGTCCTTCGCCCATCTGCACGACCTGGCCGCCGCTGCCGGACAGGACGGCTGGAAGGCCTGGGCCTACCCGGTCAGCGTCGACCTGCTCCTGGTCGCCGCCTGGCGACGACTCCGTACGGACGGCCCCTCACGGCTGGCCTGGTGCTGGTTCCTCATCGCCCTGGTCGCCTCGCTGGGCGCCAACGTCGCCACCGCCGGACTCCTCAACCTCGGCAACGTCCCGGCCTGGCTCCGCATCCTCGTCGCCGCCTGGCCCGCGCTGGCCTTCATGGGCGGCACCCTCCTCGCCCACTCCAACAGCCACCGCGAACAGGAAGCGCCGGCACCTCCGGTTCAGGAGCCCGTCACGGACTCCGAGCCGCCCACAGTCCCTGCCTCGCTGCCGGAAACCGAGCCTGAGCCGGTCACGGTCACCGATCCGCCACCTGATCCCGCACCGGCACCGGCACCGGCACCGGCACCGGCACTCGCCAACGAAGCCCCCGCGGCTCCGACCCCTGCGGTCCCGGCGGTCCTGGTCGACCACGCCCGGAAGGTCGCCGACGAGTACCGCTCCCGCACCGGCTCCCCGATCGACACCGACACACTGCGCTCCCGCCTCGGCGTCCCGCCCCACCTCGCCGACGCCATCGCCGCCCACCTCGCCTGACCAGGAAGGAGACCACCGGCTATGCCCGCACGCGACAACTTCCACTCGCTGATGCAGATCGGCCCGGTCCAGATCGGCACCCACCGCGACCGCAACGGCCGCACCAAGCACGCCGCCGTGTGCACCGCCGACCGCTGCGGCTGGTCCGCCGACTACTCCAGCCAGTCCGCCGCCCAGCTCGCCGCCCGCACCCACCGCTGCCGCGTCCGCTAGAAGGCCACCGTGGACGTCCCTCTCTGGCTCGCGCTGCTGGTCGTCGGCTACCTCGGCGTCAAGCTCATCCGCCCGCCCTGGTGGCTCATCGCCGTACTCCTCCTCGGCGGCTACCTCCTCGCCGACAGCCTCCTGGCCCCCGCCATCGACACCGCCGTCAAGTAATCCGCAGAAGGAGAACCGCCCATGTTCCGGCCCAAGCTCCCGACCATGCCCCAGCCCACCGGCACCGTCACCCCGCCCGCCGTGGTCGAGCCGACCACCCTCACGCCGGGCACCCTCGCCACGCCGCCGGCGCCCGCCACCCCTGCGCGATCCCGGTCGGTCGTGCAGCTCACGCCCGGCACCGCGCTCGCCCTCGTCGGCGGTGGCACCGCTGTGGTCCTGGTCGTGGGCGCCGTTCTGGTCTCCATGCTCCTGGCCGTCGCCATCACCGGCGCCTCGATCGCCGTCTGCGCCTTGGTCATCCGCTCGCTGATCCACGCCGACGCCAAGCGCCGCTGACCGGCCCCCGGGCGGCCTCGATACCGCCAAGCATCCGCCGCCCGAGAGCCGTCCCTGTCCTGAACCGGAAGGAACCCCCAGCATGACGCAGCGCACCACCCGCCCGCCGCGCATCTGCCCCGACTGCAACGGCTTCGCCTCCGCCGCCATCACCACCGGCGGACGCGACGCCCGCGGCCACCGGCGCACCATCACCGCGCCCTGCCCGGCCTGCAACGGCCTGGGCACCGTCCCCGCCCGCCGCCTCCGGGAGGGCGCCCGTGCCTGACACGCTGCTCGACCCGACCACCCTCGGCGACCTGCTGAGGGTGGCCTCGGCCCCTGACTACGCCCGCTGGGAAGACCAGATCCGCCGCACCGGCGGCTGCGCCGACCCCATCCACCTCACCGGCTGGACGACCCACAAGGACAAGACCACCGGCGAGACCCTGCACCACTACAGCACCGAACAGGAGCCCGGCGGACGCCTCCGCCTCGCCTGCGGCAACCGCCGCGCCTCCCGCTGCCCCGCCTGCGCCTGGACCTACGCCGGAGACACCTACCACCTCATCCGCGCCGGACTCGCCGGAGACGACCGCCGCGACATCCCCGCCACCGTCCGCGACCACCCCCGCGTCTTCGCCACCCTCACCGCCCCCTCCTTCGGCCCGGTCCACAACCGCCCCGACCACGGCACCTGCCGTTGCGGCACTCATCACGCCCCCGACGCCCCCGAGTTGGGCACCGCCCTCGACCCGAGCACCTACGACTACGCGGGCGTAGTCCTCTTCAACAACCACGCGGGGCAGCTCTGGCAGCGCTTCACGACTCGCCTTCGCCGCGAACTCGCCGCCCGCGCCGGCCTCTCCCGCCGGGAACTCGCCGACCACGTCCGCGTCTCCTACGGCAAGGTCGCGGAGTTCCAGAAGCGCAGAGCCCTCCACTTCCACGCCGTGATCCGCCTTGACGGACCCAACGGGCCGGACACCCCGCCGCCCGCCTGGGCCACCGTCGACCTCCTCGCCGACGCCATCCGCGCAGCTGCGGCCCACTCCTACACCTCGGTCTCCGTCCCGGCCGCCGAAGACCAACCCGCCCGGACCTTCCGCTGGGGCACCCAGCTCGACGTACGCCCCGTGAAGGCCTTCGGCGACGGCTCTGACATCACCGAACAGGCCGTCGCCTCCTACGTCGCCAAGTACGCCACCAAGGCCGCCGAGAACACCGGCACCCTGGACCGCCGCATCGGTGAACTCGCCGAACTCGACCGCCACCAGGTCCCGGACCACGCCCGCCGACTCATCAAGGCCTGCAAGGAACTGGACCCGCTCTATCCCGACCGCCGTCTCTGGGCCTGGGCACACATGCTCGGCTTCCGCGGCCACTTCTCCAGCAAGAGCCGCCGCTACTCCACCACCCTCGGCGCCCTCCGCCAGGAACGCGCCGACTACCGCGCCGCCCAGGAACGCGAAGCCCTCGGCCTGGACGACGCCGAGCCGGAGACCGTCCTCGTCCTGGCCGACTGGCAGTACGCCGGCCACGGCCACACCCCCGGCGAATCAGCCCTCGCCGCCACCATCGCCCGCGACATCCAGCTCAACCGCGAGACCGCCCGCGAAGCCCTACGCGACCAACTGGCCCTGGAGGGAGCCGCCGCATGACGACCGCAACCGCCGAGCTGCTGACCGTGCCGGAAGTCATGGCCCGACTCAAGGTGGGCCGCTCCAAGGTCTACGACCTGATCCGCTCCCGCCGACTGACATCGATCAAGATCGACGGCGCTCGCCGCATCCCCGCTGACGCCGTCCAGGACTTCATCCTCGGCCAGATCGAGGAGGCTGCCTGATGGCCGGCGAACGCAAGCGCAACCCGAACGGCGCGGGCACCATCACCAAGCGCAAGGACGGCCGCTACCAGTGCGCGGTGTACGTGCTCCAGCCGGACGGCACCCGTGCGCGCAAGTTCGCCTACGGCAAGACCTGGGCCGAGTGCGACACCAAGCGCCGGGAACTGCTCGCCAAGGTGGACCAGGGCGTGCCCGTCCCCACCCGGTCGGCCAAGCTCGCCGAGTGGCTGCCGTACTGGCTGGAGCACTTCATCAAGCCGAACCGTAAGCGGACGACGTACAGCAAGTACGCGATGCACGTGCGCCTCTACCTCGTGCCGCTGCTCGGCTCCAAGAGTCTGGAGGCCCTGGGCCCCCGCCACGTACGCACGCTCATCGCCGACGTGTCGCGCCGGGCCTCCCCGGCCACGGCCAAAGAGGCGCACCGCGTGCTGCG
This sequence comes from Streptomyces sp. enrichment culture, assembly GCF_964272855.1. Taxonomy (NCBI): domain Bacteria; kingdom Bacillati; phylum Actinomycetota; class Actinomycetes; order Kitasatosporales; family Streptomycetaceae; genus Streptomyces; species Streptomyces sp. enrichment culture. The sequence goes on along the minus strand of NZ_OZ186847.1, from coordinate 4,640,527 downwards.
GACCGCCCTCACCGCGGCCTGCCGTGAGGAGCTGGTGACGCGGAACGCCGCCTCGCTCGTGGAGGCCCCGAAGGTGCCCCGCCGCGAGCTGACCCCCTGGACGCTCGACGAGACGCTGACATTCCTGGAGCACGCCCGCCGCGACCCGCTGTACGCCGCCTTCGTCCTGGCGGTCGCCATGGGGCTGCGGCGCGGCGAGATCCTTGGGCTCCGCTGGTCGGACGTGGACCTCGAACACCGCGTGCTGCGGGTCAGCAAGCAGGTGCAGCGCGTGGGCGGGGAGCTCTACGAGGACACCACCAAGAGCGGCCGGGCGCGTCCCCTGCCCCTCCCGCTGATCTGCCTGGCGGCGCTCCGCTGGCACCGGATGCGCCAGACCGAGGCGGCGCGGCTCAAGGGTGTCGAGCTGTCCCCGTCCGCGTACGTCTTCACCACCCGCACCGGGCGCCCGATCGACCCGCAGAACATCAACCGGTCGTTCTTCCGCATCACCGCCGCCGCCGGCCTTCGGCGCATCCGTCTGCACGACGCCCGGCACGGATGCGCCACGCTCCTCACCGCGGCCGGTGTCGCGCCCCGTGTCGTGATGGAGATCCTCGGGCACAGCCAGATCAGCATCACCATGGACGTCTACACGCACGTGACGTCCGACACCCAGCGCGAGGCCATCAGCCACATGGACCGCCTGCTCAGGCGCCGTGTCGACCGTGAGTGACCGCCCCGGTTGATGTCACCCGTGGATGTCGAACGCCCCGGACCGATCATCGGCCGGGGCGTTCGCGCTGTTCAACCTCAGAGCCCCCTGTCGGATTCGAACCGACGACCTTCGCTTTACAAGAGCGGCGCTCTAACCAGCTGAGCTAAGGAGGCACGCGCGCGTGGAGCACACCGCGCCCGTGCAGTGTACCCAGCCCGGCCCCCGGCCCTGTCGAAAGTTTCCGCGAAGTTCACAGCCGCCCGACTACTGACAGAACAGGTGAACGCCAGGTACCGTCCTGACCCAGTTCACACGTGTGGACTAAACCAACCACCTTCCTACAACGGATCGTCCGGCACGTTCCTGCCGGTAGAAGGGGGCCCATTCACCATGGCCACTGTTACGTTCGACAAGGCGACCCGGATCTACCCGGGCTCCGACAAGCCCGCCGTCGACGCCCTCGACATCGAGATCGCGGACGGCGAGTTCCTCGTCCTGGTCGGCCCGTCCGGCTGCGGCAAGTCCACCTCCCTGCGCATGCTCGCCGGTCTCGAGGACGTCAACGGCGGCGCGATCCGCATCGGTGACCGCGACGTCACCCACCTGCCGCCCAAGGACCGGGACATCGCCATGGTGTTCCAGAACTACGCCCTCTACCCGCACATGACGGTCGCCGACAACATGGGCTTCGCGCTCAAGATCGCCGGCGTCAACAAGGCGGAGATCCGGCAGAAGGTCGAGGAGGCCGCCAAGATCCTCGACCTCACCGAGTACCTGGACCGCAAGCCGAAGGCGCTCTCCGGCGGTCAGCGCCAGCGTGTCGCCATGGGCCGCGCCATCGTGCGTGAGCCGCAGGTCTTCCTCATGGACGAGCCGCTGTCCAACCTGGACGCCAAGCTCCGTGTGTCGACCCGTACGCAGATCGCGTCCCTCCAGCGCCGCCTCGGCATCACCACCGTCTACGTCACCCACGACCAGGTCGAGGCCCTGACGATGGGCGACCGCGTGGCGGTCCTCAAGGACGGTCTGCTCCAGCAGGTCGACACCCCGCGCAACATGTACGACAAGCCCGCGAACCTGTTCGTCGCCGGCTTCATCGGCTCCCCGGCCATGAACCTGATCGAGGTCCCGATCGCCGACGGCGGCGTGAAGTTCGGCAACTCGGTCGTGCCGGTGCAGCGTGACGCGCTCTCCGCCACCACCGACAAGACGGTCACGGTCGGCGTCCGCCCCGAGCACTTCGACGTGGCCGGCCCCGACTCCGACCTCGGTGTCGCGGTCACCGTGAACGTCGTCGAGGAGCTGGGCTCCGACGCGTTCGTCTACGGCACCGCGCAGATCGGCGGCGAGGCGAAGGACCTGGTGGTCCGCGTCGGCGGCCGTGAGGTCCCGGAGAAGGGCAGCCAGCTGCACGTCGTCCCGCGCTCCGGCGAGACGCACGTCTTCTCCACCTCGACCGGCGCCCGCCTGTCGGACTGAAAGCCCAGGCTGAAGCCCTGAGTTGACGAAGAGGGCCCCGCGGACCGCCGCGGGGCCCTCTTCGCTGTCGTCGAATACCCCGACACAACAGCACATTTCGAGCAGTGTGCGTCAACCCGTCACCCCCGAATCGGTGCCTCCCCATCCCCCGAACCGGTGACCAAATGTCGCCAAATCATCACCGGGCGCTACCCTCACGAGCGTGAAGCACTCCACCACCCAACAGACGCGACGCGGCCGGGGCCCCGCCCGCCGGATCGGCCGCTCCCTCGCCCTAGTCCTGCCCGTCGTCCTGGTGCTCTCCGGGACCCTCGCGGTGACGCATGTCAACTGGTCGGGCAACCCCGAGGGCTCGGTGCTCGCCGCCTCGGACGTCAGCTCCGCCGGCGCCTCCTCCCGCACCGCCCGCAAGGCGGCCCACGAGGTGCTGCGCGACCAGCTCCTGACCGAGCTGCAGCGCAAGGACCCGGGCGTCGCCCTCACCCACCTCCAGCAGGCCGTGGACGAGCGCCCCTCGCTGGCCAAGCACTGCGTCTCCATCGCCCGCGCCCTCGGCCGCGCCGCGGTCGCCGCGTACGGCCCGACGCGCGCCCAGTCCTACGCCCGCCCGGTCTGCGACACGTCCTTCGCGTCCGGCGTCCTGGCGGCACATGGCTGAACCATCGGCCCCTGGGGAGGTGTGACCGACCTAGGGGGTGTCTCGTCGATCAGGCCGGATCAGGGAGCGGCGTCTGGTGCCGTGCATCGCAAGGCGGAGGAGGGAGCCGATGCGATGGGGGTCCCCCCTGCTCGATCGGAGCCGAGAGCTTGGGGGAATCGGCGAGTGACGACAACGCGGCGAGGCGCGGTGCCAGACGCCGCGAGCCCGGCATGATCGACGAGACGCCACCTAGGGGCGCGGGCTGTGTCGGTACGCGGCTCCGCCGTCGGCGTACGGCTGCGCCGTGTGGGCGCGACCAGCGACCAGCCACCGACCACCCGCACCGCACCTGCCCCGCGAACGCATCGCACCCCCGAGTCACTGGGCGCCCGCGAAACGCCTGCGCGTACAGTGCCTCGCATGACTGATCCGAATGCCGCGACCCGCCCCAACCAGGCGGTCATCCTGGCCGGCGGCCAGGGATCGAGGCTGCGCCCCTATACCGACGACCGGCCCAAGCCGATGGTCGAGATCCCCGGGACGGGGACGCCGATCATCGGTCATCAGCTCGCCTGGCTCGCCGAGGAGGGCGTCACCGACGTGGTGGTCAGCTGCGGCCACCTCGCCGAGGTGCTCGAGGAGTGGCTGGACTCGGCCGATCTGCCGGTCTCCGTCACCACCGTCGTGGAGGAGCAGCCGCTCGGCCGCGGCGGCGGCCTGAAGTTCGCCGCCGCCCATCTCCCCCACCCCGACCGCGCCTGGTACGCCACCAACGGCGACATCTGGACCCGGTTCTCGCTGCGCGAGATGGCCGACTTCCACACCGAGCGGGACGCCGTCGCGACCCTCGCCCTGGCCCGGCCGCGCATCCCGTGGGGCGCCGTGCGCACCGACGGCTTCGGCCACATCACCGACTTCATCGAGGCCCCGCCGTCCACCTTCGAGATCAACGCGGGCGTCTACGTCTTCTCCCCCGATTTCGCCCCCCTGCTCCCCGCGCGCGGCGACCACGAGCGGACCACGTTCCCGCACCTGGCCCGCGACCGCCGCCTGGCCGGCTACCCCATCCCGCAGGGCGCCTACTGGCGGGCCATCGACACGGCGAAGGACCTCACGGAGGCCGCGAAGGAACTGGCGGCGCTGAGCCGCTAGCCGGAGGGCTCAGCGCGGCCCGGGCACCCGAGGTGGCACACGAGGACGGGGCCCCGCGCGTCTCGCGCGGAGCCCCGTCCTCGTCGTCGTCCTCGCGGGCGTCCCCCGAGCCGCTACCCGAGCAGACCGCCCACCAGTCCGGGCCGCCCGGTGGAGGTCTCCCCGCCGCTGCCGCCGCCGGCCGGCGCGCCGGTGCCGCCGCCCGTCGCGGTGCCGCCGCTGGACGTCGGCCCGGCCGTGGTGCTCGGCGCCTGCTGCACCGGCGAGGACTGCTGGGGCGGCGCCTGTCCGGCCGTGCCCTGCGTCTGGCTGGGCGCTCCGCCGGTGGTGGCGCCCTGGGTGGCATCCGGCGTGGTCTCGGCGCCCGCGGTGGGCGCGGCGGAGGTGGCGCCCTGGGTGGGCGAGGAGGTGGTCGCCGACGGGCTGGTGTCGGCCCGGCGCTCGGCGGGCTCCTGCGGAAGAGGCGAGCCGGGCAGCTCGTTGCGCGGCGGCTCGCCGGGGCCGGGTACGACCACCCGGTCGGCGTCCCGTACGGCACCGCCCAGCAGCGAGCCGATCAGCAGGGTGAGTCCGGTGATGACGGCGGTGACGAGGGCGCCGCGGCGCAGTACGTACCGCCGCAGGTCCCACAGGTCGGCCCGCGGTCCGAGCCGCCGCCAGGCGAGGCCGGCGAGGCGGCCGTCGACGGAGTACACCGGCGCGCCCGCGATGATCAGCGGCGACCAGGCGGCGAGATAGATGATGTCGGGCGTCTCGTAGACGGGGACGCTCTTCCAGCTGACGGTGACGAGCAGCGCGGCCGACAGCAGCGCGCCGCCGACGGCGGCGACCCGCTGCCAGCACCCGAAGACAGTCAGCACGCCCACGAGGACCTGGGCGAAGGCGATGACGAGCCCGGAGCCGACGGGGTGCTCCAGGGCGAACTGGCGCAGCGGCTCGGCGACGTCCCAGGGGTGCAGGGTGTTGAGCCACTTGACCATGGAGCCGCGCTTGCCGCCGTCGAAGTAGACGGGGTCGCAGAGCTTGCCCATGCCGGCGTAGATGGAGATGAAGCCGAGGAAGATCCGCAGGGGCAGCAGCACGACCCCGAGGTTCATCCGCCGGCCGGGGTAGTAGGCGTGCCGCGCGGGGTCGTCGGCGTGCCGGCGGCCGCGGACCTGGGCGGTGTCGTCGGTGTCGGCGCCGTCGTCGAGCCGGTGCTCCTCGTAGGGGAGCCGGTCGTACGCCCCCTCGACGCTCCGCATGTTCGGCAGCAGCCGGGTGTTGTCGCCGGGGGTGCGCTGGTGGCCGACGACGGGGGTCTCGACGGTCTGCGTGAGGTCGCCGTAGCCGTCGTCGGGGTAGTGGCCGCCGGTGTGACGGCCGTCGTCGTAACCGCCGTCGCCGTAGCCCGCGCCGACGTCGACGCGCGGGATGACCTGGGTGGCTCGGGCGTCGGCCGAGGGTTCCTCGGCGGGCCGTACGCCCGCACCGTGCACGGCCTGGAGCAGGCGGTGGGCGCCGGTGTCGTCGGGGGCGGACCTGCCGCTCCAGACCACCGGGCGGCGGCGGGCGCCGGCCGGGGCGGCTCTGCCCGCGGCCGTACCCGCGACGGGGATGCGGGCGGTGTCCTCGGGGGCGCTCAAGTGCCGTACGACCCGCGGGGATTGCGCGCGTCGCGAGGAGGCGCCCAGCTGCACGCGGAAGCTCGCGTGCGTGACGATGACCTGCGCCGGATCGCTCGGCACCTTCACCATGCTCAGCGCGGGAGCGTCGTCGAATCCCGACGAGCGGTCCCCCGTGGGTGTGCGGGGTGTTCTGGTGTCCACACTCATCTAACCGAGTGACGTGTGGTTAGGACACTGCTTTGACCCGCCGGATCTGTCCGGACCGCGTCAAGCTTGCCCGGACAGCCCCGAATACCCCGTACGGGTGACTAATCCGTAAACCCGTTCGGCCGGTTCACGCCCGTCGGCGAGCCGCCTCGTACAGCACGATACCCGCCGCCACACCGGCGTTCAGCGACTCGGCGCCGCCCGGCATCGGGATCCGCACCCGGAAGTCGCAGGTCTCGCCGACCAGCCGGGACAGGCCCTTGCCCTCGCTGCCGACCACGATCGCGACCGGCCCTTCCAGCGCCTCCAGCTCGCCCAGCTCGACCTCGCCGTCCGCGGCGAGCCCGACCACCACGACGCCGGCCTTCTTGTACTGCTCCAGCGCGCGCGTGAGGTTGGTGGCCCGCGCGACCGGCGTACGGGCGGCCGTACCGGCGGACGTCTTCCAGGCACCGGCGGTCATGCCCGCCGCGCGCCGCTCCGGCACCACGACCCCGTGCCCGCCGAACGCGGAGACGGACCGCACCACGGCACCCAGGTTGCGCGGGTCGGTCACCCCGTCGAGGGCGACGATCAGCGCGTCCTCGCCCTCGTCGGCGGCGGCGTCGAGCAGGTCCTCGGGGTGGGCGTACTCGTACGGCGGCACCTGGAGGACCAGGCCCTGGTGGTTCAGCCCGTTCGTCATCCGGTCCAGCTCGGGCCGCGGCGCCTCCATGAGGTTGATGCCGCCGCGCTCGGCGGCCAGCTGCAGCGCCTCGCGGACCCGCTCGTCGTTGTCGATGAACTGCTGGACGTACAGCGTGGACGCGGGCACGCCCTCGCGCAGCGCCTCGACGACCGGGTTGCGCCCGACGACCAGCTCCGACGTCCCCTTGCCGCCCGGACGGCGCTGCGGACGGCCCTGCGTGCGCCGGGCCTTCGCCGCGGCGGCCCGCTGCTTTGCGTGCCCCTTGCGCATCTCGGCGGGAGGCGTCGGACCCTTGCCCTCCAGGCCCCGGCGCCGCTGGCCGCCACTGCCGACCTGCGCGCCCTTCTTGCCGGACATGCGACGGTTGTTCGCGGCCATGACCTACCTGTTCCTGTGTCTCTCAGTCTCTGCGACTGCGTACGTACGTCTATGAAGTGTGCCGCCCGGGGAGCCGGGCGGCACAGTCGATCACGCGGGGTCAGCGGGAGCCGAGGCTCCAGCGCGGCCCCTGCGGGCTGTCCTCGATGGCCAGCCCGGACTCCTTGAGCTGGTCCCGGATGGCGTCGGCGGTGGCCCAGTCCTTGCGCGCCCGCGCCGACTCCCGCTGGTCCAGGACGAGGCGTACGAGGCTGTCGACGACGCCCCGCAGATCCTCGCCCCGCTCGTTCTCACCGGCCCACTGCGGGTCGAGCGGGTCGAGTCCGAGCACGCCGAGCATGGCCCGCACCTCTGCGAGCCGGGCCACGGCGGCCTCCTTGTCGTCGGCGGCCAGGGCGGAGTTGCCCTGCCGGACCGTGGTGTGCACGACGGCGAGCGCCTGCGGCACGCCCAGGTCGTCGTCCATCGCCTCGGCGAAGGCGGGCGGCACGTCGGCGGACGGTTCCACCTCGCCGCCGGACAGCTCGACCACGCGCTGCACGAAGCCCTCGATCCGCGCGAACGCGGCCTCGGCCTCCTGCAGTGCCTCCTCGCTGTACTCGATCATCGAGCGGTAGTGCGGGGTGCCGAGGTAGTAGCGGAGCACGACGGGCCGCCACTTCTTCACCATCTCGGAGACCAGCACCGAGTTGCCGAGCGACTTGGACATCTTCTCGCCGCTCATGGTGACCCAGGCGTTGTGCACCCAGTACCGGGCGAACTCGTCGCCGTAGGCCTTGGCCTGGGCGATCTCGTTCTCGTGGTGCGGGAAGATCAGGTCCAGCCCGCCGCCGTGGATGTCGAAGGCGCTGCCCAGGTACTTGTGCGCCATGGCGGAGCACTCCAGGTGCCAGCCCGGCCGGCCCCGGCCCCACGGCGTCTCCCAGGTCGGCTCGCCCGGCTTCGCGGCCTTCCACATGGCGAAGTCCCGCGGGTCCCGCTTGCCGGTCTCGCCCTCGCCGGAGGGCTGGAGCAGGTTCTCCAGCTCCTGGTTGGAGAGCTGGAGGTAGCCGGGGAAGGACTTCACGTCGAAGTAGACGTTGCCGTCGGCCTCGTAGGCGTGCCCGCGCTCGATGAGCCCGCGCATCATCTCGACCATCTCGGTGACATGACCGGTGGCGCGCGGCTCGTAGGTGGGCGGCAGGCAGCCGAGCACGCTGTAGCCGTCGTTGAACGCGCGCTCGTTCTCGTACCCGATCGCCCACCACGGGCGGCCCTGGTCGCCGGCCTTCGCGATGATCTTGTCGTCGATGTCGGTGACGTTGCGGATGAACGTCACCTCGTAGCCGCGGTGGGCGAACCACCGGCGCATGATGTCGAAGTTCAGGCCCGACCGGATGTGGCCGATGTGCGGCGCGGCCTGCACGGTGGCACCACACAGGTAGATCGAGACACAACCCGGCTTGAGCGGGGTGAAGTCACGGATCTGCCGGGCGCTGGTGTCGTACAGGCGAATAGTCACCACTCCAGGGTAGTGGGCGCCGGGTAGTGCGGTGCGCCGTCCGGGGGTTTGCGGCGGGACCGGTCAGCCCGTACGTACCACCAGTGCCGTCGCGATGGCCATCAGGCCCTCCTCGCGGCCCGGGAAGCCCAGCCCGTCCGTCGTCGCCCCGGAGACCGAGACCGGCGCCCCGGCCGCCTCCGAGAGGATCTTCTGCGCCTCGTCGCGGCGCTTGCCGATCTTCGGGCGGGGGCCGACGACCTGCACCGCGATGTTGCCGACGCGGAAGCCGGCCTCCCGTACGATCCGGGCCGCCTCCGTCAGCAGCGTCACCCCGGACGCGCCGGACCACTCCGGCCTCCCGGTGCCGAAGTGCTGCCCGAGGTCGCCGAGCCCGGCCGCGGAGAAGAGCGCGTTGCACGCCGCGTGCGCGACGACGTCCGCGTCGGAGTGCCCGGCCAGGCCCGATCCCTCGCCCTCCCACTTCAGTCCCGCGCACCACAGCTCCCGCCCCTCCTCGAAGGCGTGGATGTCGGTGCCGACGCCGACCTGGGGAAGCGGCATCTCCACGGGTGCCTCAGAAGCCATCGTTGAGCCTCCTGCGCGCCAGGACCGCCTCCGCCAGTACCAGGTCCAGCGGCCGGGTCACCTTGAACGCCTCCTCGTGGCCGGGCACGACCACGACCTGGACGCCCAGCCGCTCGGCCATGCTCGCGTCGTCCGTGACGTCCTCGGTGACCGTCTCGTGCGCCCGGACCAGCGTCGCCCGCTCGAAGCCCTGCGGCGTCTGCACCGCCCGCAGCCGCGCGCGCGACGGCGTGGCCAGCACCGGCTCCGGCTCGCCGGGCACCGCCGCGGGCTCGACTTCCTTGACGGTGTCCGCCAGTGGCAGCGCCGGCACCACGGCCTTCGCGCCCGCGCGCACCGCGTCGATCACGGCGTCCACCGTGTCCACCGGCACCAGGGGGCGCGCCGCGTCGTGCACCAGCACGATGTCGTGCCCGGGCGGCACCGCGGCCAGCCCGAGCCTTACGGACTCCTGCCGCGACTCACCGCCGGGGACGACGACGAAGTCGGTCCGCTCGGGCAGCGCGTGCGCGTCGAGCAGCGACTTGACCTCGGCGGCGCCGTCGGGCGGTGCCACGACCACGACGAGGGACACCGCGCGGGACGCGGCCATCGCCCGCACCGCGTGGACCAGCATGGGAGTGCCGTTCAGTGCGCGGAGCGCCTTGGGGGCGCCCGGGCCGAGGCGCACGCCCCGCCCGGCGGCCGGGATCACGGCGGCGACGGAGGCCGCGCCCGGCGAAGGTCGCGAAGTGTCAGACATCGTTTCCTGTCAGGTTTGTGTGCTCGGCCTGGTTGGGTATGGCCTGGAGGTACCCCCCGCTCACCGAGCGTGGGGAGTGCCGGGCGCGCAGCCTTGACCGGACCCTTCCGTGACACCGGTCGAGCCGGCAGCCAGGGCCCGGCACGCACAGTACCGGGGGGAGCACCCCTCGGCGTACGGCGCGTGGCGAGCCGCAGACGAACATGCCGCAGCGCCCGGCGACGGTCGGTTTTCCGTCATCGGGCACCGCGGCATTTCGGTGTACTGAGAAAGTACGCAGTGGGCTGAGCGGGCTGCTGCCACGCGTCAGGAGGCGAGAACCTCGTCGAGCAGGGCCTCGGCCTTGTCCTCGTTCGTGTTCTCCGCGAGCGCGAGCTCGCTCACCAGGATCTGGCGGGCCTTGGCGAGCATGCGCTTCTCACCGGCGGAGAGTCCACGCTCACGCTCGCGACGCCACAGGTCACGCACGACTTCCGCGACCTTGATGACATCGCCGGAGGCGAGCTTCTCCAGGTTTGCCTTGTAGCGACGGGACCAGTTAGTGGGCTCCTCGGCGTACGGCGCGCGCAGCACCTCGAAGACCCGGTCGAGTCCGTCCTGACCGACCACATCACGCACGCCGACGAACTCCGCATTGTCCGCTGGCACACGTACCGTCAGGTCACCCTGGGCGACCTTCAGCACCAAGTAGGTCTTGTCCACGCCTTTGATCTGGCGAGTTTCGATGGCCTCGATCAGCGCGGCCCCGTGATGGGGATAGACCACGGTGTCGCCAACCTTGAACGTCATGTGACAGGTACCCCTTCCGTGGCTATCCAGGGTAACACGGATACGGCGTCTTCTGAATGGCGTTTTCGCAGGTCAGGGCATATCTCGGGGCTTGACAACAGCGACAGGAACGTGCTGCGCGAGGTCTGCGGAAGCAGGTATTCGCAGGTCGGAGCGGATGTCCGGGCCGGGCGAAACGGGCACGTCACACACCGCCGACCCCGCCCCCAAGCGGCCGAACATCCCGATATGTCCGCTTCCAAGTGCTCGACTTCCGCTACTCCGTTCGGTGCGTGCGGACGGGTACGAGACGAATCCGGAATTGATCACGCCACACCCGCGCGTGCCACACCGTGATCAATTCCGGGGGCGGTCGCGCATTCCTTCACGGAAAATTCGCCCACCCCTGTCGGCCGTATGCCGAACCGTTTGCCCGCGGGTCTTACCGAAGCTCTTATGTGAATGCCGGACGGTACCCCCCGGCTGAGCGAACCGGGCCCCAGGGGGAGGGTCGGGTGCGGCTGCCCGGGAACGGCTCGGTAACCTAAGGCCGCTGACAGCCACTTAGGGCGGCTTTACAAGGACAGCTGCCCCTGCGTTCAAGGAGTTGCCGCCGCCGTGAGCAGCAGCCTTCGACGCGGCGCCCTCGCCGCCTCCGTCACCGCCCTCTCGATCGCCTCGCTCGCCGCCTGTGGCGCCGGCAACAACGCCCAGACGCTGGAGATCAAGCCGGACAACGCGGCCACCAGCGTCGGCGACATCAAGATCCAGAACGCCGTCGTCATCGTGCAGCCCGACGCCGAGTCGACCGGCCCGGCCGTCGTATCCGCCACCGTCTTCAACGACGGCGACACCGCCGAGACGCTGGAGTCGATCACCCTGGACGGGATCAGCCAGCCCGTCGAGCTGACCCCCGCCGGCGGCAAGGGCGAGCTGACCATCCCGGCCGACGGCTCCGTCGTCATCGGCGGCAAGGACAACGCCGGCGCGGTCGTGAGCAACGGCCAGGCCCTGGAGGACGGCGCCGCGCACAAGGTCACCTTCACCTTCAGCGAGACCGGTGACGTGAGCCTGGAGGCGTTCGTCGTCCCGGCCGAGGGCTACTTCGAGGAGTGGGGCCCGACCAAGGTCCCCGCCGCCCCGGCCGCCACCCCGTCCGGCGAGGCCACCCCGTCCGGCGCGGCCGGCGACCACGCCGCCGAGGGGGCCGAGGGGGCCGAGAGCACGCCGAGCGGTGCCGCCGGCGAGACCGGCGCGGCCACCGCGGGCGCGACCGCCGGGGAGACCGCGGAGCACGACGCGGCCGGCCACTGAGCGGCCGTCCGCGCCACGCACGCATGACGAAGGGCGGGGCCTCCTCGGGAGGTCCCGCCCTTTCGTTCGTCGCTTTCGTTCGGCGCGCGTCCGGGGGTGCGGCTTACGGCTCGAACTTGTAGCCGAGGCCGCGGACCGTCACCAGGTACCGCGGAGCGCCCGGGTCCGGCTCGATCTTGGCGCGCAGGCGCTTGACGTGGACGTCCAGCGTCTTGGTGTCACCGACGTAGTCGGCGCCCCAGACGCGGTCGATGAGCTGCATCCGCGTGAGCACCCGGCCCGCGTTGCGCAGCAGCATCTCCAGCAGGTCGAACTCCTTCAGCGGCAGGTCGACCTTCGAGCCGCCGACGGTGACCACGTGCCGGTCGACGTCCATCCGGACCGGACCGGCCTCCAGGGCGGCCGGGGCCACCTCCTCCGGCTCGCCGCGGCGGCGCAGCACCGCGCGGATCCGGGCGACCAGCTCACGCGACGAGAACGGCTTGGTGACGTAGTCGTCGGCTCCTATCTCCAGTCCGACGACCTTGTCGATCTCGCTGTCCTTGGCCGTCACCATGATGACGGGGACGTTGGAGCGACCGCGCAGCTGACGGCACACCTCGGTGCCGGGCAGACCCGGCAGCATCAGGTCGAGGAGGACGAGGTCGGCGCCGTTGCGCTCGAACTCGTCGAGTCCGTCGGGCCCGGTGGTCGCGACCGCGACCTCGAAGCCCTCCTTGCGGAGCATGTACGACAGGGCGTCGGAGAAGGACTCCTCGTCCTCGACGACGAGCACTCGGGTCACGGAAGGACCTCCGGGGCGGGAAGTGTTTCTTCGTACGGGGGTGCGTCCAGGGACGTGCTGCGGGAGCGGCCGCTCGCCGCGCCGCCGCCGGGGTGCTGCGTCCGGTCGCGGGCGGGGCCCGCCTCCGGCAGCCGCAGGGTGAAGGTGGAGCCCTGTCCCTCGGAGCTCCACACCGTGACCTCCCCGCCGTGCGAGGCGGCCACGTGCTTGACGATGGCCAGGCCCAGACCCGTACCGCCGGTGGCACGGGAGCGGGCCGGGTCGACTCGGTAGAAGCGCTCGAAGATGCGCTCCTTGTCCTTGTCGGAGATGCCGATGCCCTGATCGGTCACGGCGACCTCGATCATGTCTCCGCCCGGCGCCGTCACCCGGCGGGCGGCGATGCCGACGCGGGTGCGGGCGGGCGAGTAGTTCACCGCGTTCTCGACGAGGTTGCCGAGGGCCGCGGCGAGCTGGCCGCGGTTGCCCCAGACGCTCAGGTCGTCGGCGCCCCCGGCGGCCATGGTGATCTGCTTGGTGGAGGCCGCGTGCCGGCAGCGGTCGACGGCCTCGGCGACCAGTTCGTCCACCCGGACCGGCTCGGCGTCCTCCAGCGGGTCGTCGTTCTGGACCCGGGAGAGGTCGATCAGCTCCTGCACCAGGTTGGTCAGCCGGGTCGCCTCGATCTGCATGCGTCCCGCGAACCGCTGCACGGCCTCGGGGTCGTCGGAGGCGTCCATGACGGCCTCGGAGAGCAGGGAGAGCGCGCCGACCGGGGTCTTCAGCTCGTGGCTCACGTTCGCGACGAAGTCGCGTCGTACCGCCTCGATCCGGCGGGCCTCGGTCAGGTCCTCGACCAGCAGGAGCACCAGGCGGGAGCCGAGCGGGGCGACCCGCGCGGACACCGCCAGGGCCTCGCCGCGGCCGGTGCCGCGCCGGGGCAGGTCCAGCTCCACCTGGCGTATCTCGCCGTCGCGGCGGGTGTCGCGGGCCATCTGGAGCATCGGCTCCACGGCCAGCTTGCCGCCGCGCACCAGACCGAGGGCGTACGCCGCCGAGCTGGCCTTGACCACGGCATCGGCCTCGTCGAGGACGACGGCGGAGGAGCGCAGCACCGACAGCACCGTGTCCACGCCGGGCGGGAGCACGGGGTCGGTGTGCAGAGAGGTGCGGGTGGGGCGTTTCAGGTCGCGTTCGCTCCAGCGGAACGCCAGCATGGCGATGACGCCGGTGAGTACCCCGGCGATCGCTGCCGCTGCGGCGACCGCCGCGTTCACGTCCATGCGTCCAGGTTAGGCATGGGACGAGGCGTGGCCACAGCCATCCGTGTGCGAGCTCGAACACTCGTCGCCCAGAGTTCACCTAGGAGCCGGTATCGGTTCATTCGGGGTGGCGGAAACGGACGCGTACGGGTCGGAACGTGGGAGCGTGGGGTTCGGACCGTCGGTCGTACGACGGTCGTACCCGCCGGTCGTCCGGCGGGGCCCCCGGCGCCTGAGCCCCCGAGAACACGCACGAGAGGGAACCCTGATGCGGGACGCGTACCACGAGGAACTTGACTCGATCGGCGACGGGCTGGTCGAGATGGCCCGGCTGGTCGGGTCGGCGATCGGGCGCGCCACGACGGCCATCCTCGACGCCGATCTGAAGCTCGCCGAGCACGTCATCGAGGCCGACAAGAAGGTCGACGGCCTCCAGCACGACCTGGAGGCCCGGGCGATAGCCCTGCTGGCCCGCCAGCAGCCGGTCGCCACGGACCTGCGCATCGTCGTGACGTCGCTGCGGATGTCCGCCGACCTGGAGCGCTCCGGCGACCTCGCCCAGCACGTGGCGAAGCTCGCCCGGCTGCGCTTCCCCGAGCGCGCGGTCCCGCAGGACCTCCACGCCACCGTCCTGGAAATGGGCCAGCTCGCCCAGCGGCTGATGGCCAAGGCGGCGGAGGTGCTGGTCACCAAGGACGTCGACCTGGCGCTCCAGCTGGAGCAGGACGACGACGCGATGGACCTGCTGCACCGCACCCTCTTCCAGCACCTGATGGACGACCGCTGGAAGCACGGCATCGAGACCGCCGTGGACGTCACCCTGCTCGGCCGCTACTACGAGCGGTTCGCCGACCACGCGGTCGCGGTGGCCAAGCGCGTGGTGTTCCTGGTGACGGGTGAGCACGCGGACGAGATCCAGCAGGAGCTGCAGGCGGAGATCCAGTCGTCGGCGCCGGGAACGGAAGGGGCGTGAGCGGAAGCCGCTGATGTGCGGAGATGTGCCGGGGGCGCGCGCGAGCCACAGTGCGCCGTTGATGCGCCCAGGGAACCGGGCATGCAATGGGCACAGGCACCAGCCTTGAGGCCCCAGGAGGAACCCATGGCCGAATCCCCCGGCACCACGCCCGACCCCACGCAGGAGCGCGAGACCGAGCAGCCCGCGGAGATCAGGAACCTCATGCTGATCGGTGCCTGCGGCTGCGGCTCGGGCTGCGGCTGCGGGTGCCAGTCGGGCAACCCCTGCCAGTGCGGCTGACCGCGAGCACGGCTCCGTACGGACCTCGAAGGGCCCCTGGCGCGCTGCCGGGGGCCCTTCGGCGCACCATGGAGGGGTAGGCCAAGGGGAAGGAGGTGGAGGCCATGCCCGAGTTCATGGACGTCCACCACAACATGAAAGGCGTCACCGCCGACCAGCTGCGCGAGGCGCACCAGGCGGACCTGGCCATCGAGCAGGACGAGAAGGTCCACTTCAAGCAGGCCTGGGCGGACCCGGACTCCGGTGTCGTGTACTGCCTGTCCGAGGCGCCGTCGGCCGACGCGGTCCAGCGGATCCACGAACGGGCCGGCCACCGGGCCGACGAGGTCCACCCGGTCCCGTTGACCGTGTGACAGCCCCTCCGCGCACCTGCACGTTCTCCGTGTCCGAGACGTACAACCATTCGATCTCCCGGCGAGTCGAAGACCGGCAAGAGCGCAGTCCGCTCACAGCCAGCTCTCGGACAACGGAGAACCATGCGCGTCCCTCGCACCGCCCTCGCCGCCGCCGTGGCGATCGTGGCAGCGGTCGGCACCTCGCTTCTGGCCGCCCCCTCGGCGTCCGCGGCCCCCGCCAGGCTCGCCGACGACTTCAACGGCGACGGCTACCGCGACCTCGTCATGCTCGGCGGCTCGCACGGCAAGGACGGCCGGGTCACCGTCGTCTACGGCACGTCGACCGGCCCCGGCACCCGCGTCCAGGTCCTCCACCAGGACTCGCCCGGCATCCCCGGCTCGGTGGAGGCGAACGACGGCTGGGGCACCGCCGCCACCACCGCCGACCTCGACCGCGACGGCTACGCCGACCTGGTCGTCTCCTCGCCCCACGAGGACGTCGGCGACATCCAGGCCCGCGGCGGGCTGACCGTCGTGTGGGGCAGCGCGAGCGGCCTCGGCTCCGGCACCGGCTTCAACTCGCCCGTGCCGCAGGAGTACCCGAACCAGGGCGACGTGTTCGGCGAGGACGTCGTGACCGGCGACTTCGACGGCGACGGTGACGCCGACCTCGCCGTCACCAGCAACAGCCGGTCCGGCGTGGTCCTGCTGAAGGGCCCCTTCACCCGCACCGGCAAGCACGGCGGCTGGGAGTCCCTGGGCGGCGGCTACGGCTACCTGTACGCCGCCAACCTCGTCGCGGGCCGGATCACCGCCGACGCCGCCACCGACCTGTACGTCCTCGGCACGGACCTCCAGGACGGCGGCGACGACCTGGACATGCGGGCCTATTTCCACCGCGGCGGCAGCACCTTCGCCGACCGCGCGGCGGAGGTCCTGGTGCCCGACGACGGCGGCCACCAGGGCGGGGACATCCTCACCATCGGCGACTTCGACAAGGACGGCTACGGCGACCTCGCGATCGGCCGCGGCTACGAGGAGCCCGACGCGTGGAAGGGCTACGTCACCGTCCACTACGGCGGTTCCGGCGGCCCGAACCCGGCCCGTAAGCCGGTCAAGTTCACCCAGGACACCGCCGGTGTGCCCGGCTCCTCCGAGAAGGAGGACTACTTCGGCTCCGCCGTCGCCGCCGGCGACGTCAACGGCGACGGTTACGCGGACCTCGCCGTCGGCGCCCGCGGCGAGTCCCTCGGCAGCAAGGACATGGCCGGCTCGGTCACCGTCCTCTACGGCCGCGCGGGCGGTCTGTCCGGCACCGGCGCCAAGTCCTTCACCCAGGACACCTCCGGCGTCGCCGGCACCGCCGAGGCCCTCGACCAGTTCGGCGCCCACCTCAAGGCCACGGACTACACCCGTGACGGCCGCGCCGACCTGATGATCGACACCAACGAGCAGCTGGGGTACGAGGACCGCTGGGGCATGATCCACATGCTGAAGGGGTCGGCTTCGGGCACGACGGCGACCGGCTCGAAGACGTTCACGGTCGACTCCCTGAAGCTGAAGTACTCGCGGCTGGGCGGGCCGTTCAGCCACTGAGCGTTCAGCTGCCGCGCATTCGCCGCTGAAGGGACGTCACCGGGCGGTCAGGCACGGAGCCGCCGGTCACCGAGCCGACAGTCACCGAGCCGACAGTCACCGAGCCGTCAGTCACCGCCCGGCTGCGTCAGGCTGCCGAACAGGTTGGCGATGAGCAAGGTCGACGGGTGCTGCTCACCCAGCACCCGTCGCCGGCGCCCCAGCGTCTCCTCGGCCAGCTCCCGCGCCTCCTCGGTGCGCCCCAGGTCGGCCAGCCAGTGCGCGAGGTTGGAGGCGGTGATCAGGGTGTCGGGGTGCTCCTCGCCGAGCACCCGGCGCCGCCGCTCCAGCGTCTGCTCCGTCAGCTCCCGCGCCTCCTCCAGCCGCCCCAGGTCAGCCAGGTGGGCCGCCAGGTTGGACGCGCTGATCAGCGTCTCCGGGTGCTCCTCGCCGAGCACCCGGCGCCGCCGGTCCAACGTGTCCTGGGCGAGCTGCCGCGCCTCCTCCAGCCGCCCCACCTCGGCCAGCCGGACGGCCAGGTTGGACGCGCTGATCATGGTTTCCGGGTCCTCCTCACCCAGCACCCGGCGCCGCCGGTCCAACGTGTCCTGGGCCAGTTCCCGCGCCTCCTCCAGCCGCCCCAGTTCCGCCAGCCGGATCGCCAGCTCCGACGCGGTGAGCAGGGTGTGGAGGTTGTCCTCGCCCAGCACCTGCCGCTGCCGGTCGAACAGATCCCGGTGCAGCGCGTAGGCACGGTCGTGCTCGCCGATGCCCGCGTACGCCTGGGCCAGGTAGTTGGCGGCCCACCAGGTGTGCACGTGGTCGGAGCCCATCAGCGCGGTCCAGGCCTGGCACAGGGCTTCCATCCGGGGCAGGACGGCCGGCGCGCTGCCCCGCTCCGTCAGGTAGCGGGCCGCCTCGCAGGCCGCGTACCGGGCGTCCGCCGTGACCAGGTCGTCCGGGTCGATCGCCAGCATGTGGGGCAGCAGGTCGGGCCAGCGCGGCCAGCCGGCGGGGTCCGAGGCGTTCCCCGGGGAGGCCGCGGCCAGCAGGCAGCTGGCGTGGTACGCAGCGGTGGCCCGTTCCCCGGCGGAGAGCTGGTCCCTGAGGACGGCCTGCGTGAGCCGGTGCAGGTGGACGCTCCCCCCGGCCACCCGGGCCAGCCCGTGCCGGTGGATCTCCGACAGCACCCGGCTGCGGGTACGACGGTCCGTCAGCACCCCGTCCATGGAGGAGGGTTCGTCGTCGCCCTGCTCCGGGCGGCCCTTCGACGGCAGGGCGAACGGTTCGGGAGCCAGCAGGGCGCACGCCCTCAGCACATCGGCCGCCTCCGGATCCCGCGCCTGCAACCGCTCCATGCTCAGCCGGATCTGAGCGGCCAGCGACCACGGATAGTCCAGCGGCCTGCCCTCGTCGGTCACC
This sequence comes from Streptomyces sp. enrichment culture, assembly GCF_964272855.1. NCBI lineage: Bacteria > Bacillati > Actinomycetota > Actinomycetes > Kitasatosporales > Streptomycetaceae > Streptomyces > Streptomyces sp. enrichment culture. The sequence goes on along the minus strand of NZ_OZ186847.1, from coordinate 4,622,175 downwards.
TGGCCGGCGTTGTCGGCCAGCAGCGCCAGGTACTCGTCGACCGCCGTGGTCGTGAGCACCTCGGCGGCCTGCACGAGCGCCAGCGGCAGATCGTCCAGGGCCTCCGCGAGCCGCTCCGCGTCCGCCTCGGACAGCCACGGCGTCCGGGTGCGCAGCAGGGTCACGGACTCCCTGCGCGCGAGCGCGCCCACGTCCAGCGGCGTGGCCACACCGTGCCAGCGCGGGTTGCGCGAGGTGATCAGCACATGCCCCGGCCCGGACGGCAGATACTCGGCCAGCGCCTCCGGGTCCTCCGCGTTGTCGAAGACCACCAGCCAGCGGGCCCGCGACCGCAGCTCGGCCCCCAGCACCGCCACCGCCTCCTTGGCCGGTGTGTCCCGCTGCGCGGCGCCGGTCGCCACCGCCAGCAGCGCCAACTGGTCGGGGATCAGCGCCGGGTCCTCCGCCCGCACCCACCACACCAGCTCGTACTCGCCGCAGAACCGGTGCGCGTACTCGGCGGCCAGCTGGGTCTTGCCCACCCCGCCCCGCCCGTCCAGCGCCAGCACCGCCACCGTACGGCCGCCCGCCAGCCGGTTCCGCACCTCGACCAGCAGATCGTCCCGGCCGACGAACCCGGCGTTGCGCGCCGGCACGTTCCACACCCGCGGCATCGTCCCCGGCAGCCGCGGCCCCGTCGCCCCCACGCTCCGCAGCACCCCCGCGCCACCGCTGCCGGGAAACCCCGGCCGCACCGGCGGCGGCCCCGCGGGACCCTTCACCGCGGCGAGCAGCACCTCCCGCGCCTTGTGCTCGGCCAGCCCGTGCAGCGACGGCGCGCGCAGCGTCCGCAGCATCGGCGGCGGCACGGCCGCGTCGATCCGTACGGGTATCAGCCGCTCCCGGCCCGCTACGACGGCGGTCCACTCGTCGGTGGTCCAGCGCCGCTGGTCGAAGTACGCGGCGGAGAACAACGCCACCATCCGGCGCTGCTCGATCGCCTCGTTCATCCGCAGGACGACGTTCTCCCCGGCCCCCCAGTGCCATGCGTCCAGCTCCACGTCGTACCCGGCGTCCTGCAACTGCCAGGCCACCCACTCCGCCCACGCGAGATCGGCCCCCGCGTGACTGACGAACAACCGACTCCGGCCGTCCCCGTCACCCACCACGTCGGCCCCCCGTGCGTGCGCAGCCCTGCCTCACCACTCACAGAGGCTAGCGGGACAGCGCACCCGAAGACGGGCGATCGACCGCCATGGGAGGGCGATGTCAGTGGCTTGTGCTTCACTCACGCCCCATGAACGAACAGGAGCTGCTGGCAGCCGTTCACGCCCTCGTGTCCCCGCACGGGGGCGACCTGGTGTGCGCCCTCCCCGGGCACGGCACGGCCACGGGCCACACCTGCCTGGCACCGGGCGACGGCATCGACGTCCTCGGCCTCGGCGACGCCCTCACGGACCGGTACGGCCGCCCGCGCAACCTCGCCGCGGACGGGTACGTCGACCCGACCGTGAACGAGCGGACCGGGGCGCCGCTCCTCGCCCCCTTCGGCGACGGTCTCGTCGGCATGCGCGCGTGGGCGGACACCGACCGCTGGATCGGCTGCGGCACGGTGCGGGCCGGCGCCGGCGTGCGGCCGGTCGTACTGGTCGCCGGGCGCGCCACTCCGGGACAGGAGGAGCTGCCGCCGGACACCTCCTGGGTGGACCAGGTCGTGGCGGTCACCGGATGGCCGCGCGATCGGCGCCGGCCGGTCGACTGGGCTCCGGTCGAGACCCGCCTCGGCACCGCGCTGCCCGACGACTACAAGGAACTGGTCGAACGATTCGGGTACGGCGCCTTCGACGACGACCTCGGCCTCCACCTCCCCGACGGCTGGCCCGGCGGCGCCATGGGCATCGCCGGCACCAACGAGTTCTGGTTCGCCACCGCGACCCCCGACGGCGAGGGCCCCTGGGCCCCGTACCGCCTCTACCCCGCCCCCGGTGGCCTGCTGGAGTGGGCGAGCACCGAGCAGCACACCTCGTTCTACTGGCTGACCGGACACCCCGATCCCAACCGGTGGCCGATCCTCGTCACGGACGAGACGTACAGCGAGTGGGACCGTTTCGACGGCCCGACCGCCCAGTTCATCCACCGCATGCTCACCGACCGCCACCACCCGTACTCGACCGCCCGCTTCTCCGACAGCCACTGGTTCACGTCGTACGACAGCCCGGACGCATGTGACGTTTGATCATTCCGGTGCGCTGGGTAATGCGGGCAGCCTGTGTGACGGCTGTGCGTAACTCCCCTGACTTCCGACCGTCCCGCCGTACGCCGTTCGGCGGGCCCACTCAACACTCCGTGAAGGAGTTTCATGCGCAAGCGCGCCACCTTCGCCGTACTCACCGCTGTCGTGGCACTGGCCGGCTCCACCGCCGCCGGTGCCCACGCGGACGAGACCGTGGGGGACATCCAGATCAACAGCCTCGCCGTCAACGGCGGCAAGAACGTCGTGGTCGACACGGCCGACAAGACGATCACGGTCTCGGTGACCGCCACCGACCCGTCGGGCATCTGGGACGCGGACTTCTACCTGTGGCGGGGCCCGGACGGGGCCGACCCGTACTACAGCCCCGACGGCTACATCCTGCCCAACGAGGACACCACCCCCGCGGACTGCGTGGCCTCCAGCGGTACGACGTCCACCTGCTCGAAGACCTTCACCTTCGAACCGGACTGGTGGCTGACGAACGCCGACGCCGGTACGTGGAAGGTCGGCGTCCAGGTGTGGGCCAACGACGACAGCTGGACCGAGCGCTGGGCCTACACCACCACCCGCCTCCAGCGGCACTCCAAGCTGACCGTCAACGCGAGCCCCGAGCCGGTCGTCAAGGGCAAGACGCTGACGGTCACCGGCAAGCTCTCCCGCGCCAACTGGGACACGCTCGACTACCGGGGCTACGCCACCCAGCCGGTCAAGCTCCAGTTCCGCAAGGCCGGCACCACGACCTACACCACCGTCAAGACCGTGAACACCTCCAGCACCGGCACCCTGACGACCACCGTCACCGCCGCCGAGGACGGCTACTGGCGCTGGAACTTCGCGGGCACCACCACCACCCCGGCCGCCACCGTGGCCGGCGACTTCGTGGACGTGCAGTAGCGGCGAGTACGGCACCCGAACGCCGTTGCTGAAAGCCGGGGCCTGGAGGAAAGCCCGGCCCCGGCGAAATCCACGCACCGCGGGGCGCTCTCGGTGACGGGCTCCGGATGTGCGTGACGAGGGCGGCCTTCTTCGTACGGCTCCCATCTCGTCGACAGCTGCACGGGTCGTCCGTCGGCGAGGCACTCACACGCGGTCCGGACGCACAGGTCCCTTTCGGTGATGCCGAGCCGAGCCGCGAAGATCGTGGAGCGGTCGGCACACAGCCTGTCTGGCTTCCGGCCTGGGGGCGGCTCCCGATGGGCGACCGTATCGGCATGGTCCTCGCCGCCTGGCGCCAGTAGTCGGACCGTGGTTGCGGCCCGGGGTGTCAGGAGTTGCGCGGGACGACCAGGCCGGACTCATAGGCGAGGACCACGAGTTGGGCTCGATCGCGGGCGTGGAGCTTGGTCATCGCCCGGTTGACGTGGGTCTTCACGGTCATCGGGCTGATCACCATGTGGTCGGCGATCTCGTCGTTCGACAGGCCCCGCGCGACGAGGGCCACGGCCTCGCGTTCGCGGCCGGTCAGATCTTCGAGCCCCGCCTCGGCACCGGTGTCGAGCGGCTGGGACACGTACCTGTCGATCAGCTTGCGGGTGATCGAGGGAGCGAGCAGTGCATCGCCGCGCGCGGCCACGCGGACGGCGTGCAGGAAGTCGTCCGGGACGATGTCCTTGACGAGGAATCCCGCGGCGCCGGCGCGCAGCGCGTCGAAGACGTACTCGTCCATGCCGTAGTTGGTCAGGATGACGACGTGCACCCCGGCCAGGGCCGGGTCGGCGGCGATGCGCCGGGTCGCCTCGATGCCGTCGACGACCGGCATCTGGATGTCGATGAGCGCGATGTCGGGCAGGTGTTCCCTGGCGAGCTCCAAGCCCTCCTTGCCGTCGGCCGCCTCGGCCACGACCTCGATGTCGTCCTCCAGGTCGAGGAGTGCGCGGAATCCGCTGCGGATGAGCGGCTGGTCGTCGACCAGCAGGACTCGGATCACGACGCTCGCTCCACGGGGAGTTCGGCCCGGACGGTGAAGCCGCCCTCGCCGCGCGGTTCGGCGCGCAGGAGGCCGCCGAGGGCGGTGACGCGTTCGCGCATGCCGAGCAGCCCGACGCCGGGCACAGGGGCGGTGCTTGGTGTGGCCTTGCCGTCGTCGTCGATGCGGAGCGCGAGGGCGTCGGGCCGGTAGTCGATCCGGACCGATGCCGTGGTGGCGGCGGCGTGCCGGACGATGTTGGTCAATGACTCCTGAACGATCCGGTAGGCGGTCCGGCCCACCGCGGCCGGCACGTCGTGCCGCTGCCCCTCGATCGTCAGCGTCGCCTCCAGACCGGTCCTGCCGGCCCGCTCCACCAGTTCCGGTACGTCGGCGAGCCCACGCGGCGGGGCCGTGTCGTCGTCGCGCAGCGCCTCCAGAGTCGCGCGCAGCTCCCGGCTCGCCTCACGTCCGGCCTCCTGGATCGCCAGCAGCGCCTCGGGCACCGTCTCGCCGCGTTTGCGGGCCACGTGGACGGCGACTTCGGACTGCACCTTGATGACGGAGATCTGGTGGGTGAGCGAGTCGTGCAGTTCCCGGGCGATGTGCAGCCGCTCCTCGTCGGCACGGCGCCGCGCGGTCTCCTCACGGGTGCGCTCGGCCTCCTCCGCCCGCTGCTCGGCCTGCCGCAACGCCTCCCCCGCGGCAAAAGCCGCGATGAGCCAGGCGATCTCCAGGGTGCCGCGGGCCTGCACCGACACCTCGCCCACGGGCCCGTCGCGGAAGAGCAGGGCCGTGAGCTGGAGGGCCACCAGCAGGGTCAGGGACGCCGTCACCGCCGCGGCACGGCACCCGGCCCGCACCGCGCCGTACACCGCGACCAGGTACGCGACGGTGAGCACGTCGAACCCGGCCGCCTGGTAGCCCACCGCGCACAGCCCGGTGACGGCCAGGACGGCGACCGGAGCCCTGCGGCGCGCGGCCAGCGCCAGGCCGCCGGCCGCAAGGAGTGCGTAGCCGAGCAGGTCGGGCCCCGTACCGGGGTGCTCCCCGGCCCAGCCGTCGCCCAGCATCAGCGCCGCCACGGCTGCGGCGATCGCCCAGTCCCCGACACCAGCCGGTACACCGAACCGTCGTTTGCCCATGCGCGCACCCTAGCCAGATGCCGCCGCGGGCGAGTCCGGCTCGTGGATGACCGACCGCCTACTGCGTCCGCGGTACTCGCGCAGCTTCTGCCGCGTCCGCGGTAGCCGCGTACGCCACTGGCGGCAGCGCGAAGTGCGTCCGTGTGCGGGACGACCGGGGGCAGGTCCGGGGGACAGGATCGGGCGACATCCAGCAGCAGGAGTCGTACGAGGAGAAGGAGCACCTCATGTCCGTCCGTCACGTGCTTTCCGCACCCGCGGCCGCGCACGCCGCGGTCCAGCCGGCCGCCGTCGATGCCTATGACCTGACGGCCGGGCGGCTCGTGGGCACCTCGGCCGCACTGGTGGCGCTGGCCGGCGTGGTCGTCGGCGGGCTGGCCCTGGCCCGTTCGGCCGGCCGGATCGGCAACGGCAACGGGAAGAGGGGGGCCGTCGTGGCCCTGGGGGCGGGGCTGATCGGCATGGCCGTCGGCGTGGTGAATCTGGCCGTCGCCGACGGCGGTCCCGGCACCGGCAACGGCGTGATCGGCGGTGCGGTGGCGCTGGTGCTGGGGCTGATCGCCGTGGTCCTCGGCCGACTGGCCCTGGCCCGCTCCCGCCGCACCGGCCGACCTGCCGACCGCCCCGTCCACCCGCGCGCGTCCGCGTGAGAGAGGAGCGGGGACAGGGACTCGAGGAGACGATGATGGCAACCGAAACCGCCCCCACGGCCGGGACACTGGCGGGCCTTGGCCGCTTCTGTTTCCGGCGCCGCCGCCTGGTCCTGCTGATCTGGATCGTCGGTGTGATCGCCGTGGCGTTCGTCGGCTTCGGCTACGGCGCCGCCCCGGACAACGACTTCTCCGGAGGAGACTCGCAGTCGGCCAGGGCGCAGCAGCTGATGGAGAAGCACTTCCCCGAGGAGCAGGGGGACAGGCTGACCCTCGCGATCAAGGCGGACAAGGGGATCGACGATCCTGCCGCCAAGCGGAAGATCGAGAAGGTCATCGCCGATCTCGCCGGCTCACCTGTCACCGGACCGGTGACGTCGCCGTACCAGGACAAGAGCCTGGTGACGCGGGATCGTCGCATCGCCCGCACGACCATTCCGCTCAGCGCCAAGGACGTGGAGAAGAGCGAGGTCAAGCCCTTGGTGGACACGGTCAAGGACGCCTCCGGCGACAGCGTCACGCTCGCGCTGGGCGGGTACATGGCGGAAAAGGCCGAGACGCCCCCGCAGGGCCCGGCCGAGAGTGTGGGCCTCCTGGCAGCAGCCGTGATCCTGTTCATCGCGTTCGGATCACTGGTGGCGATGGGCCTGCCGATCGCGACGGCCCTCCTGGCCATCGTGGGCGGTCTCGCCCTGATGAAGGTGGTGGGGCACCTGGTTCCCGCGCCGAACTTCGCTCTGACCTTCGGCGCGATGATCGGGCTCGGTGTCGGCATCGACTACGCACTGTTCATCGTGACCCGCTACAAGGACGGCCTCGGGGACGGCGACGACCCCGAGAGCGCCACGGTCACGGCCATCGCCACCGCGGGTCACGCGGTGCTGTTCGCCGGGACGACCGTGGTGATCGCGCTGATGGGCCTGCTCGTCATGGGGCAGCGGCTGATGACCGGGCTGGCCATCGCCACGTCGATCACGGTGCTGGTCACGATGATCGCCGCCCTGACGCTGCTGCCCGCGTTCCTGGGCTTCACCGGACACCGGATCAACTCGCTGCGCCTGCCCCGTCGCGCGTCCCGCCGCAACCGGTCCGCCGGCGCACCGTCCCGGAAGCGCCGTACGCCCGCCGAGCGTTGGGCCGGTGCGGTGCAGCGCAGGCCGCTCGTCGCCGCGCTCCTCGCCGGCGGGGTCCTGCTGGTGCTGGCCGCCCCCACGCTGTCGATGCGGCTGAGTCAGCCCGACGCCAGCGTCCAGCCCCGAGACCGGAGCAGCTACATCTCGTACGAGATCCTCTCCGAGGGCTTCGGTCCGGGCTACGGCGCACCCCTGGTCTTCGCCTCCGAGGTGGACTCCGGGAACGCCGATCTCAGCCCCGTCGTCGAAGCGGTCGGCAGGACCGAGGGCATCGCCTACGCCACGCCGCCCCGGGGCAGCGAGGACGGGAAGGCCGTCACTTTCCTCGCCTTCCCCACGACCGGGTACCAGGACGAGGCGACCACGGACCTGGTGCACAGGCTCCGCGACGAGGTGCTGCCCAGGACACCCGGCGGCGAGAAGGTCCTCGTCGGCGGACCGAACGCCGGCACCATCGACACCGCCGAGGAGTCCGGCTCGCGCCTGCCCCTGATGATCGGGGTCGTCGTCGCGATGTCCATGGTGCTGCTGATCGCGCTGGTCCGGTCGGTCACGATCGCCCTGCAGGCCGCCGTGATGAACCTGCTGTCGATCGGCGCCGCCTACGGTGTGCTGGTGGCGGTCGTGCAGTGGGGATGGCTCGGCACGGCCCTAGGGTTCCCCGCCGCCATGCCCGTCACGACCTGGGTGCCGATGATGATGTTCCCGGTCCTGTTCGGCCTCTCGATGGACTACCAGGTCTTCCTGATCTCACGGGTCCGTGAGGAGTACGAGCAGACCGGCGACACCCGCACGGCCGTCACCACAGGGCTGGCGCGGACCGCCAAGGTGATCACGGCCGCGGCAGCCGTCATGATCGCGGTCTTCACCACCTCGCTGCTCGGCCCCGATGTCGCCGTCAAGCAGGGAGGCCTGGGCATGGCCGTCGCTGTGCTCATCGACGCCACCATCGTCCGGATGATCTTCGTTCCGGCGGTGATGGAACTGTGCGGCAAGGCCAATTGGTGGATGCCCGGACGCCGGGCGCCGAGGACAACCTCGACCGCACCGGCCGGGGCCAGGGAAGAGGTCAACGTCTGACCTTGTCTCATGTCGCAGTGCGTGGGGTCCCACAGGGCTTCTCGGGCGAGGCCCCGGAGAGTGGACCGCGAAAGAATGAATCCCCTGAGACGGCAGGAATACCTCTCACGGCCCACAGACGGCCCAGCCCCACCAAAAAGCCCCCGCCCCGCGAAGACGTCGCAGGTCGGGGGCTTACCGGTGTCGCGTTACTTCTTCTTGCCCTGGTTCTTCACGGCCTCGATCGCCGCCGCGGCCGCATCCGGGTCGAGGTACGTGCCGCCGGGGTTCACCGGCTTGAAGTCGGCGTCGAGCTCGTAGGACAGCGGGATGCCCGTCGGGATGTTCAGGCCCGCGATGTCGGCGTCGGAGATGCCGTCGAGGTGCTTGACCAGGGCGCGCAGGCTGTTGCCGTGGGCGGCGATCAGGACCGTGCGGCCGGTCAGGAGGTCCGGGACGATGGCGTCGAACCAGTAGGGGAGCATGCGGGCGACGACGTCCTTCAGGCACTCCGTCTGCGGGCGCAGCTCCGGCGGGAGGGTCGCGTAGCGCGGGTCGGAGAACTGGGAGTACTCGGCGTCGCGGTCCAGCGCCGGCGGCGGGGTGTCGTAGGAGCGGCGCCACAGCATGAACTGCTCCTCGCCGAACTCGGCGAGGGTCTGCGCCTTGTCCTTGCCCTGCAGGGCGCCGTAGTGGCGCTCGTTGAGGCGCCACGAGCGGTGGACCGGGATCCAGAGGCGGTCCGCGGCCTCCAGGGCGAGCTGGGCGGTGCGGATGGCACGCTTCTGGAGGGACGTGTGGACCACGTCGGGCAGCAGCCCGGCGTCCTTGAGCAGCTCGCCGCCGCGCGTCGCCTCCTTCTCGCCCTTCGGGGTGAGGTTGACGTCCACCCAGCCGGTGAACAGGTTCTTCTCGTTCCACTCGCTCTCGCCGTGGCGGAGGAGGATCAGCTTGTACGGTGCGTCGGCCATGGCTTCGAGCCTACCTAAGGGGTACGGGGGCTGCGGCCACGCTCCCTCGCCGCCCGCGACTCGCCCGTTAAGTCCAGGTGAACTCTTCCACAACCTTTTCTCACACCTGTCTGTCTCGTTATCGCAGGACTGTGCAGGATTCGGGAAGAGGTGCTCAGAACGTGACCGTGCGTTCCTTTGCGCGGCGGATGCGACCGCGGGTCGAGCGGAAGGCCGCCGAGCGGGTGTGGCAGCTGCGCACCATGCGCCGTCGCCGCAGGGCCGCGGTCGACGACCCGGTGCTGCGGCCGGTGGCGGTGCGCGGGCAGCAGCTCTACGGCCGGGTGGTGAGCCGGTTCACCGCCGCGGAGGCGGCCGCCGCGAACCTCGATCTGGTGGTGGCGGCGCTGGAGCAGGAGGGGATCTCCTACTTCCTGGTGCCGACCTCCCGGACCCGGCACACGGTCGGTGTGAACGCTGCCGACCGTGAGCGGTTCCTGGTCGCCCTGGAGACGCTGAACGCCGGGAAGGCCGTGTTCATCGGCCGGCCGCTGCCCGGCGGCAAGCTCAAGCACCCCGCGATGTTCATGGACGGCGTGCTGCCCGCGCCGCTGCGGACCGCGCCGGTGCTGCGGGTCGGGGAGAACCACCTGGGGCCGGCGGGCCAGCTGCTCGCCGGGCCGGAGCTGGCCTGCGACGTCGAGTTCTGGGAGGACGGGGCGGAGCTGCTGGACTCCGCCGACGGGGCCCGGCGGCTGGCGAAGGTGCAGCCGCAGGCGTCGGAGGACGTCTTCCGCGAGTCGCTGGTCACGCCGCGCAACAACGGGGTGACGGACGTGCTGCCCGCCTCCGAGCGCAAGCCCGCCGTCGTGCGGGTCGGCGAGCGGGAGCTGCCGAGCTTCGTCCCGCTGACCCTGCCGACCGTGAACCGGGTGACGTTCCCCGTGGACGTCGTCTACACCTGGGTGGACGGCGAGGAGCCGGAGATGCGGGCCAAGCGGGCGCGCTACCAGGAGCGCGGCACGGCGGAGATCCTCGACAAGGAGACCAACGCCTCCCGCTACACCAGCCACGACGAGCTGAAGTACTCACTGCGCTCGCTGGCGATGTACGCCGACTTCGTCCGGCACATCTACATCGTCACCGACGGCCAGAAGCCGCACTGGCTGGACGACCGGGCCGAGGGCATCACGGTCGTCGACCACCGCGACATCTTCCCCGAGGGCGTCCTGCCCGTCTTCAACTCGCACGCGATCGAGACGCGGCTGCACCACATCCCGGGGCTGTCCGAGCACTACCTGTACTTCAACGACGACGTCTTCGTCGGCCGCCGGATCACGCCGGAGCACTTCTTCTACAGCAGCGGCCTGATGAAGATCCCCGTCTCCCCGCTGAAGATCGGTGTCGGCAAGCCGCACGCCGAGGAGACCGCCACCAACTCCGCCAGCAAGAACGTACGGCGGTTGCTGCTGGAGAAGTTCGGGCGGATGACGACGAACAACTTCATGCACACCCCGCTGCCGCAGCAGCGCGGCGCGCTGCGGGCGCTGGAGGAGCTGTTCCCGGAGGACATCGCCCGCACCACGGCGTCCCGGTTCCGCTCGCCGACCGACATCGCCATGACGGCTCCGCTGCTCTACCAGTACTCGCTGATGACCGGCCGGGGCGTGCCGGGCAAGTTCAGCTTCCGGTACGTGAACATCAGCCGCCCGGACGCCGACCGCCGCCTGGCCGACCTGCGCCGCAACCGCCGCTTCGACTTCTTCTGCCTGAACGACGTCGACGTGCCGCCGGAGGAGCGGGAGCAGGTCGGCGTGCGGATGCACGAGTTCCTGGAGAACTACTTCCCCTTCCCGAGCCCCTACGAGCGGCAGAGCTGACAGGGCGGTCCCGGCCATGGACATCCGTCACCGCTTCGCGGCACCGCCGGGCCTGCGGGCCGCGCGGGAGTTCCTGGTGCGTCTTCGGCTGTGGCTGGCGGCGCGGCTGTGGGCACTGCGCGCGGTCCGGGCCCGCCGCCGGCTGCGGGCCGCCGTGCCGGGGCTGCGCCGGGTCGTCTGCGGCCCGGTGCGGCTGTACGGCCGTACGGTCGCCGACTACACGGCGTCGGACGCCGCCGCCACCGACGTCGAGCAGGTGTGCGACCTGCTGGACGCGGCACAGGTGCCGTACTTCCTGGTGCCGGCCGAGCCCGGGCCGGGCGGGCCGCGGCAGGTGATCGGCGTCGCGGAGGCGTACCGCGCCACGGTCCTCGCGCGGGCCGCACGGCACTTCGCCGGCACCGCCGGGTTCGTCGGCGCCGTCGGTCCGGACGGTGCCGTGCGGAGCGCGGTGCTGTGGGCCGACGGGAGGCTGCCGCGGGCGCTGCGGCGGGCGGACGTGCTGCGCACCGGTGTGGTCCGCCTGGGCCCGCAGGGGCAGGTGCTCGGCGGTCTGGAGACGGGCTGCGACATCGAGTTCTGGCGGCACGGCCGGGACCTGGGCGCCGACCCCGGCCATCTCACCGTGCCCGGTGCCCGGCTGCCGGACGTGTTCGGGCCGGCGCTGGTGGCGCCGCGCCGCAACCCCGTCTCCGAGGTGCTGCCGGTGGCGGCGCAGCAGCCGGCCGTGGTGGCGGGCCGGCGTCGCCCCGTGCCGACGTTCGCCGCGTTCGCCGAGCCCGGCATCGACGAGGTGCGCTTCCCGGTCGACGCCGTGTACACCTGGGTGGACGGTGACGACCCGGCGATGGCGGCCAAGCGCCAGGCCCACCAGCCGCGCTCCGGCAGCGTCATCGCCGCGCGCGAGACCGGCGCCTCCCGCTACACCAGCCATGACGAACTGAGGTACGCGCTGCGCTCGCTGGAGATGTACGCCGGGTTCGTCCGGCACGTCTACCTGGTGACGGACGCTCAGGTCCCCGACTGGCTGGACCCGGGCGCGCAGGGCCTGACGGTGGTCGACCACCGGGACATCCTTCCGGCCGACGCGCTGCCCGTCTTCAACTCGCACGCCATAGAGAGCAGGCTGCACCACATCCCGGGCCTGTCGGAGCACTACCTCTACTTCAACGACGACGTCTTCATCAACCGTCCGGTGCGGGCCGAGCACTTCTTCCACGGCAACGGCATCGCCCGGATCCCGCTGTCCCCGCTGAAGCTCGGCGTCGGCGACCCGCACCCGCTGGAGCCGGCCCCGAACTCCGCCGGGAAGAACACCCGCGAGGTGATCCGGCGCTTCCACGGCCGCCTGATCACCCACAAGTCGCTGCACACCCCTCACCCGCAACTGCTGTCGGTGATGCGGGAGATGGAGAGCCTGGGCATCGAGGAGCTGGCGCGGACCTCGTACTCGCGGTTCCGCTCCACCACCGACGTGGCCCCGGCGTCCACGCTGCACCACCACTGGGCGATCGCGACGGGGCGGGCGGTGCCGGCCGAGTACCGGTTCCGCTACGTGCAGCTGGGCACGCCGGACATGCGGCGGCGGCTGGCCCGCCTGGAGGCCGGTGAGGACGTCGACTTCTTCTGCCTGAACGACGTGGACACCGCCCCGGCGGACCGGGCGGCGGCACAGGTGGCCATGCGGGCCTTCCTGGAACGCAAGTACCCGTTCCGGAGCCGCTTCGAGCGGGCGGCCCCGGTCGCCCCGCGCCCCTCACGATTGACGCTCCCCGTCAATTGAGTGGCGAGCCCGGCGACCGCGTTTGTAAGTTGTGGCCGCCGGTTGAGCCGCTTACCGCTGTGGGGGATCTCGATGTCACCAGCCACCCTGAGACGTGCCGTCCGGGAGACCGTCTCCGGGCTCCCCCGAGAGTTCTGGTGGCTGTGGACCAGCACGCTGGTGAACCGGCTGGGCGCCTTCGTCGCCACCTTCATGGCGCTGTACCTCACCCTCGACCGCGGCTACTCGGCCTCCTACGCCGGTCTCGTCGCCGCCCTGCACGGCCTCGGCGGGGTCGTCTCCTCGCTGGGCGCGGGCGTGATGACCGACCGGCTCGGGCGGCGGCCCACCCTGCTGATCGCCCAGTCGTCGACCGCCCTGTCCGTCGCCCTGCTCGGCTTCATGCGCGACCCCGTCGCCATCGCGGCCGTCGCCTTCCTGGTCGGCATGGCCTCCAACGCCTCCCGCCCGGCCGTGCAGGCGATGATGGCGGACATCGTGCGCCCCGAGGACCGGGTGCGCGCGTTCTCCCTGAACTACTGGGCGATCAACCTCGGCTTCGCCGTGTCGTCCATGGCCGCCGGGTTCATCGCCGAGTCCAGCTACCTCGCCGGCTTCCTGATCGAGGCCGCGATGACCATGGCCTGCGCGATCCTGATCTTCCTGCGGCTGCCCGAGTCCCGGCCGGAACGCACCCCGGCCGGGAAGGGCGAGGCGGAGACCGCCGAGGTCGGCCTGGGGAGCGTACTGCGGGACGGGCGCTTCATGAGCGTCGTCGGACTGTCCTTCCTCGTCGCACTGATCTTCCAGCAGGGCTCGGTCGGCCTGCCGGTCGCGATGGGCGAGGCCGGGTTCACGCCCGCCGAGTACGGCCTGGCGATCGCCGTCAACGGCGTCCTCATCGTCGTCCTGCAGATCCCCGTCACCCGGTTCATCCAGCACCGCGACCCCCGGCAGCTGCTCGTCGTCTCGTCGCTCCTCGCCGGCTACGGCTTCGGCCTCACCGCGTTCGCCGGATCGGTCGGCACGATCGCCCTCACCGTCTGCGTGTGGACCCTCGCCGAGATCGTCAACGCACCGACCCAGACGGGACTCGTCGTACAGCTCTCCCCCGTCCAGGGACGCGGCCGCTACCAGGGCATGTACACCATGTCCTGGTCCGTCGCCGGCCTGGTCGCCCCCCTGATGTCCGGCTTCGTCATCGACCGCTTCGGAGCGGAGTGGCTGTGGGGGCTGTGCGCGCTCGTCGGGACGGCGGCGGGGCTGGGCTACGGGCTGCTGATGCGGCGACTGCCGGCCGAGGAACCCCAGCCCGACCTCGGCGCGGCGCCTTCCGCGCCCAAGGCCGCGACCGAAGCAGCCTGAACCCGGCGGACCGGCCCGCATCTCCCACCCCGTACGGCACGATGGACAAGTACGTGCTGCACAGGGCCCCTTGGGGCCGCCGGGGTGGGAGACGGGGATGTCCGACGAGTCCGAACTGATCTTCGTCAGCCATGCCGGGCGTGACCGCCAGTGGGCGGAATGGGTGGCCTGGCATCTGGAGGCGGCCGGGTACCGGGTCGAGCTGGGGCTCTGGCACTGGCGGGCCGGCGACGACTTCGTGAAGAGGATGAACGAGGCGCTGGAGCGGGCGTCCGCCGTCGTCGCCGTCGTCTCGCCGCACTACTTCGAGCCCGGCCGGTACACCGAGGAGGAGTGGCGGGCCGCGGTGGCCCGCCGGGGCCGGTTCGTCCCGGTGGTCGTCCAGCAGCTGGAGAGGGACGCCATGCCGGCGGTCCTGGCCTCCCTGATCCGCGTGGACCTGCACGAACTGCCGGACGAGGACGCGGCGGTCAAGGCCCTGACGGACGCGGTGCGCGGACCCGCGCGTCCGGAGCGGGCCCCCGTCTATCCCCCGGCCGCCGCCCAGGGCCCGCATCCCCGCTTCCCCGCCGCCGCCTCGGCGTCGGCGGTGTGGGAGGTACGCCGCAGGCGCAACCCGCACTTCACCGGCCGGGACGACGTGATCGGCGACGTACGCCGGAAGCTGCTGGCCGAGCGGCACGCCGCCGTGCAGGCGCTGCACGGCACGGGCGGCATCGGCAAGACGCAGGTGGCGCTGGAGTACGTGTACCGGTTCGCCGCCCAGTACGACATCGTGTGGTGGATCGACGCCGAGCAGAGCGAACAGATCCCGGTGCACTACGCCGAACTGGCCGCCCGAGTCGGAGCTGCCAAGCCGGACGCCGGGGTGGAGGCCAACGCCCGGTACGCGCGGGAGTTCCTGCGAACCCGGGAACGCTGGCTGATCGTCCTGGACAACGCGGAGGACCCCGAGCGGCTGGAGCCGCTGCTGCCCGACGGACCCGGGCACGTGCTGATCACCTCCCGCAACCCGGCATGGGGCAAGATCGTGCCGGGTCTCCAGCTGGGCGTGTTCAGCCGCGAGGAGTCGCTGGCCCACCTGACCCGTCAGCTGCCGTCCCTCACCGAGGAGCAGGCGTCCACACTGGCCGAGGCGCTCGGCGATCTGCCGCTGGCGCTGGCACAGGCGGCCGGAGTGCTGAGCGACGGGATGCCGGTCGACCAGTATCTGCGGGTGCTGAAGACCAACACCGCGCAGCTCCTCGACCACGGCAAGGCACACGGTTATCCGGCCTCGCTGGCCGCGAGCATCACCATCGCCCAGGACCAGCTGAACGACGGCCACCAGGAGGCGGTCGCCGTGCTCCGGCTCGCGTCACTGCTCGGCCCGGAGCCGGTGCCGACGGGGTGGCTGGTGGCCGCCCGTTCCCGCCTGTCCACGGTCCCCGGCGACCCCGACGACTTCCGCTGGCCCCAGAACGCGCTCAACCCGCTGGCGCGGTACGGGCTGGCCGTGGTGGGTCCGGACGCGTTCCAGGTGCACCGGCTGACCCAGGCGGTCGTACGGCAGGAGGCGCGGGACGGTGACGCCGGGGCACTGCGGGACGACGTGGCGGCGCTGCTGACGTCGGTGGATCCGGGGGATCCGGAGCTGCCGGGGACCTGGCCCGAGTGGGCGGTGTCGGCCCCGCATCTGATCTCGGCCCTGGAGGCGCTGAGTGAGCGACCCGAACTGCGCCCCACCCTGCTGAAGACCGCCGCCTACCTGGTACGCAGCGCCCAGCCGCACGCGGCCCGGCGCCTCGCCGAGACGCTGCACACGCGGTGGACGCGGACGCTCGGCGAGGACGATCCCGACACGCTGAGCGCGGCGCACATGGTGACCTGGGCGATGGACGGCCTCGCGGCTCACGCGGAGGTCCTGCCGCTGGTGGAGGACATCCTCGAACGGCGGCGCCGGGTGCTGGGCAAGGACCATCAGGACACTCTCAGCTCGGCGAACGACCTGGGGGTGACTCTGGGGCACCTGGGGCGGTACGCGGAGGCGTACGAGGTCCACCTGGATGTGCTGAACCGGCAGCGGGCGACGCTCGGGGAGCAGGCCCCCAAAACCCTCCGCGCCGCCCAGGCCCTGTCCGGCGCGCTGAACGACCTGGGCCGTCACAAGGAAGCCCATCGCACCGTCGCGGGGGCGCTGGAAGGGCTGCGCACCGTGCTCGGGGAGGACCACACCGACACCTTCCGCACCAAGATGACCCTGGCCGCGGCGCTGAACGGCCTCGGCCAGTACGCGGCGGCCCACGACATCGTCAAGGACGCGGTGGACCGGCGCCGCGCCGTGTGCGGCGACGACCATCCCGACACGCTGCACTCCACACACCGCCTGATGACCCCGCTGGGGCACCTCGGCCGGAACGAGGAGGCCTATCGCATCGGCTCCGAGGTGCTCCGGCACAGCCGCAGGGTGCTGGGCCACGACCATCCCGAGACCCTCGACGTCATGGACAGCATCGGCCTGACACTGCTCCGCATGGACCGGCCGGAGGACGCGCTCGCCGTCCTCGGGGACGCCCTCTCCCGACGCCGCCGCGTGCTCGGCGTCGACCACCCGCTCACCCTGGACTCCATGGACAGCCTGGCCAGGGCACTGCTCCACGTCGGCCGGTACACGGAGGCGGAGGAGTTGCTGAGAGACGCGCGCGGACGCGTCCGCCGGGCCGTCGGCCGCGAGCACCCCATCGCCGGCACCATCACCCACAGCCTGGCCAACGCCCTGGAGGCCCAGGGCAAGCTCTACGAGGCCCAGAAGCTGAGGGCGGCCGCCTCCACCCGCAAGGCCAGGAAACGCCGCCGCTAGCCCCACCGCTCAGCCCATCGCATCCGACCGCTCGGCCAGTCCGCGCAGCTCCGGCGAAGCGGAGCGGCCGGCCATCAGCATCAGTTCACGGACTGCGGCGCGAGCGGCAATGTGGCTGCGCACGAGGTCGGGTGCGACGGCCTCGGCCTTCAGCAAGTACCCCAGCGCGTCACCCAATTGCCGCCGCTGGACGTGGGCGCGACCGATGTCCATCAGCAGCCTGGCCTGCCGCTCGGCGGACAGCTGAGTGGCGTCGAGGTTCTTGGCGATGTCGAGCCTGGCGTATGCGAGACGCGAGAACCCCCGCGGCCGCTGACACGGCCCGGGGGGCATGGCCCATCGTTGTTGCGACTGTTACTGCCACCCCGCGGGCGGCATCGAGCGCCCCGGCGCCTGCTCGCTCCGACAGCGCATTCCGGCTCAGCCGCGCCGACTCCGGCGCCCGCACACCCCCTGCCGACACACCAACACCCCCTCGCCGACGAGGACTCGGCAGTCGTACGCCCCTACGTCCTCAGCCCCGCGGAGCGCCAGGCCTTCAAGGACCACCGGCGACAACTACGCCGACACGGCACACGCGGGATCCACGGAGTGGAGGTGGCCGCGCCGTGAGCCACCGACAGTCGCCCCAGCCCCGCCCTGCCGCCCGCCTCCTGCCCTGGTCCGGCTCCGAGGGCAAGGCCTGTTATCTCTTGTGCGACGGCAACGAAAGGGGTTATCTCTCCAGACTCGCCGACGACATCGAGTCCGTTCAGCTCCACATGGGCGACGCATTGCTCGGCCACGCCCAGGCGCTGATCGACGACCCCAAGACCGGCCCTGAGGAACTGCGCTACCTCTCCGCGCGGCTGACCGAGTCGCTACGTGACGTCTTGCGGGTCGCCGAGAGTCGCGGAGCCCGTCTGCTCGGCTGAGCCACCCAGTGGGGCGGCGTGAAGGAACGCCTCACGGCGCCCCACCACACAGCCTCTGCCGGCCTCACCCGGCATCCGGCCGCACAACCCCCAGAATCGGCATCGACCCCGCCCCCGCGATCGTCACCGTGCGCCCCGGGCGCGGGGCGTGGACGATGGTGCCGTCGCCGATGTACATGCCGACGTGGCTGGCGTCGTCGAAGTAGATGACGAGGTCGCCGGGGCGCATGTCCTCGACGGGGACGCGGGTCAGCTGCTGCCACTGCTGCTGGGAGGTGCGCGGGATGCCGCGGCCGGCGCTCGCCCAGGCCTGTGAGGTGAGGCCGGAGCAGTCGAAGGAGTCGGGGCCCTCGGCGCCCCACACGTACGGCTTGCCGATCTGGGCCGTGGCGTACTTCACGGCCTGCTTGCCCCGGGCGGTGGCCTTGCCGTCGAGGTCGTCGAGGATGCCGGTGTCCAGCCAGTCGTTCTGCGCCTTGCGGGCGGCCTCGCGCTCCAGTTCGGCGAGCCGCTCCCGCTCCTCCTTCTCCAGCTGGGACTCCAGCTTCTCGGCCGCCGCGATCTGCTTCTCGATCTTCTTCTGGGCGGTGGCCTTCGCCTTGCGGTTGGCCTCCAGCTTCTTCCACTGGGCGGAGGCGTCCGCGGCGTACTGCTCCAAGTCCTCCTGGGTGCGCTTGGTTTCCTCGATCAGGTGCTTGGTGGCGCGTTCGCCCTGGAGGACCCGGCCGGTGCCGTCCAGGAATTCCTCCGGGTCCTCGCTGAGCATGAGCTGGGCCTCGGGCGGGAGGCCGCCGGTGCGGTACTGGGCGCGGGCCGCGGCGCCCGCGCGTTCCTTCAGCTCGGCCAGCTTCTCCTTGCCTTTGACGATCTTCTTCGCCAGCTCGACGAGCTGCCGGGACTGCTCGTCGGCCTTCTCCTCCGCCGCGTTGTAGGCGTCGGTGGCGGCGGCCGCCTCGCGGTAGAGCTTCTCCAGCCGCTCGCGGACCTCTTCGAGTTCCTTGTCGGTCGAGGCCGCCGGGGACGAGGAGGCCGAGGGGGTGGGCGTGGGACGGGGTGCGCCGGCGGCGGCGAACGCCGGGCCGGGTGCCGCCAGTACGGTGACCGCGCAGACGACGGTGACGGCCGCCGAGATCAAGCCACGCCTGCCCCTTGCCATACCACTGCCCCCAAACTGATTTACCGTCAGTAACTTACGGTCGCCTGAGGGATCGTGCCATGCCGTGGCGCAAAACGACAGAGGCCGTGAATCACTCCCCCGATCCGCGCGCCGTACGGCGATCCGCCCGCCTGTGTGACGAACGACTCACGGAGATCGTTCCGGGGGGGGCGCGCGGGGCGCGCAGGCGTCAGCGCGGCGCCAACGCCTCCCAGGTCAGGGTCACTTCGCCCTGCCGCCACCGCGCCGGACCGTCCGTCACCGGCCAGTCCGCCGTCAGCTCGCGGACCGCGCGGATCCAGCGCTGCCGGGCGCCGTAGGAGGCGTAGGGCGCGGCGGCGGCCCAGGCGCGGTCGAAGTCGCACAGGAAGGCGTGCACCGGCTCGCCGGGGACGTTGCGGTGGATCAGCACCTTGGGGAGCCGTTCCGCCAGGTCCGAGGGGCGCTCCAGGGAGCCCAGCCGGGTCGCGAAGGTCACCGTGCGCGGGCCCTCGGGGCCGAGCGCGACCCACACGTGCCGCCGGCCGATCTCGTCGCAGGTGCCCTCGACCAGCAGCCCGCCGCGTGAGCCGGTCTCCGGGTCGGCCGGGGCGAGCCGGGCGCACAGCCGCTCCCAGACGGCGGCGACCTGGGCCTCGTCGTACTGGCGCAGCACGTTGGCCGCGCGGATGAGGTGCGGGCGCTGGGGGACCGGCACCTCGAAGCCGCCGTGCCGGAAGGTCAGCCCGTCGCGCTCGTACGGCCGTGCCGCGGCGACCCGCGCCGGTTCGATCTCGATGCCGACCACGCGCGCGTGGGGCGCCGTCGTCCGCAGCCGCGTCAGCAGTTCCACGGCCGTCCAAGGGGCGGCGCCGTAGCCGAGGTCGACGGCGACGGGGTCGGCGGCGCGCCGCAGCTCACGGCCATGCGTGGCCGCGATCCAGCGGTCCATGCGGCGGAGCCGGTTGGGGTTGGTCGTCCCGCGCGTCACCGTTCCCACGACGGCCCCGCCGCTCGAGCGAAGCCGGGGGTGGGGGCGGGTCGCCGCGCGGGATGTCATGGATACGAGGGTAGGCGGCCTGGAGCGGCACGCGATGGACGCTCGAACGGTTGAGCGAAAGTCGGTAATGATTCGGCAAAGAACGGGGCGGCGGAAATGGAGTGGCCGAATCCAGCGTTGCCGCCTCTTGGAGGGCCCGCACGTCCTCCCGCAGGCATGCCCGCAGCAAGGAGGAACGGCCCGTGAGCCAGTACATCGGCAGGCTCGGACGGCGCTCCCCGGCCACACCCGCGCGGCTGCGACTGCACCGCAGGCCACGCCGCGTCGCGATGCTCTCCGTGCACACCTCCCCCCTGCACCAGCCCGGCACCGGCGACGCGGGCGGCATGAACGTCTACATCGTCGAACTCGCCCAGCGGCTCGCCGCGATCAACATCGAGGTCGAGATCTTCACCCGGGCCACCACCGCCGCCCTCCCGCCCACCGTCGACCTCGCCCCTGGCGTCCTCGTCCGGCACGTCGACGCGGGCCCCTACGAGGGCCTGGCCAAGGAGGAGCTGCCCGCCCAGCTGTGCGCCTTCACCCACGGCGTGATGCAGGCCTGGGCCGGCCACCGCCCCGGCTACTACGACCTGGTCCACTCCCACTACTGGCTCTCCGGCCACGTCGGCTGGCTCGCCGCCCAGCGCTGGGGCGTCCCCCTGGTGCACGCCATGCACACCATGGCCAAGGTCAAGAACGCCAACCTCGCCGACGGCGACACCCCCGAGCCCGCCGCCCGCGTGATCGGCGAGACCCAGATCGTCGCCGCCTCCGACCGGCTCATCGCCAACACCGCCGAGGAGGCCGGCGAACTCGTCCGGCACTACGCCGCCGACCCCGCCAAGGTCGCCGTCGTCCACCCCGGCGTCAACCTCGACCGCTTCTCCCCGGCCGACGGCCGCGCCGCCGCCCGCGCCCGCCTGGGCCTGCCCCAGGACGCCCTGATCCCGCTCTTCGCCGGCCGCATCCAGCCGCTGAAGGCGCCGGACGTGCTGCTCCGCGCGGTCGCCGTCCTCCTCGACGAGCACCCCGAGCTGCGCCCCCGGATCGTCGTCCCCGTGGTCGGCGGGCCCAGCGGCAGCGGCCTCGCCAAGCCGGAGGGCCTGCAGAAGCTCGCCGCCCGCCTCGGCATCGCCGACGTCGTCCGCTTCCACCCGCCCGTCGGCCAGGACCGCCTCGCCGACTGGTTCCGCGCGGCGTCGGTCCTGGTCATGCCGTCGTACAGCGAGTCCTTCGGGCTGGTCGCCATAGAGGCGCAGGCGTCCGGCACGCCGGTCCTCGCGGCGGCGGTCGGCGGCCTCCCGGTGGCGGTACGCGACGGCCGTACCGGCGTCCTCGTGCAGGGCCACGATCCGGCCGCCTACGCGCGCGTGCTGCACGACTTCGCCGCCGAACCCGCCCTGGCGGACCGGATGGGCACGGCCGCCGCCGCGCACGCCCGCTCCTTCGGCTGGGAGGCCTCCGCGGCCACCACCGCGGAGGTGTACACGGCCGCGCTGCAGGCCCACCGGCGTCGCGTACGCTCGCCCCATGGGTGAGTCCACGGGTGAGGCACAGCAGCGGGCCGCGCAGGTCATCGAGGACGTCCTGAAGGACGCCGAGCTGGAGTGGGAGGGCCCCGAGCCCGGCCACTTCGTCGTGAAGCTCCCCGGCACCCGCAAGCTGTCGACGACCGTCTCGCTGATCGCCGGCCGCCACTCCCTCTCCCTGAACGCCTTCGTCATCCGCCACCCCGACGAGAACGAGGCCGGCGTCCACCGCTGGCTCCTGGAGCGCAACCTGAGGCTCTACGGCGTGAGTTACGCCGTGGACCCGCTGGGCGACGTCTACGTCACCGGCAAGCTGCCGCTGGCCGCGGTCACCGCCGACGAGGTGGACCGCCTCCTCGGCCAGGTCCTGGAGGCGGCCGACGGCGGCTTCAACACACTGTTGGAACTGGGCTTCGCGAGCGCGATCCGGCGGGAGTACGAGTGGCGGGTGGCGCGCGGGGAGCCGACCCGCAATCTGGACGCGTTCAAGCACCTGATCGAGCGCCCGGCCGACTGACGGGGCGGGCCACCCAGTTGGTGACCTGGCCCACGTGACGCACTCCACGTCACGGCCCGTGCCAAACCCCGCCAGGACGTGACGTTCGTCATCACCGGCCCCCCGTCACCCTGTCCAACTGCGATACGGAACGCGGCATATGACAGCGGCCCGCGTCGGCCCGGGGTGCCGTAGACCATTCCGCTGCGGCGCCGACACCCGCTATGGTCCCCGTCGGTGGGTCGAGGTCCCTCGCCCAGCCGTGCCCTCGGGGGGAGGGAAGGAAGTAAAGACAATGCCCGTACCCGTACCGCGGCAGAGAGCGATCCCGGCCGTGGAGAGTGGTCAGGCGCCCGCCGCGTCCACCGACGGCACCTCCGGAGAGTCCGGTGCCGTGGCCCCACGCAAGGAAGACACGGCCCAGAACATCTCCGACACCGCCGGCAAGAGCGCCGACGCCCATACGAACCTGACGCTGCTGCTGATCGAGGACGATCCCGGCGGCTCGACGATCGTGCCCGAGCTGCTCGACCAGGCCGGCAAGCCCATCCGCGTGCGCACCGCCCGCAACCTCACCGAGGCCGAGCGGCTGCTCACCGATGACGTCCACTGCATCCTGCTGGACCTCGCGCTGCCGGCCCCCGGCCGGGCGGGTGAGGCCGACGACGACGAGCTGGCCGTGCTCCGTCATGTGCTGGAGCTGGCGCCCCGGCACGCCGTCCTCGCCCTCACCGCGTCCGGTGACGCCGAGCGCGGCGCCGAGGCGGTCCGCGTGGGCGCCCAGGACTACCTGTTCCGCGACGAGCTGGACAGCCGGCTGCTGAGCCGGGCCATCCGGTACGCCGTCGAGCGCAAGCGCTCCGACACGGCCGAGCGGCGGCTCGCCGAGGGCCGCCTGCGCGCCCAGGAGAACGCCCGCCTGGAGCGCGGCCTGCTGCCGACGCCACTGCTGGAGGGCTCCGCGCTGCGGTTCGCCGCCCGCTACCGGCCCGGCCGCTCCCGCGCGCTGCTCGGCGGTGACTTCTACGACGTCGTGCGTACGCCCGACGGCACCGTGCACGCCATGATCGGCGACGTCTGCGGGCACGGCCCGGACGAGGCCGCGCTCGGTGTGGAGCTGCGCATCGCCTGGCGCGCGCTCACGCTGGCCGGGCTGTGCGGGGACGAGCTGCTGAACACCCTCCAGCAGGTGCTGGAGCACGAGCGGTCCGACGAGGAGATCTTCGCGACGCTGTGCACGGTGGACATAGCCCCCGACGGCCGCCGCGCGGGCCTGTGCCTGGCCGGCCACCCGGCGCCGCTGGTGGCCCGGCCCGGCCGGGAGCCGCGCCTGCTGCCGTACGACAACAACGGCCCCGCGCTCGGTCTGCTGCCGGGTGCCCGCTGGCCGCGGATGCAGGTGGAGCTGGGCGCCGAGTGGAGCCTGATGCTCTACACCGACGGGCTGATCGAGGGCCGCGTCGGCGAGGGCGGGGACCGTCTCGGCCAGGACGGCATGGTGGACATGGTGCGCCGCCAGCTGGCCGCGGGCCTGAGCGGCGAGCAGCTGCTGCGGGCCGCGGTGAACGAGGTCCGCGAGCTGAACGGCGGCGAGCTGACGGACGACGTGGCGGTACTGCTGCTCGACCGGGTGCCGTAAGGAACACCCGGGGAGGTCCCTGGAAGGCCCTTGGGCCTTGGGAAGCCCTCGGAACCCCGGGGGCTCAGCGGCCGCCGTTGTACGGGCCGTACGGGCCGTCGCTGCTGGAGCCGCGGCGGCTGCGGCCGCCGCCGGGCATGCCGCGCAGGGCCGGCCGGACGTCGACCATGTACACGATCGTCGCGATCAGGCCGATGATCGGCAGGAACGACAGGATGCCGAAGATCAGGCTGACCACGAGGGCCAGGCCGAGAATGATCAGCCAGAACGGCTTGGTCTGCTTGTCCGCCGCGCGGTAGGCGTCCTCACGCCGCGTGGCGGCATCGATCAGCGCGAAGCCGGTGAAAAGGATCAGGGCCAGGTTCAGCAGCCACAGGAACCCCGCGAAACCCTGCATCAGCACAACGTCCACCACCCGACTCGGCTTGTCCTTACGCGGTCACCGTACCCGCAACCGCCTTCCCGCTACCCGGGACAACGGACCGGGCACCCCCCGAGTGCCCGGCGGCCCGGTGTGCCGTCACTCGGCGGACGGCGTGGTCTTCTTCGCGGTGGTCTTGCGGGTCGGCGCCTTCTTCGCCGGCGTCTTCCTCGCGGCCGACGCGTCGGCGGGCTCGTCCTTGACGGCGACCGGCTGCGGCTTCGGCCCGGGGTCCGGCTCGACGGCCACGGCCAGGTCCTCGATGCCCTCGGCGGCCTCGCCGCGCCAGGTCCGCACGGCCTGCTCGCCGTGCTCCGCGACCTTCTCGTACGTCTCCCTGGCCTTCACGGCGTACTCGGCGGCCACGCCGACGCCGCGCAGGGCGAAGTCCTGGGCGGTCTCACCGAGCTTCCTCAGATCGACGTCGAGGCCGCCGATCAACTCGGTGACCTTGGCCTGGAGGGTCTCCTGCGTCTCCTTGACGCGGGCGGTGGCCTTCTCCTGGACGGCCTTGGGGTCGGTGTTGCGGACCGCCTCGATGCGCGCCGGGGCCTCCGCGCGCAGCTGCTCGACAAGACCGGGCACCTTCTTCGCCTGCTGGAAGGCCAGGTCGGCGGTACCGGCGGCGAAGTAGAGCGGAGTCGGGTCGCTGAAGGTCTTGCGCAGGTCGTCGGTGATGGCCATGGTGATGGTCCTCCCGGATCACTGTTCGGCTGAGGGTTGGGCGGTCCGCGGCCGCCGGCCGGTGTTCCCTGGTCCGGTCAACCGGCCGTCTGTCGCGGACCGGCATCACTCCGCGTGGGTGTCTCCTCGTGCCCGTTCTCCTTGCGGAACGAGTCGTAGACCTGGAGCAGCACCTGCTTCTGCCGCTCGTTCAGCGTGGGATCGGCCAGGATGACCGCCCTGGTCTCGACCTCGTCCCGGCCGTGTTCGGCGTCCAGGATCCCGGCCCGCACGTACAGCGTCTCGGCGGAGATCCGCAGCGCCCTGGCGACCTGCTGGAGCACCTCCGCGCTCGGCTTGCGCAGCCCGCGCTCGATCTGGCTCAGATACGGATTGGACACCCCGGCAGCCTCGGCGAGCTGCCGCAGCGAGAGCTGGGCGTTACGCCGCTGCTCGCGCAGGTACTCGCCGAGATTGCCGACGTTGAGCGATGCCATACGTCCACCATGCCGCAGCCCCGCTAACAATTGCAAGCACCCTGCTTGCAAGAGCACCCACCTGTCGCACCGCCGCCCGCCGTCCGGCGGCCGCGCCCCGCAACGAGGAACGGGGCCCCGGGACGGGGCCCCGTCGGGACGTTTCCCGAGACGGGCTCGGGGTTCAGACGACGTCGAAGGTGTTCTCCGTGTGGTCGCGGCTGCCCGATCCCGGATTGACGAAGATCAGCACGTTGTGCGAACCCTCACCGAGACGGCCGAGCCGGACGAGACCGGCGACGGCCGGATCGCCGGAGTTACAGGAAGTCGGAGCTCCACTCCTCGACGAAGTTGCCGTCGACCTCGGCTCCGCCCCGGGCGTCGCCACCGGCGCCGCCGAACACCCACAAAAAAGTGGGTACTTGGCAGCGTCCGGCGCCCGTAAAAGGCTGTTCACAGGTGATCAAGGCGGGTCAGGACGCCTCCGCGAGCCGGTCCAGGCGGCGGTGGCCCCAGTCGGAGAGAGGAGCGAGGGCCTCGGACAGTTCACGGCCGAAATCGGTGAGCGTGTACACCGTCTTCGGCGGCAGGACGGCGAACGCCTCCCGGTGCACCAGACCGTCCTCCTCCATCTCACGCAGGGCCTGAGTCAGCACCTTCTCGCTGAGGCCCGGCAGCTTCCGGCGCAGCTCGCCGGGGCGGTGCGGGCCCGACTCCAGCAGCCACAGCAGGGCCGTCTTCCACTTGCCGTCGATCACCGAGATCGCGGCGGTCACTCCACAGACATTCAGATCCCGGGCACGGCTGCGCGTCATCTTCGCCCCATTCGTCTTGATTTGCCAGTCAGCTCGTCAGTCAGTTCTCGAACAACAGCAGGAGCTTCTTCATGTCCAGCAACGTCACCGACCCCGCGTCCGCTTCCGTCACCGTCGTCGGCCTCGGCCCCATGGGCCGTGCCCTGGCCGGCGCCTTCCTGGACGCCGGCGTGCGCACCACCGTCTGGAACCGCACCCCGGGCCGGGACGCCGAGCTGGTGGCGCGCGGCGCGCTCGCGGCCGGGTCGGCGGAGGAGGCCGTCGCGGCGAGCGCTCTCGTGGTCGTCTGCGTCGTCAACTACGACGCCTCCGACGCCGTCCTGCGCCGCGAGGCCGTCACCGACGCCCTGAAGGGCCGTACGGTCGTCAACCTCAGCGCGGACACCCCGGACCGCGCCCGCGACACCGGCGACTGGGCCGCCCGGCACGGCGTCCGCTACCTGGACGGCGCGATCATGACCCCGACCCCCACCATCGGCACCCCCGACGCCGTCTTCCTGTTCAGCGGCCCCCAGGACCTGTACGCGGAGCACAAGCCCGTCCTGGACGTGCTCGGCGGCGCCCACACCCACCTCGGCGAGGACATCGGCCGGGCGGCCTCGTACGACATCGCGCTGCTGGACATCTTCTGGACGGCGATGGGCGGCTACGCGCACGCGGTGGCCGTGGCCCGCGCCGAGGGTGTCTCCGCGCGGGAGCTGGCCCCGTTCGCGCAGGGCATCGCCGCGATCCTGCCGCCGCTCTTCGAGGAGTTCGCCGACGACGTGGACAGCGGCACGTACTCGGGCGAGCTGAACCCGATCACCTCGGGGGCGTCCACCATGGCGCACATCGTCCACGCCTCCGAGGCGCACGGCATCGAGGCCAGTCTGATGCGGGCGATCGAGGGGCAGGCCCGCCGGGTGATCGGGCTGGGTCACGGCTCGGACGGGTTCATGCGGGTCGCGGAGGTGCTGGGGCGCGCCCGGCGTCCCTGAGCCACGTCCGCAGCACCGCGAGGTCGGCTTCCCTCAGGCCGTACCGGTGGTCCACGCGGTGCAGCAGCGCCGGGCCGGGGTGGTGTGCGGTCACCCAGGCCCGGTCTGCGTCGGTGATCTCGTCGTCGACCCAGACGAACGGCCGGCCCGCGGCCCAGGCGACCAGCGGGCCGGTCTTCCAGTGCCGCCCCCCGCGCGGCGGGTCCTCGGCGCCGGCCAGGTCCACGACCGGCAGCGGGGGCAGCCCGAGCCACGGCGCCAGCAGCGCGTTCGCGTCGGCCGGCCAGGTCGTCGCCCACACCGGCTCGCAGCCCAGGGCGAGCAGCCGGGGCCCGAGTGCCGGGTCGACACGGTTCAGCAGGGGGTGGCCGGGGGGCGGCGGGCCGTGCGGGCTCTCGTACACCGGGTACGGGCCCGGTCCGCCGAACGGCAGCAGGGTCCCGTCGATGTCGAGGAAGAGCAGTGCGCGCACGAAAACGACCTTGCCGCACCGGCGGGTCCGCCGCTAGCGTCTTCGCCATGACTGCCGGGTCGGCCTTGTGCCGTGAGCGAGTTGGGTGCCCGGCCTCTGAGTGAGGCCGCTGGGGGCATCCCCTGCTCGAGCTCTGCCAAGAGCTCGGGGAAGGGCGAGAAGCCCGCCTTCGACTCCGTGAACACCGCGAACCAGCGAAGACCACGGAGTGAGGAAGAGCATTGCCCGACGATCCGTCCAACGATTTCAACCTGTTCAACCAGCGCGTCATCGACGAGTTCCGCGCCAACCACGGCCGCCTGAGCGGCATGTTCGAGGGCGCCCGGATGATCCTGCTGACCACCACCGGCGCCCGTTCCGGGAAGCCGCACACCACGCCGGTCGGCTATCTCCCCGACGGCGCCGAGCGCATCCTCGTCATCGCCTCGGCCGGCGGCTCCCCCCGGCATCCCGCCTGGTACCACAATCTGCTGGCCCACCCCGAAGTCACCGTGGAGACCGGCGCGTTCACGTACCGGGCGCGGGCCGTCCCGCTCACCGGCAAGGAGCGGGACGAGATGTTCGCGCGGGCCGTGGAGAGCGACCGGGGCTGGGCGGCGTACCAGGAGAAGGCGGGCGGCCGGGTGATCCCGGTGATCGCCCTCCAGGAGCTCCCGAGCGACGGGCCGCCGCACGTCAACGCCGGGTCCATGGCCGAGGCGATCATGATCGTTCACGACGCCTTCCGCCGGGAACTCACCCTGTTGCGCAAGGAGATGAGCGGAACCGGCACCACGCTGGGCGCCCAGCTCCGCGCCAACTGCCTCACCTTCTGCCACGGTCTGCACAACCACCACACCGGCGAGGACATAGCCCTCTTCCCGTACCTCGAGGACCGCCACCCGGAGTCCGCCCCGGCGATCGCCCGCCTGAAAGAGGAGCACGAGCGGGTCGCCGCCCTGATGGAGGAACTGCGCCGCGCGGTGGACGGGACGGTGACGGACCCGGCCGCCGCCCGCGCGGAGGTCGAGCGGCTGGCCGCCGAGCTGGAGGCGCATCTGGCGTACGAGGAGGAGCAGCTGCTGCCGCTCCTCGGCTGAACCCCGCCAGGCCCCTGGAGGCTCCTAGAACGGCAGTGGCCGCCCGTGCACCACCGTCAGGGTGGACACGGCCCGGGTCAGCACCACGTACAGCCGGTGCATGCCGCGCTCCTCCGCCTCGGCGATCGCGGCCGGCTCGACGGCGACGACGTGGTCGTACTCCAGGCCCTTGACCAGGCTCGCGGGTACGACCGCCACCCGCTCGCCGGCCGCCGCGATCCCGGCCCCGGCCAGCGCCTCCCGCACCGGGGCAAGGTGCGCGTCGGCGGCGATGACGCCGACGGACCCCTCGCGGCGCAGGGCGTCCCGTACGGCCGTGACGACCGCGCCGGGCACGTCTGCCGTCTCACGGACCGTCACCTCGCCGTCCCGGCGCGGCGAGCGGGGTTCCGGGACGGCGACGTCCAGCCGGCGCAGCACCCGGTTGGCGAGGGCAAGGACCGCCGGCGGGACGCGGAAGCCGGTGGTCAGCGGTACGACGGCCGCGTCCGGCTTGCCCAGGTGGCGCAGCGGTACGGACCAGTCGCGGGCCGCCCACGGGGTGGTGCCCTGGGCCAGGTCGCCCAGGACGGTGAGGGAGCCGTAGACCGAGCGGCGGGCGATGGCCCGGCACTCCATCGGGGAGAGGTCCTGCGCCTCGTCGACGACGACATGGCCGTAGCCCTCGGGGTGCTCGATCAGCCCGGCGACCTCGTCGAGGAGGACCAGGTCGGCGGCCGACCAGCGCGCCGACTTCCAGGAGCGCGGCGGGCGGGGCCACAGCAGCGCCTTCTGCTCGTCGGCGTCCAGCAGTCCGTCGGCGGCCTCCGCGAGGGCGTCGGGGTCCCCGAGCAGCCCGGCGACGACCTCCTCCGGACGCACGCGCGGCCATACGGCGTCCAGCCACGCCCCGAGCGCCCGCGCGCGTTCGATGCGCCGCACCCAGGCGGTGGTGCGGGGCCCGCCGCGCCGCTCGGCCCGCGCCCGCAGCACGGCCACCACGCGCGCGCGGACCCGTTCCCGCCCGACGGCGTACGGCGGCTGTTCGGCGCGTACGTCCGCGACGATCGCCCGCAGTTCGTCGGCGGAGGCCCGCCACCGGGAGGTGCCGTCGGGGACGGCGAGGGAGTCCTCGAAGGCGTCGGGGCGGACCCGCGCGTACAGCGCCCGCCGCAGCACCTCGGCCGTCCGGGCGTCGTGCTTGACGGCGGCGGCCCGCTCGTCGTCGGTGCCGGTGACCGGGTGGCGGGCGATCTCGTCCTGCACGGTCGACTGCCGGACGCCGGTCTCGCCGAGGGCGGGCAGCACCTCGGCGATGTAGGTGAGGAAGGTGCGGTTGGGGCCGAGGATCAGCAGTCCGCCGCGCCGGACGCGCTGCGGGTGGGTGTAGAGCAGGTAGGCGGCGCGGTGCAGGCCGACGGCGGTCTTGCCGGTGCCTGGGGCGCCCTGCACGCACACCGAGGCGGTGAGGTCCGCGCGGACCAGGTCGTCCTGCTCGGGCTGGATGGTCGCGGCGATGTCCCGCATCGGGCCGACACGGGGGCGTTCGATCTCGCGGGCGACGAGGACGCTGAGCGCGCCGGCCTCGCCGGTCTCGCCGGTCACGGTCCCGTCGGTCACGGTCCCGCCGCCGTCGAGGCGTTCGTCCTCCAGGCCGGTCAGGTCCGCGGAGTCGCCTCTGCTGCCGGGCGCCCAGCCGAAGCGGCGGCGGACCGCGACGCCCTGCGGGTCTCGGGGGCCCGCCTGGTAGAAGGCGCGCGAGACGGGGGCGCGCCAGTCGACGACGAGGGGCGGGTCGGTGGGGTGCTCGGTGATCCGGAGCCGGCCGATGTGGAGGGGGCCGGGGCTCCGCGTCGCCTCGGCGGTGAAGTCGAGGCGGCCGAAGAACAGCGGGCCTTCGGGGAGTTCCCGGAGGTCCCTGGCCTGGGTGCGCAGGCGGTGGCCGAGGACTTCGGCGTCGGCGCCGGAGGCGGAGACGTCCTCGCCGGTGACGACCTGGTCCTGGGCGCCGTCCACCATGGCGGCGAGGGCGGCGCGGCAGCGGTCGTGGTGGGCGCGTTCGTGTCGGAGGGCGTGCTGGAGGGCGGGGTCGGGTGACGTCATTCCGTCGAGCGTACCGGAAAGGCGTTACCGAGTTAACTTTTTTACTTAGTCACGCAACTGCCGGGGGGCGTCGCTCGCCGGTCAGCGGTCGGCCAGGTGCGGCAGCCCCGCAGCGAGCACGTCGAACGCCCGCTCCGCCGCCGCCACCGCGTCCCCCCGGACGTCCGCCGCCCGCTCCCCCGCCGCCATCCGCCGCCAGTTCTCGCCCGCCAGGATCCGCTGCACCGCGATGATCTGCCCGGCGGCCAGCCGGGCGTCCAGGTCGCCGCCCAGCGCCTCCGCGAGCGCGGCCTCCGAGCGCTCCAGATGGCCGAGCAGCCGGGCCACCAGGGCCGGGGTGCCGTAGAGCAGGGTGTGGAAGGCCAGCACGCCGGGGTCGTCGTTGAGGCCGGTGACCGGGTCGCACCGGTCGAGGCCGGCCAGGAAGTGCCGCCGCAGCGCGGTCAGCGGCGCGCCGGACGCCCCCGCCACCACGCGCGCCGCCTCCCCCTCGTGGTCGGCGATCCGGTGCAGGACCAGGTCCTCCTTGGCCGGGAAGTACCGGAACAGGGTCGGCTTGGAGATCTCCGCCGCGGCGGCCACCTCGGCGACCGACACCGCGTCGAACCCCTTCTCCAGGAACAGCCCGATCGCGAGGTCCGACACCACCTGGTACATCCGCTGCCGCTTGCGCTCGCGCAGCCCGATCTCACCCATGGCCACGAGCCTACGGTCGTCTCGCCGGTGCCCCTTGACCTCAAGTCCGGTCGAGGTCGAAGACTGCGCACGGAAGCGACGATCCCGAGACGCGGAGGTGTGCGGTGCTCACGGCACAGGTGAAGGAGTTCGGCGGCCCGGAGGTGCTGGTCCCCGTGGAGGTGCCCGATCCCGTCCCCGGCCCCGCGGAGGTGCTGATCGAGGTCTCCCACACCGACACGATCTTCGTCGAGACCCAGATCCGGGCGGGCTGGGGCGGCGAGTACTTCACCGTCCGGCCGCCGTACGTACCCGGCGGCGGGGTCGCCGGGACCGTACGGGCGCTGGGTCCCGGGGCGGACGCCGAGTGGCTGGGGCGCCGGGTCGCCGCGTTCGTCGACGGCAGCTACGCCGAGCGCGCCCTCGCAGCCACCGACGCCCTGACCGCCGTCCCGGACGGCCTCGACCCGCTCACGGCGGCAGCACTGGTCCATGACGGGGTGACCGCGGTCGGCCTCGTGGAGCGGACCGCCGTCACGGCCGGGGACCGAGTGCTGATCCTCGGCGCCTCAGGGGGCATGGGCGCCCTTCTGGTCCAGCTGGCCAGGGCCCGGGGGGCGCGTGTGGTGGCCGCGGCCCGGGGCGCGCGGAAACTGGAGCTGGTCCGGCGGCTCGGCGCCGACGAGGCGGTGGACGTCACCGCCCCCGAGTGGCCGGAGCGGGCCCGTGCCGCCCTCGGCGGGGCCGCCGACGTCGTCCTCGACGGAGTGGGCGGTTCCCTCGGCACCGCCGCCCTGCCGCTCACCGCTCCCGGCGGGCGCTTCTCCGCCCACGGCGCCCCGACCGGCGGCTTCGCCGACCTGGACCGGGCGGAGGCCGCCCGGCACGGCATCACGCTGTACGGCATCGCCGACGCGCAGTACCCCGCCGGGGAGGTGGCCCGGCTGCGCTCGCTGGCCTTCGCGGAGGCGGCGGCCGGGCGGCTCGCACCGGTGGTCGGGGAGGTCGTACCGCTGGATGAGGCGGCCCGCGCACACCGGCTGATCGAGGGGCGGGGCGTGGTGGGCAAGGTCGTGCTGGCGGCCCGGCGCTGACGGCGGCTGCGGCGGGCCGTCAGGGAGAGGCCGCGGGAGGCGGCGCGTGGCCGCCGTGCCACTCCCGCAGCGCCTCCTCGATCCGCTCACCGTCCGGCACGTCCACCAGCCGGAGCGGTTCGCGGGCCCGGCCCAGTGCCCGGCTCACCCGCTCGGCCGCCGCCCGGAAGTGGGCGTCCTGCGGGCGGTCCGGGAGGGCGAGGGCCGCGCGCATGGTGTCGGGGAAGACGGACTGGGCGTACTCGAAGGCCACATAGGCGCCCAGGTCGTCCGCCAGGCCCGCGGCGAGGTCGGACAGCCCGGCCTCCGTCATGGCCCGCGCCCACAGCCGGGTCATGCGGTCCTGCTGCTCCTTGCCGTAGCCCATGCGGACGAGGTGGGTGGCCAGGTCGTGCAGCGGGTCGCCGTACATGGCCAGCTCCCAGTCGATCACGGCGATCCGGCCGCGGCGGACGACCACGTTGGCGCGGTGGACGTCGGTGTGCAGCAGCGTGAAGGGGCGGGAGGTGAGGCCGGTGTGGTGGGTGAGGAAGACCGCCATCGCGTCCTCGGGGATGCCCACCGCGTCGAAGAGCGCGCCGAACCTGGCCCGGTTCGGCCGGTGCACGCGCCGCTCGGTGAAGTCGGCCAGCCGGCGCAGGAACCCGTCGCTGTCGCCGTCCGCCGGCCAGCCCGCGGGCGGCGGCGGCAACTGCGCCACCGGCACCCGGGCGGTCCGCACGAAGAACGCGGCGAACTCCCGCATCAGCGCCTCCCCGACCTCCCCGTCGGGATTGGCCTCGCTGAGTGCCCGGCCCGTCCGGTACCGGTGCAGGGAGTGGTCGCCGAGTACGGCCAGACAGCGCGGCACCTCACGCAGATGCCGGCAGACGACGCGCAGCACGTCCGCCTCGCGCGGCCAGATCCGCGGCACCACCTCGACCGTCACCAGCGGCACCCGGTACTTGACCCGCGCGTAGGGCGTGGTGCCCAGCAGCAGCGCGAGCAGCGGGCCGCAGCGCAGCACGTAGTTGGTGTTGTGGTGGCCCTGCACGACCTCCAGGACCCCGCCCGGGCCGTGCAGCCCGCGGTCCAGCAGACGCCGTACCAGCGCCTGGCGCGCTCGCGGTGACACAGGGGGCATGGCGGGAGGCTAGTGGCCGGGACGGGCCGGAACGGCATCGGGGGCCGACACGCCACTCGTTCGGCGGTGTCACGGCTCCCGCAGGTCAGGGCCCTGCATCTCCCACACCGCGTCGAACCACTTCTGCGCCTCCGCCACGAACAGCGCGTCCCGCTCGCCGTGGGCCGCGTGGTGCCGGAAGAGCAGCGACCGGGTGCCCCAGGCGTCCCACAGCTCGCGCGGCTCGGACTGCACGTCGACGGTCCGGCGGGCCGGGATGTAGAACGCGAGCAGCGCCTCGGTGCCGTTGAGGAGGTACACCTTCTGCGGCGGGGTGTTCGGGACCGTCCGGAAGCGGACGACCGCCGGGATGCCGTGGTCGGCGCGCAGGGTGCGGAAGTACTGGCGGAGCACGGTGAGCTGCGCGTCGTACTGCGCCACGGACCGCCGGTGCACCGCCTCGTCCACCGCCGCGTCCGCGCCCCAGCCGTCGGCCGGCGACGGGTACAGCAGCCGGACGTCCCTGTGCGGCAACAGGATGCGGACCTCGACCGACTCGGGGCGGACCGCGCCGGACTCCACCAGCGCCATCGGGGCGTGCATGGCCAGCAGCAGGGTCTCCGCGGTCAGGCAGGCGGCGTCGATCCGCACCCGGGGCTCGGCGAACGCGGCCTCCAGCCGGGGCGCGAGGGCGACGAGTGTGGGCTGCGGCTCCTGCCCGCCGGCCGGGGGCTCGGCGACGGTCGGGGGGCTGCCCCGGCCCGCGTTGGCCAGCCAGCCCGCCTCGTGCAGGGCGCGCAGCGCCTGGCGTACGGTCGCGCGCTCCACGCCGAACTCCTCGGCCAGTTCGGCCTGGGTGGGCAGCTTGGCGCCGACCTCCAGGCGGCCGTCGCGCATACGGCTTCTCAGTTCGTCGGCGATTTCGGTGGCGTTCACTTGCGGTCGTCCTTCGAGTGCGGGTTGTGCGTGGCTGGTCGCGCCCACGCGGCGGAGCCGCAGATCGATACGGCCCCGCGCCCATAGGGGGTGTCTCGTCGATCAGGCCGGATCAGGGAGCGGCGTCTGGTGCCGTGCGTCGCAAGGCGGAGGAGGGAGCCGATGCGATGGGGGTCCCCCTGCTCGAGCGGAGCCGAGAGCTTGGGGGAATCGGCGAGTGACGACAACGCGGCGAGGCGCGGTGCCAGGCGCCGCGAGCCCGGCATGATCGGCGAGACGTCCCCTAGGGGGTGGGTTGCCCTTGCCCCCTGAGTACACGCAGCACCGGCTCCAGTGAGCCGATGACGTCGCTCGCGCCCGCCTCCCTCAGCAGTCGCTCCTTGCGGTCGTTGCGGGCGTAGCCCAGGAACGGGACGCCCGCGCTTCGGGCTGCCTCGTGGTCCGTCGGGGTGTCGCCGATGAACAGGGCCGCGGAAGGCTCGGCCGCCAGGGCGGTCAGGGCGCGGTTGAGGTGGTACGGGTCCGGTTTCAGGCGGTGCAGGTCCGTGTCGCGGCCGTAGATGTGCGGGCCGAAGCATCCGGTCAGACCCCGGCCGGCGAGGTAGGCGCCGACCACCCGCGGGGAGTTGTTGGAGGCCACGGCCAGCCGGGCGCCGACCGCGGTCCAGGTGCGGATCAGCGGGTCGGCCCAGGCGGTGGGCATCGCCGTGGCGGTGGCCCGCAGCTCCTCCTGGGTGAGGCGTTCCTCCAGCTCCGCGACCACGCTCCGGCCGAGCCCCGCGCGGTGCGCGGCGCGCAGCACGACCTGTGGATCGGCGGTGCCCTGCTCCGCCTCGGTCAGCAGTCCGCGCAGCCCGCGGCCGTCGAGCCAGCCGACGAGACCGCCGGCCACGTCGGGTGCCGGATGCCCGGCGAACAGCCGGCAGATCGGTCCGTCGAAGTCCCACAGCACGACATCGGCACGGGTGACCAGCTCCCGCAGCCGGTCGGTCGGGTTCGCCACCGGTTCGGTCCGTGTCGTATCAGAAG
Source organism: Streptomyces sp. enrichment culture (assembly GCF_964272855.1). Taxonomy (NCBI): domain Bacteria; kingdom Bacillati; phylum Actinomycetota; class Actinomycetes; order Kitasatosporales; family Streptomycetaceae; genus Streptomyces; species Streptomyces sp. enrichment culture. The sequence goes on along the minus strand of NZ_OZ186847.1, from coordinate 4,586,677 downwards.
TCACTAGGAGAGTGTCAGGTCCCGGGTGATGGTTTCCCAGAGGGCGTCGAACCACTTCTGCGATTCCTCCACGAAAGAGGCATCCCGCCGGCCGGCGCCCCGGTCGAAGGAGAAGAGCAGCGACTCGGTGGCCCGTACGTCGTAGGTGGGCAGCGGTCCGGCGTCGGTGGGCTCCTCGCGGCGGGCCAGCATGTAGTACGCGATCAGCGCCTCCGAGCCGTTGAGCAGGTACAGCTTCACCGGCGGGGTGAACGGCAGCGCCCGGAACGACACCCGTACGTCGACGCCGTGCGAGGCGCGCAGCGACTGGAGGTTGTGGCGCAGGACGTGGCCCTGGGCGTTGCGCATGGCCAGCCAGCGCCGGTGGACGGGGTCGGGGTCGCCGTCGCCGTGCTGTTCGACCGGGACCGGGAAGGCCAGGTTGATGTCGCGGGAGGGCAGCAGGATGCGCACGTCGATCGACTCGGGGCGGATCCGGCCCTCGTGGATCATCCGCAGCGGTTCGCCGAGGGCCAGCATCAGCGTCTCCGCGGTCAGGCAGGCGGCGTCGACGCGGACCCGCGGGGCGGTGAAGGCGTGGGCCAGGCGGGGGGCGAGGCCGACCATCACGGGCTGGGGCGCGTCGGCGGGCGGTACGGCGGGACCGGCGACGCGCGGCGGGCTGCCCTTGGTGACATGGGTGAGCAGTCCGTCCTCGTGCAGGACGCGCAGGGCCTGGCGGACGGTGCCGCGCTCCACGCCGAACTCCCCCGCGAGCGCGGCCTGGGTGGGCAGCCGGTCGCCCGGCCTGAGCCGGCCGTCGCGGATGCGTTCGCGCAGGCGGGCGGCGATCTCCTGGGCGGTGTGCCGTCTGCCGTCGTGCACGGCCACGTTCTCCTGGGTCACGGCCAAACGCTACAACTCAATGCCATCTTCCGGGAGTTGTTTGGGAGTTGGCAGCCAACTCCGGTCAGCCGGTGAGCTGGAGTTCCGTGCTGATCGTCTCCCACAGCGCGTCGAACCACAGCCGCGACTGCTCCACGAACGCCGCGTCCCGCAGGCCCGCGCCCCGCTCGAAGGAGAACAGCATCGACCGGGTGCCCTCGGCGTCGTACAGCTGGAGCTGCTCGTGGTCGATCTCCTCCTCCCGGCGCCGCAGCGTGTAGTACGCGAACAGCGCCTCCGAGCCGTTGACCAGGTACAGCTTCACCGGCGGGGTGAACGGCAGCGCCCGGAACGACACCCGTACGTCGACGCCGTGCGAGGCGCGCAGGGCGCGCAGGTTGTGCCGCAGCACCTGCCCCTGGGCGTTGCGCTGCGCCAGCCAGCGCCGGTGCAGCAGATCAGCGCCGGCCGGGTCCGCCGGGCCGGCGGGCGCCGGGAAGGCGAGCGCGATGTCCCGGGAGGGCAGCAGCACCCGGACGTCGACCTTGGCCGGTTTCAGCTCGCCCGCGTGGATGCGGCGCAGCGGCTCCCCGATGGCGAGGGTCAGCGAGACGGAGGTCAGGCACAGGGCGTCGATCCGCACGTGCGGGGCCGCGAAGGCGGCGGCGACGCGCGGGGCGAGCGCCACCGTGGTGGGCAGCGGCACGGCGGCGGGGCCCGCGGTGGCGGCGGCCCGGTCGGGGATCGCGACGGTCGCCGGGCTGCCCTTGGACAGGTTGGTCAGCAGCCGCTCGGCGTGCAGGATGCGCAGCGCCTGCCGGACGGCCGCGCGTTCGACGCCGAACTCGTCCGCCAGCTGAGCCTGGGTGGGCATGCGCTGGCCCGGCCGCAGCGCCCCGGACCTGATCCGCGCGCGCAGCTCGTCGGCCACCTCGTGGGGTGACCGGTGTGGCGGCTGAGGCCTCTTCCGCCCATTGGCGGAGGCGTGTTCCGGCTCCACGCCCGAACGCTACAACTTCCCGCCATCTTGCGGCAGTTCACCGACAGGTGGTTATGAGTCGCTTCCAAGTGGAGATAACCACAGTAAAGTTGGCCGCCAACTCAGGCGACATGGTCGAACTTACCGAAGGTTGGCCGGACTCCCCTCCGGAGGGGAGCCGGGAGCCCGGCCGGTCGGCACCACCGCACGACAACCACAACTGAAGAGCACGCTACGGATGCGTGAACCTGTCGGACCACCACGGAAGGAGGCTCAGAACGAGTCCGGGCACCAGGGACGCCTGGACGAGCGCAGCAGGGCGTCGGCCACCTGGGCGGCGCCCGCTCGTGTCTCCACCACCCGCCCCGCGGCCGCCAGCCGCACCGCCGACTCGTCCCCCAGCCACAGCGACCCGAGGTCGGACACGTCCAGCGTGAGATCGGCGTCCCGCGAGGTCGCCGTACAGACCCCGCTGCCGTCCCCGTCCGCCTCCAGCAGATACCGCCCGCCGGCGAACCCGCCCGCGTCGACGACCTCCAGCACCAGCCGCCCGGCCCCCGTGTACGTCCGCGCCTCGAGCGCCCGTACGACGTCCAGGATCCGCACCCACATCCAGTCCGCCTGCGTGGTGATCCCGGCCGCGCGGGGGTCCGGCAGGAACAGCGGCAGCAGGTCGTCCGGGGCCCGGTAGCCCGTCTTCACCGTGGTGATCCAGTCGACGGAGCACAGGAACCGCCACAGCGCCCGCTCGGCGGCCGGGTCCGACGCGATCAGCCACTGCACGGTGGCCGTGTTCAGCGGCTGCTTGGCGTCGCCCCACTTGTCGTCGGCGGTGTACGCCACCATGCCCTCGACCTCGCCGCCCGCCGAGCGGTACACCGCGTAGAACGGCTCCTTCCACTGCGCCCAGACGCGCAGCGCCCCGGTGTTGACCTGCCACCAGCGGTCCGCGCGGTCCACCGCGCCGGGCGTCGCGCGCCGCACCCGCTCGTGCAGCTCGGGGCCCAGCTTTCGCACCTCGGCGCCGTCGACCAGGTCGATCCGCCCACCGTCCTCCGGGCCCGCCCACCGCGGGTCCAGCCCGGCGCGCGGCACGTCGATCGTCCACTCGGCGGCCGTGGTGCCGGGCCCGAAGCCGTAACGCCCGTAGATCCGGTACTCGGCGGCGATCAGCGTCGCCACCACGTCCCCGCGCTCCTTCGCCGCCGCCAGGTCCCGGCCCATCATGCGGGTGAGCAGCCCGCGCCGGCGGTGCGTCGGGGACACGGTCACGTTCGTGACGGCGTCGGAGGGCACCACGGCGCCCCCGACCGCCGTCAGCTCCTGGGGGAACGACCTCAGCGTCGCCACACACCGGCCGTCGTCGAAGGCCCCGAGGGTGCGCTCCGGCACGATCGCGGCGGCGCGGGCGGCGAGCACCTCCTCGGTGAAGGGTTCGCTCTGCAGGAATCCGGTGGCCATGGCCCGCAGCCAGTGCGGGATCTCGTCCTCGGTGATCGGTCGTATGTCGAGGTCGTCGCGGTCGCTCATGGCGCCACGGTAGGCGTCCGGCACGCGGGCCGTCGCGGGGATTTCAGCGCGTCGAACGGATCTCGCCGAATGCCGGCCGGCCCCGCGGACCGGACCTCACAGCAGCAGGTCGTCGACCTGTGCCTCCCCGTCGCGGTACCGTCGGGCGATCTCCGCGCTGCAGTCGTCGGCCGTGCGCTGGAGCCCCTGGCGGCGCCGGGACACCTGCTGCTCGTAGCGGACGAGCCGGCCGATCCCGTCGGTCAGCTCCGCGTCGGTACGGGCGTCCAGCGCGGACAGCTCGACCTCGGCCAGCATCTCGGCCGCCAGCCGCCGGTACTCCTCGCGCTGCGGCGTCCCCACCGTGACGTGGCGGGCCGAGGAGCGGTGCCGGGCCGGGGCGTCGGTCAGGATCTCCGGCAGCCGCTCCACCACGGACGCCTCGCCCACCGCCACCACCGAGGTGGGCCCGCGCCGCGCCAGCTCCGCGCGCAGGATGTCGATCCGCCCCTGCAGCAGCCGCCGTACATAGCTGAGGTCGGCCTCGTCGCGCTGGGCGTCCCGGCGCAGCGTGCGCAGCTCGGGCAGGCTCAGCGCGGCCAGGTCGGGCTGGGGCGGCTCCGGCAGCAGCGGTGGCCGGTCGCCGCCCTCACCGCCGTCGGGACTGCCGGTGCGCTGCGCGGGCGGCCGCAGCGTCCCCACTTCCTCGCCCGTGCTCGGTGTGCTCATGTGCCTCTACCGTCCCCTCGACCGGTGTGTGGGAAGCATCGTGCCACCCCAAGTGGCCGCTATGTGACCGAGTGCCCCCGAACGGCCCCAGATGGACGGGTTAGGGATCGAAAAGCAGCCACGGCATGATGGTCATATGCGAGCAGTGGTGCAGAGGGTGGACGGCGCGAGCGTCGTGGTGGACGGCCGGACCGTCGGGGAGATCATCGGCGAGGGCCTGTGCGTGCTGGTGGGCGTGACCCACGACGACACCAAGGAGAAGGCGGCCCAGCTGGCCCGCAAACTGTGGTCGATCCGGATGCTGCAGGACGAGAAGTCCTGCAGCGACATCGACGCCCCGCTCCTGGTGATCAGCCAGTTCACGCTCTACGGCGACGCCCGCAAGGGCCGCCGCCCCACCTGGAACGCGGCCGCGCCCGGCGAGGTCGCCGAGCCGCTGGTCGACGAGGTGGTCGCCCAGCTGCGGGCGTTGGGCGCGACGGTGGAGACGGGCCGGTTCGGCGCGCAGATGCGGGTGTCGCTCACGAACGACGGCCCGTTCACCGTCCTCATCGAGATCTAGGGCGCTACGACGACTTCCTGGGCGGCCGCCGTGTCCCCGGCGACCAGCCGGGCGTCCAGGGGCACGTTCCGCTTCACCAGGGCGAGGGCGACCGGGCCCAGCTCGTGGTGGCGTACGGACGTCGTGATGAAGCCGATCTTCCGCCCGTCGGGGCCGTCGTCCGCGAGGCGGATCTCGGTGCCGTGGGTGGGCAGATGGACCTCGCTGCCGTCCAGGTGCAGGAAGACCAGCCGGCGCGGCGGCTTGCCCAGGTTCTGCACCCGGGCGACGGTCTCCTGGCCGCGGTAGCAGCCCTTCTGCAGGTGCACGGCGGTACCGATCCAGCCCAGCTCGTGCGGGATGGTGCGGTGGTCGGTCTCGAAGCCGAGGCGGGGGCGGTGGTGCTCGACGCGCAGCGCCTCGTAGGCGAGGAGCCCGGCCGCCGGGCCGGCCTGCCCGGCGTACTCCTCCAGCCGCTCCCGCGGCAGGAACAGGTCACGGCCGTGCGCGGTCTGCCGTACGACGACGCCTTCGGGGACCTCGGCGATGGAACCGGCGGGCAGGTGGACGACCGCGAAGTCGGCGGTGCGGTCGGCGACCTCGACCCGGTAGAAGAACTTCATCGACTCCAGGTACTGGATCAGCGCGTCCTGGGTGCCGGGCTCGATGTGCGCCCAGACCGTCGAGCCGTCGTCCACCAGGTACAACGCGTGCTCGATGTGGCCGTTCGCGGAGAGGATCAGCGCCTCGGTGGCCTCGCCGGCGGGCAGGTTGCTGACGTGCTGGGTGAGCAGCAGATGCAGCCAGCTCAGCCGGTCCTCGCCGGAGACGGTGACGACTCCGCGGTGCGAGAGGTCGACGAAACCGGTGCCGTCGGCGAGGGTGCGCTGCTCGCGGAACAGGTCGCCGTAGTGGGCGGCGACGCCTTCGTCCACACCCTCGGCGGGGACGGCGCCGGGCAGGGACAGCAGGGGGCTCTTCATGGCTCCAAGCCTACGACTCGGTATTTGAACTCTTCAGGGAACAGTTCTCGCACCTGCCGAAGATCGCGAAGTGCTTCATGTCCGTGTCGAAGCCGAACTGTTCGCGCAGCTTGGCGGTGAACTCGGCGGCCACGCCGAGATCCGCCTCGATGACGTCGGAGCAGTCGCGGCACACCAGGTGGATGTGGTGGTGCCGGTCGGCCAGGTGGTACGTGGGCGCCCCGTGCCCGAGGTGCGCGTGGCTGACCAGCCCCAGCTCCTCCAGCAGCTCCAGCGTCCGGTACACCGTGGAAATGTTGACCCCCGACGCCGTCTTCCTCACTTCCACGAGGATGTCGTCGGGGGTCGCGTGTTCCAGGGTGTCCACGGCTTCGAGCACGAGTTGCCGCTGCGGGGTCAGCCGGTAGCCGCGCTGCCGCAGATCGCTCTTCCAGTCGGTGCTCACCACACCGGAAAGTGTAGGCCGCCCGTGCGCGAGGGCTTACTTGAAGAAGGCGATGCCGTCGTCAGGCATGTCGTCGGGCAGGGCCTTCGCCCAGCGCTCGACGTCCTCCGGGGTGACGACCTTCTTCAGGTGGGCCGACATGTAGGGGCGCAGCTCGACCTCGGGGGTCTGCTTCTCGCCGACCCACATCAGGTCGCTCTTGACGTAGCCGTAGAGCCGCTTGCCGCCGCTGTACGGGCGGGAGGCGGCGGTGCGGGCGACGGCGTCGGTGACCAGGTCGATCTGCGGCTTCTGGTGGGCGAGCTCGCCGTACCAGATCTCGATGACGCCGTCGTCGCGGGTCATCGTCACCTCGACCTTGCGGTCGGCGTCGATCCGCCAGAAGCCGTGCTCCGACTCCAGGGGCCGCACCTTGTTGCCGTCGTTGTCCAGCACCCAGGTGTGGGAGCGGTACTCCAGGAAGTCCCGGCCGTCGTGCGTGAAGGTGACCTCCTGCCCGAAGTTGCACTTCTCCGAGCCGGGGAAGTCGTGCACGCCCGCGCCCGCCCAGTTTCCGAGCAGGAAGGCGAGGGGGACCAGGTCCTTGTGGAGGTCGGACGGGATCTCGATCATGAGCGGCGTTTCCTGGCTATTCCTGTCGAGGGGGTCAGCGCTGGCCCTGGTACAGCTTCTTCACGGTCAGGCCGGCGAAGGCGAGAACGCCGACGGCGACCAGGACCAGCAGGATTTCGAAGAAGAGCTCCACGGCGTGCTCCTTGTTGGGCGAGGGTGAGCGGTACACAAGGCCGGGGCCCAGCTTACGCGGGTGCCTCGAGCACTACGATTCCGGCTATGGCGAAGAAGCTCGTGATCAAGGTGACCGCGGGGGCCGATGCCCCCGAGCGCTGCTCGCAGGCGTTCACGGTGGCGGCGGTGGCCGTGGCCAGCGGGGTGGACGTCTCCGTGTGGCTGACCGGCGAGAGCGCCTGGTTCGCGCTGCCCGGCCGGGCGGCGGAGTTCGAGCTGCCGCACGCGGCACCGCTGCCCGACCTGATCGACTCGGTGCTCGCGGCCGGCAAGCTCACCCTGTGCACCCAGTGCGCGGCCCGGCGGGAGATCACGGAGAACGACGTCATCGAGGGCGTGCGGATCGCGGGCGCGCAGGTCTTCGTCCAGGAGGCGCTGGCGGAGGACACGCAGGCGCTCGTGTACTGAGACGGGCACTGCCGAGAGGGCGGCGCTCGACGCTCTTCCTACTGGCGCGTCTCGCCGGATCCCGGGTGCTTCTTGCCGTCCAGCTCGTCCCACCACTCGTCGGACTGCGGGTCGCCGGAGGGGTCGTCCCACCAGCGGTCGTCGGGGCCGCGCCGGTTGGCGATCATCGCGGCGACCGGCGGGATCAGCATGGCGACCACGCACATGCCGACGGCCACCTCGGTCGACCAGAGGCGGACGACTCCCCAGGCCAGGACGAAGAGCACCAGGCAGATGCCCATCATGGCGAAGTACGTATGACGCCGCCGTGCGTACATACGTCCAGAGTAGGCAGGCAGGCCGAAGGGCCGCACCCAGGCGTCCAACCCGGGGGTGCGGCCCTTCCGCCGTACGGGGTGCCGTCCTCGTCAGACCGCGATCGCGACCTCGGCCAGGTCGCCCTTCTCGGCGACGACGACCGTGCGGTCGGCGGTGCCGCCGGGGACGAGGGCGCGGACGGTCCAGGTGCCCTCGGCCGCGTAGAAGCGGAACTGGCCCGTGGCGGAGGTGGGGACCTCCGCGGTGAACTCGCCGGTCGAGTCCAGGAGGCGGACGTAGCCGGTCACCGGCTCGCCGTCGCGGGTCACCTGGCCCTGGATGGTGGTCTCACCGGGCTTGATCGTCGAGGCGTCGGGGCCGCCGGCCTTCGCTCCACACATGTCGTACTCCTGAAGAGGTCTTGAAAGGTCGGTCGGGAGGGGTTACTTGTTGGCGCCGAGCTCGATCGGCACGCCGACGAGGGAGCCGTACTCGGTCCAGGAGCCGTCGTAGTTCTTGACGTTCTCGACACCGAGCAGCTCGTGCAGGACGAACCAGGTCAGGGCCGAGCGCTCGCCGATACGGCAGTAGGCGATGGTGTCCTTGGAGAGGTCGACGCTCTCCTCTTCGTAGAGCTTGCGCAGCTCGTCGTCGGACTTGAACGTGCCGTCGTCGTTGGCGTTCTTCGACCACGGGATGTTGCGGGCGCTCGGGACGTGACCCGGACGCTGCGACTGCTCCTGCGGCAGGTGGGCCGGGGCGAGCAGCTTGCCGGAGAACTCGTCGGGGGAACGCACGTCGACGAGGTTCTGGGAGCCGATGGCCGCCACGACGTCGTCGCGGAAGGCGCGGATGGCGGTGTTCTGCGGCTTGGCCTTGTACTCGGTGGCGGCGCGCTCGGGCACCTCCTCGACCAGCTCGCGGGCGTCCAGCTCCCACTTCTTGCGGCCGCCGTCGAGGAGCTTGACGTTCTCGTGGCCGTAGAGCTTGAAGTACCAGTAGGCGTAGGACGCGAACCAGTTGTTGTTGCCGCCGTAGAGGACCACCAGCGTGTCGTTGGCGATGCCCTTCGCCGACAGGAGCTTCTCGAAGCCCTCCTGGTCGATGAAGTCACGGCGGACCGGGTCCTGCAGGTCCTGCGTCCAGTCGATCCGGATCGCGTTGCGGATGTGGTTCTTCTCGTACGCGGACGTGTCCTCGTCCACCTCGACGATCGCGATGTCGGGGTTGTCCAGGTTGTCCTGCAACCAGTCGGCGTCGACCAGGACGTCGCTGCGGCTCATGCTCTTTCTCCTCCGGGGCAGTTGCGGCGGGGCGTGCGAGTGAGAGGGTGCGCTCGGATGCCGCGGGGCGGCGCGGCGCACGGGTGCCCTGAGCAGGGCGGGGGGTGAACGCGGAAGGCGGTGCTGCCGCTCAGACGGTGCGACAGAGCATGGCGGCAACGCGGCACAGGTCTACTGCCCGCCGCTTCGTGAGATCCGCCTGTCGCTTCATGTCGTCGATCGTAGGGACGGACGGGCGGGCATGTCACCGGCGTGTCGCATGATGAGACGCGATCGTCCGCTTTTCGAGACAAGAAAGCGCCCGGAGCCTTGGGCGTACGGCTTCCGGGCGCGTGTAGCGGCGGTCACACCTGTTTGGCGGACGCGGTTGTCTCGCCTTTCGGACAGAGCGGGTGGTGCGGCCGGGTCCTACCCGACCAGCTGGACGTTCGAACCCCGCACCGTGATCTCCACGCCGTCCGGCGCCGCCTCCACCTTGTCCAGCCGGATGCCGCCCGGAAGGTCGTCGATGGCCTGCTGGAAGTCGGTGATCTCGCGGACCGACTCCTCGGCGAGGTCGAGGCCCGCCAGCTCCGGCAGGGAGTCGGTGCGCACCTCCACGGTGTCACCCTTGACGGCGACCGTGCTCAGCACCGAGAGCCGCTGGGTGCCGAGCACCGGCACCTCCGCCTCCAGCCCGACCTTGATCTTGCCCTTGCCGCCGTCGGCGAGGCTCACCACGCGGGCGGTGACGCCGGGGGCGACCTCGGTGGGCTCGGACTTGGCGGCCTTGAGCAGTTCGTCGTAGGCGATGGTCGCCGTGCCGGTGGCGGAGGCGGCCGTGGCGGAGCTGTAGTCGCCGGAGAACTCGACGCCCTTCATGTGCGCCGTCAGGTCGTCGATCCGGATGTTCTCGCCGTCACCCGTCGCGGCCTCGTAGTCGTCGATGCCGACCTCGACGTCGTCCAGCTCACCGCCCGCCACCTGGGTGAGGAACGGGAAGCCGTTGATCGACACGTCCGGGGTCTCCGCGAGGTTCTCGCTGGTCCTCAGCCTGTCCGCGGCCTCCCCCTCGGCGAAGTTCACGGCGAGCCGGTCCGCGGCCACGAAGAGTCCCCCGAGGATCACGACGACGATCAGAACTATTCGCAGCGCACGCATGTTTCCCCACTTTGGCCTTCGGCAACGAGGGCCAAGGTAACCCGGCCGGGCGGCCGGGCCCCGAGATTGTGGATCATCTGTGACAGGCGCGGGCCGGTCAGCCCAGCGTCCGCCCCAGCACCCACACCACCGGCGCGGCCGCGCTCAGGGGGAGGGCGACACCGGCCGTGAAGTGCACGAACCGGGACGGGTAGTCGTAGCTCGCGACCCGGTGGCCGATCAGGGCGCACACTCCGGCCGCCGCGCCCAGCAGCGCGCCGTCCGTCCCGGAGCCGGCACCGGTCAGGCCGCCCGCCGCGAAGCCGCCGCCGGCCGCCGCGAGGAGCGCGACGACGACGGACACGGGCGTCGGCAGCGGCAGCGCCCGGGCGAGGACCGCGACCGCGACCGCCGCCGCGCCGATCGTCACCGCGTCGGGCTCGGCCGCCAGGTAGCCGGTCGCGACGACCGCCAGGGCCGCCGAGACGACCGTGGCCATCAGGCCGTACAGCCGCTCGTCCGGGTCGGCGTGCGAACGCAGCTGGAGGACCAGCGACAGCAGCACCCAGACGCCGAGCGTGCCGAGGATCGCCACCGGACCGTTGTCCCGGCCCGCCACCAGCAGCGCCGCGTCCGCGGTCAGCGCGCCCAGGAACGCCAGCGCGATGCCCTGCCGGGCCGGCCACATGCCGTTCAGCCGGAACCAGCCCGCCGCGGTGACCGCCTGCAGGGCGACGAGCGGCACGAGCAGCGCCCAGGAGCCGACCGCCGCCGCGCCGGACAGCAGCAGACCGAGCAGCGCGGTCAGCGCGGCGGGCTGCAGGCCGGGCTCGATGATCGGGGAACGGCCTTCGAGCCGGGCCCGCTGGGCCGCGGTGAGCGGCGCGGACGGCTCGGGCGCCGGAGCCTGTGCCGGAGCCGGTTCGGCCACGGCCGTCCGCGGCTCGTACGGCTGCTCGGGCACGTACGCCTGCCGCGGCGCGTACCCCGCCGTCGCCGACTGGGCCTGGGTGTCCCAGGTCCGGCCCTCCCACTGCTGGGTGGGCGGGGCGGCGGCGTACTGCCCCTGGTACTGGGGCTGGGCCTGCTGGTACGGGTCCTGGGGGTACTGGGGGTACTGGTCGGGGTGGTACTGACCCTGGGGGTACTGGGGCTGCTGCTGGTACTGGTCGTACCCCTGGTACCCCCCTTGGGGCGCCCCCTCGTACTCCCCTTCGTACTCCCCTTCGTACTGCCCTTCGTACCGCCCTGGGTACTGCCCGTCGTACATCCCGTCGTACGGCTGGTTGCTCATCGGTCTGGTCACCCTCCTGCGAACGGCGGGAGCACCTCGACCGTGCCGCCGTCGGCCAGCCGTACCGTCTCATGCCCGCGGGTCCCGACGGGATCGCCGTCGATGAGGAACGAGCATCGCCGCAGCACCCGCGCGAGCTCGCCGGGGTGCCGCTCCCGCACCGCGGTGAGCGCGTCGGCGAGCGTGCCCGCCTCGTACGCCTCCTCGGCGACCCCGGCCGCGGCCTTCGCGGCGGCCCAGTAGCGCACCGTGACCTTTGCCATCTCGTCCCTCACGTCAGTCCACTCGTGAACGCTGCCAGGCTAGCCCGCCGCGCCGACGGCCCAGTCGCCGATGCGGTCCAGGAGGGCGTCGTCGGCCGCGTTCTCCGCGTGGCCCATGCCTGGTTCGAGCCACAGCTCGCCGTGTTGGCCGGCGGCCGCGGCCAGCATGTGCGGGTGGTCCACCGGGAAGTAGCCGTCGCGGTCGCCGTGGACGACGAGGAGCGGGGTGGGCGCGATCCTCGGGACCGCCTCGACCGGGGAGAGCGGGACCGGGTCCCAGTCGCGGTGGTGGATGCGGGTGCGGAAGCCGTAGCGGCCGACGAGGCGGCCCGCGGGCCGGGTGACCAGCCAGTGCAGCCGGCGCATGGGTGCCGTGCCCCGGTAGTACCAGCGCGCCGGGGCGCTGACGGAGACCACCGCGGCGATCTCCTGCTCCCGGTGCAGCGCCGCGTGCCGCAGCACCACCGAGCCGCCCATGGAGAAGCCGACGGTGATCACGCGCGCGTGCCCGAGGGCGCGGGCCCAGTCCACGGCGGCGGCCAGGTCCAGGACCTCGCGGTCGCCGACGGTGGAGTGGCCACCGGAGGCGCCGTGGCCGCGGAAGGAGAAGGTGACGACGGCGCCGTGGCGCGCCAGGGCGCGCGCGACCCGGCGCACGTGCGGGCGGTCCACATCACCGGTGAAGCCGTGGGCTATCACGAACACGGGGTGATCGGTGGATGGCCGTGAGGCGTCCGGCGAGGTGGCACCCGCTGCGTCGTATACAACGGCCGCCGGATCGTATACGGCTTCGATCCGCACCCCGTCCGACGTGTGCAGATACGTACGCAATCGCGCGGAACCGATCAGCCCGGCCGTCTCGGAGTGTGGACGAACGGTGGAACGGGGCGTGGATCGGGCCACATGACCTGCCGGACCTGAGCTCATGTGGGCTATTCTGCTTGGCAGAGGACTCGGGCAGCGTAGCCCCCGGGTCCTTTTGTGCTTTCGGAAGCGTTGTATACGACGCGGGAAACCGCAGGTGTACGGGCCGTCGAACGCATAGCGGCCCGCGAGGGCCGTCGCGGATCCCAGGGGCGCGGGGAGCCGCACCGTACGAAGCAGTGCCGCAAACTCCCCCACAGCGAAAGCGTGGGCGGTACCCCCATCGCAGGGACCGAGGAGGAACCAGACGTTATGGGCGAGCGAACCGTGCACGAGCGTGAGACGACCCGGGCAGGTGGAGTGCGATGAGTTCTCTGCTGCTCCTGACCAATGCCCTCCAGCCGTCGACGGAGGTGCTTCCCGCCCTCGGCCTGCTCCTGCACAACGTGCGAGTGGCCCCGGCGGAAGGACCGGCACTCGTCGACACCCCGGGTGCCGACGTCATCCTGATCGACGGCCGCCGCGATCTCCCGCAGGTCCGCAGCCTCTGCCAGCTGCTGCGCTCGACGGGCCCCGGCTGTCCCCTGATCCTCGTCGTGACCGAGGGCGGCCTCGCCGCCGTCACCGCCGACTGGGGCATCGACGACGTCCTCCTCGACACCGCCGGCCCGGCCGAGGTCGAGGCGCGGCTGCGGCTCGCCATGGGCCGCCAGCAGATCGTCAACGACGACTCCCCGATGGAGATCCGCAACGGCGACCTCTCGGTCGACGAGGCGACCTACTCCGCCAAGCTCAAGGGCCGGGTCCTCGACCTCACCTTCAAGGAGTTCGAGCTCCTGAAGTACCTCGCCCAGCACCCGGGCCGGGTCTTCACCCGCGCCCAGCTGCTCCAGGAGGTCTGGGGCTACGACTACTTCGGCGGCACCCGCACCGTCGACGTCCACGTACGACGGCTGCGCGCCAAGCTCGGCCCGGAGCACGAGTCGCTGATCGGGACCGTCCGCAACGTCGGGTACCGGTTCGTCACCCCGGAGAAGGTGGAGCGCGCCGCCGAGGAGGCCAAGGCCAAGGCGGACCGGGCGGCCAAGGCGGACCGGGCGAAAGCGGACGAGACGGACGGCGTGCCCGCCTCCGTCGCCGGCGAGGCCTGACCGGCGCACCGGCCCGCGCCACGGCACGGCGGGCCGGTATCCCGGACGGGCGCGGCCAACACTCAAGACGCCCTGCCCAGAGCGGGTCTCTCCGCGTAGACTCCGCGCGTGGCCAAGGTGACTCGGGATGATGTGGCGCGGCTGGCGGGAACTTCGACCGCCGTCGTCAGCTATGTCATCAACAACGGACCCCGGCCGGTCGCCCCGGCCACGCGCGAGCGTGTCCTCGCCGCGATCAAGGAACTGGGGTACCGGCCCGACCGGGTCGCCCAGGCGATGGCCTCCCGGCGCACCGACCTGATAGGCCTGATCATCCCCGACGCCCGCCAGCCCTTCTTCGGGGAGATGGCGCACGCCGTCGAACAGGCCGCGTCCGAGCGCGGGAAGATGGTCCTCGTCGGCAACACCGACTACGTCGGTGAACGCGAGGTCCACTACCTGCGGGCGTTCCTCGGAATGCGGGTGTCCGGACTGATCCTCGTCTCCCACGCGCTGAACGATCTGGCGGCCGCCGAGATCGAGGCCTGGGACGCGCGCGTGGTGCTGCTGCACGAGCGCCCCGAGTCCATCGACGACGTCGCCGTCACCACCGACGACCTGGGCGGCGCCCAGCTCGCCGTACGCCACCTCCTCGAGCACGGCTACGAGTACGTCGCCTGTATGGGCGGCACCGCCGAGACCCCCGCCGTCGGCGACCCCGTCTCCGACCACGTCGAGGGCTGGCGGCGCGCGATGGCGGAGGCCGGCCTGTCCACCGAGGGCCGGCTCTTCGAGGCGCCGTACAACCGCTACGACGCCTACCGGGTGGGCCTGGACGTGCTGTCCGGCCCGGACCGGCCCCCGGCGATCTTCTGCTCCACCGACGACCAGGCGATCGGTCTGCTGCGCGCCGCGCGCGAGCTGCGCATCGACGTGCCGGGCGAGCTGGCCGTGGCCGGCTTCGACGACATCAAGGAGGCGGCCCTCGCCGACCCGCCCCTGACCACGATCGCCTCCGACCGCTCGGCGATGGCCCGGGCGGCGGTGGACCTCGTCCTCGACGACGGCCTGCGGGTGGCGGGGTCGCGCCGGGAGCGGCTGAAGGTGTTCCCGTCGCGGCTGGTGGTGCGGCGGTCGTGCGGCTGCGCGGAGCCCGCCTCCGGCTGACGGCGGCGGCTGCACAGCGGCGGCGTACGGCGGCGGCTGTTCGGCAGCGGCTTTATATCGGGCATACGAGGTTCTGCCGGGCTTCTCAGGGAGCACTCAGGCAGCTCTCATGGTCGGGCGACAAGCTCCTGTCCATGACCGAGAGCAACGTGAATCCGGAGTGGCCGCCCCCGCCGGCGTACCAGCCCACCGCGCTTCCGACGGAGCCCGTGACCCGGCGGCGCGCCAAGAAGCGCGGTCCTGTCGCACTGCTCACCGCCGTGGCGATCGTCGCGGCCGCGATCGGCGGCGGCACGGCGTACGGCATCCAGGAGCTGACCGGCGACGACACGGTCGCCGCGAGCAGCAGCACCAGCACCAACGTCGTGCCGTCGAGCCAGAAGGGCACGGTCGCCGGGGTCGCCGAGGCGGTCAGCCCGAGCATCGTCGAGATCGGCGCGACCTCCAACGCGGGATCCTCCACCGGCTCCGGTGTGATCATCACCGGCGACGGCGAGATCATCACCAACAACCACGTCGTCTCCGGCGCCTCGGAGATCAAGGTGACGACCAGCGACGGCAAGGAGTACACCGCCCAGGTCGTCGGCACCGACAGCAGCAAGGACCTCGCCCTGATCAAGCTGGACGACGCCTCCGGGCTGACGGCGGCGACGCTCGGCGACTCCGACGGCGTGCAGGTCGGCGACCAGGTCGTGGCGATCGGCTCCCCCGAGGGCCTGACCGGCACGGTGACCAGCGGCATCGTCTCCGCCCTTGACCGTGACGTGACCGTCTCCACCGACGAGGGACAGCAGCAGCGGCAGCCCGGCGGCGGCTGGCCGTTCGAGTTCGGCGGTCAGGAGTTCAACGGCGACACCGGGTCGTCCACCACGACGTACAAGGCCATCCAGACCGACGCGTCCCTGAACCCCGGCAACTCCGGCGGCGCGCTGATCGACATGAACGGCAACATCATCGGCATCAACTCGGCGATGTACTCCGCGAGCGGATCCTCCTCGTCCGACGCCGGCAGTGTCGGCCTCGGCTTCGCCATCCCGGTCAACACCGTCAAGGCCGACCTGGCGGAGCTGCGGGCGGGCGCGAGCGGCTGAGCAAACGTGCGACGCTGACAGCGTCAGACCACGCCACGTCCACCACCGCACCCGAGGAACCACGCCATGAGCCCCGCCGAAGGCGACCGTGACCCCCAGCGCATCCTCATCGTCGACGACGAGCCGGCGGTGCGGGAGGCGCTCCAGCGCAGCCTGGCGTTCGAGGGGTACGACACGGAGGTCGCGGTCGACGGCGCGGACGCCCTGGAGAAGGCGACCGCGTACCGGCCCGACCTCGTCGTCCTCGACATCCAGATGCCCCGCATGGACGGGCTGACCGCGGCGCGGCGCATCCGCGGCGCGGGCGACACGACGCCGATCCTCATGCTGACGGCCCGGGACACGGTCGGCGACCGGGTGACCGGCCTGGACGCCGGGGCCGACGACTACCTGGTCAAGCCGTTCGAGCTGGACGAGCTGTTCGCCCGCATCCGGGCGCTGCTGCGGCGCAGCTCCTACGCGGCGGCGGTCGCCGGCGCCACGGCCGAGGACAGCGAGGCGCTGACCTTCGCCGACCTGCGCATGGACCTCGCGAGCCGTGAGGTGACGCGGGGCGGGCGGGCGGTGGAGCTGACCCGCACCGAGTTCACCCTGCTGGAGATGTTCATGGCGCACCCGCGCCAGGTCCTCACCCGGGAGCAGATCCTGAAGGCGGTGTGGGGCTTCGACTTCGAGCCGTCGTCGAACTCCCTCGACGTGTACGTCATGTACCTGCGCCGCAAGACGGAGGCGGGCGGCGAGCCGCGGCTCGTGCACACCGTGCGGGGCGTGGGGTACGTCCTGCGGCAGGGCGGCACCGAGTGAACCAGGCGGTGCGGCGCCTGCGCGCCCTGCCGATCCGCTCGCGGCTGGCGCTGCTGGTGACCACGGCCGTGGCCGTGGCGGTGGCGCTGGCTTCGGCCGCGTGCTGGTTCATCACGCGGGCGCAGCTGACCTCGCAGTTCGACACGACCCTGCGGCACACCCAGGTCCACGAGCTCTATCTGCGCAGCCTGGTCCGTGCCTGCACGTCCGACGGCACGGACAGCATCGGTTCGCTGCCCGGCTACACCGTGCAGATCGTGACCGCCGACGGCTCGGCCTGCCGACCGTCCTCCGACGCCGAGCTGCCCGTCTCCGGCCAGGACGTGGCGGTCGCGCGCGGCGAGCAGCGCGACGCCCTGCACACGGTGACGGACGGCGACGGCGTGAAGCGACGCGTCCACACCTATGTGCCGGGGCCGGGCCCGGTCACCGTCGGCGTGGAACGCTACGCCGTCTCGCTGGCCCAGCCCACGACGACGGTCGACAAGCCGCTGACGAACCTGGCGTGGGTGCTGCTCCTGGTGTCCGGGATCGGCGCGGTGGGCGCCGGGGCCGCGGGCCTGTGGGTCGCGCGGACCGGGCTGCGGCCCGTCGACAGGCTCACCGAGGCCGTCGAGCACGTGGCCCGCACCGAGGACCTCACCATCCGTATCCCGGTGGAGGACGACAGCGACGACGAGGTCGCGCGGCTGACGCGGTCGTTCAACTCGATGACCTCCGCGCTGGCCAGCTCCCGCGACCTCCAGCAGCAGCTGATCGCCGACGCCGGACACGAGCTGCGTACGCCGCTCACCTCGCTGCGCACCAACATCGAACTCCTCACCCGCAGCGAGGAGACCGGCCGCCCCCTCCCGGAGGCGGACCGCAGGGCGCTGCTCGCCTCGGTGAAGGCGCAGATGACGGAGCTGGCCGCGCTGATCGGCGATCTCCAGGAGCTGTCCCGCCCGGACACCGGCCAGGCCGGCGACCGTACGCAGGTGATCCCGTTCCAGGACGCGGTGGAGTCGGCGCTGCGCCGGGCCCGGCTGCGCGGCCCCGAGCTGACGATCACGGCGGACGTACGGCCGTGGTACGTGCGGGCGGAGCCGTCGGCGCTGGAGCGGGCGGTGGTCAACGTCCTGGACAACGCGGTGAAGTTCAGCCCGGCGGGCGGCACGGTCGACGTACGGCTCGACGGCGGCGTCCTCACGGTCCGCGACCACGGCCCCGGCATCCCCGCCGACGAGCTGCCGCACGTCTTCGACCGCTTCTGGCGCAGCCCCGGAGCGCGTGCCCTGCCGGGCTCGGGCCTGGGCCTGTCGATCGTGGCGCGGACGGTGCAGCAGGCGGGCGGCGAGGTGACGCTCGCCCCTGCGGACGGCGGCGGCACGCTGGTGACGGTCCGCCTGCCGGGGGCGCCGACGCCGCCGCCGGAGATGCCCGGCGACGACAGCTGACGTCACGGCGGTTCCGGGATCACGGCGGTTCGGCAGTCACGGCAGTCACGGCAGTTCCAGATCGGGATCCACGCGGGCGAACACCACATCGTCGGCCGACCTGCCCACGGCGATCGCTTCGGCGGTGTCCCAGCCCACGACCCGGTAGGCGTTCAGGGTGGTCGTCGGGGTGCCCGGGTCGTCGTCGCCCGGGGTGTCGTCGCAGGGCGGCATGGCGGCCGTGCCGATACGCTCGGCGACCTCGAAGTCGCCGTTCTCCGCACCGACGTACGTGTGCCCCCGGTACGTCACCAGGTACGCGCAGGACGCGTCGGCCTCAGCCTCACCCCCGCCACCCGCGACCGTGCACCCCATGACCGGCAGCAGCAGCATCAGCACGCCTCGTGCGGCCCTCATCCAGGCCCCCTTCCGTCATGACTCCGACGCCGGTCCCACCCGGTTCGTTCGCGGCAACCGTTCCGTCTCCGGTGGCGACTACCGGGCGACCATCCCCACACGGAACGGAACCCGCGCATGAGTGAGACCCATGGCAAGCCCCGTCACCGCAGGCGCAGGACGACGTTGCTGGCGGCCGGTGTGCCCCTCGCCCTGACCGCCGCGGGCGTGCTCGTCCTCGGCGAGGACGCGCAGCCGAAGGCCGCCGCGGCCGCCACGGCTGCCGTGCCCGCCTGGGCGACCGCCACCGCGGACGGCTTCGCCTCCGTGAACTCCCTCGGCCAGAAGGGCACGTACGGCGGCCGGGGCGGACAGATCGTCACCGTGAAGACGCTCGCCGACCTGGAGAAGTACGCGACCGCCGCGGAGCCGTACGTCATCGTCGTGGCCGGGACCATCGACATGTCGCCCGTCGGGAAGGAGATCAAGGTCCGGTCCGACAAGACCATCATCGGGTCGGGCACCTCGGGGCACATCGTCGGCGGCGGCTTCTTCCTCGGTACCGGCGTACACAACGTGATCATCCGGAACCTGACCATCCGGGACTCGTACCAGGGCGTCTGGAACGACAAGGACCACGACTTCGACGCGATCCAGATGGACGGGGCCCACCACGTCTGGATCGACCACAACGACCTGCGGCACATGGCGGACGGGCTGATCGACGTCCGCAAGGACAGCACGAACGTCACCGTGTCGTGGAACAAGCTGAGCGACAACAACAAGACGTTCGGCATCGGCTGGACCGAGAACGTCAAGACGGACATCACGATCCACCACAACTGGATCCGCGAGACCGAGCAGCGCAACCCCTCCACGGACAACGCCGCCCACGCGCACCTCTACAACAACCTCCTGGAGGACACCCCGGGGACGGACATCACGTCCTCCTACGGCAACTACTCGCGCGGCAGCACGAAGATGGTCCTGGAGAACTCCTGCTTCCAGGGCATGCGGAACCCCGTCATCAAGGACGCCACCGCGACGATCGTCCAGCGCGGCAACGTCTTCTCCGGCACCAGCGGCCGCAACGAGAGCGGCGGCACGGCGTTCGATCCGAAGACGTACTACGGCTACACGCTCGACAAGGCGGCGGACGTGCCGGCGCTGCTGAAGTCGGGCGCCGGACCGCGCGGTTCCCTCGGCACCACGGCGGCGGCCACGACCACCGCCGCCGCCGCGACCACCCTCACCGTCGCCAAGGACGGCTCGGGCCAGTACTCCACCGTCCAGGCCGCCGTGAACGCCGTCCCCGCGAACAACCCCTCCCGCGTGGTGATCGCCGTCAAGCCCGGCACGTACCGCGAGACCGTGAAGGTGCCCTCGAACAAGCCGCACGTCACCATCCAGGGCACTGGCGCCAGCCGCAAGGACACCGTCATCGTCCACAACAACGCGGCGGGCACGCCGAAGCCGGACGGGTCGGGCACGTACGGCACCGCGGGCAGCGCCACCGTCGCCGTCGAGGCCGACGACTTCCAGGCCCGCAACCTGACCGTCACCAACGACTTCGACGAGAAGGCGAACCAGTCCCTGTCCGGCCACCAGGCCGTCGCCCTGCGCACCGCCGCCGACAAGGTGTTCCTCGACGGGATCATCGTCAACGGCGACCAGGACACCCTGCTCGTGGACACCGCGGCCAAGGACCGGCTCGGCCGGGTCTACATGACCGACTCCTACGTCACCGGCAACGTCGACTTCATCTTCGGCCGGGCGACCGCCGTGATCGACCGGTCCGTCATCACGCTGAAGAAACGCTGGGACGGCACCTCCGCCGGGTACGTCACCGCCCCGAGCACGCCCGCGAACCGCAAGGGCATCCTCATCGCCAACTCCGCCGTCAACGGTGACGTGGCCGACCGCACCTTCCACCTCGGCCGCCCCTGGCACGCGGGCGGCGACGCCACCCTCGACCCGCAGACCACCGTCCGCAACACCACCCTCAGCGCGGCCGTCCGCACCGCCCCCTGGACCGACATGAGCGGCTTCTCCTGGAAGGACGACCGTTTCGCGGAGTACCAGAACACCGGCGCGGGCGCGGGCAGCGCAAGCACCGACCGCCCCCACCTGACCCCCGCCCAGGCCGCCGACCAGGAGGTCGCGGACTGGCTGGCGGGCTGGACGCCTACGGCTTCCTGACACCACCCTCGGGACGCAGGTGGGCGAGCAGCGCCCGCAACCGGTCCCACGACCCGTCGTCGGCCGGTGCGTCCAGGGGATAGTGCACTCCGGGTCATGGTCAGCCGGAGGTGCGCGCCTCCGCTCGCCACGTTGTGCCGCCGGTCGCCCGAACGGGAGAACCCGAGGCATTCGCCCTGGTCAGCCGTACCGCCGCATGTAGCGTGACGGCGTTGCCTGTGCCCCCGGTACCTGGACGAGGTCCTGTGGCAGGCGTGGAAAGCCATGGAACTCCCCGAGGGCTGCCGCGCTGAGATCATCGAGGGAGCCATCGAGGTGTCGCCCACCGGCCGTCTGTCCCACGCCCAGATCACGAACCGTGTACGGCGCGCGTCGGACGAGTTCCAAACGCAACCAGGACCGCGACCACATCCGCAAACGCCGCGAGTACGCTCGCGCCGGCATCCCCGTCCATCTGCTCATCGACGACTACGACGGCCAGGGCGCCGTCACTCTCCTCACCCGCCCCCGTCCCGACAAGGCCGATTGGGAGGACCTCCACCGCGTCCCCGACGGCACGGAGGTCACCGTCCCCTAAGGCCCCGCCAAGGGCTTCGTCATCGGCGAGTCGGTCACCGGTCCGCTGCGCGGCTGAGGCGGTGCCGGGGAGGCTCGAAGCTCTGTCGGACCGGGTCCGTAGGGTAGACCCACGGTGACGTCGTCCCGCCCCGGTTCGTCGAGGCGCCGGCCCGGGCGGACTGCTGGATCTTCGGCGAGCCGGCGCCGATGTCAGCGGGACAGTGAGCCGGCCGAAGGCCGGTTCCCGGTGGGGGAACCGGCCTTCTTGACCGTTCAGGTGAGATTCACGCGTCGATGGCGTGGGTCACTGAGTGACGGTGAACGTGCACCAGGGTGTCCAGGCCGAGGCCTGGTTGCCGCCGATCGCCTGCAGGCGGAACTGGTACTCGCCCGGTTTCAGGTCGCCTGCGGCGAGAGCGAGGTTGAAGACCATGCCGTTCGGCCAGATCCGCTTGGTCTTGGTGATGAGCGGGGCCTCACCCGGCTCGGCGACCTCGAAGGTGGCCCGCAGGGACGAGTAACTTCTGTTCTTGCCCGCGTCCTTGCCGAACTCGGTCGGCGAGGCGGCGAGCGCGCCGCCTCTCGCACTGGAGATCACCGGCGTCGGGCCGCCCTCACAGAACTGCGCCTGCTCGTACGGTCCGGCGAAAACCCGGAGAGTGCCTGGCACGCTGGGGTCGGCCTGCGATCCCGTCGCGCTCGCGCTGGCGACCGCGACGGACACGAGTGCGGCGATCACACCGGCGGTAGCGCCGATGCGTCGGAGATGCTTCCTGATCACGGAGAGACCGTCCTTTCCGGTACTAGCGCGGAACGTAATAGAGGTGTGTGGAGCCGTCGTAGCCGTTCGCACAGCCGTAGGAGTTCCAGAGGAGCTGGCCGTAGGTGTTCTCCGCCCCGTAGTCGTCACACCAGTACCAGGAAGCGTGGGTGCCGTCGTACAGGTTCCCGACGGTCGTGGCCCCCATCGGCTTGATCAGCCATTCCTTGCCCACGGTGGTGAGACGCGGGCCGCTGTACACGGGTGTCTTGTCGCTGTAACTCGTCGGACCGTACGTGTTGTTGAGGATCTGGCCGGCGGCCTTCCGGCCTGTTGCGACGCCGAGGTCGCCGTCCCACTGGTAGTGCACACCGAGGTAGACCCGGCTTCGGGCATTCTCGGTGGCCGCCGCGCTGAAGGTGGGGAAGGTGCGGGAGACCCCGACCGCATGGGGATCGTCGGTGGTGCCGGTGAAGGAGATGTTGTCCGTGCCGAAGAACTGCTTCATCGACTCGGCCCATGCCCCGGCGAAGGTCGCATGCCCGGAGACGTAGGCGGGGAAAGGCGGACTGAAGTGGTTTCCGGCTTCATCAGCCGAGAGGGGTTGCCAGGAACTGTCCTGCGCGGTGTCCGGGTTGCCGTCCGAGTCGGCCATCCGGATGGCGCTCTCGGGCCGCCACAGATCGATGGCGGTCTGGTACTTCGCGTCCCAGGCGGAGATCCCCGCGTCCGCCATCGAGCCCGCGACCAGTGCGAAGAGCCGGACGTTGGCGAGCTGGTCGAGTCCGCGCTGTTCGGAGACGACCCGGGTGTGGGTGAAGAGCTGACCCGGCGGCTTGTAGGTGCCGTTCAGGTCGTTGGCCCAGAACCAGGCGATCTGGGTCTGCTCGGCGGTCCGTGTCCTGCTGTTGGCCGCTCCTAGCTCCGCCACTTCCTTGAACTGGGCCGTGTAGTCGGGGCTCTTCAGCAGCTCGGGCATCGTCGCGATCCCGGCGGGCGGCTGCGGACGCAGGTCGGCCGCCGTGGTCTTGAAGTGCGTCCACGGGTAGTCGCCGTAGTCGATGAACTTCTTGACCTTGCCCCAGTTCGGATCCACCGCCGGACCGGAGCCCGTCGGGCGCCACTGGCCGGGCTCGGTGCTCGGGGTGTACGGCGTGGTGTCCCCGGATCCGTCGCCGGTACGACGGGCGATCATCGCCGCGGCGGCCTTCTCGCCGACGCTCTTGCCCTCCGTGGTGGTGGCGTCGACCGGCTCGCCCGTGCGGGCCGCCGTGAGGTAGGGGGCGAAGTCGAGCGCGGGGAAGACGGATTCGAGGACGTTGTACGCGGCGTGGTCCAGCGCTGCCTCGACGTTGGGAGCGATGCCGGCCTTCACGCTGATGCCGGGGGTGTAGAGCGCTCCCAGGCAGTTCTCCGGCTTGAAGCCGCCGCTGCTGTGGCAGCGGCTGGCGTTCGCGGCGTCGTACATGGCCAGATGCATCATGGCCCCGGCCCGTGCCAGCGGTCCCGGGGAGCCGCCCGTGGTGACGTAGGCGTCGATCAGCGCTTGGTTCCAGTAGAGGACTCGGTCGCCCGTGGTCGAACTGGCGTGCGCGGGCGCCGATATGCCCAGACATGCCAGAAGCAGCGTCAGGACGACGGTGATGGAGCGTCTGACAGGGTGTTTCACAGTCTTGCCCCTCCAGAGATCACAAAAGTCGATCGTGCAGACAAGATCACACGCAGCATAGGATCAGCGTCCGCCCGCGCTACCCGCCCGGAAGTAAGCTGCGCGTGAACGCACGTGGACCGGGACACCCCGGGGTCCGGACACGGCGGCAGCTTCCGGACGCGGCGAAGGGGCCCGGGGACAGCGTCCGCCGGACCCCTTCGCGCGGTCGGTCACTTGATGACGTTCACCCGGTCCGCCGCAGGCGCCTGCAGCGGGCTGGTCGCCGAGGAGTTGGCGGCCAGGTAGGCCTCGAAGGCCACCAGGTCGTCCTGCCCGATCAGCGGGTTCGCGCCCCCGGCCAGCCCCGTGAAGCCGTCACCGCCGCCGGCGAGGAAGGAGTTGGCGGCGACCCGGTAGGTCTTCGCCGGGTCCAGCGGGGCGCCCGCGACGCGGATGGAGTCGGTGACGATCCGGTCGGCGCCCGTCTTCGTCAGGTCCAGCGTGTACGTCAGCCCCGAGGGCTGCAGGATCTTCGGGGCGGCCGCGTTGGCGCCGGAGACCTGCTGCTGCAGCACGGTGAGCAGCTGCGCGCCGGTGAGGTCGACCAGGTTCACCGTGTTGGCGAACGGCTGCACCTTGAAGGCCTCGCCGTACGTCACCACACCGTCGCCCTCACCGGCCGGCGAGGACGCGTGGACCAGATCGGCGCGCACGCCGCCCGGGTTCATCAGCGCCACGGACGCGGCCGGGTCCAGGGTCTTGGCGTACGCCAGCTGGGCGTCGGCGATCAGGTTGCCGAGCGGGGAGTCGTCGAACTCCAGGGTGGTCTTGATGTCCGAGGCGATGTGACCGATCGGACGGTTGGCGATGGGGGCCGCCAGGGTCTGGTAGCGGCTGATCAGCGATGTCATGTCCGAGGCCGCGTTGTTCCGGTACACCACGTGGTTGGCGGACTTCACCGACGTACGGACGATGTCGCCGGTAAGGCGGTCGTACGTCAGCGAGGTGTCGGTGTAGAGCCGGCCGAACGAGGCGGCGGAGGTCACCGTGCGCGGCTTGCCCTCCGGGTCCGTGATGGTGCAGGCGTACGCCGCGTGCGTGTGGCCGGTGACCAGCGCGTCCACCTTGGCCGTGACGCCCTTGGCGATGTCGACGATCGGGCCGGAGATGCCGGATCCCGCGCCGCCGGCGTCGCAGTCGTAGTTGTACGCCTCCGAGGCCGGGAGACCGCCCTCGTGGATCAGGGCGACGATCGACTTCACGCCCTGGCGCTGCAGTTTCTTGGCGTAGTGGTTGATCGTCTTGATCTCGTCGTGGAAGGTCAGGCCCTTGATGCCCTCGGCGGTGACGATGTTCGGCGTGCCCTCCAGGGTGACGCCGATGAATCCGATCTTCACGCCGTTCTTCTCCCACACGTACGTGGGGTCGAGGATCGGCTTGCCCGTCTTGTCGTCGGTGACGTTCGCGGCCAGGAACGGGAAGTCGGCGCCCTCGAAGGTACGGCCCTCCGCGTAGCAGCCGTCCTCCGGGTGGCAGCCGCCCTCCTGCATGCGCTCCAGCTCGGCGCGGCCCTCGTCGAACTCGTGGTTGCCGACGCCGGTGACGTCCAGGTCGAGGGCGTTCATAGCCTCGATGGTCGGCTCGTCGTGGAAGAGCGCCGAGGTGATCGGGCTGGCGCCGATCAGGTCGCCTGCCGCCGCGGTGACCGAGTAGGGATGGCCTGAGCGGGCCGTGCGCAGCGAGTCGGCCAGGTACTCGACGCCGCCGACGCCGTTGATGGTCTTGACGCTGCCGTCGGGCTGAATCTCCGTGAGCCGCGCCGAGGAACTCGTGGGGGGCTCGAGGTTGCCGTGGAAGTCGTTGAAGGACAGCAGCTGGACGTCCTGGTAGCGGCCCGGCCAGTGCTTGCCGGTCTTCTCGTCGGCGCTGGCGGTGGACGGCAGCGCGGCGACCAGCGCGCCGACGGTCGCGAGCCCGGCGGTGGCCGCGAGCAGCCTGGTCGTACGGCGTCTGCGGCGGTCGTGCGGCGGAGTGGTGGCTGGCATACGCCCCCCTGTGGTTCTTCCCGGGGTGGTGTTCCCGGCGGTTGATGGTCCCGGCGCAGCCTAGAGTCAACGCGCGTAGCGCGACAGGGGGTTCATGGTTACATCCTGGTTTCCCTTTGCCGCCGTTTTCGGGCCGCCTCCCCTTACCCTCGTAGGCATGACCAGCGACGACATCGCACGGCCCGGCCCCTCCCGCGCCATCGAGACCTACGCGGCGCTCTCCCCGGAACAGATCGAGGCGGTTCTCGGACTGCTCGCGGAGGCCGTTCGCGTCGACGGCCAGCAGGCGGTGTCCGAACAGGGCCGGCTCCAGCTGCGCGGCGGGGAACGCGAGGGTGTGTCCCATCTGCTGCTGACCCTCGGCGACCAACTCGTGGGCTACGCCCAGCTGGAGGACACGGATCCGGTGGAGGCCCCGGCCGCCGAGCTGGTCGTCCACCCCTCGCACCGCGGCCACGGCCACGGCCGCGCCCTCGGTACGGCGCTGCTGGCCGCCTCCGGCAAGCGGCTGCGGGTGTGGGCGCACGGCGGCCATTCCGCGGCCCGGCATCTGGCGCAGGTGCTGGGGCTGACCCTGTTCCGCGAACTGCGTCAGATGCGGCGCCCCTTGGCGGGACTCGACCTGCCCGAGCCGGTACTGCCGGCCGGGGTGAGCGTGCGGACCTTCGTGCCGGGGCGGGACGACGCGGCCTGGCTCGCCGTCAACGCCGCCGCGTTCGCCCACCATCCGGAGCAGGGCTCCCTCACCCAGCGCGACCTGGACGACCGCAAGGCGGAGCCGTGGTTCGACCCGGCGGGCTTCTTCCTGGCCGAGCGCGAGGGCGAGCTGGTCGGCTTCCACTGGACGAAGGTGCACGCGGAGGAGCAGCTCGGCGAGGTGTACGTCCTCGGGGTGGCGCCCGGCACGCAGGGCGGCGGCCTGGGCAAGGCGCTGACCACGGTCGGGCTGCGGCATCTGGCGGCGCAGGGGCTGCCGACGGCGATGCTGTACGTCGACGCGGACAACAAGGCGGCGGTGTCGGTGTACGAGCGGCTGGGCTTCACCACATACGAGACGGACCTCATGTACCGGTCCGAAACCTGATCTTTCCGCCCGGAGGCCTCACGAGGGGGCGGCGATCTTGACGCCGCCCCCTCTCTCGCACCACCCTTTCACTACTCAATTAGTGAAAGGGTGGTTGTCCGAGTGGTCGAATACCGCGTCGACCGGCGCAGCGGAGTCGCCACCTACCTGCAGATCGTCCAGCAGACCAAGCAGGCGCTGCGCCTCGGCCTGCTCCAGCCCGGCGACCAGCTGCCCACGGCCCGCGAGGTCGTGGCGGCCACCGCCATCAACCCGAACACCGTCCTGAAGGCCTACCGCGAGCTGGAACGCGAAGGCCTCGTCGAGGCCCGCCGCGGCCTCGGCACCTTCGTCCGGCGCTCCCTGGGCGCCGCACCAGCCGACTCGCCGCTGCGCAGCGAACTGGAGGCGTGGGCGGCGAAGGCCCGCACCGCCGGGCTCGAACGGGACGACGTGGCCGCGCTCTTCACGTCCGTACTGGACACGCACTTCAAGGGGGACCAGGAATGACCGACACCGCCATCGAGGCGGCCGCGCTGTCCAAGAGCTTCGGCCGGCGCGGACGGCGAGCGCTCGACGACTGCGCCTTCCGGCTGCCCGCCGGGCGCGTCTGCGCCGTCGTCGGGCCCAACGGGGCCGGCAAGTCCACCCTGCTCGCCCTCGCCGCCGGACTGCTCGCCCCCACCGAGGGCACCGTCCGGGTGCTGGGCGCCCACCCGGCCGACGTCCGCGAACGCCTCGCCTATGTCGCCCAGGACAAGCCCCTGCACCCCCAGCTCACCGTCGCCGACACCCTCCGTCTCGGCCAGGAGCTCAACCCCGGCCGCTGGGACCAGGCGGTCGCCGCCCGCGTCGTCGCCGAGGGCGACCTCGACCCCGGCGCCCGCGTCCGCTCCCTCTCCGGCGGCCAGCGCACCCGCGTGGCGCTCGCCCTCGCCCTCGGCAAGCGCCCCGAGGTGCTGCTGCTCGACGAGCCGATGGCCGACCTCGACCCGCTGGCCCGGCACCAGCTGATGGGCACGCTGATGGCGGACGCCGCCGAGCACGGCACCACGGTTGTCATGTCCTCGCACGTCGTGGCCGAGCTGGAGGGCTCCTGCGACCACCTGCTGCTCGTCGGCGGCGGCCTCATCCGCCTCTCCGGCCCGCTCGACGACCTGCTCGCCGCACACACCCTGATCACCGGCCCGACAGGCGCCGACCTCACGCCGCACACCGTCGTCGAGTCCCGTACGACCGGACGACAGCTCACCGCGCTGATCCGCCCCCGGGGCCCGGTCCCCGGCGCCTGGCAGAGCACCGAGCCCTCGCTGGAGGAGCTGGTCCTCGCCCACCTGCGCGCCCCCGAAGCCCCGGAGCTGCACCTCGACACCCCGGTGGAGGCCGCCGTATGACCGCCGTGACGACCACCGCGGCCCCCGAACGGGCCCGTCCCGCCCGTGGCCCGCGCGGCCTGACCTGGGTGCTGCTGCGGGTGCACCGGTCGGCGCTGTGGTTCTGGCTGATGCTGCTCGCCGTCGCCGGAGGCGCCCTGCTGTGGGCGTACGGGCCGGGCGTGGACGCCGCTCTGGACGTCTACCGCGGGATGGACTGCGGCCCCGGGTACTGCGACGCCACGGTCCCCGCCGCCCAGCACTACCAGCTCGCCACCGTCCTCGGCACCGGCCTGCTCACCCTCACCCCGCTCCTCACCGCCGCCTGGGCGGGCGGCGCCCTGATCGGCCGGGAACTGGAGAACGGCACCGCGCGGCTCGCCTGGACCCAGTCCGTCACCCCGGCCCGCTGGCTCGCCGCCAAGCTCGCCGTGCCCGCCGCCCTGCTCGCCGCCGGCACGGTCCTGCTCACGCTGCTGCACCGCCTGCTGTGGTCGGTGGACGGACCGCTGCGGGAGGCCACGGGCACGCGCGATTGGCACGACGGCGGCGTCTACCTCGCCAACGGCACCCTGGCCACCGCCTACGCCCTGCTCGGCCTGGCCGTCGGCGCCCTCGCCGGTCTGCTCGTCCGCCGGGCGCTGCCCGCGCTGGCGGCCGCCGTGATGAGCCTGCTCGTCCTCACCGGCGCGCTGTCCTCCCTGCGCCCGCACCTGTGGCCGGCCGTGACCCGGACCGGCAAGGAGTACTACCCGGAGTGGACCGGCATGGTCGTCGGCGACGGCGCCCTCACCTCCACCGGCGCCCGCGTCCCCGACCCGATGTGCGTCGACGACGCCCGCTGCCTCGCCGAGCACGACATCGTCGGCTTCTACCGCGACCACCACCCGGCCGACCACTTCTGGCCCCTCCAGCTCGTCGAGACCGGCATCGTCCTCGCCGTCGCCGCTCTCGCGGTCCTGGCCGCGTTCTGGCTGCTGAACCGCAGTACGGGAGCCCGCCGTACGGGAACCCGCCGTACGGAAACCCTCCGTCCGGGAGCCGCCGTATGACCGCCCCCGCCGCCACCGCCGCCCCCGCCCCGCGCGGCACCCGGCGCCCGCGCGGCCTGATCTGGGCCGTGCTGCGGCTGCACCGCACGGCGCTGTGGCTCTCGCTGGCCGCGCTCGCCGCCGCCGCGCTGGTCTCGGTGTGGATGTACGTCATCGGGGACGACGCCCGGCGTGGCATGGGCGCCTGCGCCACCCCGGCCACCGACCGGCTGCCGTCCTGCGCGGAGGTCGAGGCGATCGGCGCCGACGAGACCTACGCCACCGGGATCGGCCTGCTCACCGGCACCCTCGCCTACCTGGTCTTCCCGGTGACCGCCTGGGCGGGCGGCGCGCTGATCGGCCGCGAGCTGGAGAACGGCACCGCCCGGCTCGCCTGGACCCAGTCCGTCACCCCGGCCCGCTGGCTCGCCGCCAAGCTGGCCGTGCCCGCAGCGCTGCTGACGGCCGGGACGGCGGCGGCCCTGGCGCTGCTGGAGTGGGCGCGCGGCGACGGCGACCCGGACCTGGTCGGCGACTGGTACCTGCCGGACGTCTTCGTCAGCGGCGGTCCCACCGCCGTCGCCTACCCACTGGCCGGTCTCGTCCTCGGCGCCCTCGCCGGACTGCTCACCGGCCGGGCACTGCCCGCCGCAGGACTGTCACTCGCCGTCTGGACCGTCCTCCACAAGGTCCTGGAGCACTACCGCGGCGACCTGTGGCCGGCGCTCACCCGCACCGCCGGCGGCGCCACCTTCGAACTGCCCCGCTCCGCCTTCGCCGTCGGCACGGTCTTCGACCAGGACCGGATGACCTCCGCCACCTACCACCCCCGCTCCCACCTGCTGCCCCTCCAGCTCGTGGAGACCGGCATCCTGCTCGCCCTCACCGCCGCCGCGGCCGCCGCCTGCCATCTGCTGCTGCGCCGCCGCGCGAGCTGAGGATCAAGACCCGGTCCGCGTACGCCCCTCCACGGGGGGAGGAACGTACGCGGGCCGCTCCCGCGCGCCCGCGATCCGCCGCCCGCTATCCCACACGTCATGTCGCCGTAACCATCGATTCAGACGACCTTGCGACGCTCGGCGAATGAAGCCCGCCGTGCCAGAGCCTTCACCCCCACCCGAGGGGAGCGTTTCCGGGAACGGGACCGCCGGCGCCAGCGCCGCGCTCCCACCCGCCCGCTCCGACGCGCCTGTGTCGCTCCTGGCGCGGAAGAATGGGTTCATGAGCCAGCAGAACGCCCAGGCACCGGTCCAGCAGGTCCAGCACGCACAGCCCTCCGTGGGCTCCATCGCCGCGCACCGCCCGCACACCGTGGCGGCGGCGGTATCCGACCTGGAACCCGACATCGACGCCGACCTCGATGCGTACGAGGAAGCGCGCGTGGACGGTGCCAAGCTGCCCCAGGGCCGGTTCCTCGACCGGGAGCGCAGCTGGCTCGCGTTCAACGAGCGCGTCCTCGAACTCGCCGAGGACCCCGACACCCCCCTGCTCGAACGAGCGAACTTCCTGGCGATCTTCGCCAGCAACCTGGACGAGTTCTTCATGGTCCGGGTCGCCGGTCTGAAGCGCCGCATCGCCACCGGCGTGGCCACCCGGTCCGCCTCCGGCCTCCAGCCGCGCGAGGTGCTGGAGATGATCTGGGCCCGCTCCCGCGAGCTCATGGCCCGGCACGCCGCCTGCTACCACGAGGACGTCGCCCCCGCCCTCGCGGAGGAGGGCATCCACCTGGTCCGCTGGAGCGAGCTGACCGAGAAGGAACAGGCCCGCCTGTTCACCCTGTTCCGGCACCAGATCTTCCCGGTGCTCACCCCGCTCGCCGTGGACCCCGCGCACCCCTTCCCGTACATCTCCGGCCTGTCCCTGAACCTGGCCGTCGTCGTACGCAACCCGGTCAGCGGCCACAAGCACTTCGCCCGCGTGAAGGTGCCGCCGCTGCTGTCCCGCTTCCTGGAGAGCAGCCCCGGCCGCTACGTCCCCATCGAGGACGTCATCGCCGCGCACCTGGAGGAGCTGTTCCCGGGCATGGAGGTGCTGGAGCACCACGCCTTCCGCCTCACCCGCAACGAGGACCTGGAGGTCGAGGAGGACGACGCCGAGAACCTGCTCCAGGCCCTGGAGAAGGAACTCATGCGGCGCCGCTTCGGGCCGCCGGTGCGCCTGGAGGTGGAGGAGTCCATCGACCGGGAGGTGCTGGACCTCCTCGTGCGCGAGCTGAAGATCAGCGAGGCCGAGGTCTACCCGCTGCCCGGCCCGCTCGACCTCACCGGCCTCTTCCGCATCCACGGCCTCGACCGGCCCGAGCTGAAGTACCGGAAGTTCATCGCCGGCACCCACCGCGACCTCGCCGAGGTCGAGTCCGCCTCCGCGCCCGACATCTTCGCCGCCCTGCGCCAGCGGGACGTCCTGCTGCACCACCCGTACGACTCGTTCTCCACGTCGGTGCAGGCGTTCCTGGAGCAGGCCGCGCAGGACCCGGACGTCCTCGCCATCAAGCAGACGCTGTACCGCACCTCCGGCGACTCCCCCATAGTCGACGCGCTCATCGACGCCGCCGAGTCCGGCAAGCAGGTCCTCGTCCTGGTCGAGATCAAGGCCCGCTTCGACGAGCACGCCAACATCAAGTGGGCGCGCAAGCTGGAGGAGGCCGGCTGCCACGTCGTCTACGGCCTCGTCGGCCTGAAGACCCACTGCAAGCTGTCGCTGGTGGTCCGTCAGGAAGGCGACACCCTGCGGCGCTACAGCCACGTCGGCACCGGCAACTACCACCCGAAGACGGCCCGCCTCTACGAGGACCTGGGCCTGCTCACCGCCGACCCGCAGGTCGGCGCGGACCTGTCCGACCTGTTCAACCGCCTCTCCGGCTACTCCCGCCGGGAGACGTACCGCCGCCTCCTCGTGGCCCCCAAGTCGCTGCGCGACGGCCTGGTCTCACGGATCAACAAGGAGATCCAGCACCACCGCGCCGGACGTCCCGCCTACGTCCGCGTCAAGGTCAACTCGATGGTCGACGAGGCCGTCATCGACGCCCTGTACCGCGCGTCCCAGGCCGGCGTGCCCGTCGACATCTGGGTGCGCGGCATCTGCGCGGTGCGGCCGGGTGTGGCGGGCCTTTCGGAGAACATCCGGGTCCGCTCGGTCCTCGGCCGGTTCCTCGAACACTCCCGGATCTTCGCCTTCGGCAACGGCGGCGAACCGGAGGTCTGGATCGGCAGCGCCGACATGATGCACCGCAACCTCGACCGCCGGATAGAAGCCCTGGTCCGGGTCGTCGACCCGGCCCACCGTGCCGCGCTCAACCGGCTGCTGGAGACCGGGATGTCCGACTCCACCGCCTCCTGGCACCTCGGGCCGGAGGGCGAATGGACCCGGCACGCGACGGACGGGGACGGCGGACCCCTGCGGAACATCCAGGAGATGCTCATAGACGCCCGGAGGCGCCGGCGTGGCACAGCGACACCTTGACCCCATGGCCGGTCCCGTGACGGGGGACGCTCTGGCGGGCTATCTGCGCGCGCAGGCCACGGAGTTCCTGCGCGCGCTGCGCCAGCACCGCGAGACCGGCACCGGCCCGCACGACTCGCTCGACGCGGCCCGGGCACTGCGCCGCTCGGCCCGGCGCATCAGCGGCAGCCTCCACACGTTCCGCGCGCTGCTGGACACCGACTGGTCCGAGGGCATGCGCCCCGAACTGGCCTGGCTGTCCGGCACCCTGGCCCTTGAACACGCCTACGCCTCCCGCCTGGAACGCCTGCTGAACGCGTTGCACCGCCTGTCGGGTTCGACGGCGTTCCCGGGCCAGGCCACCGTGGCCGAGACCGTCAGAGGGAGCCGTACCGCGGGGGCGGCACGGGCGGGCGCGGCGGCACCCGGCAACGCCGGCACCCCGGCGCCCGCGGAGCGCGGCAACCTCACCGTGGGCGCCGCCAAGGCGGGCGCCCTCCTGGACCGCCAGCTCACCCTCGCCCGCACCCGCGCCCACTCCACCGCCCTCCAGGCCCTCGGCTCCTCCCGCTTCCACGCGGTGGCTGACAAGGTCGCCGTGCTGGCCAGCGAGGTCCCCCTCGACACCGCCGCGACGACCACGGACCTGCGCCCCCTCGCGGCCGCCGCCGAGGAACGCCTCAGGGACGCCGTCACCGCCCTGCCCCTGGTCACCGCGGGCAGCCCGTACAACGCGGAGGCGCTGATCCACGGCCTCTCCCCGGACCCGGCCCCGCACCCCCAGGACGCCCCGTGGCACCAGGTCCGCCTGCTGCTGCGCCTGCACCGCTACGCCCGCGAGGTCGTGGAGGGCGACAACGCGCCCGTCGACGTACGCCTGCTGACCGCCGGTCAGTCCCTCAACCGGCACCGCGACGCCTCGGAGGCCGCGGCGGCTGCGGCAGCGGCCGCCCGCACCCCGCGCATCGCCCCGGCCACCGCCTACGCCCTCGGCGTCCTGCACGCCGACCAGCGCCACGAGGTGGAGGCGGCCCGGTTCGCGTTCCAGCAGTCCTGGCAGATGCAGACGGTGGGCACACCGTGACCGGCCCCGCCGACAGCACCCCCGTCCAGGCCGCGGGCTGCGTCCTGTGGCGCCGCTCGCCGGTGGACGGGGAGCTGGAGCTCTGTCTCGTGCACCGCCCGAAGTACGACGACTGGTCGCACCCCAAGGGCAAGCTGAAGCGCGGCGAGGACCCGCTGGCCGGCGCCCTGCGCGAGGTCGAGGAGGAGACCGGCTGCACGGCGACACCCGGCGCCGAGCTGCCGACCCTGCACTATCCGGTGGGCGGCCGCTCCAAGCAGGTCCGTTACTGGGCGGCCGAGGCCGTCTCCGGCACCTTCACCCCGACCACCGAGGTCGACCACGTCCTGTGGCTCTCCCCCGCCGCCGCCCGCGAGCGGCTGACCCAGCCCCGCGACCGGGAACTCGTCGACGAACTGCTGGCCGCCCTGCGCCTGGCCTGACGCGCGGGCTCACGCCTCGTCCGCATGTCCCGCCCCGTCCGTCCGCGCCTGGCTGCGCGCCCGGCGGGCGGGTCCCCGCCAGCCGCAGCTGCACCGCGCCACACAAAACGGCCCCTGCTCCACCGTGGTGATCCGGTGTTCCGGATGGTTCCGGCCAGGGGCGTACCGTTCCTGCTCGGTCACACCGGACACAGTACCCAGGCAAGGTGAACGAACCGCGAGAGTCCCGTGCCGCCCCGCTCCGCCCCCGGCCGCGTGACGGCCCAACCTACCCGTCGTTAACCGGACGACAGGGGGCCCTTGACGGACGGACGGCTGGGGGTAGGCAGGGATGGCGGAGCGGCAGCACGGCAGGGCGGGCGGCACGGTCCTCGCGGCGGGGTTCATGGCCTGCGTCTGTCTCACCACGTCGGGATGCCAGAGCAGCGGCGCGGCCGCCGACGACGGCCGGCCCGCCGCCGACCCGCTCCCCGCGCTCCGCCAGGCCGCCGCCGCCCTGGTCGACGCGGGCACCTCCAAGGCGATCACGTCGATGGAGATGGCCACCGGCGGCACCCGCGTCACCATCCGCGGCGAGGGCGTCTACGACTACACACGCGCCGTCGGCCGGCTGAAGGTGCTGCTCCCGCAGGACCCGGCGGGCCGGGCCGAGCGCCGGCCCATCACCGAGCTGCTCGCCCCGGGCGCCCTCTACATGAAGAACCGGGGCGCGGGCGTCCCGGCCGACAAGTGGGTCCGCGTCGACACGGCCACCCTCTCCGACGGCAACCTGGTCACGGGCGGTGCCACCGATCCGCTCGCCGCGGCCGAGGTGCTGCTCGGGACGCGGACGGCGACGTACGTCGGCCGTACCGAGGTCGGGGGCGCGCCGGTCCGGCACTACCGCGGCACCGCGGACCTCGCCGAGGCCGCGAAGAAGGCCTCCCCCGGCGGAAAAGCGTCCCTGGAGGCGGCGGCGAAAGGGTTCGCCACGTCCGAGGTCCCGTTCGACGTCTTCCTCGACGACGAGGGCCGCGTCCGCAAGGTCCGGCACCGCTTCAGCTTCGTCAACGGCAGCCGGAAAGCCACGGTGGCGGTCGCCTCGACGACCCTGCTGTACGGCTTCGGCACCCCCGCCGACGTACGGCTGCCGCCCGCCGAGGACATCTACGCGGGCCGGATCGCCGAGGAGTGACCGGCTGGAACTAGCCCGTCCGTGCCATGCGCGGTGCGTAGGCCGCTCCCTACTCTAGGAAGCCGGTGACGGCAGAGAAGAGGTGACGCACGTGGCTCCGCTCGGCGGTACGGCAGTACAGGACCACGTGGCCCTCGCCGAGATCGAACTGTGCGGAGAGCTGATCATCGCGGCCTCGGCCGCCGAGGACCGGCTGAGCATGGAGAGCATCGACCAGGTCCTGCGAGTGGCCGAGGAACGCGCCCGCGCCACCGAGGCGTAGTGCCCGCCGCGGCGCCGTGGCGCCGCGGTGCTGTCAGGTGCGGTGCTGTCAGGTGCGGAGCATCCGACCGATGGCCTTGGTGGCCTCTTCCACCTTGGCGTTGATCTCGTCCCCGCCCTTGAGGGCCGCGTCCGCGACGCAGTGCCGCAGGTGCTCCTCCAGGAGCTGGAGGGCGAAGGACTGCAGGGCCTTGGTGGAGGCGGACACCTGCGTGAGTATGTCGATGCAGTAGACGTCCTCGTCGACCATCCGCTGCAGGCCGCGGATCTGCCCCTCGATGCGGCGCAGCCGCTTCAGGTGCTCGTCCTTCTGGTGGTGGTACCCGTGGATGCCCCGATCGTGATCGGTCACCACGGCGTCCGCGGCGCCCTCAGCGGAGACCTCCCCGGGGACCTCGGTAGGCAGACCGGCGCCGGCCTCGGTGGTCGTCATAGCACCCTCCATCTACATACCCCTGCTGGGTATATCGTAACGGACTTTGCCGGGTATGGGCCCCTTGCCGACAGGACGGACCCGACCCCGTGCGCCGCCCCCGTGCCGACAACTCTGCCTGATGGGCGACACTGGGGGACGGCCCATTAGCCGTGGCCGGATGATGCGCCTAGCATCAGCCTGACCGAAACCGATGCATACCGAGGACCCCACGTGCGCTTTCGTCTGACCCCCAGGGAGACGAGCTTCTACGACATGTTCGCCGCATCCGCGGACAACATCGTCACGGGCTCGAAGCTCCTGATGGAACTGCTCGGGGCGGACACCTCCGCCCGGGCCGAGATCGCGGAGCGTATGCGGGCAGCGGAACACGCGGGTGACGACGCGACGCACGCGATCTTCCACCAGCTGAACTCCTCCTTCATCACGCCCTTCGACCGCGAGGACATCTACTCCCTCGCCTCGTCCCTCGACGACATCATGGACTTCATGGAGGAGGCCGTCGACCTGGTCGTCCTCTACAACGTCGACGAGCTGCCCAAGGGCGTGGAGCAGCAGATCGAGGTCCTGGCGCGGGCCGCCGAACTCACGGCCGAGGCCATGCCCAACCTGCGCACCATGGACAACCTCACCGAGTACTGGATCGAGGTCAACCGCCTCGAGAACCAGGCCGACCAGATCCACCGCAAGCTGCTCGCCCACCTCTTCAACGGCAAGTACGACGCCATCGAGGTGCTGAAGCTCAAGCAGATCGTCGACGTCCTCGAAGAAGCCGCGGACGCGTTCGAACACGTGGCGAACACGGTGGAGACCATCGCCGTCAAGGAGTCCTGAGGCGTCGATGGACACCTTTGCTCTGGTCGTGACCATCGGGGTCGCGCTCTTCTTCACGTATACGAACGGCTTCCACGATTCGGCGAACGCGATCGCCACGTCCGTGTCGACGCGCGCACTCACCCCGCGGGCGGCGCTCGCGATGGCGGCCGTGATGAACCTCGCGGGCGCCTTCCTCGGTTCCGGGGTCGCCAAGACGGTCAGCGAGGGGCTGATCGAGACGCCCGAGGGCTCCACCGGCATGGGGATCCTCTTCGCCGCGCTGGTCGGCGCGATCGTCTGGAACCTCGTCACCTGGTACTTCGGACTCCCCTCGTCCTCCTCGCACGCGCTGTTCGGCGGCATGGTGGGCGCGGCACTCGCCGGCGGCACCACCGTCTACTGGGACGGCGTGCTGGAGAAGATCGTCATCCCGATGTTCGTGTCGCCGGTGGTCGGCCTGCTGGCCGGCTACCTCGTGATGACCGCGATCCTGTGGATGTTCCGGCGGGCCAACCCGCACAAGGCCAAGCGCGGCTTCCGCATAGCGCAGACGGTGTCGGCGGCGGGCATGGCGCTCGGCCACGGCCTCCAGGACGCCCAGAAGACGATGGGCATCGTGGTGATGGCCCTCGTCATCGCCGACGTCGAGGACTACGGCGACCCGATCCCGGTGTGGGTCAAGATCGCCTGTGCCGTGATGCTGTCGGCGGGCACCTACGCGGGCGGCTGGCGCATCATGCGCACGCTCGGCCGCAAGATCATCGAACTCGACCCCCCGCAGGGCTTCGCCGCCGAGACCACCGGCGCGACGATCATGTTCGGCTCCGCCTTCCTCTTCCACGCGCCGATCTCCACCACCCACGTCATCACCTCCGCCATCATGGGCGTGGGCGCGACGAAGCGGGTCAACGCGGTGCGCTGGGGCGTGGCCAAGAACATCGTCCTCGGCTGGTTCATCACCATGCCGGCCGCGGCAGCGGTGGCGGCCATGTCGTACGGCTTGGTCTACCTGGCGTTCCTGTAACCCACCCGCCGAGCACAGACACCAGGGCGGCGCCCACCCAACCCACGAACGCCGGGGTCAGCGGGCGCCGCCCGCAGAAACGACGTACCGGCAACGAACAGGCCCGCCCCCCGGGAGCCAGGGGGCGGGCCCTTGTCGCCTCGCGGTGGCACCGCCATGCAGCACCGCGAGGGGTCCATGTGGACGGCTGGATCAGCCGAAGCGGCCGGAGATGTAGTCCTCCGTGGCCTGGACGGACGGGTTGGAGAAGATCCGCTCCGTGTCGTCGATCTCGATCAGCCGGCCGGGCTGGCCGACCGCGGCGAGGTTGAAGAACGCCGTGCGGTCGGAGACCCGCGCCGCCTGCTGCATGTTGTGCGTCACGATGACGATCGTGAAGCGCTCCTTCAGCTCCCCGATCAGGTCCTCGATCGCGAGCGTCGAGATCGGGTCGAGGGCCGAGCACGGCTCGTCCATCAGCAGCACGTTCGGC
This sequence comes from Streptomyces sp. enrichment culture, assembly GCF_964272855.1. Lineage (NCBI taxonomy): Bacteria > Bacillati > Actinomycetota > Actinomycetes > Kitasatosporales > Streptomycetaceae > Streptomyces > Streptomyces sp. enrichment culture. The sequence goes on along the minus strand of NZ_OZ186847.1, from coordinate 4,548,503 downwards.
TCGACGGCGATCGCCCGAGCGATGCACAGCCGCTGCTGCTGACCGCCGGAGAGACCGGAGCCCGGCTTGTTCAGGCGGTCCTTCACCTCGTTCCAGAGGTTCGCGCCCTTGAGCGACTTCTCGACGATGTCGTTCAGCTCGCTCTTCTTGTAGTTCCCGTTGAGCCGCAGCCCCGCCGCCACGTTGTCGAAGATCGACATCGTCGGGAACGGGTTCGGCCGCTGGAACACCATGCCGACCTCGCGCCGCACCGACACCGGGTCGACCCCGGTCCCGTACAGGTCCTCGTCGTCGAGCAGCACCTTGCCCTCGACCCGCCCGCCGGGCGTGACCTCGTGCATGCGGTTCAGGGTGCGCAGGAACGTCGACTTGCCGCAGCCGGAGGGGCCGATGAACGCCGTCACCGAGCGCGGCTCGACGGTCATCGAGATGTCCTCGATCGCCTTGTGGGAGCCGTAGTAGGCGGTCAGTCCGCTTACGTCGATTCGCTTGGCCATGATTGCTTCACTTCCAGAATGCTTGATCGGTCGCCGTTGGCCGCGTCAGCGACCGGTCTTCGGGGCCTTCCAGCGCGCGATGCCGCGCGCCAGCAGGTTCAGGATCATCACGAAGGCGATCAGCGTCAGGGACGCCGCCCACGCACGGTCGAACGCCGCTTCGGCGCCCGCGCTCTGCGCGTACTGCTGGTAGATGTACAGCGGCAGCGAGGCCTGGGCCCCTTCGAACGGGTTGTTGTTGATGAAGGGGTTGCCGAACACCAGCAGCAGCACCGGCGCGGTCTCACCGGCGATACGGGCGACCGCCAGCATGATGCCGGTGGTGATGCCGCCGATGGCGGTGGGCAGGACGACCTTGAGGATCGTGCGCCACTTGGGCACGCCCAGCGCCAGGGACGCCTCCCGCAGCTCGTTCGGTACGAGCTTGAGCATCTCCTCCGTGGAGCGCACGACCACCGGCATCATCAGGATGGCCAGCGCGAGCGAGCCGGCGAAGCCGAAGGGCTGCATCTCGAACATCAGCATGATGCTGAGGATGAACAGACCGGCGACGATCGACGGGATACCCGTCATGACGTCGACGAAGAAGGTGACGGCCCGGGCGAGGTTGCCCCGTCCGTACTCGACCAGGTAGATCGCGGTGAGCACACCGATCGGCGCGGCGATCAGCGTGGCGAGGCCGACCTGCTCCAGGCTGCCGATGATGGCGTGGTAGATGCCGCCGCCCGGCTCCCGGTCGCCGACGAGCCCCATCGAGTGGGTGAGGAAGTAGACGTCCAGCACCTTCAGACCGCGCTGCACGGTCGCCCAGATCAGCGAGGCGAGCGGCACCACGGCGAGCAGGAAGGCGACCCAGACCAGCGCGGTGGCGATACGGTCCTTGGCCTGCCGCCGGCCCTCGACGGCCGAGGCGATGACGTACGTGCCGAGGACGAACAGGATCGCGGCGATCAGACCCCACTGGATCCGGCTGTGCAGGTCGGCGACGACGCCGATGCCCACGCCGAGCGCGAGCGAGCCCGCGGCGATCGCCCACGGGGCCCACTTGGGCAGGCCTGCGCCGCGCAGCGTGCTGGGGCGCTTGTCGTTGAGGACGGCGTGGCTCATGCGTTGGCCCCCGAGTACTCCTTGCGGCGGGCGATGATCGCGCGGGCCGCGCCGTTGACCAGCAGCGTGATGACGAACAGGACCAGACCGGAGGCGATCAGCGCGTCACGGCCGAAGGTGTCCGCCTCGCCGAACTTGCTGGCGATGTTCTGGGCGAAGGTGCCGCCGCCCGCGTCGAGCAGGCTGGTCTGGATCTCGAAGGAGGGGGAGAGCACGGTGGCGACGGCCATCGTCTCGCCGAGCGCGCGGCCGAGGCCGAGCATCGACGCGGAGATCACGCCGGAGCGGCCGAACGGCAGCACGGCCATGCGGATGACCTCCCAGCGCGTGGCGCCGAGGGCCAGGGCCGCCTCCTCGTGCATCTGCGGGACCTGGCGGAACACCTCGCGGCTGACGTTGGTGATGATCGGCAGGATCATGATCGCCAGCAGGATGCCGACCGTGAGCATCGAGCGGGCCGGGCCGCCCTGCCACTCGAAGATGCCGGTCCAGCCGAAGTACTGGTCGAGCCAGCCGAACAGGCCGTTCATGTGCGGGACGAGGATCAGCGCGCCCCAGAGGCCGTAGACGATGGACGGCACGGCGGCGAGCAGGTCGATCACGTAGGCGATGGGACCGCTCAGCTTGCGCGGGGCGTAGTGGGTGAGGAACAGCGCGATGGCGACCGCGATCGGGACCGCGATGACCATGGCGACGATCGAGGAGACCACGGTTCCGAAGGCCAGCACGGCGATGCCGAAGACCGGCGGCTGGGCGCTGGTTTCCCACTCGAAGGTGGTGAGGAAGTTGCCCTCGTCCTCGCTGATGGCGAGGAACGCGCGGTAGGTGAGGAAGACCGCGATCGCGGCCATGATCACCAGCAGCAGGATGCCCGAGCCACGGGACAGGCCGAGGAAGATCCGGTCGCCCGGACGGGTGGCGCCACGGGCGGCGCGCTTGGCCTCGGTCACCACGGGCTTCGTGGGTGGAGGTGCGTCAGTGTTCTTGGTCGTTATGTCCATCAGGTTCTCCGGTCTGCGGAGCCGGACGCGACGTGCGGCTCCTGGCGGCGGTGCACCGGACGGTGCGGGGCCCGGCCCCCTTCCGGGGAGCCGGGCCGCGCACTCAGGTCAGCTCAGGCCCTCGATGGTGGTGCGGACCTTGGTGATGATCTCGTCGGGGATCGGCGCGTAGCCGGCGTCGGCGAGCAGGCCCTGGCCGTCCTCGCTGGCGATGTAGTTCAGGAACGCCTTGGTGGTGGGCAGGGTCTCCGCCTTGTTGCCCTTGTCGCAGACGATCTCGTACGTGACCAGGGTGATCGGGTAGGCGCCGTCGGCCGAGGTCTTGTAGTTGATGTCCAGGGCGAGGTCCTTGCCCTGGCCGACGATCTTGGCGTCGGCGATGGCCTTGGTGGCGCCCTCGGTGGAGGCCTTGACCGGCTCGGCGGCGCCCGTGTCGATGGCGACGACGTCCATGCCCTCGGCGTAGGACAGCTCCATGTAGCTGATCGCACCGGAGACCTGGGAGACCTGCTGGGCCACGCCGGAGGAGCCGGACGCGGACTGGCCGCCCTTGGCCTGCCAGGCCTTGCCGCCCTCGTACTTCCAGTTGTCCGGGGTGGTGGCGATCAGGTACTTGGTGAAGTTGTCCGTGGTGCCGGACTCGTCCGAGCGGTGGAAGGCCTGGATCTTCAGGTCGGGAAGGTCGGCCTCGGGGTTCAGCTTCTTGATCGCCGCGTCGTTCCACTTGGTGATCTTGCCGTCGAAGATCTTGGCGATCGTCGGGGCGTCCAGCACCAGGTTCTCGACACCCGGGATGTTGTAGGCGAGCGCGATCGGGCCGCCGACCATCGGGAGGTCGATGCCCTGACCGCCCTCGCAGACCTCCTTGGAGGCGGCGATCTCCTCGCTGTCCAGCGCGGAGTCCGAACCGGCGAAGGCGACCTGACCCTGGTTGAACGCGGTGATGCCGGCGCCGGAGCCGGAGCCCTTGTAGTTGATCTGGACGCCCTGGCAGGCGGCGGCGAACTGCTTCACCCAGGCGTCGATGGCGTTCTTCTGCGCGGACGAGCCGTCTGCGAGCAGCTGACCCTTGGCGTCGTCACACTGGATCGAGCCGGAGGGCTTGGCGGCGCCCGTCGCGTCGCCGCCGTTGCCGGTGTCGTCGGAGCCGCACGCCGTGAGGGCCAGGGCGCCGGAGACGGCGAGAGCACCGAGGGTGAGGGCCCGCCGGTTCATGCGCTGAAGCTTCACTTTCGGGAGTTCCTTCCGGGAGCCGCCGTCCTGAATCCGGCGGCGTGCGAAGTCTGGGTGTGACGGACGCGGTATCGAGGTCGCGTCCGTCATCAGCAAGGCCGAAATTAGGCAGATCAGGTGAAGCCGCCTATGGCCGGAAGTGAACGGGGGGTGAACCCCTGCGGTCGGTGCGGTTAGGTCACGGAATGCTTACGGGGAGAGCACACGGAGGTTCCGGCAACCCTGACTCCAACCCGCACGTGAGTTCGACAGTGCGGGCCTCGAATGGTGAACAAAAGGGTCATTTGCGTGGAAGCTACACCACATCGTGCGGCCACCGGGAGTACCCGATCGTGTATCGAGCCCCGGTCCGCGCCACAGCGCGTGGAACCCCCGGCCCGCGGGCCCCGTCTCGTTCAACGACAACACGTTGCGGGCGAAGGCGGCAGCACATGGAACGGCGTACGTTCATCGGCGGCGGTACGGCCGCCCTCACGGCGACGGTCTCGGCGGCGGCCTGCAGCGGCGGCACCGGCCGCGCGGAGGCCACGGGCACCACCTCCTCCGCCGCCGGTACGACGGCCCGCACCACGACCACCAAGGCCTCCGCGAGACTCGGCGCCCTCGCCCGCGACCTCGACGGCACCCTGATCCGCCCCGGCGACGCCGACTGGTCCACCGCCCGCCGCCTCTACAACACGCGCTTCGACTCCCTGAAGCCCGCCGGCGTCGCCTACGTCGCCCACGCCGACGACATAGCCACCGCCCTCGCCTACGCCCGCGCCCACGAGATGCGCGTCGCCATCCGCAACGGCGGCCACTCCTACGCGGGCTGGTCCTCCGGCAACGGCCGGCTGATCATCGACGTCTCCGAGCTGAGCCGGGTCCGGGCGAGCGGCGGCTCCGCGGTCGTCGGCGCCGGCGCCAAACTGATCGACGTCTACCGCGCGCTCGCCGCGAAGGGCACGACGATCCCCGCCGGCTCCTGCCCGACCGTCGGCGTCTCCGGCCTCGTCCTGGGCGGCGGACACGGAGTGGTCTCGCGGGCGTACGGCCTGACCTGCGACAGCCTCACCCGGGCCACCCTCGTCACGGCCGACGGCAAGCGGATGACCGCCGACGCCGACCACCACAAGGACCTCTTCTGGGCGCTGCGCGGCGCGGGCAACGGCAACTTCGGCGTCGTCACCGAACTGCACTTCCGCACCCACCCGGCCCCGCAGGCCGTCACCGGCTACCTGACCTGGCCGTGGGCGAAGGCGGCGGCCGTGGTGAAGGCGTGGCAGGAGTGGGGCCCGGACCAGCCGGACGAGATCTGGTCCTCCCTGCACCTCGCCAAGTCGGCGGGCGGGAACCCCACGGTCTCCGTCGCCGCCTTCTCCCTCGGCACCCACGGCGAGCTCCAGAACGCGGTCGACCGCCTCGCCGACCGCGTCGGCGCCTCCGCCTCCTCCGTCTCCCTGCGCCGCCGCTCCTACGAGGAGGCGATGGAGATATACGCCGGCTGCGCCTCCTTCACCTCCGACGCCCAGTGCCACCTCCCCGGCGACGTCCCCGGCCGCGACCCGCAGGGCGCGCTGGGCCGGGAGACCTACACGGCCCGCTCCGACTTCTTCGACCGCTCCATCTCCGCGTCGGGCATCCAGACCCTGCTCTCCCAGATCGGCTCGGTACGGGGCGGCGCGGGCAGCATCGCGCTGACGGCGCTGGGCGGCGCGGTGAACCGCGTCTCGCCGACGGCGACGGCGTTCGTACACCGCCGCTCAAGGATGCTGGCCCAGTACCTCGTCTCCTGGCGGGCGGGCACGTCCGGCACCGACGCCCGGGCGTGGCTGAATACCGCCCATCAGGCGATGCGCCCGCACGCCTCGGGCGCGGCCTACCAGAACTACACGGACCCGACCCTGAAGGACTGGCGCAAGGCCTACTACGGCGACGCGGCCCCGCGCCTGACGAAACTGAAGCGGACGTACGACCCGGGTCGGCTCTTCACGTACCCGCAGGCGCTGTGAGGACGGGCACGAACCTCAGGCGGCGAGGTCCCGCTCCTCCGCCGCCCCGGCGCTCTCCGTGCGGGTGCCCGCGATCACGGCGTCCCGGCTGTCGGCCGACGGCTTGCGGATCAGCCACCCCACGCGCGGCGACCGCTCCATGGCCCTGGCGACCGGCGTGAGCAGCGCCATGGCGACGGGCGAGAGCAGCAGCGCGACGGCGGTGCCGAGCGCGAAGCCACCCACGACGTCCGTCGGGTAGTGCACGCCCATGTAAACCCGGCAGAACCCCTCGAACAGCGCGAGCCCGATCCCGACGAGGCCGAACTTACGGTTGGCGACGAAGAGCCCGACGGCGATGGCCATGGTGATGGTGGCGTGATCGCTGACGAACGAGTAGTCGGTCTTCCCGGTGACGAGCACTTCCAGACCCTCGTGCTCGAGGAACGGCCGGGGCCGCTCCACGAACCCGCGTATCGGCACGTTCACCAGCACGGCGACACCGGCCGCGAGCGGCGCCCACACGAGCGCGGCGACCGAGGAAGCCGCCTCCTCCGCGGACCCGGCCCGTCGACGCCCCGTCCACCAGCACCACAGCACGAGCAGCACGACGGCGAGCAACAGCCCGTACTCACCGACGTACTCCATGACCCGGTCGAACCAGTGCGGCGCGTCCTTGGCCAGGCCATTGATGTCGTAGAGCAGCTCGACGTCGGGGTTCGACCCGGATTGCGCGAGTCCAGCCATGGTGCAGCGGCCCCTTCGTCGTCATCTCACCGGCGCACTCCGTCCATGCGCCGTCTGCCACCCCCGTGGTCTGTAGATCGATCGGCTAGGTCGATGGGCCAGGTCAATCGGCTACGTCAACAGGAACGCACGGTCCCGGCCTCCGCGTTCCACATTCCACTGAATGATCACGCAGACGTTATCGAAGAGAGACACATCGCCGCAGCTCAGGGGTGCACTTCACGCTCGGTTCAAGCCGCTCTCGACTGCCGTCAGACGGCCGAGGGCAACGCTTTTGCGCCATCCTCGGTCACCCTGGTCGCCCCGAAGTACTTACGGGTGTCGATCGGATCGAACCGGATCACGGCGCCCGTGTACGGCGCGTCGATCATGTACCCGCCGCCCACGTAGATCCCCACGTGATCGATGGCCCGCGAGTTGTCCGGATCCGGCGAGAAGAACACCAGGTCCCCCGGCAGCAGCTCCTCCCTGGAGGGATGCGGCCCCGCGTTGTACTGATCGTTCGCCACCCGCGGCAACGTGATCCCCACGCTCTCGTACGCCGCCTTGGTCAACCCCGAACAGTCGAACCGTCCCCCCTGCTCAGGCGTACCGTTCCCACCCCACAGGTAGGGCGTGCCGAGCTTCTTCTGCGCGTAGTGGATGGCACCGGCGGCCTGCTTGGAGGGGTCCAGACGGGTGGTGGGGGCGGCGAAGCTGTCCTCGAGGGTGCGGATCCTCTTCACGTAGTTCTGCGTCTCGGTGATCGGCGGCACGCCGCCTGCCTTTATCACCCGGTAGGCGCCCGCGTTGTAGGCGGCGAGCATGTTGTTCGTGGTGTCGCCCGGCACGTCCTCGACGTACTTCGCGAGTTCGCAGTCGTACGACGCGGCCGATGGAATCGCGTCATTCGGATCCCAGATGTCGCGGTCGCCGTCCCCGTCGCCGTCGATCCCGTGGGTGGCCCAGGTACTGGGGATGAACTGCGCGATACCCCGGGCATCGGCATGACTCACGACGTCCGGATCCCAGCCGCTCTCCTGGTAGAGCTGGGCGGCGAGCAGGGCCGGGTTGATGGCGGGGCACAGGTTGCCCCACTTCTGCACCAGCGGCTGGTACGCGGCGGGCACCGACCCCTTGGCCAGCGTCTTGCTGCCGCCGCTCACTCCGTTGACAAGGTTCCCTGCGACGATGTACACCCCGACGACGAGCAGCATCACGAAGCTCAGGCCCATCGCGAGCGCGACACCACCGGCCACCCATACTTTTCGCACGGCTCAACCCTCCCCCACCGCAGCCCCGTTTACGGGTCTTTCCCGAACCTGTCCGTGTCGTGTGCGCTACTGCGAGACGAACCCGTGGCAGGCGATGCTCGCGTACTGCTTCGGATCCTGGACGTGGAGGAACAGCACCGTCCAGTCCCCCGGATCGTTCTCGACCGGAATGGCATCGCTGTACTTCTTGCCACGCACGAACTGCTGGAAGTCGTCGGGGTACGTCAGGTCCACCCAATCGTTGCCCGGATCATCGCGGTAGTGCGCGTACAGGTCGATCGGCTTGCTGGTGTAACCGAGGCTCAGGTTCTGCTGCAGCCCGCCCTCGTACGGCCGCCCCATGTCCGGGTCGATCTCGTGCGGAGGCTTCACGGCGACCGACACGTAGTACGACTCTCCCGCCTTGGGCGCCGCGTACTTGAGCCGGAGTCCGATCCGGCCCTTGCCGGACGTGAACGGCTCGTCAGAACCCGCAGCGGACACGGAGAACTGGAACTGCTCGTTGCGCTCCTCGGCCGGCAGCGCGCAGGCGCCCTCCCCGTACGTCGAGGTCGTGTCCGAAACCCAGTAGTCCCGGGACGGATTCGTCTGCTCGACGAAAGCGGGCGGCTGGACCTGCGGCTCCTGCCGCGCGGGCGCAGTGGGTGCCGACGAGGTGGCGCCGGGCGAAGCAGTCGACGCGTTCCGCTCCTTCCCGCCGCCTTCGTCCTCAGGCAGCAGGACGAGCGTGGTCGCCGTCCCCACGCCCACCACCAGGCCCACCGCTGCCGCGATCAGCCAGGGCGCGGTGCGCCGCCGTGCGACCGGAGCGGGCCGCACGACCTGGGTGGGGGTGTAGCCGTGCACGGGCGCGGAGGACGCCGTCGGCAGCTCGTGCGGCGCCGCGGGCGGGCCGGACGGCAGCGGCGGCACGTTCCGCGAAGGGGACGCCGGTGTCTGGGGCACCGCCTCAACCAACGCGGCGAGCCCGGCGTAGAAAGGGTCCTCGACGAGAGCCGACCGCACGCCACACCGGGCGATCAACTCGGCCAGCCCCGGCCGCTCCGTCGGGTCCTTGGTCACAGCCGCCTCGACGAGCTGCGCCAACTCCGCCTCTACACCGTCCAGATCGACGGCCTCGTGCACAGCTCGATAACTCACCCCGGCGGGTGCCCCCGCCCCGAAGGGCGGCCGCCCGGTCGCGGCGTACGCGATCGTCGCACCGAGCGCGAACACGTCGGCGGCCGGACCGACCTGGTTGTGCAGCAGAACCTCCGGCGCGGTGAAGCCAGGGGTACCCGCCGAGAACCCCGCCTCCGTCAGCACCGCCTGGCCCGCGGCACGCGCGATACCGAAGTCGATCAGCTGCGGTCCTTGCGCCGCGAGGATGACGTTCTGCGGCTTGAGGTCCCGGTGCGTGACGCCGTGCGCGTGCACGGCCGCGAGCCCTTCCGCCAGCGCGGCGAACAGTGCCCGGCAGGTCTCGGCGGGCAGAGCACCACGCGCCGCCACGGCCTTGGCGAGTGTCGGCCCGGAGACGTACTCGGTCACCAGCCAGTACGGCGCGGCCTCCAACGAGGCGTCGATCAGATTCGCGGTGAACGCACTCCGCACCGCCCGCGCGGTCTCCACCTCCCGCCGGAACCGCGCGAGAGCCTCCGGATGATCGGTGATCTCATCCCGGATCACCTTGATCGCCACCAGCCGCCCACCAGGCGACCGCCCCAGATAGACCTGCCCCATCCCCCCGGCCCCCAGCCGGGCGAGCAGCGTGTAGGGGCCTATCTGCGCGGGATCCCGGTCTCTGAGTGCGTCCACGGGAAATGACCATGCCACACACGCCAGTTGCCACGAAGCGCACCCGGCACTGAGTTCCCGTCCACGGTGTCCGTCACGGCCGCGGGCTCCTCGCTCGGCTTCCGGCCGGACGGCGTGCCGGCGACTCGGCAACTCGGCAACTCGGCAACTCGGCAACTCGGCAACTCGGCAACTCGGCAACTCGGCGACAATCGTTTCGCGTCGGAGGGGAGTGACCTGAATGCGGCACGGTAGGTCCACGATCGAACGGCTGTGGCAGGAGTACGGGCTGCCTGCCGCGGATGGGCTCTACTTCCCCGACGGCAGGGCGTTCGAGGTACTGGTCACTCCGGAGGAACCCACAGGACTCCGCGTCGGAGGGGCCTTCGACGTCGACCAGCTGCTGTCCGGGGAACCCGACCTGATCTCACACGTCGACGGACTGACAGCGCATGAGCTGCCCACCGGTGACGTGCTGTGGGCGGGAGAGGGCTGCTACGGATCCGATGGTTTCTTCGGCCGCGTCACCCCTGGCCGAGCCATCGACATCGACGACCCGGTGCGCGGCGAAGGGCGGCCCTGAAGACCGACCAGGCCTGCAGAGCCGCCCGGCTCACCCCGCCTTCACCGCGAACGTCACCCCCGTCATCTCCTCCGACACATCCCACAGCCGCCGCGCCGCCACCGGATCACTCGCCGCCGCCGTCCGCCCCACCAGCGCCGGCGCGCCCCGCATCTCCGCGAGTCCGTCGGGGCCGACGTAGCTCGCGCCGGGGAGGTCCGCCACCGCCGCGTACAGCGTGGGCAGGGCGCCCGCTCGGTCGGTCTGGGCGACGAGGCGGTTGGCGACCTGCATGAGGGCCCTGGACAGTGGGTTCCCGGCGTGGCTCTGGAGGTTGGTGGCCGCGTACCCGGGGTGGGCGGCCAGCGCGCGGACGGTGGAGCCGGCCTCCGTGAGGCGGCGCTGGAGTTCCAGCGTGAAGAGCAGGTTGGCCAGCTTGGACTGGGCGTAGGCGCGCTGCGGGTTGTAGCCGGCCGTCAGGTTCAGGTCGTCGAAGTGGATCGCCGCGCCGGGCCAGCGGTGGGCGCCGGACGCGACCGTGACCACCCGGTCGGTGATGTACGGCAGCAGCAGGTTGGTCAGCGCGAAGTGCCCCAGGTGGTTCGTGCCGAACTGCATCTCGAAGCCGTCCCGCGTCTGCCGCTGCGGCAGCATCATCACGCCGGCGTTGTTGATCAGCAGGTCCAGCGGGCGCCCTTCCCACGCCTTCGCGAACTCCCGCACGGACGCCAGGTCCGCGAGGTCCAGCCGCCGCACCTCCGTACTGCCGCGCGCCTCCGCCGCGGCCGCGCGCCCGCGCTCCTCGTCGCGTACGGCGTAGACGACATGCGCCCCCGCCCGCGCCAGCTCCTGCGCCGCGATCCGCCCGATACCGCTGTTCGCGCCGGTGACGACCACCGTCCGCCCGGTGAGGTCGGGCAGTCGGCTCGCGTTCCACTTGGCCGGCCGGGCCGGCTTGCTCGTAGTAGCCATGACCCCAAAGTAGGCACCGACAACAATGCTGTCAATGACAACAATGGTGATGGCGACAACAAAGCTGTCAGCGACAACATCGAGATACGATGACCCTCATGTCCCACCCCGAGAGCAGCACCCGCCCCTACCACCACGGAGACCTCCGCTCCGCCCTGCTCTCCGCCGCCGAACGCACCCTCCGCCAGAAGGGCGCCGCCACCGTCTCCCTCCGCGAACTCGCCCGCGAACTCGGCGTCAGCCACGCCGCACCCGGCCGGCACTTCAAGGACAAGCAGGCCCTGCTCGACGCACTCGCCCTCAACGGCTTCCAGCGCATGACCCAGGCGATGGACGCCGCCGACGACCCGGACCTGCCGCTCGAACCCCGGCTCACCGCGCTCGCCCGCGCCTACCTCGGCTTCACCGTCGACAACCCGGCACTGCTGGAGCTGATGTACGCCCGCAAACACGATCCGGACATTCCCCAGGGGCTGGCCACCGCCATCGCCCGCACGAAGGAACCCTTCTTCCGGATCATCACGGACGCCCAGGAACGCGGCGAGATCGTCCCGGGCGACCCCGAGCACATCGTCCTCCTGGCCGGCGCCAGCCTGCACGGCGTCGCCAGCTTCACCGCCACCGGTCACCTCCCGCCCGAGGCCGCCCTGGCCGGCGTCGACGAGCTGGTCCACCACCTGCTGCACGGCCTGCGACCCCGATAGCCTCCCCCAGCCTCCACTAGCCTTCACTCGGACGACTCGAACGACTCGGAGAGGCGACCCGTCGGTCTGTCAGAAACCGGCGTGGACACCAAAAGTGACATAACGACGGAACCACACCCCAGGTTTCGCACCCGCTTCATTGCCCGGCGTTACCGCTCGTGATACACAGAGTGACCATACGAGGTATTCGTACGAAACCCGCCAAGCAATGACGCCAAGTCGACATACGAGCGCGGCATTGTCGGCGAGAATGAGGCCTGACCTCTGCGCACCGCAGGGGACTGCGGAACTACCCAACAGGGGCGGTGACTTAAATGCTCTTTGCGGCCGACGAGGGAGACATCAACACCATTATCGGCGGGATCGCTCCGGACTGGGGCCCCTTCGGCAGCCTGGGCAACGAGGCCAAGGTGATGATCGAGGTGGTGATGGCGGTCGCCATCCTCATCTGTCTCGGCATCGCCATCTGGGGCGCCGCCAAACAGCGCATCGGCGCGACCGCGCTCCGCGACACCTTCAGCGCGGAACAGGGCAAGGGCCTCATCATCGCCGGTCTCACGGGCGTCTTCATCATCGGATCCCTCGGCACGCTCTTCACCATCGTGTACGGCATGGCCGTGTAGCCCGGCCCGCCGCCGCCCGCCTCGGGCGTGCCCAGTCCGCTCCGGGCACGCCCGGTACCCCTACCCCCACCCGCCCGTCGTGCCCACCGGCTGAGGTTGCGTCTCCCTGATGTCGAGTCACCACACCGCGCCCGCGCGGGAACCAGCACGGCTACCGTCGTACATCTACGCGTTCAATCAGTACGAGGGTTTCCGCTACGACGTCGAGGGGGCGGACGCGGCATGAGTCTCGGAGACGAGCACGGGGCGCCGGACTCCGGCGGCTACGGCGGCACCGGCCACACCCGCACCCGCCTCCCCGAGGCGGACCCCTACGGCGGCGCCCGCCGCAGCGGCCGCTCGTCCTCCCGCAGCCTGGTCACCGTCGTCGGCGTCGTCGTCCTCCTCATCGCGGCGATCGCCTTCGCGAACAGAGGCGACGAGGAGTCCCCCGCCGGCGCGGAGGGCGCGGAAAAACCCCAGTCGGCGTCTACGGCCGCCAGCGGGGAGCGCCCTGTGACGACGAAGGCGGGCGGGATCCCGACGGGGTTCGCCCAGGACGAGCAGGGGGCACAGAGCGCTGCTGCGAACTATGCGGCCGCTCTTGGCTCCGACGGTATGTTCAGCACCGCCAGACGGCACGAGATCGTGCAGACCATCGCGGACCCCAGTGCGGTCGGCCGGCTCCAGTCGGGCTTCGACGCCGACTACTCGGCGGACTTCCTGAAGAAGATCGGTCTGACGCAGGACGGCAAGGCGCCGGAGGGCAACACCTTCGTCAACCGCACCTTGCCCGCGGGCACCAAGGTCACGTCCTTCGGCAACGACGCCGCGACAGTCGAAGTGTGGTGCAACAGCCTCTTCGGACTGGCCGGCGAGAGTTCCACCAGCCCCGTGACGAACAGCTGGTTCACCGTGACCATGAAGCTGCGCTGGAGCGGCGACTGGAAGGTGCTGGAGACCTCCCAGAAGACCGGACCGACCCCCGTGGCCGGTGACAACCCCGTTTCAGGTGCCGACGAGATCGGCAAGGCGGTCAACGAGTTCGGAGGGTTCACGTATGCCCGGTAGCCGGCACCGCCTCCTCAAGCTCACCGGCTTGGTAGCCACCGTTCAGGCAACCGCCGTGCTGCTGGCCACCCGTGCCCTCGCCGCGCCCACGCCTTCCCCCACAGCGACGCCGACGGCTTCCCCCTCACCTACTCCGTCCAACAGCGACGATCCCTGCTCACTGATCGCCGGGCCCGCCAAGGAATATTGCGAACGCGGCGACGGAGCCGGCTCCAGCCGCACCGGCAACTCCCCCACCCTCGACCCCACCTCCACCCTCGACCCCCTCTCCTCCCTCGCCCAAGGCTGTGCCGACGCCGCGTCCTGGACGATCGACAAGCTCAGCGAGGCCGTCAAGGAGACCGCGAACGTCGACTTCACGAACCCGAAGTTCCTCCAGCAGTACGCGGTGGTCTTCGCGGCGTCGACGATCCTCACCCTGCTCCTCTGGCTGCTGGCCGTGGCCAAGCGGGCGGTGCGCGGCGTCCCCCTCACCACCGCCATCTCCGAGGCCATCGGCTTCCTCTGGCTCACCGTCCTCGCCTCCGCATTCACCCCCCTGATCCTGTACACCGTCGTCTCGGCGACGGACGGCATCACGGAGGTCCTGGCGAAGACGACCGGCGATCAGACGGACACGTTCTTCGGCAACTTCTCGGGCGCCCTGGAGAAGGGCGACGACATCGGCGGCGGCCCGATCATGCTGATCGTGGTCTCCCTGGTCAGCATCCTCGCCGCGGGCGTGCTCTGGCTGGAGCTCGTGATCCGCGCAGCCCTGCTCTACGTCGGCGCCCTGCTCGGCACGGTCGTCTACGCCGGCCTGGTCGACAAGAACCTGTGGGGCCACGTCCGCCGCTGGGCGGGCATCATGATCGCGGTCATTCTCGTGAAGCCCGTCATCGTGATCGTCCTCGGCCTCGCCGGCGCGCTCTCCGCCGACGACGGCCCCGACGCCTTCTCCGCGGTCGTCTCCGGCCTCGCGATCATCCTGCTCGCCATCTTCGCCTCGGCGATGATCTACCGCTTCGTCCCGGGCTTCGGCGACGAGATCGCCGGCTCCCGCAACAACCGCATCATGCGCGGCGCCGAGGGCAAGGCTGCGGCCGTCATCAGCAGCCCGGCGACGCTCGTCGCCCAGGGCATCAAGACGCACAGCTCCCGCGCGGACAACAACGGCGGCCAGGGCGCGAGCAGCAGCTCCCCCCGCCCGGCCAACACCGCGTCCGGCGGCGTCGCCGCGCACAGCTCGCGCACCTCGACCGGTGGCGGATCTGTCCCCTCCGCCGCACCCCCGCCGCGCTCGTCGAGCCCGGTGAGCACGCCTCACGCCAGCAACACCCGCAACAGCAGTACCAACCGCACGGGAGGTGAAGGGCGTTGACGACCGAGTCCCATCTGTCCCATCCGGTCACGCCCCGCCGTACATATCTGATCGGCCGCGCCCGGCCGAACGCGATCGTCGGCCGCAACCGCGAGACCGGCGAGATCGCGCTGATCATCGCGGGCGCGTTCCTCGGCATGATGTGCGGGCTCCTCGTTCCGGTCCTGTCCCTCCGGATCGTGCTGCTCATGGGCTTCCCGCTGCTCGCGCTGGCGGCGGTCTACGTGCCGTACAAGCACCGCACGTTCTACAAGTGGTTCGAGATCAACCGCAGCTACAAGCGCACCCTCCGCTCCGGCGCCACCTACCGCTCCGGCGCCGTCGAGGCCGGCACCCGGCTCGACGGGCGGGAGGTCGAGGTCGGGCCGCCGCCCGGCATCGGCCGCATCACCTGGCTGTCCGCGCCCTTCGGGCCCGACGAGATCGCCGTACTGCTGCACGCGGACCGCAAGACGGTCACCGCCTGCATCGAGATCGAGGGCCCCGGCGTGGGCCTGCGCGACTCGGAGGACCAGGAGGCCCTGGTCGACCGGTTCGGCACCCTCCTCAAGCACGTCGCGAACGGCGACGGCTTCGTCACCCGCCTGCAGATGCTGGCCCGCACCCTCCCCGCCGACCCGGACGCCCACGCCAAGGACGTCGCCGTCCGCGGCGACGACAAGGCGCCGCCGTGGCTGCAGCAGTCGTACGAACAGCTCCAGTCGATGGTGTCGACCAGCAGCGAGCAGCACCGCGCGTATCTCGTCGCCTGCATGCACTACACCCGTGAACTGGCCGCCGAGGCCCACGCGATGGCCCGCGCGGCCCGCCCGCACGGCGGCAAGGTCGACCGGGACGCGGGGCTCGCCGTCGTCATGGCGCGTGAGCTGACGGACATCTGCTCCCGGCTCCAGGAGGCGGACATCCGCGTGCGGCAGCCGCTCGGGCAGGGCCGGCTCGCCTCCCTCATCCACTCCATGTACGACCCGGACCACCCGATCGACCACATCCAGGCGATGACGAAGCGCAACGCCTGGCCGGCCGAGCTGGACGCCATGGAGCCGACCTTCCTCCAGGCGAAGACCCGCGAGTCCTCCACCCGCGCCCCCTGGTGCCACGCCACGGCCTGGGTGAAGGAGTGGCCGATGACGCCCGTCGGCGTCAACTTCCTGGCCCCGCTCCTCGTCCACACCCCGGACGTCATCCGGACCGTGGCGGTGACGATGGACCTCGAACCCACCGAGGTCGCCATCGAACGCATGCTCACCGAGAAGACCAACGACGAGGCGGAGGCGTCCCGCGCCGCCAAGATGAACCGCACGGTCGACCCGCGCGACATCGCCGCCCACAACCGCCTGGACCAGCGCGGCGAGGACCTCGCCAGCGGCGCCGCCGGAGTGAATCTCGTCGGCTACATCACCGTCTCCTCACGCAATCCGGAGTCCCTGGCCCGCGACAAGCGGACGATAAGGGCATCGGCCGGAAAGTCGTATCTGAAACTGGAATGGTGCGACCGCGAGCATCACCGCGCCTTTGTGAACACTCTGCCCTTCGCCACCGGCATCCGGAGGTAGGACCTGATGCGGGACCCGCTGTCCGTCCTCACCGACGCCTTCACGTCCTTCCTCTTCGGGAAGGTCGAGACGACCCGCCTGCCGGTCCGCACCTCCACGGGCCAGGCCCAGGCCGTCTACCTGCCGACCGCCGCGCCCGGCCTCGGCGACTCGGGCGTCATCATCGGCCGCGAGGTCTACTCCGGGAAGGGGTACATCTACGACCCCTTCCAGCTGTACGGCCAGCAGCTCCCCGCCCCGCACTGGCTCGTCCTCGGCGAGTCCGGCAACGGCAAGTCGGCGCTGGAGAAGACGTACGTCCTGCGCCAGCTGCGCTTCCGTGACCGCCAGGTCGTCGTCCTCGACGCCCAGGGCGAGGACGGCGTCGGCGAATGGAACCTCATCGCGCAGGAGCTGGGGATAACCCCCATCCGGCTGGACCCGATGGCCGCCCTCGACCACGGCATCCGGCTCAACCCCCTCGACCCGGCGATCACCACGACCGGTCAGCTCGCGCTGCTGCGGACCATCATCGAGGTCGCCATGGGCCACGGCCTCGACGAGCGCTCCGGCTTCGCCCTGAAGGTCGCGCACGCCTACGTCAACGAGACCATCGTCGAACGCCAGCCCGTCCTGTCCGACATCGTCGAGCAGCTGCGGCACCCCGAGCCGGAGTCGGCGGAGGCGATGAACGTCGACATAGACGACGTGCGGGCGTGGGGCCTGGACGTGGCGCTGGTGCTGGACCGGCTCGTCGACGGTGACCTGCGCGGCATGTTCGACGGCCCGACGACGGTCGGAATCGACCTGGACGCCCCGCTGATCGTCTTCGACCTGTCCCACATCGACCGCAACTCCATCGCCATGCCCATCCTCATGGCGATCGTCGGCGTCTGGCTGGAGCACACCTGGATCCGCCCCGACCGGAAGAAACGCATCTTCCTGGTCGAGGAGGCCTGGCACATCATCAACAGCCCGTTCGTCGCCCAGCTGTTCCAACGGCTGCTGAAGTTCGGCCGCCGACTGGGTCTGTCGTTCGTGGCCGTCGTCCACCACCTGTCCGACGTCGTCGACGGGGCGGCCGCGAAGGAGGCCGCGGCGATCCTGAAGATGGCGTCGACCAGGACGATCTACGCCCAGAAAGCCGACGAGGCGCGGGCGACCGGCCGCGTCCTCGGCCTGCCCCGCTGGGCCGTCGAGATCATCCCGACCCTCACCCCCGGCATCGCCGTCTGGGACGTCAACGGCAACGTCCAGGTCGTCAAACACCTGGTCACCGAGACCGAACGCCCCCTGGTCTTCACCGACCGCGCGATGACCGAGTCCTCCGCCGACTTCCTCGACGACGACGCCCTGCGCGCCGCCGAGATGGAAGCCGAGGAACGGGCCGCGGCCTTCGTGGAACACCACCTCGGCGACTCCGAGTCCACGGTGGCCTGACATGGCACGGAACGACCACCACCGCCGTCAGAACGCCCAGGGCGGCATCCCCGACGGCCTGCTGATCGGCATACTCGCGTTCCTGCTCGGCATGACCCTGCTGGTCTGGACGGCCACCGGGCTCGCCGCGCTGTTCGCCCACGGCGCCTGGCCGCAGGGCGTCACCTTCGCCCGTACGCCCCTGGCCATGCGCAGCCTCATCGCCCAGCCGCACGACATCCCGGGCGCCTGGCCGGACACCCCGGCCGGGCAGCTCTCCGGGTACGGGCTGTTCTGGGGGCTGTTCATCGGGCAGCTGATGGTGCTGCTCGTGCTGACCGTGTTCGTCATGAGCACGATCGCCCGCTGGCGCGCGGGCCGCGCGAGACGCCGGGCCAAGCCGACGCCCGCGCCCCTGGAGGACAGCCGCTACGAGGTCCCCACACCCCGCAGGGAGCCGGAGCCCACCGCCGTCCCGGCACCGGCACCCACGTCCGCTCCCACCCCGGCGCCGGCCCCGGCCCCTGCACCGGCCTCCACGCCATTGGATCAGGCGTCGCTGGAACAGGCGTCTATGAACCAGGCGTCTATGAATCAGACGCCGTTGAATCAGACGCCTTTGAATCAGGCTCCGCCGACTCAGCCGGCCGGGTTCGACGCATCGACCATGCCGGCCCCGCACGGGTACGGGAACGGCCACGGCCACGGCCAGCCGACCGAACCGCCCGGCCCCGCCTGGGACCGCCTCCTCCTCGCCACCCGCGAGGTCCGCCACGCCACCGCCGCCCAAGCGGTACGCGACGCCGAGGGCCCCGCCCTGGTCGTCACCTCCAACCCGGCCGTCTGGTCCGACACCAAGGACGCCCGCGCCAAACTCGGCCCGGCCCTCCTCTACGACCCCCATCACCTCTGCGACACCCCGTCCCGCCTCCACTGGTCCCCGACGGCGGGCTGCGAGACCAAGCAGACGGCGGTCCATCGGGCGGCGGCCCTGCTCGCCCCCGTCCGCCCCACCGCGAGGATCGACCAGGCGGTCGCCGACACGGCCGAGACACTCCTGCGCAGTTATCTGCACGCCGCCGCGGTGGACGGCCGCACCATCCGGCACGTCCACCGCTGGGCCCAGGGCAGCCAGCTCCAGGACGCGGTCCGCACCCTCCGCACCCACCCCAAGGCCGCGCCCGGCGCCGCCGGCGAGCTGGAGTCCGCGCTCACCGCGCACCCCGAGCGACGGGACATGGCCCAGGAGCTGATCGGCCGGGCACTGTCCGTGCTGTCCACGGTCAACGTGCGCGAGGCATGCACTCCAAACCGAACAGACGCGCTTGCCTTGGATTCCTTCATCGCGGAAGGGGGAACGCTTTATGTGGTGGGTGAATCCATCGAGGACCCCAGGACGGACCCCGGCGCGATGCCCCTCCTGACGGCCCTCGTCTCAAGCGTGGTCGAGCACGGCCGGCGCATGGCCGAACGGTCATCCCCCGGTCGGCTCGACCCACCACTGACCCTCGTCCTGGACGACATCGCGGCAGTGGCCCCGCTCCCCCAGCTTCCGGAGCTCCTGGCCACCGGCCCGGACCGCGGCCTGCCGACGCTCGCCCTGCTCCGCTCCCGCGAACAGGCCCGCGCCCGCTGGCCACAGGACGAGCTGCCCGTCTGAAGCGTCAGTCAGGCGGCGCCCCTCTCGACGACGAACTCCAGCTCCCGCTCGTCCTCCCGCCCCTCCAGCGGCACGACCACCCCGCTCGGCGCGAACCCCACCTTGCGGTAGAGGCCCTGCGCCCGCTCGTTGTCCTCGTGCACGATGAGCCGCACCCGCTCCAGACCGGTCTCCCACGACCAGGCCAGCGCCGCGTCGAAGATCCGCTCGGTCAGCCCGCGCCCGCGGTACTCGGGCCGTACGAACACCCCGACGACATGCCCCTGCCGGTGTTCGACCGGGAACCCCGCCCAGTCGGTCGTCCCGGCCTCCTCGACCAGCACGGTCAGCGTCCCGGCCCACTCCCCGTCCGGCGCCTCGGCGATGATCTGCCGCGCCCGGTCCGACCCCTCGGCCGCCCCCGCCGTGCGCTCCTGCCAAAAGGCGTCGGGGCGCTCCGCGGCGACCTCGTACGTCTCCAGGAAGGCCAGGTGAGCGACCGGATCACGCAGCGCGGCCAGCCGCAGCTCCTTCGCCGCCGCCCACTCCTCGGCACGCACCACGCGCACCACGAACGTCTCGCCGACGTCGCCGGTGCCGGTCTCACTGTCGATGGCAGAACCCATGCGGGCCACGGTAGTACCCGGGTACTACACCCCTCACCCGTAATACCGCCCGCGGTCCGACGCCCGCCGCCCCCGCGCGGACCAGCATCGAAGCATGATTACCGCCCACGAACTCACCAAGCGCTACGGCGACAGGACCGTCGTCTCCGACCTCACCTTCACCGTCCGGCCGGGCACCGTCACCGGCTTCCTCGGCCCCAACGGCGCCGGCAAGTCCACCACCATGCGCATGCTCCTCGGCCTGGACGCCCCCACCCGCGGCCACGCCACCATCGACGGCCGCCCGTACGCCGCCCACCGCGCGCCCCTCACCCAGGTCGGCGCCCTCCTGGAGGCCCGCTCGGTGCACCCCGGCCGCACCGCCCACCACCACCTCATGGCACTGGCCCACACCCACGGCATCCCCCGCAGCCGCGTCACCCAGGTCCTGGAGCTCACCGGCCTCACCGACGTCGCCCACCGCCGCGTCAAGGGCTTCTCCCTCGGCATGGGCCAACGCCTCGGCATCGCCGCCGCCCTGCTCGGCGACCCGGCCGTGCTCATCCTGGACGAACCCGTGAACGGCCTTGACCCCGAAGGCGTTCTCTGGGTCCGCAACCTCCTCAAGTCCCTGGCCGCCGAAGGCCGTACGGTCCTCGTCTCCTCCCACCTGATGAGCGAGATGGCCCTGACCGCGGAGCACCTGGTCATCATCGGCCGCGGCCGCCTCCTCGCCGACACCACCGTCACGGAGTTCGTACGGCAGTCCGGAGCCGGCACGGTCAAGGTCGTCACCCCCGACGCCCCCGCCCTGACACGCCTGCTCTCCGCACCCGGCGTCGACATCACCGGCGACACCCCCGGCACCCTCCACGTCCGCGGCACCGACGCCGAACACATCGGCCGCACCGCCGCCGCCCACGGCATCCCCCTGTTCGAACTCACCCCGCGCGCCGCCTCCCTGGAGGAGGCTTTCATGGACCTCACCCGCGACGCGGTGGAGTACGCCGCGACCCTCGAAGGAGCCACGGCATGACCACCCTGGCAGTCACCCCGGTCCGCGTCCTGCACGCCGAATGGCACAAGCTGTGGACGCTCCGCTCCACCTGGTTCAACCTCGCCCTGATCCCCGTACTGACCCTCGGCACGGGCATCGCCATCGGCAGCGCCTACGAGTCCGGCGACGCCACGGAGCTGGACACCGTCCTCCTGGTCCTCCTCGGTATGCAGTTCAGCCAGATCATCGTCGGCGTCCTCGGCATCCTCAGCACCGCCGAGGAACACTCCACCGGCCTGATCCGCTCCACGATGGCCGCCGTCCCGGCCCGCCTGCCCGTCCTGTGGTCCAAGGCGGCCATCCTCGGCACGGTCGGCTTCCTCACCGCGCTCGCCACCAACCTCGTCACCTTCCCCCTCGTCCAGACCTTCCTCACCGGCACCGACAAGGAGGCCTCCCTCGGCGACCCGGGCGTCCTGCGCGCCCTCGTCGGCAACGCCGCCGGCCTCGCCCTCATCGCCGTCCTCGCCGTCGGCATCGGCGCCCTGATCCGCTCCGTACCGACCAGCGTCGGCGTCCTGATCGGCGTCGTCATGATCCTCCCGGAGGTCCTGAGGATGCTCCCGTACGACATCGTCGACGACGCGGTCCGCTACTTCCCCGGCAAGGCCCTCGAAACCCTCACGCACGCCGACCCGGCCCCCGGCATGACAAGCCCGGGCTCCGCCCTCCTGGCCCTGTTCCTCTGGACGGCCGCCGTCCTCACCGCCGCGGCTTTCTTCCTCAAGCGACGGGACGTATGAGCCCCACACCGAGCACCATGGACGTCATGCCGCAGCAGGCCGCCACTCCGGAGCCCCTGACCCAGCACGTCCAACGCCTGATCGCCCGGGTGCGCGCCTTCGACCGGCGCCACCCGTCGGCGTGGGACCTCCACCTGACCGGCTTCTGCGTCACCGCGGCCCTCATGGACTACGCGGCCGGCGGCTGGCGCGACATCGCCCGCGGCACCGCGTCCCCCGACTGGCTGATCGTCACCCTGAACCTGGGCTTCTCGCTCCCCCTCCTCTGGCGCCGCACCCACCCCGTCGCGGTCCTGCTGGCGATGGTCCCGTTCGCCCTCGTCAACGCCTGGACCGGCGCCGCCCTCCAGGCCGCCATGCTCCAACTGGTCGTCGTCTACAACATCGCCCTGCGGCTGCCCCTGCGCACCTTGTGGTGGACGACCCTGCTCAACATCGCCCCCGTCCTCCTCATCGCCGTCCGGCACCGACAGAACGGCTGGGACCAGGAGATCGTTCCCCCGCTGATGTCGATCGCCGTGGCCGTCCTGGCGGGCGTCGCGGTCCGCACCCGCCGCGACTACACCGAGGCCCTGGAGGACCGCGCCCGCCGCCTGGAGATCGAACGCGACCAGCAGGCCCGCCTCGCCACCGCCGCCGAACGGGCCCGCATCGCACGCGAGATGCACGACATCATCGGCCACAACCTGTCCGTCATCACGGGCCTCGCCGACGGCGGCCGCTACGCGGCGGCGAAGTCCCCGGAACGCGCCGCCCAGGCCCTGGACGCCATCGCCGGCACCAGTCGCCAGGCCCTCACCGATCTCCGAAGCCTCCTCGACGTCCTCCGCGACGACCACCAGCACCCCGAAGCCGATCTGACCCCCCAGCCGGCCCTCACGGACCTCGCCCCCCTGATAGACGGCGTCCGAGCCGCGGGCCTCCCCGTGCACACCACCGTCAACGGCACCGCGAACCTCCCCCCGGGCCGGCAGCTCACCGTCTACCGCGTCATCCAGGAAGCCCTCACCAACACCCTCAAACACGCGGGCCCCAACACCACAGCCGAGATCGTGATGTCGTACGACGGCCAGGGCGCCGCCACCGTCACCATCACCGACACCGGCCACGGCACCGGCGGCCTCCACAGCAGCGGGGGCGGCCGCGGACTTCCCGGCATGCGCGAACGAACCGCCCTGTACGGCGGCACACTTGAGGCCGGCCCACGCCGGCCACCCGAACACGGCTGGCGCGTCCACCTGCACCTGCCCTCGGAGGAACCCGCGCAGTGACCACCGTCCTCATCGCCGACGACCAGCCCCTCCAGCGCCTCGGCTTCCGCATGCTCCTGGAGAGCCAGGACGACATGACGGTCCTCGGCGAGGCCGCCAACGGCACGGAGGCGGTCCGGATGACCGCCGAGCTGCACCCCGACGTCATCCTCATGGACGTCCGCATGCCCGGCCTGGACGGCATCGAGGCCACCCGCCGCATCATCGCCACCGGCGGCCGCACCAGCGTCCTGATCCTCACCACGTTCGACCTCGACGAATACGCCTACGCCGGCCTCCGCGCCGGAGCCTCCGGTTTCCTCGTCAAGGACGCCCAGCCGGAAGACCTGCTCTCCGGAATCCGCGCGGTCGCGACGGGAGACGCCGTGGTGGCCCCCAGCCTGACCCGCCGCCTCCTGGACGCCTACGTCCACCACTTGCCGGCGGGCAGCCCTTCCTCTTCGGAGAGAGAACCGGAAGACCCGCGTTTGGCCCCCCTCACCGACCGCGAACGTGAAATCCTCACGGTCATCGGCAAGGGCTGGACGAACACGGAGATAGCCACCCGCCTCCACCTCGCCGAATCGACAGTGAAGACCCATGTGGGCCGCATCCTCGCCAAGACGGGCTCCAGGGACCGAATCCAGGCGGTGATCCTGGCGTACGACACCGGACTGGTAAATCCGTCCTGAAACGCAGAAAACCCCCGTGCCGGATGGCACGGGGGTTTTCCCAAAAATTGTTCGGCGGCGTCCTACTCTCCCACAGGGTCCCCCCTGCAGTACCATCGGCGCTGTGAGGCTTAGCTTCCGGGTTCGGAATGTAACCGGGCGTTTCCCTCACGCTATGACCACCGAAACACTATGAAACTGACAACCGGAGCCGCAACACATCGGCTACGACGGCTGTTCGTGGTTTCAGAACCAACACAGTGGACGCGAGCAACTGAGGACAAGCCCTCGGCCTATTAGTACCGGTCAACTCCACCAGTTACCTGGCTTCCATATCCGGCCTATCAACCCAGTCGTCTACTGGGAGCCTTACCCCATCAAGTGGGTGGGAGTCCTCATCTCGAAGCAGGCTTCCCGCTTAGATGCTTTCAGCGGTTATCCCTCCCGAACGTAGCCAACCAGCCATGCCCTTGGCAGAACAACTGGCACACCAGAGGTTCGTCCGTCCCGGTCCTCTCGTACTAGGGACAGCCCTTCTCAAGACTCCTACGCGCACAGCGGATAGGGACCGAACTGTCTCACGACGTTCTAAACCCAGCTCGCGTACCGCTTTAATGGGCGAACAGCCCAACCCTTGGGACCGACTCCAGCCCCAGGATGCGACGAGCCGACATCGAGGTGCCAAACCATCCCGTCGATATGGACTCTTGGGGAAGATCAGCCTGTTATCCCCGGGGTACCTTTTATCCGTTGAGCGACGGCGCTTCCACAAGCCACCGCCGGATCACTAGTCCCGACTTTCGTCCCTGCTCGACCCGTCGGTCTCACAGTCAAGCTCCCTTGTGCACTTACACTCAACACCTGATTGCCAACCAGGCTGAGGGAACCTTTGGGCGCCTCCGTTACCCTTTAGGAGGCAACCGCCCCAGTTAAACTACCCATCAGACACTGTCCCTGATCCGGATCACGGACCCAGGTTAGACATCCAGCACGACCAGAGTGGTATTTCAACGACGACTCCACGAACACTGGCGTGCCCGCTTCAAAGTCTCCCACCTATCCTACACAAGCCGAACCGAACACCAATATCAAACTGTAGTAAAGGTCCCGGGGTCTTTCCGTCCTGCTGCGCGAAACGAGCATCTTTACTCGTAGTGCAATTTCACCGGGCCTATGGTTGAGACAGTCGAGAAGTCGTTACGCCATTCGTGCAGGTCGGAACTTACCCGACAAGGAATTTCGCTACCTTAGGATGGTTATAGTTACCACCGCCGTTTACTGGCGCTTAAGTTCTCAGCTTCGCCAGGACGAATCCTAGCTAACCGGTCCCCTTAACGTTCCAGCACCGGGCAGGCGTCAGTCCGTATACATCGCCTTACGGCTTCGCACGGACCTGTGTTTTTAGTAAACAGTCGCTTCTCGCTGGTCTCTGCGGCCACCCCCAGCTCACCGAGTAAATCGGATCACCGGGTGTGGCCCCCCTTCTCCCGAAGTTACGGGGGCATTTTGCCGAGTTCCTTAACCATAGTTCACCCGAACGCCTCGGTATTCTCTACCTGACCACCTGAGTCGGTTTAGGGTACGGGCCGCCATGAAACTCGCTAGAGGCTTTTCTCGACAGCATAGGATCATCCACTTCACCACAATCGGCTCGGCATCAGGTCTCACCCTGCATGAGTGGCGGATTTGCCTACCACTCGGGCTACACCCTTACCCCGGGACAACCACCGCCCGGGATGGACTACCTTCCTGCGTCACCCCATCACTCACCTACTACCAACTTGGGTCAGCGGCTCCACCACTCCCCCTCACTCCGAAGAGATCAGGGGCGGCTTCACGGCCTTAGCATCACTGGATTCGATGTTTGACGCTTCACAGCGGGTACCGGAATATCAACCGGTTATCCATCGACTACGCCTGTCGGCCTCGCCTTAGGTCCCGACTTACCCTGGGCAGATCAGCTTGACCCAGGAACCCTTAGTCAATCGGCGCAAACGTTTCTCACGTTTGTATCGCTACTCATGCCTGCATTCTCACTCGTCAACCGTCCACGACTACCTTCCAGTGCCGCTTCACCCGGCAGACGACGCTCCCCTACCCATCACAGCACCCGTTGGGGCTATACGCTGCAATGACACGACTTCGGCGGTACGCTTGAGCCCCGCTACATTGTCGGCGCGGAATCACTAGACCAGTGAGCTATTACGCACTCTTTCAAGGGTGGCTGCTTCT